>NZ_KQ948858.1:217309-300616 GCF_001514215.1 Streptomyces bungoensis
GGGGCCCCTGCGCGCCGTCGCCCGGTGCGGGTGCGCCGGGGGCGCTCGCGCCCGACCGGGGAGGTGCGGTGCTGTCGGACATCGGGGTCGGCTCGGCCGCTTCCCCCTCCCCCGGGTGCGTGAAGGCCCCCCGAGCCTTTCGGTTCGGGGGGCCTTCGGTGAGCTGCGGCCGCTTACGCCTGCGGGAGCCTGTCCAGCTGGGCGGTGATGCGGGCGATGTCCTCCTCCGCCTTGGCCAGGCGGGTGCGGATCTTGTCGACCACGTTCTCCGGGGCCTTCGCCAGGAAGGCCTCGTTGCCGAGCTTGCCGGTGGCCTGGGCCTTCTCCTTCTCGGCGGCGGCCAGGTCCTTCGCCAGCCGCTTGCGCTCGGCGGCCACGTCGATCGTGCCGGAGAGGTCGAGGGCGACCTCGGCACCGGCGACCGGCAGGGTGGCCGTCGCCGTGAAGGCGTCGCCCTCGGGCTGCAGGCGCAGCAGCTGGCGGATGGCGGCCTCGTGCGGGGCGAGCGCCGTGCCGTCGAGCGTCAGCCGGGCCGGCACCCGCTGGCCGGGCTGCAGGCCCTGGTCGGCGCGGAAGCGGCGGACCTCGGTGATGACGGACTGAAGGGTCCCGATCTCCTGCTCCGCCGCCGCGTCCCGGAAGCCGCTGTCGGACGGCCACTCGGCGATGACGACGGACTCGCCACCCGTGAGGGTGGTCCACAGGGTCTCCGTGACGAACGGGACGACCGGGTGCAGCAGCCGGAGCGTGACGTCGAGGACCTCGCCCAGGACGCGCTTGGAGACCTCGGCCGGCTCGCCGCCCGCCTGGAACGTCGTCTTGGACAGCTCGACGTACCAGTCGAAGACCTCGTCCCACGCGAAGTGGAAGAGGGCGTCCGACAGCTTGGCGAACTGGTAGTCGTCGTAGTAGGCGTCGACTTCGGCGACGACCGAGTTCAGGCGGGAGAGGATCCAGCGGTCCGTCGCCGACATCGTTGACGGCTCCGGCAGCGGGCCCTCCACCGTCGCGCCGTTCATCAGCGCGAAGCGCGTGGCGTTCCAGATCTTGTTGGCGAAGTTGCGGGAGCCCTGGACCCAGTCCTCGCCGATCGGCACGTCGACGCCCGGGTTGGCGCCGCGGGCCAGGGTGAAGCGCAGGGCGTCGGAGCCGTACTTGTCCATCCAGTCCAGCGGGTTGACCGCGTTGCCGAAGGACTTCGACATCTTCTTGCCGAACTGGTCGCGGACCATGCCGTGCAGGGCGATGGTGTGGAACGGCGGGGTGCCGTCCATCGCGTACAGGCCGAACATCATCATCCGGGCGACCCAGAAGAAGAGGATGTCGTAGCCGGTGACCAGGACGGAGTTCGGGTAGAACTTCGCGAGCGACTCGGTCCGCTCGGGCCAGCCCAGGGTGGAGAAGGGCCACAGGCCGGAGGAGAACCAGGTGTCGAGGACGTCGGTGTCCTGACGCCAGCCCTCGCCGGTGGGCGGCTGCTCGTCCGGGCCGACGCAGACGACCTCGCCGTTGGGGCCGTACCAGACGGGGATGCGGTGGCCCCACCACAGCTGGCGCGAGATGCACCAGTCGTGGAGGTTGTCGACCCAGTCGAAGTACCGCTTCTCCATCTCCTGCGGGTGGATCTTGACGCGGCCGTCCCGGACGGCGTCACCGGCCGCCTTCGCCAGCGGGCCGACCTTGACCCACCACTGCATGGACAGCCGCGGCTCGATGGTGGTCTTGCAGCGCGAGCAGTGGCCGACGGAGTGGACGTACGGCCGCTTCTCGGCGACGATCCGGCCCTCGGCGCGCAGCGCGGCGACGATGGCGGAGCGGGCCTCGAGCCGGTCCAGGCCCTGGAAGGGACCGTGGGCGGTGATGACCGCGTGCTCGTCCATGACGGTGAGGGACGGCAGGTCGTGGCGCTGGCCGATCTCGAAGTCGTTCGGGTCGTGGGCCGGGGTGACCTTGACCGCGCCGGTGCCGAACTCGGGGTCGACGTGGGTGTCGGCGACGACCGGGATGGAGCGCTCGGTGAGCGGCAGCTTGATGAGCTTGCCGACGAGGTGCTTGTACCGCTCGTCGTCGGGGTGAACGGCGACGGCCGTGTCGCCGAGCATGGTCTCGGCGCGGGTGGTGGCGACGACGATGGAGTCCTCCCCGTCGCCGTAGCGCATGGAGACCAGCTCGCCGTCGTCGTCCTGGTACTCGACCTCGATGTCCGAGATCGCGGTCAGGCAGCGCGGGCACCAGTTGATGATGCGCTCGGCCCGGTAGATCAGCTCGTCGTCGTAGAGGCGCTTGAAGATGGTCTGGACGGCCTGGGAGAGCCCCTCGTCCATGGTGAAGCGCTCGCGGGACCAGGCGACGCCGTCGCCGAGGCGGCGCATCTGGCCGCTGATCTGGCCGCCGGACTCGGCCTTCCACTGCCAGACGCGCTCGACGAAGGCCTCGCGGCCGAGGTCGTGGCGGGACTTGCCCTCCTTGCCGAGCTCGCGCTCGACGACGTTCTGCGTGGCGATGCCGGCGTGGTCCATGCCGGGCTGCCACAGCGTCTCGAAGCCCTGCATGCGCTTGCGGCGGGTCAGGGCGTCGATGAGCGTGTGCTCGAAGGCGTGGCCCAGGTGCAGGCTGCCGGTGACGTTCGGCGGCGGGATGACGATCGTGTACGGCGGCTTGTCGCTCTTCTCGTCCGCCTCGAAGTAACCCCGCTCTACCCAGCGCTCGTACAGCGGCCCCTCTACATCGGCCGGCGCGTACTGGGTCGGCAGTTCGGAGTCGGGCGCTGGTGGCTGCTGCTGAGCGTTCTCGGTCACGGGGGTCAGTTTAGAGGTGTCACGGGGTGGTCCCGAAACGCCTTTGTTCTGTAACGGTGCGGCCCCCGGTGCGGTGCGGTTCGCGGGGCTGGGTCAGGATGTCAGGAACACATAAGGCATCTGGAGGGGAACCCAGAGATGAGCAACAACCAGCCGGGCCCGTACGGCCAGCCGCCCCAGCAGCCGGGACCGTACGGCCAGCCGGGGCAGCCCGCCCCGTACGGCCAGCCGGGTCCCTACGGCCAGCAGCCGCAGGCCCCGCAGCCCGGCTACGGGTACCCCCAGCAGGCCCCTCCGGCCCCGCCGCAGCCCGGGTACGGCTACCCGCAGCAGGGCGTGCCGCAGCAGCCGAACCCGTACGGCCAGCAGACCCCCTACGGCCAGCAGCCGCCCTACGGCATGCCTCCGCAGGCGCCGGCCCCGGGCGGGGGCGGCGGCAAGAAGACGGGCCTGATCATCGGGGCGGTGGCCGTGGTGGCGGCGATCGCGGTGGGTGCGTACTTCGTGCTCGGCGGGAGCGGTGGCAGCACCAGCGTCGCGGACGACGGTCCGCACAAGCTCACGACGCCGGGGACCGTGCTCGACGGCACGTACAAGAAGGCGGGCAACGGCTCCGACGACTCGATGAGCGACGGTGACCTGGCCGACTTCAAGAAGTGGGGGGTCAAGAACCCCGCGCACGCCGGTGCCTCGTACCAGAACGGGGAGGGCCTGACGGCCAAGACCCTCTCCTTCAGTGGTGTCTACGGCACCATCGACGACCCCGAGGCCGTGGTGGACGCCGCCTTCGCGAAGGTCAAGGCGGAGTCGGAGAAGGACCAGAGCAACGACAAGACCAAGGGCAAGCTGCTGGGCAGCCCGCAGACGGTTCATCCGTCGGGCTTCAACGGGGTCATGAAGTGCCAGGTGGTGCAGATCGACAACTCCGACGCGTCGACGTCGTCCGCGGGTGCGGCGAAGTCCTTCAAGATGCCGTTCTGCATCTGGGGCGACCACAGCACCGTCGCCGACGTCACGGCCTTCAGCTTCGCCGCCATCGCCTCGGGTGACGGTGGCTCGATCGACACCACGGCCGACCTCGCCGCCAAGCTGCGCAACGACGTCCGCGTCAAGGCCTGACGGGGTCACCCCGACGGCGAAGGGCCCCGGTCTGCCGACCGGGGCCCTTCGTGTGCCTGCCGTGGGCGGCTACGCCGTCTTCTGCTCCCCCGCTCCCCGCCCCCGCGCGTCGCGGGGGATCAGGGTCGGGTTGACGTTGGAGTGGACCACGTCGGCCGTGATGACGACGCGGGCCACGTCCTTGCGGGACGGGACCTCGTACATCACCGACATCAGGACCTCCTCCATGATGGCGCGCAGGCCGCGGGCGCCGGTCTGGCGGAGGATGGCCTGGTCGGCGATCGCCTCGAGGGCCTCGCGCTCGAAGTCGAGCTCCACGCCGTCGAGTTCGAAGAGGCGCTGGTACTGCTTGACCAGGGCGTTGCGGGGCTCGACCAGGATCTGGAGGAGGGCCTCGCGGTCCAGGTTGTGGACCGAGGTGATCACCGGGAGACGGCCGATGAACTCGGGGATCATGCCGAACTTGACCAGGTCCTCCGGCATGACGTCCTCGAAGACGTCCTTGGACTCCAGCTCCCGCTTGGAGCGGATGGTGGCGCCGAAGCCGATGCCCTTGGCGCCGGCGCGGGCCTCGATGATCTTCTCCAGGCCCGAGAAGGCGCCGCCCACGATGAACAGGACGTTCGTCGTGTCGATCTGGATGAACTCCTGGTGCGGGTGCTTGCGGCCGCCCTGCGGCGGGACGGAGGCCGTGGTCCCCTCGAGGATCTTCAGCAGGGCCTGCTGGACGCCCTCGCCGGAGACGTCGCGGGTGATCGACGGGTTCTCGCTCTTGCGGGCCACCTTGTCGATCTCGTCGATGTAGATGATCCCGGTCTCGGCCTTCTTGACGTCGTAGTCGGCCGCCTGGATGAGCTTGAGGAGGATGTTCTCCACGTCCTCGCCCACGTAGCCCGCCTCCGTCAGCGCCGTCGCGTCGGCGATCGCGAAGGGGACGTTCAGCATCCGGGCCAGGGTCTGGGCGAGGAGGGTCTTGCCGGAGCCCGTGGGGCCGAGGAGCAGGATGTTGGACTTCGCCAGCTCGATGGCGTCGTCACGGCCCTGCGCGCCGCCGTTCTCGCCGGCCTGCACCCGCTTGTAGTGGTTGTACACCGCGACGGAGAGCGCCTTCTTGGCGGCCTCCTGGCCGACCACGTAGCCCTCGAGGAACTCGTAGATCTCCCGCGGCTTGGGCAGTTCCTCCCAGCGCACCTCGCTGGTCTCCGCGAGCTCCTCCTCGATGATCTCGTTGCAGAGATCGATGCACTCGTCGCAGATGTACACACCGGGCCCTGCGATGAGCTTCTTGACCTGCTTCTGGCTCTTGCCACAGAACGAGCACTTGAGCAGATCGCCGCCGTCACCGATGCGTGCCACGGTGTGCTTCCCCTTCGCCTGGGAGACGCCCGGACGCTTTCGCGTCCAGCGGCTCCTGGTGCTGCCTTATGTCGACGGTACCTTGCCGAACCCGGTGTTCGGGTCCCCCTTGGCAGGGTTCACTTTCCGCTGCTCCCTGCCAAGGGGGCCCGTGAGTCGCCGTTCCGGGTCAGCGGACCGCGTCGTTGTTCATCTTCCGGGTGGAGATGATCTGGTCGACGATGCCGTACTCCAGCGCCTCCTCGGCCGTGAGGATCTTGTCGCGCTCGATGTCCTCGCGGACCTGCTCGATCGGCCGGTTGGAGTGCTTGGCCAGCATGTTCTCCAGCTGCTCACGCATCCGGGTGAACTCGTTGGCGATGATCTCCAGGTCGGACAGCTGGCCGCGGCCGGTGGAGCCGGCCGGCTGGTGGATCAGCACCCGGGAGTTCGGCAGCGCCATGCGCTTGCCCGGGGTGCCGGCGGCGAGCAGGATGGCCGCGGCGGAGGCCGCCTGGCCCATGCACACCGTCTGGATGTCGGGCTTGACGAACTGCATGGTGTCGTAGATGGCCGTGAGGGCCGTCATGTCGCCGCCGGGGCTGTTGATGTAGATCGAGATGTCCCGGTCGGGGTCCATCGACTCCAGGCACAGCAGCTGCGCCATGACGTCGTTGGCGGAGGCGTCGTCGATCTGGACGCCGAGGAAGATCACGCGCTCCTCGAAGAGCTTCGCGTACGGGTCGTACTCGCGGATGCCCTGGGAGGTGCGCTCGACGAAGCGCGGAATGACGTAGCGGCTGTCGGGCCGGGGCCCTTCGTACAGGCCGCTGGCGGCGCCGGGGAAGTTGCTCATGGGGTGTTCACCGTCCTGGTGGCGTTCTGGGGGCTTCGGTCTCGGCGTGGCGTGGCGTGGCCGTGCCGGTCAGGCACCGGTGCCGCCGCCTCCCGGAATACCCGAGGCGTGCGTGATGATCTCGTCGATGAGACCGTAGTCCTTGGCCTCTTGGGGGGTGAACCAGCGGTCGCGGTCGGCGTCACGGAGGATGGTCTCGACCGACTGGCCGGAGTGCAGCGCGGTCAGCTCGGTCATGGTCTTCTTGGTGCGCAGCAGGTACTGGGCCTGGATCTTGATGTCCGAGACCGTACCGCCCAGGCCCGCGGAGCCCTGGTGCATCATGATGTCGGTGTGCGGCAGGGCGAAGCGCTTGCCGGCCGTGCCACCGGTGAGCAGGAACTGGCCCATCGAGGCCGCCATGCCCATGCCGATCGTGACCACGTCGTTCGGGATGTACTGCATGGTGTCGTAGATCGCCATGCCGGCCGTCACCGAGCCGCCCGGGCTGTTGATGTAGAGGTAGATGTCCTTGTTCGGGTCCGCGGCGAGGAGCAGCATCTGCGCGGTGATCTTGTTGGCGATGTCGTCGTCAACCTGCTGACCGAGGAAGATGATCCGCTCGCCGAGCAGCCGGTTGTAGACCTGGTCGCCGAGGCCACCACCGATGGAAGGCTCGCCGGCGGCGGAGGGCATCAGATTCGTCACGTATCCACCTGCTCGTCTTGCGACGGCGCCGGGCCGTCTGCACGTTTCCCTGCCGGGGGCTGGGCCTGTTTCGGGAACTCCCCTGCCCTCGTATTCATGGACCCTAACGCGCTGGTCCCTTCGGGGAATCCCGGAGAAGGGAGTGTTCGCCGGGGGCGTAGCGCCGTGGGGGCGCGCTTGCGATCTTCCGGGCGGCATGCGTCCCCGTGTACGCCACAGGCCCCCGGGAGATCCCCAGGGGCCTGCGTGGGTGCGTCAGAGGCGCCGCGGGGCCGCTCAGCCCTCGGTCTTCTCCTCGGCGGCCTCGGCCTCGGCGGGCTCGGTGGCCTCGGCCTCGGCGGCCTCGGTCTCCTCCTCGTCGTCGAGGTCGACGACCTCGCCGTTGGTGTCCTTCACGGTGGCGGCGTCGACCACGACGGCCAGCGCCTTGCCGCGGGCGACCTCGCCGACCAGCAGCGGCACCTGGCCGCCCTCGACGACGGCCTGGGCGAACTGGTCGGGGGACATGCCGGAGGAGGCCGCACGCCGCATGAGGTGCTCGGTGAGCTCCTCCTGGTTGACGTTGAGGTTCTCCTTCTTGACCAGCTCGTCGAGGACGAACTGGGTCTTGATGCCCTTGACCGCGGCCTCGCGGGTCTCGGTCTCGAACTCCTCGGCGGTCTTGCCCTGGATCTCCAGGTACTTGTCGAGGGTGAGGCCCATCTGGCCGAGCTGGTGGTGCTCCAGGTTGTGCTTGCGGGTGTTGATCTCGTCCTCGAGCAGCTTCTCGGGGACCGGGACCTCGACCAGCTCGAGGAGCTTCTCCAGGACGCGCTCCTGCGCCTGGGTGGCCTGGTCGTACTGCTTCATGTCGGCCAGGCGCTTGCGGCTGTCGGCCTTCAGCTCGTCCAGGGTGTCGAACTCGGAGGCGAGCTGCGCGAACTCGTCGTCCAGCTCGGGCAGTTCACGCTTGGCGACCTGGGTGACCTTGACGGTGACCTCGGCCTCCTTGCCCGCGGCGGAGCCGCCCTTCAGCTCGGAGGTGAAGGTGGCCTCCTCGCCGGCGGACAGGCCCTTGACGGCGTCGTCGATGCCGTCGAGCAGCTCGCCGGAGCCGATGGTGTAGGAGACGCCGCTCGCGACGCCGTCCTCGAGGACCTCGCCGTCGACCTTGGCCTCGAGGTCCACGGTGACGACGTCGCCGTCCTCGGCGGCGCGCTCGACCGGGGTGGTGGAGGCGAAGCGCTCGCGGAGCTGCTCGACCGACTTCTCGATGTCCTCGTCGGTGACCTCGACGGCGTCGACCTCGACCTCGATGCCGGAGTAGTCCGGGATCTCCAGGGCCGGACGGACGTCGACCTCGGCGGTGAAGTTCAGCGTCTCGCCGTCCTTCAGCTCGGTGATGTCGACGTCGGGCTGGCCCAGCGGGCTGAGCTCGGCCTCGTTGACCGCGTCGGTGTAGAACTTCGGCAGCGCGTCGTTGACGGCCTCCTCCAGGACCGCGCCGCGGCCGAACCGCTGGTCGATGACGCGGGCCGGGATCTTGCCCTTGCGGAAGCCCTTCACCGTGACCTGCTGGTTGATCTTCTTGTACGCCGCGTCGAGGCTGTCCTTGAGCTCCTCGAAGGGCACCTCGACAGTGAGCCGAACCCGGGTCGGGTTCAGGGTCTCCACGGCGCTCTTCACGGTTCGGTCTCCTTGTGGCTGACTTCTTGGGTTCTGCCGGAGCCAGACAGGTCCGGCGGATTCGCCGCCCGGAGGAGTACGTAGGCCATGGGGGCCGGGGCACACGGGCGCGCAGCTTGCATAGTAACCGGAGCCGGTCAACGCCCCAAAAGGCGATCACCGAGGGGTGCCTCGGCCGATGGTCGGGGTGGCGGGATTTGAACCCACGGCCTTCCGCTCCCAAAGCGGACGCGCTACCAAGCTGCGCCACACCCCGTTCGGTGCGACACGTAGGGTACATGCCCCGGCCGGATCCGGCGGCTGGTTTGCCGGCGGCCACGCGGACGGCGTCCGCGCCGTCCGGCACGTTGGCCTCCGCGGCGGGCGACCCGCTACGATGCAGTGCAGTGCCGCGGTCACCGACCTGCGGCGCAGTGGTGCGGGCGTAGCTCAATGGTAGAGCCCTAGTCTTCCAAACTAGCTACGCGGGTTCGATTCCCGTCGCCCGCTCTGGACGCCGAAGGCCCAGGTGAGGGGTTCCTCTCCCTGGGCCTTCCGCCGTTCCCGGGGTCCCTCGCGCGCCTCAGCCCAGCAGCAGGCGCTTCTGCCGTTCGAACTCCTCGTCCGTCAGGACACCCTGTGCCTTCAGGTCGCCCAGCTGCTTGAGCTGCTCGATCTTCCGGGTCATGTCGTCGGGGGCGGCGGCCGGCGGTGGTGCGGCGGGAGAGGGTGGTGCCGCCGGCTGCTGTGCGTACTGCTGCTGCTGTTCGTAGTCCTGCTGCGCCCACCGGCCGGCCTGCCGTCGTGAGACGCGGTTGGACACGGCGGTGGCGGTTCCGGCGACGGCGGCCGTGCGGGCCACGCCGCGTAGCAGTCCGGGCATGTTCGGTCATCTCCTGGGGTGGGTGTGCGTACCGGGTCAGGCGGCCGCGGAGCCTCCACCGGGCGGCACCGTCTCCTCCGTGGCGTCCAGCGCCGCCAGCAGGGCCTGGACGGGGATGCGGCCGCCGGCGACGAGCTGGGCCCCGCCGCGCCGGAGCGCCCGGGCCAAGGGTGCGGCCCACAGGTTCTCGTACACGAGTACGGCGGCCGCGTTGCCGGGATCGAGGGCGTGGGCCGCCTCGTCGAGGTCGCCCTGGTCCAGGACGCCGGACGAGGCTCCCTCGAAGACGGACAGATCGATCTCGCCGCCCAGGTCCCGCGCCTCCAGGCCGACGACCGAGCCGTCGGTCTCCTTGCGGACGAAGGCGAGGTCGATGATCCGGATGATGCCGCGGTCGGAGAGATCGACCAGCAGCGGGAACGCCTCTCCCGTCATGCGGTTGCCAGGGAACTCGATGACCACGTAGTCGACGGGCCCCATGTCCTCGACGGTCTCCATGACCTCTCCTCATCAGACGGATGGGAGTCGGGACCGCTCGCCCGCCCGGCGGCC
Source organism: Streptomyces bungoensis (assembly GCF_001514215.1). Taxonomy (GTDB): domain Bacteria; phylum Actinomycetota; class Actinomycetes; order Streptomycetales; family Streptomycetaceae; genus Streptomyces; species Streptomyces bungoensis. The sequence goes on from NZ_KQ948858.1 coordinate 227,184, forward strand.
GCCGAGGCGGCCCCCAGCGGCACGACCGCATGACCGGCCGACGGCACCCGTTGCCCTTCCAGTCCAGCACGCGGGGAAGGGGCGCGCACGTTCGCGGGCCGCGTGGAGCTCGCCCCGCCGCACGCCGGCCGGGAACTGCCGTCCGGTCCGTGACGGGGCCGCTGCCCGGTGGGCGGCAGCCGCTTCGGGGGGGCAAGGGTGCCGCGGAGGTCCGCCGCGCCGCGCCGGGGGAGGCGAGGGTGCCGCCCGAGTGCCGGGCCGAGTGCGGCAGCCGTTGCGGGGTCGGTGGAAGGAAGCCGGGTGGGCGAGGCGGGCCATGCCCTGGCGCCGGTGCCGCGGCGAGGAGGGCCGGGCGCACGGCGACGGCTCCCGGGTCCGCGCGGGTCGGGGGTGTCGCGGGGCGCGCTCCTGCGGGTGCCGGCCGGCAGCGGACCGCCCCGCCCCGCTCCTCAGAAGCTGATCGAGTTGATCGTGTCCGCTATCGAGTTCAGGAAGCGGTTGATGGACGGGGCCATGCCCGTCGAGGCGAGGAAGAAACCGAAGAGGACGGCGACGATGGCCGGGCCCGCCTTGATGTTCCCCCCTCGGATCAGCACCACCAGGATGATCGCCAACAGCAGCACCACAGACAGTGAAATGGCCACAACTGATCACACCCTCGGTCGGTCCGCTCTCCCGGCCGCGGGGCACGACCCCGCGCACCCCTGCCAGAACCATCGTGCCACCAACAAGGCCATGTCATGCGACCCGTGACACAACGTCGGGTCACGAGTCGGCACGGCCGGGGCGCCGGAAGGGATTTCAGCGGGCCGCCCTCGTGGACTCCGAAGGAAATTGCGCAGGTTCGTTTCCATGCCCACACATCCCGTGCGCAGATATTTCGATTGAGCCGCACAGCGGCGACGTATGCCCCAATTGGTGCGGATGAATAGGGACATCGGGGGTGAACGGACGGCTCCATGTGCGCACCATCACGTCGACAGAGGTGGCAAGTTGTGAAAATCAGGGGGTACCCGAACGGGATAACCAGGAATGACCACGGGTGTTTTACGGATTCGCACAGTCGACGCTAGGGTGCCTGAGATGTTTGACGCCGCCTCGTCCCCCGGCCAGAACCGCAGGCCGCTCCCCCCGGCACAGCCGCCGGCCGACGGAGTGCCCGGACCGCGTACCCCGATGAGTGCGCAGGAACCCCGGCCGAAGGCGGACAGACCCGGCGGACAACCTCAAAGCGGGCAGCGGGACGCGTTCTTCGACAACGCCAAGTACCTGGCGATCGTGCTCGTCGCGATGGGTCACTCATGGGAGCCGCTGAAGGGCGACAGCCAGATCCTGAAGGCCTTCTACGACGTGGTGTACGCCTTCCACATGCCGGCGTTCATCATCATCTCCGGCTTCTTCTCCCGCAGTTTCGACATGCGCCCGAGCCGGGTGAAGCGCCTGATCACCGGTGTCGTCGTGCCGTACCTCGTCTTCGAGACCGCGTACCCGCTCTTCAAGAACGCGGTCGTCGGGTCCCACGAGGAGATCAGCCTCCTCGACCCGTGGTACCTCACCTGGTTCCTGGTCGCCCTGTTCGTCTGGCGGATCACCACGCCGGTGTGGAAAGTGGTGCGCTGGCCGCTGCCGCTGGCCATCGCCATCGCCATGCTCGCGAGCGTCAGCCCGAGCATCGGCAACGACCTCGACCTGCAGCGCGTCCTGCAGTTCCTGCCCTACTTCGTGCTCGGCCTGACCCTGAGGCCCGAGCACTTCCGGCTGGTGCGCCGCCGCTGGGTGCGCGTCGCCTCGGTGCCGGTGTTCGCGGCCGCGCTCGTGGTCGGCTGGTGGGCGGCGCCGCGGATGAACACCTCGTGGTTCTACCACCGTGACGCCGCGCAGGAACTGGGCGCTCCGTGGTGGTGCGGGCCGGTGATGGTGCTGGCGCTGCTGGGCTGCTCGCTGGTGCTGACGGCGTGCTTCTTCGCCTGGGTGCCGGGCCAGCGGATGTGGTTCACGACGCTCGGCGCGGGCACCCTGTACGGCTACCTGCTGCACGGCTTCCTGACGAAGTTCGCCGATTTCCAGGGCTGGTACGACCATCCCTGGCTGCACCACCCGCTCGGCGAGATCATGGTCACCGCTCTCGCGGCCACCGCCGTCACGCTGCTGTGCACCCGGCCCGTGCGGCGCGTGTTCCGGTTCGCGATGGAGCCGAGGATGGAGTGGGCGTTCCGGCAGGACGCGGCCGAACTGGCCCGCGGGCGCCAGATGAAGGAGCCCGAGCGCGAGCGCGAGCGCGAGAAGGTCAGCGCCTGACGCGGAGCCGTCCCGTGGGTCACAGACCGAGGAGCGCGCGCATCCGTGCGTACTTCTCGGTCAGTCGTCTCCGGGTCTCCTCGGGCAGGACCGCCAGCCGCCCGGGATCGGCGTTGTGCGCCAGGTCGGCCTGCTTGACCAGCAGGGCGCCCGGGGTGGCGAGGATGCGGCGCGCGTAGTCCTGCGGTCCTTCACCGGGCCGCTTGGTGAGGGCGTCGACGATGGCCCTGGTGCGCGGGGTGAGGGCGGCCCGCGCCAGCCATTCCCGGGTGAGCGCGTCGTCCTCGATCGCGTCGTGCAGCCAGGCTGCGGTGATCTGGTCGGCGTCCCCGCCGCGGGCGCGCACCCCCTCGGCGACGGCCGCCAGGTGCTCGGCGTACGGCCGTCCCGCCTTGTCGGTCTGGCCCGCGTGCGCGTTCCGCGCGATCGCCTCGGCCTCGGCCGGGGTGAGGAGCGCGCTCGCCCCCGTGTCTGCTGTTGTCATGGCTCCGGTGTCCCCCGGGTCAGCGGGCGCCCGCGGAGGTGTCGCGGCAGATCAGCAGCAGGGCGCGGTCGTCGTTGACGTCCTTGGCGACCGCTTCGATGAGGTGCCAGGCGGCGCCGTGGAAGCCGCCGGCGACATAGCGGTCGGCCTCGCCGGTGAGGCGGTCGATGCCCTCGACGATGTCGCGGTCGGAGGTCTCCACCAGTCCGTCCGTGAACAGCATCAGCACGTCGCCGGGGCGCAGGGAGCCCTTCACCGAGTCGAACTGGGCGCCGTCGTACACACCGAGCAGTGGGCCGTCTGCGGCCTTCTCCTCCCAGCGCCCCGTGCCCGCGCTGAGCTGGAGACCGGGCGGATGCCCGGCGGAGTACAGCTCGTAGTCCCCCGAGTCCAGGTCCAGCACCAGGTGGATGGAGGTGGCGAAGCCCTCGTCCCAGTCCTGGCGCAGCAGGTAGCCGTTCGCCGCGGGGAGGAAGGCGTGCGGGGGCAGGGAGCCGAGCAGGCCGCCGAAGGCGCCGGACAGCAGCAGGGCGCGCGAGCCCGCGTCCATGCCCTTGCCGGACACGTCCGTGAGCACGACCTCCAGGGTGCGGCCGCCGTTCGTCCGGGCGGCGACGACGAAGTCGCCCGAGAAGGACTGGCCGCCCGCCGGCCTGAGCGCCATCTCGTGGTGCCAGCCCTGCGGCAGCTTCGGCAGCTTGCTCTGCACCCGGATCCGCTCGCGCAGGTCGAACAGCATGGTGCCGCCGCGCCGCCAGGGCACGCCGACGCGGCTGCGGAACTGCGCGGTCAGCAGCCCGAAGGAGCCGCACGCGGCGACCACCAGGACCACGCCCGGGGTGACCCGCGAGGGCCCCTCGGTGTAGGGGCCGAGCCGCACCGACTCCACGATGAGCGCGGTGGCCGCCGTTGCGTACAGGCCGAGCAGGCTCGCCGGACGCAGCAGCAGACCGCCCGCGACGATCGGCAGCACCAGCATGGCCGGGGAGCACCACACCGAGTCGGCGAGGGTCATGAGGGCGAGCAGGGGGATGGTGAGCAGCAGGCCGGCCAGCGCGATCCAGTCGGAGCCGTCACCGCGGAAGTAGTCCACGGCGCTTCTGCGCAGCCCGACGCGGACCCGGTGCCACTGCATCCTGCACCGGGCCGTGAACGTCTCGGCCTTCGCGCGCCGCTCTCGTCCTGCTGCCATCAGTTCGGGACCCTATCCATCGGACCGGGCGCTCGGCACGGGAGGTCCCACTTGTCCCCCGTGCGAGGCTCGACTTCGCGGTTCGACTTCACAGTGAACGGCACGGAGGGCCGTCGCGCCGCCACCCGGGAGAAATTCGCTGGATCGCCCCGCAACGCCCTGGTAGGCATGGCCCATGGTGACTGACCCCGCGATCGAACTGAAGGTGCTGCGCCCCGAGGAGTGGGACGGATGGTGGGAGCACCTGCTCCGTGCCTTCGGTGGTGTCGCGGCGCCCGAGGAGCGCGAACTCGACCGGTCGGTCACCGAGTTCCAGCGGTCCATGGCCGCCTGGGACGGGGACACCCTGGTGGGTACGGCGGGTGCGTTCAGCTTCCGGATGACCGTGCCGGGCGGCGCCTCGGTGCCCACGGCCGGCGTCACCATGGTCAGCGTGGCCGCCACGCACCGCCGGCGCGGGGTGCTGACCTCCATGATGCGGCGGCAGCTGGACGACGTCCGCGCGCTCGGTGAGCCGCTCGCGGCGCTCACCGCCTCGGAGCCGGCGATCTACGGCCGGTTCGGGTACGGCGCCGCGACCTTCCAGCTCCAGGCCGACATCGACACGAGCCGGGTCACGCTCGCGCTCCCGGCCGGCACCGAGGACGTACGCCTGCGCTACGCGGACCCGGCCGAGGTGCTCGCCGAGTGCGAGGCGGTGTACGCGGCGCTGGTGCCGCGCCGGCCCGGGATGCTGGCCCGGCAGCCGGGCTGGGAGCGGACGGTGGTGTTCGACCCGGAGAGCCGCCGCAGCGGCGCGTCGGCGCTGCAGTGCGTGGTCGCCGAGCGGGACGGGGAGGTCACCGGGTACGCCCGGTTCCGCACCAAGCTCGGCTGGGGACCGGGCGGGCACGACGGCACGGTGACGCTGGAGGCCCTCGCCGCGCTGGACCCCGCGACCGAGGCGGCGCTGTGGCGCTTCCTGTGCGGCATCGACCTGATGACGACCCTGACCGTGCAGAAGCGGCCGGTGGACGACGCCTGGCAGTATCTGGTCTCCGACATCAGGCGCGGCCGGCCCGCTCTCGGGGACTCCTGCTACCTGCGCCTCGTCGACGTCGGTGCGGCGCTCTCGGCGCGGACCTACCAGGCACCGGTGGACGTCGTGTTCGAGGTGGAGGACGCCTTCTGCCCCTGGAACGCGGGCCGCTGGCGGCTGACCGGCGATCTCAAGGGCGCCTCGTGCGAGCGTACGTCCGACGCCGCCGACCTGTCCCTGTCCGTACGGGAGTTGGGGGCGTCCTACCTGGGCGGCGTGTCCCTGCTGTCCCTGGCGGCGGCCGGACGCGTACGGGAGCTGCGGCCCGGCGCGCTGGCGGAGGCGTCGGTGGCGTTCGGCTCGCCGGTGGCGCCCTGGCTGCCGCACGGCTTCTAGCCGGCGCGGCCCGCGGTCAGCGGTTCTGGCAGGCCGGGCACCAGAAGAGGTTGCGCGCCGCCAGGCCGGCCGTGCGGATCTCGGTGGCGCAGACGTGGCAGGGCAGGGTGGCCCGGCGGTAGACGTAGACCTCGCCGCCGTGGTCGTCGACGCGGGGCGGGCGGCCCATCGCCTCCGGGGTGTGCTCGGGGCGGACGGTGTCGATGCGGTTGTGCCGGACGCCCTCGCGCATGAGCGTGACGAGGTCGGCCCAGATCGCGTCCCACTCGGCCGGGGTGATGTCCCGGCCCGCGCGGTAGGGGTCGATGCCGTGCCGGAAGAGGACCTCGGCGCGGTAGACGTTGCCGACGCCGGCGATGACCTTCTGGTCCATCAGCAGCGCGGCGATGCTCGTCCGGCTGCGGGCGATCCTGCGGTACGCCGCGCCCGGGTCGGCGTCCTCGCGCAGCGGGTCGGGCCCGAGGCGGTCGTGCACCGCCCGCTTCTCCGCGTCCGTGATCAGCGCGCAGGTGGTGGGGCCGCGCAGATCGACGTACGAGGTGCCGTTCGCCAGCCGTAGGCGGACGGTGTCGGTGGGCGGGGGCGCGGGGGCGGGGCCGAAGGTCACCTTGCCGAAGAGGCCGAGGTGGATGTGGACCCAGTCGGTGTCGCGGAACCGCAGGAAGAGGTGCTTGCCGTGGGCCTCGGTGCCGGTGAGCTCGGCGCCGTCCAGCAGGTCCGCGGCATCGGAGAACTTGCCCTGGGGGCTGCCGACCCTCAGGGCCGTGCCGGAGAAGCGGGCGGCGTAGTCGTGCGCCAGCCGGTGGATCGTGTGCCCCTCTGGCACGGCTGCTGTTCCTTCCGGTTCCTCTCGGCCCCTCGAGGGCCTCAGTCCTGCTGCGGGTGGTGGGCCGGGATCGCCGGGAGGTCGCCCGTCGTCTCGTAGTCCGACAGCATGTCGATGCGGCGGATGTGGCGCTCGTCACCGGAGAACGGCGTGCCGAGGAAGACCTCGACGAACTTGGTGGCCTCCTCGGTGCTGTGCATCCGCGCACCGACGGCCACGACGTTGGCGTTGTTGTGCTGCCGGCCGAGCGCGGCCGTCTCCTCGCTCCAGGCGAGCGCCGCCCGTACGCCCTTGACCTTGTTCGCGGCGATCTGCTCGCCGTTGCCGGAACCGCCGATGACGATGCCGAGGGCCTCGGGGTCCGCCGCCGTGCGCTCCGCGGCGCGCAGGCAGAAGGGCGGGTAGTCGTCCTGGGCGTCGTAGAGGTGCGGCCCGCAGTCGACGGGCTCGTGCCCCGCCGCCTTCAGCCACTCGACGAGGTGGTTCTTGAGTTCGTAGCCCGCATGGTCGGAGCCGAGATACACGCGCATGGGACGAGTGTGACACGGCCGATTCCGGGCAGCAGCTTCGGGTGCCGGGACGGAAAAACGTGACCTGAGCCATAGAAGCTCAAGGAAACCTCAAGTAACAATACGGATTCGGAGGTTCCCGAATCCATTCACCTCCGATTCACTGGACCACCTCGTACACCGCTCCTGCGAGGCCCCGTACCCACGCCCCACAACGGCATCCCCCTCGTACGGGAACCGCTCCACCGGCGCAAAGGAATTCCGTCCCATGACCCCTGGTTCCGGACTCCAAGCAGGTCTCAAGAACCGCCATCTGTCGATGATCGCCATCGGCGGTGTGATCGGTGCCGGACTGTTCGTCGGCTCCAGCACCGGCATCGCCACGACGGGCCCCGGCATCCTTTTGTCCTACGCCCTCGTCGGCACCCTCGTCGTCCTCGTGATGCGGATGCTCGGCGAGATGTCCGCCGCGAACCCGACCTCGGGCTCCTTCTCCGCGCACGCCGACCGCGCGCTCGGCCGCTGGGCCGGCTTCTCCATCGGCTGGCTCTACTGGTTCTTCTGGGTCGTCGTGCTCGCCGTCGAGGCGACCGCGGGCGCGAAGATCCTGGAGGGCTGGATCCCGGCCGTCCCGCAGTGGGGCTGGGCCCTCATCGTGATGACCGTCCTGACGGCCACCAACCTCGTCTCCGTCGGCTCCTACGGCGAGTTCGAGTTCTGGTTCGCCGGGATCAAGGTCGTGGCGATCGGCGCGTTCATCGTCGTCGGCCTGCTGGCCGTGTTCGGCGTGCTGCCGGGCGTGCACAGCGACAAGGCGGGCTTCTCCAACCTCACCGCACACGGCGGATTCCTGCCGCACGGGCCCGGCGCGATCCTCACCGGCGTGCTGCTGGTCGTCTTCTCCTTCATGGGCAGCGAGATCGCGACCCTGGCGGCCGGCGAGTCCGAGGACCCGCAGCGGGCGGTGACCAAGTCGACCAACAGCATCATCTGGCGCATCGGCGTCTTCTACCTGGGCTCGATCCTCGTCGTCATCGCCCTGCTCCCGTGGAACGACCCGTCGATCAAGGAAAAGGGCTCCTACGTGGCCGCCCTGGACTCGCTCGGCATCGCGCACGCCGGCCAGATCATGAACTTCATCGTGCTGACGTCGGTGCTGTCCTGCCTGAACTCCGGCCTCTACACGGCCTCCCGGATGGCGTTCTCGCTGGGCCAGCGCGGTGACGCGCCCAAGGCGTTCGCCCGGACGACCTCGCGTGGCGTGCCGAGGGCCGCGATCCTCGTGTCCGTCCTCTTCGGCTTCCTCGCCGTGTTCTTCAACTACAAGTTCCCGGACTCGGTCTTCCTCTTCCTGGTGAACTCCAGCGGTGCGGTCGCCCTGTTCGTGTGGCTGGTCATCTGCTTCTCGCAGCTGCGGATGCGGCGGATCATCCAGCGCGAGGCGCCGGAGAAGCTGGTCGTGAAGATGTGGCTGTACCCGTACCTGACCTGGGCGACGGCCGCGCTGATCGTGTTCGTCCTCGGCTACATGCTGACCGACACCGAGCACGACGGCCGCGAGACGGTCCTGCTGTCCCTCATGGTCGCGGCGATCGTGCTGGTGATCGCCGTGGTGAAGGAGAAGGTCCTGGGCGGGCGCACCGCCGAGGGCGTGGAGGCGGCGCCGGCGGACAAGGTGTCCGTGGGCTGACCGGATCGCCGTCGCCACGCACGAAGGCGGCACACGGAAGGGGGAGGGGTCCTCGGGTTTCCCGAGGACCCCTCCCCTTGTTCATGCGTCCGTCAGCGCTTGCCGGCCAGCTTCCAGGCGGTGGGCAGCGCGCCCATCGCCAGGGCCGCCTTCAGGGCGTCGCCGATCAGGAACGGGGTGAGGCCGGCGGCGACGGCCTGGGAGGCGGACAGGTGGGCCGCCAGGGCCAGGTACGGCACGCCCACGGCGTAGATGACCGCCTCGCCGAGGATCATCGTGCCCGCCGTGCGCAGCGGGGAGCGGTCGGCGCCGCGGCGGGCCAGGGCGCCGACGAGGGCGGAGGCGAGCAGCATGCCGAGGACGTAGCCGAAGGAGACCGCGCCCGCGCCGGAGGTGCCGCCCGCGAACCAGGGCAGGCCGGCCACGCCCGCGAGGGCGTACAGGGCGAGGGAGAGGAAGCCGCGGCGGGCGCCGAGCGCGGTGCCGACGAGGAGCGCGGCGAAGGTCTGGCCGGTCACCGGGACCGGGGAGCCGGGCACCGGCACCGACAGCTGGGCCGCGAGGCCGGTGAGCACGGCGCCGCCGGCGACGAGGGCCACGTCGCGGACCCGGGACGCGGGCAGGAGGTCGGCGAGGACTTCACCGGGTCGGGCGGTGGCGGTGGCGGTGCTCATGGGGACTCCGCGTGGGGTGAGGGCAGATGGGAACACCGTGACGCTATCCCGGCGGCCTCGGGGTGATCACCGTCGGCGCTCGACAAAGGCGACGAGCAGCGCTTGGTGGGCTCCCGACAAACGGTGGTGGCTACACCCGGTACGACGTGACAACGATCACTGAGGCGGGGATGCGCGGCTCACTCCGCGGGCCCTCGGCGGGACTGTGGGATCCCGCCAATGAATCCTAGTGGTCTGGTGGGATTCACCTTTCCTGCCCTACGCTTCCGGACATGGCCGCCCAGTCCCGGAACCTCACGTCGCGTCGCTATGTCGACCTGCGACGCCAGGGCACGGCCACCTGTCGCCGCCTCCGGTAGGGGCGGGCCGCGGCACGCCTCGCCTTTCCGAGACGCGTCGGCCCCGTTCCCGAGGACGGTTCTCCATGCCCCGTACCGCGGCATCCCCACTCCCTCTTGTCTCCCCCCTCCCCCGGGCCGCCGGCGGTGACCGGCGGCGCGCCACCGCCGGTGCCGTGCTGCGCTCCGTGCTGGCGCACGGGCCGGTGGCGCGCAGCACCGTCGCCCGGCTGACCGGGCTGTCACCGGCGTCCGTGACCGAGCACTGCGCCCGGCTGGGCGCGCTCGGGCTGATCCGTGAGGAGGCGGCGCCGCGCCGTTCGAACGGGGTGGGCCGGCCGCACCTGCCGATCGATCTCGACACCGGGCGGTTCGTGGTCGGCGCGGTGCACGTGGCCGTGCCGTACACCACGGTGGCGCTGCTGGACCTGCGCGGCCGGGTGCTGGTCCGGCGGGAGCTCGGACACGGGGACACCGACCCTGTGCGGGTGGCGGCCCGGGCCGCCGAGGCGCTCGCGGCGCTGCTCGGGCGGTTCCCGGAGCGCCGGCCCCTCGGGGTCGGGTGCGCGGTCGGCGGCTGGGTGGACCGGGAGGCGGGCACCGTCGTCGAGCACGAACCGCTGGGCTGGCGCGAGGTGCCGGTGCGCGCGCTGCTCGAGGACCGCACCGGGCTGCCGGTCCACGTGGACGGGCACGCACGGGCTCTGCTCCACGCCGAGCGGCTGTTCGGGCGGGCCCGGGAGAGCGGCAGCGTGCTGCACCTGTTCGTCGGCAACGTGGTCGACGCGGCCTTCGCCACCGGCGACGAGGTGCACCACGGCCCCCGGTCGCAGGCCGGCGCCATCGGCCACCTGCCGGTGCCGGGCGGCACCGAGCCCTGCCCGTGCGGCCGTACCGGCTGCCTCCAGGCCGAGTTGAGCGAGCGGACGCTGTGCCGGCGGGCCCGGGCGGCCGGCGTGGCCGACGGCACGAACCCGATGCACGTGGTGCACGCGGCGGCGGCCGGTGACGCGCTGGCCCGCCGGCTGCTGGTGGAGCGGGCCCGGACGACCGGGCGCGCGGCCGGGCTGCTGCTGGACGTGCTGAACCCGGAGTCGCTGGTGGTGACCGAGGTGGGCGTCCTGCACTTCGAGGACTGCCTGCGCGCGCTGAGGGAATCGGCCGGAATCCACCGTACGGCGACCGTCGCGCCGACGAGTTTCCGTGATTCCGTGCTGGCGGTGGCGGGTGGATCGGTGATTCTCGACGTGCTGTTCCGCGACCCGCTGGCCGTTTCACCTGAGGCTATTTAATTCAGAAACTCGGAATGTTGACAGGGAGTGCGCGTGGCCGGGAACATGCTGGTCATGAACCCGCTCACGAGCTGTCGCACCCTCTGTTGCTGACTTGTTGCCGCGCATGAAGCGCGTGTTTCCGTCTGCGTGAGTTCACTTTTCCCGGCGCCTTTCCCGCCCGCCATTCCCCCACTTCCGGTGTGCGGTCCCGCCCGGAATGCCGTCTGCCTTTCCGCTCCGTCCGTCCAGGAGTCCTGCCATGCCTGCTCCATCCGTATCCGGTCTCGACCGCCGCCTGTTCCTCACCTCGCTGCTGGGTGCGTCGGCCGCCGCCCTCGGGGTCGGCGGCTGCGCGAAGGGCGACGCGGCCGCCGACACCCGGGCCGCCGCCGTGAAGCCGCTCGCCGGCAAGGTCCCGGCCGGCACCAGCCTGAAGATCGCCTCCTACCAGAACACCCAGCAGCTGCAGTTCAAGCTGGCGAAACTGCCGAGGCTGCCGTTCACGGTGTCCGACTGGGTGAACATCGGGGCCGGCCCGGACGTCATCAACGCCTTCCGCGCGGGGTCGCTGGATCTCGCCAACAACGCGGGGATCCCGCCGATCCAGGCCCACTACCAGGGTTTCGCTGCGAAGATCGTGGCGATCGACGTCACCCGCAAACCCAACTACCTGTTCGCCACCAAGCCGGGCAGCGACATCCACACCGTGCGCGACTTCAAGGGCCGCAGGCTGGCCTTCTCGCAGGGGCAGGCGCAGGGTGTCGTGCTGCTGCGGGCGCTGAAGAAGGCGGGTCTGGCCTACGGCGAGGTGACGCTGGTCCCGCTGACCAGCAACCAGTTCCTCACCGCGCTGCAGTCCGGCCAGGTGGACGTCGCCCCGCTCGCCAACAGCCAGGCGCCCGCCTACCTCAAGCAGTACGGCGCCAAGGGCGCCCACACGATCGCCACCGACGTGGTCGACCTGCTCAACCTGCTGTGGGCGCCGCAGAGCGTGCTGAACGACCCCGCCAAGGCCGCCGCGATCGCCGCGTACATCCCCCGGTGGGCCCAGGGCCAGGTGTGGACGTACGAGCACCCGGGCGTCTGGAACGAGGAGTTCTACGTCGGGACGCAGAACCTGACCTTGCAGCAGGCGAAGTCCATCACCGCCCTCGCCAACAAGCCGCTGTTCCCGCCGAGCTGGGACGAGGCGATCGCCTGGGAGCAGGAGACCGCGGACCTGCTCGCCGAGGGGGGCTTCGTCAAGAAGTTCGACGTCTCCTCCCTCTTCGACCACCGCTTCGAGTCCATCGCCGCCCGGGCCGTGCCGGCGGAGTACCGGAAGTGAGCGCCGTGACCACGACGACGACAGCCGTGGCGGCCCCGGCCGCCGCGGAACTCCCCCAGGTCCGCCGGCGCCGCCGGCTCTCCCCCGGGCGCCGGCTGCCCGCCGCCCGGCTCGCCGGACCGCTGCTGGTCCTCGCTCTGTGGGCCGCCGCGTCGGCCGCCGGAGCGCTCGATCCGGGCGCGGTCCCGGCGCCCTGGACGGTGCTGCGGACGGCCGGCCGGCTGTGGACGGACGGCACGCTGCCCACCGACGTGCTGACCTCGCTGCGGCGGGCCGCCTACGGCTTCACGATCGGCCTGACCGCGGGCGTGCTGCTCGCGCTCGCCTCCGGGCTGAGCCGGGCCGGGGAGGCGCTGATCGACGGGACCGTGCAGCTCAACCGGGCGGTCCCGACGCTCGGCCTGATCCCGCTGTTCATCCTCTGGCTGGGCATCGGCGAGACGTTCAAGATCGCCATCATCGCGATCGTCGTCTACGTCCCCGTCTACCTCAACGCGCACGCCGCGCTGTCCGGCATCGACACCCGGTACGTCGAACTCGCCGAGGTGCAGGGCCTCTCAAGGCTCGCCTTCGTCCGGCAGGTGGTGATCCCCGGCGCCCTGCCCGGATTCTTCGTGGGACTCCGGCTGGCCGTCACCGGCTCCTGGCTGGGCCTGGTGGTCCTGGAGCAGATCAACGCCACCAGCGGCCTCGGCTACCTGATGTTCCAGGCGCAGAACTACGGCCAGACCGACGTGATCCTCGTCGGCCTGCTGATCTACGGCGTCTTCGGCCTGGCCTCCGACAGCGTGGTCCGTCTTCTCGAACGGAGGGTGCTGTCATGGCGCCGCACACTGAGCAGCTGACCCGGCCGGCGGTGCGCCTGCGCGGCCTGACCCGGTCCTTCGAGGGCCGCACCGTCCTCGACGGGATCGACCTGGACCTGCCCGCCGGGCAGTTCACCGCGCTGCTCGGGCACAGCGGCTCGGGCAAGTCGACCCTGCTGCGGGCGGTCGCCGGGCTCGACCACGGGGTCGCCGGCAGCGGGCGGCTCGTCGCCCCCGAGCGGGTGTCGGTCGTCTTCCAGGACTCCCGGCTGCTGCCCTGGCGCCGGGTGCTGGACAACGTGCTGCTCGGCGCTGCCGGCAGGGACGCGGAGGAGCGCGGCCGGGCGGCCCTCGCGGAGGTCGGGCTGAAGGGCCGCGAGCGGGCCTGGCCGGGCGAGCTGTCCGGCGGCGAGGCACAGCGCGCCGCGCTCGCCCGCTCCCTGGTCCGCGAGCCCGAACTCCTCCTCGCGGACGAGCCGTTCGGCGCGCTGGACGCGCTCACCCGGATCCGGATGCACCACCTGCTGCGCGACCTGTGGCAGCGCCACCGGCCGTCCGTGCTGCTCGTCACCCACGACGTGGACGAGGCGATCGTGCTCGCCGACCGGGTCCTCGTCCTCGACCGCGGCCGCATCGGCCTCGACCTGACCATCGACCACCCCCACCCGCGTTCCTACCGGGAACCGGTGCTGGGCGCCTACCGCGAGCGGCTGCTGGCCGCCCTCGGCGTCACGGAGGACCACGCATGACCCGCACGCTCCACCTGAACGCGTTCCTGATGAACACCGGCCACCACGAGGCGTCGTGGCGGCTGCCGGAGAGCGACCCGCACGCGCACGTCGACCTCGCGCACTACGTCCGGCTGGCCCGGATCGCCGAGCGCGGCACCTTCGACTCGCTCTTCCTCGCCGACGGCCCCCAGCTGTGGTCCAACCTGGCGCAGCGCCCGGCCGGCGCGCTGGAACCGCTCACCCTGCTGACCGCGCTGGCGACGGCCACCGAGCACATCGGCCTGATCGCCACCGCGTCCACCTCCTACAACTCGCCCTACAACCTGGCCCGCCGGTTCGCCTCGCTGGACATCGTCAGCGGCGGCCGGGCCGGCTGGAACATCGTCACCACCGCGGGCGCCGAGGCCGCCCGCAACTTCGGTCTGGAGGCCGAGCCCGCGCACGCCGAACGGTACGCCCGGGCGGCCGAGTTCCTGGAGGTGGCCCTGAAGCTGTGGGACAGCTGGGAGGACGACGCGGTCGTCGCCGACAAGGCGGCCGGCGTCTGGGGCGACGACAGCAAGATCCACCCGCCCCGGCACCGGGGGACGTACTTCAGCGTCGCCGGCGCCCTGAACGTGCCGCGCATCCCGCAGGGCTACCCGCTGCTGGTGCAGGCGGGCTCCTCCGACGACGGCAGGGCCTTCGCCGCCCGGTACGCGGAGGCCGTGTTCACCGCCCAGCAGACCCTCGCCGACGCGCAGGCGTTCTACCGCGACCTGAAGGCCCGCACGCTGCGGGCGGGCCGGGACCCCGAGCACGTCAAGGTGCTGCCCGGCATCGTGCCGGTGCTCGGCTCCACGGAGGCCGAGGCGCGGGCCGCCGAGCGGCTGCTGGAGGACCACATCGTGTACGACCACGGCGTGGCCCGGCTGGAGAGCCTGCTGCAGTTGCCCGCCGGGACCCTGGAGCTGGACGGCCCGCTGCCCGCGGACCTGCCGCCGGAGTCCGCCGTCGAGGGCGCCAAGAGCCGCTACACGCTGGTGGTGGAGCTGGCCCGGCGCGAGCGGCTGACCGTACGGCAGCTGATCGGGCGGCTCGGCGGCGGCCGCGGCCACCTCACGTTCGCCGGGACGCCCGAGCAGGTGGCCGGCCAGATCGGGACGTGGTTCACCGAGGGGGCCGCCGACGGCTTCAACATCATGCCCGCCGTGCTGCCCTCCGGCCTGGAGGCGTTCGTCGAGCACGTCGTACCGATCCTGCGCCGCCGCGGCCTGTTCCGCACGGAGTACGGCGCCCGCCGGACCCTGCGGGAGCGCTACGGCCTGCCCCGCCCCGCCAACCAGTACCTGACGCCCGCGTCCGTCCGATCCGCCTGATCCATCCGATCCGTTCGAAAGGAACCCGCATGTCCCTCGAGATCACCAAGCTGACCGCACGCATCGGCGCCCGGGTCTCCGGCGTCGACGTCACCCGGCCGCTCGCCCCGGAGGAGGCCGCCGGGATCCGGGAGGCGCTGAACGTCCACAAGGCGCTCGTCCTCGACGCCCGCGGTCTCGACGACGCGGGCCAGCAGGCCTTCGCCCGCCACTTCGGCGACCTGACCACCGCCCACCCGACCGTGGGCGCCGTCGACGGCGCCCCGAACGTGCTGCCCGTGGACAGCGAGCGCGGGCGGGCCAACCACTGGCACACCGACGTCACCTTCGTCGTGACCCCGCCGCAGGCCACCAGCCTGCGCTCGCTCACGGTCCCGGCGTACGGCGGCGAGACGCTGATCGCCAACGCGGGGGCCGCCTACCGCGACCTGCCGGAGCCGCTGCGGCGCCTGGCCGACACCCTGTGGGCGGAGCACACCAACGACTACGACTACGCGGTACCGGAGGAGGACGTCGACGAGGAGAGGGCCGCCCAGCGCGCCCGGTTCACCTCGATCAAGTACCGCACCGCCCACCCGGTGGTCCGCGTCCATCCGCTGACCGGGGAGCGCGGGCTGTTCATCGGCGGTTTCGCGCAGCGCGTCGTCGGCCTCTCGGCCGGCGAGTCCCGCAAGATCCTGGACCTGCTGCAGTCCTACGTCACCCGTCCGGAGAACGTGCTGCGCCACCGCTGGTCGGAGAACGAACTGGTCCTCTTCGACAACCGCATCACCCAGCACTACGCCGTCGACAACTACGACGGCCTGCCGCGCCGGCTGCACCGGGTGACCGTCGCCGGTGACGTGCCGGTCGGCCTGGAGGGCAAGGAGAGCTACGCGATCGAGGGCGACGCCTCGCACTACACGCCCGTGGCGGCGTAACCGCCGGCCGGCGAAGGCCCCCGCGTGCGGCACGCGGGGGCCTTCGCGACGGCGCGGGGCGGCTTACAGGTTGCTGAAGTCGGGGCCCTTGGTGCGGGTGCGCTTGAGCTCGTAGAAGCCCGGGACGGAGGCCACGGCGAGGGTGCCGTCCCACAGGCGGGCCGCCTCCTCGCCCTTCGGGGCGGGGGTGACGACCGGGCCGAAGAAGGCGATCTGCTCGCCGTCGGGACCCGGGACCGCGATGACCGGGGTGCCGACGTCCTGGCCGACCTTCTCGATGCCCTCCTTGTGGGAGGCGCGCAGCTCGGCGTCGAACTCGAAGTCCTCCTGCTCGGCGTACTCGATCAGCTCGGCGGGCAGGCCGACGTCCGCGAGCGCGCCGGCGACGGCCTCCAGGGTCGGGCCCTCCTCGTTGTTGTGGATGCGGGTGCCGAGCGCGGTGTAGAGGGGGCCGAGGACGTCCGCGCCGTGCTTCTGCCAGGCCGCGGTGACCACGCGCACCGGCTGCCAGGCCTTGGTGGCGAGCATCTCGCGGTAGGACTCGGGCAGCTCGTCCAGCTTGTCCTCGTTGAGGACCGCCAGGCTCATCACGTGCCAGCGCACCTCGATGTCCCGGACCTTCTCCACCTCCAGCACCCAGCGGGAGGTCATCCAGGCCCAGGGGCACAGCGGGTCGAACCAGAAGTCCACGGGGGTCCGGCCGGGCGTGGTCGTGGTGTCGGACATGCTTCTCCTCAGCGAAACGGACGTCTCGCGGGTCAACGTTCCCGCGTGCGCGCGCATTCCCCCGCTGTGCCCTGTCAGGTGCGCGTGGCAGGATCGGTCCTGTTCATGAGGTGTCCGCGCGATCACAAGGGAGTGCCGCCTGTGCCCGGTGAGAATCTGACCCGCGACGAGGCCCGGGAGCGGGCCGCGCTGCTGTCCGTCGACGGGTACGACGTGGAGCTGGACCTGCGCTCCGCCGTCGCCGACGGGGACGGCGAACCGCGCACCTTCCGCTCGGTGACCACGATCCGGTTCCGCTGCAGCGAGCCGGGCGCGTCGACCTTCGCCGACCTGGTCGCGCCGGGCGTGACGGCCGTGACGCTCAACGGCAAGGACCTGGACCCCGGGGAGGTCTTCGACGGCTCCCGGATCGTCCTGGAGGACCTGGCCGCCGAGAACGAGCTGACGGTCGACGCCCGGTGCGCCTACTCCCGCACCGGTGAGGGCCTGCACCGCTTCGTGGACCCCGAGGACGGCGAGGTCTACCTCTACACGCAGTACGAGCCGGCCGACGCCCGCCGCGTCTTCGCGAACTTCGAGCAGCCGGACCTGAAGGCGCCCTACCGCTTCGAGGTGCGGGCGCCCGAGGGCTGGACGGTGTGGAGCAACGGCGCCGGCGAACTCACCGAAGGAGGGCGCGAAGCGCTTCCGCAGAAGGGTGGTGGTGGGCGACGGGCGGGCGTGTGGCGGTTCGCGGAGACGAAGCCGATCTCGACGTACATCACCTGCGTGGTGGCGGGCCCCTACCACTACGTGACGGACCGCTACGAGCGCGTCCTCGCGGACGGCACCAAGCTGGAGATCCCGCTCGGCGCGATGTGCCGCAAGGGCCTGGCGCCGCACTTCGACGCCGACGACGTCTTCCTGGTCACCAAGCAGGGCCTGGACTTCTTCCACGACCACTTCGACTACCCGTACCCGTTCGGGAAGTACGACCAGGCGTTCGTGCCGGAGTACAACCTGGGGGCGATGGAGAACCCGGGTCTGGTGACCTTCCGGGAGGAGTACATCTTCCGCGGGAAGGTGACCCGGGCGTCCTACGAGGCGCGCGCCAACGTGATCCTGCACGAGATGGCGCACATGTGGTTCGGCGACCTGGTCACCATGGAGTGGTGGGACGACCTGTGGCTGAAGGAGTCCTTCGCGGACTTCATGGGCACGTTCGCAGGCGTCGGCGCGACCCGCTTCAAGGACGCCTGGATCACCTTCGCCAACCGCCGCAAGGCCTGGGCGTACCGCGCGGACCAGCTGCCCTCCACGCACCCGATCACGGCGGACATCCGCGACCTGCAGGACGCCAAGCTCAACTTCGACGGCATCACCTACGCCAAGGGCGCCTCGGTGCTCAAGCAGCTGGTGGCGTACGTCGGCCAGGACGCCTTCCTGGAGGGCGCCCGCCGCTACTTCAAGCGCCACGCGTACGGCAACACGCGCCTGGGCGACCTGCTGTCGGTGCTGGCGGAGACCAGCGGCCGGGACATGACCGTGTGGGCCCGCTCGTGGCTGCAGACGGCCGGGGTGAACTCGCTGACCCCGCAGGTGCTGCTGGACGCCGAGGGCCGGGTGTCCGAGCTGGCGGTGGTGCAGGAGGCGCCGGAGTCGCACCCCGAGGAGCGCCCGCACCGGATCGCGGTGGGCCTGTACCGCCTCACGCCCGGCGGCGCGCTGGAGCGGTACGCGCGCGTGGAGACGGACGTGCACGAGCCGCGCACGGTCGTCGCGGACCTGGCGGGCGCCGAGGCCCCGGACCTGGTCCTGGTCAACGACGACGACCTCACGTACTGCAAGACCCGCTTCGACGACACCTCGCTGGCGACGCTCCGGGAGCACCTGGGCGCGCTGACCGACCCGCTGGCGCGGGCGCTGTGCTGGTCGGCGCTGTGGAACCTCACCCGGGACGCGCTGCTGCCGGCCCGGGACTTCGTGGACCTGGTGCTGCGGTTCGCGGGCCGGGAGTCGGACATCGGCGTGCTGCAGATGCTGCACGCCTGGGCGGACTCGGCGCTGGTGCACTACGCGGCGCCCGGGTGGCGGGAGACCGGCGCGGAGCTGCTGGCCCAGGGCGCGCTGCGCGAGCTGGAGGCGGCCGAGCCGGGCAGCGAGCACCAGCTGGCCTGGGCGCGCTTCTTCGCGACCGTGGCGTCCGGGGAGACGGACCTCGCCCTGCTGCAGCGCCTGCTGGACGGCACGGAGAGCGTCGACGGCCTGGAGGTGGACCAGGAGCTGCGCTGGGCGTTCCTGCAGCCGCTCGCGGCGCACGGTGTGGCCGGCGAGCGGGAGCTGGCCGCCGAGCTGGCCCGGGACGACACGGCGTCCGGCAAGCGGCACCAGGTCCGCTGCCTGGCGGCGCGTCCGTCGGCCGCGGTCAAGGCGCAGGCGTGGGCGCAGGTCGTGGAGTCCGACGCGTTGTCGAACGCGCTGGTGGAGGCGACGATCGCGGGCTTCGCGCAGCCCTCGCAGCGGGAGCTGACGGCGCCGTACGCCGAGCTGTACTTCGCGGCGATCGAGCGGGTGTGGCGGGAGCGGTCCATCCAGATCGGCATGGACGTCGTGCGGGGGCTGTTCCCGTCGCTGCAGGACTCGCCGGGGACGCTGCGGTCCGCGGACGCGTGGCTGGCGGCGCACGAGGGGGCCGCTCCGGCCCTGCGCCGGCTGGTGCTGGAGGCGCGGGACGACCTGGCGCGGGCGCTGCGCGCACAGGCGTGCGACGCGGAGGCCGACGGCCGCTGAGCTTTGGCCTGAGGTCGCCGTCCCGGTGACCGTTACGGAATTCATTCAATAGCGCCCGTAACCCCTGGTCCGCACCCGATCGGACCAGGGGGTTCCGGGCGCGACTCGGCATCCGAACAGGCGTCCTTTAGTGCCGTGTTGTCCGTATTCATCGACGGCCGTGTAACAGCGGTTAAGGGTGGGGCGAGGCACGGGAATCTCGACGCCATGACGCACAACACCCCCCTCTCCCCCCGCCCCCTGGCCCACCTCTCCGACGCCCACCGGCGGGTCCTGACGACGGCTCAGCTCCGCGCCCACGGGGTGAGCACGGCCGACATGAACGAGCAGTGCCGCCCCGGCGGCGCCTGGCAGCTGCTGCTGCCGAACGTGGTCCTGCTCCACCCCGGCCCGCCGACCAGCGACGAGCGGCTGCACGGCGCCCTGCTGTACGCGGCGCGCGAGTCGGCCCCGGGCGTCCCGGCCCAGCCGGGCGCGGACGAGCCGCACCGCACGCCGTACCCGGAGGCGATGATCACCGGTCTGGCGGCCCTCACCCTGTACGGCTTCGCCGCCGCCCCGCCGCTGCCCTCCCTGGACCGCGTCGACGTCCTGGTCCCCCGCCTGCGCCGGTTGCGCACCACCGGCTACGTCCGCGTCCTGCGCACCCCGGACCTCCCCGCGCCCCGCACGGTGACGGGCCTGCCGGTGGCCCCGGTGCCGCGCGCCCTGGCGGACGCGGTGGCGGAGCTGACGGACGCGCGGGCGGTGCGGCGGCTGCTGACGGAGGCGGTGCGCGGCGGGCACTGCGAACCGGTGGCGGTGGTGCGCGAGCTGACCGACGCGAAGCTGCTGAACCGGCCGCACGTGGTGGACGCGGTGGACTCGCTCGTCGCCGAGGGCCGGGCGCTCGCGGAGAACCGGCTGTACCGCATGGTCCGCGAGCACGGCCTGCCCGACCCGGTCTGGAACGTGGACCTGCGGCTGGCGGGCGGCCCCCACCTCGGCGGGGTGGACGCCTACTGGCCGGACCACGCGGTGGCGGTGGAGCTCGACACGCGGGCGCCGCGCCAGGACGAGGACGCCCTGTGGTCCGAGTACGCGCGCAAGCGGGAGCACCTGGAACGGCTGGGGATCACGGTCGTGCACCTCACCCCCCGCTCGCTCCGGGAGTCCATGGACCAGCAGGCGACGGTGGTCCGCACGGCGCTGATGGCGTCCGCCGACCGCGACCCGGCGGCCCATGTCGTGGTGCTGCCCCGGTAGGGAGGGCGGGGGTGCCGCCAGGGGGGAGAGGAGGGGCCACCGGAGGCGCACCCGGTGGCCCCTCCTCGTGCCCGCGGACCCCGCTACAGCTCGTCGGTCGCGGCGACCGGGCGGCCGCCGGCGCGGGAGGCGTGGACGCGGTCGAGCAGGGCGGCGTACGCGGCGATCATGCGGGTGCGGCTGAAGCGCTCGCGGCTGCGGGCCAGGGCCGGCGCGAGCCCGGCGCGGCCGGCCGCGGCCGCCGTCCAGGCCAGCGCGACGGCCCCCGGGTCGGGCGGGGTGACGAAGCCGTGGCCGGCGGCGATCGCCGCGCTGTCGCCGACGTCGGTCGTCACCGGGACCGCGCCGCACATCATGCCCTCGATCAGGCACAGCGGCGCCGCCTCCCCGGAGACCGAGGTGAGGGCGACGACGTCGGCGCCGGCGTAGACGGCCTCCATGTCGTGCCGCACGCCGAGCAGGTGGACGCGGTCCGCGAGCCGCGGGTCCCCGGCGAGGGCGAGCTCCAGGTCGGCCGCCAGGGCCGGGTTGGCCGGCGTCATGCCCGCGCCGCACATCACCACGTGCCCGCCGGTCTCCCGGGCCAGCCAGGCCCGGGCCGCGCGCAGGAAGAGCGGGACGTTCTTCATCGGCGCGTACCGGGCCGCGAAGACCACCACCGGGGCCGTGGGCGGGATCCCGAGGGAGGCGCGGAAGGCGAGCCGGGCCGCCGCGTCCGGGCGGAAGCGCAGCAGGTCGACGCCGTTGGGTATGACGTGCAGCAGCTCGGCCGGGACCCCCGCCGCCTCGTACGCCGCCCGGGTGGACTCGGCGCAGCACACGCAGGCCGCCACGGTGCCGTCGGCGATCGCCGTCCGCAGCTCGTCCAGGGCCGGCCCCTGCCCCTGCGGGTCGGAGCGGTGCAGGCAGACCACGACCGGGCGGCGGGGCAGGCCCGCCTGGTTCAGCAGGGCGAGCGGCTGCTCCTTCAGGGAGAGGACCACGTCGGCCGCCGCCATCGCCCGCGCGGTCCCGGCCAGCTCGGGGCCGCTGAAGACCGACGCCGCGACCGAGCCGTCGACCAGGCCGGCGGTGCGGCCCAGCGAGGTGACACCGACCCCGCCCGCGGTGAGCGAGCGGTAGCAGGCGTCGTCCTCCATGCGCTGCCGGGTGGCCTCGCGGTGGACCTCCCCGTGGATGCTGAGCACCCGGTGGGACTGGCCGCCCTCGGCCAGCCCCCGTACGACGTCGCTGTGGACGATCCTGGCTCCTCCCGAGAAGAAGCCCTCGTAGACCGACAGCACACGCAGTCCGCGCCTCGCGCGCATACGACCACCCGCCTTGCACCAGATCGAGCCATACCCGTGAAAAGCGGGTCAGCCGATATGAGGCGGTACGGACGTTGCGTCCGGGTTAACACGCAATGACGCGTATGAAACGTCGGCTAACAGAATTCCTTTTCGATCACAGCGGCCTTGTCACCCGACCAGTCCCCGTTGAAATCGAGCGCGAGGGAATGCCGGCCGTCCGCCGTGGTCACCGCCGCCGACGACGATCCGTGGATGCCGCCCTCATGGCCCCAGACCTGAACACCGCAGCTCAGGGTGGAGTCCATGAGGCCGAGGCCGTAGCGCGTGTTGGGCATGCCGTCGGCGGGCACCGTGGTCTTCATTTCCTTCAGCTGCGCCACCGGGAGCAGCTTCCCTCGGAGCAGCGCGCTGTAGAAGCGGTCGAGATCCGCGGAATCCGAGATCATCTCGCCGGCCGCGGAGGCGATGGACGGATTGAGGGTGGTGACGTCGTACGTCGGGCCCGTCCCCGTCAGCGCCAGCTTGGAGTAGGCGCGGCTGCCGGGCTGCGGCACGGTGACCCGGGTGCCGGGCAGGGAGGTGGCCCGCAGGTGCAGTGGCCCGATGATGCGGTGGGTGATCTCGGTGGCGTACGAATGGCCCGTCACGCTGCCGATCACCATGCCGGCGAGGACGTAGTTGGTGTTGGAGTAGTTCCAGGACGTGCCCGGCGCGAAGTCGGGCCGGTGGCGCATGGCGATCGCCACCAGGTCGCGCGGGGTGAGCGTGTCGTAGCGGTGGCGGAGGAAGCCGTCCGCGGTGAAGTAGTCGCGGTCGAAGCCGGCGTCGGACGTGTAGCTGAAGATCCCGCTGGTGTGGTTGAGGAGCCGGCGGACGGTGATGCGGCGGCCGTCGTGGCCGTGGCCGCTGACCACGCCCGGCAGCCACTTCTCCACCGTGTCGTCCAGGGAGAGCCGGCCCTCCGCCTCCAGCTGCAGCAGGACGGTGGCGACGAAGGTCTTGGTGATGCTGCCGACGCGGTAGCGGTCGGCGGCCGAGCGCGGCCTGCCGGTGCGCAGGTCGCCCACCCCGGCGGTGGCGGACCAGGTGCCGCGGGCGTCCTTCACGGCGGCCGTCGCCCCGGGCACCCCGGCCGCCACGGCCGCCTCGATCGCCTGCCGGGTGGCCGCGTGGCCGCCGGCGGAGCGGGCGGGGCCGGCCGCGACGGCCGGGCCCGCCAGGACCACCGAGAGGAGCAGGGCGGCGGCGCCCGCCGGAGTCGTACGTACGCGCATGTGTTCCCCAACTGTTCCATGAGTCCTGCGTGCGGATCGGTCGGGGGGAGGGACCGGTGCGGATGCGCGAAGGTTGCACCTGTGTAGGCCGGTTGAGTGACTTCTGGCCCTTCTTCGGGCTTCTAGCCCTTCTTCAGGACCAGTTCGGTGTTGCGGTCGCCGGCGTCGCCCGCCAGCGTCCGGTGCGCGCCGGGCGCGTTGTAGGCGAGTTCGCGGTAGAGGGCGGCGAGTCCGGTCTGGGACAGGTCGGCGTAGTCGGTGCGGTGCGGTGCGGCGGACTCGATCAGGGTGGTGAAGACCGAGATCGTGCCGTCCTTGTTGTCGACCAGCTCGACGATCCGGGCGAGCTGGGGGTGGTCGATGTGGGAGGCGGTGGAGATCTCCCAGAAGGAGCGGCCGCCGGAGGCCTGGTGGGGGGTGATGACGTTCTTGTGGACGTGGCCGTTGACCCAGGCCAGCACGTTCGGGTGGGCGGCGAGGGCGGACACCACCTCCGCGCCGGTGTGCCGGCGCTCGCCCGGGTGGGCCGGGTCGGGGCGGGTGTTGGTCATCGTCCGGCTGGTGTGGTGGCTGAAGACGACGACGTAGGAGTCCTGGTTGTCCTTCAGCGTCTTCTGCAGCCACTTCAGCTGGGCGGTGCCGACGGAGCCCTCGTAGTGGCCGCCGGGGTCGGTGGTGTCGAGGCTGATGCCGACGACGTCCTCGGAGACGCGGAAGGCGTAGTACTGGGTGCCGGCGTCGAGGTTCGCCGAGGAGTAGCCGTGGCCGGCCGGGCCGAGGCCCTGGTAGGCGGGGTCGAGGTGGGCCTTGAGGTAGTCGGCCTGGGTGTACGGGGCCCGCTTCTCGTCCGGGGTGACGGAGCGCATCGAGCGGGCGTGGGCCTTGAGGAAGTCGCGGTAGCCGGTACCCCTGGGGTCGGTGGCCTGCTTGACGGCGTCCTGGAGCTTCTTGGCCTCGGCGGCGGTGACGCTCATCAGCTTCCTGCCGCCGATGGCCGCCTCGGCGAGGTAGGGGTCGCCGTGGGAGCCGTGGCAGCCGAGCGGGAGGGCGTCGTGGTTGCCGACGGTGGAGTACCAGGGCAGGTTGAGGCCCGGGCTGCGCACCTCGCGGATCGCGGCGGCCAGGAAGCCCGCCAGGTGCGGGAAGCCGACCGCCTTGTCGCCGTCGCGGACGGTGGAGCCGGGCTGCCAGTACAGCTTCAGTCCGCTGTTCTGCACGCCCTCGTAGTGGCGGGGGTCCCCGGAGTCGGGAGTGATGCGGCCGCCGCTCATCACCTTCATGAACCACTCCAGTTCGGAGTGGGCGTTGTTGTCGGTGTTGTCGCCGGTGGTCATGACGAAGTGGAGCGGGGCGCCGGTGACGGGGGCGCCGCGCAGCGCGTTGACCCGCTCCACGAGCGAGACGGCGCCGGGCACGGTCAGCGCCTCCTGCGGGCGCCAGGCGTGCGGGTCGTGGGCGCGCAGGTACTCCAGGCGCAGCGGGTGCTGCACGTCCGTCAGGTGCAGGTCGGTGAACTGCACGAACGCCGCCAGGGCGGTACGGCGGTCGGCGCGGCCGGACTTGGGGGCGGCCAGTTCGGAGCGCACCACGCGCTTCCAGCCGGGGCCGTCGCCCAGGCGCCGGTAGCCGGAGCTGCCCAGGGGCGCGGCGACGGAGGCGAGCGTGGTGCCCTTGGTGTAGGGGGCGAGCGGGGCCGCCGGGGTGACCTTCCGGGAGGCGGCGACCGGTGCCTCCGTACCGGTGGCGGCGTGGCTGTCGGTGGGGCGGAGGGCGTAGCCGAGGCCCGCGGAGAGCGAGACCGCTCCGGCGGCGGCGAGGACGGTACGGCGGTGGACCCCCTGGGCGGAGGCGGCGACAGAGCGTGTGCGCGACATGGCGCGATCTCCCCGGGTGCGAACGCGTCGGCTGTGGTCGCGGGCCGTCGCGAACACCAACGCCCCGCTCACAGGCGATGGTTGGCACCGGGGATGACCTGTGCGTGAACGCGGTGGCAACGCGCGGCGCCGATCACCGTACGTGGATCACGGGGCGGGGAGGGCGGTGGAGTGCGGTCATGGAGTGGAACGCGGCCGGCCGGGAGGCCGTCACTCCGCGTTCATGTCCTCGGGTAGGGGACGGCCTCCGGGGCCGGGGTGCGCGGGGTCCGGGTGCGCGGGGTCCAGGTGCCCGGCCGCCGGGCGTTCCCGCCACAGCCGCAGGGCGATGTCGACGAGCGGCACCCGGTTCAGGCGGGGCACGGCGTCCAGGTCCTGCCAGGCGGCGAGGTCGGTGGAGCCGCCGGCCTCGGGGCGCAGTTCGCCGCCGGTCACCTCGCCCTCGTACACGATCCGCACGCCCTGGTGGTCGGTGCGCCGGCCCGCCCGCGGGTCGCCGACCAGGCGGAAGGAGTGCACGCCGAGCAGGCCGGTCACCCGGATGCGGTAACCGGTCTCCTCCATCAGCTCGCGGTGGACGGTGTCGTACGGGTCCTCGCCGTGCTCCATGCCGCCGCCCGGCAGCACCCACTCGGGCACGCCGTCGGGGCCCGGCGAGCGGGCCAGCAGGATCTGTCCGTCGCGGACGCACACGGCGTAGGCCGCCACCCTCAAGTTCCGTCGCATGCGGGGACGTTAACGCGCCGGTCACGGGTTGGCCGGGGAATATTCCGGGGCGGACCAGCGCAGGGGCAGGGCCGCCGGGGTGTGCACGGCCTCGGTGACGGTGAAGCGGACGGTGCGCTCGTCGCCGGTGAACTCGGTGTGCGCCTCGCCGGTGAGCTGGAGCGTGGCGCCGGACGCCCAGTCCAGGAAGAGCAGGCCGGCGCGCGGGTCGGCGCGCAGGTTGCCGAGGGTCAGGAACATGGCGTTGCCCGGGTAGTCCGGCCAGGCCAGTTCGCGCGGGGAGAGGACCCGGACGAAGCCCGGGTTGCCGCCGCGGTGGCTGACGTCGGCGCCGCCGGCGTGGACGGTGGCCAGGAAGAAGGTGTCGGCCGCGGCGACGAACCCGGCCTGTGCGTCGTCGAGTTCGCCGGCCGTGCGCGGTGTGCCCGGCTCGCGGTCCGGCACCCACGCGCAGGACTCCCGGCGCTGGATGTACTTCGGGCAGTTGGAGAACACCTGGTCGGCGTCGACGGCGAAGCCCCGGGGCGTGGGGCGGAGCCGGCCGTTGAGGCGCATGCGGCGGCGGGTGCGGGGGTCGAGCGCGATGCTGCCGGCGCGGACGCCCGGTGTGGCCAGGGCGGTCGCGAGCGGGTCGGCCGGGGGCGGCCCTCCCGCGACCGACATCCGCCGGGGGCCGGTGGCGCGGACGAAGCCCGGCCTCCCGGTGACCGGTGAGGCCCACACCCGGCCCGTGCCGGGGTCCGCCGCACCCACGACGATCAGGGGCTGGAGCTCCAGGAAGGCCGCCGCGACCGGCTTGATGTCCTGGCCGAGGGAGCGGCCGACGTGGTCGGCGCGGTCACGGACGCCGAGCAGGTCCTGCACGGCGCGCGAACCCGCGTGATAGGCGCCCACGACTAGAAGAAACCGCAGGTCGGAGCGGAGGCGTGCGGGGCGGGGGCACCCTCGGCGCCGTGGGCGACGGAGATCTCCAGCCGGGTGCCGTCCGGGTCGTGGAAGAAGATCCCGCCCGAGGCCGAGCCCTCCCGGTGGGCCACCAGGCCCTCGTGCGCGAACTCGGCTCCGGCGGCCCTGAGCGCCGCCTCGTACTGGCGCACCCGCTCCGCCGAGTCCGCAGTGAAGGCGAGGTGGTGCAGCCCCGCCCGGCCGCCGTCGTAGGCACCCCGGGCCTGCTGCCAGAGGGTGAGGACGGGGTCCGCGCCGCCGTCCCCCAGGAACGCGTACCTGCGGTCGTCCTCCTTGCCCTCGGCGAGCAGGACGAAGCCCAGCACGTCCCGGTAGAAGGCGAGCGAGCGGTCGAGGTCGGTGACGTTCAGGCCGGTGTGGCCGGTGCGCAGGGTCATGGCTCTCCCTCTCGGACTGTCTAACCGTTGTCATGACAGTAAACGGTTAGGCGCAAGCACGTCAACCGTTCACGTAGTCTTGAGTGGTTAGCCGAGGAGGAGTGCCCGATGTCCGCCACCCGCGATCCCCGTCCGCTCACCGGCGAGCCCCTCGCGCTCGACCTGCTCAACACGCGGTGGAACGAGGAGGGCGTCACCCGCGACCTGCTCGCCGGCACCGACGGGCTCGCGCTGTGGCTCGCGGGCAACGGGCTCGGCGGCACCCACGCGGCCGACGAGCAGGCGCTGCTCCACCTGCGGCAGGCGCGGGAGGCGCTGCGGACGGCC
This sequence comes from Streptomyces bungoensis, assembly GCF_001514215.1. Lineage (GTDB taxonomy): Bacteria > Actinomycetota > Actinomycetes > Streptomycetales > Streptomycetaceae > Streptomyces > Streptomyces bungoensis. Next base: position 254,598 of record NZ_KQ948858.1, read on the forward strand.
GTGGAGGGGTCACTGGAGGAAGGGGCGCCGCTCGTGGACGCCGTCCTCGCGCACGGGCGCGTCCGGGTGCGGCTGACGGCACAAGGGGCGGCCGAGGAACCCGAGTTCACCGATCCCTCCTGGGGTCCGGCCTGGCTGGCCGCCCGCAACTACCTAAACCTGCTCGCCCGTGCCCCCGAGCGGATCCGCGCCTGCGCCGGCCCCGCCTGCGTCCTGCACTTCTTCGACACCTCGCGGAACGGCACCCGCCGCTGGTGCTCGATGGCGGCGTGCGGCAACCGGGCCAAGGCGTCCCGGCATTACGCCCGCTCGAAGGAGAGCTGAGCCGAATCCGGGACCATCCGGGTCCCATGGGGTCGAATCCCATCGCGGGTTTTCCCCATACATCGATTTCGTTTCGGTCAACGGTCCCCAAAGTCACTTGCGTTGGGTAAAGCTGTGCGCTCGTCCGGCACTGGTTTCCTCATCTGCAAGGGATGCCGATGACCCACACCCCCGAGCGCGACCCCATATCCGGCCCGAGACGCCTGGCCCGCATAGCGATGGCCGTGGGCGTGGTGGCCGCCCTCTCCGCGACCGGGCCGGTCCCCCTGGCCCTCGCCGCGGACGCGCCGTCCGCCACGGCCGACCCCGCCGTCAAGTCCGCCCACGACAAGCTTGGTTCGGACGACGCCGACCGGCTCGCCGAGGCCAAGGCGGACGGCGAGAAGAACGTCACGATGATGATCGCCACGGCGCCCGGGCAGACCGAGCAGGTCGCCTCGGAGCTGGACGCGGTCAAGGGCGGCTCGGTGGGCCGCACCTACGACAAGCTCGGCTACGTCCGCGCAACCGTCCCGACGGCGAAGGCGGACTCGGCGATCGCGGCCGCCGCGAAGCTGTCGTCGGTGCAGGCGATCGACCTGCGCCAGGAGATCCGGCTGGACGACCCGACGCCCAGCGCCGACACCGCGCAGGGAGCCAAGGGCACCGGCTCGTCGGCCACTTGGACCGGTCCGGGCCGCGACACCCCGGCGAGGAACCCGTACAACCCGTCCTTCGAGACGGGTGCCGTCGACTTCGTGAAGGACCACCCGAAGGCGGACGGCCGGGGCGTCACCATCGGCATCCTCGACTCCGGCGTCGACCTCGGCCACCCGGCGCTGCAGAAGACCACCACGGGCGAGCGGAAGATCACCGACTGGGTGACCGCCACCGACCCGATCATCGACGGCGACGGGACCTGGCGCCGGATGACCAACCCGGTCAGCGGCCCGTCGTTCGGCTACAACGGCGCGACCTGGAAGGCGCCCGAGGGCAGCTACCAGGTCAACCTGTTCCGCGAGTCCGCGACGGCCGGCGGCGACGCCAAGGGCGACGCGAACCGGGACGGCGACACCACCGACGCCTGGGGCGTGCTCTACGACCCGGCCGCCGGCACCGTCCGCGTCGACCTGGACAACGACTTCGACTTCACCGACGACACCCCGATGAAGCCGTACAAGGACGGCCACCAGATCGGGTACTTCGGCACCGACGACCCGAAGACCGACGTGGTCGAGCGGCAGCCGTTCGTCGTCCAGATCCGCAAGGACGTGCCCACCGACCCCTACGGCGGCGACTGGGTCGGCAAGAAGGCCGACTTCGTCAACATCGGCGTCATCGAGTCCGAGCACGGCACCCACGTGGCCGGCATCACCTCCGCCAACGGCCTGTTCGGCGGGCGGATGAACGGCGCGGCCCCGGGCGCGAAGATCGTCTCCTCCCGGGCCTGCACCTGGACCGGCGGCTGCACCAACGTCGCGCTCACCGAGGGCATGATCGACCTGGTGGCGAACCGCGGCGTCGACATCGTCAACATGTCGATCGGCGGCCTGCCGGCGCTGAACGACGGCAACAACGCGCGCGCCGAGCTGTACACGCGGCTCATCGACACCTACGGCGTCCAGCTGGTGATCTCCGCGGGCAACTCCGGTCCCGGCGCCAACACCATCGGCGACCCCGGCCTCGCGGACAAGGTGATCTCCGTCGGCGCGACCATCTCCAAGGAGACCTGGGCCGCCAACTACGGCTCGGCCGTGGAGAAGCGCTACGCGATGATGCCCTTCTCCTCGCGCGGACCGCGTGAGGACGGCGGCTTCACCCCGACCCTGAGCGCGCCCGGCGCCGCGATCAACACCACCCAGACCTGGCTGCCGGGCTCCCCGGTCGCCGAGGCGGGCTACTCGCTGCCGGCCGGCTACTCGATGCTCCAGGGCACCTCGATGGCCTCCCCGCAGGCCGCGGGCGCCTCGGCGCTGCTGCTGAGCGCCGCCGAGCAGAAGGGCATCGACCTGACGCCCGCGAAGCTGCGCACGGCCCTGACCTCGACCGCCGACCACATCAGCGGTGTGCAGGCCTACGAGGAGGGCGCCGGTCTCATCGACGTCGTGGACGCCTGGGACGCCGTCCGCGACGGCGCCGACGCCCACGACTACACCGTGAAGGCCCCGGTCGACACCGCGATCGACTACGCGCTCAAGACCCCGGGCTTCGGCACCGGCCTGTACGACCGCGAGGGCGGGCTGAAGGCCGGCCAGCGCAAGACGTACGACGTCACGATCACCCGGACCTCCGGCCCGGACCGTGCCCTGCGGCACGAACTGCGCTTCGAGAACAACGCAGGCCGGACCTTCCGGATCGCCGGTGACGACGAGGTGCGGCTGCCGCTGAACCAGCCGGTGACGGTCGAGGTCCAGGCGGCTCCGGGCTCCGCGGGTCTGAAGAGCGCGATCCTGGACGTCGACGACCCGCGTACGGAGGGCGTCGACAAGCAGATCCTCACCACCGTCGTGGTCGCCTCCCCCGTCGCCCACACCTACACGGCGTCCGGTTCGGTGCAGCGCAACAGCACCCGGTCGTACTTCCTGACCGTGCCCGAGGGCGCCAGGTCGCTGGAGGTCGCGATCGGCGGGCTGAAGGACAAGAGCCAGACCCGGTTCATCGCGATCCACCCGTACGGCACTCCGGTCGACAACACCAGCACGCCGTACTGCTACAACAACTACCTCGACGGCAACGGCTGCAAGCCGGACGTCCGCTCCTACGCCGACCCGCAGGCCGGCGTCTGGGAGGTCGAGGTCGAGGCCCGGCGCACGTCCCCCCTGCTGGACAACCCGTACACGCTGGACGCCACCGTGCTCGGCGCGGACTTCGACCCGCGGACCGTGACCGTGCCCGAGGTGAAGGCCGGCACCCCGGCCGACGTCTCCTGGAAGGTGACCAACAGGTACGCGGCGCTGGACGGCAAGCTGGCCGGCGGCCCGCTCGGCTCCGCCAAGGCGGCCCGCCCGGCGATCAAGCAGGGCGAGACGCAGACCACCACGGTGGAGGTCCCGGCCGGTGCCGAGTCCCTGGACGTGGCGATCGGCGGCGTCTCCGACGCGGCCGCCGACCTGGACCTGACCGTGTACGACGCGGCCGGCAAGCAGGTCGCGCAGTCCGCGGACGGCGACTCCGAGGAGGCGGTCTCCATCCCGTCGCCGGCCGCCGGCACGTACACCGTCAAGGTGGTCGGCTACTCGGTCCCGGCCGGCTCGACCGACTACGACTACCGGGACGTGTTCTTCTCCTCCACGCTCGGCACCGTCACGGTCGACGGCTCGACCCCGGTCAAGCTGGGCACGGGCGACTCCGCCACGGTGACCGCCCAGGTCACCGCCGCCGCCGAGGCCCCGGCCGGCCGCGAGTTCTTCGGCCGGGTCCAGCTGGTCAACGCGCGCGGCACGGCCGCGGGCAGCGGCAGCGTGCGGATCGAGAAGGTCACGCCGTGACGAGGTGATCCCCACGGGGGCGGGTGTCCGGGACGACCGGGCGCCCGCCCCCTCATCGTGGGCACGTGGCGTGCCGGGACCCGGGCAGGGCCTCGGTGATCCAGGCGCGCTGTTCGGCCACGCGGGCGTCGCCGACGGCCCACAGCCCGGCGTCCTGCCGGCCCCGTCCCACCCCGGCGAGCACGTGCTGTCCCCGCAGCGGCGCCGGCTCCGCGTCCCCGGCGAGCAGGAAGGAGACCTGCCCCGGGCCGTGCGCGGGCTTGTAGGAACGGGCGACGGTCACCACGACCCGGATCCAGGGGCGCTGACTGTGCCGGTCCACGGCGGCCACCGTGCCCTCGGCGACCAGCCGGTAGCAGGCGAGCGCCGCCACCGGGTCGGCGGGCCGCCCCGCGCCGGGCGCCGGCGCGTCCGCCCGGCTCTTCGCGTCCGCGCTCCCGCCCCCGCCCATCGAGGCGCCACCGCCCGGCTGCGCCCCCAGCCAGAACAGCCCGACGACCATACCGAGGGCCGCCACCCCGCCGACCGAACCGACCACGAACCGCAGCCCCCGCCGCCGCCCCACCGGCCGACCCGCCCGCGGGGCCCCGGCCGGACGCGCCCCACCGGCCGGACGCCCGGCGCCCCGAGGGCGGTGCTCCTTACGGGGAGTGCTCCCGGCGAGCTCCGCGGGCTCGGCAGACCCGGTGGACGATGCGGAGCCCCCGGGCCCGGCCCCCTCGAGTCCGGCCTCCTCGCCGTCCGGTGCCCGCGCGGTCCCCTCCGCCCCGGATTCCCCGGCCCGCGGCTGGCCGGTCAGTGCCTCCGCGAGCCAGTTCAGCTGTTCCCGCAGTACCGCCACGTCGGCCTCGGCCGCGTGGTGTTCGGCGAGGAAGGCGGGGTCCCGGCGGGCGTCCTGCGGGAGCGGTTCGCCCGTGATCGCGGCCATCAGGGCGTCCATGCCGCCGTGCTGCCCGCTGTCCTCGTGTTCGGCGGCCACGTCACACCACCTCGTCCTCGTGCAGCCGGTCGCGCAGGGCGCGGACCGCCGTGTGCAGCCTGCTCTTGACCGTGCCCTCGGGAATTCCCAGCTCCTCGGCGATCCCGCGCACCGGCAGGTCGGCGAAGAAGCGCAGGACGACCACCTGGCGCTGCGGGCCGGGCAGTTCGTCCAGGCCCCGGGCGACGGCGAGGGACAGCAGGCTGGTCTCCTCCCCGGAGGGGTGCGCAAGCTCGCGCAGGGACGCCAGCCGCTCCCCCAGCCGTTCCTGGCGCCGCTTGGCCCGGTGCCAGTCCATGGCCAGGTTGGAGGCGACCACCGCCGCCCACGCCGACACGTCCCGCGGCGCCTCCCGCCCGCTCGCGGCCCGCTCCAGCAGCCGCAGGCGGACCTGCTGCACCCCGTCCGGCAGGTCCGCCTGCGGCACGCCGCCGAGCGCGAGCACCGCCCGCACCCGGCGTTCCTGGGCCGCGTCCAGCGGGTCCTCGCCGCCGCGGTCGCCGCCGCCGGCGGGCGCACCCCGCTCACGGCGCACCCCTCCGCGCAGCACAAGCCACCCCCTCACGCCTTCAGTGCCCCTACGACGCCGCACCCGCCCGGAACGTTCGAAGGCGTTTCGGAGGCGTACGTCACACCGTCGTGTGGACGGCACCGGACCGGGCAGGGGCCGGACAGCACAGCTTCCGGCACAGGCCCCCGATCGTGGAAACATCTGCAGCTCAGCGGGGGTCCGAGAAGAATGTCCGGAACCAGCATCCGGATGATCGCGTCCCACTCCTCGGGCGCGCCCGGCAAAGAATTGGACACGTGGGCCGGGGTCGGCCGCATGATGGAAAAGCCCCGGTCAAGCACTACACGCAGCACTACACCCAGAGGGAGTCGCCGTGAGGGTCGGAATCGTCGGAGCCACCGGTCAGGTCGGCACGGTCATGCGCAGGATCCTCACCGAACGGAACTTCCCGGTCACCGAGCTGCGCCTGTTCGCCTCGGCCCGCTCCGCCGGGACCGTGCTGGACGGCGTGACGGTGGAGGACGCGGCGGCCGCCGACTACACGGGCCTCGACATCGTCCTGTTCTCCGCGGGCGGCGCCACCTCCAGGGCGCTGGCCGAGAAGGTCGCCTCCCAGGGCGCGGTCGTCATCGACAACTCCTCCGCCTGGCGCAAGGACCCCGAGGTCCCGCTGGTGGTCTCCGAGGTGAACCCGCACGCGATCGCCGACCGCCCCAAGGGCATCATCGCCAACCCGAACTGCACCACGATGGCCGCGATGCCGGTGCTGAAGCCGCTGCACGAGGAGGCCGGCCTCGAGGCGCTCGTCGTCGCCACCTACCAGGCGGTGTCCGGCTCCGGCCTCGCGGGCGTGGCCGAGCTGCACGGCCAGGTGCAGAAGACCGCCGCGGACGCGGACAAGCTCACCCACGACGGCGGGGCGGTCGACTTCCCCGAGCCGCAGGTCTACAAGCGCCCCATCGCCTTCAACGTGCTGCCCTTCGCCGGCAACCTCGTCGAGGACGGTCTGAACGAGACCGACGAGGAGCAGAAGCTGCGCAACGAGTCCCGCAAGATCCTGGAGATCCCGGGCCTGAAGGTCTCCGGCACCTGCGTGCGCGTCCCGGTCTTCTCCGGCCACTCCCTCCAGGTCAACGCCCGTTTCGCCCGCCCGATCACCCCGGAGCGCGCGACCGAGCTGCTGGCCGGCGCGCCGGGCGTCGCCCTCTCCGACATCCCGACCCCGCTGCAGGCGGCCGGCCAGGACCCGTCGTACGTCGGCCGCATCCGCCGCGACGAGACCGTGGACAACGGGCTGGCCCTGTTCGTCTCCAACGACAACCTCCGCAAGGGCGCCGCGCTGAACGCGGTGCAGATCGCGGAGCTGGTGGCGGCGGAGCTGTCCGCGAAGGCCGCCGAGTAGGACACCGGCAGTACACCGGCCGGGTGAGGGGGCGGTCGCGCCGGCGCGACCGCCCCCTCAGCCGTGCCCGGGTTCATCGCGCGCGCCGGGTCTCCCATGGAAGGATGGCGCAATCCATTGATGACGAGGAGATGACCGCGTGCCTGGCACAAACCTGACTCGCGAAGAGGCGCAGCAGCGGGCGGAGCTGCTCACCGTTGACTCGTACGAGGTCGAACTCGACCTCTCCGGCGCGCAGGAGGGCGGCACCTACCGGTCCGTGGCCACGGTGCGCTTCGACGTCGCCCGGGGCGGCGTCGACTCCTTCATCGACCTGGTGGCACCGGCCGTGCACGAGGTCGCGCTGAACGGGGACGCGCTGGACGCCGCCGAGGTCTTCCAGGACTCGCGGATCGCGCTGCCCGGGCTGCTGGAGGGCCGCAACGTCCTGCGGGTCGTCGCCGACTGCGCGTACACCAACACCGGCGAGGGCCTGCACCGCTTCGTCGACCCGGTCGACGAGCAGGCGTACCTGTACACCCAGTTCGAGGTGCCGGACGCGCGCCGGGTCTTCGCGTCCTTCGAGCAGCCGGACCTGAAGGCGACCTTCCGGTTCACCGTGACGGCCCCCGAGGGCTGGACGGTCATCTCCAACTCGCCGACGCCGGAGCCCAAGGACAACGTCTGGGCGTTCGAGCCGACCCCGCGCATCTCGACGTACGTCACGGCGCTGATCGCCGGCCCGTACCACTCGGTGCACAGCGTGTACGAGAAGGACGGGCAGAGCGTGCCGCTCGGCATCTACTGCCGGCCGTCGCTCGCCGAGTTCCTGGACTCGGACGCGATCTTCGAGGTGACCCGGCAGGGCTTCGACTGGTTCCAGGAGAAGTTCGACTACGCCTACCCGTTCGCCAAGTACGACCAGCTCTTCGTGCCCGAGTTCAACGCGGGCGCGATGGAGAACGCGGGCGCGGTCACCATCCGCGACCAGTACGTCTTCCGGTCCAAGGTGACGGACGCGGCGTACGAGGTGCGGGCGGAGACGATCCTGCACGAGCTGGCCCACATGTGGTTCGGCGACCTGGTCACCATGGAGTGGTGGAACGACCTGTGGCTGAACGAGTCGTTCGCCACCTACACCTCCATCGCCTGCCAGGCCGCCGCGCCCGGCTCGAAGTGGCCGCACTCGTGGACCACGTTCGCCAACTCGATGAAGACCTGGGCGTACCGGCAGGACCAGCTGCCGTCCACGCACCCGATCATGGCGGACATCCGCGACCTGGACGACGTGCTCGTCAACTTCGACGGCATCACCTACGCCAAGGGCGCGAGCGTGCTGAAGCAGCTCGTCGCGTACGTCGGCGAGGACGAGTTCTTCAAGGGCGTGCAGGCGTACTTCAAGCGGCACGCGTACGGCAACACGCGCCTGTCCGACCTGCTCGGCGCCCTGGAGGAGACCTCCGGCCGCGACCTGAAGACGTGGTCGGGCAAGTGGCTGGAGACGGCCGGGATCAACATCCTGCGCCCGGAGATCGAGACGGACGCCGAGTCCACCGTCACCTCCTTCGCGGTGCGCCAGGAGGCCCCGGCGCTGCCCGCCGGCGCCAAGGGCGAGCCGGTCCTGCGCCCGCACCGCGTCGCGATCGGCCTGTACGACCTGGACGGCGCGGGCAAGCTGGTGCGCACCGACCGGATCGAGCTGGACGTCGACGGCGAGCTGACCGCCGTGCCGCAGCTGGCGGGCCGGCGCCGCCCGGCCGTGATCCTGCTCAACGACGACGACCTGTCGTACGCGAAGGTCCGCCTGGACGAGGAGTCGCTGGCGGCCGTCACCGAGCACCTCGGCGACTTCGAGGCGTCGCTGCCGCGCGCCCTGTGCTGGGCGTCGGCGTGGGACATGACCCGCGACGGCGAGCTGGCCACCCGCGACTACCTCGCGCTGGTGCTGTCCGGCATCGGCAAGGAGTCCGACATCGGCGTGGTGCAGTCGCTGCACCGGCAGGTGAAGCTCGCCATCGACCTGTACGCCGACCCGGCCGCCCGGGAGGCCCTGCTGACCCGCTGGACCGAGGCGACGCTGGCCCACCTGCGCACGGCCGAGCCCGGCGGCGACCACCAGCTGGCCTGGGCCCGGGCGTTCGCGGCGACGGCCCGCACCCCGGAGCAGCTGGACCTGCTGGAGGCCCTGCTGGACGGCTCGCAGACGGTCGAGGGCCTGGCCGTCGACACGGAGCTGCGCTGGGCGTTCGTGCAGCGGCTCGCGGCGGTCGGCCGCTTCGACGAGGCGGAGATCGCGGCCGAGTACGAGCGGGACCGGACGGCGGCCGGTGAGCGGCATGCGGCGACCGCCCGCGCGGCCCGCCCGACCGAGGAGGCCAAGGCGGAGGCGTGGGCGTCGGTCGTCGAGTCCGGCAAGCTGCCCAACGCCGTGCAGGAGGCCGTGATCGGCGGCTTCGTCCAGACCGACCAGCGGGAGCTGCTGGCGCCGTACGCGGAGAAGTACTTCGAGGTCGTCAAGGACGTCTGGGAGTCCCGTTCGCACGAGATCGCCCAGCAGATCGCGGTCGGCCTGTACCCGTCGGTGCAGGTCACCGAGGAGACCCTGGCGAGGACGGACTCCTGGCTGGCCGCGGCCGAGCCGAACGCGGCCCTGCGCCGTCTGGTGTCGGAGTCCCGCGCGGGCGTCGAGCGCGCCCTGAAGGCGCAGGCGGCGGACGCGGCGGCGGCCGGCTAGTCCGCGTCGCACGGATGGGGGCGCCCGGCATCGAGCCGGGCGCCCCTTCGTCGTGCGGAGCGCCGGGTCCCCTGTGCCGGGATCCTTCGGGCGGGGGCGGTCCGTGCCGCGGGGTTCCGGGCCGGAGTACTCCAGGCCGGGGCGGTCCGTGCCGGGGCGGTCCGTGCCGGGGCGGTCCGGGCATGGGTGCTCCGGGCCGGCCGGCCGAGGGCCTGCCCCGCCACCGTCGCCCCGAACGCCAGGGCCATGCCGGTCAGCTGGAGCGGGGTCAGCGCCTGGCCGAGGGCGGCCCAGCCGAGGGCCGCCGCGGTGAGGGGGGACAGCGGGCCGAGGAAGGTGACGTGGGTGGCGCTGAGGCGGCCGATGCCGTGGAACCACAGGCAGTACGCCAGGGCCGTGTTCGCCAGCGCCAGGTACAGGTAGCCGCCGGCGGCCCGGGCGTCCAGGGCGGGCGGCGCGCCCTCGGCGAGGAGGGCGAGCGGCGCGATGAGCAGGCCGCCCGCGGTCAGCTGCCAGGCCGTGAGGGCCAGCGGGCCCGTGCCCTCCGGGCGTCCCCAGCGCTGGGTCAGGACGGTGCCGGCGGACATGGAGGCGGTGGCGGCGAGGGCGGCCAGGACGCCCAGGGGGTCGAGCGCGCCGGCCGCCTTCAGGACGACGAGACTGACGCCGGCCGCGGCGACGGCCCCGGTGAGCAGCGTGCGGGCCGTGGGCCGCTGCCCCAGCAGGACGGCCGCGAGGCCCGCCACGCACAGCGGGCCCGCCGAGCCGACGGCCGCCGCCATCCCGCCGGGCAGCCGGTACGCGGAGAGGAACAGCAGCGGGAAGAAGGCGCCGATGTTCAGCGCTCCGAGCACCGCCGCCTTCCACCACCAGGCGCCGCGGGGCAGCACCCGGGTGACGGCCAGCAGGAGGAGTCCGGCGGGCAGGGCGCGGACCAGGCCGGTGAACAGGGGGCGGTCCGGCGGCAGGAACTCCGTGGTGACGGCGTAGGTGGTGCCCCAGGAGACGGGGGCGAGGGCGGTGAGCAGCACGGTCGCGGGCCGGTTCATGGAATTAGCTTAGCACTAAGCTACTTAGCGTCAAGTAGCTTTCTTGCGGTCGACCGGAGGGGCGCCGATACTCCCTCCATGAGCAGCCAGCACCCCGAGACCGGCGCCCCCCGGGACGCCGTCGACGCGATCATCGGTCAGTGGGCGGCCGTACGGCCCGACCTGGACACCCGGGCCATGGAGGTCTTCGGACGCGTCTTCCGGCTCGCGCGGGCGATGGGCGACCGGATGGAGAAGGCGTACGAGCGGTACGGGATCTCCCGCGGCGAGTTCGACGTCCTGGCCACCCTGCGCCGGGCCGGCGAGCCCTACACCCTCTCGCCCCGCACCCTCTCGGCGACGCTGATGCTCACCACGGGCGGCATGACCGGCCGCCTCGACAAGCTCGAACGCGCCGGCCTGCTGCGCCGCTCCCCCGACCCGCACGACCGGCGCGCCCTCCAGGTCACGCTCACCGACGAGGGGCTGCGACTGATCGACGACGCGGTCGGCACGGGCCTGGCGGAGCAGACCGACGCCCTGTCCGGCCTCGACGACGAACAGGCCGGCCACCTGGCCGGCCTGCTGCGGAGCCTGCTGCGCTCGACGGCCGGCTAGCCGGCCGCGGGGTCACTCGTCCGGGCCGAGGTGCCGGGCGAGGGCCTCCCGGATCTCCGCGGCCCCGGCCGCCTCGGACGCCCAGGCCACGTAGCCGTCGGGGCGCACCAGCAGGGTCGTCCGGCGGTCGCTCGCCCAGCGCGCCACGGTCAGCCGGTCCGCGCGGCCGCCCTCGTGGGGCTCCGGCGTGATCAGCACGAACCGGCCGCCGCGCAGGGCCTCGTACAGGCGGCCGCCGCCGGCCAGGGCGACGTCCGGGACGCGGGCCCCGGTGAGGCGGTGGGCGCCGCGGGGCGCCGGACAGCGGTAGCCGATGCCGGTGACCTGGCCGGCCAGCCTGCGCCGGGCGGGGCCGACCGCGTCGAGGAACCCGGTGAGCGCGGCGCGGGCCGCCAGGGTCCAGGGGCGCTTGGCCATGGCGAGCCGGACGATGCCGCCGCTGCTGCGCAGCACCGACCTGCCGACCGGGTACCGCTCGGCCTGGTAGGTGTCCAGCAGTCCGGGGTCCGCGTGGCCGGTGGCGACCGCGGCGAGCTTCCAGCCGAGGTTGGCGGCGTCCTGCAGGCCGGTGTTCATGCCCTGGCCGCCGGCCGGGGTGTGCACGTGCGCGGCGTCCCCGGCGAGGAAGACCCGGCCGACCCGGTAGGCGGGCGCCTGGCGCTCGTCGCTGTGGAAGCGGGACATCCAGCGGGCGTCGTGCATCCCGAAGTCCCGGCCGAGCGCGAGCCGGGTGATCTCCCGGACCTCGGCCAGGTCCAGCGGCGCGTCGTCGGGGACGTCGCGCCCCCGGTGCCAGCCGATCACCCGGTAGTAGCCGTCGCCGAAGGGCGCGAGGAAGGCGAAGGCGTCGCCGACGGCGTTGACCGTGAGCAGCGCCGGGGGCTTCTCGGCCAGCTTCACGTCGGCGAGGACCACGGACCGGATCACCGACCTGCCGGGGAACGGCAGCCCGATCGCCTCGCGGACGGCACTGCGCATGCCGTCGGCCCCGACCACGTAGGCCGCACGGAGGGTCTCCTCACGCCCTTCCGGGCCGCGCACCCGCACGGTGACACCGTCCGCGTCCTGCGTGACACCGGTCAGCCCGGTCTCGTACCGGAAGCCGGCGCCCGCCTCGACCGCCCGCCGCTCCAGGGCCTTCTCCACCTCGTACTGCGGGAGGACCAGGAGGTGGTTGAAGCGGGAGGGGAGGTCGCCGAGGTCGATGGTGAGGCGGCCGAAGAGGTTCAGCCGGTCGAGGGGCTGCCCCACCGCCTCCAGGCCGTCGGCGAGATCGCGGGCGTCGAGCAGCTCCAGGGTGCGGGCGTGCAGGACGAAGGCGCGGGAGAGGTTGCTGACGCGGTGCGGGCGCTTCTCCAGGACGGTGACCGGGACGCCCGCGGTGGCGAGGTCGCCGGCCAGGAGGAGGCCGGTGGGGCCGGAGCCGACCACGACGACGGGGTCCGGGGTGCCGTGGGAGCGGGAACGGGTGGAGCGGTCGGTGCTGGTGCCGTTCATGGGGGCCTCCTCTTGCCGCTGGTACCGCCGGCGCCGCTGTCGCCAACGCCTGTTGGCGAACAAGCGTTGACCAACGAGTGTTTGCCAACGCTCGTTGACCACGGTAGCGCCGCCCAGGAGTCGAGTCAACGCTTGTTGGCCTACGTGTGTTGGCCTACGCTCGTTCGCATGACCTCCAGCGTGCCCACCAGCCGGTCCCGCCGTTCCGACGCCACCCGGACCGCCATCCTCGCCGCGGCCCGCGAACGCTTCGCCGCCGACGGCTACGAGCGGGCCACCATCCGCGCCATCGCCAAGGACGCGCGCATCGACCCGTCGATGGTGATGCGCTACTTCGGCAGCAAGGAGGGCCTCTTCGCGGCGGCCGTGACGCTCGACCTGCGCCTGCCCGACCTGCGGGAGGTGCCGCGCGAGGAGGTCGGCCGGGCCCTGGTGACGCACTTCCTCACCCTGTGGGAGGAGAACGAGGAGCTGACGGCCGTCCTGCGGGTCGGGGCGACCAACGAGGCCGGGGCCGAGCGGTTGCGGGGCATCTTCCGGGACCAGCTGCTGCCGGTGGCCCGGCAGGTGTGTCCCGACCCGGAGCAGGTCCCGGCGCGGGCCGCGCTGTGCGCCGCCCAGCTGCTCGGGCTCGCGCTCACCCGCTACGTGCTGCGGCTGCCGCCGGCGGTCGGGCTGCCCCGCGCGGAGCTGGTGGCGTGGCTGGGGCCGACGGTGCAGCGGTACCTGACCGCGCCCCATCCCTGACGGCCGCGCGCCGCCCGGCGACCGGAAAAACGCCGAGGGCGCCGCCCTCACCCGTGCACGGACGGGAGGACAGGCGCCCTCGGCGGGAGAGCAGCAGGTGGACTCAGGCCTTGGTGGCCCGCGCGTCGCCCTTGGTGGTGATGTTGGACGAGGTGGTGTCCTTCTTCTTCTGGGACTTGTCCAGCACCATGACCAGGCCGGCGATGACCACGAACAGCGCCACCGGAGCCAGCACGTACAGGCCCAGCGTCTGGATGACGCTCAGGCCCGGGCCGGGGTCGTCGCCGTCGTCCCGGGCCAGCGCGAGCGCGGGAGACGACATGAGCAGCATCATCAGCGTCGTACCGGCGGCCAGGGCGCCGGCGCGCAGGGCGTTCTTCTTGTCCACGCTCCCCAAGTTAGCGAACGCCTCCGGGCGCCGCGCGCCCGGGGTGCCCCTCAGCCCGGTCCGGCAGGCCCGGCCAGACCGGCGGGACCTCCCGGACCCACCCGACCCGGCCTGTCCGCCGTGTCCGCCGTGACCGCCGCGAAGGCCGAGCCGGCCGCGTTCGCCGGGTCCGCCGGATCCCGCAGCACCTCCAGCAGCGCCCTCAGCCGCGGCGAGGCCGTCAGCTCCTCCAGCGGCACCGGCCGGCCCTGCGCGTCGGCGACGGGCAGCCGCCAGTTCGGGTACTGGTCCCAGGTGCCCGGCAGGTTCTGCGGGCGGCGGTCGCCGACGCCGTCCGGCAGCCAGACGCCGATCAGCCGGGCCGGGGTGCGCAGCAGGAACCGGTGGACGCCCTGGACCTCCGCCTCCTCGTCCGTGCCGGGCGGGCCGGCCGCCGGGCTGTCCAGCAGGCCGAGGCTGCCGAGCAGGGCGAGCCACTCCGCGGCGTCGGCGGTGGCCTCCGCGCGTTCGTCGGCGGCCGGGCGGGTCAGCAGGCCCAGGCGGTCGCGCAGGTCGACGTGGTCGCCGGTGAGCCGGGACGCGGTGGGCGGCAGGTCGTGGGTGGTGGCGGTGGCCAGGCAGTCGGCGCGCCAGCGGTCGGGCGGCAGCGGGCGGCCGTCGCCCTCCCAGTCCCGCTCGAACCACAGCACGGAGGTCCCGAGCACCCCGCGCCGCTGCAGCGTCTCGCGGACGCCGGGCTCGACCGTGCCGAGGTCCTCGCCGATCACCACGGACCCGGCGCGGGAGGCCTCCAGGGCGAGGAGGGCGAGCATGGCGTCGGCGTCGTAGTGGACGTAGGTGCCCTCGGTGGGCGGGTTGCCCTGGGGCACCCACCACAGCCGGAACAGGCCCATCACGTGGTCGATGCGCACGGCTCCGGCGTACCGGAAGAGGGCGCGCAGCAGGTGGCGGTACGGCGCGTGGCCGGAGGCGGCCAGCCGGTCGGGGCGCCAGGGCGGCAGGCCCCAGTCCTGGCCCCGGGCGTTGAAGGCGTCGGGCGGGGCGCCGATCGACATCCCGGCGGCGAAGTGGTCCTGCTGCGCCCAGGCGTCCGCGCCCTCGGGGTGCACGCCGACGGCGAGGTCGTGCACGATCCCGACGGTCATCCCGGCCTCCCGGGCGGCGCGCTGGGCGGCGCGCAGCTGGCCGTCGGTGAGCCAGGCGAGCCGGGCGTGGAAGTCCACGCGGCCGGCGAGCTCCGCGCGGGCGCGTGCGGTCTCGGCGGAGCGCGGGTCGCGCAGGGCCTCGGGCCACCGCTGCCACTGCGAGCCGTGGGCCTCGGCGAGCGCGCACCAGGTGGCGTGGTCCTCCAGGGCCCGTCCCTCCTCGGCGCGGAAGGCGTCGTAGGCGGCCTGCCGTCCGGGGCCGAGGGGGACGCGGAGCACCAGTTCCAGGGCCTCCCGCTTCAGCTCCCAGACGGCGTCCCGGTCGATGAGGGCGCCCTTGTCGAGGACGTCGGCGCGCAGCCGGTCGGCGCGTTCGAGCAGGGTCCGCAGCCGGCTCTGGTCCGCGACGTCCGTGACGTACGCGAACTCGGGGACCTCCTCGATCCGCAGGTGCACCGGGTCGGGGAAGCGGCGGGAGGACGGCCGGTACGGGGAGGGGTCGGTGGGGGCTCCGGGCACGGCCGCGTGCAACGGGTTGACCTGCACGAACCCGGCGCCGGCGGTACGGCCCGCCCAGCCGGCCAGCTCGGCGAGGTCACCGATGTCGCCCATGCCCCAGGAGCGCCGGGAGAGCAGCGAGTACAGCTGGACGAGGAGGCCGTAGGAGCGGCCGGCGGGGGCGGGCAGCCGGTCGGGGGCGACGATGAGGAAGGCGTGTCCCGTGCGGCCGTCGGGGGCGGTGGCGGTGACCCGGTGGACGCCCTGGGGCAGGCCCTCGGGCAGGCCCTGGGTGCCCTCCCGCTCCTCCCCCTGCTCGGTCTCGACGTGGAGCCGGGTGCCGGGCGGCAGCGCGGCGAGGGCGGCGGGGCCCCTGGCGTCGCCGGCCCAGTGCACGAGCGTCGGCGGCAGCAGCCGTTCGCGCAGTTCGCGTTCCCGGGCGGCGAGTGCGGTGCGGACGGCGGACGGGGTGCCCGCGTCGACGCCGAGGGCGGCCAGGGCGGCCACCACGGCGCAGGCGGGGACGGCGACCGTGCGGTCCGGGGCGGGGCGGTAGGAGGTGGCGACGCCGTGCAGCTCGGCGAGCCGGGCCAGTTCCTCGTCGTCGAGGGCCGCGGCCATCTACAGCCCCGCGCCGTAGAAGTCCGGGACCGGGTCGGACTCGCTGGTCAGCGGGGCGGCGTCGGAGAGCGGCGGCTCGCTGGTCAGCGGCTCGGCGTCGGGGAGCGGCGGCTCGCTGGTCAGGGGCGTCTCGGCGCAGGCGCTCTCCGCGCTGAACACGCACAGCCGCGCGTCGGTGGTCTCGGCGGACGGGTCCGCCTCGGGTTTCCACTGGGCCGGGATCGGAAGACGAGCCGGTGCGGCCACGGGGGCCTCCTTGTCGGTGGGGGTCGATTGCTGCGTCTTGCGTGGTTACGGCAGGCCTACCCAATGAGGGCGGGGGCACTCACCGGGTGCGGTGGAGCACATGTGCGGGGATCGGGTGAGGGCGGGGGCGGGACCCGGCGCGCGCGAGGTGCTCGCCAGGTGTGCGCGGATGCCGTGAACCGGCGGCGCGGGGGCGGTCGATAGAGGGGGTGTGAGACTGTTCCGCCCCGTGGGGGGCCAGCGGGAGAAGGACGGCGGGGGCGGCGGGGACGCGGCGCTGCTGCGGGCCGTGGCGTCGGGGGACGCGGCGGCGATGGCCGAGCTGTACGACCGCCACGCGGGCTGGCTGCACGCGCGGCTGACCCGCCGCTGCGCGGATCCGGAGATCGTCCGGGAGGTGCTGCAGGACACGTTCGTCACGGTGTGGCGGTCGGCGTCCGGGCATGGCGGGCAGGAGGCCGGCGGCTGGCTGTGGACCATCGCCGCCCGGCGGCTGGTCGACGCGCGGCGGGCGCAGGAGCGGGCCGCGCGGGTGGCGGGGGCGCCGCTGGAGGCGGCGGACGGACGGCCGTACGCGTCCGGCGCCGCGGTGCCCTCGGCGGAGGAGCGGGTGCTGGCCGGGCTGGAGTACGGCGAGGTCGGCACCGCCCTGGACCGGATCTCCCCGGAGCTGCGCGAGGTGCTGCGCGCGACCGTGGTCGACGGTCTGAGCACCCGGGAGGCGGCCCGCGTCCTCGGCATACCCGAGGGCACCGTCAAGTCCCGCGCCGCGCGCGCCCGCGCCGAGCTGCGGTCCGCGCTCGCCCACCTGAGCCCGTCCCCGCTGGGAGGCACGGCATGACCGACGGCAACGCGCGCATCTGGCACGCCTCGGCGGACCTCGTCGCCCGCTACGCCGACGGCTCCCTCCCGGAGCCGGACGCGTGGTCGCTGGAGAAGCACCTGGAGAGCTGCGCGGGCTGCGCGGGCCGGGTGTCGCGGGCGGTGCGCGGTACGGCGGCGGGGGAGGCGCTCACGCAGGTGCGGGAGGCGGTGCTCGCGCGGGCCCCGGAGCCGCTCCCCGTACGGCGGGCCGGCGCCCCTGGAGCGCTGTCCCGTCCCGCCCGGCTGCTGTGGGCCGCCGGGCCGGCCGTGCGCGGGGCGTGGCTGCCGGCGGTGCTCGTCGTGGCCGCCGCCGCGATGGCGCTGGGCCACGGGGGCGGTTTCCCCGGGGCGCGGGCGCTGCTGCTGGCGGTCGCCCCCGTCGTCCCGGTCGCCGGGGTCGCCCTGTCGTACGGGCCGCACGCCGACCCGCTGCACGAGATCACGGCGGCCACCCCGGCCGGCGGGCTGCGGCTGGTGCTGATCCGGACGGCCGCCGTGCTCGCGGTGAGCCTGCCGCTGCTGACGCTCACCGGCCTGCTGCTGCCCGCCTCGGGCGCCCCGGCGGCCGCGGCCTGGCTGCTGCCGGGGCTGGCGCTGACGCTGGGCACGCTGGCGCTGGCCTCCTTCGTCGGCTGCCGGGCGGCGGCCGGGATCACGGCGGGCGGCTGGCTGGGCACGGTGCTCCTGCCGGTGTCCGCCGCACCGGTCGGCGAGGCCACCGCCCGGCTGGCCGACCGACTCGCCGGCTGTCTCGACGGCGCCGCGACCCAGGGCGCGTGGGCGGCGGCGGCCGTACTCAGCGCCGTACTCCTGGCGGCCCGCCGCCCGGCGTACGACCGCCCGGCGCGCCGGTGAGGAGGAGCGGCGCCCGCCCGGCGCGGTGACGGCACGCACGTGACCGTGCCCGGCTTCCCGTGGCGGCTGCGGCCGTACGCAGCGCTGCGCCCCTGGCGGCCCGCCGCCCGGCGTACGACCGCTTGGCGAACAAACACACCCCACCCCGCCCCTCACCCACCGCACCACCCGACCCGCACGACAGGAGACCCCTTGAGTTCCCTCCGCGTGACCGGCCTCAGCGTCCGGCACCGCAAGACCCTCGCGCTCGACTCCGTCGATCTGGCGCTCGGCACCGGTGTGCACGGGCTGCTGGGGCCGAACGGGGCCGGGAAGACCTCGCTGATCCGGGTGCTGGCCACGGTGGCGCGGCCGTCCGGTGGGCGGGTGGAGATCCTCGGGCAGGACAGCGCCGACCGGCGCGGGCGGTCCGCGATCAGGCGCCGCCTGGGATACCTGCCGCAGGAGTTCGGCTACTACCCGGGCTTCACCGTGCGGGAGTTCGTGGCGTACGTGGCGTGGCTGAAGGAGGTGCCCGCCGCAGGGGTGCCGGCCGCCGTGGAGCGGGCGGTGGCCCGGGTCGGGCTCGCGGACCGTATCGACGCGAGGATCAGGACGCTGTCCGGCGGCATGGTCCGGCGCGTCGGCATCGCCCAGGCCATCGTCAACGACCCGGGTGTGCTGCTGCTGGACGAGCCGACGGCCGGTCTCGACCCCGAGCAGCGGGTGGAGTTCCGTGAGCTGCTGCGCGAGCTGGGCGCCCGCGCCACGGTGGTGGTCTCCACGCACCTGGTGGAGGACGTGGCGGCCGCCTGCACGGAGGTCGCCCTGCTGGACGCGGGCCGGATCGCCTACCGGGGCACCCCGGAGGCGCTCACCGCGCTCGGCACGGCCTCGGACGGGCCGGGCGACCACCCGATCGAGCGCGGGTACACGGCGGCGCTGCGCGCGCACCGGGGACCGGGCGCGGGTGCGCGGGAGGCGGTCCGATGACGCTCGTGGCCGAACCGGAGGCGCCCGCGCGGGCCCCGCACCCGCTGCGCGCCGAGGCCGTCCGCGGCTTCGCCCCGGCCGCCGGGGCGGCGGTGCTGCTGACGACCGGTGTCCTGCTCGCCGGCTCGTCGGCCCGCTGGCAGGGCGCCTGGGCGGAGACCGCGACCGAGGTGCACGGGTCCCTGCTGATCGCCGTGCCGCTGGCGGCCGCCGCGGGCTGCTGGCAGGGCGGGCGGGAGCGGCGGCGCCGCACCGAGGAGCTGTGGGGGACGGTGGTCCGCGCGCCGCTGGCCCGGTTCCTGGCGTCCGCCCTGCCGGTCGCCGCGTGGGTGGCCCTGGGGCATCTGCTCGCGGCGGGCCTGGCCCTGCTCGCCACCTGGCCCTACGCGCGGGGCGACCGTCCGCACCTGGCCCAGCTGCCCGGGGACGCGGTGGCCCTGGCGGCGGCCGCGCTGCTGGGGCACGTGGTGGGGCGGGCCGTGCCGGCACGGCTCGCGGCGCCGCTGCTGGCGATGGCCGGGTACGTGGGGCTCGGGATCGCGACGGCCGGCCACGCGGGCGCGCTGCTCCAGCTGAACCCGTCGTACCGGGTCCTGGCCGAGGTGCGCCCCCTGTGGTGGCAGCCGGCGGCGATGGCGGTGTGGACCGGTGGGCTCGCGCTCGCCGCCGTCCTGGGATACGCGGCGAGGCGCCGGGGGACGGCCCTGCTGCCGCTGACGGCGGCCGTGGCCGCGGGGGTGCTGCTCGTGCAGTCCGGGGACGGCCTGTGGCGCCCGGACCCGCTGGCCCGGCGTCAGGTCTGCGACCCGTCCACGACTCCGGCGGTCTGCGTCAACGCCCGGTACGCGGGCATGCTCCCGCAGGTCACCGAGGCGCTGTCGGGGGTCACGGAGAAGCTGAGGGGCGTACGCGGCCTGCCGGTGCGGTGGGAGGACCGCGCCGGCCGTCCGCACCCGGACGAGGCCGCGCTGCCGGCCATCACCCCCCTGGGCTGGTCGGCCGTGCGAGGACGGCTGACCGATCCGCGGCAGTTCGCGTGGGAGGCCGTGGCCGGTCTGGGGCTGCGCGGCGACTGCGCCGAGAAGTGGCCGACCGGCCGCGTGCTGCTCGCGGACGACGCGGTGGAGCACTACCTCGCGCCGCTCCCGGCCCGGCAGCACTTCGACGGCATCCAGGCGCAGGGCGACGCGGGCGACCGCGCGGAGCTGCGGGAGCGCCGGGCGGCCCGGGCCAGGCTGGCCGGCATGGGCGAGCGGCAGCGCCGGGACTGGCTGTCGGCGTACTTCGCGGCCCGGGGCCGCTGCGACGTGAAGGGGGTGCCGGCGCTGTGACCGGACTCGTGCTGTACGCCCGCTCCCGGGCGCTGCCCGCCGCGCTGGCCGCCCTCGCCGCCACCGCCGTCTTCGCGGTGTGGGCCGCGGGCCGCCTGGACGCCTACCTCGACCCGGACCGCCGGGTGCCGATCGTCGCCCTGGCCCCGCTGCTGGCGTCCGCCGTGATCGGTACGAGCCTGTACGCGCCGTCGGACGAGCTGGACCGCACGGCCGTGCGCCCGTGGTGGCCCCGCCGGCTCGCACAGCTGCTCGCCCTGGCCGCCCTGGCGTCGGTCCTGCTGGCGCCGGCGGTGCTGGGGCACCCGGAGGTCTTCGGGCCGCCGGCGGTGATCCGCAACACGCTCGGCTGCACGGGGGTCACCGCGGCCGCCGCCGCGGTGCTGGGGGCGCGGCTGAGCTGGCTGCCCGCGTTCGGCTACGTGACGGCCGTGTACCTGGCCTCCTCGGGGGCGCGCGGGCGCGCGGCGACGGTGTGGGCGTGGCCGATGCAACCCGGTGTGCAACCGGGCGCCTGGGCGGCGGCGCTCATCGCGTTCGTGCTGGGCGCCGCCCTGTACGCGGTGCGGGGTGCGCGCGCCGAGGGACCCCGTGGCTGACGTCCCGCCACGGGGTGCACGAAGGCCCGGACCGTCAGGCGGAGATGCCGTCGATCCGGGCCAGGGCGTCGTCCGCGCCGTACGGCTGCAAGTAGGGCAGCCAGCGCGGGTCCCTGTGGCCGGTGCCGATGATGCGCCAGGCCAGCCCGGTGGGCGGGGCGGGTTTGTGGCGCAGCCGCCAGCCGAGTTCGACGAGGTGGCGGTCGGCCTTGACGTGGTTGCAGCGGCGGCAGGAGGCCACCACGTTGTCCCAGACGTGCTTGCCCCCGCGGCTGCGCGGGATGACGTGGTCGACGCTGGTTGCGACGCCACCGCAGTACATGCACCGGCCGCCGTCCCGGGCGAACAGCGCGCGCCGGGTGAGAGGAACGGGCCCCCGGTAGGGAACCCGTACGAATCGCTTGAGCCGGACCACGCTGGGTGCGGGGACTGTGACGGTTGCGCTGTGCAGGTAGGCGCCGGATTCCTCGAGGGAGACCGCCTTGTTCTCCAGGACGAGGATGAGCGCGCGACGGAGCGGTACGACGCCGAGCGGCTCGTACGACGCGTTGAGGACCAGGACGTGCGGCACGGGTGCCTCCTTGGGCGTCGGCGGCGCGTGGCTCGCGCCGGGACGATCTGCAGTCAGTCTCCCCTCATGCCTGGTGGACGCGCCACCATGTCCCGGTAACGGGCTGGGAGTGTTTTCGACCACATCTGCAGCATCCCCCGGATCATGGCGTGTTCAAGCCCAGGTGAGACCGGTCTCCCTTGGGCGGAACGGCGCGGGGCACACACAATGCCCCGTTAGTGTGTTGGTCCTGTCCGTCCGGTGACCTTTTCGTGACCGCGAAGAACTTGACCGTCCCACCGGAGCGGACCGCGCAGCACCATGGAGGTACCTGCCGTGTCCTTGCCCGTCGTCCTGCTGGCCGCCGGTGCGTCTCCGTCGCCGTCCCCCACCCCGTCGCCGTCGGGTTCGACGGAACCGGCCGTCCGCTCGCTGCAGGACGCCCAGGAGAGCGCGACGAACGCGGCGAGCTGGGTGGAGCAGAACTGGTCGACCTGGCTCGCGATGGCTCTGCAGATCGTGCTGGTCGTGGTCGTGGCGGTGGCGCTCAGAGCGGTGGTGCGGCGGGCGATCACCCAGCTGATCGACCGGATGACCCGGACCGGGCAGTCGGCGGACGGCAGCACGCTGGGCGGGCTGCTGGTCAACGCGGAGCGGCGCCGGCAGCGGGCGGCGGCGATCGGCTCGGTGCTGCGCTCGGTGGCGAGCTTCCTGATCCTCGGCACGGCCGCGCTGATGGTGCTGTCCACCTTCCGGATCAACCTGGCGCCGCTGCTGGCGTCGGCCGGTGTGGCCGGTGTGGCGATCGGTTTCGGCGCGCGGAACCTGGTGACGGACTTCCTCTCCGGCGTGTTCATGATCCTGGAGGACCAGTACGGCGTCGGCGACACCATCGACGCGGGCGTGGCCTCCGGCGAGGTGATCGAGGTCGGGCTGCGGGTGACCAAGCTGCGCGGCGCGGGCGGCGAGATCTGGTACATCCGCAACGGCGAGGTCAAGCGGATCGGGAACCTCTCGCAGGGCTGGGCGACGGCGGGCGTGGACGTCACGGTCAGGGCGAGCGAGGACCTGGACCGGGTGAAGTCCATCCTCGACGAGGTCGCCGAGAAGATGAGCAAGGAAGAGCCCTGGAACGAGCTGCTGTGGGGCCAGGTGGAGGTGCTGGGCCTGGACAGCGTGCTCATCGACTCCATGGTCGTCCGGGTGTCGGCGCGGACCATGCCGGGCAAGTCGGTCACGGTCGAGCGCGAGCTGCGCTGGCGCATCAAGCGGGCGTTCGACGCGGCGAGCATCCGCATCGTGGGCGGCGCGACGGCCGTGGAGGACCTGGAGGAGGCCCCGGACCCGACGGCGGCGGTGGCCGCTCCGTCGGCGTACGCCAACGCGGACTCCCCGCAGGTGGCGGCCACGACGCCGATCGCATCACCGCGGTCGGGACCCGCCGGGAAGTAGCGCCCGCGCCCCTGCGCCCCCGAGGTGACGACTCCGTCGCCCCGGGGGCGTTGTCTATTGACGCCCCCTTCGTCCTGGGCTTACCTTCCTCCCACCCGAACAGGAAACTTTCCTAACAGTGTCGGGCGGATGGACATGATCCCCGCGTCGCTGAAAAGCTGGGGAGCTGGAGAGGCAGGTGGCGAGCACGATGGCAGGAACCGCCGGTACGCCGGGCACCCCGCGCGTCCTGCGCGCCATGAACGACCGGGCCGCCCTGGACCTCCTGCTGGAGCACGGCCCCCTCTCCCGCACCCGGATCGGCAAGCTCACCGGCCTGTCCAAGCCGACCGCCTCCCAGCTGCTGGCCCGCCTGGAGGCCGCCGGGCTGGTCAGGGCCACCGGCACCAGCGAGGGCCGGCCGGGGCCCAGCGCCCAGCTGTACGCGGTGGACCCGGGCGCCGCGTACGCCGCGGGCCTCGACGTCACCCCGCACCGCATCCGCGCCGCCGTCGCCGACGTCACCGGGCGGACGGTCGGCGAGTACGAGCTGCCCACCCCCGGCCGGCGGCCGGCCCAGCCCGTCGTCCGGCAGGTCACCGACGCCCTCGACGGCGCCGTGAAGGCGGCCGGGCTGGCCCGGGACGACGTCCACCGGCTGGTCATCGGCACCCCCGGCGCCTTCGACCCCAACACCGGCCGCCTGCGCTACGCCTCCCACCTGCCCGGCTGGCACTCCCCCACGCTGCTCGACGAGCTGGCCGCCGCCCTGCCGATGCCGGTGGAGTACGAGAACGACGTCAACCTCGCCGCCGTCGCCGAGCAGCGGCTCGGCGCCGCCCGCGGCCACACGGACTTCGTGCTGCTGTGGAACCAGGAGGGCATGGGCGCCGCCCTGGTCCTCGGCGGGCGGCTGCACCGCGGCTGGACCGGCGGCGCCGGCGAGGTCGGCTTCCTGCCCGTGCCCGGCACCCCGCTGGTGCGCCAGGTGACCAAGGCGAACAGCGGCGGCTACCAGGAGCTGGCCGGCTCCCAGGCCGTGCCGCGGCTCGCCCGCGAACTCGGCGTCGAGGACGTGCCGGCGGGCCCGCACGCCGAGGCCGCGGCCCGGCTCCTGGCGCGCGCCGCCGACCACGCGGGCGGTGGACCGCACCGCAGGCTCCTGGAGACGTACGCGACCCGGCTGGCCACCGGTCTCGCCTCGCTGGTCTCCGTGCTCGACCCCGAACTCGTCGTCCTCAGCGGCTCCGTCCTGACGGCCGGCGGCGAGGTGCTCCGCGCCCTCGTCCAGGCCGAGCTGGAGGAGCTGGCGGCGGCCCGCCCCCGGCTCGTCGTCGGCGACGTCCGCGAACACCCCGTGCTGCGCGGCGCGCTGGAGTCCGCGCTCGCGGCCACCCGCGACGAGGTCTTCGACACCTCGCGCTAGCGCGCCCCACCCGCCTTCCCGCACCTTCCCACCCCGATCCCCGTCCCCCTGGGAGACCTCGCCATGCCCGAAGTCATACCCTCCGCTGCCCGGAAAGCGGCTTTCGCCCTGACCGTGTCACTGGCCCTGCTCACCACCGCCTGCACCGGGCAGTCGGGCACCGGCGCCACCGACGACGCCTCCAAGGACACGACGATCAACTTCTGGCACGCCTGGAGCGCGCCGAACGAGGTGAAGGCGGTCAGGTCGCTGGTCGCCGGCTTCGAGAAGGCGCACCCCAACATCCACGTCAACGTCGTCGGCAACATGACCGACGACAAGATCAACCAGGCGCTGCGCTCCGGCGGCGACCGGGCGCCGGACGTGATCTCCTCCTTCACCACCAACAACGTGGGCAAGTTCTGCTCCTCGGGCGCCCTGGTCGACCTCGGCCCGTTCTTCCGGAAGTCGGGCATCGACCCGGCGAAGACCTTCCCGAAGGCGATGAACGAGTACACCCGGTTCGAGGGCAACCGCTGCGCGGTGCCGCTGCTGGGCGACGCCTACGGGCTCTACTACAACAAGACGGCGTATCGGAAGGCGGGCATCACCGCGCCGCCGAAGACCTGGTCGCAGTTCGAGACCGACGCGAGGAAACTGACGATCCCCCAGGGCGACGGGTACGAGCAGCTCGGGTTCATGCCGGACTACCACGGCTGGGAGTCCACCACCGAGCACTACTTCGCGCAGTTCTCCCCGACGTACTTCGCCAAGGACGGCACGTCCGACCTCGCCAAGGACCCCGCCTTCGAGAAGGGCTTCCGGCTCCAGAAGCGGCTCGTCGACGAACTCGGCGGCTTCCGGAGGCTGGAGAGGTTCCGGGCCACGCTCGGCGACGAGTGGGGCCCCAAGCACCCCTTCCACACCGGCCAGGTGGCCATGCAGCTCGACGGCGAGTGGCGCCTGGGCATGGCCGAGGCGGCGAAACCGAAGTTCGAGATCGGCGTCGCCCCGCTGCCCGTGCCCGACGACCAGGCGGCGCAGTACGGCAAGGGCTACATCACCGGCACCATCGCCGGCATCGCCGCCACCAGCCACAAGCAGAACGCGGCCTGGGAGTTCGTCAAGTACGTCAGCACCGACACCGACGCGGTGGTCGGCTTCGCCAACGACATCCACAACGTGCCCTCCACGCTGGCCGCCCTCAAGTCGCCGAAACTGAAGTACGACCCGCGTTTCAAGACGTTCCTCGACATCGCCGCCGACCCGGACTCGACCACCACCCCCGCCTCCGTCAACGGCGGCCAGTACCTGGTGACCATCCAGCAGTTCGGCTACGACTACGAGAGCGGCAAGGTCACCGACCTGAAAGCCGGCCTGCGGAAGACGGCCGCGCAGATCGACACCGACATCGCGCAGGCGAAGTAGCCGATGGTCGTCACACTGGGCTCGCGGCGCCGCAGGGCGGCGCTGCGGACGGCCGCCTTCATGTCGCCCTGGCTGATCGGCTTCGCGGTGTTCTTCGCCTACCCGCTCCTGTCCACCGTCTACTTCTCCTTCATGCACTACGACGGCTTCCGGCCGCCGTCGTGGAGCGGCGGGAAGAACTGGGTGTACGTCTTCGCGCACTACCCGCTGTTCTGGCCCGCGCTGCGCAACACGCTGTGGCTGGTGCTGGTGATGGTGACCCTCCGGGTCCTTTTCGGACTCGGCGTCGGCCTGCTCATCACGAAGATCAAGACGGGGGCGGGAGTCTTCCGCACCCTGTTCTACCTGCCGTACCTCGCCCCGCCGGTCGCCGCCACCATGTCCTTCGCGTTCCTGCTCAACCCCGGCACGGGCCCCGTCGACTCGCTCCTGGAGAAGGCGGGCCTCCCGGCGCCGGGCTGGTTCAACGACCCGGCCTGGGCCAAGCCGGCGCTGACCCTGCTGGCGCTGTGGGGCATCGGCGACCTGATGGTCATCTTCATGGCCGCGCTGCTCGACGTGCCGGCCGAGCAGTACGAGGCGGCCGAGCTGGACGGGGCCTCGCCCTGGCAGCGGTTCCGGTACGTCACCCTGCCGAACATCTCCCCGATCGTGATGTTCGCCGTGGTCACCGGCGTGATCCAGACCATGCAGTACTACACGCAGCCGCTGATCGCCGGGAAGGTCGCCTCGGGCGTGATCCAGGGCGCGGGCACCCAGTTCGAGCCCGGCTACCCGGACAAGTCCACGCTCACCCTCCCCCAGCTCGTCTACAACCTCGGCTTCCAGCGCTTCGACTACGGCTCGGCCTGTGTGGTGGCGCTGGTGCTGTTCGCCCTCTCGATGGCGTTCACCGCGCTGCTGATGCGGCGCCGGGGCGGTCTCATCCAGGCAGGTGACTGACACCATGACGCAGGTAATGGACCGGCCGGTGCGCACGACGCCCCGGGTGCGGGGCGCCGCCGAGCGGTCGGCGCGGCGCCGGGCGCTGCTGGAGTGGGTCGCGGTGCACGCCCTCGGTGTCGCCGCCGCCCTCTTCTTCGCGCTGCCCTTCGTGTTCGTCTTCCTGACCTCGCTGATGAGCGACTCGCAGGCACTGAGCCGGGACCTGGTCCCGCACACCTGGGAGTGGGGCAACTACCGGAGCGTGCTCCACACCCCCGGCTTCCTGACCTGGTGGCGGAACACGCTCGTCTACGCCGGCCTCGGCACCGTGCTGACGGTGGCGTCGTCGCTCCCGGTGGCGTACGCGCTGGCCAAGTTCCGCTTCCGGGGCCGCAACCTGTCCCTCATGCTGGTGATCTCGATGATGATGCTGCCCCCGCAGGTCGTCGTCATCCCGATGTACCTCTTCTGGGCGAAGCAGCTGGACCTGTCGGGCACGCTGTGGCCGCTGATCGTCCCGATGGCGTTCGGGGACGCGTTCTCCATCTTCCTGCTGCGCCAGTTCCTGATGACGATCCCGAACGAGTACGTGGACGCGGCGAAGGTGGACGGCTGCGGCGACCTGAGGACCCTGCTGCGGGTGATCCTGCCGATGGCGAAGCCGGGCATCGCCGCCGTGGCCCTCTTCCAGTTCTTCTACGCCTGGAACGACTACTTCGGCCCCCAGATCTACGCCTCGGAGAACCCCGGCGCCTGGACGCTCTCGTACGGCCTGGAGTCCTTCAAGGGCGCCCACCACACCGACTGGAACCTCACCATGGCCGCGACCGTGCTGGTCATGGCCCCCGTGATCGTCGTCTTCTTCTTCGCCCAGAAGGCGTTCGTCGAGGGCGTCACGCTCACCGGAGTGAAGGGTTAGTACCTTTATGAAACTCACCGTGGTCGGCGGAGGCTCGACCTACACCCCCGAACTCGTCGACGGCTTCGCGCGCCTGCGGGACACCCTGCCCGTCGAGGAACTGGTGCTGGTGGACCCGGCGGCCGAACGCCTGGAGCTGGTGGGCGGGCTGGCCCGCCGCATCTTCGCCCGGCAGGGACACGCCGGCCGGATCGTCACCACCCAGGACCTGGACGCCGGGGTCGACGGCGCCGACGCCGTGCTGCTCCAGCTGCGCGTCGGCGGGCAGGCGGCCCGCGAGCAGGACGAGACCTGGCCGCTGGAGTGCGGCTGCGTCGGCCAGGAGACCACCGGCGCCGGCGGCCTGGCCAAGGCGCTGCGCACCGTCCCGGTCGTCCTCGGCATCGCCGAGCGGGTCCGCCGCGCCAACCCGCGCGCGTGGATCATCGACTTCACCAACCCCGTCGGCATCGTCACCCGCGCCCTGCTGCAGGCCGGGCACCGCGCGGTCGGGCTGTGCAACGTGGCGATCGGACTGCAGCGCAAGTTCGCGAAGCTGCTGGGCACCGCCCCCGGCGACCTCCACCTCGACCACGTGGGGCTGAACCACCTCACCTGGGAGACGGCGGTGCGCCTCGGCGGCCCCGAGGGCGCGGACGTCCTGCCGAAGCTGCTCGCCGAGCACGGCGACGCCGTCGCCGGCGACCTGCGCCTGCCCCGCGACCTGCTGGACCACCTCGGCGTGGTCCCGTCCTACTACCTGCGCTACTACTACGCCCACGACGAGGTCGTACGGGAACTGGGCGGCAAGCCCTCCCGGGCGGCGGAGGTCGCCGCCATGGAGCGGGAGCTGCTGGCGATGTACGGCGACCCGGCCCTGGACGAGAAGCCGGCGCTGCTGGCCAAGCGGGGCGGCGCCTTCTACTCGGAGGCCGCGGTGGACCTGGCGGCGGCCCTCCTCGGCGGCGCGGGCAGCCCGTACCAGGTGGTGAACACGCTGAACCGGGGCACGCTGGCCTTCCTGCCGGACGACGCGGTGATCGAGGTGCAGGCGGCGGTGGGCCCGGCCGGTCCGGTGCCGCTGCCGGTCCCCCGGCTGGACCCGCTGTTCGCGGGGCTGGTGGCGAACGTGACGGCGTACGAGGAGCTGGCGCTCCAGGCGGCCCTGCACGGCGGCCGGGACCGGGTCTTCCGCGCCCTGCTGGCCCACCCCCTGGTCGGCCAGTACGCCTACGCCGACACCCTCACCGACCTGCTGATCGCGCACAACCGGGAGCACCTCGCGTGGGCCTGACCGCACCCGGCACCGCGACGGTCCTCGCCGTAGACGCGGGCAACAGCAAGACCGACGTGGCCGTGGTCACCGCCGCCGGGGAGGTGCTGGCCACGGCCCGCGGCGGCGGCTTCCGCCCGCCCGCGGTGGGGGTGACGGCGGCGCTGGACGCCCTGGCCGAACCGGTGGCGCGGGCCTTCGCGGAGGCGGGCGTGAGCCGTGCCGCGCACGTCTCGGCCTGTCTGGCCAACGCCGATCTGCCCGTGGAGGAGGAGCAGTTGGCGGCCGCGCTGCACGCGCGCGCGTGGGGCGCGTCGGTGGAGGTCCGCAACGACACCTTCGCGATCCTGCGCGCGGGCGTGGCCGAGCCCCGGGGCGTCGCGGTGGTGTGCGGCGCGGGCATCAACTGCGTCGGCATGCGCCCCGACGGCCGCACCGCCCGCTTCCCGGCGCTGGGCCGCATCTCCGGGGACTGGGGCGGCGGCTGGGGCCTGGCGGAGGAGGCCCTGTGGTACGCCGCCCGCGCGGAGGACGGCCGGGGCGAGGCGACCGAACTGGCCCGCACGCTCCCCGCGCACTTCGGGATGCCGTCGATGTACGCGCTGATCGAGGCCCTGCACCTGGGGCACCTCGGGCCCGGCAGCCGGCACGAGCTGACGCCGGTGCTCTTCGCCACGGCCGCGCGCGGGGACGCGGTCGCCGGCTCCGTCGTGGACCGCCTCGCGCGGGAGGTGGCGACGATGGCCACGGTCGCCCTGACCCGCCTGGACCTCCTCGGCGAGGCGACACCGGTGCTGCTCGGCGGAAGCGTCCTGACCGCCGGCCACGCCCGGCTGGACGACGGCATCCGCACCCTGCTGGCCGTCCGGGCCCCCAAGGCCGAGCCCCGCGTGGTGACGGCCGGCCCGGTCCTGGGCGCGGCCCTCCTGGGCCTCGACCGCCTGGGCGCGGGGCCCGAGGCCCAGGAGCGGGCACGACGGCACTGGGAGCGTGCCGCCTGAGCCGGCGGGCGGGCGGGCTCGTGCCCCGGCCGCCGGCACGAGGACACCGGTACCCCGCTGCCCCGACCGGCCGCCGCACTGCCCCCACCCCAGTCACCGACACAACAACACCGGCAGCCTGGTGCTCCCGCCGGCCGCTGCGCGCCTGTCCCCGCCACGGGCGCGACGGCACGGCAAGCCCGGCGCCGGGCCGGGCGCCGGGCGCTCCCTTTCCTCTGCGCGCACCACGGCGCCGGGAGGGGAGCCCGGGCCGCCGCGCCCGACGCCTCCTCTCCGCCGGGCTCGACGGCGGGTCGAGCCGCGGCCCGGCCCGGTTGCCCGACCGGGCCCTGCCGCCGGGGCGCGGTGCGGGCAGGCGCCTGAGCCGGGCCGCGCCCGGGAACCGATCGGGTGACCCCGGCGTATTCACCGGCAGCAGGTGGTGCGACCCGCGCCCCGCGCCGCCGGTCGCGCTGCGATCCGATCAAGATCCAGTCAAGGCTGGTGCGGTGTCGGTCCGGACGGTGATACTGGGCGGCGAACGATGACCATGGGGGAGGTCGAGTGACACACCCGCCGAAGGGCAGCGCGGCGCCACCGGGCGCGGGGCCCGCCCTGCCCGCCCTGCCGGCGGTGCCTCCCCAGCCCGGCCCGCCCGCCGCCCGGCCGGCGCCCCCGGCCGCCCGCCGGAGCGCCTTCGCGGAGGGGGCCGAGCGGGTGCGGGCCGCCGCGACGACCGAGCCGGGGCGGCTGCGGATCATCGGGGCCGTCCTCGCGCTGCTCGTCGTCGCGTTCGGGTCGGTCACCGCCTGGCAGACCTCCGAGCGGGCGGCCGCCGCCGACGACGTGCTGCACCGCAGCCAGCCGCTCAGCTCCGGCGCGGCCGGCATCTACCGCTCGCTGGCCGACGCCAACACAACGGCGTCCAGCGGGTTCCTGGCCGGCGGTCAGGAGACCGCCGCGTCCCGGGACCGGTACGAGGAGGACATCCGGACGGCCGCCGCGGGACTCGTCACGGCCGCCGCCAACGCCGAACCGGGCTCGTCCTCCGAGGCGACCATCGCCCGGCTGAACCGGCTGCTGCCCGAGTACAAGGGCCTGATCGAGCGGGCCCGGACCTACAACCGGCAGGGCTACCCGGTCGGCGGCGCGTACCTGCGCTACGCCAACGACAAGATGCAGAACAAGATGCTGCCGGCGGCGGAGGACCTCTACACGAAGGAGAACCAGCGGCTCGACGCCGACTACGGGCACGCGACACCGTACCCGTGGGCGGCGATCGCGCTCGGCGTGCTCGCCCTGGCCGCGCTCGGCTGGGCCCAGCACCGCACGTACCGGCGCACCAACCGCGTCCTCAACCACGGCCTCGCCGCCGCCACGGTCGCGACGACCGCGGCGCTGCTGTGGCTGGTCGTCGGGCACACCCTGGCCCGGTCCGGGCTCGACGGCTCCTACGACCACGGCATCCGCTCGATGAAGGTGCTGCACGACGCGCGGATCGCCTCCCTGAAGGCGCGCGGCAACGAGAACCTCAGCCTGGTGTCGCGCGGCGCCGAGACCATCACCGTCGGCGGACAGCAGTACGACACGTACTACTACCACTTCGACCGGAACATCACGGCGCTCGGCAAGGGCCTCACCCAGGCCACCCGGCTCGCCGACGACCGCGCGGGCAGCGGCCCGGTGAAGGCCGCCGAGGGCAACATGGCGGTGTGGAAGCAGCGCCACGCAGCGGCCCGCGCCGAGGACGAGAACGGCAACTACCAGCAGGCGCTGGACAAGGTGATCGGCGGCAAGGACGCCACCGGGGCCTGCTTCGACAGCGTGGACCGGAACCTGGCCCACGCCATCGACCACGAGCAGACCGAGTTCCGGCAGACCGCCGGTGACGGCCGCGACGCGCTGACCGGGCTGCCGGTGGGGGCCGCCGTCCTGGCGGCGCTCGCCGCCGCCGGCGCGCTCGCCGGCATCGGCCGCAGGCTTTCGGAGTACCGGTGACGAGGGGCGGGACCATGGACGCACGCCGTGTACGAACCTCCCTGCGCGGCTGGGGCGGGGTCGGCGCGATGGCGGCCCTGTGCGCCCTGGCGCTGGCCTTCGTCCTGCTGCTGCCGCGCACCCAGGCGCCCCACGAGGACGGCCGGGCCGCAGGGCAGCGGACGACCGCCGCGGGCCAGGCCCGCGCCGACGGCTGCCGGGACTCCGAGGCGCAGGACCAGACGCTGTCCCCGTCCGGCGCGGACGGGCCGACGATCGACGCCATCAAGGCCCGTACGGGCGCCAAGCGCAAGCTCGTCGTCGGCGTCGACCAGAACAGCTACCGCTGGGGCTACCGCAACCCCAACACCGAGGGCGCGGAGCTCGAGGGCTTCGACATCGACCTCGTCCACCGGATCGCCCAGGACATCCTCGGCGACCCGAACGCGGTGCAGTTCAAGGCGATACCGACCAGCCAGCGCATCACCGCCATCCAGGACGGCCGGGTCGACATGGTGGTGCGCACGATGACGATCACGTGCCAGCGGCTCGACGAAGTGGCCTTCTCCGCGCCCTACTTCAAGACCGGCCAGCAGGTGCTCGTGCCCAAGTCGTCTTCCGTCAAGGGCTACTACGACGGCACGCTCGCCCACCAGAGGATCTGCACGGCGTCCGGTTCCACCGCCTACCTGAAGCTGAAGGCGGACCGGGAGAAGGGCACCCTGCCGGCCACCGCCGACATCCGCACCGCCGTCCCCAACCAGCTCGACTGCCTGGTCCGGCTGCAGCTCGGCGAGGTCGACGCGGTCGTCACCGACGGCGCGCTCGCCGCGAGCCAGGCCGCCCAGGACCCGACGCTGAAACTGGTGGGCAAGCCGTTCACCACCGAGTACTACGGCGTGGCGATGAAGAGCACCGCCCGCGATCTGGTACGCCGGGTCAACCGCATCCTCGTCGACTACCGCGCGGACGGCTGGCAGGCGTCGTACGACCGCTGGCTGTCGGCCACACTGGGGAAGGACTCCCGGCCGTCCGAGCCGCCCGCGCCGCATTACCTGCAAGCCGGCTGACCCGCTTCCACGACCCAGGCCAACACACAGCAGCGAGAGGTGATCGATGGGCGTCACGGACCCCGCCGGGCCGGTGATGGACCGGGACGAGGTGGACCGTGCGCTGGCGCGGCTCGGCCAGGAGCACGAGGCGATCGAGACCTCCCTGCTGGCCCTCCAGGACCACGCGGGCCGCAGGCTCCTCGAGGGCGCCCGGCTGACCGGCGTCACCGCCGAGCGCTGGGCGGACGCGGAGGCGTCGATCACGCTGCTGTGGGCGTACTTCGACGCCTACACGGCCGCGCTGCGCTCCGCCCGGGAGATCCGCTCCCGGCGCCGCTGGTCGAGCCGGGAGGACCTGGCGGAGCTGACCGCGCTGCTGCGCGACGACGCGGTCACCGTGCCCGGCGGGAGCAGGCTGAGCGAGAGCTTCTCGCTGGCCGCCCTGGTGGACCGGATGAACGAGCTGTACGCGTCCTCGCTGGACCTGGTCGTCGCCGCCGACGCGGTCTGGTCGGCGCTGCCCGCGCGGATCGATTTACTCGCCGCGGAACTGCAGCGCACCCGGGGGCTCGCGCACTCCGTCGGCGTGCGCCCCGGCGAGCACCCGGCGGGCGACGACCTGGAGCGCATCACGCGCATACTGACGAAGCTGCGCGAGGACGTCGTCTCCGACCCGCTCGCCTTCTGGGTGCCGACCGAGGGCAGTTCGGCGCCCGGCGGCGGTCGCCCGGACACCACGGTGTACGACCGTGAGGCCCGCGCCCTGGAGGACGTGCGGCGGGAGATCGACGCGGTGCTGACGGTCCGGCAGGACGCGGAGGCGCGGCTGATCCGGCTCCGGGACGTGCTCTCCCGCGCGGACCGCACCCTCGCCGAGGCGCGTACCGCGCGCGGGGAGGTCCTCGCGAAGATCGCGGCGACCGAGGTGCCGGTGGTCAGCGGCCCGCCGACCGTGCTGCAGGAGCAGCTGGCGACCGCGGCGGAGTACCGGCGCCAGGCCCAGTGGCACCGGCTCTCCCCGCTGCTGGAGTCGCTGGAGGAGAAGGCGGAGGAGGAACTGCTGCGCGCCCGCGAGTCGCTGACCGCGGTGACCGCGCCGCTGGCGGTCCGCGCCGAGCTGCGCGGCCGGCTCGACGCCTACAAGGCGAAGGTGGCCCGGCACGGCCTGGCCGAGGACCCGCTGCTGGTCGAGCGGTACGACGCGGCCCGGCGCATGCTGTGGAGCGCCCCCTGCGACCTGCGTGTGGCCGAACAGGCCGTGCTGCGCTACCAGCAGGCGGCGGCGGAGCTGCTCGGCGCCGGCGCGCCCGAGGACCGTAAGGAGGACCGGTCATGAGCCGGCCGGGACAGAACTGCCAGCGGCCGGGCTGCGAGGGGGCGTACGAGGACGTCGGCGGCGGTGAGCTGTACTGCGACACCTGCGGCCTCGCGCCGGTCGTCTCGGTGGGGGGTCCCCCCTCCGGGGGAGGCATGGTGGGCTCGCCCCCGACCGGGGTCACCAGGAGCTCGGCGCAGAGCGGCAGTTCCCGCAGCTCCCGCAGCGCGCGTACGTCGTCGCAGTCGTCGAAGTCGCGCCGCTCGGTGTCCGGGCGGCTCTCGCGCTCCCTGCCGGGCAGCTCCAGCGGGCGTTCGGTGTCGGTGCGCAGCTCCGGCTCCTCCTCCGGCGCCTCCACCCGCGGCCGGCTGGGCGCCGGGCTGGTGAGCGTGCCGCAGGTGCCGCGGCCCGACCCGCGCGCGATGGTGCTGGAGAACCCGGAGGTGCCCGAGCGGAAGCGGTTCTGCTCGCGCTCGGACTGCGGGGCGCCGGTCGGGCGGGCGCGGGGCGACCGGCCGGGGCGCACGGAGGGGTTCTGCACCAAGTGCGGGCACCCGTACTCGTTCGTGCCGAAGCTGCGGGCCGGGGACATCGTGCACGGCCAGTACGAGGTGGCGGGCTGCCTCGCGCACGGCGGCCTGGGCTGGATCTACCTCGCCGTGGACCGCGCGGTCTCCGACCGGTGGGTCGTCCTCAAGGGCCTGCTGGACACCGGCGACCAGGACGCGATGGCCGCCGCGATCTCCGAGCGCCGCTTCCTCGCGGAGATCGAGCACGCCAACATCGTGCGGATCTACAACTTCGTCGAGCACCTCGACCAGCGCACCGGCTCCCTCGACGGCTACATCGTCATGGAGTACGTCGGCGGCAAGTCGCTGAAGGAGATCGCCAACGGCCGCCGCACCCCGGACGGCAGGCGCGACCCGCTGCCGGTGGAGCAGGCCTGCGCGTACGGCATCGAGGCGCTGGAGGCGCTCGGCCACCTGCACAGCCGCAACCTGCTGTACTGCGACTTCAAGGTCGACAACGCCATCCAGACCGAGGACCAGCTCAAGCTGATCGACATGGGCGCGGTGCGCCGCATGGACGACGACGAGTCGGCGATCTACGGCACGGTCGGCTACCAGGCGCCGGAGGTCGCCGAGGTGGGCCCGTCGGTGGCCAGCGACCTGTACACGGTGGGCCGCACGCTCGCCGTCCTCACGTTCGACTTCCAGGGCTACACGAACGTCTTCGTGGACTCCCTCCCCGACCCGGACAACATCGAGGTCTTCCACCGCTACGAGTCCTTCTACCGGCTCCTGGTGCGCGCCACCGACCCGGACCCGGCCCGCCGGTTCGCCTCCGCGCAGGAGATGGCCGAGCAGCTGACCGGGGTGCTGCGGGAGGTCGTCTCGCTGCAGAGCGGGCAGGCGCGGCCCGCACTGTCGACGCTGTTCGGGCCCGAGGTCAGGGTCCCCGACACGGAGTTGTTCCCCCGGCTCGACGCGGACGTCTCCCGGCTGGGCGCGCGGGGCGTGCCGAAGGCGGCGCCCGCCACCGCCGGGGCGGCCCTGGTCGGGCCCGTCGACACCCCGGCCGCGGCGCTGGCCCTGCCCGTCCCGCTGGTCGACCCCACGGACCCCAACGCCGGCTTCCTCGCCGGTCTGATGGCCTCCGGCCCGGCCGAGCTGCTCACCGCGCTGGACGCGGCGCCCGCCCGGACCGTGGAGACCCGGCTGCGCCGCATCCGCGCCCTCCTGGAGAGCGGCGACCACGCGGCCGCCCTGTCCGCCCTGGCCCAGCTCGACGCCGAACGGCCCGAGGACTGGCGCGTGGTGTGGTACCGGGGCGTGGCCGCCCTGGTCACCGGCGACTTCGAGCACGCGGCGCTCGCCTTCGACGCGGTCTACGACGCCTTCCCCGGCGAGGCGGCGCCCAAGCTCGCGCTCGGCCTGTGCGCGGAGGTGCTGGGCCAGCTGGACAACGCGGCGGAGTACTACCACCTGGTGTGGGCGACCGATCCGAGCTTCGTCAGCGCCGCGTTCGGGCTGGCCCGGGTGCAGCTCGCG
Source organism: Streptomyces bungoensis (assembly GCF_001514215.1). Classification (GTDB taxonomy): domain Bacteria; phylum Actinomycetota; class Actinomycetes; order Streptomycetales; family Streptomycetaceae; genus Streptomyces; species Streptomyces bungoensis. Next base: position 290,687 of record NZ_KQ948858.1, read on the forward strand.
GCCGGGGAGCGGAGCGGCGCGGTGCGCACGCTGGAGTCGGTGCCGGAGTCCTCCATCCACTACACGGCCGCCCGGGTCGCCGCCGTCCGGGCCCGGCTGCGGCAGCGCACGGCGAGCGCCGGTGACGCGGCGTTCCTGGACGACCTGACCGCCGCCGCCGGGCAGGTCGAGGCGCTGCAGGCGTACGGCCTGGACCCGGCGCGGCGCGAGCAGTTGTCGGCGGAGGTGCTCGGCTGCGCGCTGGACTGGATACTCTCCTCAGGCCAGGGCACCGGCCAACCCGCCGCGCACGGACGGACGCTGCTCGGCAGCGGGCTGGACGAGCGGGGCCTGCGCTTCGGCCTGGAGCGCGCGTACCGCACGCTGGCCCGGCTGGCGCCCGGCGGCCAGGAGAGGATCGAGCTGGTGGAACGGGCCAACCGTTACCGCCCCCGGACGTGGGTGTAGTTGATGTCGCAGATGCCCCAGCAGGCCGCACCGTCGAAGTGCCCGAACTGCGCGGAGCCGGTCGAGTCGGGTGACCTGTTCTGCGGCGCGTGCGGGTACGACCTCTCCGTCGTGCCGGCGCCGCCGCAGGACCATCCGACCCTCACCATGACCGGGCCCGCCGCGCCCGGGGACGGCGTCGACTGGCCCGCCCCCGAGCCGGCCGGCTCCGGCGGCACCCCGCCCCCGGTGCAGGCGCCGGCCGATCTGCCGGGCACCGACTCGGGCGGCCGGCCGCTGCACCCGCAGGAACCGGCCGCGGCCGGCGTCCGGTTCGACCGGCCGGACGAGCCCGAGGAGTACCCGCTGCAGGCGCCGGACCCGCGGGTGTCCGCCGACGCCGGCGCGCCGGAGGAGCCCGCGCAGGTGTGCGTGGCCTGCCGGGCGGGCCGGGTCGACGACGACGGCTACTGCGAGAACTGCGGGCACGCCCAGCCGCGCGAACGCGACCACATGGAGCGGGAGTCGGGCCCGGTGGCCGCGGTGAGCGACCGCGGGCTGCGCCACCACCGCAACGAGGACGCCTTCGCGGTCGGCCACACGGCGCTGCCCGACGGCTCGCCCGCGGTGCTGGCGGTCGTGTGCGACGGCGTGTCCTCGGCGACCCGGCCCGACGAGGCCTCGGCGGCCGCCTCGCAGGCGGCCGGTGACGCGCTGCTGGCCGCCCTGCCGCGCGGCACGCACCCGCAGACGGCGATGCACGAGGCGATCGTCGCCGCCTCGCAGGCCGTCAACGCCCTGGCGGACGAGCCGGATCCGGCGCAGGAGCACGGGCACCAGAACGCCCCGGCCTGCACCATCGTCGGCGCGGTCGTCACCTCCGGGCTGCTGGTGGTCGGCTGGGTCGGCGACAGCCGCGCCTACTGGGTGCCGGACGACCGCTCCGCGCCCCCGGCCCGGCTGACCGAGGACGACTCCTGGGCCGCGCAGATGGTCGCCGCCGGCCTGATGAACGAGGCGGAGGCGTACGCCGACGAGCGCGCCCACGCGATCACCGGCTGGCTCGGCGCGGACGCCTACGAACTGGAGCCGCACACCGCCTCGTTCAAGCCGGACCGGCCCGGTGCCGTGGTGGTGTGCACCGACGGTCTGTGGAACTACGCGGAGACGGCCGAGGAGATGGGCGAGGTCGTCCCGCCGGACGCGGCCGCGCGTCCGCTGCACAGCGCCCGGGTCCTGGTCGGGCACGCGCTGGACGGCGGGGGCCACGACAACGTAACAGTGGCCGTCGTACCGTTCCCCGCGCCGCCGCAGGGGGCAGGATCGGCCTGAGGCGGTAACGACGGGGAGGCCTCGACGGACCGGAGGGGACCGGTCCGGTCACACGCATGACCTCGCGCGAGCGGGGCCCGAGGGGGATTCGATCGAATATGGCCAATTTCGCGAAGTCGACCGTGCCGCAGTTCTCGGTGGACGTCTACCAGAACGAGCACCTGCCGGAAGGCGGCCGTGAGGTCAACGCCATCGTCACCGTGACGGCGACCGGGGGCGGCACCCTCGGCAGCGCCGCCGGCGCGCCCGGCCACGCGCCGGGGCGCGGGCCGTCCGCCGCCGTGGCGATCATGGTGGACTGCTCGGGTTCGATGGACTACCCGCCGACGAAGATGCGCGGCGCCCGCGACGCCACGGCCGCCGCCGTCGACGCCCTGCGCGACGGCACGCACTTCGCGGTGGTCGGCGGCACCCATGTCGCCAAGGAGGTCTACCCGGGCGGCGGGCGGCTCGCGGTCGCCGACGCCACCACCCGCGAGCAGGCCAAGCAGGCGCTGCGCCGGCTGAGCGCGGGCGGCGGCACGGCCATCGGCACCTGGCTGCGGCTGGCCGACCGGCTGCTGTCCTCGGCGGACGTGGCCATCCGGCACGGCATCCTGCTCACCGACGGGCGCAACGAACACGAGGCGCCCGAGGAGCTGAGGGCGGCCCTCGACGCGTGCGCCGGGCGGTTCACGTGCGACGCGCGGGGCGTGGGCACCGACTGGGAAGTGAAAGAAGTCACAGGGATCGCCTCCGCGCTGCTCGGCACCGCCGACATCGTCGCCGACCCGGCCGGCCTGGCCGCCGACTTCACGCGGATGATGGAGACGGCGATGGGCAAGGAGGTCGCCGACGTCGCCCTGCGGGTGTGGACGCCGGTCGGCGCGAGCATCCGCTTCGTCAAGCAGGTCGCGCCCGCCGTCGAGGACTTGACCGGCCGCCGCACCGAGGCCGGGCCGCGCGCCGGGGACTACCCCACCGGCTCCTGGGGCGACGAGTCCCGCGACTACCACCTGTGCGTGGAGGTGCCGGCGGCCGGGCTGGGCCAGGAGATGCTGGCCGCCCGGGTCTCGCTGGTCGTCCCGCAACCTGGGGGCACCGCCCGCGCGAGCGAAGCCGAGCGCGGGGGAGGCTCGGTGCACAACCTCGGGGCGCAGGGCCTGGTCCGGGCCGTGTGGACCGACGACATGGCGGCCTCGACCGCGATCAGCCCGCAGGTCGCCCACTACACCGGGCAGGCCGAGCTGGCCCAGGTCATCCAGAAGGGTCTCGACCTTCGCAAAGCGGGCGATTTCGACGGGGCAACGGCCAAACTGGGGCGCGCTGTTCAGCTCGCGAACGCGTCGGGGAACGCGGATACTGCGAAACTGCTTGCGAAGGTGGTGGACGTGGTCGATGCCGCGGCAGGTACTGTGCGGTTGAAGACGAAGGTCGCCGAGGCCGACGAGATGACCCTCGAGACCCGGTCCACCAAGACTGTTCGAGTGAAGAAGTGACATCCGGACCTCCGGAGGACCCTCAGGAGAAGGGGAAGCGCCGACATGCCGACCTGCCCGAACGGACACCAGTCGGGTTCCGACGACTGGTGCGAGGTCTGCGGTCACCGCATGGCCGGTGCCGTACCTCCGCCCCCGCCGCCCCCGCCCGCCGGCGGCTACGGCTTCCCGCCCTCGCAGGGCGGCCGGCCCGCGGGACGCCCCGCGGCGCCCGGCGCGCCGGAGCCCGAGCTGTGCCCGCAGTGCCGTACGCCCCGCGAGGGCGGCGCTCCGTTCTGCGAGGAGTGCCGGTGGAACTTCCTGACCAACACGGCCACCTCCTACACGCCGGCGGCCCCGGCCGCCCCGTCCCGGCCCCAGCCCCGCTTCCAGCCGCCGAGCGCGACGTACGGCGGCGGTGACGGGTACGAGTACCAGGGCTCGCGGCCCTCGCAGGTGAACCGGCCCGCCGAGCCGATACCGTCCTTCAGCAGCGAGCCGTCGGGCCCGACGCCGTTCGCCGGCGAGCGCCGCCCGTCCGGCCCGCCGCCCACCTCGGGCGGCCCCTCGGGGCCCGGCGGCCCGGGTGGTCCCGGTGGCCCGTCCGGCTTCGGCCCGTCCGGCCCGCCGCCGCCGAACTTCGGCGCCGGCCCGTCGGGCTTCGGGGGCGGCCAGGGACAGGGTCCCGGGCAGGGGCAGGGCCAGGGCCCCGGTGGCCCCGGTGGCCCGTCCGGCTTCGGCGGTGGTCGGGGACAGGGTCCCGGCGGCCCCTCCGGCCCCTCCGCCCCTTCCGCTTTCGGTGGCGGGCAGAGCCAGGGTCCCGGCGGTTTCGGCGGCCGGCAGGGTCAGGGTCCCGGTGGCCCGTCCGTGCCGCCTCCCTTCGGCCGTGAACCCTCCGGTCCCGGCGGCCCCTCCGGCTTCGGCGACCCCTCCCGTCCGGTCCCGCCGCCGCCCGGGCCGACGCCGCCCGCCGGTCCCGGCGGTACGGCCGGCGGTGCGCCGCAGGCCTTCCGGTCCGGTCCGCCCGCTCCGCCCGCCTTCCCGCAGGAGACCGGCCGGCCCCCGGCCGGCGGCCCGTCCTTCGGCGGCGGTGAGGACGACTGGGTGATCTCCCCTCCGTCGTCCGGCCCCGGTGGCGGACAGGGCGGCGGCTACGGCTACCCGCAGCCCGGCGGCGCGCAGGGCCCCGGGTCCGGCTTCCCGGGGGCTCCGGCCCCGCAGCGGCCGGCCACCTGGACCGCGACCATCGGCCCGGACCGCGACTACTTCATGGCGATGATGCAGCGGTCGGGTCCCGAGGCCGCGGGCCTGAACCTGCCCGCCTACTCGCCCGAGCAGCAGCGCACGCTCACCGGCAACCAGGTCACCATCGGCCGCCGCCGGCACTCCACCGGCGACACCCCCGACATCGACCTGTCGGTGCCGCCGGAGGACCCGGGCGTCTCGCACCAGCACGCGGTGCTGGTCCAGCAGCCCGACGGCAGCTGGGCGGTCGTCGACCAGAACTCGACGAACGGCACCACGGTCAACGGCGGCGACGAGCCGATCCAGCCGTTCGTGCCGGTGCCGCTGCAGGACGGCGACCGGGTGCACGTCGGCGCCTGGACGACGATCACGATCCGCCGGGGCTGAGCACCGGCGGGCTCACGGCAGGGGCCAGGCGCCCGGCCCCGCCGGGTCGTCCAGCCACGCCCAGGTGCGCCCGCCGGCGACCGTGACGCCGTAGCGCTCCCGTTCCGGGGCGCCCTCGCCTTCCCAGAGCGCGCAGGCCTCCCGCGGGTCCAGGGCGCCCCGGGTCAGGGCGAGCAGGAAGCGGAAGGAGTCCTGTTCGCGGACCCGGCCCGGCAGCCCGGCCGGCGGCACCGGCCCGGGCTCCACGTGGCCCGCGCCGCGCAGCGGCACGAAGAAGGCGGCCGTCGGCAGGAAGCGGCCCTCGGCGTGCCCGGCGTCCCGGACGGTCAGGGCGAGCACCCCGGTGGCCAGCGGGGTCAGCACGCGGGCGCCGGGACGGCACTGCGCGAGCCAGGGGCGCGGCACCGTCGGCAGGGCGCAGGTGGCGATGATCCGGTCGAACGGGGCGCGTTCGGGCACGCCGCGCGCGCCGTCGCCGGTGACGACCGGCACGCGGTACCCGGCCGCGGCCAGGTGCTGCCGGGCGGACTCGGTGATCTCCGGCTCCAGGTCGACGGTGGTGACGAGGTCGTCGTCGCCGAGCCGGTGGGCGAGCAGGGCCGCGTTGTAGCCGGTACCGGCGCCCACCTCCAGCACCCGGTCGCCGTCCGTGACGCGCAGCGCGACGAGCATCCGCGCCATCAGGGAGGGCTGGCTGCTGGACGACAGCAGCTCGCCGTCGCGCAGCCGGGTGGCCAGGGGCACGTCCTCGTAGGCGCCGCGCACCCAGCGCTCCCGGGCCTCGGGGTCGGGGTTCTGGCTCCAGCGGCGCTCGTAGCCGCGCGGGCCCGCGACGTAGTAGTACGGCACGAACAGGTGCCGGGGCACCGCCCCGAACGCCTCCCGCCACAGCGGGCCGCCGTCGAAGGCGCCCTCGGCGTCGATCTCCCGCACCAGCGCGGCCCGTGCCTCGGCGGCGAGTGCCTCGATCCCGGTGTCGTCCTGGACGCCCATGGGTCCACAGTAGAGGCGGGCCGTGCGGGAGGGCCGGAAGGAAGGCCACAGGGCCCGGCCCCCGGGCCGGCCGGTCTGAGACCATGGACGGGTAGTGCAGTTACCGGGGACCGGCAGACAGATGTGAGGCAATCCAACGTGACCGAGATTCGGCGCGGCACGCTGCAGGAGCAGACCTTCTACGAGCAGGTCGGCGGCGAGGAGACCTTCCGCCGGCTCGTCCACCGCTTCTACGAGGGAGTCGCCGGGGACCCGTCCCTCCGGGCGATGTACCCGGAGGAGGACCTGGGCCCGGCCGAGGAGCGGCTCGTGCTGTTCCTCATGCAGTACTGGGGCGGCCCCACCACCTACAGCGAGCGGCGCGGCCATCCCCGGCTGCGCATGCGGCACGCCCCGTTCACCGTGGACCGGGCCGCGCACGACGCCTGGCTGAGGCACATGCGGGTGGCCGTCGACGAGCTGGGGCTGTCCGAGGAGCACGAGCGGACGCTGTGGAACTACCTGACGTACGCGGCCCAGTCGATGATCAACACCCCGGACTGACCGGCACCGCGGATTGACCGGCACCTCGGTCTGATCGACACCTCGGTCTGATCGGTGCGTGGACCGATCGGTGCCGTGGACGGATCGCGGCTCGCTGAGCGCCGGATTCCGGGCGGATGGCGCCGGATTCCGGTCACGATCGGATATAGACCGGTCGACAACCGCTTACCCCGGCCCGTCCGCTCTGCGAGCATCGCTCGCGGATCCAGAAATCCTCAGGGAATTCCGGTCGGCACGGGGGTCGGGTGACGGGGTTCGTCGTCTCACGCGCGCGGGCGCACCGCCTGCTGCTCGGCTCCGCGCTGCTCACCGTGGTGCTGACCACCGCGGTGCTGGCGACGCTCACGGCGTACTCGGGCGCGCTCGGCGACGCGGCGCTGCGGCACGTGCTGGACGACCCGCGGACCGCGGCCTCCACCGGGCTGATCGTCAAGGCCGACGTCCCGGCCGGGCAGCGCGCCGCCGCCGGCACCGCCGTACGCGAGGGCGCGCGGCGGACCTTCGGCGGGCTGCCGGTGACCGTGCGCACCCTGCGCCGCTCGGGCCCGTACGCGCTCCCCCGCCCGACCCGGGCGCCCGGCGGCCGGTCCGGCGGCGACCCGGACCTCACCTACTTCGCCGCGCTGGACCCCGGCCAGGTGCGGGCCACCGCCGGCCGGCTCCCGGGCCGGGGCTCCGGCGAGATCGAGGTGGCACTCCCCCGGGCCGCCGCCCGGTCCCTCGGGGTGCGGCCCGGCGACCGGCTCACCCTGACCGACCGGCTCGCCGACCGCACGGTCCGGGTCCGGGTGACCGGCCTGTACCGGCCCACCGCCTCCGGCTCCGCGTACTGGCGGCTGGACGACCTGCTCGGGCGCGGGGTGAAGAAGTCCGGCTTCACGACGTACGGGCCGCTGCTCGCCGACCCCTCGGTGCTCGGCGGCGGCAGGGTCAGCACCGGATCCACGGCCTGGCTGGCCACGGCCGACTTCTCCCAGGTGACGACGGGGCGGATCGGCGAGCTGGGCCGGGCCGCCCGCGCCGGAAGCGCGGCGCTGCGCTCGGCGCCCGCGCTGAGCGGGGCCACGGCGGCGTCGACCGCGCTGCCCGACGTCCTGGACCGGGTCGACCGCTCGCTGCTGGTGTCCCGCTCCACCCTGCTCGTCGTCGCACTCCAGCTGGTGCTGCTCGCCGGGTACGCGCTGCTGCTGGTGGCCCGGCTGCTCGCCACCGAGCGGGCCGCCGAGACCCGGCTGCTGCGGGCCCGCGGCGCCTCCCGTGCCCGGATCGCCGCCCTCGCCGGGGCCGAGTCGCTACTGCTCGCCCTCCCCGCGGCCGTGGGCGCGCCCCTGCTCGCCGGGCCGCTCACCGCGCTGCTCACCACCCATGGCCCGCCGGCCCGCCTCGGCCTGCGCCTCGACCTCCCGCCCGCAGGGAGCCCCGGGGTGTGGCTGGTGGCGGTGGCCGTGGCGCTGGGCTGCGCGCTGACGGTGACGCTCCCGGCGCTGACCGGCGCCGGCCCGGAACCGTCCGGGCGGCGGGGCGCGGGACCGGGGCGGATGCGCGGGCCGCGCGTTCCCCGCCTGCGGCGCCGTTCCGCCGCCTCCCGTGGTGCCCGGCCCCGCCGCGTCGGCGGCGGTCTCGCCCCCGTCCCGCTCCGCGCGGGCGCCGACCTCGGCCTGCTGGCCGTGGCCTCCGTCGCCTACTGGCAGTTGGCGCGGCAGGGCTCGGGTGGCGTCGCCGCCGACCGGTCGGGCGCGCTCGGGGTGGACCCCCTGCTGGTGGCCGCGCCCGCGCTGGCGCTGCTCGCCGGGACCGTGCTGACGCTGCGGCTGCTGCCGCCGGTGGCGCGGCTCGCCGAGCGGTGGGCGGCGGCCGGCCGGGGCCTGCCGGCGGCGCTGGCCGGCTGGCAGTTCAGCCGCCGCACCGCGCGCCGGGCCGGCCCGGTGCTGCTGCTCGTGCTCGCCGTGGCGCTCGGCATGCTGGCCGTCGGGCAGGCGGCCTCCTGGGACCGCTCGCAGGACGACCAGGCCGACTTCCGCGCCGGGGCGCCGGTCCGGGTGCTGTCCTCGGGGGAGGGCGGACTCGGCCGGACCGAGGCGTACGGCGCGCTGCCGCACGTCCGGGCGGCCGTCCCCGCCGTGCGCGGCAGCGAGCCGCTGTCCGGGGAGCGCACCGCGACCGTGCTGGCCGTGGACACCGCGCGCGCCGGGGACGCGCTGCTGATGCGCCCGGACCTGGCGGCCGTCCCGGTGCGGGGGCTGCTGGCCGGGCTCACGCCGAAGGACTCCCCCGCCGGGACGGCGGTCCCCGCGCACACCGCGCGGCTGCGGCTCAGGGCGAGCCTGCGCAGTTCGACCGGCCCCGGGACCACCGCCGACGTCACGCTCCGGCTGGAGGACCGCCAGGGCGTGCCGTACGAGCTGCCCGCCGGCCTGCTCCCCGCCGACGGCCGGCCGCACAGCCTCGCCCTCGACCTCACTCCCGCGCCCGCGCCCGGGGCGGCGGTCCTCACCGGGCTCCGGCTGGACATGCCGCAGCCCGCCGAGCGCGCCGAGCGGCACCGGTTCACCGTCCGGAGCCTGACGGCCGTGGCGGCCGACGGCACCGTACGGCCGCTCGCGCTGCCCGCCGCCTGGAGCACCGCCGCGCAGACCGGCGGCGCGGCCGTCGATGCCGCAGCGACCAGCCCGACCCGGCCCCGGCTCACCTCCCGTGAGCCGCTGGCCTTCACCTACGGCACCGGGTACCTCCCGAACGCCGACATCCGGACGGTCGCCTCGCTGTCCGTCCAGCTCCAGGTGGCGCGGCCCGCCCCGCCCGAGGTCCGGGCCGTGGCCACCGACCGCTTCCTCGCGTCGGCGGGCGCCCGCACCGGGCAGCGCGTGGACGTGACGGTCGGCGACCAGGACCTTCCGGTGCGGATCGTGCGTGCCGTGCGCGCGCTGCCCACCACCGGCGCCCCCGCGGACTCCGGCACCCAGGACGGCGGCGCCGTCCTGCTCGACCTGCGCGCCGCGAACCGGGCGCTGCAGGCGCGGTACGGCGACGGCGTCACGCCGAACGAGTGGTGGCTGAGCACCGCGCCCGGCGACGCGGCCGGGGTGGCCGCCGCCGTGCGCGCGCTGCCGGACGTCGACCCCGGGGACGTGGTGGTCCGCGACGAGATCGCCGCCGAGCTGCGCGACGACCCCTTCGGCGCCGGTCCCACGGCCGCTTTCGCCGCGGCGGCCGTGGTGGCGGCGGCCCTCGCCGCGGTCGGTTTCGCCGTCGGCGCCGCCGGGTCGCTGCGGGCGCGGGAGGCCGACTTCGCGGTGCTGCACGCCCTGGGCGCCCCGCGCCGCAGGCTGGCCCGGACGGTAGCCGCCGAACTGGCCGTCCTGGTGGGCCTGGCCCTGACGGTGGGCGCGGCCCTGGGCACCGTACTGGCCCGGGGCGTCCTGCCGTTGATCGTCCTGACCGGCGAGGCCACCCGCCCCGTGCCCGGCCTGCTGGTCCAGCTGCCACCGGGCCGCGTCGCCCTGCTGCTGGCGGCCGTCGCCGCGGCCCCGCTGGCCGTCTCGGCGGT
>NZ_KQ948858.1:301467-318751 GCF_001514215.1 Streptomyces bungoensis
TGACCGCCCCCTGGGTACGCACCCGGCTGCGTGCCGCCCCCGGCGCCGCCGCCGCGCTCGCGCTGCTGGTCGCGCTCACCGCGTGCCTGGCGGGCGCGCTCCCGCGCGCGGTCGACCGGTACGAGGACGCCGGCCTGCGGCACGCCCTCCACCAGGCCCTCCCCGAGCACACCACCCTGAAGGTCACCGCGCCCCTGCCCCCGCCCGGCGCGGCCCCCGGGGACCTGGCGACGGCGCTCCGCCCCGACACGCTCGAGCGGCAGTACGAGAAGCTGCTGGACACGGCCGGCGGTGCGCCGGCGGTCGACCGGTCCCAGTCGGCGTACGGCGTCGCCACCGGGGCCGACCCTGCGGTGCCCGACCCCTGGATCCCGCGCCCGACCGGCCAGCTCGCCCACGTCTGCCTGGTCGCGCCGAGCGGCCTCGCCGGGCACGCGAAGGTCCGGCAGGGGCGGCTGCCGCGCACCGCGGGCCCGGTGAACGCGGAGTCGCCCGGGGTGGAGGCCGCCGTCACGGCCGCGACCGCGAAGGCCCTGCACATCGAGGTGGGCTCGGTCATCCACGTGCCCGGCATCGCCCGTGCCCCGCTGGCCGTCCGGGTCACCGGCATCCTCATCCCGCGGGACCCCGCCGGCGCCTACTGGTCGACCGTGCCCCTGCTGCGCACCCCCACCCTGGTCCGGGTGCCCGTGCCCGGCCCCGTGCAGAACTACTGGCTCGGCGCGCTCCTGCTCCCGCAGCGGGCCGTGCCCGCCCTGCTGGGCACCGCCGGGCAGCCCTTCCGCTACTGGTACCTCGCCCCCGCCCTCGACGGGCTGCGCGCCCACGACCTGGACCGGCTGAGGTCCGCCGTCGCCTCGGCGGAGTCCGGCCCCGGTCTGCGCCGCGCCCGGGCCGTCACCGGCGCGGACGCCGACGTCGGCACCGGCCTGGACGACGTCCTGCTCTCCTTCTCCCGCCTGCGCTCGACCATCTCCCCGCTGGTCGCGGTGGCCGCCGCCGGCACCGCGACGGTCGCCGCCGTCGTCCTGCTCATGGCGGGCGGCCTGGCCGCCGACCGGCGCCGCACGGAACTCGCCCTGCTGCGCGCCCGCGGCGCCTCGCTGCCCGGCCTCGCCGGCCGGCTGCTCGCGGAGACCGCGGTGGTCGCCGTCCCGGCGGGGGCGGCCGGTCTGGTGGCCGCGCTGCTCCTCGTCCCCGCCGGCCGCGCCGGGTACGCCGTCGCCGCCGCCCTCGCCGTCACCCTCGCCGCCTGCGCGGCGCTCCCGCTGCGCGCCGCGCTCGCCCACCGCACGGTACGGCTCACGGGTCCGCGCGAGGACGTGACGGCCGTGCCGCCCACCCGGCGCCGCACGGTCGCCGAGCTGACACTGCTGGCGCTGTCGGCCGGGGCGGTGGCGACCCTGCGCCGGAGCGGCACGTCGGCCGGCCCCCTGGTGTCCGTGGCCCCGGTGCTGACCGGCGTCATCGCGGCCCTGGTGCTGCTGCGCCTGTACCCCCTGCTGCTGCGCCGCCTGGCCCGCCCGGCCGGGCGGCTGCGCGGGGCCGTGGGCCCCCTGTCCCTGGCCCGCGCGGGACGCACCCGGGCCTCGGCGGTGCTGCCCCTGCTGGCCCTGCTGACCGCCCTGACCACGGCGGCGTTCGGCGGCTCGGTCCTGGCGGGCGTGGCCGACGCCCGCGACCGCGCGGCCCTGCTCGGCGTCGGTGCCGACGCCCGCCTGGACGCGGCGACCGCCCTCCCGAGCGGCCTGACCGACCGGGTGCGCCACCTGCCCGGTACCGCCAGGGTGAGCCCGGTCGCCCTCACGTACGAGACGAAGCCCGAGGACGGCGAGGACACGGTGGCCCTGGCGGGCGTGGACCCGCCCTCGTACAGCCGCGTGGCGGGGCGGACGGGGATGGGCCCCTTTCCCGCCGGGCTGCTGACGGGCCCGGGCCGGTCCGGCCGGCCGGAGGGGCAGGGCGCACTGCCCGCGCTGGCGTCGCCGTCCGTCGCCCGCGCCTACGGCACCCGGCGCCCGTTCCTGGTGCGGCTGGGCGACGGCAGTGCGGTCACGGTGCGGATCACCGCCGTACGCGACCGCACCCCGGCCCTGCCCGGCGCGGACTTCCTGGTCGTGGACCGCGCCGGCCTCCCCGCCGCGGCCGCCCGCCCCACCAGCCTGCTCCTGACCGGCACCCACCTGGACACGGCCGCACTGCGCCGCCTGGCCCCCGCCTCGGCGACGCTCCGGGTGCGCGCCGAGGAGCGGTCCCGGTACGCCGACTCGCCCCTGCAGACCGGTGCCGGGCACGTGTACACGGTGGCGGTCGCCGCGGGCGCCGGCTTCGCCGTCCTCGCCCTGCTGCTCGCGCTGCTGCGGGCGGCGCCGGAACGCGCCGCGCTCCTCGCCCGGCTGCGCACGATGGGACTCACCCGCGCCCAGGGCCGCCGCCTCCTCGTCCTGGAGTCCCTCCCCCAGGCCCTCCTCGCCGCGACCGGCGGCACCCTGACCGGCTGGGCGACCATCGTCCTGCTGTCCCCGGGCATCGACCTGACCACCGTCGCCCTGGCCTCCGCGCAGACCCCGGCGGGCAGGGCGGTGCTGCGCCCGGACGCCTGGTCCCTGACCGTCCCGGCGGTCACCGTCGTGGTGCTCGCGGTCGGGGTCGCGGGCCTGCAGGCGTGGTGGACGGGACGGCGCGGCTCGGTGGCCGAACTGAGGGCGGGCGACGGCCGATGAACCCACCACGACCGGCGGCACCACAGGGCACCCCCGCGGGAGAGCAGATGACAGCAGCGCACCCCACCCTCACCGAGCTGGCCGACCGCGTCGCCGAGACCCGCGACCGCCCCGCCTACGGGCACGACGCGTTGATCACCTGCGACCGCCTCGTCCGCGTCTTCTCCGCGGACGGCGTGGAGGTGCAGGCCCTCCAGGGCCTCGATCTCCTGGTGCGCAAGGGCGAGTTGACGGCCCTGGTCGGGGCCTCCGGCAGCGGCAAGTCCACGCTGATGAACATCCTGGCCGGCCTGGACACCCCCACCGCAGGCCGGGCCCGCGTCGCCGGTCACGACCTGCTCGCCATGACCGCCGGGGACCGCCTGGCCTACCGCCGCGAGGTCGTCGGCTTCGTCTGGCAGCAGACCTCCCGCAACCTGCTCCCCTACCTCACCGCGGCCCAGAACGTCGCCCTCCCCCTCCAGCTGTCCGGCACCCGCACGCGCCGCCGTGCCCGCGCCGAACGGGCTCTGGAACTGCTGGAGTTGCTGCAGGTGGCCGACTGCCGCGACCGCCACCCGCACGAGATGTCCGGCGGCCAGCAGCAGCGCACCGCGATCGCCGTGGCCCTCGCGAACGCCCCCGCGGTGCTCCTCGCCGACGAGCCCACCGGCGAACTCGACTCGCAGACCGGCACGCAGATCTTCGACGCGTTCCGCACGGCGAACGAGACCCTCGGCACCACCATCCTCATCGTCACCCACGACCAGGCGGTGGCCGGCGAGGTCCGCCGCACCGTCGCCATCCGCGACGGCCGCACCTCCACCGAGGTGCTGCGCCGCAGCGAGGTGGACGCCACGACGGGCGACGAGACGGTGGTCGCCCGCGAGTACGCGATGCTCGACCGCGCGGGGCGCCTCCAGCTGCCCGCCGAGTACACGCGGGCGCTGGGCATGCGCGACCGGGTGGCGCTGGAACTGGAGGCCGACCACATCGGGGTGTGGCCGGACGGCAGCCGTGAGAACCGCGAGGAGTAGAGCAGTCCGGGCGCTCAGCGCACGCTGACGCCGAGCACGCCGAGCGCGCCGGGTCCCGTCCGGCGCACCGCCACCGACCCGTACGGCGTCCGCAGCCTCAGCCACGCCCCGCAGGAGTACAGCCCGGTGCCGTCCGCGCCGGCGCCCGGCCGCAGGAAGCCCAGGGACTGGGCCGCGTGCACGGCCCGCACCGGCAGCCGGGTGTCCCCGACCTCCCGGGACCAGATGTCCCGCCCTATCCGGTCCAGCTCCGCGCGGGTCCGCCGCTCGGGCGTCAGCTCCTGCGTGCGGGACCGGAACTCGGCGACGGACTCGGCGACCGTCGTCCGCAGCGCGTCCGCGGCGGGCAGCCCCGGCTCGGGCCGCCAGCCGCCGCGCGGCGGCAGCACCCCGGCCCACGGCGGTCCCGTCACCGCGGCCGGCACGGCGGCCGTGGCCGCCCGCTCGTCGATGGACTCCAGGAGCTCACCGGCGGACACGGTCACGTCGAGCGTGACGTCCAGCCCGTCCTCGTACGGCTTCGCCAGCCGCACCGCGCGCACCGCCAGGACCTCGAAGGACGGCGGCCGCCCGAACACGGCGAGCGCCGTGCCGGCCGCCTGCAGGCGCACCGCGGCTCCGCGGTCGTAGCGGAGCAGCCGGGAGAGGAAGGCGGCGAGGTCGGCCGCCTCCGTCTCGTCGGCCAGGTGCAGCACCGTCATGCGGCGACGGCCTCCCGCTCGGCGTCCTCGCCGTCCGTGCCGTCCCGGTACTCCTCGAGGAACTCCCGCTCCTCCGGGGTGATCCGGCGCGGCCGCTGGGCCTCGAAGTCGAACGGCACGACGACGGTGGATGCGCGCACGTAGAGGACGTCCGCGTCCTTCACCTCGTAGGTGATGGTGAAGGACGCGGCCCGGATCTCGCTGATCCACAGCTCGATGTCGACCGGGTGGTGCCGGTGGACGAGCTGCCGCTTGTAGTCGATCTCGTGCCGCGCCACCACGGACCCCTGCTTGAAGTCCTTCTCCGGGCGGAACAGGAAGTCGATACGGGCCTCCTCCAGGTAGCGGAGGAAGACCACGTTGTTGACGTGGCCGTACGCGTCCATGTCCGCCCAGCGCAGGGGGCAGCGGTAGATGTGGCGCAAGATCAGCCCCGGGTCAGCTTCTTGTAGGTGGCACGGTGCGGACGCGCGGCGTCCGCGCCGAGCCGCTCGACCTTGTTCTTCTCGTACGACTCGAAGTTGCCCTCGAACCAGAACCACTTCGAGTCGCCCTCGTAGGCGAGGATGTGCGTGGCCACGCGGTCCAGGAACCACCGGTCGTGGGAGACGACCACGGCGCAGCCCGGGAACTCCAGCAGCGCGTTCTCCAGCGAGGACAGCGTCTCGACGTCGAGGTCGTTGGTCGGCTCGTCGAGGAGCAGCAGGTTGCCGCCCTGCTTGAGGGTGAGCGCCAGGTTGAGGCGGTTGCGCTCACCGCCGGAGAGGACGCCGGCCGGCTTCTGCTGGTCCGGGCCCTTGAACCCGAACGCGGAGACGTACGCCCGGCTCGGCATCTCGACCTGACCGACGTTGATGTAGTCCAGCTCGTCGGAGACGACGGCCCACAGCGTCTTCTTGGGGTCGATGTGCTCGCGGCTCTGGTCCACGTACGAGATCTTGACGGTCTCGCCGACCTTGATCGAGCCGGAGTCGGGCTCCTCCAGCCCCTGGATCATCTTGAAGAGGGTCGTCTTGCCGGCGCCGTTCGGGCCGATGACGCCGACGATGCCGTTGCGCGGCAGCGTGAAGCTGAGGTCGTCGATGAGGACCTTGTCGCCGAACGCCTTGTTGAGGTTGCTCACCTCGACGACGACGTTGCCCAGGCGGGGGCCCGGCGGGATCTGGATCTCCTCGAAGTCCAGCTTCCGCATCTTGTCGGCCTCGGCGGCCATCTCCTCGTAGCGGGCCAGACGCGCCTTGGACTTGGCCTGGCGCCCCTTGGCGTTCGACCGCACCCACTCGAGCTCTTCCTTGAGCCGCTTCTGCCGCTTGGCGTCCTTCTGGCCCTCGACCTTGAGGCGGGTCGCCTTGGTCTCCAGGTACTTGGAGTAGTTGCCCTCGTAGCCGTGCAGACGGCCGCGGTCGACCTCGCAGATCCACCCGGCGACGTTGTCCAGGAAGTACCGGTCGTGGGTGACGGCCACGACGGTGCCCTCGTACTTGGCGAGGTGCTGCTCCAGCCAGTTCACCGACTCGGCGTCGAGGTGGTTGGTGGGCTCGTCGAGGAGCAGCAGGTCGGGCGCCTCGAGCAGCAGCTTGCACAGCGCCACGCGGCGCTTCTCGCCACCGGAGAGGTTGACGACCGGCCAGTCCCCGGGCGGGCAGCCGAGCGCGTCCATGGCCTGCTCGAGCTGCGCGTCGAGGTCCCAGGCGTTGGCGTGGTCGAGCTCTTCCTGCAGCTTGCCCATCTCGTCGAGCAGCGCGTCCGAGTAGTCGGTGGCCATGAGCTCGGCGATCTCGTTGAACCGGTCGAGCTTGCCCTTGATCTCGGCGACACCCTCCTGGACGTTCTCCAGGACGGTCTTCTCCTCGTTCAGCGGGGGCTCCTGCAGCAGGATGCCCACGCTGTATCCCGGCGACAGGAACGCGTCACCGTTGGACGGCTGCTCGAGACCGGCCATGATCTTCAGCACGGTCGACTTACCGGCACCGTTCGGGCCGACGACACCGATCTTCGCTCCCGGCAGGAAGCTCAGGGTGACGTCGTCGAGGATCACCTTGTCGCCGTGCGCTTTGCGCGCCTTGCGCATGGTGTAAATGAACTCAGCCAAGAGAAACCGTCCGGCAGCTTGAAATCTGGCAGTGGGCAGATACACCCCATCTTGCCTGACGGCCAGCCCCTGGGGGAAACCCGTTGGGTCGAGGACCGCTGACCTGGGGTTCCAGTTCGGACGCCCCGGCTCGTGCATCACTGTCGGGCGGCGTCGAGCCGATGTCGATCAGCTTCGCCGGTCCCTGAGCTTCCTGCGCCGAAGTTCGCGCCGCTGTTTGCCCGGTAGGGCCGCCGCGAGATCCCCTACCGCGGAGAGATCGTGGCAGTCACCACCATGGGCGCCTCTGCACCACCACACCAGGGGCCCGCTCCCGGCCCACCCGCTCCTGTCCCAGTCGGCCGCGGTCCCGGCAGGCCGCGGGTGGACGCCGATGCGGTGGTACGGACAGAGCGGCCACACCGTCCACAGCAGCTCGGTCACGCTTTCCTGGGCCGCGTCGGCGACCATGCCGAGCACGGTGAAGGCGTCGTCCGGCTCGTCGGACGTCTCTGGTCCCTGGGGATGGACGGCATTGCCCTGCCAC
This sequence comes from Streptomyces bungoensis, assembly GCF_001514215.1. Lineage (GTDB taxonomy): Bacteria > Actinomycetota > Actinomycetes > Streptomycetales > Streptomycetaceae > Streptomyces > Streptomyces bungoensis. Next base: position 308,526 of record NZ_KQ948858.1, read on the forward strand.
CGGCCGTCCGACAGCGCGACATGGATCTGGTCGGGCCAGTCGTCTTCGGCGGAGGGGCAGAGCATCAGAACCAGAGGAGGCTCATCAGGCAACGTTGCCGCCAGATCGCGGTTCACCACAGCGAGCGCGGCCTCGAATCGAGGCCACCGACCGGGCTCGACAGGCCGTGGCTCCTGAGGAGCAGGCCCACGGGCGCCAGGATCCGCAGGATGGAAGGAGAAGTGACCCACTGGCCGATCTTCTCAGCCCAGGACCCGCGTCGCCCAGTCGGTCGGCGCCTTGCCCGAGCATCTCCGAGCCGTGCTGGTGCCCGGGAGAACAACGGCGGGTGCACAGTGTTTACAGGGGGAGAAGAAGCCGGAGCGGGAGGGAGAACAGGAGGACAGTCGTGACCGTCCTCGCCATCTTTCTCTTCATCATCGGGACGCTCCTGGTCCTCATAGGAGCACTCCTGATTGCGATCGGGACGTTTCTGATCGCTCTTGGGGCGGTCTTGATCCTGGCCGGGCTGATGCTGATCGCCATAGGTGTGTTCCTGCTGATCCGGAGACTCTTCGGACGTGATCGAAGGCAGTCTCGCTCCCCATGGCCGTGAGGACTGCCACCGGTGCCGGCACAACAGATCACGGGGCGGCAGCACGGGCAGAAGGTGAACCCACGTAGGCGCCCACCCGCCCGCTGGGCGGCCCGCGCCTACCGCCTCAGTGGTCCGGCTGGATCAGGGCCGGTCGGTCGTCGGGGTCTCGCGTCTGCGGAGGATGACCAGCACCGCGCCGCCGATGACCACCAGGCCGATGGCCACGCCGGTGATCAACGGGGTGATCGCGGAGCCGCCCGTGTCGGCGAGGTCGGTGCCGGGGGGCATGGTGTTTCCGCCGACCGTGGCGGGGCTGGGTTCACCGAGGGTCTGGGTGGTCTCCGTGGTGACCGAGCCCTGGGTCTTGCAGTCCAGGACTCCCGTGAAGCGGTGGCTGAAGCCGTGCGGGCCGGTGATCGTGAAGTCGTAGGGCTGGTCCTCCTGGAGCGGCACCGTCACCGTGCGGGAGGCCCCGGCGGGGATGGTGTGCTCGGTGCCCATCAACTCGAAGGTGAAGGGCTGGTCGCCCTTGTTCACCGCGGTGATGTCCACGCCGCCCTTGGCGCAGTTCTTCCGGGCCGACACCGCCGGTACTGCGCCCTCGGCCGCCCAGGTGGCGCTCGCGGTCGCGGAGACCGTGGACTCGCTGGAGCCGGCCAGGATCTGGGTCTGGCTGCGGCTCTCGGAGGCGAAGGCGCGGCCGACCGGCACGGTGGTGGACGCCTGGACCGTCAGGTCCGCGGAGCCGTCAGCCGCGTCCTGGGGGACGTCGAAGTACAGCCGGCTGCCGTCCTTCGCCGACGTGATCACCTTGCCGGTCCTGTCGATGATCCGCACGCCTGCGGCCGCCGCGTCCGTCGGCGGGCTCACCGTGACCGCGTCGGCGTTGGTGTGCACCGTCACCGGCCCGAGGAGGTCGCCCGGGTGGCCGGAGACCGCGGGCGGGTCCAGGGTCAGCGAGGCCCGGGGCTCACCGAGGTCGCGGGCGCTCTTGTAGAGGTAGTCGGCGAGCTTCTCGGCCCGAGAACCGACGGCGTCGACCTTGGCGCCGTCCGAGTAGCGCCAGATGGCCACCTGGGTGCCGGCCGCCGCGTCCTGCTCGGTCAGCCCGCTCGCGTCCGCCCGCCGGGCGAGCGCCGCGAGGTCGTTGACCTGGGGGTAGGAGTTCTGCAGGATCCAGCGGATCCGGCCGGCGTTCTTGTTGCCGCCCAGCGAGGTGCCGCTCCAGGGCGTCTCCTGGTACCGCGCGTCGCGCTGGGTGGGGTTGTGTATGTCGACACAGTACGTCTGCAGGGTGCCGCCGCCGTCCACGGACATCTCGAACAGGCCGGCGGCCACGCGCTGGTCACCGCCGTCCTCGTGGAGCACGGCCTCGCCGTAGGTCTTCAGACCGTCGATCGCGGCCGTCGCGCCCCCCTGGGTCTGGGGTGCGTCGTCGGCCGCGGCCGTACCGGCGCCGGCCAGCACGCCCGTCGCCATCAGCCCGGACACGAGCGCCAGGGCGCCGAGGCGGACCACACGGGCGGACCGGGAGAGCCCGGAGAACGCAGCAAGCACAGAACTCCCCTTCGAGCAGGACCCGTTGGACGTGGGGGAACGGTCCCACCAGCAGCATCGGCAGCCCCAAGGGGCACGCCCGGCATCCTATGAACCCACAGGACGCCGCCGGGCGGTCCGATCGTCTGACGGATGATCCGATCCGGAATCGTTATCGCCGGGACCGAATGTGAGCAGGGCTTATCGACAAATCCACCCATTCGGCGGGGTGTTCGGAGGAGTCGCGGGGAAGCCGCTGCTCGCGTGCCGGCGGGCTCACGTCACGTCACGGCCGCCGGTTCCTGGCTCTGCCGGGCCGGATCGCCGTCCGGTGACCCGGTGGGCGGTGTCTCCCAGGCCGGCTCCGGCCGGGCCGCCTGCGGTGCCTCCGGTTTGGCGCCGCGGCGGAACACCGCGGTCCCCCGCGCCAGGTCGTGGCCGACGGCCACCGCGTCGATGTCGGCCGACGCCCAGTTCTGCTGCTCGCGCTGCTCGGTGCGCACCCGCAGCCGGCCCTGGACCACGACGGGCTGCCCCACCTCCACGGACGCCGCCACGTTGACGGCGAGCTGGCGGTTGGTCCACACCGTGAAGAAGTTGGTGTGCCCGTCCGTCCAGGCACTCTTCTCCCGGTCCCAGTACCGCGAGGTCACCGCCAGCCGGAACCGCGCCGACGGGCCGGCCACGCCCTCCCGGTACACCGGCTGCGTCGCCACGTTGCCCACCACACACACCACGGTCTCGTTCATCACGACCCCCTCACCGCCCGGTCCGTCACGGCCGGGCGGACATGCGTACGGGCCCCTCCCGTACGGCTGCGTCCGACGTGCGGCGCGATCGCCGCGACACCAGACTGCCTCCGCCGGACCGGGGCCCGCCGAGCGCTGTGGATCAGCCACAGCCTGTGGAGAACTCCGCCACCCGCACGGGTGATCCCGGGTGCACGGGCGGCGGCACGAGGGACGGCGTCACCCCACGCCGGCTCCGGTCCGCACCACCCTCGCGTACTGCTCCCGCACCTCCCGGTACCGCAGCAGCTCGGCCGCCACCGGATCGAGCACCCGGGCACGACCGCAGCTCGCGGCCGCCTCCCGCAGCCGCCGTTCCGCGTCCATGCCGTACCGGCGCGCCGGTCCCCGGGCCGCCATCCGGCAGCCCCACTCCACCAGCGGCCCGCCGACGATCCCGCAGATCATCAGCAGCACCGGCACGCCCAGGTTGGGCGCCATGACCCCGGCGATCTGCCCCGCCAGCCACAGTCCGCCCACGACCTGCAGCAGGGTCATGGACGCCTGCACCAGCACCGCCACCGGCCACCACCCGGGGCGGGGCGGCCGCCCGGGCGGCAGTCCGGCCCGTCCCGCGAGCTCGTCCAGGGCCTCCGACAACCCCTGGGAGCCGCGTACGGCCGCCTCGCGCACCGCCAGCGCCCACGGCGCGGGCAGACCGGCCGAGGCATGGTCGGCCACCTTGCGCACCGCCTGCTCGACGCCCTGGCGCGCCGTGGCCTCCTCGTCGGGCTGGGCGGCGCGCACCTGGAGCCGGCCCGTCGTGGAGCCGCCGCGTTTCTGGTACCAGCGCCACAGCCTCAGCCAGGGCGTGCCGCAGGCGCGGTTGGCGTTGCGCAGCCAGGCGCGTTCGGCGGCTTCGCCCGCCGCGGTCGCGCCGACGGCGTCCGCGAGCCGGTCGGCGAAGTCCTCCCGGGCCTCCTCGCTGAGGCCGACCGGCCGGCCGGTGCTGTAGACGGGCCGCAGCTGGGCCGCCGCCGCGTCCACGTCCGCACCGACCCGGCGGGCCGCCGCCCCGCGTTCCGCCACGAAGTGGCCGAGCGCGTCGCGCAGGTCGCCGACGCCCTCGCCGGTGAGCGCGGACAGCGCGAGCACGGTGGCGCCCGGCTCGCCGTACTCGCCGAGCGCGACGCCGTCCTCGTCGAGCAGCCGGCGCAGGTCGTCCAGGACCTGGTCGGCGGCCTCGCCGGGCAGCCGGTCGATCTGGTTGAGGACGACGAACATGACCTCCGCGTGGCCGGCCATGGGCCGCAGGTACCGCTCGTGGAGCATGGCGTCGGCGTACTTCTCCGGGTCGACCACCCAGATGACCGCGTCGACCAGCTTCAGGATCCGGTCGACCTGCTCGCGGTGCTCCACGGCCGCGGAGTCGTGGTCGGGCAGGTCGATCAGGACGAGACCGCGCAGATGGCCGTCGGCCTCCGCGCTGTGCAGGGGGCGCCGGCGCAGCCGGCCGGGGATGCCGAGCCGGTCGATGAGGCTCGCGGCGCCGTCGCTCCAGCTGCACGCGATCGGGGCGGCGGTGGTCGGGCGCCGTACGCCGGTCTCCGAGATCGCGACTCCGGCGAGGGTGTTGAACAGCTGCGACTTCCCGCTGCCGGTGGCGCCCGCGATGGCGACGACGGTGTGCCGGCCGGAGAGCTTGCGGCGGGCGGCCGCCTCGTCCAGGACCCGGCCCGCCTCGGAGAGGGTACGGCTGTCCACACGGGTGCGGGAGAGGCCGACGAGCTCGCGCAGGGCGTCGAGGCGGGAGCGCAGGGCGCCGTCGTACGCCAGGGGGGCGGGGGCGTGGCCGCCGGGGCCCCGCGCCGGGGTGTCCAGCGCGATGGCGCGCTCGGCGGCGAGGGCGGCCGCGTTGCTCTCGGTCACGCGGCGGGCGATCAGGCCGTCGTCCCAGGCCTCACCGGATTCGCCGTCCGGGTCGGTGTCCCGCCCGGCGCCGGGCGCCTCCGCGTCCTCGGGGCGGGCGGACGGCCGCCTGCCGGCCTCGGCGCCGGCACTCCTCGCCGGTGCCTGCCACGTCTTCTCCGCGTCCGCCTCGGGCCCGCGCGCGGGCCGCTCCTGGTCCCCGGCCGCCCCGGGCACGCGTGCCCCGCGCCCGTCCTGCCCGGCCGTCTCGCGTGCGCGCGCCTGGCGCTCCGTCTCGCCGCCCGCCCCGCGTACGCGCGCGGGCTCGCCGTTGCGGCGGTCCTCGGGCACGCGCGCGTGCCGCTCCTCGCCCCCACTCGCCTCCGGCGCACGCCCGAGCCCGTGCCGCTCCTTCTGCCCGCCCGCCTCCGGTACGCGCGCGGGCTCGCCCGTCCGGCGCTCCTCGGGCACGCGCGCGTGCCGCTCCGCGGCCATCGCCTCGGCCTTCGCCACTGCCGTCTCCCCTGCCGTCGTTCCGGCCGTCGTCCCGGCTTCCGTCCCGCCTCGCGTGTCGCCGCTCGCCCCGGCCGCCGTATCCGCGTCGTCGGCCCCGCCACCGGCGCCGTGCGGGCGACGGCCGCCGGCCGGCACCCCCGTGCCCGCCGGAACCGCCCCACGGCTCCCGGAGGGGTCCTGCGCGGAGTCCATGGCCCCGGGTGGGTCGACGGAGCCGGTGGAGTCGATGGGGTTGTCGTGGCTCATGTGGTGCTTGTGGTCCGTGTGATCGTGGTCAGTGACGGCGGTCACCGGTCACCTCTCCTTCTGCAGTACGGACAGCGCGGCGATGAGTTCGACCTGGGGCTCGGCGGTGACGCCCAGGGCGTCGAGCGGGGCGAGGCGCCGCTCGCGCTCGGCGTGCATGACGCGGTCGACATGGTCGGTCAGCAGACGGCCGGCCCGGTCGCGCAGCCGCAGCGCGCCGTGGGCGCCGATCCGCTGGGCGAGCCCCTCGCCCGCGGTGCGTGCCCGGCGCCCGCCCAGCAGCACGGTGGCCACCAGGGCGGCGACGGCCTCGGGGTCGGGGGCGGTGCTCCGCTCCAGGCCCCGCACCTCGTCCTCGGCGTACTCCTCCAGTTCGCGCCGCCAGCGCCGCACCGCGAGCCCGATGCGGTGCTCGGCGCTCTCCGGGGAGGGTCCGTGGCCGGCGAGCTGGGGGGTGGCCGCGGCAGGGTCGCGCCGCCAGGAGTCGTCGACGCGCTCGTCCGCGGCCATGACGGAGCACAGCAGCAGCGCTCCCAGGCTCTCCACGAGGGCGTCGAGCAGCTCACCCGCGGTGCAGTCGAGGGGGAAGGCGCGCCAGCGCTTGAGCGCGTCGCCCGCGAGGACGGCCCCCGACTGCAGCCGGCTGCGCACGCGCGCGTGCTCGCCGTCGTAGGCGCCGTCGACGGCGGAGGTGAGGCGGAGGGCGGCCGCGTACTGGGCGGCGGCGGCGTTGGCCAGCTCGGTCGTGCGCGCCTTCAGCGAGTCGAGGAGGCCGTGTGCCGTGCGGGCCGTGACCTGCCGGCGGGCCCCGGTGTCCTGGGCGTGGTGCACCAGCCAGGTCCGCAGGGCCGCCACGGCCGTGGAGGGCAGCAGGCCGGCGCCCCAGACCGACTCGGGCAGCTCGGGCACGGTGAAGCGGGGTACGTCGCCGAGGCCGGCCTTGGTGAGCAGGGCGCCGTACTGGCGGGAGACCTCGGAGACCACCTGGTGGGGCACCCGGTCGAGGACGGTCACCAGGGTGACGTCGTACTCCTTGGCGGTGCGCAGCAGGTGCCAGGGCACGGCGTCGGCGTAGCGGGCCGCCGTGGTGACCATGACCCAGACGTCCGCGGCGCAGAGCAGCTCGGCGGCCAGGACCCGGTTGTCCGCGATCAGGGAGTCGATGTCGGGGGCGTCGAGCAGGGCGAGCCCGCGCGGGACCGTGTCGGCGGTCTCGATGCGCAGCGCGCGCGCCTGCTCCTCACCGGAGGACAGCAGATCGTCGGCCCCCTCTTGGTGGGGCACCCACACCCGGCTGAGATCGGGCAGCACGCGCGCGTCGCTGAACCAGTGATGGTCCTCCGGGTGACAGACCAGGACAGGCGTCCGGGTCGTCGGCCGCAGCACGCCCGCCTCGCTGACCCGTCGTCCCACGAGGGAGTTCACGAGCGTCGACTTGCCGGCCCCGGTGGAACCGCCGACGACGGCCAGCAGCGGCGCGTCGGGTTCCCGTAGCCGTGGCAGCAGGTAGTCGTCGAGCTGGGCGAGGAGTTCGTCGCGGTTGGCACGCGCGCGTGGGGCCTCCGCGAGGGGCAGCGGAAAGCGTGCGGCGGCGACACGGTCGCGCAGGGCGGAAAGTGTCTCGAGCAGCTGAGGCCGTACGTCCAAGGTCACCACATGCGAAGAATGCCCAATTTTAGGGGAATTCTGAAGCATATAGACATGTCTGCGTGCCGACGTGACAGAACGGACGTAAGGGGCGACTGGGGCGCGGGCGCAGTCGAGGCATAACGAGTGCACAACACCCGGTGCGTCGGGAGCCAAAAGCGGTGCGCGATTCGTACCTGCCTGCGATTATCAGGACCGCTTCACCGAACCTCCACATCGAGCCACGGAGGCGAAGCGACCGGGCCAAGGAGCGGGGACCTTTATCCTTGTCCCGCCACCAGGCCCCCGTAGCTCAGTGGATAGAGCAGGCGCCTTCTAAGCGCTTGGCCGCAGGTTCGAGTCCTGCCGGGGGCGCCAGTCTCCGCCCTCCCTCTAGGGAGGGCTTTTTGCTGGTCAGGGTGGGTGCGGGCTGGCGCGACGAAGCCCCAGACGCCCCCTCGGTGATCAAGGGTGGGGTCCGGGGCTGTACGGCTGTCACCGGGTTTTCGCGGGTGGCTGTGTCGAATACGTGTCGAAGTTTCGGCTGGGGGTCAGCCAGCGCCGGGCGCCTCCGGCAGGTCGCCCGCGGCTTCGAGCCGCCGCTTGAGATCCGGCAGCTGCCCGTCGACGCATCGGGCGTACGTGGCGAGGAGCACAGCCACGCTGTTCCCGGCCCACTCAGCGACCTGGGCGGGCGGGATCCCGTCGTTGAGCCACTTCGTCACGTGCGGGGGCAGTACGGCCTTTGCGGGCGCTCCGCCACGCCCGACGGATGACGGATCCGGCGAGGATGCCGCCGGACTCGCCCTGGAAGAGCAGATCACCCGGCTGGAGCTGTTCGTCCTCGATGTGCTGCCGCAGGATGCGTGTCAGGGCCGGATGTCCCGGCACGGTGCGCGTCTCGCCCTCCGCCCGGCCTTTCATCGGTTATGTGGGGTCGCCTGATCTCCTGGATGCGTGCCGCACAGCGAATAGACGACTCTATGAACTGAATACAGGCGCCCTTTTGTGCCGCCCGGTCCTCCGCTGCCCGCCTCTCGGCGTGATCCTTTGCGGCGACGTCTCGCTGAGCGTCCACCTGGTGGCGCACGCCCCGAAGCGTCAACCAGGAGGTCAGGCCTGACGCCGCAAGTGCGGTGAGTGCCGCGATGGTCGCGGTAAGGAGTGAGTCGCTCACGAGGGCATCTCACCAAAGGAGACCGCCGTGACGCAGCCGTTCACTCGAACTGAGACGGCGCCGGGCAAAGTCCGGACCGTCTCTGGGCCGTCCGGAGTCACTCGAAGTCAACCAACAAGCACACAAGCCCACGGCATCTGAGCTGGTCAGGGCCGTGGGCTTCTTCTGTCCCGCTCGTCGCGGAGGGGCCGATTAGTAGACCGACCTGGCAGGCCGTCCACGACGGCGCGTCTGACAGCAGTGACGGCAACGCCGACGGCAACGACGGCGGACGGCGGCAGGGCGCCGCTGAGCTGCCCCACCAAGGCTTGCCCGCATCTTCTAAGCTCCTGGTCGCTCATTGCGTCATGAGTCGGCATCCGACGCCATGCTCATGGAGTTGCGGAATCAAGCGTGTACCGCGCTGCGGTCGTGAACCGCTCGCGAATACCCTCGCGGGCTTCCTGGTTGCTCTTGAGCTCAGCGACGATCGCAGTCGCTTGGTCAAGGAAGACAGAAAATTCATTATTGTCCTCGTGCGCCTGAGCGATTGCAGCGTTAGCGAGTTCCTCGGCCCGTTCGAAGGCCTCGAACATCGCGTCCGCTCCAGGAGGCACTCGAACGCCCTCGATTGCCTCCGCCGTAAGTTCTTGCATCTGCCTTGTAGCCTCCTCCATGGCCTCAACGGCGGATGTCATCGCTGGTAATGTCCCGCTGGCAATGCGTTCGGCTGCCGGCCGCTGCGACTCTGCGAGTTCCATGAGTTTGGTGGCTAGGTCCACGTCGCGCCGAATGCTGACGGCGAGCTCTTCCGCTGCCCGAGCTACCTCGGCTGGTCCTAGGATGTCGATCCGCCTCGCGCGCTCTGCCATGCGGCCAGTAGCTTCCTTCAGCGGGTTGATTCCCGGCAAGTCGGAATGCCCCGGCAGACCCACAGAGTCAATGATGCGAAGGCACTCGTCCCAGGCTGCTAGGAAACCTTCGTACGCCTGAAGCCGCTGTTGCCGAAGCCAGTGGGCTTGATCGACGTCGGCTTGATCGCGAACTTGCTGCAAGGTGACTTCCGCACTGATCAACGCCCCCTTCTTCGCGGCACGGGCACCAACGACTGTGCCAGCTAGTCCGAACACCGCAGCCACCAAAGCGAGAACAAGTTCCTTCATGAGCAGACATCATCGCGGCGGCGGCCGTCAGGCGGAATGGGGCGTCTCACAGGCCTGGTACCACAGCGCAAGAGGCCCCTCAGACCGAGTCCGGAACCGTTCGGCTCTGACTAGCGCTGAGTTTCCGGCCACAGAAGCGCGGTCGGCGCTGGCCCACTTGGGGGCCCTCGGCAGTTGTCAGCCCACCTGCCCGGCTCGAACGGGCCAGCCCCCTCCACGACAGGCCGGTGCTGCAGATCGGGCCGACGCACGAAGAATGAGTGCAGGACAGCGTTCAGCGTCCCCGCACTGGCGATTCACGCGCAGAGGTGCAGCAGGAGTGAGTGTCTAACTGCGTGACAAGGCCGACGAGCAGCAGCGGACGAGCGCGAACGTCTGCGGAGCATCAGTGCAGGTGAGACGGGCAGCAGCCCAAGGCAGCACCCCCATCCCAGTTGCTTCGGGACGAAGAGGTCAGGATTCACCATCACGCTTCCGCCGACGCGGCTCGCTCTGGTCGACGGCAGGGCAGCGTGGCCGAGGCCGGTGGTTGTGCCGCGAGGCACACGCGCGCCCAGTCGGTCGTCGCACCCAACGTCGTGGCTGGCTGTCGTCGGCTGAGGACCGTGCAGCCCGCGTCGAAGGTGGTGGCCGTCGGACGAGTGGCTGGGCGATCATCTCTGGGCCGTCTCTGGGCCCTGCGAGGGCGCCCGAGGCCGACCAACGACGACCGGCAGTGAGGTCTTTTCATCCTGCGTCTGAGCTGGCCTGATGGAGGGTGAGGATGGCCT
>NZ_KQ948859.1:0-67243 GCF_001514215.1 Streptomyces bungoensis
AAGCCATCCTCACCCTCCATCAGGCCAGCTCAGACGCAGGATGAAAAGACCTCAGTGACAGGCGAGCCACGGGCGCCAAGGGCGAACCCCTAGGTCAGGGGGTGGGGACCATACGGGTTTCCCCCAAGGGTGGCGGTCAGGCGAGATTGGGTGTTTCTCATCAGCTCTCATGCATCTGGCCGTTAGCCCACTGCTGGCCACAAGCCTGGTGCACTCAAGGCAGCGTCCTTCGTACCGTCGTGTCATGCCAGAGCAAAGGGCGGACGTCGCCGCTCAGTTCGCCAGTAGGTGCATCAGCCGCACACTGGGCGTGCAGGTCGAGCTGAATGACATAGACGGCCGGCAGGGAGCGCACGATCTGCTGCTGACGTACGAGGGACGGACCGTCGCCGTCGAGGTCAAGCTCATCGTGGATCCGAAGCACCGAGCTGCTGACAGAAAGTCGAGCCGGCTCGGGTACACGCTTCGGCCGGACCTCAAGTACTCGTGGACCGTTCATCTCGCGCAAGACAAAAAGTGGAAACGCGCGCTGACGCGCACTCCCTCACTCCTCATTGAGCTGGAGACGCGTGGAGCCACTCCAGGCACGGCTCATCACTTTTGGCAGCACGATGTGGAGCTCTTCTTGGAGTTCGAGCAACTCGGCATCGATGCAGTGTTCTGCATACCGCCGACGGAGAAGCATCCACCGGGCTACAACCGTAGTCGAGGACCTGCGCCACCACCTCACGGGGCGTGCGGTTCCGCTTCAGCTCCAGCACATGCAGGCTTCCCTCGGCGTCCATGCCGAGCAAGTCGACGACTTTGCCGTACGGCGTCAGCACTTGACGTCCGATCAGCAGCAAGGCCGTTCGTTCGTCGTCGACTCGGACGGTCGTCCGGTCGCGGTCATCGAGCTGACCGGTGTGCGGGTCGTCCCGCTGGCGCGGGTGGATCTCGCCCATGTGGTGGCCGAGGGAGAGGGGGACACCAGCGTCGCCGAGTGGCGCGAGGGTCATGAGCGGTTCTGGCGCGGCGAGGAGATGCGGGCGGCCCTCGATGATCCCGACTTCACCGTGGACGGCACCACGCCGGTGGTACGGCAACGCTTCCGCCTCGTCACAGACCTTCGCGGCGCCGATTGACCATGTGCCCGCCCCGTCGAGGTGACGCAACGCCACGACGCCCCCGCCCGGCGGAAGGGGTTCCGTCCGGCGAGGGCGTCGTGATGAGCCCGGTGCGGGGTGGGGCTCAGAGGGCCTGGTTGTTGCAGCCCATGTGGGAGCCGAGGTGGTTGGGCTGGGCGCCCGGGGCGCCCTCGCCGTTGAGCGCGTTGCCCAGCACGCCGTTGAGGGCGCCCACGCTGCCGAGCACGTCGATGTTCATGTCGTGCGAGCGGCACTCGACGCCCTGGCTGATCTCCATGTCGTGGCCCGGCTCACCGTGGGCGGCGGCGGTGCCCACGCCGAAGGATCCGACGGTGCCGAGGACGGCGGCGCCCACGAGGACCGCCTTGTGAAGCTTGCGCATGTTGTCTCCGTTGGTCGAGCTGGTGCGATCTGCGATCTGCGAGGTACGGCAGATCGAGGGGGAGTGGCGAACGGGTGCGGCAGGGCCCTCAGCCGACGTGGGGCAGGCCCAGCTGGCCCACCGGAGGCGCCGCGACCTGGCCGAGGCCCAGCGGGGCCATCTGCGGTGAGCCGGGCGCGACCAGCGGGTTGATGAGGGGGTTCACCTGCGGGTTGACCTGAGGGTTCACCTGCGGGGTCACCCGCGGCGCGGGCTCCGGTGCGAAAGCCTGCGGGACGGCGACCTGCGGAGCGACCTGCGGCATGACCTGCGGCGCCGCCTGCGGTGCGACGGCCGGCTGCGGGACGGCCTGCGGCTGGGCGTACGGCGCGCCCGCGCCCGACGCCTGGGCGTAGCCGCCCGAGGACGCCGAGGCCGAGGCGTACCCGCTCTGCTGCGGGCCCGCCTGCATCATCGGCGCGGCGTAGGGCTGCTGGGTGGAGGCCTGCGCGGTGCCCGTCGCGCTGGAGGCCGCCGTGGGCTGCGGAGCGCTCTGCTGGGGAGCGGCGTACTGCGGGGCCGCGTACTGGGGCGGTGCGTACTGCGGGGCGGGGGCCGGGGCCGCGTACTGGGGTGCCGCGTACTGCGGGGCGGGGGCCGGGGCCGCGTACTGCGGTGGCGCGTACTGGGGAGCGGGCGCCGGGGCCGCGTACTGGGGAGCGGGCGCCGGGGCCGCGTACTGGGGAGCCGGGTACTGCGGGGCGGGCGCCGGGGCGGCGCCGCTGTAGCCGACGGGAGAGTCGGCATGGCTGACGCCGGCGCCGATGGCGGACAGACCGCCGGCCGCTGCCACGACGAGCGCGGCCTTGTGAAGCTTGCGCATGGAATGCTCGGCCCTTCAATACCTGTACAGGGAAATCCGTTTGTATGCATCACAGTCCCGCGTGCATGCCCGCCCGGGGCTCGTACGGCGCTCCGGCAGGCACGAATACCTGTCTGGCACGGGGACTTCATGCCGGAGCCGGCAGCGAATCCATTGCCCCTCTCCGACACATGCTCGCCACCCTCTCGAAGCTGGCAACGAGGTCTCCCCCGGCCCGGTCACGGGATCGGAAATTCCGTCACCCGATTGCCGGTGGAACGCCGTCGTTCGACACGGCCGAAGGATTGGGGCAGACGGGTGACCACTTCCCCGGCACCCGTGTCCCGGGTCGCGTTCGCCTCGTTCCCCACGCAGTCAGGACGACGGTTCATCGCAGCCGCACCAGCATTTCCCGATACGTTCCACGCACAGGTCAATGAAGGGCCGAGGGTTCCATGCGCAAGCTCCAGCACGTCGCGCTCGTCGTCGCAGCCGCAGGCGGTCTGTCCGCCATCGGCAGCGGCGTCAGCTTCGCCGACTCTCCCGTCGCGTACAACGGAGCCGTTCCGCCACCCGTCTCCCAGCCCGACGCCCACGCCGCCTCGTTGACCTCCTCCCAGGCCAGCGTGCAGAGCTACGGCTCGCCGGCCCCGCAGCGGCAGGCGGCCCCCCAGCAGCCCGCCGAGGTGAGCCCGCAGGTCAACCCGCAGCTCAATCCCCAACTCAGCCCGCAGATCACCCCGCAGGCCGCGCCGCAGCAGACCCCCGCGCAAGCCGGTCCGCTGAACCAGGCCAACATCTTCCGTCCGTACCAGGAGTGCAGCCCGCAGTCGCTGCTCAACGCCAACCTCCCGGTCGCCCTGCTCGGCGCCTCCGAGACGCACGGCACCAGCTGCACCCAGGCCAACAGCCAGGCCAACGCAGCCGCCAGCGCCCACTGAGCGGCCGCACCGCCCGACTTCGGCCTCCGCGGGCCCTTCGAGGAGCACTCCTCGCAGGGCCCGTTGGCATATGACGGTATGTCAGTGATCGCGGGACGACGCGCTCACGGAACCGGCGCGCCGCTGTCCGATTTGGGATAGTTCCTATTAATCTCCCGTAATTGTAAGAAGTCGATCTCCTGCAGATCGCACCCTCTTCACTCCACCGGAGATGACATGCACAAGCTTCGCAAGGCCGCTGTCCTGGTCGCCGCGCTCAGCACCGTCGGCCTCCTGGGCGCCGGCACCGCCCACGCCGACGGCAAGGGCGGCGAGAAGGGTGACCGCTTCAGCATCCTGCAGAGCACCAGCTGCCGCTCGCACGACATGAACCTCGACATCCTCGGCGAGGTCGGCCTGCTGGACGGCGTGCTGGGCAACGCGCTGAACGGCGAGGGCAACCCCGGCGCCCAGGCCACCCACCAGGGCTCGACCATGGGCTGCAACAACAGCGCCTTCTAGTCGCGCGCCGCCGCACGGGCGGCCGGACAGCGGACATCAGGCCCCGGCCCGGGCTTCACCCCGGCGCCGGGGCCTTCCGTACGGCACAAACCCTTCCGCATTACACATATTTTTATATGACAAGAATTGTATTTCCAGCCATGGTCCAAGGTGGTGACAATTCACCGCATTCAGCGTGCCGCAATAGCGAGTCGCATAGTTGCTATTAGCCTCCATAAACGTACGAAGTCGATCTCCTGCAGATCGCATCCCCTTCACTCCACCGGAGAGAACATGCACAAGCTCCGCAAGGCTGCCGTTCTGGTCGCCGCCCTCGGGAGCGTCGGGCTCCTGGGCGTCGGCGCTGCCCACGCCGACGGGGGTTACGGCGGCAACCGCGGACACGACGGCGGTCGTTTCAGCATCCTGCAGAGCACCACCTGCAGGTCGCACGACGCCAACGTCGACATCCTCGGTGAGGTCGGCATCGCCAACGGCCTGGGCGGCAACCTGCTGAACGGCGAAGGCAACTCGGGCGCGCAGGAGTCCTCCATGGGCTCGTCGATGGGATGCAACAACACCGTCGGCAAGTAAGCAGGGCCACGCGAAAATCCCGGTGCCCCGGCCTGAGGCCGGGGCACCGGGATTTTCGCGTCCGGAGAACCGCGGACCGGCCGCCCGGAAGCGGCGAGGTGGCTCAGGACGGGAAGCGGGGCGGCTCGAAGCCCTTGGGCAGGCTCGTCCTGTTGGAGCACGCCACCAGCGACCCGGTGTCCGTGGGCTCGCGGCCCAGCAGGCCGTCCTCGGGATCCACCAGGTGCGGCCGGCCGAGCGTCGAGCAGTCCTGCGACTGCTTGATGACATACCGGCCGCCCTTGTCCTTGTAGAGGGTCTCGCCCTTGTGGACGCAGGTGGTGTCGTCCCGCACGGACGCCTCGCAGCCGCCCGGGGAGGTGCCGGCGTACGCGTGGGCGCCGCCCAGGGACATCACGGCAAGCGTTCCGACGAGCCCCGAGAAGGTTGCGATCCTCTGTCGGCTGAACATGCGCTGTGTTCCTTTGCGATCGGTTGATCGGTCGAAAAAACAAGAGGTTCAGCCCGGACGCGCACCCTGGTGGGTTGTCTGCGCGTCCGGGCTGCCGTTGCCGCCTTGGGCGTTATTCAGCACACCGCTGCGTGCGGCGTATCGAGGGGGTGTCGATGCGCCTGCCTCACTTGGAGAAGCTGGAGAAGAACGGGGCGATGAACTGGCCGTAGACGACGTCCGCGTACTTGGCGCCGTCCTCCGACTTGCCGCCGTCCTCCGACTTGCCGCCGTACTCGGAACCGCCCTCGTCCGACTTGCCGCCCTCGTCGTACTTGCCGCCCTCCTCCGGCTTGCCACCGTCCTCGGACTTGCCGCCCTCGTCGGACTTGCCACCCCGGTCGTGCATGGAGTGCCCGGCGGGAGCGCTCCAGTTGGCAACGGCGTTGGCCTGCGAGTTGGCCACGGCGGTGAGCTGCGGAGCGTCACCGTTGCCGCCGGCGAAGCTGGCGCTGATGCCGAAGGTGGACAGGCCCGCGACGACCGCGGCAACGACCGCAGCACGCTGGAACTTGCGCATGGTTGACCCTTTCGTACCCGGGCATGACGCCCTGGTTGACTACTTAATGTGAGCATAGACACACATTCAGTATCATTTTGGGATCTGTACTTATGCGCCGTGTCGGCAGGTGCGGCCGCGACTCAGCTCAGCAGGCGCGCCAGCCCCGAACTCCCGTCACCCTTGTCACCCTCGTCGGCCGTACCGAGGACCGGCGCCGGGCCGGCGCAGGTCACCTTGGGGCCGATCTGCGTGGTGCCGTTGCTCATGGGGGACGTGGGCAGCGTCAGCGGTTCCGTCGGCAGGCAGGTCTGCACCCGGGGGGCGGTGAACCCGTCACCCGGGGGCATCTCGCCGGTGATCCGCTGGACGCAGGTGACGTTGCCCAGCAGGTCGCGCGTGCAGGTGCCCGGGCCCGCCGCGGCGTGCGCCTGGGCGGCGCCGGCACAGGTCGCGACGAGGCCGCCGAGCAGCCCCGAGACGACCGCCATCTTCTTCCTGCTGACCATGTGGTGCGATTCCTTCGTGAGGGTGCCCGGGCGCCGTACACCGCGAGCCGGCCGCGCCGGGCGTGGGGGGTGTCGGGGCGGAAAGGCCCTTGCGGGACGGCCCCTTCGAGGGCACTCGGAGGAAACCCCGGAGCGCGTCACGCGCGGGGCCGCGCCGCCGTCTTCAGCGGGTGAAGGCGTGGTTGAACTGACCGCAGGTGGTGTCGAAGGTCTGGCCGAGGCCGAGCGCGGCGACCGGGACGTCGTTCTCGGCGACCGTCTGCGGGCTGCACTCCTGGTACGGACGGTAGAGGTCGGACATTCCCGGTCCGTTGTCGTGGGCGAAGGCGGTACCGGCGCCGACGCCGACGGCGGAAAGGCCACCGGCCGCCACTGCTGCGATCACGACCTGCTGAAGCTTACGCATGGAACCCTCGGTTCTTCATTTGCCTGTACAGAGAGACTGATTGCCTACCGTGACGAACTGAACACTAGCAGTAGTCGACCAGGGTGTTCCACATCGGCCGATACCCGTGTCCATACGGGGAGATGGGCGCATCCCGGGGCGAAGAGGACGTCAACGCCCGTGCGCGGCCAGGGGACTTGCGGGCACCGACAGGATCAGGCCCCGCAGTGCCTCGACGTACCGCCGCATGTTCTTGTACGCCGCGTCCGTGTCCGGGTAGCGGCAGGCGAACCACAGTCCCTCGTCGAGGCGGTTGACCCAGACGCACACCTGGTCGCCGTAGGAGACCCGGAGCAGCCCGTACGCCTTCCGCTCGGACCAGCGCGTGGCACCGGGGGCGACACGGGCGTCGACGTACGAGACGATCGAGTAGAGGTCGGGCGAGGTCGGGCGGAAGTCTGCGCCGAGCAGGCGCAGGACCCGGGCCAGCGGCATGCGGGCCAGCGAGCGGTTGGCCTGGAGTTCGGAGCGCACCACGGCGAGCGCTTCGTCGAAGTCCCGGGCCGCGGGCACCTCGATCGGCGCTCCGCCGACGTACCAGCCGACGGAGTCCGACCAGGCGGACTTCATCCGGGTGTGGAACGGCACGACCGTGCGGTAGACCGGCTGTCCGCCGATCTCGTGGACGATCATGCTGGTCGCGGCCAGGACGCCCACCAGGCTGCCGCCGTGGCGCCGGCAGTACGCCTCGAACGCGGCGGCGGCGTCGGCGTCCACGAGCCACTCGCGCATGAGTTTCTGGGTGGGGAGCCGGCCGCCGGGGTCGAGGCCGAGATCGACGGGGAAGTTGGGCAGCACGCCGTCGCAGCGGCCGATGAACTCCCGCCAGCGGCCGACGATCGCGTGGGTGTCGTCGATGCCGTCCGCGTTGGTCCGTTCCAGCTCGCAGAAGTCGACGTAGCTGCCGACCTGCGTGCCGCCCACGGCGTGGCCGGCGAGCCGCGCCGCGTACAACTCGTTGATCTCGTCCGGGATGCGCTGCAGCGAGTAGGCGTCGACGTTGGTGTGGTCGAAGGCCAGGTACACGCTGGTGGAGTCGTCGCGGACGACGGCCGCGTAGATGAGGTTCGGCCAGCCCAGCGCGTCGGCAGCGACGTCGAAACGGTCCTGCAGGTGCCGTACGAGCCTGCCGGTGTCGGTGAAGTCGCCGACCACCTCGCGGCGCAGCGACACGTCGTCCCGCTCGAGCGTGAACCGGTGCATCTCGTCGCCGGACCAGCGGAAGCCGCTGCGCAGCGTCTCGTGCCGCAGCGTCCAGGCGCGCAGCGCCTCCTCCAGCGCGTCGAGGTCGGCGCGGCCGGGCAGGTCGAAGGCCGCGCCCAGCCAGGTCGGCACGAACAGGCCGTCCTCGCGCACCGTGCGCGCCGTTCTGATATGCGACTCCTGGTTGTACGCCGGCGGCCGTGAGTCCGTCGGCAGCGCCGCCGCCGTCGCGACGGTCGCCGGACTGAACGTCCACTCGACGAGCCGTCCGGGCCGGACCTCGCAGCGCTGGATGTCAGAAATTCGCACGGGCGTCTCCGTTCGCAGATGGCACAGAATCGATCAAGGGGATGCCGTGCGCGCGCGTGGTCCCCGCCGTGTCGCCGACATTCAGCGGAACGTGTGGCGTCTCGAACGGCGAAGCGAAGCACCCGCCGAACCGGGCTCCGGGAAGGGCCCGTTCGGATGTCCGGCGGGTGGCCGCGGCGACGGTCAGCCGAGGCGGCGTATCGGGGAGCCGGCCAGGAACGCCTCGATGTCCTCCACGGCCTGGCCGTAGTACGTCGCGTAGTTGGCCTCGGACACGTAGCCGAGGTGGGGGGTGGCGAGCAGGCGCGGGGCGGTGCGCATCGGGTGGTCCGCCGGGAGCGGTTCGGTGTCGAAGACGTCGACGCCGGCGCCGGCGATCCGGCCCTCGCGCAAAGCGGCGAGCAGGGCGTCCTGGTCGACGAGGCCGGCGCGCGAGGTGTTGATCAGGTACGCGGTCGGCTTGAGCAGGGCGAGTTCGGCCGCGCCGAGCAGGCCCCGGGTGCGCTCGCTCAGTTTGAGGTGGAGGGAGACGAAGTCGCTGGTGCGCAGCAGTTCCTCCTTGGAGGCGGCCCGTTCGGCGCCCACCTCGGCGGCGCGCTCCTGGGTGAGGTTCTGGCTCCAGGCGGTGACCCGCATGCCGAAGGCGAGACCGACCCGGGCCACCCGGCCGCCGATGTTGCCGAGGCCGAGCAGTCCGAGGCGGCGGCCGTGCAGGTCGGCGCCGACCGTGGACTGCCACGGGCCACCGGTGCGCAGCGCGCCGTTCTCGGTCACCAGGCCGCGGGCGAGGCCCAGCAGCAGCGCCCAGGTCATTTCTACGGGCGGGGTCGAGGAGCTGGCCGTTCCGCACACCGTCACACCGCCCCGCTCGGCGGCCGCGTAGTCGAGCACCGAGTTGCGCATGCCGGAGGCGACGAGCAGCTTCAGGCGGGGCAGGCGGTCGAGCAGGGAGGCCGGGAAGGGGACCCGTTCGCGCAGGGTGACGACGATGTCGAAGTCGGCCAGGACGTGCGCGAGTTCGTCCTCGTCGGCGATGTGCTCGCGAAAGCCGACGACCTCCACCCGGTCCTGGACGGCGGACCAGTCGGCGGAGGTGAGCGCGGCGTTCTGGAAGTCGTCGAGCACGGCACAGCGCAGTCGCATGTCGGTGTGTCTCCCCAGTCGGTGTGGTGCGTGGCGGCGCCGGCGGCCGGGGCCGCCGGCGGTCCCAGTCCACCACTGGCGCACCCGGGCCGGTGAACGGGCCCCGGCTCCCGGGTGAGCCGGGGCCGGGCGCCCGCCCGTCCGCCGCGAACCGGCCTCACTCGTACCGGTAGACGTCGCTCAGGTCCTCCAGTTCGTGGGGCGTCACGTCCCACGGCGGCATCCGCTCGTGCCGGGCCACCACCCGGTCGTGCTGGGCGTCGCCGGCGCCGGGCGGCTCGGCCGGGAGGTACCGGGCGCCGGGGTGGCGCCGCCGCCAGCGGGTCCACTGCAGGTCCACGAAGGCGTGGTGCAGCCAGAAGACGGGGTCGTTGACGGAGGCGCCGCCGACCATCAGCCCGCCGACCCAGCGGTGGACCCGGTTGTGGTTGCGCCAGGACACGCTGCCCCGGCCCGCGCCCCAGCCCTCCAGCTTGTTGCGGAACCCCCGGCCGACCGTGGAGTCCCAGGGCGCCACGTCGTAGACGGGGTCGGACAGCGCGCCCTCCAGCTCGGCGGCGGTGGGCAGTTGGATCGGGGAGCGGGCGCGGCCGAGGTCGCGGGTGAGGAAGTGGCCGTCCGTGACGTTCACTTTGACGGGCCAGTGGCCCGCGCCGTAGGCGAACGGCCCGGTCATCACCTGCCGGTCCGAGGCGCGTCCGTTGCCGCCGAGCAGGTCGGCGGTCCACGGCACGGAACGGGCCGTGCGGTCGCGGGTCCAGTCCCAGTACGGCACCGTCACCGAGGCGTCGACCCGGCGCAGCGCCCGCTCCAGTTCCAGCAGGAACTTGCGGTGCCAGGGCAGGAAGGAGGGTGCCATGTGGGCGGCGCGCAGGCCCTGTTCGCCGTCGGGCGTGTAGTACTCGATGTGCGTGCGCACGAACTCGTCGTACTCGCCGCGCCGTTTGACCGTCAGCAGGGCGTTGACGAACCGCCGCCGCTCGGTGGGGGTCAGGGTGCTGACGTTCTTACGCGTGTACACCATGCTCCCCACCTCCCGCGTGCACCGGTCCCCCGTCCATCGGGCCGGGCGCCAGGTCGCGCAGGTGCTCGCCGGGGCCGAGTTCGTCGACCGCCGCGCGGGCCGCGGCGAGCGGCGTCGGGTACGAGCAGTAGTGGTCGACCATGCTCAGCCAGGTGCCGTCGGCGCGGCGCATCAGGTGCAGCGGGCGGCCGTCGACGGTGACGTCCCAGCGGCTGCCGGCGGCCCCCTCGGCGCGGACCTCGGCGCCCCGGATGCGGCGGCCGCGGTAGGTCTCGTCGAAGGCCGCGGCGCGCCGGGCGCGGCCGTCCGCGGCGCGCGGCTGCCGGCAGGCCGCGACGACCGGGGCGAGGGCGGCGGTCACGGCCGTGAGGAGCATTCCCCGTACGGCGTGCCGCCGTGTCCTCCCCCGGGACTCCGCCCCGCCCGCGGCCGGAGTTCCGCGCTGCCCGCACCCCGGCGTTCCGCCGACGCCTGTGACCATCGTTCACTCCTCGTCCGGTTCGGTTGTCCCTCCCGGTAACCGCCGCACGGGCCTTCCGGTCACCGCGGTGCGGCCGGACCGGTGACCCGAGCCGGCCGGCGGGCGAGGAGCGTCGGCGGCAACCGGCCCTTCGTCGCCGCGCCGGTCACCCTCGGCCCCGAGGCGGTCGCCCCCTGGCTGCCGGTCCGCGAACTGCCCCCGGACCGCCGACGGCGTCCCTCGTCCGGGTCCCTCGGCCGCGCGCCGAGGTGCGGCGGGCCGTGGACCACGCCGGCGCGGCCGTCTCCCGGGCCGAGTCGATCCGCGCCTTCGCGCCGGTCGAGGGCGCGTCCACCGAGGGGAACGGGCTGCTCACGGCGTCCCTGAAGGGGAAGCGGCACGCGGTGCCGGCCGCGTACGCGGACGAGGTGGAGGCCCTGTACGGCGGGTGACCGAGCCAGGGCGGGCAATCGGGTGAATTCCGCGCCATTCACGGCGTCTCGGTTTCTTCGGGCCTCCATCGGTCGTTCACAGTCCGCAGGTCGTGGCGAGTGCGAACGTGCGGCATCACGGTCCCTGCGCCGACCCCTGCGGAATCCGGCACACGAGGCGATCGCATCGACGACCGGCGCCGGCTTCCCTTCCCGCCGAGAGAAAGACAACGAGAGTGCGACAGACTCTGACCAAGGGATTGGTCGTGGCCGCCGCCGCGACGAGCGCCCTGTCTCTGTACGGCACCTGGGCCTACGCGGACTCCGGCTCGCGTACGGCGGCGGACTCGTCCGCCGCCGCGCTGTCGGGCAACACGGTGCACAGGAACACGCCGGCTCCGCTGGACGCCCTGAAGCCCGTGCTCGGAGACGGCACGTCCGGATACGGCGACGACAAGTCCGCCGGCGACACGTCGAAGGACTCCGCCATCGGGACGCCGGACACCTCCGGAACCGGCTCCTCCACGGCCGGTTCCGTGAGCGTCACCTCCGACACCAAGTCGGACGACACGCCGGGCTACGGGGCGTCGGGCTACGGCTCCGACGACTCCTCCGACGGTTACGGCTCCGACGACTGCTCGTGCGGCTCGCCCACGCCGCCGCCCCCGACCGTCACGCCGGCACCCCCGGCGAAGCCCACTCCGACCCCGTCGAAGACGCCGCCCGCCAAGGCCGTCGTGCCGCCGGCCGCGCCTCCCGTCATGGCCGAGACCGGCGCCGAGGGCACGGCCGCGGCCGTGGCCGGCAGCGCCGCGCTGCTGGCCGCCGGCACCGTCCTGTACCGGCGGGGCCGGACCTCGGCCCGCCGGTAGGTCACGGAGGTGCCGGACGCCTCGCGTCCGGCACCTCGCGGTCACCCGTGCGGGCTACCGGCCGCCGAGCCGCCCGACTCGTTTGGTGCATTCGCCGTATATATGACTGTGCCTCAGCTTCTGGGGCGGAGCCGCACCGAAGGAGTGGGAATGACGTCTGCGCGTCGGTGGTCCACCCTCAGGCGGCGCCTGGTGCTCATCACCGCCGGAGCACTCGCGTCGGCGGCGATCGCCCAGGCCCCCGCCCTCGAGTCGATCGGCGCCGCGGACCGGCCCGACCCGCTGCCGTGCGCGCAGACGGCCCCGTCCGCGTGCCCGGCCGACGGGACGCGGGCCGGCTCCGCTGCGGCGTCCCCGTCGCCCGCCTTCGGCGCGTACCTCGGCTACGGGCCCCCCGGCGTGGAGCGCACGAGGGCCTTCGGCTCCTGGCTCGACGGCGCCGAGGTGCGCGTGGGGCACACCTACCTGCCGGGCGACCTGTGGAGCAACATCGAGGGCGCGCCGGGCTTCCTCGACAGCTGGGCCGCCTGGCGGCGGGCCCGGGCCGACCGGCTGCTCGTGCTCAACGTGCCCCTGATGGAGCACAACGAGGTGCCGGTGCCCGACGCGCGGGTCAGGGGGCTGCTGCGCCGCGCGGCGACCGGCGAGTTCGACGAGCACTTCACTTCCCTGGCCCGGCGCCTGGTCGGCCTGGGGGTGCCGGACACCATCCTGGTGCTCGGCTGGGAGATGAACGGCGTCACCTACACCCACCGCTGCGGCCCCGACCCGGAGCGCTGGAAGGCGTACTGGCGGCGCATCGTCACCGCCATGCGCTCGGTCCCCGGGCAGCGGTTCCGGTTCGACTTCGCCCCGAACCGGGGCGCGGACGCGGTGCCGTGGCCGAGCTGCTACCCCGGGGACGACGTCGTCGACATCGTCGGCATGGACTCCTACGACCAGCCCGAGGGCGTCTCCTTCGACGAGCAGGTGTCCGAGCCGTACGGGCTGCAGGCCCAGGTCGACTTCGCCCGGGCCCACGGCAAGCCGTTCTCGTATCCCGAGTGGGGCCTGTTCCGCAACGGCGACAACAGGTCGTACATGCTGCGCATGCTCGCGTGGCTGGACCAGCACCCGCCGCTGTACCAGACGATCACCGACTACTGCCCGCACGGCGTGTGGCAGTGCTCGGACAATCCCCGGGCCTCCGCCGTCTACCGCGCGGCGCTGTCCGGCCCGCCCGCACCGGACCCGGCACGGCCCGCGGTCCCCACCCCGCCGGTGCCCACGGCTCCCCCGGAGCCGCGCCCGAGCCCGAACCCGACACCGCCGGCCGTGGTCACGCCCCGCCCACCGCACCACTGCCCCTGCCGGCCGCCGGGGCGGCCCACCGGGGGCTAGGGTCTAGGCCGCCGCGGGCTGCGGGTCGGCCGGTGCCCGGCCCAGGAGCTGCTTGGCCCGGGCGCGCGCGGCGGCCTCGCAGGCGGCGGCCGCGAGCAGCGGCGCGGTGCGCCGACGGGCCAGCAGCAGACGCTGGTTGACGATGCCGCGGGGCCGCCACTGGTACTTGTACGGCTCGGTACCGCGCAGCAGGCTGAGCACCGGGCCTTCCGCGGTCCCCTGCGGGGGCAGTTCCTCGACGGCCGCGATGAGCAGCATCGTCGTCACGTCCACCTTGCGCTCGCGCAGCCGCGGATGGACGCCGTACAGGTACTTCCCGGCCAGCTGCCGGGACTGCAAGGTCAGGTCGACGGCCACGACCTCGTCCTCCAGCAGGAACTCCCTCACCACGGCCTCGCCGCACCGGACCATCGGCACCACCGAGCGGACCAGGTGGTCGAGGAACCGCGGCCGCAGGTGCTCCGGGGTCACCTTCCGGCCCTCCCACTGCAACCGGTGCAGTTCGATGAGCCGGCCGAGCGCCGCGCCGGTCTCGTCGGGGCCCACGGAGCGCCACCGGACGCCGATCCGGGCGAGCTTGCTCATCCGGTTGCGGACCCGCTGGGCCCGCTTCGACGACAGCCGCCCGACCAGTTGGTCCATCGGGACGGCCGGCAGCTCCAGGCACAGGGAGTCGGGCACCCGGTGCCGCGGGCCCTGCCAGCAGTGGTACACCCGCTCCACCGCGCTGCCGGGCCGCACCTCACGGAAGTCGATCAGCGCGGTACGGGCCAGGCCGGCCAGGGCGTCCGCCAGCGCCGGGACCGCCAGGTCGGCCGCCGCCTCGTCGAGGAGGACGTCGCAGAAGTCGGAGATCGCCCCGCCGACGGGCACCAGCGCCGGCAGCGGGCGGTGCACCCGCATGAGCGGCGCGGCGGCCACCAGCTCACCGCTCCGGCGCACCAGGACCACCCGCAGCGCGCCCGGCGTGCCGTACGACAGCCACCACGAGTGCAGCCAGGCGTGGTTCTGGAACGGCGTCGCCGCCCGGCACGCCCGGTACAGCCGCTCCCACTCCCCGGCCAGCCGCCCGAACGCGGGGGCGTCGGTGCACACCTCCACCGACAGGGCGCGGCAGGTCCCGGCGGTCACCGCACCCCCTGCGGTTCCGCGGCGGGGGCCTGGACGGGCACCTGCGCCCGCGCCCGGTCGTCGTCCGCCGGGGCCCGCCGCGGCCGGGCCAGCAGGCCGAGGCCGCCCAGGAGGCCGCCGGCGCTCGCGCCGACGAGTGCGGTCAGCACCGTGGAGGGGGACGACGGCTCGGTGGGCGGGACGGCCCGGGAGAGCAGGACGAGCGAGACACCGGTGCTCCGCTTGGCCCGCTCGGCCTGTGTGGTCAGGGCGCGCGAGACGGCGTCGGCGATGGCGGTGGCCCGGCCGCGGCGCCGGGACGTCGCCGAGATCGCGATCATCGGCGCGTCGGGCGAGGTCTCGGCCCGTACGCTCCGGCGCAGCGTCCGCACCGGTACGCCCGCCGCGTCCTGGGCCCTGCCCAGCACGGCGAGCTGCGTCGCGACCCGGCCGTACGTCTGGGCGAACCCGAGGGTCGCCGCGGAGTCGGGTGCCGCCTTGTCGGCCGGTACGGCGATGACGTAGCTCGTGGCGGTGTACTGCGGTGGCGTCATCACGCCGTACGCGGCGCCGGCGGACGCGCCGAGCAGGACGCCGGACGGGACCAGCAGCCATCGCAGCACCGCCCGCCAGCGGCTTCGGCGGGGCGGTCGTACGGGTTCCGTGGGGTGGTCGTCGGTCATCAGGGCCTCACTTCCAGGGTCGAGCCGGCCAGGACGGCCGTGTACACGTCCATGAGCTGGCGGGCGGTGCGGTCGACGGCGTAGTGCCGCACCGCCGGGGGGATGCTGCGGTCGCCGGGTCCCGCCCCGCGCAGCCGCAGCAGCTCCCGGGCGTACGCGCCTGCGCCGCCCGGGACGCGCCGGGCGCCCGGTGCGCTGCCCGGCGGCAGGTCGTCGACGGCGGGACAGGTCGTGTAGAGCACGGGGAGGCCGGCCGCGAGCGCCTCCAGCACGGCCAGGCCGAAGGCCTCCTCGGCCGACGGGGCGGCGAGCACGTCCATCGCCGACAGCAGGCCGGGCAGGCCGGGCGCGGGGTCCGCCGGGTCCGGCAGGTACGGCCGTTCGCCGGTCAGCACGACCCGGTCGGCCACCCCCAGGTCGCGGGCGGTGCGCCGCAGCGCCCGCTCCTCGTCCCCGCCGCCGACCAGCAGCAGCCGTACGTCCCGCGGGAGTTCTCCCAGCGCGCGGACGAGGACGCCGAAGCGTTTGCCGGCGGTGAGGCGCCCCAGCCCGCCGACGACGTACGCGTCCGGCGGGATGCCGTAGTGCGCCCGGGCCCGCTCGCGCAGCGCCGGGTCGTAGCGGAACAGGGCGGCGTCGATGCCGTTCGGGATGGTCCGGACGCGCTGGGCGGGCACTCCCCACCGCCGCAGCCGTTCGGCCACGGTCGGGGAGACGGCGACCGTGGCCCGGCCGAGGCGCTCGCCGGCCAGGTACAGGGCCCGGACGCCCGGGGTCAGCCGGCGGCCCTCGATCCGGGCGTCGCCCAGGGAGTGCTCGGTGGCCACCACCGCCCGCACCCCCGCCAGGCGCGCCGCGGCCCGGCCGTACAGGCAGGCCCGGTACAGGTGCGTGTGCACGAGGTCGTAGCGGCCGGCGCGGATCAGCCCGGTGAGCCGGGGCAGGGCGGCGAGGTCGCGGTTGCCGCGCATGCCGAGGTCGGTGACCCGGACCCCGTCGGCCCGCAGACCCTCGGCGACCGGGCCCGGGTTGGTCAGCGTCACCACGTCGCACCGGGCCGGCAACCGGCGAAGCAGCAGGCGCAGTTGCTGCTCCGCGCCGCCGACACCGAGGCCGGTGATGACGTGCAGGGCCCTCACACGGCCTCCAGTGCCCGGCCGCGGACCC
This sequence comes from Streptomyces bungoensis, assembly GCF_001514215.1. Lineage (GTDB taxonomy): Bacteria > Actinomycetota > Actinomycetes > Streptomycetales > Streptomycetaceae > Streptomyces > Streptomyces bungoensis. The sequence continues at coordinate 16,091 of NZ_KQ948859.1, forward strand.
GCGCGAGACGCCGCTTCAGCTCCAGCCGCGCGGCCGTGTCGGCCTGGGCGATGTGCAGCCGGGGCACCGCGAAGTCGCCGGCCAGGGCGGGTGGGGGCGCGATGGCGCAGGCGTAGCGGTACCCGGCCTGGCGCACGGTGTCGTGGACGTGCTGGTCGAGGCGGCCGTAGGGGTAGCAGAAGCCCTGGACGTCGGCGTCGATGAGGTCGGCCAGGACGGAGCGGCTTCGGTGGACCTCGGCGCGCATCTCGTTGGGGCCGGCCTTGGTGAGGTCGACGTGGGTGAGGCCGTGCGAGGCGATCTCGATGCCCGCGGCCGCCGCCCGGCGGATGCCCTCGGCGCCCAGGAGGCGCTTGCGCGGGCCGAGCGCGTCCCAGTCGTTCTCGCCGTCGAGCCGCCCGGGCAGGACGAACAGGGTGGCCCCGCAGCCCCAGCGGCCGAGGACCGGCAGCGCGGTGGTGAGGAAGTCGGCGTACCCGTCGTCGAAGGTGAGCCCGACCAGCCCGCGCTCCTGTTCGCGCGCCCGCGCCGCGAGCAGGTCCCGCATGCTGACCCCGCGCAGGCCGCGGGCGCGCAGCCAGGCGAGCTGGCGGTCGAGGCGGGCGGGCGAGACGGTGATGTCGTACGGGTCCTCGGGGTGGTCCGAGACCGAGTGGTACATCGCCACCCAGGCGGCGGGACCCCACGCCCGGCGCCGGCGGACGACCGGTTCGCGCAGGGGTCCACGGACCGGTTCGAACGTGTACGGGGGCAGGGTGATGTCAACGACCATGGTTCAGCCTTCGTGTGACGGAGCGTCGGAGAGGGTGCGCGGCCGAGGACAGCAGGGTCCGCGCGCCGGCCGTGTCCAGGGCCCACACCAGCGGGACGAAGACGGCCGTCACGGCCGCGCAGCCCGCGGCGACGGCCGCCGGGGCCGAGTCGAACGGCGCCGCGCAGACGGCCCCGGCCGCGGTGGCGGCGACGGCCGCGCCCACCGGCCCGGCCAGTTCGGCGAGGACCCGGTGGACGCGCACCGGGAGGCTGCGCGCGCCGAGCCCGCGCAGCAGGAGCAGCGCCGTGAGGGTGATGCCCGCGGCGTTGGCGGCGGCGATGCCGCGCGCGCCCCAGAACCCCACCGTGCAGGCGCCGAGGCCGATGGTGACGGCCAGGCCCGCGGCCATCGCGGCCAGCGGGTACCAGCTGGCGCGGCCGGCCGAGAAGTACGACCGCGCGAGTGCGCCCACCAGGGTCTGGCCGAGCAGCCCGAGCGCGTAGACCCGCATGGCGGAGGCGGTCGCGGCGGTGTCGGCGGCCGTGAACGCGCCGTGCTGGAAGAGGAGCCGGATGATCCCCGGCGCGCAGGCCTCGACCACGGCGGTGCCCAGCAGCACCAGGCAGCTCACCAGCACCAGGTCCCGTTCCATGCGGTCCCGGGCCCGCCGCAGGTCGCCGTCGGCGACGGCTCTGGCCAGCACCGGGAAGGTGACCACGCACACCATCAGGGACAGCGACATGGGCAACTGGGCGACCTTCTGCGCGTAGTTGAGGTGGGAGATGGCGCCGGCGGGCAGGCCTGAGGCGAGGTAGCGCTCGGCGAGGACCTGGGACTGGCGGCACAGCACGTACAGCAGCACGGCCGTGACCAGGGCGAGGGTCACCGCCCGGCGGTCGTCCCCGCCGGGGCCCGGGATCCAGGCGCGCGGGCGGGGGCGGCGGGGCCGGCCGGCGATCCGGCGCCACAGGAACGGGGCCTGGACGGCGAGCATGAGGGCTCCGCCGAGCGCGACTCCCAGCGCGGCCGAGCGCACGCCCCAGCGGTCGCCGAGGACGCACACCGTGCTGATGACGGCGACGTTGAGCGCGACGGAGATGGCCGCCGGGGCGAGGAACGCGCCGTGCGCCCGCAGGGCCGCGCTGCAGTATCCGGCCAGCCCGAAGGTCAGGACGCAGGTCGAGGTCAGGCGGGTGCAGTCCACGGCGAGGGACGCGTCGGGCAGGCTGGGCGCGAGGGCGGCGACCAGCAGGGGTGCCGCCGCGACGAGCACCGCCGCGACGGCCGCGAGGCCCAGGCACAGCCGCGGCAGGGAGGCCGCGACCAGCGCGCGCACCGGGTCGGGGCCGCCGTTGCCGCGCGCCCGCCGGGCGACCGCCACGCTGAACGCGGGGACCAGCACGTAGGCCATGCCGCCGTCGATCAGCAGCGTCGCCGCCGTCTCGGACACGGTCCAGGCCACCAGGAAGGCGTCGGTCTCCGCCCCGGCCCCGAAGACGTGGGCCAGCACCTGGTCCCTGCCGAGCCCCAGCAGCGACCCGGCCACGGACAACACGGCGGACAGCAGCGTCGCCCTGGCGAGGAACCGCCCGGACCCGGTGCCTTCGGCCCTCCCGCGCACGGCGGTGACGGCATCGGCTGCGGACGCCGGGGCTTCGCCGTGCGCACGGCTCCGCTCGGGCTCCGGGTGCCGCACGGACGCCGTCGGCACCACCGGCGCACGGCCCTGCGCGTCGCCGGGCCCGGGCACCGGCTGCCGCACGGGCGCCGCCGGCTCGCCGTTCCACGGCACGCCGGGCTCAGCGGCCGGGTGCCGGACGGCTGCCGTCCCCGTCGGCGGCTCGTGCTCGGCGCCCAGGTGCGCGGCGGTGCCGTGTGGCGTCGTCCGGGGTGTGGGGGTGCCCTGGGGCGCCGGGGGTGTGGGTCTCACCGCGGCGTCTCCGGGGAAGCGTGGGGCAGGGCCCACCAGGCGGCGAGGCCCAGGGCGACGGACGTCAGGATCGTGGAGGGGCCGCCGATGTCGGCGTACGCGAAGTCCACGAGCTGCCACAGCAGCAGGCCGCAGGCGGCGGTGGCGCAGTCGCGGGCGCGTCCCGCGCCCGGCAGCCGCCGCAGGGCGCGGACCAGCAGGGCCAGCCAGCTGCCCGCCACCGTCAGCAGGCCGAGCAGGCCCTGTTCGCTGAGGAGCAGCAGGTACATGTTGTGCGGGGAGAGCAGCGGCTGGCGCCGGAACGCCCGGCCGGCCCCGCCCGTGTCGCTGCCCGACGACAGCGCGAGCGACGCGTGGCCGTCCCGGTACGCGGGGAAGGCCTTCAGCCCCACGCCCGTCACCGGGTGCTCGCGCCACATGCCGGTGGCCGCCGCCCACAGGGTGTAGCGGTCGACGACGGACTGGTCCGGCGCGTCGGCGACCCGGACGATGCTGGTCAGCCGCTCCTGCAGCGCCGTGGCGCCGACACCGAGCCCGCCCACCAGCACCACCGCCGCCGCGACCGCGGCCGCGCACACCGCCGCCGCCCGCCGCACTCCGGTCAGCAGCAGCTGGGCCCCGCAGGCGACGGCCGTGGCGATCCAGGCGCCGCGGCTGAAGGACACCGCGAGCGGGACGAGCAGCAGCAGCGCGCAGCCCGCCGCCACGGCCCGCTGCCGCCGCGCCGGAGCCTCGAGAGCGAGTCCCGTCGCCGTGACGACGCCGAAGGCGACGACGGCCGCCATCCCCATCACGTCCTGCGGCCCGAAGGTGCCCACCGCGCGGATGTCGGCACCCTGGTAGGAGGCCCCGGTTCCGGTGAGGTACTGGTGCACCCCGAGCGCGCCCTGCCCCAGTGCGAGGGCGACCAGCGACCAGAGCACCAGCCGGGCGTCGCGCCGGTCGCGCAGGAGCAGCAGCACCGCGATCGGGACCAGGACGAACACCTGCAGGTAGCGGGCCAGTCCGGCGAGCGCGTCGCCGGGGCCCGCCGCGCCGGCCGCGGCGACCGCGATGCCCACGACGGGCAGCCCGAGCAGCACGGCCGCCGTCCGGGTCAGCGGGCGCGAGGCCTGCCGCGCGGTGCGGACGGCGGCCCACAGCACGACCAGCCCCGAGGCCGCGTCGGCGGGTGTGGCGCCTCCCCCGTCCGGGCCGACCGGCAGCCCCAGCAGGGCGACGACCGCCACGACGGGCAGGACGGGGGCGGCCCTGCGCAGCGCAGGCAGCAGCGGCAGCGGGGGCGGGGGCGGGACCGCCGGGGAGGAGACCGCCGGGACAGTGCTCACCGGTGCTCAGCTCCCCGTCGGCCGGACGAACTGCGTCGCGGTGCGCACCAGGATGCAGACGTCCTGCCACAGCGACCACTCGTCGATGTAGGCGTTGTCGAAGCGGCACCGGTCCTCGATCGAGGTGTCGCCGCGCAGCCCGTGGATCTGGGCGAGTCCGGTGATCCCGCCGCGCACCCGGTGGCGCGCCGGATAGCCGGGGTGCACCTGGCTGAACTTGGCTACGAAGTAGGGCCGTTCCGGCCGCGGCCCGACCAGGCTCATGTCACCGCGGAAGACGTTCCACAGCTGGAGCAGCTCGTCCAGCGACATACGGCGCAGGAAGTGGCAGAAGCGGCTCATGTGCTGCTCGTCCGCCACGCTCCAGCGGGTCGCGGACTCGTAGGCGCTGGCGGGCCGGTGGGTGCGGAACTTCAGCATGGTGAAGGGCCGCCCGTCCTTGCCGATCCGCACCTGGCGGAACACCACGCCCGGCCCCTCGGCGGCCCTCAGCACGACCGCGCACACCAGCAGCACCGGGGCGGCGAGCAGCAGCAGCGAGCCGGACAGCACCATGTCGAGGACCCGCTTGCCCACGACGTCCCTGCGGCGCCCGGCGTCCGGGCACAACGGCCGGCGGGAGAAGCCCGCCAGGTGCCCGGCCCGGCCGCGCCCGACGCGCAGCCCGTACGACGGCACGTCCGTGTCGAGCTCCCACAGCGCGCAGCCGAACGCGGCGAACTGCCGCAGCAGCGCGACCCGGTGGCCCCGGGTCGCGGGTCCCACGACGAGGACCGTCTCCACGCCGTTCTGGATGAGCGCGCGCACCGCGTCCTCGTCATGGACGAGGACCGGCAGCCCGGTCGGGTCGCCGGGGTGCGGAACGGGGGTCGGGGTGTCGGCGACGACGCCGACCGGCCGTACGCCGCCCGCCGGGCAGCGCAGCAACGCGGCGGCGACGCGCACGGCCGCCGGGACCGGGCCCACCACGAGGGCGGGGCGCGGCCGGTGCCGCAGAGCCCTGCGCCGGCGCCCGTGCACCGCCTCGCGGCCCGCGCACGCCGCCGCGCAGTGCACGGCGCACGCGCCGGCCAGCACGGCCACCGGCAGCGACCGCAGGAAGAGGGCCGCTACGCCCGCCCAGCCGACGGCGATCCGGGCGCAGACGGCCGGGACGTCCTCGAGCACGCCGGGGACGGCCGAGGTGTCGTACAGCAGGGCACGCCGGTTGAGGCCGAGCACGCACAGGCCCAGCAGCGCGGTCAGCCACGCGTGCCGGTGGTCTTCGGGCAGGACGAGGGCGCCCAGCAGGGTCGCGGCGGCGTCGACGGTGAGCAGGGGGGTCCAGGAGGTCCACCGCGGCCGGTGGGACGTGCGTCCGGCGGGCAGCCCGCGCCCGCCGGTGCCGGGCGGGTCGAGGACGGTGACGGCGCGCCCCGCGGCCCTGGGCTGCCCGGCAGGAGCGGGAACGGTGCTTTCCGCACTCATGTGGTGATGGACTCCCTGCTCTGGTTGGGGACGACGCACGGCCGGGTGACGATGCCCAGCAGCTCGCGGTACAGGCCGGTCACCGCGTGCGTGACCTGCCGGACGTCGTGGGCGCCGAGCACGTGGGCGCGGCCCTGTGCGCCGAGTGCCGCGCGCAGCGGACCGCGGCGCAGCAGCTCCGCGAGCGCCCGCCCCAGCGCGTCGGGGTCCTCCGGCGGCACCAGGCAGAACGGCAGGTGGCCGGGCGGCAGGCTCTCGCGCGCCCCGTCCACGTCCGTGACGAGGACCGGGCGGCCGCAGGCCATGGCCTCCAGGGGGACGAGCGCCATGCCCTCCCAGCGGGACGGCAGGACGACGACGTCGGCGGCCCGGTACCAGGGGGCGGCGTCGCGTGCCGGGCCGGCGAACTCGACCGAGGCGGGCGCGGCGGCGCGCAGCCGGCCGGCGTCCGGTCCGTCGCCGACCAGTACCAGGCGGGCCCCGGGCAGTCGGCGCTCGACGGCGGGCCAGGCCCGCAGGAGCACGTCCTGCCCCTTCTGCCGGCACAGCCGTCCCACGCAGACGACGAGCGGGCCCGCCGCGGCCCGGGCGCTGGGGCCCTCGGGCCGCAGCCTGCGGGTGTCGACGCCGTTGGGGACCACGTGCCAGCGGGCGGTGATGCCGTGCAGCTCACCGGTGCGCCGTTCCGCCTCGCTCACGCACAGCACCCGCGACGCCCACCGCGCCGCGAACCGCTCCCAGCGCAGCGCCGCCCGGGCCATGCCGCCGTCCACGGCCTCGAACGACCAGGCGTGCGGCTGGAAGACGGTCGGCACCCGGCCGCGCACCGCGAGCCGCGCCGCGAGTCCCGCCTTGGCGCTGTGCGCGTGCAGCACGTCGGGCCGCACCCCGCGCACCAGCCGCGTCAGGCGCCACACCTCGTCCGGGAGCCGGTGCCCGGGTGCGCGGGTCGCGTCCCAGGGGAGCACCTCGCAGCCCACCGCGCGCAGGGCGTCGGTCAGCATGCCGCCCCGCGGGCAGGCCACGGTGACGCGCAGCCCCGCGGCGAGCTGTGCCGCGGCCAGGTCCGTCACGAGCCGGGCGACACCGCCCTCGACCGGCTGGGTGACGTGCAGGACGTGCGGCTCGCGTACCGCGAACGGTGTCGCACGGCGCGGGACGGGACCAGGGGGAATGCGCATGACCGAGGCTTCCCTTCCGAAGAAAGATTCCGAACTCGGCACACTCGGCACAAGGGTGTGCGGTCGCGGGTTCGATGCGAAATGCGCTGCATTCGGAAGGCAACACTAGCCTCTTATCTGTATTTATCCGCGGAACCGTCAACTGTGTCGGAATGACATCCTTCCGGCGGGCGGATATTACAGATAATCCGATGGGCTCGCCGCATGCGGCGGACCTCATCACCTGGTCTTCTCGTATGAGTTCCCGGAACTTGCCGCGGGCGGGGTTTCCCGTGCCGTTCCTGCCTCGTTGGTCCGGGAGAACCGAGCTTTGAGGAAAGGAACACCATGAAGAGTCTGAAGGCTGCCGCCCTCGCGGTCGGGGCCCTCGCCCTCGCCGGTGCCGCGTCTCCCGCCGTGGCGGCGGGCATGCCGGCGCAGGGTCTTGCCGGGGACGGCAGCGCGGTCGCCCGGAGTCTGCCGCAGGCGGCCGACCTTCCGACCGGTGACCTGGCGGGCGAGGTCAGGAGCGCGGCCGACGGCGTGAAGCGGTCGGGCGTGGTGAAGACCCCGGTTTTCGGCGCCACTCTGCCGAACCCCCTCAACGGCAAGAGCCCGCTCGGCGGCAAGGTCCCCCTCGGCGGCAAGGCGACGGGCGGGCTTCCGCTGGTCAAGTAGCGGTCGCGACCGCCGGGTTTTCGAGGCCGACTCCGTCACGCCGGGGGTCGGCCTTCGGCGTGTTCAAGGAAGAAATGTTTCACCACTCAGACCGGGAGCGGACGCGCGAATCGGCGCGGCAAAGCCGACGGCGGCCCGCCGACATACGGCGGGCCGCCAGGCGGGGGTACGGATCAGAACAGCAGGCCGCCCACGGTGGGGGCGTTGTGCGACTCGTCGACCGTGCCGGTGTCGCAGGCGGCGTAGCGCGAGTGCGGCGCCATGACGACGCCATCGAGGGCGGCACCGTCGGACCACGGCGCGAGGCAGCGGGCGTCGACCAGGGCGCCGTTGGCCACCGCGAGACCCTGCTGGGGGCCGTTCACGACGACGGGACCCTCCGAGATGCCCTTGCCACCGGTGACGTGGGTGTCGTTGTCGTGGGCCGTGGCGGTGCCGCCGGCCGCGAGCACGATGCCCGCAGCCAGGACGGAGAGGGCAGTGACCTTCTTACGCATGGGATGCGCCTTTCAGATGGGGAGCGGATTGGGGGGCGTCCGCCCTGCTCCGAACCGAATCGGAGCAGAGGGGGTCAGAAGAGCAGGCCGCCCACGATCGGGGCGTTCTGCGACTCGTCGACCATGCCCGTGTTGCACGCGGCGTACTTCGAGTGCGGCGCGACGGCACCGGCGACAGCGGCGGCACCGTTCGACCACGGCACCGCGCAGCGCAGGTCGACGAGCGTGCCGTTGGAGACGAGGACGCCCTGCTGGGGGGCGTTCACGACGACCGGGCCCGACGAGATGCCTTCGCCACCCTTGACGGTCGTGCAGTTGTCGGCTGCGGCGGTGCCCGCGGCCGCGAGGACGACGCCGGCGGCGAGGGCGGAGATGGCCGTAACCTTGTTACGCATGAGATGGCCTTTCAGGGCTGCGTTTCAGAAGGGTTTTTCATCTGCTCGAAATGCGTCGGAGCAGGGGTCAGAAGAGCAGACCGCTCACGCTCGGGGCGTTCTGCGACTCGTCGACCATGCCCGTGTTGCAGGCGGCGTACTTCGAGTGCGGTGCGACGACGCCGGCGAGAACGGCACCGTTGGACCACGGCGCGACGCAGCGACCATCGACGAGCGTGCCGTTGACGACGAGGACACCCTGCTGAGGGGCGTTCACGACGACCGGGGACGACGAGAAGCCGTCACCGCCAGTGGCGTTGGTGTGGTTCGAGTGAGCGGAGGCAACGCCAGCGCTGCCGCAGACAGCGCCAAGGGCGAGTGCAGTGATGACCGCGAACTTCCTGGGCAACTCGGTTCCTTCCTGGATTCACGGTAGGACACGCTTACACAGCAAGAAACCGAAATGCGCGATGGAAAGTCACGGTGACATCGCTCCTGCGGCGCAGATTCCATCAAATGGCGGAACGGTGCCCCGCGCGGCCCGGCGCACGCCTTTTCGCCCCCATTCGCGGAAGGCGATGCGACGTGTCCCGGGGGGCGGCAGGCCGAGGGGCCCGGACATGCGTCCGGTCCACCGGCGAGGAGGAAGCCGGTGGACCGGAGGGGGCCTGTGCGGTTGTCTCGTGCTCGTGTCCCGGTGAGCCGTCGTGTGGACCGGCATCGCCGCAGCGGGTGTCCGGGACGCCGTCGAGCCAGGCCGCCACCGGGGCCCGACCGTCCCTCGACACCGCGGTGTCGGTCTCCGAAGTAGTGCTTTCGCCGTACGCCGGCTTGCCTGCCGGCTGTCGGGGTCAGGCCTGGTCGAGCAGGCTGCCGAGGCCGGCGCTGGTCGGCGCGTTCAGCGGGTGCAGCTGGAAGGCACCGGTGCCGACGGGGTTCTTCACCGGGACGGCGGGCTTCTTGCCGCTGCCGCGCCCCATGCCGTCCAGGTAGACGCCGGAGATCTTCGCCGGCTTCTTCTCGTCGAACGCGCTGCCCTGGGTGACGTTGCCCTGACGGGCCAGCCGGGTCACGGTGTCGGCCGCGGGCACGACCGCCGGCGTGACCTCGGTCTGGGACACCAGGCCGAGCGGACCGGTGGTACCGGCCGGCGCCGCGGCGGCCGACGCGGCGGCGGCGGAGCCGCCGACGAGACCGGCCCCGATGGCCAGCGCCGCAGTTGTGAAAACTGCCTTCTTCATGATTCACCTCACGTGAAAGCGACCTCTAGTCCGACAGACGCAGAACATAGCAGTCCGCAGTCGGCCCAAAATGAGGCACTACTCCATACGCATGAATATCGCGGGAGTGAAAGAAGGCGTCGTTTTTATATTTCCAGAGATATTCACATGTGGTCGGCGAATCAATTCATCGTATGGTGCGCCTAGGACACGACGTCCTTGCGGGCGAACCCCCGGAAGGCCAGTGCGAACAGCACCAGCGCGTAGGCGACGGAGACCGCCGTGCCCTGGATCATCCCGGACCACTCGGGCCGCGGCTGGACGGCGTCGGCCCAGGCGAACTGCCAGTGCGCGGGCAGGAAGTCGCGCCAGTGGCCGAGGGCGGTGACGGCGTCCAGGACGTTGCCGACGATGGTGAGGCCCACCGCGCCGCCGACCGCGCCGAGCGGGGCGTCGGTCCGGGTCGACAGCCAGAACGCCAGCCCGGCGGTGACCAGTTGGGACACGAAGAGGTAGGCCACCACGACCACCAGGCGCCCGGCCGCCGTGCCCGCGTCCAGCGTGCCGCCGGTGGGGATCTGCAGCGGGCCCCAGCCGTAGGCGGCCGTGCCGACCGCGAGGGCCACCACCGGGAGCAGCACCATCGCGGCGAGGCTCAGCCCGAGCCCGACGGCGAGCTTGGACCACAGCAGCCGGGCCCGGGGCACGGGCGCGGCCAGCAGGTAGCGCAGGGAGGACCAGCCGGCCTCCGAGGCCACCGTGTCCCCGCAGAACAGGGCGACCGGGATCACCAGCAGGAAGCCCGCCGAGACGAACAGGTTGACCGCGGCGAAGTTGGCGCCGGAGGCGGTCGCCGTGTCCATCAGCGTGACCCGGCCGTTGCGGTCCGCCGGGTCGCCGCCGATGGCGAAGGCGATCAGCAGCACGAACGGCAGGACGGCGAGGATCGCGCCCATGATCAGGGTGCGGCGCCGCTTGAGCTGCCGCACCAGCTCCACCCGCAGGGGCAGGGTGCGGCCCGCGCGGTAGCCGGGCGCCGTTCCGGCGGACTCGGCCAGCGTGCTCATGCGGAACCTCCGATCAGGGTGAGGAAGGCGTCTTCCAGGCGGCGGTGCGGGCCGACCGAGGCGACGGGCACCTCCAGGCGCACCAGCTCCACGACGAGCCGTTCGGCCGTGCCGCCGGGTTCGAGGCGGATCAGCAGCCCGTCCTCGGTGCGGACGGCGGAGGCGACGCCGGGCAGCGCGGCCACCTTCTCGACGACCGGCTCCTCCACGGCGGTGCCGGTGCCGACCAGCAGGGTGTCGCCGGAGCCGACGATCTCGCGCACCGGGCCCGCCTGGACCAGCCGGCCGCGGTCCATCACCACCAGGTGGGTGCAGGACTGCTCGACCTCGGCGAGGAGGTGGCTGGAGACGATCACCGTGCGGCCGCCGGCCGCGTAGCGGATCATCACCTGGCGCATCTCGCGGATCTGCGGCGGGTCCAGGCCGTTGGTGGGCTCGTCCAGGATGAGCAGGTCGGGCAGGCCGAGCATGGCCTGGGCGATGGCCAGGCGCTGCCGCATGCCCTGGGAGTAGGTGCGCACCGCGCGGGCGAGGGCGCCGCCGAGTCCGGCGATCTCCAGGGCCTCGTCGAGGTGGGCGTCCTGCGGCGGGCGGCCGGTGGCCCGCCAGTACAGCTCGAGGTTCTCCCGGCCGGACAGGTGGGGCAGGAAGCCGGCGCCCTCCACGAAGGCGCCGACCCGGGAGAGCACCGGCGCGCCGGGCCGGATGGCGTGCCCGAAGACCCGGATCTCACCGTCGTCGGGCCGGATCAGGCCCATCAGCATGCGCAGGGTGGTGGTCTTGCCGGCGCCGTTGGGCCCGAGCAGGCCGAGCACCTGGCCCTTCTCCACGCGGAAGGACAGCTCGCGCACCGCGTACCGGTCGGCGGACCGGGCGTAGCGCTTGCTGAGGCCCGTGATCTCCAACGGGACCTCGGCGAGCCCGGGGTCGGGCGCGGGGGTGGCGCTCCGGCGGCGGGCGGTGAGCAGCAGGGCGAGCCCGGCGGCGGCGCCGGCCAGGGGCAGCCACCACACCCAGGAGGGCAGCGGGGCGGCGGCGGTGTGCACGGCGGGAGCCGTCGGCACCCTCAGGTCCGACCTGAGGGAGACGGTGTACGTCGCCGGGGCGGCCGGGGAGGCGTACCCGAGGTCGGTGGAGGCGAGGACGAGGCGGAGCCGGTGGCCCTTCTGCACCTCGTGGTCGATCGCCGGGAGGCTGATCGTGACGTCCTTGCCGGACCGCGCGCCGCTCACCCGGACGGGGGCGACCAGCTGGGCGGGCAGCACCTGGGGGCTGCCGCCGGGGCCGACGTCGTACACCTTGCCGAACAGGACGGCGTCCCGGCCGGTGGAGGCGACGTGCACGGTGACCGTCGGGGAACCGGTGATCCGCAGGGCCCGGGCCAGGGGTGCGGAGTCGAACCGGGCGTACTGGCCGGGGAAGTCGAGGGAGACGCCGACGCCGAGCGCGGACAGCTGGGCGAGGCCGCCGGAGCCGCCGAGCCCGGGCAGGGCGGAGACGCCGGGCGGACTGGCGCCGGCCGGGTTGGTGACGTGCTGCTCGCGGCCGGTGAGGTGGACGGGCCGCTGGTGGTCGCGCAGGCCGGGGTAGCTGCCGGCGCTCGCGCCGCGCAGCTGGGCCGCGCCGTCCGTGGAGTCGACGCCGCCGGTGCGGGTGATCCGGAAGGCGGGGCCGGTGTCTGCGGCCCTGTCCCCCTTCAGATAGCGGTCGAACCAGGCCGTCACGCGCCGCTCGACCCGGGCGGTCTCCAGGTCGCCGCCGTCGTGCCCGCCCGCGATCCAGTCGACGTCCACCGGGGCGCCGTTCGCGTGGATGGCCTTCTCCGCCGCGTCGGACTGGGCGAGGGTGAACAGGGAGTCGGTCTGGCCCTGCACCAGCAGGGTGGGCACCTTGATGCGGCCGGCGACGGCGGACGGCGAGCGCTCCTCCAGCAGCCTGCGGGCGGCCGCGTCCGGCGTCCCGGACTCGGCGACCCGGTCGTACATCCGGCACAGGGCGGGCTCGAAGCGGGCGCAGCCGCCGCCCAGGTTGAAGAAGACGCCGGTCCAGAGCTTCTTGAAGACGCCGTCGGGGAAGAGGGCGTCGGCCAGGTTCCAGTAGGTGATGGACGGGGCGATGGCGTCGACCCGGCGGTCGTGTCCGGCGGCGAGCAGGGCGATCGCGCCGCCGTAGGAGCCGCCGGCCACGCCGACGCGCGGGTCGCCCGGCCTGTCGAGGCGGACCTCGGGCCGGCGGGCCAGCCAGTCGATGAGCCGGGAGACGTCGGCGACCTCGTGCCCGGGGTCGTTGAGCCCGATGCGGCCGGTGGAGCGGCCGAAGCCGCGCGCCGACCAGGTCAGCACCGCGTACCCGTCCCGGGCCAGGTCCGCGGCCTGCCGGCGCATGTCGTCCTTGCTGCCGCCGAAGCCGTGCCCGAGCAGGACGGCCGGGCGGCGGCCGGCGGGTCCGGCGGTGAAGTACGAGGTGTCGATGCGGGTCCCGTCGGCCATGGTCAGGACGCGGTCGCCGCGCCGCACCGGCGGCGTGTCGGGGGAGGCGGCGGCCGTCCAGGTGCCGGCGCCGGCGAGCACCACGACGGCGGCCGCGGCGGCCATCAGCCGGCGCGGCCCCTTCAGCAGCCCTCGCAGCGCGGGCACTCGAAGATCCATGCCTCAACGGTACGGGGCGCCGCCGACAGCGCATGCGGCCCAGGGGCTGAACCGCGGCCCTCCCCGGGGCGTACGGCCCGGCGTCCGTGTACTGCGGGCGTGGTACGAAGGCGCATGGGCTCTCCCGACATCCGCCGCGCCACGACCGTCGCCGACCTCACCGCGGTCGAGCACCTGTTCGATCATCCGGTCCGCCCCGAGTGGGCCGAGCGGTTCTTGACCTCCGCCGGGCACCATCTGCTCCTCGCGCGCGCGGAGGGGGCCGGCGGCCCGGTCGGGTTCGTGAGCGGTGTGGAGACCGTGCACCCCGACAAGGGCGCCGAGATGTTCCTGTACGAGCTGGCGGTCGCGGAGCCGTACCGCCGCCGCGGGATCGGGCGGGCGCTGGTGGAGCGGCTGGCCGCGGTGGCCCGGGAGCGGGGCTGCCACGGGATGTGGGTCGCGGTCGACACCGGGAACGACGCCGCCCTTGCCGCCTATCGCAGTGCGGGCGGCAAGGGCGAGGGGACGTGCGCGGTGGTGGCGTGGGACCTCGGCTGATCCGTCAGGCCTGGGCGTCCTCCGGCAGGGACACCAGCCAGCGGGTGTCGCGGCGCGGGCGCAGGTACAGCGCCCAGTAGAGGGTGGCCACCGCGGTGATGCCGCCGGTCCACAGCAGGTAGCTCGTCTCCTGCTGGGTGAGGATGTAGGCGAGGACCACGATCAGCAGGACGGGCACCGCGGGCCACAGCGGCATCCGCCAGGCCGGCGTGTGCCGGTGGGAGCCGCGGCGCGACAGCAGGGCGGCGACCGCCACCAGCAGGTACATGCCGGTCACGGAGACGCCGGTGACGCCGTAGAGGGTGTCGAGGTTGACGAAGCAGAGCAGCGCGCCGGGGACGCCGACCGCCAGCGTGGCCACCCAGGGGGAGCCGAAGCGGCCGAGCTTGGAGAAGACGTGGTTGACCGGCTCGGGCCAGGCCTTGTCGCGGGCGGAGGCGAACAGCACCCGGGAGTTCTGGATGACCATGACGATGCCCGCGTTGATGATCGCGAGGGCCACGCACAGGCTGACGAAGGTGCCGACCGCGGAGTTGGACCAGGCGGTGACCATGGAGCTGATGTCGCCGCCGGTCAGCTCCTTGATGTCGGAGGCGCCCATGGTGATGGCGGCGACCGGCACGAGGATGATCACGGTGGAGATGGCGAGCGTGGCCAGCACGGTACGGGCGACGTTGCGGCGCGGGTGCTCCAGCTCCTCGGACAGGTAGACGGCCGTCGAGAAGCCCTGGGTGACGAAGAGGGCGATGGCGAGCCCGGAGACGACCAGCATGGCGGTCACGGTGTCGGTGTGCCCGTGCGCGCCGGCCACCTGCATGGAGACGAGGCTGCCGGCCCCGCGGTGGCTGTGCGTGAAGCCGAGCAGGGCGACGACCCCGGCCGCGATGACCTCCAGGACCAGGAAGATGCCGGTGATCCAGGCGTTGGCGCGCAGGTCGAGCAGGCCGGCGAGGGTGGCGAGCAGCATCACGCCGGCGCCGGTCATGGCCGGGTCGAGGTGCACGATCGGGGTCAGGTAGTCGGCCGTGCCCATGGCGATGACGGGCGGCACGATCATGACGACCAGCAGGGACAGCACGAAGACCAGCCAGCCGGCGAGCCGGCCCGCCAGCGTCGACACCATGGCGTACTCGCCGCCCGCGCTGGGGATGAGGGTGCCCAGCTCGGAGTAGCAGAACGCCACGGCGATACAGAGGAGGGAGCCGATGGCGATCGTCAGGGCGGTGGCGGTGCCGAGGGAGCCGAACAGGTCGGGGACGACCACGAAGAGGGTGGAGGCCGGCGTGACGCAGGAGAGGGTCAGCAGGGTGCCGCCGACGACACCGATGGAACGCTTCAGCCCCGGCGGGTGGGCCTGCTGGGTCTCGGCCAGGGACTTCTGGAGCGTGTCGGTCATGCGGCGGCTTCCGATCGGCTGGTGCGTGTGAGGGTGGGGCCAGGAGCGCTATCGCCTCCGGCGGCTCGTCGTGCGTTCGTCTCGTCCGCTCCTGGCGGTGCATAGCGAACCCCGACGAAAACCGCTGCGTCAATGGCTGTTTACCTTCGGATTCCGCACTCGCCGGCGACCTTACGTGACATCACTTTCCTAGGTGGCGAACCCCTGTAGGTGATCCCATCAAGCTTCTGTCGCTCGTGACCTTGCTTTCGAAGATCAAATAAGCGGGATACCTTCATCACCCGTTTCATCCTCGCGAAACGGGAACCGCAGCCAAGGTCATAAAAAAATACCGCCACGTCCGGTATCCGGACGCCCCCGGACGCACCTGTGCCCCGCTCGGCAGGCGCCGGAGCGGGGCACGGAGGGGGCGGAAGGGGCGTCAGTGGTTGCGCGGGAAACCCAGGTCCACGCCGGCCGGGGCGTCGGCCGGGTCGGGCCAGCGGGTGGTGACGACCTTGCCGCGGGTGTAGAAGTGCGTGCCGTCGTTGCCGTAGATGTGGTGGTCGCCGAAGAGCGAGTCCTTCCAGCCGCCGAAGGAGTGGTAGCCCACCGGCACCGGGATCGGGACGTTCACGCCGACCATGCCGGCCTCGATCTCCAGCTGGAAGCGGCGGGCCGCGCCGCCGTCCCGGGTGAAGATCGCGGTGCCGTTGCCGAACGGCGAGGCGTTCATGAGGGCCACGCCCTCCTCGTAGGTGTCCACGCGCAGCACGCACAGCACCGGGCCGAAGATCTCGTCCTGGTAGGCCCTGGCGGTGGTCGGCACCCTGTCCAGCAGCGAGATGCCGATCCAGTGGCCGTCCTCGTAGCCCTCGACGGTGTGGCCGGTGCCGTCCAGAACGACCTCGCAGCCCTCGGCGGCGGCGCCCTCGACGTAGGAGGCCACCTTGTCGCGGTGGGCCTTGGTGATCAGCGGGCCCATCTCGGAGGAGGGGTCGTTGCCGGGGCCGATCTTGATCTTCTCGGCGCGCTCGCGGATCTTCTCCACCAGCGTGTCGCCGATGGCGCCCACGGCCACGACGGCCGAGATCGCCATGCAGCGCTCGCCCGCGGAGCCGTAGGCCGCCGAGACGGCCGCGTCCGCCGCCGCGTCCAGGTCGGCGTCCGGCAGGACCAGCATGTGGTTCTTGGCGCCGCCGAGGGCCTGCACCCGCTTGCCGTTGGCGGAGGCGGTGGTGTGGATGTGGCGGGCGATCGGGGTGGAGCCGACGAAGGAGACCGCCTTGACGTCCGGGTGCTCCAGCAGGCGGTCCACGGCCACCTTGTCGCCGTGCACGACGTTGAACACGCCGTCGGGCAGGCCCGCCTCGGCGAGCAGCTCGGCGATCTTGACGGACGCCGACGGGTCCTTCTCGGACGGCTTCAGCACGAAGGTGTTGCCGCACGCGATGGCGATCGGGAACATCCACATCGGGACCATCGCCGGGAAGTTGAACGGCGTGATGCCGGCGACGACGCCCAGCGGCTGCCGGATCGACGACACGTCCACGCGGCTGGCCACCTGCGTCGACAGCTCGCCCTTGAGCTGCACGTTGATGCCGCAGGCCAG
This sequence comes from Streptomyces bungoensis, assembly GCF_001514215.1. Classification (GTDB taxonomy): domain Bacteria; phylum Actinomycetota; class Actinomycetes; order Streptomycetales; family Streptomycetaceae; genus Streptomyces; species Streptomyces bungoensis. The sequence goes on from NZ_KQ948859.1 coordinate 32,741, forward strand.
GTCGACGATCTCCAGGCCGCGGGCGACCTCGCCGAGCGCGTCGGAGTGCACCTTGCCGTGCTCGGCGGTGATCAGCTCGGCGATGGCGTCGCGGTTGGCGTCCAGCAGCGCCCGGAACTTGAAGAGGACGGACGTGCGCTGGGCCAGCGAGGACTGGCCCCAGGTGGCGTAGGCGTCCTTGGCCGCGGCCACCGCGGCGTCCACCTCGTCCACCGACGCGAACGCGACCTTCGTGGTGACCGCGCCGGTCGCCGGGTCGGTGACCGGCCCGTACGTGCCCGACGCGCCTTCGACGGTCTTGCCGCCGATCCAGTGGTTGACGATCTTCGTCATGACCGAGTACTCCTTCACAGATGGCGGCGTCGGGTCGAGACGTGCCGTTCGTACAGCTCACGTGCCTTGACCGCGGACGCTCGGGTCGCGGTCTCGGCCACAGGAACATCCCACCAGGCCTGCGCCGGAGGCGCGCCCGACACAGTGTCGGACGTTTCGGTCTCCACATAGACACATGTGGGAGTGTCGGCGGCGCGCGCCTCGGCGAGCGCCGCGCGCAGGTCCCGCACGGTCTTCGCGCGCAGCACGCGCATGCCGAGGCTCGCCACGTTGGAGGCGAGGTCGACGGGCAGCGGGGCGCCGGTGTAGGTGCCGTCCGCGGCGGTGAACCGGTAGGCCGTGCCGAACCGCTCGCCGCCCACCGACTCCGACAGGCCGCCGATCGAGGCGTACCCGTGGTTCTGCACCAGCAGGATCTTGATCGCGACGCCCTCCTGCACGGCCGTCACGATCTCCGTGGGCATCATCAGGTACGTCCCGTCACCGACCAGCGCCCACACGTTCCGCTCGGGCGCGGCGAGTTTCACCCCGATGGCGGCCGGGATCTCGTAGCCCATGCAGGAGTAGCCGTACTCCAGGTGGTACTGGTCGTGGGACCGCGCCCGCCAGAGCTTGTGCAGGTCGCCGGGGAGCGAGCCGGCCGCGTTGACGATGACGTCGGACTCGTCGGCCAGGGCGTCGAGCGCCCCGAGGACCTGCGGCTGGGTGGGCCTCACGTCCGGTTCGTCGGCCTCGAAGCACGCGTCGACGCGCTGCTCCCAGCGCTCCTTGTCCTCGGTGTACTCACCGACGTAGGAGTCGGCGACCGTGTACCCGTGCGCCGCCAGCTCCCGGGTCAGCTCGCCCAGGCCGCTGCGGGCGTCCGCGACCAGCGGCAGCCCGGCCAGCTTGTGGCCGTCGAAGGCGGCGATGTTGAGGTTGAGGAAGCGGACGTCCGGGTTCTCGAAGAGGGTGCCGGAGGCCGTGGTGAAGTCCGTGTACCGCGTCCCGACGCCGATCACCAGGTCCGCGGTGCGGGCGAGCTCGTCGGCCGTCGCGGTGCCGGTGTGGCCGACGCCGCCGACGTCCTGCGGGTGGTCGTGGCGCAGGGATCCCTTGCCGGCCTGGGTGGAGGCGACCGGTATCCGGGTGGCCCCGGCGAACTCGGCGAGGGCCTGCTCGGCGCGGCTGTGGTGGACTCCGCCGCCCGCGATGACGAGGGGGCGGCGGGCGGCCCGGACCGCGCGGACGGCCGCGGCGAGTTCGGTCCGGTCGGCGACGGGGCGCCGTACGGTCCACACGCGCGTCGCGAAGAACTCCTCCGGCCAGTCGAAGCCCTCCGCCTGCACGTCCTGGGGCAGCGCGAGGGTGACCGCGCCGGTCTCCACGGGGTCGGTGAGGACCCGCACCGCCTGCAGGGCGCTCGGCATCAGCTGCTCAGGCCGGGTGACGCGGTCGAAGTACCTCGACACCGGGCGCAGGGTGTCGTTGACGGACACGTCGCCCGCGTACGGCGGCTCCAGCTGCTGCAGGACCGGGTCGGCGGGGCGGGTGGCGAAGACGTCCCCGGGCAGGAGCAGGACCGGCAGGTGGTTGACGGTGGCGAGGGCCGCCCCGGTGACCAGGTTGGTGGCGCCCGGGCCGATGGAGGTCGTCACCGCGTGCGTGGACAGGCGGTTCGACTGGCGGGCGTAGCCGACCGCCGCGTGCACCATCGACTGCTCGTTGCGGCCCTGGTGGTACGGCATGACGTCGGCGTACTCGACCAGCGCCTGGCCGAGGCCGGCCACGTTGCCGTGCCCGAAGATGCCCCAGGTCGCGCCGATCAGCCGCTGCCGCTCGCCGTCGCGTTCGGTGTACTGGGCGGCGAGGAAACGGACCAGCGCCTGCGCGACGGTCAGCCGGATCGTCATCGGTAGCCCCCTGTGCTCTCTACGTGGTCGGGGTGGAAGCGGATCCGCCACTCCCGGGTCGCGCCCGGGCCCGCCATGACGTTCAGGTAGTACATGGCGTGGCCCGGCTGGGCGATGGACGGCCCGTGCCATCCGTCGGGGACGAGGACGGCGTCGCCGGAGCGGACCTCGGCGAGGACGTCCGAGCCGCCCTCGCGCGAGGGGAACACCCGCTGGTAGCCCAGGCCGTTCGGGCCGTCGATCTCGAAGTAGTAGATCTCCTCCAGCGCGGACTCCTCGCCCGGCCGGTGCTCGTCGTGCTTGTGCGGCGGGTACGACGACCAGTGGCCGCCGGGGGTGATCACCTCGACGGCGATCAGCTTGTCGCAGTCGAAGGAGTCGGCCGAGGCGAAGTTGCGCACCTGGCGGGCGCAGCCGCCGCTGCCGCGCTCCTCGACGGGGACCTCCGGCGCGGGGCCGTAGCGGGCGGGGAGTCGTCGCTCGCACTTCGCTCCTGCCAGGGCGAAGCGGCCTCCCGCGCCGGAGGCGATCTGGACCCGGGCGTCCCGGGGGGCGTACACGAAGTCCGAGGCTCCGCTGAACACGCTTTCCCGGCCCAGGAGTTGGAAGTCCTCTTCCTCGATCCGCACGGTACCTCCGCCGCCCAGCGGAAGCACGATCCACTCGCTGTCCCCGGTGGTGAACGTATGGGAAGCACCCGGTGCCAGCTCCACGACGCGCAGGCTGCTGTGCGCCCAGCCGGCCCGCTTCGGGTCGATGTCGACGGCGTACTCGGCGTTCGCGGTGGCGCCCCGGGGCAGGTACAGGTCGGTGCTGGTCATGCGGCCCTCACAGCAGTCCTACGGCGGTGTCCACGGCGGCGGCCACGTCGCCGTCCGCCGGGTACAGCAGCGAGCGGCCGACCACCAGGCCGCGCACGGTGGGCAGTTGCAGCGCGCCGCGCCACTTCTCGTAGGCGGCGACCTGGTCCTCGGGCGAGTCCCCTATGTCGCCGCCGAGCAGCACGGCCGGCAGGGTGGAGGTCTCCATGACCCGGGCCATGTCGTCGGGGTTCTCGGTGACCGGCACCTTCAGCCAGGTGTAGGCCGAGGAGCCGCCGAGGCCGGAGGCGATGGCGATGGACTTGGTGACCGCCTCGGCGGACAGGTCGTTGCGCAGCCGGCCCTCGGGGGTGCGGCGGCTGATGAACGGCTCCACGAAGACGGGCAGCCGACGCGCGGCCATGTCGTCGATGGCGCGGGCGGTGGACTCCAGGGTGGCCAGGGAGCCCGGGTCGGCGTAGTCGATGCGCAGCAGCAGCTTGCCGGCGTCGAAGCCGAGGCGCTGGATGTCGGTGGGGCGGTGGCCGGTGAAGCGGTCGTCCAGTTCGAAGCTGGCGCCCTGCAGGCCGCCGCGGTTCATGGAGCCCATGACGACCTTGTGCTCGAGCGCGCCGAGCAGGAGCAGGTCGTCGAGGATGTCGGCGGTGGCGAGGACGCCGTCGACGCCGGGCCGGGACAGCGCCAGGCACAGCCGCTCCAGCAGGTCGGCGCGGTTGGCCATGGCGAGCCTGCGGTCCCCGACCCCGAGCGCGCCGCGGGCCGGGTGGTCGGCGGCGACGATCATCAGCCGGCCGCTCGTGTTCAGCAGGGGCCTGCGCGCCCGCCGGGCGGCGGCCTCGGCGATGGCCTCGGGGTGGTGGACGCGGGTGCGGACCAGTTCCGCCACGTCGACGCGGGGGTGCCGGCCCGCGGTGTCCCCGCCCTCGGGGTGCGCGCCCGCGACGCGTCCCGCCCTCACAGCACCGCTCCGGCCTCGAGCGCGGCGGCCACCTCGTCGGGGGTGGGCATCGCGGAGGAGCACTCCAGGCGGGAGGCGACGATGGCGCCGGCCGCGTTGGCGTGCCGCATGTTCGTCTCCAGGTCCCAGCCGGCGAGGAGGCCGTGGCACAGGGAGCCGCCGAAGGCGTCCCCGGCGCCGAGTCCGTTGAGGACGGTGACGGGCAGGGGCGGGACCTCGGCGGACTCTCCGGAGGCGCTGACCGCGAGGACGCCCTTCGGGCCCTGCTTCACGACGGCGATCTCCACCCCGGCGGCCAGCAGCGCGCGGGCCGCCGCGTGGGGTTCGCGGACCCCGGTGGCGACCTCGACCTCGTCCAGGTTGCCGACGGCCACCGTGGTGTGGCGCAGGGCCTCCGCGTAGAAGGGACGGGCCTCGCCGGGGTGGGTCCAGAACATCGGGCGCCAGTCCAGGTCGAAGACCGTCGTGGCGGAACGGGCCCGGTGGGCGAGCGCCGCGAGGGTCGCCGTACGGCTCGGCTCCTCGCTCAGCCCGGTGCCGGTGACCCAGAAGATCCGGGCGTCCCGGACCGCGTCCAGGTCCAGTTCGTGGGCGTCGATCTCCAGGTCGGGGGCCTTGGGCTGCCGGTAGAAGTACAGCGGGAAGTCGTCCGGCGGGAAGACCTCGCAGAAGGTGACCGGGGTCGGCAGCCCGGGGACCGGGGTGACCCAGCGGTCGTCGACGCCGAAGCCGCGCAGCGCCTCGTGCAGGTAGGCGCCGAACGGGTCGTCGCCGGTGCGGGTGATCACGGCGGTCCGCCGGCCGAGCCGGGCGGCGGCCACCGCGACGTTCGTCGCCGACCCGCCGAGGAACTTGCCGAAGGACGACACCTGGGCGAGTGGGACCCCGGTCTGGAGCGGATACAGGTCCACTCCGATCCGCCCCATGGTGATCAGGTCGTACGCCATCGGCTTCCCTTCGTCACGGCTCTCCCCGGCTTTCTAGTCCTGCCTCCCGGACCCTGTCAATATTTTGTCCAGACATTCGGACGAGAGCTTGACACCGCTTTCCACGGCCCCGCACGCTGACGGCCATGACGTCTTTGTCACCCTCCTCACTGTCCCGCATCCGGATCGGATCGGCGCCCGACTCCTGGGGCGTGTGGTTCCCCGACGACCCCCGGCAGGTCCCCTGGCAGCGCTTCCTCGACGAGGTCGCCGACTCGGGCTACGAGTGGATCGAGCTGGGCCCCTACGGCTATCTGCCCACCGACCCGGCGGTGCTCGCCGACGAGACCGCCCGGCGCGGCCTGAAGGTGTCGGCCGGCACGGTGTTCACGGGCCTGCACCACGGCCCGGCCGTGTGGGACAGGACGTGGGCGCACGTCTCCGACATCGCCGCCCTCACCCAGGCGATGGGCGCCCGCCACCTGGTCGTCATCCCGTCCTTCTGGCGGGACGACAAGACGGGCCAGGTGCTGGAGCCCTCCGAGCTGACCCCGGGGCAGTGGCGCGACCTCACCACGCTGACCGAGCGGCTCGGCCGGGAGGTGCGCGAGCGCTACGGGCTGACGATCGTCGTCCACCCGCACGCCGACACCCACATCGACAGCGAGGAGAACGTCACCCGCTTCCTCGACGGCACCGACGCCGACCTGGTCTCCCTGTGCCTGGACACCGGGCACTACGCCTACTGCGGCGGGGACAGCGTCAAGCTGATCGAGACCTACGGCGAGCGGATCGGCTACCTGCACCTCAAGCAGGTCGACCCGGAGATCCTGGCCGACGTGCGCGCACAGGGCACGCCGTTCGGCCCGGCCGTGGCGCAGGGCGTGATGTGCGAGCCGCCGGCCGGGGTGCCCGAGCTGGGGCCGGTGCTCCAGGCGGCGGGGAAGCTCGACGCGGACCTGTTCGCGATCGTCGAGCAGGACATGTACCCGTGCGACCCGGACAAGCCGCTGCCCATCGCCCGCCGCACCCGGGCGTTCCTGCGGTCCTGCGGGGCGTAGCCGGACCCTGGCCGGGCCGGCGGCGCCGGTCCGGCCCGCCTCATTGCTGCGGGCTCGTCACAAAAACCTCAGCCGTGTCACGCATGTCGCATCCGCGCGGGCGCTTGGTCACACGGGGGCGACAGGGGCTGTCCGATGGTCACCGAGCGTCGTTGACCGGGCACAGGCTGATCGCGAGCGCAGCGCCCGGCTCCCCCTGACGGCCGCCCCCCGGCCGCCGCCGCGGCGCGCGCGGGGAGGTGCCACATGACCGACCGAAGGCTCTGGTCCTACAAGGAGATCGCGGCGCACATCCGCGTCCAGCCCGACACCGTACGGTCCTACCGCAAGCACGGTCTGCTGCCCGCACCCGACCACGTGGAGGGCGGCAAGCCCTACTGGTACGCCGAGACCGTCCGCGCCTGGGTCGCCGCCCGACCCGGCAACCGGGGCCGCAGGCAGGGCTGACGGCATGGCCCCACCTGTGCCCCACGGCGCCGGTGGGGCACAGGTCGTGCCCCGCGGCCCTTCACCGAGGCCCCGGGAGTGGGAGGCCTCCGTTGCGGAAGGGCAGGGGGTACGCATCGGGCGTCCGCTCCGGCGGTGACCAGGTCCCGTGTCCAGGAGGTGCACCGATGACGACCCCGGCCGTGCGCGCGGCGCGCCTCTTGCGGGCCGGCCGCCGGTGACCTCGTACCCGCGCAGGCAGGCGACGACCGCCGCGCTCGTCAACGTGGTGATCAACTCGCTGATCACCTGGCTCGGCCGGCGCCGGAACGGGTTCGTCCCGCTCACCGGGAGCAGAGGCCTCACCACCGACGTCGTCGTGACCTCCCTCCTGCTGTCGCCGCTGGTCTCGCTGTTCGTCACCAAGGCCGTACGGCACGACCCGGCCACCGGACGCGTCGTGGCGACGGCGGGCCTCCCGGCGGACGCCTGGCGGCGCGGCTGCCCGCGCGGTGGTGGGCGCTCGGGCTGCCCATCGGGGCGGGGGCGGCCGTCGTCGCCGCCGTCGTGCCGCGGCTGCTCGGCGCCCTGGGGCTGTCCGGCCTCTCCCCGGCGGGATGCGTGGCGTTCATGGCCGGGTACACCGGCGTGCTCGGGTACGCCGTGACGCGCTGGGTGATCCTCCGCCAGTTCGCGGAGCACCGGGCGGGAACGCGGGGCACGGGCGGCTGAGTCCGCAGGCCGGCGGGCGTCACCGGCTCCAGGGCTCGATGACGGTGACCCCCGCTCCCGGGGCCGTGCCGAGGGCGGCGAGGGCCGCCGGGGCCGCGTCGAGGGGGATCGTGCGGGTGACCAGCAGCTCGGGGCGGAGCACTCCCGCCCCGACCAGTTCCAGCATCCCGGGGTAGGCGTGCGCGGCCATGCCGTGGCTGCCGAGGAGTTCCAGCTCCAGTGCGATCGCGCGGGCCAGCGGGACGGGGGTGGTGCCGTCCGGCGAGGGCAGCAGGCCCACCTGGACGTGCCGGCCCCGGCGGCGCAGCGAGCCGACGGAGGCCGCGCAGGTGGCGGGCGAGCCGAGGGCGTCGAGGGACAGGTGGGCGCCGCCGCCGGTCAGCTCGCGGACGGCCGCCGCGGTGTCCGGCACCCCGGCCGCGTCCACGCACCGGGCCGCGCCGAAGCTCCGGGCCAGCTCCAGGGCCCGGGGCGAGACGTCGACGGCGACCACCCGGGCGCCCGACGCCGCCGCGATCATCACCGCCGACAGCCCGACCCCGCCGCAGCCGTGCACCGCGACCCACTCCCCCGCCGCCACCCGGCCCTGCTGCACCACCGCGCGGAAGGCGGTGGCGAAGCGGCAGCCGAGGGCGGCCGCGGTGGCGTACGCCATCCCGTCCGGGATCGCGACCAGGTTGACGTCGGCGTGGTCGAGAGCGACGTACTGCGCGAAGGACCCCCAGTGGTGGAAGCCGGGCTGGGTCTGCCGCTCGCACACCTGCTGGTCGCCGGCCGCGCAGGACGGGCAGCCGCCGCACGCGCAGACGAACGGCACGGTGACCCGGTCGCCGGGCCGCCACCCGGTCACCCGCTCGCCCACCGCCTCGACCACGCCGGCGAGTTCGTGGCCCGGCACGTGCGGCAGGGTGACGTCCGGGTCGTGGCCCATCCAGCCGTGCCAGTCACTGCGGCACAGCCCCGTGGCCTCGACCCGCACCACGGCCCCGTGCCCGGCGGGCACCGGGTCGGGCACCTCCCGCACCTCGGCCGGCCCGCCGTACTCCTCGAACACCACCGCGCGCATCCGCCCTCGCATCCTCTCCACCGGGGCCGCACCGGCCCGTACCGGTCCGGTGGGACCGTACTAGTTCCAGTCCCAGGCCACGCCCACGTGCCCGGGCCGGATCTGCGGCTCCACGACGTGCACCGTGCCGTACGCGTTCAGGGTCAGGCTGTCGGCGTAGCGCGGCGGGGCCTGTGCCGAGGGCCGGCCGAAGCGCCGGCAGCGCACCGGCAGCGCGGTGCGGTCGAAGCAGACCTGGAGGGTGTAGCTGCCGCCCGCGTAGGTGAAGCCGCGGAAGTACTCGTGGCTCGGCTCGCCCGTGCCGTCCTCGAAGCGGTAGCGCAGCACCGCCGTCTCGCCCGCCGCGAGCCGCGCGTCGAACAGCAGCTCCGCGACCACCACCCCCGCCTCCGGCGCCCGCCGCACCCGGCCCGTCCGGCAGTTGTCCAGGCCCAGGACCCGCACGGCCGCGGTGTCGCAGCCCGGTTCACCGCAGTGGATCGCCACGTAGCGGTCCACGCCGTCCCGGTGGGCACGGACCACGTGCTGGGCCTCGCGGGAGGCGAGGTGCCGCGCGCGGTCGATCTCCACCCGCTCGTACTGCAGCACGGTGTGCAGCCCGCCGTCCTGCGGCGCCTCCAGCTCGGCGAGCAGCCGCTCCAGCACCGAGTCCGGGCCGACCAGTGCCCGCAGCGTCCGGGACACCGGGTGGTCGGCCGCCGCGCGCGGCCCGAGCAGCCGGGTCAGGGCGTGCTCCGGCAGCTCCAGCACGTCCTCCAGCGCGCTCACCGCGCGCAGCGACTCGGGCCGGTCCGGCCGGCGGACCCCGCGCTGCCAGTAGCTCAGGCTGGTCACGCCGACGTGGATGCCGCGCTGGGCCAGCCGGTGCCGTACCCGGTGCAGGGCCAGGCCGCGGGCGGCCAGCGCGGCCCGCAGCGCCTCCGGGAACGGGCCGGTGCGCAGCGCCTCGGCGAGCCGCGCCTCGGCCGCGCCGCGCGCGGCGGCCGGCGCGGGGCGGGCGGGCCGCTCGGCGGGGCCCGCGCCGGCACCGGAGTCGTCGGGGTCGTCGCGGTCCTGCGTCACGGAACCTCCTCTCCGCTCCGCCGCGTTCCCGCGCGACGTGAACATCCACTTTCCGGTCTGCGGCCGGGGCCGCCTGTCGCGAGGTCACCAGCGGCGAGGGCTGCGGCATTCACACCCGTGCACCCCTGGTTCACACCCGAACCGGCCTCCGGCTCCCAGCCGTTGACCGTACACAGTCACCGGTTGAATGCTCATCCGCAAGCGTCCGGACGCGCTCCTTCCGCCGTACCCCTCTCCAGGGAGGACCGCCCCCATGTCATCCACCGCTCCCCACCCGCCGCGGCCCGGCGGCAGACGCGGGCTCGCCCTCGCGAGCTGCCTGCTGGCCACCGCGCTGACCCTCGCCACGGCGAGCACCGCCGCTGCCGCCGCTCCCCCGCCGGCCGGCACGACCGCCGCGGCCGCCACCGCTGCCTCGACTTCCAGCGGCGCCAGGCAGCTGGACATCACCATGCAGGCCCAGCAGCGGTCCAACTGGTGCTGGGCGGCCAGCGGCGCCACCATCGCCGCCTGGTTCGGCCGCGACTACAGCCAGAACTCGTTCTGCGACGCGGCCTTCGGCTACAGCCCGGACACCAGCTGCCCCAACAGCCAGGCCACCCTCGCCGACGACCAGACGGCGTACGACTGGATGGGCCTGGACCCCGGCTCCTACGTCCAGGGCCGGCTCGGCTACGGCGGCGTGCAGAGCGAGATCGACGCCGGGCGCCCGGTGCAGACCCGTGTCCAGTGGAGCTCCGGCGGCGGCCACATGGAGGTGCTCTACGGCTACGACACCTCCCGGAACTGGGTGTACTGGGGGGATCCGTGGCCCGACGACTACCGCTACAACTGGGCGACCTACAGCTACTACACGAGCAACGCGGACTTCAGCTGGACGCACACGCTCTACGGGATCGGGGCGTGAGCGCGATGCGGCGTACCCGCGAACTCCGTGCGCTGATGCGCCCGGCCGCCGCCGGGACCCTGGCCGCCACCGCGCTCGTGCTCTGCGGCACCGCCTCGGCCACGGCCGCGCCCGCGGCCCCCGCCGTCCCGCACGCCTACAGCGCCGGCCAGATCGCCGCCGCCCGGGCGGCGGCCGGCGACGGCACCACCCTCGGCGTGCTGCGGCGCTTCTTCGCCCACGACCCGGACCCCGGCACCCCCGCCGCGCGACCGGACCGGACGGCCGGCGCGCCCCGTCTCACCGGCGCCGCCACCACCGTGTTCACACTGAACGCCGACTTCGTCGCGGGACGCGCGGGCGCACCGGTCGCCGAGCCGGCGTTCGTGGCCGCCGAGGCGGTCTCGGCGACCGGACAGCGGGCCTCGGTGTGGAGCGTGCGCACCGCGCACGGCTGGCAGGTGGTGAACATCGCCAGCGGCTCCGACGAGCCCACCTACGCCGCCCGGGCCCACGGCCACGGCACCGTGTTCCGCGAACCGCAGGTCAACGCCTGGTACCTGCTGCGCGGCGGCCGGGTGCTGCCGCTCAACACCGAGGCGCGGGCGGCCGTCGGCGCCCACGGCACCACCCTGACCGGCTACCGGCACCACGTCCGGGCGGCCTACGGCTCCCGACTGACCGGCTCCCGCTACGACCGGGACGGCTACGCCGGCGGCTTCGGCCGGGCGTCCGCCCGGGCCGCCACGAAGTCGGCCGAGGTGGTGGCGGAACGGACGGCGGCCGAGCAGGCGTCGCGCCCGTCCGGCGCGGACGCCGGCACTCTGGCCGGTCTGGGTGCCGCCGGTGCGGCGCTCGCCCTGGGCGTCGCCCTCGCCGGGCGGCGGCTGCGAGACCACGGGCCACGGTGACCTGACACACCGTGACCCGTCGGGAACGGGGGAGCGTACCGCGATGTCCCCACACGTCGTCGGCACGCACCGAGGGGAGGTCCGCCAACGGACCCACGCCACCGGGACCTCCCCTCCCCCGGTTTCCTCCGGGTTTCCCCCGGTCCTCACACCCGCGCGGGCTCCCGCTCCTCGGCGGGCGCGGCCGGTGCCTCGCCCTCGCTGAGCCCGAACCGCCGGTGGAAGCGGCGCAGCGGCGCCGGTGCCCACCAGGTGGCGCGGCCGGTGAGCCGCATGATCGCCGGGACCAGCAGGCTGCGCACGACCATGGCGTCCATCAGCACCGCGAGCGCGATGCCGAGGCCGAGCATCTTGGTGTTGGTCACCCGGGAGGTGCCGATCGCCACCATGACCACGGCCAGGATCACCGCGGCCGCGGTGATCAGCCCGCCGGTGCGCTGCAGGCCGTGCCGCACCGCCTCGTCGTGGTCGCCGGTGCGGTCGTACTCCTCCTTGATGCGCGAGAGCAGGAACACGCCGTAGTCCATGGAGAGGCCGAAGGCCACGCAGAACATCAGCACGGGCAGGGTGGTCTCGATCGAGCCGGAGCCGGTGAAGCCGAGCGCGCTGGACAGATGGCCGTCCTGGAAGACCCAGACCACCGCGCCGAACATCGCCGTCAGGCTGAGCGCGTTGAGGACGACGGCCTGCAGGGGTATGAGCACGCTTCCGGTGAGCAGGAAGACCAGCAGCAGGGTGACGACCGCGATGAACGCCCCGGCCCACGGCAGCCGTTCGGCTATCGCGTGCTTGGAGTCGACCAGGACGGCGGCCGTGCCGGTCACCTTGGTGGTGAACGGGGCCTTCACCGACCGCAGGTCGCCCACCAGCCGCTGCGCGGCGTCGTCCACGGCCTCGCCCCTCGGCTGCACCGTGAAGTAGGCCGTGTCGCCCTCGACCAGCGGGCCGTCGACGCGGACCACCTCGGGCAGCGCGGCCACCCGCTGCTTGTAGGCGGTGTACTGGGCCTCGGTGGCGCTGCCCTCGGCGAGGACTTCGAGGCCGCCGCCGGGGCTGCCGGGGAAGCCGTCGCGGATGTGCTGCTGGACCACGTGGGACTCGGCGCCCGACGGCAGCTGCCGGTCGTCGGCGGTGCCGAACTTCACGCCGAGGAACGGCAGTCCGAGGATCACCAGGAGGGCCGTCGTGCCGAGGGCGAAGAGAGGGGCGCGGCGCATCACCAGGCCGGCCGTCCTCGCCCAGGCGGCGCCCTGCTCCCGGGAGTCACGGCGGTCCCGGCGGAACAGGCGGCGCAGGTCCAGGGAGTTGACCCGGTGGCCGAGCAGCACGAGCGCCGCCGGGAGCAGGATGAGGGCGGCCGCCGCGGCGAGCAGCACCACGGCGATGCCGGCGTAGGCGAAGGACCGCAGGAAGTACTGCGGGAAGAGCATCATGGCGGCCAGCGACACCGCGACGGTGAGGGCGGAGAACAGCACGGTCCGCCCGGCGGTGCGCAGCGTCGTGCCGACCGCCGTCCGCGGGTCGGCGCCCGTGGACAGCTCCTCGCGATAGCGGCGGACGATGAACAGGGCGTAGTCGATGGCGAGGCCCAGGCCGAGGGCCGTGGTGAGGTTCAGCGCGAAGACGGAGACGTCGGTGAACGTCGTCAGGCCGCGCAGCACCGCGTTCGTGCCGAGGATGGCGACGATGCCGATGCCCAGCGGCAGCAGGGCCGCGATCGCGCTGCCGAAGACCATGACCAGCAGTACCAGGGTGATCGGCAGGGCGATCGTCTCGGCGCGGGTCAGGTCCTCCTTGATGATCGTCTGCATCTCGTGCCGGACCGCGACGACGCCTCCGACCTTCACCTCGACCGGGCCGTGCGTGCCCCGGTAGCGGGGCGCTATGCGGTCCAGGGTGCGGCCCATCGCGTTCTCGTCGCCGGTGATGCGGGCGGCGATCAGCGCCTCGTGGCCGTCCTTGGCGCGCAGGGCGCCGGCCGCGGCGGGGGCGGCCTGCCAGTAGGAGCCGACGCCGGTCACACCCTTCTCCCCGGCCAGCCGGGCGGCCAGTCCGCGGGCGGCGGCGGCGACCGCGGGATCGTCGACCGAGGCGCGCCCCGAGTCGACCAGGAGCAGCAGGTTGGGCTGGGAGCCGGGGAACTCGCGCTCCAGCGCCTTGGTGGCGTACGTCGACTCGGCGGCCGGGTCCTCCCAGCCGCCGCTGCCCAGGTGGTCCGCGACCCCGCTGCCGGCCAGCACGGCCAGCGCCGTGAGCACCAGGGCCACGAGCAGCGACAGGCGCGGGCGGGCGGTCACGAACCGGGTCCAGCCCCCGGGGCGCGGCGGCCCGTCCGGCGGCCCGTCCCCCTGGTGCGGTGCCGTGTTGACTTCGGTCATCGTGCGGTGTCCCCTTCACCGGGACCCATGTGTGTGCGGGCAGGCAGCACGGGTCGGTCATTGCCATAAAATGGCAAACACGAGAGATCGCTCGCGTTCCTCAAGAATGCGAGCGACCGCTCGTGTTTGTCAATCGCCTTCGAAGGGCTGGGGATCACGCGTGTCCGACACCTCGGAACAGGAGCAGCCGCGCCGCCGCCAGGCGCGCGGCGAGCGCCGCATCGCGCAGCTCCTCACCGCCGCCGCCCAGGTCTTCTGCACCACCGGCTACACGGCCGCCAGCACCAACGCGATCGCCCGCGAGGCCGGTGTCTCGCCCGGCACGCTGTACCAGTTCTTCCCGAACAAGGAGGCGATCGCGGTCGAACTCGGCGACCGTCTCATGCACGAGATGCGGGAGACCTACGGCGAGGTGCTCACCCCCGTCGACCCCGCCACCTCGCTGGAGGAGGCCGTCGGCTCGGCCGTCGACCGGTTCATGGCGTTCAACACCGAGCACCCGGTCTTCTTCGCCCTGATGCACGGCCCGGACGTGCCCGGCAGGATCGCCGACGCGCACGACCAGCTGCACACCACCCTGATCGGCCGCATCGAGGACCTGCTCGCCTCCCTGCTGCCGCGGAGCTCCCCGGCCGACATCACCCGCACGGCGCACGTCTGCCTCGGCGTCTACAAGGCCGGCCTGGAACTGGTCCTCGCCCACGAGGGCGCCGAGCGCACGGCCTACGTCCAGGAGGTCAAGAACGTGCTGACGCGCTACCTCCAGCCGCTGGCGGGCGACCGGCCCGGCGCCGCCTGACCCGTCGGGATCTCCCGGACTGCGGCGAAGGGCGTGTCTGCATAGGGTGCGGGATGAACAGCCCCGCAGGCGCCCAGGAGTTCCGAGGGGGACCGCCGTGACCCACTCCCCGCAGCCCGGCACACCCCGGGCCCGCATCCCCGGCCCTCAGCAGCCGCCACCGCCGTATCCCCGCATCGGCGCGGGCCTGTGGAAGCGCTGCCTGGGCGGCGGGCTCGCCCTGTGGGTGCTGATGGCCGCCGTGACCTGCGCGACCGGGACCGGGGCGCTGCTGCCCTCCTCGATCCTGCTCGGCGGCTTCCTGGTCCCGGTCTCCTTCGTGCTGTGGGCGTACGAGCGGCACGCGCGCGACCTGGGTGTCAGCGCGGTCCTCGGCTGCTTCCTGGCGGGCGGCGCGCTCGGCGTGTTCGCGGCCGCCGCGGTGGAGCCGTACCTGCTCCACCCCTCCCTGGGGACGTTCCTGGGCGCCGGCCTGCTGGCGGTGGCGGCGCAGCTCGGCGCGCTGGTGTTCGCGCTGCGCCGCCAGCCGGGCATCCGCGGGACGCGCGCCGGGCTGGTGCTCGGCGCGGCGGCCGGGTGCGGCTTCGCGGCCCTGGAGAGCTGCGGCTACGCGCTCGACGCGGCCCTGCGCGCGCCGGGCACCGGCCCCGGGACGCTGGTGGAGACGGAGCTCCTGCGCGGGCTGGCCGCCCCCGTCGGGCAGGGACTGTGGGCCGCGATCGCGGGCGGTGCGCTGCTGTCCTTCCGCCGTCCGAACGGGCAGTTCCGCCTCGCCGCGCCGGTCGTGCGCACCTGTCTCGGCGTCGGCGTGCTGCACGCTCTGTGGGACGCCTCGCACGGAGTCGCCGCCCGGCTGGTGGCCCGCCTGACCGCGACCGCCCCGCCCGCGCAGCCCTTCGCGCCGGGGCGCACGCTGTGGCCCGGCGCCGGACAGGGACACCTCTTCACGTTGTTCTCGGTCGGGAGCCTGGTACTCGTGGCCCTGCTAGGGGCCGCCTGGGCGCGCTCACTGGCGCAGCGGGACCTTCCGTGGAGGAATACCCCCTAGGGGTATACTGTTGGGAAGCGTGGGGTTCCACCGTCGGCCCCACCGGCCCCCCATGCGACGAGGAGTAACGACATGACCGCCCAGACCGACACTTCGGGCCACGTCACCACCGTCTACAAGGTGACCGGCATGAGCTGTGGCCACTGCGAGGGCTCCGTCTCCGGCGAGATCTCCGAGATCCCCGGTGTGACCTCGGTGAAGGCCGTCGCGTCCACCGGCGAGGTGACCGTCGTCTCCGAGGCCCCCCTCGACGACGAGGCCGTCCGCGCCGCCGTGGACGAGGCCGGCTTCGAGCTCGCCGGCCGCGCCTGACCGCAGCCGGACCCGAAAAGATTGTTCGCCTCGCCGACCGGGCCGTGCCGACCAGCCGATACTGGATCCGTACGGTCCGGTCCGATGTCTGGAGTACGGACATGACCAGCAGCACCACCGCAGCACCGTCCGGCGCCGGCGGCGCCACGGGCGCGGCCTCCGAGGTCGAGCTGATCATCGGCGGGATGACCTGCGCCTCCTGCGCCGCCCGGGTGGAGAAGAAGCTCAACCGCATGGACGGCGTGAGCGCCACCGTGAACTTCGCGACGCAGAAGGCGAAGGTCAGCCACGCTCCGGACGTCCAGGTCGCCGACCTGATCGCGACCGTGGTGAAGACCGGCTACACCGCCGAGGAGCCCGCGCCGCCGGAGCCCGAGCCGCGGGCCGGGGAAGCCGCCGGACGGGATCCCGAGCTCGCCGCCCTCCGCCACCGGCTGCTGGTCTCCGCGCTGCTCGCGGCCCCCGTCGTGCTGCTCGCCATGGTCCCCGCGCTGCAGTTCGACAACTGGCAGTGGCTCTCGCTGACCCTCGCCGCGCCGGCCGTCGTCTGGGGCGGCCTGCCCTTCCACCGCGCCGCCTGGACCAACCTCCGCCACGGCGCCGCCACCATGGACACGCTCGTCTCGGTCGGCACGCTCGCCGCGTTCGGCTGGTCGCTGTGGGCGCTGTTCTTCGGCGACGCGGGCATGCCCGGCATGCACGACGAGTTCCGCCTCACCGTCTCCCGGACCGACGGCGCCTCCACCATCTACCTGGAGGTGGCCGCCGGGGTCGTCGCGCTGATCCTGCTCGGCCGCTATCTGGAGGCCCGCTCCAAGCGGCGCGCGGGCGCGGCCCTGAAGGCGCTGATGGAGCTGGGAGCCAAGGACGTCGCCGTGCTGCGGGAGGGCCGCGAGGTCCGGGTCCCGGTGGCCTCGCTGGCCGTGGGCGACCGGTTCGTCGTACGGCCCGGCGAGAAGATCGCCACCGACGGCACGGTGGTGGAGGGCGTCTCCGCGGTGGACGCCTCGATGCTGACCGGCGAGTCGGTGCCGGTGGACGTCGGGCCCGGCGACCGGGTCACCGGCGCCACGGTCAACGCGGGCGGCCGGCTGGTGGTCGAGGCCACCCGGGTCGGCGCCGACACCCAGCTCGCCCGGATGGCCCGGCTGGTGGAGGACGCGCAGAACGGCAAGGCCGAGGTGCAGCGGCTCGCCGACCGGATCTCCGCCGTGTTCGTTCCCGTGGTCATCCTCATCGCGCTCGCCACCTTCGGCACCTGGCTCGGTGCGACCGGCGACCCGGTCGCCGCGTTCACCGCCGCCGTGGCCGTCCTGATCATCGCCTGCCCCTGCGCGCTGGGCCTGGCCACGCCGACCGCGCTGATGGTCGGCACCGGGCGGGGCGCCCAGCTCGGCATCCTCATCAAGGGCCCGGAGGTGCTGGAGTCCACCCGGCGCGTCGACACGGTCGTCCTGGACAAGACCGGCACGGTCACCACCGGCCGGATGACGCTCCAGGAGGTCTACGCCGCCGACGGCGAGGACGAGAAGGAGGTGCTCCGGCTCGCGGGCGCCCTCGAGCACGCCTCCGAGCACCCGGTGGCCCGCGCGATCGCCACGGGCGCCGAGGAGCGCGCCGGCACGCTGCCCGCCGTCGAGCACTTCCAGAACGTGCCCGGACGGGGCGTGCGCGGGCGCGTGGCGGGCCACGAGGTGGCCGTGGGCCGGCTGCACGGCGATCTCCCCGAGGAGCTGGCCCGGGCCCGGCGCGAGGCCGAGCGGAACGGCCGCACGGCCGTGACGGTCGGCTGGGACGGGCAGGCGCGCGGAGTGCTCGCCGTCGCCGACGCGGTCAAGGAGACCAGCGCCGAGGCGGTGCGCGACCTGCGCGCGCTGGGGCTCACGCCGGTGCTGCTCACCGGGGACAACCGCACGGTCGCCGAGGCGGTCGCGCGCGCGGTCGGCATCGGCCCCGGCGACGTGTACGCGGAGGTCCTCCCCGAGGACAAGGTGGAGGTCGTACGGCGGCTGCAGGGCGAGGGGCGCGCCGTGGCCATGGTCGGCGACGGCGTCAACGACGCGGCCGCGCTCGCCACCGCCGACCTGGGGCTGGCGATGGGCACCGGCACGGACGCCGCGATCGAGGCCGGCGACCTCACCCTGGTGCGCGGTGACCTCCGGGTGGCCGCGGACGCCATCCGGCTCTCCCGGCGCACCCTGACCACCATCAAGGGCAATCTGGTGTGGGCCTTCGGCTACAACGTGGCGGCGCTGCCGCTGGCCGCCGCCGGCCTGCTGAACCCCATGATCGCTGGTGCGGCGATGGCCTTCTCCTCGGTGTTCGTGGTGACCAACAGCCTGCGGCTGCGCCGCTTCCGGTAACTCCCCAAGGGTTACCGGCGGTTCGGTGCCGTGGATGTAAGAGTCCCCCTAGAGTCCTGCGCGAGCCTCACATAAGCTCTTCACAAGGCTCGCGCATCATCCTTACGCTTGAGTCTCGATCGGCGTATCGGGGCTCTTGCGCACCTATAGGACATATGCAAGAGACGCAGATCACAGTGATGCGAACGTAACCATCGAAGGGGTTCGAAGGTCTAAGTTGGCGATGTCAGACCAGCGTCTTGGGGGGCGCTGACTGGCATCTGGGGATGTCTTGGGGGACCTCCTCAGAGATGCGTTGCCGGGGCACGTACACCGGGAAGCTTTGAGCGGCCCTCCCTGCGTGCGCTGTCCCGGCAGATCGCACCGCATCACTGGAGTACGGCGGGTCCACCCGTCGTGCTCAGACAGCGATTCAGGCGCTGTCCTCTCCGAGCGCCCGGCCGGATCCCGTGGGGGGAATCCGCACCGGGACATGGGAAGGCGCCCTGGACGCCGGCCCGTGGGGGGACCGGCGCTCCAGGGCGCCTTCTTTTCCGCTTCGTGACGCGCGTGTCGTGACGCGCCAGTCGTGACGTGCGGTGTCCGCGTCGTGCGGTGCCGCGCCGTTCAGGCGGCGTCCGGAAGGCTCACGCGCTCCCGGACGCCCCGAACAGGACTCAGCGCTCCTCGACCGGAACGAAGTCGCGCTCGACCACGCCCGTGTAGATCTGGCGCGGGCGGCCGATGCGGGAGCCCGGCTCCTTGATCATCTCCTGCCACTGGGCGATCCAGCCCGGCAGGCGGCCGAGGGCGAACAGGACCGTGAACATCTCGGTCGGGAAGCCCATGGCCCGGTAGATCAGACCCGTGTAGAAGTCGACGTTCGGGTAGAGGCTGCGCGAGACGAAGTAGTCGTCGGAGAGCGCGTGCTCCTCCAGCTTCAGCGCGATGTCCAGCAGCTCGTCGGACTTGCCGAGGGCGGACAGCACGTCGTGCGCGGCGGCCTTGATGATCTTGGCGCGGGGGTCGAAGTTCTTGTAGACCCGGTG
This sequence comes from Streptomyces bungoensis, assembly GCF_001514215.1. Classification (GTDB taxonomy): domain Bacteria; phylum Actinomycetota; class Actinomycetes; order Streptomycetales; family Streptomycetaceae; genus Streptomyces; species Streptomyces bungoensis. The sequence goes on from NZ_KQ948859.1 coordinate 51,743, forward strand.
GCCGAAGCCCATCAGCCGGACGCCGTCCTCCTTGTTCTTCACCTTGCGGATGAAGGAGTCGACGTCACCGCCGGAGGTCTGGATGCCCTCGAGCATCTCCAGCACCGACTGGTTGGCGCCGCCGTGCAGCGGGCCCCACAGGGCGCTGATGCCGGCCGAGATCGACGCGAACATGTTGGCCTGGGAGGAGCCCACCAGGCGGACCGTCGACGTCGAGCAGTTCTGCTCGTGGTCCGCGTGCAGGATGAGCAGCTTGTCCAGGGCGGAGACGACGACCGGGTCGAGCTCGTACTCGTCCGCCGGCACCGAGAAGGTCATCCGCAGGAAGTTCTCGACGTAACCGAGGTCGTTGCGCGGGTAGACGAACGGGTGACCGATCGACTTCTTGTACGCGTAGGCCGCGATCGTCGGGAGCTTGGCGAGCAGGCGGATCGTGGAGAGGTTGCGCTGCTTCTCGTCGAACGGGTTGTGGCTGTCCTGGTAGAAGGTGGACAGCGCCGAGACGACCGAGGACAGCATGGCCATCGGGTGGGCGTCGCGCGGGAAGCCCTTGTAGAAGTTCTTGACGTCCTCGTGCAGCAGGGTGTGCCGCGTGATGTCGTCCTTGAACGTCGTCAGCTCGTCGACGGTCGGCAGTTCGCCGTTGATCAGCAGGTACGCCACCTCGAGGAAGGTGGAGCGCTCGGCCAGCTGCTCGATGGGGTAGCCGCGGTAGCGGAGGATGCCCGCCTCGCCGTCGAGGTAGGTGATGGCGGATTTATAGGCGGCCGTGTTGCCGTAACCGCTGTCCAGAGTCACCAGACCGGTCTGGGCGCGGAGCTTCCCGATGTCGAAGCCCTTGTCACCGACGGTGCTGTCGACCACCGGGTAGGTGTACTCGCCGTCGCCGTACCGCAGTACTACAGAGTTGTCGCTCACGTCTTCCCTCACCGACGTAGTGCCTCATCTTCGAGGTGCCCTGACTGTCTCTACCATCCCCCATTTGGCTCAGGAGAGTGCACTCGGGGTCGACCATTGGGCCTATCGGCGGCACTCAGTGCCGCCAACCTGCTCATCCTGCCCCCTCCGGCAGGCAACTGGAAGTGCTCTGTGACCTTCACGACTCATTTGATCGATCATTTTTTGGCGACCGGGGTCCGCGTCCCTGGTCGCGGGCGGTCAGGAGCCGCGCAGCCGGTGGTCCAGCGCCGTGCAGCGCCGGCCCGCCGACACCGTGCGCACCGCCTGTCCGATCGCCTTGCGTGAACCGACGAGGACGACCAGTCGCTTCGCCCGTGTCACCGCCGTGTACAGCAGGTTCCGCTGGAGCATCATCCACGCGCCGGTGGTGACGGGAATCACCACGGCGGGATATTCACTTCCCTGTGAACGGTGGATCGTCACGGCGTACGCGTGCGCCAGTTCGTCCAGTTCGTCGAATTCGTAGGGAACCTCCTCGTCCTCGTCGGTCAGCACCGTCAGGCGCTGGTCGACCGGGTCGAGCGAGGTGACCACGCCCACGGTGCCGTTGAAGACGCCGTTCTCCCCCTTCTCGTAATTGTTGCGGATCTGGGTGACCTTGTCGCCGACACGGAAGACCCGGCCGCCGAACCGCTTCTCCGGCAGGTCGGGCCGGCCGGGCGTGATGGCCTGCTGGAGCAGGCCGTTGAGCACGCCGGCGCCGGCCGGTCCCCGGTGCATCGGCGCGAGCACCTGCACGTCCCGGCGCGGATCGAGTCCGAACCTGGCCGGGAGCCGCCGCGCGGCCACGTCCACGGCGAGCCGGCCGGCCTCCTCGGTGTCGTCCTGGACGAAGAGGAAGAAGTCCTTCAGGCCGTCGGTGAGCGGATGCTGCCCGGCGTTGATCCGGTGCGCGTTGGTGACGACGCCCGACTGCTGGGCCTGCCGGAACACCCGCGTGAGCCGGACGGCCGGGACGGGGCCGCCGTCGGCGAGCAGGTCGCGCAGCACCTCGCCGGCCCCCACGCTGGGCAGCTGGTCCACGTCCCCGACGAACAGGAGGTGGGCGCCCGGCGGCACGGCCTTGACCAGCTTGTTGGCGAGCAGCAGGTCCAGCATGGAGGCCTCGTCGACGACCACCAGGTCGGCGTCGAGCGGCCGGTCCCGGTCGTAGGCCGCGTCGCCGCCGGGCTTGAGCTCCAGCAGGCGGTGGACGGTGGAGGCCTCGGCGCCGGTCAGCTCGGCCAGGCGCTTGGCGGCCCGCCCGGTGGGGGCGGCCAGCAGCACCTTCGCCCGCTTGGCGCGGGCCAGCTCCACGATCGAGCGGACGGTGAAGGACTTGCCGCAGCCGGGCCCGCCGGTGAGGACGGCGACCTTCTCCGTCAGCGCGAGCCGGACGGCGGCCTCCTGCTCGGGCGCCAGGTCGGTCCCGGTCCGGCCCCTCAGCCAGCCCAGGGCCCTGCCCCAGTCGACGTCCCGGAAGGCCGGCATCCGGTCCGCGTCCGTCCGCAGCAGCCGCAGCAGCTGGGCGGACAGGGAGAGTTCGGCGCGGTGGAACGGCACCAGGTACACGGCGGTGACCGGCTGCGGGTCCCCGTCCGGCCCCGGCACCTTCTCCCGTACGACCCCCGGCTCCTCGCCCTCCTCCCCCGGCCCGGCCAGCTCGGCGAGGCACTCGATGACGAGCCCGGTGTCGACCTGGAGGAGCTTGACGGCGTCGGCGATCAGCCGCTCCTCGGGCAGGTAGCAGTGGCCCTGGTCGGCGGACTGGGACAGCGCGTACTGCAGGCCCGCCTTGACCCGGTCGGGGCTGTCGTGCGGGATGCCGACGGACCGGGCGATCTTGTCGGCGGTGAGGAACCCGATGCCCCAGACGTCGGAGGCGAGCCGGTAGGGCTGGTTCCTGACGACCGAGATGGACGCGTCCCCGTACTTCTTGTAGATCCGCACCGCGATCGACGTCGACACCTCGACCGTCTGGAGGAAGAGCATGACCTCCTTGATCGCCTTCTGCTCCTCCCAGGCGTCGGCGATCTTCCTGGTCCGCTTGGGACCGAGGCCGGGCACCTCGACGAGCCTCTTGGGCTCTTCCTCGATGATCCGCAGCGTGTCCACCCCGAAGTGCTGCGTGATGCGGTCGGCGAACACCGGCCCGATGCCCTTGACCAGCCCGGACCCGAGGTAGCGCCGGATGCCCTGGACGGTGGCCGGCAGGACGGTCGTGTAGTTCTCGACGTGGAACTGCTTGCCGTACTGCGGATGCGAGCCCCAGCGGCCCTCCATCCGCAGGGACTCCCCGACCTGGGCGCCGAGCAGCGCGCCGACCACGGTGAGCAGGTCGCCGGCGCCCCGTCCGGTGTCGACCCGGGCGACCGTGTAGCCGTTCTCCTCGTTGGCGTACGTGATCCGCTCCAGGACGCCCTCGAGCACGGCGAGCCGGCGCTCGGCCGTGGGGTTCCCCGTGTGGTTGGACATGACCCGACGGTACCGGTGGGGTGTGACAGCGTTGCCCTGCCCGGGGAATCCGGTGACCGGCCCCGCTGTGTACGTTGGCCGGTGACCGCACCGCACCCCGCTCCGGGGCAGCAACCGCTGGGGGGAAACGAGCACATGGCACGCGTCGCCGTCATCACCGCGCCCAACATCGGCTACCGCAACACGGGGATGCTGACCGTCGACCTGGCCTTCGAGTCACTGCGCCGGCGCACGGGCGCCGGGTTCGACACGACCTGGTACACCCTGCACCCGCCGGAGACCGTGCCGCTGCGCGCGTGCGCGCGGGACACCGAACTCCCGTTCCGCTTCCGGTCCCTGATCGAGGACCTCGACACCCTCCGCGACCACGACGCGGTCGTCTTCTGGGGCGACTTCCTGCACACCCGGCACTACCTGGCCCAGGACGCGACGAACCGCCTGCTCGACTTCGGCGTCGCCGCGGACCGCGACGCCGCCCGGGCCCTGCTGCACCGGACCCTGCTGCTCGCGGACCAGCCGGACGACCTGCTCGCACGGACCCTCAGCTACGGCGGCACGATCCTCCACAACACGCAGTCCGACTACGGCGACGGCGACGGCGAGGACAAGGAGTACGGCCCCCTGTTCTCCCGCCTGATGACCTGCAGCCACCGCCTCTGGCTGCGCGACCCGCTGTCGGCGGCCCGGGTCGCGCACCTGCGCGGGGACCGTACGACCGAGTACTTCGGCTCGGACGCGGCGCTGCTGTCCCGGCCGGGCGACCTCGCCGGCCTCCTCCCGGCCACGCCCTGGTCCGGGGAGGTCCCGGACGGCGGTGCGATCGGCGTGTTCCTCGGGGCCCGCACCCCCGTCCCCGACTGGCTGCCCGCCTTCTGCGACCGCCTCGCCGGCCGCCTCGGCGCCCCCCTGGAGTGGCTGCCCTGGTTCGACCGGGACACCCCCGCCGCCGTCGCCCACATCGCGGCGCGCCCGGGCCCGCACAGCATCGGCGACCTGGTGCACGTCCTGCCCCGGTACCGCCTCGTCATCACGGACACCTACCACCTGGCCGTCAACGCCTGGGGCGCCGGCACCCCGGTGCTGTGCGTCGGCGCCCCCGAACCGGCGCCGGTCACCGACGACGACTACCTGACGCTGAGCGACCTCAAGAAGCACGTGTTCCACCTGGCGTACGACGCCGCGGACTTCTACCTGTCCACGCTCCCGGACACCCGCGAGGGCCTGGACGCCCGCGCGGACCGGCTCGTCCGGCTCGTGGAGGGCGGCGGGGCCGCCGCCGTCGCCGCCCGGATCCGCGCCCACGCCGACCACTCGGCGGCGGACTTCACCGGGACCCTCGCCGGGCTGCTCGGCTCCGGGCGCTGACCGGCCCGGAGGCGCCGGGGACGTCCCCGCCTCCGGGTCACGATTGGGTTGCGGCCTGCCCGCACCCCCTTGCACCGATGCCGTGTAATCGATTCCAATCCCTCCTGCGACCCAGCGTTGTAATCGATTCCACGAGGAGGTGGGGCCGACGATGGCGAGCATCAAGGACGTCGCCGCGCAGGCGGGCGTGTCCGTCGCCACGGTGTCGCGGGTGCTGAACGACCACCCGTCGGTGAGCGCCGACGCGCGCACGCGGGTGCTGGCCGCCGTGGAGCGGCTGGGCTACCGCCGCAACGCCGTCGCCCGGTCCCTGCGCACCGACCAGACCCACACCCTGGGGCTGGTCATCAGTGACGTGCTCAACCCGTACTTCACCGAGCTGGCCCGCTCCGTCGAGGAGGAGGCCCGCGCGCTCGGCTACAGCGTCATCATCGGCAACGCCGACGAGCGGCCGGACCTGCAGGACCACCACGTGCGGAACCTGCTCGACCGGCGGATCGACGGGCTCCTCGTCTCCCCCACCGACGGCGGCTCCCCGCTGATGCTGGACGCCGCGCGCGCGGGGACGCCGATGGTCTTCGTGGACCGGTGGATCCCCGGGGTCGACGTGCCCGTCGTACGGGCCGACGGGCAGGCGGCGGTGCGGGACCTCGTCGCGCACCTGCACGGGCTCGGGCACCGGCGGCTCGCGATCATCGCGGGCCCGGCGGCCACCACGACCGGCAGCGAGCGGGTGGAGGCCTTCCGCGCGGCCCTGGCGGAGTACGGGCTCCCCCTCCCGGACGCCTGCATAGGCCAGGGCGACTTCCAGGCCGACAGCGGGCGGCGGGTCACCGAGGGGTTCCTGGACCTCCCGCGGCCGCCGGAGGTGGTCTTCGCCGCCGACAACCTGATGGCCCTCGGTGCCCTGGACGCGATCCGCGCGCGCGGGCTGCGCGTGCCGGACGACATCGCGCTCGCCGCGTTCGACGACATCCCGTGGTTCGTGCACACCGATCCGCCCGTCACCGCGATCGCCCAGCCCACGGGCGAGCTGGGCCGGGCCGCCGTACGCGCCCTGGTCGACCGCATCGAGGGGCGGCCCCCGCAGTCCGTCACCCTCCCCGCCCGCCTCGTCGTACGCCGCTCGTGCGGCGAGGACTCCCCGCCAGTGCAAAGGAGCACGCCGTGAGCGACCCGGACGAGTTGCTGCGTATCGAGGGCATACGGAAGACCTTCCCGGGCGTGGTCGCGCTGGACGGCGTCGACTTCGACCTGCGCCGGGGCGAGGTCCATGTGCTGCTCGGTGAGAACGGCGCCGGCAAGAGCACGCTCATCAAGATGCTCTCCGGCGCCCACACGCCCGACGAGGGGCGGATCCGGGTCGACGGCGAGGAGGTGCGCATCCACGGCGCGCAGGACGCCGAACGGCTCGGGATCGCCACCATCTACCAGGAGTTCAACCTCGTTCCCGACCTGACCGTCGCCGAGAACATCTTCCTGGGCCGCCAGCCGCGCCGCTTCGGGATGATCGACCGCAGGCGGATGGAGGCCGACGCCGAGGTGCTCCTCGCGCGCGTGGGCGTCGACGTGTCCCCCCGCGCGCGGGTGCGCGAACTCGGCATCGCCCGGCTGCAGATGGTGGAGATCGCCAAGGCGCTCAGCCTGGAGGCGCGCGTGCTGGTGATGGACGAGCCGACCGCCGTGCTGACCTCGGAGGAGGTCGAGAAGCTGTTCGCCATCGTGCGGGGCCTGCGCGCGGACGGGGTCGGCGTCGTCTTCATCACCCACCACCTGGAGGAGATCGCCGCCCTCGGGGACCGGGTGACCGTCATCCGGGACGGCCGGAGCGTCGGCCAGGTGCCCGCCGGCACCCCCGAGGAGGAGCTGGTGCGGCTCATGGTGGGCCGCTCCATCGAGCAGCAGTACCCGCGCCGGCGCCCCGACCGGGGCACCCCGCTGCTCACCGTCGAGGGGCTCACCCGGGACGGCGTGTTCCACGACGTCGGCTTCGAGGTGCACGCCGGTGAGGTGGTCGGCATCGCCGGCCTCGTCGGCGCGGGCCGCACCGAGGTGGTGCGGGCCGTGTTCGGCGCGGACCCCTACGACCGGGGTGCCGTCAAGGTCTCCGGGACGGCGCTCAGGCGGCACGACGTGAACGCGGCCATGGCGGCCGGGATCGGGCTCGTACCGGAGGACCGCAAGGGCCAGGGGCTCGTGCTGGACGCCTCCGTCGAGGAGAACCTGGGCCTCGTCACCCTGCGTTCGGCGACCCGGGCCGGGCTGGTGGACCGCAAGGCGCAGCGCGCGGCGGCCGGGCGGATGGCCGAGCGCCTCGGCGTGCGGATGGCCGGGCTCGGCCAGCACGTGCGGACCCTCTCCGGCGGCAACCAGCAGAAGGTCGTCATCGGCAAGTGGCTGCTGGCCGACTCCAAGGTGCTGATCCTGGACGAGCCGACGCGCGGCATCGACGTCGGCGCCAAGGTCGAGATCTACCAGCTGATCAACGAACTCACGGCCGCGGGCGCCGCCGTCCTGATGATCTCCAGCGACCTGCCCGAGGTGCTCGGCATGAGTGACCGGGTGCTGGTGATGGCCCAGGGCCGGATCGCGGGCGAGCTCACGGCCGAGGAGGCCACGCAGGACGCCGTCATGGCCCTCGCCGTCTCCACCCCTTCTACCGCCACCTCCACCTCTACCTCTACCGGACGGGAGGCCCCCCGTGGCCACTGACTCGCTCAAGAGCACGACGGGCGCGAGTGGCGCCCCGGGCGGCCTGCGCCGGCTGCTGCTCGACAACGGCGCGCTGACCGCGCTGATCGTCCTCGTCGTGGCGCTGTCGGCGCTGTCCGGCGACTTCCTGACGACGGACAACCTGCTCAACGTCGGCGTCCAGGCGGCCGTGACCGCCATCCTGGCCTTCGGCGTGACCTTCGTGATCGTCTCCGCGGGCATCGACCTGTCGGTCGGCTCGGTGGCCGCGCTGTCGGCGACCGTGCTGGCCTGGAGCGCCACGCAGCACGGTGTGCCGGTGGTCCTCGCGGTCGTCCTGGCCGTGGCCACGGGCCTCGTGGCGGGCCTGGTGAGCGGCTTCCTCGTCGCCTACGGCAAGCTGCCCCCGTTCATCGCGACGCTCGCCATGCTGTCGGTGGCCCGGGGCCTGTCCCTGGTGGTCTCCGGGGGCGTGCCCATCCCGTTCCCGGACTCCGTCTCCCACCTCGGGGACACCCTCGGCGACTGGCTGCCGGTGCCGGTGCTGGTCATGGTGGTGATGGGCCTGATCGCGGCGTTCGTGCTCGGCCGGACCTACATCGGCCGCTCGATGTACGCGATCGGCGGCAACGAGGAGGCCGCGCGGCTGTCGGGTCTGCGGGTGCCGCGGCAGAAGCTCGCCATCTACGCCCTGTCCGGCGTGTTCGCGGCCGTGGCGGGCATCGTGCTCGCCGCCCGGCTGTCCTCCGCTCAGCCGCAGGCCGCCGACGGGTACGAACTCGACGCCATCGCCGCGGTCGTCATCGGCGGCGCCTCGCTCGCGGGCGGCACCGGCAAGGCGTCGGGCACCCTGATCGGCGCGCTGATCCTGGCGGTGCTGCGCAACGGCCTGAACCTGCTGAACGTGTCCGCCTTCTGGCAGCAGGTCGTCATCGGCGTCGTCATCGCGCTGGCGGTGCTGCTGGACACCGTGCGCCGCAAGGCCGGGGCCACCCCGGCGGCGGCCGGTGCGGGCGGGCCGAAGGGCCGGCAGACGCTGACGTACGCGCTCGCGGCCGTGGTGACGGTGGCGGTGGTCGGCGCGACCTCGTTCCTGCACGGCGGGTCCTCGTCCGCGGCGAACCCGAAGATGGGCCTGTCGCTGTCCACCCTCAACAACCCCTTCTTCGTGCAGATCCGGGCGGGCGCCCAGGCCGAGGCGAAGAAGCTGGGCGTGGACCTGACCGTCACGGACGCCCAGAACGACGCCTCCCAGCAGGCCAACCAGCTGCAGAACTTCACCAGTTCGCACCTCGGCGCGATCATCGTCAACCCGGTGGACTCGGACGCGGCGGGCAACTCCGTGAAGGCCGCGGACAAGGCGGGCCTGCCGGTGATCGCCGTCGACCGGGGCGTCAACAAGGCCTCCGTGGACGCCCTCGTGGCCTCCGACAACGTCGCGGGCGGTGAGCTGGCGGCCCGGACGATCGCGCAGAAGCTCGGCGGCAAGGGCAAGATCGTCATTCTGCAGGGCCAGGCGGGCACCTCCGCCGCCCGGGAGCGGGCGGCGGGCTTCGCCAAGGGCCTCAAGGCCTACCCGGGCATCCAGGTCGTCGCCCAGCAGCCCGCCGACTTCGACCGCACCAAGGGACTCGACGTGATGTCGAACCTGCTCCAGGCCCACCCCGACGTCCAGGGCGTCATCGCGGCCAACGACGAGATGGCGCTCGGCGCCGTCAAGGCGCTCGGTTCCCGGGCCGGGAAGTCCGTGGCGGTCGTAGGCTTCGACGGTACCCCGGACGGCCTGAAGGCCGTCGAGGGCGGCACGCTCTACGCGTCGGTGGCCCAGCAGCCCACCCAGCTCGGCCGGATCGCGGTGGACAACGCCCTCCGGGCCGTGCGGGGCAAGAAGGTGGAGCCGACGGTGAAGGTGCCGGTGAAGGTGGTCACGAAGCAGAACGTGGCCGGCTTCAGCGGCTGACGCAGACGGGGAACGGGCGGTCCCGGCCGTGGGTCCACGGCCGGGACCGCCCGCCGCGGGTATCTCTCAGGGGAGTCACACATGTACGACTACGACCTCCTGGTCGTGGGTTCGGCCAACGCCGACCTGGTGACCGTCGTCGAGCGCAGACCGGCCGCCGGCGAGACGGTGCTCGGCGGCGATCTGGCCGTGCACCCGGGCGGCAAGGGCGCCAACCAGGCGGTCGCGGCCGCGCGGCTCGGGGCCCGGACGGCCCTGCTGGCGCGGGTCGGCGACGACGGCCACGGCCGGCTGCTGCTGGACTCCCTGCACGCGGCCGGGGTGGACACGGTGGGCGTGCTGGTCGGCGGGGCGCCGACGGGTGTCGCGCTGATCACGGTCGACCCGTCCGGCGACAACAGCATCGTGGTCTCGCCCGGCGCCAACGCCCGGCTCACGCCCGGGGACGTCCGGGCCGCCGTCAGCCTCTTCCTCGCCTCCCGCGTGGTGTCGGCGCAGCTGGAGATCCCGCTGGAGACGGTCGTGGAGGTCGTCCGCCACCTGGCCGACGGCAGCCGGTTCGTGCTCAACCCCTCCCCGCCGCGGGCCCTGCCCACCGAGGTGCTGGCCGCCTGCGACCCGCTGGTCGTCAACGAGCACGAGGCCCGCGTCCTCCTGGGCGAGGCGTGCGTGAGCGAGGAGCCGGCGGACTGGGCGCGGCTGCTGCTGGCCAAGGGCCCGCGCTCGGTGGTGGTCACCCTGGGCGCGGAGGGGGCGCTGGTGTGCGACTCCTCCGGCGTGACGCGGGTGCCGTCGGTGCGGGTGGACGCGGTGGACACCACCGGTGCCGGGGACGCCTTCACGGCCGCCCTGGCCCGGGAGCTGGGGTCGGGTGCCTCCCTGGCCGAGGCGGCGGCCTACGCGGCCCGGGTGGGCGCGGCGGCGGTGACGAGGCGGGGCGCGCAGGAGTCGTACCCGACGGCGGCCGAGGCCGAGGCCCTCGGCGGGCGGGGTGGGGCGCGGTGAAGAGGGCGGGCATTCTCAACCGGCACCTGTCCGGCGCGATCGCCGAGCTGGGCCACGGCGACGAGGTGCTGGTCTGCGACGCCGGCATGCCGATCCCCCGCGGCCCCCGGGTGGTGGACCTCGCCTTCCGCGCGGGCGTGCCGTCCTTCGCGGAGGTCCTGGACGGGCTGCTGGCCGAGCTGGTGGTAGAGGGGGCCACTGCGGCCGAGGAGGTGCGGCAGGCCAATCCGGCGGCGAGCGCGCTGCTGCGGGAGCGGCTGGCGGGGCTGACCCTGGTCCCGCACGCACGGCTCAAGGAGCTGTCGGCCGGGGCGCGGCTGGTGGTGCGCACCGGGGAGGCCCGGCCGTACGCGAACGTGCTGCTGCGGTGCGGGGTGTTCTTCTAGGGCCCTTGGGACCCTGCACGTTTTCGAGGGGGAGCCCCGGTCCGTCGACCGGCGCTCCCCCTCGGCTTTCCCCTCCGTGCCAGAACTCCCCGAACCCCCCCGGGTCCCCCACCGGAAGTCCTGATGCCTGCTACGACACGGGAGGCGGGGGAAGGGTTGCACGACGGTCCCGATAATTTTCCGGGAGGGTCACTCGTCGATCGCGTGTGCGAGAAACCGTTCGGCCGTCTCCTTCAGGACCTCCCGGCCGTCCCGCGCCCACAGCCCCTCGTTGAACAGCTCGACCTCGATCGGCCCGGTGTAGCCCGCCGCCTCCGCACAGCCCTTCCACGCGCGCATGTCGATCGCGCCGTCGCCGATCTGGCCCCGGCCGTTGAGGACGCCCTCGGGCAGCGGGGTGGTCCAGTCGGCGAGCTGGAGGGCGTGGATGCGGCCGCCCGCGCCGGCGCGGGCGATCTCGGCGGGCGCCCGGTCGTCCCACCAGACGTGGTACGTGTCGACGGTCACGCCCACCTGGTGGGCGGGGAACCGTTCGGCCAGGTCCAGGGCCTGGGTGAGGGTGGAGACCACGCAGCGGTCGGCCGCGTACATGGGGTGCAGGGGCTCGATGGCGAGGCGTACGCCGTGCTCCTCCGCGTACGGTGCCAGCTCCGCCAGGGCGTCGGCGATGCGCTCCCGGGCCGCGCCCAGGTCCTTGGAGCCGGCCGGGAGCCCGCCGGAGACCAGGACCAGCGTGTCGGTGCCGAGGGCGGCCGCCTCGTCGACCGCGCGCCGGTTGTCGGCCAGCGCCGCCGCGCGTGCGTCCGGGTCCAGAGCGGTGAGGAACCCGCCGCGGCACAGGGTGGTGACGGCGAGGCCCGCGTCGCGGACGAGCCCGGCGGTCGCCTCCACGCCGTACGCCTGGACGGGCTCGCGCCACAGGCCCACGCCCGGTACGCCGAGCTCGGCGCAGGCGGCCACCAGTTCGGGCAGCGTGAGCTGCTTGACCGTCATCTGGTTGATGGAGAAGCGTTCGAGTCCGGTGCTCACTGGTTCACCCCGTACAGCGCCAGCAGGTTCCTCATCCGCTCCTCGGCCAGCTTCGGGTCCGGGAACAGGCCCAGGCCGTCGGCGAGTTCGTAGGCGCGCGCGAGGTGCGGGAGGGAGCGGGCCGACTGCAGGCCGCCGACCATCGTGAAGTGCGACTGGTGGCCGGCCAGCCAGGCGAGGAGGACGACCCCCGTCTTGTAGAAGCGGGTCGGCGCCTGGAACAGGTGGCGGGACAGCTCCACGGTGGGGTCGAGCAGGTCGCGGAAGCCTTGCGTGTTCCCCGTGTCCAGCACCCGCACCGCCTCGGCGGCCAGCGGGCCCAGCGGGTCGAAGATGCCGAGCAGGGCGTGGCTGAAGCCCTGTTCGTCGCCCGCGATCAGCTCGGGGTAGTGGAAGTCGTCGCCGGTGTAGCAGCGCACGCCCCTCGGGAGGCGGCGGCGCAGGGCGATCTCGCGCCCGGCGTCCAGCAGGGAGATCTTCACGCCGTCGACCTTGTCCGGGTGGGCGGCGACGACCTCGAGGAAGGTCTCGGTGGCCGCGTCGAGGTCCGCCGAGCCCCAGTAGCCCTCCAGCACCGGATCGAACATCGGGCCGAGCCAGTGCAGGACGACCGGTTCGGCCGCCTGGCGCAGGAGGTGGCCGTAGACCTCCAGGTAGTCCTCGGGTCCGGCCGCGGCGGCGGCCAGGGCCCGGGAGGCCATGAGGATCGCCTGCGCGCCGGCCTCCTCCACCAGCGCGAGCTGCTCCTCGTAGGCGGCGCGGATCTCGGCGAGGGTGCCGGTGGTGAGCTGGTCGGTGCCGACGCCGCAGGCGACGCGGCCGCCCACGGCGCGCGCCTCCGCCGCCGACCGGCGGATGAGTTCGGCCGCGCCGGCCCAGTCCAGGCCCATGCCGCGCTGGGCGGTGTCCATCGCCTCGGCGACGCCGAGCCCGTGGGACCACAGGTGGCGGCGGAAGGCGAGGGTGGCGTCCCAGTCGACGGCGGCGGGCGCGTCGGGCGAGACGTCGGCGAGCGGGTCGGCGACGACGTGGGCCGCCGAGAGGACCGTCCGGGAGGTCAGCGGCGTGCCGGGGCTGACGGTGAGGGGTTCGGTGCGCGGTTCGTAGGCGCGCAGGCCGCCGTCCGCGGCCGGGAGGCGGAGGGTCACAGCGCGATCTCCGGGACGTCGAGGCGGCGGCCCTCGGCGGAGGACCTCAGGCCCAGTTCGGCGAGCTGGACGCCGCGGGCGCCGGCCAGCAGGTCCCAGTGGTACGGCGTGCCGGCGTGGACGTGCCTGAGGAACAGCTCCCACTGGGCCTTGAAGCCGTTGTCGAACTCGCCGTTGTCCGGGACCTCCTGCCACTGGTCGCGGAAGACCTCGGTGGCGGGGACGTCCGGGTTCCAGACCGGCTTGGGGGTGGCCGAGCGGTGCTGGACGCGGCAGCTGCGCAGGCCGGCGACGGCGGAACCCTCGGTGCCGTCCACCTGGAACTCGACCAGTTCGTCGCGGTTGACCCGGACGGCCCAGGAGGAGTTGATCTGGGCGACGGCGCCGCCCTCGAGCTCGAAGACGCCGTACGCGGCGTCGTCGGCGGTGGCGTCGTAGGGCTTGCCCTGCTCGTCCCAGCGCTGGGGGACGTGGGTGGTGGCGAGGGCCTGGACGGTCTTCACCCGGCCGAACAGCTCGTGCAGCACGTATTCCCAGTGCGGGAACATGTCGACAACGATGCCACCGCCGTCCTCGGCGCGGTAGTTCCATGAGGGGCGCTGGGCCGACTGCCAGTCGCCCTCGAAGACCCAGTAGCCGAACTCGCCGCGCACGGAGAGGATCCGGCCGAAGAAGCCGCCGTCGATGAGCCGCTTCAGCTTGAGCAGCCCGGGCAGGAAGATCTTGTCCTGGACGACGCCGTGCCGGACGCCCTTCGCGTGGGCCAGGCGGGCGAGTTCGAGGGCGCCGTCGAGGCCGGTGGCCGTGGGCTTCTCGGTGTAGACGTGCTTGCCGGCGGCGATCGCCTTCCTGATCGCCTCCTCGCGGGCGGAGGTGACCTGGGCGTCGAAGTAGACGTCGACGGCCGGGTCGGCGAGGACGGCGTCGAGGTCGGTGGAGACGTGCTCCAGGCCGTGCCGCTCGGCGATCTCCCGCAGGGCGTGCCCGCGGCGGCCGACCAGGACCGGTTCGGGCCACAGCACGGTGCCGTCGCCGAGGTCGAGGCCGCCCTGCTCGCGCAGGGCGAGGATCGACCGGACGAGGTGCTGGCGGTAGCCCATGCGCCCGGTCACGCCGTTCATGGCGATACGCACCGTCTTGCGTGTCACGTCAGTCCCCTTCGTGGGCGCCCGGCGCCCGACCGGTTTCAGCAGCGCCAGCCGCACAGCAAGCGCTTTCTATATCTGTAGAAGCTAGCCTCTGACCAGTGGTCCGGACAAGACCCGGGCCGTTTCCGCTTGTTCGAGGGGGCGAACAAACGGGGCGGTTGGCTTTAAGGTCTGCTCGACACCGCACGGAACCGTGCCCGTGCGGCGGCCTGTCTACGAGGACGTAACGAGGACCCATGCGCGACGACATGCGCGTTCACCCGCGCGACCGGAGGACGACGAGATGACGGTGACCCTGGCGGATGTGGCGGCCCGCGCACAGGTCTCCCCCGCGACGGTGTCGCGCGTGCTGAACGGCAACTACCCGGTCGCCGCCTCCACGCGCGAGCGGGTGCTGCGGGCGGTGGACGAGCTGGACTACGTCCTCAACGGCCCGGCCAGCGCCCTCGCCGCGGCCACCTCCGACCTGGTCGGCATCCTCGTCAACGACATCGCGGACCCCTTCTTCGGGATCATGGCCGGCGCGATCCAGGGCGAGATCGGGGGCCCCGGCGGGCGCGCGGGCGGTGAACGGCTGGCCGTCGTGTGCAACACCGGCGGATCGCCGGAGCGCGAGCTGACGTACCTCACGCTGCTGCAGCGGCAGCGGGCCGCGGCCGTGGTGCTGACCGGCGGGGCCGTGGAGGACGCGCCGCACGCGGCGGCGGTGGCGGCGAAGCTGCGCAAGCTGGCGGAGGCGGGCACCCGGGTGGTGCTGTGCGGCCGGCCGCCGGCGCCGGACACCCGGGCCATCGCCCTGACCTTCGACAACCGCGGCGGCGCCCGCGCCCTCACGGACCACCTCATCGGGCTCGGCCACCGCCGGCTCGGCTACATCGCCGGCCCCGTGGAGCGCACGACCACCCGGCACCGCCTGGAGGGCCACCGCGCGGCCCTGGCGGCGGCCGGCATCGAGGAGGACCCGCGCTGGACGGTGTACGGCCGCTACGACCGGCGCTCCGGCCACGAGGCCACGCTGGAACTGCTGCGCCGCGATCCGTCCCTGACGGCGATCGTCGCCGCGAACGACTCCGTCGCGCTGGGCGCGTGCGCCGCGCTGCGCGAGTCCGGGCTGCGCATCCCCGAGGACGTCTCGGTGGCCGGCTTCGACGACCTGCCGTTCAGCATCGACTGCGTGCCGTCCCTCACGACGGTACGGCTCCCCCTGGCGGAGGCGGGAGCCCGCGCGGGCCGCGTCGCGATGGGCCGCGAGGAACCGCCGCTCGGTGGCGTCGCTTCCATCCGGGGCGAGTTGATGGTGCGGGGGTCCTCCGGGGTTCCGCGGGGCGCCCAGTAGCTCGGGGGCTGCGGGGTCG
>NZ_KQ948859.1:68164-278034 GCF_001514215.1 Streptomyces bungoensis
GGGGGAGCGCCGCGTCCTTCTGCGGTCGACGGGGTCTTCGTGTGGGCCTAGGCTCCGGATCTGTGGATGCCAGGGGTTCCGACGGGGCGGCGGCCGGTGGGCCGGGGGTCTTGCTGCGCGCGCCCCGGGCCGGTGATCTCGGGTGGATCGTGCAGCGCAACGGTGCGCTGTACGCGGCCGAGTACGGCTGGAACGCCGAGTACGAGGGGCTGGTGGCGCGGATCGTCGCCGACTTCGCCGAGGATCACGACCCGCGTCGGGAACGGGTGTGGATCGCCGAGCTGGACGGCCGGGCGGTGGGATGCGTGATGTGCGTGCGGGACGCCGCCCCGGCCACCGCGCGCCTGCGGCTGCTGCTGGTCGAGCCCTCCGCGCGCGGGCACGGGATCGGCGACCGGCTGGTGCGCGCCGTCGTCGGCTTCGCGCGCGAGACCGGCTACCGGCACCTGGTGCTGTGGACCAACGACGTGCTCAGCGGCGCCCGGCGCCTCTACCAGCGGCACGGCTTCGTCCTCGTAGCCGAGAAACCCCACCGTTCCTTCGGCCGGGATCTGGTCGGCCAGGACTGGCGGTTGGATCTGCGCGGATCGGGCACCTGACGAGTAGGGTCCGAGCATGAAGCTGGCGTTCTCCACTCTCGGTGTCCCCGGTCTGCCCGTACCCGACGTCCTGGCGCTCGCGACCGCGCACGGCTATCACGGCGTGGAACTGCGCGCCCATCCCGAGGAACCGGTGCACCCCGGCCTCTCCCCGGCCGAACGCGCCGAGATCGCCTCGCAGTTCAAGGCGGCCGGCGTGGAGGTCCTGGGCCTCGCCGGATACACGCGGGTGGCCGCGCCCGGTGACGACGCGCCCGTCCTCGACGAGATCCGGCAGCTCCTGCAGCTGGCCCACGACCTGGGCGCCCCCTTCGTCCGGGTCCTCCCCGGCGCCGACCCGAACCTGCCCCCCGAGGAGTCCGACGCCATCGCCGCCCGGCGCCTGGGCGCCGCCGCCGAGGACGCCTCCGCGCTCGGCCCGCGGATCCTGCTGGAGACCCACGACTCGCACCGCACCGGCGCCGACGCGATCCGCGTCCTCGGACCGGTCGGGCACCGGCAGGTGGGCGCGCTGTGGGACGTGATGCACACCTGGCTGGGCGGCGAGCAGCCCGCGGACAGCTTCGCGGCGCTCGCCCCGCACCTCGGCTACGTCCAGGTCAAGGACATCGCCTCGGCCGACGACACCAGCCCGCTGCCGCTCGGCGCGGGCGTCCTGCCGCTCACCGAGTGCGTGGACGTGCTGTGCCGGAACGGCTGGGACGGCTGGCTGTGCTGGGAGTACGAGAAGCGGTGGTACGAGGCGGCCGCCCCGCTCCCGGAACTGCTCGACGCCGGCCGGGACCACCTCGTACGCCTGCTCGGAGAGGCCGCCTAGCCGTCGGGCGGCGCCGGTGGCGGCCGGTCACGCCGGAAATTCGCTCGCCGGGGTCGTGGTGCCCCGTTAGTCTCCCCCGGTGACCGCGCCGCCCGCCCTCCCCGGCCTGCCCTCATGAGCCTGGCCCGCTCGCTCGTCGACGTCACGCCGCTGCGCACCTCACCCGTCTTCCGGCGGCTGCTGATCGGGCGCACGGTCTCCCTGCTCGGCGGGTTCATGACCATGGTGACGGTCATGTACCAGGTCTGGGGCATGACCCGCAGCACGGCGTGGACCGGCGCGGTCGGGCTGGCGCAGGCGCTGCCCCTGGTGGTGTTCGGCCTGTTCGCCGGGGCCCGGGCGGACCGGGCGGACCGGCGCCGGATCTATCTGACGGCCACCGTGGGGCAGGCCGCCTGCTCGCTGCTGCTGGCCGTGCAGGGCTACACCGGGCACGTCCCGGTGGTGGCCGTCCTGGCGCTGGTCGCGGTGCAGGCGGCGTTCGGCGCGCTCGGGGCCCCGGCCGCCGGGGTGTTCGTACCGCGGCTGCTGCCCAGGGACCAGGTGGCCGCCGGTCTGGCCCTGAACCAGGTCGCCGGGAAGTCGATGATGCTCCTCGGCCCCGCGCTGGCCGGTGTGCTGCTGGGCCGGCTGGGCGTGGGCACCTGCTATCTGCTGGACGCCCTCAGCTTCGGCCTCGCCTTCTACGGTGCCTTCGGGCTGCCCCCGCTGCCGCCGGAGGGCGAGCCGTCGCGGGCGGGGCTGCACGGGGTGCTGGACGGGCTGCGGTTCCTGGCCGGGCACCGCGCGGTGCGCGGGGCGCTGGTCACGGACCTGGCCGCCACCGTGCTGTCCTTCCCGGTCAGCCTGTTCCCCCTGGTCAACGCCGAGCGGTTCGGCGACGACCCGCGCACCCTGGGCCTGTTCCTGTCGGCCCTGGCGGTGGGCGGCGTCGGGGCGACCGCGCTGTCCGGTGCGCTGACCCGGCTGGGGCGGCCCGGCCCGGTGATGCTGTGCGCCGCGGGCACCTGGGGCGTGTCCCTGGTCCTGTTCGGCCTGTCGACGAACCCGTGGGCCGGGCTCGGTCTGCTCGTCGTCGCGGGGGCCGGGGACGCCACCTCGGTCGTCGCCCGCTCCACCCTCGTGCAGACCCGGACCCCGGACGCGCTGCTGGGCCGGGTCACGGCCGCCGAGCAGATCGTGGGCCAGGCGGGCCCCAGCCTCGGCAACGTGCGCGGCGGTCTGCTGGCCGGCTGGACCTCCGGCACGTTCTCCCTGGTCACCGGGGGCCTGCTGTGCGTCCTCGCGGTGGCGGCGGTCGCGGCGACGACGCCCGAACTCCGGGACGCGGCCCGGGCGCTGCCCGAGGGGGCCTGAGCGCCGGCGGGCCGTCACAGCCTTCGCGCGCAGCCCACCGGCTCCCCGCCGCCGAGCTGGACGTAGAGGACCGTCGAGGCGGGGCAGGCGGACCTGGCGGTGACCGCCGTCGTGACCTCGTACTGCGGTGCCCGGGGGCCCGAGCCGTCGCAGGGGGTCTCGCGGACCCGGCCGCCGCCCACGTCGCGCACGCAGTCGCCCGGGATCGTGCGGGGGCCGCCTCCGGCGCCGGGGTCGCCGGGATGCGGCGGTTCCAGGTCGCGCATGCAGGCGTAGCCCGGGGGGATCGCGCCGAGGTCCTCGTCGCCGTCCGCGTCGCCCGCCGGCCGCTGGGCGCCGATGTGCAGGACGAAGTCGGCGAGCGGCGGGCACAGCGGGCCGTCGTCGGCCGTGCCGTCGTAGCGGGCGACGACCCGGGCGGCGGCCCGTTCGCTCGCGCACGGCACCTCGGTGACGGCGGCCGTGCCGAAGGAGCTGCACGCGCCGACCGCCAGGAACTGGGCGCCGTGGCCGGGGAGCTGGGCAGTGGTGGGCCCGGCGTTGCCGACGGGGGTGTCCCGCGGGCCCTGGCAGCCGCCGAGCAGGACGGCCGCGGCGAGGGCCGAGCAGACCGGCAGCAGCCGGTACGCCGCCCTCACGGCACCTTGCCCGCGCATCGCATTCCCCCCGGACGCCCCCGTCCAGCGTGGCCGCCGATGACGGGCCACGCCAGACGGGCCGGGGGTTTTCCTCCTTGTGGGTGCCGTGCGCCCGGTGCGGGGCGTACGCCTAGTACGTCAGCCCGTGGCCGATGGGGTACAGCACCTGGGCCGGGTCGTCCGCCCGTTGCACCGGCACCGGGAGCCTGCCGCGGGGGGACACCCGGCCGGCGACGACCCGCGCGGCGGCGCGCAGTTCGACGTCGGTCCAGCAGTAGGTCGCCAGGCAGGCCTTGACGCCGGCGAGCTGGGCGACGTCGTAGGGGTTGCGGACGGCGACGGCCACCACCGGCCGGCCGGTGGCCAGCAGCCGCTGGACCAGGGTCCGCTGACTGCTGCCCGCCGTGACGTTGTACGTCAGGACGACCACGGCGTCCGCCTCCTGAGCGGCCGTCACCGCCTGGTCGACGGTGGCCGCCGAGGGTGCGGTGCCCGTGGACAGGGCGGTGGCGGTGAAGCCGAGCCCGGTGAGGGCGGCGGCCAGGACGCCGGTGGGCGGCCCGGTGGTGCCGGACGGGGAGGCCGGGTCGGCGCCGACGACCAGGATCCGGGGTTCCCGGCCGCGGTCGAGCGGGAGCACGCCGCCGTCGTTGACCAGCAGCGTCGTGGTCCGCTCGGCGATCCGGTCGGCGGCGGCCAGGTGGGCCGCGGTGCCCACCGTCCGGTCGACGCCGGCCCGGGTGACGTACGGCGCCCGGTCGAGGAGACCGAGCCGGGACTTCAGGCGCAGGATCCGCAGGATCGATTCGTCCAGGCGGGCCTCGGTCAGTTCGCCGTCCTGGACGGCCTTCAGGACCGCGTGCCAGGCCACGTCGATGGACGGCGGGTTGAGCAGCTGGTCGACGCCGGCCTTCAGGGCCAGCACCGGCACCCGGTCGTCGCCGTACTTGGTGCGCACGCCCTCCATGCCGAGCGAGTCGGTGATCACCACCCCGTCGTAGCCGAGTTCGCCGCGCAGGATGCCGGTGAGGATCGGGTGGGAGAGGGTGGCCGGGTCGCCGGAGTCGTCGAGGGCCGGGAATTGGATGTGGGCCGTCATGATCGAGTCGATCCCGGCCCCGATCGCCGCCCGGAAGGGCACGGCGTCCAGCCGCTCCCACAGCTCCCGGCTGTGCGTGATGACCGGGAACCCGGTGTGGCTGTCGACGGCGGTGTCGCCGTGCCCCGGGAAGTGCTTGGCGGTCGCCGCGACGCGGGAGGCCTGGTAGCCCTCCACCTCGGCGGCCACCAGGGCGGCCACGGCCTCGGGGTCGGCGCCGAACGACCGTACGCCGATGACGGGGTTGGCCGGGTTGACGTTCACGTCGGCGTCCGGCGAGTAGTCCTGGTTGATGCCCATGGCGCGCAGCTCGGCGCCGGAGATCCGGCCGAGGGCGCGGGCGTCGGCACGGGCTCCGCCCGCCCGCCTCCCGCCACCGCCCTTCCGATGAAGCGCTTCGCGCCCTTTTTCTCCCGCACCGACGGCCATCGCGCCCGGGAACAGCGTGGCGGGCTTGCCCACCCGGCACACCGCGCCGTGCTCCTGGTCCGTGGCGATGAGCACCGGCAGGCCGCGGGGCTGCCCCAGCGAGGCCCGCTGGACGCCGTTGGACAGGTCGGCGATCTGCCGGGGGTCGCGGGTGTTGTGGGCCCAGGTGAAGTAGATGATGCCGCCGACCCGGTACTTCGCGATCAGCTCGGCGGCCGTGCGGACCCCGATCTCCTTGAGGTTGGCGTCGATGTCGGCCTGGTCGGGGGCGGTGGCGGAGTGGCCGTAGACCCGCATGACGAAGAGCTGGCCGACCTTCTCCTCCAGGGTCATCCGGGAGACGAGGGAGCTCAGCCGCCGGTCGTCCGCCGGCGGGTCGGCGTGGGCGGTGCCGGCCCGGACCGTCAGCGCGGCGGTGAGGCCCGCGGTCGCGGCGAGGACGGTACGTCTGGACGGCCGTGCGGTGTTTCCCGTGCCTGCCGTGCTGCTGTCGTGCACGTGCGCTCCTTCCGGAGGAGAACCGCTTGAAGGAAACTTCCAAAGGGCACCAATATCCGGGAAGTTTCTTTCCGTCAAGACAACGCACAGGAAGCGGGGACGGCGCCGCCACCGGCGCATGGGAGGGGGGCGCGCCGGTGGCGGCGGACCGCCGGGCGTGGCGCGCACCCGCACCACGGGGCTCGCCCGGCGGTCCGGCCCTTCGACGGCGCAGGGCGGCGGCGGGTTCCACGGCGGCCGGGCGAGGGCCGGCCCCCGGTGCGGGGGCCGGCCCCGGGGCTCAGGGCCGCAGCGCGGGTTCGCGCTCCGCGTCCCGTACGTCCAGCCGCGAGTCGTACCGGGCGAGCGGCCGCGCCGCAGACGGGTTCGCCAGCACCGCCGGGGACGCGACTCCCGCCCACGCGAGGATCCTGGCCGTGGCCGACGCCTTCTGCTCGGCGACCAGGCCCGCCACGTTCGCGCCGTGGTTCATGCTGGGCGCCGTGAGGACGAAGGAGTCACGGGCGCCCGCGCCGAGCCGGAAGCGCTCGGCGCCCCACGGGTCGTTCTGCCCGTACACGAAGAGCATGTGCCGGGCGTGGTGGCGCACCCAGGTGTCCACGTCCCGCATCGCGTCCGGCTGGAAGCGCATGGGGATGGAGCGCGGCACGAAGTTGCGCGGCGGCTGGTAGCCGTAGCGGAGCAACTTCCGCTCGATGTAGGGGAAGTGGATGGTGGGGGCGCCCAGCTGGGTGCCCGCCTGGTAGTAGTACGGCGTGTACGGCTCCAGGCCCTGGTCGGTGTAGGCGGAGAAGCCGGAGACGGTGTCGACCGAGTCCCAGATCGCGTCGTCGGTGGCGCTCGCCGCGTCGGCGGGGACGCTGTCGCAGTCCTTCAGCAGGCTGTACTGCCAGAAGCCCCAGACGTAGTCGAGGACGACCGCCTCGTAGGCCTTGTCGAGGCTGCCGATGGTGTCGAAGGTGTAGCCGTGGTCGGCGGCGTACTGCGCGTACCTCTTCTCCAGGGGCTCGCGGCGCACCAGCGCCTCGCGCTGCACGGCGTTCAGCCGGTCGCGGCACTCCCGGGTGCCGACGCGGGTGAAGAAGCGGTCGTAGGCCGAGTCCTCGCGGTTGACGACGTCGTTGGGGGCGACGTAGGCGACGACGCCGTCCATGTCGTGCGGGTAGAAGCGCTCGTAGTAGGTGGCGGTCATGCCGCCCTTGGAGCCGCCGGTGGCCAGCCAGTTGCCGCCGTAGATCGGCTTCAGCGCCTCGTAGACGCGGTGCTGGTCGCTTGCCGCCTGCCAGATGTCCAGCTTCGACCAGTCGGCCGGGTCGGGACGGGACGGGGTGAAGAAGCGGTACTCCAGGGAGACCTGGTTGCCGTCCACGATCTGGGTGGGCTCGCGGCGGGACGGCGTCGTGGAGACGTTGTAGCCGGACGTGTAGAAGACCGTGGGCCGGCTGGTGTCCTTGTGCAGCACGGTGATCCGCTGCTGGAAGGTGCCGTGGTCCGGGTGCCGGTGGTCGACCGGCTGGGTGTAGGTGAGGACGAAGTAGCGGTAGCCCGGGTAGGGC
This sequence comes from Streptomyces bungoensis, assembly GCF_001514215.1. Lineage (GTDB taxonomy): Bacteria > Actinomycetota > Actinomycetes > Streptomycetales > Streptomycetaceae > Streptomyces > Streptomyces bungoensis. The sequence goes on from NZ_KQ948859.1 coordinate 75,157, forward strand.
TTCTCCTGGACCAGGCTGATGCCGGGTACGGCCAGCAGCCGGTCCTTGATGTCGGTGGGCTCGGGCTGGGCGGCGGTGGCCGTGGCCGCTGTGCTCAGCGTGCCTATGAGCACCGTGAGCGCCAGCAGCCATCTGAGCGCCTTGCGCATGCGCACTCCCCTGTGAGACAGATGTGCGCCGCAAGCTACTTGAACAACTGTTTGCACACCAGAGGGAGTTGAGTGACGCGCGCGTTCAGCACAGGATCCAGCCGGAGCTGACCGACTGGCCGCCCACCGAGCCCTTGACCCACACGCAGCGCTGCCCGGCGTGCACGGTCACCGGTCCGGCGAGGTACTTGTAGCGGCCCTTGTCCACGACCGGCCGGTTGCCGCGGGCCTGGACGCTGACCGACATCGCGCGCTTGGCGCCGGGCTGCCGGGCGACGGTGACGGCGCAGACGTAGCCGTTGCGCTTGTAGACGTGGACGACGCCGTCGCCGAAGGGCAGGCTGCGCACCTCGTGCCCGGCGCAGGAACCGGCCGTCGCCGCCTGGGCGGTGGCGGGCACCGCGAGGGCGAGCGCGCCGGAGGCTGCCACGACGGTCGCGCCGAGCGCCAGGCGCCGTCGCATCGCACCACTGTCCACTGCTGTCCTCCCCGTACCGCACCTTGCGTCAGCGATGACCGTACTGATGTACGGACGCACGACAGGTACGTGATGGTTGCACGGCGGCCGGCGCGCGCCCCCACCCGCGCGCCGGCGCCGCCTCAGCGGGTGACCCCGACCGGCTCCTCCGGCTCCGACCGGCCGAGGAAGGTCCACCACAGGTCGGCGTACCGGCCGCCGCGGGCCAGGAGTTCCTCGTGGGTGCCGTCCTCGGCCACCCGGCCGTGGTCCATCAGCACCACCCGGTCGGCGCGGGCCGCCGTGGTCAGGCGGTGGGCGACCACCAGCGTCGTACGGCGGCCCGCCAGCCGGTCGGTGGCCTGGTTGACCTGTGCCTCGGTGGCCAGGTCCAGCGCGGCCGTGGCCTCGTCCAGCAGCAGCACGTCGGGGTCGACGAGTTCGGCGCGGGCGAGCGCGATGAGCTGGCGCTGGCCGGCCGAGAGGTTGCGGCCGCGCTCGGCTACCTCGTGCAGGTAGCCGCCCGTGAGCCGGGCGATCATCTCGTGCGCGCCGACCGCCCGGGCGGCCGCCTCGACCTCGGCGTCGGTGGCGTCGGGACGGCCGTAGGCGATGGCGTCGCGGACCGTGCCCGGGAAGAGGTAGGCCTCCTGCGGGACCACCCCGAGCCGGTGCCGGTAGGCCGTCAGGTCCAGGTCGCGCAGGTCCGTGCCGTCGGCCGTGACCCGCCCGGAGGTGGGGTCGTAGAACCGCGCCACCAGCTTGACCAGCGTCGACTTGCCGGCGCCCGTCTCGCCGACGAAGGCGACCGTCTGCCCGGCGGGTATCCGCAGGTCGACGCCGGACAGCGCCTCCTCGTCGTCGCCGTACGCGAAGTGCACGTTCTCGAAGGCGATCTCGCCGCGCAGGGAGGGCACGGCGAGCGGCTGCCCGGCGGGCCGGGTGGACGTCGGTTCGCGCAGCAGCTCCTGGATGCGGCCCAGCGAGACGGTGGCCTGCTGGTAGCCGTCGAAGACCTGGGAGAGCTGCTGGACCGGCGCGAAGAACAGGTCGATGTAGAGCAGGTACGCCACGAGCGCGCCCGTGGTCAGCGTGGCCGCCTCCACCCGGCCGGCGCCCGCGATCAGCACGGCGGCCGCGGCGACGGAGGACAGCAGCTGGACGAAGGGGAAGTAGACGGAGATCAGCCACTGGCCGCGGATGCGGGCGCTGCGGTAGCTGTCGCTGCGCTCGGCGAACCGCCGGCCGCCGTCCCGCTCGCGCCGGAAGGCCTGCACGATCCTGAGCCCGGCGACCGACTCCTGCAGGTCGGCGTTGACCACCGACACGCGTTCGCGGGCGAGTTCGTACGCCTTCACGCTCGCCCGGCGGAAGAAGAACGTGGCGACGACCAGCGGGGGCAGGGTGGCGAAGACGACGAGGGCGAGCTGCAGGTCGATCACCAGCAGGGCGACCATGATGCCGAAGAAGGTGACGACCGAGACGAACGCCGTGACCAGGCCGGTCTGCAGGAAGGTCGACAGGGCGTCGACGTCGGTGGTCATCCGGGTCATGATCCGGCCGGTCAGCTCGCGCTCGTAGTAGTCCAGGCCGAGCCGCTGGAGCTGCGCGAAGATCTTCAGCCGCAGCGCGTACAGCACGCGCTCGCCGGTCCGCCCGGTCATCCGGGTCTCGCCGGTCTGCGCGGCCCACTGCACCAGCACGGTGACGAGCCCCAGCAGCGAGGCCGCCCACACGGCACCCAGGGCGGTCTTGCTGACGCCCTGGTCGATGCCGTGCCGGATCAGCACCGGCAGCAGCAGCCCGGCACCCGCGTCCACCGCGACCAGCAGCAGGCTGACGAGCAGGGGCGCCCCGAAGCCGCGCAGCAGGCGCCTGAGGCCGTAGGACTCCTCGGGGCGGACCGCCCGGTCCTCGTCGATGTCGGGGGTGTCGGTTGCCGGCGGCAGCGCCTCGACCTGGGCCAGCAGCTCGGGCGTGGCCGGGGTGCCCGCCGTGTCCGCGTCCCGCGGCCGGCGCTCGCCCGTCCACAGCCGGGGCGTGATGCCGGCCTCGGCGTCGTACTCGGCGTCCAGCTCCTCGCGCAGGCTGGTGTCCTCCTGCGGTGCGCTGGGGCCCGTGTGGCCCGGGGAGACACCGCCCAGCTCGTCGGGGTCGGTGAGCAGCCGGCGGTAGAGCGCGCAGCGCTGCTGGAGCTCGTCGTGGGTGCCGAGGTCGGCGAGCCGTCCGCCGTCCAGGACGGCGATGCGGTCGGCGAGGTTCAGGGTGGAGCGGCGGTGGGCGATGAGGAGGGTCGTACGGCCCTCCATGACGTGCTGGAGCGCCTCGTGGATCTCGTGCTCGACGCGGGCGTCCACGGCCGAGGTGGCGTCGTCCAGGACGAGCAGGCGCGGGTCGGTGAGCAGGGCGCGGGCGAGCGCGACGCGCTGGCGCTGGCCGCCGGAGAGCGTCAGGCCGTGCTCGCCGACCCTGGTGTCGTAGCCGTCGGGCAGCTCGGCGATGAACCGGTCCGCCTGGGCGGCGCGGGCGGCGGCCTCGACCTCCTCCTGGGTGGCGTCGGGACGGCCGTAGGCGATGTTGTCGTGGACGGTGTCGGAGAACAGGAACGAGTCCTCCGGGACCAGGCCGATCGCCGCCCGGAGCGAGTCCAGGGTCAGCTCGCGCACGTCGTGGCCGCCGATGAGGACGGCGCCCCGGGTGACGTCGTAGAAGCGCGGCAGGAGCAGGGAGACGGTCGACTTGCCGGAGCCGGAGGAGCCGACGACGGCCAGGGTCTCCCCCGGGCGGATCTCGAAGCTGAGTCCTTCGAGGACGGGGTGGTCGTCGTCGTAGCCGAAGGAGACGTCGTCGAACTCGACGGTGGCGGGGGCGTCCGCCGGCAGGGTCCGGGTGCCGTCCTTCAGGGTCGGCTCGGTGTCGATCAGCTCCAGGACGCGCTCGGTGCCGGCGCGGGCCTGCTGGCCGACGGTGAGGACGACCGCGAGCATCCGGACCGGGCCGACCAGCTGGGCGAGGTAGGTGGAGAAGGCGACGAAGGTGCCGAGGGTGATGTGGCCGCGCACGGCCAGCCAGCCGCCGAGGGCCAGCATGGCGACCTGGCCGAGGGCCGGGACGGCCTGGAGGGCGGGGGTGAACCGGCTGTTGAGGCGGATGGTGCGCAGCCGTCCCGCGAAGAGCCGCCGGCCGACCTCGCGGAGCTTGCCGGTCTCCTGGTCCTCCTGCCCGAAGCCCTTGACCACGCGGACGCCGCTCACCGCGCCGTCGACCACGCCCGCGACGGCGGCGGCCTGGGCCTGGGCGTACCAGGTGGCGGGGTGCAGCCTGGTGCGGCTGCGCTTGGCGATGAGGTACAGCGCCGGGGCGACGGCGAGGGCGACCAGGGTCAGCGGCAGCGACAGCCAGGCCATGATCCCCAGGGAGATCAGGAAGAGCAGGACGTTCCCGATGGTCATCGGGAGCATGAAGAGCAGGCCCTGGATCAGCTGCAGGTCGCTGGTGGCCCGGCCGACCACCTGCCCCGTGGACAGCTCGTCCTGGCGGCGGCCGTCGAGGCGGGTGATCGTGCCGTACATCTCCGTCCGCAGGTCGTGCTGGACGTCGAGGGCGAGCCGGCCGCCGTAGTAGCGGCGGACGTAGGTGGAGGCGTAGACGAGCAGGGCCGCGCCGATCAGGGCGCCCGCCCAGGGGGCCATGGAGCGGGTGTGCGTGCCGATGACGTCGTCGATGATCACCTTGGTGACCAGCGGGACGACGGCCATCACGGCCATGCCGGCGAGGGAGGAGCCGAGGGCCAGGACGACGTCCTTCGGATACCGCCAGGCGTATCCCGCCAGCCGTCGTGCCCATCCCCGTCGCGTGCCCACACCGGTGCCTTCCTGTCGACCAGTCCACCTGCTCTACCGGAAGGCACCAACGCCGGCGGGGACGGATTTCATCCCCGCGCAACAAAACGGGGGCAGGCGTCAGACGCGGACCCGCAGGTAGTAGAAGCGTGTGGTCTGGGCCGGGTTCGCGTTGTCGTCGCTGACCAGGACGACCTTCAGCCGCCCGGTGCGGTCGCGCCCCGTGATCGTCATGCCCTCGATGTTGTCGAGCAGCGGGTTCGGCTGGGGCTGCTTCGCGGTCGCGCCGAGGCTCGGGCAGGTGACGAGGTCGGCCAGCAGCGTCTTGCCCACCGGGCGGACGCCCGGCTGCCCGGTCAGGTACGTGATGCCGCTGGTGTCCGTGGCGTGGCGCGGGTCGGCGAGGTAGAGGCGGACGGTGTTGCCGTAGCCCGCGGTGAAGCCGCGTTCCAGGACCAGCAGCCGTCCGTCGGGGAGGGCCTGGACCTCGGGGACGCCGAGGCCGGGGTCGGTGCGGTAGGCGTACTGGGCGGCGAGCCGAAAGCGGTCGTGGTGGCGCTGCCAGGTCTGGAAGCGGACGATCCCGGGCGAGTCCCCCGCGATCGCGCCCTCCATGGCGGCCAGCAGGGCGCGGCCGCCGGGCAGCGGGGTCAGGCCCTCGAAGGTCTGGTTGGGGGTGGCGCGCCCGGCCGGGGCGACCAGCAGGGCGGGCGGGACCGGGAGGCGGTCGAGGATCCTGCCGTCGCGGGAGTAGCGGCGGACGGACGGCTCGGTCTCGGAGGAGACGAGCCGGGTGCCGTCCTTTTCGACGGCGATTCCCTCGGAGTCGAGTTCGGCGCCGTTCTCGTCGGCGAGGCGGACGGCCGCCTTCGGCCGCAGGGTCACCGGGTCCAGGTCGAACAGGACGGAGCGGTCCTCGAGCGCGGCGAGGGAGCCGTCGGTGTCCACGGCGAGGGCGGAGAAGTTGCCGACGAAGATGCCGTGGTACGTCGTCTTGTCGAGGGCGTCGGAGAAGCGCTGGATGGAGACGCGGGGCGAGCAGGGGTGGTCGTGGTCGGGCTCGGGGCCCGCGTGGGCGGGGGCGGGCCCGGCGGCGGTCAGGCAGGTGGCCGCCGCCAGGCCGGCGGCGAGGCCGGCGAGTACGGATCTCAGGCGCATGCCGGTCACCGTAGGGCGCTCGGGTGTCCGGCGGGAGACCCGTCCGTGAAGGCTCAGCCTTGTGGTGGAACCGCGACGAACGCCTCGCGGGGCTCGCTGGTCGGGGTGTAGCGCAGGACGCCGGAGGTGGTCGGCACCAGGTCCTTGTGGATGGCCTCGGCGACGTTCTGGATGGTGGTGACGCCGTAGCTCATGGTGCTGTTGTCCTGCGTCAGCACGGACATCATGTAGTCGTGGCCGCCGCCGTCGAACGTGCCGAGGCTGTGCACGCGCCAGCCGTGCGTGGCGCGCTCCAGCCAGCCGTTCTTGACGTGCACGGTGACCGTGGACGGAGCGCCGGCGGGCGTGCCCCAGCGCTGCGAGGAGACGACCTGGCTCATCAGCTTGAGGATGTAGGCGCGGGAGTTGTCGCTCAGCACGGTGTTCTTGGCGGTGACCAGCTTGAGCAGCTTCTGCTCGTCGGTGACGTTCTCCTGGGTCAGGCCCCAGTAACCGTTCGCGCCGGGCACGGTCTTCGTCATCCCGGCGGCGGCGAGGAAGCCCTTGATCTTCGTCAGGCCCAGCTGCTTCCAGAGGGTGCTGGTCGCGCTGTTGTCCGACTTGGTGATCATGGCCTTGGCGAGCGAGGTCTCACGGTCCGTCAGGTACCGGTTGTGCTTCTTCGCGTCCCACAGCAGCGTGGCGAGGACGGTGACCTTGACGGTGCTGGCCGAGTCGTAGGCGCTGGTCGCACGCAGGGTGCAGGTGGTCTTGGTGACGCGGTCGTACAGACCGATCGCGACCGTGCCCCTGCGGTTCGCGAGCGCCGCGGTGATGTCCTTCTTCAGCTTGTCGGCGAGGCCGGCCTTGGCGGAGGTGCAGCTGACGGTGGGTGCGGTGGCCGCGGCGGCCGGGGTGGCGGCGACCGCGGTGGGTATGAGCACGGCGGCGCCGAGGGCTGCGGCGAGCGCGCCGGTGCGGCCGGATATCCGGTGAGTCATGAAGAGTTCCCCTTGAACGTCGTACGGGCGTCCCCCTGAACGCCTTGAGCGCACCCGTGCGCTGCCAGGTGGGACTCACCACGGTGGCGGGAGGTTGTACGCGCGTTGCGGGGAGCGGAGTTCGAAGGGCCCGGCGTGGGGCAATGCTTCACCCATGCCGGAGCAGACGGAGACAGCGCACAAGCGGTCGGGACGGTTGTTCGCGGCACTGGCCGTGCTGCACTTCCTGGCCGAACGGGGCCGGGACCTGCCGAGCCCCGACGGGTTCGGGGTGAAGGACAGCCTGCCGGACCGGACGAACGGTCTCAGGCAGCAGGCGTGCGACAACCTGGATCTGGCGCGGGGCCGGGGAGGCGACCACTGGAAGGCCGCGTCGAGGACGTTCCAGTCGATACCCGCCTTCATGGAGGAGGGCAGCCTGCCGGGCAAGAACATGAGCCCTGCGGAGTCGGCGCAGCACCGGGCGGGCTACGAAGCCCAACTGGCCGCCGTCAGCGAGGACTTCCCCGAACTGTTCCGCTGAGCCCGCGTCCGGCTCTCAGCGAACCCGGCCTCCGTCCGAGCGCGGCCGGCCGAGGGCGGACACCACGACGGCCCCTGACCACAGTGGTCGGGGGCCGTTCGGCTGCAACCGGTCAGATCGCTCCCAGGTGCGTCGGCGCGAACATCCTCAGCACCGCCGGCAGCACCACCACCGACGGACCCGGGGTCGACAGGGCCTTCGCCAGGTCGGTCTCCAGGGTTTCCGGGGTCGTGCGGACGGCCGGGACGCCGAAGGACTCCGCGAGGGCCACGTAGTCGGGGCGGGTCAGTTCCGTGGCCGTGGCCTGGCCGAAGGTGTCCGCCATGTACTCGCGGAGGATGCCGTAGCCGCCGTCGTCGACGATCAGCCAGGTGACCGGCAGGTCGTACTGCCTGGCCGTGGCCAGTTCCGCGATCGAGTACAGGGCTCCGCCGTCGCCGGAGACCGCCAGCACCGGGCGGGCCGGGTCGGCCGCCGCCGCGCCGAGCGCCGCCGGGAAGCCGTAGCCGAGGCCGCCGGCGCCCTGGGCGGAGTGCATGAGGTTCGTGCCGCGCGGGTCGAAGGCGGACCAGGCCCAGTACGCGAGGATCGTCATGTCCCAGAAGGACGGGGAGCCGGCCGGCAGGGCGCGCCGGACCGACGCCAGCACGTCCTGTTCCAGGGTCAGTTCCTGGGCCGCGATGCGGGCGGCGACCTTCGCGAGGAGGCCTTGGACCCGCTCCGGCGCCGACGGGTCCGTGCGCTCCTCCACCGTCTCCAGCAGGGCCTGGAGCGCGAGGCGGGCGTCCGCGTGGATGCCGAGGGCCGGGTGGTTGGACTCCAGCTTGCCGAGGTCCGCCTCGATCTGGATCACCCGGCCGCGGGGGGTGAACGTGTGGTAGTTCGAGGAGAGTTCACCCAGGCCCGAGCCGACCACCAGCAGGACGTCGGCGTCCTCCAGGAAGTCCGTGGTGTGCCGGTCCTCCAGCCAGGACTGGAGCGACAGCGGGTGCTCCCAGGGGAACGCGCCCTTGCCGCCGAAGGTGGTCACCACCGGCGCGTCCAGCTTCTCGGCCAGCTGCAGCAGCTTGCCCGACGCGTCCGACCGTACGGCCCCGCCGCCCGCGATGACCGCCGGGCGGGCCGCGCGGGACAGCAGATCCGCCGCCACCGCCGTCAGTTCGGGGCGCGGGACCAGTTCCTCGGGCGTGGCGTCCGGCGCCGTCACCACCGGCAGGGAGGTCTCCGCCAGCAGCACGTCCTGCGGGATCTCCACCCAGACCGGGCCGTGCGGGGCCGTCAGCGCCGACCTCCAGGCCGCCGCGATCGCGGACGGGATCTGGGACTGGGTGCGGACCGTGTGGACCGACTTGACCACGCCCCGGAACGAGGCCGCCTGGTCGGGGAGTTCGTGGAGGTAGCCGTGCCGGCCGCCGCCCAGGCCCGCCGTCGGGATCTGGCTGCTGATCGCGAGGACGGGGGCGGAGGCCGCCGCCGCCTCCTGCAGCGCGGCCAGGGACGTCAGGGCGCCCGGGCCGGTCGAGAGCAGCAGCGGGGCCGCCTCGCCGGTGATCCGGCCGTACGCGTCCGCCGCGAAGCCCGCGTTGTTCTCCACCCGCAGGCCGACGTAGCGGAGCGAGGAGCGGCGCAGGGCGTCGAACATGCCGAGGGCGTGCTGGCCGGGCAGGCCGAAGACCGTGGTCGCGCCGAGCCCGGCCAGCGTCTCCACGACCAGGTCTCCGCCGTTGCGGCCGGGGGGAGGATTCAGCGCCGCCTCCTGCTGGGCTTCGGTCGGGCGGAGTACCAGGTCGTGGTCGTGCGTCACTTCGCTTCCGCGTCCTTCCGGGCCGCCGCGATCTGGCGGCTCATGAGGGTGGTCAGTTCGTAGGCCGTGTGGGAGGCCGCCACCGAGGTGATCTCCGCGTGGTCGTACGCGGGCGCCACCTCGACGACGTCCGCCGAGACCAGGTTGCAGGAGGCGAGCCCGCGCAGGATCTCCAGCAGCTCACGGGAGGTCATGCCGCCGGCCTCGGGGGTGCCGGTGCCGGGCGCGTGGGCCGGGTCCAGGCAGTCGATGTCGATGGAGATGTACAGCGGGCGGTCGCCGATGCGCTGGCGGAGCTGGTCGGCGACCTCGTCGGCGCCCCGGCGGTAGACGTCGGCGGACGTGACGATGCCGAAGCCCATCTTCTCGTCGTCGGTCAGGTCCTGCTTGCCGTACAGGGGGCCGCGGGTGCCGACGTGGGACAGGGCCGAGGTGTCGAGGATGCCCTCCTCGACCGCCCGGCGGAACGGGGTGCCGTGGGTGTACTCGGCGCCGAAGTACGTGTCCCAGGTGTCCAGGTGGGCGTCGAAGTGGAGCAGCGCCACCGGGCCGTGCTTCTTCGCGACCGACCGCAGCAGCGGCAGCGCGATGGTGTGGTCGCCGCCCAGGGTCATCAGGCGGGCGCCGGTGCCGAGCAGCTCGTCCGCCGCCGCCTCGATCGTCTCGACGGCCTCGTTGATGTTGAACGGGTTGACGGCGATGTCGCCGCCGTCCGCCACCTGGGCCAGGGCGAAGGGGGACGCGTCCTGCGCCGGGTTGTAGGGGCGCAGCAGCCGGGACGCCTCGCGGATGGCGTTGCCGCCGAAGCGGGCGCCCGGCCGGTACGAGACGCCCGAGTCGAACGGCACGCCCACGACGGCGACGTCGGTGGTGCCGACCTCGTCCAGCCGGGGCAGCCGGGCGAAGGTCGCGGGTCCGGCGTACCGCGGGATGCGGGAGGAGTCGACGGGTCCGCGGGGCGTCTCGTTGCCGCTCATGATGAAATGCCTTCCTTCGTGCGCTTAGTCGCGCTTGTCATGCCTTCCTATGACTCTACTGGTGAGCCGGGACCGGTTCGGACGCGAGTTCGGGGGACCGCCCGGCGAGGCGCTCGCGCCAGGTGGCCAGCACCGTCTCGTCGGTGGGCCGGGTCGCCAGGGACACGCCGAGGTAGGCGGCGAGGGAGGCGAGCAGGCCGTAGTAGACGGGCTCGTTGGCGAGGATGCCGTAGCCGGCCATCAGGCCGATCACCGCGAGACCGCCGACGATCACGGAGGCCAGCGCGCCCTGGACGGTGCCGCGCTTCCACAGCAGACCGCCGAGGATGGGGACGAGCAGGCCGCCGACGAGCAGGTTGTACGCCACGGTCAGCGCCTCGACCACGTTGTTCAGCGCGATCGCCGTGCCGATCACCGCCACGCCCATGATCAGGATGAAGGCGCGGTTGCCGCCGACCTCGTCATGGTCCTCGCCGCCGCGTCGTACGGCACCCCGCAGACGGGACCAGATGTCGTTGTTGGCGACCGTCGCGCAGGCGATCAGGGCGCCGGACGACGTCGACATCACGGCGGCCAGGGCGGCGGCCAGCACCAGGCCGCGCACGCCGACCGGGAGTTCGTCCTTGACGATGGTGGCGAACGCGTCGTCGGGGCTGCCCAGCTTCGGGTAGAGCACCTTGGCGGCCGTGCCGATGACCGCGCCGGCCAGGGCGTAGGCCAGGCAGTAGGTTCCGGCCACCGTGCCGCCCCACTTGGCGGTCCGGTCGCCGCGGGCGGTGAACACGCGCTGCCAGATGTCCTGGCCGATCAGCATGCCGAAGGTGTAGATCAGGACGTAGGTGAAGATCGTCTCGCCGCCGATGCCCAGCGGGTCGAAGTACGAGGTCGGCAGCTTGGCCTTCATCTCCGAGAAGCCGCCCGCCTTGACGACCGCGATGGGCAGCAGCAGGAGCAGCACGCCGATCGTCTTGACCACGAACTGCACCATGTCCGTCAGCGTGATGGACCACATGCCGCCGAGGGTGGAGTAGGCGACCACGATCGAGCCGCCGAGGATGATCGCGACCGTGCGGTTCATGTCGAAGAGCACGTCGAAGATCGTGGCGTAGGCGATGGTGGACGTCACCGCGAGCATGAGGGTGTAGGCCCACATGACCACGCCCGAGATCACGCCGGCCCGGCCGCCGTAGCGCAGGTCCAGCATCTCGGAGACGGTGTAGACCTTCAGGCGGGCGATGCGCGCCGAGAAGAAGACGGAGAGGGCCAGCAGGCCGAGGCCGATGGTGAAGACCATCCAGGCGCCGGAGAGGCCGTACCGGTAGCCGAGGCCGACGCCGCCGATGGTGGAGGCGCCGCCCAGGACGATGGCGGCCATGGTGCCGGAGTACATCGCGGGGCCGAGGCGGCGGCCCGCCACCAGGAACTCGCTCTTGGACCGGGCGCGGCGCATGCCCCACCAGCCCATGGCCAGCATGCCGGCCAGATAGACGACGATCACGGTGTAGTCGACGGCCATGTGGGGCCCTCCTTCGCGTACTTCCCGGTGGCGTGTCGTGCAGATGCGGTGGGGACGACTCCGGCAGCGGATCGCGAGGACATCCGCCCGTACCCGCGGCTGCCGGTTCCGCACTGACACTAGGTGGCCGGAAAGCGACTGCGAAGTGTACGTTTCATCCATCCGATCCATGCGGGATGGAGGAAACGCACACCATGCCGGCGACGATCCCCCCGGCGGTCCCGCCCACCCCGCCGGTGCCGCTCTCGGCCCTGCTGGCCCGGGAGGACCTGGGCCTGCGGCAGGTGGCGGGGCCGTCCGGTCCCGGCCTCGTGATCCACGGGGCGCACACCTCGGAGATGGCCGACCCGTATCCGTACCTGCTGGGCGGCGAACTGCTGCTGACGGCCGGGGTGCACGTGCCGGCCGCGGACTGGGGGCCGCACTTCGAGGCGTACGTCTCCCGGATCGTGGCGGCGGGCGGCGCGGCGCTCGGCTTCGGGCTGGCCCCGCTGCACGACACGGTTCCGGGCGCGCTCGTCGAGGCCTGCGAGGCGCACGCGCTGCCGCTGCTGGAGGTGCCGCCGCAGACCACCTTCTCGGGGATCGCCCGCGCGGTCTGGCAGCTGATGGCCCAGGCCCGCCTGGCCGAACTGCGCCGCGTGACCGACGCCCAGCAGAGCCTCGCCGCCGCGGCCGCCCGCCCGGACCCGGTCCCCTCGGTCCTGCGCCAACTGGCCCAGCGGCTGGGCGGGCACGCGGTGCTGTACGGACCGGAGGGCGCGGAGATCGCCGCCGCGGGCCGGGAGCCCGTACCGGGGGTGCCGCAGGCGCTCGCGGCACTGGCGGAGGTGGTACGGCCGGCCCCCCGGACGGGCCAGGAGCCGGCCGCCGCCGACCCGGCACGTGCCGTGCGGCCCGCCCCCGCCTCCGCCACCGACTCCCACGGGGACACCCATCTCTCCGCCTACGCCCTCGGCGCCGGCGGCGGCTTCGTGCTCGGGGTCGCCACCGGGCAGCGGGAGCCCGGCGACCACACCATCGCCTCCGTCGCCGCCGTGCTGCTGTCGCTGCTCACCGGGGAGCACCGCGGCGGGGCCGGTGCCGCGCGCTCCGCGGCGCTGGTGCGGCTGCTGCTCGGCTCGGCGCCCGAGGAGGTGGCGCCGCTGCTGGGGGACGGGCGGTGGGTCGTCGTGCACGCCCGGCCGGAGCACCGGCCGCCGGACGCCGTCGCCGCCTCCGCGCTGGGCGCCGCGCTCGGTTCGCCGCTGGTCGACCTGGCGCACGACGCCGTACGCGTGCTGGTGCCGGCCGGGCGGGAGCCGGAGCCGCAGCCCGGCTGGACCCTCGGGGTGAGCGCCGCCGTCGCGCCGCGGGACTGGCCGGCGGCCGACACGCAGGCGGCCCGCGCCCTGTCCCGGGCCCGCGCCACCCGCAGGACCCTGGTCCGGCACGGCGCCCCGCCGGGGCTGGCGGAGCTGGTGCCCCGGGCGGACGCCGAGGCGCACGCCCGCGCCCTGCTCGCCCCGCTCGCCGGACAGCCCGCGCTCGCCGAGACCCTGCGCGGCTGGCTGTCCCTGCACGGCAGTTGGGACCGTACGGCGGTGGCGCTGGACGTGCACCGCAACACCGTGCGGCAGCGGATCGCCCGCTGCGCGGCCCTGCTGGACGCCGACCTGGACGACCCGGACGTGCGGATGGAGCTGTGGTTCGCGCTGCGGCGCTGACGGGCGGGCGAGTGACCCGTGTCCCAGGTGCGGCATGCCGGGGACGCGTGCGGCACGCTGCCCCACAATGGGAGGCATGCCGATACCCGGGACACCCAGCCGCGCCCAGCTCGTCGACCACCTGGTGAGGACCCGTATCGCGGGGGACGTCGCCACGCCCCGCGAGAACAACCTCTCCCACTACCGCAGGCTGGCCAACGGCGAGCGCAACTTCTGGTTCGGACTGGAGCTGGGCGACCGCTGGGCGGACGAGCAGGACGTGCTCGCCGTGATGGCCGAACGGGTCGGCGTCAACGACGATCCCGGGTACCGGTACGGGCCGGACACCATCGACCCCGAACTGACCGTGGACGCGCTGGAGCGGCTGGCGGCGCGGCTGCGCAAGGCCGCCGAGGGGCGGCAGCGGGTGCTGTTCGCCACCGGCCACCCGGGCGGGCTGCTGGACGTGCACCGGGCCACGGCCGCCGCGCTGCGCGCCGCCGGCTGCGAGATCGTCGTCATCCCCGACGGGCTGCAGACGGACGAGGGGTACGTCATGCAGTTCGCGGACGTGGCCGTCCTGGAGCACGGGGCGAGCCTGTGGCACACCCACTCCGGGGAGCCGATGCGCGCCGTTCTGGAGGGACTTGAGCGCGAGGGGCGTCCGCTGCCGGACCTGGTGGTCGCCGACCACGGCTGGGCGGGCTACGCCGCGCAGCACGGCGTCGACTCCACCGGATACGCCGACTGCAACGACCCGGCGCTGTTCCTCGCCGAGTCCGAGGGCACCCTGCAGGTGGCCGTGCCGCTCGACGACCACGTCGTCAGCCCCCGCCACTACGACCCGATGACGGCGTACCTGCTGGAGCAGGCGGGTCTGAACGCGGAGGACTGAGCGGCGGCCCGTCCCGCCGGGCCGCGCCTCAGCCGGCCCGGGGGACGCGGACCACGCCCTCCTGGATGACCGTGATGGCGAGCTGCCCGTCCTGCGTGTAGATGCGGGCCTGGCCGAGGCCCCGGCCGCCGTGCGCGGTGGGCGACTCCTGGTCGTACAGGAGCCACTCGTCGGCGCGGAACGGGCGGTGGAACCACATGGCGTGGTCCAGCGAGGCCCCGACGACGTCGCCCACGGCCCAGCCGCCGCGCCCGTGCGCGAGCAGCACGGAGTCGAGCAGGGTCATGTCGGAGACGTAGGTGGCGAGGACGACGTGCTGCAGGGGGTCGTCGTCCAGCTTGCCGTTGGTGCGGAACCAGACCTGGCTGTGCGGTTCGCGCGGCTCGCCGAACCTGCCGTACGGCGGCTCGTCCACGTACCGGAGGTCGATCGCCTCGCGGGCCTCCAGGAACCGCTCGACGACCTCGGGGGCGAGGTGGTCGTAGCCGCGCAGGCGTTCCTGGGAGGTGGGCAGGCCGGCCGGGTCGGGCGAGGGCGGCATGGGGGCCTGGTGGTCGAGGCCCTCCTCGTACGTCTGGAAGGACGCCGAGAGGTGGAAGATCGGCTTGCCGTGCTGCACGGCGACCACGCGGCGGGTGGTGAAGGAGCGGCCGTCGCGGATCCGGTCGACGCTGTAGACGATCGGCGCGCCGGGGTCCCCGGGGCGCAGGAAGTACGCGTGCAGGGAGTGGGCGGGCCGGTCCGCGGGGACCGTCCGCCCGGCGGCGACCAGCGCCTGCGCCGCCACCTGCCCGCCGAAGACGCGGGGGACGACGGCGGAGCGGGACCGGCCGCGGAAGATGTCCTCCTCGATCTGCTCGAGGTCGAGCAGATCGAGGAGTTCCTGGAGTGCCTGGCTCATGGGTTCTGTTGTACCGGCCACCGATTGCGGTCGGCTTACAGGCCCATGTCCTTCGCGATGATCGTCTTCATGATCTCGCTGGTGCCGCCGTAGATGCGGTTGACGCGGTTGTCCGCGTACAGGCGGGCGATCGGGTACTCGTTCATGTAGCCGTAGCCGCCGTGCAGCTGGAGGCAGCGGTCGATGACGCGGTGGGCGACCTCGGTGCAGAACAGCTTGGCGGAGGCGGCCTCGGCGGGGGTGAGCTCGCCGGCGTCCAGGGCCTCGGTGGCGCGGTCGGCGACGGCCTCGGCGGCGTCCACCTCGGCCTGGCAGGCGGCCAGTTCGAACTTGGTGTTCTGGAAGTGGGCGACCGGCTTGCCGAAGACGGTGCGCTCCTGCACGTACTGCTTGGCGAACCGGACGGCGGCCTTGGCCTGCGCGTAGGCGCCGAAGGCGATGCCCCAGCGCTCGGAGGCGAGGTTGTGGCCGAGGTAGTAGAAGCCCTTGTTCTCCTCGCCGAGCAGGTCCTCGACGGGCACCTTGACGTCGACGAAGGCCAGCTCGGCGGTGTCGGAGGTCTTCAGGCCCAGCTTGTCCAGCTTGCGGCCGACGGAGTAGCCCTCGGACTTGGTGTCCACGGCGAACAGGGAGATGCCGTGGCGGCGGTCCTCGGCGGTGGGCGCGGCCGTGCGGGCGCAGACGATCACCTTGTCGGCGTGGACGCCGCCGGTGATGAAGGTCTTGGCGCCGTTGAGGACGTAGTGGGTGCCGTCCTCGCTGAGCTTGGCGGTGGTCTTCATGCCCGCGAGGTCGGAGCCGGTGCCCGGCTCGGTCATCGCGATGGCCCACATCTCCTCGCCGGTGGCGAACTTCGGCAGGTAGCGCTTCTTCTGCTCGTCGGTGGCGAGCATCTTGATGTAGGGCAGGGCGAGCAGCACGTGCACGCCGGAGCCGCCGAAGCTGACGCCCGCGCGGGCGGTCTCCTCGTAGATGACGGCCTCGAACTTGTGGGTGTCCAGGCCCGCGCCGCCGAACTCCTCGGGCACGCTGATGCCGAAGACACCCAGCTCACCGAGCTTGTAGTAGAAGTCGCGCGGGGCCTGGCCGGCCGCGAACCACTCGTCGTAGACGGGAACGACCTCGGCCTCGATGAAGGCGCGAAGGGTCTCCCGGAACGCCTCGTGATCCTCGTTGAACACCGTACGGCGCACGCCGCCCACCTCCACGTTCCTCGGCATGACACGAGCGCATGTCTAAGCGCTTGCTCACTCAACCGTACCGGCGGGTAGGGAGGACCGTCCAGGGGGTCCGGACCGTAACGCTCGTCACGCCCGCGGCCGGGTCACCGCTCCCCCGCCGCCGCGAAGGCCCCGCGCGCCATCCGGTGCAGCAGGGCCGCCGTGGTCCCCCGGCCCGGCAGGGTGCCCGCGCGGCCCAGGTGCGGGGTCGAGTTGAGCAGGCCGAAGACCGAGTGGACCGCCGAGCGGGCCGTCGGTTCGGTCAGGGCCGGGTAGACCTCGCGGACCACCTCCACCCACAGCTCCACGTACTGCCGCTGCAGCTGGCGCACCAGCTTGCGGTCGCTGTCGCGCAGGCGGTCCAGCTCGCGGTCGTGCAGGGTGATGAGGGGGCGGTCGTCGAGGGCGAAGTCGATGTGGCCCTCGATGAGGGAGTCGAGCACCGCCGTGGCGCCGGCCTCGCCGTCGGCCTCCGCCAGGCGCCGCTTGGCGCCGGTGAGCAGCTGGCCGCTGATGCCCACCAGCAGCTCGGCGAGCATCGCGTCCTTGCCCGGGAAGTGCCGGTACAGCCCGGGGCCGCTGATGCCGACCGCGGCGCCTATCTCGTCGACGCCGACCCCGTGGAAGCCGCGCTCGGCGAAGAGCCGGGCAGCCTCCTTGAGGATCTGCTCGCGGCGGGTCGGGGCGTCGGTTCTGATGGCCATGCAAGTAATTCTAGACAGCGAGGTTAGCGGTCGTTAACCTGGAGGAAATGGTTAACGCTCATTAACAGTCACCACTGGGTGAGGGGACCGCAGGATGCACGAGGCACCGGAGCTTCACAGCGCGGCCGATCCCGCGTCGGAGGCCTGGCGGGCCAACGAACAGGCCCATCTCGCGCTCGTCGGGGAACTGCGCGGCAAACTGGCCGCCGCGGCCCTGGGCGGCGGCGAGAGGGCGCGCGCCCGGCACACCGCGCGCGGCAAGCTGCTGCCGAGGGACCGGGTGGACACGCTGCTCGACCCGGGCTCGCCGTTCCTGGAGCTGGCTCCCCTCGCGGCCGACGGGATGTACGACGGGCAGGCCCCGGCCGCGGGGGTGATCGCCGGGATCGGCCGGGTCAGCGGGCGCGAGTGCGTGATCGTCGCCAACGACGCCACCGTCAAGGGCGGCACGTACTACCCGATGACCGTGAAGAAGCACCTGCGCGCGCAGGAGGTGGCCCTGGACAACCGGCTGCCCTGCGTCTACCTGGTGGACTCCGGCGGCGCCTTCCTGCCCATGCAGGACGAGGTCTTCCCCGACCGCGAGCACTTCGGGCGGATCTTCTACAACCAGGCGCGGATGTCGGGCGCCGGGATCCCGCAGATCGCGGCCGTCCTGGGCTCCTGCACGGCCGGCGGGGCGTACGTCCCGGCGATGAGCGACGAGGCCGTGATCGTCCGCAACCAGGGGACGATCTTCCTCGGCGGGCCCCCGCTGGTGAAGGCGGCCACCGGTGAGGTCGTCACCGCCGAGGAGCTGGGCGGCGGCGAGGTGCACTCCCGCGTCTCCGGCGTCACCGACCACCTCGCCGAGGACGACGCGCACGCCCTGCGCATCGTGCGGAACATCGTCGCCACGCTGCCCGCGCGGCGGTCCCTGCCCTGGGAGGTCACCGCGGCCGTGGAGCCCAAGGTGGACCCGTCCGGGCTGTACGGCGCCGTGCCCGTGGACTCCCGCACCCCCTACGACGTGCGCGAGATCATCGCGCGCGTGGTCGACGGCTCGCGGTTCGCGGAGTTCAAGGCCGAGTTCGGGCAGACCCTGGTCACCGGCTTCGCCCGGATCCACGGCCACCCGGTCGGCATCGTCGCCAACAACGGCATCCTGTTCTCCGAGTCCGCCCAGAAGGGCGCCCACTTCATCGAGCTGTGCGACCAGCGCGGGATCCCGCTGGTGTTCCTGCAGAACATCTCCGGGTTCATGGTCGGCAAGGACTACGAGGCGGGCGGCATCGCCAAGCACGGCGCCAAGATGGTGACGGCCGTCGCCTGCACGCGCGTGCCGAAGCTGACCGTGGTCGTCGGCGGGTCGTACGGCGCGGGCAACTACTCGATGTGCGGCCGGGCCTACTCGCCCCGCTTCCTGTGGATGTGGCCGGGCGCCAAGATCTCCGTCATGGGCGGCGAGCAGGCCGCCTCCGTGCTGGCGACCGTCAAGCGGGACCAGGCGGAGGCCCGCGGCGAGGAGTGGCCCGCCGAGGACGAAGAGGCCTTCAAAGCGCCGATCCGCGCGCAGTACGAGCGCCAGGGCAACGCCTACTACGCCACCGCCCGCCTCTGGGACGACGGCGTGATCGACCCGATGGAAACCCGTCAGGTGCTGGGACTCGCCCTGACGGCCTGCGCCAACGCGCCCCTGGGGGACCCCCAGTTCGGCGTCTTCCGGATGTGAGGAGGGGAACCGTGTTCGACACAGTGCTGGTCGCCAACAGGGGCGAGATCGCCGTTCGCGTCATCCGTACGCTCCGCTCGCTGGGCGTCCGCTCGGTGGCGGTCTTCTCCGACGCCGACGCCGACGCGCGGCACGTGCGCGAGGCCGACACGGCCGTGCGGATCGGCCCGGCGCCGGCCGCCGCGAGCTATCTGTCCGTCGAGCGGCTGCTGGAGGCGGCCGCCCGCAGCGGCGCGCAGGCCGTCCATCCCGGGTACGGCTTCCTCGCCGAGAACGCGGGCTTCGCGCGCGCCTGCGAGGAGGCGGGGCTGGTCTTCATCGGCCCGCCGGCGGACGCGATCGCGCTCATGGGCGACAAGATCCGCGCCAAGGAGACGGTGCAGGCGGCCGGGGTGCCGGTCGTGCCGGGCTCCAGCGGCAGCGGGCTTTCGGACGCCGAACTCGCCGGTGCCGCACGGGAGATCGGCATGCCCGTGCTGCTCAAGCCGTCGGCGGGCGGTGGCGGCAAGGGCATGCGGCTCGTGCGCGACGTCGCGGCGCTGGAGGAGGAGATCGCGGCCGCCCGCCGCGAGGCCCGTGCCTCCTTCGGCGACGACACGCTGCTGGTGGAGCGGTGGATCGACCGCCCCCGGCACATCGAGATCCAGGTGCTGGCGGACGGCCACGGCAACGTGGTGCACCTCGGCGAGCGCGAGTGCTCCCTGCAGCGGCGCCACCAGAAGGTGATCGAGGAGGCGCCGAGCGTCCTCCTCGACGAGGCCACGCGCGCGTCGATGGGCGAGGCTGCCGTGCAGGCGGCCCGCTCCTGCGGCTACCGGGGCGCGGGCACGGTGGAGTTCATCGTGCCGGGCGGGGACCCGTCGTCGTACTACTTCATGGAGATGAACACCCGCCTCCAGGTGGAGCACCCGGTCACCGAACTCGTCACCGGGCTCGACCTGGTGGAGTGGCAGCTGCGCGTCGCGGCCGGGGAGCGGCTGGGCTTCGCCCAGGAGGACGTGTCGCTCACCGGGCACGCGGTGGAGGCGCGCGTCTGCGCGGAGGACCCCGCGCGCGGCTTCCTGCCCTCCGGCGGCACGGTCCTGAAGCTCCACGAACCCCAGGGCGACGGCGTGCGCACCGACTCCGGGCTCAGCGAGGGCACCGAAGTGGGCAGCCTGTACGACCCGATGCTGTCCAAGGTGATCGCGTACGGCCCCGACCGCGCGACGGCGCTGCGCCGGCTCCGGGCGGCCCTGGCGGAGACGGTCACGCTGGGCGTGCAGACCAACGCCGGGTTCCTGCGGCGGCTGCTGGCCCATCCGGCCGTCGTCCGGGGCGACCTGGACACCGGCCTGGTGGAGCGGGAGGTGGACGGTCTGGTCTCCACCGACGTGCCCGAGGAGGTGTACGAGGCGGCGGCGGCCGTACGGCTGGAGGCGCTGCGGCCGCGCTCCGGGGGCTGGACGGACCCGTTCTCGGTGCCGAGCGGCTGGCGGCTGGGCGGCACCCCGAAGCCGCCCGCGTTCCCGCTGCGCGTGCAGGAACCGGTGACGTACACCCCGCGCGGCACCCACGCCGTCACCGGCGACCGGGTCCGCGTCACCCTGGACGGCGTCACGCACACCTTCCACCGGGCCGGCGACTGGATCGGCCGGGACGGCGACGCCTGGCAGGTGCGCGACCACGACCCGGTCGCCGCGTCGCTGAACCGCGCGGCCCACGCGGGCGCCGACTCCCTGACGGCGCCCATGCCCGGCACGGTGACGGTGGTCAAGGTGGCCGTCGGCGACGAGGTGGCCGCCGGCCAGAGCCTGCTGGTGGTGGAGGCGATGAAGATGGAGCACGTCGTCTCCGCCCCGCACGCCGGCACGGTCGCCGAACTGGACGTGACCCCGGGCACGACGGTCGCCATGGACCAGGTGCTGGCCGTCATCACCCCGGCCGAGGAGGTGGCCCCGTGACCGCGGACGCCCTGCCCATGGTGGTGCCGGACTCGGGTCTGCCCGCGCGAGTGCGGATCCACGAGGTCGGCGCGCGCGACGGGCTGCAGAACGAGCAGCGGGCCGTGCCCACGCCGGTCAAGGCGGAGTTCGTCCGCCGCCTGGCCGAGGCCGGCCTGACCACCATCGAGGCGACGAGCTTCGTGCACCCCAAGTGGGTGCCCCAACTGGCGGACGCCGAGCAGCTGTTCCCGCAGCTGGCCGGCCTGGGGAACATCGACCTGCCGGTGCTGGTGCCGAACCAGCGGGGCCTGGAGCGGGCCCTCGCCCTGGGCGCCCGCCGCATCGCGGTGTTCGCCAGCGCCACGGAGTCCTTCGCCAAGGCCAACCTCAACCGCGGCCTGGACGAGTCGCTGGCGGTGTTCGAGCCGGTGGTGCGGCAGGCGAAGGACGCGGGCGTGCACGTGCGCGGATACGTCTCGATGTGCTTCGGCGACCCCTGGGAGGGAGCGGTCCCGCTCCGCCAGGTGGCCCGGGTCTGCACGGCGCTGCGGGACATGGGCTGCGACGAGCTGAGCCTCGGCGACACCATCGGCGTCGCCACCCCGGGACATGTGCGCGAGCTCCTCGCCCTGCTGAACGAGGAGGGCGTGCCGACGCACGAGATCGGCGTGCACTTCCACGACACCTACGGCCAGGCGCTCGCCAACACCCTGGCCGCGCTGCAGCACGGTGTCACCACGGTGGACGCGTCCGCGGGCGGCCTCGGCGGCTGCCCGTACGCCAAGTCCGCCACCGGCAACCTCGCCACCGAGGACCTCGTCTGGATGCTGCACGGCCTCGGCATCGAGACCGGGGTCGACCTCGGCCGTCTGACCGCCACGAGCGTGTGGATGGCCGAACAGCTGGGCCGGCCCAGCCCGTCCCGCACCGTCCGCGCTCTCTCCCACAAGGACCAGTGATCAGCATGGACCACCGCCTCAGCCCCGAGCTGGAGGAACTCCGCCGCACGGTGGAGGAGTTCGCGCACGACGTCGTGGCGCCGAAGATCGGCGACTTCTACGAGCGGCACGAGTTCCCGTACGAGATCGTCCGCGAGATGGGCCGCATGGGCCTGTTCGGGCTGCCGTTCCCGGAGGAGTACGGCGGCATGGGCGGCGACTACCTGGCCCTGGGCATCGCCCTGGAGGAACTGGCCAGGGTGGACTCCTCGGTGGCCATCACCCTGGAGGCGGGGGTGTCGCTGGGCGCGATGCCGGTCCACCTCTTCGGGACTCAGGAGCAGAAGCGCGAGTGGCTGCCCCGGCTCTGCTCCGGCGAGATCCTCGGCGCGTTCGGCCTGACGGAGCCGGACGGCGGCAGCGACGCGGGGGCGACCCGGACGACGGCCCGCCTGGACCCGGACACGAACGAGTGGGTGATCAACGGCAGCAAGTGCTTCATCACCAACTCGGGCACGGACATCACGGGTCTGGTGACGGTGACCGCCGTGACCGGCCGCAAGCCGGACGGCAGGCCGCTGATCTCGGCGATCATCGTCCCGTCCGGCACACCCGGCTTCACGGTGGCCGCGCCCTACTCCAAGGTCGGCTGGAACGCCTCCGACACCCGCGAGCTGTCCTTCGCCGACGTCCGCGTGCCGGCCGCCAACCTGCTCGGCGAGGAGGGCCGGGGCTACGCCCAGTTCCTGCGCATCCTGGACGAGGGCCGCATCGCCATCGCCGCCCTGGCCACCGGTCTGGCGCAGGGCTGTGTGGACGAGTCGGTGAAGTACGCGAAGGAGCGGCACGCCTTCGGCAGGCCGATCGGCGCCAACCAGGCCATCCAGTTCAAGATCGCCGACATGGAGATGAAGGCGCACACCGCCCGGCTGGCCTGGCGTGACGCCGCCTTCCGGCTGGTGGCCGGCGAGCCCTTCAAGAAGGAGGCGGCGATGGCCAAGCTGTACTCCTCCACCGTCGCCGTCGACAACGCCCGCGACGCCACCCAGGTCCACGGCGGCTACGGCTTCATGAACGAGTATCCGGTGGCCCGCATGTGGCGCGACTCCAAGATCCTGGAGATCGGCGAGGGCACGAGCGAGGTCCAGCGCATGCTGATCGCAAGGGAGTTGGGCCTGACGGGCTGACGCGAGCACGGCGGGTGCGAGGCGCCCCCCTGGACAGCAAGTGAGGTTAGGCTAACCTATCTTCGATGTTGTCCGGCGGGCGCCTCGCCCTGGTCGAAAGCAGTCATGCCCATGTCCCATGCCCGTGCCCTCCCCCTCACTCGCCGCGGACTGCTCGCCGCGGGCGGCACCCTAGGACTCGGTGCCGCGCTCGCCGCCTGCGGGGGCGGCCAGGGCGAAGACAGCGGCTCCGGCAAGGGGACGACGGCCGGCAGGTCCGGCCCCTGGTCGTTCACCGACGACCGCGGCACGACCGTGAAGCTCGACAAGGTCCCGGCGAACATCGTCGCCTTCACCGGCGTCGGCGCCGCGCTGTACGACTACGGCGTCCAGGTGAAGGGCGTGTTCGGCCCGACGCGGACCAAGGACGGCAGGGCCGACGTCCAGGCCGGCGACATGGACGTCAGCAAGGTGACGGTCCTCGGCAACTCCTGGGGCCAGTTCAGCATCGAGAAGTACGCGGCCCTCGCGCCGGACGTGCTCATCTCCACGATGTTCGACTCCGCCGGCACCCTCTGGTACGTCCCCGACGAGTCGAAGAAGAAGATCGCCCAGCTGGCCCCCTCCGTCGCTATCTCCGTCTACGACCGTCAGCTCACCCGGCCGCTGCAGCGCGTGTGGGAGCTGGCCGGGTCGCTCGGCGCGGACATGAAGGCGGCCGAGGTCACCGCCGCGAAGAAGCGGTTCGAGGAGGCCTCCGCCCGGCTGCGCGCCGCCGCGAAGGCCAAGCCCGGACTCAAGGTGCTGGCCGGCAGCGCGAGCGACCAGCTCTTCTACGTCTCCGGCACGAACCTCTCCGTCGACCTGGAGTACTTCAAGGCCCTCGGCGTGGACTTCGTGGAGCCGCCGGAGAGCGCGAAGAAGCAGGGGGGCGGCTGGTACGAGTCGCTGAGCTGGGAGAACGTCGACAAGTACCCGGCCGACATCATCATGATGGACGACCGGACCTCGGCGCTCCAGCCCGCCGACATCACCAAGGCGACGTGGCGGCGGCTGCCGGCGGTGAAGGCGGGGCAGGTCATCGCGCGGTCGCCGGAACCGATTCTCTCCTACGGGAAGTGCGTGCCGTTGCTGACCGGGCTCGCCGAGGCCTTGGAGAAGGCGAAGAAGGTTCGTTAGACGCCTGTTCCGGGGGCGGTTCTGCGTCTCGGGCGGTCGCGGGTCGGCGTGGCTTGTCGCGCCCACGCGGCGGAGCCGCATAGCGACACAGCCCCGCGCCCCTGGGCAGCTCCGGTTTCCCCCTCATCATCAGGAGCCCTCATGACCACGGCCGTGGCCGCCCCCTTTCGGTTCTTTTCCCTGCACGTCGTGCGGGTCGGGCGGCTGGGGCCGTCTCTCGTCCGGGTGACCTTCGGCGGGGCCGATCTGGGCGCGTTGCAGTCGCTCGGGCGGGACCAGTCGCTGTCGCTGTTCCTGCCGCAGCCGGGGCGGAAGGAGCCCGTCGTCCCACTGGACCTGGGCGACAGCTGGTGGCAGGCGTGGCGGGAACTGCCCGAGGACGTGCGGGCGGTGATGCGGTCGTACACGCTCCGGGCCGTCCGCCGCGACCCCGACGAGATCGACATCGACTTCGCGCTGCACGGCGTCGGGCCCGCCTCGCGGTGGGCCTCCCGGGCCGCCGCCGGTGACCGGGTGCTGGTACTCGGCCCCGCGATCGCCGACAACCGGGCCGTCCGCTTCCGCCCGCCCGAGGACACCGACCTGGTCGTGCTGTGGGGCGACGAGACCGCCGTACCGGCCGCGTCGGCCGTCCTGGAGTCCCTGCCGGCCGGCACCCGCGTCCGCGCCTGGCTGGAGGTGCCGCACGCCGGGGACATCCAGGACATCGCCACGGAAGCCGACGCGGAGATCGACTGGCTCGTGCGGCACGCCGGGTCCCCCACGGCCGTCGACGCCGTACGGGCCGCGCGGCTCCCGCTCGGCGAGCGGCCGTACGTGTGGCTCGCCGGGGAGTCGGGGCACGTGAGGGCGCTGCGGCGGTACTTCGTCGCGGAGCGCGGGGTCGACCGGCGGCGGGTGACCTTCGTCGGCTACTGGCGGCGGGGCATGACGGAGGAACAGTTCCGGGCCGCGGACTGAGAGTTAATAAGTTAGGTTAGCCTTACCTAAGTTGATCCCCGTTCGGTCAGCCCCCTCGGAGGACCCCCACATGCGCTCGCACCTGCTCAATGGCCTCACCGCGGAGCACTACCGCCGCTCCGTGACCGAAGGAGTCGAGCGGGTGGCGGCCAGGCTCGCCACCACCGACCGTCCGTTCACCGGCGTCACGGCCGCCGCCCTCGCCCCCCGCGTCGACGCCGTCGACCTCGACCGGCCCCT
This sequence comes from Streptomyces bungoensis, assembly GCF_001514215.1. Lineage (GTDB taxonomy): Bacteria > Actinomycetota > Actinomycetes > Streptomycetales > Streptomycetaceae > Streptomyces > Streptomyces bungoensis. Next base: position 100,087 of record NZ_KQ948859.1, read on the forward strand.
CGGCGACACCGCCGCCGCCCTGGACGAGCTGGAGGACGTCTACCTCCGGGACGCGGTCTACTTCCACCACCCCCGCTACCTCGCCCACCTCAACTGCCCGGTGGTCATCCCGGCGGTGCTCGGCGAGGCCGTGCTCTGCGCCGTCAACTCCTCCCTGGACACCTGGGACCAGTCGGCGGGCGGCACCCTCATCGAGCGCCGGCTCGTCGAGTGGACCGCCCGGCGGATCGGCCTCGGGCCCGCCGCCGACGGCGTGTTCACCTCCGGTGGCACGCAGTCCAACCTCCAGGCGCTGCTGCTCGCCCGCGAGGAGGCCAAGACCGGCGACCTCGCCCGGCTGCGGATCCTCGTCTCCGAGGCCGGCCACTTCAGCGTCCGCAAGTCGGCCAAGCTGCTCGGACTGGGCCCGGACTCCGTCGTGAGCGTCCCCGTCGACCACGAGCGGCGGATGCGGACCGCCGCCCTCGCCCGCGAGCTGGAGCGCTGCGCGCGGGACGGCCTGGTCCCGATGGCCGTGGTCGCCACCGCCGGTACCACCGACTTCGGCTCCATCGACCCGCTGCCGGAGATCGCCGGGCTGTGCGACCGGTACGGGGTGTGGCTGCACGTGGACGCGGCCTACGGCTGCGGGCTGCTGGTCTCCCCCACGCGCCGCGCCCTGCTGGACGGCATCGAGCGGGCCGACTCGGTCACCGTCGACTACCACAAGTCCTTCTTCCAGCCGGTGAGTTGCTCCGCCGTGCTGGTCCGGGACGCGGCCACGCTGCGGCACGCCACCTACCACGCGGACTACCTCAACCCGCGCCGCATGGTCGAGGAGCGCATCCCCAACCAGGTCGACAAGTCCCTGCAGACGACCCGGCGGTTCGACGCCCTGAAACTGTGGCTGACGCTGCGCACGATGGGCGCCGACGGGATCGGGCAGCTCTTCGACGAGGTCTGCGGCCTGGCCCGGGAGGCCTGGCGGATGCTCGCCGCCGACCCGCGCTTCGAGGTGGTCGTCGCGCCCGCCCTGTCCACCCTCGTCTTCCGCCACGTCCCGGCGGCCGCCACCGACCCGGTCGAGACCGACCGCGCCAACCTCCATGCCCGCAAGGCCCTGTTCGCCTCCGGTGACGCCGTGGTCGCGGGCACCACGGTGGGCGGCCGCCACTACCTGAAGTTCACCCTGCTCAACCCCGAGACGACACCGGACGACATCGCCGCCGTCCTCGACCTGATCGCCGGCCACGCCGAGCAGTACCTGGGGGCATCCCTTGACCGCGCCTGCTGAGACCGCGCCCGCCGGGGCCGGCCGCGTGCACGACGTCGTGGGCATCGGGCTCGGCCCGTTCAACCTCGGCCTCGCCTGCCTGACCGAGCCGATCGCCGAACTGGACTGCGTCTTCCTGGACTCCAAGCCCGGCTTCGAGTGGCACGCCGGCATGTTCCTCGACGGCGCCCACCTCCAGACCCCGTTCCTGTCCGACCTGGTCACCCTGGCGGACCCGACCTCGCCGTACTCGTTCCTCGCCTACCTGAAGGAGCGGGGCCGGCTGTACTCGTTCTACATCCGCGAGAACTTCTACCCGCTGCGCGCCGAGTACGACGCCTACTGCCGCTGGGCGGCCGGGAAGCTGAGCAGTGTCCGGTTCTCCACGACCGTCACCGAGGTGACGTACGAGGACGGGCTGTACGCCGTGCGCACCGGGTCCGGCGACACCTACCGCGGCCGGCACCTGGTCCTCGGCACGGGCACGGTGCCCTTCGTCCCGCCCGCCTGCCGGGGACTCGGTGACGACGTCGTGCACAGCTCCCGGTACCTGCACCGCAAGGCCGAGCTGCAGGCCAGGGAGTCCATCACGATCGTCGGCAGCGGCCAGAGCGCCGCCGAGATCTACCACGAGCTGCTCGGCGAGATCGACGTCCACGGCTACCGGCTCAACTGGGTCACCCGCTCACCGCGGTTCTACCCGCTGGAGTACACCAAGCTGACCCTGGAGATGACCTCCCCCGACTACGTCGACTACTTCCACGCGCTCGACGAGGAGACCCGCTACCGGCTGGAGAAGCAGCAGAAGGGCCTGTTCAAGGGCATCAACGCCGATCTCATCGACTCGATCTTCGACCTGCTCTACGAGAAGAGCCTCGCGGGGCCGGTGCCGACCCGGCTGCTCACCAACTCCAGCCTCACCGGAGCCCGTCACGAGGACGGCGGCTACACCCTCGGCTTCCACCAGGACGAGCAGGGCAAGGACTTCGAGATCCGCACCGAGGGCCTGCTGCTGGCCACCGGCTACCACTACGAGCCCCCGGCCTTCCTCGACCCGGTCCGGGACCGGCTGCGCTTCGACGGCCACGGCCGCTTCGACGTCGCCCGCAACTACTCCATCGACGTCACCGGCCGGGGCGTCTTCCTGCAGAACGCCGGCGTCCACACCCACAGCGTCACCAGCCCCGACCTCGGCATGGGCGCGTACCGCAACGCGTACATCGTCCGCGAGCTGCTCGGCACCGAGTACTACCCGGTCGAGAAGACGATCACCTTCCAGGAGTTCGCCGCATGACCCCCGCATCCACCCCCGCCCTCACCCCCGCCTTCACCTTCCGCCCCGTCGACCCGGCGCAGGACGCCGGGCTGCTGCACGGCTGGGTGACGCATCCCAAGGCGGCCTTCTGGATGATGCGGGACGCGGCGCGGGAGGACGTCGAACGGGCGTACCGGGAGATCGCGGCGGACGAGCACCACCACGCGCTGCTCGGGCTGCGCGACGGGGAGCCCGTCTTCCTCGTGGAGACGTACGACCCCGCGCACCGGGAGCTGGCCGGGCTCTACGAGGCGCGGCCCGGGGACGTCGGCATGCACTTCCTGGTGCCGGCGACCGACCGGCCCGTGCACGGGTTCACCCGGGCCGTGATCACGGCCGTGCTGGCCCGGCTCTTCGCGGACCCCGCGGTGCGGCGGGTGGTGGTCGAGCCGGACGTGCGCAACACCGCCGTCCACGCCCTGAACGAGGCCGTCGGGTTCGTGCCCGAACGGGAGATCGAGAAGCCGGAGAAGAAGGCGTTGCTGAGTTTCTGCACCCGAGAGCGGTTCGAGGAGGCGGTGGCCCGATGAACGCCGCCGACGCCGTGGCCCACCTGTCGCCCGAGCGCTGGGCGGACGCCAACCGGCTGCTGATACGCAAGGCGCTCGCCGAGTTCGCGCACGAGCGCCTGATCCGGCCGGAGCGGCAGGACGGGGACCGGTACGTCGTCCGCAGCGACGACGGGCTCACCGCCTACCGGTTCACCGCCGTCCGCCGCGCCCTCGACCACTGGCAGGTGGCGGCCGGCTCGATCACCCGGCACCGGGACGGCAGCGAACTGCCGCTGTGCGCCCTGGACTTCCTCATCGAGCTGCGGGAGTCCCTGGGGCTCGGCGAGGAGATCCTGCCGGTCTACCTGGAGGAGGTCTCCGCCACCCTCGCCGGCACCTGCTACAAGCTCGGCAAGCCCCGCGTCACCTCCGCCGAGCTCGCGGGCCGCGGTTTCCAGGCCGTCGAGACCGCGATGACCGAGGGCCACCCCTGCTTCGTCGCCAACAGCGGGCGGCTCGGGTTCGGCCTCGACGACTACCTGTCGTACGCCCCGGAGACCGCGAGCCCGGTCCGGCTGGTGTGGCTGGCCGCGCACCGCTCGCGGGCCGTGTTCACGGCCGGTGCCGGCATCGAGCAGGAGTCCTTCCTGCGGGACGAGCTGGGCGAGCCGACGCTGAACCGTTTCCGCGGGACGCTCGCCGGCCAGGGCCTCGACCCCGCCGACTACCTCCTCATCCCCGTCCACCCCTGGCAGTGGCGGAACAAGCTCGGTACCGCCTTCGCCGCCGAGGTGGCCCGGCGGAACCTGGTGTACCTCGGCGAGGGCGACGACGCCTACCTGGCCCAGCAGTCCGTACGGACCTTCTTCAACCGGTCCGACCCGCGCAGGCACTACGTCAAGACCGCCCTGTCCGTGCTCAACATGGGCTTCATGCGCGGCCTGTCCGCGGCCTACATGGAGGCGACCCCGGCGATCAACGACTGGCTGGCCCGGCTGATCGACGGCGACCCCGTGCTGCGGGCGACCGGCGTCACGGTCATCCGGGAGCGGGCGGCCGTCGGCTACCGGCACCCGGAGTACGAGCGGGCCACCGGCCCCCACTCGCCGTACCGCAAGATGCTGGCCGCCCTGTGGCGGGAGAGCCCGGTGCCGTCGCTGCGCGAGGGCGAGTCGCTGGCCACCATGGCGTCGCTGCTGCACGTGGACCACGAGGGCGCCTCCTTCGCGGGTGCGCTGATCGCGCGCTCCGGACTGGCGCCCACCGCGTGGCTGCGGCACTACCTGCGGGCGTACCTCACCCCGCTGCTGCACTGCTTCTACGCCCACGACCTGGTGTTCATGCCGCACGGCGAGAACGTGATCCTCGTGCTGGAGGACGGGGTCGTGCGGCGCGTGATCCACAAGGACATCGCCGAGGAGATCGCGGTCATGGACCCGGACGCGGAGCTGCCGCCCGAGGTGCGGCGGATCCGCGTCGAGGTGCCCGAGGACAAGCGGCTGCTGTCGCTGTTCACGGACGTCTTCGACTGCTTCTTCCGCTTCCTCTCCGCGCACCTCGCCGCCGAGGGGCTCCTGGCGGAGGACGACTTCTGGCGGACGGTCGCCGAGGTCGCCCGGGAGTACCAGCGGGGCGTGCCCGGACTCGCCGGGAAGTTCGCGCGGTACGACCTGTTCGCCCCCGAGTTCGCGCTGTCCTGCCTCAACCGGCTCCAGCTGCGCGACAACCGGCAGATGGTGGACCTCGCCGACCCGTCGGGCGCGCTGCAGCTCGTGGGCACGCTCCGGAACCCGGTCGCCGGGTTCTGACGCCACGGGAGGGCGCCCCGGAGCGCGGTTCTCCGGGGCGCCCGTCCCTGGGTGTCACCCCTGGGGCCAGGGCACCTGGGGGGACCTGTAGTACCGGATGCCGGCGGCGTCCCAGCGCGGGCCCTGGGCGGCCAGCCGCACCTTGTAGCTCTCCCAGTCGTGGGTGGCCGCGGGCGACCAGCCCAGTTCGGCCGCTCCGGCCAGGCGCGGGAAGGCCATGTACTCGATGTCGTCGGACGTGGTGAGCGTCTCGGACCACAGCGGGGCCTCGACGCCCCTGACGGCCGAGGCGGGCGCGCCGGGCAGGTAGGCGCCGGGGTTCCAGTCGTAGGAGCGCCGCACCTCCACCAGGCCCGCCCACTTCGTGCCCAGCCGGGTGGCCGAGGTGTACTTCATGTCGAGGTAGACCCGGTCGGCCGGGGACAGGATCAGCCCGGTGCCGTTCCGGGCGGCCGCGGCGACCTGGGCCTTCTCGGCCGCGCTGGTGCCGTCCAGGCCCCAGTACTGGGCGAGGGCGCCCTTCGCGGGGGTGGCGCCGGTCAGCTGGTGCCAGCCGATGACCGTCTTGCCGTACCTGGCGACGATCGGCTGCACCCGGTCCATGAACGCCACGTAGTCGGCGTGGCTGGTGGAGTGCGCCTCGTCGCCGCCGATGTGCAGGTAGCGGCCGGGGGTGAGGGCGGCCAGCTCACGGACCACGTCGTCCACGAAGTCGTACGTCACCTGCTTGCCGACGCACAGCGAGCTGAAGCCGACGGCGGTGCCGGTGTACAGCGGGGGTGCGGTGCCGTCGCAGTTCAGCCGGGCGTAGGAGGCGAGGGCCGCGTTGGTGTGGCCGGGCATGTCGATCTCGGGGACGACCTCCAGGTAGCGGGAGGCGGCGTAGCGGACGATCCGCCGGTAGTCGGCCTTCGTGTAGAAGCCGCCCCGGCCGCCGCCGACCTCGGTGGAGCCGCCGTAGGAGGCCAGGCGCGGCCAGGAGTCGACGGCGATGCGCCAGCCCTGGTCGTCGCTGAGGTGCAGGTGCAGTTCGTCGACCTTGTAGCGGGCCAGCTGGTCGATGTAGCGCTCGACCTGGCCGACCGTGAAGAAGTGCCGGGAGACGTCCAGCATCGCGCCGCGGTAGCCGTAGCGGGGGCGGTCCTGGATCGTGCCGCCGGCGATCTGCCACGGGCCGGGCTGCCGGGTCTTCTTCTCCACGGCGGGGGGCAGCAACTGGCGCAGCGTCTGCACGCCGTGGAAGAGGCCGGCCGGGGCGCTCGCGGTGATGGTCACCCCGTGCGGGGCGCTGCTGAGGCGGTAGCCCTCGGCGCCGTACGGGCCGGCGGCGAGGTGCAGGCGGATGCCGCCGGCGCCCCGGTCGGCGACGGGCAGCGGGTAGCCGGTGGACGGGCGCAGGATGCCGGCGAGGTACGCGCCGATCCCGCGGACCCGGGCGGAGGCCGAGGGGTCGAGGCGGATGCGGGTGGCGGAGGTGACGCGGTACGGCTGTCCGCCGGGTGACACCGAGGCGGGTGCCGGGACGACCTGGCCGAGCGGTACGGGCGGCGCGGCCGGCGGCGCGGGTGACGCGCCGGCGGTGGCCACGCCCGCCGCGGCCACGAGCAGCAGGGACCCTAGGACGCGGGTCAGCCGGGGAGTCGTGCTGTGGTGCCGTCTCACATGCGCTCCCTTCAGGATTGGTAAAGACCACTCTCCCGCAGATCCGGTGGAACAATCCCCGGATGGCGGAAATCATCCAGAAGGACGGCACCTGGGCGTTCGACGGCGACGCCCTGCGGCTGACCCCCGGCCGGGACAAGGGCGTCGGCCTGCTCCGCGGCGAGCTGGGCGAACTCGTCGTGCCGCTGGGGGCGTTGGCGGGCGTCTCGTTCGAGCAGGGCAGGCGCGCGGGGCGGCTGAGGCTGCGGCTGCGCGAGGGCGCCGACCCGCTGCTGCACGCCACCGGCGGCCGGCTCACCGAGCCGCACGACCCCTACCGGCTGACCGTGGAGTCCGACCGGTACGGCGTCGCCGAGTACTTCGCGGACGAGGTCCGCAACGCGCTGCTGCTGAACGGGGTTTCGCCGGAGCCGGTCGCCGGGTACCTGCTGCCCGGCCCGTCCGTGCCGCTGACCGCCTCCGCCGGGGACGGCACGGCGGGCTTCGACGGGGAGCGGGTGCGGCTGGAGTGGAACTGGAAGACGGAGGACGCCAAGGCCGCCGGCGGGCCCCGGACGATCCCGCTCGGCGAGATCACCGGGGTGGAGTGGCAGCCGGCGGCCGGACTGGAGAACGGGCACCTGCGCTTCGTCGTGCGCGGCGCGCCCGCCACCCCGCCGCCGGCCAAGCACGACCCGCACGCCGTCGAGCTGTGGGGCTTCAAGAAGGACCCGCTGATGGCGCTGGTCGCGGCCGCCGTCCAGGCCCGGCTGCCGCACCCCGCCGCCCCGGCCGCCGGGACGGACGCGCGGCCGGAGCCGCCGCTGCCCGCCGAGGCGCCCGCGGGCGGGGAGGACCACGACGCGCTGGTGCGGCGGCTGCGCGAGCTGGGCGAGCTGCACCGCTCGGGGGTGCTGACCGAGGAGGAGTTCTCCCTGGCCAAGCAGGCGGTCCTGCGGCGGATGTGACCTCCGTCTCGCCGGAGACGACGGACACCGTGCACCGCTGCCCGGAATCGGGCAGGATTCTTGCGAAAGTCTCGCTCGTGCCCGAGGATCTACCGGGTGCACGAGGAACTTGTCGATCACCTGACGCGGTCCACGCCCCTGAACAGGGGCGAGGCGCTGCGGGTGATCCAGGACGTGCTCGCCTACTTCGACGAGACGACGCAGGACTACGTCCGTCGCCGCCACCGCGAACTGCAGGCCCTGGGCCTGACGAACGAGGCGATCTTCGAACGGATCGAGGCGGACCTGCAATACCGGGCGGTGGCGCCGCCGGAGCTGACGCTCAGGCAGCTGCGCCGCATCGTCTACGGCTGAGAAGACTGAGAGATACCTGTATATGTGCGGAATTGTCGGATACATCGGGAAGCGTGACGTGGCTCCGCTGCTGCTGGAAGGCCTGCAGCGCCTGGAGTACCGCGGCTACGACTCCGCGGGCCTCGTGGTCACCTCCCCCAAGACGGCCGGCCTGAAGATGGTGAAGGCCAAGGGCCGGGTGCGCGACCTGGAGGCCAAGGTCCCGGCGCGCTTCAAGGGCACCACCGGCATCGCCCACACCCGCTGGGCGACCCACGGCGCCCCCTCCGACGTCAACGCCCACCCGCACATGTCGGCCGACCACAAGGTCGCCGTCGTCCACAACGGGATCATCGACAACGCCGCCGACCTGCGCCGCAAGCTGGAGGCGGACGGCGTGGAGTTCCTCTCCGAGACCGACACCGAGGTCCTCACCCACCTGATCGCCCGCTCCACGGCCGAGAAGCTGGAGGACAAGGTCCGCGAGACCCTGCGGGTGGTCGAGGGCACGTACGGCATCGCGGTCATGCACGCCGACTTCGGCGACCGCATCGTCGTCGCCCGCAACGGCTCCCCGGTCGTCCTCGGCATCGGCGAGAAGGAGATGTTCGTCGCCTCCGACATCGCCGCGCTGGTCGCCCACACCCGGCAGATAGTGACGCTGGACGACGGCGAGATGGCCACCCTCAAGGCGGACGACTTCCGCACCTACACCACCGAGGGCACCCGCACCAGCGCCGAGCCGACCACCGTGGAGTGGGAGGCGGCGTCGTACGACATGGGCGGCCACGACACCTACATGCACAAGGAGATCCACGAGCAGGCCGACGCCGTGGACCGCGTGCTGCGCGGCCGCATCGACGACCGCTTCTCCACCGTGCACCTCGGCGGCCTCAACCTGGACGCCCGCGAGGCGCGCCGGATCCGCCGCGTGAAGATCCTCGGCTGCGGCACCTCGTACCACGCGGGCATGATCGGCGCCCAGATGATCGAGGAGCTGGCCCGCATCCCCGCCGACGCCGAGCCGGCCTCCGAGTTCCGCTACCGCAACGCGGTCGTGGACCCCGACACCCTGTACGTCGCGGTCTCCCAGTCCGGTGAGACGTACGACGTGCTCGCCGCCGTGCAGGAGCTGAAGCGCAAGGGCGCCCGCGTCCTCGGCGTGGTCAACGTGGTCGGCTCGGCGATCGCCCGCGAGGCCGACGGCGGCATCTACGTGCACGCCGGCCCCGAGGTGTGCGTGGTGTCCACCAAGTGCTTCACCAACACCACGGTCGCCTTCGCCCTGCTCGCCCTGCACCTCGGCCGCACCCGCGACCTCTCCGTGCGCGACGGCAAGCGGATCATCGAGGGGCTGCGCCGGCTGCCGGAGCAGATCACCGAGATCCTCAAGCAGGAGGAGGAGATCAAGGAGCTGGCCGAGAGCTACGCCGACGCCCGCTCGATGCTCTTCATCGGCCGGGTCCGGGGTTACCCGGTGGCCCGCGAGGCCTCCCTGAAGCTGAAGGAGGTCTCCTACATCCACGCCGAGGCCTACCCCGCCTCCGAGCTCAAGCACGGCCCGCTGGCCCTCATCGAGCCGGCCCTGCCCACGGTCGCGATCGTCCCCGACGACGACCTGCTGGAGAAGAACCGCGCGGCCCTGGAGGAGATCAAGGCCCGCAGCGGCAAGATCCTCGCGGTGGCCCACCGGCACCAGGAGAAGGCCGACCAGACGATCGTGGTCCCGAAGAACGAGGACGAGCTGGACCCGATCCTGATGGGCATCCCGCTGCAGCTGCTGGCCTACCACACGGCGCTCGCCCTCGGCCGGGACATCGACAAGCCGCGGAACCTCGCCAAGTCGGTCACGGTCGAGTAGCCGAGCGGCCGATCACTCGAGCAGCAGCGGAACGGACCCCCGCGAGGGCCACCCTCCACGCGGGGGTCCGTTCGGTGCCGCCGCGGATCAGCCGGTGGCCGTCACTCCCCGGCCGGCGGCACGCCGAAGAAGCGCTGCCGGCCAGGGATATATGCCCTTCACAAGCGCACAAACACCTGCGGGGTGCGTGCAATCCACGCATCGGCAAAGAGCAGTTGACGGGGCGTGAGACGCCTACGGGATGACGATCACGGGCCGCTGCGCCCGCTTGGCGAGCCGTCCGGCCACGGAGCCGAAGAGCCGGCCGACGAGGCCGTGGGTCGAGCCGACCACGATCGCGTCCGCCTCGTACTCCCGCCCCACCTCCTCGAGTTCGTGGCAGATGTCGCCGCCGCGCTCGACCAGGATCCAGGGCACCTCGGCGAGGTGCTCCGCACAGGCCAGCTCGAGCCCCAGCACCTCGGTGCGGTGGTCCGGCACGTCGACGAAGACGGGGGGCTCGCAGCCCGCCCAGACGGTGGTGGGCAGCCGGTTGGCCACGTGGACGATGATCAGCCCCGCGTGGGAGCGGTGGGCCACGCCGATCGCGTAGGCGAGGGCGCGCTCGCTGGACGTGGAGCCGTCGAAACCGACGACGACTCCGTGCCTGAAGGCGGGGTCACAGGAGTGACGCGCCTCTTCCGCCGCCAGGGGCTCGGCCGCCGTGGGATCGGCGACGGGCCGCTTGCGGTCCGCGGGTTCGAAGAATTCGTGACCGGCCATGGCTGTCTCGGCGTTGTGATCCTTGTGTGGATGGGGGTGACATCGTGCTGCGGAGCTGTGTCCGGGATTCGTCTTCCCAACCCCATACCCCCAAGGGTACGGCGACAAGCCTCCTCCGCCCAGCTCGTGCGCACGCTCCGTGAGCGGCTCCCCCGGGGGGTGACCACAGGGGTTCCCCGGAGCATGCACGAGCGACGCCCGTAACGCAATGGTTGCTGCCCCGTACAGGCGGTTTGCACAGCGTCACCCGGCCACGGGCGGTGACCGGCGGATCGAACGGGCGTTGAACCCCGGTGAGCCGTCCCCACAGGGAGTACGAGATGCCCGGACCCCGATCCACCCCCGCCCCCCAGCCGGGCCGGGACACCACGAGCGACGTGATCCGCTGGGCCGCCTTCAGCTGCGTCCTCGTCCCGGTGGTGCTGCTCTGGTACGGCACCTCGCTCGCCGGCGCCGCCGGCACCGCGTTCGGACTCGCCGCCGTCACGGCCGCCTGCCGGGTCCTGCTGCGGCGCTCCGAGCGGTGTGCCGCGCGGAGCGCCGGGCGGGGCGCCGAGCGTTCCGGCACGCAAAGAGGAGGTGGACGTCACACCTGGAGCGGGACACCGGTCGACTGACCGGTTTTTGTACCCCCGAGCGCTTCTTTTCAGCCAACTTCCGGATACCGCTTCCGGGGGGCGCCGACCACCCCTCAACCCCCGTTCCACCTGCACGGAAAGGGTCCGGGCCGGCCTGCGCACCCTACGCGGTTTGGCCACTACGACAAGGCGCACTTCCCTGCGCGGCCCACGAGTGCAACCCTTCGTGATCGAATGCTTCACGCCAAGTTGTCATGTCGACAAACTACGGCGTGTCGAACTGGCCACCGTCAGACCGCGGGAGCCAGTAGATTCGATCTTGACTGTCTTACGGCGGGGGACTCGTGCAGGACCGAGGGGAAACGTGCAGGAGCGACACAACCGAGGAGCCGCGACCACCGAGGGGGGCTTAGCAGGATGAGCCACGACTCCACTGCCATGCCGGAAGCCGCGGCCCGGAAACTGTCCGGGCGCCGCCGCAAGGAGATCGTCGCGGTGCTGCTGTTCAGCGGCGGCCCCATCTTCGAGAGTTCCATACCACTTTCGGTGTTCGGCATCGACCGCCAGGACGCCGGAGTGCCGCGCTACCGGCTGCTGGTGTGCGCCGGCGAGGAAGGCCCGCTGCGGACCACAGGGGGCCTGGAACTCACCGCACCGCATGGGCTGGAGGCGATCTCACGCGCGGGCACGGTCGTCGTACCGGCCTGGCGCTCGATCACCTCGCCGCCACCGGAGGAGGCGCTCGACGCGCTGCGCCGGGCGCACGAGGAAGGGGCCCGCATCGTCGGGCTGTGCACGGGCGCGTTCGTCCTCGCGGCGGCGGGCCTGCTGGACGGCCGCCCGGCGACCACACACTGGATGTACGCACCGACGCTGGCCAAGCGCTATCCGTCGGTGCACGTGGATCCCAGAGAGCTGTTCGTCGACGACGGCGACGTGCTGACGTCGGCGGGCACGGCGGCCGGCATCGATCTCTGTCTCCACATCGTGCGGTCGGACCACGGCAACGAGGCGGCCGGCGCGCTCGCCCGGCGCCTGGTGGTCCCGCCGCGCCGCAGCGGCGGCCAGGAGCGCTACCTCGACCGCTCTTTACCCGAGGAGATCGGCGCCGACCCGCTCGCCGAGGTCGTCGCCTGGGCGCTGGAACACCTCCACGAGCAGTTCGACGTGGAGACCCTGGCGGCACGCGCCTACATGAGCCGCCGTACGTTCGACCGCCGGTTCCGCTCGCTGACCGGCAGCGCGCCTCTGCAGTGGCTGATCACCCAGCGGGTGCTGCAGGCGCAGCGGCTGCTGGAGACGTCGGACTACTCCGTGGACGAGGTGGCGGGGCGGTGCGGCTTCCGTTCACCGGTCGCGCTGCGCGGGCACTTCCGCCGCCAGCTCGGCTCGTCCCCGGCGGCGTACCGGGCCGCCTACCGGGCCCGGCGCCCGCAGGGCGACCGGCCGGGTGAGACGGAGCCGGTGCACCAGCCCGGCCCCGCCGGCCCGCCGCCCGGACTGCACGGTCACGTACCGGTCGGCGCGGCGCCCGCCATGCTGCACCCGGAGCGGGACAGCGCCGTACCGATGCAGAGCCGCCGCCAGGCGGCCGGCGCGGTCGGCCTGCTGCCGGGTCCGCGCGGCGCCGGCTGAGCGACGCGGAGGCGACGGGGAGGGGCGGAGCTCGACTCCGCCCCTCCCCCGCCCTTTCCGGTCTCTTCAGCCGGTCTCTTCGGCCGGTCTCTTCGCCTGCACACGGACAAGGTCGCCGCACGCGCGGTCCGGGCCGGGTCGGGTCGCCGTAAGGTGAGACGCATGAACGATCGCATGGTGTGGATCGACTGCGAGATGACCGGCCTCTCGCTGTCCGACGACGCGCTCATCGAGGTGGCCGCCCTCGTCACCGACTCCGAGCTGAACGTGCTCGGCGAGGGGGTGGACATCGTCATCCGCCCGCCGGAGCAGGCGCTGGAGACGATGCCGGACGTGGTGCGTCAGATGCACACCGCCTCCGGGCTGCTGACCGAGCTGCCCGGCGGAACCACGCTGGCCGACGCCGAGGAGCAGGTCCTCGCCTACGTCCGCGAGCACGTCAAGGAGCCCGGCAAGGCCCCCCTGTGCGGCAACTCCGTCGGCACGGACCGCGGCTTCCTGCTGCGCGACATGCCGACGCTGGAGGACTACCTCCACTACCGGATCGTCGACGTGTCCTCCATCAAGGAGCTGGCCCGGCGCTGGTACCCGCGGGCGTACTTCAACAGCCCGGAGAAGAACGGCAACCACCGCGCCCTCGCCGACATCCGCGAGTCGATCGCCGAGCTGCGCTACTACCGCGAGGCCATCTTCGTCCCGCAGCCCGGCCCGGACTCCGACACGGCCAGGACGATCGCCGCCAAGCACGTCCTGCCCGCACGGTGAACCGCCCGGGCAGGCCCCCCGGGGCCCGCCCGGAGCGGCGCGCGAAAACCTGTGCGCGAGCACCCCTCACGACCCTGTAGACTTCTTCTCGGCCGGTCGGGGAAACCACTCCTCGAACCGCCGGTCATGGTGGGTGTAGCTCAGCTGGTAGAGCACCTGGTTGTGGTCCAGGATGCCGCGGGTTCGAGTCCCGTCACTCACCCTTCGTGAAGAGGCCGGTGACCTGTACGACAGGTCACCGGCCTCTTGCGTGTCCGGCGGGGCCGCCCCGGTGCGGGGCGGGGCCCCTCAGGACGACGCCCGCGGCACCAGTTCCGTGGGCAGGACCAGCTGCTGCCGCTCCGGTCCCCGGGAGGCGGCGGGGCGGCGGTCGGCGATCTCCTCGAGGAGGAGGTCGATCATCGCGCGGCCCATCTCCTGGATCGGCTGGCGGACGCTGGTGAGGGGCGGGTCCATGTGGCGGGCGATGGCCGAGTCGTCGTAGCCGACCAGGGCCACGTCCTCGGGGATGCGGCGGCCCGCCTCGCGCAGCACCTGCCGGGCGCCGGCCGCCATGACGTCCGAGCCGGCGAACACCGCGTCCAGGCCGGGGCTGCGCTCCAGCAGCCGGGACATCGCGCGGCGGCCGCCCTCCTCCGTGAAGTCGCCCGGCTCGATGAGGAGTTCGTCCGCCGAGCGCCCCGCGTCGAGCAGGGCCTGGCGGTAGCCGTCGACGCGGCGCTGGGCGCCGTACACGTCGAGACGGCCGGTGATGTGGGCGATCGTGCGTCGGCCGCGGCCCAGCAGGTGCTCCACGGCCGAGCGGGCACCGCCGTAGTTGTCCGAGTCCACCGAGGGCAGCGTCTCCGCCGCCGAGCGCGGACCGCTGATCACGGCCGGGATCTCCAGCTGGGCCACCAGGTCGGGCAGCGGGTCGTCGGCGTGCACGGAGACCAGCAGCACGCCGTCCACCCGGTGCGCGGCCAGGTACTGGGCGAGCCGGGCCCGCTCGCGGTCGCTGCCCGCGAAGATCAGCAGCAACTGCATCTCGGTGTCGGACAGTTCGGCGCCGACGCCGCTGAGCATGTCGGAGAAGTACGGCTCCGAGAAGAACCGGGTCTCCGGCTCGGGCACGACCAGCGCGATCGCGTTCGTGCGGTTGGCGGCCAGGGCGCGGGCGGCGGTGTTGGGCACGTAGCCGAGCTCGCTGACGGCCGCCTCCACGGCCGCGCGGGTGGCGTCGCTGACCCGGGGCGAGCCGTTGATCACCCGCGACACCGTGCCGCGGCCCACGCCGGCCCGGGCGGCGACCTCCTCCAGGGTGGGCCGCCGAATACCCCGGCTCCGCTCGCCCTTGACCGCCATAGTCGCCGCCTTCCGTTCGCAGCCTCAGGCCAGGAATCTAACAGCCGTGGCCCGGCCTCCCCCGACCCCATCGTCGCATCGTCCGCCGTGGACCGGGCCTGCTCCCCGGGCCCGGAGCCCGGGAGCGGGCCGCCGCGGCCCGCCGGTCCCCCGGCCGGGCCACGCGGTCCGGTCCCGCTGCCTCAGCCCTGCTCGCCGGCGGCCGGCAGGGCGTTGCGGCGGATCACGTCGGCGTACCAGTGGGCGCTCGCCTTGGGGATGCGGCGCTGGGTGGAGTAGTCGACGTAGACGGCGCCGAAGCGCTTCGAGTAGCCGTAGCCCCACTCGAAGTTGTCCAGCAGGGACCACAGGAAGTAGCCGCGCACGTCGGCTCCGTCGGCCACGGCCCGGCGGACGGCCTCCAGGTGGGCGTGCAGGTAGGCGATCCGCTGCGGGTCGTTCACCCGGCCCTCGGGGGAGACGTAGTCGTCGAAGGCGGCACCGTTCTCGGTGACCATCAGCGCCAGCCCCGGGTGCGACGCCGCCAGGTCGGTCAGCAGGGTGTGCAGTCCGTTCGGGTCGATGGCCCAGTTCATCGCGGTGACATCGTTGTTCGCGAGGTGGAAGGCGACGTCGCCGGCGCCCGTCCACGGCGAGTGGTCGCTCGCGCCGTGCCCGTCGTTGCGGGTGCTGGCATCGCCGTCGGCGGCCGCGGAGACCACGGTCGGCGAGTAGTAGTTGACGCCGAGCACGTCGATCGGGCGGGAGATCTTGGCCAGGTCGCCGTCGTGCACCAGCTCCGCCCAGTCGACGAGGTGCGCGGTGTCGGCGATCAGGTCCTCGGGGTAGGCCCCGTCCAGGATCGGGCCGGTGAAGATCCGGTTGCCGACCGCGTCGATGCGGCGGGCGGCCTCCGCGTCGGCGGCGCTGCCGGTGAGCGGGCGCACCTGGTGCAGGTTGAGGGTGATGGAGGTCTGCGCGGTCGACGGCAGGATCTCCCGCAGCGCCCCGACCGCCTGCCCGTGGGCCAGGTTCAGGTGGTGCGCGGCGCGCAGGGTGGCGGCCGGGTCGGTGCGCCCCGGGGCGTGCACGCCGGAGCCGTAGCCCAGGAACGCCGAGCACCAGGGCTCGTTGAGGGTGGTCCACACGCCGACCCGGTCCCCGAGGGCCCGCGCCATGATCTCGGCGTAGTCCGTGAAGCGGTGCGCGGTGTCGCGGTGCGGCCAGCCGCCCGCGTCCTCCAGCTCCTGCGGCAGGTCCCAGTGGTAGAGGGTGACGACGGGGGCGATGCCCGCCTCCAGCAGCTCGTCGGTGAGCCTGCGATAGAAGTCCAGGCCGCGCTCCACGGCGGGGCCCCGGCCGGTGGGCTGCACCCGGGACCAGGAGACGGAGAACCGGTAGGCCTTGAGGCCGAGGTCCTTCATCAGCGCCACGTCGTCGCGGTAGCGGTGGTAGTGGTCGGCGGCGATGTCACCGGTGTCGCCGTTGCGGACCTTCCCGGGGGTGTGGCTGAAGGTGTCCCAGATGGACGGGGTGCGGCCGTCCTCGGCGGCGGCACCCTCCACCTGGTACGCGGCGGTGGCGGCCCCCCAGACGAAGCCGGGCGGGAAAGAGGTGTCCGAGGCCGACTGGGCAGTGGTCTCGGTACGTACGGCGGTCATCGTGAGAACGCTCCCAAAGTGGCGTGAGGGGAAAGATCGGAAAGGGTCCTGCTGGGGGCCGGCACCGGGCGGGCCCGCGCACGCGGGCGCCCGGCCGGACGCGGCCCGCGCGTCGGGCGGGCCGTAGGGCGGCGGGCGGGGCCCGGTCTCCGGTGCGGATCCGGGCCGGGCCGGACGTGCGCGTCCGGCCCGGCCGGCACGAGAGGGCCGGGGCGCGGGGCCGGGCGGACCGGCCCCGCGCGGCTCCCCCGAGCGGGGCGCGGGCGCCCGGTGTCAGCCCTTGACGGCGCCCGCCATGATGCCTCCGACGATCTGCTTGCCGAAGATCACGAAGACGAGCAGCAGCGGCAGGGTGCTGATCAGCGCGCCGGCCATGACGATGCTCTGGTCGGGGGTGTAGGAGGCGCTGAGCTGCCCGAGCGCCACCTGGAGGGTGGGGTTCTCCTGGTTCAGGGCGAGGAAGGGCCAGAAGAAGTCGTTCCACGCCTGGACGAAGGTGAGCATGCCGAGCACCATCATCGCGGGGCGGGCCGCGGGCAGGACCACGTTCCACACGATGCGGATGTTGGTCGCGCCGTCCACCTTGGCCGCCTCGATGAGCTCGTAGGGCAGGGCCTCCAGCAGGTACTGGCGCATGAAGAAGACACCGAAGGCGCCCACCAGGGTCGGGAAGATCACCGACTCCAGCTTCCCGCCCCACCCGATGTCGGACATCATCATGAACAGCGGGACCACGCTGAGCTGCGGCGGGATCGTCAGGGTGGCGATGACCGCGGTCATCAGCGCGCCCCGGCCGCGGAAGCGCATCTTGGCGAAGGCGTAGCCGGCGAGGGTGCAGAAGAACAGGGTGGCCGCGGTGATGCAGCCCGCCACGATGACGCTGTTGACGATGGCTTTGCCCAGGTGGGCCTGGTCCCAGGCGGTCTGGAGGTTGGTCCACAGCCGGCCGCCCGGGAGGAGCGGCGGCGGGCTGTCGAGGACCCGCTGCTGGTCGTGCGAGGCGGCCACCAGCGTCCAGTACAGCGGGAAGAGGGAGCCCAGGCCGACGACGATCAGGGCGGCGTAGGTGAAGGGGCCGCCCTTGAGCTGCTGCCCGGCACCGAGCTTGAGACGGGTGCGGCTCCTGGCCGGGCCGGCGACCGGCGGCGCCGGGTCGAAGCCGGGCGCGGTCTTGGTGGGGCTGGTCGTGGTCATCGATATCGCTCCCGTCAGGCCGCGCTCTTGCGCACGAACCGGCCGACGATCCAGTTGATCAGGGCGATGAGCAGCAGCAGGACGAGCATGGCCCATGCCACGGCGGCGGCGGGGCCGAGGTGTCCCAGCTTCCAGCCGTAGTTGAAGAGGTAGATGCTGAGGGTCTCGTACTGGTGGTCGGTGCCGCCCGTGGAGCCGAGCGTGCCGCCCTGCAGCAGCAGCGGCTCGCCGAAGAGCTGCATGGACCCGATCGTCGAGATGACGATGGTGAACAGGATCGTCGGCCGCAGCGAGGGGATGGTCACCTTGCGGAACTGCTGCCAGCGGGTCGCGCCGTCGATGGAGGCCGCCTCGTACAGGTCGCTGGGCACGGCCTGCATGGCCGCCAGGTAGATCAGCGCGTTGTAGCCGGTCCAGCGCCAGATGATGATGACCGAGATGGCGATCTTGGAGGTCCACTCCCCGTTGGCCCAGTCGGTGTTGCCGATGCCGACGAAGTGGAGCACCCAGTTGAGGATGCCGCCGTCGGCCCGGAACACCAGGGCGAAGACCAGGGCGGCGGTCGCCACCGAGGTGGCGTACGGGGTGAGGATCACCGTCCGCCAGAAGGTACTGGCGCGCAGCTTGTAGTTGAGCAGGTGGGCGAGGCCCAGGGCGACGAGCAGCTGCGGGACGGTCGAGATGACGCCGATCAGGAAGGTGTTCGTGACCGCCGTCCAGAACTCCGAGTCCTGGAGGATCTTGGCGAAGTTGTCGAAGCCGACCCAGTCCGACTGGCTGAGGCTCGTCATCTCCACCCGGTGCAGGGCGATCCAGCCGGTGTAGAGGAGCGGGTAGAGCCCGAAGGCACCGAAGACGAGGAAGAACGGGGCGATGTACGCGTACGGGGAGGCGATGTCGTCGAGGCGCCACAGCCGGGTCCGCCAGGTGCCGCGTCCGTTCGGCGCGGCACCCGCGCCGCCGGCGCGCGGGGCGGGGGCACCCCGTGTGGGAGTTGTCGTTGCCACGGGGAAGTTCCTTCCTGGGGTTTTCGGCCGGTTACGGGGCGGGGGACGTCGGCGTCCCACCGCCCGGACGGAACCGGGTGGCCGGGCGGGCGTTCACCGGCCTTGGGTCACCGGCCCGGGGACACGGCGCGTGGCGTCCGGCGCCCGTTCCCGCCTCACGGGCACCGGCCCCCGTACGCGGGGTACGGGAGCGGGTGGCCGTACGGCGGGAACCGGCGCCGGACGCCGCGGAGCGGGACCGGCGGCCGGCCACCGCTCCCGGGTGCGGAGTGCGGGCGGCCCCCGCCGGTGGCGGGAGCCGCCGCGCGGCCCCGCGCGCCACGGCGCGGTGCGGGCGGCCGGTCGGGCCGCCCGCACCGTCGGGTGTCAGCCGATCACCTTGTCGATCGCGTCGGTCGCGGCCTTCCACGCGTCGGCGGGCTTGGTGCCCCGCTTCTCCATGTTGTTGATCTGGTTGGAGATCGAGTCCTTGATCGTGGCGTCCTTCGGGCCGAGCACCGTCTCGGGGATGGACTTGGCCTCGTCGGCGTAGATCTGGCCGATCGGCGCGTCGCTGAAGTAGGGCAGCTTCGCGTTCTTCACGTCGGCGAGCTCGTAGGCGCCCTTGTTCGAGGGGAAGACACCGATCGCCTTGAACACGGCGGCCTGCTGCTCCGGGGCGGTCAGCCACTTGACGAGGTCGGTGGCCTCCTTGACGTGCTTGCCGCCCTTGGGCACGGCCAGGAAGGAGCCGCCCCAGTTGGCCGCGGTCGAGCCGGGGGCCCGGCTGATGTCCCACTTGCCCTTGTAGGCGTCACCGGAGTTGGTGGAGATCTGACCGGCCATCCAGGCGGGGCAGGCCACGGTGGCCACGCTGCCCTTGCGCAGGGCCGCCGTCCAGGCGTCGGTGAACTGCGGCAGGCCCTGGGTCAGCTTCTTCGACGCGGCCTCGGCGGCCAGGTTCCAGCCCTGCTGCACGGAGGGGCTGTCCTTGTAGATCGCCTTGCCGTCGGCGTCGTAGTACTGCTTCGAGCTGGAGCTGACCACCGCGTTGTACATGGCGCTCGCGGAGTCCATGAAGTAGGTGCCGGCGGGCGCCTTCTTCTTGTACTGCTCGCCGAGCTTGAGGTAGTCCTCCCAGCCGCCCGCGACGGCCTTGGCGACGGCCTCGCGGTCGGTGGGCAGGCCGGCCTTCTGGAACAGGTCCTTGCGGTAGCAGAGCGACATCGGGCCGATGTCGGTACCGGCGCCTATGACCGTGCCGTCCTTGGCGGTGGCCTGCTTCTCCTTCCAGGAGACCCAGTCGCCCACGTTGATCGTCTTGCTCAGGTCGGCGAACTTGGCCGCCTGCGTGTCGACGACCTCCTTGATGCGGCCCACCTCGATGCCGGTGACGTCCGCGAGGCCGCTGCCCGTGTTCAGCTGCTGAAGGAGCTTGGGGTAGTAGTCCTGCTCGTTGGCGGTCGTCTCTTCCTTGACCGTGATCTTCGGGTGCAGCTTGTGGTACTTAGCGAACAGATCGGCTTCCTTGTAGCCGAACTGCCCGAAGTCGGCCACCGTGAGAGTGATGTTCCCGTTCGCGTCCGAGGTGCTCGAGTCGCTGTCGTCGCTGCAGCCGGTCAGCAGCAGTGCCGAGGCGGTCAGGACCGATGTGGTCAGGGCCGCCGCTCTGAGGCCACGACCGCCGGTACGGGTGATGCGCATTCCACTACTCCTTGTTCCAGTGGGGAACGGGATCTCAGGAATCAGACTGCCGGTGCTCCGGCAATCCGGACCTGCCCTCTCGGTGCGAGCAGCGGCCAGCCCACAACACGCGGCGTGCGGTGGAAAAGGTGCTGGTCATCGGGGTGCAGTGACGACAGAGGGAAGGGCCTTGGGGTGGTTCGCTCCACACGGGAGTGAGCCCCCCGACCAACCGTGGGACCGCTCCCACGCGGCATGCCGGAAGACTGGTTCCTGCCGGGCGCGCTGTCAAGACTTGAAAACGGCGTTGTTGCGCAAGCGTGTTCCGCACGTCACGGGAATGTGTCACACCGCGGGGCGTCACCGGCCGGACATCAGCCGGCATTCTCCCGGATCCCCGCAGGTCATCGACGTAACTGCCGCCGGGGGTCCGGCTGTTGCCCCGGACGCCGGGGCGCCGGGGGCGTTTTCCGGGCCGGAATCCCGCACGCCCCGAGGGGACGCCGGAAGGTGAACGGTGCGTCGCGGCGGGCGGTCGTCCGGCGACCGTCCCGCGGCCCGGCACCCCGGCCCGCCGCCGGGCCGGCGTCCACCGGCCGCCGAGAGAGGGGGACGGCCTCCCGGCGGGCGCTCCGGCCGGATGTGGGTGAGCGTCGTTCCCCTTGCCGCCAGGCACTTTGCCGTGGGAGCGCTCCCATGCATAATGGGCGCACCCGACTCGTGGGAGCGATTCCATGCCCGATGACGCGTTGACCGAGAGCTTCCCTCCCGCCTTCCTCTGGGGCGCCGCGACCTCCGCGTACCAGATCGAGGGGGCCGTGCGGGAGGACGGCCGCACCCCTTCGATCTGGGACACTTTCAGCCACACGCCGGGCAAGACGGCCGGCGGCGAGACCGGTGACACCGCTGTCGACCACTACCACCGCTACCGCGACGACGTGGCGCTGATGGCGGAGCTGGGCCTGAACGCCTACCGCTTCTCCGTCTCCTGGTCCCGGGTGCAGCCGACCGGCCGGGGGCCGGCGGTCCAGAAGGGCCTGGACTTCTACCGGCGCCTGGTGGACGAGCTGCTCGCCCAGGGCATCAGGCCGGCGCTCACCCTCTACCACTGGGACCTGCCGCAGGAGCTGGAGGACGCGGGCGGCTGGCCCGAGCGGGACACCGCGCCGCGGTTCGCCGAGTACGCGGGGATCGTCGGTGAGGCGCTGGGCGACCGGGTGGAGAACTGGACCACCCTCAACGAGCCCTGGTGCAGCGCCTTCCTGGGCTACGGCTCCGGCGTCCACGCCCCCGGCCGCACCGACCCCGCGGCCGCGCTGCGCGCCGCCCACCACCTCAACCTGGCGCACGGCCTGGGCGCGGCCGCGCTCCGCTCGGCGATGCCCGCCGGCAACCGGATCGCCGTCAGCCTCAACTCCTCGGTCGTGCGGCCCCTGACGCCGGACCCCGCCGACCTGGCGGCGGCCGGCCGGATCGACGACCTGGCCAACGGGGTCTTCCACGGGCCGATGCTGCACGGCGCGTACCCCGAGTCGCTGTTCCCGGCGACGGCGTCCGTCACCGACTGGTCGTTCGTCCGGGACGGCGACGAGCGCGCGAGTCACGCGCCGCTGGACGCGCTGGGCCTCAACTACTACACGCCGGCCCTGGTCTCGGCGGCCGCCGGCGGGTCCGTCGGCCCGCGGGCCGACGGCCACGGCGGCGGCGAGCACTCTCCCTGGCCGGGCGCCGACGACGTGCTGTTCCACCAGACCCCGGGCGAGCGCACGGAGATGGGCTGGACGATCGACCCGACGGGTCTGTACGACCTGATCATGCGCTACACGCGCGAGGCGCCCGGGCTGCCGCTGTACATCACCGAGAACGGCGCGGCCTACGACGACAAGCCCGGCCCCGACGGCCGGGTGCACGACCCGGAGCGCATCGCCTATCTGCACGGCCACCTCTCGGCGGTGCGCCGGGCCCTCGCCGACGGCGCCGACGTCCGCGGCTACTACCTGTGGTCCCTGCTGGACAACTTCGAGTGGGCCTACGGCTACGGCAAGCGGTTCGGGGCGGTGTACGTGGACTACACGACGCTGGAGCGCACCCCCAAGTCCAGCGCCCGGTGGTACGGCCAGGCGGCGCGGACCGGGGCGCTGCCGTCGGTGGAGCCGGCCGCCTGACCGGCCGGGACGCGACCCGTCATAGGGGAGGGCCGCGTCCACCGGCCCGGGCGCGGCCCGTTGTGGGGGCGGGCCGCGCCCGGTGTCTTCCCAGGCGTCACTTGAAGGCGCCGAACGCCTTCGAGAAGGCGTTCGGGTCCTGGGCGATCGAGCTGCAGGTGGCGTCGGCGGTGGGCTTGGTGCCGCCGGCGCACGCCTTGTCGCGGGTCGCGGACCACATGGAGAGCCCGCCGAGGCCCTTGGACCGGGCGAAGTCCACCAGCTGGGTGGCGTCGTCGACCTTGAACACCTCGGAGGAGACGTCGTTGACGCCGATCATCGGGGTGACCGCGACGGTCTTCCAGGCGGCGGAGTCGGACAGCCCCAGCACGCTCTTGACCTGGGCCTGGGTGGCGGTGGCGGCCTGCTCGGCGTAGGTGCCCATGTCGCCGCTGTAGGCGGGGCCGTAGTCCATCGCCATGATGTTGACCGCGCCGATCCTCACGCCGTTGGACTTGGCGTCGGCCAGCAGGTTCACGCCGTCCTGGGTGAGTCCCTCGGGCATCACCGGGAGGGTGAAGGAGACGTCCAGGCCCGGGTGCTGCTGCTGGAGCTCGGCGACGGCCTGCGCGCGGCGGGTGTTGGCCGCGGTGTCGGGCAGCGCGCCGCCCTCGACGTCGAAGTCGACCTTGGTGAGCTTGAAGGCGTCGACCGCCTTGCCGTACGCCGCCGCCAGCGCGTCCGCGGAGGAGCAGGTGGTGGCCAGCTCGGAGCCGGAGGCGCCGCCGAAGGAGACCCGGACGTCACCGCCCTTGGCGCGCAGGGAGCCTATCTGCGCGGCCACGCCGTCGCCGGTGAGGTCCGTGACACCGCCCCACTTGGGGGTGCAGCCGCCGCCGTCGGTGACGAAGGCGAGGTTGTAGTTCTTCACACCGGTCGCGTCGGCCGCGGCGAGGAGGTCGAAGGCCGGGTAGAGGGAGGTGTCGACGTAGGGCGCGAAGCCGGCCGAGGCGGTGGTGCCGGTGCCGGAGCTCTGGCCGGGCGTGGGGGTCGGGGTGGGCGCCGGGCTCTGGCTCGGGGTCGCGCTCCTGCTCGGGGACGGGCTGGGCGTGGGCGACTGGGTCGGGCGGCCGCTCGGCTCGGGGGTGGGTCCGCCGTCCGCGGAACACTGCTGGCCGTCGATGCGGCAGCCCGTCGGGTCGCCGCTGCCGCTCACGACGAAGCCGACGGTGGCCGACTTGCCGGGGGCGAGCCCGGCGGTGTCCCACTGGGCGGGCTTGACGGTGACGTGCTGCCCGCTGGTGCTCGACTCGCCGTTCCACAGCGAGCTGACCTTGGCACCGGCCGGCAGGTCGAACTCCAGGGTCCAGGTCTTCTCGGTGGCACCGCTGTTGTTGGTGACGACGTACTGGGCGGTGTACCCGGTCGACCAGGCACTGGTCCTCGTGTACGCGGCGTTCACACCGGCGGCGTTGGCGGTGCCGGTCAGCACGAGCGCGCCGCCGCCGACCACGGCCGCGGCCACCAGGCCACCGATCGCCTTGTTCCTGCCACTGATCCTGCGCCGGTGCGTGCTCATGCGCGTCCTGCCTTCGTTCGTCAGGGGGGTGAGGTGCGGCAGCACGCTAGCGGCATGGAATCGGACAAACGGCCTGATGCGGACGGGGGGTGAGGTTCTTAGGCCGCGCTTAAGGAAGGGATCGGGGACGGTTAAAGGTAGAGACCAATTTGCCCGTCCGGCGTCTTCGGGTGGTCCCCCGGTGACCGCGGCCCGCCGCCTTCCGGCCGTCCAGCTGGAACCAGATCCGCACCTCGGTCCCGCCCAGCACGGAGGAGCCGATGCGGACGTCGCCGCCGGTGGACTCGGCGAGCCGGCGCACGATGTCCAGGCCGAGACCGGTGGAGCCGGTGTTCCCGGAGCCGCGGCCGCGGGCCATCGCCGCCTCGGGGTCGGGTATGCCGGGGCCCGCGTCGGAGACCAGCACGATCACCGCGTCCTCGCCGTTGTGCACGTCGACCGCGAAGGCGGTGCCCTCGGCGGTGTGCCGGAAGACGTTGCCGAGCAGTGCGTCGAGGGCGGCGGCCAGGTCGGCGCGGGCCACGGGTGTGCGCACCGGGCGCTCGACCCCGGCCACCCGCCACTTGCGGCCCTCGTCCTCGGCCAGCGCCGACCAGAACTCCATGCGCTCGCGGACCACTTCGGCCGCGTCGCAGCCGGCGCCGGGTCCGGCGGCCGCGGTCTGCGGCTTGGCCTCCCGGGCCGTGCGGATGATGGCGTCGACCTCGTCCTCCAGCTGGGCGACGGCCGACCGGGTCTGCTCGGCGGCCGGTCCGGCGCCGAGGGAGGCGGCGTTCAGCCGCAGCACGGTCAGCGGGGTACGCAGCCGGTGCGACAGGTCGGCCGCCAGTTCCCGCTCGTTGGCCAGCAGTTGGACGACCTGGTCGGCCATCGAGTTGAACGCGACCGCGGCGAGCCGCAGTTCGTTCGGGCCCTCCTCCGGGACCCGGGCGCCGAGCCGGCCCTCGCCCAGCTCGTGGGCGCCCTCGACCAGCCGCTGCGCGGGCCGCACCATGCGCACCCCGAGCCGGTCGGCGACCGCGACGGAGCCGACGATCAGCGCGAGGCCGACGGCCGCGAGCACCGCCCAGGCCGTGCCGACGCCGTTGGTCACCTCGGCCTCGGGGACGTACACCTCGACGACGGCTATCGCGCCCGTGCCGAGCGCCACCGGCTGCAGCAGCGTCGATCCGCCCGCCACCGAGGTGGTGGAGGCGCGGCCCAGCTTCCGCACGGCCTCGATGTCGTCGTCGGCGGCGCGCTGCCGGCCGAGGTCGAGCGCGGCCCGGCCGCCGCCGGCGGGCAGGTGCACGGCCATGCCGGAGTCGGCGCCGGCGGCGGCCACGACGCGCTCAAGCTTGTCCCGGTCGGTGGTGATGGACAGGGCGGGCGCCACCGCGGCGGCCTCCCGTTCGGCGTTCGAGAAGGCCCGGTCGCGCGCCATCTCCTTGACGACGAGCCCGAGCGGCACCGCGAAGGCGACCACGACCATCGTGGTCACCGCCAGGCACACCTTGACCAGGGCCCATCTCATCGCGGCGGCTCCCCTTCCCCGTCACCGGTCGCGGGCGGCTCCAGCTTCACGCCGACGCCCCTGAGCGTGTGCAGATAGCGCGGCCGGGCCGCGGTCTCCCCCAGCTTCCGCCGCAGCCAGGACAGATGGACGTCGATGGTCTGGTCGTCGCCGTAGGACTGCTGCCAGACCTCGGCGAGCAGTTCCCGGCGGGGCACGACCACACCGGGGCGCCCTGCGAGGAACGCGAGCAGGTCGAACTCGCGGCGGGTCAGGTCCAGCCGGGCGCCGTCGAGTTCGGCCTGGCGGCGCAGGGGGTCGACGGTCAGCCCGCCGACCCGCAGGACGGGCGGGGCCGGGGCCTCCGTCCCGCCGGCGCGGGCCCGGCGCAGCACGGCCGCGATCCGCGCCGACAGGTGCTCGACGGAGAACGGCTTGGTCAGGTAGTCGTCCGCCCCGGCGTTCAGCAGCCGGACGATCTCCGTCTCGTCGTCCCGGGCGGTGGCGATGATGACGGGCACGTCGGTGATGCCGCGCAGCATCTTCAGCGCCTCGGAGCCGTCCAGGTCGGGCAGCCCGAGGTCCAGGATGACGAGGTCGAACCGGAGATGGGCGACCTCGCGCAGCGCCTCCAGTGCCGTACCGACGCTGCGCACGGTGTGCGAGGCGTCGGTCAGGTGCCGGATGAGCGCCGAGCGTACGAACTGGTCGTCCTCGACCACGAGCACACTTGCCATGCGCCGCACCGTACGCCATGCGGCGGATGCCGGTTCGGGCCTGTGGACAACTCCGGACACGTGCGAACGGCCGTCCCCCTGGGGCAGTATGGCCGGCGATGCGCAGAGGACTCGTACACGTACTGGCGTGGCTGCTCGCGACGGGAGCGGCGGTCACGCTGTCGTGGTGGGGTGTGCACACGGTCATGGCCGGGACGGCGTACGACCCGCCCCGCGCCCTGCCGGTCACGGCCGCCGGCACCACCGCACAGCGCCCGGAGCCGCCGGCTCCCGCGACCGCCCGGCCCGCCCCGTCGAAGAGCCCCGCCGCCGGCTCGGCGGCCGGTCCGGCCCCGTCCCGGACGCCCGCCCGCGGCCCCTCCGCGTCCCCCACCGGTTCCGGTCGGGTCAAGGCCTACGACACCGACGGCGGCCGGGCGGTGTTCGACCTGGGGCCCGCCGACGCGACGCTGGTCTCGGCGACCCCGGGGACCGGCTGGTCGATGCAGGTATGGAAGACGCAGACGTGGATCCGGGTGGAGTTCAGCCGGGCCGCGGACCGGGTCTCGGTGTTCTGCACCTGGCACGACGGCCCGCCGCACGTGGACGTGGGCACGTACTGAGCGGGCGGCGCCGGACGGCCGGCCCGGCCCGGCCGTCCGGGCTCAGTCGAAGACCGACGGAGGCGGGGCCGGGGAGGCGACCGCCGCCTCGTCCGTCACGGGGGCGGCGCCGCCGGTGAAGTCGGTCAGCTGCCGGCCGTGTTCGACCCGGGCGGGGTGCGGGTCGCAGGCGGCGCGGCGGGTGAGTTCGGCGAGGGGCAGCGGCAGCGCGGAGGCGGCCAGGACGGCGTTGCCGAAGCGTCTGCCGCGCAGCACGGCCGGGTCGGCGATCAGCGCGAGCTCCGGGAAGCGGGCGGCCGCGGTGGCGATCTGGCCGCGCAGATGGGCGAGCGGCGGGCCGTCGGCGACGTTGGCGGCGTAGACGCCGGAGGGCTTCAGGGCCCGGCGGACCTCGTCGAGGAACTCGGTGGAGGTCAGGTGGGCGGGGGTGCGCGCGCCGCTGAAGACGTCGGCGACTATCAGGTCGGCCCAGCCGTCCGGCACCTTGGCCAGGCCCTCGCGCGCGTCCACCGACCGCACCCTGATCCGGGCGCCGGGGTCCAGGGGCAGTGCGCGGCGCACCAGCCGGACGAGGGCGGCGTCCCGTTCGACGACCTGCTGGGTGGAGCGGGGGCGGGTGGCGGCGACGTACCGGGCGAGGGTGAAGGCGCCGCCGCCGAGATGCACGGCCTGCACGGGCTTCCCGGGCGGCGCGGCGAGGTCGATGACGTGGCCGAGGCGGCGCTGGTACTCGAACGAGAGGTACGCCGGGTCGTCCAGGTCGACGTGCGACTGGGGCGCGCCGTCGATCAGCAGCGTCCAGGCCCGGGCGCGGTCCGGGTCGGGTACGAGTTCTGCGAGTCCGCCGTCGACCGCTTCCACCACGGCTTCGGCGGCCGGTCCGCGCCGGTTGTTCCTGGACCTGCCCATCGGTCCATCTTCGCAGGCGCTCCGGGCGGCCGTGTCACCGGCAGCTGTCGGCGGCCTCGATCATCCGGGCCGCCTCGCCGAGGGCCCGGCGCAGGACCGCCGGGTCGGTCGCGAGGTCGGCCTCGCCGGGCGGCACCAGCCAGTCCGAGCCCTCCACCGGCGGCTCGGGGGTGAGTCGGAGGCCCTGCCCGTTCGTCTCGGTGCAGGTGCTGCCGGGCACGTCCCAGCAGGCGGCCGTGCCCGCCGGGACCAGGAAGCCCAGGGTGTCGCCGCCGTCGTCGTGCAGCACGGGCCCGACCGCCTCGCCCGTGCCGCGGCGCAGGATGTCGACCGCCTCCAGCCCCTGCCGGGCCGGCACCGTCACGAGGTCGCACACCGCGTCCCCCGCCGTCGTCGCCCTCCCCGTCGCCGACGGCGCCCATGACGACGCCGGCGGCGTACAGGGATCGTTGCTCTGACTGGTCTCCATGCCGGCCTCCACCGCGCCTGTTGCAGTCCACGGGGTCCAACGCGCGAGGGCGTCAACGGCTACGGCGCAAGTGCGCCGCAAAGGATGGCAGTTCATGGCAGATCGTGGATGAGATATCCGGTTTGTAGCCAAACACAGCGTGGCGAGTCCGGCACAACCGGTACGTTCTTGCTCGCCGGAACCAGGGTGTCCCAGGACAACTCAGCCCGAATCCACCCCGGATCCGGCATGGTTCGACGGTTCGCACGAGAGGACCCGGCCATGGCGTCGTCAAGCGAGACCTCGTCACAGCCCGAACGGCCGGCACGGCCCAACCTCGCCTTCCGGCAGTTGCGCGGCCGGCGCTCACCGGCCGAGTTCGCGGCACTGGTGCGGCGGGCCGCGCGGGAGATCGGCGAGCGGGTGAGCTGTGACGCGCGTTACGTCGGCAGGGTGGAGGCAGGTGAGATCCGCTGCCCGAACTACGCCTACGAACGGGTGTTCCTGCACATGTTCCCCGGTCGGACGCTCACCGACCTCGGCTTCGCGTCCCGCTCGTCCGTCCGCGGACGCGCGGCGCGGGCCGCCGGGGACGGCCCCCGGGCGCTCGCCGCGGGTGAGACCCCGGGGGCGTACGAGCCGTATGACACGCAGGACGGCCTGCCCGACCCGCAGGACCGCCCGTACGACCCGCTGGACCCGTACGGCTCGCACGAGCCGTACCCGAACGACCATCTGAACCACGAGGAGAGCGACGTGCTGCGTCGCGCATTCATGACCGGCTCCGGCGCCACGGTGGCCGCCGCCACGCTGGGCCCGCTGGCGCTCGCCACCGACGCCGCGGCGGCGGCCCGGCCCCCGCGCCGCGCCGGGACGCCCGAGGCGGCCGCCCTCGAGGAGGCCGTCCGCCGCATCCGGCTGCTCGACGACCGGCACGGCGCGGACGGCCTGTACCGGCGTGCGGCCGCACCCCTGCGCGCCGCCTACGCGCTGCTGGACGCCGGCGCGACCCGGCAGACGACCGCCGACCGGCTGCACTCGGGCGCCGGCGAACTCGCCATCTCCGTCGGCTGGCTGGCCCATGACTCCGGCCGCTTCGACGATGCCCGCTCGCACTACGCGGAGGCCCTGGCCACGGCCCGGATGACCGGGGACGCGGGGCTCGAGGCGCACGCCTTCTGCAACACCGCCTTCCTCGCGCGCGACGCCGGCCGCCCCCGCGAGGCGGTCCGCGCGGCGCAGGCCGCCCAGCGGATGGCCCGCCAGCTCGGCTCCCCCCGCCTGATGTCCCTGCTCGCGCTGCGCGAGGCGGGCGGCTGGGCGGGGCTCGCCGACCGGGCCGGGTGCGAGCAGGCGCTGGTGCGGGCGCAGACCTTCTTCGCGCGGGGCCACTCGGACGCCGACCCCGAGTGGATGACGTTCTACGGCGAGGCCGAGCTGGAGGGGCTGGAGGCGCAGTGCTGGTCCACCCTGGGCGACTGGCGGCGCGCGGCCCGGCACGCCCGCCGGGCGGCCGAACTGCAGGACCCGCACTTCACCCGCAACATCGCGCTGTACACCGCCGAACTGGCCGACGACCTCGCGCGCGGAGGCCGCCCCGACGAGGCGGCCCAGGCGGCGATGCGCGTCCTGGACCTGCTGGACCAGGTCCAGTCCTCCCGCATCCAGACGATGCTGGCGGGTACGGCCCGGGTGCTCCTGCCGCACCGGCGCGCCTCCGGGGTCTCCGAGTTCCTGGACCGGCACGCGTCACTGCCCCGGGCGGGGCGGGTCTAGGGTCTTTCGTTTGGATCAGGCCGGATCAGGGAGCGGGGTCCGGTGCCGTGGATCGCAAGGCGGAGGAGGGCGCCATGGCGGAGCCATGGCAACCGACGACAACGCGGCGAGGCACGGTGCCGGGGCCCGCGAGCCCGGCACGATCCAAACGAGAGGCCCCGGCCCCGCGGTACGACGGGCCTCCGGTCAGCCCGCCAGGTGCCCCGCGTCGTTCCAGCTCTCGATCGCCGGCTCCCCGTAGGCCCAGCCCAGCACGGACAGCGAGGTCGGGTTCAGGCGTATGCGGGCCGCGAAGTCCAGGGGCAGACCGAGCCAGCGCGCCCCGATCGACCGCAGGATGTGCCCGTGCGCGAACACCAGCACGTCGCGGTCCGCGGACCGGGCCCAGGAGACGACCTCGTCCGCGCGCGCGGTGACCTCCGCGAGGCTCTCGCCGCCGGGGACGCCGTCCCGCCAGATCAGCCACCCCGGCCGCACGGCCTGGATCTCGGCGGGGGTCATCCCCTCGTAGGCGCCGTAGTCCCATTCCACGAGGGTGTCCCAGACGGCCGCGCGCTCCGCGAACCCGGCGAGTTCGCACGTCTCCCGCGCGCGGGCCAGCGGACTGGTGCGCACCTCCGCCCCCGGCAGCCCGTCCAGCGGAGCGCGGTGCAGGCGCTCGCCGAGCAGCTTGGCCCCCCGGCGCCCCTCCTCCAGGAGCGGGACGTCGGTCCTGCCGGTGTGCTTGCCGGACAGCGACCACTGCGTCTGTCCGTGCCGGGCCAGCAGGATGCGCGGTGCCATGGGAGACCCTTCCGGGAGCGGGGCGCCGTGCGACGCCGGGGAGAAGTACGAGGTCGAGGTCCCTTCATCATCGCTCACCACCGAGAGGGGCAACCCGCCGGGCGGTAGCGGCGTCTTTGAGGGCTGAAGCGCCCGCGGGGCCGGGGAACGGACGCCGTAAAGTGGCACGGCGCCCGCCGGGGGCGCACCCAGCAGAAGGGGGAGGGCGATCGGATGCCGCAGACCGAGACACCGGGCACCGAGGTGATCCCGCGCATCCGTCTGCGGTGGTGGACCGAGCTGCCGCTCATCCTGCTGATCTACGCCTGCTACACGGCCGGCCGCCTCGTCGCGCGCGGGGACGTCTCGGGTGCCGTCGACCACGGCCTGGCCCTCCTGCGCATCGAGCAGGTGCTGCACCTCAACGCCGAGCAGCCGCTCAACCGGCTGTTCACGCGCGAGCCGTGGCTCGGCGTGCCGGCCGACTTCTGGTACGCCTCGCTGCACTACGTGGTCACGCCGGCGGTCCTCGTCTGGCTGTTCCGGACCCGCGCCGAGCTGTACCGCGCGGCGCGCACCTGGCTGATGACCTCCACGTTCATCGGCCTGATCGGTTTCATCCTGCTGCCCACCTGCCCGCCCCGGCTGCTGTCCGGGGAGCACGGCTTCGTGGACACGATGGCCCACTACAGCTCGTACGGCTGGTGGGGCGCCGAGGCCAGCGCGCCGCGCGGCATGGGCGGCATGACCAACCAGTACGCGGCCATGCCGAGCCTGCACGTGGGCTGGGCGCTGTGGTGCGGGCTCATGCTGTGGCGGTACGGCGGCACCCGGCTGACGAAGGTGCTCGGCGTGGCCTACCCGCTGCTGACCGCGCTGGTGGTCATGGGCACCGCCAACCACTACCTGCTGGACGCGGTCGCGGGCGTCGCCACGATGGGCGTGGGCCTGCTGCTCGCGCCGTGGGTGACGCGCGGTTCGGACCTGCTCCGGGCCCGGATCGCCTCCCGGGACACGGCCGTTCCCGCGTTCCCGCCGGCCGCGGGTTCCCCGATTGTCAGTGGCGGATGCCAGACTTCCGCGGGTGAGCGAATTCCACGGCAGCGCGAGTCGCAGCTCGCGTCCGCAGCCGGACCGGACGCCTCCGCCGCGGACGCGGACTGAGGGGCTCCGGCAGCGGCTCGCTGAGCTGCGCGGCCCGGACGTACCGGCCAAGGCCCTGGACGCGCGCGCCCTCGCGGCGCTCGCCGCCAACCCCGGGTGCCGCAGACGGGCGATCCTGGACGGCGCCGGGGTGGACAAGG
Source organism: Streptomyces bungoensis (assembly GCF_001514215.1). Lineage (GTDB taxonomy): Bacteria > Actinomycetota > Actinomycetes > Streptomycetales > Streptomycetaceae > Streptomyces > Streptomyces bungoensis. Next base: position 132,096 of record NZ_KQ948859.1, read on the forward strand.
CGGCGCTCGCGAGCGCGCTGGGCGCGCCGTCCGGTTTCGGCCAGTCGCAGTTCGCGCTGACCCGCGGCAACGCGTTCGAGGCGAAGGTGAAGGCGGACGGCGGCGCGGAGCTGCTGCGGCTGGTCCACGCCCGGCTCGACCCGGGTGCCGAGCCGCCCGCCGGGGCCGCGCTGCCCGACCTGTCCGCGCTCGGCCCCGAGGGGCGTACGGCGCGCACGGCGCTGGCGCTGCGCGAGGCGGTGGACGCGGGCGGCTGGACGCTGCTGGACCACCCGATGCTGGCGCTGGACGTGGCGGGCTCCGTCGCGTTCCTGGAACCGGACGCGGTCGTGGTGCACCCGGACGGCAGCTGGACGGTCGTGGAGATCAAGTCCTTCCCGATGCTGGACGGCTCGGCCGACCCGGCGAAGGTGGGCGCGGCCGCCCGGCAGGCGGCGGTGTACGTGCTGGCCCTGGAGTCCGTGGCCGCCCGGCTCGACCCCGCCCCGCGGGTGCGGCACCGGGTGCTGCTGGTGTGCCCGAAGGACTTCTCCAACCTGCCCACCGCCTCCGCCGTGGACGTCCGCAAGCAGCGCGCGGTCACCGCCCGCCAGCTGGCCCGGCTCACCCGTGTGGAGGAGATCGCCGGCAGCCTCCCGGAGGGCACCTGCTTCGCCCCGGACCGGCCGGCCGAGGAGCTGACGGCGGCCGTGGAGGCGGTCCCGGCGACCTACGCGCCGGAGTGCCTGTCCGCCTGCGAACTGGCCTTCCACTGCCGGGAACGCTCCCGGGAGGCCGGCGCCGTCACCCGCCTCGGCCGCCCCCTGCGCGCCGAGCTCGGCGGCCTGACCACGGTCGAGGAGGTCCTCGCGGCGGCCCGCGGCGAGGCCGGCGACCCCGCCGACCCGGCCGTCGCGGCCCTGCGCCGCGCGGCCGCACTGCGCGCGGAGGCCCTGCGCGCGGCCGGGCACCCCGCCGCCGCGGAGGTGGCCGCGTGTCGCTGATCGTCACCCTGGCCCGGCTCGAGGCCGTCGCCACCGGCCGGGCCCGGCCCATCGCGACCGTCCGCCACCGGCACCTGTCGCAGCGCCCGCTGGTGTTCGTGCCGCTCACCACCGCCGGTGAGGCGGGCGCCCCGCTCGGCGCGCTGGTGGGCACCGACCGGGACGCGCCGCGCCTGCTGGTGGTGCCGCAGCCCCGCGACCGGGACCTCAGGTTCGCGTTCCTCGCCGAACTGGCCGACGTCGTCCTGCCGTACCTGGACTCCTGCGCGGAGTCGGTCGAGGCGGCCGAGCGCACCGAGACCGACCCGGAGACCGGCAAGCGCGTCAAGGTCGAGGTCGAGCTGTGCACGGACGCGCCCCAGCTGATCGTGCCCAGCCGCGCGGGCCTGGACCTCGTCCGGCTGCTCGGCCGCTCCATGCGCTTTCGCCGCACCGCCGAGCAGGACCCGGACACCCCCTACCCGGCGCCGCCGCGGGTGCCGCTGCTCGGCCGCTGGCTCACCCACTACGGCGAGCGGGCCCGCGTGCCCGGCTCGTCCCTGCTGCTGGCGCTCACCGAGGTGCTGTCCCGGCACTGGGCGACCGGCCAGTCCGGCCTGGAGGACCAGCACCTGGGCGCCCTGCTCGCCTGGATCGATCCGCCGGAGGGCAGCACCGGCGCCGAGGCCGCCGAGCGGGCCGAGCTCGCCCGTGACGCCGACGGCCAGTTGCTGTGCCCGCCGGCCGGCCCGGCCACCGACCCGGCGTTCGACAACAGGCTGCTGGCCCCCGCCATCGAGCGCTACGACCGGGCGCGCACCGCCCTCGCCGCCGCCGAGGACGCCCTGGAGGCCGACGACCGGCTGGCCCGGCTCAGCGCCGCCGAGCGGGAGATCCGCGATCTGGTGGAGAGCCGCACCCGGCCCACCTGGGACGCGGTCTGGCGGGGCCTGGACCTGCTGCGGACGCTCCCGGAGGGCGCGCACGTCGAGGAGCGGTGGACCCGGGACCGCTGGTCGTTCACCGGGCACCGCGACCGGGTGCTGGCCGGCGAGCCGCCGCAGCCGCGCCGGGACGACGCGGTGACGGCGGCGAACAAGCTGGCCACGCGCGAGCGCGAGCAGGCGCGCCTGGAGGCGCAGGAGGCGCTGGACGACCCGCTGGTGATGGCCGGGCGGCGGCTGGCCGGAGAGGCGTTCGCGGGCGAGGTCACCGATGCCGTCATGGCGTACGGCGAGGGCAGGCGGCCCAGCCCGCGCCCGCTGGTGACGGTCCGCACGGAGGACCGGCCGCACCTGGCGGAGCGCGCGAAGGTGTACCGCTCGCTGGGCGGCAGGCCGCAGGCGGCGGAGTTCGCCGGGTACGAGGGCGCCCCGGAGGAGGGCCTGCTCGTGCTGCGGATCCTGGACAAGATGGGCCGGGGCAGGGAGCCGGAGCCCGGGTCGGTGCCGGAGAAGGGCGACGCGGTCTGCTTCACCCTCTTCGAGCACGAGCAGCGCGGCGGCGCGAAGCTGCCCGACCCGGAGGAGACCCCGTGGACGCACGGCGGCCCGCCGGGCGAGGCCGCGCCGGAGGCGCCCGACGCCGTGACCGAGGAGGACGTGCTGTGACGACCGCCGGCTTCGACCCGGGGGCGGCGGCCGCCCGTGCGACGGACGCGATCCTGCGCGACACGCTGCACGGCACGCACCGCGGTGTCGTCGTGGACTCCCCGCCCGGGGCGGGCAAGTCGACGCTCGTGGTCCGCGCGGCGCTGGAGCTGGCCGGTGCCGGACGGCCCCTGATGGTGGTCGCGCAGACCAACGCGCAGGTCGACGACCTGGTCCTGCGGCTCGCCGAGAAGGCCCCGGACCTGCCCGTCGGCCGGCTGCACAGCAGCGACGCCGACGCCTACGACAAGGCGCTGGACGCGCTGGACAACGTGCGCACGTCGGCGAAGGCGGGCGACCTGAACGGGCTGCCGGTGGTGCTGTCCACCGCCGCGAAGTGGGCCCACGTCAAGGCGGACGAGCCGTGGCGGCACGCGATCGTCGACGAGGCGTACCAGATGCGCTCGGACGCGCTCCTGGCGGTGGCCGGCCTGTTCGAGCGGGCGCTGTTCGTGGGCGACCCGGGCCAGCTGGACCCGTTCGCGATCGTGGGCAGCGAGCAGTGGGCGGGCCTGACGTACGACCCGTCGGCGTCGGCGGTGACGACGCTGCTGGCGCACAACCCGGACCTGCCCCAGCACCGCCTCCCGGTGTCCTGGCGCCTGCCCGCCACGGCGGCTCCCCTGGTCTCGGACGCCTTCTACCCGTACACCCCGTTCCGCAGCGGCACGGACCACGACGACCGCCGCCTGACCTTCGCGGTCCCCTCCGACGGCTCCGGCCCGGACCGGGTGATCGACGAGGCGGCGGCGTCCGGCTGGGGTCTGCTGGAGCTGCCGGCCCGGCACACCCCGCGCACCGACCCGGAGGCGGTGCGGGCGGTCGCGGCCGTCGTACGCCGTCTGCTGGACCGGTCGGGCGCGGCGGTCTCCGAGCGGGCGCCGGAGCCCGCGCCGCTGACCGCGGGCCGCATCGCCGTGGGCACGGCCCACCGGGACCAGGCGGCGGCCGTCCGCGCCGCCCTGGCCGAACGCGGCGTGACGGACGTCACCGTGGACACCGCGAACCGGCTCCAGGGCCGCGAGTACGACGTCACGGTGGTCCTGCACCCACTGTCCGGGCGCCCCGACGCCACCGCCTTCCACCTGGAGACCGGCCGCCTGTGCGTCCTGGCCTCCCGCCACCGCCACGCCTGCATCGTCGTCTGCCGGGCGGGCGTCGGCGACCTCCTGGACGACTACCCGTCCACCGAACCGGTCCAGCTGGGGACCCTGGTGAAGTTCCCGGACGGGTGGGAGGCGAACCACGCGATCCTCGCCCACCTGGCCCAGCACCGGGTCGGCTGGCAGCCGTGACCGCCACCCCGCGCCGCCGAACCGGCGGGGCCGAGACCCCCTTGCACGGGCGCGGGACAATGGACGGTGGCCCGCCCCGAGGCGGCGCCGATCGGACCGTACGAGGAGGAGATGGAGACATGGCGGAGCCCACGCCGCGTCGGAACGAACCGCGGCTACGCCCCGCGCCCCTGCTCTTCGAGCCGGCGGAGGCGGCCGCCGATCCCGAGCACTTCTTCGACCTGGAGTCGATCGACGATCCCCGGGCGCTGCTGACCCGGGCGACGGAGCTGACCCAGGCGTTCCGCGCGGCCGCCGACCGGGCCGTGGAGTTCCAGGCCATCGCGGCGGCCCAGCTCGCCGACCCGCGCAGGTTCGACCGGCTGACCGCGGCGGACATCGCCGAGCGGGCGGAATGGACGGAGGACTACGCGAAGAAGATGGTGGAGTTCGGGCGGGACCTGATGCGCGGGGCCGACACGGAGGGCCGGACGCCCGTCGACCCGGTGTAGACGCGGCGGCCCATCCCGTCCGGCATATGCCAGCCGGGCAAGATACTCCACCTGGCCCCATCACGTCCCGGATTTCGGCGACCGAGGAGAACCGCGCGCTCACGGACGGTAGATGTAGTCGTCATGAGCAGCGCACCGAACGTCACCTCGGTCACCACCGCCGGGGCCGCCTGGCTGGCCTCGGCAGGAACGTATCCCCGTAGCACGCTCGCCCTGTGGGGGGAGCGCCCAAAGGCCCCGGTGGTGCTGCCCTGCGGCACCGTCTTCGACGTCGTGAGCGCCCCGGTGGTCTTCGGGCGCCGGATGCTGGACCGGCTGTGGGACGAGGGGCCGGGCTCCGGGCCGGTCGCAGCGCACCGGGGCCGGGTGCTGCTGTTCGCCGCCCCGGGCACGGCCCAGCGCCTGCCGTCCCTGCTGGCCTGGGAGGAGTGGGGCTCGCACCGGACGGACGCGGTGCCGCCCCTGCTGTGCCACGGCACCGGCGACGCGGTGACCGTCCCGGCACCGCGCGGCGGCGACTCCCCCGGCCCCGGCGGCTCCCGCTGGCTGGTCGCCCCGGACACCCGGCACCCCTGGCTGCCGGGCCCCGAGGTGGTGCTGTGGGCGGCGGTGCGGGCGGCCCGCGCGGCGGTGCGGATATCGATTTTTCCTCCCGCCGACCAGGGTGCTAATGTCTACGACGTCAGCAGGCGCCGCTAGCTCAGTTGGTTAGAGCAGCTGACTCTTAATCAGCGGGTCCGGGGTTCGAGTCCCTGGCGGCGCACGATGACGATGGCGAGGCGTGTTCGCGTACAGCGCGAACCTCCTCGCCATCTCTGTTTCTGCGCGGCTTCGCCGCGTGTGGTGGGGGCTCCGTCACCCACACCCCCATGGGGGTCGGGTACGCCGGTGTTTCTCGCGACGCCGCCCCGCCCGCCCCCGAGACGCCCCGCCACACCGAGCACCCGACATCACCCGGTCCGCCGAGGGGTGATCACCACCGTCCACGCCCCGGACGCCGTTCGGTCCTCCACCTCGATCCTCACGCCGTCGCCCGGGACGGTGAAGCTCTCGCCGAGGGAGACCGGGGCGTCGGCCAGGGGTGGGTAGACCGAGTTCTCCCAGCAGGCCTCGCTGTCCGGATGGGCGTCGACCACCTCGACGGGGCCGCCGCCGGACTCCGCGCCGCTGTGCACCCGGTAGACGAGGATGCCCTGCCGGCACGTCCCCCGGTCGTTCCCGGCTCTGCCGCGCGCCTCGAAGGCCAGCTCGGTGTCCGGCCCGGTGCGCACGACCGCCAGCTTCGTGCCGTGGCCGAGGCCGAAGGCCGGGGCGCCGGCCGTGCCCTGCACCGGGACCCCCGGCCCGGCGGCCAGCGGCTCCAGGGTGAGCCGGACCGGTGCGGTGCCCCGCACGCACGCCACCTGGCGCGGATCCAGCCAGCCCAGCTTCCACTTGTGCCAGGCGAACAGGTCCGGCGACAGACCGAACTGGCTGCCCATCAGGTCCCAGTCGCCGACGTAGGTGTCCCAGTCGCCCTTGCCGTCGACCGGGCGGTGGTACAGATCGGGCAGGTCGAAGACGTGGCCGGTCTCGTGGGCGAGGACCAGCCGGTCGGGCGGGTGGTGCTCGAACACCGTGACGACCCGGCGCACGTCCGTGCCGTCCACCTGGATGGGCGTCTCCAGGTTGACGACCTTCGTCGCGTCCGAGTCGACGCCCGGCGCGTCCGGGTCGGCGACCAGGTAGACGACGTCGTAGCGGGAGAAGTCGACCTCCCCGTCCGCCACCGCGAAGGCGTCGCGCAGGTAGGCGGCGCGGTCCCCTGCGCTCCAGTCGCGCTTTATGGCGTACGCGGTGGACGGGCGCGGCATGCGCAGCCAGTGCCGCAGCGGGTGCGCGCGCAGCGTGAAGCGGCCGTAGGAGGCCTGCTGGAAGAAGCGGCTGGTGGCCGGGAAGTGGTCGGCGGCCAGTTCGGCGGGGGTGGTGTGCGGGCGGGCGTCCGGGAAGGACAGGAAGACCATGACGGCGTCGAGGGTGCCGACCGGGCGGGTGTAGGCGGGGTTCCAGGTGTCCACGCCCTCCGAGTGGTGGGCCTCGGTCCGGTGCAGGGCGCACGGGGTCGTCGAGAAGGGCTCGGCGACCGACGGTCCGCTGAGGACCGAGGTGGCGGCGAGGGCCGACATCGTCGTCATCACGGCGGCGGCACTGCGCAGCTTGGGCACGGCGACGACCTCCGGACGCGGTTGACGGGACACCGGATCCAGAGTGTGTGAGTTTGCTACCTTTCGCCCTGTTTGCCTGAACCAGAAGGGTGAGTGCGCCCGTTTGTGCGCCGCGTGCACCGGCGCCGACACCCCGAATCACTCACGGAACGTCACAACTGGTCGAGGGCCGATGAGCCCGTCCGGGTGCGGGCAGAAACGTTCTGTCAGAACCTGTGGTCTATCCCGGACACTGGAGAGTGGCTGGAAGGCCCCAGGGCCAGCCTCTATGATCGGCACACTTTCCGGCACGGACTTCAGATCGAGTGCACTGCGGGAGCGAGCGGTGAGCGGAACGTCCGAAGGGCCGACGCCCGCGGCAGACCTCGACCGGTCAGCCGTCACACACAGTCACCACACGACCTACCACCGTGTCTTCGCGGCCGCCCCGCTCGCCATGGCCGTCGTGGACCGCGAGGGCCTTGTCACCAGCGCCAACGCCGCCCTCGGCGAGCTGCTGGGCACCGATTCGGAGGCGCTGCCGGGGCGGGTCGCCGCCGACCTGGTGGACCTGGCCTCCGACGCCCGCACCTGGCACGCCTACCGCGAGGTGCTGCGCGGCCGGCAGGCGCGGCTGCGCTGCACCCGCCGGCTCAAGCACCCCGAGGGGCACGCGGTGTGGGTGCAGGTGACCGTCACGCCGCTGGCCGGCGGCGGTCCCGGCGTCCTGGTCTCGGTCGCCGACATCGGCGCGAGCCGTGAACTGCAGGCCAGACTGCGGCACTTGCAGATGCACGACCCGGTGACCCGGCTGCCCAACCGCACCCTGTTCTTCGAACGCCTGTCGGCCGCACTGGAGGCCGAGTCGTACGAGCGGAGCGGCACCGGCCGGATCGGCCTGTGCTACCTGGACCTCGACGGCTTCAAGGCGGTCAACGACACCCTCGGCCACCGGGCCGGCGACCGCCTGCTCGCGGCCGTGGCCGAGCGGCTGTCCCGGGTCGCCGACGAGGCCGGGCAGGGCCGCGCCGCGACCCCCCTGGTGGCCCGGCTGGGCGGCGACGAGTTCGCGCTGCTGGTCGAGGACTCCACCGGCACCGAGCAGCTCGCCGAGCTGGCGGAGTCGGCGCTGAGGGCGCTGGAGGCACCCTTCGAGCTGGCCGGCCGGCGCCTGTCCCTGACCGCGTCCATCGGGGTCGTCGAACGCCACGCGGCCGGCACGACCGCCACCGGCCTGATGCAGGCGGCCGACACCACGCTGTACTGGGCGAAGGCGGACGGCAAGGCGCGCTGGACCCTGTTCGACCCCGAGCGCAACGCGCACCTGATGACCCGCCAGGCCCTGTCCTCCGCCCTCCGTCCCGCCATCGAACGCGGCGAGTTCGCGCTCGAGTACCAGCCGCTGGTCGGCATGGAGGACGGCCGGCTCAGCGGGGTGGAGGCGCTGATCCGCTGGAATCATCCCCAGTTCGGCACGTTGACGCCGAATCGGTTCATCGGACTGGCGGAGGAGGACGGCTCGATCGTGCAGCTGGGCCGCTGGGCCCTGGCCACCGCCTGCCGGCAGGCCCGCCGCTGGCAGCTGGACCACCCCGCCGAGCCGCCCATCTTCGTCAGCGTGAACGTGGCCGTCCGCCAGGTGTGGGACTCCGACCTGGTGGCGGACGTGGCCGCGACCCTCACCGAGACCGGGCTCGCCCCCCAGCTGCTCCAGCTGGAGCTGACCGAGTCGGCCGTCATGGGCTCGGGCGGCCGCCCGCTGCAGGCGCTGCAGGCCCTCAGCGACATGGGCGTGCGCATCGCCATCGACGACTTCGGCACCGGCTACTCGAACCTGGCCTACCTCAGCCGGCTCCCGGTGTCGGTGCTGAAGCTGGACGGCTCCTTCGTGCGCGGCTTCCAGTACGAGGAGGCCGCCAAGGAGGCCGCCGACGTATCCCCCAACCCGGCCGACGAGGTGATCGTCGAGGCCATGATCCAGCTCGCCCACCGCCTCGGCCTGACGGTCACCGCGGAGTGCGTGGAGACCTCGGCCCAGGCGACCCGGCTGCGGCGGATCGGCTGCGACACCGGGCAGGGGTGGCTGTACTCCCGTCCGGTGCCGCCGGATCGTATCTCCGAGCTGCTGGGGACCCAGGACTACGCGGTGGGCAAGCCGTAGGCGTCCGCGACGAGTTCGTAGGAGCGCAGCCGCAGCTCGCCGCGGTGGGCGTGCGTGGTGAGCAGCAGCTCGTCGGCGCCGGTGCGCTTGTGCAGGTCGTCCAGGCCGGAGCGGACCTCGTCCGGCGTGCCGTGCACGACGTTGCCGGTGATGGAGGCGGCGAGTTCCTCCTCCATCGGGCTGAAGGCGTACGCCTCGGCCTCCTCCGGCGACGGGAACAGGCCGTGGCGGCCGGTGCGCAGCCGGATCATGCTCAGCGCGACGGCCCGCACCTGGCGCCGCGCCTCCCGCTCCTCGTCGGTGGCGAGGGCGGAGACACCGATGACGGTGTACGGCTCGTCCAGCACCGCGGAGGGGCGGAAGCTCTCCCGGTACAGGTCCAGGGCGGGGATGGTGTTCTGCGCGGAGAAGTGGTGCGCGAAGGCGAAGGGCAGCCCGAGCAGGCCGGCCAGGCGGGCGCTGAAGCCGGAGGAGCCGAGCAGCCAGACCGGTGGCCGGTGCGGGGACTGGACGCCGCCGGGGGCGCTGCTCTGCACCGGGCCGGGGATGGCGTGGATGCGGCGGTAGCGGTGGCCGTCGGGGAAGTCGTCGTCCAGGAAGCGGGTGAGTTCGGCCAGCTGCTCCGGGAAGTCGTCGGCGCCCTCGGTCAGCGCGTCGGTGCGGCGCAGGGCGGCGGCCGTCGCCCCGTCCGTGCCCGGCGCCCGGCCGAGCCCGAGGTCGATCCGGCCCGGCGCCAGCGCCTCCAGCGTGCCGAACTGCTCCGCGATCACCAGCGGGGCGTGGTTGGGCAGCATGACGCCGCCCGAGCCGAGCCGGATGCGGTCGGTGTGGGCGGCGAGGTGGGCGAGGATCACGGCGGGCGAGGAGGAGGCGACGCCGGGCATGGAGTGGTGCTCGGCGACCCAGTACCGGTGGAAGCCGCGGGCCTCCGCCAGCCGGGCCAGCCGGACGCCGGTGCGCAGCGCGTCGGTGGCGGTGCTGCCCGCGCCCACGATCGCCAGGTCCAGCACGGAGAGGGGGACGGGGGCACTGCCGTGTGCCGTACCCCGTATCTCGTCTGCCGCCACGGTGTCTGCCTCCTGCCTCTGCCACGGAACACGTGCCCCGGGCTCAACAGGAGACAGTCTCCGCTTATTCCCTGGAGCCCCGCTCGACCGTGGCTGGACTCCGCGGGCGCCGCGGCGGGGCTACGCCTGCATCAGCGGCTCCCGGGTGAACAGGGCGCCCAGTGTCGGGGCGTTGACGCGCCGGTCGGCCAGCCGGAGCCCTTCCCGGACCGACACCTGGCAGGCCGTGAGCACCGGCTTGGACAGCGTCTTCTCCAGCAGGGGCAGGCAGGCGGCGGTGTGCAGCGCGGTGTCCGGCAGCAGCACCGCCTGCGCCCCGGAGCCGGGGGCGTCGGCGGCGCGGGCCAGCGTCAGCACCTCCTCCTCGCCCCAGCCGGCGGCCTCCGCCGCGGTGGCGGTCCCGGACGACCGCAGCGACACCACCTCGAGTCCGCCGGCCCGCAGGAAGTCGCCGAACAGCGCGGCCACGCTCTCGGGGTAGGCCGTCCCCACGGCGACCCGGCGCACGCCCAGCTCCCGGGCGGCGTTGACGAAGCCGAAGGACGTCGACGAGGCCGGCATCCCCGCCAGCCGGGCCAGCGCCCGCACCTGCTCCTGCGCGCCCTCCCAGCCGTGCACGAAGCCGCCGCTGGTGCTGGCCCACACCACCGTCTCGGCGCCGGTCAGCCGCAGCCCCTCCATGCCCGCGGCGAGCCGCTCGGGCGCGCCGAGCTCGCGCAGCGCGTCGACCCGGTGCGTGTCCTCACCGATGTCGGTGTGCACCAGGTCCATCCGGATGTCGCTGCCCAGGAGCTGCTCGATGCGCCGATAGTCGTCCTCGGCGGAGTGGCCCGGATAGAGGAATCCGAGTGCAGTCATGTCGGCCTTTCCCTAGGTTCCGGTGTCCTGCGGTCCGGGTACCCAGCCGGCGCGGCACCGCTCCCCCCGTGACCCGGTCGGCCGAGAGGCCCGTGTTGACGCACGGGGGTCGGGGTGCAAGCGTGGTCGCGCCGCGCACGCCGGACGCCCGGAGCCGCCCCGTATGACGCCGACCACGCCCACCCTCCTCGTGCTGGACGCCGATCCCCCGCCCCGGCTGGGCCGGCTCACCGGGCGGGCCCGGATCGTGCACACGGACGCGGCCGGGCTGGCCGGGCGGCTGCCCGCGGCGGACGTGCTGCTGGTGTGGGACTTCACCTCGCACGCCGTGCGCGAGGCCTGGCCGGGGGGCGGGCCCCGGCCGCGCTGGGTGCACACGGCGAGTGCGGGCGTGGACCACCTGATGTGCCCGGAGCTCGCCGCGTCGGACACGGTGGTGACCAACGCGCGCGGGATCTTCGACCAGCCGATCGCCGAGTACGTGGCCGCCCTGGTGCTGGCGGTCGCCAAGGACCTGCCGCGCACGCTGGAGCACCAGCGGGAGCGGGTGTGGCGGCACCGGGAGACCCGGCGGGTGGCGGGCACGCGCGCGTGCGTGGTCGGCTCCGGGCCGATCGGCCGGGCGATCGCCCGCACGCTGAGGGCGCTGGACGTGACGACGGCCCTGGTCGGCCGGGTGCCGCGGACCGGCGTGCACGGCCCGGGCGACCTGGACCGGCTGATCTCCCGCGCCGACTGGGTGATCGCCGCGGCCCCGCTGACCGAGCAGACGTACGGCATGTTCGACGCCCGCCGGTTCGGCGTGATGCAGCCCTCGGCGGTCTTCGTGAACGTCGGCCGCGGGCAGCTGGTCGACGAGGAGGCCCTCGCCGGAGCGCTGGCCGGACGCTGGATCGCGGGCGCCGCCCTGGACGTGTTCGCCGCCGAGCCCCTCCCCGCGGGCAGCCCGCTGTGGGACCTGCCCGGGCTGATCGTCTCCCCGCACATGAGCGGCGACACGGTCGGCTGGCGCGACGAACTGGGCGCGCAGTTCGTCGAGTTGTACGAGCGGTGGGCGGCGGGCAGGCCGCTGGTGAACGTCGTCGACAAGCAGCGCGGATACGTGCCCGGCCACTGAGCGGCCGGCCGGCCGCCGCGGAGAACGGGGCGCATAGCCTGCCTACGCTTGGGTAGCTGCGCCGCCATGGCTGCACCACTTGGGAACGACGGACAGACTTTCCGGCCGGAACGCAGGCACAGCAGACGCGCGGTCCTCTCGGGCGCCGCCGTGCTGGGCGCGGTGGGCGCGCTGGGTGCGGCGGGCTGCACGCGCGTGGCCTCGGCGTCGGACGAGCCCGGCGGCGACCTGCTCGACCGGCTGCGCGCCCAGGGGGTCGTACGGCTCGGGATCGCCGGCGAGATCCCCTTCGGCTACATCGACCGGGACGGGCATCTCACCGGTGAGGCCCCCGAGCTGGCGAAGGTGATCTTCAAGCGGCTCGGCGTGGACCGGGTGCAGCCGGTGCCGACCGAGTTCGGCTCGCTCATTCCCGGGCTGAACTCCCAGCAGTTCGACGTCGTGGCCGCCGGGATGTACGTGAACCCCGAGCGCTGCGCGCAGGTGATCTTCGCCGATCCCGACTACCAGATGCTGGATTCGTTCATCGTCCGCAAGGGGAACCCGAAGGGGTTGCACTCCTACCGCGACGTGGTGGAGAAGAAGGCGAAGTTCGCCACCGGCACCGGGTACGCGGAGATCCAGTACGCCGTGGAGGCCGGGTACGCGGAGGGCGACATCCTGATCGTCCCGGACCAGGTGGCCGGGCTGAACGCCGTGGAGGCCGGGCGGGTCGACGTCTTCGCCGGTACGGCGCTCACCACCCGCGCGGTGGTGCGGAAGTCGGCCAAGGCGGAGGCCACCAGGCCGTTCGCGCCGCTGGTGAAGGGCAAACCGCACGTGGACGGCGGCGCGTTCGCGTTCCGGCCGTCCGAGACGAAGCTGCGGGACGCCTTCAACACCGAGCTGCGCAAGCTGAAGAAGAGCGGGGAGCTGTTCCGGATCCTCAGGCCCTTCGGCTTCACCAAGGCCGAGATGACGGACCTCACCGCGAAGGAGCTGTGCGGCGGATGACCTCGGGGCTCTGGGAACTGGTACTGAAAGGCGTCTGGACGACCGTCCAGCTGCTCGTGTTCAGCGCGCTGCTGGCCACGGCGGTGTCCTTCGCCGTCGGCATCGCGCGCACCCACCGGCTGTGGATCGTGCGCTTCCTGGCCGGCTTCTACACCGAGGTGTTCCGGGGCACCTCGGCGCTGGTGATGATCTTCTGGGTGTTCTTCGTGCTGCCGGTCGCGTTCGGCTGGCAGCTGGTGCCGATGTGGGCGGGCACGCTCGCGCTCGGGCTGACGTACGGCGCGTACGGCTCGGAGATCGTGCGCGGCGCGCTGAACGCGGTGGACCCGGCGCAGAAGGAGGGCGGGATCGCGCTCAGCCTCACGCCGGGCCAGCGGATGCGGCTGATCGTGCTGCCCCAGGCGGTGCCGGAGATGATCCCGTCCTTCTGCAACCTGCTGATCGAGCTGCTCAAGGGCACCGCGCTGGTGTCCGTCATGGGCATGGGCGACCTGACGTTCAGCGCCAACCTGGTGCGCCTCGCCCTGCAGCAGAGCGCGGAGATCTACACGTACGTGCTGCTGATCTACTTCGCGATCGCCTTCGTGCTGACCCGGCTGATGCGCGGCCTGGAGAAGCGGCTGAAGGCCGGGGTCGGCAAGGACGCCGGGACGCAGCCGGCGGCGCGTGAGCTGAAGCGGGCGCAGACGACCGGTGTGGGCGGAGGTGCGGCATGACCTGGGACTGGAACGCCGTCGGTGACTTCATGCCGTACTTCCGGCAGGGGTTGCTGGTCACGCTGCAGGTGCTGGCCCTCGGCTCGCTGCTGTCCTTCACCCTCGGCCTGGTGTGGACGCTGCTGATGCCCGTGCCGAGCCGGTGGGTGCGCTGGCCGGTCGGGGTGGTCACGGAGTTCGTGCGCGACACCCCGCTGCTGGTGCAGCTGTTCTTCCTGTTCTACGTGCTGCCGGAGTGGGGCCTGACCTTCTCGGCGCCGGCCACCGGCGTGTTCGCGATCGGCCTGCACTACTCGACGTACACCATGCAGGTCTACCGGGCCGGCATCGAGGCGGTGCCGGCCGGCCAGTGGGAGGCGGCGACCGCGCTGAACCTGCCGCGGCGGCGGACCTGGACCGCGGTGATCCTGCCGCAGGCGATCCGCCGGGTGGTCCCCGCCCTCGGCAACTACGTGATCTCCATGCTGAAGGACACGCCGCTGCTGATGGTGATCACCGTGCTGGAGATGCTCGGGCGGGCCCGGCTCTTCTCCCAGCAGCACTTCCAGTTCACCGAGCCGCTCACCGTGATCGGTGTGGCCTTCATCCTCATCTCCTACCTGGCCTCCCTTCTCCTGCGAGCCCTGGAGCGACGTCTTGTCCGCTGACACCCCCCTGATGAAAGAACCCGACGCGACCGCCGGCCCCGTCACGGCCCGGGGTGAGCTGATCCGTCTGGAGGACGTCACCAAGCGCTTCGGGACGAACACCGTGCTCGACCGGCTGAACTTCTCCGTCGACGCGGGCAGGCACGTGACCCTGATCGGGCCGTCCGGGTCCGGCAAGACCACGATCCTGCGGCTGCTGATGACCCTCGCCGAGCCGGACGAGGGCACGATCACCGTGGACGGGGAGCGGCTGTTCCCGGCCCCGCAGAAGCAGGTCCGGGAGGTCCGCAAGAAGATCGGGATGGTGTTCCAGCAGTTCAACCTGTTCCCGAACATGACCGTCCTGCGCAACCTCACCGAGGCGCCGGTGCAGGTGCTCGGCATGTCCAAGGACGAGGCCGAGGCGCGCGCCCGGGAACTGCTGGACCTGGTGGGGCTCGCCGACAAGTGCGACGCGCGGCCGACCATGCTCTCCGGCGGCCAGCAGCAGCGGGTGGCGATCGCCCGGGCGCTGGCGATGCGGCCGCGGGTGCTGCTGCTGGACGAGGTGACCTCCGCGCTCGACCCGGAGCTGGTCGCGGGCGTCCTCGACCTGCTCCGGGACATCGCGCGCAGCACGGACATCACCATGCTCTGCGTGACCCACGAGATGGGGTTCGCCCGGGACATCTCCGACCAGGTGCTGATGTTCGACTCCGGACGGGTGATCGAGGCGGGGCCGCCGGAGCAGATCTTCGGCGACCCGGAGCAGGACCGCACCCGGGAGTTCCTCAGCGCGGTCCTCTGACTGCCCGGCGTGCCGGACCCCGGGGCGGCAAGTCCCGAGGTCCCCACGCTGGGTGGTGACTCTGGCATATGCCAGAGGATCAGCGCCCCAGTTGGGAGGGGGCGGCGGGACACCGAATCTCGCCAACCCCCTCTCCCTGGAGGACGTTTGACCGTTATCGTGGAAGCGCTCCACCGACCGGACCTACGGCCCAGTAAGCGAGCGCAGGGGGAACACCGTGGCGCTGATGCACGAGCCGACCGCTCCGTACCACTCCGCCCAGGACGCGCTGCGCGTGCTGGAGACCGTCGCCCGGCACTCCGCGGGCGTCACCGACACCGAGCTGGGCCGCGGCACGGGCCTCGGCCCCGAGCGGCTGACCGCCCTGCTGCGGATGCTGCGCCGGGAGGGCTATGTCCAGCAGATCACCGACGGGGCCTACGTCACCGGGGACACCCTGCGCCGCCTGACCTCGGCGCACGACCGCGAGCGGGCCCTGCGCGACAGGCTCCAGCGCACCCTGGACCGGCTGCGGGACTCCGTCGGCGCGGCGGTGTACATGAGCCGGTACGTGGACGGCGAGGTCAGGGTCACCCAGTTCGCCGCGGGGCCGACCACCCCGGCGGTCAACGAGTGGTTCGACTTCCGCTACTCCGCCCACGCCACCGCCGTCGGCAAGAGCCTGCTGACCCAGCTGGACCCGGGCGCCCGCCGCGACCACCTCGCCCGGCACAAGATGGCCCGCCTGACCTCCCGCACCATCACCAGCGACAAGCTGCTGCTCTCCCGCCTGGAGGCGCAGCCGCCGACGATGCCGGTGCTGGACCTGCAGGAGTACGCGATCGGCACGGTCTGCGCGGCCGTCCCGATCACCGCGGGCTCGTCCGTCGGCTGTCTGGCGCTCTCCCTGCCCGTGCAGCACGCGCACCGGCTGAGAAGGGCCGCGGAGACACTGAGCCGGAACGCGGCGCCGGTGCTCCTCTCGCTGACGATCTAGCCGGCCCGGGGCGGTCACGAGCACCCCCGCGGACCGGGTAGTATTTTCTTCGTCGCCAGCCGCGGAGAGGAAAAGTCCGAGGTCGGCGGGAGTCATGCGCCGCTAGCTCAGTTGGTTAGAGCAGCTGACTCTTAATCAGCGGGTCCGGGGTTCGAGTCCCTGGCGGCGCACCGATGAAGGGCCCTTCGCGAGAGCGGGGGGCCCTTCGGCGTCTTTCGCCGGGGCGGCTAGGGCATCAGGCCGCCCGCCTCCGTGAAGATCATGTGCGCCACGGCGATGAAGCCGACGCAGAAGGCGATGCCCACCCCGAAGAAGACCAGCCCGCAGCCGGTTCCCGCAGCGAGCCGGCCGTGCGCGGGCCGGCGGGCGGTGGCCTGCTCGGGCCGCTCCGGCTGGTACCGGACGGTGACGATGTCACCCTCCAGAACCGTCGCCGGACCGCCCGCCTCCTCGAACCGGACCGCGCGGCCCTCGCGGGTGGTGAACTCGTACACGTGGTGCACCCTCGTGCTCACCGCGGTGTCCCCGCCGCCCCCGCTGGTTGTCGTGAACATCCGCAGGCAGCGTCCCTCGGCGGTGAGCCCGTGCGACCAGGTCCTGCCGATCCGCCGGGCGCGGCGGACCAGCGCGAAGGCCCCGTAACCGAAGCCGGCGATCATGAGGGTGGGTACGGCGTAGAAGAGCAGCTCGAACATGAGGTCCCCCGAGGTCAGGTACGCCGCCCCCGCTCGGCCGGCGTGCGAGGAACGTACCCGCCGGTAGGGGCGAGCCGGCTCAAGGGAAGCTCAGTATCAGAACCGGGACAGTTCGATCCACTCGCGCAGGGTGCGGACCCCACCCGACGGGCACTCAGAAGGTGACGTCCGAGCAGGCGTAGAACGCGTTGCCCGTGTCGGCGATCGTCCACACCGCGAGGATGACGTGGTGGCCGCTCAGCCCGGTCGGCAGGGTGCCGCTGTGGCTGAGGGTGGCCGGCGGGCGCCGGCCGTTGTACGGCACCGTCAGGAACGGGGTGAGGTCGAGGTCCGAGCGGGACAGGGGGTGGTTCTGGTTCCAGCCCTGCCTGGTGACGTAGTACTCGAAGTCCGTCGTGGCGTGCATGGCGGTGAACTGCCAGCGGAACGTGTACGACTGGCCGCCCGTCACCCGCGTGGTGGGCCAGGGCGCGCCGGACGGGGTGACCGGCGAGCTGAGCTGGGCGAAGCGGCTCACGCCGCCGTTGCACAGCCGGCCGTCGGCGGGTCCGGCGGCCGGGAAGCCCTTCGGGCCCTCGACGCTCTGCGGCTCCCACTGGATGTCGCCGCAACCCGTCACGGTGCCGTTCTGGCAGAGCTTCTGCCTGCTGATGGGGAGGTCGGTGTAGCCGTGCCCGCTGGCGCCGCCGGTGGAGAGCGCGAAGGCTCCGGCGGTCACCACGCCCAGCACGACGGCGGACGCCTTGGTCTTGGTGCGCATGCTGCCGCTCCTGGAGAACGTGGGGGATGTTCAGTGAGCTGACCGAGCTGTGCTGACCGAGCTGTGCAGTAGGTCTAGACCAAGTGTCAGATTATGGCGCGTGGTTGAACATGTCCATACCAATCGCGCTCCCGGACCGGCGCGGCCTCACACCGGTTCGCCGCGCCCCGAGCAGAACGCCACCGTCAGGTCCCGGACCAGCACCTTGCGCTCGTAGTCGTCCAGTTCGACCAGGCCCCGCATGGTCAGCCGGGTCACCGTGTCCTCCACGGAGTCCACGACCGAGTTGAGCATCCCGGCCCGCTGCCGGGCGTCCAGCGCGGCGATCGTGCGCCGGTGCATCGCGGCGGCGACCTCGGGGGCGTACTCCACCCGGACCGGCTGCACCGAGAACACCTCCAGGCCGACCGGCCCCGCGTCCGCCGCCACCAGCCGGGTCAGCGCCTCCCCCGCGGCCCCGCCCCGCGCCCCACCGGGCAGTTCCACCGGCACCCGGGCCAGCGCCGCCTCCACGCACTCGCGCAGGTACGTCTCGTGGTCGTCGATGCCGAGCACGGCCCGCGCGGTGTCCCGCACCCGCCACACCACCAGCACCACCGCGCGCATCGCGACCCCGGCCGCGTCCGCCGCCGGCATCGCCTCGCTCCGCCAGTGCCGCAGCCGCACGTCGACCCGGCGCCGCCGCAGCAGCGGGTTCACCCAGAGCAGGCCGGTGCGCCGGACCGTGCCCCGGTAGCGACCGAACAGCCCGAGCAGCCGGGCCTGCCCGGTGCGGCCCCGGGCCAGCCCGCCGAAGCCGAGCAGCGCGAGCGCACCCGCGCCGGCGTACGCCGCGCACTGCGCCGGGCCGAGCCCCGTGCCCGGGGGCACCGGCAGGCGCAGCGTCTCCACCGCGAGCCGCGGCAGTGCCCCCGCCCACCACGAAGTCGCCAGGCACCCGGCGATGCCGCCCGCCCCGGCCAGCACCCCGGCCGCTCCGGGCAGCACCCGCGCCGGGCGCTCCCGCAGGTCCGGGTCGAGTTGCGGCACCGACCGGCTGCCGGCCGGCGCCGGCCGCCGCAGGCGCGGCTGCTCCCCGGTGTCCTGCCGGCGGCCCACCACGGCGGGCTTGAGCGGCACCGGCACCGGATCGGTGTCGTCGCGGAAGAGCAGGTGGACGGGGATCTCGGTGGTCGCCTCGTTCTGGATCAGCCGCGCCGGCCGGGTGACCGTGCCCCCGGTACCCGCCGGGCCGCCGAGGAGCGGCGCCCCCTCCGGAGGGTCGTCGGACTCGGACGTGTGTGACGTGGTCGTACTCATGCGTGCCTCCAGCCTCCGCGCCAGATGCGTCATGACAGTGGGTGGACGTGGGGAGGGCGCCCCTGCGCGACGGCGTCCTAGGCGAACAGCCGCCGCCACGTCTCCGGGCCCGGGTAGCCGTCCGCCGCGCCGCCCCGCCAGCCCTGGCTGCGCTGGAAGGCCTCCACCGCCCGGCGGTCCGCCTCGCTCCAGCGCGGGCCGGGGTCCGTCCCGTAGAGGCCGCCGAATCCCTTCCTCGTCAGCTGCCGCCGGAGCTGCCCGACGTAGGCGTTCTCCTCGCCCGGGCGGAAGGAGGCCCGGCCGGGGTAGCCGGGCACCCCGTGCGAGGACGGCGGCCGGACCGGACCGGACGCCCCGGGCACGGCGCCCCCGGCGGGCTTCGGCGCCGCGATCGCGCCGTCCTGCCGTGCGGCCGTGCCGGTCAGGCCCTTGTAGCGGTAGGGGACGTACTTGCTGCCGTTGGTCCAGTACGGGTAGGGGGTGGCCTGGCTGCGGGCGTGCGGGGGCGTCTGCTCGTAGACCGTGTAATAGGTGTGCGTGGAGTCGGTCCAGCCGCCGAAGAGCACCACGTGGGAGCCGCTCTCGGGGTTGTCGGGGTTGTGGAAGAGGAGCATGTCGCCGGGCTGCAGCTCATTTTTGGTGATCTTCGTCCCGAACTGGTCGAGGCTGCCCGTCCACTCGTTGGACAGCAGCCCCCAGGCCATGGACACGAAGCCCGAGCAGTCCTGCCGGTAACCGTCGGACCAGTAGTCGTTCATGCTGTACGGCACCTTCGCCGCGACCCAGACCTTGGCCCGGTTGATGATCTGGGTCCGGGTGGTGGCGGGGGTCTGGGAGGCCGTGGGCCCGACCGGGGCGCCGGCCGGGCCGTGCAGCGGCGCCTTGGGGCCCTGCGGGGTGAGGGGGTCGCCGTCCGACGCCGGGGCGCCCGGGCGGGGCGAGGGGTGGGGGGCGGTGACGGCGGCGGCCGGGGTGGTCGCGCCGAGGGCGGCGGACGCGGCGGCGGCCACGACCACCACCCCCCGGGCGGCGTGGGGGCCGGCGAAGCGGCCGGGCAGCGGGCGGGGCCCGGTCCGGCGCTCGTGGACGCAGCCGGGGCAGTCGCAGTCGCGCACGCGATCGACTTCCTCGAACACCGGACCAGTCATGCGATCTGCCTCACATTCGGGGTGGATATGTCCGCTCTTGTGCACGTTGATCAGTGTCACAACTGGTGTCCGGGTGCGCATGTTGACGGTCCGAATGATGTACGGCCCCACCGCCCGGCCGGGGGACCCCGCCGGGGCTGGTCGGAGGCACCCTCCGAGGTCATGTAGAGTTCTCTCGTCAGCAGGCGCCGCTAGCTCAGTTGGTTAGAGCAGCTGACTCTTAATCAGCGGGTCCGGGGTTCGAGTCCCTGGCGGCGCACGATGACGATGGCGAGGAGTGTTCGCGCACAGCGCGGATGTCCTCGCCATCTCTGTTTCCGTAAGGCTCCCCCGATCGGCCGCACACCGTCCCGCACGGGCGCACCCCCGGTTGAACCGGATGCCCGCGCCCGCCGTATGGAACGGCAGGCCGTCCTCGACCCCACCCCTGCCCCCCGAGCCCCACCCGCGCCACAATGAACGGGTTTGCCCGGTAAAGAGCGTGTTTCGTGTCTTGCGATCATGCTCGACGCCATAGAACCCTGGTGGTCGACATTGCCGTGGAAACACGGCCGTTGAGGGGGAAGCAGCCGGTTGCGGCTTCGGCGGGGAAGGGGCCCCGTCCGTCCGAGGATGCCGAGGGGGGCATCATGCAACCGGAAGGTCGCGGTCCTGTGTCTCCACAGTGAGCAAGGTGTGGTGACGGCGGCCACCACGGAACGACGAACACGCGGTGACCCGCGTGTGGGGGGAATGACTCATGACGTCGACGCCGCACGGCGCCCGGCAGAGCCACGATCAGCACGACGAACAGCGGAGCGAACGGCCCGACGACCCGTCACAGACCACACAGCTGCGGGCGCTCACCCACCGGACCGGCCAGTTCCGGCGCATACGGAAGAGCCTGCCGAGATACGACTACGAGCACTACAGCCGGCTCGCGGGCCCCCTCACCCAGCCCGACCCGGGCGAGCCGTACCGGGTGCGGTACCGGTCACTGCTCTCCCAGGAGCCGCACCGCCTCAGAGCCGCGCTCATGCTGGGCGCGGCCCCGCTGCTCTCCCTGGTGCTGCTCGGCTGGCTGCTGCAGCCGGAGCACTGGACCGAACGGGACTACCCCGCCTACGACTTCCTGCCGGCGCTCGACGTCGTGATGCTCGTGGCGATCGGCCTGATCGAGTTCTTCCGCTGCCTGAACGTGCTGTCGAACGCGCACGCCACCCTGGTCGCCCGGGACCCGGTGCCGGTGGTGCCGGAGACCGGCACCCGGGTCGCCTTCCTCACCTCCTTCGTGCCCGGCAAGGAGCCGCTGGAGATGGTGACGAAGACCCTGGAGGCGGCCGTGAAGCTGCGCCACCGGGGCGTGCTGCACGTCTGGCTGCTCGACGAGGGCGACGACCCGGCCGTCAAGGAGGTCTGCGCCCGGCTCGGCGTCCACCACTTCTCCCGCAAGGGAGTCGCCCGGTGGAACCAGCCCAAGGGCCCGCACCGCGCCAGGACCAAGCACGGCAACTACAACGCCTGGCTCGAGGCGCACGGCGGCGCCTACGACTTCTTCGCATCCGTCGACACCGACCACGTCCCGCTGCCCAACTACCTGGAGCGGATGCTCGGTTACTTCCGCGACCCGGACGTCGGCTTCGTCATCGGCCCGCAGGTCTACGGCAACTACGACACCTTCGTGACCAAGGCCGCCGAGTCGCAGCAGTTCCTCTTCCACGCCCTGGTCCAGCGCGCCGGCAACCGCTATGGCGCCCCCATGTTCGTCGGCACCTCCAACGCCGTACGGATCAGCGCCATCAAGCAGATCGGCGGGCTGTACGACTCGATCACCGAGGACATGGCCACCGGGTTCGAGATGCACCGGGCCACGAACCCGGCCACCGGCCGCAGATGGAAGTCGGTGTACACCCCCGACGTGCTCGCGGTCGGCGAGGGCCCCGCCGCCTGGACCGACTTCTTCACCCAGCAGATGCGCTGGTCGCGGGGCACCTACGAGACGATCCTCAAGCAGTACTGGAAGGGCTTCTTCACGCTGCCGCCCGGCAGGCTCTTCAACTACACGATGATGATCATCTTCTATCCGATGTCCGCCCTCAACTGGATCCTGGCGGCCCTGAGCTGCGCCCTGTTCCTGGGCCTGGGCGCCTCGGGCGTGAACATCGACCCGACCGTGTGGCTGATGCTGTACGGCAACGCCTCCGCGCTGCAGATCGGCCTCTACGTCTGGAACCGGCGGCACAACGTCTCCCCGCACGAGCCGGAGGGCTCCGGCGGTGTCGCGGGCATGGTGATGTCGGCGCTGTCCGCACCGCTGTACGCCAAGGCGCTGATCGACTCCCTGCTGCGCCGCAAGAGCAAGTTCGTGGTCACCCCCAAGGGGGACTCGGCCAGCCCGGACACCTGGTTCGCCACCTTCCGGTACCACTGGTACTTCATCGCGATCTTCGGCGGGTCCGTCGTCGCCGGGTTCGCCCTCGGGCACTCCCACCCGGCGATGGTGACCTGGGCCTCCTTCGCCATGCTCATCACGGCCTTCCCGATCCTCGTCTGGCGCCACGAGCTGCGGCAGGCGAAGAAGGGGCCCCGGCACGCCGCGGCCACTCCCGCGCCCGCGGCGGTGGCCGCGGAGCCGCGGGACGCGGTGCCCGCACCGCACACGTCGTACGCCCCGCACCCCGCGCAGCAGCGGCCCACCTGGGCCGCCGGACCCGTGGCGGCGGAGCACGACGAACAGACCATGCAGATCGCCCTTGGTGGACTTGGGGGACGTAAGGAATGAAGGACCAGTTCGGCCGCCGCCGTGCCCGCAGGCTCGCGATAGGCACGGCGGTGGTACTCGCGCTGGCCGGGATGAACGGGCCGTGGGTGTACCGCTTCGGCACCGCGCAGTACCACCAGTACGAGATCAACAAGCCGGAGTACAAGGCCACCAACGGCCACTGGGACATCGTCGAGTTCCCGCCGCAGTACCGCCAGGACACCATCCACGCGGCGCTCCTGCACACCGGCAAGGTGCTGCTGGTCGCGGGCTCGGGCAACAACCAGGACAACTTCGACAAGAAGAAGTTCGACACCCGGATCTGGGACCCGGTCAAGGGCACGATCAAGAAGATCCACACGCCCAAGGACCTGTTCTGCACCGGCCACACCCAGCTGGCCAACGGCAACCTGCTGATCGCGGGCGGCACCAAGCGGTACGAGAAGCTCAAGGGCGACGTCACCAAGGCCGGCGGCCTGATGATCGTCCACAACGAGAACCCGGACAAGCCGATCACGCT
Organism: Streptomyces bungoensis; assembly: GCF_001514215.1. Lineage (GTDB taxonomy): Bacteria > Actinomycetota > Actinomycetes > Streptomycetales > Streptomycetaceae > Streptomyces > Streptomyces bungoensis. The sequence continues at coordinate 155,160 of NZ_KQ948859.1, forward strand.
GCCCGCGGGCACCCGGTTCACCGGCAGGGGCAACCACAAGACCTTCGTGTCCAAGGACCCGGTGCTCGTGCCCCGCGCCAAGAAGGTGTTCGACCCGAAGACGGGCGCGTTCCTGCGCAACGACCCCGGTCTCGGCCGTATCTACGTCGAGGCGCAGAAGAGCGGCACTCGGTACGAGACCGGCACCCAGGACAACTACCGGATCCAGGGCCTGGCCGGCGCGGACGCCCGCAACACGTACGGCATCGCGCAGAAGCTCGCCCTCGACAAGAAGGACTTCCAGGGCATCCGCGACGCCTTCGAGTTCGACCCGGTCGCCGAGCGGTACATCAAGGTCGACCCGATGAACGAGGCCCGCTGGTACCCGACGCTCACCACCCTGTCCGACGGCAAGGTCCTCAGCGTCTCCGGGCTCGACGACATCGGGCAGCTGGTGCCCGGCAAGAACGAGGTCTTCGACCCGAAGACGAAGAAGTGGACGTACACCCGGAAGATCCGGCAGTTCCCGACCTACCCGGCGCTGTTCCTGATGCAGAACGGGAAGATCTTCTACTCGGGTTCGAACGCGGGCTACGGCCCCGACGACGTGGGCCGCGACCCCGGCGTCTGGGACGTCGCCACCAACCGGTTCACCAAGCTGCCCGGGCTGAGCGACGCCGACCGGATGGAGACCTCCGGGACCGTGCTGCTGCCCCCGGCGCAGGACGAGAGGTTCATGGTGATCGGCGGCGGCGGGGTCGGCGAGTCGAAGCTGTCCAGCAGGAAGACCCGGCTCGTCGACCTGAAGGCGAAGAACCCCAGGTTCGTGGACGGGCCCCAGCTGGAGAACGGCACCCGGTACCCGCAGTCCTCGATCCTGCCCGACGACACCGTCCTGGTCTCGGGCGGCTCCGAGGACTACCGCGGACGCGGCGACTCCAACATCCTGCAGGCCCGGCTCTACCACCCGGACAGCAACAGCTTCACCCGGGTCGCCGACCCGCTCGTGGGCCGGAACTACCACTCCGGCTCGATCCTGCTGCCGGACGGCCGGGTGATGTTCTTCGGCTCCGACTCGCTCTACGGCGACAAGGCCAACACCAAGCCCGGCACCTTCGAGCAGCGCATCGAGATCTACACCCCGCCCTACCTGTACCGCGACTCGCGGCCGAGCCTGGGCGGCGGGCCGCAGACGATCGCCCGCGGCGCCTCCGGAACGTTCACCTCGGACCACGCCTCGAGCATCCGTAAGGTGCGGCTGATCCGGCCGAGCGCCTCCACGCACGTCACGGACGTGGACCAGCGGTCCGTCGCGCTGGGCTTCAAGGTGTCCGGCGACCGGATCACGGTCACCGTGCCGAAGAACCGCAACCTGGTGCAGTCCGGGTGGTACATGCTGTTCGTGGACGACGACCAGGGGACGCCGAGCAAGGCCCAGTGGGTCAGGGTGCCGTAGTGCCGTTCCCGCTGTGCTCGGCCAGGGCGAGCGCGTAACTCGCCCACCAGTCGCCCGCCTTCGGGCCGCCCCTGCAGGTGCCGTCGGACTCCCCCGGACGCTTGACCCACAGGTAGGCGTCCGCGAGGGGGTCCGCGGTCCTCGTCGTCGGGGTCTCGCCCAGGGCCCGGCCCGGCGGGTTGCACCACTTCTGGGCCGGGTCGCCGCCGGTGTACGGCCCGTTGCCGTTCCTGCTGGTGTCGACGACGAAGTGCTTGCCGCCCACCTTCGCCGAGAGCTGCCTGCCGTAGGCGAGGGAGTCGCGGGTGGAGTAGAAGTTGGAGACGTTGACGGCGAAGCCGTCGGCCTGGTCGACGCCGGCCTGCCGCAGGGGCTGGAAGATCTGGTCGGGATGGCCCCAGCCGGCGTTGCCCGCGTCCAGGTAGACCTTCGTGTTCTTCAGCGACTTCAGTTCGGCGACGGCTCCCTTGAGGAGGTCGTAGCGCTCCTCGTGGAACTCGGCGGGCGTGCAGCCGTCGACGAGGTGCAGCACGGCGTCCGGTTCGAGGATCACGGTGGCGGGGCGGTCGCCGATGCCCCGGGCGACGCCGTCGATCCAGGCGCGGTAGGCGTCGCCGTCGGCGGCGCCGCCCTGCGAGTACTGGCCGCAGTCGCGGTGCGGGATGTTGTAGAGCACGAGCAGGGCCGTGCGGTCCGACTTCTCGGCGGCCTCGGTGAAGCCGCGGGCCTCCCGCTCGGGGTTCTCCGGGCCGATCCACTCCCCCGTGGGCTGCTCGGCGATCTTGCGGATCTGCTCGGCCCGGGCCTTCTTGCCGGCCTTCACGTAGGCGGCGAGCTGGCGGGCCGCGTTGCCGTCCGGGTTCACCCAGAACGGGTCCGCGGACTTCGGCTGCTGGGTGATCCGGGCACCGGGGCCCGCGCCGTCGTCCCCGCCTCCCGAGGAGCACCCCGCGAGCAGCAGTGCCGCCCCCAGCACCGCCGCGGACGCCCGTGCCGCCGCCGAGGCGCGGTCCCCCCTGCTGTCGTACATGCGATTCCCCCCTGGACGCATCCGTGCGGCTCCCCATCGTGGCATACCGGTCACGGGCGTCAGGAGGTCGCGCGGGGGCGCACGGCGCGGGGCGCCGGGGCCTACGGACCGGTGCCGGTGAGGTACGCGGAGACCACCACGTTGGCGGTGTAGCTGCGGGTGGCGCGGTCGTAGGTGCCTCCGCAGGTGATCAGCCGGAGCTCGGCGCGGCCCGGGCGGCGGGGCCCGTAGGCGGCCTGTGCGTCGAAGTCGTCGCGGGGCAGGACGCGGATGTCGTCGATGGTGAACCGGGCGACCTTCCCGTCCGCGCGGACCACCCGGACGGTCTCGCCGGGCTGGAGGGTGCTGAGCTTGTAGAAGACCGCGGGACGGGTTCGCGTGTCGACGTGCCCCACCATCAGCGCGGTCCCCGCCGCCCCGGGCGTGGCCCCGGCCCGGTACCAGCCCACCACCCCCGGCTGGCTCATCGGCGGCGGGTCGACGGCGCCCCGGCCGTCCAGGCCCCGCGCCGTCACCGGCGCCTGCACGCCGAGTTCGGGGATGTCGATGCGCTGCGGCAGCGCGGCCCCGAGCGGCTTGGCCGCCGGTGGCAGCCGTACCTCCGCGGACCGCCCGAGCCCGGCCACGTCGCCCGTCGCCGGTCCGGCCGGGTCCGGCCGTTCGCCGGTCACGCCCCGGCCCCACAGCAACAGCCCGAGCAGCAGCACCGCCCAGGCCAGGACGGTGAGCAGGCGTTCGGTGCCGGAGGTGCGGCCGTGGTCGTCGGACATCGCGGGGCGCGCCCTCAGTCCCTGCCCCGGCTCCGGCGGGCCTTGAGCAGCCCGACGGCGGCCGCGGCGACCCCGGCGAGGGCCAGGCCGGTCACGCCCTGGGCGGTGTCGGGGCCGGAGCCGCTGGTGGCCACCGTCGCGAAGTGCGCGGTGCCGCCCCCGCCGGCCTGGACCGGGGCGAACGGCGAGGCGGAGCCGGCACCGGGCCCCGGCTCCTGGGATCCCCCGCTTGCGGAACTCCCCGCGACGACGATCCGCCGGTCGATCACGGAGCCCGCGCAGGTGACCTTCACGGGATAGGCGCCGGGCGGGAGCGAGGTGCGCACCCGGGTGTCGCCGGTCAGGGTGCCCTGCCCGCCGGTGAGCCGGGCGTCGGAGACGAAGGCGGGGGAGGCGGCGGTGCCCTGCGCTCCGGTGCAGCCGCGCACCCGCAGCGACACGTCCGCGCCCGGTGCCGGGGAGGCCGGGGTCACGGAGACCTCCTGCCCGCCGTCGGCCGCGTACGCCGGGGGCGCCAGCGCCGTGACGGCCAGGAGCCCTGTGCACAGAGTGAGGCGTAGTGAGCCCATCGTGAACCTCCAGACACTGGGAGGCTCCCCCGTACCGCGCGCCTCCGCATCCCCGGGAGGCACGCGATTGCTCCGAACGGGTGGCGACGGGTTCGGTGCGGGCCGGCAGCCGGCCCGCCGCGCGCCGGAACGCCCCTGCTCAGACCAGGTCGACCACGTCGGCGATGGAGTCGACCACCTGGGAGGGGCGGAACGGGTAGCGGTCGACGTCCTGGGGCTGGGTGACGCCGGTCAGCACCAGGAAGGTGCGCATGCCGGCCTCCAGGCCCGCCAGCACGTCGGTGTCCATGCGGTCGCCGATCATCGCGGAGGTCTCGGAGTGGGCGCCGATCGCGTTGAGCCCGGCGCGCATCATCAGCGGGTTGGGCTTGCCCACGAAGTACGGCTTCTTGCCGGTCGCGGCGGTTATCAGGGCGGCGACCGAGCCGGTGGCGGGCAGGTCGCCCTGGGTGGACGGGCCGACGTTGTCGGGGTTGGTGGCGATGAACCGGGCGCCGTCGTTGATGAGCCGCACCGCCTTGGTCAGGGCCTCGAAGGAGTAGGTGCGGGTCTCGCCGAGGATCACGAAGTCGGGCTCGTGGTCGGTGAGGATGTAGCCGATGTCGTGCAGGGCGGTGGTCAGGCCCGCCTCGCCGATGACGTAGGCGCTGCCGCCGGGCCGCTGGTCGTCCAGGAACTGGGCGGTGGCCAGGGCCGAGGTCCAGATGTTGTCCACCGGCACGTCCAGCCCCATCCGGCGCAGCCGGGCGTGCAGGTCGCGTGCGGTGTAGATGGAGTTGTTCGTGAGCACGAGGAAGGGCCGCCCGGACTCGCGCAGCTTCTTCAGGAAGGCGTCGGCACCGGGGATCGGAACCCCTTCGTGGATCAGGACACCGTCCATGTCGGTGAGCCACGACTCTATGGGCTTGCGGTCTGCCATGTGTGTGCGTCTCCTGGCGTGCGTACGGTCGGGAAGCGGGGGCGCCGGAACCACGGCGTACCGACGCCACCAGCCTAGTCAGCGTGGCCTGATCTTGACCCGGGCCGGTGTCCGCTTCTCCGCGACTCCGTGCGAGCCGTGGTCAGCGCCGCCGCCGGGCCAGGAGGAAGGCGCCGCCGCCCACGGCGAGCAGAGCGGCGACGGCGGCGAGCGCCGCGCGCGCCGGCCGCGGCCCGGTCCGGGCGAGCTCCCGCTCCCGCTCACCGGCGGCCTCCGCCTCCTGGACGTCGGGCAGGGAGGCGCTCGGGGTGGCACCGGGGGAGGCGTCCGGCGCGGTGCCGGGAGTGCTGCCGGGAGTGGCGGAGGTCGGCCGGGGAGCGCCGGAGGAGGGCGCGCGGTCCGTCTCCGTCCCCCCGCCCTCGCTCTCCTTCGCGCCCGGCTCCTTGCCCCCCGACGACTCCTTGCCCCCCGACTCCTTGGCCCCGGGTTCCTTCGTCTCCGGCTCCTTGGTCCCCGGTTCCTCCGTCCCGCCGTCGCCGATGGCGAACCGGTAGGCGTTGGACTCCCCGACCCAGTCCCCGTCGGAGCCCCGCTTCTGGACGACGGCCGCGTTGGCGGTGACCTGGTCGGCGACGGCGTCGGGCGCGACCGCGAGCCTGAGCCGGACGGTGACCGTCTTGCCGGGGGCGACGGTGAACCCGCCGAACCCCTCCCCCTCCAGCACACCGACCAGCTCCTGCTCGTCGGTCGTCTGGAGGGTGACGGTGCGGGCGCGGGTGCCGTCGTAGAAGTCCAGCTCGGCCTGGGACGGCTTCAGGGCGCGCTTGTCGTCCACCAGGACGACGACCGGGTGGATGTCGGCGCAGGTGCGCCGGGTGGTGTTGGTGAGGTCGAGGTACCAGGTGCCGAAGCCGCCACCCGCTTCGAAGGAGCGGGGCCCGCCGTGGATCTTGGTGGTGAGCGGAAAGACGCTGTCACCGGGCGTCGCGCAGGAAGGACTCGCCTCCGTGCGGGCGACGGCCGGCGAGGCGGGCAGGAGAGCGGCGGCTGCGGCGAGGCAGGGGGACAGGGACGTGCACAGTCGCATGAACACATGACCATGCCGGACGGCGGCAGGGCACCCCGGCAGCCGCGCCGGGGCGCCCTGCCCGGTCCGCTCGATCGGCGGAGCGCCGAGTCCCGGCCCGGGCGTCCGGCGCCGGTCCGGACGGTCCGTACGCCCTCACCCGTCCTCCCTCCCGAACAGCGGCGCGAGCACCAGCTGGGCGGCCCCCTCGGCCACCCCCCGCCCGCCGCCGGGGGCGATCCGCACGGCCGCGCCCTCGCCCTGCGCCCCCTCGCGCCGGGCCCGGGCCCGCAGGACCTCGGCGACGCCCGCCGTGAACACGCCGGGTGCCGCGGTGACGGTCCGGCCGCCGAGCAGGACCAGGTCGATGTCCAGGAGCCCCACGAGGTTCCCGGCCCCCACGCCCAGCACCCGCGCGGCCTCCCGCGTGTCGCCGCGCCGTACGGCGCCGAGGCACAGCGCCTCCAGGCAGCCCCGGTCCCCGCACTCGCACGGCGGGCCGTCCAGCTGGACGACCTGGTGGCCGAACTCGCCGGCCCCGGTCCGGGCCCCCCGGTGCACCCGCCCGCCGATCACCAGGCCGGCGCCCAGGCCCGTACCGAGGTGCAGGTACGCGAAGGAGCCGCCGGCCCCGCCCTCACCGGGCAGCGACAGGCCGAGCGCCGCGGCGTTGGTGTCCTTGTCCACGACGACCGGCACGCCGAGCCGCCCGGCCAGCGCGTCCCGGAGCGGGAAGCCCTCCCACTCGGGGAACCCGGTCACCCGGTGCAGGATGCCCCGCGCGTGGTCGAGCGGCCCGGGCAGGGCCACCCCGGCACCCAGCAGGGCGCCGGCACCGTCCAGCCCGCGGCGGAGCTCCTCCACCGCCCCGGCCACCAGGCCCGGCACCGCCTCCGCGCCGGCGCCGAGGCCGGCCGGCACGCGCCGCTCGCCGACCACGGTGCCGTCGAGGTCCACGAGCACCGCCCGCAGCTCGTCCCGGTCCAGGTGCACCCCGACCGCGTGCCCGGCCTCCGGCACGAGCCGCAGCACGGTGCGCGGCTTGCCCCCGGTGGACGCCCGGTGGCCGGCCTCCGCCGCGAGGCCCTCCTCCCGCAGCCGGGCGGTGATCTTGCTGACCGCCTGCGGGGTCAGTCCCGTCCGCTCGGCGAGTTCGAGCCGGCTGATGCCCTCGGTGCCGGCCGTGCGCAGCAGGTCCAGCACCAGCGCCGTGTTGTGGCTGCGCACCGCGAACAGATTCGCCCCCGCCGGCCGTCCGCCGCTCCTCGTCCCGTTCACGCCCCCATTCTCCCTGCCGCTTGCACTTTGGCAACAGCGTTGCGAAAGTAGGACGCATGACTGGTACCCCGCTCCGCGTCGGCCTGATCGGCTACGGCCTCGCCGGCTCCGTCTTCCACGCCCCGCTGATCGCCGCCACCGAGGGCCTGGCCCTCGACACGGTGGTCACCGCGAACCCCGAGCGGCAGGAGCAGGCCCGGTCGCAGTACCCGGACGTCCGCCCGGTCGCCGGCCCGGACGAGCTGTTCGACCGCGCCGGCGAGCTGGACCTGGTCGTCATCGCCTCCCCGAACCGCACACACGTCCCGCTGGCCACCGCCGCGCTGAAGGCCGGCCTGCCGGTGGTCGTGGACAAGCCGGTCGCGGGCACGGCGGCCGAGGCGCGCGAGCTCGCCGCCCTCGCCGAGGAGCGCGGCCTGCTGCTGTCCGTCTTCCAGAACCGCCGTTGGGACAACGACTTCCTCACCCTCCGCAAGCTCCTCGCGGACGGCGAACTCGGCGACGTGTGGCGCTTCGAGTCCCGCTTCGAGCGCTGGCGCCCGCGGCCGAAGGGCGGCTGGCGCGAGTCCGGCGACCCGGCGGAGATCGGCGGCCTCCTCTACGACCTCGGCAGCCACGTCGTCGACCAGGCCCTGGTCCTCTTCGGCCCGGCCACCGAGGTGTACGCGGAGACGGACGTCCGCCGCCCCGGCGCCGAGGCGGACGACGACACCTTCATCGCCCTCACCCACGCGAGCGGCGTCCGCTCCCACCTGTACGTCTCGGCGACGACGGCCCAGCTCGGCCCCCGCTTCCGGGTGCTGGGCTCGCGGGCGGGCTACGTGAAGTACGGCCTCGACCCGCAGGAGGCGGCCCTGCGCGAGGGGCTGCGGCCCGGGCCCGCCGGCTGGGGCGTGGAGCCGGAGTCGCTGTGGGGGCGGCTGGGCTCCGGGGAGTCCCCGGTGACCGGCGGCGGCCGGCCCGTGCCGACCCTCCCCGGCGACTACCCCGCCTACTACGCGGCCGTGGCGGCCGCGCTGACCAGCGCCGGCCCCGACCCGGTGCCCGCCCTGGAGGCGGCCGCGGCCCTCGACGTACTGGAGGCGGCCCGCCGGTCCGCCCGCGACAAGGTGACGGTGACCCTCTGATGCACCACCCGCAGATCACCCCGAAGTTCACCCCGGAGATCACCCCGAGCGTGGAGGAGCTCCAGGCGCAGGAACGGCGCCTGGTCTTCCCCCGGTTCACCCACGACGACGCCTGGGCCCTCGGCCTGCTCCTGGTCGAGCTGGCCCGGGAGCGGCAGGCGCCGCTCGCCATCGACATCCACCGCGCCGGGCAGCAGCTCTTCCACGCGGCGCTGCCCGGCTCCACCCCGGACAACGACGCCTGGGTGAGCCGCAAGCGCCGCGTCGTGGAGCGCTACGGCGCCTCCTCCTACCTGGTCGGCGCGCGTTTCCGCGCCAAGGGCACCACGTTCGAGGAGTCCTCCCGTCTGGATCCCGATCGTTACGCGGCCCACGGCGGCTCCTTCCCGATCAACGTCGAGAACGTCGGGATCATCGGCGCGGTGACCGTCTCCGGCCTGCCCCAACTGCAGGACCACCGGTTCGTGGTCGAGGCCCTGGAACAGTTCCTGCAGGGGTAGCCGAAGCGGCAAGAGCGGGGCGTGGGCGTCCGGTTCCGGATCGTCCACAGAGACAAGGTCGCGGTCTCACGGGTAAAGTCCGTCCGTCCGACTTAATGGTGGAACACCCGTTCACATCGGCAACCGGCTGACGGCGCTCCCCTCCTGCCGCACAGCCCGTCCGTGCACGAGGGTGTTGAGTTGCCTGGAGCCCGCGCAGTGTCAGCTTCGTCATCCCCCCCTTCCCGGTTGCGCACCGCGGCGAGGCGTCTCCTCCTGCCGACAGGCCTCGGCCTGGCCTTCGTCGCCCAGGCAGTGGGTGCCCTCCTGCCCAGCGTCCCACTGCTGATCGCGGCCACCGCCGCCGGTCTGGCGGCGGACCTCGCCCTGCACCGGTGGCAGGGCGGCATGGCCGCCGCCCTCGGCAAGCTGCAGGCGACCGTGAGCGTGCGCCAGGTCGTCCGCGACCTGCTGCTCGTGACCGCCCTGCTCCGCATAGAGGAGCAGGACTACGAGGAGCGGTACCTCGCCCTCGTCTGCGGTCTGCTCGTCTTCTACGCCCTGCACTTCGCCTGCCAGGCCGTCGCGACCGCGGTACGCCGCAGCCGCACCCTGCCCCTGGTGACCCGGAACATCGACGCCTCGGCCCTGCGGCTGAGCGCCGCTCCACCGGCGCTGGTGATGCGCCGCGCCGGGCTGCGCCTGCTCACCTTCGGCCTGCCCTCGTCGGTCGGCCTGCTGGCCACCGCGGTGACCGGCTCGGGCCGCTGGGCCGCCGCGGGCATCGCCGTGTCCGCCGCCTTCGCGGCCGTCGCGAACGGCGTGCTGCTGGTGCGCCTGCTGCCGGGCCGCCGGCCCGTGGCGCCCGAGGAGGCGCTGGAGTGGTTCGAGGCCTGGCTCGCCGAGTACCAGCCGACCGTGGGCATGTACTTCTCCGGCGGCACCAGCTCCGCCTACCAGGCCAATATGTGGCTGGAGCCGCTGGCCCGGCTGGAGGGCCGCCCGATCATCGTGCTGCGGGAACGCTTCATGGTGAAGAAGATCGCCTCCACCGACATCCCGATCGTCTGCCTGCCGAAGGTCGCCGACCTGATGCGGCTGGAGCACTCCACGCTGAAGATGCTCATCCACCCGTCGAACTCGGGCAAGACCTCGCAGGTGCTGCGCATCCCCACCATCAAGCACGCCTTCGTCAACCACGGCGAGAGCGACAAGCTGTCCAGCTGCAACCCGTACGCGAAGGCCTACGACGAGGTGTGGGTGGCCGGGCCCGCCGCCCGCGAGCGCTACGCCCTGGCCGACGTCGGCGTCGACGACAAGGACGTCCGGGAGATCGGGCGCCCCCAGCTGGACGTCATCCAGCCGTACGCCGGCGCGCCCACCGGCCCGTACACCACCGTGCTCTACGCCCCCACCTGGGAGGGCTGGGACGGCAACCCGGGCAACACCTCCGTCGTCGAGGCCGGCGAGAACATCGTCCGCGCCCTGCTCGCCGACCCGGGCGTGCGGCTGCTGTACAAGCCGCACCCGCTGACCGGTTCCGTCGACCCCCGGGCGGGCGCCGCGAACGTCCGCATCCAGCAGATGATCCGGGCCGCGAGCGCCAAGCGCGCCGCCGAGCACGCCGGTGACCGTCCCGGGCCGGCCGCCGCGCAGGAACTGGCCCGCCGGACCGCCGAACTGGACCGCCTGACCACGTCCTCGTTCCGCGACAGCGCCGACGACGCGGAGCGGATGATGCTCCAGTCGGTGCCCGAGCCCGGCCGGGCCGCCGCCGTGACCGCCGCGACCACCGCCTGGGAGGCCGCGTACTGGGCCTCGTTCCCGGCGTGGGAGCACCTGATCGTCACCGACGCCCGGCCCAACGTCTACGCCTGCTTCAACGTGGCCGACCTCCTCATCAGCGACGTCTCCAGCGTGATCTCGGACTACCTGGCGAGCGAGAAGCCGTACGCGGTCGCCAACACCAGCGGCCTGCCGGAGCAGGAGTTCCGCGACGCCTTCCCCACCGTCCGGGCGGGCGCCGTCCTCTCCCCGGACGCGGCCGGCATACCCGCCCTGCTGGAGTCGGTGCGCCGGCCCGAGAAGGACACCTACGCCGAGGCGCGCGCCGAGCTCAAGCTGCACCTGCTGGGTCCCTCCGACCCGCCGTCCGTCGTCCGCTTCAACGACGCGGCCCGCGCGCTGGGCGCGGCGGCCGAGGCACACCGGGAGGGCATGGCGGTGCGGGCCCTCGCCGTGATCCCGAAGCAGCGGGAGACCGGCACCGAGCTGGAGAGCGAGCGCGTCACGGGCTGAGTCCCGAGCCGCCTTCCGGGCCGAGTCCCGACGAGGCTCCCGGCGCCTGCGGGCAGAGACGTTCGACGTCTCGGCCCAACGGCCCGGGAGCCTCTCGGCGTTCCGCGGAGGTTCCCCGCGCCCCGGACGGCCCGGTGGTGCTGGTGTCACCCGCCGGGGGCGTGCCCTCCGACGCTCCGCCAGAACCCGTGCAGGGCCGCGGCGAGTGCCTCGGGCGCCTCCTCGGCCATGTGGTGCCCGGAGTCGACGGGGCCGCCGTCGAGCCGGTCGCCCGCCCAGTCCCGCCAGACGCCGAGTACGTCGCCGTAGAGGTCGGCCATGTCGTCACGGGTGGCCCACAGCACCTGCAGCGGGCATCCGATGCGGCGGCCGGCGTCCCGGTCGGCGTCGTCGTGCTCCCGGTCGACGCCGAGGCCGGCCCGGTAGTCCTCGCACATGGCGTGGACGGTGGCCGGGTCGTGGATCGCCCGCCGGTAGTCCTCGTAGGCCTCGGCGCCCATCTGCCCGGGGGTGGCCCGGTACCAGGCGTCGGGGTCGGCGTTGATGACGCGCTCGGCGGGCTTGTCCGTCTGACCGAGGAAGAACCAGTGCCACCAGCTCGCGGCGAACGTCGCGTCGCAGCGGCGCAGCGCCTCCCCGAGGGGCACGGCGTCCAGCACGCAGAGCGCGGACACGGCCTCCGGGTGGTCCAGGGCGAGGCGCGTCGCCACGTACGCGCCCCGGTCGTGCCCGACGACCGCGAACCGCTCGTGTCCGAGGCGGCGCATGACCGCCAGGCAGTCACCGGCCATGGCGCGCTTGGAGTACGGCAGGTGCCGCGGATCGGTGGGCGGCTTGTCGGACTCGCCGTAGCCGCGCAGGTCGGGGCAGACCACCGTGTGACCGGCCGCGGCCAGCAGCGGGGCCACGCGGTGCCAGGTCGCGTGCGTGCGCGGATGGCCGTGCAGGAGCAGCACGGCGGGACCGCTGCCGCCGTACCGCACCCGCAGCCGTACCCCGTCGCCGCCCTCACAGCGCGTCAGCTCGAAGCCGTCGAACACGTAGCCTCCCGTGGCTCGGACGTCCGGCTCCAGTGCCCGGAAGCGGTCCGTCCATGCGGAGGGGTGCGCGGAACCCGGTGCGAGAGGTCCCTACGCGTCCTCCAGCTCCTGCCGCTGGCGTCCGAGTCCCTCGATCTCCAGCTCGACCACGTCCCCGGCCCGCAGGTACGGCTTGGGCTCGGGCTGTCCCAGCGCGACTCCCGCCGGAGTCCCGGTGTTGATGACGTCCCCGGGGTGGAGCGTCATGAACCGGCTGACGTACCGCACCACTTCCCCCACGGGGAAGATCTGCTCGGCCGTCGTCCCGTCCTGCTTCAGCTCGCCGTTGACCCACAGCCTGAGCGGCAGCCGCTGCGGGTCCGGGACCTCGTCCGCCGTCACCAGCCAGGGCCCCAGCGGGTTGAACGTCTCGCAGTTCTTGCCCTTGTCCCAGGTGCCGCCCCGCTCGATCTGGAACTCCCGCTCGGAGACGTCGTGCGCGACCGCGTACCCGGCGACATGGGCGAGCCCCTCCTCGGCCGACTCCAGGTAGCGGGCCGTACGTCCGATGACGACGGCCAGCTCCACCTCCCAGTCGGTCTTGGTGGACCCGCGGGGAACGAGCACGGGGTCGTTCGGCCCGACGACCGTGTCCGCGGCCTTGAAGAAGATCACGGGTTCGGCGGGCGGCTCGGCCCCGGTCTCGCGGGCGTGGTCGTGGTAGTTCAGCCCGATGCACACGATCTTGCCGATCCGGCCCAGCGGCGGCCCGATCCGCAGCCCCGCCGCGTCCAGTTCGGGCAGGTCACCGGCCTCGGCGGCCGCCCGCACCCGGCCCATGGCGTCGTCGTCGGCGAGCAGCGCGCCGTCGATGTCGCCGACGATCCCCGACAGGTCCCGCAGGGTTCCCCCGGCGTCGAGCAGCGCGGGCCGCTCCGCCCCGACCGTACCGACGCGCAGCAGCTTCATGGTCACCATCTCCCTCGATCGCGGGCGCCCGGCCGATGGGTGCAGCCATCGGAGGACTGGGTGATCCTCCAACCCGAAGGTCCAGTCCGCAAGACCCAGTTCACGTACTGGACCGTAACCGGCCTTGGGTCCCCGGTCCTGTCCAGCCCCTACGACGGGTAGAGGGCGGCCCGTTCCAGCGCGCTCCACGTCGTGCTGGTGACGACGTACAGCGCCGCCGCCAGCGGCACCACCGCCACGGTGACGAGCGTGAGGAAGGACAGGAGCGGCATGACCTTGCCGACCGCGCCGAGTCCGGGCACCTGCTCCCCGCCACCGGCGGTGGAGCCGGCCGCGACCGGGGTGCGGCCCGCCGTCCGCCTGGCACGCCGGTAGGTGAAGGAGGCGACGGCGGCGACGAGGGCGAACAGCACGAGGTAGACGAGTCCGGCCGGCCCGAACACGCCGCCGTCGGCGAGCGTTTCGGCCCAGCGCCCGCCGAGCGGCGCGCCGAACAGCTCGTGCCCCAGCAGCCCGTTGCGCTCACCGCCGACCGAGGAGCTGGAGAACAGGTGGTAGAGGAGGAAGAAGGCGGGCAACTGGAGCAGGCCGGGCAGCAAGCCGGACAGCGGCGACACCTTCTCCTCCGCATGCAGTTCCAGCACCGCCTTCCGCAGCCGCTCGGGGTTCTCGGCGTGCTTACGGCGCAACTCGGCGATTCTCGGCTGGAGTGCGGCGCGGGCGCGCTGGCCTCGCGCGGCGGCCCGGGACAGGGGATGGACGAGGAGTCGTACGAGTGCGGTGAACAGGACGATCGCAGCGGCGGCCGCGGAGGCGTGGAACAGCGGCTGGAGCAGCTCGGCGAGCCGCTCGACCAGGTGAGCGAAGACGGACATGGGTGGACCCTCCGTGTCGGGGTGCGTCGTGCCGGGTGGACGGCCGTGTCCGAAGCGGACAGGGCAGGACGGCATGACGACCCGCGCGGGGTCACGTATCGATGGTGTCGCTGGTTACGGGAGCCCTACGCGCAGGTCGTCGCGAGGGCGTGTCCGGGTGCCCGGGGCCGGCGGCGACCCGGTGCGTCGGGGTCGCGCTGGGGCAGGAAGGCCGTACGCCGGTCCCGGTCGCGTATCGCCGTACGGACGCGGGTGGTGGGGACGGCGGGTGCGCAGCGGGCGGCGACGAGCGAGCAGAGGGCGAGCGCGGAACCGGCGGCGGCCGTGGCGGCGAGCGCGACGGTGGTGAAGAGGCTGCCGGTGTCGAGGAGCGCGGCCTGGAGCAGCAGCAGGCTCACCGGCACGAGCAGGAAGGCGGCGGGACGCACGGCGCGGACACGACTGCGGACCATGGCCTTGCCCCTCCCCCGAGGTTCCGTGAACGACTGCCGGACGTTCGCACTCTCCGGGTGCGCTCCACAGGAAGAACGTCCGCACGGCCCCGGCGGTTCCCCACGCTCGGAAACTCCCGGTTACCCGGCAACTCAGCGGGGCTGGAGCCTCCTTGCCCCTTCACCCCGCTTCCTCAACGGGTTTGAGAAAGGGCTGTCGCAACCCTCGACAACCTCACGCACCACACCCGATGCTTCCTGTTGGCATGCCGGGGGGCGCGGGGGAACCAGCCGACGCCGGCCACGGAGGGCCGGCGTGCGAGCCGCACGGAGAGGCAGAGAACACGCCCATGATCCGACGCAGAACGCTCCTGGCCGCCGCGGGAGGCGGCCTCCTCGGCAGCGCCCTGGCCACGGGGACCGCCCACGCCGACGCCACCGTCGCCGTCAACCCCGGTGCCGCCTACGGCACCTGGGAGGGCTGGGGCACCTCCCTGGCCTGGTGGGCCAACGTCTTCGGCGCCCGCGACGACTTCGCCGACCTCTTCTTCACCACCAGGTCGACGACGTACAACGGCACCTCACTGCCGGGCCTCGGCCTGAACATCGCCCGCTACAACCTGGGCGGGTGCAGCTGGAACAGCGTGAACGGCGAGACGATGGCCGTCTCACCCGACATCCCGGCCTTCAAGCAGATCGAGGGCTACTGGCAGGACTGGAACAACGAGGACCCCGCCTCCTCGGCCTGGAAATGGTCGGCGGACGCGACGCAGCGCGCGATGCTGGTGAAGGCGACGGCGCGGGGCGCCACCACCGAGCTCTTCGCGAACTCCCCGATGTGGTGGATGTGCTACGACCACAACCCGTCCGGAGCGGCCGACGGCGGCAACAACCTCCAGTCCTGGAACTACCGCCGGCACGCCTCCCACCTGGCCGCGGTCGCCCTGTACGCCGGGCAGCACTGGGGCGTGGACTTCTCCACCGTGGAGGCCTTCAACGAGCCGTCCTCGTCCTGGTGGACGGCGACCGGCACCCAGGAGGGCTGCCACATCGACGCCGGCGTCCAGGCGGCCGTCCTCCCCCACCTCCGCAGCGAGCTGGACAAGCGAGGCCTGACGGGCACGAGGATCTCGGCGTCGGACGAGACGAGCTACGACCTGGCCCGCACCACCTGGAACTCCTTCTCCGCCACCACCAAGGGCTACGTCGACCGGGTCAACGTGCACGGCTACCAGGGCTCGGGCGGCCGCCGGGACCTCCTCTACACGGACGTCGTCACCACGGGCGGCAAGGCCCTGTGGAACTCGGAGACGGGCGACGGGGACGGCACCGGCCTGACCCTCGCGAGCAACCTGCTCTACGACTTCCGCTGGCTGCACCCCACCGCCTGGGTCTACTGGCAGGTGATGGACCCCAGTTCCGGCTGGGCGATGATCGCCTACGACGAGAACACCCTCCAGCCCGGCGCCGTCCAGACGAAGTACTACGTCATGGCGCAGTTCAGCCGCCACATCCGCCCGGGCATGACGATCCTCGACACCGGCGCGAGCTACGCCGTGGCCGCCCTGGACAGGCCGGCGAAGCGCCTGGTGATCGTCGCGGCGAACACCTCCTCCTCCGCCCAGACCCTGACCTTCGACCTGTCCCGCTTCACCACGGTGACGGGCGGCACGGGCGGCCTGGTCCCGCGCTGGAACACGGTCACGACGGGCGGGGACCGGTACAGGGCCTACGCGGACACGCACCTGAGCGGGAAGACCGTGGCGGTGCCGTTCGCGGCGCGGTCGGTGCAGACGCTGCAGATCGACAGTGTGACGGCCTGACAGCCCCTCGGACACGGGCCGCACGACGGCGCACGTGCGGCCCGCACCCCTCCGCATCCTGTCGGGGTCACCGCAGCCGGACGGTCATCTCCACGCTCACGCCGTCCCCCGCGGAGAGCCCCTCCGCCTTGCGGACCACACTCTTGAGGGGCAGCAGATAGCCGCCGTCCTTGGGAAAGAGCGAGGTCTCGAAGGTGACGGCACCGACCCGCGCCTCGACCGGGATCACACCCCAGCCGTACGAGGCCATCGCGGCCACCTCACGGATGTCGGCGCACTCGTCGTCCGGGACGGGCACGAAGTAGTACGGCGCCGGCCCGCGCCACTCGACGACCCGCCCGGCGAACACGAGCTGCATGACACGCCTCTCCTCCCCCAGGACCCATCCCGGCCACGCGCCCTCATCCTGCACCAGCCCGGGTCACCTTTGTCAGCGGTCGGCAGTACGGTGTCCCCCATGCGCCCCGACACGCCTGCCGAGAACGTCGACCACACCGCCGAAGCGGCACGCCTGGAGCGAACCGCCGGCCTGTACCCCGAGGACGCCGAGGCCCTGCTGCTGCGCGCCGCGGCCCACCTGGAACTGTCCGGCGACCGCCCGGCCGCGACGACGCTCTACGACCGCCTGCTGTCCTCCTCGCAGGGCCTGGAGAACCCCCACCTGGTGCGGGCCCTGAAGGCCTCCAACCTGTGGGAGTACGACCACGAGGCCGAGGCCAGGGCGATCATCGACGGCATCCGCACCGCGGCCCCGCGCGACCCGGCCCCCTGGGTCATCGTCGCGGAGTCCCTCGAGTCCCACGACGAGCTGGAGGCGGCGGAGGCGACGTTCACGGAGGCGGTGACCCTCCTCCTGCCCGACGGCACGGAGCCCCCGCAGTCCCTCCACCCGCTCCTCTTCGGCCGCCACCGCGTCCGCCGCATGCGGGGCCTCCCCCACGACGACCGGGACACCCTGGCGGACGCCCTCCACACCTCCCCGGTCCCCCTGGACGAACTCCACGACCCCAAGCGGGTCTGGTCCCTGGGCTCGGAGAACCCGGCGGAACTGAAGGCGGAGATCCAGCGCCTGCGAGCCGAACTCGGCGCCTACCGCGAGGCCCTGTCCCGCCCGTTCCCGGTGGCGATGCTGCACTGGCCGGCGGCCGAGCTGACGGAGCTGCTCTCCGCGTACCCGACGCTCTCCGTGGAGTACCCCTCCCACGAGCAGCACCTGGCGACCATAGAGTCCTCCCTCCGCGAACTGGCCTCCTCGGGCACCCCCAACCTCGGCATCGTCACGGGGACGGTCCCGTCGTACGAGGCGTTCGCTGCATCGGAGGGGGCGTCACCGTCGGACGTGATCCTGCTCCCCCAGTACGCGACGACACTGGCGGCACGGGGCCGGGCGGTTGCTTGGCCGCCGCAGGCGGGGGCGGGGTGCTGGTGCGGGTCGGGGCGGGCGTACGGGGAGTGCCACGGGCTGCTGGAGGGCGCCGGGTCCCTCTGAGGCCCATGCCCAGCCGTGCAACCGGGTGCCGGGGCAGGCCCTGTCGCCGTCCCGGCGCCCACTAGGGTCGCCACCATGCGATGGGGGGATCGTCCGGCATGGGCCCGACGCACGGCGCTGGTGTACGTGGTCGGATTCCTGGAGGGGACGGGGGCGCACGGATACTTCCTGGTGACGGGCGGGCTGAGGGCCTACGGCTACGCACCCGTGCTCGTCCAGCTGCTCTTCCACGCGCTCTTGCTCCTCGACCCGCTGGTGGCCCTGCTGATCATCCGCGCCCGCCCCGGCGGGCCGTTGCTCGCCGCTGTGGTCATGCTCGCGGACGTCCTGGGCAACTGGATCGTCACATGGGGCGCGGTCACGACGCGTCCCGCCGCGTTCCTCCGGCCGGTAGGGCTCCTGCCGATCACCCTCTTCGGCGTTTTCGTGCTCCTCACGGCGCTCCCGCTCCGCCGGGCGCTCACACCCGGCGGTGACATGAAGGACTGTGCGTCCTCTCGGTCCGCGACAGGGTGACGGCGGCTGTGTCAGTGCCCCCTGGTAGAACATCTGGATCGCCCATCGACATGCTCAGCGGGGGGTATGCGCCGATGTCCGGAGACCTTCAGGATGCTTCCGGCCTGTCCGATGGACTGTACGAACAGCTCATCACCCTGCGCCTCGAGCAGCAGTTGGAGGAGCTCACCGGCTCGGGCTGGCATCCCGTGAGCGACGCGGTGGGGCCGGAGTCGGTGCCGCATGTTCTGGCCCGGCATGTCGCGGGCACCGTCCAGCGGGTCCTGCACGGTGTTCCGGCCGGCGAACGGGTCCATGCGGCCAACCACATCCTCGAGTCCATCAGCACGCTGAAGGGTGCGCGGGAGTGGGTGGACCTCGTAGCCGACGGCCCCCGCCAGCTCCTCGCCGTGACGCGGCAGGAGGCACCGGGCGTCTACGCGGTACGGCCGGGCATCCCGCTTTCCGACACGGCCCTCATCACCAACGCGCCAGAAGACCCCAGCCTCGGCTTCGAGTTGCGCGCCGAACTCGCCACGGCTGACCGCGTCGACCTGATCTGCGCCTTCGTGAAGTGGCACGGCCTGCGGGTCATCGAGCAGTCGCTGCGGGCGGCCCATGAGCGGGATGTGCCGATACGGGTCATCACGACGACGTACATCGGAGCCACCGAGCGGCGCGCCCTCGACCGGTTGGCGGAGGAGTTCGGCGCCAGCGTCAAGGTGAACTACGAGACCCGGTCGACGCGGCTGCACGCCAAGGCCTGGCTCTTCCGCCGCGACAGCGGCTACGACACCGCCTATGTGGGCAGCTCCAACCTGTCCAAGACGGCGCTGCTGGACGGCCTGGAGTGGAACGTACGGCTGTCCTCCGTTGCGACGCCCGACGTGCTGCGCAAGTTCGAGGGCACCTTCGAGGCCTACTGGAGTGATCCGTCCTTCGAGGAGTACGACCCCGCCACCGATGGCGAGCGCCTGCAGGAGGCGCTCGCGATCGCCGGCGGTACGTCGCCGGGTGCCGCCGCTGGACGCAGGATCACGCTGTCCGGTCTGGAGGTACGGCCGTATCCGCACCAGCGCGACATGCTGGAGCGGCTGCAGGTCGAGCGGCAGGTCCACGACAGGCACCGGAACCTGCTCGTCGCCGCGACCGGCACCGGCAAGACGGTCATGGCTGCGCTCGACTACAAGCAGCTTCGGAAGCGGTACGGCCGTGATCTGCGGCTGCTGTTCGTAGCCCACCGCAAGGAGATCCTGCAGCAGTCCCTGCGCACCTACCAGGACGTTCTGGTGGACGCGAACTTCGGTGAGTCCCTCCACAGCGGTGAGATCCCGGAGCGCTGGACGCACGTCTTCGCCAGCGTCCAGTCGCTGAACGGGCGGGCCCTGGAACGGCTCTCGCCCGGCCACTTCGATGTGATCGTGATCGACGAGTTCCACCACGGGACGTCTCCGACGTACCGGAAGATCCTGGATCACTTCGAGCCGTCGGAACTGCTGGGGCTCACGGCGACGCCTGAGCGCATGGACGGCAGGAACGTCCAGGACGAGTTCTTCGACGGCCGGATCGCTGCCGAGATCCGGCTGTGGGAGGCGCTGGAGAACGACCTCCTCAGCCCGTTCCACTACTTCGGCATCAGCGACGACACGGATCTCAGCACCGTGGAATGGAGACGTGGGGCGTACGACCCCAGCGCGTTGAGCAACCAGCTGTCGAGTGACGTGAGACGCGCGAGGCTGGTCGTGAAGGCCGTCCGGGAGAAGATCGCCGAGCCGGGCGCCATGCGCGCGCTGGGATTCTGCGTGTCGGTGCGGCACGCGAACTTCATGGCGGAGGTGTTCCGCACGGCCGGGCTCAACGCCGTCGCGCTGTGCGGCGAGACGCCCGCGGAGCAGCGTAAGCAGGCCCTGGCCGACCTGAGGTCAGGGGCTGTCCAGGTGATCTTCTCGGTCGACCTCTTCAACGAAGGGCTCGACATCCCCGACGTGGACACGCTGCTCCTGCTCCGGCCCACCTCCAGCGCCACCGTGTTCCTGCAGCAGCTCGGCCGGGGGCTTCGCCGTTCGGATGACAAGGCCGTCCTCACCGTGCTGGATCTCATCGGGCAGCACCGCAAGGAGTTCCGCTTCGAGAACCAGTTCCGGGCCCTGACCAACCTGACCCGCAAGCGCCTGCTGGACAACATCGAACACGACTTCCCCCAGCTGCCGTCCGGCTGCCAGATCATCCTTGAGGAGAAGGCGAAGAGAACGGTCATCGCCAACATCAAGGAGCAGATCGGCGTCAACGTCACGGCGCTGGCCCGTGAGGTCGCCGACTACGCCCAGCCGAGGCTCGGCCGCTACCTGGAGGAGAGCGGCCGCGAGCTGAAGGAGCTCTACCGCGGGAACGGCAACTCCTGGACCCGGCTTCTCCGGCGCTCCGGGCTGCTCGGGGGTGACGCACCCGAAGGCGAGGAAGCACTGCTCAGACGCGTGTCTTCCTTCCTCCACGTGGACGACCCGCTGCGCGTGGCCGCCTACACCCGGATGCTGGCCGACGACGCCCCCGCCTACGGCGAACTCGACGAGCAGGGGCAGGCCTACGCCCGCATGCTCTTCTTCCAGCTCTGGCCGCTCGGCGGCGTCACACGAAAGGGATTCGCGCACTACGACGCCGGGTTCGCGCTGCTGCGCAGACATCACGCGGTCCGCAGTGAGCTGCGGCAGGTGCTCGAGTACAACCTCGGCCGCACCGAGCACGTGCCGATTCCGCTTCTGGGCATCGGCGGCCACGCCGGCATTCCCCTGACCGTGCACGCTTCCTACACGCGCGAGGAAATCCTGCCCGCCCTCGGCCAGTCCGCGATCGGCGGCTTCATGCCCGGGGACTTCCGCGAGGGGGTGAAGTGGTGCGAGTCGGTCAGAACCGATGCTCTGCTCATCACCCTGGAGAAGGACGAGAAGGACTTCTCCCCGCAGACCCGCTACCACGACTACGCCCTGAGCGAGCTTCTCTTCCACTGGGAGTCCCAGAACCAGACGTCGGAAACCTCACCGACCGGCCTGCGCTACCAGCGTCACGCCGCGGAGGGCAGCCACGTCCTGCTGTTCGTCCGCCGCTACAAGAACACGGACATAGGCGGTGCTCAGCCGTGGATGCTGCTGGGTCCGGCTGACTACGTGGAGCACACCGGGAGCAGACCGATGGCGATCACGTGGAAGCTGAAGCACGCGATTCCCGCGGACGTCTGGTCGTACTCGGCGATCGCGGCCGGGTGACGCATCAGGCCGATACGCCGTCAGATTCCGCCTCGAAGCACGTCTGAGCGCGGTCCAGAGCCTCATCCGCGTCGCAGCCATGCGCACGGAGCCAGTGGAGAAGATCACCGATGACGTCGATGGCCACTTCTTCCGCCAAGGCCACGCTCAGCACGCCTGGGAAGGTCGCCCGCGGCAGTGGGGTCGTGCCGTAAAGCCCGAGCAGAGATTCGGCTCGGGTGACGCGAGCACCGCCGCAGTGCCCGGTCGCGGAGGGCAGCCCGGTGGCCAACTCGCACCAGGTGACTTTCCGATCCGCGCGAAGCCGGACACCCCAGCGATCGGCCAGCCCGTCCACGAGGGCCATGCCTCGTCCGCCCTCGGAGTCGGCTCCGGCGTCGACGAGGGCGGGGAGGGCGCGCGTGTCGGGATCGTGGATCTCCAGGCGCAGGAAGACGCGGTTCATCGAGACCGAGAGGGTGGCCGGGGTGCCCTGCCCGACGTGCTTGATGACATTGGAGACGAGCTCGCTCACACAGAGCTGTGCCGTCTCGGCCAGATGGTGCAGACCCCACGACCCCAGGTGGCGTCGCAGGAGACGCCGGAGGCTCGCCACCTCTTCGGGTTCGGCCAGAAACGGCAGATGCCATGAATCCCTGGGGACGCTCGTTAGGCAGTCCATGCTCAACCCCTCCACCAGTCCGCTGAGTTGCCTTCTGTTACGTCTTGCACACTCAGGGTTGCATTGGAACTCTCAAAATGGAACTCTCATCGACTGGGAGTAGGAGCGAGCTGCCACACCGCGCGCCCCCGGCGCGCGCGATCTTGCCGTGGGTGCGCAGCAACGAGGACGATCTCTCGATCGATACGGAGGGCTGAAACCATGTCACTCGGACCCACCACCCGAAGGCGCCAACTCGGCGCCGACCTGCGGCGCCTCCGCGAGTCCAAGGGCTTGACCCTGGAGGAGGCCGGTGCGCGCGTAGGCATCTCCAAGGCAACGCTCAGTCGCTACGAGACGAAGGAGGGCACGGTCAAGTGGCCGGCTGTGGACGCCCTCTGCCGCGAGTACGGCGCCACCGACGAGGAACGCCTCGCCTTGGTCGAGCTCGCCAAGGGCGCCAGGATCCAGGGGTGGTGGCGCTCACTGGCCGATCCCATCCCCGAGTCCATGAACCTGATGCTCACGCTCGAGGACGAGGTCGTACGCGAGGACCACTTCGCGTGCATGTACGTCCCCGGGCTTCTCCAGACGCGCGCCTACGCCGAAGCCGTGCACCGGGCCTCCGAGGTGCAGTGCCCCGAGCGCGAGGTCCAGCACATGGTCGACATCCGCATGAAACGGCAGGAGTTGCTGGAGAGAGCCGATCCACCGCACCTCTGGTGCGTCATCGACGAGGCTGCGCTACGGCGCCAGGTCGGCGGCCGCGATGTCATGCGTGAGCAGCTTCAGCACCTGCTCATGATGTCGCAACGTCCTCTTGTCACGATCCAGGTACTGCCTTTCACCTCAGGAGCGCACGCAGCGGCAGTCGGCAGCTTCGCCGTCCTGCGCGGGCCGAAGCCAGACCTGGACGTCGTCTACGTGGATCTGATCGGGGGCGGTCTCTTCATGGAGAAGCACCAGGAACTGGAGCGCTATAGGTTGGCGTTCGAGTACCTCAGCGCCCAGGCGCTCGACTTCGAGTCCTCGGCCGCGATCGTCGACCGTATAAGCAAGGAGCTCTGATGACGGCACTCTCGACGTACCAGTGGTTCAAGTCGTCCTACAGCGGCGGCAGCGGAACTGAGTGCGTCGAGTGTGCGCACGCCGGAGACCGCACACTCGTGCGCGACTCGAAGCGCGATGGCGGGCCGCTGATAGGCGTCGAGGTCAGCGCCTGGCGGGACTTCACTCATGCGTTGAAGCGGGGAGAGCTGGACGCGCGCTGAGGCCGGAGAATGGGTGCGGTGGCAGTCCTTCGGCCACGAAAACCGCCTCGTCAGCCGCCACGCTGCCAGGGCTGAACGCCGGGCTGTGCTACGAGGGGCGCGAGCCGTGCGGGTGCGGCAAGGACCGCAAGTTCCGGCCTCGTACTCACGCTCAGTTGCGCGCGCGCCGGATCGGAGCTGCCCGCACCTGTGTCCCTCTCGCCGACCTGCTCGGACACGCGAACCCAGGCACTTCCGGATAAGCGGGTCTTGATCACCCACGGATAGGCTCAGGGCATGACCGGTGACTGGCGGACGGACCGCGTCGGGTCTGCCCTGCGGGGTGAGAATCCGACCGTGCTGC
This sequence comes from Streptomyces bungoensis, assembly GCF_001514215.1. Classification (GTDB taxonomy): domain Bacteria; phylum Actinomycetota; class Actinomycetes; order Streptomycetales; family Streptomycetaceae; genus Streptomyces; species Streptomyces bungoensis. The sequence continues at coordinate 178,746 of NZ_KQ948859.1, forward strand.
GGCGGCTCGATTCCGGGTTCGCGGTGATCGGGGACGTGCAGTTCCTGCCCGGGTACTCGGTTCTCCTCGTGGACGATCCGGGTGCCGGGCGGCTGTCCGACCTGCCGAGGGACAAGCGGCTGGCGTTCCTCTGCGACATGGAACGGCTCGGAGAAGCGGTGGAGCGGGCCTGCCGGCGGCTGGACCCCGCTTTCCGCCGGGTCAACCTGGAGATCCTCGGCAACACGGACCCGTTCCTGCACGCTCACGTCTGGCCGCGGTTCGAGTGGGAGCCGGCCGAACTGGTGGGCAAGCCGGTGTGGCTCTATCCGCGGGGCTCGTGGAGTGACGAGCGGTTCAGGCTCGGTCCGCAGCACGATGCGCTGCGGGACGCGATCGGCAGTGAACTGGACCAGCTGCGTCAGACCTGGCCGGCGTAGGTCGCGAGGCGGTCGGCCAGTTCGGTGACCAGGTCTCGGAGTTCAGCCGGGCGCTCGATGACGAACGGCCGGTCGAGGGAGGCCAGTAGCGGGGGCAGCCAGTCGAGTCGTTCCGCCCGGAGTTCGACGTGCCACCAGCGCTCCTCCGTCCGGTTCTCGGCTTCCGCGGGCTCGTGTTCGCGCAGGGTCGCGATGCCGGCGGGGAGACGGGCTCTGATCTGCTCGGCCGTCCCGTGGATCCGCAGCGTCACCTCGTGGCGGTACTCGGCCGTGGCGAACGCCGACAGCACGCGTTGTGCCGGGTCGAGGCCCGCGGGTGCCTCGAACGAGCCGGGCTGGGTTCTCGCGTCCGCGATGCGGTCGAGCCGGAGGGTGCGGTCCTCGCCGATCCGGGGGTCGAGGCCGGTGACGTACCAGCGGCCCCCGTGGGCGACGATCCCGTACGCGTGCAGCGTGCGGTCGGTGCGTCGGCCGTCGCGGTCGGTGTAGCGGATCGCGACCGGTCGGCGGTGGCGCACCGCGTCGGCGAGGGTGAGCAGGACGCCGGCGTCCGGGGTGTCGAAGTCGCCGGGCCGGTCCGTGAAGGCGAGAGCCTCCAGGAGGGTGTCGAGGCGGCGGGCGACGTGCCGGGGCAGTACGCGCCGGATCTTCGCCGAGGCCGTCTCGCTCGCCGTGTGCGCCGTCGTCGTCAGGCCTGTCCGGCGGCCCGCGACCAGACCGAGCAGGACGGCCAGCGCCTCGTCGTCGTCGAGCATGAGCGGGGGCAGGCGGTATCCGGGGGCGAGCCGGTATCCGCCGTAGCGCCCCCGCACCGATTCCACGGGCACGTCGAGGTCGATCAGCTGGTCCACGTAGCGCCGTACGGTGCGCCCTTCGACGCCGAGCCGGTCGGCGAGTTCGGCCACGGTCCGGGTGCCGCCCGACTGCAGCAGTTCGAGGAGTGTCAGCACGCGGCCTGTGGGTCGGGACATGGGAACAGGCTACGCGGATACAGGACCGATTCTGTCCCCTATTTCTCCTAGTCTGCGCAGTGCACCAGCCAGGACGCAGGCAGGAGATTCCCATGAACTTCGTATCGATCCGCATCATCACCGGCGACGTCGCTCGCCTCGTCGAGTTCTACGAGCGGGCCACGGGGGTGCGGGCGGTGTGGGCCACCGAGGACTTCGCCGAACTGAGGACCCCGGTGGCCACCCTCGCGATCGCCGGTACCCGCACCGTCCCGCTGTTCGCGCCCGGCTCCGCCCGCCCGGCGGACAACCACAGCGTGATCACCGAGTTCCTCGTCGACGACGTGGACCTCGTTCACCAGAACCTGAGCGGCTTCGTCACCGACTTCGTCAGCGGGCCCACCACCATGCCCTGGGGCAACCGGTCGCTGCTGTTCCGCGACCCGGACGGCAACCTCGTCAACTTCTTCACGCCCGTCACACCCGAGGCCATCGAGAAGTTCGCGGGCGGCGCCGTCAGGTGAGCCGCAGGTGCCGGGAGAAGAACCTCACGGTGCTGTCCAGCTCGAACTCGGGCAGGTCCCCGTGCTTGCCGGGGTTGGCGTGCAGGGTCTTCTCGAATGAGGCCAGGGCGTCGAACAGCGCCAGGCCCTGTTCGCGCGGCACGCGCTCGTCGTCCCACTGGACCAGGAACTCGACCGGGACGGTGATCAGCGCCGCGTTCTCCGCCGAGCTCGAGGCGGAGGCGCCGCCCAGGCCCAGCACGGCGGCGCGGACGCGGGGCTCGGCCGCGACGAACGGGACGCCGAGGCCGCATCCCAGTGACACGCCCCAGTAGCCGACCGGGCCGGCGCCCACGTGGCCGAGGCGCTGGACCGCGTCCAGGACCGCCTGCCATTCCGGCACCGTCCGGCGGGCCACGAGTGCCTGGAACTCGGCGATCAGGGGCGCCAGTTCCGCACCGGCCGCCACCCGCGCCTGGTTCTCGGACGCGACCCGGTCGTACTCCTCGTGCGGGGGCCGGTCGCCGTGACCGGGCACGTCTGCCGCCACCACGGCGAAACCGCACTCGGTGACGAAGCGGTGCGCGCGGCGCGTGATGTCGGGGGCCTTCTTGTGCTGTCCGCCGCCGTGCCCCATCAGGATCAGAGGGCGGGGACCGGCGGCGTCCGCTGCCGGCGTCCACAGCGCGCCGGGGACGTCGTCAAGGACGAAGAGCTGTTCGCGGACGCCGTCGGAGGACGTCTCGGAGGTGAAGCGCATGGTGTGTCGAGCCTTTCGGAATGCCGTCTTCGGGCACTCCGCAGGCCATGCGGGAGAGGGAGGCCCGATCTGTCACAGCGTTGATGGGTCTCACCTCCTCGGTTCGCAGCGGCGCACGGCGGCCTGAACGTATCACGGCGGTTCCGGGCTGTGTTCAGGGGCGATACCGCTGCAACCGCCGCTGAGCTGCGACGCGTTGGAGTCGGCGGCGGGTTACGCTCGCGGCCGGATCGAACGCGAAGAGAAGCGGGGTTGCCGTATGGGTGGGGCCGTCACTGCCGTCAGCAGCAACGGGGTGTACTCCTTCACCAAGCCGAACCGGGAGAGCATCACGCTGCTCGCCGGGCTCGGGGTGGAGGGGGACGTGCATGCCGGTGTGACCGTGAAGCACCGGTTCCGGGTCGCTCAGGATCCGACGCAGCCGAACCTCCGGCAGGTGCACCTCATCCACGAGGAGCTGTTCGAGGAGGTCGGGGAGCGCGGGTTCCAGGTGGCGGCCGGGCAGTTGGGGGAGAACATCACCACCCGGGGGCTCGACCTGCTCGGGCTGCCCACCGGGGCGTTGCTGCGGATCGGTGAGCAGGCCGTCGTCGAGGTGACCGGACTGCGCAATCCCTGCCTTCAGATCGACAACTTCCGGACCGGGCTGCTGAAGGAGGTCGTCGGGCGGGACGAGGACGGGCGCGTCGTCCACAAGGCCGGGATCATGGGCGTCGTGAAGGTGGGGGGCGTCGTACGCCCCGGCGACGGGATCGTCGTGGAGCTGCCGGACGGGCCGCATCGGGCGCTCGAGCGCGTCTGAAGCCCTCCTGTGCCTGGCGGTGCCCATCGGTGCCTGGCGCTTGGCGGTGGGTGCCTGCCGGCGCCTGTCCGTGCCGGCCGTGAGGGACGCGGCGGGCGCCGCCGGAGGTTGCCGTGGCGGCGCCCGGTGGTCGGCCAGGGAGCGACGGTCGATCGACCGGAGAGCGATCCGGCAGCGCTACGCCGTCGTCGCGGCCAGTTCCGCCCGGCCGAAGAGGAGGGCGTAGCCGGGCGGGAGCTGGGCCAGGACGCGGGTCGTCAGCTGCTCGCCGACCTTGGCCGCCAGGACGCCGAGGACCGAGCTGACGTCCCAGCGGGCCGTCGCGGGCGTCGCGCCCTCGACGCGGGCGGCCACCGACTCGACGAACTCGCGGGCGGTGAGGGGGTGCGTCGCGGGGATCTGCGCGGCGATCATCTTGCCGGCCTCGTGCGGGAGGCCCTGGGCCAGGGCCACTCGTTCCTCGCCCGTGACGTGGGCGCCGAGGGCCGCCAGGACGATGCGGGTGACCCGCTCCGCCTCCGCTCCCGTCGGGTACTGGCCCGCCTCGCGTACCGCCTCCACCAGTTCCAGCCAGTCCGCGTCGCCGGGGGTGTCCTCGTGCACGCGGGGGCGCAAGGGCTGGGCCGGGGCGGGAATGGTGGCTCTCGGCTGCGGGGTCGGGGTCGTCACGGTCATCGTGGTGGCTCCTCCTGCGGGGCACGGACTCTACGGGCTGCCGGAGGCCCGGCTACCCCCTAAAGCGACGGGTATGAGAGGGAGTTCGGCCAATGTGAGGCTTGGGGTCCTTGGGATTGGCCGAAAATGCAGGGGTGCGCGGGCTTCCTGCGGCGGGGCTCTGGAACGGGCTCCGCCGGTGATCGGGTTCTGGCCGGTTCGAGGCCGATCTGACGGCTACGGGGCCGCTCGCCGGCACGGGCTGTTCGGGCCGGTACGGTGCCGCTCCAGCCGGTTCGAGGCCGCTCCGGCCGGCATGGGGGACCACCCCGCGGCCGGTTGAAGGCCGCCGCTACGGCCCGTACGGGGCTGCTCCGGACGGCGCGAGGCCCTCTTGGACGGTGTACGGGAGTGCTCGACCCGGTGCGAGGCCGCTCCGGCCGGCATGGAACCACCGTTCCGGCCGGTTGAAGGCCGCCGCTCCGGCCGGTTGAAGGCCGCCGCTCCGGCCGGTACGGGGCTGTTCCGGTCGGTTCGCGGCCGCATGCCGCCGCGTCCCGGGGCCGCGCGGGGGCCCGGGACGCGCCGTCGGGTCGGCACGCGGCCGGTGTCGGATGCTTCAGCCGCTGATCTGCTTGCGGCCGCTGTCGCCGCCGGTGATCTGGATGCGGCGGGGCTTGGCCTGTTCGGCCACCGGGATGCGCAGGGTCAGTACGCCGGCCTCGTAGGAGGCGTCGATGCGTTCGGTGTCCAGCGTCTCGCCGAGGAAGAGCTGGCGGGTGAAGGTGCCCGTCGGCCGTTCGGCGACCAGCATCTCGGCGCCCTCGGGGGCCGGGGTGCGGCGCTCGGCGCGGACGTTGAGGACGTTGCGCTCGACGTCCAGCTCGATCGTCTCCGGGTCGATGCCCGGCAGGTCGAAGTGGACGAGGAAGTCGTCCCCGGAACGGTACGCGTCCATCGGCATCGCGGACGGGCGCGCGGTGGTGCCGAGGACCTGCTGCGCGAGTCGGTCGAATTCGCGGAACGGGTCCGTACGCATGAGCATCACGGGTCACTCCTCTCTTCGGGGGCCGAGGTGCGATGCCCTACGCCTTCTTATATAGCTCGGTGCTGGAAACTTGACAACCCTGGACTCAGGTTCTGCGGGTGAGCCGGCTCGCGCGTAGCCTCGAAGCCCGAGAAACGAGGAGGCAGTCATGGCCAGGTTTCCCACTGCGGTGATCGCCGCCACCGGGCTCGTCGGCGGGTACGGCGTCGCCCGCTGGACCGAGAAGCGGCAGCTGGGCGGGGCCGTGCTCGCCGTCGCCGGGGCCGCCGCGGCCGAGCAGTGGCGCAGGCAGGTGGGCGGGAAGGCCGCCGGTGCGCTGACCGCCGCGTACGTCGCCGCGTTCGCCGGGTCGCACCCGCTCGCCAAGAAGGTCGGCGCCTGGCCGTCGGTGTTCGGTGTCGCGGGCGCCGTGGCCCTGGCCTCCTGGGCCGTCGCCGACCGCCGGGGCTGACTCGGCCCCGGCGGTCGGCACTGGGTGGCCCCTGTGACGGTCCTGACGATCGTGCGGCCCGGGTCGGCTACCGGTGCCCGAGACTCCACCGTCGCAGCAGAACGGCGGCGGCAGAACTGCGGCAGCGGAACGGCGGCCGGCCCACCGCATGGAGCGGGAGACCGGCCGCCGAGTGAACGGGGAACCGCTGGAAGCGGGGGCCTTACGGCCTGCTCGCCGCCGGCGGTGCCGCGGGACCGCCGGGCGTGCCCGACGTCCGCTGCGACGGGCGGGCGCTCTTCGTCGCCGCCTTGGCCCGGCCCGCGGCCGTCAGCGGGCGGGCGATGTCCTCCAGCGAGCGGCGCTCGGCCCGCACCGCCAGGAACGCCGCGACCAGACCCGCCGCGCACATCAGCGACGCGCCGATCGAGAACGCCAGGACGGTGTCGCCGACCTTGCCGGTGCTGGTGAGGTCGGCGAACAGCAGCGGGCCGCTGATGCCGCCGGCCGCGGTGCCCAGGGCGTAGAAGAACGCGATGGACATGGCCCGGGTCTCCATCGGGAAGATCTCGGAGACCGTGAGGTAGGCGCTGGAAGCGCCCGCGGAGGCGAAGAACAGCACCGCGCACCAGCAGGCCGTCAGCGTGCCCGCGCCCAGCGAACCCTGCGAGAACAGCCAGGCCGTGCCGAACAGCAGCAGGCCGGACAGCAGGTACGTCCCGGAGATCATCACCCGGCGGCCGACCGTGTCGAAGAACTTGCCGAGGAGCAGCGGGCCGCAGAAGTTGCCGATGGCGATGACGGCGAAGTAGTAGCCGGTGTGGTCGGCCGGGACGTCGAAGAACTTGGTGAGGATCGCGCCGAAGCCGAAGGTGATGGCGTTGTAGAGGAACGCCTGGCCGATGAAGAGGGAGAAGCCGAGCACGGCACGCTTGCGGTACCGGCCAAACACCGTGCGGGCGATCTCCATGAACGTCACGCTCTTGCGCTGGTGGATCTCCAGCTCGCCCTGCGGCTCGGGCAGCCGCTCCCCCTTCTGCTGCTCCACCTGCCGTTCGATGCCGCTGACGATCTCCTCGGCCTCCCGGTCCCTGCCGTGGATCAGCAGCCAGCGCGGGCTCTCGGGGACGTGCCGTCGTACGAGGAGGATGACGAGGGCGAGGACGGCGCCGAGCGCGAAGGTCAGGCGCCAGCCGACGTTCGCGGCCAGCAGGTCGGTGTTCAGGGCGACGATCGACAGCAGGGAACCGCCGACGGCGCCGAGCCAGAAGCTGCCGTTGATCATGAGGTCGACGCGGCCGCGGTAGTTCGCCGGGATGAGCTCGTCGATGGCGGAGTTGATCGCCGCGTACTCACCGCCGATGCCGAAACCGGTCAGGAACCGGAACAGGAAGAACCACCAGGCCTCCCAGGACACGGCCGTCAGCGCGGTCGCCGCCAGGTACACCGCCAGCGTGATCATGAACAGCTTCTTGCGGCCGAAGCGGTCGGTCAGCCGGCCCCAGAACAGCGCGCCGACACAGGCACCCGCGACGTACAGCGCGGCGGCGACGCCGGTGATCTGGCCCGACGTGATCGCCAGGCCGCTGCCGGGCTCGGCGAGCCGGCTGGCGATGTTGCCGACGACCGTGACCTCGAGGCCGTCCAGGATCCAGACGGTGCCCAGCCCGATCACGATCGTCCAGTGCCACCGGGACCAGGGCAGGCGGTCGAGACGGGCGGGAATGTTCGTGGTGATGGTCCGGCCGGCATCTGGCGACGGCGATGGTGTGTCGACGGTGCTCATGGGCTCCCCTCCTCGTCGAGGACGAGAACACGTGTGCCCGGCTCCCGCGCGAATAGACCCCGGCCGGCGCCCGCCGCGCCCCCGGCCGCCGCCAGGTTCTTTCGTTTGGATCAGGCCGGATCAGGGAGCGGGGTCCGGTGCCGTGGATCGCGAGTCCGGCATGATCCAAACGAGAGACCCTAGAACTAGGCCCCCAGCCCCCGCGACACGGCGTAGATCAGCAGGCCGGCCAGCGAACCGACGACCGTGCCGTTGATCCGGATGAACTGCAGGTCCCGGCCGATGTGCGCCTCGATCTTGCGCGTGGTGTGCTCGGCGTCCCAGCCGGCCACGGTGTCCGTGATCAGGGAGGTGATCTCCGTGCGGTACGTGGTCACGACGTGCACGGCCGCGCCCTCCACCCACCCGTCGACCTTCTGCTGCACCTTCGTCTCGCCCGCCATCCGCGCGCCGAGCGAGAGCAGGGCCGCCCGCACCCGCAGCCGCAGCTCGCTGCGCTCGTCCTCCGCGGCCGCGACGATCATGGACCGGACGGCGGTCCACGTCGACGCGATCAGGTCCTGCACCTCGCCCCGCCCGAGCACCTCGCCCTTCAGGCGCTCCACCCGCGCCCGGGTGTCGGTGTCGGACTGCAGGTCGGAGGCGAAGTCGGTGAGGAACCGGTCCAGGGCGCCCCGCGCGGGATGGGACGGCATGTCCCGCATCTCGGTGACGAAGCGCAGCAGCTCCTTGTAGACGCGCTCGCCGACCTTCCTGTCCACGAACCGCGGCGTCCAGCCCGGCGCACCGCCCTCGACGGCGCCCATCACGTCCGTGCGGTGCAGCACCAGCCAGTCGTGCGCCCGGGCCACCACCAGGTCGACCACCCGCCGGTGCCCGCCGTCCGCCACGACCCGTTCCAGCATCTTGCCGATACCGGGCGCGATCTCCTGGGCGTCGGCCCGCCGGGTGATCGCCTCCCCCACCACCGCCTGCACGGCGGAGTCGCGCAGCACCGTCAGGGCGCCGCGCAGCGCGGTCGCCAGTTCCGCCGTCACCCGGTCCGCGTGCTCCGGCTCGGCCAGCCAGGCGCCCAGCCGGCTGCCGATGCCGACGGCGCGCAACCGCTGCCGGACGACGTCGTGGGAGAGGAAGTTCTCCCCGACGAACTCACCGAGGGAGACGCCGAGCTGGTCCTTCTTGGTGGGGATGATCGCGGTGTGCGGGATGGGCAGGCCGAGCGGGTGCCGGAACAGCGCGGTCACGGCGAACCAGTCCGCGAGCGCGCCGACCATGCCGGCCTCCGCGGCCGCCGCCACATAGTCCGTCCAGGCGCCCGCGCCCGCCGACGAGGCCCACTTGGCGAGGACGTACACCACGGCCACGAAGAGCAGCAGCCCGGTCGCGGTGAGCTTCATGCGCCGCACCCCGCGCCGGCGCTCCTCGTCGGCGGGCGTGAAGGCGGTCATGGCCCGGTACGTCGCCGCACCGCGCGACGGAGCCGCCGCGGCGGTGTCCGGAGTCGTCCCCGTGTCCGGAGTCGTCTCCGTGCGTCCTGGTGATGTCTCGGTACGTTCCATCGGCTCCCGCCCGTTCGGTGATCCCGCCCACAATTGTCCCTTCCTGACCGACTCCTGGAACGGATCAGGAGTTCCCGGCGTCTGTATCACCGGGGGTTTGCGGCAGGTCCCTGTCAGCCCGCCCGGCCCATGACGCATCATGGGTGTATCGGATCGGAGCCTCGGGCTCCCGTCTCCCGAGGAGAACAACACAAGCATGACCAAGCGTCACGGTTATGCCGTGCTGGGTGCGCTGGTCGCACTGGTCGTGGCTCTGTCCGCGGTCATCTACGTCACCGTGGCGGCCCACGACACCACCTCCGGCAGCACCTTCGCCGGCACCCGCCCGCATCACGACACCTCCGTCGCTCCCGCCTCGACCGGCGCCTGGGTCGGCGCCTGGGCGGCGGCGCCCGTGGGCGGCGAACCCGGCACCGAGGCCGGCGGTCTGGCCGGCCGCTCGGTGCGCAACGTCGTGCACGCGAGCACCGGAGGGACGAGTGCCCGCATCACCCTGTCCAACCTTTACGGGCAGTCCCCGCTGACCATCGCGCACGCGACCCTCGCCCTGTCCGCCGGGGACGGCGGCGCGGCGGCCGACTCCGAGTCGATGCGCCGCCTGACCTTCAACGGCAGCACCGGCGTCGTCATACCGGCCGGCGGCCAGGCGCTCAGCGACGCGGTACGCCTGACCATCCCGCACGGCTCGGACGTCCTCGTCACCACCTACTCCCCCACCCCGTCCGGCCCGGTCACCTACCACCCGCGCGCGCGGCAGGTGTCGTACGTCGCCCAGGGCGACCGCACCGAGGACCCGACCGGCATCCCGTACACCGGGCAGACGCCCTACTGGCGGTACCTGACCGCCCTCGACGTGCTCAGTCACGAGGCCGACGGCACCGTCGTGGTCTTCGGCGACTCCATCACCGACGGCATCACGTCCACCGTCGGCGCCAACCACCGCTGGACCGACGTCCTCGCGGGCCGCCTGCGCTCCGCGCTGCGCGGCGGTGCCGCACTGCCCCGCTACGGCGTCGTCAACGAGGGCATCAGCGGCAACCAGGTCCTCGCCGACGGCCTCGGCCGGCCGGCCGAGAACCAGAGCGGCCTCGGCCGCTTCGGCCGCGACGTGCTCTCCCGGCCCAACGTCAAGGTCGTCGTCATCGACCTCGGCATCAACGACATCCTGCGCAACCCGCGCCTCGCCGACCCGGACCGCATCACCCAGGGGCTGCGCACCCTCGTCCGGCAGGCCCACGCCCGCGGCCTCAGGGTCGTCGGCGCCACCCTCATGCCCTTCGAGGGCCACCGCGGCTGGACCCCGGCCCGGGAACAGGTGCGCGAGCGGGTCAACGCGGAGATCCGGGCCGGCCGGGTCTACGACACGGTCGTCGACTTCGACCGGGCGCTGCGCGACCCCTACGCCCCGCTCAAGCTGCGGCCCGCGTACGACTCCGGCGACCACCTGCACCCCAGCGACCTCGGCTTCCGCGAGATGGGCGACGTCTTCGACCTGACCGCGCTGAAGGGGGCGGGGCAGGCCGAGCTGTAGGGGGTCCAGGGGGGCCAGGAATACTGGCCCCATGACCCGCTTGATCCTCGCCACCCGCAACGCCGGAAAGATCACCGAGCTGAGGGCCATCCTCGCCGAGGCAGGCCTGCCCCACGAGCTGATCGGCGCCGACGCGTACCCCGACATCCCGGACGTGGCCGAAACCGGCGTCACCTTCGCGGAGAACGCCCTCCTCAAGGCCCACGCCCTCGCCCGGGCCACCGGCCTGCCCGCCGTCGCCGACGACTCCGGCCTGTGCGTCGACGTCCTGGGCGGCGCCCCCGGCATCTTCTCCGCCCGCTGGGCGGGCCGCCACGGCGACGACAAGGCCAACCTGGACCTGCTCCTCGCCCAGCTCTCGGACATCGCGGAGGAGCACCGGGGCGCCCACTTCGCCTGCGCGGCGGCCCTGGCCCTGCCGGACGGCACGGAGAAGGTGGTCGAGGGCCAGCTGCGCGGCATCCTGCGGCACGCCCCCGCGGGTACGAACGGCTTCGGCTACGACCCGGTCCTCCAGCCGGACGGCGAGACGCGGACGTGCGCGGAGCTGTCCGCCGAGGAGAAGAACGCGATCAGCCACCGGGGGAGGGCGTTCCGGGCACTGGTGCCGGTGGTACGGGAGTTGCTGGGCTGACGCACTGAAACGGCCTGCGAGTCACGCCTTCGATTCGCAGGCCGTTCACGTGCGGCGGAAGGGATTCGAACCCTCAAGCCCGGTCAGGGGCCACAGGACCTAAACCTGCTGCGTCGCCGTTGCGCCACCGCCGCTGGTCGCCTGTCATGGTACCGGGCGTGCTCCGCCGCTTCTGCCGCCCCGGCACCATGTGCTGGTGATCGCATGGCAATTGGGACACAGCAGCCGCAGGTTCTCCCGCCGGTTGTCGCGCCAGTCTCCATTGATGTGGTCGATCTCCAACGTCATGGGCCTGCCGAACCACTCCGGGCCAATCCCACACCTGGCGCACTGCTCCGGTACGCCCACTTCGCGGAGCGCGCGCCTGAGGCGTTTGGTCGCGGTCCGGTGTCCGGTGTCGTGCCTTACCAAAACCTCTTCCGGTCGCTTGGCGTTCGCACTCGGCTTCCCTCGTTGATGGGCTTGCTTACCGAAGTGGGTGGTGTCGAGGCAGGCGTCGGCGATTTGCTTGCGCAGCATGGCGCGCTGGCCTCCATTGTCCGCTCGGCCGAGACGGCGAAGCACCTCGGCGATGGATACGGACTCGGCGACGACAGCCCGCAGCTCGTCCGTGGTGGGGCAGGCTCGCTCATCGACAGGCGAGAAGTGGGAGATGTCGATGCCGAAGTGAGCGAAGCGCCTCTCGAGGTATCCCCGCAAGTAGCCGTACGGCCGGGTACCGAAGAAGGAGATCACCTCGTCGAGAGTGGAGCACTGCCCGGCAGCCTGGGCCAACCGCTCGCGGGTGTACCGCACTCCGCCGCTCATAGGGGTTCCCCCCGGTAGCGGCCCTTGCCACGGCCTCGGTAGGTGTCCGTGGTCGAGTGGCAGTTGGGGCACAGGAGCCGGAGGTTCTGCAGGCGGTTGTCGCGCCAGTCGCCATCGATGTGGTCGACTTCCAGAGGAAGTGGTTCTCCCAGCCAGACCGGTTCCCCGCCACAGAGCGCGCAGCGCTCCTGCACACCCACTTCGCGCAGCGCCCTCTTGAGCCGGGCGCTCGGGATGCGTGAGGCGTGCGGAGACGGGTCCACTACGAGCAGTTCCGCTGCCGTGCGGCGGCGCTGATTGTGCCTCATGCGCTCCGTGCGGACCACCGCCACGAAGTGCGAGGTGTCGATGCCGTACGCCTTGATCTTGCGGCTGATGTGCGTGTGATGCCCGCCGACGACGTCCAAGCCGAGCCGGCGCAGCACCTCGTTGATGCTGGTCGAGGCAGCTACCGCTCGTCCCAGAACCTCCCTCGTCCACTTCACCCCCTCCCGCTCGAAATGGGAGACGTCGATGCCCAGCTTCCTCATCCGCCCGAGTACGTACGGCCGCGTCGAACTCCTCGGATCCACCCCCAGCCGGACCAGCGCCTCCGCCAGCGTCCGAGCCCCCCGAGCCGCCTCCTCCAGCCGCTCCTTCGTGTACGCACTGGCCCCCATCGAGTCCCCTCCGTTCCGGCTGCGCGTTCGCAGCCCGTACGGAGTAACGAACCGGTTATCGGACAGTCACGGTCGGAGAAGAGGAACGGCCCGCGCCGGGCTGTGCCGGTGCGGGCCGTTGACGAGGGGGCGAGGTGTCCTCAGATGCCCAGGTCCTTGATGATCTTGGCTACGTGGCCGGTGGCGCGGACGTTGTAGAGGGCCCTCTCGACCTTGCCCTCCTCGTCGACCACGATCGTGGAGCGGATCACGCCCATGTACGTCTTGCCGTAGTTCTTCTTCTCGCCGTAGGCGCCGTAGGCCTCGGTGACCTTCTTGTCGGGGTCGGCCAGGAGGGTGACCTTCAGGGACTCCTTCTCGCGGAACTTCGCCAGCTTTTCGGGCGCGTCCGGGGAGATGCCGACGACGTCGTAGCCGGCGCCGGCCAGGACGTCGAGGTTGTCGGTGAAGTCGCAGGCCTGCTTGGTGCAGCCTGGGGTGAGGGCAGCGGGGTAGAAGTAGACGATGACCTTGCGGCCCTTGTGGTCCGCCAGGGAGACCTCGTTGCCGTCGGCGTCGGGGAGGGTGAAGGCGGGGGCCACGTCCCCCGGCTGGAGTCGCTCGCTCATCGGGCCAGCGTAACCGGGGGGTGTTGCGGTGCGGCGCGGCCGCGGGCTGACAAACTGTTCGGAACAGCATCAGGAGACTTCGGAGGCCGTACGGTGGCGGACACCTCGGACACGAGAACCCCGGCGCAGATCGAGGCGGACATCAGGCGCCGCCGTGAAGTGCTGGCCGAGACGCTCGACGAGATCGGGGTGCGGGTGCATCCGAAGACGATCGTCGGGGATGCCAGGGCGAAGGTCCTGGCGAATGTCGATCACACGGTGGGACGTGCGTATGTGCAGGTCAACCGGGTGGTGAGCGAGGTACGCGCGCAGTTCGTGGACGAGACGGGCGCGCCGCGGATCGAGCGGGTGGTGCCGGTCGCGCTCGTGGTCGTCGGGGTCGTGGGGCTGCTCGCCCTGGGGACCCGGCGGCGCAGGGACTGAGCGGGGAGCGACCCGGCGGCGTACGGGCGGGCGGGAGACAGGTAGGTTCACTGGCGTGAGCGCCAAGAGAAACACGCAGAGCGGCCCCCAGCACGACAAGCTGCCCATTCGGATGCTGCATGACCGGGTTCTGGTCAAGCAGGAGACCGGTGAGGGCGAGCGGCGGTCGGGGGGCGGGATCCTGATTCCGGCGACCGCCGCGGTGGGGCGTCGGCTGGCCTGGGCCGAGGTGGTCGCGGTCGGGCAGAACGTGCGGACGGTGGAGCCGGGCGACCGGGTCCTGTTCGACCCGGAGGACCGGGCCGAGGTCGAGGTGCGGGGCGTGGCGTACGTGCTCATGCGGGAGCGTGATCTGCACGCGGTGGCCGCGGACCGGTTCGAGGGCGCCGAGGACTCCACCGGCCTGTATCTCTGACGTCCCGGCGGCTGTTTCCCGCTGCCGCCGCCGCACACGCCGAAGGGGCTGGTGACCTGGTCACCAGCCCCTTCGGCGTGTTGTTCCGCTACGGCAGGCCCCCCGTGCCGCCCGCGCCCGTGTCGGTGCCGGTGGTGTTGCCGCCGTCGGTTCCGCCGCCGGTGGTGGTGGGTCCGCCGGGGCTGCCTCCGGTGGTGCCGCCGGTGGTGGTGCCTCCCCCGTCGGTGGTGCCTCCGGTGGTGCCGCCGCCGGTGGTCGTGCCGCCGCCGTTGGTGGTCGTGCCCCCGCCGGTGGTGCCCGTGGTGGGGGTGGTGCCCGTGGTGGGCGTGGTGCCGGTGGTGGGGGTGCCGCCGGTGGTCTGGCCGGCGTCGGTGGTGCCGCCGTTGGCCTGGCCGGTGGTGCCGGGCTGGTCGGAGGGGCTGGTGGAGGGGGGCTCCTGGACCTGGTCGGCGCCCTGCTGGAGTTCGAGGTCGAAGTCGGCGGCCGGCTTGCCCTGGAGGGCGTCGCGCGTGTACTGGGCCCAGATCTGGGTGGGCGGGCCACCGCCGTTCATGCGGGGCTGGCCGAGGGCGTTGTACAGCGGCATGTGCTTGGCCGTGACCGGGTCCTGGCCCATGACGGAGACGACGGTGGCGAGGTCGGGGGTGTAGCCGGCGAACCAGGCGGCGGTGTCCTCCTCGGCGGTGCCGGTCTTGCCGGCGGCGGGGCGGCCGGCGGCCTGGGCCGCGGTGGCGGTGCCGCTGTCGACCACGCTCCGCAGCACGGAGGTGGTGGTGTCGGCGGCCTCGCGGGTGACGGCCTGGTGGACGTGCTGGTCGGGGAGCCTGACCTGTTCGGTGCCGTCCTTGGTGATCTTCTCGATCATCGTGTAGGTGCCGTGCCTGCCGTGGTTGGCGAGCGTGGCGTAGCCCTCCGCCATGTCCAGGACGCTGGCGGTGGCGGTGCCGAGGGCGATGGACGGGTACGGCTTGAGGTCCGGGGTGTTCTCGGGGATGCCGAGGGCGACGGCGGTCTGCTTGACCTTGGCGGGGCCGACGTCGACGGCCATCTGTGCGTAGACGGCGTTGACCGACAGGTCGGTGGCCTTGCGGACGGTGATGTCGCCGTACGACTTCTCGTCCTCGTTGGAGGGCGCGTAGGCGCCGCCGGGCCAGCCCTGGACGGGGCGCCTGCTGGTGCCGTCGTAGATCGTGTTCGGGGTGATGCGGCGGCCGTCCTGGGTGGTGGAGCCGTTCTGGACGGCGGAGGTGAAGACGAACGGCTTGAACGTGGAGCCGTCCTGGAAGTCCCCGCGGGTGGCGCCGTTGGTGTACTGCTTCACGTAGTCGATGCCGCCGTACATGGCGACGACCTTGCCGGTCTTCGGGTCGACGGAGGCGCCGCCGGCGCGCACGTAGCGGTCGGCCGGGCGGTTCTTCTTGTCGAGCTTGGACATCAGCTGGTCGTTCACGGCCTTGACGAAGGCGTCCTGCTTGGCCTTCTGGAAGGTCGTGGTGACGCGGTAGCCGCCGCGCTCGAGCTGGTCCTTGGTGAGGATGCCGTGTTCGAGGATGTAGTCCTTGACCGCGTCGACGAGGTAGCCGCGTTGGCCGGACAGGCCGGTGGAGAGGATCTGCTGCTTGGGCATGGGGAACTTCATGCCGGTGCGCTCGGACTTGCTGAGCCAGCCCTTGGTGACCATGCCGTCCAGGACGTAGTTCCAGCGGGCGACGGCGGCCGCCTTGTTCTCGGGGTGGGCCACGACGTCGTACTCGCTGGGGGCGTTGACGAGGGCGGCGAGGTAGGCGGCGCGGGCCGGGTCGAGAGTGCCGGCGTCCTCGCCGTAGTAGGCCTGGGCGGCGGCCTGGATGCCGTAGGCGTTGCGGCCGAAGTAGCTGGTGTTGAGGTAGCCCTCGAGGATCTGGTCCTTGGTCTTGTTGCGGTCCAGCTTGATGGCGATGAAGAACTCCTTGGCCTTGCGGGTGACCGTCTGTTCCTGGGCCAGGTAGTAGTTCTTCACGTACTGCTGGGTGATGGTGGAGCCCGACTGCTTGCCCTTGCCGGTGGCCGTGTTCCAGGCGGCGCGGATCATGGCCTTGGGGTCGACGGCGGACTCGGTGTAGAAGTCGCGGTCCTCGGCCGCCAGGACGGCGTGCTGGGCGTCCTTGGAGATCTGGGCGAGGCCGACGCTCTCGCGGTTGATCTTTCCTTCGCGGGCGAGCTGGGAGCCGTCGGCGTAGAGGAAGACGTTGCCCTGTTTGGTGGCGAGGGCGTTCGCTGACGGGATCTTCACGAGGGAGTAGCCGAGGAAGAACAGGCCGATGATCAGCATGACGCCGATGACGAGGGTGCTGAGCACCATGCGCCAGGTGGGGAACAGCCGCCGCCAGCCGGTGCGCTTGCGCTTGGCCTTCTTGCCGTCGCCGTCGCCGTTGCCGGCGGAGGCGTCGGCCGAGGGGGCGGGCGCGGGGTCGGCGTCGAGGGTGGCGGTCCGGGCGGTGGCCGCCGGAGTGGCGGCGGACGCGGCGGAGGCCGCGGAGGCGCCTGCCGCGCCGAGGGCGGCCGTCTTGGCCGTGCCGCCCGCCGCGCCCGTGGTGCCCGCCGCGCCCGCGGTGCCCGTGGTGAAGGCGGTGGCCGCCTTCGGGGTGCCGCCGGTCCTGCCCTGCCGGGGCGAGCCGGCCGGCCCGGCCTGCCGAGGCGCGTTGACCCGGCGGAGGACCTGCGTGGTCTCGGGGGCCTGGCGGGCTTCGGGAGCCTCGGGGGCCGCCTTGACGCGCCGGAGCACCTGGGTGCTTTCGGCCGCGCCGGACTCCTTGGCCTGCCCGGCCTCCTTGGCCTGCCCGGACTCTTTGGCCTGCTTGGACTGCTCGGCCTGCTTGGACTGCTCGGTCTTCGGGGATCCGGGCGACGACTGCGACGGTACGGAGGCCTGCCGATCGCCCTGCGGCTTCCGCGCCTGCTGGGACGGCACGGACGGGGTCCGGCCGCCGGACTCCCGCGACGACTCCCGCGACTCCTGCTTCCGCGACTCCGGCGACCTCTGCGGCTCGGGGGACTTCCGCGCCTCCGGCTTCCCCGGCCGCTCCGCCCCCGGCTCCGCGGCGATGCCCCGGCCGTCCGTGCCGGTGCGGCCGGCCCGGCTCGCCTGAGCGGCCCGGCGCGCCCGGGCCGCGTGCTCCGCGCCCGCATCCGGCCGCTCGCCGGCGCCGTCGCGGTCGGCGCGGTCACCGGTGCCGGCGGAATCGCCGGCGGGGGTTTCCGGGGGCGTCTGCTCGCCGCCCTCCCGGTCGGCCCCCCGGGCCTCGGGGCCGACGGCCGGCGGAGGTGTGTCCGGTGACCCGCCCCTGTTCGGCTGCTGCGGCTGCGGCTCGTCGCTCATGTCGTGCACGGACTCCTGTTTCGCGTCGTACGTTCCCGTACGCCTCGTACGCCTTCTGCCCCCCAGGTGAAGACTCCCGCACCTGGCGTTCCGTTCCCGCTTTCCGGACACGGTTCCGGCACGGAAAACGCGTGGCCGGCGGCCGGACCTCGTACTAGGCTCCTGCGCTTCGGTGTCGGGCTGTCCCGGGAGGTGGACTGACGTGGGCGCGGGACGGTTGTACGGGGCCGTCGCGGCGGGGGGATTCAGACGGTACGCGACGTATCGGGCGGCCACTGCGGCAGGGGTGTTCACGAACACGGTCTTCGGCCTGATCCTCGTGTACACGTACCTGGCGCTGTGGGACGAGAAGCCGCACCTCGGAGGCTATGACCAGGCGCAGGCGGTCACCTTCGTGTGGCTGGGCCAGGCGCTGTACGCGACGCTGGCGATCCAGGGGGGCGGTTTCGAGATCGAGTTCATGGAACGCATCCGTACGGGTGAGGTCGCGATCGACCTGTACCGGCCGGTCGACCTCCAGGCGTGGTGGCTGGCGAGCGACCTGGGCCGGGCGCTGTTCCAGCTGCTAGGGCGCGGGGTGGTGCCGTTCGTCTTCGGCGCGCTGGTGTTCCCGACGGCGGTCCCCGGGGACGTGGGACGGTGGCTGGCGTTCGCGGTGGCCGTGGTGCTCGCGATGGTCGTCAGCTTCGGGATCCGCTACCTGGTGGCGCTGAGCGGGTTCTGGCTGATGGACGGCACGGGGGCGCTGCAGGCCCTGATGGTCACCGGGATATTTTGCTCGGGGATGGCGCTGCCGCTGAACGCCTTCCCGGGGGCGCTCGGCGAGGTGGTGCGGGCGCTGCCGTGGGCGGCGCAGCTCCAGGTGCCGGCGGACGTGCTGATGGGGAAGGCGGACCCGGTGCCGGCGTTCGTCTTCCAGGCGGCGTGGGCGGTGGTGCTGCTGGCGGCCGGGCGGCTGGTGCAGCTGGCGGCGGCGCGGCGGGTGGTGGTGCAGGGTGGGTGAGCGTGACGCGGTGGCGGGGAGCCGTCCGCTGGCCGAGGGGTGGCGTGCCTACCGGCTGATCGCGGCGATGTGGATCCGCTCGACGCTGACGTACCGGGTGTCGTTCGCGCTGACCGTGCTCGGTGGCCTGCTGGTGACGGGCCTGGACTTCGTGGCGATCCTGCTGATGTTCTCGCGGGTGGACGTGCTGGGCGGTTACTCGCTGCCGGAGGTGGCGTTCCTGTACGGGTTGTCGGCGACCTCCTTCGGGCTCGCCGACCTGGCGATCGGCTCGGCGGGCCGGCTGGGCACGCGGGTGCGGGACGGCACGCTGGACACCCTGCTGGTGCGGCCGGCGCCGGTGCTGGCGCAGGTGGCCGCCGACCGGTTCGCGCTGCGCCGGATCAGCCGGATCATGCAGGGGTCGCTGGTGCTCGGTTACGCGCTGGTGGCGTCGGACATCGGCTGGACGCCGGTGAAGGTGCTGATGGTGCCGGGGATGGTGCTCTGCGGCGGGGTGATCTTCTCGGCGGTGTTCGTGGCGGGGGCGGCGTTCCAGTTCGTGGCGCAGGACGCGAGCGAGGTGCAGAACGCGTTCACGTACGGCGGCCAGACGCTGCTGCAGTATCCGCCGACGGTGTTCGGCCGGGAGCTGGTGCGCGGGGTGACGTTCATATTCCCGGTGGCGTTCGTCAACTGGGTGCCGGCGGCCTATGTGCTGGGGCGGCCGTATCCGCTGGACGGTGTGCCGCGGTGGGCGGCGTTCGCGCCGCCGGTGGTGGCGGCGGTGTGCTGCCTGGCGGCGGGGCTGGCGTGGCGGGCGGGGCTGCGGTCGTATCGGAGTACAGGGAGTTGAGGGTGGACGCGTTCATCGAGGTGGACCGGGTCGAGAAGGTCTTCGACGTCCGCAGGCGGACCGGGTTCATGAAGCGGGAGCGGCGGCAGGTGCGGGCGGTGGACTCGCTGTCGTTCACCGTGGCGCGCGGCGAGATGGTGGGGTACATCGGGCCGAACGGCGCGGGGAAGTCGACGACGGTCAAGATGCTGACGGGGATCCTGATGCCCAGCGCCGGCCGGCTGCGGGTGGCGGGGATCGACCCGTCGCGGGAGCGGACGCGGCTGGCGCACCGGATAGGGGTGGTGTTCGGGCAGCGGACGACGCTGTGGTGGGACCTGCCGCTGATCGACTCGTACCGGCTGGCGCACCGCATCTACCGGATCCCGGACGCCCGTTACCGGGAGAACCTCGACCGGTGTGTGGAACTGCTGCAGCTCGAAAGCCTGTTGGACGTGCCGGTGCGGCAGCTGTCGCTGGGGCAGCGGATGCGGGGGGACATCGCGGCGGCGCTGCTGCACGATCCGGAGGTGCTGTACCTGGACGAGCCGACGATCGGCCTGGACGTGGTGTCGAAGGCGAAGGTGCGGGGCTTCCTGCGGGAGTTGAACGCCGAGCGCGGGACGACGGTGCTGCTGACCACCCATGACCTGCAGGACATCGAGCAGTTGTGTTCGCGGGTGATGGTGATCGACCACGGGCGGCTGGTGTACGACGGTCCGCTCGCGGGGCTGCACGAGGCCGGGGAGAGCGAGCGGATGCTGGTGGTGGACCTGGAGCGGGAGTTGCCGCCGGTCCGGGTGGCGTCGGCGCGGGTGGTGCGGGTCGAGGGGCCGCGGCAGTGGCTGGCGTTCCCGGCGGGGCAGTCGGCGGCGCCGGTCGTGGCGCAGCTGGCGGCGGAGTATCCGCTGGTGGACCTGTCGGTGCGGGAGCCGGACATCGAGGCGGTCATCGCGAAGATGTACGCGGAGAAGGCGGTCTCGTAGGCTGCTGTCATGACCGACGACGCAAGTCCGGACCTCCGGGCGTCCGACGCCGACCGTGAGCGGGTCGCCGAGGTCCTGCGGGAGGCCGTCGCCGAGGGCCGGCTCGACATGGCGGAGTTCGAGGAGCGGCTGGACGCGACGTACCGGGCGCGCACGTACGGGGAGCTGGCGCCGATCACCCGGGATCTGCCCGCGGGCGGTGCCGTGGCGCCGCCCGCCCGGGTCTCGTTCGCCAAGGAACCGGTGGGCGGCGGGGGTTGGGCGGCGCGGATCGTCGGGGGCGAGGGGTCCTCGACGGGCGCGATCGCGATCCTGTCGGGGTTCGAGCGCAAGGGCCGCTGGACGGTGCCGAAGCGGTTCACCTGCCTGGCGTTGCTGGGCGGCGGCGAGATCGACCTGCGGGAGGCGAACTTCGCGGACGGCGAGGTCGAGATCACTTGCGTGGCCGTCATGGGCGGGGTGCAGGTCCTCGTGCCTGCGGGGGTCGAGGTCGTCGTCCGGGGCATCGGCGTCATGGGCGGGTTCGAGCACCCCCGGGACGACGGGCCGCCCGAGCCGGGCGCGCCCCGGGTCGTGATCAGCGGCTTCGCCTTCTGGGGCGGGGTGGGCGTGGAGCGCCGGGTGACCCGTGCGGAGCGGCAGCGCCTGAGGGAGCAGCGCCGCCAGGACCGGCTGGAGCGCCGGGAGGCCCGCCACGAGCTGCACCGGGCCCGCCGTGCGGACCGGGAGCTGGAGCGGGACCGGGCGCGGGACCGGGAGCGCGAGCGGCGCCGGCGCTGAGCGCTGCCGCGGGCGGGGCGCGGCTTACGAGGTGCAGACCTTGGTCAGTTCGCCGGCCGCGTCCGTGACGGGGCTGACGTCGGGGGTGTTGTCGCCGTTCTTCAGGGACGTGCGGACGTTCGCGACGGCCTTGTTCAGGTCGTCGACGGCCTTGTTGACGTCGGCGTCGTCGGTCTTGTCGCCGATCCTGTCGAGGTTCTTCTGGATGGCGTCGAGGGAGGCGTCGGCCTGGGTGGGGTCGTTCGCGGCGTTCTCGACGGCCTGCTGGAGGTCGGTGACGCTGTCGGCGATGGAGTCGGCGGTCTGCACGCAGTCCATGGCCTTGCCGACGGCGTCGCACCCTGTGGTGAGGCCGGCGGTGAGTGCGGCGGTCGCTACGGCGGCGGCGACGGCGGTGAGCCGGGCTCGGCGTCGGCTGGCGGCCATGGTGGGTTCCCTCCCCTGGTACGGCTGGCCGGGCGCGCGGTGGTGGGCCGCGCGCCCGTACCCGTGATGACGCCGGGGAGGGTGCCGGGGTTGCCCCCGGACACCGGGTTTTTTGGCCTGCGCTTTACTTCCCCTGGGGCGCGAGGGTGCTCGCGAGGGCGGCCTGCTGGAGCGCGGCCAGTTCGGTGCAGCCGGTGACGGCGAGGTCCAGCAGGGCGTCGAGCTCGTCGCGGGCGAAGGGCTCGGCCTCGGCGGTGCCCTGGACCTCGACGAAGCGGCCGTCGCCGGTGCAGACGACGTTCATGTCGGTCTCGGCGCGCACGTCCTCCTCGTAGCAGAGGTCGAGGAGGGGGACGCCGCCGACGATGCCGACGGAGACGGCGGAGACGGTGCCGGTCAGCGGCTGCCGGCCGGCCTTGATCAGCTTCTTGCCCTGGGCCCAGGAGACGGCGTCGGCCAGTGCCACGTAGGCGCCGGTGATGGCCGCCGTGCGGGTGCCGCCGTCGGCCTGGAGGACGTCGCAGTCGAGGACGACGGTGTTCTCGCCGAGCGCCTTGTAGTCGATGACGGCGCGCAGGGAGCGGCCGATGAGGCGGGAGATCTCGTGGGTGCGTCCGCCGATCCTGCCCCGGACGGACTCGCGGTCGCCGCGGGTGTTGGTGGAGCGGGGGAGCATGGCGTACTCCGCGGTGACCCAGCCCTCGCCGCTGCCCTTGCGCCAGCGCGGGACGCCTTCGGTGACGGTGGCGGTGCAGAACACCTTGGTGTCGCCGAAGGAGACGAGGACGGAGCCCTCGGCGTGCTTGCTCCAGCCGCGTTCGATGGTGACCGGGCGGAGCTGTTCGGGGGTACGGCCGTCGATGCGAGACATGCCGCTGAGCCTAGCCGTACCGGCGGAAGGGGCCCTCCCCGCGTCGGGAAGAGCCCCTCAGGGGTGAACCGGGGCGGTTCACATCATGTCTTCGATCTCCGCGGCGATCGGGTCGGCGTCGGTGCCGATGACGACCTGGATGGCGGTGCCCATCTTGACGACGCCGTGGGCGCCGGCGGCCTTCAGGGCGGCCTCGTCGACCAGCGAGGGGTCGGACACCTCGGTGCGCAGCCGGGTGATGCAGCCCTCGATCTCCTCGATGTTGTCGATGCCGCCGAGGCCGGCGACGATCTTCTCAGCCTTGCTGGCCATGTCGTGTCTCCCTGGTCCCTGGAATCCCTGCTCCGGACGTGCGGTCGCGGAAGCGGTGTGGCGACCGGTCTACACCACCGTGAACACGGGCGCCAAACCCGCTCCGGCCGACACGAGAAGTAGCCGTTTCGTCGCAGGAATCGCGGGTTCCTTATGCCACCTTCATCGTGCTACAACAGGTCTACACCACTGAGTGGTGTAGACCACCACCCGACGGAGGACGTATGAGCACCGCCACCGAAACGGCGGCCCCCGCGAAGAAGCGGGGATCCGGTCTGTTCCAGGGCCTGCAGAAGGTCGGCCGCAGCCTGCAGCTCCCCATCGCCGTCCTGCCGGCGGCGGGCCTTCTGCTCCGGTTCGGCCAGCAGGACATCCACGACAAGCTGCATCTTCCCGACAAGGTTACTGCAGTGTTCGCCACGGCCGGTGGCGCGATCTTCGACAACCTGCCGCTGCTGTTCTGCGTCGGTGTCGCGATCGGCTTCGCCAAGAAGTCGGACGGCTCCACCGCGCTCGCCGCCCTGGTGGGCTTCCTGGTCTACAGCAACGTCCTGAAGGCGTTCCCCGTCACCGAGGCCAAGATCCAGAAGGGCGCGGACATAGCCGCGACCTACAACAACCCCGGCGTCCTCGGCGGCATCGTGATGGGTCTGCTCGGTGCCGTGATCTGGCAGCGGTACCACCGCACCAAGCTGGTGGACTGGCTCGGCTTCTTCAACGGGCGCCGCCTGGTGCCGATCATCATGGCGTTCGTCGGCACCCTGATGGGCGTCTTCTTCGGCCTCGTCTGGGAGCCGATCGGCCACGTCATCTCCGACTTCGGCAAGTGGATGACCGGTCTGGGCGCCGTCGGCGCCGGTCTGTTCGGCCTGATCAACCGTGCGCTGATCCCGGTCGGCATGCACCAGTTCGTCAACACGGTCTCGTGGTTCCAGCTCGGCGACTTCAAGAACGCGGCCGGCGACGTCGTCCACGGCGACCTCAACCGCTTCTTCGCCGGCGACCCGACGGCCGGCCAGTTCATGTCGGGCTTCTTCCCGATCATGATGTTCGGTCTGCCGGCCGCCGCGATCGCCATCGCGCACTGCGCCCGCCCCGAGCGCCGCAAGGCCGTGATGGGCATGATGATCTCGCTCGCGCTGACCTCCTTCGTGACCGGCGTGACCGAGCCGATCGAGTTCTCGTTCATGTTCATCGCGCCGGTGCTGTACGCGATCCACGCGGTGCTGACCGCCCTGTCCATGGCGATCACCTGGGCCCTCGGCGTCCACGCGGGCTTCACCTTCTCCGCGGGTGTCATCGACTACGCGCTCAACTGGAGCCTCGCCACCAAGCCCTGGCTGATCATCCCCATCGGCCTGGTCTTCGGCGCGGTCTACTACGCCGTCTTCCGCTTCGCCATCATCAAGTTCGACCTCCCCACCCCGGGCCGTGAGCCCGAGGAGGAGGTCGAGGACCTCACCAAGGCGTGAGGAGCGGTCGTACCGCGTGCGCGAAGGCCCCGGGACCGAAGAGGTCCCGGGGCCTTCGCGCAGTCCGAGAGGCGTCCGAGGGGGCGTCCCGAGGGGTCAGATCTCGTACGTCCGCCCCGGTGCCGCCAGGTCCACCGGGGCGGGGAAGACCGCACGGGCGTCGCGGAGGTTGACCTGCGGGTCGGTCCACGGGGGGATGTGCGTGAGCACCAGGCGGCGGGCGCCCGCGCGTGCCGCCGTCTCCCCCGCCTCGCGGCCGTTGAGGTGGAGGTCGGGGATGTCCTCCTTGCCGTGCGTGAACGCCGCCTCGCACAGGAACAGGTCGGTGTCCCGGGCCAGCGTGTCCAGCGCGTCGGTGACCCCCGTGTCGCCGGAGTAGGTGAGGGACTTCCCGCCGTGCTCGATGCGGATGCCGTACGCCTCGACGGGATGGCGGACCCGCTCGGTGTGCACCGTGAAGGGGCCGATCTCGAAGGTGGACGGCTTGACCGTGTGGAAGTCGAAGACCTCGCTCATGGAGGAGGCGGAGGGGGTGTCGGCGTAGGCCGTGGTCAGGCGGTGCTCGGTGCCCTCGGGGCCGTAGACCGGGATCGGCGCGCAGCGGCCGCCGTCGTGGCGGTAGTAGCGCGCGACGAAGTACCCGAGCATGTCGATGCAGTGGTCGGCGTGCAGATGGCTCAGGAAGATCGCGTCGAGGTCGTAGAGACCGCAGTGGCGCTGCAGCTCGCCGAGGGCGCCGTTGCCCATGTCGAGAAGCAGCCGGAAGCCGTCGGCCTCGACGAGGTAGCTCGAACAGGCCGATTCCGCGGACGGGAACGACCCCGAGCAGCCGACGACGGTGAGCTTCATGAAGCAGAAACCTCCGTTGGCGGAAAGCCTGGTGGGCGCGGATGTGAGGGGTCGGGAAAGCGGGCTGGCAGAGGTCGTGCGGTCCGTCGAGCGTAAGGCGCAAAAGGGCCGGTCGCTCCTCCGCCAGGGGCCGTTGTGGGCGAACTCACCTGTGCTGTCACCGGTTCGGCTGGACCAAGGGCGCACAAGGATTGCGAGAGGGCGCGCGGCGCGCGGCGCACGCCGGTAACGTCGTGCCCATGGACACGTCCTGGTGGCTGGCGCTCGCGGCGGTGGTACTGCTCGCACTCGTCGCCACGCTCGTCGACGGCTGGGGCCGGGGCCACCGGCCCGGCGGCCGCCGGCTCAGGCCCCCCGGGCGGCCCGGCGCGCGGCGCGGCGCGGACCCGGACTCGCGTCCGCGCCCTGGGGACATCTGGTGGGCGAACGTGCCCTACGAGGACCGGCCGGACGCCAAGGACCGGCCCTGTCTGGTGCTGGCCGTCCGCGGCGACCGGGCCACCGTCGCGAAGATCACCAGCAGGTACCACGACCAGCGCGCCGGCGTGATCCCGCTGCCGCCCGGCTCGGTCGGCGACGCGCACGGCCGGCCGAGCTTCCTGCGCACGGACGAGCTGCGCGAGGTGCCGGTGTGGGAGTTCCGGCGCCGGGTGGGCGTGGTCGACCCGGTCCTGTGGGACCAGGTGCGCCACCTGGCCGGTTAGCCGTCAGCGCACCCGCACGGTGACCGTCCACTCCTGGAGGCCCTTGCAGGAGACCTGGCCGGGGGCGGTGGGTGTGGCGCACAGGGGGCGCGAGGACGTCAGCTCGGTGGTTCCGGACGTCACCGCCTGGTAGGCCGCCGTGGCGTCGCCGGGCTGGATGACGAAGCCGGCGTTGATCCCCTTCAGGGCGGGCCCGCTCGCGTCGACCGGCTTCCAGGGGCGGGCCCGGGTGCCGTCGAGGGTGAGCCGCAGCTCGCCGCCCTTGGTGAGGCAGACGGTGCGGCCGGTGTCGGCCGCCGTCAGCTCCAGATGGGTGACGCACCCCGTGCCGCCGGGCGAGGCGGCCGGGGACGCCGCGGAGGACGGGGACGACGACGGGGACACCTTGTCGTTGCCGCCCCGGCCGCCGGTGCCGTCGCTCTGGGAGCCGCACGCGGCCAGGAGCAGCGCTGCCGCCGTGATCGCGAGGGGTGTCGTACGGCGCATGGGTCCGCCTTTCTGCCGTGGCCGTCCGGGTCCGGCCGGCCGCCTGGTGCAGATGTGACGTACCACCACGGCGGACGGATCCCGCCCCCGGACGGCCGTCCGGGGGCGGGATCGGGGCCGTACGGGTCAGCTGGTCGTCAGGGCGGTGTCGTCCACGACGAAGCTGGTCTGCAGGGAGGAGTCCTCCACCCCGCTGAACTTCAGGGTGACCGTCTGACCGGCGAACGAGGACAGGTCGAAGGTCTTCTGCGCGTACCCGGAGGCGGCGTTGGCGTTCGAGTACGTCGCCAGGGTGGTCGAACCGGCGGTGACCGTCAGCTTGTCGTACGCGGTGCTGCCGGACTCGGCGGTGTCGATGTGCAGGTAGAAGGTGTAGCTGGCCTTGCAGCCGGAGGGGATGGTCACCGACTGGGAGAGCGTGTCGGTGTGCGCGGAGCCGTAGCCGTCCATCCACGCCTTGTAGGAGCCGCTGTGGGCCGCCTCACCGGTGTCGTTGGTGATGACGCCGCTGGTGGAGGTCCAGCCGGTGCTGCCGGACTCGAAGCCCGGGTTGGCCAGCAGCTGCGCCGAGGAGCAGGTGCCGCCGGAGGAGCCGACCGTCCAGGCGAAGGAGGTCGAGCCGGAGGCGCCGGTGGAGTCCTTGGCGGTGACGGTGACCTGGTAGGTGCCGGCGGTGGACGCCGTACCGGAGATCAGGCCGGTGGAGCTGTTGATGGACAGGCCGGTGGGCAGGCCGGAGGCGCTGTAGGTCAGGGCCGCGCCGGCGCTGTCGGTGGCGTGGATCTGCAGGCTCGCCGAGCCGCCCGTGGTGGTGGACTGGCTGCCGGGGTTGGTGACGGTCACCGTGTTGCCGCTGGTGGTGCCGGCGGTGAAGGCGGTGGTGCCGTTCGGGGTGCCCCAGCCGGTCGGGCCGTCGTAGCCGGTACCGGCGGTGCAGAAGTACGAGGTGGAGCAGGAGCCGTTGCTGCCGCTGGTCACGTCGTACAGGTTGCCGGTGTGGGCGTAGGGGTACTTCGCCGGGTAGTCGGCGGAGCCCGGGGTGCCCGCGAGGGCGTAGACGCCGGCGACGATCGGGGCGGAGGCGCTGGTGCCGCCGTAGACCGCCCAGCCGGAGCCGCCGTAGGTGTCGTAGACCGCGACGCCGGTGGCCGGGTCGGCGACGGCGGAGACGTCGGCCTCCATGCGCTTGGAGCAGCCGGTGTCGGTCTGCCAGCTCGGCTTCGGGTCGTAGGCGGAGCAGCCGGAGCCGGTGCCCTCGGTGGAGCTGGTGTGCCACACCGACTCGCTCCAGCCGCGGGAGTTGGAGGCGGTGGTGAGCGCGGTGCCGCCGACGGCGGTCACGTACTGGGAGGTCGCCGGGTACTCGGCGCCGTAGGCGGAGTCACCGGAGGAGACGGTGATGGCGACGCCGGGGTGCTTGAAGTACGAGGTGTCCTCGCTGGTCTGCGTGGAGGACTCGGAGCCGCCCCAGCTGTTGGAGACGACCTTGGCGCCGAGGGAGACGGCCTCGTTCTCGGCGATGCCGAGGTCGGTGTCGTTCGCGGAGTTCGCCTCGACCAGGACGATGCTGCAGTTCGGGCAGACGGCGCTGACCATGTCGAGGTCGAGCGCCTCCTCGCCGGCCCAGCCGGTGTCGTTGGTGGGCAGCGAGGTGGTGGAGCCGGTCTGGCTGACCTGCTTGAAGCAGCCGTTGGCCTTGGTGCAGGAGGACAGGCCGTAGGTGGAGCGGTAGGTGCCCAGGTCCGCTTCCGCGTTGGGGTCGTTGTAGGCGTCGACGATCGCGACGGTCATGCCGGAGCCGCCCGTGCTGGGCAGGTTGTAGGCGCTGTGCAGGTTGGCCGGCGAGAGGCCGGAGGGGGCGGCCGCCGCGGCGGCGAGCGCCGAGGCGAGCCGCTGCTTGATGTCGGTGCGGCGCTGGGCGAAGCAGGACGCGTGGCCCGGCTCGGCGGTGGCGCACAGATGGGTCGTGGGGACCTTCTGGCCGGCCTTGCCGGTGGCGTGGAAGGTCTGCCGCTTCGGGTCGGTCAGGGCCTTGGAGTTCTGCGCGGCCTTGGAGGTGTGGTGCGCGGGAGCGGCGGCCGCCTGCGCCCCGGCCGTGGGCGCGGCGGCGAGTCCGGCGACGGTGAGGGCGAGGGCGGGGAAGGCGACGGACACGAGTCTTCTCAGACCGCGTCTCCGCCTGCTCGGGCGTGACTCACGCATGGGGAACTGCCTCCGGTTGAAGTGGGGATTCGCACTGGATTGGCAGGCCCGTGACGCGGGTAGCGGCGGCGAGACCGCGCAGTCATGAGCATGACATTCGCAGGCACCCGGCACGCCGCTTGGGGTGAGCGGGACATGTCAGGGCGCGGGAGGACCGTAGCCCCGGCCGAGGACCGACCGGCAGTGCCGGAGGGAATTCTTTGCCCCGCCATAGGAATGGATTGGCCCCCTCATAGGAGGGGGCTGGTCCGCGCTTGAGGCGGCGTCAGGCCCAGAGCTGACCGTGCAGGGTCTCGATGGCCTCTTCCGTGGTGGCCGCCGTGTAGACGCCGGTGGACAGGTACTTCCAGCCGCCGTCGGCCACGACGAACACGATGTCGGCGCTCTCGCCGGCCTTGAGGGCCTTCTTCCCGACACCGATCGCCGCGTGCAGGGCGGCCCCGGTGGAGACGCCCGCGAAGATGCCCTCCTGCTGCAGGAGTTCACGGGTGCGGGTGACCGCGTCGGCGGAGCCGACCGAGAAGCGTGTGGTGAGCACGGAGGCGTCGTACAGCTCCGGGACGAAACCCTCGTCGAGGTTGCGCAGGCCGTACACCAGGTCGTCGTAGCGCGGTTCGGCGGCGACGATCCTCACGTCCGGCTTGTGCTCGCGCAGGTAGCGGCCGACGCCCATCAGGGTGCCGGTGGTGCCGAGACCGGCGACGAAGTGGGTGATCGACGGCAGGTCGGCGAGGATCTCCGGGCCGGTCGTCGCGTAGTGGGCGCCCGCGTTGTCCGGGTTGCCGTACTGGTAGAGCATCACCCAGTCCGGGTGCTCGGCGGACAGCTCCTTGGCGACGCGCACGGCGGTGTTGGAGCCGCCCGCGGCCGGGGAGGAGACGATCTCCGCGCCCCACATGCCGAGCAGGTCCCGGCGCTCCTGCGAGGTGTTCTCCGGCATCACGCACACCATGCGGTAGCCCTTGAGCTTGGCCGCCATGGCCAGGGAGATGCCGGTGTTGCCGGAGGTCGGCTCCAGGATCGTGCAGCCCGGGGTCAGGCGGCCGTCCTTCTCCGCCTGCTCGATCATGTGCAGCGCCGGGCGGTCCTTGACCGAGCCGGTCGGGTTGCGGTCCTCCAGCTTGGCCCAGATGCGGACGTCGGCGGACGGCGAGAGCCGCGGCAGGCGCACCAGAGGGGTGTTGCCCACCGCGGCCAGCGGGGAGTCGTAGCGCATGGGTGCTCAGCGGCCGATCAGCGCATGCCGCCGGCCACGGCCGGCAGGATCGTCACGGTGTCGCCGTCGGACAGCTTGGTGTCGATGCCGTCCACGAAGCGGACGTCCTCGTCGTTCAGGTACACGTTGACGAAGCGGCGCAGCTGGCCGTTGTCCACGATGCGGGCCTGGATGCCCGCGTACCGGGTCTCGAGGTCGGCGAACAGGTCGGCCAGGGTGCCCCCGCCGCCTTCCACCGCCTTCTGGCCGTCGGTGTACTGGCGGAGGATGGTGGGGATGCGGACCTCGATGGCCATGGTTGCGGGCTCCTGTCAGGAAGTGTCTGGTCGGTGGGCGCACGGATGCGCGCCGCGGCTCACGGCCGTACGGCGGCAGGGAACGTCAACAGATGGCGCTGTTCAGCCTGCACAGGTCGACGTGCAGCCGCGCCACGAGCAGCACGCTCGGCGCCTTGTCGCTCACGTCGTAGAGAACCATGGACTCATCGTATCGATTCCCGGTCCGGGTCCCGGAATGTGATCTCGCATCCTGGAAGCCCGGTGACCGGATGGCGGGATCAGTAGCTCTCCACGACCTTGACCTCCTCCTCCGTGACCTCGCCTTCCACGATGCGGAAGGAGCGGAACTGGAAGTCGCCGAGGCCGTCGGTGTCGGCGGTGGACACCAGGACGTAGTGGGCGCCGGGCTCGTTGGCGTAGGAGACGTCGGTGCGGGAGGGGTACGCCTCGGTCGCCGTGTGGGAGTGGTAGACGACCACCGGCTCCTCGTCGCGGTCGTCCATCTCGCGGTAGAGCTTGAGCAGGTCGCCGGAGTCGAACTCGTAGAACGTGGGCGACATGGCCGCGTTCAGCATCGGAACGAAGCGCTCGGGGCGGTCCGAGCCCGCCGGTCCCGCCACGACGCCGCACGCCTCGTCGGGGTGGTCCTTGCGCGCGTGGGCGACGATTCTGTCGACGAGGGCCTGGGTGATGGTCAGCATGCCCGCCAGGATAGACAGACGGGCCGCCCGTACCGAGGTGTGGTACGGGCGGCCCGGATGGCGGACGCCCTGAGCGGCGGCCGCAGCGGGTGCCACGAGAACCCGCTGTGGCCGGGCGTCCGCGGGGCGGATCAGCCGACCCGCTCCAGTTCCGGCTCGCGGCGCTGGGTGACCTGCGGGTTGCGGGTCTTCAGGACCAGCCAGCCGATGCCGAGCGCGGCGGCCCAGACGGCCATGACGTACAGGCAGACCCGGGAGTCGGCGTCGTAGGCGATCAGACCGGTGACGAACAGCAGGAACGCGATGGCGATGTAGGAGCACACCGCGCCGCCCGGCGCCGGGAAGGAGGAGGCGGGCAGCCGGCCCGCGTCGACCGCGCGGCGGTACAGGACGTGGCTGACCAGGATCATCAGCCAGGTCCAGATGCCGGCCGCGGTGGCGACGGAGGTGACGTAGCCGAAGGCCTTCTCCGGGACGACGTAGTTCAGGACCACGCCGATGCCCATGAACAGCATCGAGACGGTGATGCCGAGCGCCGGGGTCTTCGTCGACGACAGCTTCGCGAAGGCCCGCGGGGCCTCGCCGTTGTCGGCGAGGGTGCGCAGCATGCGGCCGGTCGAGTACATGCCCGAGTTGCAGGACGACAGGGCCGCGGTCAGCACCACGAAGTTGACGATGCCGGCGCCGGCCGGGATGCCGATGACCGCGAACGCCTTCACGAACGGGCTGACGCCCGCCGCGAACTCGGTCCACTTCACCACGCACAGGATGACGGTGAGGGCACCGACGTAGAACAGGGCGATGCGCCAGGGCAGGGTGTTGATCGCCTTGGGCAGCGTCTTCTCGGGGTCCTCCGACTCGCCCGCGGTGACGCCGACGAGTTCCACGGCGAGGTAGGCGAACATGACGCCCTGCAGGGTCATCAGCGAGGAGCCGACGCCCTTGGGGAAGAAGCCGTCGAACTGCCACAGGTTCGCCACGTGCGCGGTGTCGCCGGCGGCGCTGAAGCCGAAGGTGAGCACGCCCAGGCCGATCACGATCATGCCGATCAGGGCGGTGACCTTCACCATGGAGAACCAGAACTCGATCTCACCGAACAGCTTCACGGAGATCAGGTTGGCCACGAACAGGACCACCAGGAACACCAGCGCCGTCACCCACTGCGGGATGTGCGGGAACCAGTAGTTGACGTAGATCGCCGCGGCCGTCAGCTCGGCCATGCCGGTCACGACCCACATCAGCCAGTACGTCCAGCCGGTGAAGTAGCCGAAGAACGGGCCGAGGAACTCGCGGGAGTACTCGGCGAACGAGCCGGAGACCGGGCGGTAGAGCAGCAGCTCGCCCAGGGCCCGCATGATGAAGAAGATGATCACGCCCGCGAGGGCGTACATCAGGATGAGGCTGGGACCGGCCTTGGCGATGTTCGCGCCGGCTCCCAGGAACAGTCCGACACCGACTGCGCCGCCGATCGCGATCATCTGGACCTGACGGCTGCCGAGCCCGCGCTCGTACCCCTCCTCAGGGGCTTCGGTGACCTTCTCAGAGGCCATGTGTGGTGCGCCTTTCTCCATGCCGACCCGGGCCTTTCGTCGGCCTCGGATCGGGTTTCGATCCCCCCGGATTGATGGAGCTGGGCGGGTTTGCACGGACCCGCCCGTGCCTGGCCGGCGGTCGCCGGCTCGGTGGCGCACCCGGCCGGACATGGGTGGTGTCGGCCGGGCGGTCGTGAAGATGTATCACGGCCGCACTATTGATCACCGGTGGGCGATGTGGCGCGTCCCACAGGGAAAAGCGGACAAAGAGCGCCCGGATGCGGCAAAGCGGGCCGCGGTGGTGACGGGATCGTTATCCGCATTTGAGCGTCCGCTGAGCGAACACGAAACCGTCACATTTCAGGGCATGAGGGTGGAGACGAGGGTCTCCTGGAGGCCGCCGAGCCACAGGTACGCCATCACCATCGGCTTGCGCGGGTCGTCGTCCGGGAGCCGGTAGAGCAGGTCGGTGTCGTCCTCGTCGGTGATCTCCAGGCGGGAGCCGATCGCCAGGCGCAGGTCGTTGAGCGCGCCGAGCCAGCCCCTGGACTCCTCCGGGGTGAGCTCGAGGACCGCCCCGCCCACCTCGATCGGGGCCAGGGCGTCCAGGCTGCGGATCACCGCGAGGGCGTTCTGCCGCTTGCCGGCCCTGAGGTCGTTCTCGGTGTAGCGGCGGAACTCGGCGGAGTACTCCTGCCGCTCGTCGGCCTGGGCCGGAGAGGCGGGCGGCTGCTCCGGGTCGTTGTAGGCGTCCGGGAAGAGCCGTCGGAGCACGGGGTCGCTGGGCGGCTCGCTCGGGCCGTCGGCGAACAGCTCCGCGAGCGGGTCCGCGGGCTCCTGGCCGGCGGGGCCGGGACCGGGGCCGATCAGCTCCAGCAGCTGGACGGCCAGCGACCGGATGATGGAGATCTCGACGTCGTCGAGGGCGACGGCAGCGCCGCCGCCGGGGAGCGGTTCGAAGGTTCCGGGCATGAAAGGGATTCGCTACTTCCGGTCCTGCTGGAGGGTGGCCCACAGACCGTAGCCGTGCATCGCCTGCACGTCGCGCTCCATCTCCTCGCGGCTGCCGCTGGAGACGACGGCCCGGCCCTTGTGGTGGACGTCGAGCATGAGCTTGGTGGCCTTGTCCTTGGAGTAGCCGAAGTACGTCTGGAAGACGTACGTCACGTAGCTCATGAGGTTGACCGGGTCGTTGTGGACGATCGTGACCCAGGGGACGTCGGGCTCGGGTACGGCGAAGACCTCCTCCGCCGACTCGGTGCGTTCGATCTCTACGGGCGCGGGTGACGTCACACCGCCCATGCTGCCACGCGGCCCACTATTCGTCACACTGACGAAATGGGTGTACATTCGTTGCCATGAACACAGCGGACCTTGGGCTGCCGGTGGAGGTTCCCTCGACGGCCCTCTTCACGGACCAGTACGAGCTGACGATGCTGCAGGCCGCGCTGAAGGCCGGTACGGCCGAGCGGCGCAGCGTGTTCGAGGTCTTCACCAGGCGGCTGCCGGACGGGCGCCGCTACGGCGTGGTGGCGGGCACCGGACGCGTCCTGGACGCGGTGGAGAACTTCCGCTTCGACGAGCCCGTCCTCGCCTTCCTGCGGGAGCACGGCATCGTCGACGAGGAGACCGCGAAGTGGCTCGCCGGCTACCGCTTCGGCGGAGACATCTGGGGCTACCCGGAGGGCGAGGTGTACTTCCCGGGCTCGCCGATCATGCGGGTCGAGGGCAGCTTCGCCGAGTGCGTGCTGCTGGAGACCGTGATCCTGTCCATCCTCAACCACGACTCGGCGATCGCGGCCGCCGCCTCGCGGATGGCCTCGGCGGCCGGCGACCGGCCGCTGATCGAGATGGGCGCCCGCCGCACCCACGAGCTGGCCGCCGTGGCCGCCGCGCGGGCCGCCTACGTAGGCGGCTTCGCGACCACCTCCGACCTGGCGGCCGGCTTCCGCTACGGCATCCCGACCGTCGGCACCTCCGCGCACGCCTTCACCCTGCTGCACGACCGGGAGCGGGACGCCTTCCGCGCCCAGGTCGACGCCCTCGGCCGGGGCACGACCCTGCTGGTGGACACCTACGACGTGGCCGAGGCCGTCGCGGCGGCGGTGGAGGTGGCCGGGCCCGGGCTGGGCGCGGTGCGCATCGACTCCGGCGACCTGCTGCTGGTGGCCCACCGGGTGCGGCAGCAGCTGGACGAGCTGGGCGCGCGGGACACGAAGATCGTGGTCACCTCCGACCTGGACGAGTACGCGATCGCCTCCCTGGCCGCCGCGCCCGTCGACGCCTACGGCGTCGGCACCCAGCTGGTGACCGGCTCCGGGCACCCGACCGCGGCCATGGTCTACAAGCTGGTCGCCCGCGCCGAGACCGCCGACCCGGAGGCGCCGCTGGTGCCGGTCGCGAAGAAGTCCAGCGGGGGCAAGACGTCCATCGGTGGCCGCAAGTGGGCGGCACGCCGGCTGGACGCGGACGGGGTGGCGGAGGCCGAAGTCGTGGGCACCGGGGCGGTGCCGGCCGGCCTGGCCGAGCGGCAGTTGCAGGTGGAGCTGGTCAAGGCCGGCGAGGTGGTCGCCCGCGAGCCCCTGGACGTGCCCCGGGAGCGGCACATCGCCGCCCGCGCCAACCTCCCGCTGTCCGCGACACAGCTCTCGCGCGGGGAACCCGTCCTTCCGACGGAGTACGCGCACGGGCCGTCGGGTAGCTAAAGCAGGTCCGCCGTCCGCACCCGCGAACCCCCTCCCGCACGGGGCCGCCAGTCTCTAGGCTCAGTTACTCAACCCACAGTCGAAGGACACCCACCATGCGCCGCGCCTTGATCGTCGTAGACGTGCAGAACGACTTCTGCGAGGGGGGCAGCCTCGCGGTGGCCGGCGGTGCGGACGTGGCCGCCGCCATCACCGAGCTGATCGGCCAGGCGGCCGGCTCCGGCTACCGGCACGTGGTCGCCACCCGTGACCACCACATCGCACCCGGGGGTCACTTCGCCGACGACCCGGACTTCGTCCGCTCCTGGCCCGCGCACTGCGTCGCGGGCACGGAGGGCGTCGGCTTCCACCCGAACTTCGCCCCGGCGGTCGCCTCCGGCGCGGTGGACGCCGTCTTCGACAAGGGTGCCTACTCGGCTGCCTACAGCGGCTTCGAGGGCACCGACGAGAACGGCGTCCGCCTGGCCGACTGGCTGCGCGCCCGGGAGATCGACGAGGTCGACGTGGTCGGCATAGCCACGGACCACTGCGTGCGCGCCACCGCCCTGGACGCCGGGAAGGAGGGCTTCCGCACCCGCGTCCTGCTGGACCTCACCGCGGGCGTCGCCCCGGAGACGACCGAGCGGGCCCTGGAGGAACTGCGCCAGGGCGGGGTGGAGCTCACCGGCAAGCCGGTGGTCGGCGGCTAGGGTCCCGGGCCCGTACCGGCGGCGGTCAGGTCCGGGCGGCCGACTGCCGCAGCAGGGTCCTGATCGGGTGCCACAGCTCCATCACGGTGACACCGTTGTCCGGGGCCGTGCGCCATATCAGGCCGTCGGGATGGTGCAGCACCGCCGTGACCTCGTCCGGCGTCGGCGGCTCCGCGTTGCCCCGCAGGTACACCGCCCTCAGGCCCAGGTTGCGCAGCCGGGTCAGGGCCCGCGCCCGGTTCCGGGCGTGCACCAGCACGCGCACCCCGGCCGGTCCGCCGGCGGGGCTCGGCAGGTTCAGTGCCACCACCACCGTCCCGTTCGGCAGCTTGCAGAAGCCTCCTGCGGCCATGCGGTCACATCCCCGTTCCGGTCGGTGTCAATAAGCGAGCCACAGGACGCACCTAAACACGATCGGCGGCAACCCGCCAGGGGGTCGCCGCCGATACGCTTGTGACCTGCGGTGATGCTGCCTACTTCACCGCGGGGCCGACCTCGAGCTCGAGCGTGGAGCCGCCCTTGCCCTGCTTCAGGATCACGATCTTGGTGTTGGTGTCAGTGACCTTGACGCCGCCGGTCGGGTTCGCCGGGTCGTAGTAGGAGCTGGTGTGGTCGTTGAAGACCCGCACGCCCTTCTGCGACTTGATCTTCAGCGCCTTGTCCGCCTTGTGCAGCGTGAAGGCGTCCGTGGACTCGAAGCCGAACGTCGAGTCGAAGGCCTGGATGCGGTTGCGCAGGAGCGTGCCGTCGGCCCACTTCAGCGCCTTCGGGTGCGCGTCCACCGGCAGGATGAGACCCGTGCCCGGGTGACCGTCCTTGTTGGTGTTGTTGTCCGCCTGGGAGGTGTCCCACTTCCAGATCAGCAGGCCGTTCTGGTACGGGTAGTGCTCCACCCAGTCCGGGCGCGACGCGAAGCCGAAGTTGTACGGGCCGACCTTGAGGGTCTTGTCGTACGACACGTACTGGCGGTTCTCGGCGAGGTAGTACTGCTTGTAGTCCTTGGTGAAGGACCCGCCGATGCGGGAGAAGCCGCTCGCGGTCCACGCCGGGTCGGCGCTCTCGGCGTTGTCCGTGAACAGCGGGGTGCCGTCCGCGGTGACCGTGATCTCGTCCGCCGCGAACCCCTTCAGGGCCACGCCGCCGTCGGACTGGTAGCGGAAGCGCAGGTCGAACTTCTGGCCCGCGTAGGCGTCCAGCGAGTACGACAGCTTCTTGTAGGCGTCGACCGAGCCGGTCAGGGCCGGCTTGCCGGAGCCGTCGCGCGGGATGGCCTGGCCGTCCACCGTGCCGTCGAGCGCGGTCCAGTTGGCGCCGCCGTCCGTCGACACCTCGGCGTAGAGGTAGTCGTAGTCCTTCTCGATGTCGTACCAGCCGTCCAGGCTCAGCGTGGCCGAGGACTTGCCGGTCAGGTCCACCGAACGGGTCAGCGTGTTCTTGAGGTTGTCACCCATGCCGCTCCACCACTGGGTGGAGCCCTCGGCCGGGGCGACGATCTCGGTCTTCACGGCCTTGTCCGGCAGCGAGACCACGACCGCCTGGCGGTACTTGGTGTTGTACTCGGCGACGCCCAGCTTGTGCCAGGAGTTGACGCCGGCCTTGGCGGTGTCGTAGTTCAGCCAGCCCAGCTGCAGCTTGTCCCAGGCGTTCAGGTCGCCGGGCAGGTCTCCGATGGAGTCCTTGCCGCGGCCGAGCCAGGAACCGGAGGACATCAGCGTCCAGAAGCCGGTGGAGTTGTCGCCGCCGGCGGTGTCGTACTCGTCCGGCAGACCGAGGTCGTGGCCGTACTCGTGCGCGAAGACGCCGAGGCCGCCGTTCTCCGGCTGGATGGTGTAGTCGCCGACCCAGATGCCGGTGTCGCCGATCTGCGTGCCGCCGAGCTTGTTGTCGGCCGGCCCGGTGGCGCCGGCGTCCGTGCCGAAGGCGTACCAGCGGTGGGCCCAGATCGCGTCCGTGCCCTGGGCGCCGCCGCCCGCGGACTCGTCCTCACCGGCGTGCACGAGCTGGAAGTGGTCGATGTACCCGTCCGGCTCGTTGAAGTTGCCGTCGCCGTCGTAGTCGTAACGGTCCCACTGGTCGTACTTGGCCAGGTCCGCCTTGATGGCGGCGTCGGACTTGCCGGCCTTCTTCTGGTCGGCGACCCAGGCGTTCACGCCGTCGCGGACGACGTTCCACACGCTGGTGCAGTTGGTCTGGCCGCAGGCGTTGTTGCCGTAACGGGCCTCGTTGTAGGGGACCTTGACCCAGTCCGAGACCTCGCCGTCGACCGAGTAGCGGCCCGAGGACTGCTTCTCGTAGTAC
This sequence comes from Streptomyces bungoensis, assembly GCF_001514215.1. Taxonomy (GTDB): domain Bacteria; phylum Actinomycetota; class Actinomycetes; order Streptomycetales; family Streptomycetaceae; genus Streptomyces; species Streptomyces bungoensis. Next base: position 216,416 of record NZ_KQ948859.1, read on the forward strand.
TTCTTCAGCGACTCGGTCTTCTTGCCGGTGCCGAAGTAGAGGTCCTGGAAGTGCTTCTGGTTGTAGTCCGCCTGCCAGGCCGTCGAGTTGTCCTTCTTGCGGTCCGGCTTGGCTATCTGGTTGTGCAGCGGACCGGGGGTGCCGCCGTACCGGGGGTCGGTCTGGTCGCCGAAGTCCACCAGGATCGTGAAGATCTTGTCGGTCTTCTCGCGGCCCAGCTCGACGTACTTGCCTTCGCCCTTCTTGCTCTTGAGCTGGACGACCTTCGAGCCGTTGCGCTCCTTGGCCTTCGCCTTGCCCGATATGAGCTGGTTGAGGGCCTCCTGACGCTGCGCCCGCTGCGTCTTGCTCATCGGGCCGTCGAGGTCGTGCTTCTCCTGCTTCACCGGGGCCGGGTCGTGCCGGTTCACGGCAGCGGGCCGGGCCGTGGTGCTGGCCTCCGCGACGGCGAACGTCGCGATCGTGGCGGAGGCCGCCGCGAGCGCCACACCGATCGCGGCCGCCCTGAACGTCCAGGGTCTGCTGGTCACTTGAGTTCCTCCCCCGCGCCGCGCACACGGACAGGGGGTTTCCGGGTCGTGGAAGGTTCCGTGCGCGCACGTTCAACGCGTGTTCAAGTGACGACATTTGACTAGAGGTTTAGAAGAAAAGACAGACCTTGACTTGAGCAGGACAAGTGCACTATGCGGAGACGGCGTTCGCTTTGCGAACATGTCCACATCGTGGGCAACGGCGCAGAGCCAACCTTTGCCCGACCAGGCTCATGACTCCGTGCGCCCCCTGTGCACCGGCACCGTGGGTAAGGTCACGCTTACCAGCTGTCCGGCTCGGGCATGCAGGCGGAAGAGAGTCGCACGGCACCCCCCGACATCCAGCTCCCGCTTTCCGAGGACACGATTGCCATGCCTCGTCCGACTGCCGCACAGCTCGCCTACGGTTCGTGCACCGTGATCTTCTCGACGCTCGCCATGCTGCTGCTGTCCGAGACGAGTTCGGGCACCGGGATCGCCGTCATCGTCCTGGCCGCGCTCGGCCTCGGGCTGCTCGTGGCGATGACGGTGCCGCTGCCGCGACCGCGCGCGCACGCGGAGCCGGCCGAGAACGCGCCCGAGAGCGAGCGGGTTCCCAGCCGGCTGTGAGGCGAGGCGGCCTGCCGGGCCGCCTCAACGGGTGCTGACCACCACCGTCTTGGCCGCCTTGTCGTGCAGGCCCTGCTTGTACGGCTTGTCGAAGAAGCTCCAGCCGCCCGCGATCGCGGTCCAGAAGCAGGCGCAGCAGAAGGCGAACGGCACCCACAGGACCAGCGCGCGGACCAGCGACGTCTGCGTGGACGGGGTCGCGCCGTCGTCGAGGTTGGCCACCCGCATGCCCAGCCACTTCTTGCCGAGGGTCTGCCCCGACCGGGAGATCATGAGCGTGTCGTAGGCGACGTAGAGGACCGCGGCGGCGACCGACTCCCAGATGGCGCCCGCGCTCTGGACCCGGTTGGCGTTCACGTCGTACTGCTGGGCGCCGAGTGGCAGGGTGACCAGCCACACGACGATGCCCACGAGGATCATGTCGATGATCCGCGCGAGGGTGCGCCGGCCGCTGTCGGCGAGCGGGGGCATGCCGGCGAGGGGATCGGGCGGTTGGCCGGGACCGCCGTAGGGGCCGCCCGTGCCGTAGGGGCCTCCCGCGTCGTACGGGCCACCGCCCGGGGGCGGGGGCCCGCCTCCCGGCGGGGGCCCGCCTCCCGGCGGGGGCTGCCGCTCGCCGTACGGGGTGCCGTACGGCGAGCCCGGCCCCTGGTCCGACTGGTCCGACTGGTCCGACGGGGGCCGCTTTCTGAACGGGTCGTCCTCCGGGGGCTGCTCTCCGGAGCCGGGGGGCGGTTCGCTGCTCATGGCCCGAGTGGAACCCGAACGCCGCCGGGCCGCATCCGGCGGGCGGCCGTCCGGAGTACGCACGGGCCGGGCCGGGTCAGCCCGCCACGAAGGTGTGCGCCGCCTTGTCGTGCCAGCACTGGTGCCAGGGCCGGTCGAACAGGCACCACAGCACGCCGACGAGGCCGATGCCGAGCAGGCCGGGGACGCTGTAGACCAGCCAGCGGCGCAGGGCCGCGCCGAACGCCGGCGGCTCGTGGGCCTCGATGTCGCGCACCTCGATCCCGCACAGCCGCTTGCCGAGCGTGCGGCCCCACTTGGCGGTGGGCAGCACCTCGTACAGGACGCCGAAGACCAGGAGGACGGCGAGGACGATGCCGAGCGAGGTGCCGGTCGTGCCGTCGAGCAGCCACACGGTGACGGTACGGCCGGACAGCCTGGCCTCGTCGATCTTGTGCTGGACGTGGTCGACCGCCCGGGTGCCGAGGGGGACCGCTGCGGCGGCGGTGACGGCGCCGATGACCAGGTTGTCGACCAGCCGGGCGGCGAACCGCCTGCCGACGCCGGCCGGGCGCGCGGAGGCCTGCCGGCGGGCGGCCGCCTGGAACACGTCCTCCACCGGCGGCTTCCACGGCGCCACGGGCTGCTCGTCGGCGCCCCCGGCCAGCCGGTGCACCTGCTGGGCCCAGGAGGCCTGCCCCCCGCCGGGACCGGCGCTCAGGGGCGAGGCGGCACCGGCCTGCTGCGGCACGGCCTGCGGCGGCACCGCCTGCTGCTGGGGCCCGGCGTGCTGCTGCCCGGCCTGGTGCGGCACGGAGGGGGTCGCGGCGGCGGCCTGCGGCGGCTGCGCCACCGGGGGCGTCCGGGGCGAGGGCGCCGCGGCCCGGGCGGCGGCCGCCTTCCCGGCGCCGAAGCCGGGGCCGGGCGCCGGGGCGGACTGCCCCGCGGACGCACCGGCCGAACCGTGGCCGCCTGCTCCGCCCGCCGCCGGGTCTCCCGGCCCGGCCTGAGGCGCGCCGACCGGGCCCTGCGCCCCGAAGCCCGGACCCGTGCCGGTCCCCGCGCCCGGGTCGGCTGCGGCGTCACCGCCCGGCCGGCCCTGCCCGGGCACCTGGCGGAACGTCATCGTGCCGTCGTCCGTGACGGCCGCGGGCCCGGGGACCGGGCGGCGGAAGATGAAGGTGCCGCCGGGGTCGGGGGCGTCGTCGTCCGCCGGCGGGATCGACGCCGTGCCCTCGGTGCCGGGTGCGTGGCCGACCGGACGGGACGAGCCGTCCGCGGGGATCCTCGGGTCGGCGCCCCAGGCCGGGCCGCCACCGTCGGAGGGCGCCGGGCGCGGGTCCTCGTCGAAGAAGTGCGGGCCCGTCTCCTCCACGGCGGAGGCCGCGGGGCGTACGCCGGGCGGCGGGGCGAGCGGCTTGCCGTCCTGCGGCGCCGGCCTGCTGGTGCCCGGCACCCAGGAGGCGCCGTTCCAGTACCGGACGTAACCGGGGATGGACGGGTCCGGGTAGTAGCCCTCGCGGGGCCTGTCGTCACCTGGGGCCGGGGTTGGGGCGCTCATGTCCGTCGTCCCGTATCTGCTCGGGGGTGGGAAAGGGGGCTCCACATCTATCAGACCGGGGCATGTCACACCCCCACTCCGGCCGTACCCCACTCCTTTCGGGTAGACGGCGTACACGGCTGTCACCCGTCGGCGGAAAAACTTCCCCGAACCCGCGCGATGCCCCGGCGCCCGCCCCCTCTCCCTGGTACGGGCCCGCAACCGGCGGCCCGGCGAGAAGCGAAGAGGACACAGGAGAGAGGAGACGCACATGCGATACACGGAGGTGGAGCGGGAGCTGGAGCTGCGGCTCGTCCTGTCCCCCGAGCGGAGCATCCCGGTCGCGGCCCGGCTCGGCTACCGCTCCGACGACCCCTACGCCGTGCACATCACCTTCCACATCGACACCGGCCACCCCGTCACCTGGACGTTCGCGCGGGACCTGCTGGTGGAGGGCGTGTTCCGGCCCTGCGGGCAGGCGGACGTACGGGTGTGGCCGGGCCGGGCGCAGGGGCGCGGCGTGGTCCTGATCGCGCTCGGCTCCCCCGACGGCGACGCGCTGCTGCAGGCGCCCGCCGCGCAGGTGTCCGCCTGGCTGGAGCGGACGCTGCGGGCGGTGCCGCCGGGCACCGAGGGCGGGCGGCTGGACCTCGACGAGGAGCTCGACCAGCTGCTGGCCCGGTGAGGTGCGGCCGGCGGGTCAGAACAGCTTGCCGGGGTTGAGGATGCCGAGGGGGTCGAAGACCTGCTTCACCGCCCGCTGCATCTCCAGCCCCACCGGGCCGATCTCCCGCGCCAGCCACTCCTTCTTCAGCACGCCCACGCCGTGCTCGCCGGTGATGGTGCCGCCGAGTTCCAGGCCGAGGGCCATGATCTCGTCGAAGGACTCCCGGGCCCGCCGGGACTCGTCGGGGTCGCCGGCGTCGAAGCAGACGACGGGGTGGGTGTTGCCGTCGCCGGCGTGCGCGCAGACCCCGATGGTCAGCCCGTACTTCTCGGCGATCCGCTCGGTGCCCTCGAGCATCGCGCCGAGCTGCGAGCGGGGCACGCACACGTCGTCGATCATCGTCGTGCCGGTGACCGCCTCCAGCGCGGGCAGCGACATCCGCCGCGCCTGCAGCAGCAGTTCGGACTCGGCCGGGTCGTCGGCGGGCACCACCTGGGTGGCCCCGGCGGCCTCGCACAGCGCGCCGACGGCGGCGAGGTCGGCGGCGGGGTGCGGGGTGTCGAAGGCGGCCAGCAGCAGCGCCTCGGTGGACTCGGGCAGACCCATGTGGGTCAGGGCGTTGACGGCCTTGACGGTCGTGCGGTCCATCAGTTCGAGGAGGGACGGCACGTGCCCGCCCTCCATGATCCGGCACACGGCGTCGCAGGCGGCGCCGGCGGAGGCGAACTCGGCGACCATCACGAGCTGCTGCGGCGGCTTGGGCCTGAGCGCGAGGACCGCCCGTACGACGATGCCCAGGGAGCCCTCGGAGCCGACGAACAGCCGGGTGAGGTCGTAGCCGGCCACGCCCTTCGCGGTGCGGCGGCCGGTGGACAGCAGGCGCCCGTCGGCGAGGACGACGTCCAGGCCGAGCACGTACTCGGCGGTGACCCCGTACTTCACGCAGCACAGGCCGCCGGAGGCCGTGCCGATGTTGCCGCCGATGGTGCACATCTCCCAGCTGGAGGGGTCCGGCGGGTAGTACAGGCCGTGCTCCTCGACGGCGCGGGAGAGGGTCGCGTTGACGACCCCGGGTTCGACCACCGCGATCCGGTCGACGGGGCTGATCTCCAGGATGCGGTCCATCCGGGTCAGCGACAGCACGATGCAGCCGTCGGTGGCGTTGGCGCCGCCGGACAGGCCGCTGCGGGCGCCCTGCGGGACCACCGGGACGCGCAGCTCGGTGGCCGTGCGCATGACGTGCTGCACCTGCTCGACGGTGCGCGGCAGCACGACGACGGCGGGCGCGCCGGCCGGGCAGAAGCTCGCCATGTCGTGGGCGTAGGAGGTGGTCACGCCGGGGTCGGTCACGACGGCCTCGGCGGGCAGGCCGGCCAGGAGCCGGTCGGTCAGGGTGCTGATCGCTTCGTCGCGGGGCGCTTCGATACGGCTCACGATCACAGCGTGACACTCGGGGGCCATCGGTGTGAACCCCGTCCGTGCCGTCCTTGGGCCACCCGGACCTGTCCGGCGTACTGGCGCACAGTGAGCGGTATGGAGATCCGACAGTACGACCGCTCCGTGTCCGGTTCAGCCCCGCGCCGCCACCGGCGGTGGCTGCGGCGCGCGCTGGTCACCGCGCTGCTGGGCGGGGCCGCGGCGGGCGGGGCGCTGGTGCTGCTGCCTCCGCCGCAGCCCCGGACCGCTCCCCCGGCGCCGGCGGCGGGCCCGCGGGCCGAGGCCCAGGTCCGGGCCCGGATGCTGGCCGCGGTCACCACCGGGGTGCCGGCCGCCCTGCCCGACCTGGCGGCGCTGATCGGGCAGCAGGAGCGCGCGGTCCGGGCCCGGCCGCGGGACGCGCGGGCGTGGGCGGTGCTGGGCGCCGCGTACGTGGAGCAGGGGCGGCGCAGCGCCGACGCGGCGGCCTACCCGAAGGCCGAGCGGGCGCTCAGGACCTCCCTGGAGGTGCGGGGCGCGGACAACGTGGAGGCGCTCGGCGCGCTGACCGCGCTGGCGAACGCGCGCCGGGACTTCCCGGCGGCGAAGCGGTACGGCGAGCAGGCGCTGAAGCTGGCGCCGAAGCGGTGGGCTGCCTATCCCCCGCTGATCGACGCGTACACCGGGCTCGGCGACTACGAGCACGCGCGCTCCACGCTGGACAAGCTCATGGCCCTGCGCACCGGCGCGGACGCGAAGCCCGCGGTGATGGCGCGGGCCTCGGCGGTGTACCGGGACCGGGGCTGGCGCGAGGACTCCGTGGCCCAGCTGACGGACGCGGCGGCCGCCGCCCGCACGCCCGCCCAGCAGGCCGCCTACCTCACCGGGATCGGGCAGCTGGCCTGGGAGCGGGGCGACCTGGCGGAGGCGCTGCGGCACTTCGAGGCGGCCGTGCGCCTGGACCCCGGCCGGCGGGAGGCACACGCCGGCCGGGGGCGGGCCCTGGCCGGGCTGGGCCGCATGAAGGAGGCCCTCGCCGCGTACCGGGCCGCCCTCGACGGGCAGCCGGACCCGCAGGTGACCCTGGAGCTGGCTGAGTTGTACGAGTCGCTGGGGATGGAACGGGACGCCGAGGAGCAGTACGGCCTGCTGCGGAACCGGGTGGCGCAGGCGGTGTCCGGCGGGGTCGACGAGGAGCTGCTGATCGGGCAGTTCGAGGCGGACCACGGGGACGCCGAGGAGGCGGTGCTGCGGTTGCGGGCGGAGTACGGGCGCCAGCCGGGCATCGAGGTGGCCGACGCCCTCGGCTGGGCACTGCACCGCACCGGTGACGACGAGGAGGCGCTGACCTACGCCTCGGCCGCGACGGACAAGGAGAAGGGCGGCGGGGTGCGCAGCGCGCTGTACGCGTTCCACCGGGGCATGATCGAACGCGAACTGGAGCTGGCCGGGCCCGCCCGTCGGCACCTGAAGGAGGCGCTGCAGATCAACCCGTACTTCTCGCCGCTGCGGGCGCCGGCGGCGCGGGAGGCGTTGCAGGAGCTCGGCGAGGTACCCGACGAGCCCCTGCCCGACGACCTGTCGTGACGGCCTGTCGTGACGGCGGACGTGCCGTGACTACAGGTTGCCCCGCTTGGCCTGCTCGCGCTCGATCGCCTCGAAGAGGGCCTTGAAGTTGCCCTTGCCGAAGCCCATGGAGCCGTGGCGCTCGATGATCTCGAAGAACACGGTCGGCCTGTCCTGGACCGGCTTGGTGAAGATCTGCAGCAGGTAGCCGTCCTCGTCGCGGTCGGCGAGGATCTTCAGCTCGCGCAGGGTCTCGACGGGCACGCGGGTGTCGCCGACCCACTCGCCGAGGGTGTCGTAGTACGAGTCCGGGGTGTTGAGGAACTCGACGCCGGCCGCGCGCATCGTGCGGACGGTCTGCACGATGTCGTTGGTGTTCAGCGCGATGTGCTGGACGCCCGGGCCGCCGTAGAACTCCAGGTACTCGTCGATCTGGGACTTCTTCTTGGCGATCGCGGGCTCGTTGAGCGGGAACTTCACCTTGAGGGTGCCGTCCGCGACGACCTTCGACATCAGCGCGCTGTACTCGGTGGCGATGTCGTCGCCCACGAACTCCTTCATGTTCGTGAAGCCCATGACGTTGTTGTAGAACCCGACCCACTCGTCCATCTTGCCGAGCTCGACGTTGCCGACGCAGTGGTCGATGGCCTGGAAGGTGCGCTGGGCGGGCGGCTGGACCATCGGCTCGGCGGCGACGTAGCCGGGCAGGTAGGGGCCGTCGTAGCCGGAGCGGTCCACCAGGGTGTGGCGGGTCTCGCCGTAGGTGGCGATCGCGGCGAGGACGACGGTGCCGTGCTCGTCCTTCACCTCGTACGGCTCGGCGACGCTCTGCGCGCCGTGCTCGAGGGCGTACGCGTAGGCGGCGCGGGCGTCGGGGACCTCGATGGCCAGGTCGATGACGCCGTCGCCGTGCTCGGCCACGTGCCGGACGAGGAAGGTGCCCCAGTCGGTGGTGGGCTTGATCACCGAGGTGAACACGAAACGGGCGGAGCCGTTCTCCAGGACGTAACTCGCGGTCTCGCGGCTGCCGTTCTCCGGTCCGGAGTACGCCACCAGCTTCATGCCGAAGGCACTGGAGTAGTAGTGCGCGGCCTGCTTGGCGTTGCCCACGGCGAAGACGACCGCGTCCATTCCCTTGACCGGGAAGGGGTCGGCCTGCCGTGCGGTGTCGGGAGTGTGGTGAGTGGTCTGCGTCATAGCGGAAGGGTGGCCCGGCCTTGCAAGGTGCGCAATAGTTCGCGTATTCACTGGGCAATCTGACCAGCGGTGCGGGCGAAGCGGCGGACTTTCTGTACAGGATGACCATCCCGGGAGGCGTGATGGCGATCGATCATCTGGACGGCCGGATCATCGTGCTGCTGGCCAGGGAGCCGCGCATCGGCGTGCTGGAGATGTCCCGGCGGCTGGGCGTCGCCCGGGGGACGGTGCAGGCGCGCCTCGACCGGCTGCAGTCGAGCGGGGTCGTCCGGGGGTTCGGGCCGCAGGTGGACCCGGCGGCCCTCGGCTATCCGGTCACCGCGTTCGCCACGCTGCAGATCCGGCAGGGGCAGGGGGCCGACGTCCGGGCGTACCTGGCGACCGTGCCGGAGGTGCTGGAGCTGCTGACCACGACCGGCAGCGGGGACATGCTGTGCCGGCTGGTGGCCCGCTCCAACGCCGACCTGCAGCGGGTGATCGACCGGGTCGTCGGCTTCGAGGGCATCGTCCGGGCGTCCACGGCGATCGTCATGGAGAACCCCGTCCCGCTGCGGATCATCCCGCTGGTGGAGCAGGCGGCGGGGGGCGACCGGGAGGAATGACCCGGCGCGGTCCGAACCCGCCGGAATCCCGGGGGAGTTGATGCAAAGAGAGTGTTGCAAAGGAGCCTTTGCATAGCTATCTTTGTACGCATGACGGAGCACGAGGAACGGAAACAGCGCCGGCTGGACGCCCGCTCGCTGCGCGGGCTCGCGCATCCGCTGCGGATGCAGCTGCTGGACGCCCTGCGGCGCCACGGCCCGGCCACCGCCTCCCAGCTGGGCGCCCGGCTCGGCGAGTCCAGCGGCGCGACCAGCTACCACCTGCGCCAGCTCGCCACCCACGGCTTCGTCGAGGACGCCCCCGGGCACGGCAAGGGCCGGGAGCGCTGGTGGCAGGCGGTGGACCAGGGACTGGTCTTCAACAGCGGCGACTTCGAGGGCGCGGGCCCGGAGGTGCGCGGGATGGCCGAGGTCTTCCTGCACGAGGTGGCCGCGACCCACGCCCGCGAGCTGTCCACCTGGCTCAGCACCCGCGACACCTGGCAGGGGGACTGGCAGCGCGGCGCCTCCGACATGAGCGACGCGACGCTGCGGCTCACCCCCGAACTGGCGGCCGAACTGGTCCAGAAGATGCACGCGCTGATCGACGGCTACCGGGGGCGCGTCCCCGAGGCGGAGACCCCGGGCGCCGCGCAGGTCCGTGTCCACACGCACCTGTTCCCCATCGAGACCGACTGAGACCGACCGAGACCGACCGAGACCGGCTGAGAGCCGCCGGGACCGGCCGGCACACGAGACGACCGAGACGCACCGAGAGGCAACGCCATGCACATCGAGACCCAGCTCGCCCAGCACCGCGTCACCGGCCTCCGCGCCCAGGCCGACGCCCACCGCCTGTCCACCGAGGCGAAGCCCCCGGTCGAACTGCGCACCCGCGTCGGCTGGACCCTGGTGGAACTCGGCCTGCGCCTCGCCTCCGCCCCCGGGCCGGCGCCGGCCGTGGCCTAGCAGCCCGCTACGGAGCTAGCAGCTCGGTACGGAGCCGTTGCCCTTCTCCAGGGCCACCAGGGAGTCCACCGCGCCCCGCAGCGTGGTCACCGGGACCAGCCGGAGTCCCTTCGGCAGCTCCGCCTTGGCATCGCCGCACTCGGCCTTCGGCACCAGGAAGACGGTGGCACCGTCCCGCCGGGCGGCCTGCGTCTTCAGGGACACGCCGCCGACCGCGCCGACCCTGCCGGAGGCGTCGATCGTGCCCGTCCCGGCGACCGTGCGCCCGCCCGTGAGGTCGCCGCCGCTGCCGTCGCCGTCCAGCTTGTCGATGATCCCCAGGGTGAACAGCAGCCCGGCGCTCGGCCCGCCCACGTTGGCGAGCCTGAGGGTGACGTGCACCTTGTCGGCGCTGAGGTGCAGGTACTTCAGCGCCGCCTGGGTCGCCGCGTCCTGGGACTGCTGCATCTGCTCGACGTTGTGCTTCTCGATCTCCTTGACGCTGTTCCCGCTCGGGTAGACCGCGTCGCGCGGCATCACGGCCCGGTCCGTGCGGAACCAGTTGCCGGCCACGTCCCCGAGGGTGACCCGGGTGTCCGGGCCGGTCGCCACGATCGTCGTCATCCGCAGCTGCCCGCTGGTCCGCCGGACCGGCGCCCCGGAAACGGTGATCACGGAGGTGCCCCGGTACTGCCCGAGCACGTTCGCCGTCGTCCCCGGCCCCGCCACCGAGAACGGCAGCGGCGCGAACACGGCCGTGGCGAGCAGCGCCACGACGGGCAGGGCGCAGACGGCGACGGCCTGGGGGCGCGTGAGACGTGAGAGCACGGGACCAATCTAACGTGACGGCCCCGGACCGCCCGCCGGGCCCACGGCTACGTCTGCCGGTGCCGGCGCGGGCGTCGGCGCCGGGGTCGGCGCCGAGGTCAGCGCAGGGCGTCCGCGACCTCGCGGGCCGCGTCGACCACGCGCGGGCCCACCCGCTCCGGGACGGAGTCCGCGAGCATCACCACGCCCACGCTGCCCTCGACGCCTGTCACCCCGAGCAGGGGCGCGGCCGCCCCGCTGGCCCCCGCCTCCAGCTCGCCGTGGGTGAGGGTGTAGCCGGGGTCGGAGGCGGGGCACTGGCGGGCGGAGAGGATGGCGCGGCCCGCGGCGCCGCGGTCCAGGGGGTGGCGGAAGCCCGCGCGGTAGGCGACGTGGTAGTCCGTCCAGGTCGGCTCGACCACGGCGACGGCCAGCGCCTCGGTGCCGTCCACCAGGGTCAGATGGGCCGTCGCCCCGATGTCCTCCGCCAGCGACCTCAGCGCGGGCAGCGCGGCCTCCCGCACCAGCGGGTGCACCTGCCGGCCCAGACGCAGCACTCCCAGACCGACCCGGGCCCGGCCGCCCAGGTCACGCCGGACCAGCGCGTGCTGCTCCAGGGTGGCCAGCAACCGGTACACCACGGTCCGGTTCACGCCCAGTTTGCTGGACAGCTCGGTGACGGTCAGCCCGTGGTCCGTGTCGGCCAGCAGCTTGAGGACGCGCAGTCCCCGGTCGAGCGTCTGAGAGGTCTCCGCGGTCACGACGCCCACTCCTTTGGTGGTGAGGTCGGCAGACCCCTGAGCGGCGGATGCGTCACCGGATCCCGGCGGCGACGCGCTTCAGAGGCCGCCGATCGGCAGGACGGCCCGGCGGCTCCGGGCCTTGTCGCTTCACGGCTGCGCTCCGCGGCGGCGCTGCCACGGGGCGTGTGCGTAGCGGGACAGTAGCGAAGGCGGTTCGCTCAGCGGAAGTCTCCGTCCAGAATCCGGGCAGTCCGACATCCGGCCTGCCAGGATTCGTCCCCATACGCACACGCAGCAGGCTTTTACCTCATGCGGGTGGCCCATTCCTGGACCTTGGCGATCCGCTGCCGCAGCTGCCCGGCCGTGGCCTCGGCGCTCGGCGGTCCGCCGCACACGCGGCGCAGTTCGGTGTGGATGACGCCGTGCGGCTTGCCGCTCTGGTGCACGTAGGCACCCACCAGGGTGTTGAGCCGCTTGCGCAGCTCCATCATCTCCTTGTGGCTGACCACCGGCCGCCGCTCGGCGGGCAGTTCCAGCAGGTCGGCCTCGGTGTCCGGCTTCTTGCGGCTGTGCGCGATCTGCCGGGCCTGCCGCTTCTGCAGCAGCAGCTGGACCTGGTCGGGTTCCAGGAGGCCGGGGATGCCGAGGTAGTCCTGCTCCTCCTCGCTGCCCGGGTGGGCCTGCATGCCGAACTCGGCGCCGTCGTAGAGGACCCGGTCGAACACGGCCTCGGACTCCAGCGCCTCGAAGGCGAACTGCTCCTGCTCGCCGGTGTCCTCGTCCTGCTCCTTGTTCGCCTCCTCCATCTCCTTCTCGGATTCGGCGTACGGGTCCTCCTCGCCCTCCTTCTTCGGCTTGTCGAGGGCGTGGTCCCGTTCCTTCTCCATCTCGTTGGCGAAGGTCAGCAGGTCGGGCACGGTGGGCAGGAACACGGACGCGGTCTCGCCGCGCCGCCGGGACCGCACGAAACGGCCGACGGCCTGGGCGAAGAAGAGCGGGGTGGAGATGGTGGTGGCGTACACCCCGACCGCGAGCCGGGGCACGTCGACGCCCTCGGACACCATGCGCACCGCGACCATCCAGCGGTCGTCGCTGCCGCTGAAGTCGTCGATCCGCTTCGAGGCACCGGCGTCGTCGGACAGCACGAGGGTCGCCTTCGTGCCGGTGATCTCCCGGATCAGCTTGGCGTAGGCGCGGGCGGAGTCCTGGTCGGAGGCGATGACCAGCGCACCGGCGTCCGGGATGCCCTTGCGCACCTCGGTCAGCCGCTGGTCGGCGGCGCGCAGCACGCTGGGCATCCACTCGCCGCGCGGGTCGAGGGCGGTGCGCCAGGCCTGGCTGACCGCGTCCTTCGTCATCGGCTCGCCGAGCCGGGCGGCGATCTCGTCGCCGGCCTTGGTGCGCCAGCGCATGTTGCCGCTGTAGGAGAGGAAGATGACGGGCCGGACGACGTGGTCGGCGAGGGCGTTGCCGTAGCCGTAGGTGTAGTCGGCGGCGGACCGGCGGATGCCGTCCTGCCCCTCCTCGTACGTGACGAAGGGGATCGGGTTGGTGTCGGACCGGAACGGCGTACCGGTCAGGGCGAGCCGCCGGGTCGCGGGCTCGAACGCCTCCAGGCACGCCTCACCCCAGGACTTGGAGTCGCCGGCGTGGTGGATCTCGTCGAGGATGACGAGGGTCTTGCGCTGCTCGACGCGGTTGCGGTGCAGCATGGGGCGCACGCCGACGCCCGCGTAGGTGACGGCGACGCCGTCGTAGTCCTTGCCGAGCGGGCCCGCGCTGTACTCGGGGTCGAGCTTGATGCCGATCCGGGCCGCGGCCTCCGCCCACTGCTTCTTCAGGTGCTCGGTCGGTGCGACGACGGTCACCTGCTGCACGACGTGGTGGTGCAGCAGCCAGGAGGCGAGGGTCAGCGCGAAGGTGGTCTTGCCGGCGCCGGGGGTGGCGACGGCGAGGAAGTCGCGCGGCTGCTCCTGGATGTACTTCTCCATCGCCCCGTGCTGCCAGGCACGCAGCTTGCCGGCGGTGCCCCAGGGGGCGCGGCCCGGGAAGGCGGGCGAAAGGTGGTGGGAGTGCGTCGAGGAAGAAGACATGGGGGTGGGCCCGGAGGGCCCTCCGTTGAGGGTGGTGGCGGGTGACGGGCGGGCGGTGGTAGTCACGGTCTCCGTGGATCAAGGGTCGGCAGCTCGGCTGTGTATGGCGACCGGGCCACCCTACCGGCGGGCCGACGGTGCCCACGCGGCAACGAGGCGGGGACGCGGCCGGGTGGGACTCACGTCACAGTCAGCGCGCGAAGCGGGGCAAGTGGGCCGCGATCTTGGGTACGTCCAGAGCGCCCTGCCAGACGTCGAGAACGAAGCGCTCAGCCTCGTCGACGTCGAAGTCGGAGTCCAGCGGATGCCCGTTCATGTGCAGGAAGACCCAGGTCGCATACCAGGCGATGCGCTTGTTGCCGTCGACCAGGGCGTGGTTGCGGGCCAGCGATTCCATCAATGCCGCCGCCTTCTGCCAGACGTCCGGATAGGCATCCTGCCCGAACACGCTCGACTGGGGACGGGCGAGCGCCGAGTCGAGGAGCCCATAATCGCGCACCTCGTCCGCCCCGAGCCGCTGGGCGAGGTTCAGCAACTCGGGGAGCGTGAGGTAGTGCATCAGGCGAGCCTGCGGTTCAGCTCGGCGCTGGCCTTGAGCACATGATCGGCCGCCTCGTTGAACAGACGCGAGTGCTCGTTTATGGCCGCGATCACGGCGTCGTGCGCGAAGGCCTGCATACTGCGCCCTTCCTGGGCCGCACGCTGTCGGAGGGCGTCGAGCTCTTCGTCCGTAAACCGCAGGTTCAGTCCAGCCATGCGGTTACGGTACTGCGTGGTACCACATGGTGTCATTCGGAAGCCCGCACCCGCCGCGTCACCCACGCCCCCACCACCGCCACCCCCGCCATCGGCAGGAAGACGGCCGCGAAGGCGGCGGGGTGGCCGGTGCCGGTCGCGGGGGACGCCGTCGTGCTGCCGCCGCCCAGGGTGGCGAAGGCCGCGCCGGTCGCCGCCAGGAGGACCACGTTGGACAGGGCGTCGGAGATCTGCAGGGCGGCGGAGTTGGCGCCGGCCTCCTCGGGGGCGGACAGCTGGAGCAGCAGCACGCTCGTGGAGGAGATCACCAGGCCCATGCCGAAGCAGCCGAAGCCCCAGGCGACGGCGACGACCCAGACGGGCACGGAGTGCAGGAGCACGCTCGGCGCGGCGAGGATCGCGGCGGCCACCAGCACCATCCCGGACGTCATCAGCCGCTCCCGGTACGGCTCCACCCGCGGCCGCGACTGCACCCAGGAGCCCAGCGCCCAGGTGCCGCCGCCGGCCGCCAGCGAGAACCCGGCCAGGGTCGGGGACAGTCCCCGCTGGGTGACCAGCATCAGCGGGACGAAGGACTCCGCGGCGATGAAGGACCCGGCGGAGACCCCGCGCAGCAGTACGACGGAGGGCAGCCCGCGGGCGGCGCGGTAGGTGCCGGGCGGGAGGAGACCGCGGACGGCGGGCACGAGCAGCGCGGCGCCGGCCAGGCCCGGGACCAGGGAGACCCAGGTCAGGTCCTGGGCGGCGTACTGGAGGAGCCCGGCGCCGAGGGAGACGGCGAGGGCGAGCCGGATGCGGCGGCGGCCGGCGGGGACGAAGTCGCCGGTGGCGCCCACGGGGCCCGAGGTGCGCTGCCGTATCCGGGGCAGCGCGAGCGCGAGCGGGAACACCACCAGCACGGGTATGCCGAGGAAGACCCACCGCCAGCCGAGGTGCTCGGTCACGGCGCCCGCGGCGAGGGGGCCGACGACCGACGGTACGACCCAGCTCGCGGCGAAGGCCGCCATGATCGCCGGGCGCAGCCGCTCGGGATACGCCCGCCCGACGACGACGTAGAGCGCGACGATGACCAGCCCGCCGCCGAACCCCTGCACGGCCCGGCCCAGGATGAACACCCACATGACCTGGGCGGTGCCGGCGACGACGAGGCCGGCGGCGAAGGCCGCGATGCCGGTGGTCAGCGCGCCGAGCGGGCCGCGCCGGTCGGACCACTGCCCGGCGAGCACCATGCCGAACAGGCTGGTGGTGAAGTACCCGGAGAAGGCGAAGGCGTACAGCGCCAGCCCGTCGAGCTCCCGCGCGGCGACCGGCATCGCGGTGCCGACGGCCGTCGCCTCGAAGGCGATGAGCAGCACGACGGAGACGATCCCGACACTGAGCGCCCGGTACGACCGGCCCAGCACACCGCCGTTCTCTTCCGGGACGCGGGCATCTTCCACCACAGCGGTGTCGGGGGACTCGAGGGCACTCATGCCCGTCAGGGTAAGGCCCGTCGACGGGTTTGGCCCCTGTCGGTGGTCGGGTCCGTCCTGCGACCTTGGTCGTACGCCCGGCCGTGCCCGGCAGAGGTCAGAGCACCCCGCCCGCCTCGTCCTGGAACAGCTCCGTCCAGTAGTGCCAGGCGGTGTCCGGGAGCAGGGGCGTGGGGTCCACGGCGGTCAGAGTGTGGATCATGGCCGCGGCCAGCTGGTCGTAGGCCGTCGTGGTCAGCTCGCGGGACAGGTGCTCGTCGATGGTGCGCTCGTGGTGCAGGAGCCAGAGGGTGAACGCCAGGGTGGAGACGTCGGTGTTGAGGGCGTGGAGCGTCGCGCCGGGCTCGCTGAACGTGAGGACCGCGCCCGTTCTGCCGTCGACCACCAGGCTGTTGTCCTCGACCAGGTACCCCAGGCGGACCAGGTGGCCGGCGTGCGCGGGGAGGGTGGCCAGGACGCGGTCGTCGGGGCGCTCGGTGGTGAAGTACTCGGTGAGGGTGGGCAGCGGCGCGTCCGTGTCGGCGTGGAAGAGGACCGCCTCCTCCGGCAGGCCCGTCTCGCGCAGGAAGCGGCGGGTCGGCTCGTGGGTGAGCGTGGCGGGGAGGTCGATCTCCTCGAAGCGGACCACCCGGCCGTACCCGAACTCCTGGTCCAGGACGCGGGCGGGCACGTCCAGGGTGAGGCCGGACGCGGTGCCGGGGCCGGCGGCGAGGGCGAGCGGGCGGATGAGGGCCGCCGCCTTCCAGTAGGGCGGGACCGCGCCGTCCGTGCCCTCCTCGAAGAGGGCGAGCAGGCGGCGGGTGGCCTCGGCCGCCGTCCCGGGACCGTACTGCCCGGCCAGGGCGGCGAAGCGGCCGCGCAGGCCCGACAGTTCCTCCGTGACCGCGGCGAAACGCAGCAGGGTGTCCAGGGACGGGGCGAAGGGGCGCCACTCGGCCGGGTCGAAGAGGTAGGCCGTCGTGATCTCGCCGGTCGCGCCGTCGAGCAGGATCGACTCGCGGTCCATGCCCGCGGGGTTGAGGAGTTCGCCTATCACCAGGCGGCCGCGCAGCTCCTCCGCCAGGTGGAAGGGACCGTCCGTGGCGTCGCCCAGCGTGCGCAGGCCGTGCGTGCGCAGCGGGGAGAAGGTCAGCAGGTCGGTGTCGGCGGGCAGTCCGGGGCCCGTCAGCAGGCCGCGCGTCGGCGCGTGCGTGACGTGGCGGTCCAGCTCCGCCTCGGTCAGCGTGATCGCCGGAACCCCGGCCTCCGTCGTGCTCATCGCTCCCCCGCGATCGTGCTCGGTACGTCGCCGCGCGCCGTACGCCGTCCCTGGGCAGGGCGTGCCCGGCCGCCCAGGGCCTGTCGGACGCGGCCGTCCCCCACTGCTGCGCACAGTACGCCGCACCACTGACAACGCCCGGTGGGAAGGACGCCGGACGGCCCCGGGCCGTTGCCTCAGGTGAGGTAGATGCCGCCCAGGACGACGACCAGGGCCGCCAGGACGAACACGAGGATCCACAGGAACAGCTTGCCGAGGCTCGGCGGGGGCTCGTAGCGGGGCTCTTCGGGGGGTGCGCTCACGGGGTCGTCACCACTGCGGCCTGGGGGCGGATGGGGAGGCGGTTGACCGGCCGGCCGGTGGCGGCGCGGACGGCCGAGGCGATCGCGGCCGGGGAGGTCACCACGGGGACCGCGCTGACCGACTTGGCGCCGAAGGGGGCGACCACGTCCCGTTCCTCGACCAGTCTCACGATCCGGATGTCCGGCGCGTCCAGGGCGGTCGGCAGGGCGTATCCGGTCAGGTCGGGGTGGCGGATCAGGCCGCGCGGGGTGCGCAGGTTCTCGGTGAGGGCGATGCCGACGCCCTGGGTGACGCCGGCCTCGATGCGGGCGGCGAGCTGGCCCGGGTTGAGGACCCGGCCGACGTCCTGGGCGACGGCCAGCTCCACCACGCGGACCGAGCCGAGCTCGATGTCCACGTCCACCACCGCGCGGATGGCGCAGAAGGCCAGGCCGACGAAGGCGTCGCCCTGCCCCGCGGCGTCCAGGGGCTCGGTGGGGTGCGGGCGGCACTGGGCCGTGGCCCACAGCTCCTTGCCCTCCAGCGCCTCGGTGACGGTCGTCGAGAGCACGCCGTCGTACGAAGTGATCTTGCCGTCGGTGATCTGCAGCAGCTCGGTGGACATGCCGAACTTGTGCGCCAGGGGCTGCAGGAGCTGGGTGCGGACCATCTTGGCCGCGCGCTCCACCGCGCCGCCCGACACCCAGGTGTGGCGGCCGCGGCAGCCCGGGCCGGCCGGCGGCTGGTCGGTGTCGACGGGGACGACGTGCACCTCGTCGACGCCCAGGGTGTCCTGCACGATCTGCCGGGCCAGCGTGGTGAAGCCCTGCCCCGTCTCCACGGCCGCGCAGAGCACGGTCGCGACGCCGTCCTGGACCTTGACGGTCGCCGTGGACACCTCGTCGGCGCCCTCCGCGCCGAGCATGTGCACCATGCCCAGGCCGTAGCCGACGCCGCGGCGCACGGCCCCGGGCTCGCCCGCGCCCTCGGGGCCGCCGGGCAGCAGCCACTCGTCCTCGGGGGTGTCCTTGGGCAGCGGCGGGAGCGGGAAGTCCCGGACCGCCTGGAGGAGTTCGGCGACCGGGGCCGGGCAGGTCACGGTCTGGCCGATGGGCAGGACGTCGCCGGTCGCGAGGACGTTGCGCAGGCGCACCTCGGCCGGGTCCAGGCCCAGTTTCCGCGCCAGCTTGTCCATCTGCGCCTCGTACGCGGCGCACACCTGCATGGCGCCCTCGCCGCGCACGTGGCCGGAGGGCGGGTTGTTGGTGCGGACCGCCCAGCCCTCGATGAAGGCGTGCGGGACGACGTACGGGCCGCACGCGAAGGAGACGGCGGCGGCGAGCGCGTCGGCGGAGGTGTCGGCGTAGGCGCCCGCGTCCAGCAGGATCTGCGCCTCGACCTTCACCAGCCGGCCCTCGGCGTCGGCGTGGTGGCGGTAGCGCAACAGGGTGGGGTGGCGGTGGGCGTGGCCGAGGAACGACTCCTCGCGGGTGGCCGTCAGCTTCACCGGGCAGCCGGTCTTCAGCGCGAGCAGGCCGAGCGGGAGCTGGAAGCCCTGGTCCTCGCGGTCGGCGGTGGCGCCGGGCACCCCGGTGACGACGATCTTCACCCGATCCGGCGACAGGCCGTAGCAGGCGGCGGCCGTGTTGCGGTCGGTGTGCGGGTCGGTGGAGGCCAGGTACAGCTCCACGCCGCCGTCGGGGCGGGGCACGGCGAGGCCGGCCTCGGCGCCGATGGGGGCCGGGTCCGCGCGGCCGATGCGGTACTGGCCCTCGACGACGACCTCGCCGACCGCGTCCGGGTCGCCGTGGCGCAGCGGGATGTGCCGGATCAGGTTGCCGTCCGGGTGCAGCGGCTCCGCCTCGAAGGCCTGTTCGGGGTCGGTCACCGGGTCGAGCACCTCGTACTCGACGATGACGGCGGCGGCGGCCATCCGCGCGGTGTCGGGGTGGTCGGCGGCGACGGCGGCGATGGGCTCGCCGTGGTGGCGCACGACCTCGGAGGCGAACACCGGCCGGTCGGGCGTGCCGCGGCCGTGGCGGGAGGTGCCGGGCACGTCCTCGTGGGTGACGACGGCCCGGACGCCGGGCATCTCGCGCGCGTGGCTGGTGTCGATGGAGACGATGCGCGCGTGCGCGTGCGGGGAGCGCAGGACGGCCGCCCACAGCAGGCCCTCGGCCCACAGGTCGGCGGCGTACGGGAAGGTGCCCTCGGTCTTGGCGCGGGCGTCGGCGTGCGGGAGGGAGGCGCCGAGACCGTGCGGCACCTGCTCGGCGGCCGTCTCGGTGGCGTCCGCGGTGGTCGCGGTGGCGGCTTCGTTGCTCACGCCTGGCCTCCGTCCTGGCCGTGGTGCTGGTCGTGCGGTCCCGGTGTCCCGAAGGTGTGGGGACTGTCGAAGACCCCGTGTCCGTGGGTCGCGTGGGTGTCGAACGCCGACGGGTTGACGCCGCCGGCGCCCGGGCCCGCCTGGTGCGGGATGCGCGGCTCGTCGGTGTCCGTCCCGGCGTCGGCGCCGGTGTGCGCCTCGCGTTCGGCGACGACCTCCTGGACGGCCCGCAGGACGCCCCGGTAGCCGGAGCAGCGGCACAGGTTGCCGCACAGGGCCTGGCGGGTCTCCAGCTCGGTCGGCGCGGGGTTGCCCTCCAGCAGGTCGTGCAGGGTCATCGCCATGCCGGGCACGCAGAAGCCGCACTGCACGGCGCCGCACCGGGCGAGGGCGCGCTGCACGTCGGAGGGCTGCCCGTCGACGGCCAGGCCCTCGACGGTGCGGACCTCGCTGCCGGCCGCGGTGACCGCCGGGACCAGGCAGGAGGCGACGAGGCGGCCGTCGACCTGGACGTTGCAGGCGCCGCACTCGCCCTGCGAGCAGCCGTCCTTGGCGCCCGCGAGCCCGAGCCGCTCCCGCAGGACGTACAGCAGGGACTCGCCGATCCAGGCGTCGGTGACGGGGCGGTCGGCGCCGTTGACGCGCAGCACGTAGGAGGCGAGGGGGTGTTCGTCGTGAGGGGGGAGCGGGGCGGGGTCCTCGGGGTCCGGTGCGTCGGCCGGCGTCTCGTGGGCCGCCGTCGCGTGGTCCTCGCCGGCGCGGGTCGCGGGGTCCTCGGGATCCGCGGCGTCGGGCGCGTCCTCGGATCCCGCCGGTTCCGCCGGGCCGTCGGTGGCCGCCGGGTCGGCGGTGGGGGGTGCGTCGGCCGTGACGGGCGGCTGCGCGGCCTCGTGCGCCGGGCCGGTCCCGGTGGCCGGGCCGTGGTCCGCCGGGCCGCCGGCGGGGCCCTCGGCGGCCTGCGCGGGGTCGCTGTCGTCGGCGGTACCCGCGGGGGTACCTCCCGTCTCGGGTCCGGCCTCCTCGGGGCCGCGTCCGGAGGCGGTGGCGCCGTCCTCGGCCGGATCCGCCGGACCCGCGCCGTCCGCGGGGCTCCCGGCGTACAGGCCGTCGGGGGCGCCGGGTGCTGTGCCGGCCGGGTCGGCGGGGTGGCCGGGCGGGGCCGCCGCGAAGGGGTGGTCCCGCCGCGGTTCCGGCCGCGCCGGCTCCTGCTCCGGCCGGCCCCAGGGCTGTCCCGGCGGCTCCGTCGCCCACGGGGCGGAGGCGCCGCCGGGGAGCGTGGCGGGCGGGGTGCCGCCCCACTGCTCGACCAGCGCCGACGTCGTGAACTCGCCCGACTCGTCCGGCAGGTCGCCGCCGGCGACCGGGATCGACCACTGGCCGGTGACGTCGTGTCCGGGGGCGGGCGGGGCCGCGGGCTCCTCGAAGGTCCACTGCTGCGTGGCCGCGGGCTGGTACGTGAACCGGTCGCCGCCCGCCGGGCCCGGGGGCACGGCGTTGGGGTCGGGCCACTGCTCGCCGCCGCCCGGCGCCGCCCAGGCGCCGCCGCCGTCGGGTTCGCCCGCGCCGGGGGCCGGCGTTATCCGCGGCGGCACGTAGCCGTGGCCGGGCGCGGCCAGGGGGCTGTCACCGGAGAGCAGGGCGTCGATGCCCCCCTCGGGGAGCTTGACGAAGGCGGTGGCGCCGTCGTCGTAGTCGCCCTGGGGCAGCGGGTCCCAGCGGCCGCCGCCCTGGGGGGTGCCCTCTCCGTGCTGGTCGTCGGTCACGACAGCGCCCTCCCCAGTGCTCGTCGGGCCAGCGCGGCGACGGTGCGCCGCAGGTGCAGTACGGCGGGCGGGAGCGGGACGACGGAGCCGTCCGGCTCGGGTACCGGGTCGGGGATGCAGGCCGCGGCCACGTACTCACCGAAGGCCTGCAGGGCCTCCGGGACCAGCGCGCGGTCGTTGTCCCAGTCGATGAGCTGCGCGACCCACTGCTCGGCGTCCAGCGGGCGCAGCGGCATCGGCGCTATGGCGCCGACGGCGCACCGCACCCCGCGCCGGGCCGGGTCGAGGACGACGGCCACGGAGGCCGCCGCGCGGCCCGGGCCGGTGCGGCCGGTCGCCTTCAGGAAGACCTGCGGGGCGTGCAGCAGCGGCACGCGCACGAAGCCGATGAGTTCGCCGCCGCGCAGCATCTCCACGCCGGCCAGCAGGTGGGAGACCGGGATCTCCCGGCGGGCTCCGCCCTGGCCCGCGATGATCAGCGTCGCCTCCAGGGCGGCCAGCACCGGCAGCGCGTCCCCGGTGGGGGCGGCGGAGGCGATGTTGCCGCCCAGGGTGCCCGCGTTGCGGATGTGCGGCGGGCCCGCGGCGCGCGCGGCGGCGGCCAGCGCCGGGATCAGGGCCGCGAAGTCGGGGCGGCCCATGCGCGCGTGCGTGAGGCCCGCGCCGAGCAGCGCGTGGCCGTCCTGGTACTGCCAGCCGCGGATCTCGCTGATCCGCCCGAGGCCGACCAGGGCGGCGGGCCTGAGCTGGCCGGAGTTGACGGCGGCCATGAGGTCGGTGCCGCCCGCCACCGGGACGGCGGCCGGCATGGCGGTGAGGGCCGCCACGGCCTCGTCCAGTGTCGTGGGCAGCGTGACGGCCTGCGCCGCCTGCGGTGCGTGCGTGGTCAAACCGGCTGCCCCTTCCCGCTGCCCCACCTGGTCCCACCTGTGTGGCCGTACGGTACGTGCTCACAGGGCGGACGTGGCAACTCTGGCACATCTTCGCAAGGGGCGGACGCGGGGGTCCGCTAGGAGGCATTCGTCCACCTCATCGGGGAGATGGTCCTATTTTGTGCGCCCCAGCCGATGCATCCGATTAACCCTCCCCAGTGACCATTGGAGGCATTTTTCAGCTTTTCTTACCGGCCTTTTTCCACCGGTCCTTCCCTACCGGTTCGGGGGTGGCCCCTCGATCGGGCGGCCGGGCACACCGGGCCGCCGCTGCCACGGCCGGGGACCGGCGGGCGGCCGGTAGGCGACACCGAGGGCGTCAAGTCGCCGGTAGTGGGCGGCCATCCGGCGCTCGAAGTCCGCGAAGTCCCGCTCCGCCGGGGCGGGCAGCCGGCTCCAGGCGACCTCGGCCAGGGCGGCGAGCCGGGGGAAGGCCTGGTAGTCCACGCGCGCGGCGTCCTCCATCACCTCGGTCCACAGGTTGGCCTGCGTGCCCAGGACGTGCCGGGCCTCGCCGTCGGTGAGTTGGGGCGGAACGGGCTCGAACCGGTAGACGTCCTCCAGGGTGCGCACCCAGCCGATCGGCACCGGCTCGTCCTCGCCCGGCGCCTGACGGTGGTCCAGGTACACGTACTGCTCCGGGCACATGACCACGTCGTGCCCCGCGCGCGCCGCGGCGACCCCGCCCTCGTACCCCCGCCAGGAGGAGACCGCGGCGCCCTCGGCGAGGCCGCCCTCCATGATCTCGTCCCAGCCGATGAGCCGGCGCCCGCGCGCGGAGAGCCACCGGCCGAAGTGGCCGACGAACCACGCCTGCAGCTCCTCCTCGCCGGCCAGCCCGAGTTCGGCGATGCGGGCCTGGGCCGCCGGCGAGGCGCGCCACTGGTCCTTGGGGCACTCGTCGCCGCCGATGTGGACGAACTGCGACGGGAAGAGTTCCAGAACCTCCTCGAACACCCCCTCGTAGAACCGCAGGGTGGTGTCGGTGGGGGCCAGTACGTTGGGGTTGATCCCCCAGTCGTCCCAGACGGAGAGGGCGGTGGTGTCGACGACGTCGGTGTTGCCGAGTTCCGGATAGGCGGCGATGGCGGCCTGCGAGTGGCCCGGTACGTCGATCTCCGGGACGACGGTGATGTGCCGCTCGGCGGCGTAGGCGACGATCTCGCGGACGTCGTCCTGGGTGTAGTGGCCCCCGTGCGGCCTGTGCTCCCACAGCGGCGAGGCGCGGTGGCCGAATCTCGTCCGTGCCCGCCAGGAGCCGGCCTCGGTCAGCCGGGGATGGCGCCGGATCTCGACGCGCCAGCCCTGGTCGTCCGTCAGGTGCAGGTGCAGGACGTTGAGTTTGTGCGCGGCCATCAGGTCGAGGTAGCGCAGCACGCCGTCCTTGGGCATGAAGTGCCGGGCGACGTCGAGCAGGAGGCCGC
Organism: Streptomyces bungoensis; assembly: GCF_001514215.1. GTDB lineage: Bacteria > Actinomycetota > Actinomycetes > Streptomycetales > Streptomycetaceae > Streptomyces > Streptomyces bungoensis. The sequence continues at coordinate 240,052 of NZ_KQ948859.1, forward strand.
GCCAGCGGAACCGGGGGGCGTCCTGGACGGTGACGGCCGGGATCTCCCACGCGGTCCGGCCGGTGACCGGGGCGCGCCGGAAGGCGTCGGGGCCGAGCAGCTGACGCAGGGTCTGGGCCCCCCAGAACAGGCCGGTCTCGCTCGCGCCGTCGATCGTGAGGAGACGGCCGTCGGCGGTCAGCCGGTAGCCCTCGTCGCTGCCGAGCTCACCGGCCAGCGCGGGCACGACGCGCAGCAGGACGCGCGAGCCGCTGTCGCGGTGCGGGGCGAGCGGCAGCCCGGTCGCCGCGCCCACGGTCGTCCGCAGCCAGCGCGCGACGCGCTCGGTGCCCCCGGTGGCGTCGATCCCGGTGTCCGCGTCGATGACGTGCGGGGCGCCGTCACCGGGCGGAGCGGGCGTGACGCGGACCGGCGCGGGGATCAGCGCTCCGTCGAGGTCCGGGAAGTGTTTGGTGTCGCTCATGCCGCCCGCCGCACCTCCGCGTCATGCGTCGCACCGCGTGCGACGGCTGCTTCCGCTGCGTACTGGCCGGCGAGCCTACGGATCCGCCGGGGCACCGACAAGAGGTCTGTACCTCTCGGCGCCACCGGCACGGGCGGGCCCCCGGGCGCACATCGGCGCACCCCGGGGGCCCGCGGGCGTTCGGGCGGGCGGACGAGCCCTACTTGTCGCCGTCCTTGCCGTCACCGTCGCCGCCGCTGCCCATGGAGTCGTAGATCTCCTTGCACATGGGGCAGACGGGGTACTTCTTCGGGTCGCGGCCCGGCACCCACACCTTGCCGCACAGCGCCACGACGGGGGTGCCGTCGAGGGCGCTCGCCATGATCTTGTCCTTCTGGACGTAGTGGGCGAAGCGCTCGTGGTCGCCGTCGCCGTGGGACACCTGTGGCGTCGGCTCTACGAGGGTCCCCGTACCAGTCCCGCGCTCGGGCTCGAGAGTGCTCATACGCCCCAGAGTACTGAAGCCCCACCGCTTCAGTTGAGCGACGGGTCGTCCGGATACGTGGCCACCATCGCCAGCTCGTTGCGCTGGCGCCGCAGCACCTCGCGCCACAGTCTCTCGGGCGCCGGGGAGGACACGTCCCCGGGCTCGGACTCGACGACGTACCAGGCGCCCTCCACCAGCTCGTCCTCCAGCTGACCGGGGCCCCAGCCGGCGTACCCGGCGAAGATCCTCAGCGATCCGAGGGCGGAGGCGAGCAGCTCCGGCGGCGCCTCCAGGTCGACCAGACCGATCGCGCCGTGCACCCGGCGCCAGCCGAGCGGGGCCAGGTCGCCGTTCGAGCCGCCCGGGATGACCGCGACGCCGAGCGCCGAGTCCAGCGACACCGGGCCGCCCTGGAAGACCACGCCGGGCTCGCCGGCGAGGTCGGCCCAGCCCTCCAGGATGTCGCCGACGTCCACGGGGGTGGGGCGGTTGAGGACGACACCGAGCGAGCCCTCCTCGTCGTGGTCGAGGAGGAGCACCACCGCGCGGTCGAAGTTCGGGTCCGCCAGGGCGGGGGTGGCCACGAGCAGCCGCCCTGTGAGCGAGGACACCTCGGTCATGCCAGACATGATCCCGCATCTTCCCCCGGCGTGGGGAGCCAATCGGGGTCCGGGAGTGAACGCAGGCCAGGGAGCACGGAAGCGGGCCCGGCGCACGACCCGCCCGGTGACGGCCCGTGGCCGCCGGGGAACGGTTCGTGTTGTGACACAGCCATGACGCGACTGGGTGGTGCTCGGGCTTACGGCAGGGGGGTGATCGGCGATTACCCTGTCTCTCCGGCCCCTGCGCAAAGTTGACCGGCCGGCCCCTGCCCGACTCATCGGAACGCGAGATACATGACCGTCAACGACGATGTCCTGCTTGTCCACGGCGGCACCCCGCTGGAGGGCGAGATCCGGGTCCGCGGTGCGAAGAACCTCGTACCGAAGGCCATGGTCGCCGCCCTGCTGGGCAGTGCGCCGAGCCGGCTGCGCAACGTTCCGGACATCCGTGACGTGCGCGTCGTGCGCGGCCTGCTCCAGCTGCACGGGGTGACGGTCCGGCCGGGTGAGGAACCCGGTGAGCTGGTGATGGACCCCACGCACGTGGAGAGCGCGAACGTCGCTGACATCGATGCCCACGCCGGTTCCAGCCGCATCCCGATCCTGTTCTGCGGCCCGCTGCTGCACCGGCTCGGCCACGCCTTCATCCCCGGCCTCGGCGGCTGCGACATCGGCGGCCGGCCCATCGACTTCCACTTCGACGTGCTGCGCCAGTTCGGCGCGACGATCGAGAAGCGCGCGGACGGCCAGTACCTGGAGGCCCCGAAGGGCCTCAGGGGCACGAAGATCCGGCTGCCGTACCCGTCGGTCGGCGCGACCGAGCAGGTGCTGCTGACGGCCGTGCTCGCCGAGGGCGTCACCGAGCTGTCCAACGCGGCCGTCGAGCCGGAGATCGAGGACCTCATCTGCGTGCTGCAGAAGATGGGCGCGATCATCGCGATGGACACCGACCGCACGATCCGCATCACCGGTGTGGACCAGCTCGGCGGCTACACCCACCGCGCCCTGTCGGACCGCCTGGAGGCCGCGTCCTGGGCGTCGGCGGCGCTGGCGACCAACGGCAACATCTACGTCCGCGGCGCCCAGCAGCGCTCGATGATGACGTTCCTGAACACCTACCGGAAGGTGGGCGGTGCCTTCGAGATCGACGACGAGGGCATCCGCTTCTGGCACCCGGGCGGCCGGCTGAAGTCCATCGCGCTGGAGACGGACGTGCACCCGGGCTTCCAGACCGACTGGCAGCAGCCGCTGGTGGTGGCCCTGACGCAGGCCACGGGGCTGTCCATCATCCACGAGACGGTCTACGAGTCCCGGCTGGGCTTCACCTCCGCCCTGAACCAGATGGGCGCCCACATCCAGCTCTACCGCGAGTGCCTGGGCGGCTCCGACTGCCGCTTCGGCCAGCGCAACTTCCTGCACTCCGCGGTCGTCTCCGGCCCCACCAAGCTGCAGGGCGCCGACCTGGTCATCCCCGACCTGCGCGGCGGCTTCTCGTACCTCATCGCCGCCCTCGCGGCCGAGGGGACGTCCCGCGTGCACGGCATCGACCTGATCAACCGCGGCTACGAGAACTTCATGGAGAAGCTCGTCGAACTGGGAGCCAAGGTCGAGCTCCCGGGCAAGGCGCTCGGCTAGACGAAACGGCGAAAGGGCGGCCCCCCTCGACATGAGGGGGGCCGCCCTTTCGACTTCTCCAGCCGTGGCGCCCCGAAAGGGGCGCGGGGAACTGCGCGACCAGCCACATCAGGCCGGCAGCCACCCACGGCGCCGAAGCCCGGCGGCGCCCCGGTGGACCGGCGCCACAGAGCGGAGCGCTTACTTGCCCTTGGCCGCTTCCTTGAGCTTGCTGCCCGCGGAGACCTTCACGCTGTAGCCGGCCGGGATGTTGATGGGCTCACCGGTCTGCGGGTTGCGCGCGGTGCGAGCGGCACGGTGGGTGCGCTCGAAGGTCAGGAAGCCGGGGATGGTGACCTTCTCGTCGCCCTTGGCGACGATGTCGCCGACGACCTCGGCGAACGCGGCCAGAACGGCGTCGGCGTCCTTGCGGGTCACCTCGGCGCGGTCGGCCAGCGCGGCCACCAGCTCACTGCGGTTCATGTTGTTACTCCCGTGTTCTTCTTGCCATTGAGGCGTGAGGTGAGATCGATGCCGATGCGCTCGCGCCCAGGGACGCATCCTGCCCCTACCTGCGGCGGGAAAGCCAATCCGGCACTCGTAGGAGTCGTGAGAACACCCTAGGGAGTCACAGAAAGGCCCCTTGCCCGGCCGTCACCCTAGAGGGCGCCCGCCGACGGGTGGTTCCACGACGCGCCGTGCGGGGGGCTGCCGTGTCGATCCTCACAGCCCCTGCACCCTACGGTACGACCGTGTCAGACCGTTGCCCCGGCCGCCTTGGCGGCCTCGCGGACCGCTCCGGCCACGGCGCCCGCGACCTTCTCGTTGAAGACGCTCGGGACGATGTAGTTCGGGTTCAGCTCGTCCTCGGTGACCACGTCGGCGAGGGCCTTCGCGGCGGCGAGCATCATCTCGGTGTTGACGGTGCGGGACTGGGCGTCCAGCAGGCCGCGGAAGACACCCGGAAAGACCAGCACGTTGTTGATCTGGTTGGGGAAGTCGGAGCGGCCGGTGGCCACGACGGCCGCGGTCTGGCGGGCGACCGCCGGGTCGACCTCCGGGTCGGGGTTCGCGAGCGCGAACACGATGGCGCCGTCGGCCATGGCGGCCACGTCGTCGCCGTCCAGGACGTTCGGGGCGGAGACGCCGATGAACACGTCGGCGCCGTGCACGGCCTCCTTCAGGGTGCCGGTGAGGTTCTCGGGGTTGGTGTTGTCGGCGATCCAGCGCAGCGCCGAGCCGGCCGGGGCGTCCACCAGGTCCGCGCGGCCGGCGTGCACGACGCCGTTGATGTCCGCGACGACGGCGTTCTTCACACCGGCGGCGATCAGCAGCTTGAGGATGGCCGTGCCGGCCGCGCCCGCGCCGGACATGACGACGCGGATGTTCTCGATCGCCTTCCCGGTGCAGCGCAGCGCGTTGGTCAGGGCGGCGAGGACGACGATGGCGGTGCCGTGCTGGTCGTCGTGGAAGACGGGGATGTCCAGGGCCTCGCGCAGCCGCGCCTCGATCTCGAAGCAGCGGGGGGCGGAGATGTCCTCGAGGTTGATGCCGGCGAACCCCGGGGCGATCGCCTTGACGATCTCGACGATGGCGTCGGTGTCCTGGGTGTCCAGGCAGATCGGCCAGGCGTCGATGCCGGCGAAGCGCTTGAACAGGGCCGCCTTGCCCTCCATGACCGGCAGCGCGGCCTTCGGGCCGATGTTGCCCAGGCCCAGCACGGCGGAGCCGTCCGTCACGACAGCAACGGAGTTGCGCTTGATGGTCAGGCGGCGGGCGTCCTCGGGGTTCTGCGCGATGGCCATGCAGACGCGGGCCACACCCGGGGTGTAGATCATCGAGAGGTCGTCGCGGTTGCGGATGGGGTGCTTCGACGCCATCTCGATCTTGCCGCCGAGGTGCATCAGGAACGTACGGTCGGAGACCTTGCCGAGGGTGACGCCCTCGATGGTGCGCAGCTTGCCGACGATCTCCTCGGCGTGCGCCGTGGAGGACGCCGCGATGGTGACGTCGATGCGGAGCTTCTCGTGACCGGACGCGGTGACGTCGAGGCCGGTGACCGAGCCTCCGGAGGACTCCACGGCGGTGGTGAGCTGCGAGACGGCGGTTCCGCTCGCGGGCACCTCCAGCCGGATGGTCATCGAGTAGGAGACGCTGGGCGCCGTTGCCATGGCCGACTTCCTCTGCTTTCACCGTGTCGCGTGTTGTGCCGTCCGATCGTCGCACCTACCCCTGAGTACGTGGTAGCCGCCCTGGATTGCGGACGTTGTGTTCACCACAGGCGCGCACTTTCGGAATTCTACTTCCACCATACGAGAGACGATCACCGGGCGTAAGCCCAAAAGCGGGAGGCCCACGTCACAGAAGTGACGTGGGCCTCCCACACGTTCATGACACCGACCCGCCATGCTCGCCTCGCGGCAAGTGGTCGCTCGCAGCGACTATGGTTGGGCCCGGGGGCTTGGATCGGGCCGGTGCCACACCCAGGCTAACAAACGGATCCCGTAAGGCCATTCCCGCGCCGTGAGTTCATGGGGTTCTCACTCGCGCAGCAGGTCCGGCACCCCCGCCGCGTCCGGTTCGTCCCGCTCCCCGGAGACCACCGTGAGCTGCTGCGTGGCCCGGGTCAGCGCCACGTACAGCACGCGCAGCCCGGCCGGGGACTCGTCGGCGATCTCCGCGGGCGACACGACGATCGTCGCGTCGTACTCGAGGCCCTTGGCCTCCAGGCTGCCGAGCGCCACCACCCGGTCACCGAGCCCGGCCAGCCAGCGCCGGGCCTCCTCGCGCCGGTTCATCGCCACGACCACGCCGACCGTGCCGTCGACCAGCTCCAGCAGCCGCTCGGCCTCGGCGCGCACCGACTGCTCCAGGGAGCCCCGCAGGACGCTGAAGCGCGGCTCGACCCCGGTGGACCGCACGGCGGACGGCGCCTCGGCGCCGGGCATGGCGAGCGCCAGCACCCGGGAGGCCAGCTCGGCGATCTCCGCCGGGTTGCGGTAGTTGACGGTGAGCTGGAAGCGGCGCCGGGGCCGGGTGCCCAGGGCCTCGTCGCGGGCCTCGGCCGCCTCGTCCGGGTCGGACCAGGAGGACTGGGCGGGGTCGCCGACGACCGTCCAGGTGGCGTGCCGGCCGCGGCGGCCGACCATGCGCCACTGCATCGGGGTCAGGTCCTGCGCCTCGTCCACGATGACGTGCGCGTACTCGGTGCGCTCCTGCGCGAGGCGCTCGGCCCGCTCGCGCTGGGTCTCCTCGCGCACCGGCATCAGCTCCTCCAGACCGGTGAGCTGGTCCAGCGGGTCGAGCTCGCGCTTCCTGCGCGGACGGGCCGGCGTGCCGAGGATCGCCTGCAGCTCGTCCAGCATCGCGATGTCGTGCACGGAGAAGCCGTCCCGCTTCAGCGAGCGGGCCACCTTGCGGACCTCACCGGGGTTGAGGATCCGGCGCGCCCAGCGGCCGAGCCGCCGCTCGTCGGCCATCGCGGCGAGGACGGCCTTCGGGGTCAGCTCGGGCCACCAGGCGTCGAGGAACGCGAGGAAGGAGTCCTCGCCGGCGACGTCCTCGTCGAAGGAGCCGCGCAGCTCGGCGGCCAGCTCCGGGTCGGTGTGCCGGGAGGCCGCGCCGGACTTCGCCCACAGGGCGTCCAGCAGCAGCTTGCGGGCACGCGGGCGCAGCAGGTTGACCGGGGCGGTGCCGCCGAGTGCGGTGCGGCGCACGCGCTCCAGTTCCTCGGCCTCCAGTTCCAGCCGGCGCCCGAAGGCGACCACCCGGAGCCGGGTGGGCGGCCCGGCGGGGGCCGCCCGTGCGGTGTCCTCGTCCCCGGCGGGCGGGGCGGCCGCCCCGAGTTCCAGCGCGCCCCGGGCCGCCTTGCGCAGCACCTTCAGCATCCGGTACGAGCCCTTGGCGCGGGCCACGGCCGGGGAGTCGTACAGCGTGGCCGCCACGCCGTCGACCAGGGAGCCGATCGCGCGGATCGCGACCTGGCCCTCCTCGCCGAGCGAGGGCAGCACGCCCTCGGTGTAGGCCACCAGCAGCGGGGTCGGCGAGACGATCAGGATGCCGCCCGCGTAGCGTCTGCGGTCCTGGTAGAGCAGGTAGGCGGCGCGGTGCAGGGCGACCGCCGTCTTGCCCGTGCCCGGGCCGCCCTCCACGTACGTGACGGAGGCGGCGGGGGCGCGGATGACCAGGTCCTGCTCGGCCTGGATGGAGGCGACGATGTCCCGCATCGTGTGGCCGCGGGCCTGGCCGAGCGCGGCCATCAGGGCGCCGTCGCCGATGACCGGCAGCTCGCGGCCGTCGAGGAACGCCGTCAGCTCGGGCCGCATCAGGTCGTCCTCGACGCCGAGGACCCGGCGGCCCTTGGAGCGGATGACCCGGCGCCGCACGACCCGCCCGGGGTCGCGGGGCGTGGACCGGTAGAAGGGCGCGGCGGCCGGCGCCCGCCAGTCGATGACGAGGGGGGCGTACTCCTCGTCGAGGACGCCGATGCGCCCGATGTGCAGGGTCTCGGCGATGTCGGCGGTGCTGTCGGGGCGCACCGCCCCCTCCGCCGGCTCCACCGCCGTGTAGGCGCCGTCGGGTCCCTTCTTCCCGTCCTTGCCGAGCAGCAGGTCGATCCGGCCGAACAGGAAGTCCTCGAACTCGTTGTTCAGCCGGTTCAGGTGGATGCCGGCCCGGAAGACCTGGGCGTCCCGTTCGGCCAGCGCGCCGGGGGTGCCCACCTGGCCGCGCTGGGCCGCGTCGTTCATCAGGAACTCGGCCTCGTGGATCTTCTCCTCGAGCCGCCGGTACACCCGGTCCAGGTGTTCCTGTTCGACGCTGATCTCTCGGTCGCGCACGGAGTCGTGCGCCTGTACCGATCCGACCGCGGACTGCTGAACCTGAGCGGCCACCGGGCCCCCTTCTGACGTGCTGGGCAGCCGTCAACCGTACGCGAAGGGGACCCGGCAAAGCTACGGCGGCTACGCGTCCACCTGAACGAGCTTCTTGCCGTCGAAGGTCGTCACCTCGAAGTGGTCGATCTCGTTCGGCTTCAGGGCCGTGCCGCCGCCGATGTACAGCGGTTTCCTGGACTCCTCGGTCTTGCCGGCGGGGATGCCGTAGCCCCACTTGGGGACGGACCAGGAACCCAGGGTCTGGCGCTCGCCGTCGGTGCCGACGGCGACCAGGGAGCACTTCAGCGGGCCCTTGACGCCCTTGAGCTCGAGGACCGCGGAGGTGCCCCAGTCCTTCTCGCCCATGGCGACCGTCGCCGTGGCGCCCGTCCCGGCGTCCTTGCCGCTGACCTTGTCGGGCAGCTGGTCGAAGGTCTGCTGGGCGGAGGCCGCCAGCGGTGTGGCCGTCTGCCCCGAGTCACCGCCGCTCGCCGCCATGACGCCCACCGGGCCGCCGACGATCAGCACGGCCGCGGCCGCGACCAGGTAGAAGCCCTTGCGCCGCTTCTGCGCCCGGCGGTCGGCGACCTCGTCGACCAGCTTCTCCACCAGCCGCGGGCTGGGCTTGGCGGACAGCGACTCGCCGATCGAGGGCGTACTGCCGGAGTCCGGCAGGTCCGCGAGGGCGGCCAGCATCGGCTCCATCCCGGCCAGCTCGTCGAGCTGCTGGGCGCACCACTCGCACCCGGCCAGGTGGGCCTCGAAAGCGGTTGCCTCGGCGTCGTCCAGGATCCCGAGGGCGTAAGCGCCGACGGTTTCGTGCTCGTTCGGCACCGGAGATCCCTGCATGGGGCCAGACATACCCGTACCGCTCGCTCCGAATCCCCCGTACACACTCATCACGCCGTCACCCCCCGCTCCTCCAGTGCCAGCTTCATCGACCGCAGGGCGTAGAACACCCGGGAACGGACCGTGCCGCTGGGTATGCCCAGGGTCTGGGCCGCCTCATTGACGGTACGCCCCTTGAAGTACGTCTCGACGAGAACCTCCCGGTGGGCCGGGGTCAGGTCGTCGAGCGCGTCCGACAGCGTCATCAGCCACAGCGCCTTGTCGATCTCGTCCTCCGCGGGGATGACCTCCAGCGGCGACGGATCGACCTCCTGCGGCCGGGCCTGCCGGCTGCGGTGGCCGTCGATGACGATGCGTCGCGCGACCGTCACCAGCCAGGGGCGTACCGAGCCGGTCGCCCGATTGAGCTGACCGGCGTTCTTCCAGGCACGGATGAGCGTTTCCTGCACGACGTCCTCGGCGCGCTGCCGGTCTCCGGCGACCAGCCTGAGGACATACGCGAGCAGAGGTCCGGCGTGCTCGCGGTACAGCGCACGCATCAACTCCTCATCCGGTTCCGAGGGCTGTGAGGACATGCGATGTCGGGCCCTCGCTCCACGTTCATTGGCCACGGCCGCATCCTTGCGCACGCCCACCTCCGGTGTCCGGGGGTTCCCCCAGTCGGTCGCTCGCCCACCCGTACGGACGGGAGCCGCGTGATGTTCAACGGGAGGGGACGGTTTTCCCTGCACTGGCGTGACGAGCGGGACATGCGCGCACATTCCCACCGCATGTTCTTTACATTTCCGGCACAGCACGGGCGGGCTCCGGGCTGCCCGTACTGACGGGCAGCCAAACCCGGTGTTGCACAAATCACTTGGGCACTTTCGAAGGCGGAATCCGGCAGACGGCCCGAACCGGACACTCAGGCCCGCGCGAGGGCCGCCCGCCGCCGGTGCCGGGCCACCCGCTCACGGTTGCCGCAGATCTCGCTGGAGCACCAGCGGCGGCGCCGGCCGCGCGAGGTGTCCAGGTACACGACGGGGCAGTTGTCCCCCTCGCACTCCCGCACCGCGGCCCGCGCGACGGGATCGGTCAGCAGCTCGACGGCGTCCCGCGCGACGACCGCGAGCAGCCCCGCGCACTCGGGCACCACGGCCGACTCCCGCACCAGCGTGCCGTCCGCACGGCGTACGGCGCACGGCGCGGGGGGCGCGGCGCGGGCGGCCTCGTTGAGCCGGCGCAGCGCGAGGTCGTACGACGCCGGCAGCAGCGTGTGCGAGCCGCGCACCAACTGGTCGACACACCCCCGCAGTTCCCGGAACGCGGCCGCCCACTCGGCGTCGGCGTGCGCCAGCGCGGTACCGGGCGGCACCAGCCCGGACCCGGTGATCCACGCGCACAACGGCTCGACGGCGTCCAGCCGTTCGACGGGATGCGTGGTGGCGAGCAGATCCAGACAGATCCGCCCCGCGTCGAACCGCGGCTCGTACGGGGACGTGGCCGTACCCAGTGCCATGTGCCTGTCACCGCCTAGGACGGAGAACGGAGAACCGGAGAAGCGGACGGGATTTCAGAGTGGGGACTTCCCTCCCCCACAGTGCCCGCAGGCGGGCGCGGCCGGAACCCCTTGGACCGGTGGTGAGCGCACCCGGACTCCGCGATCAGCGTCTCCGGGCGGTCTCGGTGCGAGTGCGCTCGTACTCCGCCGGGTCGAGGATCTCCCACACCGCCTGGCCGATGGCGAGCGTGCCGCGAGCAGGCAGGGGCACGTCACCGATGCGTGGGTTCTCCCTCAGCCGGACCGGACGCCCGAGGTCGGCGCCGTCGAACGTGGCGTGCGAGTCGTCGACGAAGTACATCCGCTGCGGCATGAGCGTTCCGGTGTGACCGCTCGGCATCGTGCCGGACAACCGGAGGTCCCCCATGCCCAGCGCACGGGCCAGCCGCTCGCGAGCCCGCACCAGGAGCCGAGGGCGCCAGGTGGCGAGCGGGAGCGCCCCGCCGATGCCGTTGAGGAGACCGAGGAGTCGGGTCGCGGAGGCGGTGAGGGTCCAGTCCAGGGAGGGGGAGTCCATCGTCACCCGCAGGGTGGCCGGGCCCGTCCACGTGAGCCCGATCCGGGCATGCCCGGTGTAGTCGCAGGCAGCGCCGTAGTACCTGGGGCACGCGGTGTCCAGTCGTGGCCCGTCGACGTGGATCGACCAGCTGCCGCTCGGGTCGCGATGCCACAAGGTGCGGTAGGGGCCGAAGCAGTTCTCCGGAAAGACCCGGAGGGCCAGTACGTGACCCGAATCGAAGGGGAGCCCGAAGACACCCCAGCCCTTGACGTATTCGTGACCGGGCCATGGCGCCCGGCCCCGTACGGGCGTGGCATCGGACAGCGCGGAGGAAAGGTCGAGCATCTCCATCACCCCGGCGAGGTTGGGCTGAGCCCCAGGTCAAGGGTACGGGAGTCACGACCGGGTCCGCTTGGTGATCGACTGGCACGTCGCGGCCGGGAGCGCGGATCATGAGGCGGTGACGAAGTGGACCAAGAAGGCGGCTCCGGTGGGGCAACCGGGGCCCGAACCGGCGCTTTCCACCTACCAGCGAGCCATGCGGGATCGGCTCCTCGCGGCCCCGGTGGTACCCGCGCCCGAACCGTGGCGGCCCGTCTTCGCGTACGAGCACGGCGTCCCTGTCGGGGGACTTCTCGGGATCGGCTTCGCCTCGCACCCCGACAGCGGCCACGACCTGGTGATGGTCGTTTCGCACGACGGCCACGGGCTCTTCGACGCCGTCACGGGGGAGAAGATCGCCCGGGACCGCGACCCCGACCCGGACGGGCGCACTCCCGACACGTCCGCCGACCTGTCGTGCCCTGGCTTGGGCCCGATCGCCGGCAGCAGGGTCCGGACAGCCGGGCTTTTCGGGGGAGGATTCCACACCGTCACGGCTGACGGCTGGATCCTGGAGGTCGTCGCTCCGTCCTGGCCGAACGATCGGGTCCTGCTGTCCCGGGACGGGGGGCTGCCTCACGCCGGTCCGCACGGAGAGGGGTGGTGGCACATCTTCCACGCCGACCACTCCGAGTTCCGAGCCGCCGGCTTCTCCCCCTCCGGTCAGACCATCGACGTCGCCACGAGCAGCGACCTGTCCCTGTGGACACGCTGCCCGGCCTGAACCGGCCCTGCTCACACATGCTCGATGACCACGACGACCGGTTGTCGGCTTCTTGCGTGATCGCGGTGGAGCACAGGAGGGTTCCCCGGCATGGACACCAGGTACGACGTCAAGCGCGAGCTCAAGAGGTGTTACGCCCCAAAGAACACCGACCGGGAGCTCGTCGAAGTCCCCGAGCTGCGCTTCCTCGCCATCGACGGACCGGCTTCACCCTCCGAGTCCCACTGACCATCAGCACGGAGCGGATGGGCTTCTGGCGTCCAGTGCGCAGGAGAGAAACGCCGTCCAAGTGGTGGGCGGGAACGAAAGGTGCGGGGCCGTGGGGGTCTTGGAGTCGCGGATGTGTATGACCGAGGGTGTTCTGGCTATCTCGACGCAGTTGGCGGCTTCGGCGCTGTGGGTGGACTTCTGCCACGTCAGTCCGGACATGTTGGCTCCTCAGAGTTCTGCGGCGATGCGGTGAATGAGATCCCGGGACTCGGGTTCGGGTCGGGCGCGTGACTCCATCCGGTCCAGCACAGAGCGATACCGCTGTAGCTGCGCTTCCGCATCCAGAAACTCGCAGCCATGGTCAGTGTCCAGGACGACCGTGTCGAGCTGAGGAACTGGTCCGGCAGCGTAGGTGATCGGCTGCCCCGCGGCGGGAAAGCCGGTCTGGCCGAACGGCAGCACCAGCACGGTCACCGTGGGCTCCTCACTCATCTCCAGGAGGTGGTGAAGCTGTGCGCGGGCGACGTCCGGGCCACCGAATCCCATGCGCAGGGCCGCCTCGTGGACGATGGCAGTGTAGGACGTCGGAGTGCCCTCGAAGAGAACGGCCTGACGCTTCACCCGGTAGGAGACGCGGTGCTCGATCTCGTACGGGCGCAGAGGCGGCACCGCTTCCCGCATGGTGGCCCGAGCATGCTCCGGTGTCTGGAGCAGACCTGGCATGTGGACGGTGACGGCCACGCGCATCGCGGTGGCATGGTGCTCGAGTTCGGCGAGGTCCAGGAGGCCGGTCGGTAGCTTGTCGCGGTACTCCTCCCACCAGCCGCGCTGCCGCGCACCCGTCATGCCGGCGAGCGCATCGACGTACGCCTCGTCGGCTGCACTGTAGTTGCGGGCCAGGGTGCGCACGCGATCGGCGCTCACGGCGTACCGCCCGGCTTCGATGTTGCTGACTCGGGCCTGCGGAGCGCCGAGGAGCGCGGCGGCCGCGGTCGATGTCAGCCCGGCGCGCTCGCGGAGCTTGCGCAGCTCGGCGCCAAGACGCTGCTGCCGCAGGGTCACGGAGGACGCAGGTGGCATGACGAAGCTTCTCTCCTGGACGTGGGCTTGCTGAGTCACTCACACAGGTGACTACTAGAAGGTATTCGACGATCCAATGGAATACCTACCATCACTGTCGCTACGTTGTCCGCGTCAGCCCGCCCAACTCCTCGCATCCATAAGTCGGAAGCGCACCTCGCCAGGCAGAGCCACCGCCGGGTGCGGATGTTGAGCGAGCCCGAGTCCCTTCTCTTGCCGGAGGTTTCCATGGGCACCGTATCCCTGCCCCACACCTGGGCGTACGCCCTTCGCCTGCCCCATGATCCGCGCGCGGCACGCGTCGCACGTGTGACCGTACGGGCGGCGCTGCAAAGTCACGGGAGACAAGAGGTACTGGAGGCGGTCGAGTTGCTGACGTCCGAACTGGTCACCAACGCCTACCGGCACACCAGCGGCCCCGCCTCCCTGCGGCTGACCGCCCTGGCCGACGGTCGGTTGCGGGTCGGGGTGTGGGACAGCCACCCGCGCATCCCGGCGCCCTTCGGCGACCCGCCCTGGGACCGCGTCCCGGGCGCCCCGACGGAGGCCGAAGGGGGACGCGGCCTGCACCTCGTACAGCAGTACGCCGATTCCTGGGACGGCTGGCCCCTCGGTGACAGTCCGCTGGATCGGGGAGCGGGGAAGCTGCTGTGGTTCGAGGTGGGCGGGCGGGGTGCGGGGAAGAGGGGAATCGTCGCCTGACGTCATGCGGGGCCTGCGAAACGGCTACTCCTCCGGCTCCCAGGCCAGAAGCTGGTCGAAGAGGCGCGGGTCGCCCTCGACCTTCAGGGGGTCCACCGGGACGCGGCCGTACAGGGCCAGGACCAGTTCGTCGGCCGTGGCCCGCAGGGAGGCGTCGGCCGTGGGCAGGCCGGCACCGGCGTCCGGCAGGCGGGTCGTGCGTGCGCCGTCGGCGGACAGGGTGAGGCGCCAGGAGTGGCCCTCGGTGGCGTGGTAGTCGACGGTGGCGGGCTCGTGCGGCCAGGCGGCCGTCGTCACGCAGCAGGTGTGCAGGAACTCGTCGACACCGTCGAGCGCCACCTCGTCCGGCAGCGGCTGTGCGGCGCCCGCGGTGAGCTGGGCGTCGTAGGTGTGGACGGTGATCTCCTGGAGCTGGTGCCTGGCGACGGCACCGGCGGTCTGCGGTGACTGCGAGGCGCCCCACCAGGTCCAGCAGCCGCGGTCCGGGCCGGACTCCCGCAGGGTGTACAGGAGTTGCTGCGCCGATGCCGACCACCGGTCCAGCAGGGCCTCGCGCTCCCGGGGCGCGGCCGGGGTGTCCCACACGGACTTGGCGGGGGGAGCGTCGGCGGGCCCCGCGGCGACGATGGCGGCCCACGTGCGGCGCCCCTCGCCCAGATGCCGCAGCAGATCGAACAGGGTCCACCCGGGACAGGACGGCACCTGCGCGTCGAGGCTGGGAGCGGAGGCGACCGCGTCACGGAAGGCGGCCGACCGTTCGTCGTTCAGTCGCAGCAGATCGAGGAATTCCAAAGTTTCTTGCACTCCGGGTGTCTATCGCCGCGCTCCGGCGACCGGACAGCGATTTATCGTGGCCGCCTCGGCCAGCGCGCGGCGGCCGTGAACCGAGCAGCTGCCGGGGACGCTGCCACACACGTGGCTGTCGGTCGTTCCCAGTACGGTGGGCACAGGAAGCCGAGTACGGAGGTGCTGCGCGTGACGACGCAACCGGACCACGGTCATGAACTGATTCCACGCCCCGAGCGCACGCCGGCGGCCGTTCGTGTCGCGCTGGCGCGTGTCGCCCCCCACCGTCTGGGCGAAATGGAACAGCACAAGGAGCAGGCGCTCGGGGCTGCGCTCCAGGACGGCAAGATCGGCCACTTGCAGTACTGGCTCACGTACTGGCAGGCGCAGGTTGAGATCGAGCGGCGTCCCGACCTCCGCTCCCGTTACCAGGCCGCACTCGTGTCCGTACACAACACCGACAGCAGGGACGACCCCGAGTTCCGCGAGGCGATGTCAGTACTGCGCGCCATCGAGGCCGAGGCCCGGCAGGCGGTGTCCGCGTGACCTGGCGATGGGAGTACGACCCGGACGAGGCTTACGTCATCGGCGGCGCTCCGCCCGCCTTCGTCGCCGAGGTCGAGAAGCAGGCGGACGAGTTGGTCCGCGCGGCGGCCGCGTTCCATCTCGACGGCGCCTCGTACCAGGAGGCGGGCCCGAAGGGGAACGTCGCGCACGTACCGGGTGGATTCTTCCTCTACTTGATCGTCCCGCGGCACGAGTGTCTCTACGTCCACCAGGCGACGTACCTCTGAGCACCTCCCCCGTTCACGCGTCCGCGTACTTCGCGTCCGCCGCCGGGTCCAACGCCAGCCGGTACCCCCGTTTCACCACCGTCTGGATCAGCTTCGGGGCGCCGAGTGCCGTGCGGAGGCGGGCCATCGCCGTCTCCACCGCGTGCTCGTCGCGGCCCGCGCCCGGCAGTGCGCGCAGCAGGTCGGCCCGGGCCACCACCCAGCCCGGGCGGCGCGCCAGCGCCCTCAGCAGCGACATGCCGGCGGGCGGCACGGGCTTCAGCTCCCCGTCGATCAGGACCGCGTGGCCGCGGATCTCCATCCGGTGCCCGGCGACGGGCAACGCCCGGGCGCGGCCGGGCAGTTCCTGGCACAGGAGCTGGACGAGGGGGCCGAGGCGGTAGCGCTCGGGCTGGACGGTGTCGACGCCCCGGACCTGGAGCGGCAGCGCCGTCACCGGGCCCACGCAGGCGGGCAGGACGTCGTGGCCGAGGGCGGACAGGACCTCGGCCAGCAGGCCCCGGTCCTCGGCGCGGGAGAGCAGGGAGGCGGCGGCCGGTGCGCTGGTGAAGGTGAGCGCGTCCAGCCCGCGGGAGACGACGGCTTCCAGCAGCCGGTCCACGGGGCCGAGGTCCTCCGGCGGCATCCAGCGGTAGACCGGCACCGGGACGACCTCCGCTCCCCCGGCCCTGAGCGACTCGACGAAGCCGGGCAGGGGCTCGCCGTGCAGCTGGACGGCGACCCGGCGCCCGTCCACGCCCTCCTCCAGCAGCCGGTCCAGCACCTCGGCCATGGACTCGCTGGACGGCGACCACTCCTCGGTGAGGCCGGCGGCGCGGATGGCGCCCTTGACCTTGGGGCCGCGGGCCAGCAGTTCCACCCCGCGCAGGCGGGCGAGGAGCGGTTCCCCCAGGCCCCAGCCCTCGGCGGCCTCGATCCAGCCCCGGAACCCGATGGCGGTGGTGGCCACCACCACGTCCGGCACCTGGTCGATGAGCTCCTTGGTGGCGACGAGCAGTTCGCCGTCGTCGGCGAGCGGGACGATGCGCAGGGTGGGTGCGTGCAGGACGGCGGCACCGCGCCGCTGCAGCAGCGCGCCCAGTTCCTCGGCACGGCGCGCGGCGGTGACGCCCACGGTGAACCCGGCGAGGGGTCCTTGTTCGGGGTGCTGCTGTTCGTCGTACATGGCTCTCCTAGCTGACCCGCATGCCGAACGAGCCTGTCAACGGCGCGTGACAGGCTCGGTTCGGCGCGATGTCCGCGGTGTTACGTCACACCTCAACGTAGCTGAGCTGGGGCTTTGCCTCGGCGGAGGCCGTGGCCCGGGTCGCGGGGGCCGTACGGCGAAGGTATACGGCCCAGGTGAGCGCGAAGCAGACGGCGTAGTAGGCGAGGAAGGCGACGAAGGCGCCGGTGCCGGAGCCGTAGGACAGGAAGGACTGGCGGAAGGCGAGGTTGATGCCGACACCGCCGAGCGCGCCGACCGCGCCGATGAGGCCCATGGAGGCACCGGAGAGCCGGCGCCCGTACCGGACCGCCTCCTCGCCCTCCAGTCCCTCGGCCAGGGCCCTGGCCTGGAAGATGCCGGGGATCATCTTGAACGTGGAGCCGTTGCCGATGCCGGTCAGCGAGAACAGGACGACGAAGGCGGCCACGAACAGGGGCAGCGACTTCTGCATGCCGGCGACGACCAGGACGGCGGTGGCGGCGGCCATGGCGACGTAGGTGCAGAGGGTGATCCGCGCGCCGCCGTACCGGTCGGCGAGCCGGCCGCCGACGGGCCGGATCAGGGAGCCGAGCAGCGGGCCCATGAAGGTGAGGTAGGTGGCCTGCAGCGGGGTGCGGCCGAACTGGTTGGTCAGCACCTGCCCGAAGGCGAAGCTGTAGCCGATGAAGGACCCGAACGTGCCGATGTAGAGCACGGACATGATCCAGGTGTGGACGTCCTTCGCGGCGTCCTTGGCGGCGCCGGTGTCGTTCCTGACGTTCTCGATGTTGTCCATGAAGAACGCGGCGAGGACCGCGGCGACGACGATGAGCGGGATGTAGATCCCGAGCAGCACCCGGGGCCCGCCGCCGGCACCGATGACGGCGAGCGCCACCAGCTGGATCGCCGCCACGCCGACGTTGCCGCCGCCGGCGTTCAGCCCGAGGGCCCACCCCTTCTTCCTGAGCGGGAAGAAGGCGTTGATGTTGGTCATGGACGAGGCGAAGTTGCCGCCGCCGATGCCGGCCAGCAGGCCCACCAGCAGGAAGGTGGAGAAGGAGGTCCCCGGCTCCATCACCACGAAGGCGGCGGTCGTCGGGACGAGCAGCAGGCTCGCCGAGACGACCGTCCAGTTCCGCCCGCCGAAGACGGCCACGGCGAAGGTGTACGGCACCCGGGCGACGGCCCCGACGAGCGTGACCACGGAGGTCAGCAGGAACTTGTCGGCCGGGGTGAGCCCGTACTCGGGGCCCATGAACAGGACCAGGACGGACCACAGGGTCCACACCGAGAACCCGATGTGCTCGGAGAGGACGGAGAACCAGAGGTTCCGGTTGGCGGTCCGCCGTCCGGTCTCCTCCCAGAACCGCTCGTCCTCGGGATCCCAGCGCTCGATCCAGCGGCCACTGCGTCGGGTTGGGGCTGGGGCTGTCATGACGCCTCCACGGTGCTCCGGGCTCGGTCTTCCAACGGGGACTGAGCCCGAAGGTAGGGAGGCCGGGTTTCCGTGCTGTGGCTGTGGGTGACCGGAAGGGAACGTTGCTCTCACGCGGCGTCCCCGGCGGCGGTGAGGCCTTCGGCGACCCGGCCGTCTCAGGCCCCGCGCCGCGCCCCACCCCGGTTCGCCCCGTTCGGCCACAGCCGGGGGCGGCGCCTGGCGGCGATGTCCTCGATCCAGCCGAAGGCCAGGATCGTCAGGCCGATCAGCGGCCAGACCAGGAGGAACATCCACAGCATGTAGCTGGAGTCGAGCGCCGCCTCCGCACCGGGGCTCTGCATGAAGGGCAGGTCGTACGCCTGGTCGATGATCGGAACGGTGGCCATGATCAGCATGTTGTGCCACAGGTAGATCGTCACGGCGCGGTTGTTGGACAGCGTGACCAGCTTGTCCCAGCGGGCCAGCCGGCCGGGCAGTTCCTGCCAGGACGGGGAGTACTGGAGCAGGATGACGACGAACCCGAAGGACCAGCAGGCCTGGGCCAGCGGGATGTCGTTGAGGTCCCAGCCGTCGGGGCCGAGGTGGCCCGAGGCCCACCACAGGCCGAAGGCCATCAGCAGGGCCGAGGCGGAGATGGCGGCGTAGCGGGGGATCCTCGCCAGCATGCCCTCGTGGTGGGCGAAGCCCAGGACCCAGCAGCCGCCGTAGACCGCGAAGTCCGACACCGCGTTGCCCGTCTCGCCGGGGATCGTCACGAGCCCCGTGCCGACGACCGCCGTCAGGCCCAGCGGGGCGAGCAGGGTCGGCCACGGAAAGCGGCGGAAGGCCCACAGCAGCAGCGGGGAGGCGATCACGAACCAGAGGTAGGCGCGGAGGTACCACAGCGGCCCGGCGGCCTGCACCGCCCAGGTGTCCTCCAGCAGGCCCGACTTGGCGCCGAGGTGCCAGGGGAACGGCGGCGCGCCGACCGGTACGACGTAGTCGACCAGCTTGGCCAGGCCCCACGTACCGCCGTTGTCCGGGTCCTTCACCGGGTTCCAGCCGGCCGCGAACATCAGCGCCAGCACCACCGCGCTGAACGCCCACAGCGGCGGCAGCAGCCGGCGGACGCGGCTCCTGATCACGCTCAGCGGCGGGCGGCTCAGGGAACGCGCCATCAGCGAGCCCGCCAGCGCGAACATGACGCCCATCGAGGGGAACAGCACCGTCAGCCAGGCCCAGCCGAAGAGGTGGTACACCACGACCCGGACCAGGGCGATGGAGCGCAGCAGGTCCAGGTAGCGGTCGCGGCCCGGCTTCCTCGGCGCCGGGGCGGGCCCGGGCCCGGGCTCCGCGACCGCCTGCTGCGGCAGGCCGTACGACGGTACCGGCTCCGGGGTACTGGCCGTGTATCCGTGGGTCATGCCACGGGCCTCCGATCACTGCTGCTGCGGCGGCTGCGCTGGGTCGGCACCGGGCCGCCGGGCGCCTCGACGACACCCGTGCGCCGCAGCTTCTGCCAGCGCAGCCGACCGCCGGTGAGTGCAGTGATCCAGGACTGCAGCAGCACGACGTACATGAGTTGGCGGTAGAGGATCTGCTGCAGCGGCAGCGAGATCAGATGGGTCATGCGCTCCCGGTCCAGGCGGAAGGCGTAGGCGGCGCAGACCAGCTGGAGGGCGAGGACCCCGAGCCAGGCCGCGATCGTCCTCTGGGTCGGGCCGAACACGACGCCGTAGAGCAGGAACACGTCGATCAGCGGGGCCAGCAGCGGGGCCAGCACCATGAACAGGGAGACCAGCGGCAGGCCCACGCGGCCGAAGCGGCCCGAGGGGCCCCGCTCCAGCACGGCGCGCCGGTGCTTCCAGATCGCCTGCATGGTGCCGTACGACCAGCGGTAGCGCTGGGACCACAGCTGCTGCACGGACTCCGGGGCCTCGGTCCAGGCCCGGGCCCGCTCGGCGTACACCACGCGCCAGCCGTCGCGGTGGATCGCCATGGTGATGTCGGTGTCCTCGGCGAGGGTGTCGTCGCTCATGCCGCCGACCCGTTCCAGGGCCGAGCGGCGGAAGGCCCCGACGGCGCCGGGGATCGTCGGCATGCAGCGCAGGATGTCGTACATGCGGCGGTCGAGGTTGAAGCCCATCACGTACTCGATGTGCTGCCAGGCGCCGATGAGCGAGTCGCGGTTGCCGACCTTGGCGTTGCCGGCGACGGCGCCCACCCGGGGGTCGCCGAAGGGCTGGACCAGTTCGCGGACCGTGGACGGTTCGAAGACCGTGTCCCCGTCCATCATCACGACCAGGTCGTACCGGGCGTTCGCCAGGCCCCGGTTGAGGGCGGCGGGCTTGCCCGCGTTGAGCTGGCGCACCACGCGGACGCCCGGCAGTCCCAGCGACTCCACGATGCGCGCGGTGCCGTCCGTGGAGCCGTCGTCGACGACGATCACCTCGATGGGGTGCTCGCTCGCCGTCAGGGAACGCACGGTGTTCTCGATGCACTTGGCCTCGTTGTACGCCGGGACCAGGACCGACACCGGTTCGGTCACCGGCGGCCCCCAGGTGAACCCCGTGCGGCGCACGCGGCGGGCGTGGGCGCCGGAGAGCAGCAGCATGAGGACGAAGCGGGAGATGACGAGCGCGCCGATCACCGCGAGGCCGACGACCAGCGCGCCGGTGATGCCGTCCGAGGCGGAGACCAGGAAGATCCACGCCCTGCCCTTCCACAGCTCGACCCCGGTGACCCGGGTGGAGGCGCTGGGCGCGCCCAGGGCCTCGGTGAGGTTGTCGAAGGTGTAGCCCTGCCGCTGGAGCGTCGGCAGGAACCTGTCGAGCGCCTGCACGGTCTGGTGGCGGTCGCCGCCGGAGTCGTGCATGAGCACGATCGCGCCCTTGCCGCCGTGCGGGGTGGCCCGGCGGATGATCTCGTCGACGCCCGGCTTCTTCCAGTCCTCGCTGTCGGTGTTGTTGACGACCGTGATGTAGCCGCGGGTGCCGATGTACTCGGTGACCGGCCAGGACTTGTCGTCCATGGCGTCGGCGAAGGAGGAGTACGGCGGCCGGAAGAGGGAGGTGCGGATGCCGGCGGCGCCGGTGATGGCGAGCTGGTTGGTGGACAGCTCCCAGTCGATGCGCTTCTCGGACTGGTAGGAGAGGTCGGGGTGGTTGAAGGTGTGCAGCCCGACCTCGTGGCCCTCGTCGACCATGCGCTTGACCAGTTCCGGGTAGCGGGAGGTCATGGTGCCGGTGACGAAGAAGACGGCGTGCGCGTGGTGTTTCTTCAGCACGTCGAGCACCTTGGGGGTCCAGGTGGGGTCCGGGCCGTCGTCGAAGGTGAGGACCAGGCGGTGGTCGGGGACGCCCAGGCTGGTGGTGCGGCCGCCGCGGGTGTCGATGACCGGGCCGCCGTCGAGGATCTTCTCCGGGACCTTGCCGGTGGCGGCCTCCGGCTGGATCCGGTGGTCGGCGAGGATCTCGCTGTGGACGTAGCCGCGCAGCATCAGCATCGCGACGAGGGCGACGAGGAGGAGCAGCGGCAGCGTCAGGCGCAGGGGCAGGCGGCGGCGCCGGAGGCCGTCACGGGCGGGTGCGGCGGCGTGACGGCGGGTGCGGGATGCCATCAGTGGTCGGGCTCCGGGGACGGGTCGGGGGCGGGGGCGCCGTTGACGGGCGCCTCGAACGCGATGGGCGGCAAGGACGGGTGCAGGCCGCCGACCGGGGACGCGGAGGGGCTGGAGGCTCCGCCGGCCGGGCTGCTCGGGGACGTGCCGGTGCCGCCGGACGGGGTGGCGGGCCTGGTGGCGGGGGACGAACCGCCGGTGACGGCCGAGCCGGAAGAGGTCCCGGAGGCAGCCGGCCGGGTGCCGGCCGGGCTGCCGGGGGTGTGGGCGCCGGTGCCCGGTGCCGGGGCGGTGCCGCCGCCGGCGGACGGGCGGGCGGCCGGCGAGCCGCTCGGGCCGGCCGACGACGGGGCGGACTCGGCGGGCACCGGCGGCACGTCCACCCGCCCCGCCGGCTCCTCCTCGTTCCGCGGCACCGGGATCCAGGGCGCGTCCGAGCTGCCGGACAGCAGGGTCGCCAGGATCACGACGGCGTAGACGGCGCAGGCGAGGCCGAGGAGCATGCCGAGGCGGCGGAAGCGGCGGCTGCGGCGGCCCGACTCGTCGACGAAGACCGGGCCGTCGTCGCGGCCGGCGGGGCGCGGGGTGCCCGCGGCCGGGCTCAGCCGGATGCCGCCGAGCTGGACGGCGTCCATCTGGACCGTCACCTCGTGCGGGTCGTGCCTGGGGTCCCCGGCGGAGGTCTCCGGGGCGCTCCAGGAGGTGTGCGGGGCGCCCTGGGGGGTGCGGACGGCGGTGTGCCCGGGGTCCGGGGCCGCGTCGGTCCGCCCCACCGGGCGGGCGTCCGGTGCCGGCCGGGCCGCCGGGGAGCGGCGGAGGTCGGCGGGGCCGGGCTGCCTGGGGATGCGCCGGAGGGCGACGGTGTCCTCGGGTCCGGCCGGGACGGCGCGGCCGACCCGGGGTGTCCCGGTGTCCGCGGCGCCGGGTCCGGCGGGGGACGGGCCGGCGCCCGGCAGGGTTCCGCGGCCGGGGAGGGGGTCACCCGCGGCACGGGCCCCGGTGTTGGCCGGAAACGTGCTGGTCTCCTGGAACCACTGGGTGTGTTCGCCGGGCATGGGGACGGCCGAGGTCGCGGATGCATTCCCCGACCACTCCGGTTGGGCGTCTTCTCGCCACTCTTTCACGCGCGCACATCCCCCCACGGGACCGTTCCAGAGGCGATACGACGCCGAGCACCCGTCGACCGGACCAAGCCCCCGTCCGGTTCGAGCTCCCACTTCACCCCACCGCACTGGGGTCACGAATGTAGCGCATGTGAAGGTTCCGTGATGGTCACGTGTCAGTTAGGGGCGCACATCACATCATAATCCCTGGCCGGAATCCAACGGTTGACGGGCTGTCGGAGCCACCCTTCGGCCCGCGCGAGCTCGCTCGCGGCCCGCCGGAGGGCGTCCAGGCCGGGGTGAGCCAGCCCCTTCCGCCACACGAGCGAGACCGGCGACAGCGGAACCGGGTCGACGAGCGGGCGCAGAACCGTGCCGGGCAGGGCGGGGAAGTCCACCACGGCCAGCACCGGGGCACGAGTCTTGGCCATGATCCGCTGGAACTCCTCGTCCCCGACCGCCGGCGGAAGCGGGGGCGCCGGGTCTATGCCGCGGCCCTCGAAGAGGCTCAGGGCCAGGTCGGTCCACTCCCGAGTACGCGGGTTGCCGGCGCCGGCGTACACCGTCTCGCCGGCCAGCGCGGCCAGCGGGACCTCGGGCAGGGCGGCCAGGGGATGGTCGTCGGGCAGGACGACGGCCATGGGCTCCCAGCGCACGGGCTGCTGGGCCAGGCCGGACCGCAGGGCCGGCTCCAGGCCGGCGAAGCGGCCGAAGGAGGCGTCCAGCCGGCCGGCGAGCAACTCGGCCGCGGCCCCGGTCAGGCCGCTCTCGTAGCGGGCCATCAGCTCGCAGTCCGGGGCGAGTTCCCGGGCCCGGTGCAGCACGCGCCGGGCGGTGGCCAGGCCGGCCGAGTTGAGGTCGACCAGGAGCGGCCGGGGCTGGCTGAAGGCGGCGAGCAGGTCGTCCTGGGCGGCGAGGACGCGACGGGCGTACGGCAGCAGCCGCTCGCCGTCCGGCGTCAGCGTCACCTGCCGGGTGGTCCGCACGAACAGCTCGGCGCCCAGCTCCCGCTCCAGCCGCCGCACGTCCCGGCTCAGCGCCTGCTGGGCGACGTACAGGCGGGCCGCGGCCCGGGTGAAGTGCAGTTCCTCGGCGACGGTGACGAAGGCGCGCAGGAGACGCGGGTCCAGGGAGAGGGGGGCGGGCATGGCGGCGAACCTACCGGACTCACAACACAGGTGCGTGAATGGGCGCCGAGAAGGTGTTGGACCCGGTGATCCACTCGAGGTGACCGTGGAGCCATGGCTCAGCAGACCCTGGCATACCGCCGTCTCTTCTCCCTGCCCGGCACCCGCGCCTTCACCGCCGGCAACCTCGTCGCCCGCCTGCCCATGGGCATGTTCTCGGTGAGCGCCGTCGTGATGATCGCGGGGTCGCGGGGTTCGTACGCCCTCGCCGGTTCCGTCACCGCCACCGGGCTCGTGGCCACCGGGGTGGCCGGGCCCTGGATCGCGCGGCTCGTCGACCGGTACGGCCAGGCCCGGGTGGCCGTACCGGCCACGCTCACGGCTGTGCTCGGCAGCCTCGCGCTGCTGCTGTGCGTGCACGAAGGCGCCCCGGACTGGACGCTGTTCGCCGCGTACGCCGCCACGGCGGCCACGCCCAACGTCGGTGGCCTCTCCCGCGCCCGCTGGGCCCACCTGCTGCGCGACGACCCCGCCGCCCTGCACACCGCGCACTCCTTCGAACAGGCCGCCGACGAGCTGTGCTTCATGCTCGGACCGGTGCTGGCGTCCTTCCTGACCGGCACCTTCTTCCCGGAGGCGGGCACGCTCACCGGGGCCTGCCTGCTGCTGGCCGGGGTGCTGCTGTTCACCGCGCAGCGTGCCACCGAGCCGCCGGTGCAGGCACGTTCGAAGGGTCCGTCGCCGCTGCGGAGCCCCGGGATACCGCCGCTGCTGGCCTGCTTCGTGGCGACCGGCGCGGTGTTCGGCTCCATGGAGGTCGTCACGATCGCCTACGCCGACGCCCTGGGGCACCGCGCGGCGGCGGGCGTGGTCCTCGCGCTGCAGGCGGCCGGCTCGTGCGCGGCGGGGCTGCTGTACGGGGCGATGAAGCCGGCCGGGCTCCGGCTGGCGCAGTGCCTGCGGGCGATGGCCGCGCTGATGTGCCTGCCGTGGCTCGCGGCCGCCGCGGCCGGTTCGCTCACGGTCCTGGCGGGGGCACTGCTGCTCGCGGGCATGGCGACCGCGCCGACGATGGTCACCGCGATGACGCTGGTGCAGCGGCGCACCCCGGCCGACCGGCTGAACGAGGGGATGAGCCTCGTCGTCACCGGCCTGCTCACCGGCATCGCCTGCGGCTCGGCGGTGGGCGGCTGGGCGGCGGAGCACCTCTCCCCCGCGGGCGCCTTCGCGGTGCCGGCGGCAGCGGCGGGGCTGGCGGTGCTGATCGACTCGGTCCCGGTCCCCGGGGGCCGTAACCGGCCGATCGCTGACTCAAGGTAGTCGTTCGGTACCGGAAAGGATTCCATTCGGGGTCTCCTTCCCCGATGATCGGTTCCGCGCAAGGCGCATGCCGAAGAAGACACACGCTGTAACAGGGGGAACGAATGCGACGCAAGCTGGCCGGCCTGGTGGGGATACTCGCGGTGGCGCTGGCGCTCGGAGCCGGGGTGACGGGCCACGGGCCCGCCGGGACCGGCAAGAGCACCGGGCACCAGGTCATGGCCGACGACCGCGGACCGAAGTTCGCCGGCACCTGAGCCGTACCGGCTGACCGGCCACAGAGGCTTCCGCGGCGCTCCCTCCCGCAGTCGGTGCGGGCAGGGAGCGCCGCGGCGTGTCAGCCGCGGCGCCGGCTGGCCGCCGGCAGGCCCATGGTGTCGAAGTGCCCGGCCGCGGCCCGGCGGTACTCCACCGCGCCCCGCTGGTCGCCGGCGCCCTCCAGCGCGTGGGCCATGCCGTCCAGGGCCCAGGCGGTCTCGATGCGGTACTCACTGGCGGAGGCGTGCTCGAAGGCGGTGCGGTGCAGTTCGAGCGCCCGGTCGTACTCGCCGCGCCGCCGGTGGACGAGACCGGCGATGTTCTCGATCTGGGCCTGCCACGGCTTCGCCCCGAGCGGCGTGACGAGGGTGAGGGCGCGCTCCACGAAGGCCGGGGCCTCGGCACCGCGTCCGTCACGCTGGCAGACGTCGGCCATGAGGACGTTGGTGAGGGCCACGCACCGGGGCATCGCGAACTCGTCGCACAGGTCGAGGGCCTGCTCGAGCGCCGCGCGCGCCGGTTCGTGGTCGCCGCCGAACAGGTGGGCGATGGCCAGGTCGTTCAGCGCGGCGACCTGGTGCAGGTGCTCACCGATCCGCCGCTGGAGCAGCACGGCCCGCCGGGCGGCGGCCACCGCCTCCTCGGTCCGGCCCAGCCAGGCGTAGACCGAACTGAGGTTGCACAGGGCGAAGTTCTCCTCCTGCTCGACCGACGCCTCCCGGAACGCGTCGATCGCCTGCTCCAGCAGCCCGCGTCCCTCGGCCAGCCGCCCCAGGGCGCAGCAGGCCCAGCCCAGTTCGCCCAGGTAGTAGCCCTCGCTGATCCGGTCCTGCTGGGACCGGGCCAGCCGCAGCCCCTCCTCGGCGACGTCCATCGCGGCCCGGAAGTCGCCCAGCATGGAGTGGCCCGCGACCATGTTGCGCAGGCTGAACTGGAGGGCGAGCGGGTCCTGGTCGCGCCGGGCGGCGGCGACACCGACCGCGGCGACCTCCCGGTAGCCCTTGATGTCCCCGCGCCGGTGCAGCTGGAACAGGGTGTTGCGGGCGATGTAGGCGGCCTGCAGGTCGAAGCCCCGCTCGTGGCCGACGGCCACGGTCGCCTGCAGCGCCCGCTGCTCCCGGTCGAACCAGCGCTGCGCCTCGGGCCTGCCGCACAGCGGCGGCAGCTCGGGGACCTTCCCGGTGGGGGCGATCCGGTACTGGGCCCGGGCCGGGAACAGCGCCCGGCAGGCCTCGTCGGTCGCCGCCACGTAGTAGTCGAGCAGGCCGCCGAGCGCGGCGCGTCCCTCGGCCCGCTCCGTCTCGTTCGCCGTCTCCCCGAGCCCGCGGGCGAAGCTGCGGACGAGGTCGTGGAAGGAGTACAGGCCGACGCCGGGCTGGCGCAGCAGGTGGACGTCGAGCAGCCCTTCCAGCAGGTCCTCGGCGTCCAGCGGTGACGTGCCGAGCAGGGCGGCCGCCCCGTACACGTCGATGTCGGTGCCGGGGTGCAGGCCCAGGAGGCGGAAGGCGCGCTGCTGGTCGGGGTCCAGCACCTGGTAGGAGAGCTGGATGGTGGTGGCGACGCTGCGCTCGTTGGAGCACAGCTCCTTGAGCAGCCGGGACTCGTCGTGCAGCCGCCCCACCAGGTACTGCAGGGTCCAGTGCGGGCGGTTGCACAGCCGGGCGGCGGCGATGCGCAGGGCGAGCGGCAGGTGGCCGCACAGGTCGGCCAGCACCCGGGCGGCCTTGGGTTCGGCGGCCACGCGCTGTTCGCCGAGCGTCCGGGTCAGCATCAGCGCGCTCTGCTCGGGTTGCAGGCTGCCGAGGGTCAGCCACTGGGCGCTGTCGAGGTCGACCAGCCGGACCCGGCCGGTCACGATGACGAATCCTTTCGTCATGCCGGACAGCAGGGGCCGCACCTGCGCGGTGTCGGCCGCGTTGTCCAGGATCAGCAGCAGGCGCCGGTCCGCCGTCCAGGACCGCAGCAGCGCGAAGCGTCCCTGCGGGTCGTCGGGGATCTGCGCGTCCGGCGCGCCGAGTTCGCGCAGCAGCGCGGCGGCCACGAAGTCGGGCTGGAGCGGCCGTTCGCCGGGGGTGAAGCCGCGCAGGTCGAAGTAGAGCCGGCCGTCGGGGTAGGCGTCCGCCAGCCGGTAGGCGGCGTGCACGGCGAGCGTCGACTTGCCGGTGCCGCCCATGCCGTCGATGCCCACGAGCCCGGTGCG
The DNA here is from genome assembly GCF_001514215.1 of Streptomyces bungoensis. GTDB lineage: Bacteria > Actinomycetota > Actinomycetes > Streptomycetales > Streptomycetaceae > Streptomyces > Streptomyces bungoensis. The sequence continues at coordinate 267,866 of NZ_KQ948859.1, forward strand.
CCGGGGGCCCGCGCCCATCTCCAGCAGCAGGGCCAGCTCCCGGTCCCGGCCGGTGAAGTCCGCCAGGTCGTAGGGCAGGGTGCACGGCGGCCGGGCGGGCGGGCAGGAGCTCACCGGGGGCTCCTGCGGCGGGGCGGCCGCGGGGCGTTCGCGGGGCGGGGCGGCCAGTTCCGGGCTGCCGCGCAGGATGTCCTCGTGGAGCCGGCACAGCTCCGCGCCGGGGTCGATGCCGAGCTCCTCGGCGAGCAGGTCGCGCAGCCTGCCGTACTCGGCGAGGGCCTCGGCCTGCTGGCCCGAGCGGTACAGCGCGAGCATCAGCCGGCCGCGCAGCCGCTCCCGGAGCGGGTGGGCGTCGACGGCCCGGCGCAGGTCGCCGACCAGTTCGCCGTTCTCGCCCGCCTGCAGCCGGAGTTCGAACAACTGCTCAACGGCGGCGAGGCGGTGCTCCTCCAGCGCGGTGGCGGCGGCCTCGATCACGGGCCCGCCCTGGCCGCACATCACCGTGCCGCGCCACAGCGCCAGTGCCGCCGCGAGCTTCCCGGCGGCGTCCGCGGGCCGGCCCGCGGCCACCTCGGCGGCGGCCGCCTGGGTGTCGCGCTCGAAGTCGTGCAGGTCCAGCTGGCCGTCCGCGACGACGGCACGGTATCCGGCGGCCTCGGTGACGACCAGGCAGGCGCCGTCCGGGATGCGCCGTCTGAGCTCGGCGACCGTCTTGCGGATCTGCCGCACCGCGGTCGCGGGCGGCTCGTCGCCCCACACCGCCTCGATCAGCCGGGAGACCGTCACCACGTGGTGGGCCTCCAGCAGGAGCACGGTCAGCACCCGCTCCTGAATCGGCCCGCCGAGCCTCACCCGGCGCTGCCCTTCCCAGCATTCCAGAGCGCCGAGGATGTTGAACCGCACCGCGCCTTCGACGGATCGCGTCATCGTGCTGTGCTCCCCCTTGTCACCGCCCGGCCCCAGATCGTGAGGCCTGCGCAAAGGATCTTAGGCGGCTGCCGGGCGCAGCGGTACCCGTTCGGAACACGGCCGGTACCACTCACCCGAACAATCCTCGGTAAAGCCCCCACAGCCCTTGCCAGAAAGAGCAAGCCTGATATGAGTGTCTACCTGCGCCGAAACTTCCTGCTCAGCTTCCTGGCATCCTTCATTTCCCTGTTCGGCTCCAAACTGCTGATGATCTCCTATGCCGCCTACGTGTTCAAGGAAAGCGGCAGCGCCACCCTTTCGGCGATCGTGTTCGCGGCCGACTGGATCGCAAACCTGTTCGTCGGCATCTTCGCGGCGCAGTACATCGACCGGCAGAACGCGAAGACACTGCTCATCAAGCTGAATGTCGCGGCCGCCCTGATCACGCTGCTCTTCCTGGCCTTTCTGACCCCTGGCATGTTCGTCGGCGCGGTGATCCTCGTCTTCGTGCGCTCCCTGCTCAAGAGCGCCGTCAGCAACGCCCGGGTGAAGGCGTTGGTGCAGTTCTTCGACGAGCGGGAGACCGACCTGTACTCGCCGGTCTTCAACTCCAGTCTGCCGCTGGCACTGGCGCTCGCGGGGGCGGCCGGCGTGTTCATCCTGAAGTTCGTCGGTTTCACCGCGGTGGTGTGGATCGACGCCTCCGCCTTTGTGGTGGCGGCCGTTCTGACGGTTTTCGTGCAGCCCCACTCGGCGCGCCTGGAGGATTCCCTGGCCGCTTCCCGGGCCGCCGGCCGGCGCGGCAGTCTGTCCGGGGCACGGGACGCGCTCGCCCTCATGGCCCGGAAAGAGACCATCGGTACGGCCGTCTTCTACATCGTGCTGTCCGTCACGGCTTTCCAGGCCACCTACGAATCCCTCATCACCGTGATTCCCCAGGTCTGGTTCCACTGGGGTGAATCCGGCACGGCCCTGTTCTTCACCTTCGAATCCGTCAGCATCATGGCCGGAATTTTCCTGTACCAGTTCTTCAGCCGCCGCGAACTCATCACGGCTGCGAACGGGAACGCCGTGAACCTGGGCGCCGTGACGGCCGCCACACTCTGCTACCTGGCGATGCCGGCCGCGCGGGGGAACCTCTACCTCTGCGTCGCCCTGTTCTCCGTCGTGGTGCTGTGCGGCGAGGTCGTGTGGGTGCACCAGTTCAAGCTGATGATCGCCCACACCCCGGACGCACAGGTCTCCTCCGTGGTCGGCGTGCAGACGGCGATCGGCTACAGCCTGATGGCCGTCTTCGCCTTCGTCTTCGCCCGGGGCATGGACGGCATCGGCGTCGCCCCGTCCGTCTACGCCGACATCGCCCTCGTCGTGCTCCTCGTCGGCGGCTGGGAGCTGCTGCTGCGGGGCCGCCTGCGCCGGCGCGACTCCGCGCACCCCGCCCCTTCCCTCCCGGTGCCGGAAGACGTCCGGACCGCCAACTGACGCAACCGGAAGAGAGACGCCCACCCATGCAACCGGCCAAGCCGCAGGCGTTCGTCCTGCTGGAACTGCTCAACCACATGGTCCTGATCGCCCGCGAGGCCAAGCGGCGCGGGCTGAGGGTGATCGCCCTCAACAACGGCCCGCTGCTCACCGAGGGCCCGTTCGCCGTGCCGGACGGCGTCGTCGACGAGGTCGTCCCGGTCGCCTCCTGGAGCGCCGCCGGGGAGGTCGACGACCTGGTCGACGACCTGCTCACCCGCTACGAGGTGACCGGCACCTACGCCGCCTTCGAGGGCGCCCTGCGGCCCGAGGCCCGCCTGCGGGAGCTGGCCGGGCTGCCCACCAGCGGCGTCGCCACCGTCACCCGGGTCCTGGACAAGGCCCTGGTGCGCTCGGACCTGTACGCCGCGGGCCTCACCGCGCTCCGCTCGACCACCCTGGCCGAGGCGCTGACCTGGCAGCAGTGGCGCTTCGAAGGGCCGGCGGTGCTCAAGCCGGCGAACGGCACCGGCAGCGCCCTGTGCTTCACGGTCGGCTCGCTCGCCGAACTCCGCGCGGCGGCCGGGGAGATCGCCGCCGTCACGGTCGGGAACACGCTGATGGCGGAGTACATCCGGGCGCACGGCGAGTTCGTCCTGGAGGAGCGGGCCGCGGGCGAGCTGCTGTCGGTGGAGTCGCTGGTGCACGGGGGCGAGGTGCACGTCGTCGGGCTCACCGGCCGCTACGTCTGCGCGCTCGACCCGGTCGTCGAGCTGGGCGTCTGCTTCCCGTACCGGCATCCGCGCCACGAGGAGATCGTGGCGCGCGCGGTGGAGTTCCACCGCAGCCTCGGCATCACGCACGGGCCGACCCACCTCGAGGTCATGGTGCCCGACGAGGGCCCCGTGGAGCTGATCGACTTCAACCTGCGCACCGCCGGTGTGGCGATGGCCGTCTGCATCGGCAACGCCTTCGGCGTCGAGTACGCCGTCCCGCTCACCGACCTCGCCTGCGGCCGGCGCCCGGACCTCGCCTTCCTCGGGCGCACCCCGCGCCACTCGGCCGACCTGCTGCTCCTGCCGCCGCCCGGCGCGACCGTGATGACGGACCTGGCCTTCCCGGCGGGGACCGAGTACGGCCGGGCGACCAAGCCCTTCGGGCAGCCCCTGAGCGGGCGCGCCGACCAGCTCGACGTGGTCGCCATGGCCGTCGTCACCGCGGACACGGCCGAGGAGCTGCACCAGCGGGCCCTGGAGGTCCGCCGGACCACCGTCTTCAACGGCCGGCCGCTCGGCGACCACCCGAACAACCGGGTCGTGTCGCCGCGCCACTACCTGTTCACCGCGACACCCGCCTGATCCGCCAAGGAGACAACCGCACATGACCGTCACCACCGAGACCGGCTCCCGTCCGGAGCACGGCACGGGCACCGACCCCGAGCGCCTCTTCGAGCGGCACTTCGCCGCCCGCTTCACCGGGGACACCCTGACCGGCCTGCAGCAGAGCTTCCGCGACGAGCACATCGTGCCGCTGCGCGGCTTCTGCCCGCCCGAGCTGCTCGGCGCACTCCAGCAGGAGGCGTTCGAGATCATGGACGAGCACGGGGTGGCCCGCAAGTTCAGCTTCGACATCACCGACGGCACGCCCCGCCAGATGACGACGGTCGGCCAGCCCGTCATCAGGGACCACGGCCCGCTCATCCACGCCACCTACTTCTCCCCGGCGGTCAAGCGGCTGCTGTCGCAGGTGGTCGGCGAGGAGGTGTTCACCTGCCCGTACGCCGGCGAGCACTACGTGATCAGCCGCCTCGGCAAGAGCGGCGACACCCACGGCTGGCACTGGGACGACTACACCTACGGCTTCATCCTGGTGCTGCAGGCCCCCGACTACCGGGACGGCGGCTTCGTGCAGGCCGTGCCGCACACCTCCTGGGACAAGCAGAACCCGGACGTGCACGGGGCGCTGCTGAAGAGCCAGGTCCGCTCGTACGCCTTCGAGGCCGGTGACGCCTACGTGGTGAAGACCGACACCACGATGCACCGGGTCTATCCGATCCGCGGCGAGACGACCCGCACGATCGTCAACATGACCTGGGCGAACGGCGCGGACCTCGACCGCGAGATCACCCACGAGACCAACGACGCGCTGTTCGGGGGCACCGGTGAGTAGCCCGCAGCACATCGAGGAGCACCTGCTGACGGCGGGCGAGCCCCGGGAGTCCATGCGGATCCTGCCGGGCTTCGTCCAGCCGTACCTGACCTGGATCACCGGTGTCCCGCTCAAGGGCGGCCGGCAGCTGATCCCGTGGAGCCCCGCCAAGGCCGGTGTGCTGGGCCTGGCGCAGATGGCCGGCGGTATCGCGCTGGGCGCGTACGCGATGCACCCGTTCACCGCCGTCTCGCCGGTGCTGCTGGTGCTCTGCTGGCTGCTGACCAGCGGCGGCATGCGGCGCCTGGACGTCGTGGTGGTCCACCAGACCCTGCACCGGATGTTCACGAAGAAGGCGTGGAGCAACCGCCTGGTCGGCGAGCTCGTCACGACGGTGTTCTGGCGGACGCCGTACGACGAGAACCGCAAGGAGCACCTGACCCACCACGCCTACCCCTGCTCGATGAAGGACGGCGACACCCGCTACCTGCTGTCGACGGGGATGCGCCCGGGGATGACCCGGACGGAGTTCCGCCGCTACCTGTGGGCGACGCTGTTCTCGCCGCGCCACCACGGCCGGTTCTTCTTCGGCCGGGTGCGGTCCAACTTCGTCGGGGTGCAGCCGCGCTACCGGCTGGTGATGTCGCTGGTGTACCTGGCCGCCACGGTCGCCTTCGTCGCCCTGACCGGCTGGTGGCGGGAGTGGCTGGTGCTGTGGCTGGTGCCGGCGTCGGTGTTCTTCCAGTCGTGCACGTACCTGTACACGATGACCGAGCACCGCTGGTGGCTGTTCGGCAACCAGGAGCGGCTCAGCCGGGACAAGCGGGACCTGCTCACCTTCGGCCGCTTCTGCGGCGAGGCCGTGCCGGACGCCTCCCTCACGGGGGCCCGCAGGGCGGCCGCCTGGGCCAGGTGGACGTTCCGGATGCTGGTGGTGCACTCCTCGTACCGGATGTTCGTGCTCGTCGGCGACACCGTGCAGCACGACCTGCACCACGTCATGCCGGCCTGCGACTGGGCCAACTCGCCCTGGATCCGGGCGGACGACCAGGACAACCGGCCCGAGCGCTACACCGAGGTGTGGGGCTCGCTCGCCGACCACCTGCAGGCCGCGGGCCAGGTAGGCGGCGACCAGACGGGGCTGCCGGAGGACGTCGCCCCCACTCCGTGGACGCAATCCATACCGGTCGTCACCGGGGCCGTGACCCCCGACGGCCGCACAGTGAAGGGGCAGTTGTGACCCACGTACTGGTGATCGACGGCACGGGGCGCGGCCACGCGATCTGTGACCTGTTCGTCCGCACGGACCCCTCGGTGACCGTCTACTACGGCCCCGGGTGCGACGCCCTGACGGACGAGCGGATCGTCCCGGTGCCCGCGATCCGGGTCGACGACCCGCGGACGGCGCTGGAGTTCCTCGCCACCCACCCGGTGGAGTTCGTCTTCGTCTCCCACATCGACGCGCTGTGCGCCGGCTACACCGACGTGCTGTCCGCGCACGGCCACCGGGTGATCGGCCCGTCCCGGGCGGCGGCCGCCCTGGAGGCCAGCAAGGAGCGGGGCAAGCGTTTCTGCGCGCAGCACGGGCTGCCCACCGCCGAGTACGCCGCGTTCACCGACGCGGCCGCGGCACGCGCGTACGTCCGGCAGCGCCCGTACGCCTGCGTCGTCAAGACCGACGGCCTCACCCCCGACGGGGACGGGGCGGTGGTGTGCGAGACCGCGGCCGAGGCGGAGGCGGCCGTGGACGCGTTCGCCGCCGTACAGGGCGAGGACCTGCGGCTCGTCGTGGAGGAGCGGCTCTACGGCCGGGAGATCTCGGTCTTCGCGCTGCTGGACGGCGAGGACTACCTGCTCTTCCCGACCGCGCTGGACTTCAAGCGGACGCTGGAGGGGGACGCCGGCAAGAACTGCGACGGCATGGGCTCCCTCGCCCCGCACCCCGAGTCCTCGCCGGCCCTGCTCGAGCAGATCCGCCGGGACCTCGTCGAGCCGTTCCTGCGCGGCATCGCCGCCGAGGGGCTGTCGTACACGGGCTTCGTCTACATCGGGGCGATGATCACGGCCACGGGCCTCAGGGTCATCGAGATCAACACCCGGTTCGGCGACTCGGAGGCGGAGGCCGTGCTGCCCGGCGTGCACAGCGACTTCACCGAGCTGTGCCGGGCGGTGCTGCGCCGCGACCTCGGCAAGAGCCTGCTCGTCACGGACGGCCTGGTGCGCTGCAGCGTGGCCCTCACCCAGGGCTGCGTCGACCCCACCGACCCGGCGGCTGCACCCGGCTGGCCGTTCGGCCCCTTCACCACCGGGCAGCCGGTGCTCGGCCTCGCCCGGTTCCCGCGGGACAGCGCCCGCCTGTTCTACGCCAACCTGCGCGCGGGCGCGGACGGCCGCCCGGTCACCAGCGGCGGCCGGGTGCTGCACGTGGTCGGCGCCGGCCGCACCCTCACCGAGGCGCGGGCCCAGGCCTACCGGCGCATCGGCGCCATCTCGTTCCCCGGCATGCGTCACCGCACCGACATCGCGGCCGCCTTCGAGGCCGGCTCCCAGCTGCCCGCCGGCGCCGAGCCGGCCGTCGTGGAAACCGGAAGGTAACCCCTCATGACCACGCTCACGCTCGACACCACCACGACGGCCCCCTCGGTCTTCGAGACCGGTGAGTCGGCCGTACGGTCCTACTCGCGCGCGTTCCCCGCGGTGTTCACCAGCGCCAAGGGCGACGTGCTCGTGGGGCAGGACGGCACCCGCTACATCGACTTCCTCGCCGGAGCCGGCACCCTCAACTACGGGCACAACCCGGACCCGGTCAAGGACGAGCTCATCGAGTACCTGCGTACCGACGGGCTCGTGCACGGCCTGGACCTGTCGACCTCGGCCAAGGCCGGCTTCCTGGAGGCCCTCAGGACGCTCGTCCTCGAGCCGCGGGGCCTCGACTACAAGGTGCAGTTCACCAGCCCGTCCGGCACCAACGCGGTCGAGGCCGCGCTGAAGGTGGCCCGGCTGGCCACCGGCCGCACCAACGTCGTCGCCTTCGGCGGCGGGTTCCACGGCGTCAGCACCGGCTCCCTCGCGGCCACCGGCTCGACCTACTACCGGGAGGGCCTGGAGGCCACGCTCCCCCAGGTCACCCACATCCCCTACCCGGTCTCCCCGCTGGGCGACTTCGACAGCCTGGGGCTGCTGCGCCGGCTGCTGGACGACCCGAGCTCCGGCGTCGACAAGCCGGCCGCCGTGCTGCTGGAGACGGTCCAGGGCGAGGGCGGTGTGTGGGTGGCGCCGGTGCCGTTCCTGCAGGAACTGCGCGAGCTGTGCGACCGGCACGGCATCCTGCTGGTCGTCGACGACATCCAGGCCGGCTGCGGCCGCACCGGCACCTTCTTCTCCTTCGAGCGGGCCGGCATCACCCCCGACCTGGTCACCCTCTCCAAGGCCATCGGCGGCTACGGCCTGCCCATGGCGATCGTGCTGATCAAGCCGGAGTACGACATCTGGCGGCCCGGCCAGCACAACGGCACCTTCCGCGGGCACCAGCTCGCCTTCGTCGCGGCCGCCGCCGCCCTGCGCCACTACTGGTCCGACGACGCCTTCGTCCGGCAGATCCGCACCAAGGCCGACCTCGTCACCGACTTCCTCCAGCGCCGCATCGCCCAGCCCTTCGGCGCCGGCGTCCGCGGCATCGGCCTGATGCAGGCCGTGGACCTCACCGGCGTACCCGGCGTGGAGGCCGCCGCCGTGTCGCGGCGCTGCTTCGACAACGGGCTGATCGTCGAGACCTGCGGCCGCCGCGACGAGGTCCTCAAGATCCTTCCGCCGCTCACCGTCAGCCAGGTCAACCTCTCGGCGGGCCTGCAGACGCTCGTCGACGCCCTGACGGAGCTCACCGCCAACCCCGTCAGCGAGGCAGCCGCATGAAGACCGCCGTCATCATCTCCACCCGGGGCTTCGGCGTGTTCCGGCACGACCTGCTCGTCGACCCCACCGAGGTGCGCCTCGTCGGCGTCTTCGCCGACCGGGACGTGGACAACCTCACCGCCGAGCAGCGGGCCTGGTTCGAGCGGATCCACGTCGTGCCGTGCGGACTGGCCGACCCGACGCCGATGCTGTACTCGCTCGTCGACCTGGAGGCCGCCCGCGAGGCGGTCGCCGGCCTGCTGGCCGACACCGCCCCGGCCGACCTCACCGTGCACTGCTACGACGAGCAGAACATGATGGTCGCCGCCGAACTGCGCACCCACTTCGGCCTCCGGGGGCCCGAGGTCGCCGACATCCTGCCGTTCCGCGACAAGTGCCTGATGAAGCAGCGGCTCCTGGACGCCGGTGTGCGTGTGCCGCTCTTCGGCCACTTCGACGCCGAGGCCTACGCGGCGGACCCGGAGGCCTACTTCCGGACCGTGGTCGCCGAGGTCGGCCTGCCCTTCATCCTCAAGCCGACCGACGCGGCCGCCTCCGAGGGCGTCCTGAAGATCGCCGACCGGGACGAGTTCGTCGCCCTGCCGTCCGACCTGGGCCGGGCCTACGAGTACGAGGAGTTCGTCGACGGGACGATGTACAGCGTCAACATCGTCTCGGACGCGGGCCGCACGGTCTTCGGCGGCGTCACCGAGTACCTGGTCAACTCGCTCGAGGTGCCGGGCGGCAAGGTCAACGCCGACATCAACCTGATCGACTCCGACCCCCGTGTCGCCCGCATGGTGGCGTTCGCCGAACGCGCCCTGGACGCGCTCGGCCGCCCGGACGGCGGCTCCCACCTGGAGCTGTTCCACACCGCGGACGACGAACTCGTCTTCCTGGAGGTCGGCGCCCGCTTCAAGGGCATGGCGGGCCTCGCCGCCATGCAGCGCAACTACGGCGTCGCCTTCGTCAACCTGGCCTTCGAGATCGAGTCCGGCGTCAAGAGCCTGCCCTACGACGGCGAGCAGATCTACTGCTTCGACGGCGTGGTCCCCAAGGCGCAGGGCGTCGTGCGGGAACTGGTCGAGCCCGAGCTGGAGAGCCACGTCGAGATGACCTGGAAGGTCGAGGTCGGCGAGGAGATCGAGAGCAGCAACTCCCTGCTCGCCAACGGCGGCACCTTCCTGGTCTCCAACAAGGACTACGAGGCCGCCTACCGCGACTTCCGCCGCCTCGCCGACTACCGGCCCATCCGGTACGCCGCCCCGAGCCGGGTCCTCGGCATCGCGCCGGCCGCGCCCGAGAACGCCTACAGCTACTTCCACGACCTGAGGCTGGCCTGCGAGACCGACCCCTACGACGTCCACCACGACCTGGCGGAGGGCGTGCGCGAGGTGGTGGTCCTGGACGTCCGGCGGCCCGTCGCCTACGCCACCGAGCACGTGCGCGGCGCCCGCAGCCTCCCCCACCAGGACATCTCTCCCGAGACGGTGCGCACGCTGGACCCCGATCCGCTCTACGTCACCTACGGCTGGGGCCCCGCCTGCAACGGCGGCACCCGCGCCGCCGCCAAGCTGTCGGCGCTCGGCTTCCGCGTGAAGGAGATGATCGGCGGGTTCGAGTACTGGAAGCGGGGCGGTTACCCGACCGAGCAGGGCGAGCCGTCATGACCGCTCCCGGCCTCATGACACCGGAGGGGGCCGGCGCCGTCCGCGTCGGCCCGCCCCGGGCGGGTGCCGTGCGGCGCCTGGACCGGGTGG
>NZ_KQ948860.1:0-144739 GCF_001514215.1 Streptomyces bungoensis
GCCCGGAAGCCGGGGGCCGACGCATGTCCGCACCCGGCCCCGCGCCCGGGCGGAGGCGATTCGCCCACCTCGGTCCCGGTACGCGCCCTCCGCGCTGACACGAAAGAGTGTCTTGACTTCACCCCACCGCGATATATCGTGTTCTCAGAAAGACGCGATATGGCGTGTCGCATCCGTGCCTGCGCCGCGTCACCCGTCCGGCCGAGGAGGTCCCCATGTCCGAGTGGTCCGTCGCCGAGCCCCAGAAGCTGACCTTCGACACCCCGGTCAGAGACCTCCAGGTACGCATCGTCAACGGAACGGTGAACGTGGTGGGCACCGACGAAGGTTCCGCCCGGCTGGAGGTCACGGAGATCGAGGGCCCGCCCCTGATCGTCACGCATCACCACGGCACCCTCACGGTGGCCTACGAGGACCTGCCCTGGAAGGGCTTCCTCAAGTGGCTCGACCGCAAGGGCTGGCGGCGCAGCGCCGTCGTCTCCCTCGCCGTGCCCGCCGACACGCGCGTGGAGGTGGGGGTGGTGGGCGCGGGCGCGGTCGTCTCCGGCATCAGCGGCCCCACGGTGGTCAAGGGCGTCACCGGCGACACCACCCTCGTCGGCCTTTCCGGCCCGGTCCGCGCCGACACCGTCTCCGGGAACCTGGAGGCCCAGGCCGTCACGGGAGACCTGCGCTTCAACTCGGTCTCGGGCGACCTGACCGTGGTGGAGGGCTCCGGCCCCTCCGTGCGCGCCGACTCCGTCAGCGGCTCCATGATCGTCGACCTGGACCCGGACGGCCCGACCGACGTCCGGCTGACCAGCGTCTCCGGGGAGATCGCCATACGGCTGCCCCACCCGGCGGACGCGGAGGTGGAGGCGAACACCGCGAGCGGCACCATCTCCAACGCCTTCGACGACCTGCGGGTGCACGGCCAGTGGGGCGCCCACAAGATCACCGGCCGCCTGGGCGCCGGGACGGGCCGCCTGCGGGCCACCACCGTCTCCGGCTCGATCGCCCTGCTGCGCCGCCCGCCGGGCGAGGACGAGGACGACATCCCTCAGGAGACCCGGCCCCACGGCGGCCCCGGCGACCCGGCCGGCCCCGCGGCCGGGTCCGGGACCACTCCGGGGGACAATTCCGTCTCCGACCGGGGCGACGCCCCCGGCGCCCCGGCCGACGGCACGACCGACAAGAAGGTGCTCTGACATGCCTCCCGTCTTCGCCCACGGCCGTCTCCGCCTCTACCTGCTCAAACTGCTCGACGAGGCCCCGCGCCACGGCTACGAAGTGATCAGGCTCCTGGAGGAGCGCTTCCAGGGCCTGTACGCCCCCTCCGCGGGCACGGTCTATCCGCGCCTGGCCAAGCTGGAGGCCGAGGGCCTGGTCACCCACACCACCGAGGGCGGCCGCAAGGTGTACGCCATCACGGACGCCGGCCGCGCCGAACTGGCCGACCGCAGCGGTGAACTGGAGGACCTGGAACTGGAGATCCGCGAGTCCGTCGCGGAACTCGCCGCCGAGATAAGGGCCGACGTGCGGGGCGCGGCCGGCGATCTGCGGCGTGAGATGCGCGCGGCCGCCTCCGAGGCCCGCCAGGGTTCCCGGACGGCCGGCGCCCGGGCGGGGGCCTCCGGGGAGTCCGTCGACCTGGACGACAAGGAGGCCTGGCGGGCCGCCAAGGAGGAGATGCGCCGGGTCAAGCAGGAGTGGAAGGAGCAGGCCCGCCGCGCCAAGGACGAGAGCCGCCGGGCCCGCGAGGAGGCCCAGCGGGCCCGCAACCAGGCGCAGGAGGCCCAGGCGCGAGCGCGCGCCCAGGCCCAGGAGGAGATGCAGCGCATCGCCCGCCGGGTCCAGGAGCGCGTCCAGGACCACTTCGCGCGGGGCGACTGGCCGACCGGTGTCCGCGACGGCCTGACCGAACTCGCCAAGGAGTTCGGGGAGTTCGGCAGGGACTACGGCAAGGAGTTCGGCAAGGACTGGGGCTTCGGCCGCGCCGGCGAGGAGCCGGGCCACCGCCCGTCCGCCCCCTCGGCGGGTCCGGACCTCTCGACCACCCCGGAGGACTTCCCCGCGGAGTACGAGCCGTCCTGGGCCCACGAGGCCGGCACCGGAGATCCGTCCCGTGACCTGGACCGCCTGCTCGACCGCTTCCGGGACGACATCCGCGACGCGGCCCGCGACCACGGCGTCACCGACGACCAGCTCCGCGAGACCCGCCGCCACCTGTCGACGGCGGCGGCCCGCGTCGGGGCGATACTCCGCCGCCCCAGAGTCTGAGGACGGGCGCAAGCGCCCGGGCGGGCCCGGCTCCCCGGGGCCGCCCCGGCGTCCGGCCGCGCCGGGGGTCAGGAGTTCGTGAGCACGATCTTGCCGAACTGCTCGCCGGACGCCAGCCGCTCGAAGCCCTCGCGGGCCCGGTCCAGGGGCAGCACCTCGTCGATCACGGGGCGCACGCCCGTGGCGGCGCAGAAGGAGAGCAGGTCCTCCAGCTCGTCCTTGGTGCCCATCGTGGAGCCGACGATCTTCAGCTCGAGGAAGAAGATCCGGGTCAGCTCGGCGTGCGAGGGCCGGTCTCCGCTGGTGGCGCCGGAGATGACGAGGGTGCCGCCGGGACGCAGGGACTTCACCGAGTGCGACCAGGTGGCGGCGCCCACGGTCTCGATGACGGCGTCCATCCGCTGCGGCAGCCGGGCCCCCGGCTCCACCGCCTCGACCGCGCCGAGTTCCAGCGCGCGCTTGCGCTTCGCCTCGTCCCGGCTGGTGGCGAAGACCCTCAGGCCCGCCGCCCGGCCCAGCACGATCGCGGCCGTGGCGACACCGCCACCCGCGCCCTGGACGAGCACCGAGTCGCCGGGCCGTACACCGGCGTTGGTGAACAGCATCCGGTACGCCGTCAGCCAGGCCGTCGGCAGGCAGGCGGCCTCGGCGAAGGACAGCTCCTTCGGCTTGGGCAGGATGTTCCAGGTCGGGACGGCGACCTGCTCGGCGAAGGTGCCCTGGTAGCGCTCGGTGAGGATGGAGCGGGGCTCCCGGGGGCCGACGCCGTGCCCGGTCTGGCCGATGACGGAGTGCAGGACGACCTCGTTGCCGTCCTCGTCGATCCCGGCGGCGTCGCAGCCGAGGATCATCGGCAGCTTGTCCTCCGCGAGGCCCACGCCGCGCAGGGACCAGAGGTCGTGATGGTTGAGGGAGGCGGCCCGCACGGTGACGGTGCTCCAGCCGGGCCGGGCCTCGGGAGCCGGACGCTCCCCCAACTCCAGGCCGGTCAGCGGCTGGTCGCGGTCGATTCGGGCGGCGTAGGCAGCGAACATGGCCTCGACGATAGGTGCGCCGTGCAGCGGACGGAACCAGGAAGCCCTGTGACACATGCCCTCTTGCGTGACGGCACCCGTGCGGCGCAGCCGGCGCGGCACCGCGCCCACGCACCGGGCCGGTGCCCGCGCACCCGCCGGGCGCGCGGAGGGGGCGGCACGGGAACGGCCCCGCCCGGGCGGGCGGGGCCGTTCCACGCGACCTCAGCGACGGGCGACGCCCTCGGCCCGGGCGGCGGCGGCCACCGCCGCGGTCACGGCCGGAGCGACCCGCTCGTCGAACGGGGAGGGGATGACGTAGTCGGCGGCGAGATCGTCACCGACCACCGCGGCCAGGGCCTCGGCGGCGGCGATCTTCATGCCCTCGGTGATCCGTGTGGCCCGCACCTGCAGCGCTCCCGCGAAGATCCCGGGGAAGGCCAGCACGTTGTTGATCTGGTTCGGGAAGTCCGAACGGCCGGTGGCGACGACGGCGGCGTACTTGTGCGCCACCTCCGGGTGCACCTCGGGGTTCGGGTTGGCCATCGCGAAGACGAAGGCGCCCTCCGCCATGGAGGCGACCGCGGACTCGGAGACGGTGCCGCCGGAGACGCCGATGAACACGTCCGCACCCGCGAGGGCGTCCTCCAGCGAACCGCTGATGCCCGCCTTGTTGGTGAAGGAGGCGACCTCCCGCTTGACCGGCGTCAGGTCCTGGCGGTCGCCCGAGACGACACCCTTGCGGTCCGCCACGGCCACGTCCCCGATGCCGGCCTCGACCAGCATCCTGGCGATGGCGACACCGGCCGCGCCGGCGCCCGAGATGACGGCCCGCAACTGCCCGATCTCCCGCCCGCTCAGCCGCGCCGCGTTGCGCAGCGCCGCGAGCGTCACGACGGCCGTGCCGTGCTGGTCGTCGTGGAAGACCGGGATGTCCAGCCGCTCCTGGAGCCGGCGCTCGATCTCGAAGCACCGGGGCGCCGAGATGTCCTCCAGGTTCACTCCGCCGAACGAGGGAGCGAGCCGGACGACGGTCTCGACGATGTCGTCGACGTCCGTGCAGTCGAGCGCGATGGGCACCGCGTCGACGCCGCCGAACTGCTTGAACAGGATCGCCTTGCCCTCCATCACGGGGAGGGAGGCCTGGGGACCGATGTCCCCGAGTCCGAGCACGGCCGTGCCGTCGGTGACGACGGCGACCACAGAGGACTTCCATGTGTAGTCGTTGACCAGCTCCGGCTGCTCCGCGATCGCGGTGCACACGCGCGCGACGCCGGGCGTGTACGCGAGGGAAAGGTCTTCCTTGTCGCGGATCGGAACGGTGGCCTGCACGGCCATCTTTCCGCCGCGGTGGAGCGCGAACGCCGGATCGAAGGAATCGAGGGGCTCGGCCCCCTCCTGATCCGTGCTGCTGTCGCTGCGAGGATTGACGATCTCCGCTGCCACTTTGTCTTACCCCTTAGGTATGCATGGTTTGAGGGTCGACCACTCCTGGTGAGGGGTGGGCGGGCACCGCGCAGGCCCGGTTGCTGATACGTACGGGCAGCTGCGCGACGGGCGCGCCGCACACGCGCCCTGAGCCCCGGATGAGGGGTGTAAAGAACCTTCTTACCGGACGGACGGCGCTCACGACGAGTCCATTAGGTGCAAGGTCACATCTGAGGACCAGAACGCCACACGTGAATGACACGGGGCTGACACGAGAGCGACACGGGTGTGACTCGACGGCGGCCGGACCTGGTGGTGTGTCCACCCGCAAGCCTTGATCACATCCTGAGACGTCCGGAAGATTTTCCGGCGGGAATGCCGGTTCTCCGCAGATGGTGCGGCCCCGATGTCCCGACCCGGCGGGTCCTGACGCGGTCGGCGTCATCCCGTTATCCGATTTTGACATTGGCACGCCCCTGAATGGCGTAGCCCGAATGGCAAGATGCCGTAAACCCACGAGGTCGCGACACCCGAAGGTGTGTGTTTCCGTCGACCCATCGGCAACTCTCCCGCCGGAGGAACCACGATGACCGCAAGCTCCACCCGTCGTACCACCGCGCACACCCGCCTGGCGGCGGTCGGTGCGATCGCGGTCGCAGGCGCCCTGCTGCTCACCGGCTGCGGTGACCAGACCAAGAACAAGGACTCCGGCAGCGCGTCCGTCGGCAACGCCCCGCTGGCCGACAAGCTTCCCAAGGACATCCGCAGCAAGGGTGTCATCCGGGTCGGATCGGACATCGCGTACGCCCCGGTGGAGTTCAAGGACTCCTCCGGCAAGGTCGCCGGCCTGGACCCGGACCTCGCCGCCGCCATGGGCAAGCAGCTCGGTGTGAAGCTCGAGTTCGAGAACGGCACCTTCGACGCGCTGCTCACGGGTCTGCGCTCGGGCCGCTACGACATCGCGATGTCGGCGATGACCGACAACAAGAACCGCCAGGAGGGTGTCGACCCGGACACCGGCAAGAAGGTCGGCGAGGGCGTCGACTTCGTCGACTACCTGACCGCCGGCGTCTCCATCTACACCCGCAACGGCGACACCAAGGGCATCACCTCCTGGTCGGACCTGTGCGGCAAGAAGATCGCCGTCGAGCGCGGCACCGTGTCGGAGGACCTGGCCAAGCAGGAGGCCAAGAAGTGCCCGGCCGGCAAGAAGCTGTCCATCGAGCCGTTCGACGACGACCAGCAGTCCCAGACCCGCCTGCGCTCGGGCGGCGTGGACGCGGCCTCCTCCGACTTCCCGGTCGCCGCGTACGCGGTGAAGACCTCCGGCGGCGGCAAGGACTTCCAGATCGTCGGCGACCAGGTGGAGGCGGCGCCGTACGGGATCGCCGTGGCCAAGAGCGCCACCCAGCTGCGGGACGCCCTGCAGGCCGCCATGAACGCGATCATCAAGAACGGCGAGTACCAGAAGATCCTGCAGAAGTGGGGCGCCCAGGACGGCGCCGTCAAGGAGTCCGTGATCAACGGCGGCAAGTGACCGCGGACCCGAGCGGGCACTGAGAGGCAACACCCGTGACAGACATCGACAAGACGGCGGCCGGGGCGCAGGGCACTCCGGCGGCCGGCCCGGAGGGCCTCAGGGCCATCCCGGTCCGGCACTACGGACGCTACGTCTCCGCCGTCATCGCCATCGCGATCCTGTTCGCGATCATCTACGCGTTCGGCCAGGGCAAGATCAACTGGCACGCGATCCCGGACTACTTCTTCGACCACCGGATCATGCAGGGCGTCGGCAAGACGCTGCTGCTGACGGTCCTGTCGATGGTGATCGGCATCGTCGGCGGCATCGTCCTCGCGGTGATGCGCCTGTCGAAGAACCCGGTGACCTCGTCGATCGCGTGGTTCTACATCTGGTTCTTCCGCGGCACCCCGGTGCTGGTGCAGCTGTTCCTGTGGTTCAACCTGGGCCTGGTCTTCGAGTACATCAACCTCGGCCCGATCTACAAGAACTACTGGTCCGACTTCATGACGCCGCTGCTGACTGCGCTGCTCGGCCTGGGCCTGAACGAGGCCGCGTACATGGCCGAGATCTGCCGCGCCGGCCTGCTCGCGGTGGACGAGGGCCAGACCGAGGCCGCGCACGCCCTGGGCATGAGCCACGGCAAGACCCTGCGCCGGATCGTCATCCCGCAGGCGATGCGCGTCATCGTGCCGCCGACGGGCAACGAAGTGATCAACATGCTGAAGACGACCTCGCTCGTGGCGGCCGTCCAGTATCCCGAGCTGTTCCGCTTCGCCCAGGACATCGGCCAGAACTCCGGTGCCCCGGTGGAGATGTACTTCCTCGCCGCGGCCTGGTACCTGATCATGACCTCGGTGCTGAGCGTGGGCCAGTTCTACATCGAGCGGTACTACGCCCGCGGCTCCAGCCGTCAGCTGCCGGCCACCCCCTGGCAGAAGGTCAGGGCCAACATGCTCTCCCTGGGCCGGCCGAAGGGAGGCATGGCATGACGGACAAGCCGAGCAAGGTGCAGGACTCCATGCCGACGGGGAACGTCCCGATGGTCAAGGCCGAGGGCGTCCACAAGTCCTTCGGTCACGTGCAGGTCCTCAAGGGCATCGACCTGGAGGTGAAGCCGGGCGAGGTGTTCTGCCTCATCGGCCCCTCCGGCTCCGGCAAGTCGACCTTCCTGCGGTGCATCAACCACCTCGAGAAGATCAACGCCGGGCGGCTGTACGTCGACGGCGAGCTGGTCGGCTACCGCCAGAAGGGCGAGAAGCTGTACGAGCTGAAGGACAGCGAGGTCGCCCTGAAGCGCCGGGACATCGGCATGGTCTTCCAGCGCTTCAACCTGTTCCCGCACATGACGGCCGCGGAGAACGTCATCGAGGCGCCGGTCCAGGTCAAGGGCGTCGGCAAGAGCCAGGCCCGGGAGCGGGCGATGCAGCTGCTGGAGCGGGTGGGCCTCGCCGACAAGGCCGGGAACTACCCCTCCCAGCTCTCCGGCGGCCAGCAGCAGCGCGTGGCGATCGCCCGGGCCCTGGCCATGGACCCGAAGCTGATGCTGTTCGACGAGCCGACCTCGGCCCTCGACCCGGAGCTGGTGGGTGACGTCCTCGACGTCATGCGCGACCTCGCCGAGTCGGGCATGACGATGGTGGTGGTCACCCACGAGATGGGCTTCGCCCGCGAGGTGGGCGACAGCCTGGTGTTCATGGACGGCGGTGTCGTGGTCGAATCCGGCCATCCGCGCGACGTCCTGACGAACCCGCAGCACGAGCGGACGCAGTCGTTCCTGTCGAAGGTCCTCTGACGGGTCCGGCAGGACCTCTGACACGCCGAGGGGCGGTACGGGAGTGCCCGTGCCGCCCCTTCGCGTGCCGGCCGGCTCACTTCACGGCGAGCAGCAGGGTGTCCGACGGCGAGCACCACACGGGCCGCGCCTCCCCGAACCCGTGCGCGCGCAGGGTGGCCGCGTGCCACGCCGGGGAGGGCATGTCGCCGTCGGCGTGCTCGCCGTAGATCTCGAAGCGGCGGGCGGTGGGCCCGGCGAGGGCGGGGTCCTGTGCCGCCAGCTGCCACCAGGCGGACCAGTCCGGGGCGCCGTCCCGGCCGGCCTGATCCATGCGCGCGTGCCGCTGGGCCCGCTCGGCCGCGTTGATCCGGGGCGTGCTGTCGTCGATCATGTGGTCCGCGTTCAGGAAGACGCCGCCGTCGCGGACCAGCTCCGCGATCCGACCGTAGAGGGCCGCGAGGGGTTCGCTGTGCAGCCAGTGCAGGGCCGTGGCGGTCAGGACCGCGTCGTAGGAGTCGTACGGCAGCGCCGCCGGCCAGTCCGGGTCCCGGAGGTCGGCGGTGACGAGGGTGACGCGGTCGTCGCCCGCGAAGGTGCCGCCGGCGATGGCGAGCAGGGCCGGGTCGAGGTCGACGCCGGTGCTGGTGGCCCCGGGGAACCGCCGCAGCAGCCGGGCCGTGATGCTGCCGGTGCCGCAGGCGAGGTCGAGCACGCGCGGTGCCGGGCCGGCGAACGCCTCGACCATGTCGAGCATGATCCGGAACCGCTCCTCGCGGTCCGGCATGTACCACTCCTGCTGCCGGTCCCAGCTCTCCTGCCAGGCAGCCCAGTCGGTTCCGGTACCGGTGGTCATGGAAACCCCGTCTCCCCTCGCCCGCGTAATACCCTGGAAGCACGACCGGCTGTTACCCGACCGCAGACACGACCATAGAGCGCCTCGGTAAGGACTACAAGTGGAACTGGCCTATTACTCGGATTACGCCGTCCGTCTCGTCAACAGCGAGGAGCCGGCCCGGGGCAAGGACAACCTGACCTCGGTCGAGGCCGTCCGCGACCTCTTCGGCGCCAACGCGTCGGCGGCCCGCCGCGCCACCGACGCCGACGTCACGCGCTTCCGCTCGGTCCGGGCCCGGCTGCGCGCGGTCTTCGAGGCGGCCGACCTGGGCGACGAGACCCTGGCCGTCGACCTGCTGAACTCGCTCCTGCTGGAGTTCCCGGTCAGCCCGCAGATCTCCGGGCACGACTTCCGCGACGAGGACGGCCGCCCCCTGTGGCACATGCACCTGGCCGACCACCCGTCCAACGCCACCGCGGGCTACGCGGCCATCGCGGCGATGGGCCTGGCCTTCCACCTCACCGAGTACGGCGTCGACCGCCTCGGCCTGTGCCAGGCGGCCCCCTGCCGCAACGCCTACCTGGACACCTCCACCAACCGCTCCCGGCGCTACTGCTCCGACCGCTGCGCCACCCGCGCCAACGTGGCCGCCTACCGGGCCCGCAAGCGCCTGGAGGCCGACCGGTCGGTGAGCAGCGGCCTGGCGGCGGAGAACGCCCAGCGCGCGAGCGCCAGCGGCGAACGCTGACCGGCCTTGAGCGGCCGGTACCGCGCCAGCGCCCTGCCGAGGATCAGCTCGTCGGGCACGACCCCGTAGTCGGTGCTGTCGCCGCCCGCGTACGCGTTGTCCCCGAGCACCCACCAGCCGCCCTCGCGCCGCTCCGCGGCCCGCTTGACGACCAGCAGGTCCTGCTGGAAGGGGTGGCGCAGGACGACGACGTCACCGGGCCGGACGACACCCCCGTACCGCACCAGCAGCCGGTCCCCGTGGTGCAGGGTGGGAACCATCGACGGCCCCGTCACCTCCGCCAGCCCGAAAGGCGCCGCGGCCCTCCCCCGCTCGGTGTCCTGCGACAGCTCCGGCATCCCCGGCACCTCCCCGGTCCGTTCCTCCACCAGTCTCAGTCTCACCCTGGACTTTTGTCCTAAGCCCTAGGGGGCACTCGAGAAATCGCCTCTCTCAGGGAGTAATGTCGCACCTGAGAAGACGATCACGAGGAAGGAATGCTCCATGCTTTCCCGCCTGTTTGCCCCCAAGGTCAAGGTCAGCGCCCACTGCGACCTGCCCTGCGGCGTGTACGACCCGGCCCAGGCCCGCATCGAGGCGGAGTCGGTCAAGGCCATCCAGGAGAAGATGGCCGGCAACGACGACCCCCACTACCAGGCGCGTGCCACCGTCATCAAGGAGCAGCGCGCGGAGCTCGCCAAGCACCACGTCTCCGTGCTCTGGAGCGACTACTTCAAGCCCCCGCACTTCGAGAAGTACCCGGAGCTGCACCAGCTGGTGAACGACACCCTGAAGGCCCTGTCGGCCGCCAAGGCGTCCACCGACCCGGCGACGGGCCAGAAGGCGCTGGACCACATCGCCCAGATCGACAAGATCTTCTGGGAGACCAAGAAGGCCTGATCCCCCTGGGACCACTGCGCCCTTCGACCTGTGATCTTCCTGATCGCAGCGTCTCCCTTCCGCACCCGGTTTCCCGGGCCGCCGCCCACGGCGCCCCGAGGGACCGGGTGCGGTGCCGTGTGACGGCACCGGCCGGGGCGCGGGCCGGTCAGGTCGCCTTCCGGGCCGCTTCGCGGCGCTGCCGCTTGCCCAGGGGTGCCTGGGAGAGGTCCTCGGCCTGCGACCTGAGGTTCTTGTAGCCGTAGCCGTGCCCGTCCAGCCACGCCTTCGCCGCCTCCTCCGCCCGTCCGGTGGCCTCGAGGATGTCCTCCTCGGCCTCCCCGGAGTCCAGGAAGCGGAAGGTGAAGGCGGACCGGGCGGCGAGGTCGTAGCTGAGGTGCCCCTCGGGGGTGAACGCCGCGCGCAGCACGTCGTGGTCCGCGGCGCGGGCCAGCAACTCGGCCCGCTGCCCTGCGTCGAGACCGTCGAAGACACCGCGCACGGTGACACGGAAGGTACGCGTACTCATGGCGCGACCCTAGACAGCGCGGCGGGCCTGTCTCCACCGGGTTTCCGGCGGCCGCCCCCGTTGTCCGCGGCGCGTGCCAAGCTGGGGGCGTGACCCTGGAGGACCTCAGACGGCTGCGGCGGGTGCGCGACCGCATGGACCGCGAGTACGCCGAGCCGCTCGACATGGCCGAGCTGGCCCGGGGCGCGCACATGTCGCCCGGGCACTTCCAGCGCAGCTTCCGCAAGGCGTTCGGGGAGACCCCCTACAGCTATCTGATGACCCGGCGCGTGGAGCGGGCCAAGGCCCTGCTGCGCCGGGGCGATCTCACGGTGACCGAGGTGTGCCTCGCCGTCGGCTGCACCTCCCTCGGCTCCTTCAGCTCCCGTTTCACCGAACTGGTCGGGGAGACGCCGAGCGCCTACCGCGCCCGCTCGCACGAGGCGAGTGCGGTGATCCCGTCCTGCGTGGTCCGCACCTTCACCCGGCCGCGCCGCCGGCCCTGGTGAGCGCCACCCGTGCGCGGCGGCGCCCGGCGGCCTAGCGTGACCCCATGGACGTGCAACTCAAGCAGTGCTTCATCGCCGTGGACGACCACGACAAGGCGCTGGCCTTCTACTGCGACGTGCTCGGTCTCGAGATCCGCAACGACGTGGGGTTCGAGGGCATGCGGTGGGTCACCGTGGGTTCGCCGCGGCAGCCGGACGTGGAGATCGTGCTGGAGCCGCCCGGCGCGAACCCGGACGCCTCCCCCGCCGACCGGCAGGCGCTCGCCGAGCTGCTCGCCAAGGGCATGCTGCGCGGGGTCAACTTCACCACCGACGACTGCGACGCGCTGTACGAGCGGGTGCGGGAGGCCGGCGGCGACGTGCTCCAGGAGCCCACGGACCAGCCGTACGGCGTGCGCGACTGCGCCTTCCGGGACCCGGCCGGGAACATGCTGCGGTTCATGGAGCGGCCCCGGGACCGATGATTCCGCGGGCCTCGCGCGCCCGCGCCGCCTACGATCCACGTCGTGACACCGATCCGCTGGACCTACGCCTTCGTCGACCGCCCCGCCGCCCGCCTGGCCGAGGCCCAGGCCTTCTGGACGGCCGTCACGGGTACGGCGCCGTCCCCGGCGCGCGGCGAGCGGCGGGAGTTCGCGACGCTGCTGCCGGCCGGGGCGGACCCGTGCGTGAAGATGCAGGGGGTCCTCGACGGGTCCGGCGGCGCCCATCTCGACTTCCACGTCGAGGAGGTGGCGGCGTTCGTGCGGACGGCCCGCGGCCTCGGCGCCGGGCTGGCGGCCGACCACCGGGCGTGGGCCGTGCTGCGCTCGCCCGGTGGACAGGCGTTCTGCGTCGGGGCCTGGCAGGGCGAGGCCGTGCGCCCGCCCGTGGTCGACGGCTGCCGTCCGGACCAGGTGTGTCTGGACGTCCCGCCCTCGGTGTACGACGCGGAGACCGCCTTCTGGGCCGCGCTGACCGGCTGGGACCTGCTGTCCGGGTCCCTGCCGGAGTTCCGCGTGCTCAGGCCGCCGGCCGGTCAGCCGGTGCGGGTGCTGCTCCAGCGGCTCGGCGCCGAGGGCCCGGCCTCCGCCCACCTGGACCTGGCCTGCGCGGACGTCGAGGCGGCCCGTGCCCGGCACGAGCGGCTGGGCGCGGTCTTCGTCCGGCGGGGCACGCACTGGACGGTGATGCGCGACCCGGCCGGCGGCACGTACTGCCTGACCAGCCGGGACCCGGAGACGGGCGGTCTGCCGGCCGCCCGGAGGTGAGGTCCCGGGGCTGTCACCCCCAGGGTTCGACCTCCACCACGGCGCCGACCGGCACGGGCCCGTAGACGTGCGGGAACTCCTCGCCGTCGGGCGGCATGCCCTCCCACCTCACCGGTACCCCGAGCCGGACCGGGTCCACGACGAGCACGACCAGTTCGTCGGGTCCGTCGTAGTCGCCGTACAGCAGGGCCGCGATACGCGGGAGCTGCTCCCGGGTGGAGAAGTGGATGAAGCCCTCCTCCTGGAGGGTGCGGCCGCGGGTGGACACCTCGTAGGTGCCGGACACGCGCGCGGCCTCCCAGAGGGAGCGTTCGGTGATGTGCAGGATGCGCGGAAGCTTCGGCATGCGGCGACGCTACGGCCTCGGCGCGACCGCCCGCACCCCCGGTGCGCCGGGCTCAGGAGTGCTCGGTGGCGGATCCGCCGGAGCGTCTCGGCCGCTCGCCGCCAGCGGCGGGGGTCACGGGGCCGGCCTGCTCCGCCCGGGCCGGGCAATCCGGGTTGCGGCACGGGCCGGCGCCCCACGTCGGCACCCATGCCCCCAGCGTCTTGTGCCGCCCGACCACCGTGTCGACGCGCTGTCCGCAGACGGGACAGACGTGGTCCTCGCTGTCCATGTCCTCCAGCGTAGGGCGGCCACGGGTTCCGCGCTGTCCGTACGTCCGCCTGATCCGTGGCGGCGGGCCCCGCACGCCGTGGGGATGTGCGGGGCCCGCCCTGGCCGGAGCCGCCGGTGGCCGAGCGGGGTCAGGGACCGCCCGGCCCCGGTGGCTCCGGGGTCTCTCCCGCCGCGGCCCGTCTCAGCTGCGGCGCCGGGTCACGAACTCGGCCAGTGCCAGCAGGTCTCCGGCCGCCTCCGGCGCGGGCACGGCACGGGCCAGTTCCTGCATCGCCCGGGCCATCCGGTCCGCCGCCTCGGCCTGCGCCCATTCCCGGCCGCCGGCCCGCTCGACGGCCAGGGCCGTGCGCGCGATGCCCTCGGTGTCCCCGGCGACGTACGGCTTGCCGTACAGCTCGGCCAGCTCCGTGGCCGCCGGGGTGCCGGAGGCGAGAGCCGCCACCACCGGCAGGGACTTCTTGCGCGCCGCGAGATCGGCGCCGGCCGGCTTGCCGGTGCGCTGCGGGTCGCCCCATATGCCGATCACGTCGTCGATCAGCTGGAAGGCGAGCCCGGCCTGTCGGCCGAAGCCGTCCAGCGCGGCCACGTCCTCCTCCCCGGCGCCCGCGTACAGCGCGCCGAGGGCGCAGGCGCAGCCCAGCAGGGCGCCGGTCTTCGCCTCGGCCATGGCGAGCACCTCGTCGAGGGTGACCTCGTCGGGGGCGCGCCGTTCCAGGGCCGTGTCGGCGTGCTGCCCGGCGCACAGCTCGACGACGCAGTCGGCGAGCCGGGCCGCGGCCGGACCGGAGGCCGGGTGCTCGTCCTCGGCGAGCAGCCGCAGGGCCAGCGCCTGGAGGGCGTCCCCGGCGAGGATCGCGTCGGCGTCACCGAAGACGGTCCAGGCCGTGGGCCGGTGTCGGCGGGTGGTGTCGCGGTCCATCACGTCGTCGTGCAACAGCGTGAAGTTGTGGACCAGTTCGACCGCGGCGGCCGCCCGCACGGCCGACGCCGCGGCCGCCGGTCCGCCGAGCGCCGACGCGGCCGCGAGGACGAGCGCGGGCCTTATCGCCTTGCCCGCGTTGCCGGCCGCCGGTGTGCCGTCCGCGCTCTGCCAGCCGAAGTGGTAGAGCGCGATCCGCCGCATCGGCCCGGGCAGCGACTCGACGGCGGCGCGCAGCCGGGGGTCGACGAGGGCCCGGGTGCGCTCCAGCAGCGCCGCCGCCTCCTGTCCGTCGGGCGGGCCGTCCCCGGTGCCGGTGGCCGGGCTCCGGCGATCACGCGGTCCGGGGACCGCGGGCTTCTCCGCCGCCCCGCCGGGCGGTGCCGCCCCGGGCGCACGCCGTGCTGTGCCCGTCATGAACTCGGTCATGGCTCCCCCTCGCACAGTCCGTGGACGGTGGCGTCCCCGCCACTGCCGGACGCACACCCCGAGGGCCTACCCGCTCCGCGGGGCGGGGACACGGCCGCGCGGGGCGCGGGCGTCACCTCCACCGGCCGATCTCGACGTTCTCCAGCACGCCGAGCGCGTCGGGCACCAGGACGGCGGCCGAGTAGTACGCCGTCACCAGGTACTTGATGACGGCCTGTTCGTTGATGCCCATGAAGCGGACGGACAGGCTCGGCTCGATCTCGTCCGGGATGCCGGACTGCCTGAGGCCGACGACGCCCTGCTCGGCCTCGCCGGTGCGCATGGCGATGATCGAGGTCGTCCGGGCCTCACTGACCGGGATCTTGTTGCACGGGTAGATGGGCACGCCCCGCCAGGTGGGGATGCGGTTGCCGGCGATGTCGATGGTCTCCGGGACCAGTCCGCGCTTGTTCAGCTCGCGCCCGAACGCGGCGATCGCGCGCGGGTGGGCGAGGAACAGCTTGGTGCCGCGCCGGCGGCTGAGCAGCTCGTCCATGTCGTCCGGACCGGGCACGCCGTCGTGGGGCTGGAGCCGCTGGTCGTACTCGCAGTTGTGCAGCAGCCCGAACTCCCGGTTGTTGACCAGCTCGTGCTCCTGGCGCTCCTTCAACGCCTCGACGGTGAGCCGCAGCTGCTGCTCGGTCTGGTTCATCGGCTGGTTGTACAGGTCGGCCACGCGCGAGTGGATGCGCAGCACGGTCTGGGCGATGCTCAGCTCGTACTCGCGCGGCCGGGGCTCGTAGTCGACGAAGGTGTGCGGGATGTCCGGCTCGCCGGAGTGGCCGGCCGCCAGCTCGACCTCCTTCTCGCCGTACTTGTTGGTCCGCTGCGCGGGGATCGAGCGCAGCCGCTCCAGGTGGGCGCGCAGCGAGTCGGAGCGCCCCGCGACCTGCTCGAAGTCCTGGCGGCTGAGGATCAGCACGGTGGCCGCGGTGTCCGCGCGGGCGGTGTACTCCCAGATGGCCTCCGGGTCCAGCAGGGCGTCCTCGCCGAAGTAGGCGCCGTCGGCGAGGACCCCGAGGACCGCGTCGTCGCCGTAGGGGCCCGTGCCGACCTTCTCCACCCTGCCGTGGGCCAGCAGGTAGACCCCTTCGGTGCGGCTGCCGAAGGAGGTGATGACCTCACCGGGCGCGAAGTCCCGCTGGCGGCAGCGCCGGGCCAGTTCGGCGAGCACCTCGTCGTCCTCGTAGGAGCGCAGCGCCGGCAGCTCGCCGAGTTCGGCGGGGATCACCTCGACCTGGTCCCCGGTCTTGACGAAGGTGATGCGCCCGTCGCCGACGGTGTAGGTCAGCCGCCGGTTCACCCGGTACGTGCCGCCCTGCAGGTCGACCCACGGCAGTGTGCGCAGCAGCCAGCGGGAGCTGATCTCCTGCATCTGGGGGACGGACTTGGTGGTGGTGGCCAGGTTCCGCGCTGCCGCCGTGCCGAGAGACTGCTGCGGCTTGCCCTGATCCGTGCGGACCTCTTCGCCTACCGACATATGGAAGTGCCCTCTCCTGTATGCCCGGTGCCGCATCGCACACCGGTTCTCGCGATCGAGGTTCGCATCACGGTCAGTGGCCGCGCCATTACCCGAAAGAGCGGGAATGGATCATCGCACTACAGGGCAGAAAGAGGGATCTCGTCCGGCATCGCCCGTGATGAGCGACCTGTCCGGATCTGCTCGCACGGCGTCCGAACGATGCGGTCCGCGACGTCCGGTTTCGGTAGAAGCTCCGGTACGCAAGGGCCGCGACCGGCGGCCACCGGGCTCAGCACGAAGGAGTCGGTCATGGCCCCACCCATGTCCGCGAGCGGGTTTCTGGCCGCGCTGCGGGCCGAGGGCGTGCGGGTCGTCGAGGTCGGCGACTGGCGGCACCACAACCGCAACCACAAGGGGCCGTGGGGCCCCGTGCACGGCGTGATGATCCACCACTCGGCGACCGGCGGCGCCGCCCGCACCGTCGAGCTGTGCCGCGACGGCCACCCGGACCTCCCGGGCCCGCTGTGCCACGGCGTGATCACCAAGGACGGCACCGTCCACCTGGTCGGCCACGGCCGCGCCAACCACGCGGGCCTCGGCGACGACGACGTGCTGCGCGCGGTCATCGCCGAGAAGGGGCTGCCGCCGGACAATCAGGCGAACACCGACGGCAACCGGCACTTCTACGGCTTCGAGTGCGAGAACCTGGGCGACGGCGAGGACCCCTGGCCCGAGGCCCAGCTGGACGCGGTCGGGCGGGTCGCCGCGGCCGTGTGCCGGCACCACGGCTGGACGCAGCGGTCGGTCATCGGCCACCTGGAGTGGCAGCCGGGCAAGGTGGACCCCCGCGGCTTCTCGATGGCCTGGCTGCGCGAGCGGATCGGGGAGCGCCTGAAGTCCTGAGCCGTGTCGTCGGGCCCGGGCGACAATGGGGGCGTGACCAGCACCGGCCCGCTCGCCCCGCGGCTTCCCTCGCCCCTCCAGGAGGTGCGGGACGGCCGGTTCGCCCGCCGCGGGCTGCGGCTGCTGCTCAAGCGGGACGACCTGATCCACCCCGAACTGATCGGCAACAAGTGGCGCAAGCTGGTGCCGAACCTCGCGGCGGCGCGCGGCCGGGAACTGGTCACCTTCGGCGGGGCCTACTCCAACCACCTGCGGGCCACCGCCGCCGCGGGGCGCCTCCTCGGGCTGCCCACGGTCGGCGTGGTCCGCGGCCAGGAGCTGGCGGACCGCCCGCTCAACCCGTCCCTGGCCCGGTGCGCGGCCGACGGCATGCGGCTGCACTTCGTGGACCGGGCGACGTACCGGCGCAAGGCCGAGCCGGCGACGCTGGCCGCCCTCCTGCGCGCGTGCGGCGCCGAGGACGCGTACGTGGTGCCCGAGGGCGGGAGCAACACCGAGGCGGTACGCGGCTGCGTGGCCCTCGGCGAGGAACTGCGCGGCCGGGCCGGCACCGTCGCGGTGGCCTGCGGCACCGGCGGCACCCTAGCCGGACTCGCCGCCGGGCTGGCCGACGGCCAGCGGGCCCTCGGCATACCCGTCCTGCGGGGCGGCTTCCTGGCCGCCGACGTCCAGCGCCTGCAGGAGCGGGCCTTCGGCGCGCGCACCGGCACCTGGTCCCTCGACGACCGCTTCCACTGCGGCGGCTACGCCCGTACGACCCCGGAACTCGAGGCCTTCGCCGAGGACTTCGAGCAGCGGCACGCAGTGCCCGTGGAGCGGCTGTATGTCGCCAAGTTGCTCCTCGGGCTCGTCACCCTGGCCGGGGAGGGCGCCTTCGCGCGCGGGACGACGATCGCGGCGGTCGTCACCGGCCGGCCCTTCCCCGAGCCCGCCGGGCCGCCGCTCCCCGAGGCCTAACCGGCCTCGCGGTAGGCGGCCGCCTCCTCCAGGTCCAGCCGGCGCAGCAGGGCGCGCAGCATCTCGTCGTCGATGTAGCGGTGGTCGCGCAGCTTGACGAAGACCTCGCGTTCCGCGCTGATCATCTCGCGGGACAGCCGGCGGTAGGTGTCGTCGACGGACTCGCCGGAGACCGGGTTGACCTGCCCGAGCCGCTCCCAGACGGCGTTGCGGCGGCGCTCCAGGACCGCGCGCAGGCGGTCGGCGAGCGGCGGCGGCAGGGCGTTGCGCTCGTCGGCGAGGAGTTCGTCCAGGCGGTTCTCGGCGGTCCGGGAGGCCTGTGCCTGGGCGTTGGCCTCGGCGAGCGTCTCGGCCTGCCGGTCGCGGCCGGGGAACTTCAGCAGCCGGATCAGCGGGGGCAGGGTCAGGCCCTGGACGACCAGCGTGCCGATGACGGTGGTGAAGGTCAGGAACAGGATCAGGTTGCGCTGCGGGAAGGGGTGTCCGCCGTGCACGGTCAGCGGGATGGAGAAGGCGATGGCGAGGGAGACCACGCCCCGCATGCCGGCCCAGCCGGTGACCATCGCCCCGCGCCAGGTGGGGTTCTCCTCGCGTTCGCGCACGCGGGCCGACAGGCGGGGCAGGAAGGTCCCCGGGTACACCCACACGAAGCGGGCCGCGACGACCACGAGGAACAGGGCGACCGCGTACCAGGCGGCCGCGGCGCCCTCGTACATCCCGAGGCCCTTGAGCACGACCGGGAGCTGCAGGCCGATCAGGGCGAACACCGCCGACTCCAGGATGAAGGCGACCATCTTCCACACCGCCTCCTCCTGGAGCCGGGTGGCGAAGTCGACCTCCCACGCGCGGTGGCCGAGGTAGAGGGCGACGACCACGACCGCGAGGACACCGGAGGCGTGCACCTGCTCGGCGACGCTGTAGGCGACGAACGGGATCAGCAGGGACAGGGTGTTCTGCAGCAGCGGTTCCCTGAGGTGGGTGCGCAGCCAGTGCAGCGGCGCCATCAGCACCAGGCCGACGCCGACGCCGCCGACGGCGGCGAGCAGGAACTCGCGGATGCCGCCCGCCCAGGTCGCGCCCTCGCCGATGGCGGCGGCCAGGGCCACCTTGTACGCGGTGATCGCGGTCGCGTCGTTCAGCAGGGACTCGCCCTGCAGGATCGTGGTGATCCTGGACGGCAGGCCGACCCGGCGCGCGACCGCCGTGGCGGCCACTGCGTCCGGCGGCGCCACCACCGCGCCCAGCACCAGCGCGGCGGTCAGCGGCAGTCCGGGGACGATCAGGTGGGCGGCGTAGCCGACGACGACGGTCGCGAACAGGACGTAGCCCACCGACAGCAGCGCCACGGGCCGCAGTTGCGCCCGCAGGTCGAGGTAGGAGCTGTCGACGGCCGAGGTGTACAGCAGCGGGGGCAGCAGCAGCGGCAGCACGACCTCGGGGTCCAGAGTGTAGTCCGGCACGCCGGGCACGTAGGAGATCGCCAGGCCCACCGCGACCAGCAGCAGGGGTGCCGGCACCGGGCCCCGCCGGGCCGCGCCGGCGACCGCGGCGCTGCCCGCCACCAGCAACAGCAGCGGCATCACGTCCATGATCCTCGCCCACCCTCTTTTTCCGCGCGGCCACCCGCACAACCGTCGTAATCTGGCAATCATGAAACAGTGCACGCACGCCGCCGCGCTGCCGCACCCCGAACCCGAACCGCTCGACAAGACCTGCCCGGAGTGCCTGCGGGACGGGACGCACCCGGTGCAGCTGCGGTTGTGCCTCACCTGCGGGCACGTCGGCTGCTGCGACTCCTCGCAGGGCCGGCACGCGACCGAGCACCACGCGCGGACCGGCCATCCGGTGATGCGGACCTTCGAGCCGGGTGAGGACTGGCGGTGGTGCTTCGTCGACCACGTGCTGGTCTGACCGCGTTTCGTCCCGCAGGCGCTCCTGGGCACGTTCTCGCCATCGGTGTTCCCGTGCGACGGCGTTCTCGTGTGACACTGCAAGGGGCGGCTGCCGCCGACGGTTCGGGCGTCTGACGCCGGGGTACGTCAATCCGGCGCGCGCTCTTCCCCTTTTGGATTCGCTCACCCCCTAGACACGGAGCGTATCCACAGCTTTACTGTGAGTGACGCCAGGGGGTTGGGGTCCCGGGGACAGAAACGTTCGGAGCGCGATAGCGTCACCGCGGAACCACGTACGCGTTACCCCGGGGGGCGACCCTCGGCCCCGCTGAAGCTTGTACCACCATGGAGGTGAGGGTGTCCCAGATCGCAGGCGAGCCCGCGACCCAGGACTTCGTGGAAGTCCGGCTGCCGGCTGCGGGTGCCTACCTGTCGGTGCTGCGGACGGCCACGGCCGGTCTCGCCGCCCGCTTGGACTTCACCCTGGACGAGATCGAGGACCTGCGCATCGCCGTGGACGAGGCCTGCGCGATCCTGCTGCAGCAGGCCGTGCCCGGCTCGGTGCTGAGCTGTGTCTTCCGCCTCGTCGACGACTCGCTGGAGGTCACGGTGTCGGCGCCGACCACCGACGGTCACGCCCCCTCGCGTGACACGTTCGCGTGGACGGTGCTCTCCGCCCTCGCGGGCAAGGTCTCGTCCGCCGTCGACGAGGACAGGACCGTGTCGATCAGCCTCTACAAACAGCGCGGCGCGGGCCCCGGCCCGGCGTGAGGAACGGGGACGGTCCGGTGCGGGACGAAGAGCGCGGCACACGGGAGCTGCCGACGGGGGGCACGAACCCCGCGGACGGTTCCCGACGCATGGCGGACGGCATCGACGGCATCCCCGAGCAGGCCAGGCCGCATCCGGAGGACACCTCCGCCGCGGCCGGCGGGGACGGTGCCGTGCAGAGCCCCCCTGCGCGGGGGCGCGGCGGGGCCGGGTCCGCCGCGCACGCGGAGGCGGCGGCTCGGGGAAGGGCTACGGGCGGGACGATGAGCGAGCACGAGCGATACGCCGGGGACGACGCGCTGGGCGCGGAGGCCGTGCAGGGAACCCCGCACGAGCCCCACGACCGCAGCGGGGCGCGGGCGATGTTCGTCGAGCTGCGCAAGCTGGACGCGAGCAGCGCGCAGTACGCGGAGCTGCGCAACCAGCTGGTCCGGATGCACCTGCCGCTCGTGGAGCACCTGGCCCGCCGCTTCCGCAACCGCGGCGAGCCGCTGGACGACCTCACCCAGGTCGCCACCATCGGCCTGATCAAGTCCGTCGACCGGTTCGACCCGGAGCGCGGCGTGGAGTTCTCCACGTACGCCACCCCGACCGTCGTCGGCGAGATCAAGCGGCACTTCCGCGACAAGGGCTGGGCGGTCCGCGTGCCGCGCCGGCTGCAGGAACTGCGGCTGGCGCTGACGACGGCGACGGCCGAGCTGTCCCAGCTGCACGGCCGCTCCCCCACGGTGCACGAGCTGGCCGAGAAGCTGGCCATCTCCGAGGAGGAGGTGCTGGAGGGCCTGGAGTCCGCCAACGCCTACTCCACGCTGTCCCTGGACGTGCCCGACACCGACGACGAGTCGCCCGCGGTGGCCGACACCCTCGGCGCCGAGGACGAGGCGCTGGAGGGCGTGGAGTACCGGGAGTCCCTCAAGCCCCTGCTGGAGGACCTGCCGCCGCGCGAGAAGCGGATCCTGCTGCTGCGCTTCTTCGGGAACATGACCCAGTCGCAGATCGCGCAGGAGGTCGGCATCTCCCAGATGCACGTCTCCCGGCTGCTGGCCCGGACCCTGGCCCAGCTGCGGGAGAAGCTCCTCGTCGAGGAGTGAGCGCTACTCGCCCCGGCCCGGTCCCTTGATCCCGAGGGCCTGGGCCGTGGCCGGACTCACCAGCAGGACCAGCGCGGCCAGGGAGACGACCGCGGTGACGATACCGGCCGGGATGGCCAGGCTGTCGGCCTGCAGCAGGTAGTAGGCGCAGAACAGCGCCATGATCTGCGTGATGACGGCGGGCCCCCGGCTCCAGCCGCGCCGCAGCAGCAGTCCGCGCGCGGCGAGCAGCGGCAGCAGCGCGAGCACGACCAGGGTGATCCCCAGGGCGACGGCCTGCTGCCGGCTGTCGGGAGAGCCGGTGAGCGCCCGGACGCACACCCACAGGCCCCCCGCGACCAGCGCGACGCCCTCCAGCCCGGTCAGGGCGGCGGCGTACGTCAGCCGGCGGGGGCGCGGACCCGCCGCCACGGCGGCTTCGGAGGTCTCGGGCGCGGGCTTCTGGTCACTGCTCACACCAGCAGGGTAGCCGCCGGCCGGCCCACGCCCCGCGGCGCCCGGGTGTCCAGACTCACGCCCTCCCCTCTTACCGGATCCCTACCTCGGTATGGGCCCGATACCCCCCAGTAGGTACGCTGCCCCTCATGCGTGCACTTCTCGTGGTCAATCCGGCGGCAACCACCACGAGCGCGCGCAGGCGCGATGTGCTGATCCACGCGCTGGCGAGCGAGATGAAGCTGGAGGCGGTCACCACCGAGTACCGCGGCCACGCGCGCGACCTCGGCCGGCAGGCGGCGCAGAGCGACGACATCGACCTCGTCGTGGCCCTCGGCGGAGACGGCACCGTCAACGAGGTGGTCAACGGCCTGCTGCACGCCGGCCCCGACCCGGACCGCCTGCCCGGCCTGGCCGTGGTCCCCGGCGGCTCCACCAACGTCTTCGCCCGCGCCCTGGGTCTGCCCAACGATCCGGTGGAGGCCACCGGTGCCCTGCTGGACGCCCTGCGCGAGGGCGGCGAGCGGGTGGTCGGCCTGGGCCTGGCCTCGGGCACGCCCGGCACCGAGGACGAGGCGGTGCCGGCGCGCTGGTTCACCTTCAACGCCGGGCTGGGGTTCGACGCGGGCGTCGTCGGCCGGGTCGAGCAGCAGCGCGAGCGGGGCAGGAAGTCGACGCACGCGCTGTACGTGCGCCAGGTCATACGGCAGTTCCTCGGCGAGCAGAACCGCCGGCACGGCGCGATCACCCTGGAGCGGCCCGGTGCCGATCCCGTCACCGACCTCGTCGTCGCCATAGTCTCGAACACGTCCCCTTGGACGTATCTCGGCAATCGCCCGATGTACACGTCACCTAAGGCCTCGTTCGATACCGGTATCGACGTGCTCGGTCTCAGCCGCCTGTCCTCGGCCGCGGTTGCCCGGTATGGCACGCAGTTGCTCACTTCGTCCCCCGAGCGCGGACCCCATGGCAGGCATGCGGTCTCCCTGCACGATCTGGACCGGTTCACCTTGCATTCGAAGGCGCCTCTGCCCCTGCAGATGGACGGTGACCACCTGGGGCTGCGTACGAGCGTGACGTTCACAGGCGTACGCCGCGCACTGCGTGTGATTGTGTGAGCGGAACGGGCCAAAGTCCTTTCACTCGAACGTTTAGGCCAGGATCCACCCCATGGAAGTACGGCTGTGACCCAGTCGACACCGAGGAATCAAAAAAAACTTTCCGGAAGGGGTTGTATCCGCCGCTGAGGTTTGCGAGTCTCTACGTGGCGATCGGGACGGCCCGCAAGACCGGCCTCCACTGATCACCGGAACCCCTCTACAAACCAAGGACCACGCCGGGGAAGACTCGGCGATCGGCCCTTCACTTGTTGAGGGATTCGTGAAAGCGTTCACATTCACAAGCAACTTGCACGTAATACCAAGGAGAGGTAGCAGCCATGGACTGGCGTCACAACGCCGTTTGCCGCGAGGAAGACCCCGAGCTCTTCTTCCCCATCGGCAACACCGGTCCTGCGCTGCTGCAGATCGAGGAAGCCAAGGCCGTCTGCCGTCGCTGCCCGGTGATCGAGCAGTGTCTGCAGTGGGCGCTCGAGTCCGGCCAGGACTCCGGCGTCTGGGGTGGTCTCAGCGAGGACGAGCGCCGCGCGATGAAGCGCCGCGCCGCCCGCAACCGGGCTCGTCAGGCCTCCGCCTGACACTCCCACCCCTGCTGACAGCCTGAGCTTGGCGGCGCGTGCAGCGAGTACGCATCTCCCGCCCCCGAGCCGCAGCGCGCAGTACCCCCGATGCGCATAGCTTCGAGCTGAAGCCCCGGACCACCCCGTGGTCCGGGGCTCAATGCTGTCCGGGCTCAGAGTTGCTCCGGGCTCCATGCTGCCGGGTGCCGGCGGAGGGGCGCCGGTTCACTTCTGCGCCCGGACCGGGAGGTCCAGGATCACCCGCGTCCCCCGCTCCGGCGCCGGGACCATGTCGAAGGTGCCGCCCAACTCCCCCTCCACCAGCGTCCGCACGATCTGCAGCCCCAGGTTGCCCGAGCGGTGCGGGTCGAAGCCCTCGGGCAGGCCGACGCCGTCGTCCTGGACGGTGACGAGGAGGCGGGCCTCCTTGGCGGTGCCGCCGCGGACCGCGGTGACCTCGACCGTGCCCGTGTCCCCCTCGCGGAAGCCGTGTTCCAGGGCGTTCTGCAGGATCTCGGTGAGGACCATCGACAGCGGGGTGGCCACCTCGGCGTCGAGTATCCCGAACCGGCCGGTGCGCCGGCCGGTCACCTTGCCCGGCGAGATCTCGGCGACCATCGCCAGCACCCGGTCGGCGATGTCGTCGAACTCCACGCGCTCGTCCAGGTTCTGGGACAGCGTCTCGTGCACGATGGCGATCGAGCCGACCCGCCGGACGGCCTCCTCCAGTGCCTCCCGGCCGCGCTCGGAGTCGATGCGCCGGGCCTGCAGCCGCAAGAGGGCCGCGACCGTCTGCAGGTTGTTCTTCACCCGGTGGTGGATCTCCCGGATGGTCGCGTCCTTGGTGATCAACTCGCGTTCGCGGCGCCGCAGTTCGGTGACGTCCCGGCACAGCACCAGCGAACCGATGCGCGTGCCCTTGGGTTTGAGCGGGATGGCCCGGAACTGGATGACCCCGTCGTGCGCCTCGATCTCGAACTCGCGCGGCGCCCAGCCGCTCGCCACCTTGGCCAGTGCCTCGTCCACCGGGCCACGGGTCGGGGCCAGTTCGGCGGTGGTCCGGCCCAGGTGGTGGCCGACCAGGTCGGCGGCGAGCCCGAGGCGGTGGTAGGCGGACAGGGCGTTCGGGGAGGCGTACTGGACGGTGCCGTCGGCGTCCAGCCGGATCAGGCCGTCGCCGACGCGCGGCGAGGCGTCCATGTCGACCTGCTGGTTCGGGAAGGGGAAGGAACCGGCCGCGATCATCTGCGCCAGGTCCGAGGCGCTCTGGAGGTAGGTGAGCTCCAGACGGCTCGGGGTGCGCACGGTCAGCAGGTTGGTGTTGCGGGCGATGACACCGAGGACGCGGCCCTCCCGCCGTACCGGGATCGACTCGACCCGGACCGGGACCTCCTCGCGCCACTCCGGATCGCCCTCGCGCACGATCCGGCCCTCGTCCAGCGCCGCGTCCAGCATGGGCCGCCGGCCGCGCGGGACCAGGTGGCCGACCATGTCGTCCTGGTACGAGGTCGGACCGGTGTTGGGCCGCATCTGGGCGACCGAGACGTACCGGGTGCCGTCCCGGGTGGGGACCCACAGGACCAGGTCGGCGAAGGAGAGGTCGGAGAGCAGCTGCCACTCCGACACCAGCAGGTGCAGCCACTCGAGGTCGGAGTCGTCGAGGGCGGTGTGCTGGCGTACGAGTTCGTTCATGGAGGGCACGTGTGCGAGCGTACCCGGGGCCTCGCGGGTGGCCGAAAAACACCCGCGGGCCGCGGCGCCTGGAAGGGACCCTCAACCCTCCCGGCACCGCAGCCCGGAGCTCATCGGCCGTGGGGTGTGCGGTCCCGGTCGGCCGAAGGTCGAGGAGCCGGGGCAGTCAGGGCAGAGAGCTCCGGTTCCTCGTCCGCCTTCCTGTGCGGGGAAGGCGGAGGCTTGTTCAGTTGATTGTGGACTAGACCACGAAGACGTGTCCATGGGTGCGACGGCAGGGGCGCCGACAGTGGATGGCACGCGATGCCACGCAGCCTAGCCCGCCCGGCTCGGCCGTGGGGCCGGATGGACGGGGCAATTTCCGCGGGCGCCCCCGGTTCCGTGCGCCGCGACCCCTGCGGCGGCGCCGTGAAGGCGCTCACTCCCCCGCGCTTCCGGGCCCGGCTCTGTTAGATTGGTCTAAACCACATAGCGACGTCAGAACGGCAGGCCCAGCGTGGAAGTTGTCATCGTTCAGGATGCCGCGGCGGGCGGCGAGCTGATCGCCGATGCCATGACCCGGCTGCTGCGGCGCAAGCCCGACGCACTGCTCGGGGTGGCCACGGGTTCCACTCCGCTGCCCGTCTACCAGGCACTGGCCGCCAGGGTGCGCTCCGGTGCCGTGGACACCTCCCGGGCCCGCATAGCCCAGCTCGACGAGTACGTGGGCCTGCCCGCCGAACACCCGGAGTCCTACCGCTCGGTGCTGCGCCGGGAGGTGCTGGAGCCGCTCGGGATCGGCATGGACGCCTTCATGGGCCCGGACGGCACGGCGGCGGACGTCCAGGCCGCGTGCGAGGCGTACGACCGCGCGCTCGCCGGGGCCGGCGGCGTGGACCTGCAGCTGCTCGGCATCGGGACGGACGGGCACATCGGTTTCAACGAGCCGTGCTCCTCGCTCGCCTCCCGCACCCGGATCAAGACGCTGACCGAGCAGACCCGGATCGACAA
The DNA here is from genome assembly GCF_001514215.1 of Streptomyces bungoensis. Taxonomy (GTDB): domain Bacteria; phylum Actinomycetota; class Actinomycetes; order Streptomycetales; family Streptomycetaceae; genus Streptomyces; species Streptomyces bungoensis. The sequence goes on from NZ_KQ948860.1 coordinate 26,582, forward strand.
CGCCCGCTTCTTCGGCGGCGACATCGAGCAGGTGCCGCACCACGTGATCACCCAGGGCATCGGCACCATCCTGGAGGCCCGGCACCTGGTGCTGCTCGCGACCGGCGAGGGCAAGGCGGACGCGGTCGCGGCGACCGTCGAGGGACCGGTCGCGGCCGTCTGCCCGGCCTCCGCGCTCCAGCTGCACCCGCACGCCACCGTGGTCGTCGACGAGGCCGCCGCGTCCAAGCTGAAGCTGGCCGACTACTTCCGCCACACCTACGCGAACAAGCCGGACTGGCAGGGCGTCTAGCCTCGGGCTATGGACTAGACCAACCCCGGGTCCACGGGTATATAGAGGAGATCACGGAGCGTCCGGGTGGACCCCGTGACACATGAAGCCGTGCCACGATGTGAGCCGTGGCCGATGGGATGTCGGTCGCTTTCGGCATCAGGAGCCGGGAAGGCAGAGCATGAGCACCGACGTCGGCAGTGCGGAGAACGAGGCAGGGACGACCGTCCGTACCGCGCGCGTGCCCAAGTACTACCGCTTGAAGAAGCACCTGCTCGACATGACGGAGACGCAGGCGCCCGGGACACCGGTGCCGCCCGAGCGCACGCTGGCCGCGGAGTTCGACACCTCCCGCACCACCGTCCGCCAGGCGCTGCAGGAACTGGTGGTCGAGGGCCGGCTGGAGCGGATCCAGGGCAAGGGCACCTTCGTCGCCAAACCGAAGGTCTCCCAGGCCCTGCAGCTCACCTCCTACACGGAGGACATGCGCGCCCAGGGCCTGGAGCCCACCTCGCAGCTGCTGGACATCGGCTACATCACCGCCGACGACCGGCTCGCCGAACTGCTCGACATCACCGCCGGCGGCCGGGTGCTGCGCATCGAGCGGCTGCGCATGGCCAACGGCGAGCCGATGGCGATCGAGACGACGCACCTGTCGGCCAAGCGCTTCCCGGCGCTGCGCCGGTCGCTCGTGAAGTACACGTCCCTGTACACCGCCCTCGCCGAGGTCTACGACGTGCACCTCGCCGAGGCCGAGGAGACCATCGAGACCTCGCTGGCCACCCCGCGCGAGGCGGGGCTGCTCGGCACCGACGTGGGCCTGCCGATGCTGATGCTCTCCCGCCACTCCCTGGACCACGAGGGCCTGCCGGTGGAGTGGGTGCGGTCGGTGTACCGGGGCGACCGGTACAAGTTCGTGGCCAGGCTCAAGCGGCCGCAGGAGTAGCCGAGTCCGTTCCTTCACGCTCCGCGCACGCCTCACCCACGAAATCGACATACCGATGTAGCGGCGGGGTCTTCCGCTCCCGCGACACCGTCACCTAGATTGCCTGCGCATTACACAGGTGATCAGCTAGGGGACGGAGCCACGCCATGTCCGATACGCCTGAAGTGAGACCACCGGTGGTGACACCGGTCCGCGTGATCATCGGCCTGTGTCTCGTCGCCCCGTTCGTGGCGATGCTGTGGGTCGGCTCGTACGCCAAGACGGACCCCGCCTTCATCGGGATCCCGTTCTTCTACTGGTACCAGATGCTGTGGGTGCTGATCTCCACCGCGCTCACCGTCACCGCGTACCAGCTGTGGCAGCGCGACCAGCGCGCACGGGCACGGCAGGGGGGTGCGGCGAAGTGAAGGACGGTGTGAACGGCGTCGCGCTCGGCGTCTTCGTCTTCTTCTTCCTGGCCGTCACGGTCATGGGCTTCCTCGCCGCACGCTGGCGCAAGGCCGACAACGAGCACTCCCTGGACGAATGGGGTCTGGGCGGCCGGTCGTTCGGCACCTGGGTCACCTGGTTCCTGCTCGGCGGCGACCTGTACACGGCGTACACCTTCGTCGCCGTGCCGGCGGCGATCTACGCGGCGGGCGCGGCCGGCTTCTTCGCGGTGCCGTACACGATCCTGGTCTACCCGCTGATCTTCACCTTCCTGCCCCGCCTGTGGTCGGTCTCGCACCGGCACGGCTACGTGACGACCTCCGACTTCGTCCGCGGACGCTTCGGCTCCAAGGGGCTGTCGCTGGCCGTGGCGCTCACCGGCATCCTCGCGACGATGCCGTACATCGCGCTCCAGCTCGTCGGCATCCAGGCGGTGCTGGACGTGATGGGCGTCGGCGGCGGGGACAACACCAACTGGTTCGTGAAGGACCTGCCGCTGCTGATCGCCTTCGGCGTGCTGGCGGCGTACACGTACTCGTCGGGTCTGCGCGCGCCCGCGCTGATCGCGTTCGTGAAGGACGCGCTGATCTACATCGTCATCGCGGTGGCGATCATCTACATCCCGATCAAGCTGGGCGGCTTCGACGACGTCTTCGCCAAGGCGGGCCACGCCTTCGCCCAGACCAACCCGGCGACGGGCAAGCCGCGCGGTGCGCTCGTCCCGCCGGAGGCGGGCCAGTGGACGTACGCGACCCTGGCCCTGGGCTCGGCCCTGGCCCTGTTCATGTACCCGCACTCGATCACCGCGACCCTGTCCTCGCGCAGCCGTGAGGTGATCCGGCGCAACACCACGATCCTGCCGCTGTACTCCCTGATGCTCGGCCTGCTGGCCCTGCTGGGCTTCATGGCGATCGCGGCCGGGGTGAAGGTCACCAACGGGCAGCTGGCGATCCCGCAGCTGTTCGAGGACATGTTCCCGGACTGGTTCGCCGGCGTGGCCTTCGCGGCGATCGGCATCGGCGCCCTGGTGCCGGCGGCGATCATGTCGATCGCGGCCGCGAACCTGTTCACCCGCAACATCTACAAGGACTTCATCAAGCCGGACGCCACGCCGAAGCAGGAGGCGCAGGTCTCCAAGATCGTGTCGCTGCTGGTGAAGGTGGGCGCGCTGGTCTTCGTCCTGACGATGGACAAGACGGTCGCCATCAACTTCCAGCTGCTGGGCGGCATCTGGATCCTGCAGACCTTCCCGGCGCTGGTGGGCGGCCTGTTCACCCGCTGGTTCCACCGGTGGGCGCTGCTGGGCGGCTGGGCGGTCGGCATGGTGTACGGCACGGTCGCCGCGTACGGGGTGGCCTCGCCGACGCAGGCGCACTTCGGCGGCTCCGCCAAGGAGATCCCGGGCCTCGGCGAGATCGGCTACATCGGCCTCACGGCGTTCGTGCTGAACCTGGCCGTGACGGTGGTCCTCACCCTCGTCCTGCGGGCCGCCAAGGCCCCCGAGGGCGTGGACGAGACCAGCCCGGCCGACTACAGCGCGGACGCGGGCGACCCGGGCGTGCAGGTGGAACTGCCGCCGGCGACCGCGGGCGCCGGTCACTAGAAGCCACGCACGGACGACGGGCCGCCGGAGGAATCCGGCGGCCCGTCGCCGTGTCCGCTCCTGCCCGGCAACACAACATCTGGGGGTGACACGGCAGCCCGGCACCAGATGTATGCTCATGCTCGCTGTCGCCGCAGGGGAATCCGGTGCGAATCCGGAACTGTCCCGCAACGGTGTACCGGCGTGCGTCCGCACGCCCGTCCAGTCCGAGGACCTGCCGGCAGCGCACCCGGCCGTCCGGTCCGGGTGCCCTGATACGTCCGGGCCTCGTGGAGTGGGCCGGTGGACGCGACGCCGTGCGCGCTCGTGCTGCCCGCCTCCCTCCGCCAGGCCCCCGTGCCGAGCGAGGGAGAGCCCCACGTGACCATCGCGCCAGCCGATCCGGCTTCGGTCAGCGGCCTGGAGACCGACGGTCCCGGCGCCGCGCTGCTGCGGACCCTGACCGAGCTGACCGCCGACCTCCCCGACGCAGACCCCGGCCGGGTCGCCGCGGCCGCCCTGCGCGGCAGGTCCGCGCACGCGGACGAGGCGGAGCTGCGGGAGCTGGCCACGGAGGCGGCCGCCGGCCTCATCTCCGAGGACCCCGCCTACTCCCGGCTGGCGGCGCGGCTGCTGACCCTCGCCATCCGGGCGGAGGCCGCCTCGCAGGGCGTCGGGTCCTTCACCGGGTCGGTCGCGGTGGGCCACCGCGAGGGGCTGATCGCCGACCGGACCGCCGCGTTCGTGCGGCGGCACGCCGAGCGGCTCGACGGCCTCGTCGACCCGGGCGCCGACGACCGCTTCGGCTACTTCGGGCTGCGCACCCTGCACAGCCGCTACCTGCTGCGCCACCCGCTGACCCGCAAGGTGATCGAGACGCCCCAGCACTTCCTGCTGCGGGTGGCGAGCGGGCTCGCCGAGGACGACACGGCCCGGTCGGTGGACGAAGTCGCCGCGCTGTACGGCCTGATGAGCCGCCTCGACTACCTGCCCTCCTCCCCCACCCTGTTCAACTCCGGCACCCGGCACCCGCAGATGTCGTCCTGCTACCTGCTGGACTCCCCCAAGGACGAGCTGGACTCCCTCTACGACCGCTACCACCAGGTCGCCCGGCTCTCCAAGCACGCCGGCGGGATCGGGCTGTCGTACTCCCGCGTCCGCGGCCGCGGTTCGCTGATCCGCGGCACCAACGGGCACTCCAACGGCATCGTGCCGTTCCTGAAGACGCTGGACGCGTCGGTGGCCGCCGTGAACCAGGGCGGCCGGCGCAAGGGCGCCGCCGCCGTCTACCTGGAGACCTGGCACTCCGACATCGAGGAGTTCCTGGAGCTGCGGGACAACACCGGCGAGGACGCCCGCCGCACCCACAACCTGAACCTCGCGCACTGGATCCCGGACGAGTTCATGCGCCGGGTGAACGCCGACGGAACGTGGTCGCTGTTCTCGCCGTCGGACGTGCCGGAGCTGGTGGACCTGTGGGGCGAGGAGTTCGACGCCGCCTACCGCAGGGCCGAGCAGGCGGGCCTGGCACGCAAGACCCTGCCGGCCCGCGAGCTGTACGGCCGCATGATGCGCACCCTCGCGCAGACCGGCAACGGCTGGATGACCTTCAAGGACGCCGCCAACCGCACCGCCAACCAGACGGCGCTGCCCGGCCGGGTCATCCACTCCTCCAACCTGTGCACGGAGATCCTGGAGGTCACGGACGACGGCGAGACGGCGGTCTGCAACCTGGGCTCGGTCAACCTCGGCGCCTTCGTGGCGGACGGCGGCATCGACTGGGAGCGGCTGGACGAGACCGTCCGCACCGCCGTCACCTTCCTCGACCGCGTCGTGGACATCAACTTCTACCCGACCGAGCAGGCCGGCCGCTCCAACGCCAAGTGGCGCCCGGTCGGCCTCGGCGCGATGGGTCTGCAGGACGTCTTCTTCAAGCTGCGGCTGCCCTTCGACTCGCCCGGGGCCAAGGAGCTGTCCACCAGGATCGCCGAGCGCATCATGCTCGCCGCCTACGAGGCCTCCGCCGACCTCGCCGAGCGCAGCGGCCCGCTGCCGGCCTGGGAGCAGACCCGCACCGCCCGGGGCGTGCTGCACCCCGACCACTACGACGTCGAACCGACCTGGCCGGAGCGCTGGGCCGCCCTGCGCGAGCGGATCGCCTCCGTCGGCATGCGCAACTCGCTGCTCCTGGCGATCGCCCCGACCGCCACGATCGCCTCCATCGCGGGCGTGTACGAGTGCATCGAGCCGCAGGTGTCCAACCTGTTCAAGCGCGAGACGCTGTCCGGCGAGTTCCTGCAGGTCAACTCCTACCTGGTGCGGGACCTGAAGGAACTGGGCGTGTGGGACGCGCGGACCCGGGAGGCGCTGCGCGACTCGGGCGGCTCGGTGCAGGGGTTCGCCTGGATCCCCGAGGAGGTGCGCGCGCTGTACCGCACGGCGTGGGAGATCCCGCAGCGCGGCCTGATCGACATGGCCGCGGCCCGCACCCCGTTCCTGGACCAGGCCCAGTCCCTGAACCTGTTCCTGGAGACGCCGACCATCGGCAAGCTCTCCTCGATGTACGCGTACGCCTGGAAGTCGGGCCTGAAGACGACGTACTACCTGCGCTCCCGCCCGGCGACCCGGATCGCCCGGGCGGCCCGGGCCGCCGTGCCCGCCCAGCAGACGGCCGCGGAGGACGCCGTCGCCTGCTCCCTGGAAAACCCCGAGTCCTGCGAGGCCTGCCAGTGATGACGAACCGTGACGCCCGTCTCCTCGACCCGGGCTTCGAGCTGACCCTGCGCCCCATGCGCTACCCGGACTTCTACGAGCGCTACCGGGACGCCATCAAGAACACCTGGACCGTGGAGGAGGTCGACCTCCACTCGGACGTGGCCGACCTCGCGAAGCTGACGCCCGAGGAGCACCACCTCATCGGCCGGCTGGTCGCCTTCTTCGCGACGGGCGACTCGATCGTGGCGAACAACCTGGTGCTGACGCTGTACAAGCACATCAACTCCCCGGAGGCGCGCCTGTACCTGTCGCGCCAGCTGTTCGAGGAGGCCGTGCACGTCCAGTTCTACCTGACCCTGCTGGACACCTACCTGCCCGACCCGGACGACCGCTCCGCCGCCTTCGCGGCCGTGGAGAACATCCCGTCCATCCGGGAGAAGGCGGAGTTCTGCTTCCGGTGGATGGACTCGGTCGAGAAGCTGGACCGGCTGGAGTCCCGGGCCGACCGCCGCCGCTTCCTGCTGAACCTCATCTGCTTCGCCGCGTGCATCGAGGGCCTGTTCTTCTACGGCGCCTTCGCGTACGTCTACTGGTTCCGCAGCCGGGGTCTGCTGCACGGCCTGGCCACCGGCACCAACTGGGTGTTCCGCGACGAGACGATGCACATGTCGTTCGCCTTCGACGTGGTCGACACCGTCCGCAAGGAGGAGCCGGACCTGTTCGACGACGAGCTCGGCCGGCAGGTCACCGACATGCTGCGGGAGGCCGTCGAGGCCGAGCTGCAGTTCGCGCGCGACCTGTGCGGGGACGGCCTCCCGGGCATGAACACCGACTCGATGCGGCAGTACCTGGAGTGCGTCGCCGACCAGCGCCTGGGCCGGCTCGGCTTCCCTCCGGTGTACGGCTCGGAGAACCCCTTCTCCTTCATGGAGCTGCAGGGCGTTCAGGAGCTGACGAACTTCTTCGAGCGGCGCCCGTCGGCGTACCAGGTCGCGGTGGAGGGCACGGTGGACCTGGACGAGGACTTCTGAGCCTCCTTCCGCGGGGGAGTCTCCCCGTGGGCCCCGGCCCGCTGGTCCTCCTGGGCCTCCCGGAGCTGCCGGTCGACGCGCCTGTCGCGCAGGACGCCGAGCACGGACGGGAGGATCAGGAGGACCAGGATGCCGAGGGTGGCGAGCATTCCGATCAGGCCTTGGATCTGGTTTCCGGTCATGCCACTACTGTCGCGCCGGACGCTCCTTACCGGCAGTGGCAGGACTGCCGTACACGCTCGAATTACTGCCACCTCTCAGGCACACTGGCAGCATGCTGAGCAACGTGGCGGCCGTGCTGCTGGACGGGGTGCACCCCTTCGAGCTGGGGGTGGTCTGCGAGGTCTTCGGGATCGACCGCAGCGACGACGGACTGCCGGTGTACGACTTCGCCGTGGTCTCCGCCGAGGGCCCCACCCTCGGCACCCACTGCGGGTTCACGGTGTCGACGCCGTACGGCCTGGACCGGCTGGAGGAGGCCGACCTGATCGCGGTGCCCGCGGGTGAGACCTACGCCGAGCGGGAGTATCCGCCCGAGCTGCTGGACGCGCTGCGCCGGGCCGTCGACCGGGGTGCCCGCGTGCTCAGTGTGTGCTCCGGGGTGTTCGTGCTGGCGGCCGCGGGGCTGCTGGACGGGCGGCGGTGCGCGGTGCACTGGCACCACGCCGATCGGCTCGCCCGGCGCTACCCCCGCCTCACGGTCGAGCCGGACGTCCTCTACGTCGACGAGGACCCGGTGATCACCTCCGCCGGCACCGCCGCCGGGATCGACGCCTGTCTGCACCTGGTGCGCAAGGAGCAGGGCCCCGAGGTCGCCAACAAGATCGCCCGCCGGATGGTGGTGCCGCCGCACCGGGACGGCGGGCAGGCCCAGTACATCGAGCGGCCGCTTCCCAAGGCCCCGTGCGACACGGTCGGCGAGGTCCTGGTGTGGATGGAGGAGCACCTCGACCGCGAGGTGACCGTCGAGCAGCTCGCCGCCCGCGCCCACATGGCGCCGCGCACCTTCGCCCGCCGCTTCCAGCAGGAGACCGGGACCACCCCGTACCGCTGGATCCTGCGCCAGCGGGTGCTGCTGGCACAGGAGTTGCTGGAGGGCACGGACGAGACGGTGGACGCGATCGCCGCACGCGCCGGATTCGGTACGGCGGCCGCGCTGCGCCACCAGTTCCTCCGCGCCCTCGGCACGACCCCGCACGCCTACCGGCGCGCGTTCCGGGGCCCCGCGGCCGCCTGAGCGCGCGCCGGCCGCCCGCGCCCTACCAGGGCACCGGCTTCAGCAGCAGCCGCTGCGGGCGGAGCGTGATGCCCACCCGGGTGGTGTCGTCGGATCCGTCCGCCTGCTCGAAGCGGTACTTCGCCGACACGGCCGCGGTGATCAGGGTCAGCTGCGCCATGGAGAAGTGGTCGCTGGGGCACTTGCGGTTGCCGACGCTGAACGGGCTCATCGCGTGCTTCGGCACCTCCTTGGCCCGCTCCGGCAGCCAGCGGTCGGGGTCGAAGTCGAGGTGGCGGTCGTAGGAGAGGGCGTCGCGCTGGACGGCGTACGGGCTGTAGACGATGTCGGCGCCCGCCGGAATGCGATAGCCGCCGAGCACGGTCTCGTTCACCGCGCGCCGGGTCAATATCCATACGGCGGGGCGCAGGCGCATCGCCTCGACGACGACATTGTTGGTGTGCCGCAGTGCCCGGACGTCGGCGAATCCGACCGGCCGGCCGCCGGTCACGGATTCGACCTCCGCGCGCACCTTCTCGGCGTGTTCCGGGTGTTCCGCGAGGACCTGCAGCAGCCACATGATCGTGGAGGCCACTGTTTCGCTGCCGGGGGTGAGGATCGCGACCACCTGGTCGTGGATCTCCTGTTCCCCGATGGGCTCGCCATTGTCGTCCGTCGCCTCCAGCAATGCCGTCAGCAAATCGTCCGGCTTTTGACCAGACGTCCGGCGTTCGGCGACGATCTCGTCGACGAGGAGATGCAAATCGGCCAGCGCCCGGTTGAATTCGCGGTTGGCCGGAAACGGCAGCCGGTACAGCGGCCCGAGCGGGACGACCATCCGGCGGTACATCCCGCGGAAGACGGTGGCGAGGTCCACGCTCAGCCGTTCCGCGCGCTCGTCCATGTAGTCGCCGCGCAGCAGGCAGCGGGCGGCGATGCGGACGGCGACCCGGAAGGACTCCGAGGTGCAGTCGACGGTCTCGCCGGGCCGCCAGCGCCCGGTGAGCGCGTGCGCCTCCTCCTCCATCACGGGACCGTACGCGGGGATCGCGTCGAGCCGGAACGCGGGCTGGATGGTGCGCCGCTGGCGGCGGTGCCGGGGGCCGTTGGCGGTGGCCACGCCCTCCTTGCCGAGCAGGCCCTCGAGGGACTCCCACAGCGGCCCGTCGATCCGGTAGCCGGGGCTGAGCGCGAGCGCGCCGGTGAGCTCGGGCGTGGTGACGGCGTACACCGTCTTGGGGCCGAGCCTCAGGCGCACGACGTCGCCGTGCGCACGCAGCCCGGACATGAAGGCGAGCGGGTCCCGGACCAGTTTCAGGCCGTGGCCGAGGACCGGGACGGCGCCGCCGGCGAGGGGCGCCTCGCGCGGTTCCTCCGTCCCGTGGGTCACGGGCCGTACGGACTCGACGGTCATTTCTCACCTGCCGCTTCGTTGTTGACGTACGGGGGCGTGGACCGGTCGTCCCAGCTGTCGACCATGTACCGGCCGGACTCGTGGTGGAACCAGTAGACGGAGCTGAACCAGTTCCGCATGTTGCCGACACAGGCGCGCACGGCGGGGCCCAACTCCTCTCCGTGGGCGGTTTCCCCGGTCATCTCGGCGGCGAGGGCCAGGGCGCCGCGCTCGGCTTCGAGGAATTCCGCGATGCATTCCTCGATGCGCCGCCTCACCTCGTCCACCGCTTCTTCGAGAGTCAGTCCTTCATGGGTGACGAGACTGATTCCGAGATTGTGCACCTCGTCGCCCGCTATTTCCTTGGGAAGGGAACAGAGGTCGTTGTACCAGGCGGCGAATTCCTGGCTCAGCAGCGCGGCACGGCGATAGGCGGGGTGCCCGCGCACGGAGTCGGGGAGTTCGCATCCGGCGCTCGGCTCGAGCAGGTCCGTCCATATCCGGTGGGCGAAGGTGAGCCGCCGCAGGGCGAGGTATTCCTCGACCTTCGGGACGTAGCCCTCGGTGCGGTTGCGGAACTCGCGGTCGTAGGCCTCGATCACCGCGTGGAAGTGCCGGGCGAACCGCCGGTTCCAGGTACGCGGCAGGAACGAGTACAGCCGCGACACGCTGTCCGCGAATCCCTCCACCAGGGGGTCCGGGTGGTGCAGGTGGTGCAGGGGTGCGTCCAGAGCCGCGTGCAGGCGGTTCCTGAGGAGCCGCCAGTCGGCCGGCCGGCCGTGGACGATGTCGCGGTCGTGGCGGTCGTCCCAGACGAAGAACCAGGCGCTGTAGTCCGCTATGGCCTGCAGGACGTCGTCGGGGGCACCCAGGTAGTACCCCGCCATGAGGTCGGTGTAGCACAGTCCGTCGGCATATTCCCGCACCTTGTCCGCGGGCATGAGCCGTTTTTCCAGCAGCCAGTCCCGGGTGTTCTCCTGTAGCTTCGGCCAATACGGGTGGAGTTGCCGGGGAAAGGCGTCCTCGATCACCGGGAGGGCGAGAGCCGGTGGCACTGCCACCGCGGTCGACGATGTGGTGCCGTGTGAGAAAGCGTGCACGAACGGTCCCCTCTCAGCCGCACAGGAGCGCACACCCCTCCATGCCGTGCCGGGCGTGCGCCGTTGCGTATCCCCGCACTTCCATTCAGCACCACAACTGAGCGCCGTGGGAACGGATTTGCTTCATTCACGCCCCCAAGATGCCGAAACTTGCGACGAGCAGACGAACAAACGAACAGACGAACGACGCCCGGCCGGGAGAGATCCCGGCCGGGCGTCGTCGAGGATGTCCTGACAGCTCAGTCGTTGGCGACCACGGGGTAGCGTGGCTCGTTCTCGGCCATCTGCCGCAGCGCGTCCTTGCGGTCCCGCTTGGACAGCCGGTCGATGTACAGGTACCCGTACAGGTGGTCGGTCTCGTGCTGCAAACAGCGTGCGAAGTAGCCGGTGCCGCGGACCTTGATCGGGTTGCCCTTCTCGTCCTGGCCGGTCACCTCGGCGTAGTCGGGCCGGGCGAGCGGCGCGTACGCCGTGGGCACCGACAGGCAGCCCTCGTTGCTGTCGTCCAGCCGGCGCCGGTCGGCGGGCAGCTCGACCAGCTTCGGGTTGCAGACCACGCCCACGTGCCGGACGCCCTCGTCGTCCGGGCAGTCGTAGACGAAGACCTTCAGGTCGACGCCGATCTGGTTGGCCGCCAGGCCCACGCCCTCGGCGGTGCGCTGGCTGGCGAACATGTCGGCGACGAGCCCCTGGAGCTCCTCGCCGAACTCGGTGACGTCCCTGCACTCCTTGTGCAGCACCGGATTGCCGACGACCGTGATGGGCCGCGAGGTCCCGCGCTCGCGCCAGGCGGTCTCGCGCTCCTCGCAGTCCTCCGTGTCGACGACCCAGCCCTCGTCGTCGACGGGGAGCACGCCCGCGTGCTGCTGATCGGTGTCCTGCTGCGCCATGACCGACGTACGCCTTCCTGCAAGCCTGGAGTTTTCTGCGAGTACAGCCTAAAGGCGGCCGGTCACCGGTGGCTCAGCAAACCTCTTCCAGATCCCGCCAGTCCCGGGAGTCCGGGCTGTCCGCGACCCACCCGTCCAGCAGCCCGCGGACCAGTGAGGCCGGCGCCGCCACGCCGCACTCCCGCTCGGGCACCCACAGCTGCCCGTCCGTCCGGTGGCCCAGCGGTCCGGGGTGCCCGGGCTCGCTGTGGTCGTGCGGGTCCAGGTGCACCCCGTCGCCCTCGTCGGAGGGCATCCGGGACTCGCTGCACATCCGGCACAGCAGCCGCACCGACGACGACCAGTCCTCCGCGGCGAACCCGGCGTCGGCCGCGAGCTGCTCCAGCGCGTCCCGGTCGGCCTCCGTGGCCGCCTCCAGGAGGACCACCCAGGTGGGGACCGGTGAGGGAGCCCACAGCTCGATCTCGTCGAAGACCGGGAAGCTGTGCCCGTCGGACGTCGTGCGCTCGCCGTGCGGGACGCCGTCGTGCAGCACGACCTCACCCCAGCGCCGCCCGGAGGAGGGCAGCGGGATGGACAGCACCTCCATCCGCGCGGGGTCCAGCCGGCGGCCCCACACCACCTCGGCCTCGCCCTCCGGGGACAGCCGCACGGCCGCGCTGCCCAGCTCCATGCCGAGCGGCTCGCCGGCCGCGGTGGCGCCGCCGGGCACCTTCAGCCCGTAGGCCTGCCAGGCACGGCGGGCCAGCGGCCAGTCCTGCAGGGCGGTCGCGGCGATGCCGACGTTCCACCAGTCCGGGGCCCCGGACTCCCGGTCCAGCAGCGCCACGGCGCGCAGCCCGGCGGCGCGCGCCTGCTCCCAGTCGTGCCGGAACTTGTGCAGCAGCGCGAGGTTGAACCAGGACTCCGACAGCCACGGTTCCAGGTCGGCGGCCCGCGTCAGCAGCTCGCCCGCGTCCTCGTACCGGCCGTCGCCGATGAGCGTGAACGCCCGGTCGGTGGCCTGCCGCCAGGAGGCGGAGGGCCGGTGCCGTCCCTTGCCGAAGATCCTCACGATTCCCGCCTGCCAGTTCCAGTTCCGCTCAGTGGGCTGGCTTGTGCCCCCGGACACCCTCTTCCTCGCATCCAACCATGTACGCGGGGACGGGCGCTCATTACCCATGGGTTACCCAGCTGTGGGCAGGGTCAGACTGCCCCGGGCGAGAACCCGGGCCAGCGACTCCACGACTTCCGGAGCGTAGTCGCCGGCGGTGGCCAGGCGCAGCTCCTCCAGCGCGCGCAGCGGCCCGTCGGGCCCGGCGTCGCGGGACTTCTCCTCGAAGGCGTTGACGGCGCGGACGATCCGGGCGGCGAGCGGCTGCTCCGCGCACGGGTCGGCCTGCCGCTCGACGACCACGGCGACCGCCGCGGCCACGCCGGTCTGCCGCACGACGGCCCCGCCGAGCAGTGCGATGCGCCGCTGTTCCGGCACGGGCAGGGCGGCGGTGGCGCCGGCCGGTACCGGGTCGAGAAGGCTGAGCTGGCCGATGTCGTGCATGAGGGCCGCGTACTCCAGCACGGCCAGCTCGGGCCGGGTCAGGCCCAGGTCCCGGCCGACGGCGAGGCTGAGGGCGGCGACCCGGCGGGCGTGTCCGGCGGGGGTGTACCCGGCGATCTCGGTGGCGCGGGCGAGGGAGGCGATGGTCTGCCGGTAGGTGGCGCGGACGGCGGCGTAGCGGCGGACGGAGAGCTGGGCGAGCAGCAGGGGCAGGCAGAACACCGGCAGCGCCCACAGTCCGGCCACGGCGACCCCGAGCGCCATCACCGCGCCGGTCGCGCACACGGCGGAGCCGATGCCGCGCAGGCCGCGCAGCTCGTCGCGGAGCAGCGCGCCGAAGGGCCAGCCGGTGCGGGCGTGGCCGAGGGCGGCGGCGAGCAGGGCGTCGCACAGGGCGGTGAGCAGGAGCAGGACGACGAGCAGCAGCGCGTGGGCCGGGCCGCTGCCGTCGGCGAAGGCGTGCTGGTGGCGCAGGGGCTGGAAGCAGACGGCGGCGAAGCCGACGGTGAGGACGCGGCGGGCCAGGTGGTCGAGGGTGGGGGTGCGGCCGCACCAGATGTGCGGGACGCCGCCGAGCAGGGAGGCGGCGAGCACGACCGTGACGACCTGCGCGGCGCCGTGCCCGGCCGGCCGCCCGGCGTCGGCCCCGAGCAGGGCGTACGACAGCGATCCGGCGGTGCCCAGCGGCGCGGCCTGGCGCACCCGGGGCCCGCTCCACCGCGTCAGCTCGCCGACGGCGATGAGCACCCCGAAGGCCAGCGCGACCCGCGCGTCGCGCAGGCCGGTCCACAGGGTGACCGCCAGGCAGGCGGCGGCGGTGAGGGCGGCACAGGCGTGGATGGGTCTGAGGGCCGTCACCGGGCTGCCCCGCTGCGGCTGCCGGTGCCGGGCTGCTGGGCCGGGACGCCGTGCGGCGTCTCGTCGGCGGTGACCGCCGGGTGCCAGCCGCCCCGGCGCAGGGCGCGGGCGAGTGCCGTGACCATGCGGGGGTCGAAGTGGGTGCCGGCGCACCGCTCCAGCTCGGCGACCGCCGCCTCGACGGGGCGGGCCCTGCTGTAGGAGCGGGTGGAGGTCATCGCGTCGAAGGCGTCCGCGACGGCCACCACGCGGGCGCACTCGGGGATCCGGTCGCCCGCCAGCCCGTAGGGGTAGCCGCTGCCGTCGAGGCGTTCGTGGTGGTGCAGGATCGCCGCGCGGGCCTCGCCGAGGAAGGAGATCCCGCGGACCATCTCGTGGCCGTACTCGGGATGCAGCTCGATGATCCGCCGCTCCTCGGGGGTGAGCGGGCCGTCCTTGCGCAGCAGCCGGGTCGGCACGCCCAGCTTGCCGACGTCGTGCAGGATGCCGGCGAAGCGCAGGACCTCCACGCGGTCGTCGTCCATGCCGAGCTCGCGGGCGATCAGCACGGAGGCGTGGCCGACCCGCTCGCTGTGGCCGCGGGTGTACCCGTCCTTGATGTCGACGGCCTGGACGAGGGCGCGGATGGTGGCCTGGTGGGCGGCGCGTTCCCGGTGGTACTGGGCGAAGACCCACCAGGACACGCCCATGGGCAGCAGCACCAGCAGCGCGGCGACGGGCCCGTACGGGCTGCGCCACAGCACGGCCATCATCAGCCCGGCGAGTCCGTGCACCGCGACCGGCGCGAGCGAGCGGGACAGCAGCCCGCGCCAGGCCCGGCGCGGCGGCACGTGCTCGGCGGCGGCGAGGATGCCGCCGTCGAGCACGGTGAGCACCAGGCAGAAGGCGAGGACGGCGGCCCCGGCGGGCGCCAGGGCGTAGGGGAAGTCGGGGGGGCCGACGGCGTCCCGGCCGCCGAGCGCCACGTGGACCTGGGCGGCGCCCCACACGGCGAGCGAGGGCCGCGCGGCCCGCCACACGCGCCGCAGCAGCACGGGCCGCTCCTGGACGCTCAGCAGCAGGGCGGCGGGCACCGGGACCAGCGCGGCGGCCGCCGGGGGGAGCAGGAAGGCGCCGGCCAGCAGGACGGGGTAGAACGTTCCGCCCAGCCGGCGGCGCACCGTGTGCTGGCAGAGCGCGTACAGCGCGGCGAGCAGGCCGAGCTCGGACCAGGACGGGTGCGCGGCCCGCAACGGCAGGACACAGAGCACGGCGAGCAGGGCGACCGAGGCCACACAGCCTCGTGCTCGCGCCGGAACCGCCTCCATCGCGCCCCTTCCCCGACCTCGCCGGTCCAGGCTCGGAGCCTAGGCCGGGTGTCGGGGGGTGCGCGGGCTCATGGCCCGAGGATTAGCACGTTCGGGTGACGAACCACCGGGGAGGGTGTCGCGGTCAGCTCTCCTGGGCCGTGGCGGTCACGTCGTGCTCGGGGACGGTCTGGCCGCCGCGGATCAGCTCGATCCGCCCCATCACCTTGGCGCGCAGGTCGGCGGGTACGTCGTCATGGCCGCAGCACCGCTTGACCAGCTTCTTCACGGCCTGCTCCAGGCCGTACTTCTCCAGGCACGGCGAGCATTCCTCGAAGTGGTGCTGGAACTTGTCGCGGTCGACGTCCGGCATCTCGCTGTCGAGGAACTCGTACAGGTGGTCCAGGACCTCACTGCAGTCCGTCTCGTGCGGCTCTCCGCAGCTCATGAGCCCGAGCCTTTCGCTTCGTCCGACTCCCCGGCGCCGGCCGGGACCAGTCCGCGCTCACGGGCGTAGTCCTCCAGCATGCCGCGCAGCTGGCGACGGCCCCGGTGCAGCCGGGACATCACCGTACCGATGGGTGTCCCCATGATGTCCGCGATCTCCTTGTAGGCAAAGCCTTCTACGTCCGCGAGGTAGACGGCGATGCGGAACTCCTCGGGGATCGCCTGCAGGGCTTCCTTCACGTCCGAGTCGGGCAGGTGGTCGAGCGCCTGCGACTCGGCGGAGCGCAGACCCGTCGACATGTGCGACTCGGCGCGGGCGAGCTGCCAGTCCTCGATCTCCTCCGCGGCGGAGCGCTGCGGCTCACGCTGCTTCTTGCGGTAGGAGTTGATGAAGGTGTTGGTGAGGATCCGGTACAGCCACGCCTTGAGGTTGGTGCCCTCGCGGAACTGGTGGAAGGACGCGTACGCCTTGGCGTAGGTCTCCTGCACCAGGTCCTCGGCGTCGGCCGGGTTGCGCGTCATGCGCAGCGCGGCCGAGTACATCTGGTCGAGGAACTCGAGCGCGTCCCGCTCGAAGCGCGCGCTGCGCTCCGTGGTCGACTCCGGGCTCGCCGCGGCACCCGTCTGCGCGCTCACGCCCTCACCCTCGGGCTGCTCCGCGTGGCCGTTGTCGGTCCCTGCGTCGGTACCGGTGACCGGACCCACCTCCTCAAGATCCCGGGCAGGACCCGGACCGGTCCCACTCGTTTCGGAGGATAGAACACCACCCGTGCCTGCCGCCGCTCGAAAAGGAGCGGTCCTCGCCGCGTGCAGCACCGTCCAGTCCAGCTCGGCGCGGCTGCTGCGGCTCGGGCAGATGGTCGAACCCATGCGGCGGCTTCCTCTCGTAGACGTCGGTGCCGAGGTCTTTCAGCACTTCTGTCGCCCACAACAGCGGGCCGCCGCGCAACATTCCCCGGTCACCCGAGTGAGGCGACCCACTCCCCGACGGTGCCCGTGACGATCTCCAGCGCCCGCTCCTGGGTCGTCTCCGCACGCTTCGGCACGGCGAGACCGTGGTCGGCGTGCGGTACCTCGACGAGCCGGAAGTCGCCGTCGGGGAACTCGGCCGGCCTGCCGAAGGGGTCGTTGCCGCCCTGCACGACCAGCGTGGGCACGCCGGCGCCCAGCAGCTCGTCCGCCCGGGACTTCTCCGGCCTGCCCGGCGGGTGCAGCGGGAAGCTCAGGGCGAGCACGGCGTGCGCGCCCAGCTCGGCCGCCGTGCGGCAGGCGACCCGGGCGCCCGCGCTGCGGCCGCCGGAGACCACCGGCAGGCCGGGCTCCGCGAGCGCCGGCCACACCCCGCGCCATCCGGTGTCCAGGGTCTTCGGCGCGGGCGCGACCTTCTTTCCGGCGACCCGCCAGGGCTGCTCGACGAGGGCGACGCTCACGCCGTGCGCGGGGAGCGTGCGGGCGAGCGCCCGGAGATCGCGGGCCTCGATGCCGCCGCCGGCGCCGTGGCCGACGGCCAGCACCAGCCGCGCCCGCCTGGCCGGATGCCAGGTGATCCGGGCGTCCCCGGCGTCCGTGCCTACGGTCCGGGTGGTCACGTCTGTCTCGGTCATCACGTCAGAAGAGTGTGCCCTCCTCCGGTGCCGCCAGCTCCTTCAGCAGCTCCGGGCCGTTGTTGCGGACGTTGCTGACGGCTGTGGAGACGGGGTAGGCGCGCATCAGGCCGGCCGACGGCGGTGCGAGCAGCTCGCGCAGCTCGTCCGGGTCGGTGCGGCCCGGGTCCAGCCAGGCGTCCCAGCGGTCCGGGGTGAGCATCAGCGGCATCCGGGGGTG
The DNA here is from genome assembly GCF_001514215.1 of Streptomyces bungoensis. GTDB lineage: Bacteria > Actinomycetota > Actinomycetes > Streptomycetales > Streptomycetaceae > Streptomyces > Streptomyces bungoensis. The sequence goes on from NZ_KQ948860.1 coordinate 44,107, forward strand.
GATCTCGGCGAGGGAGCGCGGGCCCTCGGCGGGGGCGACGGCCAGCGGCGTGTGCTCCGCCTCCGTGGTGAGCACCGTGCAGGTGGCCCACCAGGCCCGCGGGTGGTCGTCGGGCAGGGTCCGGTCGCGCCAGAACTCGTACAGCCCGGCCATCGCGAACACCGAGCCGTCGGCGGGCAGCACGAAGTACGGCTGCTTGCGCGGCCGCTTCCTGCGGCCCTCGACCTCCAGTTCGCGCTCCTGCTCGCCGGTGACCCACTCGTAGTAGCCGTCGGCGGGCAGGACGCAGCGCCGGGTGGCGAAGGCGCGACGGTAGGCGGGCTTCTCGTGCACGGTCTCCGCGCGCGCGTTGATCATCCGGGCGCCGCCCTCGGGCGTCTTGGCCCAGGAGGGCACCAGTCCCCACTTCAGCCTGCGCAGCTGGCGAACCGGACGCGGGGAGTCCGCGTCTTTCAGGGGGCGGTCGAGAACGGCGTGGACCTCCTTGGTCGGAGCCACGTTGTAGTCCGGCTCCAGGGTCTCCTCGGGCTCCCACTTCTCGATCTCGAAGACGCCCGCGAGATCCTCGGGCCCACGACTGGATGCATACCGTCCGCACATACGTGCCACACTGCCAGACTCCACGGGAAGAAGAGGGAGCCACCGAGAGAACATGGACAGCCCCGCCGTCACCGCGCTGCCCGGCCTCTGGGACCGGCTCACCGGCACCCAGCCCGACCCCGGCCTGTGGGTGGTGCTCGCCACCCTGGTCGCCGCGCTCGCCGTCGTCGTCCCGCACACCGTGTGGCGGCTGGCCCGCAACGCCATCACCATCGCCCACGAGGGCGGTCACGGCCTGGTGGCCCTGCTCACCGGGCGGCAGCTGACGGGCATACGCCTGCACTCCGACACCAGCGGCCTCACCGTCAGCCGCGGCAAGCCGTACGGCCTCGGCATGATCCTGACCGCGGCGGCCGGCTACACGGCCCCCTCGCTGCTGGGCCTCGGCGGCGCCGCCCTGCTCGCCGCGGGCCGCATCACCCTGCTGCTGTGGGTGGCGACCGCCCTGCTGGTGGCCATGCTGGTGATGATCCGCAACGCGTACGGCGTGCTGACCGTGCTCCTGGCCGGCGGGGCCTTCCTGCTGGTGTCGTGGCTGGCGCAGCCGCAGGTGCAGGCCGCCTTCGCGTACGCGGTGGTCTGGTTCCTGCTGTTCGGCGGGGTGCGGCCGCCCTTCGAACTGCAGGCCAAGCGGTCGCGGGGAGGCGCCGGGGACTCGGACGCGGACCAGCTGTCCCGGCTGACGCACGTGCCGGCCGGTCTGTGGCTGTTCCTCTTCCACGCGGTCTCGCTGTGCTCGCTGATCGGCGGGGGCCGCTGGCTGCTCGAGGGTCTATAAAGTGGAGCCCATGGCCCCGAACACCGCCCCCACCGCCCTCTGGCCCGCCCCGCACGCGAGCGGAGCCGTCGACGCGACGGTCCACGTGCCCGGGTCCAAGTCGGTCACCAACCGTGCCCTGGTGCTGGCCGCGCTGGCCTCCGAGCCGGGCTGGCTGCGCCGCCCGCTGCGCTCCCGCGACACGCTGCTGATGGCCGGCGCGCTGCGCGCGATGGGCGTGGAGATCGAGGAGGGGGTGGGACCGGACGGCTCCGGTGAGGCCTGGCGGGTGCTGCCGACCGGCCTGCACGGCCCGGCCACCGTGGACGTCGGCAACGCCGGCACGGTGATGCGCTTCCTGCCGCCGGTGGCCGCGCTGGCCGACGGTCCGATCCGGTTCGACGGGGACCCCCGGTCCTACGAGCGCCCCCTGAACGGCGTGATCGACGCGCTGCGGGTGCTCGGCGCCCGGATCGACGACGACGGCCGCGGCGCGCTGCCGCTGACCGTGCACGGCGGCGGGGCGCTGGACGGCGGCCCGGTGTCGATCGACGCCTCCTCGTCGTCGCAGTTCGTCTCGGCGCTGCTGCTGTCCGGCCCGCGCTTCAACCAGGGCGTCGAGGTCCGCCACACCGGCGCGACGCTGCCCTCCCTGCCGCACATCCGGATGACGGTGGACATGCTGCGCGCGGTCGGCGCCCAGGTGGACACCCCCGAGTCGGGCGGCGAGCCGAACGTGTGGCGGGTGACGCCGGGCGCGCTGCTCGGCCGTGACCTGACGATCGAGCCGGACCTGTCCAACGCGCAGCCCTTCCTGGCGGCGGCCCTGATCACCGGTGGCAAGGTGCTGATCCCGGACTGGCCGGCCCGCACCACCCAGCCGGGTGACCGGCTGCGGGAGATCTTCACCGAAATGGGCGGCTCCTGCGAGCTGACCGAGTTCGGGCTGGTGTTCACCGGCTCGGGCGCCGTTCACGGCGTCGACGTGGACCTGGGCGACGTGGGCGAGCTGACCCCGGGCATCGCGGCGGTCGCCGCGCTCGCCGACTCCCCCTCCACCCTGCGGGGCGTGGCCCACCTGCGGCTGCACGAGACGGACCGGCTGGCCGCGCTCACCAAGGAGATCAACGAGCTCGGCGGCGACGTCACCGAGACGGCCGACGGCCTGCACATCCGCCCGCGCCCGCTGCACGGCGGGACCTTCCACACCTACGAGGACCACCGCATGGCCACCGCCGGAGCGGTCATCGGCCTGGCGGTCGAGGGGGTGCGGATCGAGAACGTGGCGACGACGGCGAAGACGCTCCCCGACTTCCCCGAGCTGTGGACCGGGATGCTCGGGCAGTAGGGACGTACGCCATGCGCCACTACGGCAAGCACACCGACGAGGACAACATCCGCAGCCGGCCCAACCGCAAGGGCAACCGGCCGCGGACGCACATCCGGCCCAAGCACGAGGACGCGGCCGGGGGCATGGTCCTCACGGTCGACCGGGGCCGGCTGACCTGCCTGGTCGAGGACCGGACCGTGCTGGCGATGAAGGCCCGGGAACTGGGCCGCAAGGCGGCGGTGGTGGGCGACCGGGTCGCCCTCGTCGGCGACCTGTCGGGCCGCAAGGACACCCTCGCGCGGATCGTGCGCATCGAGGAGCGCTCCTCGGTGCTGCGCCGCACCGCCGACGACGACGACCCCTACGAGCGGGTGGTCGTCGCCAACGCGGACCAGCTCGCGATCGTCACGGCGCTGGCCGACCCCGAGCCGCGTCCGCGCCTGATCGACCGCTGCCTGGTCGCGGCCTACGACGGCGGCCTGGAGCCGCTGCTGGTGATGACCAAGTCGGACCTGGCCCCGCCGGACAAGCTGCTCGAGCTGTACGGCGCCCTCGACATCCCCTACGTCGTCACCAGCCGCGACGAGCTGGAGGACGGCGGCGCCGCGGACCGGGTGCGCGAGCACCTGGACGGCAGGATCACCGCGTTCGTGGGTCACTCGGGCGTCGGCAAGACGACCCTGGTCAACGCGCTGGTGCCGGTGGAGCGGCGCCGGCTGACCGGGCACGTGAACGCGGTGACGGGCCGCGGCCGGCACACCACCACCTCGGCGCTGGCGCTGCCCCTCGCCGGCGCGGCGGGCGGCTGGGTCGTCGACACCCCGGGCGTGCGCTCCTTCGGTCTCGCGCACGTCGACCCGTCCCGGGTGATCCACGCCTTCCCGGACCTCGAACGCGGCACGGAGAACTGCCCGCGCGCGTGCAGTCACGACGAGCCGGACTGCGGGCTGGACGCGTGGGTCGAGGAGGGGCACGCCGACCCGGCCCGGCTGTACTCGCTGCGCCGGCTGCTGGCCACGCGGGAGCGCACGGAGGGCGACTGAGCACCGCGTTGTTTGCGGGGGTCCGAGCCCGGTAAGTGCATAATCGCACCGAGCCGGAGATCCGGACCTATGGGAGGACCGCACATGGCGTGGCTGCTCGTCATAGTGGCCGGGATGCTGGAGACCGGTTTCGCCGTGTGCCTGAAGCTCTCCCACGGGTTCACCCGCCTCTGGCCGACGATCGCCTTCGCCTCCTTCGCCCTGGGGAGCTTCGGCCTGCTGACCCTGTCCCTGAAGAAGCTCGACGTGGGTCCGGCGTACGCGGTGTGGACGGGCATCGGCGCGGCGGGGACCGCGATCTACGGCATGGTCTTCCTCGGGGACCTGGTCTCCACCCTGAAGATCGTCTCGATCAGTTTCGTGATCGTCGGCGTGATCGGCCTGCAGCTGTCGGGCTCGGCGCACTGAGGGCGCGCCCCGGACCGGCCGGTGCCGGTCTCAGGCCGGCTGCCGGTGCAGCGCGTCGCGCACCAGCTCGGCGATGCCGCCCTCGTCCGGTGGCGCGGTCACGCAGGACAGCGCCAGCCGCACCACCAGCTCGCAGGAACGCGTGAGCGCGGAGCCGTCGTCCTGCCCGGCCGCGGGGCCGCCCAGCACCGTCGCCGCCCGGTCCCGCACGAGCCGCACGAGGTCGCCCGGCGTGGGCAGCGGCCCGTCCGCCCGGCGCTGCGCGGGCACGGTGGAGGAGGACGGCGCGGCGGACAGCGCCGGCGCGGGCAGCCGCTCGCTCCAGCAGCCGGTGAGCAGGGCGCGCACCAGCGCGTTGTCCCGGGCGGCCGCCGCCGTCCACTCGGCGGTGGCGGTGAGCCGGTCGCACGGGTCGGCGGACGCGGCGAGCGCCCGCTCGACCCCGGCGAGATACGCGTCGGCCTCCCGCCGCACCAGCGCCCTGGCCAGCCCTTCCTTGCTGCCGAACTCGTTGTACAGCGTCTGCCGGGACACCCCGGCGGACGCGGCCACGTCGACCATCCGGACCGCCGGCCACGGCCGGCGGGCGAGCGCCGTCCAGGCGGCGTCCAGGAGCGATTCGCGGGCTGCGGGCATCATCGCCTCCCTGGGGCGAGCGGCTCTGCGCCCAGGTTTGACGCGCTTTGATGCCCTGTCAAGGGTCCGCGGACGGGCCCGTCGCGCCCGGACCCCGGTGGCCCCGCGGCGACCGCGGCGGATACCGTTCCCCACATGCCGGACTACCTCGACGACCTCCGCCTCGCCCACGTCCTCGCGGACGCGGCCGACGCCGCCACGACGGCCCGCTTCAAGGCCCTCGACCTCAAGGTCGAGACGAAGCCGGACATGACCCCGGTGAGCGAGGCGGACAAGGCCGCCGAGGAGATCATCCGCGGCCAGCTCCAGCGCGCCCGCCCCAGGGACGCGGTCCTCGGCGAGGAGTACGGCGTCGAGGGCACCGGTCCCCGCCGCTGGGTGATCGACCCGATCGACGGCACCAAGAACTACGTCCGCGGCGTCCCCGTCTGGGCCACCCTCATCTCCCTGATGGAGGCGGGAGAGGGCGGCTACCAGCCGGTCGTCGGCGTCGTCTCCGCGCCGGCGCTGGGCCGCCGCTGGTGGGCGGCGAAGGGGCACGGCGCCTTCACCGGCCGCGGCCTGACCACCGCCACCCGGATCCACGTCTCCCGCGTCGCCGAACTGGCGGACGCCTCCTTCGCCTACTCCTCCCTCTCCGGCTGGGAGGAGCAGGGCCGCCTGAACGGCTTCCTCGACCTCACCCGCGAGGTGTGGCGCACGCGCGCGTACGGCGACTTCTGGCCGTACATGATGGTCGCCGAGGGATCGGTGGACCTGTGCGCGGAGCCCGAGCTGTCCCTGTGGGACATGGCCGCCAACGCGATCATCGTCACCGAGGCGGGCGGCACCTTCACCGGCCTCGACGGCCGCCCGGGCCCGCACAGCGGCAACGCGGCCGCCTCCAACGGCCTGCTGCACGACGAGTTGCTGGGGTATCTCAACCAGCGCTACTGAGCTTCGTGGGACGCCCGCGCACGCCCTCAACTGGCCGCGCGCGCCCTCTTGTTGACCCCTGCTTTACCTGGCACTCTGAGGTCACCCCCCACTTGTGAACTTGTGCAGTGCCGTTACGGGCGCCTCCGGCGCCGGGCCTGCCGTTCCCCGGGGGGACCAAGGAGGTGGCCCTTTCCATGCTCGTCCGAGACGCCATGAGTACGGTGGTCCTCACCATCGGCCCCGCCCACACCCTCCGCCAGGCAGCCGCGCTGATGTCCGCCCGCCGCGTGGGCGCCGCGGTGGTCCACGACCCGGACGCCGGCGGCGTCGGCATCCTGACCGAACGCGACATCCTCAACTCCGTCGGGCTCGGCCAGGACCCCGACACCGAGCGCACCCACGCCCACACCACCAACAACGTCGTCTTCGCCGCACCGACCTGGACCCTGGAGGAGGCGGCCCGCGCCATGGCGCACGGCGGCTTCCGGCACCTGATCGTCCTCGACCACGGCGAGCCGGCCGGCATCGTCTCGGTGCGTGACATCATCCGCTGCTGGGTCCCCGCCCTGGTGTCCTGAGCGGTCCGGGCGGCCCTCCGCCAGTCTTGGACTTCGTCCAAGTCGATGGGCGATCCAAAGTCACACCTGTTCGGAACCTGGTCAGCCTGCTGTTACGCTGGGCTCCATGAGCGACCTTCTGGAACGGCTGCGCGGCCGCGGATGGCGGATGACCTCGCAGCGTCGCGTCGTGGCCGAGGTTCTCGACGGTGAGCACGTCCATCTGACGGCCGACGAGGTCCACGCGCGGGCTGTCGCCAAGCTGCCGGAGATCTCCCGGGCGACGGTCTACAACACGCTGGGAGAGCTGGTCTCCCTCGGCGAGGTCCTCGAGGTCACCACGGACCGGCGCGCCAAGCGGTACGACCCGAACGCGCACCAGCCGCACCACCACCTGGTCTGCGCCGGGTGCGGTGCGATCCGGGACGTGCACCCCACGGGCAACCCGCTCGCGGACCTCCCCGACACGGAGCGCTTCGGGTTCACGGTGTCGGACGTCGAGGTCACGTACCGGGGGCTGTGCCCGGACTGCGCGAAGGCCTGACCGGAGAAGGTGTGGATGGAGGGGGCGCGAGCCCCCTCTTCTCGTATGCGCACCACGGCCGGGAGAACAGTCGGCAGAGCGACCGCGAGAACGACCGAGGGCCGGAATCCATCTCTGGATTCCGGCCCTCGGCCTTCAGTAGCGGGGACAGGATTTGAACCTGCGACCTCTGGGTTATGAGCCCAGCGAGCTACCGAGCTGCTCCACCCCGCGTCGATGAATAAGACACTACGTGAGGCGGGCGCCGCGAGGCAAATCCATTGCGGGGGCGCGTGGCCGGCGTCACGCCGTCAGCTCCTGCCGCAGCGCGTCCCGCAGCCGCCCGGCCCGCTCCGCGACCTCCGCCGGGCCCAGCGCGACCGCCCGGTCGGCCCACCGCTGGCCCTCCGCCAGCTCCCCGCGACGCGCGTAGACGAGGGCCAGCCGGAGAGCCGCCCGCCCGTGCCCCGCGTCGGCGGCCCGGGTCCACCACACCGCCGCCTCCGGCTCGCTGCCCTCCCGCGCCAGCAGCAGCCCGAGGTTGAAGGCGCCGTTGCGCGACCCGGCCTCCGCGGCCGTCCGGTACCACCGCGCGGCCTCGACGACGTCGCCCCGCGCGGCGGCCAGCATGCCCACCCGCACCTGGGCCCGGCGGTGCCCCTGGGTGGCCGCGCGCTCGTACCACTCCTCGCACTCGGTCTTCTCGTGCACGGTCTCGCCGAGCTCGTGCTCGGGCTCCGGCGGCCGCCGCGAGTCCAGCAGGGTGGCCAGCCGGTACGCCCCCTCGGGGCTGCCTCCGCCGGCCGCGCACCGCAGGTGCCGCTCGGCCTCCTGCTCGTCCCCCTCGCGCAGCCGCGCGATGCCGACCTGCAGCGCGGCCTCGGTGTGCCCGGCGGCGGCCGCCCGCTCGTACCAGCGCAGCGCGGCCACCTCCTCGCCGCGGCCGGCGTGCAGGATGCCGAGGTTGAACGCGGCGTCCACGCTGCCGGCCTCGGCCGCCTTGGAGAACCACGGCTCGGCCCCGGTGGTGTCGCCGCCCTGCAGCAGCAGGATGGCCAGCGCGTTCGCGGCCTCCCGGTGCCCGGCGTAGGCGGCGCGCCGGTACCACTGCTCGGCCTGCGCGGTCCGGCCCTGTTCGGCGCAGAGCAGCCCGAGGTTGTACGCCCCGTTGTCGTCCCCGGCGTCCAGCGCCGCCCGGTACCAGCGCTCGGCGGTCTGGGTCTCGCCGCGCTCGGCGTGCAGGGCGCCCAGCGCGTTGGCCGCGTTCCCGTCCCCGTCCTGGGCGGCGCGCAGCCACCACACGGCCGCGCTCTCGGTGTCACCTGCGTCGCGCAGCAGGAACCCGAGCGCGCAGGCCGCGCGGGGCTCGCCGTCCTTGGCGCTGGTCAGGTACCAGCGGCCGGCCTCCTTCAGCTCACCGCGCTTCTCCAGGATCGCGCCGAGGTGCAGTGCGGCCCGCCGGTGGCCGCGTGCGGCGGCCTGCCGGTACCACTGCTCGATCTCCCCGACGGCGGCGGCGTCGGTTGCGGACTCCTCCTCGCCGGCGGTCCTGCGGTCGAGCGCGCGCGCCAGCCGGTAGGCGGCCTCCCGGTGGCCCCGCTCGGCGGCGGCCCGCATCCAGTGCCCGGCGGCGGCGTCCCCGCGGTGCTCCAGCAGGTCGGCGAGCGCGTAGGCGCCTAGGGCGTGGCCCTGCTCGGCGGACTGGCGCAGCCAGTACTCGGCGGCCGGCTCGTCCCCGCGCTCGCGGTGGTGGCGGCCCAGCGCGTGCGCGGCGGCGGCCGAACCGGCGACGGCGGCGATCCGCCACCAGCCGGCGGCCTCGTCCGCGTAGCCGCGCTGGTGCAGCAGGACACCCAGGTTGTTGGCCGCGGCCCGGTCCCCCGCGGCGGTGGCGGCACGCAGGTGCGGTTCGGCGCCGTCGAGCTCGCCGCGGCGCAGCAGCATGGCCCCGAGGACGCTCATCGCCTCGGTGTCGCCGCTCTCGGCGGCGAGCCGCAGGCGCACCTCCTCGGCGGCTTCCCCCATGTCGCCCAGTTCGTCCCGGGCCGGCCCCTCATCCGAAGGCCGCACAAATCGCCCTGTCCCGTACAGAGTTGCCTTGTCCCCCATAACGTCCATCGTCGCACCACCTGCAACCTGGGTACACCCGGTATACCGCACCCCGTGAGGTCACTTCAGCGTTTTGTCGACATGCCCACAGAGAGACAAGTCAAACACAGACCCCCCAACTACCCACGGCGGCGCGGCCGTACCGTCGGCCTGTACATGAGTTCGCACACACCACGAAGGCCCGGATCCTGTGTGGATCCGGGCCTTCGACCGCAGTAGCGGGGACAGGATTTGAACCTGCGACCTCTGGGTTATGAGCCCAGCGAGCTACCGAGCTGCTCCACCCCGCGCCGTTGCTGTACAAACCCTACCACGGCGCGCGGTGGCCTTGATCAACTCTTGCCGCCCCCTGCGGTCTTGCTGCCCCCACCGGCCTTGTCGGCCTCGGCCTGCGCCTGAGCGGCCCGCTTCAGCGCGGCCTCCAGGTCCTTCTGGGCCTTGGCGTACGCGTCCCAGTCAGGGCCGCCGGGCTGCTTGAGGGCGTCCTTGCCGGCGTCGACGGCCTTCTGGGCGTCCTCCAGGGCCTGCCTGACCGTGGGATTGCCGGCGCTCGGCGGGGTGGTGCCCGTGTCCGGCGGGGTGGTCGAGCCCTGCACCCCGAACACCTCGTCGAGGGCCTCGCCCAGGGTGTCCTTGAACGCGGTCTTGCCCTCGTAGGTGACCAGGACCTTCCGCAGCAACGGGAACTTCAGCGAGCCGCCGCGGACGTAGACCGGCTCGACGTACAGCAGTCCCCCGTCGAGCGGCACGGTCAGCAGGTTGCCGTACTCGACCTTCGAATGCCCGCGGCTGAGCAGGCTGATGGTCTCGGCGATGGCCGACTCGGAGTTGAACTGGCTCTGAACCTGCTTGGGTCCGTCGACCGTCGTGCTCGTCGGCAGCTTCAGGATCCTGATCCTGCCGTAGTCCGCGGCACGCGGGTCGGAGTCGACCGCCATGAACGCGCTGAGGTTGTCCCGCCCGTTGGGCGTGAACGTCGTCGTCAGCGAGAACGCCTGCGCACTCTGGTCCGGCATCTTCATGCTCAGGTAGTACGGCGGCACCGCGCTGCCCGAGTCGTTGGTCGGGTCGTGCGGCACCTCCCACACCTCGCTGCCGCTGAGGAAGGTCTGCGCGTCCGTCACGTGGTAGCGGGTGAGCAGTTCGCGCTGGACCTTGAACAGGTCCTGCGGGTAGCGCAGATGGGCCAGCAGGGACGGGGAGACCGCGCTGCGGGGCTGCACCGTGCCGGGGAAGGCCTTCATCCAGGTCTTCAGCACCGGGTCCTTGGTGTCCCACTGGTAGAGCTTGACCTCGCCGGTGTACGCGTCGACGGTCGCCTTCACCGAGTTGCGGATGTAGTTGACCTGGTTCTGCTGGGCCACCACCGCGCGCGAGTTGTTGGTGGCGGTCAGTGAGTCGGCCGTCGTGTCACCGAGGGTCGTGCGGGAGGCGTAGGGGTACCCGTTCGACGTCGTGTAGGCGTCGACTATCCACTGGATGCGGCCGTTCACCACCGCCGGGTAGGCGTCGCCGTCGATGGTCAGCCAGGGGGCCACCGCCTCGACGCGGTCCTTGGGCGTGCGGTTGTACAGGATCCGCGAGCCCTTGCCGATCGCGCCGGAGTAGAGGATCTGCGGCTCGTTGAACGCCACCGCGTACGCCGCCCGGTTGAGCGGGTTGTCGAGATCGACCCCGCTCCTGCCCCGGTAGCTGGTGGTCTTCTCGCCCGCGTCGTCCGAGTAGTCGACCTCTTTCTGGGGGCCGCCGACGATCGAGTAGGTGGTGGTCTTCTCGCCGTAGTAGATCTGCTGCTGGTACCGGGGCAGGTCGCCCTTGGACGGCAGGTTCTTCTCGGTGAACACCGGCTGGCCGTCGACTGCCTCGGTGCCCTTGGCGGCGACCGCGCCGTAGCCGTGCGTGTAGCGGAAGTGGTCGTTGATCCAGTTGTTCTTCGGGATGCCGTCGAGGTTCAGCTCGCGCAGACCGATGACGGTGTCCTGGTCCTTGCCGTCCCTGCCGGTGTACCGGTCGACGTCGAGGTTGGTCGGGAACCCGTAGTAGTTGCGGATCTGCTGGAGCTGCTGGAACGTCGGCGAGACGATGTTCGGGTCCATGATGCGGATGCCGGCGGTGTCGGCGACCTGGTCGCGCAGCTTCGTCTTGTCCGTGGTCGCGGACCTGCCGGAGTACTCGGTGACCTTGGTGTCGTCGATGCCGTACGCCTCACGGGTCGCCGTGAGGTTCTTCTGGACGTACGGGGCTTCCTTGGCCTGCTCGTTGGGCTGGACCTGGAACTTCTGGACGATGGCCGGGTACAGGCCGCCGATCAGGATCGCCGACAGCACCATCAGGCCGAAGCCGATGACCGGCAGCTGCCAGGTGCGCCGCCACAGGGCGGCGAAGAACAGCAGCGCGCAGATGACGGCGATGCAGAACAGGATCGTCTTGGCCGGCAGGTAGGCGTTGGCGTCGACGTAGCGCAGCCCGGTCCAGTTGTCGGTCGCCTTGAAGTCGCTGGACTTCACGGCGAGGCCGTACCGGTCGAGCCAGTACGCGACCGCCTTCAGGGCCACGAAGACGCCGAGCAGCACCGACAGATGGCTGGTCGCGGCGGCGGTGGCCCGCGCGCCCGGGCTGGTGATCCGCAGCCCGCCGTACAGGTAGTGGGTGAGCGCGGCCGCGATCAGGCACAGGATCGTGGCGGCGAAGCCGAAGCCCAGCAGGAACCGGTACCAGGGCAGGTCGAAGGCGTAGAAGGAGACGTCGAGGTGGAACTGCGGGTCCTTCTGGTGGAAGGGCACGCCGTTGACCCACATCAGCCAGGTGCGCCACTGGCCGGCCGCCGAGGCGCCGGCGATCAGGCCGACCAGGGAGGTGACGGCGATCAGCAGCCACGCCTTGTAGGGCGCGATGCCCATCCGGTAGCGGTCCAGGCTCTGCTGCTCCATGGACATGGCGCTCAGCGGGGGCCGCAGCCGGTGCGCGAGCCAGATGTTGACGCCCACCGCGACCGCCATCAGCACGCCGAAGACGAAGAACAGCCCGATCTTGGTCCACAGCATGGTGCTGAACACGGACGAGTAGTGCACCGACCGGTACCACAGCCAGTCCGTCCAGAACCCCGCGAACATGGTGAACACCATGCCGAGGACGGCCAGCACGCCCAGCGTCGTGAGCAGGGTCCGGGCGCGCCGCGACGGGCGGCCCGCTCTGATCCGCGGCCCTGTCGGGCCTCCGCCGCGGTCCGGCATCTGGAAAGCCAAGGTGCGCACCTCGAAGTTCGCTGTCGATCCGTCAGGCCCCCGTGTTCGCGGGCCCTGAGTGGCCCCCCGTGTTCGCGGGCCCACGCTTATGCAACTTACTCACGGTTTACTCGGTTCCCGGTTCCGGCCGGGAACGAGGCAGGATTGTGACCATGTCCAACACTCCCATGGCAGCGAGCCCGCTCACCCGGGCCGTACTCGAGATCGACGAGTACGCCTCCGGCCTCGGCTGGGACCAGCCCGCCCGCCTCTTCGCCCTCGTAGACACCGCACGGCTGCGGGCTCAGGAACCCTCGCTCGCCGCCCAGCTCGGCCTGGAGGACGAGCCCGAGACCACCGGTCTCACCCCGATCGAGCAGGACGAGATCTCAACGGACAAGCCGCTCGACGAGTTCCTCGCCACCATCGCCTGGCCCGACGCGGTGGCCGGCTGCGCGCTCACGGTGGAGCGCCTGATGCTGCCCCCGTCGGCCGAGGCCCAGGTCCCGCAGGACCTCAGCGAGGCCAGGCTGGCCAAGTGGGTGGCGGAGCACCCCGAGCGCCAGGAGGTCCGGATGACGGTCGCGGTGCTGCGCGACGGCAACCGCGAGTCGGCGCTGCGCCTGCGCGAGAAGGACTCCGCGACGGAGGTCCTGACCGGCCCCGATCTCGTACCCGGCCTGGCGGACGCCCTGGCGGCGACCTTCGCGGACTGATCCCCGCGGGTGCGGCGAGGGGGCGCGGGGGCTCCCCTTCGCCGTACCGGCCCGGTCAGCCCTTGGAAGTGCACTTCGGCAGGGCCGCGGTGTTCCCGCCACTGATGTCCTTGAGCGCGGCCAGGGCGTCGTCCATGGTCTTGACCTTGACGAGCGTGAGTCCGCCGGGGGTGTCCTTGGCGGCGGCCGCGCAGTTCTCGGCGGGCGTGAGGAAGTACTGCGCGCCCTTGTCGCGCGCGCCGACGGTCTTCATCTCGATGCCGCCGATCGGCCCGACCGTGCCGTTGTCGTCGATGGTGCCCGTGCCCGCGACGAACTTGCCCCCGGTCAGGCTGCCCGGGGTGAGCTTGTCGTAGATGCCGAGCGCGAACATCAGTCCGGCACTGGGCCCGCCGACGTCGGCCAGCTTGATGTCGATGCTGAACGGGAAGGTGTGGTCGGTCCCGGCGGAGATGCCGACGACGGCCCGCCGGGGGCCGGAGTCCTGCGAGGTCGCCGTCGTCATCGTGACGTCCCGCGTCCGGCTCGCGGTCCGGTTCTCCTTCTCGGCGGCGGCCTGCTCTTTGGCCGGGACCACGGTGAAGACGACCTTCTGGCCCGGCGTGTGCTTCGTCACCAGCTTGGCGACGTCGGACGGCTGCCTGACCGCCGTGCCGTCGACGGCCTTGATCACGTCACCGGCGTGCAGCCGGCCCTCGGCCGGGGAGCCCTTGATGACGGTGGAGACGATCACCCAGGACTTCACCGGGATGCCCAGCTCCTTCAGGGCGGCGACCTTGGCGCTCTCCTGGGACTGGCTGAACTCCTCCGCGTTCTCCTGACTGGACTGCTCCTCGGTCTTGCCGTCCGGGTAGAGGGTGTCGTGGGGCACGATCTTGCTGTCGTGCGCCAGCCAGCCGTAGACCGCCTCCACCAGGTTCATCCGGAAGTCGGCGCTGGTGACCCGGACGGTGGTCATGTTCAGGTGCCCGTCCGTGGGATAGGTCCTGTGGCCCGCGACCTGCAGCACCGGCTCGCCGCCGTGCTCCCCGAGCGTGTTCACGGTCGGCCCGGGGGACATCTCCGCGTACGGCACGGGAATGAGCACTCCCGCGCACAGGAGCGCGATCAGCATCAGGGTGGAGGCGAGCATCGTCGCGGTGCGGCGTGGCATGTCACGACAGTACGGGACGCCTCTGTCGGCGCACCGTCAGGGCACCCCCGTCCGGCCGCCTCCGTCAGGCGCCGCGCGCACCCGAGTGGGACTTCTCCATCGCCTCGCGGAACCGTGCGTAGCCGTCCAGTTCGGGGCCGTCGCTGCGTACCTTCCGCGTCCTGTTGGCCCAGCTGCCCCACAGACCGGCACCGACCGCAGCCACCAGCGGAATCAGCAACCAGACGAGCGCCCCCATGCCGACCTCCCAACCCCATGAGCATCCGAGAATGACTGATCAGCAGATTAATCATCCGCACGGACAACGCTCACGCGAGGGTGGCGGTTACGCAACCGGACACGCCGGGGCCATCAGAACCGTGTCTCAGCAGGCTCCGACCCGCCCTCCCGTCGCCCGACCGCCGCCCCTCGACGACGGCGCTACGCGCCGACCCACTCGTCCGTGCCGTCGGAGAACTTCTGGTGCTTCCAGATCGGCACCACGTGCTTGATGTCGTCGATCAGCTTCCGGCAGGCCTCGAAGGCCTCGCCCCGGTGCGGGCAGGAGACGCCGACGACGACGGCGAGGTCCCCGACTGCCAGGTCACCCACCCGGTGGACGGCGGCCAGCGCCCGCACCGGGTACTCGGCGACGACCTTCTCCGCGATCCGCCGCATCTCGGCCTCGGCGCTGGGGTGGCACGAGTAGCCGAGCGCGTCGACGTCGGCGCCCCCGTCGTGGTTCCGCACGGTGCCGGCGAACAGCGCGATCCCGCCCGCGGCGTCGTCCCCGACGGCCCGGAGGACCTCGTCCACGGAGAGCGGGGTGTCCCGGATGCCGATCAGCTTGACGGGATCCTGCGCGGCCTGCTCACCGGGGTGATCGGGGTGATCGTTCGTGGGTGCCATGCCTCCATCGTGCCGCACGGGCCGGGTGCTCCGTAATACGACGTTCACCAGGCACGCGCGCGGGGGCGTTTGGAGTCTCCTACAGTCACAGGCGCCGGCGGGCCTTGCGGGCCCGCCGTACGACGGCGGCTGCGCCCAGCAGGGCCACCGTCGCGCCCGCCGCACCGGCCGCCGTGGCGTCCTTGCGCCCGAGCCGGCGCCCGGCCACCGTGTGCCGTCCCGCGACCTCCTCCAGCAGCTCCGCGAGCACCTCCTCGTTGGTCCACCGGGGCCGCCACCCGGCGTCGTGCAGCCGGCTCCCGCTGACCACCCACGGGTACATCGTGTACGCCAGGTCCCCCGCCGGGGACGGGGTGAGGCCGATCCGGTGCAGGCGGGCCGCCGCGCCCAGCGCGACCGCCGACGGCAGCTCCATCCGCCGGATCCCGCTGAGCTCCTCGACCTCCTCCTGCTCCAGCCACCCGTCGCAGCCGACGGCCAGTTCCCCGTCGACCTTCTCCAGCACGGCGTACTCCAGCGCCCCGCACAGGTCCTCGACGTGGCAGAACTGCCAGGCCGGCCGCGACCCGGCCACCACCAGCAGCCGGGGCGACTCGAAGTACCGGGTCAGCGCGGTGTCGGTGCCGCCCACCAGCACGGCGGGCCGCACCACGGTCACGTTCAGCCCCGGGTGCGCGCGCGGGGCGCGCCGGCCCAGCCGCTCGATCTCCAGCAGGTCCCCGACCCCGGTGGCCTCCGCGGTGGCGCGCAGCTCGGCGTCCTCCGACAGGGGCAGCTCGTTGTCGGGCAGCGCCCCGTACACCATCGCGGACGTGCACAGCACGACCCGGTGCACCCCGGCCGCCGCGGCGGCGGTGAGCACGGTCTGGGTCCCCCGGACGTTGTAGGCCGTCCGGGCGGCCGCGTCGCTGCCGAGGTCCAGGTCGAGCGCCAGGTGCACGACCACGTCCGCGCCGCGCAGCTTGTCCGCGATGGCGGGGTCGCGCACGTCGAGGATGTGCCACTGCGCGGCCGTGCACTCCCCGCGCCGCTCGTCGATGGCGATGACCTGCTTGATCTCGTCGGAGGCGGCCAGCCGCTCGGTGAGCAGGGCGCCCACCCCGGTGGCGGCACCGGTGACCGCGACGACGGGCCCGCGCACGGCGGGAGGGGTTGACGGGTTTCGCGCTGCGCGAACCTGTGGATCTGGGGAACTCACCGGGCGTCTCCAGAGGTTGTCTTCAGTACGGGCGCGACGGACGCGTCCGCACCAGGTGCGTCCATCCTGCCGCAGCCCGTCCGTGGGCGAAGCACCGAGCCCCGATCGGGTCCGGGTGTCTACGCTGGGTGGTGACGTCGGGCAGCAGCCGCGCCGCCGGAGACAACCGGTGGCCTTACCAGCCGAGGAATCCCGTGAGTGACACCCCATTCGGTTTCGGCCTTCCGCCGGAGGAGCCGGAAGACGGCGACGAGGGCAAGAAGAAGGACCAGCAGAGCGGCGGTGGGCAGGGACCGGCCAACCCGTTCGGTTTCGGCGGTCTGCCCGGAGCCGGAGGCTTTGGCGGCCCCGGCGCCGACAACCCGCTCGCAGCCATGTTCGGTTCGCTCAACCCCACCGACCTGGGCGCCGCCTTCCAGCAGCTGGGCCAGATGCTCTCCTACGAGGGCGGCCCGGTGAACTGGGACATGGCCAAGCAGATCGCCCGCCAGACGGTCGCGCAGGGCACCCCGGACGGGGTCAAGGACACCAGCGTCGGCCCGGTCGAGCGCTCCGCTGTCCAGGAGGCCGTCCGCCTGGCCGACCTGTGGCTGGACGACGCGACGTCCCTGCCGTCCGGCTCCGGCACGGCCGTGGCCTGGTCGCGCGCGGAGTGGGTCGAGGCGACCCTGCCCGCCTGGCAGGAGCTGGTCGACCCGGTCGCCGAGCGGGTCGGCGCGGCGATGGGCGACGTCCTGCCGGAGGAGATGCAGGCCATGGCGGGCCCGCTGATCGGCATGATGCGCTCGATGGGCGGTGCCATGTTCGGCACGCAGATCGGGCAGGCCGTCGGCGTGCTCGCGGGCGAGGTCGTCGGCTCCACCGACATCGGCCTGCCGCTCGGCCCGGCCGGCAAGGCCGCGCTGCTCCCGGCCAACGTCGAGGCGTTCGGCAAGGACCTCGGCGTGCCCAAGGACGAGGTCCGGCTCTACCTGGCCCTGCGCGAGGCGGCCCACCAGCGCCTGTTCGCGCACGTGCCGTGGCTGCGCTCGCACCTGTTCGGCGCGGTCGACGGCTACGCGCGCGGCATCAAGGTCGACACCGCCAAGCTGGAGGACGTGGTCGGCCAGTTCGACCCGCAGAACCCCGAGCAGCTGCAGGACGCGCTCCAGCAGGGCATGTTCCAGCCCGAGGACACGCCCGAGCAGAAGGCCGCCCTGGCTCGCCTGGAGACCGCTCTGGCGCTCGTCGAGGGCTGGGTGGACGCAGTGGTCCACGCGGCCGCGAAGCCGCGCCTGTCGTCCGCCGACGCCCTGCGGGAGACCCTGCGGCGGCGCCGCGCCACCGGCGGTCCCGCGGAGCAGACGTTCGCCACGCTGATCGGCCTGGAGCTGCGCCCGCGCCGGCTGCGCGACGCCTCCCGCCTGTGGGCCTCGCTCACGGACGCGCGCGGGGTCGACGGCCGGGACGCCCTGTGGCACCACCCGGACATGCTGCCGACGGCCACCGACCTGGACGACCCGGACGGGTTCGTGCACCGCGAGCAGCTGGACTTCTCCGAGCTGGACAAGATGCTCGGCGAGGCCGCGGACAAGCCCGACCTGCGCAAGAAGGACGACGGCGAGGCGGAGGGCGACGACACCGAGTGAGCCTCCACGACGACGCGGTCCTCGTGCTGAAGGAGTACGAGGGCCAGGAGGAGCTGCGCCAGGCCTACCTGGACCACCTGCAGACGCACCCGGACGGCATGTGGAAGGCCTGCACGGCCGGGCACGTCACGGCGAGCGCCCTGGTGATCGACCCGGAGAACGGCCGGGTGCTGCTCACCCTGCACCGGAAGCTGCGGATGTGGCTGCAGATGGGCGGTCACTGCGAGCCGGGCGATCCCACCCTGGAGGCCGCCGCCCTGCGGGAGGCGACCGAGGAGTCCGGCATCACCGGGCTGGCGCTGGTGCCCGGGGGCCCGGTGCGGCTGGACCGGCATCCGATCCCGGCGCCGTGCCACTGCCACTTCGACGTCCAGTACGCGGTGCTGGCCCCACGAGGCGCCGAGCACGCGATCAGCGACGAGTCGCTGGACGTGCGCTGGTTCGGCTACGACGAGGTGGCGGACGTGGCGGACGAGTCGGTCGTACGCCTGCTGGCGGCGACGCGCGCCCGGCTCTGAACGGATGAGGGGGTGACCGCCGCGGCGGTCGCCCCCTCTCCCGGGGCCTCAGCTCCAGACGTTGCCCTGGTTCTGCGCGTGCGCCCCGTGCTGCCCCACGCCGAACTGGGCGGCGAGCCCCTGGCCGATCTGGGCGTTCTGCGGCGGCAGCAGCTCGCTGGGCTGCACGAGCGCGAACCCGCTGCCCATGAAGCTCAGCTCCCAGCCCTCGCCGGTGTTGCCGCGCCGCCGCCACACCCCGGAGGAGTGCGTCTGGGCCTGCATCTGCACCCGCAGCCCGGTGGACCAGGCGACGATCGCGTCGGCGTCGCAGTTGACGTACTTGTCGGGCGTGACCTGCATCAGCAGCGGCGCGCCCGAGGTCATCAGGGCGACCTTGCCGCGCCCGGTGATGTTCAGCTGGTACTTCCCGGAGCCGGAGATGCCGTAGAGGCTGTCGACGGCGATGACCTCGTGGTGCAGCGAGGAGTCCATGGCGAGGACGTAGGAGCTGTCGACCGTCAGCCCGTCCTGCTCGACGTCCATGACGTGCACGTACTGGGCGAGGTTGGCGAGGAAGACCGTGCCCTGCCCGTGGCAGCGCATCAGGTCCAGGCCCTCCCCGGTGCGGGCACGCGCGCGTGCCTGTCCGTTGCTGCGGTACTCGGCGTCGAACTCGACGAGTCCCTGGTAGGCGACCATCGTGCCCTTGCGGGCGAGGATGTCGTCGTGGCCCTCCAGGGTGACGCGGAGCATCTGCTTGTTCTGCAGGCTCCAGCGCTCCTGCGTCTGGGAGTCGTTGTGCGCGAAAAGCGGGCTCTGCATGGTGTTCTGACTCCCCCTCAGCCCCGGAACCGGAGTCGGTCGGTGCTGTCCTCGCTGGGCTGGACGACGACGATTCCCTGACCCGAGAAGGCCATCTGGTAGGCCTCGCCGCTGCCCCGGCCGATCAGTGACTGCGCCTTGAAGCTGCGCTTGCCCTTCACCTTCAGGTTCGGCGACCAGGCGACGAGCGCGTCGGGATCGACGTAGGTCTCGTCCTCGCCGCCGCCGCAGTCCACGACGATGGGCGTGCCCCGGGAGGTGAGGGCCACCCAGCCCTGACCGGAGATCTTCGTGTTCCACAGGCCCTGCCCGGCGAACTTGGCGAGCCCCTTCACGCGCTCCACACCCCAGGTCAGGTGCGCGTCGAAGGCGAGCAGGTTGGTGGCGTTGACGGAGATGCCGTCGCCGTTGAGATTGATCACGACGACGTCGGCGCCGTAGTCGGCGAGGTAGAGCAGGCCGTCCCCGGAGCACTTCATGAGGGGCGCGCCCTCGCCGGTGATCCAGTCGCGGGCGATCTGGCGGACGGCCGGCGGGTTGGGCTCGTACTGGATGAAGCCTTCGTAGGCGACCATCGAGCCCACGCGCGCGAGGAGGTCGTTGCCGGTCTGCATGGCGACCTTCAGCATGTGGCCGCCGTGGTTCTCCATGCGGGCGGTGACGGGTGCGGGGGCGTAGCCCGCGAGCGGCTGGTTCATGACGGGCTCCCTCTAGACCTCGTAGGGCTGGACGACGACGAAGTTGCCGGGCGCGGCCCGGAACTGCAGGTTGACGCCCTCTCCGGTGTGACCCGGGTAGGCGTTGCGGCGCATCCGCACCTGGCTGGAGACGATCACCTGCGCGGCGGCCGACCAGGCGACCACGGCGTTGGAGTCGACGAACGTCGTCGGCGTCACCGGCAGCACCACGGGCGTGCCGTGCGTCTTGACGACGATGGTGCCGGTGCCCTGGAACTGCATGGTGAACAGCGCGCCGCCCGGGATGCCGTGGCCTTCGATGCGTCGGACCTCGTACTGCAGGCTCTCGTCGAACGCGAGGACGTTCTCCGCGGAGACGCAGATCGCGTCGCCCTGCAGTTCGACGGGGTGCAGGTGGGTGGAGTTCTCGGCGAGGAAGACCTGCCCCTGCCCGGTGCAGCGCATCAGCTGCATCTCCTGGCCGGTGGCGTTGCCGACGAGCCGCCCGGCGAACCCGGCGCCCTTGTAGCCGAAGTCGACCTTGCCCTGGTAGAGCACCATGCTGCCCTGCCGGGCCAGCACGGGCTGGCCGCCGATGCCGAGGTCGACGCGGACGAGTTTGCCGTTCTGCTGCGTCCAGCGCTGACCGGTCGGCGTCTCCTTGAACATCTGGAGCGCGGCCGTCACCCCGGCGCCGCCCTGCGGGGCACCCTGGGGCGCTCCGTACGGAGCGGCGTGCTGGCCGGGGACCTGCCCGTAGCCCGGCGGCATGGGCGCGCCCGGTCCGCCGCCGTAGGAGGGCTGCTGGCCGTAGCCGGGCGGCATGGGTGCGCTCGGCTGCCCGCCGTACGGAGGCTGCGGCGGCTGGCCGTAGGGCGCCGGCGCCGGGGCGGGCGGCGGCACGGTGCCGCCGGTGGGCGGGGCCAGGGGGGCGATGACGGTGGGCGCGGCGTGCACGTTCGGTGCGGGCGGCGGGGTGGTGCCGGGAGGGGTGACGCCGGGGGGCGGCGCGAAGCCCTGCGGCGCGGGCATGGGCGCCGGAGCGGGCGCGGGTGCCGGAACGGGGGCGGCCGGGGCGGCGAAGGCGGGCGGGGCGAAGCCGGGCGCGGCGCCGGTCTGCGGCTGCTGCTGGGGGGCGGCGGGCGCCTCCTCTTCGAGCACCTCGCCGCCGAAGTTCTTCAGCAGCGCCTCCAGGCCGCCGTCGAAGCCCTGTCCGACCGCGGCGAACCGCCACACGTCCTTGAAGTACAGGTCACCGAGCATGACGGCGCGCTCGGTGGAGAACTCCGCGCCGCTGAAGGAGTACCGCGCGACCTCCTCGCCACCGGCCACGATGCGCAGGTATCCGGGGTTGACCTGCGACATCTGTCCGGCGCCGTCGATGGTCGCCGTGAACGACAGCTTGCGGATGCCCGACGGGATCCGGTCCAGCGTGACCCGGAACGACTCGGTGTCACCCGCCTGGGCCCCCAGCAGCTGGATGGACTCCTCGGGGGACTTCGGCTGGTTGAAGAAGATGAAGTACCGGTCGTCCGAGAGGCGCTCGTCGGCGTCCAGACCGAAGCAGCTGATGTCGAAGGTCAGTCCGGGAGCGGAGATCTGCACGCCTACGTACAGATCCGTGCCCGCCGTGAGGTCACTGATCCTGGCCTTGTGGCCGCGTTGGAATTCCCTGGCCATGCGTTACGACCGTCCCCCATCCCGAATGTGAGTGCGTCGCGTCAGGCTAACGGCAAATACCGACAACGCACGCAGCCGGTCCCAGTCGGTACAGACCCGGTACACAACCGCGCACCGCTGCTCGCACGGAGCCCTCAGTCCCCGCGCGCATCCGGCCCGTGGGGCAGCCGCTCGGCGGCCACGACCCCTTCGAGATAGCCGCGGGCCCGCTCGGTGCGCGGATAGGACTCCAGCAGCCGCCAGAAGTCCGGCCCGTGCCCGGGCACCAGGAGATGGGCCAGCTCGTGGCAGAGCACGTAGTCGACGACGTACTCCGGCATCCCCTGCAGCCGGTGCGACAGGCGGATGCTGCCCTCGGCCGGGGTGCACGAACCCCAGCGGGTGTTCTGGTTGGTGACCCAGCGCACGGAGAGGGGGCGCGCCCGCCCGCCGAAGTACTGGGCGGACAGCCGCTCGGCGCGCTCGGTCAGCTGGGCGTCACCCAGCACCCGTTTGCTTTCCTGGGCGGCGAGTTTGTCGAGCATGACGGTCACCCAGCGCTGCTCCTCCGCCGCGGACATCCGGGCGGGGATCAGCACGACGGTGCGATCGCCCTCGCGGTACGCGGAGACCGTCCGGCGGCGCCGGGTACTCCTGCGGACCTCGATCGCGCTCGCCCCCGAGCCGCTCGGCGGCTGGCTCGTCGTGCTGCGCTGTGGCTTTGCGGCGCGGTGCAGGGGTTCGGCGGGCACGCCCCGACGTTACCCGCTGGGCAGGGCCGAAGTCCCGGCTGCGGGACGCTCGGATGCCGGTGCCCCACCATGCGCTTGATTAGTACGACCGATATGCCCGACTGGCCCGGAGGAATCGGCTGGAGGATCGGGCGTCGACCGGCCGGACGATCAGCCGGAAGGTTAGTACGAACAACACCCCCAGCCTGTGGACAACTTTCGGCACACGCCGGCCGGGCCGGGCATGCTGGCAGGCGTCGGCGGAACGTGACCGGTTCCGCCGCATGATCACACCCTTCGGGCACTTTCGGCGGATACGGGGGCCTGTCATGCATCCGACGGTGAAGCCCGCGCTGCGGCGCGGCTGGCGCGACCTCGACACGGTGCAGTTCGGGATGACCCCGGCGCACGCCATGACCCTCGGGCCGGTGGACCGGGCGACGGGCAGCTTCCTGGAACTGCTCAACGGCTCCCGGGGGCTGCCTCTGCTGCGTGAGGAGGGGCGCCGGATGAACCTGCCGGAGGGCCGTGTCGACGCACTGCTGGAGCGGCTGGCCCGCGCCGGCCTGCTGGACGACACCCGCGGCGGCGGGCCGGCCGCCGACGCGCTGCGGGAGCGGACCCAGGCCCTGGAGCGGCTCCGCGCCGATCTGGCCTCGCTGTCCCTGACCACTCCCGAGCCGGGCGGCGCGCTCGGCCGGCTCGCGGCCCGCCGCTCGCTGCGGGTGCAGGTGCGCGGCGCGGGGCGGGTGGGAGCCGTGCTGGCCTCGGTGCTGTCCGGGGCGGGCGTCGGCGAGGTCGACGTGCGGGACGGGGGGCGGGTGGAGCCGTGGGACGTGGCCCCGGGCGGACTGCCCGCCGAGTCGGTCCGCGAGCGCCGGGACGAGGCGGCCCGGGCGGCCGTCCGCCGCGCGGCCCCGGACAGCCGGCCGCGCCGCACCCGCTCCGCCCGCTGCGGGACCGAGGAGCCCGGGCTCTCCCTGGTGGTCCTCACCCCCCGGGACGACGTCGCCGTGCACGCGCCGGACCCCTTCGGCGCCGAGCCGCTCATTGCCTCCGGGACCCCTCACCTGTACGCGGGGGTGGTGGAGGGAACGGGTGTCGTCGGCCCGCTGGTGCTGCCCGGGGAGACGGGCTGCGCCGGCTGCCTGCACCGGGACCGCGCGGACCGGGACCCGGCATGGCCCCGCCTGGTCGCCCAGTGGCGCTCCGGCCGGGCCCGCCGCGTGGCAGCGTGTGATCTCGCTCTCGCCACGGCCGTCGCGGGACTGGCCGCCGCCCACGCCCTGGCCTTCCTCGACGGGGAGGCGCCGTCCAGTGCGGGAGTCCGATGGGAGGCGGCCCTGCCCGGCCTGACCTGGCATTCCCGGCCGGTGTGGCCGCATCCCGCATGTGGCTGCCGTTCGGCGGAGAGAGGTAAGGGGGAGCACTCCTCAAGCAACGGCGAGCGACGCGCGACAATGGCGGTGCAACGGCCGTCGCCGGAGCGACGACGCAAGGCAGGGGCGGCGCGGCCGACTGGGACCTGGAGGGCGCATGTCTGATCTTCCCCGGAAGGCGGTCACCCGTACCGCCAAGCTCGCCGCGCTCCCGCTCGGCTTCGCCGGCCGGGCGACCTGGGGGCTGGGCAAGCGCATCGTGGGCGAGTCCGCGGAGATCGTCGGCAGAGAGCTGCAGCAGCGCACGGCCGAGCAGCTCTTCAAGGTCCTCGGGGAACTGAAGGGCGGGGCGATGAAGTTCGGGCAGGCACTGTCCGTCTTCGAGTCCGCGCTGCCCGAGGAGGTGGCCGGGCCCTATCGCGCGGCGCTGACCAAGCTCCAGGACGCGGCGCCGCCGATGCCGACCCGTACGGTGCACGCGGTGCTCGACGAGCGGCTCGGGGTGGACTGGCGCGAGTTGTTCCTGGAGTTCGAGGACAAGCCGGCGGCCGCGGCCTCCATCGGGCAGGTCCACCGGGCGGTGTGGCACGACGGCCGTGAGGTCGCGGTCAAGGTGCAGTACCCGGGAGCCGGCGAGGCCCTGCTGTCCGACCTGACCCAATTGAGCCGTTTCGCCCGCCTGCTGGGTCCGCTCATCCCGGGGATGGACATCAAGCCGCTGATCGCCGAGATGCGGGACCGCGTCTCCGAGGAGCTGGACTACGCGCTCGAGGCCCAGGCCCAGCAGGCGCACGCGGACGTGTTCGCGGACGACCCGGACGTGGTGGTTCCGGCGGTGGTGCACCAGTGCGAGCAGGTCCTGGTCACGGAGTGGATCGACGGGGTCCCGCTGTCGGAGGTCATCGCGGACGGCACCCCGGACCAGCGCGACCGCGCCGGCCAGCTCCTGGCCCGCTTCCTCTTCTCGGGACCGGCCCGCACCGGCCTGCTGCACGCGGACCCCCATCCGGGCAATTTCCGCCTGCTGCCCGGCGGCCCGGACGGCGAGGGCGACTGGCGCCTGGGAGTCCTGGACTTCGGCACGGTCGACCGGCTCCCCGGTGGCCTGCCGACACCGATCGGTGTCTCCCTGCGGATGACCCTGGACGGTGACGCCGAGACGGTCTACGAGCTGCTGTGCGCGGAAGGGTTCGTCAAGGAGTCCATCGAGCTGGACCCCGACGCGGTCCTCGACTACCTCCTGCCGATCATCGAGCCGGCCCGGGCCGACGCGTTCACCTTCACCCGCTCCTGGATACGGAGCCAGGCCGCGCGCATCGCCGACCCCCGCTCCCCCGCGTACCAGCTGGGCAAGCAGCTCAACCTGCCGCCGGCCTACCTGCTGATACACCGGGTCACCCTGAGCACGATCGGTGTCCTGTGCCAGCTGGGCGCCACGGTACGGCTGCGCGACGAACTCCAGGAGTGGCTCCCCGGCTTCGTCATCGAGGAGGACGTGCTGGAGGAGGACCTGTCGGAAGAGGACCTCTTGGGGGAGGACCCGGCAGCGGAGGCGTGAGCCGTCCGGGACCGGCCCACCGCCCGGGCACGACGCGCCGCGGGGGCCGGTCCGTTCGAGTCGGACCGGCCCCCGCGGGAAGGCTTCGCCTCCCGGGTCCGGGAGGCCACCGCTTCGGGTGGGCTGTTCGGGTGAGCTACTGCATGACGGCCATGGCCAGCGCGCGGCGGGCGCGCATCGAGGCGCGCTCGGCCCGGCGCTGCATCCGGCGGGCGGTCGCCAGGCGCACGGCCCGGCGTTCCCGCTCCGCCTCGTGCATGCGCTCGTGCATATGCGCACGAGCCAGTGCTTCTTGCATGAGTTGCATCTCTCGGGTCCTGTTCTGACGCGACTCGGTCGCGCCGGTCGTGGTGAAGTCTGGGATCGCGGAGCCGGCGGGCTCGCTGGTGGACGGCTTCATCGGGGCCTGCTTCTTGGGGTCGTGCGTGAGGGGACGGTCGATCGTTCCGAGGGTGTTCATGCCGTGACCGGGTTCTTCCGCGGGCGGCCACGCGGCCGCTTCCGGGCGACGACGACGCCCTGGACGAACAGCTCGCCACCCCAGACGCCCCAGGGCTCACGCCGCTCCTTGGCGCCGGCGAGGCAGGCCTCGATCAGCGGGCAGGTGCGGCAGAGGGACTTGGCGTACTCGACGTCGGCCGGCGACTCGGCGAAGAAGACCTCCGGGTCGTAGGAGCGGCAGGGGACGGGTACGCCGAGGTTCTCGATGGCGTCGTCGAGCGCGGTGAGCGCGGTGAGGGGGATCAAGGTGGGGTCCTCCGTGAGGCCGGGCGGGGGGATCGAGCGTGAAGGCGGTACGGACGGGGCGTGCGCTTCGAGTTGCACGATTGGTCTTCCTCGTCTGGTCGTTCCGGCCGGTTGACCGGGTGTCGGCTGGTACCGGGTTCTTTTTTGTCCCGAAGCCCCTTCGCTCCGTCCTCCCCGTTCGGGGAAAACAGAAGGGCCGCGGATCCCGGGTGGGGTTCCGCGGCCCTGAAGGCGCCGGCCTGAACGGCTGTCAGGCTGGATCACTCCAGGGTTCTGGCCCACGGAAGGCCCACATCAGGTGGTGCTGCGTCGTCTGCTTCCGGAATCCGGCACCGGCCGCCGCAAAGGCATAGGCATGTGCCTGTGCCGCTACCGCTTCCAGTGCCTTGGTCGGTCGCTCATTGCGCTCACGGACGGGAAGGACCGCGAGAGCAGGGGAGGACGCCGGACGGACGGCACGGATGCCGGACAGACCGGTGCCCTGGATCGAGGCGCCGAGCATGCACGTGGAGACGGTCGAGCGATCGGTCAGTTTGGCCGCGCTGATGCTGCTGCTGTTGATGCTGATCACTGGACTCGCCTCCTCTCGGCGTCTCATGGACCGGTGTGAACCGGCCCCTTCGGATATGCAAGTACAACACGGAGTCAGGGCCTTGGAGAAGGCCGCCGCTTCCGTGCCTAGAACCTATGGGGATTGCCGGGGCATGCGCAAACTATTTTTTCGACGAGTTGGCATCAGTCCCGACCCCCGTCTTCCCCGGCCTCCAGGCCCGCACAGATGGCCAGAACATCGGCGCCGTAGCGCTGCAGCTTGCGGTTCAGGACGCCGGGGATGCGGGACAGTTCGGCCGGGCTCGCGGGCTGCGCCTCGGCGATGGCCATCAGGGTGCGGTCGGTGAAGACGCAGAAGTCCGGCTGGCCGCTGCGCGCGGCCTGGACCGCCCGCCACTCCCGCAGCCGCTCGTAGAGGCCCTCGTCCATGTCGGACGGGCAGTCCTCGCAGCGCATCAGCTTCATCTCGCCGGCGTCGGTGAGCGTGCGGCCGCAGACACGGCAGCGGGCCGGGGAGCGCTGGGCACGCCGGGGGACGGCCGGTCGGGCCCCGGCGGTGCTGCCGCGTTCGATGCCTCCGGCGGCACCCGCGCCGGTACGGCCCGCGACGGCGGCGGAACCGGGGCGCAGACCGTCGAGGAAGCGGCTGGGCCTGCGGCTGGGTCGGCCGCCGGGTGCGCGCGACAACGCCCAGGAAAGGTGCAGCCGCTCGCGCGCGCGGGTGACGCCGACGTACAGCAGGCGGCGCTCCTCCTCGATCTGCTCGTCCGTCTTCGCGTAGGTGATCGGCACCATGCCCTCGGCGATGCCGACGAGGAAGACGACGTCCCACTCCAGGCCCTTGGCCGCGTGCAGGGAGGCGAGGGTGACGCCCTGGACGGTCGGGGCGTGCTGGGCGCCCGCGCGCTCGTCGAGTTCGGCCACGAAGTCGGCGAGCGTGGCTCCCGGGCGGGCGGCGGCGAAGTCGTGGGCGAGGTTGGCCAGGGCGGCCAGTGACTCCCAGCGCTCTCTGACGGCGCCCGAGCCGGCCGGGGGCCGGTCGGTCCAGCCCTCGCCGGAGAGCACGGCACGCACCTGCGAGGGCAGGTCCACGGCGTCGTCCAGGAGGGAGTCGTTGCCGCCGAAGCGGGCCGCGCCGCGCAGGGCGATGCCCGCCTTGCGGACCTCCGGCCGGTCGAAGAAGCGTTCGGCGCCGCGCAGCTGGTAGGGGACCCCGGCGTCGGCGAGGGCCTGTTCGTAGGTCTCCGACTGGGCGTTCGTACGGAACAGCACGGCGATCTCGGCCGCCGGGACTCCGGCGTCGATCAGCTCGCGGATGCGGCGGGCGGCGCCTTCGGCCTCGGCGGGCTCGTCGGTGTACTCGCTGTAGACGGGCTCGGGGCCCGGGGGACGCTGGGAGACCAGTTCCAGCCGGTGGTCGGCGGCGCGGCCACGGGCCTGGGCGAGCAGGCCGTTGGCGAGATGGACCACCTGGGGGGTGGAGCGGTAGTCGCGCACCAGCTTGACGACGGTGGCCCCGGGGTGGCGGCCCCGGAAGTCGAGGAGGTGGTCGGGCGTTGCTCCCGTGAACGAGTAGATCGTCTGGCTGGCGTCTCCGACGACGCACAGGCTGTCGCGGTCGCCGAGCCACAGCTCCAGCAGCCGCTGCTGCAGGGGGCTGACGTCCTGGTACTCGTCCACGACGAAGTGCTGGTACTGGGCGCGGATCTGTTCGGCGACATCGTGCCGGTCCTGGAGGATCGCGACGGTCAGCAGCAGGACGTCCTCGAAGTCGATGACCGCGCGGTCGCGCTTGAGGTCCTCGTAGGCGGCGTAGACGTGGGCGATCTCGGCCGGGTCGCGCGGGGCCTCGCGGCCGGCCTTAGCAGCCGCGTACGGGTAGTCGGCCGGGACGGTCTGGGTGACCTTGGACCACTCGATCTCGGCGGTGACGTCCCGCAGCTCGCCCCGGTCGAGGCGCAGGCGGCAGGCGGCTGCCGCGTCGGCGACGAGCTGGATCTTGCGGTCGACGAGCCGGGGCACGGAGCCGCCGATCGCTTTCGGCCAGAAGTACTGGAGCTGCCGGAGCGCCGCGGAGTGGAAGGTCCGGGCCTGGACGCCGTGGGCGCCGAGCTGGCGGAGGCGGCCGCGCATCTCCCCGGCGGCACGGTTGGTGAAGGTGACGGCGAGCACGCTGGACGGCTGGAGTATGCCCGCACGCACCCCGTACGCGATGCGGTGGGTGATCGCCCGGGTCTTGCCCGTGCCCGCTCCGGCCAGGACGCACACCGGACCGTGCAGGGCGGTGGCGACCTCGCGCTGCTCGGGGTCGAGCCCTTCGAGCACCGCGTCGGCCGAGTCCGGTACCTGCGGGAAGAGGGTGGAATGCGTTGCTGCTGTCACATGGCCATGCTGCCAGGTGGCCGGAGACCGCTGTGCCGGTTGTCCACAGGCGAGCACCGATAATCGCACCGATGCGGCGGACGTCACGGCCGCCCCGCCCGCCCCGCGCGGAGTGGGAATGCCGGCCCGGGGCCCCGCGTTCTCTCGTCCGGACGACCTTCCCCGAGTTTCCTGAGGAGCGCGAGAGACATGCAGGGCACGGTGACGATGTACAGCACGACCTGGTGCGGCTACTGCCGGCGGCTGAAGAGCCAGCTGGACCGCGAGGGCATCGCCTACACCGAGATCAACATCGAGCAGGACCCTGAGTCCGCCGCCTTCGTGGAGAAGGCGAACGGCGGAAACCAGACGGTCCCCACCGTGCGGTTCGCCGACGGCTCCACGCTGACGAACCCGTCGCTGGCCCAGGTGAAGCAGAAGCTCGCCGCGTGACGCTCCGCGGGTTTCCGCGCTGACCACAGCCGACCACGGCAGGGCGGCCCCTGACACGTCAGGGGCCGCCCTGCCGCGTCAGAACGAGCTGCGGGTCGGCAGCGGCTTGCCGTACCACTTCTCGATCAGCCGGGCGGCGATGGAGATGCCGTACGGCGGCAGGACCTCGCCGGATTCGAACGCCGCGTGCAGGTCCTCGCGGGAGAACCAGCGCGCTTCGTGGATCTCGTCACCGTCGACGTTGATCTCGGTGGAGGTGGCGCGGGCCATGAAGCCGAGCATGAGGCTGGACGGGAACGGCCAGGGCTGGCTGGCCACGTACTCGACCGGGCCGACGGTGACACCGGCCTCCTCGAACACCTCGCGGCGCACGGCCTGCTCGATGGCCTCGCCGGGCTCGACGAAGCCCGCGAGGGTGGAGAAACGACCCTCGGGCCAGTGGACCTGGCGGCCGAGCAGGATCCGGTCCTCCTCGTCGGTGACGGCCATGATCACGGCCGGGTCGGTGCGCGGGTAGTGCTCGGCGCCGCAGGCCGGGCAGCGGCGGATGTGGCCGGCGGCGGCGATGACGGTGCGCTCGCCGCATCGGGAGCAGAAGCGGTGGGTGCGCTGCCAGTTCTCCAGGCCGACCGCGTGCACCATGAGGCCCGCGTCCCGGGCCGACAGGAGCAGTCCGGCCTCGCGCAGGCCCGCCGGGCGCGCGGACTGGTCGATGCGTCCGGGCAGGGAGTCCTTCTGGAGGGCGAAGTAGCTGACTCCCTCCTCGTCGATGCCCAGGAAGTAGCGGTGCGCCTCGGTGAGCGGCGCCTCGAAGGAGGGGGTCATGACGAGTTCGGTGCTGCCGTCGGGCGTCTCGTCGATCAGCACCTGGCCGCCGGAGACCACGAAGCAGCGGGTCGTGGGGTGGCTCCATGCCGCCGCGAGCCAGGCCTCGTCGAGCCGGTGGTGGGCGGCGCGGTCGATGCCGCTCGGAGCGGTCAGCGAGATGGGTCGGTCGGCTGTGTGGTCGGTCCAGGTGGTCACGGGTGCTTCCAACTCCCCCAGTGGAACGGTTCGGTTCGGCGGGCGGTTCGGCGGGACGTGGGGCGTGAGGGCACCGACGGGGCGGGGGTGGGCGTGCGGGCGGTGCTTCCAGTGTGCCCGCGCGCGCTGCCGTGCCGTTCGGCGCCGGCCGGTCAGGGTGCGGGGCGCCAGTGCTCGGCGAGGTCGGCCCACAGGTGGGCGCTGGTCTCGACGCCTTTGAGGAGGAGATCGAGCTCGACCTTCTCGTTCGGGGCGTGCCAGCCGTCGGAGGGGACGGAGATGCCCAGGAAGAGGACGGGGGCGCCGAGCACCTCCTGCAGGTCGGCGGCGGGCCCGGAGCCGCCCTCGCGGGTGAAGCGGACCGGGCTGCCGAAGGCGCGGCCCATGGCGCGGACCACGGACTGCAGCGCGGGGTGGTCGAGTGGGGTCAGGCACGGGCGCGTGGCCGAGCTGAAGGTGATCTCCTGCCGGATCCCGGCGGGCACCTGCTCGGCGGCCCAGGCGCGGACGGCCTTCTCGATGTGGTCGGGGTCCTGGCCGGCGACCAGCCGGAAGGACAGCTTCACCATCGCGGAGGACGGGATGACCGTCTTGCTGCCCGCGCCCTGGTAGCCGCCGCCGATGCCGTTGACCTCGGCGGTCGGGCGGGCCCAGATGCGCTCGAGCGTGGTGTGCCCCGCCTCGCCGTGGGTGGCGTGGGACCTGGCGGTGCGCAGCCACTGCTCCTCGTCGAAGGGCAGCTCGGCGAAGAGCTCGCGCTCGCGGTCGGTCAGCTCCACGACGCCGTCGTAGAAGCCGGGGATCGCCACGCGCGCGTGTTCGTCGTGCAGGGCGGCCACCAGGCGGGCGGTGGCGGTGGCCGGGTTGGGCACGGCACCGCCGAAGGAACCCGAGTGGATGTCCTGGTCGGGGCCGTGCAGCCGGATCTCGCACTCGGCGAGGCCGCGCATGCCGGTGCACACGGTCGGCGTGTCCGCCGACCACATGCCGGTGTCGGAGACGATCACGGCGTCGGCGGTGAGCCGGTCGGCGCGCTCCTCGACGAGGGCCCTGAAGTGCGGGGAGCCGGACTCCTCCTCGCCCTCGATCAGCAGCTTGAGGTGGACGGCCGGGCTGGTGCGGCCGGTGGCGGCGAGGTGGGCGCGGACGCCGAGTGTGTGGAAGAACACCTGACCCTTGTCGTCGGCGGCCCCGCGCGCGTAGAGGCGGTCGTCCCGGACGACGGGCTCGAAGGGTTCGCTGTCCCAGCCGTCCTCGCGGGCGGCGGGCTGCACGTCGTGGTGGCCGTAGACGAGGACGGTGGGCGCCCCGGGGTCGTCCGAGGGCCACTCGGCGAAGACCGCCGGGGCACCGGGGGTGGGCCAGACCTCGGCCGTCGGGAAGCCGGTCTCCTCGAGTTTCGCGGCGAGCCAGTCGGCGCTGCGCCGCACGTCGGGCGCGTGCTCGGGCTGCGCCGAGACGGACGGGATGCGCAGCCACGCGGCGAGGTCGTCGAGGAAGGCGGCACGGTGCTGCTCGATGTACGTACGGACGGCGCTGTCCGGGGTCTGGCTCATGCTCACGAGCCTATCGGCCCGCACCGGCTTCCTCGGCGGGCGGTTCGTCACACTTGGCTTCCCTCGCGTGCCGCGTCCTCCGTGTCCGGCGGGTCGCCGGTGAGCAGCCGCTCCAGTGCCGCCCGGTCCGGCAGGTTCCCGGGGCGTACGACCTCGCCGGTGCGCACGTACAGGAAGGCGGCCGTGACCGACTCGGGCGGTACACCCTGCTGCTCGGCCCAGGCCAGCCGGTACACGGCGAGCTGCAGCGGGTCGGCGGTGTGGGCGCGGCCGGTCTTCCAGTCGACGATCTCGTAGGTCGCGTCGTCACCCTCGCCGTGGCGGTAGACGGCGTCGATGCGGCCGCGTACGGCCCGGCCGGCGAGGGTGAGCTGGAAGGGTGCCTCGATCCGGTACGGAGTGCGCCGGGCGTACTCGGTGCGTTCGAAGGCCTCCTTGAGTGCTTCGAGGTCGCGTTCGTCGGCGATCTCGGCGTCGCCGCCGGGCAGTTCGTCGGGCTCCAGCATGGGAAGCGTCAGTTCCTCGAAGCGGGCCTCCACCCAGGCGTGGAACCGGGTGCCCCGGCGTGCGGCGGGTTGCGGGGGGCGCGGCATGGGGCGGGCGAGTTCCTGCGCGAGCCCGTCGGGGTCCTCGGCGAGACGCAGCAGTTGCGACGCGGTCAGCGTGGCGGGCAGGGGGACGTCGGTGACAGCCTGCCGGGCGCGCAGCAGCTCGCCGGCGAGTGCGTCGAGGTCGCGGTCCCAGGAGGCGAGGGTGCGGGCTTCCTCCGGGGTGAGGGACGCCGAGTGCGCGGGCGCGGCGGGGCGTTCGCCTCGGTGGCTCCGGCCGGCCGGGGCGGCGGCCTGGCGGGGGACGGTGGGGCGCTCGGCGGTCCAGGAGTCCCAGTCGCCGGGCTCGTCCGGCGGGGCGGCTTCGTCGTCGTACGGTGACTCCTCGCCGTGAGCGAGCCCCGCGTCGTAGGGGAACTCCTCGTCGTCCGGTGGCGCGGGCCAGTCCGGGTCGTCGAAGGCGGCGGGGTCGTGGCCGGCGGGCGGGTGGCCGTCCTGCCCGGCGGCCAGGGTGTCCAGGTGGGTCAGGACGGTCTCGGCGGCGGCGCGGCGGCGGGCGAGGGCCGCGTCGTCCAGCGGCAGCGGCCACACCTGGTCGGCGGCGGCCGTGTGCAGGGCGGGGTTCTCCTCGTCCTCGGCGGGCTCGTCGGCCCAGGCCTCGATCTCCCCGTGTCCGGCGGCGCAGTGGTCGTGGAGGGCCTGGAGGAAGTCGGAGGGACCGCGCGGCTTCTTCTGGCTGGGGCCCCACCAGTGGCCGGAGCCGAGGAGCAGGGAGCGGGGGCGGGTGAAGGTGACGTAGCCGAGCCGGAGTTCCTCGGTGTGCTGGTGGTCCTTCATGGCCTCGTGGAAGGCCTTCAGGCCGCGGGAGTCCCAGGAGTCGACGTCGGGCAGGGTGGCGGTGTCGCCGCGCAGGGCGTGCGGCAGCACCCTGGCCTGTGCGGTCCACTTCTCGCGGCCCTGGGCGCTGGGGAAGGTGCCCCGGACCAGTCCGGGGACGGCGACGACGTCCCACTCCAGGCCCTTGGACTTGTGCGCGGTGAGCACCTTGACGGTGTTCTCCCCGCCGGGCAGGGCGTTGTCGAGGCCCTTCTCGTACTGGGCCGCGGTGCGCAGGAAGCCGAGGAAGGCCAGCAGGGTGGCGGCGCCGTCACTCGCGGCGAAGGAGGCGGCGACGTCCAGGAAGTTGGACAGGGTCTCGCGGCGGCGGGCGGCCAGCGCGTGCGGGGACGCCGACAGCTCGACCTCCAGGCCGGTGACGGCGAGGACCCGGTGCAGGACGTCCATCAGCGGGTCGGACAGGGAGCGGCGCAGGTCGCGCAGCTCGGCGGCGAGGCGGGCGAAGCGCACGCGCGCGTCCGGCGAGAACGGCAGGCCGTCGTCGTCCCCCTCGCCCTCGTTCAGGGGGGAGTCCAGGAACGTGTCGAGGGCGTCCGCGAGCGAGGTGATCTCGGAGGGGTCGACCCCTTCGACGGCCTCGGCGAGCCTGCGGTCGGGGTCGTCGCCGCCGTCCGCGCGCGCGTGGGCGACCAGCAGGCGGGCGCGCCGGCCCAGGAGGGCGAGGTCGCGGGGGCCGATGCGCCAGCGGGGGCCGGTCAGCAGGCGCACCAGGGAGGCGTTGGCGCCGGGGTCCTGGAGCACTTCGCAGACGGCGACGAGGTCGGCGATCTCGGGCAGGTGCAGCAGCCCGGAGAGGCCGACCACCTCGACGGGGAGGTCCCGGGCGACGAGGGCGGCCTGGATCTCGGCGAAGTCGGTCGCCGTGCGGCACAGCACCGCGATCTCACCGGGTGCCGTGCCGGTGCGCACGAGGTGGGCGAGGGAGTCGGCGAGCCAGTCGATCTCCTCGGCGTGGGTGCGCAGCAGGGCGCAGCGCACCGTGCCGTCGCGTTCGGCGCCGGGGGCGGGGCGAAGGGCCTCCACGCCCGCGTGCATGGCGCGCAGCGGCTCGGCGAGGCCGTTGGCGAGGTCGAGGAGGCGGCCGCCGCTGCGGCGGTTCTCGCTGAGCGCCTGGCGGGTGGCGGGGCGGCCGTCGGCATGGCGGAAGTGCTCGGGGAAGTCGTCGAGGTTGGCGACGGAGGCGCCGCGCCAGCCGTAGATGGCCTGGCAGGGGTCGCCGACGGCGGTGACCGGGTGGCCGGTGCCGCCGCCGAACAGACCGGACAGCAGGACGCGCTGGGCCACGGAGGTGTCCTGGTACTCGTCCAGGAGGACGACCCGGAACTCGTCGCGCAGCAGGCGGCCCACCTCGGGGATGCCGGCGAGACGGGCGGACAGGGCGATCTGGTCGCCGAAGTCGAGCAGGTCGCGTTCGCGCTTGGCGGCCCGGTAGCGCACGACGAGGTCGGCGAGTTCCCGGCGGGCGGCGGCGGTCTCGGGGACCTTGCGCAGGTCGGCGTTGGTGAGCTTGGCGCCCTCCAGGCTGCGCAGCAGGGCGGCGTCCCAGGTGCGCAGTTCCTCGGGGGCGACGAGGTGCTCGGCGAGCTCGGAGTCGAGGGCGAGCAGGTCGCTGACGAGGTCGGCGAAGGAGCGGGTCAGCGCCGGGTAGGGGCCCGGGGCCTCGCGCAGCACGCGCGCGGCGAGCTGGAACCGGGTCGCGTCGGCCAGCAGCCGGGAGGTGGGTTCGAGCCCGAGCCGCAGGCCGTGGTCGGTCAGCAGGCGGCCGGCGAAGGCGTGGTAGGTGGAGATGACCGGTTCGCCGGGCGGGTTGTCCGGGTCGATCACGTCGGGATCGGTGACGCCGGCCCTGACGAGCGCCTTGCGGACCCTCTCGGCGAGCTCGCCCGCCGCCTTGTTGGTGAAGGTCAGGCCGAGCACCTGTTCGGGGGCGACCTGGCCGGTGCCCACCAGCCAGACCACGCGGGCCGCCATCACCGTGGTCTTGCCCGACCCGGCTCCGGCCACGATCACCTGCGGGGCGGGCGGCGCGGTGATGCAGGCCGTCTGCTCCGGGGTGAAGGGGATGCCGAGGAGCTCTTTGAGCTGCTCGGGGTCGGTGATACGGGCGGGCATGTCGTCAGAGGCTAGCGGCGGCCACTGACAGTCCTGTGCGGGTCAGCCGCCCGGCACCGGGAAAGCGCAGGTCAGCGCCGTGGGTGCCGTGCGTCACTCGACCACGTGCCGGCCCTCGGGCCGGGCGCTGCAGGACGCGCGGAACGCGCAGTGCGTGCAGTGCTGGCCGGTGGTCGGTGTGAACCGCTCGTCGAGGACCTTGCCGGCGGCCGTGGCCAGCAGCTCGCCGACCCACTCCCCCGCCAGTGACTCCTGGGCCTGCACCTTCGGCAGCGTCTCGCCGCCGTCCCGTTTGGCCGCGCCCTGCCTGAGGTGCACCAGCTCGGCGCCGCCGGGCTCGGGCCGCACACCGTCGAACGCGGTGTCGACGGCGCCCTCGCGGACGGCGAGCTGGTAGACGGCGAGCTGGGGGTGGCGGGCCACCTCGGCGGCGCTGGGGGCCTGCTTGCCGGTCTTGAAGTCCACGACGTAGGCGCGGCCCTCGGCGTCCGCCTCGACGCGGTCCATCTGCCCCCGGACGCGGACTTGGTAGTCGCCCGCCTCCAGGGTGACGTCGAAGTCCTGCTCGCTGGCCACCGCGGTGCGGTCGGTGCGGTCCAGGACGTGCCAGTTCAGGAAGCGTTCGAGCGCCACACGCGCGTTGTCCTTCTCCTGCGCCGACTTCCAGGGCGCGTCGAAGGCGAGCGCGTTCCACACCGACTCCAGGCGTTCCATCAGCACGTCGAGGTCGGCGGGGGTGCGGCCGGAGGCGACCTCGTCGGCGAGGACGTGGACGACGTTGCCGAAGCCCTGGGCGGTGGTCGCGGGTGCGTCGGCCTTCACCTCGCGGCCCAGGAACCACTGCAGGGAACAGGTGTTGGCGAGCTGGTCGAGGGCGCTTCCGGACAGGACGACCGGCTGGTCGCGGTGGCGCAGCGGCACCTTGCTCTCGGTCGGCTCGAACATGCCCCACCAGCGGTAGGGGTGCGCGGACGGCACCAGCGGGCGGCCGTCCTCGTCGGCGAGCGCGGCGAGCCTGGCGAGGCGGCGCGCGGCGGCCTCGCGCAGGACGGCGGACGCGCGCGGGTCGACGGTGGTGGCGCGCAGCTCGGCGACCAGCGCGGCCACGGACAGCGGGCGGCGCGGGCGGCCGGTGACGTCCTGGGGTTCGACGCCGAGTTCGGTCAGGAAGCGGGAGGGCTGGTCGCCGTCGTCGGCCGGTGCCTTCACCGCGGTGACGACGAGACGTTCCCGCGCGCGCGTGGCGGCCACGTAGAACAGACGGCGTTCCTCGGCGAGCAGCGCGCCGGGGGTCAGCGGTTCGGCGAGTCCGTCGCGGCCGATGCGGTCGGCCTCCAGGAGGGAGCCGCGGCGGCGCAGATCGGGCCACAGGCCCTCCTGGACGCCGGCGACGACGACCAGCCGCCACTCCAGGCCCTTGGCGCGGTGGGCGGTCATCAGGCGGACGGCGTCGGGGCGGACGGCGCGGCGGGTAAGGGTGTCGGCCGCGATGTCCTCCGCCTCGATCTCCTCCAGGAAGTTCAGGGCGCCCCTGCCCCCGGTGCGCTCCTCCGCGCGCGCGGCGGTCGCGAACAGCGCGCACACCGCGTCCAGGTCGCGGTCGGCGTTGCGGCCGGCGGCGCCCCCGCGCCGGGCGGACCGCTCCAGGCGGGAGGGCCACGGCGTGCCCTCCCACAGGTCCCACAGGGCCTCCTCGGCCGTACCGCCGCCGGCGAGGCGCTCGCGGGCCTTGCGCAGCAGCGCGCCGAGGCGCTGCGCCCCGCGCGCGTAGGCCGGGTCGTGGACGACCAGGCGCTCGGGCTCGGCGAGCGCCCGCGCGAGCAGTTCGTCGGAGGGCGGCGGCACCGGGTTCCCGGCGGCCCGCTCCTCCTCCCTCAGGGCGCGCCCGAGGCGGCGCAGGTCGGCGGCGTCCATGCCGGCGAGGGGGGAGGTGAGCAGGGTCAGCGCGGTCTCGGCGTCGAGCCAGGCAGTGACGTGCGGAGCGGCGCTGCCGTCCGCCTCGGGGGGCTGGGCGTCGGCGCTGGAGGCCTCCGCCTCGGTGGGGCGGGCGTCCCTGGCGGAGGCCGCCGCCCCGGTCGGCTGCGAGTCCGCGCCGGAGACCCCCGCCTCGGCGGAGCGTGCCTCCGGGCCGTAGGTCCCCACCTCAATCGGCTGGGATTCCGCGCCGGATGCCTCCGCCTCGCTGGACCAGGCGTCCATGGCGGAGACCCCCGCCCCGGTCGGCTGCGAGTCCGCGCCGGAGACCCCCGCCTCGTGCGGCTGCGAGTCCGCGCCGGAGGCCCCCGCCTCGGCGGGGCGGGCATCCATGGCGGAGACCCCCGCCCCGGTGGGGCGGGCGTCCGTGGCAGAAGCCCCCGCCCCGGTCGGCTGGGAGCCCGCGCCGGAGGCCCCCGCCTCGGCGGGGACCCGGTTCGGGACGTGGCCCGCTTCGGCCGTGGCCACCGCTTTGAGCGCCGTCAGCAGCGGGGCGACCGCGGGCTCGTGGCGCAGGGGCAGGTCGTCGCCGTCGATGTCCAGCGGGACGCCCGCCGCGGTGAGGGCGCGGCGCACGGTGGGGATGGTGCGGGAGCCGGCGCGCACCAGGACGGCCATGTCGCTCCAGGGGACGCCGTCCTCCAGGTGCGCGCGGCGCAGGATGTCGGCGATGTTGTCCAGCTCCGTGCCGGGCGTCGGGTACGTGTAGACCTCCACGCGGCCGCCGTCCCGCACGGCCTGCGGCTCCCGGTGGGCGCGGACCTTCTCGCCGGGCAGCCTGGGCAGCGGCATCCGCTGGGTGATCAGGCGGGTCGCGGCCAGCAGGGCGGCGCCGGAGCGGCGGGAGGTGCGCAGCACCGCGACCGGGGCGGGACGGCCGTCCGCGCGCGGGAAGGCCGACGGGAAGTCCAGGATGCCGTTCACGTCGGCACCACGGAAGGTGTAGATCGACTGGTCGGGGTCGCCGAAAGCCAGCAGGGTGTGCCCGCCGCCGGCCAGGGCGTGCAGGAGCCTCACCTGGGCGGGGTCGGTGTCCTGGTACTCGTCGACGTACACGGCGTCGTACCGGGCGGCGAGCCGGGCCGCGACCTCGGGGCGGCGGGCGAGCAGCACCGCGCGGTGGACCAGTTCGGCGTAGTCGATGACGCCCTGGAGGTCGAGGACGTCGAGGTACTCGGCGAGGAAGGCGGCGGCCGCCTTCCAGTCCGGGCGGCCGATGCGGCGGGCGAAGGCGTCCAGCGCGTCCGGGCCGAGGCCCAGCTCGCGGCTGCGGGCGAGGACGGCGCGGACCTCGTCGGCGAAGCCCCGTGTCGTCAGGCAGGCGCGCAGTTCGTCGGGCCAGCGCACGTGGTGCAGGCCGAGTCGCTGCAGCTCGGGCTGCCCGGCGAGCAGTTCGCGGACGGCGACGTCCTGCTCGGGGCCGGAGAGCAGGCGCAGCGGGTCGGCGAACAGACTGCTGTCCTGGTGGGCGCGGACCAAGGCGTAGCAGTACGAGTGGAAGGTGGTCGCCCGGGGCGCGCGGGCCGCGCCGATGCGCAGGGCCATGCGGTCGCGCAGCTCGACGGCGGCCTTGCGGCTGAACGTCAGCACCAGGATGCGTTCCGGGTCACCGCCGCGGGCGATCCGCGCGGCCACGGACTCCACCAGGGTCGTCGTCTTGCCGGTGCCCGGACCCGCCAGGACGAGCAGGGGTCCCGCCCGGTGGTCAACCACGGCGCGCTGTGCGGCGTCCAGACGAGGGGGATCCATGTCGGCCGGCGGGGTACGGACCAGTCGGTAAGCGCCGCGGCTCCCCTGCCGCACCGGGGGGTGCGGCAGGCGCCTGGTGGAGGAAGAGGAGCTCACGTGGTTCGCCGGTCCTGGTGGTTGTGCTGGTGGGCGGGCGGTCACACGTGCGAGGCGGTGGCCGCGGGATGAGGACACGTGCAGCCGACGCTACGCCGCCGCATCGTACGAAAGCAGAGCTTCCGCTCTTTCCCGTGTGGCTCTCCCGGCGCTCTGGGCTCTCCAGGCTCTCCGGTCTCCCCCGGCCCGGGTGTCACGCGGGTACCTCTACTCAAGAACGTACGTCATGCCGCGGACGTCCCCGCCGTCCCCCGTACGGAGCACGGCTTGACGCGGGCGGCGTCCGATGGCGGAAGCTGTCAGGTGTGACCCCCCGCGTTCGCGCCGTCCCAGCGCGCCCGCCGCATGTCGAGCCGCGGCAGATGCCCCTCGCTGCTCCTGCTCGCCTCTTTAAGCGGCGTGCCCTCCGCCCGGTAGTGACCGAGCGCGCGCAGCTCGTGCCCGGGCAGCAGCGCCCCGTCGGCGCGCACCACCCGCCACCAGGGGACGGCGCCTCCGTACAGGGACATGACCCGGCCCACCTGGCGCGGTCCCCCTTCCTCCAGCCACTCGGCGACGTCGCCGTAGGTCATGACGCGCCCGGGCGGGATCCGCTCGGCGACCTCGAGGACCCGCTCGGCGTACTCGGGCAGCGCGCCCGGGTCCCCCTCGTGGGCCTCCCGGGCAGGGCTCTGCTCGCTCATTCGCCCCATCCTGCCGCACCCCACCGACAACGCGGCGCGGACGGCGGGGGACGGCGCCCCCTCGCTTGCGGGCGGCGCTTCGGGCAGACTGTCCGCCCGCGCATCCGCACCCTGATGCCCGCGAGTGTCGGCGGGGCATGCCACCATCGTGCGGGCGGTGACCGTTGATACGAGACCAAGAAGAGACCATGAAGCAGCAGGGTGTGCACCCCGAGAGCGCGGCGGGCACCCCTGACGCCGCCGCACGTCCAGGCGCCCCTCGCTCCGGCCCCGACGGCCCCGCCCAGGGCGTCGACGGCGAAGTGGGCGCCATGGACGACGCCGCGGCCGAGGAGTCCTCACGCGCGCGTGGTGACGAACACGACACCGCATTGGGCGCGCCCGGTGACCCGCGAGCCGGCGAGCGCACGGACGCCGAGGAGGGCGAGCCGCACCCGGACGAGGTCGAGGGTGACGAACCGCTGCTCCCCGCGCGCGTGCACCGCCCCTCCGACCTCATGCGGCTGCTCGTCGGTGTGTTCGCCATCGTCGTGGTGCTCGCCGTCGCCGCGTTCGCGCACGGCACCACGTCGGGTCTCGAACAGGACATCAACAAGGGCACCGGGCAGGCCCCCGACCTGCTGATCAAGATCGCGGGGCTGGCCTCCAGCATCGCGATCCTGCTCGTGCCGGTCGCCTTCGCGATCGAACGGCTGATCAAACGGGACGGCCTGCGGATCGCCGACGGCGTCCTCGCGGCCGTCCTCGCCCACGGAGTGACCCTCGCCACCGACCTGTGGGTCGCCCGCGGAGCCCCCGGCTCCATCCAGGAGGCGCTCACCCAGCCCTCACCGGGCGACGTCCACGCCCTGACCGACCCGGTGCACGGCTACCTCGCGCCGGTCATCGCGTACATGACGGCCGTCGGCATGTCCCGCAGACCCCGCTGGCGCGCGGTCCTGTGGATCGTGCTGATGCTCGACGCCTTCTCGATGCTGGTCACCGGCTACACGACCCCGTTCTCGATCCTGCTGACCATCCTGATCGGCTGGACCATCGCCTACGGCACCCTGTACGCCGTCGGCTCGCCCAACGTCCGCCCCACCGGCCGGACCCTGCTGGCCGGTCTGCGGCGCGTCGGCTTCCACCCCGTCGGCGCGGCCCGTGAGGAGGCCGTGGAGACGGAGAACGGCGACCGCGGCCGGCGCTACTTCGTCACACTGGAGGACGGCCCGCCGCTGGACGTCACGGTCGTCGACCGGGAGCAGCAGGCCCAGGGCTTCTTCTACCGCGCCTGGCGGAACCTGACCCTGCGCGGCTTCGCCACCCGCTCCAGCCTGCAGTCGCTGCGCCAGGCTCTGGAGCAGGAGGCGCTGCTGGCGTACGCGGCGATCGCGGCGGGCGCCAACGCGCCCAAGCTGATCGCCACCTCCGAACTCGGCCCGGACGCGGTGATGCTCGTCTACGAGCACACCGGCGGGCGCTCGCTGGACTCGCTGGACGACGAGGAGATCACCGACGAGCTGCTGCGCAACACCTGGGAGCAGGTGCGGGCCCTTCAGTCCCGGCGCATCGCCCACCGCAGGCTGGCCGGCGACGCGATCCGGGTGGATCGTTCCGGCAGGGTGATCCTGACCGAGCTGCGCGGCGGCGAGATCGCGGCCGGGGACCTGCTGCTGCGGATGGATGTCGCCCAGCTGGTCACGACGCTCGGTCTCCGGGTCGGCGCCGAGCGGGCGGTGGCCTCGGCGGTCGGGGTGCTGGGACCGGACGCGGTCGCGGACTGCCTGCCCATGCTGCAGCCCATCGCGCTGACGCGCTCCACGCGCGCGACGCTGCGCCGGCTGGGCCGGGAGCGGGCCGAGCGCGAACGCGAGGCGGTGCTGGAGGGCTCGCGGCAGGCCAAGCAGGACCGGCTGGAGGAAGCCGCCGGGACAGCCGGACCCGTACCCGGCAAGCCCGACAAGAAGACGGTCCGCGCCGAGCAGCGGGCGGAGAAGAGGGCCATCGACGAAGCCCTCGAAGAGGCCCGTGAGGAGGACCTGCTCACCCAGATCCGGCACCAGGTGCTGCGGATCAGGCCCCAGGCCCCCGTGGAACCGGCCCGTCTGGAGCGGGTGCGGCCGCGCACGCTGATCAGCTTCATCGCCGGGGCGATCGGCGCGTACTACCTGCTGACGCAGCTCACCCACATCCAGTTCGGCACGCTGTTCGCGCAGGCCCAGTGGGGCTGGGTGATCGCCGCCGTGCTGTTCTCCGCCCTCAGCTACGTGGCCGCCGCTATGGCGCTGCTCGGCTTCGTACCGGAGCGGGTGCCCTTCCTGAGGACCGTGGGGGCGCAGGTGGCCGGCTCCTTCGTGAAGATCGTGGCACCGGCGGCCGTCGGCGGTGTCGCCCTGAACACGCGCTTCCTGCAGCGCCAGGGCGTGCGCCCGGGGCTCGCGGTGGCGAGCGTCGGCGCGTCTCAGTTGTTCGGGCTCGGCTGCCACATCCTGATGCTGCTGTCCTTCGGCTACCTGACCGGGACCGAGAAGACGCCGTCCCTGTCGCCGTCCCGGACGGTGATCGCCGGCCTGCTGACCGTGGCGGTGCTGGTGCTGGTGGTGACCTCGGTGCCGTTCCTGAGGAAGTTCGTCGTCACGCGTGTGAGGTCCCTGTTCGCCGGTGTCGTGCCGCGCATGCTCGACGTGCTGCAGCGGCCGCAGAAACTCGTCACCGGCATCGGCGGCATGCTGCTGCTGACCGCCTGCTTCGTGATGTGCCTGGACGCCTCCATCCGGGCGTTCGGCGACGGCTCGACCTCGCTGAGCATCGCGAGCGTCGCGGTCGTCTTCCTCGCCGGCAACGCGCTCGGCTCCGCCGCGCCCACGCCGGGCGGTGTCGGCGCGGTCGAGGCCAGCCTCACCCTCGGTCTGATCGCCGTCGGCCTGCCGAAGGAGGTCGCCGCCCCGGCCGTCCTGCTGTACCGGCTGCTGACGCTGTGGCTGCCGGTCCTGCCGGGCTGGCTCGTCTTCAACCAGCTCACCCGCAAGGACGCCCTGTAACCGTCCCGCCGCTCCGGCGGCGGCGGGACGTACCCCCAACGGCCCGTGCCCCGCGCGCCCCGGCGTGCGCGCGCGCACGATGGGAGCATGGCGAACCCCTCCCGGCTGCGTGCCGCCGCACTGACCACCAGCTGGGCGCTGCTGGCCGTCCTGCTGGCCGGATGCGGCGGCGGCGGCCACGGGGACCTGCGGACGCAGAAGCTGGACTGGGAGGACTGCCCGACCCCCTCCCAGGCGGAGGGCGGCGGCAGCCCACCGTCCCCGCTGCCGGGCGGCGGCACGTGGCAGTGCGCCACCATGCAGGCGCCCCTGGACTGGAGCAGGCCGAAGGGCGACACGATCGGCATCGCCCTGATCCGCGCCAAGGCCAGCGGGGACCCCAGCCGGCGGATCGGCTCCCTCGTGTTCAACTTCGGCGGCCCCGGCGGCAGCGGCGTCACCACGCTGCCCGCCTTCGGCGAGGACTACGCCGCCCTGCGCACCCGGTACGACCTGGTGAGCTTCGACCCGCGCGGTGTCGGCCGCAGCAAGCCGGTGACGTGCGAGAGCGACGCCCAGCTGGACGCGTACTTCCAGCAGGACGCCACCCCCGACGACAGCACCGAGCGCACCCAGCTGATCGACCGCACCAAGCAGTTCAACGCGGCCTGCGACAAGCACTCGGAGACGGTCCTGCCGCATGTCCGCACCACCGACGCGGCCCGCGACATGGACCTCATGCGCCAGGTCCTCGGCGACGACAAGCTGCACTACTTCGGCATCTCCTACGGCACCGAACTCGGCGGGGTCTACGCCCACCTGTTCCCGAAGAACGTCGGCCGTGCCGTGTTCGACGGGGTCGTCGACCCCACGCAGGACCCGGAGCAGAGCGCGCTCGGGCAGGCCCGCGGCTTCCAGCTCGCCCTCGACAACTTCGCCCGGGACTGCACGTCGAAGACGACCGACTGCCCGATCGGCGACACCCCGCAGGACGTCAAGAACCGCATCGCCACCCTGCTGGACGACCTGGAGAAGAAGCCGATCCCCGGCATCCTCCCGCGGCAGCTGACCCAGACCGCGGCGACCAACGGCATCGCCCAGTCCCTGTACTCCAAGGACTTCTGGGAGTACCTCACCGAGGGCCTCCAGCAGGCGTACGACGGCGACGGCAGGATCCTCATGCTGCTGTCCGACTCCATGAACGGCCGCAGCGAGAACGGCGAGTACAGCAACATCACCGCGGCGAACGTGGCCATCAACTGCGCCGACGAGAAACCCCGGTACACCACGGCCGACGTCGAGCAGAGACTGCCCGAGTTCCGCGCCGCCTCCCCGCTGTTCGGGGACTACCTGGCCTGGGGCATGGT
Source organism: Streptomyces bungoensis (assembly GCF_001514215.1). Lineage (GTDB taxonomy): Bacteria > Actinomycetota > Actinomycetes > Streptomycetales > Streptomycetaceae > Streptomyces > Streptomyces bungoensis. The sequence continues at coordinate 88,241 of NZ_KQ948860.1, forward strand.
CAGCTGCACCGGCTGGGCCGTGCCGGGCGCAGCCGACCACCCCGACGTCAGCGCACCGGGTGCGGCACCCATCCTGGTCGTGGGCAACACCGGGGACCCGGCGACGCCGTACGAGGGCGCGAGGAAGATGGTGGACGCGCTCGGCAAGGGCGTCGCCGTCGAGCTGACGTACAAGGGCCAGGGGCACGGGGCGTACGACAGCAAGAACAAGTGCGTGCAGGGAGCGGTGAACAGCTACCTGCTGGACGGGAAGGTGCCGAAGACCGGCACGGTCTGCTCGTAAAGCCCCCGAACGCCTATGGAACCGCAGGTCAGAGGGTTATCCACAGGCCGGAACGGGCGGCCCCCGCTCCGCCTACCATGACGTGAACACCCGCCGCGGCTCGACGCGGGGGGCCTGCGAGGGGGGTACGCATGCTTCGTCTTCTGCGCTGGACGGCCGCCGCGGCTGCGGCTCTGCTGGTCGACCCGGCGACCCCGTACGAGGGCGCCCGCAGGATGGCCGACGAGCTGGGCAGGGGCGTGGGGGTCGAACTCACCTGGAAGGGCGAGGGCCACGGCGCGTACGGCAACGGCAGCGACTGCGTCGACTCCGCGGTGGACGCCTACCTGCTGAACGGGACGGTACCGAAGGACGGGACGGTCTGCTCATGACGGCGGGCCCCGTGAGCCGTCGTCAGTTGTCGATCACTGGCTCGATCCCGTACGACGAAGCCCGCGGCTCCGACCGGGGTCGGAGCCGCGGGCTTCGTCAGTCCCGCCGGCCGGCGGGACCGGTGGTCTAGTAGACCGGCTTGTGCGGTTCGATCTGGTTGACCCAGCCGATGACTCCGCCGCCGACATGGACGGCGTCGGCGAAGCCCGCGGACTTCAGGACGGCGAGGACTTCCGCACTGCGGACACCCGTCTTGCAATGCAGGACGATCTTCTTGTCCTGGGGCAGGCCCTCCAGGGCGGTGCCCATGAGGAACTCGTTCTTCGGGATCAGCCGGGCGCCCGGGATGGAGACGATCTCGTACTCGTTCGGCTCGCGGACGTCGATGATCTCGATGCTCTCGCCGTCGTCGATCCACTCCTTGAGCTGCTTGGGAGTGATCGTGGAGTCGGCGGCCGCCGCCTGGGCCTCCTCGGAGACGACGCCGCAGAAGGCCTCGTAGTCGATGAGCTCGGTGACGGTCGGGTTCTCGCCGCAGACCGCGCAGTTCGGGTCCTTGCGGACCTTGACCTGGCGGTACGTCATCTCCAGGGCGTCGTAGATCATCAGACGGCCGACCAGCGGCTCGCCGATGCCCGCCAGCAGCTTGATCGCCTCGTTGACCTGGATGGAGCCGATGGACGCGCACAGCACGCCCAGGACGCCGCCCTCGGCGCAGGAGGGGACCATGCCGGGGGGCGGGGGCTCCGGGTAGAGGCAGCGGTAGCAGGGGCCGTGCTCGGACCAGAAGACGGACGCCTGGCCGTCGAACCGGTAGATCGAACCCCAGACGTACGGCTTGTTCAGCAGCACGCACGCGTCGTTGACCAGGTAGCGGGTCGCGAAGTTGTCCGTGCCGTCGACGATCAGGTCGTACTGGCTGAAGATGTCCATCACGTTGTCGGCCTCGAGCCGCTCCTCGTGCAGGACCACGTTCACGTACGGGTTGATGCCGAGGACCGAGTCACGTGCGGACTCCGCCTTGGAACGGCCGATGTCGGACTGGCTGTGGATGATCTGGCGCTGCAGGTTCGACTCGTCGACCTCGTCGAACTCCACGATGCCGAGGGTGCCCACGCCCGCGGCGGCCAGGTACATCAGCGCCGGCGAGCCCAGGCCGCCGGCGCCCACACACAGCACCTTGGCGTTCTTCAGCCGCTTCTGCCCGTCCATGCCCACGTCGGGGATGATCAGGTGGCGGGAGTACCGGCGGACCTCGTCTACGGTGAGCTCGGCAGCCGGCTCGACCAGGGGTGGCAACGACACGGGGACTCCGTTGGTCGGTCAATCACTACGGTTGTTCTCCCTGTAACAGTGCCATGCGCTTTTTCATTCCGAGACACCTGTTCCGATCCGCGAGACGATGTCGTCCCAGTAGCCGGGCATGGTCTCCCAGGGGTCGACGCGGCCGCCGCGATCGGTGCGGTCGGTGAAGTAGATCGTGGCCGCGCCCTGCCAGCGCGCGATGCGCAGCGCCTCCTCCAGGTGACCGTGGGGCACGCCGTGCACGAAGTGGCAGAAGCGGTCGGGCGGGTAGTCCGCGGTCCACTCGGCGACCTGCGAGAAGCGGTAGTCGGACCAGGGGCCGGCGAACGTCACCAGCTGGTCGGCGTTCTCCGCGTACCCGGGGTGCGGGTGACGGCCGTGGCCGAGCACGATGTGGGCGGTGCCACTGATCGCCCGGAGGGCGGTGACGGCCCGGCGGACCCCGGGCAGCGCGGAGCGCTCCGTGGGGCAGCGGTCCAGCAGGAAGCCGTCGACGCGGTACCAGTCGAGGTGGCGGTGCGCGTCGGAGAGCAGGTCGGCGTGGACGCGGGCGCCGTGGGCGAGGTCCAGGTGGCCGAGCACGCGCACGCCCGCGTTGCGCAGCCGGCCCGCGGCTTCCAGGCAGTGCGGGTCGGCCCGGGTGCCGGGGCCGTCGGCCACGTCCAGGACGACCCAGTCCAGGGGGGTGCCGGGGCGGGCGAGCTCGGCCCACTGGGCCGGTGCGACCAGCGGGTGGGCGTAGCCCGGGATGCCGAGGGCGGTGCGGACGCCGGTGCCGGTGGTGCCCGCTGTGGTGCTGGTCAGATGCGGCATGCCGCCTCCATCCAGATGTCGGCGAGGGATTCTTCGAGGTTGATCCGCGGCCGCCAGCCGAGCCGGTCGCGGGCGGTGCGCACGTCGGCCTGCTGCCAGCTGCCGCAGCCGTCGGGGTACGGGTACGCGACCGGGGCCGCGTGGTCGGACTCGGCGCGGGGGTGGCCGATGGCGGCGCGCAGCGGCCCGGGCGGGGCGTCGAGTTCGTGGAGGGCGCCGCCGTATCCGGCGACCCGGGCGAGCACGGCGGCGGCGTCCCGGAGGCGGACGGCGCGGCCGGAGCCGATGTTGATGACGCCCTGGGCGGCGGACAGCGAGGCGGCGTGCACGGCGCGGGCGACGTCGCGCACGTCGATGAAGTCGCGCTGGACGCCGAGGCCGCCGAGCTTGAGTTCGCCGTCGCCGGACTGCATGGCGCGGCGCATGGCCTCGGCGAGCCGGCCGAGCGGGGAACCGGCCGGCGTGCCGGGCCCGGCGGGCGAGAAGACCCGGAGCACGACGGCGTCGAGGCCCGAGCCGAGGACCAGTTCGGTGGCGGCGAGCTTGCTGACCCCGTACGGACCGCCGGGGCGCGGTACGGCGTCCTCGGCGGTGGAGGAGCCGGGCTGGCTGGGGCCGTACTCGGAGCCGCAGCCGATCTGCACGAGGCGGGCGCCGCAGCCGCTGCGGCGCAGCGCCTCGCAGACGGTGGCGACGGCGACGGTGTTGTGCCGGGTGAGGTCCCGGGCGCCGCCCCGGGTGGCGCCGGCGCAGTTGATGACGACGCCGGGGTGGACCGCGTCCAGGAAGCGGGTGAGCGCTCCGGGGCTGCCGGTGGCGAGGTCGAAGCGGACGTCGGCGTCGTCGCCGCGGCCGAGCGCGGTGAGCTGGACGGCCGGGTCGGCGAGCAGGCGGTCGGCGACGAAGCGGCCGATGTACCCGTTGGCTCCGATCAGCAGGACCCTCATCGCGCGGCTCCCGGGGTGTGGGTTCCGGCTGCTCCCAAGGCTCCGGACGCTCCGGGAGCTCCGGGTGCTCCGTGTCGGGAGGTGGTCATCTGGGTTTCTCCTTCGCAGGGGTGGTGCGGTTGCCTCGCGGGGGTGGGCCGGGCGTCTCCGGCGCGGCCGGGTGCCGCCACGCACTCGGGGCGGGTGACGGTGGGCCGGGTCCGGGCCGGTGGCGGCCGGTTCACTCGGGTGTTCCGGGTGGCGCGTGGGCCGAGGCCCGGGTGAGCGTGCGCAGGGTGTGGACCAGCAGGGCCAGGGCCGCGGTGCCGCAGGCGAGCGCCGGGAGGGCGGCCGGGCTCCAGGCGTCCAGCAGGGCCTGGACGGGGCTCGCCAGGACGGCGCAGCCCGGCAGCCGGCCGGCCAGCAGCAGGGCCGGGCCCATCGCCTCGGCGGCCGCCGCGGCACCGAGGGCGACGGCGGGGGCGTGCCGGTGCTGGTGCGCGGCGAGGAGGCGGGCGAGCAGGAGCAGGGCGCCCAGGGTGAGGCCCTGGGGGAAGGCCGCGTTCTCGTGCAGGACGGCGCCGCACAGCGCGAGCAGGGCGGTGAGGGCGGCCAGGAACAGGGCGACGGTGCCGAGCAGCAGGGGCCGGGCGGCGGCGGTGAAGTCCCGCAGGCCGCGGCTGCCGGCGAGTCTGCGGCGGGCGCCCGCGGTAAGGAGGTGTGCGCACCAGGCGGCCGGGGCGCAGGCGAGGAGCAGCGCCAGGGCAAGTGCGGCGGTCACGGGCCAGGAACCGTCGTGTGTGCCGTCGGGCAGGGCATCGGGGCCACCGGCCACGACGGCGCGCACGAGTCCGTCGCCGAGGGCGGCGTATCCGAGCAGCCAGAGAGTGGCGGCGCGGGTGCCGGACGCGGTCCGCCACGGCACCGTGCCGTGCCGTGGGGCCAGGGGGCCGCGGCGCAGGGCGGCGCGGACCGCGAACGCGACGGCGAGGAGGCCGCCGAGGACCACCAGTTGGCGGGGCCGGCCGTGGGTGAGGCGCAGCCCGGTCACGACGGCCGCACCGAGTGCGCCGGGCAGGAGGGTGAGCGGGATCCAGCCGGAACGCGGACGCGGGGCGGACACGGGGTGGGGCTGCGGGACCGGTGCGCCGTCGCGCGGCACGCGCGCGTAGAGCTCCTCGGCGAGCGAGAAGACGTCGCGGTGGCGGAAGCGGGCGGCGGTCCGGTCGGTGACGCCGTGCGCCTCGAGACCGGCGGCGATCTCGAGCGGATCGACGGCTCGCTCGCAGAGCTCGCGGTGCCGGTGCAGCAGGGCTTTCACCGGGTCGGCGGCTCCGCGCCGGGGGCCGGCCGAGCGGCCGCTGCGGGGCTGGGGGTCCACTGCGAGCGGTCCGGAGGCGGGGGACACCGGGGCCACCGGCTCTCGGGGCGCTCCCGTGACCACTGAGGCCACCGGGGCCTGTGAGGCCGGCGCCGAGGGCGCGCCGGCCTCCCCCGTACCGGCCGCCCACTCCGCCGACCGCGCGTCCCAGGCCTCCGCGCCGGCCGGCATGCCCGGGCCGTCCGGGCCTCCGGAGGGGGGCACGGCACCCTCGTCGCGGATGCCTTCCGCTCCCCCGGCCCCTCTCGGGGCGTCCTGTCCGAAGCCGCTCACCGTGCCCCCTCGGAGGCCTGGTGCGGTGCCGGGTGGGCCGCCGCGTGGGCCGTCGGCCGGCCGGGGGGGTTCCGGGGCAGCACGCGGGAGCCGGGGCCGGCCCAGTGCAGGGGGACATGGGTCTCGGCCGGAGCGGCGAACGGGAGGGGCGCACCCGCCTCGTCGAGGACGAACCGGCGGACCGGGCAGTGCGAGACGATCTCCAGGTAGATGCCGTGGAACGCCGCGATGTTCTGCTCCACGGTGAACAGTTCGAGCGCCCGGGCGCGCGCGGCCGCGCCGAGGCGCTCACGGCGCTCGGGGTCGCACAGCAGCGCCACGCACGCCTCGGCGAGCGCCCGCGGATTGCGCGGGGGTACGACCAGACCCGTGCCGCCGATGACCTCGACCACCGCGCCGACGTCCGTGGACACCGTGGCGCGGCCGCAGAGCATGGCCTCCACCAGGGTGAGCGGGAAGCCCTCGACGACGCTGGACAGGACGACGACGGCGCCGGCGGCGTACGCCTCGGGCAGGGTCGGGGCTTCGGGGCCGCCGATCCGCTCGAAGGAGACCGGGTTCTCGCCGACCGCGTGCACGCCCTCCGCCTCGTCCGGGAAGAGCTGCGCGGCGAGCACCCGGCAGTGGCCGAGATAGGCCTCGCCCTCGGGGCCCGTGGGCGCGCCGACGATGCGCAGCCGCGCCTTCGGGACCTCCTTGCGGACCTCGGCGAAGGCGTGCAGCAGCGACACCAGGTCCTTGGCGGGTTCGACGCACCCCACCCAGGCCAGGGTGTGCGGGTCGGCGCGGTCCGGGGCCTCGCCGACCTCCGCGAAGCGGGCGGCCTCCAGGCCCGGGTGGACCGTGCGGATCCTGTCGCGGTCGGCGCCGCACCGTTCCTGCCAGCGGCGGGTGTGCGCGTTGCCGGGCGTGAGGAGGGCGGCGCGGCGGTACACCTCGGTGGCCAGCCGGCCGTGGAAGGCGGCGAGCAGGGCACGGACGGCGGGCGCGGCGGCGTCGGGGCCGAGGGTCAGGTAGTGCGCGCGCAGCTGTACGCCGTACTCGGTGACCAGCAGCGGTACGTCGCAGAAGTGCCGGGCGAGGAGTCCGGGCAGGGCGGTGGGACCGCCGGCGGTGGCGTGGCAGAGGTCCGCCGCGCCCAGGTCGTCGTCGCCGTACCAGTCGAGGGACAGGGGGCGCAGGGCGCGTTCGAGGTGCGCGGCGACGGTCAGCAGATCGGGCACGCGCGCCTCGCGCGCCGTGGACGGCGCACCGGGGGCGCGGCAGGCGCGCTCCAGGAGGCGTACGGCGGCCTCGGAGCGGAGTGCGCCGGTCAGCCCGCCCTCGTCGCGGGCGAGTTCGGCGAGGCCGTACAGCGCACTGGCGAAACGGTCCGCCAGAGCATCGGTCCACGAGCCGGCAGCGGAGCGGTCACCGAGGTCGTCGCGAGGGTCGTCACCGAAGGCGCCTCGGAAGGCGTTTCCGGAGCCATCTGCGGCCCCGGCCCCGGTCGTGGTCCCGGCGCACAGCGCGCCGGCCAGTTCCCCGTAGTGCTCGGCGAAGCGCCGGCGCGCGCGCCGGCCGTAGGCGACCCCGTCGTCCTCCGCCGCCCGTTGCGGCGCGGTCCACAGCGGGGCCGTCCGCACGCGGCCGACCTGCTCGGGGAGCGGGACCCGGCCCCCGTCCTCCTGCGGGCGGCCGCCGCCGAGTGCGTAGAGGTCGAACTCGTGCTGAGGGAGCCCGCGCACGAGCCGGTCGCACCAGAGTCCGGCGTCACCGCTCACATACGGATAGCCACTTTCCGTAACCAGTCCGATGCGCACGCGTGCACCCCCGATCTCCCGTGATGGTGGGGAGCCGCCGCGTCCCGGCGGCTCACAGCGGGACGAACGTATGCGGACGAGGCGGTGGCGCGACGGACGGTTGTCCATCGCGCCACCAAAAGGGGTGAACGGACGTAACTTTCGCGTGCGTACGGCGTTTTGGCGCGGTAGGAGATCAGCGGGTGATCGTCCGGGCGCACCGCGTCACGTCAGGGGCGGGTCCCGCCGCACCGCCCGCCACTCATGCCGGTCCGGAACAGCCGAGCCCCCTCAGCCCTTGGGGTAGGGCCAGGGGTTGGGAAGGCAGTGGATGCCGTCGTGGTCGAGGAACTTGGTCTGCTGCTGCATGACCGGCGCGAGCTCGCCGTCCTTCTGGCACGTCACGTGCCCGTGGCCGAGCCGATGACCGATCTCGTGGTTGATGAGCATCTGCCGGTACGCGTGGATCTCGTTCCCGTACGTCTTACTGCCCTGGGCCCACCGGTAGGCGTTGATCATGACGCGTTCGGTGGCGGCCGAGTCGCAGGAGACGTTGTCCTCCGTCGTGTCCAGGCCCGACTTGGCGCACCACTTGGCGGTGGTGCCGGGGCTGGCGAGGGTGATCACGAAGTCGGGCTTGCCGGAGGAGATCCGCTCGAAGGTGCGGGCGCCGCCGTGGGCCCAGCTGCGGTCGTCGTTCAGCGTCTTCTGCACGGCCTCGGCGAACAGCGCGCCGTCCAGGCCGAGCCCCTGCTCGACGTCCACGCGGTAGGTGAACTTCCGCCCCTGGCCGGGGGCCTTGTCGAAGCCGGGGACGGCGTCGAACTTGCCCGGGCCCTTCAAGGTGGCGCTGAGCGGGTACGTCCGGTCCATCTTCTGCTCGTACGTCAGCGGCGCCGCGGCCGTCGGAGCGGTCCGTCCGGAGGTGCGGGCGTCGTGCGCCCGGCCGGGCGCCGACTGCGCCAGGACGCCCGTCCCGTCGCGGTCGTCGGCCACCTGCCCGGCGACGACGACCGCGAGCACGGTGGTCACCGCGGCGGCGGCGATGCCGGTGAAGGCCCGCCCCTTGCCGCCGCGCTGCGCGGGCACACCGGTGGGCGGGGCGTCGCCGCCGTCGTCCTCTCCCGCCCCCGCGGCCTGCGGGCCGGCACCGGGGCGGTCGGGCTCCTCCTGCGCGCCGCCGCCGGAGCGGGGCGCGAAGACGTCGAGGTCCTCGTCGAAGGCGTCGAGATACTCCTGCCGCGGCGCACCCGTCCGCCGCTGCCGCGGGATCCGGGCACCGGACGCGCCGGCTGCCTGCTGGGAGCCGGAGGGACCGGTGGCCCCGGGAGCTCCGGGTGCGCCGGAATTGGCGGGACCCTGAGGAGCGGCCCCGGCGCCACCGGCGGGCGCTCCCGGGAACGCGCCCCAGCCGCCCCCCGACTCACGCTGCTCGGGATGCGCACCCCGGGCCGTGGAAGGGGTGCCACCGGAAACACGGGGAACACCGCGCGCAGGCGTGCCGTCGGGCAGCCGCGGGCCTCCCTGCGCCGGAGTGCCGCCGGGCCCGCGCCGGCCCTCGGGCGCACCCTTGCCGCCCGGGAGGGAAGGGACGTCTGCGGCCGGGCCACCCGGGCCTCGGGGAACGCGCGGAACACCGCGCGCCGGCGTGCCGTCGGGCAGCCGCGGGCCTCCCTGTGCCGGGGTTCTGTCCGGCCCACGCCGTCCGCCGGGCGCACCCGGGCCACCGGCACTGCCGCTCGGACCACCGGGCCCGCCCGGACCACGGGGAACGCGCGGAACACCGCGCGCCGGCGTGCCGTCCGCGAACCTCGGCAGACCCTGCGCCGGAGTGTCGCCGGGAAGACGCGGAACTCCCTGCTCAGGCGTGCCGTCGGCCACACCGGGCCGGGGCACGCCCCGGGCGGGGGTTGCCGGAGGAAACCCGGGCGCGCCGGGACCGGTGTTCGGTGCCCCCGGCGTGCGGGGACCGGCGGCCGGGGCCTGTCGCCGGCCGGGCAGGGCGGGCTGCCGGGGCTCGGGTGACGGAGCGGAGGCCGGGCCTCGCTCCCCTCGCTGTGCTGTTATGTCCGCGGAGTCGCCCTTGGGGGCCGGTCCTCGGCGGCTGTGCCGTCCCATTCCTGCTCTCAGCTCCCCGCGTCCGCGGCGGACCCGGTGTCCGGCGCGCCCTCCTGCTCGCGCGATTCCGCGAGAAGGTCCCGGAACGCCGCGGCCACCACCTGGGGATACTCCATCATGGCCACGTGCCCGGCCTCCGGCAGGGTCAGCAGACGGTTGTCGCGGAAGGCGCGGGTGGCCTTGCGGGCCATGCGGCAGCCGACCAGCTGGTCGCGGCCGCCGTAGATCAGCAGGGTCGGAGCGAGCACGCGTTCGGCCTGGCGCCACAGCCCGTGCTGCCCGCCCAGCGTGTAGGCGTCGACGATCCCGCGCGCGGAGCGGGCCATCGCGTCCCAGAAGTACGGCAGTTGCAGCCGCCGCTCCAGCTCGTCCACGGCGTGCCGGAACGCCTCGGGCGACACCTGCGCGGGGTCGCCGTAGCACAGCCCGAGCACGCCCCTGACCCGCTGTTCGGCCGTCCACTCCCTGGTGAGCCGGGTGAAGAGCGCGGCGATGCCGGGCACCCCCAGCAGGCCCGTCGGCACGGCGGTCCGCTGGATGCGCAGCTCCGGCAGGGCGGGGGAGATCAGCGTGAGGGTGCGGACGAGGTCGGGGCGCACGGCGGCCACGCGTGTGGCGACCGCTCCGCCGAGGGAGTTGCCGAAGAGGTGGACCGGTCCGCGCCCGCAGGCATCCAGGTAGCGGATGACCGCGCGCGCGTGCCCGGTGACGGAGTAGTTGCCGTCGTCCGGGGGTGGGGAGTCGCCGAAGCCGGGCAGGTCGACCGCCTCGCCGTCGACGACCCCGTCCAGTTCGGCCATCAGCGACGACCAGTTCTGCGAGGAACCGCCGAGCCCGTGGACGAACAGCGCGGCCGGCAGACCCTCGCGCGCGGGTGGCCGCGACCGCACCGAGAGGGTGACCCCCGGCAGTCCCACCGACCTGATCCGCTCGCCCTCGCCGACCCGGACGGGCGCCACCCTCGGGAGCACACTCGCGGCCGGCACGGACGGCGACTCGGTCGAAGACATGCGGCAATGTTACGAGACGATCACGCCATGATTCATGTGTTCGCCGTCACAGGTTGGACTCCGCGGTACCGGAAACAGGGGGCGGACGAACAGGCAGCCACGGGCAGCCACGAGCACAGGCAGAGGCGCAGGCGGATGGGCCGGGATCCGCGCGGCGAACGGGCGCACACGGCATGGCGTCCGGATCAGGTGTCTCCTAGGCTCGTACCGCGGGCACCCGCGTGTGGCCCCTGCTGCATCGAGGGAAGTCCGTAGGAAGGGAGCCCACCATGGCCTTCGACCCCACCGAGCCCGACAAGGCCGAGGATCTCGTGCAGGAGGAGACCCCGGAGATCGACGTCGAGGCCCCCGAGGGGGACGCCGTCGAGCAGCACGCCGACCTCGCCCAGGACCAGGACGACCCGCTGACGGAGGTGGACCCGGACCAGGGGAACGAGGCCGATCTCGTGGAGCAGGCGCGCGTGGTCTCGCTCGACGAGGACGACTACCGCTGACTCCGGCCGCGCTCGCGGCACCTGGCCGGCCGTACGAGGGGGGCTTCGCGGCTTTCGTCGCCGTCCGGTACGTGAAATTCTGCGCTCGCACCGCGCACACCACGGTTACCGAAAAGTACGATGGCCGCGCGGCCGACACCGCATGTGGACGACATTGGGAGGCGGCGTGACAGCCATCGAGCAAACTGAGGCAGCACGCCCACGGGGCACCCGTCTGCCGCGCCGAGCCCGGCGGAACCAGTTGCTGGGCGCCGCCCAGGAGGTCTTCGTCGCGCAGGGGTACCACGCGGCGGCGATGGACGACATCGCCGAGCGGGCCGGAGTGAGCAAGCCGGTGCTCTACCAGCACTTCCCCGGCAAGCTCGATCTCTATCTCGCCCTGCTGGACCAGCACTGCGAGTCGCTGATCCAGGCCGTGCGCGGGGCGCTCGCCTCGACGTCCGACAACAAGCAGCGCGTACGGGCGACCATGGACGCCTACTTCGCGTACGTGGAGGACGACGGCGGTGCCTTCCGCCTGGTCTTCGAGTCGGACCTGACGAACGAGCCCGCGGTGCGCGAGCGCGTCGACAAGGTGACCAACGAGTGCGCCGAGGCGATCTGCGACGTCATCGCCGAGGACACCGGCCTCTCGCGGGCGGAGTCGATGCTGCTCGCCTCCGGCCTCGGCGGCCTCGCCCAGGTGGTGGCGCGGTCCTGGCTGCACAGCGACCGCAGTGTGCCGCGCGACCAGGCGGTGCAGCTGCTGGCCTCGCTGGCCTGGCGGGGCATCGCCGGCTTCCCGCTGCACGGCAGCGAGCACCACTGACGGCCGCTCGTCGCCGCGTGCTGTTCGCTGACGGCGTTCCGGCCCGCAGCGTGTACGTCCCCTCGCCGGACTAATGTGTGCTGGGTACAGCGCGGAAGATCGCGCACATCACTGACCGTCGGAGGGACATAGCCGTGGAGGTCAAGATCGGCGTGCAGCACGCGCCCCGCGAGATCGTTCTGGAGAGCGGTCTGAGTGTCGAGGAGGTCGAGCGCGCGGTGAGCGAGGCACTGACCGGCAAGACGCAGCTGCTCAGCCTCCAGGACGAGAAGGGCCGCAAGGTCCTGGTCCCGACGGACCGCCTGGCGTACGTGGAGATCGGCGAGCCGACCGTCCGCAAGGTGGGCTTCGGCACGCTGTAGGCCCGAACCGCGGACCAAGCGGTGAAGAGGCCCGGCGGCACTGTGCCGCCGGGCCTCTTGCCGTGGGGCCCGCACACGGATGCCGCACAAGTCGCCCACAGGGGATGATTGCGATCCGCAGGTCAGGGGTATGACGGGCTACGACCGTCAAGCCCGGTGCGGCCGTGGGAGGGACCTCGAGATGACCCTGGAAGTGCTCGGATCCGCCGTGCTCGGTCTGGTCCTCGCCTGGGCGGCGACCCACCGGTTCGCGCGCCGGCTGCCGACCCGCCCGCTCGTCTACTCGACCGGCGTCATCGGGGCCCTCTTCGGCGACTTCATCACCCACAGCGCCCTGGGCCCCGGTTCGGCCCTGCTGAGCCTCCTCGGCGCGGCGGTCGTCTCCGCCGCGTCCCTGTCCCTGCTGCTCCGCCCGGCCGGCCGCCTGCGCCGACGATCGATCCCGGCGTAGCCGGAGGAGCGGCGGGCCGCCCCTGTCGCGGCGCGGCCGCGAAGGGCGAGGGGAACTGCGCGACCGGCCCCGGACGCCCTCAACAGCGGCGACCGCGGAGCACGCCGCCGCTCAGGCCGCGAGGCCCAGCGCGGCCATGCGCTTGGTGTGCGCCTCCGTGATCCGCGAGAACATCTTGCCGACCTCGGCGAGATCGAACCCGTCGGCGACCCCGCCCACCAGCATGGTGGACAGCGCGTCTCGTTCGGCGACCACCCGCTGCGACTGCGAGAGCGCCTCCCCCATCAGCCGCCGTGCCCACAGCGCCAGCCGCCCGCCCACGCGCGGGTCGGCGTCGATCGCCGCGCGCACCTTCTCCACCGCGAAACCGGCGTGCCCGGTGTCGTCCAGGACGGCCAGGACCAGCTCGCGCGTGTCGGAGTCGAGGCGGGCCGCGACCTCCCGGTAGAAGTCGCTCGCGATCGAGTCACCGACGTAGGCCTTGACCAGGCCCTCCAGCCAGTCCGACGGCGCCGTCTGCCGGTGGAAGCCGTCCAGGGCCGCGACGAAGGGCTCCATGGCCACCGTCGGCTCCCCGCCGATCTCGGTGAGGCGTTCCCGCAGCCGCTCGAAGTGGTGGAACTCCGCCGACGCCATCTTCGCCAGCTCCGCCTTGTCCGAGAGCGTCGGCGCCAGCTTGGCGTCCTCCGCGAGCCGCTCGAACGCCGCGAGCTCCCCGTACGCCAGCGCTCCGAGCAGGTCCACGACCGCGGCCCGGTACTGTGGGTCGGCGGAGGCCTGCGCCCAGTCCTGGGCGGCGACGCCGGTGTGCTCGGCGGGTGCGGCGGACGCGTTCTCAGGCTTGTCAGAGCTAGTCATGAGGCGCACAATAGCCCGCTTGCCGTGCCCCACAAGTCCCTGGTCAACCAGTGTGACCACGACTACGTGACCGAATCGGCCATCGCATGTGCGCGAATCCGGGGTATGGTGGTAATGCGCCTGCTGAGTGCGTCGACGATGTTCGACGTGTCCCGACAGGCCGCACGCATGAGGATGCCCGGTCGGTGGCCCGATCGGCTCCGACCCGACAGACCTCCCCGGCCGTACGGCACATCGCGTACGACGACGGGAGGACACCCTCAGCGGTGAGAGAGCTAGAGCGTCGGCAGAGGTCCCGTGCCATACGGCTTGCCCGAGTTGGGCCGACCGTAAGGCAGCCGACGTCCCCGGCACGGTCCGTCAAAGACCCCCGCGCTCGCCTCGCACCGCGCCACACAGAAGAGGCAGCACCCTGACTACGACGTTTCGCGAACTCGGAATCCTTCCCGAGACGGCCGAGGCCCTGGAGGCCGTCGGCATCGTCACCCCCTTCCCCATCCAGGAGATGACGCTCCCCGTCGCCCTCTCCGGCACGGATGTCATCGGCCAGGCCAAGACCGGCACCGGCAAGACGCTGGGCTTCGGTCTCCCGCTCCTGGAGCGCGTCACCGTCCCCGCCGACGTCGAGGCCGGACGCGCCGCCCCCGAGGCCCTCACCGACGCCCCGCAGGCGCTCGTCGTCGTCCCCACGCGCGAGCTGTGCACGCAGGTCACGAACGACCTGCTGACCGCGGGCAAGGTGCGCAACGTGCGCGTCCTCGCGATCTACGGCGGCCGGGCCTACGAGCCGCAGGTGGAGGCCCTGAAGAAGGGCGTCGACGTGGTCGTCGGCACCCCGGGCCGCCTGCTGGACCTGGCCGGCCAGAAGAAGCTGGACCTGAAGCACGTCAAGTCCCTGGTGCTCGACGAGGCCGACGAGATGCTCGACCTGGGCTTCCTGCCCGACGTCGAGAAGATCATCAACATGCTGCCGGCCAAGCGGCAGACCATGCTGTTCTCGGCGACCATGCCGGGCGCGGTCATCGGCCTCGCCCGCCGCTACATGTCCCGACCCACGCACATCCGCGCCACGGCGCCGGACGACGAGGGCGTGACGGTCGCGAACATCAAGCAGTTCGTCTACCGCGCGCACAACATGGACAAGCCGGAGATGGTCGCGCGCATCCTGCAGGCCGACGGCCGCGGGCTCGCGATGATCTTCTGCCGGACCAAGCGCACGGCGGCCGACATCGCCGAGCAGCTCGAGCGCCGCGGCTTCGCCTCCGGCGCGGTCCACGGCGACCTCGGCCAGGGCGCCCGCGAGCAGGCGCTGCGCGCCTTCCGCAACGGCAAGGTCGACGTCCTCGTCTGCACCGACGTCGCCGCGCGCGGCATCGACGTCGAGGGCGTCACCCACGTCATCAACTACCAGTCGCCCGAGGACGAGAAGACGTACCTGCACCGGGTCGGCCGTACGGGCCGCGCGGGTGCGAAGGGCACGGCGATCACGTTCGTCGACTGGGACGACATCCCGCGCTGGCAGCTGATCAACAAGGCGCTGGAGCTGGACTTCAACGACCCGGTGGAGACGTACTCGAGCTCCCCGCACCTGTTCGCGGACCTCGGCATCCCCGCGGGCACCAAGGGCACCCTGCCGCGCTCGGAGCGGACCCGCGCCGGACTGGACGCGGAGGTGCTGGAGGACCTCGGCGAGACCGGTGGACGCGGTGCGCGCGGTCGCGGCGGCCGGGGAGGCCGCGGCGACGCGGGCGCCCCGGAGCGCGAGCGGGAGCGGGAGCGCTCCGAGCGCACCCCGCGCCGTCGCCGCCGCACGCGCGGCGGTACCCCGCTGGACGCCTCCACGGCCACCACGGCGCCGGCCGCCGAGACCGGCACCGCCGACGAGTCAACGGCGGCCCGCACCCCGCGCCGCCGCCGTCGCACCCGCGGCGGAGGCCAGGCGGAGCCGCTGACGGCCGCTGCCCCGGCCGCGACCGCCGCACCCGCGGAGGCCGCCGAGGTTGCGCTGGACTCCGCCGAGGGTCCGGCCGCGCAGCCCGTCGCCGAGCAGGCCGTCGCCGAGAAGCCGCGCCGCCGCCGCACGCGCCGGTCGGCGGAGCCGGTGGCGGCCGAGCCGACGGCCGCCGCGCCGGCGCCCGGGCCCGTCGCCGCCGAGGCCACCGCGCCCGCGGGGGCAGCGGAGCCCGAGGCGAAGCCGCGCCGCGCCCGCAAGGCCACCCCCGAGGCCGCCGAGGCCGTCGTCGACACGGCCGAGGCCACCGAGGCCAAGCCGCGCCGCCGCACCCGCAAGACGGCCGAGCCGGCCGCCGAAGCGGCGGTCGCGACGGCCGAGGGCACGGAGGAGGCGGCCCCGGCCGCCAAGCCGCGCCGCACCCGGAAGACGGCCGTGGCCGCGCCCGAGGCGACGGTGACGGAGACGGAGCCCGAGGCGAAGCCGCGCCGCACCCGCAAGACGGCGGCCACCGCGCCGGAGACGGCCGAGGCCCCCGAAGCCGAGGCCAAGCCGCGCCGCACCCGGAAGACCGCCGCCACCGCCACCGAGCCCGGTGACACGGCGGAGGCCACCGAGGCCAAGCCGCGCCGCACCCGCAAGGCCACCGCGGCCGCCGAAGCCGCCGTCGACACGGCCGAGGGCACGGAGGCCAAGCCCCGCCGGGCGCGCAAGACGGCCGCCACCGCCCCGGAGACGGCCGAGGCGCCGGAGGCCGAGGCGAAGCCGCGCCGCACCCGTAAGAAGGCCGTGGCAGCCCCGGAGACGGCCGAGGCTCCCGAGGCCGAGGCAAAGCCCCGGCGCACCCGCAAGAAGGCCGTGGCAGCCCCGGAGACGGCCGAGGCCGCCGAGGTGGCCGCGCCCAAGGTGCGGCGGACGCGGAAGGCCGTGGCCGAGGTGGCCGCTCCGGAGATTCCGGCGCAGGCCACCGAGGAGCCGGAGGTCAAGCCGCGCCGCCGGACCCGCAAGGCCACGGTGGCCGTCGAGGCCGCCGAAGGCTGATCCGGCACACCGCCTAGTCGCCGACGGCCCGGTCCACTCACGTGGGCCGGGCCGTCGCCGTTCCCGGCCCTCCCCACCGGGTCGGGGCGCCGCTGCCGATAGCCTTTTTCCATGAGCAGGCCTGCCACCTTCGTTCCGCCCCCCGGTGCCCGCGCGTACTCCCTGCGGACCGCGCGCGGGGAGTTCGCCGTCGTCGACACGCCCGCGGCCGACGGCGTCGAGCCCAGGGGCGTCGCGCTGCTGCTGCCGGGGTTCACCGGGAGCAAGGAGGACTTCAACCCGCTGCACCTGCCGCTGGCCGCGCGCGGGTACCGGACCGTGGCCGTGGACGGGCGCGGCCAGCACGAGACGGACGGCCCCGAGGACGACGAGTCCGCCTACGCGCAGGAGGAGCTGGCCAAGGACGTGCTCGCGCAGGCCGAGGCGATCGCGACGGAGCCCCTGCACCTGCTGGGGCACTCGCTCGGCGGGCAGATCTCGCGCGCGGCCGTGCTGATCGACCACTCACCGTTCCGCTCGCTCACCCTGATGGCCTCGGGGCCCGCCCAGATCTCGGCCTCCCAGCGGCAGCGCGTCCAGCTGCTGCGGGACGCGCTCGCCGTGATGTCGATGGCGCAGGTGTGGGACGCGATCCAGGCGATGGAGGCGGCCCCGGAGGACACCGACGCCGTCCGGCTCGACGGCGGGCTGGACAACCGGGACGACCTGCGGCGCCGCTGGCTGGGCAACAAGCCCGCGCAGCTGCTCGCCACCGGGCGGCAGCTGTGCGCCGAGCCGGACCGGGTGGCGCAGCTGGCCGCCGTGCCGCTGCCGTTCCACGTGCTGTCGGGTGCGCTGGACGACACCTGGCCGCTGGCGCTGCTGGACGAGATGGCCCTGCGGCTGAACGCGCGGCGGACGGTCATCGAGGGCGCCGAGCACTCGCCGAACACCGACCGGCCGCTCCCCACGGCCCGTGCGATCGCCGACTTCTGGGACGACCTCCTGGCCCTGTAGGCGGCCCGGGCGGCCGTCCTGGTGACTGCCCGCTAGTACTGCGTCTGCAGGTGGTCCCAGAAGCCGTCGCGGAGGGCGCGGCGCAGGTCCGCGTGGCCGCGCAGGGAGTACTGGAGCAGGGCCTCGGCCTCGACCAGCAGGTCCTGGTCGACCGGTCCGGGCAGGTAGGGGTGGCCGGGGAGGAGTTCGACGAGGGCCTCGCGGCCCCGCGCGGACAGCCACTTGGCCGCGATCTGGGCGCCGACGAAGCGCACGTCCTCGCGGGTGGGCCGGGTCCCGGCGGTGCCCTCGTAGGCGGCGGCCGTGCGGCGGGAGACGTACGGCTTGAAGAACTCCAGGTCGAGGGTGCGCTGGCTGTCGACCTCCCAGAGCAGGGGTTCCGCCTGGTTGCGGCCCTCGGGGGCCTCGATGCCCCACAGGTGGACGCGGGCGCCGTAGCCCTGGGCCGCCTCGACCGCCGAGACCAGGTCCTCGTCGCCGCCCAGCAGGGCCGCGTCGCTGATGGCGCGGTGCCGGGCGAGGGACTCCAGGTCGGTGCGGATGAGGGAGTCGACGCCCTTCTGCTGGTTGTTGGCGTTGAGGTTGCCGAGGCGGACCTTGACGTCGGGCAGTTCGGCGATGGACTGCTGCTCGGCGGTGTGGATGCGGCGGCGGGCGCCGTCGTACCAGTAGACGCGCAGCAGCCGGCTGTCCGCGAAGATCGTGCGGGCCTTGTCGATGAGCGCCTCGATCAGGCCCTCGGCGTCCAGGTCGAAGGCCCGGCGGTCCTCGGTGCCGGCGACGAGCCGGCCGGCGGCCGCGTAGAGGTAGCCCGCGTCGACGAAGATCGCGTGGGTGGAGGGCGTCTTCGCCACCTCGGCGAGCATGCGCTGCAGCAGCCCGTTGGTGTGGTCGATGCGGGCGGCCAGGGCCGCCAGGTCGTCGTTCATCGCCTCCATTGTCCCGGCGGTCACGCTGCGAACACAACCGGTCCCGGTCAGTCCCACGACCGCCGCTTACCGGTCAGTAATTAGCCGTTCGAAAAATTTCTTTAGTTTAGGGAATGTTTGTAACACGCAGCCCGTTGTCTAGGTACGACAGCACGTCACACCAGTAGTTCTCCGCAGGAGGATGACCAGACGAAGGGAGAAGCCATGCGCTTCGAAATCATGCGACTCGACGAGGTCGACGGCACCACCGTGGACACCACCGTCGTGGACGCCGCCTCCGTCAACCGGATCGTTCAGCAGGCCGCCGCCATAGGGCAGCGCCTCTGGATCCGCCCGGCCGACACCCCGGCCTCGTAACGCACCGGCGCCACTCGAGCTTTCCGGGGGAGCAGGGGCACGCTCCTCAGCTCCCCCGGATCACCTGAGTGACACCGTTGATGATCTGCTGCACCGCGATCGCGGAGAGCATCATGCCCGCGAGCCTCGTCACGAGGACGACGCCGCCGTCCTTGATGACGCGGATGATCAGCAGCGAGTAACGCATCACCAGCCACAGCACGACGTGGATCGCGAGGATCGCGGCCCACACCGAGACCTGCGTCGCCACGCTGCCGGCCCTCTGCACGGCCAGGATCACCGACACGATGGCACCGGGCCCCGCCAGCAGCGGCATGCCCAGCGGCACGAGGGCGACGTTCACGTCCTTGGTCTGCTTCGGCTCGTCGGTCTTGCCGGTGAGCAGGTCCAGCGCGATCAGCAGGAGCAGCAGCCCGCCCGCGATCATCAGCGCGGGGACGGAGACGTGCAGGTAGTTCAGGATCTGGTGGCCGAGGACGCCGAAGACGGCGATGACCCCGCCCGCCACGCACACGGCCTGGAAGGCCATCCGCTTCTGCACCTTGGCGGGGCGTCCGGCGGTCAGCGCGAGGAAGATCGGGGTGATCCCGGGGGGATCCATGATGACGAAGAGGGTCAGGAACAGGGAGCCGAAGACGGCGATGTCGAACATGGTGGTGCGTCAGGCCTTGCGGGAAGAGGAAGTGATACGGGCATGAGGGGGTGCGGCCGGTCCGCTCGCGAGGGCGGTCGGCCCGCGACGGTCCGGCTGGGGACGGTCCGGCTCGGAACGGAGGGCTCGTGAGGGCGGTCGGCCTCAGGCTCCGCCGGTCCCCGGCACCGGGAACGCCCCGGTGGCCCGCCGGGTGATCTCCCCGTACACCTCGGGGTCCGTCGTGTACGCGCCGAGGGACACCGTCTTGCGGCTGCCGTGGTAGTCCGAGGACCCCGTCACCAGCAGGCCCAGCTCGCCCGCCAGGCCGCGCAGGCGGGCCCGGGCGTCGGCGTCGTGGTCCATGTGGTCGACCTCGATGCCGTCCAGGCCGGCGGCGGCCATCTCGGCGATGCCCGACTCGGGCACGGTACGGCCGCGCTTGGCGGCGGCCGGGTGCGCGAACACGCAGACTCCGCCCGCGCCCTTGACCAGCCGGATCGCCTCGAAGGGGTCGGTCTCGTGCTTCTCCACGAACGCCCGGCCGCCGTCGGCCAGCCACTCCTCGGTGAACGCGTCGCTCACCGTGGGCACCACGCCCAGCTCCACGAGCGCGGTGGCGACGTGCGGGCGCCCCACGGAGCCGCCGGCGGCGATCCGCTCGACCTGCTCCCAGGTGACCGGCACACCCAGCGCGTTCAGCTTGGCGACCATGCCCTGGGCCCGCGGCACCCGGTCGTCCCGGACCAGCTCGCGCTCGGCGAGCAGGGCGGGCTCCTCGGGGTCGAAGAGGTAGGCCAGCAGGTGCATGGAGACGCCGTCGTACCGGCAGGACAGCTCGGCGCCGGGGACCAGGGTGAGTCCCTCGGGCAGCGCGGCGATCGCCTCGGCGTACCCGCGGGTGGTGTCGTGGTCGGTCAGCGCGACGACGTCGAGACCGGCCGCGGCGGCGTTCTTCACCAGTTCGGCCGGGGTGTCCGTACCGTCGGAAGCCGTGGAGTGACAGTGCAGGTCGATGCGCACGGAGACTCCAGACGGGGACATGACGGACGGGGACACCTAAGGATAGCGGTGTTCGCGCGCCCTCATGTCACACCCGAAACCCTGGAGCACCCCCTACGCCGATCCAGGGTGGGGCACCTGGGGTCTTTCGTTTGGATCAGGCCGGATCAGGGAGCGGGGTCCGGTGCCGTGGATCGCAAGGCGGAGGAGGGCGCCATGGCGGAGCCATGGCAACCGACAGCAACGCGGCGAGGCACGGTGCCGGGGCCCGCGAGCCCGGCCTGATCCGAACGAGAGACCCTAGGGGTGCAGCAGCCGCGGCGACAGCGCGCCGCACGGCACCAGGTCCAGCTCCGCCCCCGCGTCCCGCAGGTCGGTCAGCACCAGCTCGTCGTACATGAGCATGCTGCACTGCTCGGGCCAGACCACCGCCCACAGCCACAGCCCCAGGGCCTCGCCGGCGAAGACGGCGCGGTCGGTGGGGCTGCCCGAGACGTGCCAGAGGGGGGTCGGACGGCCGGCGGCGAGCACCTTGGCCTGGGGCGGCTTCTCGACGTCCATGTACGGCCCCGGGTCGGGGGCGTCGATGCCCGCGTACCAGGCGCCGAGGCCGACGCCGAGTTCCTCGGCGACGAGGATCAGCTCGCCGACGCCGCCGAGCGGGCCGGGGCCGGAGCAGGCCACCGCGGTGGCCCGGCCGCCGCTGCGGTCGTCCCCGGCGTAGCCCACGCCCGTGAACAGCCATCCGACCGGCAGCGGCCACGGCATCCACACCGGGACCTGGGTGCGGTGCACCACCACACCGAGGGCCTCGACGCTGGGCGGGATCACGGGCTGCAGCGGATACACCGTCCCGTGCACATCGCACTGCCAGGAATCGGCGAAGAGTCCGGGAGCCCTGACCCGGCCACCACACTTCGGGCAACTGGGTTCGCCCCTCATAGAGCCCCACGGTCCTAGCTCTGCCGCGCCACGTCAAGGACGATCACCCGTCCGGAGGGAACACCTGACCAGGGAAAACTAGATGCACCTTGCATTAATTAGCCCGGCTAACTTAGTATGTGTAAAAGCCAACTAATCAGCTGGGATGGGAGAACCACATGGACCCCTTCGACGCGGGAGCCGGCAGCATCCTGCGACAGCCCAAGGCGGTCTGGGCCACGGCCGGCGCCTCCGTCGTCGCCTTCATGGGCATCGGCCTCGTCGACCCGATCCTGCCGTCCATCGCGCGGGGCCTGCACGCCACCGCCAGCCAGGTGTCCCTGCTGTTCACCTCGTACTTCCTGATCACCGCGGTGGCGATGCTGCTGACCGGCTTCGTCTCCAGCCGGATCGGCGGCCGCCGGACCCTGCTGCTCGGCCTCGCCTTCGTGGTCGTCTTCGCCGGCCTCGCCGGCACCTCGGACAGCGTCGGCCAGCTCGTCGGCTTCCGGGCCGGCTGGGGCCTCGGCAACGCCCTGTTCGTCTCGACCGCCCTCGCGGTCATCGTCGGCGCGGCGGCCGGCGGAAGCGCGGCGGCGATCCTGCTCTACGAGTCGGCGCTCGGCCTCGGCATGGCCTGCGGCCCGCTGCTCGGCGCGGTACTGGGCAACCTGAGCTGGCGCTACCCCTTCTTCGGCACCGCCACCCTGATGGCGATCGGCTTCCTGTGCATCACGGCGTTCCTGAAGGAGCAGCCGAAGCCCGCCCGCAAGACCTCGATCCTGGACCCGATCAAGGCGCTCGGCCACGGCGGCCTGGCCTCGGCGGCCGGCTCGGCGTTCTTCTACAACTACACGTTCTTCACGGTGCTGGCCTTCACGCCGTTCGTGCTGAACATGACGCCGTACCGCTCGGGCGCGGTGTTCTTCGCCTGGGGTGTGCTGCTCGCCGTCTTCTCGGTCGTCGTGGCCCCGCGCCTGCAGGAGCGGTTCGGCTCGCTGAAGGTGCTCGGCGGCTCGCTGGTGCTCCTCGCGGCGGACGTCCTGGTGCTCGGCTACGGCGACCACACGACGGCCGTCGTCTGCACGATCCTGTCCGGCGCCTTCATCGGCGTGAACAACACGGTCTACACCGAGCTGGCCCTCGGCGTGTCGGACGCGCCGCGCCCGGTGGCGAGCGCGGGCTACAACTTCGTCCGCTGGTTCGCGGCCGCCGCCGCGCCCTACTTCGCGCCGAAGATCGAGGAGTGGACCGACATCCACGTCCCGTTCGTGGTCGCGGCGGTCACCGCGGTGCTCGGCGCGGTCGTGGTCGTGGTGCGGCGCAAGGCGCTCACCCACGAAGCGGAGGAACTGGAGCAGCGGCACGCCACGGAGGACGGGGTCACGGTCTTCGCCAACTGACCTTCCCTGAGCGGCGCTTGGTGAGGTTGCTCACTGCGGCCGCTCACTCCGGCCGCTCAGTCCAGCGGGACGGACCTGCGCGCGGGGTCGCGCAGGTCCGTCCCGTTCGCCAGCCAGCGCTCCTGGAGGGCCTGGGCGCCGTGCACCCGCTTCCAGGCGGCCTCGTTCGGGGTCATCGGCAGCAGCGGCAGGAACCGCACGGGGTCCATCGGATCGTCCAGCTCCAGGTCCTCGACGAGCCCGCCGGGCTCCCCCACCAGGACCGAGCTGAAGGCGGCACCCGGCCACAGCGGCTCCCCCACGTCCAGGGAGGCGCCGGGAGCCACCACCACGCCCTCGACCTGCGGGGACGCGGCGAGCACGGCGAGCGGGCGGAGCACCTTGTCGGTGTCGGCGAGGCCGGCGCGGACGGACAGGACCAGCTCGGCGCGCGGCCCCTTGACGGGGTCGGCGAGCACGGCCGTGGGGTCGGCCATGGGGTGCGCGGACATGCCGAGGGTGGCGTAGCGCACCAGGTCTGCCTCGTGGAAACGGAGCACCTCGACGCGGTCCGTACCGAGGAAGGTGACCGCGGCGCGCGCGTCCGGTTCGCCCAGCGCGGAGTTCAACCGTGCCTCGACCAGAGGAAGAACATCAACCATGCGGTGAGCATAGAACTCGTCAGCAGCGGGCAAAGCGGCACCTTGACAGCTGGGGCGGCTGCTACGCTGAGCCGGTGGTTCGGGGCAGCACGCAGGAGCGTCGCAGCGCGTCCCCGACGCCGACGAGACTCCCTTACGAGGGACCGGCCGGAGGAGGTGGGGCTGTCATGGATCGAAGTCGACCTGGTAGTACCACTCGCTCTTCCGGCTGCTGATGCAGTTACTGGCTGGCCGCCGCCTTCACGTTCGCTTCGTCGTTTCGGAAGAGCACTTCGTCTCGCTTTGCCTGATCTGTCTGATCTTCATCAGTTCTGTATCAGTGGCGAAGTAGCCACCGCGACGGTGCGGTGCTCCCCGCTTTGCGGACGTGCCAAACATCCTTCCCCGCCCGAGGCCGGGAAGATTTCGCAGGACGTCCCCATTCCGGGTGGTTCCACCCGTCGCCGGCGCTGTCGCCGCCCGCCTGCGAAGGAGCCTGCCCATGTCGATGATCCGCGACCTGCGCGCCGTGGTCCGTCCGTCGTCCCGTGTCTCGCTGCGCAAGGACACGAGCACGCCGTACGACACCACGCGCGACCCGGCCACGCCCTCGGCCGTCGTCGACTGCGCCGTGTACCGCGACGGCGCCCGGGTGCAGAGCGCCGCGCCGCTGAGCCCGCAGGAGGCGATGCGGCTGGTGCGCCGCGACGGCGGGTTCGTGTGGATCGGCCTGCACGAGCCGACCGAGGCCGAGTTCGCGGGCATCGCGAGCGAGTTCGGGCTGCACCCGCTGGCCGTCGAGGACGCCGTCCAGGCCCACCAGCGGCCCAAGCTGGAGCGCTACGACGACTCGCTCTTCACCGTCTTCAAGACCATCCACTACGTCGAGCACGACCGGCTCACCGCCAACAGCGAGGTCGTCGAGACCGGCGAGGTCATGTGCTTCACCGGGCGGGACTTCTTCATCACCGTCCGGCACGGCGGCCAGGGCTCGCTGCGGGCGCTGCGCCACCGGCTGCAGGACGACCCGGAACTGCTCGCCAAGGGTCCCTCGGCGGTGCTGCACTCGATCGCCGACCACGTCGTGGACGGCTACATCGCGGTCGCCGACGCGGTGCAGGACGACATCGACGAGGTGGAGACCGAGGTCTTCTCGCCCGGCCGGCGCGGGGTATCGCGCGGTGTGGACTCGGCGCGGATCTACCAACTCAAGCGCGAGGTGCTGGAGTTCAAGCGGGCGGTGGCTCCGCTGCTGCGGCCCATGCAGCTGCTGAGCGAGCGGCCGATGCGGCTGGTCGACCCGGACATCCAGAAGTACTTCCGGGACGTCGCCGACCACCTCGCCCGGGTCCAGGAGCAGGTGCTGGGCTTCGACGAGCTGCTCAACTCCATCCTCCAGGCCAACCTGGCGCAGGCGTCCGTCGCGCAGAACGAGGACATGCGCAAGATCACCGCCTGGGCCGCGATCATCGCCGTACCGACGATGGTGTGCGGGGTGTACGGCATGAACTTCAAGTACATGCCCGAGCTGCACTGGAAGTACGGCTACCCGGTGATCATGGGCGTCACGGTCGTCCTCTGTCTGGGCATCCACCGCACGCTGAAGCGCAACGGCTGGCTCTGAGCGGCGCTGGATAGGCTGAGCTCATGACAGGACAGCTGCTCGACCAGGCCCTCGTCGAGGAGGCCGCCAAGAAGTCCGGCCTCGTCTGGGTCAGGGGTGCCGGTGCCCCGGCGGCGCGGGCGCTGTGGCACGTGTGGCACGAGGGCGCGGTGTGCCTGGTCGGCGACGGACCCGGGGAACAGCCGCTGCCCGGGCTCACCGACGGCGGCTCCGCCGAGGTGACCGTGCGCAGCAAGGACAAGGGCGGCCGCCTGGTGACCTGGCCGGCCACCGTGCACGAGCAGGCCCCCGGCTCGCCGGAGTGGGAGGCGGTGGTGGCCGAGCTGAAGGGCAAGCGGCTGAACGCCGCCGACGGTGAGGAGATGCCCCGGCGGTGGGCCCGCGAGTGCCGGGTGCTCCGCCTGGTCCCGGCCGGGCCGCCGGCGGCGCTGCCCTCGGACAGCCTGGCGCGGCCTCCGCTGCCGTCACCGGCGATCACGCGCCGGCCGGTCCCGGCGGGGCTGCCGCGCCTGCTGGCGAAACGGAAGAAGAAGTAACGAGGCGACGGGGGCCGGCGCCCTGCCCCGGCGGGGCGGACGCGGCCACCGGCTCCCTCGTCTCCCGGGGCTACGAAGCCGGGAGTTGTCTGCCGTAGTCCACCGTCTCGGACTTCGGCGGCTGGGCGACGGCGAAGTCCTTGGCCCAGTCCGAGAAACGCAGCGTGCCGGCCGAACCGGCGCGCACCAGGCGGAGCGGATACGGCTTGCCCTCGAGGGAGACGTCGAGGGTGCCGCCGGAGCCGTCGTCGCCGGTGATGCGGATCGTGCGGGTACCCGCCTGCTCGTGGTGCCCGTCCGTCGACAGCTTGCCGTGCAGCGTCAGCAGACCCGAGAGGAGGACGTCCTTGTCCGTGAAGCCGCTGAACTTCCGGTACGCGGGGTCCCCCTGCGGCACCTTCACGTACTTGCCCTGGAGCTTGCCGGCCGCCGCGTCCCCGCCGTGGCTCCAGAAGTCCGCGTCGGCCTTCAGGAAGAGCTGCTCGCCGGTCCGCAGCAGGTGGAACGTCGCGCCCCGCGAGGTGACGGAGCCGGTGCCGCCGTCGGCCTTGAGCTGCATGTCCAGGCGGTACGTGCGGCCGCTGGTGACCACGGTCCCGGACAGCCGTACCGCGGGCGCCGCCTGCGCGGCCGCGCGGGTCTCCGTCTGGATCCGGGCGGCGGGCAGCTTGCCCACCCCGTTGGTGCCCGCGTCCGGGTCCTCGCTGCACCCCGTCAGGACCATCGCCCCCGTCACGGCCAGTGCTGCGCATGCCGCGCTCGTCAGCACGGCCCGGCGGGTACGGCCCTGGGGAATCGCAGACACAGGTGGGGCTGCCTTTCTGACGGGTCCTGAACGGCGTACGGCAGCGTACCGGTGCCCCGCCCGCCCGGCGGAGCCAGATCGTCCGGACCGCCCACCAGGGCGTATCCGATCGGTACGGGCTAGCCTGAAGCGCAACCGAGCGGGCAGAGAACAGCAATCCCCACGCAATGCGAGCAAAGGAAGCACAGCCATGGCAGCCGGTGCCCCCCGGATCTACGTCTCGCACCTCGCCGGGGTCCCCGTCTTCGATCCGGCCGGCGACCAGGTGGGCCGCGTGCGCGACCTGGTCGTCATGCTGCGCGTCGGCCGGCGCCCGCCTCGCCTGCTCGGGCTGGTGGTCGAACTGTCCACCCGGCGCCGCATCTTCCTGCCCATGACCCGGGTGACCGGCGTCGAGTCCGGACAGGTCATCACCACCGGCGTGCTCAACGTCCGCCGCTTCGAGCAGCGGCCCACCGAGCGGCTGGTCTTCGGCGAGCTGCTGGACCGGCGCGTGAAGCTGGTGGAGAGCGACGAGGAGGTCACCGTCCTCGACCTGTCCGTGAACCAGCTGCCCGCCCGCCGGGACTGGGAGATCGACCGCGTCTTCGTCCGCAAGGGCAGGAAGGGCAGCGCCTTCCGGCGGGCCAAGGGGGAGACGCTGACCGTGGAGTGGTCGGCCGTCACCGGCTTCTCGCTCGAGGAGCAGGGGCAGGGTGCCGAGAACCTGCTCGCCACCTTCGAGCAGCTGCGCCCCGCCGACCTCGCCAACGTCCTGCACCACCTGTCCGCCAAGCGCCGCGCCGAGGTCGCCGCCGCCCTGGACGACGACCGCCTGGCCGACGTGCTCGAGGAGCTCCCGGAGGACGACCAGATCGAGATCCTCGGCAAGCTGCAGGAGGAGCGGGCCGCCGACGTGCTGGAGGCGATGGACCCCGACGACGCGGCCGACCTGCTCGGCGAGCTGCCGGAGGAGGACAAGGAGCGGCTGCTGAGCCTGATGCAGCCCTCCGACGCGGCCGACATGCGGCGCCTGATGTCGTACGAGGAGCACACCGCGGGCGGTCTGATGACCACCGAGCCGATCGTGCTGCGCCCGGACTCCACCGTCGCCGACGCGCTCGCCCGGGTCCGCAATCCCGACCTCTCCCCCGCGCTCGCCGCCCAGGTGTACGTCTGCCGCCCGCCGGACGAGACCCCGACCGGCAAGTACCTGGGCACCGTCCACTTCCAGCGGCTGCTGCGCGACCCCCCGTACACCCTGGTCAGCTCGCTGGTCGACGACGACCTGCAGCCGCTCGCGCCCGGTGACGCGCTGCCGGTCATCGCCGGGTTCTTCGCGACGTACGACATGGTCGCCGCACCGGTGGTGGACGAGTCCGGGTCGCTGCTCGGCGCCGTCACCGTGGACGACGTGCTGGACCACATGCTGCCGGACGACTGGCGGGAGACCGAGTTCCACCTGGACGAGGGAGAGGGGGCGGCCACCCATGGCTCCTGAGCGCGACACCGCGACCCGCGAGCGCCATCCGGCGGGCGCCACGGCCGCCACCCGGCCCCGCACGGCACGCCTGGACCAGCCGCGCGCGCCCCGCCGCCGGATCGTTCCCGAGTGGGATCCGGAGGCCTTCGGCCGGCTGTCGGAGAAGATCGCCCGGTTCCTGGGCACGGGCCGGTTCATCGTCTGGATGACGATCGTGATCATCTGCTGGGTGCTGTGGAACATCGTCGCGCCCCGGCAGCTGCGCTTCGACGAGTACCCGTTCATCTTCCTGACCCTGGCGCTGTCCCTGCAGGCCTCCTACGCGGCCCCGCTGATCCTGCTCGCGCAGAACCGGCAGGACGACCGCGACCGGGTCAACCTCGAACAGGACCGCAAGCAGAACGAGCGGTCCATCGCCGACACCGAGTACCTGACCCGGGAGGTGGCCGCGCTGCGCATGGGGCTGGGCGAGGTCGCCACCCGCGACTGGATCCGCTCCGAGCTGCAGGACCTGGTCAAGGAGCTGGAGGAGCGGCGCCGCCACGACGGGCACGTCGTATTCCCGGCGGAACGGGCGGAACGGGTGGATCGGTCGCCGGGGCGTGACGCAGACGACCGCTGAGGTGCTACCCGAAGGCACCTCGGGTCGCCGTACCATCGTTCTCATGGCTACGGAAGACGCGGTGCGCGAGGCACTGGCGACGGTGAACGACCCCGAGATCAACCGGCCCATCACCGAGCTGGGGATGGTCAAATCGGTGGAGATCGGGGAGGACGGCGCGGTCGCGGTGACCGTGTACCTGACGGTCTCCGGCTGCCCAATGCGCGAGACGATCACGCAGCGCGTCACCGAGGCGGTCTCCCGGGTCGAGGGCGTCACCCGGGTCGACGTCACGCTGGACGTGATGAGCGACGAGCAGCGCCGCGAACTGGCGGCGGCCCTGCGCGGCGGCCAGGCCGAGCGCGAGGTCCCCTTCGCCAAGCCCGGCAACCTCACCCGGGTCTACGCGGTCGCCTCCGGCAAGGGCGGCGTCGGCAAGTCCTCGGTCACGGTGAACCTGGCGGCGGCCATGGCGGCCGACGGCCTGAAGGTCGGTGTCGTGGACGCCGACATCTACGGCCACAGCGTGCCGCGCATGCTGGGCGCGGACGGGCGCCCCACCCAGGTCGAGAACATGATCATGCCGCCGTCCGCGAACGGCGTGAAGGTCATCTCCATCGGCATGTTCACCCCGGGCAACGCGCCGGTCGTCTGGCGCGGCCCCATGCTGCACCGCGCCCTGCAGCAGTTCCTCGCGGACGTCTACTGGGGCGACCTGGACGTCCTGCTGCTGGACCTGCCGCCCGGCACGGGTGACATCGCGATCTCCGTCGCCCAGCTGATCCCCAACGCCGAGATCCTGGTCGTGACCACGCCCCAGCAGGCGGCGGCCGAGGTCGCCGAGCGCGCGGGCTCCATCGCCGTCCAGACCCACCAGAAGATCGTCGGCGTGGTCGAGAACATGTCCGGTCTGCCCTGCCCGCACTGCGGCGAGATGGTCGACGTCTTCGGCACGGGCGGCGGCCAGACGGTCGCCGACGGCCTGACGCGCACGACGGGCGCGACGGTCCCCGTCCTCGGCTCCATCCCCATCGACGTCCGCCTCCGCGAGGGCGGCGACGAGGGCAAGCCGGTGGTCCTGACCGACCCCGACTCCCCGGCGGGCTCGGCCCTGCGCGCGATCGCCGGGAAGCTGGGCGGCCGCCAGCGAGGGCTGTCGGGGCTGTCGCTGGGGATCACGCCGAAGAACAAGTTCTGACCGGGTTTCCGGTGATGTGGCGAGGGGCGCCGTCCGCGCGGACGGCGCCCCTCGCCACATCGGTGCGCGCGCCTAGGCGTACGCCGCGATGTCCTTGACCACGGCGAAGCCGAGCCCGTAGGCGCTCATGCCCCGGCCGTACGCCCCCAGGTGGACGCCCTGCGCCGTGGTGCCGGCCAGGACCCAGCCGAACTCGGACTCCCGGTAGTGGAAGGGGACGGGCACCCCGTCCACGGGGAGGGAGAGCACGGACCACTCGGGTCCCTCCAGGTCGTCGGCGAGGGCCCACGCCGTCTCCGTCTGCTGCTCCAGCCAGTCGTCGCGCAGGCTGTGGTCCATCTGCCCGGGCCAGGTGAAGGACAGCAGGCCCACTCCGGCCAGCCAGGCGGCCGAGGAGACCGAGGTGGCCTCCAGCAGCCCGGTGCCGTCGGCGCTGCGCCGGGACGGGTTCGCCGCGACGGTCACCACGACCGCGAACTTCTCCCGCGGCTCACCGGCGGAGCCGACCGCCTCGTTGCGCACGGAGGGCTCGTCGCCGTGCCCGATCGACCCGTGTTCCACCGCTCCGTCGGCCGCCGTACCGACCTGCATCAGCCAGCGCGGCCCCGTGAACGCCTCGTCGAGGCCGTACCACGGGAAGGGCGCCCTCAGGTAGCCGTCGACCGCACGCCGGTCGGAGGGGAGCTGCTGCCCGCCCTCCGCGACCGGCGCCTGCGCGCCCACCCGACTCGTCGTCTCCATCTGCTGGACGCCTCCTCGCTCTCGTCGGACCGCGTCGCCCGCCCCCCATCGGGCGGCATCGCTGATACGCGTGCGGTCCGCACAACAACTCGGCAGCATATCCACACCGCGCCGAGCAGCAGGGAAACCGGGGGCCGAAGAGGTGTCCGTCAGGTCGCGTCCGCGTCGAAGACGGGCCGGTCGTCCTGACCCGCTTCCTCCGGCTTCTTGGTCATGTCGATGCGCCCGCCGGCGGAGGAGCCCGATGACGACGAGGCCTCGCGCTCGTGGAGGGCGACCGCCTCGGTGACCTCGGCCATCTCCTTCTTCAGGTCGAAGCCGTTGCGGATCTCCGTCAGCCCCAGGTCCTCGTTGTCCAGCTGCTTGCGGATGAACGTCTTGGGGTTGAGGTCCTCGAACTCGAAGTCCTTGAACTCGGGGCCCAGCTCGGAGCGGATGTCCTGCTTGGCGCTCTCCGAGAACTCGCGGATCTTCCGGATCGTGCGCGTCACGTCCTGGATGACCTTCGGGAGCTTGTCCGGACCGAAGACGAGCACGGCGAGAACGATGATCGTCACCAGCTCGAGTGGTCCTATGTCATTGAACACCTGACGCTCCTTGCGATGTCCTCGGTCGCGCCCCACGGTACCCGCCCCACCTCGCGAACCGGTACCGTCCCGAGGTGAGACTTGCGTCAGTTCTGCTCGCCCAGCACGACTGAGACCTCCCGCTCGCCGCCGTGTTCCACCGTCAGCCGCAGCCGGTCGCCGGGCCGGTGGGCGCGCACCTTGATGATCAGTTCCTCGCCCGAGTGGACGCGCTGCCCGTCGACCTCGGTGATCACGTCGCCCGGCTGGAGCCCCGCCCGGTCGCCCGGTCCGCCCCTGACGACGGCGGGACCGCCGCCGCGCGCCTTGTCGTCGACACGGGCGCCGTCGCCCGTGTAGCCCATGTCGAGGTTCACCCCGATGACGGGGTGGGTGGCGTGCCCCTTGTCGATCAGTTCGTCGGCGACGCGCCTGGCCTGGTTGACGGGGATGGCGAAGCCGAGGCCGATGGAGCCGGCCTGCCCGCCGTCGGAGTCCGTGCCGCCGTCGGCCGAGCGGATGACGGAGTTGATGCCGATGACCCGGGCCCGGGAGTCGAGGAGGGGGCCGCCGGAGTTGCCCGGGTTGATGGGGGCGTCGGTCTGCAGCGCGTCGACGTACGACACGTCGCTTCCGTCGCCGTCGTCCCCGCCGGCCGTGATGGGCCGCTCCTTGGCGCTGATGATGCCGGAGGTGACGGTGCCGGCCAGTCCGAAGGGGGCGCCGATGGCGACGACGGGGTCGCCGACCCGCACGTCGTCGGAGTTGCCGAGGGGCAGGGGGGTGAGCCCGTGCACTCTGGTGATCTGGACGACGGCCAGGTCGTAACCGCTGTCGCGGCCGACGATCTTCGCCTTCGCGGTCTCGCCGGTGCTGAGGGTCACCGATATGTCGCCGCCGGACGCGGCGGGCCGCACGACGTGGTTGTTGGTGAGGACGTGGCCCCGGTCGTCGAGGACGAAGCCGGTGCCGGTGCCGGACTCGTCGGCGCCGTGGACGTGCAGCGTGACGACGCCGGGCAGCGCGCGGGCGGCTATGGCGGCCACGCTGTCCGGTGCGGGCATCGCGCCGGGCCGGGGCGGCTCCGTCCGCGTCTCCCTCTCCCGCTCGACCCAGGCGCCGGCGAGGCCGCCCATGCCGCTGGAGACGACCGCGACCAGCAGGGTCCACAGGACGGTGATCCGCAGCGCCCTCCTGCGCCGCTGCCGCGCGGTGAGCACCTTGGCCCCGGTCTGCTGCAACGGCCCGTGCGCCGGCGGTGCCTGTCCGGCGGCGGCCGCGGCCCAGGGGTCGTAGCGCTGCCAGGGGCCGGCCTCCGGCGCGGCCTGAGCGGGCGAGCCTGCCTCCGGCGCGGGGCCGGTGGACGCCAGGGGCTCCGCCCCGGCCGGAGCCGCCTGCAGGGGCACCTGCGGGCTCACCACGGGCCCGGACGGCATGCCGGGAGCCACCGGTGCCGCGGACGTCGGTACGGCCGTCCCGGCCGCCGGTGCCGCCGGGTGCTGCACCGGCGGGGCGGGCGCCCAGGGCCCGGGCCCGCCGTAGGGGGGCGTGCTGCAGGGATCGGGATCGTGCAGCGGCTTGGGCCGCCCGGTGACCGGCCCGGCGCCGGTCGGCACCGGCCCCGCGACTGCGGTGTCCGCGTCGGCGTTCCTTGCCGGCGGAGCCGCCACCGCCGGCTTCGCCAGTTCGAAGTCGCCGTCGGGCGGACTCGCCGGTGTCCTCCCCTCCGGCGTCCGCTCCCCCTGTTCCCCGGGCGGGACGGACGTCGGGTTCCCCTCGTGCATGTTCTCCCCCACGGCTGGCCGCGGCCGCGTGCGTGGGCAGGGGCCGCGGAGAGTCGGACCCGTGCCCGGGTCATCGCCTCGGGCACGGCCTCACAGGATTCAACCAGGTTCGCCGGGGGAGGCGAAGAGGCAGGTCAGGGCGCCTGATGGGGAGGAGCGGGGGTGAGGGTGGGAGCGGGGGCCGCGTCGGGGACGGGGACCGACAGCAGGCCGGGGCCGTGCATCCGGGGCTCCGCGGACGGCGAGGTCAGGGAGAGCGGTGTGATGTCGGTCAGCGGGCGTATCAGGGGCGAGACCGCGGCCGCGCCGGCCATCACCGGTGCGGTCAGGTCGTGCACGACGTCCCGGGGGCGGCCCGTGGCCTGGGTCGGCATGCCGGGCAACAGCGGGGCGGACAGGACGGTCGGTGCCACCGTGGTCTGGCCGAGCAGGCCGCTGCCCTGGCCGAGCAGCGGTCCCACCGAGCGGCGGCGCTGGGAGTCGGCCGTCGCCGTGCCCGCGCCCGCGCCCGCCGGGCGGGTCGGGATCACGTTGCCCGTGCCGGTGCCGCCGCGGGCGTCGGCCGAGAGGTCACCGGGGATGGCGGTGGTGACGCCGCCGAGGGCGATCGCGGCCAGGGACACCGCGCCCGCGGCCGCGAAGGCGAAGCGCAGTCCGCGCGAGGAGGAGCGGTCGGCGTCCGCGCGGCCGACGGGGTGGACGCGGAAGCCGCGCTCCCCGGGCACCGCGGAGTGGGCGGGGCCGGCCGGGACGTAGCCGAACTCGAAGCGCTCGCGCCGCACGCCGAAGACCCCGTCCCCGGAGCCCCGGGCGAAGGGTCCTCCCCCGGGCGCCGGCGTGCCGTCGCCGTCCGGGTCACCTCCTGCGGGCAGGCCCTGGAGACGGGCGAGGAAGCTCTCCGAGGGCGGCGGCGGGGCCGCCTCCGCGAAGACGCTCTTCAGCCGGCGCTGGGCGTCCGCCTCCGCCTTGCACCGGGCGCAGGTGGCCAGGTGGGCGAGGACGCGCTCACGCGACTCATGACCGAGCTCCCCGTCCACCAGGGCGGAGAGCCGGTCTCCCAGATGCTGCTCGGCGAGGTGCGCCTGAGCCGGTTTCGGCCGGGATCCGCTCACGCCGTCGCGCCCCCTCCCCCCAGAGCGGGGACACGGGGCACGAAGGAGCGCCGCTCGGCCCTGCGCGCCTCGGGCGAGCGGTGGGCGAGGGCCTTGCGCAGCTGGGAGCGGCCGCGGTGGATGCGGGAGCGGACCGTGCCGAGCTTGACGCCGAGGGTCGCGGCGATCTCCTCGTACGACAGTCCCTCGATGTCGCACAGGACGACGGCGGCGCGGAACTCGGGCGCGAGGGTGTCGAGGGCCTGCTGGACGTCCGCGTCGAAGTGCGCGTCGTTGAACAGCTGCTGCGGGGTGGGCTCCTTGCTGGGCAGGCGCTCGGCCGCGTCGTCGCCGAGGGCGTCGAAGCGGATCCGCTGCTTGCGCCGGACCATGTCCAGGAACAGGTTGGTGGTGATGCGGTGCAGCCAGCCCTCGAAGGTGCCCGGCGAGTACGTGGACAGGGAGCGGAAGACGCGGACGAAGACCTCCTGGGTGAGGTCCTCGGCGTCGTGCTGGTTGCCCGTGAGGCGGTAGGCCAGGCGGTAGACGCGGCCGCTGTGCGTGTTGACGATCTCCTCCCACGTGGGCGGAGTCCACGCCTGCCCGTCCGCGTCGCCGGAGAAGGTCGCGGTCTGGGCGTCGCCTGCGGCGAAGCCGGCGGCGTGGCTGTCAGCAGCGGTGTCGGTCACGGATTTCGGCCTGCCCGCCGACCCGAGGAAGCGCCGCAGCACTCCACCCCGGTCCCCGGGTGCGGCCGCACCTCCCCTGTCGGCTCTGGTGGTGTCCAGTGGAGCCCCTACCATAGCCACCTCGCCCGTTAGCTCCGGATAAGCGGTTTTACGAAATTTTGATACGCGCTGATACGGCTCATCCGTCTGCGTCAGCATGTGCTCGGCGTCCTGATGCACCACTTACCCCCCATCGAGACCCGGGCCACCGTTCCGTCCTTGTTAACGCCCGGTCCCATCTGCGGGTTCCCGACGCCAACGGATACAGTCACGCCCAGGCAACCACGGGGACAGGAGAGGGTCATTACCGGCAACCGGCAGACGAGCTGGGCGTTCGCCGACGCCTACGTCGCCGAGGACGAAGCGCTGCGCTGGGCCCGTGAGCGGGCCCGGGAGGCAGGGCTGCGCTCGGTGTCGCCCGGCACGGGCGCCGCGCTGCGGGTGCTCGCCGCCTCCGTGGACGCGAAGGCCGTCGCGGAGATCGGCACGGGCTGCGGGGTGTCCGGTATCCATCTGCTGCACGGCATGCGTCCCGACGGGGTGCTCACCACGGTCGACCCCGAGCCGGAGCACCAGCAGTTCGCCCGGCAGGCGTTCCGGGCCTGCGGCTTCGCCAGCAACCGGTCCCGCTTCATCCCCGGGCAGGCGCTGGACGTGCTGCCGCGGCTGGCGGACGCCGGCTACGACCTCGTGTTCTGCGACGGCGACCGGCTGGAGTACCCCGACTACCTCGCTGAATCGTTGCGCCTGCTGCGCCCGGGCGGCCTGGTGGTCTTCGAGGGCGTCTTCGCCAACGGCCGCACGGTCGACTCGGGACCGCAGCCGACGGAGGTGCTGCGGCTGCGGGAACTGCTGCGCACGGTGCGCGAGAGCCCGGAGCTGGTGACGTCGCTGCTGCCGATCGGCGACGGCCTGCTGTGCGCCGTCAGGCGCTGACCGGTCCACCGACGGGCCCCGGGCGACCCGGGAACGCGGCTGCCCCGGCACCGCGTGCGGTACCGGGGCAGCCGGAAGGACAGGATCGCAGGCGCGTCAGACGACGACCTTCTTGAGGGCGTCGCCGAGTGCCTCGGCCTCGTCAGGGGTCAGCTCGACCACGAGTCGACCGCCGCCTTCGAGCGGAACGCGCATGACGATGCCCCGCCCCTCCTTGGTCACCTCGAGCGGGCCATCACCCGTCCGCGGCTTCATGGCCGCCATGCTCGTTCCCCTTCCTGAAACCAGGCTCACCGTCTGCCGACAGCCCTAGGGCACCCCGCGGCCCGGACGGACACGCGACACCGGCATCGAACACATTGCTTCCAAGCCATTATCCCGCATGCCAGGACCCGATGACCAACATCAGAAGGCATCGCTTGGGCAACGCGCGCGAGCAAAACCACTCAATTCGGCGATGTGACTGCGATACTGCGCCCCCGCACCGACCCGCACGCCATGTCGCCGCTCCGGTTTTCTTTGACGCAGGTCACACGTCGGGTGCGGCCCACCGGCCGCGATCTCCGCCATGCTGTCCTTCAGACAGCGGCGTACCGAGCGGTACGTCACCAGCCGTGACACCGGAGGGGATTCCATGGCCGACACCGTGCTCTACGAGGTGAGCGACGGACTCGCGACGATCACGCTGAACCGCCCCGAGGCGATGAACGCGCTGAACATCGCGACGAAGGCCGCTCTCCGGGAGGCGGCCGAGGCCGCGGCCGGGGACACCGCCGTACGGGCGATCCTGCTGACCGCCGCCGGTGAGCGGGCGTTCTGCGTGGGCCAGGACCTGAAGGAGCACATCGGCCTGCTGGCGGCGGACCGCGAGACGGGCTCCGGGCAGACGATGAGCACGGTCCGGGAGCACTACAACCCGATCGTGCGGGCGCTGACCGGGGCGGCGAAGCCGGTGGTCGCCGGGGTGAACGGGGTCGCGGCCGGCGCCGGCTTCGGTTTCGCGCTCGCCGCGGACTACCGGGTGGTGGCCGACACGGCGGCCTTCAACACCTCCTTCGCGGGCGTCGCGCTCACCGCCGACTCCGGCATCTCCTGGACGCTGCCCCGGGTGATCGGCCCGGGCCGCGCCGCCGACCTGCTGCTCTTCCCCCGCAGCATCAGCGCGCAGGACGCGCTGGAGCTGGGGATCGCCAACCGGGTGGTGCCGGCCGCCGAGCTGCGCGCCGAGGCGGAGAAGGTGGCGCGGGCCCTGGCCGAGGGGCCGACGGTGGCCTACGCGGCGCTGAAGGAGTCGATGGCCTACGGGCTGACGCACTCCCTCGCCGAGACCCTGGAGAAGGAGGACGAGCTCCAGACCCGGGCCGGGCAGTCCGAGGACCACACGATCGCCGTGCAGGCCTTCGTCGGCAAGGAGAAGCCGAAGTACCTGGGCCGCTGACGCCGGGGTCCCGCGCCCCTCACGGGGTGCTTCTCGCCGCGCAGGCCTCCAGGTGGTCGTCGACCAGGCCGCAGGCCTGCATCAGGGCGTACGCCGTCGTGGGGCCGACGAACCGGAGGCCCCGCCGCTTCAGGGCCTTGGACAGGGCCGTGGACTCCGGGGTGACCGCGGGGACGTCGGCGAGCGTCCTCGGGGCGGTCCGGCCGGCCGGGTCGGGGGCGTGGGACCAGACCAGGTCGTCCAGCTCGCCCTCCGCCCAGCCGGCGAGTACGCGCGCGTTGGCGAGCGTCGCGTCGACCTTCGCGCGGTTGCGGATGATGCCGGCGTCGGCGAGCAGCCGCTCGCGGTCCTCGTCGGAGAAGGCGGCGACCTTCTCGATCCGGAAGTCCGCGAAGGCGGCGCGGAAGCCGGCGCGGCGGCGCAGGATCGTGATCCAGGACAGGCCGGACTGGAAGGCCTCCAGGCTGATCCGCTCGAAGAGGGCGTCGTCGCCGTGGACCGGGCGGCCCCACTCCTCGTCGTGGTACGCCACGTAGTCCTCGGTGGACAGGGCCCACGGGCAGCGCAGCACGCCGTCGGGCCCGGCGAGGGCGGCTCCGGCGCTCATCTCTGCTCCCCCTCCTGGTGCCGGTCCTGCCGCGCGTGCGCGGCGGCCCGGGCGCCGGCCAGGGCCGACTCCAGGTCGGCGATCCGGGCGTCGCGCTCGGCGAGTTCGGCGGCGAGCCGGCCGAGCGCGTCGTCCACGTCCGCCATGCGGTAGCCGCGCGGGGTGACGGGGAAGCGCAGGGACTCCACGTCCGCCCTGCCGACCGGGCGGTCCGGGGGCAGCGGGTCCCGCAGCCGCTCCGGAGCCGCCTCCGGCAGCGGGCCGCGCTCTCCGCCGCTCACCACGGCGAGTGTCACCGCGGCCACCACGACGGCGAGAGCGACGACCAGGAACAAGAACATCACCATTGCCAGAGGTCCCCACGCTCGGTACCGGACGCTGTGCCGGACGCTGAATCTGTCAGGGTCCGATCGTGCCATGCGAGTCTGACAGTTAGGGTCGCAGGCGGCCGCGGTGCGGGACGTTCGAGGAGAGGTCACAGGGGATGCTCAGGCTGGGCAGGCGGGAATTCGGGCCGCACGAGCCGGTGGTCATGGCGATCGTGAACCGGACCCCCGACTCCTTCTACGACCGGGGCGCCACGTTCCGTGACGAGCCCGCCCTCGCGCGTGTGGAGCAGGCGGTGGCCGAGGGGGCGGCGATCGTCGACATCGGCGGCGTGAAGGCCGGGCCGGGCGAGGAGGTCACGGCCGAGGAGGAGGCGCGGCGGACGGTGGGGTTCGTCGCGGAGGTGCGGCGGCGGTTCCCCGACGTGGTCATCAGCGTGGACACCTGGCGGGCCGAGGTCGGCGCGGCGGTGTGCGAGGCGGGCGCGGACCTGCTGAACGACGCGTGGGGCGGGGTCGACCCCGGCCTCGCGGAGGTCGCCGCGCGGTACGGGGCGGGGCTGGTGTGCACGCACGCCGGGGGCGCGCAGCCGCGGACGCGGCCGCACCGGGTGGCGTACGACGACGTCATGGCCGACATCCTGGCGGTGACCGTGGGGCTGGCCGAGCGGGCGGTGGCCCTGGGGGTGCCGCGCGAGTCGGTGCTGATCGATCCCGGGCACGACTTCGGGAAGAACACGCGGCACAGCCTGGAGGCGACGCGGCGGCTGGACGAGATGGTCGCGACCGGGTGGCCGGTGCTGGTGTCGCTGTCCAACAAGGACTTCGTCGGCGAGACGCTGGACCGGCCGGTGAAGGAGCGGCTGATCGGGACGCTGGCGACCACGGCGGTGTCGGCGTGGCTGGGGGCGCGGGTGTACCGGGTGCACGAGGTCGCCGAGACCCGGCAGGTGCTGGAGATGGTGGCGTCCATCGCGGGGCACCGGGCTCCCGCCGTGGCCCGGCGGGGTCTGGCGTAGGTACCAGGGGGCCGCGCCCCGCTGGTACCCCGCGTGACGCGCTAGCGGCCCGCCTCCTTCGACACCAGGGCCACCGCCTCCTCGACCTCGTCGGTGACGTGGAAGAGCAGGAGGTCCTTCTCGGCCGCCTTGCCCTGGGCCACCAGCGTGTTCTTCAGCCAGGACACCAGGCCGCCCCAGTACTCGGTGCCGAAGAGGACGATCGGGAAGCGGGTGACCTTCTGGGTCTGGACGAGGGTGAGCGCCTCGAAGAGCTCGTCGAGGGTGCCGAGACCGCCGGGGAGCACCACGAAGCCCTGCGCGTACTTCACGAACATCATCTTGCGGACGAAGAAGTAGCGGAAGTTCAGCCCGATGTCGACGTAGGGGTTGAGCCCCTGCTCGAAGGGCAGTTCGATGCCGAGGCCGACGGAGACGCCGCCCGCCTCGCACGCGCCCCGGTTGGCCGCCTCCATCGCGCCCGGGCCGCCCCCGGTGATCACCGCCCAGCCGGCCTCCACCAGGCCCCGCCCGAGCCGCATGCCCGCGTCGTACTCGGCCGAGTCCACCGGCGTGCGCGCCGAGCCGAAGACGCTGATCGCGGGCGGGAGTTCGGCCAGCGTGCCGAAGCCCTCGATGAACTCCGACTGGATCCGCAGGACCCGCCAGGGGTCGGTGTGGACCCAGTCCGTGGGCGCCCGCTCGTCCAGCAGGCGCTGGTCGGTCGTGCTGGCGGTCACCTGGCCCCGCCGCCGGAGGACCGGTCCGAGCCGCTGCTCGTCCGGCGGCTGCTTCTTCCCCTCGGGGTTGCCGGTCGCCATGTGCGCTCCCTCCGCTTGCCGGTAGTTCGAATCTCAGCGTAGATCCACGCCGGTTACGGAGGGGGGACGTGCGCGTGTCCGGCGTGCGGTGCCGCGCGCGGTCCGGGCTACGCGGTGAGCCAGCGGCGCAGCCGCTCCTCGCCCGCCAGGATCTTCGCCACCTCGACGCGCTCGTCCCGCTTGTGGGCCAAGTGCGGGTTCCCGGGGCCGTAGTTGACGGCGGGCACGCCGAGCGCGGAGAAGCGGGAGACGTCCGTCCAGCCGTACTTGGGCTGCGGAGTGCCGCCCACCGCCTCGATGAAGGCCGCCGCGGCCGGGTGGGAGAGGCCGGGCAGCGCGCCGGGGCTGTGGTCGTCGACGGTGAACTCCGCGACCCCGCAGTCGGCGAAGACCTCGCGGACGTGCGCGATCGCCTCCTCCTCGGAGCGGTCGGGGGCGTAGCGGAAGTTGACGGTGACCACGCACGCGTCGGGGATGACGTTGCCCGCCACTCCCCCGCTGATGCCGACCGCGTTCAGGCCCTCGCGGTACTCCAGGCCGTCGATGACCGGCCACCGGGGCTCGTAGGAGGCGAGCCGGGCCAGGACGGGGGCGGCCGCGTGGATGGCGTTGGAGCCCATCCAGCCGCGCGCGGAGTGCGCCCGTTCGCCCGTGGTGGTCAGCAGCACCCGCAGCGTGCCCTGGCAGCCGCCCTCGACCTGGCCGTCGGAGGGCTCGAGCAGGACCGCGAAGTCGCCCTCCAGCCACTCGGGATGGGTCTCGGCGACGTGCTTGAGGCCGTTGAGGTCGGCGGCGACCTCCTCGTTGTCGTAGAACACGAAGGTCAGGTCGCGGTTGGGGGCGGGGACCGTGGCCGCGATGCGCAGCTGCACGGCCACGCCCGACTTCATGTCGCAGGTGCCGCAGCCCCACAGCACGCCGTCCTCGTCCAGCCGGGAGGGCACGTTGCCGGCGATCGGCACCGTGTCGATGTGGCCGGCCAGGACGACCCGCTCGCCACGGCCCAGGTTCGTCCGGGCGACCACGTTGTTGCCGTACCGGTCCACCGTGAGGTGCGGCAGGGCGCGCAGCGCGGTCTCGATCGCGTCCGCGAGCGGCTTCTCGCCGCCGCTCTCGGAGGGGAAGTCCACGAGCCGCGCGGTGAGCGCGGCCGCGTCGAGCGTGAGGTCAAGGGAGGTGTCGGCCATGGACCGACCCTAACGCCCCGTTCGCGACCGGATCGTTCCGCGACGCTCGCCACACTCCGGGCGTCTGTGCGGGTGCCCTCCAGTACCTTGTACGCGTGCCTGAGCCGTCCCCCATCCGTCCCGAGCGCCGCGGCCGCCTCCTGCGTTTCGGCGCGGCCCTGTTGGTCCTGTGCGGTGTCGCCGCCTACCTCGTGGTGCAGTACGTCACCGGAGGCGGTGGTGCCCGGGGGTGCAAGGTGGTCGCGGGCACGGGTGAGGCGGCTTCGTCGTACGAGTTCACGCCCGAGCAGGCGGAGAACGCGGCGACCATCGCCGCCGTCGGCACCGGGCGGGGCATGCCCGAGCGTGCGGTGACCATCGCGCTGGCGACCGCGCTGCAGGAGTCGGGGCTGCGCAACATCGGGCACGGCGACCGCGATTCGCTGGGCCTGTTCCAGCAACGGCCCTCGCAGGGCTGGGGCACGGAGCGGCAGATCATGGACCCGGCGTACGCGGCGGGCATCTTCTACGCGCACCTGGCGAGGGTGCCGGACTACCGGGGGCTGCCGCTGACGGTGGCCGCGCAGCGGGTGCAGCGCAGCGGCTACCCGGAGGCGTACGCCAAGCACGAACCGGACGCCGCGCTGCTCGCCGCCGCCCTGACCGGGCACACGGCGGCCTCGCTGACCTGTGACGGGCGTCCGGAGCGGACCGCCGCGGCGACCGGTCCCGACGCGGTACGGGCCGCGCTGGTGCGGGACTTCGGCCGGGACGCGCTGCAGGAGACCGGCGCCGAGGTGGGCGGTGCCCAGGTGCCGTCGCCGTCGCCGTCCCCGAGCGTGACCGCGACCGCGCGCGGGCGGACCGTGACCGTGCCGGTGACGGAGGGCGCGAAGCGGGACGGGACCGGGCGCGGCGAGCGGGAGCGGGGCTGGCAGCTGGCGCACTGGGCGGTGGCCAACTCCTCGGCGCTGCACATCCAGCGGGTGTCGTACGCGGGCCGGGAGTGGACGGCGGGCAGCGGCGGCGACGAGTGGCGCACGGTCCGTCCGGAGGGGGCCGCGGGCGCGCAGAGGTCCGCCGGGGCGGTCCGCATCGTGACCGGACAGTAGTACGGCGCCTCACCCGGCCGGGTTGTGCGCGGCGGCGCGGGGCGCACCGACCGACGTATGACCACACGATCTGCGAACCCCTTGGAAGGCAAGGGCGGGAAGGATTCTGCGGGCCGTCACGACGGGCGCCGTTTGCCCGTTTTTATCCACAACCGATAATGCGACGCGTTATCCATTCTTTACCTGGGGCGTCCGCAACCTTCGCCGGTCTCGAGCGGTAGTCACTGCGTCCGACGCACGGACACCACACCGTTCTCTCCCGTCGAATGGAGCATCATGTCCCTCCCCCTGACCCGCCGGATCGCCCGTGCCGCGCTGATCGTCGCAGCAGGAGCGGCCGCCGGGGTCGGTGCGGCCGGCTCTGCCGGCGCGGCCACGAGCCTGCCGGCCACCCCGAACGTGGGCGGTCTGACCGCTCTGGACGGAGCCCAGGTCGGCTCCACCGTCGACGGTGCGGCGCAGAGCGCCACCGGGCTCGCGGGCGAGGCCGGCGGCAAGGTGGTCAAGCAGGCGGTGCCCGCCGCGGGCAAGGCCGGCGGCAGCGCCGTGAAGAAGGCGGCGCCGGCCGCGCAGGGCGCCGCGGGCGCCGCCGCCGGTGCGGCGGGCAGCGTCCTCGGCGAGACCGCCTCCACCGCGACGAAGGGCGGCCTGCCCACCGGCTCCCTGGGCAAGGGCGGGCTGCCCACGACGTCCGTTCCGGCGCAGCTGCCGCTGGGCGGCTGAGGTCCGCCGCCGCACTGACGCCGAAGGGGTCCGGGGAGTGCTCTCCCCGGACCCCTTCACCGTGTTCCGGACCCCGCCGTGGCCCGCGCGGCCGTCACAGCCGGGCGACCGCCGCCCGGACGCGCTCGTCCGTCGCCGTCAGGGCCACGCGCACGAACCGCTCGCCGGCCTCGCCGTAGAAGTCGCCGGGGGCCACCAGGATGCCCAGCCCGGCCAGGTGGGCGACCGTGTCCCAGCAGGACTCACCCCGGGTGGCCCACAGGTAGAGGCTGGCCTCGCTGTGCTCGATGCGGAAGCCGTGGCCGAGGAGCGCCTCGCGCAGCAGCGCGCGGCGGGCGGCGTAGCGCTCGCGCTGGACGCGGACGTGCTCGTCGTCGCCCAGGGCCGCCACCACGGCCGCCTGCGTCGGCGCGGAGGTCATCATGCCGCCGTGCTTGCGGATCTCCAGCAGGGGGCCCAGGACGGCCGGGTCGCCCGCCACGAAGGCCGCGCGGTAGCCGGCCAGGTTCGACCGCTTGGAGAGGCTGTGGACGGCCAGGATGCCGTCGTGGGAGCCGCCGTTGACGTCCGGGTGCAGCACCGAGACCGGGTCGGCCTCCCAGCCCAGCTCCAGGTAGCACTCGTCGGAGACGAGGAGCACGCCGTGGGCGCGGGCCCAGGCGACGATCTCCGTCAGCTCGTCCTTGGCCAGGACCCTGCCCGTCGGGTTCGACGGCGAGTTCAGCCAGAGCAGTCTCAGGTTCGCCGGGTCCAGCTCGCGCGGGTCGTCGTAGGCCTGGTGGCCGGCGCGGGCGAGGCGGGCGCCGACCTCGTACGTCGGGTAGGCCAGGCGCGGGTAGGCCACCGTGTCGCCGGGGCCGAGGCCGAGCTGGGTCGGCAGCCAGGCGACCAGTTCCTTGGAGCCGACCACCGGCAGGACGTGGCGGTGGGTGACCCCGCGGGCGCCCAGGCGACGCTCGAGCCAGCCGGTGATCGCGTCGCGCAGCGCCGGGGTGCCCCAGACCGTCGGGTAGCCCGGCGAGTCGGCCGCGTCGACCAGGGCCTTCTGGATGAGTTCCGGGACCGGGTCGACGGGGGTGCCGACGGACAGGTCGACGATGCCGTCCGGGTGCGCGGCGGCCGTCTGCTTGTAGGGCTCCAGCTTGTCCCAGGGGAAGGTGGGGAGCCGGTCGGAGACTGCGGACACGGGGATCTCGCTCGCTTTC
The DNA here is from genome assembly GCF_001514215.1 of Streptomyces bungoensis. Lineage (GTDB taxonomy): Bacteria > Actinomycetota > Actinomycetes > Streptomycetales > Streptomycetaceae > Streptomyces > Streptomyces bungoensis. The sequence continues at coordinate 131,795 of NZ_KQ948860.1, forward strand.
GTCGGTACGGCGAACGCCTCGGTCCCGTACGGCGGTGATCCGGGTGACCGGGCCGTACGGGACCGAGGCGGCGCTGACAGGGCCTAGGCCGCGGCCGCGGTCACTCGCCCTGCGGCGGCAGCGCGGCGACGACCGGGTGGTCGCGCTCGATCAGCCCGAGCTTGCTGGCACCGCCGGGGGAGCCCAGCTCGTCGAAGAACTCGACGTTCGCCTTGTAGTAGTCCTTCCACTCCTCCGGGACGTCGTCCTCGTAGAAGATCGCCTCGACCGGGCAGACCGGCTCACAGGCACCACAGTCGACGCATTCGTCCGGGTGGATGTACAAGGACCGCTGGCCCTCGTAGATGCAGTCGACCGGGCACTCCTCGATGCACGCCTTGTCCTTGACGTCGACACAAGGCTGCGCGATGACGTAGGTCACGCTGTCGTTCCTCCTCGATAGGGCGCTGGCGGGCCTCCTCAGGCTCCGCCGCCTGGCGCGCGGGAGCGCGGCGTCGTCGATGCCCGCCCCTAGTATCTCCGTTCCGGGGCAAGATCCGAACAGGAGGGGTGAACTGACCAGTGGAAATCTCGGCGCATGGACGCCTCGAGGTCCGTATCACCACTGCTGACGTGGGCAAACGGGTCTCCGTGCGGCGCTTGGGCGAACCTGGAGCGGCGCCGGAGAAGTTCACCGACACGGTGGGTGTTCTCACATCATGGGACGACGGCGTGCTCATGATCACACGACGGGACGGGGAGCGGGTCCGCATCGCGGAGTCCACGCTCGTCGCGGCGAAGGTCGTGCCGGCCGCTCCGGCGCGTCGCCGGGGGCCCGCCGCGAGCTACCCGGAGCTGGCGCGGGTCGCCTCGCGGGCGTGGCGTCCGGTGGAGAGCGAGGGACTGGGCGAGTGGGAACTGCGGGCCGCCGCCGGGTTCACGCGGCGGGCCAACAGCGTGCTGCCGCTCGGCGAGCCGGGGCTGCCGCTCGACGCGGCCCTGGAGGCCGTACGGCGCTGGTACGGCGAGCGCGGGCTGCCCGCGTACGTCCAGACCGCGACCGGTGCCGAGGGCACGCAGGAGGTGCTGTCCGCGGAGCTGGAGCGGCGCGGCTGGATGCGGGAGGTGACGGCCGAGCTGTGGGTCGGCGGGCTCGCGCCGATCGCGGACGTCGCCGAGGGCGCCGGGGTGGCGCTGTCCCGGGAGGCCGGCGAGGCCTGGCTGGCGCGGTACCGGCGCAAGGGGCTGAGCGACGTGGCCCTGCGGGTGCTGGGCAGTGGCCCGTCGGTGTGGTTCGCGACGGTGCCGGGCGCGGCGGGCGAGCCTCCGGCGGCGATCGGGCGGTGCGTGGTGGACGGCCGCTGGGCCGGGTTCTCCGCCGTCGAGGTGGACCCCGCACGGCGCCGGCAGGGCCTGGCCACCGAGGTCATGGCCGCGCTCGCCCGCCGGGCCCTGGCCGAGGGCGCCTCGGCGGCCTGGCTGCAGGTGGAGGAGGCCAACGAGGGCGCCCGGGCCCTGTACACCCGTCTCGGCATGTCCGTCCATCACGCCTACCACTACCACCGGGCGCCGGGAGAGGCCGCGCGGTGAGGCCCGCACCGGTCACCGGACATGCGCCGGGCAGTGGTAGGAACCGTCGTGAAAGGGCATGAGCCAGGCATGCGGCATCCGCGTCTTCCGCCTCCGTACCCGCCTCCGCCGGAGCGGTCCGCCGAGGTGCGGCGGCGGTTCGGGGAGGAGGCGCGGTCGGAGCGGCCGGATCTGTCGGCGCTGTGTCTGCTGATCGGCGCCGACGCGGACGGCACGCTCGACGAGGCCGGTATCGACGCGGCCCAGCTGGAGCTGGACCGGCTCGCCGGGCTGCTGCCGTACCGTCCGGGCGGCCCGCGCGCCTGGGCGGAGGCGGTGGGCCGGCTGCTCGGTGAGCGCCTCGGGTTCCACGGGGCGCCCGCGGACTACGAGCGCCTGGAGTCCTCCCTGCTGCACGAGGTGCTGCGGCGCCGCCGCGGGCTGCCGATCCTGTTGTCGGTCGTGTGGATGGAGGTCGCCCGCCGGGCGGGCGCACCCGTGTACGGGGTCGCGCTCCCGGGACACTTCGTGATCGGGTTCGGAGCGGCCGAGGAACAGGTGCTGGCCGACCCGTTCGACGGCGGCAGGGTACTGACCGGCGCGGACGCCGAGCTCCTGGTCGCCGGTGCGGCCGGGACGCCGCTGCGGCCCTCCATGCTGGTGCCCGCGGCCCCGCTGGAGGTCGTCCAGCGGATCCTCAACAACGTCCGGGCCTGGGCCTCCGCCCGGCCCGAGCGGTCGGACGTCGCCCTCCGGGCCGTGGAGCTGAGCCTGCTCATCCCCTCGCACCCCGCCCGGCTGCGCTACGAGCGCGGTCAGCTCCTCGTGCAGCGGGGGGAGTTCGTCGAGGGGGCCGCCGAGCTGGACGCGTACGCGCATCTGATCGAGGTCGTCGACGAGTCAGCCGCCCGGACGGTCCGTCAGCAGGCCGGTACGGCCCGCGCCATGCTCAACTGACGCGCCCCGGCCGGTCAGGCGGGTCCCAGCCATGACGTCGACGGGCTCGCGGGCGGGGTCCAGCGGGCGCGTCGGGCGGGCGCGGGGGTGAGGGGCGGCCGCGGCGCGCGGCGGGGCAGGACCGCGAGGATGGCCGCGGTGACGGCGGCGATCTCGTCCGGCGTCGGATCACCGCCACGGATGATCAGCAGCGGCTTGACGGCCCGTGCGGCGTCCGCGGGCGCGGAGGGCACGGCGGACGCCGGGACGGGGAAGGGCGCACGGACTGTCCGGGCGCCCGTGGCGGCCGGTGCGGTTCCGGGGGCGGCGTCGGAGGTGGTCGCGGGGGTGGCCTGGGAGCTGGTCGCGGGGGCGTCCTGCGATCTGGTCGCGGGAGCGGCCACGGAGCTGGCTCCGGGGGCGGCCTCGGAGCCGGCCCCCGGGCCGGACGGTGCGGGCCGGGTGGCGGGCGGGGCGGGACGCGCGGTGACCGTGGTGGGGCGGGCGGCGGGGCGGGATGCGGCCCCGGGGCCGGACGGCGCGGGCCGGGTGACGCTCGACCCACCCCCGCGCGCGCCGAGCACGCGGCCGCCGGCAGCGGCCCGCTCCCCCGGCGGTGCGCTCGACGGCGTGGCGGGCGGAGCAGGACGCGCGGCGACCGTGACAGGGCGGGTGGCCGTCCCGGACATGGTCTTCGGACCGGACGGCTCGGGCCGCGCGGCAGGCGGGGCAGGACGCGCGGCGACCGTAGCAGCGCGGGCGGCGGCCCCCGAAGCAGTCCCAGGGCCGGACGGCGCCGGCCGGGTGGCGGGCGGAGCAGGACGCGCGGCGACCGCGGCGGGGCGGGCGGCGGACTCGGAAGCGGTTCCGGGACCCGACGGCGCGGGACGCGTGGTGGCCGTGGCCGCGCGGGGGGCCGTCCCGGCGGCGGTTCCGGGGCCCGGCAGTGCGGGACGGGTGGTGGGTGAGGTCATTGGGGCTGGTTCCCATGCTTCCGGGCCGGGCCCGTGCGGTGCACGGCGCGCAGTGTGGTCAGCGCGTCGATCAGCACCCTGCGGGTGTCGGCGGGATCGATGACGTCGTCCACGAGGCCTCGTTCGGCCGCGTAGTAGGGATGCATCAGTTCGGAGCGGTACTCCTCGACGAGCCGTTCCCGGGTAGCCTCCGGGTCGTCCGCGGCGGCGATCTGCCTGCGGAAGACCACGTTGGCCGCGCCCTCCGCCCCCATGACCGCGACCTCGTTGCCGGGCCAGGCGAAGGACAGGTCGCACCCGACGGAACGGGAGTCCATGACGATGTACGCGCCGCCGTACGCCTTGCGCAGGATCACCTGGATCCGGGGCACGGTGGCGTTGCAGTACGCGTACAGCAGTTTGGCGCCGTGCCGGATGATGCCGCCGTGCTCCTGGTCCACGCCGGGCAGGAAGCCCGGCACGTCGACCAGCGTGACCAGCGGGACGTTGAACGCGTCGCAGAACTGCACGAACCGGGCCGCCTTCTGCGCGGCCTCGATGTCCAGCACCCCGGCGTACACGGACGGCTGGTTGGCGACGATGCCGACCGTCTGGCCGCCGAGGCGGGCCAGCGCGCACACCACGTTCGGCGCCCACAGCTCGTGGACCTCGGTGACGTCGCCGTCGTCGACGATCTCCGCGATCACCGGGCGGATGTCGTAGCTGCGCCGGGACTCGGCGGGCACCAGTTCCAGCAGGGCCTCGCAGCGGCGGTCCACGGGGTCGTCGCAGGGCGTCTCGGGCGGGTGTTCGCGGTTGTTGGCCGGCAGCAGCGACAGCAGGTAGCGGACCTCGGCCAGGCAGGTCTCCTCGTCGTCGTGGACGAACGCGGCGACCCCGGAGCGGGCCGCGTGCACCTCGGCACCGCCCAGCTCCTCGTGCGTGACCTGTTCCCCGGTGACCGCCCGCACCACGTCCGGGCCGGTGACGAACATCTGGGAGGTGGCGCGGACCATGAACACGAAGTCGGTCAGCGAGGGCGAGTAGGCGGCGCCGCCCGCGCACGGGCCGAGCATCACGCTGATCTGGGGGATCACCCCGGAGGCGCGGACGTTGCGCTGGAAGATGCCGCCGTAGCCGGCGAGCGCGCTGATGCCCTCCTGGATACGGGCGCCGGCGCCGTCGTTCAGGCTGACCAGGGGCGCACCGGCCGCCGCCGCCAGGTCCATCAGCTTGTGGATCTTCTGGGCGTGCGCCTCGCCGAGGGCTCCGCCGAAGATGCGGAAGTCATGGGCGTAGGCGAAGACGCGGCGTCCGTCGACCAGACCCCAGCCGGTGACCACACCGTCGGTGTACGGCCGCCGGTCCTCCAGGCCGAAGCCGCTCGCCCGGTGCCGGCGCAGGGGCTCGATCTCGGTGAACGTGCCCTCGTCGAAGAGGAGGTCCAGGCGTTCCCGGACGGTCAGCTTGCCCCGCCGGTGCTGCGCCTCGGTGGCCGCCTCGCCGGGACCGGCGGTGGCGAGCGCGTGCAGGGCGGCCAGCTCGGCCGTCAACTGCGCGAGGGTGGGTGCCTCTTGGGCGGCCCCGGTGGTTTCGGCGGTCGTGCTCGCCGCGGTGGTCGCGCCGGTCTCCGTGGTTCCTGCGGTGGGCTCGGGTTCCGCCGGGTGGGGTGCGCCGGCCGGCCGCACCGGGCTCGTCGTCGGTCTTTCCGCCTCGTAGACGCTCATGTGCCCCGCTCGCCTTCCTCGTGTCGCTGTCGCTGTGATGGCCCGGTCCGGCGCCGCTTCGGGTGGGGGCGTCGGCCGGGTCCGCTGCCGGCGGCGTCCTCCAGCAGCCCGACCAGGGCGGACGGGGGAGGCAGCGCCGCGATCCGGGTGCGCAGCCGCTCGGCGGCGGCGAGGGCCCTTCCGCCGTGCAGCAGCTCGGCCAGGTGGCGCCGGAGCCGCAGTGCGTCGGCCATGTCACGGGCGTCGGCGGGGGTCGCGGCGACCAGGCGCCGGCCCGCGCCGATGCGGGCCAGCCGGTCGCCCGCGGGGCGGGTGCCGGTCAGCACCAGCTGGGGCACGCCGTGCGCGGCGGCCGCCAGGGTGACGTCGGGCCCGCCGTCGTGCACCACGCCCGCGCAGGTGGCCAGCACCGGGCCCAGGAGCAGGGGGCCGGCGAAGCGGACCCCCCGGCCGAGGGCCTGGCGGTAGGCGTGCCGGCGGTACGGGGCGACGACCGCGACCAGTTCGGCGTCGAGCTCGCGCACGGCACGGGCCACCTGGCGTACCCGTGCGGCGGACCAGACACCGGGCCCCTGGTCGGGGCCGGGGCGCAGGCACACCCGGGGCCTGGCGGGTGGCTGCTCCAGCCACTCGGGCAGGCGGACCGCCGGCACGTCCTCGTGGCGCACGGCGAACGCGCCGGCCTCCGCGTCACCGCGCAGGGCCGGCGGGCAGGGATCGACCCAGAGGCCCGCGCCGCCCACCGCCGCCCGCGCGGGGTCCCGGTGGTCCAGCGCGGACCAGTGCACCACCTGCCCGCCGCCCCACGGCCCGGCCGCGTCCCCGGAGGGGGAGCCGGAACGGGGGCCACCGGACCAGGGCCCGGACGCACCGCCCGGCCAGGACGTCGGCCGAGGGTGCGGCCAGGGCGCCGGCCGGTCGCCGGAGCGCTCACCGGCGCGGTGGCCGGAGCGCAGGGCGGTGTCGCCGGACAGGGCCGCGCAGGCGTCGGCGGGCCACGCGCCGGGGACGTCGCCGGATGCGGCGTGCACGGCGACGTGGGGACGCCAGCCGGGCTCCGGCGGCAGGACGGGGAGCGCGCCGAGCACGGCGGGGAGCCCGCCGTGGGTGAACAGGCCGCCCGTCGGCACCGGGGCCGCGATGCGCACCTCGTGCCCGGCCGCCGCGCAGGCCAGGGCGGTCGGTGCCATCGCGAGCAGATGCGGCAGGGAGTGCCTCGCGGCGAACAGCACCCGCATGACGCCCCCTTCCGGCCGGGGCCCGCGCCCTCACCGCACGCCGGCCTGCCTCCCCAGCAGACGGCCCCGCGCTGGAGGCGCGTTAGGACGCCGCTGGAGGGTCCCGGCGGGCGCCGCCAGGGTCTTTCGTTCGGATCGGGCCGGATCAGGGAGCGGGGTCCGGTGCGAAGGACACCTCCCACGCCGTTCGGGCAGTGGGGGAGCATCGCAAGGCGGAGGAGGTCGCCATGGCGGAGCCATGGCAACCGACGACAACGCGGCGAGGCACGGTGCCGGGGCCCGCGAGCCCGGCATGATCCGAACGAGAGGCCCTACGCTCCGGCGGGCGTGCTCAGCCGTGCCCGCAGCTCGCGCTCCAGGCGGCGCAGGCCCGGGGACGGCAGGAGGCCGAAGCGGTCGTCGAGGCGCGAGCGCAGCGACGTGCAGACGGTGAGGGCGGACTCGGGGCGGCCGGACCGGCTCAGGGCCGTGACGAAGAGGGCGTGCAGGCCCTCGTCGTGGGGATGGCGGCCGGTGAGGTCGGCCAGTTCGGGGAGCAGGCGTTCATGGGCGCCGAGCCGCAGTTCGGCGGCGAGGCAGCGCTCCAGGGCGTCCTTGCGGCTCTGGGTCAGGCGCATCCCCTCCAGGCCCAGCAGCGCGCCTGTGCGGACGTCCGCGAAGGCGTCCTCCTCGCCCTGCCACAGGGCCAGTGCCCGGCGGAACAGCGTGGCCGCGCGGGCGTCGTCGCCCTGTTCCGCGGCCGCCTGGGCCTCGGCGCACAGGCGGTCGTGGACGTGCGCGTCCACGGCGTCCGGTCCGACGAGCAGCGCGTATCCGCCGGGGCGGGTGACCAGCACCTCGCGGGCCGCCGAGGGGTCGCCCAGGGCCTGGCTCAGGCGGGTGCGCAGTTGCAGGACGTAGGTCTGGACGGTGATGTGCGCCCTCGGTGACGCGCCGTCGCCCCAGACCTCCTCGATGACCGTGGGCACCGGCACGACCTGCCCGGCCTGGACGGCGAGCAGCGCGAGGATCTGGCGCGGTTTGCCGGCTGTGGGCGAGACGGAGACGCCCTCGACGAGAGCGGAGAACGGTCCCAGCACGGTGATGTTCATGGGTCCCCCTCTGGACGGTCGCGGCCCGGGGACCGGTGCTTCCCCGTGCCCCGACCGTCCCATGCGGCGCGTCCGCGGGACCAGTGCGCGGGCCACGCGCCCGGGGTGAATCCCTCACGGCCGCGACCGTGACGGGTTCACACCCGGCGGCCGGGGCCGGGGGCCGTCACAGCCAGCCGGAGGTGCGGGCGATGCGGATCGCGTCGACGCGGTTGCGGGCGCCGAGCTTGTAGACCACGGTCGTCAGGTAGTTGCGCACGGTGCCCGTGGACAGGTGCAGGGTCCTGGCGATCTCGCCGACGTCGTCACCGGCCGCGGCGAGCCGCAGCACGTCGCTCTCGCGGGGGGTGAGCGGGGACTCGGTGTGTTCGAGGGCGGCGAGCGTGAGCTGCGGGTCGAAGACGCGCTCGCCCGCCGCGACCGAGCGGATCGCGGCGGCCAGCCGGTCCGGGCTCGAGTCCTTGAGGATGAAGCCGCTGACGTTGGCGTCCAGCGCACGGCGCAGGTGGTTCGGCCGGCCCAGGCTCGTGAGGATCAGCACCTTGGTGGGGAGGCCGCGCTGGTGCAGCTCGCGTGCCGCCGAGAGGCCGTCGAGGACGGGCAGTTCGATGTCCAGGACGGCCACGTCGGGCTTGACGGCCTCGGCGCGGGCCACGATGTCGCCGCCGGAATCGAGTTCGGCGACGACCTCGATGTCGGGCTCCATGGAAATCAGTTCCACGAGTGCCCGGCGCAACATGTACATGTCCTCCGCAATCAGAATCCTGATCACGAGCGTGGTTCACCCCCTCCGGCCCGCCGCACGGTCTCGCACGGAGTTGGCCGGAAACAGAGTAGTTGCCGACATTCGCCGGAGGGAGTGCTCACGGCAGGATTGCGGAGCGGACGCCCGTTCTCACAGGAACATGGCGACCGGATTCAGCTCTTCGTACGGTGTCGGTCCGGCCAGCCGGCCGAGCGCCACCGGAACGTCGTACAGGCGGCCGGGGGCGAACCGGGCCCAGAAGTGGCGCATTCCCGGCACGATCGTCTTGACCACGGGCAGGCCGACGTCCGGCCGGGTCTGGTCGAGGACGAGGAGTTCCATGCCGCGCTCCTCGACGGCGGCGCGGATCGCGGCCACGTCGTCCAGGAGGTCGGCGCGGGACGTGTAGGGGAAGTCGGCGCGGGTGCGCGCGGGCCGGGCGGGATCGGGCAGCAGGTAGGGGTGGCCGGCCACGGTGGCGGTGCGCCACCACTCGGTGAGCCGTTCGTCGGGGCAGCCGTAGCCGGTGCCGTCGGGGCGGGCCTCGACGACGGCCGGCATCATCTGGTTCATCTCCGCCAGCGCCCGGCACAGCGCCACGGACGGGTCGAAGTGGGCGCCGAACCCGAACAGCAGGTCCTCGGTGCCGGCACCGGTGCGCCGGGTGAGGGCGGCGAAGGCGGGGATGCCGAAGTCGGAGGTGACGTCCAGCGCCCACACCTCGCGGCCCAGCGCGGCGTGCACGGTCCGGACCCGGTCGATCCACGGTTCGCCGAAGGACCCGAGGTCGACGCCGGGCTGGCGGGTGCGGTTGTACCACCACAGGGCGACCGCGTCGCGCTCGACGAGTTCCAGGAACCCCTGCACGACCGCGTCCTCGAGGCTGGCGCCGCCCGCGTTGCCGTTGGAGTCGGCCCGGACGCAGCCGAGGCCGGGGGTGCGCGGGGTGTCGTAGTAGAGCAGGGCGGTCGGCAGCAGGCGGTGGGTGCCGCGGGTCAGGGACCACACGGGCGTCCAGTCGACGGCGGCCGTCTCGTCGAACGGCGCGACGCGCTGGCGCGGGTCGTAGAGCAGGCAGTCGGCGGGATGCACGGCGTTCTCGGCGACCTCCGCCCAACTCGCCCGTACGGTGGGCTCGTCGCCCTGGAAGGTCCCCGCGTGGCGCTCCAGTCCCTCGCACAACGCGCTCACCCGTGCGTCGAGTTCGGTCATGCCCTTGCCACCGCTCTCGCTGCGCAGCCGGGAGGCGGGGCCGGTCAGGCCGTGCGCGCCGCGCGCGTGGTTGTGGCCGGCGCGGAAGGAGTTGAACTCGGCCGAGCCGCGCGGGTCGCGCTCCACCGCCTTGACCACTCCGGTGATGGGGCTGATCAGGTGCTCGTAGGTGCGCAGGGTGCGTTCGGCCGTGACGGCCCGGTGCCCGTTGCCGGTGCGCTGGGCCTTCTGGCGGGAGCCGAGGACGACGGGCCCGCCGACCCGCCGGGCCACCAGGGCGGGGTCACCGCACTCGGCGCACTGGGGGCGCCGGCGCAGCGCGTGCAGCCGGCTGGTGAAGCCGATCGTGTCGAAGGCCAGCACGCCGTCCTGGCCCGGGTAGCGGTGCCCCGCCAGCCACTTCAGGCCTTCGGTGACGGCGAGCTGGTGGCCGAGGAGCAGGCTGGCCGGGGTCTCGGCCGGCGGGTGGGGCACCGGCCGGCCGAGCCGGGCGCGCAGATGCGCCTGGGTGGTGCGGTGCCCGGACATGCGCTGGACGAGGCAGTGCCAGCACGCCGAGACGCCGGGCCGGAACACGGGGCCCACCCAGGGGGTCGTCCCGTGCGGCTTCGCCAGCAGCCAGGGGCGGCCGGCGGCCCGCGCCCACGCGTCGATCGCACCCAGGGCGGGATCCAGGTAGTCGTCGCAGACGACCAGGGTCAGCGCGGCGTCGTCGGCGCCCGGGCCTTCGGGATCCTCGCCGGTGACCACGAGGCCCGACGCGGCGCACGCCTCGGCGGCGGCCCGCGCGTCGGCGCCGCCGACGGCGCGGACGGCCACCCGGTGGTCGGGCAACGGACCGGGGGCGCCCGCCAGTTCCCAGTAGGCGGCCGCCGCGCGGCTCACCAGGGGCGCGGCCGGCCGGTCGTCCGGCGGTTCGGGGCTGGTGACGAGCAGGGCCGCCTCGTTGAGCCGGCCGATCGCCAGCGCGACCTCCGCGGCGGAGCAGCGCGGTGCCGCCGCGCTGACCAGCGCCCGGAAGTCCCGGGTGCCGTCCAGCAGCGGTGCGACGACCGCGACCGGATCGTCCTCGAAGGCGACGATGCCGCGCTCCGACACGACGTACGTGCCCTCGCCCGGGACCACTTCGGCGCGTACGTGTCTTCTGAACCCCACTCGCATGTTCTTTCCCCCCTGTCGTCGTGTGGTTCTGCCGCGCTGCTGCGGCCGGTTCAGCAGGCCGCGGCGGCCACTTCGGCACCGGCCTCCGGCGCGTCGGCGATGCACAGGGTCAGCAGGCACACGCCCGCCGCCCCGAGGTTCGTGAAGTCCTCCCGCACGACGCGGTCGCCGGCGGCGCGGGGCAGCTGCGGCGCCCGGCCGTCGGCGCCGAGGGCGAGGCCGAACTCGCCCAGCACGGCGGAGGGGGCGGTGGCGTAGCGCCGGGCGGTCTCCGGGTCGAGGAACGCGTGCAGCATCAGTTCGGCGAACCGGACCTCGTCCTCGGGGGTGCGGAAGACGTCGGACGGGCCGTCGGTGATCACGGTGCTGGTCATGGTCGCTCCTTGTGTGGCTGGTCGCGTCGGCCGTCCGGGGTCGTCCGGCCGGTCCGGGTGGTGGGAGCTGTGCGGATGCCGCGGCGTGGTGCGGGCCTTCGGCGTCGATCGGGAAGTGCGCCGGCGCGGTGGGTGCTGCCCGTCGCCGAGGTGCGAGAAGAGGTGCGGGGAAGTGCCGAGTCGTCGCATGCCGTGCGTGCCGTGCGTGGTGCCGTGACCGCGTGGCGGCGCCCGGGGCCGTGGTGCGGTGCCGTTCGTCGGTCGGTCCGCGTGCGGGATCGGGGCGGGCGCCGGACTGTCCGGTGCGGCCGGTCTTGCCGGGGTGCTCGGTCGTTCCGCGACAGAGTTAACGCAATCCGGCCACACTCGGGCCAGTTATCGCCTCATGTCTGGCGATGTGAATTCTTCACTGGTCGGCATATACGCCCGTCAACCGGGCTTCCGAGTAAGGACGTTTCAAAGAAAGCGGCACATCTGCCACCAGGCTGATCACACGCCCTTCACAGGATGGGCGGCGCCGATATGATTTCGGACGCCGGTTCGGGGGACGCAGAAGGAGCGGGGGCCTGGTGACGAAGCAGGGTGGACCCAAGCGAGGAGTTCCGCCCAGGCGGACGAGATCGAGCGAGCCGGACCTGGCTGCCGTGAGTTCCGCCGCACCCAGCCCGACGATCGCCTCCGTGCTGGTCGTCGTCGTGTTCTCGGGCTATCTGCTGATGCAGCTGGTGAACGTCCTCGACTCCGGGCCGAGCGGGATGGAGCTGGTGGCGTGCGCGGCCGTTCCGCCCGTCCTCGCGGCCCTGCAGTACGCCCACTCCGCGCCGCACGCGGCGGCCCTCCGCGAGCGGTTACTGCCGTGGACCCTGATTCTCCAGGCCGTGCTGACCTTCGCCCCGCTCATCACCTTCGGGTGGCACTGGGGCGGTATGGCGGGCTTCCTCGCGGGATCGTTTCTTCTCCTGCTGCCGCCGGTGGCCGGCTGGACCCTGTTCGGCACCACGACCGTCGCCGTCGTGGTGATCTCGGCGCTGCAGTCCCTGAACTTCGTGAGCATCGCGTACATGGGCGTGTCGACGGCCCTCACCGCGTTGATCATCTTCGCGGTGGTACGGCTCGCCGGACTGGCCACGGCGATCCACGCGTCGCGGGACGAGCTGGCGCGGATGGCGGTGGCCCGGGAGCGGCTGCGGTTCGCCCGCGACCTGCACGACCTGCTCGGATACAGCCTCTCCTCGATCACCCTGAAGAACGAGCTGATCGCGCGGCTGATCGACAGCAACCCGCAGCGGGCCCGGGACGAGGTCGCCGAGGTGCTGGTGATCTCCCGGCAGGCGCTGGCCGACGTGCGGGAAGTGGCGCGCGGCTACCGCGACATGTCGCTGCTGGTGGAGGCGGAGTCGGCGCGGTCCGTGCTGAAGGCGGCGGGCATCGAGGCCCGGATCGACGTGTCCGTGACCGGGCTGTCGTCCACGGCCAACACCATCCTGGCGACCGTGCTGCGCGAGGGCGTGACGAACATCCTGCGGCACAGCCAGCCGCGCTCCTGCTCGATCAGTACGTCTCTGCTGGACGACGACACCTTCGTGCGGCTGGAGATCGTGAACGACGGCGTCGGCGCGGGCAGCGCCGTGCCGACCAGCTCCGTACCCAACGGCACCGGCCTCGGCAACCTGGCCGCGCGCGTCGCGACCGTGGGCGGCGGGCTGCGGGTGGGCGCGGGCGGCGACGACGAACCGGGCGTCTTCCGCCTGGCCGTCCGGGTCCCGGTCCACGCGGCACCGGCACCGGAGTCCCCGGCACACCGCGAGCCGACGTCACGCCTGGGCGTCTGACGGGCGGGAGCAGGCGGCTGGCGGTCGGCGGCCGGCCGCCGGTGCGGCTGGCGCGGGCGGCTGGGGCTGACGGCTGGGGGCTGGGGCTGACGGTCGGCGTCTGACAGGTGGTGGCCGACGGCCGACGT
>NZ_KQ948860.1:145463-150292 GCF_001514215.1 Streptomyces bungoensis
TGGCGGCTGGCGGCTGGCGGCTGGCGGCTGGCGGCTGGCGGCTGGCGGCTGGCGGCTGGCGGCGGTACGGCTACCCCAGGCCGAGTTCGCGCCGTAGCCGGCGCTCCAGCGGGGTCAGGGGGATGTCGTCCCGCAGGCGTTCGGGGTGGCCCGGCGGCGGGCCCGTCATACGGCGCGCCGGGTGCCGTACGGCGCGGCGCCGGGGGCGTGGCGGGGACGCCGCGCCGTCGCTCGCGGCGCCGGGCCGATGCACTCCGGATGCCGGCCCCGAATCCGAACCCGGCTGCGGACCCGGCCCCGGCCCCGGCCCCAGGATGACCCGCATCTGATCGTCGGGCATCGCCACCCACAGCGCGCCGTACACGACCAGCACCCGGTACACGGCCAGCGCTCCGCGCACCAGCCCTCGCACGATCCCGCCCTGCGACGTCCCGTCCACGTCCGCGCCCTCCGTACGACCGGCTCCCCGGCGTCCGCCGGCCTGGTCCGCGTACGTTTCCGCGCCGGGCTCGCGCCCCGGTCGACGGGGACTCGACCCGGAGGCCGCCCGACGTCCCTGCACCCCCCTGCACGAACCGGGCTCAGGTGGCGGCTTCAGCGGGCCTTGAGGTCGGCCGAGCAGACTCGTCCGGACACGACCTCGCACCCTCCCGGGCCGGTGACACGTGGCACACAGCCGAGCCGCCGCCCCGAACCACGAACCGACCGAACCCCGAATCGTCCGAACCGAACCGCCGGGGGCCGGGACGGCCCGACCCGCCGGGGGCCGGGACGGCCCGAACGGACCGGTCCGGACCCGACCGGCTTGGGACCGGGCCGGCTCAATGCCTCGGCCCTGGGGCCCACGCAGGTCGGGAGCGGGTTCCGTTCGGCGGGCCGGACGTCGTCGTGGGTGCCGTGCCGCCCTGAGAGGAGTGATTGATGAGCAGCCCGGAGTCCGGTGGCGCGGCGAGGGCCGGATGACGGGCGGGGACGCGGTGTGGTGGACCGGGGGGCTCGACCCGCGGCGGCCCCGCCCCCTGGCCGTGGTGGTCACCGGTGCGCTCGGCCGGCCCGAGCGGCACCTGCCCCTGCTGAAGCGGCTGGTGCGGCGCGGCCACGCCGTGGTCGCCACCTCGCCGCCGACCGCGGCGCACCACTCCGGCCTGCCGCTCTCCCGGCTCATCGACCGCTTCGCCCCGCTAGCCGTCACCGCGCGCACCTGCGTCATCGGCTTCGACCTCGGCGGGATCCCCGCCCTCGCCGCCGCGTCCGGCGACGAGCGGATCCGCGTCACCCAGGTCGTCGGCACTCCCGTGGCCCGGCTGTTCGACGAGCCCGAGCTGCTGCTCTCGCTCCCCACCCCGAACCTGGACGCGCTGGTCCGGGCGACCGGCGCGCCCCGCCGCGAGCTGCTGCCCGAGGCGCTGGGCGGCTTCGCGCTGCGCGCGGAGACGCTGTACCCCCTGCCCGGCCTGGTCCGCGTCGCCTACACCGCCGACGACCCGCTCACCCCGCCCCAGGACCTGGCCCTGCTCAAACTCGCCCTGGCGCGGAGCGAGTTCCGGGCCTTCCCGGGCCGCGGCGACGGCACGGCACCGGCAGGCCGCCCACTGCGGCGCTGGCTGGTCGAGGGAGCCCGTACCGGGCCCCGGCGCGCGCCCCGCTGAGGCCGGCCCCGGTCCGGTGCCGCGGAAGCGGTCCCCGCCCCGCCTTCCCCGAGCCTCGACTCCCGGTCGAGGGCGTCTCCAGCCGGATGGCGCACGGTGCGGGGGACTGTCCTTCGCGACCCCTCCTTATCGCCCTGGGGTGACCATGTACGAACACGACGACATCATCGCCGCCGTCAGCGGCCGGGACACACGGTGGCAGCCCGACCGGCTGACCCGCGTGCGGTCCCGGATCGCCGAGATCGAGGACGGGCTCGGCGATCCGTGGGCCCCCGGCAACCCGATGGGCTTCGACGCGGTGCTCGACGCCGACCGGAAGGAGGAGATCTCCCCGGTCGGCCTGCGGCGCTTCCAGAGCCTCGGCATGCCCGCCGAACTGGTGCCCGAGCGCCTCGGCGGCCGGATGGCCGGCACCGACCTGCTCGGCCTGGTGATGCGGCCCTTCTTCCGGCGCGACCCCGCGCTGGCCTTCAGCCACGGCTTCACCCCGTTCCTCGGCGCCCAGATGGTCTGGCTCAACGGCGACGCCCGCCAGTCCGGCCGGATGGCCGGGGTCGTGCTGCGCGGCGGCACCGTCGGGGTGGCCTGCCAGCGCTTCGAGCACGAGAGCGAGTTCCACGCCCAGGAGTACACCGCCGCCTGGAGCGACGACGGCATGCTGCGGCTCAACGGCCGCAAGAACGCCATCAACAACGCCCACACCGCGGAGCTGATCATCGGCTTCGTCAAGACCGGCGACGGGGAGACCGACTACTCGATCCTGATGTTCGACCCGGCCACCGTGCCGCCCGCCGGGGTGCGCGCGCTCGGCCGGCACCGCACGACCGGGGTGCGCGGACTGCAGGCCGCGGGGCTGGAGTTCGTCGACTGCCCGCTGCCCGGCGAGAGCCTGGTCGGCACCTGGGGTGACGGCGTCGCGCTCAGTCTGCGCGCCTACCCGGCCGTGCACGCCGTCTTCCCGTCGATGGCCATCGGCCTCGCCGACACCGCGCTGCGCTCCGCCGTGCGCGCCGCCCAGGAACGGGAGTTCGGCGGGCCCGCCGGTGACGCCACCGCGCGTTCGGCGATCGCCGGCACCTTCGCCGACCTGCTGATCGCCGACTGCCTGTCGCTGACCGCCGGCCGCTCGGTGCACCTGCTGCCCGACCAGTGCGACGTGCTCACGGCCGTCACCAAGTACATCTCGCCCAAGATCGTCGGCGAGGCGCTGTACGACCTGTCCGCGGTGATGGGGGACGCCTTCCACGCCGAGCGCGGTCACCACGCCGTCTTCCGCAAGCACCTGCGCGACCTGTCCACCATCACCTTCGGCCATGTCAGCAGCGCCATCTGCCAGTCGGTCATCGCGCCCTACCTGCCCGCGCTCGCGGACGGCGCGCCCGAGCCGGAGCCGACCCCGGCCGACCTGTTCCGGCTGGAGGTGCCGCTGCCCGCCATGGACGGGGCCCGGCTGGCCCGGTTCGGGGGCGGGGACGGGCTGCTCGGCTACCTCGACCGGGCGGCGCTGCGGCTGCCCGACGCGCTCACCCTGCACGACGGCGGTGACCTGCTGCGGGAGCTGGTGGCCGGCCTGTGCGCGGAGGCCGCGGAGATCCGCCGGGAGGCCGGCCGGCTCACCGGCTCCGACAACGGGTTCCTCCTGGACACGCACAGCTTCCCGCTCAGCGAGCGGTACGCGCTGCTGCTGGCGGCGTCGGCGTGCGTCGGCGTCTGGCTGAACGCGGGCACGGGACCGGACGCCTTCCTGACCGACCCGGCGTGGCTGGTGCTGGCCCTGCACCGGCTGCTGCGCCGTGTCGGCCGGCCGGTGCCCCCGCTGCCCCGCGCGATCGAGGGGCGGCTGTGCGACGAGGTGCTGGAGCGGGTGCGGGTGCCGCGCGGCCTGGACCTGCTGGGCACGGAGTACGCGGGATGAGCCGGCACGGTGGCCCCCGGCCGCCCCTTCCCACGCCGAGCCGGGTCGCCGGGCCTGCGGGCCCCTGGGCCCGGCTCCTGCACGACCTGGACACCGCGGGCGTCGGGCTGGTGTACGCCTCGCTCGCCGACTGGCGCTCGCTGCTGCCGCCCGAAGAGGAGCGCCGGCCGCTGCTCGGGCGGGACTGGACGCGCTACAGCAGGCTCAAGGGCGACCAGCTGCGCGACCGGTTCCTGACGACCCGGCTGCTGATCCGGCACACCGCGGCGGTGGCGCTGGGCACGGAGCCGACCTCGCTGGAGCTGAGCTACGGGCTCAACGGACGGGTGCGGCTGCGCGGGTACGACCAGATCGACGTGAGCCTGAGCCACACCGGGGACCTGCTGCTGTGCGGGATCACCTCGCTGGGGGTCATCGGGGTCGACACCGAGCCGCTGACCCGGCGGCTGAGCGGGCGGGACGTGGAGACCCTGATGTGCACCGCGCCGGAGCGGCTGCGGCTGGCCGCGGTCCCGGCCGAGGAGCTCAACGGCGCGCTGCTGACCCTGTGGACGCTGAAGGAGGCGTACAGCAAGGCGCTCGGGCAGGGTCTGCGCTTCCCGTTCACCGAGTTCGGCTTCCGTACGCCGACGGGGCCGAACCCGGGCGCGGGGACCGCGGAGGAGGCCGCTGAAACGGTTTTGCTGGAGCGGTCCAACGGCACTCCCGTCGCCGACGACACCTGGCGCTTCGCCACGTTCACCCTGCCCACGGGCCATCTGGCCGCGATCGCCCTGCAGGACACCCGCCGCTCGGACCAGCCGGACACCCGCGCCGGCACGGCCCTCAACCGCCAGATCCTGGCGGCCATCGGCTCCTGGGGCCGCTAGGTCCTGTCGTCGAACTCCCGCCGTCCGCCCGCAGGGCGGGGGAGGCGGGGGTTCGACGACAGGACCTGAGGTCTTCCAACCGGCGCCCCGGCCCCGCGACGCCGCACCGGGCCCCTGTCCGGGGTTCGGGCAGCTCCCGTACGAGGGTGAGGCCCCGGTGTCGGCCCGTCCGGGGAGCGCCCGCCGCGCGGCCCGGGAGCCGGCGGGCCGGGCGGGCGCCGTGGCCGGCCGCGAGGGCGGGTGCCGGACGTGTGCGCCTCGCGGTGCCCGCCCTGCCGGGCGGCGTCCTCGTACCGCTCGTCACCGCCGGTCTTCACGGCGTGCTGCGTGTCCTGGCCGGCCCGGCACTGACCGCCGCCGTCCCCCGGAGCATGCTCCCCCACGGAGCCCCCCGCG
>NZ_KQ948860.1:150793-195341 GCF_001514215.1 Streptomyces bungoensis
GAGGCGCGCGGCCCGGAAACCCCTTCCAGCCCGCCTCGAGGTCGTGTCAAGGCCTTCCCGCCAGGGTTGAGGCACCGATGAAGGCCGCTTCGAGACCCGGGCGGTGTCACATCGGAGGCGCCCGGGCCGGGACAGAGGCCACAAGCCGGCTGTCCCGGCCCCAGGGGACGGGCGAGGCCCGCCGTCGCGCCGCTTCCCGCGGGACTCCCGTGCTCTGCCGACACCGACCTGACCACGCCGAAGCGGACGAACCGCCGTTGGTGAAGGGGTAACTGACGATGCCACAACTCACCCTCCGGGAGCTCGGGGAGATCATGCTCGAGTTCCAGGACCTCGGGTCCGCGGGCCTCCTCGACGCGGACCTCGATGCCGTCTTCGAGGACCTGGACTGCGACTCGCTGCTGCTGCTCCAGACCACCGGCCGCATCCAGCGGGAGTACGGCGTGGTCCTGGACCGCGACGGCATCGCCGCCGCGGACACGCCGCGCGCCCTGCTCCACCTGGTCAACAACGCCCTCGCGGAGGTGGCGGCATGAGGCTCAGCGGATTCAGCGAGGTGCTCCCGGGAGAGCCGGTCACCAACCGCGACATGGCCGAGCACTTCGGGCTGCACGAGAAGTGGCTCGACATGATGACGGGCAACCGCACCCGCTACTTCTGCCGTGCGGACTCCCCGCCCTCGGTGCCCAAGAGCACCTCGGACCTCGCGGTCGCCGCGGCCACCGCCGCGCTCGCCGACGCCGGGGCCGACGTGGCGTCCCTGGAGTTCCTGGTCCTGACCACCGCGTCGCCCGACCACCTGATGCCGGCCACGGTCAACCTGGTCGCGGACCGCATCGGGCTGAACGACGTCCCCACGTTCCAGCTGATGTCGGGCTGCGCGGGCGCGCTCACCGGGCTGTACACGGCCCGCGCGCTGCTGGCCTCCGGGCTGCGCCGCGGCCTGGTGATCGGCGCCGACACCTGTCTCAGGCTGTTCCCGTCGAGCGGCCAGATCGCCTCGATGTCCCCGGCCGAGCTGATCAACTTCGCCCTGTTCGGGGACGGCGCCGGCGCCGTCGTCGTCGACGCCGACCCGGAGGGGCCCGGCCTGCTGGTGGAGCACCTGTTCCTGCGGACGACGGGCATGGGGCGCAAGCCCGCGCAGATCGCCCGCTGGTTCGGCACGGAGGGCGCGGAGGTCACCGAGGGCCCCGACGGGCCGGTGCGCGAGCTGTGGGGCGAGGAGGACTACAAGGCCATCGAGCACCATGTGCCCGAGCACGCCGAGACCATCTTCAAGGAGCTGACGGCCGAGACCGGCTGGCGGCTGGACGAGGTCGAGCACGTGCTGCTGCCGCAGCTCAACGGGGTGATGACGGACGGCATCCGCAAGCGCCTCGGGGTCCGCGCGGAGCAGGCCGTCAACATCGTCGCGGACACCGGCAACAACGGCAACGCGGTGCCGTTCGTCCAGCTCAACCGGGCGATGCAGCGCATCCGTTCCGGGCTCGGCGTCGGCGGGCGGATGCTCGTCGCCAACGTCGAGTCGTCCAAGTGGATCCTGTCCGGGCTGGCGCTGCGCCATCAGACGGGGCCCACGCGATGACCACCGCACCCACCGCAGCCGCCGCCCCGCTGAGCCCCGCCGCCGCGTCCCCGCTGGCCGAGCTGCGCACGCTGAAGCGCTCCGGCGAGCTGGCCGGCTCCGCCGCCCGGGTGCGCGCGCTGCTCGGCGCGCTCGGCGACCCCGCCGACCGGGAGGCGGCCGGCACGCTGCTCGGCGGTCCGGCCGCCCGCCGGGCGCTGGCCGGCTCGGCGGCGTTCACCCCGGTCGCCCTCGCGCTGCTCGCCTCCTCGACCGCCGACCCCGTACCGCCGCTGCTGACCACGGCACTGCTGGCCGAGGGCGTACAGCCCGACACGGCGACCACCGGCTTCAACCAGTGGCGGTTCGAGATCCTGTCCGGCGCGCCCACCCTGCGCGGGCACGCCCCGGCCGTGACCGCGTGCCTGCTGGACGACAGCGCCGTCTTCGAGCGGGTGACCGACCCGCTGGACGCCGACGAGGTGGTGGCGCGCTGCGCCGCCTTCCCCGCCGAACTCGCGTCCTGGCTCGACGCCTACGAACGCCACGTGGGCACGCTCGCGGTGCTGAACACCGTGCCGCTCGGCGCCGCCCGGCGCGACCGGTGGATCGACTACGCCACCAAGGCGCGCGTGGAGGCGGCCTGGCAGCGGATGAACGCGGCCGTGCTCGACCTCGCCGAGCGCCCGAACACGGTGGTGCTGTCGGCGGACGCGGTCGCCGGGCGGGTGGACGCCCGGTGGGCGGCCGGCGACCGGATGCGGCACATCGCCGCGCACGCGTTCGGCACGGAGTTCCTGGACGCGTACGCCCGTGAGGTGGCCCGGGTGGTCGTGGCCCGGCTGGGCGGCGCCCGCAAGTGCCTGGTCCTCGACCTCGACCACACGCTGTGGGGCGGGGTCGTCGGGGACGACGGCGTCGCGGCGCTGAAGATCGGCGGCGCGTACCCGGGCTCCGCCCACCGCGAGCTGCAGAGCCTGGCGAAGGACCTGTCGCGCCAGGGCGTCCTGCTGACCGTCTGCTCCAAGAACGACGACGCGGTGGCCCGCGAGGCCGTCGACAGCCATCCCGAAATGGTGCTGCGCAGCGGTGACTTCGCCGCGTTCCGCGCCGACTGGGACCCCAAGCCCGGCAACGCGGCGAGCATCGCCGCCGAGCTGAACATCGGCACCGACGCGATGGTGTTCGTCGACGACAACCCGGCCGAGCGGGGGCTGATGGCCCGGCAGCGGCCCGAGGTGACCGTCGTGGACCTCCCCGCCGACCCGTCCGGTTACGCCGCCGCGCTCGCCTCGGCCGGCTGGTTCAACCAGCTGCGGCTGACCGACGAGGACCGCGTGCGCGGTGCGATGTACCGGGCCCGCGCCGAGCGGGAGCGGCTGCGGGAGAGCGCCGACGGCATCGAGGACTACCTGCGCGAACTCGGCACCGAGATCACGGTCGAGGAGTACGGCCCGCTCAACGGCGCGCGGATCGCCCAGCTCTTCGGCAAGACCAACCAGTTCAACCTGACCGGTGTCCGCTACGCCGCGGACGAGCTGGCCCGGCGAGCGGCCGACGGCACGGCCGCGTTCTTCGGCGTCCGGGTCACCGACGCGTTCGGCGACAACGGTCTGGCCGGTGCGCTCGCCCTGGCCCGGGCGGCGGACGGGGCCTGGCTGATCGAGAACTTCGTGCTGTCGTGCCGGGTGTTCTCGCGGTCCGTGGAGCACGCGATCGCCGGCCTGGTCCTGCGCGCCGCGCGGGACGCGGGCGCGCCCGCCGTGTACGGCCGCCACGTGCCCACGGCGAAGAACGGGCGCTTCGCGGACTTCTACCCCTCGCTCGGCTTCGCGGGCGCGGACGGCGACTTCCGGCACGACCTCACCCATCTCGCCGAGCTGCCCGCCTGGGTGAGCATCGGCACCGGCGAAGGGACCTTCCATGCCCCCTGAGGCAACCGCGGCCGCCCGGGAGGCGGCCGAGCTGACCGTCGTCGACGCGCTGGCACAGTTGCTGGACGCCGACGAGGACGCCCTCGGCCCCGGCACGGCGCTGGCCGCGATCGAGGACTGGGACTCCGTCAACGCGCTGCGCGTCCTGGTCCACCTGGAGCGCACCCTGGGCGCGCCGCTCGACTACGAGAGGTTCGCCGCCGCCGAGACGGTGGGCGACATCGCCGCCGTGGTGGCCGCCGTGTCCGGGACGGCGCCGTGAGCGCGCCGGTGACGACTCCGCTGCCGGCCGCGCGGCGCGGTACGTACCTCTTCCTGGAGCAGGCGCGCAGCACCGCGCACGTCTACCTGATGGCCGAGGTGGACGCCACCGCGCTGCGCGCCGCGCGCGCCGCCGCCGAGCACCCGGCGTCCTACGTCAGCCACGTCGTCAAGGCCGCCGCCGACGTCCTCGGCGGCTACCCGGAGGCCCGTGCCGTGTTCCGGGCCGGCCGGGCGCCCCGGCTGAGCGTCGCGCCCGAGGTGCACGCCAAGGTGCTGTTCGACAAGACCGTGGACGGCCAGCGCTGCGTGGTCTCCGGCACCGTGCCGGACGTGCAGGACAAGGACGTGCACGGCGTGCAGGCCCTGATCGACGGCTACAAGCGGGCGCGGCTGGAGGATCCGGACGGCCCGTTCGCGCGGGTGCGCCGGCTGCAGCGGCTGCCGCTGCCGGTGTTCCGCCTGCTGTACCGGACGATGTCCCGCGATCCGCGGCGCCGGTCCCTGCTGCAGGGCACCTTCGCGGTCACCTCGATCGGCCACGAGCCGGTCGGCGCGATCCTGCCGCTGATCTCCGGAACGCTCGGTTTCGGCGTCGGGCACATCGCCGACGCCCCCGTGGCGCGCGCGGGCGGCGTGGTCGTCGCGCCCGTGTTCACCCTCTCGCTCGTCTTCGACCACCGCGTCATCGACGGCGCCATGGCCGCCGAGATCCTCGCCGGCGTCAAGAACCGGCTGGAGAACTGGGAGTCGGCATGACCCAACACACGAACCCGTCCGCGCCGGCCGAGACCGAGGTGCTCGTCATCGGCGGCGGCCCGGCCGGCTCCCTGCTGGCCACGCTGCTGGCCCGGCGCGGCATCCGCACCGTGCTGGTGGAGAAGCAGACCAGCCTGGAGCGCCTCTTCCGCGGCGAGACGATCGCCGCCCCGTCGGTCTCCTCGCTGCACCGGCTGGGCTTCGGCCCGGCGCTGCGCGCCCACGGTTTCCTGGAGACCACCTCCGTCACCACCTTCGCCGAGCAGCGCCGGGTGCTGCACGTCGACTACCGCAAGTTCGCGGACCAGCCGCTGCCGATCGACATCCCGCAGCCGGCCCTCATCCGCGTCTTCAACGAGGCAGCCGAGGGCCTCCAGGGGTACGTCCGGATGCCCGGCTGGAGCTTCTCCTCGCTGATCGAGGAGGACGGGGCCGTGCGCGGCGCGGTCCTGACCAAGGGGCGCGGGGAGCGCGTGTCGGTGCGCGCCCGCATCGTCATCGGCGCCGACGGCCGGTTCTCCAAGGTCCGCAAGGCGTCCGGGCTGCCCGCCGACATCGAGCCGATGGCCCGCGACTTCCTGTGGTTCCGGCTGCCCCGGCCCCCCGAGTGGGGCGACGAGGCCCAGCTCGTCATCGAGCGGGACAAGCACCTGGTGATCCTGCCCACCTTCCCCGACACGCTGCGCATCGGCCACAACCTGCCCAAGCGCAGTCTGGGCGAGCTGCGCGCGGCCGGGTTCGACGCCTTCAAGCAGGGCATCATGCGGCTGTCCCCGCGGCTGGCGCCGATCGTCGAGGAGCACCTGCGCTCCTGGGACGACACCGGCTTCCTGGAGATCTTCACCGCGGAGATGGAGGAGTGGGCGCGCGACGGCCTGCTGCTCATCGGGGACGCCTCGCACACGGCCACCCCCATCCTCGGCCAGGGCGTCAACCTGGCCCTGCAGGACTCCATCACGCTGGTCCCGGTCCTCGCCGAGGCGCTCGGCCGGGGCGGGCCGGAGCGGGTCGTCACCCGGGCCGAGCTGGCCGGCTTCGTGGCGCGGCGGCGCGCCCACAAGCTGCGCGTCACCGGCTTCCAGCGGATGCAGGAGGCCGCGCTCGGCACCGGCGACCCGCGCGGTGTGTTCCTGCGCCGCCTGCGCTACCGGCTGCTCAACGCCTTCCCCGGCAAGTACCGGGTGTTCGACAAGGTCATCAACGCCCGGCACGTCATCGACGACGTCGACCTGGCACTCGCCCACACGGGCTGGCCGCGCGCGGCCGACGCCGTCGACGCGAACTCCTACGAGGTGAGTGCGCATGACTGAGCAGATGTTGTCCGCCGGCGCGGGCCGGCCGGCGATCGCCGTCGTCGGCATGGCGGGCCGCTTCCCCGGCGCGCCGGACGTCGACGCCTACTGGCGGCTGCTGAGCGGCGGCGAGGAGGCCGTGCAGCAGATCCCGCCGGAGCGGTGGGACACCACCGCCCAGCTCGACCCGGCGCGGAAGATCCCCTCGGCGGCGGCGCTGCTGGGCGACGTGGACCGGTTCGACCCCGGCTTCTTCGGCATCTCGCCCCGCGAGGCCGAGGACATGGACCCGCAGCAGCGGCTGATGCTGGAGACCGGCTGGCTGACCCTGGAGCACGCGGGCATCCCGGCCGCCGCCGTCCGCGGCAGCCGCACCGGCGTGTACGTCGGCGCGCTGTGGCACGACTACCAGACGGCCCGCAAGGACCGCGGCGTCCCGACGACGCAGCACACGGCCGTCGGCAGCGCGCTGGACATCATCGCGGCCCGCATCTCCTACTTCCTGGGGCTGCGCGGTCCCAGTCTGGTCGTGGAGACCGGCTGCTCCTCCGGCCTGGTCGCGCTGGACCTGGCGGCGGGCGCGCTGCGCTCCGGCGACATCGAGGGCGCCTTCGTCGGCGGGGTGAACCTCATCCTGGTGCCCGACAACTCCGTCGGCCTGACCCACTTCGGCGGGCTGTCCCCCGACGGCCACTGCCGGGCGTTCTCGGCACAGGCCAACGGGTTCGTGCGCGGCGAGGGCGCGGTCGGCGTCTGGCTCAAGCGCCTGGACCGCGCGCTGGCCGACGGCGACCGGGTGCACGGCGTGATCGTGGACACCGCCGTCAACAACGACGGCGGCGGGCACAGCCTGGTCTCCCCCAACGTGGCGGCGCAGGCGGAGCTGCTGCGCGAGGTGTACGAGCGGGCCGGCGTCCCCCTCGACAAGCTGGCGTACGTCGAGGCGCACGGCACCGGCACCCTGCGCGGCGACCCGATCGAGACCGAGGCGCTGGGCACCGCGCTGGGCCGGGCCCGCCCGGCGGGATCGGGCCCGCTGCTGATCGGCTCGGCGAAGAGCAACATCGGCCACCTGGAGGCGGCGGCCGGCCTGGCCGGCCTGGTCAAGACGGTGCTGGCGCTGCGTCACCGGCACGTGCCGCGCAGCCTGCACACCGAGCAGCTCAACCCGGCCATCCCGTTCGCCGAGCGCAACCTGAAGGTCGCCACCGAGCCGGTCGACCTGCCCGCGGGCGGCGAGCTGTACGCGGGCGTGAACTCCTTCGGCTGGGGCGGCACCAACGCGCACGTCGTGCTGCGGACGCCGCCGGTGCACGAGCCGCCCGCCGTCACCGTGCCGGGCACCCTGCTGCTGCCGCTGACCGCGCACAGCGACGCGGCGCTGCGCGACCGGGCCGAGGCCCTGCTGGCCGTCCTGCCCGAGGACACCGACGCCGTCGTACGCCTGGCCGGGACGCTGGGCAACGAGCGCGACCACTTCCCGGCGCGCGCCGCCGTGACCGCGGACGGCCCCGCCGAGCTGCGCGAGCGGCTGGAGCGCTTCGTGGCGGACCCGGCGGCGGAGATCCCCGGTGTGGTCACCGGCCGGGCCAAGGAGCGCGGCCGGGTCGCGTTCGTGCTGCCCGGCCAGGGGTCGCAGTGGGCCGGCATGGGCCGCCGGCTGTACGCCGAGTCGCCGCTGTTCGCCCGGGTGATCGGGCGCTGCGCCGAGGCCCTCGCCCCGTACGTCACCTGGGATCTGACGGAGGTGATCTCCGGCGCGGCCGGCGACGGATGGCTGGAGCGCCTGGAGATGGTCCAGCCGACCCTGTGGGCGATGTCGATCGGCGTCGCCGAGCTGTGGCGGGCCGCGGGCGTCGAGCCCGACGTGGTGGTCGGGCACAGCCAGGGCGAGGTGACCGCCGCGACCATCGCCGGGCACCTGTCGTACGAGGACGGGGCGCGGATCATCGCGCTGCGCAGCGCGCTCGCCAAGCGCACGGTGGGACGCGGCCGGATGCTCGCGGTGGACCTGGGGATCGCCGAGGCCCGCAAGGCGCTGGAGGGCTTCGAGGACAGCGTGTCGCTGGCCGTCAACAACGGCCCGTCCTCGTGCGTGCTGTCCGGTGACTCCGACGCGGTGCTCATGCTCCGTGAACTGCTGGAGGCCGACGGGGTGTTCTGCCGGCTGGTCAACGTCGACTACGCCTCGCACTGCCACCACATGGACGAGCTGACCGACGAGCTGACCGAGGTGCTGGCGCCGATCCGGCCGCGGCGCGGCGCGGTGCCGCTGCTGTCGACCGTGACCGGCCGCGAGATGTCCGGTGACGAGCTCGACCCCGCGTACTGGGCGGCCAACCTGCGCCGGCCGGTGATGTTCGCGGACGCCATGGCGCGGCTGCTGGACGACGGAATCACGCACGTCGTGGAGATCAGCCCGCACCCGGTCCTCACCCCGGCGGTGGAGCAGCTGGCCGCCTCCCGGGAGCAGGCGGTGGCGGCGCTGACCAGCCTGCGCCGCGAGGAGGGCGCGCTCGCCGACTTCACCCGCGCGCTCGCCCGCGCCTACACCGAGGGCCTGACCCCGTTCGCCGCGCTGCCGTCGCGGCCGGGGGCGGCGGTCCCGTCGTACCCGTGGCAGCGGTCCCGGTTCTGGCTGCCGGACGCGGCCCGGCGCAGCGGCGGTCCGAGCGGGCTGGCCTTCGCGTTCACCCCGGCCGCCACCGAGCAGGACGTGCACGAGGGCCGTACCGAGCTATCGCTGCACGACCTGCCCTGGCTGCGCGACCACCAGGTGTACGACGCGGTGGTGCTGCCCGGCGCGGCGATGCTGGCGCTGGCGGTGGCCGCGGCCCGGGCGCGCACCGGGCAGAACCCCGAGGCCCTGCACTCCGTGCGGTTCCGCAGCGACCTGACGCTGACCGACGAGCCGGTCCGGCTCGGCGCGCTGTGGCGCGAGGACGGCGCCGACTCGGCGGGCTTCACCCTGACCTCGCTGCCGCACGGCGCCGACGCCTGGACCCGGCACGCCACCGCCCGGGTGGGTGCGGGCGGTGCGGGGCTGCCGGCGCCGGCCGGACGGCCCGAGGGGGCCCGGGACGTCCCGCCCGAGGAGTTCTACGACGCCTGTGCCGCCCGCGGCCTGAACTACGGCCCCGCCTTCCGCGGGGTGACCGCTCTGGCCGCCGGCGAGGACCAGGCGGTCGGCACGGTGCGGCTGCCGGACGCCTGCCTGGCCGGGGTGCGCCCCGGCGAACTGCACCCGGCGCTGTGGGACGCGGCCCTGCAGGTCACGCTCGCCCTGGTGCCGGGCGGCACCACGGTCGTGCCCACCGCGGTGCACCGGGTCGACTACCACGTGCCCGGGGACGCCACGGTGACCGCCGTGACCGCGCACGCGACCCGCACCGGCGACGGCACCTTCGACCTGGTCTGCCACGACGAGGGGGGCCGCCCGGTGCTGCGCATGGCCGGCCTGGCCTTCCAGGCCATCGAGGCCGCCGACGGGCCGGCCGTGGACCCGGCACGCCTGCACCGCTTCGTGTTCCGGCCCGCCGAGGAGCCCACCACCACCGGCGGGGCCGGCGGCCACTGGGTGCTGTACGACGCGGCCGGCACCGCGGGCCCGCTCGCCGCCGCGCTCACCGACGCCGGCGCCCGCGTCACCGTACGGCCGGCGTCCGCCGCCGCGGCCGGGGAGCTGCGGGCGGCCGAGCAGCCGGACGGCCTGGTGTTCCTGGCGCCCGGCGCCGGGCAGGGGCTCGACGCGCAGCGCGCCGGGCTGCTCGCCCTCGCCGAGGCCGTCCGGGCGGCCACCGCGCTGCCGGTGCCGCCGCGCGCCGTCGTCGTCACCGACGGCGCCCAGTCGGTGGCGGCCGACCCGGCGCCCGATCCGGGCGGCGCGCTGTACTGGGGCTTCGGCCGGGTGCTGCGCCGTGAGCACCCCGAGCTGTCCGCCGCCCTCGTCGACGTGCGCACCGCCGCGGACGGCTGGGCGGGTCCGCTGGCCGGGCTGCTGCTGTCCGCCGACCTCGAGGACCAGACCGTGCTGCGCGGCGCCGAGCGCCTGGTCGGGCGGGTGGTGCGGGGTACCGAGGAGGACCCGGCGGGCGACGCCGTCGCGCGGCTGCCGTGGGCCGGTCCGGCCCAGCCGTTCCGGCTGCGGCCCGACGGCTCGGGCCTGTGGGAGGGGCTGGCGTTCCGTCCGCTGGCCCGGCGGGCCCCCGCGGCCGGGCAGGTGGAGGTCGCGGTGGAGGCCGCCGCGATCAACTTCATCGACGTGATGAAGGCGATGGGCACGTACCCGGACACCTCGGCCGGGGCCGGGCTGCTGGGCGGCGAGTGCGCGGGCACCGTCACCGCCGTCGGTCCGGGCGTGACCGGGATCGCCGTCGGCGACCGGGTGGTGGCCTGCGGCTTCGGCGCGCTCGCCTCGCATCTGACGGCCCGCGCGGAGCACGTCCGGCCGCTGCCCGCGACGCTGACGGCCGCTCAGGCCGCCGCCCTCCCGCTGGTCACCGCGACCGCCTGGTACGCGCTGGCGGAGAAGGCCGCCCTGGAGGCGGGCGAGACCGTGCTGATCCACTCGGCGGCCGGCGGTCTCGGACTGGCCGCCGTCCACGTGGCCCGCGCCCTGGGCGCCCAGGTCATCGCCACCGCGGGCACCGAGCCCAAGCGGGCCGCGCTGCGCGGGATGGGCGTCGAGCACGTGCTGAACTCCCGCGACCTGTCCTGGGCCGAGGAGGTCCGGCGGCTCACCGGCGGGCAGGGCGTGGACGTGGTCCTCAACTCGCTGGCCGGCGCGGCGATCGAGCAGGGTCTCGGCGTGCTCGCCGAGGACGGCCGGTTCATCGAGGTCGGCAAGCGGGACATCTACGCCTCGCGCACCCTGGGCCTTCGCACCTTCGCCAAGGGCACCAGCTTCGCCGCGGTCGACGTGGCGGGTCTGATCACCCGGCGCCCGGCCCGCTTCGCACGGATCCTGGACGCCGTCTGGCAGCGGGTCTGCGACGGCACGCTGCCGCCGCTGCCGGTCACCGAGCACCCGTTCGCCGACGCCGCCGACGTGCTGCGCGGCATGGCGCGCGGCGAGCACACCGGCAAGCTGGTGCTCGTGGACCCCGCCGGGGTGTCCTCGGTCGCGCCGGAGCCGCTGCCCGGGGGCCGGCTGCGGCCCGACGCCAGCTACCTGCTCACCGGCGGGCTGGGCGCGCTGGGGCTGTCGCTCGCGGAGTTCCTCGCCGGGCACGGCGCCCGCAGCCTGGTGCTGCTCGGCCGCTCCGAGCCGGGCGCCGCGGCCGCGCGGCGGATGGAGGAGCTGCGCACCCGGGGCGTGGAGGTCACCTCGCTCCGCGTGGACGTCGCCGACCGTGCCGCGCTGGCCGCCGCCCTGGACGCGGTGCGCGCCGGACTGCCGCCGCTGCGCGGCGTGTTCCACGCGGCCGGCGTGCTGGACGACGCGGTCGTCGGCAACCTGACCGAGGCCCGGCTGGCGAAGGTGCTGGCGCCGAAGGTGGACGGGGCGCGGCACCTGGACGAGCTGACCGAGCAGGACCCGCTCGACCTGTTCGTGCTGTTCTCCTCGGTCGCCGGCCTGGTCGGCAACCCCGGCCAGGCCGGGTACGCGGCGGGCAACGTGTTCATGGACGCGCTGGCCGAGGCACGGCGGCGGCGCGGCAGGCCCGCGCTCGCCGTCCAGTGGGGCCCGTTCGCCGACATCGGTCTCGCCGCCGACGAGTCGATCCGCGGCGAGCGCCTCGCCGACCACGGCATGAGCGGGTTCACCGCCGAGGAGGGCTGGCAGGCCCTCGCCCACCTGCTGGAGGGCCCCGACCGGGTCGTGTCGTACGTCCCGCTGGATCCCCGGCACTGGTTCGACGCCTACCCGGAGACGGCGGCCCAGCCCAGCTGGGGCGTCATCGCCGAGCTGGCCCGCGACGGCGCCGCGGCGGGCGGTGGCGGCGAGGAGTTCCTGGGCCGGCTGCGGAGCGCCGACGACACCGAGCGGCCCGCGCTCGTCGAGGGCAAGATCCGCGAACTGGCCGGGCGGGTGCTGCGGCTCGAGGCGGGCTCCATCGACCGTGAAGCTCCCTTCAAGTCCCTTGGGCTTGACTCGTTGATGAGCCTGGAGCTGCGCAACCGCCTGGAAGCGGCGTTCGGCATGAAACTGTCGCCCACACTCCTGTGGACCTACGGCAGTACGGCGGCGCTCGCCGGAATGCTGGCCGGGCGCCTGAGAGGCGCCGACGAAGCCGCGCGGACGTGACACCGGGCCGGGCACCGCCGAGAGGCGGAGCCCGGCCCGCTCCGCTCAACGGGCAGGCCGTCACGCACGGGGGCCGGCCACCACTGCGAAGCAACCACTGCCGATCGCGAGGGACTTCTTGTGACCAGCACACCGACCCATGAGACTCCGGCCGGCCGGCAGTCCGGCGCCGGGCGCGGCACCGCCACCCCGCTCAGCCGGGCCATGGACACGATCAAAAAGCTGCGGGCGGAGCTCGAGGACGCCAAGGCCGGCGGCGGCAACGGCGGCCCGCTCGCCGTCGTCGGCGTCGGGCTGCGGCTGCCCGGCGGCATCGCCGACCTGGACGGCTACTGGGCCGCCCTGTCCGGGGGCCGCGACCTGGTCCGGCCGATGCCCGAGCACCGCAAGGAGCCGTTCGCCGCCGCGTGGAACGACCTTCCGCACCGCGGCGGCCACCTCGACGACGTACTCGGCTTCGACGCCGCGTTCTTCGGCATCAGCCCGCGCGAGGCCCGCAGCCTGGACCCGCAGCACCGGCTGCTGCTGGAGGTCGCCTGGGAGGCCCTGGAGGACGCGGCCCTGCCGCCGCGCGCGCTGGCCGAGGCCGGCCGGCGCACCGGCCTGTACGTGGGCGTGACCGGCCAGGACTACCGCGACTGGCAGCCGGCCGGGCAGGAGGACGCCTACTGGCTCACCGGCAACGGGCACTGCTTCGCGGCCGGCCGCCTCGCCTACACGATGGGGCTGATGGGACCGGCGCTCTCCGTGGACACCGCCTGCTCCTCCTCGCTGACGGCGGTCCACCTCGCCGGGCAGGCGCTGCGCCGGGGCGAGTGCGACGTGGCCCTCGCCGGCGGCGTCAACCTGATCCTCTCGCCGCGCTCCACCCGGCTGATCATGCAGACCAACTCGCTCGCCCCGGACGGGCTGTGCAAGGCCTTCGACGCCCGCGCGAACGGCTTCACCCGGGGCGAGGGCTGCGGTGTCGTCGTCCTGAAGCGGCTCGCCGACGCCCGGCGCGACGGGGACCGGATCCACGCCGTCGTGCGGGGCAGCGCCGTCAACCAGGACGGCCGCTCCTCCGGCTTCACCGCGCCCAACGTGCGCGCCCAGATCGCCCTCGTCCGGGCCGCCCTCGACGACGCCGGGCTGACCCCGGACGCGATCGGTGCCGTGGAGGCCCACGGCACCGGCACGGCGCTCGGCGACCCCATCGAGGTCGAGGCGCTCGTCGCCGCCCTGGACCGGTCCGCGGGCGGGGACACGCCGCTGCGCGTCGGCTCGGTCAAGACCAGCCTGGGCCACCTGGAGGCCGCCTCGGGCATCGCCGGCCTGATCCGGGGCGTGCTGTCGGTGGAGCGCCGGGCGATCCCGCCGGTCGTCCACCTGCGCACGCTCAACCCCCGCATCGACCTGGACGGCACGGGCATCGAGATCCCCCGCGAGACCGTGGCGTGGGAGGCCGGCGAGAGCGGTCCGGGCAGCTGCCTGGGCGTCAGCTCGTTCGGCATGAGCGGGACGAACGCGCACGTGGTGCTGGGCCCGGTGACGGCGGCGGAGCGCCCGGCGCCCGCACCGGCCGTCCCCGCCGTGCCCGGCTTCGAGCTCTCCGCCCGCGGCGAGGACGCCCTGCGCGCCTGGGCGGGCCTGCTGGCGGGCCGCCTGGAGCTGCTGTCCGACGAGGAGTACGCCGCCTTCGCCTACACCGTGACCCACGGCCGCGCCCGGCACGAGCTGCGGGCCCTGGTCACCGCGACCGACCGCGCGCAGGCCCTGGACGCCCTGCGCGCCCTGGCCGCGGGCACGACACCGGACACGGTGACCCTGACCCGGAGCACCCCGGACGCGCCGCCCGCCGACCTCACCGCCGGCCTGCCCCGCGCGGTCGTCGGCCTGCCGGCCTACCCGTGGGAACGCAAGCGGTTCGCACCCGCCGAGGCGCAGGACGCCGCCGCGGCCGTCCCCGCGGGTACGGACGGCACCGGCACCGGCACGGCGGACGCCGGCACGGCGACGGGGGACGGCGCCGCGCTCCCCTGCCTCCGCCTCGACTGGACCCCGTACACCCCGGCTCCCGGCGCCGCCCCCACCCGTCCGCTGCTGATCGCCGGTGACGACCGCGCCGCCGTGGACCTGCTCGCGCGGGCCGCACGCGACGGCGGGACGCGTCCCGTGGCCGTGCTCGACGCGCTGCCCGCCGACGACGCCGCGTGGCGGCGGGCGCGGGCCGCGCACCCCGGCGACCTGCTGCTGGTGCTCGCGGCGGCGCCGCTGCCCGCGACGCCCGACGCGCCCGCGCCCACCGCGCACGCCGCCGCCGTGGCCGCCGCGGCCGCCGCCGCGGTGCGCGCGCTGCCCGAGGGGCCCGGCCGGGTCCACCTCGTCACCTCGGGCGTCCGCCAGGTGACCGGCTGCGACCCGATCGCCCGCGGCGACCACGGGGTGCTGCACGGGCTCGCCCCGGTGCTCGCCCTGGAGTTCCCCCGGGTGTGGGGCGGCGTCGTGGACCTCCCCGCCGAGCCCGGCGCCGAGGACGCCGCGGCCGCGCTGGCCGCGCTCGCGGCGGACGACGCCGAGGACCTGCTCGCCGTACGCGCGGGGCAGGCCTACGCGGCCCGGCTGCGCCCCGTCGAGGAGGCGTCGCGGCCGCTGCCCGTGCGCTCCGACGGGACGTACCTCGTCACCGGTGGCCTCGGGGCGATCGGCCGGGTGCTGGCCCGCGACCTGGCCGCGCGCGGCGCCGGCCGCCTGGTGCTCGTCGGCCGCCGCCCGCAGGGCGGACTGCCCGCCGAGGCGACCGCTCTGCTGACCGAGCTGGCCGCCGCGGGCACCCCGGCGCAGTACGTCGCCGCCGACGTCGGCGACGGCCCCGCGCTGGCCGCGGCGCTCGGTGTGCTCGACGGCCTGCCCCCGCTGCGCGGCATCGTCCACACCGCGGGCGCCATCGCCCGGCTGCCGCTCGCCGAGGCCGGCCCGGACTCCTTCGCCGCCGCGCTGCACGGCAAGTTCACCGGCGCCCACTGGCTGCACCTGCTGGCCGCCGACCGCCCGCTGGACTTCTTCGTCCACACCTCCTCCGTCTCCGCCGTCTGGGGCACGAGCGGGTACGGCGCCTACGCCGCCGCCAACGGCGCGCTGGACGCGCTGGCCGAGCACGCCGCCGCGGACGGCCGGCCCGCGACCAGCATCGCGTACGGCCCGTGGGACCTGGACGGCATGGCCGACGAGGAGGCCCGCGCCCAGCTCGCCCGCATGGGCGTGCGCCCGGTGACGCGGGACCAGGGCAGCGCGGCCCTCACCCCGGCCGCCCCGCACGGCGCCCACCTGATCGCCTGCGGCCTGGACGCCGGACGGTTCCGCACCGTCATGAACGCCGTCCGCCCGCGCCCCCTCTTCGACACCCTGGACGGGACGCCGGACGGCACGCCGGAGACCCCCGCCGCGCCGACGCCCGCCGAGGAACTGCGCGCGGCTTCCGCCACCCGGCGCCCGGCCCTGGTCGCCCGGCAGGTGCGCGCCGTCCTGGCCGGGATCCTCGGCCACGACGACCCCGCCGCCCTGCCCGAGCGCACCGGGTTCCTGGACCTCGGCCTGGACTCCATCATGGCCGTCGACGCGGCGGCGGAGCTGTCGGACGTGCTGGGCCTGGACGTCGGTATCGGCGACATCTTCGGCCACCCCTCCCTGGAGCGGCTGTCCGCGGAGCTGACCGGCCGCCTGGCCGATCCCGGTGCGGCGCGCCCGGCCCGGCCGGCCGCCCGGCCCGCCCCCGCGGCCCCGCGGCCGGCCGGCACCGCCGCGCCGGCCGCGCAGCCCGCACCCGCCGCACCGGCCACGCCCGCGGACGCGGCCTCCGAGCCCATCGCCATCGTCGGCATGGCGGGCCGCTTCCCGGGGGCCGACTCCGTGGAGGCGTTCTGGTCGCTGCTGGAGGAGGGCCGCGACGGCGTCGGGCCCGTGCCCGCCGACCGCTGGGACGCCGAGGCGGCGGGTACCCCCGCGCAGGGCGGGTTCCTCAGTGACATCCGCCGGTTCGACGCCGCGTTCTTCGACATCCCGGCCCGCGAGGCGGAGAGCCTCGACCCGCAGCAGCGGCTGCTGCTGGAGGCCGCCTGGCACGCCCTGGAGGACGCCGCGTGCGCCCCCTCCGCGCTGGCCGGCAGCCGTACCGGGGTCTTCCTCGGCATCTCCAACTCCGACTACGCCCGGGTGCTGGAGAGCGGCGGACCGGACGGTCTGGACGCCTACTTCCCCACCGGCACCGCCCTGAACGCGGCCGCCGGACGCATCGCCTACTACCTGGACCTGCGCGGTCCGGCGCTGGCGGTGGACACGGCCTGCTCCTCCTCGCTGGTCGCCCTGCACCTGGCCGTGCGCTCGCTGCGCTCGGGCGAGACCGACCGGGCGCTGGCCGGCGGCGTCAACGTGATCACCGCGCCGTCCGTGTCGACGGCCGTGGCCCGCGCCCACATGCTCTCCCCCGCCGGGCGCTGCAAGACCTTCGACGCGTCGGCGGACGGCTTCGTGCGGGCCGAGGGCTGCGGGATGCTGGTGCTGCGCCGGCTGAGCGACGCGCTGCGGGACGGCGACCGGGTGCTGGCGGTCGTGCACGGCACCGCGATCAACCAGGACGGCGCCTCCTCCGGCTTCACGGCGCCCAACGGCACCGCCCAGCGCCGGGTGATCAGCGGCGCGCTCGCCGACGCCGGGGTCACCGGAGCCGACATCGACTACCTGGAGGCCCACGGCACCGGCACCTCGCTGGGCGACCCGATCGAACTCGAGGCCGCCTGGGACGTGCTGGGCCCCGGCCGCAGGCCCGGCGAACCGCTGCTGATCGGCTCGGTCAAGAGCAACATCGGGCACGCCGAGTCGGCGTCCGGCATCGCCTCCGTCGTCAAGACGGTGCTGGCCCTGCGGCACGGGCGGATCCCGGCCGGGCTGCACTTCGAGACGCCCAACCCGCACGTGCCGTGGCGGGACATGAACGTCCGCGTCGTCGACTCCCGCGTGCCCTGGGCACCCGGCGACCGGCCCCGCCTGGCCGGGGTGTCCGGCTTCGGGTTCTCCGGCACCAACGCGCACATCGTGCTCGGCGAGGCCCCCGGCAGCGCCGCGTCCACCGCGCCGCGCCCGGCGGACCAGGCCGGCCCGCTGCTGCTGCCGCTGTCCGCCCCCGACCCGGCGGGCCTGGAACGCCTGACCTGCGCCTGGGAGCGGACCCTGGAGCAGGCGGACGAGGAGCGGCTGCCCGACCTGGTCGCCACTGCCGGGGCCGGCCGGGCCCACCTGCCGGTGCGCCGCGCCGTCCTGGGCGCCGACCGCGAGGCGCTGCTGGCCGCGCTGCGCTCGGCGGCCGCCCCCGCCTCGGCGGCCACCCGGGCCCCGGCGGTGGGCCTGCTGTTCTCCGGGCAGGGCGCCCAGTACTTCGGCATGGGACGCGACCTGTACGAGACGGAACCGGTGTTCGGCGCGGTCATCGACGACTGCGACCGCATCCTGACCCCGTTCCTCGGCGACTCGCTGCTCAACCTGGTCTTCTACGGCGAGGACCCGCAGGCGGTGAACCAGACGCGGATCACCCAGCCGGCCCTGGTGGCCCTGGAGCTGGCGCTGGCCGCGCTCTGGGAGTCCTGGGGCGTCACCGCCACCGCGGTGATGGGGCACAGCGTCGGCGAGGTCGCCGCCGCGATCCACGCCGGGGTGCTCAGCCGCGAGGACGGCCTGACGCTGATCGCGCACCGCGCCCGGCTGATGCAGTCCACCGAGCCCGGCGGCATGCTGTCCGTCCCCGGCGACCCGGCGGACGCGCGGGCCTGGGCCGACGAGGCGGAGGTGGACGTCGCCGCCGTCAACGGGCCGGCGTCGGTGGTGCTGGCCGGCCCGAAGGACCGGCTCGCCGCACTCGCCGCCCGGCTGACCGAACAGGGCGTGCGCAGCCGGGAGCTGACGGTCTCGCACGCCTTCCACTCCCGGCTGATGGACCCGGTCCTGGAGGAGTTCCGCGCCGCCGTCGCCCCGCTGTCCTTCCACGTCCCGCGCATCCCGGTGATCGCCAACGTGACCGGCGCCGAGGCCGGCGAGGACACCTACGACGCGGACTACTTCGTCCGGCACATCCGGCAGCCCGTGCTCTTCCACGACGGTGCCGCCGCCCTGGCCGAGCTGGGGGTGGACGTCCTGCTGGAGGTGGGACCGGACCGCACGCTGGTCAACCTGGTGCGGGCGGCCGGCCTGACCCCGGCCGGCGGGGGCGTGCCCTCGCTGCATCGCGGCGGCGCCGACCGCGCCCAGCTGCTGGCCGCCGCCCGGCACCTCTACGAGCACGGCCAGGAGCTCGACTTCACCGCCGTGACCGGCCGCCCGGCCGGCCCCGCCCCGGCGCCGCGCTACCCGTTCGCGGACACCGCGTACTGGACCTCGGCCGCACAGGCGGCCCGCCCGGCGGACGGCCCGTCGCGCCCCGCCCGCGGCCGGCACTGGGGCGCCGAGCTGAAGTCCCCCGCGCTCAGCGGGCGCGCCTTCTCCTTCGCGCGCCGCTGCGACTTCCCCGCCTACCTCACCGACCACCGCCTCTACGGCACGGTCGTCACCCCGGCCGCCTCCCACCTGGCCACGGTGGTGTCGGCGCTCGGCGGGGACGGCTCACCGGTGCTGGTCCGGGACCTGATCTGCCCCCG
The DNA here is from genome assembly GCF_001514215.1 of Streptomyces bungoensis. Lineage (GTDB taxonomy): Bacteria > Actinomycetota > Actinomycetes > Streptomycetales > Streptomycetaceae > Streptomyces > Streptomyces bungoensis. The sequence continues at coordinate 169,516 of NZ_KQ948860.1, forward strand.
GGCGCTCGTCATCAAGGACGGCGAGGAGTACGAGGTGCAGATCACCGTCGACCGGCCCGGACCCGACGGCGGCGCCGAACTGTCGGTGCAGAGCCTGCTCGACGCCGAGCGCGGCATCTGGCAGAAGCACATCGGCGGCCGCTACTCGGCCCCGGCCGTCGAGGACACCCACCGGCCGCGCCCCGACGACCGCGCCGCGTTCACGGCGTCCGCCGACCGGCACCTGACCCGCGCCGACTTCTACGACCACTTCCGCACCCTCGGCTACACCCTCGGCCCGTCCTTCCAGTGGATCGACGAGGCGTGGATCCGCGGCGAGGAGGCGCTCGTGCGCTACCGGATGCCCGAACTGCCCGACGACCCGGCCGACTACGAGCTGTACCCCGGCCTGATCGACTCGTGCTTCCAGAGCATCGCGGTGTTCCTGGTCGACGACGGCGCGGCCGAGGCGCCGTCCCTGGCCATCCCGTTCGCCGCGCGGGAGCTGTCCTTCCACGGACGGCCGCTCGCGGACGGCGAGCTGTGGGGCCGGGTGCGGGTGCTGCGCGCCGAGCCGCTGGCCAACGACCGGCTGCGGGTGGAGACCGCCGACCTGCACCTGTACGCCGTCGACTCCGCCACCGGCGCCGAGCACAGCGTGTTCCGCGCCGACGAGTTCCGCATCCGGCACGCGGCACGGGAGGTCCTGGAGGCCGGCCTGCGCGACGACCGCCTGGTGCGGGTCCTGGAGTGGGTGCCGCTGCCCGACGCGGCGGACACCCCGCGGGCCGGCTCCCGCTCCGTGGCCCTGCTGGGCGACGACGACGCGCTGGCCGGCGCCCTGACGGCGGCCGGGCACCGGGTCACCGTGCACGCAGGTACCGCACCGGACCGGCCCGACGCCGACCTGGTGGTGGACGCCCGCTGGCTGCGCGGCGGATCCGGCGCCCGCGCCGCACTGGACGCGACCCGCGCGGTGGCGGCCACCCTGCGGTCCCTCCCCCAGGAGCTGCCCTACGCCCTGCTCGCCGACGGCGGCACCGGCCGCGCCCCCTTGCGCGAGGCCCTGTTCGGGCTGCTCACCTCCGTGGAGGCCGAGCAGGCGGAACGGCGGCTGACCCGGCTGCGCCTCGACGCCGGATGGAGTGCCGAGGGGCTCGCCGCGCTGGTGGGCGCGCTGCCGGAGGAGACCCGGCTGGCGCTGGCCGCCGACGGGGTGCGGGGCGCCCGGCTGGCCGACCTGCCCGCGCAGCCCACCACCCGCCAGGACGCCGGCGGCGCCCTGATCACCGGCGGGCTCGGCGCGCTCGGCCTGGCCGTGGCCGCCGCGCACGCCGCGCGGGGCGGCGACCGGCTGACCCTGATGGCCCGGTCCGCGCCCGGCCCCGTCGAGCAGCGGGTGATCGACGCGCTGACCGCGTCGGGCGTGCGGGTGACGACCGTGCGCGGCGACGTCACCGACCCGGACGACGTCGCCCGGGCCGTCTCGGCCGCCACCGCCGACGGACCGCTGGGCACCGTCTACCACCTGGCCGGCATCAACGCCGACGCCGCCTTCCCGACGCTGACGGACGCCTCGTACGAGAAGGTCTTCCAGGCCAAGGCGCTGGGGGCGGACGTCCTCGTCGACGCGGTCGCCGGGCACGCCCCGCGGTCCGTGGTGCTGTTCTCCTCGGTCTCGGCGGTGCTCGGCTCCGCCGGCCAGGCCAACTACGCGGCCGCCAACGGCTATCTGGACGGCCTGGCCGAGGCGCTGCGCGCCGGCGGCACGGCCGCGACCAGCGTCAACTGGGGCCCGTGGGTGCCGGAGGCGAAGGGCGGCATGGCCGCCGACGCGGCCGTCGCGCGGGCGGCGCAGCGGCTCGGCATCCGGGCCCTGTCCGACGCGGACGCCGCGCTGCCGCTGGCCGTCGCCGCTGAGGGCGAGTGGGACCGGCTGGTCGTGGTGGCCCTGGACGCTGCCCGCTACGCCGAGCGCACCGCGGGGCACCCCCGGGGCGCACTGGTCGCGGCCCTCGCGGAGGCCGTGCCCGCCGCCGCGGCACCGCGCGGTGAGGCCGAGCCCGAGGGCTGGCTGCGCGACCGGCTGCGCGAGAGCGGTGCCGAGGACGCCGAGTACGCGCTGCGGGACGCGGTGCGCGGCCTCGTCGCCCGGATGCTCGGCTCGCAGGACGGGCTGCCCGCGGACGGCTCCGGCGACGCCGAGGGCTTCTCGCAGCTCGGCCTCGACTCGATCATGGCGATCGACCTGCGGACGGCTCTCGCCCACGCCATGGGCCGCGCCCTGCCCGCCACGGTCGCCATCGACCACCCCAGCGTCCTGGCGATGAGCGGCTTCCTCACCGCGCTCACCGCGCCGGACGCCCCGGCGGCCGAGCCGGCCCCGGTGCGCGCGCCGGCGGCCGTGGCCGCGGGCGCCCCGACCGGACCGGCCGGATCCCCGGGCACCGCCCTCGACGCACTCGACACCCTCGACTCCCTCGAGGACCTCTCCATCGACGAGCTGCTCCGGGCCGTCGACGACGACCTCGCCCAGGACCAGTGAGCAGGCGATGACCACCGAAGCGCAGGAGCAGTGAGATGCCCGAAGAGTCTGTGAAACCGGAAGAACTGCGGCGGGTGATCCAGGACCAGCTCAGGCTGTCCCGCCGGCTCAAGGAGAAGCTCGCCGCGGCCGAGGCCCGCGCGCACGCCCCCGTCGCCGTCGTGGGGACGGCGATGCGGCTGCCCGGCGGGGTGGACCACCCGCGCGCCTACCGCGACTTCCTGTACAGCGACGACCCCGACTTCCGTGCCCTGTCCACGATCCCGGCCGACCGCCCCTCGCTGCGGGCCGTCCACCACCCCGAACCCGGCACCGCCGGCCGGTCGTACGTCGACCGGGCCGGGTTCCTCGACGACATCGCCTCCTTCGACGCCGCCTTCTTCGGCATCTCGCAGCGGGAGGCCGAGACCATGGACCCCCAGCAGCGGCTGCTCCTGGAGGTCTCCTGGGAGGCCCTGGAGCGCGCGGGCATCGCGGCGCGCCGCCAGGACCGGCTGCCGGTGGGCGTGTTCATCGGCGCGATGGCCTCGGAGTACGGCCGGCGCTTCGTCACCGACGGCGACTACAGCCGGATCGACCCCTACCACTCCACCGGCAGCGGCCACTGCTTCCTGGCCGGCCGCGTCTCGTACGCGCTGGGTCTGTCCGGGCCGGCGCTGAGCGTCGACACCGCCTGCTCCTCCTCGCTGGTGGCGATCCACCAGGCGGTGCGGTCGCTGCGCTCGGGCGAGTGCGGGTACGCGCTGGCCGGCGGCGCCAACCTGATCCTGGGGTCCGAGCTGATGGTGGCCCTGTGCCAGGGCGAGGCCCTGTCGCCGGGCGGCCGTTCGCGCACCTTCCTCGCGGACGCCGACGGTTACGGCCGCGGCGAGGGCGTCGGCGTGATCGCGCTGATGCGGCTGGACGAGGCGGTGGCCCAGGGCCGTGAGGTGCACGCCGTGATCCGCGGCACGGCCGTCAACCACGACGGCGCGTCCTCGGGGTTCACCGTGCCCAGCGGCCCGGCCCAGCAGGAGGTGGTCCGGGCCGCGCTGGCCGACGCCCGCGTCGAACCGTCCGCCGTGGGCTACGTAGAGGCGCACGGCACCGGCACCGCCCTCGGCGACCCGATCGAGGTGGGCGCGCTGGACGCGGTGATCGGCACCGGGGCCGAGGGCCGGACGGAGCCGGTGGTGCTGGGCAGTGTGAAGGCGCGCATCGGGCACCTGGAGGCGGCGGCCGGCATCGCCGGGGTGCTGAAGCTGGTCGTGCTGCTCGGCGAGGAGTCCCTGCCGGCGGCGGTGCAGTCCGGCGACGGACGGCTCAACTCCCTGATCCCGTGGGACCAGATCGCCCTGGACGTGCCCCGGAAGGCCGGCGCGTGGCGGGTGCCGCCCGGCGCCCGGGTGGCCGGGATCAGCTCCTTCGGCCTGTCCGGCACCAACGCCCACGCGGTGCTCTCCGGGCACGTCACGGCCGCGGCCGGCGGGGCGGCGCCGGAGCCGGGCCACCCGGAACTGCTCACGCTGTCCGCCAAGGACCCGGCGGCGCTGGCCGAGCTCACCGAGCGGGTGCGCACCGCGCTGGCCGGGCGGGACGCCGCCGGGGTCGCCGCGCTGTGCCACACCATGCGTGCCGGGCGCGTCCACTTCGGGCACCGGCTCGCCGTGGTCGGCACCGACGCCGGCGAGCTGGTCGCCGCGCTCGCCGGCGTGCGGCGCGGCACCGGCGCACCGGCCGTCGACCGGGTCACGCTGACGGCGTCCGGGCCCGACGAGGTCCTGGAAGGGGCGCTGGACGTGCTCGCCCGGCGCTTCCCCGGGCTCGCGGCGGCGGCGCGGGGCTCGGCGGCCCCCGCCGGCCGGCTGGGCGGGCTGCTGGCCGCGCTCGGCGTCCGCACGTCGGCCGGCCCGGCCGGGGAGCGGGACGCGGCCCCGGCCGCGTACCTGAAGGCCGCGGGCGAGATCCTGCCGCTGGTCACCGACGACCCGGAGGCCGCGCCCCGGCTGCTGGCGGCGGCGCTCGCCGCGCTGTACCACGGCGGCGCCGACCTGCGGCTGGACCGGCTGGCGGCGCCCGGCGCCCGTTTCACGGACGCGCCCACCTACCCGTTCCAGCGCAAGCGGTTCTGGGTGGACGAGCCCGAGCCGGGCCGTCCCGCCGACGCGCCCGCCGTGGCGGAGGCGTCCGCGCCGGCGCCCCGGGACACCGCCGAGGTCTGCGGCTACCTCGCCGCCGAACTGGCCGCCGTCCTCAAGGCGGACGGCCTGCTGCCGATCGACGTGCCGTTCTGCGAGGTCGGCGGCGACTCCTTCACCGCGATGATGCTCACCAAGAGCGTCGAGCAGCGCTACGGGGTCGAACTGCCCACGCTCGACTGCCCGGTGGAGATGCCCGTCGGCGATCTCCTCGTGCACCTCGGCGACCAGCTGTCCGCCGCCATGGGATGGGAGAAATGAACAGATCGCCGAACGGTTCCACGTGCCGCCCCGTGACGAGTGGGGCGCACGGCCTCACCTCCGTCTTCCACCGCCCCCGCCCGGTCGACGCGCCCGCGCTGCGGCTGATCGGCTTCCACCACGCGGGCGGTTCCGCGGCCGTCTACCGGCCGCTCGTCCACCACCTGCCCGACGACTGGGACCTGCTCCTGCTCGACCTGCCCGGGCGCGGCCGCCGCGCCGGGCAGGCCCCCCTGGACGCCATGACCGACGTGGTCGCGACCGCGGTCGCGGACGTGCTGCCGTGGGTCGACGGCACCCCGCTGGCCCTGTTCGGCCACAGCATGGGGGCGATCGTCGCGCTGGAGACGGCCCGCTCCCTGGAGGGCCTGGACCGGGCCCCGGTGTGGACGGGCGTGTCGGGCCGGGTCGCCCCGCGCTTCAGCCGGCCCGGCGAGACCCCGCTCAGCACGCTCGACGACGAGGCGCTGCTGCGGGTGCTGCACGGCCTGGGCGGCATGCCGGAGCGCATCACCGAGGCCCCCGACTTCCTCGAGCGGTTCCTGCGCGTCGTGCGCGCCGACCTCACCGCGGTCGACCACTACCGCCCGGATCCGTCCCGTTCACCGCTGCGCTCGCCGCTGACGGTGTTCGGCGGCACCCAGGACGCGTGGGCGCCGCCGTCGGCGATGCACCTGTGGCGGCGGGAGACCGCCTGCCGCTACGCCCAGCGGTTCTTCCCCGGCGGCCACTTCTACTTCCTCGGCGAGCACTTCCGCGTCCTCACCCACCAGTTGGTCCGGCACGTCGACGCCTGCCGGACGGCCACCGCGCCCCACGTGGCGTAGAACAGGAGAGCACCATGCGTTGGGACAACGTCTACGTCGCCGGAGTCGGCGCCTATCTGCCCGAGCAGGTCGAGACGGCCGACGAGGCGGTCGCGGCCGGCCGTTACGACGCCGAGGAGGCCAAGGCCAACGGCATCCGCGCGGTGCGGGTGGCCGGCGCCGACGAGCCGGGCCCGGTGATGGCCGCCGCGGCCGGCAAGCAGGCAGTGGCCCGGGCCGGGCTGCCCGCCGACCGCTACGGCGCGGTGCTGCACGCCTGTGTCGGCCACCAGGGGCAGGACTTCTGGACCCCGGTCAACTACGTGCAGAACGAGGCGGTCGGCGGCTCCGGCCTGACCGTCGAGATACGCCAGGGCTCCAACGGCGGCCTCGCCGCGGTCGAGCTGGCCGCCTCCCACCTCGCCGCCCGCTCCACCCCGCAGGCCGCGCTGGTCACCACCGGCGACGCGTTCCGGATGCCGTACTTCGACCGGTGGGGCACCGACAGCCAGCAGGTGTACGGCGACGGGGCGGGCGCGATGGTCCTGTCCAACCGGGGCGGTTTCGCCCGGCTGCGGTCCACCGCGAGCTACTCCGACTCGTCCCTGGAGCCCATCTACCGCGGCACCGGCGGCTGGACCGACGGACCGTTCCTGGACGGCAGGCCGGTGGACCTGCGCTCCCGCAAGACCGACTACCTGCTCCAGGAGGAGGGTGCCTACGACCGGGTCATCCAGCAGATGACGAAGCACGCCTCCGCGGTGCTGGAGGAGGCGCTGGCGGACGCCGACGCGAAGCTGTCGGACGCCCGCTTCTTCGTGCACGCGAACATCGCCGAGACGATCGCGGAGTTCTCCTTCTACTCCCTGCTCGGCGTCGACCGGGCCACCACCACCTACGACTGGGGGCAGGACTACGGCCACATGGGCGCCGGCGACCAGCTCATCGGCATCGACCACGTCGTCGGCACCCGCGACCCCAAGCCCGGCGACCTGCTGGTCTCCATGGGCGTCGGCGTCGGGTTCATGTGGACGGTCGCCGTCCTGGAGTTCACCGACACGCCCCGGTGGTGACGCGCGGCCGCCGGGGTCGCGTCACTGGTTCCACAGCAGCCGCAGCGCGGCGTTGACCAGGAAGACACCGGCGAACGTCGCCGCCCAGCCCTGCTTGCCCGCAGCGGCCAGGGCGGCGGCGCCGGCGCCGAACCAGAGCGCCTCCAGCACCACCCGGCCCGCGCCGTGCACCGGGTACGGCGCCCGGGGAGAGCCCAGCATCGCCCACACCGCGATCATCACGACCGGGCCGCCGACGCCGAGCAACACCTTGACCAGCCACTTGTCGCTCGCGGTGAAGCCCCACAGCGCGACCGCCGCGTACACGGAGAGTTCCAGCAGGAACATCACCAGCAGGTTGAAGGCCTTCAGGGACGAGATCATGACGGGACTCCTTGCGTCCGGCAGAGGTGTGAGGGGTTGCGTGCGGCGACGTCGAAGCGAGAGCAGCGGGGGGTTGCGAGGGCGACGGGCACGCCGGGGTGGTGGACAAGTGGGGGGTGGCGCGGGCGGATCCGGCGGCCGAAGCCGGCGGCGGGTCAGACCATCAGGTCGCCGCGGACCGTGAACCGGTCCAGCTCGGGGTCGGAGACGAGTATGGACCGCTGCAGCTCCTGCAGCTTCGGTGACGGCGTCACGCCCAGCTCCTCGACCAGGCACGAGCGCAGCGTGGTGAACGCCTCCAGCGCCCGCCACTGCTGACCCGAGCGGTACAGCGCGACCATGTACTGGGCGCACATGTTCTCGTGCATCGGATGGCGTGCGGTGAGCACGGCCAGTTCGCTCAGCAGCGCGTGGTGCCGGCCCAGCGCGAGATCGGCCTCGATCCGCGCCTCGACCGCCATCAGCCGGCTCTCCTCCAGCCGGGTCACCTCCACGCTCAGCCGCATCCCGGTGTGCACGTCGACCAGGGCCCGGCCGCGCCATACCGCGAGCGCCGCCCGCAGCAGCCGGGACGCGGTCTCCCGGTCCCCCAGCCCCAGCGCCCGCCGCCCTGCCGCCGTCAGCCGCTCGAAGGCGTGGACGTCGACCTCCTCGGGCGTGATGTCGAGCAGGTAGCCGGCGTACCGGGTGGCCAGTACGTCCTTGGCGCTGCGCGGGCCGTTCGCGGGCAACGCGGCCGCGAGCCGCTTGCGCAGCTGCAGGATGTACGTCTGCAGCGTCGTCTGGGCGCTGCGCGGGGGCTCGGTGCCCCACAGCTCCTCCATCAGGGTGGACACGGGAACGACCTGACCGGCCTGCAGGGCAAGCAGGGCCAGTACCTGACGCGGCTTGCCCGCGGTCGGCGGCAGGGCGATCCCGTTCTCCGTCGCCTCGAAGGACCCCAGGATCTTGACGTCCATGGCGGACACCTCCCCCATCTCGCTGGGTCGCTTTGACCCTTCTCATGGTTCGCCACGCCGGGGGGCCGGCGGCAGTGCGCGGATCACCGACCACCTGTGAATCCGCACCTGACCGAAGCGTGAAAAAACCATGCCCTCTCGACGGGGCCCGGGGGGCGGGGCCCGGCTCGTCCCCCCGACCGGCGGTGCAGAGCCGCACGAGCCGGGCTCAAGCGGGCCGTCCCAGGCTGGGCGCGGGTGGCGCGGGTTCACGACCCGCCGGCCGCGTGTACCGGGGCCCACCACCGATCACGGCGAACGTGAGGAGAAGGCATTGACGACGGTATCCAGCCCGGCCACACCCGAAACCCATCCCTCCCCGCTCCAGGCGCTGCGCACCCTGCGCGCGGACGGCCGGCTCGCCGAGCGCTGGCCGGACGTCGCGCCGCTGCTCGCCGAACTCGCCTCCACCGGGGCCGAGACGGACCTCCGGCGGGCGGGCTCGGTGCTCTCGCAGGTCGACCGCGCGCAGGTCCTCGCGGCCCGGCCGGAGACGGAGACCGCGGTGGTCGCCGTCACCGGGCACTCCACGCTGGGGAGCCTGGGCGCGCCGCTGGCCGCCGAGTTCGGCCGGCACGGGCTGCTCGTGGAGACCCGGCTGAGCGACTTCGACGCCTACCAGCGCGACCTGCGCGACACCGGCAGCCCGGTGTACGCGGCCGACGTCGATCTCGCCCTGTGCGTCCTGGACCCGCAGCTGCTCCTGGACGAGCTGGGCTCGCCCTGGCAGGCGGAGGACCTGGCGGACGCGGCCCGCCGCAAGCTCGCGGAGCTGGAGCGGCTCGCCGCCGGCTTCACCGAGCACTCCGGCGCGGCCCTCGTCCTCAACACCGTCCCGCTGCCCCGCGCGGTCACCCACCAGCTCGTCGACCACGAGTCACGGGCCCACGCGGGCGTGGCCTGGCGCGAGTTCAACAGCGGCCTGCTGCGGCTGGCGCTGGCCCATCCGCGTGTCCACGTGATCGACCTGGACCCGCTGGTGGCCGCCGGCACCCCGCTGAACGATCCGCGCATGGCGGCGTACGCCAAGGCCGCGCTCGGCGACGACCTGCTGGCCCGCTACGCCCGCGAGGTCGCCCACGTGGCGCGGATGCTGCGCGGCCGCACCAAGAAGGTCCTCGTCGTCGACGCCGACAACACCCTGTGGGACGGCGTCCTCGGTGACGACGGCCCGGACGGCATCGCCGCCGCGACCACCTTCCGCGGTGAGGCGTTCGGCACCTTCCAGCGCCTGGTGCGCCAGCTCGGCTCCCAGGGCGTGCTGCTCGCCGTCAGCAGCAAGAACGACCACGACAACGTGGTGCAGGTGCTGCGCGAGCACCCCGACATGGTGCTGCGGGAGGCCGACTTCGCCCGGGTCAACGCCAACTGGCAGCCCAAGGACGCCAACCTCCAGGACATCGCGCGCAGGCTGAACCTGGGGGTGGACAGCTTCGTGTTCGTCGACGACTCGCCGTTCGAGTGCGGTCTGGTCGCCGGCAGCCTGCCCCAGGTCGCCGTGGTCCGGCTGGACGACGAGCCGGCCCTGCACGTCGAGAAGCTGCTCGCCGACGGCTGGTTCGACACCCCGCGCCTCACCGCCGAGGACCGGGCCCGCGCCGCCCAGTACCGCACCGAGGCCGAACGCGCCGGCCTGCTGGAGAGCGCCGGCTCGCAGGAGGAGTACCTGAGCCGGCTGGGGGTCCGGGTCACCCTCGCGCCGGCCACCGCCGGCGACATCGACCGCGTGGCCCAACTGTCGCTGCGGACCAACCAGTTCAACCTGACGACGGTACGCCTGCAGGCCGCCGACGTGGCCGAGCGGCTGGCCGACGACAGCCACCTGGTCCTGGTGGTCCGCTCGGCCGACCGCTTCGGCGACAACGGCGTCGTCGGCGTCGTCTTCGCCCAGCGCGACGGCGAGGAGCTGCGGGTGGACAACATGCTGCTGTCCTGCCGGGTGTTCGCCCGGGGCATCGAGCAGACGGCCGTCGCCGCCCTGCTGGCCCACGCCCGGGCCACCGGCGCCACGCGGGTCACCGCGAGCTACCGGCCCACCAAGAAGAACAAGAACGTGCGGGAGTTCTGGCCCTCCCAGGGCTTCACCACCACGCACACCGCGGACGACGAAGTCCGCTTCCGGCACCACCTCGACGACCTCCCGGCCGTGCCGGACCACGTCCACCTCGACTCCGCCCTGGAAGGGTCCACGCGATGACCGACACGACGAACGCCACCAAGATGACCAAAGAGGACTTCATCCACCTCGTGCGCGACGAGCTCGACCTGCCGCTCGGCATCGACGACCTCGAGGCCGACTTCGACCACGTCGTCAGCTGGGACTCGATGCACATGATCCGCCTCGTCGCCGCCGTCGAGCGGCAGACCGGCAACCGGGTCCCCGTCGGCAAGCTGCTCGCCGACCGCAGCCTGTCCGCCATCTACGAGCGCATCAGCGCCGCCGCCTGACTCACTGGAGGGTCACACACCATGAGCATCGACGCGCACGACATGGCGCGCACCGGGCCCGCACCGGCGCCCGCGTCCCCCACCCGGCAGGCCGCCGTCCCCACGGCCGTCAAGCGCGGACTGATCCTCTTCCTGGTCGCGAGCGCACAGCTGATGTGCGTGCTGGACGCCACGATCGCCAACGTGATGCTCCCCGAGCTGCGCGGCGACATCGGGCTGAGCACCGCGGGCCTGCAGTGGGTGATGAACATCTACGTCGTCCTCTTCGGCGGCCTGATGCTGCTCGGCGGCCGACTCACCGACGTGTTCGCCCGCCGCAACGTGCTGGCCGTGGGCCTCGTCCTGTTCGTGATCGGCTCGCTGCTCGCGGCCGCCGCGGACACCGGCGGTGTCCTGCTGACCGGCCGCGCCCTGCAGGGCATCGGCGCCGCCGGGCTGTCCCCGGCCGCCCTGTCCATCCTCGTCACGACCTACCCCGAGCCCGACCAGCGGGCCAAGGCACTCGGCATCTGGGGCACCGTCATGGGCATCGGGGCCAGCCTCGGCACCCTGCTCGGCGGCGCCATCACCGAGATCGACTGGCGCCTGGCGTTCCTGATCAACGTGCCGATCGGCGCCGCGCTGCTCGCCGCGATCTTCGTGTGGATCCCGCGCAGCGCCCCGACCGGCCCGCGCCCGCCGGCCGACATCGCGGGCGGCCTCTTCGGCACCCTCGGACTGCTCTCCCTCGTCTTCGGCATCGTCAAGGCGGGCACCGACGGCTGGGACGACTCGATCGCCCTGGGCACCCTGGCCGCGGCGGTCGTCCTGCTCGTCGTCTTCGTCCGGGTGGAGAGCACGGCCAAGGCCCCGCTGCTGCCGCTGTCACTGCTGCGCCGCAAGTCCGTCGCCACCGGCACCACCGCCCAGCTGATCGCGGCCGGCCTGATGCTGCCGTCCTTCTTCCTGCTGCCGCAGTACATGCAGATGGTGCTGCACTACAGCCCCCTGGAGGTGGGCTTCGCCTACATCCCGACCAGCCTGGCCATGCTCGGCGTCTCCGGTGCCGTACCGAGCCTGATCGCCAAGTACGGTCCCCGGGTCCCGTACGTCACCGGCACCCTGATGCTGGCCGGCGTCCTGGTCCTCATGACCAACGCCCCGTCGGACGCGAACTACTGGTCCGTCCTGCTGCCGGTCACGGCCCTGCTGGGCGTGGGCCTGGTGCTGTGCCTGATGACGATCCCGGTCGTCGGCACGCGGGACGCCACGGAGCGGGACGCGGGCACCACGTCCGCGGTCCTCAACGCCTCCACGGAGATCGGCGGCGCGCTGGCCCTGGCGGTCACCGCGACGGTGGTCGGCTCGCACCTGGCCCACCTGACCGCGCACGGCACACCCACCGTCACCGCGCTCACCGAGTCCTTCCACCGCGGGTTCCTGGTCCTGTCCGTCTGGGTCGCCCTGAACCTGGCCATCGGCCTGTTCGCCTTCGACGGCCGCCCCGGGAAGGACCCGGTGACCGCCCCGCGGTCCTGACCCCGAGCCCCCGGACGGCCCGGAAGCGCTCCCGCACCGAAGGGGACCGCGACCGGGTCCGTCCGGGGGGTCCCATCCCTCGCACCGGCCCTGGGAGGCAGGCAGATGATCCAGCAGCGCACCAGGTCGGCCGCGACGGCCCCCGCTCCCGTTCCGTCCCTCGCCCTCGCATCCGCGTCACCCGGCACTCCCGTCGCCCTGCTGCTCGGTGCCTCGGGGGCGTCCGGCGGCCCCGACGACGCGGCGGCCGTGTCCGCGCTGCTGGAGGCGTGGGCCTGCGGAGTCGCCACCCACGTCGTCGACCGGGCGTCCCTGCTCGCCGCCCGCGGCAGCGAGACGGCGGCCCTGGCCGACGCCTCCTCCGGCCTCGACGTCACCCGTCCCGACCTCTGCGTCGCCTGGGCCCGCGGCCAGGTCGCCCAGGGCCGGCGCTTCGACATCGTGCTCGGCCTGCGCCCCGAGACCCAGCCGGCCGCCGCCGAGACGGCCGCCGCCCTGGGCCTGCGCGGCAACCGCCCCGACGTCGTCCGCACCGTCCTCGACGCCGGCACCTGCCGGGCGGCGCTGGCGGCGGAGGGCTTCCTGCTGGACACCGAGCCGCCCGCGGCCGGGGGCCTGGCCGCCGTGGGCGTCTTCGCCGCAGGCCGCCCGCACATCGCCCTCGTCGCCGCCCTGCCCGCCGACGGCGGCGCCGTCCGCACGGCCGGGCTGACCCGGAGCGAGTGGGCCGCGGTCACCGGCCGGGCCTGCTCCGCCGTCCACCGGCTGGGCCTGGAGTTCGGCGTCTTCCGCGTGGACCTGCGCCTCACCGGCCGGGGCGTGGTCCTCGGCTCCGTGCGCACCACCCTCGGCCACGACGGAGTGTCCGCGCTGCTGCGGACCGCCGTGCCCTGGCTGGAGCCCTACGGCGCCGTGTACGACGACGCCCTCGACCGCACCGGCCCGCTGCCGGTCCTCCCCGTCAACCGCCCGGCCGCACCCGGGCCCGGGTCCGCGGCCGTCCCCGCCCCACCGCTCCTCCGGCTCGCCGGCGACCCGGACGACGCCGCCGACGAGCCCCACCTGTGGCGCGGGATCGACTGAGGTGGCACCGGCCGACGTGACACCGGCCGACGCGCGCGGCGCTCAGAGCCAGCCCTTCTCCCGCGCGATCCGCACCGCCTCCGCCCGGTTGCGCACCGCGAGCTTCTGGATGGCCGTGGAGAGGTAGTTGCGGACCGTGCCCTGGGACAGGTGCAGGGCCGCGGCCAGTTCGGCGTTGGTGGAGCCGTCGGCCGCCGCGCGGAGCACCTCGCGCTCGCGGTCGGTGAGCGGGTTCGCGCCCTCCGCCAGGGCCGCGGCGGCGAGCGTGGGGTCGATGACCCGCTCGCCGGAGAGCACCTTGCGCACGGCGTCGGCGAGCTGGGCGGCCGGCGCGTCCTTGACCAGGAAGGCGTCGGCGCCGGCCTCCATCGCGCTGCGCAGGTAGCCGGGGCGGCCGAAGGTGGTGAGGACGACGAGCTTGACCTCGGGGTACTTCCGGTGGACCTGGGCCGCCGCCTCGATGCCGGTGCAGCCGGGCATCTCTATGTCGAGCAGTGCCACGTCCACGCCGTGCGCGCCGACGGCCGCCAGCACCTCGTCCCCGCGGGCGACCTGGGCGACCACCTCGATGTCGTCCTCGAGGCCGAGCAGGGCGGCCAGCGCCTCGCGGACCATGGACTGGTCCTCGGCGAGGAGGACCTTGATCGGGCTCGTCATGCCCCGGATCCTACGTCCGCCCCGCGGGACTCCGGCACCCGGGCGACCAGCCGGAACCCGTGCCTGACCCGGCCGGCCTCGAGTGCTCCGCCGGCCTTCTCCAGGCGCTCGGTCAGCCCGGCGAGCCCGTTCCCCGGACCGGCCCCGGAGCCGCCCGACCCGTTGTCCTCGACGCAGAGTTCGAGCATCGGGCCGTCCAGCGTCTGCCGCCGCAGCAGCTGGATGACGCACCGGTCGGCGCCGCTGTGCCGGACGACGTTGGTGACCGCCTCGCGCAGCGCCCAGGCGAGGGCGGCCTCGGCCTCCTCGGGCAGGCCGGCGAGATCGGCCTCGGCGGGCACCTCGGCGACGACCCCGGCGGCGGTCAGCGCGACCTGGCTGCCGGCGAGCTCGACGCTGAGACGGGGGCGGCGGTAGCCGGTGACGGCCTCGCGGACGTCGACCAGGGCCTGCCGGCTGACCCGTTCGATGTCGGCGACCTGCTGGGCCGCCTCGTCGGGCCGGCCGGGCAGCATCCGCCCGGCCAGCTCGCTCTTCAGCGTGATCAGGGACAGCGAGTGGCCGAGCAGGTCGTGCAGGTCACGGGCCAGCCGCAGCCGCTCCTCGTTGGCGGCGAGCTGAGCGACGGTGGCCCGGGCCTTGCGCAGCTCCACGGTCGTCCGCACCAGCTGCCCGACGCCGACCATCGCGAACCCGATGAGCACCACCAGGAAGATCAGACCGCGTGCCTCGTGCTCGCTGCCGTGCAGCCCGACGAGGTACATCACGACGGCCGTCCCGGGGATGGCCCAGTAGGCGGCGCGCACCGGCAGGGTGGCCCCGCAGGCCACCGAGACGTAGACGAACAGTCCGAGCCAGTCGCCGCCGAAGGCGTACGTCAGCACGGGCGCGAGGACGCCGAGCACCACGAGCAGCGCCGCGACGGTGTGTCCCGGGTACGGCCGGCCCATGTTGCGGAAGACCAGACTCAGGTACACCCCGACGAAGGCGGTGAGGCCGAGCCAGCCGGCCACGGTGGCGCGGGTGCTGTGATCGCCGCTGAGCAGGTCGCCAACCGGCGAGCTGAGGAAGACCAGCCAGACGCCGATCCACAGCACCTTGACCTTCAGCTCGCGCCGGTTGCTCGGCGAGCGGCCCATGGGCGGCAGGGCGCCGGGCCGTCGGCCCGCCGCCGGGTCTTCCGTCTGGTCCCGCGTCCCGTCTTCCGTCATCGTGCTCACGCCTTCAGCGTGTCCTTCCGGTACAGCCAGGCCGCGCCGCCCGCGAACAGGACGAAGAAGGCGGCGAGGACGGCGACGTCCTGGGCGTGGGGCGCCTGGCTCTGCTCGATGGACCGTCCCAGGGCAGCGTACGCGTGCGTGGGCAGCCACTTGGCGATGTCCTGCAACCAGGTGGGGAAGGTGGTGGTCGGCATCCACAGGCCACCGAGGATCGACAGGCCGAAGTACGTGATCATGGTGATCGGGCGGACCGCGTCGCCGGAGGCGAGGTAGCCGAGGGCGACGCCGAGCGCGGCGAAGACGAGGCTGCCGGCCCAGATCGCGCCGGTGAGAGCGAGCCACTGCCAGGCGTCCAGGCGTACGTCCTCCACGGCCGCGGCGACCAGGAAGACCACCACGATGGACGGCAGGCTGACCACGGCGGCGCTCGCGGTCTTGGCGAGCACGTAGCCGCGCCCGGGCAGCGGGGTCAGCCGCAGCTGCCGCACCCAGCCGCCCTCCCGTTCCTTGGCGATCCGCTCGCTGTTGCCCATCAGGACGGCCGTCAGCGCGCCGAAGGAGGCCATGGACACCATCATGTACGTCGCCAGGGTCAGCCCGGTGCCCTCCACCTTGGTTCGCGAGTCGCCCTGGTTGGCGACCAGCAGGAAGATCACCGAGGGGTAGATCACCGAGAAGAACAGGAACTTGCGGTTGCGCAGGGCGCGGGCGAGTTCGAGCTTGATCAGGCTGGTCATGACTGCTTGGCCTCCTCGGCCTCCGTGATGGCGACGAACGCCTGCTCCAGGCCGAGCCCGGCGACTTCGAGGTTGCGGGGGTAGACACCGAGGCCGTAGAGGGCGTGGACGGTGGCGTCGGCGTCGGCGGACTGGATGCGGACGGTCCGGCCGCTGACGTCCATGGCGGTGAGGAAGGGCAGGTCGCGCAGGGCGGCCTCGTCGATGTCGCCCTCGAGGTCGAAGGAGACCCGCCGCGCCCCCGCCTTGGCCTTGATCTCGGCGGCGGTGCCGTCGGCGAGGAGCCGGCCGCGGTGCAGGACCAGCACCCGGTCGGCGATGGCGTCGGCCTCCTCCAGGTAGTGGGTGGCGAACAGGACCGTGCGGCCCTGGTCGGCCTGCTCGCGCATGGTGGCCCAGAAGGCCTGGCGGGCGGAGACGTCCATGCCGGTGGTCGGCTCGTCCAGCACGATGAGGTCGCTGTCGCCGGCGGTGGCCAGGGCGAACCGGACCCGCTGGGCCTGGCCGCCGGAGAGCTTGTTGACCTTGCGGTCGGCGATCTGCGCGATGCCCGCGCGGGCGAGCACGTCGGCGGCCCGGTACGGCTTCGGGTGCAGGGAGCAGGCCAGCCTCACCAGTTCGGCGACGGTGACCTCGTCCATCAGCCCGCCGCTCTGCAGCATGGCCCCGACCCGCCCGGCGACGATCGCCTCGCGGGGGCTGGTTCCGAACACGCTGACCGTGCCGCTGTCGGCGTTCTTCAGCCCGAGGAGCAGGTCGAGCGTGGTGGACTTGCCGGCCCCGTTCGGGCCGAGGAGGGCGACGGTCTGCCCCGGGTACAGCCGGAGCGAGAGCCCGTCGACGGCCCGCGTGCTCCCGTACGTCTTGCTCACCTGGTCGAACCCGACCACCGGGGCGGTGGTGGCCGGCGCCGCTGTCGTTGTCATGTCCCCATGCTCGCGGTCCGGCTGCCGGCCCCGGCAGTGCCGGGCGTCCTGAGAGCCGGATGACAGATGTCACGCGCCGGAGGTGACACGGGCGCGGGGGGCGTCCGGAACGGTGCCGGACGCCCCCCGCGGGGCCGCGCTAGCTGGGGTTGGTGTCGATGACCGCGACCCGGTTGGTCCGGCTCACCAGCGCCTGGCGCAGGGCGCCGTAGACGTCCTCGGGGGTCACGGGCGTCTTCTTGCCGTTGGCGCGGGTGACCAGGACGCCGTCGAAGGTCTTGCCGTACAGCGCCTTCAGGGCCGTCAGATCGGGCTTGTCCACCAGCTTGCCGTCGACGGCCGTCACCCTGAGGAACTTCCACAGCGAGTTCTGCGGGCTCATGGGGATCGAGTGCGCCGCGTCCGTCTGGACGGTCACCCGGGCCGACATCGCCGGCTCGGCGAACGCCTTCATCTCGCGGTCGACCTCGGCGTTGGAGACGGTCGGCTGCTTCGTGGTGGCCGGGACGGTGACCGGGGTCGCCGTGCCGGTCTCCACCAGGGTGCGGTAGGCCTGCTCGACCGCCTGGGTGGAGCGGGCGGCGTCGATGGCCTTGCCGGCCTTGCCGTAGACGGCGACGGCCTTGCCGGACTTGAAGGTGATGCCGCCCTCGGTGACCGAGCCGGAGCCGCCGCCGGTCTGCTGGAGGGCCGCCTGGAGCTTCTCCTCGTCGACCGGCATGACCGGCTCGATCTCCCGCTTCTGCCCGAAGAGGGAGCCGATCACGGAGACCGGGTTGTAGTCGCTCTTGGCGGCCTGGCTCACCGTGGCCTGGAAGTCGAACTGCAGGCCCGCCTTGTCCGGCGTGACGGACACGGCCTGGCCGCCCACGGACAGCTTCAGCGGCTTGTTCACCCGGCTGCCGAAGGCGTCGTCGAGCTTCTTGACGGCGTCGTCGCGGGTGCCGCCGCCGATGTCGACGCCGAGCACGGTGGTGCCCTTGGGCACGTCGCTGTGGCTCATCAGCAGCCCGGCGCCGTAGGCACCGCCCGCGAGGACGAACACGCCGACGCCGAGCAGCATCAGCTTGCTGCGGCCCTTCTTCGCGGGCTTCGCGGCGGCCTTCGGCCGGGCGGCCGGCTCGGGCCGGGGCGCGGTGCGCGGCACGGTGTCCCCGCCGGCTGCGCCGCCCGGGCCGAACGGGGCGGTGCCGGCGGACGGGACGACCGGGATGCCGCTGGTGACGGTGTGTCCGGAGACGTTGTCCGGCGCCCGGTAGCCGGGCGTGCCCGGTTCGGGGGCCGGCTTCTGCGGGGTGAGGATCGCGGTGTCGTCGCTGAGCCCGCCACCGGGGGCGGGCGGGCGGACCTGGCCGTTCCCGGCGCCGGGCAGGCGGTGGCTGCCGGTGTCGCCGTAGCCGCCGGGCAGCTGGTGGCTGCCGGTGTCGCCGTAGCCGCCGGGGGCGTCGAAGGACTCGCCCACGGTCCCGTCCAGGTCGCTGAGCGCGCTGCGCGGGCCCTGCGGGAGGAGCGGTCCGTCTCCGGTGACCGGGCCGCTCGTCGGGCCGGCGGGCCCCTGCGGGCCGCGGCCGCCCGGGCCGCCGGGTCCGTTGAACCCGCCGTGCCCGTTCGCCCCGTTGGCGCTGTTCGCGCCGTTCGTCCCGCTCGCGCCGTTCGCACCCGCCGGGCCGTTGCCGGCGCCGAACGCGCTCTGGCCGCCGTTCTCGGCGAAGTACGGCAGGTCGTCGCGGCTCGGCTCGCCGCCGTCGGACGGGCCGGGGCGGGAGCCGCCCAGCGCGCCCGCGGCCAGCACCTCGGTCACGTCGAAGGAGCCCGTGCCGCCGCCATGGCCCGGGGCCACGGGGCCGCCGGTGGCGCCGGGCAGGCCCTTGCCGTTCGTGGCGCCGGGCCGGGCACCGCCCGGTACGCCCATGGAGCCGACCACGCCGCCGGGGCGGCCGCCGCCGGGGCGCGCGCCGGTGGTACCGGCCGCGCCGGACGCACCCGGGGCACCCGGACGGGTGCCCGCGGGACCGGCCGCCGCGGGGGCGGGCGCCGAACCGGCGGGCGTACCCGCCCCGTTCGTGCCGCCGCCGGCCGGACCGCCCTTGGGCGGCGCCGACTTGCGGGGCGCGAACCAGTCGCTGGCCGGCTTGTCCTCGGCCTGCGGGGCGGGTTCGGCGGGCGGTTCGGCGGCGCCGGCGGGCGCGGCGGGCGCCGGAGCGGGCCGCGTGCCGGTGTCCGCGTCGTCCACCGCGGCCTCGCCGTCCCCGACGGGCGTGCGCATGACGACGGGCGGGATGGGCCGCGACCCGGGGATGTTGATCCGGATGCGGGTCGTCAGCGTGGTCTCGGTCTTGCGTTCCTCCGGCCGCTTGGCCGAACGGCCCGCGTCCGCACCGGCGTCGGAAGCCATGGGGGTCCCGTACGGCGGCGTCCCCGAGGGGTATGCGGCTCCGCCGCGCCCGTTGGGCCCGGAGGACGGAGTGTCAGTTTCACGACTCAAGGCAGGTTCTCCCGGTTGGCTCCGCCGCCCGTCACGACCTCAGCGGGCTTGCTCGGCGGCGCGCACCACCATACTGGCCACTTCTGGCGCGTATCCGCCGACCGCGAGGAAACCCACACCGGACTCGCACGCGCGTTGTACGGCGAAGTGGTACGTCACTTGCCAAGTCGGGCGGGAGAGCCGTCGGGTTGCCGCCCCGGACCGAGCGTGGCGCAGATCACAGCGACCGCCATCCCGCCGAGCAGGAAGAGGTACGAGCCGGCTCCCGCGCCGAACATGAAGTCGCCCTCCGGGCGGCCGGCGGTGAGCAGCATGACGGCGACGATCCACCCGGCCACCGGGGCGACCGCCCCCGCCCGGCTGCGCAGCGCGTACGCCCCCCCGAGGAACAGCCCGGCCGCCCCCGCGAGGGCGAGCAGCAGCCCGCCCGGGAACCAGGCGGCCTGGACCAGGGTCCCGGCGAGCGCGACGACGGCACCGAGCACGAACAGCCCCGCCAGGGCGACGGCACGCCCGGCGGAGGGCGGCCGCAGCGGCTGGGCCAGCATCGATCCGCGTCCGGACGTACTCATGACCGCTCCCGCGCCTGCTCGGCGGTGTCCGCGGGGATGCCCGCGAACAGGTCGCTCTCCCCCGGCCGGCCCTCGCCGCGCACCAACTCGTAGTACTCGGTGGTGAACAGCGGCTGGGCCAGTTCGTTGGAGAGCGCGAAGTACGGTTCGGCCACCTCGATCTGGGTGGCGTGGGCGCGCATCGCGGCGGCCTTGGCGGCGGCGTGCGCGAGGCCGTCGACCGCGGTGGTGATCCGCTCGTCCGCGACCACGCCCGGCACGTCGGCGACGGAGCCGCTCTTGGCGAAGGGCAGGTCGGCGAGGTCGTCCTGGAGCCGGGCGAAGGCGGCCTCGGCGACGGAGCGCGGGACGCGGTTCCAGTAGACCTTGGCGATGCGGTGCCCGCGCCCGGCCGCCAGGTCGGCGGCGCGCATGGCGACGCGGTGGGCCTGGATGTGGTCCGGGTGGCCGTAGCCGCCGTTGTCGTCGTAGGTGACGAGGACCTGGGGGCGGACCTCGAGGATCACCTCGGCCAGCCGGCCGGCGGCCTCGTCGACGTCGGCCCGCCAGAAGCAGCCGGGGTCGTCGTTGTCGGGGCCGCCCATCATCCCGGAGTCGCCGTACCGGCCGGCGCCGCCGAGCAGCCGTACGTCCGTCACCCCCAGCGCGCGGGCGGCGGCGGCCAGCTCACCGCGCCGGTGCGCCCCCAGGGCGGCGCCACTCAGGTGCCGCAGCCCGGGCGGGATGACCTCCCCGCGCTCGCCGAGCGTGCAGGTGACCAGGGTCACGTGGGCTCCCTCGGCCGCGTACCGGGCCATGGTCGCGCCGTTGTTGATCGACTCGTCGTCCGGGTGCGCGTGCACCAGCAGCAGACGCCGGGCTGGCAGTTCCGTCATGGGTCCACCCTACGAGCCCCGGCGGCCCGCGTCCGGCTCGGCCCGGGCCGAGTAGCGTGTGCGCGTGACGGTGTTCGAGGGCGTTCAGGTGAACCTGCGGTGCGAGGACGTGGAACGCTGCGCGGCGTTCTTCCGCGCCCTCGGCCTGCCGGAGAGGTTCCGCTTCCAGCTCCGCCCGGGCGGGCGGTGAGCTCTACGGCATCGCCACGACGCCCGGGGAGAACACCGAGGTCGTGCTGTGGTGCGACGACGTCGACCGGCTGCACCGGACGGCGCTCGGCGCGGGAGGCGAGTCACCGACGCCTCCGGCCGACTCCCCGGACGGACGTCTGCGCTTCGCCTGGCTGCGCGATCCCGAGGGTCACCGGGTCAAGGTGGTGCAGCGTCGCGGCTGAGCCGGCCACGGCCCCGGGACCGCGCAAGGGCGGCGGACGGCCGCCCCGCTCGCGACGGACCGCGTCAGAACTTGATGCTGCCGATCATGCTGGCCACGTTCGTCGTCAGGTCGCTGATCGTGGGCGCGATCGTCGACGAGGCCAGGTAGAAGCCGAGCAGGACGCAGACCAGCGCGTGGCCGCCCTTCAGCCCTGACTTCCTGATCAGCAGGAAGACGATGATCGCCAGCAGCACCACCGCCGAAATCGAGAGTGCCACGGCGGCTCACCTCCAAATATCCCTGGGACGCGGGGGGTTGGGCACATCCATGCAGGCGCCAGCAGGTTCTTACCCACTCAGCGGTAGTGATCATAACTATCCGTACTCGCGCATCGCTCGGCGCACGGCCGCACAAGGGGGCGCATGGCCAATATGGTCGGGGTATGACGACCGAGGCTGACTCCTTCCCCCGTCGGTACGCCCGCACCCAGCGGTTCACGCTCGGCGCGCCGCGCGCGTTCACCGTGGCACCCGACGGGTCGCGTGTCGCGTTCCTGCGTTCGACCTCCGGCACGGACCGGGCCAACTCCCTGTGGGTTCTCGATCCCAGGGACGGCACCGAGCGGGTGGCGGCCGATCCCGGAGCCCTGCTGAAGGGCGCCTCCGAAGAGCTCTCGCCCGAGGAGCGGGCGCGCCGCGAGCGCAGCCGGGAGGGCGGTGCCGGCATCGTCGGCTACGCCACCGACAGCGCCGTGGAGTTGGCGTCTTTCGCCTTGTCAGGGCGGCTTTTCACGGCCGAGCTGCGAGCCGGCACGGCGCGTGAACTCGCCGTGCCGGGACCGGTGATCGACCCGCGTCCGTCCCCCGACGGGCGGCACGTCGCGTACGTCGCCCGGGGCGCGCTGCGGGTGGTGGGCGCCGAGGGCGACGGGGACCGGGCGCTGGCCGAACCGGAGGGGGAGCAGGTCGCCTACGGGCTGGCCGAGTTCGTCGCGGCCGAGGAGATGTCGCGCACGCGGGGTTTCTGGTGGGCTCCGCGGTCGGACCGGCTGCTCGTGGCGCGTGTGGACGACACGCCGGTGCGGCGGTGGTGGATCGCCGACCCGGCCCACCCGGACCGTGAGCCGAATCATGTCGCGTACCCGGCGGCGGGCACGGAAAACGCGGACGTACGGTTGTTCGTCCTCGGCCTGGACGGGGGGCGCACGGAGGTCGTGTGGGACCGGGCGCGCTATCCGTATCTGGCGCGAGTGCACTGGTCAGAGGCGGGTGCGCCGCTGCTGCTGGTGCAGGCCCGGGACCAGCGCAGCCAGCTGTTCCTGGCGGTCGACCCGGACTCCGGGGCGACCCGGATGGTGCACGCCGACGAAGATCCAACATGGCTGGAACTTTTCGCCGGGGTGCCCAGCTGGAGTCCGTCCGGACAGCTGGTCCGGATCGCGGACGAAGGCGGCGCGCGGGTCCTCGCGGTGGGTGAACGGCTGCTGACGGGAGCGCAGTTGCACATCCGCGCGGTGCTGGACGTGGGCGCCCACGACGTGCTGGTCTCCGCCTCGGCGGGCGAGGAGGCGGAGGCGCCGGAGACCGGTGAGGTGCACGTCTACCGGGTGAACGAACTCGGCGTGGAGCGCGTGTCGCAGGAGCCCGGCCTGCACTCGGCGGTGCGCGCCGGGGCGGTGACGGTCCTGACGTCGGCGGCGCTCGACAGGCCGGGGACGCGTGTCCAGGTGCTGTGTGACGGAAAACCGGCGGCGAGTGTCCGCTCCTACGCCGAAGACCCCGGTTTGTCCCCCCGCGTGACGCTGCGGGAGGGGGGCGCACGCCGAATTCCATGCGCCGTGCTTATGCCTACGGACTACCCCGGTGACACGCCCCTGCCGGTTCTGCTGGACCCCTACGGTGGCCCGCACGGCCAGCGGGTGGTCGCCGCGCACAACGCGCACCTGACCTCGCAGTGGTTCGCCGACCAGGGCTTCGCGGTGGTCGTGGCCGACGGCCGGGGCACTCCGGGGCGCTCGCCGGCCTGGGAGAAGGCGGTCCGCGACGATCTGGCGGCCGTCGTCCTGCAGGACCAGGTGGACGCGCTCCAGGCCCTCGCCGAGGATCACCCCCTGGACCTGACCCGGGTGGCCGTCCGCGGCTGGTCCTTCGGCGGGTACCTGGCCGCCCTGGCGGTGCTGCGCCGGCCGGACGTCTTCCACGCGGCGGTGGTCGGCGCGCCCGTCACCGACCTGCGGCTGTACGACACCCACTACATGGAGCGCTACCTCGGCCACCCGGAGCGGCAGCCGGACGTCTACCGCCGCAACTCGCTGATGGACGACGCGGGCCTGGTGGACGCGGCCGAGCCGCACCGCCCGATGATGATCATCCACGGGCTGGCGGACGACAACGTGGTCGTCGCGCACTCCCTCAGGCTGTCCTCGGCCCTGCTGGCCGCGGGCCGCCCGCACGAGGTGCTGCCGCTGTCGGGGGTGACGCACATGACCCCGCAGGAGACCGTCGCGGAGAACCTGCTCCGGCTCCAGCTGGACTTCCTGCGGCGTTCGCTCGGCCTGCCCGCCGAATCCGCGTGAACCGGCTTAACACACAGGCAACTTCACGGAAGCCGCCCCGATATGTGCCGGGGCGAGGCTGAACGGCGTACGGCCGTGCGGGTGCCGTAAGCGGGCCGGGGTGCGCCATGTCATCCCGGCCCGTTGCCGTGCACACCGAGTTCCGCGCAGTCCCCGGCCGGCAGCTCCTCCGCGAAGTGGCAGGCCGAGTCGTGGGCCGCGGGACCGGGCGTGCCGCGGAACGCGGGCGGCACCGCCAGCGGGGGCACCTCCAGCGCGCAGCGCTCCCGCGCCTTCCAGCAGCGGGTGCGGAAGCGGCAGCCCGAGGGGATGTCCGTCGGGGACGGCACGTCGCCGGAGAGGATGATCCGGGCGCGGCGGGCCCGGGCCTCGGGATCGGGCACCGGGACCGCCGAGAGCAGGGCCTGGGTGTAGGGGTGCGTGGCGTGCTCGTAGATCTCCGCGTCGCTGCCGGTCTCCACGATCCGGCCCAGGTACATGACCGCGACCCGGTCCGCGATGTGCCGGACGACGGACAGGTCGTGGGCGATGAAGACGTACGAGAGCGCGAACTCCGCCTGGAGCCGGTCCATCAGGTTGATCACCTGGGCCTGCACGGAGACGTCCAGGGCGGAGACGGGTTCGTCGGCGACGACGACCTCGGGGCGCAGCGCGAGGGCCCGGGCGATGCCGATGCGCTGGCGCTGGCCCCCGGAGAACTGGTGCGGGTAGCGGTTGATGTGCTCCGGGTTCAGTCCGACGACGTCCAGCAGCTCCCGCACCCGGCGGCGCCGTTCACCCTTGGGGGCCGCCTCGGGGTGGATCTCGTACGGCTCCCCCACGATGTCCCCCACCGTCATGCGGGGGTTGAGCGAGGTGTACGGGTCCTGGAAGACCATCTGGATGTTGCGGCGGACGGCCTTCAGGGCCCGGCCGGACAGCCCGGTGATGTCCTCGCCCCGGAACCGGATCGAGCCCGCCGTGGGCCGCTCCAGGTGGCACAGCAGCTTCGCGACGGTCGACTTGCCGCAGCCGGACTCGCCGACGATGCCGAGGGTCTCGCCCCGGCCGAGCGTGAAGTCGACGCCGTCGACCGCCCTGACCGCGCCGATCTGCCTGCGGAACAGGATCCCCCGGGTCAGCGGGTAGTGCTTGACGAGGCCGCTCACCTGGAGGACCGGCTCAGTGGTCGGGGCCATGCAGGCACTCCCTCCAGAAGTGGCAGGCGCTGCCGCGGTCCGCGCCCACCTCGTACAGCGGGGGCACGTCCGTGCGGCACACGTCGCGGGCCATCGGGCAGCGGGGGTGGAAGGGGCAGCCGGGCGGGATGTGCGTGAGGTTCGGCGGCAGGCCCTTGATGGCGTACAGCTCCCGGCCCTTGCGGTCCAGACGCGGGACGGAGTCCAGCAGGCCGCGGGTGTAGGGGTGGGCGGGCGCCTTGTAGATGTCGTGCACGGGGGCCGACTCGACGATCCGCCCGGCGTACATGACGGCGATGCGGTCGGCGACGTCCGCGACGACGCCGAGGTCGTGGGTGATCAGGATCAGGCCCATCCGGTACGCGCGGCGCAGCTCCGCGAGCAGGTCCATGACCTGGGCCTGGACGGTGACGTCGAGGGCGGTCGTCGGCTCGTCGGCGATGATCAGGGCCGGCTCCAGCGCCATCGCCATGGCGATCATGATGCGCTGGCGCATGCCGCCGGAGAACTGGTGGGGGTAGTCCCGCACCCGCTGGGCCGCCGCGGGGATGCGCACCCGGTCCATGAGCTCGACCGCCCTGGCCCGCGCGTCCTTCCTCGACATGCCCCGGTGCACGACGAACATCTCGCCGAGCTGGTCGCCCACCGGCACGACGGGGTTGAGTGCGGACAGCGCGTCCTGGAAGATCATCGCCATCCCGGCGCCCCGGATCCCGCGCCGCTCCTCCTCCTTCAGCCTCAGCAGGTCCCTGCCCCGGAAGAGGATCTCCCCGCCGGTGATCCGGCCGGGCGGCGTGTCGAGGATCCCCATCACGGCCTGCGCGGTCACCGACTTCCCCGACCCGGACTCGCCGAGCACGGCCAGGGTCTCCCCCTCGTCCACGCCGTACGACACCCCGTTCACGGCCCGGGCGATCCCGTCCCGGGTCGCGAACTCCACGTACAGCTCCCGCACTTCGAGCAGCATCGGGCGG
>NZ_KQ948860.1:196082-276589 GCF_001514215.1 Streptomyces bungoensis
GAGCATGATGAAGGCCAGGACGGTGATCGCGAGGGCGCCGGCGGGCCACAGCAGGGCGTGCGGGGCGTTGCGGATGTAGGGCGAGGCCGCGGAGATGTCGATGCCCCAGGAGACGCTCGGCGGCTTCAGGCCGACGCCGAGGTAGGACAGGGTCGCCTCGAGCGCGATGTAGGTGCCGAGCGCGATGGTGGCGACGACGATCACGGGGGCCACGGCGTTGGGCGCGATGTGCCGGAGCAGGATGCGGGTGTTGGAGGCGCCGAGGGCGCGGGCGGCCTGGACGTAGTCGTGCTGCTTGGCGGTGATGACGGAGCCGCGCGCGATGCGGGAGATCTGCGGCCAGCCCAGCAGCACGATGAACCCGACGACCGGCCAGACCGTGTTGCTGGTGACGACGGACAGCAGGACGAGGCCGCCGAGGACGACGGGGATCGCGAAGAAGACGTCGGTGATCCGGGACAGGAACCCGTCCCACGCCCCGCCGAAGAACCCGGCCAGCCCGCCCAGCACGGACCCCAGGACGGCCACCCCGAGCGTGGCGCACACGCCGACCGTGACGGACGCCCGGGCCCCGTGGACGGTGCGCGTGTAGACGTCGCAGCCCTGCCCGTCGTAGCCGAAGGGATGGCCGGGGGCCGGCCCGTCCTGGGCCTTGGCCAGGTCGCACCGCAGCGGGTTCCCGGGGGCGATGAGCGACGGCCACAGCGAGATGAGGACCAGGAAGCAGATCACCAGCGCGGAGACGACGAAGACGGGGTTGCGGCGCAGGTCGCGCCAGGCGTCGGACCACAGGCTGCGCGGCCGGCCGGCGGAGGCCGCGGTCGCCTCGCTCGCCGCGAGGTCCATCGCGCCGCCCATCCCGGTGCCGGCGACGGCGCCCTTCCTGTCGTACGGCTGCTGCTGCTCAGGCATAGCGGATCCTCGGGTCGAGCACGGCGTACAGCAGGTCCACGAGCAGGTTGGCGATCAGGAAGACCAGCACGAGGACGGTGACGAAGCCGACGACGGTCTGCGCGTTCTGGCGCAGGATGCCCTGGTAGAGCTGGTAGCCGACGCCGTGGATGTTGAAGATGCGCTCGGTCAGGATGGCGCCGCCCATCAGGGCGCCGATGTCGGTGCCGATGAAGGTGACCACGGGGATGAGCGAGTTGCGCAGCAGGTGCCGGGTGACGACCCGGCGCCTGGGCAGGCCCTTGGCGACGGCGGTGCGGACGTAGTCCGAGCGCAGGTTCTCCGCGATCGAGGTGCGGGTCAGGCGGGTGACGTAGGCGAGGGAGACGGACGCGAGGACCAGCCCGGGCACGAGCAGCTGGGTGAACGTGGCCTCCGGGGGGACCGAGGGCCGGATCCAGCCCCACCGGACGCCGAGCAGCAGCTGGAGCAGCAGGCCGGTGACGAAGATGGGGACGGAGATGACGACGAGGGTGAGGACGAGCACCGTGGTGTCGGCGGGCCGGCCGCGCCGCAGCCCGGTCACCACGCCGAGCGTGATGCCGACGACGATCTCGAAGAGGATCGCGACGATCGTCAGCCGGACGGTGACGGGGAACGCCGTCGCCATCAGGTCGGTGACCTTCTGCCCGTTGAAGGCGGTGCCGAAGTCGCCGGTGAAGACGTTGCCCATGTAGGTCGCGTACTGCTGCCAGAGGGGCTTGTCGAGGCCGAACTCCCGCTTGAGCTGGGCGGCGGTCGCCGGGTCGCAGGCCCGCTCGCCGCACAGGCCCGCGACGGGGTCGCCCATCACGTTCACCATCAGGAAGATCAGCAGCGTCGCCCCGAAGAACACCGGGACCATCTGCAGCAGCCGCCTCGCGACGTAGCGTCCCATGGCGGCTCAGCCGACCTTGATCCGGTCGTAGACGGGCACGCTGAACGGGTTGAGCGCCACGTGGGAGAGCCGGTCGGTGTAGCCGGCGCTGCCGTTCTGGTACCAGAGCGGGATGGCGGCCATGTTGTCGCGGACGACGCCCTCGGCCTGCTGGAAGAGCCGGACCGCCGTGGCGGTGTCGGTCGCGGCGTTGGCCTGGTCGACGAGCCGGTCGAACTGCTTGTTCGACCACTTGCCGTCGTTGGAGGAGGCGCCGGTGTAGTACAGCGGCTGGAGGAAGTTCTGGATGAGCGGGTAGTCCATCTGCCAGCCGGCCCGGAAGGGCCCGGGCATCCGGTGCCGCCCGATCTGGTTGCGGAAGTCCGCGAAGGTGCCGATCGGGTTCCCGACGCACGCCTGGTCGTTGCCCAGCGCGTTGTTGATGGAGTTGCACACGGCGTCCACCCACTCCTTGTGCGAGCCCGTGTCCGCGTTGTAGGTGATCCGCAGCCGGCCGCCGGGGATCCCGCCGCCCTCCTGGATGAGCTTCCTGGCCTGTCCGGGGTCGTAGTCGCAGGCGTGGCCGCACAGGCCGGCCCGGTAGCCGCCGGCGGCGCCGAGGACCGGGGAGGTCCAGTCGGTGGCGGGGGTGCGGGTGTCGCGGAACAGGGTGTGGGTGATCTGCCGGCGGTCGATGGCCATGGACAGGCCGGTGCGGACCTTGCGCGCCCCGCTGGTGTTCCACTTCCTGTCGTAGTACGGGAAGGCCAGGGTCTGGATGATGCCGGCCGGGGTGTTGAGGTAGCGGCCGTCGAGGTCGGTCCTGACGTTCTTGAGCTGGTTGGCGGGGACGTCGTCGACCAGGTCGAGGTTGCCGGCCAGGACGTCGGTGTAGGCGGTGTTGTTGTCGGTGTACACCTGGAGCGTCACGCCGTCGTTCTGCGCCTTGTCGGGACCGGGGTAGGCGGCCCACTTCCGCAGGTACATCGCGGAGCCCTTGGTGTACGAGGCGATGGCGTACGGGCCGTTGCCGACGGGCTTGTCCAGCCAGCGCGCGTGGTCGGTGAAGAACGCCCGGGGCAGCGGGGCGAAGGCGGCGTAGCCGAGGGTGTCGGGGAAGCCGGAGAACTTCTGGCCCAGCGTGATGGTGAAGGTGCGGTCGTCCACCACCTTCAGGCCGGAGAGGGTGCCGGCGCTCTGCCGGCCGCTTGCGGGATGGACCTTGTCGTAGCCGGCGATGTACCCGAAGAAGTAGGCGTTCTTCTGGTTGTTCCGGAGGCTCGCCCCGTAGTTCCAGGCGTCCACGAAGGAGCGGGCGGTCACCTTCTCGCCGTTGGAGAAGGTCCAGCCGTCCTTCAGCCGGACGGTGAAGTGCTGCGAGTCCGTGGTGTCGATGCTCCGCGCGACCATGTTCGCCGCCCGGCCGGTCCGCGGGTCGTACCGCTTCAGGCCCCGGAAGACCATGTCGAGCACCTTGCCGCCCTGCACCTCGTTCGTGTTGGCCGGTTCCAGGGGGTTCTGCGGATCGCCCCAGGAGGAACTGAGCACCGCACCGCCGGCCGCGCCGCCGCCGCTCCCGCACCCCGCCACGGCGAGCACCAGCGCCGCGACGGCGGCGGCCCACCGGGCGTGCGGGGCTGCGCGCATGGGCTACCTCCTCGTGACGGACACCGGCACCTTATATGCTGATATCACACCAAAAGGGGCACCACGCCCGTCGTGGTCCGGGCGGCGGACACGCTTCGCGACAGAATCCCGGAATCCCCCTACTGATCGGCGGATCAGCAGGCAGACTCCCGGACATGGTCGATCGTGTCTTCACCGACGTGGAACTCGCAGCGCTGTACGACCGGTTGAACCCGTGGGGCGCCGGCGACGACTTCTACCTGGACCTGGTGATGGCCGCCGGGACGGTCCTCGACGTCGGGTGCGGGACGGGCCGGCTGCTGCGCGGCGCCCGGGCGGCCGGACACCGGGGCCGCCTCACCGGCGTGGACCCGGCGGCCGCCATGCTCGTACAGGCCCGGCGCGCGGAACCGGACGTCGAATGGGTGCTCGGGGACCTCGCGACCCACCGCTGGGACGGGGCGTTCGACCTGGTCGTGATGACCGGTCACGCCTTCCAGGAACTCCTCACCGACGAGGAGGTGCGCTGCTGTCTGCGCGGGGTGCGGCGGGCGCTCGCCGACGGCGGCCGGTTCGTCTTCGAGACCCGGAACCCGGCCGCCCGGCCCTGGGAGCGCTGGACCCCGGAGCGGGTGTACGAGATCACCGACGAGGACGGCGCCCCGGTGCGCGTCTGGCACGACGCGGAGCCGGCCCCCGTCGGGGACCGGCTCACGTTCACCGAGACCTACGCCGGAGCGCGGTGGGCCGGGCCGCAGGTGTGCCGGAGCACGCTGCGGTTCCTCGGCACCGACGCCCTGGACGGCTTCCTCGGCGCGGCCGGACTGGCCGCCGCCGAGCGGTACGGGGACTGGGGGCGGGGGCCGCTGACCCCCGCCTGCCCCGAGATCATCACCGTGGCCGCGGCCCCGGCTCAGTCCTCGGAGGCGCTCTCCTCCAGCGACCTCAGCGCCGGGTCGAGCACGACGTCCTCGTCGCGCTGAGTGGTCGGGTCCTCCGGGAAGTGGCAGGCCGTCAGGTGGCCGTCCCGGTTGCCGGAGAGCTGCACCAGCGGCGGCTCCTCCGTGGCGCACTTGTCCTGCGCCTTCCAGCACCGGGTGCGGAAGCGGCAGCCGGACGGCGGGTGGATCGGCGAGGGCACGTCACCGGAGAGCCGGATCCGCTCGCGGCCCGCGTCCTCCTCCGCCGACACCTCGGGCACGGCCGAGAGCAGGGCGTGGGTGTAGGGGTGGCGGGGCCCGTTGTAGATCGACTCCCGGTCACCGACCTCGACGACCTTGCCGAGGTACATCACCGCGACGCGCTGCGAGAAGTGCCGGACGACGGCCAGGTCGTGGGCGATGAACAGGAAGGCGATGCCCAGTTCCTTCTGGACCTCCTTGAGGAGGTTCACCACCTGCGCCTGGATGGACACGTCCAGCGCCGAGACCGGCTCGTCCGCCACGATCAGCTTCGGGTTCAGCGCGAGGGCACGGGCGACGCCGATGCGCTGGCGCTGGCCGCCGGAGAACTCGTGCGGGAAGCGGTTGTAGTGCTCCGGGTTCAGGCCGACGAGCTCGAGCAGCTCGCGGACCTTCTTCTCCCGGCCGCCCTCCGGCTCGATCCCGTTGACCTCCATCGGCGACTTGATGATCGAGCCGACGGTCTGCCGCGGGTTCAGCGAGGAGTACGGGTCCTGGAAGATCATCTGGATCTCGGACCGCACCGGCGCCAGCTGGCGGCGCGAGGCGTGGGTGATGTCCTGCCCGGCGTAGGTGATCGTGCCGGCGGTCGGCTCCAGCAGCCGGGTGATGAGCCGGCCCGTGGTCGACTTGCCGCAGCCGGACTCGCCGACGAGGCCCACGCTCTCGGCGACGCCGACGGTCAGGTCGACGCCGTCGACGGCCTGCACCGCGCCGACCTTCCGCCTGATCGGGAAGCCGCCGTAGATCGGGAAGTGCTTGGTCAGACCCTTGACCTCGAGGAGGTTTTCCGCCGAGGTGCCGGTGGTGCCCTGGGGTGCGGGGAGGGTGAGGTTCTCGCTCATGTCTCGGTTCTCCCTAGCGCAGCCGGGGCTGGATCTTGTCGATGAAGATGGTCTGCTTCTGCTCCGGCGTCAGGTGGCACGCCGTGGAGCGTCCCTCGCCCAGCGGCGGCCGAACGTCCGTGCACAGGGTGCCCGGCACCTCGTCCCGGAAGGCGCACCGCGGGTGGAAGGGGCAGCCGGAGGGCGGGTTGAGCAGCGAGGGCGGGCTGCCCGGGATCGGGGTCAGCTGCTGGTCGATGTCGCTGTCCAGGCGCGGCATCGAGCTCAGCAGGCCCCAGGTGTAGGGGTGCCGCGGGTCGTGCAGCACCTCGCGGACGCTGCCGCGCTCCACGGCCCGGCCCGCGTACATCACCAGCAGGTCGTCGGCCATGTGGGAGATGACGCCGAGGTCGTGCGTGATGAAGATGATCGCGGAGCCGAACTCCTGCTGCAGGTCCTTGAGCAGGTCCAGGATCTGCGCCTGCACGGTCACGTCGAGCGCGGTGGTCGGCTCGTCGGCGATGAGCAGGTCGGGGTCGCACATCAGCGCCATGGCGATCATCGCGCGCTGGCGCATACCGCCGGAGAACTGGTGCGGGTAGTCGTCGAAGCGGACCTTGGGCTGCGGGATGCCGACCTTCTCCAGCATCTGGATCGCCCGGTCCCTGGCCTCCTTCTTGGAGGCGCCGCGGTGCTTCATGTACGGCTCGGACAGCTGCCGGCCCACCGTGTAGAACGGCGACAGGGCGGTCAGCGGGTCCTGGAAGATCATCGCCATCTTGTTGCCGCGGAGCTGCTCCAGCTCCCGCTCGGTGGCGGTGACGAGTTCCTTGCCGTCGAGGACGATCTCGCCGTCGACGGTCGAGGAGCGGGGGTTGTGCAGGCCCAGGATCGTCAGGTTGGTGACGGACTTCCCGGAGCCGGACTCGCCGACGATACCCAGGGTCTTGCCGCGCTCGACGTCGAAGGAGAGGCCGTCGACCGCCTTGACGATGCCGTCCTCGGTGGAGAACTGCACCTTGAGATCGCGCACCGAGAGGAAGCTCTCCGGACCGGTCGGGGCCGGGGCGTCCTCGGTCTTGGTCAGTGTGGTCACGGTGGTTCGTTCTTCCTAGGAGAGCCGGACGCGCGGGTCGATCCAGGCGTACGCGATGTCGGTGAGGATGTTGAAGATCAGGATGAAGAAGGCACCGAACAGCATGACGCCCATGGTCATGGGCAGGTCCTTGTGGATCGCGCCGTCCACGGCCAGCCGGCCGATGCCCTGCAGGGAGAACGTCAGCTCGGTGACGACGGCACCGCCGAGCATACTGCTGAGGTCGATACCGAGGACGGTGACGATCGGGATGAGCGCGCCGCGCCAGGCGTAGCGGTAGAAGACGTACTTGCGCGACATGCCCTTCGCCCGGGCGGTGCGCACGTGCTCCTCGGCGAGCTGCTCGATCATCGAGGAGCGCGCCATACGGGTGTACTGCGCGGTGAAGATGGAGGCCATCACCAGCGTGGGCAGCAGCATGCCGGTGAACCAGCCCCACGGGTCCTGGGTGATCGGCGTGTACTGCGGGTTGTCCATCCAGCCCGTGCTGTAGACGAAGATCCACAGGACGATCGGGCCGAGGAAGTAGATCTGGAACGAGCTGAGCACCATCGAGGTGCCGGTGGCGAACTTGTCGAGCATCGATCCGCGCTTGTAGGCGGAGATCATGCCCGCGCCCACACCGACCACGAGGAAGACGACCGCACCGCCGGCGGTGAGCGTCAGCGTCGTCGGGAAGCGGTCCATGATCGTGTTCCAGACCATGTCGCCGGAGTAGAACGACTGGCCGAGGCACGGGGCACTGCAGTGGCCGGTCGGGAAGTCCCGGCCCATGAAGATGCCGGACATGAAGTCCCAGAACTGCTGGGCGATCGGCAGGTTGAGACCCAGGGCCTGGCGGATGTCCTCCAGTCGCTGAGGAGAGCAGTCCTTGCCGCAGGCCAGGGAGGCGTAATCGGAGGGCGCGGCGACGAACAGGAAGAAGGTCGCGGCGCCGATGAGGAACAGGGTGACCAGGGCACCGACCGTGCGCCGGAGGATGAACTGAAGCATGGCGGGAGGGCTGCTCTCTGCGACAGACGAGTGGGAGGTTTCACGGAGGTGCGGGGACGCGCTCCGCCTGGTGCGCGTCCCCGCGTTCAGCCGTAGAGAGTTACGACTTCTTCAGGTACAGGTGGTTGATGTCGAGGAGGCTCGAGACCGACCCGTAGCGGGTGCCGCCCACGTTGGACCCGGACAGCTGGAACTGCTTGGTGTACCACAGCGGGGCGCCGGGGACGACCTTCTCGAGCAGGTAGTGCTCGGCTTCCTTCCAGGTCTTCGCGGCGTCCTCGGGCTTCTGGTTCAGCGCCTTCTTGATGAGGGCGTCGACCTTCGCGTCCTTGACGTGCGCGTAGTTCGGCGCACCGTCGGCGACCTGGTCACCGTCGTAGATCGGGGTGACGACCGTCGACGGGGACGGCCAGTCCTGGCCCCAGCCCGTGATGTACATGTCGTACGGGTTGTTGAGCTTGCCGATCTGCTCGTAGAAGCTCGCGGAGTCGACCTCCTTCGAGACCACGTTGAAGCCGACCTTGCTCAGCGCGTCCTCGATGGCGACCTTGCGCTTCTGGCCGTTCTCGCTGTTCGGGTAGGCGAAGACGACCTTCTTCTCGGCCGCCGGCACGCCCTTCAGGAGCTCCTGGGCCTTGGCGATGTTGCCCTGCGGCGTCTTCAGACGGCCGTAGGGGTCGTACTTCGGCTCGTAGCCCGGCAGCGTCGGCGCGAAGTAGTTCGGCGCCACGTCACCGCCGTAGACACCGCCCTCACCGGCGATGAGCGACTTGGAGTTGACGGCGTAGGTGATCGCCTGGCGGACCTTCAGGTCCTTCACGCGGTCCATGTTGAACGTCAGCTGCATCACGTAGGGCTGGTAGCCCTTGACCGTGCGCTTGCTGACGGCCGGGTTCTTGATGACGTCCTGGATCTGCGTGGCCTCGACGCCGCCGGTGAGCTGGATGGCGTTCTTGTCGTTGCCGCGGTCGGCGATCAGACGCTTGGTCTGGGTCGACTCGGTGACGCCGAAGTCGAAGTTGAAGCCGTCCACGTACTGGTGGCGCACGGAGTCCGTCTTCGGGTCCCAGTTGCTGTTCTTGGTGAGCACCAGGGACTTGCCGAGCTTGTACGAGGCGATCTTGTACGGGCCGGTGGCGACCGGGGCCGTGTCGTACTTCGCCTTCGTGTCGTCCTTCGCCGGGACGATGGCGTAGCCGGCCATGGCCAGCGTCTGCGGCAGGTCGGTGCGCGGCTGGTCGAAGTGGAAGACGACCGTCTTGTCGTCCGGGGTGTCCAGGACCGACTTCGGCAGGTGCTTGCCGTCGAAACCGCCGCCCGGCAGCGCCTTGCGGTACTGGGCGCCGCTCAGCCAGGTCTGCAGGTAGGTCGGGCCGTCGAAGATGAACTTCGCGTACTGGCGCTCGACGGTGTGGCGGACGTCGGCGGACGTGATGGCGTTGCCCTTGGCGTCCTTGATGCCGTCCTTGAGGGTGAACGTCCAGGTCTTGCCGCCGTCCGACATCTTGCCGGAGTCGGTCGCGAGGTCACCCACGACCGAGACGTTGCCCTTGTCGTCCTCCTGGAACTGGGTCAGGCGACGGAAGAGCAGGTTGGCGACCTGGCCGGCGTCGGAGACGTAGGTCTGGCCCGGGTCCAGGTGCGAGAGGCCCGCCTCCTGGTAGACCGTTATGGTGCCGCCGCTCTGGGCACCGGCGATCTCCGGGGCGGGACCGGTGGAGCCGGCAGCGTCGGCGTAGGTGACCGCCTTCGACTGGACCGACGCCTGCTGCTGGTCCTTCTTGGCGTTGTCCCCGGTGTTGGTGCCCTTGTTCTCGGAGCACCCGGTGAGCGCGAGGGAGCCGGCCGCGATGGCGACGACGATGGCCTGCGCTCTGCGCGAGCTGAACGACTTCATGAGGCGAATGCACCTACCTGTCGGTTGTTATCCATGAGTACTGCCTGACGCGGCTGGTAGGCCGACTCGGGGGCGGCAGTCACCCCCCACCAGTGGACGATCTATCGCCCGGACTTGGGGTCGAAGGCGTCCCGCACCGAGTCTCCGAGGAGGTTGAAGGCGAGGACGAAGATCACCAACGCGATGCCCGGGAAGAAGATGAACGCCGGGTCCTGCTCGGTGTACTTGGCACCGTTGGCGAACAGCTTGCCCCAGTCCGGGGTCGGTTCGACGAAGCCGACGCCGGCGAACGAGAGGAAGGCAATGGTGAGGATGGTGCTGGGCAACTGGTACGTGAACTGCACCAGGATGGGCGTCACCACGTTCGGCAGGATCTCCTTGCGGACGATCCGCCCGGGCGAGGCCCCGGAGACCTTGGCGGCCTCCACGAACTCACGCTCGCGCAGGGTCAGCACGGTCGACCGGATCAGGCGGGCCATGCCCATCCAGCCGAGCACCCAGAGCACGATCAGCATCGCCACCGCACGGAAGTACGTGGGCGTCTCCTCCCGCGGGTCCACGAAGAACGCGGTCACCACGGGCATGAAGGCGATGAAGAACAGCTGCTGCGGGAAGGCGAGGAAGAAGTCGGTGACGCGGCCGATCCAGTAGTCGGTCCTGCCGCCGAAGTAGCCGCCGATCAGACCCAGGACGATGCCCGTGCCCATCATCAGGACGGTGACGCCCAGCGCCATGTACAGCGAGGTGCGCATGCCGTACACGAGCATCGCGAACACGTCGCGGCCGTACTGCGGCTCGACGCCGAACCAGTGCGATCCGGACAGACCGCCGAAGTACCCCAGGGGGAGGCCGAAGTCGTCGAGGACGGGCTTGTCCTGGTAGGTGGGGTCCTGGCCGTACAGGGTGTAGGGGTCGGTCCCGCTGATCTTCGTCAGCAGCGGCGCGGCGAGCGCCACCACGAAGTACAAAATAACTATCCAGGCGCAGATGACACCGGTACGGTCACGCTTGAAGCGCTGCCACATCAACTGGCCGGGAGAGCGACCCTCGAGCTTCTTCTCGGCCTGGACGGGCTCGGTCTTCGGCTCGAGGTCGGGCTCCAAGGCAACCGTCGGCCCGGAGCCTTCAGCCTTGGCTGGACTGGTCATGTGAGTTCTTCCCCCGGGGGGTTGGAGAGCTGAGCGCAGCGCAGATAC
Organism: Streptomyces bungoensis; assembly: GCF_001514215.1. Lineage (GTDB taxonomy): Bacteria > Actinomycetota > Actinomycetes > Streptomycetales > Streptomycetaceae > Streptomyces > Streptomyces bungoensis. The sequence goes on from NZ_KQ948860.1 coordinate 206,703, forward strand.
CGGAGAGTTCTGCGGTTTGGGGGAACTTTCGCCAATGTGTTCAACGCGCGTCAAGGGCGGAAGACATAGGGATCTCCCTACCGTCATTATTTTGAGCAAAAATTGCAAAGATCGACACCTGTGCGCGCTTGACACGACCAACGACAACCCGGCGAATCGGACAGAGCGTTACATTTTTCCGTTTACATGTCCGAAACGTGGCGCGCGACGCTCCGGTATCCGAACAGTCGATCCATCTCCGGTACACCGAACGCACGGTCAGCCCATGGATACCCCCGCGCACGGCCGGCATGCCGGCCCCCGCGGAGGCACACCGAAGGCCCGGTCCTCCCCCTCTCGGAGAAGGACCGGGCCGTACGGGAGCGTCAGCCGTGCTTGGCGCGGCTCGCGGCGCGGGCGCGCTCGCGGGCGTCCAGGTTCACCTTGCGGATGCGAACCGCCTCCGGGGTCACCTCGACGCACTCGTCGTCGCGGCAGAACTCCAGCGACTGCTCCAGCGACAGCTTGCGCGGCGGCACGATCGACTCCGCCACGTCGGCCGTGGAGGACCGCATGTTGGTGAGCTTCTTCTCCTTGGTGATGTTGACGTCCATGTCGTCGGAGCGGGAGTTCTCACCGACGATCATGCCCTCGTACACCTCGGTGCCCGGCTCCACGAAGAGCACGCCGCGCTCCTGGAGGTTCGTCATCGCGAAGGCGGTGACGGCGCCGGCACGGTCCGCGACCAGCGAGCCGTTGTTGCGGGTCTGCAGCGGCCCGAACCAGGGCTCGAAGCCCTCGTGGATGGAGTGGCCGATGCCCGTGCCGCGGGTCTGGGTCAGGAACTCCGTCCGGAATCCGATCAGACCGCGCGAGGGCACGACGAACTCCATGCGGACCCAGCCCGAGCCGTGGTTGGACATGTTGTCCATGCGGCCCTTGCGGACGCCCATGAGCTGCGTGACGGCGCCCATGTGCTCCTCGGGCACGTCGACCGTCATGCGCTCGACCGGCTCGTAGACCTTGCCGTCGACGTCCTTGGTGACCACCTGCGGCTTGCCGACGGTCAGCTCGTAGCCCTCCCGGCGCATGGTCTCCACCAGGATGGCGAGGGCCAGCTCACCGCGGCCCTGGACCTCCCAGGCGTCCGGGCGGTCGGTGTCGAGGACGCGCAGGGAGACGTTGCCGACCAGTTCGCGGTCGAGGCGGTCCTTGACCTGGCGGGCGGTGACCTTGCGGTCCTTGACGGCCGCCTTCGCGTCCGCGCCCTTGCCGGTGCCGCCGCGGCCGACCAGCGGCGAGGTGTTGGTGCCGATGGTCATCGAGATCGCGGGCTCGTCGACCGTGATCAGCGGGAGCGGGATGGGGTTCTCGGTGTCCGCGAGGGTCTCGCCGATCATGATGTCCGGGATGCCGGCGACGGCGCAGATGTCGCCCGGGCCCGCCTTCTCGGCCGGCTTGCGGGTGAGCGCCTCGGTCATCATCAGCTCGGAGATGCGGACGTTCTGCACCGACCCGTCGCGCTTGATCCACGCGACCGTCTGGCCCTTGCGCAGCTCGCCCTGCTCGACGCGGAGCAGCGCGATGCGGCCGAGGAAGTTGTCGGCGTCCAGGTTGGTGACGTGCGCCTGGAGCGGGGCGTCCTCGTCGTAGGTCGGCGCCGGGATGTGCTCCAGGATGGTGGAGAAGAACGGCTCCAGGCTGGTCGAGTCGCTCGGGACCGTGCCGTCCTGCGGCTTGGTCAGCGAGGCGACGCCGTCCCGGCCGCAGGCGTAGACGATCGGGAACTCGATCTGCTCCTCGTCCGCGTCCAGGTCCAGGAAGAGGTCGTAGGTCTCGTTGACGACCTCGTCGATCCGGGAGTCCGGGCGGTCCGTCTTGTTGATGCACAGGATGACGGGCAGGCGCTGCTGGAGGGCCTTGCGCAGCACGAAGCGGGTCTGCGGCAGCGGGCCCTCGGAGGCGTCCACCAGCAGCACGACGCCGTCGACCATCGACAGACCGCGCTCGACCTCGCCGCCGAAGTCGGCGTGGCCCGGGGTGTCGATGATGTTGATCGTGATCGGGTCCCCGCCGTCCTTGGGGTGGTACTTCACCGCCGTGTTCTTGGCGAGGATCGTGATGCCCTTCTCACGCTCCAGGTCGTTCGAGTCCATCATGCGGTCGTCGACGGAGTCGAGCTGGTGGGCGGCGAACGCGCCGGCCTGCTTCAGCATGCCGTCGACGATGGTGGTCTTGCCGTGGTCGACGTGGGCGACGATGGCGACGTTGCGGATGTCGTGGCGCGTGGCCATGTTGTGGCGTACTCCCGGAGTTGAGAAAGGCCCTGCTGCGTACGTCCGTGTGACGCGGGCCTGCCGGGCTTGACACGCCACGGCCTCACCCCATGGTACGGGGCCGCCGCCCCTGGGGCTCGCCGGGCCGACCGTCGGTCACTTGGCCTCGGGTGCGGGGGCCGGGACCTTCGCCCCCTTCCTCAGGAAGCCCATGTCCTCGTAGACGGGTGTCTGGAACCCGAACGCACCGGCGTTGACCAGGGTCTTTCGCACCCCGACCAGCTGGGGCCGCTGGTAGAGCGGGAGGGAGGCCGCCGCGGCCCAGATGCGGGAGTCGGCCTTGCGGATGAGCGAGCGCTCCTCGTCCTCGTCCAGCGTGGCCGCGGCCTGGTCGAAGAGCTGGTCCACCTGGTCGGTGCCGACCCGGGTGAAGTTCTGCTCGACGTTCACCGAGCCGTCGGCGGCCGGTACCGGCTTGGCGTAGATCGGGCGGGCGTCGGTCGCGGGGAAGGCGGAGGACGGCCAGGAGTACAGGGCGAGGTCGTAGTCGCCGGCGGCGATGTGGTCCTTGAAGTAGCTCTCGTCGGAGACCTTCGTGATCACCGTGCCGATGCCGACCTTCTGCAGCATCGCCGCGATCCGCTCGGCGACGGTGTTCAGCGTGTCGGAGCCGGGTCCGGAGGGGAGCACGAAGCGGAGGGTGAGCGCCTTGCCATCCTTGGCGAGCGGCCTGCTGACGACGCCGGCCGGGGCCGCGGTGCCCTGCGGGGCGTACGCACCCGGCGCGCCGCCCTGCCCCCGGTGCTTCTCGCCCTTCTCGTCCTTCTCGCCCTTCTCGGGCCGCTCCTCGGAGGAGGCGGAGGCCGAGTCGTGGTACCTGCCCTTGTCGTCCTCGCCGACGATGTACGCGCCGTCGTCGCCGCCGTCGGACTTCTTCTCGCCCTTGTCGCCCTTGTCGCCCTTCCGGTTCTGGGAGCCGGCCGCCTTCTCGCCCTTCCTCTCCTCCTTCACCGGGCCCCCGGCCACCCAGCCGGCGTCGGCGAGCAGGGCCTCGGCCTGCCCGGTGTCCTGGTCGCCCAGCGCGCCGCTGCCGTCGGCGTAGGCGGCCTGGCCGGACAGCGCGAGGTGGCTGCCGACCGGCACCGCGGGCAGGCCCAGGGGGGTCAGCACGGCCTTGGCCAGCTCCTCGCGGTCGAGGGAGCGGGCGACGGCCCGGCGGACCCGCTCGTCGGCGAGGGGCCCCTGGGAGCCGTTGAGGGCGAGCTGGGTGTAGGCGGGCTCCAGCGACCGGCGGACCTCGACCGCCTGCAGTTCCTGCTGCTCCTTGAGGTAGCGGCTGATCGCCTTGCCCAGCTTCTTGCGGTCGCCCTTCACCTCGTCGGCGCCGAGGCCGTGCGCGAGCGCCCAGGAGCGCAGCTTCCTGGCGGAGGTCTTCCCGCCGCCCCGCAACGGGCTGCCCATGCCCTGCCGGCTCCCTGCGAGGCCGATGCGCCCGGCGTCGGAGACGTCGATGTCGGCCAGGTCCACGGTGCCGTCGGCGAGCGCGGAGACGCGCTGGTCGCGGGTCACGGCGTGCAGCACGATCTGGTCGAGCTTGGCGGGGCTGCCCCACCAGCGCGGGTTGCGGGTGAGGACGACGTCCTTCTTGGCGGTGTCGACCTTCTCCACCTTGAAGGGGCCCGCGCTGATCTGCAGCTTGCGGCGGGCGCCGTCGTTGAAGGCGTCCGGGGTGCCCATGACGCTCTTCGGGTACAGCGGGGAGAAGAGCGAGCGCCAGTCGGCGTAGGGACGGGAGAAGGTGACCCGGACCTGGAGGTCGTTCGCGCCGCGCTCGATCTTCTCGATGCGGTCGTAGCCTGCGTTGCGGGCGGTCCAGTAGGCGCTGTCCCGGCCGGACAGGGCGCGCCACTGGGCGACGAAGTCGGCGGCGCCGATCTCCCGGCCGTCGCTCCAGACGGCCTGCTGGTTCAGCTTGTACAGCACGACCTGGCGCGGCTCGGTCGCGATGACCTTGGCGGATTCCAGATAGGCCGGGTTGGCCACCGGCGTGCCGTTCGCGTCGAGGCGGAACATCGACGGCAGCACCGCCTGGGCGACCCGGGTGGTGCCCGCGTCGGCGTCGGCCTGGAAGGTGTTCAGGGTCTCCGGTACGGCGTCCACGGCCCACTTCAGGGTGCCGCCCGAGGCGACCTTGTCGCGGGTCACCGCGGCGATGTCCTGCCCGGCCAGCGGCTTGCTCGGTTTCTCGTCGGAGCCGCACCCGGCGAGCAGGGGCACCACGAGGGCGCCGGCCGTGAGGAAGGGGGCCGAGCGCAGGACCGCGCGCAGGCCGACGCCGTCGTAGGACATCTCTGCTACCTCCGGGAAGCCGCGGGCGTTACGCTCACTTTGTTCGATATGTGTAGCTGATCACTTTTGGCGGTATAAGGAGCTGATCAGATCTATGCACCCACTGAAGAGGAAAGGATCCGGCTACAGCGGGCGACACGGCGGCGACGGAACGTAAGGCCACCCGAGTGGCGCAACGCAACCCCGATGTGCATCCGCACGCCTCAGCCAATCGGTGCACATCTCTTCCCAGCACCAGGTGTGAGGCGCAACACTCCAAGGCGCCTGAACGTAGCCGCCCAGGACCCGCGGGACCCGTGGAAGTGAGGGCAAGTCATGTCCGTACACGACGACCTGACATCGTCACAGCGCTGCCTCGACGACCTCTACCGGTCGCTGGGGCGCCTGGAGAAGCAGCTCGGCAGCGGTGGCCTGGAGATGCGCCGGGTCCGGATGGACGCCGACCATCTGCGCGAGAGCCTGGCGCTGCTGCGCGAGGCGGCCAGCGGCCCGGCCGCCGCCGCCCGGCCCGAACTCGTCACCATCTCCGACACCCCGTACGACATCAGCCTGTGGACGGACTCGGACGACGAGGGACTGGGCGCACGCGACCGGCACGCACCCTGACCGCGGCCGGCCCGCACCCGTCCCCCGAACCGACCGGAGTCCCGCCTTGGCCACTGGTACGGAGCCACAACGAGACAGCGGCGGCGTACGCGCCGGTACGCGCGCCGCGATCACCGCACCGCATCTGCGGACCGACCGCTGGTGGCTGGCGCCCGCCGTCACCGCGGCCGGTCTGTTCGCCTTCGTCGTCTACTCGACCTGGCGGGCGTTCGCCGACGCGCACTACTACGCGGCGCCGTACGTCTCGCCGTTCTACTCGCCCTGCCTGGCGGAGAACTGCCGGACGATGCGCGCCGGCCCGAACGCCGACCTGTTCGGCGGCTGGTGGGGCATCTCCCCCGCGATCATCATCCTGATCTTCCCGCTCGGCTTCCGCCTGACCTGCTACTACTACCGCAAGGCGTACTACCGCAGCTTCTGGGCCTCCCCGCCCGCCTGCGCGGTCGCCGAGCCGCACCGCGGGTACACCGGCGAGACCCGCTTCCCGCTCATCCTGCAGAACGTCCACCGGTACTTCTTCTACGCCGCGATCCTGGTCGCCGGCGTGCTGACCTACGACACCGTGCTGTCCTTCCGGGACACGCACTACCGCTGGGGCCACATGGGTCTCGGCACCCTCGTCTTCCTGGTCAACATCGTGCTGATCTGGGCGTACACCATCTCCTGCCACTCCTGCCGGCACATCGTCGGCGGCAAGCTCAAGCACTTCTCCCGGCATCCCGTGCGCTACCGGGCGTGGCAGTTCGTGGGGCGGCTGAACGCCCGGCACATGCAGCTCGCCTGGGCGTCCCTGCTGAGCGTGGCGCTCGCCGACTTCTACGTCTACCTGGTCGCGTCCGGCGTCTTCGCCGATCCCCGTTTCTTCTAGAGACCCCAGTGAGGAACTGAACCGATGTCCGTGGTCGACCGGCAGGAGTGGGACGTCGTGGTGGTCGGTGCCGGGGGCGCCGGGCTGCGGGCCGCGATCGAGGCGCGGGAGCGGGGCGCCCGCACGGCGGTGATCTGCAAGTCCCTGTTCGGCAAGGCGCACACCGTGATGGCCGAGGGCGGCATCGCCGCGGCCATGGCCAACGCCAACGAGCACGACACCTGGCAGACGCACTTCCGCGACACCCTGCGCGGCGGCAAGTTCCTCAACCAGTGGCGGATGGCCGAGCTGCACGCCCGGGAGGCCCCGGACCGGGTGTGGGAGCTGGAGACCTGGGGCGCGCTGTTCGACCGCACGAAGGACGGCCGCATCTCGCAGCGCAACTTCGGCGGCCACGAGTACCCGCGCCTCGCCCACGTCGGCGACCGCACCGGACTGGAGCTGATCCGCACCCTCCAGCAGCGGGTCGTCGCGCTCCAGCAGGAGGACTTCCGGGAGACCGGCGACTACGAGTCCCGGCTGAAGGTCTTCCAGGAGTGCACGGTCACCCGGATCCTGAAGGACGGGGACCGGGTGTCGGGCGTGTTCGCCTACGAGCGCGAGACGGGGCGCTTCTTCGTCCTCCAGGCCCCCGCGGTCGTCGTCGCGACCGGCGGCATCGGCAAGTCCTTCAAGGTCACCTCGAACTCCTGGGAGTACACCGGCGACGGCCACGCGCTGGCCCTGCTCGCGGGCGCGCCCCTGGTGAACATGGAGTTCGTGCAGTTCCACCCGACCGGCATGGTCTGGCCGCCGTCGGTGAAGGGCATCCTCGTCACCGAGTCGGTGCGCGGGGACGGCGGGGTGCTGCGCAACTCCGAGGGCGAGCGGTTCATGTTCGACTACGTCCCGGACGTCTTCAAGGACAAGTACGCCGAGTCGGAGGAGGAGGCCGACCGGTGGTACGACGACCCGGACCACCACCGCCGGCCACCTGAGCTGCTCCCCCGCGACGAGGTGGCCCGGGCGATCAACGCCGAGGTGAAGGCGGGCCGCGGCTCGCCGCACGGCGGTGTCTTCCTCGACGTCTCCACCCGGATGCCCGCCGAGCTGATCCGGCGCCGGCTGCCGTCCATGTACCACCAGTTCAAGGAGCTGGCCGACGTGGACATCACGGCCGAGGCGATGGAGGTCGGGCCGACCTGCCATTACGTGATGGGCGGCGTCGCGGTCGACTCCGACACGGCGGCCGCGCGCGGGGTGCCGGGCCTGTACGCGGCCGGTGAGGTGGCCGGCGGCATGCACGGCTCGAACCGGCTCGGCGGCAACTCGCTCTCCGACCTGCTGGTCTTCGGACGCCGGGCCGGCTGGCACGCGGCCGAGTACGCGCGGGGGCTCGCGGGCCGGCGCCCGTCGGCCGACGACACCCAGGTCAACACGGCCGCCGCGGAGGCGCTGCGGCCCTTCTCGGCGGAGACGGAGGGCGAGGCGGGCCCGCCGGAGAACCCGTACACCCTGCACCAGGAACTCCAGCAGACCATGAACGACCTGGTCGGCATCATCCGGCGCGAGGGCGAGATGGAGCAGGCCCTGCACCGGCTCGCCGAGCTGCGGGTGCGCGCCCGCCGGGCCGGCGTCGAGGGCCACCGCCAGTTCAACCCGGGCTGGCACCTGGCCCTGGACCTGAGGAACATGCTGCTGGTCAGCGAGTGCGTGGCCCGGGCGGCCCTCGAACGCACCGAGTCGCGCGGCGGGCACACCCGCGAGGACCATCCGGCGATGGACCGCGGATGGCGCAACGTGAACCTGCTGTGCACCCTGGCGGACCCCACCGGCGGCCTGGCGGCGACCGACCCGGCCCGCGGCCAGATCCGGCTGACCCGCGAGACCACCGACCCCATCCGCCCGGACCTGCTCGCCCTCTTCGAGAAGGAGGAGCTGGTCAAGTACCTCGCCGAAGAGGAGCTGTACGAATGAGCAGGTACGCATGAGCAGCTACGAGGCCCGCTTCAAGGTGTGGCGGGGCGACGCGGAGGGCGGCGGCCTGACGGACTTCACGGTCGAGGTCAACGACGGCGAGGTGGTGCTGGACATCATCCACCGCCTCCAGGCCACCCAGGCTCCGGACCTGGCCGTGCGCTGGAACTGCAAGGCGGGCAAGTGCGGTTCGTGCTCGGCGGAGATCAACGGGCGTCCCCGGCTGATGTGCATGACACGGATGTCGGTGTTCGACCGGTCGGAGACGATCACCGTCACGCCCCTGCGCGCCTTCCCGGTGGTCCGCGACCTGGTGACCGACGTCGGCTTCAACTACCAGAAGGCCAGGGAGGTCCCGGCGTTCGTGCCGCCCCCCGGGCTGGGTCCCGGCGAGTACCGGATGATGCAGGAGGACGTGGACCGCTCGCAGGAGTTCCGCAAGTGCATCGAGTGCTTCCTGTGCCAGGACGTCTGCCATGTGGTGCGCGACCACGAGGAGAACAAGCCGGTGTACGCCGGGCCGCGCTTCCTGATGCGGGTGGCCGAACTGGACATGCACCCGCTGGACGCGGCCGCCGAGACCGGGCTCGACCGCAAGCGCGCGGCGCAGGACGAGCACGGCCTCGGCTACTGCAACATCACCAAGTGCTGCACGGAGGTCTGCCCCGAGGGCATCAGGATCACGGACAACGCGCTGATCCCGCTGAAGGAACGGGCGGTCGACCGCAAGTACGACCCGCTGGTGTGGCTGGGGTCGAAGATCAGGCGCCGCTGACCCAGCCCCTGCCGTACTCCCGCCAGTCCGCCTCCGTCGCCGCGAAGTCGACGTAGGCGGCCACGCCGAAGTTCTCGCGGCCGGCGTCGGTGCGGGACAGGCCCAGGCGGACCCCGCGCACGGCGCCCCGGACGGTCTCGGCGTGCGCCCGGTGGCCGAACCGGTTCTCGTGGTAGAAGGGCAGGCCCATGAGGAGGTCGGTGGACTTCGGGGTGACCTCCAGCGCCAGGCTGGTCTGCTGGGCGACGTAGCCGCCGTACAGGCTCTCCAGCGGCTGCATGGTGTCGTACGACATCACGGCGATCTGGTCGACCCGGCGCGCCACCTGCCCGAAGTAGGCCTGCGACCACCACTTGGGGTGGCCGGTGGTGGTGCCCCAGAAGGAGTGGAAGGCCGGGAGCGGGTCGATCTGGTGGGCCGCCACGGAGAGCAGGGCGTGGTGGGCTCGGGTGAGGGCGCGGAGGTCGTCGAGGAGGGCGAGGTAGTCCCGGTCGCCGGAGTGCAGGGGTTCCAGGTCGAAGTGGGCGCCCTGGAAGCCGGCGGCGAGGACCTGCCGGGTGGAGGCGAGGATCGCGGCGCGGGTGGCGGCGCGGTCCAGGCGCAGGCCGTCGGGGCTCTCCGTGGCGAGCTTGTCGCCGAGCCAGGCCTGCACGCGGACGTGCGGTGCGGCGCGGTGCAGCGCCGACACCAGCCAGGCCGCCCTGGGGTGGGCGGACGCGGGGAGGGTGCCGTCGTGCTCCAGGGGGCCCGCGTGGACGTACAGGTCGCGGATGCCGGTGCCTTCCAGGCGGGTGGCGAGGGCCTGGACGTCCCGATGCGTCTTACGGCCGTCCAGCCAGGCGTGGCCCAGCCAGAGGGCGTCCTTGTGGCGGGTCAGGGTGCCGGGGGCGGGGGTGCCGGTGTAGTTGACGCGGAGGGCCGCCTCGGCGGTGAGGAGGGGGAGGAGCAGGAGGAGGGCGGCGGCGAGGAGGAGGGAGCGGGGGCGGGGGCGGCGGGGACGTCGCGCCCCGGCTCCGCCCTCGGCGTCCGTTTTCCCACCCGTACCACCCGTGCCGCTTTCGTCGTCGCGTGCGGGCGGCCCCGCCGGGGGCTGATCGCCGTCGGCGGGAGCGGGGGGTGCGTCGGCGGGGGCGGGCGGCCCCGGTCGGGCGGGGCCGCCTTCGGCGTCTGCCGGGGCCCTCGGTGGGGCGGGGTCGCCTTCGGCGCGGGCTGAGGCCACCGGTGGAGCGAGGTCGCCGTCGACGCGTGCAGAGGCCACCGGTGAGGCGGGCCCGTCGGCGGGCGGTGCGAGGGCCGGCGGTGGGGGCCCTTCGCTCCCGGCGGGCGTCTGAGGGCCGGAGGGGGCGGGCGGCCCCGGTCGGGCGGGGGCGCCGTCGGCGCGTGTGGGGTCGTTCGGTCGTGGAGGCTCGGCCTCGGCGCGGGCTGAGGCCGCCGGTGCGGGGGGCTCGGCCTCGGCGCGGGCTGAGGCCGCCGGTGCGGGGGGCTCGTCGGCTGTGCGGGTGGAGCCGAGGGTCGTGGATGACGGGGGTCGGTGGGTGAGTGGCTCCGGGCCTGTCGGGTCCTCGGGTCGCATGTGCACTTCTGCCCCCTGTCCTTCTCGTCCCCCACCCGTGTCCGCCCCGCTCGCGGAGGCGCCTAGCTGCCCATACGCTCCGAAACGTGACGCCGTTCCTGATCCGGGGCCGCCCCCGGCGCGCCACCGCGCACATACGGGTGCGGGTGGTGCACTCCGTGCTGGGCGCGCTCGCCGGGACGGGGTGGCTGGTGTTGCCCTTGATGACGGGTGGGGGCGGTGATCCGGTTCCCGCCGCCCCGGAGCGGACGGTCGCCGGTGCCGTCGCGCCTCGGCAGGACGAGATGTCCGGTGCCGACCTCGTCCTGCCCCTCGTGGCCGTCGGCGCGGCCGGCGTGCTGGCCGGTTACAGCTACCTGCGCCGCACCCGGCGGGCCCGGACCCGGACGACGCCGGGTGTGGTGTCGGCGGCGCCGCCCGTGCCCACCGTGCACGAGGCGGAGCGGCAGGCCCGAGCGGCACTGGTGCTGGCCGACGACTGCGTGCGCGGCAGCGAAGAAGAACTGGCGTTCGTGCGGGCGCTGTTCCCGGCCGAGGCGGTCGAGCCGTTCGCGCACGCGCTGCGGGCCGCGGAGACCGAGCTGGCGGCGGCGTTCGCCATCTGGCGTCGATACGAGGAGGGCGTTCCCGGGGACGCGGCCGCCCGGCGGCAGGCACTGGTGGGTGTGGTCGGGCGGTGTGCGGAGGCGGGGCGGCTGCTGGACGCGCGGGCGGCGGAGCTGGACCGGCTGCGGGGTCTGGAACAGGGGGTGGGCGAGGCGCTGGAGGTCGCCGAGGCCCGGTTCCGGGAGCTGACGGCCCGGACGGCGGCGGCCCAGACCACGGCCGCCCGGTTGCAGGAGCGCTACGGCGCCTCGGCCGGGGCGCCGGTCACGGGGTACGTCGAACAGGCCAAGGACCGGCTGGTGTTCGCCACCGGCCGGCTCAACGAGGCCCGCCAGGCGGCCGACGCGGGTGACGGGGCCCGGGCGGCCCGGCAGCTGCGCGCCGCCGAGGGCGGGGTCACCCAGGCCGGCGTCCTGGTGGGCGGGGTCGAGGGGCTCGCCGCCCGGCTGCGGGAGGCCGCCGGTCTGGTGCCGGCCGCGCTGACCGGCGCCGAGGCGGACATCGCCGAAGCCCGCAAGGGCGGCGGGGCCGGGCGGCTGGCCGATGGGGAAAGGCACGCCCGGCTCGCGCACGCCGACGCCGTCCTGTCGGCCGTACGCGCCGAACTGACCGGCGGGGCGTACGACCCGCTGGACGCCCTGCGGCGCGTCACCCGGGCCGTGGAGCGCCTGGAGGTCGGGCGGTCGGGGGTGATGGACGCCGCCGCCGGGCTCGTGGCGCGCGCCGCGGTCGGCGCGGCCGGGGACTACGTCGCCGTCCACCGGGCGGCGGTGGGCGCACCGGCCCGGGCGCGGCTGGCGGAGGCGGTGCGGGCCCTCGGCGCGGGGGCCGCGCGGGGTGCCGAGGTGGAGGAGCCGGCCCGGCAGGCGCGGGAGCTGGCGGAGCGGGACGTCCGGACGCACGGCAACCCGTACGCCGGGGCGGACGGCCACGCGGCCGGTGTCGCCGGTGCCGTGCTCGGCGGGATCCTGCTCGCCGAGGAACCGGACGCGGGCCCGCCGGTGAGCTTCGGCGGCCCGGAGACCCGGGGCCGCCGCCGGCTGCCGTAGGACGCGCCAGGCGTCGCGGGGCCGGCGGTAGTCGCCAGGCAGGTCCCACGGACCGGGCGTCCGCGTCAGAACAGGCTCAGCAGGGCCTCCGCCGGGTCGGTCAGCCCGTTCTCCCCTCCGGGGAGCGGCAGTTCGAACCACACCGTCTTGCCGCGGGGCGTCCGCCGGGATCCCCAGGCGGCGCTGAGCAGTCCGACCAGTTGCAGGCCGCGGCCGCCCTCGTCGGTGTCGCGGGCCCGCCGCCGGCGCGGCTGGACCAGCCCGGAGTCCCACACCTCGCAGACCAGGGTGCGGTCCAGCAGCAGCCGCAGCCTGATCTCCCCCTCGCCGTACCGCAGCGCGTTGGTCACCAGCTCGCTCACCAGCAGTTCGGTGGTGTCGACGAGCGGTTCCAGCTCCCAGGCGACCAGCTGGGCCCGGGCGTACTCACGGGCCCGCCCCACGCTCCGCGGCTCGCGCGGCAGGGTCCAGTCGCCGACGGACTCGGCGGGCAGCCCCTGCACCCGGGCCATCAGCAGCGCGATGTCGTCCTCGCCGTGATGGGTGTCCAGGGTGTTGAGCACGTGGTCGCAGACGTCCTCGAGGTTTCGATGGGTGTCGGCGCGCAGCGCCGTCGTTGAGGGGTGGTGGTCGGGTGACGGGTGGGCGGGGTCGGTCAGCGCGCCGACGAACGCCTGGAGGCCCTCGTCGAGCGGGTGGTCGCGGGACTCGACCAGGCCGTCCGTGTAGAGGGCGAGCAGCGCGCCCTCGGGGAGTTCGACCTCGACCTCCTCGAAGGGTTCGCCGCCCACGCCGAGCGGCATGCCGGGCGGCACGTCGAGCATCAGGGCCGCCTCACCGGGCTCCACCAGCACCGGGGGCAGGTGGCCGGCGTTGGCGAAGGTGCAGCGTCTGGTGACGGAGTCGTAGACGGCGTACACGCAGGTCGCGAGGTACACCTCGGAGAGGTCGGCGTCGCGCGGCTGGCGTGCCGTGCGGGTGGCCTGCTGGACGCCTCCGGGCGTGCCGAGGCCGCGGGCGATCTCGTCCAGCGCCGAGAGCACCTCGGCCGGTTCGAGGTCCAGCAGCGCCAGCGTGCGTACGGCCGTGCGGAGTTCGCCCATCGCGACGGCCGCCCGCAGGCCGCGCCCCATGACGTCACCGACCACCAGCGCGGTGCGGTGGCCGGGGAGTTCGATGACGTCGAACCAGTCGCCGCCGACCTCGGTGGCCGCGTTGCCGGGCAGGTAGCGGCAGGCGATGTCCAGGCCGGAGGCCTCGGGGTCGCCGGGCGGGAGCAGGGAGCGCTGCAGGATCAGCGCGCGTTCGTGCTCGCGGCGGTACAGGCGCGCATTGTCGATGCAGACGGCGGCGCGTGCGGCCAGTTCGACCGCGAGGTCCCGGTCGCGTTCGCCGAACGGCTCGCTGCCCTTGGTCCGCGCGAACTGCACGAGGCCGACGACGGTGTCGTGGGCGACCATCGGCACGGCCAGCGTGGACTGCACGAGCCCGCCGTCCTCCGCGGGAACGCTCTGCGGACGGGCGGTGCGCAGGGCGTCCGCGCACGGCGAGTTGAACGGAAAGTGGTGGACGGCGCCGACCGCGACGGGTTCGCCGGAGCCGCTGAAGGGCGCGTCGGAGACGGCGCTGGCGAAGGCGACGCGGCGCAGTTCCGCGCTGCCGTCGGCGAGGCCGGGCGGGGTCTCGTCGCCGGTGAGCAGGCCCTGGTAGAGGTCGACGGTGGCGAGGTCGCAGAAGCCGGGGACCACGACGTCGAGGAGTTCGCGGGCCGTGGTCTCCAGGTCGAGGGAGTTGCCTATGCGGGCTCCGGCCTCGTTGAGCAGTGCGAGGTTGCGCCGGGCGGCGGCGGCCTCGCGGGCGGCGGCGCGGCGGGCGGTGATGTCGGTGCCGAGCCAGGCGATGCCGATGGGCCGGCCGCTGCCGCTGTGCACGCGGTAGAGGTTGATGGACCAGTGCCGGCGCTCGTCGGAGCCGGGGACGAAGCCGGTGACGTGCATGTCGGTGATGGAGTCGCCGGTCTCCAGGACCCGGCGCAGGGTGGCCGAAACCCGCTCCGCCTCGCTGCGCGGCAGGTAGTCGTGAACCCCCTTGCCGCGGTGGTCGTCGGGGGTTCCGCCGAAGATGGAGGCGAACCGCATGTTGGCCCGACGGACCCTCAGGTCGCCGTCGATGAGCAGGAACCCGAACGGGGATTGGCCGAATATCGCCTGTGAGGCCGCGAGGTCGGTCTCGATGCTGCGCAGGGTGCGGACGTCGACGACGATGCAGACGGCGGCCTTGTCGCCCTCGGCGGTCCGGGTGGGCATGACGTAGACCTCGGCGAGCCCCTCCTCGCCGCGTCCGCCGTCCGCCCGGTCGGGCATCCGGAAGGGGACCACGCCGGTCCACTCCCGCCCGTCGAGGATCTCGGCCATCTTGCGCTGGCTGCGCTCGCGCAGATCGGGGTCGATGAAGGCCTCGATCGGGTCCATGCCGACGGCCCGTTCGGCGGGGATGCCGAAGATCTGCTCGGCGCGGAGGCTCCACTGCTCGACGAGTCCGCCGGGGTTGATGGAGAAGGACGCGACCCTGATGTAGTCGTACATCGAGCCGGGCGGACTGCTCTGCCACATGGCGTCGCCGGGTCCGGCCTCCGTGGCCTGGCCCCTCGCGCCGCCCGACGGGTCCTCGGACTCCGTGGCCTTCGCTGGTATCTCGCTCACGCGAACCGTCCCCTCCAGCTCACCGCGCCCGGTACCGGTCACCGAAGGCGGCTGCCCGCAGTATCCAGCACTACGGCGCCGCACGACACGGTGTTCACGATCACAGCTCGGTCCAGGCGCTTTTCGGACCGGGCCGCGACAACACTTCCAGTCTTCTAACCAGGGAACACGCCCTCGAATCCCGGAGTTCCGTCGCTGTCCCGGCACCCGGTCGCGCGCCCGCTCGCGCCGTGGACGGCACACGGCGCGCTGTACACCCGGTTCACCCGGGCACCGCCAGTTCGAACCAGACGGTCTTTCCGGCGTCGCCGGGCCGGGTGCCCCAGCGGCGCGAGGAGCCGGCCACCAACTGCAGGCCACGGCCGCTCTCGTCCTCCGGGTCGGCGGCGCGTTCGCGGGGCAGGTCGGGGAGCGGGTCGGACACCTCGACCAGCAGCGCGCCGTCAAGACGGGCCGGGCGCACCAGCCGTACGCCGATGGGACCGGTGGCGTACCGCAGGGAATTGGTCACCAGCTCGCTGACCAGCAGGGCGGTGAGGTCGGCGAGGGCGTCGAGGTCCCAGCCGTGCAGCTGGCCGCGGACCGCCTCGCGGGCGGAGCGCACGGCGTCCGGCTCCGCGGGAAAGAACCACTCGGCGCAGTCGCCATCGGTGTCGATCACGCCGATCACTTCCCAGGCCAGTGAGTCCACTCATGTCCGGATCAATGGGGCTACTGGGCACATACCCGGTATCGGGGGCGCAATACCGCACGAGGGGGCGCGTGATGGCACGAACGGGGTACGAGCCGGTTCGCGCATCCGGCGCATGGACCGGTGCTCTCAGGACCCGGCCGGGAAGAGGGACGGCGCCAGGAGTGCGCGGACCGCCGGGACGTCCTGGTCGAGCCAGGGCACCTCCCAGAGCCGGTCGGGGGTGAGCCAGCGCAGTTCGTCGTGGTCCTCGAGGGGCTGGGGCGCGCGGGAACCGGGGCGCAGCCGAGCAGTCCACACCCGCAGCACGTACGGCGGTTTCAGCGGCCACTCCCCCGGTACACGCGCGACCGGCTCGGCGTCGACGCCGAGTTCCTCGCGCAGTTCGCGCACCAGGGCGTCCTCGGGCCGCTCGCCGGCCTCGACCTTGCCGCCGGGCAGTTCCCAGCGCCCGGCCAGTTCCGGGGGCGCGCTGCGGCGCGCGGCCAGCAGGCGGCCGGCGTCGAGCAGGGCGGCTCCCACCACCACGATCCGTTCGGTCATGGGGCGGAGCCTACGGGACGGCGCGGCGGGTCAGTTGCGGGCGCCGTCGCCGTGCTGGCCGATGCGCTCGACCCAGTAGAGCTGTTTGTGGCCGCGGTCGTCGAGGCTGTCGGCGATCTTCTGCGCCTCGGCCCGGGTCGCGTACCGGCCCACGCGGTAGCGATTGCCGTTGTCGTCCTGCCGTATGACGATCCAGGGCAGCGAGACCGTGCCCTCACTCATCGCCCCCACCGTTCCTTCTCGCACCGCCCCACCCGCTTCCCCTCCGGGCGCTCCAGCGTGCCGCGCCTAAGGAAACCGCAATCCGCATATGCCCGAGCGTACGCCCAACCTTCACGGAGCGAATACGCCTTTTCACAAAGAGGTACGCAACCAGCCAGAACGCAGGGGGCGCACGACACCGAACGCGCCGCCCGGAACGGCGCTGCCGTGCGTCGGGGCCGCACCGGGCACACCGGGGACCACCTGGGAAAACGGCCGGATCGCTGCGGCCCGGTGACGGCCCGGACGGCCGATCGCGGGGGTGCGCGCCCGTCCGGGGGTGTGCCGGAGTGTGCGCTACCTCACGGCGCGCGCGCCCTCGGCCGGGCTACTTCACCGGCAGGTGGTAGGCCACCCGGTAGCGGTCGGCCGGGATCACCACGTCGGCGGTCTCCACGGGGCGGCCGGAGGCGAAGTAGGTGCGCTGGACGACGATGACGACGTGGCCGGGGACGCCGCCGAGTGCCTGCAGCTCCTCGGCGAGGCCGGGGCGGGCGCCGACCTCCTCGGTGACGTTGTCGACGATGACGTCGATCGCCCGCATCCGCTCCACCACGCCCATGCCGCCGAGCGGGCCCTCCTCCGGGAGCATCACGGGGGTGCGCCCGGTGAGGGCGAGGGGTTCCCAGGAGGTGGAGAGCATCATCGGCTCCCCGGCGTCCCGGAACAGGTATCGGGTGCGCATGACCCGGTCACCGCGCCTGACGGCGAGCCGTTCGGCGATGGCCGCCCCGGCCTCGGTCTGCTCGCTGCTGGACTCCCAGGTGCCACGCATCGTGACGTCGGCCTGCTCCTGCCGGAACGGCGTGGCGCCCCCGGACGGGCGGAAGCCCGAGCGGGCCACCCGGCGGGGAACGGGCCGCTCGCGCACGTACGTCCCCGAGCCGGAGCGGCCCTCGACGAGCCCCTCCGCCATCAGGACCTTGCGCGCCTCCAGCGCGACCGTGTCCGAGACGCCGTACTCCTCGCGGATGCGGGCCTGTGAGGGGAGCCGGGTGTGGGGCGGCAGTGAACCGTCGACGATCTTCTTGCGGAGATCACCCGCGACGCGCAGGTACGCCGGCTGCTCACCGAAAGTCACTGGCCGCTCCCATCAGGTTGTACAGACAGCAACAGACTGGCAACCGTGGGTTGTGCCGTGCAAGTGAAGGCCAGAGAATCACTCGATGTGATGACTTACGGCTAAGGAGCCCTTTACGCAGGCACTTTCTGCCCTGAGACTCCCCACTGAGCGCGCGCTCACACCTGCATGCCGGCGCCGCCGGTGTCGCGGCCGTCCGCGCCCCCCTTGCCGCTGTCGTCGGCGGGCGGTGTGGTCTCCAGTCCCAGGGCCCTGCGCGCGGGCACGGACTCCTTCGGGTCGAGCAGCCCGAGGCCGGCGTCGTAGTGCCGGTAGAAGCCGTCGGCGTCCTCGGCCTTCGCCGCCTTCGCCCATTCCGCGCGCGCCTTGTCCAGGTCCGCGGCCAGCGCGCCGACCGGCCCGCGGGCGCCGCCCGGCCACGACTGCGCGCGCAGCGCCCCGGCCTGCTCGGACAGGGCCGCCGCCACCCGCCCGGCCCACGCCTTGTGCCCGGGCAGGTCGTCCTCGACGTACTCGGCGTCCGGCGCGGTGTCCATGGCCGCGTTGAGGATGTGAGCGGCCTTCAGATAGGCCACCTGGTAGGAGTCGAGGACCGTCTCGTCGTTGCGCAGCGACCCGGTGAGGTTCCGGCCCTCGGTCACGTTGCCGAACACGCAGGTGACTTCCCGGTCCCCGGCGGACCAGCTGTCCTCGGTGGGCGTGAGGTAGTAGACGTCGACGTCCCCGGGGACGGCCCAGCCGTCCATCGCGTACGCGTCCTGGAGGCCGTAGCAGCGCTCGTCGGCGGTACCGGTCACCGAGTCGTCGCCGGGGTAACGGCCCGCGCGCAGACGGAAGGAGGCGAAGACCTCGCCGTCGTGCACGCCGGAGCACGGCACCTTGTCGACGTCGTACGTCTCCCCGCTGAGCCGTCCGCCGGGCGCGTCGAAGCACTCGCCCTTCACCAGGGAGATGCTCGCGCCGCCGCGCGCCCCCTCCTTGAAGCCCTTCCAGAAGTCGGACGCGCCGCCCGTGGCGAACATCAGCACGCTCAGCGCGAGCCCGAGCCCCGACAGCACCGACCCGGTGACCGCGAGCGCCGTGCCGCGCTCGCCCCGCCGGCGGATCTGCGGCAGCGCGATCAGCCCGAGCACCAGGCCGACACCCGGCAGACAGCACAGCAGACCGAGCACGAGGGAGGCGATGGCGAGGCCGTTGACCGGCGCGGGCTGGTTGTAGGGGCTGTAGCCCTGCGCCCACGGCTGGTACCCGGGCGGCCCGTACGGGTGGTGCGGTTGCTGCGGTCCCTGCTGGTACGGCGGCGGCCCGTAGGGGTTGTGCGGGTACGGCTGCTGAGGTGGCCGACAGGGGTCTTGCGGCTGGTGGGGGCCGGGGGGCGGAGGTATGGACACCGGTACCGTGCTCCTGGTTCGGGCGGCGGCAGCGCAGGACCGGCGACGGCCGGCGGCTGGACTGACGTACGAGTGCGCATGGTAAGCGGGTCGCGAACGGGGACGGTACGGGGGTGGGCCTGCTCGCCGCGGTCGGGGCGGCGCCCGGCCTGGACGCGGTGCAGCCGTTCACGGGAACGGTGCTGCGCCCCGACTCCGGCCCCTGGCAAGGCCGTTCACCGCACCCTGTAGGGCGGCAGCGTCCATCTCCTGCTCGGCGTGCAGCGCATGACACCGAACCAGGTGGGCGCCGGGGGAACGGCAGGTCCTGATCGGCGGAAGGAGCCCGGGTCGGTCCTCGAAGCCCTGGTCGCGGAGGATCCCGTCGACACGCGTGCGGCGGGCTTCCTCCCACACGTCGAACGTCTCGCCGGCCTCCTCGGCCGGATTCGCCGGGGCCGCGGTCAGCACCTCGTCCCGGCGGGCGGCGGGGACGGCCACGACGCCCTCCTCTTCGGCCACGACGATGTCGCCGGCGTCCACCGCCACCCCGCCGCAGCGCACCGGCACGTTCAGCGGCCCGGCGGCCTGCTGGGCACCGGGGAAGGGGATCACCCGCGGGCGAAGACGGGGAAGCCCGTCTCGCGGACCTCGGCGAGATCGCGGATCGGCCCGTCCGCGACGAAGGCGGCGACGCCCCGGCGCTGCGCCACCGCGCACACGTCGCCGCCGGCCGGCACGTGGCCGCGGTCGCGGGACTCGACGACGACCGCGCCCGGCCCGGCCCGGTGGATCGCGGCGTGCAGCACGAGGTCGTCCCCCGGCGGGCACCGCACGGTGAACGCGGGCCCGGCGATCCGCGGCACGGGCTGCCACAGGGGGCGGAGGCCGATGTCCATGACCTGCCGTCGGCCCGGTACGTCGGCGAGGGTGGTCGTCGCGATGCCCGCGAAGGCGGCGCGGGCGCCGGGGGTGTCCTCCTTGTCCTCCCCGTTCACGGTCGTCGCGGCACGTCCGCCCGGCGGCCCGGCCGGGTCACGGCGTGACGTCGTGCTGGACGTCCTTGCGGGAGAGGGCCAGGTAACCGACGAAACCGAGGATGGCCACCGTCCAGGACAGCGTGACCGGCCCCAGCCCCAGGGCGAGCCCGCCCCGGGCGTGCCCGACGGCCATCCAGTCGGCGACGGAGGCGCCGAGCGGGCGGGTGATGACGTACGCCGCCCAGAACGCGGCCACCGCGTTCAGGCTGCCCCAGCGGTGGGCGACGGCCGGAACGGCGATCGCTGCGCCGTAGACGACGGCGGAGCCCAGGTAGCCGAGGCCGATCGTGGCGGTGAGGTCGCCGGCCGCGGTGCCCAGCGCGAACGTGGCGAGCACGGCGGCCCAGTAGAAGGCCTCCCGGCGCCGGGTGTGGATGCTGTGGATCGACAGGGTTCCTTCGGCGCGGTACCAGAGGGCGAAGACGGCGGCGAGCGCGACCAGGAAGAACGGGGTGGAGAGCGTGTACGGCACGCCGAGGCCGACGTGCAGGATGTCGGCCGCCATCGTGCCGAAGACGCTGACCATCACGATCGCCGTCCAGTAGACCCAGGCCACGTACCGGCGGACGGCGAACTGCACCACGAGGGCGGCCACCAGGGCGATGCCGCCGAGGCCGACGGCGGGGACCGGGCCGAGCACATGGGCGAGGTAGTCGGAGGCCGTCTCCCCCATGCCGGTCGTCAGCACCTTGATGATCCAGAAGTAGACGGTCACCTCCGGCACCTTGCTCGCCGCGTGACGTATGCGGCCTGCGGGCCTGGTGTGAGTGGTGAGGTGATCAGTCGTCATGGCAGGCACGATGACATGCGGTCCGGCCGTCCCCCCAGACCCCTTTGCCAGAGTTTTGGCGCCTCCGGTGCTTACGTTGCCCGGCACTTGCCCGAAGCCGAACGTGCACGAGAATTGAAGGGGCACGTCACACCGACTCCGACGAAGGGAGGAGGGGGATGGCCAAGACAGCGGAGACACCGCGACAGCAGACCCACGCGGGCGACGGCGGGGGCCTTCACCTGCACCTGCGCACACTGCATCCTCCGGTGCCGGTTCCGTACGTCACCAAGGAAGAGCTGACGAGCACGGCCCGGGCGGCGACGGCGCGGATGCCCGGTACGCCCCCGGTCAAGGACCTCGCGTTCTACGGCGGGCTCGGAGCACTGGCCGTGGCGGGAGCTCTGGAGTGGCCCGTCGCCCTCGCCGTCGGCGGGGCCACCTGGCTGGTGCGCAGCGGACGGAAGGAGAGGAAGAGGAAGGAGGAGAGGCAGGCCGCCGGCGCCCGGGCCTAGGCGGTCCCGAAGACCAGTGACGCGCGGTGGCGTGCGCGCCGCCGCGCCGGGCTGTTACGCGGCGGCCGGACGCACGGCCCTGCGCAGAGAAGGTGAGTAGGCGGACCACATCTGCCACAGGAGGCGCAGGACGAGCGCCTCGACGAGCGCTCCGACGATCTTCGTGGCCACGGCTGCCAGTATCTCGGCCATGTCGGCTGACTTTCTGTTCTCGGATACGGATGTCCCGAAAAACGACGATGCACCCTTTTCCCGCGCCGCGGGTGCCGTCGAGAGGTACTGCCGGCGAACTGCAGGTGAACAGACTCAGCGGTGGTGCAGCCGCGCGGCCAGCACCGCGACGTCGTCCTCCGCGTGCCGGGCGTCCAGGCGGGCCAGCACCGTGTCGAGGATGTCCTCGACACCTGAGCACGCATCGAACTCGACACGGGCCAGCCGGTGCAGGGACCGGTCGATGTCCTCACCGCGGCGCTCGACGAGCCCGTCGGTGAAGAGCAGCAGGGTCTGGGACGGGGCGAGCCGGAAGGTGGCCGCATCGTAACCGCCCAGGCCGGTGCCCAGCGGCGGGCCGACCGGGACCGGCAGCAGAGAGGTGCCGGAGTGCCCGTCCACCACCGCCGGGGGCAGGTGGCCGGCGCCGGCGAGGGTCACGCGGCCGCGGTTGGGGTCGACCTGCGCGATGAGGCAGGTGGCGGGCCTGCGGTCGGGCTCCGCGGAGGCGATGTCGTCGAGCTGGCGCAGGATGCGGTGCGGCGGCAGGTCGGCGGAGGCGATGTAGCGCAGGGCCGAGCGGTAGGCGTTCATGTCGACGGCGGCCTCCAGGCCGTGTCCCATGACGTCGCCGACCACGAGCAGCGTCCGGCCGAAGTGCAGCCGCACGGTCTCGCACCAGTCCCCGCCGATCATGGCGTTCCGCCCCACCGGGAGGTAGCGGACGGCCACGTCCAGGTTCGGATGGGGCCGGCCGGGTTCCGACAGCAGGGCACGCTGCAGTGTGCCGACCATGCCGCTCACCGCGTCGTGCTCCCGGGCGTGCCGGACGTGGGCGGCGGCGATCTCTGCGAGGCCGGACAGGACGTCCGCCTCCGCCGGGGTGAACGGCGTCGCCTCGCGGCCGCTCACCAGCACGCCGTAGGGACGGCCGCCGACGACCAGCGGCACGCACAGCGCGAGCCCCCCGGCCCCCAGGACGGGACGCGCCCCCGCGGCCTCCCGCGCGGCAGCACCGGCCCACCCGGCAGCGGGCAGCACCACCGGATTCCCGACGACGGCCTGATACCGCGGGCGGTCGTCGCGCCCGGTGCGCAGCACGGCGGCCGCACCTCCCACGAGCCCGGCGACCACCCCGGTCAGCTCGGACCACGTGGTCTCCTCGTCGAGCGTGCTGCCGATGCGCGCCGCCGCACGCATCGCGCTCAGCAGAGGCGGTACGCCGCTGCCGGACACAGGCGCACGGCCGGGCCGGTCCGAACCCGGCGGCGTAGGTCCGGGGAACGACTTCCACCCTTCCGCCACGCTCATCACCCTAGGCGCACGGCCGAGGAAACGGGTAACGCGGACGTGTCACGCCGTGGGGTCCACCGCCCTCACGGCGGCCGCCACCTGGTTGGCCCAGCGGCGGATCACGGCGGGGCGGTCGGCGGGCGTAACCGCTCCCCCGCGTGCCGGACTCATCCAGCCGGCTTGCGGACTCCGTGCGGACGGCGAAGGCCGCCCGACCCACTCCTGCGCGGGTCGGACGGCCTTTCGCCGGACGTGTCAGACGTTGAAGCGGAACTCCACCACGTCGCCGTCCTGCATGACGTAGTCCTTGCCCTCCATGCGGGCCTTGCCCTTGGCGCGGGCCTCGGCGACCGAGCCGGCCGCGAGGAGGTCGGTGAAGGAGATGACCTCGGCCTTGATGAAGCCCTTCTGGAAGTCGGTGTGGATGACACCGGCCGCCTCGGGGGCCGTGGCGCCCTTCTTGATCGTCCAGGCGCGGGACTCCTTGGGGCCGGCCGTCAGGTAGGTCTGCAGGCCGAGGGTGTCGAAGCCGACGCGGGCCAGCGTGGCGAGGCCGGGCTCCTCCTGGCCGACGGACTGCAGGAGCTCCAGGGCCTCCTCCTCGTCCAGCTCGGCGAGGTCCGCCTCCAGCTTGGCGTTGAGGAAGATCGCCTCGGCGGGGGCGACCAGGGCGCGCTGCTCGTTCTTGAAGTCCTCGTCGACCAGTTCGTCCTCGTCGACGTTGAAGACGTAGAGGAAGGGCTTGGTCGTCAGCAGGTGCAGGTCGTGCAGGAGTTCGGCGCGCTCGCCGCCCTGGACGATGCCGTGCGCGAAGAGCGTGTCGCCCTTCTCGAGGATCTCCTTGGCCTCCTCGACCGCCTTGACCTTCGGGGCCACGTCCTTCTTGATCCGGGACTCCTTCTGGAGGCGCGGGAGGACCTTCTCGATGGTCTGCAGGTCGGCGAGGATCAGCTCGGTGCTGATCGTCTCGATGTCGTCCTTGGGCGAGACCTTGCCGTCGACGTGGACGACGTTCTCGTCCTTGAAGGCGCGGACGACCTGGCAGATCGCGTCGGACTCACGGATGTGCGCGAGGAACTTGTTGCCCAGGCCCTCGCCCTCGGAGGCGCCGCGCACGATGCCGGCGATGTCGACGAAGTCGACGGTGGCCGGAAGGATGCGCTCCGACTTGAAGATCGAGGCCAGCTGGGCGAGGCGGGCGTCGGGGACGCCGACCACGCCGACGTTCGGCTCGATCGTGGCGAACGGGTAGTTGGCCGCCAGCACGTCGTTCTTGGTCAGGGCGTTGAACAGGGTCGACTTGCCGACATTCGGCAGGCCGACGATTCCGATCGTGAGCGACACGTTGCGACTTCCCGTAGATGAGTGGGCCAGGGCTGCCAGGGGCCAGGAAACGCTGGCCGATCCACCAGTCTACGGCGTCCGCGGTGGCTGACTCGCGGGAGCGTCGCACGCCCGGCCAAGCTCCCTGCACCGGCGTGTCTCATGGCCGATCAAGCACATAAGCAGACCTAAGTTGGTCCAATGGAGCAACGCAGGATCCGACCCCCGAACGGCGGACGGCGAGGTGGCCCACCGCCCCGCTCACTGCCACCGCAGGCCCGGCGCCACCAGGGCGGCCAGGGCGGGAGTGCGCCGGGGACACAGCGGGGCGTACGGCCCTTATCCGACGCCCGGACGGGCCCGGCGGGCGGGCGGCTGGCGGGGCTCCGGCTCACCGGACTCGGCGGGGGCGTGTTCTGCGCGGCCGTCATGTTCCTGCTCGGCTGGCTGGACGAGGTACTGATCGGGGGGTCGCTGACCCTGTACGGCGTGCTGTTCCTGCCGGTGTGCGTCCTGACCGCGCTGTGGCTGCGCGGGGGCGATCTGCTCACCGCACCCGTCGTCGCACCGATCGCCTTCGCCGTGGGCCTGCTCCCGGTCGCCGACGGGGGCGGGGGGACAGCGGGAAGGCTGATGGGCCTTGTCACGGCCCTCGCCACCGAGGCGGGCTGGCTGTACGGGGGGACACTGATCGCCGGCGTCCTCGCGCTCGTCCGCCGGGCACTGGAAGTGCGGGCCCGCCGGCGCAGTACCTGATCAACGGGCGCGGGGCCGCCGGCAGCGGGCGTCATCGCCGGTGCGGGCGCCGAGGGCGGGGCGCGCCCCGCCCTCGGCGCCCGCACCCCTAGACGTGCTGGTCCTGCGCCGCCCTCATCGCCGCGCCTACGATCCCCGCGTTGTTCTGCAGCTGGGCCGGGACCATCTCGGCCTTGATGCCCTCGATGTGGGGCAGGAACTTCTCGGCCTTGCGGCTGACCCCGCCGCCGATGATGAACAGCTCGGGGGAGAACAGCATCTCGACGTGGGCGAGGTACTTCTGGACGCGGCGCGCCCAGTGCTCCCAGCTGAGGTCCTCGTCCTCCTTGGCCTTGCTGGAGGCCTTCTTCTCCGCGTCCTTGCCGTTCAGCTCCAGGTGCCCGAGCTCGGTGTTGGGCAGCAACAGGCCGTCCACGAAGACGGCGCTGCCGATGCCGGTGCCGAAGGTGAGCAGGACGACGGTGCCGCGGCGGCCCTGCCCGGCGCCGAACTGCATCTCGGCGACACCCGCCGCGTCCGCGTCGTTGACCACGGTCACCGGCAGGCCGCCCAGCCGGTCGCTGAACAGCGCCCGCGCGTCGGTGTCGATCCAGCCCTTGTCGACGTTGGCCGCCGTACGGACCATCGCACCGCCGGTGACCACTCCGGGGAAGGTCAGGCCCACGGGGCCCGTCCAGCCGAAGTGGTCGACGACCTGTTTCACGCCGTCGGCCACCCCGTCGGGGGTCGCCGGGTGCGGGGTGAGTACCTTGCACCGCTCCTGGGCCAGGTCGCCCTTGTCCAGGTCCACCGGGGCACCCTTGATCCCGGATCCGCCGATGTCCACGCCGAAGATCTGCATGGCCCCACGTTACGACGGACGACTGACGGTCACTACGGCGTACTCCCCCGGCGCGAGGCCGGCCTCAGGGCGCGGTGGTGTCCGGCGCGCCCGAACCGCCGCGCTCGGCGACCAGGGCGGCGGCCTCGTCGCGCAGGTCGCGGCGGAGCTCCTTGGGCAGCGAGAAGGTGATGGACTCCTCGGCGGCCTTCACGATCTCCACGTCGCCGTAGCCGCGCTCGCCCAGCCACTCGAGGACCTGCTCGACCAGCACCTCGGGCACCGAGGCGCCGGAGGTGACGCCGACCGTGGTGACGCCCTCCAGCCAGGCCTCGTCGATCTCGTCGGCGAAGTCCACCAGGTACGCGGCGCGGGCGCCGGCGAGCTTCGCGACCTCGACGAGCCGCTTGGAGTTGGAGGAGTTGCGCGAGCCGACCACGATGACCAGCTCGGCCTCGGCGCCCATCTGCTTCACGGCGAGCTGGCGGTTCTGCGTGGCGTAGCAGATGTCGTCGCTCGGCGGGGAGACGAGGCCGGGGAACTTGGTCTTCAGGGCGTCGACGGTCTCCATGGTCTCGTCCACGGAGAGCGTGGTCTGCGACAGCCAGACGACCTTGGACGGGTCGCGGACCTCGACCCTGGCGACGTCATCGGGGCCGTCGACGAGCTGGATGTGGTCGGGGGCCTCGCCGGAGGTGCCGATGACCTCCTCGTGGCCCTCGTGCCCGATCAGGAGGATGTCGTAGTCCTCGCCGGCGTACCGCACGGCCTCCTTGTGGACCTTGGTGACCAGCGGGCAGGTCGCGTCGATGGTGGCCAGGCGGCCCTGCCGGGCCTCCTCGTGGACGACCGGGGCGACGCCGTGCGCGGAGAACATCACGATGTTGCCCGGTGGCACCTCCTCGGTCCGTTCGACGAAGATCGCGCCCTTCTTCTCCAGGGTCTGCACCACGTACTTGTTGTGGACGATCTCGTGCCGGACGTAGATCGGGGCCCCGTACTGCTCCAGGGCCTTCTCGACGGCGATCACGGCGCGGTCGACACCGGCGCAGTAGCCCCGGGGGGCGGCGAGCAGGACACGGCGGCCAGGCGAAGCGGTCATGCCACCCATCGTAGAGGTGCGGTCGGCGACCCCCTGCGCCCGAGGGGCGGGGCGGCCGGGAATGTCGGCGGTGGCCGTTACGCTCGCGGCATGGCTGTGAACACGTCTGCGGAGGCTCCGCTGCCCGTCGGTGAGG
The DNA here is from genome assembly GCF_001514215.1 of Streptomyces bungoensis. GTDB lineage: Bacteria > Actinomycetota > Actinomycetes > Streptomycetales > Streptomycetaceae > Streptomyces > Streptomyces bungoensis. The sequence goes on from NZ_KQ948860.1 coordinate 233,352, forward strand.
TGTCCCGGCTGATCGGAGGCTGGATCGACCGGCTGGGCGCGGTGTGGGTCGAGGGGCAGATCACGCAGTTGTCGCGGCGGCCGGGCGCGGGGGTCGTGTTCCTGACGCTGCGCGATCCGTCGCACGACATCTCCGTCGGCGTGACCTGCTACCGCCAGGTGTTCGACGCGGTCGCCGACGTGGTCGGCGAGGGCGCCCGGATCGTCGTGCTGGCGAAACCGGAGTGGTACGCGCCGCGCGGGCAGCTGTCGCTGCGGGCCGCCGAGATACGGCCCGTGGGTGTCGGGGAGCTGCTGGCGCGGCTGGAGCGGCTGAAGAAGTCGCTGGCGGCCGAGGGGCTGTTCGCACCGGAGCGCAAGAAGCCGCTGCCCTTCCTGCCGCAGCTGATCGGGCTGGTGTGCGGGCGGGCCTCCGCCGCGGAGCGGGACGTGCTGGAGAACGCCCGCCACCGCTGGCCCGCCGTCCGCTTCGAGGTGCGCAACGTCGCGGTGCAGGGCGTGCACGCCGTCCCGCAGGTGGTGCAGGCCGTGAAGGAGCTGGACGCGCGGGACGACGTGGACGTCATCGTGGTGGCCCGCGGCGGCGGCAGCGTGGAGGACCTGCTGCCGTTCTCCGACGAGCAGCTGGTGCGCGCGGTGGCGCAGTGCCGTACGCCCGTGGTGTCCGCGATCGGGCACGAACCGGACAACCCGCTGCTGGACCACGTCGCCGACCTGCGCGCCTCCACCCCGACCGACGCGGCCAAGAAGGTCGTGCCGGACGTGGGCGAGGAGTTCGAGCGGGTGCGGATGCTGCGGGACCGGGCGCGGCGCTGCGTGAACGCGTCCCTGGAGCGGGAGGAGCGCGGGCTCGCGCACGCGCTGGCGCGGCCCTCGATGGAGGATCCGCACCGGATGATCGACGAGCGCGCCGACCATGTGGCCGCGCTGCTGGACCGCGGGCGGCGCACCCTCGGTCATCTCCTGGACCGCGCCGACTCGGAGCTGACGCACACGCACGCGCGCGTGGTGGGCCTCTCTCCGGCGGCCACGCTCAGGCGCGGGTACGCCGTGCTGCAGAAGGACGACGGGCACGTGGTGCGCGGCCCGGACGAGGTGTCGGCGGGCGAGGCGCTGCGCGCGCGCGTCGCCGGCGGTGAATTCACGGTGAAGGTGGGCGAATGACCGGCAAGGTGGACGAGGCGCTCTCGTACGAGCAGGCGCGGGACGAGCTGATCGAGGTCGTACGGCGGCTGGAGGCGGGCGGTACGACGCTGGAGGAGTCCCTGGCGCTCTGGGAGCGCGGTGAGGAGCTGGCCGCGGTGTGCCGGCGCTGGCTGGAGGGGGCGCGGGCCCGGCTGGACGCCGCCCTGGCGGCGGAGGAGGCCGGGGAGGACGCCGAGTAAGCGCCGGGGCGCCCGTCCAGGGCGGGCGCTCACTTCGTCCGCAGGGCCTGCGCCATCTGCGTCAGCTTGCCGAAGGGGGCCGTGCCGGCCACCACCGTCGTGGAGCCCGGCGTGCCCTCGAGCACGAGGGCGTCGTAGCGGCCGCCGGTGTAGCGGGTCCAGGTGCGGCCGGCGATGTTCTCGCTCTTCTTCGTGGCCGTGGCGCCCTGGGTGGCGTCGTCGATGAAGAGGGCGCGCTTCTGAGTCGACTGCTCGATCTGCACGTACTGACCGCCGGGGACCTGGAAGCCGAGGTGCCAGCGGTTGCCGTTCTCGCCCTGGAAGCGCACGGAGGTCGCCTTCCAGGTGCTCGGGAGCCCCTCGGGCGCGGCCACCGGGTAGCCCGCCGCCCGGCGTGCCGTCTGCAGTTCGACCTGGTAGTCGACCCGCTTGAGCTCGGGAGCGTGATCGTCGTGCGGAATGCCCAGGAAGTAGACGAGCGCCGCCGCGATCCCGATGAGGCCCAGGGAGAGGATCATGTCCCGGACCGTCTTCTGCTTGCCGTTCGAACCTGCCACGCCCTCTATCGTCGCAGGTGTCCGGAGCGCTCATCCGTGGGGTCCCCTGCTCATTTTGTCTGCCCAACGATAGAGTCGAAAGGCAGTACACCCTCATCCGGCCGTCGTCGTATCAGAAAGGTGCGCTCCGATGACCGAGCATCATCACTTGCCGTCCGAGCTGGACGTCCCCTCCGAGGCCCCCGACCGCAACCTCGCGCTCGAACTGGTCCGGGTCACCGAAGCCGCGGCGATGGCCGCCGGCCGCTGGGTCGGCCGCGGTGACAAGAACGGCGCCGACGGTGCCGCGGTGCGCGCCATGCGGACCCTCGTCTCCACCGTCTCGATGAACGGCGTCGTCGTCATCGGCGAGGGCGAGAAGGACGAGGCCCCGATGCTCTTCAACGGGGAGCACGTGGGCGACGGCACCGGCCCCGAGGTCGACATCGCGGTCGACCCCATCGACGGCACCACCCTGACCGCCAAGGGCATGCCCAACGCGATCGCCGTCCTCGCCGCCGCCGAGCGCGGAGCCATGTTCGACCCGTCCGCCGTGTTCTACATGGACAAGCTGGTCACCGGCCCCGAGGCGGCGGACTTCGTCGACATCGACGCGCCCGTGGCCGTGAACATCAAGCGCATCGCCAAGGCCAAGCGGTCCACGCCGGAGGACGTCACGGTCGTCATCCTGGACCGGCCGCGGCACGACGGCCTGATCAGGGAGGTCCGGGAGGCCGGCGCGCGCATCAAGCTGATCTCCGACGGCGACGTCGCGGGCTCGATCTACGCGCTGCGCGAGGGCACGGGCGTCGACCTGCTGCTCGGCATCGGCGGCACGCCCGAGGGCATCATCTCGGCCTGCGCGGTGAAGTGCCTCGGCGGCACCATCCAGGGCAAGCTGTGGCCCAAGGACGACGAGGAGCGGGCGCGGGCCGTGGACGCCGGGCACGACCTGGACCGGGTGCTGACGACCGACGACCTGGTCTCCGGCGAGAACGTGTTCTTCGTGGCGACCGGCATCACCGACGGTGAGCTGCTGCGGGGCGTGCGGTACCGGTCGGAGACGGCGCTGACCGAGTCGATCGTGATGCGGTCGAGGTCGGGGACGGTCCGCCGGATCGACTCCGAGCACCGGCTGCGCAAGCTGCGGGCCTACAGCGCGATCGACTTCGACCGCGCCAAGTAGCGCCTCGGCGGACGGATCCGGGGTGGGGACGCGCCTCCTGTGCGGAGGGGGCGCGTCCCCATCGCCGTGCTCTAGCCCGCTATGCGGTTCGCCGTCGCGCGGGTCGCCTTCTTCAGTTCCAGCTCCCGGCGGCGGCGCCTGGCCAGGACCACGCGGCGCTCGGCCGCCGTGAGGCCGCCCCAGACGCCGTACGGCTCGGGCTGGAGGAGCGCGTGCTCGCGGCACTCGACCATGACCGGGCAGCGGGCGCAGACGCGCTTGGCCGCCTCCTCGCGGGACAGGCGCGCGGCCGTCGGCTCCTTCGAGGGGGCGAAGAACAGGCCCGCCTCGTCGCGCCGGCACACCGCCTCGGTGTGCCACGGTGCGTCCTGGTCCCTGTCTCGCGCTGGCACCCGCTGGGCCGGAACGGCAGCTACCTGCAGGGACGAATGCGGCGGTTGCAGCACGGTCTACTCCTGACGACGGCTTCGCGAGTGAGCGACGATGCGCAAGGCCTACCCGCTGTGCGCGCGCCTATGCACTGCGTTCCCGGCCGCTGGCGCGCGACGGCTTGTTCACGCCCCCGCACGCCCGGCGCGACGCACGAACCCCCTCCGGCACCGGTGCGTTCGCGCCTCAGCGGTCCAGGTGCTTGCGCAGCTTCCTGTCGACCTTGTCCTGGACGCGATCCAGGATGTCCGCCACCCGCCTGCCGCGCTTGGGCCGTGCCTCGACGTTGCCGAGGACGGCCCAGCCGTCGACGTAGACCACGGGCGCGTCGGACTCCACCGAGTCCAGCGGGCTCACCTCGAAGTTGCCCAGCACGCCGCCGCCCGTGCCGCGCAGCGAGATGTTCTCCGGGACGCGGATCTGGACGTCCCCGAACACGGAGACGGCCTTGATCACGACCTGCTGGTACTCGAAGATCGCCTCGCTCAGGTCGATCTCGACGGAGCCGAAGACCGCGTACGCGTGCAGCCGGCGCCCGGCGCGCCAGCGGCCGCGGCGCATCGCGCTGCTGAAGACGGCCACCACGTTGGCGTCGGCCTCCGCCGGCACGGCGCCGGGACTGGGGCGCGGCGGCACCGGGGTGTACGCCGGCGCCTGGGGCTGCTGGTGGGCGGCCGGGAGGTCGCGCATGAAGACCTCCAGCTCGCCGACCGTCTTGGCGTGCAGCACCCCTTCCACGCGCTCGGCGTGCTCGTCCGCGGTCAGCCGGCCCTCGGCCAGGGCCTCGCGGAGGATGTCGGCGACCCGGTCGCGGTCGGCGTCCGAGGCACGCAGCTCGGCGAGACGCGGTGCGGGGCCCTGGTCTTGAGCCTGCTTCTGAAGGTCCACGACGGCAGCGTACCGAAACGCGATAGATCGCGACTAGGGGTCGGCGGCAGGCCGGGCGTGTCGAGGTGAGCCTTACCTCACAGGTTCCGCGCCGACGGCAGGTCCTACGCTGGACGGGCCCGCCAACGTCGGCGGGCGGCCGTCCGTCAGAGTGAGGAATGGGCTGAGATGCCTGAGTTCGCGTACACCGATCTGCTCCCCCAGGGAGAGGACACCACCCCGTACCGCCTGGTGACGTCGGAGGGCGTCTCCACGGTCGAGGGCCCGGACGGGCGGACGTTCCTCAAGGTGGAGCCGGAGGCACTGCGCAAGCTGGCCGCCGAGGCCGTCCACGACATCCAGCACTACCTGCGCCCGGCCCACCTCGCCCAGCTGCGCCGCATCATCGACGACCCCGAGGCGTCCGCCAACGACAAGTTCGTCGCGCTGGACCTGCTGAAGAACGCGAACATCGCGGCGGCGGGCGTGCTGCCGATGTGCCAGGACACGGGCACGGCGATCGTGATGGGCAAGCGCGGCCAGAACGTGCTCACCGCAGGCGAGGACGAGAAGCACCTCTCCCACGGCATCTACGACGCCTACACCAAGCTCAACCTGCGTTACTCGCAGATGGCTCCGCTCACCATGTGGGAGGAGAAGAACACCGGCTCCAACCTGCCGGCCCAGATCGAGCTCTACGCCACCGACGGCGGCGCCTACAAGTTCCTGTTCATGGCGAAGGGCGGCGGCAGCGCCAACAAGTCCTTCCTCTACCAGGAGACGAAGGCCGTCCTGAACGAGGCCTCCATGATGAAGTTCCTGGAGGAGAAGATCCGTTCGCTCGGCACGGCCGCCTGCCCGCCGTACCACCTGGCGATCGTCGTCGGCGGCACCAGCGCGGAGTACGCGCTGAAGACCGCGAAGTACGCCTCGGCCCACTACCTGGACAACCTGCCGGCCGAGGGTTCGCCGCTCGGCCACGGCTTCCGGGACGAGGAGCTGGAGGAGAAGGTCTTCGAGCTGACCCAGAAGATCGGCATCGGCGCGCAGTTCGGCGGCAAGTACTTCTGCCACGACGTCCGCGTGGTCCGCCTGCCCCGGCACGGCGCCTCCTGCCCGGTCGCCATCGCCGTCTCCTGCTCGGCCGACCGCCAGGCGGTCGCCAAGATCACCGCCGAGGGCGTCTTCCTGGAGCAGCTGGAGACCGACCCGGCGCGCTTCCTGCCGGAGACGACGGACGAGCACCTCGAGACCGACGGCGACGTCGTCCGGATCGACCTCAGCCAGCCGATGGACACCGTCCTCGCCGAGCTGACCAAGTACCCGGTCAAGACCCGCCTGTCCCTGTCCGGCCCGCTGGTCGTGGCCCGCGACATCGCGCACGCCAAGATCAAGGAGCGGCTGGACGCGGGCGAGGAGATGCCGCAGTACCTGAAGGACCACCCGGTCTACTACGCCGGCCCGGCCAAGACCCCCGAGGGCTACGCCTCCGGCTCCTTCGGCCCGACGACGGCCGGCCGCATGGACTCCTACGTGGAGCAGTTCCAGGCGGCGGGCGGCTCCAAGGTGATGCTGGCCAAGGGCAACCGCTCCAAGCAGGTCACCGACGCGTGCAACGCCCACGGCGGCTTCTACCTCGGCTCCATCGGCGGCCCCGCGGCCCGCCTCGCCCAGGACTGCATCAAGAAGGTCGAGGTCCTGGAGTACGAGGAGCTCGGCATGGAGGCGGTCTGGAAGATCGAGGTCGAGGACTTCCCGGCGTTCATCGTCGTGGACGACAAGGGCAACGACTTCTTCCAGGACCCGGCGCCCCAGCCGACGTTCACGTCCATTCCGGTGCGGGGACCCGGGCTGGCGTAGTACCCGACCGCTGGGGCCGCTTCCCGGCCGGCGCGCTCACACACCGTGACGGCCGGGAACAACCCCGCCCGCTCGATCGCTACAGCAGCCATGAGCGACTACCGCATCGAGCACGACTCCATGGGCGAGGTCCGCGTCCCCGCCACCGCCAAGTGGCGGGCCCAGACCCAGCGCGCCGTAGAGAACTTCCCCGTCTCCGGGCAGCGCCTCGAACGGGCGCACATCGAGGCGCTCGCCCGGATCAAGGGGGCGGCGGCGAAGGTGAACGCCGAGCTGGGGGTCCTCGACGAGGACGTGGCCGAGGCGATCCAGGGGGCGGCGCAGGAGGTCGCCGAGGGGCGGTGGGACGAGCACTTCCCCGTCGACGTGTTCCAGACCGGCTCGGGCACCTCGTCCAACATGAACACCAACGAGGTGATCGCGACCCTGGCCACCGAGCGGCTGGGCCGGGACGTGCACCCCAACGACCACGTCAACGCCTCGCAGTCGTCCAACGACGTCTTCCCGTCCTCGATCCACATCGCGGCCACCGCCGCCGTCACGAACGACCTCGTCCCGGCGCTGGAGCACCTCGCCGCCTCGCTCGCCCGCAAGGCGGAGGAGTTCGCCGACGTCGTGAAGTCCGGGCGGACCCACCTGATGGACGCCACGCCCGTCACCCTCGGCCAGGAGTTCGGCGGATACGCTGCCCAGATCCGCTACGGCGTCGAGCGGCTCGAAGCCTCGCTCCCCCGTCTCGCCGAACTCCCCCTCGGCGGGACCGCCGTGGGTACCGGGATCAACACGCCGCCCGGGTTCTCCGCCGCGGTGATCAGGGAGGTCGCGCGGGTCACCGGGCTGCCGCTCACCGAGGCCCGGAACCACTTCGAGGCGCAGGGCGCACGGGACGGGCTCGTGGAGACCAGCGGGCAGCTGCGGACCATCGCGGTCGGGCTGACGAAGATCGCCAACGACCTGCGCTGGATGTCGTCCGGGCCGCGCACCGGCCTCGCCGAGATCCGGCTGCCCGACCTGCAGCCGGGCTCGTCGATCATGCCGGGCAAGGTCAACCCGGTCGTGCCCGAGGCCGTGTTGATGGTCGCCGCGCAGGTGATCGGCAACGACGCGACCGTCGCCACCGCCGGCGCCTCCGGGAACTTCGAGCTGAACGTGATGCTCCCGGTGATCGCCAGGAACGTGCTGGAGTCGGTCCGGCTGCTCGCCAACGTCTCGCGGCTGCTGGCCGACCGGACGGTGGACGGCATCACCGCCGACCGCGAACGGGCCCGTGAGTACGCAGAGTCCTCGCCCTCGGTGGTGACCCCGCTGAACAGGTACATCGGCTACGAGGAGGCCGCGAAGGTCGCCAAGAGGTCGCTGGCCGAGCGGAAGACCGTCCGGGAGGTCGTGCTGGAGAGCGGTTACGTGGAGCGCGGCGACCTGACCCTGGAGCAGCTCGACGAGGCGCTGGACGTGCTGCGGATGACCCGGCCGTAGGACGACACGCCCCGCAGTGGTGAACCGTGACGTCCGCCGCAGCGTCGGATGGCCAGGGCACCTAATATCTGTCCATGGCGGACGACGGAGCGATGAGACGAGCGGCAGAGGGTTCGGTGCGGCGCTGGGCTCCCGGGACACCGATCCTGTGGCGGTACCGGGAGAACGCCGGTGAGCGCTTCCACATCGCCCGGCCCGTCACCGTCGTCCGGGACGACGCGGAGCTGCTGGCGGTGTGGATGGCGCCGGGCACCGAGTGCGTGAAGCCGGTGCTGGCGGACGGCACGCCCGTCCATCTGGAGCCGCTGGAGTCCCGCTACACCAAGCCGCGCGCGGTGCAGCGGGACCGGTGGTTCGGCACGGGCGTGCTGAAGCTGGCCCGCCCGGGTGAGCCCTGGTCGGTGTGGCTGTTCTGGGAGCCGGGCTGGCGGTTCAAGAACTGGTACGTCAATCTCGAGCAGCCGCTGGCCCGTTGGGCGGGCGGGGTGGACTCCGAGGACCACTTCCTGGACATCTCCGTGCACCCGGACCGCAGCTGGCACTGGCGCGACGAGGACGAGTTCGCACAGGCCCAGCGGGACGGGCTGCTGGACGGGGCGACCGCCGAGCGGGTGCGGGCGGCCGGGCGGGCCGCGGTGGAGGTGATCGCCGCGTGGGGCCCGCCGTTCTCGCAAGGCTGGCAGCACTGGCGCCCGGAGCCTTCCTGGGCGGTACCGTCACTCCCCGAGGACTGGGACCGTACGCCCGCGCACGTGTCCTCATGAGACCCTTGATGCGCCCCCGGGCAAGAAACGTAGGATCGTCCTCCGCAAGGGCGCGAAGGAGCAACTCCCGGAGCATGTGCCGGGCCTGACCATACGTCACCGAGGGGCGGCAGGACGTGAGCGAGGGGTACGAGGGAAGGACCACCGCGGGCCCGGCCGGGTGCGCGGGCGGCACAGGAACAGCCTCTGACCACGCGGGAATTCCGTTCCTGGGGCACGTATTCCGGGTATCGGCATTTCGGCGGGACCACCTGCGTGCCCGGCACGCAGCCCCGGACGGACGGATGCGACACGCGTGACGGAGCAGCCCACCTCCTACGAACGCCCCCAGCCGGGCGTCGACCCCGCGGAGGCCCGCGGGGCGCTCCTGCGTACCCCGAAGCCGCTCGGGAACTCCGCCTTACCGGCGCAGGCCCGCGCCGACGGAGCACCCGCCGGCCCGGGACCGGCCGTGCCGTACGGCACCGCGAACCCCCGGCGCAGCCAGGGGACCAAGGGGAAGGAGCCCTCAGTCAACGGCCCCGAGCACTCCCAGCCGGCCACCGCCGAGTCGGTGGGCGCACCTCCCGCGCGAGCGGATTCCAGCGTGGGTGAGCACCGCCCGCGTCCCGCGCCGGAGGCGATTCCGCCACAGCCGGGCACCGAGCAGGAGCGGACGCCCGGCGGCCCGGAACGCCGTACCGGGCGGGGACTGCCGCCGGGGCGGCCGATGCCGATGCGGCGTGACGGGGACCGGCTCAGGTTCGTGGGCGCGGCGACCCGGCGGATCGCGCGCGGCATAGACCTGGACGAGATCGTGATGGGGCTGTGCCGGGCCACCGTGCCCACGTTCTCGGACGCGATCCTGGTGTACCTGCGCGACCCGCTGCCGGTCGGCGACGAGCGGCCCACCGGCCCGGTGGTGCTGCGGCTGCGCCGTACCGACCGGATACCGGACGAGCGGGACACCGAGAGCGGTCTGCTGCTCCCGCCCTACCCGGAGCCGGAGCCGGAGGCGTCGGCGCTGGGCGAGCTGTCCTCGCTGACGACCGAGCTGTGCGAGGTGCGCCCGGGCGGCGCGCTGAACGAGGTGCTGCGCGGGGTGCGGCCGGTGTTCGCGGACGCGCCGGCCGCCCGGGCCGCGCTGCCCGAGCTGCTCGGCGAGAGCGGCGAGTCGGTCGTACCGGACGGGCGGCACGCGATCCTCGCGCCGCTGCGCGGCCGGCGCCGGGTGATCGGCGCGGCGCTGTTCCTGCGCCGCCCGGAGCGGCCGGCGTTCGAGGCGGACGACCTGCTGGTGGCCGCCCAGCTCGCCACGCACAGCGCGCTCGGGATCGACAAGGCGGTGCTGTACGGCCGGGAGGCCTACATCGCCGACGAGCTGCAGCGCACGATGCTGCCCGAGACCCTGCCCCGCCCGACGGGCGTGCGGCTGGCCTCGCGCTACCTGCCGGCCGCGGAGACCGCGCGGGTGGGCGGCGACTGGTACGACGCGATCCCGCTGCCCGGCAGCCGGGTGGCGCTGGTCGTCGGTGACGTGATGGGCCACTCCATGACCTCGGCGGCGATCATGGGCCAGCTGCGCACCACCGCGCAGACCCTGGCCGGGCTCGACCTGCCCCCGCAGGAGGTGCTGCACCACCTGGACGAGCAGGCGCAGCGGCTGGGCACCGACCGCATGGCGACCTGCCTGTACGCCGTGTACGACCCGGTCACGCACCGCATCACGATCGCCAACGCCGGTCATCCGCCGCCCGTGCTGCTGCATCTCGGCGGCCACGCGGAGGTCCTGCGGGTGCCGCCGGGCGCGCCGATCGGCGTGGGCGGGGTGGACTTCGAGGCGGTGGAGCTGGACGCACCGGCCGGCGCGACGCTGCTGCTGTACACCGACGGTCTGGTGGAGTCCCGGCTGCGGGACGTGTGGACCGGCATAGAGCAGCTGCGCGAGAAGCTGGCCGCGACCGCGCAGCTGACCGGTCCCGACCATCCGCCACCCCTCGAGGCGCTGTGCGACGAGGTGCTGGACATGCTCGGCCCGGGCGACCGGGACGACGACATCGCGCTGCTCGCGGCCCGGTTCGACGGGATCGCGCCGAGCGACGTGGCGTACTGGACCCTGGAGCCGGAGCACTCCGCCCCGCGCGAGGCGCGCCGGCTGGCCCGGCGCGCCCTGTCCCGGTGGGACCTGGAGGAGCTGTCGGACTCGGTGGAGCTGCTGGTCAGCGAGGTCGTGACGAACGCCGTGCGGTACGCCACGCGGCCGGTCACCCTGCGGCTGCTGCGCACGGACGTGCTGCGCTGCGAGGTCGGCGACGACGTCCCCCAGCTGCCCCGGCTGCGCCAGGCCCGGGCGACGGACGAGGGCGGCCGCGGGCTGTACCTGGTCAACCGGCTGGCCCGGCGCTGGGGCGCGACCCGGCTGAGCACCGGCAAGGTGGTCTGGTTCGAGCTGAACCGGGGCTGAACGCCCGGCACGTCGGCATGAGGAAGGGCGCCCGGTCCACCGGGCGCCCTTCCTCGTGCGCTGCTCCTGCCCGGGCTGCTACCCGGCCGCCGGGTCGAGCGGGTTCTGCGGGGAGACGTCCCCGGTCGGCGGCTCCGAACTCGGGGTCTGCGACGGCGTCTGGCTGGACGGCGACTGGCTCGGCGTCCGGCTCGGCGTCTGACTGGGTGTCCGGCTCGGCGACTGGGAGGCCGACGGGGAGCTGGAGGACGGCGTGCTGGACGGCGTCTCGGACGTACTCTGGCTGGGGCTCGGCGTGTCCGACGGCTGGACGGCCGCGCCCTGGGTGGTCTCCAGGTCGAACTTGGCCTTGTGCGTGACCCCGAAGGTGTAGGCCGCCCAGATCTGCGCCGGGTAGCCACCGCCGTTGATGCGGCCGGGCGGCGGGAGCAGACCGGTCGCGCCCTGGAGGGACACGTGGGCGTTGGGGGGCTTGGGGTCCTCACCGAACAGGCCCACCGAGGTGACCAGGTCGGGTGTGTAGCCGGTGAACCAGGCGGACCGGTTCTTGTCGGAGGTACCGGTCTTGCCCGCCACCTGCTGGCCGGCGCGCAGCGGGTTGCCGGCCACGGACACCTTGGCCGTACCGTCGTCGACCACGCCGGTCAGCACGGAGGTGACGGTGTCGGCAGCTTCCCTGCTGATGACCGGGTCGCCGATCGGGTCGTCCATCTGCACCTGGCGCGTCTTGTTCTCGGCGCGCGCGACGATCGTCGGGGTGACCTTCTTGCCGTGGTTGTCGAGGGTGGCGTAGATGCCGGCCATCTCCAGCGGGCTGGCGCCCATGGAGCCCAGCGTCTGCGCCGGCACCGCCTGCATGCCCTTGGTGTCCATGCCGAGCTTGCCGGCCACGGACATCACCTTGTCCATGCCGACGTCGATGCCCATCTGCGCGAAGACGGAGTTGACGGACGCGTTCATCGCCCGCTGGACGGTGATGGGCCCGTAGTCGACGTCGTCCTCGTTGGGCGGGGCGAAGCCGACCTTGTTGCCGTGGTCGACGACCGGGCGGCGGCTGGTGCCGTCGTAGATGGTGTTCGCGCTGATCGGCTTGCCGTCCTGGGTCGTGGCGCCCTGCTCCAGGGCGGCGGCCAGGATGACCGGCTTGAAGGTCGAGGCCGGCTGGTAGTCGTTCCGGGTGGCGTTGGAGTAGTAGTGCTTGAAGTAGTCCTGGCCGCCGTACAGCGCGACGATCTTCCCCGTCTTCGGGTCGACCGAGACCGCGCCGGCCTGGACGTTCCCGTCGACCTTCCGCTTCTTCGGGTTCAGCTTGCTGGTCAGCTGGTCCTTGACGGCGTTCTCCAGGGCGGCCTGCTTCTTCTTGTCGATGTTCAGGGTGATGGTCCAGCCCCGGCCCACGACCTCGGCCTCCGCCTGGGACGCGGAGATGCCCTCGTCCTTCATCAGCTTCTGTTCCAGCTGCTTGTTGGCGAGCTCGATCAGGTAGCCCTTCTGGCCCTCGAGGCCGGGAGCCCCCTTGGGCTCCTTGGGCACCGGGAACGTCATGCTCTGGCGGTCGCCGGCGTCGAGCCAGTGCTGCTTGACCATGTTGTCCAGCACGTAGTTCCAGCGCGCCTTCGCCAGCTTCTTGCCGGTCGGGCTCGCCACGGCCCAGTCGTACTGGCTCGGCGCCTGGAGGAGGGCGGCGAGGTACGCGCCCTGCTGGACGCTCAGCCTGGAGGCGTCGACGTGGTAGTAGGCCTGCGCGGCGGCCTGGATGCCGTAGGCGCCGCGGCCGTAGTAGCTGGTGTTGATGTAGCCGGCCAGGATCTGGTCCTTGGTCAGCTTCTGGTCCACCTTCAGCGAGATGACCAGTTCCTTCAGTTTGCGTGTGACGGTCTGGTTCTGCGTGAGGTAGTAGTTCTTGACGTACTGCTGGGTGATCGTGGAACCGCCCTGCGCACCCTTGCCCGACAGCGTGTTGAGCAGTCCGCGGGCGGTGCCCCTCAGGTCGACGCCGGAGTCGTGGTAGAAGGTCTTGTTCTCCGCCGCGACGAAGGTGTGCTGGACGTCCTTGGGGACCTTGGCGAGGGACACGCTCTCCCGGTTGACCTTGCCGGAGCGGGCGAGGACGTCGCCGTTGGCGTACTCGTAGACGTTGCTCTCCTGCTTCGCCGCCACGTTGCCCGCGGCGGGGATCGGCACCATCAGGTACAGCACGACGAAGCCGCCGATGCCCAGCAGGCAGAGGCCGAAGAAGGTGCCGAGGATCTTCTTCCAGGTGAACAGCCGGCGTATTCGGCCCTTGGCGGGCTTGCCGCCGGGCGCGGACCGGCCGCGGGCGGCGGCCCGGCCGCCGGGCGCGGGGCTGGCGGGCGCGGTCGGGGTGGCGGTCGCCGTGGAGGCGCCGGCCGTGGACGGCGAGCGGCGGCTCTTGGGCGCCGCGCGGCGCCCACCACGCTGTCGCGCTCGTCTCTCTTCCGCTCGTCCCATGAGTCCCTGCACTCCGCTTCCGTATCGGGGTCAGCTCCGAAAACTAACACCCGTCCATATGACAAAGGACGTCCGATCCGTTCCTTTACGGACGTGACAATCAGCACCCGCCCCAAGGGAACCGACGGTTCTCACCGGTGAAGGGTTGCTTGACAAGGAAAAGTGATATCACTTAGCTAGAAGCACGCTAGACGCTCGACCGAGTACGAGCGTCCCGAGAACGGGGGGTTCCACTCGTGTCCGCACACGACGCGTCCGCGACCGCCGACGTACCCGAGATGCCCGCTCCGCGCGTGCGGGAGTTCCCGGCGCACAGCATCGGCGGCGGGCTCGCCCTGCTCCTCGGCCTGCTCGGGCTGGCCGCGACCGCCGCCCTGTTCGCCGGCGCCTCGGCGGCCTCCGCCCCCGGTGCCAAGGGCGGCCTCGTCGTGGCGGGCGTCCTCGTCTTCCTCGCCGCCGTCATCGCGATGCGCGGCCTGAACACGGTGGCGCCCGGCGAGGCGCGGGTCGTCCAGCTCCTCGGCCGCTACCGGGGCACGATCCGGCAGGACGGCCTGCGCTGGGTGAACCCCTTCACCTCCCGGACCCGCATCTCCACCCGGGTGCGCAACCACGAGACGGCCGTCCTGAAGGTCAACGACGCCTACGGCAACCCGATAGAGCTGGCCGCGGTCGTGGTGTGGAAGGTCCAGGACACCGCGCAGGCCACCTTCGAGGTGGACGACTTCGCGGAGTTCGTCGCCACGCAGACCGAGACGGCCGTCCGGCACATCGCCATCGAGTACCCGTACGACGCCCACGAGGAGGACGGGCTGTCGCTGCGCGGCAACGCCGAGGAGATCACCGAGAAGCTGGCCGTGGAGCTGCAGGCCCGGGTGGAGGCGGCCGGCGTGCGGGTCGTCGAGTCGCGCTTCACGCACCTCGCGTACGCTCCCGAGATCGCCTCGGCGATGCTCCAGCGGCAGCAGGCCGGCGCGGTCGTCGCCGCCCGGCGGCAGATCGTCGACGGCGCGGTCGGCATGGTGGAGGCGGCCCTCGCCCGGATCGCGATGGGGGCACCTCCCACGCCCTTCAGGCAGTGGGGGAAGGACATCGTGGAGCTGGACGAGGAGCGGAAGGCGGCGATGGTGTCCAACCTGATGGTGGTGCTGTGCGGGGACCGGGCCCCGCAGCCGGTCCTCAACACCGGGACGCTGTACCAGTGACGGACTCCCCCGAACAGTCCCCGCGGCGCCGGCCGCAGCAGCGCAAGCAGGTGCTGCTGCGGCTGGACCCGTCGGTGTACGAGGCGCTGGCCCGCTGGGCCGGGGACGAGCTGCGGTCGGCCAACGCGCAGATCGAGTTCCTGCTGCGCAAGGCGCTGGCGGAGACCGGGCGCCTGCCCCGCGACGCCGGCCCGCTGCCCCGGCGGGGCCGGCCGCCCGGGGACTCCGCCGGACCCCCCTCCGCCTGACGGCCTCCCGCCGGGTACGCCGTGCGGCCCGGGCGTTGTTACCGAACTCTGACAATCGGCCCCCACCTGCACGGGCGCACCACCCGCCATGATCCGCACACGCCGCGTATACACCTCGCGTATACACCGTGTGTACAGTCGGGGCATGTCCATCGGTCACACCCTCCTGGGGCTCCTGGAGTCCGGCCCGCGCCACGGCTACGACCTGAAGCGGGCCTTCGACGAGAAGTTCGGTCACGACCGGCCGCTGCACTACGGCCAGGTCTACTCGACGATGTCCCGGCTGCTGAAGAACGGCCTCGTGGAAGTCGACGGGATCGAGTCGGGCGGCGGCCCCGAACGCAAGCGGTACGCCATCACCGACGCCGGCGTCACCGACGTCGAGCGGTGGCTCGCGACGCCGGAGAAGCCGGAGGAGTACCTCCAGTCGACCCTGTACACCAAGGTCGTGCTGGCGCTGCTCACCCACCGCGACGCCGCCGACATCCTCGACGTCCAGCGCGCCGAGCACCTGCGCAGCATGCGGATCCTGACCGACCGCAAGCGCAGGGGCGACCTGGCGGACCAGCTGATCTGCGACCACGCCCTGTTCCATCTGGAGGCCGACCTGCGCTGGCTGGAACTGACGGCGGCGCGGCTCGACAAGCTCCGTGCGGAGGTGGCCCGATGACCCCGCCCCCCGGTTCCCTGCTGGCCGCCGAAGACCTGCGCAAGGCCTACGGGCCGACCGTCGCCCTCGACGGCGCGGCGTTCTCCATCCACCCCGGCGAGGTCGTCGCCGTGATGGGCCCCTCCGGGTCCGGCAAGTCCACGCTGCTGCACTGCCTCGCGGGGATCGTGCCGCCCGACTCCGGCTCGATCACCTACGCCGGCCGCGAGCTGGCCACGATGAACGACGCCCAGCGCAGCGCGCTGAGGCGCAGCGAGTTCGGGTTCGTCTTCCAGTTCGGCCAGCTCGTGCCGGAGCTGACCTGTGTGGAGAACGTGGCGCTGCCGCTGCGGCTGAACGGCACGTCCCGCAGGGAGGCGGAGCGGACGGCGCTCGGCTGGATGGAGCGTCTGGAGGTCGACGACCTCGCGAAGAAACGGCCCGGCGAGGTCTCCGGCGGCCAGGGCCAGCGGGTCGCGGTGGCGCGCGCGCTGGTCACCACCCCCAAGGTGCTGTTCGCCGACGAGCCGACCGGCGCGCTCGACTCCCTCAACGGCGAGCGGGTGATGGAGCTGCTCACCGACGCGGCCCGGTCGACCAGCGCGGCCGTCGTCCTGGTCACGCACGAGGCGCGGGTGGCGGCCTGGTCCGACCGCGAGATCGTCGTACGGGACGGCAAGTCCCGGGACATGGAGCGGGCCGTATGAACGTGCGGCAGTGGTGGAGGGATCTGGCCATGGGGGCCCGGTTCGCCTTCACCGGCGGGCGCGAGGGCTGGGTGCGGATGCTGCTGACGGGCGTCGGCGTCGGGCTGGGCGTGGCCCTGCTCCTGCTGACGACCGCGGTGCCGAACGCGCTGGCGGTGCGGCACGAGCGCGAGGAGGCGCGGCTGGACTACACGTACGGCCGCACGACCCAGCCCAGGGCGGACGACACCTTCGTCATCGCCGACACCGACACGACGTTCCGGCAGAGCGAGGTCCGCGGGCGCCTGGTGGAGCCCGAAGGCCCGCGCGCGCCGCTGCCGCCGGGCGTCGGGCGGTACCCGGGGGTCGGCGAGATGGTGGTCTCCCCGGCACTGAAGTCGCTGCTCGCCTCCGATGGGGGGAAGCTGCTGCGGAAGCGGCTGCCGTACCGGATCGTCGGGACGATCGGCGAGCCCGGTCTGGTCGGCTCCCACGAACTGGCCTACTACGCGGGGGCCCAGGGGCTCGCCGCGCGCATCGACCACTCCCAGGTGAACCGCCTCGACCACTACGGCGACCCCGCCCCGTCGACGGAACGGGCGGACCCCGTGCTGGTCCTGCTCACCCTCGTCGTGTTCGTGGTGCTGCTGATGCCGGTCGCCGTGTTCATCGCCGCGGCCGCGCGGTTCGGCGGCGAGCGGCGCGACCGCCGGCTGGCGGCGCTGCGGCTGGTCGGCTCCGACAGCCGGATGACCCGCCGGACGGCGGCGGGCGAGGCCCTCGCGGGCTCGCTGCTCGGCCTGGTGCTCGGCGCCGTGTTCTTCCTGGCCGGCCGTCAGGCGGCGGGCTCGGTCGAGATCCTCGACATCAGCGTCTTCCCCAGCTACCTCAACCCCTCCCCGCTGCTCGTCGTGCTGGTCGCGGTCGCCGTTCCGGCGGCGACGGTGGCCGTCACCCTGCTCGCGCTGCGGGGGGTGGTGATCGAGCCGCTGGGCGTGGTGCGCGCGGCCCGGCCGGCCCGGCGGCGCCTGTGGTGGCGGCTGCTGCTGCCGGTGGCCGGGCTCGCGATGCTCGCCCCGATGCTCGGGCAGGGCCGGGACCAGGGGAACTTCAACCAGTACCTCGTCTCCGGTGGTGTCATCCTGCTGCTGGTCGGCGTCACGGCCTTGCTGCCGTGGGCGGTGGAGACGGTCGTCGCCCGGCTCGGCTCCGGCTCGGTCGCCTGGCAACTGGCCGTCCGCAGGCTGCAGTTGAGCAGCGGCACGGCCGCCCGCATGGTCAACGGCATCGCGGTGGCGGTGGCCGGCGCGATCGCGCTGCAGATGCTCTTCTCGGGCGTGGACAGCGTCTACACCACGCAGTCGGCGAACGATGTGTCGCGGGCCCAGATGCAGGTGTCCGTACCGAGCGGGATCCCCCTCGCCGCGGCGGCCCGCAAGTTCGCCCGCACCCCGGGCGTGCGCCGGGCCGAGGGACTGGCCGGCGGTGAACTAGGGGACTCGGGCAAGGACCCCCGGTCGTCCGGTGAGCTGACCGTCGGCGACTGCCGGGCCCTGCGGGAGGTGGCCGCGCTGCCGTCCTGCCGGGACGGTGACGTCTTCGTCCTCGAGGGAGGCCAGCACGACACCCCGCAGCTCGCGCGTTCCGGCCGGACGCTGTACTTCGACCCGTCCTACTCCGGCGATCGCGGCGCCGAGATCGCCTGGACCGTGCCGCGGAGCATGAAGCGGGCCCGGTCCGTCGAGGACCCGACGAACGTGCGGCGCAGCGGCTTCCTGATGACGCCCGGCGCGCTGCCCGCAGGGGCGGCCCGGACCCTGTACCAGTACGTCTACCTGTCGCTGGACGAGTCCGTTCCGGAGGCGAAGGAGTACGCGCGCAACACGGCGGCGGAGATCTCGCCCATGGCGGACGCGGCGGCGTGGGCGTCGACCGAGCAGTCCAAGAGGTTCACCTCCATCCGCACCGGCCTGCTCGTGGGCGCCGCCTGCGTGCTGGCGCTGATCGGCGCGAGCCTGCTGGTGTCCCAGCTGGAGCAGCTGCGCGAGCGCAGGAAGCTGCTCTCCGCCCTGGTCGCCTTCGGCACCCGGCGCCGCACGCTGGGCCTGTCGGTGCTGTGGCAGACGGCCGTGCCGATCGCCCTCGGCCTGCTGCTGGCCACCACGGTGGGCCTGACCCTGGGCGCGGTGCTGCTGCGCATGACGAGCACACCGGTGCGCGTCGACTGGGCGAGCGTCCTGTCGATGGCCGGCGCCGGCGCGGCGGTCGTCCTCGCGGTGACCCTGCTCAGCATGCCGCCCCTGTTCCGGCTGATGCGCCCGGACGGCCTGCGGACGGAGTAGGCGGCGCCGCCGCTCAGGCGGCGGCGTCCAGCACCCGTACCGGCAGGGCCCGGAGCGCCTCGCGCAGGGCCGCCGCCAGCTCCTCGTACTCCGCGCCGCGGGCGGCTCCCGCGCGCATCGCGAGGGCGATGCGGCGGCTCGGCGCGGGGTCGGCGAAGTAGCCGGTGAGCAGCTGGCTGCTGCGGGCCGTCTCCAGCCGCTGGGCGGTGCGCGGCAGCAGCGTGCAGCCGAGGCCGCCCGCGACGAGCTGGACCAGCGTGGACAGGCCGGCCGCGGTCGTCGTCACGGGGGCGTCCTCGCGGCCGGCCTCCCGGCAGATGTCGAGGGCCTGGTCGCGCAGGCAGTGCCCCTCGTCCAGCAGCAGCAGGTTGAGTTCGCGCAGCGCCTCGCGGGGGATGCCCTCGCGCCCGCCGAGCCGGTGGTCCAGCGGCGTGACGAGCACGAAGTCCTCGTCGAACAGCGGGAGTTCCGCGACCCCGGGCACCCCGAGCGGCACGGCCAGCAGCAGCAGGTCGAGGCGGCCGGAGTGCAGCCCGTCCACGAGGCTGGCGGTCTGCTCCTCGTGCACCTGCAGGTCCAGCTGCGGGTAGCGTTCGTGCACCAGCCGCAGCACGGTGGGCAGCAGGTAGGGCGCCACGGTCGGGATGACGCCGAGCCGGAGCGCGCCGGTGAACGGCGCCCGGACCGCCTCGGCCTCCTCCAGCAGCGCCCCGACCTCGTCCAGCACCGCCTTCGCCCGTACGGCCAGCCGCTCGCCGGCGGGCGAGAGCAGCACCTTGCGGGTCGTACGCTCGAGGAGGGTGACGCCCAGGGTCTCCTCCAGCGCCGAGACCGCTCCGGACAGGGCGGGCTGGCTCATCCCGATGGCGGCCGCCGCGTCCCGGAAGTGCAGGTGCTCGGCCACGGCGGCGAAGGCGCGCAGTTGCGCGAGACTGGGCTGTCGCCGCTTGCCGCTACTGATGGTCACTGATAGATACCTCCGATCAACCCGACCGAGTGTAGCTATTTCACTAATCAATGCACCCTGTGCCAACATCGACAGCGTCCAACCCATACGAGGAAAGCCCTCAAAAGGGGCGATTCTTTGCTGCTAGGAGAGCCTGTGCTCACTGTCGGTGACAAGTTCCCCGAGTTCGAACTGACCGCCTGCGTCTCGCTGGAGAAGGGCAAGGAGTTCGAGCAGATCCACCACAAGTCCTACGAGGGCAAGTGGCTGGTGGTCTTCGCGTGGCCGAAGGACTTCACGTTCGTCTGCCCGACCGAGATCGCCGCTTTCGGGAAGCTGAACGACGAGTTCGCCGACCGGGACGCCCAGATCCTCGGCTTCTCCGGTGACTCCGAGTTCGTCCACCACGCCTGGCGCAAGGACCACCCGGACCTGACGGACCTGCCGTTCCCGATGATGGCGGACTCCAAGCACGAGCTGATGCGCGAGCTGGGCATCGAGGGCGAGGACGGCTTCGCGCAGCGCGCCGTGTTCGTCGTCGACCCGAACCGCGAGATCCAGTTCACCATGGTCACCGCGGGCTCCGTCGGCCGTAACCCCAAGGAGGTCCTGCGGGTCCTGGACGCCCTGCAGACCGACGAGCTCTGCCCCTGCAACTGGAGCAAGGGCGACGAGACGCTGGACCCGGTCGCGCTGCTGGCCGGTGAGTGACCCATGTCGCTCGACTCCCTGAAGTCCCGCGTACCGGACTACGCCAAGGACCTGAAGCTGAACCTCGGCTCGGTCATCGGCAACTCCGACCTGCCCCAGCAGCAGCTGTGGGGCACCGTGCTGGCGACCGCGATCGCCTCCCGGTCCCCGATCGTGCTGCGCGAGCTGGAGCCGGAGGCGAAGGCGAACCTCAAGCCGGAGGCGTACACCGCGGCGAAGGCCGCGGCGGCCGTCATGGCGATGAACAACGTCTTCTACCGCACCCGGCACCTGCTGTCCGACCACGAGTACGGCAGCCTGCGGGCGGGTCTGCGGATGAACGTCATCGGCAACCCCGGTGTGGAGAAGGCCGACTTCGAGCTGTGGTCGTTCGCGGTGTCCGCGATCAACGGCTGCGGGATGTGCCTGGACTCGCACGAGCAGGTGCTGCGCAAGGCCGGGGTCGACCGTGAGGTCGTCCAGGAGGCGTTCAAGATCGCGTCCGTGATCCAGGCCGTCGGCGTCACGCTGGAGGCCGAGGCGGTCCTGGCCGAGTGATCCGGCCGGCCACCCCGGCGTCAGGCCCCAGGGACCCCGCTCACACCTCGTGGGCGGGGTTCGCCGTTTCCGCCACGGCTTCCGCCGCGACCAGGGGCTCGTCCTCGAGGTCGGGAGCGGCCGGCGACTCGTCCGCCTCCTCCACCGCCTCGGCCTGCTCCACGCCTTCCGAGTACTGCCGCAGGTAGCCCACGACGGTGTTCGTCACCGCCACCAGCGGTACGGCCACCACCGCGCCGCCGATGCCGGCCACCATGCCGCCGGCCGCCACCGTGAGGACGACGGCGAGCGGATGGACGCGGACCGCGCGGCCCAGGATGAACGGCTGCAGGACGTGGCCCTCGATCTGCTGGACGGCGAGGACCACGGCGAGGGTCATGACCGCCGCGAAGACGCCCTGCGTGACGAGCGCGACGATGACCGCGAGCGCCCCGGAGGCGACCGCGCCGACCAGCGGGATGAAGGAGAACAGGAAGATGAAGACGGCCAGCGGCACGGCCATCGGCACGTCGAGGAAGTAGATGCCGATGCCGATGAAGATGGCGTCGATGAGGGCGACCAGGACCGTGCCGCGGACGTAGGCGGTCAGGGTGCGCCAGGCGCGCGGGCCGGCGCCGGCGACGCCCGGGCGGGCGGCGGAGGGCACCAGCTTCAGGAACCACTGCCAGATGCGCTCGCCGTCGTACAGCAGGAACAGCGTGGAGAAGAAGACCAGCAGGATGCCGGTCAGCACCTCGACGATGACCTGGACGCCCTCCAGCCCGAAGGACGTGATCTGGTCGGTGTTCGCCCCGATGGCCTCGCGCAGGTTCTTGGCTATCTGGTTGATCTGCTTGTCGGTGACGTGGAACGGGCTCTTCAGCAGCCAGTTGCGCAGGTCGTCGATGCCGTTCTGGATCTGCGTGGAGAGGGTGTCGATGTTCTCCATGACCTGCCAGGTCACGAACCAGCCCATCAGGCCGATGACGACGAACCCGAGGATGGCGGTCAGCGCGGTGGCGGGCCCGCGCGGCACCCCGCGGCGGGTGAGCCGGGCCACCGTCGGCTGGAGCAGAGCGGTGACCAGCAGGGCGATGACGAAGGCGAGGACCACGAGCTGGACGGCGCTGATGACCCGCATCAGGATCCACACGGTGCCGGCCAGGACCAGCAGGCGCCAGCCGGCCTCGGCGGCGACCCGCACGCCCCAGGGCACGGCCTGGGCGGGGTCGGGCCGGGGCCCGGGCGGCACGGACCGCCTGGGGGCGGGCGGCACCCGGTCGGCGGTGCGCTTCGTGACGGCCGGTTCGGGCGCGGTCTCCCGCTCCACCTCCGTGCGGCGCTCGTCGAGGCGCTCGCTCATCTCGGTCAGCCCGGCTCCGATCCGGCCGAGCCACCCTGGCACTCTCGACATCATCCGTCCTCTTCCCCCGCGTCCCCGGGTACTGCTGTCACATGCCCCGTGGAGCCGTTCGCATACGACCGTACAGGGCAAAGCCCCTCTCCTAGGGGACGGGGAGGGGCTGCGCGAGGTTGAGCCGGAGTGGGGCCGGGGCCTAGTACCAGTGGTTGGCCTGCCAGAACGACCAGGCCTCACAGGGGCTGCCGTACCGGCTGTTCATGTAGTTGAGGCCCCACTTGATCTGGGTGGCCGGGTTGGTCTGCCAGTCGGCACCCGCGGAGGCGTACTTGCCGGCGGGCAGGGCCTGGAAGAGACCGTAGGCACCGGAGGAGGCGTTGACCGCCTGGTAGTTCCAGCTGGACTCGTGGTCCACGATGTTGCTGAAGCACTGGAACTGGCCGCCCGCCACCATCTGGCGCGCCATGGCCTGGATCTGCGCGGCGGTGTAGCTGCTCTGGACGGGGAAGCTGGAGGAGCTCCGTGCGGAGTCGCGGCTCGCCGCGGCCTTCGCCTCGACGCGCTCCTTGGCGGCCTTGGCCGCCTGCTCGGCTGCGGCCTTCTTCGCGACGGCCGTCTCGGCCGCGGCCTTGCGGGCCGCCGCCTCGGCGTCCTTCTTGGCGCTCGCGTCGGCGGCGATGGCCTGGGCGTCGGCCTGCTGCGTCAGGGACGCGGTCTGCACCTGGGCCTGCTCACCTGCGGGTATGTCCGCGAGGAGCGTGGTGTCGGCTGCCGTCGCCTCGGCGTCGTTGTTGTTCTGCGCGACGCTGCCCGAGGCAACTCCGACGACGCTTCCGACGGCGGTGACCGCGGTGGCCGAGACCACTGCGAATCCCCGGACCGAAATCCGGCTCACACGGTTTCCTTCCAGCATCGCCCGCTTCGGTGACCCTGGCGGACGCAATCGTGCCCCTGAACACTGGCCTCCCAACTGCGGGGTCACGGGAGGCGCGGGCCCGGTGGGCAACTCCCTTGCGGGGAGCGCCGCGTGGTGCTCGGGCGGCATACGGCGACGCTATGGAGTTGGGGTGCTGCTGTGGTGCCGTACCGCTGGGGGTACAGATGTGCCGTATGCGGGGCCTGACAGGAATGAGACTCTGCCGTAACCCGACACCGGGTGGCAATTCCGAGTTGCGTGTGAAAGCTCACACCTCGTTTGTCCCTGGGGATTTCAGGAAACGGCCACACACGGCGGCGCCGCCCGGCTAGGCTCTTCGCCTTTGCCGGACGGCGCCAACTGCGTTCCTTCTCCGCCGATATGACCCCCAAGGGCCTACGGCCTCAGATATGCCCCTCTTCCAGCATTTCGGTCACAAGGGCCGCGATCCGGGACCTCTCGGACC
This sequence comes from Streptomyces bungoensis, assembly GCF_001514215.1. Classification (GTDB taxonomy): domain Bacteria; phylum Actinomycetota; class Actinomycetes; order Streptomycetales; family Streptomycetaceae; genus Streptomyces; species Streptomyces bungoensis. The sequence goes on from NZ_KQ948860.1 coordinate 256,814, forward strand.
GGGTCAGCGTGACGTGGGCGAAAAGCGGGTGCCCCTTCAGTTTCTCGACCACGGCGACGACACCGTCATATCGGCCGACACGCAGATTGTCCCTTTGCGCCACGTCGTGGGTCAGGACGACCCGGGAATTGGCGCCGATCCGGGACAGAACGGTCAGCAGGACATTGCGTTCCAGTGACTGCGCCTCGTCGACGATCACGAACGCGTCGTGCAGGGACCGGCCCCGGATGTGCGTGAGCGGCAGGACCTCCAGCATCCCGCGCGCGGTGACCTCCTCGATGACCTCGCGGGACGTGACCGCCGAGAGCGTGTCGAAGACGGCCTGCGCCCACGGGCTCATCTTCTCCGCCTCGGAGCCGGGCAGATAGCCCAGTTCCTGCCCGCCGACCGCGTACAGCGGCCGGAAGACCATCACCTTCTGGTGCTGGCGGCGCTCCAGGACCGCCTCCAGACCCGCGCACAGCGCCAGCGCCGACTTGCCGGTGCCGGCCCGGCCGCCCATGGAGACGATGCCGACGTCCGGGTCGAGCAGCAGGTCGAGCGCGATGCGCTGCTCGGCGCTGCGGCCCTTGATCCCGAACGCCTCGCGGTCGCCGCGCACCAGCCGGACGTTGCCCTCCGCGGTGACCCGGCCGAGCGCCTTGCCGCGCTCGGACTGGATGGTCAGGCCGGTGTGCACGGGGAGGCCGGCGGCCTCCGGGACGTACACGTGCCCTTCCTCGAAGAGGATGTCCACCTGCTCCCCGGGAAGGGTCAGTTCGGACATCCCGGTCCAGCCGGAGTTCTCCGTGATGGCGAGTTCGGCGCGGTACTCCTCGGCCAGCAGGCCGACGGAGGAGGCCTTGATGCGGAGCGGCAGGTCCTTCGACACGACGGTGACGTCGAACCCCTCGGCCTGCAGATTGCGGGCCACCGCGAGGATGCGTGAGTCGTTGTCCCCCAGTCGGTAGCCGGACGGCAGCACGCTGGGGTCCGAGTGGTTGAGCTCGACACGGATCGTTCCGCCGAGGTCCCCGATGGGGATGGGGGAATCCAGGCGGCCGTTCTTCACCCGGTAGTCGTCCAGCAGGCGCAGCGCCTGGCGGGCGAAGTAGCCGAGTTCGGGATGGTGCCGCTTGGCCTCCAGCTCCGTGACCACCACGATCGGGAGCACGACCTCGTGCTCGTCGAAGCGGGTCAGGGCGTTCGGGTCGGCCAGCAGGACGCTGGTGTCGAGAACATACGTGCGCCGGTCGGGCTTGTGGCGCTTTGTGCTGGTCACCACGGAAGGACGTACCCCCTCGGATGAGGTCGGGGAGCGACGAAGAGGAAGCTGGGCCGGGAGGGCGGGAAGAACCAGGCCGGCAGACGGCCCTCGCACGCGGCGGGCCGAGAACCGGCCCTCCGCGGCTGCTTCCGTGCGACCGCACGGTCGGGCTGGTGCAAAAGACCTCCCGGGCGGACGGCCCCGTGCCGCCCGCTGAGATCCGACACCCGTGGTTCGGGTGTCGACCTGTCTGGCTTATGCCCTCGAAAATGCACCACCATGCAGAACCGGCCGACAGCGCGCCCGTGAAGTCCTTGTTACATCGCCACCAACCGGGGTATACGGAACGCCCCGCACCGGGTGGGGCGCGGGGCGTTCAAGCAGGTCCACGAGCGGGCTGTCAGCCGCCGTAACGGCGGTGACGTGCGGCGTAGTCGCGCAGGGCGCGCAGGAAGTCCACCTTGCGAAAGGCCGGCCAGAAGACCTCGCAGAAGTAGTACTCCGAGTGGGCGGTCTGCCAGAGCATGAATCCGGACAGCCGCTGCTCGCCGCTGGTGCGGATCACCAGGTCCGGGTCGGGCTGGTCGCCGGTGTAGAGGTGACGCCCGATCATGTCGATGTCGACGGACTCGGCGACCTCCTCCAGCGTCACGCCCTTGTCCTGGGCGTCGAGGAGCATGGAGCGCACGGCGTCGGCGATCTCCTGCCGGCCGCCGTAGCCGATGGCCACGTTGACGACTATCCCGTCGACGTGGGCGGTGGTCTCCTCGGCCTGCTTGAGGGTGTGCTGCATCCCGGCCGGCAGCAGGTCGGTGGTGCCGACGTGGTGGACCCGCCAGCGGCCGTCGGCGGCGAGGGCGCGGACGACGTCCTCGATGATGCCGAGGAGCGGGACCAGCTCCTCCTGGGGGCGGTCGAAGTTGTCCGTCGACAGCAGCCAGAGGGTGACGACCTCGACGTCGGTCTCGGAGCACCAGCCGAGGAACTCCTCGATCTTGTCGGCGCCGGCCCGGTGGCCGTGGACCGTGGTGGAGCCGGCGGCCTTCGCCCAGCGCCGGTTGCCGTCCATGATGACGCCGATGTGCTTGGGCACCTGAGCGTGGTCCAGGTGGCCTTCCACCCGGCGTGCGTAGAGCCTGACGAGCAGGCCGCGCAGCTTGTCGCGCAGGTTCACGAGTTGTCTGCCCTCCGTGCGGCGGTCCCGGAAGCCGAAAGAGTACCCCCGCCCCGGCTCGGCTCCCCAGGACCGGCGGCGGGGGCGGCCCGTCGCACGGGGCCGGCGCGGCCCTGCGGACAAAAGAGAACGGGCCGGTCCGTGGGGGGGAGACGGACCGGCCCGAGGGGGGGTTTCCACCATAACCCTTCGTAAGCGCCGGCGCGTGCATCAGCGCGACACGAATACGCTCCGGAGTCGCCCGGCGACGCCCCGGTGCTCACGGAAGGCTGGATTCAGGGGTGTCCGCCCCTCGATTCACAGCGGTTTCGCAGGCAGATCGGGCCGTATAGGGCGAGATCATGAGGTTTTGGGCCATCTTGGAGAATCGTCGGCCGGTTGTCCAGAGTCCCTCCGACGGGCTAACCCGTCAGCGAACGGTGACGTGACGGCTCCCCTGCGCGACCGACCGGCATCGCGGCACCGCGCAGCCCCCTCCGCCGCACGGTGCCGCGCACGCGGATTTGCTGGCGCGAATAACCTTGGTCTGAACTTACGTGACAGGTGAGGCGCGTGTGAACCGCCGTCGATAACGATGTGGAAACCGTGGGGGAACGACGGGTGAACACAGCGGCGATATGCCCGCTATGCCGCGCTCTCCCGGTTCGTCAGCGGCCCGGTTTGCGGACGTCGAAGAGATGCCGGGTGGCGTGCGCCACGAACGGCCCGTCCCGCTCGATCCGCTCGTGCAGCGCGCGCAGCTCGGGCTCGTACGCCTCCGCGGTGAAGCCGGGCACCATCCAGACCACCTTCCGCAGGAAGTGCACCACGGCGGCGATGTCGTGGAACTCCGTCCGCAGCCGCTCCGCCCGTACCTCGACGACGTGCAGCCCGGCCGCTTCCGCGGCCGCGCGCTCCCGGCCGGGGTGGCGGGCGCCGCGCGTGGCGTCCGGCTGCGGCCCGAGGAAGTGCTCGACCAGCTCGAACACGCTGGCCGGTCCGACGTGCTGGGCGAAGTACGTCCCGCCCGGCCGCAGCACCCGAGCGATCTCCGCCCAGTGCGGGACCACCGGATGGCGGCTGAGCACCAGGTCGAAGGAGCCCTCGGCGAACGGCAGCGGCGCGTCGTCCGGCGCGGTGACGACCACCACGCCGCGCGGCCGCAGCAGGGCGGTGGCCTTCGCGGCGTTAGGCGGCCACCCCTCCGTCGCGGCGACGAGCAGCGGGCGGTCCGGCTCGGCCCTGCCCAGGGCGAAGTCCAGCACCTCCCCGCCCCCGGTCTGGACGTCGAGCACGGCCCCGGCCCGGGCCAGCCGCTCCCCCGCCGACACGGCGTACCCCCAGGAGGGCCGCTCCTCGGTGGCCCGCCCCTCGAACCAGGAGAAGTCCCACCCCTCGGTGGGCACGGCGGCCCCTTCGGCGACGAGCGCCTCGAACGACCGGTCCTCCTCCATGACTCCCATGGCGCCCATGGTCCCAGGGCGTTGTCGGCGGTGCCTGCTAATTTCCGGGCCCATGACGAAGCCCGCGGCCGGCCGCACAGCCGGTGAGAAGGAAATCCTGCACACCAGTCTGGACCGGCACCGGGACGCGGTGCTCTGGAAGATCCAGGGCCTCGACGACGAGCAGCTGCGCCGGCCGATGACCCCGACCGGCACGACGCTGCTCGGCCTGGTGAAGCACCTCGCCTCGGTCGAGTACGGCTGGCTGGTGGAGACGTTCGGCGGCGAGGTGGAGCCCCTGTGGTTCGACCCGTACGAGAGGGAGGACATGCACGTCGCCCCCGGCGAGACGACCGACCGGATCGTCGCCTTCTACGGCCGCGCCCGCGCCGCCGCCGACCGGACGGTCACCGCGCTGCCCCTGGACACCCTCGGCCGCCCTTCCTGGCGCGACGACTCGGTGTCCCTGCGCTGGACCCTCGTCCACGTGATCGAGGAGACGGCACGGCACGCGGGTCACCTGGACATCCTGCGCGAGCTGATCGACGGGGCGACGGGGGACCACCGCCCGGCTACGGACTGACGCCCAGGGCGAGCAGCACGTGCTCGTCCTCCCCGTGCCGGACGGTGCCGACCCGTTCGAAGCCGTGTCCTTCCAGCAGGCGGACGGACGCGGCGTTGCCGGGGAAGGGGTCGGCGTACAGCGGCCGGACGGGTTCCAGGTCGAGGAACAGCCCGAGGGCCCGTGTACCGACGCCCCTGCCCCAGTACGGCCGCCCGAGCCAGTACCCGACGTACCGCCGGCCGTCCGGCGCCGTCCAGGAGACGGCGTGCCCTGCGACCTCGCCGCCGACGGTGACCGTCCGCACCAGGCAGTCGGGGTCCCCGAGCACCCGCTCGCGCCAGTGCGCGAGGAAGGCCTCGCGCGGCCGCGGGGCGAACCTGGACCGCCGGACGGCCTCCGGGTCGTGCTCCTGGGCGAGGAAGACGAGGAGGTCCTCGTCCACGACAGCCCGCAGCAGCACCTCGCCGTGCCCGCCACGCTCGCCGGTCTCGGCCTCGGTCTGTGCGCTCTCGGTCTCGTCGGTCATGCGGGGAGTGTGACAGCGCCCACTGACAACGGCTCCCCCTGGCCTGTTCGTGCGGCCGTCCTGGCGGACGGTGCCGCGGCGGGGCAACTCCACCACGCCGAGGGCGTCTTCGCCTTCCGGCGGCCACCGGGTACGGTCGGCCCCGGAGGTGGGCCGGCGATGACACGGTGGCGGGACGGGCGGGGCAGGCTGGTCGTCCACGGGAGCGGCGGCGGACCCCCGCTCACCGTTCCCCTGGAGATCGCGGCCTCGTACCGCACCCGCACCAGGGGGCTGCTCGGCCGCGACGCGATCGACGGCGCCCTGCTGCTCACCCCCGCCAACAGCGTGCACACCTTCCGGATGCGCATCCCCATCGACGTCGCCTACCTCGACCGCCACCTCACCGTCACCGCCGTACGCACCATGAGGCCCGGCCGCCTGGGCCTTCCGCGGCCGCGCTCCCGGCATGTGCTGGAGGCCGCGGCGGGGGCCATGGCGGACTGGGGGGTCGGGCCCGGGGTCCGGGTGAGCGTCGAGGTGCCCTAACCGCCGGTGCGCGGGAAGGTGACCTCGACCCGGCGGTTCTTCTTCCTGCCCTCTTCCGTGGAGTTGTCGGCGATGGGGTACTGCTCGCCGTAGCCGCGGACGTCGAAGGTGATGTCCGGGTCGTTCAGGTCCTGGTCGAGGACGGCCTGTACGGCGTTGGCGCGCTGCCGGGAGAGGACGTCGCCGTGGGCCGACGAGCCGAGGTTGTCGGTGAAGCCGAAGACGCGGACCTGGGTCGCGTGCTGCTTCCTGACCTCCTCGGCGATCGTCGCGATCCGCGCCTTCGCCTCGCCGCCGAGCTTGGCGCTGTCCTTGCCGAACAGCACCTCGGCCTGCAGAGCGAACGTCACGTCGGCGTTGGTGTCCTCACGGCGCTCGTCCCCGCTCTGGTCCTCGACGACCGACTTGATGTCCAGCACCTTGGGCTCCGCCAGGGTGGCGCCCTCGGGGAGCTTGAGGTCGGGGTCGGTGGGGTCGACTTTCACGGGGGCTGTGGCGGAGGGTTCCGTGCCCGGGGGCTCACTGGGGCTCGTGTCGTCGGCGTGGGCCAGGGAGAGGTCGGTGGCCGCGAGGAGGAGGGCGGTGGTGAGGGCGAGGGTGGCGGTGAGGCGGGGGTTGGGGGTCACTGTGGCCTCACCCTGAGATTTTGATCGAGGCGGCCGGGAACGTCGGCAGCTGGAAGTCCACCTCTGAGGTGTTCGCCGGGGGTGCCGGGAACTGCATGAACACCGCCAGGCTCTCACCGGCCTTGAGGGTGGAGAAACCCGTGGTGGTCAGCGGACGCCCGTCCGTGTCGCGCAGGACGTAGTACCGCTTCTTGCCCTGGGGATCGATCAGCGTGGCCCCTCCCAGGGACCTGCCGTTTCTGATGATCTCCGTCTCGTTGCCGCTGAGGGCGGAGGGGATGACGAGGCTCTTGGCCCCGTCGTTCTTCAGGGTGCCGTTGACCGTGACGAAGCCCCCGGAGTCGCGCTGGGCGGAGGTGACCTGAAGGAGCAAACCATCGGAGCCCTTCAGTTCGGCCAACGGCTCGTCCGACTGCCCTTCCTGAGGGCTCGCGTCGGAACCGGACGTCCGGGAAGCGGACGCGGAGCCCTCCGGCTTCTTGTCGTCGCCGCCACTTCCACCGCAACCGGCCACACCGACGGCCAGACCAGCCGTAACGGTCAATGCGACCATCCCCCTGCGGGCCTTCGCAGTGAACCGCATGCTCATCGCTCCGCTTCTTCCTTCGTCATTGATCGTTCGCCGGTGAGTCGGCCAGATGGACGTCGAACAGGTCCTCGGGCTTCGGGAGCCCGGTGGTGTCGTCCGGTTTCAGGTTCCAGACCTTGCCGTCCTTGCAGGTGAGCGGGGGCAGCGAGTCGCCTCCACCGTCCCCACTGGGCAACGTGAACGTGCAGAGTTTTTCGATCACGGCGATCGCGTGCGCCGTCGCATGCACATCCTCCGTGCCGGGCACGATGGAGTGTCCGACCGACCTGCTGGTCCGGACTTCGACGCTGTACTTCAACAGCTCAGGCGTGCAGGCGGTCAGTTGGGCGTCGTTCTGAGCTGCCAACTGCCCCGCACGCCAGCAGGCGTCGTCAGCCCCTTCGCCGTCGAAGACGTGCTGCCACTTCGCGGGGTCGAGCAAGTCCGCCCGCCACGTGGCCGCAAGCTGGTCCCGGGTCTTCTGTGCTGCGGCGAGGGCCGCCGCGTCGGCCGCTGCCTGGGCACCGCTCCGATTGACGGCCGCCTGGCCGACGGCGAGGTACGCGAGCGCGAGAAAGAGCAGACCCGCCACCACCGTGATGTAGATGGGGAAGGCCTGCCCTGCGTCGCGATGAGGACGGGGGCGGATCAGCCGCCGGTGACCTCTGCGATCTTGGACGTGATCGCATCGTAAATCGACTGCCCGATGCTCGTACCCGTGATCGCCAGCACGATCGCCACCACCACCGCGATGATGCCGAGGTACTCCACCGCGGTCTGTCCCTTGTCGCTGCGGGCGACCCGGGCCTGCAGGTACGCGACGGTGGTGTTGAACCAGTTGCTCATGGTGGTCCCCTCCGGGTTCGCCTCCGATTCGCGCACGGTACGGCCCGGCACGCCCGTCGCCGGAGGGCCCCAGGGCCCAACCCCGGACCCAATCCATCTCAGGCCACCCCCAGCCACTTGGCCGTCGCCTGGGACCTGCTGGTGCTGTGGAGCTTGGCGAAGATGCGGTTGATGTGGTTCTTGACGGTCTTCTCGCTGATGAAGCAGGCGGCGGCGATCTGCTGGTTCGTCATGCCGGACGCGATGAGGTCCATGATCTCCGCCTCCCTGGTGCTGAGTTGGAACCGCGACCGGAACGACTGTCCCACATCTGATTGCAGTTGCGAAAGGTTTTGGGATGAAAATTCGCCCCCAGTAGGAGGATTTTCGGGCTCCCCCTGTGCAGGTGCATCCGGACGCAGGTAGCTCAGTAACGCCCGCGTCGCCCCCGGGGTGACGTGCGGCCGCCCCTCGCTGACGTCGTGTACGGCCCTCACCAACTGCTCGGTGGTGAACTCGCCGTGCACCAGATAGCCCCCTGCCCCCAGCCGCAGCGCCTCCCGCACCGTCTCCGTCTCGTGGCTGTACGTCAGCATCATGACGGGGGCGAGCCGCAGCAGGTGCGGCAATGCCGAGATTCCGTCGACGCCGGGCATGCGGACGTCGAGGAGGACGACGTCGGGGCGGTGGCGCAGTGCGGCCTCGTAGGCCTCGCGGCCGTCCGCCGCCTCCGCGACGACGGTCGTGTCCTCGCGGTCGGAGAGCAGGGCGGTGAGGCCCGCGCGGACCACGGGGTTGTCGTCGGCCACCACGAGGCGGAGGGGGGCCTTGGCGGCCGGTGGCGGGAAGGACCGGGGGCCGGTGCCGGGGCCTGCCGCGGAGTGGGGATGCTGCATCGGGGTGCCTCCTCTCAGGCTGTCTCGGAGGGCTCGGACGGCTGGGCAGTGCCGAGGGACCGTACGGGCACCTCGACCCTCACCTCGGTCCCCCGTTCGTGCCCACCGCGGCCGATCCGGATGCGGGCGCCCGCCGAAGACGCCCGCTCGACCATGCCCAGCAGGCCGAAGTGGCCGGACTGGCGGAGGCGTTCGAGGGTGGTGTCGGGGGGCAGGCCCCGGCCGTCGTCGTGGACGGTGAGGCGGAGCTGGTCGCCGTGGATGCCCACCGTCACCTCCACGTGGGACGGGGACGCGTGCCGGTGGGCGTTCTCCAGGGCCTCCGAGGTGATGGCCAGGAGGTGGCGGGCCACGGCCGGGGGGACGGGCGGGAGCGGGGTCTCGCCGGTGCGGCGGCAGACGGCCCGGAGGCCCGTGTGGGCGGTGAAGGCGCCGACCCTGGCTTCCAGTTCGCTCCAGATGTCCGCCGGCTTCGCCCAGGCGTCCTCGCGGCGCAGGTCCTCCAGCAGTTCCCGGGACTCCGCCGCCGCCCTGCGGGCCGAGCGGGACACCAGTTCCGCCTGGCGGCGCAGGCGCTCGGGGTCGGGGTCGGCGGACGCGGCGGTCGTGGCCAGGCCGTCGGCTGCCAGGGCGACGCCGTACAGCGTCTTGGCCACCGAGTCGTGCATCTCGCGGGCCAGCCGGGCCCGTTCCGCGTGCACCGCCTCCGTCGCGGCGAGGCGGGCCTGGACCGCGGTGAGGGCCTGGGTCGCCGCGCCGAAGCGGAGCATCAGGTTGCGCAGGGTCGAGCCCATCGCGCCGGAGATCACGCACAGGCCGGGCAGGAGCAGCGACTCGGCGAGGCCCGCCTGCCGGTCCTGCTTCAGGGTGGCGAGGACGAGGAGCAGGATCAGGCCCTGCAGGGAGGCGAAGCAGGCCGCGCCGCGCCAGCCGTAGACGAGGCCGGCGAGCAGGGGGGTGCAGACGCTGACGTAGGCGAGGGTGGTGTCGGGGCCCGCCGAGACCAGCAGCAGCGAGCCGAGGAGGGTGTCGGCGGCCAGCAGGCTGGGGTGGCGCAGGAGGAGGGGGCCGAAGCGTTCCCAGTCGCGGAAGAGGACGTAGGACACCATGAAGGTGGCGACGACCGCGGCGCCGACGAGACGGACGCCCAGGCCGGGGGACGCGTTGAGCAGGGCGGCGGGTGCCGCCACCACGATCATCGCGAGCCGGAAGCCGAAGACCTGCCGGCACATCGCCTGCAGCGCGCGCACCTGGATCTTCTCGGCGGGCTGGGCCGCCCGGGACTTCCACAGCCCCCGCGCTTTCCGGAGGCCCCGGGAGCCCGGGAAACCCCGGACCGTCCAGTGCCCCCGGGACTCCGGCACACTCTGCGCCTCCCGGCCGCTTCGCGCCCCCGACGCGCTCCCGGACGCCCGCACGCTCTGCGCCCCCGCCGCACTCTGGGACGCCCGCACGCCCTGCGCCCCCGGCACACTCCCGGACTCCCGCATGCTCCAGGGCTCCCGGACGCTCCCGGGGTCCCGCACGCTCCCCCACTCGGGCCCGGTCCCGAAGTTCTGCCGGCCCCCGGCCCCCGGCACACTCCCGGACGCCCGCACGCCCTGCGCCCCCGGCACACTCCCGGACTCCCGCATGCTCCCGGGCTCCCGGACGCTCCCGGGGTCCCTCCCCCGGCACACTCCCGGACGCCCGCACGCCCTGCGCCCCCGGTACACTCCCGGGCTCCCGGGCGCTCTCGGGGTTCCGCGCGCCCCCCGGCTCGGGCGCGCCTCCAAACCCCCGGCCACCGGCCCCCGACGCGCTCCCCGGCTCCGGCACGCTGCCGAAGCCCCGCAGGCCACCGGCCTCCCTCGCGCTCCCGAACCCGCGCAACCCCCGCAGGCCCCGGACCCCCCGCCCCGCAGCCCCCAGCGCCGTCATCCGCCGCTCACTTCCCCGTGAGCGAGCCGAAGTCCACGCCCGAGCCCAGGATCAGGCCGGCGCCCAGCAGGAGCATGGTCGCCGGGACCATGAACGTGGTGATCATCAAGGTGGCCTTGGGGACCGCGCGGGCGGCCTTGCGGCGGGCGTTCTGGGCGTCCGTGCGGCGCATGTCCTTGGCCAGCGAGACGAGCGTGTCGACGATGGGGGCGCCCAGTTCCTCGCCCTGCTGCAGTGCCGTCACGAACATCGCCACCTGTTCGGAGTCGTTCCGGCGCCGGAGTTCCGCGAAGGCCTGGCGGCGGCTCATGCCGAGGTCCATCTGGCGCAGGGTGATGCGCAGTTCGTCGGCCCAGGGGCCCTCGTAGCGGGAGGCGACCCGGTCCAGGGCCTGGCGGAAGCCGAGGCCCGCGCTGACCACCACCGCCAGAACGTCCAGGAAGTCCGGCAGGGTCCGCTCGATCACGTCCTTGCGGACGCGGATCGCCGACCAGATGCCGACCTCCGTCCAGAACGCCCCGAACAGCAGCAGGAGCAGGGCGACGAACCACTGCCCACGCAGCAGGAAGACCAGGAAGCCCACGGCGCCCAGGGCGCCGTAGACCGCGCGGCGGGCGGCGTAGCGGTCGATGGTCAGGCCGCCGGGGTTGCCCGCGAGGTCGATCTTGCGGCGGTACCTGGCGACCATGCGCGGCCCCATCAGGCGCAGGACGGCGGGGGCGTAGCGCATGCCCATGCGGTCGATGACGGAGTCCACCGCGCCGGTGCGGGTGGCGCCGACCTCGAGGGCCAGGGCCAGGTCGGCGGGGAGCTTGGCGTCCGCGCGGTACATCCGGATGCCGGCGAAGGCGCCCCAGACGGCGAGGCCGCCGAGCAGGGCGAGCAGGAGTCCCATCAGGCCGGCCCCCTCACACGTCGATCCGGCTCATGCGGCGGATGAGGACGAAGCCGACCGCGTACATCGCGAACGCGACCAGCACGCAGGCCTGGCCGACCGGTGAGCCGGTCATGCGGTCCAGGGCGCCGTCCTTCACCCCGTTCATCAGGAACAGGGCGCCGATGCCGAGCACGGGGACGGCGTAGGAGGTCATCGTCACCTGGGAGAGCTGGGTGCGGATCTCGCGCCGGGTCTCCTTGCGTTCCTCCAGCGTCTCGGTCAGGTTCCGCAGCGCCGAGACCACCTGGCCGCCCGCCCGGTTGGACAGGACCAGGGTCGTGACGAGGACGACCAGTTCCCGGGACGGGAGCCGGTCGGCGAGCTCCTGCAGCGCGTCGTCCAGGGAGTGCCCGATCGCCAACTGGTCGGAGACCTTCGACAGTTCCTCTCCGGCCGGGGCTTCCAGCTCCTCCGCGGCCATGCCGATCGCGGTGCGCAGGGCGAGGCCGGCCTGGGTGGCGTTGGCGAGGATGCGGGCCAGTTCGGGGAGCTGGTTGATGAAGCGCTCGATGCGTTTCTGCCGCTGCCAGTTGAGGAACTGCAGCGCGGCCCAGACGCCCAGCAGGCCGGCGAGAGGGCCGAAGAAGGGGGCCAGGGTGGCCTGGCCGATCAGCCAGAGCGCGGCCACCGCGGCGAGCATGTAGGCGAAGAACTCGCCCGGGGTGACGTCCAGGCCGGTCGCCGCCAGCCTCAGTTCCAGCCGGCGGCCCAGTGCGGTACGGCGCAGCCGGCGGTCCAGGGTGCGGAAGCGGCGCCGGCGGCCCGTGAGCGGCTCCTGGCCGGTCTGGGACAGCCGGTCGACGAGGGCGGCGCGCTGGGCCCGGCCGGCGGCGTAGGCGCGCACACCGGCGACGGCCAGGACGCAGGTCAGCAGGGTGACGCCGGTGGTCAGCCGGACGAGGGTGTGGAGTTCCATGGGGCGGCCTACCTGGCTTCTCGGGTGGCGAGCTGGTCCGCGGACCGGGCGACGCCGAACGCCTGCGGGATGGGCTGGCCCGCCATGTAGAGGCGGTCGGCGGTGCGGCGCGGGAGGGGGTGGTACTCGAAGGTGCCGTGGACCCGGCCGTCGGACGTCAGGGGCCGGGCGTGGAAGCGGGCGGCGGTCGCCAGCCGGTACGGTTCACCGCCGTGGCTGTCCAGCAGCGCGATCTCGGTGATGCGCCGGGCGCCGTCGGCGAACCGGGTGAGCTGGACGAGGACGTCGACGGCACTGTTGATCTGGTCGTGCAGCGCGACGAAGGGCACCTCCACGTCGGACATGGAGGCGAGGGTCTGCAGCCGGGTCAGGGCGTCCTCCGCGCTGTTGGCGTGCACGGTGGCGAGGGAGCCGTCGTGGCCGGTCGACATGGCCTGGAGCATGTCGAGGGACTCGCCGCCGCGGACCTCGCCGACCACGATCCGGTCGGGGCGCATGCGCAGCGAGTTGCGGACCAGGTCGCGGATGGTGACCTGGCCCTTGCCCTCGACGTTCGGCGGGCGCGACTCCAGCCGGACCACGTGGGTCTGCTGGAGCTGGAGTTCGGCCGAGTCCTCGATGGTGATGATGCGCTCGTGGGCCGGGATGAGTCCGGAGAGGGCGTTGAGCAGGGTCGTCTTCCCGGTGCCGGTGGCCCCGGAGACGATGATGTTGAACTTCGCCTGCACCAGGCCGGCCAGCAGGAACACCATGGGTTCGTCGAGGGAGCCGAAGCCGATCAGCTCGTGCAGGGTGAAGGAGCGCGGGAAGCGGCGGATGGTGAGGATGGGCCCGGTCAGGGACAGCGGCGGGATGATGACGTTGACGCGCTCCCCGGACGGGAGGCGGGCGTCCACCATGGGGTTGGACTCGTCCACCCGGCGGTTCACCGTCGAGACGATGCGCTCGATGGTCTGCATCAGCTGGTCGGCGGAGGCGAAGCGGAGGGGCAGCTGCTCGACGCGGCCGCCGCGCTCGACGAAGATCGCGTCGGGTCCGTTGACCATGATCTCGGTGACGGAGGCGTCCTCCAGGAGCGGCTCCAGGATGCCGAGGCCCAGGGCTTCGTCCACCACCCGGCGGATCAGCTGGGAGCGTTCCACCGTCGACAGGACCGGGCCCTCGCGGCTGATGATGTGGCCGAGGACGCGCTCCAGCCTGGCCCGGCGCTCGGCGGCGGCGAGCGAGCTCATCTCCGCGAGGTCGATCTCCTCCAGCAGCTTGGCCCGGTAGGAGGCGACCAGGTGCCCGTCCTCGCCGCGGCTGCCGTGCTCCTCGGGAGTGCTGATGCGTGCCCGCAGACTCATGGGGTTCGCGTCTCCTCGGTCAGTGGTCGAGCGGCATGGTGGCGGACTTGGTGGCGTAGCCGAGATCCCAGACGATCCTGGGAATGTGCACCTTCGCGGTGACGGTGACGGTGTCGCCCCCGTCGCCGGACGAGCAGCTCACCGAGATGCCGCCGCTCACCGCCTCCGCGCAGGCCTGCTGGGCGTCCTGCCGCAGGGAGGCCGCCCGCGCCCCCGCCCGGGCCGCCGTGCCGGCCTGCTCGGCGGCGTAGGCGACGGCGCCGATCTGGAACCCGGCCAGGCCGACGATCAGCAGGATCGGGACGAAGCCCAGGTACTCGATGGCGACCTGACCCCGCTCTCGTCCGCGGCGGTATGGCATGTCAGCGCTTCACCTCCTCGACGGCGCCGGCGTGGCCGTGCACGGTGACGGGGAAGTCGATCGAGCCGGGGAACAGGACGGGGACCTTCAGGGCCACGTCCGCGGTCACGTAGCCGGTCCCGTCGCACCGCTCCACCCGGGCACCCCCTCGCCACGCCCCCGACAGGTGGCCCAGCGCCGCCTGTTCGCACACGCCGAAGCGCTCCCCCCGCGGTGCCGCCGTTCCGGCGCGCACGCCCTCGTCCGCAGCATTACCCGCGAGCGTGAAGGCGTATCCCACGAGCACGCACTGCCACATCAGCACCAGCGTCAGGACGATCAGCGGAGCCATCCCGAGGAACTCGATGCTGACCTGCCCCCGGTCCCCTCCCGTCGGTCTCCTCACCGCTCACTCCTTCCGCCGCCGGAACCCGACCGCGCCGCGGCCCCCGCCCCGGTGCGCGCCTTCCGGGGCCTTGGCCAGCCCCAGTTCGCCGGCCAGCGTCCACAGGGCCTGCTTCACGGTGCTCCTGCTGTCCAGTTCGTGCAGCCGTCCCGCGTCGACGACCGCCTGCAGTTCCCGGAAGTTGGCGGGGACGGCCGTGCGGGCGAGGGCCGTGCCGGTGATGCGCTGCACCAGCGCGGGCTGGATCTCCGTACTGCGCGAGTGCCGGTTGACGACCACGGTCGTCTCCTCGGCCTTGCGGATCTGCAGCCGGTCCCACATCCGCACGGTCCGTTTGGCGGCGCGTACGGCGACCACATCGGGGGTGGTCACCAGCAGGGCGGTGTCGGCCGTCTCCACCGCCGCCGCGCCGGCTCCGCCGAGTTGGGCGCCGCAGTCCACGACGACGACCTCGTAGCGGGAGCGCAGGGCGCCGATGATCTGCCGCGCGGTGCGGTCGGTGACCTCCTCGCCGCGCTCGCCCTCGGCGGGGGCGAGGAGCAGGGCGAGCCCGGTGTCGTGGCGGAAGACGGCGTCGGCGAGGACGCGCGGGGAGATGTCGGTGATGGCGGCGAGGTCGACGACCGAGCGGCGGAACTGGACGTCCAGGTAGGAGGCGACGTCGCCGGTCTGCAGGTCGAGGTCGACGAGGGCGGTGGGGCGGCCGGAGGCCTGGGCGGCGAGGGCGAGCTGGATGGCCGTGAGGGTGGCGCCGACGCCTCCCTTGGCGCCGCTGACCGTGACGACGGTGCCGCCGGCGCCGCCGAGGACGTCCGCGCCGCCGTGCCCGAGGTGGCGGCGCACCCCGGTGGACCACTGGGCGACGGCCTGGACGCGGCTGGCGACTTCCTCGTACGACAGCGGGAGCGCGACCAGGCCGCGGGCGCCGGAGTCCATGGCGGCGGCGAACAGGCCCGGGCTCGCGTCGGTGGTGACGAGGATGACGCCGACGGCCGGGAAGCGCAGGGCGACCTCGCGGATCAGCTCCAGGGCGGGGACGGGGCCGATGCGCTCGTGGACGACGACGACCTCGGGCAGTTCGTCCACGGACTCGGCGGTGAGGCGGGCGAGGGTGTCGACCAGCTGGGTGGAGTCGGTGACCGGTGGCTGGGGTTCGGCGTCGGGGAGCTGGCTGAGCAGGGTGACGAGGGAGCGGACGGCGTCCGGGTCCGCGCCGGCCGGGAGGATCCTGGTGGGCATGCGGGCCGCCTCTCACTTGTCCGTCGCGAGTTCGTAGGTGCGGTCCTTGTCCGGGACGCTGGTCTGGCTGCCCGGGGCGACCAGTGCGAGCCGGACCCGCTGGGCGAAGGACTCGGCGTAGGTGACGCGCTGGGCGTCGAGGGTGGACAGCGCGAAGGTGATCGGGACGGCCTCGGTGGGCTGCTGCTGGTTCTTGGCGGCGTCGGGGTCGAGGGCGGTGATGTGGCCGACGTCGAGGACGCGGGCGTTGGTGACGATGATCTTCGACTGGTCCGGGTCGCCGTCCTTCTTCCCCTGGAAGGTGGCGTAGACGTTGACGCGCGCACCCGGGGTGATCTTGCCGGCGACGCCGGTCGCCGCGTCGATCATGATGGCGACCTCCTGCTGGCCCGGCTGCAGCGCGGGCTGGTCGACGATCATGTCGGTCTGGAGCAGGGAGCCGGCCCGCAGCGTGGTCACGGCGATCTTGCCCTGGACCTGCCGCAGGTCGGTGACGGCGTTCGCGGACAGCCACCGCCTGGGCATGCTGATCTTCTCGAACTGGCCCGCGTCCAGGGCCGTGTACGGCTTCACGTCGGTGCGGACCCGGTAGGCGCCGACCTCGGGGCCGACCTTGGACTTCGCGTCGTGGACGACGGAGAGCACGCCGGCGAACGCGCCGAGAGCGCACAGGACCGACAGGATCAGCAGTATCACGCCGCGGCGCTGACGGGAGTTCATGAACCGTGCAACCTCATTGGGGGAATCGGTCGAGCGGGATGTGGGTCGTGGGTGGTGCGGGTCAGGCGGGCGTGCGCTGCTCCAGGGCGCGGGGCGCGGGCGGCTCGTACCCGGGCGGGGTGGCGGAGCAGAAGACGCACCGGTCGCCGATGACGTCGAGGCCGCACCAGTGGCAGGCGGTCTGCCGTACGGAGGTGACCAGTTGGTAGAGCACGGAGAGGTCGGCGAGGTAGCTGCAGAACTCGATCACGCGGCCGGTCCCCCACCACTGCGCGGACTCGGCGGGCAGCGGGGCCTCGCGCAGGCCGTGCGCCGTCCACTCCTCGGCGAGGCCGGCGACCCAGTCGCTCTGGAGCTGCCCCTTGGCGACGAGCATCCAGGTGCCGAACTCGGGCCCCTTGAGGGTGGCGCCCGGGGCGACCTTCACGAGCTGCGGCTCGGGGTGGGCGACGACGGCGAACTGGCTGCCCGGCACCCAGGACTTGGCGTGTGATCTCAGCCCGACGGGGACCCGGTCCAGCCGGGCGACGGAGCCGAGGACGGCGCCGGCGTGGACGTAGTGGGTGAGCAGCCGCCCGGCGGAGGCGAGCACGCCGGGGCTGAGGTCGCAGGAGGCGAGCTGGCGCAGCTGCCGGGCGAGGACGGCCACGCCGAGCGGGGGCAGCTCCGGCCGGAAGAGGGCGACGCGGTCGCTCTCCAGCAGCGCGCGCAGCGTGTACAGCCGTCGTACGACGGGCTCGGGCGTGGCCTGGGAGCAGACGACGACCACGTATCCGTACTGCTCGGTCAGCGCGTGCAGTTCGGTGAGGGTCTGCTCCAGCGGGCGCCGGTCGAGGTCGCGCAGCACGGCGGCGGGCATGGTCCGCTCGTCCTGCGCCGGCAGTGCCATGTCGGCACTGGTCACGGCGATGACAGTTGGCACGCGCAGCTCCCCGCTCTTCGCACCGTTCGGCCCACCGGTGTCACTCCGACGCGTCGGTACGACTTCGTTGCGTGACTACCTGAGCACTGTAACCACGGCCTGATGGCCGGAGAACAGCGTTTGTGTAGCTCATGTGGAACTCCCCGGTCACAAGTCCCTCCAAAACCGGACAGGTTGAGCGGGCGAGCGACGGCGATTTTGGTCTGGACCTCTTGACAGCCGGATTGGCCTAGACCAACTTGGAGGCCAGCGGTGGCCACCGTCCTCACCCCCACCTCCCCACCCCACTCCCCCACCGGAGGCCCCAGTGGACCGCGCATCAGGCATGCCCGAACCACGCAGCAGAGCACGCGACAGACGGCGGTTCGCCACGTGGTCCGCCACCACCGCCCTCGCCCTCGCGGTGGCCGGCCTCGCCGCCGCCCCCGCCTCCGCCGCGGACGTCGACAACGCCAGGAACGCCGGCTTCGAGTCGGGCCTCGCCGACTGGACGTGCTCGGCGAACAGCGGCACGACGGTGTCCTCCCCGGTCCACTCCGGCTCCGCGGCCCTGAAGGCGACCCCGGCCGGCCAGGACAACGCCCAGTGCACCCAGTCGGTCGCGGTCGCGCCCAACTCCACCTACACGCTGAGCGCGTGGGTCCAGGGCGGCTACTCCTACCTCGGCGTGACGGGCACGGGCACGACGGACGTCTCGACCTGGACCCCGGACACGTCGTCCTGGAAGCAGCTGTCGACGACGTTCACCACGGGCGCGTCGACGAAGTCCGTCACCGTCTACACCCACGGCTGGTACGGCCAGGCGCCCTACTACGCCGACGACGTCTCGGTGTACGGCCCCGACGGCGGCGGTGGCACGGACCCGGGCCCCACGGTCCCGTCCGCCCCGTCCGGCCTGGCGGTCTCCGGTACGACGTCCTCCTCGGTGTCCCTGTCCTGGTCCCCGGTGTCCGGCGCGACCGGCTACAACGTCTACCGCGACGGGACCAGGGTGACGGCGGTGACGGGCACGTCGGCCACGGTGACCGGCCTGGCGGCGTCCACGTCGTACGGCTTCCAGGTGACGGCGACCAACGCGGCGGGCGAGTCCGGCAGGTCGGCGACGGTGACGGGCACGACCTCCGCGACGACCGGCGGCGGGGGCGGTTCCCTGCCGAAGCACGCGGTGACGGGCTACTGGCAGAACTTCAACAACGGGGCGACGGTCCAGAAGCTGTCGGACGTGCCGTCCGCCTACGACATCGTCGCGGTCGCCTTCGCGGACGCGAGCACGACGCCGGGCGCGGTGACCTTCAGCCTCGACTCGGCCGGCCTCGGCGGCTACACCGTCGACCAGTTCAAGGCCGACATCAAGGCCAAGCAGGCCGCCGGCAAGAAGGTCGTCATCTCGATCGGCGGCCAGAACGGCACCGTCTCGGTGAACGACTCGGCGTCGGCGGCGAACTTCGCGAACTCCGTCTACTCGCTGATGCGGACGTACGGCTTCGACGGCGTCGACATCGACCTGGAGAACGGCCTCAACGCGACGTACATGACGCAGGCACTGCGCTCGCTGTCCGCCAAGGCGGGCTCGTCGCTCGTCCTCACGATGGCCCCGCAGACCATCGACATGCAGTCGACGTCGAACTCCTACTTCCAGACGGCGCTGAACGTGAAGGACATCCTCACGGTCGTCAACATGCAGTACTACAACAGCGGTTCGATGCTGGGCTGCGACGGCAAGGTCTACAGCCAGGGCTCGGTGGACTTCCTCACGGCCCTCGCCTGCATCCAGCTCCAGGGCGGCCTGTCCCCGTCCCAGGTGGGTCTGGGCCTCCCGGCCTCCACCAGCGCGGCGGGCAGCGGCTACGTCTCCCCGACCGTGGTGAACAACGCCCTGGACTGCCTGACGAAGGGCACGGGCTGCGGCACCTTCAGACCCTCCAGGACGTACCCGGACCTGCGGGGCGCGATGACCTGGTCGACCAACTGGGACGCCGCGTCGGGCAACGCGTGGTCGAACTCGGTGGGCGCGCATGTGCACGGGCTGCCGTAACGGAGGCCGGTGACCTGCGCGACGCGGCGACGCCCGGGCCCCGGCGGGTCCGGGCGTCGCCGCGTGCGTCCGGGGTCGTTTCCGGCCAGAGGCCGTCGCGGGCGAGGGTTTCACGTTGCAGCTCTCGATGTGCTGGTGTGATGATCCGACGCATGACTGGCCACGGGGGTGGCTCCGGCTCGACGGGGCAAGTACGCAGGTCACGGCTGTCGGAGTACGCGGAGCACACGAAGACGACCGAACCGGCCGCCGTCTCGGAGGACGAGGTCGTGAAGCGGCGGCGTCTCGAATTCCGGGCCGTCCTCGGTGAGTTCCGCCGTACGCCCGTCCTCGTGCCGGTGGACGACGACGAGGTGCCCCTGACCGCCGACCACGGCGGCCTGCGCTGGATCCTGGCGTTCTCGACCGAGGCGGCACTGGCCCGGTTCGCGGTCGCGCGGGGCGAGGGCGAACGGGAGTGGGCGTACCAGCGGGTGCTGGGAGCGCGGCTGCTGGACGTGGCGGTGCCCGCGGTGGGGGTGCCGTGCGGGGTGGCCCTGGACGCGGGGAGCGGCGACGAAGGGGTGCTGTTCCCACCGGTGACGGGGATCGTGCCGGACGCGGCGGCCGTGGACAGGAGT
>NZ_KQ948861.1:0-7398 GCF_001514215.1 Streptomyces bungoensis
CTACAACGGCAGCGCCGGCTACAACACCTCGACTTCGCCCACGATCAGCCAGGTCGTGAGCAAGGCCAACACCAGCACGACCCTGACATCGTCGCCCAACCCGTCGGTGTCCGGCCAGTCCGTCACTCTGACGGTCACGGTCGCGCCGGTGGCTCCGGGCGGTGGTACGCCGACCGGAGCGGTGTCCTTCCTCGACGGCATGACGCTGCTGGGCACCGGCACCCTCTCCGGAGGCGTCGCCACCCTCAGCACCTCCAGCCTGAGCGTGGGCAGTCATTCACTGACCGCGACCTACGGCGGAAGTGCGAACTACAACGGCTCCACGTCGCCGGCGGTCACCCAAACCGTGAACTGACGTCCTGAACGATCTGCGCCCCGGTCGGTCTGGTGCCGGCCGGGGCGCAGGCGTGCGCGCCGTCCTGCCGGCAGCTGTGCCGGCTCCCCACGCCCATAAGCCCCCGCCGGGCACTCCGGGCGGAGGCTTCGACGACCGGGTCCGGGCCGCCCGCACACGGACAGCGCTGCCGCAGGGGACGGGCAGCCCCGAGGGATGCTTCCGCGGACGCCGCAGGCCGGGCTCACCCTCCGGCCACAAGGCAAGAGAGGCGAGCCCGGCCCTGTTGCTGGGCAGGGTCAGTTCGAGCAGCCCGGTACGCTGCCCAGAGGACGGCAGTTGTTGAGGGTGTTGCCCTTGACACTGGTCCCGATCAGGGAGATCGTGCCGGCGCCCTTGAAAATGCCACCGCCGTCGGGGGCCGAGTTGCCGGTGATGCTGCTGGCGATGATCGTGGTCTTCCCGCCGGCGGTGACGATGCCTCCACCCACGCCATTGGGCGCCTTGTTCCCACTGATCGTGGTGCCGGTCAGCGTCGCGACGCCTGGGCCGGTGGAGATACCTCCTCCCGTGCCCGCGGTGTTGTTGCGGATGGCGCCGCCGACCACGCTCAGGGTGCCGGCGTTGAGGATTCCGCCCCCGGGGCCGGAGGTGATGCCACCGCTGACGTTGATGGTGGTGAGGTGGAGGGTGCCGGTGGGCGCGACGGCGAAGATACGGAACTGGGCGGCGTTCGCCGCGCGCGTGATCGTGGTGTTGAAGCCGGCGATGCGGACGTTGCCCACGATGTCCGGCAGTCCGTTCTGCGGGCTCGTCGGATCCACCGTGGTCAGGGTGTAGGTGCAGCCGGGTATGAGGATGATGTCGCCGCCCCCGGGGGCGGTGTTGGCCCGGGTGATGGCCGCCCGGAGGGCGGGGATGTTGTTGCAGGGGACGACGGTGGCAGCGTGGGCCTGCGTGGGGATCAACGCGACGCTCAGGGCCAGGCCCGCGGCGGCGCCCAGGCTGGTCAGCGTAAGAGGTGCTCTCATGGGCTTCCTCGGGTGTTGTGAGGGATGAGAAGAATCGCCACCATTCACTTCCGGTGACCCTCTAATCACCTTGAGCGACTGCGCGGCGCACCTCCAAAGAAACCTCCTCCGCGTGCGTCCTCGCCACGCGGGCACGCCATTTGGGTGGACGGTTCGGGTCGTGCCGCCATGCGGAGCCGACTCCTCGGCGTCCGATGCTTGCTGACGCCCGAGGGCGCGCGATAACTCTGACCGGGGAAGAGCCGCCGATCACGCGGTACGTGGTGGAACTTCGTCGGGCACACACAGGGGGAGATCGAACAGGCCCGCGAGGACCGGACGAGCGGCAACCGGTTCGGTGAGGTGAAGGGCTACGACGGGGACCCGCCGCCCGCACCCGAGCTGCCTCCAGTGCCGCTCAGACCTCGCGGAAGGGCGCGCTGAACTGGGGAAACGTTGGATCACATGCCGGCCAGTTCGGTGCGGGCAAGAGCACGCTCGTCCAGACCCTCTTCTGGGCTTCGGCTCGAGGATCCCGCTGGCGGCGGTACGGGACTGGAACGCGGCCGGTGTCTGGCAGCGGCGGCTGCACGAGGTCCTGCCAAACTCAGTGCAGTGCTGCCGCAGCGGCTGTAGGTGCAGAAGAACACGGCACTGATCAATCCAAGCCAGATCGCCCGCTGCTGATCACGAACACTGCTCCAGAAGGTGCTGACCTACCACGTCGTCGACGAGAAGATCACGCCGGACCAGCTCTCCAAGGGCTCCTTCACCACGGTCGAGGGCAGCAAGCTGACCACGTCGGGCTCGGGCACCGACTTCAAGGTCAACGGCAAGGCGAACATCGTCTGCGGCAACCTCCAGGCCGCGAACGCCACCATCTACGTCATCGACCAGGTTCTCCAGCCGCCCTCCTGACACAGGGCTCACTCCCGCTCCCGGTGCGGGGCCACCCGAGCCGAACTAGGCTCAGCCGAGACCGCGATGGGCGGCCCACAACTCCCCCGCGCGACTGGCTGCTTCGACAACCAGAGCCGCCAGTTCTGGTTTGTCGGGGACCGGGAACGAGACGTATGCGCCCCGGCCACCGCCGACTGGTCGGCCATAGGCTTTCGCGGCGAGGTGACCGTCCGGGAGAAGCCGGATGTTGAGCGTGGTCAGTTGGAACTCTTCACCACGTCGAGTGTCCGTCCAGCGGAGCGCTTGCGGGATTGTGACGTTGATCGCCAGAGCACTCACTTCCAGGTCGCTGCTCATGGACGGATGCTCTCACGCGAGTCGCACAGGCGGCGGGCTGAGTAGACAGTTTGATCACGACTCGATACGCGTCCCAGCAGCCTGTGAAGACTCGGAAGGACGGCTCGGCGCCGGGCCCCTGAAAAACCTTCTGGCCTTGCGCAGGCCGCCTGTGCGGGTGTCCCGTCCTGGGCGGTACAGACGGTGCCGGGTGACGAGCTCGAGAGTCACGGCCACCGCGATGGCCTGCACGGCCATGAGCGCTATGAGAACGAACAGTTGCACCACTCCGGCCAGAAAAGGGCTGGCCCCGCCAAGGAGCATGCCGACGAACGCGCCAGGGAGCGTGACCAGCCCGACCGTACGCGTCTGGTCCAGACCGGGCAGGAGTGCCTCGGAGGCCGTGGGACGCGCGATCTCCATGCGTGCGTCGCGGTCCGGGAATCCCAGCGCCATCGCGGCTTCCACCTCTCCGCGACGCTGGGACAGTTCGTCCAGGGCACGACGTCCGGCGAGTACGGTCACCGTCAGTGCGCCACCGATGAGGATGCCCGTGACCGGAATGAGGGCCACGCCTTTGAAAGGGACGAGCCCGGTGGCAAGGAGCACTACGACGATCGGTGCCACACCGGCGGCAATCGGAGCGGCAGTAAGCCACCACGTGTGGTTGCTGGTGATTCTCCGCCCGGCCGTGCGCACGGCCACCGCGAACATGACCACGAGGAACGCCATGAGCCCCGGCACCGACTTCACGGCCCAGGTGATGACCACCGAGACCAGGGCGAGCTGGGCGGCGGCGCGGAAGCCGGCGAGGAGGATCTCCCGGGCCCTGCTCTTGTACGGGTGCGGATCGAGCCGGCACCAGCGGGCGACCGCCGCCGCCACCAGCAGCAGGGCGGTGAGCAGGATGCCGAGGGTCGGATTGACCGGTACGAGAGATGCTGCACTCGACGTCACGTGTTCCACCCCGGGCATCGCTTTCGCGTTCGCACATGATCCGGCCGTCTGCATGGGCGGCCGGCCGGGCCTGACCAGCCCCGCCCGGCTTCACCCCTGCTCCTCCCGGTCCGCCGGACGACCGCGCGGACATCAACCGCTTCGACGACCGGGTGTGCGCGGGGCACCGGATCGGCTGTGGGCGCTAGTCCCCGCGTCCCGGACGCAAGTGACCGCTACAGCAGAAGCCTGGCCGGTGCTGACGCTCGGCAGGTGACACCACCTTGGCAGTGCCGAAGCGTGTCGAGCACCGCGCCCACTGTGCGCTGTCGACCATGTGATCACTGTCGGATGCCGCGTTGGCCAGGCTGGTGCAGCAAACGGTCAGCAACAGGCCGCCCACCACGAAGGGCAGGCTCCGGCGGGCGGGAGGCGGAGCCAGCAGGGCCCGCACCCGTTGCGGCACCGCGCCACCCGTCACCGCAAGAGCCGGGGGACGCGACGCACCGGCCGACGCCAGGGCGGCGCGTCCGACGGCATTTGCGACGACCCTGCGGTCTCCGACACGCTCGGCGGCCTCCTCGTCGGCCCACCGTTCCAAGACGTAACCACCGGCGACAGCCAGCGGCCGCAGCAATGGGTTCAAAGCCGCCGTGAGCCGCCACACGCTCTGGAACAGATGGTGCCGACCCCGCAGATGGGCCCGCTCGTGCGCAAGGAGGGCCTCGCGCTCGTCGTCGCGCAGACAGTGCAGCATTCCCCGCGAGACCACTACCCGTCCCGGTGCGCCGGGCAGCGCGAAAGCCAGGGGGACGTCATCGTCGACCACGACCAACTCCGTCTCCCCTGGCAGGTCGGCGCGCTCCCGCCGCACCCACACGAGGTGACGGGCCTGCCGTACGGCGGCAACGACCAGCGAGACGAGGCAGCCAGCCAGCACCAGGGCGCTGACGGCCGCGACGACGCGGTACACGGGGTCCTCCGCGCGCAGCACGGCAACGGACCAACGGCCCTCGGCGGCGACCTGCGGCATCTGGGCCACTCCGCTGAAGGCCAGCAGGGCGAGTGCTCCCGCCCAGCCGATCGCCGTCACGAGCGCGGCGCAGGCCAGAGCCCAGGCGACGGGACGCGGGGGTAGCCTGCGCGCCAGACCGGGTCCGAACACGGCGAGCGGAACTGTGACGACGAGCGGGACGTAGACGCTGATCAGCACCGGGTCACCGCTTCCCGGGGGAGCGCTCGTCCTCGCCGCTACGGCCGTCTCCGGACAGCAACTGATGCAGCATCTGTTCGTCCCGCGCCGACAGTTCGGAGACGAAGCGAGCGAGCACCGCCTCACGGTCGGAGCCGCCCTCCAGCAGCGAATGCATCCGGTGGGCGGTGTGAGAGGCCTCGTCACGGGCGGGCTCGTAGACGTATCCGCGGCCCTCGCGGTGCCGGACGAGCACGCCCTTGTCGTACAGCCGGGACAGGATCGTCAGAACGGTCGTGTACGCCAGATCGCCGGGCAATCGCTCCTGAATCTGCCGTGCGGTCGACGGGCCGCCGGCAGCCCAGAGCGCGGCGAGTACGTCGCTCTCCAGCTCCCCCCGGGCCCGTCTGCCCGCTGTTCCCCGGGCCTCCTCGTCCCCTTGGTCCTTCACCGTTCACCTTCCTTCGCGGTCAGTCCGTAAAGCCTACCCAACCTGTGACTACAAGTTGTAGAAGGTGTGCTCCGTGCGGAGGAAAAGCCCATGCCCCACGCCGCAGCATGACGTCCGGGCCCGCCCTTGCGGGCGCCATTCCGCAGCAGCGGGCCACGCGGAGCACGGAACGAGCCGGATCGCGCTCGTATCGGTGAGCGTCAGCCCCGGTCATGACGGTGCCGCCACCGAGCTGGAGCGCCGCCTCACCGCGGACGGCTTCGCCGTCGACCGGTGGGACCTGATGGATCTGCTGCCCGCCGGACCCGGCCGGGCCGTACGGGACGGCTCTGCGGCCGGAATGAGGGCCTGCCGAGCAACTGCGTGCGGAGGGCATCGCGTACGCCTTCGGCTGGGTCGAGGACATGCCCGGCCCGATGCGGACCGCGGACGTCCTCGTTCAGAACGCCGGCGGCCTCACCTCCCTGGAGGCGTTCGCCTCGGGCCTGCCCGTCGCCGGCTACCACTGCATCGCGGGCCACGGCCTGCACGTCCGCCCTGGACAAGGCGGGTGCGGCCGTCTTGATCCAGGATCCGGCCGACCTCAGGGCGGTGCTGAACAACCTGATCGGCGGTCCGCTCCCAAACCAGCAGCGGGCAACGGGCCTCGCGTCTTCGCCCGGAACCAGGACGACGGATCGGCGGCCGAGGCAGCGCGCGTTCACCGATCAGGACTCCGGGACGTGAGCCAGACCCCCCCCCGCAGCCGCACGCCGCGCCGTCTCGCGACCACGGCCTCGGTGGCGTCCAGCCTCTGGTGCGGGCCCGGGTCACCTGCATGTCGATTGCATAGCCGATCAGCGCGCCCCTCTACGGACACCGGCCGTGGCCGGTGGGCTGGTCGAGGGAGCGGGTGTTGGCGTGGGTGAGGTACCACCGCCGGTGGTACCACCGAGCAGCCCTCCGTCGCCGGCACCACCGGTCGTGGTGCCGGCCGCCGCGCCGGCGGTGTCGGTCGGACTCGGGCTCGGGCTGACGCAGTGCTTCTTGTGCCCATGACACGGGCCGATGGGGCCCGGTGGGGCCGGTGCGGTCGTGGTGGCCGTGGGCGCGCTCTGGGTAGCAGCGGCGGAAGGGGTGGGTGAGGGAGCGCCGTATTCGTCGGAGGTCCGGCCCAGCGCGGGCGCGGGCGGGAACTGCCGTACGGGCTGTCCCTGGAGGGCGGCGGTCATGTAACCGGTCCACACTTCGGTGGGCATGTCGGCGCCGAAGACCTTGGAGAAGCCGCCGACGCCCTTCATCGACTGGAGCCCGGAGTTCTTCGGGTCTTCCTTGAACATGCTGACGGCCGTGCTCAGTTGTGGGGTGTAGCCGATGAACCAGGCGGACTTGTAGTCGTCGGTCGTGCCGGTCTTGCCGGCCGCCGGGCGCCCCAGGGCTTGGGCGTGTGTGCCGGTTCCGCTCTTCACGACACCTTGCAGGACGTCGGTGACAGTGTCTGCGGTCGAGGAAGGCATCGCGGTGGTGCCCTTGGGCGCCTCGAAGCCGGGCAACTGCCGGCCGTCGGCGACGACTTTGGTCACCGAGTACGGCTCGTGCTGCACGCCCTTGTCGTCGAAGGTGGCGTACGCGCCGGCCATGCGGATGGCCGAGGGGGTGGAGGTGCCGATGTAGAAGCCCGGGGTGTCGTACTGCAGGCTCTTTCGCAGCAGACCCGCCTTGAGGGCCTCGCCCTCCACGTTGTCGTAGCCGACGTACTCACCCAGCTGCACGTAGGGAGTGTTGACCGACTGTTCCATCGCCTTGCGCAGCGTGATGTAACCCCACTTCGTGGGCACGTCGTTGCGTTGGTGGAGCAGGCCCGAGGGGTCGCTCGGGTCCGGCATCTCCTGCCCCTGCTGGTTCTTGATGGTGATGCCGTCGTCGCCGTCGAACTTGGAGTCGGGAGTGATCGGCGAGGCAGGCTGACCGGGAGAGAGGACGGCGCCGTGGTCGAGGGCGGCGGCCAGATCGAAGGGCTTGAAGGTGGAGCCGACCGGCACACCGGAGGCGTCGGCGTTGTCCGTCCAGTGGCCCTTGTCCCAGCCCGCCCCGCCGTACAGCGCCACTATCGCACCGGTGGACGGATCGATGGACGCAGCCCCGACCTGGACGTGCTCGTCGGCCGGGCGGTGTTGCGGGTCGAGGTGCTTGTGCTCCATCGCCGCGACGGACGCCGACAGCGCGTTCACCCTCTTCTTGTCGAAGGTGGTGTAGATCT
>NZ_KQ948861.1:8009-187834 GCF_001514215.1 Streptomyces bungoensis
GGTAAGTGACGTGTGGGCCTCAACGTACTTCTGGGCGCTCTGTACCAGGTAACCGGTCTGCCCGGACATGCCGGCCGACGGCGTGTAGGGCTTGGGCGTGGGGAAGCCGGCGGCGAGATACTCCCGCTCCTGCGCGGTGGTGATCTTGTTGATCCTGGCCATGCGGTCCAAGACGTACTTCCAGCGCGCCACGGCCTGCGCCCTGGCCTGTGGGTCGGTGTCGGCGTGCATCAGCAGGCTCGGCTCATTGACCGTGGCGGCGATAAACGCACCCTGGCTGACGGTCAGCTGGGAGGCGTGCTCGTGGTAGTAGGTGCGCGCCGCGGCCTCGATGCCGTACGCGTCACGGCCGTAGTAGCAGCTGTTGAGATAGCCCTGCAGAATCTGCTGTTTGGACAGCTGCCCACCGATCTTCAGGGAGATCATGATCTCCCTGAACTTGCGGGTGAAGGACTGGTCCTGGCTCAGATAGGTGTTCTTCACGAACTGCTGGGTGATGGTCGAACCGGACTGCACCTCACCGCCCGTCGCCATGTGGTAGAGGGCGCGGAGCATGCCCTGAGTGTCCACGCCAGGGTCGGTGTAGAAAGTGGCGTTCTCCGCGGCGAGGAAGTCCCACTGCACCAGCGCCGGGACCTGGGCGAGGTCGACGTTCTGCCGGTTGGTCGACCCCTGCGTGGTCATGACCGAGCCGTCCGACCAGTAGTAAGTGTTGCTCTGCTGCTGCGTGCTGGGGTTCGCACTCGGGATCGTGGTCGTGGCGTAGGCGTACCCGAACATGCCCACCAGGCCGCCCGAGAAGAGCAGGAAGGCGCTGAGCACCAGCTTCCACGAAGGCAGCCACCGCCGAAGGCCGCGCTTGCCCGCCCGCGGGTAGTCGATGAGCGGGCGCCTACCGGAACGCCCGGCCTGCACACGACCCCTGTCCGCCCGGCCGGAGCCTCCAGCGTCCGCACGTCGCGCGTCCGCCGCGCGACGGCCCCGCCCGACTCCGGCCCGGGCAGCCCTGCGCGCAGCCGCGCGGCCACCGTCCGGCGTACCGGTCGAGCCGGCCGGACCCGTCCTTCCCGACGGTCGGCGCCGGTGTTGACTCATACTCGTTACTCCTCGGCCAGGCACACGCCATCGCCGCGAGGCCACCCCGCCGTGGTACCCCCCGGGGGCATGACGCGGGGCAGATTGACACTCCCGGCAACTCCTACAAGTTGTAAGAGTAGGCAGGACTCGCGATACGCCGGCAACCGCCCCCGCCCCACATGCCACGGCGGAGGATCGCGCGGGACGCGAGTGCGGGAGGCCTGCCGGACACCGACCGTGCGGTCGCCGCTGACGCCCGCCTGACCAGGGAGAATGGAGAACTCTCGCAGGAGTACCTAGGGTCAGCCTGTGGCTTTTATCGTGGTGTGCGAGGATGACGCGGCGGTCCGCGACGTACTCAAGCGCGCACTCGAGCACGACGGCCACAGGGTCGCGGTCGCTTCTACGGCGGACAGCCTGCTGCGGAACCTTGATCCGGTCCCTCACCTGGTCGTCCTGGATCTAGGGCTCCCGGACGCTGACGGTCGCGATGTCTGCTTGGCGCTGCGGGCGCGTGGCGTTGATGCCCCGGTGCTGATGCTCACCGCTCTGGATGGCATGCATCACAAGGTGGGCGGCTTCGAGGCGGGAGCCGACGACTGCATGACGAAACCGTTCGACATTCCGGAGTTGCTGGTGAGGGTCCGCGCCCTGCTGCGCAGAACAACCGCGACGACCCCTCCAAGGGGCGTCGTGCTCGACCCGGCGAAACATGTCGTGATCCACGGTTCGGCAAGCGAGAGCCTGACGCCGACCGAGTTTCGGTTGTTGGGGAGGCTTATCGCCTCGCAGGGCGACGCTGTGCGCCGCCACGCCCTCATCGCTGCCGGC
This sequence comes from Streptomyces bungoensis, assembly GCF_001514215.1. Taxonomy (GTDB): domain Bacteria; phylum Actinomycetota; class Actinomycetes; order Streptomycetales; family Streptomycetaceae; genus Streptomyces; species Streptomyces bungoensis. The sequence goes on from NZ_KQ948861.1 coordinate 9,918, forward strand.
TGGCCGCATGGCGCCCAGGTCAGCGACAACACCCTCGACTCCTTCGTTCGCCGGCTGCGGACCAAACTCGGCGCGCTGGGCGTGGCCGATCGCCTGGCGACGGTCCGTGGGGTGGGCTATCGATGGGAGTGACGGGCTTCCGCGGGAGAGTCGTCGCGCTCGCGGTTCTGATCGCAACAGCGGTGGCCGCAGTGCTGGTGGTGGTCTCACACGTCTTGCTGAGCCGGGTGACCGACGCCGACGCGAGCGCTCTGGCGCATACGCGTGCGGAGGCGGTGGCAGCGAACGTAACCGTACGCGGTGGCCACGTCGTGCTGGTCGAGAGCGGCAACGAAGCGCTGGACACGGTCTCGTGGGTGTATGCCGATGGGCACCTCATCGACGGGATCGTCCCGGGCGGCCTTCGTGGCCGCGTCGAGGCGCTTGCCGACTCCGGACAGTCCCAGACCACCACGATCGGCAGATACCTGCTGTATGCCCAGCCGATCCGGCTCGAAGGCCACCACGTCGTGGCGGTCGTGAGGGTGGATCTGACGCCGTACGAGACGTCGGAGCAGCGCAGCCTGGGGATGTCACTCGTCTTGGGTGGCATCACGATCCTGCTCGCGGGCGTCGTCGCGTACCTCGTGGTGGGTCGTGCGTTGCGGGTGGTTCACGAAATGGCCGCTCTTGCCGACGACTGGGGCGATCACGAACCCGGGCGCCGATTCAACCTCGGCGTTCCTCGCGATGAATTCGGGGAGCTCGGGCGAACCCTCGATCGCCTGCTCGACCGCATAGACAACGCGCTCGCGGACGAGCGTCGGCTCACCGATGAGATAGCCCACGAGTTGCGGACGCCCTTGACGGCGCTGCGGGGCGAGGCACAGTTGGCGCAACTCTCCGGTCACCATGTGTCACCGGAGTATGTTCTGACCGAGGTCGACCGTCTGAACACGGCGATCACGACGATTCTGAGTGCCGCCCGGACACGGATCGACGCCGGTACCCGCTGCGATCTCAGGGCGGCGGCGCGACAGGCGATCGCCGGTCGCTCCATCGAACTCGCCATCCCGACCAACGTCGATGTCGCCGTGGCAAGCGAACTCGTGGTGGCCGTGTTGTCACCCTTGCTGGAGAACGGCCTGCGGCATGCGAGCTCGCGGGTGTGGATCACGGCGCGCATCCAGCCCCAGGGCGTCGTGACCGATGTCCTCGACGACGGCCCGGGGTTCGATCCGGCGGAGGTTGATCGGGTCTTCGAAGCCGGCGTGACCAGCGGCAACGGGCACGGGCTGGGGCTGGCCGTGGTAAGGCGTCTCGCCGCGTCCGCGGGAGTGGCAGTCCGTGCGATCGCGGATGGTCACGGTCGCGTCGAGGTGACCTTTCCCACGCCAGAAGCGATCGCGTAGTCAGGTTGTGTGCAGGTTGGCCGAGCAAACCTCCCTGCATGACAACGACAAGCGAGGCCCACACGCGCCGCAGCGGGCGGCTGATGCTGAACAAGGTTCCCGAGGTCACCATCTGGTTCTGGGTGATCAAGATCCTTTGCACGACCGTCGGTGAGAGTTTCGCCGACTGGATCAACATGAAGCTGGGCGTCGGCCTGGTGAACACCGCCTGGATCTTCACCGCGGTGTTCGTGGTGGTTCTGGGTGTCCAGCTGCGGCTGAAGCGGTACGTCCCCTTCCCGTACTGGCTGACCGTGGTCGTTGTCAGCGTCACGGGCACGCTGTACACCGACATCCTGACCGACCAGCTCAACGTGCCGCTGTGGATCAGCTCCGCCGTGTTCTCGGTCCTGCTTGCCGTGGTCTTCGGCGTGTGGTGGCTGCGCGAGCGCACCCTCTCGATCCACTCGGTCACGACGCTGCCGCGTGAGTCGTTCTACTGGCTGGCCGTTCTCGTCACCTTCGCGCTCGGCACCGCCACCGGCGACTGGACCCTCGAGCTCACCGGCTGGAGCCCGGGGCTCTCGGTCCTGCTGCCACTCGGCCTCATCGCGGCGATCACGCTGCTGTGGAAGTTCGGCGCGAACCCCGTGCTGTCCTTCTGGCTCGCCTACATCCTGACCCGCCCGCTCGGTGCCAACATCGGCGACTGGCTCGCCTCCCCGAAGGTCGCTCAGCCGGGCGAGCCGACCGGCCTCGCGCTGGGCACCTTCACCACCAGCCTGATCTTCCTCGGCCTGATCCTGGCGACTGTCATCTACCTGACCGTGACGCGCTCCGACGTGACCGAGACCTACGAGGCCACGCACACCCCGCAGATCACCGCCAACCCGCACAGGGAGCGCATCGCCCTGGCGGGCTTCGGCCTCCTCGCCGTCGCCACCGGGGGCCTGCTGGTCTGGGCGCACAGCCAGCCGCACGTCGGCCCGGCGCCGGAGACCGACGCCACCTCCACCGTTCACCTCGCCCCCGGCCAGGCCGTGAAGAAGTTCCCGCCCGCGAAGGTCGCCGCACTGAAGGCACTCGCGACGACCTCGCTCAAGGACGCACGGTCGGGGAACGCGAGCGGGGCCCACGCAGCTGCCCAGTCGCTGCGAGACCTCTGGGATGCCGACCAAGCCTCGTTGCAGCCGCTGGACAACACCGGCTGGACGTTCATCGACGCCCAGATGGACCAGGTCCTGAAGACCTTCGGCATCGACCACCCGAACCCGCCGATGTCGCCGGCGCACCAGGAAGCCGAACTCAACACCCTCCTCACAGACATGCGCTGACAGCCTGATCGGCGCCGGGATCGCAGTCGCCGTCGGTGCGCTGCAACCCTCGGCGACGAGGCACGGAGAGCGGTCACCGGCCTTGACGGGCCCTCCCCCCCCGAGGCCGGTATCGCGTCGAGCAGTGCGATGCCGGCCTCAACCGTCAGGCCGTATTCATTCAGACGCGGCGGCGGGTGTTCACGACCAGACCGACGCCGGCCATACAGCGGGCCGCTTCGCCGTGGGCACGCGGGCGCTGCGTGGGCGGCAGCGTGCCGGGACGCGCCCGGCAGGCGGGACAGCGCTGAGTCCGACAACGCTCCCCGGGCGGCATCGCACGTGCAGCTCAGGATCGACCAGGGCTCGGTTAGGACGCCGCGCCACCCGCACGTACGCCGACTCCGACTCCCCGGCCCAGCACTCGGCTTCGGCTGTCCAGGCCACCGGTTCTCAGAGAACGACGTCGGCCACTGGAGACGACTCCGGCCCGCCGCTACGGGGGAGAGCGGCGGGCCGGAAGCGCCTTCACGATGACACAACCGAGTGCGCTTGCCTACCGTGCCGACGAAACGGCCGCAGCACGCACTGCGCCGGCGGGCAGGGGGCCGGCGCCTGGGGTGTCCGATCAAGCTGGGCACGCACCGAGAGGCGAGGCCGCGCGCTGCACTCCACGCTGGCCGCGGGGACCCGCGGCCCTAGGCGATCGAGTCGGCCTGGGTGGCCTGCTCCGTCCAGATGATCTTGCCCGTGGTGATGTAACGGGTGCCCCACCGGTGGGCGAGCTGGGCGACGATCAGCAGGCCCCGCCCGCCCTCGTCGGTGGTCCGTGCATGGCGCAGGCGTGGCGAAGTGCTGCTGGCGTCGGAGACCTCGCAGATCAGGCCGCGGTCCCGGATCAGACGCAGACCGACCGGTCCGGTCGCATGGCGGATGGCGTTGGTGACCAGTTCGCTGACGATGAGTTCCGTGGTGAACGTCAGATCGGGGATGCCCCACTCGGTCAGCTGCCGGGCGGCGAGGGTGCGGGCGTGCCCGACGGCAGCCGGATCACTGGGCAGGCTCCAGGAGGCGACCTGGTCCGGGGCCAGGACACGGGTCCGGGCGAGGAGCAGGGCCGCGTCGTCGGGCGGTGGACCGGTCAGGAGAGTGTCGATCACCTTGCGTCCGGTCTCCTCCAGGGTCGGCCGGGGCGCCGCCAGGGCCTCGCCCAGCCGGGAGAGCCCGATGTCGATGTCCCGATCGACGGACTCGATGAGGCCGTCGGTGTAGAGGGCGATGAGGCTGCCTTCGCCCAGCTCGATCTCGATGGCCTGGAAGGGGAGGTAGCCGAGGCCGAGTGGCGGTCCGGCGGGTATGTCCAGGATCTCGGCGCCTCCGCCGGGCCCGACGATCACCGGGGGGAGGTGACCGGCTCGGGCCATGGCGCACCGTCCGCTGACCGGGTCGTAGACGGCGTACAGGCAGGTGGCTCCCAGGAACGCGGTGCCCGTCGCCTCGCCTTCGTCCGCCGCCGGAGCGTCGGTGTCCGCTCCCATGAGGCCGATGACCAGGTCGTCCAGATGGGCCAGCAGTTCGTCCGGGGAGAGGTCGAGGTTGGCGAGCGTGCGTACGGCGATGCGCAGGCGGCCCATGGTCGCCGCCGCGTTGATGCCGTGCCCGGCCACATCGCCGACGACCAGTGCTACGCGCGCGCCGGACAGCGGGATCACGTCGAACCAGTCGCCGCCCACGCCGCTGGGCGCATCCGCCGGCAGGTACCAGGAGGCCGCCTCCAGAGCGGATCCTCCCGTCAGGTCCTGGGGGAGCAGGTAGCGCTGCATGGAGCGGGCCGCGGTGCGTTCGCGGGTGAAACGGCGTGCGTTGTCGATGCACACCGCCGCACGGGAGACGAGTTCCTCGGCCAGCCGTACGTCGTCCTCTTCGAAGGGCCCCAGCCGCCGGGAGCGGGCGAACGTCGCCACGCCCAGGGTGACGCCGCGTGCGCGCACGGGGACCACCATGACCGAGCGGAAGCCGTAGTCGAGGAGCGAGGCGCCGAGCGTCTCGTCCACGGTCACCCACGGACTGTTGGTGCGGTCCAGGATCCGTTCGACCAGGGTCTTGCTCTCCATCAGACAGCGGGTCACCGGCGACGACGGAGCTCGCCGGACCGTCTCCCCCACGGCCAGGGACGCCTCGGGACAGCCCTCGTGGACCGACTGCTGGGCCGCGCGGCGGATGACGGGCGCCATGCCGACCGGCCCGGGTGCCGGTTCCTCACCCCTCATGACCGAGTCCAGCAGATCGACGGCGACGAAGTCCGCGACGGCCGGCACGGCGTCGTCGGCCAGTTCCTGTGCGGTCCGCGTCACGTCCAGGGTGCTGCCGATGCGGGCGGCGGCCTCATTGAGCAGGGCCAGGCGTTCCTGAGCCCGCCAACGCTCGGTCACATCGATGATCATGTACCAGACGCCCACGTTGCGGCCGTGCCGGTCCTTCATCGCGAAGAAGGAGGCGGAGATCGCGCGGCTGCGGTCGTGGACCGTGTAGCCGGCACCACGGTACTCGTAGTCCATCACCGGGGCACCGGTGCGAAGAACCTCGCGCATCTTCCCCTCGAACGCGTCGGCCTCGGCCTGCGGCAGGACCTCCGCCATTCGCCGCCCCAGCCGTCGCTCGAGCGGGATCTGGCGGGCCAGCGGCTCGTTCACCCAGACGTAGCGCAGATCCATGTCGAGGACGGCGATGCCGACCGGCGCATGGGCGAGGAAGGGGGTGAGCATCAGCTGGCTCACTCCCCCGCCCGGCATCCGCCAGAAGGCCCGTTTCGGGGGGCGGCCGACGAATCTGCCGAAGACCAGTGCGGCGGCCGTGGCGACCAGGACGCCCGGAAGCATCTCGTAGATCCCTGCCCAGGGAGGACCGAGCAGCGGACTGAGCTGTTTCCACAGGAGCACCGTGGCCGCGCCGGAGACGATCCCGGCCACGGCGCCGGCCCAGGTCATGCGCGGCCAGTAGAGCGAGAGCAGGACGACCGGGCCGAAGGCCGCTCCGAAGCCCGCCCAGGCGTAGCCCACGATGCTGAGCAGCCCGCCACCTCTGAGGGCGATCAGGGAGGCCACCAGTGTCACGACGACGACGGCCGCGCGTCCCACCCACACCAGTGCCCTGTCCGAGGCGCGCCGGTTGAGGAACGCGTGGTAGAAGTCCTCGGTGAGGGCGACGGACGAGACCAGGAGCTGGCTGTCGGCGGTCGAGACGATCGCGGCGAGGACGGCGATCAGCATCACGCCGGCGCCCCAGGGGCTGAACAGGACGCGGCTCAGGTTGATGTACACCGTCTGGGGGTCGTGGAGCGGCCTGCCGGGCTGCGCGACACCCAGCAGACCGACGAGTGTGGCACCGGCGAGGACGACGGTGACCCATCCGGTCTGGATACGACGGGCTGCCGGAACGGCCCTGGTGCTGCGGATGCCCATGAAGCGAGCGAGGATGTGCGGCTGGCCGAAGTAGCCGAGGCCCCAGGAGAGAAGCGAGATGATCGCGACGGCGCCGAGCGATCCGCCGCCCGTGGACCACCGGCCGTCCGTGAGGTCGACCTTGGCACCCATGTCCAGGAGGCCGGGCGTCTTGCGGTCGAGGGAGTCACGCAGCGTCCCGAACCCGCCGAGCGCCGTGATTCCGACGACGGGGAGCACGAGCAGGGCGAGGAACATCAGCGTGGCCTGCATGACATGGGTCAGGCTCACGGCGAGGAAGCCGCCGAGGCATGAGTAGACGACGATCACGAGGGCGGTCATGGCCATTCCGAGCCGGAAGCCGGCGCCGAAGATGTGCCCGAACAGCAGTCCGCCGGCCACCAGCCCGCTGGCGACGTAGACGGTGAAGAAGACGAGCGTCACGGCCGCCGAGACCATGCGCAGCATCCGGGTGCCGTCCTCGAACCTCTCCTCCAGATAGGCCGACAGGCTCACGGCGTTCCCGGCGCGCTCGGTGTAGGTGCGCAGCCTCGGCGCGACGAACAGCCAGTTGAGGTAGGTGCCGGCCACCAGACCGACCGCGATCCAGCTGGCCCCTACACCGGCCGCGTACACGGCCCCGGGAAAGGCCAGGAACAGCCAGCCGGACATGTCGCTGGCTCCGGCGGACAGGGCGGCGACGACGGAGGGGAGCCTGCGACCGCCCAGGGCGAAGTCGGCGAAGGTGTGAGTGCGGCTGTAGGCCCAGACACCTGTTCCGATCATGACGGCCACGTACACGAGGAACGTGGCCACGATCGGCGCACTCAAGTCGGACATGGTGCCTCGCCTGCGAGGTTAACGAGCACGGGCGCGGCCGTCGCATACCTGACAGCCGTAGGACCTACTCGACAAATCTACAGATTTCGACGCCCATCGGCTGACATGACCGTCCGAAGGACGCCCTGGGCCACGTGCCGTGCCCTTCCGGGGAGCGTGAGGCCGGGTCCCTGTTCGATCAGCGAGGTCCCCTCGCACAACCGGCCGCTGTCATGAGCCTGCCGCGCGAGCTGGTGTCCGCCGCGCAGATGCCACGCAGATGCCGCGCAGGGCGGTCAGCGCCGCGAACCGCCCATCTCCGCGGTGAAGAGCACGGGGTCGCTCTCGAAGCCCCGGATCATCTCGCGCATACCCCACACCCCGGACGGGCTCCGGGTGAACTCGGCGACCGTCGCGGCTGTGGCATCGGCGACCCGTGAGAAGTCGTCCGCCAGCAACTGCCGGTATCCCTCGACGACGACCACCCCGGCGTTGGAGATGTCCCCGAACGTGCGGGGCGTAGCGTTTTGATGGATGGCCACACCGACCACCACGCGCCCGTACACAGGCGCCAGCCGGTCGAACTCCAGGACCATCACCTCGACGAACCCGAAACCCATGCCCGTCTGACTGTGCCGGGGCATGTTGATGGTGCCGTCCGGCGACCGGCTGTCGTAGTGCACGACGTACGCCGGCCGCCCGTGGGGATCGTCCGCCGGATAGGTCGCGGCGATGATGTCGAGATGCCGGGGTGTCTCCCCGAAAGGGCTCGGGTCCCACTTGAGCCGTACCTCGACCTTGCCCAGCCCGTCGCCCGCACCGCTCACCTTGCCGGTCCCCCTCAGGATCACCGCGAGACGTTCCCGCACGGTCAAGTATGTCGTCCAGACGGTCTTCTGACGCCTCCTCGGCGGTCCCCGTCCAACGCGAACCCGGGTCCGGCCTGCCGGTCGGGAACGCCGTGAACCCGTCAGCCGTCCCCGCGAGGCCGGCGCCCTCACCGCCGGCCGTGCGTGATCCGGGCAGCGGCGGCCCCATCCACCTCGCGCGGACCGCGGGTTCGGCGGGGCCGGCCGCTCGGGTCGAGGTCGCGGGAGAACCGGACTAGGGCCGGCGCGCCGAAGGACCCCGCGGTCCGCGTCCGCAGGGTCACCGAGCGGTCACTTGAGGATCTCGAGGAGCCGGTCCGCGAGAATCGCGGCCGAGTGCGGATTCTGACCGGTGATGAGGTTGCGGTCCTCGACCATGTACGGCTCCCACTTCGGGCCGCGGGTGAAGTCGACGCCGACCTTCTCCTTCAGCTCGGTCTCCAGCAGCCACGGCGCCCTGGAGGCCAGCCCGACGGCCTCTTCCTCCTCGTCGGTGAAGCACGTGACCCGGTAGCCCTTGAACGGGGACTCGCCGTGGATCCTGGTGGCCAGGATGGCGGAGGGGGCGTGGCACACGATGGCGAGCGGCTTGCCCGAGGCCAACTGGGCCGTCAGCAACCTGCCCGCGTCGGCGTCGAACGCCAGGTCGGACATCGGGCCATGGCCGCCGGGCAGGTAGACCGCGTCGTAGTCCTCGAGGCGGACGTCCGACAGCTTCAGGGGCCGCCGCATCACCTCGGCGGAACGGATGATGGCTTCCAGCTCCAGGGCCCCGTCCTCACCACCCGCCATCGAAGGGCGCAGACTCATCATGTCGACGGTCGGCACCACACCGTCGGGTGTCGCGACCACCACGTCGTGTCCGGCCTCCGTGATCTTCTTGTACGGCAGCGCGAACTCCTCCGCCCAATAGCCCGTCGCGTATCTGGTGCCGTCCTTGAGCACCCAGTACGTCGCACCGCTCACCATGAAGAGGACTTTCGCCATGGGACCTGACCTCCGACGGAGTTCGGCTCGCACACCCGCCTGAGCGGGCACAGGGGGAACTTCCTCCTCATTGGACGTCCGGGACCACCGGGGGGCAACTCGGTACCCCTGCGCCCGCGACGGGGCGTCCCCTTTGACACTGACGAGGTGGCCGACTACGTTATAGACGACTGGTCGCCTATTCAGCGAGGACTTCAATGCGCAGGACCTTCCTCATCACCGGCGTCAGCAGCGGCCTGGGGCGGGCCTTCGCCGCGGCCGCGCTGGATGCCGGGCACCTCGCCGTCGGCACCGTCCGCGACCCCCGGCAGACCGGCGCCTTCGAGGCTCTGGCCCCCGGGCGCGCCACCGCCCGGCTGCTGGACGTGACCGACGACCACGCCGTCTCGACGGTGGTCGACGACGTCGAGCGGTCCGTCGGCCCGATCGACGTGCTGATCAGCAACGCCGGGTACGGCCTGGAGGGCACCGTCGAGGAGACCGCGATGGAGGACGCGCGCCGGCAGTTCGAGGTCAACGTGTTCGGCAGCGTCGCGGTCGTCAAGGCGGTCCTCCCGCACATGCGGCGACGCCGCCGCGGCCACATCTTCACCGTGTCCTCCATGGCGGGGCTGACGGCTCTGCCGGGGGTGGCGTTCTACGGCGCGAGCAAGTTCGCCGTCGAGGGCATCGCCGGCTCACTGGCCCAGGAAGTCGCCGGGTTCGGCATCCACGTGACCTCGCTGGCGCTCGGCTCGTTCCGGACGGACTGGGCCGGCCGCTCCATGGTCCGGGTTCCGCGCACCGTACCGGACTACGACGACGTGTTCGGCCCCCTCCGCACCGCCCGGCAGACGAAGGACGGCAACCAGGCGGGCGACCCGGCGCGCGCCGCCCAGGCGGTCCTCCGTGTCCTCGACAGCGACAAACCGCCCGTCCACCTCGTGCTGGGCCGCGACGCCGTCCGCCTGGTGGAACAGGGACAGCGGCAACTGGCGGACGACCTGGCCGCGTGGTCCGAGCTGTCGGTCTCCACCGATTTCCGCACCGGCGACTGACCTTCCCGGACCCGCCCGGACCCGCACCGACAACCCCGCCGACGGCAAAAGGAATTCCCATGGCCACATCCGCCTCCCCCGAGTCACCGACCCCCGTGGACTTCTGGTTCGACCCCGTCTGCCCGTGGACCTGGCTGACGTCGCGCTGGATCCTCGACGTCGCCGGCCGGCGTCCGCTGGAGGTGTCCTGGCACGTCATGAGCCTGTCCGTCCTGAACGAGAACCGGCTGGACGAACTGCCCGAGCGCATCCGCACACTGATGGGCGAGGCCTGGGCGCCGGTACGCGTCCTGACCGCCGCCCGCCTCGCTCACGGACCCGAGGTGCTCGAGCCGCTGTACACCGCCCTGGGAGCCCGCTACCACCTGCGGGAGCAGCCCAAGAACCGGGCGACGCTGGAAGCGGCCCTGCGGGACACGGGACTGCCGGTGGAGCTGGCCGCCGCAGGCGACACGGACCGCTACGACGAGGAGCTGCGCGCGTCGCACGCCCGGGGCATCACCCTGGTCGGCCAGGAGGTCGGCAGTCCGATCATCGCCGTGCCGGGCGCCGACGCGAGTAGTGATCCGGTCGCCTTCTTCGGTCCCGTCGTGAACCCCGCCCCCAAGGGCGAGGACGCCGCTCGGCTCTGGGACGGCGTGCTCACCGTGGCCTCCGCACCGAACTTCTTCGAGATCAAGCGCACGCGCACCGGCGGTCCCGACTTCAGCCGACGGACACGCCCTCCGACTCCCCGATGGTGACGGCACGGCCGCAGGCCCCGTCCGTGAAAGCGAAGGCACACATGGATCTGAAGCTAGAGGCAGTGGTGCTCCCCGTCTCCGACGTGGACCGCGCCAAGGCCTTCTACGAGCGCGCGGGATTCCGGCTGGACGTCGACCACGTCGCCGACGACAGCTACCGCGTGGTGCACCTGACCCCTCCCGGCTCCCCGTGCTCGATCCTCTTCGGCACCGGGGTGACCACCGCCGCACCGGGTTCGGTCCGCGGCCTGCACCTGGTCGTCTCGGACATCGAGGCCGCCCACGCCGAACTCGTCGGCCGCGGCGTCGACATGGGCGAGATCTTCCACGACGCCGGCGGCGTCTTCCACCGCGGCACCCGGGAGGGACGGGTCAGCGGCCCGGACCCGCAGCGCGCCAGCTACGGCTCGTTCGCCGCCTTCAGCGATCCGGACGGCAACGAATGGGTGCTGCAGGAGATCACGACCCGCCTACCCGGCCGCTGACGACGGCAGTGTCCACCGGACGCGGCTGAGACCCCGCGCGGGCGCGCGGGGGCACGGTCACCCTCCGGTGGCTTCACGGGGGCCCCCATCACGACGCCGACGTCCGAGATGCGCGGCAGCACGCGGCGCGGCACGCTCGGCGCGAGGTAGTCATGACCGTCGAACCAGCGATGATCTCGGCGAGTTCCGCGACACCCGGGGCGCGTGAGCGGACGATTTCACCACGACCGAGGGGCGTCACCTGTTTGACAGGTGACGCTTCCGGTGGAACAGTGAGCGCACCCCGGCACCCCGGCACCGCGGTGAACCCCGGAGAACGAAGGCCTGGAACGCCCGCGACAGGCACATCCATCCACTTCCGTACGGCGGAGAATTCCTCATGATCAACAGGCGTACCTTCAACAGGGCCGCAGGCCTCGGCACCGGCGCGGCCGCCCTCGCACTGGCCGGCGGTCTCCAGACGGGCGCGAAGGCGGCAACCGCCCGGAACGAGGCAGGCGCCACCCCGACACCGACCGTGCCGGCGGTGACCCCGGGCACGCACACGTCCTTCGCGCGGCTGAAGCAGGTCAGGGCCGGTGTACTGGACGTCGGCTACGCCGAGGACGGCCCCCGGCACGGGCCCGTCGTCATCTGCCTGCACGGCTGGCCCTACGACATCCACAGCTACGTCGACGTCGCTCCGCTGCTCGCGGCGCAGGGCTACCGGGTCATCGTGCCCTTCCTCCGCGGCCACGGCACCACGCGCTTCCTGTCCTCCCGGACGTTCCGCAACGCCCAGCAGTCGGCGATCGCCCTGGACATCATCGCCCTCATGGACGCTCTGAAGATCGACAAGGCCCTGCTCGCCGGCTTCGACTGGGGCTCGCGCACCGCGGACATCATCGCGGCCCTTTGGCCCGAACGCGTCAAGGGACTGGTGTCCGTCAGCGGATACCTCGTCACCAACGTCGAGGCGCAGAAGAAGCCCCTGCCGCCCAAGGCCGAGTACGCCTGGTGGTACCAGTACTACTTCGCCACCGAACGGGGCCGCCTGGCCATGGAGGACAAGACCGACCGGCACGATCTGTGCCGGCTCGTGTGGGACACCGTCTCCCCGACCTGGCACTTCGACGACGCCACCTTCGAGCGCACGGCCGCCGCGTTCGAGAACCCCGACTACGCGGCGATCGTGATCCACAACTACCGCTGGCGGCTGGGCCTCGCCGACGGGGAACGCCGCTACGACCGCTACGAGAAGCTGCTCGCCACCCGTCCGGTCATCGAGGTGCCCACGATCACCATCGACGCCGACCGCGACCCGTTCATCGCCCCCGGCAACGGCGCCTCGTACCGCGACCGGTTCACGGGCCCGTACGCCCACCGCACGCTGGCCGGGATCGGCCACGACGTGCCGCAGGAGGCACCCACCGCCTTCGCCCAGGCCGTCGTCGACGTGGACCACTTCTGACGAAGGACCGAACATGGCAGAACAGCCGAGGCGGAAAGCCGACGGCGCACCAGTGGGGCGGCGCGCGCTGCTGGGCATGCTCGGTGCGGGGGCCGCGGGCCTCGCCGCCGCTCCGTACCTGCAGCGCGGCTGGGAAGGCTTCCGCGGCGCCGCCTCCCAGGTGGACCCGACGGGGCTGAGCGGGCTGCTCCCCAACCCCGGCGGGTTCCGCTACTACAGCGTCGTCGGCTCGGTGCCGCGGAAGAGCGGCACGGACTACGAGCCGACCGTCGACGGCCTGGTCGACCGCCCGCGGACCTACACGCTGTCCGACCTGCGCGCCCTGCCCCAGACGCGGATCGTCCACGACGTGCTCTGCACGGACGGGTGGCGGGTGGACGACACGCCCTTCGAAGGCGTGCGGCTGGCGGACCTCCTCGATGCCGCCGGCGTGCGCTCCGAGGGCGCGGCCATCCGGTTCACCTGCTTCGACGGCGCCTACACCGAGAGCCTGACACTCGGGCAGGCGCGCCGCTCGGACGTCCTGGTGGCGCTCACCATGCAGGACAAACCCATCACCCACGAGCACGGGGGGCCGGTGCGCCTCTTCGTGGCCCCCATGTACTTCTACAAGTCCGCCAAGTGGCTGTCCGGCATCACCGTGACCGACAAGGTCATCCCCGGTTTCTGGGAGGAGCGTGGTTATGCGGTCGACGGCTGGCTCGACGGTGCCGACCGGCGCGATGGGGCGGCCTGACTGTTCGGGCCGGGTTCGCCGGTTCACTCGGGCGGAACGAATGGTGCACCGGGCAACCGGCTGGCTCATGCTGCTGTGCCTGGCCACCGCCGCTTGCCTGTATCTCGGCCCGCTGGCCGCGCTCATCGGCCGCCGCGACTCCCTGGCCGCCGTCCACGAGTGGTCGGGCATCCTGCTGCCGGTACCGTCCCTGCTGGGGCTGCTCTCCCCGGATTTCCGTGCGGACCTGCGCAGGCTGAACCGCTTCGCGGTCCACGACCGGCAGTGGCTGAGGGACGTCCGCAGGCGGCGGACGGGACCGAAGGCACGGCCTGCCGGCAAGTTCAACGCGGGGCAGAAACTCTACGCAGGGTGGATCGCGGGCGCGGTGCTGGTGATGATGTTCACCGGTCTGCTCATGTGGTTCATCGGGCTCCTGCCGTTCATCTCCCGCACCAGCGCCATCTTCGTGCACGACTGCCTCGCCTGGGCGATCGCCGTCGTCGTGGCCGGGCACATGCGCAGGGCGTTTCAGGACCCCGAGGCCCGGCTCGGGATGCGTACGGGTCATGTGAGCAGGTCCTGGGCCGCACGGCACCACTCCCGGTGGCTGCCGAACGAGCACGAGGATGCCGCGGCCGACGGGCCGAGCGGCGTCTGACGCGGCGAAGTGCCGGCTGCACCGCTGCGGTACTAGCGCAGCACCACGTCGAAGACGGTGCGGAAGAACGCGTCCACGGGTGCCGTCGACTTGTCGGCCCGCGCCGTGATCAGCGTCCCTTCCCAGGCGCTGAGGAGGAACAGCGCGGTGGCCGCGGTGTCGAGACCACCGCTGACGTCGCCCCGGTCCTGGGCCTCGACGAGCACCTGGCGGATCCGCTGCGCCCATTGGTCGAATCCGTTCTTGACCGCGGCCCGGATCTCCTCGTTGTGGTCCGCCACCTCGGCGCCGAAGTTGCCCGCCAGGCAACCGTGGACGAATCCGTTCTCCACCGTGTCGCGGCCGAGGAACTCGAAGTGCGCCCGAAGCCGCTCCAGCGGGGGCTGAGCCGGGTTCGCGAGCATGTCGAAGCGGAGGGTGGCGGCGTACCGGCTCAGTGCCTCGAGGGCACTCTCCTCCTTGCTGGAGAAGTGGTTGTAGAACGAGCCCTTCGGGACGCCCGCGGCCGTGGTGATGTCGTTGATTCCGGTGGCGTTGAACCCCTGCGCGTGAAACTGGCGGAGAGCCGCCTGCGCGATCTCCTCGCGCTTGGACGCTCGTCCCATCGTTCTCACCTTCCGCCGCGTAGGCCCTTGTACCCAGGAGTCACACGGTCCCGGGAGACAAGACGACCGGACATATCATACTCAGCCGGTCGTCCTGCGAGGCGCGGAGACTCACGCGGCCGGCGGTGCCGAACCCGCGGCCGCCCGGGCCGCGTTGGCCGCCACCTCGGCGGCAGCCCGGGCGCTCCGCCCGGTGGCCTTCCAGGCGAGCATGCGCATGGCCGTCGCCGGCGCGGGGGGAAAGACCCCCAACTGTCCGAGCATCGTGATGTCGTCGCGAACCGCCTCGTGCCTGATGACCTTGCCGCCGCGCAGGTCGAGCACGTGTATCTGCTCGAAGTCGATCTCGCGGCCCGTGGGCGGCAGGACCTGGTCCACGGCACCGTCCTTGAACATGACGAAGGCGCCGGTGTGGCGGCCCCGCATCCGGAGCCGGACCCACACCTGGTCGTCCCTGTCGATCGTTTCCAGGAAGGGCAGCCGCAGGCCGTCGAACGCGGAGCGCATCCACGCGCTCGACGCCAGCACGCCTGCGGGGCCGGCGATGCGGCACGCCGGAGGCGCCACCGCCGCTTCGCGGTTGCGGAACTCCTCGTGCACCACTCGAGCGGCCAGGGCGGGATCCCCCGTCTCAAGGACTTCGAAAAGCCCGGAGGCAAGGCCCGCGGCGGTCATCCTCACAGCCCCAGATCCCACGCGAGGCAGGAGAAGTGGTTCCAGGAGCCTTCCGGATCGTAGGAGACGGCCTCCGCTCCACTCGGCCCCGCCTTCTTCTCCTCGACCATCTCGTGGAAGTGGACGCGCTCCGGCAGCTTGCCGAACCGCGCGTGCCGTGCCGCCGCCGCCTCGGCTCCTGCCGCGGACTCGTTCTCCATCGCAGCCTCCCTCTCGTCGCGCCGAGCCGCTCGACCCGGCCCGGCGACCACAAGGCTGCACCCGAATTCGTCACCAGTCAAGCCGGTGACGAGGGGTCCGGTGCGGTGGGAGCCCCTACCTCGCAGATGGGAGAGAGCACGTCATGGAAAGACCCCTGCGAGTGGCGCATGGTGAGAGTGCCGGGGGCCGTGTCGATGTTCCCGGGAAGGAGATCCCTGATGGCTTCGCCGCTCACGGAACTCGGTGGAGACACCGGCCCTGGCGGCACCGATGGCAGGCAGCCCGACCACGCCCGAACTGGTCGTAGCGGCGGCCTGCGCCGGCAGCCTGGGGTTCCTCGCCGGCGGGTACAAGACCGCGCGGATGCTGGGCGACCAGATCGCCCGCGTTCGCCCGGCGGGTGCCGGCTTCGGGGTGAACCTGTTCGTGCCGAACCGCGTCCCGGTGGATCCCGGCGCCTTCCGTGCCTTCGCCCGCGTGATCGCGCGCGACAGGCAGCTCATCGACCTGCCCGTCGACGGCGGACGGCAGGTCGTCGGCGTCTGCTGCCTGGCCTTCGACGCTCCACGCGACTTCCCGCCGGAGGAAAGGGCCCTGCTCGGCATGATGGCGGGACTGCTGGGGGCGGCGGTGGACCGCGTCGAACTGAGCGCGCGGCAGCGTGCGGTCGCCGAATGCCTCCAGAGGACCCTCCTGCCGCCCGTGCTGCCCGATCTGCCGCGCCTGGTCACCACGGCCCGCTACCGGCCCGCCACGGTCACGTCCAAGGTCGGGGGCGACTGGTACGACGTGATCAGGCTGTCGGACGACCGGGCGGTGCTGGTCGTCGGTGACGTCGAAGGTCACGCCATGGAGAGCGCCGCGTTGATGGGGCAGGACCGCACCGCGACGGCTTCCTACGCCACCGAGGGGCACCGGCCTGCCGCGGTGATCGAGCGGACCGGCAGACTCCTCGCGAGACTGCGCACGGATCTGACGGTGACGTGCTGCGTCGTGTCACTGGACACCCTGGACGGCACCGCGGAGGTGGCCCTGGCCGGCCATCCTCCGCCACGGGTGCGCCGCCCCGACGGAACGATCGGCGTCCTGGACGCCCCGGCGAACCTTCCCCTGGGCGTCTGCCCGGCCGGCGTCTACCAGGGACGTGAGCACACCCTGGAGCCGGTGCGCTGCTGATGCTGTACACCAACGGTCTCGTCGACTGGGACACGGCCGACGCCGACGCCCACGGCCGTGCGCTGCTCGGCTCGGCGGACCAGGGATCCGTCCCCGACCTCGAACAGCTGGCGGACCAGGTCGTCGCAGAGCTTTCCGCCCCGTGGCAGCGGCGCGACGACGCCGTCCTGCTCCTCGCCCGGTACGAGGGGGCGGGAGGTCAGGACGAGCCCCGGGTGGGCAGTCTGCACATTCAGCGCCACGTTCTGCGCGGGGTGAGGACGGCCCGCACGTTCGTGCACGACCGCCTGCGTTCGTGGGGGCTGCAGGACATGTCGGACGCGCTGGAGCTGGTCGTCTCGGAGACAGTGACCAACGCGCTCGTCCACGCGGGCAGCGACGTGGACGTGCGTCTTCGGGCGTTCGCGGACCACCTCCGGCTCGAGGTGCGCGACTCGGACACCAACCCACCGGTTCCCTCCCCCCTGTCACTGGCCGAGGAGGAGAACGCGGAAGCGGAACACGGCCGCGGCATGCTCATCGTCGAGGCGCTGGCCGAGATGTGGAGCAGCTCCCCCAACGGCCTGGGCAAGACGGTGTCGATGAACATGCCCATCACCCCACCCTGACTCGGGCGGCCGGACCGCACGGGCGCCCCCGCGGGTACGTGCGGGGCGGCAGGCGCGAGGTGGTCCGGAGAGCCGAGCCGGCGTCAGGAGGCGGGCTCCCGGCGCGTCCCCTGGTGCCCCGGGGCGGGCAGGTGGTGGGGGAATCCGATGCGCAGGACGAAGGCGGCAAGCGCCGCCGCCAGGACGACGAAAGCGGCCAGGACCAGCGCCTGGTGGTAGCCGTGGTGCAGCAGAGGGGCGACGGCGAGGGGGCCGAGGATCTGGCCGACCGAGTATCCGGCGGTCAGCAACGCCACGGAGCGGGGGAACCTCAGGTGCGCGCCCGCTCCGAGGGCCAGCGTGCTGACGCCGATGAAGGTGGCGCCGAAGAGCGCCGCGGAGATCAGTGCGGCGGCGACCCCGCCGACCAGCGCGGGCAGCGCGATGCCCACGGCCTGCACGGCCAGCGCGGCCAGCAGCAGGTCCGGGCGGGACCACCGGCGTCCCAGTGCGGCCCAGAGCGCGGAGGAAGGAACGGCCGCCAGGCCCACCAGCACCCATGCACCGCTGCCGATCCAGCCCGGTGAGGTTTGTTCGATGGCCGCGACCAGGAAGGTGCCGGCGATGATGTAGCCGACGCCCTCCAGCGTGTAGGAGGCGAACAGGGCACTGAACCAGCGATGGGTGCGCGGACCGGCCGCCTGTGGCCGCGTCTGGGGCTCGGAGGCGGTCGGCCGTGCGGTCGGCTCGGGCCGCAGACCCCAGGCAGCGGCGCTCAGCGCGACGGCCAGGCCCGCGGAGGCCCACCAGGCGGTCTGCCAGTCCCCGACCGTACGCAGTATCAGGACCAGCACGCCCGACAGGGCGATGCCGGCGCCGACCCCGCCGAAGGCCCAGCCCGGCAGGTGGGCGGGGTGGTCGCGCAGATGACTGAGCAGTGAACTGACGGCGATCACGAAGATGAGCGCGCTGAACACTCCCGCGCCCAGCCGCAGGAGGAGCCACCCGGTGGTGCTGTGGGTCAGGGGCATGGCCGCGAGCGAGGCGACGAGCGCCACCATGGAGCCGCGCAGCACGGCCGTCGAACGCACCAGGGCCGGGAGCAGTGTCCCGGCCAGAGCCCCGATCAGGTACCCCACGTAGTTGGCGGTCGCGAGGTTCGCCCCCGCCCCGGCCGACAGGCCGGCCCGGGTGTGCATCAACGGCAGGATCGGGGTGTAGACGAAGCGGCCGACACCCATGCCGGCCGCCAGCGCGGCAGCCGCCTGGGCCACGTGCGCCCACGGCGAACGCGACGGCCCGCTCGCGGCGTGCGGGTGGCCTTGCGGCAGTGGTGCTGCGGTCATGCGATGTTCCTCGACGGTCCTCGAAGCCGGTGTCCCGGCGTGGCCCCGGGGCGTCGCGGGGGTCCTGTTCACCATGTGCCCAGGGTGCGTCCGGGCCCCCTGGACGTCCACGACCGGCTTTCTTCCTGCTGGGAGGCTCGGCCTCGCACGGGACGCGGTCGCCGAGGGGACGGATGGCGGACCCCCCTACCACATATAGTCGATCGGTCGTATACTCCCCCCATGGGCCGGACAAGTGATGCGAAGGAAAAGATCCTCACCGCTGCGCACTCTCTGATCGAACAGCGCGGCTACTCGGCTTTGGGCGTGGCCGAGATCTGCAAGACGGCGGGGGTCCCGAAGGGCAGCTTCTACTACTTCTTCGAGTCGAAGGAGGCCCTTGCCCTCGCGGTGATCGACGAGCACTGGGCCGCGGAGCAGCGCGGGTGGAACCGGATCCTGGGCAGCGATGCCGAGCCGCTGGAGCGGCTGCGCCGGCTGTTCGAGGCCACGGAGGCCAGCCAGCGGGCCGGTCAGGAGAGCTGCGGAGCGATTTCGGGCTGCCTGTTCGGCAATCTCTCCCTGGAGATGAGCAACCAGACCGAGGCCATACGCGAACGGCTCCAGGAGATCTTCGAAGCCCAGGCCGAGATGGTCGCCAAGGTCATCGCCGAGGCCCAGGAGCGCGGCGAGGTGAACGTGCCGGACACGCGTGCGGCTGCCCAGTCGGTCGTCGCCCAGCTCGAGGGCCAGGTGCTGTTCGCCAAGCTCTACAACAACACCTCGCCGCTGGGCACCCTGTGGGGCAATTGCCTGGCGTTGCTCGGTGCCACGGTGCCGGCTCGAGTCTGAGGCGGTGCGCCGAGGGCCCGCCGCTACCGGCTCGGCCGCGTCGGCGACGCCGCCCGCGCCTCGGTCCGCTTGCGCGCGCGGTAGGCGGCCGCTTTGATCCTGTTGCCGCACGGGTCCATGGCGCACCACTCCCGGCGGCTCCCGTGCGACCGGTCGAGGTAGACCTGCGTGCACTCGCCCCGACTGCATTCCTTCAGCAGGGCCGCCTCCGGGCCGCCGAGCAACTGCACGGCCTGCCGGGCGATCGACGACAACGCCTGCTCCGGCGTCGCCTCGACCCGGCGGTTCCCCCGCTGAACGAGCTGCGGTACGGCGGACGGCGTCCGCGCCGTGTCGTTGACCACCGCCAGGGCGTCGGCGTCGTAGTGGTCACCGGCCAGCGTGGCCACGACGAGCCGGTAGACCGCCTCGCGAAGGGCGATCGCCTGCCGCAGGTGCGACGGTCCGCACGGCGTGTCCGCGTCGACGAGGCCCGACTCGCGGAACCAGGCCTCGAGGCTCTCCGGGGAGATGAGCATCTCGGTGGGCACCGCGTTGCGCCGCGCGCGCAGGGTGCCGACGAAATCCAGCACCGGGGCACCACACTTGAAGGAATGCATCATGTCACCATTTTGGCAGGTGACGAAAAACGCGGCAAACGGCACGGTCAGTGGATACCCACGGGTGAAGCCGGCGGGACACGGACACGGTTCCCACCGGTCGAGGAGGCAGCCTTGACGACCATCGAGCTTGCGCGGCAGGAATGCGCGATCACCGTCCTCGGCGGCCCCACGGCCGTCATCGACGTCGGCGGCCTGCGTATCGTCAGCGACCCGACCTTCGACGACGCCGGGCCCCACGGATACCTGACGAAAACTGCGGGCCCCGCGGTCCCCGAAGGGGCTCTCGGCCCCGTCGACCTCGTCCTGGTGAGCCACGACGGACACCCGGACAACCTCGACGAGCGCGGCAGCGCGTTCGCCAAGGCCGCTCCGGCCATCGTCACCGGCCCGCTGTCCGCGGCCCGGCTCGGCTCCCCCGCGATCGGCCTCGCCCCCTGGACCGGCCACCGCGTGCCGCGCGGCGACGGCGGGGGCGACCTCACCGTCCTCGCGGTCCCCGCCGTCCACGGCCCGGAGGACGGCGACCGCGACGCGGACGGCAACGTCAACTGCGAGGTCACCGGATTCGTGCTGTCGGGTCGAGGGCTTCCGACGATCTACGTCAGCGGCGACAACGCCTCCATCCGGACCGTGGCCGAGATCTCCCGTCGCGTCCCGGACATCGAGGCGGCCGTGCTGCACGCCGGGGCGGCACGCGTACCGGTGAAGTTCGGGGGCCGCCCCCTGTCCCTGGACAGCCGACGAGCCGCGGCCGCCGCGGCCGTCCTGGGCGCGGAGATCGTGGTTCCGGCCCACTACGACCACTGGGCCCACTTCTCGGAAGGGCTGGCCGACCTGGAACTGGCCTTCCACGAAGCGGGCCTGTCGTCACTGCTGCGGGCGGCGCCGCACGGCACCTGGACCCGTCTGCGCCCGTGACGCGGCGCGGAGGTCTCAGTGGCCCGCACTCATGCCACCGTCGACGTGGTGGATCTCGCCGGTGACGAACGGAGCGTTCTCGAGGTAGATCACCGCGTCCGCGATGTCGCTCGCCTCGCCCAGCCGGCCGACCGGATGCAGGGCGGCGAGGGCCTCGTGGGTGTCCTCCGGGTGCATGGGCGTCCTGATGGTGCCCGGCGCGACGGCGTTGACGCGGATGCCGCGGGTGGCGTACTCGATGGCGAGGGACTTGGTGGCGGACTGCAGGCCGCCCTTGGTCAGCGAGGCCAGCACGGACGGGACCCGGGCGTCGGCGTTGTCGACGAGGCTCGTGGTGATGTTGACGATGTGCCCCGCGCCCTGGGTGAGCATCTGCTCGACGGCCAGCTGGGTGATGCGGAAGAAGCCGTTGAGGTTCACACCGACGACAGCCGCGTAGTCGTCGAGGGTGTACTCGGTGAACGGCTTGGCGACGAAGATTCCGGCGTTGTTGACCAGGGTGTCGACGCGGCCGAACCGCTCCCGGGCGGCGGCGATGACGCGTTCGGCGGTGGCGGGGTCGGCGATGTCGCCCTGGACGGTGAGGATGCCGGCGTCGTCGGAGGGGGCGATGGTGCGCGAGGTGGCGACGACCGCGTAGCCGGCCTTGCGGTAGGCGTCGACGACGGCGGCGCCCAGGCCCTGCGAGGCACCGGTGACGACTGCGACCTTCTGGGCCCCGTTCATCGCGAGCGCCACCGCATCGACGCTCGGGCTGCCCGGCGTGGCCGACGCGGCGTTCGCGATCGGGCTGCTCTACTGGCTGACGGTCGGCACCGTCATCCTGGGCAGCCTCATCACCGCGGGGCCCCTCCCCCGGCCCGCGCGGCCCGCGCTCACGGTCCTGACCATTCCACCGGCGACCGGCGGCATCGCGTGGACCGCGGCCCACAAGGGCGTCTTCGGCCCGGTCGGCTACGGCTTCGCGGGCATCCTGCTCTTCACGATCCTCCTCGTCGCCTTCCTCCTGCCCGAACTGCGCCAACCGTCCTTCCATCCCGGACTCTGGGTCTACAGCTTCCCCGTAGCCGCGAGCACGAATTTCGCGATCCGCCTGATCGCCGCGACCAGGGCCCCGGCCTGCCCGGTCCTCACCTGGGCGCTCCTGGCCATGTCCACCGGCGCACTCGTCCTGCTCTCGGCCGCGACCCTGCGGTACAGGGTCGGGGCCGTCCCCCGGCGCAGCAGGCCTTCGGAGGGGTTCTGACCGCAGGGCACGACCGCTGTCGCCTGCCGCACCCCATACCCGACGCGACCGGCCGCGCGTCCCGCGCCCCGAGGACCGGCCGGCCGTCGCACACCCCTGCCGGGCGCCAGGCTCGACGAGGCGCCGCGGGCCTGCGCGATCGGCCGCGCCGGCTGGTCCGCCGGCGCGGCGTCGCTGTGCGGCGTGTGGTGGTGCGGGGCTTCACGCCCAGGGCTGGCCCACGGCCCAACTGGTGTCGTCGCTCCAGGAGGTGGCGCTGTCCCACGTGTGGGATCCGCCCTGGCTGGCGATGTAGACCGTGTAGCTGTAGTGGCGCAGGTAGTCGCTCGGGTAGTTGACCGAGCGGAAGGAGTAGCCCTGGCCGTTGTGGCCGGCTTCCGGGCAGAAGGTGGCGTCCTGGGCGAACTGCGAGGTGCCGTCGTTGGCTCCCAGGTGCAGCTGGAAGTTCGAGTGCCGCAGGTACTGACCGGACTTGTTCGCGGATTCGAAGGAGACGCACGAGGAGTCGGCCAGGCCCGCTCGCACGGTCCAGGTGGCGTCGCCCTTGGTGGTGGAGCTGCTGGAGGTGGTGACCGGCGCGATGACGACGTTGGTGTCGGCGTCGTCGTGCACGATGTAGTCGCCGGTGCAGCACGGGGTGGTCGCCCGCAGCGCGATCCTCGAGCCCGGGGTGAGTCCGCCGGGGCCCGACGACGACGTCGTGTAGCCGGCCGCGTCGATGTTGGCCTGTACGGCGTTCTCGGTGGCGTCCGACGGGTAGCCGGATGTCATGACGCCCTCGTAGAAGGTGCCGGCGGAACCGTGGCTGTTGTCGCCGCCGATGCCGAGGATGATGGCGCCTTCCTTCTTCATCGGGTTGTAGCCCGCGACGTTCGGGCGCGGCCCGTTGTAGAAGGTGGACAGGCCGCCGGACTGCGCGTCACCGGCCCGGATCGACCAGTGGTTCGGTTCGCCCTTGACGATGGCCGTGAGGAACCGGTGGCTGACGCTGGGGTCGTTGGCGTTGTAGCCCGCGTTGACCCCGGAGAACAGCCCGTTCTCCAGATCCGCCATCACCCAGGGGCCGTTGCCGGTGCCGTAGCCCCAGACCTTGATGTTGCCGAAGTAGATGGCCTCCATGGTGCCGTTGCCGTTGTCCCGGCTGTTGGTCTCGGCGTTGCCGTAGTCGAAGCAGCAACCGCCGTTGTAGTGCGTGCCGTCGAGGACCGCGTACATCCCTTCGGGCTGGTCCCCCGTCGCGATGCCGTTGGTGTGGTTGTTGCGGTAGCCGGTGCCCGGCGCCACGAAGACGCCGTACGCCTTGTGGCCGCCGACGGTGATCGGCGCGGCGGTGGCGTCGGCCAGGTTGTCGTAGCCGCCCGCCGCCGGCCCGGAGAATCCTCCCGGCGGTGCCTGGGTGAGGTGGTTGCCCCGGCCGGACTGGTCGTAGATCACCGTGATGAGGCAGGTCGTCCCGGCGCAGAAGGAGTCCTGCGCCGCGGCGTTGGCGTACCCCCCGGGGCTGAGCACGCCGATGTCCCGGGTGGCGTTGTCCGAGGCACGGCGCACCTGGTAGAGGGGGCCGTCGTAGGAGGCGTACAGCGCGCGGGTGGTGCTGTGGGCCGCCACGCAGGGCGTTCCCCCGCCGGCGTAGATGTCACACGGCTGGGAGGACGCCGCCGCGGCAGCCGTCCCGGCCGCCGCGTGCTGTCCCGCGGACACCGCGCCTGCCCCGGTGGCGGATGCCTGCCCCCCGAACAGGGCTGCGGTCAGGGCGAGTCCCGACGCGAGTACGGCGAGCGTTCTCCCCCGCCGTAAGCGGCTCGAGATCAACGACATGGTCTCTCCTCGTGGAATGAGTAGGGAGATGTCAACAGCTTCACTGCGTTCGGCATTTCGACCAATGAGCGGCTCACCGGACAGACGTTGATGGTTGTGGGGGCACACAGGCGTGTCAATACTTCGCGCAGAGTCACCCCTTCGCCTGCCGCATCAGGGGCCGCTCGCCGTTCGAGATCCTGAATCGCGCGGCAAGTATTGACGACTGCCGGCAAGTCCCTAGTATCCAATCGTCCGAAGCACCGGGCATTGTTCGTAATAACGAACGAAGAGTCGAAGTCAAGACTCCCCTCTGTTCTCCGTGCCACCGGTGCCGCACCTGTGCACGCCTCGCCCGAAGTGCAGCGGATCACCCCCCACTCACCGAAGAGAGCGAACCCATGACACTCTCGTCCGTCCTCTTACCGCGCCACCCGTCCGCCCCGCTGCGCCCCGCGGGGGCCGCCGCCGCGGGCGTGGCGGCGGTGCTGATGCTGATGCTGGCCGCGCTGACGTGGCCGGTGCCGGCGTCGGCTGCCGGGGCCGGCCCCTGCGATCTGTACGCCTCGGGCGGCACGCCCTGCGTCGCGGCGCACAGCACGGTGCGCGCCCTCTACTCGTCGTACAGCGGCGCGCTGTACCAGGTCAGGCGGTCCTCGGACAACGCGGCCAGGGACATCGGTGTCGTGGCCCCGGGCGGGGCGGCCAACGCCGCGGCCCAGGACGCGTTCTGCGCCGGCACCACGTGCGTCGTCACCTGGGTCTACGACCAGTCCGGGCACGGCAACAAGCTCGGCTACCAGGGCCCGGGCGGGGTCGGCGGGTCCGACACGGCGGCCAGGGCCACGAGCGAGTCGCTCACCGTCGCGGGCAGCAAGGCGTACTCCCTGTACATCGACCCCGGCAACAGCTACTGGCGCGACGGCCATCTGACGGGTGTGCCCACCGGCAGCGCACCCGAGGGGATGTACATGGTGACCAGCGGGACGCACGTCAACAGCGGCTGCTGCTTCGACTACGGCAACAGCGAGACCACCCGCAAGGCCGACGGCCCGGGGGCCATGGACGCGATCAACTTCAGCAAGTCGTGCTGGTTCGGCGGCTGTGCGGGCTCCGGTCCCTGGGTCCAGGCGGACCTGGAGTGGGGGCTGTTCCCCGGTGGCAGCAGTTCCTGGAACCCCGACCAGCGGGCCTTCACCAGCAAGTTCGTCACCGCGACGCTGAAGAACAACGGGACCACGCGGTTCGCGATGAAGGGCGCCGACGCCCAGTCCGGCAGCCTGGCCACGCTGTACAACGGCTCCCTGCCGGGCGGTTACGACCCCATGAAGAAGCAGGGGGCGATCATCCTCGGCAGCGGCGGGGACTGCTGCAACGGCAACACCAACCTCAGCGCGGGCACGTTCTACGAGGGCGCCGTCGTCTCGGGCTACCCCTCCGACGCGACCGAGAACGCCGTACAGGCCAACATCACCTCGGCCGGCTACGGCAAGTGACACCCTGGGCGCGCTGACGTGGCGGGAACTCGGACGGTGAGGGCCGTCCCAGCGGCTGCGTCCGCCGTCCGTGGTCGCAGCAGCACGCTTCCGCTCACTCTTCCGCCCGTGTCCCGAATCGAAGGAGCCCACGTGCCCAGACGGTCAGGCAGACGACTGCTCCGCATCCTCGCGGCCTCCGTGCTGACGGTCACCGCCTCCGTGGCGGTTTCCTCCCCCTCCCCCGCCACGGCCGCACCCGGCAGTCCGGCGCTCACCCCGCCGCTGGGCTGGAACAGCTGGAACAGTTTCGGGTGCGGAGTCACCGAAGCCCAGGTCCGGCAGGCCGCCGACGCGATGGTGTCCTCGGGCATGCGGGACGCCGGTTACCGGTACGTCGTGGTCGACGACTGCTGGTTCGACCCGCAGCGGGACGCGGCGGGCAACCTGCGGGCCGATCCGGCCAAGTTCCCGAGCGGGATGAAGGCACTCGGGGACTACATCCACGGCAAGGGCCTGAAGTTCGGCATCTACGAGGTGCCGGGCGAGCGCACCTGCGCCCAGGCCACGGGAGGCTACCCGGGGTCCACCGGCAGCAGGGGCCACGAGACCCAGGACGCCGCCACGTTCGCCTCTTGGGGTGTCGACTACCTGAAGTACGACTGGTGTTCCTCCAGCGGAACCCGTGACGAGCAGGTCGCCCGGTTCACGCTCATGCGCGACGCCCTGCGCGCCACCGGACGGCCGATCGTCTACAGCATCAACCCCAACAGCCTGCACGCCATCACGGGCTCCACCTACAACTGGGGCGAGGTCGCCGACCTGTGGCGGACGACCGAGGACCTGCTCGACATCTGGCAGAACGGCAACACCAACAGCTACCCCATGGGCGTCGGCAACGTCCTGGACGTCACCGCGCCCCTGGCCGCGCAGAACGGCCCGGGACACTGGAACGACCCCGACATGCTGGTCGTCGGCCGTCCCGGCCTGACACTGACCGAGTCCCGCTCGCACTTCGCCCTGTGGGCCCTGCTGGGCGCCCCGCTCATGGCCGGCAACGACATCCGCACCATGTCCTCCGACGTGAGCGCGATCCTGCGCAACCCCCGCCTGCTGGCGGTCGACCAGGACGCGCTGGGCGCGGGGGGGCGCCGGGTGCGCGATGACGGCGCCACCGAGGTGTTCGCCAAGACCCTGGCGGACGGTTCGGTCGCGGTGGGCCTGTTCAACCGGGGTGGCGCCGCCGCCACGGTCACCACGACGGCCGCGCAAGTCGGCCTGTCCGGCGGGCCGTTCACCCTCACGGACCTGTGGACCGGCGGCACGTCGAGCACGTCCGGGCAGATCGCCGCGAGCGTTCCCGCCCACGGCGTGGCCGTCTTCCGGGTGACCGGTGGCACCCCGCTGACCGCCACCACCTCGCGTCTGCGGGGCGGCGCGTCCGGCCGCTGCGCGGACGTGGACAACGCCTCCACCGCCGCCGGGGCCACCGTACTGCTCTGGGACTGCCACACGGCCGCCAACCAGCTGTGGACCACCTGGGCCGGCGGCGAGATCCGCGTCTACGGCGACAAGTGCCTGGACGCCTCCGACCAGGGCACCACCAACGGCACCCGTGTCATCACCTGGCCCTGCAACGGCCAGGACAACCAGAAGTGGACCACCGGCTCCGACGGGACGATCCGCAACGTCCACGCCGGACTGTGCCTCGACGCCGACGGGGCAGGCACCGCCGACGGCACCCCGCTGGTCCTGCAGACCTGCGACGGCCGGGCCGGGCAGCGATGGAGCCGCGTATGAAACCGACCCGGAGGAACCCCGCGCGTGCGCGCGGTCTGCCGAGCAGGCCGGCCCGCATGATTGCCCGCGCCGACGGCCGGCCCTAGCATCCCGACCCATCCCCCTTGGCCGCGATGACGGGAGCGACCGCATGGCCGCGACACTCGGTTCCGAAGAAGCAGCCGCCCTCGCGGCCGTCGACGAGGGCGCCGTCGCCCGGACGCTGCTGGAACTGCTGGCCATACCCAGCGTGACCGGCAGCGCCGCCGAGTCCGACCTGCAGCACCACCTGGCACGGCATGCGGAGCGACTCGGTCTCGACGTCGACCTGTGGTCCGTCGACCTGCCCGCGCTGCGTGCGCTGCCCGGCTTTCCCGGGACCGAGGCGCCGCGCGACGAGGCGTGGGGGCTGGTCGCGACGACACCGGACACCGGTGACGGACCGACCATGATCCTGCAGGGGCACGTCGACGTCGTACCGCCGGGCGACCTCCGTCAGTGGGAGGGCGACCCCTTCGCCCCGAGGACGGCAGGTGACCTCGTCCACGGCCGTGGTGCCTGCGACATGAAGGCAGGGCTGGTCGCCAACCTCACCGCTCTGGCGGCGATCCGGGCGAGCGGAGTCAGGCTGCGCGGGCGGGTGGCCGCCCACTTCGTGGTCAGCGAGGAGGACGGCGGACTCGGCGCCTTCGCGACCCTGCACCGCGGTCACACCGGGGACGCGTGCGTCATCACCGAGCCGACCGGCGGCTCGCTCGTGACCGCGAACGCCGGTGCGCTGACCTTCCGTGTCGAGGTCCCCGGTCAGGCCACCCACGCCAGCACGCGCACCGCCGGGGTCAGCGCCATCGACGCGTACCTGCCGATCCACCGGGCGCTGGCCCGGCTGGAAGCCCGGCGCAACGAGGCGATCGACCCGTTGATGGCGGACCACGAGATCCCGTACGCGCTCTCCGTCGGCACTCTCCGCTCGGGTGACTGGGCGAGCAGCGTGCCGGACCACCTCGTCGCCGAGGGAAGGCTCGGCGTCCGGCTCGGTGAGGATCCGGCCGACGCCGTCGCCGACTTCGAGAGGTGCGTGGCCGAGGCATGCGCGGAGGATGCGTGGCTGCGCGACCATCCGGCGAGGGTGAGCTGGCCCGGCGGCCGCTTCGCGAGCGGGCGGCTGCCCGCCGGCCATCCCCTCGGCGCCCTGGTCCGCCGCGCGCACGCCGACGCGATCGGCGGCGCGCCGCTGCGCGAGCACGGCGCACCCTATGGAAGCGACCTGCGCCTGTACGCCGCCGCGGGGATACCGACGCTGCAGTTCGGGCCCGGCGACGTACGCCTGGCGCACAGCGCCCGGGAGCAGGTGTCCGTCTCCGACATCGTCGCGGTGACCCGCACACTCGTGCTCTCCGTGCTGCGGGCCGTCGGTACGAAGTAGGCCGTCCTCCGGCGCCCCCTGAGCAGGGGTGCGGCGAACAGGTGTTGAAGCGCATCGACTCAGCCATCCGGCTCACGATGCCGCCAATGACCTTGCGCGATGAAAAGTTTCGTGGCGTCACACCCCTTGTTCCACCCTGCGCATGGCATTAACGTTCGCCGCCAGGTGAAGCGCTTCGACACCCGCTTCGTCCCCTGCTGTGTCCCGCACCGAAAGGACTCGACGGCATGCCCGACAAGCGGCCGGCGGACGCCACCGTGACCAACCCCGTGATTCCCGGCTTCCACCCCGATCCCAGCGTCTGCCGCGTGGGCGACGACTACTACCTCGTCTGCTCCAGCTTCGAGTACTTCCCCGGCATCCCCGTCTTCCACAGCCGCGACCTGGTGCACTGGACGCGGATCGGCAACGCCCTCGACCGGCCGGGGCAGCTCCGCCTCACCGGCTCGCCGTCGTCCGGGGGCATCTACGCGCCCACGCTGCGCCACCACGACGGCCGCTTCTGGCTGATCGTCACCAACGTGGCCGACGGCGAGGGCAACATGCTGTTCACCGCCACCGATCCGGCGGGGCCCTGGTCCGACCCGGTGTATCTGCCCGGGGTCGAGGGCATCGACCCGGACCTCGCCTGGGACGAGGACGGCACCTGCTGGGTCACGGTCGCCGGGATCTCGCAGGTCCGCATCGACCCGTACACCGGGGAGACGTTCGGCCCGCCGCGGAAGCTCTGGTCCGGCACCCCCGGCGCCCTGGCCCCGGAGGCGCCCCACCTGTACCGCATCGGCGACCACTGGTACCTGCTCATCGCCGAGGGCGGCACCGAGCGCGGTCACGGCGTCTCGATCGCCCGCGGGCCCGCGCCGTACGGTCCGTTCGAGCCGTGCCCGGCCAACCCGGTGCTGACGCACCGCAGTTCGGATCGCCCGGTGCAGAACACCGGCCACGCGGACCTGGTCCAGGGCCCCGACGGTTCGTGGTGGATGGTGCTGCTGGGCGTCCGGCCGCGCGGGGGTACGCCGGGCTGGCACGTCCTCGGCCGCGAGACGTTCCTCGCCCCGGTGACCTGGGTGGACGGCTGGCCCGTCGTCGGCGAGGTCTCCCCGGACCCGGCAGCGCCGCCCTGGCCGCTGGTCCCGGGGCCCGTCGAGGCCGGCCGGGACGACTTCGATCTCGGCGAACTGCGACCGTACTGGATCTCCGTGCGCGACCGTCCCGAGGAGCTGTGCACCACCGAGGAGCGGGCCGGCTGCCTGACGCTCCGTGCCCGGGGCGACGGGCTGGACGAACCAAACGTCGTGTTCGTCGGCCGCCGCCAGCAGCACCTGGCCTGCCGGGTGCGGACCCGGATCGATCCGGCGGAAGGGCGCGGCGGTCTCGCCGTCCGGCTGGACGAGGAGCACCACTACGAGATCGAGGTGTCCCAGGGGGAGGTGCGCGTGCTCGGGCGCGTCGGGCCGCTGCGCACCGTCGTGGGGTCCCGGCCCGTGCCGGCCGGGCCCGTGGTCCTCGGTGTCCGCGTCTCCGGCACCCCGGTGCGGGACGCCCGCACGGGCCCCGACACCCTCACGTTCGGCGTCGAGGAGGCGGACGGCACGTTCACCGCGCTCGGCGCCCTCGACGGCCGCTACCTGTCGACCGAGGTGGCCGGGGGGTTCACCGGCCGGGTCATCGGCATGTACGCCGCGTCCGGCACGGTCCACTTCGACTGGTTCGACTACGAGCCGCTCGCTCCCTGAACCGGCGCCACCCGCCCGGCACCACGCCGCCGCCCGCAGCCGGCCCCGTCTCCCTCGGCCACCTGCCTTCACCGACCCCCCACGGGCGGAACTCCCGCCCGGCCCCAGAGAAAGGTCAGAGATGAAGGGAACGCAACGCCCCGGCGGCCACCGCGGTCGCGGTGCCGGCCGGGTGCTCGGCCTGCTGCCGGCGATGGTCGCCGCGATCGGGCTGACCAGCACCGCCGCCCTGGCCGTACCGAACCACGGCGCGACGTCCACGGGGCCGAAGCCCCGGGCGCTCAGCCCCGCGAGCGCGGTGGCGGCGATGCAGCCCAGCTGGAACCTGGGCAACACCCTGGACGCCATCCCCGACGAGACCTCCTGGGGCAACCCGCCGGTCACCAAGGCCCTGTTCGACACCATCAGGGCCCAGGGCTTCCACAGCGTCCGGATCCCCGTCACCTGGACCGGCCACCAGTCCCCCACCGCCCCGTACGCGATCGACGCGACGTTCATGAACCGCGTCAAGCAGGTGGTGGACTGGGCCCTGTCCGACGGTCTCTACGTCGTGGTGAACGTCCACCACGACTCGTGGCAGTGGATCTCGACCATGCCCACCGACCACGACAACGTCCTGGCCCGCTTCGACGCCATCTGGAAGCAGGTCGCCGCGGAGTTCAGGGACTCCCCGCAGACGCTGCTCTTCGAGAGCATCAACGAACCGCAGTTCGACGACGCGGGCGACGCGCAGGGCATCCGGTACCTCGACGAGCTCGACACCGCGTTCCACGGCATCGTGCGCGGCTCCGGCGGCAACAACGCGACCCGTCTGCTGATGCTGCCCACGCTGCACTGCAACGCCGGCCAGACGTACATGGACGCCCTCGTCGGCGGGATGAAGTCGCTGGACGACCCCAACCTCGTGGCCACCGTGCACTATTACGGCTGGTACCCGTTCAGCGTGAACGTCGCGGGCGGCACGCGATTCGACGCCACCGCGCAGAAGGACATGAGCGACACCTTCACCGGGATACGCGACACCCTCGTCACCCAGGGCGTCCCCGTCTACCTCGGCGAGTACGGCCTGCTGCAGTACCCCGACCACACCCACCCCTCCCGCGTCGAACGGGGCGAGGCGCTCAAGTACTTCGAGCAGCTCGGCCACGAGGCCCGCACCGCCGGAGTGACCACGGCCCTGTGGGATCCCTTCTCGTTCCTGAACCGCGACACGCTGCGGTGGCGGGACCCCGGCCTGATCGCGCAGATCAAGTCGAGCTGGACCACCCGCTCGGGCACCGCCTCCTCGGACCGGGTCTTCGTGCCCGCGTCGAGTGCGATCACGGCGAAGACACTGACGCTGAACCCGAACGGCACCTCCTTCAAGGGGCTGTGGCAGGGCGGCACCAGGCTCGCCGCCGGCCGGGACTACACCGTCTCCGGCAACGAGCTCACGCTCACGGCCGCCGCCCTCACCCGGCTGGCCGGCGACCGCGCCTACGGGACGAACGCGACGGTCGAGGCCCGGTTCTCCCGAGGCCTGCCCTGGAAGATCTACGTGACCACGTACGAGACCCCGGTCCTCTCGAACGCGACGGGCACCACCGGCGGTCTCAGTATTCCCGCTCGGTTCCGCGGTGACCTGCTGGCGACCATGGAGGCGACGTACGCCGACGGCAGCAACGCCGGCCAGACCGGCTGGACCCCTTACCAGGAGTTCAACGCGGCCTTCTCCCCCGACTATCCGGGCAACGCCCTTCTCCTCACCCCGGACTTCCTCGGCGCACTGCACGACGGCGCGCCGGCGACGCTCACCTTCCACTTCTGGAGCGGAGCCACCGTGACGTACCACGTGACGAGGTCCGGATCCTCGGTGACCGGCACGGCGTCCTGAGCGAACCCGCTCCGGTGCCGCCCGGCCCGGCGCCGTCAGGCCCACGCGAAGTAGCGCAGCCACACGTAGGCCAGGGAGACGGCGACGGTCGTGGCCGTCACGACGAGGCCGTACTTGGTGAACTGCCAGAAGGAGATGGGACGGCGGTTGCGTTCCGCGATGCCGAGGACCACGACGTTGGCGGAGGCGCCGATGGCGGTGGCGTTGCCGCCGAGGTCGGCGCCGAGCGCGAGGGCCCACCACAGCACGTGGTGGCCGCCTCCGCCCATGTCGTGCACCAGGTCGGAGGTGATGGGGGCCATCGTCGCGACGTACGGGATGTTGTCGACGATGCCCGACAGCACCGCGGAGCCGCCGAGCAGGGCCATGGCACCGCCGAGTTCGCTGCCGCCGATGAGACCGGCCAGCCCGTGGGAGACCTGCCCGACGACACCGGTGTCGATGAGGCCGCCGATCATGATGAACAGTCCGGCGAAGAAGGCGAGCGTGGGCCACTCCACCTCGGCGAGGACGTCGTCGGTGTCGACCTTGGTGGACGCGACGAGGAGCCCCGCGCCGAGGAGGGCGACGACGCTCGGCGCGTAGTGCAGCACCGGGTGCAGGACGAAGCCGGCCATGACCAGCGCCAGCACGACGAGCCCCTGCACCATGAGCCGCGGGTCCTTGATGGCCTCGCGTTCCTCCAGTGCCATGATCTCGGCGGCGCGGCCGTCGTCGTACACGAAGGTGCTGCGGAACATGATCCGGCAGAGCACGAGCAGGACGGCCACCAGGAGCGCGGCGAGCGGGGCGAGGTGGACGACGAAGTCGTTGAAGTTCAGGCCCGCGCGGCTGGCGATGATGATGTTGGGCGGATCACCGACCAGGGTCGCGGTGCCGCCGATGTTCGAGGCCATGACCTCGGCGACGAGGTAGGGCGCCGAGGGCAGCCCGAGGCGTTCGCACACCAGCAGGGTGACGGGCGCGATCAGCAGCACCGTGGTGACGTTGTCCAGCAGTGACGAGACCACCGCCGTGATGACCACGAGCATGGCCATGACCCGGAACGGCTGGGCCCGCGCCCGCTTGACCGACCAGATCGCCAGGTACTCGAACATGCCGGTCCTCTTCAGCACGCCGACGATCATCATCATGCCCATGAGCAGGAAGATGACGTTCCAGTCGATGCCGGAGTCCTCGGAGTAGAACGCCGAGACGTCGTCGGTCGCCCCGATCGCCAGCATCAGGCCCGCGCCGCCCAGGGCGACCGCGACGCGGTGGATCTTCT
This sequence comes from Streptomyces bungoensis, assembly GCF_001514215.1. Classification (GTDB taxonomy): domain Bacteria; phylum Actinomycetota; class Actinomycetes; order Streptomycetales; family Streptomycetaceae; genus Streptomyces; species Streptomyces bungoensis. The sequence goes on from NZ_KQ948861.1 coordinate 43,347, forward strand.
CGCTGATGATCAGGACGTAGGCGCCGACGAACACGGCGAGCGCCGCCCAGCTGTGCCAGTCGCTCACGATCCGCCGGCTCCCGCCGCCGGGGCCGTGCCGTGGACGGGGCGCCTGGCGCCGAGGACCGCTGGAAGCTGCATGGCCGACCCCGATCGGAAGAGAGAGCTGTCCCCTGCTCGCCGACCAGACTTCCCGGCACACCGGGCGGCACCTTACCCGGCCTTGGCGTGTCTGCGACAGTGCGGAGGGACGCGCGCTCCCCTCAGGAGGTGGCGGTCAGCAGCCGTTCCAGCAGGTGGGAGGCGGTGACGACGCCCAGCAGCCGCTTCTCTGCGCCGGCGTCCGCCACGACCGCCACCAGGGGGCTGCGGGACTGGGCCATCAGTGCCGCGACCTCCAGCGCCGTCGCGTCCGGTTCGGCGGCCGGCGGGGCGGGGACGGAGGGGGACAGGCAGTCGCGGACCGTGCGTCCCTCGAGTGCCTGGCACAGGCGGTCGGCATGACGCTCGTCGATCACGGCGGCGAGGGCGGGGTCGTCGATCACGTACGACGGCACCAGGATCTTGATCATCTGCGAGGCCGGCAGGATCGCCCGGGGCGCGCCCGCCTCGTCGACGACCAGCAGGGCGGGCAGCCGGTGTTCCGCCATCAGCCGTGCCGCCTCCGTCGCCCCCGTGTCGAGGCCCACGGTCTCGTACTCCACTGCCAGGTCGCGTGCTCGCACGTTCGGCTCCCCTTCCACGGTGTGTCCCGCCGCCATTCTGGGACAGCCGGGCGGCGGGTCACGGCCCGGGCCCTGGTCACGGCTGGTGGCCGGCGACAGCCCCTCCCGGGTCGTCGGCCAGGGTCACCGCGGCCACCGTGCGTTTGCCGACCGGCTCGCGATGCACCTCGAAGCCCTGGCTCACCGCCATGACGATCTCCAGGCCGTGCTGGCCGACCCGGCCCGGCTCGGCGGCCCTGGCGACCGGCAGCACCGGCTCGCTGTCCCACACGGTGACCTCTATGCGGCCCTCCACCAGTTCCAGGTCGAGCAGGCACGGCCCGGGCGCGTACTTGCAGGCGTTGGTCATCAGCTCGCTCACCACCAGCTGCACCATGCCCATGGCCCGCTCGGACACCGGCAGTCCGTGCAGGGACTGCACCCGCTCCAGGAAGGCGCGCGCCAGCTCACGCGCTCGCGCTATGTCGAGCGTGCTCCCCTCGTAGGCAGCCGAGACCTTGACCGGCGCATCCACCAGCCGCTCGTCTCTTCCGCCGTCCCCATCCATCCGATCCGCCCGCCTCCCGCGCGCCCGTCAACCCCACGGCAGAGTCGACGGCGGGAGCCATCGAGCAGCCCTTTTCCCTGGACGTATCCCCTGGTCACGTCCGTGTTCCTGCCACCTCCGCACGCCAGGAACGGAGAATAGTCTGCGTAAGGCGAACAGCCCCCGCAAGATCGGGCGTCCCCGGCCTGCTCACGCTTCCCGTCCCGCCGCGGCGTCCAGTGTCCAGCCGAGCGGGTGCCCCTCGGCCGCGGGCGGCTCACCGCCGGCCTCGTTGAACGCGTCGAGCGCCTCGACCAGCGCCAGTCGCTGCGTCGGCCGCATGCGCTGGACTATCGCGGCGATCTCGGCGCGGCGCCGGGCCGTCGCCGTCTCGACCGTGCGCCGCCCTTCCTCGGTGAGCTGCAGCAGGGTCTCACGGCGGTTCTCGGGATTGTACTGCCGGTCCGCGAGCCCGGCGGCGATGAGCCGGTCGACCATGCGCATGGCCGTCGAGGGCGCGACCCGCAGCAGTTCGGCCAGGTCGACCAGTTTGGTGGCACCACGGCTCGCCAGCACCACCAGCATCCGGAACTGCGGGAGGGTGACCCGCTCCTCGACTCCGGCGAGCGAGCGGGCGGAAACCGCCACCAGCAACCGGGATGCGGTCAGCACCGCTCGTGTGACCGCGTCCACGTCGTCCGAGTCCCCCACCGGCATGTCCATCTCCGCCATACCTCATTTCTACCGCGCCCCGCGGCCCGCTCCGACCACAGGTGCACGGGGCTCTCCCGTGCCGGGCGATGCCTGTGCGCCGGCCGCGGACCGTGATTTTCCGGCAGGGTGCGCGCAGCCGGTGTGACGGGCGGCGAATCGGCCACTCAGGGAAGGTGCCGTTCTCGACCTCTCCCCCGTCTCCCGGCCCGCCCGGGCCGGTGGTGTTCCCCGCTGTCCCGGCCGGGCGGCGTCATGCTTAGCGCGTTCCTGGCCGTGCCGGCGGCCGCGTGCAACGCCCTGGCTTCCGCGTTGCAGCGCAAGGCCGCTCGGGAGGAGCCCGCCGGGGACAACCTGAGTCTGCGGCTGGTGTGGCACCTGCTGCACCGGCCGGTGTGGTTCGGCGGGTTCCTGTCGATCGTCGCGGCCTTCCTGCTGCAGGCGACCGCCCTGGGCACCGGCCGGATCTCCGTGGTGCAGCCCCTGCTCACCCTGGAGCTGCCGGCGGCGCTGGTACTCGCCGCCCGGCTGCTGGGCAAACCGCTGGGCCGCCGGGAGTGGGGGGCGTCGGCGGTCATGGCGGCGGGCGTGGCCGGGCTGATCGCCGCACTGGGGCCGAGCGGCGGGCGGGCCTCGTCCGTCCCGGGGACGGACTGGCTGATCGGCGGCGGCGTCAACGTGGCGTTGGTCGTGGCCGGCGTGGTGTGGGCTCGGGGCGTGTCGGGCACGCGCCGGGCAGCGGTCCTGGGGGTGACGACCGGGTGCGCGTTCGCGCTGACCGCGGCCCTGATGAAAGGCATGACGACCGTCTTCTCCCACGGTCTGGCCGCCCTGTTCACCCGTTGGCAGCTGTGGGCCATGGTCGCCGCCGGCGCCTCCGCGATGTTCCTGTTGCAGTCGACGATGCACGCCGGCCCGTTGCTGGTGACCCAGCCGGGTCTGACCATGGCCGATCCGGTGGTCGCCGTCCTCTGGGGGACGCTGGTCCTCGGGGAGACCGTGCGGGGCGGACTGTTCGTCCTGGTGGCGGTGGCGGCCGCCGCCGCGGTGATGGTGCTGTCCCGCTCGCCGCTGCTGAGTGGTGCCGCGAACGGGAGGAGGACGCCGACCCGGTGCCGGAGGGGAGGCCGGAACGCCGGGTGCGAGGGGCGGATGAGGACGCCCGCGCGGGCGCTCAGCGGGCGAGTCCGCGCACCTTCGTCCGGCCCGGAAGAGCCGACCCGGACAAAACCCTAAAAATAGACAAAAAGGTGCATACCTTGCTCCGTACGGGGTTACTCACCTGCGTGACCGATGAAGGCGGTCGACGTGCGCGAGCACTCGGGGACCCGCCGTCGGCCGAGGCCGGGAGGAGTGCGTCTCATGGGTGTTGCACCCGAGATCGTGCAGGACGCGGAACTCACACAGGAGCAGACGCGCGAGGCGGAGCGCGAGTGGTTCCTCGACGGTGACACCGGGGAGCTGAAGCCGGAGGACGTCGACCGCGACGCGGAGAGCCGTCCGGGACCGGTACGGGTGGCTCGCTGGACGTTCGATTGAACGAGCCGGACGCCGGGCCGGACCGGCAGCCCGAGGACCGCGTCTGGGCGCGCCACCACCGGCGCACGGGTGCGGTCCTGATCGTCGGAGCGGGAGCGGTGGGCGGCTTCCTCGCCGAGGAACTCGCGCGCGTCGGGCTCAGCCCGCTCGTCCTGGTCGACTCCGACGTGCTCGCGGTGGAGAACCTCGTCCGTCACCCGCTCGGCGCTCCCGCCCTGGGACGGCCCAAGGCTCCCGCGCTGGCCGAGAAGATCCGCCGCGAGTTCCCTCCGTGCGACGTCGAGGGCCTGCACGCGGACTTCCTGGCGCTGTCCCCCAACGCGCGGCGGTCGCTGGCCGACCGGGTGGACGTGGTGGTGGCCGCCACCGACTCGGTCGCGTGCCAGCGGCAGGTCAACCGGGTGGCGCTCGCGGTGGGGAAGCCCGCGGTGTACCCGGCGGTCTGGGTGGACCCGCGGATCCGCGACGCCGAGGTGGGCGAGATCCTCTGGGTGCTGCCCGGCCGGCGCACCCCCTGCTACGAGTGCGCCGCGGCGTTCCGGCAAGGCGGGTCGGACAGCCAGGCGGCCCGGGGCGCCCGGGTCGACATCCAGCTCGTCGCCCTGGCCACCGCCCAGGTGGTCACGGCGCTGGCGAACCCGGAGGACGACCGCTCGGCGATCCTGGACCGGCGGCGCAACGCCGTCTACCTCCACGGCCTCACCCCCACCTCGCCGGGCATCCGGGCCGTCTTCCCCACCACGGGTCTGAGCAGCCGCACCGTCAGGGTGCCGTTCCCCGCCCGGCCGTGCGCCGCGTGCCGCGGCTGGCGCTACGTGGCCTCCCCGCGCCCGCCGGGCGATCCCGGGCCCGGCGAGCGGGCGGACGGCGAGGAGGAGCAGGGGCGCTGGCCGGCGACCGTCGTCTGCGCCGTCCTCGTGCTCATCATCTCCGTGGTGGCCCTCGCGGCGAGCGTCAACGGCCCGCACGCCTGAGCACGGCGAGCCCGGCGCCGCCGGTCCGGGTGATCGCGGTGACGCCGGCGACCACCAGCGACAGTCCGGCCGACTTCGCGACGAACGAGGGGAACATCGGCTGGCCGACCACGTTGCGGTTGGTCTTCCCGGGTGCGGCCCACTGGGTGTGCTTCAGGTAGATCACCATGATCAGGTGCACGGTGATCAGGGCGATGAGCGCGCCGGGGGCGTAGAGCACGTGCACGATGTACAGGCGTCCGTTGATCGCGGTCCCGGGGTAGGCGCCGCCCCAGAGGAAGAAGCTCAGACAGGTGCCGACGACGGGGATCGACAGGACGATCGAGTGGGCGGTGCGCAGGCCGGTGCCGGACAGCAGGTCGTCCGGCAGGGAGTAGCCGCAGAAGCCCTCCAGGAGGGCCGGCAGGAACAACGTCAGTGCCGAGCACACCGAGGAGCTGCTGACCCGGGCGGGCGTGCGGGACTGCTTCGCCGCGCTGCTGGACGTGACCGGGCCGCGCCGCTGGAAGCCGCATCCGCACGCCTACCGGTACGCGGCCGAGCGGGCCGGGGTCGGCCCCGCCGAGGCGATGCTGGTCGCCACCCATCCGTGGGACGTCGACGGAGCGCGCCGGGCGGGGCTGGGCGGCGCCTGGCCGCGGCGCGGCACCGCCCCGGCCGTCTACCCGCCTTCCCTGACCGCTCCCACGCTCGCCGCGGACGATGTCGGAGAACTCGCCCGCGTCCTCGCCTGACGCGCCGCCCTCGACCGGTTCACCGGCGTCGTCCGGGGTACTCGGCCCTGATGCCCGGCGGACGCCGCCGGCGCAGGACGGTCCTCGGAGGCGCCATGGAGGTGCTGCACCGTCTCGACGGTTTCCAGCGACGGCACCACTGGGTCGGCATGCCGCTGGGTGTGGTGTACAAGTTCGCCGACGACCAGGGGATGTACCTCGCCGCCCTGATCGCCTACTACGGGTTCCTGTCCCTCTTCCCGCTGCTCCTGCTCCTGGTCTCCACGCTGGCGGGGCTGCTGCAGAACGACCCCGCCTTCCGGCAGCAGGTGCTGAACTCCGCGCTGGGGAAGTTCCCCGTGCTGGGCGACCAGTTGCGGGAGAACATCCACTCCTTCCATCGCAACGGGCTCGCCCTGGCCGCCGGTGTGGTCGGCAGCCTGTACGGCGGTCTGGGCGTGGCACAGGCCGTCCAGCACGCGCTCAACAAGATCTGGGCCGTGCCACGGCACGCACGGCCGAACCCCCTGCTCTCCCGGCTGCGCGGGCTCGTCTTCATCGGGTTGCTGGTCCTCGGCCTGCTCGCGACGACCGGACTGTCGGTGGGCGTCTCGTCCGCCCAGTCGCTGGGGTTGCGGGTCGGGGACGGGCCCCGGGTGGGCGCGGCCCTCGCGGTCGTCCTGCTGAACGCCGCCCTGCTGGTGCTGACCGTCCGCCTCCTCACCCGCGCGGACGTCGGCTTGCGGTGCCTGTGGGGCCCGGCCGTCGGCGGGGCCTGCGCGTGGCAGGGGCTGCAGTGGGGCGGCGCGTACTACGTCCGGCACTTCCTCAACGGCGCCGGGGCCACGTACGGGATGTTCGGCATCGTGCTGGGACTGCTGGCCTGGCTGTACCTGGGCGCTCTGGTCTTCGTCCTGACGGTGGAGACGGCCTCCGTGCGCGCCCGCCGGCTGTGGCCACGCAGCCTGCTCACGCCGTTCACCGACGACGTCCGCCTCAGCCACGCCGACCGCCGGGCCTACTGGTCGTACGCCGTCGCCGAGAGCTTCAAGGGCTTCCAGAAGATCACCGTCGAGTTCCACGGAAAGCCCTTCCCGGAGCGGAACCGGCCGGGCGGGGAGACCACCGCTCCCCCCGGCCCGGGCGGCGCCCGCGGTGTAGCGCCCGGGGAACGGGGGTAACCCGCAGTGACACCCTCCCACCACTTCGGAGTCGGGATGTGGAAGCGCAGGAAGAAGAGCCGGCCCGCCGAGCCCGTGCGCCTGGCGCTGTGCGATCTGTGTGCCGCGACGTTCCCCGAGGACGAGGCGGTGACCGGGTACGTCCCGGACTCCTCGTGCGCCCACCCCACGCGGCACTGGTTCGACGGCCTGCGCCCGATCACCACCTGCTGCGAGGACCACTTCGAGACCATCCGCGAGACCTACCGGCGCCGCCCGTTCCTGCAGGAGGAGCTGTGGGCCGCGAGGATCTCCTGCGCCCTCACGGCGGGCCGGCCCGTGCTCTCCCTGGAGGAGCTGGGCTGCCGGACCGGCCTGTACGAGCCGGAGATCCGGCGGGCCATCGCCTGGCACAACGCGCGGATGCGCCTGGTGAACGGGGACGACGAGGGGGACGGGCGCGGCTGATCGGCCGCGCGGCTCAGCGGGCCTGCCGCCTCGCCGCCCGGTCGGCATCGCCGCCGGCGCCGAGCGGCCCGGTCGGTACGAGGTTCTCCTCGGCCTCCAGGCGGGGCAGCTGCCGGCGTGCCACGCGCAGCACCAGCGGCGGCAGCACGGCACGCACCGGCTGGACGAGCCGCAGCCAGGCGGGCGCGTACACGGCGGTGCGGCGGCGCTCCAGGCCGTCCACGATGCGGGCGGCGACCTTCTCGGCGTCGTACACCTTCCGGGCGGGCGGGGGCATGTGACCGCGCAGCTCGCGCAGCACGGCGTACCGGTCGGCGTCGCGGATCATGTCCGTGTCGGTCCAGTTCAGGTAGGCGATCCCCACGGCGACGCCGCGGGCGGCCACCTCCGCGCGCAGCGCGTGGGCGAAGGCCTCGACGCCCGCCTTGGAGGCGCAGTAGGCGCTCATCAGGGGGGCGGCGCCGAGCGACGCCAGGGAGGCGATCTGGAGGTGGTAGCCGGCGGTGGCCTCGAGGTCGGGGAGGAACGCCCGTGCGGTGTGGGCGCTGCCGACGAGGTTGACGTCGATCACCCGGCGCCAGTCGGCCGGGTCCGTGGCCGTGAACCGGCCGCCCTCCGCGATCCCGGCGTTCGCGATCACGACGGACGGCCGCCCGAGGCGGTGCCGTACCGTGAGCGCGGCCCGCTGCAGGGCCGCCAGGTCGGTCACGTCCGCCTCGACGGCGAGGGCCGGCGTCGGCAGGCGTGCGGCCAGCTCCTCCAGCAGGTGCTTCTCGTGCCCGACGAGCGCGGGCCGGGCGCCCCGGCGGGCGACTTCGACCGCGAGCGCGGCACCCAGGCCGCGTGCCGCCCCCGTCACCACGACGGTCCGGCCCTTCAGGGGGCTGTTTCGCACGGGCTTCGCCTTTCGTGGGGGGTGGGTGGTGCGGCTCAGGCCTCCGGGGCCGGGGGCCGCGCCGTGTGGTGGGGGTGGCCGGCGGTGCGGCGGGACTCCTTCATCTCCGCCTCGTACAAGTGGTCCCGGCCCTCGGCGAGTTCGCTCACCGCGCTGCGCTCCAGCTGCTGGAACGGCCGGTAGTACGTGTCGTTGTAGGCCTCGACGATCTGGAACGTCCAGTGGCCGGGGATGACGTTGCGGCCCAGGATCTCCGCCTCCACCTCGTCGGCCCACTCGGGATGCCCGGCCTCGCGCAGCAGCCGGACCGCCCGGTCCAGTTCCAGGTCCGCCCCGCCGGTGAGCTGGTGGAAGCTGTAGAGGTGGCCGCGGGCGCGCTCGGTGGTCTCCAGTGCCTTCGACAGGGCTCCCAGGGCCTCGACGGTCCTGTCCGTCACGCCCTCGGGGCGCCGGTGCCGGCGGTCGGGCCCGTCCTCGTCGTCGTGCATGGTGCTCCCTGGGTGGTGGTGACTCGGGGCTGCTGTCCGGAGGGCTGATGCCGAGGCGGTCTACGACCTCTTCCCCGTACACGGGCCGACCGGATGCACGTTCGGCCGGACAGGCGATCAGCGGACGCGGCCGGTGCGGTCCCGGCGGGTGAGGAGGCGCTGGGCGGCGGCGAAGCCGGGCACCCGGTGCGTGCGCAGGGCGGCCCGGGCCGCGTTGGCACCGGGGGCACCGTGCACGGCGCCACCGGGATGGGCTCCGGAGGAGGCGAGGTAGAGGCCCCGGACCGGGGTCTCCGGCCGCCCGGTACCGGGCACGGGGCGGAAGACCAGCTGCTGGTGGAGGGCGGTGGTGCCGCCGTTGATGGCGCCGTCGCGGAGGTTGGCGTCGAGGGTCTCGAGGGTCGGCGGCGCGAGGACGCGGCGGGCCCGGATGCGGGAGCGGAAGCCCGGGGCGAAGCGCTCCACCTGCCGTTCCAGCCGGTCCGCCATGCGTTCCTGGTCCGCCGGGCCCCAGTCACCGGTGATGCCCTCGTCGCCGGCGTCCCCCCGGATGTCGTGCGGGACGTGGGTGTACGCCCAGGCCGACTCGGTGCCGGCGGGGGAACGGGAGGCGTCCGAAGTGGTCATCTGGCCGAACAGCGCGAAGGGCCGGTCGGGCACCTGGCGCAGGGCGATCTGGGCGCCGAAGCGCGTGAGTTCGTCGAGGCCGTCGGCGAGGTGGACGGTCCCGGCCCGGGCCGCCCCCTCGGTCCGCCAGGGCACCGGGCCGTCGAGCGCCCAGTCCACCTTGAAGGTGGCGAAGTCCCACTGGAAGCGCCGCAGGTCCTCCTGCAGCTGTGCGGGCAGGTGCTCGGGGCCGACGAGTTCCTGGTAGAGGGCGGGCACGGCCACGTCGGCGAGTACCGCCTTCCGGGCGGCCACCGTGTCGCCGTCGGCGGTGCGCACCCCTACGGCGCGGCCCTCGCGGACGATGACGGAGCGGACCGGCGCACCGCAGCGGAGCTCTCCGCCGCGCAGGCGCAGCCGCCTGACCAGCGACGCGGTCAGCGCACCGGATCCGCCGACCGGGACCGGGAATCCGTACATCTGTCCCAGCATGCACAGCAGCCAGCCGAAGCCGCCGCTGCCCGCGGACTCGGGGGCGAGGTCGGCGTGCAGGGCGTTGCCGGCCAGGAGCAGCCGGCCGCCCTCGCCGCGGAACTCCTCCTCCCCCAGCCGGCGCACCGGCAGGAGCAGGGATCGCACGGTGCGCAGGCCGCCGGCCGCGCGCACGGTCCGCAGCAGCCGGGCCGAGGCCCGTACCGGCGGGAACGGGGTGAACAGGGCGTTCATCACGTCGGGGTGCAGGGTCTGCCAGAGGTCGTACAGACGCCGCCAGCCCGCCCCGTCGCCGGGTGCGAACGCCTCCAGGGAGGCGGCGGTGGCGTCGATCCGCCGGTCCAGCACGGCGCACCGGCCGTCGGTCAGCGGATGGGCCAGGACGTGCGGGGCGTGGCTCCAGCGCAGTCCGTACTCCTCCAGACGGAGCGCGGACATCACGGGGGACGCGGCGGCCAGCGGGAAGAAGGAGCTGAAGAGGTCGTTGACGAAGTCGGGGTCCACGCCGCGGTCGTGGCGGACCGCGCCGCCCGGCTCGGGCTGCTCCTCGAGGACCTGCACGCTCCATCCGGCGTCCGCCAGGACGTTCGCGGCCACCAGCCCGTTGGGTCCGGCCCCGATCACCACGGCGTCAGGCATGCGCGGTTCCTCCGGCGGCCGGGGACCGGCGCGCGGCCCGCTCCCGGCGCCCGCGCGCACCGTCCTCGCAGCACCGGGCGAGCCGGGCGAGCATCGCGCGGTGGCGCACCTGGATGAGCGCCTCCACACCGACGTTGTGCAGGACGGCACCGGCTCCGACCAGCGGGTGCTCGTCGACGATGACCAGGCAGTCCTCGCCCCACTCCCGCAACTCGATGAAGAAGCGGGCGGTGCCGAGGAATCCCGCGTGGATCTCCAGTTCCAGCACGGACCCCTCCTGGCAGCGCCGTACGACCGTCTCGTTGCCGACCCGGAACGGTCCGAGCCGGATCTCGTAGGCGATCGAGGAACCGACCTGCGGCCACCGGCCCTGCTTCGGCCGGGAGTCGCCGGTTCCCACCACCCACTCGGCGTACCGGTTGCCGTCCGCCAGGACCTCCCACACCGACGCGGGATCGGCCTTGATCAAGCGATGCCGTACCGCCACATGCGCCTCCGGGGGACTGGATTCCGACAGTCGTCACCGAGTTCCCCCGGGCCGGATGCCCAACCACGTGACACCTCTTGCCGAGCTTCTTCCTCGGCGACGGCATGGCCGCACCGCCCCGGCCCAGCGTCCACACGCCCTGAGCGGCGGCGCGCGGCCACACCGCCGTCAGGTCTTCCCCCCGCCGGTGTGGTCGCGCAGGACGGTCAGGCGGCGGCGGTACTCGTCCTCGTCGATCTCGCCGCGCGCGAAGCGTTCGCCGAGCAGCTGCTCGGCGGGGGGCGGGCCGGGGGCCGCCGTCGGGGTGGAGCTGCCGGGCCGGGACAGGGCCCGGAAGAGCAGCACGCCCACGACGATGATCACCGCCCAGAAGACGAGCATGCCGATCGCCATGGCGAGCCAGCCCCATGCGCCGGGACCGTGGTACCAGTACATCGCCGTCACTTCCCTCGGTGCGCGCTCCGGGTGCCGTCACCGTCATGGTCCCCCCGCCGGCCGCCGCCCGCCCGGGCCGACGGTCACCGGTCGTGGCCCTTCGAGCCCGGCCCGGGGACGGCGTGCGGAGGAGGTCCCCCAAGCAGGGCCGGACGACCCTGCCGCCGGCACCCGGGGGTGCGCTGTGATGGACGGGGAGGTAAGCCATGAACGACCACCGCCCCACCCGCCCCGCACGGCTGCGCCGCCTGGCCACGGCGGTCGTGTCCCCACGGCTCGAACCCGTCCTGCTGGCGGTCACCGCGGCGGCCCTGGTCGCCGGCGGCGTCGCCTGGCTGACCGGCACGCGTGAACTCGCCGATCTGTTCTGGGCCCTGGGCACGCTGTCCGCCGTGATCCCCGCCGTCGGATGGGTGCTGAGCGCCCTGCGGCACGGGCACGCGGGCGTCGACCTCATCGCCGTCCTCGCGCTGGGCGGCACCCTGGCCGTCCAGGAGTACCTCGCGGGCGCGCTGATCGCGCTCATGCTGGCCACCGGCCGCACGCTGGAGGCGGCCGCCCAGCGGCGGGCCTCCCACGACCTGCGGGCCCTGCTGGAGCACGCGCCCCGCTCGGCGCGCCGCCGCACCGGCACCGAGGTCGCCACGGTGCCGCTGGCCGAGGTCGCCGTGGGCGACCTGCTCGTCGTCGGTCCCGGCGAGGTGGTGCCGGTCGACGGGCGGGTGGAGAGCGCCGCGGCGGTCCTCGACGAGTCCGTGCTCACCGGGGAGCCCCTCCAGGTCGAACGGACCCGGGACGAGACGGTGCGCAGCGGTGTCGTCAACGCCGCGGGCGCGTTCGAACTGCGCGCCACCGCCACCGAACGCGACAGCACCTACGCCGGGATCGTGCGCCTCGCCCAGCAGGCCGGGGCCGAGTCCGCGCCCGTCGTGCGGCTGGCCGACCGGTACGCGGCCTGGTTCCTGCCGCTGTCCGTCGCGGTGGCCGCACTGGCGTGGCTGCTGAGCGGCTCGGCCGTACGGGCGGTCGCCGTGCTGGTGGTCGCCACGCCCTGCCCGCTGCTGCTGGCCGCCCCGGTCGCCATCGTCTCCGGCCTCTCGCGCGCCTCGCGCCTCGGCGTCGTCGTGCGCGACGGCGGCGCGCTGGAGAACCTCGGCCGCGCCCGCACCCTCCTGCTGGACAAGACCGGGACGCTCACGCGCGGCCGGCCCCGCGTCCTGGACGTCACCGCCGGCCCGGGTTTCACCCCGACGGACGTGGTGCGGCTCGCGGCCTCGCTCGACCAGTACTCGCCGCACGTCCTGGCCCGGGCCATCGTCGACATCGCCCGGGAACGGAAGGTCGCCCTGTCGGTCCCCTCGGACGTCGTCGAGGAGCCCGGGCGGGGTGCCTACGGGACCGTGGAGGGGCACCGCGTCCACATCGGCCGCGTCGACCTCGGCGAGGACCGGCCGGGCTGGGCCAAGGCGGTGGAGAACCGGGCGCTCCTCGACGGGGCGGCCGTCGCCTGGCTCACCGTGGACGGGCGGCTGGCCGGGGCGCTGCTGCTGCGCGACCCGCTGCGGTCCGACGCCCCGCGCACGCTGCGCCACCTGCGGGCGGCGGGCATCGAACGGCTGCTGATGCTCACCGGCGACCGGTCCGCGCCCGCCCACGAGGTCGCCGCCGTCCTCGGCCTGGACGACGTGCGCGCCGAACTCACCCCCGCCGACAAGGTGGCCGCCGTACGCGCCGAACGCGAGCGCGCGGTCACCGTGATGGTCGGCGACGGCGTGAACGACGCGCCGGCCCTGGCCGCCGCCGACATCGGCGTCGCCATGGGCGCCCGCGGCTCCACCGCCTCCTCCGAGGCCGCCGACATCGTGCTGACCACCGACCGGGTCGACCGCCTCGCCGACGCGGTCACCATCGCCCAGCGCGCCCGGCGCATCGCCGTCCAGAGCGCCCTCGGCGGCATGCTGATGTCGCTGGCCGCCATGGCCGCGGCCGCCGCCGGGCTGCTGCCGCCCGCGGTCGGTGCCCTGCTCCAGGAGGGCATCGACGTCGCAGTCATCCTCAACGCCCTGCGCGCGCTGCGGGTCGACCGGACGGCGCGACCGGCCCTGTCCCCCACCGCCGAAGCGCTCATCCACCGGTTCGCCGCCGAGCACGACGACCTCCAGGACGTCCTCGAAGCCGTCCGCGACGCCGCCGACCGCCTCTCCGGCGCCCCCGGCCCCGAGTCCCTGGCGGCGGTGGAGGAGACGCACCGGCTGCTCGACGAGCGGCTGCTGCCGCACGAGCACGCCGAGGAGCACGAGCTGTACCCGGCGCTGGCCCCCACGCTCGGCGGCCCGGAGGCCACCGCCACCATGAGCCGCGCCCACACCGAGATCGAGCGCCTCTCCCGCCGCATCACCACCCACCTGGAACTGGCCCACGCCGGCGGCGGCCTGTCCCCCGAACAGCTCGACGACCTGCGCTCCTGCCTGTACGGGCTGAACACCGTGCTGCGCCTGCACTTCACCCAGGAGGAGGAGAACTACTTCTCCCTCGCGCCGTGACCGCTGTTCGCGCGTGACCGCCGTGCGCGGCGTGCGCGGCGTGCGCGGCGTGCGCGGCGTGCCGGGGCCGAACGGCCCTGGCGGCCCGGCGGCCGGTGTGGTGTCCTGGTGGTGGCGGGAAGGACCCGTTGGAGACGCGGAGAAGCGGCCGGCAGCCGCGCACCGCGCAATCCGGATCCGCGAGAAGCGGGTGGGCCTTCCCGCCGTTCGCGTGCCGTCCTTCGCGTGGTGTGCCGTGGCCCGTGGTGCCGGGAGGCGGTGACGCGCGCACCCTGGGGTCAGGGACCCAGGAAGGAAGCGGTGCGATGACCTCCGCCATCACCATGACAACGGCCCTCGCGCCCGCGCACCGCGAGCAGCTGATGCGCTTCGCCCGCGAGGTCTCCTACGACGCCGGGGCCCGCCTGTTCGAGGAGGGCCGGCGCGCCGACCGCTTCTGGGTCGTGCGCACCGGGACCGTCTCCCTCGACCTGCACGTGCCCGGCCGCCGTCCCGCCGTCATCGAGACGCTCGGCCAGGGCGCGCTGGTCGGCTGGTCCTGGCACTACCCGCCGCACGTGTGGCACCTGGGCGCCGAGGCCACGAGCCCGGTGCGGGCCTGGGAGTTCGACGCCGAACCGGTGCTGGCGCTGTGCGCAGCCGACGCCGGGTTCGGCCGGGCGATCGCGGTCTGGGTCGGGCAGGTGGTCGCCGAGCGGCTGCACGCCTCCCGGATCCGGCTGCTCGACCTCTACGCGCCCTACGGCAGCGGGGGCCTGACATGACGCGGGTGAGCGACGTGATGACGCGCGCCGTCGTCGGGGTGGGCCGCGGCACGCTGTTCAAGGACATCGTCGAGCGCATGGAGCAGGCGCGGGTCGGCGCCGTACCCGTCCTGGAGGGCGACGGGCGGGTGATCGGGCTGGTCTCCGAGGCCGACCTGCTGCCCAAGGAGGAGTTCCGGGACAGCGACCCGGACCGGCTCACCCAGCTGCGCAGACTGCCCGACCTGGCCAAGGCGGGGGCGCTGACCGCGGAGGAGCTGATGAGCACCCCGGCAGTCACCGTGCACGGCGACGCCACGGTCGCCGAGGCGGCCCGGATCATGGCGGTGCGGCACGTCAAGCGGCTGCCCGTGGTGGACGCCGAAGGGGTGCTCGAGGGAGTGGTCAGCCGGGGTGACCTGCTCAAGGTGTTCCTGCGCCCCGACAACGACCTCGCCGACGAGATCCGGCGCGACGTCGTCGACGTCCTCTTCCCGGCACCGGTCGAGCCCGTGCACATCGTCGTCACCGACGGCGTCGCGACCCTGACCGGAACGGTCCGCGAGGCCGACCGGATCCCACTGGCCACCCGGATGACGCGCGGCGTCGAGGGCGTGGTGGCCGTGGACTGCCGACTCGTCCCGGCGGCCGGCCCGCGGTGAGGGGGGCTCACCCCCTGCCCTCCGCTGTGGCTCCGCCCGCTCCCCTTCCGCCAGGCGCCGCCGCAGGAGCGAATGCGCCGTGCAGCGACCGGCGAAGGCCAGGTGGCTTGGGCCGGCAGCGGTGAGGTGCAGCCCCCGCTGTCGCGGCCTGGCGGTCGTGGGGTGCTGACGCCTTGCGGCCGACCGCCCACGGTGACGGCGGACGGCCGGTGAGGGGGCTCAGCCCCTGCCCCCGCTGTAGTACCGCCACCGGCCAGACGCCGCCGCAGAAACCGAAGGCGACACACCGCCGGCCCGCGGCCCACACCGCCGCAGCGGCCGGCGAAGGTTCGGTGGCGTGCACGGGCGGCTCGGCTCGGCCGGCCGGCAGCGGTGAGAGGGCTCAGTGCGACACATCGCGGCCGACCGCCCGCGGTGACGTGTCGCAGAGGGGGCTCAGCCCCTGCCCCCGCTGTAGTTCCGCCATTCGGGCCCGACCTGCTTCCACTCCTCGTCCCACTCGGCCAGGCGCCGCCGCATCAGCCGGGTGCGCACCGCCCAGCCCGCGGCCCATACCGCCGCGGCGGCCGGCGGGGCGACGAGGGCGCCGGTCAGGACCGTCTGCAGGGTCGCCTCGGCGCCCCGGACCGGGGCGGACACCAGCCGGCCGGTACGGTCCGTCCACACGGTGACCCGGGTTCCGGCCGGGGCGCCGGCGAACACCTTCGCCTGGCCCGTGCGGGACACGCCGTGCCGGTCCGTCCAGCGGACGGCGGCCCACACCCGGCCGTTCTCGAGTCCGGAGGCGGCGGGCGGGGTCTGCGCCGCGTCGTCGGTGAGGACGGCGGAGACGGAGTGCACCTGGGCCCGCCGCGCGGCGAAAGACGCGTCCGTGGCCTGGGCCGCCGCCGCACCGGCGAGGAGTCCGCCGAGCAGGACGAGGATCCAGGTCGCGAGCACGATCCAGGCCTCCACGACGTCGCTGCGACGCCTGAGCGGGTTGCGCCGCCAGCGCCAGAGCCGGGTCGGCGCGGAGAGGGTGAGAGGTGTGCGTGTCATCGTTCGCCGCCTCCTCCCGCCACCGCCGTCCGCCGCGGGTGCGGACGGTGCCCGGTCAGGGCGCAGCGGACGTCCACGACGCCCGGCACGGCGCGTGCCAGCAGGGTGGCGAGCGGGACGAGCGTCGGGTCGTCCAGGGGGCCGGTGAGGGTGACGACTCCGTCGCGCACCTCGACGCCCACCGGGGGCGAACAGGTGCCGAAGAGCCGTACGACGACCTCGCGCCGTACCTCCTCGGCGATGTCCTCGTCGTCGCGCAGGAAGACCTTCAGCAGGTCGGAGCGGCTGACGATGCCCTCCAGGGCACCGGACCGGTCCACGACCGGCAGCCGCTTGACCCCGCTGCGGGCCATGAGCCGCGCGGCGTGGGCGAGGGTGGCCTCGGGCGCCACGGTGACGGCGGGGGCGGTCATCAGTCCCGCCGCGGTCACCGCCTCCGCCTTGCGGACGTCGGCGAGGTGCCGCACCTGCGCGCCGTGGCCCACGTCGCCCTCGGGGTACTCCTCCTTGGGCAGCAGGTCGGCCTCGGAGACGACGCCGACGACATGCCCCTCGCCGTCCAGCACGGGCAGGGCGCTGACGTGCCAGTCCCGCAGGGTCCGCACGATGTCCTTGAACGCCGCGCCTGTGCGCAGGGCGACGACGGTGCGGGTCATCACGTCGTTCACGGTCGGTGTGCCGTTCATGGCGTCCTCCCGGAGGCTCAGGGGCTCGGATGCCGTGCCGCACTCCTTCAGCGTGCGGCAGCGCCCGCGCCCGCTGCCATGGGCCGAGTGGCCCGTCCCCGGGCCCGGGCGGTCCGCCCGCCCGCCCCTTGGGGGCCGGTCGGCCCACCGCCGGGGGCCGAGCGCACCTCCCGGCCGGGCCCGCCCCGGCGGACGCTTGGAAGGTCACCGGTACCGCACCACGGAGCCGAAAAGAGGCGTGATGAGCCGTTACGTGTACGACTTCCATGAGGGCGGCCGTGACCTGGCCGGCCTGCTCGGCGGCAAGGGTGCGAACCTGGCCGAGATGACCCGGATGGGCCTTCCGGTGCCGCCGGGGTTCATCGTCAGCACCGAGGCCTGCCGTGCCTTCCTGGCCACCGGCGAGGAGCCGGCGGGCCTGTCGGCGGAGGTCTCGCGGCACCTGTCGGCCCTGGAGGCGAGCGCCGGCCGGCTGCTCGGCCAGGCGGACGATCCGCTGCTGGTCTCCGTCCGTTCGGGGGCGCGGTTCTCCATGCCCGGCATGATGGAGACCGTCCTCGACATCGGCCTCAACGACGACTCCGTGCTCGGCCTGGCCAAGGTGTCCGGCAGCGAGCGGTTCGCCTGGGACTCCTACCGCCGGCTCGTCCAGATGTACGGCAGCACGGTCATGGGGGTCGACCCGGCCCTGTTCGAGGAGGCCATGACCCTGCTCAAGGAGGCCCGCGAGGCCCCCGACGACGTGCATCTGGACGCGGGCGACCTGGCCTGGCTGGTGGAGACGTACAAGCGGCTGATCCGCGACGAGACGGGCCGCGACTTCCCGCAGTCCCCCGCCCAGCAGCTGCAGCAGGCGGTCCTCGCGGTGTTCGGGTCGTGGAACGCCGAGCGGGCCCGGCTGTACCGGCGGCGCGAGCACATCCCGGACGACCTGGGCACCGCGGTCACCGTGCAGCGCATGGTGTTCGGCAACCTCGGCGCGGACTCCGGCAGCGGGGTCGCCTTCACCCGGGACCCGGCCACCGGGCGGCCCGGCCTGTACGGCGACTACCTGGCGAACGCGCAGGGCGAGGACGTCGTCGCGGGCGTGCGGAACGCCGTACCGCTCGCCGAGCTGGAGCGGCTCGACCCGCGCTCGTACCGGCGGCTGCGCGATCACGCGCAGACCCTGGAGCGCCACTACCGGGACCTGTGCGACATCGAGTTCACCATCGAGCGCGGCACCCTGTGGATGCTGCAGACCCGCGTGGGCAAGCGCACCGCGGAGGCCGCCTTCGCCATCGCCGCCGAACTGGTCGAGGAGGGGCTGATCAGCGCCGACGAGGCACTGGCCCGGGTCGGCGGCGACGGGCTGGCGCGGCTGATGTTCCCGCGCTTCGACACCGGCGCCACCGGCGCGCCCCTCACCCACGGCATCCCGGCCTCGCCGGGCGCCGCGGTGGGAGCGGCCGTCTTCGACTCCGCGGAGGCGGTGCGGCGGGCCGCGGCCGGCGAGCGGGTCGTGCTCGTGCGGGAGGAGACCACGCCCGACGACCTGCCCGGCATGGTCGCCGCCCAGGCGGTGCTGACCGGGCGGGGCGGCAAGACCAGCCACGCGGCCGTCGTCGCCCGCGGCATGGGCAAGGTCTGCGTGTGCGGGGCGCAGGACATCACCGTCCACCCGGAGGCGCGCCGCTTCACCACCCGGGACGGCACCGTCGTCGAGGAGGGCGCCGTCCTCTCGGTGGACGGGTCCACCGGTGAGGTCTACGCGGGCGCGGTCGCGACGGTGCCCTCGGCGACCGTGCGCTACCTGGAGACCGGTGAGCAGGCGGGCAGCGCGGTCTCCGCGGTGGCGCGCGCCCTGGAGCACGCCGACCACGTGCGGCGGCTGGAGGTGCGCGCCAACGCGGACAACCCCGAGGACGCGGCGCGGGCGCGGCGCTTCGGGGCGCAGGGCATCGGGCTGTGCCGCACCGAGCACATGTTCCTCGGGGAGCGGCGCAAGCTCGTCGAGGAGATGATCCTGGCGCGCACGGACGCCGACCGGGAACGGGCGCTGGCCGCGCTCCTGCCGCTGCAGCGGCGGGACTTCACGGGCATCCTCGAGGCGATGGACGGCCTGCCGGTCACGATCCGGCTGCTGGACCCCCCGCTGCACGAGTTCCTGCCCGACCGCATGGCGCTGGCCGTGCGGATCGCGACCGCCGAGGCCACGGGCGGCCGGCCGGACGCGCACGACGTGGAGCTGCTCGACGCGGTGAACCGGATGCACGAGGAGAACCCGATGCTCGGCCTGCGCGGCGTACGGCTCGGGCTCGTGGTGCCGGGGCTGGTCGCGATGCAGGTCCGGGCGATCGCCGAGGCGGTGGTGGAGCGGACCCGGGCGGGCGGCGCCCCGCGCGCGGAGATCATGGTGCCGCTCGTCGGCGCCGTCGAGGAGCTGCGGCTCGCCCGCGCGGAGGTGAGCCGGGTGCTGGCCGAGGTCGGCGAGGAGTCCGGGGTCGACGTGCGCTGCCCGATCGGCACGATGATCGAGCTGCCGCGGGCCGCGCTGACGGCGGGCCCGATCGCCGAGGAGGCGGAGTTCTTCTCCTTCGGCACCAACGACCTCACCCAGACCACCTGGGGCTTCTCCCGGGACGACGTCGAGGCGGCGTTCTTCTCGGCCTACCTCGACAAGGGCGTCTTCGCCGCCTCGCCGTTCGAGACGCTCGACCGCGCGGGCGTGGGCCGGCTGGTCCGCCTCGCCGTCGCGGAGGGCCGGGCCGCCCGGCCGGGTCTGGAGACCGGGGTCTGCGGCGAGCACGGCGGCGATCCGGAGTCCATCCACTTCTTCCACGACGCCGGCCTGGACTACGTCTCCTGCTCGCCGTTCCGGGTGCCGGTGGCCCGTCTGGAGGCCGGCCGGGCCGCCCTGGACGGGGTCGAGGCCGGGGACACCAGGTGAGGTGGCGAGGGGTGCTGAGAGGGAACGGGTGAGGCGAGGTCGATGAACGAGACGGTGTCCCTCGGCCGGATCGCCGGTGTGCGGGTCGGACTGCACTGGAGCGTCCTGGTCATCGTCGTCCTGGTGACCGTCGCGCTGGCTCGCGGCCGCCTCCCCGCCGCCCACCCCGGCCACCCGCCGGCGGTGTACTGGGCGCTGGCCCTGCTGACGGCGGTCGTCTTCCTCGGCTCGCTGCTGGCGCACGAGCTGGCACATGCGGCGGTCGCCCGCCGCAACGGCGTGCAGGTGGAGGGCATCACCCTGTGGATGCTGGGGGGCGCGGCCCGCCTGCAGGGCGAGGCGCCGACCCCGGCCGCCGAGCTGCGCATCGCGGGCGTGGGTCCGCTGACCAGCCTGGTCGCGGGCGGCGTGCTGGCTGGCGTGGCCGCGGGCCTGGACGCGCTGCACGTGTCGGGGCTGGTGGTGGAGGCCGTCGCCTGGCTGGCCGCGATCAACGTGCTGCTGGCCGTCTTCAACGCGATCCCCGCGGCCCCCCTGGACGGCGGCCGGCTGTTGCGGGCGTACCTGTGGCACCGCACCGGCGACCGGCTGCGGGCCACGCGGGGCGCCTCGGCGGCGGGCCGGGCGCTGGGCTGGTTCATGGTGGTGACCGGCTTCGCGGCCGTCCTGTTCCGGGGCGACCTGTCCGGCCTGTGGGCGGCGCTGATCGGCTGGTTCCTGATCGCCGCGGCCACCGCGGAGGCCCGGCAGGCCGAGGTCCGGGGCGTCCTCGGCGGTGTGCCCGTCGCCCGCGTCATGACACGGGACCCGGTCACCGTGCCGGCCACGGCGACGCTCGCGGACTTCCTGGCCGAGGGGCCCTTCGGCCACTACCGGCACTCCACCTTCCCGGTCCTCGCGGCGGACGGCTCGGTGGCCGGTCTGCTCACCGTCCGCCGCATCGAGGCGACCGCGCCCGGTGCGCGGGCGGGCACGACGGTCCGCGAGGTCATGCGTCCCCTCGACGACGTGGTCACGGCCACCCCGGACGAGCCCGTACTGGACCTCCTGCCCCGCCTGGAGTCGAGCCCCACCCGCCGCGCCCTGATCATGGACGGGGGCCGCCTCGTCGGCATCCTCACACTCGCCGACGTCACCCGCGCACTGGCCTGGCCGGCCGGGGCGGGGAGATGAGGTGGGGGTGAGGGTGGGGTGGGGTGAGGGGCCGGTGCTCGGCCGGGCCCCGGTCTCGCGCCCCGGGCGGATCGCCCGCCTGACCCTTGCCCGCCTGCGGACACGGACGCCACCCGCCGCGCCGCGTCGTCGACGGCGGCCGCCCTGGCCTGGCCGGCCGGGGCGGGGAGGTGGGGTGAGGTGAGGGGCTGGTCCTCGGCCGGGGCCCCGGTCACGCCGCCCCGGGCGGATCCCCGCCGACCCCGTGCGCCGCCTCCGGATACGGACGCCACCCGCCGCGCTTCGTCATGAGCGACAGCCCCGCTCGCCGGCACCTCACGCCCGCCGAGGCCGCCCGCGCCCGGCCCGGCCGGGGCAGGGAGGTGGGCCCCGGTCATGCCTCCCCGGACGGATTCCCGCCGGACCTTTGGCCCACCCCCGACCTCGGCCGGTAGGCCGGGGCGGGGAAGTGAGCACTGAGGTACGTGGCCCTCGGGGAGGTTCGTTCAGGCGGGCTCCGGGACGACCGCCACCGGGCAGGCGGCGTGGTGCAGTACGCCGTGGGGGACGCGGCCGAGCTGGAGGCCGTAGTGGCCCGGGTGGCGGCGGGCGCCGACGACGAGCAGGTCGGCGCCGTGGGCCGCGGCGAGCAGGACGTCGCGGGGGCGGCCCTCGAGGGTGCGCCGTCGCACCGGCAGGTCGTCCGGTACGTCGCTCAGTGCTTCCTCCAGCGTCTCCGCCGCCTGCCGTTCCCCCTGGTGGGCCGGTTCACCGGTCATCAGCGGGTGGCCGGTCATCGCGTGCGCCGGGCGCCGCCAGGCCCGTACGGCCTCCAGCGGGACGCCGCGCAGCCGGGCCTCCTCGACCGCGAACCGGACGGCCGCCGAACCGGCCGGCTTCTCCCCCACGCCCAGGACGACGCGGCCCCGGGCCCCGGAGCGCGCCTGGTTGTCGTGGCTGCCGCGCAGCACGATCACCGGGCAGTGGGCGTGGCCGGCCACCATGACGCCGACGGAGCCGAGGAGGGCCTCGGTCAGGCCGCTGCGGCCACGGCACCCGAGGAGCACCAGGAGGGCCGAGCGGCTCTCGCGCACCAGCGCGTACTCGGGCTCCTCGGGCAGCAGTTCGCTGGTCACGTGGACGGCCGGCTGCCGGCGGCGGGCGCGCCGCTCGGCGGCCCGGACGACGTCCTCGGCCATCACCTCCTCGTCGGGTTCGCCGACGTCCGGCGCGAAGGATGGGCCTTCGTAGCGCTCCCAGAGGGAGGCGTACACGAGCCGGAGCGGCGCACCGCGCAGGGCCGCCTCGTCGGCGGCCCAGTCCACGGCCCTGAGACTCGGCTCGGAGCCGTCCACCCCGGCGACGACCGGAAGGGCCATGCCGCTCACCGCCCCTGGCCCGGGCCGGCCCGGCCGGCGACCGCTGCTTGCATCGTCTCTCCTCCTCGGAACGGCGGCTCAGCCGTGCGCGACGACGGCTACGGGCGCGGTGACGTGGTGCAGGACGGCGTGCGTGACGTGCCCGATGTGCACGCCGACGCGGCTGGTGCGGATGCGCCGGCCCACGACGACCAGCGAGGCGTCGCGGGAGGCGTGGACGAGGGCGGGCGCGGCGTTCTCGTACCGGCTGGCCTCGATCACCTGGACGTCGGGGAACTTCGCGCGCCAGGGGCGCAGCATCTCGGTCAGGACGGCCGCCTCGCGGCGCGCGAGGGAGCCGCGGGGGTCGAGGTCGGCGGACATGCCGTAGAGGTAGGTGGGCGGCGGGGTCCAGCCGTGCACGACCCGCAGGGCGGCGGACCGGCGGGCGGCGGCGTCGAAGGCGAACTCCAGCACCGTTTCGTCCGGGGCGCCGGTGTCGAGGCCGAGGACGACGGGCCGGAAGGGTGTCGCGGCGGACGGTACGCCCGCGGGGTCCATCTGGTGCTCGTCGGCGGCCTGCTGGGCCGCCCGGACCAGCACCACGGGACGCACGGTGTGCGCGATGACGCACAGGCTGACCGAGCCGACCATGAACCCGCCGATCCCGCCGAGGCCGCGTGAGCCGAGGACCATCAGTTCGCTGCCGTCGGCCGCCTCCGCGAGGGCCTCGGGCGCGCTGCCGGTGACCTGGTCGGTGATGACCTCCAGGCCCGGGTGGCGCAGCCGGATGCCCTCCGCGGACTCGCGCGGAATCCTGTCGGTCCACTCCTGCCGGGTCTCGGCGCCCAGCAGCGGCGCCTGGGCGGCGGGTTCGGGCAGGGGCTCCCAGACGTGGAGGATCTTGAGGGGCAGGGCGCGCATCCGTGCTTCGCGCGCCGCCCATTCGGCGGCGGCCCGGCTCTCGGGCGAGCCGTCGAGACCTACCGTGATGGTTCGCGTCATGATCTCCGCCTCCCGGGGTGAAAGGTCCGCTCCCAGCGTGGCCGCGCGGCGGTGACGGGGTCAGGGGCCACAGGTCCCGGCCGGGGACCGGCCGACCCTCCGTGCATGCTCAGCCCGCCGTGAGGAGGTTCTTGACCTCGACGACGTCCGTGATCGCCTCGACCTCGGCCACCAGCCTGTCCACGGTCGCGCCCGGCACCCTCCCCGTCAGCTCGACCACGCCGTCGTGCACCGTCACGTCCACGGCGTCCCGTTCGGCCGGCGGGCAGACGGTCGCGATCCTGGTCTCGACCTCGGTCCGGATCCCCGTGTCGTCCCGGATGAGGGCCTGCAGCAGCGCCTCGCGCCGCACGACGCCGACGAGGCGGCCCCGGCGGTCGGTGACGGGGAGCCGCTTGAGCCGGGACAGCGCGGCGAGCCAGGCGGCCTCGGCGACCGTCGCGTCCGGCAGCACCGTGATCGCGGGGCTGGTCATCAGGTCGGCGGCGCTCTCGCCGCGGGCCTTGTCGTGCATCCGGCGCTCGCGGAGCCTGCCGACGGGGCCGGGCCGGTGACCGGACGCCTCGAAGGCGACCTTCGCCAGCAGGTCGGACTCCGAGACGACGCCGACGACGTGGTCCTCGGCGTCCACGACCGGGACGGCGTTCACCTGCTCGCGCGCCAGCAGGCGGGCGATGTCGCGGTACGGCAGCTCGTCGCGGACGGAGGCGGCGGGCACGTCCATCACGTCCCGCACCAGGGGCAGGGCGCTCTCACGCGAGGAGGCCGCCCCCTGCCCGGGCGAGGCGGCCGGCGGGGCCTCGGTGTGCGCGGTCTCGGTGTGAGCGGTCTCGGTGTGGGGGGTCCCTGTGCGGGCGTGTTCGGCCGCGGCCGTGGCGACGGCGCCCAGGTAGCGCAGGAGTACGTCGTGCCGGGCCTGCTCACCGGGGCTCCAGGAGCGGGAGGGGACGGACCGCCGGGCGTCGGTCTCCGCCGAGAAGTTCTCGTGCGTGTTCACGATGGCCTCCGGAGTCCACTGCGTCGTGTTGCCTACCGTCCCAGTGTTCCGCCGGGCCCGCACCCGCACAGAGCCGAACGGCCCTGGTGCCACGGCGTGACGGCCCTATCCGGTGCGGGCCGGGACGGGAACGGTGACACTGAGGGGACAGCCGACCGGACGGGAGGCCGGCCGATGAGCCTGCGGGACTTCCTGGAGCGGTTCCGCCCGGCGGGGACGCCGGGTGCGTCCACGGCCGGCGTGCCCGCCGACCGTGCCGCGGAGCGCGCCGCCGAACTGGAGCCCGCCCTCGCGCGGCTGACGCGGGCGCAGCGGGAGGCGGACCGGATCCGGGCGGAGGCGGACGAGGCGGCGAGGGCCGTCCGCGAGGACGCCGCACGGGAGGCGGCCCGGCTCGTGGCGGCCGCCCGCGAGCAGGCCCCGGAGGTCCGCCGGCGGACGGCGGAACCGCTCCTCGCCCGGGCGCGCCACGAGGCGGACGCCGTACGCGCCGCCGGAGACAGCGCGGCCGCGGCGGTACGGGCGCGGGCCGCGGAGCGGATGCCGGAGCTGGTGGAGCGGGCGGTGGCGGACGCGTTGCGCCTGCCCGGCGGGTCGGAGGGGCAGGTCGAGCTCGCGGGGACCGGCCGGCCACGGGGGCTGGAGGAGTTGGAGGGGCTCAGCAGGTCGGACGAGCCCGGCGGGCCGGGTGGGGCGTCGTGAGTGCCGGATGGGTGGCCGGGGCTGTGCGGGCCAAGGCTCTCGTCGGTCGGCATCCGGGAGGCGCCGGGGCGCGGGAGATCGCCGCGGGGCCGACGCTCGGTGACGGTCTGCGGCGGCTGGCCGCGACACCGTACGGGCGGTACGCGCGGGCGGCGGCCGGGCCGGCCGAGGCGCAGCGGGCGGTGTCCGCGACGCTGCTGTGGCACCTGCGGGTGCTGGCCGGCTGGCTGCCGCGCGGCGGCGCGCGGCTGCTCGTTCCGCTCGCCGCGGGATTCGAGATCGCCAACGTCGTCTCCCGGCTGCCCGCGCCGGAGGGCCGCCGTGCGGACGTACCGGAGCCGTACCGGCTCGGGGCGCTGGAGACCGCCTGGCGGAACCTGGCGCACGCCGCCACGCCCGCGCAGCTGCGGGCCGTCCTCGCCGCCTCGCCCTGGGGCGACCCGGGCGGCGACACTCCGTGGGCCCTGGTCACCGGCATGCGCATGGCCGCCGCGCGGCGCACGGCCGTCGCCGTACCGGCCGCGCGGCGCTGGGCGCAGGGCCGGGCCGTGCTGCTGACGGCCCGTGAACTGTTCGTGTACGGGCGCACGCTGCCGGAGCCCGTACGGCGCGACGCGGTACGGCTGCTCGGGAGCCGGGCGCCGGGCGCCGCCACGTACCCCGAGTTCCGTGACCGGCTGCCCGCCGCGGCCCGGTGGGTCCTCGCGGAGGCCGAGGAGCCGGACGCGCTGTGGCGGGCCGAGGCCCGCTGGTGGCGGACGCTGCAGACCGAGGGCGCGGCGCTGCTGCGCGAGGGCCGGTACGGGCCGCGCGTGGTCGTGGGCGCGGTCGCCGTGCTGTCGGTGGACGCCTGGCGGGTGCGCGCCGCGCTGGAGTCGGCTGCGCGCGGTGGACGGCCCGGGGAGGTGCTCGATGCCCTGGCCTGAGGGGATGGTGCCGGTCCGGATGCGGCGGGTGGCCGTGGTCGTGCCCCGGGCCGGCCTGCGGGACGCGCTCGTGCGGATCGCCGAGGAGGGCTGCGTGGAACTCGACCGCGCCGAGGAGGCCCCGCCGGGCTCGGCGGCGGTGCGGCTGCAACGGCTGCGGGGGCGCGGCGGGGAGGCACCGGGCACGACGGGCGCCGTCCTGGCCGCCGCCGCACCCGACCTGGACCTGCTCGAACGGGAACGCAGCGTCGGCCTGCTGGCCGGCGAGGCCGAGTTGGAGGAGCGTGCGCGGGGCGCCGTACGGCGCGGGGAGGTGGCCGCGCTGGCCGGGTGGTGCCCGGCCGAGGAGGTCGTACGCGTCGCGGAGCGGCTGGCCGCGGCGGGCGGCGCGCTGCTGACGCTGCCGTCCCCGCCCGGCGCCGATCCGCCGACGCTGCTGCGGCGGGGCGGACCCGTCTCCTTCACGCCGCTGGTGACGACGTACGGCACACCGGCCTACGTCGACCTGGACCCCTCGTGGCCGGCGGGCCTGGCGTACGCCGCCATGTTCGGGATCATGTTCGGCGACGTGGGGCACGGTGCGCTGCTGCTGCTCGGCGCGCTCGCGCTGCGCCTCGGGCGGCCCCGGCGGCTCGCCCGGCTGAGCCGGCTGTGGCCGTTCCTGGCGGGCGCCGGAGCCGCCGCGATGCTCGCGGGAGCGGCGTACGGCGAGTTCTTCGGGCCGACCGGGCTGCTGCCGGTGCTGTGGCTGAACCCGCTGGAGAGCCCCGCCCGGCTGCTGGCCGCCGCGGTGCTGTTCGGGGCGGGGCTGCTGGCCCTCGCGCACGCCGCCGGTGCGGTCAACCGGGTGCGGGAGGGCGGGTGGGGCGCGGGTCTGTGCGCGGCGACCGGCTGGGCCGGGCTGCTGTTCTACCTGGGGCTCGCCCTGGCCGCCGCGGGCCTGCTGCTGCACCGGCCGGCCGCGGCCGGCACGGGGGCCGGGCTCGCCGGGGCCGGGCTGGCGCTGGTGGCGTACGGCCTGTTCCGGGCCACGGCGGGCGGCGGCGGGGGAGTCGCCGAGACGGTGGTGCGGCTGTTCGACGTCGTGGTGCGCACGGGCACCAACACCCTGTCCTTCGCCCGGCTCGCGGCGTTCGGCCTCACCCATGCGGCGCTCGCCGGCGTGGTGTGGCGCGGCACGGCGGGCCTCGCCGCGCGCGGTCCCCTCGGGGTCGCCGGGGCCGTACTGCTGTTCACCGTCGGCACGGCCGTCTCGTTCGCCCTGGAGGCCCTGGTGGCCGGGGTGCAGGCCCTGCGGCTGGAGTTCTACGAGCTGTTCTCCCGGCTCTTCGAGACGGAGGGCCGCCCGTTCCGTCCCTGGCACGTTCCGCCGGCGGAGCCTGCCGACCGTGCCCGGAAGGTGGTCCCATGCTCACCTGGCTGATCGTCCTGCCGGTCCTGGCCGCGGCGCTCGGTGCCGTGCGGCTGCTGCGGCGGCACCGGGCCAGGCACGCCTTCCGCTGGCTCCTGGCGACGAACCTGGCGCTGCTGGGCGGCGCCTCGGCCGTCCTGGTCACGGCGCTCGCGGGCCCGGCACAGGCGTCGGCCCGCGCGGCCACCTCGGGCGGGGCCGACGGGACGGCGCTGATCGCGGCGGCCATCGCGGTGGCCGGAGCGTCGATCGGGGCCGCGATCGCGGTCGCGTACACGGGCGCGGCGGCACTGGCGGCGCTGAGCGAACGGCCGGAGCTGTTCGGCCGGGCGATGGTGATCGTCGGCCTGGCGGAGGGCATCGCCGTGTACGGGCTGGTGGTCGCCATCCTGCTCATCGGGAAGGCGTGAGCGGTGGGCACCGTGGCCGCCATCGGCACCCGGACCGGCGTGTGCGGTCTGGCCCTGGCCGGGGTCGACGTCCTCGTCGCGGAGGACCCCGACGCCGTACGCCGCGCCTGGCGGACGCTCCCGGCCACGGTCGCCCTGGTGCTGCTCACCCCCGAGGCCGCCGAGGCACTCGGCGACGCCGTGACGGCGCCGGCCACCGACCGGCCGCTCACCGTGGTGCTGCCGTCATGAGGGCACGCGCCCGCGCCCGAGAAGCCTGCGTCCGCGCGGCAGCCGGGGCGCCGGCCTCCGGCTGGCCGCTCACCGGGGTGATGTGCCGATGACGACCCCCACCGACGCCCTCGACCCCGTGCGCGCCGAACTCCTGCGCACGGCGCGCGCTTCCGCCGATGCGGTGCTGGGGCGTGCGCGGGCCGATGCGCAGAAGGTGCTGGCGGAGGCGCGGGAGGCGGCCGAGGCGGTGCTCGCGCGGGCGCGGGAGCTGGGGGCGGCCGACGGGGCCGACGCGGCGGGCCGGGAGCGGACGCGGGCGGTGCAGGACGCCTGGGCGGCGGAACTGGCGGCCCGCGCCGAGGCGTACGCGGAACTGCGGGCCCGGATCCGGGAGGGGGTGCGCCGGGCGCTGGCGCGGGGTGCCGTCCCGCAGGACCGGCTCGCGGCGGCGGCGCGGGCCCTGCTGGGGCCGCAGGCGCGGGTCACGGGTGCCGCGGGGGGCGGAGTGACGGCCGAGGTTCCCGGCCGCCGGGTCGACCTGTCGGCAGACACCCTCGCCGACCGCGCCCTCAACCGGCTGGGGGCCCGGGCCGAGACGCTGTGGGGGCCGCCATGAACTCCATGGAGGGATCCCGGGCCCGGATCACGGGTGCCGCGAGGGGCAGAGTGACGGCCGACGTACCCGGCCACCGGCGCGGCCTGTCGGCAGACACCCTCGCCGACCGCGCCCTCAACCGGCTCGGCGCGCGAGCCGAGACGCTGTGGGGGCCGCCATGAACTCCATGGAGGGATCCCGGACGCGGATCACGGGTGCCGCGGGGGGCAGGGTGACGGCCGACGTACCCGGCCACCGGCGCGGCCTGTCGGCAGACACCCTCGCCGACCGCGCCCTCAACCGGCTCGGCGCGCGAGCCGAGACGCTGTGGGGGCCGCCATGAACTCCCCCGGGGGCGGCCCCGTACCGGCGGGCGAGGCCCGCGTGCTGCGGGTCGCCGGGCCCCTCGTCGAGATCGACTGCCCGTCCCCCGTGGCGATGCACGACCTGGTCGTGCTCGGCGCCGGCCGGCTGCCAGGCGAGGTGGTCGCCATCCGCGGCGACACGGTCACCGTGCAGGCGTACGAGTACACCGGCGGACTGGCCCCCGGGCACACCGCGGAGCCGCAGCACGGGCCGCTGTCGGTGCGGCTGGCCCCGGATCTGCTCGGCGGTGTCTTCGACGGGCTGTTGCGCCCTCTGGACGCGGCGGGCGACCTGCTCGTCACCACCGGTCCGGGCGCCGCACCCCTACGGGCAGCTGAGGGCGCGCAGGTCGCGGCCGGAGCGGTCGGCGGCGACACCGGGACGGGCACCGCGCCCCCGGACCGCACCCGGCCGTCCACGCCACGGGTGCCCGAAGGCGCGCAGGTCGCGGCCGAAGCGGTCGGCGGCGACACCGGGACGGGCACCGCGCCCGGAGACCGCACCCGGCCGTCCACGCCACGGGTGCCCGAAGGCGCGCAGGTCGCGGCCGGAGCGGTCGGCGGCGACACCGGGACGGGCACCGCGCACCCGGACCGCACCTGGCCGTTCACCCCGCGGGTGGCCGAGGGCGCGCGGGTCGCGGCCGGGGCTGTCCTCGGCGAAGTCGGGGCGGGTGTGGGGCTGCGGCTCCTGGTGCCCCCCGATCTCTCCGGCGAGGTGACCCGGATCGTGGACGCCGGCGCGTATCCGGTGGACGCCGTGCTCGCCGTGGTGGGCGGTCGCGAGGTGCGGATGGCGCAGTCCTGGCCGGTGCGCAGGCCGCGCCCGGTCGCCCGGCGGCTGACGGCGGACGTGCCGCTGACCACCGGGCAGCGCGCCGTGGACCTGCTCTTCCCGGTGGCCCGCGGCAGCACGGTCGCGGTGCCGGGCGGCTTCGGCACCGGCAAGACGATGCTGCTGCAGCAGATCGCCAAGTGGTGCGACGCCGACGTGATCGTCTACGTCGGCTGCGGCGAGCGCGGCAACGAGATGGCGGACGTCATCGAGGAGCTGGCCGAGCTGACCGATCCGCGCACCGGGGGCCGGCTGGCGGAACGGACCGTGACGATCGCGAACACCTCCAACATGCCGATGATGGCGCGGGAGGCGAGCGTGCACACGGGCGCGACGGTCGCCGAGTACTTCCGCGACATGGGGCTCGACGTGGTGCTGATCGCCGACTCGACCTCCCGCTGGGCGGAGGCGCTGCGCGAGTTCGCCTCGCGGATGGGCGAACTCCCCGCCGAGGAGGGCTATCCGGCGGGGCTCGCCTCGCAGCTGGCCGCCTTCTACGAGCGGGCCGCCGCCGTCCGCACGCTCGGCGGGGCGACCGGTTCCGTCACCGTGATCGGTGCCGTGTCCCCGCCGGGCGGCGACCGCACCGAGCCGGTCACCGCGCACACCGAGCGGTTCGTGCGGTGCCTGTGGAGCCTGGACCGCGACCTGGCCTACGCGCGGCACTATCCGGCGGTGTCCTGGGCGGACTCCTTCTCCCGCGACGCCGCCGCGCTGGCGGCCGCGCACGCGCGCGGCGGTGACGCCGAGTGGGCCGAGCGGCGCGGGCGGGTGGCGCGGCTGCTCGCCGAGGCGGACCGGCTCGCCGACCTGGTGGAGCTGGTCGGCGTCACGGCGCTGCCGCCGCGCGAGCGGATCAGCGTGCTCGGGGGACGGCTGCTGCGCGAGGCGCTGATCCAGCAGAGCGCGCTGTCGCCGGCGGACGCCTACAGCGCCCCGGGGAAGACGGCGGCCCTCGTGGAGTCCGTACTGGCGGTCGTCGACCGCTGCGGGGAGCTGGTCGACTCCGGCGCCCGGCCGGAGGACGTGGAGGCGGTCGACTTCACGCCGCTGCTCCGGGCGCGCGAGACGGCCGGCCCGGACGAGACCGCTCCGGTGGCGGCGGCCAGGGACGCCGTGCTGGGCCGGCTGGAGGGGCCGGCGTGAGCGGGCCCGCGGACATCGAGTACACGGGCGTACGGGAACTGCGCGGCCCCCTCGTCGTGGTCGAGGGCGTGAGCGGGGTCGGCTGGGACGAGTTCGCCACGATCGGCCTGGACTCGGGAGAGCGCCGGCACGGGCTGGTGCTGGAGGTCGACCGGGATCTGGCGGTGGTGCAGGTGCTGGAGGACACGGCCGGGATGGACCGGTCCGGCACCCGCGTCGCCTTCTCGGGCTCCCCGCTCAGGATCCCCGTGGGCCCCGGATGGCTGGGGCGGGTGTGCGACGGGCGGGGCGAGCCCGCCGACGGCGGGCCGCCCGTACTGGGCGGGGCCTTCGCGGCGGTCGGCGGCGCGCCGGTCAACCCGGTGCACCGGGAGCCGCCGACCGAGCCGGTGCTCACCGGTGTGGGCGCGGTGGACGTGCTCACGACGCTGGTGCGGGGACAGAAGCTGCCGGTGTTCTCGGCGGCCGGGCTGCCGCACCTGGAGCTGGCCGTGCAGATCGCGGCCCAGGCGACGTGCGGCGGGGAGCCGTTCGCGGTGGTGTTCGCCGGGATGGGGCTCACGCACGCCGACGCGGCGTTCGTCCGGGACGGGCTGGCCGAGCGCTCGGCGGCGCGGGACCTGGTGCTGTTCCTCAACACCGCCGACGACCCGGTCATCGAGCGGCTGCTCACCCCCCGCCTGGCGCTGACGGTGGCCGAGGACCTGGCGTTCACGCGGGGCCGTCACGTGCTGGTGGTGATGACCGACATGACGGCCTACTCGGAGGCCCTGCGCGAGGTGTCCGCCGCACGCGGTGAGATCCCGGCCCGCCGCGCCTACCCCGGCTACCTCTACAGCGACCTCGCCTCCCTGTACGAGCGCTGCGGCCGGATCCGGGGGCGGCCCGGCTCGGTGACGGTGCTGCCGGTGCTGACGATGCCGGCGGGTGACATCACGCACCCGGTGCCGGACCTCACCGGCTACATCACGGAGGGCCAGATCGTGCTGTCCGCTGAGGCGTACGGGGCGGGGACGTACCCGCCGGTCGATCCGCTGGCCTCGCTGTCGCGTCTGATGCGCAAGGGGACCGGGGCGGGGCGCACCCGCGCGGACCATCCGGCGGTCGCCGCGCAGCTGATCGCCGCACTGGCCCGCTCCCGGCAGGTACGGGAACTGGCCGACCTGATCGGACGGCAGGCGCTCAGCCCGACCGATCTGGGCCACCTCGACCTGGAGGACGCGTTCCGCGCCCGGTTCCTCGCCCAGGACACGCGGGAGAACCGGCCGCTGGAGGAGGCGCTGGACCGGGCCTGGGAGGTACTGCTCACCCTGCCGGACAGCCAGCTCGGCATGCTCCCCGCCGACCTGCTCGCCGCCCACCGCCACCCCCGCGGGGAGGCACCGCCATGACCGGGCGAGGACACCGGGTACCACCGGGCCGGGCCGGACGGCTCAAGCTGCGCCGCTCTCTCGGCACCGCGCTGCGCGGCGCGGACCTGCTGGAACGCAAGTTGCGGCTGCTGCTGGACCACGAGCGCGCGGCGCGCGGGGCGGCGCGGGAAGCGGGCCGGGTGTGGCGCGAGCGGCTGGCCGAGGCGGACGGCTGGCTGGTGCGCGGGGTGCTGCTGGGCGGCGAGCGGGCGCTGGCCGAGGCGGTGCCCGCGGAGGGAGCGCGTGTCGACGTACGGTGGGGCGCGCTGATGGGTGTGCGCCATCCGGCGGCCGTGGAGTGGGCCGGTCCGGTGCGCTCCGCGGCCGAGACGACTCCGCCCAACACCGCGCTCGCGCACGCGGAGACGGCCTACCGCGCCGCGGTCCGCGC
The DNA here is from genome assembly GCF_001514215.1 of Streptomyces bungoensis. GTDB lineage: Bacteria > Actinomycetota > Actinomycetes > Streptomycetales > Streptomycetaceae > Streptomyces > Streptomyces bungoensis. Next base: position 75,724 of record NZ_KQ948861.1, read on the forward strand.
CGCCGCCGAGCACGCCGTCCGGCAGGCGGCGGCCGACCTGCTCGCCGCCGAGGCCGAGCGGACGCGACAGCGGGTCCGCGCCCTGCGCCGGCACTGGATCCCCCGGCTGCGCGGTGAACTCGCCGCGGTGGAACTGGGGCTGGAGGAGGCCGAGCAGGAGGAGGCGGTACGGCGCCGCTGGGCCGCCTCGCACGGCTCCCGGTGAGGACACGGCGGTGCGGCGGGCCCCCGCGGGGCCCGCCGGAACCGTCGTCCGCCGTCAGCTTCCGTGCTGGATCTCGATGTGCTTGGCTTCCGCCTTCTCGGCGCCCAGGCCCACGCTGACGGTGAGCATGCCGTCGGTGTAGTCGGCCTTGACGTCGTTCTCGTCGGCGCCGGGCGGCAGCGTCACGCTGCGGCTCATCGCGCCGTACCGGATCTCGCTGTGGTTCTTGCTGATGTCCTTCTCGGTGCGTTCGGCCTGGACCGTCAGCACCCCCTCGCTGAGGAACACGTCGATGTCGTCGGGGGTCATGCCCGGAAGCTCGGCCCGTACGACATAGCGGCCGCCCTCCGTGTAGTCCTCGATGCGGACCGTGTACAGGTCGCCCATGGTGGGCATCCCGAACCGGGTCGGAAGGCTCTCGAACCAGTCCGGCATGTCCGGGAACGTGAACTTCTGCCTGCGTGCCAGCGTGGCCATCGCGGTACCTCCTCGCTGCGGGCGTGGCTGGGACATCTCCAGTGCAGCGCGCGCGACCGCGCGCCGCGTAGGCCGAACAGCCCATGCCGGGGTGCCCGAGGTCCCTTTCTTCCCCATACCTCTCCGCGCGCGCGAGCGGCCTCTCTCCGCGCGCGCGGACGGGCCCGTCGCGATCAGACTGGTGAGGACGGCACGACGACACCCGGCGGCGATCACCATGTCCGACGTCACCACCACCGACCTGTACGAAGTGACCATGGCCCTGTCCTACCTGCGCGAGGACATGCGGGCCCCGGCCACCTTCAGCCTCTTCGTCCGCGACCTCCCGCCCGGCCGGGGCTTCCTGGTTGCCGCGGGTCTGGAACCCGCGCTGGACTTCCTGGCCGGCTACCGCGTGGAGCGGCCGGACGTCGAGGAGTTCGCGGACGCCCTGCGCCGCCCCGTGAGGGGCCTGGAACCGCTGCTCGGGCTCGCCTTCGAGGGCGAGGTGCGCGCCGTCCCGGAGGGGCACGCGGTGTTCGCCGGGGAGCCGCTGCTGGAGGTGACCGCCCCGCTGCCGCAGGCGCAGCTGGCCGAGACGTACCTGCTGAACCAGGTCTGCCACCAGACGGCCGTCGCGTCGAAGGCGGCGCGCTGCGTCCTGGCGGCGGCCGGCCGGCCGGTGGTGGACTTCTCGCTGCGCCGCACCCACGGCCCGTGGGCCGGGCTGCAGGCGGCGCGGCTCGGCGCGCTGGCGGGCTTCGCCGGGACCAGCAACGTCGCCGCCGCCACCGCCCTCGGCATCCCGGCCTCGGGCACCATGGCGCACTCCTACGTCGAGGCGTTCCCCGGCGAGGAGGAGGCGTTCCGCGCGTTCGCCCGCTGCCATCCCGGCCCGGTCACCTTCCTCGTCGACACCTACGACACGGTGGCGGGCGTGGAGGTCGCGGCGCGGGTGCTGAGGGACCTGGCGCGCGGACCGGGCTGCGCCGTCCGCCTGGACAGCGGCGACCTGGACGCGCTCGCCCGCCGGGCCCGCGCCGTGCTGGACGCCGCCGGCCTGACCGACGTGCGGATCGTGGCCAGCGGCGGACTCGACGAGTACGGCGTGGACCGGCTGGTGCGCGCCGGCGCCCCGATCGACGTGTACGCCGTGGGCACGCGGATCGGGGTGGCCGCGGACGCGCCGTACCTGGACGCCGCGTACAAGCTCGTCGAGTACGACGGCCGCCCCATGATGAAGCTGTCCTCGGCCAAGGTCACGGCCCCGGGCCGCAAACAGGTCTTCCGCCGCGCCGGGCAGCCCGACGTCGTAGCCCTGTGGCAGGAGGAACCCCCGGACTCCGCGCGGCCGCTGCTGCGCACGGTGATGCGCGGCGGGCGGCGGACCGGGGCGCCGGACCACTGGCGGGACGCCCGTGAGCGGCTGCGCGCGGACCTGGCCGCCCTGCCCGCCGCGGCCCGCAGGATCGACGCCCCGGAACCGGTGCGGCCGGTCGTCTCGCCGGCGCTGCGGGAGCTGACCGCGCGGGTGCGCGCCGGTCTGGAGGCCCGGTTCCTCCGGGAATCCGCCGACGCGGACACCGGCGCCCCGGCCTCCCCGCCGACCGGCCGGGGATGACCGGCACCCGGGTCCGGCGGGCCGGGCGCGGGGACCAATGGCCCTGGAGCCACGGCGCCCCAGAGGCTTCGATGGGATGGGCGGCGACCTTCCGTGGCGCCGCAGCGAGGAGGCGAGGACGATGATCGCTCCGGCACCGGCCGGGAAAGCAGACCCGGCGCCCCGGCCCGAGGCGACCGGGACCTCCATGCGGGCCCGCGTCGGCGACGAGATCGTCGTACGGGGCACCTCCGCCGGGGTCGTGGCCCGGGACGGCGAGGTCGTGGGGCTCCACCATCCGGACGGCAGCCCGCCGTACGACGTGCGCTGGGCCGAGAACGGACGGGTGACCCTGTACTTCCCGGGGCCCGACGCCTACGTCCGGCACCTGACGTCCGCCCCGCCCGGCCCCGGGCGGGGCGGCAGCGGGAGACGGTCATGACCGGGCCGAGTGACCGGCGGCCGGTCGTGGTGGGCGTCGGCCCGGACCCCGGACTGCGCATGGCGCTCGCCTGGGCGGCCGACGAGGCGGCCCGCCGCGGGCTGCCGCTGCGCGTGGTCCATGCCGAGGGCGTGCCGACCAGGGGCTACCGCGGGCGGACGGTGCCGCCGTCCTGGGAGGAGTGGAACGAGGCGCTCCACAAGGCCGGTGAGCAGGTGGTCGAGGAGGCCGCGGAGTTCGTCGCGCACCGGCAGCCGAAACTGGAGGTGGACGCCCTGCTCTCCGAGGGCGACCCGGTGTGGGTGCTGCGCGAGCAGAGCCGCGAGGCGGCCGCCGTGGTCCTGGGGTCGCGGCATCTGAGCCGGGCCCAGGAGGTGTTCGGCTCGGCCTCGGTCGCGCTGCCGGTGGTGGCCCGTGCGCACTGCCCGGTGGTCGTGGTGCCGGAGCCGGAGCACGTCACCCAGGAGCCCGCGTACGTCGTGGTCGGCGTCGACGGCAGCGAGCGGTCGGCCGCCGCGGTCGACCTGGCCTTCGAGGAGGCGGCGCTGCGCGGTGCGGAGCTGCGCGCCCTGTACGTGTGGGAGCCGGGGCACGTGCGGATCTTCGACGAGTACGCGGACCAGCAGGAGTGCCGCCGCGTGCTGTCGGAGACCGTGGCCGGCCGCCAGGCCCGCTACCCGGAGGTGGACCTGCGGCACGAGCTGGTCGTGGGGCATCCCGTGGAGGTCCTCGCCCAGGCGTCGGCGCACGCGCTGGCCCTGGTGGTGGGCACCCGGGGCCGCGGCGGCTTCGCCGGCATGCTGATGGGTTCGGTCAGCCAGGGCGTGCTGCACCACGCGCACTGTCCCGTCATCGCGGTTCCGCAGCCGCGGCCGTGACGGCGCGGCGCGAGAGGCGAGGAGGGGGCACGTGAGGGTCGGCGAGCTGATGACCGCACCGGCGGTGACCGTGGGCCCGCGGGCCTGCCTGGCGGAGGCGACGCGCCTGATGGCCGAGTCCGCCGTCGGATCGCTGCTGGTCGTCGAGGACGGGCTGCTGCGCGGCATCGTCACCGACCGCGACGTGGCCCTGCGCGGCCTGGGCGGCGGGCTCGGCCGGGAGGCATCGGTCGCCGAGGTCATGTCGGAGCGCGTGGTCACGGTCGACGCCGGTGACGACCTGACGGCGGCCTACGCGGCGTTCCGCCGCACCGGGGTGCGCCGGCTGCCGGTCCTGGACGGCCGTCAGGTGGTCGGCGTGCTCACGATCGACGACCTGTTCCTCGACGTGTTCCGGCACCTGGGCGACCTGCTGGGGCCGGTCTCCTGGAGCGTCCTGCAGGAGCCGCCCGGGCCGCCTGCGGCCGGGCGGGGCCCCGGATGAGCCCTGAACCGGACCGGCGGGCGACGGAGGGGCGCGCCACGTCCGGGACGGCGGCGCTGCGCGAGGGCGGCCCGCCGCGGGTCGCCCCGGCGCCGGCGGCCGGACCGCCCACCGGCCTGCCCGCGGACGGTCCGGCCGTCACCGCCCTGCCGGCCCCGGACGTGTTCGCCGCGCTGGGCAGCGGCCCGCGCGGGCTCGCCCCGGCCGAGGCCGCCGCGCGGCTGGCCCGGCACGGCCCCAACGAGCTGCCCGCCGCGGCCCGCAGACGGCTGGGGCGGCGGCTGCTCGCGCAGTTCACCGACCTGTTCGCGGTACTGCTGCTGGTCGCCTCGGCGATCACCTTCCTCGCCTACGCGCTGGAACAGCCCCGGGACCCGGCCACGTTCCAGCTGGCCGTGGCCATCCTGGGCGTGGTGCTGCTGAACGCGGGCATCGGGTTCGCGCAGGAGTACTCCGCCGAGCGCACGGCCGAGTCCCTGCAGGCGATGGTGCCGCACACCTGCCGGGTGCTGCGGGACGGGCAGCCGCGGGAGCTGCCGGCGCGGGACCTGGTGCCGGGTGACGTGGTGCTGCTGGAGGCCGGGGACGCGGTGCCGGCCGACTGCCGGCTGGTCGAGGCGCAGGACGCGGCCGTCGACAACGCGGCGCTCACCGGGGAGAGCGACGCCGTCGCGCGGGTCGCCGGACCCGCGCCGGGCGGGCCGCCGCTGCAGGCCCGCAACTGCGTGTTCATGGGCACCGACCTGGTGACGGGCACCGGCCGGGCGGTCGTGTTCGCCACCGGGACCGCCACCGAGTTCGGGCGGATCTTCCGGCTCACCGCGGCGGCACCGCGCCAGCAGACCCCGTTGCAGCGCCAGGTCGCCGTGATGGCCCGCCGGGTGGCGGGCGTGGCGCTGGCGACCGGGGCCGTGCTGTTCGCGGTGCGCGTGCCGAGCGGTCAGTCGTTCGTCGAGACGTTCGTCTTCGCGCTCGGGGTGATGGTGGCGCTGGTGCCGGAGGGGCTGCCGGCGACGCTGTCGGTCTCACTGGCGATCGGGGTGCGCCGCATGGCCCGCCGGCACGCGCTCGTCAAGCAGCTGCTGGCGGTGGAGGCCCTGGGGTCGACCAGCGTGGTGTGCACCGACAAGACGGGCACGCTCACGCAGGCCGAGATGACCGTCGTCCAGCTGTGGGCGGACGGTGTGTCGCACCAGGTGACCGGGGTGGGGTACGCGCCGTCCGGCGAGGTCGCGGACGCGGGGCCGGTGCGGGAGCTGCTGCGGGCGGCGGCCCTGTGCAGCGACGCCCGGCTGGTGCCGCCGGCCGGGCGGGACGGGTGGCGGGTGCTCGGTGACACCACCGAGGGGGCGCTGCTGGTGGCCGCCCGGAAGGCCGGCGTGGATCCGGCGGCGGAGGAGGCCCGCACCCCGCGGGTCGCAGAGCATCCGTTCGACTCCGTGCGCAAGCTGATGAGCACCGTGCACCGGGACGAGGACGGTGCGTACCTCGCGTACGTCAAGGGCGCACCGCTGGAGCTGCTCGCCCGCTGCGATGCCGTGGACCGGGGCGGCGTGCCGGAGCCGCTGACGGACGCCTCCCGCGCCGAGGTGGCCGCGGCCGCGGACGGCATGGCCGGGAAGGGGCTGCGGGTGCTGGCGGTCGCCCGGCGGCGGGTCGCCGAGTCCCGGCCGCCGCTCGCGGACACCGAGTCGGGGCTGACCCTGCTGGGGCTCGCCGGGATGTACGACCCGCCGCGCCCGGAGGTGCGGGACGCGGTGGAGGCGTGCCGGCGGGCCGGGATCCGCATCGTCATGGTCACCGGTGACCATCCGCTGACGGCGGAGGCCGTCGCCCGCCGCGTCGGCATCGTGCGGGGGCCGGATCCGGCCGTGGTGACCGGCGCGCAGCTGGACGCGCTGGACGACAGCGGCCTGGACGCGCTGCTGCGGGACTCCGGGGAGCTGCTGCTGTGCCGGGTCAGCCCCGAGCACAAGATGCGGGTCGTGACGGCGCTGCAGCGGCGGGGCGACGTCGTCGCCGTCACCGGGGACGGCGCCAACGACGCGCCCGCGCTCAAGCACGCCGACATCGGGGTGGCGATGGGCGCCTCCGGCACCGACGTCGCCCGGGAGGCGGCGGTGATGGTGCTGCTGGACGACTCCTTCGCGTCCATCACCACGGCCGTGGGGCTGGGCCGTTCGGTCTACCGCAACATCCGCAAGTTCCTGATCTACCTGTTCAGCCACAACATCGCCGAGCTGGTGCCGATCCTGGCCGCCACGTTCACCGGGTTCCCGCTGGTGCCGATCACGGCCGTGCAGATCCTCGCCATCGACCTGGGCTCGGACGTGCTGCCCGCCCTGGCGCTCGGCGCCGAGCCGATGGAGGCCGACGTGATGGACAGCCCGCCGCGGCCGCGCCGGGAGAAGCTGTTCTCGGCCGCCGTGGTGGGCCGCATCCTCTTCCTGGGCGGCATCCAGTCCCTGGGCGTGTGCGCCGTCTTCTTCTGGCACGTGGGCGCCTCCGGCATCCCCTACGCGGACTTCACCAAGGACCTGCCCGTCTACCGGGAGGCGATCACCATGGTCCAGGCCGGCATCGTCGTCAGCCAGTTCTTCAACGCGCTCGCGGTGCGCACCGACCGCAGGAGCGTCTTCCGGGCCGGTCTGCTGTCCAATCCCTGGCTGCTGGCCGCGGGCGCCTTCGGCATCGCGCTGATGGCGGCGATCAGCTACGCGCCGCCGCTGCAGGCGGTGTTCGGCACCGCGCCGCTGGCAGCGTCCGACTGGGCGGTGCTGGCCGCCTTCGGGGTGCTGCTGCTGGCGGCCGAGGAGACCCGCAAGTGGGTGCTGCGGCGCCGTGGGGCGGTCCCGGGGGAGGCGGCGCGATGAGGGTGATCGTCGTGGGCTGCGGCCGGGTCGGGTCCACCCTCGCCGCGCAGCTCGTCACCGAGGGCCACGACGTGCGGGTCGTGGACCGGCGGCCCACCGCCCGCAGGCTGCTGCCGCCGGGCCTCGCGGACGGCTTCCTGCTGGGCAGCGGCTTCAGCCGCGGGGTGCTGGAGGCGGCCGGGATCACGCACGCGGACGCGTTCGTGGCGGTCACCTCCACGGACAACGGCAACATCGTCAGCGCGCGGACCGCGAAGGAGACGTACCGGGTGCCGATCGTCCTCGCCCGCGTCCACGACCCGCGCCGCGCCGACCTCTACCGGGACCTGGGCATCCCGGCGGTGTCCAGCGTCCGCTGGTCCGTCAACCGCATCCACCAGATGCTGCTGCACCGCCACCTCACGCCGGAACTGGTGTTCGGCAACGGTGAGACCCTCCTGGTCCGGTCCGAGCTGCCGGCCTATCTCAGCGGACGCCCGCTGACCGACTTCGACGTCGACGGGGAGGTCCGCGTCGTGGAGGTCACCCGCGCGGGCCGCTCGCTGCTGCCCGGGCACGGCGTGCCGGCCGAACCCGGGGACCTGGTCACCTTCGCCGTCGCCGCGACCGCGCTGGGCCGGCTGCGCGGCTTCCTCGACAAGGAGCTGGGAACGTGAAGGTCCTGATCGCGGGCGCGGGCCGGCTGGGCACCCAGATCGCGCAGGTGCTGTCCGCCGCGCACAACGACGTGAGCCTGGTGGAGCACGACGACGGCCGGGTGGCCGAGCTGGCGGGCCTGACCCGGGTGCGGCTGGTGTCCGGGGACGCCTGCGATCCGGGGGTGCTGGAGCGGGCGGGCGCCCTCGGCTGCGACCTGGTCATCGCCACCACCGGCCGGGACGAGGACAACCTCGTCGTCAGCCTGCTCGCCAAGCGCCGCTGCGGGGTGCCCCGGGTGGCCGCGCGCGTCAACGACGCGGACAACGCCTGGCTGTTCGACCAGCGGTGGGGAGTGGACGTGGCGGTGCCCTCCGCCACCCCGCTGATCTCGCTCATCGAGGAGGCCACCGGCGCCACGGACACGGTGGCGCTGCTGCGGCTGAGCAAGGCCGGGGTGGAGGTCATCGAGACCGCCCTCACCGAGCGGTCCCGGGCGGCCGGGCACACCCTCGGCGAGATCCCGCTGCCCGCCGGCACCGTCGTCGCCACCGTGGTGCGCGACGGACGGCCCACGGTGCCCGGTCCGGAGGTACGGCTGCTGCCGGGCGACGAGCTGCTGATCGTGTCGCACGAGGCGACCGAGCAGGAGATCCACGCCGCCTTCCAGTGACCGTTCAGTGATCCTCCGAGCGCACGATCACCACCGGGCAGGTCGCGTGCTGCGAGACGTGCTGGCTGACGGAACCGAGCAGGGCGCGCTTGAACCCGCCCCGGCCCCGGCTGCCGACGACCACCGCCTCGGCCCCCTCCGCGGCCCGCAGCAGCACGTCGGCCGCGTTGCCGTGCACCACGCGGGTGCGCACCGAGCCGGCCGCCTCCTCGCCGAGCACGTCGGTGACCTCCTGCCGCATCCGGGTCCGGGTCTCCTCCTCGTCGACGTCCATGTCGACGGCGGGCGCCGACCAGCCGTAAAGGCCCGGCAGCTCCCACACCGCGACCGCCTCGACGACGCCGCCGACGAGGCCCGCGTACCGCACGGCCCAGCGCAGGGCCGCGTACGAGGAGGGCGATCCGTCGACGCCGACGACGACCCGCGGTCCGGACTCATCCCTGTCCATGCGTTCCACCTCTCCCGTGGCGTGGCCCGCCGGCGGTCACCCGCGGCGCAGCACCACCTTGAGGGCTCCCGTGGCGGGGCCGTCCGCGAACACCTCGTAGGCGTCTTTCATCCGGTTGGGACAGAAGGTGTGGCCGTCCCCCGGCACCCACCCTCCACGGTCGCGTCCGCGGGGCCGGTGGGCAACACGGCCGCCGGGTCCGTCAGTCCGGCTGCCCGCAGGGGCGGCGGAAGACCGGGGCCTGGCCGGTGCCCCAGGGCCGGACGGCCGCCAGCGCCCGGGCGACCGCGGACCGCAGCGGCCCGCTGGTGTCGACGGCGACGGCTTCCGGCCACGGCGGTTCCGCGGCGGCCATGGCGTCGGCCACGGCGGGGCCGGCGTCCGAGATGCCGGGCCCGCGGGTGCCCAGCCGGGCCGCGGACACCTCGTGCGGCACGTGGCAGTGCAGGGCCACCAGGTCGGCGCTGGTGCGTTCGGCCACGCGCAGCGCCGCCTCCCGCGCCCGCGCGTGCGACCAGGTGGCGTCCAGGACGACGGACTCCCCCAGCGACAGCAGGGCGGCCGCGCGGTCGAGCAGGGCGGTGTAGGTCCGGGCCGTCCACTCGGGGGTGTACAGGCCCACGCCGTAACCGGCGGCCGCGGACTGCTCGGCGGGCAGGCCCGCCAGTTCCTTGCGGAGGCGGTCGCTGCTGAGCAGCGTGACGCCGAGCCGGTCCGCGAGCGCGCCGGAGAGGGTGGACTTGCCGCTGCCCGGCAGCCCGCCGACGAGGGTGAGGCAGACGGCGGAGGTGCGCAGGTGGCGCAGTGCCGCGGCCGCGAGCCGCCGAGCCGGCGCCTCGGCGCCGGGCGCGCCCTGGCGGGCCTGGATCAGGGTGACCTTGGCGCGGACGAACGCCCGGTAGGCGAGGTAGTGGTGCCACAGGGACGGAGGCGCCGGGTCGCCGGAGTACTCGCCGTACCGGGCGAGGAAGCAGGCGGCGGCCTCCGGGGCGCCGAGCTGCTCCAGGTCCATGGCGAGGAAGGCGGCGTCGTCCAGGCCGTCGACGTAGCGCAGATGGTCGTCGAACTCCAGGCAGTCCAGGACGCGGGGGCCGTCGTCGAGGCAGAAGACGTCGTCGGCGAGCAGGTCGCCGTGGCCGTCGACGATCCGTCCCTGCGCGATCCGGGCGTCGAACAGGGGCTTGCGGCCGGCGAGGTAGCGGCGCACCAGCCGCTCGGTCTCGGCGAGCCCGTCGGGCACCGGGCCGTCGGCGGCCAGGGCGTGGACCTGTGCGAAGCCGGCCTCCCAGCGCGCGGCCAGCGCGTCCCGCGTGCCCTGCTCGTCCACGTCGCGGCCGCGGGGGGCTTCCGCGTGCCAGGCGGCGAGGTTCCGCGCGACGGTCCGCAGCACGTCGTCGACGGCGGCCCCGGACCCCACGAGGTGGGACAGACGGCGGTCCTCGGGCATCCGGCGCATCACCACGAGGGGTTCGGGCTCCTCGGCGCCGGGGCCGCGGAACTCCCCCACACCGAGGTAGACGTCGGGCGCGAACCGGCGGTTGAGGGCGACCTCGCGCGCGCAGGCGGCCCGGCGGCCCGCCACCGTGGAGTAGTCCAGGAAGCCCAGGTCGACGGGTTTCTTGACCTTGTAGACGCGGTCGCCGACGAAGAACAGGACGGCCGTGTGGGTCTCGCACGCCGCCGCCCGGGGCGGCGGCCCGCCGCCCGGCCGGTCACGGGTCGCCGGTGCACCGGGGGGACCGGCGGTGACGAGTCGTTGCATGGCGGCGGTCTCCGTCTCGTAAGAAGCTGGACGTGACGGTGGTCGGGTCCGGTCGCACGGTCGGTCCTCTGCTTCGAGGATCACCCGATCCGCCCCGCGGCGCACGCGGACCCGCGCGTGAGGCGCCCGAGGCCCGAACCCGGGACGAGAGGAGACAGGGGCGGTGACGATTCCCCTGGTGGTCGGCGTCGACGGATCCGAGGCGAGCCTGGAGGCGGTCGACTGGGGCGCCGACGAGGCCGTCCGGCACGAGGTGCCCCTGCACCTCCTGCACGCGGTGGGCGCGGACCGGGAGGCCTCCGACGTGATCGGCGCCGCCTCGGCCCGGGCCGCCGGGCGCGCCGCGGAGGTCCGGCTGACGACCGAGACCGTCCACGAGGACGCCGCCTCCGCCCTGGTCGGGCGGGGGCGCAACGCCTTCGCGCTGGTGCTCGGCTCGCGGGGGCTCGGCGACCTCGCCGGGCTGCTCCTGGGATCGGTCAGCCTCGCCGTGGCGGCCCGGGCCGACTGCCCGGTGGTGGTGGTGCGCGGGGCGGCGGAGCACCGGAACGGCCGGTTCGGCACCGTCGTGGCCGGTGTCCAGGACGAGGGGAGCAGCGGCACGGCCCTGCAGTTCGCGCTCCGCGAGGCGCACGTGCGGCACTGCCGGCTGACGGCCGTGCACGCCTGGAGCGCGCCCTTCGCCGCCCACGCCACGCCCCGCGCCCCGTCGTGGCCGCTGGAGGCGCACCGGCGCCCGCCGGCGCAGGTCCTCGAGGACGCGGTGCGCGGTCTGCCGGAGCGGTACCGGGACGCCGAGATCGAGCTGCGCCTGATCGAGGCACCGGCGCGCCAGGCCCTGCTGGAGGCGGCGACGGGAGCGGACCTGCTGGTGGTCGGCGCCCGCCCGCGCGTGGTGCACCGGGGTCTGCAGCTGGGCCTGATCAGTCACGCCCTGCTGCACCACGCGCCGTGCCCCGTCGCGGTCGTCCCCCAGATCTGACCGCCCGGGGCGGGGCCGGTGTGTCGCGGCACCACCCGGACGGTGCGACGGTAGTCACGGGGGCCCGACGGCAGCAGGACGGCGGAAGGCGGTGGCGGCGATGGAACTCCCGCTGGTCGTGGGCGTCGACGGATCGGACTCCAGTCTGCTCGCGGTCGACTGGGCGGTGGCCGAGGCGGCCCGGCACGGGCTGCCGCTGCGCCTGGTCCACGCCTCCCTGTGGGAGCGGTACGAGGCGGCCCAGCCGTCCTTCGGCACCGCGCGTCCCGCCGAGACGGTCATGGCGGAGCACGTCGTCGGCTCCTGCCTGGAGCGGGCCCGGCTGCGCGATCCGGGGGTGAAGGCGTCCGGCGAGGTGGTGCCCGACGACGCCGTGTCCGCGTTGCTGCGGGCGGGGAACGAGGCGTTCGCCCTGGTCACGGGCGTACGGGGGCGGGGCCAGGTGGCGGGGCTGCTGCTGGGGTCGGTGAGCCTCGCGGTCGCGGCCCGTGCAGTGTGCCCGGTCGTCGTGGTCCGCGGCGAGGAGCCGAACCTGCGAGGTGGCCTCGGCCGGATCGTGGTGGGGGTGGGCGACCCGGCCGGCGGCGCCGTGCGGTTCGCCGTCCGCGAGGCCGCGGTGCGCGGCTGCGCCCTGACGGCGGTGAGGGCCTGGCGGAATCCCGCGCAGGAGCCCGTGGACCACATGCTGATCGCCGACGACGCCGCCCGGCTGCGCGAGGAGCGGGCCGCCGCCGCCCTCGACGACGCGCTGCGCGAGGCCGTACGGGAGCACCCCGGTGCGGACATCGAGCGCCGGCCGGTCGAGGGTCCCGCGCACCGGGTCCTGCTGGAGGCGTCCGCCGGGGCCGATCTGGTCGTCGTGGGCGCGATGCGCCGGCACGGCCACTTCGGGCTGCAGCTGGGCCGGGTCGCCCATGCCCTGCTGCACCACGCGCGGTGCCCGGTCGCCGTCGTCCCCGAGCCGGTCTGAGCCGGGCCGAGCCGGTCACGCGGGCGGCGGCGAGGGAGGGCGGCGGATGTCGGAGTGGATGTGGCAGTGGTCGGGTTACGACCCGGCGGGCGAGCGCCTGCGGGAGGCGCTGTGCACGCTCGGCAACGGCTACTTCGCGACGCGCGGCGCCGTGCCCGAGTGCCGGGCGGGGCTGGTGCACTACCCGGGCACGTACGCGGCCGGCTGCTACAACCGCCTGGAGTCGGCCGTGGCAGGGCGGCAGGTGGTGAACGAGGACATGGTGAACCTGCCGAACTGGCTGCTGCTCCGGTTCCGTCCGCGCCGCGCCGACGGCGAGTGGGGCCCCTGGTTCTCCCCCGACACCCATACCGTGCTGGACCACCGGCACACCCTGGACCTGCGCCGCGCCACCCTGACGCGATCCTTCCGCCACCCGCACCCGCCGGGGGTGCTCGGCGTCGAGCAGACTCGCCTGGTGCACATGGGCGACCCCCATCTGGCGGCCCTCAGGACGGTGTTCACGGCCGAGGGCTGGTCCGGGGAGATCGAGATCGAGTCGTGCCTCGACGGCGAGGTGACGAACGCGGGCGTGCACCGCTACCGGGCGCTCAACCGCCACCATGTGACCCATGTGCGCACCGGGGTGCGGGAGCCGCACACCGTCTGGCTGAGCTGCCGGACCAGCACCTCGGACGTCACGGTCGCGCTGGCCGCCCGGACGACGGTGTCCGCCGGGGCGGCGCCGTCGGAGTCGGCGCCGTGCCCGGGCCGCCACCGGGCGGTGCACCGCCTGGTGGTGCCGGTGGCCCCGGGCCGGCCCGTCACCGTGGACAAGACCGTGGCGCTGCACACCTCACGGGACACGGCGATCAGCGACCCGCTCGCCGAGGCGGTCGACCGGGTGACGGCGGCGCCGGACTTCCCCACCCTGCTGGACGCCCACGCCACGGCCTGGGAACTGCTGTGGAGGCGCGCAGACCTTCGGGTGCCCGGAGAGGCCGGCCGCATCCTGCGCTTCCACCTCTTCCACGTGCTGCAGACGCTGTCCCCGCACACCGCGGACCTGGACGTCGGCGTGCCGGCCCGCGGGCTGCACGGCGAGGCGTACCGGGGCCACGTCTTCTGGGACGAGCTGTTCGTCGTGCCGTACCTCAACCTGCACTTCCCCGAGGTCTCCCGGGCGCTGCTGAACTACCGCCACCGGCGCCTGAGGCGCGCCTGCCGGGCGGCCGCCGCGGCCGGGCGGGCCGGGGCGATGTACCCGTGGCAGAGCGGCAGCGACGGCCGGGAGGAGACCCAGGAGCTGCACCTCAACCCGCGCTCGGGCAGCTGGCTGCCCGACCACTCGCGGCTCCAGCACCATGTGGGCTCGGCGATCGCCTACAACGTGTGGCAGTACTGCGAGGCGACCGGCGACACCGAGTACCTGCACACCAGGGGCGCGGAGATGCTGGTGCAGATCGCCCGGTTCTGGGCGGACCTCGCGGTCCTCGACCCGGGCACGGACCGCTACCGCATCCTCGGCGTCGTCGGCCCCGACGAGTACCACGACGGCTACCCGGGCGCCGCCCGGCCGGGCCTGGACGACAACGCGTACACCAACGTCATGGCCTCCTGGGTGCTCACCCGCACCCTGGAGCTGCTGCGCCGCCTGCCGGTGTGGCGCCGTGAGGAACTGTTCCAGCGGGTCCGGCTGGACCCGGGCGAGCTGCCGCGCTGGGAGCACGTCTCCCGGCGGCTGCGCGTGCCGTTCCACGAGGGCGTCGTCAGCCAGTTCGCGGGCTACGAGGACCTGGCCGAGCTCGACTGGGAGCGCTACCGCGCGCGCTACGACAGCATCCGGCGCCTGGACCGGATCCTGGAGGCCGAGGGCGACAGCGTCAACCGCTACAAGGCGTCCAAGCAGGCGGACGTGCTCATGCTGGGCTACCTGCTGTCCCCCGCCGAGCTGCGGGACCTGTTCCGGCGGCTCGGGTACCACCTGGACGACGAGATCTGGCGCCGCACGGTCGACTACTACCTGGGGCGCACCAGTCACGGCTCCACGCTCAGCGGGCTCGTCCACGGCCTCGTCCTCGCCCGGGCCCGGCGGGCCGAGGCGTGGAGCTACGTCCAGGAGGCGCTGGAGGCGGACATCGCCGACATCCAGGGCGGCACGACCGGCGAGGGCATCCACCTGGGGGCCATGGCCGGGACCCTCGACCTGATCCAGCGCGGCCTGACCGGGCTGGAGCCGCGCGAGGACGCCCTGTGGCTGGACCCGGTGCCGCTGCCGGCGCTCTCCGAGTACGGCTTCTCGCTGCGCTACCGCGGCCACTGGGGTGTCGAGGTGCGGCGGCGCAGCGGCCAGCTGGAGATCGGGGTGCCCGACTCGGAGGAGACCCCGATCCGCATCATGCTGGCGGACCGTGCCGTGACCATCGCCCCCGGGGAGACGTGCACGCTGGTGCTGCCGGACGCGTGAGCGCCGGGCAGGCTCTGGCCGTCCGGCGCCGGCTCAGGGCGTCCCGGGCCCGGTCCACGGTCCGGCGAGGTGGGAGACGAGGGCGTCGGGGCGCTTCCCGCAGGCGCGTATCTGCTGCCGCCCGCGCCCTCTGCCGGGAGCCCACGGCCTCGTACCCGGGCGGGCGCCTCGGTCAGGACCCGTCCCTCGCCCGGGTACTAGGGGCGCCGCAGGAGGGGTACCCGGCAGCGCCGAGACCGCGAGTGAGGAGGGATCATGGGCACCCTGACCAAGCTGACCGCGCAGGGCGCGGCGGCCAGGCCGCTGCTCGCCGGCAAGACGGCGGCCCGCGCGGCGACCACCGCTCCCGGCTGGTCCCTGCGGGTGACGCGCGCCCTGGGCGGCGAGGACGTCGTCGACGTGCTCACCCGGCAGCACCGGCAGATCAAGCTGGGCTTCCTGCGGGCCGCGCTGCCCGGTCCGTGGCGCCGCCGGAACTTCGAGCGGCTGATGCGCCTGCTCGCCGTGCACGAGGCGGCCGAGGAGGCACACGTCCACCCCGCCGCGCGCCGTGCGCTCCGGCACGGCCGCGAGCTGGCTGCGCGCCGCCGCACCGAGGAGAAGGAGGCCAAGCGACTGCTGATCGGGCTGTGGCACACCGGACCGGGCGGGGCCGGGTACCTGCGGCGCCTGAACGAGGCGCGGCGCGCGATCACCCGGCACGCCGCGCGTGAGGAGCGCGAGGAGTTCCGGGCGCTGCGCAGGGCCGTCAGCGCCGCCCGGCTGCGCATGCTGGGCGCCGAGGTCAAGCTGACCCAGGTCTACGCGCCCACCCGGCCGCACCGCTGGGTCAACAACGAGGCCACGAACAAGCTGGCCGCACCGCTCCTCGGACCGGTGGACCGGGCTCGGGACGCGATGCGCCACCGCGCGGCCTCCTGACCCTGAGGGGTCGCGGCCCGGACGCCCCGTAGTAGCCATGTACGGTACCCGGCATGAGCGGCACGGCGCCCGAGGGCGCGACCCCCGGTTTCCTGGTGTGGCGGCTGTCGATGAAGTGGCGGGTCGCCGTCGACCGGGCGGTGGCTCCGCTGGGGCTGACGCACGCCCAGTACGCGCTGGTGGCGTCGCTGTACGGCATGCAGCGCTCGGGCGAGCGGCCCAGCCAGCGGCGGCTGGCCGACCACACCGGTCTGGAGCCGCTGTACGTGTCCAAGCTGGCCCGGGGCCTGGAGTCGGCCGGGCTCCTGGAGCGGGCCAGGGATCCGCGCGATCCGCGCGCCGTCCAGCTGGCGCTCACCGAGGAGGGGCGCGCGGCCACCCGGCGGGCGATCGGCGTCGTCCAGGGACTGCTCGCCCAGCTCCTCGAGCCGCTCGGCGGACCGGACGGCGCCCGGGCCAGGGAGCTGACCCGCGACCTGACGGCCCTGCTGGACACGCCCCTG
This sequence comes from Streptomyces bungoensis, assembly GCF_001514215.1. GTDB lineage: Bacteria > Actinomycetota > Actinomycetes > Streptomycetales > Streptomycetaceae > Streptomyces > Streptomyces bungoensis. The sequence goes on from NZ_KQ948861.1 coordinate 92,003, forward strand.
GACCCGGCGGCGGCCGGCCCTCGGGCGAGCGGCGAAGAGTAGTGGAATATTGAACTACTGCGGTTCGTTGGGGCCTGTCGAAAGGGAGGTCACCAGTGGAGACGCAGGTGCAGAGCACGTACTACGACCACACGTACTACGACCAGGGGACGCCCGCCGAGCGCTGGGAGCGCGCGCGACTGTTCTTCGACGCCCGGGACTACGCGGGCGCGGCGCGCGTGCTGGCCGGGCTGGTCCAGGAGGTGCCGGAGCAGACCGGACCCCGGCTGCTGCTGGCCCGCGCCTACTACCACTCCGCCCAACTGCGGCGTGCGGAGGCCGAGTTGCGGCTCATCGTGGAGCGGGACCCGGTGGAGCACTACGCCCGGCTGATGCTGGGCCGCACCCTCCAGCGCCAGGCGCGTCACGAGGAGGCGGAACAGCACCTGCGCATCGCCTCGGCGCTCGCGGGCGACTTCCCCGAGGAGTGACCGGAGGACCGGCCGTTCACGGCCCGCCACCGGAGGCGGCATGGCATCCTGACGCGATGGCACCTCCCCGTGAGCACGCCCCGCTGGCCGAGCGGGTCGAGGAACTCCTCGCCGCAGGCGGCCCCCTGCCCATCGTCGCGGCCGGCCGGCCGGTCCTGCGGCGCGGCGCCGAGCACTACGACGGCCAGCTCGGCCCCGCGCTGCTGGCGCGCTTCGTCGAGGCGCTGCGCGTCACCATGCACGCGGCCCCCGGCGTCGGCCTGGCCGCCCCCCAGGTCGGGATCGAGCTGAGGATCGCGGTAGTCGAGGACCCGGCGCCGGTGCCCGAGGAGGTGGCGGTGGCCCGGGGCCGGGTGCCGCAGCCGTTCCGGGTGCTGGTCAACCCGTCGTACGAACCGGTCGGCACCGCCCGCGCCGCGTTCTTCGAGGGCTGCTTGAGCGTGCCGGGCTGGCAGGCGGTGGTGGCCCGGCACGCCGAGGTGCGGCTGCGCGGGCAGGACGAGCACGGCCGCGCGCTGGACGAGGTGTTCGGCGGCTGGCCCGCCCGCATCGTGCAGCACGAGACGGACCACCTCGACGGCACCCTGTACCTCGACCGGGCCGAGCTGCGCTCCCTGTCCACGAACGAGGCGGCCGCGGCCCTGTGGGCGCAGCCGACCCCGGACGCGGCGGCCGAGCAGCTCGGCTTCGAACTGCCCCGGTAGCGGGGTCAGTTGTCGCGGTAGGCCTCCAGCAACCGCAGCCACACCTCGCTGAGCGTCGGATACGACGGGACGGCGTGCCACAGGCGGCCGAGCGGGACGCGGCCCGCGACCGCGACGGTCGCGGAGTGGATCAGTTCGCCGACGCCGGGGCCGACGAAGGTGACGCCGCGCAGGATCTCCTCCTCCAGGTCCACCACCATGCGCGCGCGGCCCTTGTAGCCGTCGCCGTACAGTCCCGCCCCGGCGACCGAGGAGAACTCGACGTCGACGGCGCGGACGCGGTGCCCGGCCTGTTCGGCCTCGGCCAGGGAGAGGCCGACGGCGGCGGCCTCGGGGTCGGTGAAGACGACCTGGGGCACGGCGTGGTGGTCGGCGGTGGCGGCGTGCGCGCCCCACGGCTCGTCCAGGACGGGGTCGCCGGCGGCGCGCGCGGCGATGGCGTTGCCCGCGACGCGCGCCTGGTACTTGCCCTGGTGGGTGAGCAGGGCCCGGTGGTTGACGTCGCCGACCGCGTACAGCCAGTCGGTGCCGGTGACGCGGAGGCTGTCGTCGACGCCCAGCCAGGAGCCGGGTTCCAGGCCGACGGTCTCCAGGCCGATGTCGCCGGTGGCCGGGACGCGGCCGGTGGCGAAGAGGATCTCGTCCCCCTCGACACGCTCGCCGCTGCCGGTGACGGCGACGACGGTGCCGTTCTCGCGGGTGAGGGACTCCACCGAGGTGCCGGTGCGCACGTCGACGCCCGCCTCGGTGAGCGCCTCGGCGACCAGTTCCCCGGCGAAGGGTTCCATGCGGCCCAGCAGGCCCTTGCCGCGCACCAGCAGGGTGACGCGGGAGCCGAGGGCCTGCCAGGCGGTGGCCATCTCGGTGGCGACGACGCCGCCGCCCACGACGATCAGCCGGCCCGGGGCCGCCTTGCCGCTGGTGGCCTCGCGGCTGGTCCAGGGCCGCACCTCGGCGAGCCCGGGGAGGTCGGGCAGCTGGGCGCGGGTTCCGGTGGCGACGGCGACGGCGTGCCGGGCGGTGAGGGTGGTGACCGTGCCGTCGGAGGCGGTCACGGTGACCGTGCGCGGGCCGGCGAGGCGGCCCTGGCCCCGGTACAGGTCGGCGCCGATGCCGTCCAGCCAGGCGACCTGGCCGTCGTCCTGCCAGTGCGAGGTGTAGTCGTCCCGGCGGGCGAACACGGCCGGTGTGTCGAGGGGGCCGCGGACGGCCTGGGCCAGGCCGGGCAGCCGTCGGGCGTCCGCCTGGGCGATGACCGGCCTGAGCAGCGCCTTGCTGGGCATGCACGCCCAGTACGAGCATTCGCCGCCGACCAGTTCGCTCTCCACGACCGCGGTGGACAGGCCGGCCGCGCGGGTGCGGTCGGCGACGTTCTCCCCCACGGGCCCGGCCCCGAGCACCACGACGTCGTACGCGATGGATTCCGTTTCCGTCATGGGCTCAGTCTGTCGGGTGGTTGCCGCGTCGGCCACATGGGTACGCGCGCGGGACACGACCGTGCGCGCGCGGAATAGGCGACCGGGTCACCGTGTTTCCGCCGTCGGCACAACCCCCACACCAGGAAGAGGGAACGACGCCATGAGCAGCACTGTGGAGCTGACCAAGGAGAACTTCGACGAGACGGTCACCGGGAACGAGTTCGTCCTCATCGACTTCTGGGCGTCCTGGTGCGGTCCGTGCCGTCAGTTCGCGCCGGTGTACGAGAAGGCCGCCGAGGAGAACCCGGACCTGGTGTTCGGCAAGGTGGACACCGAGGCCCAGCCGGAGCTGGCGCAGGCCTTCGGCATCCAGTCGATCCCCACGCTGATGATCGTGCGGGACCAGGTCGCGATCTTCGCGCAGCCGGGCGCCCTGCCCGAGGCCGCCCTCACGGACGTCATCGGCCAGGCGCGCCGGCTCGACATGGACGAGGTCCGCAAGAGCATCGCGGCCCAGGAGGGCGGCGACCGGTAGCCGCCCGCCGTCAGCTCGACGCGCGGTGCACGAGCGAGGCGCCCAGCACCTCGCGCACCTCGGGCTCGGCGCCCGGGTCGCGCACCGCGCGGTCGACCAGTTCGGCGAGGTCCCGGCCGGAGGGCAGCTCGATGCGGACGGTGCTGAGGCGGGGTCTCAGCAGCCGGCCCAGCATCAGGTCGTCGGCGCCGACCACGGCCACGTCCTCGGGGACGCGGACACCCTCGTCCTGGAGGGCGCGCATGAGCAGCATCGCGTACTCGTCGTTGTAGGCGAACACCGCGTCCAGGCTCAACCCGCGCCAGCCGGCGGCGAGTTCGGCCGCCGCCTGCTCCGTGTACGCCAGCGGCAGCACGGTCGCCGTCGCGTCCGTGCCGTGCAGGGCCCGGCGCACGCCCGCGAGCCGGGGCTCGGAGAACACCTCCAGGCCGGGCTCCTCGGGGACGACCACTCCGATGCGGCGCCGGCCGCGTGCGTACAGGTGGGCGCCGGCGCTGTGGCCGACGGCGCTGTGGTCCGTCAGCAGGGCGTGCGCGCCGTCGACGCGCTCGGGCCCCAGGGTCACCACGGCCCGGGCTCCGGCCCGCTGGAGGACGGCCACCCCGCGCGGGCCGATGTCCCCGCCGGGCACCAGGACGGCGACCGGCCGCAGTTCGGCCCAGGCCCGGGCGGCCTCGTCGCCGCGCAGGCCGACGGAGCCGTACTGCACGACGGTGTAGTCGAGCCGGCCGAGGGCCGCCTGGAGTTCACCCAGGAACCGGCTGTACAGGGGGCCCACCGGTATCGCCGGGGCGGGCATCAGGACGATGCGGCTGTGCCCGGCGCGCAGGCTGCGGGCGGCGGCGTGGGGCACGTACCCCAGTTCCTGCGCCGCCTCGTGGACCCGCCGTCGGGTCGGTTCGCTGATCCGTACGGCGCTGGTGTTGTTGAGGACGTAGGAGACGGTCGCGCGCGAGACGCCGGCCAGCCGGGCCACGTCCGCGCTCGTGGGAACCGAGTGCGGTGCGGGCGCGGGGGACGAGGGCGTGTTCGGTATCTGAACCATGACAGACCGCATCTTGGCAGAGCGGCCGGAGGCGGGGACGGGCGGGGGAACGTGGTTCATACCTGAACGAAGCGGCGGCGCCGCCGGATAGGTCCGGCGGCTATGTGCCAGTGGGGGCTGACGCCGCTCTCCAGCTGTTGAGGGCGGCACGTGAGGACGGCGCGCCAGGGCCGGGGCGCGGGGCACGCCGCCGTGAGGCGACACGGGACCGGCCGGGGACGCAAGGCACGCCACCCGCAAGGCGACACGGGGCACGGCGCCCGCAAGACGGCGCGTAACCGGCCCCGGGCGCGGGGCACGCCGCCTGCAAGACGACGCGGAACCCGCCGGCGACCCGGAGCACGCCTCGCGCAGGACGGCGCGGAACCGGCCGGGGCGCGGGGCACGCCGCAGTGAGGCGGCGCGGAGTGGCGCGGGGCACGCCGTCACGAAGAGGCGCGGGACCAGCCGGGGACCCGGAGCGGCCGGTAGCACCGGGAAGCCTGACACCGCTGCCGCGCCGACGCGGACGCGCGTGCGCCGCGGCGCGTGGCGGGCCGCCCGCGAGGCGTGGCGGAACCGGCCGGGCCGCGGCCGTGCGCGCGAGCGCGGCCCACGACGGAACCCGCTCCCCCGCGCCCCAGCGGGTCTCGCCCGCCGGGCGAACGGCGCAACCCGGCCGGCGAGGCCTAGCGCGGCGGCTCCGTGCCCGTCACGCGGGCCACCAGGTCGGTCCAGCCGGTCTCCAGGCGCTCCATGGGCATCCCGCGCTGCCGGGTCAGGTGGTGGATCAGGCCGGGGTCGAGGTACGCCATCAGCGGGTGGGACAGCAGGTCGCAGTCACCGTCGGGCAGGATCTGCCGCAGCAGCATCACGACGTGGGTGCGCAGCGCCTGGTACGCCGGGTGGGCGTAGCGGCGGGTCGGCTCGGGCTGGGCGGCCAGCTGCAGTTCCAGCTGCTCGGCGGAGCGGTACAGCACCGCGACGCCGAACGCCCGCAGCCGCTCCAGGGGCGGCGCCCCGGGGCCCAGCGGCGGGGGCCCGCCCAGGAAGTCGGCCTGCAGCTGCCTGCCGGAGTGGTCGAGCAGCGCCATCAGCAGACCGGTGCGGTCGCCGAAGCGGCGGAACACCGTGCCCTTGCCGACCTGGGCCGCCGCGGCCACCGCCTCCATCGTCACCCCGGCCACCCCGTGCTCCGCGATGAGCCGGGCGGCCGCCTCCAGCAGCCGGGCCCGGTTGCGGGCCGCGTCGGCGCGCAGGCACGGCTCGCCGGGACCCGGCTCCACCTCCAGCAGCCGAGGCGGGTCGACGGGCTCCTGGGGTTGAGGGAAGGGCGGCAGGACGCTGGACATGAAGACAGCGTAAAGCACCGGGAACAAAACTGGACCGCGGTCCGCTTGACCTGATACACCTTTGAGTGGCAACTAAACGGACCTCGGTCCGGATCGTATCGGCTATGTTTCAGGCCCCTTGGAGTACCACCATGTCTGTCCGTATCCTCGCGCTCGTCGGCAGCCTCCGCGCCGGTTCGCACAACCGCCAGCTCGCCGAGGCGGCCGTCAAGCTCGCGCCCGAGGGTGCCGAGGTCGTCCTCTTCGACGGCCTGGCCGAGGTGCCCTTCTACAACGAGGACGTCGACGTCGAGGGCAGCGTCCCGGCCGCCGCCGCCAAGCTGCGGGAGGCCGCCCAGGCCGCCGACGCCTTCCTGCTCTTCTCCCCCGAGTACAACGGCACCATCCCGGCCGTCCTGAAGAACGCCATCGACTGGCTGTCCCGCCCGTACGGCGCCGGCGCCTTCGGCGGCAAGCCCGTCGCCGTGATCGGCACCGCCTTCGGCCAGTACGGCGGCGTGTGGGCCCAGGACGACACCCGCAAGGCCGTGGGCATCGCCGGCGGCAAGGTGATCGAGGACATCAAGCTGTCCATCCCGGGCTCCGTGACCCGCTTCGCCGAGACCCATCCGGTCGACGACGCCGAGGTCGCCGCCCAGCTGACCGAGGTCGTCGCCCGGCTGCACGGCAACGTGGGCGAGGCCGCGGCCGCCTGAGCCCCGGCACAGACGCACCCGCACCACCCGGAAGGGGCCGGAGCCGCACGGCTCCGGCCCCTTCGCCGTGGTGCGGGCCGGGGACGGGCTCCCGCCGTCCGGCCGACGCGCAGGTTCGAAGGAGCCGTACGGGTCATATGTGTCGCAGGACGCGAGACCCGCGTCGCAGAAGCAGGTGAGGAGAAGCCATGCCCGAGGTCCCGCCCCCGCCTCCGTTCGATCCGGAGCTCGCCGCCGCGCTGGAGCCGGCCGGGGACGCGATCACCCCGGGACTGACGGCGGACGACATCCCCGCCGCCCGGCGGAGCGCGGGCAGTGAGCTGGCCGAGCTGTTCGACCCCACCGTGGACGGCGCCTTCGCGGCGGAGGACCGCACGGTGCCGGGCCCCGAGGGCGCCCCGGACCTCTCCGTGCTCGTCTGCCGCCCCGCCTCCGCCGGTCCCGCCGACTCGCTGCCGGTGATCTACCACATGCACGGCGGCGGCCTGATCCTCGGCACCAACCGGGCCGGCGTGGACGGCCCGCTGGCCTGGGCGCGCGAACTCGGCGCGGTCGTCGTGTCGGTCGAGTACCGGCTCGCGCCCGAACACCCGCACCCGGCGCCGATCGACGACGTGTACGCGGGCCTGCTCTGGACGGCCGGGCACGCCCGGGAGTTCGGCGGCGACCCGGACCGGATCGTCCTCGCCGGGGCCAGCGCGGGCGGCGGCCTGGCCGCCGCGCTCGCCCTCGCCCTGCGCGACCGCGAGGGCCCGCCGGCCATCGGCCAGATGCTGCTGTACCCCATGCTCGACGACCGCAACGACACCCTCTCGTGCCGGCAGATGGCGGGCGTCGGCGTCTGGGACCGCACCGCCAACGAGACCGCTTGGACGGCGCTGCTCGGCGACCGGCGGGGCGGCCCCGGCGTCTCCCCCTACGCCGCTCCCGCCCGGGCCACGGACCTGTCCGGCCTGCCCCCGGCCTTCCTCGACGTCGGCTCCGCGGAGACCTTCCGGGACGAGGCCGTCGCCTACGCCTCCCGCATCTGGGCGTGCGGCGGTGTGGCCGAGCTGCACGTCTGGCCGGGCGGCTTCCACGGGTTCGACGGCTTCGCACCCGAGGCGTCCCTGTCCCGGGCGGCCCGGGCGGCCCGCCTCGCCTGGCTGCGCAGGCTGCTGGCCGGATGAGGGCCGTCCGGGAACCTGACCGGATGTCACCGGTGCGCCCTCTGTACGAAGGCACGGGCGGTGACGTTACCGTTCGGTAGACAGCGTGCCCGAGGTTCCCGGAGGTGCTCCCGCGATGACGCCCGACCGTACCGAGAGCCTCGTCGAGTCCGCCCGCGCGCTGGCCGGCGGGGAGGTCACCTCCCGCGCGCTCGTGGAGCGGGCCCTGGCCCGGATCGAGGCCGCCCAGCCCACGCTGAACGCCTTCCGCATCGTCCGCGCCGAGGCCGCGCTCGCCGAGGCCGACGCCGCCGACCGGGAGTGGGCCGCCGGCGTACGGCGCCCGCTGCTCGGGGTGCCGGTGGCGGTGAAGGACGACATGGACGTCGCGGGCGAACCGACCGCGTTCGGCTGCCGGGGCGACTTCCCGCCGGTCGCGCGGGACGGCGAGGCGGTACGGCGGCTGCGGGCGGCCGGGGCCGTGATCGTCGGCAAGACCAACACCTGCGAGCTCGGGCAGTGGCCGTTCACCGAGGGCCCGGCGTTCGGCGAGACCCGCAACCCGTGGCACACCGGCCACACGCCGGGGGGCTCCTCCGGGGGCTCGGCCGCCGCCGTGGCCGCCGGGCTGGTCCCGGCCGCGCTGGGTTCGGACGGCGCCGGTTCGGTGCGCATCCCGGCCTCCTGGACCCATCTGATCGGCATCAAGCCGCAGCGCGGACGCATCTCGACCTGGCCGCGCGGCGAGTCCTTCCAGGGCATCACCGTCAACGGCACGCTGGCCCGCACGGTCGCCGACGCCGCCCTGCTGCTGGACGCGGCGAGCGGCAACCACGACCTGGACCCGCACCGCCCGCCCGCGCTCACGGTCGCGGACGCGGTCGGCCGCGACCCGGGCCGGCTCCGCGTCGCGCTGTCGCTGAGGCCGCCGTTCACGGCCGTACCGGCGCGGCTGTACCCGGAGGTCCGGGCCCGCGTCGTCGAACTCGCCGACCGGATCGCCGCCCTGGGGCACGACGTGGAGGAGGCCGACCCGCCCTACGGCCGGATCGGGCTGACCTTCGTCCCGCGCGCCACCGCCGGGATCGCCGAGTGGGCCCGCGAGGTCCCCGACCCGGCGCTCCTCGATCCGCGCACCCGGGAGGCGGCCCGGCTGGGCCGGCTGCTCGCCGGCGCCCCGCTGCGGGCGGCGCGGCGCGCCGAGGCGGTCCTGCAGCGGCGCATCGGCGCGTTCTTCGACTCGTACGACGTGATCCTCGCCCCGACGACCGCCGCTCCCCCGCCCGCGATCGGCGCCCTGCACCGGCTGGGCGGCGCGGCCACCGACCGCGCCATCATCGCCGCGTGCCCGTACGCCTGGCCGTGGAACGTCCTGGGCTGGCCGGGCGTCAACGTCCCCGCCGGCTTCGTCGGCGACGGCCTCCCCGTGGGCGCCCAGCTCCTCGGCCCCGCCCACAGCGAGCCACTGCTGGTCTCACTCGCCGCCCAACTGGAGTCCGAACTGCGCTGGCACGAGCACTGGCCACCACCACACCGGACGGACGTGCCGTCCCCGGCGGTGTGAACGGTCACCTGCGGCCTGGGAAGGCCGGGCTCACGCCGTCGGCAGACCGGACGGCCGGGCGGGACGACCGTCGACCGCGCCACGGCCGCCCGGCCTCGGCCGGTGAAGCGAAGCGCTGCTCGTCTCACTCGCCGCGCGACCGGAGGCCGAAGCACGCCGGCACGAGCCACCGCACCCGGCGGACGCGCCGGCCCCGGGGAAGCGAGCCCGCACCCAGGAGCCGGGGTCATGCCGTCAGCGGGCCGAGCGGCCGGGCGGCCAGGCGGGGCGCCTGCCGAGTGCGCCGCGTTCGTCCGGCCGCGGCCGGAAAGCGGACCGCTGCCGGTTTCGCTCGCCGCTCGACCGGAGGCCGGACTGCGCCGGCACGAGCGGTGGCCACCACCGCACCCGGCGCACGTGCGAACCCCGGCGGCGTGAGCCGGCACCTGGGGGGTCGGGGTCACGCCCAGGGCGGACCGAGCCGCCGGGGGCGCGACGGCTCCCGGCCGCGCCGCCCGGCCGCTGAACGTCGTTGCCGGCACGAGCACCTGTGGCCGGAGGCCGGGGTCACGCCGTGAGCAGGCCGATCCCCAACGCGATGAGGACCACGACCTTGGCCAGCTCCAGCGCCACGTACCAGAGGTGGCCGCGGGAGCGGGGCAGGTCCTCGCCGGCGAGGACCCGGTCCGACCTGCGGTTGAGACGGGGGCGGACCACGGTCAGCTGGACGGCGAGCAGCACGGCGACGGCCGCCGTGAGCCCGGTGATCCCGGCCGGGGGGCCGCCCACGGCGACCGCGACGACCACGACGGCGGCCAGGGCGGCCTCGACCGCGTTCAGCGCGCGGAACACCAGGCGGCCGATGCCCAGCCCGATGGGTATGGTCACGCCCGGCGCGCGGAACTTCAGCGGCGCCTCCAGGAAGGAGATCGCCAGCACCATTCCGAGCCAGACGAAGACGATCGCGCTCGCGGTGGCGGCCGGGACGGTGTTCATCGGGTTCGCCTTTCTGTGCCGCGCGGTGGGGCGGCGGTCGGGAGCCGGTCGGCGGGAGGCCCGGCCAGGTGGGCCAGGCAGGAGTCGGGTTCGGCGAAGGGCTCCAGGCCGGTGGCCGTCAGCGGCGCGCCGAGCCCGTCCAGGGCGCCCCGCATCAGGCCGAGGTGCAGTGGGCACACCAACGCACCGTGCTCCTCGGCGAGTTCCAGGAAGGGGCAGTGCCGCAGCCGGATCCGGCTCGGCGGGCCGCCCGCCGGATCCGCGCCCTCGGGTGCGGGGGCGAAACCCAGGTCGTCCAGCAGGGCGACGAGCCGGTCCGCCGAGCGCTCGGCCGTCGGCGGTACGGACGGCGGCAGCGGGTCCACCAGGTAGCGGCCCCAGGCGCGGCCGGCCTGCTCGGCCTCCGCGCGCGCCTCGGCCGGGTCGGCGGACGCCCACCGGCTGAGCAGCATCCGCGCCAGCAACTGGTAGCCGCGTACACCCCCGCGGTCCATGCCGCGGTGCGCGGCGTACACGGTGCGCGGCCGGCCGGGCCCCGAGGGCGCGGCGAGGCTGCGCTCGACGAGGCCGTCGGCCACCAGGGCGTCCAGGTGGAAGCGCACGGTGTTGGGGTGGACGCCCAGCCGCTCGGCCGTCTCGGCGACCCCGAGCGGCTCCGGAGCGGCCCGCAGCACCTCCAGCACCTCTTGGCGGCGCGGGCTCTCCCGCGTGGTCAAGCCGGATCACCCCTCTCACCTGGGCAGATTTTTCACCGGTTGGAACTGTAGTAATTGTAGGGTGGTCAGCAGGAGCCGAGGAACGAGGGGTATCCCATGACGTCGTCGTCCGCGAGCGGGAGCGGGCCGGACGGTCCGGCCGGACCGGACCCGCGCGTCCTGTGCGACACCCGGGCGCTGGCCGGGGCGCCGCCGGTCCCGGCCGGCGCGCTGTGGAAGCTGGCCGAGAGCGGGCGCCAGCTCGACGCCAACGTGATCCGGCTCGCCCCGGGCGGGCGCATCGCGACCCACACCGAACCGCTGCTGGACGTGCTGCTCCTGGTGGTCGCCGGGGACGGGGTGCTCGGCAAGGGCGCGTCGCAGGAGCCGGAGGCGCTCACCGAGGGCAGCCTGCTGTGGCTGCCGCACGGCTCCACCCGCAGCATCACCGCGGGTGACTCGGGCCTGGCCTACTTGACGGTGCACCGCCGCCGCCCCGGTATGCAGATCCCCTCGTACGCCGGGACCTCACCGGCGTAACCGGCCGGGACGGGGCGCCCGTTGCCGTCCCGGGCCGGACCACTAGGGTGCCTGCGTGAGCACAGTCACCGATGAGAACGTCCCGGGCCGCCACGGCCCCCACGCCACCACCGAGGCCGACCCGCGCCAGGTCGGCCGGGTGCGCACCGAGTACTCCCCCGCCCACGACGGCGACCCGGACCCGGGTGAGATCGTGTGGACGTGGGTGCCGTTCGAGGAGAACGACGGGCGGGGCAAGGACCGACCCGTGCTGGTCGTCGCCCGCGAGGCGGCGGGCACCTTCCTCGCCGTCCAGTTGTCCAGCAAGCGGCACGACGGCGACCGGGAGTGGGTCGCCATAGGCAGCGGGCCCTGGGACCGGACGGGGCGCGACTCCTGGGTGGACGTGGACCGTGTGCTGCGGCTGCACGAGGACGGCATGCGCCGGGAGGCCTGCGCACTGGACCGGATGCGGTTCAACCTCGTCCGGCAGCGGCTCCACGAGCGCTACGGCTGGACCTGAGCGTCACCGCCCCGCGTACGGGTTACCGCCCGGCGTGAGCCTCACCTCTCGGCATGAGCGGCTGACACCGACCCGTACCCACCGCCCGCGAACGCCTGTACGAATGCCTCCCGGATTACCGCGTCCGGCGTGCGGTCCAGCACGCCGAACACCACGTGTGCGAACGTCCGCGCGAACCTTCCGCCGGGTCCGAGGAGCCCCCGGAAGGCGCCCGCGACCTGAGCCGGGTCGTTCCGGAAGACACCGCAGCCCCAGGCGCCCAGCACCAGCCGGCGGTAGCCCTGCGCGGCGGCGGCCTCCAGGACCCGCTCGGCCCGCCGGGCGAGGGCGGCCGGGAGTTCGCCCGCACGCTCGGGCGCGGTGCGCCGTACGACGCCCGCGTTGGGGGCGGCCGCCGTCAGGAAGCCCGCGAGGTACGGCTCCGGCAGCAGCCCGCCCCGGTCGTCGCCGAACACCGGCACGGCCGGGCTGTGAATCACCCGATCGGAGTAGAACGGGTCCCGGTGTGCGCGGTGGTGGTCGTAGAAGCCGCGGGCCTCGAGGAGGCAGGTGTACAGCGCGGAGGCCCGGCACAGGGCCTCCTCCTGGGCCTGCGCGCCGTTCAGATAACCCCCGCCGGGATTGCGGGCCGAGGCGAAGTTCAGCACCGCGACCGGCGCGCCGGCCAGCCGCCGGGCGGCCTCCAGGCTGCTCTCGCCGGTGACCTCGACGACGGTCTCCGCCTCCCGGGCCTCCGGCACCGGCACCGGCTCGGGGCCGTACATCCGCGTGCCCGCCCGGGCGGCCGCGAGAGCGGCCCCCAGGGACACCGTCCGGCCGTCCGGCGCGCGGTACGCGCCCGCCGCCACGATCTCCTCGGTCCGCGCCGCGATCCCGCGCAGGCGCGCGCTCATGGCGCCACCCCCGTGGACGCCATGAGCGCGGCCCGCGCGGTCTCCCCCGTCGTGCTCATGCACGCATCCTGGGTGATCCTGGGATGCGGTGCAACGGAGTTTCCGGGGACCGAAGCGGCCGGAAACGCGGAAGGGAACGGAGGTTACCGATCCGGGACGTCCCCCTGGGCACTCTTGTGCGATTCGGCGCGAGGGTCTTGGGTGGGACGAGTGCCGCCCCGGCTCACCGAACGCCGGGCTGCGGCGACATGGTGGAATCTCAGGAGGATCCCGACATGTCCGATTCCTATAGCGATGGTGGCGACTGTACGGAGCACCGCACCGCCGTCACCGAGGCCGAGGTGGAGGCCCTGGTCCGGGGCATCTGCTTCAAGACGGGCCCGCCCCGCACCGTCGGGGTCGAGGTGGAATGGCTCGTCCACGAGCTGCGCCGGCCGCAGCTCCCCGTGACACCCGAACGACTGGAAGCGGCCTACGCGGCACTGCGCACCGTGCCGCTGCGCTCGCCGCTCACCGTCGAACCCGGCGGCCAGCTGGAGCTGAGCTCGCCGCCCGCCGCCTCCCTCATGGAGTGCGTCGGCACCGTCTCCGCCGACCTGGACGCCGTCCGCGCGGTCCTCGCTGGGCACGGTCTGGAACTCTCCGGCGTCGGCCACGACCCCTGGCACGCACCCCGCCGGTTCCTGCGCGAACCGCGCTACGACGCCATGGAGGCCTGTCTCGACCGCACCGGCACGGCCGGCCGGCACATGATGTGCGCCTCGGCCTCCGTCCAGGTGTGCCTGGACGCCGGACACGAGGAGCCGGGCCCGCTCGGGTACGAGCGGCGCTGGTGGCTGGCGCACCACCTGGGCGCGGTCCTGGTGGCCGCGTTCGCCAACTCCCCGCTGGTGGACGGGCGGCCCACGGGCTGGAAGTCCGCGCGGCAGCTGATGTGGACGCGGATCGGCGCCGGCCGGGCGGGCGCTCCCCCGCCGGGCGGGGAGCCGCGGGCGGCCTGGGCCCGGCACGTGCTGGAGGCGCCGGTGATGTGCGTCCGGCGCGACGGCGGCCCCTGGCACGTGCCCGAGGGCCTGCCCTTCCGCGAGTGGATCCGCACCCGGGCGCCCCGGCCGCCCACCCGGGAGGATCTCGGCTACCACCTGACCACCCTGTTCCCGCCGGTCCGCCCGCGCGGCCACCTGGAGCTGCGCATGATCGACGCGCAGCCCGGCGAGGACGGCTGGATCGTGCCGCTCGCGGTGACCGCGGCGCTGTTCGACGACCCGGAGGCCGCCGAGTCCGCGCACCGGGCGGTGAAACCGCTCGCCGAGCGGGCCCTGAAGCTGCCGGCCCCGCACAACCCGCTGTGGATCGAAGCGGCCCGGCGGGGGCTCGCCGACCCCGAGCTGCGGGACGCGGCCGTCGCCTGCTTCGCGGCGGCGCTCGAGGCCCTGCCCCGGCTCGGTGCGACGTCCGCGGTCCTCGACGCCGTCGCGGAGTACGCCGACCGCCATGTCACACGGGGCCGCTGCCCGGCCGACGACCTGCTCGACCGCGTGGACGGCACGCGAGCGCGCGCCCACGCGAGGAAGGACTTCCCCACATGACCGTCCCGGAGACCGACACCGAGACCGAGACCGACACCGAGTCCCTGCGCGAGCGGGCGCTGGCCTCCCTCACCACCGCCCGCGCGCGCACGACCCTCCTGACGACGTGCGTCGAGGACGCCGACCTCACCGCCCAGCACTCCCCGCTGATGTCCCCGCTGGTCTGGGACCTCGCGCACATCGGCAACCAGGAGGAGCAGTGGCTGCTGCGGGCGGTCGGCGGCCGGGAGGCGATGCGGCCGGAGATCGACAGCCTGTACGACGCCTTCGAGCACCCGCGGTCCGAGCGCCCCTCGCTGCCGCTGCTGCCGCCCGCCGAGGCCCGCCGCTACGCCGCCGACGTGCGCGGCCGGGCCCTGGACCTGCTGGAGGCGGCGGACTTCCACGGCACCCGGCTGACCGAGGCGGGGTTCGCCTTCGGGATGATCGCGCAGCACGAACAGCAGCACGACGAGACGATGCTGATCACCCATCAGCTGCGCACCGGTCCGCAGGCCCTGACCGCCCCGGACCCGGAACCCCGGCCCCTGTTCACCGGCCCCGCCGAAGTCCTGGTCCCCGGTGGCCCGTTCACCATGGGCACCTCGGACGAGCCGTGGGCGCTGGACAACGAACGCCCGGCGCACCCGGTGGAGGTGGCACCGTTCTGGATCGACACCACCCCGGTGACGAACGCGGCGTACCAGGCGTTCATCGAGGACGGCGGCTACGGCACCGAGCGCTGGTGGACGCCGGAGGGCTGGGCGCACGTGCGGCGGCACTCGCTGACCGCCCCGCTGTTCTGGCGGCGGGACGGCGGCCAGTGGCTGCGGCGCCGCTTCGGGGTCACCGAGGCCGTCCCGCCCGACGAGCCGGTGCTGCACGTGTGCTGGTACGAGGCGGACGCCTACGCCCGCTGGGCCGGGCGCCGGCTGCCCACCGAGGCGGAGTGGGAGAAGGCCGCCCGCCACGACCCGGCCACCGGCCGCTCCACCCGCTACCCGTGGGGCGACGCCGACCCGGCGCCCGAGCACGCCAACCTGGGCCAGCGGCACCTCAGGCCCGCGCCCGCCGGCAGCTACCCGGCCGGTGCGTCCCCGCTGGGCGTGCGGCAGTTGATCGGCGACGTGTGGGAGTGGACGGCGAGCGACTTCCTGCCGTACCCGGGCTTCACCGCGTTCCCGTACAAGGAGTACTCGGAGGTGTTCTTCGGCCCCGGCTACAAGGTGCTGCGCGGCGGTTCGTTCGCCGTGGACCCGGTGGCCTGCCGGGGCACGTTCCGCAACTGGGACCACCCGGTCCGCCGGCAGATCTTCTCCGGGTTCCGCACCGCGCGTTCGGAGGCCGTCTGATGTGCCGTCATGTGGCCTATCTCGGACCCGAGGTGCCGCTGGGCCGGGTGCTGACGGAACCGGAGCACAGCCTGTTCCGGCAGTCGTGGGCGCCGCGCGGCCAGCGGTACGGGACGGTGAACGCCGACGGCTTCGGGGTGGGCTGGTACGCCCCGGACGACCCGGTGCCGGCCCGCTACCGGCGGGCCGGGCCCATCTGGGCGGACCTGTCCCTCACCGACCTCGCCCGGGTGGTGCGCTCCGGCGCCGTGCTCGGCGCCGTGCGCGACGCGACCCTGTCGGGCGCGGACGCCGAGGCCGCGGCGGCGCCCTTCACCGCCGGGCGGTGGCTGTTCAGCCACAACGGCGCGATCGGCGGCTGGCCGGACTCGGTGGCGGCGCTGGTGTCCGCGCTGCCCCCGGTCGAGTTGCTGTCGATGGAGGCGCGCACCGACTCGGCGTTCGTCTGGGCGCTGGTCCTGCACCGGCTGCGCTGCGGCGACGAGCCGGAACAGGCCCTCGGAGAAACGGTTCGCCAGCTGGCCGCGGCCGCCCCCGCCTCCCGCCTCAACCTGCTGCTGACCGACGGCGCCACCGTCACCGCCACCGCCTGGGGCGACAGCCTCTGGTACCGCACGGAGCCCGGCCTCGCCACGGTCGTCGCCTCCGAGCCGTACGACGACGACCCCCTCTGGCGGGAGGCCCCCGACCGCACCGTGCTCACCGCGACCCGCGCCGGCGTCCTGCTCGCCCCACTGGGCGAACCGGCGCCCTCCCCCACTGCCGACTCCGCACCGAAGGAGCCCTGCACGTGAGTCCCCTGCACGTCACCCGCACCCTCCCCGAGGACGCCACGGGCGCCGCGCTGCGCTCCGACGTCCTGCACGGCCTCACCGACACCCCCAAGTGGCTGCCGCCGAAGTGGTTCTACGACGCGCGCGGCAGCGAGCTGTTCGAGCGGATCACGGAGCTGCCCGAGTACTACCCCACCCGCGCGGAACGGGAGATCCTCGCCTCCCGCAGCGGGGAGATCGCCGCCGCGAGCGGGGCCCGCACCCTGGTGGAACTGGGCTCCGGCTCCTCGGAGAAGACCCGCCACCTGCTCGACGCGCTCACCTCGCTGCGGGCCTACGTACCGGTCGACGTCAGCGAGAGCGCCCTCACCCAGGCCGGGCAGGCGATCGTCGAGGAGCGGCCGGAGCTGGCGGTGCACGCGCTGATCGCCGACTTCACCGCCCCGCTGGCCCTGCCCCGCACGCCCGGACCCCGGCTGGTGGCGTTCCTCGGCGGCACGATCGGCAACCTGCTGCCCGCCGAGCGGGCGAAGTTCCTGGCGTCCGTGCGCGGTCTGCTGGAGCCGGGCGACGGCCTGCTGCTGGGCACGGACCTGGTCAAGGACGAGCGGGTGCTGGTCCGGGCGTACGACGACGCGGCCGGGGTGACGGCCGCGTTCAACAAGAACGTCCTGGCCGTCGTCGACCGGGAGCTGGGCGCCGACTTCGACCCGGACGCCTTCGACCACGTGGCGCTCTGGGACGCGGAGCGGGAGTGGATCGAGATGCGGCTGCGCTCCCGTACCGCGCAGACCGTCAAGGTGCCCGCGCTGGACCTCGCCGTGGACTTCGCGGCGGGCGAGGAGCTGCGCACCGAGGTGTCGGCGAAGTTCCGCAAGGAGGGCGTGACCGCGGAACTGGCAGCCGTGGGGCTGGAGTTGACCCACTGGTGGACGGACGCCGAGGACCGGTTCGCGCTGTCGCTGAGCGTGGCGGGGTGAGTCGCGGCGGAGTGCGTCGCGGCGGGGCGGCTCACCCCAGGTCCGGGGTGAGCTCCTCGGTGATCCTGCGGGCGGCGCGGCGGGCCTCGGCCCGCGGGTCCGCGCCGCGCAGCACCCTGGTCATGTAGCCCTTGATCGGGTTGTCGGCCTCGACGGCGGCCCACTCGGGGGTGTTGGGGGTCGCCCGGCCGTGGGCGGCGCCGGCCGCCATGGCGGCGACCCCCTCCTCGCCCGCGACCGCGCCGGCCAGCGTGGTCTTGTTGGGCACGTAGTTCATGGTGCGGGCGAGGTCGGTGTCCCACTTGGCGCCGGCGAGCGCGCCGACGACGGCGGTCGCGGCGAACTGGTCGTCGGTGTTCCGCGGGACAACGAGGTCGGAGCCGCCGGTGAAGACGGTCCCGGGCCGGGCG
Organism: Streptomyces bungoensis; assembly: GCF_001514215.1. Classification (GTDB taxonomy): domain Bacteria; phylum Actinomycetota; class Actinomycetes; order Streptomycetales; family Streptomycetaceae; genus Streptomyces; species Streptomyces bungoensis. The sequence goes on from NZ_KQ948861.1 coordinate 109,601, forward strand.
GCGGCCTTGCCGGGCACCGGGAAGAAGCCCAGCTTGCCCTTCAGGCCGGGGTTCTGGCGGACGATCGAGTCGGCGAGGCCGGGCACGGCGACGATCTGGGCCACCTCGCCGCCCGCGAACACCCCGGCCTGGGGCGGGTGTTCCTCGTCGGCGTCGACGGGCCCGTGGCCGAGCGCCTGGAGCCGCCGGTAGAAGTCCATCCCGCGCAGCGCGGCCGGGGTGTCCAGGGCGCCGTGCCACGCGTAGTCGCGCCGCACGGCGAGCTCGCCGCCCTCGTCCCAGACGAAGCCGGCGAGGGTGTACCAGTCCTGTCCGGCGAGGTAGATGCCCTGGTCGCCGCCGGAGTTGAGCTTCTCCGTGTCCGCGAGCCACTGCGCGCGGGTCTTCGGCGGGTCGGTGATGCCGGCGCCGGCGAAGAGGTCCTTGCGGTAGATGACGACCCGGCTGGCCGCGTACCAGGGCACGCCGTACTGCGTGGTGCCGTCCCTGCCCGGTTCGGCGAGGCCGCGCAGCCAGTCCTCCTTGCCCCAGTCGCGCATCGACTCCAGCGTGAGGTCGGCGAGCCGGCCGTCCTCGACGTACAGCGGGACCTGGGTGTTGCCCACCTCGATGACGTCGGGGGTGTCCCCGGCGTCGCTCCTGAGCGCCGCGCGGACCTTGTCCACGATGCCGGTCCACTGCTGGATGCGGATGTCCAGGCGCAGGTCCGGGTGGGTGCGCTCGAAGTCCTCGGTGAAGCGGCGCAGGAAGTCCTGCGAGGCGCTGTCCTTCATCAGCCACACGGTGACGGTGTGCCGGTCGTGGCCGCCGGGCAGGAGGCCGCAGCCGCTGACGAGGGAGCCGGTCACGCAGAGAAGAGCGAGCAGACGAGGTCTCACGAGGGGTCCTGTTCTGTCTGGCCTGGCGGTGCGGACAGGGGAGCGGGCCCGACGTGGGGGGACGAACACGAGGGTTCGTACGGGTGTGCTGATTTTGGTATGGACCAATGCGTTGGTCAAGCGCTACCGGGGGGTACGGCCGACGCCTCGCGCGCCGGGCGGGGATGGGGGACGGTGGAGTGAGCCGTGACGCGTGTCCGGAGAGGAGCACCCGCATGACGAACCACACCTACCGGGTCACCGAGATCGTCGGCACCTCGCACGAGGGCGTCGACCAGGCCATCCGCAACGGCATCGCACGCGCCCAGCAGACCCTGCGCAACCTCGACTGGTTCGAGGTGACCCAGGTCCGCGGCCAGCTCGAGGACGGGCGGATCGAGCACTACCAGGTCGGCCTGAAGGTGGGCTTCCGCATCGAGGACACCGAGCAGGAATCCTGAGGACGGGTGCTGAGGACGGGTCTCGCGGCCGTCAGGTGCGCCCCTCGCGCTCCTGGGCGTCCTCGAGCGCCGCGGACCGCTCGGCCCAGCGGGCCCGCACGACGGTGAATCCGGCGCGCTCGGCGTCGTCGCACACGAGGTCGTCGTCGTCGACGAGCACCCGGACCTCGCGGGTGCCGGCGAGGCGGCGCAGGATCGCCAGCTTGGTGAACCGCGCGGGCCTGCGGTCGGCGTCGCGCCGCATGTGGAGCGGCCCCTCCGGCAGCCCGTGGGCGGCGAGCCAGTCCACGGTGTCGCGCCGGCACCGCTCGGGCCGCCCGGTGAGGTACACGACGTCGCACGCGCGCGCCTGCTCCAGGGCGAGGGCCACCCCCTCGGCGAGCGGGGGGTCCGCCGGCGCGGCGGCGAAGAACGCGTCCCAGTTCCGGGGCCGTTCCGCCAGGAAATGCTGGCGGTGGGCTGTGTCGGCCAGGGTGTTGTCGAGGTCGAAGACGGCGACCGGACGCTCACGGGTGTCTGCCACCCGGCCACGGTAGCGAACTAGGGGATGGGGATGCCGTGTTCCCGAGTGGAGCGGTGCGGTGGCAGGCCGGGCAGGGTGGCCCGGGCGGGGCCCTGGCCGGCGGGTTCGGCGTGGGCGCGCAGCCCGGCGGCCGCGGCGACGTAGTCCCGGGCCGTGAGCAGCCCGACCAGGCGTCCGTGCCGGTCGGTGACCGGCAGGGCGTCGAGGCGTTCCGCCGTCATCACGGCCGCCGCGCGCACGGCCGCGTCCTCGGGGTGCGCGGTGACGGTCCGGCGGGCGTGCACGAGCGCGCGCACCTTGCGGCGCGACAGCGCCGTGGCGGCGGCCGCGCAGACCGCGGCGAGTTCGGCGCGCTCCAGGAGCCCGGCGCAGCAGCCGTCCCCGCGGACCACGGGGAGCTGCTGCTGCCCGGTCCGCTCCATGACCTCCCAGGCCATCAGCACGCTCTCGTCCTCACTGATCGAGTAGGGAGCGGCGTTCATCAGACCGCGTACTGTGGGTCGCTCGTCCACGTCTGCCTCCTCGTGCCGGGCCTCCGCCTTCCACGCTCACCCGGCGGCGGCGCGCCGTCACGGGGCCGCACGGCCCCCTCGCCGGCCGTTGGCCCCAGGGCGGGCGGGGGCCGCGGGTGCCGTTCGGCCCCATCGGAACGGGTATGCGGACAGTGACGCCGGCAGGGCGACGGAACGCGGACGGAGTCGGACGATGAGCAGGCGCAAGCGCACCCGGGGCGGCGGGCGGGCCGAGACCGCCCGGTGCGGCGCCCCCCTGCCGTCGACGCGGAAGGCGCGGCAGCGGGCCGCCCGGCCGGCGGCCGGTTCGGTGCACCTGCGGGCCCGGGGCGCCGCCGGCGACTGGATGCTGCTGCCCGACGGCACGTGGCGGCACGTCGAGACCATCCGGGTGCGGAGCCTGTTCGGCTGAGGAGCCGCTCCCCGCGCCGGGCGTACTCCCCGGGCCGGCGCATCCGGGCCGGACCACAGGGCAGAAGGGAGCGGGGAGGTGCCTGTGTTCGGTGACGACGGCTTGGGCCTGGATGAGGTGCTGCGGGCGGCGGAGGACGCCGCCCCGGTGGAGTCGGTGGACGTGGTGGCCCGGAACCTGGAGAAGAGGTTCTCGGCCACGGACGTGTCGTTCCTGTTCGTCGACGTCCTCGGACGGGAGGCGGTGCGGCTGCCCAAGGCCGGCGCACCCGGGCAGGCGTACGGCCAGGCGGAGCGGATCGGGCTGGCGGGCAGCGTCTACGACCGGGTGCTGCGCTCCCAGCGCCTGCACCAGGAGGAGCACCCGGAGGGCGGCTGGCGGCTCGTGGCGCCCGTGACGAACCGCGGCGACTGCATCGGCGTGCTGGACATGGCGGTGCCGTACGCGGACGACACCGTCCGGGACTCGGTCACCCAGGCCGCGCACGCGCTGGCGTACATCGTGGTGACCGACCGCCGCTTCACCGACCTCTACCACTGGGGGCGGCGCACCACCACCATGAGCCTGGCGGCCGAGATCCAGCACCAGCTGCTGCCCTCGGCGCCCTGCTGCGAAGGGGCCCAGTTCACCCTGGCGGGCGGCCTGGCCCCGGCCGACGACATCGGCGGCGACACCTACGACTACGCCCTCAACCAGAACATCCTGCACCTGTCGATCACGGACGCGATGGGTCACGACACGGCGTCCGCGCTGCTGGCCACGCTGACCGTCAACGCCCTGCGCGGGGCCCGTCGCGCCGGCCTCGGCCTCCTCGACCAGGCGAACGCCGCCCACCGCGCCATCGCCCACCACGCGCGCGGCATGACCACCGGCCAGCTGCTGCGCGTCGAGCTGGAGACGGGCGCCTGCGAGCTGGTCAACGCCGGCCATCCCTGGCCGCTGCGGCTGCGCGGCGGCCGCGTGGAGGAGCTGAAGGTCAAGGTCAACCTGCCGTTCGGGGTGCGGTCCGAGATCCCCTACGAGGTGCAGCGGCTCCAACTGGAGGCGGGCGACCGCCTGGTTCTGATCACCGACGGTGTGCAGGAACGCTGCGCCGCCGCGCTCGACCTGCCGGCCCTCATCCGCGACACCCAGGGTGACCACCCACGCGAAGTGGTCCGGACCCTGACCAGGGCGGTGTACGACGCGTGCGGGGGGCAACTGGCGGACGACGCCACCGCCCTGGTGCTGGACTGGCGCGGCAGCCGTTCGGGGCAGCGCCGCACCAACGGCGGCTCCAACGTCTGAACTGGGGTGACCGCGGGGCTCACCGCTGTGGCACGACCGCGACCGGGCACTGGGCGTGGTGGAGCAGGGTGTGGCCCACCCGGCCGAGCTGGAGCCCGAAGTGGCCGGTCCTGCGCCGCGCCCCGACGACCACGAGGTCCGCGGCCGCCGACCGGTCCACGAGGACCCGGCCCGGCGGGCCCTCGAGCGTCGTACGGCGGGTGCGGACGTGCGGGTGCTCGGCGACCGGCTCCCGCAGCAGGGCGGCGAGCAGGTCGGCGGCCTGCTCCTCGTACTCGTCCGGCCGTTCGGCGTCCGGCAGCCGGTGGCCGCCGCGGTCGTAGGCGGGCCTGCGCCAGGCGCGCACCGCGTCCAGGACGCAGCCGCGCACCTCGGCCTCCCGGAGGGCGAACCGTACGGCGTCGGTGCCCGTGTCCGCGTCCCCCAGGCCGAGCAGGATCCGCTCGTGGGTGCCCGCGAGGCCCGCGCGGTCGCCGCGGACCACCACCACCGGGCAGTGCGCGCGGGCCGCCACGGCCAGACCGACCGAGCCGAGCAGCAGCCCCTTGAGCCGGCCGCGGCCGCGCGATCCGGTCACCAGGGCGAAGGCGTCCGCGCCCGCGCGGACGAGGGCCGCCGCGGCCTCTTCGGGGACGACGGCGGTGGTGATCTCCAGGTCCGGGTTGCGCCGCCCGGCGCGTTCGGCCGCCGCGGCCACGACGTCCCCGGCCGTCATCGGCTCGGCCGGGTCGCTCTCGTAGCGCTCCCAGAGGGAGGCGTACACCAGCCGGAGCGGGAGGCCGTGGCGGACGGCCTCGTCCACGGCCCAGTCGACCGCGTGCGAGGAGGCGTCCGATCCGTCGACGCCCACCACCACGGGACGTGTCATCTTCCCCACCGTCTTCCAGGGTGTGCGTGCGTACGCCTGCCGTACGGAGGCGGCGGCGCGCTCGGTCAGTTCGGGCAGGGCCGACCGCACCGCCTCGCTCAGCCGGGCGCCGAGCCCGACGTCGGCCACCTCCACGGCGTGCACCACGAGCCGGGGCGGCAGCCGGTCGAGGGCCTCGGCCAGGGCGATGCACTCCCCCAGCCCGATGGCGTGCGTGCTCGCCGTTCCCGGTGCGTGGCCGGCCGCCTCCGCCGGGGTCAGGGTGTGCAGCCGGCCCGGCCGGGGCGGCCGGGTGCGCAGGGCCTCCACGACGACCACGGTGTCCGCGCCCCGCCACAGGTCCAGCATGCGCGCGGGCTCCCCGTCGCTGACCGCCAGGACGGTGTCCGCGGGGACGCGGCCCCGCAGGGCCTCCACCACGGCCGGCCCGGCCGCATCGTCGCCGCGCAGGGGGTTGCCCACGCCGATCACCACGACCCGGGCGCTCACGCGCGGTCCACGGTGAGGTCGAGGAAGTGGGCGGCGCAGGAGATGCAGGGGTCGTGGTTGCGGATGGCCCGCTCGCACAGGTGGGTGAGCTCCTCGTCGCCGGCGGGGCCCGCGCGGTCCAGCCGGGACTGGACCGCCCTGCGCACGTCCTCCTCGATGGCGGCCTGGTTCTGGGCCGTGGGCGGGATGATCCGGGCGCCGGTGAGCGTGCCGTCGCGGGCGAGGTCGTAGCGGTGGTAGAGCAGGCCGCGGGGCGCCTCGGTGGCGCCCGTGCCGGTCGCCTCGCGGGGCGGGACCTCGACGGCCGGGCGGGGCGGCGGGACGTAGCCGTCGATGATCCGCAGGGCCTCCTCCACGGCGTGCACGATCTCCACGGCGCGCACGACGACGCTCCGGTACGGGTTGTCGCACACCGCGCCGCCGGCCGGGTCGCCGAGCCCGGCCGCGCGCGCCGCCTCGGCCGCCGCGGGGTGCAGCCACCGGCCGCTGAGCGCGAAGCGGGCCAGCGGGCCGGTCAGGAAGCGGCGGCCGTCCAGGGTGGCGGTCCGGGCCGTGGAGTGCGGCACCTGTCCTTCCCGGACGTGCTCCTCGAAGCCGGCCACCGGGAATCCGCGCGGTGGGGGGCCGTCCGCGCGGGCGGACATGACGGCCGGGGTCCCGGAGTCGACGGCGTAGCGGCCGGGGTCGCGCAGGGCGAGCAGATCGTGGTCGCCGCGGGCGTCGGGGAAGGTGAACGCCGCCACCCAGCGGACGGTCTCCAGCGCGTCCTCCAGGGCCTGCCGCAGTCGCTCCGCCAGCGGCCGGAGTTCCTCGGGCGCCGGTGTCCGGTAGAAGCCGCCGACCCGGACGTTGACCGGGTGGATGGGCCGGCCGCCGAGCTGTTCGAGGATCGCGTTGCCGGTCTGCTTCAGCCGCAGGCCCCGCTCCACGGCGGCGCGTTGGTGCCGGGCGAGTTCCACCACGTCCGCGAGGCCGAGGAAGTCCGGGGCGTGCAGCAGGTAGACGTGCAGGGCGTGGCTCTCGATCCACTCGCCGCAGTACAGCAGGCGGCGCAGCTCGGCGAGGGGGCCGTCGACGAGGACGCCGCAGGCGTTCTCGATCGCCTGGCAGGCGCTCATCTGGTAGGCGACCGGGCAGATGCCGCAGATACGGGCGGTGATGTCGGGGGGTTCGGTGTGGCCCCGGCCGGTCAGGAGGGCCTCGAAGAAGCGCGGCGGTTCGTAGATGCGCAGACGTGTCCCGGTGACCGAGCCGCCGTCGACGCTCAGGTGGAGCGCTGCCTCGCCCTCCACCCTGGCCAGTGCGTCCAGCCGCAGCACACGGGTTCCGCGAGGGTTCATGCGGACCTTTCCGGGCGGGTCTCTGTCCTGGCCCCGGGAGAGTGCCGCTCCTCGGCCGCCAGGTCGGGTACGGAGGCATACTCCGGGGAGGCGGCGTTGAAGGTGTGGAAGACACGCAGGACGTCCCGCTCGCTCATCCCGTCGTGGCGCAGCTGGTCGACCATGGAGCGCAGGTTGGGCCGTTCGCTGGGCCCGAAGCAGCCGTAGCAGCCGCGGCCGTAGGCGGGGCACAGGGCGCCGCACCCGGCGTGCGTGACCGGGCCCAGGCAGGGGGTGCCGTGGGCCACGGTGATGCAGGTCGTACCGCGCCTCTTGCACTCGAAGCAGACGCTGTGCGCGGGGATCCGGGGCCTGCGTCCGGCCAGGAAGGCGGTGACGACCTCCAGGAGCTGGCCGCGGTCGATGGGGCAGCCGCGCAGTTCGAAGTCGACCGGGACGTGGGCCGAGATCGGCGTGGACGTCTCCAGCGTGTCGATGTACTCCGGCCGGGCGTAGACCGCGGTGAGGAACTCGTCGACGTGGGCGAAGTTGCGCAGGGCCTGGATGCCTCCGGCGGTGGCGCACGCGCCGATGGTCACGAGGTACCGGGAGACGTGCCGGACGTGGCTGATGCGTTCGGCGTCCTCGGCGGTGCTGATCGATCCTTCGACCAGCGAGAGGTCGTACGGTCCCCGGCCGCCGGGCCCCGCGCGCTCCCCGCCGGCCCCCTCGGTGGGGGTCATCTCCAGGAAGTGGTCCACGCGCAGCCGCTCGGTGAGGCCGAGGAGCGCGTCCTCGCAGTCCAGCAGGGACAGCTGGCAGCCGTCGCAGGAGGCGAACTTCCACACGGCGAGCGTGGGCCGCCGGTCGCCCGGTCGCGGGTCGGTACTCATGTCACAACTCCCTCACCTGGAGCAGGGGTGCCACCCGGTCGTAGGCGACGACCGGCCCGTCCCGGCACAGCAGGAGCGGGCCGAGCTGGCAGTGGCCGCAGTGGCCGGTGGCGCAGCGCATGTTGCGTTCCAGCGACACCTGCACCCGCTGCGGCGGCAGTCCGCGGCCCAGCAGGTCGCGGGTGGTGTGACGCATCATCACCTCGGGTCCGCACAGCAGCGCGCAGGTGCGTTCGGGACGCAGGGAGAGGCGGTCCAGGAGGGAGGTGACGACGCCCACCGCGCCGCGCCAGCCCGGCCCTGGGCGGTCGACGGTCACCTCCACGCGGGCCGGGCCGCGCCAGCCGTCGATCTCGTCCCGGTAGACCAGGTCGGCGGGGGTGCGGGCGCCGACGAGGACCGCGAGCCGGCCGTAGGCGCCCGGCCGGTCCAGGACGGCGTGCACGACCGGCCGCAGCGGGGCCAGTCCGATGCCGCCGGCGATCACCAGCACGTCGTGTCCGGCCGCCGCCGCCAGGTCCCAGCCGACGCCGTACGGCCCGCTGAGCCCGACGGTGTCGCCCACGCCGAGCCGGTACAGGGCGGTGGAGACCGCGCCCACCGCGCGCACGGTGTGCACGAGTCCCCCGTGGCGGCCGCGCAGCGCGCTGGCCGAGACGGGCACCTCGCCGACGCCGAACGCGTAGACCATCGCGAACTGGCCCGGTGCGAACGGGGCCAGTTCCCGCCCGGCGGGCACGAGTTCGACCGACCGGGTGTCGGCGGTCTCGGCCCAGGTGCCGGCGACGCGGTACGGCAGTGGGGGCGGCACGGTGGTCACGGCGGCCCGCTCCCCTCCCGCGGCGCCGGTGCCGGTTTCCCGGACCGGGTCCAGTCGTCCAGGGCGGCGGCCTCCTCGGTGATGTCGATGCCGACCGGGCACCAGACGATGCAGCGGCCGCAGCCCACACAGCCGGACGAGCCGAACTGGTCGTACCAGGTGCCTAGTTTGTGGGTCATCCACTGCCGGTAGCGGCTGCGCGTGGTGGCGCGGACCGGGCCGCCGTGCAGGAGGGAGAAGTCCAGGTCGAAGCAGGAGTCCCAGAGCCGCCACCGCTCGGCGTGGTCGCCGGTGAGGTCGGTGGTGTCCTCGGTGGTGGTGCAGAAGCAGGTGGGGCACACCATGGTGCAGTTGCCGCAGGTCAGGCAGCGCCCGGCGACGTCGTCCCAGCGGGGCGCGTCGAGCGTCCCGGCCATCAGCTCCCGCAGGTCGGCTTCGGGCATGGTGCGGCCCATGCGGTCCGCGGCGGCGGTGACGCCCGCGCGGGCCGTCTCCCGGGTCCCCGGGTCGGCGGGGCGGGCGGGCAGTTCGGCGAGGATCTCGGCGCCCTCCGGGCTGCCGCCGCGGACCCAGAAGCGGTGCCCGGCCTCGTCGGCCACCTCGGTCATCGCCAGGTCGTAGCCGGGGCCGGCGGCGGGCCCGGTGCCCATGGAGACGCAGAAGCACGTGGCACCGGGCTCCGTGCACTCGACGACGATCAGCAGGGCCCCGGAGCGCCGTTCCGCATAGCCGCCGTCGCGGTACGCCCCGCCGGTCAGGACCCGGTCCTGGACGGCGATGGCCCGCAGGTCGCAGGGGCGCACCCCGAGGAAGGCGTACCGGGGCGGCGGAGCCTCGCCGGCGGTGAGGACCAGCTCGCCCTCCACCCGGTCGGCGCTCCACTGGCGCACCCGCGGCGGGTGCAGGAACCGCTTCCAGGACTGGGGGCCCGCCGCGTTCGCGAACGCGGCGCCGTCCGGCCGCTCCCGCAGCCGGTAGTGCCCGGCCTCCAGCTCCACGCCCCAGCCGTAGGGCAGCTCGTCGGCCGACCGCAGCTCCGCCAGTACGATCGCGCCGTCGCGGACGGTGGGCCCGACCACGGTGAACCCGCGTGCGATCAGCACGTCCACGAGCGCGGACATGCCGTCCTTGCCCATCACGAGCCCGCCGGAGCCGGCCGGCGGGGAGGAGTTCGTCCCGGTGTCGGTGCTCATACCGCTCTCCTTCGGCACCGCGGGCGGCGGGCGGATCCCTCGCCGTCCCACCCATCGTCACAGCATCGAGGGTGGTGCGGCGCGCCGGGCAGAGCCGAGCGGGCCCGCGCGAGGGCCCACTGGTCCCGGGGCCGGCGGCGGTGGGGGCCGTTCGACCCCGTGCGGGCGGGCCGGTCCGGACGGATGATCGAAGGTGGCCTGGTGGAAGGAGGGCCCGTATGCGGTGGGAGACGATCCGCGAGGACGGTCCGCCTCGCGTCGCCCCGAACCTGGGCGACTACGAGAAGGAGTGCGCCGGCTTCTCCTGGTCGCAGGCGCGGGCGGAGCTGGAGGGGCTGCCCGGCGGTCAGGGGCTGAACATCGCGCACGAGGCGGTGGACCGGCACGCGGCCTCGGGCCGCGCCGACGCGGTCGCGCTGCGCTGCGTCGGCCGGGACGACTCCGTCACCTGCGTGACGTACGCGCAGCTGGCCCGGTCCACGGCGCGGTTCGCCAACGTGCTGCGCGGCCTCGGCATCGGGCGCGGCGACCGGGTGACGACCCTGCTCGGGCGGTGCCCGGAGCTGTACACCGTGGTCCTCGGCACCCTGAAGAACACCAGTGTGCTGTGCCCGCTGTTCTCCGCGTTCGGCCCGGACCCGGTGGCGCAGCGGCTGCGGCTCGGCGACGCCCGGGTGCTGGTCACCACGGCCGACCTGTACCGCAGGAAGATCGCCGGGAAGCGCGACCGCCTGCCCGGCCTGCGCCATGTGCTGATCGTCGGCGAGGGCGCGGACGAGCGGGAGGGCACGCTGTCCCTGGACGCGCTCATGGCCCGCGCGGACGACCGGTTCACCGTCCCGCCCACCTCCCCGGACGACATGGCCCTGCTGCACTTCACGAGCGGCACCACGGGCACCCCGAAGGGGGCGGTCCACGTGCACGAGGCCGCGGTGGCCCACTACGCCACCGCGGGCTACGCCCTCGACCTGCACCGGGACGACGTCTTCTGGTGCACCGCCGACCCGGGCTGGGTCACCGGCATGTCCTACGGGATCGTCGCCCCGCTCATGCACGGCGTGACGGTCGTGGTCGACGAGGGCGACTACGACGCCCGCCGCTGGTACCGGATCCTCGCCGGGCAGCGGGTGAGCGTCTGGTACACGGCGCCGACCGCGCTGCGCATGCTGATGCGGACGACGCCGCGCACCGGGCCGTACGACCTGCCCCGCTCCTTCGACCTGAGCGCGCTGCGGTTCGTCGCGTCGGTCGGCGAACCGCTCAACCCGGAGGCCGTGGTGTGGGGACGGGACGTGCTCGGGCTGCCGGTGCACGACAACTGGTGGCAGACGGAGACCGGCGCCATCATGATCGCCAACTTCGCCGGCTGCGAGATCCGCCCCGGCTCCATGGGACGACCGCTGCCCGGCGTGGAGGCGGCGGTGCTGCGGCGCGGCGAGGACGGCCGGGCCGAGGTCGCCGACGGGCGGGTCATCGTCCTGACGGAGCCCGGCGCGGAGGGCGAGCTGGCGCTGCGGCCGGGCTGGCCGTCCATGTTCCGCGGCTACCTGCACGACGAGGCGCGGACCGCGGCGGCCTTCGCGGGCGGCTGGTACCTCACCGGCGACCTGGTACGGCGCGACGCGGACGGCTGGTACTGGTTCGTCGGGCGCGCCGACGACGTCATCAAGTCGGCCGGCCACCTGATAGGGCCGTTCGAGGTCGAGAGCGCCCTGATGGAGCATCCGGCGGTCGCCGAGGCCGGGGTGATCGGCCGGCCCGACCCGGTCGCCGGGAACGTCGTCAAGGCGTTCGTCACACTGCGGCCGGGCTTCGACGCGGGCGCCGCGACCCGGCGGGACCTGCTGGCCTTCGCCCGGCGCCGGCTGGGCCCGGCGGTGGCACCCCGCGAGATCGCCTTCGACGAGCACCTGCCGCACACCCGCAGCGGCAAGGTGATGCGCCGCCTGCTGCGGGCCCGGGAACTCGGGCTGCCCGAGGGCGACACGTCCACCCTGGAGAGCACGGAGCCGTCGTCATGAGCGCCACCCGCACCCCGCGCACCGGGCGCCCCACCTCCCGGCCGGGCCGGGCGGCCGCGCACCGGCTGGCCCTGCTGGAGTCGATGCTGCGCGTGCGCCGGTTCGAGGAACGCTGCGTGGAGCTGTACAGCGCGGCGCGCATCCGGGGTTTCATGCACCTGTACATCGGTGAGGAGGCCGTGGCCGCCGGCGTCAACGAGGCGCTGACGGACGAGGACGCGGTCGTGTCGACGTACCGGGAGCACGGGCACGCGCTCGCCCGCGGGGTGCCGGCCGAGGCGATCATGGCGGAGATGTTCGGCAAGGTCACCGGCTGCAGCCGGGGCCGCGGCGGCTCCATGCACCTGTTCGACGTGAGCCGCCGCTTCTACGGCGGCAACGCGATCGTCGGCGGCGGGCTGCCCCTCGCGGCCGGGCTCGCCCTCGCCGACCGCATGACCGACCGCGATCGTGTGACCTGCTGCTTCTTCGGGGACGGCGCCTTCGCCGAGGGCGAGTTCCACGAGACCGCCAACCTGGCGGCGCTCTGGGGCCTGCCGCTGCTGCTGGTGTGCGAGAACAACCTGTACGCGATGGGCACGGCGCTGGCCCGGCACCAGGCCCAAACCGACCTGGCGCTGCGCGCCGCCGGGTACGGCATGGTCGCCTGGGCGGTCGACGGCATGGACGTCCTCGCCGTCGAGGAGGCCGCACGGCGGGCGGCCGAGGGGGTGCGCGCCGGGGGCGGGCCGCACTTCCTGGAGATGCGCACCTACCGCTTCCGCGCCCACTCCATGTACGACTCCGACCGCTACCGCGACAAGACGGAGATCGAGCAGTGGAAGGAGCGCGACCCGGTCGAGGGGCTCGCCCGGCGGCTGCGGGAGGCCGGGGAGCTGTCCGACGAGGCCCGCACCGCCCTGGAGGACCGCCTGGCCGCCGAGATCGACGCCGCGGTCCGGGCGGCCGACCAGGCGCCCGAGGAGCCCATCGAGGACCTGCTGAAGTACGTCACCAGCCCGGTGAAGGCGAGCCGGCCATGACCACGACCCACAGCCGTACGGCCGGGCCCGCCGGGTCCAGCGAGCCCACCGCACCCGCCGCGCCCGCCGCCCGGAAGACCACCTACCGGGAGGCGATGCGCGAGGCGATGCGGGAGGCGATGCGCGCGGACGAGCGCGTGTTCCTCATGGGCGAGGACGTGGGCCGCTACGGCGGCTGCTTCGGCGTCAGCCTCGGCCTGCTGGAGGAGTTCGGGCCCGAACGCGTCCGCGACGCCCCGCTGTCGGAGTCCGCGTTCGTCGGCACCGGCATCGGCGCCGCGCTCGCGGGCCTCCGGCCGATCGTCGAGATCATGACCGTCAACTTCAGCCTGCTGGCCCTGGACCAGATCCTCAACAACGCGGCGACGCTGCTGCACATGTCGGGCGGTCAGCTGCCGGTGCCGCTCGTGATCCGGATGACCACCGGTGCGGGACGCCAGCTCGCGGCCCAGCACTCGCACAGCCTGGAGAACTGGTACGCGCACATCCCCGGCCTGCGCGTGCTCGCCCCGGCGACGCTCACCGACGCCCGGTGCGTGCTGGCGCCCGCGCTCGCCGACCCCGACCCGGTGCTGATCTTCGAGCACGGCAGCCTGTACAACGTCTCCGGCGACCTGCCGGCCGACCCGGGTCCGGTGGACCTCGACCACGCGGCCGTGCGCCGGCCGGGCACCGACGTATCGCTGATCACCTACGGCGGCTCGCTGCCCAAGGCGCTGGCCGCCGCCGACGACCTCGCGGCCGACGGCATCGGCGCGGAGGTCGTCGACCTGCGCACCCTGCGGCCCCTGGACGACGCCACGGTCGGCGGTTCGGTCGCGCGCACCCACCGCGCGGTCGTCGTCGACGAGGGCTGGCGCACCGGCAGCCTCGCCGCCGAGATCTCCGCGCGCCTCACCGAGCAGCACTTCTACGACCTGGACGCGCCGGTCGAGCGGGTGTGCAGCGCGGAGGTTCCCATGCCGTACGCGCGCAGGCTGGAGCAGGCCGCGCTGCCGCAGGCCGACGCCATCACCGCGGCCGCGCGGCGCACGCTCGGCGAGGTGGGGGAAGAACCGGGATGACCGAGTTCACGATGCCCTCGCTCGGCGCGGACATGGACGAAGGGGTGCTGCGGGAGTGGCTGGTGGCCCCCGGGGACCGGGTGCGCAAGGGCGACGTCGTGGCCGTCGTGGAGACCGAGAAGGCGGCCATCGAGGTGGAGTGCTTCGAGTCCGGCACGATCGAACGACTGCTCGTCCCGCCGGGCACCCGGGTACCGGTGGGCGCCCCACTCGCGGTGATCGGGCCCGGGGGCGCGGGTGTCGGCGGCGCGGGCACTCCGGGCGAGCCGGTGAGGGCCGGCGCGGTGCAGGCGCCTCCGCAGCAGGAACCCCCGAAGCACCGGCGGAAGGCGCGCCGGGAGGCGGAGCCGGGCCGGGGCCCGGTGCACGCGGAGTCCGGGGAGACACCGGCCGAACACCCGGCACCCGCACGGGTTGCCCCAGCACACCCGTCACCGATGCCGCCCGTCCCGGCGGCTCTCGGCGAGGCCGGGCCGAAGCGCGCGCGTGCGGGAGGCGGGGCGGCGACGGCCGGCCGGGAGCCCGAGCCCGCCCGGCGCCCCGCAGGCGAGAAGTCCCGGAGGCCACCGGCCGAGCACCCCGCACCCCCGTCACCACCACCAGCCCCCGGCGGAGCCGGGCCGACCCCCGCGGGGACGCAAGCCGGGGCAGCGACAGCCACCGCGGCGCCGGGCGCCCCGCGCCCGGAACCCCCCAAGGCCGGTCAGGAGCCCGCGCCCGCCCGGCGCCCCGCAGGGGAGGAGTCCGGGGAGACACGGGCCGAACACGCCGCACCCGCGCCGGAGCGGCCGCACAAGGCGGCCCGGGAGCCGGAGCCGGGTCCGCGCCCCGCACACGGGGAGGCGCCGGCCGAGCAGCCCGTGGCCGCCGAGGCACCGCCGGCCCTCGGGGCCGGGCCGCTGGTGCGGCACCTCGCGGTGTCGCGGGGCGTGGACCTGGCGGCGCTGCACGGCACCGGGCGCGGGGGCCGCGTCACCCGGGCCGACGTCGAGCACGCCCGGCCGCCGCTCGGGCCCCGGGTGCGGGCCACCCCGTACGCACGGCGGCTGGCCCGCGAGCTCGGGGTCGACCTGACGGGGGTGGCGGGCAGCGGGGACGGCGGCGCCGTACGGGCGGCGGACGTGCACGCGGCCGTACGCGCCCGCCAGGACCAGGTCGAACGGCCGGGTCCGCGGGCGCCGGCCGAGCGGCCGCCGGACGGCGGACCGCGCGCGGTCACCGACCAGCGCACAGACGCCATGCGCCGGGTCATCGCCGAGCTCATGAGCCGCTCCAAGCGGGAGATCCCGCACTACTACCTCTCCACCACGGTCGACCTCGCGGCGGCCGTGGACTGGCTGCGCCGGTACAACCGCGGCCGGCCGCCCGCCGACCGGCTCGTGCCCGCGGCCCTGCTGCTGAAGGCCGCCGCCGCGGCGGCACGCGAGGTGCCGGACCTCAACGGCCACTGGCGTGACGGCGGGTTCGTCCCCGCCTCCGGGGTCCACCTCGGTGTCGCGGTGTCGCTGCGGCAGGGCGGACTGCTCGCGCCGGTGATCCACGACGCCGACTCGCTGTCGCCCGATGCCCTGATGGGGCGCCTCAGGGACCTGGTCCAGCGGGCCCGCCGGGGCCGGCTGCGCGGCAGCGAGACGACCGGCGCCACGCTGACCGTCACCAACCTGGGCGACCAGGGCGTCGAGAGCGTGTACGGCGTCATCCATCCGCCGCAGGTCGCGCTGGTCGGCTTCGGCGCGGTCGTCGAGCGGCCGTGGGCGGCGGGAGGCATGCTCGGGGTGCGCCCGGTGGTGACCGCGACCCTGGCCGCCGACCACCGGGCCACCGACGGCGCCGTGGGAGCGCGCTACCTCACGGCGGTCGGCCGGCTGCTGCAGAGACCGGAGGAGTGGTGAGCCGTATGAAGTCGCTGACCGAGGCCGAGGCCCTGTCCGTGGTCAAGGAGTCGATCGCGCGGATCGTCCCCGACGCCGACTTCTCCGTGGTCGGGCCGGACGAGAGGTTCCGCGACGTGCTCGAACTCGACTCGCTCGATTTCCTCAGCCTGGTGGAGCTGCTGTCCGAGCGCACCGGGGTGCGCATCGACGAGGAGGACTATCCGGAGCTGACCACGCTGGCGGACGCCACGCGGTTCCTGGTCGGCCGGTCGAAGTCGCCCGCGTAGCGGCGCTGGGGTCTTTCGTTCGGATCAGGCCGGATCAGGGAGCGGTGTCCGGTGCCGTGCGACGCGGCGAGGCGCGGTGCCAGGGCCCGCGAGCCCGGCATGATCCGAACGAGGGGCCCCAGTCCTAGTGCCCGGCGTCGTCCGTCCGGGGCGCGAGGTGCTCGGTGACCGAGACCACGCCGTCGACGCCGCGGCACAGCTGCTCCACGACGGGGATCAGGCTCCGGTGCCCCACGGTGCCGCTGAGGGCGACCCGGCCGTCGCGGACCTCCACGGTCACGTCCGACGGTTCGAGCCCCAGCGTGCGCCGCAGCACGTCCCGGGTGATCTCCTCACGGATGGCCTCGTCCCGGCGCAGGAAGACCCGCAGCAGGTCACCGCGGCTGACGATGCCCAGGAGCCGGTCGGCCTCGTCCACCACGGGCAGCCGCTTGACGCCCTGCGTCTCCATGAGGCGGGCCGCCTCGACCACGTTCCACTCCGGACGCGCGCACACCGCGGGGGCCGACATCAGCTCCTCGGCCCGGGAGCCCTCGGCCTTGGCCCGCTCCCACGCCTCCAGGTTCGGGACGGGGACCGTGCCCGACGGGTCGGCCTGGTCGGCGCTCTTGCGTAGCAGGTCGCCCTCGGACACCACGCCCATGGGGCGGTCGAGCTCGTCCACCACGGGCAGGGCGGTGACGTCGTTCTCCGCCAGCAGCCGGACGAGTTCCTTGAACGGCGTGTCGCGCCGGGCCCGGACGACGCCCCGGGTCATGAGTTCCTCGACCGTCCGGTGGTGCATGGTGCCTCCCAGGTGCCGTGTCGTGGTCATCGGCTCTCGGCGCCGGCCGGATTCTCGGCGCGGATGACGACCGCGCCGTCCGCCGCGTCCGCCACCGCCCGGTCGCCGGGCTCGAGCCGGCCGGCGAGCAGCAGGTCGGCGAGGCGGTCGTCCACCTCGCGCTGGATGGTGCGGCGCAGCGGGCGGGCGCCGAAGTCCGGCTGGTGCCCGATGTCCGCGAGCAGGTCGGCGGCGGCGTCGGTGACCTCGAGCGAGATCTCCTGCGCGCGCAGCCGGCGCCGGGTGTGCTCCAGCAGCAGGTCCACGATCCGGCGCAGCTGGGCCCGGTCCAGGCCGCGGAAGACGATGATCTCGTCGATGCGGTTGAGGAACTCCGGCCGGAAGTGGTCGTGGAGCACCGGCATGACCGACTCGCGGACCTTGGTGTAGTCCTCGGTGCCGGCGGCCAGGATGCGGTCGGCGCCGATGTTCGACGTCATGATGACCACGGTGTTCTTGAAGTCGACGGTGCGGCCCTGGCCGTCGGTGAGCCGGCCGTCGTCCAGGAGCTGCAGCAGGGTGTTGAAGACGTCGGGATGCGCCTTCTCCACCTCGTCCAGCAGCAGCACCGCGTACGGCTGCCTGCGGACCGCCTCGGTGAGCTGGCCGGCCTCCTCGTGCCCGACGTACCCGGGGGGCGCGCCGACCAGCCGGGAGACGGTGTGCCGCTCCTGGAACTCGCTCATGTCGAGGCGGATCATGCGGCTCTCGTCGCCGAACAGGGCGGCGGCCAGCGCCCGGGCCAGTTCGGTCTTGCCGACGCCGGTCGGGCCGAGGAAGAGGAAGCTGCCGACCGGGCGGTTCGGGTCGCTCATGCCGGCGCGGGCGCGGCGCACCGCGCGGGCCACGGCGGTGATCGCCTCGTCCTGGCCGACGACCCGCTCGTGCAGGTGCTCCTCCAGCTTCAGCAGCCGCTCCCGCTCCTCCTCGGTGAGCTGGGACACCGGGATGCCGGTGGTGCGGGAGACGACCTGGGCGATGTCCTCGGCGGTGACCTTGGGGGCCTGTTCGCCGGGCCGGCCGGCCTGCGCGAGTTCTGCCTCCGCGTCCCTGATCCGGTCGCGCAGGTCCTTCGCGCGCTCGTACTCCTCGTCGGCGACCGCCTGGTCCTTCTCCCGGTTCAGGGCGGCGATGCGGTCCTCGACCTCGCGGGCGTCGGCCAGCGGTGTCCGGGCGCGCAGCCGGACCCGGGCGGCGGCCTGGTCCATCAGGTCGATGGCCTTGTCGGGCAGGAAGCGGGAGGTGATGTACCGGTCGGACAGCTCGGCCGCGGCGACCACCGCCTCGTCGGTGATGCGGACCTGGTGGTGGGCCTCGTAGCGGTCGCGCAGTCCGCGCAGGATCTCGATGGTGTCGTCCACGCTCGGCTCGCCGACCAGGATGGGAGCGAAGCGGCGCTCGAGGGCGGCGTCCTTCTCGATGTGCCTGCGGTACTCGTCCACGGTCGTCGCGCCGATGAGGTGCAGCTCGCCGCGGGCCAGGGCCGGCTTGAGCATGTTGCCGGCGTCCATGGCGCCCTCGCCGCCCGCTCCGGCACCGACCACGGTGTGCATCTCGTCGAGGAACAGCACGAGTTCGTCGCTGTGCTCGCGGACCTCGGCCAGCAGGTTCTTCAGTCGCTCCTCGAACTCGCCCCGGTACTTGGTGCCGGCCACCATGCCGGCCAGGTCCAGGGAGACCAGCCGCTTGCCGGCGAGGGTGCCGGGGACGTCCCCGGCGGCGATCCGCTGGGCGATGCCCTCGACCACGGCCGTCTTGCCGACGCCGGGGTCGCCGATCAGGACGGGGTTGTTCTTGCTGCGCCGGGAGAGGACCTCGATGGTCTGCTCGACCTCCTCGTCCCGGCCGATCACCGGGTCCAGCCGGCCGGCCCGGGCCTCCTCGGTGAGGTCGCGGCCGTACTCGTCGACGGTCGGTGTGCTGCTCGGGCGCGTCCGCTCGGCCGGACCCTCGGTGGGCAGCCGGGTGGGCTCCCAGCCGCCGTCGCCGAGCGCCTGCCCGGCCGCCGACTCGGGGTTCGCCGCGAGGGCGCGCAGCAGGTGGCCGGGGCCGATGTAGGAGGCGCCCTCGGCCCGCGAGATCTGGTAGGCGTCGAACAGGGCGCGCTTGGCGGCCGGGGTCAGCGTGGTGGGTTCGGTCCGTTCGGCGCCGCCGTGGGCGAGGCCGAGCCGCTCGCGGATGCGGTCGGGGTCGGCGCCGGCCTCGGTGAGCAGGCGCCGGGTGTTCTCGTTCCCGGTGGCGGCGGCCAGCAGGTGGCGGGCGTCGAGTTCCTCGCTGCCCTCGGCGGCGGCGATGTCGCGGGCCTCGGCCACCAGGTCCCGGGCGCGCTCGGAGAGCAGGCTGCCGATGTCGATCCGCTGCGGCCGCCGCACGGAGGCGGCCGGGCCGCCCGCGCCGAAGAACCGGGACATCAGCTCGTCGAACTCCTCGAACGGGCTGCGTCCGAAACCGAAACCGGGGGTGCTCATGGGCGGCCCTTTCTGCAACAGCGATCGACGCCGGCGGATCGACGACAACGGCCGCATGTCAGACATATGTCCTCAAAGTCGCACATATGACACGCGTCTGCACGAGGGCGCCCCGAGATGCGCCCCCCGGCCGGTCCGGTGACGCTGGGGGTGAAGCCTCAAGCGACTAAGGAGGGCCGCCATGTCCTTCATGGACAAGATCAAGGGCATGCTCAAGGGCCACGAGGACCAGGCCTCCAAGGGCATCGACAAGGGAGGCGACTACGTCGACAAGCGGACCGGGAACAAATACCAGTCGCAGGTCGACACCGCCCAGGACAAGATGAGGGACGAGTTCGGCACCCCGCAGGACCGGCCCCCGCAGACCTGAGGTGCGGGGCGGACTACCATCGCCCCGGTGCACAGCCCCCATGATCCCTTCGTCCGCGTCCGCGGTGCCCGCGAGCACAATCTCAAGGGTGTCGACGTGGACGTCCCACGGGACGTCCTCGCCGTGTTCACCGGCGTGTCCGGCTCGGGGAAGTCGTCGCTGGCGTTCGGCACCGTCTACGCCGAGGCGCAGCGGCGCTACTTCGAGTCGGTCGCGCCGTACGCGCGCCGGCTGATCCACCAGGTCGGGGCGCCCAAGGTCGGCGAGATCACCGGGCTGCCGCCCGCGGTCTCGCTGCAGCAGCGCCGCGCGGCCCCCACCGCGCGCTCCTCTGTGGGCACGGTCACCAACCTGTCCAACTCCCTGCGCATGCTGTTCTCCCGGGCCGGCGACTACCCGCCGGGGGCCGAGCGGCTCGATTCGGACGCGTTCTCCCCGAACACGGCGGCCGGCGCCTGCCCCTCCTGCCACGGCCTCGGGCGGGTGCACACCACCACCGAGGAGCTGCTGGTCCCGGACCCCGCGCTGTCCGTCCGCGAGGGCGCGATCGCCGCGTGGCCGGGCGCGTGGCAGGGCAAGAACCTGCGCGACATCCTCGACACGCTCGGGTACGACGTGGACCGGCCCTGGCGCGAGCTGCCCGCCGAGCAGCGGGAGTGGATCCTGTTCACCGACGAGCAGCCGGTGGTCACGGTCCACCCGGTCCGGGACGCCGACCGGATCCAGCGGCCGTACCAGGGCACGTACACGAGCGCCCGGCGGTACGTGCTGAAGACGTTCTCCGACACCAGGTCGGCGACGCTGCGGGCGAAGGCGGAGCGCTTCCTGACCAGTGCGCCCTGCCCGGCGTGCGGGGGCAGCAGGCTGCGGCCCGAGGCGCTGGCGGTCACGTTCGGCGGCCGGACCATCGCCGAACTGGCCGCGCTGCCGCTGATCGACCTGGCCGGCCTGCTGCACGGCACGAGCGAGACGGCGCGGGTGCTGACGGAGGACGTGCGGTCGCGGATCGCGCCGGTCGTGGAGCTGGGCCTCGGCTACCTCAGCCTGGACCGGGCCACTCCCACCCTCTCCGCGGGCGAGCTGCAACGGCTGCGGCTGGCCACCCAGTTGCGCTCCGGGCTGTTCGGCGTGGTGTACGTCCTGGACGAGCCGTCGGCGGGGTTGCACCCGGCGGACACCGAGGCCCTGCTCGCGGTGCTGGACCGGCTGAAGGCGGCGGGCAACTCGGTGTTCGTGGTGGAGCACCATCTGGAGGTGGTGCGCGGCGCCGACTGGGTGGTGGACGTCGGTCCGGGCGCGGGCGAGCACGGCGGGCGGGTGCTGTACAGCGGTCCGGTGGCGGAGCTGGCCTCGGTGGCGGAGTCGGCCACCGCCCGCCACCTCTTCGACGAGGCGCCGGGGCCGGCCCGCCGGGTCCGCGAGCCGCGCGGCTGGCTGCGGGCCGGGCCGGTGACCCGGCACAACCTGCGCGCGGTGACGGCCGCGTTCCCGCTCGGCGTGTTCACCGCCGTGACCGGTGTCTCCGGCTCGGGCAAGTCCACGCTCGTCGGCGAGCTGACGGAGGACCTGCCCGGGATCACGCGGCTGGTGCGGGTGGACCAGAAGCCGATCGGGCGTACCCCGCGCTCCAACCTGGCCACCTACACCGGTCTGTTCGACGTCGTGCGCAAGGTGTTCGCCGGTACGGAGGAGGCCCGGGATCTCGGGTACGGCGTCGGCCGGTTCTCGTTCAACGTGGCGGAGGGGCGCTGCGCGACCTGCCAGGGCGAGGGGTTCGTCAGCGTCGAGCTGCTGTTCCTGCCGAGCACGTACGCGCCCTGCCCGGACTGCGGCGGCGCCCGCTACGACCCCGAGACGCTGCGGGTGCGCTACCGGGGCCGCAGTATCGCCGAGGTGCTGGACCTGACGGTGGAGGCGGCGGCGGAGTTCTTCGCGGACACCCCGGCGGCGGCCCGCAGCCTGGTCGCCCTGCTGGACGTCGGCCTGGGCTACCTGCGGCTCGGGCAGCCCGCGACCGAGCTGTCGGGCGGGGAGGCCCAGCGGATCAAGCTGGCGAGCGAGCTGCAACGGGGGCGGCGCGGCCACACCCTCTACCTGCTGGACGAGCCGACGACCGGGCTGCACCCGGCCGACGTGGAGGTCCTGATGGACCGGCTCCAGGGGCTCGTCGACGCCGGGCACACGGTCGTCGTGGTCGAGCACGACATGGCCGTCGTCGCGGAGGCCGACTGGGTGATCGACCTCGGCCCGGGCGGCGGCGACCGCGGCGGCCGCATCGTGGCGACCGGCCCACCCGACCGGGTGGCCGGCGCGGAGGGCAGCGTCACGGCGCCCTATCTGGCCCGGGTGATGCCGTGAGCACGGGAGCCGCCCGAGAACCGGCGGCGGGTGGGCACGGGCCACTGCACGTCCCGGGCCCGCCTGTTCCGTCCCTGCCCGGGGCCGGCTGACGGCCGGACCCGGCCGCAGGGACGGGAAGAGCCGGGCGACCCCGGCCCCGACGCCTCCCGCACCGGCTCGGCTCACACCCGAGTCCGAGGCCCGCCGGACCCGCGTTCCCGGCCGGGCGCCGTGCAGGCCGCCCGGTGCCTCCGGGAACGCCGTGCGGCCGGCCGCGGCCCCGGGCGGACCCGCGTTCCCGGCCGGGCGCCGTGCAGGCCGCCCGGTGCCTCCGGGAACGCCGTGCGCCCGGCCGCGGCCCCGGTGCGCTCCCGGTGCGCTCCCGGTGCGGAATGACGAACGCGGTCACCGTCGCGGCGACGGCCGGCTGCACCGCGCGCCCCACCCGGCCGGTCTCGCCGGGCAGGGCGGCGTCCGGGACGCACCCCGCACTCGGAACGGCCGGCGGGCCCGGCGCGCCCAGGTGCGTTCCGGGACACGGAGCCGGACGGGCCCCCGGTCCGGAAAGCGGCCAGGCACGCCGTCAGGCCGGGCGCGCCGCGGGCACGCTCCGCGCGTGGAGGGCGCGGTGAGGGCGGTCGGGGTCCGGGGCGGACGGCTCGGACGCCGCGGCCAGGGCTCGGCGGTCGGTATGGGTGCCGGGGGGTATCGGCGGTCGTACGTCCACCTCGGCCAGCAGGCCGCGGGCGCGGGCGACCCGCCACAACGAGGCGACGAGGGTGTCGTCGCCGACGAAGGCGGCCGCGGTCCCCGGTGCTCCGCCGTCCTGGCGGTAGCGCAGCCGTACCGGGAGGACGGGGACGCCCGCGTCCAGCGCGGCCTGGAAGACCGCGCGGTGGAACCGGCCGTGCTCCGCGCCGCACCAGGTGCTGCCCTCGGGGAACGCGGCCACCGCGGCGCCGCCCCGCAGGGCCCGGGCGATCCGGGCCACCGTGTCCGGCAGCGCGCGCAGCCGGTCGCGCTCGATGAACAGCACCCCGCCCCGCGCGGCCAGCGCGCCCGCCACGGGCCACTGCCGGACCTCGTGCTTGGCGAGCATCCGGGCGGGGCGTACGGCGGCCAGCAGCGGGACGTCCAGCCAGGAGACGTGGTGGGCGACGAGCAGCAGCCCGCCGGCCGGCGCGGCGGCGCCGGTGCGGCGGACCCGCACCCCGGCGGCCCGCACGATCCACCGGCACCACCGCCGGACCCACCCGGCGGGAAGTCTCCCGCCGAGGGGTGACAGGGCGATCCCGGCCAGCACCAGGGCCGCGACCGCCGTCAGCCGCAGCACGGCCCGGGGCACGGACACGGACCCGGCGGGCGCCAGGCACGCGTCCGGGGTGCAGGGCGCGGCGGGCAGCCAGGCGCTCATCAGGCCGGTACGAGGGAGAGGAAGTGCCGCAGGTAGCGCGGGTCGACCCGGCGCATCGACAGCAGGACGTACAGGTCGGCGACCCCGAAGTCCGGGTCGTGCGCGGGTTCCCCGCAGACCCAGGCGCCCAGGCGCAGGTAGCCGCGCAGCAGGGCGGGGAGTTCGGTGCGGCCGGCGGGCGCCTCGGCGCGCGGGATCCACGGCAGCAGGGGCCGTACCCGGAACTCCTCCGGCGCGAGGTGCTTCGCCCGCACCCGCTCCCAGGTGGCGGTGGCGAGGACGCCGCCGTCGCCGAGCGGCACGGAGCAGCAGCCCGCCAGCCACTCGTGGCCGCCGGCGGTCATGTACCGGGCTATGCCGGCCCAGATCAGCCCGATGACCGCACCGTCGCGGTGGTCGGGGTGCACGCAGGAGCGGCCGACCTCGACCAGCCCGGGCCGGACGGCGCCCAGCCCGCCGAGATCGAACTCCCCCTCCGCGTAAAGCCGGCCGGCGACCGCGGCCCGCTCCGGCGGCAGCAGCCGGTAGGTGCCGACGACCTCGCCGGTGAGGGTGTCGCGCACGAGCAGGTGGTCGCAGTACGCGTCGAACGGGTCGATGTCGTAGCCGGGCTGCGGGGTGGCCAGCAGGGCGCCCATCTCGCCGGTGAAGACGTCGTGCCGCAGCCGCTGCGCGGCACGGACGTCGGCCTCGTCACGGGCGAGGGAGACGGTGTAGCGGGCGGGTGCCGAGGGCTGCGGGGGACGGTCGAGGGTGGACACGCCGGTCATGGCTCTCTCCTGGTCACGGGCCGGTTCGGCGGCGAAGGTGCGGCGGGCCGGATGCGTACGACCCGCCGCTCCTGTTCTTCCGATGCCGGTTGGCGTGCGCGTGACCTGTGCCGGGAGAGCGGATGTGGGATTGCTGAACGCCGGGGTCGGGGCCGGCAGAACCAGACGGGGCCGGGTGAGCACCTCCCCGGCCCCGCCCGCTCGCCTGCCGTGTCGAGGCGAACGTCTGCTGGGGCGTCAGCGCTTGCCCGCCTTGCGGGTGGCCCTCAGCCACTCCTTGTTCATGCGGGTGATGGACACCAGCGGGATGCCCTTGGGGCAGGCGGTCGCGCATTCCCCGGCCAGCGTGCAGCCGCCGAAGCCCTCGGCGTCCATCTGGGTCACCATGTCCAGCACGCGCGTCTCCCGCTCGGGAGCGCCCTGCGGCAGCACGTTCAGGTGGTTGACCTTGGCGGAGGTGAAGAGCATCGCCGCGCCGTTGGGGCAGGCTGCCACGCACGCCCCGCACCCGATGCACTCCGCGTGCTCGAAGGCGAAGTCGGCGTCCGGCTTCGGCACCGGAGTCGCGTGCGCCTCCGGCGCGGACCCGGTCGGGGCGGTGATGTAACCGCCGGCCTGGATGATCCGGTCGAACGCCGACCGGTCCACGACCAGGTCCTTGATCACCGGGAAGGCGGACGCCCGCCACGGCTCGATGTCGATCGTGTCGCCGTCCTGGAAGGACCGCATGTGCAGCTGGCAGGTGGTGGTGCGCTCGGGGCCGTGGGCCTCGCCGTTGATGACGAGCGAGCAGGCGCCGCAGATGCCCTCGCGGCAGTCGTGGTCGAAGGCGACCGGCTCCTCGCCGGAGAGGATGAGCTGTTCGTTGAGGACGTCCAGCATCTCCAGGAAGGACATGTCGGACGAGATGCCGTCCACCTCGTACGTGGACATCGCTCCGTCGGCGTCGGCGTTCTTCTGCCGCCAGACGCGCAGGGTGAGCTTCATGCGTAGCTCCGCTGGGTGGGGTGGACGTACTCGAAGACCAGGTCTTCCTTGTGCAGGGTGGGGGCGGCGCCCGTACCCGTGAACTCCCAGGCGGCGGCGTAGCCGAACTCGTCGTCCCGGCGGGCGGCTTCGCCGTCCGGGGTCTGGGACTCCTCGCGGAAGTGGCCGCCGCAGGACTCGGCGCGGTGCAGCGCGTCGAGGCACATCAGCTCGGCGAGCTCCAGGTAGTCGACGATGCGGTTGGCCTTCTCCAGCGACTGGTTGAACTCCTCGCCGGTGCCGGGGACCTTGATGCGGCGCCAGAACTCCTCGCGGATCTGCGGGATGCGTTCCAGGGCCTTGCGCAGCCCCGTGTCGGTGCGGGCCATGCCGCAGAACTCCCACATCAGCTCGCCGAGTTCGCGGTGGAAGGAGTCCGGGGTGCGGTCGCCGTCGACGGCCAGCAGCAGGTTGAGCCGGTCCTCGGTCTCGGCCAGCACCTCGCGCACCGCAGGGTGCCCGTCGGTGACGGGCTCCTGGTGCGGGTTGCGGGCCAGGTAGTCGTTGATGGTGGCCGGCAGCACGAAGTAGCCGTCGGCGAGGCCCTGCATCAGCGCGGAGGCGCCGAGGCGGTTGGCGCCGTGGTCGGAGAAGTTCGCCTCGCCGATGGCGAACAGGCCCGGGACGGTGGTCTGCAGGTCGTAGTCGACCCACAGGCCGCCCATCGTGTAGTGCACCGCCGGGTAGATCCGCATCGGCACCTGGTACGGGTCCTCGTCGGTGATCCGCTGGTACATGTCGAACAGGTTGCCGTACTTGGCCTCGACGGCCGCCCGTCCCATGCGCCGGATCGCGTCGGCGAAGTCGAGGTAGACGCCCTGCCCGCCGGGGCCGACGCCGCGGCCCTCGTCGCAGACGTTCTTGGCGGCGCGGGAGGCGATGTCGCGGGGCACGAGGTTGCCGAAGGAGGGGTAGATGCGCTCCAGGTAGTAGTCGCGCTCGTCCTCGGGGATCTCGTTCGGCGGGCGGTCGTCGCCCTTCGCCCTGGGCACCCAGATGCGGCCGTCGTTGCGCAGCGACTCGCTCATCAGGGTGAGCTTGGACTGGTGGTCGCCGGTGCGCGGGATGCAGGTCGGGTGGATCTGCGTGAAGCAGGGGTTGGCGAAGTACGCGCCGCGCCGGTGCGCCCGCCAGACGGCGGTCGCGTTGGAGTTCATGGCGTTGGTCGACAGGTAGAAGACGTTGCCGTAGCCGCCGGAGGCGAGGACCACGGCGTCCGCGAAGTAGGTGTCGATCTTCCCGGTGACCAGGTCGCGGGCGACGATGCCGCGGGCGCGGCCGTCGATCACGATCAGGTCGAGCATCTCGGTGCGCGGGTGCATCTCGACGTTTCCGGCGGCGATCTGCCGCGACAGTGCCTGGTAGGCGCCGAGCAGCAGCTGCTGGCCCGTCTGGCCGCGGGCGTAGAAGGTGCGGGAGACCTGGACGCCGCCGAAGGAGCGGGTGTCGAGCAGGCCGCCGTACTCGCGGGCGAAGGGCACGCCCTGGGCCACGCACTGGTCGATGATCTCCACCGAGATCTGGGCGAGGCGGTGCACGTTGGACTCGCGGGCGCGGAAGTCGCCGCCCTTGACGGTGTCGTAGAACAGGCGGTGGACGGAGTCGCCGTCGTTGCGGTAGTTCTTCGCCGCGTTGATGCCGCCCTGCGCGGCGATGGAGTGGGCGCGGCGCGGGGAGTCCTGGTAGCAGAACTGGACGACGTGGTAGCCCTGTTCGGCGAGCGTGGCGCCCGCGGAGCCGCCCGCGAGGCCGGTGCCGACGACGATGACCGTGTGCTTGCGCCGGTTGGCGGGGTTGACCAGCTTGGCCTCGAAGCGGCGCTTGTCCCAGCGCTCGTGGACGGGGCCGGACGGCGCCTTGGTGTCGGCGACGGGCTCGCCCGTGCGGTAGTCGGCGTAGGTTGTCATGTCAGCTCACCACTCCGGTCATGACGCCCACGGGTACGGCGACGAAGCCGGCCGTGAGCAGCAGCGCGAGGACGTCGGCGACGGTCTTCAGGGCGCGGTCGCGGGCCCGGCTGCCGACGCCGAGTGTCTGGGCGGCGCTCCAGAAGCCGTGCCGGATGTGCAGGCCGAGCGCGAGCATCGCGACGATGTAGACGACGTTGCCGTACCAGGTGGAGAAGGTGTCCACCACGTTCTGGTACGGGTGGCCCGGCTGGAAGCCGCCGGAGTGCACCGTTCCGGTGGTCAGGTCCAGGATGTGCCAGACGATGAACAGGCCGAGGATGATCCCGCCCCAGCGCATGGTGCGGGTGGCGTAGCTCGCCCGGGGCCGGGAGTGCACGTACTTGCCGGGCCGCGCCCGGATGTCCCGGCGGCTGAGCTGGTAGGCGGAGGTGGCGTGGGCGACCACGGCGGCGACCAGGACGATCCGGATCAGCCAGAGCGTCCACTCGTAGTGCATGAAGGGCTCGCCGACGGTGCGCAGCCAGTGGGCGTAGTGGTTGAACTCGCCCGCCCCGAAGTAGATCTTCAGGTTCCCGATCATGTGCGCGACCAGGTACAGGAGCATGATCAGCCCGCTGACCGCCATCACGGCCTTCTTGCCGACGGTGGAGTCCCACACGGTGCGTGCCATGGACGGCCGTCGGTCCGTCCGCGTTGCCAGTGCCATGGAAACAGACGCTAGGGCCGAAGGTCCCCATCGGTCCAAGACATGGTGCGGCTGGTTTCGATAGGGAAGGACTATGCTGGCTGCGTGCAGTTCCAGCAGCTCCAGTACTTCGTGGCGGTCGCGGAGACCCGGCACTTCACCCGGGCCGCCGATCTCGTGCACGTCGCGCAGCCCTCGCTGTCGCAGCAGATCAAGGCGCTGGAGCGGGAGCTGGGCGCGGACCTGTTCCTGCGGGCCCGCGGCAACATCACGCTCACCGACGCCGGCGAGGCGCTGCTGCCGCTGGCCCGCCGGATCCTCGCCGACGCCGACACCGCGCGGCACGAGGTGCAGGAGCTGGTGCAGCTGCGCCGGGGCCGGGTCAGGCTGGGCGCGACCCCGAGCCTGTGCACGGGCCTGCTGCCCGACGTGCTGCGCGCCTTCCACGACCGGTATCCGGGCATCCGGCTGCTGATCGAGGAGGGCGGTTCGCACGACCTGGTGCGGGAACTGGCCCGGGGCGCCCTCGACCTCGCCCTGGTCGTGCTTCCGCTGCCCACGCCCTCGCCCGCGCTGACCACGGTGGAGCTGCTGCGGGAGGACCTGGTGGTGGTGTCCTCACCGGAGGCGCCCGCGCCCGGTGGCCCGGGAGGGCGCCACGTGCGCATCGCGGACCTGGAGGGCGAGCGTCTCGTGATGTTCCGCCACGGTTACGACCTGCGCGAGCTGACGGTCGCCGCATGCCGCGCCGAGGGCTTCGAACCGGATCTCGCGGTCGAGGGTGGCGAGATGGACGCCGTGCTGGGCTTCGTGCGGGCGGGCCTCGGGGTGGCCGTCGTACCGCGCATGGTCGCCACCCGTTCGGGCCGCGGCCTGCGGGTCACCCCGCTGGCGCGCCCGGGCCTGCACCGTACGATCGCCCTGGCCCACCGCAGCGACGTGGCTCCGCCCCGCGCCGCCCGGGAACTGCAGCGGATGCTGCTGGAGCGGTGAGCCGGGCGGCGCCGGGGGCTCAGGCCAGGACGGCGGGCCTGAGTTCCTCCTCGCACCAGGTGCGGAAGCCGGTGGGCGCGGTACCGGGGGTGGCGGGCGCCTCGGCGCCGTAGAAGCCCTGCTCCTCCAGGGCCTGCGCCATGTCGGCCAGACCCTGCGCCCACGCCTCGGAGGCGCCGCGCTCCAGGAGCGCCGCCCGGTACTGCGCCACGCCGGTCAGGCGTACCCGCACGGGCCGCCCCAGCACCTCGGAGACGACCCGG
Organism: Streptomyces bungoensis; assembly: GCF_001514215.1. Classification (GTDB taxonomy): domain Bacteria; phylum Actinomycetota; class Actinomycetes; order Streptomycetales; family Streptomycetaceae; genus Streptomyces; species Streptomyces bungoensis. The sequence continues at coordinate 138,565 of NZ_KQ948861.1, forward strand.
GCCATGCCCTCGGTGGTGAGCGCGTCGGGGCCGACCAGGGGCACGTCCTCCTGCCCGGTCCAGGAGCCGTCCAGCAGGAGCCGGGCCGCGGTGGCGGCGATGTCGCGGGTGGCGCAGGTGCGCAGGACGCGGTCCTCGGTCATGGTCAGCCGGAACTCGCCCTGGTCCCGGATGGCCTGGGCCTGGCCGAGCAGGTTCTCCATCAGGAAGGGCGGGCACAGCGCGCGGTGGTGCGCCCCGGTCGCGCGGATCCGTTCGTCCATGGTGAGCGACGCCGAGATCGGCCCGGCGTTCTTCGCCACCGCCCGGCCCAGCGTGGACACGGTGACCACCCTGCGCACGCCCTGGTCCCGGATCACCTCACACAACGGCTCGGTGAAGGCGCGGAAGTGGTCTTCGACGCTCGGGGCGCCGGGGGTCGGGGGCACCAGCCAGAACACCTGGTCGGCGCCCGCGCAGGCCGCGGCGAGGACGCGGGGGTCGGCGTGCGAGCCCTGGAAGACCTCCGCGTGCTCCCGGGCCCGCGGGGCCAGGCGGGCGGGATCGCGGACGATCACCCGCAGCGGGCCGGTGACGTCGGCCGGGGTGTCGAGGAGGCGGTCGAGCAGGCGCCGGCCGATCTGCCCGGTGGGCGTGGTCAGGACGATCACAGGAAGACTCCAGTGTGCGTTAAGAGGCGGGAGCGGTCGTTCCGCTGGTCGATCGTCCGTCCGGAGCCCCCGCGACTGAAGGACCGATCCGCTCCCGGTTGTTACCCTCGAGGCAATACCGATCGCAGAACCCCGGGGAAGTCGTGGAGTCCCGTCCGCTGCGCTATTTCGTGGCCGTCGCCGAAGAGCTGAACTTCGCCCGCGCGGCGGGGCGGCTGGGCATCTCGCCGCCGCCCCTGTCCCGTGCGATCCGCCGGCTGGAGTCCGACCTGGGCGTCGTCCTGTTCGAGCGGACCACCCACAGCGTGACCCTCACCCCGGCCGGCGAGGTGCTGCTCGCGGAGGCCCGGATCGCCCTGGACGCCCTCCAGGCGGCCGGGCGCCGGGCCCAGCGCGCCGCGCGGCCCGAGCGGACGCTGGTGCTCGCCGTCAAGGCCGACGGCGACGCCGGACTGCTGGAGCCCGTCCTGCGGCGATACGCGGCCGAGCCGGCAGCCGTCCCGGTCACGGTCCGGTTGTGCGGCTGGCGCGAGCAGCCCCGGCTGCTGCGCCAGGGCGAGGCCGACGCGGCCCTCGTCCACGAACCGTTCGACCGCACCGGACTGGACCACGAGCCCCTGGTCAGCGAGGACCGGGTCGCGGCCCTGTCCGCCGCCCACCCGCTCGCCGGCCGCGGCCACCTGCTCCTGGCCGACCTCGGGCTGCGCCCCGACGACCTGGAGCGCCACCTGGCCGGGATCGGCCGCCGGGGGCAAGGACCTCGCCCAGTTGCTCACGCTCGTCGGCCTGGGCGACGCCGTCCCCCTGCTGCCCGCCTCCGTGGCCGACCGGTATCCGCGTCCCGGCGTCGTCTACCGGCCGGTCCGCGACGCCCCGCCCGTCACCCTCGCCATCGCCTGGCCGCAGCAGTCGCGGTCGACGGCCACGGCCGCCCTGGTCCGCACCGCCACGGCCGTGGCCGAGGAGGCCGGGGCCGCGCGGGCGGGCTAGGGTCTTTCGTTCGGATCAGGCCGGACCCCGCGAGCCCGGCATGATCCGAACGAGAGGCCCTGGGCAGCCGGGCCCCTCACCCCGAGGCGTCCGCCAGGGCCAGGTCGTGCAGCCTCTCCGGCGGGCCCGGGCGGGCGTAGTACCAGCCCTGGGCCGTGTCGCAGCCCAGTATGCGGAGCTGCTCGGCCTGGGCGCCCGTCTCCACGCCCTCCACGGTGACCGCCAGGTCGAGGCTGTGGGCCAGGGACACGATCCCCTCGACGATCTTGAGGTCGACGGGGTCGGCGGGGAACTGCTGCATGCCCTGGGTGAAGGAGCGGTCCAGTTTGAGGACGCTCACCGGCAGGCGGCGCAGGTTCGCCAGGTTCGAGTAGCCGGTGCCGAAGTCGTCCAGGGCGATGTCGACGCCCATCTCGGCCAGCCGGCGCAGCGGTTTGAGACGGTCGTCGTCGGCGCCGATCAGCGCGGACTCGGTGACCTCCAGGCACAGGGCGTCCGGCGTGACCCCGGCGCGTTCGAGGATGTCGATCGTGTCCTGGACCAGCCCGGGGTGGGTCAGCTGGCAGGGCGAGAGGTTGACGTTGATGCGGAGCGGGCCCGCCGCCGTACCGTCGCCGAACCGTTCCCGCCAGGCGCGGGCCTGGCGGATGGACTCCTCCAGCACCCAGCGGCCGAGCGGCACGATCAGGCCCGTGTGCTCGGCGAGCGGGATGAAGCGGTCGGGCCCGAGGACGCCGTGCTGCGGGTGCAGCCAGCGGACCAGGGCCTCGGCGCCGCGGACGCTGCCGTCGCCGAGGTGGACCAGCGGCTGGTACTCGATGAAGAACTCGCCGCGCTCCAGGGCCGTCGGCAGGGCGGTGGTCAGGCCGTGGCGGGTGATGGCCCGGGCGTCGGCCTCGGGGTCGGCCAGCTCCGAGCGGTTGCCGCCCGCCGACTTGGCCCGGTACATGGTGATGTCCGCGCTGCGCAGCACCTCCGCCGCGGTGCGCTCGCCCGCCGGGCCCTCGACGATGCCGAGGCTGCCGCGGACCATCAGGTCGCGGCCGTCGATGCTGATCGGGGTGACCAGCGCGTTCATGATGCGCTCGGCCAGTTCGTCGACCTCGCGCTCGGTGTCCGTACCGGTGGTCAGGGCCACGAACTCGTCGCCGCCGAGCCGCGCGACCATCTCGCCGGGCGCGGTCGCGCAGGACTGCAGCCGGTCGGCGACCTCCACCAGCAGCCGGTCGCCGGCGGCGTGGCCGAGGCTGTCGTTGATGGTCTTGAAGCCGTCCAGGTCGAGGTAGCAGAGCCCGAAGCGCTGGCCGTCGCCGGCGGCCAGGGCCTTCTCCAGGCGCTCGAAGAACAGCGTGCGGTTGGGCAGGCCCGTGAGGGCGTCGTGCGTGGCCTCGTAGCGCAGCCGGAGGTTGAGCAGGCGGCGCTCGGTGGTGTCCTCCATGAGGGCGAGCTGGTACTGCGGTGCGCCGTCGGCGTCGCGCAGCAGGGAGACCGTCAGGTTGGTCCACAGCGCCGTGCCGTCGGGGCGGTTGAACGCCTTCTCGACGTGGTAGTGCTCGCGGTCGCCGCGGACGAGCTCCTCGTAGAGCTTCCAGGTCTGCGGCGCGTCCTCGGGGTGCACCCAGTCCAGCACCCGGCGGCCGCGCAGCGACTGCTCGGAGAGGCCGAACATGCGCAGCAGCGCCTTGTTGACCTGCAGGACGTTGCCGTCGAGGTCGGCGATGCCGATCCCTATGGCAGCGCCCTCGAAGACGGCGCGGAAGCGTGCCTCGCTGATGTGCAGCGCCTGGGCCACCACGCCCTGCGCCTGCAACGCGGCCTGCGCGATGGCCTCCTGCTCGGCCAGGGTGCGGGTCCGCAGGGACTGCGCGTAGCCGGCGGCCATCGCGTGCTGCAACCGCGAGGAGCGCATGCGCAGTTCGTCCTGGGGGCCGTCCCCGCCGCAGTACAGGACGAGGTAGGCGTCGACGCAGTCCAGGGTGCGGGCGAGTGCCTCGGGGTCGGTGCAGTGCGCGCCGACCAGCGCGGCGCCGACCGCCCGGGCGTCCTCGGCGGCGAAGCCGCGGGCCCGCAGCAGCTCGCTCAACCGGCGGGCGAGCGGCAGGAGTTCCGCCTCGAACTCGGCGCGGGTCAGCGACGTGGAGGCGACGGGGAAGACCGCCCGGCTCCATATCGTCGCGAACCGGCGGAGTCTGTCCTCCGGTCCGTCCGGCTCCGCGGTCACGCCGTACGCCCCACGCCGGCGAATCCGGAGAAGGCGTACGGATCCTCCTCCTCCGGCGCCGACTCCGCCCGCCAGAGCGGCATCGGCACCAGTCCGGGTTCCACCATGTCGTACCCCTCGAAGAACCGCGCGATGTCGTCGCGCGAACGCATGATCAGCGGATTGCGGATGTCCTTGTACACGTCGACCGTGCCCTCGGCCCGCTCCGCCGGGACCGGGATCCCCTCGTACGAGGCGTGGGTCAGGATCAGCAGGCTGCCGGGCGCGAGTGCCGCGCGCAGTTCGGCCACCGCAGCGTAAGGGTCGTCCGCGTCTTCCACGAAGTGCAGTATGGCAACGAGGAGCAGGGCGACTGGCCGATTCAGGTCGATGAGCCGCCGCAGCGGGGCGCTCGCGAGGATCTCCTGGGGCTTGCGCAGGTCGGCCGCGATCACGTCGGCGCTCTCGTTGCCCGCCAGCACCGCCTGGCTGTGCGCCACCGCCACCGGGTCGTGGTCGACGTAGACGACGCGGGCTCCCGGTGCGGCCGCCTGGGCCACCTCGTGGACGTTGCCGTACGTCGGGATGCCCGAGCCGATGTCGAGGAACTGGGTGATGCCCTCGGCGGCGGCGAAGCGCACGGCCCGGCGCATGAACGCCCGGTTGGCCTGCATGATCTTCGGCAGGCCCGGCATGAACTCCATGGCCTTGCGGGCCGCTTCCCGGTCGACCTCGAAGTTGTGCGAACCGCCCAGGTAGAAGTCGTAGATACGCGAAACGCTCGGCACCGAGATGTCGATGCTCCGGGGTGCCCAGGCGGGACGCTCCATGTATCTCTCCAAGGGGTGGACGACGACAGCAGGCGATCCGGTGTTCGAGCTGAGGCTACTGATCGCCCGCCAATGGAGCGACCTGAAACGGAAATTGACCATCCGTTCCCGGTCACTGCCTGCGGCAAGTGCCCGTCCTGTCCCGTTCGGTGACCGCCCCGCGCACAGCGGTCCGCCCCCTCCGTGCGGTCGGAGGGGGCGGACCTTCGGTCAGGCGCCGGGGGCGGGGCGATCGACCCTGGGGAGGTGATCCTTACTTGCCCGGCACGCCGACCGGCTTGCCGTCGGGGCGCACGGCGTACCAGGTGCCGCCCACGCCCTGACCGTTGGTGTCACCGGCGGCCTTGTCGCCGGAGAAGGTGTAGATCGGCCAGCAGTCGACGGTCATCTGCTTGGTGCCGTCGGGCCGGGTGAAGCCCATCAGGCCCTTCTTCTGCACGCCCTTGGTGTCGGCGGCCGGCACGGGGGCGACCGCGGGCCACTTCTCCAGGCAGGCACCGGTGCAGTTGGAGACGGACTTCGGCCATGCCTTGTCCTTCAGGAAGCGGTAGACCGTCATGCCGTTGCGGTCCACGACGATGTCGCCGAGCTTGGCGTCCTTGCGGACGGACAGGCCGGGCAGGGAGGTCAGGGAGGCCTTCTTGCCGTCGGGGGCGAGCGCGAACCACTTGCCGCCCACGCCCTGGCCGTTGACGTCACCGGAGTTGACGTCCTTGGCGTAGCGGTACGCGGGCCAGCCGGCGATGGTCAGCTGCTTGCTGCCGTCGGCCCGGGTGACCTCGCCGAGCAGCGCCTTGTCGATGCCGGCGCCGGCGGCGGCGTCGTCGGCCGGGACCGGGGGCCAGGTGGTGGCGCAGTCACCGGCACAGTTCGACTTGGGCGGGTTGGCGGTGTCCTTGTCGAACCGGTACAGGGTCAGGCCGGAGCCGTCCGTCACCACCTTGCCCAGGTCCGGGTTGCTGGCCACGGTCAGCTTGCCCGCCGGGGCGGCGGGGCTCGGGGAGCTGGAGTTCTGGTTGCCGTCGGCACCGTAGCCGTTGCCCGCACCGGTGCCGGTGCTGGTCCCGGTGCCCGTGCCCGGGACCGCCGCGGCCGTGGCGCCGACGTTCTGGGCCGCCGAGGCCGGAGGGGTGGTGTTGTCCTGACCGCACGCCGTCGTCAGCGCCAGCACCGAAGCGGCTGTGGCCACCAGTGAGGCGGTCCGCCAGGAGGTCTTCATCGTCAACTCCCCAAATTCGCCTGAATATTGCAGCGCCTGCAGCGCCTCGCTGCGCCGCCGCACGGCCATGGGTACGCAAGCCGGGGGTGGGGGTGTTCAATCCGGGGGCGAATTTCTTTCCGGACCCTGTGACGCGTCGCCCGCGGGGGGGAAACCTGCGGCGGCACCTTTCGGCCATTTCGGGTCACTTCCGCCCGCCAAACCCCGGATGGCGCCATGTCCCCCCTTCGGGCCAATCCCGGGACACTCCGGCGTAGGACCGTTCCGCGGACCACATGATCTCCGTCGTGCATGGACCCGAAGTGACTCGACGCGCGCCCGCCGCACGGGTGCTGGCCGTGCTGGCGCTGACCTGGACCCTGGCGGGCTGCCCGGTCGGGACCGCGTCGGCCGACGCCTGCGCCTACGCCTCGACGGGCCCGGACGGCGTGGTGGCGGTGGCCGTGGCGGGGGACTCCGCGGCCTGGCCGCCCTTCCCGCCCTGCTCGGAGCCCACCCCGCCGCCCACTCCCCCGCCTGCACCGACGCCGCCACCACCACCGCCTCCGCCTCCGCCTCCGCCTCCACCGAAGCCGAAGCCGAAGCCCACGCCTCGTCCGGCGCCGGTCCCGAAGGCCCCGCCGCGACCGGCACCGGCGGCCCGGCCCGCCCCGGTTCCGCCGCCCGCTCCTCCACCGCCCCGGCCGGTCCCGAAGCCCGAGCCGAAGCCGAGGCCGACCGAGCCCGCCCCGCGGCCCTCCGCGACCCCGGTGAGCTACCCCGCGTACCACCCGCGGGCGGTCCGCCACGCCCCGTCCGCCCCCACCACACCGGTCACCTACGTCCTGCTCATCACCGTTCCCGCGATCGTCGCCGTCGCGGCACTGCGCCCGCGCTGACGCACCCGCCGCTCACCTCAGGAGGCACCTGTTGTCGGATTGGCTTGTTCTCGTCCTCGCGATGCTGGGGGCCTGTGCCGTGGTGGTGGTCATCACCCTCGTCCGGCACAAGCGGGCCCCCGAGGACGAGGACCCCAGCGAGACCCCGGACGTCATCGAGTACATGACCATGTGGATCGGCGTCGTGTACGCCATCGTCCTGGGCCTGGCCATCGCGGGCGTGTGGGAGGCGCGCAGCGCCGCCCAGGACCATGTGCAGGCCGAGGCCCAGGCGCTGCACGAGATCTCCGAGCGGGTCCGGGTCTATCCCCCGGCCGTCCGGGACCGCATCCGGGAGGACGTCGACGCCTATGTCGGCCAGGTCGTGACCACCGAGTGGCAGGCGATGACCCGCCACGGGCGGGTGACCGAGCGGGGCGGCGACATGCTGGCGCGGGTCCGCCACGACATCACGGACTACCAGCCGGCGAACGACTTCGAGGCGCAGGCCTACCAGCCGCTGCTCGACCAGGTCGCCGCCGCCGACCAGGCGCGCACCGCGCGCGCCGACTCCACGGGCGCGACCATGCCGGCCGTGGTGTGGTTCGGACTGCTCTTCGGGGCGCTGATCACCATCGGCATGGTCTTCGCGCTGCAGATCCGGCGCACCCGGCGGGAACTGGTCCTGGCCGGGCTGTTCTCCGCGACCATCGCCTTCATGCTCTTCCTGATCTGGGACTTCGACGCCCCCTACAGCCGGGGCATCGCGGCGAGCGCCGAGCCGTTCCTCGCCCTGTTCCCGGGGGTCAAGGGGTAGCGCCGGACCCCGCCGTGCTCACGGGCCGTCGCCCCCGTGCCCTGGAGGGGCGGGGGCGACGGCCTGCCACGCGTTCGGCGCCCGCCGGGCGGCAGGGGGGCCAACCCGGTCAGATCCGCTTCTCGTTGCGCCGGCGCAGCCAGAACACACCGCTGCCGATCGCGGCGGCCACGAGTGTGCCGCCGATGGCCATGTCGGTGGGCGAGGCCCCGTCGGTGATGCTGCCGCCGAGGCCTCCCTGGACGCCGCCGGAGGGCCACTGCCGGGCGTTGCCGTGGTCCCCTCCGCCGCTGTTGCGGCCGATGTTGCCGTGCTCGTTGCCGAGGCCGTTGTTTCCGTCTCCGTTTCCGTGTCCGTTTCCGTTTCCGTTTCCGTTTCCGTTTCCGAGGTTGCCTCGCCCGTTGCCGAGCCCGTTGTTCCCGGGGCCGTTGTTGAACGGACCGTTGTCGAAGTCGCCCCGGCCGCCGCCGATGTTTCCCTGGATGTGGCCGTTGAAGAAACCGTTGAAATTGCCGTTCATGTTGCCGTTGAAGCGGGCGTTCCCGTTCCCCGGGAAGTTCCAGTTGCCGGGGAAGTTGCCGTTCCCGGGACCGTTCCCGAAGAAGTTCCCGTTGCCGGGGAAGTTGCCGCCTCCGGGCAGGGCCCCGATCCCCGGAAGGCCGCCGTTGACGGCGCCGGTGCCGGGCACGGCCGCCACTCCCCCGTTGCCGGTGGTGTCCGACGGGCCGCCCCCGGCACCCAGGCCGTCGGCGACGGCCACGGGGACGGCGGCGAGCCCGAGCACCGCGAACGCGGTGCACGCGACCGCCAGGGCACGTTGGTTTCGCATGTGATCCTCCGCGGGAGGCACCCCGGGTCCCGTACCCGGGTCGATCGGCGAGGAAGCACCTCCTGACACGACACTCCGGCGCGCGGAACACGCCCGCATGTCGAGAATGGTCCGTCCTGGTGAGCGGACACGCCGCGAGAAAAGCACACAATCAGATATTGCTGCAGGTCACGGACCGTCAGAAATTCCCTTCATGCTGCAACTCGGATGGCGCACCCGAGGGCCGCCGGGCCACCCGTTCGCCCGCCGCCTGCGTCGCCCGCCACCCGCGCGGGACTTAGCGTTTTCCCAGGGCGAGGGACGAGGTGAGGCGGCGTCGAGAGGGGAAGGCGAATGTACGCGTTCGAGTCGGCCGAGTGGGCCGAAGAGGAGGAGCTGCGGAGGAAGCGCGCGCCGTGGGGGGTGATAGCGCTGCTCCTGCTGACCGGTCTCGCTCTCCTGCGCAACGGCTCGGGGGAGTTCGACGTCGGTCCGCCGCGGCCGGCGTCGGCCGCCGCGCCGGACAGCCGCGCCACCACCGGCCCGACCGCGGCCGCCCCGCTGCCGTTCTCCCAGCCGGACCGGGTCCGGATTCCCGCGATCCAGGTGGACGCGCCCGTCGTCCCCGTGGGGCTGGACACGAACGGCTGGGTCGGTGCCCCGCCGCCGGACGACGCCAATCTGGCGGGCTGGTTCACCGGCGCGGTCTCGCCCGGCGAGAAGGGCACCGCGGTCGTCGTCGGGCACGTCGACAACAAGCAGGGGCCGGCCGTGTTCTACGGGCTCGGGGCGCTGAAGAAGGGAAACCGCGTCGAGGTCCTGCGCAAGGACGGGCGGACCGCGGTGTTCGAGATCTACGGCGTCGAGCTCTTCGCGAAGGCCGACTTCCCCGGCGACCGGGTCTACCGCTCGAAGGGCACCCCGGAGCTGCGCGTGATCACCTGCGGCGGGGGCTTCTCGAAGCAGAACGGCTACGACGGGAACGTGGTCGTCTTCGCCCGCCTGGCGACGGTGGCCTGAGACGCCGTCACCGGGCGGACCCGAAGCCGATGAACAGGGTGCCGCGGAATCCGTCAGGACGGACGGCGGCGCGGCACGGTGAAGTGGTAGCCGGAGTCGAGCAGGTGGGGCAGCCATTCGCGGATCGCGCGGACGGTCTGCGAACGGTCGCCCCCGGCGTCGTGGGAGAGCACCACGACGCCGGGGGCGGCGCCGTTCTCGATGCGGTCGACGATGACGCCCTCGCCCGGGGTGGTCCAGTCGCGGCTGTCGACGGTCCAGGCCATCGGCTCCATGCCCATCTCGGCGCCGAGCTGGAACGCGGCCCGGTTCCAGGCGCCGTAGGGGGCGCGGAACCACTGCGGGCGCTCCCCGTAGGAGTCCTCGATGGCGTCGCTGGTCCGCTCCATCTCCGAGCGGATCTCCTTGCGGTCGAGAGTCGTCAGCAGCGGATGCGTCCAGGTGTGGTTGCCGACGACATGGCCGTCGTCGGCCATCCGGGCCAGCAGCTCCCGGTTCTCGACGACGCACTCGCCGCACACGAAGAACATCGCGCGCACGTCGTACCGGGCCAGGGTGTCCAGGATGTGCGGGGTGTACTCCGGGTTCGGGCCGTCGTCGAACGTCAGCATCATGTGCCGGCCGCGCCCGGAGATGCTCATGATGGGTTCGTGACGGGTCTTCAGCTTGCGGGGCGCGGCCCGCGGGGGGCCGTAACCGGTGAGTGGCTGGAGCCGGAAGGCCGAGGACTTCAGCGCCTGCCGGGCCTGCGGTCCGGCGACCGGGGCGGCGGTGCGGGCCGGCTCGTCACCGCCGACCGCCAGTACGGCTCCCGCGGTCCCCGCGGCCCCCAGGGCGGCACCGGCCAGCAGCATCCGGCGCCGTGTGAACAACTGATCCTTCTGCATGACTCATCAGTCGCCCGGCAGACCTCCGGCGCACCACAACGGCACCGGTGCGGCGGCGGGAATACACCCGATCGGCGTAACGCCCAGGGGCACGCGGACTCTAGCGCCGGCGAACCAGGGGGAACGGCAGGGTCTCGCGGATGGTCAGGCCGGTGAGGAACATGACGAGGCGGTCGACGCCGAGGCCCAGGCCGCCGGTCGGGGGCATCGCGTACTCGAGGGCGTCGAGGAAGTCCTCGTCGAGTTCCATGGCCTCCGGGTCGCCGCCCGCGGCCAGCAGGGACTGCGCGGTGAGGCGGCGGCGCTGTTCGACGGGGTCGGTCAGCTCGGAGTAGGCGGTGCCGAGCTCGGTGCCGAAGGCGACGAGGTCCCAGCGTTCGGCGAGCCGGGGGTCGGCGCGGTGCTGCCGGGTGAGCGGCGAGACGCCGGTCGGGAAGTCCTTGTAGAAGGTGGGTACCCCGGTGCGCACCTCCACCAGCCGCTCGTACATCTCCAGGACGACGTCCCCGGGGCCGTCGTCGGCGGTGTACGGCACGCCCGTGCGGTCGCACAGCCGGTGGAGCCGCAGCAGTTCGGTGCCGGGGCCGATCTCCTCCTCCAGCACCTCGGAGAGCGCGCCGTGGACCGTCTTGACCGGCCAGGTCCCGGAGATGTCGTACTCCCGGCCGTCCTTGCGGGCGACGGGGGCGCCGAACGCGGCGGTCGCGGCGGCCTGGATCAGCTCGCGGGCGAGGTCGAGCATCACCTCGTAGTCGGCGTAGGCCTGGTAGGCCTCCAGCATGGTGAACTCGGGGTTGTGCTTGTAGGAGACGCCCTCGTTGCGGAAGGTGCGGCCCAGCTCGAAGACCTTCTCCAGGCCGCCGACGCAGAGCCGTTTGAGGTACAGCTCGGGGGCGATGCGCAGGTGCAGGTCGAGGTCGTAGGCGTTGCTGTGGGTGGTGAAGGGGCGGGCGTTGGCGCCGCCGTGGATCTGCTGGAGCACCGGGGTCTCGACCTCCAGGTACCCGCGGTCCAGCAGGCCCTGGCGCAGAGCCTGCACGGCGGCCGACCGGGCGCGTACGACCTGGCGGGCGTCGGGCCTGGTGACCAGGTCGAGGTGGCGGTGGCGGACCCGGGCCTCGGGGTCGGTGAGGCCGCGGCGCTTGTCGGGCAGCGGGCGCAGGCACTTGCCGGTCAGCTGCCAGGAGGTGACGAACACGGTGGGCTCGCCCCGGTCGCTGAGGCCGGCGCGGCCGGTGGCCGTGATCTGGTCGCCGATGTCGGTGTCGGCGCGGAAGCGGGCGAGCGCGGCCGGGCAGGTGTCACGGGTGAGGGCGAGCTGGTGGTCGCCGGACCAGTCGCGCAGCACGGCGAAGACGAGGCCGCCGAAGTCGCGGACCAGCATGACGCGGCCGGCCACGGTGACGTCCTGTCCCCGGGGGACGGCGGCGAGGGCGTGGGTGGGGGCGGGGACGCCGACCGGGTAGGGGTCGGTGCCGGTGGCGCGCAGCCGGCCGAGGGTGCGGTGCCGGACGCGGACCTGGTCCGGCAGGTCCGCGTCCGGGGCGGCGGGCCCGGTCTGGTCCCCTCCGTCGAGGCCGAGCGCCGCCGGGGCCGGCAGACCCTGCGTGGTGACAGGCCGCTGCCCGGTTCTCGGGTGCCCCTTTCCGCGGAGTTTGCGCAGGGAAGGTACGGCGACGAATCCCTCGGCGATGCCGGAGGCGAGGCCGATGCGAGCCAGGGAGGCGGCGTCGGCGTAGCAAAGGAAGCGCGGGTACCACTCCGGGTGGTACTTGGCGTTGGAGCGGTACAGGGCCTCCAGCTGCCACCAGCGGGAGAGGAACAGCAGCAGGCGGCGCCAGAGCCGGAGCACGGGGCCGGCGCCGATGCGGGCGCCCTCCTCGAAGGCCGAGCGGAAGACGGCGAAGTTCAGCGAGATCCGGTGCACGCCCAGTTTGGGCGCGGCCGCGCACAGTTCGGCGACCATGAACTCCATGACCCCGTTGGGGGCGGTGCGGTCACGGCGCATCAGGTCCAGGGAGATGCCGTCGCCTCCCCAGGGCACGAAGGAGAGCAGCGCGAGGAGCCGGCCGCCGTCGCCGAGCGCCTCCACGAGCAGGCAGTCGCCGTCGGCGGGGTCGCCGAGCCGGTCCAGGGCCATGGAGAAGCCGCGCTCGGTCTCGGTGTCGCGCCAGGCGTCGGCCTTGCGGACGATCTCCTCCATCTCGTGCTCGGAGAGCGTGGCGTGGCGGCGGATGCGGCAGGTGGCGCCGGTGCGGCGGACGCGGTGCACGGCCTGGCGGGTGACGCGCATGTCCCGGCCGTCCAGGTCGAAGCCGGGGACGTGCAGGATCGCCTCGTCGCCGAGCTGGAGGGCGCCGAGTCCGGCGCGGGCGTAGGCGCGGGCGCCGTCCTCGGAGGCGCCCATCACCGCGGGCGCCCAGGCGTGGCGGCGGGCCGCGTCCAGCCATGCGGCGATGGCGTGCGGCCAGGCCTCGGGGTCGCCGACGGGGTCGCCGCCGGCCAGGCAGACGCCGGCCTCGACGCGGTAGGCGACGGCGGCCTTGCCGCTCGGGGAGAAGACGACGGCCTTGTCGCGGCGGGTGGCGAAGTAGCCGAGCGAGTCCCGGTCGCCGTACCCGCGCAGCAGGGCGCGGACGTGGGCCTCCTCGTCGTCGTGCAGGGCGGCCTCCAGGCGCTGTGAACGGAACAGCGCGGCGGCGGCGTTCAGCAGGGCGAGCGCGCCGAAGAGGCCGAGCAGGAAGGTGACCGGGCGGGGCGGGCGGCCGTCGAAGGAACTGTTGGAGACGAGTCCTCCGCACACCCGGTCGGCGGCCCAGGCCAGGTGCTGCCCCTCGGGCAGGGTGCCCGGGAACATCATGACCAGGCCCCAGCCGAGCAGGACGGCCACGACGAGCCCGGCGACCAGCACGGCCAGCGCCCGCCACACCGCGCCGCGGCGGGAGGCGGCGTAGAACTCGCCCCGGGCGACGACCAGCAGGGCCAGCAGCAGCGCGCACAGCACCATCGAGGGCAGCGACTGCGCGTACAGGCCGAGCAGGACGCCGAGGACGTCGTCCAGCACGACCAGGGAGAGGTAGACGACGACCAGCCACCAGGCGATCCTCTTGCGGGCGGCGGTGGCGCCGGCCAGCAGGAACAGGAAGACGGCGTAGGCGAGGTTGGCGCTGACGGGGACCAGCAGCAGGTCGACGGCGCGGACCACCGGGCGGAGCAGGACGCGCAGCGGGGCGACGAGGTCGAGCAGGGCGCACAGCAGGCCGAGCGCGGCGAACAGGGTCGCGAAGGCCTCGGGCACCCAGCCGAGGCGTCCACCGGCGCCCGGGCGTATCCCGCCCGCGGCGTCCCCGCGGGCGGCCTCGGCGGTGGCAGTCATGGTTCCGACTCTAGGAAGCGCGGGGGCGGCCCGCCCGTCGAGCGGCCGGCCGGGCACCGTCCCGTGGGCCCTCACCCGCACCCCGGCCGGAGTTGGCCGTTCCGATAGCCTCGGGACGTGACGGAACAGCACGAGCAGCACGCACACCGGTTCGAGCGGGGCACGGACGGGCCGAAGGTCGTCGTGGTCGGGGTCGACGGGTCCGACTCCTCGCTGCGGGCCGCCGCGTACGCGGCCGGACTGGCGCGCCGGCAGCGCGCCCTGCTGGCCGTGGTGTACGTGCAGCCGGTGCTGGCGGCCGGGGCGGCGCTGGGGGCGCCGGTGGCGGAGACGACCGACGAGATCGCGGAGGACCTGATCACGTACATCCGGGAGTCCGCCGAGCGGCTCAAGGGGATATTCGAGGTCCGCTGGGAGTTCCACACCTTCCGCGGCGACCCCTACAACGGCCTGGTGAAGGCGGCCGACGAACTGAAGGCGGACGCGGTGGTCGTGGGCGCCTCGGAGCAGGCCGGGCACCGCATCATCGGCTCGGTGGCGGTACGGCTGGTGAAGGCGGGACGGTGGCCGGTGACGGTCGTGCCCTAGGGCTCGGCCGGCCGGTGGGCCCGGGATCACCGGTGCGCCGAGGCCGGAGGCGGATGAGCCGCAACCAAGGGTTGCGAGCGGGCGGACTACGATGGCGGCGTGGATCCGAAGGGACCTGCGCACCTTCGCCGCGGTGGCGGATGCGCGGCCGTTCCGGAGGCCGGCCGCCGGCTCCGCCGGGGACGGCCTGCGGCGGATCCCGCTGACCGGCCCCGCTCCGTCCGTCCCCCTCCGCACGGTCCGTGAGGCGGCCACCGCGCACCCGGCGCACCCGGCCCCCGCCCCTGCCCGGACACCGCCCCGAGCCGTGCGTGGCGTCTTCCGTCCGTGGTGGGCCTGGGACATCATGATCCGCCATCAGCCGTTTGCCGTAGGCGAAGAGGTGAGGCACATGGCCAAGCTCCGCGCGGGTGAAGGGATTCTCCGCCGCAAACCCATCGAGCACATCGAGGAGACGGAGGTCGGCGGGGGCGGAGGCGCTCGGCTCGAGCGGTCGCTCGGCATGTGGCAGCTCACCGCGATCGGCGTGGGCGGGATCATCGGCGCGGGCATCTTCACCCTGGCCGGCACGGTGGCCAACGGCACGGCCGGGCCCGCGGTGCTGGTGTCCTTCCTGATCGCCGGTCTCGCGAGCGCCTGCGCCGCGCTGTCGTACGCCGAGTTCGCCGGGCTGATCCCGAAGGCGGGGTCGGCCTACACGTACGGCTACGCGGTGCTGGGCGAGTTCGCGGGCTGGTTCATCGGCTGGGACCTGCTGCTGGAGTACACGGCGATCGTCGCCGTGGTGGCCATCGGCATCTCGGGCTACTTCGGCTTCCTGGTGGAGGAGATGGGCGCCAAGCTGCCCGCCTGGATGCTGGGCGCGCCCGGCACCGGGCCCGGGCACCGGGTCGACCTGTTCGCCGTGGTCCTGTGCCTGCTGATCGCCTGGCTGCTCAACCTCGGCATCCGCAGCGCGGCCCGCTTCGAGACGTTCGTGGTCGCGCTGAAGGTGCTGGTGGTGCTGCTGGTGATCGGCGTGGGGGTGCTCCACATCGACACCGGCAACTACCACCCGTTCTTCCCGTTCGGCATCAGCGGGGCGTTCACGGGCGCGGCCACGGTGT
Organism: Streptomyces bungoensis; assembly: GCF_001514215.1. GTDB lineage: Bacteria > Actinomycetota > Actinomycetes > Streptomycetales > Streptomycetaceae > Streptomyces > Streptomyces bungoensis. The sequence continues at coordinate 153,913 of NZ_KQ948861.1, forward strand.
TCTTCGCGGTGTTCGGCTACGACGCCATGTCCACGGCGGCCGAGGAGTCGAAGGACGCCCAGCGGCACATGCCGAAGGCGATCATCTACTCGCTGGCCATCTCGATGGTGCTGTACGTGGCGGCCTGCCTGGTGCTGACCGGCATGCAGAACTACCGGCACATCGACCCCGAGAGCGGCTTCTCGACGGCGTTCAAGTCGGTGGGCCTGAGCGGGCTGGCGGACGTGATCGCGGTGGGCGCGATCATCGGCATCCTCACGGTGATGTTCACGTTCATGCTGGGGGTGACCCGGGTGTGGTTCTCGATGTCCCGGGACGGGCTGCTGCCGTCCTGGTTCGCCCGCACGCACCCGACCCGGCACGTGCCGACCCGGGTGACCTGGATCGTCGGCGCGACCTCGGCCGTCATCGCCGGGTTCATCCCGATCGCGGAGGCGGCGGAGCTGACCAACATCGGCATCCTGCTGGCGTTCGTGGTGGTGTGCACGGCGGTGATCGTGCTGCGCTACCGGCAACCGGACCTGCCGCGCACCTTCCGCACCCCGTGGATGCCGTTCGTGCCCGCGCTGGGGGTGGTCTTCTCGGTCTGGCTGATCACCTTCCTGCAGTGGCAGACCTGGGTGCGGTTCGCGGTGTGGTTCGTGATCGGCAGCGTGATCTACGCCGGGTACTCCTACCGGCACTCCGCCCTGGCGGAGCGGCGGCCCGTGGAGTGAGCGGCGGCGGGCGGGTCAGTCCCCCATGACCAGCCCGTCCGTCGCGGCGCCCCGGCCGAGGACGACGCCGCCGATGCGGTCGCGCACCCCCTGCAGGTCCGCGCCCTGGGCGATCGCCCGGTTCAGGTCGAGGACGCGGCCGGCGTCGAGGTCGTACATCTGCGGGACGAACTCGGCCCGGCGTACCTCCCAGCGGCCGCCGGGGCGGGTGGGCCGGGTGAACGTGAAGCGGGCGATGGTGGACTCGTTGCCGCGCGGGTCCTGCACGCCCCGGTCGTCGTACATCTCGCCGGCGATCTGGTCGCCGAGTCCGTAGACCACCCAGGTGCCGTTGACCTTCTCGTAGGGCTGCGGAACGTGGGCGTGGGAGCCCAGGATCAGGTCGATGTCGGGGCGGCCGTTGGTCCGCGAGGCGGTCAGGCGCCGGGCGAGGGTGGTCTGCAGCTGGTCGGGGGCGTCCTGCCACGCGGTCCCCCAGTGCACCGAGACCACGACCACGTCGGCTCCGGCGAGCCGGGCGGCGCGGGCGTCGGAGACGATCCGGCCGGCGTCCAGCAGGTTGACGGCCCAGGGCTGTCCCGTGGGCAGCGGGTGGCCGCCGGTGCCGAAGGCGTACGACAGGTGCGCGACCCTGGCCGGGCCCGCCTGGAGGAGCGTGACCGCGTGGGCCTCGGCCTCGGTGCGGGCGGTTCCGGCGTGCCGCAGGCCGGCCCGGTCCATGGCGTCGAGGGTGCGCCGGACGCCGGCGGGGCCGTCGTCCAGGGCGTGTTCGGAGGCGGTGGAGCAGCTGTCGTAACCGGCCGCGGCGAGGCCGTCGGCGATCTGCGGCGGGGACAGGGCGCCGCTGCGGCCGGCGGGCGCTCCGGGGCCGGCGTAGACGCTCTCCATGTGGCACAGCGCCACGTCGGCGCGGCGGACGGTCCCCGCGACGCCGGAGAGCATCGGGCGGAAGTCGTGGCCGCCGCCGCGGGCGTCGAAGGCCGCCCGGTCGGCGACGGAGCCGTTCGGCACGACGTCGCCGGTGGCGACGAGGGTGAAGTCGCGGACGACGGGCGGCGCCGGGCGGCCCGGGCCGGCGGCCTCCTGGCGCTCCTGGTTGTGGCAGGCGGCCGCGGCCGCCAGGATCGCCGTCAGGGCCAGCGCCACCTGGTGTCTGCGTGCGATCATCTGCTCACCCCAGGATCGTCGTACGTACGGACGTCGTATTTACCGACAGAACCTCGATGGGCATATGGGTATGAAACCTGCCCCCCGCGCAAACGGCCCGGGCACCCGAATTAGCCCGTCCGGCGCCGTCGGCGGGCGGCCGCGGCCGGGTCGTGCGACCGTTCGCCGCCCCGATCGGACCGTCCGCCGCAGAGCCGTGCGCGTGCCCTGTCCCCGGGCCGCGGCCTGCGCTGCCATACGGCCATGACGGCCGGAACCTCATTTCCCCCCGGGACGACGACGACCGCCGAGCACGAGCTGGCCGCCCTCCAGCGCGAGCACGGCGGTCCCCTCTTCGCGCTGCTGCTCCGGCTGAGCGACGGGGACCGGCAGCGCGCCGAGGATCTGGTGCAGGAGACCCTGGTGCGCGCCTGGCAGCACCCGGAGGCCCTGCACGCGGACGACTTCGACTCCGTACGGCCCTGGCTGCTGACCGTCGGCCGGCGACTCGCGATCGACGCCCGGCGGGCCCGGCAGGCGCGTCCGCCGGAGATCGGCGCCGAGGTGCCCGAGAACGCGCGGGTGACCGCCGACCACGCCGAGCGGGCCGCCGCCGTGCTCGACGTACGGGAGGCTGTGAAGAGGCTCACGCCGGAGCACCGTGACGTCCTGGTGCTGGTGTACTTCCGCGGGGCCAGTGTGGCGGAGGCCGCGGAAGCCCTCGGGATCCCGCCCGGTACCGTGAAGTCCCGCGCGTACTACGCGCTGCGTGCCCTGCGCCGGGTCCTCCCCGGATACGCGGCCGACCTGCGGTGAAACCCACGACCGGGCAAAGCCTTCGCAAAGCGCCTTGCTGTGACCCCCGTCGGGGCAATCAGCTGTCCTCATCCGCGTTCCGGACGGGACCGGGTCCCGGGGGTTCGGGCGACGCGCACGCACCGGAGGAAGGCAGGAAGGGATGCAGTACAGAGGGCACGAGGGCACGGAGGGCATCGGCGGCGGCGAACGGGCCGTTCCCATGGCCTGGTTCTACGCCGAGTACATCGCCGACGAGCTGCTGCGCACCGGCGACCTGATGCCGCCGACCTCCTTCGAGTTCCGGGCCGGCCGGGACGCCCTGGCGCTGACCGTCTTCCTGTCGGACACCGACGGGGAGCTGTCCGGCATCCGGGTGGTCTCGCAGCTGGAGCACTGGCTGTCGCTGACGGCGTACGACCAGCCGTGGCAGGACTGGGTGGGCGAGCGGATGGCGGAGCTGGCCGCCGAGGAGGCCGCCGCCGCGGCGCCCTCGCCGGACCTGGCGCTGGCCGCCGAGGCCTGGCGGTGGCTGGAGGAGACCGAGCTGCTCGCGCCCGACCTGGACGCGGTGCCGGGCGGCGGGGCGGTGCTCGGCGAGGACGACGGGCCGAAGGTGTGGACGCCCGCGTGGCGGCTCGGGCTGCCCTTGGGGCACCTGGCCATCCACCTGTTCTGAGGTCCTTTAACGCGCCGCTCGTGCGGCGTGTTCAGCCGCTCTGAGATTTTCTGGAAATCGGACCAATCCGCGGGCCGGACCGCTCCGAATCCCTAGGTCACGATTCGGTGTGCGCCTTGAGTGATTCGGTGGTCGGCTGCGTACGGGTGGGAGCAAGGAGTAACCCCACCCGCACCCATCGGCACGAGGATTCGGCATGAGGTCCCTGGAAAGGCATCGCGACGTCGGCGCGTACGCGCTCGGCGTGCTGGACGAGGCGGAGGCCTTCCGCTTCGAGGACCACCTCATGGAGTGCCCCCGGTGCGCGGCACAGGTGACCGAGTTCGGTCCCACCGCGCGGCAGCTGATGCTGTACCGCCGGGCCACGCCGCGCTTCGTGCACCCCATGGCCAAGCCCGGTCCCCGGCTGCTGGACCGGCTGCTCGGCGAGATCACCCTGCGGCACCGGGCGCGGCGCCGCCGGGTGCTGTACGGCCTGGCCGCCTCGGTGGTGCTGGCCGTGGCCGGACCCGGACTGGTGCTCCACGCCGCGGGGCCGGCGCCGGCCGGGCGGGTCACCGCGGCGACCGACCCCGGCACCGGGGTGTGGGCGCGGGTGACCACCGAGGACGGCGACTCGGGCAGCCGGATGCGCCTGGAGGTCAAGGACGCCTCCGGTCCCCACTCCTGCCGGTTCGTGATCGTGGGCCGTGACGGGTCGGAGCAGGTCGTCAGCGGCTGGACCGTGAGCGGCCACGACGCCGCGACGACCATGACGGCGGCCGCCTCGACCATGCATCCCGACCAGATCGCCCGCTACGACGTACGCACCGCGGACGGGAAGCCACTGGTGTCGCTCAGCCCCCGCTGAGCGGCACCAGTGGCTTCCCGAAGGGGGCGCGGGCTCACTTCAGCAGCCGTGACAGCCTGCGGTCGGCGAGGGGTTTGCCGCCCGTCTGGCACGTGGGGCAGTACTGGAGCGAGGAGTCGGCGAAGGACACCTCTCGGACGGTGTCGCCGCAGACCGGGCAGGGCTCACCGGTGCGGCCGTGGACCCGCAGCCCGCTCTTCTTCTCCGCCTTCAGCCGCCCCGCGGCAAGGCCCCGGGACCGCTCGACCGCCTCGGTGAGGGTGGTGCGCAGCGCCTCGTGGAGCCGCCGGACCTCCTCCGGTGTGAGGGAGGCTGCGAGCTTGAACGGGGACATCCTCGCGGCGTGCAGGATCTCGTCGCTGTAGGCGTTGCCCACCCCCGCGATCAGGGACTGGTCCCGCAGGGCGCCCTTGAGCTGCCGCCTCTCCCCCTCCAGCAGGGCCGCGAGGCGCTCCTCGCCGAAGTCCGCGGCGAGCGGGTCGGGGCCGAGCCGGGCGACGCCCGGAACCTCCAGCGGATCGCGGACGAGATACACGGCGAGGCGTTTCTGGGTGCCGGCCTCGGTGAGGTCGAAGCCCTCGCCGGTGTCCAGGGCCACGCGCAGCGCCAGCGGGCCCTTGCCGGGGCGGGGCGGCCCGTCGGGCAGCCGGTCCCGCCACTGCAGCCAGCCGGCCCGGGCCAGGTGGGTCACCAGGTGCAGGCCGCCGCTCGTCTCCAGGGCGAGGAACTTGCCGTACCGGCGCACGGCGGTGATCTCGCTGCCCTCGACGGCGGTGACCGGCGGGTCGTAGGTCTTCAGGACGCTGACGGCGACCGGCAGCACCCGCGCGACCCGGCGGCCGGCCAGGTGCTCGGCGAGGAAGTCCTTCAGCGCTTCCACCTCGGGCAGTTCGGGCATACGTCCAGACTGCCACCCCGCACGGGCGACGCCCGGCAGCGGCGCTCAGCCGCAGGCGGCGGACCGCACCGGGAACTCGCACCACACGGCCTTGCCGCCGCCGCGCGCCTCCACGCCCCAGGCGTCGGCGAGCAGGTCGACGAGGAGCAGCCCGCGGCCGGAGACGCCGTCCTCCCCGGCTTCCCGGCGGCGCGGCAGGGCGCTGGAGGAGTCCTCGACCTCGACGCGCAGCCGGCGGCCGCTGCCGCCGTCGAGCACCCTGAGGGTGACGACGGCGGAGCCCTCGGTGTGCATCAGGGCGTTGGTGATCAGTTCGTCGGCGACCAGTTCGACCTCGTCGGCCCGGTCCCGGGCGCCCCAGGCGCGCACCGCGGCGCGGATCATGTGCCGGGCCTCGGTGAGGGCCTCCGGGTCGCCGGGCGCGACGTGCTGCTGGAGCCGGCCGCCGGGCCGCGGCGTCTCCGGGACCCGCCGGCGCAGCAGGAGCAGGGCCACGTCGTCGTCGCCGCCGCGCTCCTCGGCCATCCGGATCAGCCGGTCGGCGAGGTCGCGCACCTCGTCCGGCGCCCTGGCGATGAGGTTCGCCAGGGTGCGCATCCCGTCGTCCAGGTCGGCTCCGGGCTGCTCGACGAGCCCGTCGGTGCACAGCAGCAGGGTGTGGCCGGCGTCGAGTTCGAGGGTGGAGACGGGATACTCCAGCCGGCCGAACTCGGCGGACAGGCCGAGCGGCAGCCCGCCCTCGACGGTGATCCGGCGGCACGTGCCGTCGGCGTCCCGGATCAGCGGGTCGATGTGCCCGGCGCGGACCACCTGGACCACTCCGGTGGACAGGTCGGCCTCGGCGTACAGGCAGGTGGCGAAGCGGTCGGTGTCGAGTTCGTGCAGGAAGACGGAGGCCCGCGCCATCACGGTGGCCGGGGGGTGGCCCTCGGCGGCATAGGCGCGCAGGACGATGCGGAGCTGGCCCATCACGGCCGCCGCGTGCGTGTCGTGGCCCTGGACGTCGCCGATGACCGCGCCCACCCGGCCGCCGGGCAGCGGGATCAGGTCGTACCAGTCGCCGCCGATGTCCCGGCCGAGGCCGCCCCCGGTGGTGGCCGCGCGGTAGCGGACGGCGACGTCGGCGCCGCGGACGCTGGGGATGGTGCGCGGCAGCATGGCCTGCTGCAGGCCCTGGGCGAGGTCCTTCTCCTGTTCGTAGAGCATGGCCCGCTGCAGGCTCTGCGCGATGCTGCTGCCGAGGGCGACGAGGACGGCCCGCTCCTCCTCGGAGAAGCCGCGCCGGTCGCTGTAGAGCAGGCCCATGGCGCCGATCGGGCGGGCCTGGGCGATCAGCGGCAGGTAGGCGGCGGAGGTGATGTGCAGGCCGGTCAGGCCGGGCCAGAGGATGGGGTAGTTCCCGGCGAACTCCTCCGGGGACTCGATGAACCGCGGGGTGAGCGTGCGCACGACCTCGCTCATCGGGTAGGGCTCGTCGATCCGGGTGATCCGGGTGCCGGGGATCGACGCCCCCGCGGGGCCCTCGGCGACGAGGCGGATCCGGCCGGCCTCCACCAGCCCCATGACGAGGCTCGCCGCGCCGAGGTGGCGGATGCCGTGGGTGTGCTGGAGGGCGTCGATGACGTCCCGGACGCTGCGGGCGTGGGCGAGGGCGGCGGAGATGACCTGGACGACGTTGGTCTGCTGCCGGAAGGCCTCGTCCTGGGCGGCCCGCAGACTGCGGGCCTCGCTGTCGGCGAGTTCCTGGGTGGCGTCGCGGACGATGCCGACGACCCGGCGGGGCCGGCCGGTCCGGTCCCGCCGGATGTAGCCCTGGGTGTGGGTCCAGCGGGTGGTGCCGTCGCGGCAGCGGATGCGGAAGTACGTGCCGTAGTTCTCGCTGCCGTCCTTGATGGCCCGGGCGACCACCGCGTCCAGCCGGGCGGCCTCCGGGGGCGGCACCCGCACGGACAGGGCCTCCGGGTGCCCGTCGTACTCCTCGGGGAGCAGGTCGAACACCTCGTGGGCCTGGGCGTCCATGTGGAACAGACCGGCGTCCAGGTCCCAGTCGAAGCTGCCCATGCGGTTGAGGGCCAGGATCGGTTCCGGGTGGGCCGGCCACTCCTCCGGGAGGGACAGGGCGCTCGCTGGCCGATCAGCCATGCGCCCACCTTGCCAGGATTTGCCCGATTCTTCGAGTGCACACCCGTCCCGACGGCACACGGTGCGGCCCGGCCGGGTTACGGGCGCGGAAGGACGCGGTACACGCAGTGACGGGCCCCTTTCCCGGCCGCCGGGGGCACGCGTGCCACGGCGGCCCTAACGGAAGTCAGGAGCGACGGCCGTGGACTGGTTCACCGCACCCGGCTACTGGCTGAGCCGGCTGGTCCTGCAGCGGGCGCTGGCCGGTGTGTACCTGGTCGCGTTCCTCGGGGCCGCCCTGCAGTTCCGGGCTCTGCTGGGCGAGCGCGGGATGCTGCCGGTCCCCCGCTTCACGGCGCGGATGCCGTTCCGGCGCGCCCCGAGCCTGTTCCACCTGCACTACTCGGACCGCTTCTTCGCCGGATGCGCCTGGGCGGGCTGCGCGGTCTCGGCGGCCCTGCTCGCCGGCGCGGACTCGCTGCTGCCGCTGTGGGCGGGCATCCTGCTGTGGCTGGTGCCGTGGGCGCTGTACCTGTCCATCGTCAACGTGGGCCAGACCTGGTACGCGTTCGGGTGGGAGTCGCTGCTGCTGGAGACCGGTTTCCTCGCCGCCTTCCTCGGCAACGGCGAGGTGGCGCCGCCGGTCGTCGTGCTGTTCCTGCTGCGCTGGATCCTGTTCCGGGTGGAGTTCGGCGCCGGGCTGATCAAGATGCGCGGGGACGCGTGCTGGCGCAAGCTCACCTGCCTGGACTACCACCACGAGACCCAGCCGATGCCGGGCCCGCTGAGCTGGTTCTTCCACCATCTGCCCCGGCCCCTGCACCGGGTGGAGGTGGCCGCCAACCACGTCACGCAACTGGTCGTGCCGGTGTTGCTGTTCGCCCCTCAGCCGATCGCCTCGGCGGCGGCAGCGCTGATGATCGTCACCCAGCTGTGGCTGGTGCTGTCGGGGAACTTCTCGTGGCTGAACTGGATCACCATCGTGCTCGCCCTGTCCGCGCTGGGGCTGCCGGGCACGGCGCCGTCCGTGCCCCCGGCACCGCTGTGGTACGAGGTCCTGGTGCTCGCGGTCGCCGCGCTGCTGGTCCTCCTCAGCTACCACCCCGTGCTGAACATGGTCTCCCGCCGCCAGGTCATGAACCGCTCCTTCGACCCGCTGCACCTGGTGAACACCTACGGCGCGTTCGGCAGCGTCAGCCGGCTCCGCTACGAGGTGGTCGTCGAGGGCACGCTGGACGGCGTACCGCGGGAGGACTCCGACTGGCGGGAGTACGAGTTCCGGGGCAAACCCGGCGACCCCCGGCGCTGGCCGCGCCAGTTCGCCCCCTACCACCTGCGCCTGGACTGGCTGATGTGGTTCGCCGCGCTGTCCCCCGGCTATGCCGGCGACTGGTTCGGGGCCCTGGTGGAGCGGCTGCTGGAGAACGACCGCGACACCCTGCGCCTGCTGCGCCGCTCGCCCTTCCCGCCGGACACCCCGCCCCGGTACGTCCGCGCCCGGCTCTTCCGCTACCGCTACACCACCTGGCGGCGGCTGCGGGAGACGGGAGCCTGCTGGGAGCGGACGTACGTCCGGGAGTACCTGCCGCCGACGCGGCTGGCGGGCGTGGCGCAGAGGTCGTAGCCGAGCCGCGGCCGGCGTCGGCGGGAGGGGGCAGACCGGTCACCTGGGCGGCGCCTTCGGCTCGGTCCCGCCTGCCGATGCGGCGCCGGAGGCGACGCACCGGCAGGGCCGTACGGTGCCTGCTCGCGTCGGCCGTCGCACGGCGCCGGCCCTCGGGCACCGCGCGGTGCCGTCCGCCCGGCGCCCGTACTGCGCGCGCCGACGGAGCTGCCGGAGGGGCGGGCCGCGCCCGAAGGCGGCGGCCGTCCGGCCAGTCCCGCAGGCCCTTGAGCGTCCCCGCCCCCGCCTGCCGCGCCGCGCACCCGGCCGTGGCGAGGCGTCCTGGCCGGTGCCCGCCGGACCGCCGAGGCCCACGCATACGCCGCGCAGTTCGTCGACGACGACCGGCACCCCGCGGGCGGCGGCCTCGGGCAGCGGCTCGACCGCCAGGACCGGCGAACCCCGCGACGGGGGGCCGCCACACAGGTTCGTTCCCCGCCGCCTCGCAGTGCCCCAGGGGACCGCCCGAGCCGCGGCACCGGGCCAGGCGGACCCTGTGACGAGCAGGCGAGCAGACGAGCAGCCGAGGAGGCGAGCAGTCGTGGCCGCGTCCGCGGCCGCACCACGCCGCAGCGCCCGGCCGCAAGGTGCGGCACGGTTGCGAGCGGACCCCGTGACGCCCGGCGAGGAGTACCCGGTGTGGTCCGTCCGGCCCACCCCGGCGGGCGGAGGGCCGGGAGAGGCGGCGGAATGGGGATGTCCAGGAAGCGACCGACCGTGCCGGAGCCCCCGTGACCGAGCCGCCCGACCAGCGCCCGCCGGACCCCGACTCCGGCGGACCGGACCCGCGCCCCCCTGACCCGGAGCCCCGATCCCCGGCGGCCCCGGACGGGGGTGGCACGGCTTCCGGCGGCAGGGCCGGTGGTGCCGCGACCGGCAGCCGCATCGCACGCAACACCGCCTCCGCGGTGCTCATCGTGCTGACCTGCGTCCTCGTACCGGTCGCCCTGCTCGCCACCTGGGTGCACGACATCGTGCTCGACACCGACCGGTACGTCGCCACCGTGGCGCCCCTGTCCGGCGACCCCGCCGTGCAGGACGCGGCGGTGCACCGGATCACCGAGGCCGTGGGCGCCCGCGTGGACGGCCCCAAGGCCGCCGACGAGATGGCCTCCTGGCTGCAGTCCCAGGGCCTGCCGCCCCTGGCCGCCGACGCGGTCAGACGCCTGGGACCGCAGATCGACGCGGCCGTGGACCAGGCGGTGACCAAGGTCGCCACCCGCGTCGTGACCAGCGACGCCTTCACGACCGTGTGGCGGGACGCCAACCGCGCCGCCCACAACGCCGTCGTGCACGCCCTGACCGGCCAGGGACGCGGGGCGGTCCAGGTCACCGACGGCACGGTCACCCTGGACATCGGCACGGCCGTCGAGCGGGTCAAGAAGGAACTGGTCGACGCCGGCCTGAAACCCGCGGCCAACATCCCGCAGGTGAACAAGCAGTTCGTGCTGTTCCACTCCGACCAGCTCGCCAAGTACCGCAAGGCCGCCCACCTGCTCGACATCGTCGGGAACTGGCTGCCGGTGCTGGTCGCCGTGCTCGGCACCGCCGGGGTCCTCCTGGCCCACCGGCGGCGCCGGGCGCTGGCCCGCACCGCCCTGGGGGCGGCCTTCGCCTGCCTCGTGGTGGCCGTCGCGCTGATCGTGGCCCGCGGCTACTACCTCGACCACCTGCCCGCCCAGGTGCAGTCCAAGTCCGCCGCCGCCGCCGTCTTCGACGCCCTGGTCCGCTTCCTGCGGGTCAGCCTGCGGACGGCCATCGTGCTGGGCGTGGTCATCGCGCTGGGCGTCTACCTGATCGGGCCGGGCCGGCTGCCCGTGGCCCTGCGCGGCGCGTCCGACCGTACGGCGGACTCGGCTGCGCGCTGGGCGGCAGGGCACCACGTCAGCGCCGGGCGGGCGGGCGCGTGGGCGCTGGCCTACCGCCGGGCGGTCACCATCGCCGTGCTGCTCGTCATCGCGCTCGTCTTCGCGCTCTGGAACCATCCGACGGTGCTCACCGTCCTGCTGCTGGTCCTCGTGCTGCTCGCCGTCCTGGCGGTGCTCGCCCTGCTGGCGGCCGGCGGCCGCGTCCAGCTGAAAACGGCGCGCAAGCCGCCTGACGCGCCGCCCGGTCAGAGCTGACCGGGCGGCGCACCACCGGAACTGCGGGGTGGCGCGAAGGCTGCGATGCTGATCGAGTGGAGCGTCTTTCGCAGCCTGCCGGAGCGCCGGGTGAGCCCTCCACCAGCGCAGGCGCCGAGAACCCGCGAGGACCGACCTCCCCGTACGTCGATCCGCTGGGCGAGCCGTTTCTGCACACACGGTTCGTCCCGCCCGCCAGGCCGGCCACCTTCCTGCGCCGCCCTCGGCTCGCCGCGCACCTCGACCAGGCTCTGGACACGCCCCTGACGATGGTCAACGGCTCGGCCGGGGCGGGAAAGACCCTGCTGGTCGCGGACTGGGCCGCGCGGCTCGGGCAGCCGGTCGCCTGGTTCACCGACGAGGCCGGGGACCAGGGCGCGGGCACCTTCTGGGCGTACGTCCTGCACGCCCTGCGGCTCGCCGGGGTACCGCTGTCCGCGCGGGTCGGCTGCCCGGCGGACGCCGGCCGCGTCGACCACGGGCTGCTGGCCCGCCTCGCCGCCGAACTGAGCGAACTGGAACGGCCCGTACTGCTCGTGCTCGACGAGTTCGACCGCCAGCCCGCCCGGCAGGTCGCGGAGGACCTGGAGTTCGTCCTGCACCACGCGGCGCCGGGCCTGCGGCTGGTCCTCGTCACCCGTACGGAACCGTTGCTGCCCCTGCACCGCTACCGGGCGGCGGGCGCCATCACCGAGATCCGGGACGCCGAGCTGGCCTTCACCCCCGGCGAGGCGGCCGCCCTGCTGGACCGGCACGAGCTGCGGCTGCCGGACGACGCGGTACGCGCCCTGGTGGAGCGCACCCGGGGCTGGGCGGCCGGGCTGCGCCTGTGCGCCCTGGCCGCCCGGGAGAGCGGCGACCCGGAGGCGTACCTGCGGGAGTTCGAGGCCGGCCGGAGCACGATCGCCGACTTCCTGCTCGCCGAGGTGCTGAAACGGCAGCCCGCCGGGACCCAGGACCTGCTGCTGCGCGTCAGTGTCGTGGACCGCTTCTGCCCGGGGCTGGTGCGGGCGCTGACGGGCCGCGACGGTCTCGAGCCGGTGCCGGCGGGGCTGCACCGGCAGAACGCGTTCGTCGAGGACCTCGGGCACTCCTGGTACCGGCTGCACCCGCTGTTCGCGGAGATCCTGCGGGCCCATCTGCGGGAGCGCGCACCGCACCTGGAGCCCGAGCTGCACCGGCGTGCCGCGCGGTGGCTGCGCGACTCCGGCGCGCTGCCGCGGGCACTGGCGCACAGCGCCGCCGCGCAGGACTGGGAGTTCGCCGCCGGGGCCCTCGTCGGCGACCTGGCGATCGGGCAGCTCTTCACCGGCCTGCGCGCCGACGACCTCGCCGGGCTCTTCGGCCGGATGGCGCCCGAGGCCGCGGGTACGGCGGCGGAACTGGTGCGGGCCGCCCACGAGCTGTCCCGGAACGACGTCGAGCGCGGGCTGAGCCATCTGCGCCGGGCGGAGGGCCGGCTGGCCGCGCAGCGGGCGCCCGGCGCCGCGGAGAGGCTGAGCTGTGTGCTGCTGGAGACCCTGGCGGCCCGGCTGACCGGTTCGCCCTGCCGCGCCGAGCGGGCCGTGGCCGCGGCCTCGGAACTGCGCCACGAGGTGCCGGCCCGGCTGCTGGAGGAGCATCCCGAGCTCCTCGCGCTGCTGCTCACCCACCTGGGCTCGGCACGGGTGTGGGCGGGCAGCTTCGACGCGGCGCGCGCCGCCCTGTCCGAGGTCGTCGGGCACCCCGGCGGCCCGGCGACGGCGCTGCCCCGCCAGGACTGCCTCGCTCACCTCGCGCTGATCGACTACCTGGAGGGCCGGCTCGAGAGCGCGGAGCGCGAGGCGCTGGCGGCGAAGGCCGAGACGGAACGCTTTGGTCTCGGCCGGCCCGCCGGGGCGGCGCTCGGGCGGCTGGTGCTGGCCGCCGTGGCCGTCGAGCGCGACGAACTCGACCAGGCCGAGGCCCTCCTCGCGGAGGCCGCCGCGTGCGGCCCGGCCGCGCCCGACCCGGTGACGGCGGCCGGCCGGTCCCTCGCGACGGCGCGGCTGCTGCTGGCGCGGGGCGACCCGCAGGCCGCCCTGGAGGCCGCCGCGCCCGCCGTCACGGTGCACGTCGCCTCGCCCTGGGCCGAGCTCGGCTCCGCGCTGGTCGCCTCCGCCGCCCATCTGGCCGAGGGCCGGCCCGACACCGCGCTGAAGGTCCTGGAGCACGTGCCCCACGGCGGCGAGCCGGAGTGCACGGCCGGCCTCGCCTGGGCGCGGCTCGCCGCCGGCGACCGCGACGCGGCGATCGGCCTGGTCGACCGCCTGGGGCCGCCGGGCCTCACCGGGACGGGGGTGAGCGTGCGCGCCGCGCTCGTGCGGGCCCGCGTCGCCGAGGAGGCCGGGGACGTCGCCACCGCCCGCAAGCTGCTCGCCCGGGCCCTGCTGGAGGGCCGCCGGGAGCGGCTGCGGCGCCCCTTCCTCGACGCCGGCCCGGGCATCCGCCGCCTGGTGGACACCCCGCCGTTGCAGAGCCTGGCCGCGGGCTGGCTCACCCCGGGCGGTCCCCGCCCGCGTGACGGTGGCGCCGCCGAGCCCGGCCCTCTGGTCGTCGAGGAGCTGAGCGGACGCGAACGCGAGGTGGTGCGGTGCCTGGGGCAGCTGATGACCACGGAGGAGATCGCCGCGGACCTGTACGTCTCGGTCAACACGGTGAAGACCCATCTCAAGAGCGCCTACCGGAAACTCGGCGTGAGCCGGCGCGGCGAGGCGGTGCGGCAGGCCCGTGCGCGCGGACTGCTGTGACCTGCGGCCGGGTGACGCGCCATCGGTCGTCCGCCGGATCGGCCGGTTCACCTGCGCCGGGTGAGGCGGCGCGCCGCCGGGCCCGGCAGGATCGCAGCCGAGACCGCAGCAGACCCGCGGCGGGAGACGGCACATGCGCTACGAGATCCGCGTCGAAGGACACATGTCGGAGACGCTGACCAAGGCGTTCCCCGAGCTGGACCACGTGGTGATGTCCGGGCAGACGGTCCTGTTCGGCCAGGTCGTCGACGAGGCGCACCTCTACGGGCTGCTGAACCGCTGCCAGTCGCTCGGGCTGCGGGTCGTCGAGATGCGGCAGCTGCCCGAGTGACTCCCCTGGGAGGACCCATGACCGAGTCGCGCGGTCCGGCACCCGGTGCCGGTCCGAGACACATGCCCGGCGGGGCGGCCGCCGGCCCCGCGGATCCCATGGCGGCGATCGCCGGCTCGTGGATCTGGTTCCTGCTGTCGGCGCTCGTCACCCTCGTGCCGGGCGTGCTCATCCTCGTCTGGCCGGACGAGACGCTGCACGTCCTGGCCGTCGCGATCGGCCTGTACCTGCTGCTGACCGGGGCTCTGCGGTTCGTCACGGCCTTCGCCCGGGGCGGCGCCGGGGAGCGGGTCGTCGGACTGCTGCTCGCCGTGGTGTTCGTCGTGGCCGGTGTGCTCTGCCTGCGCAACCCGCTGCAGACCGTCACCGCCCTGTCGATCATCGTGGGGCTGGTCTGGCTGGTGTCCGGGATCCTCACCCTGTACACGGCGCTGGCGGCCGAGAACCTGCCCCACCGGGGCCTGGTCCTCGGGGCCGCGCTGCTCGGCATCGTCGCCGGGATCCTGGTGCTGGCGCTGCCCACCGAGTCGGCGCGGGCCCTGACCCGGCTGCTGGGCCTGTGGCTGGTGCTGCTGGGCCTGGTCGAACTGGGGGTCGCGTTCGCGTGGCGGGCCGCGACGCGCAGGGCGGACCGGCAGGCGAGCACCACCGGCCCGGCGTACTGAGCACCACGCTCACCCGCGCCGGGTGAGGCCGGCCCCGCCTCGCCGTGTGCACGCTGAGAACCGCAGCGACCGGTCCGACCGGCCGGCGCTCCCGGACGGAGGAGAGACATGAGCGCGCAGACCTACCTCGCCTACGACTACCCCCTGCTGAGCGCCTTCTGGACCATGCTGGTGTTCTTCCTGTGGATCATGTGGTTCGTCCTGCTGTTCAAGGTCGTCGTCGACATCTTCCGCGACGACGGGATGAACGGATGGGCCAAGGCCGGCTGGACGCTCTTCGTGATCGTGCTGCCCTTCCTCGGCGTCCTCGTCTACCTGATCGCCCGCGGCAAGGGCATGGGGGAACGGGAGGTCGCCCAGGCACGCGCCCAGCAGGAGGCCTTCGACTCCTACGTCCGGGAGACCGCGAAGGCCGGTGCCCCGGCCAGCAGCGCCGACGAACTCGCCAAGCTGTCCGCGATGCGGGCCCGCGGCGACATCGACGACGACGAGTTCCGCCGGGCGAAGGACCTCGTCCTGAGCGGGACCGGTGCCACGCGGCCGTCCGCACGGCAGACCGGCTCCATGCCGACCACGCCCGAACGCTGAACCGCCCGAACGCCGAACCCCGCCTACGACACCGAATCGAGGCACCCGTATGACCGCGTCGCACCCGCACCCGACACACGTCTATCCGCGCTCCGCCAAGCAGCAGTGGGCCGCCGGCCTGACCGGGTTCGCCGGCGTGATGCTCCTGATCGCCGGACTGCTCAGCCTGTTCCGCGGCATCATGGGCATCGCCCAGGACGACGTCTTCGTCACGACACCGAACTACGTCTTCAAGTTCGACCTCACCGGCTGGGGCTGGATCCACCTGGCCCTCGGCATCGTCGCCATCGCCGTCAGCTTCGGCCTGTTCGCCCCGTCGACGTGGGCGCGCGTCGCCGGGGTGGCCATCGCCGGGCTCGTCATCATCGCCAACTTCCTGTCCCTGCCGTACTACCCGGTGTGGTCGGTCGTGATGATCGCGCTGTCCGGCTTCATCATCTGGGCCCTGTGCGTGGTCAGGCCGGAGGGCTCCACCGAGACCGGTTAGCTCAGCACCTGCGCAGCCGCAGGGTCGTCAGCTCGAACGGGCGCAGCCGCACGGTGAGACGGTCACCGTCCCGCACCGGCGGCTCGCGCCCGTCCAGCGGCCGTTCCAGCAGGTCCGTGACGGTGACGTCCGCGACGCGGAACCCGGCCGTCAGGGCCGCCCGGGCCCGGCCGCCGTGGGCCTCGTGGAAGCGGACCACCACGTCGCCGCTGCCGTCGTCGGCCAGTTTCACGACGGTCACGACGACCGCGTCGCCGTCCACGGCGACCAGCGGCGGGACGTCACCTGCTCCGGTCGTACGCCGCTCCGGCAGGTTGATCCGCCACCCCTCGCGGACCGCGTCGGCGATGCCGGCGCCCGGGATCAGGGCGTGCCGGAAGCGGTGGACGCCCTGGTCGGTCTCGGGGTCGGGGAAGCGGGGGCGCGCAGCAGGGAGACGCGCACGGTGGTGGTCGTGCCGCGGGTGCGGACCGTGCGGGTCACGTCGTGGCCGTACGTCGAGTCGTTGACGACCGCCACGCCCCAGCCGGGCTCCTCCAGGTGGACGAAGCGGTGGTTGCACGCCTCGAACCGGGCCGCCTCCCAGGAGGTGTTGGTGTGCGTGGGCCGGAAGACGTGCCCGAACTGGGTCTCGGACGCGTACCGTTCCGCGTGCAGGTCGAGCGGGAACGCCAGTTTCAGGAACTTCTCCGTCTCGTGCCAGTCGACCTCGGTGTCGATGACCAGCCGGCGCTCCCCCGGCGGCAGGGACAGCACCTGGGTGACCCGGGAGGCGCCGAAGGACCGCACGATCCGCACCGAGGCGCCGTCCTCGCCCGGTGTCACCGCGTCGGCGTCCGTGAGGTCGGTGACCGTGTTCCGGTAGAACCGGTCCACGTCCCAGGCGTCCCACCTGTTCGGCAGGTCGGGGTGCAGCTGCAGGAGGTTCGCGGCGCCACCGGGCGCGATCGTCTCGCGGTCGGCCCCGACGTCGTACGCGGAGACGACGAGGCCGCGGGAGTCGATCTCCACACGGAGGACGCCGTCGTCGAGGAAGAACCGCTTTCCGTGCACGAACTGACGGGCCATCGCCTCCGAGCCCGGCATGGTGGTGTCGGACTCCACCCACATGCCACCCGTCGGCACGAACCGCCCCTCGGCCACGGCCTTCCTCACCCGCGCCCACACCTCGGGCCGGTGCTCCTTGCCTTCACGTCCTGCAAGTCGACGGCGTCGAGCGCCCGCTCCACCGCGCGCAGGATCTCCCAGCGGCGCGCGGAGTCCACCGGCAGCTCGGCCATCAGCTCACCGAGCACCTCCAGGTCCAGCACGAGCTGCCACACGGTCTCGTCGAAGACGGCGAGGTCCATGCGGGTGAGGGTGTACTGCGGCTCGCTCCCGGCGGTGTCCTTGTCGCCGAGCGGCGTGGGCCGGAACCGGAAGGGGTGGTGCTCGAGGACGACCGGGTTGGAGGCGGCCTCGACGTGCAGGCGGACCTCCTCGCCGCCCTGGACGGGCGCGCCGACGCGGACCCACTGGTGCAGGGGGTGGAGGCCCTTCACGGGGGTGCCGTCGGGCCGGTAGACCAGTCCCTCGCACTGGAAGCCGGGCAGGTTCTCGTCGAAGCCCAGGTCGAGCAGCGCCTCGACGGTACGGCCCGCCCACCGCTCGGGCACGGTTCCGGTCACCCGGAACCAGCTGGTGCCCCAGGGGGCGCCCCAGCGGGCGCCCACCTCGATCGGCGCGGGCTCGGCCGCCAGCCCCTGCGCGACCGGCACCGGTTCGCCCGGCGCGTGCCAGACGGCGACCCGCAGCGGCACGGACTCGGGGTACACGGCGGGGCGGATGCGTTCGTCGAGGACGCGCCTGAGGCGGGCTTCGACCAGGTCGCGGTCGTCATGCATGCGGGGCTGCTCCCTGCGGGGTCGCGGGTGATGGCCAGGGGCGGGTGAGGGTGAGGGAAGTCGGGGCGTTGTGCAGCTCCCCCACGGCCCGCGGTCCGAATCATGCAACCGCCGGACACGCAGGAGCAGTTCGGCGGCGGTGGCCGGCTCACCGGAGCCGGGTCGCCCGGCGTGCGCCGCGCGGACCGGCCGGCGGGCGGGCGCCGGGCTCTCGACGTGCGCCGTCCGACCGTGCACAGTTCTCCCTACGCGCCCCGTACCGACGAGTAGCCGAGGAGTGCCCGTGAGCAGCTGGGCCGGCCGGACCGCCGCCGACATCGCCGCCGCCGTCCGAGCGAAGGAGGTCACGCCCCGGGAGGTGGTGGCGGAGCACCTCGCCCGGATCGAGCGGCTCGCCGGCCGGGTGGGTGCCTTCCGCGCGGTGCGGGCCGAGGCCGCACGCGCCGAGGCGGAGGAGCTGGGCGCGCGTCCGGACCTCGGCCGACTGCAGCTCGCGGGTGTGCCGGTGGCGGTGAAGGACAACCTGGCGGTGCGCGGCGAGGCGCATCGGGACGGCTCGGCCGCCACGCCGGACACGCCGGCCGCCGAGGACCACGCCACCGTGGCACGGCTGCGGGCGGCCGGCGCGGTGGTGGTCGGTCTGACGAACGTGCCCGAACTGTGCGTCTTCGGCACCACGGAGGGCGTGTACGGCACCGCCCGCAACCCGTGGGACACCTCCCGATCGGCCGGCGGCTCCTCCGGCGGGAGCGCGGCGGCGGTGGCCGCGGGCCTGGTGCCGCTGGCGCTCGGCAACGACGGCATGGGCTCGCTGCGCATCCCGGCGGCCAACTGCGGGCTGGTCACGCTGAAGCCGGGTAACGGGGTGGTTCCGGCGGGGATCGGCAACGGCGACTGGTTCGGCATGGCGGAGAACGGCCCGCTGGCCACCACGGTGGAGGACCTGCGGCTGATGCTCTCGGTCCTGGCGGACACGGAGTTCGCGCGGCGGGAGGAGCGGGCGCCGCGGCGGATCGCCGTCGCCCTGCGCAGCCCGCTCGCCGGGGTGCGCGTGAGCGCGCCGTACGCGAGCGCGGTCCGGGACGCGGCCGGGCTGCTGGCCGGGGCCGGCCACCGGGTCCGGCGGGCCGAACCGCCCTACCCGCTCTCCCTGGGCGTGACCTCGCTGCAGCACTGGACGGCCGGTACGGCGGTGGACGCGGAGGGCCTCGACCCGGCCCTGCTGGCCCGCCGGACCCGGGTGCACGCGGCCGTGGGCCGCCGCTTCGTGCGCTCCGTGCGCACCGGCGACCGGCGCGAGCGCCTGCGCGCCCGGCTGACGCCGTTCTTCACCGAGCACGACGTCCTGCTCACGCCGGCCCTCGCGCGCCGTTCCCCCAGGGCCGACGCGTGGCACGAGCGCGGCTGGCTGCGCAACGTCCTGGCCAACACCGCCTACTCGCCCTTCACCCCGCCGTGGAACCTGGCCGGGTGGCCCGCGATGGCCGTCCCCTTCGGCACCCTGCCGTCCGGCGCCCCCTGCGCCGTGCAGCTCGTGGGGCGCCCGGGCACGGAGGCGGACCTGCTGGCGCTGGCGGAGGAACTGGAGGGGCTGCGCCCGTGGCGCCGTACCGCGCCCCTGGCCGAGGAGGCGGCCGGGTAGCGGTCAGTCGACGCTGGGCAGGATGTGCGGCTCGGCGAGGTCGTCCTCGTAACCCGCCAGGCGGATCGGCGCGGAGCGCGCCCACACGTCGAGGCTGCCGAGTTCTCCGGGCCGGCGGCCCGCACCCTCGGTGCGTTCCGTGGGGCACTGTTCGCGTTTCGTCTTCTCCGGTGTCACCGCGCACTCCTTATGTGTCGGGTCACCCTCGGGCCTGCCGGACAGCCTGCGGTCCGGCACTCGTCACCCGCTCGGGTCTGGATGGAAAACCAGTTCGGACGCGGTGGCGCCGGTGCTTCGTGCCGGAGCAGGCCGATGTGGACCGGCCCGCCCGGGACGGATGGTGGGTGTGGGTGGGACCCCGTACTGCTGTCCGTCCCCCTCAGATTAACCAAATGAGCGGACACCCGCTCGATAGGGAGTGCAAACAAGATGTAACTATCGGAGGTCAGCCGCGCTTCAATAACGCCCAATATGGGGCCGATTGCCGCAAAGCGCATCACTCACGTGCCGAACGAATCACCCGCTCGGCCTAGCGGGCCGAACGGGTTTTCGAGTCTCTTGGGTAGCGTCTCTCCTGCCTGACGGATCGCCAGGAGCCGAGCCCCGCGGTCACCACTTGCCCGGCGCGTAGTCCTTCAGGAAGACGCCGTACAGGTCCTCGCCCGCCTCGCCGCGCACGATCGGGTCGTACACGCGGGCCGCGCCGTCGACCAGGTCGAGGGGGGCGTGGAAGCCGGCCTCGGCGAGGCGCAGCTTGTCGTAGTGCGGCCGCTCGTCGGTGATCCAGCCGGTGTCCACGGAGGTCATGAGGATGCGGTCCGTCTCGAACATCTCGTGGGCGCTGGTCCGTGTCACCATGTTCATGGCGGCCTTCGCGGCGTTGGTGTTCGGGTGCCCGGCGCCCTTGTAGCCGCGGTTGAAGACGCCCTCCATCGCGGAGACGTTGACGACGTACGCGCGGCCGCCGGCCGCCTTCCTCGCGGCGTCGGCCATGGCCGGGCGCAGCGCGCTGATCAGGATGAACGGCGACGTGTAGTTGCACAGCTGGGTCTCGAGCAGCTCGACCGGCGAGATCTGGTCGATGGTCTGCACCCAGGTGTTGGTGTCGACGACGTCCGGGACGAGCCCGCCGGCGTCGATGGCGGTGCCGTCGAGGTGCCGGGCGATGCTGGCGTTGCCCGCGACGAGGGCGAGGTCGGCGACCTTCTGCGCGTCCAGGCCGCTGGTGCCGAGGGGCAGCGCGGCGATGCCGTCGACGGCGCCGGAGTTGAAGGCGCCGATGACGTGGTGGGCGGGGAGTTCACCGGCGGGCAGCGGCGCGCTCTCGCCCTCGACCAGGGCCGCGTAGGCGGAGGGCAGACGGCGCACGGTCTGCGTCGCGTTGTTGATCAGGATGTCGAGCGGACCCGCCTCGGTGACCTGCTCGGCCAGGGCCACGGCCTGCGCAGGGTCGCGCAGGTCGATCCCGACGACCTCCAGCCGGTGCAGCCAGTCCGCCGAGTCCTCCATCGCCTTGAACCGGCGGATGGCGTCCTTCGGGAAGCGGGTCGTGATGGTCGTGTGGGCGCCGTCGCGCAGCAGCCGGAGCGCGATGTACATGCCGATCTTGGCGCGGCCACCGGTGAGCAGGGCACGCTTGCCGGTGAGGTCGGTGCGGGCGTCGCGCCGGGCGCGGTTCTCGGCGGCGCAGTCCGGGCAGAGCTGGTGGTAGAAGTAGTCGACCTCGACGTACCGCTGCTTGCAGGTGTAGCAGGAGCGCGGGCGCTGGAGTATCCCGGCGATGCGGCCCTCCTCGACCTTCGAGGAGGGCAGGACGCCCTCGGTCTCGTCGTCGATGCGCTCGGCGGAGCCGGTGGCGGTGGCCTCGGTGACCGCGCGGTCGTGGGCGGTCTTGGCGGCGCGGCGCTCCTGGCGGCGGCGCTGCTTGACCGTACGGTAGATGTGCGAGGTCGCCCGGCGCACCATGACGGCGTCGGGGTGGTCGACGTCGAGCCGGTCGAGCTCCTCGAGCACGCTCAGGCAGACGGCCAGCCGCTCCGGGTCGATACCGGGCCCGTAGACCACGTCGTCCACGGACGCGGCGTCCATGGCCGCCGAGCCGTCCTCTGTCACCGTCATCGCGCTGCCGCTTTCCCTGATCACCCGCGCGGCGCTCCGACCCGCGCCCGCCACCGAACGCGGAAGTCTACGGAGCCTGCGGCCACAGCACCAAACCCGGGCCCTGGGGAAGCGGCTGCGGCTGCGGCCGGGGGCGGTGGCCGCGGGTCGCCGACGCGGCGGGGTGGATCACGAGCGGCCTGTGGGGGGCCTCGCCGTCGGCGGCTGCGGGGGCCGGGCCGCGAAGGATGCCAGACCACGGCACCGCCTGAATACGCCGCGTGCGGAGCGGTGCCACACCGGCGCCGGCCAGCCACCCGCACCCGCCGAGAAGGCGGCGCGCCCGCGTCCCACCGCGGGTGTGCGGATGAGGTCGGCGGGCACCCTCGTGGAGGCCGGGCGAGAGCGTGGTCACACCGGCGCCTCGGCCGCCCACGGCGGGCAGGTCCGGTGCCGGCCGTCCCCGCCGACGCACCCGGAAGAACCCCGCACCAGGGGCCCCCGGCGGCGGTCGACGGCGCGGCCGCCGCCCCGGCACCCTCTCGCGCCCCCGCGCCCCGCGCGAGAGCGCGCGCCCGCGGGACCCGCAGCCCCAGCCGTCAACCGCGACGCCACCTCGCCGCAGGCCACCCGCACCAGGCGGCGGACGCCGCACGGGTGCGGGCGGGAGGCCTGAGCCCGACCGGGAACCGCCGCTCAGCGGTCGCAGACCGCCAGCAGCAGCCTCACCTCGTCCGACACCGCCCGGGCGAACACGTCGAGGTCCGGTACGGCCTGCGCGTCGGCGACCAGCCCGTAGTGCACGCGCCCGCGGTACGTCGAGATGGCGACCGCGAGTGCCTGCCCCGGCGCCAGCGGGGCCAGCGGAAACACCTCCGTCAGCTCCTGGCCGCCCAGCCGCAGCCCGAGCCCCGGCAGCGGGACGCTGGTGACGAGGATGTCGAACCAGAGCCGCGCGGCCTGCCCGACCAGCGGCCCGCCGAGCCGGTGGCCGAGCGCGGGGACGTGGTCGGCCAGCAGCGCCACCGCGCCGGCGCCCCGGTTCGGCCCCGCGTCCTTGTTGCGGAGCATCCCGGTGCGCACGGTGTCGAGCCGGCGGACCGGGTCGGGCTCGTCGACCGGAAGCCGTATCAGGTAACCGGAGAGCCGGTTGCCCTGTGGGTGCGCGGTGCGCGGACGGCGCCGGGAGACCGGGATGAGAGCGCGCGGCGCCACACCCTCGCTGCCGTCGCCCCGCTCGTCCAGCCACCGGCGCAGCGCACCGGCGACGACGGCGATCAGCACGTCGTTGACCGTGCCGCCGGCGCTCTTGCGGACCCGGTGGACGTCGTCGATGTCCAGCACGACCCCGGCGGTGCGCCGGGTCCCGCTGGGCGCGGAGGTCAGCGCGGAGGACGGGCGCATACCGAGCGTGGACCGCGCGAGGGAGGCGCCGATGTCCAGGGCCCGGCCGACGTCGGACAGCGCGCCCCTGACCAGCCCGGGCACCAGGCCGGGCAGTCTGCGCACGTCGGACAGCACGTCGGTGAGCAGCCCGCGCGGCGGCTCGACGGCCCGGGGGGCGCGCTCGGGCAGCTCCACCGGATCGAGCACCCCGGCGGCCAGCTTCAGGGCGCGCAGGCCGTCGGCGAGGGCGTGGTGGAACTTGAACAGCACGGCGAACGAGACACCGTCCTCGCCGGGCAGCACGTGCGCCTCCCACGGCGGCCGGTCGCGCTCCAGCGGGCGTTCCATCAGCCGGCCCGCGACCGCGTGGAAGTCGGCGGTCGGCGCGTGCAGCCGCACGTGGTGGAGGGGGTCGAAGTCGGGGTCCGTCTCGCGGGTGGCGCCGCCGAAGGCGAGGGGCTGCCAGACGTCCCGGATGCGCATGCGCAGGCCGGGCACGGCGGCGGCCCGGGACGCGAGCAGGTCGGCGGCGTGGGCGCCCGCGGTGGGCGAGTGCGCTCCGAAGACGCCGAGCGCTCCGAGGTGCATCGGGTGCCGGGCGGACTCGATGTTCCAGAAGGCCAGGTCGAGAGGTGCGAGCAGGTCGGAAGTCAAGGGGGTGCCTCGCGTCGACGACGGATGGATTTATGCAGTCAATCCCTGCGAACCGATTACGGTCAAGTACGATCGAGCTACGCTCAGTTAACTCCAGATTAAGTCCCGCCCCCGGGAGATCAAGGGGAAAGGGGCGGGACTCAGGGGATATCCGAGGTCACTTCAGCACCGGAGGTGCCGCTTCGGGTGACGTACCCCACTCGGACGGGCGCGGGCCGACCGTGAAGTCGACCGAGCGCAGCCGGCGCAGCGCACCCGTCGTCAGGTAGGTCCGGGCGTGCGGCCTGCCGTCCGTGCGGACGGCCTGGACGTACCGGTCCGTCGCCGTGGTGCCGGGAGCGGTGACCGTGAGCCGGCCGCCCGGCCAGAAGCGGCGGTCCAGGGTGAGGTCGACGCGGTCGAAGACCGGTGTGGACAGTCCCCAGGTGTCGTATCCGGGCTGGATCGGGAAGAGCCCGATCGACGCCAGCACGTGCCAGGCGGACATGGTGCCGAGGTCGTCGTTGCCGGTCATGCCGGTGGGCCCGTCGGTGAAGAGGGTGAGGGCCGCGTGCACGACGTCCGTGGTCTTCCAGGGCCGGCCGGTGGCCAGGTAGGTGTAGGGCGCGATGAGGTCGGGCTCGTTCATCGGGTTGTACTTGTCGGCGTTGTAGTAGTCGTACGCGTCGCCGTGCACCCACACCTCCCGCGCGGTCCCCGCGGGGTCGGCGAGCAGCCGGTCGTAGGCGAAGAAGGCGTCCAGGCGCGCGTCGGCCGCGCGCTTGCCGCCGATCAGGCCGATCATGCCGGGCAGGTCCTGCGGGACCAGCCACTGGTACTGCCAGGCCGTGCCCTCGTGGAAGCCGGGGCTGCGCGCCGGGTCGGGCGAGCCGGTGAAGGCGCCGGAACCGTCGCGGGGGCGGAAGAAGCCGGTCGAGGGGTCGAAGACGTTGCGGTAGTTCTGCGCACGGGCGGCGTAGCGGGCGGCGTCCTCCGGGTGGCCGAGACCGCGGGCCATCTGGGCGAGCATCGCGTCGGCGAGGGCGTACTCCAGGGTGACGGAGGCGCCGTGGTGGTAGTCGGAGTCACCCATCTTGGCCAGGGGGCGGTTCCAGATGTAGGGCGCGAAACCGTGCGCGAGGTACTCGCCGTTGGCCTCCCGGCCGATACCCGGGTAGCCGGCGGGCGGCACCCCGTCGGCGTTCTTCCTCAGCGCCCGGTACGCCCTCTCCTCGAACCCCTTGAGCAGGCCCATCTGGTAGGCGGTGGTCAGGAACGGGGTGACCGGGTCGCCGCTCATCACGTTCGTCTCCACCGGGCCGTAGCCCCACTTGGGCAGCCAGCCGCCGTCCTCGTCGACCCGCACCACCGACCGCGCCATGTCGCGGGCCTCGCGCGGCGCGAGCAGGGCGAGGAGCTGGGCCTGGGTGCGGTAGGTGTCCCACAGGGACCAGTTCTGGTAGTACGTGAAGCCGCGGGCCCGGTGGATCCGGCGGTCCCAGCCGGTGTAGCGGCCGTCGGCGTCGCTGCCGGTGTTCGGCGCGAGGAACGAGCGGTACAGCGACGAGTAGAAGGCGCGGCGGCGGACCGGGTCGCCGCCCTGGACGCGGACGCGGGCGAGCCGCCGCTCCCACTCCTCGCGCGCCCGGTCGCGAACCGCCTCGAAGGACCGGCCGCCCTCCGCTTGCAGGTTGAGGGCCGCGCCGCGCGCGTCGACGTACGACAGGGCGGTGGTCGCCTCGACCGTGCGGTCCCTCGTCGTGTCGAAGCGGACGTAGGCGCCGCCGCTCCCGGTGCGGGCGCCCGGGGTGACGTCCCGGCCGGTCCAGGTGCCGTAGGCGGTGAAGGGACGGTTGAAGCGGGTGATCGTGTGGACGGTGTAGGGGCCGGTGTCGCGGCAGAAGCCGTGGCCGGTGACGGTGGTGCGCACGGTGTGGTCGTCGAGGACCTCGACCGTGCTGGACACCGGCTTGTGCAGCGCCTGGGCCGCGTTCAGCAGCACGTTGGCCCGGTCGGTGGCCGGGAAGGTGTAGCGCTGGACGCCGGTGCGGGCGGTCGCCGTCAGCTCGGCGCCGATCCCGGAGTTCAGTCCGACGCGGTAGTAGCCGGGGCTCGCCTCCTCGTTCTCGTGCGAGAAACCGGCGGCGTACCGGGCGTAGTCCGTCTGCGTGACCTCACCCGTGGTGGGCAGCACCGGCAGGTCGCCGCCGATGCGGCAGCCGACGCCGGAGAGGTGGACGAGGGAGAAGCCGCGGATGCGGTGCTGCGTGTAGTCGTAGCCGGTGTTGTGCCCGGTGTCCGGGGAGAGCTGCACCATGCCGAAGGGCACGGCGGCGCCGGGGAAGGTGTTGCCCTCGTTCTGGCTCCCGATGAAGGGGTTGACCAGGTCGGTGAGGTGGCCGTCGGTCCGCTCGGCGGCGCGTGCGGACGGGGTGGCGAGCAGCGTGGACGCTGCCATCACCCCGGCCAGGCACAGCCGTGTGCGCCGGGTCCCTCTCATGTCGGATGACCTCCGAAGGTTCGACATCGTTGCCTGCATCGTGGCGGGCGAACGAGGTGAACCCGGGCATTCCGGGAGGGAGGGGCGGAACGCGTCGCGGGGAACGTCTGTCTGAGGGGGCGTCGGTCAGGGCACCCGCTGCCCCTTGCCGAGGGCGATCACGCCGCCCTTCGAGACGGTGTACAGCTCGGCGTCGCGCTCCGGGTTGACGCCGATCGTCGCGCCGGGCGGCACCTCGACGTTCTTGTCCAGGACGGCGCCGCGCACCACCGCGCCCCGGCCGATGTGCACGTTGTCGTGCAGCACCGAGCCCTGGACGACCGCGCCCGGGTCGACGCGCACGCCCGGCGACAGCACCGACCGGGTGACCTGACCGCGGATCAGGCAGCCGGCGCTGATGATGGACTCGCTCGCGATGCCGCCCGCGTTGAAGCGGGCCGGGGAGAGCTGGTACGAGTGGGTGTAGATGGGCCACTGCCGGTTGTAGAGGTTGAAGGCCGGGCGCTCGGCGATGAGGTCCATGTGCGCCTCGTAGTAGGCGTCGAGCGTGCCGACGTCCCGCCAGTAGCCCTGGTCGCGGGTGGTCTCGCCGGGTACGTGGTTGTCGCTGAAGTCGTACAGCTGCGCCTCGCCGCGCGCGGTGAGCTGGGGCAGGATCGAGCCGCCCATGTCGTGCACGGACTGGCCGTCCTCGGCGTCCCGCTGGAGCGCCTCGACCAGCGCCTTGGTGGTGAAGATGTAGTTGCCCATCGAGGCGAACACGCACTCGGGGTCGTCCGCCAGTCCGGGCGGGTCCGCGGGCTTCTCCAGGAAGCGCTCCACGGTACGGCCGTCGGAGCCCGGTGTGATCACCCCGAAGGAGGACGACTCCGCGCGCGGCACCCGGATGCCGGCCACCGTCACACCCGCGCCGCCCTCGATGTGCCGGCGCAGCATCTGCCGCGGGTCCATGCGGTAGACGTGGTCGGCGCCGAACACGGCGACGTACTCGGGCTGTTCGTCGTACACCAGGTTCAGGGACTGCAGGATGGCGTCCGCGCTGCCCAGGTACCAGCGCGGGCCCAGGCGCTGCTGGGCGGGCACCGGGGTGACGTAGTTGCCGAGCAGGCTGGACATCCGCCAGGTGGTGGTGATGTGCCGGTCCAGCGAGTGCGACTTGTACTGGGTCAGCACGCAGATCCGCAGGACGTCGGCGTTGACGAGGTTGGACAGCACGAAGTCGACGAGCCGGTACGTCCCGCCGAAGGTGACCGCCGGTTTGGCGCGGTCGGCGGTCAGCGGCATCAGGCGCTTGCCCTCGCCGCCCGCCAGCACGATCCCGAGAACCGAAGGCCCACCACGACGCATGGCCGCTCCCCTCACCCTGGTTGAAACCATGGATGCCCCGCGCGGGCCGGACTAAGCCTGTTTGACGATCTCCTCGTACAGCCCGGCCGTGCGCCGGGCCACCGCGTCCCAGCCGAACTCGCCCACCGCGCGCTCCCGTCCGGCCTCCCCCATGCGCCGGGCCGCCTCCGGGTCGCCGAGGACGGTGTCCAGCGCGCGGGCGAGGCCCGCCTCGAAGGCGCCCGGGTCGTCCCCCGCGTCCACCAGCAGCCCGGTACGGCCGTCCGCCACGACCTCGGGGATCCCGCCGACCCGGGAGGCGACTACGGGGGTGCCGCAGGCCATGGCCTCCAGGTTGACGATGCCGAGCGGCTCGTACACCGACGGGCAGACGAACACGGCGGCGCGCGTCAGGAGCTGGATCACCTCCGCGCGCGGCAGCATCTGCGGGACCCAGAACACGCCCGCCCGGACCCGGCTCAGCTCCTCGTACAGCTCGCGGAACTCCCGGTCGATCTCGGGGGTGTCGGGGGCGCCCGCGCACAGCACCACCTGCGCGCCCGGATCGATGTCCCGTACGGCGCGCAGCAGGTGGGGCACGCCCTTCTGGCGGGTGATGCGGCCGACGAACAGCACGTAGGGGCGGGTCGGGTCGATTCCGTGCCGGACGAGGGCGTCGGTGCCGTGGTCCGGGCGGTACAGGTGGGTGTCGATGCCGTTGTGGACGACGTGGACCCGGGCCGGGTCGAGTGCCGGGTAGCAGGCGAGGACGTCCTCGCGCATGGCCCCGGACACGGCGATCACCGCGTCGGCGGCCTCGACCGCGGTGCGCTCGGTCCAGCTCGACAGGGCGTATCCGCCGCCGAGCTGCTCGGCCTTCCAGGGGCGCAGGGGCTCCAGCGAGTGGGCGGTCACCACGTGCGGGACGCCGTACAGCAGCTTGGCGAGGTGGCCCGCGAGATTGGCGTACCAGGTGTGGGAGTGCACCAGTTCGCGGCCCTCGAGGGCGGCGGCGATGGAGAGGTCCACGGAGAAGGTGCGCAGCGCGTCGTTGGAGCCGTCGAGCACGGACCAGGGGCGGTGGCGTACGACGCCGACGCCGCGGCCCTCGCCCCAGCAGTGCACCTCCAGGTCCACCAGGGGCGCCAGCTCCCGGGCGAGGAACTCCACATGGACGCCCGCGCCGCCGTACACGTCCGGGGGGTACTCCCGGGTCAGCAGTCCCACACGCACCCGACAACCCCCTGGTCTCGTGGGCAGGTTCCCCTCATGGTCACCCAGATACGCCGCGCGGGGAAGAGCGCGGCGGCCGGGTGAAGCAGCAGTCGCCGCAGACTCCCCCACCGGGCACCCGGTAGTACAGGCAGCAGCTGCGGCGGCGGAAGGCCGTGCCGGAGCGGGTGCCGGCGGTGCGCAGGAGGGGGTGGGCGAAGAGGCCGTCGGTGAGGGCGCGGGCCCGGTCCGCCACGTCGCCGCGGCCGGCTCCGCGGGCCCAGCGGTCCAGTTCGCGGGCCGCTCCGGCGAGGGCCGAGGCCGCGTTGCCCCAGAGCAGGCCGGGCGCGACGCCGTGACGGGCCCTCAGGGTCTCCCCTAGGGGGACCAGATGGCCGTGCAGCACGCCGTCCGCGAGCGTCGCCGCGTCCCCGGGCCGCGGGCGCACCCCGGTCAGCCACAGGTCGTCGGGTGCGGTGGCGGCCGGGTCCCAGCGCAGCAGCCGGGGGTCGAGGTCGGGCAGCCGGCCGTACAGGGACGCGCAGGCGAGGGCCACGGACCACAGGCGGGCGGCCAGGCCCAGGTGGCCGATGGAGGCGGCGACCCGCTGCTCACCTGCGCGCAGCCGGGCGCCCACGGTGGCGACGCGCTCCGTCAGCGCGTCGCGGTGGACGTCCCGCGCACCCGCCGCGTAGACCTCCGCGAGGGCCTGCACCGCGCCGGGCGGCGGCCCGGCCGGGTCCGCAGCGGTGCGCAGGACGAAGAAGCCGCCGAGCGGGCGGAGGGCGGCGAGGCCGGGGTCGAGGTCGGAATCGAGGTCCACGGGGAGCACTCCTATCAGGCTCCGCGGCGGCCCGGACCCCGGGGTCTCCACCCTGGGACGCCACCCTTGGGGATGATCGGTTCGTCCGCGTACTCCATCGGCAGTAGGACCCATGGCGTGCTCAGGGACGACGACTCGGAACAGGTCGAGCGGGCAGAGTGTTCGCCATGAACGCCGACCGTCCGTCACGCCGGGCCCAGGGGTCCCGCCTCACGCAGAGGAGTTGCCGATGAGCGCCCTCGCGTTGTCCGTGCTGCTGTCGTTCGTCTCCGCCGTCGCGTACGCGGGCGGGGCGATCGTGCAGGAGCAGGTCGCGGTCTCCTGCCCCGACGGGGCGTACCTGCCGCTGCGCCGGGCCGGCTGGTGGGCGGCGCTGGCGCTGAACGGCCTCGGCGGTGTGCTGCACGTGGTGGCGCTGGCCTGCGGTCCGCTCAGCCTGGTGCAGCCGCTGGGCGCGCTGACCATCGTCTTCGCCCTGCCCCTGGCGGCGCTGTTCGTCGGCCGCAGGGCCGGGGGGGCCGCCTGGCGCGGCGCGGTCATGGCCACGGCGGGCCTGGCCGGCCTGCTGGCCCTGGTCGGCTCGTCCGGCGCGCACTCCCTCGACGCGGCCCAGCGCGCGGCCCTCGCCCTGGTCACCGGCGGGGCGGTCGCGGCGCTGACGGCGGCGGGACTGGCCGCGCACCGGCACCCGGCGGTGCGCAGCGTGCTGCTGGCCACCTCGTCCGGCATCGCGTTCGGCATGTCCTCGGTGTTCACCAAGACCGTCGCGGTCGACTGGAGCAGCGGCATCGGCCTCGGCGAACTGTCCTCCCTCGCGGCGATCGCGGTGTTCTCGGCCGCCGGCGTCCTGCTGTCCCAGGCGTCCTACCGGGGCGGCGGCCTCGCCGCACCCCTGGCCACGCTGACGGTGGTCAACCCGGTGCTCGCCGCCGCCGTCGGCATCCTGATGTTCGGCGAGACGTTCCGCCACGGCACCACGGGCACCGCGCTCGCCCTCGGCTGCGGGGTGGTGGCCGCGGGCGGTCTGATCCTGCTGACGACGGAGCGGCTCGACCCCACCGCCGCGTCCGCGGAGCCGGTGGCGCGACCGGGGTCGCTCGGGGCGCTGCCGCAGCCCCGCGCGAGCGTGGAGACGGAGCGGGCGGACGCGGTCGTCGCGGCGGCGGCCGAGAGGGGCGAGTCGCCGATGTCTCGGGAGGACCGGGTGCCCGCCTTCGACGACGTGTTCGGGACGGCGGCCGGCGAGCGGCGGGCGTCGGCCCCGGACGGCGTGTTCGAGCCGTCCGCCCCCGCGTTGGAGCCGGTGCCCGCGCTCGACGGCGTGCTCGCCGCGTCCTGCGACGGCGTCCGGGAGGATGCGGCCGGTGACGTGGCGGCCTTCCCGGTGTCGTACGTCCCGCTGTGCGTGGGTCTCTGCGCGCCGCTGCCGGTCCTGGACCGGCAGCGGACCTACGTCAGATTCTGACGCCGCCGGCCCGGAGGTAGGCGATCGGGTCGATGTCGCTGCCGAAGCCGGGCCCCGTCCGCACCTCGAAGTGCAGATGCGGGCCGGTGACGTTCCCGGTGGCCCCGGACCGGCCGATGCGCTGGTCCCCGGCGACCCGCTGCCCGGCCCGCACGGCGATGGCCGAGAGGTGGCCGTACTGGGTGTACCGGCCGTCGGCGTGCCGGATGACCACCTGGTAACCGTAGGAACCGCCCCAGCCGGCGGCCACGACCTCGCCGGCGGCCGCCGCCCGGACCGAGGTGCCGGTGGGCACGAGGAAGTCGATGCCGGTGTGGTAGCCCTTCGACCAGTGCGAGCCGCCCACGTGGTAGCCGGTGCCGATGGGGGCGTGGACCGGAGCGACGAGCGAGTGCCCGCCGGTGTGCACCCGGTGCGGGGAGGTCTTCCGCTCCGAAGGCGCCTTCTTCTTCTGGGAGTCGGGCTTCTTGGGGGCGTGCGTCTTCGGGGCGTGTGTCTCGGGGGCGTGTCTCTTCTTCGGGGACGCGGTGGTGTGGCCGGTGTGCGTGCCGGGCGGCGCCGGTGCGGCGGTGGCCCGCAGGCTGAGCCGCTGGCCCGGCAGGATGAGGTCGGGGTCGGAGCCGATGACGGAGCGGTTGCCGGCGTACAGGTGCCGCCAGCCGCCGTCGACGTGGTGGGTGCCGGCGATGCCGGAGAGCGTGTCGCCGTGCACCACCGTGTACATCTCGGCCCTGCCCGCGCGGGACTGCGGGGTGGTGTGCGGCTGCACGTCCCGCACTTCGCGCACCTCGCGCACGTCCCGTGCCGGACCGGTCTTCGCCGGGCGGGACGTGGCGGTTTCCGTGTGCACGCCGGGGGCGGCGCCGCCCGGGGTCAGCCCGGCCCGTACCGAGCACACCGGCCAGGCTCCCGGGCCCTGGCCGTCGAGGACCCGCTCGGCGACGGCGATCTGCTGGTCCCGGGTGGCGAGGTCCGCGCGCGGCGCGTACCGGGTGCCGCCGTACGCCTCCCAGGTGGACCGGGTGAACTGCAGCCCGCCGTAGTAGCCGTTGCCGGTGTTGATGTTCCAGTTGCCGCTGGACTCGCAGGCGGCGACCTTGTTCCAGGTCGACGCGTCGGCCGCGTCGGCGGTGCCGGCGACGACGAGCGGGAGGGCGAGGCCGGCACCGCCCGCCGTGACGGTGAGCGAGGCGCGGTTGATCCTGTTGGGCTGGTACCGGCGGTGCCGGCCGCGTACGGCCATGTCCGAAGTCCCCTCGGCATGCGTCAGGAGCGGCAAAAGTAAGCGCCGCGAACTGGCCATGACAAGAAGGAAAACCGGCCTACCGCCGCCCCAAGTGGCCGGGAAGAAGCCTTCCTTGGCGTCTTGCCCGGTCCCTTCCCCGACGGGGCCCGGCCGGTGAGCGGCGGCCACGCTGAGGCGGCGGGCGCCCTCCGTGCGTACACATGCCTGGCGGGTCGGATGTGCGCTCGCCGTAGCGGCACGCCAGGATGGGCGAGGAACCGTACTGACGGAGCCGTAGTCACGACGCAGCTAGGGAGCAGGCGGTATGAGCACTTCAGCGCAGATCGGCGTCACGGGCCTCGCGGTCATGGGCCGCAACCTCGCCCGGAACTTCGCGCGCAACGGCTACGCCGTCGCCGTGCACAACCGTACGGCATCGCGGACGCACGCGCTGATCGAGGAGTTCGGGCACGAGGGGGACTTCGTCGCGGCCGAGACCGCCAAGGAGTTCGTGGAGGCCCTGGAGCGCCCGCGCCGGCTGGTCGTCATGGTCAAGGCCGGTGAGCCGACGGATGCGGTGATCGAGGAGTTCGCCCCGTTGCTCGAGCCCGGTGACATGATCATCGACGGTGGCAACGCGCACTTCGCGGACACCCGGCGCCGCGAGAAGGCGCTGCGCGAGCAGGGCATCCACTTCGTCGGCATGGGCGTCTCCGGCGGCGAGGAGGGCGCGCTGCACGGGCCGAGCATCATGCCGGGCGGTCCGAAGGAGTCGTACGACTCGCTGGGCCCGATGCTGGAGAAGATCTCCGCGAAGGCCGCGGACGGCGCCCCGTGTGTCACGCACGTCGGCCCGGACGGCGCCGGTCACTTCGTGAAGATGGTGCACAACGGCATCGAGTACGCCGACATGCAGCTGATCGGCGAGGCGTACCAGTTGCTGCGCGACGTCGCCGGCTACTCCCCCGCCCAGATCGCGGACATCTTCCGCACCTGGAACACCGGGCGCCTGGACTCCTACCTGATCGAGATCACCGCCGAGGTGCTGTCCCACGTGGACGCGGCCACCGGCAAGCCGTTCGTGGACGTGGTGGTCGACCAGGCCGAGCAGAAGGGCACCGGCCGCTGGACGGTGCAGATCGCCCTCGACCTCGGGGTACCGGTGTCCGGCATCGCGGAGGCCGTCTTCGCCCGCTCCCTGTCCGGGCACGCGGCGCTGCGCGAGGCCTCGCGGGGGCTGGCGGGGCCGAAGGCGTCGCCGATGGGCGAGTCGGAGGCGGCGGCCTTCGCCGACCGGGTCGAACAGGCACTGTACGCCTCCAAGATCGTCTCCTACACGCAGGGCTTCCACGAGATCGCCGCGGGCAGCGCGGAGTACGACTGGGACATCGACCTCGGCCGCGTCGCCTCGATCTGGCGGGGCGGCTGCATCATCCGCGCGGCCTTCCTGGACCGCATCCGCGCCGCCTACGACGCCCGCGCCGACCTGCCGAGCCTGCTGTCGGACGAGACGTTCGCCCAGGAGATCGCGGCGGCCCAGGACGACTGGCGCGAGGTCCTGATCGCGGCGACCCGGCAGGGCGTGCCGACACCCGGCTTCGCGGCGGCGCTCGCGTACTACGACGCGCTGCGCGCGGAGCGCCTGCCGGCGGCTCTGACCCAGGGGCAGCGGGACTTCTTCGGGGCACACACCTACCGCCGGGTGGACCGGGACGGCGCGTTCCACACGCTGTGGGGCGGGGACCGGTCGGAGGTCTCGGCGTAGCGGGGCGGCCGGGCGCTGCGGTCGGTACGGGGGCCGGGTCTGCTGCCGGGGCGGCCGCCGGGTCCGGCGAGGCCGAGCCCGGCGGGGTCCTCGACGTAACGGGGCGGCCGGGTGCCGCCGGTCGGTAAAGGGCCC
>NZ_KQ948861.1:187859-256401 GCF_001514215.1 Streptomyces bungoensis
GGGGCCACTGCCGGGCGGCCGCCGGGCCCGGGCGAGGCCAGGCCCCGACCCCGACGGAGTCCGGCGGGGCTGTGGGTGCCCCGGCGGATGAGGCCGGGGCTACGCCCTGTTCGCCGGCCGGCCCGGGTGTCCGACTTCCGGCTCCGCTCCCGGCTCCCGGCAAAGACGGCCTAGTGGCTCCGTCGGGTCCGTCCTGCGCCCCCTTCCGGGGCGCCTCGGCGGCCCCTTGCGCCTCAGGTGGTGAGGGGCGGGCCGGGTTCCGGGTTCGGTACGGGCTCCGGGCCCGGGGGGATCGGGGACGGTGACGGTTCCGGCGGACCCGGTGCCGGGGGCGGGGTCGGGTTGGGGCCCGGCGCGGGCGGCGTGGGTCCGGGGCCAGGACCCGGCGGCGTCGGCTGGGGGCCCGGCTCGGGGGACGGGACCGGACTGGGATAGGGGTCCGGCGGAGTGGGGCCGGGACCGGGGCCCGGGCTCGGCGGAACGGGTTCCGGGTACGGGTTCGTCATCGTGTCCTCCGGGCATTCGCTGGAGATCGCCTCTGAACTCATCCCCCGCCTACCCGAGGGCCGCTCGGCCACTCACCCGACGGCGGCACGCGACACGACCGAGTGGACGCGCCGGGGGCGCCGCATGGCCGAAAACCACCGGCGCCTCCGGCGTACGCGCGTCGCCGGGGCGGTCAGAACCGGCCGGGGTGGGCCCGCAGCCAGTCCTTCGCCGCCGCCAGCAGCTCCGGGTCGGCCGGCGGGGCCGTCTCGGGGTGGCGTGCGGCCCACTTGACGACGTACGGGCAGAGCGGGGCGACCGGAACGCCCTCGCGCTCCGCGATGCCGTAGAGCTCGCGGGCGAGCGAGCCGGCGACGCCCTTGCCCTCGTGGGCCGGCTCGACGACGGTGTGCACCGGGACCAGGGCGCGCGCGGGAGCCTCCAGCACGAAGTACTCGATGCGTCCGGCGACCGCGCCGCCGGTCACGGCTTCCAGCCGGCCCGCCGCGCGGTCGTCTCGGATCTCGATGTCGCTCACTGCCACGCTCCTGGTCCGGTGTCGCCCGGTCAGGCCCGTACGGCCTGCGGGCTGCGCTCCTGGTCCGACCCGGGCACCGGCTCGGACGGATCGGCGCCGAGAGCCACGATCCGGTTCCCGGCGTCGACGTGCACGACCCGCGGCCGGAAGGCCCGCGCCTCGGCGTCGGTCATCTGAGCGTAGCTGATGATGATCACCAGGTCCCCGGGGTGCACGAGATGGGCGGCGGCCCCGTTGATCCCGACGACCCCGGACCCGCGCTCGCCCTCGATGACGTACGTCTCGAGCCGGGCCCCGTTGGTGATGTCGACGATGTGGACGAGCTCACCGGGCAGCAGATCGGCGGCGTCCAGCAGATCCGCGTCGATGGTCACGGATCCCACGTAGTGCAGGTCGGCCTGGGTGACGGTGGCGCGGTGGATCTTGGACTTGAACAGAGTACGCAGCATTCAGTGCTCCCGAAATTCGCTCCCTGCCCGCGTTTTTGCAGGTCAAGGGCTGTTCTCTCAGTTTACAGCAGCTCATCTTCAGCCAACGTCCCCCACTCATCGGGGGATTCACGCTGACTGCCTGCTGAGTCAAGCTGACAGTTCGCCAGTCAGATACGGAAGCCTGCGTGATCCACCGGTCTCACCCACGACCGAGAAGCGTGACCAGGGTATGGAACAGCACGCCCAAGCCGCATCGAGATTCCCGTCACGTCACGGCCGGGTACGAGGAGTACACCTCCACCGACGTTCGCCGCCCAATGAATCGCACATGCGGCCCTCGCCGCATCTCGTGGGAATCGGACGCGGCGTGCGCTACGAACGACTGTGCAAGTGATCGGTATCGTCCCCGCGTGAGGCACCTGGTAGGACACCTGGCCTGCGGCGCACTGGCCCGAGCGGAGGAGAATGCGATGGCCGACCCCCGGCACGGAGCCACGTCGGGCGGTGGATCGGGACCGGGGACGCCGGAGGTTCATGGTCCGAGCGCGCACGAGGCGGTGCGTCTCACGCTGGTCATCGGCGCTCTCGGCGTGGTCTTCGGGGACATCGGGACCAGTCCGGGGCTGGGCGTCTTGGGCGCTTAGCTGTTCTTCGGCGACAGCATGATCACTCCGGCGATCTCGCTGCTGTCCGCGGTTGAAGGGCTCAAGGTCGTCCAGCCGTCGCTGGAGAGCGCGGTCGTGCCGATCACCGCGGTGATCATCGTTTTGCTGTTCCTCGTGCAGCGCAGAGGAACCGCGGCGGTGGGCAGGATGTTCGGGCCGGTCATGGTCGCCTGGTTCGTGTCCATCGGTGCGTGCGGCATGGCCGGCATCGTCGGCCACCCGGCGATCCTCAGGGCGCTGTCGCCGACCTACGCCCTGGGCTTCCTGGTCGGCCATTTCGGAACCGCCTTCTTCGCCCTGGCCGCGGTCGTGCTCGCGGTCACCGGCGCGGAGGCGCTGTATGCGGACATGGGACACTTCGGCCGCCGGGCCCTCACGCGCGGCTGGATGCTCCTCGTCTTCCCGGCGTGCGTGCTGAGCTACTTCGGCCAGGGCGCACTGATCCTCGCCGACCCGCACAGCATCAGCAGCCCCTTCTTCCTGCTCGTGCCCCACTGGGGCAGGTGGCCGATGGTCCTGTTGGCCACGGCGGCCACGGTGATCGCCTCGCAGGCCGTGATCACCGGTGCGTACTCGGTCACCTCCCAGGCCGCCCAGCTCGGCTACCTGCCGAGGCTGCGGATCGCGCACACCTCCGAATCCACGATCGGCCAGATCTACGTTCCCTGGATCAACTGGCTGCTGATGGTCTCGGTGCTCACCCTGGTCTTCGCCTTCCGCAGCTCCACCGCGCTGGCCTTCGCCTTCGGCATGGCGGTCACGGGCACCATCACCATCACCACCCTGCTGTTCTTCTACGTCGCCCGCGCCAAGTGGGGCACGCCCACGTGGCTGATCGCCGTCGGTGCGACCGTGCTGCTCTTCGTGGACCTGCTCTTCGTCGCGGCCAACCTGACGAAACTCGTCCACGGCGCGTGGCTGCCGCTGCTGATCGGCCTGACCGCGTTCACCGTCATGACCACCTGGCAACGCGGCCGCGAACTCGTCACCGCCGAACGAATGAGGGTGGTGACGCCGAGCGGTGCGGTCAGTGCGCGCAGGGCGGGTTCCGCGAGGCGGATCCACGCCTGGCCGGTGCCGAGGGTGGCGGTCAGTCGCTGCTCGGAGGTGAAGCCGACGGCGGTGCGTTCGCCGAGCGGGGTGCGGAAGATGCGGGCCGCACACCCGGAGAGGCCCGGCCGGACCGGGACGTACAGGGGTCCGGCCGGGAATCGATCGGAGGGCTCGGGGTCTTCGCCGTGCCTCCGTGAAGGCGGTAGGCGGGGGATCTGGGAGACCCCGGACGCGGGGAGGCTGACCGGGGCCCGATGTCGACGCTATGCCCGAGGCCCCCGGTTCCCGGACCCGTCCTGACGGGACGCTGACGAGGAACCGGACGACTTTGACGCGATGCTGACAGCCCCGGTGGGAGGGCATGGAACGGGTCGTCAGAAGGGCGCCAAGAAGCGGCGTGCGGACTTTTCGAGAACCTCGGCACGGAGGTGAGATGAGAGCGGTTCCGAGAAGGATCGCCGACGGGAAGTCGCCGGTCGGCGTATGCAGAAGGTGGAAGCGATGTCCGAGTCCCGCACGCCCTCAACCGCCCGTTTCGTGGTCGGGGTGAGCGGCTCGCCGGGGAGTCTCACCGCCCTCGGTCGGGCCGCCGACGAGGCCCGACACCGGGGAGCCGAGCTCTGGCCGGTGCTGACGTGGCAGGCGCCCGAGGGGGATGTCGCCGCCCGCAGGTGCCCGGCCTCGACCTCCATGGTGCCGGAATGGGAGCGGCTGGCGCGGGAACGGCTGGTAGCAGCGCTGCGTGACGTGTTCGGCAGCACCGGTACCGGGCTGGCCGGCCACGCACTCGTCGTCCGGGGCGCCCCCGGCCCGGCCCTCGTGCGAACCGCTGACCGGGACGACGACGTCCTCGTCATCGGCGCCGGTGGACGGGGCCGGCTGCACCGTGCCCTGTGGCCCTCGGTGAGCCGCTACTGCCTCGCCCACGCCGCCTGCCCCGTCCTCGCGGTGCCGCCCTCCCCGCTCCAGGCCGCGCTGGCGTCCGTGCACCGCCGGAACGCCTGGCGGCTGCGGCTGGACACCCGCGATCTGCAAAAGGAGTTCGAGACGGTGCCACCCGACGCACGAGGTCTCAGTGCGTGACCGTGGTCGGCAGATCCGACTGCTCCGCCTGCCTCCGCTCGGGTGCCGTCGGTACGGCGAGCACCATGGTGAGGCCGCCGCCGGGCGTGTCCTCGGCGTGCAGCGTGCCGCCCACGGCCTCGGCGAAGCCACGCGCCACCGCCAGGCCCAGGCCGACGCCGCCCCCTCGAGGCGCGTCACCGTACCGCTGGAAGGGTTCGAAGATGCGGTCCTTGGCCTCGTCGGGGACGCCGGGCCCGCGGTCGACGACCCGCAGTTCGACCCGGTCGGCGAGCGCGCTGGCGGACACCAGCACCTTCTCGTCCGGGGGGCTGTACTTCACGGCGTTTTCGACGATGTTGGCGACGGCGCGCTCCAGCAGCCCCCGGTCGACGTAGATCATCGGCAGGGTCTCGGGGACGTCCAGTTCGACGCACTCCTCCGGGTTCGGGATCCCGCCCAACGCCATGGGTACGACCTCGTCCAGGTCGCTCTCGCGGATGATGGGCTTCACCGTGCCGGTCTGCAGGCGGGACATGTCGAGCAGGTTGCCGACCAGGTGGTCGAGCCGGTCGGCGCCCTCCTCGATGGCCTCCAGCAGTTCAGCCTGGTCCTGTGCGGACCACTCGATGTCATCGGAACGCAGCGAGGTGACGGCGGCCTTGATGCCGGCCAGCGGGGTGCGCAGATCGTGGCTGACGGCGGCGAGCAGCGCGGTCCGTATCCGGTTGCCCTCCGCCAGTTCCTTCGCCCGGTCGGCCTCGCTCTGCAGGCGCTGGCGGTCCAGGACCACGGCGGCCTGCGCGGCGAACGCGGCCAGCACCCGGCGGTCGGCGGCCGGCAGCACCCGGCCGCGCAGGGACAGCGCCATGTGGTCGCCGACCGGTACGTCGACGTCCGCGTCCTCCGGAATCTCCGCGGGCCGGGGTCCCACGCTGCCGGCGCAGGTCCAGGGGGCCGTCTCGGCGGTCCGCTCCAGCAGGGCCACCGATTCCATGCCGAAGGTCTCGCGGACCCGTTCGAGGAGTGCCTCCAGCGTGGTTTCGCCGCGCAGGACGTTACCGGCGAGGAAGGAGAGGATCTCCGACTCGGCGCGCAGCCGGGCGGCCTGGTGGGTGCGGCGGGCGGCGAGGTCCACCACGGACGCGACGGACACGGCGACACCGAAGAACACGGCGATGGCGACGATGTTCTTGGGGTCGGCGATCGTCCAGGTGTGCACCGGCGGGGTGAAGTACCAGTTGAGGAGCAGGGATCCGGCCACCGCCGAGGCCAGGGCGGGGAAGAGCCCGCCGAGCAGGGCCGCCGCCACCGTCATGGTCAGGAACAGCAGCATGTCGTTGGCGAGCCCCACATCGGGGACGACACCGCTGAGCAGCCAGGTCAGCAGCAGCGGTCCGCCGATGCCGGCCAGCCGGCCCCAGATGATCCGGGCCCGGCCGAGCCGCGCGCCCCTGGCCACCGGGAGCCCGCGCCCCTTGCCCGCCTCGTCGTGCGTGATGAGGTGCACGTCGAGGTCGGGGCCGGAGTCCCGGGCCACGGTCGCGCCGACGCCCGGCCCGAAGACGTACTGCCAGCTCCGGCGACGCGAGACCCCGAGCACGATCTGGGTGGCGTTCACGCCCCGGGCGAAGTCCAGCAGGGCGACCGGTATGTCGTCGCCGACGACGTGGTGGAAGGTGCCGCCCAGGTCCTCCACCAGGGTGCGCTGGTCGGCCAGCTCCTTCGGGGAGGCGGCGGTGAGGCCGTCGCTGCGGGAGATGTAGACGGCCAGCACCTCGCCGCCGGCCCCCTTCTCGGCGAGCCGCGCGGCACGCCGGATGAGGGTGCGTCCCTCGGGGCCGCCGGTCAGCCCGACCACGATCCGCTCGCGCGAGCCCCAGATGGTCGAGACCCGGTGTTCCCTGCGGTAGGCGTTCAGGTACTCGTCGACCCGGTCGGCCACCCACAGCAGCGCCAACTCGCGCAGCGCCGTCAGGTTGCCGGGGCGGAAGTAGTTCGACAGGGCCGCGTCGACCTTGTCCGGCTTGTAGACGTTGCCGTGGGCCATCCGGCGGCGCAGGGCCTGCGGGGACATGTCGACCAGCTCGATCTGGTCGGCCCGCCGGACCACCTCGTCCGGCACCGTCTCCTGCTGTCGCACCCCGGTGATCGACTCCACCACGTCACCCAGGGACTCCAGGTGCTGGATGTTGACGGTGGAGATCACGTCGATCCCGGCCCCGAGCAGTTCCTCGACGTCCTGCCAGCGCTTGGCGTTGCGCGATCCGGGGATGTTGGTGTGAGCCAGTTCGTCCACCAGGGCCACCCGGGGACGGCGGGCGAGGACGGTGTCCACGTCCATCTCGGTGAACGTACTGCCCCGGTACTCGAGCTCCTTGCGCGGCACCTGCTCCAGACCGTGCAGCATCACCTCGGTACGAGGCCGCCCGTGATGCTCCACGAACGCCACCACGCAGTCCGTCCCCCGCTCCACGCGGCGGTGCCCCTCCGACAGCATCGCGTAGGTCTTGCCCACGCCCGGTGCCGCACCGAGGTAGATCCGAAGTTTGCCGCGTGCCATGTTCACCCTTCGAAGCGGTAGCCCATGCCGGGCTCGGTGATCAGATAGCGGGGCCGGGAGGGGTCCGTCTCCAGCTTGCGGCGGAGTTGGGCCATGTACACCCGCAGGTAGTTGGTCTTCTTGCTCTGCGAGACGCCCCAGACCTCCTGGAGCAGCTGCTTCTGCGTGATCAGCCGGCGGGGGTTGGTCACGAGGATCTCCAGCAGGTGCCATTCGGTCGGCGTCAGCCGGACGTCCTTCCCGTCCCGGAGGACCTTCTTCGCCAGCAGGTCGATGCTGAAGTGCTCCGTCTCGACCATGGTCGTCTCGGGGACGAGCGGGGTGTCCTCGGTACGGCGGACGGCGGCGCGCAGCCGGGCGAGCAACTCGTCCATGCTGAACGGCTTGGTCACGTAGTCGTCGGCGCCCGCGTCGAGCGCTGCCACTTTCTCGTCGGACGCCTGACGGGCGGACAGCACCAGGATCGGTACGCGGGTCCAGCCCCGCAGGCCCTTGATGATGTCGACGCCGTCCATGTCGGGCAGACCGAGATCCAGCAGGACCACGTCGGGCTGGCGGGCCGCGGCGAGTCGGAGGGCCGTGGCACCGTCCGGAGCGGCGTCCACGCCGTAGTGACGCGCCTGAAGGTTGATCACGAGGGCCCGCACCAGCTGCGGGTCGTCCTCCACCACGAGCACCCTGGTCATGGGTGTGTGCCTCTCCTGTCATGCGTCGGGCCGTAGGCGCCGGAAGCGGGGCGACCGGTTTCATGGCCGCGGGAGCCGGCGGCACCGGAGTACGTCCCGGACCGCCGGCTCCCGTGCGGGTCGCGTAAAACACTCACTGCTTCGCCGCGAGGTCCTTGAGCGCGATGTTGAGTTCCAGGACGTTCACCCGGGGTTCGCCGACGAAGCCGAGGGTGCGCCCGGTCGTGTGGTCCTTGACCAGCTTCTCGACCTGGGCGACCGGGAGGCCGTTCCTCGCGGCGATCCGGTGCACCTGCAGTTCGGCGTAGGCCGGGGAGATGTCCGGGTCCAGGCCGGACCCGGAGGAGGTCACCGCGTCCGCGGGGACGTCCGAGGGGTCGACCGAGTAGCCGGGAACCGAGTTGTCCTTCACGACGGCGGCCTTGGCGTCCTGCACCTGCTCGAGCAGAACCTTGCTGTCCGCGGACAGGTTGGTGGCGCCGGACAGGATCAGCTTGTACCGCGTGTTCACGCTGTTCGTGCCGAGGCCGTTCGCCGGGCGGCCCTGGAACCACTTCAGGTCCGCGTCCGGGGTCTGCTGCCCCTTCTTCAGCGGCAGGTTGTACGACTGCCCGATCAGGGACGAGCCGACGACCTTGCCGTCCGTCTTGATCTCCGAGCCGTTCGCCTTGTCGTGGAACGCCGCCTGAGCGATGCCGGTGACCACCAGCGGATAGACGACACCGGTCACCAGGGTCAGCACGAGCAGTGCCCGCAGGCCCGCGCCCAGCAATCGGGCTGTGTTCACAAAAGAGTTGTTCATGGCGATCAGCACGCCTTTCAAGAATTACAGCCCGGGGATGAGGGAGATGAGCATGTCGATGATCTTGATGCCGATGAAGGGGGCGATCAGTCCGCCGATGCCGTAGATCCCGAGGTTGCGCCGCAGCATCCTGTCCGCGCTCATCGGCCGGTACCGCACGCCCTTCAGGGACAGCGGCACCAGCGCGATGATGATCAGCGCGTTGAAGACGACGGCCGAGAGGATCGCGGAGTCGGGCGAGGACAGGTGCATGATGTTGAGCTTGTCCAGGCCCGGGTAGACCACCGCGAACAGCGCCGGGATGATCGCGAAGTACTTGGCGACGTCGTTGGCGATGGAGAACGTGGTCAGCGCACCGCGGGTGATCAGCAGCTGCTTGCCGATCTCGACGATCTCGATCAGCTTCGTCGGGTTGGAGTCGAGGTCGACCATGTTGCCGGCCTCCTTGGCGGCCGACGTGCCCGTGTTCATCGCCACGCCGACGTCCGCCTGCGCGAGCGCCGGGGCGTCGTTGGTGCCGTCACCGGTCATCGCGACCAGCTTGCCGCCCGCCTGCTCCCGCTTGATGAGGGCCATCTTGTCCTCGGGAGTGGCCTCGGCGAGGAAGTCGTCGACGCCCGCCTCCTCGGCGATCGCCTTCGCGGTCAGCGGGTTGTCTCCCGTGATCATGACGGTCTTGATGCCCATGCGGCGCAGTTCCTCGAACCGCTCCCGCATGCCGTGCTTGACGACGTCCTTGAGGTGGATGACACCCAGTACGCGGGCGCCCTTGTGGTCGTGCACGGCGACGAGCAGCGGGGTGCCGCCGGCCTCGGAGATGCGGTTCGCTATCGCGTCCGCGTCCTCGGCGACGGTGCCGCCCGCCTCCTTCACCCAGGCGATGACCGAGGCCGTGGCACCCTTGCGGACCTTGCGCCTGTCGACGTCGACACCCGACATCCGGGTCTGGGCGGTGAACTCGATCCACTCCGCGTGGGCGAGCTCGCCCTGGTGGCGCTCGCGCAGCCCGTACTTCTCCTTCGCCAGGACGACGATGGAGCGGCCCTCGGGGGTCTCGTCCGCGAGGGACGACAGCTGTGCGGCGTCGGCCACCTCGGCCTCGGTGGTGCCCTTGACGGGGACGAACTCGGCGGCCTGGCGGTTGCCGAGGGTGATGGTGCCGGTCTTGTCCAGCAGCAGCGTGGAGACGTCACCTGCGGCCTCGACCGCGCGGCCGGACATCGCCAGCACGTTGCGCTGCACCAGGCGGTCCATGCCCGCGATGCCGATCGCGGAGAGCAGGGCGCCGATCGTGGTCGGGATCAGGCAGACCAGCAGGGCCACCAGCACGACCATCGTCAGGTGGGTGCCCGCGAAGTTCGCGAACGGCGGCAGGGTCGCCACCGCCAGCAGGAAGACGATGGTCAGCGAGGCGAGCAGGATGTTCAGCGCGATCTCGTTGGGCGTCTTCTGCCGGGCGGCGCCCTCGACCAGGTTGATCATCCGGTCGATGAACGTCTCGCCGGGCTTCGTCGTGATCTTGATGACGATCCGGTCGGACAGCACCTTCGTACCACCGGTCACCGCGCACCGGTCGCCGCCGGACTCGCGGATCACCGGCGCGGACTCGCCCGTGATGGCCGACTCGTCCACCGAGGCGACACCCTCGACGACATCACCATCGCCGGGGATGACGTCCCCGGCCTCACAGACCACCAGGTCACCGATGGTCAGCGCGGTGCCGGGCACCTCCTCCTCGGAGGTGCCGTCAGCGAGCAGCCGGCGCGCGACCGTGTCGGTCTTCGCCTTGCGCAGGGTGTCGGCCTGCGCCTTGCCCCTGCCCTCGGCGACCGCCTCCGCCAGGTTGGCGAAGAGCACGGTCAGCCACAGCCAGGCGCTGATCGTCCAGCCGAACCAGTCGGTCGGGTCCTTGAAGGAGAAGACCGTGGTCAGCACCGAGCCGATCCACACCACGAACATCACGGGCGATTTGACCATCACCCGGGGGTCCAGTTTGCGGAAGGCTTCCGGCAGGGACTTCAGAAGCTGCTTGGGGTCGAAGAGGCCCGCCCCGACACGGCCCTCGCCGGGCTTGTGCCCGGTGGGGACGTCACTGTGCGGCGCCCGGGTGGGAGTGGCTGTGGACATGGAGTCCTCTGGGTTTTCCGTACGGGTGGTCATCACGCCAGTCCCTCCGCGAGCGGGCCCAGTGCGAGGGCCGGGAAGTAGGTGAGACCGGTGATGATCAGAATGGCGCCGACCAGCAGGCCGGTGAACAGCGGCTTCTCGGTGCGCAGGGTGCCGGCCGTGACCGGGACCGGTGTCTGTTCGGCGAGCGAGCCCGCCAGCGCCAGGACGAAGACCATGGGCAGGAAGCGGCCCAGCAGCATCGCGAGCCCGGTCATGGTGTTGAACCAGTCGGTGTTCGCGTTCAGCCCGGCGAAGGCAGACCCGTTGTTGTTCGACGCGGAGGTGAAGGCGTACAGCACTTCGGAGAAGCCGTGCGCGCCGGAGTTGAGTATCGAGTGCGGCGGGGTCGGCAACGCCATCGAGGCCGCGGTGAACACCAGGACCAGCGCCGGTGTGATCAGGATGTACGCCGCGGCGAGCTTCATCTCCCGGCCGCCGATCTTCTTGCCCAGGTACTCGGGCGTACGGCCCACCATCAGACCGGCGATGAACACCGCGATGACCGCCATGATCAACATGCCGTACAG
The DNA here is from genome assembly GCF_001514215.1 of Streptomyces bungoensis. Lineage (GTDB taxonomy): Bacteria > Actinomycetota > Actinomycetes > Streptomycetales > Streptomycetaceae > Streptomyces > Streptomyces bungoensis. The sequence goes on from NZ_KQ948861.1 coordinate 198,842, forward strand.
ACCCGAGCCGGTACCACCGGGCGCGATCTCGCCCAGCATCATGCCGAGCATGGTGATACCGCCGCCCAGTCCGGTGAACGAGGAGTGGAAGGAGTCCACCGCACCGGTCGAGGTCAGCGTCGTGGACACTGCGAAGATCGACGACGCGCCGACACCGAACCGCGTCTCCTTGCCCTCCATCGCGCCGCCCGCGGCCTGGAGCGCCGGGCCGTGGTGGGCGAACTCGGTCCACGCCATCAGCGCGACGAAGCCCAGCCAGATGGTGAACATCGTGGCGAGGATCGCGTAACCCTGCTTCACCGAGCCGACCATCACGCCGAAGGTGCGGGTCAGCGAGAACGGGATGACCAGGATCAGGAAGATCTCGAAGAGGTTGGTGAAGGGCGTCGGGTTCTCGAAGGGGTGGGCGGAGTTGGCGTTGAAGTAACCGCCCCCATTGGTGCCCAGCTCCTTGATCGCCTCCTGCGAGGCCACCGCGCCGCCGTTCCACTGCTGCGAGCCGCCCATGAACCGGCCGACCTCGTGGATGCCGGAGAAGTTCTGGATCGCACCGCAGGCCACCAGGATCACCGCGGCGACCACCGCACCCGGCACCAGGATGCGCAGCGTGCCGCGCACCAGGTCGGCCCAGAAGTTACCCAGCTCGCCGGTGCGCGACCGGGCGAAACCACGGACGAGAGCGACCGCTACGGCGATACCCACCGCGGCGGACACGAAGTTCTGCACGGCCAGACCGGCGGTCTGCACGACGTGACCCATGGTCTGCTCGCCGTAGTACGACTGCCAGTTGGTGTTCGTCACGAACGACACGGCCGTGTTGAACGACTGTGCCGGGTTCACCGACGAGAAGTGCATCGAACCGGGCAGCACGCCCTGTAGACGCTGGAGCAGGTAGAGGAACAGGACGCTGACGGCGGAGAAGGCCAGCACACCGCGCAGATACGCGGGCCAGCTCATCTCGGTGTCAGGGTCGGCACCGATGACCTTGTAGATCCACTTCTCCACCCGCAGGTGCTTCTTCGAGGAGTAGACCCCGGCCATGTAGGTGCCGACGGGGACGTAGGCGAGCGCCAGCGCGCCTATGAGGGCGAGCAACTGGAGGACGCCGGCGAGGACGGGACTCATGTGGCCCGCTGCGGAGGCAGCCGATGTCACAGTCAGAACCTCTCCGGGAAGATCAGGGCGAGGACGAGATAGCCCAGCAGGGCGACGGCCACGACCAGGCCGACGATGTTCTCGGCGGTCACAGCTTCGTCACCCCCTTGGCGACAAGGGCCACCAGCGCGAAACCCGCGAGCACGGTGAAGACGAAGGCCAGATCGGCCATCGCGAACTCCTGAAGTGAGGTTCGATGAATCGGACGATTAGAGGAAAGCGCCTCTCTGGCCGGAATCCGTCACCGTTGACGGCTCTCATACGGCTGCGCCGACACCTTTGACGGGACCCTTACGACCCCTGATCCGTACCGGTCAGTAGTCAGCTGAGACGGTCGGTGACCCACCTCACAGCCGGAAGCGCAAGCGGCAGATCACCGCGTCCGTCTCCCGTCGCACGGCGTGCGCGACGACCGCGCCCCGCTGGTTCTGCAGCAACCGCTGCCACAGCCGCTCCGGTTCCGCCTCCGGGATCAGCACGGTGACCCGGGTGCCGGGCTCGGCGGCGGCCACCTCGCGGACGTACGCGGCGATGGGGCGGCCCAGGCTGCGCCGCCCCCAGGACAGCCGCACCAGCTCCACCCCCGGATCCCACTCCTCCCAAGCGCGCTCCAGCGCGTGCAGCGCGGCGCGGTCCTCGGGGTCCGGGTGGGTGACGGTCACTGCGCGGACCTCGTCACCGAGAGAGCCGGCCGCGGTCAGCGCCTCCGAAGCGAGCCGGGACAGCGAGGAGACCGGGACGATCACCAACGAGCGCTCGCGGTGCGGGGCCTGGGGTACGCGGCCGAGGCCGAGCCGCTCGCCGATCCGGCCGTAGGCATGGTGCACGCTCTCGAAGACCACCACGAGCAGTGGCAGAGTGATCGCGATCAGCCACGCCCCCTCGGTGAACTTGCTCGCCGTGACGACGACCGTCGCGACACCGGTGAGGACCGCGCCGAAGCCGTTGAGCAGCGCCTTGCCGCGCCAGCCCCTGCCCCTCTCCAGACGCCAGTGCCGGACCATGCCGACCTGGGCGATCGTGAAGCCGACGAAGACACCGATGGCGAACATCGGCACCAGGGTGTTGGTGTCGCCGCCGGAGAAGACCAGCAGCGCGGCCGAGACCACCGCGAGGGCCAGGACGCCGTGCCGGTGGACCTGGCGGTCGGCCTTCAGGGCGAAGACATGGGGTGCGTAGTTGTCGCGGGCGAGCAGCTTCAGCAGCACCGGCAGCCCGCCGAAGGACGTGTTCGCCGACAGCGCCAGCAGGATCATCGTCGCGAACTGGATGACGTAGAAAGCCCGGTTGTGGCCGAGCGAGGCGTCCGCGAGCTGGGCCAGGACCGTGACGCCCGCGACCGGCTGGAGGTGGAAGCGGCCGATCAGCACCGCCAGCCCGATCAGCATCAGACCGAGTACGGCGCCCAGGGCGACCTCCGCCCGCTGGGCCCGCCGGACGCGGGGGACGCGGAAGGAGGGGACGGCGTTGGCGATGGCCTCGACGCCGGTCAGCGCAGCACATCCGGAGGCGAAAGCTTTCAGCAGAAGCAGCGCCCCCACCGACGAGGTGTTGTCCGCGAGGACCGAGGCATGCCCCGCCGCCGTCGCGGTGCTCACCGGATGGGACCGGAACAGGCCGACGACGATCAGTACGAAGATCGAGCCGACGAAGACGACGGTGGGCACGATGAACGCCTTGGCGGACTCCACGATCCCGCGCAGATTGACGCACGTGATCAGTACGAGCACCGCCAGGCACAGCCACAGCCGGTCGCCGTACAGGGCGGGGAAGGCGGAGGTCAGCGCCGCCACCCCCGCGGTCACCGCGACGGCGACGTTGAGCACGTAGTCCAGCACCAGCGAGGCGGCGGCCGCCAGGCTCGTCCGCGCACCCAGGTGCGTCTTCGCCACCGCGTAGGAGCCGCCGCCGTCCGGGAAGGCCGCGATCACCTGCCGGTAGGAGGCCACGAGCACCGCGAGCAGGGCGGCGATGGCCAGGGTCACCGGCATGGTGAACCCCAGTCCGTGCGCACCGGCGGCGGCGAGCACGAGGACGATCGCCTCGGGGCCGTAGGCCACCGACGCCATCGCGTCCAGCGACAGCGCCGCGAGCCCGGTGACCGCGGTCAGCCGGTGGCGTTCGCCGGTATCAGGGGGCTCGTCACCGGCCGGGACGGCATCCGGATGCTCGGTGGTCAGGACGGACATGGGCGCGCTCCTTCTTCCTTCCGCGACGCACAAGGTTCAGGCGCGCGGGTGCACCCAGGTTCTGACCGTTTCCGGCCTCATCCGGCCCTTCCTTGCGACATCTTCGCGCCCAACCTGCTGACCTTGACAGGACCTTGACGGGCATCACCGTCAGAGCCGTATCAAGGTCCGCCGAACCTCATCCCCAGGTCACTACCGTCGACGCCATGGGACGCCCTGACGCATCAGGTGAGGCGGCGAACGACCGCGAGTGGGCACAGCAGTTGTGGAGCGCCGTACGCTGCGCCGCCGTTCTGCCGGCCCTGCTGCTCCTGGTCGACTGGGGCACCGGCCGGATCGCCTGGTGGCGCACCGGTCTGTGGTGCGCACTCGCCGGGCTGCTCTTCGTGGTTCTGTATCCCGCCCGCGTGTCCGCCGGCGGGAACTGGGTGGCCTCGCGCCGGCTGGGGCGCGAGCAGCGGGTCCGGACGGACCTGCTGGTGTCGGTTCGTTGCCTGGAGGGCATCTCTCCACGACTTCTGCTGCGGGACGCCCGGGGTGGCCGGGTCGAGATCGACCCCGAGGTCCTGGTACGCACCCCTCAGCTGTGGCTCCGCCTCGACGAGGGCGCACACAAGGCGACGGCCGACGGCCTGCTGCTGTGCGGGCAGACCGCACTGCGCCGTCTCTCCGCCCGCATGGACCACGAGACGGCGCGGGCCGTGTTCAAGGCATCCGGACTGGAGTAGAGACCGCTGATCGGTCCCTGCGGTTCCCCGGATGCGGCTGGACGCCCGTCGTGAGGATGTCCAGCCCCCGCCGGGTTGCGGCCAGGATTACCCGGCCACTGACGAAAGGTCGGCGAGCGTGGCCAAGTCGGTTGCCTGCGACGGAGTTTGCGGGGTCGGACGACAGCGCGGTGGACCTCGCCCTCGACATCACCTCCGCAGTCTTGGCTGCCCTGCCCGTCACCCGCGCACCGGTCCCGCCGTGTCCAGCGCCGCCCCTGTCTGGTCGGCCAGGATGACCGCGACCAGGCGGGCCTGCAGCGACGGCACGGGGCCTGGTCCGGGGGTGAGCAGGAAGCGGCCGAGGTAGTGGCCGTTGCCGTACGCCCGAAGTTCGATCTCGCCCTCGGGCCAGCCGTCGGTGTCCGGATTCCAGGTGCGCCGTCCCGCCGTCACGCTGCCGTCCTTCTCCAGACGCGGGGGCCGGCCCAGGAGCGAGCCGTACTCGAAGCGGCAGGCGCGCAGGCCCAGGAGGTCGGTCAGCTCGGTCCGGACGTGGTCGACCACGGTGTCCGCCGAGTTGACGGACTGGACGAGGTCGGCCGTGCGGTGGATGCGCGCCAGGTGAGCCGCGTCCGTCACCGTCATGACCTCCAGACGGCGCGCCCGGGCCGCGAGTTGAGAGACGATCAAGCCGACGGCCATCAGGAGCACCGCCGTCCCGATGTCGGCGGATGCGGTGATGTCGAAGGTCTCGTACGGCCGGGTGAGGAAGAAGTCGAACCATGCGGCCGCCGACAGCGCGGCGACCACGCCTGCCGTACGACTGCCCAGCGCGGCCACGGCGACGACCACCACGACGAGAATCAGGGCGGCGTTCGTGTGCGACACACCCGTACGGAACGGGACGAGTGCGAGGGACACCAGGAGCGGTGCGGCCAGGCCGGCCGTGAGGGCGAGCCGGTCACGCAGCGACCAGGTCCGGGGAGTGGCGCGCTTCCCCGCTCCGCGGCGCAGCTTCCAGGTTCCGGTCACCATGCTCATCACGCACCTCCTGCGCTCTGTTCGGTCGGTCCGGCACCCACCGGCTGTGCCGCGAACGGCAGCGAGACGACCATGGTCAGCCCACCGCCGGGGGTGTCCTCGGGGCCGAGGGTGCCGTTCATGGCTTCGGTCAGGCCGCGGGCGAGGGCGAGCCCGAGGCCGAGTCCTGTGGTGTTGTCGGTGTCGCCCAGCCGCTGGAAGGGCTCGAAGAGCCGGTCGCGGCCGTCGGCGGGCAGCCCGGGCCCCTGGTCCACCACTCGCAGCTCCACCCGCCCGGCCAGGGCACTCGCGGTGACCAGCACCCCCTTCCCCGGCGGGGTGTGCCGGGCGGCGTTGCCGACCAGGTTGGCGATCACTCGCTCCAGCAGCGGAGGGTCGGCCAGCACCGCGGGGATGTCCTCCACGTCCGCCACCTCGACCTCCGGTACGTCCACCAGGGCCATGGGCAGCACCTCCGCCAGGGAGGTCGCCCGCAGGTTCAGGGTGAGGGCGCCGGCCTCCAGGCGACTGAGGTCGAGGAGGTTCTCCACCAGACGGCTGAGCTTGGCCATCGACTCGTCGGCGGTGGCGAGAAGCTCCTCCCGGTCCTCTTCGGAGAAGGCGACGTCGCGGCTGCGCAGGGACGTGACCGCGGCCCACCCGGCGGCCAGCGGGGTCCGCAGGTCGTGGCCGACGGCCCGCAGCAGGGCCGTGCGCAGCCGGTCGGCCGCCTTCACTGGCTCCACCTCGGCCGCCGCCTCGGCCAGCCTGGCCCGTTCGACGGCGGAGCCGACGTGTGCGGCGAACACGGCCAGTACCCGCCGTTCGGAGAAGGAGAGGGTGCGGCCACGCAGGGCCAGTAAGCGCCGAGGCCTGCGGGAACGGTATTCCTGGAGCGCCTCGTCGACCCGGTCGGCCACCCACAGCAGCGCCAGCTGCCGCAGCGCGGTGAGGTTGCCGGGCCGGAGGTAGTTGGCGAGCGCGGCGTCGATCTTCTCCGGGGCGTAGATGCTGCCGTGAGCCATCCGGCGACGCAGGCCCTCGGGATGGATGTCGACCGGCTCGATCTGCGAGGCGCGCCGTACGACCTCGTCGGGCACGGTCTCGTGCTGCGGGACGCGGGTGATCTTCTCGACGACGTCGTTGAGGGACTCCAGGTGCTGGATGTTCAACGCGGTGAGCACGTCGATGCCGGCGCCGAGCAGGGCCTCGATGTCCTGCCAGCGCTCGGGGTTGCGGCCGTCGCCGGGGACGTTGGTGTGGGCGCACTCGTCGACGATCGTCACCTGCGGCCGGCGTGCGAGGACCGCGGCCAGGTCCATCTCTTCGAAGTGCCCGCCACGGTGGGCGCAGGCAAGCCGCGGCACGGTCTCCAGGCCCTCGAGCATCGCCTCCGTGTGCGGACGTCCGTGGCACTCCACGAAGCCGACCACCACATCCACCCCGCGCGAGGCACGGCGGCGCCCCTCGTCGAGCATCCGGTAGGTCTTGCCGACCCCCGGGGCCGCGCCGAGGTAGACCTTCAGTCGTCCGGGCCGTACGTCACTCATCGCCGCGACGCGCTCCGCTCATTTGTCCAACTCCCCTTGCGGGAAGAGCTCCTCCTCCAAGGAAGCCGCTTCGCGGGACCGTCGGTGCGATCGTTAGCGGTTCCTTGGCGGCGGTCCCGGGGACCTTGACACTGTCTTGACGTGGCCTGCCCCACGCTCTGGTCTGCGTGCCCCCTACAGCCCGATCCGCGCCCCGGCAATGGACGCCTCTTGATCCTGATGTGCAGCCGTCACTCACGCGGCCGGTCTTAACGCAGGCTTGACGCGCTCGGTGAAATCGCCCACGGGCCCGTGCGTCACTCTCTCCATAGGCTGGTGTCACCGTCCGCGTGATGGCCGGAACCCCACGCTGAGCCGCACGTCAGGAGAGCACGTCGATGGCCACCACCGAACAATCGCCGCCGAGCCGACTGCGGACGTGGATGCTGGAGGGCCTGTCCGACATGGCAGGGCACCAGCAGGGGCCGTACGCCGAGGCGGAGGCACCCCACAAGGGCCAGCGCTGGTACCGCGTGATGTGCCTGACAGGTGTCGACTACTTCTCCACCCTCGGCTACCAGCCCGGCATCGCCGCCCTCGCGGCCGGTCTGCTGTCCCCGGTCGCCACGCTCGTCCTCGTCGTCGTCACCTTGGCGGGTGCCCTGCCGGTCTACCGCAGGGTGGCCGAGGAGAGCCCGCACGGAGAGGGCTCCATCGCGATGCTGGAGCGGCTGCTGTCCTTCTGGAAGGGCAAGCTGTTCGTCCTCACCCTGCTGGGCTTCGCCGCCACCGACTTCCTGATCACCATCACCCTGTCGGCGGCCGACGCCTCCACCCACCTGATCGAGAACCCGCACCTGACAGACCTGCTGCACGGCCGGCAGATGATGATCACGCTTGCGCTGGTGGCTCTGCTGGGCGCGGTGTTCCTCAAGGGATTCCTGGAAGCGATCGGCGTCGCGGTCGCCCTGGTCGTCGTCTATCTCGCGCTGAACGCCGTGGTCGTGGTCGTCGGCTTCTGGCACGTGCTCACCGCCGAGCACGTCGTCACCGACTGGACCAGCGCCCTGACCACCCAGCACGGCAACGTCTTCGCCATGATCGGCGTCTCCCTGCTGGTCTTCCCGAAGCTCGCGCTCGGCCTGTCCGGCTTCGAGACCGGCGTCGCCGTCATGCCGCACGTACGCGGCGACGTCGGCGACACCGAGGAGAAGCCGACCGGCCGGATCCGGGACACCAAGAAGCTGCTCACGACCGCGGCGCTGATCATGAGCGTCTTCCTGATCACGACCAGCTTCATCACCACGGTGCTGATCCCGGCCAACGAGTTCAAGACCGGCGGTCAGGCCAACGGCCGCGCGCTGGCCTACCTCGCCCACCAGTATCTCGGCGGTGCCTTCGGCACCGTCTACGATCTCTCCACCATCGCGATCCTGTGGTTCGCCGGCGCCTCGGCCATGGCCGGCCTGCTCAACCTCATGCCGCGCTACCTGCCCCGCTACGGCATGGCCCCGCACTGGGCCCGCGCCGTGCGCCCGATGGTCATCACCTTCACCCTCATCGCCTTCCTGGTCACCTGGATCTTCGACGCCAACGTCGACGCACAGGGGGGCGCCTACGCCACCGGCGTGCTGGTCCTGATGTCCTCCGCGGCCATCGCGGTGACGATCGCCTCCCGCCGGGCCGCGCAGCGCGGTTGGACCGTCGCGTTCGCGGTCGTCTCGGCCGTCCTGCTCTACGTGACCGTGGCCAACGTCATCGAGCGCCCGGACGGCGTGAAGATCGGTGCCTGTTTCATCGTCGGCATCATGCTGGTCTCGCTGCTGTCCCGGCTGGCCCGCGCCTTCGAGCTGCGCGTGACCCATGTCGACCTGGACGACATGGCGGAACGATTCATCCGGGACATGTCCCACCGCCGCATCCGCTTCATCGCGAACAAGCCCGGGCGGCGTGACAAGGCCGCGTACCGCGCCAAGATCGAGCAGATCCGCGCCGACAACGACATTCCCGACACGGAGGACTTCGTCTTCGTCGAGGTCACGATCACCGACCCGTCCGAGTTCGAGGCCGGCCTCACCGTGCGCGGCGAGGTCCTGCACGACCGCTACCGTGTCATGACCCTGGAGCACTCCTCCGTCTCCAACGCCCTGGCGGCCCTCCTCCTGCACGCCCGGGACATGACGGGCTGCACGCCACACATCTACTTCGAGTGGACCGAAGGAACCCCGTTCAACAACTTCCTGCGCTTCTTCCTCTTCGGCCAGGGCGAGGTCGCCCCGGTCACCCGCGAGGTCCTGCGCGAGGCAGAGCACAACCGAGCCCGCCGACCTCGCGTCCACACCGCGTGAGGGCCGGCTCGCGGCGACCAGGTCAGGATCCCGTCAAGATGCGCCCGTGCGGCGCTAGGGGTCCGTAAGCAGCGGTCGCCGCCACCAGTGCGGCCGCCTAGCGTCGGTGTCATGCGACGGAGCGGTCCGACGGCCCTTGCCGGCGACCGCCACTGGCGTGGCAGCGCCCGGCTCGCTGTGAGCTGCGCTCTGCTGTTCTGCGCCCTGAGTCTGCTGGTCGACTGGGACGCGGGAGGCCTGACACCCCTGAGGGCCCTGCTCTGGATCGCCCTGTCGGCCACGGTGTGCGCCGTGCTGCTCCCCCAGCGGGTGAGCGCCGGCCCGGGCTGGCTCGCCGTGCGCACGCCCTGGCGCCGACGCGTGGTCCGCACGGACGCGCTGACCGCCGTACGGCAGTACGACGGCGTCTCCTCCCACCTGGTCCTGCGCGACGTACACGGCCACCGCCTGGAACTCGACCCCCGCGTCCTCGCCGCCAACCCCCTGCTCTGGCACGAACTCGACACCGGCGTCCGCCGCTCCCTGGAACGCGGCACCCTGCGCCAGGGAGCCGCGGTCCTGGAACGGCTGGGCCACCGCATCGACGACGAGACACTGCAGGCGATGCTTCGGGCGTCGGGGCTTTCCTGACCGCACACCGGCCCGACGGGGCGCAGCAACTCCTGGGGCCACGGACACAGTGCTGGTACAGCCACGCCCAGCACGGCGGCGGCAACCCACCATCATGCCGATCTCGAGCGAGATACTCATCAGCGGTAGTGAGCGCCTTCCTGAGGTGGGCGAGGGGCGGGATGACCACCTTCTGGCGGACGTACTCCGGTTACGGCACTGCCTTCACAGGGTCGAGTGCCATGGCGCCTTTGCCGTAGGCGTCCTGCAGGATGGCTTTCAGGGCGCGGAAGCAGGGCGTCGGGCGGGGCAGTCGATACCTGCCGCGGGCGCGGGTCAGCACACCGGAAACCGTCCGGCCTGATGCTGACCGTTTGCCGACCTGGAGGCGGCGATCAGCGCTCTGAGCTGTGAAAACACCCAAACGCTGCCTGCTCTTGCAGGTCAAGGGCGGTCCTCGGAGACTGACAACGACGGGCGCGTTCGGGCAGTCGCCGCCTGCTGTTGCCGTGCTCACACCGACCCAGCTGCGCGAGCACGGCCGCAAGAGCCACGTCACCGGCCGGCCGCTGCGGAAGCGGGACGGACAGGTGCGGGAGATCGTGGTCGCCTCGTGGTCGGCCATCCAGAAACGATAGAAAGGGGATATGAGCGGAGTTTCAGATCAATCCGGGCGAGGGATGCCCGATGCGTCGATGCGGACGCATCGGCCCGGTCGGCCCCCTCGGGGAGGAGGCGCGAGGCGGTCGGGGTCACTGCTGAGCGTGCACAGCCTCGCCGGGCAGGTCTTCCTGCTCCAGCTGGCGGTCGTGATGCTGCTCGTCGCCGCCGCCCTGGTGGCGCTCGTGGTGCAGGCTCGACGTGACGTCATGGCCGACGCCCGCCACCGGACGCTCACCGCCGCACAGACGTTCGCGAACTCCCCGGGAATCGTCGCGGCACTGGACAGCGCGCACCCGACCGCGGCGCTGCAGCCACACGCCGTGGCGGCCCGGAAGGCCGCAGGCGTCGACGCCGTCATCGTGTACGGGCTGAACGGGATCACCCTCGCCCACAGCGACCCGCGTCAGATCGGGAAGCGCGTCATCGGGCCTTACGCCGCGGCGGCGACGGGAAAGCCGTTCACGAGCACGTTCAAGGGCTCACTGGGACTCTCCGTGATCTCGGCCGTTCCCGTCAGGGGGCCCGACGGCTCGGTCATCGCCATCGTCTCCGTGCCCGTCACGGTCGAGACGGTGCAGCACAGGGTGGACCGGCAGCTGCCGGTCCTCCTCGGCGGCGCCGCCGCGGCCGTGGTGGTCGCCGCAGGCGGGTCGGGCCTGGTCAGCCGGAGGTTGCGGCGGCAGACCCATGGCCTGGGCCCGACGGAGATGACCCGGATGTACGAGCACCACGACGCGGTGCTGCACGCGGTGCGGGAAGGAGTGCTGATCGTCGGCGGTGACAGCCGGCTGCTGCTGGCCAACGACGAGGCACGACGGCTCCTGCACCTGCCGGCGGACGCGGAAGGGCGACGTGTCTGCGATCTGGGACTGGAGGAGGACCTCACCGGACTGCTGGCCTCCGACCGCCCCGCCACCGACGAGGTGTGCCTGGCGGCCGACCGGCTGCTCGCGGTCAGCAAGCGACTCACCGCACCGCACGGACCGGTCAGCAGCGTGGTGACGCTCCGGGACACCACCGAGCTGCGGGCCCTCTCCGGCCGGGCGGAGGTGGCGCGCGAACGACTGCAGTCGCTCTACGACGCCGGGACGCGGATCGGCACCACGCTCGACGTGAAGCGTACGGCCGAGGAACTGGCCGAGGTGGCGGTGACCCGGTTCGCCGACATCGTCACCGTCGATCTCCTGGACCCGGTCCTGCGCGGCGAGGAGTCCACCGGTGCGACCGCCGGGATCACGGAGCTGCGCCACACCGCCGTCGCCGGTCCCGGCGCGGGCCATCCGCTCCACCACGTCCGCGACCTGATCCGGTTCGGCCCGGCCCACCCCGTCTCCACGGCGATGGCCGAGGCCCGACCGGTCGTGATCAGGGACCTGAGCGCCTCCCACGACTGGCAGGCCCAGCAGCCCGACCGTGCCCGCCGGATCCTCGATCACGGCATCCACTCCCTGCTCGTGGTTCCGTTGCGAGCCCGCGGCGTGGTGCTGGGAGTGGTCGAATTCTGGCGCGCGAAGGGCTCCCCGCCGTTCGAGGACGAGGACGTGTCCTTCGCCGAGGAACTGGCCGCACGGGCAGCGGTGTGCATCGACAACGCCCGCCGCTACACCCGCGAACACGCCATGGCTGTCACCCTGCAGCACAGCCTGCTGCCACGCGCGCTGCCCGAGCTGTCCGTCCTCGACGTGGCCTACCGGTACCTGCCGGCCCAGGCCGGGGTGGGCGGGGACTGGTTCGACGTCATCCCGCTGTCCGGCAACCGCGTGGCCCTGGTCGTAGGCGATGTCGTCGGCCACGGTCTGCACGCCGCGGCGACCATGGGCCGGCTGCGTACCGCCGTGCACAACTTCGCCAGCCTCGACATGCCCGTGGAGGAGCTGCTGGGCCGACTGGACGAACTGGTGGCGCAGATCGACGCCGAGGAGGCCGTCGCCGCGGAGGACGGGCAGGCGATGATCAGCGGGGCGACCTGCCAGTACGCCGTCTACGACCCCGTCACCGGGCGGCTGAGCATCGCGACCGCGGGTCATCCGGGACCGGCGGTGGTCCGGTCCGACGGGACCGTCGACTTCCCCTCGCTGCCCGTCTCCCCGCCACTGGGACTCGGCGCCGGCCTGCCTGTGGAGACCGCCGAGCTCACCGTGCCCGAGGGTTCCCGGCTGGTGCTGTACACCGACGGACTGATCGAGGACCGCACCCGAGACCTGGACGCCGGTCTGGAGGCCCTGCGCGATGCTCTGACAGGGCCCGACCGCACGCCGGAGGCCACCTGCGCGACGGTGGTGGAGGCCATGCTGTCCGACCGCCCCAGGGACGACGTCGCGCTGCTGGTGGCCCGCACGTGCCGGCTCGGACCGGAGGAGGTCGCCGAGTGGGACGTGCCCCGTGACCCGGCGGCTGTGGGCCCGGTGCGCGCCGCCTGCTCCCGCCGGCTGACGGAGTGGGGGCTGGAGCACGTCGCCTTCACCGCCGAACTCATCCTCAGCGAGCTGATCACCAACGCCATCCGCTACGCCGCCGAGCCCATCGCCGTCCGGCTGCTGCGCAGGGTGCCGAAGAACGACTCCGCCGGGGGCACCCTGATCATCGAGGTCTCCGACGGCAGCAGCACCTCGCCGCGGCTGCGCCGGGCGAAGGTCACCGACGAAGGCGGCCGCGGACTGTTCCTGGTAGCCCGCTTCGCCGAACGCTGGGGGACCCGCTACACATCCACGGGCAAGGTCATCTGGGCCGAACAGTCCCTGCACCACGCCGCCGCGCCGGAGGCGGACGACCTCGGCGAGATCCTGCTGGACCAATGGGACGACACGGCCGTGTGAGAGCGGCGTGCACGGGCGCGCGGAAGGCGCGTCCAGCCGGGGAAGAACCCTGATCGCAGGCTTCCCGAGCGACGTCCTGCCGTCGAGGCGGCCGGGTACGCTGGCCTCGATGACCGCTTCGTCGGCACAGCGGGCCCGAGGGAACCGGGACGCGCGGTGGGAGGTTCGCCCCCGCGGACCCACGGGTGAGGCTGCCGGTCGAGGTGACCACGTTCCCCCACGTCCGGGAGCAGTCGTGACTACAGCCTGTGCTCGTGGAGCCGCGGTCTTCGGCTGCTTCGCTCTCGTGGCACTGGGCCTGAGCGCTTGCGAGAGCACACCGCCCGCCGAAGTGGCGAAACCGTCAGTGGCCACGTCCGCCGAGAACATGGGCGGCATGCCCGCACTCGTCACCGCGGCCAAACGGGAGGGCGCGCTCAGAACGATCGCGCTGCCGGGTGACTGGGCGAACTACGGCGCTCTGATCAACGGCTTCGAGAAGAAGTACGGGATCAAGGTCACGGACGAGAATCCGCTGGGCCACAGCGAGGACGAGGTCGATGCCCTGAAGCGGAGGGGGAACCGGCCGACGGCACCCGACGTGATCGACGTGGGCGACACGTTCGCACGGAAAGCCGCGGCGCAGAATCTGCTCGCGCCGTACAAGGTAGCCGCTTACGGCTCGATCCCCGGCAACCAGAAGGACGCGAAGGCGCGCTGGTACAACAACTACGGCGGCTACATCTCCATCGGCTGTGATGCCAACCGGGTCAAGCCCTGTCCGGCGACCTTCGCCGATCTGCTGAAGCCCGCCTACAGGGGCAAGGTCGCACTCGAAGGCGACCCGCCCCGGTCGGCCACCGCCTTCGCCGGTGTCTACGCGGCCGCGCTGGCGAACAACGGGTCGTTCGGGAACGTCCAGCCCGGTCTCGACTTCTTCGCCGAGCTCGCGAGGAGAGGGAACTTCAACCCTGTCCATTCCGACTCGGCGGCGGTCGAGGACGGCCGGACCCCCGTCAGCATCAACTGGGACTACATCAACCTCCACTACGCGGACCAGCTCCGCGACAAGGGCGTGCACTGGCAGGTCGCGATCCCCTTCGACGGCAGCTTCGCCCAGTACTTCGCGCTGGCGGTCAACAAGAACGCCCCGCACCCGGCGGCTGCCCGCCTGTGGCAGGAGTATCTCTTCAGCCCGGAGGGCCAGAACCTGCGGCTGCGTGCCTATGCCCGCCCGGTGCTCATGGACGCGATGAGGCAGGACGGCACTCTCGACAACGCCGCCGCCGCACGACTGCCGACAGTCGAGGGAACACCGCGGTTCCCGACGGACGCGCAACTGGAGAAGGCGCGGAAGACGGTCAGCCAGGGCTGGACGCAGGCCGTCTCCGGCTAGCCGGAGACGGCCTGCGCGTTCCAGCGCACGAGAACACGATCGACGATTCACACCGGCTTCATCGCAGCGGGTGCGACGGTTCGGCGAGGTAGCGGGCGTCCCGGTGCCGTGTTGAACTGAGCAGAGTGCGCGCCCCCACGGCGCCGATCGACGCCATGGCATGACATCGGTCATCGGGTTTACATCACACAGCGTGGCATTGAGGATGTGGAGGCGGCTCATGGCGGAGTCGCGAGACGACGAGCAGCTCAGTCGGCGCCTGACGGTCGTGGCGGCGCTGGGGTTCGTGCTGATCGTTCCGCCGTTCCTGGCGCGGTTCGATCGCCTGGACCAGGTCTTCGGCGTCCCCGTTCTCGCGGCGTACCTGTTTCTCGTCTGGGCGATCGTGATCGGTCTGGTCGCCGTGATCGGCGGCAGATCGAGGTAGGCCGTGCTCCAGACCTGGTTCATCGTCGCTGTTTCGGCCGGGTACCTCGGCCTGCTCTTCGCGGTGGCCTTCTACGGTGACCGGCGGGCAGATGCCGGTCGGAGCATCATCAACAATGCCACGATCTACGCGCTGTCCTTCGGCGTGTACGCCACCTCGTGGACGTACTACGGCAGCGTGGGCTGGGCCGCCCGGGCCGGAGTCGGCTTCCTGCCGATCTACCTGGGGCCGACGCTCATGCTCGCCCTGGGCTGGCTGGTGCTGCGCCGGATCATCCGGATAAGCCACCGGCACCGGGTCACCTCGCTGGCCGACTTCGTCTCCGCCCGCTACGGCAAGAGCACCGCGCTGGGCTGTCTGGTGACGATCATTGCCGTGGTGGGGGTGGTTCCCTACATCTCGCTGCAGCTCAAGGCGGTCTCCCTCACTTTTGCGATCATTCGGCGGCACCCCCGGGTGGCCTCCGCCCCCGAACTGAGCCACATCCCGCTGTTCCAGGACACCGGGCTGTACGCGGCGCTGGTGCTCGCCGCGTTCACCATCGTCTTCGGCACCCGTCATCTGGACGCCACCGAACGCCACGAGGGCATGGTCGCAGCCATCGCGTTCGAGTCCGTGGTCAAGCTCGTGGCGTTCCTCTCGGCCGGGATCTTCGTGGTCTTCTGGATGTTCGGGGGGCTCCACGACCTGTTCTCACGGGCAGCGGACGCCGGCCTCACCACGATGTTCACGCTGCGCGGGCAGGGCGGCTACGGCATGTGGGTGTGGCTCACGGTCCTGTCCATGCTGGCGATCGTGCTGCTGCCCCGGCAGTGGCAGATCGGCGTGGTGGAGAACGTCGACGAGAAGCACCTCAAGCGGGCGATGTGGCTGTTCCCGCTGTACCTGTTCGCGATCAGCATCTTCGTGCTTCCGATCGCAGCCGGCGGGCTTCTGCGGTTCGGGAAGGCCGTCGACGCCGACACCTACGTGCTGACCCTGCCGATGGCCGGAGGCCAGCAGGCACTCGCACTGCTCGTCTTCATCGGCGGCCTCAGCGCGGCCACCAGCATGGTCATCGTCGAGACGACCGCGCTCAGCACCATGGTGTCGAACTCGCTCGTGATGCCGCTGCTGCTGCGCAGCAGGTCCCGGCTGGCGCACCGGGACAACCTCGCCGGGCTGGTGCTGGGCATTCGCCGGGCGACCATCGTGCTGATCCTGCTGCTCGGGTACGCGTACTTTCGTCTCGCGGGCGAGCAGACGGCATTGGTGTCGATCGGCCTGGTGTCGTTCGCGGCCGTGGCGCAGTTCGCGCCCGCCATCCTGGGCGGTCTGTTCTGGAAGGGTGGTACCCGCCGGGGCGTGCTGGTCGGCCTGGTGGCGGGGTTCGCCGTGTGGGCGTACACCCTGGTGCTGCCGACCTTCGCCGATGCCGGGTTGCTGTCCGCTTCCTTCTTGCGGGAGGGCCCGCTGGGCGTCGGGCTGCTCCGGCCACAGCGGCTGTTCGGCCTGGGGGGACTGGACCCGATCAGCCATGCGATGTTCTGGAGTGCACTCCTGAATCTCGGCGGGTATGTCGCGGTCTCCCTCGCGGACCGACCGGACGCCGCCGAGCGGGCGCAGGCGGTGCAGTTCGTCGAAATCCTCGAGGAGCCTGTCCGGGAGCGGCGCTGGCAGGTCCGTGCCACCGTCGGGGAACTGCAGACCCTGCTGGAGCGCTTCCTCGGGCGGGAGGGCGCCCAGCGGGCGTTGAGCTCCTTCCCTGGAGGGAGACCCGGCTCACTGGCAGCCGAAGCGCCGCCGGAGCTGGTCCATCACGCGGAAGCCCAGCTCGCCGGTTCGGTGGGCGCCGCGTCCGCTCGGCTCGCGGTCGCCGCGGTGGCCGGAGAGGAGGTGGTAGGCAGCGATGACGTGATGGAGATGATCGGCGAGGCGTCGCAGAGGGTCGAGCTGGTCCGGTGGCGGCTGAAGTTGCTCTACGACGCGACCGGCGGCATCGGCACCACCCTCGATGTGACCCGTACCGCCGAGGAACTGACGCAGGTCGCGGTTCCGCGCTTCGCCGACTACGTCACCGTCGACCTGGTCGAGTCGGTGCTGCGCGACGAGGAACTGGTGACGGACGGCACGGGCACCGGCAGCAGGCGGATGCAGCGCGCGGCCGTCAGCGGCATCCACGACGACGCTCCCCTGTTCGCCGTGGGCGACCTGCTGACCTTCGCGCCGTCCTCCCCACAGGCCCGAGCCGTCGAGAGCGGCGTGGCGGTCCTGGTGCCTCAGCTGCGTGATTCCGCGGAATGGCAGGAGGTGGACCTGGACCCCGCGCGAGGCTCCCGGGTCATCGACTACGGGATCCATTCGCTCATCACCGCGCCGCTGTCCGCCCGCGGCGTGCTGCTGGGCATGGTCCACTTCTGGCGCTCGGAGAAGCCCGAGCCCTTCGATCAGGACGATCTCTCCCTCGCGGCCGAGCTGGCCACCCGAGCCGCCGTGTCACTCGACAACGCACGCCGCTACACCCGCGAGCACGGCTTGGCCGTGGCGCTGCAACGGAGGCTGCTGCCCCGCGCGCTGCCCGAACAGAACGCCGTCGAGGTCGCTTCCCGTTACCTCCCCGCGCAGGCGGTCGGCGGCGACTGGTTCGACGTCATCCCCCTCCCGGGCGCCCGGGTGGCGCTGGTCATGGGCGACATCGTCGGGCACGGACTGCATGCCGCAGCCACCATGGGGCAGCTGCGCACCGCCGTGCACAACTTCTCCACCCCCCTGGACCTGCCGCCCGACGAACTCCTCAGCCATCTCGACGAGTTGGTCGCGCTCATCGACCAGGACGCGATCGCGGCCGGTGACAAGACCACCGTCACCGGCGCCACCTGCCTGTACGCGGTCTACGACTCGGTGTCCGGCGACTGTGCCATCGCCAGCGCCGGTCACCCCGCGCCCGCGCTCGTACACCCCGACGGGACGGTGGAGTTCCTGGACGTGCCGTCCTGCCTACCCCTCGGCATCGGCGGACTGCCCTTCGAGTGCGCCGAGTTGCGACTGCCCGAGGGCAGCACGCTCGTCCTGTTCACCGACGGCCTCGTCGAGCGCCGCGACCTGGACGTCGACACCGGGCTCGGGCTGCTCCGCGAGACGCTGGCGCGCGTGGGCCAGTCGCCCGAGGAGACCTGCGACGCCGTGCTGGACGCCCTGCCCCCGAAGCTCCGGAGCGACGACATCGCGCTGCTCGTCGCCCGTACGCGGGTGCTGGGGCCCGGGCAGGTCACCGAGTGGGACGTCGAGTGCGACCCCGCCGCCGTTCGCCGCGTCCGCGCCGCCGTCTCCGCCCGGCTCATGGAGTGGGGGCTGGAGGACCTCGTGTACACCACGGAGCTGATCTGCAGCGAACTGATCACCAACGCCATGCGCCACGCCACAGGGCCCATCAAGGCGCGGCTGATCCGCGACCGTGCGCTCATCTGCGAGGTCTCCGACCACAGCAGCACCTCGCCGCATCTGCGCTATGCGGCCAGCACGGACGAGGGCGGACGCGGCCTCTTCCTCGTGGCCCAGTTCACCGAGCGCTGGGGCACGCGCTACACCAAGGACGGCAAGGTCATCTGGGCCGAGCAGGCGATGCCGGGGACGCCCGGCGGCTGACCGGCGCAGCCCGAGGACCCGCTCGCTCTTTGCCGGCCTCTCTGACGGCACGCCGGCGCCCTTGGTGCGGGACAGGGCGAACTGGCGCTCGGAGTGGGAGTGTTGACGCGCACAGCCGGACCGGTGCCGGCCGTGGCGGCGCGCGTGTTCTCTGCCCGGTGGGATTGATCAGCGGAGAGGAGGCGACCGAGGACTGGTGAAAAATCGGACGTTTTGCCTCTCAGTCAAATACCCCCCTAGGTATTTGACCCGGTCTCGGGCGACACCGTAGCCTCGACGGCAATAAACCCCCCGGGGTATCTGTGAAGGCATCGGAGAGGTGCCTGACCAGCCGGAAAGGACTTCCATCATGGTCGCCAGCCCCCAAGCCGGCCCCGGCTCGACGGCCGGCCGGCACCGCGTCGCCATCGTCGGTGGCGGCAGCGCCGGAATCAGCGTCGCCGCCCGACTGCGCCGCGCCGGCGTCACCGACATCACCCTCGTAGAACCCTCCGACACCCACTGGTACCAGCCCCTGTGGACCCTCGTCGGCGGCGGCCAGGCGTCCCTGCGCGGCACCCGCCGGCCCGAGGCTTCCGTGGTTCCCGACGGAGTGCGCTGGATACGCCGGCACGCTCTCGCCGTCGACCCCGACGCCCGCACCGTCACGCTGTCCGGAGGCGAGGAGCTCACCTACGAGCACCTCGTGATGGCGCCCGGACTGCAACTGGACTGGGACGCCGTGCCCGGGCTCGCCGAAGCGGTCGGACACGACCGGGTGACCAGCAACTACGCGCCCGAGTACGCCCCTCGTACCTGGGACCTGATCAAGGGGATGCGGTCGGGCACGGCCGTCTTCACTCACCCCGCCACGCCGCTCAAGTGCGGCGGCGCACCCCAGAAGATCGCCTACCTGGCCGCCGATCACTGGCGCAGGCAGAAGGTGCTCGACCGGATCCGGATCATCCTCGTCATCCCCGATCCCGTCCTGTTCAAGGTGCCCGAATGGGCGCGCACCCTGGAGCAGGTGGCCGCCCGGTACGGGATCGAGGTGCGGCTGCGGTCGGAGATGACCGCCGTGGACGGCGACCGGCGCGAGGTGGTCGTCGCCGACCACGCGAGCGGCACGAAGGAGACCGTCCGCTACGACCTGCTGCACGCCGTGCCGCCGCAGAGCGCGCCCGACTGGGTCAAGAGCAGCCCGCTCGCCGACCCGGCGAGTCCTCTGGGGTTCGTCGCCGCGGACAAGCACACACTGCGGCATCCGCAGTACGGGAACGTCTTCGCGCTGGGTGACGTGGCGAACCTGCCGACGTCCAAGACCGGCGCGGCCGTGCGCAAGCAGGCCCCGGTCGTGGCCGCCAACGTGCTCGACGTGATGAACGGCCGGCAGCCGGCACGGCGCTACGACGGCTACACGTCCTGCCCGCTCGTCACCGCACGCGACCGGATGCTGCTCGCGGAGTTCGACTACGACCTGAAGCCCTCGCCCACCTTCCCCCTCGTCGACACCTTCAAGGAGCGGCGCGACATGTGGGTGTTCAAGCGGTACGTGCTGCCACCGGTGTACTGGCACGGCATGCTGACCGGCCGCCTCTGACCGGCCGTCCCCGTCCGCCCGGGCCGGGCTTCGCCGGGCCCGGGCCGGCTCCACCCGACCGGCGCGTGGATCGACCACGGACACCGCGCCGGAGCCGAGTACCATCCCCGGCGCGGGCCACGGCCGGCGAAGTCCGCCGTGCGGCGGTGGCACCCGGCGCCGGTCCGGCGAGGCGAGCGGCCCCACTGCCACGGAGGGTCCGTGCAGAGCAGACGCGAGGAGCACCACATGGACGCAAGCGCATGGGACGAGCGTTACCGCGGCGCCGAACTCGTGTGGGCGGCGGAGCCCAACCGGTTCGTCGAGCGGGAACTGGCCGACCTCGAGCCCGCGGGCCGGGCACTGGACCTGGCCGCCGGGGAGGGGCGCAACGCGGTCTGGCTGGCGGAGCTGGGGTGGGAAGCGGACGCCGTGGACTTCTCCGCCGTGGCCCTGGAGAAAGCCGACCGGCTGGCCGCCGGGCGCGGCGCACGGCTGCGCACCCTCCGCGCGGACCTGACCACATGGTCCGCCTCGGAGGCGACGTACGGCCTGGCCCTCATCGCCTATCTCCACCTGCCGTGGCAGCAGATGGAGCATGTGCTGCGGCAGGCCGCACGTGCCGTCCGGCCGGGCGGGACCCTGCTGCTCGTCGGTCACGACGCGGCCAACCTCCGGCAGGGCCACGGCGGGCCGCAGGACCCCCGTGTCCTGTACACCCCCGAGCAGGTCGCCGCCGTGTGGCGGCCGTACGCCGACATCGTGCGAGCCGATACCGCCGAGCGCCCGGTGACCACCCCCGATGGCCCCCGCACGGCCCTCGACGCTCTGGTCCGCGCCGTGCGGCTGTGACCTCCCGGAACAGATCCGTCACCGGACGAGTTGCAGCCGTTATACCCCGCTGGGTATCAGGGCGGATAACATACCCCACGGGGTATGAGGGCGAGGAGTGGGTCGTGGAACTGGATCTTGAAGGCGCGGACCTGAAATCCGTACTGAACCGACTGCGTCGCGCGCAGGGTCAGATCTCGGGTGTCATCCGGATGATCGAGGAGGGCCGCGACTGCGAGGACGTCGTCACGCAGCTCGCCGCCGCGTCACGGGCCCTCGACCGCGCGGGTTTCGCGATCATCGCCACCGGCCTGCAGCAGTGTGTCACCGACATCGACACCGGCAGGAAGAACGGCGAGGACACCGAGCAGATCCGCAATCGCCTGGAGAGGCTCTTCCTCTCACTGGCGTGACGACGCCGGGGACAGCCGTGCCGAAGCGACTGCGACCGCCGAGACCGCCACCAGGACGGCGGCGGCCAACCGGGCTCCCGCTTGCGTCCCGGCGCTGCCCGCCAGGTGCAGGGCGAGTGTCACCAGGGCCACGCCCAGAGCCGTCCCCAGGCCGCGCGTCATGTTGACGAGACCGCCGCCGGTGCCGGAGGAACGCGCCGGTACGGCGCCCATGATCATGGCGTTGTTGGCCGGGGTGAACATCCCCAGCCCCAGCCCTGTCAGGGCCAGCGCGGGCACCAGCCAGGCGATGGTCAGCGGGACGACGAGCAGGGCGGCCAGCGCGAACAGGAAGACGGCGGCACCGGCCGTGCACCGTCCTCGGTCCGCGAGGTTCCGCGGCAAGAGCCGGTCACCGCCGGTCGCGGCGAGCGCGAAACCGGTCGGCAGCGCCGTCAGAACGAGCCCGGCGGTCAGCTCGGACGTGCCCCGAGCGGTGAGCACGACCGGCACGAGCACGAGCGGCCCGAACAGCACCAGGTACCCGCTCAGCGCCCCGATGAGCCCGAACGTCACCGCCCGTACCCTCAGCAGGGCCAGATCCAGCAGCGGCGCCTCCGTCCGTCGCTGCCGGCGGACGAACCCCCAGCCCGCCACGGCCGCCGCGAGGAACAGCACGGCCACTCCCCAGCCGGGCACGGCGAGCCCGGATGCCGCGGAGACGCCCATCAGGGCGCTCGTGGTGGCTCCCGCCAGCAGGGCGAGCCCCGCCCAGTCGAAGCGGGCGACGCGTGTCCGGGCCCGGGTCCGCGGCAGCAGGTAGTGCCCGCCGACCAGCGCGATCACCCCTATGGGCACATTCACGCCGAACACCCAGCGCCAACCCAGCGTGGACACCAGCACCCCGCCCACCGTGGGCCCCAGCGCGAGCCCCAGCGCCTGCGCGGCGGCCTGAACCCCCAGCGCGGTGCGCATCCGCCCGCGCGGAGCGCTGGTCGTCACCAGCGCCACGCTGTTGGCCTGCATCATCGCCGCCCCCGCCGCCTGGACCACACGGAACGCCACGAGTGCGAGGAGGGAGGGGGCGAGGCCGCAGGCCGCGGAGGCGAGGGTGAAGACCCCGAAGCCGTACAGGTACAGCAGCTTGCGGCCGTGCGCGTCCGACAGCCGGCCGGCGGGCACGAGCAGGGCCACCAGAGTCAGCAGATAGGCCAGCGACACCCACTCCACCGCTGCCAGCGACGTGTGGAACTCGCTGCCCAGGCCGCCGTAGGTCAGCGTCACGATGCTGGCGTCGAGCTGACCCATGAAGGCGCCGAAGCAGACCGTTCCCACGGCGAGCCACCACGCGTCAGGACGTGACCGGATCCGTTCGGGGCGGGGCCGCTCCGCGACGAGCAGCGCGGGCCAGCGGCGGCTCCTGGGCGGGTGGGGACTCGTACGAGCGTCCATGCTCCGATATTACATCGGCATCCGAAATATTCTGGTGCCGTTGTACGCGTCGGTCGTACGGGTCAGAGGCTGCGCAGGCGTGCCAGCGCGGCGTCCAGGTCGGCCTTGCGGGG
Source organism: Streptomyces bungoensis (assembly GCF_001514215.1). Lineage (GTDB taxonomy): Bacteria > Actinomycetota > Actinomycetes > Streptomycetales > Streptomycetaceae > Streptomyces > Streptomyces bungoensis. The sequence goes on from NZ_KQ948861.1 coordinate 221,653, forward strand.
CCGGTTGTAGGGGAGCTTGCCGAGCATGGCGGCCATGCCGCAGGTGTTGGTCACGGCGGAGAACACCAGGCCTCCGGCGATGCCGGCGGACAGCAGCCGGAAGCCCGGGTGGACGAACTCGCCGAGGGCCAGGCCGAGCAGGACGAGGGATCCGGCGGTGAGGCGGACCTGGCGGTCCATGCTCCAGGCCGACTTGACGTCGCATGCCAGCGGGCGGTCCAGTTCGTGGCCCTGGGCGGCCCAGGCCCCGGTGCCGCCCGCGAGCGTCGCGGTGTGGATGCCCTTCTCGGCGAGCCGCAGGCACGCCTTCTCGGAACGGGCACCCGAGGCGCAGACCACGAGGACCTCTCCGCGCTCGGCGGCGTCGCGGATGTCGGGCAGTGCCCGGTCGAGCTGGTCCAGCGGGATGTTCAGGGCACCGGGCACGTGCCCGCCGGCGTACTCGCCCGGGGTGCGGACGTCGATGACGACGAGTTCGTGCAGACGGGTCTTGGCCTGGCGGGGATCGATGGCGGCGATGGTCATGGCAGATGTGTTCCTTGCCTGTCGATGTGTCGATGTGTCGAGATGTTGTCGTTGCCCAGGAGCGGACGTGCCCGCGTGCCGTGGGTGGCGGTGAGAGCGGTCCCGGACCGCGGCGGGTCGGTCAGAGGACCGCGTCGATGAGCATGAAGACGGCGACCGCGAGCAGGACGTACGCGAAGACGCGTTGCAGTGTCCCGCCCTTGAGCTTCGCGGACAGGCGTTTGCCGTCCCAGGCGCCCAGCACGGCCGCCGCGGTGAACGGCGCGATGACGGCCCAGTCCAGGTGCATCCCGGTGCCGGCCCGGGCGCCGAGCGCGGCCAGCGAGTTGATCGTGATGACCAGCAGGCTGGTGCCGACCGCGGCGCGCATGGGCAGCCGGAGCACGCCCACCAGCGCCGGCACGGCGAGGAAGCCGCCGCCCACCCCCAGGAACCCGGTCACCGCGCCGAGACCGGCCCCGGCGGCACCGGCCTTGCCCGCGTTCACCTGGGCGCCGGACGCGGCGACGGCCGTGGCGGGGCGCAGCATCCGCACCGCGGCGAGTGCCGCGATGACCGAGAAGGCGACGGTCAGCAGGGCTTGGGGCAGATGCCCGGCGGCGGCCCCGGCGACCATCGCGGGCACGATGCCCGCCGCGGCGAACAGCAGCCCGGTGCGCCAGGTCACGTTCCCGTCCCGGGCGTGCCCGGTGAGTGCGGTGACCGAGGTGAGGGTGACGATGACCAGGCTGGCCGTCGTCGCCTCGGCCGGGGTGAAGTGCAGCAGGTAGATCAGGGCGGGTACGGCGAGGACGCTGCCGCCCCCGCCGAGGCCGCCCAGGGCCAGGCCGACGACGGCACCGGCGACGAGCGCGAGAACCAGAGCGGTCATGCTATCGAGCCGCTGTTCCCGCGGTCGTCGACGACCGGGTACCCGGCGGCGGCCCACGCCCTCATACCGCCCTTGACGTCCACCACCTGCGCGCCCCGCGCGGTCAGCAGTTCGGCTGCCTGCTGCGAGCGCTGCCCGCTGCGGCAGATCACCACCAGCGGCCGGTCCCGAGCCTCGTCCGGCAGCGCCACCCCCGCCACCAGGCCGGACAGCGGCGCGTATACGGCGCCGGGCGCGTGGCCGGCGTCCCACTCGCGCTGCTCGCGCACATCCAGCAGGACGGCCGGAGCGTCGGCGTCCCGGGTGCGCCGGGCAGCCTCGTCGACGGTGACACGGTCCTCGCCGGTGGGGAAGAGGGACATCACACAACCTCTCGGAAATGGGGAGGGGCGGAACGGGAGGGGCGTTCAGCCGGCCGCTGCGGTCGGTACGCGCGGCGATGGCGGACGACTTACCCCCGGGGGTATACACATACGATAGCACCGGTACCCCAGGGGGTATTCCACCTCCCCCTCGACCCCACGGGGACCGGGCGGGCGCTACAGCCCCCGGGGTCGGCCGGGACAGCTTGCCTCCATATACCCCCGTGGGTATACGATGCGTCTCATCAATACCCCCGTGGGTATCTGCCCCATACCCCTCGGGTGTCCCGGGACTCTCCGGTCCCCCGCACTACAGGCGCCAGGAGGCACCTCATGTACTTCGCGCAGCACTACCTCGACTGCCTGTCCCAGGCGGCGTACGTCATCGGTGATCCGACCAGCGGCAAGGCCGTCGTCGTCGACCCCCGCCGGGACGTGGACGAGTACGTCGCGGACGCCGAGGCGCATGGATTCACCGTCGAGGCGGTGATCAACACCCACTTCCACGCCGACTTCCTCGCCGGCCACCTGGAGCTGGCCCGGCGCACCGGCGCCTGGATCGGCTACGGGCAGCGCGCCGTCACCGAATACCCCATCCGCAAGCTCGCCGACGGCGAGCGGATCTCCCTGGGCGAGGTCACCCTCCAGATCCTGGAGACCCCGGGCCACACCCCCGAGTCGATCAGCATCCTCGTCTTCGAGAAGCCCCAGGACACCGTCCCCTACGGGGTGCTCACCGGCGACGCCCTGTTCATCGGCGACGTCGGACGCCCCGACCTGCTCGCCTCCGCCGGCGTCACCGCCGAGGAACTGGGCGCGATGCTCTACGACAGCGTCCACCACAAGCTGATGGCCCTGCCCGACGAGGTCCGCGTCTTCCCCGCCCACGGCGCCGGCTCCGCCTGCGGCAAGAACCTCTCCACCGAACTGCAGTCGACCATCGGCATGCAGCGGCTGACCAACTACGCCTGCCGGCCCATGGACCAGGACACCTTCGTCCGCCTCGTCACCGCCGGCCAGTCCGCCGCCCCCGGCTACTTCTCGTACGACGCCGACCTCAACCGCCGCAACCGCGACCTGTTCGAGCCGCGGGAGGGCGCTCCCGCACTGGAGGCGACCGAGTTCGCCCGCCTGCGTACCGCCGGCGCCGTGGTCCTCGACGCACGCGACCAGTTCGAGTTCGCCGCCGGTCATCTCGCCGGCTCCGTCAACGTCCCGCTCGACGGCCGCTTCGCCGAGCAGGCCGGCAGCGTCCTCACCCCCGAGGACGAGATCCTCATCGTCGCCCCCGAGGGCCGCGTCGAGGAGACCGTCACCCGCCTCGCCCGCATCGGCTTCGACCGCGTCCACGGCTACGCGGCCGAGCCCGGGCAGCTCTTCCTCACCCTCTCCGATCAGACACGCCAGGCAGGCCGGCTGACCGCCGAGGCCCTGCGCGAGGAACTCGCCTCCGCCGAGCCCCCGCTGGTCCTCGACGTGCGGGGCTGCGGCGAGCGCGAGGGCGGCCGCTCCATCGAGGGCGCCCTGCACATCCCCCTGGCCGAACTGGCCAAGCGCCTCGACGAGGTCCCGGCCGAGGGCCGGCTGGTGGTCCACTGCGCCGGCGGTCACCGCTCGTCCATCGCCGCCAGCCTGATCCGGCACACCGGCCGCACCGAGGTCTACGACCTGCTCGGCGGCTACGGCGCCTGGGAGACGGTCGCCTGACCCGCCGAACGACCGCGGGTCAGGGCGACGGTGCGGCCGCCCGAGCCCTCGGTGGTTCCGCATGCAAGCCATCCCGTGGCGGGCATCGCCACGGACTCACAGCGGAGGAAGGAAGTCCGCCATGTGCCGACGTGTCACCTGTTCGAACTGCGGCAAGGCCACGTACACGGGCTGCGGGAACCACGTGGAACAAGTCCTCGCGGGTGTGCCGAAATCGAGGCGGTGCGACTGCCCGCCGGCGCCCCGGCGCTCCTGGTGGCCCTTCGGCCGCCGCTGAGCACGCGCGACTCCCCCGGCCCGGAGTCCCGAGTCCGGCCTGTCCGCGCTGATGTTCCGGCCGGGAACGGTGGTGAGCGCCGCGACGGCGGGCGGCGGGACGCGGTCCGGTGCCGTCGCGGGCGGTCCTCGGGGGCACCACCGGGTGCCCCCGCGGTCCGAGCGGTTCAGCTCTGCGGCTCGGTCCGGACCCGCCCCGTGTCCGCGGGCTGCTGGCCGGCCTTGTCGACGACGGCGAGCTCCAGTTCGGCCTCGCTGGACAGCAGCGCTCCCGCCTTCCCGTACGAGGTGTCCTTGGTCAGGTAGCTGCGGTACCCGAGGAAGGTGAAGTCCTTCTCGTCGAAGACCCACTCGGTCCGGATGCCGTGGCGCGTGTCGTCGCGGGCGATGCCGAGGCCCCGGCGGCCGATCGCGTCGCGGGCCTGCGGAGCCGGGGAGACGCCCGGGATCTTCGCCGCCGCCCGGTAGAGGGCGGCGGCCGTGCGGGGCGGCATCATCGTGCCGAGCAGGGACCCGATCTGCTCGAACACCGCCTGGTCGCGTTCCCGGCCCTCGGTGTGCGGAGTCCTGGCGTACAGGTAGGACAGCAGTGTGTCGGGGTCGGTGGGCAGTGAGCTGAGCCAGCGGTAGGTGGGTCGGGCGATGCCGGCCGGAGTGCCGTCCGTGTCACCGAGTTCGGCGTTGAGGGGGAAGGTCTCACCGTCCTCCCGGATCAGTCCGAGCCTGTGCAGGGGCCCCGGCTGCTGCGCGATCCACGTCTCACGGTCCAGCAAGGCGCCGACGACGGCCTTCCCGCTGGTCAGGTCGGCCCCGCGGGTCTTCTCCCGGGTGTAGACGAACTGGTCGTCCCGGACAGTGGGCGTGTCGCGCTCCTGCGCCGCGTCGGAGATCCGGCCCAGGAGCGCCGCGACGGGCCGCATGTCGGAGGCCGCGCGGTGCGAAGCTCCGCCGGAGGACTCGCTGTCGCCGCCGTTCAGGGCGACTCCCGCGGTCAGTGCGCAGGCCAGGGCCAGCGCGGTCGCCGGTGCCAGGAGCGCGGGCCGCAGCAGCCGACGGGTCCGGCCGGTACGGGTCGCCTGGTCTCGGTCGATGTGGTGCATCAGCAGTTCCTTGTGCCGAAGGTGCTGCTCGCGCGGAAGGTCCCGGTCGGCCGGGGCCGGCAGCAGGCGGGCGATCTCTTCGCGATCGCCGTCGCGCTCCGGGGAAGCGCCGGTGGTCTCGTCGTTCATGTGAGCTCCTCCCGTACGGGCAGGGCCGCGATCGCGGCCGCACTTGTCATCTCTCCGCGGGGGGTGGGGGGTTCCCGGTCCTCTTCGGCGAGGTGGGCGAGTTTCCTGCGGGCGCGCGAGAGGCGGGAGCGTACGGTGCCGACGGCGATGCCGAGGGCCTCGGCCGTCTGCCGGTAGTCCAGTCCGGACCACACGCACAGGGCCAGCACCTCCCGCTCCTGGCGTCGCAGCCGGCCCAGGGCCGCCTGTACGGCACGCAGGCGCCGTGCGTCGTCGATGCGCCCGACCGTCCGGAGCGCGAAGTCCTCCTCCACCGGGGGCTGCGGCTGGCGCGCCAGGAACAGCCGGCGTCTGCGCAGTGCCCGGCCGGCGTTGTCCGCCTTGTGGGTGGCGATGCCCAGCAGCCAGGGCAGCAGGGAGCCGCCGTCCTCGTGCACTCGTGCGCGGGTGCGCCACGCGGTCAGGAACGTTTCGGACATGATCTCCTCGGCTGCCGACCAGTCGCCGGTCAGCCGCAGCCCGTGGTTGTACACGGCTCGGGCGAACTCCTCGTACAACTGGGCGAACGCCTCACGGTCCCCCTCGCGCACGCGGCGGCGCACATCGTTTTCTGAGTTCCTCACGACCAGTTCTCTCCACGACGCACCAGGAGTTCCTGTGGCCTCTGTCACGTGGAGGCGCGGTGGCGGTGGTGTGGTCCGAAGCGAGTGCGATCGCCGCCACCGGGCGGCCGCCCGAGGCGCGCCGTCCGGCTGGGGACCGGGGTGTGCCGACGGGCCGCCTGGGCGGTCCCGGCGGGCACACAGCCGCCCGCCGGTGGCCGGTGACTCCCGCCTGCGTCCCCAAGCGAGCCCTTGACGCCGCAGTGCCCCTTCGGAGCGGTCTCCATACCTTCGCGCACACACGAACTCTTCATACAGTCCGTGCCGCGGACAGCCGGTCTACGCGGAACGGGACTTACCGGTGGCGTCGGCGTGGAGATGGTTGAGGGCGGTGAGCACGGCGGTGTTGCGGTGCCACAGCAGCCATCGGCCGACCTGAGTGCCGAGGTCGTGCATCGCGGTCAGCTGGGCGGGGGTGAGGTCGTGCAGCGGCCGTTCGTGGTGGGAGGAGATCATGCCGATCACCGTGCCGTTCGGGCTGAGCAGAGGCGTGCTGTGGCAGGCGCGGCTGCCCGTCTCCAGGATCGCCTCCCGGGAGGCCTCGTCGAAGGTGTCGGAGGCGGCGACGTCCTTGACGGTCACCTGCCGGGATTCCTCCGCGGCCTGGGCGCAGGAGGTCGTCGAGGCCTCCACGAAGGCGAAGTAGTCGGTGAACTGCCGGTTCAGTCCGACGTGCTTCTCCATGCGCAGCATCCCGTTCTCCACGAGCTGCACGTTGCCCATGTGGGCGCCGGTCACGCGCAGGGCCTGACGCAGGGCCGACGTGAGGACGGCGCTGTGACTTTCCGGCCGCGATCCGCTCGCGCCCAGCACCGGGATGGCGGGTGCGGGACCCTGGGGGCGGCTGGGCACCCAGACGGGGGCGCCCGGCGCGGGGCCCCGCAGACGGATGGCGACGTCGGCGAGGGTGTGCAGTTTGATGTTGAACTTCTGCGACGAACGGCGCAGCAGGTCGAACGCCTCCCGTTCCGAGGAGAGCCGGTACCGAGACGTCAGCAGCTTCTCGGCGCGGGCGACGCCGGCATGGGCCAGCCGCCGGTTCCGTTCGTCGACGGCACTCTGCACGGCGCCCCGCGCCGCGGGACGCCCCTCGTTCACCGGTGGTGTGGACGTATCCGGATGCTGGGTCATCGAGAGGGCCTCCTGTTCCGGCAGCACCCGTACGACCCCACTCGCCTGTGGTCCGCGCAGGAGCGGCGGCACTGCGGTGCCTACAGGCCGAAGCACCCTCCCTCACTGTACGCATGACCGGCCCCCTGCCCGCCAGAGGGCCTTCACGCAGTCGGCTCCGGGCCCGGCCCGCCTGCCAGGTCATCGCCCGGCCGGCGCACCGAGGACCGCCCACACGGCGCGCGACACCCGCTCAGGGGTCTCCTCGGACCGGGGCGCGGGAAGCAGGACATGGCTCAGGGTCAGCCGCACCGCCAGGTCGGCCGCTTCGGCACGCCGGTCCTCGTCCGTCTCGGGCACCACCTCGCCGAGCCACCCGGTGAGCAGCCGCCACGCGCTGGAGTAGACCGGCTCGGGCCTGCTGGTGAGGAAGGGCAGCAAGGCGTCCGTACCGCCGCGCGCCGCGGCCAGTACCGCGTGCAGGAACGGATTGGCACCGGCCTCCACGAGTACGTGGGCCACCGCCGCCTCCAGTGCGGAGCGCGGGTCGTGCCGGTGCGCCTCGAGCACCACGGCGAGCCCGCGCAGGAACTCCTCCGCCTCGCGCTGCACCAGGGCCCGGCCGACGCCCGCCCGGTCGCCGAACTCCTTGTAGATGGAGGGCCTTGACACCTCCGCGCGCAGCGCCAGGTCCGCCACCCGGACCTTGTCCCAGCCGCCCTCCGCCGCCAGCACCCTGGCCTCGGACAGCACCCGTTCACGCATCTGCTTGCGCCAGGCCACTCGTGGTGGATCGGGCGGGACCTGCGGACCGCGGGATCCGCGGTCAAGTGAGGGGGGCACGAGGAGAGTCTGTCACCACACCGCCTCTCACTTTTATGATGGTACGTCAGAACGTTTACACGGCGCCTCCTTTGTCAGCGGCGACGAGACCTGGCACCGTCAGTGGCCCCCCATGCGTGCTCTCGCCGGTCACCTGCCTGATCGGCGAGAGCGCGCCCGAGGAGCGCCCCGAGGGAGTCCTGATGCAGTCAGTGCCGAACGTCACCCACCCCTGGCGGGACCGCAAGCGCCCACTGTGGCTGCTCGCACTCGCGGTACCGACCCTCCCCTTCCAGGCCGGAGCACTCGTCTCCGTCACCGGTGTCGGCGCGTTCTGGTGGTGGGGGCCCTTCTTCGCGTTCGTGCTGGTCCCCCTGTGCGACCTGGTGACCGGCCGCGACGGCGAAGCCAACCCTCCGGAGGAGGTGATGGCGGCCCTCGAGGCCGACCGCTACTACCGCTGGTGCACCTACCTCTACCTGCCCCTGCAGTACGGTGCGCTGGTCTGGGCCTGCGGCGAGTGGTCCGCCGGACACCTGTCCACCGCCGACGGCCTGGGGCTGGCGGTGACCACGGGGGTGGTGGCGGGCGTGGCGATCAACACCGCGCACGAACTCGGCCACAAACGCGAGCAGTCGGAGCGGCGGCTCAGCCGGCTGGCACTCGCCCAGAGCTGCTACGGACACTTCTACGTCGAGCACAACCACGGCCACCACGTCCGGGTGGCCACTCCCGAGGACCCCGCCAGCAGCCGGCTGGGCGAGGACTACTACCGGTTCCTGCTCCGGTCCGTGTGGGGCGGTCTCCGCTCCGCCTGGCACCTGGAGCGGCGCCGACTGGGCCGGCGGAAGCGGCCGGTCCTCAGCGCGCACAACGACGTGCTCACCGCCTGGTCCCTTTCGGCGGTGCTCTTCGCCGTCCTCACGCTGGCCTTCGGTCCGCGGGTCCTGCCCTACCTGGTGCTGCAGGCCGTACTCGGCTTCTGCCTGCTGGAGGCGGTCAACTACCTGGAGCACTACGGGCTCCTGCGGCAGCGCCGACCCGACGGCCGCTACGAGCGCGTGGCCCCCCGGCACAGCTGGAACAGCAACAACACCGTCAGCAATCTGCTCCTCTTCCAGCTCCAGCGGCACTCCGACCACCACGCCAACCCGCTGCGCCGCTACCAGACCCTGCGCCACTTCGACGAGGCGCCGCAGCTGCCCTCGGGTTACGCGTCGATGATCCTGCTCGCCCTGTTCCCGCCCCTGTGGCGCCGGGTGATGGACCCGCGGCTGACGGCGCACTACGGCGGTGACCTCTCCCGGGCCAACCTCCATCCGCGCCTGCGTCACCGCTTCACCGCGCCGGAGACCGCGGACGCCGCACCGGCCGAGCCCTGCTAGGAGAGGCCCCTTCCCGGCACGGCAGCGCCTCGCCGCACCGACCCGCCCGTCGGTGCGGCGGCCCCGGCGTTAGGCTCGGCGATGTCGACTGTGATCACCCGGTCGGGTCGGTCGCGTGCGGGAAGGAAGTAGCGGACAGCATGGCCACTGGCGCAATGGCGGACAGGATCCGCTCCAAGCTGGGCGATCTCAGCCCCGCGGAACGCAAGGTCGGACGCGTACTGCTGGCCGCCTACCCGTCCGCCGGTTTCGAGACCGTGGCCACCATCGCCGAGCGCGCGCACGTCAGCGCGCCGACCGTGCTGCGGTTCGTGTCCCGCTTCGGCTTCCGCGGGTTCCCCGAGTTCCAGGCGGCCCTGCGCACCGAACTGGAGCAGCGCAACGCCTCACCGCTGTCGCTGTACGACACTCCCGGCTACGGCCGCCCCGCCGACGAGGGAGCCGATCAGGGAAGCCTGCTCGGCAGGGCGGGCCGCATCTTCCCGAGCGAGGTCGCCGGCACCCTGGCGGAACTCCCGCCGCACGACCTGGACCAGGCCGTCCGCCTGCTCGCCGACCCCAGACTCCGCATCACCCTCGCCGGCGGCCGCTTCACGCACCTGCTCGCGCAGTACCTCGGCCTGCACCTGATGCAACTGCGCGAGGGCGTGCAGTTCCTGCCCGACCGTGCGGTGGAACGCACCGCGGCCCTGGCCGCGCTCGGCCGCCGCGACCTCCTGGTGCTCTTCGACTACCGTCGCTACGAGGACGACAAGGTCGCGATGGCCGAACTCGCCAGGGAGCGGGGCGGAAAACTCCTGCTCTTCACCGACACCTGGCTCTCCCCGGTGGCCGGGCGGGCCGACGTCGCACTGCCGTGCCGGGTCACCGCGCCCTCGCCCTACGACAGTCTCGTGCCGACCCTCGCCGTCATCGAGACGGTCGTGGCCGGAGTCGTCGAGTCCCTGGGCGAGGACGCCCACGACCACCTGCGCCGGGCCGAGGACGTCGCCCAGCGCATCGGCCTGGTCTGAGCAACACCCGTCAGACGAGCCCGATGCGGCCGGCCGTGGCCTCACTGTGCCGCATGTGGCGCAGCCCGTCGTCGCCGAGCGCGGTGATCACACCGGCGACGACGGTCTCGACCACCGCGAGCGTGGGGACCAGGCTGTCGTACGGCGAGGGGGCGGCGACCCGGCTCGGCAGGACGACGTGGGCGTGTGCGCCGGCGGGCGAGAGCCAGGCGTCCGTGAAGACGACGACCTTGCCGCCGGCTTCCTTCGTGAGCTGGGCGATGGCGAGCTTGTCGCTCTCGTAGCGCCGGTGGTCGAAGACGACCACCACGTCGCGGCGCGTGAGCCGAGCCAGCGCGGCCGTGCGCTCGACGTCGCGTTCGGGCAGGAACCGGACGTCGTCGCGCAACTGCATCAGGTGCAGGCCGAGGTACTGGGCGATGAGATGGGTGAAGCGTCCACCGGCCAGGGTGATCCTTCTCCTGGGATCGGACAGCAGGTCGACGGCGCTCTCGAGGTCCGCCGCGGGGATCTCGGCGAGGGTCTGTGCGACGGCGCCGGCGAAGAGCCTGCTGCTGCGCGCCATGAGCCCGGCCGGTGAACCGTCGGCCGCGTTCTCCTCGGCGGCCTCGTACAGCGAGAGGGGGGAGGCGTTGCGTTCCTCGAGTTCGGCGCGCAACGCGGCCTGGAAGTCGGGGAAGCCGCGATGACCCAGGCGGCTGACGAACCGGAGCACGGTGGGCGCGCTGACAGCGGCTCGTTCGGCGATGGCGGCGACGGTCTCGAAGCCGCTGGAGGGGTAGGCGGCCAGCAGAACCCGGGCGACTCTGCGCTCGGCAGGGGTCAGATCGCCCAGCCTGAGGCGGATCTCGTCGGCGAGTGTGCCGGGGGGCATGACGGTGTCCTTTCCTGGCATGCGCGCGGCGTGTCCGCCACCCGGACGTGGATGGGGGACGCGCCGCGCGGTCCATGGGTGGCGGCCCGTCCCCCGCTCTCCCGGTTCCGGTGCCGGGCCGGGATCACTGTGGTGCGACGGCGATCCGCATGCCGATCAGCGTCTGCGCGGTGCTGCCGTCGCTCGTCCACGCCGAGAAGCCGGGCCGCTTCGCGAAGGCGACCCGGAAACGCGGGCCGCTCTCATAGGTGGTGGCCGTGGCGGTGACCTGTGCGGTGGAGGCGAGCGCGCGGGCCGTGGTGCGGAAGGAGTACGGCAGGCCGGCGGGGTCGTCCGGCGAGCGGAAGACGTCCGTGTTCGCGGGTACGGCAGTCGTGGAGCCCGGAAGGAGCGGGCGCTTGCCGCTCGCGGGCAGGGGCCGGCGGTGCAGGGCGTCGTAGCGGTCGCCGTCGGTGAGGTAGGTGTAGCGAGCCCCGCTCAGGCTCCATCCGGCGCGGCCCTCCCGAGCGCGGGCGCCCCGCAGGTCGAGGACCGCGACACCGTTGGTGCCCAGGACGGTCACGTCCTCGCGCCTGGTGCCGGGGTGGTCGACGACCAGGGCCGTGTTCTCGTCGAGGGCGTACACGCGGTCGTGGCCGGTGTCGGCAGCGAGGCGCAGCGCGCGGCCCTCGCGGCCCTCGGTCCCCGTATGGGTGTCGACGAGACCGGAGCGCAGGAAGCCGAAGCCTCCCTCGGGCAGGTAGCCGAGCCGGTCGGGGTCGTCGAAGTAGCCCGGTGCGCTGCCGTCCTTCAGCGCCTCGTAGGAGGCGCCGCCGGTGACCATGTCGGGGCCGGAGGCGATCTGGGCGCCGGCGGAGGAGCCGGCGACGACGGCACCCCGGGCGAGTTTGGCCCGTATGGCGGCCAGGACCTTGGTGTCTGTGTGCGCGTCGCCGTGGAGCAGGGTGGTGACGTACCGGTACTGGTCGCCTCCGCCGAAGAAGAACCCGGTCATCGAGTCGACCTGGGCGACGACGGCGTCCGAGTCGGCGTTGCCGACGTGGTCCAGGTCGATCGGTATCCACTGCGCGTCGGCGGCGCCGTACTTCTTGAACAGTGCGGAGTAGTAGGCGCCGTTGCAGGCGGAGTTGGCGCACTTGTCGGGGTCGCCGGCGTCGGGGTCCTGGCTCTCGGGTATCGACGCCGCGGTGAGGACGCCGATGCGGGCCGCGGGGCCTCCCGCGCGCTTGACGATCTCCTCGTAGACCTCGGCGTTGTCCTCCTTGAGGCCACCGCCGACGAGGACCAGTGAGCCGCCGGTCGTGGCGGTGGCGCGGGGTGCGGCCAGGGCGGAGGGCGCGGCGATGACGGCGAGGGCCACGGCAGTGGCGCACGCGTGCGCGATCGCGCGTCGGGACGGTCTTGCGGAAACGGTCATGGCTGCTGCTCCGGGGAGAGAGTGAGGGTGATGACGGTTGCCGTACGGGAGAGGGCGGGGGTGGCCGCAGCGGGTCTCCCGGGCCGGTGCGCGCGCCCGGGAGACCCGCTGCCGTCAGGCCTCGCCGCCGGCCGTGCCCAGGGCGGCGACGAGCGCTGCCAGGAGGGCGACGCGCTGGGGGACGCTGCCGGTGTCCAGCCATTCCTGCGGGGTGTGGTCCGCGCCGCCTACGGGGCCCAGGCCGTCGAGGACCGGGACGCCCGTGCCGGCGATGAGGTTCGCGTCGCCCACGCCTCCGGTGGCGGTGACGCCGATGTCGAATCCGAGGGCCGCTGCAGCGCGGCCGGCTTCCTCGAACATCCGGCGGGCGGCGGGAGTGTCCTCCATCGGCGGGCACAGGTCGAGCCGTTCCACGTGCACGCTGGTACCCGGTACGGCCGGATCGCGGGCGATGTCCTCGATCGTCCGCTCCGCCCGCCGGAGGCCGGCGAGGGTCGCCGCGCGTACTTCGAGGTGCAGTTCGGCCTCGGGGCAGACGATGTTGGGGCGGGTGCCGGCGCGCACGACGCCGACGTTGACGGTGACCTCGTCCCAGCGGCCGTTGAGCGCCTGGAGGGCGACGACGAGATGGGCGGCGGCGAGTGCGGCGTTGGCGCCCCGATCAGGTTCGATCCCGGCGTGGGCGGCCCGGCCGGTGACCGTGAGACGGAAGTCGGCGACGCCCTTGCGGGCGATGACCAGGTCCCCGTTCTCGCGGGCGCCTTCGAGACCCAGGCCGTAGTGCACCCCGCGGGCGGCCTCCTCGGTGACCGCCCGGCTGGCCGGGGACCCGATCTCCTCGTCGGGGGTGGCGAGGAAGACGAGTTCGGCGTACTCGTCGATGCCGGCCCGGGCGAGGACGTCCAGTGCGGTCAGCCCCGCGACCAGGCCGCCCTTGTCGTCGCACACGCCCGGGCCGTAGGCGGTGGAGCCCTTCAGGCAGAAGGGCCGTGCGGCGGCGGTTCCGTCCTCGAAGACGGTGTCCATGTGTGCGGCGAGCAGGATCCTCCGCCCGCCTTCCGCCTCGGTGAGCCGTCCCCGCTTGCGGGCGACCAGGGCGTCACCCGTGCGGTGGCCCCGGACGTCGGGCAGGGGGATGCGGCGGACCTCGAAACCCAGGCGGTCCAGCCGGGACTGCACCCGTTCGGCGACCTGGTCGACCCCGTCGGGGCTGTGCGAACCGGAGTCGATCGCGACGAGTTCGGCCAGGTCGGACAGGTACCGGTCGAGGTGTGCGCGGGCCAGGGACATCAGCTCGTCGATGTGGGGCTGCTGCCTCGGGGGGGCGCTCACAGGACCTTGGACAGGAACGCGCGCGTGCGCTCCTGCTCCGGTTCGGCCAGGACCTGCCGGGGGTCGCCGGCCTCGACGACGACTCCCTCGTCCATGAACACCGCGGTGTCCCCCACTTCGCGGGCGAAGCCGATCTCGTGGGTGACCACGACCATCGTCATGCCGTCGGCGGCGAGGCGGCGCATCACGTCCAGCACGTCCCCGACCAGTTCGGGATCGAGAGCGGAGGTCGGTTCGTCGAAGAGCATCAGTTTCGGCTTCATGGCCAGCGCTCTCGCGATGGCGACGCGCTGCTGCTGGCCGCCGGAGAGCTGGGCGGGGTAGTGACCGGCGCGGTCGCCGAGCCCCACCTGCTGCAGGAGGTGCCGGGCCTGGTCCCGTGCCTCGCTCCGGGACACGCCGGCCACCTTGGTGGGGGCCTCGATGACGTTCTCGAGCGCGGTCATGTGCGGGAAGAGGTTGAAGCGCTGGAACACCATCCCGATGTCCCGGCGTCTTTCGGCGACCTCCCGTTCGCGCAACTCGTGCAGCCTGCTGCCCTGCTGACGGTAGCCGACCAGTTCGCCGTCGACCGTCAGCTTCCCGCCGTCCACCTTCTCGAGGTGGTTGATGCAGCGCAGGAAGGTCGATTTCCCGGAGCCGGACGGTCCGAGCAGGCAGCAGACCTGGCCCCGCTCGACGGTCAGGTCGATGCCCTTGAGGACCTCGAGTCTGCCGAACCGCTTGCGCACTCCCTCGGCCAGCACCATGGGGGCTGTCATCGGGTCCCCTCCTTGTTCTTCCGGCCTGCCAGGAGCGCGGTGCCCTGGAGCATGCGCCGCAGCGGCGAGGCGTTCCCGGCCCGGGCGGTGCCCCGTCCGTAGCGGCGCTCCAGCCACGCCTGCGGGATGCTCAGCAGGGTCACGAGGGCCAGGTACCAGACGCTGGCGACGACGAGCATCGGGATGATCTGGTAGTTCTGCGCGTACACGTCCTGGATGTTGGACATCAGATCGTGCGCGGAGATGATCGAGACCAGGGCGGTCATCTTGAGCATGTTGATCGTCTCGTTGCCCATCGGCGGGATGATGACCCGCATCGCCTGGGGCAGCACGATCCGCCGCATGGTCAGGGCCGGTCGCATGCCCAGCGAGTGGGCGGCCTCGGCCTGCCCGGGGTCGACCGACTGGATGCCGGCGCGGACGATCTCCGAGGCGTAGGCGGCTTCGTTGAGGCCGAGGGCGAGCAGGGCCGCGATCGCGGGGGTGAGCAGCGAGTTCGTCTCGGCCTTGAAGAAGGTGATGTGGGTGAACGGGATGCCGATCATCACGTACTTGTAGAGCGCGGCCGCGTACCCCCAGAAGATGATCTGGACGAGCAGGGGGGTGCCGCGGAAGATCCATACGAAGAAGGTGGCCAGGCCGTACAGGACCGGGTTCGTGGACAGGCGCATCACCGCGATGAGCGTGCCCAGGCACAGGCCGAGAGCCATGGCGGCGGCGGTCAGCCAGAGCGTCGTGGCCAGTCCGTCGAAGATCAGTCCGGCGAAGAGGTACGTGCCGACGATGTCCCAGTGGAGGTTGCCGTTCTTGGCGAGCGAGCCGATGAGGCCGGCGAGCGCCGCGACGGAGACGACGGCGGCGGCCCATCGGGCGTAGTGCCGCACGGGGACGATCTCGATGCTGTGCGCATCGGCGTCGTCGCCGAGCGACGTGCGTGCGGGGGATGCGGCGTCGATCATGCTCAGTCGACCGCCGCGTTCTTCGTGGCCTGCTTCACCGCGATGGAGGCGACGCCGTACTTGGCGTAGATCTTCTGCACGGTGCCGTCGTCGATGAGGGCCTGCAGCGCCTTCTGCACGGCGGCGGTGAGCTCGGGCAGCTGCTTGCCGACCGCGATGCCGTTGGGCGAGGCGTTGTAGCCGCCCGGCGCGGCGGGGTCCTCGACCAGGTCGAACGCCTTGCCCGCATCGGCCGTCTTGGCCGTCCAGCCGGCCGCGGGCTTGGTCACGACCTGGGCCGCCACCTTGCCCGAGCGCAACGCGAGCTGGGCGTCGGAGTCCTTGGGGAACGTCTGGATGTCGATCTTTCCGGCGCCGGCCTTCGCGCACGCCGCCTGCCGGGACTTGAGCAGGGTGAGCTGGTTGGTCGCCGTCTGCACCGCGACCTTCTTCCCGCACAGGTCGTCCAGGCCGGCGATCTTCTGCGGGTTGCCGTCGGCGACGAGGATCCCGGAACCGGACTGCGAGTAGTCGACGAAGTCGACGACCCGCTGCCGCTCCTTGTTGTCCGTCATGGCGGACATGGCGGCGTCGAACTTCCCCGCCTGGATGCCGGGGACGATGCCGTCGAACTTCTGGGCGGTGAAGACGAACCTCACGCCCAGCTTCGCACCGATCGCCTGCCCCAGGTCGTAGTCGAGGCCCGTCAGCTCGCTCTGCCCCTCCTTCACGAACATCTCGAAGGGCGGGTAGGGCACGTCGGTGGCGACCCGGACGGCACCCGACTTCTTGATCTTGTCGGGCAGCGCGTCGTGGAGAGCCTTGACTTCCTTGATCTCCACGCCGGCGACGGACACCTTGCCGCCCGCCACGGGGGCGGCGGCGTCACTGTTCCCGCACCCGGACAGCGCCACGAGCGCCGCGGCCGAGACGGCGGAGGCCGCCATGCGGCAGGTGAGACGAGCGTTCATCACGATCGGACCCTTCGGTGAGCTGTGCCGGCGGAACGTCGCGTCCGGCCACTCCCCGGAAGTTACATTCTCGACGGGCAGATGGCCAGATGTATCGCACGTTACTTTCTCGCGGATCGACCAAGAGGGGAGGAGGGAGTCCCGGCGACAGCCGCTCAGCCAGTCGTTCTCCGTTTCCACGACTCGAAGTGCCGATCGCCCACGTCTTACATCTTCCGCACACGGAGCGGTACTTGTAAGTTCTGCTACCTCCACGGCGGGCGCCGGCCGCCTGCCCGTCACCGCAGTCCACAGTCCGCAGCCCGGGAGGGCACATGACCGTCCGCTTGCGTCACCGCTCCGCGGCATCCGCCGTGATCACGCTCGTTTCGCTCGCCGGCACACTCGCCGCCGTCCATCCCGCGCAGGCCGCCGCCGACCGCGTGCGGCTGGGCAGCGCCTCGGACGCGAGCCGCGCCGGCTGGAGCGGTCCGGCCTTCACCATGAACGGCGACGGCGCGGTCGTGGCGGCGTCCATGCAGCGCGCGATCGACGCCATCCGCGACGACACCGGCAGCCTCGACGTCGTCGTGCTCGCCGGATCGGCCCCCACGTCCGGCAGCAGTACGCCCGAGTGCGACAGCATCATGTCCCTGACCGGCGTGAACTCCTGCACCACGTGGACCTTGACCAAGGCGTCCGACGCCAGTGACCCCCAGGTCAACACCGATGTCCGCGATGCCGAGTTCGTCTACTTCGCCGGCGGCGACCAGTGCCGGTACGCCGCCTGGAAGGGCAGCCCACTCGAGGCGTCCGTCGAATCCGTGGTCGCCAAGGGCGGCGGATCGGGCGGCGGCAGCGCCGGCACCCACATCAACAGCTCCGTCGTCTACGACGCGTGCCAGGGCAGCGCCACCAGTGCGGACGCGCTGGCCGACCCCTACGATCCGGCGATCACCTTCACCACCGGCATGTTCGACTGGCCCCACTACGCCGACACCGTCAACGACTCGCACTTCGTCACACGCGACCGCATGGGCCGCACCATGGCCTTCGTGGCCCGGGCCATCAAGGACGGGCTGACCACGAGCGGCGCCGCCTGGGGGGTCGGTGTCGAACAGGGCGGGGGCTCGTTGTTCGTCGACAGGAACGGACTCGCCACCGAATACGGCCAGAACGCGTACGTCGTGCTCGGCGACCACCAGCCGGAGCAGGCCGTGCCCGGAAAGCCGCTGACCTTCTCCGACTACAAGATCTGGCGGCTCACGCCCGGCAGCACGTTCGACTTCGGGAACCGGCCCACCTGCGGGTTCTACCGTCGCAGCGTCACCGACGGCGTCGCCGACGCCGATCTCTACGACGGCATCGCGGAACCGTGCGGCTCCCCGGGCGCAGCGCTCGGTGAGAGCGAACCCAACGACACCAGCGGCACGGCCGACGACGCCTCGGCCCTCCCCTCGCCCACCACCCTCACCGGCAGCATGAAGTCGTCGACGGACCGCGACTACTTCCGGGTCGCCCTCGCCTCCGGCCAGACGGCTTCCGTGCGGTGCACGATCCCCACGGCATACGACGCCGACCTGTACTTCATGGACTCGGCGGGCCGGACTCTCCAACGGTCCGTCACCGACGGCGCCGGAGCGCCCGAGTCCCTCACCTTCACCCGGACCTCCTCCGGAACGGGCACCTACTACGTGGACGTCGAGGCGTACAGCGGTGCCGGAACGGCCACCTACACGTGCACGGTCGCCAAGAGCTGAGGTCCGACCGGCCGGGACGGAACAAGGCGCCCGGCCGGAAGGCCGGGCGCCTTTCGTCCAGAGTGCCGTACTTACTTGAACGTGCGCAGCCGCAGGCTGTTGGTCACCACGAACACCGAGGAGAAGGCCATCGCCGCGCCCGCGATCATGGGGTTCAGCATGCCGGTCGCGGCCAGGGGCAGGGCGGCGACGTTGTAGCCGAAGGCCCAGAAGAGGTTGCCCTTGATGGTGGCCAGGGTCCTGCGGGAGAGCCTGATGGCGTCGGCGGCCACGCGGAGGTCGCCGCGTACCAGCGTCAGGTCGCCGGCCTCGATCGCCGCGTCCGTGCCGGTACCCATGGCCAGGCCGAGGTCGGCGGTGGCGAGCGCGGCCGCGTCGTTGACCCCGTCGCCGACCATGGCGACCGTACGGCCTTCGCCCTGCAGCCGCTTGACGACGTCCACCTTGTCCTGGGGCAGCACCTCGGCGATCACTTCGTCGATGCCGACGGCGCGGGCGACGGACTCGGCGACCAGCTGGTTGTCGCCGGTCAGCAGCACGGGCTTCAGTCCCAGCCCGCGCAGCTCGGCCACCGCCTCCGCACTGGTCTCCTTGATCGCGTCGGCGACGGTGAGCACGCCGCGCGCCTCGCCGTCCCAGGCGACGGCGACCGCCGTACGGCCCTCGGCCTCCGCGGCCGCCTTGGCCTCCTCCAGCTCCCGGGGCAGCTCGATCGCCCACTCCCGCAGGAGCCTCTCGCGCCCGACGAGGACCGCGTGCCCGTCGACGACACCCTGGACGCCGAGCCCGGCGACGCTCTCGAAGTTCTCCGGGACCGGCAGGCCGCCGGCCCTCCCGATCGCCCCGGCCGCGACCGCCTGCGCGATGGGGTGCTCGGAGGCGTACTCCAACGCACCTGCCAGGCGCAGGAGTTCCGTCTCGTCGGTGCCCTCGGCGGCGTACACGTCGTGGAGGGTCATCCGGCCGGTGGTGACGGTGCCGGTCTTGTCCAGGACGACCGTGTCGACACGGCGTGTGGACTCCAGGACCTCGGGGCCCTTGATGAGGATGCCGAGCTGGGCGCCGCGTCCGGTGCCGACCATCAGCGCGGTCGGCGTGGCCAGGCCCAGGGCGCACGGGCAGGCGATGATCAGGACGGCCACGGCGGCGGTGAACGCGGCCGTCGCGTCACCGGTGACCAGCAGCCAGGTCAGCAGGGTGCCGAGGGCGATGAGGATCACGACGGGAACGAAGACTGCGGAGATGCGGTCGGCGAGGCGCTGCACCGCGGCCTTGCCGTTCTGGGCGTCCTCGACCAGCCTGGCCATCCGGGCGAGCTGGGTGTCCGCCCCGACGCGGGTGGCCTCCACGACCAGCCGGCCGCCGGCGTTGACCGTGGCGCCGGCCACCGCGTCGCCGACGGTCACGTCGACGGGGACGGACTCGCCGGTGAGCAGGGAGGCGTCGACCGCCGACGTGCCCTCGACGACGGTGCCGTCGGTGGCGACCTTCTCACCGGGGCGTACGACGAACCGGTCGCCGACCGCCAGCCGTGCCACCGGAACGCGGACTTCCGCGCCGCCGCGCAGCACCGCCACGTCCTTGGCACCCAGCTCCAGCAGCGCGCGCAGGGCGGCTCCGGCCTTGCGCTTGGACTTCGCCTCCAGGTAGCGGCCGGCGAGGATGAAGGCCGTCACCCCTGCCGCGGCCTCCAGGTAGAGGGAGGACGAGCCGTCCGTGCGGGAGATGGTGAGGTCGAAGCCGTGCCGCATACCGGGCATTCCCGCCTGCCCGAAGAACAGTGCCCACAGCGACCAGCCGAACGCGGCGAGGGTGCCGGTGGACACGAGCGTGTCCATGGTCGCGGCGCCGTGGCGGGCGTTGGTGAACGCGGCCTTGTGGAACGGCAGAGCGCCCCAGACGACCACCGGCGCGGCCAAGGTCAGCGACAGCCACTGCCAGTTGTCGAACTGGAGGGCCGGGACCATCGCCATCAGGATGACGGGCACGGAGAGGACGAGCGAGACCAGCAGCCTCTGCCGGAGCGCGAGCAGTTCACCGTCCGGTGCCGCAGTCGTCGCGGCCTCCGCCGCCTCACCGGCCGGCGGAGGAGGCGGCGGAGGCTCCTCGGCGGTGTAGCCGGTCTTCACCACGGTGGCGATCAGGTCGGAGACCTCGGTCCCCGCCGGATAGCTGACCTTCGCCTTCTCGGTGGCGTAGTTGACCGTGGCGGTGACGCCGTCCATGCGGTTGAGCTTCTTCTCGATGCGGGCCGCGCAGGAGGCGCAGGTCATGCCGCCGATGGAGAGCTCGACCTCGGAGGTGGCCGCGGGGGCGGAACCGGTGAGCGGTTTCTCGGACGCAGTGCTGGTCATGGGGTGACTCCTTGGGAGGCCGGGACGTACGGCGTCCGTATCAGCGGAGCGGTACGTCCCGGCGCGGGAGGTGAAGCGCGTGGCGTGCGGGGCCGCGCGCCCCGAGGCGGTCGTCAGATCAGGCCGACGAGCTCGTAGCCGGCCTCGTCGACGGCCGCGCGTACGGCCGCTTCGTCGAGCGGGGCGGCGGAGGCGACGGTGACCTCGCCGGTCTTGGCGTCGGCCGTGACGGAGCTGACGCCCTCCAGCGCGGATATCTCCTGCGAGACCGCGCCCTCGCAGTGGCCGCAGGTCATGCCGGACACCTTGTACACGGTGGTGACGCCGATGCCCTGAACGTCGGCCGCGGCGCCGGAGCCGCAGGAACCGCCGCCGCAGCAGGAGCCGGAGTTCGTCTGTTCGGTCATGGTTCTTCCTCGGGATCTCGGTGCGTGGGACCAGTCTGGGGGCCGGGGGGTGATCGGCCTCCCCGACCATGACATCATACCCCCTAGGGGTATGCCGTAGGCGAGATGCCTCTGCGGCCGCACTCACCGGGCCGCCCCGCCACCCGGTCGCATATTTACCCCGAGGGGTATATTGGGAGGTGATCGTTTCCCAGCGAGGACGTGGACCATGACGGCAGGCGGTGACCGGCGGGGCAGCACCTCGTGCCCTGCCGTCGTCTGGACGCGCACCGTCGTCATCGCGTTGGTCGCCGCCCTCGCCGTCCTCGTCCACCATGAGGCCGCCACCGCCGTGAGCCACGTCCCGAGCTCCGGGACGATGCGAGCCATGGGCGCCGACATGAAACATGCCGGGTTCGCCCCGACGGCGTCCGGCGACGGCAATGCCTGCTCCGGTATGACCGGGCCGCACTGCTCCGCGGCGAGTGTCGAGACGGTGAAGCCGGCGCCTCCGGCAGCCGCCGCCGTCGGACACACCACGGCGTCCTCGCCCCGCACCCCGCCCACTGGGCGGTCCGTGCCGGGAACGGTGGGCCGAGCCCCACCCGATCTTTCGTTCCTCTCCCGATTGCTGGTGTAGGCCGCGCCCGCGGCTGCGCGTGCCCTCGTTCCGCGCCGCCGCCTGACCGCGCGACCACACCGAAGCGATCGTGAGAAGAGAACCATGGTGAACAGCATCAACCGCCGGTCCGCACTGCTGGCCGGGCTCGGTATGGCAGGCGGGAGCGCCCTCGCCGCCTGCAGCAACGGCTCCAGCCGCACGCCCGCCCTGCTCAGTCCGTCCGGCTCGGCGGTCGCCGCGGCCGAGAAGAGGCGCGCGGGCACCGGCAGGACCCGCGAGACGACCCTGATCGCCGCCGCGGCCACGGCGGAGCTGGGCGCCGGGGTCAAGGCCAGGACGTGGGCCTTCGACGGACAGACTCCCGGCAGGGAGCTGCGCGTCTCGGCCGGGGACACGCTGGCCGCGACTCTGTCCAACCAGCTTCCCGGGCGGGCCGCCACGTCCGTCCACTGGCACGGCGTCGCCCTGCGCAACGACATGGACGGTGTCCCGCCCGTCACCCAGACGGCCGTGAGGGCCGGGAAGAACTTCACCTACCGGTTCCTCGCCGACAGGCCGGGGACGTACTTCTTCCACCCGCACGTCGGGGTCCAGCTCGACCGCGGCCTCTACGCGCCGCTGATCGTCGAGGACCCGAAGGAGCCCCTGTCGTACGACGAGGAGTGGGTCGTCGTCCTCGACGACTGGCTGGACGGCGTCACCGGCACCCCGGACCAGGTCTTCGCCGAACTGCGGCAGGGCATGGGCGGCATGCACGGCATGGACGGCATGGACATGAGCGGCGGGATGAACGGGTCCCCGTCGGCCTCGCCCTCGGGCGGCGGCATGTCGGGCGGATTCATGCTCATGGGCGCGCGGAGCCCGCTGCTCGGCGGGGACGCCGGCGACGTGAAGTACCCGTACCACCTGGTCAACGGGCGCGTCCCGGCGGATCCGCAGGTGTTCCGGAGCAAGCCGGGCAAGCGGGTCCGGCTGCGTCTGATCAACGCGGGAAGCGACACCGCGTACCGCGTCGCCCTCGGCGGCCACCGGCTCACCCTCACCCACACCGACGGCTTCCCCGTCGCGCACCAGCAGGTCGACGCCCTGCTGATCGGCATGGGGGAACGCTACGACGCCCTGGTCACCCTGGCCGACGGTGTCTTCCCCCTCGTCGCGCTCGCGGAGGGCAAGAACGCCGCCGGGATGGCCGTCGTCCGGACCGGGTCCGGCGCCGTCCCCGAGACGAACGTCCACCCCGGGGAACTCGACGGCCTGATCATGGCCGCCTCACGGCTCCGGGCGGCGGACGACGTACGGCTGCCCTCGAAGAAGACCGACCGTGTTCACCGCATCGAGCTGAACGGCAGCATGATGGCCTACGACTGGGCCGTCAACGGCGAGCGGTTCGACGTGAACGACCCGGCCGCACACCCGATCACGGTCGAGGAGGGTCAGCGGGTACGGCTGGACTTCGTCAACACCACCACCATGTGGCACCCGATGCACCTGCACGGGCACACGTACCAGCTCGGCACCGGCGGCCCGCGCAAGGACACCACGATCGTGCTGCCCAAGAGGACGGTGTCGGTGTTCTTCGACGCGGACAACCCGGGCCGGTGGATGCTGCACTGCCACAACGCCTACCACGGTGAGGCGGGCATGATGGCACTCGTGGCCTACCGGGCCTGACGCTTCACCGGTGCCCGGGGCCGACAGTCGTACGTCCTGTCGGCCCCGGGTCCAGCCGGCTGAGGATCTACTGCCTGCCGAGCATCTTGTTCATCTCGGTGATCTCGGCCGACTGCGAGGTGACGATCGACTTCGCCATGAGCTTCGCGGGACCGTAGGCGCCCTTGGCCTGTTCGGTCTTCGCCATCGCGATCGCGCCCTGGTGGTGGCTGATCATCATCTGCAGGAACGCCTTGTCGAAGGCGTCACCGGACAGGCCCTTCAGCCTGCCCATGTCCTGGTCCGACATCATGCCGGGCATCGACGAGGCGGAGTGGTCCATGCCCGGCATGCTCCCCATGCCGGACTCGCTGTCACCCGGGACCTTCTCGCCCCAGGCCTTCAGCCAGCCGGACATGGTGTCGATCTCCGGATCCTGCGCCTTCTTGATCTTCGCGGCCAGGTCCTTCACCTGCGGGGACTTCGCCCGCGAGGCGGCCAGGTCGGCCATGGCCACGGCCTGCCGGTGGTGCGGGATCATCCCCTGGGCGAACGACGCGTCCTGCGGGTCGTGGCTGCCCTCGGAAGCGGTGCCCGAGGGGTGCATCGCCCCCATGTCGTGGCCCGAGTGCCCCGGCGCCGGGGACGAGGAGGAGGACGAGGAATCACTGCTGCCGCAGGCGGCCAGCACCACCGCGGCGGTGGCGGCGGTGGTCAGCGCGACGGCCCGGCGGACGAGGGAACGGCGAGATGCCATGCGAGGTACAACTCCTTGAAGTGCCCGCGCCCACGCGCGGGAAGAAACGGATTCAGGCAGGCCCGGAGCACGCCACCCTCATCGGGAGGGGGCCGTGCGGGCGCCTCTAGATCCGCAGGAGCTGCAACTCGGAGAGATCGGGCGGTGCGCGCCCGTCGGCCGTCCCGGCGGCCGGGCCGCCGCAGGCGGTCGCCGCCGGATCGACGTGGGCGGTCGGAGCGGGCGTCAAAGCGGGCGGGACGTAGGAAGTGGACGTACCGCCCGCCGCACAGGTGCCTCCTGCGTGGTCCATGACCATGCCGCCGTCGTCCGCGTCCGACAGATGCCGGCAGTCTCCACCGGCGGCGTGCGCGAGCGTCGGGT
The DNA here is from genome assembly GCF_001514215.1 of Streptomyces bungoensis. GTDB lineage: Bacteria > Actinomycetota > Actinomycetes > Streptomycetales > Streptomycetaceae > Streptomyces > Streptomyces bungoensis. Next base: position 245,779 of record NZ_KQ948861.1, read on the forward strand.
GATGGCCTCGTGGCTCCACCGACATCATCGCGTCATGCCGGCCCGAAGCCGGCATACCGGCGGGTGACAGGGCGTGCATCCCCAGCACCCCCGCCACGAGGGCCAGGACCAGCCACGTCCAGCGCACAGCTCTCGCTCCGGAGCCGGGGCGAGAGCTGGAGATCATGGGCTCATCGTATGAGGGCGATCGACTCGATGCGGAAGAACACGCCGCCGAGTGGCTCATCCCACAGTGGCCGGTCCCCGGCCGGGTGACTCGCGAGTGCGCCCACCCCGCTCAGGCGCCGGTCGCCACCTCGTGTGCCACGGTCTCCTCGGTCGCGGAGTCGCCGGCGCCCGTGCGCACGGCGGGGATCAGCGAGGCCACGGCGGCCGACACCAGGGCCACGCCGCAGCCGATCAGCAGACCCGTCCGGAAGCCGTTCTCGGAGGCCAGTGTGCAGCCGCCGAGGGTGGTGGTCATCTGGGCGAGGACGACGCCGATCACCGCCGAGCCGATGGTCGTGCCGAGCGAGCGCATCAGGGTGTTGAAGCCGTTGGCCGCCGCCGTCTCGGAGAGCGGCACGGCGCTCATGATGAGGGCCGGCATCGCGCCGTAGGCGAGGCCGACGCCGCTGTTGACGACGATGCCGACGATCATCAGACCCCAGGCGGATCCCATGAGCGGCAGCGCGAGCCCGTACCCGGCGGAGATCACCAGCGCTCCGAGGACCAGTGCGGTCTTCGGACCGCGGGCGTTGATCAGCCTGCCGCCGAGCGAGACGATCATCATCATGACGCCGCCGGGCGCCATCCACAGGCCCCTCGCCAGCATCGACTGGCCCAGTCCGTAGCCGGTGGCCTCGGGGAACTGGAGCAGCTGCGGTGCGATCAGCATGAAGGCGTACATGCCGACGCCGATCAGGATCGAGGCGGCGTTGGTCAGCAGAACCCGCGGGCGGGCCGTGGTGCGCAGGTCGATCAGGGGATCGCGGGTGCGCATCTCGTAGAAGCCCCAGGCGAGGAGCGCGACGGCGGCGAGGGCGAACAGGCCCAGCGTGGTGCCCGAGCCCCATCCCCAGTCGGCGCCCTTGGAGATCGCCAGGAGCAGGGACACCACTGACCGGAGGAGGACATCGCCGCCTTCGCCGCGTACCTCCAGCGTTTCAACGCCGGTATCGAGCGGCTGCACGGGATGCCCTGGCCGCGCTCCCAGGCCACGGAACGGCCCGCGTAACGCGCGACCCGCACCCATCGGCGTGAGGCGCCTTTCCGCAGGCATGCCCCTCACTGCAAGCTCTTGCAGTAAGCGGCAGAAATTCTTTGTCGAAAAGGTTGACGCGTACATCTCCGTGGCGGGAAGCTCCTCCGCGAATCCAGCGTGTACGGGGTCCACTTGCCCGTCGGCGGCCCGGGGACAGGGCCGCCGCGTGCCCAAGCGCGCCCTGTTTCCCCACCCCCCTCGAAGGAGCCGCACCATGAGATCCCGCGTCGTCAGCGGCACCGTCGCCGCGCTCGTCGCCGCGGCGGGGCTGGTCGGTGTCGCCCAGGGCCAGGCGAGCGCCTCCCCGCCCGGCAGCAAGGACGTCACCGCCACGCTCTTCCAGTGGAACTGGAACTCGGTCGCCAAGGCCTGCACCGACCAGCTCGGTCCGTCCGGCTACGGCTACGTCGAGGTCTCCCCCGCCTCGGAGAACATCCAGGGCAGCCAGTGGTGGACCTCCTACCAGCCGGTCAGCTACAAGCTGCAGAACCGGCTGGGCAGCGAGTCCGACTTCAAGAACATGGTCAGCACCTGCCACGGCGCCGGTGTGAAGGTCGTCGCCGACGCGGTCATCAACCACATGGCGTCCGGCTCGGGCACCGGCACGGCCGGCACCAACTACACCAAGTACAACTACCCCGGCTACTACCAGGACCAGGACTTCCACTCCTGCCGCCAGAACATCAGCAACTACGGCGACCGCAGCAACGTCCAGAACTGCGAACTCGTGGGCCTGGCCGACCTCGACACCGGCAGCGACTACGTCCGCTCGACCATCGCCGCCTACCTGAACCACCTGATCTCGCTCGGCGTCGACGGTTTCCGCGTCGACGCCGCCAAGCACATCGCGGCCTCGGACCTGTCGGCCATCAAGTCCAAGCTCAGCGACCCGAACATCTACTGGGCCCAGGAGGTCATCTACGGCGCCGGCGAGGCCGTGCAGCCGACCGAGTACGAGGGCACCGGCGACGTCGACGAGTTCAAGGGCGCCTTCGACCTGAAGCGGATCTTCACCTCGGACAAGCTGGCCAACCTCAGCCAGTGGGGCGAGTCGTGGGGCGCGGGCTACCTGCCGAGCTCCTACGCCCGCACCTTCGTGGACAACTGGGACACCGAGCGCAACGGCTCCACCCTCAACTACAAGAACGGCAGCACCTACACGCTGGCCGGCATCTACACGCTGGCCTGGCCCTACGGCTCCCCGAACGTCTACTCCGGCTACGAGTTCACCGACAACGACGCCGGCCCGCCCAACAACGGCCAGGTCAACGCCTGCTACAGCGACGGCTGGAAGTGCCAGCACGCCTGGCCGCAGATAGCGAACATGGTCGGCTTCCGCAACGCGGTCTCCGGCACCGGCGTGACCAACTGGTGGTCCAACGGCAACAACGCCATCGCGTTCGGCCGCGGCAGCAAGGGCTACGTCGTCATCAACCACGAGGGCAGCTCGATCAGCCAGGCCTTCCAGACCTCGCTGCCCGCCGGCACCTACTGCGACGTCCAGCACAGCGGCGCGAGCTACACCGTCGGCTCGGACGGGAAGTTCTCCGCCACCGTGGGCGCGAACGACGCCCTCGCCCTCTACACCGGCGCGCCCTGCAGCAGCGCCGGCGGTGGTGGCGGCAGCACCGGCAACTCCGCGACCGTCTACTACAGCACCGACAAGAGCTGGTCCTCGTACTACCTGCACTACGCGCCCAACGGCGGCAGCTGGACCACCGCGCCCGGCATCAAGATGGACAGCGCCTGCACCGGCTGGATGAAGAAGACGGTCGACCTCGGCTCGGCCACCGGCCTGACCGCGACCTTCAACGACGGCAACGGGACGTGGGACAACAACAGCGGCGGCAACTACGCCCTGAAGACGGGTGACGTCACCGTCAAGGACGGCGTGGTCGGCAGCGGCGACCCCTGCGGCAGCGGCACCACCTCCCCGGCCACCGGCGCCGCCTTCGCGGTGAACGCCACGACGACCCTCGGCCAGAACATCTACGTCGCCGGGGACATCCCGGCGCTCGGCGGCTGGGACACCTCCAAGGCGCTGCTGATGAGCTCGGCGAGCTACCCCGTCTGGAAGCTGGACCTCAGCCTGCCGGCCGGGACGTCCTTCCAGTACAAGTACATCCGCAAGGACGCGAGCGGGAACGTCACCTGGGAGTCCGGAGCGAACCGCACCGCGACCGTTCCCTCGTCGGGTGAGGTCACGCTCGACGACACCTGGCGCAGCTGATCCGGCTCGACGGCCGACCGGTCCGGGGGCCCGTCGACGGCGGTCGGCGGGCCCCCGGACCATGTCGGCGCAGGCAGAGGGACGCGATGTCTCCAGGTGGGCTATGCGCCGCCGGGGTGCTCCTGCATCCGGAGGAAGCGGCCGTGCCAGGTGTGGTACCAGACGGTGCCGGTCGTCGCGTTGACCGAGAGCATGCCGACGACGTGGCCGTCGCGCAGGGTGTGCAGGGTGTAGTAGCCGGGGAACCGCTCCGGTTCCGCCGCGTGCAGGGCCCGACGGTGCTCGCCCAGCCAGCGGTCGGCGATCCTCACCGCCTGAGCGGGCCCGATCGCCACGGTGCCGGGCCGGCTGCGGGCGGACATCATGCCGTAGGCGGTGTTCCACATCATGGCCGGGCCGAACTCCGGCTGCACGGCACCGGTCCGCGGGTCGACGAGGACCTCGGTGGCGCGGCTGCCGTCGGGGGCGAGGAGCTCGGCGTAGTAGCCGTTGCTGAACTGCATGGTCTCGCCGACGTGCAGCCCCCAGCGATGGGCGAAGCGCCCGGCGGCACGGTCGGCGTCGGCCATGTCGTGCACGGGGCCCGCGCGGGAGACGGCACCCGTCATCGCCCGGGGGCCCGGCCCCCACGACGGGGAGCCCCCGCCCGCGACCCACACCACCGAGGCGATCAGGGCCGCCACCGCGGCGACCAGCACGATCAGCGGCAACCGGCGGCCCCGCAGCCGCCCGGTCACCGGAGCCCCGGCCTGTGGGCGGCGAGTCGTTCGCGTGCCTCGGTGTAGGCGTCCGCGTCGATCTCACCGGCGGCGAAGCGACGGTCGAGGATCTCCTCCGGGGTTTCCCGGTGCTCGGGCCACTCCCGGCCCTCCCCGCGCCGGCTGCCGTCCGTGCGGCCGCCGGGCGTGCCGTGCGTCAGACGTGTCACCGCCCACACGACGAGGCCGATCAACACGATCCACACCAGGGGCATGAAGGCCATCCAGGCCCAGCCACCGTCCCAGTACATCACTGTGCTCACCTCCGCAGGAGGTTCCTCCTCCCCCTACTGTCCGTGCGGACCGGGAGGGGATGCCAGGGCCTTTCGGCCCCGCCGCCCGAGGCCCCTCAGGTCCGCGGGTGGGTCTCGTACATGCGCGCGGCCACGATCAGGCCGGAGGCGGCCGTGAGGGCGGCGACCGTCCAGACGGCGGTGGTCGGGCCGTAGGCGTCGGCGAGGGCTCCGGCGAGCAGGGCGCCGACGGCGAAGCCGCCGTCGCGCCACAGCCGGTAGACGCCGACCGAGCGGGCGCGCCAGGCGGGGTGGGCGACGTCTCCGACGGCGGCCAGCAGCGTGGGGTAGACCAGGGCGGTGCCGGCGCCGAGGAGGACCTGCGCCAGGGCCCAGGCGGGGAAGCCGGTGCCGGTCGCCACCAGACCGAGGGCTGCCGCCTGGACCAGCATGCCGGCGGTGATCAGGTGTTTGCGGCCGACGCGGTCCGACCACCAGCCGGTGAACAGCTGCCCGAACCCCCACACCGCCGGGTAGAGGGCGGCGAGCACGCCGATCGCGGCGATGGACAGGCCGTGGGCGGCGAAGAGGAGGGGGAAGATGCCCCAGGCGAGGGCGTCGTTGAGGTTGTTGACCAACCCGGCCTGGCTGGCGGCGGAGAGGGCCCGGTCGCGGAAGCTGGTGATCATGGCGATCTGGCCTGTCGTCAGCTCGCCGTGGTGGTCCGGGTTCTCCGGTGCGGGGTGGCGGGCGGCCTCGGCGCGGGCGTGGCCACGGGTCTCGCGGACCGCCAAGGTGGACAGGCCCAGGGCGAGGGCGGCGTAGGCGGCGCCGAGGAGGAAGGGGGCGGGGCGCAGCCCCCAGTGGGCGGCGATGGCACCGGTGGCCATGGCGGTGGCCGCGAGCGCCACGTAGCCGGAGGCCTCGTTGAAGCCCATGGCCAGACCGCGCCGTTCCGGCCCGACCAGGTCGATCTTCATGATGACGGTGGTCGACCAGGTCAGGCCCTGGTTGACACCGAGCAGGACGTTGGCGAAGACGATCCAGCCCCAGGCCGGCCCGAAGATGAGCAGCACCGGCACCGGCAACGCCACCAGCCAGCCGGCGACCAGGACCGGCTTGCGGCCGTAGCGGTCGGAGAGGGTGCCGGCGAAGAAGTTAGTGACCGCCTTGGTGGCACCGAAGGCCACGATGTAGGTCAGCGCGGCGGTGTAGGCGGACAGGTGGAAGACGTCGCGTGCCAGCAGCGGCAGGACGGTGCGCTCCTGGCCGAGCATGCCGCCGACGAGGGCGTTGACCGCGACGAGGAGGGAGAACTGGGCCAGGTTGGCGCGCAGGCCGAGCCGGACGCCGTCACCGGCGGCGCCGGGCGCGGTGGTGGTGGCCGGACTCGTCACCGGTCCTCCCGTGAGGTGCGGTCGGCGTGTCCCACGGTGTCCTCCAGACGGTCCCGGACCGGAGTGGCACAGTCCGCTCCGTCACTCATACAATATTCCACGGATGTATGGAGGATGCCATGGGAGACCCCGCCCGCAAAGCCGCCCTGTTCGACGCGCTCGCCACCACCGGCAAGGCGCTGTCCAACGGCAAGCGCCTGGAACTGCTGGATCTGCTCGCCCAGGGCGAACGCACCGTGGACGCCCTCGCGAAGGCGGCGGGGCTGGGCCTGACCACCGCCTCCGCCCACCTGCAGACCCTCAAGCAGGCGGGCCTGGTCACGACCCGCCGCGAGGGCACCCGCATCCACTACCGGCTCGCCGGGGACGACGTCGCGCACCTGTTCGCGCTGCTGCGCACGGTCGCCGAGACCCACCGGGCCGCGGTGCCCGTCGCCCGGGACGCCTACCTCGGCAGTGACGGCGCCCAGGTGGTCACCCGCGAGGAACTGCGCGCCCGCGTGGAGACCGGGGACGTGGTGGTGCTGGACGTGCGGCCGGTCGAGGAGTACGAGGCCGGACACATCCCCGGAGCCGTGTCCATCCCGGTCGGCGAGCTGACCGAGCGGATCACCGAACTGCCCGATGACACCGAGGTCGTCGTCTACTGCAGGGGCGCCTACTGCGTGCTCGCCCACGACGCGGTGCGGCTGCTGGCCGGGCAGGGGCGGCGGGCGCTCCGGCTGCACGACGGCATGCTGGAATGGCGCCTGGCCGAACTGCCCGTCGCCACTGCCGGGCACTCGGCCTGACCAGCACTTCCCCGTGGTGCCGGCGGCTTCCGGTGGCATCACCCGACGGGGCGGGTGATGGTGGTGTGCCGAGCGGGAAGGAGACGCCCGTGCATTCCTTCAGACCCGTGCATTCCTTCAGATCCGTCCATTCCTTCAGATCCGCAGCGGTGGCAGGTCTCCTGGGCGTCGCGGTGGTGGGCTCCTCCGCCCCGGGTGCGGGGTCCGTCGACCGGACCCCGCCCGCGACATCCGGCAGGGTGTGCGGCACGGACAGTGCTTCCGGACTGGGGGTGTGGGCCGGCCACGCCACCTTGTGTGCCACCGCCCTCGACGTGGCGGGCGGCTACACACGGCTCGCTCGCAACGCGGGAGGGTCCGTGGTCACCGTCCGGGCGGCAGGAGCCGTCTGGACCTGCCGGGAGCAGAAGGGCGACCCGAACCCCTTCCTGAAGTGCGTCGACACGGCCGACTCCGGCCAGTGGGTCGAGCTGACGTCGTAGGCCTACTCGCCCGCCGGGCGCCGGCCGGCGACCGCCCGGCGGGCCACCGCGACCAGTTCCGCCGCCGGGCCCACCAGGCGCCGCCCGGTCGGCCAGACCGCGCGCAGGTCGCGGGTGAGGTCGACGCCCGCGACGTCGACGCCGATCAGCCGCCCCTCGGCGATGTCCCCGCGGACGGCCAGCTCGCTCAGGACGGACGGCCCGGTGCCGGCGATCACCGCGCCGCGCACGGCGGCCGTCGACCCCAGCTCCACCAGGGGCCGGACGCGTTCGCAGCCGGCCAGGTACAGGGCGCGGTCCAGGGTCTGCCGGGTGCCGGAACCGCTCTCCCGCAGCACCAGCGGCGTACGGGACAGCTCCCGCGCCGACAGCGGCTCGCGTCGCCGCGCCCACGGGTGACCGGGGTCGACCACGACGACGAGCCGGTCCTCGGCGACCCGCCGCGTGGACATCACGCGGGACAGCCGGGGCCCCTCGATGAACCCGAGGTCGGCCTCGCCGGACTCGACCAGCTCGGGCACGTGCTCGCTGTTGGTCACCTGCAGCCCGATGTACAGCTCCGGCCGGCGGGCGCGCAGCTCGCTGATCCAGACCGGCAGCAGGTACTCGGCGATGGTCAGGCTGGCCGCGACGCGCAGTTCGGCCTCCCGCCGGTCGCGCAGCCTGCCGGCCCCGGCGAGCAGCTCGTCCAGCTCGTCAAGGACCCGCCGGGCGTGTCCGGCGACCACCTGCCCGGACAGTGTCAGCCGGGAACCGCGGCGGGTGCGGTCGACCAGCACGAGTCCCAGCCCGCGCTCCAGCGTGGACAGCCGCCGGCTGGCGGACGGCTGGGAGATCCGCAGCCGTTCCGCCGCCCGACCCAGGCTGCCCAGGTCGGCCACGAGGACGAGGAGCCGCAGCGACTCCAGGTCGGGGGTGCGCAGAGGGACGGGCACGGTACGGGGGTCCGGTGCGGAGGGGTCGGTCACAGTGCCAGCGTATGACTCACTCATACGCCTGCGCTATGAGCTCCTGCTCGATCAGGGGCTACAGGGCGGGCGCGGAACCACCCAGAGTGGTGATCATGAAGCACGTCAGTCTCTCCCGGTCAGGGCCCACTCGGCCGCCCCGCCCGGCCACGGCCGCGAGGCCGGGCCCCGCCCTCGCCGCCCGGCTGCCCGGGCTCGCCCTGGCCGTCGCCGTGGCCGTCGTCGCGACCGCGTTGGGCCGGCTGGTTCCCGTCGTCGGCGGGCCGGTGAGCGGCATCGTGCTCGGGGTGCTGGTGGCGGTCGCGGTGCGGCCCGGGCACCGGCTGCGGCCGGGCATCGCCTTCGCCGGGCGCGGAGTACTGCAGGCCGCGGTGGTGGTGCTGGGCGCGCAACTGTCCCTGGGACAGGTGCTGCGGGTCGGCATCGGCTCGCTGCCGGTGATGATCGTGACCCTCGCGGTCTGCCTGGCGGCGGCGTACGGGATCGGGCGCCGCCTGGGTGTCGTCCGCGACCTGCGCACCCTGATCGGTGTCGGCACCGGCATCTGCGGTGCCTCGGCGATCGCCGCGGTCGCACCGGTCGTCGGCGCGGCCGAGGCGGAGGTGGCCTACGCCGTCTCCACGATCTTCGTCTTCAACATCGCCGCGGTGCTGACGTTCCCCGCCCTCGGGCATCTGCTGGGCCTGGGCCAGCACGCCTTCGGCCTGTTCGCGGGCACCGCGGTCAACGACATGTCGTCGGTGGTCGCCGCCGCCACCACCTACGGCGGTCCGGCGGCCGACTACGCGGTGGTGGTCAAGCTGGCCCGCACGCTGCTGATCATCCCGATCTGCCTGGGCCTCGCCGCCCTCGCCCGGCGCCGTGCGCGGACGGCGGACGACGCCGCCGGCCCGGCCCGCTCCGCGGCGGTGCACGTCGGCCGGCTGGTGCCGTGGTTCCTCGTCGGTTTCCTGGTCCTGGCGGCCGTGAACACCGCCGGTCTCGTCCCGTCCGACGCACACGGCCCGCTCGGCACGCTCGCCGTCTTCCTGATCACCGTCGCCCTGTCCGCGATCGGCCTGTCCACCGAGCCCGCCAGGCTGCGCCGGACGGGCCCCGCGCCCCTGCTGCTCGGGGGCTGCCTGTGGCTGGTGGTGTCCGCCACCAGCCTGGCCGTCCAGTTCCTGGCCCGGTACGTGTGACCGTAGGGTCCTCGTATGGACGCGAGCGACGCGACGCGCAGCAGACTCAGGTCCCTTCCGGTCTTCGCGGGAGTGGAGGCGACCGGGTTCCCCGAGAAGGGACTCCCGGACAATCCCCTGCCGGTGGTCGCGGACTGGATCTTCGCGGCCCACGCGGCGGGCCAGCAGGAGCCGCACGCCATGAGCCTGTGCACGGTCGTTCCGGCCGGGGTGCCCTCGAGCCGGGTGCTGATCGTCAAGGACATCGACGACGACCGCCTCTACTTCGCCACCCCCTCCGACAGCCGCAAGGGCCGGGAGATCGCGGCGAACCCGAACGTGTCGGCACACTTCCACTGGCCGGCCGTCGGACGCCAGGTGCGGATCGTGGGTACGGCGGCGGACGCCGGGCGCGCCGCGTCCGAGGCCGACTTCGCCGAACGCGGTCGTGGCTCCCGTCTCGCCGCCCACCTGCACCGGCCGGGCTCGCCCGCCGACCGGGCGGCCGTGCTCGCCGAGTTCGAGCGTCTCGGGACCGTCCACCCGGAGGAGGTGCCGTGCCCGCCCGGCTGGACGCTCTACGGCATCACCCCCACCGAGGTGGAGCTGTGGGAGGCGAGTGCCGACCGGGTCCACCACCGGGTGGTGTACCGCGGGGAGGACGGCGCCTGGCGCCGCGAACTCCTGTGGCCCTGAGGCGCCGACGCTAGGCGGCCGCCTCGGGACGGGCGGGAACGAGGCAGGTGACGGCGGTCGGTTCGGCGTCCGGAGCCAGGAGGGCCCCGCACGTCCCCGGCCGCGCCCCGCGGGGCCCGGCCCCCGTCGAGGTGTGGCGGTGGCGCCTGAGAGCCGGGCGAGGAGTACCCCGGCCACCCCCGGCATCCCGGGTCGTGGAGACCGTCAGCGTCACCACCGGCAGCATGACGCTGAGTCCGGACCCCGCGCCTCACCTCTTCTTCAGCGCCGACGGCTTGTGCACGGCGGACCTGCCGGACGTCTCGCTGCGCACCTCGTACTGCGGCTCGTCCCGCGAGGCGTCGACCGTGCGGCCCGCCGCCTCGGTGCGCTTGGTGATCTTCTTCTCGACCTCTCCCTCGGCCTGGCTGCCGTGACTCTTCCAGGCCACCTTGTCGCCCTTCTTCAGCGTCTTGTCCTCATCACGGTTCTTCGCCATCCGAAGCCTCCTTCGTGAACGACGGGACCGCTCCTCCAGCGTGCGGGCGTCCTGCCCGCCTCGCAGCTTCTGGCGTCGGCGGCCGGAGCGGGCCGCTCCGGCCGGAGTCGTGATCAACAGGTCACCGGGGCCGCATTCCCGGTGTGCCCCGATCCCGAGCGTGTCCGGCGGCCGGGCACGGATGCGC
>NZ_KQ948862.1 GCF_001514215.1 Streptomyces bungoensis
GCCGCGAGCCGCCAGGCGGCCGGACGGTCCTCGGCGCGCAGGGCCGCCACGGCAGCGAGGAGGACGCCTCGCTGCTCCTGTGGAACCCCGTCGGCCGCCCGTTCGTACAGCCGAGCGCCCTCCTCCAGGACCAGGCCCGTGTCGATCCCGGCCGGGATCTTGATCCGCGCGTGGTGCCGCCAGGTGGCGACCGGGTCCGACCAGGCCTCCACCGTGTAGGTCCAGTGGCCGGGCGCGTCGGGGGTGACGGTGGCGCCCCAGCGGTCGGTGCCCGGGGCCAGTTCGCGCATCGGCGTCCAGGGGCCCGGCCGGCCCCGCGGGTCGCGCAGGACGACGTTCGCGCCGACGGCGTCGTGCCCCTCCCGGAACACGGTGGCCGACACCTGGAACGACTCGCCGGTCACGGATTTGGCCGGTTTGCGCCCGTGCTGGACGACCGGGCGCACGTCCAGCACGGGTATCCGGCCGACGACGGGCCCGTCAGCGAACGGGTGTTCGGGGGTGATGGGCGGATCGAGCGCGCCCGCGGCGGGCTTCCCGGACTTCTTGCCCGGCGCCTTCTTCGCCGCTGCCTTGCTGGTGGTCGGTGGTGCTGACGAGTGGTGCGTGGCGGGCATGACCGCTCCTGTCCGCGTCAACGAGGGTGTGGGCGGGCGGATGTGGGGAGGTGGGTCCTGCGGGTGGTGCTGTGGTGTGCCTGTGGGGTGTACCGGAGGAGCCTCCCCTGCTCCTCGGGCGGGCAATCCGGCACTTTGTTAACTACTCGCGCGTATGTCTACAGGGAAGACCCGCCCCTTTTGCCCATGAGCAGGATCCACCCCTCTTTTTCGAGTGCCCACCGACTCCGCCTCCACGCCCCCACCGCACGGGTGTGCCCCTCGCCGTGCCCCGCCGCGCCCCGACACCCGCTGCGGGTACCTCCCCACCGACCCCCGGGTAACCACTACCGTCGACAGAGACGACGAGACGTACAGCGCCGTGCGTCTCACCCCGCAACGCGTCGAGGTGGAGTGTGAAGGCGATCCGTCGGTTCACCGTCCGTCCCGTTCTCCCCGAACCCCTCCGGCCGCTCAGCGACCTGGCCCGCAACCTGCGATGGTCCTGGCATGCGGAAACGCGCGACCTGTTCCAGTCCGTCGACCCCGAGGGCTGGGCCGCCGCCAAGGGCGACCCGGTGCGGCTGCTGGGCGGGGTGCGGCCGGCCCGCCTCGCCGAGCTGGCCGGGGACCGGCGGTTCCGCCGCCGGCTCACCGCCGCGGCCGACGACCTGAACGACTATCTGACCGGCGACCGCTGGTACCAGTCCCAGGGCGACGGACTCCCCGCCGCCGTCGCCTACTTCTCCCCGGAGTTCGGCATCACGGCCGCCCTGCCCCAGTACTCCGGCGGGCTCGGCATCCTCGCCGGCGACCACCTCAAGGCGGCCAGCGACCTCGGGGTCCCGCTCATCGGGGTCGGCCTGCTCTACCGGCACGGATACTTCCGCCAGACCCTGTCCCGGGACGGCTGGCAGCAGGAGCACTACCCGGTGCTGGACCCCCACGAGCTCCCCGTCACCCAGCTGAAGGAGGCCGACGGCACCCCCGCCCAGGTCTCCCTCGCCCTGCCCGGCGGCCGGGCGCTGCACGCCCGGATCTGGCTGGCCCGGGTGGGCCGGGTGCCGCTGCTGATGCTGGACTCCGACGTCGAGGAGAACGACCTCGGCGAACGCGGGGTGACCGACCGGCTGTACGGCGGCGGCAGCGAGCACCGGCTGCTCCAGGAGATGCTGCTGGGGATAGGGGGTGTGCGGGCCGTGCGGACGTACTGCCGGCTCACCGGGCACCCGGAGCCGGAGGTGTTCCACACCAACGAGGGGCACGCCGGCTTCCTCGGCCTGGAGCGGATCGCCGAACTGTGCGCGGACGGACTCGACTTCGACGCGGCGCTGGAGGCCGTGCGGAGCGGGACCGTGTTCACCACCCACACCCCCGTCCCGGCCGGCATCGACCGCTTCGACCGGGAGCTGGTCGCCCGGCACTTCGGCACGGACGCCGAGCTGCCGCGCATCGACGTGCAGCGGATCCTGGCGCTGGGCATGGAGACCTACCCGGGCGGCGAGCCGAACCTGTTCAACATGGCCGTGATGGGCCTCAGGCTGGCCCAGCGGGCCAACGGCGTGTCCCTGCTGCACGGGCACGTCAGCCGGGAGATGTTCGCGGGCCTGTGGCCGGGATTCGACGCCGAGGAGGTGCCGATCACCTCCGTCACCAACGGGGTGCACGCCCCGACCTGGGTGGCCCCCGAGGTGTTCCGGCTCGGCGCCCGGCAGATCGGCGCCCAGCGGGCCGAGGACGCGCTGACCGTGGGCGGCTCGGAGCGCTGGGACTCCGTCACGGAGATCCCCGACCAGGAGATCTGGGAACTGCGCCGCACCCTGCGCGAACAGCTCGTGCAGGAGGTGCGCGAACGGCTGCGCGCCTCCTGGCGGCAGCGGGGCGCCGGCGACGCGGAACTGGGCTGGGTCGACGGCGTGCTGGACCCCGACGTGCTGACGATCGGCTTCGCGCGGCGCGTGCCCTCGTACAAGCGCCTGACCCTGATGCTCCGGGACCGCGACCGCCTGATGGAGCTGCTGCTGCACCCGGAGCGGCCGCTCCAGATCGTCGTCGCGGGCAAGGCGCACCCGGCGGACGACGGCGGCAAGCGCCTGGTCCAGGAGCTGGTGCGCTTCGCGGACGACCCCCGCGTGCGCCACCGCGTCGTCTTCCTGCCCGACTACGGCATGGCGATGGCGCAGAAGCTCTACCACGGCTGCGACGTCTGGCTGAACAATCCGCTGCGCCCGCTGGAGGCCTGCGGCACGAGCGGGATGAAGGCGGCGCTGAACGGCTGCCTCAACCTCTCGGTGCTGGACGGCTGGTGGGACGAGTGGTTCCAACCGGACTTCGGCTGGGCGATCCCCACCGCGGACGGCGCGGGCACCGACCCGGACCGCCGCGACGACATCGAGGCGGCCGCGCTGTACGACCTGCTCGAACAGCGGGTCACCCCGCGCTTCTACGAGCGGGGGCGGGGCGGACTGCCCGACCGGTGGATCCAGATGGTCCGCCAGACCCTCGGCCTGCTGGGCCCGAAGGTGCTGGCCGGGCGCATGGTCCGGGAGTACGTCGACCGCCTGTACGCGCCCGCCGCCCTGTCCCACCGCGCCCTGACCCCCGACACGGCCCGCGAACTGGCCGCCTGGAAGGCCCGGGTGCGCGCCGCCTGGTCCCGGGTGAGCGTCGACCACGTGGAGACGACGGCGACGACGGCCACCGCGGAACTCGGCACCACCGTGGGGCTGCGGGTCCGGGTGGGGCTCGGCGACCTCGAACCGGACGACGTGGAGGTGCAGGCCGTCTCCGGGCGGGTCGACGCCGAGGACCGCATCACGGACGCCACCACGGTCCCGCTCAAGCCGGCCGGCGCCCCCGACCTGGAGGGCCGCCGCCTCTACGAGGGCCCGCTCTCCCTGGACCGCACCGGCCCCTACGGCTACACGGTCCGCATCCTCCCCTCCCACCGCCTCCTCGCCTCCGCCGCGGAACTGGGCCTGGTGACGGTGCCGTCGCAGGACGTGGTGGAGGGGGCGGGGGTGCTGCTGCGCTGACGGCCGGCGCGCCCCCGGCCGGCTGTCAGCCCAGCCGTACGGAGTCCCCGGCCGAGACGACCCGCGCGGTCGTCGTCGTGCCGGGGAAGTACCAGCGCCAGCTGCCGGCCGAGGTGGCCGTGACTTCGGTGCTCAGCTTGCCGGCGTCGCCCGTCCGCACCGTCTTCACCGTGCGGTAGTGGGCGGCGCCGGCGGCCTTGAACTGGAGCCGCACGTCCTGCCCGGTGAACCCGTGGTACTCGAGGTCCTCCCAGTTCGCGCGGGTCAGCCTCCCGGAGACCGTCAGCCTGCCGCCCTTGGCGACGGGCTCCGGGGAGGCGTCCGTGGTGAGCCTGGAGGCGCGCTTCGTCTTGAACTCGGCGATGTCGTCGCTGATCCAGTAGTCACCGTCGTTGGCCTTGACGGTGGCGTCGACCTGCCAGACGCCCGCGGTGTGGTTGACGTCCTCGGGCAGGCTGCCCGGGAGCCACCGCGGGTCCAGGGTCATCGTGGCCGTGCACACCGAGGTGGTGGAGCTCTTCTTCACGCACGTGGTACCGGTCCAGTCGCCGAAGCCCCAGCCGTCGCTCTTGTCGAAGACGCTGACGTGCGACAGGCCCTTCACGCCGGAGTCGTCCCGGACGGTGATGGCGATCGGGTAGGTGATGCGCTTGGACGTGCCGACGACGACGTTCTTCCCGCCGTTGACGACGGCGTCCGTGACGCGGACGTCCCCCTTCCCCTCCGCGTGGGCGCCGGTCGCCGTGAGCAGCGTCAGGGCCGCGGCCCCGCCCGCCAGCGCCCACGCCGCCGCGACCGTTCTGGTTCCTCCGCCTCGCATGATCCCTCCCATGGGTGTGGAAGGAGTGAGGCTACCCATCGGCGGTCGCCCGGCGGGACCGGATTTCGCCGACGCTCAGTCCTCGCCGTACCCGGCGCACAGGCGCCGCAGCACCGCTCCGCACCGCCGCGCGTACGCGTGCTGCAGGCCCCGGGTCGCCGGGCCGCCCGCCCGGGCGTACCACTTGGCCGGGCGGCTGTAGGCGGCGACCGTGAGCCAGACCGTGCCGTCGCCCGTGCGGTCGACGACGAAGGCCTCCTCGCCGCATTCGGGGTGGCCCTCGAGGGTGCCGTAGGCCCAGCCGGCGCGGCGGGGTTCCTCGGTGGTCCAGATGATGCGGCAGGGGGCCTTGATGAGGCCCGCCAGGGTGACCGTGACGTCGACGCCGGGGGCCGCGCGGTCGGCGCCGGCGTCGATGCCGACGCCCATGGCACGGTGCATCTCCCAGGTCAGGACGGCCTCGGCGGCCCGCCGGAAGACCTCGTGGCCCTCTCCGACGCGGGTGCGGACCAGCATGGGGCGGTAGCCGGGCGGGCAGGAGCGCAGGTCGTCGCGGGTCGCGCCGACCGGCTCGTAGGTGAAGGGCGCCGGGGACATGGGTCACAAGCGTAGGGCGGCACCCGGGGCGCCGTTCGCCCGGGTGCCGCCCTGTGGCGCTCCTCGTACTAGTTGACGTTGACGGCCGTCCAGGCCGCCGCCACCGTCTTGTACTCGGTGCTGGTGGAGCCGTACAGCGCGGACGCCGCGTTCAGGGTCGCCGTGCGGGCGGCCTTGTAGTTGGTCGTCGACGTCATGTACGTCGTCAGCGCCTTGTACCAGATCTGCAGCGCCTTGGCGCGGCCGATGCCGGTGACCGCGGCGCCGTTGTACGTCGGCGAGTTGTACGACACACCGTTGATCGTCTTCGCGCCGCTGCCCTCCGAGAGGAGGTAGAAGAAGTGGTTCGCGACGCCGGACGAGTAGTGGACGTCCTTGCTGCCGACCGAGGAGGACCAGTAGTCCGCCGAGCCGCCGTCCTTGCTGGGCTTGTCCATGTAGCGCAGCGGGGTGCCGTCGCCGTTGATGTTGATCTTCTCGCCGATGAGGTAGTCGCCGACGTCGGAGGCGTTGTTGGCGTAGAACTCCACGCCGGTGCCGAAGATGTCGGAGGTGGCCTCGTTGAGGCCGCCGGACTCGCCGGAGTAGTTGAGACCGGCGGTGTTGGAGGTGACGCCGTGGCTCATCTCGTGGCCGGCGACGTCCAGCGAGGTCAGCGGGTGGGTGTTGCTCGAGCCGTCGCCGTAGGTCATGCAGAAGCAGCTGTCGTCCCAGAAGGCGTTCACGTACGAGTTGCCGTAGTGGACGCGGGAGTAGGCGCCGACGCCGTTGTTCTTGATGCCGCTGCGCCCGAACGTGTTCTTGTAGAAGTCCCAGGTCTCCTGCGCGCCGTAGGCGGCGTCGGCGGCCGCCGTCTGGTCGGTGGAGGAGCTGGAGGCGGCGCCCGTGCCCCAGACGTTGTCGGCGTCGGTGAACAGCGAGCCGGTGCCGGAGGTGCCGTGGGCCAGGTTGTACGTCTTGTGGCCGCCGCGCGTGGTGTCGTACAGCTGGTACGTCGAGCCCGACAGGTTGGTGCTGAGGCTGACGGTGCCCGAGTACAGCGTCTTGCCGGTGCCGGTCGCGTTCTCGATGCCCTGGTACTCGAAGAGCTTCTTGCCGGTGGCGGCGTCGGTGATGACGTGCAGCTGGTTGGGGGTGCCGTCGTCCTGGAGGCCGCCGACGACCGTCTCGTAGGCGAGGACGGGCTTGCCGGAGCCGGCCCAGATCACCTTGCGCGCGCCGTCCGCGGTGGACTTGGCGGAGCCGAGGGTCTTCGCGGCGCTCACGGCCTGCTTCTCGGCCTTCGCGGCGGTGATCTGCGGCTTGAGCGAGGCCACCTTCACGGCCGCCTTGTTCGCCTTGGTGACGCCCTCGGTCCTGCCGGACTTGGCGGTGTGGACGATCAGGTCGCCGCCGAGGACGGGCAGGCCGGCGTAGGTGCGCTCGTAGCGGGTGTGGAGCGTGCCGTCGGCGTCCTTGACGACGTCCTTGACGACGAGCTTCTCCTTGGCGCCGAGGCCTATGGACCGGGCCGTCCCGGCCGCGTCGGCCTGCGCCTGCTGGATCAGGGAGGTGCGCGCGGCGGCGGACAGCGCGGTCGGAGCCGCGGCCAGGTGCCGGGCGCCGGACTCCGCCGGGGTCTGGGCGGAGGCACTGGTGGTCAGACCGGTGGACAGCAGGGCTCCGGCGGCGACCGCGGTGGCGACGGCCAGAGTGGTGCGCTTGTGACGCGCGTAGAGGGGGCTCACAGAAGCTCCTTCTTGTGGGGGAGTCCGGTCAGCGTGGGGTTACTGGCCGGAGAGTGTGGCGTTGAGAAGTTGCTGTGCTGCTGCGGCGGGTGCTGAGAGAGTGGCATCAACGGCGTGCACATGTCAGGACCCTGAAGTGATGTTGGCCGAAAGTCGACAACTCGGGGAATGTTTCGGGTGTGTGAAACGACCACCGTCCGGGGGAGTCGCACCCCCGGACGGAGCCCTGTCACCGGGTCGGGAGCCTGCGGCTCACGGGAACGTCACCTTCCAGTCGTTGAGCGTGCCCGTGTCGTAGGTGGCCTGATCCTGCACCCGCAACTTCCAGGTGCCGTTGGCCGGTTCCGAGGAGGCGTTGACCGTGTAGGTCTCGTTGACGTTGTCCGCCGAGTCGGAGGACGAGAAGTTCTTCAGGCGGTACGCGGTGCCCGACGGACCGACGAGGTCGATCACCAGGTCGCCCCGCCAGGTGTGCGTGATGTCCACGCTCACCTGGAGGTTGCTCGGCGCGTTCCCGCTTCTGCCGGACACCGTGATGTTCGAGGTGACGGCGGGCCCGTTGTCCGGGATCGACAGCGGGGTGCTGTTCTCGTACGACGTCCCGCCGCCTCCGCCGCCGGAGCGGGAACCGACCTTCACGGCCGCCCAGGCGTCCTGCACCGCCTTGTACTCGGCGCTCGAGGTGCCGTAGAGCTCACCGGCCGCCGCGAGGGTGCCGGTGCGGGCGCCGGCGTAGTTCGTGGTGGACGTGAACTTGGTGGTCAGCGCCCGGTACCAGATCTGCAGCGCCTTGTCCCGGCCGATGCCGGTGACCGGAAGCCCGTCCGCGGTGGGCGAGTCGTAGCTCACGCCGTTGATCACCTTGGCGCCGCTGCCCTCGCTCAGCAGGTAGAAGAAGTGGTTGGCGACGCCCGAGGAGTAGTGCACGTCGAGGTTGCCGACGCCCGAGTACCAGGAGTCGGCGGAGCCGCCGTCCTTGCTGGGCTTGTCCATGTAGCGCAGCGGGGTGCCGTCGCCGTTGATGTCGATCTTCTCGCCGATGAGGTAGTCACCGGGGTCGGAGGCGTTGTTGGCGTAGAACTCCACGCCGGTGCCGAAGATGTCGGAGGTGGCCTCGTTGAGGCCGCCGGACTCGCCGGAGTAGTCGAGGCCGGCGGTGTTGGAGGTGACGCCGTGGCTCATCTCGTGGCCGGCGACGTCCAGGGCGGTCAGCGGGTCGGCGTTGCCGGAGCCGTCGCCGTAGGTCATGCAGAAGCAGCTGTCGTCCCAGAAGGCGTTCACGTACGAGTTGCCGTAGTGGACGCGGGAGTAGGCGCCGACGCCGTTGTTCTTGATGCCGCTGCGCCCGAACGTGTTCTTGTAGAAGTCCCAGGTCTCCTGCGCGCCGTAGTGGGCGTCCGCGCCCGCGGTGGCCGCGTTGGACGTGGTGCCGTTGCCCCAGGTGTCGCTCGACTGGGAGAACAGGGTGCCGGTGCCCGAGGTGCCGTGGTTCAGGTTGTACGTCTTGTGGCCGCCGCGCGCCCCGTCGGTCAGCGTGTACGTCGAGCCCGACTGGGTCGTGGTCAGCGTGACCTGGCCGCTGTACTGGGTGTTGCCGATGCCGGTCCGGACGCCCTGGTACTCGAACAGCTTCTTGCCGGTGAGGGCGTCGGTGACGACGTGCAGCTCGTTCGGGGTGCCGTCGTCCTGGAGGCCGCCGACGACCGACTCGTAGGCGAGGACGGGCCTGCCGGTCGCCGCCCAGATCACCTTGCGCACGCTGACCTCGGCCGACTTGGTGCTGCCGAGGGCCTCGGCGCGCCGCACCGCCTGCTTCCCGGCGTCGGCCCGCGGCACGGCGGGGGTGAGGCGGGCGACGTCCAGGACGGCGTTGCTCGCCCTGACGACGCGCCGGGTGGCGCCGGAGCCGGTGGTGTCGACGACGAGGTCGCCGCCGAGGACCGGCAGGCCGGCGTAGGTGCGCTCGTAGCGGGTGTGCAGGGTGCCGTCGGCGTCCTTGACGACGTCCCGGACGACCAGCTTCTCCTTGCCGCCGAGGCCGAGCGACCGGGCCGTCGCGGCCCTGCCGGCGTCCGCGTGGCGCAGCAGTTCGGCGCGCTGCGAGGGGGTGAGCCGCAGGGCCGCGTGGGCGGGGTCGATCCGCCCCGCCCGGTGGGCGGCGGCGGGGGCGGCGCTGGCGGCGCCCGCCTGGACGGCCGCGGCGATCAGCGCGGCGACGCCGGCGAGTGCCAGGGTGGCGGTGCGGTGGTGCGGGGTGTGGGAGGTGCGTCTGCGAGAGGTGCTACTCACACTGACTCCTTCTGCTCGACCGCGGGGTGCGCGGCCAGGGGAGACCGGACGGTGGGTTGGGGCGTCCGGGCAGAGCAGGGGTGGTGCGCGAACCACGTGCGCGTGCGGAGCGGGCCTGCGCAGAGCGCGCGATGGCTGTGGGGGCGCTGTGCGTCGGCCGTGGGAAGAGTGACAGCGGATCAGCACACCTGTCAGGACCGCATCACAAACTTGGCCGGAAATCGTTCGTTGACCGGATGTTCATGTTCGTTATACGGACTGTTGGCCGGAGTGTACGGGGCGCGGGACCCGTTCCCGCTACGAGTCCTCCCGCGGATCCCCGTGCCACGTGCGCCACAGGGACGCGTACGTGCCGCCCGCCGCCACCAGTTCGTCGTGGGTGCCCAGTTCGGTCAGGAGGCCGTGCTGCATGACGGCCACCCGGTCGGCGTCGTGGGCGGTGTGCAGGCGGTGGGCGATGGCGATGACCGTTCGGGACTCCAGGACGGCCGCCAGGGCGCGTTCGGTGTGACGGGCGGTGGTGGGGTCGAGCAGGGCCGTGGCCTCGTCGAGGACGAGGGTGTGCGGGTCGGCCAGCACCACCCGGGCCAGGGCGAGTTGCTGGGCCTGGGAGCCGTCGGTGGGGTGGCCGCCCGGGCCGAGGGGGGTGTCGAGGCCGGACGGCAGGGCGCGGACCCAGTCGTCGGCGCCGACGGCCGTCAGCGCCTGCCACAGGTCGGCGTCCGCGGCGGCCGGTTCGGCGATCCGGAGGTTGTCGCGGACCGTGCCGAGGAAGACGTGGTGCTCCTGGGTGACCAGCACCACCTGACGGCGCAGGCGTTCCGGCTCCAGCGACGCGATCGGCACGCCGCCGACCGTCACCGTGCCCGCCCCGGGGGTGTCGATGCCCGCGAGGAGCCGGCTGAGCGTCGTCTTGCCCGCGCCCGACGGCCCGACCACGGCCAGCCGTTCCCCGGGCCGCACCGTCAGGTCCACCCCGCGCAGCACCTCGCCGCCGCGCTCGTAGGCGTACCGCACCCCGCGCACGTCGATCCGGTCGTCCGCCGGCTGCGGGCCGCCGTCCTCCGGATCCGTGCGCGGCGCCCGCGCCAGCCCCTCGACCCGCGCGAACGAGGCGCCGCTGGACTGCAGTTGCTCCACCCGCATCAGGATCTGGTCCAGCGGCTCGGTGAACTGCCGCAGGTACAGCGCCGCGGCCACCACCGCGCCCACGCCCACCGCGCCCCGCGCGTGCAGCCAGCCGCCGATCAGCAGCACGCCCACCACGGGCACCGTGTAGGTCACCTCGACCGCCGGGAAGAACACGGTCCGCAGGCGCAGCGTGTAGAAGCGGGTCCGCCGCGACCGCTCCAGCGCGTCCCGGCTCGCCGCGATCCGCCGCGGCCGCAGCCGGAACGCCTCCACGGTGCGCGCCCCGGCCGCCGTGGCCGCCACGATCTCGGCGACCTCGGAGGTGGCCGCGCCCTCGGCCAGGTACCCGTCCCGGGCCCGGCGCAGGTACCAGCGCAGCGCCACCCAGATCGGGGTCAGCCCCAGCACCCCGAACAGACCCAGCAGCGGGTCCAGCGCGAACACCGCGCCGAGCACGAACAGCGCCTGCACGGTGCACACCAGCAGCTCCGGGCCGACGTCCCGCAGCGTGGTCCCGACGGTCGCCACGTCGGCCGTGCCGCGCGCGGTCAGGTCACCGGTGCCGGCCCGCTCCACCGCCGACGCGGGCAGCGCCAGCACCCGGTCGACGTACGTCTCGCGCACCCGGGCCAGCGTCCGCTCCCCGAACCGGTGCCCCACGTACCGCGCCCAGCGCGCCAGCACCAGCTGGGCCAGCGCGCACAGCAGGATCCACAGCGCCAGCCG
This sequence comes from Streptomyces bungoensis, assembly GCF_001514215.1. GTDB lineage: Bacteria > Actinomycetota > Actinomycetes > Streptomycetales > Streptomycetaceae > Streptomyces > Streptomyces bungoensis. Next base: position 10,922 of record NZ_KQ948862.1, read on the forward strand.
GTCCACCGCGCCGACTCCGCGCCCCGCCCGCATCTCGTCGACGATCCGCCCGACCAGCCACGGCCCGGCCAGCCCCGCCCCGGCCGCCAGCGCGTTGAGCACCAGCGTGCCGGCGAACGCCCGTGCGTCCGCCCGCACCAGCCCCACGGTGGCCCGTCGTACGCCGGCCCGGTCCGCGACCGGCAGCAGTCCTTCGCCCGTCGTCATCGCAGGGCCTCCTCTGTGTCCTCGGCGTCGCGGGCCACCAGGGCCCGGTAGCCGGGCTCGTCGGCGAGCAGCCGCCGGTGCGGGCCGCTCGCGGCCACCTTGCCGTCGACCAGGAACAGCACCGTGTCCGCGCGGTCCAGTACCAGCGGCGAGCTGCTCGTCACGAGGGTGGTCCGGCCCTGCCGGGCCTCGCGCAGCCGTTCGGCGACCGTCGCCTCGGTGTGCGCGTCCAGCGCCGACGTCGGCTCGACGGCGAGCAGCACCTCCGGGTCGGCCAGCAGCGCCCGCACCAGCCGCACCCGCTGCCGCTGCCCGCCGGAGAGGCTGCGGCCCTGCCCGGCGACGGCCGAATCCAGCCCCTCCGGCAGCCCGCGCACGACGTCCTCGGCGGCGGCCGCGTACACCGCCCGGCCGAGCGCCGCCTCGTCGGCGGGGCGCGCCGCGGCGACGACCTCCCGCAGCGGCCCGGCGAACAGGTCCGCCTCGTTGTCCGCGACCAGGATCCGGGCCCGCACGTCGGCCAGCGGCACCGCGTCGAGCCGCACCCCGCCCCAGGTGACCTCGGTCGGGCCGTACCGGCCCAGGCGGTCCACCACCGCGGCGGCCTCGGCGGGCCGGGCGGCCACCAGCGCCACCAGCCGCCCCGGCACCACCCGCACCCCGGACACCGGGTCCCGCAGCTCGGCGGCCCCGTCCGGCGCGGGCAGCGTGCCCTCGTCCGGCTCCGGCTCCAGCCGCAGCAGCCCCACGACCCGGCGGGCGGCGACCACGCCCCGGTTCAGGTCGTAGGCCATCTGCACGAAGAACGCCACCGGCCCGACCAGCACCGCAACGTAGCCGTACACCGCCACCAACTGCCCGATGCTCAGCGACCCTTCGGCGGCCTGCCGGGCCGCGAGCCAGGTCACCACGGCCAGGAACAGCGTGGGCAGGCCCACCCCGAGCGCCTGCACCCAGCTCGCCACCGCGCCCACCCGGTACCCCTGCGCGCGCAGCCGCTGCGAGTCCGCCCGGAAGGCGTCCGCGAACAGCCCCTTGCCGCCCAGTCCGTTGAGCACCCGCAACCCGCCCGCCAGGTCCCCGATCCGGGCCGCCAGCACACCCTGCCGCTCCCGATACTCGCTCTCCGCGCCCTGCAGCCGCAGCGTCAGCGGACCGGTGAGCAGCGCGATCACCGGCACCCCCAGCAGCACCACCGCGGCGAGCTGCGCCGAGATCGCCAGCAGCAGCCCGGCCACCACCAGGTAGACCACCACGGAACCCACCCCGGGCCCGACCACCGTGAGCGCCGTCGCCAGCGTCTGCACGTCGCCCACCCCGATGGTGACGACCTCGCCGGCCCCGGCCCGCCGCGGCAGCACCGCCCCCAGCCGTGTCGCGTGGCCCACGACCAGCTTGACCGTGCGGAAGTTGGCGTCCATCCGCACCCGGGTCATGGTGCGGTGCCGCAGGATGCTCAGCCACGAGTTCAGCGAGCCCACCAGGAACATCGCCGCCGCCCACCCGGCCAGCACACCCGTCCGGCCCGGCACCAGCCCGTCGTCCACGGCCCGCGCCGTCATGTACGGCTGCGCGGCCATCAGCACCAGCCACACGCTGCCCAGCAGCGCCCCGGCCACCGACCGCACCGGCTGCCGCAGCACCAGCCACCACAGGAGGCGCCAGCCGCCCCGGGTGTCGGGCACACCGGGATCCTCGTACGCGTCGATCATCCATCCCCCGATCGGATCGGCTCGGCTCGCCGGGAACGGCGAACGTATCCAGGGTGCGGACGCCCGCTCCAGCGAATAAAGGGCGAGAAGGGGGCGCGCGCGGGTCAGCTCCCGGAGCGCGGACGGCTCATCCGATGATCCCCCGGCCGCACCCTATGGCCCCGCGGCCGCCGCCCGGTCGGGGGTCGCAGGACCGCGGGCCGACCCCGGTCGGGCCAAAACTCGGTGGGCGATGTCAGTGCCGGTCCGTAGGCTCGCGATGATGCCCACGACACGTGCAACCACCCAGGACCGTTCCGCCGTCCGCATCCTGCTGCGGCTGTGGCCCTACGTCCGCCCGGTGCGGACCCGGCTGTTCACGGCCGCCTTCGTCGCGATCGTCGCCTCCTGCACGGGGCTGGTGATCCCGCTCGTGCTGAAGTGGATGGTCGACGGTCCCGTGGCCGGCCGCGACCCGGCGGGAGTGTGGCTCGGCGCGCTGTACCTGCTGCTGCTCGGCATCGCCGAGGCGCTCCTGTTCGGCCTGCGGCGCTGGCTGGTGGCCCGGCCGCTGTCGCACGTCGAGGCGGAGATGCGGGCGGCCCTGTATCGCCGCCTGCAGCGGCTGCCCGTGGCCTTCCACGACCGGTGGGCGTCCGGTCAGCTGCTGTCCCGGGCCACGACCGACCTGATGCTGCTGCGCATGTTCCTCGCCTTCCCGCTGACCTTCCTGCTGGTCAACGGGGTGACGATCGCCGTCGGCGTGGTGATCATGCTGCTGCAGGACTGGGTGCTCGGGCTGGTCGTGCTCGGGCCGGCCGTCCCGGTGCTGTGGACCTGCGTGGTCTTCGAGCGGCGCTACGCCGAGGCGGCGCGGCGCGCCCAGGACCAGGTCGGGGACCTGACGACGGTCGTCGAGGAGAGCGTGCTCGGCATCCGCATCATCAAGGGCTTCGGCCGGCACCGCAGCCAGGCCCGCGCCTTCCGAGAGCTGTCGGGCACCCTGCGCGGCACGGAGCTGCACAAGGCGCGGCTGCTGTCCGTCATCTGGGGCGTCATCGTCACCCTGCCCGAGGTGGCGATCGGGGCGGCCCTGGTGCTGGGCGCCGTGCGCGTGGCCGACGGCGACCTGTCCGCGGGCACGCTGGTCGCCTTCCTGAGCACGGCGCTCGCGCTGCGCTGGCCGGTGGACTCCATCGGCTTCCTGCTGGCGATGAGCCAGGAGGCGGCGACGGCCACGGAGCGGTACTTCGAGGTGATGGACGAGGAGCCCGAGGACCCGGCCGCGACCGCGGACGGCCGTGCGGCCGCCCGCACGGGCGGCGGCGCCGGGCTCCGGTTCGAGGACGTCCGGTTCCGCTACCCCGACGCCCCGCCCGGCTCCCCGCCCCTGCTGGACGGCATCGACCTGCACATCCGCCCCGGCGAGTCCATGGCCCTCGTCGGCGCCACCGGCAGCGGCAAGACGACGCTCACCGCGCTGGTCCCCCGGCTGCACGAGGTCACCTCCGGTCGCATCACCCTGGACGGCGTCGACATCACCGCCATGTCCCGTGAGGAGCTGCGCGGCAAGGTCGCCGTCGCCTTCGAGGAACCCACCCTCTTCTCGGCCGGCGTCGGCGAGAACGTGCTGATGGGCGCCCCCGACGGCGCCGGGGAGGCGGAGCTGGACCGCGCTCTCGCCATCGCCCAGGCCGAGTTCGCGCACGCCCTCCCGCAGGGCACCGCCACCCGGGTCGGCGAGCAGGGCCTGACCCTGTCCGGCGGCCAGCGCCAGCGCCTCGCGCTGGCCCGCGCGGTCGTCGGCCGGCCGGAGTTCCTCGTGCTGGACGACCCGCTGTCCGCCCTGGACGTGCACACCGAGGCCGCCGTGGAGGCCGCGTTGCGCCAGGTCCTCGCGGACACCACCGCGCTGATCGTGGCCCACCGCCCGTCCACGGTGCTGCTCGCGGACCGGGTCGCGCTGCTGTCGGGCGGCCGGATCGCCGCCGTCGGCACCCACCAGGAACTGCTGCGCGGCAACCCCGAGTACGCGCACCTGATGTCCGGGGAAGAGGCCGGGGAACGGGAGGACCACCGATGACCACCACCACGACCGCCACTCCGGCCACGGAGGACGACGACCTCCCCAGCCCGCGGGACACCGGCGACGGCGACCCCTTCGACCGCGACGTCCTGCCCACCCCGCCCGGCGCGACGGCGGGCCTGCTGCGCTCGCTGCTCGCCCCCATGAGGGCCCGCGTCGCCTTCACCACGGTCCTGCTGCTGCTCCAGCAGGCGGCGGTGCAGGCGGGCCCGCTGCTGGTGGCGTACGCCATCGACCGGGCCGTCCCGGCGTTCCGGCACCACGACCACGGGCCGCTGATCGCGGTGGCCGCCGGCTATCTGGTGTGCGCGCTGCTCTCCGGCGGGCTGCAGGTCGCGTTCATCGGGGCCTCCGCCCGGGTCAGCCAGGACGTGCTGCTGGACCTGCGCGGCCGGATCTTCCGGCACGCGCAGGCGCTCAGCGTCGACTTCCACGAGCGGTACACGAGCGGTCGCCTCATCTCCCGCTCCACGACGGACGTCGAGTCGCTGCGCGAGCTCCTCAACGAGGGGCTGCAGGAGCTGGTGACCGTCGTGCTGTCCTTCCTCTACATCTCCGCCATGCTGCTGTGGCTGGATCTCGGCCTCGGCGCGGTCGCGGTGGCCTCCTTCGTGCCGCTGTACCTGCTGGTGCGGGTCTACCAGCGGCGCGCGGTGCGGGTGTACCGGGTGCGGTCCACCGCGATCGCCGCGGTGATCGTGAAGTTCGTGGAGACGATGAACGGCATCCGGCCGGTGCGGGCCTTCCGCCGGGAGGCCGCGAACGACGCCGAGTTCGCCGTGCTGAACCGGCGGCACGAGCGGAGCAACGGGGACGCGTTGCTGGAGATGGCCCGGTATGTGGTCGGCTCCCGGCTGGTGGCCAACACCGCGGTCGCGGGGATCGTGCTGTGGGGCGCCTACCGGGTGGCGTCCGGCTCGCTGGCGCTGGGCGTGCTGGCGGCGGCGGTGCTGTACCTGCGGCGGCTGTACGACCCGATCGACCGGCTCGGCATGTTCCTGAACTCCTACCAGTCGGCCGCCGCCTCGCTGGAGAAGATCGCCGGACTGCTCGCGCAGACCCCCTCCGTGCCGGAGCCCGCCGAGCCGCGCGAACTCCCGGCGCGCGAGAGCGGGTTCCCGGGCCGTGAGGTCGTCTTCGACGGGGTCCGCTTCGCCTACCGCACCGGCGGCGAGGTGCTGCCCCGCTTCGACCTGACCCTGCCGGCCGGGCAGACCGTCGCCGTCGTCGGCTCCACCGGCGCGGGCAAGTCGACCCTGGCCAAGCTGCTCGCCCGCTTCTACGACCCCTCCGACGGGCGGGTGCTGCTGGACGGCGTCGACCTGCGCGAGCTGGCGGTGCCCGAGCTGCGGCGCGGGGTGGTGATGGTGACGCAGGAGGCGTTCCTGTTCTCCGGCACGGTCGCGGACAACATCGCCATCGGCCGTCCCGAGGCCGGCCGCGAGGAGATCGAGCGGGCCGCGAAGGCGATCGGCGCGCACGAGTTCATCAGCGCCCTGCCCGACGGCTACGACACGGACGTACGCAAGCGCGGGGGCCGCATCTCGGCCGGCCAGCGCCAGCTGGTCGCCTTCGCCCGCGCGCTGCTCGCCGACCCGGCGGTGCTGATCCTGGACGAGGCGACCAGCTCGCTGGACGTCCCGGGCGAGCGGGCCGTGCAGCGGGCGATGACGACCGTGCTCAGGGGCCGTACGGCGGTGGTGATCGCCCACCGGCTGTCCACCGTGGAGATCGCCGACCGGGTCCTGGTCATGGAGCACGGCCGGATCGTCGAGGACGGCCGGCCCGGCGAACTCATCGCGGGCACGGGAAGGTTCGCGGACCTGCACCGCGCGTGGCGGGACAGCCTGGCCTAGGCCATGTCGTCAAACTCCCGCCCGCCCTGCGGGCGGACGGCGGGAGTTTGACGACAGGACCTGGCCCCGCCTACGGCACCCCCAGCTCGAACAGCACGTACCCCGCGTACGACCCGGAGGCCACGGCCGCGATGCCGAGCACCGTGCACTGGACGGGCAGGGACAGCCGGCGCATCGCGACCGCCAGGGGCACGAAGAGCGGGAAGCAGGGCAGCAGGTAGCGCGAGACGTTGGCGAAGATCTGCTGGCTGCCCAGGACGAGGGCGAGGGTCAGCACCGTGTGGACGACCAGGACCGCCGGGGGACGCAGCCGTAACAGCAGCGGCAGCAGCACGAGGGCCAGCAGCACGACGCCCACCCCGACGACGTCCGCGAAAGGACACGGGAACAGGTAGCCGTTGTGGCCCACCGGGACGGACGTCAGCACGTCCAGGGTCTGCCTGCCGTAGTCGAACTCGTGCGCCCAGGCGCCGGACTGGAGCGTGAAGTAGCCGCCCCAGTCGCCCGTCCGGTGGCCGACCCAGCCCAGGTAGCCGAGCAGGCCGAGCGGGGCGAGCGCCAGGGCGAGCAGCGGGCGCAGGGTGCCGTCGCGGCGGTCGCGCAGGGCGTACAGGACGGCAACCGCGAGCGCGGCGATCAGCGCCGCGGCGGTGGGCCGGCCCAGCCCGGCCGCGAAGGTGAGGACGCCCGCGGTGAGCCAGCGGCGGGTCATGACCGCGTGGCAGGCCCAGGCGGCGAGGGCGACGTAGAGCGAGTCGGAGTAGACCGCCCACTCCACGCCGGAGCCGGGCCACACAGCCCACAGTCCGGCCGCGGCGAGCCCGGCCCGCGGGCCGCCGAACCACGCGGCGACGGCGTGGACGCCGAGCGCGGCGGCGAAGGAGGCGAGGACGGACACCAGCAGGCCGGCGCCGTACGGGCCCAGGCCGGTCACCTCGGACGCCATCCGCATCAGCGCCGGGTACAGCGGGAAGAACGCCGCCGAGTTGCCCTCCAGGGTGATCATGCCGGTGGCGCCGGGCACCGGGACGAGCTTCGGGTCGTAGCCGTGCAGCGCGATCTGCTGGTACCACCAGCCGTCCCAGGTGCCCAGCACGTCCCACGCGTGCGCCCCGCCGCCGAAGCGCGGGGACTTGCCGCGGAAGTCCCCGGCCGAGTCCAGCAGGTACAGGAAGGAGCACAGGCCGGCGAGCTTCAGGACGCCGAAGAAGGCGAGCACCGGGCCGTACCGGCGCACGGCGGCGCGCAGCAGCTCCCGCGGGCCGCGCACGCCCTCCCCGGGGGCCGCCGCGGGGACGCGGTCCAGGGCCGTGGTCATGCGGCGCCCGGCCCCGCCGTACGACGGCGGCGGCCCGCCTCCCGCCGCAGCCGGGCGATCCCGCGCAGGTCGGCCAGCGCGGTGGCCAGGATGTCGACGCTGCTGTCGGGGTCGTCCACCCAGTCCACCGGCACCTCGTGGATCCTCAGCCCGGCCCGCTCGGCCAGCACCAGCAGTTCGGTGTCGAAGAACCACCCCCCGTCCCGCACCAGCGGCAGCAGCCGCTCGGCGGCGTCGCGCCGCACCGCCTTGAACCCGCACTGCGCGTCGGAGAAGCCGACGGCGAGCGTACGGCGCAGCAGGGCGTTGTAGCCGCGGGAGACGACCTCCCGCTTCACGCCGCGCACCACCCGGGAACCGGGGGCCAGGCGGGTGCCGATGGCGAGGTCGGAGTGGCCCGAGACCAGCGGCGCGACCAGCGGCAGCAGGGCCGCGAGCCCGGTGGACAGGTCCACGTCGGTGTAGGCCAGCACGGGGGCCCGCGAGGCGGACCAGACCGTGCGCAGCGCCCGCCCGCGCCCCTTGAGCGGCAGCCGGGTCCACTCCACCTCGGGCAGGCCGGCGGCGAGCCGGGCCGCGATGTGCGGGGTGCGGTCGGTGCTGGCGTTGTCGGCGACGGTGATGCGGAACGGGTAGGGGAAGGTGTCCCGCAGATGGGCGTGCAGCCGCCGGACGTTCGGCGCCAGGTCCTTCTCCTCGTCGAACACCGGTACGACCAGGTCCAGGACGGGTTCCCCGGGCGGGAGGGCGAGGGGCGCGCGCCGGGGCAGGGGAGTCGCGGCCGGAGCGGTCCGGCCGGTGCGGAGTCTCATCACGTGGGTCCTTGCGTTCTCTGGTCGTCGGGCGCCCGCGGGTGTCCCGGGGCACGGCGGGGACGCGGGTCAGCCGCTCGCCCCGGGCACCGAGGTGGACGTGGAGGTCGGTGCGCCGCGGGGGGGCGCGGAGTCCGTGACCGGTGGGGTGGTGGCCGCGCCCCGGGAGGTGGCGGTGGCCGTGCTCGTGGCGGTGTGGGTGGGCGGCGGCTGTGCGGTCGCGCCCGGACCGTCGGTCGCCGTGGGCGGGACCGAGGTCTGCGTCGTGCTCGGCCCGGGCCGCCGGGTGGTGGCGGACGACCGCGGCGTCGGGCCGGTCGTGCCGTCCGGGGTCCGGGACGGGCCCGGGGCCGGGCTGATGACGGGACGCGGCGGCGGCGCGCTCGGCCGGTTCGCGGCCGGCGCGTGCGGCCACAGCAGCAGCCCGAGCCCGATCCCGGCGGCCGCCAGCACCGACCCAGCCGCCCGGCGTGCCGTGCGCGCCCGGCGCCGGGCGCGCACCCCCGCGTACAGCCGCTCCCGCTGCCCGGCCTCGAACACGGCCGGTTCCCGGGTGCCGTGCATCAGCCGCGTCAGCTGCCGTTCGAAGTGATCCATGGCCTCTTCCCTCACCCCACCGGCTCGATGACGTCGGCCAGCAGCCGGCGCAGCCGGGCCACCCCGCGCGCGGCGTGGGACCGGGCCGTGCCCACCGGGCAGCCCAGGGCCTCGGCGACCTGCCGGTCGGGCAGGTCCTGGTAGTAGCGCAGCACGACGGCGGCCCGCTGCTGCGGGCTCAGGCGGGCGAGCGCCGCCTCCAGCCGGGAGCGCTCGGCGACGGTCGCCGACACGTCCCCGGCCGCCGCCACCTCGGGCAGCCGCTCCACGGGCCGCTCGCCCCACCAGCGCCGGCGGGCCGAGCGGGCCGCGGCCCGGGCGAGCACCTTGCGGACGTACGCCTCCGGCGCCTCGTCGGCCACCTTCGGCCAGACGAACCACAGCTTGACCAGGGACTCCTGCAACAGGTCCTCGGCCCGATGCCGGTCCCCTCCGGTGAGCAGACGGGCCAGATGGAACAACACCGACCAGCGGGCCGCCACGAACGCGTCGTACTCACCGGCCCGAGCCTGCTCCATTCCACGGTCCCCGTTCTCGCCGGCTGTCCACACCAGGAGAAAGGCCCCACGCCCCCGGCCGCGCTGCAGTCGCTGGGCGTGATCCGCGTCACGTGCGGGGGGTGGACGGCGTCAGCCGGCCCGCAGGAGCAGCACGCTGCGCGCCGGGACCGTGATCTCCGTGCCCGCCGGGTGGACCGTGCCCGGCGCCTCGGCCTGGTCCTCGCGGGAGGTGTCGACCACGACCTCGTAGCGCTCCGCCCACGGCGGGCCCGGCAGCCGGAAGCCCGTCGGGCGCTCGCCCGCGTGCAGCACGGCCAGGAAGCTGTCGTCCAGGACGGGAGCGCCCCGCTCGTCGCGGCCCGGGATGTCCCGACCCGACAGATACATGCCAAGCGTGGCGGCGGGGGCGTACCAGTCGCCCTCGGTCATCTCCGCCCCTCTCGGCGTGAACCAGGCCAGGTCGCGCAGCCCGTCCGCCGAGTGCGCGCGGCCCGAGAAGAAGGCGCGCCGGCGCAGCACCGGATGCCGGTGGCGCAGGGCGATCAGCCGGGAGGTCAGGTCGAACAGCGGCCGCCAGGCCGGGTCCTGGAGCAGGGACCAGTCCAGCCAGCTGATCTCGTTGTCCTGGCAGTAGGCGTTGTTGTTGCCGCGCTGGGTGCGGCCGAGCTCGTCGCCGGCGACCAGCATGGGCACGCCCGTCGACAGCAGCAGCGTCGTCAGCAGGTTCCTGAGCTGCCGGCGCCTGAGCGCCCGCACCCGCTCGTCGCCGGTCTCGCCCTCCGCCCCGCAGTTCCAGGAGCGGTTGTCGTCGGTGCCGTCCCGGTTGTCCTCGCCGTTGGCCTCGTTGTGCTTGCGCTCGTACGACACCAGGTCGCGCAGGGTGAAACCGTCGTGCGCGGTGACGAAGTTGACGGAGGCGTAGGGGCGGCGGCCGCCCCAGGCGTACAGGTCGCTGGAGCCGGACAGCCGGTAGCCCATCTCCCGTACGTCGGGCAGGGCGTGCCGCCAGAAGTCCCGCACGGTGTCGCGGTACCGGTCGTTCCACTCCGTCCACAGCGGCGGGAAGGCGCCCACCTGGTAGCCGCCGGAGCCGATGTCCCACGGCTCGGCGATCAGCTTCACCCGGCGCAGCACCGGGTCCTGGGCGATGACTGCGAGGAAGGGGGAGAGCATGTCGACGTCGTGCATCGAGCGGGCGAGCGCGGCCGCGAGGTCGAACCGGAAGCCGTCCACGCCCATCTCGGTGACCCAGTAGCGCAGGGAGTCCGTGATCAGGCGCAGCACCTGGGGCTGCACGACGTGCAGCGTGTTGCCGCAGCCGGTGTAGTCGGCGTACCGGCGGGCGTCGTGCTGGAGGCGGTAGTAGCCGCGGTTGTCGATGCCCTTCAGCGAGAGCGTGGGGCCCAGTTCGCCCGCCTCCGCGGTGTGGTTGTAGACCACGTCGAGGATGACCTCGATGCCGGCGGCGTGCAGCGCGCGCACCATCCGCTTGAATTCGCCGACCTGCTGGCCCGTCGTCCCCGAGGCCGCGTAGCCGGCGTGCGGGGCGAAGTAGCCGATGGAGTTGTAGCCCCAGTGGTTGCGCAGTCCCCGGCGCAGCAGGTGGTCCTCGTGCGCGAACTGGTGGACGGGCAGCAGCTCCACGGCCGTGACGCCCAGCTTCACCAGGTGCTCGACCGCGGCCGGGTGGGCGAGGCCGGCGTAGGTGCCGCGCAGCTCCTCGGGGACGCCCGGGTGCGACTTGGTGAAGCCGCGCACGTGCAGCTCGTAGATCACCGAGTCCGCCCACGGCGTCTTGGGGCGGCGGTCGTCGGACCAGTCGTCGTCGTCGTGCACGACCACGCCCTTGGGCACGAACGGCGCCGAGTCCCGGTCGTCGCGGACGGTGTCGGCGACGTGCTGCTCCGGCCAGTCCCGGACGTGCCCGTACACCTCCGGCGGCAGCCGGAACTCGCCGTCCACCGCGCGCGCGTACGGGTCGAGCAGCAGCTTCGCCGGGTTCCAGCGGGCGCCGGTCCACGGGTCCCAGCGGCCCTCCACCCGGTAGCCGTAGCGCTGCCCGGGCATCACGCCCGGCACGAAGCCGTGCCATATCTCGTGCGTCAGTTCGGTCAGCGGAGCCTGGGTCTCCCGGCCCCGCTCGTCGAACAGGCACAGCCGCACCCCCTCCGCCCCGGCCGCCCACAGCGCGAAGTTGGTGCCCGCCACCCCGTCCGGGCCGACCCGGAACCGGGCCCCCAGCGGGGTCGACGCGCCCGGCCACACCGGCGGGGCCGGCGGCGCGGCCCGCCGGGCGCCGCTCACCGCGGCCGCCGGGTGCCCGCTCCCGGCCGTACCGCCCGCGGTCCGTGCCCGCTGCTCGGCTGCGCTCGTCACCAGTCGGCCCCTCTTTCAGTGGCTCGCCCGCGGGGCGCACTCGGCCGTGCCGAACGGCCGGGCGCACCCCCTCGGGCACGCCCGGCCGCACGGTACGGCTGCGCCCCGACGGCTCCGACGCGGGCGCGGCCGGCTCCCCTTCGCGTCGTCCTCCCCACTGTTCTGCCCAGCGCGAGGGTCGCACTCACGTTTCCCCGGGGCGTGCCCCGTCGTTGGGACCCACGTGAGGCACGTACAAGGGCGCGCACGGCGCGCGGGGGCCGCGCTGGCCGCGGTACTGACATGGGCGGCACTGCTGGCCGGCTGCACGGGCGGCTCCGGCGGACTGGACATCGACCGGGTCCTCGGGAAACCCCCGTCCCCCGAGGACGTCATCCGGGTGACCCCGGACGACGGCAGCAGAGCCGTCCGGCCCGAGGAGCGGCTGCGGGTGCGGGTGCCGGGCGGGCGGCTGGAGAAGGTGAGCGTCGTCGCCTCCCAGGACGCCCAGGACACCCCGGTCCCCGGGCACCTCAGCGCCGACGGGCTGACCTGGGAACCGGACGCGAGGAGGCTGGCGCTCGCCGCCAAGTACACCGTCGACGCGGTCGCGCTCGACGCGCACGGCCGCCGCTCGGCCCGGCACACCACCTTCACCACCTACGTCCCCGAGCGCCGGTTCATCGCCTACGTCACCCCGGAGAACCGCTCCACCGTGGGCACCGGCATGATCGTCTCCCTGTCCTTCAGCCAGGACATCACGGACCGCGCCGCCGTCGAGCGCGCCGTCCGCGTCACCGCCCGGCCGCCGGTGGACATCCGCCCGCACTGGTTCGGGAAGAACCGCCTGGACTTCCGCCCCGAGCACTACTGGAAACCCGGCACCGAGGTCACCGTCGGCCTCGGCCTGAGGGACGTCGAGGGCGCCCCCGGCATCTACGGCCTGCAGGCCAAGACGTTCGCCTTCACCGTCGGCCGCAGCCAGGTCTCCCTGGTGGACGCGGCCCGGCACATGATGGAGGTGCGGCGCGACGGACAGCTCCTGGCCACCGTGCCGATCACCGCGGGCGCCCCGACACACCCCACCTACAACGGGAAGATGGTGGTGATGGACATGCTGGAGGTGACCCGCATGAACAGTCAGACCGTCGGTTTCGGCGGCGAGTACGACATCCCCGACGTCCCGCACGCCATGCGGCTCACCGACTCCGGCACCTTCCTGCACGGCAACTACTGGTCGCCGGACTCCCCGGGACACGTCAACGTCAGCCACGGCTGCGTGGGCCTGAGGGACGTCAAGGGCGGCGGTTCGGACACCCCGGCGGGCTGGTTCTTCGACCGCAGCCTGGTCGGCGACGTGGTCGAGGTCGTGAACAGCAAGGACAAGACGGTCGCTCCCGACAACGGCCTCAGTGGCTGGAACATGGCCTGGACGGCATGGACGGCCGGCAGCGCGGTGAAGTGAGCAGATGAGGGGCGGTATCGAGCGGTCACGGTGACAGGTCGAAGTTGCGACGGAACGGTGACATTCACCTGACACCGCGCTCAAAATCCGGCGGTTAATATGCGCGCACAGTGTGGTGGGGACCGGGCCTGACCTGGTCCTGGGAGGGGAGAACACCTTGAACGTGCGGCCGATATCGGGGGCTTCGGCGGGGGGACGGGGAAGTGAGCCGCAGGGGCGCGCCGGTGTCGAGAGGACATGGGGCTCCCCCCACGCGAGCGGATTCGGGCGTGGGGGAGCGCGGAGGCCCGAAGGGTTGAGCACGGTCGGCCTCTCGACACCGGCTGCAGCGCCCCGGAGGCGAACGCCTCAGATGAGGGGGAGCGGTCGCAAGGGGCTGGCGCTGATAGCCGGCGCCCTGCTGATGGCCGTCACCGCGTGCGGCGGAGGCGGCCACTCGGAGTCCGGCCCGGGAGCCGGGAAGGGCAAGGACTCCGGGACCCGGCAGGGCGGGCAGTCCACCGCCGCCGTCAGCATCGCGCCCAAGTCCGGCGCCACCAACGTCGACACGAGCGGCGCCCTGAAGGTGAACGTCGCCAAGGGCAGGCTGACCGAGGTCGTGGTCAAGGACGCCAAGGGCACCCGCGTCGACGGCAGCATCGCGGCCGGCGGCGCGTCCTGGACGCCGTCGACCCACCTGGCCGGCGGCACCAAGTACACCGTGCACGCGGTGGCTAAGGACTCCGCGGGCCGCGAGGCCGCCGAGGACTCCAGCTTCACCACCCTGACGCCGAAGAACACCTTCGTCGGCTACTTCACCCCCGAGGACGGCTCCACCGTCGGCGTCGGGATGCCGTTCTCCGTCCGCTTCACCCGGGGCATCACCCACCCGGAGGACGTCGAGAAGGCCATCCGCGTCAAGACCGAGCCGGCCGTCGACGTCGAGGGCCACTGGTTCGGCAACGACCGGCTGGACTTCCGCCCCGAGAAGTACTGGCAGGAAGGCACCAAGGTCACCGTCGACCTCGACCTCGACGGCGTCGAGGGCCGCGCCGGCGTCTACGGCAAGCAGCGCAAGACGGTGAAGTTCACCATCGGGCGCAACCAGGTCTCCGTCGTGGACGCCAAGAAGCACACGATGAAGGTCACCCAGGACGGCAAGGTCGTCAAGACCATCCCGGTCACCACCGGCAAGCCCGGCTACGACACCTGGAACGGCCAGATGGTGATGAGCGAGAAGCTCACCGTGACCCGCATGAACGGCGAGACCGTCGGCTACGGCGGCGAGTACGACATCAAGGACGTCCCGCACGCCATCCGCCTCACCAACTCCGGCACCTTCATCCACGGCAACTACTGGGGCGGCGGCGCCTTCGGCAACTACAACGCCAGCCACGGCTGCGTCGGCCTGCGCGACGTGCGCGGCGGCTACGACAGGAACGTTCCGGCGGCCTGGTTCTTCAACCACTCGATCATCGGCGACGTGGTGGTCGTCAAGCACTCCCACGACCGCACGGTGGACCCGGCCAACGGGCTGAACGGCTGGAACATGTCCTGGGCCGACTGGAAGAAGTAGGCGTCGCCCGGAGTGCGGGCCCGGTGCTGTGAGGTACGGCACCGGGCCCGCCGCCGTTAGTGCCCGTTAACCTGCTGCCCATGACCGTGAAACTCGAAGTCGCCGAAGGTGTAGGAACCCTGCGTCTGGACCGGCCGCCGATGAACGCGCTGGACGTCGCCACGCAGGACCGGCTGAAGGAACTCGCCGAGGAGGCCACGCGCCGCGACGACGTGCGCGCCGTGGTGATCTACGGCGGCGAGCGGGTGTTCGCGGCGGGCGCGGACATCAAGGAGATGCAGGAGATGGACCACACCGCGATGGTCCTGCGCGCCCGCGCCCTGCAGGACTCCTTCACCGCCGTCGCCCGCATCCCCAAGCCCGTCGTCGCCGCCATCACCGGGTACGCCCTCGGCGGCGGCTGCGAACTGGCCCTGTGCGCGGACTACCGCATCGCCGCCGAGAACGCCAAGCTCGGCCAGCCCGAGATCCTGCTCGGCCTGGTCCCGGGCGCCGGCGGCACCCAGCGCCTGCCCCGCCTGATCGGCCCCTCCAAGGCCAAGGACCTCATCTTCACCGGCCGTCAGGTGAAGGCCGACGAGGCCCTCGCCATCGGCCTGGTGGACCGGGTCGTGCCGGCCGCCGAGGTGTACGAGCAGGCGCACGCCTGGGCCGCGAAGCTCGCGCAGGGGCCGGCGATCGCGCTGCGCGCGGCGAAGGAGTCGGTGGACACCGGTCTGGAGACCGACATCGACACCGGGCTCGCCGTCGAGCGGAACTGGTTCGCCGGTCTGTTCGCCACCGAGGACCGCGCGCGCGGCATGCGCAGCTTCGTGGAGGAGGGGCCGGGCAAGGCCAAGTTCCTCTGAGGCGCGTGCGGTGAGCCGCCCGAACTTTCCCCCGGGGGCTTGCTGTTGACGTCCCGTCTGATCCGGGTCCCTCGATGGGGCGGTTTATCGCAACCTTAAGGCCACCTTAAGTCCGTCTCGTCGAGGGAACCCGCCGCTTGCCGGAAGGCGAGCCGTAGCCGCAGGTCGGCCGGGCCTCGACGGGCCCCGGCATGTCATCGGCATATGCCGTGCGAATGGAGCGGGCAGGGGGCGCGAGGGGGGCGTATTCCTCCGGAACGGCCACGCGGACCGCTTCGGGCCGCCATCATGGGGGCATGGCGGGGCTGGAGGGCATCGAACAGCCGCGGGGACACAGCCGTGCGGCCGCGGCGCGCTGGTCGCCCGCGGTCGAGGACGAACAGGCGCTCAAGGCGCTCGAACTGTTCGGCAACCCGGCGGAGGCGGAGATCCCGCTGCCGTCCCGCCCCGAGTCCGCGGCCACGGCGCGCCGGCTGACCCAGGTCGTCGTCCTGCGCCATTGGGGACTGACCCCCAAGATGACCGAGGACGCGGTCTTACTCGTCTCCGAACTCGTCGGCAACGCCGTACGGCACACCGGCGCCCGGGTCTTCGGCCTGAGGATGCGCCGCCGCCGCGGCTGGATCCGCGTCGAGGTCCGCGATCCCTCACGCGCGCTGCCCTGCCTGATGCCGGTTCAGGACCTGGACGTCAGCGGCCGCGGCCTGTTCCTGGTGGACAAACTGGCCGACCGCTGGGGCGTCGACCTGCTGCCGCGGGGCAAGACCACCTGGTTCGAGATGCGCGTCGCCGACCGCTGACCCACCCTCCCGGGGGACGACCCGAAATCATCCCCCATATGGGCGAATCGGGGGTTTTCTTACCCAGCACCCCTTAAATGGTGCGGGTGACCACGACCAACCGACGTGACGTGCTGCGCACGAGCGCGCTGCTCGTCGCCGGCGGCGCGCTCGCCGCCGGCTGCGGCACCGGCCAGGACGCCCCGCCCGCCGCGGCCTCCGCGTCCGCCGGGTCCGCGTCCGGCCACCCCGCGGCCACCCCCCGTACCGCACCCGCCCCCCGGGCCTACCCCGGGCAGCCCGCCCAGATCACCCACGGCCCGCGCACCCGCCCCCAGGTCGCCCTCACCTTCCACGGCCAGGGCGACCCCGCCCTCGCCACCTCCCTGCTCGCCACGGCCGAACGGAACGGGGCCCGGCTCACCGTGCTCGCCGTCGGCACCTGGCTGGACGAACACCCCGGCCTCGCCCGCCGCATTCTCGACGGCGGCCACGACCTCGGCAACCACACCCAGCGGCACGTCTCCATCAACGCCATGTCCGAGGCCGGCGCGCGCCAGGAGATCACCGGCTGCGCCGAGCGCCTGAAACGGCTCACCGGGTCCATCGGCACCTGGTTCCGCCCCTCCCGCTCCCCGACCGCCTCCCCGCTGGTCGCCCGGCTGGCCCGCGCCGCCGGCTACCCCCACGTGCTGTCGTACGAGGTCGACTCCCTCGACTACACCCGGCCCGGCGCCGACGCCGTCACCCGGAAGGTCCTCGCCGAGGCCCGCGCCGGGTCGGTGGTGAGCCTGCACTTCGGCTATCCGGACACGGTCGCCGCCCTCCCCGCCGTACTCCACGAACTCGGCCGCCGCGGACTGCGCGCGGTCACCACCACGGAGCTGCTGAGCTGATGCCCACCAACCGAGCCGCCCGCCTGCTGGCCGCGGGAGCCGCCCTCACCGCCCTGACCCTGCTGTCCGCCTGCGGGTCGGGCGCCGACCACTCCGGGCGGTCGGCCCGCGGCAGCACGGCGCCGGCCCGGCCGCAGGCGCCGAGACAGCAGGTGGACGTGCTGCCCGGGATGCCCCCGGTCGTGGACCCGAAGGACATCTACGCCGCCGACCGCCCGAACCTGCTCTCCCCGGTGGTCAAGGGCTTCCCGTCCCGGGTGTACGTGCCGAACACCAACTCCGACACGGTCACCGTCATCGACCCGCGCACGTACAAGGTGATCGAGACCATCCCGGTCGGCCGGCAGCCCCAGCACGTCGTGCCGTCCTGGGACATGAAGACCCTGTGGGTCAACAACGACCTCGGCAACAGCCTCACCCCCATCGACCCCAGGACCGGCAAGGCCGGCGACCCGGTGCCGGTGCACGACCCCTACAACCTGTACTTCACGCCCGACGGCAGGTACGCCGTGGTCATGGCCTCCATGGACCGGCAGCTGGTGTTCCGCGACGCGCACACCATGAAGATCGTGAAGACCGTCCCGGTCAGCTGCCACGGCGTCAACCACGCCGACTTCTCGGTCGACGGCAAGTACTTCATCGTCTCCTGCGAGTTCAGCGGCGAACTGCTCAAGGTCGACACCGCGCGGATGAAGGTCGTCGGCCAGCAGAAGCTGCCCTACCACGGGGCCATGCCGCAGGACGTCAAGATCGCGCCGGACGGCAGCCGCTACTACATCGCCGACATGGTCGCGAACGGCCTGTGGATCCTGAACGGGAACACCTTCGAAAAGCCGGAGTTCCTCGCCACCGGCAAGGGCGCCCACGGCCTCTACATCAGCCGGGACTCCCGCGAGATGTACATCTCCAACCGCGGCGAGGGCACCATCTCCATCTTCGACTTCACCCGGAACCGGCTCACCAAGAAGTGGCGGCTGCCCGGCGGCGGCAGCCCCGACATGGGCGGGGTCTCGGCCGACGGCAAGGTGCTCTGGCTCTCCGGCCGCTACAACTCCGAGGTGTACGCCATCGACACCCGCACCGGCGCCCAGCTGGCCCGCATCAGGGTCGGCAGCGGACCGCACGGCCTCGCCGTCTACCCGCAGCCCGGCCGCTACTCGCTCGGGCACACCGGCATCTTCCGCTGACCGCCCGTCAGGACCGGAGCAGCAGCGCCTCCGCGCCCACCGCGCGGTAACCGGCCGCCTGGAACGCCCGCACGCTGCGGGCGTTGCCCGGCGCGACCTGCGCCCACAGCGGCTCGGCGGCCAGGTGCCGGGCGGCGGTCACCAGCAGCCGCCCCAGCCCCCGGTGCCGTACCCCCTCGTCCACCTCGACCGACACCTCCAGCCGGCCGCCGACCCCGCGCCCCAGGACCAGCACCCCGCCGTCCGCCGTCCAGGCGCGCACGTCGTCGCGGCGCCCGCGGGCGTAGACGATGCGGGGATGGCCGGCGTCCCCGATCTCGCTCAGCGCCACCGGCGGCCCGCCGGGCAGGGGAGAGCCGACCAGGAGCGCGTCGACGGTCTCCGTCCGGCGTCCCGTCCGGGCCAGGAAGGCGGCGAGGAAGGCGGGGTTCATCGGCGCGGCCAGCGGATCGCAGTCCACGGCGCCCAGCGCGTCGTGCACCCACCGCGGATCCTCGTCCGTGAACACCACGGAGTGCGCGGTGAACGACAGCACCCCCGCGTCCCGGGGCGAGGCCTGCGGCACCACGGTGACCCCGCCGTCCGCCGGCGGGAAGACGCCGAGCGCCGCCGCGTCGAGAATGTCACGCAAGGTCTCCAAGGTGCCGCTCCTTCGGTCTTCACCCACCGGGAGGAGGCCCGGACTCGCCGGGCCGTTAATCTGACCTGCGACAGTACGCCGACACGGCACGAGCAACACGAACACAAAGGGGCGGATCGGTGGCGGACATCGAGGCAGCGCGCAAGGAGTTCCAGCGGATCGACGCGGACGGTGACGGGTTCATCACCGCGGCCGAGTTCAA
Source organism: Streptomyces bungoensis (assembly GCF_001514215.1). Classification (GTDB taxonomy): domain Bacteria; phylum Actinomycetota; class Actinomycetes; order Streptomycetales; family Streptomycetaceae; genus Streptomyces; species Streptomyces bungoensis. The sequence goes on from NZ_KQ948862.1 coordinate 29,916, forward strand.
GTCCGCCCTGGCGCAGGGGGGTGACTGGAACGTCACCGACACGGTCGCGGAGGCGATCATCAAGACCCGCGACCTCAACGGCGACAAGGTCCTCTCCTTCGACGAGTTCTGGACCTACCTCAGCAGGTGACCCACCCGGAGGGGGCGCCGTCCGCCCGGACGGCGCCCCCTCCGGCATCTCACCCGTTCGCCGCAGCCACGGAATAGTCCCGGGCCCCGCGGGGTTGTCGCCCGTCGACGGAAGTATGCACATGCATCGATCCTGGAAGGGCCAGACATGAAGATCGGCATCATCGGCGCGGGCAACATCGGCGGCAACCTCACCCGGCGGCTCACCGCCCTCGGCCACGACGTGTCCGTGGCCAACTCGCGCGGCCCCGAGACCCTCAAGGAACTCGCCGAGGAGACCGGCGCTACTCCCGTACGGGTCGAGGAGGCGGCGAACGGCGCCGAGGTCGTCGTCGTCACCGTCCCGCTGAAGGCGGTTCCCGACCTGCCCTCCGGCCTGCTGGACGGCGCGGCCGACGGTGCCGCCGTCATCGACACCGGCAACTACTACCCGCAGCAGCGCGACGGCCGGATCGCCGGCATCGAGGACGACGGGCTGACCGAGAGCCGCTGGACCGAACGGCACCTGGGCCACCCCGTCGTCAAGGCCTTCAACGGCACCTACGCACAGGACATCCTGGAGCGCCCCCGCCCGGCCGGCGACCCCGAGCGCATGGCCCTGCCGGTCGCCGGCGACGACGAGGCCGCCAAGGCGAAGGTCCGCGCGCTCATCGAGGAACTCGGCTTCGACACGGTCGACGCGGGCGGCATCGACGACTCCTGGCGGCAGCAGCCGGGCACGCCGGTGTACGGCCTGCGGGAGGGCGTGGACGCCGTGAAGCAGGCACTGACGGCAGCGTCCCCGGAACGCCCGGCGGACTTCCGCGGCTGAACCGGCGCAGCACCGCCGCGTGGAGCGGCCCGGTCACGGGCCGCTCGACCGGCTTCAGCGCACGCCCTCCCACACGGCCCGCTCCTGCGGGCGGGGATCGTCCACGGCCGTGGAGACCGTGTCGAACCGCATGGTGGTGCGGGTGCCCGTGGTGTACGCCGGCCATCCGGGGGTGCCGGTGGTGGCGAAGGAGACCCAGGCGCCGTGCATCGCGTCGGCGATCTGCTGGGGGAGCGCGGGGCCGAGCAGCGGGAGGAAGGCCTCGTCCCCGAGGTTGTCGAAGACGAAGGGCAGTTCCGTGGCGTGGGCGGCGCCGAGGAGGCCGTCGAAGGTGGGCGGCCGCCAGGCGAACTCGTACAGGAACACCCCTCCCGGACGGCGGCCGGCGTGGGCCTCGGCCAGCCGGATCGCGGGGACGCGGTAGAACCAGTCCGTGACCAGCGCCGCCAGGAGGTCGCCCGGGGACGCCCCGGGCCGCTGCTCGCGGTAGACGGGGAGGGCCCGGTCGGGGTCCAGGCCGTAGCCGGCCGCCGTCCGGCGCAGCGCCTCCTCGGTGACGTGGCCGATGACGCCCGTGGGGACGACGAACAGCCGGAACTCGTCGCTGTTGGAGCCCACCAGGAGGTCCGTCCCGGCCTCGGCCGCGCGGGTGAGGACGTCGGCGGGCGCCTGGGGCAGGCTGTCGCCGTCGACGACGGGTTCGAACGGCATGAGGTTGTGCACGACCTCCCCCCACAGCTCGGGGTCCGGGCGGGCGGAGACGGCCGCGCGCAGCTTCTGCTGGGCGGTGAGCAGCTGCTCGGTGGGGACGGCGGCGAGGGCGGCGCTCGTGGCCGGTACACCGAGCATCCGCGCCAGCTGGTCCGTGACACGCCGGGCGGTGGCCGGGGTGAGGCTGTGGTGCGCGGCCCCGCTCTGCAGGATCGCCCTGCGGAAGAGTCCCGCGGCGCGGGGCATGGCCAGCAGCGCGCCGATGCTCATGGCGCCCGCCGACTCGCCGAACACCGTGACCCGGTCCGGGTCGCCGCCGAAGGCCGCGATGTTGTCCCTGACCCACTCCAGGGCGGCGATCTGGTCCAGCAGCCCGCGGTTGTCGGGGGTGCCGTCGAGGTGGAGGAAACCGTCCGCCCCGAGGCGGTAGTTGAGGGTGACCAGGACGACGCCGTCCCGGGCGAAGGCGGTGCCGTCGTAACCGGCGACCGAGCCCGAGCCGTTGGCGAAGGCTCCGCCGTGCACCCACACCATGACGGGAAGGCGCCCCGCGGGATCGGGCGTCCACACGTTCAGGTTCAGGCAGTCGTCCCCGGGGATGTGCGCTTCGGGGATGAGCCGGTCGAAGGGCGGTACGTAGGGTGCGTGCGGGGCGGTCGGCCCGTGGGCGGTGGCCTCGCGCACGCCGTCCCAGCCGGCGGGCGGCCGGGGTGCGGCCAGGCGCAGGGGCCCGACCGGGGGCGCCGCGTACGGGATGCCCTTGAACGCGGCGACACCGCTGTCGTCACGCACCCCGCGGACGGCACCCCGACGCGTGTGCACGATCGGTTGCATGAGGTGTGCTCTCCCTTGCCTCGGCTCAGTGCCCGTAGGGCCTGGCGGAGTCTCTCAGGGAGTGGCCCACGCGCGCAGCGCCGCCTTGCTCGTGAAGTCGGCCACGTCCTGGTCGTGCGGCTCGCTGCTGTACTGGTGGAAGCGCCACTTGGCCTTGATGCGCGGGTGGCCCGCGCTCACGTAGTCGGCGATCCACAGGCCGTCGCCGGCGTACGAGGTGGTGTCGATGTTCAGCCAGAAGTGCCGGTTGGCGTAGAGCAGGACCCTGTTGTGCGGGCGGAGCCTCTTCACCGTGCGGATGAACTGGTCCTTCTCCGCGTTGCTGGCGTGCGTGCCGTCGCTGGTGGTCTCCCAGTCGACGGCGAGCAGGTCGCCCGCCCTCTCGGGGGCGTGCTGGACGAAGTACTCGGCCTGGGCGGTGATGTCGCCGGGCCACAGGAAGTGGTAGAAGCCGACGACGAGCCCGGCGTCGCGGCCGTGCTTGGTCTGGGCGGTGAGCCGGGGGTTGACGTACGAACGGCCCTCCGTCGCCTTGATGAAGACGAAGGAGAGGCCGTCCGTGCCGTACGACGAGGACTGGAACGCGCTGACATCGATGCCGTGGAGCATGTGGGGGACTCCCTGAAGTGCCGGTGGGGTGATCAGGAGTTGACTGATATATGCCCCGACCCGGTACCCCCGATCCGCGCGTTCGGCCGGAATCCTCAGCCCCGGTCCGTCACCGAACTGAGGACCGAAGCGGACTTGGCCGACCAGTCCGAGGTGATGATGCTCGCGTGGTCCTTGGCCAGCAGGGCCAGCCGGTCGGCGACTTCGGCGTCCGTGGGGTCGGTGGAGGAGATCGCCGGGGAGACCCCGTCGGCCCCCGTCATGATCGAGATGTAGTGGTTCCTCGAGTAGAACGAGGTGTCGTAGCCGCTGTTCACGTAACTCGCCGCGTCCCCGTCGAAGAAGACGAACCACGGCTGGATCGAGGCGTCGTACCGGCTCGTGCGCGGGTCCCCGCCCTCGGCTCCGAGCACCGCGGGGAACGCCTCGGCCTCGGAGATCCGCCCGGCCGCGTACAGGTCGCGCAGGTGGTCCCCGTACTCCTCGTCCGTCCAGTAGTGGTCGAACGGGTTGGACTGCTCCACCGTGCCCGGGATCAGTTCGAAGAGGAACTTGCCCCGCAGCGCGTCGCGCGAGGGCCAGGCGTCGGCCTTCGCGGCCGCGTCCAGGGAGGGGTACGTCCCGCCCAGCAGATCGGCCGGCTTGAAGACGCTGCCGCCGAGCTTCTGCGACACGAGGGTGTCGAACTCGTCCGGGCCGAGCCCGCCCTTGTCGTTGAACCCCACCTTCATCTCGACCTTGAACACGATCGGCGGGTGGTCGGGGTGGAGCCGGTTCCAGGCCGCGATGTTGTCCAGGCAGCTGCCGAGGTCCTGGTTCCGGGCCTTGCTGTACAGCTCGGCGGGGGTCTTCGCCGCCTCGCAGTTGTTGTCGTCGCCGAACGGGTTGCTGTGACTGACCCGCCACCGGTGGCTGATGCTGTCGACGTACACGTCCAGTTCCAGCAGAGAGGCCCCGGAGTCCAGGGCCTGGGCGAAGTACGTGTACTTGTCCTTCTCGTAGGCGTTGTGCGTCCCGATCGCCGTCGTCCCCGAGAACCGGGGCTCCGCCGCGTGCGCCTGCCCGGACACCACGCCCACCAGGGCGGCGGCCCCCACCAGAGCCGCCAGCCTTCTGCCGCTTATCATCGATGAACTCCCCTTCGCCGGAGCCGAGTTGGCGGCAGCGTAGGAGAGATTGATTACTGTTCGGTAGCCCCTGGAGGAACCGGAAGGAGACAACTGCGCGGCCTGCGGGCCGGGTGCCGTGGCGGTCCTCGGGCGCCGGCCCGCACCCGTGTGATCCAATGGCCGCGGAGCCGGGGCCGCGCACCGCGGCGGGATTCGCCCGCGCGGCCCTCGACTGTCTGGGCGCGACCGTCCGCTGAGGGGCACGACTCCTCGGCCCTCAGCCGCGCCGCAAGTCCCTCGGCCGTGGCGTGAACCGGGGAACCTCGGACCTTGCGGACACGCACCCCGCGGCCGCACAACAGGGCGAGGTTCTCGGGGGCCGACGTAAGGACGGTCACCGTGTGGGGTGAGGCCAGTGCCGTGGCGGCCACGATGGCATCCAGTGCGTACTTGTGCCCGTGCAGCCCGGCCGGGGCGAGGAGCCTGCTCGCCTGGCAGGCGATCGCTTCGGTGGGCGGGACGATCTTGACGCGGGAGGCGGCGTGGTCGAAGCGGGCTTGGCCGAACTTGGGGTCACGTGCTTCGACGAGGGTCACCGAGCTCGTGACGACGCGGATGTCCTCCGCCTCGGAAGCGGCCAGCCACTCCGTGAGTTCAGGTGTGCGCCTGGGCGGCGGCGGGGCGCGATCTCCGTCCCGCCGCCGGCCCGGCTCACTTCAGGTAGCCGAGGATCGTCATCATGCCGCTCTCGGCGTGGTACTGGTTGTGGCAGTGCAGCATCCACAGGCCGGGGTTGTCGGCGTCGAAGTCGGCGACGATCTTGCGGTGGGGGAGCACGACGGCGGTGTCCTTCAGCGCGCCGGCGGCGTTGTCGCCGTTCAGCGCGAAGGTGTGGCCGTGCAGGTGCACGGGGTGCCACATGTCGGTGGCGTTGATGAGGGTGAGCCGGACGCGTTCCCCGGCGCGGACCGGGTGGCGCCGGTAGGGGTCGTGGGGCCGGTGGTCGAAGGCCCAGTCGTACTTCCTCATGCCGCCGGTGAGCGTGAGGCGCAGTTCGCGGTCGGGCTGGCGGTCCTCCAGCGCCACGGACTCGTCGGGCACCAGGCTGCGGGCGGGGACGACCCGCCCCTCCAGTTCGTCCGGGCGGACCCGGGGAGAGGGCAGGCTCCTGCCGTTGCCGGTGCGCAGGACGGCGAGGGCCTGGCCCTGCTTGCCCTCGGGCAGGGCGACGAGCGGGAAGACGCCGTCCCCGGCGGTGACGAGCACGTCGTAGCGCTCGGCCATGCCGACGAGCAGGGCGTCGGTCTCCTCGTGCTGCACCGGGTAGCCGTCGGTGTGCGTGACGGTCATGGTGTGACCGCCCAGCGCGACCCGGAACGCGGTCTCGGAGCCGGCGTTGACGATGCGCAGCCGGACGCGGTCGCCGGGGCGGCACCTGAACACCGAAGGGCTGTCCGGCAGTCGGCCGTTGACGAGGTAGCACGGGTAGGCCACATGCCCCCCGTCGCCGTCGAGCAGGCGGCTGTGGGAGTCGTGCAGCACCCGGTAGGGGCCCGCCGTCGAACCGCCATGGTGCAGTTGGCGCAGCACCTGGTCCGGGGTCGAACCGCGCACGCCGTCCACCCAGTCGTCCAGGACGACCAGCCACTCGTGGTCGTACTCGAGCGGTTCCTTGGGGTCGTCGACGACGAACGGCGCGTACAGCGCCCGGTCGGGCTGGAGTCCGACGTGGGAGTGGAGGAGGTAGGTGCCCGGGTGGGAGACGGCGAACCGGTAGGTGAAGTCGGCCCCCGGGCGGACGGCGCGCTGCGTCACGTCGGGGGTGCCGTCCATGTCGCAGCGCAGCCGCACCCCGTGCGCGTGCAGGGTCGTGTCGGCCGGCAGGCGGTTGGTGAGGGTGAGGTTCAGGACGTCGCCGGCGGTGACGCGCACCAGCGGACCGGGCAGCGTCTCGTCGTAGGCCCAGCTCCGCACGGTCCGGCCGCCCAGGTCCAGCGTGGACTCGGCCGCGGTGAAGCGGAACGAGCGCACCGGGCCGGACCCGCGTCTGCGCTCGGCGGCGGCCACCTCCGGACCCGACGGGTCGACGAACGCCGCCTCCTGCGACCGGGCGGGGGCGAAGGCGGACAGCAGGCCCGCGCCCGCGGCGGCGAGAGGGACACTGAGCAGGGTGCGCCGGGAAGGTGTGTGCATGGCAGCTATAACACACGCTTTGTGACGGATGTACCCCGGAGCGTGGGCGGTGTCGGCTCCGGGTGCCCCGGACGGAGGGCAGTCACCCGCCCCCTCGGCACTCGGTCAGCACTCGATGATGTTCACCGCGAGCCCGCCCCGGGCCGTCTCCTTGTACTTGACGCTCATGTCGGCGCCGGTGTCCTTCATGGTCTTGATGACCTTGTCCAGGGAGACCTTGTGCGAGCCGTCGCCGCGCATGGCCATGCGGGCCGCGGTGACCGCCTTGACCGCGGCCATGCCGTTGCGCTCGATGCAGGGGATCTGGACGAGCCCGCCGACCGGGTCGCAGGTGAGGCCCAGGTTGTGCTCCATGCCGATCTCGGCCGCGTTCTCCACCTGCTCGGGGGAGCCGCCGAGGACCTCGGCGAGGGCGCCGGCCGCCATGGAGCAGGCGGAGCCGACCTCGCCCTGGCAGCCGACCTCGGCGCCGGAGATGGAGGCGTTCTCCTTGAAGAGCATGCCGATGGCGCCTGCCGCCAGCAGGAAGCGGACCACGCCGTCCTCGTCGGCACCGGGGACGAAGTTGATGTAGTAGTGCAGGACCGCCGGGATGATGCCGGCCGCGCCGTTCGTCGGAGCGGTGACCACACGGCCGCCCGCCGCGTTCTCCTCGTTCACGGCCATCGCGTACAGCGTGATCCACTCCATGGCGAGGGCCAGCGGGTCGCCCTCGGAGCGCAGCTTGCGCGCGGTGGTCGCGGCCCTGCGGCGCACCTTCAGGCCGCCCGGCAGGATGCCCTCGCGGGACATGCCGCGCGCGACGCACTCCCGCATCACCCGCCAGATCTCCAGCAGGCCCGCGCGGATCTCCTCCTCCGTGCGCCAGGCCCGCTCGTTCTCCAGCATGAGCGCGGAGATCGACAGGCCCGTCTCCTGCGTCAGCCGCAGCAGTTCGTCGCCGGTGCGGAAGGGGTACTTCAGGACCGTGTCGTCCAGCTTGATGCGGTCCGCGCCGACCGCGTCCTCGTCCACGACGAAACCGCCGCCGACCGAGTAGTACGTCTTGGACAGCAGTTCCGCGCCGTCCGCGCCGAAGGCCCACAGCGTCATGCCGTTGGCGTGGTAGGGCAGGGCCTTGCGGCGGTGCAGGACCAGGTCGTCGTCGAAGGAGAAGGGGATCTCGTGCTCCCCGAGGAGCCGGAGCCGGCCCGCCTCCCTGATGCCGGCCACCCGCTCGTCCGCCGTCTCGACGTCGACCGTGCGCGGCGAGTCGCCCTCCAGGCCGAGCAGCACCGCCTTGGGCGTGCCGTGCCCGTGGCCGGTCGCGCCGAGCGAGCCGTACAGCTCGCAGCGCAGGGACGCCACGGAGGTGAGCAGGTCCTCGTTGCGCAGCCGGCGGGCGAACATGCGCGCCGCGCGCATGGGGCCGACCGTGTGGGAGCTGGACGGGCCTATGCCGATCGAGAACAGGTCGAAGACCGAGATGGCCACGGTCACTCCTCAGGACAAGGGTGGGGCACTCACCGTCGAGTGCCCCACCGGGGGACTTACTTGTTCAGACCCGGGTACAGCGGGTGCTTGTCGGCCAGGGCCTTCACCCGGGCCTTGAGGGCCTCCGCGTCGTAGGACGGCTTCAGCGCCTCGGCGATCACGTCCGCGACCTCGGCGAAGTCCTCGGCCGTGAAGCCGCGGGTGGCCAGGGCGGGCGTGCCGATCCGCAGGCCCGAGGTGACCATCGGGGGACGCGGGTCGTTCGGGACGGCGTTGCGGTTGACGGTGATGCCGACCTCGTGGAGCCGGTCCTCGGCCTGCTGCCCGTCCAGTTCGGACGCGCGCAGGTCCACCAGGATCAGGTGCACGTCCGTGCCGCCGGACAGCACGTTCACGCCGGCCTCGCGGGCGTCGGCCGCGGTCAGGCGCTCGGCGAGGATGCGCGCACCCTCCACCGTACGCCGCTGGCGCTCCTTGAAGTCCTCCGAGGCGGCGACCTTGAAGGAGACCGCCTTCGCCGCGATCACGTGCTCCAGGGGGCCGCCCTGGAAGCCCGGGAAGACCGAGGAGTTCAGCTTCTTCGCGAAGTCCTTCTTCGCCAGGATGATGCCGCCGCGCGGGCCGCCCAGGGTCTTGTGCGTGGTCGAGGTGACCACGTCCGCGTGCTCCACCGGGTTCGGGTGCAGACCCGCGGCGACCAGGCCCGCGAAGTGCGCCATGTCGACCCACAGGTACGCCTCGACCTCGTCGGCGATCCGGCGGAACTCGGCGAAGTCGAGCTGCCGGGGGTACGCCGACCAGCCCGCGATGATCACCTTCGGGCGGTGCTCCCTGGCGAGCTTCTCGACCTCGGCCATGTCGACCAGGCCGGTCTCGGGGTCCACGTGGTAGGCCACCACGTTGAACTGCTTGCCGGAGAAGTTCAGGCGCATGCCGTGGGTCAGGTGGCCGCCGTGCGCCAGGTCCAGGCCGAGGATGGTGTCCCCGGGCTGGGCGAGGGCGAACAGGGCCGCCTGGTTCGCGGAGGCGCCCGAGTGGGGCTGGACGTTGGCGTACTCGGCGCCGAACAGCTCCTTGACCCGGTCGATGGCGATCTGCTCGGCGACGTCGACGTGCTCGCAGCCGCCGTAGTAGCGGCGGCCCGGGTAGCCCTCGGCGTACTTGTTGGTGAGGACCGAGCCCTGGGCCTCCATCACCGCGAGCGGCGCGAAGTTCTCGGACGCGATCATCTCCAGCGTGGACTGCTGGCGGACGAGCTCGGCGTCGACCGCGGCGGCGACCTCCGGGTCCAGCTCGTGCAGGGACGTGTTCAGGACGGACATTCGGCTACGACTCCTCAGCCGGCGGTGTGGGCGGCGTACTCGTCGGCGGAGAGCAGGTCGGCCGGCTCCTCCGTGACGCGTACCTTGAACAGCCAGCCGCCCCCGAAGGGGGCGGAGTTCACCAGCGACGGGTCGTTGACGACGTCCTCGTTGGTCTCGGTGACCTCACCGGTGACCGGCGAGTACAGGTCGGAGACGGACTTGGTCGACTCCAGCTCGCCGCAGGTCTCACCCGCGGACACCGTGGAGCCGACCTCGGGGAGCTGGGCGTAGACGACGTCGCCGAGCGCGTTGGCCGCGAACTCGGTGATGCCGACCGTCGCGACGCCGTCCTCGGCGGCCGACAGCCACTCGTGCTCCTTGCTGTAGCGCAGCTGCTGGGGGTTGCTCATGGCCTGAATTCTCCTGTACGCGGGTGAATGCTGGGGAAAGGGGGGCGGCTGGAAGCGCACGGGTGCGGCACCGGTGTGCCCCACCGCGCCTCCGGCCGGGAGGTCGGGGGTTACGACGGTGTCACTTCTGGCGCTTGTAGAAGGGCAGCGCCACGACCTGGTACGGCTCGTGGCTGCCCCGGATGTCCACGCCGACGCCCTCGGTGCCCGGCGCCGCGTGCGCGGCGTCGACGTAGGCCATGGCGATCGGCTTGCCCAGCGTGGGGGAGGGGGCGCCGGAGGTGACCTCGCCGACCACCTCGCCGCCCACGACGACGGCGTACCCGGCGCGCGGCACGCGGCGGCCCTCGGCGACCAGGCCGACCAGCACCCGCGGCGGGTTCTGGTCGGCACGGGCGGCGGCTTCGGCGAGCGCCTCGCGGCCCACGAAGTCGCCCTCCTTCTCGAACTTCACCACCCGGCCGAGGCCGGCGTCGAACGGCGTCAGGGAGGTGGTCAGCTCGTGCCCGTACAGCGGCATGCCCGCCTCCAGGCGCAGCGTGTCCCGGCAGGACAGGCCGCACGGCACCAGGCCGGCGCCCTCGCCCGCCTTGGTCAGCGCCTGCCACAGCTCCACCGCGTGCTCGGGCTTCACGAACAGCTCGAAGCCGTCCTCGCCGGTGTAGCCGGTGCGGGCGATCAGCGCCGGCACGCCGGCGACCGTGCCCGGCAGGCCCGCGTAGTACTTCAGGCCGTCCAGGTCGGCGTCGGTGAGGGACGCGAGGATGCCGGGGGACTCCGGGCCCTGCACGGCGATCAGCGCGTAGGCGTCCCGGTCGTCGCGCACCTCGGCGTCGAAGCCCGCGGCACGCTCGGTCAGCGCGTCCAGCACCACCTGGGCGTTGGAGGCGTTCGCCACGACCATGTACTCGGTCTCGGCCAGCCGGTAGACGATCAGGTCGTCCAGGATGCCGCCGTCGGCCTGGCAGATCATGGTGTAGCGGGCGCGGCCGACGCCGACGGAGGCGATGTTGCCGACCAGGGCGTAGTTCAGGAGGGCGGCCGCCCCGGGGCCGGTCACGGTGATCTCGCCCATGTGGGAGAGGTCGAACAGGCCGGCCTTCGTGCGCACCGCGAGGTGCTCGTCGCGCTCCGAGCCGTAGCGCAGGGGCATGTCCCAGCCGGCGAAGTCGGTCATCGTCGCACCGAGCGAGCGGTGCAGCGCGTCCAGCGCGGTGCGCCGCGGTCCAGTGGGTTCGGTACTGCTCATCGGTCGGTCGTCTCCCAGGCAGATATGACAGGCGAGGAACGTTCCTCCCCATCTGTCATCGGAACCTGAGAGGTTCGCCAGGACCGCCACGGGGGCGATCACGGCTTGCACCTTGGGTGGAGCCACTGACACAGCGGCCCGCTTTTCAGATGTGCCTCGCCCGCGCGGTAACGGGGCCTGAGAGATTCAAGGGAGGGACTTGCTCCTTCGGCGCCCCGACGACCATGGCCGGGGACTCTCCCGCGCGGATTCAAGCGGCCGGTATGCAGTTGGCGGGGCCATCATTGCACGCCACGCCCCCGGTCGTCAGGGCCCGCATCTGTAACCGAGCTGTGGCAGGACGCGCACGGAACCGACGGACATCGCCCATTACCTTCTCTTTACACGTGACGGGCATGGGGATTACCAGGCCCACAGGGGAGGACGATCACGGTGAACAGGACCACGGCCTACGCCGCCGGCCCCGGCCTCGCGGTACCGCAGCAGCCCTCCGCCACGGCCCGCGCACGCGCGGCGGACCGCCCCGCCCCGGTGGTGCGCGACCTGCGCGACCGCGCCGGCCGCGGCCCGCACGCCCTGCTCTTCGGGCCCCGCGACCTGGTGGTGATCACCGGCCTGCCCGGCAGCGGCAAGTCCACGCTGATGCGCCGCGCGGTCCGCGGCCGGCGCATCGACTCCCAGGACAGCCGCGACCACTGGGCCGCCCGCGTGCCCCGCTTCCTCCCCTACGCGCTGTACCGCCCGCTGGTCCGCGTCACGCACTTCGCCGCACTGCGCCGCGCCCTCCGGGCGGGCGAGGGAGTCGTCGTGCACGACTGCGGCACCCAGGCCTGGGTGCGCGCCTGGCTGGCCAGGGAGGCCCGCCGCCGCGGCGCCACCCTGCACCTGCTCCTGCTCGACGTCACCCCCGAGACGGCCCGGCAGGGCCAGCGCGAGCGCGGCCGGGGCGTCTCCCGCTACGCCTTCCGCCGCCACCGCCGTACGACGGCCCGCATGCTGCGCGCGGTGGAGCGGGGGCACCTCCCCGCCGGCTGCGGCTCCGCGGTCCTGCTGGACCGCACCGCGGCGGACGTCCTGCGCCGGATCGGCTTCACCGGATCGGGGACTGTCACCGGAACCCGCTAGCCTTCTGACCCGTATCCAGTGGTACCCGGCAGGCGGCAGGCAGATGGACTTCTCGGCGGCGGACTTTCCCGCGGACATCCCGGCACAGGCACACCCCCACCCGCACGGCGGCTGGCCGGGCAACGAACTGGAGGAGGTGCTCTCCGCCTCCCTCGGCATACCCGCCGCCGGCGGGCGGATCATCGAGGTGCTGGGCCGCAGCTTCCTGTGGATCCCGCTGCCGGGCGGCGGCGGACCGCACAGCGGGCCCCTGGACCTGCCCACCCTGGAGATCGAGGGCCAGGTCCACGTCCCGGTGTTCAGCTCCGAGGAGCAGCTCCGCCAGGCGGCCGGCCCGCACATGTCGTTCACCATCGCCCCGGCCGTGGAGTTCGCCCAGGGCCTGCCCCCGCAGGCGGGCATCGCGATCAACCCCGGCGGCGTGGTCGGCGTCCCGCTCCCGCCGGAGGCGGTCGCCGAGCTCTGCCGCGCCGGCCGCACCCCGCTCGACGGCCCCGGCACCGGCGGCCGGGTCCGCCTCTTCGAGCCGGACTGGCAGGACGACCCGGTCGACTTCCTCTCCGCCGCCTCCGCCGAGTTCACCGAGACCGGCGTGGTCCTCACCGCCCGCCGCTGCCTCGCCGCCGTCGAGACGGCCGACCCGGTCCTGTTCGTCGGCGTCGAACTCTCCCAGTGGGAGGGCGACCTGCGCGCCCGCCCGCTCGAAGCCCTCGGCAGGGCGCTGGGCCGGGTCCCGGTCAAGTGGCCCGTCAACCTGGTCCTCCTCGACGTGGCCCAGGACCCGGTGGTCGACTGGCTGAAGACCAACGTCCGCCCCTTCTACCAGTACGGCCACTGACCACCCGACGCGGGGACAGCCGGCCTCGGGGGCGCGGGGCCGTGTCCGATGTGCGGTTCCGCCGCGGGGGGCGCGAGAACCCACCACGAACCCGCACTCGCGCACGAGCACAAGGCCCCGAGCCACCGGGCGCTTAAGCTGTGTCCGAACACGGGGTGAGAAGCGAAGGGGCGGTAAGACAGGTGAGCGCGAGCCCAAGCGGCAGCGTCGAGCACATGCTGCGCCAGGTGACCCCCGGCCGCTACGACGCCTACGAGGCACTGCTGCGCGCCCTCGCCACCCCCTCCTCCGGCCAGATCTGGATGCTCCTGTGGCACGGCCAGGCCGGCTCCCCGGACGCCCAGTACGGGAACATGGAGGTCGACGGCTGCCACTACGCCCCCTGCGTGACCTCCGCCCAGGAGCTCTCGGCCAGCGGCTGGAGCCGGTCGTACGAGGTGGTCGACGGGCTCGACGTGGCCCGCACCCTCTACCCCGACCACTACGGCCTCTGGCTCAACCCGCACGCCCCCGGCGGCGGCGTCGGAGTCCCCTGGCTGGACCTGCGCCGCATCGCCACCGGCCTGGACCGCCAGCCCGCCGGCCCGCTGCGCCTCGGCGAGCCCGGCGTCGAGGTCCCCCAGTTCTACGCCCTCCTCGCGCAGAACGCCCACCGCACCCCCGCGCTGCGCTCGCTGCGCCGCGCCTGGGTGCAGCCCGCGCTCGGGGCGCCGTACCTCGCCATCGGCCTGGACGTGTACGACACCTCGCCGGCCGCGGTCGACTCGGTGCGCGCGATGATGCAGCAGTCCGTCGGCGCGGTCCCGGAGGGCCTGCCGGTGTCGACGGTCGCGATGACCGACGACTACGACCCGGTCGTGATGTGGATGCGGGCCAACGCCCGCCCGTTCTACGACCGGGAGGCCCACGCGGCCCCGCCGCAGTCCCCGTCACCGGCCGCCGGATACGGTTATCCACCGGTCCACGGCGCCTACTGACCGCCGGGCCCGCCCGTCCGGTCCGTGGACCGGACGACGGAATCGAACCACCGTCCGCGTTTCTGCGCGCGTAGATGAGTGGTGATTCGCGGGGATACGCGAAGAATCGCGACGAATGTCCCAATTGGACGGTGTCCGATGCCCGTTACCCACTGATCGGATAACGGAATCCCCTGCACTGCATCACGGTTGCGCATACTTTCGCCGTCAGCTCTGGCGGGTGATCGCGGCGACGCTGAAGACTCGCGACTCAGACACGAGGTCGAGACCTCGTGATCTGGGCAAGTCGACAAAGCCGCAAACCGCGGCAGGCGCAGGCCGGTCACCACCGGCGAGAGGGGTCGGGTCACTGTGACCGCACCGATCGAGACCACCGGGGCGGCATCCGAGGCACAGCCGGAAGCTGTGCTGGAGGGCGCCGGTAAGGGGCAGATCGAGGGCCGTTCCCTGGGGCAGATCGCGTGGTCCCGGTTCAAGAAGGACAAGGTCGCCGTGGCCGGCGGCGTCATCGTCGTGCTGCTGGTCCTGCTGGCGGTCCTCTCGCGCCCCCTCCAGGCCCTGCTCGGCCTCGACCCGAACGCCTTCCACCAGGACCTGATCACCCCCGACACCTCGCTGCCCAAGGGCGCCTGGGGCGGCATGAGCGCGAGCCACCCGCTCGGCATCGACCCGAAGTTCGGCCGGGACATCGCCACCCGCATCCTCGAGGGATCCTGGGTGTCGCTCGTGGTCGCCTTCGGCGCCACCATCCTGTCCAACGTGATCGGCGCGATCATGGGCGTGGTGGCGGGCTACTACGGCGGGCGGGTCGACAACGTCATCAGCCGCCTGATGGACACGTTCCTCGCCTTCCCCCTCCTGCTCTTCGCGATCGCCATCTCCGCCACCCTGCAGGGCGGCGCGTTCGGCCTGAACGGACTGCCGCTCCACCTGAGCGTGCTCATCTTCGTCATCGGCTTCTTCAACTGGCCCTACCTGGGCCGGATCGTGCGCGGCCAGACCCTCGCCCTGCGCGAGCGCGAGTTCGTCGACGCCTCCCGCGGCATGGGCGCCAAGGGCCCGTACATCCTCTTCCGCGAGCTGATGCCGAACCTGGTCGGCCCGATCATCGTCTACTCGACGCTGCTGATCCCGACCAACATCCTGTTCGAGGCGTCCCTGAGCTTCCTCGGTGTGGGCATCCAGCCCCCGCAGGCTTCCTGGGGCGGCATGCTGCGCGACGCGGTCACGTACTACCAGATCGACCCGCAGTACATGATCGTCCCCGGTCTCGCCATCTTCGTGACCGTGCTGGCGTTCAACCTGCTCGGTGACGGTCTCCGCGATGCTCTCGACCCGCGCAGCCGCTGACGCCTGCACCCGAGAGCCCAACAAGTTTCCGACTATGGAGGGGAAAGCGCCCATCATGCGAAGGTCAGCGCTGGCCGCTATCGCGGCCATCGGCTCCGCCAGCCTGCTCGTTGCAGGCTGCAGCAAGGCCGATGACAACACGAACGACAACGGCACCAACTCCGCCGGGGCCAACGCCGCGACCAAGGGAGTCGTCAACGCCTCCGACAAGAAGGGCGGCACGGTCACCTACGAGCTGTCCGACGTGCCGGACTCCTTCGACCCCGGCAACACGTACTACGCGTACATGTACAACCTCAGCCGGCTCTACGCCCGCCCGCTGATGACGTTCCAGCCCGGCCCCGGCTCCAAGGGCAACACCCTGGTCCCGGACCTCGCGGCCAGCAAGGGCGTGTCGAGCGACGGCGGCAAGACCTGGACGTACAAGCTGCGTTCGGGCCTGAAGTACGAGGACGGCACGCCGATCACCTCGAAGGACGTCAAGTACGCCGTCGAGCGCTCCAACTTCGCGCGTGACGTGCTCTCCCTCGGCCCCAACTACTTCCAGCAGCTGATGGCCGGCGGCGACAAGTACAAGGGCCCGTACAAGGACAAGAGCGGCAAGGGCCTGTCCTCCATCGAGACGCCGGACGACACCACGGTCGTCTTCCACCTGAAGCAGGCCTTCCAGGAGTTCGACTACCTGGTCGCGGCCCCGCAGACGGCCCCGGTGCCCCAGTCCAAGGACAAGGGCGTCGACTACGTCAAGCACATCGTGTCCTCGGGCTCGTACAAGTTCCAGAGCTACGACGAGGGCAAGCAGGCCGTCCTCGTGCGCAACACGAACTGGGACCCGAAGACGGACCCGCTGCGCAAGCAGCTGCCGGACAAGATCGTCGTCAACCTGAAGGTCAACCCGGAGACCATCGACCAGGACGTGCTGGCCGGCAAGGCCATCGACCTGGCCGGTACCGGTGTCCAGGCCTCCACCCAGGCGAAGGTCCTCACCGACACCGCCAAGAAGGCCAACACCGACAACACCTACGGTGGCCGCCTGGTCTACATGGCGATCAACACCAAGGTGAAGCCGTTCGACAAGGTCGAGTGCCGCAAGGCCGTGCAGTACGCGATCGACAAGGTCTCGGTGCAGACCGCCGAGGGCGGCCCGATCCGCGGTGACATCGCCTCCACGGTGCTGCCGCCGGACGTCACCGGCTACGCGAAGTCGGACGTCTACGCCACCTCCGGCAACAAGGGCGACGCCGCCAAGGCCAAGGAGCAGCTGAAGGCCTGCGGCAAGTCCTCGATCTCCACCAACATCTCGGCCCGCTCGGACCGTCCGCAGGAGATCGACGCCGCCACGGCGATCATCAACTCGCTGAAGGCGGCCGGCATCAACGCCACCCTCAAGCAGTACCCGTCGGGCAAGTACTTCACCGACTACGCGGGTGTCCCGAAGTTCACCGAGAAGCAGAACATCGGTCTGATCATGATGCAGTGGGGTGCCGACTGGCCCTCCGGCTACGGCTTCCTGCAGCAGATCCTGAACGGCAAGGCGATCAGCCAGTCGGGCAACACCAACCTGTCGCAGTACGACAACAAGGACGTCAACAAGCTGCTGGGCCAGGCGATCGCGACGCAGGGCGACAGCGCGCGCAACAGCCTGTACACGCAGATCGACAAGAAGACCATGGATGACGCCGTGCTGGTCCCGCTGACCTACTTCAAGGTCCTGCTGGCCCGCCCGACGACGTACACCAACCTGGTGTCCACGGCGGCCTTCAGCGGTCAGTACGACTACCTCAACATCGGCGTCGCGTCGAAGTAGCAGCCCCGGAAGGCAGGTGAAGGCATTGGTGCCCGCGGGCTTCGCGGCCCGCGGGCACCAGCGCCGGTCCCCGTGATCTCGTACATCCTCCGCCGGACGTTCGCGGCAGTGATCCTGCTGCTGGTCGTCTCCGCGGTCACCTTCGCCATCTTCTTCCTGCTGCCACGACTCGTGGGCCAGACGGCGGACCAGTTGGCGCAGCAGTACATCGGCAAGAGCCCGTCGAAGGCGGACATCGCCGCTGTCAAGCACAACCTCGGTCTGGACCAGCCTGTCTACGTCCAGTACTGGCACTTCATCAAGGGGATCGTCGCCGGCGCCGACTACAACCTCGGCCCCACCACGGTGCACTGCGACGCGCCGTGCTTCGGCTACTCCTTCAAGGACCACGTGGCGGTCTGGCCGCAGCTCACCTCCCGCCTTCCGGTGACCCTCTCGCTCGCCGTGGGAGCGGCCGTGATGTGGCTGGTCTCCGGCGTGGTGGTCGGCGTGATCTCCGCGCTCAAGCCGCGCTCGGTCTTCGACCGCACCTTCATGGGCGTGGCGCTCGCGGGTGTCTCCCTGCCCATGTTCTTCACGGGCAGCCTGGCGATCCTGCTCTTCACCTACCAGTGGCCGATCTTCGGCCGCACCTACGTCCCGTTCACCGACAACCCGGCACAATGGGCCAACACCCTGTTCCCCGCCTGGTGTTCGCTCGCCCTGCTGTACTCCGCCATCTACGCGCGGCTCACCCGCTCGGGCATGCTGGAGACGATGAACGAGGACTTCATCCGCACGGCCCGCGCCAAGGGCCTGCCCGAGCGCAACGTCGTCGTCCGGCACGGACTGCGCGCCGCCCTCACCCCGATCATCACGGTCTTCGGCATGGACCTCGGTCTGCTCCTCGGCGGCGCGGTGATCACCGAGTCCGTGTTCTCGCTGCACGGCATCGGCGAGTACGCGGTGCAGGGCATCACCGACAACGACCTGCCCAAGATCCTCGGCGTGACCCTGCTCGCCGCCTTCTTCGTCGTGATCGCAAATCTTGTGGTGGACGTGCTCTACGCCGCCGCCGACCCGCGGGTGAGGCTCTCGTGACCGAACTGTCCCAGACCGGTGCCGCGGTGGGTGAGCCCACCACCGGCGCGGCACCCGACGCCTTCCTCGAGGTCCGCGACCTCAAGGTGCACTTCCCGACCGACGACGGCGTGGTCAAGTCCGTCGACGGCCTCTCCTTCTCCCTGGAGAAGGGCCGGACCCTCGCCATCGTCGGCGAGTCCGGCTCCGGCAAGTCGGTCACCTCGCAGGCCATCATGGGCCTGCACCGGCTGGGCACCCGCGGCAAGAACGTGCGGATGTCCGGCGAGATCTGGCTGGACGGCAAGGAACTGGTCTCCGCCGCCCCGGACGAGGTGCGCAAGCTCCGCGGCCGCGAGATGGCGATGATCTTCCAGGACCCGCTGTCCGCGATGCACCCGTACTACAAGGTCGGCGACCAGATCGTCGAGGCGTACCGGGTGCACCACAAGGTCGGCCGGAAGGAGGCCCGCAAGCGGGCCGTCGAGATGCTCGACCGCGTCGGCATCCCCGAGCCGGCCAAGCGCGTCGACAGCTACCCGCACGAGTTCTCCGGCGGTATGCGCCAGCGCGCCATGATCGCCATGGCCCTGGTGAACAACCCCGAGCTGCTCATCGCGGACGAGCCGACCACCGCCCTCGACGTCACCGTCCAGGCGCAGATCCTCGACCTGATCCGGGACCTGCAGAAGGAGTTCGGCTCCGCGGTCATCATGATCACCCACGACCTCGGCGTGGTCGCCGAGATAGCCGACGAGGTCCTGGTGATGTACGGCGGGCGGTGCGTGGAGCGTGGTCCGGCCGCCGAGGTCTTCGAGACGCCGCAGCACCCCTACACCTGGGGCCTGCTCGGCTCGATGCCCCGCATCGACCGCGAGACCTCCGAACGGCTCATCCCGGTCAAGGGCCAGCCGCCGAGCCTCATCAACGTCCCCTCGGGCTGCGCCTTCCACCCGCGCTGCCCGTACGCGGACATCCCCAAGGGGAACGTCACCCGCACGGTGCGCCCCGAGCTGGAGCAGGTCGGCACCGGGCACTGGTCCGCCTGCCACCTCTCGGCAGAGGACCGTACGCGGATCTGGACCGAAGAGATTGCGCCGAAGCTGTGAGTGAGACGACGAAGCCCCAGTCCGCCGACGGCGAGGTGCTGCTCCGGGTCGAGGGCCTGACCAAGCACTTCCCGATCAAGAAGGGCATCCTGCAGCGGCAGGTCGGCGCCGTGAAGGCCGTCGACGGCATCGACTTCGAGGTGCGCAAGGGCGAGACCCTGGGCGTCGTCGGCGAGTCGGGCTGCGGCAAGTCGACCATGGGCCGGGTCGTCACCCGCCTGCAGGACCCGACCGGCGGGAAGATCACCTTCGACGGCCGGGACATCACCCGGCTGAGCACCGGGCAGCTCCGCCCGCTGCGCCGCGACATCCAGATGATCTTCCAGGACCCGTACGGCTCCCTGAACCCCCGTCACACCATCGGCTCCATCGTCTCGGCGCCCTTCCGGCTGCAGGGCGTGGAGCCCGAGGGCGGGGTGAAGAAGGAGGTCCAGCGGCTGCTGGAGCTGGTGGGCCTGAGCCCCGAGCACTACAACCGCTACCCGCACGAGTTCTCCGGCGGCCAGCGCCAGCGCATCGGCATCGCCCGCGCGCTCGCGCTCAAGCCGAAGCTGGTCGTCGCCGACGAGCCGGTCTCCGCGCTGGACGTGTCGATCCAGGCCCAGGTCGTCAACCTCATGGACGACCTCCAGCAGGAACTGGGCCTGACGTACGTGATCATCGCGCACGACCTGTCGGTCGTCCGGCACGTCTCGGACCGCATCGCGGTGATGTACCTCGGCAAGATCGTCGAACTGGCCGACCGCACCTCGCTGTACGAGGCGCCGATGCACCCGTACACCAAGGCGCTGATGTCCGCGGTGCCGGTGCCGGACCCCAAGCGGCGCGGCCAGAAGAACGAGCGCATCCTGCTGCGCGGTGACGTGCCGTCGCCGATCGCGCCGCCGAGCGGCTGCCGCTTCCACACCCGCTGCTGGAAGGCGACGCAGATCTGCGCCACGACCGAGCCGCAGCTGGTCGAGCTGAGGCCCGGTCAGCGGGTCGCCTGCCACCACCCCGAGAACTTCGCGGACCAGGCCCCCGGGGACACGGTCCTGCTCTCGGTGGCGCAGGAGGCGTCCGCGCTGGTGCCGGACGCGGTCCTGGAGGAGTCGGCGCAGACCGGCGAGGCGCAGACCGGCCCCGGTGCGAAGACGTCGACCGGCAAGGCCGCCGCGCCGAAGGCCGACGCCCCCGTCGAGGAGCCGGCGGGCGGCGAGGGTGCCGCCACCGACGCCCCCGCCGCGGAGCCGGCGGCCGCCGCCGAGGAGACGGCACGCGAGGTCGCTGCCGGGTCCGAGGAGCCGGCCGCGGCCGCGGAGGCGGACGAGCCGGAGGCCCCGAAGGCCTCTCAGGAGCCCGGCTCCGAGGAGTCCGGCTCTCAGGAGTCAACCGGCAAGTAGCGCATGACAACTCGGCAAAGTCATGTACACGTCTGAGCGGGAGAGTGCAGAGTCGTCCGTGTCCGACCACTGATCGGTACACGCTCGAAAGGGACGACCATGGCACTCTCCCGTTCGGCACGTTTAGCCGCCCTCACCACCGCGGCGGCCTCCTTCCTGGTCCTCGGCGCCTCCTCCGCCCCCACCCCGGGCGCGCCCGGCATCGGCGACCCCTACTTCCCGCGGCTGGGCAACGGCGGCTTCGACGCCCGCCACTACGACCTGGACGTCGCCTACGCCCCGGACACCGGCCGCCTGGACGGCGTGACGACCCTCACCGCCCGGGCCACCCGCACCCTCTCCTCCTTCGACCTCGACCTGCAGCGCCTGGAGATCTCCCGGGTCGAGGTCGACGGCAGACGCGCCAGGTTCAGCCGGGACGGCGACGAGGTCACCGTCACCCCGCGCGACGCCCTGCGCCAGGGCCGCACCTTCACCGTCCGGGTCACCTACGGTGGTGTGCCCGAACCCCTCGGCGGCCCCATCGTCTTCGGCTCCAAGTACGGCTGGATGAAGACCCCCGACGGCGTCTTCGTCGCCTGCGAGCCGAACGCCGCCTCCACCTGGTTCCCCTCCAGCGACCACCCCGCCGACAAGGCCACCTACGACATCCGGATCAAGGCGCCCAACGGCCTGACCGGCGTCTCCAACGGCCGGCTCGTCTCCACGCGCGACCGGGGCGGCTCGACGTACACGCACTGGCGCGAGAGCCGCCCGATGGCCACCTACCTCGCGACCGCCACCATCGGGAAGTTCGACGTGCGCACCGGCCGCACCCCGGGCGGCATCCCCATCTACGTCGCCATCGACCCCGTACTGAAGAACAGCAACGACGTCGACGTGTACGCCGTCACGGCCGCCGCCACCGACTACTGGTCGCAGGTCTTCGGGCCGTACCCGTTCGAGGAGACCGGCGCCATCGTCGACGACATGCCCGAGGCCGGGTTCTCCCTGGAGGTGCAGAGCAAGCCCGCCTACTCGGCCGTCCGCAACGAGTCCACCATCGTGCACGAGCTGGCCCACCAGTGGTTCGGCGACTCGGTGAGTGTGGCGCAGTGGAAGGACATCTGGCTCAACGAGGGCTTCGCCACCTACGCCCAGTGGCTGTGGGCCGAGCACCAGGGCATCCGCAGCGCCCACGACTCCTTCCGGGCCGGCTACGACTCCCGGCCCGCCGACTCCCCGTTCTGGCAGATCGAGGTGGCCGACCCGCAGCGCGACACGATGTTCGCCTCCGCCGTCTACCAGCGCGGCGCGATGACGCTCCAGGCACTGCGCGAACGGATCGGGGACCGGGCGTTCTTCCGGCTGCTGCCCGCCTGGACCCGGTTGCACCGCTACGGCAACGCGGACACGGCCGACTTCGTACGGCTCGCCGAGCGGGTCAGCGGACAGCGGTTGGACGACCTCTTCCGCACCTGGCTGTTCACGACCGGCAAACCGGCCCTGTGAGCCTGCCCTCGTAAGGCCCACACCCCTTGACAGGGGACAATGGCACGGTGCAAGTGCAGCAACTGTTCAGCCCCTCCGTCCAGCACACGCTCGATGTCATCGGCATCTTCGTGTTCGCGATCTCCGGCGCGCTGCTCGCCGTCCGGAAGAACTTCGACGTGTTCGGCATGGCCGTGCTCGCCGAGGTCACCGCGCTGGGCGGCGGGCTGTTCCGCGACCTGGTCATCGGGGCCGTGCCCCCGGCCGCCTTCACCGACCTGGGGTACTTCCTCACCCCGCTGCTCGCCACGCTCGTGGTCTTCTTCCTGCACCCGCACGTGGAGCGCATCCAGGCGGCGGTCCTGGTCTTCGACGCGGCCGGCCTCGGCCTGTTCTGCGTGAGCGGTACGACGAAGGCGTACTCCTACGGCCTGGGCCTGACCGCGTCGGCCACCCTGGGCCTCGCCACCGCCGTCGGCGGTGGCGTGCTCAGGGACGTGCTCGCCAACGAGGTCCCCTCGCTGCTGCGCTGGGACCGCGACCTGTACGCGGTCCCGGCGATCGTCGGCGCCACCATGGTCGTGCTGTGCCTGCGCTACGCCGCCCTGACCCCGCTGACCAGCGGGCTCGCGGCCGTCACGGCCTTCGTGCTGCGCCTGCTCGCGATGCGCTTCCACTGGCGAGCGCCGCGCGCGTGGAACCGGCGGTCGACGGTGCGCGAGGAGTAGTCCCGGTCAGGGACCGGTCCTCGCCCCGGGCGTGGTTCTGCCCCATCTGGAGGGTCAGCCAGCGGAACACCGCGGGGACCTGCGGCCGCCACAGCGCCATGGTGTGCCCGCCCGCGCTGCGCGGCAGGAACACCACGTGCACGGTCGTCGGGGCCTTGGCGATCGACTCCAGGGCCACGCCCGCCTGGTAGCCGTCCCCGGACTCACCGGAGACGTAGAGCGCGATCCGCGGCGGCACGGCCGCCTTCCGCAGCAGCAGGTAGGGGTTGTTGCGCTCGCGCAGCGCGGGGGACTGCGCGGCGAGGGAGTTGCGCTCGCCGATGGGGTCGTTGTAGCCGGACATGCTCACCGCGGCCCGGAAGCGGTCGGGGTGGGCCACGGCCAGCTTGACCGCGCAGTGCGCGCCGGCCGAGTACCCGGCCACCGCCCAGCCCTGCGGGGCCGGCTGGGCGCGGAAGTTGTCCATGACCATCTTCGGCACGTCGATGCTGAGCCAGGTGTCGGCGTTGACCTGGCCGGGGACGTTGGCGCAGCCGGTGTCCACGCCGGCGAGCAGGTTGGTGCGCGGCGCGACCAAGATGAACGGCGCGACCTGGCCGCTGCGCATCAGCGGCAGCAGCTGCTCGTGCGCCTTCAGCGAGCCGAACCAGGCCTTCGCGGAGCCCGGATAGCCCGGCAGCAGTTCCACGACGGGGAACTTGCGGTGGCGGTAGGCGGGTTCGCCGTACTGCGGCGGCAGCCAGACGTAGACCTCCGCGTTGACTCCGGAGACCCGGCCCTTGAGCTGGGTGACCCGCACCCCGCCGGCGGTGCGCATGCCGGGGCCGTCGGCCGGCCGGAACACCTGGCGGACCTTGGGCAGCTGCTTCAGCGAGATACCGCCGGTGCCGTCCCGGCCGAGGTCGGCGGCCTGCTGGACGTGGTTGCCGGTGCCGAAGAGATCGGCCCAGTTGTCGTACAGGTTGTTCTGGTTGTTGACCAGTACGAAGACCAGCGTGACGGCGGTGCCCTGGGCGAACAGCAGCATCAGCACCCGTGCGGCGGTGCGCAGGGGCCTGGGCCCGCGCATCCGCGACCACAGGAGGAGCGGCAGTATGAGGGCGACCAGGGCCAGCACGACGGTCGTGTAGAGGAACGGAGTCCCGGTGAGGCTCATGTCCCCATAGAGGGGAACCGGGGCTCCGGGGTTGTGGACGTGTCCGGACACTTACCGAGAAATTGCCGGGATCTCACCCGGAGGCCGGATGGGGTCGTTCGGCCGTCCGGATTTCGTCCCCCGGTCCGATTGCAAAGCTACCGCTTAGTAATTGTCTGTTGTACCGTTCACCCATGCCAGAAGCAGCTTCCGTTCCCTCCCCGCCGCGGGCCGCGATCGGCGACAGCGAGTTCGACCGCGACACGGTGGTCACCCGGCGCGAGCCCGGCGTCTACGACATCGACCTCTCGGCCGGCTGGACCATCATCAACGCCGTCAACGGCGGCTATCTGCTGGCCGTCCTCGGCCGGGCCCTCGCGGACACCCTGCCGCACCCGGACCCCTTCACCATCTCCGCGCACTACCTGACCGCGTCCCAGCCGGGCCCGGCGGTCGTGCGCACCGAGACGGTCCGCACCGGCCGCACCCTCTCCACCGGCCAGGCCTCGCTCCTCCAGTACGACGACGAGGGCAACGAGGTCGAACGCATCCGAGTCCTCGCCTCCTACGGCGACCTCGCCGCCCTCCCCGACGACGTCCGTACGACGGCCGCCCCGCCGGCCATGCCGCCGATGGAGCAGTGCTTCGGCCCCGACGACTCGCCGGCCCCCGTGCCGGGCAGCTCGGCCATCACCGACCGGCTGATGCTCAAGCTGGACCCCGCCACCCTCGGCTGGGCCCTGGGCGCCCCCTCGGGGAAGGGCGAGATGCGGGCCTGGTTCGGGCTGGCCGACGGGCGCGACGCCGACCCGCTCTCGCTGCTGCTGGCGGTGGACGCCCTGCCCCCGACCGCCTTCGAGATCGGCCTGAGCGGCTGGGTCCCGACCGTGGAACTCACGGTCCACGTACGGCACCGCCCGGCCCCCGGCCCGCTGCGCGTCTCGATCACCACGCGCAACCTGGCCGGCGGCTTCCTGGAGGAGGACGCCGAGGTCTGGGACAGCGCGGACCGGCTGGTCGCCCAGTCCCGGCAGCTGGCCCGGGTCAGGCTCGGCTGAGCGGGGCGCGGCCCAGCCAGGCCGCCAGCCGCTCGTAGGGACCCGCCCCCTCGGGCACCTCGCGGATGGCGCCGAACGGCGTCCCGGCGTCGCGCGGGGCGGAGTCGGGCAGCACCCGGCGGGCGATGGCCAGCGCGAACTCGGCGAGTTCCGGGTCCAGTTCGTGCGGGTGGCCGACGGCCTCGGCGAGGTCCCAGGTGTGCGTCACGATCTCCATCACGTACCCGGACAGCGCCGCGTGCCCCGGCACCTCGCCCCACGGCACGCGCACCGGGGCCGTCATCCGCTCGTCGCTCTCCCATGCCTTCAGCGCACGGACGCGCACCTCGTCGTACGCCGCCGCCCACTCCTCGTCCCCGACGCCCTCGGCGACGGGCTCCACCGCGAGTCCGTCGCCGCCCTCACCGACCACGGCGATCCGCCGGGTGCCGCCGACCATGTGGCTCAGCAGGGCCCGTACGTCGAACTCGGCGCAGGGCGTGGGGCCGTCCAGCCGCTCGGGGCGCACCGTCCCGACGAGGGCGGCCGCCTGCTCGGTGGCGCGGGCGTAGACGGGGCGAGGGTCGGTGAATCCGGTGGTGGTCATGGTGTTCCTCTCGTGGAGCGCGTCGGCGACCGGTTCGTGAGACCGGCGCCGTGCCGTGCCGTTCGGCTCGGTTCGTCGCGTCGAGGATCGCGGGATAACCTGACAGAACCCGTCAACATTTGCGCGGACGGCCGGCGCGGCGCGATGCTGGGCGCGTGAAGTCCGACCGGCTGCTGTCGATCCTGCTGCTCCTGCAGACCCGGGGCCGGGTCCCCGCCCACGAACTCGCCGGCCGGCTCGAGGTGTCGGTCCGCACCATCTACCGGGACGTCGAGGCGCTGTCGGCCTCCGGCGTGCCGGTCTACGCCGAGCGCGGCCGGCACGGCGGCATCGAACTCCTGGCCGGGTTCCGCACCGACGTGACCGGACTGACGGCGGACGAGTCCCGCGCCCTGTTCGTCCTGGCCGCCGAGGGCGCCCACGCCGCCCTCGGCCTGGACGCGGCGCTCGGCTCGGCCCTGCGCAAGGTGATGGCCGCCCTGCCCGCGCCGCACCGGCCGGCCGCCGAGGTCACCAGCCGCCGCGTCCTGGTCGACGCCACCCGCTGGAAGAGCGGTCCACGGCAGTCCGCCGACCTCCAGGTGCTGCAGGACGCGGTGTTCTCCGACCGGCGGCTGCGGCTGCGCTACCGGCACAGCGGGGAGCGCGAGCCGCGGACGTACACCGTCGATCCCTACGGCCTGGTCGCCAAGGCCGGCGTCTGGTACCTGGTCGCCGACCGGCGCGGCGCGCCCCGCCTGTTCCGCGCCGACCGGGTGCGCTCGGCCCGCCTGCTCGACGATCCCGTCCGGCACCGGCCCGGCGTGGAGCTCGCCGACGTCTGGGAGGTGCTGCGCCGCCGGGTGGAGGAGCGGCCGGAGGACGGGATCGACGTCACGGTGCGGGTGCGGCGCGTGCGCCTGGACATGTTCCGGCGCATGGCCGCCGCCCACCTGACCGCCCTCCCCGAGGACGACGGCGAGAGCGACTGGGTCACCGCCCGGCTGTCCTACCCCGCGCCGGCCGCGGTGCGCCAACTGCTCGCCTTCTCCGACCAGGTGGAGATCCTCGACCCGCCCGAGGCCCGCGCGGAACTGCTGCGCGCGGCCCGCTCCGTCACGGCCCTGTACGAGGAGGGGGTGCGGGAGCGGGGCGGCGGCTGAGGCGAACCCGCCCGGGGCGCGGGCGGGTCAGTCCAGCCAGTGCCGGCGGCCGACGCTGATGAGCCGCAACTGCCGGGCGGCGAGCCGGCTGACGCGCTCGCGTTCGTCCTCCGGGGACTCCAGGGCCTCCAGGAAGAGGGAGGCGGTGATGAGCATCTGGTCGACGTAGAGATGCGCGAGCATCAGCAGGTCGTCCTCGCTCCAGCCCTCCGCCTGCGGGTCCTTGGCCAGTTCGGCCTTCACCTCCTCGGCGAACCGGACCAATTGGGCCCGGATCGCCTCGCGCACCGGCTGGACTCCGCCGTGCCGCTCGCGGGCGATGAACCGGACATGGGCGGGATGCGCGTCCACGTGACCGGCGATCAACTCGATGGCGCGGGTGATGCGTTCCTCGCTGTCACCCGCCGTGGACACGGTCGTGCGCACCATCGGGTGCAGGCTGCCGAGCGCCTCGTCGACCAGCGCGACCCCGAGGTCGGCGGTGGACCGGAAGTGCCGGTAGAAGGCGGTCGGGGCGACGCCGACGGCCCGGGTGACCTCGCGCAGACCGAGACTGCTCAGGCTCTGCTCCTCCAGCAGGACGAGCGCCGCGTCCAGGAACGCCTGCCGGGTCTTCTGCTTCTGGGCCTGCCGGATGCCGACGGTGTGACTCATGTCATCCAGTTAACAACTGTTCTCTGTTATTGGGAAGCCGGGGGCAGGGTAGACTCGAAGTCAGTGAACAAGTGTTACTACAACTGTTCACCCAAACTTCACGGAGGGGGGTTCGATCCCATGCTGTTCCTCGTCGCCGCACTCATGCTGCTCGGCGTCGTGCTGGGCACCGTCGCCCACGCACCGCTGACCGTCACCGCCGCCCTGGCCGCCGTCATCGCCGTCTGGCTCGGCGTCTTCGCGATCCGCGAGTGGCACGGCCGCCGCCACACCTCGGCCAACTGACCGTCCGCACCGACTTCTCAGGAGCTGAGCACCATGCAACTCACCGCACCGGCCACCGGCACCCGTCCGCGCACCCGTGACGCCGACGGCATGGCCGTGGCGTCCTTCGTCCTCGGTCTCCTCGGCCTGCTCGTCCTCAACGTCTTCCTCGGCCCCGTCGCCATCGCCCTGGCCGGCGTGGCCCTCTGGCGCGGCACCGGCCGCCGCGCCCGCGCCCTGCTCGGCCTCGCCCTAGGCGTCGCGGACCTCGCGGTCCTGGTCCTGGCGATGGACATGACCCACACGGTGTCCTGGAGCCTGTGAGCCACCGCCGCGGCCCCGAGGACGACGGGGCGCCACGCGGCGAGGCCCGCGGAACGAGGCACCGTAGAATCGCCTCACCATGGCTTACCTCGACCACGCCGCGACCACCCCGATGCTCCCGGAGGCGGCAGAGGCGCTGACCGCCCGGCTGAGCATCACGGGCAACGCCTCCTCCCTCCACGCATCCGGCCGCCAGGCCCGCCGGACGGTCGAGGAGTCCCGCGAGACCCTCGCGGAAGCGCTCGGCGCCCGCCCCAGCGAGGTGGTCTTCACCTCGGGCGGCACCGAGGCCGACAACCTCGCGGTGAAGGGCCTGTACTGGTCCCGCCGCGACACCGACCCGGCCCGCACCCGGATCCTCGCCAGCCCCGTCGAGCACCACGCCGTCCTCGACGCCGTGCACTGGCTCGGCGAGCACGAGGGCGCCACCGTCGAGTACCTCCCCGTGGACGCCCACGGCCGCGTCCACCCCGAGGTGCTGCGCGAGGCCATCGCCCGCGACCCCGACGACGTCGCCCTGGCCACCGTGATGTGGGCCAACAACGAGATCGGCACCATCATGCCGGTCCGCGAACTCGCCGACGCCGCCGCCGAGTTCGGCATCCCCCTGCACGCCGACGCGGTCCAGGCCTTCGGCCAGGTCCCCGTCGACTTCGGCGCGTCCGGCCTCGCCGCGATGACCGTCTCCGGCCACAAGATCGGCGGCCCGTACGGCATCGGGGCCCTCCTCCTCGGCCGCGAGCACACGCCGGTCCCCGTGCTGCACGGCGGCGGCCAGGAACGGCACGTCCGCTCCGGCACCCTCGACGTCCCCGCCATCGCCTCCTTCGCCGTGGCCGGCCGCCTCGCCGCCGAGCGGCGCGCGCGGTTCGCCCGCGAGATCGGCGCCCTGCGCGACCGGCTGGTCGACGCCGTCCGCGACGCCGTCCCGGACGCGATCCTCGGCGGCGACCCGGCGCCCGAGGGCCGCCTCCCGGCCAACGCCCACTTCACGTTCCCCGGCTGCGAGGGCGACTCCCTGCTGCTCCTGCTGGACGCCCAGGGCATCGAGTGCTCCACCGGCTCCGCCTGCACCGCCGGCGTCGCCCAGCCCAGCCACGTCCTGCTCGCCACCGGCACCGATCCGGACCTGGCCCGCGGCACCCTGCGCTTCTCCCTGGGGCACACCTCCACGCAGGCGGACGTCGACGCCGTCGCCAAGGCGATCGGCCCGGCCGTGGAGCGGGCCCGCGCGGCGGGACTGACGTGACCGAGCGCCGCCGTCCGACCGGGCGGCTCAGGCCCGCGCCCGGCGGACCAGCCGGATGTACCGCTCCCAGTCCCAGTGCGGACCGGGGTCCGTGTGGTCGGTGCCCGGCACCTCGACGTGGCCGATGACATGCCGGCGGTCGACCGGTATGCCGTACCGCCCGCATATCGCCGCGGTCAGCCGCGCGGACGACGCGTACATGGCGTCCGTGAAGGAGGAGGCGTCCGTCACGAAGCCCTCGTGCTCGATGCCGACACTGCGCTCGTTGTACTCCCGGTTGCCCGCGTGGAAGGCCACGTCCAGCTCCCGTATCAGCTGGGTGATCCGGCCGTCCTCGCGCACGATGTAGTGCGCCGCCGCCCCGTGTGCGGGATCCCGGAACGCCCTGACCGCGCTCGCGTAGCCGCCCTGGGTGACATGGACGACCACCCGGTCCGCCGGATAGTCGGCCGGCCGGTCCGCCCGCCGGTAGTTCGCCGCCGACGCCGCCACCCAGCGCGCGCCCCGGAAGTCGACCGCACCCGCCACCCGGGCCTTCTCCACGTCCGGCAGCCGCCACCACAGCCGGGACAGCTCGTCCCGGGCCAGCACGGCCGTGCCCACCGCGGCCGCGGCCCCGCCCACGAGCAGGGCCCGCCGCCCCAGCCGCCGGTCCGCGTCCGCGCCGCTCATGCCACCCCCGCCCGTCCCGTTCCCGCCCTGCGTGATCGCCCTGCGTGACGCCCTCTGTGATCGTCAACGGATATCCGGCGGCCCCGGTTCCCGCGGCCCCGTACCCTGAATGGGTTATGACTGAGACTCCGCAGCGCCCCCTCCGCGTCCTCGCCGCCATGTCCGGCGGTGTCGACTCCGCCGTCGCCGCCGCGCGTGCCGCGGAAGCGGGCCACGACGTGACCGGTGTCCACCTCGCGCTCTCCGCGAACCCGCAGTCGTTCCGCACCGGAGCGCGGGGCTGCTGCACCATCGAGGACTCCCGCGACGCCCGCCGCGCCGCCGACGTCATCGGCATCCCGTTCTACGTCTGGGACCTCGCTGACCGCTTCCGCGAGGACGTCGTCGAGGACTTCGTCGCCGAGTACGAGGCCGGCCGCACCCCCAACCCGTGCCTGCGCTGCAACGAGAAGATCAAGTTCGCGGCGCTGCTGGACAAGGCGCTGGCCCTCGGCTTCGACGCGGTCTGCACCGGCCACTACGCCAAGGTGATCGTGCGCGAGGACGGCTCCCGCGAGCTGCACCGGGCCTCCGACATGGCCAAGGACCAGTCGTACGTGCTCGGCGTCCTGGACGACCGGCAGCTCGCCCACGCGATGTTCCCGCTCGGCGACACGGTCACCACCAAGGAGGAGATCCGCGCGGAGGCCGAGCGCCGGGGCCTGGCGGTCGCCAAGAAGCCCGACTCGCACGACATCTGCTTCATCGCCGACGGCGACACCCAGGGCTTCCTGGCCGCGCGGCTGGGCAGGGCCGAGGGCGACATCGTCGACGAGTCCGGGGCCAGGGTGGGCACCCACGAGGGCGCGTACGGCTTCACCATCGGCCAGCGCAAGGGCCTGCGGATCGGCACCCCCGCCCCCGACGGCAAGCCGCGCTACGTCCTCGACATCTCCCCGGTGACCAACACGGTCACCGTCGGCCCGGCCGCCTCCCTCGACGTCAGCGCCCTCACCGCGATCAGGCCCCGCTGGTGCGGCGCCGCCCCCACCGGCCCCGGCACCTACACCGCCCAGCTGCGCGCCCACGGCGGCGAGACCGAGGTGACCGCGGAGCCGGTCGACGGCGAACTGCGCGTGACGTTCCGCGAGCCGGTCCGCGGCGTCGCCCCCGGCCAGGCGATCGTCCTGTACGACGGCACGCGCGTGGTCGGCTCGGCGACGATCGCGACGACCACGCGCGCGACGGCGACGGTCTAGGCCGCGGGGACCGGCTTCCCGGCGGCTACCCGGCGAGGAACTCCGCCAGCACCGGCCCCAGCACGTCCGGCTCCACCATGTGGGTCTGGCCCTCCAGGACGCGGTGGGAGCCCTGCGGCACCGTCTCGGCGACCACCCGGGCCGCCTCGCGCATCCACTCCGGACTCGCCCCGCCCACGACGGACAGGACCGGCACGGGAATCGCGGCCAGCCGCTCCCGGGGCAGCAGGCCGTCGCCCATGACCGCGTCGTCGTACGCGAGACTCGGCGCGACGGACTCCATGCCGGCCCACATCGGGGACTGGCGCGCGCCCCGGATCATCTCCTCGCCCAGACCCGTCATCCGCAGGAACAGCTCCACGGCGTCCCCGCGCCGGCCGTCCGCGAGCGCCCGGTTCAGGTCCTCCTTGTAGGCGGCCTCCCGCTCGGCGCCGCCCTCCAGGAAGTCCGCGTACGGCACCTCGTACACGGCCGCCCGGCGGACCGGCAGCCCGCTCGCGGCCGCCCTGAGGACCAGCGCGCCGCCCGAGGACACGCCGAACAGAGCCGCCTCGCCGCCCACCGCGTCGATCAGCGCCGCCAGGTCCTCGACCTCGCGGTCCACCGCGTACGGGGCCGTGTCACCGCTCTCGCCGCGGCCCCGGCGGTCGTACACCACGGCTGTCGAGCCGTCCGAGATCCGCTGCGCCAGGGGCCGCACCGTGCCGCCGGTGGACATCGCGCCACTCACCAGGATCACCACGGGTCCCCGCCCGGTCACCTCGTACGCGAGCGAGGTGCCGTCTCGGGAAGTCGTCTTCTTGTCCATGTCCGTGCAGACTGCCGCACCGCACGGTTGTCATCGGTCAGGACACGTCGGTGTCGTAGAAGCAGTAGTGGTCCTTGATCCGCGCCACGTCGGGCTTCGGGTCGGGATACGCCCACACCAGGTCGGGCGCGTCCGGCAGCGACCAGTAGGAGGCGGTGCCCTTGAAGGGGCAGACGGTGTGCGTCGACGAGGGCGTGAGCAGGTCGAGGCGGACGTCCTCGGCGGGGATGTAGTACCGCTCCGGGCAGCCGGTCTCGCGCAGGAGGAGGGGGCGATCGCTCTCGGCGAGCACTTGGTCGCCGTGCACCACGCGCACGTGCCGGGCGACCTGTTCGACGGTGATCGTGTGTCCTTGGGCCATACCGGGGTAAGCGCCGGCGGCCCCGCGCTTCTTCCCGCGTACGGTGGAGAGCGTGAACATCTGCGTCTTCCTCTCCGCCGCCGACCTCGACGAGCGCTACACGCGCCCCGCGCGCGAGTTCGCGGAACTGCTCGGCAAGGGCGGGCACACCCTGGTCTGGGGCGGCTCCAACGTCGGTCTGATGAAGGTCGTCGCCGACGGCGTGCACGAGGCGGGCGGCCGGCTGCTCGGCGTCTCGGTCGAGTTCCTGTCGGCGAAGGCGCGGCCCGGCGCCGACGAGATGGTGATCGCCGCCGACCTCGCCCAGCGCAAGAAGCTGCTGCTGGAGAAGGCCGACGCCGTGGTGATCATGGTCGGCGGCACCGGGACGCTGGACGAGGCCACCGAGATCCTGGAGCTGAAGAAGCACGGCCGCACCGAGAAGCCGGTCGTCCTGCTGAACACGGCCGGCTTCTACGACGGCCTCCAGGAGCAGTTCCGCCGCATGGACGACGAGGGCTTCCTGCCGCGCCCGCTGTCCGAGCTGATGTACTTCACCGAGGAGCCGGCCGGGGCACTGGCCTACCTGGAGGAGTCACTCGGCCTGCGCTGATGCGAGCATGGCGGGCATGGCTACTCATGTGATCACCGGGGCCGGTTCCGGCATCGGCGCGGCCGTCGCCCGCCGTCTGCACGCGCGCGGCGACGAAGTCGTCCTCCACGCGCGCGACGCGGGCCGCGCGAAGGAACTGGCCGCCGAGTTCCCCGGGGCGAGCACCCTGGTCGGCGACCTCGCCGACCCCGACAAGCTGTCCTGGGCGTTCTCCCACCAGACGCTCCCGGACCGCGTCGACTCGCTCCTGCACATCGCCGGGGTCGTGGACCTCGGCCAGGTCGGGGACCTCACCCCGAAGTCCTGGCGCCACCAGCTCAACGTCAACCTGATCGCCCCCGCCGAGCTGACCCGGCACTTCCTGCCCCAGCTCCGCGCCGCCCGCGGCCACGTCGTCTTCGTCAACTCCGGCGCCGGTCTCAGCGCGCACGGCGGCTGGTCCGCGTACGCCGCCTCCAAGCACGGCCTCAAGGCCCTCGCCGACGCCCTGCGCCAGGAGGAGCACGGCAACGGCGTCCGGGTCACCTCCGTCTACCCCGGCCGCACGGCCAGCCCCATGCAGGCCAAGGTCCACCAGCAGGAGGGCAAGGAGTACGAGGCCGCGAAGTGGATCGACCCGGAGTCGGTGGCGACGACGATCCTGATGTCCCTGGACCTGCCGAGGGACGCGGAGGTCAACGACCTGACGGTGCGGCCGGGCCGGTGACCCGCGAGGCGGCGGACGGCGCCGCGGTCCGGGCCCGGCTCGCGCAGGCCCGGTCCCGGACCGCGGCCGCGCTCGTCCTGGGCGGCCCGGACCTGGGCACCCCGCCCGCCGAACGACCCGCCGTGGGCGAGGTCTTCGACCCGGACGGCCCGGCGGAACTGCGGGCTCTCACCAGCACGGGCACGTTCACCGGCGGCCTCCGCCGCTGCCCCGGCAGCCCCACGGTGGCGCTGCTCGACGCCGACGGCGCGTTCGTCGCCTCGGGCAGTCCGCACGGAGGCCGGGACATCTCCTGGGAGCGCGGACGCTTCCGGAACAACCTCACCGTGGCCGACCCCGGCGGCCCGCTCGCCCTGCTGGACCGGTACCCGGGACAGCGGCGCTGAACGGCCCGGCCGCGTTACGTACCCTGCGGGGGTGAGTGAAAACAGCGTGATCGGCTTCCCCGCGGCCACCGGCGTCGGCTCCATGCCCGGCGGTGACGCCCGGGAGGCCGCCAAGACCGTCACCGGCAGCCTGGAGGACTTCCCGTTCCTGCCCGAACTGCCCGCGCGCGGACCCGGCGCCGACATGATCGGCCGCACCGCCGGCCTGCTGGTCGAGCTCTACGCGCGCGTGGAGCCCAGTGGCTGGCGGATCGGGGACCGGCCGGGCCGGGACACGAAGCGGGCCCGGTCCTGGCTGGGGGAGGACCTCGACGCGCTGGAGGAGTTCACCCAGGGGTACGAGGGCGACCTGAAGGTGCAGGCGGTCGGGCCGTGGACC
The DNA here is from genome assembly GCF_001514215.1 of Streptomyces bungoensis. Taxonomy (GTDB): domain Bacteria; phylum Actinomycetota; class Actinomycetes; order Streptomycetales; family Streptomycetaceae; genus Streptomyces; species Streptomyces bungoensis. The sequence continues at coordinate 64,147 of NZ_KQ948862.1, forward strand.
CTGGCCGCCGCCCTGGAGCTGCGGAACGGCGAGGCCGCGCTGTCGGACCCGGGCGCCTGCCGCGACCTCGCCGCCTCGCTGGCCGAGGGCCTGCGCCTCCACCTCGACGAGGTCCGGCGCCGCGTCCCGGGCGCCCGGCTCGTGCTGCAACTCGACGAGCCCTCCCTCACCGCCGTACTGCGCGGCCAGGTCAAGAGCGCGAGCGGCTACCGCACCCACCGGGCCGTGGACCGCCAGGTCGTCGAGGCCACCCTCCGGGACCTGATCGGGGTGCACGCCGGCGGGCCCGTCGTGGTCCACTCCTGCGCCCCCGACGTCCCCTTCACCCTGCTGCGCCGGGCCGGTGCGGCCGCCGTCTCCTTCGACGCCGCACTGCTCACCGAGCGTGACGACGAGGCGATCGGTGAGGCCGTGGAGGGCGGGACCCGGCTGTTCGCCGGTGTCGTCCCGGGCACGGACGGCCCATTGTCGGACCCTGCCGGTAGCGTCATGGGTGTCAGGACGCTGTGGCGCAGGCTGGGGCTGCGTCCCGGGCTGCTCGCCGAAGCGGTCACGGTCACTCCGGCGTGCGGTCTCGCGGGCGCTTCCCCCGCCTACGCGCGCCAGGTGCTCGCCCACTGCGTCCGGGCGGCGAGGTCCCTCGCGGACAACCCAGAGTAACGGGAGGAACACGGTGGCCGGCGACAAGCAGCAGGCTCAGACGGCAGTGCCCGCCGAGGCACGGGACAGGCACGCGCAGCTCGCTGAGCAGATCGAGGAGCACCGCTTCCGGTACTACGTGAAGGACGCCCCGGTCATCAGCGACGCGGAGTTCGACCAGCTCCTGAAGACGCTGGAGGCGCTGGAGGACCAGTACCCGGAGCTGCGCACCCCGGACTCGCCCACCCAGAAGGTGTCGGGGTCGTACGCGACGGAGTTCACCGCCGTCGAGCACAGGCAGCGCATGCTGTCGCTCGACAACACCTTCAACGACGACGACCTCGCCGCCTGGGCCGACCGCATCGCCAGGGAACTGGGCGACCAGGCGTACCACTTCCTGTGCGAGCTGAAGGTGGACGGCCTGGCGGTCAACCTCACGTACGAGCACGGCCGCCTCACCCGCGCGGCCACGCGGGGCGACGGCCGCACCGGCGAGGACATCACCCCCAACGTCCGGACGATCGCCGAGATCCCTGACCGCCTCGCCGCCGACGAGGTGCCCGACCTCGTGGAGATCCGCGGCGAGGTCTACTTCCCGATGGAGAAGTTCGAGGAGCTCAACGCCCGCCTGGTCGCGGCCGGCGACAAGCCCTTCGCCAACCCCCGCAACGCCGCCGCGGGTTCGCTGCGCCAGAAGGACCCGCGCGTCACCGCCACGCGCCCGCTGCACATGGTGGTCCACGGCATCGGCGCCCTGGAGGGCTTCTCGGGCATGACCCGGCTCTCGGAGGCCTACGACCTGCTGAAGACCTGGGGCCTGCCCACCTCCCCGCACAACCGGGTGGTCGACGGCCTCGACGGCGTACGGGAGTTCATCGCCCACTACGGCGAGCACCGCCACTCCGTGGAGCACGAGATCGACGGCGTCGTCGTCAAGCTGGACGAGATCCGCCTGCAGGGCCGGCTCGGCTCCACCGCGCGGGCGCCGCGCTGGGCGATCGCGTACAAGTACGCGCCGGAGGAGGTCAACACCAAGCTCCTCGACATCAAGGTGGGCGTCGGCCGCACCGGCCGGGTGACGCCGTACGCGCAGGTCGAGCCGGTCACCGTGGCGGGCAGCGAGGTCGAGTTCGCCACCCTGCACAACCAGGAGGTCGTCAAGGCCAAGGGCGTGCTCATCGGCGACACCGTGGTGATCCGCAAGGCGGGTGACGTCATCCCGGAGATCCTCGGCGCGGTCGTCGACCTGCGGGACGGCAGCGAGCGGGAGTTCGTGATGCCGGCCGAGTGCCCCGAGTGCGGCACGCCGCTGCGGCCCATGAAGGAGGGCGACATCGACCTGCGCTGCCCCAACGCCCGCACCTGCCCGGCCCAGTTGCGCGAGCGCGTCACCTACCTCGCGGGCCGCGACTGCCTGGACATCGAGCACTTCGGCCAGGTGGCCGCCGCCGCCCTCACCCGCCCGCTGGAGCCGGCCGACCCGCCGCTGGTGGACGAGGGCGACCTGTTCGACCTGACGGTGGAGAAGCTGCTGCCCATCAAGGCCTACGTCCTGGACCCGGACAGCGGCCTGCCCAAGCGGGACCCGAAGACGGGCGAGGAGAAGGTCGCCACGGTCTTCGCCAACCAGAAGGGCGAGCCGAAGAAGAACACCCTGGCGCTGCTGGAGAACATCGAGGCGGCCAAGCAGCGGCCCCTCGCCCGGTTCCTCAACGGCCTGTCCATCCGGCACGTCGGGCCGGTGGCCGCGCAGGCCCTCGCCCGCGAGTTCCGCTCCCTCGACCGCATCGAACAGGCCACGGAACAGGAACTGGCGGGCACGGACGGCGTCGGCCCGATCATCGCCGCGGCGCTCAAGGAGTGGTTCGCCGAGGACTGGCACCGCGAGATCGTCCGCAAGTGGAAGGCGGCCGGAGTGCCGCTGGAGGACCAGTCGTCCGGCGAGGACGAGGGACCCCGCCCGCTCGAGGGGCTCACCGTCGTCGTCACCGGCACCCTGGAGAACTTCACCCGGGACGGCGCCAAGGAGGCGCTGCAGAGCCGCGGCGCGAAGGTGACCGGTTCGGTGTCGAAGAAGACCTCCTTCGTCGTCGTCGGTGACAACCCCGGTTCCAAATACGACAAGGCCATGCAGCTGAAGGTGCCGGTCCTGGACGAGGACGGGTTCGGGGTCCTGCTGGAGCAGGGACCCGGGGCCGCGGCCGAAGTCGCGCTTCCGACCGGGGAGTAGCGGTTGAAGGCCACCCGATCGGCGCATACCAGTTGCATACGGGTGGCCCGGGCGCATTCGGGCAACCGTCGACGACCGCTGCCCCAGGAAGCCTTCCGCGGCCTACTGTTGGGATGTGCACCTGCCGTGCCCGGCTGCGGTTGGGGCATCCTCCTGCCCACCGGGGGCACGGGGGAGGGTTCTTCGACGCGGAGTCGCTGATGGTTGTCGGGCGTCGGGCCGCGTGGCGTGGGCACCGCCGGCTGTGAGAGGGACGGGAATGGAACCGACCGAGAGCGCCGCCCCGGACTCGCGGCTGCGCCTGCGCCGCCGGGCCGGCGCGTGGCGGGGGAGCCGGTGGGCGGCGTGGAGCGGCGAGCGCCCGGGGGTCCGGGCGCCGCGCCCGGCCGGACCGGGCACCGTCCCCGAGGCACCCGCCACCGTCCCGCCGGCCGTCGAGCCCGCCCCCGCGCTGCCCGGCGGCGTCGCCGAACGGCACCTGTCCTGGCCCTCGCGGCCCGTGGCCGTCACGGCCGCCGCCGCACTCGCCCTGGGCGCGGGCCTCCTCCGCGCCTTCACGGGCAACCACGCCCTCTTCCCGTGCGGCACGCTCGGCTGGTCGCTCGCTCTGCTCACCGGCGTCATCGTCGGCCACCTCGTGATGCTCGGCCGGGCCCGCTGGTGGGGCGGCACCGGCTCCGGCGCGGCCCTCACGCTCGCCGTCCTGCTGCTCTACGGCTGGGTGGCCGCCGGGATGGTCAGCCTCACCGTCGTCGTCCTGGTCGGCACAGCCCGCCGGCACCGCTGGCGGCAGGGCCTGCTGCAGGGCGCGGTCGACATCCTCGGGATCGGCGCCGGCGGCCTGGTGCTCGGCTCCTTCGGGCGCGTACCCACCGTCGAGGAGCCCTGGCGGCCCGACAGCTGGAGCGTCGGCACCGTGCCCGAGGTGGTGCTGGTGGCCGCCGCCTACCTCGCGGTCAGCCGCGGCCTGCTGTGGTACCTGCACGCCCCGCGCGGCTCCGGGCTGTCCGCCATCAGCCGCACCACGGTGATCCGGCAGGGCCTGGTCGCCGTGGCCCTGCTCGGCATCGCGCCGCTGGTGTGCGTCGTCGCCGACGCCCAGCCGATCCTGCTCCCACTGTTCGCGATCCCGCTGATCGCCCTCGACTCCACCCTGTGGATGGCGCGCGCCCGCGCAGAGGAGCAACTGCGCGACCCGCTGACCGGCCTGCCCAACCGGCAGTGGCTGCTGGAGCGGATCTGGACGGCCCTCGACGACGCCGAGCGCATCGGCGCCCGCGCCGCCCTCATGCTGATCGACCTCGACCGGTTCCGGTCGGTGAACGACACCCTCGGTCACCTCGCCGGTGACCGGCTGCTGCTCCAGATCGCCGAGCGGCTCCGGCTCGCCCTGCCGCGCGGCGCGGAGGCCGCCCGGCTCGGCGGTGACGAGTTCGCCGTGTTACTGCCCGTCGCCGACTCCACCACCTCGGCCACCCGCGTCGCCCGCGGCCTCGTCACGGCCCTCAGCTCCCCGCTCGACCTCGACGGACTCACCCTCGTCCTGGAGGCCAGCGCGGGCGTCGCCGTCTTCCCCGACCACGCCCTGGACGCCGAGGGCCTGCTGCGCCGGGCGGACGTGGCGATGTACCAGGCGAAGCGCGACCGCACGGGCGTGGAGGTCTACGAGTCCAAGCGGGACTCCAACACCCCGGACCGGCTCGGCCTGCTGGGCGATCTGCGCCGGGCGCTGGACGCGCAGGAGGTGGAGCTGCACTACCAGCCGAAGGTCCGCTTCGACGGCCAGGTCGCCGGGCTGGAGGCACTGGTCCGCTGGGTGCATCCCGAGCGCGGGAGGGTGCCGCCGGACGAGTTCATCGCGATCGCCGAGTCCTCGGGGCTGATGCCCCATCTGACGGAGTACGTGCTGGAGACCGCGCTCGCCCAGGTCGCCCGGTGGCGGGCGCAGGGACTGCGGGTGCCGGTGGCGGTGAACGTCTCCCCGCGCGACGTCCACAGCCCCGGTTTCGCGGGGTCGGTCGCGGCCCGGCTGGCCCGGCACGGGGTCCCCGCCGGGGCGCTGCAGCTGGAGATCACCGAGCACGTCCTCCTGGAGGACCCCCAGCGGGCCGCGGACACCCTCGCGGGCCTGACCGCGCACGGCGTGAAGATGTCCCTGGACGACTTCGGCACCGGGTACTCGTCGCTGGTGCACCTGCGGCGGCTGCCCGTCAGCGAGCTGAAGATCGACCGGTCCTTCGTGGCCCGGCTGGCCGTGGACACCGAGGACGCGGAGATCGTGCGCTGCACCGTCGACCTGGCCCATTCGCTGGGCCTGCTCGTCGTCGCCGAGGGCGTGGAGGACGACGAGACCTGGGAGCGGCTGCGGGACCTCGGCTGCGACGCGGTGCAGGGGTGGCTGGTCGCCGCCGCGATGCCGCCGGAGGAGACGACGGCGTGGCTGCGGGCCCGGGGTTCCCGGGGCTGGCAGCGGCCCCGGGCGGCGCTGCCGGCCGCCGAGTAGTCCGCGGCCGCGGAGCGGTCGTCTCACTCTCCCGCGATCACTCTCCCGTGAAGTGCCGGACCAGTAGGTCCAGCCGCCGTTCGTGCCCGTCCTCCGGCAGCCGGCCGCTGCGCGTCAGCGTCGCCAGGCCGTGCAGGGCCGCCCAGAACGTCTCCGTCAGCAGGCCGGTGTCGTCGCCCTCGGCCGCGATCGGCTCCACCACCAGCCGCAGCTGGTCGAAGGCGTCCCACAGGGCCGGCGGAGCCTCCGGCGTGGCGAACGGCAGGTCCACCAGGTGGGTGAACATGGCGTCGTAGAGCGCCGGGCGGCGCCGCGCGAAGGACGTGTACGTCCGCGCGACCGCCGCCAGTGACTCCCGGGTGCCCCGCGCCGCCGTACGGGCCGCCCGCAGCTCCGCCGCCAGGTCCGCGCAGCCCTGCACCGCGACCGCCGCCATGATCGCGCCCTTGCCCTTGAAGTGGCTGTACAGGACCGGCTGGCTGTACTCGATCTCGGCGGCCAGCCGGCGCGTGGTGACCGCGTCCCAGCCCTCCGCCTCCGCGAGTTCCCGGGCGGCGTTGACGATCAGCCGCTCCCGCTCCGCTCGTTCGCGCTCCCGGCGCGTCTGGATGGTCATACGCCGGATTCTAGCAGTGCTAGTCATTCTGTCGCAGCTCTGCTAGCTTCACTCTCGTATCTAGCGCTGCTAGCGAGGAGAAGACATGACCGTCACCGCGTACTGCCTGGCCGTCCTGCTCGACCTGTTCTGCGTGTTCCTCGGCTACCGGTTCCTGTTCCGGCCCGGACCCGCCGCCGCCGGCTACGGCGTCCCGGCCGACCCGCGCGGCGACGCCGGCGCCTATCTGTCGGTCAAGGGACTCAGGGACGGCACGTTCGGCCTGGTGGGGCTGGCGCTGCTCGCCTTCGCCGGCGCGCGTGCCGAGGCCTGGTTCATGGTGTGCGTGGCACTCGTGCCGCTCGCCGACACGCTGATAGTCCTCCGGCACGGCGGCGCGAAGGCCGTCGCCTTCGGGATCCACTTCGCCACCGCGATCGTTGTACTGATCAGCGCCGGACTGCTCTTCGCGGTCTGACGCCACGTCCGAGGGGGAACCGAGGGGGAGACGATGTCGCTGTTCGTACCGAAGTTCGACGAGACCGTACTGGTCCGTGACGCCGAGGCCGAGGTGGTCGGCGGCGACCCGGTCGCCGTCCGGCTGCTGGCCGACGGCGGCGCCACCGGCGGCGCGCTGTCCACCGTGCGGATCACCCTCGCCGAGGGCGCCGCCGGAGCCCGCCCGCACGTGCACCACCACTCCGCCGAGATGTTCCACCTGCTCGACGGCGCCGCCGAGGTCCTGTCCGGTGACGACGTCGTCACCACCGAACGCGGCGACCTGATCGTCGTCCCGCCGGACCGCCCGCACTCCCCCAACTCTCGGCTTCGCTCGAGCCGGGGGGACCCCCACCGCCGCCGTCCCCGGCGCCACCGCCGACCTCCTGGTCGTCATCGCCCCGGGCGTCGAGCGCTTCGAGTACTTCCGCCACCTCCAGCGCATCCGCCTCGGCGAGCTCACCCCCGAGAGCCTGCTGGAGGTGCAGGAGCGGTACGACAACCACTTCCTGGAGAGTGCCGCCCGGGACGCCCGGCACCGCTGAGCGCGCCCCGGGGGAAACCGTTTAACGGCCACCCCGCCCCGACCCATAGGATTGGCCCCAAACCACACACACTCACCCCAGAGGATCGCTGCATGCCTGGCATCACGCGCGAGGAGGTCGCCCACCTCGCCCGGCTGGCGCGTCTGGAGCTGAAGCCCGAAGAACTCGACCACTTCGCGGGACAGCTCGACGACATCATCGGCGCGGTCGCCCGCGTCAGCGAGGTCGCCGACCAAGACGTACCGCCGACCTCGCACCCGCTCCCGCTGACGAACGTCATGCGGGCGGACGAGGTCCGTCCCTCGCTCACCCCCGAGCAGGCGCTCTCCGGCGCCCCCGCCCAGGAGCAGCAGCGTTTCAAGGTGCCGCAGATCCTGGGGGAGGAGTGACCGCCATGACGGACAAGAACAGCATCATCCGGCTCACCGCCGCCGAGACCGCCGCGAAGATCGCCGCCGGCGAGCTCACGGCCGTCGAGGTGACCGAGGCCCACCTGGCCCGCATCGAGGCCGTCGACGAGAAGGTGCACGCCTTCCTCCACGTCGACCGGGACGGAGCCCTCGCCCAGGCCCGCGCCGTGGACGAGAAGCGGGCCCGCGGCGAGAAGCTCGGCCCGCTGGCCGGGGTCCCGCTCGCGCTCAAGGACATCTTCACCACCGAGGGCGTGCCCACGACCGTCGGCTCGAAGATCCTCGAGGGCTGGATCCCGCCGTACGACGCGACGCTCACCAAGCGGCTCAAGGCCGCCGACGTCGTCATCCTCGGCAAGACCAACATGGACGAGTTCGCCATGGGGTCCTCCACCGAGAACAGCGCCTACGGCCCGACCGGCAACCCCTGGGACCTCACCAGGATCCCCGGCGGCTCCGGCGGCGGCTCCTCCGCGGCGCTCGCCTCCTACCAGGCGCCGCTCGCCATCGGCACCGACACCGGCGGCTCGATCCGCCAGCCGGCCGCCGTCACCGGCACGGTCGGCGTGAAGCCGACCTACGGCGCGGTGTCCCGCTACGGCATGGTGGCGTTCTCCTCGTCCCTCGACCAGGGCGGCCCCTGCGCCCGCACGGTCCTGGACGCGGCGCTCCTGCACGAGGTCATCGCCGGGCACGACCCGCTGGACTCCACCTCCATCGACGCCCCGGTCCCGCCGGTGGTCGAAGCCGCGCGCAACGGCAGCGTCGAGGGCATGCGCGTCGGTGTGGTCAAGCAGTTCCGCGGCGAGGGCTACCAGGCCGGCGTCATCCAGCGCTTCGACGAGTCCGTCGAACTGCTCAAGGAGCTGGGCGCAGAGATCGTCGAGCTGGACTGCCCGTCCTTCGACCTGGCGCTGTCGGCGTACTACCTGATCGCCCCGTCCGAGTGCTCCTCCAACCTCGCCCGGTTCGACGGCCTGCGCTACGGCCTGCGCACCGGCGACGACGGCAGCCACTCGGCCGAGGAGGTCACCTCCCTCACCCGTGAGGCGGGCTTCGGCGCCGAGGTCAAGCGCCGGATCATGCTCGGCACGTACGCGCTGAGCTCCGGCTACTACGACGCCTACTACGGCTCCGCGCAGAAGGTCCGCACGCTCATCACGCGCGACTTCGAGAAGGCCTTCGAGCAGGTCGACGTCATCGTGTCCCCGACGACGCCCACCACCGCCTTCCCGATCGGCGAGCGCGCCGACGACCCGATGGCGATGTACCTCGCCGACCTGTGCACCATCCCGACCAACCTGGCGGGCAACGCGGCCATGTCCCTGCCCTGCGGTCTCGCCCCGGAGGACAACCTCCCGGTGGGCCTGCAGATCATCGCCCCGGCACTGAAGGACGACCGGCTCTACAAGGTCGGCGCCGCCGTGGAGGCCGCCTTCGTGGAAAAGTGGGGACACCCGCTGCTCGAGGAGGCTCCGTCACTGTGAGTGCACTGAACAAGGCCAAGGGCTTCAGGAAGTCGAAGTCCGGCACGTACCTGTCGATGGCCGGGACCGCGTTCAGCGCGATCGGTGTCGCCAAGCAGATCAAGAAGGCGCGCGCCGAGCAGGACACGCTGCGGCTGATCGACGCCACCGTGTCCGCCGTCGCGATCGTCACCGGCCTCGCCATCCTCTACCGCGAGCTGAAGCGGCTGGGCGACGACGACGTCCTGCTGGGCTGAGAGGGAAGTTTTCACCGTGACCACCACGACCGACCTGGTGTCGTACGAGGACGCGCTGGCGTCGTACGACCCCGTCATGGGCCTTGAGGTCCATGTCGAACTCGGCACCAAGACCAAGATGTTCTGCGGCTGTTCGACCTCGCTCGGCGCCGACCCGAACACCCAGACCTGCCCGGTCTGCCTCGGCCTGCCCGGCGCGCTCCCGGTCGTCAACGCGACCGGCGTCGAGTCCGCCGTCAAGATCGGTCTCGCGCTGAACTGCGAGATCGCCGAGTGGTGCCGCTTCGCCCGGAAGAACTACTTCTATCCGGACATGCCGAAGAACTTCCAGACCTCCCAGTACGACGAGCCGATCGCCTTCAACGGCTACCTCGACGTGCAGCTGGAGGACGGCGAGGTCTTCCGCGTGGAGATCGAGCGCGCCCACATGGAGGAGGACACCGGCAAGTCGACGCACGTCGGCGGCGCCACGGGCCGTATCCACGGAGCCGTGCACTCCCTCCTCGACTACAACCGCGCGGGCATCCCGCTCATCGAGATCGTCACCAAGCCGATCGTCGGCGCCGGCGAGCGCGCCCCCGAGGTGGCGAAGGCGTACGTCCGCGAGCTGCGCGAGGTCATCCGGGCCCTCGGCGTGTCCGAGGCCCGCATGGAGATGGGCCAGATGCGCTGCGACGTGAACCTCTCGCTGATGCCCAAGGGCAGCGAGAAGTTCGGCACGCGGAGCGAGACCAAGAACGTCAACTCGCTGCGCTCGGTGGAGCGCGCGGCCCGCTTCGAGATCCAGCGGCACGCGGCCGTGCTGTCCTCGGGCGGCTCGATCGTCCAGGAGACCCGCCACTTCCACGAGGACACCGGGTCCACGACCTCGGGCCGCGTGAAGGAGGAGGCCGAGGACTACCGGTACTTCCCGGAGCCCGACCTGGTGCCGGTCGCGCCCTCGCGCGCGTGGGTCGAGGAGATCCGCGCCGGGCTGCCCGAGCTGCCGCTGGCCCGCCGCACCCGGCTGCTCGCCGAGTGGGGCATCTCCGGCACCGACATGCAGGCGATCCTCAACGCCGGCGCGCTGGACCCGATCGTCGCCACGATCGACGCCGGCGCCGACGCCGCGTCCGCCCGCAAGTGGTGGATGGGTGAACTGGCGCGCAGCGCCAACGAGTCCGGCAAGGCGCTGGACGAGCTGGCCATCACGCCGCAGCAGGTGGCCCGGGTCACCGAGCTGGTGACGAAGGGCGACCTGAACGACAAGCTCGCCCGCCAGGTCATCGAGGGCGTCCTCGCGGGGGAGGGCACCCCGGACGAGGTCGTCGACAAGCGCGGCCTGAAGGTCGTCTCCGACGAGGGCGCGCTGACCGCCGCCGTCGACGAGGCCATCGCCGGCAACCCGGGCGTCGCGGACAAGATCCGCGGCGGCAAGGTGGCCGCGGCCGGCGCCCTGGTCGGCGCGGTCATGAAGGCCACGCGCGGCCAGGCCGACGCGGCCCGCGTCAAGGAGCTGATCCTGGAGAAGCTCGGCGTCACCGAGGGCTGAACCGAGGGCTGAGCAGGCTCTGCCGCCACGGCCCCGGAGGGGACACCCTCCGGGGCCGTGGCGCTATCCGCGGCGGCCCACGACCCGGGCGAATCCGAGTGCGCGCCCCTCGTCCACGCGGAGCATCTCCGCGCACCGGCCCGCCATCCGGACGTGGAACTCCGCCGTGCTCTCCTCGGCGACCACTTCGGACCACAGCAGCCAGTCCCGCCAGCCGTCCGGCTGCCAGTCGGCCGCCTCGACCTCGACGGCCCCGCCGCGCGTCCAGTGGCGCCGCCACCAGCCGGGGGAGTGGAAGCACCAGAAGTCCGGCTCCCACCACGGCGCGAGATGCTCCGGCGGCTCCGTGCCCGCCGGCTCCTCGCGCAGCGACGGCACGACGACCCCGATCCGCCCGCCCGGCTTCAGCAGCCGGGCCAGGACCGGCAGGTACAGGTCGTCCGTGCCGAAGTACTGGTAGGCGTCGACGGAGACGATCGCGTCGAAGGTGTTCTCGGCGAAGGGCAGGTCGTGCGCCTCGGCGCGCACGGGCAGCACGCGGTCGGCGACGCCCGCCTCCGCGATGCGTACGGCGTTCTCGCCGGGCTCGATCCACAGGTCGGCGGCGACCACCTGGACGCCGTACTCCCGGGCCAGGAAGACGGACGTCATCGCGCGCCCGCAGCCGAGGTCGAGCACCCGCGCGCCGGGCGGCAGCCGGTCCAGGCCGAGGGCCGGGGCCAGCCATTCCAGCAGCCACAGCGCGTGCGGGCCCATCTGGTTCTCGATGGTCCAGCGGACGTCGTAACGGCTGCTGCGGGGGTAGCGGGCGAGGGTGAGGCGGTCAGTCCGGGAGAGGCCGGGCGTGTTCGGGTCGCTGTCGGGCATCGGTGAACGGGCTCCTTGGGTCCTTCGCAGGGAAGAGGGATGCGGGGGAGCTCGGTCGGACCGTCAAACAACGCACCTGCTTCGGTCGGCGGCGATGTGCCGGGGACGGACGCCGGGACGCTAGCAGCCGCCGGCGCACACCGCATCCGGATTGCCGGGGCGCGGGTACTACGCTCACCCGCCATGAGTGGACGCACCGATTCCGGCCCCGGAGCCGCCGTGGCCGACGACGCCGTGGCCGAAACCGTCGCGACCGGGGCGGACGGCCCGGCGGACGGCGTCACCGAGGCCCGGCGGGCCCGCTGGACGGCCGCCGGCACCGGGGGCCTGCTCTGCCTCGCGGGGCTCGCCGCCGCGCTGCTCCGGCTCACCGGCACGGCGCCGCTCCTCGTGCCCGTCGCCTACGCCGCCGGTGCCGCCCTGTGCGCGCTCGCCGCCGTCCTCGGCCACCGGGGCCGCACCCGCCGCGCACTGTGGCTGCTGGTCGCGGGGGCCATGGTGATGGCGCTCGGAGACCAGTTCGACTGACGCGCCGGATGCGCCCGGAACCGTGTGACGTCCCTCCCACTCTCACCGGGAGACCCCCCAACACCACAAACGATCACTTTCACCTGCAAGAGTGTCGTTCGCATAGTCATGTGTTCTTTGCGGGCTGTTCCGTTCATGGACGACGATTCCCGGTCAAAGATCCACACATCACCCTCTGGGAGCACGTCCGTGGCAGCCCTCGCCCGTTGGTGTGTCCGGCACCGCCTGGTAGCCGTCCTGCTCTGGCTGGCCGCCTTCGGCGGGGTCACCGCGGCCGCCGCCGCGGCCGGCACGGCGTACTCCAACCACTACGACGTGCCGGGCACCGAGTCCGGGCGCGCGGCGCAACTGCTCACCGAGGGCTTCCCGGGCCTGGCCGGCGACAGCGACACCGTCGTCTGGCACACCACCGACGGCACCGTCCGGGCGCACGGCGTCGAGCGGACCATGATCCGCACCCTCGACCGGATCGCCGGCCTGCCCGGCGTCGCCTCGGTGACCGGGCCCTACGGCCGCCACGGCGCCCACCGGATCAGCGCCGACGGCCGTACGGCCTACGCCACCGTCACCTTCACCCGGCAGACGGAGGACATCGGCAAGTCCGAGGCCGAGGCCGTCGTACACACCGCCAAGGCCGCCGAGCGGGACGGGCTGCGGGTCGAGCTGGGCGGCAGCGCCATCGGGCTCACCGCCTCCGCGCGCGGCCACACCGCCGAGGCGGTCGGCGTGGGTGTGGCCGCCGTGGTGCTGTTCGTCGCCTTCGGCTCGCTCGCCGCCTCGCTGCTGCCCATCGCCACCGCCCTGGTCGGCGTCGGCACCGCGTACGCCGGGATCGGGCTGCTCGGGCACGTCATGCCCGTCGCCGACTTCGCGCCCATGCTCGGCCTGCTGATCGGGCTCGGTGTCGGCATCGACTACGCGCTGTTCATCGTGACCCGGCACCGGCGCGGCCTGAAGCGCGGGCTGAGCGTCACCGAGGCCGCCACGAACGCCGTCGCCACCACCGGACGCGCGGTCGTCTTCGCGGGTGCGACCGTGTGCATCGCCCTGCTGGGCATGCTGATCCTGCGCCTGAGCTTCCTCAACGGCGTCGCCGTGGCCGCCTCGCTGACCGTGCTGCTCACCGTCGCGGCCGCCGTGACCCTGCTGCCCGCCCTGCTGTCGTACATCGGGCCGCGCGCGCTCAGCCGCCGCGAGCGGCGCACGCTCGCCGCGCAGGGGCCCCAGCCGGAGGTGCCCACCGGTCTCGCCGCCCGCTGGTCCGCGTTCGTCGAACGCCGGCCCAAGCTGCTCGCCTCCCTCGCCGTCGCCGTGATCGCGCTGCTCGCGCTGCCCACCCTGGCCCTCCGCCTCGGCACCTCCGACCAGGGCAACGACCCCCGCACCTCCACGACCAGGGCGGCCTACGACCTGCTCGCCGAGGGTTTCGGCCCCGGCGTGAACGGACCGCTGACACTGGTGACGCGGGTGGACGGCGCCGCCGACAAGCTCGCCCTGGACGACCTCGACACCACCCTGCGCGCCACCCGGGGCGTCGCGGCCGTCACCCCGGTGACGTACGACAGCCTGGGCGACACCGCCTACCTCACCGTCGTCCCCGACTCCGCGCCCCAGTCGCAGCGCACCAGCGACCTCGTCGACCGGCTGCGCACCGAGGTGCTCCCGCGCGCGCAGACCGGGACCTCGCTGGACCTGGCGGTCGGCGGCGTCACGGCGAGCTACGACGACTTCGCGGATGTGATCGTCGGCAAGCTGCCGCTGTTCGTCGCGGTGGTCATCGGGCTCGGCTGTCTGCTGCTGCTCGTCGCCTTCCGCTCCGTCGGCATCCCGCTGAAGGCCGCCGTGATGAACGTCGCCGCCGTCGCCGCCGCGTTCGGGATCGTCGTCGCCGTCTTCCAGTGGGGCTGGGGCAGCGAACTCCTCGGCCTCGGCCGAGCGGGCCCGATCGAGCCGTTCCTGCCGGTCATCATGGTCTCGGTCCTCTTCGGGCTCTCCATGGACTACCAGGTCTTCCTGGTCAGCCGGATGTACGAGGAGTGGCTGGAGACCGGCGACAACCGGCGCGCCGTGCGCGTCGGCCTCGCCGAGACCAGCCGGGTGATCAACTCCGCCGCGGTCATCATGATCTCGGTCTTCCTCGCCTTCGTGCTCAGCGGCGACCGGGTGATCGCCATGTTCGGCATCGCCCTGGCCTGCGCCGTCGCCCTCGACGCGTTCGTGCTGCGCACCCTGCTCGTGCCCGCCCTGATGCACCTGCTCGGCGCCGCCAACTGGTGGCTGCCCGCGTGGCTGGAGCGCCGTCTGCCGCGCCTCAGCATCGAACCGCCCGAGTGCCGCGCCGCGCATGAGAGGCTCGCCGAGGTCTCGGTCGCGGAACTGCGGGAGGAGCAGCAGCACGATGTACGCGATATCCCTGGGTGAGGACGGCGCGGAACTGCGCCCGCTGGAGGTGTGGCACGCCGCGGAACTGCTCGCCCACATGGACCGGGGGCGGGAGTTCATCGGCCGGCACGTGGGCCTGCCGGACGTGGTGGCCGACCTGGACGGCGCCCGCGCCTGGCTCCGGTCCTACGCCGACAAGCGCGCCGCCGACGCGGGCGCGCTGCACGGGATCTGGCTCGACGGCAGGCTCGTCGGCGGCCTGCTGTTCCGGGTGTGGGACACCCCGAGCGGGGTCTGCGAGGCCGGCTGCTGGCTGGAACCGGCCGCGGCCGGGCGCGGGCTCGTCACGCGCGGCCTGCGGGTACTGCTCGACTGGGCGTTCGGCGAGCGCGGCATGCACCGGGTGGAGTGGCACGTGTCGTCGGCCAACGGGCCCAGCATCGACGTGGCCCGGCGGCTCGGCATGACCCGCGAGGGCGTCCTGCGGGAGAACTACCCGCACCGCGGGGTGCGCACCAGCACCGAGGTGTGGTCGGTGCTGGCCCCCGAGTGGCGGGCCGCCGATCATTAAGGCGCTTCTCAGACAGGGTCCGTACGGTGCCGGGCATGGCAACCAGGACAGCGGACACGACCCGGACCGACGACGAAAGGGCACCGGAGGAGCCCACGCAGACGGCGGAAGCCACGAAGACCGAGGCCGTCGAGGCCGAAGCCGCGGAGCAGACCGAAGCCGCGGAGCAGACCGAAGCCGCGGAGCAGGCCGAGGCCACGGAGCCGGCCGGAGCCACTGAGGCCGCCGGGGGCGGGCGACCGTCCGGGGCCGGCCAGGGCGCGGGTGCCGTCGTCTCCGCCGCGCTGGGCCTGGTCTCGCTCAGCGGTGGCTGGATCGGCACGGTCGCCGGCGCCCACCAGCAGCTCGTGGGCCAGCTGCGGACCTCGTCCAGCGCGGGCGTCGCCCAGCAGATCAAGGCGGTCTACGGCGACGCCTGGCACGCGACCGCCCTGTGGGCCGGCCTGTTCGCCCTGGCCGCGCTGGTCACCGGCGTGGCCGTGCTGGCCCGGCCCGCGTTCGGCGCGCCGGGCCGCCCGCAGGCCCCGTGGATCAGGTCGGTCGCCTGGGCGGGCGTCGCGCTCGGCGTGCTGGGCCTGCTGCTGGCCGTCCTGAAGTACACCGACGCGCTGCTCGCCCTGCCCTCGACGAGCTGAGGAACCGCAGGTCCCGAGGGGCCTTAGGGAGTCCGTGCCCGCCTTACGGACCTTCCTGAGGCCCCTTACCCGTGTCCCGGGCCCGCCGGGCCCGCGAAGATGCGGAACTCTCCCGATGTGGCGCACCCCCCTGGGAGACGAGTGTGGAGGCATCGCAGAACGCGACGCACCACACCGACTCCCCGAAGGACACGCCATGTACGAGCTCGATCTGCACCGGACGCGTTCCGCCGAACTGCGCCGCGCGGCCGACCAGGAGCGCCTGGCCCGCGAGGCCGTGCGCTCCGGCCGCGCCGCCCGCCGCGAGGAGGCCGCCCGGCACGCCGGGGCGGGTGCCGAGAGCCATACCGGCCGCTCGCGCCGGCCCCGGCTCCCGCGCACCGCGTGAGTTCCGGACCGGTGGACGCCGCCGGCGGCCCGGGGCCGCGTCCGCGCACGGGTCCTACGACTCTCCCGGCCGCCGGTACACCCCGTCCCCCCACCGGTACGACCATCGCACCGGACCTGTGGAAAAGGGGTGCCCCGACCTCCCGGGCCCGTGCGATGCTCGGGCCCGTGGAGACAAGGTCCGTCAGTCCCGTGTTCGTCGGCCGCGCCGAGGAACTGGACACGCTCAACGAGGCGCTCGCCCGTGCCGCCGCCGGGGGAGAGCCGCAGGCGCTGCTGCTCGGCGGTGAGGCGGGGGTCGGCAAGACCCGCCTCGTCGAGGAGTTCACCACGGCGGCCTGCCGCGCCGGGGCGGTCGTCGCCGTGGGCGGGTGCGTGGAGATCGGCGGCGACGGGCTGCCCTTCGCCCCCTTCTCCACCGCGCTGCGCACCCTGCGCGAGGCCCTGCCGGAGGAGTTCGCCGCCGCCGGCGCCGGACAGGAGGAGGAGCTGGCCCGGCTGCTGCCCGAACTCGGCGAGGCCCCCGCCGGCCGCCACGACGAACAGGACATGGCCCGCCTGTTCGAACTCACCGTCCGGCTGCTGGAGCGGGTCGCCGCCGAGCGCACGGTCGTGCTCGTCCTGGAGGACCTGCACTGGGCCGACGCCTCCACCCGCCACCTCCTGTCCTACCTCTTCCGCACCCTGCGCACCGGCCGGCTCCTGGTCCTCGCCACCTACCGCGCCGACGACATCCACCGCCGTCACCCGCTGCGCCCCCTGCTCGCCGAACTCGACCGGCTGCGCACCGTCCGCCGCATCGAACTCGCCCGGTTCACCCGCGACGAGGTCGCCCGCCAGATCGCCGGGATCCTCGCCACCGAGCCCGACCCCGCCCAGGTCGACGAGATCTTCGAACGCTCCGACGGCAACGCCTTCTTCGTCGAGGAACTCGCCGTCGCCGCCTGCGAGGGCTGCTGCACCGGACTCACCGACTCGCTGCGCGACCTGCTCCTGGTCCGCGTCGAGGCGCTGCCCGAGAGCACCCAGCAGGTCGCCCGGGTGATCGCCGAGGGCGGCTGCACCGTGGAGTACGGGCTGATCGCCGCCGTCGCCCGGCTCACCGAGGACGACCTCATCGAGGCGCTGCGCGCCGCCGTCGGCGCCAACATCCTCACCGTGACCCCGGCGGGCGACGGTTACCGCTTCCGGCACGCCCTGGTCCGCGAGGCCGTCGCCGACGACCTGCTGCCCGGCGAGCGCTCCCGTCTCAACCGCCGCTACGCCGAGGCACTCGAGGCCGACGCCACGCTCCTCCCGGCCGATGAGCGCGTGATGCGCCTGGCCGGCCACTGGTACCACGCACGCGACGCCGCCCGGGCCCTGCCCGCCGTCCTCGACGCCTCCGTCGTCGCCCGCCGCCGGCACGCCTACTCCGCGCAGCTCCGGCTCCTGGAGCGGGCGATGGAACTGTGGGAGACCGCCCCCGAGGAGGTCCGCTCGGCCCTGCGCCCGGTCGACTACACCGACGTCTACCCCCCGTGCGGCTGCGACCCGGCCACCACGCCCCTGCGCTACCTGGACCTGATGGCGGAGGCGGTGGTCGCGGGCCGCTTCGGCGGGGAGCGCGAACGCGCCCTGAAGATCGTCAGGCGGGCGCTGCGCCTGCTGGAGGACGACCCCGACCCGCTGCGGGCCGCCTGGTTCTGGGTGCAGCGCTCCCGGCTCGTCCAGTCCCTGGCCCGCGGCGACGGATGGCGGGAACTGGCCACCGCCCAGGAGCTGGTGCGCGGCCTGCCCCCGTCGGAGGTGCACGCCGAGGTCCTCGCCCTCGCCGCCAACTGGTCCATGCTGCACCGGCCCGGCCCCGAGGCCTTCGCCGCCGCCGAGCGGGCCGTGGAGTACGCGCGCATGGTCGGCGCCCGCGAGATCGAACTGAACGCCCGGCTCACCCTGGGCGGCCTCATGGTGGACTCCGGCGACATCGAGTCCGGACTCGCCCAGATGCGGCAGACCATGGCGGACGCGCTGGCCGAAGGCGTCACCCACGTCGTGGGCCGCGCCCACGTGAACCTGCCGTCCGAGCTGCAGAGCGTCGGCCGGGACCGGGAGGCCGAGCCGATCCTGCGCGCGGGCGTCGCCTTCACCCGCAGGCACGGGCTGCTCGACGACGAGGCGTGGGTGTGGGGCAACCTCTCCGACGCGCTGTACGCGCTCGGCCGGTGGGAGGAGGCCGCCGAGGCCGCCCGCAACGCGATCCGCGTCGGCCACAGCGCCAAGCCCCAGGGCTCGGGCGCCCTGCGCCTGGCCCACCTCGCCCTGGCGCGCGGCGACATCGCCGAGTCCGCCCGCCGGCTCGCCACCGCCCGCGCCCGCTACGGCACCCACGACCCGATGCCCCAGCAGTGGCTGCCCGTCGCCCGCGTCGCGCTCGGCGTCGCGGCCGCGGAGGGCAGGATCCTCGACGCCCGCGCCGAACTCCTCACCGCGCTGGAGACCGGCTTCCCGGCCGGCACCCAGCGCTACGCCTGGCCCCTGCTGCTGGCCGCCGCCACCGCCGAGGCCGACGCCCGCGCCCTGCCCGCAGCCGAACCGGGCCGGGAGGAACTGCTCGACCGGCTGCGCACAGCGGCCCGCGCGCTCACCACCGGCGCACCGCTGTGGGCCGCCTACGACCGGTGGACCCGCGCCGAACTGCTCCGCGCCGACGGCCGCGACAGCGCCGCCGCCTGGGCGGAGGCCGTCACCGCCTTCGAGTGCCTGGACCGCCCCTACGACCTGGCCCGGGTCCGCCACCGCCTCGCCCAGGCCCTGCTGGCGCACGGCGGCGAGGAGGAGCGCGAGCGAGCCCTGGAACTGCTGCGGCTCGCCGGTGCCGTCGCCGGCCACCTCGGCGCCCGCCCCCTCGCCGACGCGGTCGCCCGGCTCGCCCAGCGGGCCCGGCTCACCCTGACCCACGCCCCGCGCCGGGCCCTCGCGCCCGCCGACCCGGCCGACGCCCTGGGCCTGACCAGCCGGGAGCGGGACGTCCTGCGCCTGGTCTCGGCCGGCCGCACCAACCGCCAGATAGCCGAGGAGCTGTTCATCTCCCCGAAGACGGCGAGCGTGCACGTCTCCAACATCCTGGCCAAGCTCGGCGTCTCCGGCCGGGGTGAGGCGGCGGCGCTGGCCCACCGGATGGGGCTGTTCCCGCCGGAGGCGGAGGACCGGCTGGTGGCCGGATGACGGCGGCCGGCACGCTCGCACGGCCGAGAGGGAGCCGGCGTCACCTCACCTGGAGCTCCAGCACCCGGTCGTCGCCCTTCTTCGGCGTGCCGCGCCCGTCGGTGTTGCTCGTCACCAGCCACACCCTGCCGCCGCCGGCCGGTACGACCGTGCGAAGACGGCCGTACCGGCCCTGGAGGAAGGACTGCGGGGCCGCCGAGGCCTTCGTGCCCCGCAGGGGGATCCGCCACAGGCGCTGTCCCTTCAGCGCCGCCATCCAGATGACGCCGTCGACGTAGGCGATGCCGCTGGGGGAGGCGTCGTCGGTGTGCCACTGGGCCACCGGGTTCTGGAAGGCGGGGTCGGAGGACCTGCCCTCGGCGTCGGGCCAGCCGTAGTTGCCGCCCGGCTTGACGGCGTTCAGCTCGTCCCAGGTGTCCTGGCCGAACTCCGAGGCGAACAGCCGCTGTCTGCCGTCCCAGGCCAGTCCCTGGACGTTGCGGTGGCCGTAGGAGTACACCACCGAGCCGGGGAAGGGGTTGCCCGGCGCCGGTTCGCCCTCCGGGGTCATCCGCAGGATCTTGCCGCCCAGGGACTTCCGGTCCTGGGCCAGGCCCCGGTCGCCGCTCTCGCCCGTGCCCGCGTACAGCATCCCGTCCGGGCCGAAGGCGATCCGGCCGCCGTTGTGGATCACGCCCTTCGGGATGCCCTTGAACACCGTGTCGGGGGCGCCCAGTTGTTCACCGGCCGGCTTGCGCTCGTCGTACAGCATCCGGACGATGCGGTTGTCCGAGGCCGAGGTGAAGTAGGCGTAGATCATGTGGTCCGAGGCGTAGTCCGGGGACAGGGCGATGCCCAGCAGCCCGCCCTCGCCGGCCGGGGAGACCCCGGAGACCCGGCCCAGCTCGGTCTTCTTCCCCGTCTTCGGGTCGATCCGGACGATCGTGCCGTCGTCGCGAGAGGAGACCAGCAGGCCCCCGCCGGGCAGCGGCGCCAGGCCCCACGGCGTCTTCAGGCCCTCGGCCACCGTGCGCAGCACCCGCACCGAGCCCTTGGCGGGCGGGGCCGTCTCCGTGGGCCGGGCCGACGAGGAGGCGGGGCCCGGCGGTGACGGCGGCCGGACGGCCGGCGGTCCGCCGTCCCCGGAGGAGCAGCCCGCCGTCAGCAGGAGCGCGGTCGCGGCCAGCACGGCCGTCACAGCTCGACGTCGCACGATCAAGGTCCCTTCGAGGCGGTGATCCAGTGGCAGGTCTTCCCCCTCTCATACACCGCGCGCGCCGCCCGGGTTCCCGTTCCGCCCGCACCGCATGCCGGGACGTCAGTCCCAGGACCCCCGGGCCGCCGGCAGCCCGGACACCTCCGCCAGGTCCTCCGGTGTCAGCCGGAGCGCCGCGGCCGCCGCGTTCTCCTCCGCGCAGCGCGCCCGCTTGGTGCCGGGCACCGCGACCACCTGCGGGCCCTGCGCGAGTACCCAGGCCAGGGCCACCTGGGCGGCGGTGACACCCTCGCCGTGCCGGCGGGCGACCCGGCGCAGACCGGCGACGATCGGCTGGTTGGCGGCCATCATCTCGGCCGTGAAGCGGGGGTGGCGGGCGCGTACGTCGTCCGGTTCGAAGCCCTCGCCGGGGGTCAGTGTGCCGGTCAGGAAGCCGTTGCCCAGCGGCATCGCCGCCAGGAAGCCCACGCCCCGCGCCGCGCACCACGGCAGCAGTGCCTCCAGCGCCTCCGGCGACCACACCGACAGCTCGGCCTCCACGGCGCTGACCGGGAACACCTGCTGCACCCGCTCGAGCTGGCGCAGCGTGGCGTCGTGCAGCCGTGCCCCGGAGCGGCGGCGGGCCCGGGCGCCCACCGCGCACAGGCCCAGCGCGCGCACCTTGCCGGCCCGCACCAGTTCGGCCATCGCGCCCCACGTCTCCTCGACGGGGACCTCGGGATCGGCGCGGTGCAGCTGGTAGAGGTCGATCACGTCCGTCTGCAGGCGCCGCAGCGAGGCGTCGCAGGCCCGCCGCACGTAGCCGGGGCGGCCGTTGGCCACGATGTGCTGATCGCCCACCAGCAGCCCCACCTTCGTCGACACGAAGGCGTCGGCCCGCCGCTCCTTCAACACCCGCCCCAGCAGCAGCTCGTTGGTGAACGGGCCGTACATGTCCGCCGTGTCCAGCAGGGTCGAGCCGGCGTCCAGCGCCCGGTGCACGGTTCTGAGCGACTCGTCCCCCCGCTGCCGTGAGGTGCTGTACGCCCAGTTCATCGGCATGCACCCGAGTCCGACGGCCCCCACCGCGAGCGCCCCCGCGCCGATCGTCCTGCGCTCCACGTGCCCGTGAACCTCCCTCGTCCGGGCCCCAACCTAACCTCCGCACACCAGTACGGCTGACATAGCCTCCTTCCCATGACTGCAGACGTATGGCTTCCCATCCCGCCGCAGGAGATCGAGGGGCTGCCCGCGGGGCCCCGGTACCTGTTCTGGGACGGGGGCGAGGACGGCGAACAGGAGTTTCCCGGCGACCCGGCGGACTGCGTCCTGTACGTGGTGCCGTACATGAAGCGGTGGCCGGTGAAGGTGCGCCCGCTGGAGCACCTGACCGGCGTCCGGGTCATCCAGACGCTGACGGCCGGCGTCGACGACGTCACCGCGCGGCTGTCGGACATCCGGCCGGGAGTCCGGCTGTGCAACGCGCGCGGGGTGCACGAGGCGAGCACCGCCGAACTCGCGCTGGCCCTGACCCTGGCCTCCCTGCGCGGCATCCCGCAGTTCGTGCGCGCCCAGGCGGAGGGGCGCTGGCACAGTGCGTTCCACCCCTCCCTCGCCGACAAGAGCGTCCTCATCGTCGGCTACGGCGCGATCGGTGCCGCCATCGAGGACCGGCTCGCGCCCTTCGAGCTCGCGCGGGTGGCGCGCGTTGCGCGCTCCAAGCGCACCACGGCGCGCGGTTTGGTGCATCCGCTCACCGATTTGCCCTCTCTGCTTCCGGACGCCGACGTCGTGATCCTTTCCACGCCCTTGACCGAGGAGACCAGGGGGCTGGTGGACGCCGAGTTCCTCGGCCGGATGAAGGACGGGGCGCTGCTGGTGAACGTGGCCCGCGGACCCGTCGTCGACACCAAGGCGCTGCTCGCGGAGCTGGACAGCGGCCGCCTCACCGCGGCGCTGGACGTGACCGACCCCGAGCCGCTGCCGCCGGGCCACCCCTTGTGGCAGACGCCCGGCGTGCTCATCAGCCCGCACGTGGGCGGGCCCAGTTCAGCCTTCCTGCCGCGCGCCAAGCGGCTGCTCGTGGACCAGTTGACCCGTTTCGTGAACCACGAGCCGCTGCGGAACGTGATCCTCACCACAGGGTCGTAACCCGGCTCCGGTACCCTCCGCAATCCTCCGGACGCGGACGGTTGCCCGGTCTCCGTCGTTCGTCACGCAGCGTAGAGAACCTATGTCCCTGAGTGACGATCCTGGTGTATCGTCCCGGACAGGGGCAGCGCCGCCGACCGTTCGGCGCCGGGGGCGAACATTTCAGACTGTGAGGGGGGCGACGGGCGATGCACGGCCTATGGACGAACGATCCGACGCGGCGGAGCCGCCGACGGCGACCCTGGCGCACGGCCACGCGCAGGCGCGGCCACCACACCGGCCACCACGCCCATCACCGCAGGCCGGGCAGCCGCAGGAGGCACACGCACCGGGACCCGCGGGACCGGGGAGCGGCGCAGACCGGGAGGCCCCGGTGAACGCCTCGCCCTCCGTGACCGCCGCCTCCCTCGACGGCGTGCTGAGCGCACCGCACGCGCCGGGGACCCCGCCGCACCGCCCGCCGGCCGCCGGCGACGGATCGCGGCTGGTGCCCCAGCTCGTCCTCGCCCTGGTCTGCGGGGCCTACGCCGTCGGCTCCACGTTCGACTGGGGATCGAAGGAACTCGCCCTCGTCATGGGTGACTTCGGGCTCAGCGCCGCGGCGGGCACCGCCGCCGTCTCCTGCTTCCGCTACGCGCGCGGCCCCCGGGTCCGCTTCCCGACGGCCTGGCTGCTGTTCGCGCTCTCCTCGGCCATGGCCGCCCTCGGCAACGCGGTCTGGGGATGGTACGAGGTCGTCCTGGAGCGGCCCGTGCCCAGCCCCAGCTACGCCGACCTGTTCTTCCTGTGCTTCGCGCCCCCCGCCATCGTCGGCCTGCTGGTGCTCGCCAAGCGGCCGGTGACCCGGGCCGGCTGGATCTGCCTGGCGCTGGACGCCTGGCTGATCGGCGGCTCCCTGCTGACCCTGTCGTGGAGCCTCGCGCTCGCCCAGGCCGCCCGGTTCGACGGGCCCAGCGTGGCCCACACCGCGCTGTCGCTGGCGTACCCGCTGCTCGACATCGCGCTCGTCAGCATGGTGCTCGCGCTGCACTTCCGCCGCTCCCCGGGCAACCGCACGGCGGTGAACACCGCGATCGGCGCGCTCGCGCTGACCGTCATGTGCGACGCGCTGTTCACCTCGCCCCTCCTGCACAGCAGCTACCACTCCGGGCAGCTGCTGGACGCGGGCTGGTTCGCCGGGTCGCTGCTCCTCGCCTACGCCCCCTGGGCCGCCCCGCGGCGCGGGGGAGCGCGGCCGGCCGAGCGGCACGCGGCGGACGGGCACACGCGCGTCGTCCACGAGCACGTGCCG
Source organism: Streptomyces bungoensis (assembly GCF_001514215.1). Classification (GTDB taxonomy): domain Bacteria; phylum Actinomycetota; class Actinomycetes; order Streptomycetales; family Streptomycetaceae; genus Streptomyces; species Streptomyces bungoensis. Next base: position 88,011 of record NZ_KQ948862.1, read on the forward strand.
GGCGTGCCGAGCGTGCCGGGCCCGCGCGGCCCGGCCCACCCGCACCCCGCCGCGCCCGCCCCGGGCAGCGACCACAGCCGCTACCCGGCCGGCCGCCCGCTCACCGGATCCCTCGCCGCGCTCACCCCGTACCTCGCCGCGGCCGTGTGCACCCTCGGCATCCTCTACAACGTCCTCAACGGCCGCCGGCCCGACCACGTCGTGCTCATCACCGCGGGCGCCGTCGTCCTCGCGCTCGTCATCCGCCAGGGCATCATGCTGCTGGACAACATCACCCTCACCCAGGAGCTGGCGCAGAAGGAGAACCACTTCCGCTCCCTGGTGCAGGGCTCCAGCGACGTCATCATGATCGCCGCGCCCAACGGCGTCCTCCGGTACGTCTCCCCGGCCGCCGCCGGGGTCTACGGGCGGCCCGCCGAGGAGCTGGTGGGCACGGAACTGGCCGCTCTCATCCACCCCGAGGACCTGGGCCGGGTGGTGCACGAGGTGCGCCGCTTCCTCGCCGTCAGCCCCCTGGAGGAACCCACCACCCGCATCGAGTGCCGCTTCCGCTCCGGGGGCGGGGGAGGCTGGCTCAACGTCGAGTCCACCGTCAACCGCCACCACGGCGGCCTGATCTTCAACAGCCGGGACGTGACCGAACGCGTGCGGCTGCAGGCCCAGTTGCAGCACAACGCCGAGCACGACCCGCTCACCGACCTGCCCAACCGCGCGCTGTTCACCCGGCGCGTCCAGCAGGCCCTGAGCGGCCGCCGCGCCACCGACCGGGGCGCCGCCCTGCGCGGCACGGCCGTGCTCTTCATCGACCTGGACGGCTTCAAGGCCGTCAACGACACCATCGGGCACCAGGCCGGCGACGAGCTGCTCGTCCAGGCCGCCCGCAGACTCCAGGACGCCGTCCGCCACGGGGACACCGCCTCCCGGCTCGGCGGTGACGAGTTCGCGGCCCTGATCGCCGGGGACGGCACCCGGGACCGGGCCGCCCGGGAGCGCAACATCATGGAGCTCGCCGACCGCCTCAGGGCGACCCTCTCCCAGCCGTACGCGATCGACGGCAACGATGTCCGCGTCAACGCCTCCATCGGCGTCGCCTTCGCAGAGCCGGGGCTCGGCGCGGGAGAGCTGCTGCGCAACGCCGACCTCGCCATGTACCGCGCGAAGGCGGGCGGGAAGGGCCGGGTCGAGCTGTACCGGCCGCAGATGCAGCAGGACGTCGTCCGCCGGGCGGAGCTGGCGACCCGGCTGCGCGCCGCGCTGCACGACGGCGAGTTCACGCTGCTGCACCAGCCGGTGGTCTGCCTGGAGGACGGCCGGATCACGGCGGTCAGCGCGCAGGCGCGCTGGCGCTCCTCGCAGGGGGTGCTGTTCACCCCGGCCGAGTTCCTCCGGGTCGCCGAGGACGGCGACAAGACCGCGGAGCTGGACCGCTGGATCCTCGCCGAGGCGGTGGAGCAGGCCGCCGAGCGGGCCGCCACCGGCGCCGTCGTCCCGGTCACGGTGCGGACGACCGCCCGGCGGCTGCTGGACCGCGGGGAGCCGCTGGGCTCCGTGGACGCGCTGCTGAGCCGGCACGGGCTGCCGCCCCGCGCGCTGGTCCTGGAGCTCAGCGACACCGACCCCAGAACCCCGCTGGACGAGCTGGAGCGGCGCCTGACCGCGCTCAGCCGGCTCGGCGTACGGATCGCGCTCGACGGCTTCGGCAGCGGCTACGCGGCCATCACGGCCCTGCGCAGGCTGCCCGTGGACATCCTCAAGCTGGACCGCGGCCTGGTGGAGGGCGTCGTGGAGTCCGCGCGGCTGCACAAGATCACCAGTGGACTGCTCCGCATCGCCGGCGACCTCGGGCTGCAGTCGGTCGCCGAGGGGGTGGACCTGCCCGAGCAGGTGGCCGCGCTGCGCGCGATGGGCTGCACCCACGCCCTGGGCGCGGCGTTCGCCGGGCCGCTGGACGAGTACCGGCTGCGCCGGGCGCTCGGATCCGGCCACTACCCGGTCCCGCACGCTCCCGCCGAGCCGGCGTTCGCGGGCGGGCCCTCCGGGGTGTACACCGGAGGCATGTCCGCCGTCATCGGAGGTGGCAGTGGTCTTCGCTCACATACTGAGACTCCCGTCCCACCCACTTGACACGTGGTGCGTGCCGGAGGGAGGGTCAGTGCCATGCGCACCCGAATTCTCGTACTTGGACAGCGCGTCGGCTGAGCTGGGACCCACCGGAGGACGTCCGGAACACCCAGCGACCCTCACCGGCGCGCTCCCCTCGCTTGCCTCCCGGCACGAGGGGTTTTTTGTTGCACGGGCACAAGTCGAACTCCGGCGGAGCCCGAGCGGCAGGTCGTACAAACCATGCACAAACCCTCAGCATCGAGAAGAGAATGACGATGACCGAGCAGGCCACCGGGGCCCATCCGCAGCCGCGGCCCCGATCCGGAGGACAGCAGTCCGCCCCCGTCGAGCACGTCACGGGTGCGCAGTCCCTCATCCGCTCCCTCGAGGAGGTCGGCGCTGACACGGTATTCGGCATTCCCGGCGGTGCGATCCTCCCGGCGTACGACCCGCTGATGGACTCCACCAAGGTGCGCCACGTCCTGGTGCGGCACGAGCAGGGCGCCGGCCATGCGGCCACCGGCTACGCGCAGGCCACCGGCAAGGTCGGCGTGTGCATGGCGACCTCGGGCCCCGGCGCGACGAACCTGGTCACCCCGATCGCCGACGCGCACATGGACTCGGTGCCGCTGGTCGCGATCACCGGCCAGGTGGCCTCCAAGGCGATCGGCACGGACGCCTTCCAGGAGGCGGACATCGTCGGCATCACGATGCCGGTCACCAAGCACAACTTCCTCGTCACCAAGGCCGAGGACATCCCCCGGGTCATCGCGCAGGCCTTCCACATCGCCTCCACCGGCCGCCCGGGCCCGGTCCTGGTCGACATCGCCAAGGACGCCCTCCAGGCCAGGACCACCTTCTCCTGGCCGCCGGTGATGGACCTGCCCGGCTACCGCCCGGTGACCAAGCCGCACGCCAAGCAGATCCGCGAGGCGGCCAAGCTGATCACCGCCGCGAAGCGGCCCGTCCTGTACGTCGGCGGTGGCGTCATCAAGGCGCAGGCCACCGCCGAGCTGAAGGTCCTCGCCGAACTCACCGGAGCGCCCGTCACCACCACCCTGATGGCGCTCGGCGCGTTCCCCGACAGCCACCCGCTGCACGTGGGAATGCCGGGCATGCACGGTGCGGTCACCGCCGTCACCGCGCTGCAGAAGGCCGACCTGATCGTCGCCCTCGGAGCCCGCTTCGACGACCGCGTCACCGGCAAGCTGGACAGCTTCGCCCCGTACGCCAAGATCGTCCACGCCGACATCGACCCGGCCGAGATCGGCAAGAACCGCGCCGCCGACGTGCCGATCGTCGGCGACGCCCGCGAGGTCATCGCCGACCTGGTCCAGGCCGTGCAGAAGGAGCACAGCGAGGGCCACCAGGGCGACTACACCGCCTGGTGGAGCGACCTCAACCGCTGGCGCGAGACCTACCCGCTCGGCTACGACCAGCCCGAGGACGGCTCCCTGTCCCCGCAGGCGGTCATCGAGCGGATCGGGCAGCTCGCCCCCGAGGGCACGATCTTCGCCGCGGGCGTCGGCCAGCACCAGATGTGGTCCGCCCACTTCATCCAGTACGAGAAGCCCGCCACCTGGCTGAACTCCGGCGGCGCCGGAACGATGGGCTACGCGGTCCCGGCCGCGATGGGCGCCAAGGCCGGCCGCCCGGAGCGCACCGTCTGGGCGATCGACGGCGACGGCTGCTTCCAGATGACCAATCAGGAACTCACCACCTGCGCCCTGAACAACATCCCGATCAAGGTCGCCATCATCAACAACGGAGCCCTCGGGATGGTCCGCCAGTGGCAGACCCTCTTCTACAACCAGCGCTACTCCAACACGGTGCTCCACAGCGGCCCCGAGGACGTCAACCCGGACGCGAAGGGCACCCGCGTGCCGGACTTCGTGAAGCTGTCCGAGGCGATGGGCTGCGTGGGCCTGCGCTGCGAGCGGCCGGAGGACCTGGACAAGGTCATCGCGGAGGCGAACTCCATCAACGACCGCCCGGTCGTCGTGGACTTCATCGTCCACGAGGACGCGATGGTGTGGCCGATGGTCGCCGCCGGCACCTCCAACGACGAGATCATGGCCGCCCGGGACGTTCGCCCCGACTTCGGCGACAACGAAGACGACTGAGCGAGAGAGAGCCAAGAGATCATGTCCAAGCACACGCTCTCCGTCCTGGTGGAGAACACGCCCGGCATCCTCGCCCGGATCGCCGCCCTGTTCTCCCGCCGCGGCTTCAACATCGACTCGCTCGCCGTCGGCGTCACCGAGCACCCCGACATCTCCCGGATCACCATCGTGGTCAGCGTCGAGGAGTTCCCGCTGGAGCAGGTCACCAAGCAGCTCAACAAGCTCGTCAACGTGCTGAAGATCGTGGAGCTGGAGCCCGGCCAGGCCGTGCAGCGCGAACTCGTCCTGGTGAAGGTCCGCGCCGACAACGAGACCCGCTCCCAGATCGTCGAGATCGTCCAGCTCTTCCGCGCCAAGACCGTCGACGTCTCCCCGGAGGCCGTCACGATCGAGGCCACCGGATCGAGCGACAAGCTGTCCGCCATGCTGAAGATGCTCGAGCCGTTCGGCATCAAGGAGCTCGTCCAGTCCGGCACGATCGCCATCGGCCGCGGCGCCCGCTCGATCACCGACCGCTCGCTGCGCGCGCTCGACCGATCCGCGTAAGGCTGGAACCGGGCGGCCGGCCGACGCCGGCCGCCCGTATACCGAGACCCCGAGACTTCCGTCCCGCTCACCGTCATACGGTGGGAAGCACCACCCGTACCCAAGGAGAGAACCCAAAGTGGCCGAGCTGTTCTACGACGCTGACGCCGACCTGTCCATCATCCAGGGCCGCAAGGTCGCGGTCATCGGCTACGGCAGCCAGGGCCACGCCCACGCGCTGTCGCTGCGCGACTCCGGCGTCGACGTGCGTGTCGGTCTGCACGAGGGCTCCACGTCCAAGGCCAAGGCCGAGGAGGAGGGCCTGCGCGTGGTGACGCCCGCGGAGGCCGCCGCCGAGGCCGACGTCATCATGATCCTGGTCCCGGACCCGATCCAGGCCCAGGTGTACGAGGAGTCCATCGCCCCGCACCTGAACGACGGCGACGCCCTGTTCTTCGGCCACGGCTTCAACATCCGCTTCGGCTTCATCAAGCCCCCGGCCGGCGTGGACGTCTGCATGGTCGCCCCGAAGGGCCCGGGCCACCTGGTCCGCCGCCAGTACGAGGAGGGCCGCGGCGTTCCCTGCATCGCCGCCGTCGAGCAGGACGCCTCCGGCAACGCCTTCGCGCTGGCCCTGTCGTACGCCAAGGGCATCGGCGGCACCCGCGCCGGCGTCATCAAGACCACCTTCACCGAGGAGACCGAGACCGACCTCTTCGGTGAGCAGGCCGTCCTGTGCGGTGGCACCGCGGCCCTGGTCAAGGCGGGCTTCGAGACCCTGACCGAGGCCGGCTACCAGCCGGAGATCGCCTACTTCGAGTGCCTGCACGAGCTGAAGCTGATCGTGGACCTCATGTACGAGGGCGGCCTGGAGAAGATGCGCTGGTCCATCTCCGAGACGGCCGAGTGGGGCGACTACGTCACCGGCCCGCGCATCATCACGGACGCCACCAAGGCCGAGATGAAGAAGGTCCTCGCCGAGATCCAGGACGGCACGTTCGCCCGGAACTGGATGGACGAGTACCACGGCGGCCTGAAGAAGTACAACGAGTACAAGCAGCAGGACTCCGAGCACCTGCTGGAGACCACCGGCAAGCAGCTGCGCAAGCTGATGAGCTGGGTGAACGAGGAGGCGTAAGCCTCACGTCAGGGGGCCGGGGCATGCTGCTCCGGCCCCCTGTTCCACAACCGCCTTCACCGACCGCCGCAAGGACTACGAAATGTAGATTCCCGTCCGGGTGATACTTCCGCGGTGGCGTAAACCGAGGACCGCGGCGCCACTAGACTGCTGCACACTGCACAACAACGCGTCAGGCCCACAGCGTCGTGCGTCTTCCGCGGCTAGCCCCCCTCCACCGCCAGCGGCCGTCGGGACGGCCGTCCGCATTGGACTTGTGAGGACCTCTCGTGAGCTCGAAACCCGTCGTACTCATCGCCGAAGAGCTTTCGCCCGCGACCGTCGACGCACTGGGCCCGGACTTCGAGATCCGGCACTGCAACGGAGCCGACCGAGCCGAACTGCTCCCCGCCATCGCCGACGTCGACGCGATCCTGATCCGCTCCGCCACCAAGGTCGACGCCGAGGCCATCGCCGCGGCGAGGAAGCTCAAGGTCGTCGCGCGAGCCGGCGTCGGCCTGGACAACGTCGACGTCTCCGCCGCCACCAAGGCCGGCGTGATGGTCGTCAACGCCCCGACCTCCAACATCGTGACCGCGGCCGAGCTGGCCTGCGGCCTCCTCGTCGCCACCGCCCGCCACATTCCGCAGGCCAACGCCGCGCTGAAGAACGGCGAGTGGAAGCGCAGCAAGTACACGGGCGTCGAACTGGCCGAGAAGACGCTGGGTGTCGTGGGCCTGGGCCGCATCGGCGCCCTCGTCGCGCAGCGCATGTCCGCCTTCGGCATGAAGGTCGTCGCCTACGACCCCTACGTGCAGCCCGCGCGGGCCGCGCAGATGGGCGTGAAGGTGCTGTCCCTGGACGAGCTGCTCGAGGTCTCCGACTTCATCACCGTCCACCTGCCCAAGACCCCCGAGACCCTCGGCCTCATCGGCGACGAGGCGCTGCGCAAGGTCAAGCCGAGCGTGCGCATCGTCAACGCGGCCCGCGGCGGCATCGTCGACGAGGCGGCGCTGTACGCGGCGCTCAAGGAGGGCCGGGTCGCCGGCGCCGGTCTCGACGTGTACGCCAAGGAGCCCTGCACCGACTCCCCGCTCTTCGAGCTGGACCAGGTCGTCTGCACCCCGCACCTGGGCGCCTCCACCGACGAGGCGCAGGAGAAGGCCGGCATCGCCGTCGCCAGGTCGGTGCGCCTCGCGCTCGCCGGCGAGCTGGTGCCGGACGCGGTGAACGTCCAGGGCGGTGTCATCGCCGAGGACGTCAAGCCGGGCCTGCCGCTCGCCGAGCGCCTCGGCCGCATCTTCACCGCGCTGGCCGGCGAGGTCGCGGTCCGCCTCGACGTCGAGGTCTACGGCGAGATCACCCAGCACGACGTGAAGGTGCTGGAACTGTCCGCGCTGAAGGGCGTCTTCGAGGACGTCGTCGACGAGACGGTGTCGTACGTCAACGCCCCGCTGTTCGCGCAGGAGCGCGGCGTCGAGGTGCGGCTGACCACCAGCTCCGAGTCCGGGGACCACCGCAACGTGGTGACCGTGCGCGGCACCCTCGGCACCGGCGAGGAGGTGTCGGTCTCCGGCACCCTGGCCGGCCCGAAGCACGTCCAGAAGATCGTCGCGGTCGGCGACTACGACGTCGACCTGGCGCTCGCCGACCACATGGTCGTCCTGCGCTACGAGGACCGCCCGGGTGTCGTCGGCACCGTCGGCCGCATCCTCGGCGAGGCGGGCATCAACATCGCCGGCATGCAGGTCGCCCGTGCGGCGGTGGGCGGCGAGGCCCTCGCCGTGCTGACCGTCGACGACACGGTCGCCCCGGGCGTGCTGGGCGAGGTGGCCGAGGAGATCGGCGCCACGTCGGCGCGCTCGGTGAACCTGGTCTGAGCCGCGGTCCGCACGGACCACGTCCCTCGGACACGGCGCCGGGCGGGCTGGAGTGATCCAGCCCGCCCGGCGCTTTTCCGCGTCCCGCGCGCCCTGTCCTACGCGTTCACGTGATCGACGTCCTTGACGTCCGCGAGATGGATCCGGCGCAGCGTCAGCGCCGCCCCGACCGCCGCCGGCGCCAGTGCCACCGCCCCGGCGATCGCCACGCCGTGCATCCCGCCGGTGAACGCCTCCCGCGCCGTGGTGACCAGGGCCCCACCGCTGCGGCCGGGCAGGCGGGCGGCGATGGCCAGGGCGCCGCCCAGCGTCTCGCGGGACCCGGGCGGGGCCGAGGCCGGCATCTCGTGCCGGTAGACCGCCGTGCCGATGGAGCCCAGGACCGCCATGCCGAGGGCGCCGCCGAACTCCGTTCCGGCCTCCAGCAGCGAGGAGGCCGTGCCCGCCCGCTCCACCGGCGCGGTGCCCAGGGCGAGGTCGGTCAGCTGCGACATCACCATGACGACCCCGGAGGCGAGCACACCGGCGGCGGCCAGCACCAGCCACAGGGAGTCGGTGCCGGTGAAGGTGAGCAGCGCGTACCCGGCGGCACCGAGGGCGAAGCCGGCCGCGACGACGTGGCCGCGGTCGGCGCCGCGGGCGACGAGCTGTCCGGTGACCGGGCCGGCGACGCCGATGAGCACCGACGGCAGCAGGCTCCACAGCGCGGCCTCGAGCGGGCTCCTGCCGAGCACCGACTGCAGGTACTGCGTGGTGAAGACGGCCGAGCCCATCATCCCGAAGGCCGACACCAGGGTCAGGACCAGCGCCGGGGTGAAGCCGCGGCCGCGCAGCAGGGCCGGCGGGACCAGCGGGGCGGCCGCCGTGCGCTGCCGGTGGACGAAGAGCGCCGCGAAGAGCAGTCCGACGGTCACCGAGACGACGTACAGCGGGTGCCAGCCCTCGGACGGGATCTCCTTCAGGCCGTAGATCACGGGGAGCACGGCGGCCATCGACAGCGGCACGCTCAGCCAGTCGAAGCGGCCCGGTTCCGGGTTCCTCGACTCGGGCAGCAGCACCGGGCCGAGGACCAGCAGCATCAGCATCGCCGGCAGGTTGACCAGGAAGACCGAGCCCCACCAGAAGTGCTCGACGAGGACGCCGCTCATCACCGAGCCGAGCGCGATACCGCCGGTCATCACCCCGGACCACAGGCCGATCGCCTTCGCCCGCTGGGCGGGGTCGGTGAACATAGTGCGCAGCAGGGCCATCGTGGAGGGCATCAGGGTCGCGCCGCCGATGCCGAGGACCGCGCGGGCGGCGATGAGGGTCCCGGGGCTGTCGGCGTAGGCGGCGAGGACCGAGGCGGCGCCGAAGGCGGCGGCTCCCGTCAGCAGGAGCTTGCGGCGGCCGATGCGGTCGCCGAGGGAGCCCATCGTCATCAGCAGGCCGGCCAGGACGAAGCCGTAGATGTCGAAGATCCACAGCTGCTGGGTGCCGCTCGGCCGCAGGTCGGCGCTGATCGCGGGGGCCGCGAAGTAGAGGACGGAGACGTCCATCGAGACCAGCAGCAGCGGCAGCATCAGCACGCCGAGAGCCGTCCACTCACGGCGTCCGGCGCGTGCGGGGGCGCCCTCGGCGCCGACGGGGACGTTCGTGCTCGTCGAGTTCGTCATGACGGAGACTGTACGAGCGTCTTAAACAACTGTCTAGAACAAATGTATAGGTCACTTGTCTAGGACGGTTGTATGGACCGGCGGTAGGCTGGACGCATGGGACACCGTGAGGATCTGCTCGAAGGCGCCAAGCGCTGCCTGCTGGAGAAGGGCTTCGCGCGCACCACCGCGCGGGACGTCGTGAAGGCGTCGGGGACCAACCTGGCCTCGATCGGCTACCACTACGGCTCGAAGGACGCGCTGCTCGCCCAGGCGTACGTGTCCCTGGTCGAGGAGATGTCCGAGGCCTTCGACGGCGGCGCGGACGCCGGTGTCACGGCCGCCCCGGGCTCGCTCGAGCGGTTCCAGGAGGTGTGGTCGAACATCATCGCCACCATGCGCGAGCCCGGTTCGATCTGGCGGCTGAGCGCCGAGATCGCGGTCATGGGCGACCAGTTGCCCGAGGTGCGCGACCATCTGGCGCGGGCCCAGCGGGAGGGCTCGCGCGGCTTCGTCGCGCTGATGACGGGCGCGGCGGAGGAGGACGTCCCCGAGGACGTCGTCGACACCCTCGGCAGCTTCTACACCGTCCTGATGACCGGCCTCATCACGCTGTGGACGTTCGACCCGAAGACCGCGCCGGGCGCGGACCAGCTCACCGCGGGCCTGCGGCAGGTCATCGAGGCGGCGGGCACGGAGCCGGCGGGCCCGGATGCGGCGGGCACGGAGCCGGCGGGCCGCTGAGGCGGCTCACAGCCGCGCCCGCTTCAGCGCCATGTGCAGCAGCAGCCGGTCCTCCCCGTCGTCGAGGTCCAGGCCGGTGAGCTGCTCGACGCGGGAGAGGCGGTAGTACAGGGTCTGCCGGTGCACGCCCAGTTCGGCGGCCGTGCGGCCGGCCTGGCCCGCGCAGTCGAGGTAGACCTCGGCGGTGCGGGCCAGCTCGCGGTGGGCGGGGGACAGCAGCGGGCCGACCGCCGGGTCCTGGACGGAGTCCGGCGGCAGCGCGGTCAGCAACCGGTACGGCCCGATGGCCGCCCACTGGGCGACCGGCCCGAACCGCGGCTCGGCCAGCGCGGCGCGCGCGGCGGCCGCGGCCTCCAGCCACACCGCGCCCAGGTCGGCGAGGCCGGTGCGCGGATCACCCACCCCGGCGACGCACTCGGCGCCCGGGGCGGCCCGGACCGCCCCGGTGAGCCCGGCGGCGGCCGCCGCCGCCACCCGGGCCCCGGCCCCACGGGCCGCGCTCCCCGGCGCCCCGCGCGCCTCCTCGGCCTCCTTCAGCACCCGCGTTGCCGCCGCCAGCGCCGGTGTGCTCGCCTCCGTGCTCCGCAGCCGCACCAGCAGCGCCAGGCTCTGCCCCGACACCCCCCACGGCAGCGTGCACAGCGCCGAGGTGTGCGGGATCGCCCGGGCGGCGGGCGCGTCGTCCGGGTCGGCCGACGGCCAGGGGGCCACGCACACCAGGGTGTGCGGGCCGTCCGCGCGCGGGCCCAGGGCCGTACGCAGCTCCGCCACCGCCATGTCCTGCTGCCAGCCGTGCTCCGCGGTGAGCACCTGGCGCAGCTCCCGGCTCAGCCCGGCCCCGGCCTCCGCCTCGTCCGCGAGCAGCGCGCCGATCCGCCCGGTCACCTGCATGGCGGCGGCCAGCTGCGCGTCCGTCGGGCCCGGATCGTCGTCCAGGAGCCAGACGTAGCCGAGGACGACACCCCGGTGGCGTACCGGCAGGCAGACGCGCCCCCGGTACACCCCGGCCTCGGGGGTCGGCGGGATGCGCACCGGGCCCGTGGCCCGCGTGATGCCGAAGCCCTCGAACCAGGACCGGACGGCCGCCGTGGAGCGCCGGGTCAGGATCGAGCGGGTGCGCACCGGGTCCAGCGCCGAGGGGTCCAGGTCCCCCTCGCTGTCGTACGCGCCGAAGGCGATCAGTTCGAAGTCGCGGTTCTCCAGGGTCGCCGGAGCTCCCAGCAGCTCCGAGATCTCGTCCACCAGCTCCTGGTAGTCAGCCCTGTGCTCCGGCGTCACCCGGGCATTGTCCCTCATGACCCGGCGCCCTTCATACATCTGTCTGAGATCCGGCGCACGGATGCGTGACAGCTGTCGATGGCCGACGATCGGGGCAGTCCGTAGGTTTCACGGTGGTTCTCCGTGCCGTACCCGCATCGTGGTGGTCGGCCGTCCTTGGTGCTCTGTGGAGGTGCCCCGTGCTGGGTCCCGTGATTCTCGCCGCGTCGCGCAGCGACCGGATGCGACGCCTGATCTCGGCGGCCCCGGTGACCAAGCAGGTCGTGGACCGCTTCATCCCCGGTGAGACCGTGACCGACATCGTCCCGATCGTCGAGGAGCTCACGGCCAAGGGCCTGGAGCTGACGATGGACGTCGTCGGCGAGGACATCACCACCCCGGAGCAGGCCGCCGCCGCCCGCGACGCCTACCTGGCGCTGATCGACCACCTCGCGACGCTGGAGCTCGGCGAGAAGGTCGAGATGTCCGTCAAGCTCTCCATGTTCGGTCAGGCCCTCCCGTCACCCACCACCGCCCTGTTCGAAGGGCCCTCCGGGCCCACCCCTGCATTCCAAGGCGGCCACGAACTCGCCCTCGCCAACGTCCGCCCGGTCGTCGAGGCCGCCGCCGCCATCGGCACGACGGTCACGCTCGACGCCGAGGACCACACCACCCTCGACTCGATGTTCGCCATCCACGAGGAGCTGCGGAAGGACTTCCCGCAGACCGGCTGCGTCATCCAGGCCTACCTCTTCCGCACCGAGTCCGACGCCCGCCGCCTCGCCGCCGCCGGCAGCCGCGTCCGCCTGGTGAAGGGCGCCTACAAGGAGCCCGCCGAGGTCGCGTACCAGCAGAAGCACGAGATCGACAAGGCCTATGTGCGCATCCTGAAGGTGCTGATGGAGGGCGAGGGCTACCCGATGGTCGGGTCCCACGACCCGCGCCTGATCTCCATCGCCCAGGAACTGGCCCACCGGGCCGGGCGCAAGATGGACGAGTACGAGTTCCAGATGCTGTACGGCATCCGCGGCGACGAGCACCTGCGGCTGGCCGCCGAGGGCCACCGCATGCGCGTCTACACCGCCTACGGCACCGACTGGTACGGCTACTTCATGCGCCGTCTCGCGGAGAAGCCGGCGAACCTCCGGTTCTTCCTCCGCAGCATGGTCAGCAAGGGCTGAGCCCGCAACACCCGCTCACGATCAAGGAGTTCGGATCTCATGGACGCTGTGACCCAGGTCCCCACCCCCGTCAACGAGCCGGTGCACGGCTACGCCCCCGGCTCGCCCGAGCGCGCCCGGCTGGAGGCCAAGCTCAAGGAGCTGGCCGAGAACCCGATCGACCTGCCCTGCACCATCGGCGGCGAGCGGCGCATGGGCGGCGGCGAGGTCTTCGAGGTCGTCCAGCCGCACAACCACAAGGCCGTCCTCGGCACCGGCCGCCACGCCACGCGGCAGGACGCCCAGGACGCGATCGACGCGGCCCTGGCCGCCGCGCCGGCCTGGCGCGCGATGGCCTTCGACGACCGCGCGGCGATCATCCTGCGCGCCGCCGAGCTGCTGGCCGGCCCCTGGCGCGAGACCATCGCCGCCTCCACCATGCTCGGCCAGTCCAAGACCGCCCAGCAGGCCGAGATCGACTCCCCGTGCGAGCTGGTCGACTTCTGGCGCTTCAACGTCCACTACGCCCGCCAGATCCTGGCCGAGCAGCCCCCGGCGAACTCCCCGGGCGTGTGGAACCGCCTGGACCACCGCCCGCTGGAGGGCTTCGTCTACGCGATCACGCCGTTCAACTTCAGCGCCATCGCGGCCAACCTGCCCACCGCGCCCGCGCTGATGGGCAACGTCGTGGTCTGGAAGCCGTCGCCGACCCAGACCCACGCCGCCGTCCTCCTCATGCGGCTGCTGGAGGAGGCGGGCCTGCCCAAGGGCGTCATCAACCTCGTCACCGGCGACGGCATCGCCGTCTCCGAGGTCGCCCTGAACCACCGCGACCTGGCGGGCATCCACTTCACCGGCTCGACCAAGACCTTCCAGTACCTGTGGAAGACGGTCGGCAACAACATCGAGAAGTACCGCGCCTACCCGCGCCTGGTCGGCGAGACCGGCGGCAAGGACTTCGTCGTCGCCCACCCGAGCGCCGACCGCGCCGTCCTGAAGACGGCCCTGACCCGCGGCGCCTTCGAGTACCAGGGCCAGAAGTGCAGCGCCACCTCCCGCGCCTACATCCCGGCCTCCATCTGGAACTCGGGCTTCAAGGAGGAGTTCGCCGCCGAGGTCGACCACCTGACGATGGGGGATGTCACCGACCTGTCCAACTTCATGGGCGCGGTCATCGACGAGCGCTCCTTCGCCAAGAACAAGGCGGCGATCGACCGGGCCAAGGACGACCCGTCCTGCACGATCGTCGCGGGCGGCAGCTACGACGACTCGGTCGGCTACTTCGTCCGCCCGACCGTCATCGAGTGCACCGACCCGGAGAACGAGGTGTTCACCACCGAGTACTTCGGCCCGATCCTCGCCGTGCATGTCTACGAGGACGAGAAGTACGAGGAGATGCTGACCCAGATGGAGTCGGTGTCGGACTACGCCCTGACCGGCTCGGTCATCGCCAACGACCGTGCGGCGGCGGCGTACACGATGGAGAAGCTCCGCTACGCGGCCGGCAACTTCTACATCAACGACAAGTCGACCGGCGCCGTCGTCGGCCAGCAGCCCTTCGGCGGCGGCCGCGCCTCCGGCACCGACGACAAGGCCGGCGCCCCGCAGAACCTGATGCGCTGGACGCTGACCCGCGCCATCAAGGAGACCCTGGTCCCGCCGACCGACTACACGTACCCGCACATGGGCTGACAGCCCCCCGCCGACACGGGCCGGGAAGCCTGACTCCGAGCAGGCTTCCCGGCCCGTCGCCATGTCTCCGCCCGATGAAGAACCCCAGGTCACGGAGGTTCGGCTTGATTCTCCGTCTCAGATAGTAGGAAGTCCGAGTAATTGTGCAGACAGGTGCGGGCCGCTCCCTTACTTTTGTAGGAGCCGAACGTCTCGCTCGATCCAGCGAATGGCGGTCGTGAGCCGGGCCCCGTGCAGGCAACCCCTGCGGCCCCCACTCCCCGCCCCTTACGGGGGCACCTCCCACGCCTTTCGGGCAGTGGGGGAGTCTCGCACCCTCCCTGTGCCGTACTCGACGCTCTTTCGAAGGAGTCGATTCCCATGGCCGAGACGACCGTCCGCCGCCGTGTCCGCCACGCGACCCGCGCGAGCGAGTCCGACCGCAAGAACGCCGCCGCCGCCCTGCAGCGCGCCCTCGACCGCCGCGACAACGGCGGACAGACCGGCCACTGAGCCGGGCGCCCGCCCGCAAGGCGCTGCCCGACACGGCCGCTGTCCGCATCGCGGACAGCGCATGTCATCACCTGGGACGAGGAGTAGGGTGCCGACATGTCTCGCAGCATCAATCTCGCAGTGATCCCCGGTGACGGCATCGGCCAGGAGGTCGTGGCCGAGGGTCTGAAGGTCCTCTCCGCCGTCCTGCCGCAGGATGTGAAGCTGGAGACCAAGGAGTACGACTTCGGCGCCAAGCGCTACCACGCCACCGGTGAGACCCTCACCGACGCCGACCTGGAGCAGCTCAAGCAGCACGACGCCATCCTGCTCGGCGCCATCGGCGACCCGGGCGTGCCCTCCGGTGTCCTGGAGCGCGGCTTCCTGCTCAAACTCCGTTTCGCCTTCGACCACCACGTCAACCTCCGTCCGAGCAAGCTGCTCCCGGGTGTGGCGACCCCGCTCGCCGGCCAGCCGGAGATCGACTTCGTGGTCGTCCGCGAGGGCACCGAGGGCCCCTACACGGGCAACGGCGGCACCATCCGCAAGGGCACCGAGCACGAGGTCGCCACCGAGGTCTCCGTCAACACCGCGTACGGTGTCGAGCGCGTGGTCCGCGACGCCTTCGCCCGGGCCCAGGCGCGCCCGCGCAAGAAGCTCACGCTGGTCCACAAGAACAACGTGCTGACCTTCGCCGGACACCTGTGGACGAACGTCTTCAACCGGGTGGCCCGGGAGTTCCCCGAGGTCACCACCGACTACATCCACGTCGACGCGGCGACGATCTACCTGGTCACCGACCCCGGCCGCTTCGACGTCATCGTCACGGACAACCTCTTCGGCGACATCATCACCGACCTCGCCGCGGCCGTCTCCGGCGGCATCGGCGTGGCCGCCTCCGGCAACATCAACCCCAGCCGTGAGTTCCCGTCCATGTTCGAGCCGGTCCACGGCTCGGCCCCGGACATCGCCGGCCAGGGCAAGGCCGACCCCACCGCCACGGTCCTGTCCGTCGCCCTGCTGCTGCGTCACCTCGGCTACGACACGGAGGCCGACCGCATCGACGCCGCGGTCACCGCCGACCTCACGGAGCGGGCCGCGGGGCCCGCCCGCAGCACCTCCGAGATCGGCGACGCGCTCGCCGTACGCGTAGCCGGCTGACCCGCCGCGCTCTCGCAGAAGCCGTCGGGTCGCAAACCGCGCCCGGCGGCTTCTCCTGTGCCCCGCCGGGTGCCACCATCGACCACTGGGCCGCTTTCACCCCGATTCCGTCCGCTGCCGCCGCCGCGCGATAATCGAACGCGGAGCCGCGGTATGAGGGAAAGCTCGGACGTCCTAGGACCGGTCGCGAGACCGGTTCCGGGGGTGTGAGCGCGGCCCCGTCACTACAACCCGGTGAAGGACAACCACATGACGACGCCCACGATCGAGCTCAAGCCCTCCGCCAGCCCGCTCGCCGCCGCAGAGCGCGAGGCGATCCTGGCCAGCCCCGGGTTCGGCCGCCACTTCACCGACCACATGGTGACGATCAGGTGGACCGAGGGCCGCGGCTGGCACGACGCGCAGCTCGTTCCGTACGGCCCGATCTCCCTCGACCCCTCCACCCACGTCCTGCACTACGGCCAGGAGATCTTCGAGGGGCTCAAGGCGTACCGGCAGCCCGACGGCTCGATCGCGGTGTTCCGCCCCGAGGCCAACGCCCGCCGCTTCCGCAACTCCGCCCGCCGCATGGCCATGGCCGAGCTGCCCGAGGAGCTGTTCATCACCGCCCTGGACGCGCTGCTCACCCAGGACGCCGACTGGGTGCCGCCGCACGGCGGCGAGGAGTCCCTCTACCTGCGCCCGTTCATGTTCGCCACCGAGGCCGCGCTCGGCGTGCACCCCGCCAACGAGTACCTGTTCATGCTGATCGCCTCCCCCTCCGGCGCGTACTTCGCCGGCGGCGTCAAGCCGGTCACCATCTGGGTCTCCGAGGACCACGTCCGCGCCGTCCCGGGCGGCACGGGCGACGCCAAGACCGGCGGCAACTACGCCGCGTCCCTGCTGCCCCAGGCCGAGGCCGCCGCGCACGGCTGCGACCAGGTCGTCTACCTCGACGCGGTGACCCGCACCAAGGTCGAGGAGAGCGGCAGCATGAACGTCGCCTTCGTCTACGGCGACCGGATCGTCACCCCGGCGCTCACCGGCTCGATCCTCGAGGGCATCACCCGCGACTCGCTGCTCCAGGTCGCCCGCGACCTCGGCTACACCGCCGAGGAGGGTGTCATCACCCTCCAGCAGTGGCGTGAGGACGCCGCGTCCGGCGCCCTCACCGAGGTCTTCGCCTGCGGAACCGCCGCCGTGGTCACGCCCATCGGCCACGTCAAGACCAGGACGGACGGCTGGACCCACGGCGACGGCACGCCCGGCCCGGTCACCACGCGCCTGCGCGAGGCCCTGCTCGGCCTCCAGCGCGGCATGACCGAGGACCAGCACGGCTGGATGCACCGCATCGGCTGACGCCGCCGCTCGCACCTGAGGGCCGCCCCGGACGCATCGCCGTCCGGGGCGGCCCTCGTGCGTTCCGGGAGCTCTCGTGTTAGAACGCTGTTCAATGACTACACCCATATCCGCTCCGTCATTGCTTCTCATCTCCCGCATCTGTGTTTAGAGTGGTGCTCTAAACCGAAGAGGGAACGAGAGGTGCCGCCCCGTGCGACTGACCCCCACCGAACGTGACCGGCTGCTGCTGTTCGGGGCCGCCGAGCTGGCCCGGGCCCGCCGGGCGCGGGGCCTGAGGCTCAACGTGCCCGAGGCCACCGCGCTGATCGCGGACACCGTCTGCGAGGCCGCCCGGGACGGCAGGCGGCTGGCCGAGGCCGTCGAGGCGGCCCGCTCGGTGCTCGGCCCCGAGGACGTGCTGCCGGGCGTCGCCGACGTCGTCACCGAGGTGATGGTCGAGGCCGTCTTCGACGACGGCTCCCGGCTCGCCGTCGTCTCCGACCCCATCGGCGGCGGCCTCGGCGAGCGGGCCCCGGGCGCGCTGCTGCCGGGACCCGAGCACGCCGACCCGGAGCCGGCCGTCCGGCTCACGGTCACCAACACCGCGCCCGTGCCGGTCTCCGTCACCTCCCACTTCCACTTCTTCGAGGCCAACCCGCGCCTCGACTTCGCGCGCCACCGCGCCTACGGCATGCGGCTCGCCGTACCCGCCGGGTCGTCGGTGCGGTTCGGCCCGGGGGAGAGCGAGGAGGTCGGGCTCGTCCCCGTAGGCGGCGACCGGATCGCGATCGGCTTCGCGGGCCTGGTCGACGGGCCGCTGGACGCGCCCGGCGCCAAGGCGGAGGCCCTGCGCCGGGCGGCCGCCTGCGGATACCTGGGAACCACGCCGGAAGGAGGCGAGGAGCGATGAGCCGCTCGAAGGGACGCGAGGTCGGCCGGTCGGTCCACATCGACCCGTACGCCTACGCGGCCGCCCACGGCCCCCGGGCCGGCGACCGCGTGCGCCTCGGCGACACCGGCCTGACCGTCCGCGTCGAATCCGACTCCCAGCGCCAGGGCGACGAGTTCCTGGCCGGCTTCGGCAAGACCGCCCGCGACGGACTGCACCTGAAGGCCGCCGCCGTCCGCGACACCTGCGACGTCGTGATCAGCAACGTCGTCGTCATCGACGCGGTCCAGGGGATCAGGAAGGTGTCCGTCGGCATCCGCGAGGGCCGTATCCACGCGATCGGGCGCGCCGGCAACCCGGACACCCTCGACGGCGTCGACGTCGTCGTCGGCACGGGTACCTCGATCGTCTCCGGCGAGGGGCTGATCGCCACCGCGGGGGCCGTCGACACCCACGTCCACCTGCTGTCGCCGCGCATCATGGAGGCCTCCCTCGCCTCCGGCGTCACCACCATCATCGGGCAGGAGTTCGGCCCGGTGTGGGGCGTCGGCGTCAACTCGCCCTGGGCCCTCAGGCACGCCTTCGGCGCCTTCGACGCCTGGCCGGTCAACATCGGCTTCCTCGCCCGGGGTTCCTCGTCCCACGACGCGCCCCTGATCGAGGCGCTGGCCGAGGGCGGCGCCTCCGGCTTCAAGGTGCACGAGGACATGGGCGCCCACACCCGCGCCCTGGACACGGCCCTCAGGGTCGCCGAGGAGCACGACGTCCAGGTCGCCCTGCACAGCGACGGGCTGAACGAGTGCCTCTCGGTCGAGGACACCCTGCGCGTCCTTCAGGGCCGGACGATCCACGCCTTCCACATCGAGGGCTGCGGCGGCGGACACGTGCCCAACGTGCTGAAGATGGCCGGGGTCCCGAACGTCATCGGCTCCTCCACCAATCCCACGCTGCCCTTCGGCCGGGACGCGGTCGCCGAGCACTACGGCATGATCGTCTCCGTCCACGACCTGAAGACCGACCTGCCCGGCGACGCCGCCATGGCCCGCGACCGCATCCGCGCCGGCACCATGGGCGCCGAGGACGTGCTGCACGACCTGGGCGCGATCGGCATCACCTCCTCCGACGCGCAGGGCATGGGCCGGGCCGGCGAGACGGTCCGCCGCACGTTCGCCATGGCCGCCAAGATGAAGGCCGAGCTGGGCCCGCTGGAGGGCGACGGCGAGGGCGACGACAACGCCCGCGTGCTGCGCTACCTGGCCAAGCTGACCATCAACCCGGCCATCGCCCACGGCCTCGCCCACGAGGTCGGCTCGATCGAGGTCGGCAAGCTCGCCGACATCGTGCTGTGGCGCCCGGAGTACTTCGGCGCCAAGCCGCAGCTCGTCCTCAAGTCCGGCTTCCCGGCCTACGGCGTGACCGGCGACCCGAACGCGGCCACCGACACCTGCGAACCGCTCGTCCTCGGGCCGCAGTTCGGCGCGTACGGCGCCACGGCCGCCGACCTCTCGGTCGCCTTCGTCGCCCGGGCCGCCGCCGAGCAGGGCGGCGACCTGATGCCCACCCGCCGGCGCCGGGTCGCCGTGCGCGGCACCCGGGGCATCGGACCGGCCGACCTGCGCCTGAACTCCCGTACCGGAGCCGTCGACGTCGACCGGCGCACCGGGCTGGTCACCCTCGACGGCGACCCGCTGCGCTCCGAACCCGCCGACTCGGTCTCCCTGAACCGCCTCTACTTCCTCTGACCTCTGCCTCCTCTGAGCCAAGGACCCGCCCATGAGCTACCGCATGCCCCCCGAGTGGGCCCCGCACGAGCGCACCTGGATGGCCTGGCCGGGCCCCAACCCGACCTTCCGCGACGACGCGGAACTGGCCGCCGCCCGCACCGCCTGGGCGTCGGTGGCCCACGCCGTGCGCCGCTTCGAACCGGTGACGATGGTGCACGGACCCGGTCAGGGAGCGTCCGCGCGCGAGCTGCTCGGCCCGGACGCCGACCTGGTGGAGCGCGAGCTCGACGACGCGTGGATGCGCGACATCGGCCCGACCTTCGTGCTGGACGACGAGGGCCGGCCGGCCGCCGTCGACTGGGTGTTCAACGGCTGGGGCGGCCAGGACTGGGCCCGCTGGGAGCACGACTCCAAGATCGCCCGCCGCGTCGCGGACCTCGCCGGGGTGCCGGTGCTGAGCAGCGCCCTGGTGAACGAGGGCGGTGCGATCCACGTCGACGGCGAGGGCACGGTCCTGCTCACCGACACCGTCCAGCTCGGCGCCGGCCGCAACCCCGGCTGGAGCCGCGAGCAGGTCGAGGCGGAGGTCCACGCCAGGCTCGGCACCAGCAAGGCGATCTGGCTGCCGCACGGCCTGGCCGGCGACTACGGCACGTACGGCACCCAGGGCCACGTCGACATCGTCGCGGCCTTCGCCGGGCCGGGCCGGGTCGTCGTGCACAGCCAGCGCGACCCGGCCCACCCGGACCACGCCCGCTCCCGGACCTACCTGGAGATCCTGCGCGGCGAGACCGACGCCCGGGGCCGCCCCCTGGAGGTCGTCGAGGTGCCCGCGCCCACCGTCCTGAAGGACGCCGAGGGCGACTGGGTCGACTACAGCTACATCAACCACTACCTGTGCAACGGCGGCGTCGTGCTGTGCGCCTTCGACGACCCGAACGACGAGGTCGCCGCCGGGATCTTCCGCCGCCTGTTCCCCGGGCGGGAGGTGGTACCGGTGGACGCCCGTACGATTTTCGCGAGCGGGGGAGGCATCCACTGCATCACACAGCAGCAGCCGAAGAGCCGGGAGCAGTAGATGGCCGGTGCGCGCCGGAACGCGCCGCCCCGCGAGGAGGTCCTCGCCGCAGCCATGGACATGATCGCCGCGCGCGGTCTGGAGAAGCTCACCATGGCGGGGCTCGGCCGCGAGGTCGGGATGAGCAGCGGCCACCTGCTGTACTACTTCCACAGCAAGGACGAGCTGCTGCTGCAGACCCTGGAGTGGAGCGAGGGCCGGCTCGGCACCGAGCGCGGCCGGCTGCTCACCCGCCCCGGCACCGCCCGGGAGCGGCTGGCGGCGTACGTCGACCTCTACGTCCCCGACGGCCACCGGGACCCGCACTGGACGCTGTGGCTGGAGGTGTGGAACCGCTCGCAGAACGCCGACGACGACGCCCGTGAGCGGCAGGCCGCGATCGAGGGCGCCTGGCACCGCGACCTGGTCGCGCTGATCGCCGAGGGCGTCTCGCGCGGCGAGTTCCGCCCGGTCGACGCCGACCGCTTCGCCACCCGGCTGCGCGCCCTGCTCGACGGCTTCTCCCTCCACGTCGCCATCGGCCTGCGCGGCACGGACCGGGACCGCGTCCTCGCCCACGTCCGCGAGTTCCTCGCCGGGACGCTGCTCGCGGTGGACACCTGACGACCGCATCCTGAGACGGTCGGCGGCCCGGGGGCGGGGCTGTGCCAGACTTCACCCGTGCTCTCGTTCGCCATGATTATTGGCAGCAGGCGCGCCGGTCCGCAGTGACCACCTCGTACGACCAGGTGCGGGTGGCCACCGTCGTCCTCGACCCGCGCGCAGACCTCTCGCACCCGCGAGGGGTTTTTTCGTTTTCCGGCCCACCCGAAGCCGGGAGCGCAGCGTGCGGAAGCAATGGGGGGACGGTGGAGCCGGTCATTCCGGTAAGACCGAAGATCCACAACAGGAGCCTTGAGACCATGACCGAGACGGCAACCAGCGAGCTCGACGACTCGTTCCACGTCTTCGACACCACGCTGCGCGACGGCGCGCAGCGCGAGGGCATCAACCTCACCGTCGCGGACAAGCTCGCCATCGCCCGGCACCTGGACGACTTCGGCGTCGGCTTCATCGAGGGCGGCTGGCCGGGCGCCAACCCCCGGGACACCGAGTTCTTCGCCCGCGCGCAGGCGGAGATCGACTTCCGCCACGCCCAGCTGGTCGCCTTCGGCGCCACCCGCCGGGCCGGCGGAAAGGCCGCCGACGACCCGCAGGTCAGGGCGCTGCTGGAGTCCGGCGCCCCGGTGATCACGCTGGTCGCCAAGTCGCACGACCGGCACGTGGAACTGGCGCTGCGCACCACGCTCGAGGAGAACCTGGAGATGGTCCGCGACACCGTCTCCCACCTGCGCGAGCAGGGCCGCCGGGTGTTCGTGGACTGCGAGCACTTCTTCGACGGCTACCGCGCCAACCCCGAGTACGCGAAGGCGGTCGTCAAGGCCGCGGCGGAAGCCGGCGCCGACGTCGTCATCCTCTGCGACACCAACGGCGGCATGCTCCCCGCCCAGATCCACGCCGTCGTCTCCACCGTCCTCGCCGACACCGGCGCCCGGCTCGGCATCCACGCCCAGGACGACACCGGCTGCGCGGTCGCCAACACCCTGGCCGCCGTCGACGCCGGCGCCACCCACGTCCAGTGCACCGCCAACGGGTACGGCGAGCGCGTCGGCAACGCCAACCTGTTCCCGGTCGTCGCCGCCCTGGAGCTGAAGTACGGCAAGAAGGTGCTGCCCGAGGGCCGGCTGCGCGAGATGACCCGCATCTCCCACGCCGTCGCCGAGGTCGTCAACCTCACCCCCTCCACGCACCAGCCCTACGTCGGCGTCTCCGCCTTCGCGCACAAGGCCGGCCTGCACGCCTCCGCGATCAAGGTCGACCCGGACCTCTACCAGCACATCGACCCCGAGCTGGTCGGCAACACCATGCGCATGCTCGTCTCCGACATGGCGGGCCGCGCCTCGGTCGAGCTCAAGGGCAAGGAACTCGGCATCGACCTCGGCGGCGACCGCGCGCTGGTCGGCCGGGTGGTCGAGCGGGTGAAGGAGCGCGAGCTCAAGGGCTACACCTACGAGGCCGCCGATGCCTCCTTCGAGCTGCTGCTGCGCGCCGAGGTGCAGGGCCGGCCGCTGAGGTACTTCGAGGTCGAGTCCTGGCGGGCCATCGTCGAGGACCGCCCCGACGGCACCCACGCCAACGAGGCCACGGTCAAGCTGTGGGCCAAGAGCGAGCGGATCGTGGCCACGGCGGAGGGCAACGGCCCGGTCAACGCCCTCGACCGGGCCCTGCGCGTCGCCCTGGAGAAGATCTACCCGCAGCTCGCCAAGCTCGACCTGGTGGACTACAAGGTCCGCATCCTGGAGGGCGTGCACGGCACCTCCTCCACCACCCGGGTGCTGATCTCCACCTCCGACGGCGCGGGGGAGTGGTCCACGGTCGGCGTGGCCGAGAACGTCATCGCCGCCTCCTGGCAGGCCCTGGAGGACGCCTACACCTACGGGCTGCTGCGGGCGGGCGTGGAGCCGGCGGCGTAGTCACGGGACCGGGCGGCGGCGCCCCGGGGCAGGCGGTCACGACGGCGCGCGCCAGATGTTGTCGAAGGCGGCGTTCTCGATGCGGCGCCGCTCGCGTACGGCCTGCAGTTCGGTCACCGCGTCGCCGACCGCCACCAGGACGGTGACGACGGCCTCGTCGCCGGGCTCCTCCTCGGGCTGCCGCTCGCCCTGGACGCCCAGGGTGGCGGCGAGCCCGGCGAGGACCGGCTCGCGGGACCACCAGCGGTCGGCGGCGTGCCGGCGGGCCGGGGTGTCGGCCGCCTCGGTCCGGTCCACCCGGTGCGGCCAGCGGTGCCGCTTCCCGGAGAGCTGCCCCTCGGCGTCCAGCACGTCGCGGTAGGCCGTGGCCAGCCCCTCGCCCCGGCGCCACAGCCAGTCCTCCACCGTCTCGTACGGCTCCTTGCGCACGAGCGCCGCCCCGGCCTCGTCCAGCATCCGGTCACCCGTGGTCAGCAGCGGGCCGGGCACGATGCGCTCGCCGTCCAGGGTGAGCGCCCGCGCGGCGAGGAGGTCGACCAGCTCGGCCCCCGCGAGCGCCAGCGACAGGTCGCCCGGTTCGACGGGGTGGTCGCCGGGGACGTCGAGGCTGACGAGGAACAGATCCTGCGGTGTGGTCATACACCCACCATGGGCCGTGGGCGGCCGATCTGCACCGCGGCACACCGCCGCCGCTCAGCAGGAGTCGTCGGCGAGCCGTTCGAAGGCGCGCGGGCTCATCGCCCGGCCGTCCGCCCAGATCTGTCCCGGCCTCAGCCGGCCGATCCGCTCGGTGGTGAACTCGGCGACCGCGTTGTAGGAGTCGCCGGTGACGTAGTGCCCGAAGCCCAGGACGTAGTGGTGCCGGGGCAATAGCTCCTGCGTCCCGCGGTGCCGGGCCCGCCAGCGCCCGGGCGGGGCGAAGAGGGGGAAATCGGCGTCGCCGCGCAGCTTCTCCCGCCTCGAGTCCCACCCGGTGGTCACGGGCCCGTCCGCGCCGCCGCGCGGCCGCCCGTCGAGGTGCGGCCCCTGGTAGTCGTCGTCGCCGCACGGACGGAACACCGCGTACGGCGTCCCGTCCGGCGCGACGCGCACGCCCGCGAGCGGCAGGTCGACGGCGGCGCAGCCGCTCAGCAGCAGCATCCCGCCGACGATCCCCGCCGCCACGGCCCCCGTGTGTCTCATGCTCCGCCCTACTTCAGGGTCCACTTCTGGTTGGCGGCCCCCGTGCACGACCAGATCTGCGCCCGGGCCCCGTTCGCCGACGAGTTGTCCGTCACGTCGAGGCACTTGTCCGCCGCGGTGTTGACCACATCACCGGTCGAAGAGTTGTACGACCACTGTTGCGCACCGGTTCCGTTGCAGTCGTACAACTGCACCTTGGCCCCGTCCGCCGTCGAACCGGACGTCACGTCCAGGCACTTGCCGAGCGCCTGGACCGACCCGTCGGCCGCCACCGTCCACTGCTGGGCGGCGGTGCCGTTGCAGTCGTAGAGCTGCACCGCGGTGCCGTTGGCGTTCGACCCGCCCGCCACGTCCAGGCACTTGCCGGCCAGGCCGGTGAAGGAGCCGGTGCGGGCGGTGCCGCCGGACTGGGTGCCGGACCAGGTGAAGGTGGCCGAGGTCCGGCCGGGCAGCGAGTAGGTGGCGTGCTGGGAGCCCCAGTCGAGGGTCACGGTCTGCGCCGAGGAGGAGCCGTTGTACGCGATCAGCGCCTTGCTGCCGTCCGGGTTGCGCCACGCCACGTTCGGCACGGCCGTGGACGCCGTCGAGGCGATCCGCTGGGCGCCCGGCCGGACGAACTTGGTGAGGTGGCCCATGTCGTAGTACTCGACGGTGTAGTCCACCGTCCCGCTCGCGCCGTCCCCGTCGTGCACGGTGACCAGGCCCGTGCAGGTCCCGCAACCGCCGTTGTGCGGGCCCATGTTCTGGTCCACGGCCAGCGACCACTTGGTCACCGACTTCGCCCAGTTGCGGGTGTAGTCGATGATGTTGGACATGTCCTCGCGCTGCTGGTCGGCGATCCAGGTGCCGCCGGAGTGCTCGGTGCCGAAGGCGTCCAGCGCCGGATAGCGGTTGTGGACGGTGGTCTGCTCGCCGACGTCGCCGCCGTAGCCGTGCCAGGCGATCCCGCCGAAGTTGGGGTGGTCGCGGATCGCCGCGTCGTCCACGGACGGGGCCGCGTAGGCGTCGTAGCCGTCCCAGTTCCAGTCGTGGGCCAGGACCTTGGTGGACAGTCCCGCCGACTGCAGCCGCGGCAGCAGCTCGCTCTTGAGGAAGTAGGCCAGGCCGCTCGCGTTCCAGCTCATCGACGGGTAGCCGGAACAGCAGGTCGGCTCGTTCTGCGGGGTCACGTAGGAGACGTGGATCCCCTGGTCCTGGTACGCCTGGAGGTACTTCACGAAGTAGGCGGCGTACGCCCCGTAGTCCTCGGCCTTCAGCCAGCCTCCGTCGAGCGAGCCGCTGTCCTTCATCCAGGCCGGCGCCGTCCACGGGGAGGCCATCACCGTCAGGGACGGGTTGAGCTGGAGCGCCTGCCGGGTGAGCGGCACCACGTCCGCCAGGTCGTGGGAGATCGAGAACCCGGCCAGGCCCGGATCCGTCTGGCCGGCCGGCACGTCGTCGTACGTGTAGCCGTACCGGGCGAGGTCGGAGGCGCCCATCGGGTTGCGCAGGAACGACAGCCCGATGCCGTCCGTCGGGGAGAACAGCTTGCGCATGGTGGCGTCCCGGGTGGCCTGGGACAGCGCACCGCTGCTGTTCATCAGCCAGGCCGCGGTGTCCGTGAACGACGCGCCGCCGCCGGTGAAGGTCTGGTAGCGGGTGTTCTCGTCCACGGTGATGTGCGTGCCGCCGCCGCCCGTGCCGGACTGGAAGGCGAACGGTGCCTGCTGCTGGAGCCCGTGGACGACGTGCCGTCCGGCGGAGTCGTCGGTGGTGGTGAGCCAGGCGGTGACCTGCTCGCCGGCCGCGTGCGCGGGGGGCACGGCGGCGGTGAATCCGGCGGCGGAGAGCAGTCCGGCCAGCAGCAGCCGGACTGTGCGGGGGGATCTCCTCATGCTGTGACGCCCTTCCCGAAATGTCTGACGTGACTCTTGACGGGTCTGTGAGCCATTAGTTAACTCACGGCGTGATCTAAGTCCTGAGTGAACCACGAGTGTTGAGGGAAGGTCCATGCCGAGAACCGCCCTGCTCGTCTCCGGAGCCCTGCTCGCCGCCCTGCTGCCCCTGTCCGCCGCCGCCCACGCGGCCGACGACCCCGCCCCCACCCCCGTCGACCGCTTCGAGGGCGAGGTGCCCTTCGCCGCGCAGCCCGCCGACGGCATCTTCACCTGGGGCGGCGACGCCGACGACCCGCCCAGCCTGCGCCTCGCCGACCGCTCCGACGCCCCGGAGGGCGCCAAGGTCCTCACCGGCAGCTACGACATCAGCGGCTACGGCGGCTTCACCCACGACTTCGCCGCCGCCGAGCCCGCCCACGACTGGTCCGCCCACCAGGGCATCCGGTTCTGGTGGGAGGGGCGGAACAACGGCCGCAAGATCGCCTTCGAGATCAAGGACGGCGGCGCGAACGGCGAGGCGTCGGAGCTGTGGACCACGTCCTTCACCGACGACTTCACCGGCTGGAAGCGGATCGAGATCCCCTTCACCGACTTCGAATACCGCACCGACTACCAGCCCGTCGGCGGCATCGACCACGTCCTCGGGCTGACGCGGATGTGGGGCTACGCCCTCACGCTCCCGGCCGGCGCCAAGGGCGACTTCGCCATGGACGACGTCGAGCTGTACGGCAGGGCCGACCAGTCGCTGCGCGCCGCCGTCGGCACCGACGCGGCGGTCTACCCGGTCCGGCAGGGCGGCACCGCCAAGGTGAAGGTCACCCTGGCCACGACCGGCGACAAGCCCGTCGAGGAGCCGGTGACGGTCACCTACACCACGGCCGGCGGCACCGCCACCGCCGGCCGGGACTACACCCCCGCCTCCGGCACCCTCACCTTCCCGGCCGGCAGTCCCTCCGGCACCGTCCGCACCATCGAGGTCGCGACGCACAGGGACAAGTCCGCGGCGGCCGCGAAGACCATCCCGGTGAAACTCGCGGTCACCGGCGCCAAGGCCCCCGCCGAGACCCCGCAGGTCGTCATCGACGCGCACGGACTGCCCTACCTGGACGCGAAGTTGCCGGTCAGGAAGCGCGTCGCCGATCTGCTGTCCCGCATGTCCCTCGAGGAGAAGGCCGGGCAGATGACCCAGGCCGAGCGCGGGGCGGTCGGGGAAGGCGGCGACGTCGCGGCGTACGGCCTCGGCTCCCTGCTGTCCGGCGGCGGCTCGACGCCCACCCCCAACACCCCCGAAGCCTGGGCGAAGATGATCGACGGCTTCCAGCTGCGCACCCGGGCGACCCGCTTCCAGGTCCCGCTGATCTACGGCGTCGACGCCGTCCACGGCCACAACAACCTGGCCGGCGCCACGATCATGCCGCACAACGTCGGCATCGGCGCGAGCCGTGACCCGCGACTCGCCTACCGGACGGGCGCGGTGACGGCCGCCGAGGTCCGCGCCACCGGCATCCCCTGGGACTTCGCGCCCTGCCTGTGCGTGAGCCGGGACGAACGCTGGGGCCGCTCCTACGAGTCCTTCGGCGAGGACCCCGCCCTCGTGCAGTCCATGGAGACCGTGATCCAGGGCCTCCAGGGCCGCGCCGACGGCCGCGACCTGAGCCGGAACGACAAGGTGCTCGCCACCGCCAAGCACTTCGTCGGCGACGGCGGCACCGCCTACGGCTCCTCCACCACCGGCACCTACACCATCGACCAGGGCGTCACCACGGTCACCCGGCAGCAGCTGCAGGACATCCACCTGGCGCCGTTCGAGACCGCCGTCGAGCGGGGCGTCGGCACGGTCATGCCGTCGTACTCCTCCCTCGACATCACCGGCGACGGCAAGGGCGCGGTGAAGATGCACGCCCGCGGCGACATGATCAACGGCGAGCTCAAGGGCCGGATGGGCTTCGGCGGCTTCGTCATCAGCGACTGGAACGCCATCGACCAGCTCCCCGGCGACTACGCCACCCAGGTCCGCACGGCGGTGAACGCGGGCGTCGACATGATGATGGTGCCCTACTCGTACCGGGACTTCGGCCGGACGCTCGCCGACGAGGTGAAGGCGGGCCGCATCAGCGGGAAGCGGGTGGACGACGCCGTCTCCCGCATCCTCACCCAGAAGTTCCGGCTCGGCCTGTTCGAGCACCCGTACGCCGACACCCGCGGCGCCGCCGCCATCGGCTCCCCGGCCCACCGGGCGGTCGCCCGCCGGGCGGCGGCCGAGTCGCAGGTGCTGCTGAAGAACAGCGGCGGGCTGCTGCCGCTGAGGAAGAGCGAGAAGGTGTACGTCGCCGGGTCCGACGCCGACGACCTCGGCAACCAGACCGGCGGCTGGACCATCACCTGGCAGGGCGCGTCCGGCACCCACACCAAGGGCACGACCATCCTGCAGGGCATGCGCGACGCCGGCGGGAACGTCACCTACTCCAAGGACGCCTCCGCGCCGACGGACGGCTACGACGCCGGCGTGGTCGTCGTCGGCGAGACCCCGTACGCCGAGGGCGTCGGAGACGTCGGCAACGGGCACTCGCTGCAGCTCTCGGCCGCCGACCGGGCGGCCGTCGACAAGGTGTGCGCCGCCATGAAGTGCGCGGTGCTGGTCGTCTCCGGGCGCCCGCAGCTCGTCGGGGACCGGCTCGCCGGCATCGACGCGCTCGTGGCCTCGTGGCTGCCCGGCACCGAGGGCGAGGGCGTCGCCGACGTCCTCTACGGCAGCCGGCCCTTCACCGGGCAGCTCCCGGTCAGCTGGCCCCGGTCCGAGTCCCAGCTGCCGGTCAACGTCGGCGACGCCGCCTACGACCCGCAGTTCCCCTACGGCTGGGGCCTGACCACGCTCACCCACGTCCCGAAGGGCGGCGCGGCCACGCTGCGGGCGCTGCGCCTGGCGGCGGCGGTGGCGGAGCGGGCGGGCGCCGGCCGCACCGGACGGGAGATCGTCCGCGAGGCCCGGCTGATCGTCCAGCGCAAGGCGGGGGAGCGCATGACCGAGGGCGTGGCGAAGCCCTTCGCGGAGGCGGACCACCTGCTGCTGACGGGCCGGTACGGGGAGGCGGTGCGCAAGCTGGAGCAGGCGTACGGGGCCGCCTGATCCCCCCGGGGCCCTGCCGGGGCCCGTGCGCCGACCGCTCGGGGGAGGCTTCGGGTAGTTTCGAAGGATGAAGGCCGTCCTGCGGACCCGAAGCCTCCCCGCGCTGCTGCTGGCCGCGCTCGTCCTGGTGATGGCGACCGCCCTCGCGCCCGCGGCCCGGGCCGGGACCAGCGTCTCCACCATCGCCGACGCCCTGCGCAGGAGCCCGGTGTACGTCGATCCGGCGGTCTCCCGCGAGGTGCCGCCCGCCGAGGCCCGGGCCCTGGCGAAACGCATCGAGGACGCCGACAAGCCGCTGTTCATCGCCGTGCTGCCGGCCGGCTACCCGACGCAGAAGCTCTTCCTGAACCTGCGCGCGGCCACCGGGATCACCGGCCTCTACGGCATCCGTCTGGGCGACGGGTTCGACGCGCGCGCGGACTCCTCGGTGATGTCGGCGACGGCCCGGCGGAACCTGGTGTCGAGTGTCCAGGGCGAGTCCGCCACGGCCCAGCTGACCGACTTCACCGACCGCGCCCTGCCCACCCTGCGCGGCCACGCGCCCGCGAGCTGGGGCTCCTCCGGCGGTGGCGGGGGCGGCGGGTCGAGCACGGCCCTGATCGCGGTCGGCGCGGTGCTGGTCGCCGGCGGCGCGGGCGCCTACGCCCTGGTCCGGCGCGGGCGGCGCCGGCGCGAGCAGGAGCAGCGGGCGGCGCTGGACAGGCTGCGGGTGGTCGTGGACGAGGACATCACCGCCTTCGGCGAGGAACTCGACCGGCTCGACTTCCACCCGGCCGAGGCGGGCGCCGACGACGCGATGCGCGCGGACTACGAGCGGGCTCTGGACGCCTACGACAGCGCCAAGCAGCGCATGGCCGAGGCCCAGCGGCCGGAGGAGGTCCGCACGGTCACCGAGGCGCTGGAGGACGGCCGGTTCTCGCTCGCCCAGCTGGCCGCCCGCCGCGAGGGGCGCCCGCTGCCCGAGCGGCGCCCGCCCTGCTTCTTCGACCCCCGCCACGGCCCGTCCGTCACGGACGCGACCTGGACGCCGCCGGGCGGCGCGCCCCGCCAGGTGCCGGTCTGCGCCGCCGACGGCACCCGGCTGGCCGACGGCCGCGACCCGGTGATCCGCGAGGTCGACACCGACTACGGCCGCCGCCCCTACTGGGACGCCGGGCCCGCGTACGGCCCCTGGGCCGGCGGCTACTTCGGCGGCGGCATCCTCCCCGGCCTCCTCGTCGGCACGCTGCTCGGCGGCATGATGGCCGCGCCGTCGTACGCGGCGGACTACGGCGCCGGGTACGGCGACTTCGGCGGCTACGGCGACGGCGGGGGTGACGTGGGCGGTGACGTGTCCGGCACGGACTTCGACCCCGGCGACTTCGGCGGCGGCTTCGGTGACGGCGGGGGCTTCGACGGGGGCGGCGGGGACTTCGGCGGAGGCGGGGGCGACTTCGGCGGAGGTTTCTGACCGCCCGCACCGAAGTCCGCCCCACCGCTCCGCGCGCGGGTCACGCGTTCTTGACGGCCGAGACGTCGAAGTTCAGCTTGATCTTGTCGGAGACGAGGACGCCGCCGGTCTCGAGCGCCGCGTTCCAGGTCAGGCCCCACTCGGAGCGCAGGATCTCGGCCTTGCCCTCGAAGCCGACGCGCTCGTTGCCGAAGGGGTCCTTGGCGGCGCCGTTGAACTCCAGGTCGATGGTGAGCGGCTTGGTGACGCCGAGGATGGAGAGGTCACCGGTGATCCGGTAGTCGTCGCCGCCGAGGGACTCCGCCTTGGTGGAGCGGAAGGTCATCGTCGGGAACTCGTCGGTCTTGAAGAAGTCCGCGGACTTCAGGTGGCCGTCGCGGTCGGCGTTGCCGGTGTCGATGCTGTCCATGCGGATGTCGAGGGTGGCGGTGGACCGGCTGGGGTCCGCGCCGTCCAGGTGCAGGCTGCCGGTGAAGTCCTGGAAGCTGCCCTTGACGTTGGTGACCATCGCGTGGCGGGCCACGAAGCCGATCGTGGTGTGTGCCGGGTCGATGGTGTAGTCGCCGGTCAGCGCGGCCAGGTCGGGGGAGACGGCGGCCGGGGCGGCGGCGGTCCCGGAGGCGGTGTCCTTGCGGCCGAAGATGCCCATGGTGTGCTCCTTGGAGTTTCTGTTTAATGTTCAACGAACCCAACAGGAACGACGTTAGACCTATTCCGTTCGAGTTTCAACATCATCCGCAGAGTGTCGGACCGTAATCACCGAGTCACGGCGCACGCCCTCTGGCGAACGCGCGTAGACCTCGGGCACCATCAGCGGTGCACCACCTGCACAGCCGCCCCGCAGCACACACCGGCCCACCGCAGGAAGGTCCCCATGAAGGCACACCGCCCGACACTGCGCGCCACCCTCACCGCCCTCGTCCTCGTCGTCGCCCCGGGCGTCGCGGTCCTCGGCACCGCCGGCGACGCGTTCGCCGTCACCAAGATCAGCCACGCCACCGCCACCGGGATGTTCCGGGACGTGGGCATCACCTGGTCGTCCTCCGGCAACTGCTCCGACCGCTACAACTCCACCTGCACGTCCTTCGAGCAGCTCAACCTCGCCACCGCTCAGGGCGCCCAGACGCTCAAGCGGGCCAGCGGCTGCGCGCTGAACATCACCGGGGGCACCGAGACCGGGCACGCCTCGGGCACCTACTCGCACTGGAACGGCTACAAGCTCGACTACGGCAAGAACACCTGCGTCACCTCGTACATCAAGAACAACTTCGGCTACATCGGCCTGCGCGGCGACGGCGCCCCGCAGTACAAGTCCGGCTCGGGCAACATCTATGCCGACGAGGGCACCCACTGGGACGTCCTGTACTACAACTGCGGCGGCTGCTGAGCCGGGGAGGGAGGCGGCCATGGGCGTGTCCCGGCGGGCGCTGCTCCTGGCCGCCGCCCTCGCCGCCACCGCGGCGCCCGGCGCCCGGGCGGACGACGACCCCTACGAGGCCCTGCGCCGCCGCTGGCTCGGGATCGCGCTGGGCTCGGGGTACGACCCGGGTGCCGAGCCGTACGCCTCGCGGCTCGCCGAACTCGGCACCAGAGCAAGGGAGTTCCGCGAAAGCATGGCCCCCGCTCCCGGCTCGCTGTGGCCCGGGCAGCCCTTCGACCCGCCCGCCGGCATCACCCTCGGCTACGGCCGGCTGTGGACCATGGCCCAGGCCTACGCGCAGCCCGGCACCGGATCCACCGGCGACGACGCCCTCCTCGCCGCCGTGCTGCGCGGCCTCGACCACCTCTCCGCCACCGTCTACCACCCCGCCACCACCCCCTACGGCAACTGGTGGGAGTGGCAGATCGGCAGCCCCCGGCCGCTGATGGACATCACGGCCGTCCTGTACGACCGGCTCGGACCGGCCCGGGTGGCGGCGGCCTGCGCGGCCGTCGGCCACTTCGTCCCGGACGCGCTGCTCACCGGCTACTCCGGCACCTCCACCGGCGCCAACCGCGTGGACCTGTGCCGCTCCGTCGCCCTGAGCGGCATCCTCGGCCGCGACCCCGGCCGCATCGCGCTCGCCCGGGACGCCCTCTCGCCCGTCTTCCCGTACGTCACCCGGGGCGACGGCCTCCACGCCGACGGCTCCTTCGTGCAGCACACCTGGGTCGCCTACTCGGGGACGTACGGCCAGGTCCTCCTCGACGGCCTGGCACGGCTGTTCGCCCTCCTCGCCGGCTCCCCGTGGGAGGTCACCGACCCCGCCCGGCAGCACGTCCTGGACAGCGTCGAGCACGCCTACGCGCCGCTCCTGCACGACGGGCTGGTGATGGACTGCGTCAACGGCCGTGCCGTCAGCCGGGGTTACCTGCGCTCCGACGACCTGCACCTGCTGCGCGGCGACCACTACCACGGGCACGCCCTGATCGCCGCCGTCGCCCTCCTCGCGGACGGCGCGAGCGAGGCGGAGCGGCAGCGGTGGTACGGCAGGATCAAGGGCTGGGCCGAACGCGACACCACCGCCCCGGTCCTGACGGACCCCCAGTTCGGCGTCGCCGACCTCGCGCGGCTCCACACGGCCGCCGCGGCGCCCGTCCCCGCGGCTCCCGAACCCCTCGGCCACCGGCTCTTCCCGGCCATGGACCGGGCCGTCCACCGCCGCCCCCGCTTCACCGCCGCCCTCGCGATGGCCAGCGACCGCATCGCGCACTACGAGTGCGGCAACGGCGAGAACCCGCGCGGCTGGCACACCGGCTCCGGCATGCTCTCCTGGTGGCCGGCGGGCGGCGGCGACCAGTACACCGACTGGTACTGGCCGACCGTGGACTGGTACCGGCTCCCGGGCACCACCGTGTCGGCCAGGCGCCTGCCCGACCGGGCCGGCGGCGAGTGGGGCGCCCCCCGACCCGACGTCCGCTGGGTCGGCGGGACCACCGACGGGCGGTACGCGGCCGTCGGCCAGCACCTGAAGGGGCTCGGGTCGACCCTAGAGGCCCGCAAGTCCTGGTTCTTCCTCGACGACGCCGTCGTCTGCCTCGGCGCCGGCATCACCTGCGCCGACGGGACCGCCGTCGAGACGGTCGTGGACAACCGCAACCTCGGCGAAGGGGGCACCCGGCGGTTCGTCCGCGGCCCCGGCTGGGCCCACCTCGAAGGACACGGCGGCTGGCTGCTGCCCCGCGGGGGCGCCCTGCGCACCCTCCGCGAGGACCGCACCGGGGCCTGGTCCGACATCAACACCACCAGTACGGACGAACGGCGCACCCGGCGCTGGCAGACCCTCTGGCTGGACCACGGCACCGACCCGGTGGACGCCGCCTACGCCTACGTCCTGATGCCCGGCGCCTCCCGCGGCGAGGTCGCCGCCCACGCCGCCCGGCCGCACCGGCTGCGCGTCCTCGCCAACGACGCCGGACGCCAGGCCGTCGCCGTGCCCGCCCTCGGCCTGACCGCCGCCAACCTGTGGCGGGCGGGTACGGTGGGGGAGCTGACCGCCTTCGGGGGCGCGAGCGTCCTCGTCCGCAGGCGTGGCCGGACCGCTACGCTCTGCGTGAGCGAGCCGCCCCGTACCGGCGCCCCCCTGGAGATCGTCTGGGACCACCCCGTGCGCGCGGTCCTCCGCGCCGACGAGGCCGTCGAGGTGCTCCCCGGACTGGGCCGTCTGAGGGTCCGTGTCACTCCAGGGATGGCATGCGCCACCCACGAATGTGAGGTGGCTCTCGGGTGACGTCTTTGTGGCGCCCCTACAACTCCGGCGGCCTCTGAGCAGTCGGAACGGCTGCATGCCCCCGTGGTTCTGTTCGGTGCTACCAGGAAAACGCGCCGGAGACTGTACGGAGTCGACGGTCGCTTTCCTTGGTGTCCTTCGTAAGGTCGCTACATGACCGTTTTGGAAGAGACGACGGGTGAGCGGACCGGCGAGCCGACGGACGCCCGCGGACGGGTCGCCGAGCTGCACACGATCCGTGCGCAGGCCGTGGCCGGCCCCAGCGAGAAGGCGACCGAGGCGCAGCACGCCAAGGGCAAGCTGACGGCCCGGGAGCGCATCGAGCTGCTCCTGGACCCGGATTCCTTCCAGGAGGTCGAGCAGCTGCGCCGGCACCGGGCCACCGGGTTCGGTCTGGAGGCCAAGAAGCCGTACACCGACGGTGTCGTCACCGGCTGGGGCACGGTGGAGGGCCGCACGGTCTTCGTCTACGCCCACGACTTCCGGATCTTCGGCGGCGCGCTGGGCGAGGCCCACGCCACCAAGATCCACAAGATCATGGACATGGCCATCGCGGCCGGTGCCCCGCTGGTCTCCCTGAACGACGGCGCCGGCGCGCGCATCCAGGAGGGTGTCAGCGCGCTGGCCGGCTACGGCGGCATCTTCCAGCGCAACACCCGGGCCAGCGGCGTCATCCCGCAGATCTCCGTGATGCTCGGCCCGTGCGCGGGCGGCGCGGCCTACTCGCCGGCCCTGACGGACTTCGTGTTCATGGTCCGCGAGACCTCGCAGATGTTCATCACCGGCCCGGACGTGGTCAAGGCCGTCACGGGCGAGGAGATCACCCAGAACGGCCTCGGCGGCGCCGACGTGCACGCGGAGACCTCCGGCGTCTGCCACTTCGCCTACGACGACGAGGAGACGTGCATCGCCGAGGTGCGCTACCTCCTGTCGCTCCTGCCGCAGAACAACCGCGAGAACCCCCCGCGGGTGGACTGCTCCGACCCGGTGGACCGCCGCTCCGACGTCCTGCTGGACCTGGTCCCGGCCGACGGCAACCGGCCGTACGACATGGCCAAGGTCATCGAGGAGATCGTCGACGACGGCGAGTTCCTGGAGGTCCACGAGCGCTGGGCCCGCAACATCATCTGCGCCCTCGGCCGGCTCGACGGCCAGGTGGTCGGCATCATCGCCAACCAGCCCCAGGTCCTCGCGGGCGTCCTGGACATCGAGGCGAGTGAAAAAGCTGCGCGCTTTGTCCAAATGTGTGACGCTTTCAATATCCCGATCGTCACCTTCCTGGACGTCCCCGGGTTCCTCCCCGGTGTCGACCAGGAGCACGGCGGAATCATCCGCCACGGCGCGAAGCTCCTCTACGCCTACTGCAACGCGA
The DNA here is from genome assembly GCF_001514215.1 of Streptomyces bungoensis. Taxonomy (GTDB): domain Bacteria; phylum Actinomycetota; class Actinomycetes; order Streptomycetales; family Streptomycetaceae; genus Streptomyces; species Streptomyces bungoensis. The sequence goes on from NZ_KQ948862.1 coordinate 124,120, forward strand.
CCGTGCCGAGGATCTCGCTCATCCTGCGCAAGGCGTACGGAGGTGCCTACATCGTCATGGACTCCCAGTCGATCGGCGCCGACCTCACCTACGCCTGGCCGACGAACGAGATCGCGGTGATGGGCGCGGAAGGCGCCGCCAACGTCATCTTCCGCCGCCAGATCGCCGGCGCCGAGGACCCCGAGGCCATGCGCCAGAAGATGGTCAAGGAGTACAAGGCCGAGCTGATGCACCCGTACTACGCGGCCGAGCGCGGCCTCGTGGACGACGTCATCGACCCGGCGCAGACCCGCGAGGTACTGGTCAAGTCGCTGGCCATGCTGCACACCAAGCACGCCGACCTGCCGTCCCGCAAGCACGGCAACCCGCCGCAGTAACCCTGCGGACACCTCTTCCACGGAGACTGACACCCATGGACAACGCTGAGATCCGCGTCGAGAAGGGCCACGCCGAGCCCGAAGAGGTCGCCGCCATCACGGCCGTCCTCCTGGCCCGCGCGGCCGCCGCCCCCTCCGCCCCGGTGCACCGCGCCCGCCGCAGGGCCGGCTGGCGCCGCCTGGAGCGCGAGCCCGGCTTCCGCGCCCCGCACAGCTGGCACTGATCCCGCACGCGGACGAAGGGCCCCTCTCGAAAGAGAGGGGCCCTTCGTGATGTCCGGGCGCGCCCCCGAAGGGGCGCGGAACGGCTACCGCAGCCGCGCCATCAACGCGTGCTCCACGAGGGTGATCAGCGCCGACTTGGCGTCCGCGCGGTGGCGGGCGTCGGTCGTGATGATCGGGGTGTCGGGGCCGATCTGCAGCGCCTCGCGCACCTCGTCCGGCGAGTACGGCTGGTTGCCGTCGAAGCCGTTGAGGGCGATGACGAAGGGCAGACCCGAGTTCTCGAAGTAGTCGACCGCCGGGAAGCAGTCGGCGAGACGCCGGGTGTCCACCAGGACGATCGCGCCGATCGCACCGCGGACCAGGTCGTCCCACATGAACCAGAAGCGGTCCTGGCCCGGCGTGCCGAACAGGTACAGGATCAGGTCCTGGTCCAGCGTGATACGGCCGAAGTCCATGGCGACCGTGGTGGTCGTCTTGTCACCGGTGTGGGTGAGGTCGTCGATGCCGGCCGAAGCGGACGTCATGACGGCCTCTGTGCGCAGCGGGTTGATCTCCGAGACAGCACCGACGAACGTGGTCTTGCCCACGCCGAAGCCGCCCGCCACCACGATTTTCGCGGAGGTGGTGGAGCGGGAAGGACCGCCGCTAGAGCTTGCGAAGTCCACTGAGCACCCTTTCGAGCAGTGTCACGTCTGGCTGGCCACCGGCGTTCTCGTCGCCGCCGGGCTGATGGATGGCGACCAGGCCCGCCTCCGCCAAGTCGGCGACGAGGATCCTGGCCACGCCGAGGGGGATGGTCAGCAGCGCCGAGATCTCGGCGACCGACTTGATCTCCCGGCACAGGTTGCAGATCCGCTGATGCTCGGGCAACTGGCCCTGCATCTGGTGCGGAGCGGCGGTGGTGTGCACCAGCGCCTCGATGGCGAGCTGGTAGCGCGGGCGGGTCCGGCCGCCGGTCATGGCGTACGGACGCACCAGGGGGTTGTTGGCTGCCGAGGCCGGCGCCGGCTCGGGGCGGCGCTGCGGCTGGACCGGCTGGATCCGCGGGGCCGGCGGCTGGTCGTACGGCGAGGGGCCGGGGCCCTGCGGGGCGTACGGCTGCCGGTGGCCGGGGGAGGAGGGGAAGTTGTACCGGTTCGCCGAACCGTCGCCCTGGCCCTGTGCGGGGCCGTACGACCAGTTGCCCGAAGACGAACCGCCTGGGGGTGTTGCCACTTTCTCCTCCTCCGACCGTGCCGGGCACCCATACGTGTGGAGCCGCGTCCCGAAACCTTACGGTGCCGGGACGCGTATACGCACCGTTCGCCTGTTAGTTGAGAAGGCTCCCCTGGAGCTCCGCGCGGAGATCCGGGGTGAGAACCGTTCCCGCGCGGTCCACCAGAAGGGCCATCTCGTACCCGATGAGGCCGATGTCCGCTTCCGGGTGGGCCAGTACCGCCAGCGACGAACCGTCGGAGATGGACATGATGAAGAGGAATCCCCGCTCCATCTCCACAACCGTCTGGTTCACACTGCCGCCCTCGAAGATGCGGGAGGCGCCTGCCGTCAGAGACGTCAGACCGGAGGCGACGGCCGCGAGCTGGTCGGCGCGGTCGCGCGGAAAGCCTTCGGACATCGCCAGAAGGAGTCCGTCGGCGGAGACCACCACCGTGTGGGACACCCCCGGGGTGTTGTCCACGAAGTTGGTGATCAACCAGTTCAGGTTCTGTGCCGCCTGGCTCATCGGGCTCACACTAACGCTCCTGGTTGTAGGTGCTGTCAGGACCGAAGCCCTGGCCGTTCGTTTCACTGCCGCCTGCGCTGCGTCCGCGCTGGACGCCTCGGCGCAGGTTGCTCAGTCGGCCCCGGACGTCCTCCGGGGCGCGGGAGACCTGTGGGCCTCCCTGCGGGGTGGTCTCGGCGGCGCCCTCGACCAGATTGGCCTTGGGTACCCGCCGCGGCAGGCCGGAGGCGGTGACCCCGCCTGCCTTGGGCTTGCGGAGCTGCGCCGCCTGCTGCCAGCGCTCGTCGTTCGCCGAACGCCAGTCGCTGTCGCCGTTCACCCCCGGGGAGTCCCCGGTGGCGGGAGCCGGCGCTTCCTGCCGCACGTGCGCCGTGCCGTTCGCGCCGCCGGCGCCGCTGGACCCGTTCGCGGATCCCCGGCGGGGCAGCCCGGCGTCGGTCAGCGCGTGGCCGGCCGGAGGGGTCGGTTCCGGACTGTCGAAGCCTACGTGGTCCCGCTCACTCGCGTCAGCGGCCTGCGCCGACTCCGCTTCCGGAGCGTACTGGGCCGGATAGCCGTTCTGGTAGCCGTTCTGCCGGGGCCAGTCGTCCTGGTAGGACCCGCCCTCGTAGGAACCGAAGGCGTCGGCCGCCGCGGAGGCGTGCTCCTCCTGGGCCGGCTCCGGGTAGCCGCCGCCGGCGGAGAAGCCGTCGTTCCGGGGCAGGCCCTCGCTCGGCGCGTAGAACTGCTCGTCGTACGGCTTCTCGTACGACTGCTCCTGGTACGCCTGCCGGGGCTGCTCCTGGTACTGCTGCTCCGGGTACGCCTGCTGCGGCTGCTCCTGGTACGCCTGCTGCTCGGTGTAGCCCGTACCGCTGCCGTCGTAGGCCGCCTGCCGGGCGTCGAACTCGTCGGCGTAGGCCTGCTCGGGGCTCTCCTGCCGGGGCTGCTCCGGCTGGCCGTGCGACTGCGACTCCAGGGCCGCGCGGCGCTCCTCGCGCAGCAGCGAGCGGCCGACCGGGTCGAGCTCGCGGATGTCGTCGGGGACGTCCGCGTAACGGCTGTCGTCGAAGCCCAGCTCGGCGGCGGTGCGCAGCGGCGGCTGCTGGTGCTGGAAGCTCTCGCCCGGGAACTGCTGCTCCGGGATGATCTGCGAGACCGTGAACTCCTCGCGGTCCAGCGGCGCCTCGCCGCCACCGCCGTGCGTGATCGCGTCCGGCAGCATGACCAGGGAGGTCGTACCGGCCTGCTCGCCCGAGGGGCGCAGCTGGACCCGGATGCCGTGCCGGTCGGACAGCCGGCCGACCACGAACAGGCCCATGCGCTGGGAGATCGCGGCGTCCACGGTCGGCGGGTTGGCCAGCTTGTGGTTGATGTCCGCGAAGTCCTCGGCGGTCAGGCCGATGCCCTTGTCGTGGATCTCGATCATCACGCGGCCGTCCGGCAGACGGGTCGCGGTGACCCGGACCTTCGTCTGCGGCGAGGAGAACGTGGTGGCGTTCTCCAGCAGCTCGGCCAGCAGGTGCACGAGGTCGGTGACCGCGCGGCCGTGGATGTCGGCCTCCGGTACGCCGGACAGCTCGATGCGCTCGTACTGCTCCACCTCGGAGGAGGCGGCGCGCAGCACGTCGACCAGCGGGACCGGCTGGTCCCAGCGGCGGCCGGGCTCCTCGCCCGCGAGGACCAGCAGGTTCTCGCCGTTGCGGCGCATACGGGTCGCGAGGTGGTCCAGCTTGAAGAGGTTCTCCAGCTGGTCCGGGTCGGCCTCGTTGTTCTCCAGGTCGGTGATCAGGGTCAGCTGGCCCTCGATCAGCGACTGGTTGCGGCGCGACAGGTTGGTGAAGATCGCGTTGATGTTGCCCCGCAGCAGGGCCTGCTCGGCGGCGAGCCGGACGGCCTCGCGGTGGACCTGGTCGAAGGCCCGGGCGACCTCGCCGATCTCGTCCGTCGAGGTGATCGGGATGGGCGCCACCCGGGTGTCGACGCGGCCCGGGTCGGTCCGGGACAGCTGGTCGACCAGCATCGGCAGGCGCTGTTCGGCGATGCCGAAGGCGGCGTTGCGCAGCTGGCGCATCGAGCGGCTCATCTGCCGGGCCACGGTGCCGGCCAGGATGAACGCGAGCAGCAGGGCGACCACGACGATCGCACCCGTGATGATCGCGGAGGTCTTGGCGTCGTCGGCGATACCGGAGGCCTCGCTCACCGCCTTGTCGGCGAGGTTCGACTCCAGCTGGCGGTAGCCCTTGTACTTCAGGCTGTTGACCGTCCACCAGTTGTCGGCGGTGATGCCCTTGGCGGCGAGCGCCTGGCGGGTGAGCGGGTCGGTGTCCTTCAGCCCGGCCAGCATCGTGACCATCGTCTCCGGCTTCGCCGGCGGCGCGACGTACTTCGGGTCCTGCTGCTTGGCCTGCGTGACCAGCGCGGCGCCCTGCGTCTTGATCTGCTGCTTGACGGCGTCGAGGTTCTGCGCGTCCTCCTCGGTGCCACCGCCGAGGTACTCCTCCAGAGCGATGCGCTCCAGGTAGGCGTAGGCGGACAGGGAGACCCGCTGGGTCGCCAGGTTCGGGGCGTCCGGGCCGGGCTTGACCAGCATGTGCATGCCGATCGAGCGCTCCAGGGACAGCGCCGCCTTGGTGAGCGACATGGCGTAGACGGTGCGGCCGTAGGAGGTGATGTTGCCGGTGCCCAGACCGAGTTCGTTGGCGAACTCCATCAGGGGGTGGGCCACCTCGACGTAGCCCTCTTCGGTCTGTACGCCCGTGGTCTTGTCGGTGTAGGCGACCTGGCGCAGGGTCTGCAACCGGGGCTCGACCTTGCGGAACCCGGTCAGCCGGCGCTTCAGGCCCGCCTTGTCCGGCATGCTCTGCGCGGCGCGGTCGAACGCGTCGGCGGCGAGGTCCGTCTGCTTGCGGGCGTCGATGACGACCTGCTTGTTCTTCCCCAGCAGGATAGGGGCCGCGGTGACGTCACGCTCGTTCTCGAGGGCGTCGGCGTAGCCGAGGGCGGCCTGTACCAGGCGGGCGGTGTTCTCCGCGTCCCGGGCCTGCTGCCAGGTGTCGATCGAGTTCTTCACCTGGAAGCCGCCCATGACGAGGCCGACCGCCACGGGTATGAGCAGGATCGCGTTCAGCCGGGTCGGCACGCGCCAGTTGCGCGGCGAGAAGCGGCCGCCGCTCTTCGCGGGTGCGACCGCGGGCTCCGCGCCGGTCACGGGGGTGGGCGCCGCAGCGCGCGGCGGCGGGGTGAAGTTGCCCCGCGCCGACGGCTCGGGACCGTTCTTGCTTCGCCTCACTCGACCAACAACCTCTCGGCGGTCGGCACCTACGTCGTGCCGCAGTCTCTCAGAGCCCGGTTCGCCACAGACCACTTGGGAGTACGTCTTTGACTATTGGGCAGTTCAGGCATTCCAGCACGGGGCCGTGTGCACTTCCAAACAGTGGAAGCCGGGAGAGCAGCCCCTCGTGAGCCCCAGATAAAACGGTCATAAAGAGCGAGCCCCGCCAAAAGACGGGGCGATCGTGCGCGCAGCGACACCGCCCGACCGCGTCGCGTGGCGGACTTCGGCGATTCCTCTGCCGAACTGTTATGAACAGCGGAGCCGACCGTGTCAAAGGCCACAGCCGGCTCCGTTCCGTTTACGACAACTGCCGTAGCGCACGTCGTGTTCGCGTGCTACCGCAGACGCGCCATCAGGGCGTGCTCGACCAGCGTGATCAGCGCCGACTTGGCGTCCGCGCGGTGGCGGGCGTCGGTCGTGATGATCGGGGTGTCGGGGCCGATCTGCAGCGCCTCGCGGACCTCGTCGGGGGTGTACGGCTGCTGGCCGTCGAAGCCGTTGAGGGCGATGACGAACGGCAGGCCGCTGTTCTCGAAGTAGTCCACGGCCGGGAAGCAGTCGGCCAGACGCCGGGTGTCCACGAGCACCACCGCGCCGATCGCGCCGCGGACCAGGTCGTCCCACATGAACCAGAAGCGGTCCTGGCCCGGCGTGCCGAACAGGTACAGGATCAGGTCCTGGTCCAGCGTGATACGGCCGAAGTCCATCGCCACCGTGGTGGTGGTCTTGTCCCCGGTGTGGGTGAGGTCGTCGATGCCCGCGGAGGCGGACGTCATGACGGCCTCCGTGCGCAGCGGGTTGATCTCCGAGACGGCGCCGACGAACGTCGTCTTGCCCACGCCGAAGCCGCCCGCCACCACGATCTTCGCGGAGGTGGTGGCCCGGCTCCCGTCAGAGCTTGCGAAGTCCACTGAGCACCCTTTCGAGCAGCGTCACGTCCGGAGCGCCGCCGTTGTTCTCGTCGCCACCCGGCTGGTGGATGGCGACCAGGCCGGCCTCGGCGAGGTCGGCGACCAGGATCCGGGCCACACCGAGCGGCATGGCCAGCAGCGCGGAGACCTCCGCGACCGACTTGACCTCCCGGCACAGGTGGCAGATGCGCTGGTGTTCCGGGAGCAGTCCCATCAGCGCTGCCGGGTCGGCCGTGGTGCTGATCAGCGCCTCGATGGCGAGCTGGTAGCGCGGCCGGGTCCGGCCACCGGTCATCGCGTACGGACGTACCAGCGGCTGGTCGCCCTCGTCCCCGTACGGCTCCGCGTACGGATCATGAGAGGCGGTGGGCGGGGTCATGAATCCTCCGGGCGGGACAGCATGTCGATGAGTCGTGCCGTCTGACGGGGCCGTGGGGGGATTGTGGCGGCCGGACGGTGTTTTCGTGAGCTGGGTGGTGCCGGGGCCGGTCAGTGGAGCAGACTGCCTTGGAGTTCGGCACGCAGGTCCGGGGTGAGAACCGCCCCTGCGCGGTCGACGAGCAGTGTCATCTCGTAGCCGACGAGACCGATGTCGCACTCCGGGTGGGCCAGGACGGCGAGGGACGACCCGTCCGAGACCGACATCAGGAAGAGGAAGCCGCGCTCCATCTCGACGACCGTCTGCGCCACGTTGCCGCCCTCGAAGATCCGGGACGCCCCGGCCGTCAGCGAGGTCAGACCGGAGGCGACGGCCGCGAGCTGGTCGGCGCGGTCGCGCGGGAAGCCTTCGGACATCGCCAGCAGAAGGCCGTCGGCAGAGACCACCACCGTGTGGGACACCCCCGGGGTGTTGTCCACGAAGTTGGTGATCAACCAGTTCAGGTTCTGTGCCGCCTGGCTCATCGGACTCAACTAACGCTCCTGCTGGTGAGTGGGGCTCGGGAAGCTGCCGGTCTGGCCGCCGCCGGCCTGACGGCCCTGAGCGATGCCCCGACGGAGATTGGTCAGCCGGCCGCGTACGTCGTCAGGCGCACGGGAGACCTGCGGACCGCTCTGGTGCTGTTGCTGCTGCGCCGTGCCCGGGACGAGGTTCGCCCGGGGCACCCGCCGCGGCAGGCCGGAGGTGGTGACACCGCCGGCCGCGGGCTGCCGGACGCGCTCCGCCTGCCGGACGAGTTCGTCGTTCGGCGAGGTGCGCCAGGAGCCGGTGGTGGAGGAATGGTGCGGGCCCGCGGGGGCCTGCTGCTGCGGAGCCTGGGCCGGAACCGCGGCTGGTGCCGCCTCCTGCTGCCCGCCCTGCTGTCCGCCGTGGAACCAGTTGGTCTCCAGCGTGTCGTACAGCGGGGTGCGGCCGTCGCCCGGACCGCTGGCCGGCGGAAGTGCCCAGCCGTCACCCGGTCCGCGTCCGTTGTCCGGCTGCTGCCGGACCGGACGCTGCTGCGGGGCCTGCGGCGCGGGGGCCTGCGGGCGCGGGGCGCCGAAGTCGGCGCGGCCGCCCGGCTGGGGACCCTCGAACCGGCCGGTGTCCGCCGGGCCCTGGCCCGGGCGGCCGGGCAGCGCGTGCCGCCCGGTGGAGCTGCCGTCGAAGCCGCCGCCGTAGCCGTTGTCGTAGGCCTGCGGGGCCGCGAACTGGCCCGTGCTCTGCGGGTCCTGCTGCCCGGGCGCCGGCGTGCCGAACACGTCGGAGCGGACGAACGGATCCGTGCCGCCCTGCTGACCGAACTGGCCCGGCTGCTGCGGCTGCACGTTCGGGCGCGGGAACTGGCCCGTGGAGCCGCCGGCCGTTCCGAAGTCCGGGCGCGGGAACTCGCCCGTGGCGGACGGACCCTGCCGGTCGTCGATGCGGGGCATCTCCGCGGTCGCGCCCGGGCCCTGCCGGTCGTCGATGCGCGGCATGCGCGAGGTGTGCGCCGGGTCCTGCTCGTCGTGGCCGCGCGGGGTGTCCAGCGAGGCACGTGAGAGCGGGGCGCCGTCGTTCCAGTCCGGGGTGCGCGCGGGCGGGTTGGCGCCGGGCAGCTCGGCCCGCGGACCGCCCCGCGGCGGCAGTTGCGGCTGACGGCCCTGGTCGGGGCCGGCGGCGGCGCCGCGCGGCGCCGCCGCACCGCGACCGCCGAAGGCGTCCTGCTGCTGCGGTCCGCCGGGGTTCGCGGCCTGCAGGCCCTGCGGGGCACCCGGCGCCTGGGAGGGGCCGCCGAAGCCGCCCGCACCGGCACCCGCCGCAGCTCCCGGCCGGCCGCCCTGCTGCGGCGCACCCGGTCCCTGCGGTCCGCGTGCTCCGCCCGGCGCACCGGGACGGGCGCCGGGGCCCGAACCGGGCAGCGCGGCCCGGGGACCCTGACCGGAGCCGACCTGGCCGCGCGGGCCCGGACCGGCACCGAGGAGTCCGCCGCCGGCGGGGGCACCGCCGAGGGCGCCGCCCTGGCCGCCGTTGCCGGCCGCGCGGCGGGCGGCCGCGGCACCGGCCGCGGCCTGCGCGGCGGCCGGACCACCGGTCGGCGCGGGGGCGCCGGGCTTGCCCGGAGCGGGCTTCTTGCCGCCCTGCGCGACGTCGACGGGCAGCATGACCAGCGCGGTCGTACCACCGGAGTCGGAGGGGCGCAGCTGGATGCGGATGCCGTGGCGCTGCGATAGCCGGCCGACCACGAACAGACCCATGCGGCGGGAGACGGAGACGTCCACGGTGGGCGGCGAGGCGAGCCGTTCGTTGATCGCCGCGAGGTCCTCGGGGGAGAGGCCGATGCCGGTGTCGTGGATCTCGATCAGCACGCGGCCGTCGGGCAGCGCGTGACCGGTGACCTTGACCTTGGTCTGCGGGGAGGAGAACGAGGTGGCGTTCTCGAGCAGCTCGGCGAGCAGGTGCACGAGGTCGTTGACGACGCGGCCGGCGACCTCGGTCGTCGGCACGGCGGCCAGCTCGATGCGCTCGTACTGCTCCACCTCGGACGCGGCGGCGCGGAGCACGTCGACCAGCGGCACGGGGCGGGTCCAGCGGCGGCCGGGCTCCTCGCCCGCGAGGACGAGGAGGTTCTCGCCGTTACGGCGCATACGGGTGGCGAGGTGGTCCAGCTTGAACAGCGACGACAGCTGGTCCGGGTCGGCCTCGCGGGACTCCAGTTCGGAGATCAGCGACAGCTGACGCTGGATCAGGCCCTGGGAGCGGCGCGAGAGGTTGGTGAACATCGCGTTGACGTTGCCCCGCAGCAGGGCCTGCTCGGCGGCGAGGCGGACCGCCTCGCGGTGCACGTCGTCGAAGGCCGCGGCCACCTGGCCGATCTCGTCCCGGGAGTGCACACCGACCGACTCCACGGACGTGTCCACGTCCTGCGGGTCGGACTCCGACAGCTGCTTGACCAGCTCGGGCAGACGGTCCTGGGCGACCTTGGTGGCGGTCTCCTGCAGGCGGCGCAGCGAGCGGATCATGGAGCGGGCCACCACGAAGGCGCCGACCAGGGAGATGCCGAGCACCAGCAGGATCAGCGCACCGGAGATGATCGCGTCCTGCTCGGAGGACGCCTTCAGCTCGCGGGCCTTCTGCTCCATGTCCTCGAGCAGCGAGCGCTCGACGTTCTTCATCTGCTGGATCTTGGTGGAGCTGTCGTCCAGCCAGTCCCGGTACGAGCGGGCCGGCAGGCTGTCCAGACCGCTCGGGGACTCCAGGACCCGCTTGGCGTACAGGTCCGCGGACTGGATGATCGCGTTGCCGTCCTCGATCGGCTTCAGCAGCGCGTCCGGGTTCTCGCTGCTGTAGATCTTCCGGAAGATCGAGATCTGGGAGTTCTCGCTCTGGTACGCCGACTCGCCGTAGAGCTGGTCGTTCCGGGAGAGGTGACCCTTGGTGGTGTTGCTGGAGGTCAGTGCCGCGGCGATGACGGCGCGCTGCACCGAGGCGTACTCCTTGGCGGTGGAGAAGGCCGCCAGGGCACGGGTGCGCGAGATCATCTCCGGGTTGCTGGACGCCTCGGCCATGGACTGGGAGAGGTCGATCAGCTGGGTGATCAGGCGGTGGTACGCCTCGACCGTCTGCGTCGAGTTGTTCTTCGACTTGTAGGCGTCCTTGCGGATCCGGGCGAGGTCGTCGAGCTGGTTGGCGAGGCTCACCAGGGTGTCGCGGACACCCTGGAGCTGGCCGCTCTTGCTCGCCGCGTCGATCTGCTCGGACGCGTTCAGGAAGTTCTCGCGGGCCCGGTCGGTCTTGTCCTGGTAGCCCTTGACCGTGTAGTCGCTCGGCTGCAGACCGTGGGAGAGCGGACCGGCGGACTGGTCGCGCTCGTCCTGCAGCGCCTGGGCCAGTTCCGTGGCCTGCTTGGTCATGTCCGTCAGCAGCTTCATGTTGTCGAGCTGCTGGATGTCGGTGATGTTCTGGTCGATGCGCAGCGCGCCCAGCGAGGTCGCCGCGACCACCGGAAGCGCCAGCAGCGACACCAGGCGCGTGGAGATGCGCCAGTTGCGCATCGCCATGCGCGAGCCGGGGCCGCCGGCACCCTTGGCGGGCTTCACCGCCGGCACCGGGTCCGGGGCCTTCGCGGCGCCCGCCGAGGAGGACGTGCCGAGGCGCCCGGGGCGCTCACCGCCGTCCCCGGACGGGGCCTGGCCCGGGTTCTGGGCGTGCTGGGGCGAGGAACCGCGGTCGGTCCCGCCGTGCGCCTCCGGCTCCGCCGAAGCGCTGCCATCCCTCTTGAAACGTCCCTGCACTAGCGTCGCAACCTCTGGACCAGGCGCCCCTCCGTTCGCACGGAGGGACACGGTGTCGGCGTCTTGGAGAGCGCCCTGAATACGCCCCCCGGGTGGTCTTGAGTGACCGGCGCTGGCTCCCCCTCTCGCCGCCACTCGGCGCTGCGTTGCGCCCCCTGCGCGCCGGCTCGATCCCGCGGCGGTCCGTGGAATTCCAGCACAGTGCAGGATCTCCAACAAGGGCCGTACCCCGAGCTGTGACCTACGTGACGCACCGTGAATCACGGGTCACCGCTGGTGCAGGGTGATTCGGTGGAAAACGGGCATAGGGCTGTGAGTCGCCGCTCGGTGCCGACTGTCCCAGTCGGCATGATCAGGAGCGGAATGGCAGCTTCAGGGAGTCAATGTCCGTTTCCCTGCCGAGGGTTGTCGGCCCACATTGACCGCTTTGTCCCCCGGTTCGTGAGCAAACTCACACGAGGATCATGGGGAGTTCGCGACTGTGGCGGGGAATCGGATGTTTAGCCTGACGCTTTACGGAATGGGCGACACTGCCAACCCCACCGGACCCGAACTCACAGGACTGACAACCGTGAAGACGACGATGATGTTCCGCACGATAGCCAACCCGCGGCGCACGACCCTGGCGCACCTCGAGGACGCCGAGGAACTGCAGGCGCCCGAGCTGCCGGAGCACGGCGTCGAGCTTCCCGCCCAGACGGCCAACCCCCGCCGCACCGTCCTGATGGAGGTTCCGGTCGCCGCCGGGGCCCCGGCCGACGCGTAGCAGGGCCGGAGCCGCAGCCGGGCGGGCACCACAGCCGAGGAGCGCGGCCCGGAAGATCACGCACCCGCGAGGATCTTCCGGGCCGCGCTCACTTTGCGCGCGTGCAGGCGGCACCGTGCCGTGCCGGGCGATCATCCTCCGCCGTATCGCGGCCTGCGCCCTCGGCCGCGAAGGTGAGCCGCTTCTCGCACGCCATGCCCGCCGGCGCGGTCCGCTTCTCCCGCAGCGAGTTCCGGAAGCTTTCCGGCGAGATACCGCTCGCCGCCGAGACGCCCGCCGGATACTCGTACGGCCCGGCGAGCTTCCGGACGGCCGGACCCGGGCAGCCCACTTCCGGCGCGGGCTTTCCCCGGAACTGTGTCTTTCCCTTCCCCGGGGCCGTACCGGTCCGACATCCCATTCCGGCGGTCCGGACTCGCGCCGGGGGCGGATTTCCCGGCGAGTGCGCGGGAAAGACCGAAACGCTTCATGCGGTCGCGGGCCGGTGTCTGCCGCGCGGCCTCGACGGTGTCGTGCTCGGCGTCGCTGTAGCCGCACGCCGCGATCTGTGCGCCGCCGCGCGGCGCGGCCGTGGGGCGGTCGCTGCCCCTCGCGCCCCTGGAGGTCAGGACGGTTCACTGCCACGGAATGCGGTGAGGAGGCCGGAGGCGTCCGCTGTTGCAGAAGAAGACCCGCGCGATGCAAAGCCGTGTTTTTCCGAGGAGGATTTCCAGGGTTCGATTCCGGCCGTGACGACAGTGGTTCCGGCCGGAGATCACGAGGCGCCCGACGTGACCGCGGGAGGAATTCGGAATTGCGGCGCGCGGGTTTCCGGACCGGAATTACCCGGCCGCCACGCGCCGCCGCCCGAACGCCGGGCGGCCCGACCGGCTAACCTGGGGCGTCAGTAAGCCGGTTCTAGTTGAGGGGCGCAGGATCCCGTGCGCATCGCCAGGTTCTCCATCGACGGGAACGTAGCCTTCGGCGCGGTCGAGGGCGACAAGCAGGACGAACTCGTCCTCGACATCATCAAGGGCATCCCGTTCGCGGACTACGAGCTGTCCGGTACCAAGGTGCCGCTGAGCAAGGTCAGGCTCCTCCCGCCGGTGCTCCCCAACAAGGTCGTGGCCTTCGGCCGCAACTACGCCGAGCACGCGCGCGAGCTGGGCAACGAGGTGCCCGACGCCCCGTTCGCCTTCTTCAAGCCCTCCACCTCGGTGATCGGGACCGGCGACGAGATCCAGTACCCGCCCTTCTCCGAGGAACTGCACCACGAGGCCGAGCTGGCCGTCGTCATCGGCCGGCTGTGCCGCGAGGTCCCGCGCGAGCGCGTCAAGGACGTGATCTTCGGCTACACCTGTGCCAACGACGTCACCGCCCGCGACGTGCAGAAGCGCGAGAAGCAGTGGGCCCGGGCCAAGGGCTTCGACACCTCCTGCCCGCTCGGCCCCTGGGTGGAGACCGACCTGGACCTCGACCGGGCGAACGACCTCACCGTCCAGCTCACCGTCAACGGCGAACAGCGTCAGCTGGGCCGCACCAGCGAGATGATCCACCCCATCGAGGACCTGGTCGTCAACATCTCCGAGGCCATGACGCTGCTGCCCGGCGACGTCATCCTCACCGGCACCCCCGCGGGGGTCGGCCCCCTCCACGTCGGCGACGAGGTCGCCGTCACCATCGAAGGCATCGGCACTCTCACCAACAAGGTTGTCAAGCGTGGCTAGCGCACCCGGCTCACCCGTACGCGTCCGTTTCTGCCCCTCGCCCACCGGTAACCCCCACGTGGGCCTGGTCCGCACCGCCCTGTTCAACTGGGCGTTCGCCCGGCACCACCAGGGCACCCTGGTCTTCCGCATCGAGGACACCGACGCGGCCCGCGACTCCGAGGAGTCGTACCAGCAGCTCCTCGACGCGATGCGCTGGCTCGGCTTCGACTGGGACGAGGGCCCCGAGGTCGGCGGCCCGCACGCGCCGTACCGCCAGTCGCAGCGCATGGACCTCTACCAGGACGTCGCCCGGAAGCTCCTCGACGCGGGCCACGCCTACCACTGCTACTGCTCCCAGGAGGAGCTGGACACCCGCCGCGAGGCCGCCCGCGCCGCCGGCCAGCCGTCCGGCTACGACGGCCACTGCCGCGACCTGAGCGCCGCGCAGGTGGAGGAGTACGAGGCCCAGGGCCGCACCCCGATCGTCCGCTTCCGGATGCCCGACGAGACGATCACCTTCACCGACCTGGTGCGCGGCGAGATCACGTACCTCCCGGAGAACGTGCCGGACTACGGCATCGTCCGCGCGAACGGCGCCCCGCTGTACACGCTGGTCAACCCGGTCGACGACGCGCTGATGGAGATCACCCACGTCCTGCGCGGCGAGGACCTGCTCTCCTCCACCCCGCGCCAGATCGCGCTGTACAAGGCGCTGATCGAACTCGGCGTCGCCCGGCAGATCCCGGCCTTCGGCCACCTGCCGTACGTCATGGGCGAGGGCAACAAGAAGCTCTCCAAGCGCGACCCGCAGTCCTCGCTGAACCTGTACCGCGAGCGGGGCTTCCTGCCCGAGGGCCTGCTCAACTACCTGTCCCTGCTGGGCTGGTCGCTCTCCGCGGACCAGGACATCTTCTCGATCGAGGAGATGGTCGCCGCCTTCGACGTCGCGGACGTGAACCCCAACCCGGCGCGCTTCGACCTGAAGAAGTGCGAGGCGATCAACGCCGACCACATCCGCATGCTCGAGGTGAAGGACTTCACCGAGCGCTGCCGCCCGTGGCTGAAGGCCCCGGCCGCCCCGTGGGCACCGGAGGACTTCGACGAGGCGAAGTGGCAGGCGATCGCCCCGCACGCGCAGACCCGCCTCAAGGTCCTCTCCGAGATCACCGACAACGTCGACTTCCTGTTCCTGGCCGAGCCGGTCTTCGACGAGGCGTCCTGGACGAAGGCGATGAAGGAGGGCTCCGACGCCCTGCTCCGCACGGCGAGGGAGAAGCTGGAAGCGGCCGACTGGACCTCCGCCGAGTCCCTGAAGGAGGCCGTCCTGGCCGCCGGCGAGGCCCACGGCCTCAAGCTCGGCAAGGCCCAGGCCCCGGTCCGCGTGGCCGTCACCGGCCGCACGGTCGGCCTGCCGCTCTTCGAGTCCCTCGAGGTCCTCGGCCGGGAGAAGACGCTGGCCCGCATCGACGCGGCGCTGGCCAGGCTGAGCGCGTAACCGGCGCACACGGCAGGGGCGGCACCCGGGACTCCGGGTGCCGCCCCTGCCGCTTCGGTTCGGCGGTACCGTCGGGGGCATGGGGATCAGAGCAGTGGTCTGGGACGTGGACGACACCCTCTTCGACTACACCACCGCCGACCGCGAGGGCATGCGCGCGCATCTGGTGGCCGAGGGGCTGCTCGCCGGGTACGGGTCGCCGGAGGAGGCCCTGGCGCGCTGGCGGGAGATCACCGACCGGCAGTGGGCCCGCTTCGCGGCCGGCGAGGTCGACTTCGTCACACAGCGGCGCGACCGCACCCGGGTCTTCCTGGACCGGCCGGGGCTGACGGACGCCGAGGCCGACGACTGGTTCCAGCGGTACGTGACGCACTACGAGGCCGCCTGGTCCCTCTTCCCGGACGTCCTGCCGGTCCTCGACGCGCTGGCCGCCAGCCACCGGCACGCGGTGCTGTCCAACTCCAGCCTGACCGTCCAGGACCGCAAGCTGCGGACGCTCGGCGTGCACGACCGCTTCGAGGTCATCCTCTGCGCCGCCGAGCTGGGCGTCTCCAAGCCGGAGCCCGGCGCCTTCCTGGCCGCCTGCGAGGCCCTCGCGCTGGCCCCGCACGAGGTGGCGTACATCGGGGACCACCCGGAGATCGACGGGCGGGGCGCGGCCGACGCCGGGCTGCTGTCGGTGTGGATCGACCGCGGCGGCGCGTACGCGACCCTCGATCCGCCCGCCGGCCCGCACCGCATCGCCTCCCTCTCCGAACTCCCCCGGCTCCTCGGCGCCGATACTCGTTTTGGAGCCCCGTCCACCTTCGGGTAATGTTCTTCCTGCGCCGCCGGGGAGCGGGCCGAAAGGCCGGAAACCCGAGGCGCACAGCTAGAACAAGAACCCCCCAGGGGCTTGCGTTCCAGTGGCCTATGGTGTAATTGGCAGCACGACTGATTCTGGTTCAGTTAGTCTTGGTTCGAGTCCAGGTAGGCCAGCTCGCAGAGCTTATCTGCACCCGCGGATCACATCCGCGAGCCCCCGTTGTGTAGCGGCCTAGCACGCTGCCCTCTCAAGGCAGTAGCGCCGGTTCGAATCCGGTCGGGGGTACTGATCCTGATCCTGTCGGGATCGCTAGGGCCCCCGTTGTGTAGCGGCCTAGCACGCCGCCCTCTCAAGGCGGTAGCGCCGGTTCGAATCCGGTCGGGGGTACTGACTGGTCTAAACCATCATTGGTCTATGGTGTAATTGGCAGCACGACTGATTCTGGTTCAGTTAGTCTTGGTTCGAGTCCAGGTAGACCAGCTCGGACCTGCGGAAACGCAGTGTCCAGGCCCCCGTTGTGTAGCGGCCTAGCACGCCGCCCTCTCAAGGCGGTAGCGCCGGTTCGAATCCGGTCGGGGGTACGTACGGTGAAGGGCCCCTTCCTCGGGAGGGGCCCTTCACCGTGTACCGGCGCCCCGTCCCGTCACGCCCCGCCGAACCGGCGGATCGACTCCTCCGCCTCCGCCAGCCGGCGCAGGCTGAGCAGCACCGGCTCGTAGAGCACGGTCAGTGCCACCGCGGCCTCCACCTGCTCGTCCGGTGTGGCGTACCGCTCCACCACGTCCAGGTCGCTGACCGCGATCTGCTCCACGGCACGGGCGTACGGCGCCAAGTCGTCGACGGCGCAGGGATAACCGAGGCGGGTCAGCGTGACGATCGCGGTCACGAGCATGCCGTACGCCGGTCCGCGCTCCGTCCTCTCCGCCTTGTCGCGGGCCCAGCCCATCCGGTCCAGCAGCGCGTCGGCGGTGTGCCGGGCCGACTCGGTGGCGGGGTCGGCCTCGTCCGGTGCCGGACCGTGCGGCAGGGCCCACACGGCCGTTCCCAGCCGCTCGCCGGGACCCAGTTCGTCGTCCCCCAGGGCGGCGAGCACCTCCCGGGCCGAGTTCACCGGGATCCGCCCCACCTGGATCATCGCCCGCACCAGCCGCAGTCGCCGCAGGTGCTCCTCGTCGTACTCGGCCTGGGTGGCCGTGACCCGGCGGCCGGGGTGCAACAGCCCCTCGCGCAGGTAGTACTTGATCGTCGCCGTGGACACTCCGCTGCGCGCGCTCAGCTCCGCCAGTCGCATCCCGCCCCGCACCCTCTTTCCTCGTTGCGTCCTCTTGCGCCCAGTGTAGGAGAGTGGCACTATCCAACTATGGATAGTGCGGCTATCCAATCAGTCGGACGAGTCGGACGAGGACGGGACCGGGGAGCCATGGGTGCCGAGTCGATCGAGGGGCGCATGACCGCCGAGCACGAGGAGGGGATCGTCGTCTTCCTCGTCGGGATGCGTATCAACAGCTTCTGGGCGGTGCGCAGTTGGCTGCCGGTCGCCAGGGCCATGGGCCCGATGATCGCCGAACTCGCGCAGGACCGGGACAGCGGGCTGCTGGGGTACAAGGCCCTGCGCGCCGGGCTGCGCGAGGCGTACCTGGTGCAGTACTGGGAGTCGAAGGAGAAGCTGCTCGCCTACGCCTCCGCGCCGGACCGCAGTCACCGCCCGGCCTGGGCCGCGTTCAACCGGCGGCTGCGCGAGGGCAGGGGGAAGGTGGGCTTCTGGCACGAGACGTACGTCGTGCCCGCCGGGTCCCACGAGTCGATCTACCTGAACATGCCCGCGTACGGCCTGGCCGCGGCCACGGGGGTGGCGCCGGTCGCCCGCCGCGGGAACCGCGCCGCCGACCGGCTGGCCATCTCCTGAGCGCGGACTGCCGCCGAGCGGCGTCCGGCTCGGCCGGGGCCGGCCCCATCCGATGCCGGTGGCGGTGCCACTGCGGTGGGGAGCGGTCAGCCTGAGCGGCGCGGGGCCCGCGGGAGGCGGGCCGCCGCACCGATGACCGCCTGGGCGCGCAAGCGGCCCGGGTGGCGGGACAGAGACTCGACGGGGCCGCAGACCGGGACGGCCACTACGACGCCGTTCGACGGGCCTCGTACGACTCCCCTGAGTGCGGACGTCGCCGAACCGGCTCCCGCGCGCCCCGCGTCCTGCCGGAAGGGCCTTGCCGCGGCGTAGGAGCCGGTTCCTGTTGCTGGCGGTGGCGGTGGTGGTGCCCGAGGGGCCGGGCCGGCCGGAGCGGCGCGGGGCCTGCCTGTGACGGCTCGTCGTCGCTGGGCGTCCCGCTCGTCTCCCGTCCTGCCGGGAGGGCCTTGCCTATGGGCCGTCGTCGAGCGCCGTCCCGCGTTCGTCCCCCGTCCTGCCGCGGCGTTGAGGCCGGCCCTTACTGGTGGCGGTGGCGGGGTCGGGCTGGAGAGGCCGGCCAGCCGGAGCGGCGCCGGGTCTGCCTGAGACGGGTCGCCGTCGCTGGGCGTCCCGCTCGTCTCCCGTCTCTCGTCCCCCGTCCTGCCGGAAGGTCCTGCCGCGGCGTTGAGGCCGGCCCTTACTGGTGGCGGTGGTGGAGCGGGGGAGTGCCGAAGGGGTCGGTCAGCCGGAGCGGCGCAGGGCCTCCGAGAGGCGGGCCGCCGCGTCGATGACCGCCTGGGCGTGCATACGGCCCGGGTGGCGGGACAGGCGCTCGATGGGGCCGGAGACCGACACGGCCGCCACCACGCGGTTCGACGGGCCGCGCACGGGCGCGGAGACGGAGGCCACGCCCGGCTCGCGCTCGCCGATGGACTGGGCCCAGCCCCGGCGCCGGACGCCCGACAGGGCCGTCGCCGTGAAGCGGGCGCCCTGCAGGCCGCGGTGCAGCCGCTCGGGCTCCTCCCAGGCCATCAGGATCTGCGCCGACGAACCGGCCTTCATCGTGAGCGTGGAGCCGACCGGGACCGTGTCCCGCAGACCGGACAGGCGCTCCGCCGCGGCGACGCAGATCCGCATGTCGCCCTGGCGGCGGTAGAGCTGCGCGCTCTCGCCGGTGACGTCGCGCAGGTGGGTCAGCACCGGGCCAGCGGTGGCCAGCAGGCGGTCCTCGCCGGCCGCCGCGGCCAGCTCCGCCAGGCGCGGGCCGAGGATGAACCGGCCCTGCATGTCTCGTGCCACCATGCGGTGGTGTTCCAGGGCCACGGCCAGGCGGTGGGCCGTGGGTCGTGCCAGTCCGGTCGCGCCGACCAGACCCGCGAGGGTGGCCGGACCGGACTCCAGAGCGCTCAGGACGAGGGCCGCCTTGTCCAGAACGCCGACGCCGCTACTGTTGTCCATGAAACGATACTCGCGTCTCACTCTGTGAAACGCAAGTTCAATTTTCCATGGAACGCGCCACTCTGGAATCACACAGCGGCCCGCGGACCATCGGGCCCGGCGGTGGACGCCCGGAATCACCACTTCATGGGGCCCGGCAGACGGGCGGTCGCCGCATCCTCAAGATCTCTAGTTGGGCCGGTGGACGTTTGCCGGCCGGAGGGAAAGCGATGGGTAGGACACTCGCGGAGAAGGTCTGGGACGACCACGTCGTCCGGCGCGCCGAGGGCGAGCCCGACCTCCTCTACATCGATCTGCACCTGCTGCACGAGGTGACCAGCCCGCAGGCCTTCGACGGGCTGCGCAAGAGCGGCCGGCAGGTGCGGCGCCTCGACCTCACCATCGCGACCGAGGACCACAACACCCCGACCATCGACATCGACAAGCCCATCGCCGACCCGGTCTCCCGGGCCCAGCTGGAGACGCTGCGCAAGAACTGCGCCGAGTTCGGCGTCCGGCTGCACCCGCTGGGCGACGTCGAGCAGGGCGTCGTGCACGTGGTCGGTCCCCAGCTGGGTCTGACCCAGCCGGGCACCACCGTGGTCTGCGGTGACTCCCACACCTCCACGCACGGCGCCTTCGGCGCGCTGGCGTTCGGCATCGGCACCTCCCAGGTGGAGCACGTGCTGGCCACCCAGACGCTGCCGATGGCCCGCCCGAAGACCATGGCGATCACCGTCGAGGGCGAGCTGCCCGAGGGCGTCACCGCCAAGGACCTGATCCTGGCGATCATCGCGAAGATCGGCACCGGCGGCGGCCAGGGCTACGTCCTGGAGTACCGCGGCTCCGCCATCGAGAAGCTCTCGATGGAGGCCCGGATGACCATCTGCAACATGTCGATCGAGGCCGGCGCCCGCGCGGGCATGATCGCCCCGGACGAGACGACCTTCGCGTACCTCCAGGGCCGTCCGCACGCCCCCGAGGGCGCCGACTGGGACGCGGCGGTCGCGTACTGGAAGACCCTGCGGACCGACGAGGACGCCGTCTTCGACGCCGAGGTCGTCATCGACGCCGCCGAGCTGTCCCCGTTCGTCACCTGGGGCACCAACCCCGGCCAGGGCGCGCCGCTTTCGGCGTCCGTCCCCGACCCGGCTTCGTACGAAGACGCCTCGGAGCGCCTCGCCGCCGAAAAGGCCCTGGAGTACATGGGGTTGGAGGCCGGGCAGCCGCTGCGCTCCATCGACGTGGACACGGTCTTCGTAGGCTCCTGCACCAACGGCCGCATCGAGGACCTGCGCGCCGCCGCGGACGTCGTGCGGGGCCGCAAAGTCGCCGACGGCGTACGGATGCTGGTCGTCCCGGGCTCCGCGCGCGTCGGGCTGCAGGCCGTCTCCGAGGGCCTGGACGTCGTCTTCAAGGAGGCCGGTGCCGAATGGCGGCACGCCGGCTGCTCGATGTGCCTCGGCATGAACCCCGACCAGCTGGCCCCGGGGGAGCGCTCCGCCTCCACCTCCAACCGCAACTTCGAGGGCCGGCAGGGCAAGGGCGGCCGCACCCACCTGGTGTCCCCGCAGGTCGCGGCCGCGACCGCCGTCCTGGGCCACCTGGCCTCGCCCGCCGACCTGTCCGACGCCCCCGCGCCCGCTGGAGTCTGATCGATCATGGAAGCCTTCACCACCCACACCGGCCGGGCCGTCCCGCTGCGCCGCAGCAACGTCGACACCGACCAGATCATCCCCGCCCACTGGCTCAAGAAGGTCACGCGCGACGGTTTCGAGGACGGGCTGTTCGAGGCCTGGCGCAAGGACCCCGAGTTCGTGCTCAACCGCCCCGAGCGGCAGGGCGCCACCGTCCTGGTCGCCGGCCCCGACTTCGGCACCGGCTCCTCCCGTGAGCACGCCGTCTGGGCGCTGCAGAACTACGGCTTCAAGACCGTGATCTCCTCCCGCTTCGCGGACATCTTCCGGGGCAACTCGCTGAAGAACGGCCTGCTCACGGTGGTCATCGACCAGAAGGTCGTGGACGCGCTGTGGGAGCTGACGGAGGCCGACCCGCAGGCGGAGATCACCGTCGACCTCGAGGCCCGCGAGGTACGCGCCGAGGGCATCACCGCCCCCTTCGAGCTGGACGAGAACTCCCGCTGGCGTCTGCTGAACGGGCTGGACGACATCTCCATCACCCTGCGGAACGAGGGCGACATCGCCGCCTACGAGGCGGAGCGGCCGTCCTACAAGCCGCGCACGCTCCAGGTCTGAACCAACGCCGGAACCGCCCCCTCCGACGGGTCGGGTTTCGGCCACCCAACGCCCCGGCTGTACCCCCGATCGCCCCGATCGGGGGTACAGCCGTGTCTGCACCCGAATGGCCCCGTCCCGCTGCCGGGCCGCTCTCAACTTGCCACGTTACGGCGGTGATTGGCGGGGTACGCGCCCTGTGGGAACGGGGCTTTCACAGGGGCCGAAAGGGCTGTCGGCGGCGGCAGTTGCCCCCTGCGCAGGCGACAACTCGCCCCAGATGGCACAATCTGTGCATGGAACACGACGGCCAACTCCAGCTCTATGCGGCGGTCGCGGACCATCTCAAGGAAGCGCACTCACGGGTGCGCGCACTGCAAGTCCCGGAGGGCGTACGGATGGCGCTGACCCGGAAGCTGCTGGTCATTACGGCCGCGGCCAAGCACGATCCCGCCGCTGCGGCGCGGCGACTCGAGCGGTTCATGACGGACCTCGACGAGGGTCGGATCCCCGACGAGGACCGCTGAACAGCCCGGGACCACCGAGTCCGTTGCGGCACAAGGGTGATAAGCCCGTTTCGTGTTTGATTTGCGGTATATATCTGCCTAACGTGCGAAAAAGGCTTGAACACTTTCGTTCTGGCGATGTCTCCGAAGGGGAAGACGTGAACAAGGCGCAGCTCGTAGAAGCGATTGCCGACAAGGTGGGTGGCCGCCAGCAGGCAGCCGACGCCGTCGATCATGTCCTGGACGCCATCGTCCGCGCGGTCGTCGCGGGCGAGCGGGTCTCGGTCACGGGCTTCGGGTCCTTCGAGAAGGTGGACCGGCCCGCGCGTTACGCCCGCAACCCCCAGACGGGCGAGCGGGTTCGCGTCAAGAAGACCTCCGTGCCGCGCTTCCGCGCCGGTCAGGGCTTCAAGGACCTGGTGAGCGGCTCGAAGAAGCTGCCGCGCGGTGGAGAGGTCGCCGTGAAGAAGGCGCCCAAGGGCAGCCTGTCCGGCCCGCCGCCCACCATCGCGAAGGCCGCGGGCAAGAAGGCCGCCGCCAAGAAGACGAGCGCGGCGGCGGCGAAGAAGACCACCGCGGCGAAGAAGACGACGGCCAAGAAGACCACGGCCGCCGCCGCGAAGAAGACCACCGCGAAGAAGACGACGGGCACCACGGCCGCCGCCAAGAAGACCCCCGCGACCAAGGCCGCCGCCAAGAAGACCACGGCGCAGAAGGCCCCGGCCAAGAAGGTCACCGCCAAGAAGGCCCCGGCCAAGAAGTCGACGGCCCGCAAGACCACCGCCAAGAAGACCACCGCCCGCAAGGCGACGTCGTAAGCCGCGAGGGCACTCAACGCGCCGGGCCGGACTCCCCTGGGGAGCCCGGCCCGCGGCATGTGGGGCGCCTGTGGCTACAGCGTCTGCAGGGTCACCAGGGTGATCCGCGGGGCGCCGCTGTCGCCCTCCGTCTCGATCCGCACCCGCTGTCCGGGCCGCAACAGCCGCAGCCCCCCGGCGTCGAAGGCCGCGGCGTCGAACGGCACCGGGGTGCCGTCGTCGAGCAGCACCTGACCGCTGCGGGTGTCGGGGTCGTACGTGTACGCGGTCGCCTGCATGCCGGCCAGCCTAGTGCCGGACGTGAGGGGTGCGCCCCCGGGCCCGCGGGTACCACGCGCCGGGCGGCGGCTCACGACCCCGGGATCAGCAACCCCGCCGACACCGCGGCCGTGTGAGGGCCCACCCCGAGCGCCAGCGCCGCGCGCAGGTCGTCGCCGGTGTCGACGTCCTGCCGTACCGAATTCACTTCCCCGAGCTCCAGTTCCGCGGCGCCCGAAGCACGGTGCCGGGCCCGGGAATCGACGCCGAACTCCGGCCGCAATTCGGCACCCGGCCCCGCGGCCAGCAAGGTCGTGCCCGATCCCGCCGCATCCGCGAGAAAGGCCCGCGGGAATTGCGCCGCCGCCCCCAGCACCACCGCGAGTTCCGCCGGCCGCAGTGCCGGCAGATCGGCGTTCAGTGCCGCGACCGGAGCCCGCGGCCGCCGCTGCCGCACGGCGCCCGCGCCGTGGGCGAGAGCGGCGTTCAGGCCGCTTGCCGGGGCGTCGGGGACGATCCGGGCGCCCAGCTCCGCCAGCTCCCGCCCGGCCAGCGCGTCGTCCGTGACGACCGCCACATCCGACACCGCCGGACACGCCAGCGCCGCCGCCACCGTGTCCTGCGCGAACGCCAGGGCGAGCCCCGGGCGCACCCCGTCGGCGGCGGTGTCCGCAAGCCTGCTCTTGGCCCGCGCCAGAGGCTTCAGGGGGATGACCAAGGTCCACTGCACCGGCGTACCGTCCCTCTCTCGTCGCCCTCATTCTCACCCGGCGGACCGGGTGCGAAGGGGGCGCCGGTGAGGTGCGGGCGTACGGTGTTCTCGACAGACCGGCGCCCCGGGGCGACACTTGTGCGGCCCCCGGACCGGGTGGCAGTCCCGAAGGCCTTGTGAAGGAAGGTGTCCGCGTGCCCCGCCGCAGAATCGGCTTCTGGTACCGCTTCGCCGCGGTGCTCTGCAAACCGCCGCTGGTGGTTCTGATCAAGCGGGACTGGCGTGGAATGGAGCACATTCCGGCCGAGGGCGGATTTATCACCGCGGTGAACCACAATTCC
Organism: Streptomyces bungoensis; assembly: GCF_001514215.1. Classification (GTDB taxonomy): domain Bacteria; phylum Actinomycetota; class Actinomycetes; order Streptomycetales; family Streptomycetaceae; genus Streptomyces; species Streptomyces bungoensis. The sequence continues at coordinate 148,309 of NZ_KQ948862.1, forward strand.
CATGTGGACCCCTTCGCCTATGCCCACTATCAGTACAACACCGGACGTGTTCCGCGTTTCCTGGCGAAGAGCGGGCTTTTCAAAAAGGGATTCGTCGGCGCCGCGATGCGCGGCACCGGGCAGATTCCCGTCTACCGCGAGAGCACGGACGCGCTCAGCGCCTTCCGGGCCGCCATCGACGCCGTGGAGCGCGGCGAGTGCGTCGCCTTCTACCCCGAGGGCACCCTCACCCGCGACCCGGACGGCTGGCCCATGACCGGCAAGACCGGCGCAGCGCGCGTGGCCCTGCAGACCAAGTGCCCGGTGATCCCGGTGGCCCAGTGGGGCTGCAACGAACTGCTGCCGCCCTACGCCAAGAAGCCCCACCTCCTCCCGCGCAAGACGCACCGCGTCCTCGCCGGCCCGCCCGTGGACCTGTCGCGCTTCTACGACAAGGAGATGACCGCCGACCTCCTGAAGGAGGCCACCGAGGTCATCATGGCCGCCGTCACCCGCCAGCTGGAGGAGATCCGCGGCGAGAAGGCGCCCGAGACGCCCTACGACCCGCGCCGCGAGCGGATCGAGCAGCGCCGCAGGACCCGCGCGCAGGCCGAGCGGAGGGCGGCGCGCATCGGCGAGGAGCCGGTGTCCGTGACCGGCGAGGCGGCCGCCCAGGCCGCCGGGGAAGCCCCGCGGACCGGCACGGATGAGGAGAGCGGCACGTGAGCAAGCCTGTCCGGGCCGCCGTCATGGGCGCCGGCTCCTGGGGCACCGCCTTCGGCATGGTCCTCGCCGACGCCGGCTGCGAGGTGACCCTGTGGGCCCGCCGCCCCGAGCTGGCGGAGGCGGTCAACTCCACGCGGACCAACCCCGACTACCTGCCCGGCGTCGAACTCCCGGAGCGCCTGCGCGCCACCGCCGACCCCGCCGAGGCGCTGCGCGACGCGGACTTCACCGTCCTCGCCGTCCCCTCGCAGACGCTGCGCGCCAACCTCGCCGAGTGGACCCCGCTGCTCGCGCCCGGCACCGTGCTCGTCTCCCTGATGAAGGGCGTCGAACTCGGCTCCACCATGCGGATGAGCGAGGTCGTCGACGACGTCGCCAAGGTCGGCCCCGACCGCATCGCCGTCGTCACCGGCCCCAACCTGGCCCGCGAGATCGCCGCGCGCATGCCCGCCGCCGCCGTGGTGGCCTGCACCGACGAGACGGTCGCCCGGCGGCTCCAGGCCGCCTGCCACACCCCGTACTTCCGGCCCTACACCAACACCGACGTCGTCGGCTGCGAACTGGGCGGCGCCGTGAAGAACGTCATCGGTCTCGCGGTCGGCATCGCCGACGGCATGGGCCTCGGCGACAACGCCAAGGGCTCGCTCATCACCCGCGGCCTCGCCGAGACCACCCGGCTCGGCATGGCCCTCGGCGCCGACCCGCTGACCTTCTCCGGACTCGCCGGTCTCGGGGACCTGGTGGCGACCTGCTCCTCGCCGCTGTCGCGCAACCACACCTTCGGCACCAACCTCGGCAAGGGCATGACCCTGCAGGAGACCATCGCGGTCACCCGGCAGACCGCCGAGGGCGTCAAGTCCTGCGAGTCGGTGGCGGATCTGGCGCGCCGGCACGGCGTCGAGATGCCCATCACCGAGACGGTCGTGGACATCGTGCACGAGGGCAAGCCCCCGGTGGTCGCCCTGAAGGAGCTGATGTCGCGCAGCGCGAAGCCCGAGCGACGCTGAGCGACCCCCCTGCGTCGACGCTGTATCGGGGCCCCGCTGCCAGGTACTCTCATCGCGATATGAGCACCGAGAACCTCCCCCAGAGCCCTGAGCAGCCGTCCCGCAAGCCGCGCGTGGCCGTCGTGTTCGGCGGGCGCAGCTCCGAACACGGGATCTCCGTGGTCACCGCAGGCGCCGTCCTCAAGGCCATCGACCGGACGAAGTACGACGTCCTGCCGATCGGCATCACCACGGACGGCCGGTGGGCCCTGACGGCCGACGAGCCGGAGCGCATGGCCATCACCGACCGCCGCACCCCGAGCGTGGCGGACCTGGCGGAGTCCACCGAGGGCGGCGTGGTGCTCCCGGTCGACCCGGCGAACCGCGAGGTCGTCTACAGCGAGCCCGGCTCGGTGCCCAAGGCGCTCGGTGAGGTCGACGTCGTCTTCCCGGTGCTGCACGGCCCGTACGGCGAGGACGGCACCCTGCAGGGCCTGCTGGAGCTGTCCGGGGTGCCGTACGTGGGAGCGGGCGTGCTCGCCTCGGCCGTCGGCCAGGACAAGGAGTACATGAAGCGGGTCTTCACCTCCTTCGGGCTCAAGGTCGGCCCGTACGTGGTGATCCGGCCCCGCGAGTGGGCGCAGGACGAGTCCGCCGCCCGCAAGAAGATCGTCGACTTCGCCGGCGAGCACGGCTGGCCGCTGTTCGTGAAGCCCGCGCGCGCGGGCTCCTCCATCGGCATCACCAAGGTCGACGACCTCTCCGGCCTGGACGAGGCGATCGCCGAGGCGCAGGCCCACGACCCGAAGATCCTGGTCGAGGCGGCCCTGCGGGGCCGCGAGATCGAGTGCGGGGTGCTGGAGTTCGAGGACGGCCCGCGCGCCTCCGTCCCGGCCGAGATCCCGCCGCCGGACGCGCACGCGTACTACGACTTCGAGGCCAAGTACATCGACTCCACGCCCGGCATCGTCCCGGCCCCGCTCACCGACGAGGAGACCGCCGAGGTGCGGCGGCTCGCGGTCGAGGCGTTCGAGGCGGCCTCCTGCGAGGGCCTGGTCCGCGCCGACTTCTTCCTCACCGAGGACGGCGAGTTCGTCATCAACGAGATCAACACCATGCCCGGCTTCACGCCGATCTCGATGTACCCGCAGATGTGGCAGGCCACCGGCATCGGCTACCCGGAGCTGGTCGACCGCCTGGTGCAGGCCGCGCTGCGCCGCCCCACCGGGCTGCGCTGAGCCCCCGCCGGGTCAGCCGCGCATGGAGGCGATCCCCTGGGGGATCGCCTTCTTGACGGAGGCGGCGAGCCCCGTGAGCACGGCCGTCCCGCCGTCCTGTCCCGACATCCCCTCGGGCAGCGTGACCTGCACGTATGCCACGCGGTTCGCCGTGGTGAACCGCCAGGTGCCGTTCCCCAGCCGCTCCATCAGCCAGTCCACGCCGTTCACCCCGCCCGCGACCGCGTCCGGGTCACCGCCCTCGGCCACCTTCGGATCGACCATCTTCGGGGGCCGTACGACACCGCAGCGCAGTATGATCGCCGGGCTTCCCCAGCCCGCCGTGTAGGCGGACCGGGGCTCGGGGTCCTCACGTCCCCGTCCGTCGAGCTTCCCGGGCAGCACCCGGTGCAGGTCCCGGCACACCTTCGCCGTTTTCGCGTCGGGGCTGGGAACCGCCACGGTCGCGCTGTCGTCTGCTGTGGAGCAGCCCGCGACCGCGATCAGCAGCGCGGGCGCGAGCAGGCCGAGTGGCCGGTGACGGAAGAAGTTCACCGGCCAAGGGTAGACGGGGGCTACAGATGCACGACCGGGCAGGTCAGGGTGCGCGTGATGCCGTCCACTTGCTGGACCTTCGCGACCACCATGCGGCCGAGCTCGTCGACGGTGTCGGCCTGGGCGCGCACGATGACGTCGTACGGCCCCGTCACGTCCTCGGCCTGGAGCACTCCAGGGATCTTGCTGATCGTCTCGGCGACGGTCGACGCCTTGCCGACCTCCGTCTGGATCAGGATGTACGCCTGTACCACGGAACCTCCAGGGCGGCCACGAGGATCATGTGGGGAAAAGGAACGCCACGGTATCGCGTCGCCCCTCCCCACGGGGAGACCTGCGGGAACCGGGCTTGCGCGCCAGGGTGCGGGCACGACAGATGGTGACGGTCACCTCGACGGTATCGGGGACACTGAGGACGCGCGAGTGGGCACGCACAGGCACAGAAGGGGCTTGACGCAATGAAGGGCACTGTGGGTGAGCTGGGTGAGTTCGGGCTCATCAGGGAGCTCACCTCCCGTCTCACCACCACCCCGGCGGTCCGGGTCGGCCCCGGAGACGACGCCGCGGTGGTCGCCGCCCCCGACCGCCGGGTGGTGGCCAGCACCGACATCCTGCTGGAGGGCCGGCACTTCCGCCGCGACTGGTCCACGGCGTACGACGTCGGCCGCAAGGCCGCCGCGCAGAACCTCGCGGACATCGCCGCCATGGGCGCCGTGCCGACCGCGCTGCTGCTCGGCCTGGTCGTGCCCGCGGAACTCCCGGTCACCTGGCCCAGCGAGCTGATGGACGGGCTGCGCGACGAGTGCCAGGTCGCCGGTGCGTCCGTGGTCGGCGGGGACGTCGTACGCGGCGACACGATCATGGTGTCGATCACCGCGCTCGGTGATCTGCGCAACCAGGAGCCCGTCACGCGCGCGGGCGCCCAGCCCGGCGACCTGGTGGCCGTCACCGGCTGGCTGGGCTGGTCCGCGGCCGGCTACGCGATCCTGTCCCGGGGCTTCCGCTCGCCGCGCGCCTTCGTGGAGGCGCACCGCCGCCCCGAGCCGCCGTACCACGCGGGACCGGCCGCCGCCGCGCTCGGCGCCACCGCGATGTGCGACGTGAGCGACGGGCTGATCGCCGACCTCGGGCACATCGCCGAGGCCAGCAAGGTCCGCATCGACGTCCGCTCCGGGGCGATCGACATCCCCACCCAGATGAACGACATCGGCCAGGCCGTCGGCGTGGACCCGCTGCAGTGGGTGCTGACCGGGGGAGAGGACCACGCGATCGTGGCGACCTTCCCGCCGGACGCCAAGCTGCCGGCCCGCTGGAAGGTCATCGGCGAGGTCCTCAACCCCTCGGCGCTGCCCCAGGTGACCGTGGACGGGGCTCCCTGGACGAGCAAGGGCGGCTGGGACCACTTCGCGGACATCGAGTCGTGACCCCGGCTCCGCCCCGGGTGCTGACCGTGGCCGGCTCCGACTCCGGCGGCGGCGCCGGCGTCCAGGCCGACCTGAAGACGATGCTGGCGCTCGGCGTGCACGGCATGAGCGTGATCACCGCCGTGACCGCGCAGAACTCCCTGGGCGTGCAGGGGGCCTGGGAGCTGCCGGTGGAGGCGGTGCGGGCGCAGTACCGCAGCGTGGTGGACGACGTCGGCGTCCAGGCCGTGAAGACCGGCATGCTGGCCTCGGCCGAACTGGTCGAGGCGGTCGCCGAGTTGATCACCGGCACGGACGCGCCGGCCGTGGTGGACCCGGTCGGGGTGTCCAAGCACGGCGACCCGCTGCTGGCGGCCTCCGCCCTGGACGCCGTCCGCACGCGGCTGCTGCCGGCGGCGACCCTGGCCACCCCGAACCTCGACGAGGTGGCCCAGCTCACGGGGGTGCGGGCCGGGTCGGAGGACGACCTGCGGCGGGCGGCGGCGGCCGTGCTGGCGTACGGGCCGCGCTGGGTGCTGGTCAAGGGCGGGCACCTGCCCGGCCACGCGGACGCCGTGGACCTGCTCACGGACGGCTCCGCCGAGCACTGGCTGCGGGCCCCGCGCCTCGACAACCGGCACACCCACGGCACCGGCTGCACCCTCGCCTCGGCCGTCGCCTGCGGGCTGGCGAAGGGGCTGACCGTGCCCGAGGCCGTCACGGCCGCCAAGGAGTACGTCACCGGGGCGATCGCCGCCGGGTTCGCGCTGGGGGCCGGGATCGGCCCGGTGGACCACGGGTGGCGCCTGCGCACCTGAGCGCCCGCACGCGGGTACGGCAAAAAGCCGGCCCACCCGGAGGTGGACCGGCTCAGTGCAACGGACCAGGCAGTGGCCGCGCGCTCAGCAGTGCGTCAGCGCGAGACCTTGCCGGCCTTGATGCACGAGGTGCAGGCGTTCACGCGCTTCGGCGTCCCGCCGACCACGGTACGCACACGCTGGATGTTCGGGTTCCAGCGGCGGGACGTACGGCGGTGCGAGTGCGAGATGTTGTTGCCGAAGCCCGGCCCCTTGCCGCAGACGTCGCAGTTGGCAGCCACGGGTCACTCCAAAGACTTCAGATGCACTTACGGTTGATCCCGGCATGCCGGGATCGAGATCCTGAGATCCGAGATCTTGATTGGCGCTGCCAGGGGGAATGGCCCGATCAGGATCGGGCAACCGGAGCAGCATACAACGGCTGCGCCCGTAGAAGGAAACTACCACGGCAGCTCGGGGCTCCGTCCCCGGCCCTCCACCGGAGGACGCCCCCGTGGGGTCTACGCTGCGTCCCACGTCCAGCCAGTCAGGGAGGCGCAGGTGGCGCAGGTGCCGCAGACACTCGATGCTCTCGCGGTGCGCACCTGGTGCGGTCTGGCGCTGCGGGCGCTGGGGCGGGCCCGCGAGGAGATCGACGCGATCAACGTCTACCCCGTGGCCGACGGGGACACCGGGACGAACCTCTACCTGACCCTGGAGTCGGCGGCGACCGCGGTGGAGGCGGTGTTCGCCGGGTACGCGGCGGGGCCGGGGGAGCCGGCGCTCGCCGACGCCGTGCGTGCCATGGCCCACGGGGCGCTCATCGGCGCCCGCGGCAACTCCGGCACGATCCTCGCCCAGCTGCTGCGCGGCATGGCCCAGGTGCTGGCCGGGGAACCGGACGGCGAGGCTCCTCACCGCAGTGACGGCACGGGGCTGCGGCTGGCCCTGCGCCGCGCCGCCGACTCCGCGCGCGAGGCCGTGGCCCACCCGGTCGAGGGCACGGTGCTGACCGTCGCCTCCGCCGCGGCCGCCGCCGCCGAGGACACCGAGGGCGACTGCGGCACGGTCGCCCGGGCCGCCTACGAGGGCGCCCGGACCGCCCTCGCGGCGACCCCCGGCCAGCTGAAGGTGCTGGAGCGGGCCGGGGTGGTCGACGCGGGCGGCAGGGGGCTGGTGGCGGTGCTGGGCGCGCTCGTGGAGGCGTTCACGGGGGAGGCGCCGGGAGGCCTCCTGCCGCGGGGCGCCTCGGATGCGCACGCGCGCGTGGAGGCCGCACAGGCCGCGCACGCCATCGCCGGGCACCTCCCGGAGGCCGGGCCGTGCGGCGAGGACACCGGCGCCGGGCCCGGCGGCGGGCCGGCCTACGAGGTGATCTACCTCCTGGAGGCCGACGACGAGGCGGTGGCCCGGCTGCGGGCGCGGCTCGACGCCCTCGGGGATTCCCTCGTCGTGGTCGGCGGCGACGGGCTGTGGAACGTCCACGTGCACGTCGACGACGCGGGTGCCGCCGTGGAGGCCGGCGTCGAGGCCGGGCGGCCGTACCGCATCCGGATCACGCACTTCGGGCTCGGCGACGTGCACACCGGCGGTGAGCGGCCGCCGCGCGAGCGGGCCCAGCGGGCCGTCGTCGCCGTCGTGCCCGGCGAGGGCCTGGCCGGGCTCTACGCCGAGGCCGGCGCGACCACCGTGCTCGCGCGCCCCGGGGAGCCGCCGGCGAGCGGGGAGCTGGTGCAGGCGGTACGGCGCGCCCACGCGCGCGAGGTCGTCCTGCTGCCCAACGACGCGGAGCTGCGGCACACGGCCGCCGCGGCCGCGGAGCAGGCCCGCGCCGAGGGGATCCGCGTGGCCCTGATCCCGACCCGCTCGGCGGTGCAGGGCATCGCCGCGCTCGCGGTGCACGAGCCGGAACGGCGCTTCGACGAGGACGTCGTCCAGATGACCTCGGCGGCGGGCGCCACCCGGTACGCGGAGGTCGTCGTCGCCGAGCACCAGTTCTGGACGTCGGCCGGCATCTGCCAGGCCGGGGACGTCCTGGGCCTGATCGACGGCGACGTCGCGGTGATCGGCGCCGACGTCACCGCCATCGCCGAGACCGTCCTGGAGCGCATGCTCCAGGCGGGCGGCGAACTGGTCACCCTCGTCGTCGGCGACGAGGCCCCGGAGACGGCCGCCGACCACCTGGAGGCACGCGTCCGCGAGTCCTACCTGGCCGTCGACACGGTGGTCTACCGCGGCGGCCGACAGGGAGCCCCGCTCCTCATCGGCGTCGAGTGAACGGGTACCACCCGCCGCCGTCCCCCGGGACGGGCCCTCACCGGCCCGGGGGCTCCTCGAGGCCCAGGATCTGCCGGGCCTCCGTGCGGCGGGACCGGGCGGGCTCGTCGTCCTCGGGGCCGTCCTCGTAGGCCGCGAGCACCGCACGCGCGCGTGCCGCCGCGTCCGCCGGCCGGCCGAGGTCGGTCTCCAGCCAGGCCGCGGCGAGCTGGGCGCCGGTGCGGCTGTCGAGCCCGTCGGCGCCCAGCGAGCCGAACACCGCGACCGCGCGGTCCATCTGGACCAGCGCCGCCTCGAACGCGCCCTGGATCACCTCGTCCTCGGCCTCCTCGGCCACGGACCGGGCCAGCAGGTCGCCGAACTGGCGGTGCGTGTGACCGAGTTCGGCGGTGAGCCCGTCCCGGGCCCTCGGGTCCCCGGCGGCCTCCAGCGCCTCCTCGCACACGCGCACCGCCCGAGCCATCAGCTCCCGCCCGCCCTCCGCGCCGTCCTCCCCGCGCAGGGCCAGCCAGGCGCGGGCACGCAGCGAGCGCACCAGGAACTGCGGATTGCCGAGCGCCCGCCACAGCTCGCCCGCGCGCGCGTACGCCCGCTCCGCCTCCTCGAGCAGACCCGCGCTGCTCAGCGACTCGGCGGCCAGATGGGCGAGGGTGGCGTGGTCCTGCTGCTCGGGCCAGTGCCGGGCGATCTCGGCGGCCTGCAGCCGCCGTTCGGCCGCCGCCCGGTGCTCGCCCAGCTCGCTCAGGCAGTCCCCGAGCCACCACTGCGCCTGGACCACCGCCCCGTCGCCGTGCGTCTCGGCGGACAGGTCCGGCAGCGCGGACTCCAGCACCTCGGCGGCCTCCGCGTACCGCCCCTCGCGCAGCAGGAGACCGCCCAGCTGGTGCCGTGCCCAGGCGCCCAGCGTGCCGCTCTCGCCCGCCTCGTCGGCCCAGTGCGCGGCCTCCAGCGCGTGCTCGGCGGCCTCGCCGGCCTCGCCGCGGCCACCGAGCACCTCCGCGAGCTGCAGGTGCAGCTGCGCCCGCCCGGTCGGCTCCACGTGCGGCCCGCCGTGCTCCAGGGCCGCCCGCAGCGCCCGCTCGGAGCCGGCGGGATCACCGAGCCGGTGGGACAGGGCGGCCACCTGGACCTCGTACTCGACCGCGAACCAGGGCAGTCCGGCAGCCACGAAGTCGGTGGCCGCCCGCTGGAACAGCTCCGCCGCCCGCACCGGATCGCCGCCGCGCTCGGCGAGCGTGGCCAGCATCCCCCGCGCCTCGGCGCCCCGCGCGGTCAGCCGCACATCGCCGCCCGCATGCCCGCGCACGAGCGCCAGCACCTCCCGCACGGCCTGCTCGGCCTCCGCGAGCACCCCGGGGGACACGAGGCCCGAAGTCGCGTCCTCCGCGCCCTCGTACACCCGGCGCATCAGGATCCGCGCCCGGCTCATCAGCACCGACGCGGTCTGCCGCGCACCGGTGCCCTGCCCGGCGTACAGCGCGAGCACCTCGTCGTACAGCCCGGCCACCGCGGCGGCCGCCGCGTCCACCTCACCGGCCAGCGCCCGCACGTACGCCCCGCGCGCGCGTGCCGCCAGCGCCTCCCCGGGGTCGCCCGCCTCCGCGTACAACCCGGCGGCCCGCTCGAACAACGCGGCACCCTCCGGGCCCTGGGACATCGCCTTGTGCTCGGCCAGCTCCGCGCGGTCGCGCACGTCCAGCTCGGCCCCCTCGGCCGCCCGCGCGACCGCCGCCCACGCCTCCAGGGCGTGCGGCTGCAGCGTGTCCGACAGCCGGCGCGCCTCGGCCAGCAGGGCGGCCAGACCGGGCGCCCCGGACTCCGCGGGCCCGGCGGGCGCGGCCACGGGCGCGGGCGGCGCGGAACGCACCGTCCGCACGCCCAGCGGCAGGCGCTCCACCAGCGGGCGCTGCGCCATGCGCGCGCGGACCCACTCGCCGATGTGCGCCGTGCCGTTGCGCCGGTCGAACCGCCCGGCCAGCTCCAGTGCCTCCGCGCGCGCGTGGGCGGCCAGTTCCGCCGCCGTCCAGGTCCGCCCGGCCGGCCCCGGCACCCGCTGCCCGCCCAGGCCCACCTCGCCCAGCCGGTCCATCAGCAGCGCCACCACCGCCAGGTACTCCATCCGGCTGCGCGGATGCCCGGTGTCCGTGAAGTACGCCGGCCGCTCGGCGAGCAGCTCCAGGCCGCGCGCCTCGTTGCCGGTCAGCGCACAGAACTCCACGTGGGCGGCGTAGGCGCCCCGCATGCTCTCCATGGCCCGCACCAGCCGGAAGCCCCGCAGGTGGTGCGCGCGCGCCTCCTCCAGGCGGCCCAGGCGCAGCAGCGGCCGCAGCGACGAGGCCAGGACCGTGTGGGGCTCGTGCGCGCAGCTGTACTCGCCCTCCAGCACCGGCCGCCACAGCTCCAGGGCCTGCGCGTCCCGGCCGCACTCGACCTGCCAGGCGCCCTGCCCGTGCAGCTCGCAGGCGTGGCAGTCGGCCATCCGGTCCCGGTCCGCGGCCAGCCACGCGGCGTACGCGCGCTCCGCCCGGTCCCGGTCCCCGACATGCGCGGCCACGCTGAACTCCGCGCTGCGCACCGCCCGTTCGGAGTGCCCGGCCAGCCGGTAGCGGTGCTCCATCTCGCCGAGCCACTTCTCGACCGAGGCCAGCGGGATGTGCGGCTGGTCCAGCATGCCGGCCGAGACCCACTTGAAGACCCAGTGCAGCGAGTGCGTCTCGTACTCGTCGAAGTCCTCCGGCCGTTCGTCCCACATGCGCAGCAGGCGCGCGAACGGGACGAACATGCGGTCCTTCTCGGAGCTGTAGTTGTAGACCTTCAGCTGGTGCCCGAGCGCCTCGATCACGGCGAGCGGCACGTTCAGCCGCTCGGCGGCGGCGAGCAGCTCCTCCGCGCGCGCGTTGCGGGCCGGGCCCTCCGGCTGCTCGGAGTTCTCCGCCATGGCCCGGCGCAGTGCGTCGAAGTCCGTGATCCCCGTCATCGGTGACCGTTCTCCCCGTGTGTGGCCCACTCCAGCAGGCCTATGAACGCCCGGTTGAGCAGTGCGGAGTCGGCCGGCCTGAGCGGGCGCTGCGCCATCAGCAGGGCCTGCCCGTACAGCGACTCGGTGGCGGTGCCGACCAGTTCGGCGTCGCGCAGCGAACTGATGCGCCGGATCAGCGGATTGAGGTGGTTGAGCACCAGGCGGGCGCGCGGCGCGCTGCCGCGCAGGGAGCCCAGGATGCCCGCCCACAGGTCGTCGGCCTGCTCCTCGGCCTCCGCGCGGGCCTGCTCGTGCCGGGCGGCCCGGTCGTCCAGGTGCAGCGCGGGCACGGACAGCGGGTGGAAGGCCCGCAGGACGACGTCGCAGCCCAGCGGATCGAGCTTCGCGCGCGCGGCCGCCAGGAAGCCGGCGAGCGCCAGCTCCTCGGCCGGGTCGACCGCGTCCAGGTGCGCGGTCACGGTGTCGGCGTCCAGTTCGGCGACCACCGTGCCCGGCCGCACCGACGGCAGCGCCTCGACCAGCTCGCTGTCGTAGGTGTAGCCGCCGTTGACCACCCCGACGCCCTGCGCGGAGGCGATCGGCGCGACCTGCCGGTACTCCTCGACCGTGCGCGTGAAGTGCACCACCGGGTGCCGGAGCGCGAACTCCTCCAGCGACAGCTGCCCGTCGGTCGTCTCGAACGGCAGCCACGGCAGCATCGTGCGCAGCATGTCCGAATCGTGCCGTGCCAGGGACTTCACGCCCAGGTGGTGCACGGCGAGGAACGCGGCCAGCCGCTGCGGATCGCCCGCCGCGAGCCCGGTCAGCCAGGACCGGATCCGCTCGCCGAGCGCCTCCCGGACGGCGGCCAGCGTCTCGTCCTCGTACAGCGACTCGCGCGAGGCGGTGGGCCGCAGAGTGTCGGTGTCCAGCACGCAGCGCACGAAGAACGTCCAGTCGGGCAGCAGCTGTTCGGCACGCTCGGTGAGCAGCATGCCCTTCAGGTGCACCCGGTGGGTCGCCCGCTGCGCGGGACTGACCGCCGACGGCAGCACGTACGCCACCCCGCGGATCCCGGCCACCGGCACGTCCAGGTCGATCGAGTCCAGCGGCGTGAACCCGAACAGCTCGTGGCAGTGCCGGGCCAGCGCCACCCTGCGGGCGGCCGGGCTCGGGTACGGGCGGTCCCAGGGTGCCGGGAGGTCCGTGACCGCCTCGTCGCCGATCCGGACGTCGTAGGGCAGCAGCGAGCCGAAGTCGCGGGCCAGCGTGAGCACCCGCTCGGGCGCCAGCCACTCGGCGGCCCCCGCCCGCGCCACCAGGTGCACGGTGGTGCCGGGCTCCGGCCGCTCCGCGTCCGGCAGCGTGCGCACGGTGTACGAGCCGTCGTCGCGTGCCGTCCACTCCACCGGCGGGGCATCGGGTGTCCGGGCGCTGCGGCTGACCACGCGGATCCGCTCGGCGACCACGAAACAGGCCAGCAGGCCGATGCCGAACTGGCCGAGGAAGTCGGAACGGGCCTCCTGCAGGCCCTCCGCCCGCTTGGAGCTGCGGCCGATGGTCGCCAGCAGGCTGTGCACGTCCGACTCGGTGAGCCCGACGCCGCTGTCCTCCACCCGCAGGGTGCCGTCGGACGCGTGCAGCCGCACCCGTGCCGGGGCCTCGGGGTCCTCGGCCCGCCGGGCGGTGATGGCGTCCACCGCGTTCTGCAGCAGTTCGCGCAGGTAGACCCTGGGGCTGGAGTAGAGGTGATGGGAGAGCAGGTCCACCAGACCGCGCAGGTCGACCTGGAACGTGTGGGGTGACTGGGATGCCTGGGATGACTGTGAGGTCTGGGAGTCCATCGTCGCTGCGCCGGTGGCGGGGAGAGGGCGTTCGGCGCGGGGTCGGGCGGTCCCGGAGGGACGGTGACCGCGGGGGTCGGCCGGAGCGCGCCATCCTAGAGCCGGACCGTCCCGCCTGACCAGCGGTTTCCCGGATCCGTACGGCGAGGGGCAGGAATCCGCAGGGCGGCGTGTACCGCTTTGTCAGTGCCGTGGTGTGCAATGGATCTCGTGCCCGCACTGGAAGAACCACTGAAGAAGGTGCTCGGCCCCGCCACCGCGAAGGTGATGGCCGAGCACCTCGGCCTGCACACCGTCGGCGACCTCCTGCACCACTACCCGCGCCGGTACGAGGAGCGCGGCCAGCTCACCCACCTCGCCGACCTGCCGATGGACGAGCACGTCACGGTGGTCGCCCAGGTCGCCGACGCCCGCCTGCACACCTTCGCCTCCGCCAAGGCCCCGCGCGGCAAGGGACAGCGTCTGGAGGTCACCATCACCGACGGCAGCGGCCGGCTCCAGCTGGTCTTCTTCGGCAACGGCGTGCACAAGCCGCACAAGGACCTGCTGCCCGGCACCCGCGCGATGTTCTCGGGCAAGGTCTCCGTCTTCAACCGCCGCCTCCAACTGGCACACCCGGCCTACGAGTTGCTGCGAGGTGACGGCGAGGAGACGGTCGAGAGCTGGGCCGGCGCCCTCATCCCCCTCTACCCGGCCACGGCCAAGCTGGAGTCCTGGAAGATCGGCAAGGCGGTCCAGACGGTCCTGCCCCACGCGCAGGAGGCCCTCGACCCCCTGCCGCCCTCCCTGCGCGAGGGCCGCGGCCTGGTCACCCTCCCCGAGGCCCTCCTCAAGATCCACCGCCCGCACACCAGGGCCGACATCGCCGACGCCCGCGCCCGCCTGAAGTGGGACGAGGCCTTCGTCCTCCAGGTCGCCCTGGCCCGCCGCCGGCACGCCGACAGCCAGCTGCCGGCCGTGCCCCGCACCCCGGCGCCCGACGGCCTCCTGGCGGCCTTCGACGACCGGCTCCCCTTCACCCTCACCGAGGGCCAGCGGAAGGTCTCCCGGGAGATCTTCGACGACCTGGCGACCGACCACCCGATGCACCGGCTGCTCCAGGGCGAGGTGGGCTCCGGCAAGACCCTGGTGGCCCTGCGCGCCATGCTCGCCGTGGTCGACTCCGGCGGCCAGGCGGCCATGCTCGCGCCCACCGAGGTGCTCGCCCAGCAGCACCACCGCTCCGTCACCGAGATGATGGGCGAGCTGGCCGAGGGAGGCATGCTGGGCGGCGCCGAGCACGCGACCAAGGTGGTGCTGCTCACCGGCTCCATGGGCGCCGCCGCCCGCCGCCGCGCCCTGCTCGACCTGGCCACCGGGGAGGCCGGCATCGTCATCGGCACCCACGCGCTGATCGAGGACAAGGTGCAGTTCCACGACCTCGGCCTGGTCGTCGTGGACGAGCAGCACCGCTTCGGCGTCGAACAGCGCGACGCCCTGCGCGGCAAGGGCAAACAGCCCCCGCACCTCCTCGTCATGACCGCCACCCCCATCCCGCGCACGGTCGCCATGACCGTCTTCGGCGACCTGGAGACCTCCGTCCTCGACCAGCTCCCGGCGGGCCGCTCCCCGATCGCCACCCACGTCGTCCCCGCCGCCGACAAGCCCCACTTCCTCAGCCGGGCCTGGGAGCGGGTGCGCGAGGAGGCCGGCAACGGCCACCAGGCCTACGTGGTCTGCCCCCGCATCGGCGACGAGGAGGACGACCCGAAGAAGCCCGGCGGGAAGAAGTCCCCCGAGGACGAGGCCGAGAAGCGCCCGCCGCTGGCCGTCCTGGAGGTGGCCGAGCAGCTCACCAAGGGCCCCCTGAAGGGCCTCGGGGTCGAGGTCCTCCACGGCCGTATGCACCCCGACGACAAGGACGCGGTGATGCGCCGCTTCGCCGCCGGCGAGACCGACGTCCTGGTCGCCACCACGGTCATCGAGGTGGGCGTGAACGTCCCCAACGCCACCGCCATGGTGATCATGGACGCCGACCGCTTCGGCGTCTCCCAGCTCCACCAGCTGCGCGGCCGCGTCGGCCGGGGCTCGGCGCCCGGCCTGTGCCTGCTGGTCACCGAGATGCCCGAGGCCGGCGCGGCCCGCCGGCGTCTCGACGCGGTCGCCGCCACCCTCGACGGCTTCGAGCTCTCCCGCATCGACCTGGAGCAGCGCCGCGAGGGCGACGTCCTCGGCCAGGCCCAGTCCGGTGCCCGCTCCAGCCTCCGCGTCCTCGCGGTCATCGAGGACGAGGAGGTCATCGCGGAGGCGAGGGAGGAGGCGGCCGCACTCGTGGCCGAGGATCCCGGCCTCGAGCACCTCCCGGGCCTGCGAACGGCCCTGGACGCCCTGCTGGACGAGGAGAGGGAGCAGTACCTGGAGAAGGGCTGAAGCGGAGTCACCAAGGGGCGCGGGGCCGTACCCCATGTGCGGCTACCGCCGCGCAGGCGCGACCAGCCACAATGAACCGTAAAGCCGCCCACGGAGAAGGACCCCCCATGACCCGCGTGATCGCCGGCGCAGCCGGCGGACGCCGCCTGGCCGTGCCGCCGGGCACCGGCACCCGCCCCACCTCCGACCGCGCCCGCGAAGGTCTCTTCTCCACCTGGCAGTCCCTTCTCGGCGGCCCCCTCGCCGGCGAACGGGTCCTCGACCTCTACGCCGGCTCGGGTGCCGTCGGCCTGGAGGCCCTGTCCCGGGGCGCGAGCCACACCCTCCTCGTCGAGGCCGACGCCCGCGCCGCGCGGATCATCCGCGAGAACGTGGGAAACCTGGGCCTTCCCGGCGCCGAGGTCAGAGCCGGCAAAGCGGAGCAGATCATCAAGGCGGCGGCCCCGGAAGAGCCGTACGACCTCGTCTTCCTCGACCCCCCGTACGCCGTCACGGACGACGATCTTCGGGAGATTCTCCTCACACTCCGCACCCAGGGCTGGCTCGCGGCGGACGCGCTCGTCACCGTGGAGCGCAGCACCAGAGGCGGCGAATTCCGCTGGCCGGACGGGATCGAGGCCCTCAGGTCCCGTCGCTACGGCGAGGGAACGTTTTGGTACGGTCGCGCCGCCGCTCCGTGCGAAGACGCACGATGACCGGACCGGAGAGCGAGGGATCACAAGTGCGCCGCGCCGTCTGCCCAGGGTCGTTCGACCCGATCACCAACGGACACCTCGACATCATCGCCCGTGCCTCCCGTCTGTACGACGAGGTCTACGTCGCGGTGATGATCAACAAGTCCAAGAAGGGCCTGTTCGAGGTCGAGGAGCGGATCGAGCTGATCCGCGAGGTGACCGCCGACTACGCCAACGTCCGGGTCGAGGCCTTCCACGGCCTGCTCGTCGACTTCTGCAAGCAGCGCGACATCCCCGCCATCGTCAAGGGCCTGCGCGCGGTCAGCGACTTCGACTACGAACTGCAGATGGCCCAGATGAACATCGGCCTCACCGGCGTCGAGACCCTGTTCGTGCCCACCAACCCCACCTACAGCTTCCTGTCCTCCTCCCTGGTCAAGGAGGTCGCGGCCTGGGGCGGGGACGTCTCCCACCTCGTGCCGCCGGCCGTCCTCGAGGCCCTGAACGGGCGTCTGCGCCAAGGCTGATGGGGCTACAGTCGTCCCGTCCGTCTCCAACACAGCTGTAGAGAGTGGCGAGCAAGGTGGACGTCCAGAAGAAGCTCGACGAGATCGTCGCCGCGGTCTCCGGCGCCCGGTCCATGCCCATGTCGGCCTCCTGCGTGGTCAACCGCGCCGAGCTGCTCGCGCTGCTCGAAGAGGTCCGCCAGGCGCTGCCCGGCTCCCTCGCCCAGGCGCAGGAGCTGATCGGCGACCGCGAGCAGATGGTCGAACAGGCCCGCCTGGAGGCCGAGCGGATCATCGAGAGCGCGCACGCCGAGCGCGGCTCGCTGATCGCCGGCACCGAGATCGCCCGCCGCTCGCAGGCCGAGGCCGACCGGATCCTCGCCGAGGCCCGCAAGGAGGCCGAGGAGATCCGCGCCGAGGCCGACGACTACGTCGACTCCAAGCTCGCCAACTTCGAGGTCGTCCTCACCAAGACCCTCGGCTCGGTCGGCCGGGGCCGCGAGAAGCTGCTCGGCACCGGGCCCGGCCTGGACGAGAACGGCTACGAGGACGAGGACGCCCCCGAGCGCAGCCTGGACCCCGAGACCCTGCGCCACAACGCCGACGCGTACGTCGACACCAAGCTCGGCGCCTTCGAGGCGGTCCTCGCCAAGACCCTGGACGCCGTCGGCCGGGGCCGGCAGAAGCTGCACGGCAGGATCGCCACCGACGACCTGGGCGCCCTCGCCGACGACACCACGACGTTCCAGCACTCCAGCGACGCCGACTACCTCGCCGACCTCGCGGCCCTGGCCGACGCCCCGGCCGAGCGCCCCGCCGCCCGGTCCCAGCAGCCCCCGCAGCCCTCGCAGCCGGAGCCGCCGCAGCCGTCGTACGAGCCGCAGCCCGCCTACGGCTACGACCAGCAGCCCGACCCGTACGCGGGCTTCCCGCAGCAGACCGACTACGCCCAGCAGGACCCGTACGGCTACCAGCAGGCCGACCCGTACGCCTACCCGTACGACCCCCAGCAGGCCGCCTACGACTCCCAGCAGCACCAGCAGCACCAGCAGCACCAGCAGCCTCAGCACCAGCAGTACGCGGCGCTCGACGAGACCAGCCTCTTCGACACCAGCATGATCAGCGCCGAGCAGTTGCGCGCCTACGAGCAGGGCCGGGGACTGTAGCCGGGGCCGGATTGGGCCGAGAGCGAAAGGTCCAGTATCCTGGCTCTTCGGTCGCGCGTATGTCCGCGATCACCGCTGCCCGGAACACCACGGGCGGCGCCCCTCCGAGTTCGAAGACCGAAAGCAGGAATGGCCTCCAACGCACGCCTCGACCACCGCAACCCCCTCGTGTTCGACACGCATGAGCTGGGCCGGCGTCCTGGTGCGCTGCAGCGCCTGCCCCGCACGGTCGACGCCCCCGCCGATCTCGGTCTCCCGGACGTCATCGGAGTGCCGGAAGGCGCCCCGGTGGAACTCGAACTCCGGCTCGAGTCGGTCATGGAAGGTGTGCTCGTCACAGGCACCGCCCGTGCACGGGCCGAGGGGGAGTGCGTAAGGTGTCTGGAGCCGGTCGGGCTGGAGCTCGAAGCGGACTTCCAGGAACTGTTCTCGTACCCTGACGCCGACGACCGGGGCCGCGTGATCGCGGAACCGGGCGACGACGCCGAGGACGACGAGGACAGGTACTACCTCGAGGACGGACTGTTCGACCTCGAACCTCTGCTGCGCGATGCGGTGGTGCTCGCACTGCCGATGCAGCCGGTGTGCCGGGAAGACTGCCCGGGCCTGTGCTCCGAGTGCGGAGCGCGGCTCGCGGACGACCCGGACCACCACCACGACGCCGTCGACATCCGTTGGGCGGCTTTGCAGGGACTCGCCGGCACCATGCAGGACGGCGAGAAGGACGAGATGAGCGGCGCCGAAGCGGGCGTCGACGAGAAGCAGGAGAAGTAGCCGTGGCTGTTCCGAAGCGGAAGATGTCGCGCAGCAACACGCGCCACCGCCGGTCGCAGTGGAAGGCTGCGGTCCCCACCCTGGTTGCGTGCGAGCGCTGCCACGAGCCCAAGCAGCAGCACATCGCGTGCCCGTCTTGCGGCACCTACAACAAGCGCCAGGTCCTCGAAGTCTGAGCGGGCTGGTGAGAGGCACTGTGTCCAGTCCCAAGAAGGCGACGGAAAACCAGGCCTCGTCCCACACGCTTCTGGAAGGGCGGCTCGGCTACCAGCTCGAGTCCGCCCTTCTGGTGCGCGCGCTGACCCACCGTTCCTACGCGTACGAGAACGGCGGTCTGCCGACGAACGAGCGGCTGGAGTTCCTGGGGGACTCCGTGCTCGGCCTCGTCGTCACGGACACGCTGTACCGCACCCACCCCGACCTGCCCGAAGGCCAGCTGGCCAAGCTGCGGGCCGCGGTGGTCAACTCGCGTGCGCTGGCGGAGGTCGGACGTGGCCTCGACCTGGGCTCCTTCATCCGGCTCGGCCGCGGTGAAGAGGGCACGGGCGGCCGGGACAAGGCGTCCATCCTCGCCGACACCCTTGAAGCGGTGATCGGCGCGGTCTACCTCGACCAGGGCCTCGACGCGGCGTCCGAGCTGGTGCACCGGCTCTTCGACCCGCTGATCGAGAAGTCCTCGAACCTCGGAGCCGGCCTGGACTGGAAGACCAGTCTCCAGGAGCTCACCGCGCTGGAGGGGCTCGGCGTGCCCGAGTACCTCGTCACGGAGACCGGCCCCGACCACGAGAAGACCTTCACTGCTGCCGCCCGCGTCGGAGGCGTCTCGTACGGCACCGGCACCGGCCGCAGCAAGAAGGAGGCGGAGCAGCAGGCCGCCGAGTCCGCCTGGCGGGCCATCCGGGCCGCGGCGGACGAGCGCGCCAAGGCGGTCGAGGAGGTCGCCGCCCAGGACGGCGACCCGTCGTCCGCCACCGCCTGACGAACAGCAGCACCGAGCGCCCGCCCCGCCGTTCCCGCCGGGGCGGGCGCTCGCTTTCATCCCACGGTCCGTACGGGGGTTCCCGATGCCCGAGTTGCCCGAGGTCGAGGTCGTCCGGCGCGGTCTGGAACGGTGGGTCGCCCACCGCACCGTCGCCGACGTGGAGGTCCTGCACCCACGTGCCGTACGCCGGCACGTCGCGGGCGCCGACGACTTCGCGCACCGGCTCAAGGGCCGGCACGTCGGCGCGCCCCGCCGGCGCGGCAAGTACCTGTGGCTGCCGCTGGAGGAGACGAACCAGTCCGTCGTCGCCCACCTCGGGATGAGCGGCCAGCTGCTGGTGCAGCCGCAGGAGGCACCGGACGAGAAACACCTGCGCGTCCGGATCCGGTTCGCCGACACCGTCGGCACCGAGCTGCGCTTCGTGGACCAGCGCACCTTCGGCGGACTCTCGCTGCACGACAACACCCCGGACGGCCTGCCCGACGTCATCGCGCACATCGCACGGGACCCCCTCGACCCGCTGTTCGACGACGAGGCCTTCCACCTGGCGCTGCGCCGCAGGCGGACCACCATCAAGCGGGCCCTGCTGGACCAGACGCTGATCAGCGGCGTCGGCAACATCTACGCGGACGAGGCCCTGTGGCGCGCCCGCATCCACTACGAGCGCCCCACGGCCGGCTTCACCCGCCCGCGCACCGCCGAACTCCTCGGCCACGTGCGGGACGTGATGAACGCGGCCCTCTCCGTCGGCGGCACCAGCTTCGACAGCCTGTACGTCAACGTCAACGGCGAGTCGGGGTACTTCGACCGCTCCCTGGACGCCTACGGCCGCGAGGACCTGCCGTGCCGGCGCTGCGGCACGCCCATGCGCCGCCGCCCGTGGATGAACCGGTCCAGCTACTTCTGCCCGAAGTGCCAGCGCCCGCCGCGGCCCGGCGGCCCGGGCCGCGGCTGAGAGGAACGGCGCCATGGCGCTTCCCGGCGGCGACGGCGACTTCTCGCTCGTCCTGCGCACCGACTTCTCCGACGACGCGGCGTGGCGGGCGGTGTGCGCGGAACTCGAGGCGGCGGAGGAGTTCTCGACCGCCGTCCTGGAGGACGACCCGCGGTTCTCCGGCGCCACCGTCCGGGCGCTGCTCGACGAGGAGGCTGCCGCCGCGGAGGCGGACAGGGTCTTCCACGTCTTCCTCGCCGACGCCTTCACCATGACCGACCCCGAGCACCGGCTCCTGGCCGTGGACCTCGCCGACGAGCCGGGCCGGACCTTCCGGGTGCCGCCGCGGTGGTTCCCGGACATCTCCGTCAACCTGGCCATCGCCAACATGGACTTCGCCGAGTTCGCGGACGAGGTGGACGGCTCGGGGACGTACCGCGGCCTCAGCGACGGGGGCCGGGACGAAGCCTGACGCGGACCGGGTTCACGCCGGCTGCGACGGCTGCCGGGCGTCGTACACCTCACGGGAGGCGAGGACGTCGTCCATCGCTCCCTCGACGCAGTGGATGAGCGCCAGCAGCCGCTCGGCGATCCGGCGGCCCAGGGGCGTCAGCTCGTAGTCCACGCGGGGCGGGTTGGTCGGCTGGGCCTCGCGGTGCACCAGCCCGTCGCGCTCCAGCGCCTGCAGCGTCTGGGACAGCATCTTCTCGCTCACGCCGTCGACGCGGCGGCGCAACTCGTTGAAGCGCAGCGACCCCTCGTACAGCGCGCCGAGCGTCAGCCCGCCCCATCGGCCGGTGACGTGCTCCAGGGTGCCGCGGGACGGGCACGCCTTGGCGAACACGTTGTAGGCGAGGTCGTCCTCGGGGCTGGGTGCACGGGTGCTGTCCATAGCACACGAGCGTACGCCAGCGCAGCGCTAACCACCAGGTTGCACTAACTAGAAGTTAGTGCTTTCCTTTTGTCATCGTTAGCGAGCTGCCCCTTCGAGGAGTTCTTATGAGCACCCCTGTCGTCTCCATCGCCTACCACTCCGGTTACGGCCACACCGCCGTACTGGCCGAGGCCGTCCGGGCCGGTGCCGTGGAGGCCGGTGCCGAGGTGCACCTGATCAAGGTCGACGAGATCACCGACGAGCAGTGGGAGACGCTGGACCGCTCCGACGCGATCGTCTTCGGCTCGCCCACCTACATGGGCACCGCCTCCGGCGCCTTCCACGTCTTCGCCGAGGCGTCCTCCAAGCGCTGGTTCGGCCAGGACTGGAAGGACAAGCTGGCGGCCGGCTTCACCAACTCCGGCTCCAAGAGCGGCGACAAGCTGCACACCCTGCAGTTCTTCCAGATCCTCGCCGGCCAGCACGGCATGCACTGGGTCAACCTGGGCCTGCACCCCGGCTGGAACAGCAGCGAGGCCTCCGAGCACGACCTCAACCGCCTCGGCGTCTTCGCCGGCGCCGCCGCCCAGACCAACGTCGACGAGGGCCCGGAGGCCGTCCACAAGGCCGACATCGCCACCGCCGAGCACCTGGGCCGCCGGGTGACGGAGACGGCCCGGACCTTCACGCGGGGCCGCGCGGCCGCCTAGCCGGCGGCGCCGGCCCCCGGGTGGCCGCGGGGTGCGGTCAGTAGCCGAAGTCCTGCGTCCACCACGGCCCGCCCGCACCGAAGTGCACGCCGACGCCGAGGGTCTTGAAGTCGCAGTTCAGTATGTTGGCGCGGTGGCCGGGGCTGTTCATCCAGGCCTGCATCACGGCCGCCGCGTCCGCCTGGCCGCGGGCTATGTTCTCGCCGCCGAGGCCGGTGATGCCCGCCTTCGCCGCCCGGTCCCAGGGGCTCGCGCCGTCGGGGTCGGTGTGGTCGAAGAAGCCCCGCGCCGCCATGTCGTCGCTGAAGCCCTCGGCCAGCCCGGTCAGCGAGGAGTTCGCGGCCAGTGCGCTGCACCCGACCTTCGCCCGCTCCTCGTTCACCAGCCGCAGCACCTCGGCCTCGGCGGCGGCCCGCGCCGACACCGCGACCGGTGCGGACGAAGCCGCCGGCGCCCTGGTCGCCGCACGCGACGGGGCGGTCGTCGGCGGGGTGGCCGGCGCGGGCTTCTTCGAGGAGGTCTTCGCCGGGCTCTCGGCGGGGCTCTCGGAGGGCTTCTTCGCCGGGGTCCGGGAGGCCGGGGCGGAGGGGGAGGAGGCCGAACGGGACGCGGAAGCCGAGGGTGCCGGCGAGGCCGCGGTGCCGGGAGCGCTGCCCGTGGGTGCGCCGCCGGTCCGGCTGTCCGCGCTGCCCGAGGTGCCGCCCTGCTCGGCGGCCGTGTTGCTGGGCGAGACCGCCCCCTGCACCCGCTCGCCGCCGGTGGTGTGCGTAGCGCCCCCGAGCTGGTAGTTCTCCAGGCCCGGCACCACACCCGTGGCCACTGCCGCCGTACCGAGGGCGACCGCGGCGGAGACGCCGAGCAGGCCCGTGCGCACCGGCCGCGCGCCCGCCTTGCGGCGCCGGTGGCCCTGCGACGGCGACGTGCCGCCGCCCGGGGCGGAACCGCCACCGGCGGCCGGCGGGGTCCGGTCGTCGACCGCGTACAGGTAGGCCGTGCTCCTGGCGTTGGCGTCGGCGTACGCCTCGGGGTTCAGGTACGGCGCGATGCCCATGGGCACGCGGTCACGCGTGAAGCGGGCCCTGGTGAACGAGTCCGGCGGAGCCTCGCCGCCGGCGCCCGAGCGGTGTGCGTGCGTGCCCCCCGCGGCGCGGCCCGTGGCGGCGCGGCCGGCGTCCGAGCGTCGGTGGCGTCCCATGCCCATGCCTTCTTCCTCGTCCTCGCGATCGGCCGGCGCTACCAGGCGCCTCGGCGGTGAGCGACTCCCTCTGGCCGACCCGACTCACTCGAACGAGTGAGTTTCATATGAGATTCATTGGGTCCGGACGGTACCCCATGGCACCGAGGGCGGCTGTGTTCTGAGCGACATCGGCCGGTTAGGTTGCACCCATGAACGAGGATGTGCGACTGCTCGCCTGGGTGCGGGGACGGGTCCAGGGCGTGGGTTTCCGCTGGTTCACGCGGGCCAAGGCGCTGGAGATCGGCGGTCTGAGTGGTTTTGCTCTCAATTTGGGCGACGGCCGGGTCCAGGTGGTCGCGGAGGGGGCGCGCGAGGGCTGCGAGGGACTGCTCGCCTGGCTGCAGGACGGCGACACGCCCGGACATGTAGCCGGAGTCACCGAGATCTGGGACACACCTCGCGGCGGCTACGACGGCTTCGCCATCCGCTGAGTCGTTTCTCCGGAAGGGCCGCCCGGCGTCGGGCGAAAGCCGCCCCCGAGGCCCGCCCCGGGCGGAAACCGGCAGGTGGTTGCCAAGAAGAGCCCGGCATGGCAGGCTCCGCTGGTACAGCTGATCGCCACGCCCTGAGGGCCCCGCAGGAGACGCAGCACCGCCGCCCGCCGGCCGTGCGCCCCGGGTTCGCCCCCCAATACAGGGCGTGATCGTGTTGACCGTCAAACTTTTTGGTGAGACGCTGAAAGCCCCGCGCACCTTGGCTGTTTGGCATGACGAGAACGGCAGAGCAACACTCGAGTGTGCCAAGCACCCCGGGTGCGAATCCCTCACGACCCACACCGCATCGGTCGGTCACTCATTGTGGAGGACCATCCATCATGGCAAAGGCGCTTCTCGGTTACGTCGGCGGCTCCGACCCTCGACTCCTCGCCGAGATGCGACGGTTGCAGCAGCGCGTTCAGGACCTGGAGTCCGAGCTCGTACGGATCCAGGCGGAGAACGAAGCGCTGGCGGCCGCCGCCTCTCAGGACAGGATCATGGAGAGCATCGACGCACACCAGGCGGAGCCTGCGCTCACCTGATCGCTGCACCGCTCCACGACAGCAGTCGCAGTGGTAGGGCTGCCCGTATCAACCGCTCACGTTGATCAAACGGCCGCGACCCGGCCGTCAGAGTTGCAAGGGACGCTCCGGCGTCCCTTCTTTCTTTCCCCCGCTTTTCTTCCCCCGCGCATCCTTTCAGACTCTTCAACGTTTGAGATGCCCTGGATGTTCATCGGTGAAACCGTGGGGTTGCGAGTGTTCGTGGAGTGAGATAGCGGCGAAAGGTAAAGTCCAGCGGCGTGCACCTCAAGGCCCTGACCCTTCGCGGGTTCAAGTCGTTCGCCTCGGCGACCACACTCCGGTTCGAACCCGGGATCACGTGTGTCGTCGGACCGAACGGCTCGGGCAAGTCCAACGTCGTGGACGCCCTCAGCTGGGTCATGGGCGAGCAGGGCGCCAAGTCGCTGCGCGGCGGCAAGATGGAGGACGTCATCTTCGCCGGCACCACCGGCCGCCCGCCGCTGGGCCGCGCCGAGGTGTCCCTCACCATCGACAACTCCGACGGTGCGCTGCCCATCGAGTACGCCGAGGTCACCATCACGCGGATCATGTTCCGCAACGGCGGCAGCGAGTACCAGATCAACGGCGACACGTGTCGCCTGCTGGACATCCAGGAACTGCTGTCCGACTCCGGCATCGGCCGAGAGATGCACGTCATCGTCGGCCAGGGGCAGCTCGACTCCGTCCTGCACGCCGACCCGACGGGCCGCCGCGCCTTCATCGAGGAGGCCGCGGGCGTCCTCAAGCACCGCAGGCGCAAGGAGAAGGCGCTCAGGAAGCTGGACGCGATGCAGGCCAATCTCGCGCGCGTGCAGGACCTGACGGACGAGCTGCGCCGCCAGCTGAAACCCCTGGGCCGCCAGGCGGCCGTAGCCCGCCGGGCCGCCGTCATCCAGGCGGACCTGAGGGACGCGCGGCTGAGGCTGCTCGCCGACGACCTCGTACGCCTGCGCGAGGCGCTGAAGTCCGAGATCGCCGACGAGGCGGCCCTGAAGGAGCGCAAGGAGGCCGCCGAGCAGGAGCTGAGGAAGGCGCTCCAGCGGGAGGCCCTGCTGGAGGACGAGGTGCGGCGGCTCGCGCCGCGCCTGCAGCGCGCCCAGCAGACCTGGTACGACCTGTCCCGGCTGGCCGAACGGGTGCGCGGCACCGTCTCGCTGGCCGACGCGCGCGTGAAGAGCGCCACCTCGGCGCCGATCGAGGAACGGCGCGGCCGTGACCCCGAGGACATGGAGCGCGAGGCCGCCCGGGTCCGCGAGCAGGAGGCCGAGCTGGAGGCGGCCCTGGAGGCCGCCCAGCGCGCCCTCGACGACACGGTCGCGCACCGGGCCGAACTGGAGCGCGAACTGGCCGTCGAGGAGCGCCGGCTGAAGGACGTCGCCCGCGCCATCGCCGACCGCCGTGAGGGCCTGGCCCGCCTGTCCGGGCAGGTCAACGCGGCCCGCTCGCGCGCCGCCTCCGCCCAGGCCGAGATCGACCGGCTGGCCGCCGCCCGCGACGAGGCCCGCCAGCGTGCCGTCCAGGCCCAGGAGGAGTACGAGGCGCTGAAGGCCGAGGTCGACGGCCTCGACGCGGACGACGCCGACCTCGCCGAACAGCACGAGGCGGCGAAACGGCGGCTCGCCGGCGCCGAGTCCGCGCTGGGCGCGGCCCGGGAGGCCCGGACCACCGCCGAACGCCGGCGCGCCGCCACCCAGGCCCGCCACGAGGCCCTGGCCCTGGGCCTGAGGCGCAAGGACGGCACCGGCGTCCTCCTCGACGCCCGCGACCGCCTCACCGGCATCCTCGGCCCGGCCGCGGAACTGCTCACCGTGGCCCCCGGCCACGAGACCGCCCTGGCCGCGGCCTTCGGCGCGGCGGCGGACGCCGTCGCCGTGACCACCCCGGCCGCGGCGGCCGAGGCGATCCGGCTGCTGCGCAAACAGGACGCTGGCCGCGCGGCCCTCCTCCTGACGGGAACGCGGGACGCCCCCGGCGCGTGCCCCGGGGACGACACCCCTGAGCTCACCGGCCCTGGCCTCGCCCGCCACGCCGCCGACCTG
The DNA here is from genome assembly GCF_001514215.1 of Streptomyces bungoensis. Classification (GTDB taxonomy): domain Bacteria; phylum Actinomycetota; class Actinomycetes; order Streptomycetales; family Streptomycetaceae; genus Streptomyces; species Streptomyces bungoensis. The sequence goes on from NZ_KQ948862.1 coordinate 174,396, forward strand.
GTCACCGGCCCCGCCGAGCTCATGACCGCCGTGCGGCGGCTGCTCCGCGGGATCGTCGTCGTCGGGTCCCTGGAGGACGCCGAGGACGTCGTCCGCGACCATCCCCGACTGACCGCCGTGACCGCCGAGGGCGATCTGCTCGGGGCGCACTTCGCGCACGGCGGGTCGGCCGGGGCGCCGAGTCTTCTGGAGGTGCAGGCCTCCGTGGACGAGGCCGCCGCCGAGCTGGAGGAACTGGGCGTGCGGTGTGCGGAACTGGCCGAGGCCCAGCAGGAGGCGGACGAGCACCGGGTGCGGGCGGCCGCGCTGGTGGAGGAGCTGGGGGAGCGGCGCCGGGCCGCCGATCGGGAGAAGTCGGCCGTGGCCCAGCAGCTCGGGCGGCTGGCCGGGCAGGCGCGCGGCGCGGCGGGGGAGGCCGAGCGGTCCGACGCGGCGGCGGCACGCGCGCAGGAGGCGCTGGAGAAGGCCGTCCAGGAGGCCGAGGAGCTGGCCGAGCGGCTCGCGGTCGCCGAGGAGATGCCGGGGGAGGAGGAGCCGGACACCTCCGTGCGCGACCGGCTCGCCGCCGACGGCGCCAACGCCCGGCAGACCGAGATGGAGGCCCGGCTGCAGGTCCGTACGCACGAGGAGCGCGTCAAGGGACTCGCCGGCCGGGCCGACTCCCTCGACCGGGCAGCCCGCGCGGAGCGCGAGGCACGCGCGCGTGCCGAGCGGCGGCGGGCCCGGCTGCGCCACGAGGCCGCCGTCGCCGAGGCCGTCGCCTCCGGTGCCCGGCAGCTGCTCGCGCACGTCGAGGTGTCCCTCGGCCGGGCCGAGCGGGAGCGGGTCGCCGCCGAGGCCGGCAAGACCGCCCGGGAGCAGGAGCTGGCCGCCGCCCGCACCGCCGGACGCGAACTCAAGGCCGAGCTGGACAAGCTGACTGATTACGTTCACCGAGGCGAGGTACTAGGAGCAGAGAAACGGCTGCGTATCGAGCAGCTGGAGGCGAAGGCCCTGGAGGAACTGGGTGTCGAACCGGCAGGACTGGTGGCGGAGTACGGGCCGCACCAGCCCGTGCCTCCCTCGCCCCCCGCCGAGGGCGAGGTGCTGCCCGAGGATCCGGAGCACCCGCGCAACCAGCCACGGCCCTTCGCGCGGGCCGAGCAGGAAAAGCGGCTCAAGGCCGCCGAGCGGGCGTACCAGCAGCTGGGCAAGGTCAACCCGCTGGCCCTGGAGGAGTTCGCGGCGCTGGAGGAGCGGCACAAGTTCCTCAGCGAGCAGCTGGAGGACCTGAAGAAGACCCGAGCCGACCTGCTTCAGGTGGTGAAGGAGGTGGACGAGCGGGTCGAGCAGGTCTTCACGGAGGCCTACCGCGACACGGCCCGCGAGTTCGAGGGGGTCTTCAGCCGCCTCTTCCCGGGCGGCGAGGGGCGCCTGGTGCTGACCGACCCCGACAACATGCTCACCACGGGCGTGGACGTCGAGGCGCGGCCGCCGGGCAAGAAGGTCAAGCGGCTCTCCCTGCTCTCCGGCGGCGAGCGGTCGCTGACCGCCGTGGCCCTGCTGGTGTCGATCTTCAAGGCCCGGCCGAGTCCGTTCTACGTGATGGACGAGGTCGAGGCGGCGCTGGACGACACCAACCTCCAGCGGCTGATCCGGATCATGCAGGAGCTGCAGGAGAGCTCGCAGCTGATCGTGATCACGCACCAGAAGCGCACGATGGAGGTCGCCGACGCGCTGTACGGCGTCTCCATGCAGGGTGACGGTGTGTCCAAGGTCATCTCCCAGCGGCTTCGTTAGCCCGCGTCAAGATCACCTGACTCCGTGTTCACAACTTGAACACGAGTGGCTTGGGCCTATCTCAAAACTCACAGCAGTCGAGGTATTGACTTCGATACTTGAAGGCATAGTCTCTGCAACGTTGCTTTTACCTTCAGGTCTCACCTGGAAGGGTTCATCCCCCCCCCACCCCGGCAGCGTTGCCGTGGCCCGAGGAGTTTCTCGTGACCAGCACTACGCAGGCACCTCAGTCAGGAGCCAGGACGGCTCACCCCGAGCATCTCGGGCACGTCATCTTCATCGCGGCCGCGGCCGCCATGGGCGGCTTCCTCTTCGGCTACGACAGCTCCGTCATCAACGGCGCCGTCGAGGCCATCCGCGGTCGCTACGACGTAGGCTCCGCCGCCCTGGCCCAGGTCATCGCCATCGCCCTGATCGGCTGCGCCATCGGCGCCGCGACGGCCGGCCGCATAGCCGACCGCATCGGCCGCATCCGGTGCATGCAGATCGCCGCGGTCCTCTTCACGGTGAGCGCCGTGGGCTCCGCGCTGCCCTTCGCGCTGTGGGACCTCGCCCTCTGGCGCGTCGTCGGCGGCTTCGCCATCGGCATGGCCTCGGTCATCGGCCCGGCCTACATCGCCGAGGTCGCCCCGCCGGCCTACCGCGGCCGCCTCGGCTCCTTCCAGCAGGCCGCGATCGTCGTCGGCATCGCCATCTCCCAGCTGGTCAACTGGGGCCTGCTCAACGCCGCCGGCGGCGACCAGCGCGGCAAGCTGATGGGCCTGGAGGCCTGGCAGGTCATGCTCGGTGTGATGGTCGTCCCGGCCGTCCTGTACGGCCTGCTCTCCTTCGCGATCCCCGAGTCCCCGCGCTTCCTGATCTCCGTCGGCAAGCACGACCGCGCCCGCCAGATCCTCGCCGAGGTCGAAGGCGACCACGCCGGCCTGGACGGCCGCGTCCGCGAGATCGAGACCGCGATGAAGCGCGAGGAGAAGTCCAGCTTCCGCGACCTGCTCGGCGGCGGCTTCTTCTTCAAGCCGATCGTCTGGATCGGCATCGGCCTGTCGGTGTTCCAGCAGTTCGTCGGCATCAACGTCGCGTTCTACTACTCCTCGACGCTGTGGCAGTCGGTCGGCGTCGACCCGACGGACTCGTTCTTCTACTCCTTCACGACGTCGATCATCAACATCGTCGGCACCGTCATCGCGATGATCTTCGTGGACCGCGTCGGCCGCAAGCCGCTCGCGCTCATCGGCTCCGTCGGCATGGCCGTCGGCCTCGCGCTGGAGGCCTGGGCGTTCTCCTACGACCTCGTCGGCGGCAAGCTCCCCGCCACGCAGGGCTGGGTCGCCCTGATCGCCGCCCACGTGTTCGTCCTCTTCTTCGCCCTGTCGTGGGGTGTGGTCGTCTGGGTCATGCTCGGCGAGATGTTCCCGAACAAGATCCGTGCCGCCGCCCTGGGCGTCGCCGCGGCCGCGCAGTGGATCGCCAACTGGGCCATCACCGCGAGCTTCCCGTCGCTGGCCGACTGGAACCTCTCCGCCACGTACATCATCTACACGGTCTTCGCCGCGCTCTCGATCCCGTTCGTCCTGAAGTTCGTCAAGGAGACGAAGGGCAAGTCGCTGGAGGAGATGGGCTGACCCCACCGGTCGCCGCCCCCGGTCCCGAGGAGACGGGCCAAGTCCCCGCTGCCCCTCTCCTCGTACCCGCCGCCGCCCCCGCCCGGCCACTGCCCGGGCCGGGGGCGGCGGTCTGTCTTCTGCCCCCCTTTGAGTCCCCGAGGGCCGGCAGCACTCGCTGTGCGAGCAGCCTGAAGCTTCGCCACCCTTACTCCACCGGCATGCGGATGCGGGACGGGGCTGCCCGGGCGCGTCCCCGGCGCCGTGCACCGCTCCGGCGTGAGGAGGCGGTACCCGGATGCCGCGCTCGCCGGCGTACCCGGCCCTCTACAGGGCGGCCCGGTGGCGGGCGGAGAGCCCGGCGGGTCCGGCGCCGGGCGTGAGGAGGCTGACGCCGTACGTCCCTGACGGACAGCCGACGTCCCCCTCCGACGCGCACGCGAGGCGACGCGACGGAGAGGGACGTCGGCTGAGGGGGAGCCGGATGGTCATGGGCACGAGCGCGGTTCAGACGCCCACGACGGCGGGTTCCTCGACGCGCTCACGGGCCGGCCGCTCACGGACCACCGCCGGCTTGGGCAGCACCGCGTACAGCGCGCCCGAGATCAGAACCGTCGCCACCCAGCCGAGGCCGTACTCCCCGACCACGTTGTTCTTCGCCAGCGGCCCCGTGAACCAGTCCGACGTGGTGAACATCAGCCCCGAGACCAGGCCCGCGGCCCACGCGGCGACGGCGGCGGGGGAGAAGCCGCCCCGGTACCAGTAGGCGCTGGTGCGGGTGGTGTCGGTCATCGCCTCGCCGTCGTACTCCGTCCTGCGCAGCATGTCCGCGCCGAACACGCCGACCCAGGCGGAGAAGGCGACCGCCAGCAGGGAGAGGAAGGCGATGAAGGAGCCCATGAAGCTCGTCGCCACCAGCATCAGCACCCCGCCGAGCGCCAGCGAGATCACGGCGTTCACCGAGACCGCCCAGTGCCGCGGCACCCGGAAGCCGAGGGTCTGCGCGGTGAAGCCCGCCGAGTACATGGACATCGCGTTGATCAGCAGCATGCCGATCAGTGCGATGAACAGGTACGGCACCGCGATCCACGTCGGCAGGATCTCGCCCAGGAAGGACACCGGGTCGGTCGCCGAGGCCAGGTCCGGCGTGGAGACCGCCATCACCGCGCCCATCAGGACCATCGGCAGGACGACGACACCGGCGCCGCCCACCGCCGTGCCCACGATCGCCCTGGAGGACGCCGTGCGGGGCAGGTAGCGGGTGAAGTCCGGCGCGGACGGGATCCAGCTGACGCCGCCCGCCGCGATCATGCCGATCCCGGTGATCACCGAGGCCGTCGAGCCGGCGCCGTGGTGCGCCACCCGCGACCAGTCGGTGTTCGCCACCAGGTAGCCCAGGACCAGCACCGAGAACAGACCGAAGAGACAGGTCGCGTACGTGTTGCACCGCTGCACGGCGTTGATGCCGAGCCCGGAGATCGCGAAGGTCGCCACGACGAACACCAGCAGCGTCGCCAGGTCCAGCACGCCGCCGGCCTTCAGGCCGAACACGATGTCCAGGATGGTGAGCATCGCGTAGGCGCCGGTCACCGCGTTGATCGTCTCCCAGCCCCAGCGCGCGACCCAGATCAGCGAACCGGGCAGCAGGTTGCCGCGCTGGCCGAACACCGCCCGCGACAGCGCCATGCCGGGCGCCCCGCCGCGCTTGCCCGCGATGCCGACCAGCCCGACCAGGCCGTACGACACGGCCGGCGCGGCCACCGCGACGACGAGCGCCTGCCAGATGTTCAGGTGGTACGCCACGACCAGGCTCGCGCCCATGGTCAGCAGCAGCACGCTGATGTTGGCGCCGACCCAGGTCGGGAACAGCTGCCGGGTCCTCGCGGTCCGCTCGTGTTCCGGGACCTGCTCGATGCCGCGGGTCTCGAGGGCGCCTTCGGTCTCGACGGTTTCGCTCATGAATAAGGGAGGCCAGACGTGGGGGGAGGGGAACGTTCGGGACTCTACGCGCGTGGATGGAGCCCCCCACCATCGTACTTTGGTCCGAGTCCTGATGATAAGTGGCCTTTGTCTCTCAGAGGAAGCCACAAACCGGCTCACGCGCTGCCCCATGGCCGATACTGGTCGGGTTATGGAAACCGTCATCCTTGCTGTAGTCATCGCCGTGGTCGTGCTCGCGGCGCTCGGCGGGCTGCTGGTGGGCACCACACGGCGCAGGAAGCCGCTGCCCCCGCCGCCCCCCAAGGCGCCCGACATCACCGCGCCCCCGGCCGAGCCGCACGTCGGCGAAGAGGCCGAGACGCCGCGCGACGAACCGCGCCGGACGATCGAGGAGGTGGATCTCCCGGGCGGCCCCGCGGTCGTCATCGAGGAGCCCCCCGTGGTCGAGGCTCCCGCGATCGAGATCCCGGAGCCCACCGCAGGCCGGCTGGTCCGGCTGCGCGCCCGCCTGTCCCGTTCCCAGAACGCCCTCGGCCAGGGCCTGCTCACGCTGCTGTCGCGCGAGCACCTGGACGAGGAGACGTGGGAGGAGGTCGAGGACACCCTGCTCACCGCCGACGTCGGTGTGCTGCCCACCCAGGAGCTGGTCGAGCGGCTGCGGGAGCGGGTGAAGGTGCTCGGCACCCGCACGCCCCAGGAGCTGCGCGGCCTGCTGCGCGAGGAACTGCTCAAGCTCATCGGCACCGACGTCGACCGCACGGTGAAAACCGAGCCCGCGGACCGCAAGCCGGGCATCGTGATGGTCGTCGGCGTCAACGGCACCGGCAAGACCACCACCACCGGCAAGCTCGCCCGGGTGCTGGTCGCCGACGGCCGCACCGTCGTCCTCGGCGCCGCCGACACCTTCCGTGCCGCCGCCGCCGACCAGCTGCAGACCTGGGGCGAGCGGGTCGGCGCCTACACCGTGCGCGGTCCGGAGGCCGGCGACCCCGCCTCCGTTGCCTTCGACGCGGTCAAGGAAGGCAAGGAGATGGGGGTCGACGTCGTCCTCATCGACACCGCCGGCCGGCTGCACACCAAGACCGGCCTCATGGACGAGCTCGGCAAGGTCAAGCGCGTGGTGGAGAAGCACGCGCCGCTGGACGAGGTGCTGCTCGTCCTCGACGCCACCACCGGCCAGAACGGCCTGGTGCAGGCGCGGGTCTTCGCCGAGGTCGTGGACATCAGCGGTATCGTGCTGACCAAGCTGGACGGCACGGCCAAGGGCGGCATCGTGATCGCGGTCCAGCGCGAGCTGGGCGTGCCGGTCAAGCTGGTCGGGCTCGGCGAGGGCGCGGACGACCTGGCGCCGTTCGAGCCGGAGGCGTTCGTGGACGCCCTGATCGGCGAGTGACGAACGGCCGCCGGCCCTGGTACGAGGTGAGAAGCGCCCGCTCCGGACACACCGGGGCCGGGCGCCTCGCTTTGTCCGGACGGCGTCACACTCCCCCGCGCGAGCGCGGGGGAGTGTGGGCGAGGCGCCGCGGAGCAGACGGGAAGGGCCGGACGGGGCAGGTCCTTAAGCCCGTGCCCCCGACCGGTGCGCCACGAACGCCAGCGTGCCCAGCAGCAGCCGGGCCGCCGGCGGCCTCGCCGAGTCCAGGGCCGGCGGGCGCAGCCAGCGCACCGGGCCGAGGCCGCCCCGGTCGGAGGGCGGGGCGGTGATGAACGTGCCCGAGCCGAGACCGCGCAGGTCCAGCGCGGACGGGTCGTCCCAGCCCGTCCGGTACAGCAGCCGGGGCAGGTCGGCGGCGGCGCCCGGGGCGACGAAGAACTGCGCGCGGCCGTCCGGGGTCGCGGCGACCGGGCCGAGGGGCAGGCCCATGCGCTCCAGCCGGACCAGGGCCCGGCGCCCGGCGGCCTCGGCGACCTCGATCACGTCGAACGCCCGGCCCACGGGCAGCATCACGGACGCGCCCGGGAACCGGGCCCAGGCCCGGGTCACCTCGTCGAGCGTGGCCCCGGCCGGCACCCGCGGCGCGAAACCGAGCGGGTGCGCGCCCGGCGCCGGGCAGTCGGCGCGCCCGCAGGAGCACGCTCCCGCGGCGGCCCGGGCACCCGGCACCACGTCCCAGCCCCACAGCCCGGTGAACTCGGCGACGGTGGTGCAGTCGGACGACCGGCCGCGCCGACGCGTGCCGGAGCGGATCTCGCGAATGCCGCCGATCGTGAAGCCCATGCCCCCTCCAACGGGTCCTGCGCGCCGGTGGTTACGCCGCGGAACGAAGCGGAAGCGGAACGTGACGCTACGACTCCGGTTCCCCGTCTCCCGTGGGATCAGGGCGGCGCCTTGCAGCGCCACGGGTGGTACACGGGCTGTCGTGCGCCCCTTCGCGCCTCACTCCGCCTACTTCCGGCTGTCCTATGTCAAGTGAATCGCGTAGGTGCCACCGGGAGTTCATTCGAAGGGGTGGCGAATGGTGGCGTTTACGGGATAGCCGTGGCTGGACGGGTGATCGTAGGACTACTGTGAGTGTGCGAGCACTGAGGGCACATGCAGCTGTGAGTATGCCGGGGGCAAGTCGTCAGCTCGTTCGAAGGGTGAGAACCGGCGGACGGGAAGCCCTATTTACCGGCATTCTGATAGGGCTTGGCGCACTCGGCGACAAGTGGTCTCAGGGATGGGGGCGTTCCAGTGGGCGGCAACGGCGGTAGTGGGACGAACGCTGACAAGCGCCCCAACGAGCTGCTCGGATCGTGGTTCGTGCGCAGCGGCTGGTCGAAGGGCGAGCTGGCCCGCCAGGTCAACCGCAGAGCACGCCAGCTGGGCGCCAACCACATCTCCACCGACACCTCCCGTGTCCGCCGCTGGCTGGACGGGGAGAACCCGCGCGAGCCGATCCCGCGGATCCTCTCCGAGCTGTTCTCCGAGCGCTTCGGCTGCGTCGTGTCCGTCGAGGACCTCGGACTGCGCGCCGCCCGCCAGTCACCCTCCGCGTCCGGTGTCGACCTGCCCTGGACGGGCCCGCAGACGGTGGCTCTGCTCAGCGAGTTCTCGCGCAGCGACCTGATGCTGGCGCGGCGCGGCTTCCTCGGAACCTCGCTGGCCCTGTCCGCGGGCCCGTCCCTCATCGAGCCCATGCAGCGCTGGCTCGTGCCCACCCCGGCCTCCCCGGTCCCCGCCGAGCCCGGGCCCGTCCTCGACGCGCGCAGGCCCGGCCGGCTCTCCAAGCCCGAGATGGACCTCCTGGAGTCCACCACCCGGATGTTCCGCCAGTGGGACGCCCAGTGCGGCGGCGGCCTGCGCCGCAAGGCGGTCGTCGGCCAGCTGCACGAGGTCACCGACCTGCTCCAGGAACCCCAGCCCGAGGCCACCACCCGGAAGCTCTTCAAGGTCGCCGCCGAGCTCGCCGAGCTCGCCGGCTGGATGTCGTACGACGTCGGACTCCAGCCCACCGCGCAGAAGTACTTCGTCCTCGCCCTGCACGCGGCCAAGGAGGCCGGCGACAAGCCGCTCGGCTCCTATGTCCTGTCCAGCATGAGCCGCCAGATGATCCACCTCGGCCGGCCCGACGACGCGCTGGAGCTGATCCACCTCGCGCAGTACGGCAGCCGGGACTGCGCCGGCCCCCGTGTCCAGTCCATGCTGTATGCGATGGAGGCCCGCGCCTACGCCAACATGGGCCAGCCCGGCCGGTGCAAGCGGGCGGTGCGGATGGCCGAGGACACCTTCGCCGAGGCCGACGAGTGGGACGAGCCGGATCCCGACTGGATCCGCTTCTTCTCCGAGGCCGAGCTGTTCGCGGAGAACTCCCACTCCTACCGCGACCTGGCCTACGTGGCCGGCCGCAGCCCCACCTACGCCTCCCTGGCCCAGCCGCTGATGGAGCGGGCCGTGGACCTGTTCGCGGACGACCACGAGCACCAGCGGTCGTACGCGCTGAACCTCGTCGGCATGGCCACCGTGCACCTGCTGCGGCGCGAGCCCGAGTGCAGCGCGGACTACGCCTTCCAGGCCATGGGCATCGCCAAGAAGGTGCGCTCCGAGCGGGTGAACACCCGCATCCGCAAGACGGTCGCCACGGCCGTCCGCGACTTCGGCGAGCTGTCCGCCGTCGTCGACCTCTCCGAGCAGCTCGCCGTCGACCTGCCCGAGACCGCCGAGGCGGTCTGACCACCGAGGCGCCCCACACCCCGGCCGCGGCCGGCCCTCCAGAACAGCCCGACTCGGCTCCCCCGTGCCAGGTCACCGGAGAGGCCCGCCGCGGCCGGTTTCCGTTCCCGCGCCGATCCCTCCGAGAAGGTTGCGCCACGATAACGATCGGCGTGCCCGGTATCAGGCAGTTCATGGACGCGTAACACGCCAGTCGCCTTCGTCACCCCGGCGAAACAACGAGGGGCTTCCACCGAAACCGCGCTGCGCCAGTCTCATGGCGCATAACCGGCCCACCCCTCACCCGACCGGACCGCACAGGCACCGCCCGCACGGGGCCGTACCAACCGACGAGGAGACGCCGATGGCACCAGCCATCATGCTTGCCGCGGAGGCACCCAAGCTGTCCTCCGCGAACACAGGCTTCATGCTCATCTGTTCCGCCCTGGTGCTGCTCATGACCCCGGGTCTCGCCTTCTTCTACGGGGGCATGGTCCGGGTCAAGAGCACCCTCAACATGCTGATGATGAGCTTCATCAGCATGGGGATCATCACCATCCTCTGGGTCCTCTACGGCTTCTCCCTCGCCTTCGGCACCGGCTCCGGCCTGCTGGGCTGGAACAAGGACTGGCTCGGCCTCAGCAACATCGGCCTGACGGAGCTCTGGGACGGCTACAACATCCCGATCTTCGTCTTCATGGTCTTCCAGATGATGTTCGCGATCATCACCCCGGCCCTGATAAGCGGCGCCCTCGCGGACCGCGTCAAGTTCTCGGCCTGGTCGCTGTTCGTCGTCCTGTGGGCCACGATCGTCTACGTCCCGGTCGCCCACTGGGTCTGGGGCGCCGACGGCTGGGCCTACAAGCTCGGCGTGATCGACTTCGCCGGCGGCACGGCGGTCCACATCAACGCCGGTGCCGGCGCCCTCGGCGTCATCCTGGTCATCGGCAAGCGCGTCGGCTTCAAGAAGGACCCGATGCGCCCGCACAGCCTCCCGCTGGTCATGCTCGGTGCCGGTCTGCTGTGGTTCGGCTGGTTCGGCTTCAACGCCGGCTCCTGGCTCGGCAACGACGACGGCGTCGGCGCGCTGATGTTCGTCAACACCCAGGTCGCCACCGCCGCCGCCATGCTGGCCTGGCTCGCCTACGAGAAGATCCGCCACGGCGCGTTCACCACGCTGGGCGCCGCCTCCGGCGCGGTCGCCGGTCTCGTCGCCATCACCCCCTCCGGCGGCGCGGTCTCCCCGCTCGGCGCGATCGCCGTGGGCGCCATCGCCGGTGTCGCCTGCGCCGCGGCCGTCGGCCTGAAGTTCCGGTTCGGCTACGACGACTCGCTCGACGTCGTCGGCGTCCACATGGTCGGCGGCATCATCGGCTCCCTGCTGATCGGCTTCTTCGCCACCGGCAAGGGCCAGTCCGCCGCCACCGGCGTCTTCTACGGCGACCACACGTGGACCCAGCTGTGGAAGCAGTGCGCCGGTGTCGGCGCCGTCCTCGCCTACTCCCTGGTCGTCTCCGCGGTCCTCGCCTTCCTGCTGGACAAGACCATGGGCATGCGGGTCACCGAGGACGAGGAGGTCTCCGGCATCGACCAGGCCGAGCACGCCGAGAGCGCCTACGACTTCAGCGGTACCGGTGGCGGTGTCATCGGCTCCGCCGCTCCCGCCCCCGGCCCGGCCCTGGCCGCCACGCACTCCAAGAAGGTGGACGCATGAAGCTCATCACCGCCGTCGTGAAGCCGCACCGGCTGGACGAGATCAAGGAGGCCCTGCAGGCCTTCGGCGTCCACGGGCTGACGGTCACCGAGGCGAGCGGATACGGTCGTCAGCGGGGCCACACCGAGGTCTACCGCGGTGCCGAGTACACCGTCGACCTGGTCCCCAAGATCCGTATCGAGGTGCTCGCCGAGGACGACGACGCCGAGCAGCTGATCGAGGTCGTCGTCAAGGCGGCACGCACCGGCAAGATCGGCGACGGCAAGGTCTGGTCCCTGCCCGTCGAGACGGCCGTACGGGTCCGCACCGGCGAGCGCGGCCCCGACGCGCTCTGACCGGACCGAGGACAGGAGTCGCCGGGTGACGGGAACGAACGTGCAGAACGAAGCGGAACACTCGGGACCCAGCGGCTACGCGGCGGCCCGGCTGCGCCTCCTCACCGAGGGGGCGCGGTCCGGGCCGCCGCGCCGTGCCGCCCTCGCCGAGCTGACCGACGACTGGCTCGCCGGACTGTTCACGGCCGCGGCCGGCGAGGTGAAGGGCGCCTCGCTCGTCGCCGTCGGCGGCTACGGCCGCCGGGAGCTGTCCCCCCGCAGCGACCTCGACCTCCTGCTGCTGCACGACGGCGGCGACCCCGGAGCGGTCGCCGCCCTCGCCGACCGCATCTGGTACCCCGTGTGGGACCTCGGCCTGGCCCTCGACCACTCCGTGCGCACCCCGGCCGAGGCCCGCAAGACGGCCGGGGAGGACGTGAAGGTCCAGCTCGGCCTGCTCGACGCCCGCCACCTCGCCGGCGACCAGAGCCTGACCGCCGCCCTGCGCACGACCGTCCTGACCGACTGGCGCAACCAGGCACCCAGGCGCCTTCCCGAACTCCAGGAGCTGTGCGCCGAACGCGCCGCGCGCCAGGGCGAGCTGCAGTACCTGCTGGAACCCGACCTGAAGGAGGCCCGCGGCGGCCTCCGGGACGCCACCGCCCTGCGCGCCGTCGCCGCGTCCTGGCTGGCCGACGCCCCGCGCGAGGGCCTCGAGGACGCGCGCCGCCGCCTGCTCGACGTCCGGGACGCCCTCCACCTGGCCACCGGCCGGGCCACCGACCGGCTCGCCCTGCAGGAGCAGGACCAGGTGGCCGCCGAGCTGGGGCTGCTGGACGCCGACACCCTGCTGCGCCAAGTGTACGAAGCGGCCCGGGTCATCTCCTACGCCAGCGACGTCACCTGGCGCGAAGTGGGCCGCGTGCTGCGCTCGCGCGCCGTCCGTCCCCGTCTGCGCGCCATGCTGGGCGGCGGCAAACCCGGCGCCGAGCGCTCCCCGCTGGCCGAGGGCGTCGTGGAGCAGGACGGCGAGGTGGTGCTCGCCCGCGCCGCACGCCCCGAACGCGACCCCGTGCTCCCGCTCCGCGCGGCGGCCGCCGCCGCCCAGGCCGGCCTCCCGCTCTCCCTGCACGCCGTGCGCCGCATGGCGGCCACCGCCCGCCCGCTGTCCGTGCCCTGGCCCGCCGAGGCGCGCGAGCAACTGGTCACCCTCCTCGGCTCCGGCCGACCCACCGTCGACGTCTGGGAGGCCCTGGAGGCGGAAGGCCTGATCAGCCGCTTCCTGCCGGACTGGGAGCGGGTCCGCTGCCGCCCGCAGCGCAACGCCGTCCACCTCTGGACGGTCGACCGGCACCTGATCGAGACGGTGGTCCGCGCCTCCGAGTACACCCGCCGCGTCAGCCGCCCCGACCTGCTCCTCGTCGCCGCGCTGCTGCACGACATCGGCAAGGGATGGCCCGGCGACCACTCGGTGGCCGGCGAGATCATCGCCCGGGACGTGGCCACCCGCATCGGCTTCGACCGCGCCGACGTGACCGTGGTGTCCACCCTCGTACGGCACCACCTGCTGCTCATCGAGACGGCCACCCGGCGCGACCTGGAGGATCCCGCCACGGTCCGCTCGGTCGCCGAGGCGGTCGGCACCCCGGGCACCCTGGAACTGCTGCACGCCCTGACCGAGGCCGACGCGCTGGCCACCGGCCCGGCGGCCTGGTCCTCCTGGCGCGGCTCCCTCGTCGCCGACCTGGTACGGCGCGTGGCCGCCGTCCTCGCCGGCGACGCCCCCGCGGAACCCGAACCGGACGCGCCCACCGCCGCACAGGAACGCCTCGCCATCGAGGCCTTCCGCACCGGCAGCCCGGTCCTCGCGCTGCGCGCCCAGACCGAACCGGCCGCCGACGAGGACCCCGCCCGGGAGCCCGAGCCGCTCGGCGTCGAACTGCTCATCGCCGTACCCGACCAGCCGGGCGTGCTGCCCGCCGTCGCCGGCGTCCTCGCCGTGCACCGGCTGACCGTCCGCACCGCCGGACTGCGGGCCCTGCGCCTGCCCGACGACGTCGACGAGGGCTCGGTGCTCCTGCTGAACTGGCGCGTCGCCGCCGAGTACGGCGCCCTGCCCCAGGCCACCCGGCTGCGCGCCGACCTCGTCCGCGCCCTGGACGGCTCCCTGGACATCGCCGGCCGGCTCGCCGAACGCGACGCGGCCTACCCCCGCCGCCGCGGCCGCGTCGCCCCGCCGGCCCGGGTGACGGTGGCATCGGCGGCCTCCCGCCACGCCACGGTGATCGAGGTGCGCGCCCAGGACGCGCCCGGACTGCTGTACCGGATCGGGATGGCCCTGGAGAAGGCGGGCGTACGGGTGCGGAGCATGCACGTCAGCACGCTGGGCTCGAACGCGGTCGACGCCTTCTACGTCACCACGGGCACGGGGGCGCCGCTGCCGGAACCGGACGCGGCGTCGGTGGCACGGACGCTGGAGGAGACGCTGCGGGCGTGACGCCGCGGTCGCGCGTGCGCCCCCGTCCACCGCGTCCAGTGGGCGGGGGCGAATTGCTCGCCGGGCCGGATACCCTGGAGGGCAGCCCAAAACGACTCCGACTCCGAGGACCGACGCCACCGTGTTCGATACCCTCTCCGACCGCCTCAGCGCGACGTTCAAAAATCTCCGCGGCAAGGGCAGGTTGTCCGAGGCGGACATCGACGCCACGGCACGCGAGATCCGCATCGCGCTCCTCGAAGCCGACGTGGCCCTTCCTGTCGTCCGCACGTTCATCAAGAACGTCAAGGAGCGCGCGCTGGGGGCCGAGGTCTCCAAGGCCCTCAACCCCGCCCAGCAGGTCCTCAAGATCGTCAACGACGAGCTGGTGACCATCCTCGGCGGCGAGACCCGGCGCCTCAGGTTCGCCAAGCAGCCGCCGACCGTCATCATGCTGGCGGGTCTCCAGGGTGCCGGTAAGACCACCCTCGCGGGCAAGCTCGGCAAGTGGCTCAAGGACCAGGGCCACTCGCCGCTGCTCGTCGCCTGCGACCTGCAGCGCCCGAACGCCGTCAACCAGCTGAGCGTCGTCGCCGAGCGCGCCGGCGTCGCCGTGTACGCGCCGGAGCCCGGCAACGGCGTCGGCGACCCGGTGAAGGTCGCCCAGGACTCCATCGAGCACGCGCGGACCAAGGTCCACGACATCGTGATCGTGGACACCGCCGGCCGCCTCGGCATCGACGCCGAGATGATGCAGCAGGCCGCGGACATCCGGGACGCGGTCTCCCCGGACGAGATCCTGTTCGTCGTCGACGCGATGATCGGCCAGGACGCGGTCAACACCGCGGAGGCCTTCCGCGACGGCGTCGGCTTCGACGGCGTGGTGCTCTCCAAGCTCGACGGCGACGCCCGCGGTGGTGCGGCCCTGTCGATCCGGCAGATCACCGGCAAGCCGATCATGTTCGCCTCGAACGGCGAGAAGCTCGACGACTTCGACGCCTTCCACCCGGACCGGATGGCCTCCCGCATCCTCGACATGGGTGACCTGCTCACCCTGATCGAGCAGGCGGAGAAGACCTTCAGCCAGGAAGAGGCCGCCAAGATGGCCTCGAAGCTGGCGTCCAAGAAGGGCCAGGACTTCACCCTGGACGACTTCCTGGCCCAGATGGAGCAGGTCAGGAAGATGGGCTCCATCTCCAAGCTGCTCGGCATGCTTCCGGGCATGGGCCAGATCAAGGACCAGATCCAGAACATCGACGAGCGCGACGTCGACCGCACCGCGGCGATCATCAAGTCGATGACCCCGGGCGAGCGCCAGGACCCGACGATCATCAACGGCTCCCGCCGCGCCCGTATCGCCAAGGGCTCCGGCGTCGACGTCAGCGCGGTGAAGAACCTGGTCGAGCGGTTCTTCGAGGCCCGCAAGATGATGTCCCGGATGGCCCAGGGCGGCGGCATGCCGGGCATGCCGGGGATCCCGGGCATGGGCGGCGGCCCCGGCCGGCAGAAGAAGCAGCAGAAGAAGGCCAAGGGCAAGCAGCGCTCCGGCAACCCGATGAAGCGCAGGCAGCAGGAGCTGGAGGAGGCCCAGCGGCGCGAGGCGGCGGCTCAGGGCCAGGGCGCGGCCGCCTTCGGGCTGCCCCAGCAGGGCGGCCAGGAGTTCGAACTGCCCGACGAGTTCAAGAAGTTCATGGGCTGAGTCCCCGCGGATCCCCCTCGTGCGCGTGCCGGGGGCCGGTCGTCCTCGCGACCGGCCCCCGGCACACGCATGTCGGCCGCCCCTAGGGGACGCGGGCGATCAGGTAGCGGAAGACGTTCGGCATCCAGACGGTCCCGTCCGGGCGCCGGTAGGGGTGCAGGGCCTCCGTCAGCTCCTTGGCCACCTGCTTGCCGTCGGTGGCCGCGACGGCCCCGTCGAACAGGCCCGTCGACAGCAGGCCCCGCACGGCGCTGTCCAGGTCGGCGTAGCCGAACGGGCACGACACCCGGCCGGAGCCGTCGGGTTTCAGCCCCGCCCGCTGGGTGACCTCCTCCAGGTCGTCGCGCGCGGCCTGCCGGCAGCCGCCCGCGCCGCGTAAGGGATCGGCCAGTTTCGTCGCCACCCGCAGCACGGAGGAGGTGGCGCAGCGCTCCGGCGGCCCCCAGCCGGCCAGCACCACGGCCGTTCCCCGCGCGGTCAGCGGCAGCGCCTGGGCCAGCAGGTCGCCGAGTCCCTCGGAGTCGCCCGCCAGGCAGCCGATCGGCTCGAACACGGTCACCAGGGTGTACGCGGGTGTCCGCGCTCCCGCCGCCTCCGCGGGCGAGCCGTCCACGAGTTCCGCGCCCGCACGCAGGCCGGTGCCCGCACGCGCGCGCGTGCCGCGTGCCCCGGGCGGTGTGTCCGGCAGCAGGCGCTCGCGCGCGAGGTCGAGCCGTTCGCTGCAGGAGTCGACACCGGTGACCGCGGCCCCTCTGGAGGCCGCCATGAGCAGGGCGAGCCCGGAACCGCACCGCAGGCCCAGCAGCCGCGTGCCGGGGCCCACTTCCAATCGCTCGTAGACGGTCTCGTAGAGCGGTACCAGCATCCGCTCCTGGATCTCGGACCAGTCACGCGCGCGTGCGCACAGGTTCACACGGGGTGGTACGGACGCCGCGTGAGACAGGTGTTCCCGCACGAGCGTTGGTGTCATAGGTAAGCGCCCCAATCCGCCGGCCGTTCGCCAGTGCCCATCGCGTGGTCCCCGTGGCGTGCGTGCGCACGCTCCACGTATGCCAGGTAACTCCCGGCTCGCGATGCCGTCCAGGGGTCCAGGGGCCCGGCTTGGGGCCGGGGGGCGAGTGTGGCGAGATTTCACACCCCGGCAATCCGCCCGACCGTACGGTGGCCGCTCCCGGTCGGCCGGGGCGGTGACGGGCGGCGGAGCAGCGCGCGGTAACGTCACGACCGTCACGGACGCTGAACACGACGGAGCCTCCGTCCCAGAGCGACCGAAACGCGTCTTGCGCATCCGCCGGCCACCGCGGCCGCGGGTCCCGCGCGACGGGACGTACGTCAGACTACGCACCGGCTTGGTATGAGCTGCGAGGCTTCTCCGCAGATCAGCGCACCCGCCCTCGTCAGGACGCATCAGTGGCAACTGACGGGTACGTGCAAATTATTTGGGATGCCCCGGAATAGGAACACAGCGGCACCCACGCTCGTTGTCATTACGTGAGCACGACACAGACACCACCTGTTCTCGCCGCAGAGCTGGCGCAGGCGTGGGCCGACATCCAGCGGTACCACCCCGAGCTGCCCGACCTTGCCGCGCCGGAATCACTGATCGGGGAGTCGTCGTCCGCGTGCGGGCACGAACTCTCCTTCGAGCGGCTGCTCCACGAGGCAGTCCACGGCATCGCCGCCGCCCGCGGCGTCCGCGACACCTCCCGCGCCGGCCGCTACCACAACCGCCGCTTCCTCGCCATCGCCGAGGAGCTGGGCCTGGACCACCCCGAGGAGCCGCATCCCAGCAGCGGCTTCTCGCTGGTCACGCTCAACCCCGAGGCGAAGCGGCGCTACCGCCCGACCATCGAACGGCTGCAGCGCGCGCTGAAGGCGCACACGGCGGCCACCTCGTCCGACACCTCCCGCACCTTCCGCGGCCCGGCCGCCCGGCACGGCTCGTCCGGCGGCGGGGTCCGGGTGAAGGCGGTCTGCGACTGCGGCCGCAACGTCCGGGTGGTCCCCTCCGTCCTGGCCCAGGCACCGATCGTCTGCGGCGGCTGCGGCAAGCCGTTCCGCATCCCGGAGGTCGCGGGAGCGGCGTAGGCGCGAGGCGCGGAACACCGGCATCTCGTGGGTGCCGGTCCGCGGGCGCGGACGGCAACTTCACACAGCGCACCCGACGTGCGGTCACCTCCACGCCGGGTGCCGCTGCCCCCTGCCCGGCGCCGGAGCCGTACCGGCGGCCGAGAGCGACCCGCCCGTGTGGCACAATGGCTAGCTGTACTCGACAGCCGCACAGGACCCCTCTCTCCTCCGGCTGACGCGTCCGTCGGGCACTCGGGTACCGCAACCCCACGCGGCAGCTCGCCGTGCCCAACCACGTCAATTCCAGGAGAACCAACTCCCGTGGCAGTCAAGATCAAGCTGAAGCGTCTGGGCAAGATCCGTTCGCCTCACTACCGCATCGTCGTCGCCGACTCCCGTACCCGCCGTGACGGCCGGGCCATCGAGGAGATCGGCAAGTACCACCCGACGTACAACCCGTCGGTCATCGAGGTGGACGCCGAGCGTGTGGCGTACTGGCTGGGTGTCGGCGCGCAGCCGACCGAGCCCGTCCTCGCCATCCTGAAGAAGACCGGCGACTGGCAGAAGTTCAAGGGCGAGCCCGCCCCGGCTCCGCTGCTCGTCGCCGAGCCGAAGGCCACGCGTCCGTCGTTCGAGGCTCTCGGCGGTGACGACGAGGGCAAGGGTGAGGCGATCACCCAGAAGAAGAAGGCTGAGAAGAAGGACGAGGCCGCTGCCGAGTCCGAGTCGACCGAGGCCTGAGCAGCATGCTCGAAGAGGCGCTTGAGCACCTCGTGAAGGGCATCGTCGACAACCCTGACGATGTGCAGGTCGCCTCGCGCGACCTGCGCCGCGGGCGCGTGCTCGAGGTCCGGGTCCACCCCGACGACCTCGGCAAGGTGATCGGCCGCAACGGCCGCACCGCGCGCGCTCTGCGTACCGTCGTGGGCGCCATCGGCGGCCGCGGTGTCCGCGTCGACCTCGTCGACGTGGACCACGTCCGCTGACGCTTCATCGCAACCGGCTCGGGCCGGGGAGGGCCCTCACGGGCCGTCCCCGGCCCGCAGTCGTCTGACAGGAGACCAAGCACAGTGCAGCTCGTAGTCGCACGGATCGGCCGCGCCCACGGCATTAAGGGCGAGGTCACCGTGGAGGTACGCACCGACGAACCGGAGCTCAGGCTCGGGCCCGGCGCCGTACTCGCCACCGATCCCGCCGGCGTGGGACCGCTCACCATCGAGACGGGCCGCGTGCACAGCGGCCGCCTGCTCCTGCGCTTCGAGGGCGTCAAGGACCGCAACGCCGCCGAGGCCCTCCGCAACACCCTCCTGATCGCCGAGATCGACCCGGAGGAACTTCCCGAGGGTGAGGACGAGTACTACGACCACCAGCTCATGGACCTCGACGTGGTCACCGAGGACGGCACCGAGGTCGGCCGCATCACCGAGATCTCGCACCTGCCCTCCCAGGACCTGTTCATCGTCGAGCGCCCGGACGGCAGCGAGGTGATGGTCCCGTTCGTCGAGGAGATCGTCGTCGAGATCGACCTGGAGGAGCAGAAGGCCGTCATCGCGCCCCCGCCCGGCCTGATCGACGACCGCGCCGAGATCGCCTCCTCGCGGGACGAGTCGTGATGCGCCTCGACGTCGTCACGATCTTCCCCGAGTACCTGGAACCGCTGAACGTCTCGCTCGTCGGCAAGGCACGCGCGCGAGGACAGCTCGACGTGCGGGTGCACGATCTGCGGGCGTGGACCTACGACCGTCACCACACGGTCGACGACACCCCGTACGGCGGCGGCCCCGGCATGGTCATGAAGACCGAGCCCTGGGGCGACGCGCTGGACACGGTCCTCGCCGACGGCTACGAGAACGGCGCCCAGGCTCCCGCGCTCGTCGTCCCCACGCCCAGCGGCCGCCCCTTCACCCAGGAGCTGGCCGTCGAGCTGTCCGAGCGGCCCTGGCTGGTCTTCACGCCGGCCCGCTACGAGGGCATCGACCGGCGCGTCATGGACGAGTACGCCACCCGGATGCCGGTGTACGAGGTGTCCATCGGCGACTACGTGCTCGCCGGCGGCGAGGCGGCCGTCCTGGTGATCACGGAGGCCGTGGCCCGGCTGCTGCCCGGCGTCCTCGGCAACGCCGAGTCCCACCGGGACGACTCCTTCGCGCCCGGCGCCATGGCCAACCTCCTGGAGGGCCCCGTCTACACCAAGCCGCCCCTGTGGCGCGGCCGGGACATCCCGGACGTGCTGCTCAGCGGCCACCACGGCAGGATCGCCCGCTGGCGGCGCGACGAGGCGCTCAGGCGGACCACGGCCAACCGGCCCGACCTCGTCGAGCGCTGCGACCCCAAGGCCTTCGACAAGAAGGACCGCGAGATGCTCTCCATCCTGGGCTGGGAGCCGGACCCGGCGGGGGAGCCGTACGGCCGATTTTGGCGGCGGGCCGACGGCATGGAAGAATAGGCCGCTGCTGTGCGCCCGTCCGGCGTGCGCCCCTGCCACAGGGGGACACGACGCCCGCCGGGACACGCACGGCCGACCTCCCGTACACCTAGTTGCCGTTGATGACCTGTGGCATCAGCGAGGAAAGCAGACGAAATGTCTCACCTGCTCGACACCGTCGACTCCGCGTCGCTGCGCAGCGACATCCCGGCCTTCCGTCCGGGTGACACCGTCAACGTCCACGTGCGCGTCATCGAGGGCAACCGCTCCCGTGTGCAGCAGTTCAAGGGCGTCGTGATCCGCCGCCAGGGCTCCGGTGTCCGCGAGACCTTCACGGTCCGCAAGGTCTCGTTCTCCGTCGGCGTCGAGCGCACCTTCCCGGTGCACACCCCGATCGTCGAGAAGATCGAGCTGGTCACCCGTGGTGACGTGCGCCGCGCCAAGCTGTACTACCTCCGTGAGCTGCGCGGCAAGGCCGCCAAGATCAAGGAGAAGCGCGAGAGCTGAGCGCTTTCCCGGGTTCATGGGAGGGCCGGATAGCATCTGGCTCCGATGGACACCGAAGCACAGCCGACGGAACGCGACCGCTCCTCCCTCCCCGGTTCCCCGGGGACGGAGGGCCGGTCGCGTTTCGCGTTGGTGTCACGGCTCACCCCGTGGCTGCCCGGCGGCCGGATCACCCTCACCGTCCTCGTCTGCCTGGTGTTTTTGCTGCTCCTCAACGCTTTCGTGGTGCAACCGTTCCAGATTCCGAGCGGATCCATGGAGCAGGGATTGAGGATCGGCGACCGCGTCCTCGTAAATAAGTTGGCGTACCGTTTCGGAGCCCGGCCGCGCCGCGGCGACGTGGTTGTCTTCGACGGCACCGGGTATTTCGGCAACGGCGACTACGTCAAGCGCGTGGTGGGGGTGGGCGGCGACCACGTGGTCTGCTGCGGCAAGGAGGGGAGGCTCGAGGTGAACGGCCGGCCGGTCGACGAGACGGCGTTCCTCCGTCCCGGGGACGCCCCGTCCAGCGTCCCGTTCGACGTCGTCGTGCCCGCGGGCCGCCTGTTCCTCCTCGGTGACCACCGCAGCCGCTCCAGCGACTCCCGCGACCACCTCGGCTCGCCCGGCGGCGGCATGGTCCCCGTCGCCGACGTCATCGGCCGCGCCGACTGGATCGCCTGGCCGTACGCCCACTGGCGGCACCTGACCCGGCCGTCCGCCTACGCGCGCGTGCCCGCCGCGGGAGGCGCGCATGGGTAACCGGGGCAAGCCGCGTGGGGTCACCGGCACGGCCGCCGACGACCTCCTGCCCACCGGCACTCGCCGCACCTCCACGCCGGGTGGCGGCCGCTCGCGCGCGGAGCGGCGCAAACTCCAGCGCAAGGTGAAGCGCAAGCGCAGGCGTTCAGCCGTTCGGGAGATCCCCCTTCTGGTCGGTGTCGCCGTCCTCATAGCGCTGGTCCTGAAGACGTTCCTCGTCCAGGCCTTCGTCATCCCGTCCGGCTCCATGGAGCAGACGATCCGGATCGGCGACCGCGTCCTGGTCGACAAGTTCACCCCGTGGTTCGGCTCCGAGCCGCACCGCGGCGACGTCGTCGTCTTCCACGATCCCGGCGGCTGGCTGGCCGACGAACAGACCCCCAAGGCGAACGACCCCGTCGTCGTCAAACAGGTCAAGGAAGGCCTCACCTTCATCGGCCTGCTGCCCTCGGCCAACGAGAAGGACCTGATCAAGCGGGTCATCGGGGTCGGCGGCGACCACGTCAAGTGCTGCGACGCGCAGGGCCGCGTCACCGTCAACGGCGTCCCGCTGACCGAGGGCGACTACCTGTACCCGGGGAACGAGCCGTCGACCACCCCGTTCGACATCACCGTGCCCAAGGGCCGGCTGTGGGTGATGGGCGACCACCGGGGCAACTCCGCGGACTCCCGCGCCCACCAGAACACCCCGTACGGCGGAACGGTCTCCGTGGATTCGGTGGTCGGCCGGGCCATGGCCATCGGCTGGCCCGTCGGTCACTGGACCAGCCTCGACGAACCTAAAACCTTCGCAAGCGTTGCCGACTCCGTGTCGGGGTCGACCGCGTCCCCCCGGCTGTCGCATAGGGTTGCCTCCGACGATCCGAACGGAATGACTCAGCTCCCGACCCCTGCGGAACTCCCGCTCGTTATGGGAGTGGTGGGCCTGCACCGTGTAAGGGGCAGGCGGCGGCAGAGAGTAAGGAGTTGGCGTGGGGGATGTGGCGGTTGGCGCACGGTCGGGACACGACGGCGAGGAGCACCGCGGGCACCCCGTGGAGGCGAACGCCGCCGCTCAGGACGGCGCCATGAACCCGGAGAACCCGGACTTCCCCGCGGCCGGCGACGGTACGCCGGGACAGCGGCCGGGGATCGGCGAGGACGCGGACGGGGCCGGGCGCCCGCCGAAGAAGCCGCGCTCCTTCTGGAAGGAGCTGCCGATCCTGGTCGTCATCGCGCTGGTCCTGGCGCTGCTGATCAAGACGTTCCTGGTCCAGGCGTTCTCGATCCCGTCGGACTCGATGCAGAACACCCTCCAGCGGGGTGACCGCGTCCTGGTCGACAAGCTCACCCCGTGGTTCGGCTCCGAGCCCGAGCGCGGTGAGGTCGTGGTCTTCCACGACCCGGACAACTGGCTGGCGGGTGAGCCGACGCCCACCCCGAACCCGGTGCAGAAGGTCCTCAGCTGGATCGGCCTGATGCCGTCCGCCGAGGAGAAGGACCTGATCAAGCGGGTGATCGGGGTCGGCGGCGACACGATCCAGTGCAGGGGCACCGGCCCGCTGACGGTCAACGGCAAGGCGCTCGACGAGCCGTACGTCTACCCCGGCAACACCCCGTGCAGCCAGGACGACCAGGGCGGCACGTTCAAGGTGAAGGTGCCCAAGGGCTTCATCTGGGTGATGGGCGACCACCGCCAGAACTCCCGCGACTCGCGCTACAACCAGTCCGACCGGAACCACGGCATGGTGCCCGTCGACAAGGTCGTCGGCCGCGCCATCGTCAAGGCCTGGCCGGTCAACCGCTGGGGCACGCTGCCCATCCCGGACACCTTCGGCCAGGGCCTGGACCAGCAGTCCTCCGCTGCCTCGTCCCTGCCGGTGGCACCGCAGGGCGTCGCGGTGGCGGCCGTCCTCCCGGTCGCCCTCTGGCGGCGCCGGCGGGCCGCGAAGACCGAGCGGCCCGGCACCCGGACCGGATCCACGGCCACTTCTTGACCAACCCTGACCAACCCGGTCCGGCCACGGGCTGGGCCGGACCCGTACCGCCGGGTAGGGTGCGGGTCCATGGGCGAGAGCACGACGCGTACGGCCCCGCAGCGCGCGGGCACGGGCACGGCAGCGGCAGGCGGCAGCCGGGCAGGTCAGCGGTTGTCCGGGCTGGCCGTGGCGCTGGGTCTGGTGCTGTTCCTCGGAGGGTTCGTCTGGGGAGCGGTGCTCTACATGCCGTACACCGTGCCCACCAGTTCGATGTCCCCGACGATCGGCGTCGGTGACCGGGTGCTGGCCGAGCGCGTGCACGGCGCCGACATCCGCCGCGGTGACGTCGTCGTCTTCCGGGACAAGAGCTGGGTCACCAACGCCAACGTGGTCAAGCGGGTCGTCGCGGTCGGCGGCGACACCGTCTCCTGCTGCACCGACGGCAAGCTGACCGTCAACGGCAAGCGGATCGACGAGCCGTACCTGCCCAAGGGCTCCCCGGCCGAGATCACGAAGATCCCGACGGTGACCGTCCCCAAGGGCAGGCTGTTCCTCCTCGGTGACGAACGGCAGGGCTCGCTGGACTCCACCGCGCACCTGACCGACGCCGCCCGGGGCACCGTCTCCCGGGACGCCGTCTCCGCCCGCGTCGACGCCGTGGTCTGGCCCATGAAGGGGGCGCTCGAGCGGCCCACCGGGTTCGAGGCCCTCGGCCCGCTGTCCCAGCCGGGCCCGCTGCGGATCATCGAGCCGGCGATCGCCGCCGGCGCCGTCCTGGTCCTCGCGGGCGGCGCCTACGGACCTGTCGCGGGCCTCCTGGGCCGTTCCCGCCGCCGCGCCCGGCCGGAGACCGCCGGTGCCCGCTGAGGCCGCGACGGGCGGGGACCCCGGCGCGGACGGCCTGCGCAAGGTGGCCCGGGTCGTCCTGCTCGACCCGAGGGACCGCATCCTCCTGCTGCACGGCCACGAGCCGGACGACCCGTCCGACGACTGGTGGTTCACCCCCGGGGGCGGTGTGGAGGGCGCCGAGACGCGCGAGGAGGCCGCGCTCAGGGAACTCGCCGAGGAGACCGGCATCATCGAGGTCGACCTCGGCCCGGTGCTGTGGCGCCGCCGGTGCTCCTTCCCCTTCGCGGGCCGCCGCTGGGACCAGGACGAGTGGTACTACCTGGCCCGTACGACCCGGACGGCGACCGCCGCGCTGGGCCTGACCGAGCTGGAGCGGCGCAGTGTCGCCGGAGCGCGCTGGTGGACGTGTCAGGAACTGACCCGGTCACATGAGACGGTGTATCCGACCAGGCTCGCCGGGCTGCTGCGCACGCTGCTCGACGAGGGTCCCCCGGCCAGGCCCGTGACCCTCGACACCGAAATCGTCTGAGGGACCGTCGGACTGGCGCACAATGGGGGGATCGCACGGCTGAAGGGGAACATGCCATGAGCGCCGAGGACCTCGAGAAGTACGAGACCGAGATGGAGCTGAAGCTCTACCGGGAGTACCGAGACGTCGTCGGTCTGTTCAAATACGTGATCGAGACCGAGCGGCGTTTCTACCTCACCAACGACTACGAGATGCAGGTGCACTCGGTCCAGGGAGAGGTGTTCTTCGAGGTGTCGATGGCAGACGCCTGGGTGTGGGACATGTACCGGCCGGCCCGCTTCGTGAAGCAGGTCCGCGTGCTCACGTTCAAGGACGTGAACATCGAGGAGCTGAACAAGAGCGATCTGGAGCTCCCGGGCGGGTGACGGGGTTTTCCACAACCGCTGAGTCGTCCACCAAGATCAACAACTGTCGGGTGGATGCGTGACCGTTGGCGCCGGAGGTGGTGCCGACATGAGCAGGGCACGCAACGGACTCGGCAGGTACGGCGAGGACCTGGCCGCGCGGCGGCTGACCGACGCCGGGATGACCGTCCTGGAGCGCAACTGGCGCTGGGGGCGGTCCGGCGAGATCGACATCGTGGCCCGGGACGGGAGCACGCTGGTCGTCTGCGAGGTCAAGACCCGCAGGGACGGCGCCTACCAGCACCCGATGGCCGCGCTCACCCCGAGGAAGACCCGGCGTCTGCTGGACCTCGCCGAACGCTGGATCCAGACCCACGGGGGAGCACCGCCCGGAGGCGTCCGCATCGACCTGGTCGGCGTCCTGCTGCCCCGCCGGGGCGGCCCCCGCGTCGAGCACGCGCGGGGGGTGGCCTGACATGGGATTCGCCCGTACGTGCTCCGTCGCCCTGGTCGGCGTCGAGGGCGTCGTCGTCGAGGTCCAGGCCGACCTGGAACCCGGAGTGGCGGCCTTCACCCTGGTGGGCCTGCCCGACAAGAGCCTGACCGAGAGCCGCGACCGGGTCAGGGCCGCGGTGGTCAACTCGGGTGCCGAGTGGCCGCAGAAGAAGCTCACCGTGGGGCTCAGCCCCGCGTCCGTGCCCAAGGCCGGCTCGGGGTTCGACCTGGCCGTCGCCTGCGCCGTCCTCGGCGCCGCGGAGCGCATCGACCCCAGGGTCCTGGCCGACATCGTGATGATCGGGGAACTCGGCCTGGACGGCAGGGTGCGGCCGGTGCGGGGCATCCTCCCCGCGGTGCTGGCCGCCGCCGACGCCGGCTACGAACAGGTCGTCGTGCCGGAGTGCGCCGCCGCCGAGGCCACCCTGGTCCCCGGCGTGTCCGTGCTCGGCGTGCGCAGCCTGCGCCAGCTGATCGCCGTCCTGGCCGACGAGCCCGTCCCCGACGAGGAGCCGGACGACCGGGGACGCCCCGACCCCCTCCTGGCCGGCCTGCGGGTGCCCGGCGCGGGCGCGGCCACCGGCATGCACAGCGTCGGCGCCGCGCAGCACGACCACGGCCACGACCTGGCCGACGTCGTGGGCCAGATCCCGGCGCGCACGGCCGTGCAGGTGGCCGCCGCCGGAGGGCACCACCTGTTCCTCGAGGGCCCGCCCGGCGCGGGCAAGACCATGCTGGCGGAGCGGCTGCCCGCCGTGCTGCCCCGGCTGACCCGGCAGGAGTCGCTGGAGGTCACCGCGGTCCACTCGGTGGCCGGGCTGCTGCCCCCGGGCAAGCCGCTCATCGACGCCGCGCCCTACTGCGCCCCGCACCACTCGGCCACCATGCAGTCGCTCGTCGGCGGCGGCCCCGGCGTGGCGAGGCCCGGCGCCGTCTCCCTCGCCCACCGGGGCGTGCTCTTCCTGGACGAGGCCCCCGAGTTCCACGGCCAGACCCTGGACGCCCTGCGGCAGCCCCTGGAGTCCGGGCACGTGGTGATCGCGCGCAGCGCCGGAGTGGTCCGGTTCCCGGCCAGGTTCCTCATGGTCCTGGCGGCCAACCCCTGCCCCTGCGGACGCTTCTCCCAGCGCGACGCCCTGTGCGACTGCCCGCCCTCGGCGATCCGCCGCTACCAGGCCCGGCTGTCCGGCCCCCTGCTGGACCGGGTCGACCTGCGGGTCGAGGTCGAGCCCGTCACTCGGGCCCAGCTGACCGAACCCGGTGCCCGCGGCGAGTCCACCGCGGCCGTCGCCGACCGGGTCCGGGCGGCCCGGGAGCGGTCGGCGGCCCGGCTCGCCGGCACACCCTGGCGCACCAACAGCGAGGTGCCGGGCCGGGAGCTGCGCAGCCGCTTCCACGCGGCCGCCGGCGCGATGGACGAGGCCGAGCGCAGCCTGGAGCGGGGCGTGCTGACGGCCCGGGGAATCGACCGGGTGCTGCGGGTGGCGTGGACGGTCGCGGACCTCGTCGGCCACGACCGGCCGGGCGCCGCCGACGTCGCGCTCGCGCTGCACCTGCGCACCGGTGTCCCGCGCGGGGTGCCCCTGGCGCTCGGGACCCCGGCGTGAGCGCGGGCGGTGAGCTGACGGCCCGGGTGTTCCTCGCCCGGGTCGTCGAACCCGGGGACGAGACAGCGGGGCGGTGGCTGCGGGAGTTCGGGGTGGCGGAGGTGGTGCGGCGGCTGCGGGACGGCGGGGCGCCGCTGCCCGGGGTGAGCGGGACGCGCTGGGGCGGGCTGGTGGCCCGGGCGCGGCAGGCGGAGCCCGAGCGGGATCTCGAGGCCGCTCGGGCCGCGGGGATGCGGTTCGTCTGCCCCGGGGACGCGGAGTGGCCCGCGCAGCTCGACGACCTCGGCGACGCCCGGCCCACGGGGCTGTGGGTGCGCGGGCGGGCCGGCCTGCGCCTGTGGGCGCTCAGGTCCGTCGCCGTGGTGGGGGCCCGCGCCTGCACCGAGTACGGCACCCATGTGGCGGCCGCGCTCGCCTCGGGGCTGGCCGAGCGGGGCTGGGTCGTCGTCTCCGGCGGCGCCTACGGCATCGACGGGGCCGCCCACCGAGGCGCCCTCGCCGCCGGCGGAGCCACCGTCGCCGTCCTGGCCTGCGGTGTCGACCGGCCCTACCCCCGCGGCCACACCGCGCTGATCAACCGCATCGCCGAACAGGGACTGGTGATCGGCGAGCTGCCACCCGGCGACCACCCGACCCCGAGCCGGTTCATCCTGCGCAACCGGGTGATCGCGGCGCTCACCCGGGGCACCGTCGTCGTGGAGGCCGCCTGCCGCAGCGGCTCGCTGGTCACCGCGCGGGCGGCCCAGCGGCTCGGCAGGTTCACGATGGGCGTGCCCGGCCCCGTCACCAGCGGGCTCTCCGCAGGCGTCCACGAACTGCTGCGCGAGGAGGCCGTCCTCGTCACCGATGCCGCCGACGTCGTCGAACTCGTGGGCGACATGGGTGAACTCGCCCCGCCCCGGCGTGGCCCCGTTCTGCCGCGCGACCTGCTGGAACCCGCCGCGCGGGCCGTCCTCGCCGCCCTGCCCGGCGACCGCGCGGCCCCCGCCGCGGAGATCGCCCGCGGGGCGCGCACCACGCCGGACGACGCGATCGCGAGGCTGTACGAACTGCGGGCACTTGGTTACGTCGAACGACACGGCGATGGCTGGAAGTTGACACGCCATGCCGTGATCTCGGCCCGGCGCGGTCGGAGTCCATGCTGACCGAGCGTGTTCGCCCGTCCGGGGGAACCCCTACGCCCTTTGGGTTTCCCGGAGTTGAGGTCGGCGGCCGGTCACTCTGAGCGAACGGCCGAGGGTGGTGGCACGGCCGGTGGGACGGCTCCGCGCACGAGTGGAGCCTCGCTGTTCGCACACCGCGACTCCTCAGTCACGCTACGCTCACGAAAGTCCGGCGCAGACCGCGCGAACTCGACATCAGACCGACTACTCGCCCGGGTACCCCACTTCCCCCACGAAACCCGCCCACCCCACCCCGCCCCGTCCCACCCTCGTCCACGTCCCCGCTCCACGGCACATCACGGCACATCACGGCACTTCACAGCAGAACGGCACAAGGCGACGAATGCCCCAGCACACCTCCGGGTCCGACCGGGCGGCGCTCCCCCCAGCCGCCCGCGACGGTGGCAGCGCGCGGCCGCCCGCTCCCTCGACGCTCGACGAGCTGTGGCGGTCGTACAAGGCGACGGGGGACGAGCGGCTGCGGGAACAGCTGATCCTGCACTACTCGCCGCTCGTCAAGTACGTGGCGGGCCGGGTGAGCGTCGGCCTGCCGCCCAACGTGGAGCAGGCGGACTTCGTCTCCTCGGGCGTCTTCGGGCTGATCGACGCGATCGAGAAGTTCGACATCGACCGGGAGATCAAGTTCGAGACGTACGCGATCACCCGGATCCGCGGCGCGATGATCGACGAGTTGCGGGCGCTGGACTGGATCCCCCGGTCCGTGCGGCAGAAGGCGCGCAACGTGGAACGGGCCTACGCCACCCTGGAGGCGCGGCTGCGGCGGACCCCGTCGGAAGGGGAGGTCGCCGCCGAGATGGGCATCGCGGTCGACGAACTGCACGCCGTCTTCAGCCAGTTGTCCCTGGCCAACGTCGTGGCGCTGGAGGAGCTGCTGCACGTCGGCGGCGAGGACGGCGACGGGCTCAGCTTCATGGACACCATCGAGGACACCGCCGCCGACAACCCGGTGGAGGTGGCCGAGGACCGCGAGCTGAGGCGGTTCCTGGCGCGGGCGATCAACACGCTGCCCGAGCGGGAGAAGACCGTGGTCACGCTGTACTACTACGAGGGGCTCACCCTCGCCGAGATCGGCCACGTGCTCGGGGTCACCGAGAGCCGGGTCAGCCAGATCCACACCAAGTCGGTGCTGCAGCTGCGGGCGAAGCTGGCGAGCTTCGGACGCTGAGTCGCTCCCGTTCACGGGGGCCCCTCCGTAGAGTGGTCGACGTGCCAAGGATTCGAGCGGCCTCCGTGGCCGAGCACCGGTCGATGCAGCGAGCCGCCCTGCTGGACGCGGCGCGGTCCCTGCTGTCCGAGGGTGGGACGGAGGCGCTGACCTTCCCCGCGCTGGCCGAGCGCACGGGACTCGCGCGGTCCTCCGTCTACGAGTACTTCCGGTCGCGGGCCGCGGTGGTCGAGGAGCTGTGCGAGGTCGACTTCCCCGTGTGGGCGGCGGAGGTCGCCGCGGCGATGGAGCGGGCGCCGTCGGCCGAGGGAAAGGTCGAGGCGTACGTGCGGCAGCAGCTCTCGCTGGCCGGGGACCGGCGGCACCGGGCCGTGGTGGCGATCTCGGCGAGCGAGCTGGACGCCGGGGCGCGGGAGAAGATCCGGGCCGCGCACGGCGGACTGGTCACGCTGGTCGTCGAGGCGCTGGGGGAGCTGGGGCACGGGCAGCCCCGGCTGGCGGCCATGCTGCTGCAGGGAGTCGTGGACGCGGCGGTACGGCGGATCGAGCTGGGCGCGGCCGAGGACCCCGCGGTGGTCACCGACGCGGCCGTCGCCATGGCGCTGCGCGGCGTCCGGGGCTGAGCCGGGGCGCGGCGCTGAGCCGGGGCATTGGCCGCCCCGGTTACCCGGGCAGCGGGACACCCAGGACCGGCAGCAGCCGCGAGGGGCCCCTGCGCAGGAGCCACGGCGGCAGCAGGGACAGCGGGTCGAGATAGGTCTCGCCCCGCAGCAGGCCCCAGTGCACGCACGCCGCCGCCGGCCCGCAGTGCGAGCCCCTCGGCTCCACCACCCCCACCACCGCACCCGCGGCGACCGCGTCCCCCTTCCGTACCGACGGGCTCACCGGCTCGTACGTGGTCCGCAGATCCGTCCCCGCCAGTGCCACCGACACCACGCCGCGCCCCGCGACCCGGCCGGCGAAGACCACGCGGCCGGCCGCGACCGCGCGGACCGGGGAGCCGGGCGGAGCGGCCAGGTCGACCCCCCGGTGCCCGGGCCCGTACACCGTCGCCGGGGGCTCCCAGCCGCGCAGGACCGGAGGCCGGACGCCCACCGGCCAGGTGCGGCCGACGGCCGGAACCGGCGCCTCGCGGGGCACCGGGGGACCGGGCGCCGGCGTGCCCGCCCGGGCCGGCGGTCCCGGCACCGGCGCGCCCGCCCGGGCCGCAGGAGCCGGCGCGGCCAGGCCCAGTGCCGGCAGACACGCCGCCCACACCGCCGTACATCGCATCGCTCGTCGCATGCGCAGCAGGCTCCCGGATTCTCGCGATCATGGCCGGGACCTGTGGACGACCGGCCGGTTGTGGACAGCGGCGTCACCCGCTGCCCCGTCGGTCCCGTACACTTCTTCTGGCGATCCGGGTCACCGGGTCGACTTCGCACGCCCAGGCACGGCACCCGGAACGGGTTCGTGCCAAGCGCCTCTCGGTCCTTCGTGGCACGGCGCACCACGGGCGTCAGGCGCGGCCGCCGTCCGGCGGGCGCGGCACAACCGAGAAACTCAAGGAGATACGGCCATGGCCGTCGTCACGATGCGGGAGCTGCTGGAGAGCGGCGTCCACTTCGGTCACCAGACCCGTCGCTGGAACCCGAAGATGAAGCGCTTCATCTTCACCGAGCGCAACGGCATCTACATCATCGACCTGCTCCAGTCGCTGTCGTACATCGACCGCGCCTACGAGTTCGTCAAGGAGACCGTCGCCCACGGCGGCACGGTCATGTTCGTCGGCACCAAGAAGCAGGCGCAGGAGGCCATCGCCGAGCAGGCCACCCGCGTCGGCATGCCCTACGTCAACCAGCGCTGGCTGGGCGGCATGCTCACCAACTTCTCGACCGTCTACAAGCGCCTGCAGCGCCTGAAGGAGCTCGAGCAGATCGACTTCGAGGACGTGGCCGCCTCCGGCCTCACCAAGAAGGAGCTGCTGGTCCTCTCCCGCGAGAAGGCCAAGCTGGAGAAGACCCTCGGCGGTATCCGCGAGATGCAGAAGGTGCCCAGCGCCGTCTGGATCGTGGACACCAAGAAGGAGCACATCGCGGTCGGCGAGGCCCGGAAGCTCAACATCCCGGTCGTCGCGATCCTCGACACCAACTGCGACCCCGACGAGGTCGACTACAAGATCCCGGGCAACGACGACGCGATCCGCTCCGTCACCCTGCTCACCCGCGTGATCGCCGACGCCGTCGCCGAGGGCCTCATCTCCCGCTCCCGTGTCGCCACGGGTGACAAGGGCGAGAAGGCCGCGGGCGAGCCGCTCGCCGAGTGGGAGCGCGACCTGCTCGAGGGCGAGAAGAAGGCGGACGAGGCCGCTCCGGCCGCCGAGGCCGCTCCGGCCGCCGAGGCTGCTCCGGCCGCCGAGGCCGAGAAGCCGGCCGAGGCCCCCGCCGCCGAGGCCGCCGAGGCTCCCGCCGCCGAGGCCGCCCCGGCCGCCGAGGGCGAGCAGGCCTGACGTCAGCGTTGACGGTGGGGGCGGCACGGAATCCACAGCGCCTCCGGCGAGGGTGAGTCCGCCCCCACCGTTCACCCGTCGGTCGGCACGCCGTCCGCGATCCACGGCCGCACGTGGACCCGGACCGTGCTGATCTCCGATCTTTCGAAGACTTCGAGAAAGACTCACAGACTCATGGCGAACTACACCGCCGCCGACGTCAAGAAGCTCCGTGAGCTCACGGGCGCCGGCATGATGGACTGCAAGAAGGCCCTGGACGAGGCCGAGGGCAACGTCGACAAGGCCGTCGAGGCGCTGCGCATCAAGGGCCAGAAGGGCGTCGCCAAGCGTGAGGGCCGCTCCGCCGAGAACGGCGCCGTGGTCTCCATCATCGCCGACGACAACTCCTCCGGCGTCCTCGTCGAGCTGAAGTGCGAGACGGACTTCGTCGCCAAGGGCGACAAGTTCCAGGCCGTGGCCAAGGCCATCGCCGAGCACGTCGCCAAGTCCTCCCCGGCCGACATCGAGGCCCTGCTCGCCTCCGAGATCGAGGCCGGCAAGACCGTCCAGGCGTTCGTGGACGAGGCCAACGCCAACCTCGGTGAGAAGATCGTCCTGGACCGCTTCGCGCAGTTCTCCGACGGCTACGTCACCGCCTACATGCACCGCACGATGCCCGACCTGCCCCCGCAGATCGGTGTCCTCGTCGAGCTCGACAAGCCGAACGCCGAGGTCGCCAAGGGCATCGCCCAGCACATCGCCGCGTTCGCGCCGAAGTACCTCGCCAAGGAGGACGTGCCGGCCGACGTCGTCGAGTCCGAGCGCCGCATCGCCGAGGAGACCACCCGCGCCGAGGGCAAGCCCGAGGCCGCGATCGCCAAGATCGTCGAGGGCCGCCTGAACGGCTTCTTCAAGGACGCGACGCTGCTCGGCCAGCCGTACGCGCTCGACAACAAGAAGTCGGTCCAGAAGGTGCTGGACGAGGCCGGTGTCACCCTGAAGCGCTTCTCGCGCATCAAGGTCGGCATCTGAGTCCGTACCGCGATCGACGCGCGACCCGCGGAGAAATCCCGATAGGGTCGACAGCAGTCGTCCGCGCACACCGCCACACCCGGGTGTGGGGCGGACGGCAGCAGATCTGACGAGGAGGCCATTGCCGCGCATGGGAGCGAAAAGCGACCCCAACCGGCAGTGGCCTTCTTCGCATGTGCACCACGTAACAGAGGCGGGATCCCGATGACCACCAAAGCCCAGAAGAGCGACGACGGCAAAGTACGCGGCCGGTTTCTGCTGAAGCTGTCCGGAGAGGCGTTCTCCGGTGGCGGGGGCCTGGGCGTGGACCCGGACGTGGTGCACAAGATCGCCCGCGAGATCGCCGCCGTCGTCCGCGACGGCGCGGAGATCGCGGTCGTGATCGGCGGCGGCAACTTCTTCCGCGGCGCCGAACTGCAGCAGCGCGGCATGGACCGCGCCCGCTCCGACTACATGGGCATGCTCGGCACCGTGATGAACTGCCTCGCCCTCCAGGACTTCCTGGAGAAGGAGGGCATCGACAGCCGGGTGCAGACCGCCATCACCATGGGCCAGGTCGCCGAGCCGTACATCCCGCTGCGGGCCGTGCGCCACCTGGAGAAGGGCCGCGTGGTCATCTTCGGCGCCGGTATGGGCATGCCGTACTTCTCCACCGACACCACCGCCGCCCAGCGCGCCCTGGAGATCGACGCCGAGGCGCTGCTCATGGGCAAGAACGGCGTGGACGGGGTCTACGACTCCGACCCCAAGACCAACCCCGACGCCGTCAAGTTCGACGCTCTCGGCTACGGCGAGGTCATCACCCGCGACCTGAAGGTCGCCGACGCCACCGCGATCACGCTGTGCCGCGACAACAAGCTGCCGATCCTCGTGTTCGAGCTGCTGGCGGAAGGCAATATCGCGCGGGCCGTCAAGGGTGAGAAGATCGGCACGCTGGTGGGTGACCAGGCCGGCCGGGGCTGACCCGGCACCGACCCGGCCGGTGGTGCGCGGCCCCGTGAGGGCGCCGGACCACGGCCGGGGGATGGACAATGTCCTGCCGGTCGGGAACCGTGCAGGAAGAAGACGCGACGCAGCCGGCCGCCGCCCCGACGAGGAACCGCAGCCGGGCCTTACTCAAGACACGCAGGAGCAAGTGGTGATCGAAGAGACCCTCCTCGAGGCCGAGGAGAAGATGGAGAAGGCCGTCGTGGTCGCCAAGGAGGACTTCGCCGCGATCCGCACCGGCCGTGCGCACCCGGCGATGTTCAACAAGATCGTGGCCGACTACTACGGCGCGCCGACGCCGATCAACCAGCTGGCCTCGTTCTCCGTGCCGGAACCGCGCATGGCGGTCGTGACCCCGTTCGACAAGAGCGCGCTGCGCAACATCGAGCAGGCGATCCGCGACTCCGACCTGGGCGTCAACCCCAGCAACGACGGCAACATCATCCGGGTGGTGTTCCCCGAGCTCACCGAGGAGCGCCGCCGCGAGTACATCAAGGTCGCCAAGGGCAAGGGCGAGGACGCCAAGGTGTCCATCCGCTCGGTGCGCCGCAAGGCCAAGGACGCCATCGACAAGCTGATCAAGGACGGCGAGGTCGGCGAGGACGAGGGCCGCCGTGCGGAGAAGGAGCTCGACGACACCACCGCGAAGTACGTCGCGCAGGTGGACGAGCTCCTGAAGCACAAGGAAGCGGAGCTGCTCGAGGTCTGATGAACGACTCTTCCTGGGGAGCGCCGCCGCACGCCGGACCACAGACCGGGTACTGGGGGCCGTCCGACCAGGGGCCTGCGCAGGGCGTAGCCCCGGCGGGTCCCGTCTACGATGCGCCACCGGCGCAGCAGACTCGCCCCATGCCCATCGTGCCCGACGGACCCGCGTACGGCGGGAACCAGGACGACGAACGGAGGGCCGCTCGGCTGAACGGCCCTCCGTTGCGAGACGAGATGCAGCAGGTGCCGCCCCCCGGGGCGGTGCGGCGGAATCCGGAGCCCATGCCCGACGCCCCCCAGCCGGCGCCCGCGCCGCCGAAGAAGAGCGCGGGCCGCGACCTGAGCGCGGCCATAGGCGTCGGGGTGGGGCTCGGTGTGGTGATCCTCGCCTCCCTGTTCGTGGTCAAGGCCGTGTTCGTCGGGGTGATCGCCGTCGCCGTGGTCGTGGGCCTGTGGGAACTGACCAGCAGGCTGCGGGAGCGCAAGGAGATCAAGGCGCCGCTGGTGCCGCTGGCGCTGGGCGGTGCGGCGATGGTGATCGCCGGGTACGTCCGGGGCGCCGAGGGCGCCTGGGTCGCCATGGCGCTCACGGCACTGGCGGTCCTGGTCTGGCGGATGACGGAACCGCCGGAGGGCTACCTCAAGGACGTCACGGCGGGCGTCTTCGCGGCGTTCTACGTGCCCTTCCTGGCCACGTTCGTCGCGCTCATGCTCACCGCCGACGACGGTCCCTGGCGGGTCCTGACCTTCCTGCTGCTGACGGTCGTCAGCGACACGGGCGCGTACGCCGTCGGCTGGCGCTTCGGCACGCACAAGCTCGCCCCGCGCATCAGCCCCGGCAAGACCCGGGAGGGACTGCTGGGCGCGGTGTCGTTCGCCATGGTCGCGGGCGCGCTGTGCATGCAGTTCCTGATCGACGGCGGCGCCTGGTGGCAGGGTCTGCTGCTCGGCCTCGCGGTCGCGGTCAGCGCCACCCTCGGCGACCTCGGCGAGTCGATGATCAAGCGTGACCTGGGCATCAAGGACATGGGCACCCTGCTGCCGGGCCACGGAGGCATCATGGACCGCCTCGACTCACTGCTGCCGACGGCACCGGTGGTGTGGCTGCTGATGGTGGCCTTCGTGGGAAGCAGCTGAACAACGGCTGGGACACGTACGACGAGGGGCCCGCTGCACGGAGGTGCGGCGGGCCCTCTCGTCTGCCGGCGCGCCCTCCCGCTCAGGCGGCCCTCCTGCGCGCCTCCGTCAGCTCGCCCGAGTGCACCCCGGCGGAGCGCACGGCGGCGGGAGCCCGCCGGACCGCCACCATGGCCACGTCGTCGGTGAGCCGGGAGCCCGCGTACTGGCGCAGGTCGCGCTGGACGGCGTCCACGAGTTGCTCCGGCGTCAGGCCGGCCCAGCGCCGGAGCCGCTCGGCGAGCGGGTAGAAGGCGCCGGACGCGTCCCGGGCCTCGGTCACCCCGTCGGTGTAGAGCAGGAGCGTGGCTCCGGGCGGGAAGTCGGCCCGGTCCACGATCACCTCCCCGCCGTTCAGCTCCTCCAGACCCAGCGGCGGCACCGGCACGGTGGGCTCCAGCGCGGTGACGGTGCCGTCCTGGAGGAGCAGCGGCGGCGGATGCCCCAGGTTCGCCAGGCGCACGGGGCCCTCCTCGGGGAGTTCCAGGACGACCGCGGTGACGAACGACTCCTCCCCGAACTGGCTGCCCGAGCCGGACCCCGTCTCCGCGGCCGCGCACAGGTCCTGGACCTCCTCGTGGAACGCCGCGCCCAGTTCCCGCACCACGTCCGGCAGCGGGCTGCCGTGCCGGGCCGACTGCCGGAAGCTGTTCAGCACGCAGCTGACCATCTCCAGGGACGCCAGGCCCTTGCCCTGCACGTCACCGAGGAGGACCTGCGTGCGCGCACCGTGGTGGGCGACCGCGTAGAGGTCACCGCCGATGGCGGCCTCCTCGTCCGCCGCCTGGTACAGCGACGCGACCTCGAACGGGCCGACCTGGCGCGGCAGCGGGTGCAGCAGCACCCGCTGGGTGACCTCGGCGACCCACCGGGACTTGGCCAGCTCCCGCTCCCTGCGCACCCGCACGGCGCTGGCGGCCAAGGCGGCCGCACTGATGAGCCCGATGGTGACGACCTGCACCGGGAAGTTCACGGTGTCGAGCTGCTGGTTCACCAAGGAGGCCGCCACCACGCAGGGAAGCGTCACGGCGATCACCGCCAGCACGCCGGCGGGGCTGCAGAAGATGGCGGCGAGGGCCGGGGCCGCCACCATCATGGGCCCGAAGCGGACGACGGGGGGCGTCAGCAGGTCCGCCACGAGCAACAGGACCGGGAGGAGCGACAGCGCCGCCACCAGGACCATGGGACGACGGCACATCTCGCCGGCGCGCGCCAGCCCGCCGCTGAAGTCTCGCACTCCGGTCACCTCCAGCCTGCGCGGCCCCGAGCCCCGGTCCTTCGTCCCCTCCAGGGAAGCGGGGCCACCCCCCGTACCGCAATGGGCCGATTGGTCCACCAAAGAGGTGATTATCTGCATACCCCCCTTTCGTCGGCCATCAGATGCCCGGATGCACGCCGACGCACGACGGAGCGGGCCGGTTCCCATGAACTCCGGCCCGCTCCGCTCCGTGTCACTGGTGGTGGGGCATATCAGTAACCGTGACCGTGGTGGCCCCCGGAGAAGTGGTCCCGGAAGTCGCCGTGGTCGCCGTGGTCCCCGTGGTCCCCGTGACCGTGATCCCCGTGATCACGTCCCAGGGCGGGGAACAGAGTGTTGAAGATCGCCATGGCATTCCTCCTGACATATGCCGTCGGCGTGTGCGAAACCTTCACAGGTGGTACGTCGCAGCGGCGGGACGGGATGACGTCCGGAGTTAAGAAGAAGGCAAGGGTCTCTCACCGCGCAGGGAGCGCCGGTGCCCCGGTAGGCGGCTCGACGGGTCATCCGATTGGATCTGCGACACTGGTACCACCATGCCCAAGCCCGGAGAACTCACTTTCGTCGCGCCGCGCGGAGCGCAGAAGCCGCCGCGGCATCTTGCCGATCTCACGCCCGCCGAGCGCAAGGAGGCGGTCGCCGAGGCCGGGGAGAAGCCGTTTCGCGCCAAGCAGCTCTCGCAGCACTACTTCGCGCGGTACGCCCACGACCCCGAGCAGTGGACCGACATCCCGGCCGGTGCGCGGGAGAAGCTGCGCGAGGCGCTGTTCCCGGAGCTGATGACCGTCGTCCGGCATCTGTCCACGGACGAGGGGACGACCCGCAAGACGCTGTGGCGGCTGTTCGACGGCACCCTGGTGGAGTCGGTGCTGATGCGGTACCCGGACCGGGTCACCATGTGCATCAGCTCGCAGGCGGGGTGCGGGATGAACTGCCCGTTCTGTGCGACCGGGCAGGCGGGACTGGACCGCAACCTGTCCACCGCCGAGATCGTCCACCAGATCGTGGACGGCATGCGGGCCCTCAGGGACGGCGAGGTGCCCGGCGGCCCCGCGCGGCTGTCCAACATCGTCTTCATGGGCATGGGGGAGCCGCTCGCCAACTACAAGCGGGTCGTGGGCGCCATCCGCGCGCTCACCGATCCCGCGCCGGACGGACTCGGGCTGTCGCAGCGCGGGATCACCGTGTCGACGGTCGGGCTGGTGCCCGCCATCCACCGGTTCGCCGACGAGGGATTCAAGTGCCGGCTGGCCATCTCCCTGCACGCGCCGGACGACGAGCTGCGCGACACCCTCGTCCCCGTGAACACGCGGTGGAAGGTGCGCGAGGTGCTGGACGCCGGGTTCGAGTACACCGAGCGGTCCGGGCGCCGGCTGTCCGTCGAGTACGCGCTGATCCGTGACATCAACGACCAGGCCTGGCGCGGCGACCGGCTCGGCCGGCTGCTCAAGGGCAGGCCCGTGCACGTCAACCTCATCCCGCTGAACCCGACTCCGGGGTCGAAGTGGACCGCCTCGCGGCCGGAGGACGAGAAGGCGTTCGTCGAGGCGATCGCGGCCCATGGTGTACCCGTCACGATCCGGGACACCCGTGGACAGGAGATCGACGGGGCCTGTGGTCAGCTGGCGGCCACCGAGCGATAATCTGGCCACGTCATCACATCTTCATATTCCGACAGGGGAGCGCCACAGCGCTGAGAGTGCGGCAACCGGCCGCAGACCCTCTGAACCTCGCCCAGGTCATTCTGGGTAGGAAGTTCGGTCACCACTCAAGCTGTTGCGCCCTGCCCGGGTCCCTTTCACGGGGCCCGGGCAGGGCCGCGTCTCTTCCTGGCCAACCCCAGGAGGACATCCAGTGCACACCAAGACCTTCGTGGCCGTGGCGGCCGGTCTCGGCCTGGTCGGCATGACCGCGCTGACCGGGTGCGGGTCCGGCGACGCCAAGGGCTCGGCGGACTCCAGGACCGTGACCCTGGTCAGCCACGACTCGTGGGCCGTGTCCAAGAACGTGCTCAAGGACTTCGAGAAGAAGTCCGGGTACAAGGTCCGGGTCCTCAAGGACGGCGACGCCGGGCAGGCCGTCAACAAGGCGATCCTGACCAAGGACAACCCCCAGGGCGACGTCCTCTTCGGCGTCGACAACACCCTGCTGTCCCGGGCCCTCGACAAC
This sequence comes from Streptomyces bungoensis, assembly GCF_001514215.1. GTDB lineage: Bacteria > Actinomycetota > Actinomycetes > Streptomycetales > Streptomycetaceae > Streptomyces > Streptomyces bungoensis. The sequence goes on from NZ_KQ948862.1 coordinate 213,723, forward strand.
GGCCTGTTCCAGCCGTACCAGGCGAAGGGCCTCGCCACCGTCGGCGCCGCCTACCAGCTCGACCAGGACAAGCACCGCGTCACGCCGGTCGACTACGGCGACATCTGCGTCAACTACGACAAGGCGTACTTCAGCAAGCACAAGCTGACCCCGCCGCAGTCGTACGCCGACCTCGCCAAGCCCACGTACAAGAACCTCCTCGTCACCGAGAACGCCGCCACCTCCTCGCCCGGCCTCGGCTTCCTGCTCGGCAGCGCCGCGCGGTTCGGCGACCAGGGCTGGCCGGACTACTGGAAGAAGCTCAAGGCCAACGGCGTCAAGGTCGTCGACGGCTGGGAACAGGCCTACTACCAGGACTTCTCGGGCTCCTCCGAGGGGAAGAAGGCGGGCGGCGACCGGCCGCTGGTGGTGTCGTACGCCTCCTCCCCGCCCGCCGAGGTGATCTACGCCAAGAAGCGGCCCAGCACCGCCCCGACGGGCGTGGCGACCGGCACCTGCTTCCGGCAGATCGAGTTCGCCGGCCTGCTGAGCAACGCGAAGAACACCAAGGGCGGCAAGGCGTTCATCGACTTCCTGCTCTCCAAGGAGTTCCAGCAGGACATGCCGCTGAACATGTTCGTCTACCCGGTCGTGCAAGGCGCCTCCGTGCCCGCCGACTTCACCGAGTACGGGCCCGCCGCCGCGCACCCCGCCACCCTGGCGCCCGGGAAGATAGCCGCCAACCGCGACCAGTGGGTCAAGTCGTGGACGTCGCTCGTACTGAAGTAGCGCGCCGCCGCACGCGCGGGAGCGCGGCGCGGCTGGGCCTGATGGCCCTGCCCGTCGCGTTCTTCGCCGTGTTCTTCGCCTGGCCCGTCGCCGCCATCGTGGCGCGCGGCCTGAAGACGGACGGCGGCTGGCGGTTCGGGCGGATCGCGGACGTCGTCACCGAGCCGGACATCGGGCACGTGCTGTGGTTCACCACCTGGCAGGCGCTCGCCTCCACCGCGCTCACCCTGCTCGCCGCGCTGCCCGCCGCCTACGTCTTCGCCCGCCTCGACTTCCCGGGCAAGCAGGTGCTGCGCGCCGTCGTCACGGTGCCGTTCGTGCTGCCGACGGTCGTGGCCGGTTCGGCGTTCCTGGCGCTCCTCGGCCGCGGCGGGCTGCTGGACCAGCTGTGGGGCGTACGGCTGGACACCACCGTGTGGGCGATCCTGCTGGCGCACGTCTTCTTCAACTACGCGGTGGTCGTCCGGACCGTCGGCGGGCTGTGGGCCCAGCTCGACCCGCAGCAGGAGCAGGCCGCCCGGATGCTGGGCGCCTCGCCGCTCACCGCCTGGCGCAGGGTCACCCTGCCCGCGCTCGCGCCGGCCGTGGCCGCCGCCGCGCTGATGGTGTTCCTGTTCACCTTCACCTCCTTCGGTGTCGTCCAGATCCTCGGCGGGCCCACCTTCTCCACCGTCGAAGTGGAGATCTACCGGCAGACCTCCGAGGTCTTCGACCTGTCCACGGCCGCCGTCCTCACCCTCGTCCAGTTCGCCGCGGTGGGGCTGATCCTCGCCGTGCACGCCTGGACGGTACGGCGGCGGGAGACCGCCCTGCGGCTCGTCGACCCCGCGGTCACCGCCCGCCGACCGTGCGGCGCCGGGCAGTGGGCGCTGCTCGCCGGGGTCCTCGCCACGATCGGCCTGCTGCTGGTGCTGCCGCTCGGCGTGCTCGTGCGGCGCTCCCTCGACGCGCCCGGCCTCGGCTACTACCGGGCGCTCGCGCACACCGACGGCGGCACCTTCCTGGTGGCCCCGGTGCACGCCGTGTGGACCTCGCTGCAGTACGCCGCCGCCGCCACCGCGATCGCCGTGCTGATCGGAGGTCTGGCCGCCGCGGCGCTGGCCCGCCGGGACGCGGGGCGGCTGGTGCGGGGCTTCGACGCGCTGCTGATGCTGCCGCTCGGCGTCTCCGCCGTCACCGTCGGCTTCGGCTTCCTGATCGCGCTGGACCGGCCGCCGCTGGACCTGCGCCAGTCCTGGATCCTCGTCCCGCTCGCCCAGGCGCTGGTGGGCGCCCCCTTCGTCGTACGGACCATGCTGCCGGTGCTGCGCGCGGTGGACGGGCGGCTGCGGGAGGCGGCGGCCGTGCTCGGCGCCTCGCCGTGGCGCGTGTGGCGGGAGGTCGACCTGCCGCTGGTACGCCGGGCGCTGCTCGTCGCGGCCGGGTTCGCGTTCGCCGTGTCGCTCGGGGAGTTCGGCGCGACCGTGTTCATCGCCCGCCCCGACAACCCGACGCTCCCGGTCGCCGTGGCCCGGCTGCTGAGCCGGCCGGGCGACCTCAACTACGGGCAGGCGATGGCCCTGTCCACGATTCTGATGGTGGTGTGCGCAGTGGCCCTGCTGGTCCTGGAGCGGCTACTCCCCCAGTCTCGAACAAGCTCGACCGGGGGGACCCCCATGGACCGGACGGGGGAGTTCTGATGCTGCTGAGCCTCGAGGAGGCGACCGTGCGCCTCGGTGGGCGGCCCGTGCTCGACGGGGTCGGTCTCGACGTCGCCGAGCACGAGGTGGTGTGCGTCCTCGGGCCCAGCGGCAGCGGCAAGTCGACGCTGCTCAGGGCGGTGGCCGGGCTGCAGCCGCTGGCCTCCGGGCGGGTGCTGCTGGACGGCCGGGACCAGGCGGGGGTGCCCGCGCACCGGCGCGGTGTCGGGCTGATGTTCCAGGACCACCAGCTCTTCCCGCAGCGGGACGTGGGTGGCAACGTGGCCTTCGGGCTGCGGATGCACGGGGTGGCCCGGGGCGAACGGGACGCGGCGGTCGCGCAGTTGCTGGAGCTCGTGGGGCTGCCCGGGGCGGCCCGGCGGGCCGTGGCCGGGCTGTCCGGCGGGGAGCAGCAGCGGGTGGCGCTCGCCCGGGCGCTCGCGCCCCGCCCCCGGCTGCTGATGCTGGACGAGCCGCTCGGCCAGCTCGACCGCTCGCTGCGGGAGCGGCTGGTGGTCGAACTGCGGGAGCTGTTCGGCCGGTTGGGTACGACCGTGCTCGCCGTGACGCACGACCAGGGCGAGGCGTTCGCGCTGGCCGACCGGGTGGTGGTGATGCGGGACGGGCGGATCGCCCAGTCCGGGACGCCGCTGGAGGTCTGGCAGCGGCCCGCGGACGAGTTCGTGGCCCGGTTCCTCGGCTTCGACAACGTGGTGCCGGCGACCGTGGGCGACACGGCGGCGGACACGCCGTGGGGCAAGCTGCCGGTACCGGACGGCTCCCCGCGGGGCAGCCGTCCGCTGCTGGTGCGGCCCGCCGGGGTGCGGCTCGTGGCGGCCGACGAGGGACTGCCGTGCACGGTGACCGCCCGCACCTTCCGGGGCACCCACGTGGCCGTCCACCTCCGGCCACGCGACGGCGGCCCGCGCCTGGAGGCGGCCTGCGCGCTGCGCGACGCGCCGGAGGCCGGAGCCGAGGTGGGGACGGCGTTCGACGCGGCCGAAATCGTCGTGCTCGGCTGATCGTCCCGCCCTAGGGTGAGGCCATGACCTTACTCGCACATGACCGGTACTGCGACGAGATCACCCACCAGGTGGACCAGTTGAGAACCCTGGTCAGCTCCGGGACCGACCTGGGCGCCACCGTGCCCACCTGCCCGGACTGGTCGCTGGGGCAGCTCGTGCGGCACATGGGCGGCGCCCTGCGCTGGACGGAGGCCCTGGTGCGCACCCGCGCACAGGAGAGCATCCCCTACGACCAGGTGCCGCTCGGCGGCGGCCCGGAGCGCCGGGACGACCCGGCCGCCCTGGAGGCGTGGCTGGCGGAGAGCGGAGAGCTGGCCGTCGCCGGCCTGCGCGAGGCGGGGCCGGACGCCAGGGTGTGGTCCTGGACGGGCATGAGCACCAGCGGCTTCTGGGCCCGCCGGATGACCCACGAGATCACCGTCCACCGCGCCGACGCGGAGCTGACCGCCGGGGTGCCGTACGAGGTGGCACCCGAGATCGCCGTCGACGCGCTCGACGAGTGGCTGGACATCGCCGTGTTCGTCCAGCAGGTCAGGGGCCACGAGGAGGCGCTCCGGCTGGAGGGCCCGACCCGTTCCGTGCACCTCCACGCCACGGACGCCGGCGCGGCCCTGAACGCCGAGTGGCTGGTGGAGTTCGGCGCGGAGGGCGTGCGATGGCGCCGCGGCCACGAGAAGGCCACGGTCGCCCTGCGCGGCCCGCTCACCTCGGTGCTGCTCGCCTTCTACCGGCGCCTGCCGCTGGACGCGCCGGGCCTCGAGGTGCTGGGCGAGCGTGAGGTGCTGGAGTTCTGGCTCGGCCGCACCGTCTTCGGCTGAGCACGACCGCGGTCCGCCCCCCGGGGATACGGGGGCGGGCCGCGGCGCGTACGAGCGGGGTACGAAGTGAGGCGTCAGCGACCGCTGTTGGCCCCACGGCGGCGCATGCCGAAGAAGACGGCGCCACCGCCGACGACCACGAGGGCCCCGGCGACACCGGCGATCAGGCCGGTGTTGGAGTTCGCACCGGTCTCGGCGAGGTTGGAGTCACCGGTCGCCGGGGACGGCGCGTTGTCCGACGGCTTGCCGGCCGGGGCGCTGCTGCTCTCGGAGGCCGACGGGGTCGGGCTGGCCGACTCGGCCGGGGTGGACTTCGACGGCGACGGAGACGGCTTCTCCGACGGCGACGCGGAGGGGGACTCCTCCGTCTTGCAGGCGGTGGACGGGGTCGTCAGGTCGGGCTTGATGTCCTCGTCCACGTTGAACCGGTCGGTCTTGACGTGGATGCGGTAGGTCGCGCTGGGCTTCCAGTCCTCGTCGAAGCTGACCGTGGCGCCCTCGCGGGTGCCCTCGACCACCTGCGGCTTGCCGACCGGGGTCTCACCGGCGTCGGTCTTCAGGAAGACGGTGATGGTGGCCGGGGTGCCGGAGGCGTCCTTGTCGGTGACGACGATGGAGCCCTGGCTGCCGGTGCACGTGGCCTCGGCGGAGAACTCACGGATGTTGCACGCGAGGGCGGTGCTGGACAGAGCCAGGCTCAGCGCGGCGGACGCGGAGGCGACACCCAGAATGCGCACGGAACGCCGTGCGGTGCGGCGAGTTATGGACACGTTTGTCCTTTTCAGAGTGCATAACTGCGGGGGGTTGAGAGGGAGTTGGGACACCGAGACGGTGAAGTCCCAGATCCCCCACGAGACTCAAAGGTTTATAAGCGCTTCATAAGAAGTGTCAACGCAGATGCCCCTCAACGTCCCTTGCTTTACCTGCCTTTTAATCACAGAGACGTTTCAACGCCTCCGCCGCCGACTCGATTTGGTCAACCAGAGTGATACGGGACTCCATCCGCCGCCCCCGCGCCAGCGACCGCAGCAGCGGCCAGGCCGGCAGCTCACGCGTCCAGTGCTCCTCGTCGACCAGCACCATGGGCGTGGAGTCGCCGCGCGACTCGTAGTAGTTCGGCGTCGCGTTGTCGAAGATCTCCTGCACGGTCCCGGCGGCGCCCGGCAGGAACACCACGCCCGCGTTCGACCGGCCCAGCAGGCCGTCCTCGCGGATGGCGTTGGCGAAGTACTTGGCGATGTGCGCGGCGAACGCGTTCGGCGGCTCGTGGCCGTAGAACCAGGTGGGGATGCCCACCGACTCACCGCCGCCGGGCCAGCGTTCGCGCACCTCGAACGCGGCCCGCGCCCAGTCGGTCACCGACGGCCGGAACGAGGGTGTCTTCGCCAGGAGTTCCAGCGCCTGGTCGAGCATCGCGTCGTCGAAGGGGGCCGCGTACGCGCCGAGGTTCGCCGCCTCCATCGCACCCGGTCCGCCGCCGGTGGCGACCGTGAACCCGGCCCGCGCCAGCTCCCGGCCGAGCCGGGCGGCACCGGCGTACGCGGCGCTGCCGCGGGCCAGCGCGTGGCCGCCCATCACGCCCACCACCCGTGCGCCGGCGAGGAGTTCGTCCAGGGCGTCGGAGACGGTGTCGTCGTGGATCGCGCGCAGCATCGAGGCGAAGACGTCACCGTCGGCCTTGGTGCGCTGGAACCAGGAGTAGGCGCGCGCGTCCGGCGTCGCCCCGTAGTCCCGGTCGAGCGACTCGTACAACTCGTCGGGTGTGTAGACGAACCCCCGGTACGGGTCGAACGGGAGCCCCGGGACCGGCGGGAACACCAGGGCGCCGGAGGAGCGGACGCGGGCCGCGGCCTCGGGCTCCATCGTGCAGCCGAGGAAGACGGAACCGGTGGTGTCCAGTTCGAGCAGGGCGGGCGTACGGCCCGTCAGATCGACGGCCTGGACCCGGAAGCGGGCGAGTGTGCCGTGTTCGGCGACCACCTCGTCGAACTCGGCGAGGGACTCTATCTCGCGGTCGTGGGAGGCCTGGTGCGGCTGGGCGGGTGTCGGATGCACCCGCCCATGCTAGGCACGCGCGTTCGGCCCGGCCGGGTCAGCCCTGCACCGCGGCCGGGTCCATCCACATGACCTCCCAGGTGTGGCCGTCGAGGTCGTCGAAGGCCCGCCCGTACATGAAGCCGTGGTCCTGGGTCGGCCCGCTCGCGCTGCCGCCGGCCGCGATCGCCTTGTCCACCAGCTCGTCGACCTTCTCGCGGCTCTCGGCGCTCAGGCAGATCAGCGTCTCGCTGGTCGTCCGCGAGTCGGCGATCTCCTTCTTGGTGAAGGTCGCGTAGTGCTGCCGGCTGAGCAGCATCGCGACGATGGTGTCGCTGATCACGACACAGGCGCAGTCGTCGGTGCTGAACTGGGGGTTGATCGCGTAGCCGAGCTCGGTGAAGAACTTCTTCGACGCCTCGACGTCGTCGGTGGCCAGGTTCACGAAGATCATCTGCTGGTACATGTCCGGGTCTCTCCCTGGGTCGGTGCGCTCGCTGCCGTTCGTCTGGATGGACGCCGGGCCGCCGCGGAACTCATCGGCGGCCGGCGAACTTCTTTCCGCGCGTCCCCCCGGGGGTGTGTCACCGCGCCGACGGCAGCGCCGCCAAGTTGGCGATCAGGAGGGTGAGCGGGCCGAAGACGGCGAGCAGGGCGGCCGCGCGGAGGGCGGCGGCGCCGCGCAGCACCGCGGCGCGGGCGCCGAGCCGCAGCAGCGCGGCGGTGGTGTCAGCCCGGCACTGCCGGGCCTCGACGGCCGCGGTCAGCAGGGTGGCCACCGTGCAGCCGGCCACCACTAGGGCGGCGAGCGTGGTGAGCGGGCCGAAGGAGGGGGCGGGGCCGCCGTACAGGGCGGTCATGGCGTACGCGGCGGACGCGACCGCGCAGACCACGCCGAGCGGCCGGCCGATCCGGGTCGCCTCGGCCATCAGCCCTCGTCCGGCCAGCAGCCGGAGTGCTCCCGGGCGGGTGGACTGCAGCAGCCGTCCGCACAGGTGGGCGAGGCCGGGGGAGGCGAGGACCAGACCGGCGGCGGTCAGGACCCAGCCGGCCGGCACGGCGGCGGCCTCGACGGGCAGCGCGGTCACTGCGGTGGCGGGCCCGGGCCGCCCGGCGTAGGCCTGCACGGCGAGACCGGCGGCGAGCAGGGCGACCCCCCAGGGCAGCCCGGCGGGCGCCTCGCGGGGCGCGGGGGGACTCGGCAGGGCATCGGCCCAGTCGGCGTCCGCGTCGTCGGCGTCCGCCGCGGACAGGGCGCCGTCGGTCTCGGGGGCGGGGGCGGGGGCGCATGCGGTGCCGCCTGACGAGGGAAGCCCACCGGACTCCTCGGGGACGGACGCCGTGACGGTACGGCGGCTCCCGGACCGGCTGAGGGGCAGGGCCCCGGGCCTGGTGCCGTCGGGAGCGTGGCCGATCGGTGCGGTGCCGCCCGCCTGCCGGAGGGTGCGGCTCTCTCGATCACCGGCCGCCGATCGCGGGCTGCCGTCGTTCCCGTCGCTGTCCGCCGATCGGGGGCTGCCGTCGTTCCGGTCGCCGCCCGCCGGTCGGGTGGCGTCGTCGTCTCGTGCGCCGCCTGCGTGCGGGAGGGTGCGGTTCTCCTGGTCGCCACCCGCCGATCGGAGGCTGCCGTCGTTCCGGTCGCCGCCCGCCGGTCGGGTGGCGTCGTCGTCTCGTGCGCCGCCTGCGTGCGGGAGGGTGCGGTTCTCGTGGTCGCCACCCGCCGATCGGGGGCTGCCGTCGTTCCGGTCACCGCCGGCCGGTCGGGTGGCGTCGTCGTCTCGTGCGCCGGCCGCCGGGGGGCTGCCGGCGTCTCGTGCGCCGTCCGCGTGCCGGAGGGTGCGGTTCTCCCGGTCGCCGCCCGGCGGCCGGAGGCCGCCGCCGTGCCGGTCGCCGCCCCCTGGTCGGGAGCTGTCGTCGTCCCCTGCGCCGCCCGTCTGCCGGGACGTGCGGTGTTCCCGGTGGCCACCCGCCGGGCCGAGGTGCGACCCGAATCTGCCGTACGCGCCGAACGTCTCGCGGGTCGCCGAGCGGCCGTACGCGCCGAACCGGCCGTAGCCCCGCGGGCCCTTGGCGGTGGGGCGGGGGTCGCGCGGGCGGAGGGCGAGGGCCACCGTGGCCGACGTGAGGGCGGGGACGAGGGCCAGCAGGGTCAGGGTCGCCGGGAGGGGGAGGGGCTGGCCGGCGGCGGCGAACGGGGGCACCGCGCCGTCGAAGGGCAGGCCCGTGAGGTCGCCGCGCAGGTGCAGGAAGACCAGCAGCGCCAGCAGCGAGCCCAGGGTCGAGGAAAGGGCCGTGGTCAGGGCGGAGATCGCCATCATGCGGGCGGGGCCCAGGCCGACGGCGGACAGGCCGGAGCGGGGCCGGGTGCCGGGGTCCGTGCGGGCGACGGCGAGGGCGAAGTACGCCGTGGCGGCGAGCGGGAGCACGCACCAGGCCAGGCGCAGCGCCGCCGCGTCCGGTCTGCCGGGGTGGGCCAGCGCCCAGCCGAGGGCGGCCAGGAGGAGGAAACCGGTGCCGGCCGAGGCCGCGCCCACCAGCAGGCGGCGCAGCTGGACGGCGGGCCGGGCCGCGTGGGTCAGGCGGAGAGCGAGCACGCGGCCCGGCCCTCCGTCTCCGGGGCCTCCGGCAGGTGCACCGTCCGTACGCGCCGCCCGTCCAGCAGGGACACCGTACGGTCGGCGAGTGCCGCGGTCTCGGCGTCGTGCGTGGCCAGGACGACGGTGATGCCGTGCGAGCGGGCCGCCGTGGTGAGGGTGCGCAGGACGTGCGCGCGGTCGGCGCGGTGCAGCGGCGCCGTCGGCTCGTCCGCGAAGAGGATCGTCGGGCCGTGGGCGAGCGCGCGGGCGATCGCGACCCGCTGGCGCTCGGCCTGCCGCAGCTGGTGCGGGCGCCTGCGGGCGTGTTCGCCCACGTCCAGCCGCTCCAGCCACTCCAGCGCGGCCACCTTGGCCCGGCGGCGGCCGGTGCCGCGCAGCATCATGGGGAGCGCGGCGTTCTCCCACACGTTCAGTTCCGGTACGAGCGCGGGCGCCGGGTCGATCCAGCCGAACCGTTCGCGCCGCAGCCGCTCCCGGGCCATCGGGCCCAGGGTGTGCACGGGGGCGCTGTTGAACCAGATCTCGCCCTGCTGCACCCGTAGCAGCCCCGACAGGCACCGCAGCAGCGTGGTCTTGCCGCTGCCGCGCGGGCCGGCGACGGCGAGGATCTCGCCGACCCGCACGCCGAGCGAGACCCCGGCCAGCCCGGGCGAGCCGTCCCGGTGCGTGAAGTGCAGGGAGCGTGCCCAGAGCACGTCGTTGTCCGGCGGGGCCTCCATGGGCGTCACCTCGGTTCTGATCCGTGATTCCCGGTGCCTGATCCCTCTTCCGGGGGAACGAAGGGTGGGCCGATCGGTCACTGGGGAACGCTAGGCAGCCGTCGCCGGGGAGTCCGGACAGCACACGGCCCCGGGCCGCCGTTCTCACTCGAACGGAGGGCACCGGGGCCGTCACCGATCATCCGGTCGGATGATCAGAGCTTCGTCCACGCCTCCGTGAGGGTGGCGCGCAGGATCTGCTCGATCTCGTCGAAGGTCCCCTGGTCGGAGATCAGCGGCGGGGCGAGCTGGACGACCGGGTCGCCGCGGTCGTCGGCACGGCAGTACAGGCCGTTGTCGAACAGCGCCTTGGAGAGGAAGCCGTACAGGACGCGCTCGGTCTCCTCCTCGTTGAAGGACTCCTTGGTGTGCTTGTCCTTCACCAGCTCGATGCCGTAGAAGAAGCCGTTGCCGCGGACGTCGCCGACGATCGGCAGGTCGTGCAGCTTCTGCAGGGTCTTCAGGAAGGCGCCCTCGTTGTCCAGCACGTGCTGGTTGAGGCCCTCGCGCTCGAACAGGTCGAGGTTGGCGAGGCCCACGGCCGCGGAGACCGGGTGGCCGCCGAAGGTATAGCCGTGCAGGAAGGTGTTGTCGCCCTTGTAGAACGGCTCGGCCAGGCGGTCGGAGACGATGCAGGCGCCGATCGGGGAGTAGCCCGAGGTCATGCCCTTGGCGCAGGTGATCATGTCCGGGACGTAGCCGAACTTGTCGCAGGCGAACGTCGTGCCGAGGCGCCCGAAGGCGCAGATGACCTCGTCCGACACGAGCAGCACGTCGTACTGGTCGCATATCTCGCGCACGCGCTGGAAGTAGCCGGGGGGCGGCGGGAAGCAGCCGCCGGCGTTCTGCACCGGCTCCAGGAAGACCGCGGCGACGGTGTCGGGGCCCTCGAAGAGGATCTGCTGTTCGATCTGGTCGGCGGCCCAGCGGCCGAAGGCCTCGGGGTCGTCGCCGAAGATCGGGGCGCGGTAGATGTTGGTGTTCGGCACCTTGTGCGCGCCCGGGACGAGCGGCTCGAAGGGGGCCTTCAGGCCGGGCAGGCCCGTGATGGACAGGGCGCCCTGCGGGGTGCCGTGGTAGGCGACCGCGCGGGAGATGACCTTGTACTTGGTGGGCTTGCCGACCAGCTTGAAGTACTGCTTGGCGAGCTTCCAGGCGGTCTCGACCGCCTCGCCGCCGCCGGTGGTGAAGAAGACCTTGTTCAGGTCGCCGGGGGCCTCGTGGGCCAGGCGCTCGGCCAGTTCGACGGCCTTGGGGTGGGCGTAGGACCACACCGGGAAGAAGGCGAGCTCCTGGGCCTGCTTGGCGGCGGTCTCGGCGAGCTCGGTGCGGCCGTGACCGGCCTGGACCACGAACAGCCCCGCGAGACCGTCCAGGTAGCGCTTGCCCTTGTCGTCGTAGATGTAGGTGCCCTCGCCCCGGACGATCGTCGGGACGGGGGAGTTCTCGTACGAGGACATGCGGGTGAAGTGCATCCACAGGTGGTCGTACGCGGTGCGGCTGAGGTCCTTCTCGGTCACGGTTATCGGGTTCCCCACATGTAGGTCTGCTTCTTGAGCTTGAGGTAGACGAAGCTCTCGGTGGAGCGCACGCCGGGGAGGGCCCGGATGCGTTTGTTGATGACGTCCAGCAGGTGGTCGTCGTCCTCGCAGACGATCTCGGCGAGGATGTCGAACGAGCCCGCGGCCATCACCACGTACTCGACTTCCGACATGCCGGTCAGCGCGTCAGCGATCGACTCGACATCGCCCTCGACGTTGATGCCGACCATCGCCTGCCGGCGGAAGCCCACGGTGAGCGGGTCCGTGACGGCGACGATCTGCATCACGCCCTGGTCCAGCAGCTTCTGCACGCGCTGGCGCACGGCCGCCTCGGACAGGCCCACGGCCTTGCCGATCGCGGCGTACGGCCGGCGGCCGTCCTCCTGCAGCTGCTGGATGATGGCGAGGGAGACGGCGTCCAGCTGGGGACTGTTGCCGCTCCTGGACTCGCGGGACGAGTCCCTCTGGTCTGCGCTTCGACTGGCCACGAGCTCACTGTGCACGACGTCTCGACAGTTTCGCAAGGCCGTATCGATGAATTTCGTTGTCTGCGGGTTCCAGTCTTGCGGATTTCGCAGAACGGGTGGCGGCGGGGGTGTTGAAAACGTCGGTGTGCCGATTAGGGTGGGGTGTCTCAGTCACTGGACAGCCCACCGGGCCGTCCCGGCTGGACAGCTCGAACCCTCGAACCAGATCAGGAGGCCGGCAGTGAGCACCGAGCTGCGTCGTCTGCGCAACTACATCGACGGTGAGTTCCGGGACGCCGCCGACGGACGGACCACCGAGGTGGTCAACCCGGCGACGGGCGAGGCGTACGCCACCGCTCCGCTGTCCGGACAGGCGGACGTGGACGCCGCCATGGCGGCCGCCGCCGCCGCGTTCCCGGCCTGGCGCGACAGCACCCCCGCCGAGCGCCAGAAGCACCTCCTGAAGATCGCGGACGCGTTCGAGGAGCGCGCCGAGGAGCTGATCGCGGCCGAGGTGGAGAACACCGGCAAGCCGGTCGGGCTCACGCGGGACGAGGAGATCCCGCCGATGATCGACCAGATCCGCTTCTTCGCGGGCGCGGCCCGCATGCTGGAGGGGCGCAGCGCCGGCGAGTACATGGACGGGCTGACCTCGATCATCCGCCGCGAGCCGGTCGGCGTCTGCGCGCAGGTCGCCCCGTGGAACTACCCGATGATGATGGCCGTGTGGAAGTTCGCCCCGGCGATCGCGGCGGGCAACACGGTCGTCCTGAAGCCGTCGGACACCACCCCCGCCTCCACCGTCCTGATCGCCGACATCCTCGGCTCGATCCTGCCCAAGGGCGTCTTCAACGTCATCTGCGGCGACCGCGAGACCGGCCGCCTGATGGTCGAGCACCCGACCCCGGCGATGGCCTCCATCACCGGCTCGGTCCGGGCCGGCATGTCGGTCGCCGAGTCCGCCGCCAAGGACGTCAAGCGGGTCCACCTGGAGCTGGGCGGCAAGGCGCCGGTCGTCGTCTTCGAGGACACCGACATCGCCAAGGCCGTCGAGGACATCTCCGTGGCGGGCTTCTTCAACGCCGGCCAGGACTGCACGGCCGCGACCCGCGTGCTGGTCCAGGAGTCCATCCACGACGAGTTCGTGGCCGCGCTCGCCAAGGCCGCGTCCGAGACGAAGACCGGGCAGCCGGACGACGAGGACGTCCTGTTCGGCCCGCTGAACAACCCCAACCAGCTCAAGCAGGTCGCCGGCTTCATCGAGCGCCTGCCCGCCCACGCCAAGGTGGAGACGGGCGGCCGGCAGGTCGGCGACAAGGGCTACTTCTACGCCCCGACCGTCGTCTCCGGCCTCAAGCAGGACGACGAGATCATCCAGAACGAGGTCTTCGGCCCGGTCATCACCGTCCAGTCCTTCACGGACGAGGACCAGGCCGTCGAGTGGGCCAACGGCGTCGAGTACGCCCTCGCCTCCTCGGTGTGGACCAAGGACCACGGCCGAGCGATGCGCATGTCCAAGAAGCTCGACTTCGGCTGCGTGTGGATCAACACGCACATCCCGCTGGTCGCGGAGATGCCGCACGGCGGCTTCAAGAAGTCCGGCTACGGCAAGGACCTGTCGGCGTACGGGTTCGAGGACTACACGCGCATCAAGCACGTGATGACGTCGCTGGACTGACGTCCCCGCCCCGGGGGCACGACCGGCGCGGCCCCGGACGGGTTCACCTCCCCGTCCGGGGCCGGCTCACCACCGGTGGCCGGTCAGCGCTCCCACCAGCGCGCCGGGACAGGCGGTCAGGGTGAGCGCGAGTCCGCCGAGCAGCAACGGGGCGCCGAGGAGGAGCAGCAGCGGGGAGAGGAAGAACTCCGCGGAGCTGATCAGCCGGGGGCTCCTGCCCGTCACCCGCCACAGTCGCCGGCTCGGCAGCGGGGCGAGTGAACCGCTGGGCACCCCGCGCCGGTAGGTCAGCTCGCGGCCGTCCGCGTCCACGTGGACGTAGTGCTGCTCCCATGGCGTCGCGGTGGAGAAGGTCTTCTCGGTGTGCGAGTAGCGAGCGCGGACCCGCCCCCCTCGCAGGGCACCCCAGCTCTCCCGGAGCGGCATGCAGAGCGCGAACCCGCAAGCGGCCATCCCCAGGCCGAGGTTCGCGCCGACGAGGCAGAGCAACGCCTGCGGCCAGCCGGCCAGGAAGCCGACGAGCAGGCAGTAGACGGCCAGCACGGTCAGGCTCGCCCGCACCAGCAGTTGCTCCGGAGCGTAACGGTCCCTCAGCCGCGGCTTCGCCGGACCGGCGGCCGGGACGGCGAGCGCCCGGCGTTCGCCCCTCTCCTCGTCCGGTCCCGCCTTGCTCGGCAGTGCCTTGTCCGGCCCCGCCTTGCTCGGCCCCGCCTTGTCCGGCCCCGCCTTGTCCGGCCGTGCCCGGGCCTGCCTCATCCGGTCGCGCGGCTCGGCCGCGGGCGTGCCGTCGGCCGCCTGGGTCGCCCCGACGAGAAGGGTGTTGAGCCGGTTCAGCGCCGCCAGGCCCTCGTCCAGCTCCTGCCTGGCCAGGGCCGGGTTCCGTACGGCTTCCCTGGCGGCCTTCTCGTAGGCGTCCAGGGCACGGGCGTACTCGACGGCCATCACGTGCGTGGCGCCCGGACGGTCGGTGGCGAAGGGATGCCCGGCCAGCATCTCGCCGAACGCCGTCAACTGCCCGTCGAAGCGGGCTGCTTCCTCCCGCGCCCTGCGGCGCCGTTCACCCCGTGGTCCCATCCGGCCATCGTCCTGCGGCGCGACCACCGGCACACTGTCCGGCCCCGGACGACTTCCCGGCCGTACGCTGCCGTGGCCCGGCAGAGGCGACGGGACGACGGCTCACTTCAGGCCGCTGAGCATGACCCCGCGGACGTAGTACTTCTGCAGCAGCAGGAAGAGCACCAGGACCGGCAGGACGCTCAGGACCAGGCCGGCCATGACGACGGGCGTCGTGCGGGCCGGGTCGACGTGGTCCTGCAGCAGCTGGATGCCGACGGGCAGGGTCATCACGTCCGGGTCGGCGGTGGAGACGAGCAGTGCCCAGATGTACTCGTTCCAGGCGTCGACGAAGGTCAGCAGTCCGAGCGTGACCAGGACCGGTGCGGTCTGCGGCATGACGATCCGCCACCAGACGGCGAACTCCCCGGCCCCGTCGACGCGCGCCGCCTCCAGGACCTCGTCCGGGATCGAGACCATGAACTGGCGCATCAGGAAGATCCCGAAGCCGTTGACCAGGAACGGCACCGCGAGCGCCAGGATGCTCGCGGTCAGGCCCGAACCCCCGCGTCCGAGCAGGTCGTTGCCGCCCGCCAGCGGCCAGTGCGCCAGGATCAGGAACCGGGGGACGAAGAACAGGAACGGCGGGAACATCATCGTCGACAGGACGAAGCGGAAGACGAAGTCCCGGCCGCGGAAGCGCAGTTTGGCGAGCGCGTAGCCGGCGAGCGACGACGTCAGCAGCACCGAGCCGGTGATCACGGCGGTGGCGACGACGCTGTTGCGGAACAGCACCGGCAGGTTCAACTGGTGCAGTGCCGCCCGGTAGTTGGACAGGTCGAACGCCTCGGGCAGGAACCGGTACGGCAGCGTGCCGGCCTCGCCCGGCCCCTTGAACGACGTCATCACCATGTCGAGGAACGGCACCACCGTGAGCACGGCGCCGGTCACGACCACCAGGTACGACAGCCACGGGAAACGGCGGCGCCTCACGCGTCCTCCCCCTTGCGGCCGAAGAGCCACACCTGCGCCAGGGTGACCGCGAGGACCACCGCGAACAGCACGAAGGCGGCGGCGCTCGCCGCACCCCAGTCGCCGTGGGCGAAGGCCTGCCGGTACATCTCCAGCGCGGCCACGTCGGTCGCGCCGCCCGGCCCGCCCCGGGTCATCACGATGATCAGCCCGAACGACTGCAGCCCGGTGAGGAACTGGGTGACGCACACCAGCATCAGCGACGGCCGCAGCAACGGCAGGGTGATCCGCCGGAAGACGGTGACCGGCCCCGCGCCGTCGAGCGCGGCCGCCTCGTAGTACGACCCCGGGATGGACTTCAGCCCGGCGGTCAGGACGAGGATCGCCGTACCGACCGACGCCCAGGCCTGGACGACGACCAGGGAGGGCAGGGCGGTGTCCGGGTCCTCCAGGAAGGCCACCGAGCCGGCCCCGAGCGCGTTGAGGACGCCGTTGACCAGGCCGCCCGGCTCGTACATGTACTTCCACACGTTGCCGACGGCGACGACGGTCGTGACGATCGGCAGGAAGTACAGCGTGCGCCACAGCCCCTGGAGGTGGAGGTGGTCGATGCAGGTGGCGACGACCACCGAGCCGGCGAGCGCGAGCGCCACGGAGCCCAGGGCGAACAGCAGCGTGTTGGTGAGGACCGGCACCAGGAACGTCGATCCGCTCGCGAAGAGACCGGTGTAGTTGGCCGGGCCGACCGGCTGGATGTCGCCGAGCGCGAACCCGGTCCAGCGGGACATCGACAGCAGCAGGGCGAAGCCGAGCGGCAGGATCAGGAAGACCGCGAAGAACAGCAGGGCGGGCGCCAGGAAGAGCCAGGCGACGACGGCCTGGCGGCGCCGGGCCCGGGTGCGGCCGCCGACGGCGGGCCCGGCGGAGGGCCGGCCGCGCACCGCCCCCTCGGCAGCCTCCGGCGCCAGGGTGTTCACCACGCGCGCGACACCTCCCGGTCGACCTGGCGGCGGGTGCTGCGCAGGGCCTCGTCGACGGAACTCTGACCGGTCCACAAGGCTTCGACGTTCTTGCGCAGCAGCGACTTGGCCGCCTGCGCGCCCGGCCCGTTCGGCTCCGGCACCGCGTACGCCAGCGCGTCCAGGAACGCGTGCCGGTTGGGGTCGCCGCCCTCGCCCAGCAGCGTCCGCATGTCGTCGGCGCGGCCGGTCAGGGAGCCGACCGACACCTGCAGCCTGCTCATCCGGGTCACCCCCGCACCCTTCCCGGCAGGCCCGGCGGCCACCTTCTCGGTGTTGAGCCAGCGCAGGAACTCCCAGGCCTCGCGCGGGTGCCGGCCGGCCGTGTTGACGCCCAGCATGAAGCCGGTGGAGAGCGTGGCCCGCCTGCCGCCCGGCCGGGGCACGGGCACGGGCGCGACCCCGACGTCCCCGTACGCCCTGCCCATCAGCGCCTTCAGACTGTCGGTCCACCAGCCCGCGCCGATCACCATGGCCACCCGCCCGGACGGGAACGCCTGGTAGACGTTGACGCCGGGCGCGCCGGCGCCGCCCACGACGAGGCGGTGCTCCAGCTCGAACACGGCCCGGCCGGCCGGGGAGTCGATCGCGGTGCTCCTGCCGTCGGCGGAGACGAACGTGCCGCCGGCGGCGTTGAGCAGCGCGAGGGTCTGGCCGACGGTGGTGGCGTCGTCGTACGTCGACAGCCCGAACCCCTGCACCAGGGTGTTGCCGTACCGGTCCCGCCTGCTGGTGCGGTAGGCGGTCTCCTCCAGTTCCCGCCAGGTGCGCGGCGGGCCGCCGACGCCGGCCTCGCGCAGCAGCCGCCGGTTGTAGTAGAGGGCGTACGTCTGCACCTCGGTCGGGTAGCCGTAGACCCGGCCGTCCACCGACGCCGAGCCGACCGCGGCCGCGCTGTAGCCCCGCCTGATCTCCTCGGCGTGCCCGGGCGGGGCGGGCCTGAGGACGCCCGCCCGGACGAGCTGGCCGTTCCACAGGCAGTACGGGTGGAGGATGTCGGCGCCCCGGCCCGCGGCCTGCCGCACCATGAACGTGGTCAGCAGGTCCGTGAACTCCACGGCCAGCGTCCGCACCTTGACCCGGTCGTGCGTGGCGTTCCACTCGTCGACCGGGCCCTGCAGCGCCTCCCTGAGCGCCCCGCTCGCGTAGTGCGAGAGCAGGGTCAGGACGATCGGGTCCCCGGGCCGCCCGGTGCCCCGGTGCGGCGCGGCGCATCCGGCGGCGAGGAGCGCCGGCGGGAGCGCGCACACGAGGCGGCGGCTCGGCCCGCCGGTCCCGGGTACCGGCGTCACCGGGCGGCCTCCCGCCGCAGCACCCGGAACACCCGGGTCGTGGTGAACCCGGCCGCGCGGTACAGGTGACCCGCCGGGGACCGCTCGCCCGTCCACAGGAACCAGGCGGAGTGCAGACCGCGCGCCCGCATCCGCTCCAGCACCAGGTGGAGCAGCACCTTGCCGAGGCCGGACCCGCGCATCTCCGCCAGCACCCCGAACGGGCCGAACCGCTCGTCCACCGACTCGTACGCCCCGTGCATCGCCCAGCCGGCCAGGCGGCCGGACGGCTCCCGTACGACGACGATCCGGTCGAGCGGCGTCCCCGCGGCCAGGCACTCCCGGATCGCGCGCGCCCAGTCCGGGCTGAAGTGCTCCCCGGCCAGGGCGACCAGCTCCACCAGGTCGTCGTCGGCCGGGGTGGCGAACCGGTAGCCCCGGCCCGTCAGTTCGTCCCGGCGGCGCACGACCTCGGCCGGGAGACGATGGCCGACCAGGGAGCGGTCCATCGCCGCCGCCTCGTACAGCGTGCGGAATCCGAGGGACTCGAGCAGCGCGGCCGCCTCCGGGTACGCCGCGGCGTCCAGTCCCGGCAGGACGTAGTTCGGGGTGTACGACGCGAAGTCCACCCGGGTGCGGCCGTGGCCGTGCAGCCAGTCGAGGGCGTCGGTCAGCAGCCGGCGGCCGAGCCCGCGCCCCCGGGCGGCCGGGTCGACGAAGAAGAACGGGATCCACCCCTGCTCCGGCTCCAGGTCGGTGCCGGTGACCGGCGTCAGCCGCCGCACCGCGTAGGCGGCGCCGACGACCCGGCCGCCGTCCACGGCGACCCGGAGCCCCTCGGGGTCGAAGTTGGCGTCGAGCAGCACCAGGCGGCGGAAGCGGTCGGGGCTGACGGGGTCGGCCGGCGCGCTCCGGCACCACGCCTCCACCAGCCGCGGGCCGTCGCCCGCCCGAAAGCCACGGGACGCCCGCACCCCGGCCCGGGATGTGGTCGTCCGATCGGTCATCGACACGGAGGCATCCTTCGTCGGCGCAGCGGTTCGCGGAGTGTTCCTCAGAGAACAGTGGGCGGAAATGTACTGGCATGTCCGTCATCCGGCCAACCACCGGCCCACGGTGGCGCGGCATTAACCGGATGCGGGCCCCTGCCCCGGCCGACGAGCATGGAACGCATGAGCGACCAACCCGCCCGATGGACCCAGGCGACCGTCCACCCCGACATGTGGGCGGACCCCGACACCGACCCCCGCAACAGCGAAGGAACCGCCCCGGACGGCGAACTCGCCACGCTGCGGGACTACCTGACGAACTACCGCCTGACCCTGCGGATGAAGTGCGAGGGCCTGGACGCGGAGCAACTGGCCCGCCGGTCCGTCCCGCCGTCGACCATGTCGCTGCTCGGCCTGATCCGCCACCTCGCCGAGGTGGAGCGGGACTGGCGCAACTGGATCACCGACGGCGACCCGCTGCCGAAGCTGTACGGCGCCCGCGACGCGGACTTCGACGGCGCAGTGGCCGAACAGGCCCTCGTCGACGCGGCGTACGCCGACCTCGCGCGCGAACAGGCGGCCACCGACGCCGCCCTGGCCGCGCACCCGGACCTCGGCGAGCGCCTGGGCGAGGACCGGATCGCGGTGCGGGAGCTGCTGGTCCACCGGATCGAGGAGTACGCCCGCCACTGCGGGCACGCCGATCTGTTGCGGGAGTGCGTCGACGGGAGGGTGGGGCAGTGACCGGCGCCGTTCCGGACCGTGAGCGCCGTATGCGTACAGGCGATCGGCACGCCCCTCCTCCCGGGTGAGTGGGTGATGCCGCTGCGAGGCGGGCGCGGTGGTGCGGGGGATAGTGGGCGGGTTCCCTGGCCGGCTGATCCGAGAGGGGTGTCACGGCTATGGCCGACGATGCCTTGCTGTTCGTTCTCCCCGAGCGTCACCCCCGACTCGGCGCCGCCCTGTCCTCGGTCGGCGAGCTGGAGTGTGCCGGGAGTCCCGCGGTGCTGGGCTGGCTCCACGCCCACGGGATCCCCGGCTCCTCCGAACGCGTCAGGATCGTCCCCGCGGCAGCCGAGGTGCTCGTCCCCGAGGAGGCGGAGCGGCTGCCGGTACCGCTCAGCGAGGAGGAGACGCTGCGCGTGGAGCACGCGTGCGCGCCGAAGTCACTGACGGACATGGAGGCCGAGCTGCTCAGTTTCCGGGACACCACCCAGGACTGGCAGTCGCTGGTCCACCGCGCCCTCACCGCCGGGATCCCGGCGCCCCGCATCGCGCAGCTCACCGGCCTGAACCCGCAGGACATCGTCCAGGCCGTCGGCGGCTGACCCGCCAGCCGGGATCAGCCGGGATCAGCCGGGGTCGGTGCAACCGAACAGGCCGGCGTGGCCCGGTGGCAGCTGGGTGAGGAGGCGGCGCAGCAGTGCGTCGTCCGCCACCGCGGCGAGGGCGGGCAGTACGGCGTCGATCTCCCGCCGGGCCTCCGCGAGGTCCTCGTCGCTGCGGTCGGCCACGGCTTCGACGAACGACGCCGGCGTCAGGGGTTCGCTGGCCGGCTCGCTCGCCGTCAGCAACTGACCGCATCCTTCGGGCAGTACGGCCGCCAAATCCGTGCGGTCGTCACCCACCAGGTGGGCGCCGAGGACCTCCAGCACGTTCCGGACGGCTCTGGCCCCCTGCTGCGGCCTGTCGTAGCCCGCGCGTTCGGTGACCTCGGTGAGGAAGGTGTCCAGGCTGACGTCCATGACAGCTCCTGTCGTTGGGCTCTTGGGGCTCTTCAGCAGACGGGTGCGGCGGCGTGGACGATGCGGTGCACGTTGGCGACGCTGCCGCAGCGCGCCGTCAGCAGGTCGGCCTCCGTCCTGGCGTAGCCGACGCCCAGCTCCTCCCGGCAGGGCCGGCTGAGGCTCTCCCGCACCCGGTTGACGAGGGTGCGCTCCTCCTCGTCGGTGTGGCGGGCGGTGACCGAGGCCAGCTGCTGCAGCCTCCAGTCCCATTCGGCGGAGCCGATCTCCTCCACCTGCAGAAGGGCCAGCAGCACCTTCACGGCCTCCTGGTGCGCGTTCTCGATGTGCTCGACGGTGTCGACGTCCTCGAACGAGATGAGGACGGGGTGCACCGAGGCTCTCTCCGCCTCACCGTGCGCGATCATCAGGTGGGCGAAGTCGTGCAGCGCGCTCTGGCGGTCGGCCTCGGTGCTGCGCATCAGGCGGAGCAGATCTTCCATCGTCCGGTGATCCTCGAGGATCATCTCGACGACATCCTGAGTCGGTGACATGGGATGCGCCTCCTTCCTGAGTGGCTTTCACCTCCCGTTACCCGGACCGTTGTCGGGAATGCTCCGGTTTTATGCTTTTACCCCGTTTGCCTGATCGGCCGAGGTCAGCCGGAGTCCCGCGTCCGGCCGCCGCCTCCCGACATGCTTTTGAACATGTTCAATTCAGGCGTAGGCTTCCCTCATGAGCGACAGAGCCGCCCTGCTCAAGGGCATCCGCGTCTGGCTGGCCCTCTTCGTCGTGTGCCTCGTGCTCAGCGGGGCCACCGCCTTCCCCCTGGTCCACGAACTGCGGTGGACGGAGGGCGCGTTGCGGGCACTGTCCGTGCCCCGGTACCTGCCGGGGCTCATGGAGTGGATCTCGCGGGTGCGGGACGGACTCGACACCGTCGACGCCAAGTACCCGTTCGTGCTGTACGGGACGGACTGGCTGGCCTTCGCGCACCTCGTCATCGCGGTCGCCTTCTACGGTCCGTACCGCGACCCGGTCCGCAACATCTGGGTCGTGGAGTTCGGGATGATCGCCTGCGCCGGCATCATCCCGCTCGCCCTCGTGTGCGGGCCGGTCCGCGGGATCCCCTTCTGGTGGAGCCTGATCGACATGTCCTTCGGGGTGTTCGGCGTCCTGCCGCTCTACGTCGTACGGCAGAAGATCAGGCGGCTGGAGCGGATGAGCCCGGCCGGCGTCAGCGGTTGAACGCCGGGAAGCCGAAGCGCTCGGCGGTGCCCTGGCCGTCGCCCTTGGCGTCGGTCGACTCGACCGAGTACACCAGGGTGCGGGACAGGTCGCGGGTGGCGGCGATCACCGTGGCGTAGCCCGGGCGCGAGCCCGTCTTGCCCCAGATCACCTTGCCGTTCAGCTCGAACCGCTCCAGGGCCGCACCGTAGCGCGCACCGGGTACGTCGGGCAGCGTGAACATCTCCTTCAGTTGCGGCTCCGGCACCACCCGGCCGCTGAACAGCCCCACCAGCAGGCGCTGCAGATCGGCGGTCGTGGAGATCAGGTCGCCGGCCGCCCAGCGGTCGGACATGTTCCAGTCGGTCACGTCCACCAGCTTGCCGTCGATCCAGTCGTACCCCCGGTTGTGCGGCCCGTGGATCCGCGGGTCGGCGCCGCACGGGAAGGAGCTGTCCCGCATGCCGAGCGGGCGGAAGACCCGCACCGCCGCCTGGTGGGCGTACGAGTCGCCGGTCACCTTCTCGATGAGCATGCCGAGCACGGTGTAGTGGATGTTGTCGTAGTCCTGGCGGGTGCCCGGCGCGTACGCCGGGCCCTGCGCCACGGAGGCCGCCACGACCTGCCGGGGCGTCAGCGTCTCGAAGCGGTGCGGGTATCCCTCCTCGACCGTGTCGCCGAGGGGGGCCCCCGAGTGCAGGCCGCTGGTGTAGTTCAAAAGCTCCCGTACGGTGATGGGGGCGAAGTCGCCGGTGAGCAGGCCCGGCAGGTACTGCTGCACGGTGCCGTCGAGGGAGATGCGGCCCTCCGACGCCAGTTGCAGCACGATCGCCGCGGTGACCACCTTCGTCACCGAACCGGCCCGGAACCGCCCGTCGGCCAGGACCGGCGCCCCGGACCGGACGTCGCGCACCCCGGCCGCGCCGCGCCATGTGCCGTCGCCGCCGACGCGGATCACCGCCGCGGTGGCGTCGTGGTCGGGGAGCCCGGCGATCGCCGCGGCGAGCGCTTCGGCGTCCGGGCCGGCCGTCGTACCGGCCGCTGTGCCGTGCGCCGTGCGTTCCGGTGCGGCGAGGGCGGGGGCGGCCAGCGGGCCGCCGGCCAGCGCGAGGACGAGACCGGCGGCCAGGAGGGCGGAACGGGTGGTGCGTCGCATGCGGGCTCCTCGAGGAGATCACGGAACGTGGTGCTGGGGCGGTTCGTGATCATCCTCGGGGAGTGCCGGCGCCGGGCGGATCGTCGGCGAGGAGGGGAGCGACCCTGACAAGTCCCCCGTCAACTGGTGCGGAACTGGGGGGACTTGTCAGGGGCAGACCCCAGGGTGGGCAAGCCGCCGGGCGTACGGTCCCGGGCGTCAGTTGGCGTTCGACGGGCCGAAGAACTCGATCTCGGCGATCGCCACCTGCTTGGTCGCGGAGGGCTGGTAGGCGGACTCCAGGGTGAAGCGGACCGCGCTGACCTCGCCCACGCGGAACGCGCGGCGCTGGGCGCCCGCACCCTGGTCGAGGGTGAGGTCCAGGGTCTTGGTCTTGCCGTCGGCCAGCGTGACACGGGCCTCGACGCGGTGCGGGAGGGCCGACTTGGAGAGCTGGTCGGCGTGGGTGGACATGCCCGGCGTGATGATCAGGTCGAGCAGCCGGGTGGGCTGGTCGAAGCGGGCCTCGATCCACTGGCCCTGCCCGGACTGGGAGACCCCGGGGCCCCACCAGGTGTTGTTGAGCTTGTCGAAGGCGAGGTCGGGCTTGTGGCCCGGGTAGGAGCGGGACGCGGTGACCCGGTCCGGGGCCACCGGGGCGCGCTTGGCGAAGTGGTCGCGGGTCGCCTGGACACCCTGGGGGATGTTGACGGCCAGCACGATCAGCAGGGTCAGCACGATCGCCGCGCCGAGCCAGGTCAGGACGCGGTCGAAGGCGCGGCGCAGCCGCGGGCGGTCACCGGCCCACGGGGTCTCCCGGCTGCCGAAGCCCCACAGCCGGCGCCACCACGGCAGGCGGCCGGGGGAGTGGCCCTCCCCGGCCATGGGCATCGCGCACCGGGTGCAGTAGTGCCGGTCGGGCCGGTTCCGCGTGGCGCACCAGGGGCAGGGGACCCCGCCGTCCGCGCCGAGCTCCTCACCCGGGGCCCGGACGACCTGCGGGCGCTGGGGGGCCGGACGGCCGGGCAGCACCGGGGCGACGGACGGGGTCGCGGCCGGGCGCGGGTCCGGGTCGGAGACGGGCACGAGGAGCCGGCGGGCGCGGTCGGTCAGGCCGTCGGGGGAGTCCGGGTCGCCGGGGGCCGTCGCCGGGTGCGCGGCGGGGACGGGCTCCGTGGGGGCGGTCTCGTCCACGGGGGCCGAGGTCGCGGGACGTGCGACGGCGGGCGACGGGACCGTGTCGGGGACCTCGGGCGAGGCGGCGGCAGCGGCGGCGCTCCCCCCGCCGTCCTCCGCTCCGGCGGACGCGGACGGGGCCCGGTCCGGGGCGGTGCCGGAGGCGGCCGGGGCCCCGGGCTCCTCGGCCGGGCCGCCCGGAGCCGGCAGGTCCCGCGAGGGCCCGGGCAGGCCGGTACTGCCGTCCCGGCGGGTGAACCCGTCCCAGCCGGAGCCCTCGCCGGCCGGGGCGCCGGCGGAGGTGCCGGTGGCCGCGGAGCCGGAGGGCGAGCCGCCGGTGGAGGCGGCCGGGGCGGGCGCGGACGCGGTGGCCGGGGCGGACGGGGTCGCCGAACCGCCGGCGGAGGCTCCGCCGGGCCGGGCCGCCGCGGTGTTGACCGAGTCGCCCGCCGGTCGCTCGCCGGCGCCGTCGGCCGCTGCCGCCGGGGCTCCGGCCGTCGCCCGGGCGGTCGCCCGGTCCGTCCAGTCGAGCACCGCCCCGCAGGCGTCGCAGAACGACTGCCCCGGTTCCGCGCGGGTGCCGCATTCGGCGCAGCTCTGGGTGGTCGTCATCTCTCCGGGGTCCTTTCGGCGGGACGGGCGGGCTCCGCGGCGGTCACCTCGACCGTGTACGGCATGTGGGCGGGACGGGCGGCGGCCACCAGGGTGTCCAGGCGGTGCCGGTCGGCGGGGGTCGGGTCGGGCAGCCGCAGGTGGACGTGCAGCCGGGGGCGCGGTTCGCCGGGGACCGGGCCGAGCGGGCGGGCGCTCCAGTCGGCGCCCCCGCTCTCGCTGATCTCCGGTTCCACGCCGAACGCCAGCCGCACCGCCTCGGCCAGCCCGCGCCGGGTGCCGCGGATGCGGTGCAGGTGCGCGGCGGCGGCCACGGCGGCCCGCAGCAGCGGCTCGGGTTCGGTGCCGTCGGTCTCCGCGCCGACCCAGCCGCCCAGCCACTGGGCGAAGTCCAGCGGGGCGAGGGACGGCCGGAAGTAGGTGTCGAGGCAGTCCAGCACGCTGTGGATCGGCGCGATCACCTCGTCGAGACCGGCGACGAACCGCTGGGCCAGGTCGTCGTCGGCGAACACGGCGGGCAGCATCATGCCGATCGGCGCGGAGGAGCCGAGACCGTCGATGGAACCTCTCATCAGGCGCCGTCCCCGATCACCCGGACGCGGTGGTCGAAGGAGAACACCAGCGAGGGCGGGGACAGGTCGATGCGGTCGGTCGCCTCACCGCGCTTCCCGGTCAGCGGGTCGGCCGGGTGCAGCACCACCTGGTCGACCAGCTCCACCCCCGGGACGCGCTGCAGCACCGCGAACACCTCACCGGCCTGCACGGGCCGCCCGAACGGCCAGCCCCTGCCGTCCGCGCCGCCGGTCAGCGGGTCGAGGTGCCGGTAGAGCGCGTCGTGCGCCTGCCGCCGCACCCGGTCGGTGTCGGCGCCCCGGAAGGCGTGCACCGTGGCCACCACCGTCACTCCCTGGTAGTACGGCGGCCCCACCGCCAGCCGGGTGCCGATCAGCCGCCGTTCGTCCAGGTGCCGGGTGATGCGGTCCAGCAGGGCGTCGCCGGGCACCAGCTGCTCGAACCGCAGCCGCCCGCCCGGGTCCGCGACCGCCTGCGGGACGACCAGCACCCGCACCGCGTACGCCCCGTGCTCGCCCTCCTCGCCCTCCAGGCAGGTGATGCGCGCGGTCTCGGGGGCGGCGCGGCGGGCCAGCTCCTCGTAGTCGCGCAGGGTCACCGCCCGCTCCTGGGCGCGCAGGGTGATCGGCGCGCGGACCTTCGCCTCCTCCACCGTCTCCCCGTCGACCCCGCCGCGCGCGGCCTCCCGGTTGACGACCTCGGAGACGTACGGGATGGAGGTGCGCAGGATCTGCACCGCGCCCCGGGCGACGTTGCCCGCCCGGCCGCCGCCGGTGCGGTAGCGGCGGGCGCGGATCGGGGCGCCCTTGGGGGCGACCGTGCCGTACTGGCGCAGGGAACCGTCCGGCTCGCGCACGGCCGGGCCGAAGGCGATCACGCCGGTCGTGGCGTCCAGCGTGACGTGCCGGTCGTCCGGACCCGAGGCCGCGAAGTGCGGCACGACCCGCCAGTCCACCCAGCCGTCGTGCTCGGCGGTCTGCAGCAGCACCGGCGGGTCGTCCCCGACCACGGGCGCGTGCGCGAGCCGCAGCCGCTGCCCGGGCAGCCCGCTGGACTCGCCGAGCGCCTCGTCGTACACCGTCTCCGCGTGGACGGCGGACGTGGTGCCGCCGACGGTGAACGCCTCGGCGGCCCGGACGGTGGGGGAGGTGGTGTAGAAGGGCTGGCCGGGGGCCGGTTCGGTGACCCGGCAGCGGACCCAGCCCGCCTCCTGCCCGGCGTTGCGGGACAGCACGTGCCCGCCGGGGACGTGCAGGACCACCTCACCCGGGCGGTTCAGGCCGCCGGTGCCGTCCCGGTCGACCTCGCAGGGCTGCCAGCCGTCCGCCGTCCACGCCTCCCACACCAGGGGCGGCTGGCGCGGGTCCACGCCGACGCCGTCCACCCGGCTGTCGAGGTTCAGGGCGAGCGCGCAGTGCGGCACGGCGGCGGTGAGGCCGAGCAGCATGCAGTCGCCGGGATCCGGGGACTCCGAGAAGCACAGCAGGTCCTTCTCCTCCTCGGCGAGGTCGTGCGTCCGCTCCACCGCCGCCTCGCCCCGGTGCTGCACCAGCAGGTGCCGCAACTCGCAGGGCACGACGCTCAGTTCCCGCTCGGTGGCGAAGACGACCGCCTCCTCGCTCTCGGTGCGCATGGTGGCGACCTCGGTGCCGACCGGCACGGCGATCGGCTCCTCCTGCGGCGCCGACAGCCAGAACGTGACGTCCGTGCGGGCGGCGGACGGCGGGAACAGCGTGATCCCCACCAGGTCCAGGAAGGCCAGGTGGTTCTTCTCCGGCACCCGGTTGAGCCGGTAGACGATCTGGTCGGCCATGTGGGCGACCGTCTCGACCAGGGTCACGCCGGGGTCGGAGACGTTGTGGTCGGTCCACTCCGGGGCGCGCTGCTGGATGTAGCGCTTGGCGTCGTCGACGAACTGCTGGAAGCGGCGGTCGTCGAGGTTGGGGGAGGGCAGGGCCATCAGCGGTCGCTTTCCGGAGCCGGCGAGGTGCCGTCCGGCTCGTCGTGGGACGGAATGACGTAGAACGGGAAGACCAGGCTGCGCGGGTTGTTGGTGCCGCGGATCGAGTAGCGGACGTCGATGTAGAGCACGCTGCGGTCCGAGCCGGCCGTGACCTCGACGTCCTCGACCTCGATGCGCGGCTCCCAGCGGTCCAGGCTGACGTACACCTCGTGCTGGATGCGGCCCGCGGTCTGCTCGTTGACCGGCGCGAACACCAGGTCGTGGATCGCGCAGCCGAAGTCCGGCCGCATCGGGCGCTCGCCCGGCGCGGTGGACAGCACCAGCCGGATCGCCTCCTCGATCTCCCGCTCGCCGCTGACCAGGGCGATGCCGCCGGTCGGCCCGATGCGCAGCGGGAACGACCAGCCGGAACCGACGAACTGCTCGGCCATCAGGGACGCACCCCGCCTTCCACGGAAACGGTCACGGGATCACCATCGGCACGGGGATGGTGGTGACGCCGAACACGGGGGACGCGACCAGGGTGGTCGGCGCCTTGACGGTCGTGTTGACGGCCGACGAGATCTGCACGGTGGCCCCGCCGGTGAGGCTCGCCTCGCCCACGGCGCTCATGTTCAGGGCGCCCGTCGCCGCCAGCCCGATCTCGGCGCCGGCCTTCACGTTGACCATGGCGGCGCTGTCGATGCTGAGCGCGCCGCCGCTCTTGATGGTCAGGTTGCGCCGGGCGGTGAGCGTGAGATCGGCTCCCGCGGACACCGACACCGACCGGCTGCCCTTGATGGTGACGTCGCCCTTGCTGTCCACGACGATCTCGGTGTTCGTCCGGTCCAGGTTGATGACCAGCCGCTTGTCGCCGGACGTCAGCCGGACGCCCTGCTTGCGGCCGCCGGTCTTCTGGCTGAGCAGGTCCATGCGGTTGCCGTCCCGGTCGGAGACGGTGTGCCGGCTCGCCTTCTTGCGCACGGTGTCGTGCAGCGGCACGTCACCGACCACGGTCGGCTTGTCCTTGCCGTTGTAGAGCCCGCCGATCACGAACGGGTGGTCGAGGGCTCCCCGGTCGAACGCGACCAGCACCTCGTCGTTGACGTCCATCGGGAAGATGCCGCCGCCGCCGAGGCCGCCCATCTGCACCGTGCGCGTCCAGTCGCTGACGTAGGTGTCGTCCAGCCACGGGAACTGCAGCCGCACCCGCCCCTGCTTCAGCGGATCGTTCACGTCGGTGACCAGGGCGTTGGCCACGCTGGGCAGCCGGGGCGCGGTGTCCGCGCCGCCGGAGCTGAGCCCGTACAGCGAACGCCACTGCCGGCCGCTGACCGTCACCCACACCTCGTAGTGCTTGCCGTCGCCGAAGACGTGCCGGACGGAGGTGACGGTGTACTTGCCCTCGAACGGCTCGCCCACGTCCGCCAGCGCCACCGGGACTCCCGGCCGCAGTCTGGGGTTTCCGCGCGCGACGACCTCCAGTTCGGCGAACGAGCCGGTGACGTCGTCGGCGAGGGCGTCGGCGGCGAACTTCACCTCGCTCTGCTTGTCGTACGGCGTGGCCGTGTCGACCAGCTTCGCCGTCTTGAACTTCCCCGCGGCCGTGCCCGGGGTGGCGCCGATCGTGATGCCCGGGTTGGCCGTGGCGGGCGAGGTGGCGGTGAGCTTCTTCTTCGTCGTCACGTCCCACCCGCGCGACTCCACCTTGCCGACCTGGTCGGCGGCGGTCACGGCGGCCCGCAGCCGCAGGATGTCGTGCCCGGCCTGGAGGACGAACGGGCTCTTGTCGCCGTCGGTGTTCGGCGAGGGCGCCCCGGACGCCGACTTGGGCCTGACGAACTGGAACTTGCCGTCCGCGTCGACCGACATCACCATCTCGTTCTCGTCGGCGAGCCGCGCGAGGAAGTCCCAGTCGGTGACGTTGGACTGGCTGATGAACTCGTACACCGTCTTCGTCGACTCGATCCGCCCGACGGGCACCCCGTCCTGCGCGGCCAGCTTCCGGGCGATGTCGGAGGCGCTCTGGTTGCGGTAGGCGGCCACCCGGCGCTGGCGCAGCAGGCGGTGCCCGAGGTCGTAGCCGCGGATCACGGTGAAGGTGCCGGTGCCGTCGTAGTCGGCCTCCAGGGCGGTGACCTCCCCGGTCAGCAGCGGATCGGCGGCCCCCTGCCCGTCGGCCACGGGGGCCAGCACCACCGGCGTGCCGAAGGTGACGCCCAGCTTGCCGAGGAGCAGCCGGTACGGGTCCCGGAAGGTGAGCCGGAACGCGGCCGGCACGCCGACGCCCTGGTCGACGTGACTGTCGACGAGGGCCCGGGCGAACTCGGTGGGCAGCTTGGCACCCCCGATCCGCACGTCGACGACGTTCGAGAACGCGGACCGCACCATCAGGCACGCACCTCCTCGGCGGCGGGCAGCACCAGTTCGGCACCGGCCGGCAGGTGCGCGGGGTCGTCGATGCCGTTGGCCTCGGCGATGGCCCGCCACGCGGCGGCGTTGCCGTACTCCCGCCAGGCCAGCGACTGCAGCGAGTCGCCCGCCACGACGCGGTGCACGCGCCGCGCGGTGAGCGCGCCCGAGGTCGGGTTCTGCCCCTTGGTCTTGCTCGGTATCTCGTGCAGTTGCAGCCGGCAGGTGGCGCGGATGGGCACGCCGGTCGTCCCGAAGAGGGTGTACGTGGCCTCCACGGAACTGACGTAGGCCGTGAACCGGGCGGTGGAGAAGGAACCCCACTGGAGCACCACCCAGGGCGGGGAGGGCTGCTTGGCGGCGATGCTCTTGGTCGTCACCTCGCAGCAGTCGAGCAGCGACTCGACCTTCTTCAGCACGGTGTTGCTGGACGGCTCGTCGGAGGAGTCCAGGAAGATCTCCACGCTCATCTCCCGCGGCCGGGACCCCATGAACTCCGGCAGGGAGCCGTCCCGTTCGATCTGCGCGGGCGTGGTCTTCCACTCGGCGTGCCGGGTCAGCGACAGCTGCGCCGGGTTGAAGTCGAAGCCGAACGTCCGGATGATCCCGCCGGGTGTCGTGCTGCCGCCGACGGGCGGTTCGTGGATCGCGAGCGTGGCGCGCACCAGGCTCTTGCCCGCGCCGCCCTTGCTGCCCTTGGCCATGGTCGTCCGTCCCCCTTCAGTCCGTGAACCCGTGGTGGGCGATCTCCAGCACCTCGGTCGCCACGGCCGGGCTCGCGGGGTCGAGGGTGGGCCCGGTCCAGCTCACCGGCAGCACGTCGATCAGCCCCCAGCGGGCCACCTCCGAGCCGTCCGCGCGCAGGGCCGCGATCTGGGCGGTGGGCCGCTTGATGCCCGTCTGCACGGACGAGATCCACTTCGCGACCTTCGCCGTGTCCGGCGTGATCGGGCGGGTCAGCCGGATGGTGGAGAAGGTCACGCGGGTCGGCAGCACCCAGACGAAGCCGTTGTTGCCGCCCTCCTGGCGGTGCTCGACCTCCACCTGGGACGACAGCCCCTCGCATCCGTTGAAGTAGCCGAGGCTCTCGCCGTCGATGCTGAGGGTGAACCAGATGGTGGAGCCCGGGTCCTGGCGGGACATCGCAGGTGGGCCTTTCTGTCGTTCGCGGTCGTTCTCGGTCGGTGTCGGACGGTGTCGGACGGTGTCGGACGTGGGGTTGCCGGTGCGGTCAGCGGCGGGGGTCGCGGAGCCTGCCGATCCGTTCGCGGTCCAGGCGGAGTTCGGTGCGGATCAGGCGGGTGATCCGGCCGATGATCCGGTGCACGAGTTCGTCAAGCTGGAAGTCGGTCAGCTCCCGCGGGTCGAACGCCCCCGGGGGGACGGCCTGGTAGCCCGGCGGGGGTGGATCGCCGGGACGGGGCGCGGAGGGGGGCGGGGCCTCGCCGCCGTGGGGCTGGTACGGCGGGGGCGGGGCGTCGGCCCGGCGGGTGACGGGCGGCTGGGCGAGGCTGCCTGCGACGGTGGCCGCGGCGGCGGCCGCGAGGGCGCCTGTCGCCGACTTGGCGGCCGGCTTGCCGTCCGGCTTCTTGCGGCCCCAGCCGAGGCGCTGGACCACGGGGAGCGCGGCGGCGGCCGGGCCGGAGGGGTCCGCGGCGCCCGGGGGCGGGGTGAGCGGGACGACCGGCAGGGGAGTGCGGCTGTGGTCCTGGTGGGGTGGGGTGGCGGTCGCCTTGCGCTGGACGGGGGCGGGCGGGGGCGCCGTGCGCTGGGCAGCGGGATTGGCGTTCGCCGGCGGTGACTGGGGTACGACGGTCGGGTTCTCCGTGGGGGAGCCGGCCTGCGGTGCCGGGACCGGGGCTTGAGCCTGCTGCTGCCCGGCCGGTGCGTGGCGGACGGCGAGGGGCGCGGTGCCGGCGGGCGCGGTGGCCAGGGGTGCGCCGAGGGGGGAGCGGCGCATGGGCCGGCTGTGCGCCGTGCCTGTGGTGGACGGGATGCGCTGAACGCTGGTGGCGCGGGGGCCGGTGGTGGCGGCGGACGGCTTCGCCAGGGGGAGCGCGGGTGAGCTGGGGACGGGGGAGGGACTGTCGGGGGCGCTGGGCCGGACGGGGGTGTGGGTGGAACCCGGCTGGTTCGGTGCCGTGGCAGGCGGGCGCTGGACCGGGGAGCTGGATGGGGCCGGCGTGATGCGCTGGATCGGCGTGCCCGGTTCGACGTGTGCGCCGGGGAGGGGTGCCGGGACCGGTCCAGTGGGCGCATCGGCCGGAGTCGGGGCCGGGGCTGGTTGAGGTAGGTGGGCCGGTGCGCCCGGTGCGGTGGCGGCCGTGCGCTGCACCGGTGGGTTGGTCGGTGGGTTGGACGGAGTGGTGGCGGTGGGCTGGACGGGGCGGGCCGTGGAAGCCGGTTCGACCGGTGTGCCCGCCTGTGCCCGAGGGCCGGGTGAGGCCGCCGGCGCCGTTGAGGCGGACGGCTGTGGCGAGATCGGGGCGCCGAGGCCCGGACGGGGCGTGCGGCGGGCGAGGCTTCGCTGGACGGGCGGGGTGGCGCCGACGGCAGACGGGCGCGGGGCGTCGGGCGCGGGGGGCGCCGGCGGACGTCCGGGGCCGGCGGGCGGACGCGCGGAGGCTGCGCCCGGCGCGGCGGTTCGATGCGCGGGGTCGACGGCGAGGCGTGCGGTGTCCGACTCGCTTGGGGCGGGCAGGGGCGTGGACCCGGCCGCGTTCGCCACGGGCGGGCCGACGAGGTCGGCCCCGGGTGCCGCGGCCGGGCTCGCGGAGCCGGCGATGCGCTGAACCGGCTGGGCGGCCGGGGCCGCCGGGTCGTCCGCCGCTCGCTGCGCGGGCGGCGGCACCTCGCCGGGGCGACCCGTCGTCCGCTGTACGGGGGCGGGGCTCGGGGCCGGTGCCGGGGAGCCGGTGCCGTTCCTGTCCCCGGCGTCCCCGGCTCGCACCGCGTTGGCCGGCGGGGGTGTCGTCGCCGAGGGCGGCTGTGCAGTGGCCGGGGCGGCCGTGGGACGCCCGAGGCCACCCGTCGCACGGGCGGGCTCGGACGACGCGGGGCGGGGGCGGCCGGAGCCGGTGGCCGACTGGCGCCGCACGAGGGGTGGCGTCCCACCGGGGCGGGGCGTCGCCGGGCGTGGGGGCGTGGGCGGCACGGGAGTGCTCGGCGTGCCGCCCCGTCGGGCTGCCGTGGCCGGCGCGGTGTCACCAGGCACGCCTCCCTGGGCGGACGCAGGCCGGGGCGCTCCGCCGGGGTGGGGAGCGGCCGGGCGCGGGATTTCGGAAGGCGTGCTGTCGGCAGCCGCGCTGCCCTGCGCGGACGCGGGTCGGGGGCGGTGGGAGTCGCCGGCCGGCTGGCGTTGCACGGAAGGCGGCGTTCCGCCGGGGCCGGGTGTGGCCGGGCGGGTGGTCGAGGCCGGCGTAATGCCTGCGGCCCCGCTGCTCGGTACGGAGGCGGGCCCGGGCGCAGGCTGTGACGTTCCGCCGGCGCCGGGTGTCGCCGGGCGTGGGGCCGAGGGCCGCAGGCGGTGGGAGTCGGCCGGTTGGCGTTGCACGGAAGGCGGCGTTCCGCCGGGGCCGGGTGTGGCCGGGCGGGTGGTCGAGGCCGGCGTAGTGCCGGCAGCCGTACTCTCCTGGGCGGACACGGGCCGCGGCGTTCCGCCGGGGCGGGGAGCCGCCGGGCTCGGGGCTTCGGAGCGCGCGGTGTCTCCAGCCGTGCCGCTCTGCGCGGACGCGGGTCGGGGGCGGTGGGAGTCGCCGGCCGGCTGGCGCTGCACGGAAGGCGGCGTTCCGCCGGGGCCGGGTGTGGCCGAACGGGCGGTCGACGCCGACGTGATGGCGGCACCGGGACTTTCCTGTGCGGACGCGGACGCGGATGCGGATGCGGGCCGGGAGCGGTCGGAGTCGCCGTCCGGCCGGCGTTGCACGGAAGACGGCGTCCCGGCCGGGCCGGATGTGGCCGGACGTGGGGCCGACGGCCGCACGGGACCGCTGGGCGTGCCGTCACGTCCGGGTGCGGTGGTCGGCACGGTGTCGGCGGTGGCCGGGCCGCCTTGCGCCGCCCTGGGCCGGACGCGATCGGCCGGCGTGGCGGAGCCCTCGCTCAGCGAGCGCTGAACGACGGCCGGACCGCTCACGCCGGCAGGCGGGACGGCCGGCCGGTCGGCGCCGGGCTCCGCTTCGGCCCGGTGGGCTCCCGCGTCCCGGCCGCCGTCCGCCCCCTGTACGGGCGTACCGCCTGCGGCCGCCGGTGACGCGCCACCCGTGGGACCGGGGAGCCGCCGCGTGACCGGCAGCGCTCGTCGCTGGACCGTCGCCTCGGACCGCGCCCGGGTGAGGGACGCCGGCCGGGACGAAGGGGAAGGGCGCGACGGTACCGGCGTCACCCGCACCCCGGGAGCCGGGGACGGCGTCGTGACGGCCGGGAGGGAGGGCGGCTGCGGCGACACCACCGGGACGGTCGGCGCCGCGCCCACCGGACCACCGGCGTCCGACCTGCCCGTACGAGCGGCCGCGGAACCGGAGGAACTCACCGGGCTCACCGGCGCCGTGGAGCCCGCCGCCCCCGGCACCCGCGGCGGAATCAGCCGCAGCGGTACCGCCGGGGTCCGCTGCACCCTCGGTCCGCCGGGCGGCCCGGCCAACGGCAAGGCGCCCGCAGCGCGTTCGAGTCCCGGCACCGGTCGTGCGGAGTCCGGACGGAAGGGCGTGCCGCCGAGCGTCGCGCTCGACCGGCCGTCCAGCACCGAGTGGGACGCCGTGCCCATGAGCATGGGGTTCTGCCACGTCGGCAGCCGCCCGCCGAATCCCGCGTCGGCGACCCCGGCCGGGCCCGGGGCCATGGCCCGCTGGATCGGCGGCAGTCCCGGCCACGAGGCCGCCACCACGGGCCGTCCGCCCGCCCGGACGTCACCGCTCACGGCCTCCGGCGCGGGCGCGGAGTCCGGGGTGCCCGCGGCAACGCCGTCGCCTGCGGAGACGCCGTTGCCGGGGGAGACGCCGCTGCCTGCGGAGACGCCGCTGCCGACGGACGCCCCCTCGCCGGCGGTGCCCCGCCCGCGGAACCGGTCCAGGAAACCCACCGCTCAGCCCTCCGCGCCGGCCCGCGTCACCAGCGACGCGATCTGGTCCGTGTAGCGGCGGCGGTCCTGGTGTTCCAGGTCCAGGATCTCCTCCAGGCTCCAGTGGAAGTGGTAGGCGACGTACGCGATCTCCTCGTGCAGCCGGTCGGTCGCGTACGTCACGATTCCCCCAGGCGGCTCCCGCCGAGTTCCACCTCGAACGCCTCCGAGCAGTGCGGGCAGTTGACCGCCGCCCGGGTGTGGCCCTCCGCGTTGATCTGGCGGTAGAAGTCCTGCAGGAACGCCAGGTCGGAGGCGAACATGTTCTCCACGATCCCGTCGTGCACCAGGGGCAGCGTGCCGAGCCGGGTGATCACCCGGCCCAGCAGCACCACCGACAGGAACGCCGGGTTCTCCTGCACCCGCACGTCGCGCAGCGGGACGAGTTCGTCCCGCGCCGTCGACAGGCGCATCACACCGTCCCGGTGGACGGTGCCCGACTCGTCGACGTACCCGCGCGGCAACTGGAACGGGAACTCGGTGCGCAGCACGTCCTGTTGCCGCGCGGGGGCGGGCGCCGGGGCCGGCATCGGCTCCGGCACCGGCAGGTCCGCGCCCGTCTCCTCCGCCGGCGCCTCCGCGCCGACGTGGGAGACGGCGCCGCCGGCCCTGGCAGCCGTACGCCGCATTACTCGATGACCAGTTCTTCGAACGTGATGGTCACGGTCTCGGTGAGGGCGGAGGCCTCGCCCGCCTTCACCGTGCTCGCGTCGATCTTGCTGCACCAGGCGTTGCGCAGGTGGTAGCGCTTCACCGGGTTGTTCTGGAAGTCCATCATGATGATCGAGGCGTTCTTGCGGGCCGTGGTCATCTGGCCGGTGATGGACTCGTTGATCCACTGGGTGAACGAGGCCGACTGGGTCATACCGCGGACGACCGTGCAGGTGCCGTTCTTCTTCACACCCGGCAGGTTCTTGACCACGTTCTGGCCGTTGGGGGTGTTCTGCTGGTAGGTGATGACGTCCTGCTCGATGCTGAGGCCGCTGACCTCGGCCAGGTACTCGACCATCACGCCGTCGATCTGCAGGCCGAAATTGTGTGAGGTGAGGGCGTCACCCGGCTGGAGACTCATGTGTTCGCTGTCCTTCTAGGTCCTGCTGAGCATGGGGAAAGGGCGTACGGAGGCGAGGCCGGGCCTACTCCTCCAACTCCCCGCTTCCGCTGGAGAACTGGGCCAGCCGGAAGATGACGAACTCGGCGGGCTTGACCGGCGCGATGCCGATCTCGCACACGACCCGGCCGACGTCGACCGACTCCGGCGGGTTGGTCTCCTCGTCGCACTTGACGTAGTACGCCTCCTCGGGCCGCTGGCCGAACAGCGCACCGCTGCGCCACTCGTTGACCAGGAACGCCGAGATGTTGCGCCGGATCCGGGCCCACAGGGCGTGGTCGTTCGGCTCGAACACCACCCACTGGGTGCCGATGAGGATCGACTCCTCCAGGTAGTTGAAGTACCGGCGGATGTTGAGGTAGCGCCAGGCCGGGTCGGAGGACAGCGTGCGGGCGCCCCACACCCGGATACCCCGGCCCGGGAACGCGCGGATGCAGTTCACGCCGATCGGGTTGAGCAGGTCCTGCTCGCCGCGGGTGATCTGGATCTCCAGGTCGACCGCGCCGCGGACGACCTCGTTCGCGGGCGCCTTGTGCACCCCGCGCTCGGAGTCGTTGCGGGCCCAGACGCCGGCGATGTGGCCGCTCGGCGGGACCAGCCGGGACTGGCCGCTGGCCGGGTCGAACGTCTTGATCCACGGGTAGTACAGGGCCGCGTACTTGGAGTCGTAGCCGGCCGTCTCCTGCCGCCAGACACGGATCTGACGGGCGTTCATGCCCGGCGGCGGGTCGATGACCGCGACCCGGTCACCCATCAGCTCGCAGTGCGCGATCAGCCCGAGCTGGACCGCCTTGACGGCCTCCAGGTCGATCGCGCCGCGCTGGTAGGCGGCCATCAGGTCGGGCACCGCGACCATCGAGATCTCGTCGATGGCCTCCAGACCGCCGAAACCGGTGCGGTCGGCGGAGTCGCCGAGGTAGTGGGCCGGCCCCGGGTGCGAGGCGTCCGGCGCGGCGGACGACGGTGCGGCGGGGGAGGCCGGAGCGGCGGACGGGGTCGCGAGGGCCACCGTCTGGTTGTCCGGCCGGGCCAGCTGCGCGGCCGGCGCGGCCTCGGTGACGGTTATGAGCTTGGAGCGCTCCTTCACCTGCGTGACGACGTAGTTCCGGCCGCCCTTCTTGGCGGTCACGTCGAAGTTCTCGACGGGCTTGTCCCCGTCCTTGACGATCAGCCGGAACCGCTCGGCCGGGCCCTCGCCCTCCGGGTCGGCGACCTCGACGCTCAGCGAGCCGGTGCTGCCCGGGGCGATGGCCGCCACCGAGAACGTGCCGAGCTGCTGAGGCTCGGCCGGCGGCAGCGCGGCCGGGGCGGCGGAACCGGTCACGGCGGCGGGGGCGGTGCCGGCCGAACCGTCGGCGGCCGCGCCCTCGGCGGAGCCGCCGACACGGACCACGTAGGCCGCGGTGCCGCCGTTGTTGAAGAAGCCGTAGACGGAGTGCGCGAGGTAGTACCCCTCGGTGAACTCGCCGAAGGAGGCGACGTACTGGCTCCAGTTGGTCACCAGGGTCGGCTCGTTCAGCGGACCGGTCGGCGCGAGCCCCACGAAGGCCGCGACCGACGTGCCCACCCCCTCGATGGGGCGCGAGCCGCTGGCCACCTCCTCGACGTAGACGCCGGGCGACAGGTAGGACGGCATGCTCTGCTCTCCTCGGGGTACGAGACAGGAACGCCCCCCAGCCTCACGCGCGCGCGGCGGCCTGGAAACGTCCGCCGGTCCCCTTCCGGGGGCATTCCCGTTGCCCCCGGGCATGCCCGTTGGGGCAGCCGCCGCCGACGCACCGCCGAACCCCGGGCCGACTCACACGCGGGCGGCTGCTCCTCGTACGCCGGTGCCCCGGGACCGCCGGGCGGAAGTGCCCCCGAGTCTGCCCCCGCGGCCCTTGCCCGCCCGGCCCGGGGCCCGTACCCGTAGGGAGAGCCGATACGCGAAGCCAGTGGGACGCGGGCAGCGGAAACGCCGCCGCAGCAGGGCCGGAAAGGTAGTTCATGCACGCACCGGAGGACCGCAAGCAGACCACCCCGAGCGCGGGTTCCCGCCTCCCGGCCGCCCCGGTCACCTCGCGTGCTCCCCTGAACGGCACCGCCGCCGGGCTGATCGCCCTCCAGCGCACCGCGGGCAACGCTGCGGTGGCGCGCGCGGTGGAGCAGGAGCGGCACGAGCACGGCGCGGGCTGCGGGCACGAGCCGTCGGTGCAGCGCCAGGCCCTGGTCCACAAGGTGCTCGCGTCCCCCGGGCAGCGGATGGACCCGACGATCCAGCGGGAGATGGAAGCCCGCTTCGGCGGCGCCGACTTCAGCCACGTGCGCGTGCACACCGGCACCCTGGCGCGTGAGTCGGCGGCGGAGCTGCGGGCGAAGGCCTACACCTCGGGAAACAACGTGGTGGCCCCCAACGCCATGACCAAGGAGGACTGGGCGCACGAACTGACCCATGTCGAGGACCAGATGGCGGGCCCCGTGCCCGGCACGGACACCGGCTTCGGCGTGCGCATGTCCAGCGAGGACGACTCGGGCGAACGGCACGCGGTCGACAAGGCCCGGCAGGTGATGAGCGGCCCGGTGCCCGTCCAGCCCATCCGTGCCGAGGGGACGGCCGCCGCACCCGCGACCGCGGGCGGGCACGGCACGCCCATGATCCAGCGCACCACCTGGGAGTTCGTACCCGGCTCCAGTTTCCAGCACCCCATCGGCGGCCAGCAGGTCCACTGGCAGAACACGACCAACCCCGCCGACGTTCGCACCTCCGGGCAACTGGGCATCGCCGCCGGGGTCACCCCGCGGCCGGGCGACCGGTACGACGACGTGACCCAGGAGCACCACAGCAGCGCGAACGTCGCGTTCTCCAAGAAGGGCAGCATCCCGGACCGTGACTACCCGGGCATCGAGACCCGGACCCGCCGGGCGGTCGTCGAGGCCAAGGAGAAGATCGCGGCGGTGCTGGCCATGCTGAGGGCGGCGGGCGGCAACCCCGCCGGCGCGCTGCTGGCCGGGCTCCACTCGGGCTTCCCCGCGTTCCGTACCGCGACGCCCCAGCAGATCGCGGTCTTCCTGCCCCGGGTCACCGAGGTCGTGGGCCGCATCCAGGCCGGCCTGAACTCGGCGGGCGCGGAGATCGCCCTGGTCGGCGAGGGAACCGGCACCCCGGCGGACGTCGCCGGCTGGGTGGCCCCCAGCACCAGTGACCTCGCCAACCGCATCTTCAAGCCGAACCAGCAGAAGAGCGAAGAGCTCCCCACCACGGACGCGGGGCGCTCCGGCCCGATCCACCTGACGGGGATAGGCCAGAACGCCTGGTACATCATCCATGAGGCCACCCACCGGTTCGCCGGCACCCTGGACTACCAGTACAGCCCGTATCCCCAGGAGCTGGAGGAGGAGAACTACGAGGCCGGACTCGCCGCGATCATGCCGGGCGAGGCGGCGGCGCGTGACGCCGCGATGCTCGGCAAGCGCGCCGTCCGCGATCCCGGCGAGTACACCGGCAAGGACGAGCCCACTCCGAGGAAGCAGCCGAACTGGTACGCCATGGGGCAGCGTGCCCTGATGAACGCCGACTCCTACGCCCAGTTCATCCTGACGGCGACCGGAACCCGGGCGCCGCGCACCTGAGCCGGCCGTCCGGGTGTCCGCAAGGGCAACGCCCCCGCCCTTCGCGCGGCCCGACTCTGCCCGTCCGTCCGCTCCGCCAGGCTCACGCCCCGCCTAGCGTCGCGGCGTGAGCCTGTGGACTTCTCTGGAACC
>NZ_KQ948863.1:0-82759 GCF_001514215.1 Streptomyces bungoensis
TCAAGGGCACTGGCCGGCCCTCGCCTCGGTGCGCCGGAATCGACGCTCGGCTACGTTGTGAACGGCCGGCTTGTCCACGCGGGAACCGCGGTCACCGTCGCGACGACGAAGGAGGGCGATGACACGCCCCTATCCTCCTGAGCCATGGCGTCTGCGCGGGGACATGCACGTCGCACTCTGGCTCGTGCCCGGCGACGACCTGCCTCGCTGGCCGCTGCCCGAGGGAGTCCACGCCGTGTCGCCGGGCGGGCGGCGACGCCTGCTGGTCACGTTCTGGGTGGACTACCGGAGCGGCGGGGATCTTGCCTACCGTGAACTGCTCGTCGCGGTCGTGGTCCGCCGGGCGGCTCGTCTCGCGGCCACGGCGGTACAGGTCTGGGTCGACGACGAACGCTCCCTGGCCGGAGGACGCCGGCTGTGGGCCATTCCCAAAGAGCCGGCCACGTTCGACTTCCAGCCGCTGCCCCTCACCCGGCACCGCGCCCGGGGGCTGCGCGCCGCGATGACCCTGGAAGGCCCCTCCCGGGGAGAGCCGGATGCGTCAGTGCGGTGCCAGGACCTGCTGCGCCTTCCCCTGCGGCTGTCCGTGCGGGCCCATCTGCTGCAACGCCGAGACGACGGTACGGTCTGCCGGGTGCCGCTGCGCCTGGCCGGCCGGCCGTCACTCAGCCGGACCCGCCTGCGGGTCCGGCCCGACGGGCCGCTGGCCCACCTCTCCGGTCACAGGCCCGTCGCGGCCGTGTCCCTGCGCGACTTCCGCTTCACGGTCGGTTCCGCCTGACCGGTCGCGATCACCCGCCGGTGCCGGATGCCGCCGGGCGGCGAGGGCCATGGCGAGCGGACACCTCGGCGTACTCGGTCGTGTCAGCCCGTGCTGTGCGGTGGGGGCTTCTCGGTTTCGAGCTGGTGGTCGGCCCAGACGTAGCTCTCGGGCAGCAGATCGGTGATGAGGACGGTCCGGACGCGGTCGCCCGTGCCGACGATGACCTTGAGGCCGGGGAAGTAGTCGAGCAGGACCTGCCGGCACCGGCCGCACGGAGGGACGACCCCTCGGCCGCGGTCGCCCACGGCGACGATCACGTCCAGATCGTAGGCGCCCTGGGCGGCCGCCGTGCCGACGAGGACCAACTCGGCGCAGGGTCCTCCGGTGAAGTGGTACGCGTTTACCGCGGTGACGATCCGGCCGTCCCGGGCGCGGGCCGCGGCCGCCATGGTGTGGTTGTCGCCCCGGCAGCGTGTGCGAGCGACGTGGGCCGCGGCCTGGATGAGTTCGTGGTCGACCGGGTGGGGGAGCGGGGTCATCTTCTTTGCCTCGGTCGCATGTCGGAGAACGCCGGCCCCATGACGAGGGCGCGCAACCGGATGGCGGCGGCTGCTCAACTGGAGCCGTGAGTGGACTTTTTGGGCAGGCAACTCCGTCGGTACGCCGCGCTTGGCATTCTCCTGGCGGGGCATACGGGCCTCACCCTACAAGAGGAGCCCCGTCATGCTCGGTCTGGTCGCAGCAGCCCTGTTCTTCATCTCGTTTCTCATCAACGCGGCGGACATCAGCACCAACCACGTTTTCTCGTCCGTCAACATCATGCTTCTGGGATTGACCGCTCTGGCTCTGCACGTCGCGGGAATCGGGAGCGGCTGGTCCCGCAGACGCT
The DNA here is from genome assembly GCF_001514215.1 of Streptomyces bungoensis. Taxonomy (GTDB): domain Bacteria; phylum Actinomycetota; class Actinomycetes; order Streptomycetales; family Streptomycetaceae; genus Streptomyces; species Streptomyces bungoensis. Next base: position 1,653 of record NZ_KQ948863.1, read on the forward strand.
GACCAGCGGCGTGCGGCGGGGCCCTCCCACCCCCTGAGGGCCCCGCCGCGACAGCTCTTCGGAATCACAGGTCGCGGGTGCACACGTGGCCGCGGTCCCAGGGCGCTTTGCCGCCGTTGCACATCACCACCGTCCAGCCCCGGGTGTTCTTGTCGCCCGCGTAGTAGTGGACCTTCCCCGAGGAATAACCCGCCTTGGCCAGGGGGCCGTACCAGACGTGGTGCCAGCCGGTCACCGACAAGTCCCACTCCTGCAGGTAGACCCGGACCTCCTTGTGATCGTTCTTCTTGTCCCTGACGTAGGAGCGGTCGTAGTCGATGCGTGCGTGGTTGCTGTTGTCCCAGCAGATCTTGAACTCGGTGTAGCCCCAGGCCGTGTTGCCCGAGCCGTACCGGTAGTGGGGCCAGTTCCGGCCGCAGGTACGCACCGCCTGTGAAGCTGCCCGGGTGAGGGTGGCGGTCTGTGACGTGGGGTGCTGCCGGGGCGCGTTCTCAGCCTGTGCGGCGGCTGCGCCGGTGAGGGCCGGCGCGGCGGCGAGTGCGGTGCCGGCTGCCACCAGGACGGTGTGCTGGAACATGTTCATGACCCGGTTCCTTTCTGACCTGAGGGGTGTCGGTGGCGGGACGACCGACTGCGGGTGCGTGCCACGCCTTCCACCGTCACCGCCTCGGCTCGTCCGAAGCCGCCGGCCAGAGGTAAACCACCTATGAAGGTGGTCCGGTTGCGGGCCCGGGCGGCGGCGAACGCCCGGGCGCACACCCCGACCCGAGGCGGGCGAGGCGGATGTGTACGCACGGTGCACGGTGGCGACCGCGCGGGGAGCGCCTGAGGTCGTCAGGGCTGGTCCGTCACGGCGGCGGTGAGACGCGCCGCCAGTGCCGTGACCGCGGCACGCAGTTCCCGGCCGCCCTCGACGCGGAACGCGAACGGTATCCTCGCGAGCCACTCCTGCGCGTACATGGCCGGGTTGCGGGTGCTGCCGACCAGCACGCAGCCGTCCCCGAGGGAATCGAGTCGCCCCATGGGCGGCCGGACCCAGGGGGCGACCTCGGCCGGAGGAGCGTCGAACACCACGCGGGTGGGGAACTCCCATCCGAGGCCCAGGTGCTCCTCCAGCACGGTCACCGCGTCCAGGTCTTCGGGCGGTCGGAAGCCGTGTTCGGTCCGCCGGACCGCGCGGACCCGGTCGACGCGGTAGGTGCGGATCGCGTTCGCGCGATGGGAGTGGCACAGCAGGTACCAGCGCCCGTAGCGGACGACGAGGGACCAGGGATCCACCTCCGCCTCCCACTCGTTGCCTGCCTCGCTGCGGTAGGTGAGCCCCACGCGGTGCCGGGCCGCGACGGCGCCGACGAGTTCGCTGGTGACGGCCGGATCAGGGCGGGCCGAATAGGGGTCCGGCGCGGCCGACGCGTACTGCCGCAGCAGGGCCGCCTGCCGGCCGACGCCCTCCGGCAGTGCCTTGACGACCTTGCCCAGGGCGGTGCCGACCAGGTCGCCGGCATCGGCCGCGGCCGGCTGGCCGCTGAGCACCGCCATCACCAGCCCGAGGGCCTCGGCCTGAGTGAAGTGCACGGGGGGCAGTCTCATCCCGCGCCCCAGCCGGTATCCGCCGTGCGGTCCGCGGGCCGATTCCACGGGGATGCCGGCCTCGCGCAGTATCCCGACGTACCGGCGCGCGGCGCGCTCCGTGACGCCCAGCCGCCCAGCGAGTTCGCCGGCCGTCGTGCCGGGGCGGGTCCGGAGGATGTCCAGGGTGCGCAGCGCTCGCGCGGTGGGGCTGAGATCGTTCGGCACGGAAGCAGGCTAATCGCCGCGCCGGGATCGGGGCGTGCGCCGGACTTCGCCGAGGGCCCTGGACGGTCGCCCCGGGAAACCGGCAGTGGATCGTCCGGATCTCCTCCTACGGTGGCACCCCGTCAAGCGGAAGAAGGGGAACTGATTATGGACATCCTGCTCATCGGCGGCCTGTGGCTGAACGGATCCGTGTGGGGCCGCGTCGCCTCCGGGCTCGAGGCGCTCGGCCATCGGCCCGTGCCGCTCACTCTCCCGGGACAGGGGGACGGCTCCGTGTCCGCCACGCTCGACGAGCAGGTGGAGGCGGTGCTCTCCGCGGTGGACGCGGCGCCCGGCAAGGTGATGGTGGTGGGGCATTCCGCCGCCTGCACGCTGGCCTGGCTGGTCGCCGACCGGCGGCCGCAGCGGCTGGCCAAGGTGGTTCTCATCGGTGGCTTCCCGTCCCCCCATGGCCGGCCGTACGCCGACTTCTTCGAGGTGAGGGACGGTGTCATGCCCTTCCCCGGCTGGACTCCGTTCGAAGGGCCGGACGCCGCCGACCTCGACGATGAGGCCAGGCGGGAACTGGCGCAGGCCGCGATCCCCGTGCCCGAGGGGGTGGCGAGGGGCGTCGTGCGGCTGGCGGACGACCGGCGGTTCGACGTCCCGGTGGTGGTCGTGTGCCCGGAGTTCACGCCCGCTCAGGCGCGGGAGTGCATCGACGCCGGTGACGTTCCGGAGCTCGCCCGGGCCAAGCGCGTCGACTTCACCGACATCGACTCCGGCCACTGGCCCATGGTCACCAAGCCCGCCGAGCTGGCCCGGATCCTGGCTGCGGCCGCTGACGCGTCCTGAGGCGACTCTGCGTTTCGCCCGGCGCACGTGTGAGGGGGCCCCGGCACCGGGGCCCCCTCACACGTGCGTGCTCTGGGGACGGTCAGTGCCGACCGGTCTGCTTCAGCGACTCCTTGGCCTCGCGGGCGTTGCCCGCGGCCTCGGCCGCGTGCCCCTTGGCGATCAGCTTCTCGTTGCCCGTGGCGCGTCCGGCTGCCTGGGCGGCCTTGCCGACGACCTTTTCGGCCTTGGCCCGTGCCTTCTCACTGGCGGCCATGCTGCTCACCCTCCTCGGTTTCCGGTATGGGGTCCTGGCTGTGCGCGTGACCCGCGACGGCGTCGGTAAACCCAAGGCCGAAGCAGCGTGTTGGGTGACCGGCCGCGCGGAACCGTGGTGCATCGAACACCGGGGAGGGGGAAGCGCATGTGGCGGGCCCGTGCCCTGCATCTCGCGGAAGTAACTCATGTTTTGAGTGCTTGTAGGAGTGGGATAAGGGCATTCGATGATCAGGAGGTTGATGACGATGGTTCCCCTGCTTCTGGTTCTTCTGCTGGCTCTGATCCTCTTCGGCGCGGGCTTCGCGTTGAAGGCGCTGTGGTGGATCGCGGTGATCGTGCTGGTCGTATGGCTGCTGGGCTTCGTCGTCCGCTCGGCGGACGGCACAGGCCGCAGGGGCCGCTGGTACCGCTGGTAGACAGGCCCTCGGCGCGTGGAGCGCCACGGGTGGCGGAGATCGACGCGGGGCCCGGCCGGGTGCGGCCGGGCCCCACGTCGTGGCGCCGGAGCGCATCCTGATTCGGGCGGCGGGGACGGATCGGGCGTATCGGGTGCGTCGGCGGGTACGTGTGCCATGCACCGGCCCCGCGGACGCAGCAGTGGAACCTGCGCCTCCTTATGTCTGCGGGGCCGGTGCTCCAGATCCGGCGCGCCGGCGGGTCGACCGGAGTGCCCCGGCGGATCCCGCTGAAGCCCCCTTCGGGGTGGGTGCGGGGCCGGTGCAGCATGATGGCCCACCGTCCTGGGCACCGGCCGGCGGCTCTTCCCGGCCGACGGCGCCCGCACCGAGCCGGAGTGCCTGGCCGCCGAGCGGGTCGGTGCCGCCGTCCTCACCCGCCACCGCAGGCCCGCCCGATGACCGCCCGTGCCGCCGGTGTCCCGGTGGCTCGCAGGGCGTAGGGACGAGTCGGGCCGGCGGGCGGCAGGGTGCGCTTCGGGGCGAGCGGGCCGTCGCCCGGGAACCCGGATGCTCGAGCGGACCAGTGGCCGGCACCCGGCCGGACGTCGAACCGCTGGTCCTGCCTCCCGACGGCTAACGTGTCGGAGAGTGGGGGCAGCGCTCGAAGGAGAGGGGCCGGGCACGGTGCAGGCGCCGGAGGTTCCGCGTGCGGTGGCCGCAGCCCTGTCGATCGCCTCGTCACTCGGCCTGGCCGCCGACGACCCGGTCGTTCTCCATGACTCGAACAAGCTCACTCTGCGTCTGCTGCCGTGCGACGTCCTGGCCCGGGTGGCACCCGCGGCGGACCAGGTCGCGCGGTTCGAAGTCGACCTCGCTCAGCGGCTCGTCGCATCCGGCTGCCCGGTGGCTGCTCCCGAGCCCCGGGTGGAGCCGCGCGTCCACGAGCGAGACGGCTTCGTGGTCACGCTGTGGACCTACCACGCGCCCGTGCCACCCCGAGAGGTCGCACCGGCCGACTACGCCGGCGCGCTCGAGCGGCTCCATGCCGGCATGCGCGCGCTCGAGGTCCCGGCGCCGCACTGGACGGATCGGGTCGAGCGGGCGCGACGACTCGTGGCGGACCACGACCGCACCCCGGCGCTCGCCGACGCGGACCGGGAGCTGCTCGGCGACACGTTGCGAAGCCTGGCACGGGTGATCGGCGAGCGCGGCGGCACCGAGCAGCTGCTGCACGGAGAGCCCCACCCGGGCAACGTGCTCGGCACGAAGAACGGGCCGCTGTTCATCGACCTGGAGACGTGTTGCCGCGGGCCCGTCGTGTTCGACCTCGCCCATGCCCCCGAAGAGGTCGGCGAGCACTACCCGGGGGTCGATCGAGATGTGCTGCGCGCCTGCCGGATCCTCGTGCTGGCGATGATCACGGCGTGGCGCTGGGACCGGGGCGATCAACTCCCCGACGGGCTCAGGCTGGGCCGCGAGTGGCTCGGCCGCATCCGGGCGGCCCGGGAGGGCGAAGGAGGGACATGCAGCCCCGGCCCTGGGAAGAAGTGATCCACGCCGCCGAGCTTCCGGCCAGGCTGCGGCACGTCTACTGGATCGGTGGCGGGAGCGGGGCGGGCAAGTCGACGACCGCCCGCCGGCTCGCGGAGCGCTACGGGTGGCACCTGTACATGACCGACGACGTGATGGCGGACCACGCCGCGCGCACCACCCGCGAGGACGCGCCCCTCCTGCACCGGTTCCTCGCCATGAGCATGGACGACCGCTGGGTGAACCGCTCACCGAAGGACATGTTCGAGACGTTCCACTGGTTCCGGGGCGAGGGCTTCGGCCTGATCGTCGAGGATCTGCTCCGCCTGCCCCGGGAGCCGTGCGTCCTCGTCGAGGGATTCCGTCTGCTTCCGCACCTCGTGAAGCCGCTGCTCGCCGTACCCGAGCAGGCCGTCTGGCTCCTGCCGACACCCGAATTCCGCCAGTCGGCCTTCCTGGGCCGGTCGGCGCCGGGGGAGGGGTTCGTGTGGAGGACCAGCGATCCGGCACGGGCCGGCCGCAACCTCGCCGAACGTGATCGCATGTTCACCGGAAGCCTTCGGGAGGAGACCGAGCGTCTGCGACTGCGGGCCGTCCAGGTCGACACCACGATGACGGAGGAGGATCTGGCCGAGCAGGTGATCAGGGCGTTCCGGCTCTGACGGCGGCACACAATGGTGAAACTCTGACAAACGGATGCATAAGGGTCGCACTGTCGGGGGACTCGCTCGACGGAATCCCCACAGAACGGAGACCCATCGAATGATCATCAAGAAGATGCACGAAATGGGCATCCGCAGCGAACACGCGTACATGGCGGGCCTGGCCTCCATCGGCTTCAGCATCGCCGCCTGGGCCGGCAGCCTCAAGGCCGAAGCCGGGATGGGCCTCGACCGGGCCGACCGATGGGGCATCTTCGTCGGCGAATGGGCGCCGACCTTCTTCGGTCTCGGCCTCGCCCTCTCGCACTACGAACAGCAGGACGGCACCCTGACCGCCGCCAATGTCCACGAGCTGCGGGAGAAGCAGAAGGCCGGCTGAGCCGGTACCGCGATCGCGCCCGTCTCCGGCCCACGGGGGCGGGCGCTCCGCCGCTCGGGGGGGCGAGTCCCGGACGGCGGGCCCTCGACGGCCGGCAGGCGTTACCGTACGGTCGACGGTGATCACGCCAGGCCGGCCGGGCACGCGCCCCGGTCGCAGGGAGAAAGGGTGGGGGCGCCGGTGGAGGGCAAGGACCCTTGGATCAAGTCGCTGCGCGGTGCCGTGGCACCCCGCGCGCGGGTGCTCTTCTTTCCGCACGCCGGAGGCGCCGCCTCGTTCTACGTTCCCTTCGCGCGGCGGTTTCCCGAGGGCTACGACGTCGCGGCCGTCCAGTACCCGGGACGGCAGGAGCGCTACGGTGAACCGTTCGTGGAGACCGTCGAGGGACTCGCCGACCGGGTGGTGCCCTCCCTGCGGCGGTGGGCGGCGGAGCCCGTGCCGCTCGTGCTCGTCGGCCACAGCATGGGCGCGTCCGTCGCCTTCGAATCGGTACTCCGGCTCGCGCGCGACGGGTTGACGGCGCGCTGCCGTCTCGTCGTCTCCGGGCGGACCGCCCCCTCGGCGCCGCGCGAGACACCCGCCTGCGACACCGACCAGGAGATCCTCGACCACATCGCCGGGCTCGGCGGCACCGACGCGGCGGTCATCCGCGATCCGGAACTGATGGACCTGTTCCTGCCCGTCCTGCGCAATGATTACCGGGCGGTCACCCGGTACCGGCCGGCCCCCGACGCCGTGGCCGACACGCCCGTCCTCTGTCTGACGGGGGATCGGGACCCCCGGGTCGCGCCGGATGAGGCCGCGGCCTGGAAGAGTCACACGAGCGCCGGTTTCCGGCTGGAAATCCTCCCTGGGGGACACTTCTTCCCGACGGACCATCCGGACACCGTCGTGCGGCTCGTCGCCGAGTGGGCCGACGCCTGAGGGCGTCGGCCGACGGTGACGGACAGCGCGTCCGCGGCGCCCGGGACCCCGCGCGTACTGCCGCTATCTCGTCGAGGTACGTCGCGCGCGGGCCGGAACCGCGCGCGTCGGTGACTCCCTTGGCGCGCCGAGGAGTCGCCCGTACGGAGCGCCCGCCCGCGGGCCCCGGGCCGCACCTCCTTGCCGGATGCCGTCACCCAATATGGCCGAAACCGTCGGTCGGGACCTCCGCGCGTCCCGGCGGGAAAGACGCAGGTGGCGGCGGCTGTCGCCCGGTTGTCGGCTGCAGAGCCAAATCCCTTGCGGTGCAGGGCGTTTGAGGTTGACGCGAAGGGATACACGCACCTAGCGCTGGGCCGGTGCCGGTCTGTCGCCCCCTTCCACTTCGGGGGGTTGCCATTCCGTCACGCGACGTGAAAACTGTGAGCGCGTTCGACCCGGACGCATCGGGTCGAAGTGTATTTCATGCACACAAAGCGCCAATTCGTGGCACAGGGGAGTCTCGCGCAGGTCGCTGCGCGGGTCGGAGTCACAGGGGGATGTGGATGTCTGCTGGGTGCCCGAGGGACGCGTTGCCAGGCTGCGGACGCGTGGACCTGCCGGCCGCGCTGCGGACCTCCGGACCGCCGGGAGCCGCCGCCCTGCCGGGCGCAGCCGGCCCCCTGGCCCGCTGACGGCCTCCGGGACCGAGCCGCGTTCCGCGGCGGGACGTACGGGCGGACGCCCCGAGCGGCCGGCCGGATCCCCTGACCGCGCGTCGGTCACCCGGCGCGGAGCGAGAGCCGCGCCGTGGTACCAGGCCTGTCGACCGCGCCCGTCACGGCACGGGCTCCCCGCCCGGCGAACCCTCACCACCGTTGGACGGCCCACGTTGGACGGCCCACGCCGGACCCGCGCGTCCTCACCCAAGGAGAACCGGTGACAAGCACTCGACCGACCGAGGCGGAATCGCCCTTGAGCGCGTTGCCCGACCGGTGGCGGTCCTTACGCGAGGCGGGTCCCGTGACCTACGACGAAGCGCAGGGCCAGTGGCGCGTCGTGGACCATCAGGGAGTCTCCGCCGTACTCGCCGACCCGGCGACCTACTCCTCCGACCTCACGCCGATCACGCCCACCCAGCAGGACTTCGAGACCTTCCGGCAGGGCAACTTCGTCGGCATGGACCCGCCGGAACACCGCAAACTGCGGACCCTGGTGAGCCAGGCCTTCACTCCCCGGGTGGTCCACGGACTCGAACCGCGCATCAAGGACGTCTGCGCGCGCCTCCTCGACGGTGCCGCCGACCGCGACCGGTTCGACCTGGTCGACACCCTCGCCTACCCCCTGCCGATCATCGTGATCGCCGAACTCCTCGGCATCCCCGCCGACGACCACAAACTCTTCCAGGAGTGGGCCAGTACCCTCTTCGGCGGCGACCAGCTCGGTGACAGCCTCGACATGGCCGATCTGGAACGGGCGCTGGAGGCCATCGCCCCGACCGTGCGCGAGATGAACGGCTACGTGCTGGACCACATCCGGCGCCGCCGGGCCCGCCCCGGGGACGACCTCACCAGCCGGCTCCTGGCCGCCGAGGTGGACGGGACGCGCCTGGCGGACGAGGAGATCGTCGGATTCGTCGCCCTGCTGCTGGTCGCCGGGCACATCACCACCACCGCGCTGCTCGGCAACGCCGTGGTCACCTTCGACCGCCACCCCGGAACCCTCCCCGCGCTGCGCGAGGACCCCGGCCGGGTCCCGGACGCCGTCGAGGAAGTGCTGCGCTGGCTGCCGCCCTTCCCCGAACTGGGACGGCGCACCACCAGACCGGTGGTGCTCGGCGGCCACGAGATCCCGGCCGACACCCTGCTGATGGTGCACCTGGGCGCCGCCAACCGCGACCCCTCCCGCTTCACCGATCCCGACGTCTTCGACGTGGCCCGCAGTCCGAATCCCCATCTGACCTTCGGCCACGGTATCCACTTCTGCTTCGGCGCGCCCCTGGCCCGGCTGGAAGCACGGATCGCGCTGCACATGCTGATGGAACGTTTCCCCACCCTCGCGATCCCCTCCTACGACGACGTCACGTACCAGAACCCGGCCGTCCTCGTCGGCGTACGCCACCTGCCGATCGCCGTCACCAGGCCCTGACGCGCCGGCGCGCGCAGGCTCCGCACCGCTCACCCGCGGACCGGCCGCGTTCCCTCCCCGCACCCGCTCTCACCAGGAGTCCCCTGCTCATGCCGTACCCCAGCACTGCCCCGGCCGCCGAGCGGCCACCGTCCCCGCTGCACGACGAAGTGCAGAGCCGCCTCGACGCCCTCGCCCGCGCCCACCGTGTGCCCGGTGCCCAACTGGCCGTCCACACCGGCACGCACACCCTGAGCGTGCACACCGGCACGGCCGACGCCGCGACGGGAGCCCCCTTCACCGCCGGCACGGCGGTACCCCTGGGCTCGGTCACCAAGATCGGCACGGCCGCCGCCGTGCTGCTCCTCGCCGACGACGGAGACCTCGACCTCGACGAGCCCGCCGCCGAACTCCTGCCGGAACTGCGGCCGTTACCCGAGGTGTCCGTGCGGCATCTGCTCAGCCACACCGCCGGCCTGCCCACCGGACCCGACTCCGACAGCGCCGCCGGCACCACCGCCGCGCGCTACCTCTCGGCGGTCTGCACCGCGCGAAACGCCCTGTTCCCGCCGGGGACCGGCTTCTCCTACTCCAACGCCGGCTACGTCGCCGCCGGCCGGCTCGTGTCCGAAGTGACCGGCATGACCTGGCAGGAAGCGCTGCGCGCGCTCCTCCTCGAACCCCTGGGCATCGTCCCCGCCTTCCTCGGCGAGGCCGCACCCGCGCGGCCGGTCGCCAGCGGTCACGCCCTCAACACGGCCACCGGCCTGGTGCGCCCCGCCCACCAGAACCTCGCCCCGGTGGAGGCCCCGGCCGGCGCCCTGCTCGCGAGCGCCGACGACCTGGCGGCCCTGGGGAGGGCGGTCATCGGCCGCTCCACCGTCCTGCCCGCGTCCGTCGCCGCCCGGATGCGCCGCCCCGAACCGGCCGCCCACCCGGGTGCCCTGGCGGACTCCTGGGGTCTGGGCCTCGCGCTCTTCGAGCAGGACGGCCGTCTGTGGTGCGGCCACGACGGGAACGCCCAGGGCACCTCCTGCCACCTGCGGGCCGAGCCGGACAGCGGCGTCGTCGTCGCCTTCACCGGCAACGCCGGCGGCGCCACCGCCCTGTGGCGGGACCTCTCCGCCGACCTCACCCGGCTCACCGGCGTCCGCGTGCCGACCGCCCCGGCCCCCGCCCACCGCGGTCCGGCCGTACCGCTGCCGGGGTGCGCGGGCACCTATCGCAACGGGAGCACCGAGTACGCGGTCAAACTCGACGGGGACGGCACGCCGACGCTGTCCGTGGACGGCGACTGCCCCATCCCGCTGGTGTGCTATCCGGACCTGTCCTGCGACCTGGTCGACCCGGCCACGGGCCGGCACGAGCCGGGCGGCCGCTTCCACCGCGACCCCGCCACCGGGACCATCGACCGCCTGCAGATATCCGGACGCACCGCGCGCCGCACCGGCACCGTCTGACCGAGCCCCGCGTCCCGCACCCGCCCCGTACGCATGGACCCCGCACCGCTCCGGTGTGCCCGCGGGCTGCCCGCGACCGCCGCGCCGGGTCCGCGCGCCGCCCCCGCCCGAAGGACTTCTCCCCGATGACGGACCTGCACGCCCAGCAACCCGCCGCGCCCGCCTCCGCACCGGCCGGCACCGCCCCGCCGGCCCGCGCGGAGGACGCCACCCGTCACGTCCCGCTCGGTGACCTGTTCACCCGGTGGGTGACGCTCGACCCGCACGCCCCCGCGGTGACCGACGGCCGGCGCACCTGGACGTACGGGGAACTCGCGCGGCGGGCCGCCCGTCTCGCCGCCCACCTCGTGGCGAGCGGCGCCGGGCCGGAGCGGACGGTGGCGCTGGTCCTGCCGCGTTCGATGGAGCTGATCGCCGCCGAACTGGCCGTGGCCCTGGCCGGTGCCGCCTTCCTGCCCGTGGACCCCGGCTATCCGGCCGAACGGCGTGCGCTGATGCTCGCCGACGCCGCACCGGCCGTCGTGCTGGACGACCCGGACCGGGTCCGCGCGCTGCTGGACACCGGGGACCGGGAGCCGTACCCGTCCGGGAGCCGGGTCCTGCCCGACCACGCGGCGTACGTCATCTACACCTCCGGCTCCACCGGCACCCCCAAGGGCGTCACCGTCACCCACCGCGGCATCGGCGGCTTCGCCGCGGCCGCCGCCGAGCGGTACGCCGCCGGCCCGGGCGACCGCGTGCTGCAGTTCTCCTCACCCAGCTTCGACGCCTCCGTACTGGAGCTGTGCGTCTCCGTCCTGTCCGGCGCCCTGCTGGTCGTCCCCCCGGACGGGCCCTGGCTGGGCGACGAACTGGCCGCCGTCCTGGACGAGCACCGCATCACCCACGCCCTCATCCCGCCCGCCGCCCTCGCCACCCTGCCCGACCCCGCGGCCACCGGCGGCGCGCCGCACCTGCGCACCCTGATCGTCGGAGCCGAGGCGTGCCCGGCCGCGCTCGTCGACCGGTGGGCGCCCGGCCGCCGCATGATCAACTCGTACGGGCCGACCGAGGCGACCGTCGTCGCCACCTGGACCGGACCGCTGACCGCCGGCACCGGGACACCGGCCATCGGCGGCCCGCTGCCCGGCACCGAGGCCCACGTCCTGGACGCGGCGATGTGCCCGGTGCCGACCGGGACCGACGGCGAGCTCTACGTGGGCGGCGACGGGCTGGCCCGCGGCTACCTCGGCCGCCCCGGCCTGACCGCGACCCGGTTCGTCGCCCACCCCTTCGGGCCGCCCGGCGCCCGCCTCTACCGGACCGGCGACCGGGTGCGCCGCAGGACGGACGGCCAGCTGGAGTTCCTCGGCCGCGCCGACCGGCAGGTGAAGGTGCGCGGCTTCCGCATCGAGCCCGGCGAGATCGAGACCGCGCTGACCCGCGACCCCGGCGTCCGCGAGGCCGTCGTCGTGGTCCGCGACGAGGAGCCCGCCCGCGGCCGGCTCGTCGGCTACGTCACGCCCGCCGACCCGGCCCGCAGACCCGAGCCCGCCCGGCTGCGCGCCGCCCTCGCCGCCGTCCTGCCGGCCCACATGGTGCCCTCCGCCCTGGTCGTCCTGGACGCGATACCGCTCACCCCGCAGCACAAGACCGACCTGCGGGCCCTGCCCGCCCCCGGCGGCGCGCCGGCCGAGGAGCACGTCGAGCCGCGCACCGACGCCGAGCGGACCCTGGCCGGGATCTGGGCCGACGTCCTCGGCACCGGCACCGTCGGCGTCACCGACGACTTCTTCGACCTCGGCGGCGACTCGATCCTCGCCGCCCGCACCCTGACCCGGATCCGGGAGACCCTCGGCGTCCGGCTCTCCCTGCGCGACGTGTTCACCGCCCGGACCGTCGCCGCGCTCGCCCCGCTGACCGCCGAGCCGTCCGCCGCCGCGCCGCCCGACCCGATCCCCTCCGCCCCGCAGGGCGAGCCCGTCCCGCTCTCCAGCGCCCAGCGGCGCCTGTGGTTCCTCGACGACCTCGCCGGCGGCGGAGCCGAGTACAACACCGGCGTGGCGCTCCGGCTGCGCGGCCCGCTCGACACGCCGGCCTTGCGCCGCGCCCTGGAACGGCTCGCCGCCCGCCACGACTCCCTGCGCACCACTTTCGCCACCGTCGACGGCCAGGGCGTCCAACTGGTCGCCGCCGAAGCGGTGCTGCCGCTGCGCACCGCCGATGCCGGGCACCTGCCCGACGACCGGCGGGACGACGCCGTGGAGCGCCTGCTGACCGAGGAACTGCGCCGCCCCCACGACCTGGCGACCGGACCCCTCACCCGGGCGCTGCTCGTCCGCCGCGCACCCGAGGACCACGTCCTGCTGCTGGCCCAGCACCACATCGTCACCGACGGCTGGTCGGTCGGCGTCCTGACCCGGGACCTCGCGGCGCTCTACCGCGCGGAGGCATGCGGCGAACCGGACGGCCTTCCCCGGCCCGGCGTGCAGTACCCGGACTTCGCGCTGTGGGAGCGCGCGCGGCGCACCGGCGACGCGGACGCCGACGACCTCGGCTACTGGAAGCGCCACCTGGCCGGCATGCCGCAGCTCGAACTGCCCACCGACCGGCCCCGGCCGGCGGTGCGCACCACCGCGGGCGCGGCCCACCGCCACGACCTCCCCGAGCCCCTGGTGAACCGGCTGCGCCGGCTGGCCCAGGGCCGCGGCACGACCGTCTTCACCCTGTTCGCCGGGGCGGCGGCCGTGCTGTTCTCCCGCTACTCCGGACAGCGGGACGTGGCGTTCGGCACCGTCACCACCGGGCGGGACCGCCGCGAACTGGAGGACGTGACGGGCTTCTTCGCCAACACCGTGGTGCTGCGCGGCGAGGTCGACGACGCCGTCACCGTCGACCGGTTCGTGGAGTCCATGCGCGCGACCGTCCTGGACGCCTTCGCGCACGACGGCGTCCCCTTCGACCGGGTGGTCGAGGAACTGGCCCCGCCGCGAGACCCCAGCCGCACACCGCTGGTGCAGGCGCTGGTGGTGCAGCAGACGGCGCCCGACCGCCCGCCGGCGGCGGCCGGGGTGCGGATCGAGGAGCACCCGCTGCCCCGCCCGGCCGCCCGCTTCGACCTCGTGCTGGAGTTCGCGCCGCGCGCCGACGGCGGCTGCGAGCTGACCGTCGAGTACAACACCGACCTGTACGACGCGACGACCGCGGCCCGGATGAGCCGGCAGCTGCACCGCCTGCTGGAGGGCATGGCGGACGGCCCGCACCGGACCCTGGCCGAACTGCCGCTGCTCTCGGACGACGAGCGGCGCACGCTCCTGGACTCCTGGAACCCGCCCGCGCCGGCCGGCGACCGCGCCGACGGCACCACGCTCCCGGCGCTGTTCGAGGCCCAGGTGCGCCGTACCCCCGACCGGACCGCCGTGACCTGCGGCGCCACCCGGCTGGACTACGCCGCGCTGAACCGGCGCGCCAACCGGCTCGCCCGGCTGCTGACGACGCACGGCGCGGGCCCGGAGTCCCTGGTGGCACTCTGCCTGCCGCGCTCCGCCGACCTGCTGCCGATGCTGTGGGCCGTCCTGAAGTCGGGCGCCGGGTACCTGCCCGTCGACCCCGGCTACCCGGCCGAGCGGATCCGCTACATGCTCGCCGACGCGGCCCCCGCCCTCGTCGTCGCCACCCGCGAGACCGCCCACGCGCTCCCCGACGACTGCGAGCCGCTGCTGCTGGAGGACACCGAGCCGTCCGGCGACGGTGAAGCGGACCTGACCGACGCCGACCGGATCCGGCCGCTGCACCCGTCCCACCCCGCCTACGTCATCTACACCTCCGGCTCCACCGGCCGCCCCAAGGGCGTGGTCGTCACCCACCGCAGCGTGGCCGCGCTTGCCGCCTGGGCCGGGGAGACGTTCGGCGCGCGCGGGCTGGCGCACGTCGTCGCGTCCACCTCCCTCAACTTCGACGTGTCCGTCTTCGAGCTGCTGTGCCCCCTGACGGCCGGGGGCGGCGTCGAGGTGGTCGCCGACCTCCCGTCCCTCGCCGACGCTCCCGGCCCGCGCGAGGTGGGACTCCTCAGCGGCGTCCCGTCCGTGCTGTCCCGCATGCTCGGCGCCGGCGGCGCCGTCGAGGCCGGCACCGTCGTCCTGGCCGGCGAGGCCCTGCCCGCCCGGACCGTGCGGGACATCGCGGACGCCATGCCCTCGGCCCAGGTGGCGAACCTCTACGGCCCGACCGAGGCGACCGTCTACGCCACCGCCTGGTTCGCCGACGGCACCGTGCCCGACCAGGCTCCGCCCATCGGCCGCCCCGTGGCCCGCACCCGCGCCTACGTGCTTGACCGCCTCCTGCGCCCCCAACCCCCGGGTGTCACAGGTGAGTTGTACCTCGGCGGCGGCGGACTGGCCCGCGGCTACCTGCGCCGCCCGGGGCTGACCGCGGCGCGCTTCGTCGCCGACCCGTTCGGCGCCCCCGGCGACCGCATGTACCGCACCGGCGACCTGGTGCGCTGGAGCGCCGACGGCCGGCTCGAATACCTCGGCCGCATCGACCAGCAGGTCAAGGTGCGCGGCTTCCGCATCGAACTGGGCGAGGTGGAGGAGGCACTGCGCCACTGCACCGGCGTCACCGAGGCCGCCGCGACCGTCCGCGACGGCGACGGCCACCGCCGACTGGCCGGCTACGTCGTCCCCGCCCCCGGCGCCCGCGTGGACCCGGAGGCGGTGCGCCGCGAACTCGGGCGCACCCTGCCCGACTACATGGTCCCCGCGGCCGTCGTGGTGCTGCCCGCCCTGCCGCTCAACGCCAACGGCAAACTGGACCGCGGGCGGCTCCCCGAGCCCGCACCGGCCGGAACGGCCGCGCGCCACGTCGCCCCCCGCACCGCCACCGAACGGACCCTCGCCGCCATCTGGGCCGACGTCCTGCACGTGGAGCGGGTGGGAGCGGACGACAACTTCTTCGCGCTGGGCGGCGACTCCATCCTCAGCATCCAGGTCGTCGCCCAGGCCCGGCAGGCGGGCCTGACGATCACCTCGCGGGACGTCTACCGGCACCAGACGGTCGCCGCCCTGGCCCGCCGCGCCGACGAGGCGGGAAGCCGGCGCCCCGCCGCCGCACCGGCACCCGCCGAGGCGACCGGCTCCGCCCCGCCGACCCCCATCCAGCACTGGCTCTTCGACCATGCCGCCGAGCGGGCCGGGCACTTCGGCCAGACCCTCTCGGTGGAACTGCGCGCCGGCGTCGACGCGAGGGCACTCGAAGCCGCCCTCGACGACGTGATCACCCACCACGACGCCCTGCGCTCCCGCTTCCTCCCCGACGGGGAGGGCGTACGGTGGCTGATCGACGGCCCGGCCGCCCGCTTCCGCCTCGGCCACCACACCGGCCCGGACACCGACACCCCGCACCTCGGCCCCCACGACCTGCGCCACGGACCGCTGCTGCGTGCCGTCCTGCACGACCGGGGCCCCGGACGGCCGCCCGTACTGCACCTGGCCGTCCACCACCTCGTCGTGGACGGGGTCTCCTGGCGCCTGCTGCTGGAGGACCTGGACCTGGCCTACCGCGCCCGCCGCGCCGGCGGGGACGGAGCGGCGGCGCTGCCCCGCAAGTCGTCCCCGCTGCGGCAGTGGGCCGAACGCCTCGCCGCGCACGCCGCCGCCGGCGGCTTCGACGACGAGAAGGAGTACTGGACGCGGGCGACCGCCGGCGCCCGGGCCGCCCTGCCGGCCGACCGGACGGGCACCAACACCTACGCCTCCCAGCGCGCGGTGACGGTACGCCTCGGCCCGCACGACACCGAAGCGCTCCTGCGCACCCTGCCCGAGACCTACCGGACCCAGGCCAACGACGTCCTGCTCGCCGCCCTCGGCCGGGTGCTGTGCGGCTGGACCGGGCACGACCGGGTGCTGGTGGACGTCGAAGGCCACGGCCGCGAGGACCTGTTCGCCGACGTCGACACCAGCCGCACCGTCGGCTGGTTCACCACCCGCCACCCCGTCGCCCTCGCCGTCCCGCCCGAGGCGGACTGGGACGCCGTGCTCAAGCAGGTCAAGGAGCAGCTGCGTGCGGTGCCCCGGCACGGCCTGGGCCACGGCCTCCTGACCCCGCCGGGCCGCGACGACGCACCGCTGCCGGCGACCCCCGCGCAGATCAGCTTCAACTACCTGGGCCGCTTCGGGCTCGCCGGGACCTCCGAGGGCCTCTACGGCGGCCTGTTCCGCCCGCTGGAGCTGGACGCCGACCCCTCGGCGGCCCGCCCGCACGCCCTGGAGGTCGTGGGCCGGCTGGACGGGGACGGCCTGGAGTTCACCTGGTTCTACTCGGACCAGCTGCACCGGCGGGACAGCGTCGAGGACCTCGCCGGGCGGTTCGCCGACGCGCTGTCCGGCCTCGCCCGCCACGCGTCCCGGCCCGGCGCCGCCGGACGCACCCCCTCGGACTTCCCGCTCGCCCGGCTGGACCAGGCGCACGTCGACCGCATCGCGGGCGAGGCCCCCGCGGACGTGGAGGACGTCCACCCCCTCACGCCCACCCAGGCCGGCATGCTCTTCCACCGGCTCTCGCAGGACGACCGCGGCGTGTACTTCCAGCAGCTGACGTTCGTCCTGGACGGCGTGGCGGACCCGGCCGTGCTGGCGGACGCCTGGCAGCGGGTCACGGACCGCACGCCGGTGCTGCGCGCCCGCGTGGTGTGGCAGGACGTGCCCGAGCCGCTGCTGGTGGTGCAGCGCCGCGCGGCCGTGCCGGTGGAACGGCTCGACTGGCGCGGCCTGTCCGACGCCGAGCGCGACGAGCGGCTGCGCGCACTCCTCGACCAGGACCGCGCCCGCGGGGTCGACCTGACGCGCGCGCCGCTCCAGCGCCTGGTGCTGGCCCGGGTCTCCGACCGCGCGGTCCGCGTCGTGTGGTCCTTCGACCACCTGATCCTGGACGGCTGGAGCCTGTTCCAGGTCCTCTCCGACGTCTTCGCCCGCCACGCCGGCCTGACGGGTGCGGCACACGCGCCCCTGCCCGACCGCCGCCCCTTCCGCGACTACGTCGCCTGGCTGCGGGACCGCGCCGACCGGGCCGAGGCCGAACGGCACTGGCAGACCCGCCTGGACGGCCTGGACGAGACCACCGCGCTGCCCTTCGACCGCGAGCCCCGCGAGACCCACCGCGCGGAGTCCACGCGGGCGGTACGCGTCACGGTGCCCGAGACCACCACCCGTGCCCTGCGGAGCCTGGCCAGGACGGCGGGCCTGACCATGAACACCCTCGTGCAGGGCGCCTGGGCCGTGCTGCTCGGCCGCCAGGCGGCGACCGGCGAGGTGGTCTTCGGCACCACCGTCTCCGGACGGCCGCCCGAGCTGCCCGGGGCCGACGCCATGACCGGCCTGTTCATCGCGACCCTGCCCACCCGCGTGACCGTGCCGCGCGACGAGCCGCTCCTCACCTGGCTGGCCCGGCTCCAGCAGGAGCAGAGCGAGGACCGCCGCCACGACCACGTGCCGCTGCACCGCATGAAGGCGTTCACCCGGCTTCCCGAGCGCGCCGCCCTGTTCGACAGCATCGTGGTGTTCGAGAACTACCCGGTCGACGACTCGCTCGCCGCCGCGCACGGGCTGCGGCTCACCGGCCTGGACGGCATCGAGACCACCAACTACCCGCTCAGCCTCGTCGCCTACCCCGGCACGGAACTCGCGCTGCGCCTCGGCTACGACCCGGACCTCTTCGACGCCGCCACCGTCGAGCGGATGGCCGAGTACCTCACCGTCCTGCTGGAGGGCCTCGCCGTCGCGCCGGGAAGCACACCCGCCCGCCTGCCCCTGCTGACGGCCGCCCGGCGCGAGCAGGTGCTCCACACGTGGAACGACACCGCCACCGGCACCCCCGCGGCGACCACCGCGGACCTGTTCGCCGCGCGGGTGCGGCGCACCCCCGACGCGGTCGCGCTGCTGGCCGGCGACGAGCGGCTCACCTACCGCGAACTCGACGACCGGGCCGCGGCACTGGCCGCCCGGCTGGCCGCGCGCGGGGTCCGCCCGGAGGTCCCCGTCGGCGTCCTGATGGACCGCTCGGCGTGCCTCGTCGTCACCCAGGTCGCCCTCGCCCGCCTCGGCGGCGTGTACGTCCCCCTCGACGGCAGGGCGCCCCGGGAGCGGCTGCGCACGATGCTCGTGGAAGCCGGCGCCGACCTGCTGCTCACGGACGGGGCCTGGGAGGAGACGGCCACGGTCCTCCTCCCGCAAGGCCACGTGCTGCGGCCGGACGACGACGGCGCCGCGGCCGCGGAGCCGGCGGCCGACTCGCGCGTCCACCCGGACAACGTCCAGTACCTGATGTTCACGTCCGGTTCCACCGGCACCCCCAAGGGTGTGGCGGTACGGCAGCGTGACGTCGCCGCGCTCGCCCTGGACCGCGCCTTCACCGGCCACGACCGGGTCCTCGTCCACTCCCCGCACGCCTTCGACGCCTCCACCTACGAGCTGTGGGTGCCGCTGCTGCGCGGCGGCACCGCCGTACTCGCCCCGCCCGGGGACCTGGAGGCCGCCGCCGTGCGCCACGCGATCACCGAACAGGGGGTGAGCTGCCTGTTCCTGACGGTCGGTCTGTTCCGCCTGCTCGCCCAGGAGGACCCCGCCTGCCTGTCCGGCGCCCGCGAGGTGTGGACCGGCGGCGAGGCCGTGCCCGGCTCCGCCGTACGACGCGTGCTGGACGCCTGCCCGGGCCTGACCGTCGTCGACGTGTACGGCCCGACCGAGACCACCACCTTCGCCACCCGGCGGGTCTTCCGCGCCGGTGACGCGCTGCCCGCGACGCTGCCGATCGGCCGCCCCCTGGACGACACCCGCGTGTACGTCCTGGACGGCGCGCTGCAGCCGCAACCGCCCGGCATCCCGGGCGAGCTGTACCTCGCGGGCGCCGGACTCGCCCGCGGCTACACCGGGCGCCCCGGCGCGACGGCGGCCCGCTACCCGGCCGACCCGTTCGGGCCGCCCGGAGGCCGGATGTACCGCACCGGCGACATCGTGCGCTGGAGCGCCGACGGCGAACTGCACTTCGTGGGACGTGCCGACGACCAGATCAAGATCCGCGGCTTCCGTGTGGAACCCGCCGAGATCGAGGCCCGGATCACCGCGCACCCGGCGATCGCCGAGGCGGTGGTGTCCGTGTCGCGCCACGCGGGCCGCAAACGCCTGGTCGCCCACCTGGTACCCGCCCCCGGCGCGGCGGTGCCTCCGGCGGCGGAACTGCGCGACCGCCTCTCCGGCGGCCTGCCCGACTACATGGTCCCGGCCGCGTTCGTCACCGTGGCCGAGCTGCCCCTGACCGCGAACGGCAAGGTCGACCGGCGGCGCCTGCCCGAACCCGACCTGTCCACGGCCGCCGACACCGCCTACCGTGCGCCGCACACCGAGGCCGAGCGGGTGCTCGCCGGGATCTGGGCCGAACTCCTCGGCGTGGAACGGGTCGGCGCCGACGACAACTTCTTCGTGCTGGGCGGCGACTCGATCGTCAGCATCCAGGTCGTCTCCCGCGCCCGCACCGCCGGGCTGGCGCTGACCCCGAGGGACCTGTTCCGGCACCCCACGCTCGCCGCCCTGGCCACC
Source organism: Streptomyces bungoensis (assembly GCF_001514215.1). Lineage (GTDB taxonomy): Bacteria > Actinomycetota > Actinomycetes > Streptomycetales > Streptomycetaceae > Streptomyces > Streptomyces bungoensis. The sequence continues at coordinate 21,570 of NZ_KQ948863.1, forward strand.
GCCTCGACCGGCGCGGCCGCGACCGTCGCGGGCACCGGCCCGGTGACCGGCGAGGCCGGGCTCACCCCGATCCAGCACTGGTTCCTCGACGCCGAGCCGCCACGCCCGGCGTACTTCAACCAGTCCGTGCTCGTCGAGACGGCCGGGGACGTGGACAGCGGCGCGCTGGCCGCGGCCCTGGCCGCGCTGTGGGCCCACCACGACGCCCTGCGCGCCCGCTTCACCCGCGCCGCGGACGGAACCTGGCACCAGGAGATCGCCGCTCCGGACACCGAGGCCCCCCGCCTGCTGGACGTCCACGACCTGAGCGCCCTCGACGCCGAGGCCGCCGCACAGGCCGAGGACCACCTCTCCCAGGAGGCGCACACCGGCTTCCGGCTGGACACCGGCCCGCTGATCACCGCCAGGCTGTTCACCCGCGCGGACCGGGCCGCACGCCTGCTGCTGGCCGCCCACCACCTGATCGTCGACGGCGTCTCCTGGCGCGTCCTGCTGGAGGACCTGGAGACCGCCTACCGCCAGGCCCGGGCCGGCGAGCCGATCCGGCTGCCGCAGCGCACGACGTCCGCGCGCGCATGGGTGCGGCGGCTTACCCGGCGCACCCGCCAGGGGGACTTCGCGGCCCAGCGCGCCCACTGGGAGGCCGTGTCGCGGCACTGCGCCGAACCCCTGCCGGTGGACCTCGACGGCGGCAACACCGCCGCCGACCTGCGCGCCGTGACCGTACGCATGGACCGCCGGCGGACCGACGACCTGCTGCGCCGGGTGCCCGGCGTCTACCGCACCCGCATCGACGACGTCCTGCTGACCGCCCTCGGCCGCGTGCTGGCCGACTGGACCGGCCGCGCCACCGTCGCCGTGGGACTGGAGGGGCACGGCCGCGAGGACCAGCTCTTCGACGACCTCGACCTGTCCCGCACGGTCGGCTGGTTCACCAGCCTCTTCCCGGTCGCCCTCGAACTCCCCGACGGGGACTGGGGAACGGCGCTGAAGTCCGTCAAGGAGCAGCTGCGGGCCGTACCCGACCGGGGCGTCGGCTACGGCGCCCTCCGCCACCTCGCGGGCGACGAGACGCTCGCCGCCGCACCGCTGCCCGGCATCAGCTTCAACTACCTGGGCCGGTTCGACTGGTCGGCCGACGGCGGCGCGCTGGTCGGGTCCGTCCCCGGCGGCCTGGGCGGCGCCGAGGATCCCGGGGCGCCGCGCCCGCACCTGCTGGACGTGGTGGCCCGCGTGGAGGGCGACGAGCTGGAGATCACCTGGCACTACAGCGGCGGACGCCACCGCGAGGAGACGGTCGCCGCCCTCGCCGCGGGCATGCGGCGCGCACTGGAGGAGATCGTCGCGCACTGCGCCGCCCCGGACGCCGGCGGCCGCACGCCCTCGGACTTCCCGCTGGCCCGGCTCGACCAGAGCGCCGTCGACCGGATCGCGGGCGACGGACGCACCGTGGAGGACGTGTACCCGCTCACGCCGATGCAGGCGGGCATGCTGTTCCACAGCCTGATGGACTCCCGGGCCCGCACCTACGTGAACCAGGTGCAGGTGGTGCTGCACGGCGTCACCGACCCGCACGCGCTCGCCGAGGCGTGGCAGCACACGGCGGACGCCAACCCGATCCTGCGCACCCGCCTGGTGTGGCAGGAGACCGCCGAACCCCTCCAGGTGGTGGAGCGGCGGGCCGCCGTGCCCGTCACCCACCACGACTGGGCCGGGCGGCCCGCCGGGCAGTGCGCGCGGGACATGGAGTCGCTGCTCGACGCGGACCGGCGGGCCGGCATCGACCTGGGGGCGGCCCCGCTCACACGGCTGGCGCTGATCCGCCTGGCACCGGACCGGGTGCGCATGGTGTGGACGTTCCACCACGTCCTGCTCGACGGCTGGAGCGCGGCGCAGGTGTTCGACGAGGTGTGCGAGCGGTACGCGGCGCTGACCGCCGGACGCCGCCCGCAGGTGCCCGGCCGGGCACCCTTCGCCGACTACCTGCGGTGGCTGGCCGCCCAGGACACCGGCCGCGCGGAGCGCTACTGGCGCGACACGCTGGCCGGCTTCGCCGCGCCCACCGCGCTGCCGCGTGACCGGCGTCCCGCCGAGGCCCACCGCACGTCGTCGTCGGGGACGGTCCGGGTGGCCCTCGGGCAGGAGGTGTCGGCGCGGCTGAAGGAGACCGCGCAGCAGGCCGGGCTGACCGTCAACACGATGCTCCAGGGCGCCTGGGGTCTGCTGCTGCGCCACTACGGCGGCGGCGACGACGTCGTCTTCGGCACGACCGTGTCGGGACGCCCGGCCGAACTGCCCGGCGTGACCTCCATGGTGGGCCTGTTCATCAACACCGTGCCCACCCGGCTGCGGATCGACGGCGGGCGCCCCCTGCTCCAGTGGCTGCGCGAGGTGCAGGCCGCCCAGTCCGAGGCCCGCGGCCACGACTTCGTCTCCCTGGCCCAGGTGCAGGCCTGGAGCGAGGTTCCCGGCGGCACCAACCTGTTCGACAGCATCGTCGTCTTCGAGAACTACCCCTTCGACGCAGGCGCCCTGGCCCGGCACGGGCTCGCCGTCGAGCAGGAACGCGACCTGGAGCCGACCAACTACCCGCTCAGCGTGGTCGTCGCCCCCGGCGACGACGTGACGGTGTCCCTCGACTACGACCCGGCGGCCTTCGACGCCGCCACCGTCGAAGGGCTCGGTGCGGGCCTGCGCACCCTGCTGGCCGCCATGGCCGACGGCACGGACCACCGCCTGGCCGACCTGCCGGTGCTCGCGCCGGACGACGGCCGCCGCCTGCTGGACCGGCTCGCCGGACCGGTGGCGAGGCCGCCGCACCGCACCCTGCCGGACGCCTTCGCCGCTCAGGCCGCCCGCACTCCCGACGCCCCGGCCGTGACCGCCGGCGCCGAGCACCTGACGTACCGGCAGCTCGACGAGCGCGCCAACCGGCTGGCCCGCCTCCTGATCGACGCCGGGGCCGGACCGGAGCGGTTCGTCGCGCTGGCCCTGCCCCGCACCGCCGACCTGATCGTGGCGCTCCTCGCGGTCCTCAAGAGCGGCGCCGCCTACCTCCCGGTCGACCCCGGCCACCCGGCGGAGCGCATCGCGTTCCTCTTCGACGACGTCCGGCCCGACGCGGTGATCACCTGCGCGGAGACCTCCGGGCGGCTGCCGGACGGCCCGTACACGCGGATCGCGCTGGACGACGCGGCCTGCGCCGGGCGACTGGCCGCCGCGTCCGCCGCCCAGGTGGGTGACGGCGAGCGGCGGGGCACGCTGCTGCCGGACCACCCCGCCTACGTCATCCACACCTCCGGCTCCACCGGCCGGCCCAAGGGCGTCGTCGTCTCCCACGCCTCGGTGGCGGCGCTGGCCGACTGGGCGGCCGCCGAATTCACCGGCCGCGGACTCGCGCACGTCGTGGCCTCCACGTCGCTCAACTTCGACGTCTCGGTGTTCGAGATCGTCTCCCCGCTGCTGGCCGGCGGCCACGTCGAGCTGGTCCGGGACGTGCTGGCCCTCGCCGAACGGCCCGGGCCGTGGCGCGCCGGACTGCTCAGCGCCGTCCCCTCCGCCCTCGGCCGCCTGCTGGCCGAGGACACCGTGCGCGTCACGGCCGACACCGTCGTCCTGGCCGGCGAGGCGCTGCCCGCCCGCGCCGTCCGCGAGGTGCACGCGGCGATCCCCGGCTGCCGGGTCATGAACATCTACGGCCCCACCGAGGCCACCGTCTACGCCACCGCCTTCACCTGCGACCCGGCCGACCCCGACCGGGACCCGCCCATCGGCCGGCCCGTCGGCGGTGCCCGCGCCTACGTCCTCGACGCCCGCCTGCGCCCCGTGCCCGTGGGGGCGCCCGGCGAGCTGTACCTCGCCGGGACCGGCGTGGCCCGCGGCTACCTGAACCGGCCCGGCCTGACCGCGTCCCGCTTCCTCGCCGACCCGTTCGGCCCGCCCGGCGGCCGCATGTACCGCACCGGCGACCTGGTCCGCTGGACGGCCGACGGCGACCTGCTGTACCTGGGCCGGACCGACGACCAGGTCAAGGTGCGCGGCTTCCGCATCGAACTCGGCGAGGTCGAGGCCGCGCTGGCCGGGCACCCCCGGGTGGCCGCGGCCGCCGCCCGGGTCGTGGAACACGACGGCCACAAGCGACTCGTGGGCTACGCCGTGCCCCGGGGCGGCGACACCCCCGCACCGGCCGACCTGCGGGCCTTCCTCGCCCGGACGCTGCCCGACCACCTGGTCCCGGCCGTCGTGGTGCCGCTGGAGCGGCTGCCGCTGGGCGCCACCGGCAAGCTCGACCGGCGTGCCCTGCCCGCACCGGTCTGGTCCGCCCCCGCCGCGGAGGGCACCCGGCCGCCGCGCACCGACGGCGAGCGGACGCTCGCCGCGATCTGGTCCGAGGTGCTGGGCGTGGCGGACGTGGGCGCGACGGACAACTACTTCGCGCTCGGCGGCGACTCCATCCTCGGCATCCAGATCGTCTCCGCCGCCCGCCGGGCCGGCCTCGCGCTGACGCCCCGGCACCTCTTCCAGCACCAGACGGTCGCCGAACTGGCCGCGGCGGTCGAGGAGGTCCCGGCCGCGACGGCCGACGCCGAACAGGGCCCGGTCCTCGGGGACGTCCCCCTCACCCCCGTACAGCACTGGCTGTTCGACACCCTCGCCGGCGACCCGGCCCGCCTCACCCAGGCGATGTCCTTCGAGCTGGCGCCCGACACCGACGTGACGCTGCTGCGCGCCGCCCTCGCGGCGGTACTGGAGCAGCACGACGCGCTGCGCATGCGCTACGAACAGGACGGTGAGGGACGCCGGCGCCAGTACGGCACCGCGCCCGGCGCCGCGCCGCACCTCGAAGTGCACGACGCGCCCGAGGAGCCGGCCGCCGTGGCCGCGGAGCTGTGCGCCGGGTTCGACCTGGAGCGGGGTCCGCTGTTCAAGGCCGCCGTGTGCCGCCCCGAAGGCCACCACCGCCCGCCCGTCCTGGTGCTGGCCGCCCACCACCTGGTCGTCGACGCGGTGTCCTGGCGCGTTCTCCTGGAGGACCTCGACGCCGCCCACCGGGCCCTGCGCGCCGGGGCCACGCCCGACCTGGGGGCCAGGACGACGTCCTTCCGCACCTGGGCCCGGCGCCTGGCCGCGTACACCGCGGACGGCGGCTTCGACGACGAGCTCGCGCACTGGAGCGGCCTGCGCCCCACCGCCCTGCCCACCGACCTCGCCGGCGGCAACGCGGGCGCCGACGAGGAGACCGTGACGGTGAGCCTCGGCGAGGAGGACACCCGCCGGCTGCTGCAGGAGGTGCCGGACGCCTACCGCACCCGCGTCAACGACGTCCTGCTGTGCGCCGTCGGCCGGGTCCTGGCCCGCTGGACGGGGGAGGACCGGGTGGTGCTCGCGCTGGAGGGCCACGGCCGCGAGGACCTCTTCGCGGACGTCGACCTCGCCCGTACCGTCGGCTGGTTCACCACCATGTTCCCCGTGGGCCTCGACGTGCCCCGCGGCGCCGACCTCGGCACCGCGCTGAAGACGGTCAAGGAGAACCTCCGGGCCGTACCTCGCGGGGGAGTGGGCTACGGCGCGCTGCGGCACCTGCACCCCAGGGCGGGACGCGACCTGCCCGGCCTGCCGCAGGTGGGCTTCAACTACCTCGGACAGCAGGACCGGACCGCCGCCGCCGACGGCCTCCTGCGGGCCCCCCGCGGCGGGCTGACCGGCGGCATGGACCCCTCTGCGCAACGGCCGCACCTCATCGACGTCCTCGGCCAAGTCACCGGAGGGAGAATGGAGTTCACCTGGTCGTACTCCCGGCGGGTGCACCGGCACGACACCGTCGCACGCCTCGCGCGGGAGACGGCGGAGGAACTCCGGGAGATCGTCCGGCACTGCGCCGAGCCGGGCGCCGGCGGCCGCACCCCGTCGGACTTCCCGCTGGCCGCGCTGGACCAGGCGGCCGTCGACCGGCTGGCCGGCGACGGGCGCGACGTCACGGACGTCTACCCCCTCACCCCGACGCAGACCGGCATGGTCGTGCACGGCATGGACGAGCCCGGCGAGGGCCTCTACGTCGAGCAGATCACCTTCGTCGCGGACGGCGTGCGCGAGCCCCGGCTGCTCGCGGCGGCCTGGCAGCACGTCGTGGACCGCACGCCCGTGCTGCGCACCGCCGTGGCCCTGGGCGAGGTCCCGGTCCCGCTGCAGACCGTGCACCGCCACGTCACCCTGCCCGTCACCGAACTCGACTGGAGCGGCCTGGACCCGGCGCGGCGGGACACCGCACTCGAGCGGCTGCTCGACGAGGACCGCGCACGCGGCATCGCCCTGGACCGCCCCCCGCTGCTGCGCGTCACCCTGATCCGGCTCGGCCCCGACGAGGTGCGCGTGGTGTGGACCTTCCACCACGTCCTGCTCGACGGGTGGAGCGTCTTCCACGTCCTGTCGGACGTGATGGCCGCACACGCCGCGCTCGCCGCCGGCAGCGAGCCGGAACTGCCCCGGCGGAGGCCCTTCGCGGACTACGCCGCCTGGCTGGCCGGCCGGGACGCGGCCGCCGCCGAGGAGCACTGGAAGACCGCCCTCGCCGGGTACGCCGCGCCCACCGCGCTGCCCTACGACCGCAGGCCGGCCCCGGGCGCCGCCGCCCGGTCGGGTACCTGGCTGTCCCGGCGGCTCGGCGCCGACGGCACCGCCCGGCTGACGGACTTCGCCCGCCGCCACCGGCTCACCCTCAACACCCTGGTGCAGGGCGCCTGGGCGCTGCTGCTGGCCCGCGCCGGCGGCGAGCGGGAGGTGTGCTTCGGCACCACCGTCTCCGGCCGGCCCGCCGACCTGCCGGGCGCGGACACGATCACCGGCCTGTTCATCACCACCCTGCCCGCCCGGATCACCGTGGACGAGTCCACGCCGTGCGCGGCGTGGCTGCGGGAGCTCCAGGCGGCCCGCGCGGAGGACCGGCGCTTCGACCACGTGCCGCTGACGGACCTCCATCAGTGGAGCGAACTGCCGCCCGGCACCGCCCTGTTCGACAGCCTGCTGGTCTTCGAGAACTACCCCGTGGGCGACGCCACCGCCGGCGCGCACGGCGTGCGCATCCGCGACCTCGACGCCCGCGAGGCGACCAACTACCCGCTCACCGTGGTGATCTCGCCCGGCGACGAGCTGAGCGTGGAACTCGGCTACGACCCCCGGTACTTCGACGAGGCGACGGCCGAGGCCCTGGCCGCCCGGCTGACGCACACCCTGACCGCCCTCGCCGCGTCCGGTGACCGGGCGCCGCTGCACACCGTCGACGTGCTGCCGCCCGCGGAACGCCACCGGCTGCTGCACGGCCCCGCACGCCCGCAGCTGGCGCCGGTGCCCCCGGCGACGCTGCCCGCGCTGATCGAGGCCGCGATCGACCGCCGGGCCGACCGCACCGCCCTCGACACGGGCGAGTCGCGGCTGACCTTCGCCGAGGCGGAGGCGCGCGCCAACCGGCTGGCACACCACCTCGTCGCACGCGGGGCCGGGCCCGGCGACCTCGTCGCGCTGGTCCTGCCGCGCTCGGCGGACATGGTCCTCGCCCAGCTCGCCGTCGCCAAGGCGGGCGCCGCCTTCCTCCCGGTGGACCCCGGCTATCCGGCCGAGCGGGTCGCGCTGATGCTGCGCGACGCGGACCCCGCCGTCACCCTCACCGCCGAGGAGGTCGCCGGCCTGCTCACCGCGCCGCCCGACGGCACACCCGGCCACCGGCCCACCGACGCCGACCGGATCCGCCCGCTCCACCTCGACGACCCGGCGTACGTCATCTACACCTCCGGCTCCACCGGAACCCCCAAGGGCGTCGTCGTCACCCACCGCGGGCTGGCCGGCTTCGCCGCCGCCGAGGCCGCGCACTACCAGGTCCGCCCCGGGGACCGCGTCCTGGCCTTCGCCACACCCAGCTTCGACGCCTCCGTACTGGAGCTGTGCATGGCGTGGCCGAGCGGCGCGGCCCTCGTCGTGCCGCCGCCCGGCCCGCTGCTCGGCGCCGAACTGGCCGGCTTCCTGCGCACCGCGCGCATCACGCACACCCTGCTGCCGCCCGCCGCGCTCGCCACCCTCCCGCCGGACACCCCCGGCACCCTGCCGGACCTGCGCACCCTGGTGGTCGGCGCGGACGCCTGCCGGGCCGAACTGGCCGCCCGGTGGGCACCGCACCACCGCATGGTCAACTCCTACGGGCCCACCGAGGCGACCGTCGTCGCCACCTGGTCCGACCCGCTGGAGCCGGACGGCGGCGCGCCGCCCATCGGCCGCGCGCTGCCCGCCACCCGCATCTACGTCCTCGACGCGCGCCTGCGCCCCGTCCCCGACGGCGTGCCCGGCGAACTGTGGCTCGCCGGCCCGGCGCTGGCCCGCGGCTACCTGGGCCGCCCCGGCCTGACGGCGACCCGCTTCACCGCCGACCCGTTCGGACCGCCCGGCACCCGCATGTACCGCACCGGCGACCTCGTCCGGCGCGACGCCCGCGGCGAACTGCACTACCTCGGGCGCACCGACCACCAGCTCAAGCTGCGCGGCCACCGCATCGAGGCCGGCGAGGTCGAGGCGACCCTGGTGCGCCACCCGGCCGTACTGGACGCCGTGGTGAGCGTGCGGGAGGACGAGCCGGGGCTGCCGCGCCTGGTGGCCCACCTGCTCGTCGCGCCCGGTGCCGAGCCGCCCGCCTCCGCGGAGCTGCGGGCCCTCGCCGCCCGGACCCTGCCCGGCCCCATGGTGCCCTCGGCGTTCGTGACGCTGGACCGCTTCCCGCTCACGGAGAACGGCAAGACCGACCGCGCCGCGCTGCCCGCGCCCGGCCCCGAGACGCAGGAGCCGGCCGCCGGGCACGTGCCGCCCCGCACCGCCACCGAGGAGGCCGTCGCCGCCCTGTGGGAGGAGGCCCTGGAGACCACCGTGGGCGCCGAGGACGACTTCTTCGACCTGGGCGGCGACTCCCTGCGCGCCCTGCGGATCGCCTCCCGCGCCAACGACCTCTTCGGCGTGACCCTCACGCCCCGCGACGTCCTGGTCAACCGCACCGTCGCCGCCCTGGCGGACCTGGTGGAGGAACAGGTGCTGAGCGAACTCGAAGACGCCGCACGCGGCGACAGCGACCACGAAGAACGGTGAGGACCGGACGACCATGACGTCTTCGAAGCGAAACCGCGCCGAGGCCCTGCCCCAGGACCTCCAGGAAGTGCTCCGCCGCCGGCTCGCCGGACGCGCCGCCGGCACCCCCGCCGCCGCCCGGCAGGCGATCCCGCGGGCGGACCGCACCCGGCCGCTGCCCCTGTCCTTCGCCCAGCAGCGCCTGTGGTTCCTCGACCGGCTGCGCCCCGGCGACGCCCGCTACAACAGCGCGGTCGCGCTGCGTCTCACCGGGCCCCTCGACCACACCGCCCTGTCCGGCGCGCTGGAGCACGTGGTCGGGCGGCACGAGGCCCTGCGCACCACGTTCCAGGAGACCGACGGCAGACCCGTGCAGATCGTCCATCCCGCCGGGCCGGTCCCGCTGCCCGTGCGGGACCTGACGGCTCCCGGCGAGCAGCCGGCCGACCTGGACGCCGTACTGCCGGCCGAGTACGAGCGCCCCTTCGACCTGCGGACCGGGCCGCTGCTGCGCGCCCTGCTGCTGCGGGAGGCGCCCGACGCGCACGTCCTGCTGCTGACGGCCCATCACATCGTCACAGACGGCTGGTCGATGGGCGTGCTGCTGCAGGAGCTGTGCGCCGCCTACGACGCCCTCGCCCGGGGCGCCCGGCCCGCGTCGGAGCCGGTGGCCACGCAGTACCCGGACTTCGCCGTCTGGCAGCGCGAGCACCTGTCCGGGGCCCGGCTGGAGCGTGAACTGGCGCACTGGAAGGAGCGGTTGACGGGCGCGGTGGCGCCCGAACTGCCGCTGGACCGGCCGCGCCGCGGCGAGGAGTCCGGCGCGGGCGCGGTGCACACCTTCACCGTCCCGGCGGACACCACGGCCCGGCTGAAGCACCTCGCGGCCGGTCAGCACACCACGCTGTTCACCGCCCTGGTCGCCGCCTGCCAGGCCCTGCTGGCCCGCTGGTCCGGGCAGGACGACATCACCGTCGGCTCGCTGACCCCCGGCCGCGGCCGTACCGACCTGGAACAGGCCGTCGGCTTCTTCGTCAACACCGTCGCGCTGCGCACCCGCGTCGAGACCGGCGGTTCCTTCCGCGAGCTGCTCACCGCCGCCGCCGACACCGTCAACGACGCCTTCGCGCACGGCGACACGCCGTTCGAACGGCTGGTGGAGGCCGTCGGCGCGACCCGGGAGCCGGGCCGCAACCCCCTGTTCGACGTGATGGTCCTGCTGCACCCCGCGCCGCCCGCCGCACCCGACCCGCACGGCCTGGCCACCGCCCCGGTCACCGTGCCCCGGAGGGCTGCCGCGTTCGACCTGAGCGTGGAGTTCGTCCCGGACGGGGACGGGCTGACCGGCCTGCTGGAGTACCGCACCGACCTGTTCGACCCGGCCACCGCCGAGCGCATGGCGGACCAGCTGCTGCGCACGCTGGACGGCGCCGCCGCCGAACCCGACCGGCCGCTCGGCGCCCTGCCCCTGCTCTCGCCCCGGCAGACGCGGCAGGTGACGCGGGACTGGAACGCGACCGCGCGCCCCGTACCCGAGGAGACCCTGCCCGAGCTGTTCGCGCGGCAGACCGCCCGCACCCCGCACGCCACCGCCCTGGTCACCGGGGACGTGACCCTGGACTACGCGGCACTCGACGCCCGCGCCGACCGCCTGGCCCGCCACCTAGTGGAGCGCGGCGCGGGCCCCGAGCGGCTGGTCGCGCTCCGCCTGCCGCGCACCGCCGACATGATCGTGGCGATCCTCGCCGTCTGGAAGTCGGGCGCCGGCTACCTGCCCCTGGACCCCGCGCTGCCCGAGGACCGGGTGCGGTTCCTGCTGGACGACGCGCGGCCCGCGCTCGTCCTGGACGAGGCCGCGCTGCGGGACGTACCCGACACCGCTCCCGACACGCCCTCCTGCTGCCTCGCCCCGCCGCATCCCGACACCACCGCCTACGTCATCTACACCTCCGGCTCCACCGGCCGCCCCAAGGGCGTGGCCGTGGCCCACCGCTCCCTGGCGAACCTCCTGGCGAGCCACCGCGAGGGCTTCGTCGCCGAGGCGGGCGGCGGGCCCCTTCGGGTGGCCCTGACGGCGTCGTTCTCCTTCGACACCTCCCTGGAGGGCGTGCTGCTGATGGCCGACGGCCACCCGCTGCACCTCGTCGACGAGACGACCCGGCTGGACGCCGCCGCACTGGTCGAGTACGTCGTCGAGCACCGCGTCGACTTCCTCGACCTGACCCCCACCTACCTGCGCCAGCTGCTGCCCGCCGGGCTCCTCACCGACCCCCGCCACCACCCCCGGGTGCTGATGCTCGGCGGCGAGGCCGTCGGACCGGGCCTGTGGCGGGAGCTGGCCGGGCACGCGGACGTGGCCGCGTACAACTTCTACGGGCCCACCGAGTGCACGGTCGACGCGCTGGCCTGCCGCATCGAGGGCGACGGCCGCCCGACCGTGGGCCGGCCGCTGGCCAACGTGCGCGCCTACGTCCTCGACGACCGGCTGCGGCCCGTGCCGCCCGGTGTGGGCGGCGAGCTGTACCTGGCCGGCGTGCAACTGGCGCGCGGCTACGCGGGCCGGCCGGGGCTCACCGCCGCACGGTTCCTGCCCGACCCGTTCGGCCCGCCCGGCGCCCGCATGTACCGCACCGGCGACCTGGCCCGCTGGACCGGCGACGGCCGCCTGGACTACCTGGGGCGCGCCGACGACCAGGTCAAGGTGCGCGGCCACCGCATCGAGCCCGGCGAGGTGGAGGCGGCCCTGACGGACCTGCCCGGGGTGGCGGCCGCCGCGGTCGTCGCCGTCGCCGATCCGCACGGCCACACCCGGCTGGCCGCCTACCTCGTCCCCGCCGACCGCGGCACGCGGCTCGTCGCGGGCGAGGTGCGGGCGGCCTGCCGGCGCGTGCTGCCCGACCACATGGTGCCGTCCTCCTTCACCGTCCTGGACGCCCTGCCGACGACCGTCAGCGGCAAGGTCGACCGGCGGGCCCTGCCCGCACCCGACCTCGACGGCGGCGAGCGCGAGAGGGAGTTCGTCGCCCCGCGCACTGCCGAGGAGGAGACCCTCGCCCGGATCTGGGCGGAGGTGCTGGGCGCGCGCCGGGTCGGCGTGACGGACAACTTCTTCGAGCTGGGCGGCGACTCCATCCTCAGCATCCAGGCCGTCTCCCGCGCCCGCGCGGCCGGCCTGCACCTGACCTCGCGGGACGTCTTCCGCCACCAGACCGTCGCCGACCTCGCCGCCGCCGCGTCGGCGCGCACCGCCGCCGTGCCCGCGCCCCGGCGGCCGCGCGAGGAGGGCCCGGCGCCGCTGACACCGATCCAGGAGTGGTTCTTCGCCGCGCACGGCCCGCTGCGCCACTTCACCATGTCGATGCTGCTGGACCTGCCGCGCGACCTGGACGAGCGGGCCCTGGAGCGCGCCCTGGAGGCACTGGCCGCCCGGCATCCCGCGCTGCGCACCCGTTTCGCGCGCTCGGGGGACACCTGGCGCCAGCACCCCGGCGAGGGCCCCGGCACCGGCCTGCTCGCCCGCCACGACCTGTCCCGCACCGCCGACCCGGCGGCCGCCCGCGAGGAGGCCGCCGAGACCGCCCGCGCCGCCCTCGACCCGGAGACCGGCACCCTGCTGCGCGCGGCCCTGCTGACCTGCCCCGGCGAGCGCCCCCAGCTGTTCCTGACCGCCCACCACCTGGCCGTGGACAGCGTCTCCTGGCGCATCCTCCTCGCCGACCTCGCCCAGGCCTACCGGCAGGCGGCCCAGGGCGACCCGGTCGAACTGGAGCCCGTCGCCACGCCGTTCGCCGACTGGGCCGCGCACCTGTCCCGCCGGGTGCGCGCCGGCGACCTCGACACCGACCTGGCGCACTGGACGGCCGAGGCCTCCGAGGCCCGCACCCCGCTGCCCGTGGACCGCCCCGGCACCCCGCTCGCCGGCTCGGTCCGCACCCTGCGCACCCGCGTGGACCGCGCCACCACCGGCGCCCTCCTGCGCCAGGTGCCCGCGGTCTACCGGACGCAGGTCAACGACGTGCTGCTCAGCGCGCTGAGCCGGGTCCTCGCCGACTGGACGGGCACCGGACGGGCGACCGTCGCCCTGGAGGGCCACGGCCGCGAGGACGACACGCTCGACCTGTCCCGCACGGTGGGCTGGTTCACCACCCAGTACCCCGTCACCCTCACGCCCGCCGGGCCGTCCGGCGCGCCCGACTGGGGCGCCACCCTGAAGGCGGTGAAGGAACGCCTGCGGGCCGTACCCCGGCACGGCCTCGGCTACGAGGCCCTGGCCCGCCTCGGCTCACCCGACCCCGCCGCCCGCGCCCTGCGCGACCTCCCGCTGCCGCAGGTCTGCTTCAACTACCACGGCCAGTGGGAGGCCGGCGACGGGCGGGACTTCACCCCGGCGGGCGAGGTGCCCGGACGCGACGTCGCCGCCGGCGAACCGCTGGACCACCTGCTGGACGTCTCCGCCGTGGTCGCGGGCGGCGAACTGGAGATCACCTGGCACTACAGCGACCAGGTGCACGACGAGGACACCGTCCGCGCCCTCGCCGACGGCATGACCCGCGCGCTCACCGCGATCACCGAGCACTGCGCCCGCCCCGGCGCGGGCGGCCGCACCCCGTCCGACTTCCCGCTGGCCCGCCTCGACCAGGACCGCCTGGACCGGCTCGCCGGCGACGGACGGGACGTGGAGGACATCCTGCCGCTGACCCCGCTGCAGGAGGGCATGCTCTTCCACCGGCTGGTCGGCGGCGACGAAGACGTCTACGTCGACCAGGCGGCGCTCCTGCTGGACGGCGTCGCCGACCCGCACGCCTTCGCCGCGGCCTGGCAGCGCGTCACCGAGCGCACGCCCGCCCTGCGCACCTGCGTGGTCTGGGAGGACGTCCCCGTACCCCTCCAGGTCGTGCGCCGGGACGTACGGGTGCCGGTCACCCACCTCGACTGGCGGGACCTGGACGAGCCGGAGCGGGCCGAGCGCCTGGCCCGGCTGCGGGCGGACGACCTGGCCCGCGGCATCGACCTGGCCGCCGCACCGCTGATGCGCCTCACCCTGGTCCGCCTGCCCGACGCGCGGCTGCACCTGCTGTGGACCTCCCACCACCTGATCCTCGACGGCTGGAGCCTGGCCCAGGTACTGACCGAGGTCTGCGAGGAGTACGCGGCGCTCACCGCCGGCACCGAGTCCCGGCCGCCGGTACGGCGCCCCTTCGGCGACTACGTCCGCTGGCTCGCCGAACAGGACCCCGCCGCCGCCCGCGCGCACTGGCAGGGCGTCCTCGCCGGTTTCACCACCCCCACTCCGCTGCCCGCCGACCGCCCCCTGCGCGACGCCCACCTGGCCCGTTCCGCCGGTGTGCACACGGCCGGCCTGGACGACGGGACGTCGGCCCGGCTGGCGCGCACCGCACGCGAGGCCGGCCTCACCCTCAACACGGTCGTGCAGGGCGCCTGGGCACTGCTGCTCGCCCGCTACGGCGCCGAGGACGACGTGGTGTTCGGCACCACCGTGTCCGGCCGGCCCGACGACCTGCCCGGCGTCGAGTCGATGGTGGGCATGTTCATCAACACCGTGCCCACCCGGGTCCGCGTCGACGCCGGACGCACGGCCCGCGTCTGGCTGCGCGAACTGCAGGACGCCCAGGCCGAGTCGAGGCGCTTCGCGGCCGTGTCGCTGGCCGAGCTCACCCAGCTCAGCCAGGTGCCCTCCGGCAGCCCGCTGTTCCACAGCATGGTCGCCTTCGAGAACTACCCCTTCGACGAGGCCCGCACCGCCGGCTCCGGGGTGCGCCTGGCCGAGGTCACCTCACGCGACGCCACCAACTACCCCCTCGTGCTGCGCGCCTACCACGGCGAATGCCTCGGCTTCGACCTCGCCTACGATCCCGCCCTGTTCGACGCGGCGACCGTCCGCTCCCTCGCCGACCGGCTGTGCCTGCTGCTCACGGAGCTGGCAGACGGCCCCGACCGGCCGCTGCGCGCCCTGGCCTGGACGACGGCCGCGGAACGGCGGCGGATGCTCACCGACTGGAACGGCACCGAGCACGGCCGCCCCGGCCGGACCCTGGTGGACCTGTTCGAGGAGCAGGCCGCCCGCACCCCCGCCGCCGACGCCGTCACCTGCGGAGGCGAGCACCTGGACTACGCCACGCTCGACGCCCGCGCCGGCCGGCTCGCCCACCGGCTCGCCGAACTCGGCGCCGCACCCGAGCGGTTCGTCGCCCTCGCCCTGCCCCGCTCCGTCGAGCAGGTCGTCGCGATCCTCGCCGTCCTGAAGACCGGCGCGGCCTACCTCCCGATCGACGCGGCCTCACCCGCCGAACGCATCGGCGGACTCCTCGCCGACGCCGCCCCGGTGGCACTGGTGACCACGACCGGCGCCGCCGCCCGGACCGACGGCGCCGGCGTGCCCGCCGTCCTCCTGGACGACGCGGACACCGAGGCAGACCTCGCCCGCCGCCCGGCCACCGGCCCCGCCCCGGCCCGCCGCCCGCTGCCGGAGAGCCCCGCCTACGCCATCTACACCTCCGGCTCCACCGGCCGCCCCAAGGGCGTGGTGATCCCGCACGCCAACGTGGTGCGGCTGTTCACCCGGACCAGCCACTGGTTCGGCTTCGGCCCGGACGACGTGTGGACGATGTTCCACTCCTACGCGTTCGACTTCTCCGTGTGGGAGCTGTGGGGCCCCCTGCTGCACGGCGGCCGGCTCGTGGTCGTGCCCGACGAGACCGCCCGTTCCCCGGAGGACTTCCTGCGCCTGCTCGCGGACGAGCGGGTCACCGTCCTCAACCAGACGCCGTCCGCGTTCTACCCGCTGATCCGCGCCGACGCCGACCACCCCGGAACCGGCGCCCGCCTCGCGCTGCGCACGGTGGTCTTCGGCGGCGAGGCCCTGGACACCGGCAGGCTCGCCGACTGGTGGACGCGCCACCCGGCCTCCGCCCCCCGGCTGGTCAACATGTACGGCATCACCGAGACCACCGTGCACGTCACCTACGCCCCGCTCGACCCCGCCACCGCCGCCGACGGCCCCGCCAGCCCCATCGGCACGGCCATCGAGGACCTGCGGGTGTACGTGCTCGACGCGGACCTGGCACCCGTGCCGCCCGGCGCGACCGGCGAACTGTACGTGGCGGGGGAGGGCCTGGCCCGCGGCTACCTGGGACGCCCCGGCCTCACCGCCACCCGCTTCCTCGCCGACCCCTTCGGCCGGCCCGGCAGCCGCATGTACCGCACGGGCGACCGGGCGAAGTGGCGGGCCGACGGCACCCTGGAGTACCTGGGCCGCGCCGACGCCCAGGTGAAGATCCGCGGCTATCGCATCGAACCCGGCGAGATCGAGGCCGCCCTGCACACCCACCCCGGCGTCGCCGACGCCGCGGTCGGCGTGCTCGAGGACGCCTCCGGCACCCGCCGGCTCGTGGCGCACGTCGTCGGCTCCGGCGGTACGGTCCCCGCGGCGGCCGCACTGCGCGCCCACCTGGAGCGCCTGCTGCCCGCCCACATGGTGCCCGCCGCCTACGTCCCGATGGACGCGCTGCCGCTCACCGTCAACGGCAAGCTCGACCGGCGCGCGCTGCCCGCGCCGGGACCGGACGGCTACGCCGCCGGCACCGACCGGACCCCGCCGCGCACGCCCGCCGAACGGCTGGTCGCCGCCGCCTGGACGGACGTATTGGGAGTGGCCGAGGTCCACGCCGGCGACGACTTCTTCGCGCTCGGCGGCGACTCCATCCTCGCCGTCCGCGTCACCGCCCGCCTGCGCGCCGCGTTCGGCCCCGGCGTCTCCCCGAGGCTGCTGTTCACCCGTCCCACGGTCGCCGCCCTGGCCGCCGAACTCGGCGAACCGGCCGGTGACACGGCCGCCGCCGCGCAGGCCGACGCGATACCGGCGACCGACCCGCGCACACCGGCGCCGCTGTCGTACGCCCAGCAGCGCCTGTGGTTCCTCGACCGGTTCGAGCCCGGCAGCACCGAGTACACGACGCTGTCCGTGCTCCGCCTGCGCGGACCGCTCGACGAGGACGCCCTGCGCACCGCGCTGGACGGCCTCGTCGTCCGGCACGAGGCGCTGCGCACCACGTTCACCGAACAGGACGGACAGGCACTGCAGGTGGTCAACCCGCCGCACCGGGTCGACCTGCCCGTGGACGACCTCACCACGGCCCCGGACGCGCGGGCGGCGCTGGACGCGCTGCTGGAGCGCGAGGCCGCCACACCCTTCGACCTGGCGGCCGGGCCGCTGCTGCGCGCCCGGCTGGCCCGCCTGGCCGTCGGCCAGCAGGACGAGCACGGCGACCACGTCCTGGTCCTCGCCGTCCACCACATCGTCACCGACGGCTGGTCGCTCGGCGTCCTCGGCCGGGACCTGGGCGAGCTGTACACGGCGGCGCACGAGGGCCGCCGCCCCGAACTGCCCGGCCTGCCCGTCCGGTACGCCGACCACGCCACCTGGCAGCGCACCCACGCCGACCACGCCGAACGGCAACTCGCCCACTGGCGCGAGCGGCTGGACGGAGTGCCCCCGCTGGAGCCGCCGACCGACCGGCCGCGCCCCGCCGTACGGACCCGGGACGGCGCCCTGGTCACCTTCACCCTGCCCGCCGAACTGACCGACCGGCTGCGCGAGGTGGGCCGCGAGACCGACGCCACCCTGTACATGACGCTGCTGGCCGCCTGCACGGCCCTGCTGTCCCGCTGGGCCGACCAGGACGACTTCGCCGTCGGCACCGTCACCGCCGGCCGTGAACGCCCCGAACTGCACGACGTGGTCGGCATGTTCGTGAACACGCTGGTGCTGCGCAACCGGGTGCGCCCCGGCAGCACCTTCCGCGCACTGCTGGAGCAGGTCCGCGGCACCGTCCTGGACGCGTTCGCCCACCAGGAGGTGCCCTTCGAACGGCTGGTGGACGCCCTCCAGCCCGAGCGGGACACCAGCCGCACCCCCCTGTTCCAGGTCATGGTCGCCCTGCACAACCTGGGTGCCGAGGCGCCCGCGCTCCCCGGCCTGGAGGTCGAGCCGGTCCTGCCACCGGTCCGGAACGCCACGTTCGACCTGGCCTTCGACTTCGTGGAGGGCGACGGCGGCCTCACCGGCCACCTGGAGTACGACACCGGCCTGTTCGACGAGGACACCGTCCGCCGCCTGGCCGACCGCCTGCGGCTGCTGCTCCAGGCGGCGGCACAGGACCCCGACCGGGACGTACGGGCGCTGGAGCTGATGACCGGGGCCGAGCGGCACCAGGTCCTCCACGACTGGCAGGGCCCCCGCCTCGCGGTCCCGGAGACCACCTTCCCCGCCCTGTTCGAGGCGCAGGCCACCCGCACCCCGCACGCCACCGCCCTGGTGGCACGGGACGCCACGCTCGGCTTCGCCGCCCTCAACGAGCGCGCCAACCGCCTCGCCCACCACCTCCTCGCGCGGGGCGTCGCCCCCGAGCGGGTGGTCGCCGTACGGCTGCCGCGCACCTCCGACCTGGTGGTGGCGGTGCTCGCCGTCGCCAAGGCGGGCGGCACCCTGCTCTGCCTCGACCCCGGCCTGCCCGAGGAACGCGCCGCCCACCTCCTCGCCGACGCGAACCCGCACACCGTGCTGACCGCCGAGGCACTGCGCGACACGCCGTGGGACCGGCTGCCGGCCCACGACCCCACCGACCACGACCGCCTCACCCCGCTGCGCCCGGACCACGCCGCCTACATCGTCTACACCTCCGGATCCACCGGCCGCCCCAAGGGCGTCGTCGTCGAGCACCGCCACCTCGTCAACCTCTGTCACGACCACCGCGAGGGGCTCGTCGCCCCGCACACCGCGGACGGGCGCCGGCTGCGCGCCGCGCTGAGCGCGTCGTTCTCCTTCGACACCTCCTGGGAGGGACCGCTGCTGCTCGCCCTCGGGCAGGAGGTCCACCTCGTCGACGAGGACGTGCGCCTGGACCCGGACGCGTTCTGCGCCCAGGTCGCCGAACGCCGCCTGGACCTGGTGAACGTCACCCCGTCCTTCCTGCGCGAACTCACCGCCGCCGGACTCCTCGCACCCGGCCGCCACCACCCGCGCGTCCTGCTGGTCGGCGGCGAGGCGACCGGCCCCGACGCCTGGCGGGAGCTGTGCGCCGCCGCCGGCCTCGGCGTCACCGCGTACAACATGTACGGGCCCACCGAGTGCACCGTCGACGCCACCTACGGGCGCTGCGCCGACCACCTGGACCGGCCGGTCATCGGCCGCCCCGGCCGCAACCTGCGCGCCTACGTCCTCGACGGCTCTCTGCGCCCCGTACCGCCCGGCGTGCCCGGCGAGCTGTACCTGGCCGGCGCGCAGGTGGCCCGCGGCTACCTGGGCCGCCCCGGCCTGACCGCGTCCCGCTTCCTCGCCGACCCGTTCGGCGCGCCGGGTGGGCCCCTCCTGCCCGATGGCGGGCAAGGAGGGAGGATGTACCGCACCGGCGACCGCGCCCGCTGGAACCGGCGGGGGCAGTTGGAGTTCCTGGGCCGCGCCGACGAGCAGATCAAGATCCGCGGCTTCCGCATCGAACCCGGCGAGGTCGAGGCCGCGCTGCTCGCCCACCCGGACGTGTCCGAGGCCGTCGTGACGGCACGCGAACACGCGGGCCGGCCCATGCTCGTGGCCTACGTCGTACCCGCCCAGGGCACCGTCCCGAGCGCCGACGCACTGCGCCTCGCGCTGCGGCGCACCCTGCCGGACCACATGGTGCCGGCGGCGTTCGTCCCCCTGGCGCGGATCCCGCGCACCAGCACCGGCAAGACCGACCGGCGCGCCCTGCCCGCCCCGCCCGCGCAACCGGACCCCGCCACGGCGTACGTGGCACCGCGCCCCGGCACCGAGGAAACCCTGGCCGGCATCTGGGCGGACGTCCTGCGGGTCGACCGGGTGGGCGCGCGGGACAACTTCTTCGCGCTCGGCGGCGACTCCATCCTCAGCATCCAGATCGTCTCCCGGGCCCGCCGGGCGGGACTTGCGCTGACCACCAAGGACGTCTTCCGCCACCAGACCGTGGCCGAACTCGCCCTCCACGCCACCGAGACGGCTCCCGCGGCGGCGGCCGCGGCCCCGCCCGCCGAGGCGCCGCTCACGCCCATCCAGCACTGGTACCTCGACGGCCGCCGTCCCGGCGACCCGCTGCGCTTCACCATGTCGCAGCGGCTCGAACTCGCCCCCGGAACCGACCTGTCCGCCCTGCGCGCGGCCGTCGACGCCCTCGTCCGCCACCATCCGGCCCTGCGCACCCGCTTCCGCCCGGCCGGCGACGGCCGGCGCCAGGACGTCCTGCCGGACATCCTCGAAGGCATCCTCACCCACCATGACGTGACCGGTCTGGACGGTGCCGCGCTGGAGGCCGAGGTGCGGCGCGCGGCGGACGCGGCCCGGGACTCCCTCGACCCGGCCGAGGGCCGGGTGGCGCGCGTCCTGCTCTTCGACCGCGGCCCGGAGCTGCCCGCCCAACTCCTCCTCACCGTGCACCACTTGGTCGTCGACGGCGTCTCCTGGCGGATCCTGCTGGCCGACCTGGAGACCGCCCACCGCCAGGCCGCCGCCGGACGGCCCGTCGACCTGCCCCCGGCCACCACCGCCTACGGGCACTGGGCGGCCCGGCTGGAGTCGCACACCCGGTCCGGCGCCCTGGACGGCGACCTCGCCCACTGGCAGCGCACCGCGGCGGCCCCCGCCGCCCTGCCCGCGGGGCGGCCCGGCCCCAACACCCACGGCACCGCCGCCACGGTCACCGTGGAGCTGGACGCGGAGACGACCGACGCCCTGCTGCGCCGGGTCCCGGAGGTCTACCGCACCCAGGTCAACGACGTCCTGCTCAGCGCCCTCGGCCGCACTCTGGCCCGCTGGTGCGGCCGCGACACCGTACTCGTCGGCGTGGAGGGCCACGGCCGCGAGGACCTCTTCGACGACATCGACCTCTCCCGGACCGTCGGCTGGTTCACCGCCGAGCACCCCCTCGCGCTGACGGTCGCGCCCGACGCCGGCTGGCACGACACCCTGCGCTCGGTGAAGGAGCAGCTGCGGGCGGTGCCCCTGCACGGCCTGAGCTACGGCGCGCTGCGCCACCTGCTGCCCGGCAGCCCGCTGACCGGCGCCCCCGCACCGCAGGTCGGCTTCAACTACCACGGCCGGTGGGACACCGGCGGCGACGGCGGCGGTCTGTACCGCGCCGCCCTGCCCCCGGCCGGCTCCGACACCGACCCCGACGCGCCCCGCCCCTACCTGCTCGACCTCACCGGCGTCGTCCAGGACGGCAGGCTCGAACTCGGCTGGACCTACCCGCCGGCCGTCTACGACGAGTCCACCGTCCGCGCGCTCGCCGACGAGATGTGCGCGGCGCTGCGCGACATCGCGGCCCACTGCGCCCGCCCGGACGCGGGCGGCCGCACCCCGTCGGACTACCCGCTCGCCGGGCTCGGCCAGCGGGAGCTGGACGGCCTCGTCGGCGACGGCCGGCACGTGGCGGACGTCCTGCCGCTGACGCCCCTGCAGGCCGGCATGCTCTTCCACGGCCTGGTCGACACGGCCGGCGCCTACTTCGACCGGACGGCCGTCCGGCTGTCCGGGGTGAGCGACCCGCGGGCCTTCGCCGCGGCCTGGCAGCAGGTCGCCGACCGCACCGAGGCGCTGCGCACCAGCGTGCACTGGCAGGGCCTGCCGCACCCGGTCCAGGTCGTCCACCACCGCGTGGAGCTGCCCGTCACCCACCTCGACTGGCGGCACCTGACATCCGGGCAGCGGGAGCGGGAGACCGGGGAGCTGCTGGCCGCCGACCGCACGGCCGGCATGGACCTCACCACCGCACCCCTGGCCCGCCTCACCCTGGCCGCGCTGCCCGGCGACGAGATCCTGCTGCTGTGGTCCTCCCACCACCTGATCCTGGACGGCTGGAGCACCGGGCAGCTGCTCACCGAGGTGTGCGAGCGCTACGCCGCGCTCACCGGCGGCCGCGAGGCCCCCGTACCGGTCCGGCGCCCGTTCTCCGACTTCGTGCGCTGGCTGCACGACCAGGACGAGCAGGCGGCCGAGGCGCACTGGGCCGGCGTCCTCGCCGGCTTCCCGGCCCGCACCCCGCTGCCGTACGACCGCACCCCGGCCGAGGCGCACCGGGCCCGCGCCGCCGCCACCGTGCACCGGCACCTGGACGAGCGGGTCTCGACGCGGCTGCGGGAGACGGCGGCACGGGCCGGGCTGACGGTGAACACCGTGGTCGAGGGCGCCTGGGCGCTGCTGCTGGCCCGCCACGGCGGACGCGACGACGTCGTGTTCGGCACGACCGTCTCCGGCCGCCCGGCCGAACTGCCGGGCGTGGAGGCGATGATCGGCATGTTCATCAACACCGTGCCCACCCGGATCCGCGTCCCGGACGGGGGAGTGGTGTCCTGGCTGCGGGACGTGCAGGAGCGGCAGAGCGACGCCCGCCGCTTCGACTTCCTCGCGCTGCCCCGCATCCAGGCGCTGAGCGACATCCCCGCCGGTGAGGCGCTGTTCGACAGCATGGTGGTCTTCGAGAACTACCCCGTCGACGAGTCCGCCACCGCCCGGACGGGCGTGCGCGTCGAGGAGGTGCGGGCCGACGACGCCCCGACCTTCCCGCTGTGCCTGCGCGCCCACCTCGGCGACCGGCTCGGCATCGACCTCGCCTACGACGCCGGCCTGTTCGACACGGACACCGCCGAACGCCTCGCGGCCCGGCTCGCGGCCGTCCTGACCGCCCTCGCCGACGGCATCGAGGCCGACGCGCAGGTGGCCGGCCTCGCGCTGCTGACCGGGGACGACCGCGCCCTGCTCCGGCGGTGGAACACCCCCGCCCGGCAGCCGGCGCCGCGCAGCCCCGTCGAACTGTTCGCCGACCAGGCCCGCCGCACCCCCGACGCGCCCGCCGTGCGCGACGGCGGCACCGAGCTGACGTACCGCCGCCTCGACGACTGGTCCGACGCCGTGGCGTCCCGGCTCCTCGCCGGCGGCCTGCGGGCGGAGGACCGGGTGGCGCTGCCGATGGACCGCTGCGCCGAACTCGTCGTCGCCCAGCTCGCCGTCCTCAAGGCGGGCGGCGCCTACGTACCGGTGGACGCCCGCGCCCCCGAGGACCGGCGCCGCACGCTGACCGAGCGCGCGGGCGTGACGGCCGAGCTGACCGCCGCGGACGTCGCCGCCGCCCGCACCCCCGTGCCGGGCGCGCCCGCACCCGTGCCCGCGGACGCCGACCGGCTCGCGTACGTGATGTTCACCTCCGGCTCGACCGGCGAACCCAAGGCCGTCGCGGTACGCCACCGGGACGTGGCCGCCCTCGCCACCGACAGCCGCTTCACCGGCGGAGCCTGCGCCCGGGTGCCGCTGCACTCCCCGGTGGCCTTCGACGCCGCCACCTTCGAGGTGTGGGCGCCCCTGCTCACCGGCGGCTGCGTGGTCGTGGCACCGCCCCGGCCCATGGACGCGGCCCTGCTGCGGCACCTGGTCCGCGCCGGCGGCCTGACCGCGCTGTGGCTGACCGCCGGCCTCTTCCGGCTGCTGGCGCAGGACGCGCCGGACTGCTTCGCCGGCCTGCGCCAGGTGTGGACCGGCGGCGACGTGGTGCCCGCCGCCGCCGTGCGCCGCGTGCTGTCCGCCTGCCCCGGCCTCACCGTCGTGGACGGCTACGGCCCCACCGAGACGACGACGTTCGCGACGTCCTTCGCACTCACCGACGCCACCGCCGTCCCCGACACCGTGCCCATCGGCCACCCGCTCGACGACACGCGCGTCCACGTCCTCGACGGCCGGCTGCGGCCCGTGCCGCCGGGCTGCGCCGGCGAGCTGTACGTCGCCGGCGAGGGCGTGGCCCGCGGCTACCTGGGCCGCCCCGGCGACACCGCCGCCCGCTTCCTCGCCGACCCCGCCGGCCCGCCCGGCACCCGCATGTACCGCACCGGCGACCTGGTCCGCCGCCGCCTCGACGGCACGGTCGAGTTCCTGGGCCGCGCCGACGACCAGGTGAAGATCCGCGGTTTCCGCGTCGAACCCGGCGAGGTGGAGGCCGTCCTCGCAGCGCATCCCGACGTGGCGGACGTCGCGGTCGTGGCCCGCGAGGACCGGCCAGGCAGCCGGCGCCTGGTGGCCTACGTGGTCGGACCCGAAGACCTCACGGCCGTACGGGAGTTCGCTGGCCGATCGCTGCCCGACTACCTCGTCCCCTCCGCCTTCGTGACCCTGTCCGCGCTGCCGCTCAGCGGCAACGGCAAGGTCGACCGGGCCGCCCTCCCGGCGCCGGAGCCCGCGAGCGGCGACCGGCGGAGCGAGCCGATCGCACCGCGCACCGACGCCGAGCGGCGCGCCGCCGACGTCTTCGCGGAAGTCCTCTCCACGCGACGGCCCGGTGTGGAGGACGACTTCTTCCAGCTGGGCGGCGACTCCATCCTCAGCATCCGGCTGGCCGCCCGCCTGTCCGAGGCCTTCGGCACCGACGTGTCACCGCGCGCGGTGTTCACCCACCCCACTCCCGCCGCCCTCGCCGCGCTGCTCACCGCGGAGCCGCCCGGCGACGCCGCGCCCACCGCGATCGTCCCCGCCCCCCGCGACACGCCCGCCCCCATGTCGTACGCCCAGCAACGCCTGTGGTTCCTGGAGGAGTTCGCGCCCGGCAGCGGCGAGTACGTCACGGCGCTGGCCCTGCGCCTGCGTGGCCGGCTCCACGTGCCCGCCCTGACCGCGGCCCTGCGCTCCCTGGCCGAGCGGCACGAGGCACTGCGCACCACCTTCGACACGGTGGACGGCCGCGGCGTGCAGATCGTCCACCCGCCGCAGGACGTGCCGCTGCGGCTGCACGACCTGTCGGCGACGGGTGAGACCGGCCGCGCGGAGCGGCTGCGGGACCTGCTGGAGGCCGAGCGCGCCCGCACCTTCGACCTGCGGCGCGGCCCGCTGCTGCACGCCGGGCTGATCAGGCTCACGGACGAGGAGCACGTCCTGACGCTGACCCTGCACCACATCGTCACCGACGGCTGGTCCACCGGCGTCCTCACCGGTGACCTCGCCCACTTCTACCGGACCGAACTGGGCGCGGACGCCGAACCGTTGCCGCCGCTGCCCGTGAGCTACGCCGACTACGCCCACTGGCAGCGCGGCACCGCCACGGACGAGCACCTCGCGTACTGGAAGGAGCACCTGGCCGGTCTGGAGACGCTGGACCTGCCCACCGACCGGCCGCGTCCGGCGGTGCGCACCCACGGCGGCGCCACCGTGCGCCTCGTCCTGCCCCGCGGTACGACCCGCCGCCTGGTCCAGGTGGGCCGGGACCGGCAGGCCACCCTGTTCACGACGCTGGTCGCCGCCGCGCAGGCCTACCTGGCCCGCCTGACCGGCGGCCGGGACATCACGGTCGGCACGGTCACCTCCGGCCGCGACCGCGCCGAGACACAAGCCCTCGTCGGGTTCTTCGTCAACACCCTCGTCCTGCGCTCCCGCGTCGAACCCGGCCGCCCCTTCCCCGGGTTCCTCACCGAGGTGCGCGGGACCGTACGGGACGCCTTCGCCCACCAGGAGGCGCCGTTCGAACGCGTGGTGGACGAGGTGCAGCCCGTCCGCGACACCAGCCGCACCCCCCTGTTCCAGGTCATGGTGGTGCTGCAGAACGCCCCGGCCGCCGACCTCGACCTGCCCGGCGTCGAGGTCGGCGACGTCGACACGGAGCTGCGGCACGCGGCGTTCGACCTCACCCTGGAGTTCGCCGAGACCGCTGCCGGGGAGCTCCACGGCCTGCTCACCTACAACACCGACCTGTTCGACGCGGCCACCGCCGAACGCATGGCCGACCAGCTCGGCACCCTGCTGACCGCCGTCGCCGACGACCCCGACCGGCCCGTGGGCGCGCTGCCGCTCGCCACCGACGAGGCGCTCAAGGCCGTCCTCGACCAGGGCCGCGGCAGCGCCCGCCCGGTGCCCGCGGCGACGCTGCCGGAGCTGTTCGAACGGCAGGCCGCCCGCACCCCCGACGCCGTGGCCCTGGCCGACGCCGACGGCCGCGAGCTGACGTACGCGCAGGTCGAGCGCGCCGCCAACCGGCTGGCGCACCGGCTCATCGCCCGGGGCGTCGGCCCCGAGCGGATCGTGGCACTCGCGCTGCCCCGCGGCGCGGAGACGGTGGTGGCCCAGCTCGCCGTGGCCAAGGCCGGCGGCGCCTTCCTGCCCGTCGACCCCGGCTACCCCGAGCAGCGGCGGGAGTTCATGCTGCGCGACGCGGACGCCTGGCTCGTGCTGGACGACCCCGCCGCCGTACGGGACGCGGACGGGCCGGACACCGCGCCCACGGACGCCGACCGCACGGCCCCGCTGACCGCCGCCCACCCGGCGTACGTGATCTACACGTCCGGTTCCACCGGCACGCCCAAGGGCGTGACCGTGACGCACCGCGGCCTGGCCGCCTTCGCCGCGGCCGCCGCCGAACGCTACGACGCGGGCCCCGGCGACCGGGTCCTGCAGTTCGCCTCGCCCAGCTTCGACGCCTCCGTGCTGGAGCTGTGCGTGTCCCTGCTCAGCGGAGCCACCCTCGTCACCGGGGAGGAGGGCCCCCTCGTCGGCGAACGGCTCGCCCAGGTCCTCGCCGAGCGGCGCGTCAGCCACACCCTGATCCCGCCCGCCGCCCTGGCCACGGTCGACCCCGTGACCGCCGGCGCCCTGCCGCACCTGCGCACCCTCATCGTGGGCGCCGAGGCGTGCCCGGCCCACCTCGTCGAACGGTGGGCACCGGGCCGGCGGATGATCAACTCCTACGGCCCGACCGAGGCCACCGTCGTCGCCACCTGGACCGGCCCCCTCGCCCCGGGCACGGGAGCCCCGCCGATCGGACGCCCCGCCGCCGCCACCCACGTCCACGTCCTCGACGCCGCCCTGCGCCCCGTCCCGCCCGGCGTCACCGGCGAACTGTACGTGGCCGGACCCGGACTGGCCCGCGGCTACCTGAACCGGGCCGGCCTGACCGCCTCCCGCTTCGTCGCCGACCCGTTCGGCGCGCCGGGGGAGCGGATGTACCGCACCGGTGACCTGGCCCGCTGGGACTCCTCCGGCGAGCTGCGCTTCGCCGGACGCGCCGACGACCAGGTGAAGCTGCGCGGCTTCCGCATCGAACCCGGCGAGATCGAGAGCGCTCTGCGCCGCAGCCCGCGGGTGCGCGACGCGGTCGTCACCGTGCGCGGCGGCGGAGCCGACCCGGACGGCGGCTCCGGCGCACGGCTCGTGGCCTACGTCGTACCCGCCGAGGGCGCCGTCGAGGAGCTGCCGGTGGCGGAGCTGCGCGACCACCTCGCCGGACTGCTCCCGGCGCACATGGTCCCGTCGGCGTTCGTCCCGCTGGAGCGCCTGCCGCTCACCCCGAACGGCAAGACCGACCGCGGCGCCCTGCCCGAACCCGGTCCCCTGCACACCGCCGCCGGGCCGCGCACCGCACCGCGCACCGACACCGAACGCCGCATCGCCCGCATCTGGGCCGACGTGCTCGGTGTGGCGGAGGTCGGCGCGCACGACAACTTCTTCCACCTCGGCGGCGACTCCATCCTCAGCATGCAGGTCGTCTCCCGGCTGCGGCGCGACGGACTGCACCTGGCCACCCGCGACCTGTTCACCCACCAGACCGTCGCCGAACTGGCCACCGTCGCCACCGGCGCGCCCCAGCACTCCGAGACCGGACCGGTCAGCGGCGACGTGCCGCTCACCCCCATCCAGGAGTGGTTCCTGACCAGCCCGCGCGCCAGCCACGACCACTTCAACCAGTCGCTGCTGCTGGAACTGGGCACCGCCCCGGACACCGCCGCCCTGGAAACAGCCCTCAACGCCCTGCTCGACCACCACGACGCCCTGCGCATGCGCTTCACCGAGGACGAGAACGGCTGGCACCAGTTCGACCCGCCGCCGTCGGACACCGACCGCGACCGGCTCCTGGCACGCCACGACCTGAGCGGGCTGCCCCCCGCCGAGGCCGACGCGGCGATGGAGAAGGCCGCCGACGACCTGCACACCGGCTTCGACCTGGCGCGCGGTCCCCTGCTGCGGGCGGCCCTGTTCACCGGGGACGCCGACCGGCCCGCCTTCCTCCTCCTGGTCGCCCACCACCTGGTGGTCGACGCAGTGTCCTGGCGCATCCTGCGCGACGACCTGGAGGCCGCCTACCGGCAGGCCGTCCAGGGCGATCCCGTCACGCCGGGGGAGCGCACCACCTCCTTCCTGGACTGGGCCCGGGGCCTGGCCGAACACGTCGCGGCCGGCTCCCTCGACGACGAACTGCCGTACTGGGAAAGGGCGGTCGACACCGAGCCGCTGCCCGCCCGGACACCGGCCGCGCCGGAGACGGGCCACGTCGAGACACTCACCGTCGAACTGGACGAGCCGGACACCGAGGCACTGCTGCGTGCCGCGCCGACCGCCTACCGCACCCGTGTCAACGACGTCCTGCTCACCGCCCTCGCCGTGGCCCTGGCCCGCTGGACCGGCCGCGAGGACGTCCGCCTGGACCTCGAGGGGCACGGCCGCGAGGACATCCTCGACGAGGTGGACCTCTCCCGCACGGTCGGCTGGTTCACCACCGTCCACCCCGTCGCCCTCCACGTGCCCGACCCCGCCGACCTGGGCCCGGCCCGGGACTGGCGGACCCTGGTGAAGTCGGTCCGCCGCCAGCTGCGCGCCGTACCCGGCAACGGCCTGGGCTTCGGCGCCCTGCGCACCTTCGGCCCGCCCGAGGTGCGCGACCGGCTCGGACGAGCCGCGCACGGGCAGGTCGTCTTCAACTACCTCGGCCAGTGGGACGCCCGCCCGGAGACTCCCGGCGACGGCCTGGTGCGCGCCGAGCACGGCTCGTTCGGCCGCCACCACGACCCGCGCGACAGCGGCTCCCACCCGCTGGAGGTCGTCGGCGCGGTGCAGGGCGGCCGGCTGTCCTTCACCTGGCACCACCGGCCCGCCCTCCACGCCACGGACACCGTACGGCGCGTCGCCGACGACTTCGCCGAGGCCCTGCGCCACATCGCCCACCACGCCCGCGGCAGCCGGTGAGGCCCAGCCCCCCGGCCCGCGCCCCACCGCCGGCCACCCACCAGCCCGCCACCCGCGACACATCCGGCCCGCCCCGAACCGAGAGAGCGAGAACGACAGACATGGACGAGAACACCCGCTACCAGGTGCTGCGCAACGACGAGGAGCAGTACTCGCTGTGGCCCGTCGACGTGGAGGTGCCCGCCGGCTGGCACCCCGTCGGCAAGGAGGGCACGGAGGCGGAGTGCTCCGCCTACGTGGACGAGGTCTGGACCGACATGCGCCCGCGCAGCCTGCGGGAGCGCATGGAGAACGCCGAAGCCTGACGCGTTCCGCGCCGCCACGAGGAACGGGCCGGGGCGGGGGTCAGGACGCGTCCCGTAAGCGCGCCCCGGCCCCGCCCCGCCCGTCCACCCACCCGACCCGTCCGTCTGTCCGTCCGTCCGGGGGAGCCCTCATGACACCCGTCCTGCACACCGAACGACTCTCGTTCCGGCCCTACCGCCCCGAGGACGAGGACGTCTTCGTGGCCCTGCTGCGCGACGAGGAGGTCTGCCGCTGGATGGGCCAGGAACGCGTGCCGGAGGCCGAGATCCGCACGCTGTTCCGCGCCATCCTCACCGACGTCTACCCGCAGCACAGATTCGACGTGTGGGGACTGTGGCACGAGGAGGTCTACGTCGGTCACGCGGAGGTGAAGCCGACCGGCAACGTCGACGGCCACGAACTGGTCACCGCCCTCGCCCCCGGGCACTGGGGCCGGGGCCTGGGCACCGAAGCGGTTCGCGGCCTGCTCCGCCACGCCGCCGACAACCTGGGCCTGAAGGAGGCCTACGGCATGGTCGGCGGCGACAACACCGCCAGCCTCGCCCTGTGCCGCCGGCTGGGCTTCAGCCACGTACGCGACGTGGTCGGCGACGACGGCACCGTGACCAAGCTGATGGTGATCTCGACGACGGACGCGCACTGACCGCCCGGAGCAGCCGCCGGCCCGCGCCACGCGGTTCACGGTCTCGCGGTTCCGCCGCCGGACGCAGCCGAGAGTCGGCCAGGTACTGACCCTTGCGAAACACCCATTACGCTCTGCCGTGCAAGTGGATCCAGCCGAATGCGGGACGTTCTGTCGATGAGTGCTGTCGTTCCGCCGCCCCGCACGGCCGGCGGCCTGCTGCCGACCCGGACGCTCACCCGTGTCGAAGACGGCGAGCGGTTGCACGCCCTGCTGTGGCGGGCGGGCGCCGGCTGGCGGATGATCAGCAGTGCCGTGCTCGGAGGCGGTCTGGGCGAGCGCGCGTGGGTACTGAACGCCCAGGTGGCCCATGGTTACCGGCGCACCGACCCCCACCGCCACCTTGCCGACCTGGCCCGGGCAGCCGGCGTGTCGGGTCCCGGTGTCGGAGTCATGACGGCCGCCGACGTCCGGGCGCACCGTCGTGCACACGACGGGGGCGTCGAGGCGGTCGTCACCGCGGGGATCGCGGTACGAGGGTGGGCGGCCGTCCCGGCCGAGGCGGTGATCACGCCCGACCAGCCCGGCACCATCAACATCGTCGCCGCGGTCCCCGTTCCCCTGACCGACGCGGCCCTGGTCAACGCGGTCGCCACCGCGACCGAGGCCAAGGTGCAGGCTCTGCTGAGCGCCGGTTACGACTGCTCCGGAACGCCGACCGACGCGGTGTGCGTGGCCGCCCGCACTCCGGATGCCGCCCAGGACGTGCAGGCCTTCGCCGGACCCCGCTCGCTGTGGGGCGCCCGGCTGGCCAGGGCCGTCTACGCGGCCGTGCGCGCGGCCGTCGTGGACGCAACCGCCGGCCGGCCGGCCACGGCCACCGGCGGCGTGTGTCGGGTGGCCGCCCCGGGGAACCTGTGCTCGGAATGGAAGAAGAACGGGTGAAGCGGTCATCCCGACCGCGCAGGTCGCCGATGCGACGGTGCGCCGGGGTGCCGGCAGCTCGGCAGGTCCGAACCGGTGAGAGGGCGAAGTGATGAGTGCTCCCGAGGAGAACGACACCCCGCAGATCGACGAGGAGACGAAGGAGCGGTCCGCGGAGCAGCGGAACATCACCGCGCCCACTCCGCCGGAGGTGCGTGCGGAGGGCGAGGACGACGAGACGGAGCCGCCGGCGGCCGATCCGCAAGCCCCATGAGGGCGCGCCGGGCGGTCACGGCTGCATGAGGTGACCGACGGCGCGGCCCCACCGCCCCGACCGCCGGTAGCCTGACCACCGTGATGGTGGGCACCGAAGAGACCCGGCTGATCGTGCTGCGCGGCAACAGCGCCTCGGGAAAGTCGTCCGTCGCGGCCGGCCTCCGCGAGAGGTTCGGCCGCGGCCTGGCCCTCGTCGGCCAGGACAACCTCCGCCGCGTGGTGCTGCGCGAGCGCGACAGGCCCGGAGCGGCGAACATCGGCCTGATCGACCTGACGGCCCGCTACGCCCTCGATGCCGGGTATCACGTCGTCGTCGAAGGCATCCTCCACGCCGCCCACTACGGCGACATGCTCGCCCGGCTCCGTACCGACCACCGCGGCCCGACCCACGGCTACTACCTGGACGTACCGTTCGGTGAAACCCTCGTCCGGCACGCCACCAAGCCGATCGCCGATGACGTCGACGAGACGCAGCTGCGCGACTGGTACCGCGCACGCGATCTGCTGCCCGACGGGGGCGAGACCGTCATCGGCGCCGACAGCACCCTGCAGGAGACGGTCGACCGCATCATGCTGGACACCGGCCTGACCCACCTGCCCTCCCTGGACCGCTGACCCGGATCACTCCGGTCGGGCCACTGCCTCCTTCTGCAGTCGCACCGCCGCCGCCAGGCTCAGCTTCGGCTCCGCCCGGCGCAGCGCCTTCAACGCCGACATCGAGGCGATGTCCCCCACGAAGCCCACGGCGGCCAGCCGGGAGCGAACCCATCGCGCGCACAGCCGGCCCTCGGTGGCAGCGGCCTCGGATTGCACGAGAGCGACGGCGCGTTCCAGGCCTGGACGTTCCTCGGGCGATGCCTCGGCCAGCGC
This sequence comes from Streptomyces bungoensis, assembly GCF_001514215.1. Classification (GTDB taxonomy): domain Bacteria; phylum Actinomycetota; class Actinomycetes; order Streptomycetales; family Streptomycetaceae; genus Streptomyces; species Streptomyces bungoensis. The sequence continues at coordinate 53,681 of NZ_KQ948863.1, forward strand.
CTGGCGCAGGGCCGCCGCCACCAGGTCCGCGTCCCGGATCACCAGAACGTCGTGCTTCCCGCTCAGTCCCGCGATGGCTGTCATGGAACCCACCGTGTCCGGTGAGTGCGCAGCCGGGCAAGGAACTTGAGCATCCTCAGAGGCTCGGCACGGGCCGAGCCGGCCGGCGTGCCACGCGGTAGCGGAGGTAGACGACTCCTGAGCCGAAGGTGCGGTTCTCGAGGAGTTCGAGATCCACCCGGTGCTCGTGCCGGGGGAAGAACGGAATGCCGCCTCCCACCAGCACCGGGTGCACCCTGGCCCGGTACTCGTCGATCAGACCCGACGCGGCCGCCTCGGCGGCGAGAGCCGCGCCGCCGATCGCGATGTCCCCCCCGCCCGGTTCGGCGCGCAACCGCTCGATCTCCTCCGCCAGGCCGCCGGAGGCCAGGCGGGCGTTGCCCTGGACCGCCGACAGCGTGGTGGAGAACACCACCTTGGGGAGCAGCTTCCAGATCGCGGCGAACTCGAGCGTGGAGAAGTCGAGCGATGGATTCTGGTCGGCGGTCTCCCAGTACAGCATCGTCTCGTACAGCCGTCGTCCCAGCAGGTGGACGCCGGCCTCTCGTACCTCGTCGGTGGCGAGGCGAAAGACCTCCTCGTCGGGCGTCGCCCAGTCGAAGCCGCCGTCCGGCCCGACGATGTAGCCGTCGAGTGAGACGTTCATCGAGTAGGTGACGTCGCGCATCAGGAGTCCTCCTTGGTGACGGGTCCGACAGTACGACCTGCCGGACCCGTCAGGACTCATCGCGACTGGCTGGATCCCCTGGGCGGAGTCACCTCACGGGATCGTCTCGTTGCGGTGTGAAGGGGGCGGTGCTGCGGCCTCACAGCTGAGGCTGCGGCATCCGCTGCCAGCTGAAGGGGCCGTACGTGGTGTCGGTGACGGGGTGGTTGGCGTTGGGGTCCGCGGTCAGCTTGAGCCATTCCAGCGGTGTGGTGCTGCCGTGTACGACGACGCGGTGGAAGTTGGGGACGTTGTAGTACGGGTGCTCGTTCCACGCGTTGTCGCCCGGGTCGTGGGCGCACACGCCGGCGCCGGTGGCCGGGTCCGTCTCGCCGGTGCACGGCGCCGTGGGCGACAGCGGGTTGTCCGAGCGGTACAGGTGCGAGTCACCGTTGAGCATGAGCACCGGACGGTTGAACTCCGTGGTCCTCGACGCTATCTCGCTGATGATCGGTTCGTAGTTGGCCAGGTGGTCCTTCGTCTTGCCGTCGAGATCCCACATGTCGGCCTGCGCCGAGATCACCACCCCCTTGGCGTGCTCGGCCCGGGCCTCGGCGAAGGCGGCGTCGAGCCATCGGACGTCCGCCGCGGTCCGGCCGGTCCGCTCGTCGGTCTGCGCCCGAGTCGCGGTCGGCACCTTGTACCAGGGGTCGGTGTCGTTGTTCGATCCACCGGGCACGTTGACGGTCACGAAGACGATGTCGTTCTGTGCCCACATCACGTTCTCGGCGTACTGAGCGTCGGCCGGGTGGCTCGGGTCGTACGCGGTGGCCTGGGAGACCACGTTCAGTTCGCCGTTGCCGAGGGTGCGGCCGGGCTGCGCGAAGAAGTCCTGGCGGACCTTCGCGAGATTGTCGAGAGGATTGCCGCAGCGGTAGCTGACGCAGTCCGCGGGGTCGGTGGACACACCGTTCGTGCCGATGTAGTTGATCGATCCCGATGCCGGGTCGTAGAAGCCGCCACCCTGTCCGGGCGAGGTGACGCTCGACGCCTTGTGGCAGTCGGCCCACTCGTTGTCGCCCGGTGTGTAGACGAGCGGTTTGGCGAAGGTCTGCCACGCGGAGGCGATCGAGGCGTCGTAGGCCTCGGTGCAGAACTCCTTGCCCGAGTGGATGTCGCCCACCTGGATGACGTCGCTTACCGTGGGATCGCTGTTGATCGTGCCGATGAACGCCGGGGTCTTCTGGAACTGCGAGGTGTCGGCGGTCTGGCCCGCGGGCGCGTACGCCGACTTGCCGTACGGCGAGTCTCCGAACACGGCGAGCGTCAGGGGGTTACCGGCCGCCGATGCGGTGGCGGCCGGCAGAACGGAAGAGGCGAGGCCGACGGCGACGAGCGTGATGAGCCCGCGCTTGCGCATGCGTCCCAACGTGCGTCCTCTCTAAGGTCCGGTCGAGGGGGGGGCGCTCCAGTGGACTGGATCACGGCGAGCGCAGCAGGGCACCGGAAGCAGCCCGGAGATGACGGCCGGACGAACTTCCGGCGCTGACCGGCCGTCAGGGCCCAACGTCGTTGTGGAACCGTGTCGGTCGGCGTGGCGCCGACCTTGGGCGGCGGCCCTGGCGCCGGGGTCACAGGCCGTTCTCGTCGAGTACCTTCATCAGCTTCGGCCTGCGCTTGAGTTCGGCGCGCAGTGCCGAGAGGCGGCGGGTGAACTCCTCGACGGTACCGAGCCGTTCGTGGCAGGCGCGGATGCTGCGCAGCAGCCGCGCGACCTCCTGGTACGCCTGATCACCGGTCGACTGCTTCAGCGGCTCCAGCAGGCGCAGGTAGACGCCGAGCGCGTCGGCCGGGCGGTGGTCCCTCATACGGTCGGCCAAGGTGAGCAGCCGGCGGTCGTCGGCGTGTCCCGCGGCGGCCTCCCAGGCGGCGTCGACCTCACCCTCGTCGAGCAGGACGTCGACGAGTATGCGGGCGGGGTGCCCGAGCCCGGGCCCGACGCCGCCGCGGCCCGCGTGAGCACGCAGCAGCTCCAGCGCGGCCTCGCGCTCCTCCTCCCAGCACCCGCAGGCCCGCGCCGCCGACCGAAGTGACCGGTAGGCCTGCAGGGAGCCCTGGGACCGGAAGCGGTCGCGGCGTACGGTGAGGGCCTCGTCGAGCCGTCCGTCCCGCACGTAACGGGCGCAGATCCATTCCACCAGGCCGTGGTCCACGTCGTGTCGGTCACCGGCGGCCCGTAGACCGCGCTCGGCCCACTCCAGGGCGTCCCCGGCGCGACCGGCCTCATCGAGTTCCCGTGCGATGCGCAGGTGGGTGGCGCCGTTCGGGGCGAGATCGGTGGCGTAGGCGGTGATCAGGGCGTTCACGTCGCCCTGTGCCTTCAGCAGCTGCTCCCTCAGGCGTTTCGCCTTGTCGGTGGGGTCACGCCGCCATGCCTCGGTGGCCAGGTCCAGCGCCCGGGTCAAGCCCGCCGGACCGAGGACGTCGCGGTAGTCGACCGGGTCGGCCAGGGTCACCTCCCCGACCGGCCCCAGCAGGTGTCCGACGAGCCAGCGGGCTGTCGGATCCGGGTCGGGGCGGGCCGCCCGGCATGCGCGCAGGTGCACCGCCATGAGGTCCCGCACGGGCGTGAAGAGGTCCCAGAGGTCCTCCGCCCCGCCCGCCGACTCGTAGACCTCGCCCAGCCGCCACAGCGCCCAGCGGGCCCCGTCGACCGCCTCCGCCGCCCGGCCTGCCGCGATCAGCGCGCGCAGGATCGTCACCGCCTGCGTCACGTCCCGGGCGTACGCGCCGGCCTCTTCGGGATCGACGTACCCGTCGCGGGCCGGCGTCCCGGCGTCGAGCAGTCCTTTGACCCGGTCGCGGACCGCCGCACGGTCGGCCCGCGCGACCTCGGCCCGCAGCAGCAGGCGCGCGTGCAAATCGGGGTCGGCGGCCGACTCCTCGGCCAGCAGGGCGAGCAGCGCCTCCCGGTCCAGCGATTCCAGCCAGGGTGTCATGAGGTCCTGCGGGGCGGGTCGTGCGGGGGCAGGCCGTGGTGCCGGGACCACGTCCGCGGACGGCTTCGGCGCGGCCGAGGCGGTGTGCCGCAGGGCCGCCAGGCCCACCGCGACGCAGTGTTTGCAGAAGTGGCCGTCGGCCCCGTACGGGCAGTCGCATGTCCCCGCCACCCCCGCCTGCCCTGTGACGACGAGCTCGACGCGGTACGTCTCCCGGCCCGGCACGGTGGCGCGGATCGTGCCGTCGCCGATGTCCAGGCCGCTCACCGCCCCCGCGTAATCCTCACCGCGACCGAAGGACATCGGTCCCGCCGCGGCCCTCAAGTCATGCTCGCCGAAACCCAGTCGGATGGTCGTAATCCGCGCCACCCGTCCATTCAAACCGATTCGGATACCTCCGTGGAGCGGTTCGCGTTCCTGGACCGGCGCACCGGCTCAGGCGGGCCTGCAGATGCCGCAACCGGGACGTCACGGTGCACGCCTGGCCGGTGCCGAGCCGGGGTGTGGTCAGCGGCACGTCAGGATGCGGTCAGCGGCCCCTGCCACTGTCGTTCCTGTGACCGGCGCCGAGGACCACCAGCCGGGAACAGGGAGAGGTGCCCGGAGTGGTTGATCGGGGACCAGCGAGCTCGGCTCACGGTCGGGCCCCTTCGGGGCCCACGCAGGTTCGAATCCTGCCCTCTCCGCCGTAACCCGTGCCCGCGCCGACATCCGCGTCGTCGCAAGGCCTCATTGGCGGCTCACCGTTCGGGTCACGCCCGCGACGATCGCCGTCGCCAGTATCCAGCCGGTGATGATCAGGCCGTACGACAGCCACTGGTACCAGCCCTCAGGGGCGAACGCCGACTCCTGGCCGAAGTCGATCACCGGCAGGAGCAGGTCGAGGGTGTAGAAGACGGGGTTGAAGTCAGGGGCCTCGCCCGCCTTGACGGGGCGGGGGTGGTGCAGGCCGTACGCGAGCGATCCGACGGCCATGAGGGACAGCAGCCACACGGCCGCGCGCAACGGGCGGAAGCCGTAGCCGACGGTGGCGTCCTGAACGTACCCCCACAGCCGCCCGTACCAGGCGAGCGTGGTGCGCCGGCGGCGCTGTTTGGCCAGCTGGACGAGCCGTGCCGCGTCGTCGTCTCCGACATGGCGATACGCCGCCATCAACTGCTCGTAGGAGTGGGGTTCGTAGCGCCCGCCGTCTCGCTCCAGCATCGGAAGACGGCGCTCGGCGGGTTCGTGCGGGGTGAGTACCGTGTACCTGAGATTGCTGAGATACACCTGGTCCGGGAGCATCTCCGGTTCGAGGGTCAGGATCTCTATCTGGGAACGCCGCAGATTCAGGGCGCCCCGCATGCGATCACCGCCGCGCAACCAGAGCTCGCCGATGACACAACTGCTCGCCCGCAGTGCCGTGTCGCCCTGATGCGACAGGTGAGCGTGGAGCAGGTCGAGACGGCCCGATATGCGTGAGCCCCGGAGCTCGACCCGCCCCCGCGCACGTACGCACCGCGCCCGTATGTGCGCCTCCACGTTGAGGTTCTGCGCGTCCAGGGCGGTGGCGCCGGGATTGTCGAACTCGGCGTCCTGAACGTTGATCCGCCCGGCGACGGAGGCGCCGGTGAGCCGCACCTGCCCGTGCGCGCGCATCTCCGGCGCCCAGAGGTCGTCCCCGATCGTTGCCTGGTTGAGCTGCAGCACTGGCTCGGAGTCGTCCGGCGCCGTGAACTCCGCCCGCTCCATGAACAGCGCCCCGGAGATCTGCGCCCCGCCGAGCCGTACCGGGCCCCGCATGCGGCAGCCCGTCATGCGCAGCACACCCTCGACCCGCAAGATCGCCGAAGTCAGGCCCGGCAGTACGGAGTTGCTCAGATTGAGCTGACGCACCCTGGCACCGTAGAGGTCGGGAACGCTGTCGAACCGGCAGTGACTCAGCCGGATGGCGGCGTCGACCGTGGCGTACTTCAGGTCCAGTACGCCGGTGATCAGCGCCCCGGTGATCTTGAGCGCGGCGATCTCGCCCTCCTCCAGAGGACCCCTGAGTAGCAGCGCCCGCAGCACCTTCGCCCGTACGGTCCGCTCGGCGCCCCACGTGTCGCCGCTCGCCGGATCCTCGTCCCCGGCGCGGAAGTCCACCGACTCGCCTCGCGGAAAGGCCCGCCACACACGCATCTCGGCCGGCGTCAGTTCGCTGGTCTCGCTCACGCCGGGACTCTGACGTGCCGTGTCGGAGGTGTCAACTGCGAACCCGACCAGTGGAGTCGGGTCCTCCTCACCTACTCTCCGCCAGGCCTCGCACCTCACGCACCGGCTCCGGGCGCCCCCGTCTCAGGCGCCCGTCTGCCGAATGCGTTCCCGGACAGCGGTGCGGTCGATGCCGAGCTGGGCCATGAGCTCCGCCGCGGGGTCCGGCTGCTCGCAGTCGAGCAGGGCCAGCAGGAGGTGCTCCGGTGTGATGCGCCGGCTGCCGGCCTTCCTCGTCTCGGTCAGGGCGCGTGGGAGGACGGCGCGGGCGCCGGAGGTGAAGGGGGTGCGCTTGGGCGAGGCGGGAATCGGCGGCCGCTCGATCCCCTGGACGTCGATGCCGACCGCGGCCAGCGCGGACCGGTCGAGGGCGTCGAGGGCGGCACGCGCGCTCTCCAGGTCGGATCCGAGGGCCCGGACCGCGCCGGGCTCGTGGAGCACTCCCAGGAGGAGGTGTTCGGTGCCGATGCGGCGATCGCCGCGCAGTGTGGCCTCACTCAGCGCCGAAGCGACGGCCGCACGGGCGCCTGCTGCGAACTGTTCGAACATGGTCGTCTCACTTCCCGTACTTGGCGTGCACGGACTGCCGGGAGACGCCGAGGGCGTCGCCGATCTGTTCCCAGGACCAGCCCTGCTCCCTGGCGCGCGCGACTGCCGCCGCTTCGACCTGCTCGGCCAGCCGGCGCAGGGCGCCCACGGCCCGCAGTCCCACGGCGGGATCGTGCGACCTCAGGCGTTCCGAGAGATCTCCCGTTTCCATGCCTGTCAGTCTGGCTTGACACTCCCCGCCTGTCAATCCAGTCTGACATCAAGTCAGGTCGTGATGTCAGCCCAGGCTGACAGGCGGCCACGGTGGGACGCCTCCTGCCCGGCGAACCGAAGGATGGATGGTCGCGGGCCCGGCCCGGCTCAGGAAGACCCCGGACCGGCGGGTGATGCGCGGCGAGGCGTTCAACGAGCAGGACCTGGACGACATCAAGCACCTCTCCGAGGTGAATCCGCAGTGGCTCGAAGCGGTGGGCATCGGCACCTACGAGCAGGCCGAGACCTACACCAAGGGCCGGTTCGACGACTGGCTGACGCTTCCGGCGGGCAAGCGCGTGCTCACGGCCACCCTGGCCGTTCGCGCCAACCACCCGGACGTGCGCGAGGCGGGCAGGGACACGCCGATCTCGCCGGACTACACGCTCGGCCGGTTCATGCTCACTCAGGCGCCGGGTACCAAGCCGGTGGAGAAGCAGGAACTGGAGCGGGAGCGCGACCGGCAGATCCGGGAGACGGCCATCGACACCCTGCACCCGGCGGGGATCGCGCCCGAGCGCCGGCACCCGGACGGCATTCCCGAGACGGGTCCTGACTTCGTGGCGCAGGACGCCCGGGCCCGCGAGATGCTCACCAAGGTGCTGCTCATCCTGAAGAACGGGCTGAAGCCGTACGACCCGAAGGCCGGCGCGCACGTGGCCGACTACGAGAAGAACGTCATCCGCGCCCTCGCCCACGGCGGACGGGTCAACATCCTTATCCCCGCACTGAGTTCCGCCGACGCACCGGCCTACTCGCTGCCGGAGTTCCTGGGCGTGACCCAGGACGACCGTACGAACACCCGCGCGGGGGACGTCGTCGACCGCGGCTTCGCCACGCACCGCACCGCCATCGGGGCCAACAAGGGGGACAAGCCGGGCGCGTTCAAGGAGAAGGGCGGTCTCCTGGCGTCCCTCACCAATGTGGTCTCCACCGGCGCCGACCGTCCGGACCTGTGGGGCCAGAACATCTCCGGCGGCGGTCTCGGCTCCAAGGACTGGAACGGCGACGTGGTGCTGCCGAACGGTTCGTACGGCCACATGCCGCTGGTCCACCACCGGCCGACCAGGAGGAAGGACGTCTCGCTGCAGATCGGCATCGAGACCCTCGCGCCGCACGCCACCAGTCCGGTGGGCTACCAGCACGACTTCCGCTCCACCGAGGCCACCGCCAATCCGGAGTCGGTCCTGCACGGCCGCAAGGGCGACAAGGTCGGCTCGGGCGGCCTGGGCAAGAACGAACGCCTGGTCGACCTGCGGGAGACGGGCAAAGCCCATGCCAGCGGGGACTGGCGCACCTTCCTGGTCGAGATCAAGCAGCAGTGGGACGCCGCACTCGCGGAGACCGAGGACGGCTCCCGGGAACGGCGGAGCCTGTACGAAGGCCTGGTCGGCCCACGGACACGGCCGGCATCCTGACGCCAGTGCCCGGGCCGGCGGATGGGCACCGTGCCGCGGCGACAGGCGGCAGCGATGGTCGGCGAAGCCGACCGCAGCGGCCCCGCGGGCCACCGCGCCTGCGTCGTCGACGGCTCGAAGCGCGCAGGCCGTCTGCGTCGCACCGACGGACGCGGGGCCCTGTTCCTCCTGCGGCTCCCCGGACGAGCGCTGGCCCATGCGTCTTCACAGACCGCCCTGTTCACGCGTCGGAGAGGGACTGCGCGGCCCCGACCTAGCCGGCGGTCAGGACGGACTCGTGCACGGTCTGCAACGTCGCGTCCGCCGTGGTGCTTTGCAGACGGAGGTGGGCCGAGCGGTCGCGCAGAGTCAGGGTCATCAGCTGGTTGCCGAACCAGGGGCCGCCCTGTTTGCGCCAGCTGACCGGTGGCCGGGGACAGCGGCCGTGCCGGGCGAGGAGGCGTCCCAACAGGCGGGCCGGTGCGCTCCAGCCGAAGCGGAAACCGATCCGCATCATCAGGGGCACGGAGTTGTGCACGGGCGAGCAGGTGAGTTGGACGACGGGATGGCGCGGCCCGCCGGACGGCCAGGACGCCTCGGCGATGTAGCCGTGGTGGACGTCGCCGGACAGGACGCACACCGTCGCCGGGGCGGTGGGGGTGCTCCCCGTCTCGGCGATGAGGTCAGCGAGGCCGATGAAGGAGCGCGGGAAGGCCGCCCAGTGCTCCAGGTCGGCTCCGCGGCGCAGCCACTCGCCGAAGCGGGCCCAGCGGTTCCCGCGTTCCCCGGCGCACAGAGCCGCGTCCCAGGCCTCGGTGTCGTGCACCAGGTGCGGCAGGAGCCAGGGCAGCGAGGTGCCGATCAGGAGGTGGTCGTAGGATCCCTCGTCGGCCAGTATCTGCTCGCGCAGCCAGGCGTCCTCGCCCGGGTCGAGCATGGCGCGGCGGTCCTCGGCGAGGACCCGCGCGGCCCGGGAGTCCACCATCACCACCCGGACCCGGCCGAAGTCGCGGCGGTAGCTGAAGCGGACCGAGGCGGAGTCGGCGTCCGCCCGCTCGGCCAGGGCGCGCAGTGCGGGGGTGCCGTCCGGCGTGGCGTGGACGGCGGCCCAGGTGGGGTCGTCCGCCAGTTCGGCCGGGGAGAGGTTGCCCAGGTGCTGGTAGACCCAGTAGGACATCAGGCCGCTCAACAGCCGTTCCTGCCACCAGTCCTCGGTGCGCATGTCCGCGAGCCAGGCGGCGGAGGTGTTCCAGTCGTCCACGATGTCGTGGTCGTCGAAGATCATGAAGCTGGGCACCGTGGACAGCAGCCAGCGGACCTCGGGGTCGAGCCAGGACTCGTAATAGAGGTGGCAGTACTCCTCGTAGTCGGTCACCTGGCCGCCGGGCGGCTTGTCGAGGTCGCGGCGGCCGGCGAGCCAGCGCCGGGTGCGCGCCGAGGTCTCGTCCGCGTAGATCTGATCACCCAGCAGAAGCAGCACGTCGGGGCGCTCGGCGTCGGGATCGGCCATCAAACGGGCGGCGAGGGTGTCGAGGGCGTCCGGGCCGACCGGATCCTTGCCGTCGGCCGGGGGCGCGGCCCAGCGACACGATCCGAAGGTGACCCGGACGGCTTCGCCGGTCCCCGGTGAACGGATGACAGACGGCGGGAAGGGGGAGTCGGGCAGGGGCCACACCCGGGTGTCGTCCAGGAGCACCTCGTAGGAGGGGGAGCCACCGGGGCGCAGGCCGGCAACGGTGACGAGCGCGTAGTGGTGCCCGGCCACCTGGAAGGTGGGGGCCGTGCCGCCGGCGCCGTCGGAGCACCGCACCTGCACCGCGCAGGGCTCGCCGGTCTCGACCCACACCGTCGCACTCGAGCCTTCGGTGCACCTCAGCAATGGTCCCAGGCGCAGTTCGGCCACGTGATCGCCTTCCTGTCTGGCGCATAGGGAAAGGAACGACCGTAGCGACGGTACAGGGCCCGGCTCGGACGTGTGCGGGCGCCCGGCCCGCAGGGACACGCGGAGAGCGAAGAGGCGGCGTTGCGGCCGAGGGGAAGCAGGTGCCGGAGGCATCGGGAAGCCGGGGCAGAGCCGAACCCGCGGGCCCGAGCGGCCCGGTGGGCCCGACCCGCTCCGGCACACCTGCGTGCGGGAGCACCGGCTTGGATCCCTGTCGGCGAGCGATGAATTCCACACGATCCACATCCTGATCATCCCCGCCCACATCGTGGCGCTGCTCGCCGCCCACCTGATCCTGGTGTTCCGCCACCGCCACACGCAGTACCCGGGGCCGGGCCGCACCGAGCGGAACGTGGTGGGCATCCCGCTGAAGGCACGCGCCGTGAAGTCCGCGGGCCTCTGCTGCCTCGTCACCGGCGCCCTCTTGGCCCTCGCCGCCGCAGCCCACATCAACCCGGTCTGGCTGTACGGCCCTTACCACCCCGGCCAGGTGTCGGCCGGCTCGCAGCCCGACTGGTACATGGGCGTCGCCGACGGTCTGCTGCGGGTCATGCCTGGCCGGGAGATCACCCTGTGGGGCCACACCCTGGCCCTGGACAACCTGATACCCCTGACCGCGGGCGTCGGCCTGTTCCTCGCCTTGGGTGTCTGCCCGTTCATCGAGGCCTGGGTGACCGACGACGACCGCGACCACCGTCTGCTCGACCCGGCCCCGGAACCGTCCATACGGGGAGAGCGCCCAGATCACCAAGCCGACCGAGCAGGAGTACAAGGAGATCGGCAGCGGACACAGAAGCTGATCCGCCGACCGCGGACGGCAGGACCGGCCTTCCGGCAGCGGCCTCGCTCACTCGGCAGGGTGAGACGGAGCGGCATCGGACGTCAGGCGCGCTGAGGCCAGTTGGGTCCGCTCCGTGTCGCGTGCGACGGGGGAGCAGGCGATCTCCCGGCGCCGCCCGCCGCGGCCGGCCACGGCGCCGTTGACGGCGCAGCGCACTCGGCAACAGCCGCGTCGGCTGTCGCGGAGGGCGTCGACGCACGCCGGCCCCGAGTCGTAGCGTGCGCAGCGCCCCGGCCGTTCGGCGCCGGCGGAGCCGACGACCTGCTGCGAGTCCGGCGGCGGTCCGCGCGCAGACGGGCGCGGCCGGGCGTCACCGATGGCGCTGCAGTGCGGGCGAGGTGAACAGTTGGGCCGGATGCCGCGTCCGGATGCGCGCGGCATACGCCTCGTCACACGATCCTGAGCATGCGGAAATCAACGGTGACTCCTTCCTGTCGTCGAGCGGTGCGGCGTGGCGGTGTGCGTCACGCCATAGCCATGGCTCTCGTCTGCGGCGTCCTGCTGACCGGTGCCACGGCGTGCGGCCAGGGGGCCGAACGCAGGGCCTCCGGGGGCGCACCCGGCGAGGAGTCCGCCTATGCCGGCCAGGCTGTGGGCAGCCGCCTTCCGGGTGTCGGAGACCGGATGTGGAGTCAGGTACCGGCCGACAGCGGGCAGGCGGTGGTCATCTACGGAGAGCGCCGGGACTCCCCGGACAGCCTTGCCGTGCTTTACGAGAAGCAGGGTTCGGCCTGGGTGCGGACGGCGAGCTGGCCCGCACACAACGGCAGGCTGGGCTGGACGCGGGACCACCAGATGGACGACGGCCGCAGTCCCGTCGGGGTGTTCTCGCTCACCGACGCGGGAGGCACGCTCGCCGACCCCGGGAGCCGGCTGAGGTACTGGCACGACGACAACGCCTACGCGACCATGCTGCCCCCCGAGCAGGTCCACGCTCATGACTTCGACTACGTCATCGCCATCGACTACAACCGCTTCCAGGGTGTCCCGCCGTTCGACTGGGGCCGCCCGGAGGGGGTGGAGAAGGGCGGCGGGATCTGGCTCCACATGGACCACGGCGACGGCACCTCGGCATGCGTCACCGTCCCCGAGCCCGGCATGAAGACCCTCCTGCGCACCCTTGACCCGACGCGGCATCCCGTCGTGGTGATGGGGGACCGCGAACGCCTCGCATCCTGAAGGTCAGCTCTCCTGCGGCACGGCCATCTCACCGAGCCGCGACCAGTCGTCCTGGGGGACGGTCACGTTCACGATGCGGGGCGTCTTTGCGAGGTGGCGCGGCAGTGCCTCGCAGGCCGTCCGGAAGTGGTCGGAGCCGACGTGCGCCGCGCCGGCCTCGTCGTCGCGGAACGCCTCGGTCACGACGTACTCCGTCGGGTCGTCGACGCTGCGGGACCACTCGAACCACAGGCAGCCCGGTTCGGCGCGGGTCGCCCGGGTGAACTCCCCGGTGATCTCGGGCCAGGCGTCCGCGTGCTCGGGCAGGACGCGGAACTTCGCGGTGATGAAGATCATCGATGTTCCTCACAGACGGTAGGTGCGCCCGGCGGCCCGGGCCCTTGCGGTGTTCCCGCCCGGTCCCGCCCAGGGGACGAGGATCGCGCGTCCCCGGACCCGGCCCGCGTCCAGGTCGGAGAGGGCGTCCTGGAAGCGGTCGAGCGGGTAGGGGGTGGTGTGCAGGCGGACCCGCCCGTGGGCCGCGAGCACCATCAGCTCGCACAGGTCGTTGTAGGAGCCGACGAGGTTGCCGATGAAGTTGATCTCGTTGGAGATGATGTCGATGGTCGGCACGTCGATGTTCTCGCCGTACCCGACCACGTGGTAGTCGCCCGCGCGGCGCAGCATGCGCACCCCGTCCCGGGTGGCGCCGCCCTCGCCGACGAAGTCGATCACCACCTCCGCTCCCCGGCCGCCGGTCAGCTCCAGCACCTGCTCGACCTGCCTCCCCTCGGCGACGACGCCGTGGTCGGCGCCGATGGAGCCGGCCAGCTTCACCGCGTCGGGGTTGCGGTCGACGACGACGATCTCGGCGGCCGTCAGGGCCTTGAGCACCTGCACGCCGATGTGCCCGAGCCCGCCGGCGCCGATGACCACGCAGCGGTCGCCGGGCCGCAGCTTCCGGGCCGCCTTGGCCACGGCGTGGTACGCCGTGAGGCCGGCGTCGGCCAGGGCCGCGACGTCGGCCGGCTCCAGGGAGTCGTCGAGGCGGACCACACTGCGGGCGGAGGTCTTCAGGTACTCGGCGTAGCCGCCGGCCGTGTCGATGCCGGGGAAGAGGCTCTGCTCGCAGTGGACGTCGTCACCGGACCGGCACGCCCGGCACAGCCCGCAGGTGATCAGCGGGTGGACGATGACCTTGTCGCCCTCGGCGACGTTGGTCACGGCGCTGCCGACCGCGTGCACCCAGCCGGCGTTCTCGTGCCCGATCGTGTACGGCAGCGTCACCCCGGACTTCTCGGCCCACTGCCCTTCCAGGATGTGCAGGTCGGTCCGGCACACGCCGGCGCCGCCGATCCTGACGACCACGTCGTACGGGCCGGTGACCGAGGGTTCCGGCACGTCGGCCATCTCGGGGTTGCGGCCGTAGCCGACGACCTGGACTGCTTTCACGAGGCCTTCTCCTTGGGAAGCGTGCCGGGCCGCGGGTCCGTGGCCCGGGGGGACTGGTCGGCCGCGGACTCCGGGTAGCGGGTCCGCAGCAGACCGCGGCAGAAGTGGGCGTTGCCGTCGATCGAGACGCGGACCGCGCGGGCGAACCGCAGCCGCAGCGGGATCTCGTCCGGCGGGAAGGGGCGCCCGCCGTCGTCGACGAGGACGGGCTCCGAGAACGCGGTGCCGAGACCGAGCGCCGCGCGCCGGCGCAGCAGCGCGCGGGTCGCGGCGGTGTCGAGCAGGTCGCCGAGCACCACGTCGTGCAGTCTCTCCTCGGTGAGCGCGGGGTCCTGCCGCAGCAGCGCGGTGAGGGCCCGCTCCATCGCCGCGGCGTGGGCCTTGCGCCGGAAGACGAGCCGCAGCTCCTCCAGGCCCTCCTCGGCCTCGGCGCCGAACGTACCCCGGTACCCGGCGTCGGCGGCCAGGCCGCGGTTGATCAGGTCGGAGTCGTGGTGGTCGTCCAGCAGGACCGTGACCGGGCCGGCGTCCGGCAGGGCGGCCAGGACGTCCTTGGCGTCGGAGGCCATGAGGTAGGCGAAGTTCGGGGCGCAGAAGGAGGTCGGCAGCCGCAGGTGGACCGTCAGCCCGCGGTCGGGGCCTGCCTCGACGGAGCGGACGAAGCCGAGGTCGGTGATGGGTTCGTCCAGCTCGGGGTCGAGGACCGCGTCCAGCGCCTCCCTGGCCCGCTGCTCCAGGGTGCGGGCGGGCAGTGCCGTGGGCATGTCACGTCTCCGTGGGCTGCGCCGCGACGGAGGCGGCCCCGGCCGGGCCCGGCCTCACTCGCGGCCGGGCCCGGGGTGGTGGCCGGGACCTCGGCCCCGGCGGGCACCGGGATGCCGTACATGGCCGCCGCGTTCAGGCCGAGGATCTTCTTCTTCTGCTCGACCGTGATCGGCGCGTACTCGTCCTGCATGTCCTCGGGGATCTGGAAGTCGACGAACCGCTCGATCAGCCACCGGGGCGTCCACAGCGCGTAGTCGCTCGAGAACTGAATGCGGTTCTCGTCCAGCCAGTACAGCAACTCTCCGATGATCTGCGCGAAGTAGCGGGGACGGGTGTGGATGAACGGCATGGCGACCGCGAGCCCGGCGTGCACGTTGGGCTCCTGGGTGGCGATCCAGCAGAAGTCCTCCAGCCGGGGCAGCCCGCAGTGCTCGACGACGAAGTTCAGCTCGGGGAAGTCCGTCGCCGCCTTGTCCACGTCCGCGACGTCGAAGGCGTCCCGGTCCAGCGGCCGGATCGTCGGCCCCTTGTGGACGTGGATGTTCTTGATGCCCAGTTCCTGGGCCATCTCCAGGTAGCGGTACGACCACGGGTCGTCCAGCTTGTAGCCGCGCGAGGCGCCGTGCCACTCCGCGGTGTAGAGCTTGGCCCCCTTGAGCTGGAACCGGTCGGCGTCCCGTCGTAGCTGGTCGAGGCCCCGCTCCTCGTACCGGGGGTCCCAGCAGTGGTTGTAGATCAGCTTGTCGGGGTGCTGCCGGGTCAGCGCGAAGGCCTCCTCCGTCTGCCCGAAGCCGTTGCGGTAGAAAGCGCCGAGCAAGCTCGTCGGCCCCCGACGGCAGACCGCCCGCTGCCCGCAGGCAAGCGCCCGGGAAGGGGCGGTGAGCCAGCAGTGGTTCGCCGAGACGAGGTGAAGCACCTTGGCGCATCCACCGGGCGAAGCACCGGTAGACCGTCGGCCGGGCCGCCCCGGACACCAGGGGCAGTTGTCCACGGCATCACCCCAGCTCACCGATGGTGACCTGCCGAAAGAGGCTCCGACACAGCTTCTGGAGACCGCGGCGTGGTCATGTGCCCGCGGTGGTGGCCGACGAAGCGGTACGTGGGACTGCGCTCCCCTCGGCCAAGTCAAGGGCCCGTTGTGCCAGCCACTGGTCGTGGACGGCACTCGGGGAACGCAGCAGGGAGCGCTGGAGCAATGCCTCGCTCCGTTCCAGGCGCTTGCGTACCGCCGATGCCGAGACGGACAGCGCAGCAGCGGTCGGAACGATACGTCCGTCGAGGCGGAGCCAGGTGTTGAGCGTCTGCGCGATCGAGACCGGGACACCCGGCGCTCGTACGGGACGGAACTGTCGTTGCGCCCACATCACGACGTGGGGCAGCGCAAGGAGTCCGTCCAAGGAGGGCGCCCTTCCCCCGGCATCCGACGTGCGATGCTCCGGGCCGGAGGGGATGCCGGCCCCGATCACGCGAAGTGCGAGAGCCAGTGCAGCCTGGTCGGGCAGCCGCTCCAGGTCAAGACCCATCAACCGCTGCACAAGCGTGAGACGCGCCGCCAGGGTGTTGCGGTGGATCTTGAGATGGGTCGTCGCCTTGGAGGAGAAGCTGAGCCATGACGCGGTGGTGGCCAGCAACTCCGCGCCGTCCGGGTCCTGCGGACGCCGCGCACGGTAGGCACGCAGCGGCGCGAGGAAGACCGCCGCCCAGGCCTCCGCGGCCGGCCCGATGGTGAGCGCCAGGTCGGGGTGGCCCGCGAACGACGCACGCCGCTCAGCACTGTGACGTGCAGCGGCCAGGGCGTGGAAGGCCTGCGCGTAGCCGATGGCGGTGTCCCGTAAGGGCACCGGGTCACTCACCCCGATGCAGCAGGTCTCCGCCACCGAGCGGGGCCAGACCGGCTCGACGGCCATACCGACGTGAGTCGCGCAGTCGGCCGGCGCAAGCACCACCAGATGGTTGGCGTACACGGGACACGGCACGACCCACGCACCGTCGACCGCCTTGGCCCACGTGTCCGCGACCGCCCTGCGTATCGTGTGCGGTCCCTCGATGACGTAGAGCCGCATCACGTCGGGCAGCGCGGGCCGCAGTGCCCCCGCGACCAGGCGTGCGGTGGTCACCTGACCGTTCATCAGCAGGTGCACGACGGCCTCCCGGATCCGCGCGTCGGCGTCCCGGAGCCGACGCTGCTGCTGCCGGGCGCGCTCCAGTTGCCAGCACAGGCTGAGGCCGGATGCGGCATCCGCGAGCAGGAGCAGCAGGCCGGGTGGCATCGGCCGTGCCACCACGGCCGCGAGAAAGGGCGCGCGGACGCCTGGCGGGCCGTCGAGAGGTAGGACGACGCAGGTGAGGTCTTGCTCGTCGAGGGTCACGGACCTGAGCCCTCGCGCGGAGGCCTCCCGGATCCCGTGCAGTACGAGATCGTGCTCGGCCCTGCCGAGGGGCTGCGGGGGCGGGGAGGCGGGGGCGCCCGAGCGGTTCGCCAGGAGGACGGCGGCCCCGGTACGGCCGGCCAGCCAGCGGAGCAGCAGCGCGCTGCCACCCATTCGAGCCGCGCGCTGCATGTCCAGCACGTCGTCGGCCCGCCGAGCCTGTCCCGGTGCCGCTGTGGCCGTACGCGGATCATGACCGTGCATGTCACTCCCCCGAGAGACTGCCGAATCCGTTCGGCCAGAGCGTATCCGGGGCTCTGCCAGGCGGACAGAGGGGCTCGCTGTGCGGTCTGGCACCGGAGGGGCCGCCTCACTGTGCAACGGCGTCCTTCGCACCGCCTTCGTCCGCCGTAGTCTCCTGCCGTGCCCGTCCGACGCCGGGCCCGGCAGTGCGCGGGGGCGATCCGGCCGGGAGTACCAGGCGTGGCACCGCACGCGTGCACAGGCGAACGACCACTCGCCGACTTCTATCCGAGTACAGGGGGAAACATGGGGAAGACCGTCAAACTCAGTGCCGTTGCGGCGATGATAGCGCTGGTCACGGTCGACGTGGGCATGGGGACGGCCCACGCGAGCCCGGGGAACTGGCAGCTTCACACACCGTACGCGAGCAACATGTGCCTGGACGCCGCCTACGCGCCCGGCGACCCGCACCAGGATCCGTCGAAGGACGGTGACAAGGTGCAGATGTGGGTCTGCAACGGTCAGGCGCAGCAGGGGTGGATCTTCCACCCTGTCCGTACCCCCAGTGGCGTGCCCGCGTTCACCATCACCAACCAGCGCAGCGGCCTGTGTCTGGACATGGACATCAGTGGTGGCACTTACGACAACATCCCCAACGACTACAAGGGACACCTGGTCCAGCTGTGGCACTGCATCACCAACAACGGACAGCCCGAGGCGAACCAGGTCTGGTACCAGCTCTCCGGTGACTACGACGGGTGGGCACGACTGCAGAGCGGCTCCGACTACGGAGGCAGCTTCGATTTCATGGACGCCAAGAACTACGGCGGCACCGACCCGTCGCAGAACGGGGACCCCGTCCTGGTCTGGGACTACTACTCCCCGACCCTCCCGGACGGGCGGCACGGGGACGCGCCCCAGAACTGGAACTGGACCTGACGTCCACCCGCAGGGCAGTGGCCGTGCCGGCTGCCCTCGGCCGTGCCGTGCGCGATGACCTGCGCGCCGGTCCTGGCCTCGGCGCTGCGGGCCTCCTGGTGCCACGGCTGCTTGCCGCCGCGCTCCTCCAGGCTCAGCCGATGCAGGTAGCCGGCGCTGCCGTCCTCGCCGTGTGCCGCCGCCGAGCGTGACCACGCCTGGCACCTCGCAGCTCAGCTGCAACAACGCCTCCTACGGCTACTGCGGCTCTCCCTGCACCCACTGCCCTCCCCCGGGCCTGACCCGGACCGGGGCCCTTCGTCAGCCAAGGAGCACGACCGTGCCCTCTTTCGTACCTCTGATCGGAACAACCCGGCTGGCGCTTGCCGCCGCGGTCGTACTGCCGATGACCTGCCTCGGGGTTGTCGCATCATCCCCGGAGGCCCACGCCTGCGGCTCCAGCGCCATGGTCGGCTCGCGCACGCTGACCGACAGCAGGGACGGTTGGACGCTGGGAACGATCACGCTCTACTACGACTCGTGTCAGCGGTCCACCTGGGCGGAGTTGGACGTCGACTACAACAGCATGGACTGCCACTTCCCGTCGGGCCCGGGTTGGTGGCTCGCGGTCGACCTCGTCGACCAGAACGGGCACGTCGTCTCACACGGTGACTCCAACGGATTCAAGCGCTGGTACGGCGTCGTGAGTGCGACCCAGCCCATCGACAAGTACCCGGCGCCCAAGTCCTTCCAGGCTCGGGGCTGGGTACGTACCGCCTACTCCGACGGCAGCCAGGAGAACAGCGTGTTCTTCGACTCCGACTGGCACCAGTACTCGACCGGAGGCGACCCGGGAGGCGGGTGGGATGCCGCCCTCGACAGCCAGAGCATCTGCTAGAGATCTTTGACGGTGCTGGTCACACCGAGTCGTGACCGCTGCCTGAAGAGCCGCGCCGCCCCCTTGAGCCCGCCGCGCGGCCCAGCCGCCTTCCCCTTGGTGTGTGAGCAGACGATCCGCACCGACGTACCGAGGAACGTCACCGAGATCACGCACAGGATCGGGGGGACCCGAGCGTGCCCCGGCCCACCGGATCACCGCGTCCAGGGCCGGGGCCCGTGGCACCTGTGCTCGGCACCCGAGGTCTGCCGTCGACCGGCTTCGGCGCCGGCTCGGGGAGCAACGGCTCGATGAGCGACCACAGTTCATCCGACACGATCCACGGCCGCGACTGAGGTTTCCCCACGACCAGAGCAACGAGCAGACAAGCCAACAGTCACATGATCAACGGCTTTTGTCAGAGCTAGGATGCGCACCGCTACCGGCAACCGGGACCGCACCGCGGACGAGAAGCCGGCCGCCGAGCGCGCCGCACGGGGTGTACCCGATGCGGCCGCTCCCTCACACAGGGCCACCGCCTTCAGCCGAGCGGGGCGCCCAGCTGCCAGCCCTCCTCGAGTAGCCGGTCGACCGCTTCCAGCGCGAGTCGCAGCCGTGTCGGGCGGTCGCCGCGTACCTCCCGCCAGGGTGTGCCGCGACCGGCCAGCACCTTGCGGAACCGTTCGGTCATCCAGGGCCGCAACTCCTCGCCGTCGCGCAGCCCGTCATCGTGGAAGGGCACGTCCTCATGATCGGTGAGCAGATACAGCGCCCTGGGCGGCATGGCGTCGGCGAGGAGGTGGACGGCCTCGGTGGTCCGGCCGACGTAGCGTTCCTGCCAGACGGTGGTGGCCAGCGCGTCGGTGTCGCACACCAGCACCGGGCCGCCGGTCCGGGCCGCGCGTTCCTCCTCGGCCGTCTGCCGGACGGCGACGGCCTCGAAGTCGGCGTCGCTCCATTCCAGGTCGAAGACGGTGGGCTCCGGAAGGCCACGGCGGGCGGCCACCGCGCGGGCCACCGCGAGCTTGGCGACGGTCAGTTCGCGCCCGTACTCGGGAACCCACCGGGTGAGCGCGTGCGGACCGCCACGGGTGCGCAGTGCCTCCGCCAGGTCGCGGGAGAGCGTGGTGGTGCCGGTGGACTCGGCGCCGAGCACCACCACCCGGCGGGCGAACCAGGCCCGCGCCGGCGGCTCCAGCGCGTCCCAGTGGCCCACCGGGTCGCTGCGCACCGCGGTACCGGAGACCGCGAAAGTCTCTCGTGCGGCGTCCAGGCGGACGTCCGCCGCGTCGAACCGGCGCGCCAGTTCGGCGCCGTACGGCTCCGAGGTGAACACCGCGTCCACCGGGACGGCCGCATGCGCCGCGGAGGCCACCGCGTCACGCATCAGGGCGACGTGTCCTGCCCAGACGCTGTCGCTGTCGTAGTCCACCGGGAGGTTGTCGACGACGCCGGCGACGGCCACCCGGGGCCGGTCCGCGTAGGCCTCGCGCAACCAGCCGACCCGGTCGGCCAGCGGTATCGACTCCACGTCGGCTGCCATCACCACCACCGTGACGCGACGGCAGCTGTCCGCCGCGGTGCGCACCAGGAAGTGGTGACCGGCGTGCGGGGGGTAGAACTTGCCGATGACCAGCCCGTGGTCGAAGGGGGCCGTCATGCGCGCACCAGGTCCGCTGCCGAGGTCGACCGGCCGGCGGCCAGCTCCCGGTGCCAGCTGCGCAGTCCGAGCAGGCACATCGCCAGGAACAGCACGTAGACGATGCCCGTCAGGTAGAGCACCTTGGCGAAGTACAGCGGGATGTAGACCACGTCCGCGGCGATCCAGAAGTACCAGTTCTCGTAGGACTTGGTGTTGAGCAGCCACTGGGCGGCCAGCGACAGCGCGGTGGTGAGGGCGTCCCAGAACGGTGCGATGTCATGCGCGCGGGTCAGCACCACTGTCAGGCCCCAGGTCGCGGGTACGGCGAGCAGCAGCAGGACGGCGACGGTGCGCGGTGAGGCATGGCCCATCGGGCGGGCGGAGCGGCGCTCGCCGCCGCGCAGCCAGGTCCACCAGCCGACCGCGGCCAGCATCAGGTACACGACCTGCAGCAGGGCGTCGGCGTACAGCTGGGCGCTCCAGAACAGCACCAGGAAGAACAGGTTGTTGGCGATGCCGACGGCGAAGTTGGCGATCCTCGCCCTGACGGTCAGCCAGACGCAGGCCGCTCCCGTGGCGAAGCCGAGCAGCTCCGCCCAGGTCACCGCATCGCGGCCGAAGTCGAACAGCACGGTGTTCAGGGGCGCGACGAGATCGCCCAGTACGTCGCTGACAGCCATCCGGCACTCCTTGCCCAGTAAATGTCAGCATGACGATAAATGGTGGAGCCGTCGCGTGCCAAGCCCCCTCCAGGGAGGCCGTCAGGTCATGCGGTGGGTCGCAGGAAGCGGATGACGGCGTCCCTCTCCTTGTCGACTTCCTGCTGGATCCGCCCTGACACAGGCTCGAACGCATCCACCTGGACGGAGCGCGCGCCGGAGCCACGGGTCCAGGTGGCGATGGCCAGGCCATCGGCGATGACGGTCGGCCGGATGAGGCCGCCTCCCGGCCAGACCCGGTCCTGATGAGCGGCGGGGACCGAGCTCTCCCGGGTTCGGTAGCCGACGAGGTAGTTGTCGTAGGCGGGCAGCATACGGACGTCTGGGGCGCCCCACCTGTCTTCGGCGTCCTTCACACGCCCCGTGAGCATGGTCAGCGGGCCGAACTCGGTGATCACGCCGGATTGCGCCAGCATCTTCCAGGCCGTGCGGGCCAAGGTGACCGGCAGCCCTGACCAGGCGGCGAAATCCCCCACGGTGGCCGGAGCGTGCGCGGCCAGGTAGCGGCGGGCCAACTCGGCCAGGGCGACGTCTCCCTCCCATGGAGAGTGCTGTGCACCGGGCAGCCAGTCGTCGAGCAGCACGTACGTGGCCTCGCCGGCACGTCGTGGGCCGAAACAGAGGATGCCGTTGAGTGCCGCGTGACGGATCACGTGGAAGGGCGCCTGTCCGTCCGACGCGATGCCGAGAGTGGTGAGGTGCTCGGTCAGCTCGGCCCGGGTGAGCGGACCGTGCGTGGTGAGGACACGCCGCAGGAGATGGTCGGCGCGCCGGCGCAGGTCGTCGGTCAGGCCCAGTTGCCGGTAGCGGCGGCTGGTCGCGGCGAGGATCCGAGGGGACAGCAACTGCAGGACCCAGTGGGCGTCGTCGCTGGGGACGGTGTGCAGGGTGCCGCGCATGTACCAGCCGCGGACGATACTGCGCTGATCCTCGTACGCCGTGCGGACAGCATCTGCGGTGATGCCCTGTCCTCGTACCCGAATGCCCAGGTCGGCGGCTACGACGTCCTGGGCCTGGAGGGCGAAGACCCGTCGGACCACCGCCTCGGCAGTGGCCTCCCGTATCCCGCCCGCCAGGGCCTGAGCGCGCGCCCGTGACCGGCGGACGCTCTCGAGGTCCAGCATCGCGCTCTGCCTTTCACCCAGCCGGTCAGGAGACGCGGCAGGCGGCGACCCTGCCGCTGACGCTCCGCATCTCCCGCAGCGTGCCTTCGGCGCAATGTACAGGCTCCTCGGCAGGCCCGGCACCGGTGATCCCATTGCCCGGGTGCAGTCCCAGGTCAACGCCGGACCGGTCGCGGTGACCGGCTACAGCATCGGCGGCCTCCTCGCGCCACTCACCGCCCACGTGGACGTCGACCACGCCGAAACCGGCATGACCCGAGGCCCTGGCCGGACTCAACCAGGCCCTGGACGCCGCGGGCGTCGGCCGCACCTCCGAGACCTGCCCCTACACCGACCGGCGGTCGCGCAGCTTGCCGAAGAGCCGCTGGGCCTGGGCCCGGCGGCGTGGATCGGCCGCGGTGCGGCGGACTTGCTCGATCGTGCGCCGGCCCTGCGGACTCTGTGCGAACTGCTTGAGCCGTTGAAGAACTCCAGACATGTCACTCCTTTGGCCAGGGGTGCCCTGCTCTCGTCGGGCCCCGCGCAGTGCGACTACCCGGCGACCGGCCGTCCAGCCCCTGGTGACCACGGGCGGTCGAGGAAGGGCGCGGGGTCGGTGTGCCGTACCGGGGGGATAACCCCCGGTGGTGCGGGGGGAATGCCTCGCACGCAGAGGGTGGCTGGCAGGCTTCTGAGGGTCGCGGGGCCGACAGGAGACTTCCGGGCATGACGACTTCCCCCGATGTCTCCCTGACGTCCCAGTCCGCTTCCGCCGTCGCTGTCGAGGAGAGGTCCGGTGCCGGCGGCGGCAGTGACTTCGCACGGCTCTCCCAACGGATAGCCGCGGCCGGCCTGATGCGCCGGCGTCCCGGTTACTACGCGGCACGCATCGGCCTGGTGGCCGCGCTGTACGCGGCGGGCTGGGGCTCCTTCTTCGTCCTGGGGGACACCTGGGGGCAACTCGCCGTGGCGGCCTTCCTGGCCTTCTGTTCGGGCAGGTCGCCCTGCTCGCACACGACTTGGCCCACCGGCAGGTCTTCCGGCGGCGCCGGCCCAGCGAGATCATGGGCAGGCTGTTCGGCAACCTGGGCGTGGGCATGAGCTACGGCTGGTGGATGAACAAGCACACGCGCCACCATGCCCACCCCAATCACGAGGACCTCGACCCCGACGTCGCCCCCGACATCCTGGTGTGGTCCCCCGATCAGGCGCGTGCCAGCCGTGGCCTGGCGCGTCTGATCGGGGGCCACCAGGCCCTGCTGTTCTTCCCGTTGCTGACCCTCGAAGGCTTCAACCTGCACGTCGCGAGCCTGCGTGCCCTGCGTTCGCCGTACATGAGGAGGCGAACACTGGAGGGCGCCCTGCTCCTGCTGCACCTCGCGGGTCTGTCGTCCGCCCTGTTCCTGGTCCTCCCGCCGGGCAAGGCGGTGGCGTTCCTGGCGCTGAACCAATGCCTGTTCGGTGTGTACCTGGGCTGCACCTTCGCCCCGAATCACAAGGGGATGCCCACCTTCACCGGTGACGAGCGGCCCGACTTCCTGCGCCGCCAGGTCCTCACCTCCCGCAACGTGCGGGGTGGCCGGTTCACCGACATGTTGCTCGGCGGCCTCAACTACCAGATCGAGCACCACCTGTTCCCGAGCATGCCCACACCCCACCTGCGCCGCGCCCAGGCCGTCGTGCGGCAGTACTGCGCCAAGATCGGGGTGCCCTACCACGAGACCGGACTGATCCGCTCCTACCGCGAGGCCCTGACCCACCTGCACCGGGTGGGAGAGCCGATCAGGCGGCAGCGCGGGACACGGTGACCCGTCGGCCGACGGAGTTGGGCTGGGTGGGCCGCCGAAGCGGGACCATCGGAACCCGTTGCGGGTCCTGTGGCCGCTGACTGTGCCAGGTGGGGCACAGCAAGATCGAGAGCGGATCGACTCGTCTCCCGGCGACCGCGACAAGGAGCCCCACCATGCCCAGAACCACAACAGACGGAAAGAGGCCGACGCCCGCCCCGGCGCTCGGCCTTCCCGCCGCCTCAGCGCTGGTCATCGGCAGCATCATCGGTACCGGCGTCTTCGCGCTCCCGTCGGCCCTCGCCCCGTACGGGCCGATCTCACTGGTGGCGTTCGTCGTCGTGACCCTCGGCGCGCTCGCGCTGGCGCTGACTTTCGGGGCGCTGTCCAAGCGCGTTCCGGCCAGCGGAGGGCCGTACGTCTACGCCCGGGAGGCGTTCGGCGAGTTCGCCGGCTTCCTCAACGCCTGGTCGTACTGGATCACCGCCTGGGCCGGCAACGCCGCGATCGTCGTGGCCTGGGTCGGTTACGTCGAGGTGTTCGTGAACACCGGCCACGACAAGTGGATGTCGATGCTCCTCGCGCTGGTCGGCCTGTGGATCCCCGCCGCCGTCAACCTCACCGGTGTACGCAACATGGGAGCCTTCCAGGTCATCACGACCGTGCTGAAGTTCGTCCCGCTGATCTTCATGGCCACCGTCGGACTCCTCTTCGTCGATTCCCGCAACTTCGGCCCCTTCAACGCCAGTGGCCAGTCGGCGCTGGGCGCGATCTCGGCCGCGGGCGCCATCGCCCTGTTCAGCTACCTGGGTCTGGAAGCGGCCTCCGTGGTGGCCGGCCGGGTCCGCGAGCCGAAGCGCAACGTGCCCCGTGCCACCGTCTACGGCACGCTCGTCTGCGCCGTCATCTACATCCTGGGCACCCTCGCCGTCTTCGGCACCGTCTCCCACGGAAAGCTGGGCGGCTCCACCGCTCCCTTCACCGACGCGGCGAACGGCATCTTCGGCGGCACGTGGGCCGGCGACGTCGTCGCCGTCGCGGCGATCATCTCCGGCATCGGCGCCCTCAACGGCTGGACCATGCTGTGCGCGGAGATGCCGTACGCCGCCGCCCAGGACGGCCTGTTCCCGCGGGCCTTCGCCCGCCTGCGCGGCGAAGGCGGCGTTCCCGCCTTCGGCATCGTCGCCTCCACCGTGCTGGCCTCGCTGATCACCGTGTTCAGCTACACCCGCTTCGACGACGTCTTCACCAAGATCGTCCTGCTCAGCGTGCTGACCGCCGTGATCCCCTACCTGTTCTCGGCCGCCGCCCAGCTGTACTGGCTGCTGGTGCGCGGACGCGAGAGCCTCAGCCCCGGCCGGCTCACCCGCGACGTCACCGTGGCCGGGCTCGCCCTCGCCTTCTCGTACTGGTCGATCCAGGGAAGCGGGTACCAGACCGTCTACTACGGCCTGTTCGTCCTGCTGCTCGGCATCCCCGTCTACATCTGGCTGAAGCGCGGCCAGAACACCTTCGGCGACACGACACGGCCCGAGGCCGCGGCGATCGCGGACCAGCCGGAACGGGCACCCGAAACACCTCCGCCGGCCCGGCGGCTCTCCCGGGCCCTGCCCACCGGCCGCAACGGCGGCCCCCGCAAGGGCACCGGCCTCCGCCACCACGACTGACCACCCCCAGCACCAAGGAACCGAGTGATGAACACCTTCCACGTCGACTCCGAGGTCGGCCCGCTGCGCCAGGTGATCCTGCACCGTCCCGGCCTCGAACTGTCCCGCCTCACCCCGCGCAACGTCGACGCGCTGCTCTTCGACGACATCCTGTGGGCCAAGCGCGCCCGCGAGGAGCACGACGCCTTCGCCCAGGTCCTGCGCGACCACGGCGTCCGCGTCCACTACTTCGCCGACCTGCTGGCGCAGGCACTGGAGGTCCCGC
The DNA here is from genome assembly GCF_001514215.1 of Streptomyces bungoensis. GTDB lineage: Bacteria > Actinomycetota > Actinomycetes > Streptomycetales > Streptomycetaceae > Streptomyces > Streptomyces bungoensis. The sequence continues at coordinate 79,564 of NZ_KQ948863.1, forward strand.
AGGCGCGCGAGTGGCTGCTGGACCGGGTCGTCACCCCCGGCAGCGTGGGCCCCGCCCTCACCGACCCGGTGCGCGAGCTGTGCCGCGACCTGGACGGCGAGACACTCGCCGGCTACCTGATCGGCGGCCTCCTCAAGAGCGACCTGCCGCTCGCGGCCCCGCACAGCCTGGTCTGGGGCGCGCTCGGCGCCGACGACTTCGCCCTCGCCCCGCTGCCCAACCACCTCTTCCCCCGCGACAACTCCTGCTGGATGTACGACCGCTTGTCCGTCAACCCGATGGCCAAGCCCGCCCGCCGCCGCGAGAGCCTGCACGCCGAGGCCATCTACCGCTTCCACCCGATGTTCGCCGGCACCGCACCCGCACCGCTGCTCGACGGCCCCGTCGGCACACTCGAGGGCGGAGACGTCCACGTCCTCGGCAACGGCACCGTCATGGTCGGCATGGGGGAGCGGACCACCGCCCAGGCCGTGGAGAACCTGGCCGCCCGGCTCTTCGCGACCGGTACCGCGACCAGGCTGATCGCCGTCCAACTGCCCGCGGCCCGTGCCTACATGCACCTGGACACCGTGCTGACCATGGTCGACCGCGACGCGTTCGTCATCTACCCCGGTCTCGCGGACTCCCTGCGCTCGTGGACGCTGCGGCCGAGCACCGAGCACGAGACCGGGTTCGACGTCACCGCGAACTCCGACCTCGCCACCGCGCTCGCCGAGGCCCTGGACCTGGACAAGGTCCGGATGCTGTCGGCACCCCAGGACATCCGCAACGCCGAGCGGGAGCAGTGGGACGACGGAAGCAACTTCCTCGCCGTCGCGCCCGGCGTCGTCGTCGGCTACGAACGCAACGTCACCACCAACACCTACCTGCGCAAGCAGGGCATCGAGATCGTCACCATCGCCGGCGCCGAACTCGGCCGCGGACGCGGCGGACCCCGCTGCATGAGCTGCCCCGTCGAACGCGACCCGGCCGCCTGACCCCCGAAGGACACCACCATGACCGTCGACCTGCGAGGCCGCTCCTACCTGAGCGAACTCGACTTCACCGCCACCGAGATCCACCACCTCCTCGATCTCGCCGCCGACCTGAAGGCGTCCAAGCACACCGGTACCGAACAGCAGCGGCTGACCGGGAAGCACATCGCCCTGATCTTCGAGAAGACCTCCACCCGCACCCGCTGCGCCTTCGAGGTGGCCGCCGCCGACCAGGGCGCCCGCACCACCTACCTCGGCCCCGGAGACACCCACGTCGGCCACAAGGAGTCGATCGCCGACACCGCACGCGTCCTCGGCCGCATGTTCGACGGCATCGAGTACCGGGGTTCCGGCCAGTCCATCGTCACCGAACTCGCCGCCCACTCCGGCGTCCCCGTCTTCAACGGACTGACCGACACCGCACACCCCACCCAGAGCCTGTGCGACATGCTCACCATGCGCGAGCACAGCACCAAGCCCCTGAACGGCATCAGCTACTGCTACCTCGGCGACGCCCGCAACAACATGGGCAACTCCCTGCTGTCGATGGGCGCGCTGCTCGGCATGGACGTGCGCATCGCCGCACCCGAGTCGCTGTGGCCCGACCCCGCGCTGGTCGCCGCATGCCGCGAGGCCGCCGGCCGCAGCGGGGCGAGGCTCACCCTCACCCAGGACGTCGAGACCGCCGTGCGCGGTGCCGACTTCCTGCACACCGACGTGTGGGTGTCCATGGGCGAGCCGGCCGGCACCTGGCGGGACCGGATCGAGCAGCTCCTGCCGTACCAGGTCAACGACAAGACGCTCGCCCTCACCGGCAATCCGGACGTGAAGTTCATGCACTGCCTGCCGTCCCTGCACGACCGTCGCACCCGGCTCGGCCAGGAGCTCTTCGGGACGCACGGCCTGAACGGCCTCGAAGTCACCGACGACGTCTTCTCGTCGCCCGCCTCGATCGTCTTCGACCAGGCCGAGAACCGGCTGCACACCATCAAGGCCGTGCTCGTCGCCACCCTGGAGGACTGACCCATGCGCATCGTCGTCGCCCTCGGCGGCAACGCCCTGCTGCGGCGCGGGGAACGGCCCGACGCCGCCGTCCAGCAGGCCAACATCGACCGCGTCGCCACGGCCCTGGCCCGGCTCGCCCACGAGCACGAACTGGTCGTCACCCACGGCAACGGCCCGCAGATCGGCCTCCTCGCCATGGAGAGCGAGGCCGACCCCGCGCTCAGCGCCCCGTACCCGCTCGACCTGCTCGGCGCGCAGACCGAGGGCATGATCGGCTCCCTGCTCGCCCGCACCCTGCACGACGCCCTGCCCGGGCACCGGATCGCCGCCCTCGTCACGCACACCCTCGTGCGGCCCGACGATCCGGCCTTCGCCCGGCCCACGAAGTTCGTCGGCCAGGTCCACTCCCGTGCCACGGCCGAGAAACTGGCCCGCGAGCGCGGCTGGCACATCGCCCGCGACACCACCGGCTGGCGCCGCGTCGTACCCTCCCCGGTACCCGAACGGATCCTGGAGACGGACACCGTCCACGACCTGCTCAACAGCGGGACCCTGGTGATCTGCGCCGGCGGGGGAGGGGTCCCCGTCACCGCCGATCCCGACACCGGGGCCCTGACCGGCGTCGAGGCCGTCGTCGACAAGGACCTCACCGCGGCCCTGCTCGCGGAGGACCTCAAGGCGGACTTCCTGCTCATCCTCACCGACGTCCCCTGCGTGTACGGGGGTTACGGCACGCCGGACCAGCACCCCCTGCTCGACGCGACCCCGCGCGAGCTGCGGAACGGCGGTTTCCCGGCCGGCTCCATGGGACCCAAGACCGAAGCGGCCGCCCGGTTCGTCGAGCGCACCGGCGCCCTGGCCGCGATCGGCGCCCTGGACGCGGCCTACGAGATCGTCCACGGCAGGTCCGGCACGCTCATCCGGCCGGACCTCGCGGCCGGGTGACGAGGTCCGCCCACCAGCAGCCCCCACGGGACGCCGGGGCGATCCACACCGGCCAAGCGGCCGACGGCGAGCGGGAGTTCACGTCGGCGGAACCCGGTCAGGCCGGTCACCCGGACCGAACGGACCGCAACCCGCGGCCCAACGGGTCCCGCACGCAGGGACGTTCAGCCCCAGGGCCGAAGACCTTCGGCATCCGGCGTCAGGCCGGACAGCGGACGAGAGTGGAACACGTCGAGAAGACGACGGACCACACATCCCCGAAGGGATCACGA
>NZ_KQ948863.1:83621-132492 GCF_001514215.1 Streptomyces bungoensis
CCCCGCGCACCCCCCGACACGACGCTGGAGTCAGGCCCCGAAGGGCCTGACTCAGGAGGTGGAGAACATGCCCCGCACCATCATCGTGGGTCTCGACGGCTCGCCCGAGAGCCGCGCCGCCGCCGACTGGGCGGCCCGCGAGGCCGAACTGCGCGGACTGCCGGTGAAGCTCGTCCAGGTCTGGGAGCCGATACCCGAGCCCATGGCCCAGGCTCCGCTGCTGGGCTCCGAAACCCATCAGCGCTGGACCGGCCGAGGCGAGACGGACGTGCCCCGGGCCGAAGGCTGGGGGAGGATCCCCCACGAGGCCGCCGAAGGCCTGCGACTGCGCCACCCCGGCGTCGAGGTGACCACCGAGCGGCTCACCGGATCGCCGGCCGAAACCCTGATCGAGGCCGCCGAGGACGCCGAACTGCTGGTCCTCGGCTCGCGCGGTCTGAGCGGCCTCGGCGGCTTCCTGGTCGGCTCCGTCGGCCACGCGGTCGTGGCGCACACCGAGCGACCCGTCGTCCTGGTCCGCGCCGGCGAACAGGCGGCGGACGAGAAGGAGACGGACGGGGCGGGCACCCCCTCCGCGGGCACGGCGGCCGGTCCCGTCGTCCTCGGGCTCGACATCGCCCGCCCCGACGAGGCACTGCTCGAGTTCGCCTTCGACGCCGCCGCCCGCCGGAACGTGCCCCTGCACGTCGTGCACGCCTGGAACCCGCCGCCCTACTACGCCTACGGCATGGCCCTGGAGCCCGCGGTCGAGCGGGAGATGGCGAAGGGCGACGTCGTCGTCCTGAGCGAGGTGCTGCGCCCCTGGCGGGAGAAGCACCCCGGCGTCAAGGTCGTCGAACTGTCGCACTACGGCAGCCCCTCGCTCCTCCTCATCGACGCCTCCCACGAGGCATCCCTGGTCGTCGTCGGCCGGCGGATCCGCCGCTCCGCGGTCGGCGCCCACCTCGGCATCGTCACCCAGGCCGTGCTGCACCACGCCGTCGCACCCGTCGCCGTCGTCGCACACGCGTGACGACCATGACCGGCTCAGAGACCCGCCGCGTGATCGGGGACGTACGTCTGCAGATCCCGGGGCGGGCGCTCGTAGCCGGTCGACGGCGGCCGAGGCGGCAGTTCCAGAACCGCCGGCGGCACGTCCCGGTAGGGGACCGAGCCCAGCAGATGGGCGATCATGTTCAACCGTGCGCGCCTCTTGTCGTCGCTCTCGACGACGTACCACGGGGCCTCGCCGATGTCGGTGTGCACCAGCATCTCGTCCTTGGCCCGCGAGTACGCCTCCCAGCGGGTGATCGACTCGAGGTCCATCGCCGACAGCTTCCACCGCCGCAGCGGATCCTCGAGGCGGCGCCGGAACCGCTCCTGCTGCTCGGTGTCACTCACCGAGAACCAGTACTTGCGCAGCAGGATCCCGTCCTCCACCAGCATCCGCTCGAAGATCGGGCACTGCCGCAGGAAGAGCCGGTGCTCCTCCTGCGTGCAGAATCCCATCACGTGCTCGACCCCGGCCCGGTTGTACCAGGACCGGTCGAACAGCACGATCTCCCCGGCGGCCGGCAGATGCTCCACGTACCGCTGGAAGTACCACTGCGTGCGCTCCCGCTCGGTCGGCTTGGGCAAGGCCGCGATCCGCGCCACCCGCGGGTTCAGGTGCTCGGCGACCCGCTTGATCGTGCCGCCCTTGCCCGCCGCGTCCCGCCCCTCGAAGACCACGACCAGCCGGGCGCCCTCCGCCCGCACCCACTCCTGCAGCCTCACCAACTCGGTCTGCAGACGCTCCAGTTCCTGCTCGTACACCGCGCGCGGCAGCTTCGTCGCCCTCTTGCCGGCCATGCCGCCTCCCTCACCCGACGACTCGCACGTCACTGAGGCCCCGCCCGGGCACCAGGACACCACCGTACTTTCCGATCCCGAGGAGCTCACCACTATGACCGTACGCGTCGGCATCAACGGCTTCGGACGCATCGGCCGCACCTACCTCCGCGCGGCCCTGGACCGCGCGGAGGCGGGTACGCAGGACGTCCAGGTCGTCGCGGTCAACGACATCGCGCCGCCCGCCACCCTCGCCCACCTCCTGGAGTACGACTCGACGTTCGGGCACATCGGACGCGAGGTCACGCACGACGACAGCTCGATCAGCGTCGACGGCCGGCGCATCGCCGTCACCGCCGAACGCGACCCGGAGGCCCTGCACTGGTCCGACCACGGGGTCGACATCGTCATCGAGTCCACCGGCCGCTTCCGCGACCGCGACTCCGCGGCCCTCCACCTGAAGGCGGGCGCCCACACGGTGCTGCTCTCGGCACCCGGCAAGGACGTGGACGCCACCATCGTGATGGGCGTCAACGACGACACCTACGACCGGCACCGCGACCGGATCGTCTCGGCCGCCTCCTGCACCACCAACTGCCTGGCCCCGATGGTCAAGGTGCTCGACGACGCCTTCGGCGTCGACCGCGGTCTGCTGACCACGGTCCACGGCTACACCAACGACCAGTCCCTGCTGGACGGCCCCCACAAGGACCTGCGCCGAGCCCGCTCCGCGGCGCTGAGCATCATCCCGACCAGCACGGGGGCCGCCCGCGCCGTCGGCCTCGTGCTGCCGGAACTGGCCGGCGCGCTGGACGGGACCGCCGTCCGGGTGCCCGTGGAGGACGGTTCGCTGACCGACCTGACGGTGGTGCTGAACCGCGAGACCACGGCGGACGAGATCAACGCCGCCTTCGCCGCGGCCGCCGAGGGACCGCTGAACGGCATACTGCGCGTTTCGACGGCCCCCATCGTCTCCCGCGACGTCATCGGCGACCCTGCCTCCTGCGTCTTCGACGCCGCGCTCACCCAGACCGGTGGCACCCTCGCCAAGGTGTTCGGCTGGTACGACAACGAATGGGGTTACACGAACAGGCTCCTCGACCTCACCGCCCTGGTCGCCGACGACTGAGCTCCCGGACCACACGGGCCAGGTTGACCCCGTAGCCGACGCCGAAGGCGTGCGGGGTGAGAAGGGCGTCGCTGTCCGGATCCCAGTACTCGCGGACGATCTTCTCCGGGGTCGGGAGCCGGAAGTCGTACGGGACTCCCAGGACGGTCCCCGTCCACGTGCGAGCCTCCGACGGCTTGCGCAGCTCCTTCGCCACGGCGGCCGCGACGACGCCGACGGCGATGAGTGCCAGGTTCTTCCGCAGTCGCCTGTTCATGACTGGACGGTACGCGGAGCCCGGGCCCGAGTCCACGACGGTGCGGGAGCTTCGAGACCGCCGGCCCATACCGGATCAGAAGGCCGTGTGGTCGAACCAGCGGTCGAGGACCGTGGCGTCCCCCGAGACGTCGAAGACCGGCTCCTGGAACGACCGCCGGCCGTAGAGCAGCAGCAGAAGATCCGCCGCCGGCCCCCGCACCGCCGCCGTGTCCGGCCCGGACTCGGCAACCCCGCCGGTCAGCAGCCGGAAGCCGGCCGGCTCCAGCCGCACCCGCCATTCCTCACCGGCGGCGCCGTCGGCACCCGTGCACCGGAACGCGATCGTCTCGCCGTCGCCGCGCAGCTTCGTCACCCCGGGTGCGAAAAGCCCCGCGTGCGGCAGGTTCACCAGGAACTCGTCCACTCCGTCCGCCGCCAGCACCGGGTCGACGTCCGGCTCCCGGCCGACGGCACGCTCCGCGTCCACCCGGTGCACCAGCGTCTCGAACAGCATCCGGCGCGCCCAGAACCGCGCACGCGGGTCCTCGCCCCATGTCCACATCGGCGCGTCGGGATCCGTGTCCCGCAGCACGGCCGCCACGTCGGGCACCCCCGCCGCCACCCAGTCGGGGTAGTCCCGCGGGTCGTCGGGCAGCCCCAGCTCCACGTCCCGGCTGCGGGGAAACTCCTGCACGCGCCGGGACAGCAGGGTGCAGAACCAGCGCTGCAGCGAGCCCACGTGCCGGGCGAGCTCGGCCAGTGTCCAGTCGGGGCAGGAGGGCACGGCACCCGCGGGGTCGGTGCCGCGCACCGCGTCGGCGAACCGGCGGGTCTCCCGCTCGATCGCCTCACGGTAGGTCTGGTACGGCAGGGGATGCCCCGCGTTGCTCGTCGTCGCCATCTGCTGTCGCCGTTCTGTCACGGTACGGATCTCGGTGACGATCAGTGTGGCGGCTGGAGTGAACTCGAAGGCAAGTCGGCCTCGGGTGCGGTCAACCGTCGGTCTCGTTGTCGGAACCGGGCGCGTCGCCGATGGCGACGCGGAGCTCATGCATGCCTTGCAGGATGTCGATGAGGGCCTCTTCCGCTCCGCTCAGCGCGCCTCGGGCTCCCTCCGTGTCACCGCGCTCCGCGTGCAGCTGGGCGCTCAGCGCGTACACCGCCGTCATGGCGGCGGCGAAGGCGGCCTCCCGTCCCGGGGGTACTTCTTCCGCATCGGATTCGGAGACCTGCAGCGCGGTGCGCTGCAGCCGGTTCGTCAGGACGTTGAGGGCGAGACCAGGATCCGCTCCCACCTGTTCCCCCCAGCCGAGCAGCGTCTCGAGGACGTCCTCGATCTCCCCGTCCTCGGTCAGACGGGTGGCGGCGGTGATCTCAAGCTCCGTTTTCGCCAGCAGACTGCCCAGCAGGTGCAGGCGGTCTTCACCCTGCGGTCCCTCGGGCCGCTTCTCCGGGTCTGCCGCCGGTTCAGCCGCAAGAGCGGCCAGCGCCGCGTGGATCTGCTCGGCACTCACCGGACGTTCGCTCCTGATACTCACGCCTTCAGCTTCACCCACCGAAGACGTATCCGCCCGCCCAGACCCACGAAAGTGCGACACCCGGACCTCGTTACCGGCCCCCTGGCCGCGACGCCCTCGTCGCGGCCGGCCCGGGCTCAGCAAGCCGAGGAGCCCACGTGCGTAGGCAGAGCGGCCAGCAGCCGTCGGGTGAAGTCGCCGGCGTCTCCGCAGCCGTCGACCACGTGGACCACGCCGGCCAGGCGGTAGCGCGGGAGCGGCGGCCGCGTCTGCGGTGTGTCGACCGCCAGGCGCGTGCGTGCGGTCTCCTCCGTGTCGTCGGCGCGCTGGACGAGGCGCTGCCCGCAGCTGTCGCAGCGACCTGGCGTAGGCGGCTTCCTGGTGTCCAGGTGGTAGCTGTCCCGCAGCCGCCGCAGGTACGTCGTCCGGTCAGGCGGCGCAGCAGCATCCGGTCGGGGACGTTCAGGTGCAGAACCGCGGCGGGCCGCCGCCCGTGGGCAGCCAGGGCGATATCGAGGGCTGCGGCCTGCGCGGCCGCGGAGATGCCGAAGGGCCGGCCGACCACCACGTTGATCTGCAGGGAGCGCGCAGACAACGCCAGCAGCACGCCCACCGCGGCCCCGACTACGACCGTCCCGCGCGGACGGCGCAGTGAGCCGGTGAGTGTAGGCAGGGGATGTCCCCCGCCGGGCAGGCGGAGAAGGGGCATGCGCCGCGCGGCGGCGCGTGGGGAGGACCGTCCCACACAACAGGCGCCGGCTTCGACACGGCGGTGAACGACGTCACGGAGGGCCGCGGAGACCGTGCGCACGCAGACCGGCCTCACGAAGGAGCTCAGCGGCATCTCAGCCGCCGCGCTCCGACGACTGCGGGAGTAGGTGTGGTCCCTTCAGCGCGTGCCGGTCTCAACGGACGCCTTGTTCGCTGCTGTTGCTCGTGGCGGGGAGGCGTCGCCCTGCTGCAGTTCGGCCAGGAGCTGGTTCCGTCCGGCCAGAAGCTCGGTCAGGATACGGCGAGCCGCGCGCAGGAGTTCGGCCACGTCGCCACCGGCGAGTGCGTAAGTGACGGTGGAGCCCTCTCGTGTGGACACGACGATGCCCGCGCGGCGCAGCACGGCGAGCTGTTGCGAGAGGCTGGAGGGCTCGATCTCGATGTCGGCAAGCAAGTCCCGCACGGGGACGGGGCCGTGCTGCAGGAGTTCCAGGACCCTGATACGCGTGGGGTGGCCAAGCATGCGGAAGAACTCTGCCTTGGCTTGGTAGAGGGGGACCTGCATAACGCACTTCCTGCCTGTCGAGGTGGCCTCTCATGGCGCGGCGGCGTCACGCGGACGCAGTCGCGCCATGAGTCTTGCCTGTCCATCTTTCTCGGCCCGGGCGGCTCACGTTCATGAATTGTCATCCTCTCCATGTGATGGCTTGAAGAAGTCTTCAATTCATGGGCATGCGTCAGCCCGTTCCGGAGGGCCTAGACCTCGAGTTGTTCTTCGATCCGCTTGAGTTGGTGGCGGGCCATGGCCAGGTTCGACCGCTCCTTGTCCATGACGAGGTAGAGGAACAGGCCGTTTCCGTTCCGGCCGGTGACCAGCCGGATGAGGTGGTACTGCCCTCCCAGCGTGATCAGGATGTCCTCGATCTGGCTCTTGAGCCCGAGAAGCTCCATGGTGCGCACCTTGGCGCGGATCACGTCCGTGTTGCCGGCCGCGGCCACGGTCAGGTCCAGGTCCTTGCCCCCGCCCAGGGTGCCGAGGGCCATGCCGCTGGTGTAGTCGACGACAGCCGCCCCCAGCGCTCCCTCGATCCCGGCCATCATTTCCTTCAGTGCCACTTCCACAGTCGCCATCGGCGCCCTCCCCTTGGTAGTCGCGCGGCTCGCTCCGCTGGGAACCGCCCGTGATCGCACCGTATCCACACCACCCCGCGGCGAGAGAAGCCTGCTCGAGAACGACCCAAGATGATCGAAAAGGACCTCGGTGTGCTACTCCGGTGATCGGATTTACAGGCCCCGTCGAAGCGGCCGGTGCACTGAAGAAAACGCCGACAAGAGCCGCATCGACGGCCGAGGCAGCAAAACGTAAGCGCTATGGAGTTCCCCCCTTGGGGCACGACCGGCTCCTGGGCAAGGCCGTCCGCCTTCAGGTTTGTGCTGGGCGGCGGGGCCAGGAGAGGCGGTGTTCGGGGCGCAGTAGCCGGCTCATGGGGCCACGGCACACCGAGCTCTCCGTGAAACGCGTTCGTTACGATCACAGCGTGACTGTGAGAAGAGAGCCGATCAGCCGTCGGGAGCGTCCGGCCAAGCCCGCTCTTTCCCGGCAGTGGATCGTGGACACCGCCGTGCGGGTCATGCGGGCCGAGGGGCTGGAGAAGGTCACCATGCGCCGCCTGGCCAAGGAGCTGGACACCGGTCCGGCGTCGCTGTACGTCTACGTGGCCAGCACCGCCGAACTGCACGCTGCGGTGCTGGACGCTCTTCTGGGCGAGGTCGACCTGACCGGCGGGAGCGCCGGGGAGGGCTGGCGCGAGCAGTTGCGTGCCGTACTGGCCTCCTACACCGCCGTGCTGTTCGAGCACCCGCAGCTGGCCCGGTCGGCGCTCGTGGCGCGCCCCAGCGGCGAGCACTACCTGCGGCTGGTGGAGCGCGTCCTGGATCTGCTCTCCCGCAGCGGAGCGGCCCGCGAGCAGGTGGCCTGGGGCGTGGACAAGCTGCTCCAGGACGCCACGGCCACGGCCGCCGAGCAGTCGACGCAGGAACACGACCCCATGGCCGCAGACGACTGGAACGCCACCGGCCGGGCCCTGCAGTCCGTGGACGCGGCCACCCATCCGGCCATCAAGGCGCACATGCCCGCCCTGGTCAGCGGCTCGCCCGGCGACCGGATGGGCTGGAGTTTCGACGTTCTGGTCAACGGCATCACGCACACACCCGTCCCCGGCGCCAAGGGCTGAGGCCGCCTCGCCCGCCTCGTGGATCGACGCACCTCACGACGAACTTGTTCGGAACGAACATGTTCGTTACGGTGGAGGTGTCCGGCCGGGTCGCCTCACGCCCGAGCCGTCCGCCGCCCTGCCGGGGAGACGGGCGCTGCCGGCTCCGCACCTCTTCCCGGGCTGCGCACTGAGGTGCGCCCTGGCTCAGTCATCCGGAGGCCCCATGAGCACCCATCACCCCATCGCGATCATCGGCGGAGGGCTCGGCGGCCTCACCGCCGCCCGCGTCCTGCACGTCAACGGCATCCAGGCCGCCCTCTTCGAGCTGGAGGCCTCCGCCGGGGCCCGCACCCAGGGCGGCATGCTCGACATCCACGAGGACAGCGGTCAGAAGGCACTGCATGCCGCCGGCCTCCACGACGGCTTCCTGAAGATCGTTCACGAGGGCGGTCAGGCGATGCGCCTGGTCGGCCCGGACGCCACCGTCCACGTCTCGGAGACGGACGACGGCACCGGCGGCCGCCCGGAGGTGGACCGTGCAGACCTGCGTGACCTGCTGCTGGACTCGCTGCCCGAGGGCACGGTCCGCTGGGGCAGGAAGGCCACCGGCGTTCAGGCGCTGGGCGACGGCCGTCACGAGGTGACCTTCGCCGACGGGTCCGCCATCACCACCGACCTGCTGATCGGCGCCGACGGGGCCTGGTCCCGCGTGAGGCCGCTGCTCTCGGACGCAACGCCCGCCTACACCGGCATCTCCTTCGCCGAGACGGACCTGTACGACGCCGATGCCCGTCACCCGCGCAGCGCCGCCGTCGTCGGGGACGGGTTCTTCATCAGCCTGGGTGACCGATGCGGCTTCCTCGCGCACCGCGAGACCGACGGCAGCCTCCACGTCTACGCCGCGCTGAAGGCGGGGGAGGGCTGGCTCGACACCATCGACTTCACCGATCTCGCCGCCGCCAAGGCCGCCGTCCTCACCCGCTTCGACGGCTGGCACGAGGACCTGCGGGCCCTGATCGCCGACGCGGACACCATCACCCCGCGCCGCATCCACGCCCTGCCGGTCGGACACCGCTGGGAGCGGGGCGCGGGCGTGACGCTCCTCGGAGACGCCGCCCATGTGATGTCGCCCTTCGCCGGAGAGGGCGCCAACCTGGCCATGCTCGACGGCGCCGAACTCGCCGAGGCGATCGCCGCCCACCGCGGCGACACCGAGGCCGCGCTGACCGCCTACGAGAAGGCCCTCTTCCCCCGCAGCGAGGCCTCCGCCGCCGAGTCCGCCGCCAGCCTGGAGAGGATGTTCAGCGACCAAGGGCTTGAACGGATGATCGAGTTCTTCACTTCCGGCCCGGCAGCCGGGTGACCGCCGCGGACAGCACCACCGACACCATCCACGCGCTCCTTTAGATCTCCCTTTTTCGGGCACGGGGGCATGCTGGTGGGCCCACACGGCGTGGGCGAGCAGGCGATCCCGGATTCCGTCGGCCGACCAGCGGCGGAAGCGTTCGTAGAAGGTCTTCTACGGGTTGCAGCGCTCGGGCAGGTCGCGCCAGGCCGCCCCGGTGGAGCTTCGGCACGATCCCGTCACGACCCGCCATGTGGGCCCGGTGACGGTTGGTCGACGACATGCGGTTCCGCCCTGATGGGCATCGTGCCCTGGACGCCAGGTGCGACGAACTCGCGGTCCGCCACGAGGCCGCCGTCCTCGTAGCCGTTAGCGTCGAGTGGTCGTCACGTACTGGTCCGACGACAACTCGAACACTCGTACTCGCCGACCGCCGGTGGGGTGGACCGTCTCACGGGCCAGACGCATCCCCAGTTTGGTCATGATCCGTTCGGAGGCGTTGTTGCCCACTTGAGCGATGCTGACGATCCGCTCCAGCCCTCGCTCTTCGAACCCGAACCGCACAGCGGCCGCCGCGGCCTCGGTGGCCAAGCCCTGCCCCCAGTGGGAACGTCCCAGCCGCCATCCGACCTCGACCGCCGGCAGTACCTCCGGCAAGTAGTCGGGCACCGAAAAGCCGGTGAACCCGGCCAGCTCGCCAGTGGACCGGATCTCCACGGCGAACAGGCCGAAGCCTTGTGACTCCCACTCGCTCTCCCATGCCTGGACCGCGTCGCGAGTCTGCTGTGCATCACGGACGCTGCCGTCACGGATCCACCGCATGACCTCGGGGTCGGCATTGACGGCAGCCATGGGTGCAACGTCTTCCTCGCGCCAGCGGCGCAGGATCAAACGGGGAGTCTCAAGCCTGACCATCCCATCATTCTGGATCACCGTGGCGGCGTGCCGTCTCAGCGAGGTGGGCGAGCGACAAAACCAGGTCGACGTAGGTCAGTACGGCAGCCGATCATGCGTTCATGCCCCTGATAGAGACCCTTGCCCGAGCCGATGCGGACCTCGCCGCCGGCCGGGTTCCCGCCGCGCGCCAGCGCCTGCGCGGTCTCATCTCGTCCTTCCCGCACGACCTGACGCTCCGCCGCCGCCTGGCCGAGGTGTACCGGCTCTATGGCGACGCCGCCGAGGCCGGACGCTGGATGTACCTCGAAGAGGACCGCGACGCCGACGAGACCGCCGCCTTCGAGGCGCGGTACGGGTCTCCCGGGTGGCGGATGAAGGCCCTCGCCTGGCACGGCCCCGAGGCGAATGCCGCCACCGCCTTCGCGCAGGGGCAGCTGGCCGCGGTGCGGACGGCCTGCGCCGAGGAGCTGGGGCGCCCTGTCCACTGGGACGACCCCGCCTCCTACCGGGACGCTTCGCAGGGGGAGTGCGAGGCGCCCTCCGAGCCGTGGACGGTCGGCGGTGTGCTGGCGGGCTTCGGCTGTCTGGTGGCGGCCCTCATGTTCTTCGCGATCTGGGTGAGAGGGCTCGTTGCTCTCTTCGACTGACTCAGGTCACCAGAGCCGGTGAGGAGGGCGCTGACGGTCCGGTTCGGTGAGACCGTCCCCATGGCGGATGCCCGCGTGAACTCTGGGGCACAGCGCGCTGTTCAGGGGAGCGAGAACCGCTTCGCCTGTCCCCTCAGTACCGTGACATCGCATGACCGACACTGAGATCGAGATCACGGCACAGCTGGTCCGGGACCTGCTGCAGGAACAACATCCCGACCTTGCCGGGCTGGCCATCCGCGAGGTGGCGGGCGGCTGGGACAACCAGATGTGGCGCCTCGGGGACGACTTGGCCGTGCGCATGCAGCGCATGGACCCCACCCCGGAGCTCCAGCTCAAGGACGGCGGTGGCTCCCCGTGCTGGCCCCGCGCCTGCCGCTTGAAATTGTTCTCCCTCTTGGATGAGGCTCATGCGGCAGCCCAACTGTGTGGGTTCACCGATCACGACGCGAGGTGGGGATGCCAAGCTCCACGGCCGTGTGCTGCCCGTGGCCCCGATCGAGCGGTGATCTCACTGCCCGCCTGTCAGTGTCGGTGGTCATCATGGGAGACGTGACCAACCCGTACCTCACCACCGGCAGTATCTGGCGCCTCCGCCACGGCGACCAGGAGATCGCCCGGCTCACCGTGACCGGCGCCGATATGCCTTGGGCTCACGCCGAAGTCGAGACACTTCCTGCTTTCGAGGAGTTTTGTACCCTCTTGGGTGAGCAAGAGCGTGCTGTCGACGAGGAGGACTGGGCTCGGGCCGATGCCTGCTACAGCCGGATACGTGGTGCGCTCACTCTGACGTTTCCCGACGGCGGCCCGGTCAACGAGTTCATGCTGCACATCCACGACGACGGCACCGCCGGCTGGCGCTGGCACGACGAGCCCTTCGACGCGGTGATCCGGTGACGCGCTGGATTCGCTGCTTCTGGGACGAGGAAGCCCTCTGGTTCTACTTCGAGCTGGACGCCGATGGGTATGTGATCCGGCAAGTCGAGTTGCAGGAGCCCGGAAGCAGGGCCCTGACCGCGGCCTCGCTGGCCGAGTGGCAACAAGCCCGAAGGGACGGCCGGTCTGCCAAGTACGAGTGCGTCTACGGTCTCACCGCGGAACCGCCCATCTCCGAGTGGGAGGGGCACAACCCGCAGTCGTTGTCGGCGGATGAGTTCGAGGACGTCTGGTCGACCGCCCGTCGGCAGCTACAGGATCGTCAACGGCGACATCCTTCCTGAACGCACCATGGCTGCGGCCATCGATCAGGGACGTTCCGCCATCCTGAAGTGGCTGGTCGGTCTGGTGGGCGTGACCTTGTTTCGGGGTGCTCGTGCTGGTCGTGGGCGGCAGTCTGTGGTGTAGATCGTCTGGCAGGGCGGTTTCGCCGATGAGTTCACCGTCCTCGAACGGTCCACCCAGTGACAGGACCGTTCTCGACAGGAGTGCCATGTCCACCATTCAGCCAGTGATCTTGACTGCCGCTCACGACGTCCTGCTCGGCTTCTATACGAAACTGTTCGGCGCCGAGGAGATCTTCCGGGTGCCGGAGGAAGGCCCGGTCTTCTACGTCGGCTTGCGCATCGGCGACACCGACCTCGGGCTGGTGGCCAAGGCGCACCCGGGGACCGGGGCGGCGCCGCGGATCTTGCTCAGCATCGGTGTCGAAGACGTCGATGAGACGCTCGGCCGGGTAAAGGCACTGGGCGGCTCGGTCCGCGGCGGCCCCAACGACATGCCGTGGGGACAGCGCGTCGCCCATATCCAGGACCCCGACGGCAACCCGGTGAACCTCACCCAGCCGATCCCGGCTCAGTGACGACTGTTCGCAATGCACCCTCACCCCGCAGGCCAGTGGCCCACCCCTGCAAGTGATCTATAAGACTGAAGTGCCTGACCGGAGTCATATGGGTCCACAGAGGGCTACGGGCGCACTGGTCATGAGCGCCCGTAGCGGACAGTACGAGCGCTCCCGGGTCGACCAGGGCGAACCGCCTTCTCAAAACTCTCGCCCGGGTGGGCACGACGGGCTGAGCCACCCCGCAGCTCAGCCCGTACCCCTGCCCGGCGCCGGCGTCGCTGCCTAGAGGGCGCGCTCCAGCCGGTCTGCCACCAGCTTCACGAACCGGCCGGGCTCCTTGGGCCGGCCGCCCTCGGCGAGCACCGCCAGACCGTGGAGCAGTTCGGCGGTGTCCACCAGTCCGGTGTGGTCCTCGCGCTCCTTGTAGGCGGCGTTGAGCTGCTTGACCAGCACGTGGTCGGGGTTGAGTTCGAGGATGCGCTTCGCCGGCGGCACCTCCTGGCCCATCGCGCGGTACATGCTCTCCAGCGCGGGCGTGAGGTCGTGGGCGTCGGAGACGACACAGGCGGGAGAGACCGTGAGCCGCGAGGACAGGCGTACGTCCTTCACCTCGTCCGCCAACTGCTCCTTCATCCAGCCCAGCAGGTCAGCGTACTCCTCGTCGCGCTTCTCCCGCTCCTTCCCCGTCTCCCCGCCGTCGTCGGCACCGGGGTCGAACTCGCCCTTGGCGACCGAGCGAAGCCGCTTGCCCCCGAACTCGCCGACCGCGTCGGCCCACACCTCGTCCACGGGGTCGGTCAGCAGCAGGACCTCCAGGCCCCTGGCGCGGAACGCCTCCATGTGCGGGGAGTTCTCGATGCTCTGCCGCGACTCGCCGGTCAGGTAGAAGATGTCGTCCTGGCCGTCCTTCATCCGCTCCACGTACTGTTCCAGCGTGGTCGGCTCGTCGTCGGCGCGGGTGCTGGCGAAGGTGGCCACGGCGAGGATGGCGTCGCGGTTCTCGGTGTCGGTGATCAGTCCTTCCTTCAGCACCGCCCCGAACTCGCGCCACAAGCCGGCGAACCGCTCCGCGTCGGCCGTCTTCATGTCCTTGAGCGCGGACAGGACCTTCTTCGTCAGCCGCCGCTGGATCATGCGGATGTGCCGGTCCTGCTGCAGGATCTCGCGGGAGACGTTGAGCGAGAGGTCCTGCGCGTCGACCACGCCCTTGACGAACCGCAGGTAGGGCGGCAGCAGCGCCTCGCAGTCGTCCATGATCAGGACGCGCTTGACGTAGAGCTGCAGGCCGCGCTGGTACCCCTGGGTGAACAGGTCGTGCGGGGCGTGCTCCGGCAGGAACAGCAGGGCCTGGTACTCGAAAGTCCCCTCGGCCTGGAAACGGACGGTCTCCAGAGGGGGGCGCCAGTCGTGGCTGATGTGCTTGTACAGCTCGTGGTACTCGTCGTCGGAGACCTCCTCGCGCGACCGGGCCCACAGGGCCTTCATCGAGTTGAGCGTCTCGGGCTCCGGCGTGGAGCCGTCCTCGCCCGGCTGCGCGGGCATCCGGATCGGCCAGGTGATGAAGTCGGAGTAGCGTTTGACGATCTCCCTGATCTTCCAGGGCGAGGTGTAGTCGTGGAGCTGGTTGTCGGGGTCGGCCGGTTTCAGGTGGAGGGTGACGGAGGTCCCCTGCGGGGCGTCGTCGACGCTCTCCAGGGTGTACGTGCCCTCGCCGTCGGAGCTCCACCGGGTGCCCTGCTCCTCGCCGGCCCGGCGGGTCACCAGGGTCATCCGGTCGGCCACCATGAAACCCGAGTAGAAGCCGACGCCGAACTGGCCGATGAGCCCCTCGGCGCCGGACGCGTCCTCCGCATCCCGCAGCTCCCGCAGGAGTTCGGCGGTGCCGGAGTTGGCGATGGTGCCGATCAGACGCCCGACTTCGTCGTACGACATCCCGATGCCGTTGTCCCGCACGGTGAGGGTACGGGCGTCGCTGTCGGCCTCGATCTCGATGTGCGGGTCGGAGTTCTCGGCGCCGGGCGTGTCGCCGCGCAGCACAGCCAGGCGCAGTTTGTCGAGCGCGTCGGAGGCGTTGGAGACGAGTTCGCGCAGGAAGACATCCTTGTTCGAGTAGACCGAGTGGATCATCAGCCGCAGCAGCTGACGTGCCTCTACCTGGAACTCAAACGTTTCGGTCGGCATGGTGGTCGTTTACCTCACAGGTCCCGTGGTCGCCGGATCTGATCGGAGTCACTTTAACGATTCGGCCGAATGGAACGGGCAGTTCACCGCAACGGCTGCCCCATGGGAATGGAACAGGGTGGCGTTGGACGGTGTCACGGTCGCTTTCCGGCCCGGGCCGGCGCCGCTGGAGGACGTCGGCAGGCCAGGGCCAGTGCGCGGATCGCTTCCGGGAACTGGCCACGATGCCACCGGCATCGGCGCGATCGCCCCTGGCGACTGCCGAGCGCAGTTCAGGTGTTCTCTCGTCGGGGGTGTACCCCGGGAGCGAAGCGTGCCCGTACGTCCGGGCTGTCCAGGAGTCGGGCCGGGTAGCCGGGTCCGGTCCGCACCACGACGTCTTGGTGATGCAGTGGTTCACCGCATGAGGAGCAGACGACTTCTGCCTGGGCGTCGTGGTCGCAGGCGGTGTGGTGCATGACCACGGGGACGCCGGTGCCGTCGGTCAGCCACCGGTCGCCCCATGCGTTGATCGCGGCGAGTACGCCGAAGAAGTCCCGGCCCTTGTCCGTCAGCAGGTACTCGTGGCGGAGCGGCTCGCTCTGGTAAGGGCGGCGCTGCAGGAGCCCCGCGTTCTCCAGGCGTCGAAGCCGGTCGGTGAGGGTGTTGCGCGCGATGCCGAGTGAGTCGGTGAAGCCGTCGAAACGTGACTCGCCGTAGAAGATCTCGCGCAGGACCAGCAGGGTCCAGCCGTCGCCCAGGATGTCCACTGTGCGGGCGATCGAGCAGGGCCAGCTGTCGAACGAGGTCCGTCTCATGCAGCGACCTTATCAGTTTCATCATGAGATTCACTTGTCCTCGGCGTCCCGGTCCGGCTAGCGTCTCGTGAGTCTCATCATGCAACTTACGAGGGGGAGCGATGAGCTCTACGCCTGCGAGCACACCGGCGGTCACCGTTGAACGGGACGGCCACGTGCTGCTGATGGGCCTGAACCGGCCCGCCAAGCGCAACGCCTTCACCAAGCAGATGCTCAGCGAGCTGTCGGCCGCCTATGGTCTGCTGGAGTCCGACGACGACCTGTGGTGCGGGGTCCTGTTCGCCCACGGCGACCACTTCACTGGTGGTCTGGACATGCTCGACGTCGGCGCCGAGCTGGCTGCGGGGAAGTTCGACGGTCCCGAGGGCGGGCGCGACCCCTGGCGCCTGGACGGACCGTGGTCGAAGCCCGTCGTCGCGGCCGCGCAGGGCTGGGTGATGACGCTCGGTATCGAGCTGCTCCTGGCCGCCGACATCCGCGTGGCCGCCAGGGACACGCGGTTCGCCCAGTACGAGATCCGCCGTGGCATCTACCCCTTCGGCGGAGCCACCTTCCGCTTCCCCCGGCAGGCCGGGTGGGGTAACGCCATGCGCTGGATTCTGACCGGCGAGGAGTTCGACGCCGCGGAAGCCCACCGCATCGGCCTGGTGCAGGAACTCGCCGCGGACGGGCCGGCCGCCATCGTCCGCGCCACCGAGATCGCCACCCTCATCGCCTCGAAGGCCGCGCCCCTGGGGGTGCGCACCGTCTTCGCCTCCGCCCACCTGGCCCACGAGTACGGCGAGAGCGCCGCGATCGAGCGGCTGCGCCCGGACATCGCACGGCTGTTCGCGACCGCCGACGGCGCCGAGGGAATCCAGTCCTTCATCGAGCGCCGTGACGCCGTCTTCACCGGCCGCTGACCAGCCACACCGCCACCCCCATCAGGAGGTTTCCAGTGACGACCACGAAGGCCCCTTCTCTGCCGAGAAGTACGTACGCCCGGTGGTCGCCGAGTAGGACGAGCGCGAGGAGACGCCCTGGCCGGTCATCGAGGAGGCCGACAAAGTCGGCCTGTACACCCCCGAGTTCGCGCTGCGCCGACCCGAATCCTGACTTCTCCCGTGCGCGCTGGTCGGCGTAAAGGCAGGCGGTCACCGCGGGCCGGGATGGTTCCCGGGACCGCCGCCTGGTCCGGCCAGCGGTGTCGGCGACAGCGTGGTGGGTTCCTCGCCGGGCTCCAGCAGAGTGTCCGCCGCACCGACGATCAGCGGATCAGGCACACCCACTGCTCCCTGATCCTTGGCCGGGTAGTCGAAGCGGTCCAGAACACTGCGTATCGCCTCCAGTCGGCCCCGCCTCTTGTCGTTGTTCTTCACAACTGTCCAGGGCGCGTGAGCGGTGTCGGTCGCCCGGAACATGTCGACCTTGGCCGCGGTGTAGTCGTCCCAGCGCTCGAGCGAGGCCAGATCGGTGGGCGACAGCTTCCAACGCCGTACCGGATCGACTTGCCGTATCGCGAACCGGGTGCGCTGTTCGGCACGCGACACCGAGAACCACAACTTCACTAGCAGGACGCCGTCATCGGTGAGGAGCTGCTCGAACAGCGGTGCCTGCCGGAGGAACTGGCGGTGCTCCTCCTCGGTGCAGAACCCCATGACTCGCTCGACTCCCGCTCGGTTGTACCAGGACCGGTCGAAGAAGACGATCTCGCCGCCGGTAGGCAGATGAGTCACGTAGCGCTGGAAGTACCACTGCCTCGCCTCCCGCTCGGTCGGCTTGTCCAGCGCCACCACACGGGCTCCGCGGGGGTTCAGCCGCTCGGTGAACCGCTTGATGGTGCCGCCCTTTCCGGCCGCGTCCCGTCCCTCGCAGACCACAGCGATCCGCTGTCCCGTCTCCTTCACCCAACGCTGCAGTTTGAGCAGTTCGATCTGCAGGATCCGTTTGGTCCTCTCGTATTCACGGCGCCCGATGCGGTGGTCGTACGGGTGGTTTTCCCGCCAGGTCCCGATCGGTCGACCGTCACCGTCCAGAAGCACCGGACGCTCCGGTTGCCGATCGTCCACCGCAAGCCCGCGCAACAGATCGTCCCCGCGCCCCGGACTCCGGCCACCCTGTGCTCCCGGCACGTGTTCCTGCTCGGCCACGACGCCGCCTCACCGCCTCACCGCTCGCGCCACCACTGTCCCCTTGCCCCTGCCCTCGCAACACCGCGGCAGACGTACGGGGGAGTGGCCGCCGGCCCCGTGATCACAGCGTGCGTTCTTCTCCCCGCGGGGTGGGTACAGGGCACGACCGCGGGACGCAGACCCGGCTTCCCGGCCCGGAGAAGCCGTGATCCACGCCCACCGAGGGGTGGCAAGAGGCCGGTCCGGACGAGTCAGTCCAGTGCGGCCTTGAGAACGGTGAAGGCGGTCTTCGGGTCGGCCAGAGCGTGGTAGATGCCGGGGATCTCGTGCTCGTCGAGGCCGAGGAGGCCGTAGAGGGCGTGCATCGCGCCGCGGACGGAGTATTCGACGGTGAAGACGACGTCCTCTGGAATCTCGGTGAACTGGCCCAGAAAGGCGAAGTTGGCCGCTTTACGCGGATGGACGAGCGGTCGGTCGTGCACGGTGCGCGGGGCGAATTGGCTGGTGATGTAGGGCATCATCACCGGGATCACGGTCGTGCTCGCCGCGACGTCCTCCTCGATGTCCGTCAGGCCGAGGTGGCCGAGGAGTTCGGTGAGGATCTCCCGGCCGCTGCACTCGGCCATCGGCCTGCCGACGAAGTCCCCCTCGTTGTCGACGAACAGGCCGTAGCCCCACAGCGTGTAGACGTCCTCCGGCTGCCCGTCGAAGTGCGGGGCGTGGGGAACAACCTGAGGCGACCATATACAGTGCGCGGAGATGGCAGCCTGGTCAGGGAGGGGAAGCGTGACCGACACGAGCAGCACCCGACCCGTCGACAGCAAAGCGCAAGCGCCGCGGCGGAGCCGACTGCACCGGGTGATGCGCGGCATACCCCTGATCGCGCCCGTTCTGCTGTGGGCCGTGCCCTGCTGGGTACTCCTGTACACCAGCCAGCACTGGCCGCTGCCTGTCACGCTGGTCGGCACCGCCCTGTTCGCCCTCGGTCTCGTATGTATGCCGCTCGCGATGGTGCGCGGCCACGGCCCGCGCCAGCAGGACCGGGCGGCGATCGTCGGTGACACCCTGCTGGGCGTCAGCTGGGTTCTGTTCACCTGGTCCGTCCTGCTCGGCGTCCTGTTGCGGGTCGCCCTGGTCGTGGCCGGCGTCGAGGACAGTCAGGACCGCGCCCGCATCGTCACTTGGGCGGTCGTCGGCGTGACCGCCGTACTGCTCGTCTGGGGGTACGCCGAGGCCCGCCGCCTGCCACGCGTGCGGCGACTCGACGTGCAACTCCCGCGACTGGGTGCCGGGTTGGACGGGACCCGCGTCGTCCTCATCACCGACACCCACTACGGCCCGCTTGATCGCGCCCGCTGGTCGGCGCGGGTGTGCGAGACGGTGAACACCCTGGACGCCGACCTGGTCTGCCACACCGGCGACATCGCGGACGGCACGGCCGCACGCCGCCGCGCCCAGGCCACCCCACTCGGTACGGTGCGGGCCACCCGGGCCCGTGTCTACGTCACCGGTAACCACGAGTACTACAGCGAGGCCCAGGGCTGGGTCGACCTGATGGACGAGCTGGGCTGGGAGCCGCTGCGCAACCGCCATCTGCTGCTCGAACGCGGAGGCGACACCCTCGTGGTCGCCGGCGTGGACGACGTCACGGCCGAGTCCTCGGGCCTGGCAGGCCACCGCGCCCATCTCGCCGGAGCCTTGAGCGGCGCCGACCCCGACCTGCCCGTCCTGCTCCTGGCACACCAGCCCACGTTCGTCGACCGGGCGGCAGCCGCCGGAATCGACCTCCAACTCTCCGGCCACACCCACGGCGGACAGATCTGGCCCTTCCACCACCTGGTACGCATCGACCAGCCCGCCCTCGCCGGCCTCAGCCGGCACGGCGCCCGCACCCTCCTCTACACCAGCCGCGGCACCGGCTTCTGGGGCCCGCCGTTCCGCGTCTTCGCCCCCAGCGAGATCACCCTGCTCGTGCTCCGCTCCCCGCACCTGCCCACCTCGCCGTAGCAGGGGACGGTCCAGCACATCCGCCTGGAGCTGTCCACGAGCAGGGGGTGCGTTGGCGACAGATGACCAGGGTCGTCTCGCCGAGGACTCCCGGGCCGACGGCTCCAACGAGTCGTATGTGGCCACCTTGGCTCTGTCACGTCATCGTGACGACGACCTTGCCGGCTCTCACGCGCCCGTTCTCGACGTACTCGAGGGCATCTCCTGTTGATTCGAACGGGAAGACGCGATCGACGACGGGCCGGATCGTGCCCTTCTCGACGAGAGCGGTGAGCTCGCGCAACTGGTCCCCGCTCGCCCGCATGAACAGGAACTCGTACGTCACGTGACGGCGTCGGGCGCGGCACCGGGTTCGGAAGCTCAGGGCGGCCATGGCGGCCCTGAGGATCGGACCGCCTCCCAGCTCCCCGGCGAACGCGGCGTCGGG
Source organism: Streptomyces bungoensis (assembly GCF_001514215.1). Taxonomy (GTDB): domain Bacteria; phylum Actinomycetota; class Actinomycetes; order Streptomycetales; family Streptomycetaceae; genus Streptomyces; species Streptomyces bungoensis. The sequence goes on from NZ_KQ948863.1 coordinate 103,433, forward strand.
AGGGCCGGCAATGCCGATGACCTTCCCGCCGGGCTTGAGAATCCGCAGGGACTTCTCGAGGTTCTCGCCACCGAGTGGGTCGAGGACGACGTCGTAGTCGTGCAGGACCGTCTCGAACGCCTGCTGTTTGTAGTCGACGACTGTGTCGGCGCCCAAACTCCTCAGGAGGTCGACATGGGCCGTGCTGGTCGTCGTGGCCACGTCCGCACCCAGGTGTTTCGCCAGCTGGACGGCGATGGAGCCAACGCCGCCGGAGCCCGCGTGGACGAGCACCTTCTGGCCCGGCCGCACCTGTGCCCGCTCGACCAGGGCCTGCCAGGCGGTCAGGGCGACCAGCGGGAGGGACGCGGCCTCGGCCATGGTCAGTGCGGTCGGTTTGAGCGCCACGTCGTCCTGGCGTACCGCGAGGTACTCGGCGAACGTGCCGATCCGGTCGCTGTCACAGCGCGCGTACACCTCGTCGCCCGGTGAGAACCCCTTCACGGCCACACCCACCTCGACCACCGTGCCGGCCAGGTCGTTGCCCAGAACGAACGGGACCCGGTACGGCAGGATGGCCTTGAAGTCCCCGTCCCGGATCTTCAAGTCGAGTGGATTGACGCTCGCGGCGTGGATCCGGACGAGGACGTCGTCCGGGCCGACTTGCGGCTCCGGTACTTCAGCGGCGCGCAGGGCCTTGGAGCCGTAGCGCTCGACCATGAAGGCTCTCATCGCCGTCTCCTCTCGTGGATTCCGCGCTCAGGCCGAGTTCGGCGCCAGGGCCAAGCCCTGCTTGACGAGCCGGGTGAGGTCGTCGGCGAGGATCTCGGGCACACCACGCTCGATGCCGTCCAGGGCCTGGGCGGCCACGTCGGCGGGGTCGGCCTTCTGATCCGCCGGAACGCCACTGGCCATGTCGGTGTCCATGTAGCCCACGTGCAGTGCCGAGACGGTGATGCCGCGGGGCGCCAGCTCCTCGCGGGCCGCGTCGGTCAGGGCCCAGGCGGCGGCCTTGGCTGCCGCGTAGGCCCCCAGGCCGGCAGGATGCAGCCAGGACAGCACCGACAGGACGTTCAGCACGGCGCCGCCACCGTTGCCCTCGATGACCGGTGCGAAGGCCCGGGTCACCGTGAGCGGCCCGTAGAAGTTGGTGTCCATCTCCAGACGCACCGCCTTCGGGTCGCCGGCGAGCAAGGGGGTGCCGGTGGAGATTCCGGCGTTGTTCACCAGCAGCGTCGCGTCCGAGGCGATGCGCGCCGCGGCGCGGACCGACTCCTCGTCGGTCATGTCCAGGGCGAGCGGGGTGACACCGGCCAGGTCCACGCTCTCGGGGCGGCGCGCCGCCGCGTAGACCTTGGCTCCGCGCTCCTGGAGCTGGATCGCCAGCCGGCGCCCCAGTCCCCGGTTGGCTCCCGTCACCACAGCGACCGCGTCCTTCAGTTCCATGGTCCGCTCCTTGTACAGCCGCCGCCTGAGCGCGACGCTGAATAGATTATGGATGACATCTAATCTCAGCATAGGATAGATGAGGACTGACATCCAGAAGGAGGTGACCGATGGGCCGCGTATCACAGACACAGGCGCAGGAGAACCGCGAACGGGTCGTGGAGACCGCGTCCCGGTTGTTCCGCGAGCAGGGCACGCAGGTCAGCGTCGCCGACCTGATGAAGGCTGCGGGACTGACCCATGGCGGCTTCTACAAGCAGTTCCCCTCGAAGGAAGCACTCGTGGACGAAGCGACCGCCCACGCCTTCGACGAACTGGCCCAACGGCACGCGGCCGGGATCGAGCGGCACGCCGGGCAACGCGAGGCCGCCCAGCGGGAGCTGATCGACGCCTACCTCTCCGTCGAGCACCGCGACAACGCCGGTGACGGCTGCCCTGTCGCCGGCCTCGCGGCCGACATGGCGCGCACGAGCGGCAATCAGCAGGCTCACCACCTCTACGCCGAGGGAGTGCGCACCTTCGCCGACGCACTCGCGACGGAGGACCAGGACGGCATCACCCGGCTGTGCACCATGCTCGGAGCCCTCGTCCTGGCTCGCGCCACGAAGGACTCGCCTCTCTCCACGGAGATCCTCACCACCGCACGGGCGGCCCTGACGGCAACAGACTGATCCACAAGGCGACCGGCGCGGGCCACATGCACGCGCCAGGCCACTCCGGGACGCGGACCTCTCCCCGTTCTGGCTGGACAACGTCTGTCGAACGCTTCACGCAGCGGTCGGCGATCACTGGCGGGATGGGTGTCCACGAGCGGAGCGGCGCGCGTCCACGTGGTGACGGGCGGACGCCATCGGCGCCGCTCCTGTGACGGGCAAGGCCGAGCGGGACACCGTCGCCCGGGAGCTGCTGCGCCGCCGCGATGCCGTCGTCCCAAGAGCCGGACATGGCTTCGGGAAGCGCAGCACTTCCGGCTCCGGAGTGGTCGAGGTGTTGCCTGAGCAGGCTCAACCCCGAGCCTTCCCTGAGAGGAGCGGGGAAAGCCCGGGGCATTTCGAGTGTGAGCCGGCGGCTCAGTAGGAGCCGGTACAGGCGAGCAGTGTGGTCTCGTTACGGAAGCCGCAGGCGGACGAGGTGATGCCGGCGTCGTTGACCATCACCGTGTGCTGGTCACTGCCGGAGTTGACGCGGCGCTCTTCGTAGGCGCCGCTCGAGTTGCTCACGCTGATCCAGTCGCCCACGCTGGCGCCGGTGATCTTGCCCCAGGCGGCGCGGCATGACGGGCTGTAGCGGAGCTGGATCGTGCGTCCTCCGGACGTCACTTGCTTGGCCGTGATGGCGTCACTGGCGCACGTGGTGCCGTTGGGCTCGACGCCGGTACATGAGGAGCCGTAGCAGGTGCCGGTCGCCGACGCCTCGGCAGCCGGGGCGGTGAAGGCGATCGTCCCCAACAGCAGTGCGGCGGAGGAGAGCCCTACCATCAATCGTCTGTTCAACGTTCCCCCCTGGAGGTAGAGCGCTGCCTGAGTGGCAGCGTCTCAGGTGTCATGGACACTAAGGGGACAACGGACCATTTACAGGTCTCATTCAGGACATCTGGACGTCACCCCCGTCCCTCGGCCCGGCCACGTGGCTAGGAGATCGGTGCTCTTCCCGGCAAGGGCCGTCATCCGGTGTGCGGGGACGAAGCCGGCGGAGCACCGCTCTCGCTCATCTGCCGTCTAGCAGGCCCCGAGGTCCTCCCACACACCCCATGGGCCGGTGGTGCCGGGCGTGTCGCCCGTCACCCACCACTTGGCGCGCCAGTTGTGGCCGCCGTAGGACACGGTGTCACCGCCGTTGTAGACCCGCGCGGCGTCCCAGGCCGGCGTGGTGCAGGTGTCCCCACCGCCACCGCCACCGCCGCCACCGCCTATGTTCACGTCGACGCACGAGTAGAAGGCGTTCGCGGTGTCCGCGATGTTCCACACCGCGAGTACCTTCTGGCGGCCCGTGAAGTCGCCGAAGTCCACCTGCTGGCTGACGTCTGCGGCCGGCTGCTGGTTGTGCCCGTCGAACTCGGCGATCTTCTGGCCACCGATGAAGTACTGCCAGTTGGCGGTGGCGTGCCGTGCCGTGTTGTGCCACGTGAAGGTCGCAGTCGTGCCGACCGGCGTGACCTTCCAGCCCTTGCTGTCGTTGTCGAGTTCGGCGTATTCCGAGTGTCCGCCACTGCAGCTCTGCAGGCCCTTGGGCCCCTCGACGCTCTGCGGTTCGTACTTGATCTGACCGCAGTCGACGACGCCCTCGGCACACTGTTCCTGCCGGCTGGTGGGCAGCGTGACCCAGCCGTGGGCGCTGGCCGTGCCCACCGGGACGCTGACGGCGAGCACCGGAGCGACCAGCGCACCGATCACGAAAGCCGCTCGTCTTTCCTTGTTCATACCGTGTCACTTCCTTCGGAGTCTTCGGAACCGGCGCCTGTCGAGCCCGGTCTTGCCCGTCCAGCGCGGTGCGTGGTCCGCATCGCCTGTCCCGCTCGGCTCGACCGGCGCCATGGGCCCGAGGCGATGCGCGGCATAGGTCTGGACCTGATGTCCGTTAGGTCTAGACCATAGCGTCACGCCCGGCCCGGTCAAGGGTTCGCGCCGAGGGTTCGTTCTCTCGCGCCCCCGCGCGCCACCGGCCCAACGGTCCGCCCTCCGTGACGTTGCGTCTGCCGGGTGCGACAGGTTTCTGCAGTACCGGACGGCTCCCCTCGTGCGAGAGCCGACGGAGTCACGTCGCTCCATGGCGCGCCCCTGGCTGACCCTCCGGGCGTGGTCCAGCCCGTCGTCGTGCGTCCTGCGCAGGGACGAGACGCCAAGCGGCGGCGTAGTGGTCTAGTCCCTTTTTGGTCCAGACCATTGACTCTCTCCTGTGGCGGCCGCTATCCCAGTAGTCGGCAACACCCCCGCCCCCGTAGGGACATTGGCCACCCCCTCCACACACCGGGACTGACATGAGACTCGTGCGCTCCTTCAGCGCGGCCTTCACCGCGGCCGCCACCACGGCGGCCGCGTTAGGCCTATCCCTCACGGCAACCGGCACCGCCCAAGCCGCGACGCCACTGCCCGACCACGTCTTCGCCCCCTACTTCGAGGCCTGGACCGGCGAGAGCCCCGCCGCCCTGTCCGCCCGGTCGGGCTCCAAACACCTGACGATGGCGTTCCTGCAGACCGCGTCCAAGGGTTCCTGCACGCCCTACTGGAACGGCGACACGAGCATGCCGATCGCCGCCTCGACCTTCGGCGCCGACGTCAAGACGATCCAGAGCAACGGCGGTGACGTCATCCCCTCGTTCGGGGGTTACGCGGCCGACACCACCGGCACCGAGATCGCCGACAGCTGCACCGACGTCCAGCAGATCGCCGCCGCCTACGAGAAGGTCATCACCACCTACGACATCTCCCGGCTCGACATGGACGTCGAGGTCGACTCCCTCGACAACACCGCCGCCATCGACCGCCGCAACAAGGCCATCAAGCTGGTGGAGGACTGGGCGGCGGCCAACGGCCGCAAGGTGGAGATCTCCTACACGCTGCCGACCACCACGCACGGCCTCGCGGACAACGCCGAGGCGCTGCTGCGCAACGCGGTGAGCAACGGCACCCGGGTCGACGTCGTGAACCTCATGACGTTCGACTACTACGACAACCAGCCCCACGACATGGCGAAGGACACCCAGACGGCCGCCCAGGGTCTGTACGACCTGCTCGCCGAGCTGTACCCGAGCAAGACCCCGGCCCAGTTGTGGAACACGGTAGGCGTCACCGAGATGCCGGGCGTCGACGACTTCGGCAACGCGGAGACCTTCACCCTGAGCAACGCCCGCACCGTGTACGACTGGGCGGTCTCCAAGGGCATCAACACCCTGTCCTTCTGGGCGCTGCAGCGAGACAACGGCGGCTGCGCGGGCGGGGCCGCCGCGGACAACTGCTCAGGAATCCAGCAGAACCAGTGGGACTTCACGCACATCTTCGCGCCGTTCACCGGCGGCACCACCACACCGTCCGACGACTTCTCCGTCGCGCTCAGCCCGGCCTCGGGGTCCGTGGCGGCCGGCCGGTCCGCCACGGCCACCGTGAAGACGGCAGTGACGAAGGGCGAGGCCCAGAGCGTGAAGCTCAGCGTCAGCGGAGCCCCGGTGGGTGTCACCGCCTCCCTCAGCCCGACGTCGCTCACCGCGGGCGCCACCTCCGTGCTCACCCTGGCGACCACCTCGGCCGCGGCCTCGGGCACTTACAACGTGACCGTCACCGGCTCGGGGACGTCGGGCAGCCACTCGGCGACCTACTCCCTGAGCATCACCGGCGGCTCCGGCAGCCAGTGCACGGACGCCCCGTGGGCCAAGGACAAGGTGTACACCGGCGGCCAGCAGGTCTCGTACAAGTCCCACATCTGGAAAGCCAAGTGGTGGACGACCGGCGAGGAACCCGGCACCACCGGCGAGTGGGGTGTCTGGCAGGACCTCGGCGCCTGCTGACCGCCGTTCCCCCAGTCGGACGGCGCCACCACCCACCCGGCCATGACCGCACTCACCCGGACGCCGACCGCACCGGAGCACCTGGGTGAGTGCCGGGGCGGCCTGACCGCCGCCCTGCGGCACGAGACGGGCGGGTGACGAGGTGTGAGCCGGCCGGCCTGCACGCACCACCAATCCCGCACGGTTCGGCCGGTACCGTCAGCGACGCGTCAGGGCGCGGTCAGCAACTCCTGCCACTGTTGTTCCTGTGACCGGCACGGGAGACCGAGAGCCGGGATCAGGGAGAGGTGCCCGGAGTGGTTGATCGGGGACCAGCGAGCTCGGCTCACGGTCGGGCCCCTTCGGGGCCCACGCAGGTTCGAATCCTGCCCTCTCCGCCGCGACCCGTCCGGCCGGTGGCCAGTGCGCGTCGGTACGGCAAGGAGGGCCCAGCGGGGGAGCGGCCTCAGGAACCGCCCCGCTCGCGGGGGATCTTCTGGCCGGCCTCGATCGCCACGGGCAGCCGGTTCCCGGCCGGCGGCAGCGGGCAGGTGGCCAGATCGGTGTAGGCGCACGGAAGGTTCGCGGCCCGGTTGAAGTCCAGAACGACCGTGCCGTCGGCGGCGGGCGCCTCGAGGGCGAGGGCGCGGTTGGCCGCGTAGGTGGTGACTCCTGAGGTCACGTCCGTGAACAGCACCAGCAGACTGCCCGGGCTGTGGCCGGGGAACGCGGTCAGCGCCAGGGACTGCCCCTCCAGCTCGAACTCGACGCGGCCCGGGGCGTCGTACACGTGCTCCAGGCCCTCGACCGCCGCGCCCACGGTCGTCGGGCGCGGCTCGTCGAAGGCCGTATAACGGCCGGTCACCACCCAGCGGGGATGCGGGGCGTAGGCGGGCGTGCCCGTGAAGGCGGTGCGCAGCGGGGCGTCCGGGTGCCGGGGACGGACGATGTCGCTGCCGCCGCGTTTGGCCACCTCGATCACGGCGTCGCCCCAGACCGCGTCGACACCGCCGCGCTCCGGGAGCACCCCGAAACGGTGCTCGCCGCGTACGGGGGCTGCGTCCACGAACAGTTCCCCCCTTCGTCGAGGATCACCACGACCCCGTCCGGGCCGGTCGACCAGGTGCCCGGAGCGTCCGGGAAGCGCTGCGGTTCGCCGTCGAGCCAGTGCAGGCCGGTGACCGCGAGGAATCCGTGCGGGGCGGCGAGCCGATTCTCCTGCCTGGTGTGCCACTCCTGCCAGTCGCGGGTGAACGCCGCCGGCTCTGCTGTGGTCTCCTGGACGGTCATGCGTGCTCCTTCGTCTCCTGCCGATGGGATGCGGTCGTGAGGTGACGGCCGCCGGGGATCGGCCGCGAGCGGTTCGCGGGTGTACGGGTGGCCGGGCTCGGTGCGCAGATCCTCAGGGCTGCCCGTCTCGACGACACGGCCGGCCCGCATGACGCGACCTGGTGTGCGATCTGACGCCGCGGCACCTTGAGTTCGATGACTCACGCCGCGTCAGACACCGGGTTCTGCCTGCCCCGGAAGGCGGGGTGGTTGCCCAGGCGTCGTACGTAGTCCCGGAGCCGGGGCCGCGCGTTGAGAGCATCGGCCGGCCCGAGATGGACAAGCGCCACCCACAGGTCCACGTCCGCGGCCGTCAGTTCCTCGCCCAGCGCATAGGGGTGCCCGGCGAGCCGACGCTCCAGCAGATCCAGTGCCGACGATCGTCTTGAGGGCTCGGCGCCCGCGGTGAGGTCCCGCTCCACCAGCTCACCGAGAGCGTCGATGTCCGTGGCGCAGGCCGGCGGCCGCTGCACGGCGGGGCGTGCTGCGTCGTGTCCGGACAGCAGGCCGGCGAGGTCGCGGAGGATGTCGGGGGTGTGGTTGCTGACGATGCGCCCGCTCCATCTGTCGCGCAGCGCGGGGGCCGTCAGGGGTCCGTCGTAGTGGTGCACCGTGGCCTCGTACGCGCGGCGCAGTGCGGCGAAGGCGTCCGGGGTCTCGGCGGGGTGTGCCAGGAAGGTGGTGGCGACCGAGTCCGTCAGACCGAGCAGGCCGAGGGTGATCGAGATGCGCAGCGAGCACGGACAACTCGCCGACAGGAACAACTCGTAACGATGCGGTGCCGGGTAGAAGCCGCCGGCCAGACCGGCACCGATACGGCTGTGGAAGCGGTGGGGGAGGGGGGACGGTACGGCTGCTGTCCGGGGCATGACTCTCCCATGGGGAACGAGGAGGCCACCGCTGACCTATGGGCGCCAGCGGCCGAACGCGGAGCGACTGCGCTTGCGGCAACGGTCCGGATCGAACGGACCGCTGGCAGGTCTCCAGGAACAGGGCGTGTACCGCACGGAGTACGGGGGCCCGACCCTGCGCGACCACCTCGGCCTGACGCGTCCCGACGCATCGCGCGACGAGCGTGTGGCGTCATGAAGCTCCTCGCGATCACTCTGGTCCTGCACGCTCCCGACCCGGTGACGGGCATACACCAGACCACTCGCGATCGGTTCCGCGAGGCGCTCGACAACGCGCTGCTCGCCGAAAAGGTGGGTTTCGAGCGATGCGGGCACACCGTGCTGCATCCGCACGCCGACGCCGGGGGACCGACCGAGCACCGGCACCGCGCCTCCCTCGAGCTCTGGCGGTCCGCCATCGCCCCGGCGCTGCGCCGCGACATCCCCGATCCCCCCCTTTCCCCGGGGTCCCGTCCTGGAGAGGTCCGTCCCCGCCCCCGTGTCCGTCCCCGCCGACCGCTGAGGAGGCCTCACCCATGTCCCACATCCCCCTCGGCGTCCTGGACCTGGTGCCGATCTCGTCCGGCTCCGCCGCCACCGACGCGCTGCGCAACTCCATCGACCTGGCCCGGCAGGCCGAGAGGTTCGGGTACGCCCGTTACTGGTTCGCCGAACACCACCTCAATCCGGGCGTAGCCGGCACCTCGCCCGCTGTCCTTCTCGCCCTGACCGCCTCCGCGACCTCGACCATCCGGCTCGGCTCCGGTGCCCTGCAACTGGGACACCGAACCGCCCTGTCCGCGGTGGAGGAGTTCGGCCTGATCGACGGACTGCACCCCGGACGCCTCGACCTGGGACTCGGCCGCTCCGGCGGACGCCCGCCCGCAGGAGCCGCCACCCCGCCGCCCACCGCGACACCGGTGGTCGACGGCCGCGTTCCGAACGGTCTGCGCATCCCGCCCCGGTTCTCCTTCGCGCACCTGCTCGGCTCCCCGCGCGTCGCCCTCCAGCGCGAGCTGCTGCAGCAGCCGCACGCCCAGTCGCAGGCCTATGGCGAGCAGATCGACGACATCCTGGCACTGCTGGCGGGCACCTATCGATCCGCTGACGGCGTCGAGGCCCACGTCGTGCCGGGAGAGGGGGCCGACGTGGAGATCTGGATCCTGGGCAGCAGCGGTGGCGAGAGCGCCGAGGTCGCCGGCCGCAACGGTCTGCGCTTCGCGGCGAACTACCACGTCAGCCCGGCCACGGTACTGGAGGCAACGGAGGGCTACCGCGCCGCCTTCCAGCCCTCCGACGTCCTGGACAGGCCGTACGTCAGCGTCTCCGCCGACGTCGTGGTCGCCGAGGACGACGAGACCGTCCGCGAACTCGCCACCGGCTACGGCCCCTGGGTCCGCAGCATCCGTACCGCCGAGGGCGCGATCCAGTTCCCCACACCCGACGAGGCCCGCGCCCACGCATGGTCCGACGCGGACCGGGCCCTGGTCCAGGACCGCCTCGACACCCAGTTCGTCGGCTCCCCGGACAGGGTCGCCGACCAGTTGGCCCAGCTCCAGGAGGCCACCGGCGCCGACGAACTGCTGATCACCACCATCACCCACGGCCACGCGGACCGCGTACGGTCCTACGAACTGCAGGCCGAGGAGTGGCGCAAGAGGTAGGGCGGAGGACGGGAAGGCCGCGGGTGCGACACCGCGCCGGAAGCCCGGCGCCCCTTCCCGCACCACCTCGCCTCCGCCGTTCGCGAACCGGCGCGTGGCGGCAGACGCGGCGGACGACGCACCTCCGCTCGTCGGGCGGCTTCGCTGGTGGCACTGTGGAACCTGTGAACAAGGAGGACGGCTCCGCCGGCATGTGGCGGCTACGGCGGTCCAGCCGTGCGTTGCTGCTGATTCCGATCGTGCTCATCGTGGTGATCACGCTGGTGGACCAGCTGGTCCCGGAGGACATTCATCTCGGTCCGCTCCTCGTGATCGCCCCCGCCATCACCGCCTCGTTCACGGGTCCTCGGCTCACCGGCCTGATCGGCTCGCTGGCCGTGGCGGCGCAGGCATACATCGGCTGGCACTTCGGTGTCCTCTTCTCACGCAACGTGCTGGTCCAGATCCTGGCCCTGGCGGTGCTCTCGGTCCTGTGCGTGTTCTTCTGCATGGTGCGTGAGCGACGCCAGCGCCAGCTGGCCCAGGTGCGGTCGGTGGCGGAGGCCGCGCAGCACGGCCTGCTGTGGCCGCTGCCGGAACGCATGGGGACCTTGCAGATCGCCTGCCTGTACATGGCCGCCGAGGACGAAGCGAAGATCGGCGGCGATCTGTACGCGGCCACCCGCATCACGGGCGGCGTGCGCATCATGATCGGAGACGTGAGAGGCAAAGGGCTGTCCGCCATCGGCGAGGCCGCACTACTCCTGGGGGCCTTCCGCGAAGCCGCCCACCGGCACACCTCCCTTCCCGACCTGACCGCCGCCCTGGACCACAGCGTGACCCGCTACCTCGCCGACTTCGAGCCGACCGCGGAAGCCGGCGAGCGCTTCGCGACCGCCTTGCTGCTGGAACTTCCGGACGACGACCACAGCGTCCGGATGATCAGCTGCGGCCATCCCCCTCCTCTGCTCCTCAGTCCGGACGGCGCTCTCTCGGTCCCCGGCCTGCACCCCGCACCACCGCTGGGAGCCACCGAAACGGGACCGGACGCCTACACCATCGACACGGCTCCCTTCGAGCCGGGCGACACCCTGCTGCTCTACACGGACGGCGTCATCGAGGCCCGCGACCGCGAGGGCCGCTTCTATCCCCTGGAAACGCGGGTCGCCCACTGGAACACGACCGGCCCCGAATCGCTGCTCCACCACGTCCACCGAGATCTTCTCGCCCACACGCGCGGACGCCTCAACGACGACGCCGCCCTCGTCGCCCTCCACCGCCACCCCGACAGCCACGGACACCGCCGTCACGGCCGCGTCATGCACTCGAGCGGAGCAGGGAGAAGTGGCGCGGGGAGAAGATGAGTACGGCGACTCGGGACGGATGGACGCTGCACCTCCGACCCTGTGGATCAACATGGCCGAAGCCCTGGAGACCGCTGGCGCCGAACCGGTCATCATGGCCACCGCACGTGGCCGGAACGCGCGCCGGCCGGACCGAGTCGGCGACCACGCACGCATACGCCGGAAGACAGCGCGTAGCGCTCGCGCGGCCAGCATGTCGGCGGTGTTTTGCGAAGGGTTTGATTCCGGTAACCGACGCCATACCCCTGAATTTCCCTGAAGATTCTTTATGATTGATCAAGAGTCGGCCGGGCCTGGAATACCTCATTCGACGATAAATCCGCTGCTCACACCCCGTACACACTGGTCACGCGGAGATCGCCGACTGGCGTGTGTGCGGTATTGCGGCAAGCCGGAAGGCTCGCTACAGTGGGCGCACTCCATGGCGAGGAGCGCTGAATTCTCCCCCGCAGAGGCCGGGGATCGATGTGGGAGGGTCCGCCATGAGAACATTTCCAAGTGTCTCACAAGTTAATTCTTCCGACTGATGGTCGGGGCGGCATCGGGTGAATTATCTCCGTCTTCCACCTTCCTTCAGAAGCGGGACTTTCGATTATTCTGGACAGCCGGCGCGATAGACGGGCTCGGCACTCATGCGTCCGTCCTCGTTTTGCCCCTGGTACTGCTAGGGGCTGGATATTCGCCGGGCCTCGTGGGAATGCTCGCATCCATAGCGACGGTGAGCGGCCTGGCGGCCTCCCCGTTCGCGGGCGTCCTCGCGGACAGATGGCCTCGCAAACCCATGATGATCTGCTCCGCGCTCGTGGCGGCTGCCGCCATGGGAACGGTGTTCGCCGCGGTGGCGTGGGGCAGGACCGCCTTCGCCCACCTGCTCGCCGCCGCCCTCGTGGAGCAGGTGGCGAGCACGTGCTACACGGCCGCCGCCCAGGGCACGATCCGCAGGCTCGTCCCTCCATCCGACTACCCTCGCGCGATCGGCAGCCTCCAGGCGCGTGACCAGGCCACCCAGATCGTCGGACCCACCCTCGGCGGCGTCCTGTACCAGGTGGCCAGATGGGTGCCGTTCCTCGCCGATGCCCTCTCCTTCCTCCTCACCGCTGCCCTCGTCCGGGCTGTGCGCGCCGAACTGACGCCCGAACGGGACGGCCCCGCCGCCTCGTTCGTCTCCGATCTGGCCCAGGGCGTGCGGTTCGTTTGGACCGACGGATTCCTGCGCTTCGTCCTGCTGTGGGCCGCGGGACTCAACGCCGTGCTCGGCGCCCTCTACTACCAAGCCGTCTTCAGCGCGCAGGGCCGCGGTGCCAGCGCCTCGTCGATCGGCCTGATCCTCACCATCTCCGGCATCGGCGGACTCGTCGGCGCGCTCACCGCACCCTGGCTGGTGCGACGCCTGCCAAGCGCGCTGATCGTCGCGGCAGCTTCGTGGGCCATGGTGCCGGCCGCCGCCGGGCTCGCGTTCACCACCAGGACCTGGGCCTACGGGCTGCTGCTGGGGGCCGTCTCGTTCATCGCGCAGTCCGTCGTCATCGTCCTGCACGCGCGCGCCGTCCTCGTGGTGCCCGACACCCTGCAGGCCCGCGTCGGCACCGTGCTGGGCACGGCCGGTGAGGGCCTGGCGGCCTTCGCACCCGTCGCGGCCGGGGTCCTCGTCTCCGCGTACGGTGGCCGGACGGTGGGGCTGACCTGCGCGGGCGCCCTCGGCCTGCTGGCGCTGTACGCGACACTCCGCGTGAACCACCTGCGCGGCGGCGGTCCTGAGCCGGATGAAGAGCGGGAACCACATCACCTCCGCGAGTCCGTGTCCGCACCCGACGGGGGCCCGCGGTGACCGGGCGGGGCTACGGCGTGTACCGGCCGGTACTGCCGGCGGTCTGCCCGACCGACCCCGACCTGATGGCCTACGCGGGCGATGCCGACGGCCGTTGCGAGATCTTCGCCTGGGACCGGGCCACCGCTGCCCCCCGCCAGGTGACCGACCGCTCTCACGGCACTCTGCTGTACGCCCTCGACGGTGACGCAGCCGTCTGGTGGTTCGACGAGGACCGCCGCGGCCACGGGCACTGGCGGGTCCAGGACTTCAGGGGTGGGCCGCACTCCCCGGCCTTCCCCGGCGCCGCCCCCGGGCGACCGCGCGGCCTGGCCATGACCGACGGGGGCATGGTGGCCGCCGGGCTCGGAGACCCGGAGGGACTCCGTGTACACCTGGGCCGGCGCGGCGGCCCCGACACCGTGGTGCTGCGGGCCGACCCGCACGCAAGGCTGTGTGACCTGGCCCCCCGCGGTGACCTCCTGGCGGTCTCCGGTCCCGCCTACTCCGCCCGGGCGGTCACCCTCGCCACCCCCGACGGCACCACGGTCGTCACCCTGTCGGGTACCGCCGGCCGCATCTGGGCCCTCGGCTTCCGCCCCGGCTCCGCCGAACCCCTGCTGCTGGTCATGTGCGAGCGGGACGGCCGCTACCGCCTCGGCACCTGGCGACGGCCGGACGGGGTCGAGCTGTATCCCTGGTGCTCGTTCGACACGGAGACCACCGCCCGCTGGTACCCGGACGGCGACCGCATCCTGCTCCGCCAGGACCGCCACGGCCGCAGCCGCCTGTTCACCGCCGATCCGGCACGGCGCACCGTCACGGCACTGCCCGTCCCCGCCGGCAGCATCCTCGACGCCGCCCCTCGTGCCGGCGGCGACGTGCACTACATCTGGACCGACGCGGTCACCCCGCCGCGCACCCTGTCGCTGTCGGGGGCGCGACTGCCGGGTCAGGACGGCTGGCGGCTCCCGACCTTCGGCCGCCACCGGGACCTGTGGACGCCGGGGCCCGACGGCCCCGTGCACACCCTGGTCACCGTCCCCTCCGACCGGCCGCAGCCCTGCCCGCTGGTGTTCCTCGTCCACGGCGGCCCCGCCGACCACGACCGTGACGCCTACGACCCCATGGTCCAGTCCCTCGTCGGGTCCGGTTTCGCCGTGGCCAGGGTCAACTACCGCGGTTCAACGGGCTACGGCCCGGCCTGGCGTGCCGCCTACACGGAGGGAGTCGGCCATACGCAGGTAGCCGATCTGGTGCGGGTCCGCGCCGAGCTGCTGCGCCGCGGAGTCGGCCGCGAGGGCGCGGTCGGCCTGTGCGGAACCTCGTGGGGCGGCTACCTCGTCCTCCTCGCCCTCGGGACACACCCGGAGCTGTGGAACGCCGGGGTCGCCGTCAAGCCGGTGGCCGACTGCGCGACGTCCTTCCGGCACTCCACCCCGGCCCTACAGGCCCTGGACACCGCCCTGTTCGGCGGCACCCCCGACCAGGTTCCCGAGCGCTACGCACGCGCATCGCCCGCCACCTTCGCGGGCACGGTCCGCTCCCCACTGCTCATCGTCGCCGCGCGCAACGACGCCAAGTGCCCGCCCGAGCAGATCGAGGTGTACCTCGCCGCATTGCGCGCGGGCGCGATCCGGCACGAGACGGTCTGGCTGGACTCGGGACACGACGGCTACGACGGCGCCGAGCACGTGGCCGTCATGGAACGGTCCCTGCGATTCCTCGGCCGGAGCCTGGCAGGCACGCCGGCCCGGGACGCACCGGCCCCAGACGTCCCGGCTCCGCAATGAGCCGGGATGAACAGCACCATGACCCAGCCACAGATCCGATCGACAGAAAGGGGGTGTGTGTCATGCAGAAGGACATATTCCACGACGACCCGCTTGAGGACGCCGACGAGAACCGTGCCGTCGGAGTCGGCGTAGTCATCAGATTCCGCAACGCCGAAGAGCAGGACCACGAAGAGCAGTAGCAGTACCGGGGGCCGGCCCGCGCTTCGACGGCGGGCCGGCCCCCGCCCGGCCGTACGATCCCCGACCCATGAAAAGAGGCAAGCCGTGCGCGTACTCTTGGTGAACATGCCCTGGGCGCCGATCGATCTCCCGTCGCTGGCCCTCGGAATTCTCAAGCGCAGCGTCGACGAACACGTTCCCGGCGGCCGGGCCGAAATCATGCACGCCAACATCGATTTCGTGGACTGGGTGACGGAGCGTACCGATTTCTCTCTCGGGGACTACAGTTACTACTCCCTCGCCTCCTATTTCCTCGGCTGCGGCGACTGGGTCTTCTCATCAGCCCTTTACGACGACCCGCAGTGGAGGGCCGCGGAATTCTCCGACGCCATGAACGACCGGCTGTCCGGCAAACGGATGGCGATGACGATGGAACTGCACACGGCCGCCCCCGACTTCGTCCGGCACATCGCCGAACGCATCGTCACGCTCGAACCCGATGTCGTCGGATTCACCTCCACCTTCCAGCAGAACACCGCCGCGCTGGCCGCCGCCAAGCACGTCAAACGGCTCGCCCCGGGGATCGTGACCGTCATGGGAGGCGCCAACTGCGACGGCAAACAGGGCGAGGCCGTGCACCGGAACTTCCCGTTCGTCGACCATGTCGTGCGCGGTGAGGGCGAGGAGTCCTTCCCCGCCCTGCTCAGGGCCCTTGAGGGGGACGGGGATCTCGCCGACGTCCCCGGACTGTGCCGGCGCGATGCGGGCGGCGGGTCCACGACGAACGCCATGAGTACCAAGCCGCTGCCGCCCGCCGCGATCCTGTCACCCGACTACACCGGGTACTTCGAGCGGCTCTCGGCCTCCGCCGCCCGGTCGTGGGTCGAACCGAAACTCGTCGTCGAGGGAGCCCGCGGGTGCTGGTGGGGTGAGAAGCACCACTGCACGTTCTGCGGTCTGAACGGCTCGTTCATGCAGTTCAGGAGCAAGAACCCCAGCGCGTTCTTCGATGAGATCGTCGAACTCGCCCGCAGGCACCGGATTCTGGACATGTACGTCGTCGACAACATCCTCGACATGGGTTACGTCTCCTCGCTCCTGCCGAGGATCATCGAGAGCGGTCTCGATCTCCGGATGCACTACGAGATCAAGTCGAACATGCGCAGCGGCCAGCTGCAGACCCTGGCCGACGCAGGTCTGATCTACGTGCAGCCGGGCATCGAAAGCCTCAGCAGCAGGGTTCTCGGCCTGATGGACAAGGGCGTCACCGGATGCCAGAACGTGCGGATGATGCGGGACGGCGCGGCCGCCGGGTTGTCGGTGGTCTGGAACTACCTCCACGGCTTTCCGGGGGAGGCCGCCGAGGACTACGACGAGGTGACGGTCCAGCTTCCGGCTCTGGAGCACCTCCATCCGCCGGTGGAGGAATCGGCCAGGATCGCCATCGAACGCTTCAGCCCCTACTTCAACAATCCCGGACTCGGCTTCTCGGATCTACGGCCGGCCGAACCGTACCGGCTCACCTACGACCTGCCGGAATCAGAGATGTTCGATCTCGCCTATGTGTTCGACGTACCGCCACGAGGTGTCGGCGAAGACGTCGTGGGACGGCTCAACGCGGCGATCAGGCAGTGGAAGCTGTCCTACCCCGGCAGCCGTCTCACCTACTGCGACCTGGGGGACCGGTTCGTCCTTGTCAGCACCCGGCGCGCCTTCGAGTGGCACGTGCTGGAACTGACCGAGCCCGTCGAAGTCGCCCTGTTCCGGCTGCTCGACCAGCCCCACTCGGTGGCTGCGGCCGTACGCAAGCTCCGGCCGGAGCACGCCGATGCGGCCGGTGACAGCGAGCTGAGGGAGATCCTCCGGCGCTGGCGGGAGCTGGGGCTGATCTTCGAGAACGGGGGCCACGTCGTGCAGGTGGCGGTGCCCGCGGTCAACGAGGAGCTGCTCAGGATGCACTCCCTCCGGCAGCCCACCGCGCACGAACTGGCCGCAGCGCCCGCCTGAGTCCCGCGCGGGCGCGGATACCGTCCGCACCGCACCGACAGTTCCGGCCCACCTGGTCGTTCGAGCCGCAGAAGGAGAGACGACGATGACCGCGGTACCCGCTCCCACCCTGCCCTACGCGTTCACGGTGACCGCTTGGCGTGACCACGACGAAGCCGCGAACGAACTTCCAGGCATGCGCCTGGACCCCCAGGACATCGACGGCAGAGGCGATGACGCCGCTCGACGGCTCTTCGAAGCCGGCGCCCGCCGAGTCGTCCTGCCCCGCCCCGTGGACCTGACCGACGAGACCGACGCCGCCTGGGCGGTACGCGCGCTGAGCTTCGTCGGAGACCTCACCAGCTTGGCGATCGCGGTCGACTGGCAGGTGCGCTTCGCGGCCGGCTCCGATGCCTGGATCCCGCTGAGCCATCTCCACCCCCCGAAGGCGGTCCTTGGGGTGCCGGACCCGGACGGGACGCTACGGCGTTGGCGAGACGGCTACTACATCTGCAAGTGCATCTACCGGCAGGGGCCCGGATTCGTCCAGGTCCGCGACCGGCGCCGCGGCGAACTACGCCGGTTCACCATCGACGAGCCCGAATACCGGGCGGCGATCGAGCTGCTCGCCGACGGAGCCCCGGCCGTCGACGTACCCACCGCGATCACGGACGACTTCCTCCAGGAGGAACTGGCCGCGAGGATCGGAGAGTTCCTCTGGTGGATGCCGTACCGCGTGCGCAGGTGGTCGCAGGCCCCGAGGGTGATCTAGGCACTGTCTCTCAGATCCGGTCATGAGGTCGCCGAGAGCATTGCCCAGCGCAAGGGCCCCGAGGCCGCCCATCAGCGCAGCGGCACAGTCACGTGTGGGACGTCGGCGGGGGAGAGGCCAGGGCGGGTACGGTGCCGGCGTGCGGGGGGTCGCGGAGCATCGCGAAGAGGACGTCGGCCCGGCGTCGTGCGAGGCAGACCAGGGCCAGGGTGTGGAGGCTCGCCCTGCGTGGGCGGCGAGGAGGTGCTGCAGGCCGTCGGGCGTGGGGTGGCCGACCTGTTCAGTCAACTGCCAGCTGTTCTTGCGAGCCACTGGAGCGAGTAGCCCCGCGTACGCCGTCACGCATACGTCGGCGGAGCTCGACCCGGCCGAAGCGGTGCGGCACCGGCCGCCCCGTCCGCGCTCTCATCGGCTCGCGCCCCGCCTGCGGAGTTGCCGCCCCTCGTGGACAGACGCACCCTGGGAAGGGAGCCCGAACCGGCGGGCCCGTGCGAGCCGCCGCTGTCCGGAGCGACCAGCGTCGGCACAGCGAAACACGTCGCCAACGACACAGAAGTGACGATCGCCATGGGGAACTCTGATCGTTTCTCGTTCACCTTGCACAACACCACCACGGCCGTCAGTGATATCGACGCGTCCGCCGACTAGTGGTGCCAGGTCCTCGGGCTCGATGACGCGCTCGACGCCGACGTGGCCCTTCTCGCAGGGGCCCGGCTTCAAGCTGGAACTGCTTCGGACTCCCGACGGCGTCCGGCCGGCCGATCTTGCCGATGGATCTGGGGGACGGCAGTGTCTCCACCGCCGTTCGCAACAACGACGGCAACTTCATCACGTCTTCCAGGAATGCGCGCGCGAATCCGGTCGGCTGACCTCCGCACCGTGGACCCCCCGCGGGCCCGTGCGGGCCGCGGGTGACCGGCTCCGGTCTGCTGCCCGCCAACCGGCAGGGCACGAGGCGAACGGCACCTCGCGGCGGCACCGCGAGGTGCCCGCCGAAGACTCCACTCACCGCCCGCGCGAGGAACGAAGCGTGGGAGGGACCGAACCAACCGCCCGGAAGGGACACCCCATGAGCACGGTCACCACCGCGGACGGCACGAGCATCTTCTACGTCGACTGGGGACCGAGGGACGCGACACCGCTCGTCTTCCACCACGGCTGGCCCCTGAGCTACGTGGACTGGGACAACCAGCTGCTGTACTTCCTCTCCAAGGGCTACCGGGTGATCGCGCACGACCGTCGTGGCCACGGGCGCTCCAGCCAGCCCTCGTCGGGCCACGAGATGGACACCTACGCCGCGGACGTGGCCGCCATGACCGACGCGCTCGAACTGCACGACGCCGTCCATGTCGGACACTCCACCGGAGGCGGTGAAGTGGTCCGCTACGTGGCGCGTGCCGAGCCCGGTCGCGTCTCCAAGGCGGTGATCGTGTCGGCGGTGCCGCCCGTCATGGTCAAGAAGGAGAGCAACCCCGAGGGGACCCCGATCGAGGCGTTCGACGACCTGCGCGCCGGACTCGCCGCCAACCGCGCCCAGTTCTACATCGACGTGGCGTCCGGGCCCTTCTACGGCTACAACCGGCCCGGCGCGGAGGTGAAGCAGGGGCTCATCGACCGGTGGTGGGCGCAGGGGATGATGGGCGCCGTGAACGCGCACTATGAGTGCATCAAGGCGTTCTCCGAGACGGACTTCACCGAGGACCTGGAGAAGATCGATGTCCCGGTGCTCGTCATGCACGGCACCGACGACCAGGTCGTCCCCTATGCGGACGCGGGACCGAAGAGCGCTGAGATCCTGCGGCACGCGACCTTGAAGACCTACGAGGGGTACCCGCACGGGATGCTGTCCGTCTACCCGGATGTCCTCAACCCCGTGATCCTCGAGTTCCTCGAGGCATAGCCGGCCGGTGGCCGCGGCGAGCAGGCCGTGCGGCCGCGTCGTCGCTCAATGCTCCTCGGGTGGCGGTCTCGGCCTCTGCCCGTCCCGCGACCCCGCCGGCACCGGCGGCGCTCGCGCCGTCCGTTCGGATCTGGAGTAGACGCTCATGGAACAGCTCGAAGACAGGGCGGCCGTCGTGACCGGCGGCACCAGCGGGATCGGGCTGGCTACGGCCGAGCGGTTCGCTGTCGAAGGCGCGTACGTGTTCATCACGGGCCGCCGTCAGGACGCACTGGACGACGGGGTCGGCGAGATCGGGCCCAATGCCACCGGGATCCGCGGAGACGTCTCCGACCCGGCTGACCTCGACCGCCTGTGCGCGAGTGTCGCCGGGCGGGACGTGTTTTTCGCGAACGCGCTGGGCGGCGAGTCCGCCATCCGGGAACCGGGCCCGGACAGCGGTGACCTGCCGTGAGTGCCGGCGACGGAGGTGTCCGCCCGGTAGGTGGCGGACCGGCCGGGCAGACGGTCGTGGTGGTGGGCGGCAGTTCGGGAATCGGTCTGGAAACCGCGCGGCAGGTGGTCGCGGCCGGCGGCGATGTGATCCTCGCGGCCCGGAACACCGAACGTCTGAGGCAGGCGGCGCACGAGCTGAAGCCACTGAGTACAGCCGCGTTCGACGCCCAGGACACCGAGCGTCTGGAGCGCTTCCTCCAGGAGTTGCCCGGGCAGGTCGACCACGTGATCCTCACGGCCGGCAGCCCGTCCTACACGCCCCTGGACGAGATCGACCTGGCCGAGGCGGGCCGTGAGTTCGGTGTGCGTATCGCGATGATGCTGGCGGTGGCGCGGGCGAGCCGGGAGAAGGTCAGGGCCGGAGGAACGCTGCTGTTCATCGGTGGTACCGGCGGCAGACGGCCGGCGCCCGGGATGGCCGTGACGGGTGCGCTGACCGCGGTGCTGCCGGCCCTGACCGCCAACCTGGCACTGGAAGTCGCCCCGGTCCGGGTCAATCTCATCGCGGCCGGATTCGTGGACACGCCGCTGTCGGCCTCCCTGCTGGGCGACCGACTCGAGGCACGGCGCGAGCAGTTGAGGAGGACGCTTCCCATCGGCAGGGTGGTCGGTCCCGCGGACGTCGCCGCCCTGGCGCTGCACATCATGGCCAACGGCGCCCTCACGGGTGCCACCTACGACATCGACGGCGGCCAGCAGCTCCTGGCACGCTGACCCCGGGCAGCCCCCTCGACACAGGAGACCACCCACGATGGACATGAAACTCGAGGTCGTTGTAGTGCCGGTGTCCGACGTCGACCGGGACAAGGACTTCTATACCGAGCTGGGCTGGCGGCTCGACGCGGACATCGCCCCCGACGGCGACTTCCGCGTGGTGCAGGTGACTCCTCCGGGTTCGCCGGCGTCGGTCATCTTCGGCACGTCCGTGACGGTGCAGGCACCGGGTTCGGCTCAGGGTCTGCACCTGGTCGTCGACGACATCGAGGCCGCTCGGGAGGAGTTGAAGCGGCGCGGTGCCAACCCCAGCGAGGTGTTCCACGACGCCGGCGGCGTCTTCCACCACGGCGGTACCGGGGCCCGGGTGCCCGGACCCGATCCGCTACGCAGCAGCTACGGCTCCTTCCTGTCGTTCAGCGATCCGGACGGCAACGGCTGGCTTCTGCAGGAAATCACCACCAGGCTTCCCGGGCGGCTGGATCCCGCCGTCACCGCGTTCGCCTCGGCCGAGGACCTGGCCGGCGCCCTGCGGCGTGCCGCGGCGGCGCACGGCGAGCACGAGGCGCGCCTCGGCGCCAGGGACGACGACTGGCCGGACTGGTACGCGCAGCACATGGTCAGCGAACAGGCAGGAACGCAGCCACCTGCTTGAGCCGGCACGGAGCGGGATCCTGCGAGTCGCGACAAGTCCTGCGGCGTCCGGCGGTCGTACCGTCGAATCCGTACCCGGAGCAAACGCCCACTGCCGGCGTCGACACGACCACGGCGACTTGCACAGTGCCGCCCAGCGCCACCTGCTCAACCGTTTCCTCGGACAGCTTCACCACTGTCTCCTGGCCCGGCAGCCGTTCGACGAGCAACGTGCCTTGCCGCCACTCCTTTCAGAACCTGCGTGACCCGCGAACCCGCCTGACTTCGTCAACGAGAACAACGGCACTTCGACAGATCCACGCTGTCGAGCGCGAACTCAGTCAGAGGGCGTGACCGGGGCCCGCAGGCCGAGCCACTGATCGGCGTCCCAGGCGCGGAACCGCTCCACTTCGGTGAACCCCAGCTTTGCCGCGAGGCGCATCGAACGGACGTTGGCGGTCTGGGTGGCGAGCACAACCGGCTCACCCGGAAGGACGTCTTCGAGCCAGTCCAGTGCCGCCGTGCACGCCTCGGCGGCATACCCGAATCCCCACGCCCGCGGCAGGAACAGGTAGCCGAGGTCGACCTTCCCCACGGCAGCGGGGCAAAGGTGTTTCGTTGCTCTCCTGAGCAGGATCTGACCGATCATCGCCCCGTCGAGATCGACGACGAAACTCCCGGGCCGCCGCCCGGGCACCTCGGGCATCTCGCGTTCAAGCTCGTCACGCGGGCGGGGGCCGCCGAGGTAGGTGTGCACCTCCGACGAGGCGTGCAGCTCGATGAACGCCGCACGGTCCCGGGCCTCGGGCTCACGCAACACGAGCCTCTCGGTCTTGATCGGTGCGGGCGGCCACGCAACCGGTCCGAGATCATTCATGTCGGCCAGCCAATCAGCGGCCTCGGTAGCGATCAAGACTCGCGGTCCCTCTTGACTTCTTGTCACCCCAAGATGACTTGTCAGCAACCGTCTTGGCCGTCGATCAGGCCGCGGACAACGGGGTGTGTGATTCAGGGCGCGCCGTCGCGTGGCGCGGTGCACCGGCCGGTGATGGTGCGCATCGAGGGCCTGGTCGACACCGACGGTCTCCAACTGGCGACGGCGGTTTCGGGTTCTCCTGATGTCGGCCCAGCCGGACTGCGGCAGCTCCCTACCCCCTCCTCAGGGTGGCCGGGGCGTGCGGCGGAGCCCCGCAGTCCTGAGGACGGTCAGTGGTGGCTGTCACCATGCCTTGTCGCAGCGATGGTGCTTGCTACGAGGGGGGAAGGCAGCCATGCCTTGGGTACGGCCGTAGGCGTGCTCTGACGGAACACAGGTTCGCGGGCATGCGCGGTGCGCTCCGGGCCCGAGACGGGAAAAGACGATCTTCGCCCTGTTCGCCTTGGCCGTTCTCGGCCTCGGCGATGGTCATGCTTCAGCGGACGGGACGGGCGGCAAGACGGTGCCTGGGCGGCGGTCGACGTCCGCTACCCGATCCGGTTCGATGTGACCCCGACGTGGAGGCGGGGCCCAGCCGACGCCCACGATGTCCTACCCGATCAAGCTCCCGTCCCGGCAGGGGACCCGGTGACGCGGCGGCCGCCGGCACGGCGGCTGAGCGCCCGGTCCCGGGGTGGGAAAGCGCAAGGGGCAGGCTGTTCCGGACCGCCCGGGCCGGGAGCGAGGACGGGCGGGTGTGCGGCGTCGGCGCGGGGCGGGCGACGGTGCCGGCGGAGACGGGGACACCCGGGTGCAGTGCAGCAATGTGTCGCTGAGCTGGGCGTTCAGCGGGCTCAGGCGCGGCGAGCCATTAACACGGACCACCTCACTGGGCCCGCAGCGACGCGCCGAAGCCGATAGGCGCGCCCACGTCTAAGATCCACCTGAATGTACTAATAGTACTTCAATATGCTTTTGAAGGAGGCTTCGTGATGATTTGTCAGGTGTTGTGAACGTGCCGTAAATACCCTGATCGGAGCCCCGGGCTGACATCCCGGCGGGACCGATATGACCGTTCTGGGTATGTTCGTGGCGAGCCGACTGACGGGTCGGCACTCCCGAACAGGAGATAGCGAAATGCAGCTTCGTTCCACCGTGGTCACCGCCGCCGTTTCGGCCGCCGCCGCTCTCGCCGCGACCGGCATCACCTACGCCTCGGCCGCCTCCGCCTCCGCTCCCGCGCCGGAGCAGGCCGCGGCCACTGCTGCCCCCCACGGCGGTAGCAACAACAACAACAGCAAGGGCAACGAGGGCAACAACAGCAAGGGCAACGAGGGCAACGACGACAACGACTACAACGACAACAACGGGCACCGGGGAGAGGACGAGGGCCGTATCCAGATCAACGAGCGGTCGTACTCCACCCACCCCGGCGACTGCATCACCGTGGTCAGCGGCCTCGGCGCGAAGAGCCTGAACATCCGCAACGACAGCCGCAAGACCGTCGAGGTCTTCCGCGGGGCCGTCTGCGACAACGGCGCCCCCGTCGCCACCGTCGGCCCCCACTCCTCCAGCGACGGCGTGCGCCCGGGATGCGTCGAGGGCATCGACATCGACAAGGGTGTCGTGGCCAGCTTCCGGGTGATCAAGCGCCACCACGAGGACTGAGCGGCCTACCGCACACCGTGGAACCCCGGCCCGCCGGAATCGGGCCGGGGTTCCAGTTTGGACCATTCTCCAACAGCCACCTGCCCGCAGCATCCGAAAAATCCGTGAGGCCGCGCCCCCGCCGGCCGGCCCACCTGCGGATTCCCGTCTGCCGGTGCGCGCCCCCACACCGCCGCTCCGGGCTGTCCGCCTGGTGTTCCCCCGACCCGCGAACGGGTGAGGAGTGACATGAGCATCCGTCTCGTGGAAGACGTCAGCGACCACACCTATCTCGTGGATGGCCTCGCCATCAAGCTGACCCCGGCTTCACCGTGGCTCGGACACCAGGTCCGCTGGGACATGAGCGGCCACCTCAAAGAATCCGTCGACCTGACCCGCGCCACCTGCAACGTGATCATGAAATTCGGGCCGGTGAAGATGCTCGACAAGACCTACACGCTGCCCGACCTGCTCAAGAGGCTGGGCGCGAGGCTGTCGGGTGACCACTCGCCGCCCCCGGGGCCGTGGCGGCAGACGTGGAACCTCCGCCTTCCCGAGACGGTACCGGTCGCGGAACACCGCATCCTGCTGCGCGCCCGGACCGGCAGCGGAAAGAACCTCCTCGCACTGGACATCGCCCTGAACTTCAGCCACCGCTTCCGTCCGCCCATCACGAGCGGCCGAGCAGGCTCACGCATCCCCGACACCGCAGACTGCCGCTGACCGGGTTCCTGCAGGACAACGTGCCAGCCCCGACCGCAGTCGGTGCAGGCGGAAGTTACCCGAACACACTGGCTCGCCCCGCCGGCTTGGGCAGGAAGAAAGGGGATACCCCCCGCATGTCGGACGACACCGTGACAGCGCCCGGGGCCAATTGGGTAGCCAGATGGGCAGGAGCACTGCTGTGTCTCATGGTGGCCGGAATCCATGTCCTGGACCAAGGTGGCATCACCACCACGAGGGACCCCTATTACATCGGCATCGTCTACCACGTCCTCGAGATCGCGGCCGTGGTCGCCGCCGTGCTGCTCCTTGCCGGTCGTGTCCGAGCGGGGTGGCTGCTGGCAGCAGGGGTGGCCGCCGGGCCCGTACTGGGTTACGTCCTCTCCCGAGGACCGGGCCTGCCTGACTACAGGGACGACGTCGGCAATTGGACCGAGCCGCTCGGACTGGTCAGCCTGGCCGTCGAAGGCGCCCTGCTCCTCCTGGCCGTGCCGCTTCTCGCCCGCAACCTGCGCTGCAGGCCCCGGTAACGCGCTGCTCGGGACTGTCGTGTCCGGCGACCGACGTCCGACGACGTCCACCACCAGGCAGTGTCCTGTCGATCTCGGCTGTCAGCGGTCACAGTCCGGTGAAGCTTACATTCTCCGTCATGTCCGCCCGCCCGGTACGTAGCGTTGGCACGCCTTCCTTCCCAGATCCCACCGAGATGCCGCAGAAGAGCACGAGCCCGTCATCGGCTCCGGCTACCTGGCTGACAGTCTTGCGGTACATGGTCCACATCACCTGGGAGCAGCTGTGCAGTCCTTGCGCCCGCCTTCTGCTGGCCCTGATCCTCTTCGGTGCGGGTTTCGCGCTGAAGGCGCTGTGGTGGATCGCGGTGATCGTGCTCGTCGTGTGGTTGCTGGGCTTCGTCGTCCGTACGGCGGACAGCGGCGGCCGCTGGTACCGCTGGTAGCCGATGGACGGCAGGCGCGATGAGCGCGCCACGCGACAGGTGAGTGGGGCCCGGCCGGATACTCCTTGGGGTGTCTGCGGGCAGTGCGTGAGCGGCCGTGCTGCGCGACTCGAAGCGGAGTGCTGGGGCACCGCCCCGAGGTCAGGGCTGATTGTCCGGTGGGGTGTCAGACTTCGGGTCGGGCGCGGCGTGTGATTGGGGGAGGGGAACCGGGGTTGGGTTTGGAGATGGAGAGCCGTCCGTCGGATCTGGGCTACATCGAGCGGGTGTGGCGCAGCCGCAGCGAAGGCGTCAGCGAGATGACGTCGGTCGCGACGTCGCACTGGGAGCTGGTGTTCTGGGAACGCCGAGGCGAGGCGCGGGCGGCGGTGCTGGGCCCGGAGGCGCAGGCGTCTCGCGCCCCGGTTCCCGGGGATGCTGTCTTCTTCGGGATCAGTTTCGCGTTGGGCACCTCGATGCCGCACATCCCGGTCAGCCGGCTGGTGGGCGGCAACGCGGCGATCCCCGATGTGACGCGGCGTTCGCTGTGGCTGAAGGGGACGGCCTGGCACGTTCCCGGCTTCGACAACGCAGAGGCGTTCGTGCTGCGGATGGTGCGCGAAGGAATCGTGGACCTGGATCCGACTGTAGCCGCGGTGCTCGGCGGCGCGGCCCCGGATGTTTCCGATCGCACCCTGCAGCGGCGCTTCGTCGCGGCGACCGGCCAGACCCAGGGCGCCATCCGGCAGATCCACCGGGCACGCCAGGCGGCGGTGCTGATCCAGGAGGGGATGCCGGCCCCGGAGGTCGTGCACCGGCTGGGGTACTTCGACCAGCCGCACCTGGCACGTTCCCTGAAACGGTACGTGGGGCGGACCGCCACGCAGCTGAGTTCACCGAACGCGGCGGAGCCGCTGTCGCTTCTGTACAAGACCTGCCCCTGGGTGCCTGCCTAGTGTTTCTGCCGTAGTCGACGGGCCGGCCAGCCTGGCCGCAGGTGGCCGAGCCCTGGATTCATCGTGGAGGAATCATGCGCAAGGTTGTTTCGGGTCTTTTCCTATCGCTCGACGGTGTCGTCGAGGCGCCCAACGAGTGGCAGTTCGAGTTCGACGAGGAAATGGGCGCCACGCTGGCCGGCACGCTGGAGAGCGCCGACACGATCCTGCTGGGTGGGAAGACGTTCACCGAGTGGGCCGGATACTGGCCGACGGTGACCAGCGGTGAGGACGCCGGTTTCGCGAAGTGGATCAACGAGTCACCCAAGTACGTCATCTCCTCGACGCTGTCCGGCGTCGACGACTGGGCGAACAGCACGCTGATCAAGGGCGACCTGGCAACTGCGGTCAACGAGCTCAAGGCGGGCGAGGGCAAGGACATCACCGTCGCGGGCAGCCCGACACTGGTGCGCTCGCTGCTGGAACTGGACCTGCTGGACGAGCTCGTGCTGCTGATCCACCCGGTGGTGGCCGGCGAGGGCCGCAAGAAGCTGTTCGCCGATGACGCCGCGCTGAAGAAGCTGCGGCTGGTGAGCGCCCGGCCGACCAGCAGCGGAGTGATCATCGCGACCTACCACCCCGCACGCTGAGTCGGCGGCCTCACCGGGCGCGCTGGACGGCGACCACTCGCACGTCCTCGGTCTCCGGCACCCCGAAGAGCTCCACAAGGACGCGGTCGCGGGAGCCGATGACCTGCAGGAGCGAATGGCGCCCATGAAGCGGGCTCGGTGGGGGTGAGGCCTGCGGGCTTCTTCGGTATCGGAGGCTGACCGGGTCGTAAGCATTCCTCCTCAGCAGCAGCCAGGTGACGAGCTCGTCCCCGGGTGGGGACGGCGGCTGACCAAGGGACCACCTCCGGCCCCAGGCGATAACCCTTGCCGTCCAGGCGGTCACGGTCACCGGTGAGGAACCGGACGCAGGGCGGCCATGGACGGCGCCGGTCCCCGGCCACTACCCGGCCCGCTACTTCGCCGCCACCGAAGTTGCCCACCTCGCCGACGGTCTCGCCTGGCCCGGCCCCCATCACCGCGACTACTGGAACGCCCGGATCGCCCGCGACGATCGGACGCGCTGTTGTTCACCACGACGGCGGGCAAGCCGCTGCGCTACAACCATTGGCGCAAGTCGTACTTCGACTCAGCCGTCTCGGCGGCCGGTCTCGCCGACGTGACCCCGCACGACCTCCGGGCCCCTCACGGAACGTGGGTCGCCGACAGGTACGGCGTCATGACCGCCGCGCACCGGCTCGGCACTCGAACGCGAGCGTGACGACTCGGCCCTACGCCCAGCCGGTCGCCGGTCGCGATGACCAGGTGGCCGAAGCGTCGGATGTCTGGTTCAAAGCGCACGACGACGATGGCGACGGCTCCACCGGTGGGCCTGCCCACGCGTGATCTACGACAAGCCGAGGCTCAGGTCATGTGGCGACTCTCGATCCCCCGAGGCAACGTCCTCTGATCAGGAAAGACTGTTCAGGGGCGTTGCCTTGTCGTCCATTGGAAGGTGGTCTGACTGCTGTGTCGACGGACGCGTGGCGGGCAGGGGTGCCCGGCGGCGTGTCGTGGGCCGACCCCCGGTGGCACCCGACCGGATCAGCCCCCGTAGCCGACGGCTAGCGGTGTCCGCAGGTTGTCCGCCGAGGACATGGCCTCGACGATGGCGGTGGGAAGCGGCCTGCAACCGAGTGTGCCGAGCACAAAGTCCGCCGTGACCGACCAGACGTCCACTGAGCGACGGAGCAGTGTGTGGCTTCCACCCACCACCTCGAACCGGCATACGTCCGTGACTTGCCTGGCCCGTTCCGCGTACGCCAGGGACATCGTGGGGGTTGCCTCACTTCGGTCCCGGTCGCCGTGCAGAATCAGCACCTTCCGGCCGGCCAGCTGCTCCACCGAATCGGAGCCCGGCAACCACGGCGCGACCCCGGCGACGGAGACCACATTGGCGTGACCTGCCGCCCAGAACGCCGCCCGGCCGCCGAGGGAATTGCCCACCAGCGTCACCGGGACGTCCCCGTAACGCCTGGCGAGTTCACCGAGCGCCCACTCGGTATCGACCGCAGTACTCGCCTCCTCGCCGTTCCAGCCGCGGTAGCGGTAACGGAGCAGGTGTACGGCGACGCCGCCGTCGGCCCCGCCCTCCGCGATCCGGGCGGCAGGGGCCTTGAGCCCCCACGGCGCCAACTTCATCGGGCCACGATGACTCTTGACCGAGCCACCGGGCAGGAGGAGTGCCACCGCGCGGACGTCCTTGGTGCCTTGATGCGGCGTCAACTCGCAGGAGCGCGATTCCTTGTTCTTCATTTCCACCTTCGCTCGCTCGTCCGGCGGATGATAAAGGCATCCGATCGCTGGTCTCGGTGGTTCAGGCAACTGCGTCGGCCGGCATCTGGAGCAACGGCAACGTCCGACTCAGTGGGGCTTCCTCACGCCCGAAGGGCACGTTGTTACGG
>NZ_KQ948863.1:133315-227662 GCF_001514215.1 Streptomyces bungoensis
TTAAGGGCACTGGCCGGCCCTCGCCTCGGTCCGGCCCTAGCCCAGCCCATGATCCAGCGGACGAGCAGTCCTCGCTTCCGCCGTGCGGGGCGCGCGACCGCTGCGCCACGGCCTGGGGGCCGTCATCACCCGGCCACTCAGCGAGCGTAACCAGCACGCGCCGGTCATCGCATCCCGAAGCTTGGGCGGGACCTCGCGGCCCAAGCTGATCGGAGTCGAGCCGACCGGGGTTTGACCGAGTTGACGTGAATGGCCAGCGGGCCGCCAGGCCCTCCCGGGAGTCGAGTCGACCGCGCAGTCGACAGCGGTCTCGTCGGAGCGCCTGTGACCTGGGCTTTCTTGGCTGACTCACGGCCTTGTCAACCATGATCAGTCTCATATCCGGGACATTTCGTCGCCAGGGCGAGGTCGGGATCAGGCGGCTTGTCCGAGCAGGCCGAGTACACCACGCTGAGCCCCGAGCACGAAGGCTACGGCGAGCCCGGATCGCGCACCGATGAGTTTCCCGCGCTGCGCTGGTCTATACGCCGGGACACCCACGGACGAAAGGCTCGGCCATGCGGAAACTGGTCTACGGCATGAACCTGACCCTGGACGGCTACATCGCCGCGGCCGCCGACGACATCGGCTGGAGCGGACCGCCGAGCGACGAGCTGTTCCAGTGGTGGTTCGACCACGAACAGGCGAGTGGCCTGTCGCTGTATGGGCGCAAGCTGTGGGAGACGATGAGCTCCTACTGGCCGACCGGCGACCAGCAGCCCAACGCCACCCCGGCGGAGATCGAGTTCGCGCGGAACTGGCGGGACACGCCGAAGGTGGTGTTCTCCTCGACGATCGACAAGGTCGACTGGAACACCCGCCTGTTCACCGGCGACGCGATCGCCGAGATCACCCGGCTCAAGGCCGAGGACGGCGGCCCGATGAACATCGGCGGCGCAACGCTCGCCGGGGCGGCCATGCGCGCCGGACTGATCGACGAGTACGCGATCGTCACCCATCCGGTCCTGGTGGGCGGCGGCACGCCGTTCTTCACCGCGTTGGACAGCTGGGTGAACCTGACCCTGGTGGAAACGCGGACATTTCCCGGCGGCGTGGTCCTGACCAGGTACGAGACGAGGCGCTGAGCAGCAGTACCTAATACGCTCTGCTGACGGGCTTCTGAGTCGTGCCGACCGCGAGAAAGCATCTGCGCTACGAGCGTCGGCCCAGCGTGTTCTCCGTGCCGCCCGGTCGGAGGACCCGCTGCGGGGACGCGGTGCTGCGGGGTGGGCGCCGAGGACCCCGCGGGCTCGCAACGCGCTGAGGTTTGGCAGACGGACGCCGGGCAGTGCGTCGAGAAGGGCGGCCTGTGCGGCGCGGATGCCCTGGGCGGGAGCCTCTGAGCCCGTGCCAAGGTTGCGGCGGGCGGTCACGGTGATCATCGTACGGGCGGCTCTTGATGAACTGGGGAGAGCCGAGGAAGAGGATGACCATCTCGCGGTGACGCTTGCGGAAGCTGTGTCGATTCGGCCTCGGCCTGCCCCACCCACCCGCCCACCAGGTCCCCGTCGAACCCGGATAACTGCTCGTCCTCGTCACCGACGGACTGGTCGAACGCCGCCACGAAGACCTCGAACACTCCGCGCGAACGCACCCCACCCACGCTGACCCGGCCACCCATCGGAACCCCGAGCCGCGCGGGCGGCTGAGGACAGGCGCCGGCATGACCCGTCGCAGCCCGACACACCCTCACACCAGCCGGATGAGAGACGACGGACGCTGGTCAACCGCTCCGCGTGTCACACGACGCCGACACGGCAGCCCCTCCACACAATGAGGCGATGGCACTCGAAAGGACACGACAGCGGCCGGTCCTCCACCGCACCCGCCTCACCAGCCTGACCCCGGACGGCAGCCGACCATGACCGGACAGCACCCCCGCGACCAGAGCAGTCGGCACGAGCCCCAGCAGGCGCCGTACGGCGAGGCCCGCTGGCCGATGGCCGCAGCCGTCATCGCCGCCGCGGTGCTGACCCTGCTGCTGCCCGACGACCTGCGCCTGGGGCCCCGCTGGGCGCTCCCCCTCGTCGAAGGGCTGCTCCTGGTGGCGCTGATCGCCGGCGACCCGGGCCGCATCAGCCGCCGCTCGGCCGCCCTGCGCGCGATGTCGATCGCCCTGGTCGGCGTGCTCGCGTGCAGCGCCATCTGGTCGACCATCCGCTTGACCGACGACCTCGTGCACGGCGGCAACGAGACCAACTCCGCCGACGCCCTCCTGCAAGCCGGCGGCAGCGTGTGGGCCTCCACCGTCCTCGCGTTCTCCCTGCTGTACTTCGAACTCGACAGCGGCGGACCCGCCGCCCGGGCCCACCACGTGCCGCCCACCCCCGCTCTCGCCTTCCCCCAGCACCTCAGCCCCGAACTGAACGCCACCCACTGGCGCCCCCGCTACATCGACTACCTCTACCTCGGCTTCACCAACGCCACCGCCTTCAGCCCCACCGACGTCATGCCACTGGCCCCATGGGCCAAGATCGCCATGGCCCTCCAGTCCGTCGTCTCCCTCCTCATCCTCGGACTCGTCGTCGCCCGAGCCGTCAACGTCCTCACCTGACCGCGGCTCCCCGCCCGGCCGGGCACCACCGCGCCGGCCCCGACAGCTCGGCCCACGCCCGGCGGGCTTGGACGGCGAGGAATGGGGCCACCTCACCGACGCCATCGACCTGTACACCCACGCCCGCGTCCAGACCGCCTGGAACAGATGCGGGCCCCAACCACCCGCCGAACGCGCCGCCTTGCTACCGCCGATCTCACCGCTGCGCCAGCCGCCCCCGCCCGACACGAACCAGCCCGGCCACCGGCCCCCGACCCGCTGAACAAGGTGAGCATGCACCTCACATCCGGACCCGGACGCATCCAACTGACGGACCGAACGGTGCAACAGGCCTGGCTGCGTCAGACCAGCAAGACCGCCCCGCTGTCCGCCCGCGCCGAGGTCGGACACGCCTGCTCCCTGCGGCGCCGCGCGGCCCTGCGGCTGGTGATCCGCTGCATCCGCGCGGGCCACTATCACCTCGCGGGCGGGCCCGGAGAAGGCAGAGCAGCCCTGAGCCCAGTCCAGTGATCCCGTCCGGCCATCGGAGGCTGTCCGGTCGTGAGCGCAGCCGGGCGTCGTGCCGTGGTTGTCAGCGTGGTCAGCTGAACGTGTTGCAGCTGGCGACGCGGCCGGAGCGGTAGCCGGTGGAGAACCATTGCTGGCGCTGGCTCGCGGAGCCGTGGGTCCAGGTGTCGGGTGTGACCTTGCCCTGGTAGCGCTGCTGGATACGGTCGTCTCCGACAGCGGCGGCCGCGTCCAGCCCGCGGTTGATGTCGTCCTTCGTCAAGTCGGTGATCAGTGGCTTACCGCTCTTGGGGTCGGGGGTGGTGGTGGCGTGGTGGGCCCACACACCGGCGTAGCAGTCCGCTTGCAACTCTAGTTTCACCGAGCCGCTGTTCTGGCCCTTTCCGCTGCCGCGGGAGATCGTTCCGCTGAGGTCCTGGAAGTGGTGGCCGTATTCGTGCGCGATGACGTAGGCCTCGGCGAACGGTCCGCCCTTGGCGCCGAACTTGCTGCTCAGGTCGTTGAAGAAGTTGAGGTCGAGATAGACCTTGTCATCGGCTGAGCAGTAGAAGGGGCCGACGTCGGAAGTCGCGTTCCCGCAGCCGGTGTTCACGCTCCCGGTGAACAGGAACGTCGGGGCCTGCTCGTAGGGCTTGCCGGCGGCCGTCTCCGTCTGCTTCCAGAATGCCTGCACGCTGTCGACCACGGCGACGATCCGGCACTCCTCCTTGCGGTTGGCGTCGGCACCGGTACGGCAGTCCGCCGCGAGGTCCGAGGCTGACTTGCCGGACGAGGACGTGTCGCTGCTGCCCGAGCCGAACATGCCGGGGTCGACACCCAAGAGCACGGAAGCGACCAGCACCACGAGCCCGACCACTCCCCCTCCGATGGTCTTCCCGCCGCCCGGGATTCCGCCCAGCGCACCTCCCCGCCCGTCCGTGACCTCGGACGTGTCCAGAGCAGCATCGTCGTCGAATTGCATACGTTGACCCTCCCTCAAGCAGCGCGCCGGGCCGCCCCGCGTCGTCCCGCTCGCCTACCCCGTAAGAGGACATCCCCATCCCGTCCTCTTCCTGCTCCACCTCTTGGAGGATCCGGCGGGTGACGCCGCGACGCCGCTCTGTGGGTGAACGGCGGACCGCCGTGCGCGGTACCGGCCGCTCCATGCCGTCGACCGCGCAGCGGGGCCCCGCCTGTCGCCGGTGCCGGGAACGTGCCCGCGAGGGTCAGACGACGGATGGCCGCCTCGGGTGGGTCGGGACGATCGCGTACTGGTCGAAGAGCCGTTCAAGGGCTTTGTGACCGTGCGTGCGGCGGTACTCCATCTCGGCCGCCGTCACCGGCAGCACCCAGACAATACGGGCGTGCCCGTCGGCCAGCGGGCATTTCTCCAGACCGGGGCCGTGGAGTTTGTGCTGCACAGTGGGGCTGTGGCAGCTCCCACCCACCGACCGGCTGTACTACCCGCTGTACGCGGCCTGCGTGGACCTCGGCATCCCGTTCTGCACGCAGGTCGGGCCCACCGAGCCGCTGCGCCCGTCGGAGACCGGCCGCCCCATCCCGTACATCGACCAGGTCGCGCTCGACTTCCCCGAGCTGACCATCGTGTGCGGGCACATCGGTTACCCGTGGACCACGGAGATGATCGCGGTGGCCGACAAGCACGCCAACGTGTACATCGACACCAGTGCCTACACCGCTCGCCGCTACCCGCGCGAGCTGGTCGACTACCTGCGCGGCCGGGGCCGTAGGAAGGTGCTGTTCGGTACCAACTACCCCATGATCACCGCTAGCCAGGCGCTGGAACACCTTGGGGAACTGGGCCTGGACGAGGAAGCCACCGAGCTGTTCCTGTCCGGCAACGCACGACGGATCTTCAGGGTCTGACAGTGCCGGAGCAGCGCCGGGCCCGCATGAGGATCGCCGCGAGATGGAGTGCGGGTCGCCGGACGACCCGGCGTGGTGCCACGTGCTGGCGACGGTTGCCCCGAAGATCCGCTGTCCTGCGGACCTTCGCTTGCGGGTCCTTGGTATCTCACGGAGCCGGTGGCGGAACATCCTGTCGCGGGCAGCACCCGCGGCCGCTGTCCACCTGCACCTGATCCAGCAGCGTGTCGGCGGTTTCTCGCCGAGCGATGGCAGGAAAGGTGGCAAACGCGTCATTGCTGCCGTGTCGGCCCACTGCCAGGCTGAGCTGCATGAGTTCCATCAGCGTGGTCATCGTCCTCTACGAGGGCGTGCAGAGCCTTGACGTGACCGGCCCTCTGGAGGTCTTCACCGGGGCGGGGGCCGCCGTGGGACAGCCGGACCTGTACCGGATCACGACCGCCGGGCCCGGCGGCAGGCCGGTACGCACGTCCAGCGGGCTCCGGCTGCTGTCCGACGACGACCTTCATCACGTCGGACCGGCCCACACGCTCCTGGTGCCTGGCGGCGCGGGCACGATCGATCCCGATCCGGCGGTGGTGCGGCGGATCGGCCGGCTGGCGGCCGGAGCCGAACGGGTGGTGTCGGTGTGCACTGGCGCTTTCCTGCTCGCGGAGGCCGGGCTGCTGGCCGGACGGCGTGCCACCACGCACTGGGCGTACTGCGACTCCCTCGCCCGACGCCACCCTGACATCGACGTCGATCCCGAACCGATTTACGTCGAGGACGGGAACATCGCCACATCGGCCGGCGTCACCGCGGGCATCGACCTCGCCCTGGCGCTCATCGAGGAGGATCTCGGCCGGGACGCCGCGCTGCAGGTGGCCAGGCACCTGGTGGTGTTCCTGCGCAGGCCGGGCGGTCAGGCACAGTTCAGTACCCAGCTCACCGCCCAGCTCGCCGAACGGCACCCGCTGCGCGACGTCCAGTGCTGGATCGCCGAACACCCGGACGGCGACCTCTCGGTGGCCGCGCTCGCCGAGCGGTGTGCCCTGTCCCCCCCCGCCACTTCGCGCGTGCCTTCGCCGCCGAGGTCGGGGTGACACCGGGCCGGTACGTGGACGGCATCCGGCTGGAGACGGCCCGCCGTCGACTGGAAGACACCGAGGCCGGAATCGAGGAAATCGCACGCACCTGCGGCTTCGGAACCCCGGAGTCGATGCGACGCGCCTTCGTCCGCGCTCTGGCCGTATCGCCCACCGAATACCGTCGCCGCTTCCGTACGCACCCGACCGGAGCAAACTGATGCAGATCGCCATCCTGTTGTACGAGCGCTTCACGGCACTGGACGCCGTCGGACCGTACGAGATCCTCTCCCGCATCCCCGCGCGGAAGTCGTCTTCACCGCAGCCCGGCCGGGCCAGGCCCGTACGGAGATGACAAGCCTCGCCCTCACTGCCGATGCCGCACTCTCCGAGGTGACCGCACCCGATGTCCTGCTCGTCCCGGGCGGCCCCGGGACCGCGGACCTCCTTGCGGACGAGCCCACCCTCGACTGGATCCGCCGAGTCGATGAGACCAGCACGTGGACCGCCTCGGTCTGTTCCGGCTCCCTGCTGCTGGGGGCCGCCGGGCTGCTCGCCGGCCGCCGGGCCACGTCGCACTGGGTCTGCCTGGACCACCTCTCGGCGTTCGGTGCCTCTCCCGACACGGAACGGGTCGTCATCGACGGCAAGTACGCCACCGCTGCCGGCGTCTCGGCCGGCATCGACCTCGCCCTGTGCCTGACCGGCCGCATGGCCGGTGACGAGATCGCTCAGGCCGTGCAGCTCGTGGTCGAGTACGACCCTCAACCGCCCTACAGCACGGGTTCCACCGCCACCGCCCCTGCCGCCCTCGTCACAGCCCTACGCGCCAGCGACCTGGTCGTCGGCATTGTCTGACACACGCGAGACGCTGTTTCGCATAAATCGGGTGGCCGACTCCCGGTGGGCGATCCTGGCCAGTCCTGCGGCACATGCTGCAGGCGATGAGTGGCGACATCACGCAGGGGGCGGAATGCGCCACCTGGTCATCGCCTGCGCCACCGGGTGCCGAAGTGCATCGGCGCCATATACGTGCCCGGTAAAGGCATCTGCTTCATGCAACGACGACAATCCACGACAAAGCCGTGCTTGGAGTAGTGAGCGCGGCTTTCTGGCCCCACGCCCGGATTCTGCTTGCCGTGGTGGTGCACGCTGTCGTTGTTCGATTTTCGGCCACTGAGCGCGGCGATGCGCGGAGGCTGGTCCGACCGGCGAGGTGGCGACTTACTGGCCGCCCGCCGAAACCGCACAGGGACCCGAGTCCGCACCGGCTCACCATGACACCGCGCGCCGGCATGCACACGATCAGGCGCGGGTTGCCGCGCTGCAGCAGTCCCCTCCCCAGGGCCCCGGCCTTTCGTGTTGGCGTCGGCGCACTAGGTGTTGAAGCGGCCGCGGGTAGGACAGCTGGACGGCCGTGATCCGGCGGACAGCGTCTTCCGTATCCACTGTTTCGGTCGGGGGCTCCTGCGGGTGAGACGTCGGGCCATCGTGGGACGAGTGCCCAGTCCAGGTGTGCTTCGGAGCGCTGGGGAAGACGCGCGTAGTCGCGCGCGTTGCGGCGGGCGTTCATGCACCAGCCGGTCGTGCGCTCCGATGCGCTTGGCCGCCTGGCGTTCGCCGTCCCACTCCGCGCGACTGCCCGAGGAACTCGTCCCGGTTCGCGGCCGCGCCGGCCATGTCCAGATCCTGGCCGCCGGCTCCACCGCTCTTGGGGCTCAGCGAGGATCTGGATCCTGAGCGTCGTCGTCCCCTGCTGCTGCTGCTGCGCGCGGCCGGCCCGCTCATCGGGCACGGCCTGCCGCGAGCCCAGAACGGCATCGTCCTGCCGGCTGCCACCTCGGCAATCGTCGGGCTGTTCACCCAGAGAGCTGAGTGCTTGCTTCCGCAAGTCGGCCGGCTTGGCCGCCTGTCGGTGGGACGATGCCGGCAAAGCCGCCTCGACACGTTTCCGGTCGGTGCGTACGGACTCGGCGAGATGGCTCTGTCGCTGGCAGGCAGCGTCCCGCTCGGCAAGCGGGAGTTTACGGCGGCCGACGCGTCGGTCTGGGCGCCTGGCTGTCAGGCCCGCCCGCGCCGCTCGATGCGGTTACGCCCTTCTCGGCCGCGCAGGCTGCCCGGGAGACCCCACACTCACGTGTAAGACGTCGGAGGGGTGACTGGTCTTGAGTACCCGGACCGCATGCCTTGTCCCGGCCACCACGTGGCGGTGCGTGAACTCACCGTTCGACGCGTTCCCTCATACGGACTCGACTTCGCGGTCTGCAGAAGCGGCCATGTCGTATCCTCGTGGTATGGCAGCCAGCCGGCGCAACGCCGCCGTCGGCTGCCGCTTCAGATCCCCAGGATCTACCCCGCCGCTGGCATCGGCGACGTCCGGCCGGCCGCGACGATGCAGGTGTGCGGGCTGGTCGTCCCCGGTGGAGGGTGGAGAGCCAGGTGGACGCGCGCCGCCGGTGAACCGCCGCTGCCGCCCCTGGGGCGTGTCCCGCGCGCCCGGCGGGCCGCTCACGAAGTGGCGGGTGGGATGTTCTGGTTCGCGTGGAAGAAGTTGTCGGGGTCGTACGTGTGCTTGATTGCTGCGAGGCGGTCGTAGTGATCGCGGTACGTGCCCCGGACCCGGTCGGTGCTCTCCTCCTCGCCGAGGAAGTTGATGTAGGCGCCGCCCATGGAGTAGGGGTGCAGGTCGCTCCAGTAGTCGACGCACCAGTGGCGGATCAGGCCGGCGTTGGCGGGCTCGGGGTCGATGCCGGCGATGACACCGGACCACGTGGCGTGCCGGTAGGCCCAGGCTGTGTCACCGGCGTCGACACGGCGGGTGGCTCCGTCGACCGGGTACAGGTGCATCGTGGACAGGCCGGTGGGGAGGTTCTGGCCGTACTGCTCATGTACGGCGATGGCCTCGTCGGGGATGGCGTCGAAGAAGTCACCGCGCCAGTACCACTGCAGTCCCTTCGGCAGCAGCCCGTCGAACATGCGCTGCAGGTCGGGGTAGGGCATGGGGGTGCTGAAGTGGAATGCCGGTGGCCCGGGCGTGTCGACGACTGTCAGTGTCTCTTCCAGACGGTCGCCTTCCAGGTCGCCGGTGTAGCACCACACGACGCAGCACGCCCTCTGCCCGTGGATCGGCTCGGGGAAGGGCGGCCCGGGCGGTACCGTCAGCAGGGCGAAGAATCCACTGAGCTCGTGAGGCGCACCGGGCAGGAACTCCCGGTACCACTGGAGCACGTCTCGCGTACGGGCGATGGGCCAGACGGTGATCGCGACGCCCACGGTGTCCACGGGGTGCAACCGGAACGTGAACGACGTGACCACGCCAAAGTTGCCGCCGCCACCCCGCAGAGCCCACAACAGGTCCGGGTGGTCGTCTTCCGACGCCGTGACGAACGTGCCGTCGGCGAGGACCACATCGGCGGACAGCAGGTTGTCGATGGTCAGACCGTACCTGCGGGTCAGGTGCCCGTGCCCGCCGCCGAGGGTGAGACCGCCGACTCCCGTGGTCGATACGATCCCGGCCGGTGTGGCCAGGCCGAACGTGTGGGTCGCGTGGTCGAGGTCGCCCCACAGGCTGCCGCCGCCCACCTTCGCGGTCCTCGTCTCCGGGTCGACGTCCACCCAGCGCATCGGGGTCAGGTCGAGCGTCAGCGCGTCGTCGACCAGGCACAACCCCGGGCCGCTGTGTCCGCCGCCCCGCACCGCCAGCTCCAATCCGGCGCCCTGGGAGAAGGAGAGCACAGTCCTTACGTCCGCGACGTCGACGCACCCGGCAATCGCCGCCGGACGCCGGTCGATCATGGCGTTGTAAACACCGCGGGCTTCGTCGTAGCCGGGATCTCCCGGAGTGATGACGGGTCCTCTCAGCGCTCCACGCAGACTCTCAAGAGCCGGTCCGTTGATTCCGCCCATAGTCGACGCCCCTGTACACGCGCGCGGCGCGCAGACGGAAGCGAACGCGACGTCCGGACGGGCTGCAGGGCGTGGAGCGAGGATCCGTACGCGCCTGTGATGAAGACCAGCAGGGTGAAGACCCCGCGACAACAGTGTCCGCCTGCCCGCCACGCCCCGCACGCCGGCGGAAATGTCTTCGCCGCTCGCGGAGGGGCCACGTTCGGTGGCTGGTCCGCGCGGTGCTGCCTAGCAAGAGGAAGTGAAGGCGTCCCTGCCCCTATGGCGGAGGGAGCGGTCGTGATCGGCGTCACCGTTACGTTCTCCTATGCCGGCGACTTTGATAGCGCACGGATCACCGACGTCGCCAAGAACGCGCGTGGCATGTTCGAAGGCATGCCGGGTCTGCGGTTCAAGTTCTTCACTTTCGACGAAAATCGGCAGCAGGCTGTGAATTTCTACGTCTGGGAGTCGAGACAAGAGGCAGAGCAATTCTTCTCCGAGGAATTGCGCGCGCGAGTAACGGACTTGTACGGCGTGGCACCATCTGTGGAGTTCTCGCAGATCGCCGAGATCGTCGACAACGCGGATTGACCGCCGCCCTCCGGTTCGGGAGACGCAGACGGCACCGACCGATGCCCGATTATCGGGACATGGTCCTGTTCATGACGCCTTTCGTCATTCGCCAGCACTCGAAAAAGCGGACGAATTGAAATTCCGACCCAGGGCCGAAGCGCGGATGGACGACGAGGTCGGGGCCGCCGTAGGGCTGTGAACTGTGTCCGGCGGCTAGGTTCTGTCTCTTTGGTCAGCGTCGGGTCCAGATGAGGATGCCGGCGAGGTGGAGTGCGGCCTGGTAGGCGATGGCGAGCTTGTCGGATGGTGTGGCCAGGCCGCGCCACTGCTTGAGCCGGTTGATACACCGCTCGACGGTGTTCCGTTGCTTGTAGACCTCGCGGTCGAAGCCGGGTGGGCGGTCGCCTTGGCGGCCCCGCCGTAGACGGTGGCCGATCTGGTCGGAAGGCTGCGGGATCACCGCCCGGATTCCCCGGCGCCGGAGGTGGCTGCGGATCGCGCGGGAGGGGTAGGCCCGGTCGGCCAGCACGGCGAGGGGCCGGGTTCGTGGTCTTCCGGGGCCGGTGCGGGGCACGCGGATGCGGGACATCACGGTCTCGAAGGCGGGTGCGTCACCAGCCTGACCTGCGGTGATGGTGAAGGCTAGGGGCCGTGCCCCGCCGTGTCCGGCCAGGTGGACCTTTGTGCTCAGCCCGCCGCGGGAGCGTCCGAGGGCGTGATCTGCGGGCTCACCGGATCGAGCCGCCCCCTTTTACGTGCCCCGGCAGCGTGCTGGTGGGCCCGGATGACCGTGGAGTCCACCGACACCGTCCAGTCGATGTCGTCGTCGGCGTCCGCCGCTGCCAGGACAGCGGCGAGGATGCCGCTCTTGCGAGGTGCCGACGCGAGTACGGCGCGGACCAGTTGAAGGCGTGGGTGCCCCGGAGTGTGTCCTGATTGCTCATGACGTCGCGCAGGCCGCCGTCGGCGCAGTATTCGCGGCGATCCTGCTCCTCATGCCTGCGCGGACCTGGCGTGTCACACCGCCAGGGGAAAACAGGGGGGAGCGGGCACCGCTTCCAGCGCCGGCCCGGCCAAGGCGGCCGCGACCCACGCCCGTAGCGACCGCGAAGCCCCTCATCAGGGCGAAACGATGCCGTATGTGCAGGCGCCGGGACAGTGCCGGAAGGCTCTCCGCCAGGACGAAGCCGCACAGGCTGACGCCGAAGGCCACATTCAAACCCGCCAGGCCTCGACTGTCGCGGTGGGTCAGCGGCACGGCGTCCTGCACCGTGACGTCCTTGGCCGCGCCGTGGGCGTAGGCCGAGACAAAACCTTCCAGCGCGTTGGTCGCAGACAGCCCGTTGGCGCTCGCGACGTCGAGGGACAAGGTGCTCGTCCCGCTCCGGGTCAGCCCCGCGGCCACATCCCGGTGCTGCAGCGCCCGGTCCGCCGAGGAAATGGTCGGTTCCAGGTGCACCGCGACGCTGTCGCCCAGAACGTGCTGGGTCTTCATGGACAGCCGGCTGCCGACGACGGCCGACGGAAGCTGATGAGGTTGCGGAATACGCGCCAGGCCCACGTAGCAGGTGATGAAGGCGGCGACGTCGGTGAGGGCGATCACGGTCGGCACCTCGGGGCCGCCCCTGCGCGCGCCGGGGCGCAACGGCTACCTCTGATGTACGGCGGCGCCGCGGAGAACGCCGCCAACCGCCACCGACCGAGTAGACGGATGCCGTACTGGGCGCCCAGGTAGGCTGTAGCGTGGTCGGGTGGTGAGGAGCGATGCGTACCTGGAGTTGGGTGAGGCCGCCTGGGCATGGGTCCTGAGCCAGGTGCGTGAGGACGAGGGCCCGTGGCTGCCGGAGACAGTGTCGCAGGACGGTCAGGTGCCGGTACCTGCGAAGGACCGTGACTCGCTGTACGCGGGAATCGCGGGGTTGGTTCCGGTGCTGGCTGAGATCGCACAGTACCGGCAGCTGAGCGAAAGGGAAGAGAGCCTGGCGGCAGGGATCGTGGCAAGACTGTCGGCGCAGGCCAGAAGCAGAACGGAGCCGTCGTTGTACGACGGTCTCGCCGGCGACGCAATGGCGTTGAGGCTTCTCGCCCCGGGTGAGGAACTGACCGCGCTGCGGCGGCTGGCCGATCTGGCGACTCCTGCAGGCTGGAAGACCACACTCGATGTCGAACAGGGTTCGGATGCCCCTGTGAGCGACCTGGTCATGGGAACCGCAGGCGTGGTGCTGACGGCGGTCTGGGCGAAGAGCGAGTTCTCCCAGCGGATCGCGACGACGGGCGGCGAGGCGCTGCTACGGGTGGCGGACCGTACCCAGGCAGGCCTGGACTGGGGGATGGTGCCGGGCATGCCATCGAGGATGCCGAACTACTCGCACGGCACTGCCGGAATCGCGGCGGCGCTGGCGGTGGCGGGTGCGGCGCTGGAGAGGGAGGACTTTCTTCAGGCCGCTGTGCAGGGGGCCCAGCACGTCCTGTCGGTAGGTTCCTTGGAGGACGGAGGTTTCGTCGTCCCGCACACGATTCCTCCGTCGAGTCGGGAAGTGGAACCGGTGACGTACTCCTGGTGTCACGGACCGGCGGGCACGTCGCTGTTGTTCGCGGCGCTGTCATACGCGGGGGTCGCAGAGGTGGAAGGCTTCGAGATCGAGGAACTACGGCGGCGTTGTCTGACCTCGATCCTCGATTCGGGGCTGCCGGAACGCCTCCGCCCCGGCTTCTGGGACAACGATGGCCGCTGCTGCGGAACAGCGGGTGTCGGAGACGTGCTTCTGGACGCGGTCCAGGCCTGCCGGACGATCGCAGAGGCGGAGACCCTGTTCCACGGGGCGCGCAGGATGGGTGATGCGCTGGTGGAGCGGGCGATCAAGGACGAAGCAGGCGCCCGATGGCGCTTCCTGGAACACCGCAAGGATCCTCCGCTGCTACCGCCGAGCACAGCGTGGATGCAGGGTGCGGCAGGCATCGCAGCCTATCTCCTGCGCCTCGGCCGGTTGGTCGAGACCGGTCCCGAGGCCGTGGTGGTGGACCGCCCGGACCAGTGGTGGGCAGTACCGGCGCACCTCCGTATGACGGCTTCCTGAGTTTCTTCGGCCCCCCTTGAGTGATGCGCGCCGACGGCATCCGCGTTGCCGTGTGGGTCATTGCCGCGGCGGCTTAGGCACCGGCCAAGAGCAGGGCCCGCGTGCGGTGAGCAGTGCCAACGCGGACGTGCCGGGTGCGCGCGGCCTCTCAAGCCGGGATCTCGCCCTCAAGGATGGCTGTCATCTCGCCGCCGCCCTGGAAGCCGAAGGCAAGGCATAAATAGCCGAGTTGGCTGATCAGCGGGACGAGAACAGTCGCCGTCTGATGGCCCGCGACCGCTACCAACAGCCCAGGTCGGTGACCACGGCCACTGGGGCGGTGGAGGCGATGGCTCCTCGAGCGAACGACAAGCGCGTCGACGAGACTACTGGGGAGCGCGAGCGGTTCTCCTCGGCGATCCTGCCGCCCTGGGCACGGAAGTCCCCGAAGATCAGCGAGGTGCTACCGCTGCCCTATTTGAACGGATTGCCCTCCGGCGACTTCGTCCCCGCGCTGGAGCAGTTGTTCGGCAGCTCGACATCGGGGTGCCGCGGGGGCGGTCCTGGCGCGGCCGGGCGGCGCGACCGAGCGCTGGTGGCGGTCGCCGTGATCCAGTGGATCACGGCGCGGCAGGCCGCCGCGTGGGGATCGACGGGCCCGGTCCCGGGCGCCGCGAGCCTGCCGGGTCTGTCGTAGTGGATCAGCCAGGGGGACTCAGCCGAGGGGATAGCTGTCGCTGTACACCTTCCAGTTCAGCGGCGTGTTCGGGTCGAGGCTGCCGTTACGTAGAACGATCCGCTGCGCGGTGTCGACCTGCTGGTGTCGCGTGGGCCTCCTCCTGCTTCATGGCCCACACCCGCGCGTCGAGGATGGAAGGTGTTCCAGTCGGCGGCATAGCCGGTGCGGGTGCGCTCCGGGCGGTTCTCTTTGACGTGGGCGGTGGCCTCGTGGTCGAGCCGGGCCTCGGTAGCCGGGTCGAAGCCGAGTCCATCGGCGACCTCGTCACCCGCGCCGGCGAACGGGTCGGGATCGAGATCCGCTGACACCGGAACCGCGGCAAGCGCGTATGAACGTCACCGGGCGGGGTAACCGGGCTGCTGCCGTGTAGAGCCCATTCGAGGAGAACTTGTGAGCGAACCAGCAGGTCTGGGTGTCGAGGTGGCCGTGATCAGCTCCGACGCCGCGATCATCACCGTCTGCGGAGAGCTCGACGCTGACACCGGCCTCGCCCTTCAGCACCAGTTGGCCGGCCAGGTGGTGCACGGACGACGTCACCTGGTGCTGGACCTGGCGGGGGTGCCGTTCATGGACTCCTCCGGGCTGCGGGTCATCGTACGGACCGTCAACGACATGCGGAACGTCGACGGAACCGTGTCGCTCGCCGCGCCCACCCAAGTGGTGCGACGTGTGCTTGACCTGACCGGCGTCGGCATGAGCTGCCGGATATTCGACACCGCGGACGCGGCGTGTGAAGCCCTCCTCGGCCGGAAGAGCGAGGTGCCAATTCGCACGGT
The DNA here is from genome assembly GCF_001514215.1 of Streptomyces bungoensis. Lineage (GTDB taxonomy): Bacteria > Actinomycetota > Actinomycetes > Streptomycetales > Streptomycetaceae > Streptomyces > Streptomyces bungoensis. The sequence goes on from NZ_KQ948863.1 coordinate 148,378, forward strand.
GTGCGACACGGCGAATCGATAGCCAATCGGCCACGACCAAATTGGCCGTTTTTCTACACCACCAACTCCCCGTCGAACCCGGTGTCTGTCGGCAACTGCGCAAGGGCGGCCGCCCGGATGTCGGGGAACGCGTCTCGCGCAGCACGCTTGAACCCGTCGCCCGGGTCGATCTGGCCCAGCACGGTCAGGACGCCGATCGCCGCGTCCCCACCCACCGCGTTGCACGTTGCGTCAGGCCAGGTCTGCAGCAGCCTGTCGGGCAGATTCCCGCGCGTCGTCCATGGCCGTGGCGAACTCCTCGTCCCGGCCGCGCCGCTGGTAGATCGCCCCGCTGCTCACGCCGATGGCGGCGGCGGCCGCGATAACGGTGGTGCCCGGCTTGCTCAGTTCCTCAAAGGAAACGGGCCACGCGCGGGGGAGTCAGCCGGATGGCCCTGCTGGCCCCGCATGGAGGTGAGGCGGCGCTGACCGCGTCGCATGCGGCCGCGAACGCCGGATCGTCTCCCCGCCATTCCCTCGCACCGCTGATACCGAGGATCAGCTCCGCCCGGCCCGGGAGATCCCGAGCGCCAGGAGACGAGGGTTGTCGGCCCGCAGGGTGTGGCCGCGCTCCTCGAGGACGTCGGGGTCCCGGCCGGCGAGAGATCGCCAGTCGGGTGTCGGTACGGGCCCTGGCCCACACAGCACGCAGATCGATGCCGAGTTCCGAGGCCGCACGGTCCGGGTCCCGGCCGTGCCGGAGAACGGTGATGAGCCGGTTGGCCTGGCGGCCGGTGAGCGGGACGGGGTCCGTCATGCCCGCACCCTACGGGCGCAACGTGCTGGCTCAGAGTTCTCGGAACAAGGTGTCAGCGTCCTCGGCGGGTGCCGGGGCCGGCGTGCGGGGGCGGCGGGGCCGCGAGGGCTTCGGGTCCTTCCCGAACAGTGCTTGGGTCCCGCACTCGTCGGGCACGGCGGGCACCGGCCGACACACGGCCGCGTCGACCAGGTCGAGCGGGGCGCAGTCGTCGAAGTCGGCGCGCTGCATACGGGTCCAGTCGCGGCCCTGGGGTCGGGCGGTCACGGGCGGTCTCCTGTCTGCGCTCGGGGCCGGGGCGCGGGCGGCGCGCCCGCCGGCAGTGGGTGTCCGGGGGCAGTACGCCGGACACGGTCATCGTCTTCGCTCACCGCCAGATCGAGACAGACTGAGAGCACCCACAGCCTGTCGCACCTGGCAGCCACGCTGCCCAGGAACCTGCCCTGCCTCCTGGAGCGCGGAACCTGGTTGGTGATCGCTTTCCCTCCCGGCGACATCTCACCACCCCGAGCGGTTGCTGTCGCTGGCGTAGAGCCCGCCGTCCCGTGGGAGGGCCTCCTGACACGGGGCGTTTCCCATGCAGCGCGACCCAGTGCGCCCTTCAAGGTTCGCCCCCGCCTGGCCGCTTACGATCGGTGCAGCCCGGCTCGCTGTCGGGAAGGCGGCCAAGGCCGGTGGCAGGAGGACCAGTTGTGCTGAATGCAGCCGAGCTCGAGCACAGCGCCGTCCAGGCGTGTGTCGACGCACTCGTCGGCACACGAGTGCGCCTGCTCCTCTACGACCACGGCCTCGCGGGCCGCGAGGCACTCCTTGCGGCAGCCGCACGGCTCGCCGTCACCGCAGGCCTGCCGCTGACCGTCGTGGACGCAGAAGCCCTGCGGGACGACACCACCGCCTTCCTCGGCCGGCTCGGCGTTGCGCACCACGTCTTTCCTGCCCCCGCGGAGGCCGCCTGCTGGCCGACCGGCTTCACCCCGCACGGCGTCCTGGCCGTCCACGCCGATGTCCTCCTCGACCCCGCCGGGCAAGAGCCGCTGGCTGCCGCAGCCCGCGAGGGCGCCACCGAGTCGCCGACTTAATGAGCCCAGAGCAGGCGCAGACCTCCCCGGCAACCCGGTCCGGTACGAACCCGGACCCCCGCGCCACAGGCCGTCCCGGGATGACCAGAGCGTGTGGTCCAGGGCCGGAACGACGCCTGCGCGGGATCCCAGCGCCACGACCGAACCGGATAAGCAGGGAAACCGCCCAGCGCTTCGAGCGGTTCCTCGCGACCTTCCCAGCGCCCCAGAGCGAGCGAGAGCGCGGTCACGCACAGCCGGATGTCACCAGCACCCCCGACGAGCCCTTCGCCGCGGACACCTCCCGCCCGTCGGTAGACAGCTCCCGGACAGGGGCCCCTCGGGGCACCGTCCATAGGTTGAGGACGGCGCCCCCGGTCGGGCACAGGATTTGACCCGGTGGCCCCGTCCTTATCAGGTCGATCACGTAGGGCCGCCGACGCAGGTCACCCCGGCCTGTAGCTGGCCTTGCTGTGTGCCGAAGTTCGGTCTCGACCACTGGTGTTCGTGCCTGTTGGTGGCAGCCCTTGGTGGCAGCCCACCATTTGCCCCCTTGACAGCCTGATGGAGGTCAGGGGCGGTCCAGACCCCACGCCTGCGGGGCGAAGGGCCGCCGCTTCTCCTCACCCGTGGCCAGCGGTGCGTCGAGCAGTTGGAAGCCCGCCTTGGCAGCCACGGCGACGCCAGCAGCGTTCTTGGCCTCCAGCTCCAGGATCACCTGCCTCGCGCTCAGGTGCTGGAAGGCGTACGAGGCCATCACCCGCACCGCCCGCGCAGCCAGCCCCTGGCCGCGGTGCGCTGGGCCGATCGCGTGGCCGAGCTCCGTGCCCTCGGAGGTGCGCCGCGGCATCACCTCGCCGAGCGGCGCGCCGCCGTCGACGGTGATGGCGAGGGGGCGTTCGAGGTCGGCAAGGATGCGACGCAGGTCTGGACTGGCAGCTGGCACGCGCGCCGCGATCCGATGGATGGCTGACACGGAGCGGCCCGAACGCCGACCTTCGGATCCACCCCTTACCTGTATTTCCACTACTTCCCATTTTGAGTGAGAGGGCGGTGAGACTTGTACGCGGTTAAGTCTCCGTTCAGATTCCGTGCATGTCGACCGACGGATACTCCCCAGGATCTGGATTGTCCACTGCGTCCGGATGGAGTTTTCGGGAGCCCTGAAAGGCCGTCGTTCATGTTCACGCCCCACAGCCAGCCGGCCCAAGAGCGAGGCGCCGAGCCAGCGACCGTGCGCGCCATCTCCGCCGTGCTGAACCGGCCCCGCGGCGGCGGATCGGCACTACCCGCGCCCCGCACGGGTACACCGCGGCCGGCGTACGAGCTCCCGGTGTTGCTGGGCATCGTGACGGTCGCCGCCCTGCTCACCCTGTGGGGCCTGGACGACAGCTCGTTCCATGCGTTCTACGCGGCCGGCGTGCGCAGCATGACCGACAATCCGGTCGCCTTCTTCTACGGATCCTTCGACCCGGGCAACACGATCACGATCGACAAGCTGCCCGGCTACCTGTGGCCGCAGGCCCTGTCGGCGCTGGTCTTCGGCTTTCGTCCATGGGCGCTGGTGCTGCCGCAGGCGGTCGAAGGCATGGCCTGCGTGGTCCTGCTCCATGGTCTGGTACGCCGCTGGGCGGGCGTGCCGGCCGGTCTGCTGGCGGCGGGCTTTTTGACCCTCACTCCCGTGTTCGTCGGCCTGGGGCGGTCCGTCACGGAGGACTCGCCGTTCGCCCTTCTGCTGCTTCTGGCCGCCGCGGCCACCCAGCGGGCGACCGAGCGGGGCCAGGGCCGCCGGCTGCTGCTCGCGGGGGTATGGGTGGGCGCCGCCTTCCAGTGCAAAATGCTGGAGGCCTGGGCGGTGCTGCCCGCCCTCGCTGTGACCTACCTCGTCGCCGCGCCTACGGCTCTGCGCCGTCGGCTCTTGGACGTCGCGCTGGCCGGCGCGGTGGCGTGCGGCGTGTCGCTGTCGTGGATGGTGGTGGCCACGCTGACCCCGGCGTCCGAGCGCCCCTACCTCGACGGCACCACGGACAACTCGGCGTATGGTCTGGTCGTCGGCTACAACTTCCTGACCCGCTTCCACGGCCTCGACGCGGCCGCCGCCGGTAGCGTCGCCCCCAACGAGAGCTTGCGGACGGCCGGCACCGGGCCCGGCATGGGCGACAGCGTCTGGAAGATGTTCAGCCCCGGGATCGCCACTCAAACCGGATGGCTGTACCCGCTGGCCGCGCTCGGGGTCGCGGGCGGCGCTTGGGCGCTGTGGCGGCGGCGTGCGGCCCGCACGGACCGGGTGCTGGCAGGCTATGTGCTGTGGGGGTCGTGGCTGGTCACGTTCTTCCTGTTGTTCAGCTTCGGCAGTGTGACCGGACACACCTATTACATGGGTGTCGTCGCCGTGGCGCTGGCCGCGATGGGCGGCGCCGGGGCCGTGCGGGCCTGGCAGGCGTGCCGCAGGGGCGGTCGACGGGCCTGGGTGCTGCCCGGCGTGATCGCCGTGAACCTCGCCTGGTGCGTGACCCTGACGCTGTGGTACCCGCACTTCTTCCCCTGGTCCGTCCCCACCGCCGCAGCCCTCGGCCTGGTCGCCCTGGTTCTGTCGTGCATCCGCCGACGGCCGCGCCTCGTCGCGGCCGGCCTGGCCGCCGGGCTCGCCGCGGTCCTGCTCATCCCGGCCGTTTGGTCGGCGTCGGCGCTGTCCCTGCGCTACAACCAGCCCGGCTCGCTGGGCCGGGTGGGCCCCACCAACCATCGGGTGGGCAACCCGCTCGCGAAGCTCGCCCCGACCCGGGAACGCCTGCTGGCCTACCTGACCGCGCACCGAGGCGGCGCCGAGTACCTGGCCGCAGTGCCCGGCTGGGGGGAGGCCGCGCCCTACATCATCTCCGCCAACGCGCACGTTCTGCCCGTGGGCGGGTTCACCGGCCGGGTCCCGTATCCGACGTCCGGTGGCTTCCGTGAGCTCATAGACACCGGCCGGCTGCGCTACGTCGTCCTGAAGCGTGCCGAGGCGAACATGGGCCTGCGCCAAGCGCTCACGTCTACTGCCGTGATCGTGCGCTGGACCGTCGGCCACTGCACGGTCGTGCCCTCGGCGGCCTACGGCTCCGGCGACCAGGCGGAGGCGCTGTACGACTGCGGCCCGGGTCACGAGAGGGGCCCGGGCCGCAGCACTGAGGGCCTGTCATCGCCGGTGACTACGGCTCCCTGTTCCACTCCGCGATCACGGGTCGCCCGTGCTCCGTGGGCCGGCGGCTGACCGTGCCGGTCGCCGACAGGAAGAGGCGTCTGCCGGCGGACGGCCTCGTAGCCCGTATGACCATGACACAGCGGTGGCCCTCAGCCCTCGACAGTCGCCCGGACGCCTGAGCAGACCGATGATTCAAGTCCTGCCGGAGTGTCAGAGCTGGTAGAAGTCGGAGTAGTGGTCGGGCGAATACCAGACCGCGCCAGTGCTCGAGTCGACGACGATCCGGTAGGCGTCCCGATGGGCGCCGCAGGTGCGCGGGTAGACGTCGTACTCGTAGAAGGTGTCACCGGACGGCAACTGCCCGTCATTGTTGTAGAACTCGCCGCCCGCGTAGCTGCACTCGCCGTCCGGCCAGTCGTACCAACCCCGGGCGGTCGGGTAGCCGAGGTCGGACCAGGCAGAGTTCGCCGAGGCCGCGTCGGAGCATCCGCCGACGCTGCAGGAGCCGTAGACCGCCGCACTCGCGGCAGGGCTGTTGACGGCGGACGCACTGAGCACGGACGCGATGGCGGCGAACAGCACCGCGGACCGCTTGGCCCAGGAGAGCTGGGGACGTCGCAGAGTCAGCAAGGAACCCTCCAAGTAGAGTGACGCATGGACATGACATGCTGATCCTCTTGCGTGGCATCCGGGTGTATCGCCGGTTGCGGGGAGGGGGGAATTGCGTTTGGACCTGTCGATGCGTAAGAAATGGTCGTTGGCCAGGTGTGATTCCGGTTTGCGGCGGCCGGACGGCGCACCTCGGACGAATGGGCTCGGTCGGCTCGGACCCGGCCCTCAGGTCGACCCGCGCGACCCGTGGAGCAGGGCGGTCGGTTGCGCTCGAGGGCGGCGGCGTCGGCCAAACAGGTGGGTCAGGTCTGCCAACAGGTCGACGCTGTGCTCCGAAGTGGCGGAGTCGCGCCACCGGGTGGCGACGAGCCACGCGGTGTAGGGGTATCTCGGCTGGTTGCGCGGGTTCTGAGCGGGAGTGGGCGGATATCTTCCGTCGGTTACGATCGCCGCGATCGGCGCGGGGCCGCGGCCGGCTCGGTGGCTGTCGGACCAAAGGTCTGGACCTCGCATCTGCTCGGTTGGACGCCGCTACGGCAGAAGACGCGGCACCTGCACAGCTCACATCTCGAGCAGATTTGGCAGGGTGGTCCGGACGGCGATGAGCCGTTGGTAGGGCATCGTGGAGACCAGAGCAGGAGGTTCGGGCCTATGGCGACTACTTCTCCTTCGACCGGGCGCGGACCTTGCTGCGTGGATCACGCCATCCGGCTTGGTGTCGTCCATGCGGGGCGGGCCTGGGGATGGGATGCACACATCGTCGAAAGGCTTCAGAAGCAAGGCTTCCCTTGCGCCACCGCAACCGTGTCGTCAGCCGTCGACTCGCCCCAGGATCGCTCTCGGCCGCTCAGCCCTCCCCGGCACGCTTCGCGGCATCAGCCCTTCGACGTGAGCGAGATGCGGATGAGCTGGGCTCAGTCCTCGTCCTGGGCGCGCCGGTAGAGCTTGGCGATGTCGTCGTCGAAATATGCGGCGTAGGAGACATCGTCCTGGTTGCCGCCGCCCTCGTGGCCGCCCAGGACGCCGATGACGGTGCCGGTGTGGCTCTTGGGGTCGTAGTCGGTGAGCCAGGGGCTGCCGCTGGTCCCGTCCGCGAGGTGGGTGCACTGGATGCGCAGCTGGGTGTCGCTGAACTTCGTGGTGCGGTTCTGGCACGAGACGGGGGTGTCGCGGCGGGTGGGGTAGCCGGTGATCTTGACCTTGTTGTCGAAGCCGCGATCTGTACCGAGAGTGTTGCCGCCAAGGACGTCCTGAATGTTCTTGCCGTCCTTCTGGTCCAGAACGAGGAAGGCGACGTCGAGGTCCTCGTCCTGCGACTTGGCCCAGCGGTCGTCGACGACCACCTTGCTGACCTTCCACAGGCCGGCGGGTTCGTCGCCGTTGCGGTAGCCGGGGGCGAAGACCAAGTCGTTCAGCGGCTGTCCGGAGTCGGCGTCGAAGACGCAGTGGGCCGCGGTGATCAGCATGTTCCGGCCCGGACTCTGCACCACGCTCGCCGTGCAGAAGTGGGCGCCCTGGTCGTCCTTCTCGAAGACCGCGCCGATCCGGGCGTTCTCCTCGGTCCTGCGGGGGGTGTACGCGTTGCCGTCCTTGGCCGGCGCCGTCGCGGGGAGGTCCTGGTCCTGGCCCCGCTGGGACTGGCCCGGCTCGCCGGACTTGCCGAAACCGCTGCGCCCGCTGCTTCTGGCCGCATGGGTTTGCCCCGCGGCGTCGCCCATCACTGCGGCTGCCCCGACGATGACCAGCGTCAGCGGCAGCACGGCATTCCTGACTAGCGAGCGCACAAGGTCATTATCGACGCGGGCCGCAAGTTCGGGAGGTGCTTGACCGGGAGGCTCCCGTCACAATCCCCCGCCCGGATCGGTCGTCGGCACCCTGGTCGCTACTGCTGCCGTGTCACCGGCGGAAGTGGTCGATCCGTTCAGAAGCAGATGCCGGTCGCTCAAGGAGAGACGGAGAGGGGGGCGCCGTGATGATGACGTCTGGCGCCGCAAACTTGTCGCCCTTCTCGATCACTACGTGCCTTGGTGTGTCCTGGCCGATGCCGGCTGCCGGTGCGGTGATCTGCGCGTCGAACTCGTACCCGAGAAAGTCGACGACGGCTTCTCGGTCGGCCGCACTGTTCAAGGGGCTGCCCAGAGGAGTGATCCGGTTCCGCAGAACGGGTCCAGGAGAACACCCGCAAGATGTTCCTCGACCAGAGCGGCGACGGCAGAGGCGAGCATCGGGGGTGAGCTGAAAGCCCCCGATCTGCCGCGCGATGCGAACTGGGTCAGGGCGGCCCGCGTGGCGCGCCGGAGTGCATCCCCCTCAACGGGCACGAATGCGCCGTCCGGCCCGGACGCCTGGCGTTCGAGCGCCTGTAGGGCCGTTTGCGGCCGGCCACACCACCAGTTCGGGGCGCCAGGCACCGGTGGCTCAGTGTGCGACCAGCCGCTCGCTCATCCACTGCAGCATCGGCGGGATCTCCCGCTTCCAGGTGTTGAAGTTGTGCCCGCCGTTCGAAAGGATGATCGACGAAATTCTGGTCACGTTTGTGCCCTGCACACCCTTTATGAACTTGAGCGTGTCCTTGTAGTTGTGCTCACCGACTCTGCTGCTGGTGACGAGCAGCGACGTCTCGGGGGCGGCCAGATGCTTGAGCGCCCAGAAGAGGTCGGCACGGTGCTGCAGGTTCTTGTCGCCGTGGAAGAGATCCCCGGTGGTGGGGTCGATCTGCGCCTTGTAGTACGGCGACAGGCCCGCTGCGGCCGCGTACGAACGCGGGTGGTGCATGGCGATCTTGAGTGCGCAGTATCCGCCGGTCGAGTCGCCGGCGATGCCCCAGCTGGCGGGCGTCTTGTCGACCCGGTAGCGGGCCATCACTGAATCGCGCAGATCCTTGGCGAAGAACGTTTCGGTCTGCGGGCCGCCGGGAACGTCGACGCACTCGGTGTCCCGCGGCGGCGCCACGGTCGGACGTAGCATCACCAGGATCATCGGCTGCATCTTCCCTCTTTTGGCCAGCTGCTGAACTGTGCTCGGGTAGTTCAGCTTGTCCACCAGCGCCTGGGCCGTGCCCGGGTAACCCGTGAGAACGACGGACACCGGGAACTTGCGCGCGTGGTTCTGCGGCTGGAAGTACTCCGGGGGTAGGTACACGAACGCCGGCGTGGCCAGATGCGTCGTACGGCCGATGATGTCGACCTTCTGGACCTGCCCGGCCACCTGCGGCAGCGCGCTGCTCGCACCGATGACAGGGGAGGCGGAGAGCACTTGGACGGGGCTGCTGCCGCCCTCCGCCACGTGGTCGACGACTACTCCCTGGCCGGTCTCCTGGCCGAACAGGTCGGACCAGCTGGCGTAGAAGCCGAACGCCTGGTTGGTTGCGAGTCCCACCGTGGCGAGGGCCGCCACCTGGGTGGCGAGCAGCAGCCCGAACCGTCCGCTGACGGCCCGCCAGTTCCGCCGGGCCAGGCGCGGCCACAGCCATACCGTGCCGAGGAACAGTACGACGGCGAGGACGATCGCCAGCATCAGCACTTTGTTGCTTGTGAGACCCATGGGCTGTTACCTGCCTGCGCTTTCTGCCCGGCACCCGCCCGCACTTTGTTGCGAGGGCTTGCTCGGGGCCTTCCTTGGCCTTTGACCCGACTTTCCGGTGGGGAGTGAACCTCTCCTCCCTGGACAACCCTCTCAAGGGGCGCAATGTCGCCGGATATCCGATCGGGCCCAAATCGGGGGTATCTCGCAGAACTGCGAGATGCGATGTCTATCAGATAGATGGGCAAATCTCGGGCGAGATTCCGACCCGATCCAGTCGCGGCGCATACCGCGCGGCCCGGCTATGAAGCACACTGACTTCTGGTCGGTTCAGTGTCCGGCTGGCGGCTGGATGTAGTCCTCCAGGCGGGCCACCGCGAAGCCCTGTTCCCGGATGCGCTTGAGCAGATTCGCGAACATCTCCGTCATGGTGGTGCCCTTGAGCTCCGCAGGGCCGCGGAAGTGGGCGAGGATGATGTCGCCGGGACGCAGCTTCTTGCCTGGCTCTTGGTACTGCATATTGCGTACCTGCATGGATTCGCGCCACCAGACGATCGCTCGCGGGCCGCAATCTCCCACCGCGATCTTGGTGTTGTTGTTGTACGCCCCGTAGGGCGGCCGGAAGAGGAACGGGGCGGTGCCGAACCGCTGGGTGAGGATCTTCTGGTCGCCGCACACCTCTTGCTTCTGGCGGTTCAGCGGAATGGTGTTCATCGCGGGATGGTGCAGGGTGTGGTTCTGGATGTGGTTGCCCATCGCCTGCAGTGGCCTGAAGTACCCGTAGTCCGACTTGATGGCGTCGTTCATCAGGAACATCGTGATCGGGATTTTCAGGTCCCGCATCATCTCGATGAACTTGGGGTCCTTTTCCAGTCCGTCGTCGACGGTGATGAAGACGACCTTCTGGGATGTCGGTACATGCGTGAAGACCGGGATCGGGCCCGTCGCGGACAGCTTGATGGGTTTGTCCGCGGGGGGCTCGGGAGTCGCGGGCAGCGGCGTCAGGCCCCACTTGCGCCAGGCGGCAGGCTCAGCCGTGATGTGCGACGCGGTCCCGGGCGTGCCGCCGACGCCGGCGGACGCCGACGAGGTGGCCGCCGGGCCGGTTGCGTTGCCACCGCTCATGCCGCAGCCGCCTACGGACACAGCCAGGAGCACGCTGACCAGCGGGGCGTAGAACCTGCCGCCTGTGTTGCGTCGCTTCACCGCACCGGTCTCCTGACTGCAAAGCTGACCTTGACTCTGCTGGAAGGTAACCGCGGTAGGAAAAGCGAAGTTCAGCGGTATGAAAGGCGAAGTTCAGCGGAGGGTGAGAATACGGCCAGAGCCCACATCGCCCCCGGCACGATGCGGGCCATCACAGCCGACGTCCGGCAGGAGGCGGCGGTGCGGCGGGTGAAGGAGTCGCGCAACCGCTTGGCCCCGAGGTCTCCTGCCGCGCTCGCTGTTGGAGACGTGTAGACCGGCTGGTGCTGCAACGGTGCTCGCTGTGACTGCTGGCCAGGTCAAGGACTGTGTCCGCGTCGTTTGTAGTGGTCGTTACGGACCTGGTGTCGTCGTCGGCGCCAGGTCGACCAGTGCAGGATGTGCTCGGCGGGTGTGGGTCGGCGGTCGGCGAGGCTGAGGTGGAGAGTTGGGAGGATCCGTTTCCGCCTTGTCCGTGTCCAGCTCTCGGGCTCGCAGGCGGTCACGCATGAGTGGGCGGCCATGGCGAGCGTCATGTGGCGGTGCCCGCCGGGGTAGCGGCGGATTCGGTAGTCGTCCAGACCGCATTCCTGCTTGGCGCTCTGGAAGCACTCCTCGATGGCCCACCGGCCGCCCGCGATGCGGATCAGCTCATCAAGCGTGGTCTCGGCGGGGCAGTAGGCGATGTCGTAGAAGATCTCCTCGGGGCGGCTGACGCTTCGGCGGGCGAGAACCCAGTGCCGGCGGTCCTCGCGGTGCCAGGTCCTTACCTCAACGCGTGCCCAACTGTAGATGCGCCGATCGTGGGCGCCGTCTCCGCAGGAACGGCGCTTCCATTTCTGCCTCGGCAGGCCGGGAAAGATGTCGTGGACGGGGTGATCGATGGCCCAGCGGGTGACGACGGTGTCGTGGCGGGTGGTGGCCATGACGTGAAAGATGTCTGCCTGCTCCAGCTCGGACCGCCGGCCCTTGCTGAAGCCGTGAGCGGCGTCCGCGGTCACCCACCGGAAACGGGATGCGACCGGCGATGACACGTCTGACCATCGCCTTGGCCATGGCCACCTTCGTCTGGAGAGCGCGTGCGGGCGGCGGCCGGTGCGGCTGCCGTTTCGGCAGCGCGACAGGCGTGCAGGGCCGGGGTGTTCACGTCCACCCGGTGCTGAACAGGGCGTATTCGAGTAGGTCGGGTGAGGCGTCGGACGGCCAGCCGTCGGTGGATGCTGTCTGGTGGGCGGCGGCGTGCATGAAGGAGAGGTAGACCGCGTAGCGGTGCGGTGACCAGTTCCTGTCGCGGCAGACCCAGCGGGCGATCGAGCCGTCGGGGTCGTGGCCGGTCTCCCGACCGACCGCTTGGGCCAGGAATCGCAGGCGCCGGGCCAGAACTCGGTGGGACCGGCTGCCGGCGGCACTGTCTTGCTGGCGAAGTACAGGAACTCGGTGTAGATGACGGGCCGAACCCGGGAATGCGGCCCCGCAGCCCGGCGTAGGCCGCTTCGGCGCCGTGCTCGTGCAGCGTGGTGGCCACATCCAGCGCGGTGGTCAGCTCCGGACGCTCCACCACCCCGTCATCGAGCACCACGAAAGCGTCCAGCGCAGTGCTGTCCGTCATCACCAGCTCACCCGGCGCCATCACCGTCGTGGTGACGAACGGGGGAGCCGGCCTCGCTACGCGCCAGCGGCGCTGGCGCGCACTGTCCAGCAGCCCGCGCCCGTCGGCGAGGGCGTGCAGGAGCCGGTTGAACGTCGCACTCGAGGGCAGCGGCACCACCCCGTCCCCGTACTGCTGGCCAGCAGCCGCTCGGTGTACAGCCGAAGCCGTCCCAGCGTTCCGCTGGAGCGCTCCCGCCCCGTCTCCAGAACCTCCCGCAGGGCGGCCACCACCCGCTCATCAGCATGCCCCAGCGTGGTCCGCGGCCGGGTGGCCCGGTGGTCCACCAGCCCCCACACCCCCTCCCGGCGATGGCGGGCCCGCATCCGCCGCACCGTCACCACGCTGGCGGGCAGGCCGGCCGCCGACAGCTCCGCCGCCTTCGCCTCCTCGCGCTGCGCCGGCGTCCGCGTCTGCGGGTCGTACTCCGCCCGTGGCGGGCCTGCCGCGCCCGGCCCGGCCGGCCGCCCCGTGTCCACCTCCCGCCACATGCCGCTCCCAGACCAGCGCTCGTTCCCGCACCGCCTCCGGCAACGACTCCAGCAAGCCCAGCGGCGGCACCCTGGGCACTCCCGGCGCATCCAGGACCTCGAACCCGGCATCGGCGAACAGCAGCGCAGTAAAGCCGCCGCTACTTCACCGTCCTCGCCGGCCAGCCGCACGTGGCCCTCAGTAAGGGCCACCACCGTCCAGGTGCGCCCCCTGCGGGCGACGGACGAGACCAGGAGCTGCCCCGTCTGCGAGCCGGGCGGTCGTGCCTGCGCTATGGCGTCCATGTCGCCCGGATCCGAGCCGAACGCCTCTGGTGGCAAGCCCTCGGACAGGTCAGCCATGTGTGTGGGCCAGAAGCCCGGCGCATCCAGGAGCGGGTGCCCGTCCACGACGGGGGAGGAGGGGTACCAGTGCCGTGTCATCGCCATGCCGGGATCTGTGGACACCCGGCGGGACCGGGGCCCCGTCCGGGGGCTCCCCAGGGAAGTGGTCGGCGCGTCGAAGCGTCCGGAACCACGGCGATGACCTGGGATTTTGGTGGGCCCCGGGACGATGTTCGGCGCGACCCAGGCTGCGACCTGGGACGCGACCTAGGGCGGGACCCGGGATGCGACTCAGGGCGCGACCGGCGGAGTACAGCGGCCCGGACATCGGGCGGGGGGCGTACAGCCACGGGCGGAGCCCACAGGGCCGCTGGTCCGTCGACGCAGGAAGGGCGCGGAGCCCACAGCACGACGGCGAGTGCCGGAGCGTCGTGCTGCCGGACCCCGTCGGACCGCCCGCCGGGCGTCCCAGCCCGCGCGGTCATACAGGGAGCCGACGGCGGCGTCCTGGACGATGACCAGCACCGGCCGCTGGCCGAGTACTGCCGCATCATGCTGAGCCGACTGCTGGAACACTACAACTCCGCAGGGCTGAGCAGCACATCGTGGTTGCTGGTGGCAGGCCCCGCACTCGTCGCCCCGGCGGCGTCCGGCACGAGGTGGCCGTCGACGGACAGGAGCTGTTCTTCTCCCAGGTCGGCCTGCGCGGCGGCCCGGCACCCGTGCGCCGCTTCCTACCCGACCTGATCGACCGCGTCCTGCCTGGCGATGGACGAGCGCCGCGCGGTCAAAGCCCTCCTGGGGCCCCGACCGCGCGGCCGCGGGGGATTACTGTCCGACCGGGTTGAGGTAGGTGCCCGGGTGGGTGGCGCCGTCCTGCTTCAGGATCTGGCCTCCGAACGGCCACTTCAGGGTGAAGTGCTTTGTCTCGTTCGGCGGGGTGACCAGGAACGTCGCGGGGACGAACTTCTCCTTCTGCGGCGTGGACCTGGCAACGGGGAGCAGGTTGATGCTGAAGTCCGTCGTGTCCCCCCGGCCCAGGGTGATCTTCGTGGGCCTCTTGGCCGAGCGCACCAGGGACCAGGTGCCGTCGGTCCTCTGGGCGCCGACCATGTCGACACCGGCGAAGCCGGACAGGGTGCAGGTGCGGTTGCTCTTGTTGGTGAACCAGATGAACGCCTGCGTCTGCTTCCCGGTCCGCCCCATCTCCGGCTTCGCGTCGTCCCCGGTGGCGAAACCGGCCTTCAGGTCGGCGGTGTGGCAACGCGTCGGCGCGGCCTTGGCGGTGGCGGCCGACGCCGGGACGGCGGCGACGGCGGTGCCGGCGGCGACGATCGCCGCAAGGGCCATGGTGGTCATTGTGGTCTTCATGACGTGTTCGGTTCCCCTCGAATACGACTCGGTGCGCGAGGTCAGTGCGCACCCACGCACCTGTAGACGCTCGATGCCCGGCGGCGGTTCGTTGCGCCGGGCATCCTCTTCCGCCGCGTACGGTGGGGGCATGGTGCCGTCTCTGCCCGAGCCGCTGAGTCGTGCGGGTTGCTGCTGAGCTGGGCCGAAGCCTCACTTGGGGACGCCTACGCCGGCGAGCCCCGTTCGCCCCGCGCGGCCGTTGCGCGATCTCCGTGATCACCCCTGGTCGAGGACAGGGTCACTGCCCGCTTGGGGCACCGGGACGATGCTGCCCGCCTTACAGCGGAAGGGTTCCGTTTGCCGAGTCTCGGCGCTCACCAGCTGGTGGCTTCAGGCGTGTTCCTACTCGTTCGTCTTCTCGCCGGCCGCGGGTTGGCCACGGCGTCGGCTCATCAGGGTGCATCCCACGGTCACCAGGCCGATGGCGATGAGCTTGGCGGCCCCGTGGTAGCCGGACGCGGGCTCCTGCGGGGTGCCGGGCAGCCCGAGAAAGACCCATGCTGCCGCTATGCACCCGAGAACGATCAGTGCGACAGCCCCCCACGTTCCCAGGTCCGCCCACCAGGGTCCCGCGACGTAGTTGGGCTCGTCGGTCCGCTCAACGGCCTTGTCGTCCACGGTCTGATGCTCCTGCGCGTGAGGGGGCGGTCGCACAGGAAGACGTGGGCCCGGCGCGGAAGGTTCACCGCCGCCTGGCTGGATTCCTGGCTCGTACCTGACCCAGCACGGCAAGAAGGGTCTCGCAGCCGTACCGGTCGAAGGGCAAGACCGCGTACGCGTACCTGCGGTGCTACAACACCCACGCCAAAGTGCGGGTGCGGATCTACAACGTCGAAGCCGGGCGCTACATCGCGGACAGCGGCAAGGTCACGTGCAACCCCCACAAGGCCTTCCACACCAAGACCAGCGCGCTCCAGCGCCTCGACCACCTGCGCATCGTCGTCAGCGGCGACCAGGGATCCATGGTCTGGGCCTCCTGCCGGCGATGATCAACAGATGACGCCAGGTGGGGCAGCCGAAAGGCCACCCCACCCCCGGGGGCGGAAGGTGGTGAGGCCCGGTCGGCCTGCCCGGCCCTCACTGACCGGTTCGGTTCTCTATGAGCGGTGCTCGGCCGGCACTCATGCCGAGGTCACCCTTGGCGAGCCCCGCTTCATCTTCTTGCAGACCTACATTTCCCTCGGGGAAACCCTGACCTTGGGCGCTCCTGAGGTCGGCGAGGCCTGACGCTTCGCCGAAGGCACGCCGGGCCGGGGCCACCCGCCTGCCGACTGGGCCGTGCGATTACTGCGCTGCACTCCTCAGCCGATTGGCAGCACTTGCACCCTTCACCACCGGGAGCAGGGCCGCGGCCATGACCGCCGGCATGCTCTGCAGTGGGCTGTCCTCGCCGGCGGCCTCTGCCTCTTCGACCGGGCGTGCAGCACGCGATCGGCCGGGTCCAGGCCCCGGACCGTGCGCCGCCGTACGCTGCCGGTCAGCGGTGTCAGCCACAGGTCGGCGTGCGACTGGAGCATTCCTTCGGGGACCGGTAGTCAAGCACGGTGCCGCGCGGCACCGTGCCGGTGCCAGGGTGGTCCGCGGTGCCGGGTCGCCCGTCCAGGCCGACGGTGTGCACGTGGCATAGGAACGCGAGCCGGGCCGCGCCCGGCCCGGCGTCCTGCGCCGGGCCTTCGTGGAGCACGGTGGCCTTGAAGGGGCAAGAAGACGTTCGGCCACCACCCGCTGATGGGGTTCGTCGGCCACGGCCGCGGCGGGTCCGGTGAGCCGGTCGTGGGCCTGCTGCGGCCCGGCAACGCGGGCTCCAACACCGCCGCCGGCCACATCGAGGCCACCAGGCTGGCCCTGGTCCAGCTCCCAAAAACGACTCCGGCGCGGCCGGCAGACGCTGATCCGCACCGACTCCGGCGGCGGCACCACGAGTTCGTCGCCTGGCTCGCCCAGCGCGGAAGGTGGCTGTCGTACTCGGTCGGCATGACCATCACCGATGCCATCCACCAGGCCGTCCTGAAGATCCCGGCCTTGGCCTGGACGCCCGCAGTGGAACCTGACGGCGAGATCCGCGACGGCGCCTGGGCCGCCGAACTCGCCGGCGACTGCCTGACCAGCTGGCCGAAGGGGCTACGGCTGATCCTGCGCAAGGAACGGCCGCACCCCGGTGCCCAACTGTGCTTCACCGACGCCGACGGCATGCGGTTGACCTGCTTCGCCACCAACACGGCCAGCGAGGCGATCGCCGCCCTCGAACTGCGCCACCGGCAGCGGGCCCGGGCCGAGGACCGCATCCGCGCCGCCCGCGTCACCGGCCTGCGCAACCTCCCCCTCCACGAGGCCGCACAGAACCAGATCTGGCTGGAGATCGTCCAGATCGCCCTTGACCTGCTCGCCTGGATGCCCCTGCTCGCCCTCATCGGCCAGGCCCGGCTCTGGGAGCCCCGCCGCCTGCGGCTTCGGCTGTTCTCCACCGCTGCTCAGCTCGTCACCACCGGCCGCCGCTGCTACCTCCGCTTCACCGGGCACTGGCCCTGGAACGACGTGATCACCGATGCCCTGGACCGGCTCCACGCCCTCCCGAACCCCGGCTCAACAGCAGCGTTCCGTCCCTACGAGTAGCACCACCCCGACCGGAGCCGTGGAACCCGGCGCACACCCGACGCGACAGCCGGGCGCTCAGCCTGCCCAGACTCCGAAAACCAGCTGCCGTGTCAAAGCCCAGCTTGGTCATTCTCCGAGCCGGGCTTTTTCTCTCGCTGGCCGCCACAGTGACCGTGCCCACGCCCACGCAACGGGGCATTCGACGGTGCCCCGCAGGACCTCAACCCTGCCCACAAGGCTCTGGTGGTGTCCCCATCGGCCGTGCGACGGTGAGCCTTCGAACCGCTGGAGGAAAAGGTATGAGGCTGGCCCGCGACGAGGGCGTCATGACGGTGAAGGGGCAGGCACCCCAGCGGCCGCGAGTGGCTCCTTCCTCCGCCGGAGCGACCGTGCAACGGATGCTCGCCCTCCAGAGCGCCGCCGGGAACAGGGCCGTGGCCGAGATGGTGCGGCGTGGCGGGCCGCCGGAGGCGCAGGCGCCCCATCAGCACGGTCCGGCGTGCGGGCACCGGGCGCAGGCGGCGGCTGTGCAGCGGTCCGCGACCGATGTCACCGTGGCGCGGGCCGAGGACGAGCACGGGCATGCGCACGGTCACGACACCGGGCCGGAGGGGCAGAGCGCGCTGTTGGCCGCCGCCATGAAGTCGTCGAGCGAGGCGCTGCCCTCGTCGGTTGTGGCGAAGGCGGGGGCGTTTTACCAGAACGACGCCCTCGCTTCCACGCGCGTCCACCGCGACGTGGTGGCCCAGCGTGCCACGGAGGCCATGGGGGCCGCGGCCATGACCGTCGGCAACCACATCTTCCTCTCCGCCGGGGCCGCCGCCAGCGAGAAGCTGATCGGCCACGAACTCAGCCACGTCGACAAGAACCTCAAGGGCGTGCCCGAGACGGGCCACAGCAACGGCGCCGGAGTCACCGTCACCAACCCGCGCCAGGACTCCGAACGGGCCGCCGAGCGGGACGGTAACGCCTACGCCGCCGGTCAGCGGACCGCCCCGTCCCTCGTCGCGTCGCAGCCGGGGGCGAACGCCTCCGCCGGGCCCGTGCAGCGGATGCTGGAGGAAGGACAGTCGTCGGAGGAAGGGCGGCGGATCGCCCTCCAGGACGGTCCGCTGGAACTCAGCGGTGAGGACCACATCGCGTCGCTGCCCGAGGACAGCGAACAGGAAGTGATCCTCCAGCGCGGCATCACGCCCACGCAGCGGAAGGCCATGGAGAAGGAGGTCATCCGCGGCTCCTTCATAAGCCTTTCGAAGATGACGGCGAAGCCCGACGAGGATGCCACGAAGCCCGATCCCGAGCATGTCCGGGGATACGTGAACCAGGAGCGCAACGACGATGTCGCCAAGCTCATCGAGTTCTCGACGAAGTCCGATATCGCCACCGGGTTCGCCGCGGAAGCCTCCTTCGGCATCGTGCTCACCATCAAGATCAAGAGGAAGTACCTGGCGAAGGGCGCGACCGGTAGCGAGAGCGGCTGGATCGCGCGGCAGGGAGCGCCCTACGACATCGTCGGGATCGAGCGGAAGGACCGGGGGGTGGAGAAACTGGCTCCGCTGACCGAGGGGGAGTTCCGCGAGGTGGTCAAGAAGGAGGAGATGGCCGAGTTCCTTCTCAAGGTGCAGGATCCGATGGCCATGGCGCAGCATATGAGCTCGATCGAACCTGCGAGGAAATTGGCCGAGGCGCAGAAGATCGTCGCCTACAAAAAGGCGATGTACGGGTCCTGAGCGCTGTCCCGTAAATGATCTACGGCATGCTGGATGACCAGCATTGTTTCCCCGTCACCCGGCGAGGGCGAGGTCGTGGAGGCGGGCGATGCCGAGCATGGTGTGGTGGACGCCGTCGCCTTTCAGGCGGCAGTCGCGCAGGATCTTCCAGCTCTTCATGCGGGCGAAGGTGTGCTCGATGCGAGCGCGGACGCGGCGGTGCGAGGCGTCGTGGTCCTCCTTCCAGGCCGGCAGTTCCTCGTTCTTGTGCCGGCGGTAGTGCGGGATGGTCAGGCCGGGTGCCCCGGTAGCCGCCGTCGGCGATCACCGTGGGGGTTGCGCCGACGGCGGCCTTGGCGCCGGACTCCTCCCAGGCCCGGCAGTCGTTGCGGTTGCCGGGCAGTGGCTTGCCGACAGCGACGACGAGGCGGGTGTCGGCGTCGACGACGACCTGGTGGTTGGTGGAGTAGCGGTAGTTCTTGCTGGAGGCGGCCACGGCTCGGTCGCGGGTGGGGACCAGTGTGCCGTCCACGATGAGCACAGTGTCCTTGCGGAACCCCGCCGCCGGGGCTAGAGGCCGAGAGCCGCCTTAAGGTGGTCGACGATCCAATCGGCCGCCGACTTGGAGATGCCGAACAGCGGGGCGAGTCGGCGCAGGGTGAGGTTGGTGCGCCGGTACGCGGCCACCAGCAGCACCCGGTCCTCCAACTGCAGCGACCACGGCCGGCCCTCGCGAACCGGATCGGCCCCCTCACGCCGCAGCGCGGTGATCAGCTTGGCGAACTGCCGCGGGCTCAACCCGGTGAATGGACCAGTCCGCGAGGGCTCCGACGCCGTGATCACACCAGCCACAACAAGATCATCTCACTCCTGACCTGCAGTTACGTAACAACCTCTAGTCTGGGGCCGATCTCGGGGCGTGCCGCCTTGAGTTCTTCGAACCGTGTACGTCGAAGCCGCATCGCTACCCACCACGCACCCCAGCTCCCATCGCGTCCGCCGTCGACCCACGCACCGTGGAGCGGGCGTGGTTCCTGGCGTCCAGGTGGAGCGCGCCACTGTACGAACGACCTGGACGCCATGGGCCGCGTCTGCTCGGCTCTGCCTGGGTCGATGGTGTGCGGGATGGGAGCACCCCGCGCACGCCACTACGGACCCGCGGGTAGGAACGGCGCCCCCGCCATCAGCTGGAGTACTAGGCGGTCTCTCATACGGTACGGAGAGACCGTTGGAGCGGAAGCCGGTGGCCAAGGATCAGGAGAACGCAGAGGCCGACGCTGGAGCCGTGGGCTGACGTTTCCGGTGTGTATGTTGCGAGGCTCGGTAGCCGGCGCATACCCGGTGTCCCGTAGTGCCGGACGTACGACCCGGGCCGGGACGTCGAGTATCCCGGCAGCGAGGTGTACTTCCCACCGGTCGCGAATCGGCTCGACTATCTGCGCAGCGTCGTCGGCACCTGCAGGCTGGCACCGAGCTGGTCAGCGCCCGGGACCTGCGAGGTCCTCTGCGGCCGTGTTGGTTGCTCTGGGATCAGCGGCTTCGCAATGTCCCACAGCCCGTCCGGCACGATCCAACTCCACGTTCCCCGCCCCATACCGGGTCAACGTCCGCCTCAGCACATAGGACACGGTCTACGGGGGTGATGGGGGTGATCGGATTCGCCAGGTGTAAAGAAACGCGCCTTGCTGCTCACCGTACTGGTCCGTCGGCGGAGCATTACCAAGGATCGGGTTAACGATTCTTTACGTCCCACAGACTGCGTACGACCCAGCCTTTGTTCACAAATTCGAAGCCGTATCGATTCAAAAGATCTGTCGACGCCTCCGAAGTGAGAGGGTGACTCTCTTCACCCTTGCGAGCAATGGTGCCAGCAACACCCGCCCCATGATCACCAAAGCTCCACCACATGGTGACATAGCGAGGATCTCTGACATGCTCGGCAATGGAATTATTCTCGTGAATGCGACCCTGGTAAGTGACATATTGGTCACCACCTTGGACCGCCCATTCCGGTGCCCTCTTATGACTCTTCCAAGAGTATGACTGCGGCGATCCGAAGGCTCCCATACTCAGCCTGTCGACGCGAGCAATAGCAGCGCTCGCCCGAACCTGAAGCTGATCGAATGTCGTGTTCGTAGGGACTTCTACGATCCTGTCAGTTGTGAACGTCTGATGTGCAGCAAGGTAGTTTCCAAATACCGCCCAACTGCCGGCTTGCACCATTTGTAGGGGGTGGCTGACCTCACGGCGGGAAATCTGGTTCCCAGACTCCACATCACTACGCCACTGCGGAGTCGTTCGCTCCGCTGGGCTTACCTGTACAACGCGACCCATGATGTGGAACTCAGGAGCCAAAATGAAAAGACCAACGTCGCTGCGGTTCTCGAATCTGATGCTTACCGGAAGGGCGAATGCCGCTTTATTTCCTGCAAGGACAGGGTCGCCCATAGAAACGTCAAGTAGAGGGTTTGGATCGGTGTGGTAAGGCTGATACAGCTGCGTGTAGCCGAAGTTGGCCACGGCGATAGCCGCGGAAACGATCACTGCCGCGGCAACCCTTTTAGGAGCAGGGATAACGACTGACGTGCGGTAGATCCTCACAGCTGACCATCCGCCCCCTACCGTGAGGGCGGCCCACAGCAGCGGATAGCCAACCGAATCCCCATCCTGCAACGTGACGACCAGCAGCATCAGATTCGCTACAGCTGCAACGGCGCTCCCGAGCAATGCGCCCAACCCAGAGTGGGTAAAACTTCTGTAGACCCAATGGTCGATCGCAGCAATCGCACCCAGCAAGACAGTTGCCGATGCCAGAATCATGAGGGCGCCAGTGAAGCGCCAGGTGTACGCCAGCGCCCTACTGGCGTCTTCCACGCCGAAAAAACAGAGAAAACCTGACGTGACCAAAAGCACTGCGACGATCAGAAGTAACGATGAGACTGAACGTCCCCTGAGATTGGGAGTATGCGCCACGGATACACGAGCAGCGGATCTAGATCGTCTAGCCTTTCGCATGAGCAAGGCGTGCTTCGGTGACCGTGGTTGCAGACCAACGCGAGGTGTGCGATGCAGTGGCATAACAACACTTTCACCCATCGCGCCCCCGCTGTGACGCACGACAGGCCTTCATGCGGAGGTAACCTCCGTGGACGCCGGGTGCTCGACGTCCCGCTCGCCGACCTCGTCCGCTGAAAGCGAAGGCCCGGCCGGCAGCGGTCACCGACCGGGCCAGACCTCACACGCTCAGGTCTTCGGCTGGACGATGAACGCCTGCACCGGCCTGCTCTCCCGTGGGTCGCGCGACTCCGACTGCTGCCTGCGCTTCCACGCCGCCACCAGGTCCGCGTACGGCGGGTCGATCCACTCCACCATGTCAGGGGCTCTCCTCAACCGCGGGCTGAGACGATAAGTGTTCCGACCCTGCGCGGCCCGGGCGGCGCAGGCAGCAGCGCCGCCCGCGTGTCCACGAACCCCTGCTCGGCGAGCAGTTGCTCCCACATACGCAGCTCGTAGTCCCAGCGTTTCACCACGAGCGGGTCCTCGTCCGGGCCGCGGGGGATGTACGAGGCCTGGCAGCCGTAGCAGCCCGCGACGGGCGGCCGCTGCGAGAAGACGAGCCGGCCGCCCGGCCGCAGCCGCTCACGGATGGCGGGCAGCAGCAGGTCGGGGTCGGTGAACCACAGCGCCCCGTACACCGAGTACACCGCGTCGAACGTCTCGTCGGTCGACTGCAGGAAGGCCCGCGCCTCGGCCTGTCGCAGCTCCAGCCCGGCGAGGAGGCCCCAGCGGTTCCGGGCCGCGAGGAGCTGTGCGTGCGATAGGTCGATGCCGAGGGCGCGCATGCCTATGGCGGCCAGGTGTGCGGCGTTGCCGCCCTTACCACAGCCCAGGTCCAGGACTCGGCCGCCGGCCGTCGCATCGAGGAGTTCTGCGCCGGGGCCGTGGTCGGGGTACTGCGTCCAGTTGAACCAGGTGGTCTCGCCGTGGGCGTTCGTCTGGCGGCGCTCCGGTCGCTGCCGCGCGTAGGTGTCCCAGGCGATTGCCGTGTCGGTCACTGCTGCTCCGCTCTGTGGGCCAGCCGCCCGGTCGTGAGACCGGACGGCTGGAGTGTCGTACGGATGGTGCGGAGGTGTCAGCCTTTGGGGCTGCCGGTGCATCCGGCGTGGCACTGGGTGCACTTGCCCGCGGCGGGCCACAGCTCCTCGTCGACCTGGAAGCCGGCGGCGCGGATCGCGGTGAGGGTCCGCTGCCGGGTGGCTTGCGGGCCTCCGGGCATCTCCTCGTCCTCGTCGGTGGGAAGGTGGTGGACGAAGCGGCCGATGACGCGCTGGCAGAACTCGGAGTACTCGGCGGTGTGCAGGATGAACGCGTGCCAGCCGTAGTCGACCAGCTCGCTCGGGGCGAGGGACTGCCCCGGCTGCCGGCCGGACGCGGCGATGAACGCGACGGCCTGGCCGACGATGCGGCGCGCGGTCGCCGTGTCCACGTCCGGGTGGTCGGTGGTGGCGCGGCGGGTGAGGCGGTGGGCCGCCTCGGGGCTGAGCAGGGTGAGCGCGTCGGTGACGCCTACGGGACGCTCTAACGTGACGGTCACGTGACTCTCCCGTCGTGGACGGATGCCCTCTGGGCGGAGGGCCTGGTCCCGCTCGCCTCGCCGGAGTTTCTAGCGGAAAACGGGCGGGAGTTCGTGGTGGCGGCCGCACAGCTTGGGCAGGCGTACACCTCGTTGTCGAGGACGTGGGCGCCGATGGCGCCTCGAGCCATGCCGGCGCTAGTGCCGCCAGAGCGGAGCAGGGTCGCGCCATACCAGCAGCAGGCCCATCCGGAGTACTGCGCACGGTTCAGCTCGGTTGCCGGGGGGTGGCTTTACGACGGTGTTCACCCCGCTTGCTCCTCGCCGATCCGCGGCCCGAACGCCTCCGCGATCGCTGCGAGGAGCGCCTGTGGGTCGGTGAGCCAGCCGTCCTCCCCGTGGAAGATCCGCCAATGCGGCCCGGGTCCGTCTGTGCGCCGGGACGGTGGGACCCTGGTTCGGCGCGGCCCGCTGCCGCGGTGAACGACGACATCCGCAGGCTGATGTTGCCGCTGGCGGCCCCTTGAAGTCAGAGGACCGAGCCGTCTACCAGCAACTGATCGCGGAGTGGGCGGCCGCCGTGCGCGTCGGCGTCGTCGAGGCGGCATGACGAAGAGCCCCCGCCACCTGCCGGAGCAGGGGCGGGGGCGTTCGGTACGGCTTCACAGCGTTGGGGCGGGCGTGAGCCCAGCGTCCTTGGCGCTGGTCAGTGCCCGCCGGGCCAGTGCCACGCATCGCGGGGGCAGCCCGGACACGTCGCGGCCCGCGAGCAGCCCGTCGACAGCAGCGTGCGTCGACATGTGCCGCTGACCCCGCCCGTGGATACGGCAAAGGGCCGCACACCGTGTGTGTGCGGCCCTCGCGACGTCCGCGTGGCGTCGGGCACCAGGCCGGTCCGGCCAGTGCTCGGTAAGCCGTGGGCTGTCAGCAGTGCCCAACGCGTGTCTGGTTGGAGACCTGGGTGGCGATCATGTAGCCCGTCCCGTACACCGTGTTGACCTTGAACCAGCGATTCGTGCCGTTCCACCACTGGTTGTCGGTCCAGCAGATCATGGTGACCGGGGTGAGCCGGGGCATCTCGAAGTAGATGCCCCCGGTGCTGGGCGAGTTGGACAGGCTGCACGTGGAGCTGTTGCAGTAGGACGGTCCGTAGGCCGATGCCGTGGGCGCTGCAGCCAGCAGCGTGGCGCCTCCCATCGCGCAAACGGCCAGGAATGACTGAAGCAGTCGTCTCATTCCTCTTTCGCCCTCCCCATTCTGTTGGAGCACGCCCGAGGGGCGCACCGAACACTGCGGACCGTACTGACGGAGCGTCCACCTTTGCGGCGGTTCACCGCTAATGACTCCTTGTGTTCGTTTCTGATCCGACGCCGTGCACGGCTGGAGGCTTGCCGCCGGCGTTCTCGCGATCATCCTGGGCAGCTCACGCCCGCCCTCCCGCCCACGGCAAAGGGCCCGCCCTCCCGCCCACGGCAAAGGGCCGCGCTTCCCCCTCCGGGGCGCGGGCCCCTTCTGCCGCCTACGGCGCGAGCCATCGAGGACCCGGCTGCCCGACGTCAGCTCTCGCTCCCCGCCTGGACTTGGCGGGCTGGCGGGACGGGACGTCGTACTGGGCGCAGATGTTCCAGAGCGTGCCGATGCCAACTCGCGGGGCGGGGGACCGCTAGCCGGGCACGGGGGTGTCCGGTAGCGGTCGGCTAGGTGGGCGGCAGGAGGGATGAACGGCGCGCTCGTCAGCGCGGGACGCTTGCTACCCGAACTGCGCGCTGCCTCGCTCGACCGGGATCCACAGCTGCGAGTCGGTCTCCGCGCCGACGTTCACGGGCTGCGTCCGCAGAAGTTCCGGACCTGGCCGGCTCGTGTAAGGGTTCGAGGGGAACCACTGCGTGAACACGTCTCGCCAAAGGTCTTGCAGCCCGCTCGGATACGGCCCGCGGTTGTCGAAGACAGCCCAGGTCCCGGCCGTCACGTCGAGGACGTCGAGCTCCTCAGCGGCTGCTTCGGGGCTGGCCGCCACGCCGACCCAGTAGTCCGCCTCGGCGCCCTCCTCGCGGCTGTCGGTCAGATACACCGCCGCCGACAAGACTCCCTCCGGCTCCCGGCCGGCCAGCTTCTTCATCCGGGCGATCGCCTGCGCGTCCAGGCTCTCCACGTGCGCTGCGGCGACCGCGTTGACCCCCTCGTGCACGAGCGGAACCCGGGCCTTCCTGCCGAGGAACCGAAACGCCTCCTTCTCCACGATCCGATACCGCATGGCCGTACTGCCTTCGACCACGACACGGAAGGACATACGAGGCTGTGCCATGAGCACCGCACCCGTTCGCCGGGCCTCACCGGGCCCGATGCCGTGCACCGACCTGAACGCCCGGGCGAACGCCTCCCCCGAGCCGTACCCGTATCGCACCGCGATGTCGAGCAATGTCAGCTCCCCGGCCAGTACCTCGGCCCCGGCGAGTGTCATCCGCCGGCGCCGCACGTAGACGGGTAGCGGCATACCGGCGAGGGCGGAGAACAGCCGCCGCAGGTGGTATTCCGATACCGCGGCGATCCGGGCCACTTCGGCCATGTCGATCTCTTGGTCGAGGCGGGCCTCCAGGTGGTTCAGCGCCTGATTGAGCTGCTCCAGCACGCGTCTGCGTCCTTCCTTCTTGCGTCTCCCCCATGCTCGGGGAAGGTCCACCCGGTCGACCCGCTCATAGCCAGCACCCGAGCCCGACTGGGACTCGTTCGCCGCCCGGCGCACCGGTCAGCGCTAGGGTCCCGGGCGTCGATGCGACTGTCGTGACACCCGCTCGACAGGTGATCTTGTGGGCCTTGGAGAAAACAGCTACCGGTACGGCCGGTCGACGGGCGGGGCGTACCGCGCGGCCGTCAGGGCGCCTTGCTGGAGTTGGAGGAGACTTGGCCGCCCTCCGCCCGACCGAACCGGTGCGGGAACTGTTGGGCAGGCGGCCCCGGGAGTATCTGAGGCTGACGCCCATGACTGATATTAAGGGACTGTGCGAGCCTCGGTTCGTCGCAGTGCGTGAGGCCCTTGCAGCGTCGCTCGCCAAGCACGACGTGGGCGCCTCGGTGGCTGTCTACCTCGATGGCGAGCCGGTGGTCGACCTCTGGGGCGGGTACGTCGATGCGAACCGTTCGGTCGGCTGGGAGCGCGACACCCTCACCGGGGTGAACTCCACGACCAAGAACATGACTGCCTTGTGCGCGCTGATCCTGGCCGATCGGGGCCAGCTCGATCTGTCCGCGCCGGTCGCCGCCTATTGGCCCGAATTCGCCGCGGCCGGCAAGCAGGACGTGCTGGTACGGCATGTGCTGTCGCACACCGCGGGGCTGCCGGACCTGTCCGGGCTGTCGGCGGTCGAGGATCTTTACGACTGGGAGAACGTGACGGCAGGGCTGGCCGGGCAGGCTCCCGAATGGGAGCCCGGGACGGCCGCCGGCTACCACGCGCTCACCTTCGGCTTCCTTGTGGGTGAGCTCGTCCGCCGGATCACCGGCCGCAGCCTTGGTGAGTTCTTCGCGCAGGAGGTGGCCAAGCCGCTGGGCGCGGACTTCCACATCGGGCTCTCTGCCGAGCACGACCACCGTGTCGCACCCCTCATCCCGCCTCCGTCACTGACCGACGAGTACGCCGCCAGCGCGCCGCCCGGACCGGACGGCACACGGCGGGAGAGCATCGGTGCCGCGATCCGGGTCAAGGACGCCAACTCGGCGGCCTGGCGCCGTGCGCACATCCCTGCGGTGAACGGATTCGGCAACGCTCGCTCTGTGGCCCTCGTCCAGTCAGTACTGGCAAACCGGGGAACGGCCGACGGTGTGCGGCTGCTGTCCCCCCAAGGGTGCGAGCCCGCCTGGCAGGAGGCGTACCGCGGTCAGGACCGCATCCTGGGCACACCGATGTGCTGGACGGCGGGCTTCGGCAAGTTCGGCAACACCTTCGGCTGGGGCGGCTGGGGCGGCTCACTGGTCGCAAGCGATCCCGGCGCACGTATGACGGTGGCCTACGTCATGAATCAGATGATCGACCGGGACCGGCAGGAGGACAACCGCGGCCTGGAAATCGTCATGGCGGCTTACAGCGGACTGCGCTGACACGCAACAGGGGCACCCACGGCCCTCTGCCCGCCGCGACCGCATCGGGCAGAGGCCTTACCAGCAGAATCCGCGGATGAGGCCCACACTCTCGGCAAGCGGCCGAGGCCGGGCCACAGCACCGCCTGTTACTCGGCGGAGCCGCACGGGACCGATACATGGAGTGGGTCGGGCTTTACGGCACCGACGCGCACATGGTCATCCGCCTCATCGAGGAGGCCGACGGCATCGAGCGCGTGCGCGGCGCGGCCGAGCGCGGAGGCAGACGGCGCCCTGCAAAGCGGGCAGCCGCTGACCGTGCACTCCACCGCGATCCTGCTCGCCTTCGGCGCCGACCCCCGGCTGCGCGATCCAGCCGGGGACACCCCATGGACATGGCCGAGAAGTACGATCACCTGCCCGCGATCAAGCTGCTGACACAGCACCTCGCCCGGTAACCCACGGGAGAGGGCGCCTGGAGCCCGATCTGCTGACCACCACTGAGCAGTGGGGGAGCTACTCGAAGCAGACGGTCGTCACCGCGGTGCGTCGGGCGGCTGCGGCGCGGGTGCGGGCGCTGTCGGTGGGGTGTGGATGCCGTAGTGGGCGGGATCGAGGCTGATCAGGTCGCGGTGCAGGCGGCGTATCCGCAGGGCCAGGTCGAGGTGAAGCCGGGGGCGTTTGTCGCGGACCTCGGCGACGGTGCGGGGGTTGATGTCCAGGCGCTTCGCGAGTGCGGTGGCGGGCCATCCGGCTCGTGCCAGGTCGGCCAGCAGCCAGGATGCCTCGGTGGAGTCGGTCAGGCCGGGGGCGTCGGGGTTGCGGCGGTGGGGGAGCGGGATGCCGAGGACGACGTCGGCGGAGGCGCGGGCGATGTCCCGGGCCGCCGTCGGGCCGTGCGTGGGAGTGCGCAGCACGCGGCGGACCAGGGTCACGGACAGGCCGGCCCGGTCGGCGATGTCCTGCGCGGACATGCCCTGCCGACGCAGCCGCACCGCCCACCGCGCGGCCGGATGAGGCGGCTCGCGCCCGAACAGACCCCGCGAGCGGTCCTGCCACGGCACCATGTCCCAGGCCCGCCTCGCACGTGAGGTCTGGTACTACGAGCGCTACGCCGGCATCACGGAGCTGGGGGTGGACGGCTACTGATTTGGTGCGGCCGGGTGACCGTCTGCCCGCTGGGGCGGCCCCCTCGATGAGCGTTTCGAGCGCGTCACAGGGCCGGGGTACACGGCCGTGTCCTCCGCGAGGGGCCGGCGCGGGATCTCGAGGCATGGACCGGGGTCATTCGGGCGGTGCGCGGACAGGGGCGAGGGATCGTGCCGAGTCGTGTCCGTGTCTGTTCCGGAAGCGGCGCTGCTGTCGGCGGTCAGCCATTTGCCGCCCGGGCGGCGTGGCGGTCGCACCGGCGTGAGCCTGAGCCGCGGCTGCGACCGCCGGTGCGACCGTGTCCTCTCACCGTCCGGGAACGCCGCCCCGTTCGGCTGGGCTCAGAAGTCGTCCGCGCCGTTGCGCAGTTCGGGAGTCCAGTAGCCGGTGAGGGCCTTCGCCGGGTCGACGGCGATGCCCCCGCTGCCGGGCGCGGTGACGGCGATGACCGTGGAGTCGCTCTCCAGCATGACGGAGAACGCCGACACCGGTTCGGTGTCCTCGTCGACTCCACCGTCCGACAGCTTCACCAGGGCGTAGGCCGGGGCACCCGCGCTGAGGACGACCGGCGTGGCCGGCTTGCTCTTGGCGACGGCCGGGACGTCCTGCTTGTGGCTCTCAAGGAACTGGATGTGCGGGAAGCCCGGCAGCCGGCAGGAGTGCCCGGTGGTGTTCTTCGCCGTGAGGACGATGTGGGTGTAGGGCGGACCGTCCTGCCTGGCGGCGGTGATGCGGACGTCCCCGGCGGTGCACACCGGAGTGGAGGCGCTCACCTGCTCGCCGGTCGCGCCGGCCGAGCCCTTCGATGCCGCCGAACCCGCCGAGCCGGTCGAGCCCGCTGCGTCGAAGGTGCCGGTGCCCTTGCCGGCCTTCGATGCGGCGGCCGCCGGGGACGAGGCCACCGTGACTTCGGGGGACGCCGCGGACGAGGACTTGGTGCCCGAGTCGCTCTGGCAGGCGGTCAGGGACAGGGCGAGAGCGGTGCCCGCGATGGCGAGCAGCGTGGAGCGGTGACGCACAGTGTTCATGGGTGGTTCCCCCGTGTGAGTGGTGTGGCCGCGGTGCGGTGCCGTCGGCCGATGCCATGTGTTGGTATGTCGGTCAGGTGGTCGGTCGTTGCTGCCGTTGCGGTAGCCGGACGGCAGGGCGGCCCGACCTCACGCGAGGCGTGCACACCCTCCGGCAGTACCGGCAGGTGCGTTCCGCCTCGGACTTCAGTCGACCATTTCCGGTCTCCGCCGCCCAGGCGGTTCTCCCGGCAGAAGTACCGTCGGCCATACTTCTGCCGGGGCTCTCAACCGGACGAGCCTGACGAATCGGAGACATCGAGGGTGCGTGACGGTACGCCTTCCACGTGGGACTTCGGACACCGGTTGCGGCACCTGCGGGTCCGTTCAGGACTGAGCCAGGAGCTGCTGTCGCATGCGTCCGGAGTGAGTGTCAGAGCGCTGGCCGACATGGAACGCGGACGCACCCGGGGACCGCAGCGCCGTACGGTGCAGGCGCTGGCCGACGCACTGGGACTCGACGGTGACGAGGCGGCGAACCTGGAGAAGTCGGCCGCTCTGGGCCGTCCGCGCCCCCGCACGTCCGCCGTACCGGCCGGGGGCGGCCCCTTGGCACTGCCGCGCGACATCCAGGACTTCACCGCCCGCGGCCCGGCGCTCGCACGACTGCTGGAACTGGCGCAGGACGCCGATCCGGGGCTGCCGGTGGTCACCGTGATCACCGGGCAGCCGGGGCTCGGCAAGACCACGTTCGCGGTGCACGCCGCGCACCGTCTCGCCCCGCACTTCCCCGACGGGCAGTTCGCGCTGGACCTGCACGGCATGGATCCCGAGCCGACCACCCCCCGGGACGCACTGGCCCGGCTGCTCGGCGCGCTGGGGGTCGCCGACGCGGCGATCCCGCCCGGCACCGACGACCGTGCCGGCCTGTGGCGCTCCCTGGCCGGTGAGCGACGCTTGCTGCTGCTCCTCGACAATGCCGCCGACGAGTCCCAGGTTGGCCCCCTGCTGCCCGGTTCCGGGCCCTCCCTGACCCTCGTCACCAGCCGCCACGCCCTGGCCGGTCTGGAGTCCGTCCACCGCACCGATCTCGCCCTGCTGCGGCGCGAGGAGGCGGTGCAACTACTGACCCGCATCATCGGACTGGAACGGGTGCGGGCGGAGGCGCAGGCCGCACGCGACCTCGCCGACCTGTGCGGGCACCTGCCGCTGGCCGTCCGGATCGCCGGCCAGCGGCTCCTCAGCCGGCCACACGAACGCCTCAGCAAGCTCGTCACCCGTCTCGGCGCCGAGGGCCAGCGGCTGGACGGCCTGCAGGCCGGAAACCTGCGGGTGCGTGCCGCCTTCGCGCTCTCCTACCGGCAACTCGCTCCGCAATCCCGGACGTTGCTACGGCGCGCCGCGCTTGCCGCCGGAGCGGACTTCAGCCCCGCAACCGCCGCGCTCCTGGCGGGCCTGTCCCACGACGAGGCGGTGGCCTGCGCCGAGGAACTGACCGACGCCGGGCTGCTGCAGAGTGACGCCGCCGCCGAGCGGTACCACTTCCACGACCTGCTCAGGCTCTACGCCGCCGAGCAGATCGAGGCCGAGGACGGCCCCGAGATCCGCGACGCCGCGCTCGATCGGGCCGCGTCCTGGACGCTGCGCCGGGCCACCACCGCCGCGCTGCACTTCGACGCCGACCACGAACGGGCCGTGCCGCAGGGAGACCCGGACCCGGACACCGCGCCCACCGGCCGGGAGGAGGCACGGGCCTGGCTGGAGGCCGAACGGGCCCAGTGGCTCGCCGCCCTGCGCCGGGCCCACGGCACCGGCCGACACCGGCAGGTCCTGGAGACGGCGGTGGCCATGCACTGGTTCTCGGATCTCAACCAGCACTGGGAGCAGTGGGTGGAGGTGTTCCGGCTCTCCGCCGACTCCGCCCGCCTGCTGGGCAGCAGACGGGAAGAGGCGGTTCACCTTAACTACCTCGCCTGGGCCCACAACTCCTGTACCCACGACACACGCGCCGCCCTGGCGAGCGCCGACGCCGCTCTCGCGGCGGCCCGCGAGTGCCGGGACGCACTCCAGGAGGGCTGGGCACTCGGCTACGGCGCGGGCGCACTCCAGCGGCAGGGCCGCATGCAGGAGGCCGAGGAGCGGCTGCGCGAGGGCGCCCAGCGCCTCGCCACCGAGAAGTCGTCGCAGGGCCGGCTGGCCGAGCTGACGCTCCTGAACACCCTGGGCACCCTGCTGCGCGAGACCGGCCGGGCGGCCGAGGCACTAGACCTGCACCAACGCAGCGAACGGATCTGCCACGCGGGCGTCCCCGGCCGGACGGAACGGGTGATCACGCTGTACCTCGCCGTCACTCGGCTGCACATCGGCAACGACCTCGCCGCTCTGGGACGCTGGTACGAGGCCGAAACGCCGCTACGTCAGGCCCTCAGCGCCCTGGAGGCCGCTCAGGTGCCGGCGTGGGCCGAACGGACCCGTCTACACCTGGGCCAGACCCTCGCCGCCCTAGGACACCCAGAGGCCCGCACCACGCTGCGCACCGCCCGAGACGCCCTCGCCGCCCTGCGAAGCCCGCTCCAGGACGAAGCCACCGAAGCACTCGCCGCACTCGACGACACCGGTGCTGCAACCGCCTGACACAGAAACAGCCGCGGGCGGTAGTCCTTGGCGGGCGGCAGCCGTCGTTGCGGTTGCCGGGCAGCGGCCTGCCGACGGCGACGACCATGGCGAGGCATCGCCACCCGCTACGAGAAGACAGCGACTGTCTACTTGGCTGGACTAGACGTCGCGGGCATCTTCCTCTGGTTCGCCAGGTGATCCGAACGAAACGGCCCAGCGCAGGCGCGGACGTTCGTACACGAGCAGCTGCCCGCCTGCGACCTCTCTCTCGGGCCGGCGGGGCTGCCGGAGAAAGGTCGGGAGTTGGTGCGCGAAATGGCCTGGTACTACGACAACCTGGGAGCCCTGGTTACCCACGGCGTGGTCGAGGTCGAACCCGTTTTCGGCTACCTGGGCGGCTCTGTGATCTCGGTGTGGGAACGAATAGAGCCGCTGGTCACCGTTGAGCGGGCCCGGCGCATGCACAGCGGGTTGCCGGACCCGGACCGGTGGCAGCAGTACTTGATCTCTACCTCCTCACCGCGAGATGCCCCCAGGACGCGCACGAGCACGGACACCGTCGTGGCGTCTGCCTGACGCGCGAGGCTGATACAGCCTCTTCGGCTGGAGCCCCGGTACCACCGACGACGCCCGGA
Source organism: Streptomyces bungoensis (assembly GCF_001514215.1). Classification (GTDB taxonomy): domain Bacteria; phylum Actinomycetota; class Actinomycetes; order Streptomycetales; family Streptomycetaceae; genus Streptomyces; species Streptomyces bungoensis. The sequence continues at coordinate 180,969 of NZ_KQ948863.1, forward strand.
TCCGGCATCTCACCCTCGCCCTGCCACCCGGCTACGCCGCCCGCCTCTTCGACGCCCAGGCCGCCGGCGCCACCGAAGACCAGCTGCGCGCCATCACCGCCGAAGGCCTCGGCGAGACCTACTTCCGCGACGGCGGCCGCCGCGCCCAGGGGTTGCTTGTGGAGTTCACCGACGTTGAACAGCTCGACTTCGACCTGTGACCAGCACCATTCACCTACCGCATACCTGATGGGTGTGACTGAGCGCTTCAGCTGGCGAGCGAGCGCGCGAGTTGGCGCCTGGAGCGGGCAGCACCGATGGCGCAGGCGAGCTGGGCGTCGAGAAGCGGCTTCAGCTGCTGGGTACACAATGCACCTGGCGTTCGTGATCAAGTGGCGATTGAGAGCGGCGCTGAGTACATCAGAAGGTGCTGGCTCGGACGGCTGGGGTGGGAACGTGGAACGGCAGCAGTACGTGGAAAGATGCTCAGAGCTCTTCGCAGTGGGTGGATACGCGGCTGTGAGAACAGCGGCAGAGGCGGGGCTCAAGGAGTTCGGACCGGATCCGGTTCTCTTTCGCTGGCTCGGACAGGCACATGCCGTGGAAGACGACGACGACCATGATCGTGAGGCTGAGGCGGCGTATCGCACGGGCCTCGCACTAGCGGAAGACGATCTCGGGCTCTTGGTGTCGTATTTGGAGCTGTGCCTTCGCTCGGACTCTTTCGAATACCCGGGGCGGGCGCGCCGTGCGGTGGTTCTTCAGGAAAGGATCGAGGAGCTGGCCCCGCCCGGGTCACCCGAGCGCGAGCGAGTCGATGATGCGACGGGCTGGGCCGGACGGGGATATTGGGACGACCTGAACCTGGCTGCTGCTCACGGGCAAGCTCAGCAGGCAGCTACAGCGGAGCAGAGCGTGCTGGTCACCGACGCGCTACGGCGAGCCGCTCGGGGCGAGTCCAGCGAGGACACAGGGGAAGACCTGCAGGCCGCTGAACTTGCTGCGGCGGTTGAGCTGCTACAGGGGGCCCGGAACGCACCACTGCGCCTGCTTCTCGCGCACCGGGTCGAAGCGTACGTGCTGACGTTCGTCGCATCGTTCGGCCTGAACAAGGCACTGGTGTGGAGTGGTGTGCTGGACTTCAGTCTGTGGGGCTGGTTGCTCTGGGCTCCCATGCTCGTTGCCGAAGCCAAGCTCCGCCAAGCCAAAAAGCTGGGACAGGAGCGCGTCATCACGCGCATACAGGAGCGCCATGACGAGATGCACCTGCCTTAAGCCCGCCCGAGAACAAGCGTCTGTGAGTGCCTCAGTTGGCGACAGCCGCCAGCTGAAGCACTCAGAAGCCGTTGCCATACCGATCACGGAGTCCGTCGATCGAACGGGAGTCTCGATCGGTTGATCGCGGGCGCTGCCCGGCATGAGAGCAGGGCTTGGCGGTACGGGGAGAATTCGGGGGAGCGGACGGCCGCGCGCTGCTACGGTCGGGCGCCATGAGCTGGCTTCCCGATGACTTCGTCCATCCCGTCCTGGTACCGCTGCCGGGCGGTGGTCATCACCTGCGGCCGATCCGGGAGGCGGACACCCCGCTCGACTATCCGGCTGTGATGGGTTCGCGCGAGCGGCTGTGGACCATCTTCGGCCCGCCCTGGGGCTGGCCCGCGGCCACCATGACCTACGAGGCCGACCAGGCCGACCTGTTGCGGCACGAGAAGGAGATCGCCGCGCACCAGTCCTTCAACTACGCGCTGTTCGACGCGGTGGAGACAGCTCTGCTCGGCTGCGTCTACATCGACCCACCGCAGAGGGCCGGCGCGGACGGCGAGATCTCCTGGTGGGTGGTGGACGAGCTGGTGGGCAGCAAGGTCGAGCAAGCCCTCCACGCGCTGGTGCCGCAGTGGATCGCCGCCGACTGGCCGTTCGAGCGGCCGCGCTTCCTCGGCCGCGAGATCTCCTGGTCGGACTGGCTCGCCCTGCCGGAGCATCCCGACACGTAAGTGGTGCCGCACCTCCTGCAGCGGCCGGTGCACACCCGGTAGCGCGCTACGTAGCCGAGACAGCGCGAAAGCCTTCCCGGTGTTCGAGGATCTGGCTCCCGTGAGCAGGCGGCCGGCCCTCGATGCGGCATGGGAGTCGTCCACGAACGGCGCGCCGCCCAGTGCATCGCGCCCTGCCTGCGCTTCACCCGCGGGACCGGCGTCGAGGTCGAGCTGAAGACCACCTGCCGACGCCTGGCGCGACCAGGGGGGCGGGGCCGCCGACTAGCCAGCCCTGCCAACGGCGCGGCCACCGCTGGGGCTCACCCGGGGAATCGGCGACCACGCGCCCCTGGCGGCTGCGCACCCGCCTCGCTTCCCCTGCCAGCCAGTAGGCACGGTGCCCGCCCGTCGGCCGTGATCGCTACGGGTACTGTCGCTGCCGCGGTCGGACCAGATTTCAGCCCAGGAGGGTGTCGCCGATACCGGAGCCGGATGCGACGTTGTAGTCCTTGGGGCCGAAGACGCCGACGTTGCTGGTGCTGACCTTGGTGCTGGTGCCCCGCAGTTGCCAGAGGGCGCCGTTGCCGTGGTCCTCGTGAGGGGCGGAGACGGCGAGGTCTGCCTTGCCGTCGCGGTTGAAGTCGGCGAGGCGTACCTGGGAGCCGAAGACGTCGTTGTTCTCGGCACTGCCGGGAATGCCGGGGGTGTCCTGCGAGTAACGTGCCGCGCCGGTGGTGGTCAGCCCGCGGGCACTTCCGCGCAGGACCAGGACGTCGCCGGCCCTGCTGGTCCGGCCGAACGACTCGTAGGGGACGCCGATGGCGAGTTCGGCACGGTGGTCGCCGGTGATGTCGGCGATGGCCAGGGACGCGCCGAAGTGGTCGTCGGACTCGTCGGCGCCGGGGATACCTGCGGTGTTCTGGTGGAAGATCTGGCCTGTGGGGGCGAGGCCGCCGGTGATGTCCCGGTCGCCGTAGCGGACGGTGACGTAGCCGGAGTTGTGGCTGGGGTCGTCCAGTCCGTTGGGGTTCAGCCGGGGGTCGGCCAGGGCGACGGCGAGGTCGTCGCGGCCGTCGCCGTTGAGGTCTCCGGCCGCCACGCGGTCTCCGCCGGAGAGGTGGGCCTGGACGGTGAAGGAGTCGCCGTCGGTGGTTCCCGGCTGCTGGCCGTAGACGAGGGTGGCCTTCTGCTGGACGACGGCCAGTTCGTCCTTGCCGTCTCCGTTGAAGTCGCCGGCCGCGAGGTTCCAGCTGCCGGTGTAAGCCGGGTCGGCCACGTCGAGTCCGGCCGGGGCCTTGGTGCGGGTGAACGTACCCGAGTACAGCCACAGGGACGTCTGCCCGCTGACGGCGATGTCGGGCGCTGAGTCGCCGGTGAAGTCACCCACGGCGATGTCGGCGCCGAACATCCGCCCGGAATACGACTGCCCCGTGGGCAGGGCCAGGCCGCTGCGCAACGGCGACGTGCCGCCCCACAGCACGGTCACCGAGCCGTTGCCCGACGTGCCGGAGGTGGTGTCTCCTTCACTGCCGACCAGCAGGTCGGCGTAGCCGTCGCCGTTCAGGTCCCCGCTGGCGATGCTGCTGCCGAAGAAGTCCTGGTACCCGGCCGTGCCGGGCACGCCGGCGGAGTTCTGCGTGATGTATACGTGCTTGCCGGTCAGGCCGTGAGCGGAGCCGAAGGTGAGGAGAACAGCACCGGCGCTCTCCATGCCGCTGACCGTCTTCCCGGGCATCCCGACGGCCAGATCCCGGTATCCGTCACCGTTGAAGTCGTCCGCCAGCTTGGCCGGAGCCGCCACGGCAGGATCGGCCGAGACGGCCATCAGACTGCCGGTCAAAGAAGCGGCAACGGCCGCTGCCACGGCGAGACGAACTGAATGACGCACGAAAACCCCCTGCACAACCACAGATGCCCGGACGGCATCCGCGAACCAGAACGACGGCGCGCATCCTCGTGCCCTAAGCGGGCCACCTGCTTGATCACGCGAGGCGCGGCAAAGAACAGACTCCCCACCACCAACGATGGTTGTACCGCGGCCTCAAGTTCGTGGAAGGGGCTGAAGCTGGACGCAATACCGGTACCAGCCCGGCCCTTCGGAACTGGTATAGCCCCTCAGCCTCGACGCCACTCACGCGTGCCTCACGTCAATGAGATGCTGAACAGGGCGTACTCGAGCAGGTCGGGCGAGGCGTCGGACGGCCAGGTGCCCGTTGCCGCTGCTTGGTCGGCGGCTGCCTGCATGAAGGAGAGGTAGACCGCGTAGCGGTGCGGTGACCAGTTCCTGTCGCGCCAGACCCATCTGGCGATCGAGCCGTCGGGGTCGTGGCCGGTCTCCCGACCGACCGCCTGGGCCAGCAACCGCAGACGCCGGGCCAGAACCCGGTCGAGGATGAGCGGCTGGGGACCGGTTGCCGGCGGCACCGTCTTGCCTGCGAAGTACAGGAACTTGGTGTAGAACGACGGCCCGAACCCGGGAATGCGGGCCCGCAGCCCCGCGTAGGCCGCTGCGGCGCCGTGCTCGCGCAATGTGGCGAGCGCATCGGCCAGCATCGTGTCCAGGCCGTTGACGTCCAGGATCTTGTGGAGGGTGGTGGGGCCGCTGCCGCCACGAGAGCCCCGCTTACCCTTCCCCCCACACATAGGTGGCGACCAGCGCCTCCCGATAGGCCTCACACCGCAACGCACCCGCGACGATCGATGCCACCTGCGCCCGGCTGATTCCGGCATCTGCGACCTGGGACCTCGAAGCCAGCGCCGAGGGCCAAGGGGTGATGTGCGCCCACCGGCCAGGGGAGTAGCGGACCGTGTGCGCGCCCGGAGTCTCGTCCGCCAGCCGTGCTGCGTTCTCACTCCACCAGCGGCCCAGCGCCAGCAGAGCCGCATCAGGCAGCAGACGCACGGCCATCTCCCGGTCCACCGCATCCGCCCGGGCCTGTCTGCTCAACGTCCCCTCCACCCTTCGCCCCGCCCGATTGCGCGGGGCGGACACGTGCTGTCCTCATACTCTGCGCTCCAGCACGGGCCGCAAAGCGCGTTGTGACCGGGAGGCCCGCGGCGGAGGCGAGGCCGTACTCGCCGAGTGGGATGCCGATTTCCCGTCCAGAGCGGGGAAGAACTGCCGTACTTCACCGGTCTTCCTCTGGGTGCCGCGGGGAGGGCTTCCCGGCCCCATACTGTGTTGGCGGCTTCATGATGGCTGCCGAGGGACAAGCCGGGGGGCGGGATGGCGCAGGTCGTGGCGGTGCACGGGGTGGGCAAGCAACTCCTCGGCGAGGATTCCCTATTACGGCAGTGGCGGCCCGCCCTGGCTGACGGGTTGCGCCGGGCGGGAGCTGGGCACGCCGCGGCAGAGCTGCATGTGGAGATGGCGTTCTACGGTGACTGCTTCCGACCTGCAGGCGGTTTCCTAGCCCCCGGTGACCCGCCGTACACAGCGGACGACGTCGAGGAAGGCTTCGAGAGGGACCTGCTGCTCGCATGGTGGCGTGCCGCTGCCGAGACCGACCCGGGTGTCGTGTCGCCCGGTGCGGAGACACTCGCGGCCACTCCGCAGTCGGTGCAGGCCGCGCTTCGCGCGCTGTCGGGGTCGCGGTTCTTCGCAGGGGTGGCGTTGCGCGCTCTGATCTCCGACCTCAAGCAGGTGCGTCTCTACCTGACGGACGCCGGGATGCGGGAGCGGGTACGGGGCCGGGTGCTGGAGGTGATCTCCGAGGACACGCGGGTGGTGGTGGCGCACTCGTTGGGTTCTGTGGTGGCCTACGAGGCGTTGTGCGCCCGGCCCGGCCACGGGGTGCGGGCATTGGTCACCTGCGGCTCACCCCTGGGGATCCCGCACCTGGTCCTGCACCGGCTCGACCCTGCGCCGCTGCGCCTGGACGGTCGGGTACGGGGGATCTGGCCGGGTGGGCAGGAGTTGGTGTGGACGAATATCGCCGATGACGGTGACGTCGTGGCGCTGGTCAAGGATCTCCGCCCGTTCTTCGGTGACCGTCTGCGGTCCGTGAGAGTGCACAACGGCTCGCATGCACACGACGCGCTCGCCTACGTGACGGACGCGCTGTGCGGTCGTGCGATCGCCGGCGGCCTCCTGTGAGTGCCCATGCTGACGAGAACAGCGAGCAGCCGCGCCGCTTCCTGATCGCCACGGCCGTCACCAAGTACACCGAGTGTCCCGCGTGGGACCGGCCTGAGCTGGCGGAAGCGCGGGGACGGATCGTTGATCTGTTCAGTCAGCAACTCGGCTATGAGCACCGGACCGAGCTGGGGCTGAACCCGACCCGCGACCAGCTCAAGAATCGTCTGCGTGCGTTCTGCAAGTCCTCGGACCGCCGTGAGGACGACCTGCTGGCCGTATACGTCTCGTGCCACGGCGAGGTTCTCGACCGCATCGGCGAACACGTCCTGTACATGGCCGATACCGACCCCGGCGACGTGTCGCACACCGCGCTGCGCACTGTGGACCTCGCCCGCGTCACGCTGCTCGACACCAAGATCCGCCGCCTACTGCTGATTTTGGACACCTGCTATTCCGGTCAGGGAGGCAATGAACTGGCCGCGGCCGCGCTCGACCAGGTCGACGCAGGCTGGGGAAAGGCCCCGGGAGCTGGCCTGTTGGTCATCTCTTCTGCTCAGCCTCACGAACAGGCGACGGCTGGTGCCTTCCCGAGGCTGTTCAGCGAGGCGGTCGGCAACTGGGCCACCGGCGGGCGCGAACCGCAGGCGCTCCCGGTGCCCACCGTGGTGCAGGCGATGAACGACAACCGTACCCGGCCCGGTCACCAGCGCATCTCCTATACCGCCGTTGGGCTGACCGGTGAACTGCCTCCGTTCCTGGCCAATCCCCGGCACAGCACCCGGCTGATCCATATCGGCCAGCACGCCGCCGAATTGGCCGCACAGGCCCGGCTTCGGGACACGGAACTGCCAACGCTCCTGCTGGAGCGCGCAAAGGCCTCTCACGGTGGCCGCACGGACGAATGGTGGTTCTGCGGTCGCCACTCGGCCCTCACCGCGATCACCGACTGGATCGGCCGGCCCGCACCGGACAGGCATCCGGCCGCGCTCGTGGTCACCGGAGCACCCGGCTCGGGAAAGACCGCCGTCCTGGGACTGATCGCTGCTCTGTGCCATCCCGAACGCAGCGACACCGTGCCGAAACTCCATCTCGGTCTCGCTCCGCACATGATCCCCGCCAAGGGCTCCCTCGATACGGCCCTCTACGCCCAGGGCCTCACCGACAGCGATGTCCTTCGAGGCCTGGCGGCCGCGGTGAAGGTCCGCGCCGACACTCCTGATGCCTTGCTGGCGGCCCTCGAAGCCAGTCGTAACACGCGTCCCTTCACCGCGCTCATCGACGCCCTCGACGAGGCCGCCACGCCCGAGACCCTGTGTTCCGACGTCCTGCGCCCGCTGATCGAGAAGTCCCGCGGCCGCCTCCGGTTCCTGTTGGGTCTGCGCCCACACCTGGTGGGCGCCCTCGGCCTGCGCTACAAGAACACCGATGACCGTGAGCCGGCCATCGACCTGGACGCCCCCCGCTATGCCGACCGCGAAGCCCTGCTCGCGTATACCGTTCGCAGCCTGCTCGATTCCCACCCCCGCTCCCCCTACCGGCTCAACCGCACCGCGTTGGGACCAGTGGCCGAGGCGGTGACAGACGCCGCCGGCGACTCCTTCCTCGTCGCCCGCATCACCGCGGGCACCCTGGCCGCTGCCGATCACACCGCCGACCCGCAGGACCCAAAGTGGATCTCCGCGCTGCCACGCCACGCTGGGCAGGCCATGCGCGAGGACCTCACCCGCAGGCTGGGCCGGGACGCCGAGCGCGCCGCCGACCTGCTGCGCCCCTTGGCCTTCGCCGCCGGCCAGGGCTTGCCCTGGGAGGACATCTGGGCCGCGCTGGCCCGCGCCGTCTCCGGGCGGGACTACACCGACGATGACCTCCTGTGGCTGCGCCACGCGGCCGGTTCCTACGTCGTGGAGGCCACGGAGTCCGGTCATTCTGCCTACCGGCTCCACCATCAGGCCCTGGCGGAACACCTCTGCGAGGGAACGAACCCCCAGGCCGTGCACGCCGCGTTCACCGACACTCTCATCACACGCGTTCCCTACCGGATCGACGGCACGCGCAACTGGTCCCTCGCCCACCCCTACACACTGCGCCATCTGCCCTACCACGCCGCTGCCGCGCACCGCTTGGACGAGGTGGTCACGGACCCCGGCTTCCTGGTGCACGCCGACCCTGACGTCCTCGTTCCCGCCCTGCGGACCGTCCGCTCGTCCGAGGCACAGGCCGCCGCCACGGTCTACCGCGCCTCCCTCGACCAGCACCGCCGCGCCGCGCCCGCGGTCAGACACTACGTGCTCGCCCGCGACGCCGCCCGGCACCGGCTCCCCGGTCTGCACGAGCCCCTCGTCGAGCGGCTGCCCCCAGGCAGCTGGAAACCGAGGTGGGCCACGGCAGGCCCCACCCTCCCCGGGGCGCTGCTGGACACATTGCTCGGACACACGGCCGGTGTCATCGCCGTCGCCTGCGTCACGGTCAAAAACCGCCCGGTCGCCGTCACCGGCAGTCACGACCGCACGGTACGCGTATGGGACCTGGAAACCGGCCGGCTCCTGAGCGACCCCCTGCCCGTGGCCAGCAGTTGGCAGTGCGCCGTGGCCTGCACCACGGTCAACGGCGTCCCGGTGGCCGTGATCGCCGACAGCCACGAGATTCGGGTATGGAACCTGACCAGTGGGCGGCTGCTCGCAGAACCTCTCCCCATACCCGCCCACACGGCGAACGCCCTGGCCTGCGCCACGGTCGGTGGCCGCCCCGCCGTAGTGGTCAGCGAGGGCGATGCGATACGAACGTGGGACCTGCAGACCAGCCGCCCTCTCGGTGCGCCGCTTCCCGTCCCGTTCGGGTGGGGGAGTGAGCCCCTGGCCTGCGGGGTGATCAATAGCCAGCCGGTCGCTGTCACCGGCAACGACGAGTGCGTGCTGGTGTACGACCTGGCCGGTGACCGCCCCGTGCATGTGCCCCCCGGTCTTCACTCGTGGACGACTGACGCGGTGGCCTGCACCACGGTCGGGGACCTGCCCGTCGCCGTCACCGGCGGCTGGCGCGGAGGCCTGCGGATGTGGAACCTGATCACCCGCCGTCCCATCGGCGATCCGCTGACCGGCCATGCCGGATCGGTGCGCGCGCTGGCCTGCACCACCGTCGAAGGCAGTCCCGTCGCCGTCAGTGCCGGGGATGACCACACCGTACGCGTCTGGGACCTGAACGCCCGCCAGCCCGTCGGCGACCCCTTGACCGGGCACACGAAGCCGGTGCGGGCGCTGGCCTGCACCACCATCGGGGGCCGTCCCGTCGCCGTCAGTGCCGGGGAAGACCGCACCGTACGCGTCTGGGACCTGAGCACCCGCCGGCCCGCCCACGCGCCGGAGACCGGGACCGCCGGACCGGTGCGCGCGGTGGCCTGCGCCACCCTCAACGGCCTCCCCGTCGCCGTCAGCGCCAATGCCAGCAGAAGAGTACGAATCTGGGAACTCGCCACCGGCCGGCCAATGGGCGAGTGGATGGCCGGGCACACCGGCGCGCTGAGCTCGATGCTCTGCACGACGGTCAGTGGTGACGCCGTCGCCGTCACCGCCGCCGAGGACGGGAGCGTGCGCGTCCAGGATCTGGCCACGGGACAGCTACGTGACGAAATCCTTCCCGATCGCTTCCGTAAGCGGCCGGTGGTGGCCTGTGCCACGGTCCTCGGCCGTTCGGCCGTCGTCATCGCCAACGAGCTGGAAGGGCTGCGAGTGTGGGACCCGGTCGCCCGCCAAGTGCTCACCGGCCCCTTGAGGGCCTTCGGAGTACACGCGGTGGCCTGCACCACGGTCAAGGACCGTCCCGTCGCCGTCACCGGCAGCGAACGCCGGACGGTGGGCATGTGGGACCTCATCACGGGCGAGCCGCTGGGTGAACCCCTCACCGGTCACACCGGGGCGGTGCGGACGGTTGCCTGCACCACGGTGAGGGGACGCCCCATCGCCGTCACCGGCAGCGAGCACCGAACCGTACGCGTGTGGGACCTCGCCGAAGGACATGCCCTCGGCGACCCTGTGGGCGCCCACGCCGGGACGGTGCGGGCGATCGCGTGCACCACGGTCGATGGCCGCCCGGTCGCCGTCACCGGCGGCGACGACAGCATCGTGCGCGTGTGGGACGTGGAGCACCAGCGCTGCATGGCGGAACTGGTGATGCCCGCGCCCGTGTACGCGTGCGCGGCCGGGCCAGGCGGGAAACTGGTCGTAGGCACCGGCAGCAGTGTCGTGACGCTCAGCCGCGACCGGACCGGTCTGCCCGTGGTGACATGGTGACCCCCGTGTGATTCCCGCCGGGGCGGGGCCTGGGCGGCGTCGGCTCGTCATGGCTAGCCAACCGGGCCGGTACGGGATAATCACCCCAGGTAACCCAGCTCGGCGTTCGGCCGGCACTGCGGGCAAGCCGCGACGCCTTCGGCGAGCGCCCGCAGCGCCGCATCCCGCGGCACGCCCCGGCTCCGCTTCGCCACGTTCCAGCAACCGCCGGCATGGACGGACACCGGCGCGCTGTCCTGCTTGAGGCCGAACTCGAGGAACCAGTCCGGCTCCGAAGGCCGGGCCTGCTCGCCCTGCCGCTGCTCCGCCTGCCGTCGCTCCTCATCCGCGATCCACCGGCCGGTGCGCGAGAGGCCGCGTTCGTGCACGCGCTCCAGGAAGCGCAGCACGTTCCGCGCTGCGTGGCTGTCGGGTCGCGGTAGGCCAGACCCGGGCCGACGCGACGATCGTGTCGGTCTGGCGGTCGGGCGGCTGGCGGTTACTGATCGGGGTGGACGGCTTGGACGCCGGTGCCGGCGTACGCCTTGGGCGTCAGGGTGAGCAGGTACCGTCCGCCGGGGTGGGCGGCGGAGGGCCGGGCGGCGTGAATGGCGTGAACCGCAGCCCACGAGTGCCCGAACCGCAACAACTCGGTGGCGGTCACCGCGGCGTCGGTGTCGAACGCCTCGATCCGGATGAACCGCAGCCCCTTGACATAGCCGAGCAGCCCGGGCCGTTCGGCGTCGCCGGCTGTCAGGGAGAGCACCGGCGCATACAGGTCGCCGAGTCCGCCGGAGGCCTGGACGTAGAACGCGGCGACGGCCTCGTTGAACGGGTCCTTCGGGTCGTACAGCGCTCCCGAGGTCGTGTGGTCCAGGACGACCGCGATCCCCGCCACTACGCGGCTGCCCGCGGCCCGTGCGCGGCGCCGCCCAGGCGCTCCAGCAGCGCCCGGGCTTTCGCCTCGGCCTCCGGGCTGGGCGCGCTGCCGAGAGCGGAAGCGAGCTCGGCGCGGGCCAGCTCGGCTCGCTCGGCGTACTCGGCCTGCGTCGGCGTGCTCTGCGCGAGGTCCTCCACCAGGCTGCGGATGGTGGTGCCGTGCTCGGCCGCCAGCTGGGCCAGCCGGTCCCGCGCGGCCGTGCTCACCTTGATGCTCGTCTCGTCTGCTGCCATGTTCCTCACTCTACGCGCTCCTCTACTGGAAGTAGAGGAGTGGGCGAGTGGCAGTCGAGAGATGAGGTGGACGGCCCTGGGTGGCGAGTGTGGTCTGCGGTCGCTTCCTGCGGGCAAAGACCTTCGACGGCGCGCCGGATGGAGGCGCGTACCACATTCGACCACTCTCTTGCCGCCGATCGGCGAGGCCCGAATTCCCCCTCGCGCCGCACCCGATGGCTGCCTGGCGTAACTCTGTACCTACTAGTATGTACACTCCTTGTATGGATACTGCGGAACGCCTCGTCGAAAGCACTCGCGAACTGCTGTGGGAACGTGGTTACACCGGGACCAGTCCGAAGGCGATCCAGCAGCGGGCAGGGGTCGGACAGGGGAGTATGTACCACCACTTCGCCGGTAAGCCGGATCTGGCGCTCGCTGCGATTCGGCGTACCGCGGAGGAGATGCGCGCCCTGGCCGAAGAGGAGTTCTCCGCTCCGGGGACCGCCGTTGACCGCGTGACCGCGTATCTGCTGCGGGAACGGGACGTCCTCAAGGGCTGCCCCATCGGACGTCTCACCCAGGACCCGGACGTCATGGGAGACCCGGCGCTGCGGGCCCCGGTCGACGAGACCCTGGCGTGGCTGCGCGAGCGCCTCGCCGAAGTCCTGGCCGAGGGGCGCGAGCGCGGCGAGTTGAATACCGTGCTGGATCCCCAGGCAGTCGCGGCAACGGTCGTCGCCGTTCTACAGGGCGGCTACGTCCTGGCCCGCGCTGCGGATTCTGTGCAGCCGTTCGACCAGGCGATCGCCGGGGTGCTGGGCCTGCTGGCCGCACATATTTCCATGCCCCGAACGTAAAGGAGTCCGTCCTTCATGCGTGTTTCCCGCTCACCGCAAGGCACTGCCGTCGCGCCGCCCGAATGGGTTACCGGTGCGGCTTGGGTGGACGAGATCGCCGCTCCCGAGGGAGCGTCGCGTTACCGGGTGGACAGGGTGCACTTCGCACCCGGCGCCCGCACCGTTTGGCATCGCCATCCCTTCGGCCAGATCCTTCTCGTCACCCAGGGAACGGGTCTCGTTCAATGCCGGGGCGGGGAGGTGCACATCATTCGCACGGGCGACAGTGTGCGCATCGCGCCGGACGAGTGGCACTGGCACGGAGCGTTTCCCACCGCCTTCATGACGCATCTGGCCATCGAGGAGGTCGCCGAGGACGGCTCCGAGGCCGAGCGTGGCTCCCAGGTCACCGAGACCGAGTACTCCGCCGGCCCGTTCGCCCCGTAATTCCTCAACGAGAGGTGGAATCCCCCGTCGTGTATGCCAAGCAGTACGAGATCACCTTGCCCGCCGACTACGACATGAAGACCATCCGCACACGTGTGGCCGATGGCGGCCATGCCCTTGACGACCGCTCCGGACTGGGTCTGAAGGCGTACGTCATTCGCGAACGCGGCGTCAACGGTTCGCCGGTCAACCAGTACGCCCCCTTCTACCTGTGGAACGACACCGGCGCGATGGCCCACTTCCTCGTCGGCGGAGGCGGCTTCCACAACATCATCCGGGACTTCGGCCGTCCAGTCGCCCGTCATTGGACCGGGATCGCCTGCCACGCTGGTCCCGCCCGGACGGCACCTCCCAAGGCAGCCTCGCGCCGCCTCACCCCGATACCTTCCGAGGCCGACCCGGACGGCACGGGAATGGGCCTGTCCACACTGATCGAACGGGAAGTCGAGCAACTGCAACGCCTCTCCCGCCATACTGATGTGCATACCGCTGCCCTGGCCGTCGACCCCCACCACTGGCAACTGCTGCGCTTCGTGTTGTGGGCGAAGACGTCTGCGCCGGACGAGGACGCGACCGAGCGCTACGAGGTTCTGCACTTGTCCGCCCCCGGCCTGGATCTGCTGCCGGAGGGGCAAGACTGGTAGTCCATGCGCGCGCCGAGCGTCGAGCATGCCTTCGCTGGCCACCATGCGGGCGCAAGAACCGTAGCGGGCCCGCAGCCGGGCTCTGCCTCCGAGACAGCCCCCTTGTCCTCGGCCCCGGCGCGCAGTGCCAACGCTCTGTGGGGACTGAGTGCCGCGGCGACAAGCAGCCGCGTGAGGCGGCCGGGGCCTGAGCAGGCTCGGCTCTCTGCGGCCACGCGTGATGGCGGCGGGCCGTCTACTGGGAGAAGAGCCGGGCTGCGAGGTCTGGGTAGTCCAGGACGAAGCCGTCCGGGTCGAACAGGATGTCGCTGGAGAAGGTGCCAGACGAGTAACGCACCCGGGCGCCGCGGCTGGTGCAGGCGAGATGGGTGTACGCCTGCCGACTCGGTCGCACCGTGAGGTCGGGCACCGAAACCCAGGCCATCAAGAACTCTCGCGTGCCATCGGCGAGCAAGTCGTGGCGCAGGACAGGCATGGTGTTGGTGAGCGGACTCAGACCCAGGTCGCAGTCGAGCGCGCCGTCGAGGTCGGGCCGGTCCTCACCGTTGCCGGTCCAGTGGCCGTCGTCGTTGCGCCGCAGATCCAACTCGCGGACACCGCCCGTGGTGTCACAACGCACGTGCAGGCGACGCGTCACGAAGCCGTCACCTGTCTCGAGCGTGTAGGTGATCCAATACGGTGCACGCACGGTCCCCACCGCCCGCCCGCGCGCCCGCATCGACCGGTCGCCGATGTCGATCCAGGCGGTCTCGTATCCGCCGCTTGCGGTGATCTCCCAGGTGAGAACGCTAGTGGTCATGCTGCTGTCCGATTGGTTGCGTGGGGTGTCAAGGCGGCCTCGGCCTCATCACGGGTGGGCGGCGCCGATGCTGTCCGTGCGCTGTGATCTTCGTCCACTGCTGGCCGCATCGATCCGTTCGCTTGCAGGGCGACTCTCTCCGTATTCGTCGACAGTGCGCACCCTGTGCCGAAGCTCGTATCGGGCTGCGCGGCGCGGGTCTGCCTTCCGGCGCCGACCGCTGCTACCAGGGATGCAGCCGATGTGGTCGCGCGTGTGTCGGCACGTATCGGGCGCAGGTATGGCGCCGTGTCGGCGACGGGTGAATCGTGACCCAGTTCCGACGGGTGAAAAGTGACCCCCGCTGCTTCAGTTGATGTTGGTCATTCCCCGGTGTTGGCGGCGGGAACCCGTCCGAGGTCGCGGCCGCGCATGCGGTAGCTGTCGCCCTTCAGCGAGATCACCTCGGCGTGGTGAACGAGGCGGTCGATCATCGCGGCGGCGACGGTGTCGTCGCCGAAGACCTCGCCCCAGCGGCCGAAGGGCTTGTTGCTGGTCACGATCACGCTCGCGCGTTCGTAGCGGCCCGAGATGAACTGGAAGAACAGGTTCGCGGCCTCGGGTTCGAAGGGGATGTAGCCGACCTCGTCCACGATGATCAGCGGGATGCGACCCAGCCGGGTCAACTCGTCGCTGAGCCTGCCCACTTGGTGGGCTTCGGCGAGTCGGGTCACCCACTGGGCGGCGGTGGCGAAGGCGACCCGGTGGCCGGCCTGGCAGGCCCGGATACCGAGCCCGGTGGCGAGGTGGGTCTTGCCGGTGCCGGGCGGCCCCAGGAAGATCACGTTCTCCTTGCCGACGACGAAGTCCAGCGTCCCCAGATGGGCGATGACCTCGCGTTTCACGGACCGCTGATGGTCGAAGTCGAAGTCCTCCAGTGACTTGCGGGAGGGGAAGCGGGCCGCCCGGATGCGGCCCTCGGCGCCATGGCTGTCGCGGGCGGCGACCTCCCGCTGCAGGCAGGCGGCCAGATACTCCTCGTGGGACCAGCCCTCGTCGCGGGCCCGCTCGGCAAGCCGGGCGGCCGCGTCCCGCAGGGCCGGGGCCTTCAACGCCTTGGTCAGATAGACGAGTTCGGAGCCGACATCGCGGGCGGTCCTGGTCTGGGTCGTGCTGTTCTTCATGCTCATCACGCTGCCCCTTCACCGGTGCTCAGGCCGCCGTCGATGACGCCGAAGATCCGGTCGTAGGTCTCCAGTGACCGCTCCTCGACCTCGGTCACCTCCGGTGCCGGCTTCTTGGCAGCGGCCGTCTTGCGGGCGGCCGCGGCGGCTGCCGCATGGTCGGGGTCGGTGATGGTCTGGTGGCGGGCCCAGCTGCGGGCATGGCGTGCGACCTCGACGCCGTCGCAGGTCACCAGGACCTGGTCCAGGTCGGCGGCGACCTCGATGCGGCGGCCGACGGCCAGCGGATGCACCGAGTAGTCGCAGGTGTCCAGGCGGACATAGTGATCCCTCGGCAGCCGCAAGGACGCCTTCCACCAGCCCGGCGGGGCGATCGGCGGCAGGGCCAGCATCCGTGAGCGGTCCGCCTCCAGCCGGTCCGACGGGCGGGCCTGCAACATGCGGTGGATGCGCCGGTTGGCCTTGGCCAGCCAGTCGGCGAGCTGGATGTTGAAGTCGGCCGGCGAGGTGAACACCCGCCCGGGCAAAAACGACGTCTCCAGATAGCCGTTGGCCCGCTCGACCAACCCCTTGGCCTCTGGGTCCCGCGGCTTGCAGAGCAGGAACTTGATGCCCAGCAGTCCGGCGAACGCAGCGAATTCGTCGGTGAGTTGAGGACCTCCGGACCGCCAGGAGCCGACGGCTCCCTCGTTGTCCCAGACCAGCACCCTGGGGACGGCTCCCAACTCGGTCAGCAGCCGCCAGTGCCCTGCGATCAGGTCGGCCGCCGAGCGGGAGGGCAGCATCCTCGCGGTGATCCACCGTGAGTAGCCCGCGACCATCACCAGCACCGGCGGCCGCCCGACCTGGCCGAAGCCGAGCGGGATGTCCGCGGGTGGAAACCACAGGTCACACTGGCCGATCTCGCCCGGCTCATAGACCGTCCGGGAGGCCGGATCCGAAGGCCGATAGGCCGGTCGCAACTCCCGGATGCGGTCCTTGAGCACGGTCAGGCCGCGGTCCCAGCCGATCCGCTCGGCAATCACCGTCGCGGGCATCTCCGGCCACTGCTCGAGCAGTTCACGGACCTGCGGCTCGACCGCATCCACGATCGAGCCCTTCGGCGCCCGCTGGTACTTCGGCGGCGCGTCGTCCGCGATCGCCCTGCGGACGGTGTTCCTCGAGATCCCCAGCTTCCTCGCGATCGCCCGCACCGGCATCTGCTCGGCCCGGTGAAGCCGGCGGATCTCCGCCCAGTCCTCCACGCTGATCACCACTCCTCCCGGTCTGGCTCAACGAGCCAGACCCCCTGGAGGGGGTCAACTTTCAAGCGCCGCTACTGGTCCACTTTTCAGCCGTCGCCGACAGCGCCGGCCGTACGTCGGCGTCGTCTGCGACATCGTTCAAGTGGCGTCGGCTCCCGAGCGGCATTGCGTTCCGGACGAGTGCCGGTGCCTGAAGAGTTGTACCACCGCCGGTGGCTCTTCTTCTCGGTAGCGCTCAACAGCCGCCGAGGACAAGCGTCAGCCTCTGGCGACTGCGTACGCATGCGCCGAGCGCGGCGGTCCAGCAGAGCAGTAGCACCAGTGACAGGTCGAGTGCGGCCTCGCACACCGGATTGGGAAACAGAAAGCTGCTGCCGCCGAGGGGAAGCAGTATCAGCAAGAACCGGCCCACCGTCTTCAGGAAGGCTGAAAGGCGTCCTGGGCCCGCCACCAGCGCTGTCGTCGTGCTCACGAAGGCGGCGAGGGCGATGAGTTTGACGAAGTCGGTCATGTTGATGGCATGGAAGTAGGCCAGGCTCTGCGAGGGAGCCGTAGACCGCGCCCCGTGAGTCGCAGCGGCGCTGACAGTGGCCTGGAACAGGGAGAGGAAGGCAGCCGTGAGCCCTGCCGCGCGCGCTGACCGGCGCAGCGGGCCCGTGGTGCTACCGGGTAGAGACATCGCGACGACGGCGAGGGCCAGGCCTGCGATGCCGTGTACCAGCAGCGCCTGAGCGAGGACCGCGCCCGGATGCCCGGCGTAGTAGGCGTGCACGGTTGCTCCGGGTGCGGAGATGCCGGGGCCGCTCGGCCCGGTGGCAAGGCCGACTAGCCATGCCAGGACGTAGACGGTGGCTGCGACGGGCAGCAAACGAAGCCTTGGCGCGGGGCCGATGAGTGCGACGGGAGCGACTCGTGACTCGGTGGTCATGATGTGGTCTTCCGGTTCTTCGGAGGTCTTTGAACGATGGCACGAGTGTGGCGACTGCATGTCTTGTCGGTGGGAGTCACCGGTGGCATACGTGCTGGCTGCGGAGCACTCGCCCGCGGGGCTGCACGCTCTTGCTGTGGGACTAGAGGGGATCAGTGCCCATTGACTGCTTCGCGGTCGAGTTCCTCGAGGTCGATCCGATCCGAGTCATCCATGTAGGACCGGGGGCCCGAGCCGCAGATGAACTCTCAGGGCGTCGCTGCATTGCTCTGCCACCCGGCAGGAGCGCCCCGGGCTTATCGGTAGCGGCTCTGGCCCGGCGTCTCTTCGGGTAAAGCGATCAGGTACACCGGGCCGGCGGCTGCGGGTGTGATATCACGCCTGCTCGACGGTGGCGCCTGTGACCAGAGGTTCGGCGAACGGGCCGCGAGTGGGGTGGAACTGCACGATGTCGTAGTAGGCCACGCCGCCCAGCACGAATGGGTCTGTGAGGATCAGCGCCTCTACGTCGGCACGGTCGGCGGCCCGGGCCAGGATGACGCCTCCTGTGCGGGGCACGCGGGGGCCGGAGGCGAGGAACAGGCCGCTCGAGAAGTGGCTGTCGAGCCAGTCCCGGTGGGCTTGGAGCAGTTCGTCGACGCGCTTCAGCGGAGCGTTGTAGGTGACGGTCAAGACGAAGACGGTGTCGTTGTGCGGCAGGGATGGAGCGGTCATGGCTGGTACTCCGGCATGTTTGTCGTGGCGGGGGATTGTCGCTGCTCAAGCCTGGCGGGCGGGCGTTGATGCCTTCGGTGGGCCGGAGCAGGAGGTGGGCGAACGAATCGGTACCCGGACGGCTCGCCTGAGGTCGGCGCTCGCGACGGCAGCGCCTCCACGGTCATCAAGGTGTGCGGTGCGCTCGTCACATTCGGTGATCACGGTGCGGACATCGGGCGGCCGGGCGCCTCTGGCGATCGGGACATGTGCGGATGTGGTTCCGCGGCCGCGCCTGGCCGCAATGGTGATCGTGCCTGCGAGCACGGCGGATAAGGATCGTGCCGTCTGCGTTCCGGGCGCGCATGTCCACGAAGGTGATCATGGTTCCGTCTCTCGCGGTCGCCGTGCTGCGTCGCCCTCCTCCGGCCGGCGCAGCTGCGCCCCGTGGCGGCCCGAGGGACGTCATTGTTCTGTGCAGGGGGTCTCGCGCCGAGGTCGGTGCCTTCAGGTGGCGGTGATCGCGGTTTTGTCGGTGCCGGCAGCCGCGGCGGAGTTGTTGCCGGTGGTGCGGCGGCTGTGGAGGTTGTTGGCGATGACGGCGGTGAGGGTGAGTGCGACGCCGGCCAGTTCACCGGTGGTGGGCTGGTGGCCGCGGACGGCCTCGATGGTGAAGGAGGTGATGGGGACCAGGTTGATGAACAGGACGCCGTTGGCAGGGCCCAGGGCGCGGACGGCGTGGTTGAAGGTGAGCATCGCGACGGCGGTGGCGGGGATGGCCATGTAGAGGATCTGCCACCAGCCGGCGGCGTAGTCGGCGGCGGACGGGTTGGGGATCCAGGTGAGTGCGGCGGCGGGGAGGGCGACGATCGCGATGGTGAGTGTGCCGAGAGTGCTGGTGAGAGCCGTGTAGCGCAGGACGGAGAAGCCGGGGAAGCCGGCGGCGCCGGTGGTGTAGATGACCCAGCCGATCGCCCCGGTCAGGATGAGCAGGCCCCCTGGGCCGATGCCGCCGGTGAAGACGGTGAGCGGGTTGCCGTTGCCCAGCACCATGGCGACGCCGGTGAGAGCCAGCAGAACCAGGGCCAGGGTGATGACTGTTGGCCGCTTCCCTGTACGCGCCCACATCACGAATACGGTGATCGCGGGTATCGCAGCCATGATCAGGGATGCGGTGGGGGCCGGAGTCGACTGCAGGCCGACGTAGGTGAGTAGGTTGAAGCCGGCGAACCCGAGAGAGCCGAGTCCCCAGAGCTTGAGCAGCCTTCCGTCCGTGCGTAGGGCCGTGCGGCCTTCGATGGTCAGCAGGAGGAGCACGAAGATCGCGGAGCCGAGGGTGAAACGGGCAAGTGTGAGGTGGAAGGGATCGACCCGGCTGAAAGCGGATTTGGCGACGGTGAACATGCCGCCGAAGGCGAGGGCTGTGGCCAGGCCGCCGACGACTGCGGTGGTGGTCTTCGTCTGAGGCATGAGAGGTCTCCCGGAAGCGTAGGGCGCTCAGTGGCCGTATGTTCGCTGATTGGCGAACACTCGATTGAACGTATACGCTCAGGCGGAGACGGGTCAACTTGAGTTCGCCAACTTGCGAACACTGATTTGGCGGGCAGGGAGAGCAGTGTCGTGAAGCCGCTTCACCATCCTCGCGCCGAGGACTTGAGCATCTATGCCGTGCTCCACGCCCTGGCCGAACCGGCCCGGATGACGATCGTGAGGCGGTTGGTGGAGGCCGACGGCAAGCCCTGTGGCACTTTCGGTATTAACCTGAGCAAGTCGACCTTGTCCGCGCACTTCAAGGTGCTGCGCGAGGCCGGGATCATCCGCCAGGAGGTCGCAGCGGGCAACTCGCGCGTGAACACGCTCCGCCGGGAAGAGCTTGACGCGCGTTTCCCTGGACTGCTCGACTCGATCGTGCACGCGGTCGAGCAGTCCGAACCGGCTCTGCCCCCTGTCTGACAAGCACCGCCACTCGGGAGTATGACTGTGAGCAGTCGGGGTGACCAGGTCACGCCTTGGCTCCGAGCAGGCGCCAGGTGGTGCGGGGGTAGTGGTCGTACCGCACCGCGATCTCGCGGGAGAGCAGTGTCATGCGTTCCACGGTGCGGCTGTTGGCCAGGGCTCCGGCGTCCAGGCAGCGGAAGGGCAAGGGCGCGAGCAGGGACATGACCTGCTCCTTGGCCTGCTGGTGGTCGCCGGTGACGAGGACGTCGGAGGGCCCGCCGGGCAGGGCCGGGTCCTCGAGGACGGCCCAGAAGGTGTTCTTCAGGGCGCCGACGATCCGGGCGCGTGGCGCTGCCGCGGCCAGCTGTTCGGCCGCCGAGGTTGTCTCGGGAAGGGCGAATCCCTGGAAGTCGTCGGTGAACGGGTTGGCGAGGTCCACGACCGTTTTGCCGGCGAGCGCTTCGCCGTGGGTGCGTACGAAGTCCAGGGCGTGGCGGTGCCAGAGTGCCAGGACCACCAGGTCGGCGCGGTGCACGGCCGTGGTGTGGTCGGCGGTGTCTACGACGCCGGTGTGGCCGAGTTCGGCCACGCGGGCGGTGAGGCGTTGCGGGTCGCGGCCGGACCAGATGAGGCCGGGTCGATGGGGTGCGAGCAGGCGGACCAGTGCGTCGCCCATCCGGCCGGAGCCGATCACGGCGGTGGCGGGCGCCGGCGCGGGGGCAGTGTCGGCGTCGGTCGTCGCGGGGGAGGCGGTCATGGGAAAGTCCTTCTCTGACGGGGGGGCTTAAGGATCAGGCCGTGGGCGGCCGATTGATGGTGGAGACGCTGTGGGAGGGCTCGTTCCCGCGCACGCTGGGAGCGTCGTTCACGAGACGCTCCTGCATCGGTCGTGCAGGCGCGCTCGGCGTACGCCCTCCGCGCAGAGCGCGTAGTGCTTTGGCGTAGTCGCCCTTGGGTTTGATCGTCACCATGACGGAGCTGACCGCGTCCCAGATGACGGTGAACACGAACAGCCCCTTGCCCCCGGGGACGCCGCCGACCATGGCCGCGTAGGCGGCCAGCAGGGAGCACAGGTTGGTGGCGTTCTCGCCCGCAGCGAACATCCACGCCTTCTGCCAAGGGCGGGCGGCCCGCATCGACTCCTTGTCGGTGACGACCGTCCAGAACGGAACGACCGACATCAGTTGCCGCATCCCGAAGGGGTAGTCCTCAGGGTGGTCGGTGCCGCGGATGCCGTAGAAGCGGAACCGGATGCCAACCATCCGCCCGGCCAGGTAGTGGCCCAGCGAGTGGCAGCAGTCGTAGATCAGGAGGTACCCGAGCAACGCGACGGCGAAGCGGAGTGCCCCGGGTCCGCTGACAGCGACCGAGCCCGCGATCAAAGCGGCACCCGTGCCCAGCCCGGCGACCTGGATGACATTGCCTTTCGCGATGCTGAGCCGGGCCCACAGGGGTGGCCGGGGTGTGGCTGGGGGCGCTGCCGTGCCGTCAGCCCGGATGGAACCGTCGGCGGAGGTGTGGTGTCGTGTGGTGATGGCGCGAGTCATCGTGGTCGTGGGTTCCTCGAAGGGTGTGCGAACTGGACATGGATGACTGTCCTGCGCTCACCGGTGCGGCGGATCGGCTTGGCGGCCGGTCGCAGGGTCGGCTCATGCGCCTACGGTGTACTCGGCGCAATGACGTAGGGCGGCAGCGCCCTTCATGTCGAGCCCGGCGGGCGGCTTGCCGGCGCCAGGGGGAACGCGCCGACCCAGCCGCAGGCGACACCGCTCGCAAGCCAGGCAGGTCGGCCGCTGGGTTGCGGCCTGATGCGGTGGCCGGGCTGCCTGGCGTGTGTGGCCTTAGCTCTTGATCAGGCCGGTAGCGTGAAGACTACTGTCTGGCCCGGGAGGCTGCCGGCTTGCGTGGCCACCTCTCCGTTCGGTGCCCAGATGCCAGAGCCGCCGGAGGTCCACGAGAAGGAGCCGCTGGGGCCTGCGGCCGTGGCAAGAACGCCCCAAACGTCATGAGTGCCGGCACGTTCACTCATGTGGGAATCGCGGCGGCTCCAGGAGCCGGGGTCAGGGCCGTAGACGGTGCTTGCCACATAGGCGTCGACGCCCAGCGCTGTTGTGTCGGCGGCGTGCTGGGGCACAGCGGCGTCGTAGCAGATGGCCAGGCCCAGCCTCCATCCGTCGACAGGGAAGACCACCGTTTCTTCACCGGGGGTGAAGCGGTCGGTCTCGGCTCCGTGCAGCCACATTTTCCGGTAGGCGACGATCACGCCGTCGCCGGTCACGGCCAGCGTGGCGATATGCTCCCGGCCGTCCGCGTCACGGACGGGCGCACCGACCAGCGCCACAGAGCCGACCGCCCGACACGCATTCGCGATCACCAGCAGGCGCCTGTCGTCTGCGGTGAGCGATGGCGCGTCGAGGTCATAGCCCGTCAGCGAGAGTTCGGGAAAGACCACCAGCCGTGCCCCGACCTGCTCGATCGCCTCTGCATGGACCCGTGCATTGGCCAATACATCGGCCCCCGCCCAGACGGGCTGGACCACGGCAACGGCCAGTGGGCCTTTCACCTCTCCACCTTTCTGCAGATCGATCGCGGCGGCCAAGGTCGCAGCGCTGTACCGAAAGACGCGCTGCCATCCTCTCCTTGGCTCCGATGGCCACGCACTCGCACCGACATCGCCCGCCGGCCGCTTCTTCGGCCTCGTGTGCCGGTGGGAGCGGAGAGGTCCGGACGCCGGACACGCCGTCGCGGACAGCCAAGACTGTTCCTCCTTCAGCCCACGAAGGTCGCCTGCGCTGGGCGGCTGGAGGCCATGGTGGCGTGCGGTCGACAGCCGCAGCATCAGAGGGAGCGCGTAAGCCGTGTACGTCGTTCGACACACCTTCGCCCCGTCTTTCTCGTTCATTCAGGCGTGAAACCGGCGCTTCCTGTCCTGGTAACCATGTCTCATGCCTGATGGCGGTGGTCGCGGTTGGTCAGTCCGTTGCGGGCCGCCCACATGGCCGCCTGGGTGCGCGAGGTCAGGTTCAGTTTGGCGAGGATGTTGGATACGTGGGTGCGTGCGGTGCGTTCGCTGACCGCGAGGCGGTTGGCGATCTGCTGGTTGGTGTGCCCCTCGGCCACCAGCGTGATCACCTGCCGTTCCCGGGGGGGTGAGGGCGGAGTCCGGTGCGGGCCTGCGTACGGCGTCGACGAGTGTGCGCGCCACTGTGGGGGGAATGGCCATGCCGCCGCGGACCACCGCCCGGACGGCGGCCGCCACGTCGTCCGCCTCGGCGTCCTTGAGCAGGTAGCCGGCCGCGCCGGCGTCGAGGGCGTCGCGGACCTTGTCCTCCGCCAGGAAGCTGGTGACCGCGACGACTTTGATCTGTGGCCAGCGGCGGACGATCTCCCGGGTGGCCTCCACGCCGCTCAGCTCCGGCATCAACAGGTCCATCAGGACGACGTCCGGCGCCGAGTCGGCGTTGACCAGGACCGCGATCCGGTCCAGGGCCGTGCGGCCGTTCGCCGCCTCGCCGACGACGTCGATGTCGTCCTCACCGTCGAGGTAGGCGACCAGGCCTCTGCGGACGACGGCGTGGTCGTCCACGAGGAAGACGCGCAGCGGCGCGGTCATGCGGAGGAGCCCTCCTTCTGCGGGGGTGTGGCCTCGGTCAGGGTGAGCCTGACGGTGGTGCCGAGTCCGGGGGCGGTGTGCAGGTCGAGGGCCGCCCCGATACTGCAGGCGCGTTCGCGCATGGTGCGCAGACCCAGGTGGCCGTCGTAGGCGGCGGTCGGGTCGAAGCCCTGTCCGTCGTCGGTGACCACCAGGTCGACCGCGTCCCCGAGGTCGGTGACCGCCACGCGTACGTGTGAGGCCGCGGCGTGCTTAAGCGCGTTGTTCACCGCCTCCAGCGCGATCCGGTACGCGTGCTCCTCGGTCCGCGCGTCCACCCGCAGCCGCTCCTGGGGACCGGTCACCGTGACCGGCACTCCGCTGCGCCGGCCCAGCGCCGCCGCCTGGTGCGAGAGCGCCGCGACCAGGCCTTGTTCGGCGACCGCGTCCGGGCGCAGCTCGAAGATCAGGGCACGCATCTCGGCCAGCGCGGTGGCGGTCAGTTCCCGCAGTGCTCCCACGTCCGCGTGCACCTTGGGCAGCAACGCGTCGGCCGGCTCGCCCGCCTCGAGGCGGGCGAGGTTCTTGTCGGCGGCGCGCGCGTGAAGGGTCATCGAGAACAGCGCCTGGCTGACCGAGTCGTGCAGCTCACGGGCCAGCCGGGCTCGCTCTTCCAGCGATGCGGCGCGCTCGCTGGCCTTGCGCAACCGCGCGTGCTCTGTGGCCAGCGCCGCATGGTCGGCCAGGGTGGTCAGGTAGGCGAGCTCCTGGTCGGTGGGCGTGGGGATGCCGGCGGGGAAGTAGGCGGCCAGCCCGCCGAGCACGTTTCCCCGGTAGCCGATGGCGATGTAGACCGCCGTCTGCCAGTCCAGTGCGGCGTCCAGAACGTCGCACAGCGGCAGGAACCGAGCATCCTCCCGCAACCGTGTGCGGGCATCGGCCAGGACCACGGCACGCCCGGCATACCACACGTCCAGGAAGGGGATCCGCCCGCCGGCCGCGGACACCTCGGTCTGCGCCTCGGCGAATCCCGCGGGCGCGCCGGCCCGCCCGCCGCGCCGGATGACCTGGTCGTCGTCGACGAGATCGAGGGAGACGGTGAGCGCGCGCGTATTGGTGCGCCCGGACTCGGCCAGGCACCGCAACACATCCAGGAGCTCACCGCCTCCCGGGGCTGTTTCGGCGACCCGGGCCAGTTCCGAGGCAGCGCGGGTGACGGCGGTCAGCCGGGTGACGTCGCGGAAGACAGCCGCCCCGTACCGCGCCCCGCCGTGCTGGAAGACGCTGTTGGACCAGGTGATGTCGACCTCGGTGCCGTCGGGGCGCAGCAGCGTGCCGGTGAACGTCCCCGTCCGCCCCTCCATCTGCGCCTGGTAGGCCTCGACCATGGCCGCGTGCGCGCGCTCGGGAAAGCTCATCAGGAAGCACCGTCCCACGATGTCCTCCAGGGCTACGCCCATGAGCCGGCAGGCGGCCGGATTGGCCCACACGTAGCGCAAACGCTCGTCACAGATGACCACGCCCTCGCCGGTGGCATCCAGGACGCCGCGCAGCAGCGCGGGGTCCGGGGGCGGCACGTCACCGCCCGCCGTCCGCACGGCCCGGTCGTTACCGAGAGCCTTGCTCACCTGTCCATTGTCCATGCCCGCGCAGGCGGCTCCGCACCGTGTGCCCGCGTCCAGCGCCATCCGCAGCCGCTGCTCGTGTCGTCCCACAGGTCCTCGAAGCAGGCCAGGCGCAGACCGGCGTGGGCAAGCGGCAGCAACTCTTGGGGATCGACCCAGCCGAGCGCGGGAAAGCGCATCCGCAGAGCAGTCGCGGCGACGATGAGGAGCCGCCCACCCGGTGCCACCGCGTCGGCAGCGGACCCCAGCACCGCGGCACGCCGCGACGGTGACACCGTCTCCAAAGCTCCGACCACCGTCACCAGGCAGTACCGCAGCCCTTGGGGGATGTCCGTGGCGGAGTGGCGGTGGCGGACCTGCTTCCCGGTACGCGCCAGTTCCCGGGCAGCGCTTGCCGGGCCGACCGCGAGCGCGCAGCACCCTGGCCTGGCGGACGTTGTGGCCAGCCAGTCCCCCAGGAGCGCCCGCGCGCGGCGCTCCCGCACCGGCCGCTTCGGGGCGGCCGGACAGATCTGCTCGTCGGCGTTCATCGGCTCCTCCCGCATCGGCTGCATTCGGCGTCCCACGGGCGGTGATCTTCCCGTCGAGAGGTAGGCGGGAGCACGGGCAGACGCGCGTTGTCCGGCGGCGTTCGTGGTGTGTCGACGCGGTATGCAGGCGTCGTGTGCGTGCTTGCTGCGGGCGCGGACAGGGCAGTGGCCGTACCGGCGTCGTGCGACCGGACCCCGGACGGCGCGGCGCAGGATCCGCGCGGTGTCGGGCCTGGCAGTGCGGTTTCCGGGGAGGTGGCGTCCATGGCGCGTCCTTTCTGGTCCGCCCGCTGCAGAGTGGGCTGCCCATCCTTTCCGCCGGTCCCGCGCGGCGGATCGGCCGCACCGACCACCGCGTCTACGTCTTTGCGCCGATGCCGACCGCATCTGCGGTGCCGTCTTCTTATTCGGTTTCCTGCCGTTGGCGGAGGTGCCGAGTAAGGATCGGGTCTTTGATCAGCCGCCGCTCGCGCCATCGGAAGGGCCCCTGCGGTTGTTCACACAACGCCTCGACCGCGCTCCGGCTGCGTGGACATGAGAAGGGTGACCAGGCGGCCGTGACCTGCGCCGAGTGGGGAAGTCGGTGTCGGGGCGAGCTGCGCTGTCAGCGTCCAGTAGCGCACCAGATCGGGATGGCGTTCCCGTCGTAGACGTACCGCGAGTGACCTTCGGAAGGCGGGTGTGTCGCGGGTTTCCGCGTATCGGGCGTAAGCGCCGACGAAGGTGTCCAGCGCAGGGGTGTCCGCTCCGCTTTCGCCGACAGTGAGGGCGCACGTGGCCAGTGCATGCGCACGGGCGAGCGCCTCGTAGAACCGGGCCACGCGTTCGGGATCCGGCGACGCCGCGGCCTGCGGAGCGGGGTTCAGGTGGGCACGGATGGCAGCGGCGGCACTGCGGTCGGTGGCGAGATGGTGCAGCCGGGCGTAGGCGAGCGCCTGCCGGGGGCTCGGATCGTGGGGCAGCTCGGGTACGGCCGCCTGGGCGAGCGCGTCACTGACGTGGCGAGGGAACCTCGCAGGCATGATGCGCCGCCAGAAGACGCCGAGCTCTTCAGGGTCGGGTCTGACGGCAACACTGCCGAGCAGAGGCAAGACGAGGGCCAGGGCATCGTCGTCCGAGACTTCGTCGAGAGCCTGGAGCGCTGCCCGGCGCCACCGCAGGTCCTCCAGTTGCTGTTCCACGTCGCCGAGGTGGTCGGCCAGGACGTCACGGGCCGCTGCTCCGTCGACTGCGGCAGCGGACGCGGCGGGCAGCCCGAGCCCCAGTGTCCGCAGGCTCTTCACCAGGCGCAGCCGGTCAAGTGCGTCTTGGCCGTAGCGCCGGTGGCCGCCACTGCTGCGACCGGTCTCGGTCAGGACACCGCGCTCGGTGTAGAAACGGACGGTCTTCACGGACACACCCGCGGCAGCCGCGAGGTCGCCCACGCTCCAGACCGGTTCACCTTCCTGTGACACGGCTTGAACCTTCCCTTAGGGCGTTTTCTAGCCTACGGCCCCGTTCAAAGAGCCAGGTGCAGGGTGTCCCTCACCGGGCGGGAGGTGTGTCGTGTCGCTGTTCGTACTGGTGCCAGGTGCCTGGCTGGGTGGCTGGGTGTGGAGCGACGTCGTCGGGGAACTGACGCGTCGCGGCCATCAGGCCGTGCCGGTGACCCTGACGGGACTCGGAGAGCGCAGTCACCTGGCCTCCCGGGCCGTGGGGCTGAGCACCCACATCCAGGACGTGGTCGCGACTCTCGACACCATCGAGACGTCGGACACCGTGCTCGTGGGCCACAGCTACGGAATTTTCCCGGCCCTGGGCGCTGCTGACCGGCGGCCGCGGTCGGTCGCCCGCGTCGTCTTCCTCGACACCGGCATGCCCCGCAATGGCCAGAGCGTCACCGACGCCTTCCTCGATGCCGAGCAGAAGTCCGCACTGCAGCGGCAGGTTCACCACCGAGGCAACGGGTGGCGCTTCCCCCTGCCGGAAGCGGACGCCCTGCCGCACTGGGGCAGCCTCGCCGGCCTCGACGCCATGGCATTGGACAGGCTACGCCGCCTTGCAGCCCCGCACCCGTACGCCACGTTCACGGAACCCCTCAGTCTGACCGGCGCGGCCGACGACCTTCCCACGACCAAGATCTTCTGTACCGCAGGTGGAATCGACCTCGCGTTGCTACGCGCTTTGCACACTGCCGGAGACCCACGGGTTACGGGCCTCCTCGACGACAACTCGACGTACTTCGAACTCGCTACCGGTCATTACCCCATGCTGTCGATGCCCGGGGAGCTCGCGAGCATACTGGTCCAGGCTGCCACCGGAGGAGGACAACGGCTTACTCCCAGCCAGCCCGCTGAATGAAGGCTGCTGTGCGTGCCGACCGGCTGGCAGCGATGACACTCGCCGGACTCGCCGCCCGGCTTGGCCGGAGCCCGGCAGGTGCAGCGGCAGCTCACCGCCGAGGTCGGAGCCGGACCGGTCACCCTGGCCCGGCCCCGGCGCGCCCACACCGCCCGGGTGCTGCAGGCCACCGGACTACCGGTCACCGAGGTCGCGCCTGATGGTCCTGCAGTAGTGAGTCCTTGTATGCCGAATCTCGTCCGCGGGGCACCGGCCGCTGGAACGTCTTTCCCAGGACGCCGGTGACGGCCGTCCGCCGTGCTTCTCTGCCACGGGCGTCGGCGTCCGGTGGGCCGGATGGCGAGTCCGGCGCGGATCCCCTTGGTCTGGAGCCGGGCCAAGGCTTTCAGGACGCCAGCGGCCCGGCCGTTGTGTCGGTCTGCGGCCGGGCGGTTACTGGTTGGGGGTGGACGGCTTGGACGCCGGTGCCCGCATACGCCTTCGGCGTCAGAGTGAGCAGATACCGTCCGCCGGGATAGGCGGCGGAGGGCCGGGCGGCGTGGATGGCGGCCCAGGAGTGCCCGAACCGCAGCCTTGCGCACTGCGGCGGGAGCCCGTCTGCGCTAACGGGTGCCGGTGTTCTCGGACCGCGCCTGGCGGCGCCGCAGCCCTGCCGCCTCGATGCGGGACTTGAGGATGGTCTCGACCGCCGTCCCTGCGGCCTTCTCCGCGCCGCAGCGAGCGGCCTGGACCAGCTTCGTCCAGAGCGTCCCAAGTGCGGTGCAACTGCGGCCACCCCCTGGTCGTCGGCGAGACGGTCGCCGGCGGAGGCAGGGGCGACCTGCCTCCGCTGCCGTCATGCGGATGGGCTGTTCGAGGGCTGCGGCTTGCCGAGCATCTGACAGGTGGCCGCGTCGACGAGGGCCTTGTTCGCGGTCGCGGCCTTCTTGTCCTTGATGCCGAAGTTCGTGACGGTGAAGACTGCGACGCTACGGGTGCCGGTGACGTCGGTGTAAATCTCACTGGAGTAGCCGGGCAGGCCGCCGGTGTGGCCCCAGACCGTGCCGCAGGGCGTGTCGACCTTCATCAGACCCAGTCCGTAACCTCCGCCTTCCTCGGGGGCGTCCACGGTGGTGCGCATCTGCTTCATCTGCGCCTCGGGCAGCAACTCGCCGGACAAGAGCGCGGTGAGGAAACGTTGCCAGTCCCGCGCCGTGGAGACCATGCCGCCTGCCGCCCATGCCCAGCTCGGGTCGATGGCGGAGGTGTCGATGTTGTCCCCGGGGCGTCCGGGGCCGGCGAATCCGACACCTTCGGGCAGGTCCACGGTCCCGGACAGGAGGGCTTTCAGACGCTCCGCGTCCGGCTCGTAACCGGTCGCGTGCCGCTTCCCGGCGCCCCAGCGGGCGTCCGTGGCCAGGAACGAGTCCTTCATGCCGAGCGGCTTGGTGATCTCCTGCTCGATCAGCTCGGCCAGGCTGGTGCCGGTGGCTTTCTCCAGGATCAGTCCGAGGGCCTCGTAGTTGGCGTTGCTGTAGGAGTACTTGCCGGGCTCGGCCGTCGGGCCCTGCTCGGGGGTGGCGGCGAGAAGTTCCTCCGGGGTCCACGTGCGCTGCTCCCGGCCGGTGAGCGAGGGCAGGAACTCCGGCGTCAGCAGGAAGTCCTGCAGGCCGCTCGTATGGTTGAGCAGCATCCGTACGGTGATGTACTCACCGCCCTTGACCAGTCCGGGCAGCCACTTCTCCACCGTGTCGTCGAGGCCGATCCTCTTGTCGGCGACCTGTCGCAGGACGAGCGTCGCGGTAAGCGTCTTGGTGTTGGACCCGACCCGGAACCGGTCGCCGACGGCGAGGCGGTGATCGTCCTTCGTCCAGGCGGCCTGCCGGGCGATCCCGAGGGGCCTCCCGTCGCCGCGGTCGATCCGGACGATGACGCCCAGGGAGCCGGTGTCGGCCGCCTTCTGCGCGAGGACGCTCAGCCGCTCGGCGGCCGCCGTGTTCGCCGCATCCCGTCCGGCCGCGGTTTCGACACCGCCCATCTCGTCATCCGAGCAGCCCACGAGCACCGCGCCCATGCAGGTGGCCAACGCCACGCTCAGCGCTCCCCTGAGGACCCGGTGACGACGTGACGGCGTGTGTGCGGACATGGCAGTTCCCTTCGGCGCGTGACACTTGCTGCGTGCGCGGAGGGAGCGGGCTCTCACCCGGCGAACGTCTTTCGCGGGCCCCGCGCACATCGGCCATTCAGCCAGCCGCGTGCACCCGGCACATCGCTCGATGGCGGGCTTCCCACCGACGCGGAGTCACTCCAAGGAATGACCCTGGGACACCTGGCGTCTCGCCGCCCCGCCCACTGCGGGCGGGTCAGGGCCAGACGCTCCTGGCCAGCACCGCCGCCTGCGCCCTGCTCTGACAGCCGGTCTTCGTGAGCACACGGCTGACGTGCGTCTTCACCGTGTGCAGGCTCACCACGAGCCGGTGGGCGATCTCGGCATTGCTCAGACCGTCCCGGACCAGACGCAGGACGTCGGCCTCCCGCTCGGTGAGGTCCCTCAACCGCGCCAGCTCCTGATCGCTGGGGCGCCGCCGGCCACGCAGATGGCCCTGGATGATGCGGTGGGTCACCGCGGGGCTCAACGTGCTGTGCCCGGCCGCCGTGGCGCGGACGGCCCCGGTCAGCTCCTCGTACGAACTGCTCTTCAGCAGGAACCCGGAGGCCCCGGCGGCGAGCGCGTCGTCGACGTATTCGTCCAGGTCGAACGTCGTCAACATGAGCACCCGGCTGCGTCCCGGCCCGATCAGCCCCCGGCGTTCCAGCTCGGCCAGTGCCCACAGGCCGTTACGGCGCGGCATACGGATGTCCATCAGCAGCACGTCCGGCCGCAGCCGAGCGCACGCCTCGACGCCGTTCTCACCGTCGTCCGCGGTGCCCGCCACGGTGATGTCCGCCTGGCTGTCCAGGATCGCGCTCAGCCCGGCGCGGATGACCGGCTCGTCGTCCACGACGAGCACGCTGATCTGTTCAGACACCCGCACACTCCAACGGCATCGTGGCCACGACGCGGAAGCCGCCGTCCCCCGTCGGGCCTGTGGTGAGGTCGCCGCCCAGCGCAACCACGCGTTTCTCCATGCTGACCAGGCCGAGTCCGATGCCCGCGCCGGCCGCGCCACGGCGTACGGCGCGACCGTTCACGACCTCGCACCGCAACCCTCCCGCGACGACCTCGACGGTCACCCGTACCGGCGCCCCGGGCGCGTGCCGACGCGCGTTGACCAGTGCCTCCTGCACAACGCGGTACCCCGCCAACTGCACCGCCCCCGGCACGCCCCGTGCGATGCCCATCGTCAGCTCGACCGTTCCGCCGGCGGCACGGTGACTGTCCAGCAACGCGTCCAGCTCACCGAGGTTCGGCACCGGCCGGAGCGGGACCGCGTCCGCGGGGTCGCGCAGCATCCCCAGCAGATCACGCAGCTCCCCGCTGCTCTGCCGGCCCGCCGCCGCCAGCCCGTCGACCTGGACACGGGCCCAGTCGGGCAGCTCGCCGCCGCGGGCCCGCAGGGTCTCCGCGTGCACGACGAGGAGGGTCAGCGAGTGCGCAACCACGTCGTGCATCTCACCGGCGATACGCGCCCGCTCCCGCTGCGCGGCCTGCGCCGCCTCCAGGGCCTGCGTCCGGCGTGCCTCGGCCGCCCGTTGCTCCGCCGCGGCCAG
Organism: Streptomyces bungoensis; assembly: GCF_001514215.1. GTDB lineage: Bacteria > Actinomycetota > Actinomycetes > Streptomycetales > Streptomycetaceae > Streptomyces > Streptomyces bungoensis. Next base: position 212,891 of record NZ_KQ948863.1, read on the forward strand.
CAGCGCCTGCCGCGTCCGTGCGGCGAACCCCGTCACCCAGGCCAGTGGCATCGGGGCCAGCGCGGCGAGGACGTCCAGACCGCCCCGGAAGTCACTGGAATCGGTCGTCATCCGGTTCAGCCACAGACCCGCCACGCCCAGTACGACGACGCCGAGCACCGCCGACACCGTCCGCCTCCAACTCACGCAGTGACTGCCCAGGTTGTAGAACAGCACCGCCGTCGGCAGGAAGACCAGCGGTGACAGTTTGGCGCCCTCGCCCGCACTCCCCACCAGGGCCACCACAAGAGCCCCGAAACCTACGACGAGGGCGGTGGCCGGCAGCCGGCGCCGCAGCAGCACCACGACCACGCCCGACGCCTCGTACGCCGCGAGCGACGCCCAGGCCGGCCCGGAGGTATCCACGTACGGCTGCGACAACAGCGTCGGCAGGAATGTCAGTACGACCAACCCGGCATCGGCGCCCCACCCGGGCCACTTGCCCTCCATCACGCTCATCAGCCCGACACTAAGACCTCACCCGCCCGGTTTCATCACTCCAAAGAACCACTCACACTGCAGCGAGGCACGGCAGGCTCTGCATGTCGCCGGCGCTTTCAACCCACACCTCGCAGGTGTCGGAACGCCGACCGGTCGGTCGTCACCGTCCGGGGACACCGTGGTGCTCCGAGCCGCCCAGCCGCTTGGTCGGATGCCCCGGCAAGCCGCCTTAGTTCGCCGGCTCCAGGCTCTCGCCCTGTGCGGCCACCGGCTTGTTGATCTCTGTCAGGGCACGGAGCGGTCGAGGTCAGGGAGCACTGCGCTCGAGGAGCGTGCGGACGAGGCGGTGTGCGTAGGGTGCATCGAGTTCGTGCGGGCGGAAGAGGATGCGGTACAGGAGGGGAGCGACGATGCGGTCGATGACGGTCTCGGTGTCGGGTGTTTCCTCTCCGCGTTCGTGCGCGCGGTTGAGGATGAGGTCGATCTGCTCGGCGGCGTAGGCGGAGCACTGACCGGCGTTGCTGCCGTCGGGGTCGCCGAGGAGGGCGTCGCGGATGTAGGAGCGGCCGGCGGGGGAAGACATCTCCTCGAGGAACTGTTCGGTCCAGGCCGACAGGTCGGCCGGCAGGGTGCCGTGGTCCGCAGGCTCGGTCTCGGGTCTCAGGTGCTCGACCGCTACGTCCGAGAGCAGTTCCTGCAGGTCTCCCCAGCGGCGGTAGACGGTTGACGGTGTGACACCCGCGCGCTGGGCGATCATCGGTACGGTCAGGGCGTCGCGGCCCACCTCTGCGGAGAGTTCCCGTACGGCGGCGTGGACAGAAGCCTGGACGCGGGCACTGCGTCCGCCGGGGCGCACCATCTGCCTGCTCATGGGGACCATCTTAAAGCCAATTCGTCGCGTCTGGCGGGGTGTGGTGGTGCCCCGCCCCACTCGGCCGCTGCTGACGGGCCTCGCGGGGCACCGAAGCTGGAGGAGCACGGAGAGGCAGTGCCTCAGGGCGGTGCGCGCCGCCTGCCCGGGTCGAGGGCCAGACCACCATCACGGCGCATCGGCCAGGCCGACCCGCGGGCTTCCGGCCTTCTCTTACGCGGCGGGTGCGAGGCCGGAGGCGGGCCGGGTCTGTTCGTAGGCGTGGCCGGCCCGCAGGAGCACGCTCTCCTCCAGTGGACGCCCGAGCAACTGCATGCCGATCGGCAGTCCCGCGCTGTCGTGGCCCACGGGCAGGGACAGGGAAGGCGCCCCGGTGATGTTGGCGGGGGACGAGAGGCGGACGTAGGCGTCGGAGACGGTTTCGACGGTTCCGTCGGCCCAGGTGACCGTCTCCTGGCCAGCCCTGACGGCGGTGGTCGGGACGGTGGGGGCGGCGACGAGGTCGACCTCCTTGAGGATGCGGGCCCACTCCCGCCGCATGAGGGTGCGGGAGCGCTGGGCGCGCAGGTAGTCCCCGGCGGTCATCAGTTCGCCAGCTTCGAGGAGGACGCGGACATCGGCCTGGTAGAGGTCGGGGACCGTGCGCAGGGTGTTCTCGTGGTAGGCGGTCGCCTCGGGCACCATCAGGGCCCACTGGGTGGCCTGGATGTAGCGCGTCATGGGGATCTCCACCTCGACGAGGCGGGCGCCGAGGTCGTGGAGCTGCTCGATGGCGCGGCGGACGGCGTCTTCGGTCTCGGGGTCGACATGGTCGAAGTAGTAGGTGCGTGGCACGCCGATCCGCAGCCCTGCCAGATCCGTGCCCGACCGCGGTCGGTAGTCCGTGGCGGGTACGGACAGGGAGGCGGCGTCCCGGGGGTCGTGCCCGGCCAGGGCGGTCAGTACCAGGGCCGCGTCCTCGGCGGTGCGTGTGATCGGGCCGACGTGGTCCAGGGACCAGGACAGTGACGTGACGCCGGTGCGGGGCAGGAGGCCGTAGGTCGGCTTGAGTCCGACCACGCCGTTGAGTGCGGAGGGCACCCTGATGGATCCGCCGGTGTCGGTGCCCAGGGCGAAGGTGGCCATGCCGGCGGCGACGGCGACGGCGGATCCGCCACTTGATCCGCCGGCCACCCTGTCCGTGTCCCAGGCGTTGTGGGTCTGCGGGGTGGTCAGTCCGTAGGCGAACTCGTGCGTGTGGGTCTTACCCAGCAGGACCGCGCCGGCTTGTGCCAGGCGGGCGGCGACCGTGCTGTCGGTGCGCGCGCGGTGGTCGGCGCGGACAAGGGAGCTGGCTGTCGTCGCCGAACCCGCGACGTCGATCAGGTCCTTGAGGCCTACGGGGATGCCGTGCAACGGACCGCGGTGGTGACCGGCCGCGATGTCACGTGCGGCGTCCCGCGCGGCGCTGCGGGCGCGGTCGGCGGCGACGGTGACGTAGGCCCGGAGGTGCGGCTCCTTCTGCGCGATGCGCTCCAGAACGGATTCCGTCAGCTCGACGGGGGACAGGTGCCGGGTGCGGATCGCGTCGGCGGCTTCGGCCAGGGTGAGTTCATACGGCTGCATCGTGTGCCTCCTCCGCTGCTCGGTAGGCGAGGGCGGGCGGGATGTCGTCGAAGTCCAGCTCTCGCAGGACGGCGACGACGGAGTGGATGTGGTCGGCGGTGGCCGCGACCGCGGCGTGGCGGTCGGCCGGCAGCGGGAGCCCGCCACGGGTGGCCCAGCGGGCTGCTTCGCGCGGGGTGAGTTCTGTCGCGGGCATGGACTTCTTCCTTCGTGGGTTCGGTGCGCTTCCCGAGTCGGAGCGGCGAAGCCCCCTAAAGCTAAGCGATTGCGTTAGTCCATTCTAGGGGTTACGATGAATTAACGCAAAGAAATTGCTTTTAACGGTTTGGAGGTAGAGCCCGTGCCCTGCGTCACGTCACGCGCACCCACGCCCCGACCCCGCCCAGCCCTCCGTGCTCGCACAGGCCGTTCCGCGACGTCCTTCGCGCTGAACGCATCGGTCCTGGCCACGCTCCTCGGGGCATCGAGCGCACCCATGCCGCTCTACCCCTCCTACCAGGACCACTGGCACCCGTCCTGTCCGTGCTCACCGTCACGCCGGTCTTCAGCGCCTCCTCCCTGACGTTGCTGCTGGCCCTCTCCATGAGCCTGCCGGCCGTCGTCGCGGGCGCCACCACCCAGCACTACGGGTTGCGTACCTACCACCGCCCATGCCTACACGGTCGCCACCGCCCTGCTCTCCCTCGCGGCACTGGCCGCACTCGGTACGACGAGCCGGAGCAGCCCGGCCCATCGCACCTCCGACGCCACCCCACCCTCCGGCACCGCGCTCACCGACCTTCCGTAACGAGCCTCGAAGGACATGACGATCATGAGCACCGCACCCGTCCCCCGCCCGACCGCCGCATCCTCCTGGCCCGTGGGCGACGTCACCGTCCACCGCATCGACGAGATCCTCCTGCCGCCCGCCACGGGCCCCTGGCTGCTGCCCGGCGCCACCCCGGGCCTCGTCGCCGCGCAGGACTGGCTCCACCCCCACTTCGCCGACGACAAGGGCACCCTCCACATCGACAGCCACAGCTTCGCCTTCACCCTCGACGGCCTGCGGATCCTGGTCGACACCGGCATCGGCAACGGCAAGCAGCGGGCCAATCCCGCCTGGCACGACCTGAACACCGACTACCTCGACAACCTCACCGCCGCCGGATTCCCCCCGGACTCGATCGACCTGGTGATCCTCACCCACCTGCACGCCGACCATGTCGGCTGGAACACGCGGAAGTCGGACGGCGACTGGGTTCCGACCTTCTCCCACGCCCGCTACCTGACCGCCCGCACCGAGAGGGAGTTCTGGGCCGGGTACGACATGGACGAGGCCCGCGCGCAGATGTTCGGGGATTCGGTGATCCCGGTTGAGGAGGCGGGGCTGCTCGACCTCGTCGACGTCCCCGCCGAGGGCGCCGACATCGTTCCTGGGCTGCGTCTGCTCCCCACCCCCGGCCACACCCCCGGACATATCGCCGTCCGACTCACCAGCCACGGCCGGACAGCTGTGATCACCGGCGACTGCATCCACCACCCGATCCAGCTCGCCCACCCCGCCATCGGCGCCTGCGTCGACATCGACCCCCGGAAGTCCGAGACCTCGCGCCGCGCCCTGCTCGCCTCCCTCGCCGGCACGGACACGCTCGTGCTGGGGACCCATTTCGCCCCGCCGACAGTCGGCCATGTCACCCACCGCGAGGGTGGTTACCGGCTTTCGCCCGTCCACACTGACACTCGCTGATGGACGGCACCGGTGAGTAGGCCGCCCGCCCGGCGCCGCGCCGCTGTCAGCCCGACGGCGGAGTCCGGGACGGAAGCCGTCGGCGCCAGGTGCTGTCGTTCTGGTGTCCTGCCGAGTGTGAGGCAGGGGAAGGTCGGTGCGGACGGCCGCGTCCAGGGTGTCGGTGACGCGCTGGACGCGCGTGCGGGCGGCGATCGGTCAGGCCAGCCGGCGCCGAGAGTGCACGTCGATGACCGTGGCCAAGTGGAGGAACCGCCCGCCGACGGCCGGTAGACAGGTGAGGTCCCCGATCCGGACGGTGTCGGGCTGGCAGTGGTGAAGTTCCGCTGCAGCAGGCCCCGCAGCGCCTTACCTCCGGATCAGATCCAGGATCGTCGTGCGATGTCTCTTCCGCACCCTCCGGCCGGTGATGGCGCATCGGCGCATCACACCCTCGGCGCGCCTGCGTCGGCGACGGGCCGCCCGCTGTCACGCGGTTCGAAGGATCAGCAGGCGCCGGACACCCTGCCGATCGAGATCATCGAACGCATGCTGTAGGCCGGCTCGTTGTTACTGATCATTTCAGAATAAGTTTGGCTCACTTGCTTGGCAGTTGAGCTAGTGGGCGGCAGAGTTCTGCAGGTGCCCGGTGATCTCGTGCCTGATGATCTGTGGGAACGTGTCGCCCCGTTGCTCCCACCTCGCCCGCCGCGGCGTCGGCGGTATCCAGGCCGGCTGCCGGCGGATGACCGTGCAGCTCTGCGCGGGATCGTCTACGTCCTGCGCACGGGTGTGACCTGGGCGGACGTGCCGACCGAGACGATCGGCTGCAGCGGAGCGACGTGCTGGCGACGCCTGCGGGACTGGACCGAGGCCGGCGTCTGGTCCCTGCACGAGATCCTCCTCGCGGAACTCCGCAAGGCTGGAGTGTTGGACATGGAGGACGTCGCGGTCGACGGCTCGCACATCCGGGCCCTGAAGGGGGGGCTCGCACCGGACCTTCGCCGGTCGACCGCGGCCGCCGGGGCAGCAAACACCATCTGATCACCGACCGGCACGGAACGCCCCTCGCGGTGTCGTTGACCAGCGGAAACCGACACGACGTCATCCGGCTCATGCCCTGCTGGACGCGATACCCCGCATCCGCGGCCTGATGGGCAGGCCACGTCACCGGCCACGGCGGCTGTTCGCCGACCGCGGCTACGACTACGACAAGTACCGTCGACTCCTCCGCGCTCGCGGCATCACACCGAAGATCGCCCGCAAGGGCACCGCCCACGGATCCCGATGCCCGCTGGGAGTTGATCGAGCCGGTGCTGAGCGCCTGGCGGGCCGAGCGGCGCCGGCATGCGCTGAACATCGGACGCCCACCGGAGCACGATCTGCGCGAGATCATGGACGCGATCTTGTATGTGGACCGCACCGGCGTGCAGTGGCGCTACCTGCCGCGCGACTTCCCGCCCTGGGAGACCTGCTACGGCTACTTCGCCAAATGGCAGAAGGATGGCGTGTTAGCCCGGCTCACCGGTGTCCTGCGCAGGCTGTTACGGCAGAAGGAGGGCAAGGAAGCCGAGCCGTCCGCGTGCGTGATCGACGCCCAGAGCGTGAAGACCTCCACCAGCGTCCCGGCCGCCGGGCAGGGCACCGACGCGGCGAAGAAGATCGTCGGCCGCAAACGGAGCATCGTCACCGACACCCTCGGACTGCTCCTGGCTGTGCTGGTCACGGCCGCGAGCGTGCAGGACTCCGTCGCCGGCACTGATCTGATCGACCAGGTGGCCGCCGCCCATCCCGCCATCCGCAAAGTCTGGGTCGACGGCGGCTACCGCCAGCACCTCGTCGAGCACGCCGCCACCCTCGCCACCGACATGGAAACCGTCCAACGCACCCCCGGGACCGGGGGATTCACCCGCTACCGAAGCGCTGGACCGTGGAGCGGACCTACGGATGGCTGATGTTCCACCGCCGTCTGGCACGCGACTACGAGACCCTGCCCGCCCGCTCAGAAGCCATGATCCACCTCGCCACGACCGACCTGATGGCCCGCCGCCTCACCGGCGAAGCCACCATCTCCTGGCGCGACCCGACACCACAGAATCAGACACCAATTCCGGGATGAAACATCGGGAGAAATCGACCTCTAGCACTCGGAGTTGGTCTTGGAGTGGTTGGTCGTATGCGGCGGTGCCGACGGCCGTGCCGACGAGGCGCCCTACGCCACCGCCTGGCGCGCTATCGCCGGGCCACGGCAACAGCGAGCGTGACGACCAGCGATACGCCCACGAACGCCGTGCCCAGGGGCGTCCCCAAGGACGGATGGCGCCACGTCAGGTAGGCGAGCCCGACGAAGACGAGCAGGATCACGAGTGCCAAGGCCAGGATCAGCAGCGGCCAGACCGTGCGGGATCCACAGGGGTGCGGCTGGCCAGGGGGAGGCGTAGGTACAGACATTTCACTTCCTTGTCTGAGCGTGACGGAGCCACGCGTGAACTGGACGGTGGAACCGTGGGCTACCGAGGTGTTAGCCCCGCAAGCCCCGGTCCGGGGGCGCCTCCCGGATACAGATGAAGATGCACCACCGTTGGGTGGTTGGTTCCCTTGCTCTCCGTGAACTCGTCCGCGCATGGCCTGACGCGCCTTCACCTGCGCGTGATCGATCGCCAGACGGCTCTGTCGCTCCCGGGCCCGATCCGGCTGCCAGTGCGGGACGTCGAGCACCACTTGACCACCTCACGCGTGACGGCCGACACCACGGCGCCCATAACGGTCAGGGCTCCCCTGCCCCGCAAGCACAAGAGCGCCCGCACCTACGTCCTGCTCACCGTCCTCGCCACGACCGCGGCCCGTGTCGGAGGCCCGCGTCGGCTCCGTCCTCGCCGCCACCGTCGATTCGATCGGACACGACCAGGGCCACCCGCACCATCGACCTGGCAGTGAAGGGCGGCAACGTCAGGGCAGGCTACGGCGCGCCACGGCGAGGAGATCCGCCTTGAACGGCTCCAGGTGTTCGGCCAGGTGGCTTCGTAGGTGGGAGCGGCCACCACTTGTCGGCGAGTTTGGGCAGCACTTGTCGATCGCCGAGGAGTGAAATGTCGATGAGAACTGGCACCGCTCGGTGGCGGAGTCGACGTCTCTCCTCTGCTATTTGGTGATGCTGCGGTTGCTGTTCAGGATGTCTTCGGGGTTTGCTGCCCTCGCCGGTCCGCGTCCTGTCGGCGAAGGCCCTCGAGGATGACGTTCATCAGAGGCCGTGCTGATGGTTCCCATTCACCTCGGTCCAGTCGGCCGAGGTAGGCGATGAGCAGGAGGACCCCGCGGGCGTCCACGTCCGTGCGGATGGAACCGGCTGCTTTCCCGGCGTCCAGCAGGTGGCTGAGAGCGCCTTCGATGGGGTTCTGGCTGTGGGCGACAAGGTCTTGCCGCGCTGCCGGCTCGAGCGCTGCCAGGACGCCGTACTTGATCTCGGCGTAGTCGATCACTCGGTCGAGCCAGTGACGCAAGGCTTCCACGGGCTCGTGTTCTGCCAGCAGAGCCGAGGCGGCGGTAACGAGTTCTTCGACGTCGCGCCGGTAGACCTCGGCAAGGAGCGCTTCGCGGTTGGGAAAGTTCCGGTAGAGCGTTCCCTGCCCGACGCCGGCGCGCTTGGCGATCTCGTTGAGGTGGACGTGGTTGGACTCGGCGAGGGCCGCGCGGGCGGCTTCGACGATGCGGCTCCGGTTCTGCACCGCGTCCCGACGGCGTGCTGGCGCGCTCATAGGCCTCTCCTGATATTCCGCCTCCAACAAATGGACACGTGTCCGGTAGGGTGAGCCATGCAGCGGACACGTGTCCACTTTACTTGGAGGCAGCAGTGCTTTCTCTTTACGGCAAGATTGTCGCTATCACCGGAGCGAGCTGCGGCATCGGCGAAGCCACGGCCCGTCTGCTCGCCCAGCGCGGCGCCGCCGTCGTCCTCGCAGCGCGCCGCAGCGAGCGCATCGACGCCATAGCGCAGGACATCCGGGAGGAGGGGGGCCGTGCTGTCACGTGCGTCGTCGACGTCACCCGGCCTCAAGACCTGCAGCGCCTGGTCTCCACCACCATCGACCAGTACGGCCGTATCGATGTACTGGTGAACAACGCCGGTATCGCCCCGATCAGCCCGCTGGCCGACCTGGACACCGAAGGATGGTCGGCCATGATCGATGTCAACCTTCGCGGCATGCTCAACGGCGTCGCCGCCGCGCTGCCCGCCTTCCACAAGCAAGGGGCGGGCCACCTGGTCAGCATCGTCTCCGTGGCCGGCCTGTCCGGCGTGTCCCCCTCGATGGCTGTCTACGCCGCGACCAAGAACGCGGTGCGCACCGTCCACGAGGGGCTGCGCAGGGAGTCCACCGACGGGGTGGTACGCACGACAGCCATCTCGCCGGGATACATCCGCACCGATCTCGCTGACTCCATGGCAGACCCGAACATACGCGAGGAGACGCGCAAGAACATGGACGCGGTGGGCATCCCTCCGGCGGCGGTCGCCCGCGCGGTGGCCTTCGCCATCGAGCAGCCCAGCGACGTCGAGATCGGCGAGATCAACGTTCGCCCCACCGTCCAGGCGTGACACTTGCCGTCACCGGTCAAGTGAGACGGCCGCCAGCCGCTTGCACAACGCCACTGTCTGGCCGGGCGTCCCGACGAGCAGAACACAACTCCGGACCTGGCTCCCGGACTCAACGGGAGCGACGCCTCCCGATGAAGTGAGTCCCAGAGAGCGGTCAGCCTGCCTTGCCGTCCTGGGCAGCTGCCCGGGCTTGGGTTATGGCGAGGCTGTAGGAGTCGGTGCCTGTCTGGATCAGGTTGCCGCCGAAGGTGAGCCGGTCGACGATATCCGCGCAGAGCCGAGGATCGGTGAAGGTCTTGGTCCAGCCGCCGAACGACTCGTTGGAGACGATCGCGACGCTGTTCTTCTCCTCGTGTTCGGTCAGGACCTGAAAGAGGAGTTCGGCGCCGTGGCGGTCGAGTTCCATGTAGCCGAGCTCGTCGATGCAGAGCAGGTCGACGCGGCCGTAGCAGGCGATGGTCTTGTTCAGCTGCTTCTCGTCGGCGGCCTCGACCAGCTCGTTCACGAGCTTGGTGGCGAGGGTGTAGCGAACGCGGTAGCCCTTCATCGCGGCCTCGGTGCCCAGCGCGATGAGCATGTGGGACTTCCCGGTGCCGGAGTCGCCGATCAGGCAGAGCGGCCGGCTCTTCTTGATCCACTCGCAGCTGGCAAGGGTATGGATGGTGGCCGGGTCGATGTTCGGTTTGGCGTCGAAGTCGAAGGACCGGGGAATCCGGCCGCCTTGATCCGCAGTTCGGAGCGGCGCCGAGCACGCGGCGGCGCTCGACGCGGTGGCGCGTGGTTCCGTCCTCAAGGCGGTACTCGTCAACTAGGCTCGCGTCGGCGTCTCTGCAGTAAGCAACCTGATTTGCATGGCAGTTGGGTGATGAATCACGCGGGGTGGCCGAGTCCGGTGGACGGGTCCGTACGGGGTGGGGTCGGTCGGTGCTGCCGGTGACGAGCCGTACGGCCCTGAACCCGGCGTCCGGGGGAGCCCCCTGGAGCAGGTGCGTCCGAAAGGCAGCGAGGAGTGTGCAGATGAAGGTCAGCTGGGATCAGGCGCTGGCGTGGCGGTTGCGGCGGCAGTATCTGGAACCGCTCGCCGATCCGGACCCCGTCGAGGTGGTCGGACGGCTGTGCGGAGTGCAGGCACAGGTGACCTCCTCGGCCGAACTGGCGCTCGCCCTGCGTCGTGCGCGCGCGGACACTGGTCCGCTGGCGTCGGCGCTGGCCGAGGGCACCTTGATGAAGACCTGGGCGATGCGGGGCACCCTCCACTGGGTCACGCCGGTTGAGGGCGCCGACTTCCTCGCTCTGCTCGCCTCCGCCAGGACCTGGGAGAAGCCGGCCTGGACGCGGGGGTTCGGGGCGACGCCGGAGCAGGTCGCCGCCCTGGTGGAGAAGGTCTCCGAGATCCTCGAAGGGGCGGAGCTGACCCGTGAGGACCTGGCCGCCGAGCTGGTCCGGGACAAGCGGTTCGCCGGGATGGAGAAGCAGCTGAAGTCCGGGTGGGGGGCCCTGCTGAAGCCGCTGGCCTGGCAGGGGGCGTTGTGCCACGGCTCCGGCCAGGGCGGCCGGATCACCTTCACCAGCCCCCGGACCCTCGCCCCGGGCTGGAAGGGGCTGCCCGACCCGGCCGAGGCCGGGCCCCGGGCACTGGCCGCCTACCTCGGCGCGTACGGACCGGCCCGCCCGGAGCTGTTCGACGCCTGGCTGTCCCGCAACAGCCTGCGCAAGACGGTGCTCCGCGCCTTCGTAGCCGAGCTCGGCGACCGGCTCACCGAGGTGGAGGTGGAGGGCAGGCCCGCGTACGTGCTCACCGAGCACGCCGACGAGCTGGCCGCCACCGGGCCGACCCGCTCCGTGCACCTGCTCGGGGGATTCGACCAGTACATCCTGGGGCCCGGCACCAAGGCCGAAGAGATCCTGCCCGCGGAACACCGGACCAAGGTCAGCAAGACTGCCGGCTGGATCTCACCCCTCCTGGTCGTGGGCGGACAGATCACCGGAGTCTGGGAAGTAGCGGACTACCAGCTGACCGTGACACTGTTCCCCGGCTGTTCCCCGCCCGCTCGGAAGGACCTGGAGGCCGCGGCCGACCGGGTCGCCCGCGCGAGCGGACTCGGGTCCCTGACAGTGCGGGTGGCCTAGGGTCCTTCCTCGAGAGTCGCGCGCTGCTGTTCAGGCAAGTGGTCACCCAAGGGAGTTTTGCGTGGGCTGTGATCGCCTTCGCAGATCCAGCTGCGTTCGTCTCCAGAAGCCCGGCTCATCAGACGGACGAACTGCCCGAACGGGTTGCAGCGCTCTTGCTTGAGTGGCTGTTGTCTTTTTGGGCTTGAGGGCGGCGTTTTCGCTGTTCAGGCATGGGGTCGGCGGTCTCGGGGAGTGGTGTCGTGTCGTGTCGTCGCTCTGGTGGAGGTCGGGGATGCCGTCGGTCGTGGGGCTGCTGGACCAGCGTGAGCTGACCGCTCGCCATCGTGTGGACGCGCTGGGGGAGGAGGGGGACCGTATCCAGGCCGAGCTGGTCGCGGCCGAGCGGGAGTGGCACGAGTGGGTCATCGCCCGTTCACGCGTCGGCGAGGTGCTGTCCCCGGGCGAAGAGAACGTCGCCGGCCCGGATGCCGCCGAGGAGCCGTCGGATCGGGGTGAACCTCCCGCGCTGCCTGGATCTTCGAAGGCGGCGAAGCCGAAGTCGGTGGTGCCGATGTGGCGTGCGGGTCTGGCCTGGTCGGCACTGTCGGCGGACTACCAGCGCATCGTGCGGGCCGGGGCCGGGGCCGGGGCCGGCTCGGTGAAGGCCCGCTGACCTGCCAGGAGATGGCCGGCTGCTTCGGCCTGGACCCAGTGCCCGCGAAGATCGAGGCGTTGCGGTCGAAGGCGAAGCGGCTGACAGCGCGCGGGTGGCTGGCCGAGCCGGCGCCGGGCCGGTTCACGCTCGCGAAGGCCGTGGCCGGGCCAGGCGGCGGGTCATGAGCAGGGTCATCGACCAGTAGACCATCGCCTCCGCACTGCCGGTGGACCGTTCGAAGTCCCGAGCGAGGCGGCGGCTTCGCATCAGGTGGGCGAAGAACCGCTCCACGATCCACCGCTTGGGCAGCACGACGAAGCCGCGCATGTCGTCACTGCGCTTGACGATCGTCAGGACCAGGGCGAGGAGGCGAGGCAGTACTCGACGAGGCTGCCGGTGTAGCCGCCGTCGGCCCAGACCAGCGCCAGCGGGTGGTGCGCGGCGGCCACCTGGGCGAGCAGAACCTGCCCGGCGGCGCGGTCGCCGATGTCCGCGGCGGTGACCATTACTCCCAGCAGCAGGCCGGGGGTGTCGACCACGGCGTGCCGCTAGCGGCCGTTGATCAGCTTGCCGCCGTCGAAGCCGCGGCTGTCGGCGCCGACGGCAGGGTCCGCCTTGACCGACTGCGAGTCGATCACGCCCGCTCCGGATCCCGCCCGGCCTGCTCGCGGACCCTGCGGCGGAGCCGGTCGTGGAACTCCGCGGACCAGACCGTGGTCGCGCCAGCGGCGGAAGAAGGCGTAGACGCGGTCCCACGGCGGGAAGTCGGCCGGCATGGCCCGCCATTTTGTTCCGTTGTCGACGAGGTAGTGGACCGCGTCCAACATCGAGCGGTGGCAGTACGCCTCCGGCTGCCCGCCCCGACCTCGCAGCCAGCCCGGCACCGGCAGCAGCTGCCGCGCCACCGCCCACTCCGCATCGGACATGTCCGTCGGGTAGCGGCGCGCACGGACTCCGTGGTCGGCGGCGTTCCTGAACCGGGGTGCCAGACAGTCACACGCGAGGGTGACTGAAGCGGACTCCGCTCCCGCGATGCCGTAAAAATGCGACAACAGGGCGTCCCGGACTGCTTGTTGGCGTAGAAACCCTTCGAGCTACCAAGAGGTCCTGTTTTCATGCACGGCACCCGCCGCAGTCACTCGATCGATAGTCCCGTTCGACCACCTCTCAAGATTGAACGGCCAAGCCGCTGAGTATTGCCAAGCGCTGTCTTCCCCGCTCGTGTCAGGATGCTCGGTATGTCTGCTCGTGCACTGAGCTTCGGCGCAACCGCGGAAGCCTACGAAACGTTCCGGCCGGGGTATCCCAAGGAGCTCTTCGACTTGGTAATGACGTACGCGGGCCGGCCGGTCCGGACGGCCCTGGAGATCGGTGCGGGGACAGGCAAAGCAACCCGCCTGTTCGCTGACCATGGGGTCATGGTCACGGCGACGGAGCCCGACGCTGCCATGCTCGCTGAGCTGAACAAGACCGTGCCAGCGAACGTGACGACAGTGCGGGCCGCGTTCGAGGACCTGCGGCCAGGTGAGACCTATGGGTTGGTCTATGCGGCGGCGGCCCTGCACTGGACACGCCCGGAGGGTCGGTGGTCAAGAGCGGCCGCGCTAGTGGAACCGGAGGGCGTGTTCGCCTCATTCGGTGGCCAGGTTCAGCTGGCTGACCCAGCTGTTGCGGAGGCTGTGCGTGCGGCGCGGGCGCCGTTCCTGGAAAGCGACGAGGTTCCATCTCCCGACGGGACTGCTCCTGATGAGGAAATGCAGTGGCCGGGTACGGAGCTGCAGCAGTCTCCGTTGTTCCTCGACATTCAGCAGGCCGTCGTCAAACGGCGCTTGACGATGAGCGCTCCTGACTACGTCGGCTACCTGTCGACCGTCTCGGCGTATCTCTAACTGCCGCAATCGAAGCGACAGCAGGCGTACGACGCGATCACGCGGGTCCTGCCCGAGACAGTCGAGATCGCCGCCGACATCATCGCCCATCTCGCGCGTCGACGATCCGAATAGGGGCGACACTCCTCTCTGGGGGACCACGGCGAGCCTCACGCGACGATCTGCGTCGAGACGACCATGCACGGCGCCTTCTCATGCCCGGCACCCACCGTGGTCACCTAATACTGAGACCCTCGTTCGAGCGACACCACTCAAGATCGGAACAACAACAGCCACTCACACCCCTCGTCATCGGAGATCTGGACGAGCTCATCGACAGGTGGGCCAGATGGCTGGCCCAAGCAGCGACGGGCCAGCTCCCCCACCCGAGCCACATGCCAGAACGCGACCCCGAGGGATCTTGGAGGAAATGACACCAGGCAGCGCAGCAACGTCGCCCGCCTGTCACCTCCGCTGCACTCGAGACCCGCGGCTCACGCCCATTGCATGCCCAGTTGTTCAGGAGCAGTGTTTGTGATCAGGAGTGGGTGCCCTGCTTACGCCCATCGCATTGATGGCCCTGCTCTTCGCAGTGACCGCCTTCGAAGAGCATCTCTTCCCGCAGGTATCCGTCACCGAGGACGCCAAGTCCGCCGCTGTAGAGCCGGAGCGCCTCGGCCTCCTCCCAGAGGGGCCGCTGCTCGTCGATGCGCTCACGTCAGTGCGGGCCTTCTATGCCCAGCGCATGCCGATGGCGGCCAGCTGCTCCAGGCGCTGCGGCGACATCGTCGCGGCCCGCGAACGCTGGTTGCCGATCCACGCGCCCAGCTTCAGCTCCCGAATCTCCTGGTCCTCGCTGCTGCCGCTGCTCCCGTCGCTGCC
>NZ_KQ948864.1:0-14354 GCF_001514215.1 Streptomyces bungoensis
TCCGCTGCGCTCCCCCGCCTCATCGGTCCTTCCGGCTTCGCCTCCAGTCCCTATGGCCCGCTGACGCGGGCCAGGCTGGCTACGAGAGCAAGGGAGTGTCTCGCAGGCTCAGTGGCGGACTGCCGCAGCTGACGGGACCTCAAGCGTGAGCGTGGCTGGGGCCTGTCGTCTTGCGCGAGGCGGCGTGATGCGCCGGCCGACCCGTCCCGGGAACTGCAAGACGCCGCAGGGACAGGCCGGCGGCCACGAGAAGGCCGGTGAAGACGGCCAAGAGGAGGACAGACACCCACATCTGCCGGCTCCCGGGCGCCTGCCAACCGGTCCAGGCGGTGGACCCCGCCCACAGGAGGACACCCGCAGCGTAGAAGGAGCGGACGCGGTGCAGCTGCCGCACAGCCCGCAGGAACTGGATGCGTTCGGTCTTCGGTGCCATGCGCTGCCGTGTACCCCAGGGCGCACTGTTCAGCAGGGCGGGTTGGCTCCTGCCGTTTTGCTCACCTCTGCTCTTGCTGTTGGGTGCGTCCTTCGAAGTCGCGTCGTACTCCTGCGCCTTGGTCTTCGATCAGTCCTGCACCGTCTGGGAGGTCCAGGACGGCGCCGCAGTGGCTGCACAGTTTCCTGTCTTCGGCCGGTGTGCCGCACGCCTTGCAGAACCGGTTGCTCGTGTCGCTTTCAGTCTTCTGTGTCATGACTCTCCAAAACAGATGGACGGGGACGACTGCGGAGTACCCATGGCTTGCTCGCTGATTCTTCGAGATGTCTGCTTCATTTTGAAACTGCGATAGACTCTGGAGTGGATTGCTTCCGAGGCTGTGAGGACTGTGACCACTGCACTGTGCTCCTCTGTGTCCCTCGGCATGGATGTGGATCTGGTGTCTGGGTGGGGTGCTTGGTGTCAACGCTCATTACCTGCACGCCGGTTGCTTGGATTTCGGTGTGTGGACTGTCGTCCGGCTCCCAGGAGAGAGTAGAGCGGAATGACCGTGAAGCAACTTCGTTCTCATCAGCGAGAAGCCGTGGACGCCGTGCTTCGGGCGCTTGATTTTCCTGCAAGATCGACTGTGCCGGAGCAGGGTCTTCGCACTCAGGTGATCATGGCGACCGGATCGGGCAAGACTCTGGTGGCCACCCGCAGCGCTGAGGAGCTTCGTGCGAGCCGTGTCCTGGTCCTCGTGCCCTCCCTCGATCTGCTCGCCCAGACCGAGGCCGCCTGGCGCGCGGGAGGCCGCACAGGCCCGGTGATCGGGGTGTCCTCGCTGCGGGGAACGGAAGCGCCCTTCCCCAACACCACGGACGTGGACGAGCTGGTCGCTTGGGTGCGGCCGTTCGACAAGGTCACCGTGTTCGCCACCTACGCCTCACTCGGGCTCGGTACGCTCGAGCGCGCCCACCAGGCCGGCCTTCCCGGCTGGGACCTGATCGTCGTGGACGAGGCGCACCGGGTTTCGGGCCGGATCGGCAGGCCGTGGGCAGTCGTCCACGACAACACCCGCATCCCCGCGCTCCGCCGGCTCTACATGACCGCCACCCCACGGCTGTGGCAACTGGGCGAGGACACCGAGGCTGCACCTGGCGCACCGGGTGAGCTGGTCGCGAGCATGGAGGACTCCCCCGACTCTCCCTTCGGCAGCCGCTGCTACACGCTGACACTGTCCGAAGCGATCGACCGCGGAATCTGCGCCCCGTACCAGGTGGTGTGCCTGGACATCACCGACACCCATCTCCTTGCCGCACAGCTCCTGGGCGAGGACGCACGGTCCGAGCAGGTGCGCGGGGCCCGGCTCGCCGCCCTGCAGACCGCGCTGGTGAAAGCGTCGGCCGAGGAAGGCTTCCGCAGGACAATGGTCTTTCACCACCAGGTGAAAGAGGCCGAAGCGTTCGCGGCCGGCCTCCCCCGCGTCGCCGGCCGACTGCACTCCGCGGATCCCGGGCTGTACCCGCGCACCGTGTGGGCGGACTGGCTGTGCGGCGAGCATAAGCCGGGCCACCGGCGGCGAGTCCTGGACGAGTTCTCCCAGGGGGTCGCCGCTGACGGCACGGTCGTGGAGAAGACGTTCCTCGGGTCCGTCCGCGTGCTCGGCGAAGGCATCGATACATCCCGCTGTGACTCCGTGTACTTCGCGGACGTCCGCGGCTCCATGCCCGACCTCGTCCAGGCCGTGGGTCGGGCGCTGCGGGTGCGGCCGGGTGAGGGCAAGGTCGCCTCCCTCGTGGTGCCGGTCCTGCTCGGGCCCGGAGAGACGGTGGACAACATGCTCACCTCCCGCGCCTACGGCGGGCTCGCCAAGCTCCTCGAGGCGCTCCGGGCGCACGACGCCCGCGTCGTGGAGCAGCTCGCCGAGCCCCAGGCGCGAAGCCGTGTCACAGGCGTACAGACCCGCAGCGGAGAACTGGAGGGCGAGGGAGCAGAGAGCGACCGAAGCGACCGGCGTCGATGCCGGCCCGGGAGCTACTGAAGTTCTCCACCCCGCGCGACCCCGCGCAGCTGGCCGCGTTCATCAACCTCCGGGTCCTCAACCCCGAGCACGAGCACTGGCGGCGCGGCATTGAGGCCGCCGCCATCTACAACCGGCTCCACGGCGACCTGAAGGTGCCCTTCACCTACCGCGTGCCCGGCCGCGACGACCAGGCGATGGAGGCCGAAGGGTGGCCGGCCTCGCTCGCCGGGTTCCCACTCGGGCAGTGGATCGCCGACAACCGGCGCTTCTACGCCCACGGCGACATGGACGAGGACCGTATCGCGCAGCTGGAGAAGCTGGGCATGATCTGGTCGCACTTCGACGTCGCATGGGAGGAAGGACTCGCGGCGGCGCGCGGCTGGGCCGAGGAGAACGGGCACCTGCTGGCGCCACTGGACGCCACCTACCAGGGCTACCGGGTGGGGATCTGGCTGAAGAACGCCCGCGCCGCCGCCCGCAGGGCGATCGAGATCGAGCAGCGGCGAGCCGAGGGCCTCCCTGTTCCGTCGTCGGCCGGGGCACTGTCGGAGGAGCGACGCGAACAGCTGGACGAGATCGACCCGTCGTGGTGCCCTGCCTGGCCGGTGGAGTGGCAGCGGGCCTTCCACCTCGTCCGACTCCACCTGCAGGCCGGCCGCCCGCTGCCCACGTCGCCGGGCGACGTCGTGCACCAGGGCCAGGACCTCGGCCGATGGGTACGCTCAGTCCGGCTCGGCTGGGACAAGCTGACGACCGTGCAGCAGTGGATGTGCGAACACATCCTCGGGATCGAACCCGCAGCCGAAGACGAGAAGCCCAAGCCACGGCGCAGCCAGGCCGACAAATGGGCAATGAACTACGCCGCCGCCAAGCAGTACTACCAGCGCGAATGGCACCTGCGCGTACCGCGCAAGCACATCGAACGGATCCTCGTCGCCGGCGGCGGGAACGGCGGCCACGACGGTGAGCGCGGCGAGGTGCAGGAGGAACGAGAGATCAAACTCGGGGCATGGGTCAGCAACCAGCGCTCCAGAGCCGCCGCCCTTTCGCCCGAGCGGGTCGAGCAACTGGCCGCCATCAGCATGCGCTGGACCTGACGGCCACCAAGAACCGACCGCCCAGTCACAGCGGCCCGCACCGTCTACCCGACTGCGAAACGTACATATGGCGCACATTGCACGTACGTACGAGCACGGTTGCGACCGGCAATACGGTGTGGCTCTCTCCCAGCGGACTCTCCCGACCGACAGCGCTGAGCGAGCAGGCCTGCAGCGGACTTCCGGGCGCAAGTTGGGGCCGCGTGTGCCCATTACCGGATGGGCCGATAAGCCGTTGGGTTCGGTGTGCAGGATGCCGGGTGGGACAGAGCGGGGGCATGGCGGCCCGAGGTCGATTCGGTGGATGTGCTGTTCCGGGTAGCCGGCGGGGCGACGGAGTGCTCGAGGTGGTCGTCGGCCGCCGCCGAGGTGGTCTTCGAAAGCTGTCCGCCGCTGAAGCCGTTCCCAGTCCGTAGAGGCAAGCGTCTGGCACGGGGGTGGTGGTGGGCGGCCACCACCGGAAGGCTTGTGCACTACGGGTCCGCGGCGATGCGGCTGCACGTGATGCTCCTCGACCGCGATCCGCGCGTCAGCGCACTGGCCGCCCGGCCGCTGGAGCTGCGGTGGCATGTGCCGAGCGGAGTGTGGCTGCATGCTCCTCAGTTGATGCTCCGGCTGGCCGATGGCCAGGGGGTGCTCGCCGATTGCACGGGGAGAGCAGAGCTGTCTCGGCGTCAGCGGTCTGTTGCTGCGGTGGTCGGAGAGATCTGTGCGGCGGCGGGCTGGCGGTACTGGGTGCTTGGTCCTGTCGATCCGGTGTACCGGCGCAATGTGACCTGGCTGGCCGGATACCGGCACCCGCGGCACCACGGTGGCCGGTTGCTGGAGGCCGCGCTGCAGGAGGCGTTCGCCGAGCCCGCGCCGCTGTGGGAGGGCGTACGCGAGGTAGGGAATTCGCTGGTGGTGCTTCCCGCGCTGTTCCATGCCCTGTGGGCAGGACGGCTGGTGGCGGACCTGCAGGCGGCGATGCATGAGCGGATGCCGGTGTGGGCGCAGGCGGCAGCGTGAGGGCGGACAGCGGGATGCCGGGCAGGCCGGTGGTGGAGCCGGGGTGCCGGGTGCGGTTCGGGGGGCGTAGCTGGACGATGGTCGCCCTTGGTGGCGGCCAGGTGCGGCTGGCCGGCTTTGCTGTCGCTGCTGTTCGCCGATGCCGGGTTCGAGGTCCTGGATGTGCCGGGAGTGCCCGGGGTGCCGCCGCTGGGCTTGCTGGAGTCATTGCCGGAGGCGGTGCGGGAACGAGCGCTGCTCTGGGAGCGGCATGTGCGGGAGGTGGAGACGGGGTGGCCGGCCGGGCCGGGCGCGCGGCAGGTTCGCCACGGGCGGAGTACGACCCGCAGACGCGGACGCTGGTGCAGCGCGAGGAGGCGAAGGCGGTGGAGCTGTCGGCGGCCGGCCTGCCCGCCAGCGTGGTGACGGTGCGGCGGATGCGGGCCCGTTACCGTCGGGAGGGGGTGTGGGGGCTGGTGGACCACCGGGCCACCCGGCTGCGGAGCACGCTGGGGCGTGCGGACGAGCGGGTGATCGCCGCCCTGCGGGAGGTTTTGGAGACGGGGCGGGAGCGCTCCAGCGGGACGCTGGGACGGCTTCGGGTGTACACCGGGCGGCTGCTGGCCGAGCGTTACGGGGACGGGGTGGTGCCGCTGCCCCCGGCTGCAACGTCGGCTCGTGCACGCCCTCGCCGACGGGCGCGGGCTGCTGGGCAGTGCGCGCCAGCGCCGCTGGCGCTCAGCGAGGCCGGCTCCCCCGTTCGTCCCGACGACGGTGATGGCGCCGGGTGAGCTGGTGATGTTGGACAGCACCGTGCTGGACGCCTTCGTGGTGCTCGATGACGGGGTGGTGGAGCGTCCGGAGCTGACCATCGCGCTGGATGTGGCCACCCGCACTATCTGTGCGGCCGTGCTGCGTACGAAGGGGACCCGCAGCGTGGACGCGGCGCAGTTGCTGGCGCAGATGATGGTTCCGGCCCCGATGCGGCCCGGCTGGGTTGAGGCGCTGGCAATGGAACACTCGGTGGTGCCCTACGAGCGGCTGCTGAGCGTGGATGCCCGGCTGGAGGGCGCGGCGGCGCGGCCGGTGATCACCCCGCAGACCGTCGTGGTCGACCAGGGCAAGGTGTTCGTCTCGTCCTCGTTCATCGCCGCCTGCGAGTCGCTGGGCATTTCCGTGCAGCCCGCGCCGCCGGGCAACGGGCCGGCCAAGGGGCATGTGGAGCGCACCTTTTCGTCGATCAACACGCTGTTCGTGCAGCACGTGGCCGCCTACACGGCTTCGTACACCGGCGAGCGGGGCAAGGGCGCCGAGGGCGAGGCGGTGTGTATGCTGGCCCAGCTGGACGACCTGCTGCAGGAGTGGATCATCTGCGGGTGGCAGGAGCGCGAGCACGACGGGCTGCGGCACCCGATGATGCCCCAATGCGCGCTGTCGCCGAATGAGATGTGGGCTGCTTTGGTCAGACACGACGGGCACCACGGGCTTGAGTGCGGACGCGCCGCCCTGGCCACCCCCACGGCCCCACGGAAGGGGCGGGCTACGGCGGAGAGGGCAGGATTCGAACCTGCGTGGGCCCGAGAAGGGCCCGACCGTGAGGCGAGCTCGCTGGTCCCCGATCAACCACTCCGGGCACCTCTCCATGCTCCCGGCTGCCCGTCCGCCCGACTTCCGTTCGCAGAACCGACTGTGGCAGGAACCGCTGACCGCGCCCTGACACGCTCACCCGAGCACGCGCCGAACTGTTCCGTGTACAGAAGCCCCGGCCGCGCCCGGCCGTTCAACCCGTGAGGGTGTTGAGCCAGCCGGTCAGCAGACGGTTGATCTCCTCGGGGCGTTCCTGCTGGATCCAGTGGCCGCAGCCCTCTAGGAGATGGGAGGCGGTCAGGCCGGGAGGGTGGTGGGGAAGGCGTCGATAGCGTCGGACATCCAGGTGGTGGAGGCGTTCAGGGCGCCGCCGATGAACAGGGACGGCTGCTTGATCGGGGCTCCGCGGCGGGGGGCGAGGTCCTCCCAGTCGCGGTCCACGTTGCGGTAGCGGTTGAGGGCGCCCGTCAGACCCGTACGTTCGAACTCTCCGACGTAAACGTCGAGGTCGTCCTCGGCCAGCCAGGCCGGGAGGATGCCGGCGGGAAAACGGTCACGCAGCTGGCCGCCGTGGGCGACGAAGTGCGGGTCGGGCTCGCCCTGGGCGGGCATGGTGTCGGCGGACAGGGCGGGCATGGTGTCGGCGGACAGGGCGGCGTAGAAGCCCGCGAGCCAGCCCCGCACGTCAGGCTCGATCTCCGTCTCGGCGCGGCCGGGCTCCTGGAAGTAAGAGACGTAGAACTCCTGCTCGGGGCCGCTGATCTGGCCGAAGATGTCGGTGGGGCGGGGGCCGCCGGGCGGCGCGTACGGGACGCTCAGCAGGGCGACGGCCCGGAAGACCTCGGGGTGGAGCAGGGCGGAGACGGCGGCGATGTTGAAGCCCCAGTCGTGACCGACGACCACTGCGTCCTCCTCGCCGAGGGCGTGCACGACGGCGACATTGTCCTCCACCAGGTCGAGCATCCGGTAGGCGTCGGTCGCCTCCGGCTTGGAGGAGCGGCCGTAGCCGCGTACGTCGATCGCCACCGTCCGGTAGCCGGCCGCGGCGAGGGCCGGGAGCTGGCGGCGCCAGAAGTACCAGGACTCGGGAAGCCGTGCACGAGCAGGACCAGCGGGCCGGTGCCCTGCTCGACCAGGTGCAGGCGCCCGGCCGGGGCCTTGACGGTGCGGTGGCGGAGTGTGGCGGACGGCTCGGGCTGCATGGGGTCTTCTCTCGGTTCGCGGGTGGACGCAGGTACGCATCGATCATGCGGCGCAGCGACCGTCCACCGCGATGAGCCTTGCCACTCTGGCAAACTTGCAGGACAGGACGGTGGAGCGGCACGTGCGAAAGAGGGCAGAGCGGGTGACAGGCGACGACGTGGCCGACACGCTGGCGGCGATGGGCCCCCGGCTGCGGGCCGCACGCGAACACCGCGGCTCCACGCTCACCGGCGTCAGCTGCGCGACCGGCATCTCCCCGAGCACGCTGTCGCGGATCGAGGCCAGCCGGCGCAAGCCCACCCTGGAAGTGGTGCTGCGGTTGGCGAAGGAGTACGGCGTCTCCCTGGACGAGCTGGCCGGCACCGCTCCCGCCGCCGAGCCCCGCACCTCCGCGCTCCAGCGTTTCGGCGACGACAAGGCGGTGCTGCCGCTGACCCGGTACGTCGGGGGCCTGCACGCCCACAAACACGTCCTACCCGCCGTCCAGGAGCCGCCCGCGCGGCCCTGACAGGTCTCCCACGACGGCTGGGAATGGCTGTGCGTCCTGTACGGGCGGCTGTGGCTCGCACTCGGCGACCAGGACCTCGTCCTGAGTGCCGGGGACGTCGCCGAGTTCGGCACCCGCAATCCCCACGGGGTCGCGAATGCCGGCCCCGGCGGCCCGGTCGAGTACCTGATCATGTTCGGGCCGCAGGGAGAGTGCCTGCGACCTCGCACCCCGCCCGCCCCCGGCCCCAGGGCCCGGTAGCAAGCAGCGAACGAACGGCCTGACGTCCCGGATACGCCCGCGCCGTCAGGCCCCTTCCTCGTCGTCCTCAGCGGCGTCGGGATCGCGGAAGGGACACAGGCCCCGGCCCGGGCCGCTGGCCTCGATGTTGAACAGGTAGCGGCCCGGGAAGTTGATGTGCCGGTCCTTGAGCGGGGAGAGCCGGGCGACGTCCTCGTTGGGCTGCCGGCCGTGCCGACGGGTCAGGACTGCTCGCAGCAGTCACCTTCGGTGCACTCGAGAGCGGTGCGGGTCTGGTGCGCCTGCTCACTGGTCAGGGGAGGCTCGGGCAGTTCGTGGGCGCCCTGGGTGCGGAAGGCGTCGAGCATCAGGTAGAGGTGGCGGCGCCAGGCCCGGGGGGCAATGGTGCGGGTGGCTTGGATGATTCCGGCCTGGGACCAGGTCACGAAGGCGATGTCCTGCGGGGTGACGTCGTCGCGCAGGGTGCCCTGCTCCTGGGCGTTGCGCATGATCTGGCTGCAGATTTCCTGGGCACGGTCGTGCATTTCGCGGCCGGCCGCGTGGAGGGGGAGCCGTGCGGAGACCAGGTCGTTGAAGGCACGGTCGCAAGCCTGTAGCTGGCAGAGTTTCTCCATGTAGCAGCAGAATCCCTCCCAGGCGTCGTCCATGGCCGCGGCCTCCTCCGCAGCGATGAGCAGCTCCGTGTACTTCACGTTGAAAAGTGCTTCGACCAGAGCGAGGCGAGTGGGGAAGTGGCGGTAGAGCGTGCCGATCGCGACGCCGGCCTCCCGGGCGACGCCCTCCAGGGAGGCTCCGAGGCCCTGTTCGGAGAAGGCGGTGCGGGCGGCGGCAACGATCGCGTCCCTGTTGCGCTGTGCGTCACGGCGCAAGGGTTTCGCCGGGGCGTCGCTCAGGGCCGGGGCGCGATGGTGGCTCATAGGTCGACAGTAACATGAGGCACCCCTCCCATTGGGGGATCACCCTGTTTCCGGATCGCAATCCCAGGCCTCCTACGTGCTGTGATGATGCTCACTGCAAACATGAGGCGCCCCTCGGGTACGGTGACGGAGTCGAACGTGAGGCCCCCCTCCGGATGACCTTGAAGCCAGCGGACTGGCCGGGATTCCCGGATCTCGGTTCACATGGAAGCGGCGCCCGCCGGATCGGCGAAGCCACGGCAGTTTTGTAAGGAATGACCATGAACAGCATGACGAAGCGCCTGTCGATCGCACTGGCCGCCACGGCACTGGCCGGCGGGACGCTTCTCGGATTCGGCGGCTCGGCATCGGCCGCCCCGATCTCGGCACCCGTGCAGCACACGCAGCCCAGGTCCGTACAGGCCGCGACCCACAAGGGCGAAGCGGCCTCGTGGGACGGTGTCAGTGCCACCCGCTGGTACCAGGACCAGGTCGCGGAAGCCCACTCGTCTCGCGGTGTCAGTGCCAGCCGCTGGTACTGGGACCAGGTCGAGGAAGCGTACTCCTGGCACGGTGTCACGGCTGCCCGATGGTACGCAGACCAGGTCGCGTGGTCCCTGAACCACAGCTGACACGACCCGGACCGCCCCACTCCAGAACTGCGGCGGCTGGTTGACAGACGGGCCGTTGCTGCCCTGTCAGACGACGTTGCCTCCCCTCCCGCCGGCCCGGTCGACGCCTGACCCGGGGGGAGAGACGGATCCACCCGGCTGCTGAGTGGTGGTCCGCAACCGGCCGATGGGGTGGTAGGTGGGTCGGGCGCAGGTACCTGAGCAGAGTTCACCCGTCTTGTGGACGACGGGCTGATCGACTCGCAGTCCGTGCGCACCGTCGGCACCGTCCCCGCCGGCACCAGGGGGCTTCGACGCGGGCAAGAAGGTCACGGGCCGCAAGCGCTACATCGTCACCGACAGCCTCGGCCTGCTCCTGGCCGTCCGCGTTGTGACCGCCCCGCCCCACGTCAGTGGAGCGCGCGACCTCGGGCCGGCGCTGGCAGAGGTCTGCGGAGCGGCGCTGCTGCTCCGACACAGTGACGATCTCAGGGGTCGGCGATCATTCCCAGCGCCATGCCCAGTCGCATGTCGGGCTGCTCCGGCCGGCCCGGGTGCTGCACTGGTCCTCGTCCGCCCAGTGCTGTTGGAACCCGGATCACCTGTCGGCCGGGGTGTGCGAAGCGTCCCGCTGCGGGTGGAGCGGACCGCTCAGGGAGGCGAGTAGGCGCAGACGTTCTTCGGACGTGCTGCCAGGCCGCGCATGGTAGGTGACCAGGATCTGGCCTGCCGCGCCTGGGATCAGTAGCTTCTCGTAGTGCAGTTCCAGCGGACCGACTTCCGGGTGCTGCATCGGGCTGACGCCACTGGACTTGTTCTTGACGTCTTGACGTCCCCAGAGGCGGCGGAAGCGTTCGCTGCGCACCGAGAGTTCGCCCACTATCTCGACGAGTCGCGGATCGTCGACGTTCGGGCCCGCGACTGACCGAAGATAGGGCACGACGCGTGCGGTCATCTCTTCCCAGTCGGGATGTAGTTCGCGCACTTCCGGCTCCAGGAATGCGGCGAGGATGCTGTTGTGGCCGGGCGCGTTGTACGGCGAGAGTGCGATGGCCAGCTGATTGGCGGCGAGCACATCCATGTACATGCCATGGACGTAGGCCGGGGTCAGCGGCCAGGAGTTGATCAGGGTGCGGATGCCGTCGCTGACCCGTTCGGGCTTGCGTGGCCGCCGGGGCCGGGACTGGCGGGAGGCGGCAAGCTTGAGGAGGTAGCTGGTGGCTTCCTCGTCCAGTTGCAGAGCCTGGGCAATGCTCAGCAGGACCTGTTCGGAGGGGTGCCGGTCGCGCCCCTGCTCCAGACGTACGTAGTAATCGGAGCTGATGCCGGCGAGGAAGGCGACTTCCTCGCGGCGAAGGCCGGGCACACGCCGGTTTCCGACGTCCGCGATGCCCACGGCGGCGGGCTGGACGAGTTGCCTGCGGGCGCGAAGGTATGCGGCGAGGGTGCCCGGCTCACCGGTGGCTGTCATGCGTTCCAGGGTAGGGACGTGTGGCCCTGTGTGGGTGGCCCTGCTGGTCCCAGCCTCAGGCAGTCCTGGTCGGCCGGTGGTCGATGTCGCACAGTGGGCTGTGCGCACGGCCGGTGAACAGCCGGGCTGGGAACGCCACCGTTCCAGCGGCCGCCAGGCATGCGGCCCATGCGAAGCCCGCTACGGCTCTCCTTCTGGCGAGGCCGCGCTTCTCCGCCATCTCGATCGAGGAATGTTCATGACCAAGCTTTTCAGCAGCCCTTTCGACCGCGACTCGACCGCTTCGGACGTGATCAAGGACGTTGACCTCTCCGGGAAGCGGGCTGTGATCACCGGCGCTACTTCCGGCATCGGGGTGGAGACCGCCCGTGCTCTGGCTGCCGCCGGAGCTGAGGTGACCCTGGCGGTCCGGCGTCCCGATGCCGGTGAGCAGATCGCTGCCGATCTGCGCACCCGGACCGGCAACGCCGCGATCCGTGTCGCCCGGGTCGACGTGGCGGACCTGGAATCGGTGCACGCCTTCACCGCCACCTGGACCGGGCCGTTGCACATCCTCGTCAACAACGCGGGGATCATGATGCTCCCTGAGTTGCAGCGGGGCATAAGTGGTCACGAGCAGCAGTTCGCCACCAACTACCTCGGGCATTTCGCTCTGGCCCTCGGCCTGCACAGCGCGCTTGCCGACGCCGGTGGTGCCCGACTGGTGTCGGTGTCGTCCAGCGGCCATCTGTTCTCCCCGGTCGTCTTCGACGACCTCGACTACCGCTTCCGTCCCTACGACGCACTCGGCGCATACGGTCAGTCCAAGACGGCCGAGGTTCTCCTGGCCGTCGAGGCGGACCGGCGCTGGTCAGGCGACGGCATCCGGGCCAACGCGCTGCACCCCGGAGCGATCGCCACCAACCTACAGCGGCACACCGGCGGGCTGAAGACTCCCGAGCCGTACCGCAAGACGATCGGCCAGGGAGCGGCCACCTCCGTCTTCCTTGCCGCATCGCCGCTGGTCGAGGGCATCGGCGGACGCTATTTCGAAGACGTCAACGAAGCACCCCAGGTGACCGCCCGGCCTACCGAACTCGGTGTGCCCGGAGTCGCGCCCTACGCACTGGACGCCTCCAATGCCGAGCGCCTGTGGGAGGTCGGCACAGCCATCCTGCATTGACCCTCGCGACCAGGAACGAAACGAAAGGACCATGAAAGCGAGACATGAAGAGCATCGAGAAAGTCGGGTTCATCGGCCTCGGCGACCAAGGCGGGCCCATGGCCGAGGCGATCGGCGAGCAGGGTTTTGAACTGCACGTCTGGGCGCGCCGCCCTGCCTCCTTGTCCGCAGTCCAAGCAGTGCCGCACAGGGTGCACGATTCTGTAGCCGACCTGGCCCGCTCCGTAGAGCTGATCGCGCTGTGCCTACGTGATGACGCAGACATCTGGAACCTGTTGATCGACCAGCGTCTCTTGGCGGGCGTTGCCCCGGGCACCATCATCGTCAACCACGGCACGGGTGATCCCGGGGAGGCCGAAAGGTTCGGTGCTCACGTCGCGGCAGCCGGCGCCGTTTATCTGGATGCTCCGGTCAGCGGCGGCAGCCCGGGTGCCCGCGCCCGGACCCTGACCACATTCGCCGCCGGCCCTGTCGACGCCTTCGAAACCGCCCGCCCGGTGTTCGAGGCCTTCAGCGACACCGTGCGACTGATGGGATCGGTGGGCGCCGGGCAGCTGACCAAGCTGTTCAACAACGCACTGACCATTACCAATATGAAGAACGCCGAAGACGTCCTCGAGCTGGCGGAACAGGTAGGACTGAATGTGCCTGCGCTCATCGACATCATCGACACGAGCAGCGGCGGCAGCGCTGCTCTGCGCGCCCTCGGCAGGGACATCACCCCTGACCTCGCCGGCCATGTGCACCATCTGATGCGCAAGGACATGCAGCACTTCGCGGACGCCGTGCACCGCTACGGCGGACGGCCCGATGAGGTTCTTGAGCGTGGCCTGTCGGGAGCCTCGAATTTGGTCCAGGCCGCGCAGCTGGTGGCTCGGTCACGAGCGTGAGCACTCAACCGGTGGCGCCCAGGGCTGCGCTCCCCGTACCGCTGGGAGGGACGGGACCGCTGCCCGTACCGCCGTGGCCTGCAGGGGCTTGCCGAGGCGGTTCGGACCCTGGCACACCTGCACGGACGGCTTTGGCCGGTGGACGGCCGACGGCACCCTTGACCTCCTCATGGCCGCGGCAGGGAGGCGGTCAAAGGGAGCGGCCGGTCCGGTGGCGGGCTGACGCGCAAAGCTCGGGTCATCCCCTGGCACACGTCCGATCGTGCGAGACGTACGCGCCATGCGCTCCGGCGATGACTCCGACCCCTGCGTGGCCGTCGCGGACCGCGTGACCGCGGGATGCGAGAGGCCGCGGTCCCCGGTGAAGGCGAGCGGTGACGCACGGGCTGTCGGCTGCGCACCTGTCCACGGCCGCACACCTGTGGTCCGCCCGCAGTGGGCGGCGCCGTTCCTCATCGCCGGGGGCGGTGGCCAAGGCGATCTCAGCTCGAGGGCGATGCCCCCGAGCGTCGGCGGCACGTCGGCGGTCGTGCAGATCGGCTCGCGACAACCGCACTCCACCCACGCATCGACGGCCGGTGCGACGCCGGTGGCAGGAAGAGGCGAGGCGAGGCGTAGGGGTGGCGCGATCCCGGCGGGGCGAGCCGGGCGCGTTCACCTCTGCTTTCAACTGCCTCGGTCATGAATGAGTCGCCACAGGTCATGGCCGTCTGCACCGATGACCGCCGTCGGCGCCTGCTCTGGTCACGTCAAAGGCGCAGCGAAGAGCAGGTTGAGGTCCTCGGTCATGGTCGGATGATGATCCTGTCCCGTAGCGCGGTGTGGGGCAGGCGTGCGGTCATGGCCGTCTGCACCGTGGTGAGCACCTCGCCGGCTTCCGAACGCAGCAGGGACACGCCCAGTATGAGATCTGTACGGGCGTCCACCACGGCCTTCCACAGGCCGTCGGTCTCCCGGGCGGTGCAGGCGCGCGCGGAATCGCGGCGACCGGTAGGCGGGTGACGTACTGGCCGCTCACCAAGATGCTGCTCGCCCCGGGTGTGTGGAGCGATCCTCCTGGGACCGCTTTTTGGGCGACCTGATGCGCAGCTCCGGGCTGCTGGACGAACAGGCAACAGGAAGCCTGTCCTGCGCGCTGCGCGACGCGACCGGGCACATAGCCTGATACTCAACGTCCCGGCGCGAACCTGAGGTCACTCTGGCCAGGCCACGCATTCGCTGGCGACGGTACTGGGCACCGCCTCCCGAAGACGCTGGCTCCTAA
>NZ_KQ948864.1:15121-29028 GCF_001514215.1 Streptomyces bungoensis
GGGGACCACTGACCGGACCGAATCCGACCGACCGCGGCAAGCCAGGATCGAAAATCCACCTCATCACCGACCGAAACGGCGTGCCGCTGTCGCTGGGCGTCTCCGGCGCCAACACGCACGACAGCCTCGGCCTGGAACCGCTCGTGCGCGGGATCCCGCCCATCCGCTCCCGACGCGGCCCGCGCCGCCGACGTCCGGCCAAGCTCCACGCAGACAAGGGCTACGACTACGACCACCTGCGGAAATGGCTTCGCGAGCGTCGCATCCGCCACCGCATCGCCCGCAAGGGCATCGAATCCTCCACGCGGCTCGGCCGACACCGCTGGGCCGTTGAGAGAACCGTCTCCTGGCTGGCCGGATGCCGAAGGCTGCACCGGCGTTACGAGCGAATGGCTGAGCACTTCCTGGCCTTCGTCGGCATCGCCGCAGCCTTCATCTGCTACCGCCGACTCACCAACTGAAACGACGTCTAAGGGGGTCGTCGGCAGGGCTCGCAGCGATTCGGTGGTCCACTCGACCGCCCAGGACAACCGGGGCACCGCCGCGGCGAGAGCACGTTCCGGTGCCGGCGGGCGGCACGCTCGGCCAGAGCGGCCAGCGCCTCGGGGAAGCGGATGTGACCCGCAGCGGGTGGTCGTCGCCCTGGACGGTCAGCCGCCGCATCGCGGGCGATCCCGGCACAGACGCCATAGGTCAGGCAGCACAGTGAGTGCTCAGTCGGTCCCACACGACGATCAGGATCTTCAGCAGATGGTGGGCGTCGTCCAGCAGGCGGGATGTAGTCGCTCTCGACGAGAGCGCGGCGCCCGCCCTTGCAACCCGCGTGCCGGCGCAGCCGGTAGCACAGGCTGGCGGGCAGGCCCGGTTGGAAGCGAGCAACCCGGCCGCCGACAGGCGGGCGGGCACCTTCACGGTCGCGGCGATGCCGCGCCTGGCCCGGGTGCTGCCCGCGAGCGGACGGCCGGTCATAACCGTTTCGCCCTGCAGCGGATGACGGCGCCGGTCGCCCGACCGGGAGGTTTACCTCCCGGCCAGGTCACCTCCTGCCATGCGGTGATTGCGTCCTCATCGCGTTCAACTGCGGGCCGGGCGGGCATCTGCACGCTGTAGCCCGTGCGGTACAGCAGCCGCGTGACGACGGGGACGCTGTACGAGAAGTGGCATATCCGGCCGATCAGCGGCGTACCAGGAGCAGGCCGAAAACGTCCATGCCGCCCCTGCACCTTTGCCGGCCCGGCCACGTGCACGTCAGACCGCTGCTGTTCCAACAGGTTCTGGCCGAGACAGAGTGGCGAAGAAGCTGGCGGACGAGGACCGCGCGGTCTGACCGCCGTGTCCAACGTCAACCCGTAGGGCACCTTCCGCCCGGACAAGCGGAGGCGCGGCCAGCCTCTCTGGCTGTTCCCCGTTCATGTAGGTACGCCGTCGGATGCCTCCGCGCTTGTGTGAGCCGGGGCGGCTCACACAAGCCGCCCCGGCTGATTCCACCAGCAATTGCACGACGGTGGAGGCTTCGGCAGCCTCCATCACCGCCGGTAGCGCCGTCGAGGTCAGATGCCCACGGGGTACCGGCTGGTGATCGCGACGCGGTTGAAGGCGTTCATCACGGTTGCCAGCCAGGCGACTGCTGAGATCTGGTCTGCGGTGAGTATGGCCGCGGCGGCCTTGAAGTCCTCGTCACTGACGTGTCCGTCGGGCACGCGTGTGATCGCCTCGGTGAGGCGGAGGGCGGCGCGGTCGGTGTCGGAGAAGTAGCCGGTCTCTGCCCATGCGGGCAGCACCGCGATCCGGTCGGGGTTCTCGCCCTTCTTGAGGGCGTCGTGCGTGTGCATGCGCAGGCAGAACGCGCAGCCGTTGATCTGGGAGGTGCGGATCCTCAGCAGCTCGACCAGAAGCGGGTCGAGGCCCGCTGCGGCGGCGGCCTTCTCCACCTCCGCCGACAGGGCGATGAGGGTCTTGTAGGCGGCCGGGTGCTGCTCGCCGATGTTGACGCGCTGGGGGTCGGTCATGGTTCCTTTGCTTCCTTCGTGTGGTCCGCGCCGCGCTTGTCGGGCACGTCTTGGTGGTGGATGGGGCGTGCTCCGGCGGGGGCGGAGCTGGTGAAGAGCGTTGCCGCCCCGCTGCATGCCCCGGGGGTTACGACTTCGGGTCGTCGACCTTGAGCTTGGCCCCGGTGTCGGCGACGAAGACGACCAGCAGCTTTGCCGGCTTGGTCCGGCTGGCGTTCTCGGTGAGGACATGGTGGGCGCCCGGCTGCTCGATCCAGTTCTCGCCCTGGTGGTAGGTGGTCACGGACTTGTCGTCGAGCTTGCTGCGCACGGTGCCTTCGAGGACGTAGGCGTAGACGAACGCCTGGCCGTGCCGGTGCGGGAGCGCGCTTGCGCCGGGCGGGAAGGCGACGATCGCTGAGGTGAACGTCTTGCCCTTCACATTCGGAAGCGCCTGCTGGAGCAGCGGTGTGAAGGTTTCGGCGGGGCGCGTCGATGCCGCGACCGGCGTCTGCGCCTTGGCGTGGGCGGGCTGGTCGGAGGCCGAGCAGGCCGTGGCCCCAGTCAGCGTGGCCGCAGCCAGCAGGCCGGCGGCGATTCGCATTCCGATCACAATGGGTCTCCCGATTCAGTCTTCCGTGACGCGGATGATCGTCTTGCCGGGGGTGCGCTTGCCGGGGGCGAACGCGGTGGGTGCCTCGGCGAGCGGCCGCACAGTACCGACGAACGGCTGGAGCCGGCCGTCCCTGAGCCGCGTGGCGAGATCGGCGAGCCGGGCGCGGTCGGGTTCGACGACGAAGAAGACCGCCCGCCCGTCCTTGGGCCGGACCTTGGGCGGCATGACGATGCTGACCAGCGTGCCACCGGCTCGGACCAGGGTGGCCGAGCGGTCGAGGATGTCACCGCCGATCACGTCGAACACCACGTCGGCCTCGCCGGCGTGCTCCAGCGTCTCGGTCTGCAGGTCGATGAAGGTGTCTACACCGAGGGCGAGTGCCCTGTCCCGGTCGCAGGCCCGGCCGGTGCCGATGACGCGGGCGCCGGCCTCGCGGGCGAGCTGCACGGCAATCGAGCCGACGCCGCCCGCAGCACCATGGATGAGAACGGTCTGGCCCGTGGTGAGGCGGCCGTGGTCGAACAGGCCCTGCCAAGCGGTCAGCCCGGAGATGGGCAGCGCGGCGGCCGCGGTGTGGTCGATGTCCGCCGGCAGCGGGGCGAGGTTGCGAGCCTCCACCGCGACGTACTCGGCGAGGGTGCCGTTGCGCGTCCAGTCGGCCAGGCCGAACACCCTCTGTCCGACGCTCAGGCCGGTGGTGCCGTACCCCAGCTCCACGACGACACCGGACAGCTCGTGCCCGGGCACACTCGGCGTCCGGTCGCGGCCGGCGCGATCGGTCCACGTGGCGGGCCAGTCCAGCTCGCCACGGGTGAAGCCGGCGGCGTGCACGCGCACGATGACGTCGTTCTCAGCCGCATGGGGGTAGGGCATGTCCATCAGGGACATACCGGCAAGACCGGCGTCACGGTCTCGCACAGTGATGGCTTGCATACTGATCCTTACTGGGAGAGGCGATGGCGAGCGCACAGCGCACTCACGCGCAGGGCTCATAGCGGCTGCAGGTGGATGTATGCCGTTCTGCATGATCGATCTCACCTGCGTGTATTCCTTCGTCGCCCGTTATGCGTTCTCATCAGGGAGACGAGGTAGGCCGTCCGGGTGTGACAGCTGAGACGCGCACGAGTTTGTCGGGGTTTATGACCCTGCGGTACGCGGTGATCAGACCATCTGTGATCTGCACCGTGTCGACGGAGTAGACCCGGCCTTCCCGGTGGAACACGAGGGCCAGCTCGCCGCCGACCTCCGCGAAGTCGATGCGGTCCGGGCGCCACTGACGCCCCGTACGCACCATGACCTCGGCGACGCGCCCGCCGCCGTGAATGAGCTTGCGTGCCGCCAAGACCTTGCCGCCGCCGTCGGTGACGTAGACCGCGTCCGGGTGCAGGAGCCTGATCAGGCCGGCCAGGTCCCCGGCCTCGTAGGCGGCGCGGAAGACATTGAGGACCCGTTCCCGCTCTGCCTTTGACGCCTGAGGCGTGGACTGCTTCGCCTTGGCCACCCTCCGTCGTGCTCGCGAGGCGAGCTGCCGGGCCCCCGGCACGGAGACATCCAGTACTTCGGCGATCCGGCCGAACTCAAGACCGAAGACATCGTGCAGGACGAAGGCCACCCGCTCCGGCGGACTCAGCTCTTCCATGATCAGGAGCATGGCCGAGCTGACGGACTCGTCGACGAGTACCGGCTGCGACGCGTCCGGGCCCGTCAGCAGCGGCTCCGGCAGCCACGGCCCGACATAAGTCTCCCGGCGGAAGCGGGCGCTCTTGAGGATGTCGTACGACCGTCGCGCGGCCACCGTCACCAGCCAGGCCCGCAGGTCACCGATGTCCTGCAGATCTGCTCCGGCCGCCCGCAGCCAGACGTCCTGGGTCACATCCTCGGCATCGGCCACACTCCCCAGCAGCCGGTAGGCCACACCGAAAACCGCGGGCCGGTGCCTTTCCCATTCGGCTCCGAGCGGGTCATCCTGCTCAGACCGTCCGGGCCCGTACCCGTCACCCATACGGATCGCAACCTCCTCCAGCCTGCGGAGCCAGCGTAGTTAGCCGAGCTCAGGAAGTCCGCTCTGACACGGCGGCCGTGAGTCGTGATCAAGCTGCTCTGGGGCTGGTGTCGCGTACGGCGGTGTTTCATGGTGGGGCCACTCTCCCCGCGAGGGGCAACCCCTCCCGGAACCGACTCGATGCGGCACGCTCAGCAGCGGGTCCGTTCGCTGTGAAGCTCGCATTACCGGGCCGTCCGCATCGGGTCTCCCATCGGCCGGTGAGCACGCGATCGTCCGGCGTGGAGGGCCGCACCCAAGGCCAGTGCCCCGACGAAGCCGACGTACAGGTAGCCCGTGGTCCTCAGTCCCCACGAGGGCGCCGCGACCCCGGCCGCGAGGGACGGAAGACTCAACGCCGCATAGCTGATCACGTAGACGGCCGAGAAGACCTCCGAGCGCGACTTCGCGGTGGTGACCGCGCTGATGACGCGGAGACTCCCGTTGAACGTCAGGCCGACGCCCAGCCCTGCGACGACTGATCCGCCCACGTATACGGCCGGCGACGCAACAGCGATGGCCACCGCCAGTCCGAACGCACCCAGAGTCAGGAGAACCGCCCCTAGCAAGGTGGCGAACCGTGCCGTATGCCGAACGGAGCAGAAGCCGCCCACGCTGTTGGCCAGAAACAGCGCAGCGATGCTGAGCCCGCCCGCAGCGCCGAACCGCACCTGCAGAACGTTGCTCACCAGGGAGGGAGTGAGTGAAAGGAACAGACCCGTGACGGCCCACCCCGCGACGAGGGCGGGAACCGCGGCGAGGAACGCCGGCCGGACCTCCCGAGGAACCCGGACTCTCGGACGCAACGACGCCAGCCGAAACGCTTGCGAGGCGGGTATCTCAGGGATCCTGAGGATGACCGCGGCCAGAACGACGAAGGTCAGCGTAAGGACCGGAAAGACATACGCATCGGGGCGCGAGGTCGACTGAACCAGCAACCCCACGACTCCGGCACCGGTGGCCATGCCGATGCTCGTGCCCACCGCTGTCATCGTCGGCCCCAGCTGCGGACGTCGCTCGGGTGAGAGGTCGACCAGTCCGGCGGCGAGAGCACTCGTGGCCGTCCCCGTGGCGATGCCCTGCACCACGCGGGCGATCAGGAGGGAGACGATACCCTCGGCCGTCCAGAAGATCGCCGTGCTGACCGCCGCCACCAGAAGGGCGGCGGCCAGCACGGGGCGGCGCCCCAGGTGGTCGCTCAGCGATCCGACCATCAGCAGGGCGCCGAGCAGACCGACGACGTACACGGCGAAGACCACCGTCAGCATCGTGACCGACAGGCCCCAGCGCTCCCGGTACAGCGGGTAGATCGGTGACGGTGCGCTCGCCGTGGCCATCATCACCACATTGGCACAGACCAGCACGGCGAAGGCCGCACCTCGCCCGAGACAACGCCCGTCGCGAGAGCGACTCACACGTTTCATCACGTTGCCTTTTATGGCGTCCTGATCAGCTCGGCCAGGGAGCGCCCAGCATGCGCTCGACCGTCGTGATGCGGCTGAAACCGGGAATGAAGTGCTCCAGCACGTCGGAATTGACGGTCCCGTTCGTGGTCTCGGGGCGGTGCTTGAGTCCGTCGACATAGGCCTGCAGAAACTCGTTCTTGAAGTCGCCCCGCGGATGGGCGGCGATGATCTCGTCCACCTGGCTGCGGTCCAGCTCGTCCAGAGCGAAGCCGAGCACGTCGGTCAGAACCCCGAAGTACGTGATGGCGATCTCCGGGCCCATCCGGCCGGGGATTCCCGGGGTCGTGTGCAGCGCGATCGCCGTCCACACCACGTCGGCGGCCGTGGCCGGGAAACCACGGTCGAGCATGAACTTGCGTGCGTGGTCGGCTCCATCGACCTCGAAGCGCTGCTCTGCGTCGGAAAACGGCGTCAAGAGGCCCGTGTCGTGGAACATGGCGGACAGGTAGAGAAGCTCCGGGTCGGGATCCAGGCCAAGCCTGCGAGCATGAATGGCGCCGAAGGCGAAAACGCGCCGGGAGTGGTGGTAGATGAGGGGGCTGGTCATCTCCTGCATGAGGCGGGTGGCCTCGGCGACCGCCGCCGTCTCAGGAATCTCCACCCCCGCGATGATCTCGCTCATGACATCTGCTCCTTCGGATATCGGTGTGTTACGAATGGACGGTGCGTCCGTCTTCCACACTGCCAACCACCCGGCGTCCAGCGCTCCCTCGGTCCGGCCATGAGTCACCCGAATCCGGACAGGCAGGCGGCGGCACTGGGGGCCCCGCCACGCATCAGGTCGCGATCCTCGTCTACGACGGGGTCAAACTTCTGGACGTCGTCGGCCCCGCGGAGGTATTCGGGGAAGCGAACCGGCTCGGTGCCGACTACACGATCGTGCTGGTGTCACCGACCGGTGCCGATGTCACCTCGTCCATCGGGATCCGGATCGCGGTCGACGCCGCCGCCACAGAGCCTGCTCCCGACACGTTCCTGGTGGCCGGCGCAGACCTCTACCCCCGCACACCTGTGCCCCATGATTTGATCGAGGCCACGCGAACACTGGCGGCCCGGGCCGGCCGTGTCGCTTCCATCTGCACCGGAGCCTTCATCCTCGGCGCCGCCGGCCTCCTGGACGGCAAGCGCGCGACCACGCACTGGAAGGTCGCGCACAAGCTCGCCGCCCGCTGCCGGGCCAGCCGCGTCGAACCCGACGCGATCTACGTCCGTGACGGCACCACCTACACCTCGGCAGGCGTGACCGCCGGCATCGACCTGGCACTGGCACTCATCGAGGAGGATCACGGTCCTGATCTGACCCGCGACGTCGCCCGCGCCTTGGTGGTCTATCTGCAGCGTTCGGGTGGCCAATCGCAGTTCTCCGCCCCACTGCAGGGACCGCCGCCCCGATCTCCGGCCCTCCGCAGAGTCACCGACGTGATCACGGCGAATCCCGGGGGAAACCACTCACTCGGCGAACTCGCCAAGCACCTCAATGTGAGCCCTCGGCATCTCACGCGGCTCTTTCGCGAGGAGCTGTCCACCACACCGGCCCGGTACGTGGAAAAGATCCGGTTCGACATGGCGAAAGCCCTACTCGATCAGGGGCATACCGCAACGCAGACGGCATCCCTTGCCGGATTCCCAAATTATGAGAGTATGCGGAGAATTTTCGTGAGGGAATTGTCGCTCAGCCCCGCCGCCTATCAGCGCCGCTTCAGAACAGCGCGCCGGGACGACGAGGGGCAGCAGTAAGACGAAGCTGTCACTCTGCGTGCATACCACGACGGGTTCGTCCACCGCCTCGCGACGAAAGGGGGCTCCCGTCCCGGCTCGGGGGGTAACACGGAACGGGAGTCCTACGTCCAGACCTGTCCGAGGGCTTGCCGCCAGAAGTCTTCGGCTCGGACGCGGGCGACGCGGGCGCCATGCTGGACACGCTGCACGGCCGATCGGCGTGGCCGGTGTTCACCGTGCCTCTGGCCGGCGGGTTCACGATCGTCGAGCACTGCAACCTCGGTGAGGAGTTCACCACCACGGAATACTTCCTGACGCACCCCGACTGGAGTCAGGATCTCGTCCTGGCCAGCGACGATCAGGACCGTATCGGGCCTGGACTGTGTTGGCCCGCGGGCCGTTCAGTGGCCCGCCGACCGGTTCGGCGTGACGCCCGGCTGCGTCCAGTCGCGGCAGTCGATGCCTCCCACCGCTCGTCGGGCCGCCTGGCCTCACGGCCACCAGCCCGGCGGGCCGGCGCTCTTGGCGCCTCGATGCCGGGGCCGGGGCGTCGGGTGCGTACTTGTGGGGGTCCCCGAGGACGTCCCCGGGCAGCCATGAGCACCTTACGGCCACCAGCCCGGCGGGCCGGCGCTCTTGGCGCCTCGATGCCGGGGCCGGGGCGTCGGGTGCGTACTTGCGGGGGTCCCCGAGGACGTCCCCGGGCAGCCATGAGCACCTTCTCCCGCACCGACGCGTCCGACCGAGCCCGGTCCCGGGCCAGGTGTGCGCGGTCCGCCGGCGCTCGAGTCGTGCAAGGTTCGGCCGCGGGACCACCACGGCAGCCCGGTCGCTAGGGCGGCACCGCGCGGCCTGCGCTTCACGGGAGGCCTGGCGGGCAGGCGTGAGCACCGACGCGGGGGCGTCGTGCTGGGGCTGTGCGCGGTCGCCGTACGCCCGCGCGCTTCAGTGCTCCCGCATCCACCAGGTGACTGCGGCGATCAACGCCGAGCCCGTCGCGGCGGCCATTCCGCGCACCAGCCCGAACACGGCCACCCGGCTCAGGCGCCGGACAGTGTCGGTCCGGCGGGCGCGGGCCCTGCCGAGCCCGGCTTCGTTCTCGGTCGGGTCGATCGTCTCGTCGTTCATCGTGATCCCTTCGCCGGTGCTGTTGTTCGGAGTTGGGGCAAGTTCGTCGGTTCGGGCATGCGCGGTGCCGGTTCAGGCCGAACGGGCATCTCTTGTCCGAGGAAAGGCTTAGGCTCCACGTGCTACGGGGTGAGGGGGCAGGGCGTGGGGGTGGGGACGTCGGCCGGTCGGTATGTGCCGAGCGGCGGGGTGGGAGCGGCCTCGGCCAGACTGCCCGACAGCGGGGGCCGAAGTCCCGGACGGCGGAGGCAACCGGAGTTCCCGGGTGAACACCCAGGTCAAGGGGTGTATCAGGGCTGCGGATGCGGAGTGCGCCGGAACTGCGGTCACCGGGAGCCTCGATGACTTCGGCCGCCACGGGGCACCAGGCAGCGCAGGAGCAGCGGCTCCGGCTTGGGCGGCGACTCCGTGAGCTGCGCGGCGAAGCGGGTCTGACGCAGGAGTCGTTGTCCCTGCGGATCGGGTACGCCTCGCAGACGCTCTCCGACCTCGAACTCGGCCGGGGTAAGAGACTTCCCGCCCGCGCGTTGTTCGACAGGTACGTCAAGGCCTGTCTGAGTGAGCTGAGGAGCGACCGGAAGACGAAGCAGGATTGGTGGGAGGGCCTGCTGGGCGACTACCTGCTCCTGCGCAACTTGCTGGCCCGACCGGGTGGTCAGGTCGGTGTCATTCCGGTGGAAGCGCCGGACGACAAGTGCCCGTACCCGGGGCTGAGGGCATTCACCGAGGACACGGCGAGGTGGTTCTTCGGCCGTACGACGCAGATCGACGAGCTGGTCCGGCTGGTGAGAACGCGCCTCGACGGGGGAGCGCCCATTCTCGTCACGGGCGCCTCGGGAGCGGGCAAGTCCTCGCTGATGAGCGCCGGGCTGTCGCCCGCGCTACGTCGAGGGCAGTGGGCGCAGGACGCTCCGGGTGCCCCGACGGTCGTGCGCATCACGCCCGGACCCCACCCCCTGTCGGCGCTGGAGCAGTCGTCGGCGCCAGTGGAAGAAGACGGTTGCGGACCAGCGGTGCTGCTCGTCGACCAGTTCGAGGAGGTCTTCACGCAGTGCGCCGATCAGGAGGAACGCCATGCCTTCGCGGCCCGGCTCGTCACTTTGGCCGCCGGGGGCGAGGGGACGCGACAGCCGACCCCGGTGGTGCTGGCGGTGCGTGCGGACTTCCTGCACCGCTGCATAGCCGTACCCGGACTGTCCGAGGCGATGAGCAAGGGCGGCCTCGTGCTCGGGCCGATGACCGAACCGGAACTTCGGCAGGCCATCGTCGGACCGGCGCGCACCGCGGGTCTGGAACTCGAACCGGGCCTGGTCGAGACGCTCCTGCGTGACCTCGGCGTCCAGGGTGGCCGTCATGACGCGGGCGCACTGCCCCTGCTGGCGCACACCTTGCAGGCCACCTGGGCGCAGAGCGACGGACGCCGTATGACACTGGCGGGCTATCAGGCGTCCGGGGGGATTCGGGACGCGGTGGCCAACACCGCCCAGGGCGTGTACGACGCCCTCGGCCCCGAGGAGCGGCAAGCCGCACGCCGGCTGCTGCTCAGACTGGTCACCGTGGACGAGGGCGGTGAGGCCGTACGGCGCAGGGTGGGTGAGGACGAACTCGCTCACGAGGGCGGTCCCGCGCGAGTGGCGCTCCGTCGCCTGGTGGACCAACGGCTTGTCACCGCCGACGACGGCGTCGTCCAGATCACCCACGAAGCGCTCGTGCGCGCCTGGGACCTGTTGCGCGCATGGCTGGTCGAGGATCGCGACTGGCTGCGCCTGCGCCGCGACCTCACGGCCGCCGCAGATACATGGCAGACGCTCGGGCGCGATCCGGGCAGCCTGTACCGGGGACACCGGCTGGCCAGGGCCATGGACATGGCGCAGGCGCGGCGGGGCGACCTCAGCCCGCTGGAGGGCGAATTCCTGGACCGGAGTGCGGCTGCGGCGCAGTCCGAGATGGAAGCGGCGGCGGCCGAAGCCGAGGCGACGCGCCGGAGCAACCGTCGGCTGAGGCGTCTTTCGGCGGCTCTCGTCCTGATGGTCGTCGTGTCCCTGGGCGCCACGCTGCTCGCGGGCCGGCAGTGGCAGACCGCGGAGACGGAACGCAAGGCGGCCGACGACAAGAGCCGCATCGCCATCGCCGACGGCCTCGCCGCTCAGTCGCGCGCGTTGCTCGGCACCCGGCCCGCGCTGGCTGGTCTTCTCGCCCTGGCCGGATTGCGCTACGAGACGAACGGAGCCACCACCGCCAGCGCCCTGGCCGCGCTGGCGGCCCCCACTTATCCGGTACGGCCGTTGGCCGGCAACGCAGGAGCGCTGACGGCGGTGGCGTTCAGTCCTTCCGGACGGACGCTGGCTACCGGCGGGACGGACACGAAGGTCCGGCTCTGGCGTGCCGACGG
Source organism: Streptomyces bungoensis (assembly GCF_001514215.1). Taxonomy (GTDB): domain Bacteria; phylum Actinomycetota; class Actinomycetes; order Streptomycetales; family Streptomycetaceae; genus Streptomyces; species Streptomyces bungoensis. Next base: position 26,472 of record NZ_KQ948864.1, read on the forward strand.
CGGCGGCACACCTGTCGTCCTGACGGGGCACACCGACGCGGTCGCGGCCGTGGCGTTCAGTCCCGACGGCCGGACCCTCGCCTCGGGCTCCGCCGACGGTACCGTCCGTATGTGGGACGTACGCACCGGCACGACGTCCCTCCGGCTCTCCACTCGGGCGGGCGCGGTCACCGCAGTGGCGTTCAGCCCCGACGGCACGAAACTGGCCACCGGTTTCGAGGACGGCACCGCCCGGCTGTGGAACCGGCGGACGGGCCGCGCGCTCGCCACCCTCACCGGCCACACCGGGAGGGTGAGCGGGGTGGCGTTCAGCCCCGACGGCCGCACACTGCTGACCGGCGGCTGGGACGACACCGCCCGGCTGTGGAACCTGCACACCCACCGTTCGGCCGGCGTCCTGCGCGGTCACAGGGGCGAGGTCTACGCGGTGGCGTTCGGCCCCGACGGCACGACAGCCGCCACGGGTTCCGCCGACGGGACGGCGCGCCTGTGGGACGTACGCGCCCGGCGGGCTACGACAACTCTGCGCGGGCACACCCGCGTCGTGGCCTCGGTGGCGATCAGCCCCGACGGCCGCACACTGCTGACCGGCGGCTGGGACGACACCGCCCGGCTGTGGAACCTGCACACCCACCGTTCGACGGGCGTCCTGGACGGGCATCTGGGCCACATCAACGCGGTGGCCTTCCGGCCGGACGGAAGGGCCGCGGCCACGGTCTCCTCGGACGGCACCGTACGGCTGTGGGGCACCACCGCTCACAGCGCTACCGAAGTGCTGACCGGCCATCGCGACTACGTCGACACCGTGGCCTTCGGATCCGACGGCCGCACCCTCGCCACGGGCAGCCGGGACGGCACCGCCCGCCTCTGGGATCCCAGCACCGGGCGGACAACCGCCGTCCTCGACAACCGGGCGGTACCCGTGCTGGCCGTGGCCCTCGACTCCGGTACCCACCTGCTCGCCGCAGGTGACCAGGAGGGGCGAACCCGTCTGTGGGACACCCGGACGCACCGGGCCCTCGTCACGCTGCGCGGACACGCCGGCGCGGTGGACGGGGTGGCGTTCAGCCCGGACGGCAGCAGGCTGGCCACCGCATCCATCGACGGCACGGCCCGCCTCTGGGACATGCGGACTCACCGCTGCGCCGGCACGCTACGGGGGCACAGCGGCTGGGTGGACGCGGTCGCGTTCAGCCCCGACGGCAGAACACTGGCGACCGCCTCCACCGACGGCACCGCACGCCTGTGGGACACGCGCACCCTCCGCGGCACCGCACGGTTCGACAGCTCGGGCCTGCTGAACGCGGCGGCGTTCAGTCCCGACGGGAAGATGCTGGCGCTCGGCTCCAGCGACGGCACCGCACGCCTGTGGGACATCAAAGCCAGGACCGTTGTCCACACCGTCACCGGCCACACCAAGGAAGTGACCGCCGTCGCCTTCAGCCCCGACGGAAGGACCATCGCGACGGCCAGCCGGGACCGTACGACAGTCCTCTTCGACCTCCGCGCAGGCCGCACCCTCGCGACGCTGGACGACGCGGCAGGCTGGGTCACGGCGGTGGCGTTCAGCCCGGACGGCAAGACCCTGGCCACCGGTTCCTGGGACCGCTCCGCCCGGATCACCCCCGTACCCCGGCAGTGGCCGCGCGCCTTGTGCCGACGGGCAGGCCGCAACCTGACCCACGAGGAGTGGACCGCCTATGCCGGACACACCCCGTACCGCCGCCTGTGCCCCGAGTCCTCGACGGCCTACACCCCCCGCCCCGGTACCGACGAGCAATGAGGCCGGGGCGCCGACCGGCGTACCCGCCACGACCGAGCGAGGCACGCAAGAACCCGGTGCACCTTCAGTGCTCGATGCTCGGGCTGTGTGGTTTGCTGATGCGCTCACCACCCATGCGTTCCGGGCGCGCCCTTGAAGGGCCCTTGCACCTCTTCGGTGATCCAGCCGCCGTAGAAGTCCCCCTCCTGGGCCTGGACCTCTTCGCCCCCGACCAGGCAGCGGTCGACACGGCTCGCATAGAAGGCGAAGTAGTCCCTGATGGCCGCATACGCGGGTTCTGGACTCGCATAGCTCCAGGCGGCTCGGCTTCGCACTGCGTCACCGACGATCACATCCCAGTACCGAGCGGCGCCCTTCCACTCGCACCAGGTGCGGCCCTCGGTGAGGAACAGCAGATCCGTCCGGACGTCCTGCGGCGGAATGTAGAACGTCGGAGGGTGACTGGTCTCGAGTACCCGGATCGCATGCCTTGTCTCGGCCACCGTGTGGCCACCGCACTCGACACGGACAGGGCGGTCGTCCAGCAGCACAGCAGGCGGCCGCGGGTAGTCCCACACGGACTCGGCTGCGCGATCAGCAGAAGCGGCCATACCGTCTCCTCGTGGTGCGTACAACTCGCTGTTCGACTTGTTCGTCTCCTCTTCCGTACATCACGGCCTTCCGGATGAACGCACCTCGAAGTGGCCGGATCGGTGGATCGCAGCTCATCGTTCGAATTGGTGCCTAAGCTCGGTAGAGGGGTTCCGGGCGCTCGCGCGGGGGGGGGGGGGGGGG
>NZ_KQ948864.1:29557-203288 GCF_001514215.1 Streptomyces bungoensis
GGGGGGGGGGGGGGGGGGGGCGGCGGGCGAGCTTTGAGGGCGGAGGGTGGTGCGGTGCGCGGCAGCGGACGGTGTGGGCGGGCGACGGCGAGGCGCGCTGACGCCGGTACCATTCCCGGGCCGAGTGAAGACTCGATGACGCCGGTAGAACGCATTGACACCCTGCGTCCTTGTTCTGCGTCCATGGCTATCGACTGCGCGGCAGTCTTCCAAGCGCTGCCCGGTGCGGTCGCTCTGATGACTCCCGACCTGGTGTTCGCCGACGCCAACCTCGCGTGGCTGCACCAGGCCGGACGCAGCCGCGACCAGGTGGTGGGCCGCTACCTCTTCGACGCCTTCCCCGGCAGCCCGCGGGACCCGGCAGCCTCCGGCGCCCGCCACCTGGAGGCACCCCTGCGCGCGGTCCTGGCCAACCGCGAGATCGACACTATGGATCTGCAGCGCTACGACGTGGAATCCGCGCAGCGCCCCGGCCAGTGGGAGGAACGCTACTGGAGCTCGGTCAACGCGCCCGTCTTCGCGCCCGACGGCCACATCGCCCTGGTGATCCACCGCGTCGAGGAAGTCACCGAACTTCTGCGCGCCGCCAGCCGGCCGGACGGCTCCGGCGACGCACGCACCCGCGAAACGCCCGGCTGCCCTGAGCCGATCCGGTTTCCCGGCCCGTAGGGTGCTGGCGACCGCCGCCGGGGCGGTCGCCGCCGTCCGGGGCGAGGCTCTGCCGGAAGATCGAGTGATCCGCTCCTTCTCGCGGCCTCGGCGACCTGCTCGAGGGTGTCGTTGGCGCCCTTGACGTAGGCGGCGTGGTGCTCGGCATGGTGCAGTTCCAGGATCTGCCCGGTGATGGCCGGCTCCAGTGCGGCGTAGTCGTAGGGCAGGTCGGGAAGCGCGTAGGTGCCCATCAGACACGTCCCCTTCCGGGTGAGTGATCGTCCCGGGACACCCTCCGCCTTCATTGCATATTCCTTGCAACAACAACGACAGTGATGCATCACCATGATCTTTGGCGGGGTCGGCCGTAGGGGGCCGTGCCGGCTGATGATCCGGCCGACGGTCGCCGGGAGATCCCGAACACAGCGGTGCGAACAGGTGCATGGTGAGGTCAGGAATGCTCTAACCGGGCCCGGACCTGCCGGTAGGAGGCGTTGTGCCGCTCCTTTCAGTCCGGGAGCCGTTCCTGTCCGGCCTGGCGCCGGTGGGATGAGGACCCTGGTGCCCTGGTCGCGTTGCCACAGGCGTCCTTCACGCCGGAGTCGGCGAAGGCGGCCAGTGCATATGCGAGTCCTGCGTGACGTGAATCCGCCGGGTCAGGACGGAGCGGTGCCCTTCGCGGGGCTCGCCCGGCTCTTCCGCCGTGATCTGTAGGGCCTGGCGACCAGGCCCGACAAACTGATCAGCCTTCAAAGAGACACGTTTTAGACGCCGTTCCGCGCCAACGGGGCCTGGTTCGAGCCCCTTGGCCAGAACTAGCCGCATTCAAGCCGTATTACCCGCCATGTAATCGACGCGATGCAGGACCTCTGACAGGGTCGGGATCATGACGACTTCCGAAGCTCATGACCCCCGCCAGGACAGCCCCGAGGCGGCCGTCTCCCGGCTCAGGGCCGAGGCGGGCGGCCGCCTCGCGGCCCGGCACCGCGTCGACCTGGACCCGGCCGAGCTGGCCCGCGCGGCCGGCGTCGACCCGGCCCTGATCGAGGAGCGATTCCCGGACCGGGACGCCCTGTTGACCGACCTGGTGCTGGCCGCCTACAACGCGATGGGCGACAGCGCGGAGCGGGCCGCGGCCGAGGCGGAGAAGGCCGGGGCCGAGCTGCTGGGCCGCTGGGTCGCGTGCTGCGAGGGCGTCCGCACGTGGGCGCTCGCCCACCCCGAGGAGTACGTGCTGATCTGGGGCCGCCCGGTGCCCGGTTACGACGCCCCGCCGGAGACGATGGCCGCGGGCGCCCGCACGGTCCTGGTCCTGCTCGGCCTGGTCCGCGAGGCGTTGGCGGCCGGCGAACTCGCCCTGGACCACGTGCCCGCGCCCGAGCTGTCCGAGGGCATGGCCCGCACGATCGAGCCGCTGGCCCAGGGCATGCTGAGCGGCCTGCCCACCCCGGTCATCACCCGTATGCTGATCGTCTGGACCCAGCTGCACGGCATGGTCGGCTTCGAGGTCAACGGCCATATCGCGGGTGTCGCCGCCGACCCGGCCGCCTTCTTCACCCACGCGGCCACCGCCATGGGCCAGTACATCGGCCTGCCCCACTGATCCCGTGATCCCGTGATCCCTAAAGGCTGTCTCGTAACTGCATCAGGGGTGGTTGAGTGAGGCCGGTGCTGGGTCACGGGCTTGGGGCTCGTTACTGGCTGAGAGTCAGGTTGCGCATGCGGGCGATATCGCTGGCGCCCAGTAGACGCCGTCACGGCGACGGCGGCAGTCTCGGAGGATCTTCCAGTTCTTCATGCGGGCGAAGGCGTACTCGACGCGGGCACGTACTCGGGCGATGGGAGGCGTTGTGGTCGTCTTTCCAGCCCTCGAGCCGGTCCTGGCCGGCCTTGCGGCGATGCGGGATGCGGGCACCGGTGCCCTGATAGCCGCCGTCGGCGAGGACGGTCGCTTTGCCGCAGGCAGCGTCGATGCCGGACTCGCGGAAGGCTGTGCAGTCGTTGCGATTTCCCGGCAGTGGACGGCCCAAGGCCAGCACCCGGCGAGTGTCGGCGTGCACGAGGACCTGCAGGTGCGCCGAGTACCGTTAGTTCGTGGAGGAAGCAGCCACGTTGCGGTCGCGGGTCGGCACGAGCGTGCCGTCGACGATGACGACCTCGTCCGACTTCGGCTTGCGGCGAGCCCGCGCCAGGGCGAGCAGCGGGCTGTGTCGGTCGATGATCCGGACGACCGCTGCCGGAGAAATCCCGAACAGGGGCGCCAGCTGCCGCATCGTGAGGTTGGTGCGGTAGTACATCGCCACCAGCAGGACCCGGTCCTGCAGATCCAGTGCCCACGGCCGCCCCGGCCGGGACGGTGCAAGGGCGCGTCCGCCTTTGATCCGTACCGCCAGCATCAGGCGGCGGAACTGGGCCGGACGCAGCCCGGTGGACACCTCGATGAACACAGTCCGTTGAGCGGAGAGCACCTGCACGACCAGCTCGACGCCAACCAACTCACCGATACTGCAGGCCGAGGGCTACCTGGTCACCCGTCGGCTCGGCCACCCGAGTCGCCGCCTGCGCACCCGCCGCCCCCGCATGGGACGCTCCTCGTTGCGCGGCTCTCGGCCGGAGGCCGGGGGCCGGGGGCCGGGGGCAACAGCTTCGCTCAGGGGGCCTGGTCAGGTATATGTGGAGATTTCGATCAGGTTGCCGTCCGGATCGCGCAGGTAGGTGCTGAGGATCGGGCCGAGGGCGCCGGTGCGCGGTACTGGGCCTTCCTCCACGGGTACCCCGCAGGCGGCCAGATGAGCCAGCACCCGCTCCTGCGGGGGCTCGGTGACCAGGCAGAGGTCGGCGCTGCCGGGGGTGGGCCGGGCGGCGTGGGGGACGAGTTCGCGGCCTGCCCGGTGGAGGTTGATCTTGCTGCTGCCGAGGCTCAGCGCGCGACGCCCGTCCCCGAAGGTGACGGGCCGCATGCCGAGGACCCGCTGGGAAGGCGGTGGTCCGCTCGACGCGCGATCGCCGATCAGTTCGGCGAGCACCCCGCGCTCGGTGGTGCCCAGGAGCGACCCGTCGAATCCGTCCGTTCCGTAGGCGGCGCGGCACAGCCCCGCGAGCTGGGCGTCGGGGTCGGCGCCCCAGGCGGAGAGCAGGTGGGCGACGCGGTGCAGATGTTCCAGGAGAGTTCCACCCGGATGGGCCGTCCGGTCGGCGCCGCGGGCGGACAGGAACTCCTCGGCCCGGGGCCATCGTGACGCGGGCCGCCCCATCAGGCCACCCGCTTTGCGGACTGTGCCACCTCGGCGACCAGTCGGGCGGTGGCCGGGAGGGCGATGCCGTGGGCGGCTCCGGCACGTAGGACGGCTGCGCCGATGGCGTCGAGTTCGAGCGGACGGCCGGCCTCGGCGTCGCGCTGCATCGAGGACCTCATCGTCCCAGGGACGCTGTCGAGGTAGGAGAGCAGCCCTTCGGCGGTCATCGGCGCGCCGGCGGCGCGGGCTACGGCCGCGATCTCGTCGAGGACGGTGAGCAGCTCGGGCCGGTGCCGATCACGGACGGCACCGACGTCGGCCTGGTGGCGGCTGGTCAGCAGGGCGAACGGGGCGAGGAAGGCCAGCTTGTCCCAGAGCATCGCGCTCTCGTCCTCGCGTACGGTCACGCCCAGACCGGCCTGTCGCAGCAGTTCCGCGAAGTCGTCCTCGCGGGGGCGAGTTCGAGGTCGGCGAACGGGCTGGTGTGGGCGATGCGGCCGGGCGCCGTGCGGGTGGCCTCGACCCGGATGGTGCCCGCGACGACCCGGGCAGAGGGGAAGCGCTCGCGGAGCACGGCGAGATGGTCGAGGCCGTTGAGCAGCGGGACCACGACCGCCGTGCCGAGCCCCTCGGCCGGGATGCGGTCGAGCGCCTCGGCGAGCGTGGTCTGCTTGACCGTCACGAAGACGGCGTCTACCGGCTCGCGCAACTCGTGTCGGACTCCACCGCCGCGGTGAAGTCCCCGTAACGGTTGCTGTCGACGCGCAGCCCGTCCTGGCGCAGCACGACGACGGTCTGTTCCCCCGCCAGGCAGACGACGCGGTGTCCGGCACGGGCGAGCAGCGCGCCGACCAGGCCGCCGACGCCGCCTGGGCCGAGAACCGCCACGGTCGTCCTGGTTGTGCTCATGTGTGCTCCTGTCCGGGAACCGATGAGTCGAGAGGCCGGGCGGCCGGGCCGGGAAGCCGGTCGGTCCGTGGCGGGGCAAGACGATCGCTCCCGCTGCCACCGTCGACCGACCGGCCGACGCACCAAGGAGCGCTCCGGTGGGACTCCTCCGGCCCCCGCCCCCTCCACCGGTCCGTGAACTTTTTCTGCCGGGCATCACCAAGATCCGCCTGCTCGTGGCCGCGCACCTGAAGGCACGCCAGGCGTTGCCCGTGGCAGCCGCAGGACAATGGCCGCCCACCGCTCGCGGCAGCCAATGCCGACGGCTGGCGCCCCGGGCTCGCTCAGGTATGTTCCAAAAGGCGCACCGGTGACGCTGTGATCACACGATGGGGCTTGCCAGGAGGCAACACCCTGACGGGCGCCTGCCACACTTGATCAATGCCTGCAAGTGCGACTTTGAGATGCCGAGCGCGTCGCGGCCTGCGGCATGCTGATCGTGACCGGCCATCGCGAGTCTCGTCGAGCGTAGGGCACCGCTTCTCCGTGACGGCTACCTGTTCATGAGGCAGAGGCCAGGGGGAACTCAAGCCCGTTGCGAAAGTGGATCAAAGCCGTGAATGATTCCGGAGTCTGACATTGGGGAGCGACATGCGATTTGCCGACGGCCCGAGCGTGCACTGCGAAGTTCATGTCGAGGCAGGCGTGCCGCGGGTCTGGGGGCTGGTGACCGACATTCGTCTGCCTGCCCTGCTCAGCCCGGAGCTGCAGCGCGTCGCTTGGCTCGACGGCGCGGACGGGCCTCTGGTAGGCGCGTGCTTCGAGGGCTACAACTCTCACCAGCAACTCGGTGAGTGGCGAACCGTCTCCCATGTGGTCGAGCTGGACGAACAGCGGGTGTTCGCCTGGGTCGTCACGGATGCGGACGGTCGATACGGAGAACCGACGTCGGATCCGGCGAATTCCATGGCGTCCTGGTGCTATGAACTCGAGGCCGAGGGCGACGGGACCCGGTTGCGGCAGTCGGCTCTCATGGGGCCGGGCCGCAGCGGAGTCACGTTGGCCGTCGAGCGCCGGCCGGACCGGGAGGAGGAGATCGTCACCTTCCGGATGAAGGAACTGCGCGCCGGAATGAAGGCCACCCTTCGCGGCATCAAGGCGCTTGCTGAGGGCCGCAGCTGAGGTCCTGTTACGGGGTGCCACGGCCATACGTCAGCGCGGGCCACCGCGGCACGCGCCCACTGCCGCCGCTGTACGGTTCACCAGGCTTCGGGCAGGTGTTCGTCGCCGACCACGGCGGCCAGGGCGCGGCGACCGTGAGGCGGAGGCGGAGCGGCTGCGTCGGGAAGTAGCGAGGGGGTCGGTGGGGGCGCGGCGTCGGGCTCGATGGGCGTCATCGGATGCTGCTCGGTGACGGTCACGTACACGTAGGCGTCGGGGTCGGGCCGGTGGTCGGTGCCCGCCCATTACAGCGGCTCAGTGCGGGTTGCGGGCTACGTCGACGGCGACCTCCATCACGACGTTCGGGCTACACCTACGTCGACGTCCCACAGATCACCGGCAGCACCCGCGGCCCGCTGGTCACGCAGAAGACAATCCCGCCGGTCCGTCACCGTCACCGTCGGCAACAGCGTCATGAGGCGGTCCGGCTCACGGACGAGGACCCTGCCGAGTAGGCGACGAAGCGGTCACCGGGTCAGCGCGTGCTCAGGCATGTTGGCAGCCCAGTCGTCACCGCCTGCCATGTGCTCACCTCCCTCACTCGGCAGTCCGCCGGGTGTCCAGCGACCTGCGGGTGTCACGCCGGCGGCGGCTGGGCGGATCGTCAGTCGTCCGGGACGGGGCGGTCCGGCTGGTCCGGCAGGTAGCTCGCCAGGCCACGCAGGATGATCTGCAGGCCGATGTCGAACCTCTCGTCGGAAGAGTCCGTCACCATGAGTCCGGACAGGGCGCGCAGGTGGGGGAAGTTCGCCTCGGGCAGGGACGCGAAGTAGTTCTGCATCTCGCCGGCCATCTCACGCCAGTCGGGGCGGGCCAGCGAGGAGGCGTCACCGCCCTGCTGGGCGGCGCGGTCCTGCCACATGCCCTCCTCCAGCACGAAGCCGTCGATGTACGTGGAGATGAGGCCACCGGCCTCCGCCGCGATGCGGTCGGGCAGGCCCGCGGTGCGGAATATGGCGAGCAACCCCTCCACGTGCGGGAGCAGTTCGGCGGTGAAGGGGACGTGGGCCATGGAGATCCTGGCCATGTCGCGATGGGACAGCAGACGCTGCCTCCCGGCCCGCGCGAAGTCCAGCAACTGCTCCTGCCACCGCTCCGGATCGGCTTCGGGCACCTCGAAGCCGTCGAAGAGACGTGTGTACATCAACTCCAGGAGATCGTCCTTGGAGTGGACGTGGGCGTAGAGGGCGGAGACGGTCACGCCCAGTTCGGCGGCCACCTGACGCATCGACAGCCCGTCGAGTCCCTGCCGGTCCAGTACGGCGAAGGCCGCCTCGACGACGCGCTCCCGGGAGAGCGGCGTGCGCGCGGGAGCCGCGTGCGTACGAGCGGGACGCTCGCGTTCCCACGGAGACGGCGGTGGGGTTGCTGGGCTGTCGGCGGCCGCGTCTGTCATGGGGCCAGTCTAGGAGCACGGGAGAACAGTGTTCTGCGCCGGTGAGCGACGTTCACACGCACTCACCCCGGCCGCCCAGGACGCGATATATCTTGTGCGGTCGGCCCGAGTTGCGCTATATCTTGATGAACAGCGTTCACTGGATGAGCACTGTTCTGTTACGGTGAACACCGTTCACCTCCGAGTTCTTCCGTTCATGCACCTCTCTGCGAGGAGTTCCGATGTCCACCACCGGCGTCGCGTCCACGGAGACGCCCACCAACTCGCCCACGCCCTACCGCTGGCGCTGGGTTGCGCTCTTCGTGATCCTCGCGGCCGAGGTGATGGACCTCCTCGACGCCGTCGTCACAAACATCGCCGGCCCCTCCATGCGGGCCGATCTCGGCGGCGGGGCCTCCACCCTGCAGTGGCTCGCCGCCGCGTACACGCTGTCGATGGCCGTCGGCCTCGTCACCGGAGGCCGGCTCGGCGACATTCACGGACGCCGCAGGCTGTTTCTGGTGGGCGCCGTCGGCTTCACCGTGGGCTCGCTGCTGTGCGCGGTGTCCGTCTCGCCCGGGATGCTGATAGGCGCGCGCGTCGTACAGGGCTTGTTCGGCGCGGTGATGCTCCCGCAGGGCCTCGGCATGATCAAGGAGATGTTCCCGCCGAGGGAGTCGCAGAAGGCCTTCGGGATGTTCGGTCCGGTCATGGGCCTGTCCGCGGTGTGCGGGCCGATCCTGGCGGGCTGGCTCGTGGACGCCGACTACTTCGGCACCGGCTGGCGGATGATATTTCTGATCAACCTGCCGCTGGGCGCCGTGGCCTTCCTCGGTGCGCTGCGTTATTTGCCCAGGGGTCGAGCCGAGAGCAAGCCGCGCCTCGACATCCCCGGCATGCTCCTGGTCTCGCTGGCCGCGCTGCTCATCATCTTCCCGCTGGTCCAAGGCCGTGAATACGACTGGCCCGTGTGGGCGTTCGTGATGATGGGCGCCTCCGTCGTCGTCTCCGCGGTCTTCGCCCGGTACGAGTCGCGCCGCAGCAGCGCCGGTCTGGACCCGCTGGTCGTCCCGAGCCTCTTCCGCAAGCGCGGGTTCAGCGGCGGCATGATCCTCGGACTGGTCTTCTTCTCGACCATGCAGGGCTTCATGCTGGTCTTCAACCTCTACACCCAGATCGGCCTCGGCTATTCGCCGCTCAAGGCGGGTCTGGTCATGGTGCCCTGGTCGGGGGGCATGATCGTCGGGTTCGGTATCGCCCAGGGTGTCGCCCGGTTCGGACGTGCCGTCCTTCAGGCGGGCACCGTGGTCATGGCGGCCGGCGTGTTCGGGGTGTGGCGGACCCTCGAAACTGTGGGAAGCGGCGTCGGCCCCTGGCAGCTGCTGCCGTCGCTGCTCGTCACCGGCATCGGCATGGGTCTGCTCATGGCACCGTTCTTCGACATCGTGCTGGCCAGCGTCGAGCAGCACGAGACCGGTTCGGCATCCGGCACGATGACCGCCATGCAGCAGCTCGGGGGCGCCTTCGGCGTGGCCATCCTCGGCACCGTGTTCTTCGGCCTGCTGGGCGGCGGGATCGCCACCGCCGTCGACCACCGCGCGGACGGTCTGCGCGGGCAGCTGGCCGCCGCCCACGTCGCGCCCGCCGCGCAGGATCGCGTCGTGGCGGACTTGCGCAAGTGCGCCTCGGACCGCGCCGTCACCAAGGACCCCGCCGCCACCCCGGCCTCCTGCGCGCGCCTGGAGAAGGACACGCGGGCCGCGATGACCTCCCCCGAGGCCGGTGCCCGGATACCCGCAGCCCTGAAGGCCACCGCGTCCTCGGCCTTCGAAGGCGGCTTCGGCTCGGCCATGAAGACGGTGCTGTGGGTCGTTGACGGCATGCTCGCCCTGACTTTCCTCCTCTCCTTCCTCCTGCCGCGCCAGGCCCGCCCCGAAGAATCCGGCGCACACTGACACCGGCGCGGGCCGCAGGCAGCAGGCCGAACCGGCGAACGGACCGGCCGGGTCCCCCCCTTCAGCGGGGTGCCCGGTCGTCCCGTTCTCGACGACCAACGCGTACCGTGCGTGCATGCGGGTGGGGACATCGAACACGCCACGCTTCCCGCCCGGCGCTACCGGCACACCCGCCGGCCCGCTGCCCACCCCGCACGTCGCCCACCCACCGTCCACCGTGGCGAAAGGACCAGCCCCGTGCTCACGCCGTACGCAGCCCACTTCGACACGCCCGCCGGGTACCTCGACTTCGCACGGTTCGGCCCGCCGTCGCGTGACGTCGTGACCGCCACCACGCGCGCCATGGAGGAGTCCGCACGCGCCGACCACACCACCGTGGACGGCCTGATGCGCGCGGATGGCGTCGCCCGGGACACGGCCGCGCGGCTCGCGGGCGCCGACGCCGAGCACACCGTGCTGCTGCCCAACGCGTCCACCGGCCTGTTCCACGCCGCTCTCGGCGTCCGGGAGGGTGTGGTCCTCGCCCCGCGCACCGACTTCCCGGCCAACCACTACCCGTGGCGCCGCACCGCGGAGCTGGGCCGGGCCACGCCGCGCTGGATCGACCCGGCGCCCGGAGGCGGGGTGACCGCCGACCTCGTGCGCTCCGCGCTGACCGACGATGTGGTCGCCGTGTCCGTCAGCGCGGTCGACTTCCGCACCGGTTTCCGTGTCGACCTTGCGGCACTGCGCGAGGCGATCGGCCCCCACCGCCTGCTGATCGTCGACGCCATCCAGGCGTTCGGCGTGGCCGAGATGGCGTGGGACGCGGCCGACGTCGTGGTCGCGGGCGGCCAGAAGTGGCTGCGCGCGGGCTGGGCCACCGGCTTCGCGACGCTGTCCGGCCGCGCGCTGGAGGCCCTGGAGCCGGTCCTCACCGGCTGGACGGGGGTCGAGGGCGCCGGTGTCTTCGACGGGGCGGAACACTCGCCCGCCCCGGACGCGCGACGCTGGTCGATCACCCATCTCAGCCCGGTGACGGCCGCCGCGTTCGCGGCGGCACTGGGCCTGGTCGAGCGGTACGGCGTCGCCGCGATCGAGGACGCGATCGCTACGCGCGTCGCCGAACTCACCGACGTCGTCGAGCGCTTCGGCGGTCGCGTCCTCTCCCCCGCCGACCCGGCCCGGCGCGCGGGCGTGCTCTCCTTCGCCATGCCGGAGCACGATCCCGCGCTCGTCGCGAAGGCGCTGCACGCGGAGGGCGTCACCCCGACCGTGCGCGGCGACTCACTCAGGCTCTCCCCGCACGCCTCGACCCCGCCGGAGGCGTCGGAGCGGCTGGCCGCGGCGCTGTCGTCGCTGACAGCCTGAAGCAAGCGGGCTGTGGCCGAGCGCGCTCGTTCGCGCACGCCCGGTGCGGGACGGAGATCTGCTCCTACTGGACGCAGGCGTCGAATTCGACTCCTTCTACACAGGGGCCGTCACCAGGACACTGTCAGTAAGCAGGCATTTCACCGAGGTCCAGCGCCGCGTCTACGACCTGGCGCTCGCCTGCCACGCGGCGCCGGAGTCAGCACGCAGCCGATTCACTCTGTGTAGTCCTCGAATACGGCCGGCGGCCACCTTTCACGGGCCCGTCAGGCTACCCGCGCCGGTTCGCAAAGCAACGTGACATTGTATAGTGGGAGGTCATTGGGCTGGATCAGCGGAGGAGCGGAGATGCCTCATCTCGAATCACGGGCGATCCCCGTCCAGACCCATCTGCGCGACCAGGTGGCCAATGCTCTCCGGGCGGCTCTGATAGCGGGCGAGCTTCGTCCTGGGGTCATCTACTCCGCCCCCACCCTGGCGACGGAACTCGGTGTTTCCGCCACACCAGTGCGCGAGGCCATGCTGGACCTGGCCAGAGAAGGCCTGGTGGAAGCGGTGCGCAATAAGGGCTTCCGCATCACGGAGATGACCGAGCAGGAGCTCGACGAGTTCACCGACATCCGAGCACTGATCGAGGTTCCCACGGTGGGTCGCGTGGCCGAGACGGCGAGCGTCGAGCAGTTGGAGACGCTTCGCCCGCTCGCAGAGCAGATCGTCATGGCGGCCCAGGAGCACGATGTCATCAGGTATCTCGAAGCCGATCATCGGTTCCATCTGGAACTGCTGGCCCTGGCCGGCAACCATCACCTCGTAGAGGTGGTGGCCGACCTGCGCAAACGATCGCGCCTGTTCGGGCTGGCCAGCCTCAATGAGACAGGTCGCCTGATCGCTTCGGCCCAGGAGCACGTCGAGCTACTCGACCTGATGGCGGCCGGCCGGGTCCAGGAGGCTGAGGACTGCATGCGTCAGCATCTCGCCCATGTGCGCACCCTGTGGGCGGACGGCCGGGCAGAGGCCGGAAGGCGCGAACCTGCCCTTCGGCTCGGTGGCCGCTAGCTAGTCTAGACCGTGTCCGGCGGATCATGAGGTCACAGGTCTGACCGTGACTAACCTCCAGGTCCGAGGCGAGAACGGCACGATCGAGGCCCGCGCAAAGCACGGTGTGGTCTGGGGTCCGGAGCTGGCTGTTCTTGATCAGTCAGTGTTTCCAATGCTGGGACACCTGCTGCCGTACGCGGACACCGTTTTCAACCACCGGCTGGTGTCAACCCTGTTGGAGGAGGTACCGCGGCTGCCTGCAGGCGTGCTGACTGATGAGTTCGCCCGCGACTTGATCGAGCTGGGCCAGATGGTTCTCGACGGACAGGCCTGTACCTGTGGTTCCTCAAGGCCTGAGACTGCAGGCCGGCTCAGCCCCGGAGCCATAGCCGGACAGCCGCGGTGGTGACGGTGCCGTGGAAGACATAGGCCCTCTTGTCGTAGCGGGTGGCGACGGCCCGGAGTTCTTGAGCCGGTTGATCGTCCGCTCGACCTCGTTGCGGTGTTTGTAGATCTCGCTGTCGAAGCGGGTGGGCCGGCCGCCCCCACTGGATGCCTCGTCGCCGCCCAAGTGGTCCGGCCTGGTACGGGGGCGACCGCCCTGGGGGGCGGGAAACGCGGATGCGTTCGAGAACCTCGATCATCTGCGGCGCGTCGCCCCAGTGGCCGGGCGTGATCAGGAAGGCCATCGGCCGGCAGCCGCCTTCACCCGGGAGGTGAATCTTGCAGGTCACCGGCCCGCGAGGTCGGCGTCGGCCTGGACGGCACACAGGATCCGCCTCCACGTGCCGTCCGCCGACCAACGCCGGTGCCGTTGATGAACAGTCTTCCAGCTGCCGAAACGCTCGGGAAGGTCCCGCCACGGTATGCCCGTCCGGACCCGGAACAAGATCCCGTTGATCACTCTGCGGTGGTCGTTCCACCGCCCCCCACGCGGCCCCGAGGCCGGCAAGTGCGGCTCCAGCCGGACCCACTCGGCATTCGTCAGATCACCCCGCCCATGCCAGACGCAACGAGCCAGCAATCTGACAGTCACATGATTTACCGGACATGGCCGGTCAAGTCACGGCTCGCGTACACCACTTGGCAACTTCGAATTGCGCCAGACGACTTCCCCAGCACATGTCACCTGTGCAATGGTACATGTCACAGGTCGTGGCCATGCCAATCGTGGCGCTGGTCGTGGTGCTCCCTTCGCATCGACGGCGCGGCCCTCCCCTCCACGGCCCTCCTCCACCCCATCGGCCACGCCCCGCGTGGCCCGCCCCTCATGGGAGGCGTAGTGAGAAGGTCACTGGTCGGACGAAGTCTGGGCGGCGCGGCGCTATCGCTAGCCCTGACCCTCGCCATGGGCACCGGCCTATTGCCACAACCCGCCAGCGCACGCACCGGAGCGCCCCTGTCCACCACCACGCACGCGGTGACGGGAGGCGGGAAGCACGCCGGTCCCGCGCCCGAGGCACAGACCGCCGGCGCGGACGCGGAACACGTCGGAATGGGGCGTCTGAAGGCGTCCGAGCTTCCGCCGCTGGCAGCGAGCAAGGACGCGCTCAAGGAGTCCTACGGCAGGGCCGCGAAACCGCCGGCCCGGCCCTCGACGACGTGGGAGACGGCCGGGAAGAGGAGCGCCGCCGCGGCCGCCGCGTGCAACGTCTCCGACTTCACCAGCCGCACCGGCAGCGCGCTGGTGCACCAGGTCAAGGCGTCCACGACCGACTGCGTCAACAGGCTGTTCAACGTGACCGGAAGCGACGCCTACAACGCCTTCCGCGAAGCCCAGATGGCCACGGTCGCGTACGCCGTACGCGACGACTCGGCGTCCTATCCCGGCAACGCCAGCACCGGTATGCCTCAGCTGGTCCTCTACCTGCGCGCCGGCTACTACGTCCACTACTACAACACCGGCACAGTGGGCACCTACGGCAGCAGCCTGCGGACCGCCATACGTTCTGGTCTGGACGCTTTCTTCGCCAGCCCGCACTCTCGCGACGTCACCGACGCCAACGGTGAGACCCTCGCCGAGGCCGTCACCCTCATCGACAGCGCCGAGGAGAACGCCCGCTACATCTACGTCCTCAAGCGGCTGCTGGCGGACTACAACTCCTCGTGGAACGCGTCCTGGTGGATGCTCAACGCGGTCAACAACGTCTACACCGTGACGTTCCGCGGCCACCAGGTGCCCGCCTTCGTGACGGCCGTCCAGAGGGACTCGAGTCTGATCGACTCTCTGTACAGCTTCGCCTCCGGCCACCTCTCGCTGCTGGGGACCGACCAGTCCTACCTCACGTCCAACGCGGGACGCGAACTCGGCAGATTCCTGCAGGAGTCCCCTCTGCAGTCGAAGGTGCGTCCGCTGGCCGTCGGCCTGCTGAACTCGAGCTCCATCAAGGGCACCTCCGCTCCGCTGTGGGTCGGCGTGGCCGAGATGACCGACTACTACGACAAGGCCCACTGCTCCTACTACGGCACCTGCAACCTGCAGTCGCAGCTGGCCAGCTCGGTGCTGACGGTGACCTACCCGTGCAGCTCCAGCATCACCATCAAGGCCCAGCAGATGACCTCGAGCGAGTTGTCGTCGAGCTGCTCCAGCCTGCGCAGCCAGGACGCGTACTTCCACAACATCGTCCACGACAGCGGCCCCGTCGCCAACGACAACAACAGCACCATCGAGGTCGTGGTCTTCGACTCCAGCACCGACTATCAGACCTACGCCGGTGCCATGTACGGCATCGACACCAACAACGGCGGCATGTACCTCGAGGGTAACCCGGCGGCAGCCGGCAACCAGCCGCGCTTCATCGCCTACGAGGCCGAGTGGCTGCGCCCGGACTTCCAGATCTGGAACCTCAACCACGAGTACACCCACTACCTCGACGGCCGGTTCGACATGTACGGCGACTTCAACGCCGGCGTCACCACTCCGACCGTCTGGTGGATCGAGGGATTCGCCGAGTACGTCTCCTACTCCTACCGCGGTGTCCCCTACAACGAGGCCATGACCGAGGCAGGCCGCGGCACCTACGCCCTGAGCACCCTCTTCGACACCACCTACAGCAACGACACCACGCGCATCTACCGCTGGGGCTACCTCGCCGTCCGGTACATGCTCGAAAAGCACCCCTCCGACATGAACACCGTGCTCGGCTACTACCGCTCGGGCAACTGGAACGCCGCCCGCAGCTATTTGACCAGCACCATCGGCACGCGCTACGACAGCGACTGGTACACCTGGCTGGCCGGCTGCGCGGCCGGTGACTGCGGCGGCGGCACCAACCCGCCCGGCAACCAGGCACCCACCGCCGCGTTCACCACCGCTGTGCAGGGTCTAGAGGTCGCCTTCACCGATCAGTCCACGGACGCCGACGGCACCATCGCATCCCGCACGTGGAACTTCGGTGACGGAACCACCTCGACCGCCACCAGCCCCAGCAAAACGTATGCGGCCGCCGGCACCTACACGGTGAAGCTGACCGTCACCGACGACAAGCGCGCCACCTCCACCGCCGGCAGGACCGTCACCGTCAGCAGCGGTGGCACCGGCACCGAGTGCACCGGCACCGACACCCGGGAACTGGGCCAGAACTGCCGGCGCAGCAACCAGTCCGCCACCACCGGCAACTACGCCTACCTCTACCTGTACGTTCCGTCCGGAACCACTCAGCTGAAGATCACCACCTCCGGCGGCACGGGCGACGCGGACCTGTACTACAGCTACAGCGGCTGGCCCAGCACCACCAGCTCCACGCAGCGCGCCACTGGTGCCGGCAACGGCCACACCCTGATCATCACCGACCCGACGGCCGGCGCCCAGTACGTCAGCCTGTACGCGGTGAGCAGCTTCAGCGGGGTCACCGTCAGCACCAGCTACTGACAGACGCTCTGCTCCATCAGAAGGACAGCTCCACCATCGGCCCGGGGTGGCTCCCCCCGCCCCGGGCTGAGTCCGGAGCGGGGGTGGTGGGGACTCTCGCTCCGGACTGCACCGCCTCGCCCGGCAGCAGCCGGGCGCTCTCGCCACCCGAGGAGGTCCCACATGAAGGCATTACCACCGGCAGGTACGCGATGACGCCTCTTCCGGCCGGTCCTGGCATCTCTCGCCGTCACCTGCACCCTCGCCTCGCCCGCCGTGGGAAACAGCAACCAGAACATGCCGGCGCTCAGCGCCTCACAGCGGGCCGCCGCCGCAACTCGCCGCGGACCAGCATGTCTTTGCCCTGGAAGCGCAGCGGCGTGCGCTCCGCCAGGACCACCTCACCGATGTCGCGGTCTCGCTGCGCAAGCGCCTCGGTGCCCGCTTCGGCGGTATGCCTGGATCGACCGGAAGCACGGCGGCCGACTCAGCGTCGCCGTCACACAGCCGTCCGCCTCGGCTCTCGCCGGACAGCAGGCGGCGCGGGCCCAGGCACCCGACACCTCCACCGCCGTCGTGCGTCACAGTCTTATGCAGCTCACCCGCATGTCTGACACCCCGGTCAAGCGGATCTCCGCCGCGAACAAGTCGGCCGCCCACCACGGCCTGCAGTCCGCCGTAGTGATGCAGGCCAACAAACTGCGTCTCGACTTGCCGAAGGGCAAGGACCTCACCGTCAGCACCTACGCGCACGCCTCCAAGCCGTTCGCCTGTGACGGCCAGTACTCCTTCGACCGGTCGCTACGCTCAGGACTGACCGGCACACCGTCGGGTTCGCGCGCCGGCGGCTAGTGCGAACCCGACGGCCAGGACGGCAGCCGAGTCGCGCACAAGGTGTCCGGCGACGACCGGTGCGCGGGCCGACGTCGCAGCGACGACGACGTCCGCGCCGCGGACGCGGTCGGCGACCGCCGTGTCGTCCGCCGCCAGGTGGCGGTCCGCCCATGCCGGGGTCGCGCCGCCGCGCGTGACGGCCGTGACATCGGCGACCGGTACGCGGGCCCGGATGGTACGGACGTGTCCCTCGCCCTGCGGACCTGTACCGAAGACCACGAGCCGCAGACCCTCGTCCGAGAAGTCCGCGAGCGTGCGCAGCCGCTCCAACAGGCCGCGACCGCAGGCGTGCGCATGCTGGTCAGCGCGACCCCGTCGAGGATCGCGACGGGGGTCAGCGTCTCGCTGTCGTGCAGGACGTACGGTGGTGGTGTGACTTTTCGGCCACCTCCTACGCCGCGAGGGCGGCGTACGAGGTCACTCACAGAGTGAAGCCGGCCGGGTAGGGATCCGACGGATCGAGCAGATACTGGGCGGTGCCGGTGATCCAGGCGCGGCCGGTCACGGAAGGCAGGACGGCCGGTCGGCCTCCGACCGTCGTCTCTTGCCTGATGCGCCCGATGAAACGGGAGCCGATGAACGACTCGTTGAGGAAGTCCTGGCCGATGGAGAGCTCTCCGCGGGCGTGCAGTTGCGCCATGCGGGCGCTGGTGCCGGTGCCGCAGGGAGATCGGTCGAACCATCCGGGGTGGATGGCCATGGCGTGCCGGGAGTGCTCCGCGGTCGATCCGGGGGCCTCGAGATAGACGTGGTGGCAGACGTTGATCTCCGGGTTCTCCGGGTGGGCGACAGGCTTGTGCTTGTTGATCGCGTTCATGACGGCCAGCCCGGCGTCGAGCAGCCGCTGCTTCTGCGTCCGGTCGAAGGGAATGCCGAGGTCCTCGGTCCGGACGAAGGCGTAGAAGTTGCCGCCGTAGGCGATGTCGTAGCGCACCGCTCCGTAGCCGGGAACGTCGACGACCTGGTCGAGTGCGTGGCAGTACGACGCGACGTTTTCCAGGGTCACCGATTCGGCGTGCCCGTCACGGACCCGTACCCGTGCCGTGACCAGTCCGGCCGGGGTGTCCAGCCGGACGTGGGTCTCCGGCTCGATGACCTCGACCATGCCGGTTTCGACGAGGACCGTGGCGACACCTATGGTCCCGTGCCCGCACATCGGCAGGCAGCCCGATACCTCCACGAAGAGCACGCCGAAGTCGGCGTCCGGCCGGGTCGAAGGCTGCAGGACGGCGCCGGACATCGACGCATGCCCGCGCGGCTCGCACATGAGCAGGGTGCGCAGGTGGTCGCGTTCCGCGACGAACCGCTGCCGCCTCTCGAACATCGTCGCCCCGGGAAGGACGCCCACTCCGCCCGTGATCACGCGGGTCGGCATCCCCTCGGTGTGCGAGTCGACGGCGTGGTAGCACACGGTCGAGCGCATCGTCAGCTCACCCCGCTGTCGATGAGGGCCTGGGTGGCGGCGCGGACATCGGCCTCCGTCTCCGGGCCGAGCGGCTGCCGCGGTGGGCGGCACCGGCCGCCGGGGCGGCCGATCATCTCCTGGCCGAGCTTGATGGCCTGGACGAACTCCGTCTTGCTGTCCCATCGCAGCACCGGGTGGAGCTGACGGTAGAGCGGTAGCACCGTCTCCAGGTCTCCGGCGACCGAGGCGTTGTACAGGGCGAGGCATGCCTGAGGGAACACCTGCGGGTAGCCGGCGATCCAGCCCTTGGCACCGGCGAGACCGACTTCCAGGACGGTGTCGTCGGTGCCGATCATGAGGTCGAGTCCGGGGGCGAGTTCGGAGATCTCGTAGCAGCGCCGTACGTCGCCGGAGAACTCCTTGACGCCGACGATGAGACCCTCGGCGTGCAGCTTGGCCAGCAGTTCCGGGCGCAGGTCGACCTTGGTGTCGATGGGGTTGTTGTACGCGGTGACCGGCAGGCCCACCGAGGCGACCAGTTCGAAGTGCTCCAGGACCGCACGGTCGTCGGCGCGGTAGGCGTTGGGCGGCAGGCACATGACGGCCTGGCAGCCCGCGTCCTTGGCGAACTGGGCGTGCCGTCTGGCTTCGACGCCGCCGTAGGCGCCGACGCCCGGCATCACGGTGAACCCGTCCGGAGCGTTGGCGACAGCCGTCTCCACGACGCGGTCGCGCTCCTCGTGGGTCAGTGTCTGGTATTCGCCGAGCGATCCGTTCGGCGCAACGCCGTGCAGCCCCTTTTCGGCGAGCCAGGCGACGCTCACCCCGTAGGCCTCGAAGTCGACCGTGAGGTCCTCGTTGAAGGGCAGACTGGTCGCGACGATGACGCCGTGCCAGGGCTTGCGGTTGTCGTTCATGCAGGCTCCTTGTCCGGTTTTCACTGTTGTTCATCGAGGTCGGCGAGCGCACCGAGGGTGACGGGCGTCGCGACGAGTCGTTCCGCGGGCGTGTAGACCTGGTTCTGCGAGGTGAGGCAGTGCACGGCCGGTCCGCACATCCGTCCTTGGCACCAGCCCATGCCGGCCCGGGTCAGCTGCTTGACCTGCCGGTGATCGTGTGCGCCGCCCTCGGTGCAGGCGGTGCGGACCGCGCCCGCGGTCACCTCCTCGCAGCGGCATACGACGGTCTCGTCGGTGAGCCACGAGGACCATGCCGCCGGGATCGGATGGGCAAGGGCCATCGCCCGGGCGAAGGCCCGTTGCCTGGCTACGGTTGCGCGCACTGCGACCAGGCGCCGGTTGCCCAGCACCGCGGCCGATCCGGAATCGGTGAGGGCGGATTGTGCGGCAAGGTGTCCCTCGCCCACTGCGAGTGCCGCTCCACCCACACCGCACGCCTCGCCCGCGGCGTAGAGACCGGGGACGCTTGTGCGCTGTCCGCCGTCGACGGCGACGACCGCGTTGCCGTCCGCGGAGTTGGTGAGGTCGCAGCCCAGGGGGATGAGCAGGTCGAGTTGAGGCGTGAAGCCCCAGCCGACGCCGACGGCATCGACCTCGATCCGCCGCTCCGTGCCCGGGCGCGGGCTGCCGTCGGACGCCACGGCGGCGATCCGGACCGCTGTCACCCGGTCGCCTCCTTCCGCGCCGGTGATCGCCGTGCGCGGGCGGACCCGAATGCGGTGTCGGGCGAGCCCGAAGGCGTAGCCGGCTCCTTCGGCCCACTTGCCGGGGTTGCGCAGAACGGGGAGCGGATGACGCAGCCATGCCAGCGGGTTGCCCGCCTCGCACACCGTGACCACCTCGACGCCGCGCGCCGCGAGGCCGGCAGCCACCGGCAGCAGGAACGGCCCGGTCCCGCCCAGTGCCACGCGGCTCCCGGCCGTGACGCCCCCTCCTTTCAGTAGCGCCTGCAGGCCGCCGATGGTGAGCACACCCGGCAAGTCCCAGCCTTGGAAAGGCAGTTGCCGGTCGTAGGCCCCGGTCGCCACGAGCAGCCTGGGCGCGTGCAGGGTCACGGCGCTCTCCCGCGGCGCGTCTCGCCTGTCGACCGCGTGGACCGCGAATCCGTCGCCTTCCCGGACGGCGGACCACACGTGATGCGCCAGGCGCAGGTCGAGCCGTCCCGCCTTCCGGGCCATCGACAGTTCGCGCGAGAGGGCGCGGTACTCGCGCAGTCCGTGATGGAGATCGTCGGTCGGAATCGCTGATCGCGCGTGCTGTGGCGGGTGCCGCCAGAACTGGCCGCCGACGGCGGTGCCGGAGTCCACCTGCGCCACGCGCAGCCCGCCGGCCAGGGCTGTTGCCGCCGCGGCCATGCCGGCCGGGCCCGCGCCCACGATGATGATGTCGCTTGGTCTACCCATCGCCGTCCCTCCCGGTCGTCACGGCCATGCCCGGGCGCGCCGGCACCAGACAGGCGCGCTGGCCGCCGGCTCCGTCGATGGTTACCAGGCAGTCGAAGCAGACGCCGATGCCGCAGAAGACACCGCGCGGGCGGTGCTGGACGCGGGTGGTGCGCCAGGCGACCCGGCCCGCGGCGACCAGAGCGGCGGCGACGGTCTGTCCCTCGATGAAAGGCAGGAGCTCGCCGTCGATGATGATCTCGCTCATTGCGGCGCACCTCCGGAGGTGAAGAAGCGGTCGGGTAGAAGACCGGTGTGTGCCGCCGGATCGGCGCCGCGCCAGGGACGGCCGAGCAGGTGGGCGGTCACGAGCGCGCCGGTCGCGGGGGCGAGGCCGATCCCCGCCCCTTCGTGACCGCAGGCGTGGACGACCCCCGTCACCCGCGGGTCGGGGCCGACGACCGGCAGGTGGTCCGGGCAGTACGGCCGAAAGCCTCGGTAGGCGCGGATCAGGTGCACCTCGCGCAGGAAGGGGAACAGCCGGCAGGCCTGTACCGCGAGCCGGGCGACCACGGCGGTGTTCATCGTGGTGTCGAAGCCGACGCGTTCGCGGCTGGCGCCGATGAGGATGGTGCCGCCGCGCGTGCCCTCCACGACGCACGAGGTCTCCAGTCCGGCGTCGGACGAGGCGACGTTCGCGACGTAGTCCGCCGAGTAGACCTTGTGCCGGACCACCACCGGCAGCGGCTCGGTCACCAGGACGAAGCCTCGGCGCGGCAGCACCTCGACGGGAGCGCCGAGCCGGCGGCCGACCTCGCCGCCCCAGGTCCCGGCGGCATTGACGACGGCGTCGGCGGGCAGGACCTCGCCGGCCCCCATCCGGACACCGGTGACCCGGCCGGCCCCACCGGTCACGGCGCCGACGACCTCCCCTGTATGAAGGCGCGCGCCGCGCCGCACGGCGGCGCGTAGCAGCGCGGCCGTCGCGAGAACCGGCTGAACCTGGGCGTCCTGCGAGTACAGGACGCCGCCGCGAAGTCCGGGGGTGATGAGGGGCTCGACCTCGCGGAGCCGGGTGACCGGCTCGATGTGGACGCCGGCCGCTGCCTGCCGTGCGGCGAAAGCGTGAAGCGCCGCGAGGCCTTCGGCTGTGCCGGCGACGACCAAGCCGCCCTTGGGCTCGAGCTCGAAGGATGCCGGACCGAGTTCCTGACCGATCTCCTCCCACAGCGTGCGACTCAGGCGGGCCAGGTCGAGTTCAGGGCCGGGTTCCTTGTCGGAGAGAAGGATGTTGCCCTCTCCCCGGCTTGTCGTCCCGGCACCCACAGGTCCACGGTCGACGACGGCGACGTCCATACCCGCCGAGGCTGCATGGAAGGCGCACGCGGCGCCGACGACGCCCGCGCCCACGACGACGACCTTCAGGGTCACCGACTCCCCCTTCTGTGCAATGTCACATGCCATTGCTTAGGCTATAGACCCGAGCGACCCGAGACAACGACAAGTTCTGCGTGACTTTGTCGAGACGTCGTTTCGAACGGACAAGCGCAGGGAGCACTGTGATACTGACTCGAAACTCGATCGTGGCCGGCCATGACGTCGCCGGGTACGGGGGAAGCGTGGCGCGCCTTCGAAGCCGCGACCGATGAGCCCCGAGGCCCCCAACTGCGGGACGCCTCACCCGACCTCGTCGCTCAGGCCGCACAGCAGGCCGCCTCAGTCGCGCGGGTCTTCTTCCCGACCGGGGTGAGCGCGGTGGCGTGGTGTTCGCCCTTACCGACGTCCAGGCCGAGGTAGACGTCGATGTCGCCAGTTCGATCACGTGCCGGGTCCTCCGGTCGTACTCGTCCGGCCTGCCACGGCACTTGGCTTCCTCGATGTCAGTGTCGTCGCTGTTCCAGGCCCAGCGGTCGAGATCGTCGGGAGGTGGCGCGGCGGCTCGATGAGGAGGATGGCGGCTGCGCGGACGATGGCGGCGGCTTGTTCGAGTCAGTCGGCGAGATCTTGCGCCGGGCCACTGAGGGCGATGCCGTTACTGCCGGTCCAGATGGCGATAGCGAGTTCGCCGGGGTCGACGGTAGCGCCGCGATGTCCTCGCCGGGGAACAGGAGTTGCGCGCCGCTGGTGATGTCGGGCCATTCGAGTCGGTTGGACATGTAGGGGTGCCTCGAGTCTGTTCATCACCGTGCTCGTGCTCGTCCTGTGCGTTGCGCTGCTCCTGGTCGTCGTCGACCTGGCCGTGGTCGTCGGCCTCGGCTACGTCGTTCACCGCCGTCCGGCGCTCGCGGTGCCGGTCGGAGTTTCCCTCACTGCCGCCGGTGTCCTCATCACCGCCACGGTCGGCATTCTCCAGGCCGCCGTGTCGTGACCGGACGCCGTACCGGGGAAAGGGCTGTGGGGACCCGGCGGGACCGGGCCGGTACCGCCGGGGAACTTGCCAGGGAAGTAGTCGGCACGTCGAAGCGTCCGGAATCAGGGCGATGAACTGGGATTTGATAGGCCCCGGGACGACGTCCGGCGCGACCCGGGACGCGACCTAGGTGTGCTGTCCCGGGACGTTGGTGACACGCGGCCTGGGTGCTTGAACAGGTGAGGGCCTTCTGGGTTCGGTGTGGATTGCGAAGTCTGCACCGACGTCCAGGAGGCCCTCGTGTCCCACCGTAATGCCCCGCTGACTCCGACCGGCAGGCTGCGTCTGGCCCGGTGTGTCGTCGACGACGGCTGGCCGCTGCGCCGGGCCGCGGAACGTTTCCAGGTCAGCCACACCACCGCCGCACGCTGGGCGGGCCGTTACCGGCAGCACGGCGAGGCGGGCATGCGGGACCGCTCCAGCCGCCCGCACCGTCAGCCGCGCCGGACACCGGCCCAGATGGAGGCACACGTCGTGCGGCTGCGGCGAGAACACCGCATCGGCCCGCTGCGGCTGGCCGCCCGATGCGGCATCGCTGCCTCCACCGCACACCGCATCCTCATGCGGCACGGTCTGCCCGTCCTGGCCATCCTGGACCGGGCCACCGGCGAACCCGTCCGCCCCTACGAACGCTCCCGGCCCGGTCAGCCCCCGCTGGACCAGGACCTGGCGGCCCCAGACCAACGGCAAGGTCGAACGCTTCCACCGCACCCTGCTCGAAGAATGGGCCTACATCCAGCCCTACACCTCAGACAGCGAACGTCAGGCAGCGTTTCCCGGCTGGCTGGACTGGTACAACTACCACCGACCCCACACCGGCATCGGCGGCCACACCCCAGCCAGCCGCGTCACCAACCTGTCCTGACAGCACACCTAGGGCGGGACCCGGGATGCGACTTGAGAGCTCGTTACGGAATGAGCCGTCCGCGACTGGTCGGGTTTCCTGCCCGTCCCTCTGTCCCGGCGCCGCAACCTACCCGTCGCCGACCGTTGGCCACCGGTCTTGGATAGGCTGCGTGGGGAGCCTTTCAGGAGGGGTCATGGCGAAGGTCACCATCAGTCTGGACAGCGATCTGGCTATCGAGGTAATGCTGCTGGCTGGTACCAGGAGTCCGCAGGACGCTGTCGAGTTGATCGTCCGGGACTACCTGGCACGGGGTCACCGCACCGAGGCTCGTACCGGTAACGTCGCCGACCAGGATCGCCTCGCCGATCGGCGGTCCGCGCCGGAAGAAGGCCGATGAGCACTTCGGGTGAGATCGGCGTGTCGGCTGGTGGTTGAGGGTCCTTCTGGGCAGGGTCCGGCTGGTGTCTATTGATCTTGTTTCCGACGACTTTTGGGAGCGAACAGCTCCACTGCTGCCAGAGCGGCCGCCCCGACGTCACCGTCATCCCGGACGGCTGCCGGTGCCGGACCGGGTTGCGGTGGCGGGCATCGTGTACGTGCTGCGCAAGGCAGTGGCCTGGTGCGACGTGCGAGTCCAGGTCGTGGGCTGCTCGGGGTGACCTGACTGGCGCTGGCGGCTGGCCGCGGCGGGCGACGCCTTCGCCATGAGGGTGCTGGCCGCCGCGGGTGGGCCCGAGGGCAGCAATGGCGTCTGCTGCTCAGGCCGCCGGGCCCAGATCGCTGCTGTTGCTCGCCAGGCGGGTCAGGCGGCGGGTCATCAGGATGATCGCCTCCTAGGTGCTCAATGTCTCCGTGTGCTGGCGGCGGAGGGGTCAGGGGCGGGGCCAGTCGGGTCCCGTCGCCGCGTCGGTGACGTACTCCCGGAAGGTGCGGGCGCGGTGCCCGGTCAGCCGCGGGACCGTGTCCAGGGGCTCGGTGTCGCCCAGTGCCCGCAGCGCCGCGTAGGAGGCGAGTTCTCGTTCGACCGACTCCTCGGGGCGGCCGGCGGCGGCCTGTGCGACGCGGTAGGCGTCCTCGCTGCCGTGGAACGTCATCGGCCGGCCGGTGACATCCTCGATGACGGCGCAGGCCTCGGCGAAGGACAGCGCCTGCGGCCCGGTGAGTTCGTAGGTCCGGTCGGTGTGCCCGTCCTCGGTCAGGACGCGCGCGGCCACGGCCCCGACGTCGTCGAGGTCCACGAATCCCTGCCGACAGTCCCCCACCGGGACCGCCAGCTCCCCCGCCAGGACCGCTCCGCGGAAGGGCCCCTCGTCGAAGTTCTGGTCGAACCAGTCGACGCGCAGGACCGTCCAGGCCGCGCCGCACTTCTTCACGGTGTCCTCGGCCTCGATCAGCCGCTGGTCCCCCATGGTCTCGATGGCGCGGCTGGACAGCAGGACGATGTGACCAACCCCGAGGTCCGCGGCCAGGCCGGCGAGGTCCGGGTCGACGGGGATGCCGTCGGGGGCCATGAGGAACATGCGTCCGGCGCCGCGCAGAGCCGGTTCCCAGGTGCCGCGGTCGTGCCAGTCGAACCGGGTGGCGCCGTGCCGGGACGCGGGCCGGACCGGTACGCCCAGGGTCCGCAGGTGCGCGGCGACGCGTCGGCCCGCGGAGCCGGTCGCCCCGAGGACGAGGATCGGTGTGGTGCCCATGCCCTCGTGAACGACGGGCGGGCGGCAGGGCAACGGTCGCCCGCGAGGTGCACTCAATTGCCCTAAGGCAGTCGTTGCGTGCCTGCTTGCCATCAACTCGCAGCAGTATGGCCGGTTTAGTCGCATGCCGCACGTCCATATGATTTCCTGTTTTCAACCATATGGACGTGACAACCCCGCGCCGTCGCGGGTGAGAGGGGAGGGCCGATGGCCGAGGTCACACAGACCGACGTGCGTCGCGAGTTCGACCGGGGCATGCCCGGGGTGCGGGTGCCCGGCAGGGTCGTCGTCATCGGAGCGGGTCTGTCGGGCCTCGCCGTGGCGTACGAACTGGCCGAGCGGGGCGGGGACGTCACGGTGCTGGAGGCGTCGGACCGCCCGGGCGGGCGGGCGTACACCCTGCGCGCGCCCTTCGCGGACGGCCTGTACGCGGAGGCCGGCGCGATGACCCTGACCCCGCACTGCCACTACGCCATGCACTACCTACGCGAGCTGGGGGTCGAGCTGGACACGGCCGACCTGGTCGGCAGCCGGTTCTCGTACTTCGCCGGCGGCCGATTCTTCGGTCCCGACGCCGACTCGCTCGACCGCTCCGGGCTCCCGCTCGCCCCGCACGAGAAGGGGCTGGGCGTCACCGACATGATCGACCGTTACGTGCGCCGCACCTACGCGACGTTGGAGCCCGACATCACGGCGGCCGACTGGACACCGACCCCGCTGCTCGCACCGTACGACCGGCGGTCGGTGTACGAGGTGCTGTCCGAGCGCGGTGCCTCGCCGACGGCGATCGACCTGGTGGAGCCGCACTTCCTGGAGATGCGCGGCGGCGACCTGAAGACCGCCTCGGCCCTGTCCTGGCTGCGGCACGAGGCCAGCCCGCACTCCCTGGCCAACGCCGATCCCCGGTGGTCGAAGGTCAAGGGCGGCACCGACCGGTTCCCACGGGCGTTCGCCGAGCGGCTGAAGGACCGCATCCGCTACCGGGCTCCCGTGGTGCGCGTCACGCAGGACGACGCGGGCGCACGGGTCACCTTCCTGCACGGCACCCGGATGCACACCCTGGACGCCGACCGGGTGGTGGTAACCGTGCCGTTCAGCGCGATCCGGCACATCGACCTCACCGACGCCGCACTGTCCGGTGCCAAGCAGGACGCGATGCGCAGGGTGAAGTACTCGTCGATCGTGCGCGTCTACCTCCAGATGCGCCGGCAGTTCTGGCCCCAGGACAACGCGAGCTTCTCCACGGACCTGCCGGTGCGGTGGGTGCGGGACGCCACGCCCCGGCTGCCCGGACCCCGCAAGATACTGGAGTGCCTGATCACCGGCTGGCGGGCCCGCGCCCTGGCCGTGCTCAGCCCCGAGGAGCGGATCCGGTTCGCCCTGGACCAGGTCGAGGTGATGCTGCCCGGCGCCCGGGAGCACTTCGAGACCGGCACGTCCGTGGTCTGGGACCAGCAGCGGTACATCGAAGGCGCCTACATTCTGCCCGAGGTGGGGCACAGCTCCCTGATGCCGGCCATGCGCAGGCCGGAGGGCCGGCTGCACTTCGCCGGCGACCACACCTCGTTCGAGCCCAACGGCGGTTCCATGACGCTCGCGCTGGAGTCGGCCGCGCGGACCGTCCTCGAACTGGGGAGCGCTACGACCGCGTGACCGGGCCGGGGCCGCGGCCCGGTGCGCCGCGCTCACTCCAGCAGCAGGGTCAGCAGTTCCGCCCCCTCGACGCTCAGCACCGACGCGGGGAGGAAGGCGCAACCGCCGGTACGAGGGCCCCGCAGGGCCGCCAGCTCGCCGTCGCCGGGGCCGTACCAGAGCGTCAGCCCCAGCCGCCGGGCCAGGGCGTCCGTGTGCGGGCCGGCCAGCACCGCGTACGCGCCACCGTACCCCACCGTCGCACGCCGGCCGAGGACGTCGATCTCCTGCTGGGCGGCGGCCTCGCCCCGCGGCCGAACGGATCCGGCCAGACCCAGTCGGGCGAGCAGGGGGTGGAAGCCGAGTCCGACGCCGACGGTGCGCGCCCCCTGGGACATCAGGCCGGCGACCAGAGCGCGCAGGGCGGCGATCCGGTCGTCACCGGTGGCGAACGGGTCGCCGGGTCCCGGACCGACGACCACCGTGGTGCCGGGCGCCAAGGGGTCCGCGGCACGAATTGCGCCGCCGTGGGCCGTGGGCCCCGCGCAACGTGTCCCGGCGCCCTGCATACCGCGGTCCGCGGAACGCACCCGGGCGTCGGGCGCCACGGGGTCCCCGGGACGCACCCCGGCCGCGTGGGCCACGCGGTCCACGGAACACACCTCGACGGCACGGCCGAGTCCGCGCAGCATGGCGGCGAGCGCCGCCGTCTCCTCGCCCCCCGCGTCGACCAGCAACACCGGCCCGCCGGGAGCCGGCCGGCCGCCCGGCCGCGACCGGCCCCGCCAGTGTGCGGACAGCAGCGCACGGCGCCGGTCCAGTTCGGCGCTCACCGACGGCCACGCCGCCGGGTCGACGGGGACGGTGGAGCGGGGCCCGGTGCGCCGGTGGCCGGGTGTGCGGCCACCCGGCGCCCCGTCGCCTTGTGCTGCGGCCGGGGTGTCACACCCCTCCAGGGCGTCGTGCGGCGCGGGGTCGCCGGGGACGGGGTCCGCCCGTCGGCAGCCGGCGGCGGTGTCACCGGGGGCGGTGGCGGCGGTGCTCTCGAACACCGACAGCAGGGCCGATGCCTTGGCGCGGGTCTCGGCCGCCTCGTCGGCGGGCACCGAGCGCGGCCCGACGGTGGCTCCGACCGACAGCTTCACGGTGCCCCGCCCGGAGAGCTCGAAGGTGCGGATGAGCACCGCCGTGTCCAGCTGCTCGCCGCCCGAGGCGTCGTGGCCCAGCAGCGCGATCAGCCCGCCGTAGTAACCGCGTCCGGAGGGTTCGCGCCGGGCGATGACACGGCAGGCCTCCGCGAAGGGACGGCCCACCGCGGTCGCCGCGAACAGGGTGCCGGCGAGGGTGTGCCGGACGTCGAGCGCGGCGGTCCCGCTGATGCGGCACTCGGTGTGCAGCACACGGGCCAGCGGACGCAGGCCGGGTCCCTCCAGCCGTACGTTCCCGGCGGTGACCCCGCACAGCATGGCCAGCTCCGCGTCGACCACGGCTCCCAGTTCCTCGGCCTCCTTGCGGTCGCGCAGGAAGGCGGCCAGGTCCTCGGCGGCAGGCAGGCCACCGGGCGGGAGGCGCAGCGTCCCGCACATCGGGTGCATCACCACCCGGCCCTGCTCCACGCTGACGTGGCCCTGCGGGGAGGCACCGGCCAGTGCGGCGCCGCGCGGACCTCCGGTGTGGACCGCGAACGTCCAGTGCGCGCCACGCTCGGCGGCGGACAGCCGGCGGAACAGCTCCCCCACGGCGGCGGCCCCGTGGCCGGGCAGCCGCGCGGTGAAGTCCCGGCGGATCAGGACGTGCAGGCCGGTGCGCGCCACCTCGTGGGCCAGGAGGTTGCGCACCCGGCCGGCGTACTCCTCGTCGGTGTCGTCGAAGGCCGCCTCCTCCCAGCGGAGGTCTCCCGCGGGCCGCACGGCGGCGAGGGCCGCGGTGAGCGTGGCGGTGTCGGCCGTGTGCCACCGGCGGATCTGCATGACCCGCACGGGGGTGCCGTCATCACGGCAGTCCAGCCCTCGTTCGGCCAGACACCGGTACGGCAGCACGGCGAGCGCGTGGGGCCCGCCGCCCGGCCGGGGCGGGCCCGACGGCAGGTCCGTCACCCGCCGTACCGTGTGCATGGCGCCTATGTACACGTCGAACGGGTCACTGGCACTTCCGTCGTGCGGGTGGCGGCGCACGAGGGCGAAGGGCGGCGGGTCGGGGGCCGAGAACAGGTCGGCCAGGTCGGCCGCCGCGAGCGGAGTGGGCGTCGGGACGTCCGGCATGAGGCGCCCTTTCGTGGAGGGACTCGTGGGAAGGGAACCTGGCAGGTAGGAACTTGGTTACGTTCGGGAAATGAATGGCGCGGCTCGGAGCGGTAACACTCCTCATGTCTTCGGTAGTTGATTCTCCGTTCATTTCCACTCAGATATCATGTTCGGCACGTCCATCCCTCCCCTCAGAGCCCCAGCGAGGTGTCATGCGGATAGCGGTGATCGGAGCCGGTCCCGGCGGGCTGTACACGGCCTGCCTGGTCAAGCGCCTGCGACCCCACGACGTCGTGGAGGTCTGGGAGGCCAACGCGGCCCGGGACACGTTCGGGTTCGGGGTCGTCTTCTCCGACGGCGCCCTCGGCGGCATCGAGGCCGCCGACCCGGCCCTGTTCGAGGCCGTCACGGCCGAGTTCGCCCGGTGGACGCGGATCGACGTCCACTACCGGGACCGCACCCAGCGCAACGAGGGGTACGGGTTCGCCGCGGTCAGCCGCCACACCCTGCTGCGGCTCCTGCAGGAGCGCTGCGCCGGTCTCGGGGTGCGCCTGCACTTCGGCACCCGGGCGCCGGAGGTGGCCCGGCTGCGCGCGTCCCACGACCTCGTCGTCGCGGCGGACGGCGTGGGATCGCGCACCCGGGCCCGGTACGCGGCCGCGTTCGGCACGGAGCGGCAGGAGGCGGGGTCGCGGTACATGTGGCTCGGCACGGACCGCCCGTTCGACGCGCTGACGTTCGCCGTCGTCGAGACCCAGCACGGCCCTGTACAGGCCCACGCCTACCCGTACGCGCCCGGCCGCAGCACGTTCATCGTGGAGGTGGGCGACGCGGTCTGGCGGGCGGCCGGCTTCCGGTCCGCGGAGCGCCGGCCCGCGGACCCCGTGGGCGACCGGGACGGCATCGACGAGGTGGCGCGGTACTTCTCCGGCCTGCTGGACGGGCACGCGCTGTGGGGAAACCGGTCGTACTGGGGCCGCTTCACCGCCGTGCGCAACCGGAACTGGAGCCACGGCAACCTCGTCCTCCTCGGCGACAGCGCGCACACGACCCACTTCTCGATCGGTTCCGGTACCAAGCTGGCCATGGAGGACGGCCTCGCCCTCGCCACGGCCCTGCACGAGCACCGGACGGTGCCCGAGGCGCTGGCGGCGTACGAGGCCGAACGGCGGCCCGCCGTGGAGCGGATGCAGCGGACCGCGCTGACCAGCCTGGAGTGGTTCGAGAACATCGACCGGTGCGTGGGGCTGCCGCCGGACGCCTTCAACGCGCACCTGCTGACGCGCAGCGGCCGGCTCACCCGGGACGATCTGCCCGCGGTCGACGCCGAGCACGTCGGGCGGATCCGCCGGCGGTTCGCCGACGCGGCCTGAGCCGCGGCGCCCGGGGCGGCCTGGCCGGGTCAGCCGTCCCGGGCCGCCTTCTTGTCCGCCACCGAGGTGCCGCCGACGAACCAGTGCCGCGGCGGGCATTCGTCCACCGTCACCCGGATCGCCTCCCGGGGTGTGCCGAGCGCGGTGTGCGCGGCCTCGGTGAGGGCCCGGCCGAGTGCGGCGATCTCCTCCTCGCTGCGGCCGCTCAGCAGGGTGACGTGGATGAGGGGCATGGCAACTCCTTGTCGGGGTGGCGCCGGAGCACCTGGCGTGCCGTCGGGTGCTCCGGGCCGGTCGGAGGTGGTGGTGCGCGGGGCCGGTCAGAGGTGACCGTGCGCGGCGAGGTCCTCGGCCAGGCAGCGGCCGGTGTGCGAGTCACGGCGGCGGACCAGGTCCGCGGGGGTGCCCTCGAACACCACCCGGCCACCGTGCCGGCCCGCCTCCGGGCCGAGGTCGATGATCCAGTCGGCGTACTTCAGTACGTCCAGGTCGTGTTCGATCACCACCACCGTGTTGCCGCCGTCGACGAGGCGGTCGAACAGGGCGAGCAGATTGCCGAGGTCGGCCATGTGCAGTCCGGTGGACGGTTCGTCGAACACGTAGACGCTGCCGGAGGTGTGCAGCCGGTGCGCCAGCTTCAGCCGCTGGCGCTCACCGCCGGACAGGGTGGACAGGGGGCGGCCGAGCGTGAGGTAGCCGAGTCCGACCTCGGTGAGCAGGATCAGCTTGCGGCGGACGGAGTCCTCGCCGAAGAACGCGATCGCCTCCTCGGCCGTCATGGCGAGGACGTCGACGATGGTCCGGCCGGACAGCGTGTGGCGCAGCGCCTCGTCGTTGAAGCGGCGCCCTTCGCAGCGCTCGCAGACGGTGGTGACCGGGTCCATGAAGGCGAGGTCGGTCTCGATCACCCCGCGGCCCTGGCACTCCGGGCAGGCGCCTGCGGAGTTGAAGCTGAACAGTCCGGAGTCGGCCCCGGAGGCGCGGGCGAACAGGCGCCGGACGGTGTCCATGATGTCGGTGTACGTCGCGGGGGTGGACCGGGAGGAGATCCCGATCGACGACTGGTCGACCACGACCGCTTCGCCCGGGTGCCGGTCGACCAGTTCCCGGGCGAGCGAGCTCTTCCCCGAGCCGGCGACGCCGCTGAGCGCCACCAGCACACCGGTGGGCACGTCGACCGTGACGTCCTGGAGGTTGTGCAGCCGGGCGTCCCGGATCGTCAGCTTGCCCTGGGGGGCCCGCAGTCGCTCCTTCAGCCCGGGCACCGAGTCCAGGGCCCGGCCGGTCGGGGTGCCGGCTTTGCGTAACCCGGCCGTCGAACCCTCGTAGACCACTTCGCCGCCCTGGCTGCCCGCGCCCGGGCCCATGTCGACGACATGGTCGGCGATGGCGATGACGTCCCGGTCGTGCTCCACCACGAGCACCGTGTTGCCCTTGTCGCGCAGCGCGAGGAGCAGTTCGTTCAGGCGGCGCACATCGCGCGGGTGCAGGCCCACGCTCGGCTCGTCGAAGATGTACGTCAGCCCGGTCAGACTGCTGCCCAGGTGGCGCACGGTCTTCAGGCGCTGCGCCTCGCCGCCGGAGAGGGTGCTGGTCCGACGGTCGAGGCTGAGGTAGCCCAGTCCGACGGCCTGGATCCTGCGCAGCGCGGACAGGGACGCCTGCACCACCGGTTTGACCGACGGCGCGTCGATGCGCTCCAGGCGGCCGATGAGGTCGGTGACCTCGAGGGCGCAGTAGTCGGCAATGGTGTCGCCGGCGATGCGCGAGGCGAGCGCGGCCGGTCCCAGCCGGGCGCCGCCGCAGACCTCGCAGGGCCCTTCCGTCACCACCTCTTCCACGGCCGCCCGTTCCTTCGCCTTGAGGGCGTCGAGGCCGCCCTTGAGGTAGCGGCGGGTGAAGCGCAGCACGATCCCCTCGTACTCGTTCTTGTAGACGCCGTGCCGTCCGGCCCGGTCGACCTTGAACCCGGAGCCGTGCAGCAGCAGTTCGCGGTCGCCGGCGGAGAACCGGCGCAGCGGCAGGTCGGGGTCGAACAGGCCGGACTCCGCGTACAGCTGCCACTGGAAGGTGCCGACGGCGAAGGCGGGGAAGCGGATGGCGCCCTCGTTGAGGCTCTTGTCCTCGTCCAGCAGCCGGTCCAGGTCCAGGCGCAGCCGGGAACCGAGCCCCTCGCACCGCGGGCACATGCCGCGGGGGTCGTTGAAGGAGTACATGTGCGAGGGGCCCGCGCTGGGCGTGCCGTGCCGGGAGAACAGCACCCGCAGCATGGCGTGTACCTCGGTCATGGTGCCGACCGTCGAGCGGGCGTTGCCGCCGACCGGCCGCTGGTCGATCACGATGGCGGTGGAGAGGTTCTCGATGACCTCGGCGGCGGGCCGCTCGTACTTGGGCAGCCGGTTGCGGATGAACGCGGGGTACGTCTCGTTCATCTGCCGCTGCGACTCGACGGCGATCGTCGCGAAGACCAGGGAGGACTTGCCCGATCCCGACACGCCGGTGAAGACGGTCAGCCGTTCCTTCGGGATGCGCAGGCTGACGCCCTTGAGGTTGTTCTGCCGTGCTTCCCCGAGAACGATGAAGTCACCCGGGTCCGGTGACGGGTGGGACACCATGCCGTTCCTCTTCCATCCGCCGAAATGGTTTCTTCACAGAAACTTATTCCATCGCGAGACAATCCTCAATCCGCCACAGCGTAGGCCTGCGCGCCGCGCGGGCTGGCCGCAGCCGTGACCATGTCGTCGCTGCTCAGAGCCGTGGCGCAGACCTTGCTCAGACTGTAGTCGGCGACCGTGCGCACCTGGTGGCCGCGCCGCCGCAGTTCCTCGATGGTTTCCTGAGGCATCCCCTCTTCCAGGACGACCGTCCCGGGGGCGAAGCGTCGGGGGGTGAAGGACGTCGGTACGTGGTCGGTGTGGAAGGTCCGCGCCTCGACGGCCTCCTGGAGTCCCATGCCGTGCTCGGTGTGGCGCAGGAAGAACTGCAGGGTCCACTGGTCCTGCTGGTCGCCGCCCGGTGTGCCGAAGGCGAGGCAGGGTCGGCCGTCCCGGAGCACCAGGGTCGGGCTGAGGGTGGTGCGCGGGCGCTTGCCGGGAGCCAGCGCGTTGGCGTGCCCCCGGGTCAGCGTGGCCATCTGCCCCCGGGTGCCGAGCGGGAACCCGAGGCCCGGCACCACCGGCGAGCTCTTCAGCCAGCCTCCGCTGGGGGTGGCGACGACCATGTTCCCGCGGGCGTCGGCGGCCGTGACGCAGCAGGTGTCGCCCCGGGCGGCCGTGGAACGCACCACGGCTGGGATGCCTTCCTCCAGCTCACCGAGCCATGCGGGGCCGGCGGGGCCCGCGGACTCGTCGTGGACCGGGGGCAGCACCGGCGTCCGGCCGCCGGGCGAGCCCGGTCGCAGTGCGGTGGAGGCCTCCCGGCCGATCAGTTCGCGGCGGGTCGCGGTGTAGGCGGGGTCGAGCAGGTCGTCGACCGGCACGTCGGCGTGGGCGGGGTCGCCGTACCAGGCCTCGCGGTCGGCGAAGGCCAGTTTGGCCGCCTCGGTGACCGTGTGCAGGAACTCGGCGCTCACCGGTCCCATGGCGGCCAGGTCGAAGCCTTGGAGCAGCGCGAGCTGCTGGAGGAAGACCGGGCCCTGCGACCAGGGACCGGGCTTGTGCACCGACAGGCCGCGGTGGTCCAGGCACAGCGAGGGCTCGACCGTGGCGCGCCAGCCGGCCAGGTCCGCCCCGGTGAGCAGGCCGCGGTGGCGGCGGCCGGTGGCGTCGATCTCCTCGGCGGTGGCAAGGTAGCGGTCGATGGCCTCGGCCACGAAGCCCTCGTAGAAGGCGCGCAGGGCCGCGTCGATCTGCTTGTCGCGGTCGGCGCCGGCCGCTCCGGCCTCGTCGAGGAGGCGCCGGTAGGTCCGGGCCAGGTCGGGGTTGGTCATGCGCTGACCGGGCCGGGGCGCGGCCCCGCGGACCAGGTACGTGCGACCGGACTCCGTCCACTCCTCGCGGAAGAGCTCCCGCAGCGCCCCGATCATCGCCGCCGCCTTGGGGAGCAGCGGGTACCCGTGTTCGGCGTAGCCGATGGCCGGCTCCAGGACGTCCTTCAGGCGCAGGGTGCCGTACTCGGCGAGGACGCGCAGCCACGCGCCGAAGGCGCCGGGCACCACCGCGGGCAGCAGGCCCGAGCCGGGCACCACGGAGAGGCCGAGCTGCTCGAACCTGTCGATGGTCGCCGCCCGGGGCATGGGGCCCTGGCCGCAGACGACGTCGACCCGGCCGGACCCGGCCCGGTGGGCGAGGACGGGTACGTCTCCGCCGGGCCCGTTGAGGTGGGGTTCCACGACCTGGATGACGAACGCGGCGGCGACGGCCGCGTCGAACGCGTTGCCGCCCTTGTCGTACATGCGCAAGCCCGCGGACGAGGCCAGCCAGTGGGTCGAGGCGACCGCGCCCCGGGTGCCGCGCAGTTCTGGACGGAACAACACAGTCGGGTTCCTCTCCTCTTCGTACCAGTTCTTCTTCGGCGGGTTCTTCTTCGTCGAGCTCTCCGTGACGAGCTCTCCGTCCCGTGTGGTGCGTGGAGCGGTGGTTCAGCGAGCGACGGCCGCCGTGCGGGGCAGGTGCATGCGGCCGGCGCCGGTGGCCGCGACCTCTCCGGTCACCTCGGCCGCCACCGCCCGGCCCCCGCGCACGGTCACGGCGCAGTCGAGCCGGGCCGGGCGGCCCAGTACCGCCCCCTGCCGGACCTGGTACGCGCTGGTGCCGTCCACCACTGGCACCAGTCCCGCACGGACGAGCCAGGCGCCCAGGCCGAGGGCCGCGGAGGCGCACGCCGGGTCCTCCGGCATGCCGTACCCGGGAGCGAACACCCGCACGTCGGCCCGCTGCCGGCGGCTGTCGTAGGCGACCACCACCGCGTCGGGGCAGTCGTCCCACACCGGGTGCGCCGCCTGGTGCACGGCGCGGGCGACCGCCCCGCTCGCGACGGGCAGCACGTGGAACGCCGGCCCGAAACCGGTCACGCACGGCTCGGCCACCAGGTCGTCCCCGGTCAGTCCGCACGCTTCCAGCAGCGGTTCCGCGTCCCAGGCGGCGGGCGGCGCGGGCTCACCGCGCACGGCGAGCGTGGCGCGGTGGGCGCTCGCGCGCACCGTCATCAGCCGCCCGCCGCACTCCTGGACCAGCTCCCCCGCCCGCAGCCGGCCCAGGCGGACCAGGGTGGCGGCCGTGCCGACGGCGGAGTGCCCGCCGTACGGCGACTCCCGCTGCGGGGTGAAGACCCGGACCCGGTGGGTGGCAGCGACCGTCCCGGGGGGCAGGACGAACGCGGTCTCGGTGAGACCGACCTCGCGGGCGACGGCCTGCATGCCGGCGTCGTCGAGTGCGCTCGCGTCCGGGACGACCCCGAGCGCGCAGCCCTCGAACGGGGTGCCGGTGAACATGTCGACGATCTCGTAGTCGATCACGGCTGCTCCTCGCTCCGGACGGTCAGCACGTCGCGTGCGATCCGCTCCAGCACCCGCACGCTGCCCCGGTAGGGGAAGGACGGCCGGGGCCAGTGCACGACGAAGTCGGTGACGCCGAGCTCGCCGAAGCGTCCGACGGCGTCGCGGTACGCCTCGACGGAGTCGAGGGTGCCGCCCACCATGGCACCGGTGAGCAGCAGCCGGCGCAAGGTGGCGGGGTCGCGTCCGGACCGCTCGCACGCCTCGTCCAGGCGTGCCAGCTGCTCCTTGATCTCCGGCAGCGTCTCCTCGTACGGCCGGGCGTCGAAGTCGCCGGGCCGCCCCGCGGTGACCCACAGATCGGCGTGGCGAGCCGCCAGCCGCATGCCGCGCGGTCCGGTCGCCGCGATGGCGAACGACACCCGGGGCGCGCCCAGGCAGCCCGGGTGCATGGGGACCTCCCGGACGTCGTAGTGGGTGCCCGTGTACGTGGTGCTGCGCCGGGTCAGCAGTTCGTCGAGCAGCTCCACGAACTCGGCGAAACGGTCGGCACGTTGCCGTGGGGAGTAGGCGGTCGGGTCCACGACGCGGTCGTCGAGGCCGCCGGCTCCGGCTCCCAGCCCGCAGATGAAGCGGCCGCCGGCGATGTCCTCGAGCGTCATCACGTCCTTGGCCAGCGTCACCGGGTGCCGGTAGGTGGGGGTGGCCACCATGGTGCCCACGGTGAGGGTGGAGGTGGCCTCGGCCGCCGCCGCCAGGGTGGGCACGGCACCGAACCAGGGTTCGTCGCGCAGCCACCGCCACATCAGCTGGTCGTAGGTCCAGGCGTGGTCGAAGCCGAACTCCTCTGCGCGGACCCACTGTTCGCGGGCCCGTGACCAGCGCTGTTCGGGCAGGACGACGACTCCGTGCCGCACGGTCCGTCAGCTCCTCTCCTGTCGTGTGTTCCGGGGGGCGCGGGCTCAGCGGGCGATGCTGCCGTGGAGCAACCGCCCGTCGAGCGCGGCCGCCAGGCCGTCGACGCGGGCGAGCACGGCGTCGAAGTCGCGTTCGCAGGCCCGGGCGTCCTCGCCGCGCAGTTCCTCCGGGAGCGCGGCGTCCTCGGGCTCGGTCAGTCCGGGGTACAGGCCGTTGACCGAGACGTCCAGGCGCACCGCGGTCAGCCGGCGCCGAAGCTGGTCGAGCACATCGGCGGTCGGCACGTCGGCGCGCAGGGTGAGGAAGTAGTTGTCGTAGACCAGCGACTGCAGCCGGGGGTCGTGGGGCCGGGCCGCCGGGACGGTGTCCTGGAGCAGGGACCTGCCGCCGGGCACGAGCTTCGCGGCGACGCCCGAGTGCACCAGGTGGTAGAGGCGGACCTCGTCGGCCAGCCGTCCGCCCTCGGGGGTGTCGTGCCACGGTGTCTTCCTGCCGCGCAGCAGCCGGCGGACGGGGGCGAAGTCCGGTGCCCAGGTGCCGCTGAAGCCGCGGTGCTGCAGGAACATGCTGGGCCGGATGACGTCGCCGTAGACGTCCTCGGGGCAGGAGCTGGTGTAGAGCAGCATCGCCGTGTAGGCCCGGGTGAGTTCCGTCATGGCCTCCAACGAGGGGGCGGGGTCCGGCCGCTCGTGCGCCTGGTGCAGCGCGTGGCCGAGCAGCTGCCAGACGGCGAAGGTCACCTGGTGCCCGGTGATCCAGCGGAACCAGAAGAGCTGGTGGGCCAGTTCGGGGAGGCCGGGAGCCGGTCCGGTGCGCGGGCAGGGTGGCCCGGCCGCACCGGTGGCGGGCTCGGCGCACAGCACGTCCGGGACGTCGGCCGCGGGCCGGTGCGGCGGTTCGGGCAGGGTCAGCGGCTCCAGGCCGTAGGGGAAGTCCCCGAAGTCCCAGCCCTCGGCCACCGGCAGTTCGGTGACGGTCCTGTGCGGTCCGGCGCTCATGCGGCACCCCCCGGGACGTAGGTGAACTCGAACTCCAGGCCGTTGGGGTCGAACAGGTAGCAGCTGTGCACCCCGTCGGCGTCGACCACGATGTCGGTGGGCTGCTCGTCGGTCGCGAAGTGGTAGCGGCCCGAGCGGTACAGGTTCAGCCAGCGGTCGCGCCAGGCCCGCAGCTCCTCGGGGGAGCCGGCGGCGAGGCAGACGTGCTGGAACTGGGCCTTGTTGCCGCCGGGCAGCACCGGCTCGTGCCCGGTGCGTTCGAACAGGTGGAAGCGGACGTCGGCGACGCTGACCTCGGTGAGCCGGGTGATGCCCGGGAGCCTGCTGAGGGTGAGGTCCGAGAAGGTGGTGAGCGTCCACGTCTCGGCGCAGCCGAAGAAGTCCTTGTACCAGGCCAGGCAGTTGTCCAGGTCGCCGGTCTGGACGCCCAGGTGGTGCATCGCCGGGACCAGTTTCGCGGGGGGTGCCTCCATGGTGGGGGCCGAGCTTTCTCGCACGGTGTGACACTCCTTGACGGGATGGTTTATCGCATGGTTCCGAATAGAGAGGCTAGGGAGCGGCGAAGACCGCAGTCAATGCCGTACCCAAAGAATTGAAGGATACCCCCAAGAAACTTCTCTAATTCACTGATCCGGAATTCAGGGCAGCCTGGATCAGGCCGCTGACCTGCACATTCAACAGATCCGCGACAGCATTACAGCCGAATCGCGCTCTTGCCACCCACGATTTTCTCGTGAATTATGGCGGTCATGGAACAAGAGCGATGGAACAGTGTCGACGCCTACTTCAGCTCCCTTCTCGTGAAGGAGGACGAAGCACTTTCGAAAGCCGCCAGGGCCCATGAGGACTTCGATCTGCCGGACCTGGCCGTCAGTGCCCCGCAGGGCAAGCTGCTGCATCTGCTGGCGCGTATCGGCCAGGCGCGGCGCATCCTGGAGATCGGTACCTTCGGCGGCTACAGCAGCATCTGGCTGGCCCGCGCGCTGCCGCCGGACGGCCGTCTGGTCACCATCGAGTGGGAGCGGTCCTTCGCCGACGCGGCCGCGTCCCGCCTCGCCGAGGCGGGGGTCGCCCACCTCGTCGAACAGCACGTCGGCCGGGCGCTGGACATCCTGCCCGCCCTGGACCGGCCCGGTACCACCCCCTTCGACATGGTGTTCGTGGACGCCAACAAGCCCGACATCCCCGAGTACTTCACCTGGGCGCTGAAGCTGTCCCGGCCGGGCGCGGTGGTCGTCGTCGACAACGTCGTCCTGGGCGGCGCGGTGACCGACCCGGACCACACGGACGCCGGTGTCCAGGGGGTGCGCCGGTTCCACGAGCTGCTGGCCGGCCGCACGGACGTCACCGCCACCTCGATCCAGACCGTCGGCACCAAGGGGTACGACGGCTTCACGCTGGCCCTGATCACCGGTTGAGCCGGGTGGAGCGGCACGGGGCGGGCGGTCCTCCCCCGCCCCGTGCCGTGCCGTACCGTCCGGCTCGCCCGGCGGGCGGCGCCGCTCAGTCGATGTCGGGCGGCACCAGGTCGGGGGCCGTCCAGCCGTCCAGGTCGTACTCCGCCATGCACTGTTCGGCGAACCCCTTGTACTGGTCGACGAGGCCGGAGGCCGTCTGGGCGTGCAGCAGTTCGATGCGGACGCTCTCGTGGTTGCCGGAGTAGTTCCGCTCGTAGAGCTCGTGCCGTCCGGCGAACTCCGTGCCCACCGAGTCCCAGATGAGCTTCATGAGCTTGGCGCGCTCCACCGCCTCGTAGCCGCCCGAGCCCCGCATGAAGCGGTCCAGGTGGGGCCGGAGTTCGGGTTCCTGGAAGTCCTTGGCGGACGAGGTGAGGTAGATCAGACCGCTGCTGAGGTCCTGCATGATGATCTCGCGCACCCTCGGGTAGCCGACGGTCATGAACCACCGGTACGCCATGCCGTAGTCGAGGTTGGGCAGCAGGGCACCGTCGTGCCAGGGGTCCGGGTTGTGCGCCATCGCGTCGCTCAGCGCCCAGAACATGTTCCGCCAGGCGAGCACCTCACCGACCCGGGTCTGGATGCCCC
The DNA here is from genome assembly GCF_001514215.1 of Streptomyces bungoensis. Classification (GTDB taxonomy): domain Bacteria; phylum Actinomycetota; class Actinomycetes; order Streptomycetales; family Streptomycetaceae; genus Streptomyces; species Streptomyces bungoensis. The sequence goes on from NZ_KQ948864.1 coordinate 69,356, forward strand.
GGAAGTCCTTGGTGCCGGTCACCTCCAGGCCCTTGAGCAACAGGCCCGCGAGGAAGTCGAGTTTGACGGCCAGCCGGGTCACGCCGTGGAAGGTCAGCCGGTGGGTGAATCCGGACGTCTGCAGGAACGTGCCGGCCCGCGCGGTGTCCCCGTAGATGAGGACGTTCTCCCACGGGATCTTGACCTTGTCCAGGATGAAGATGGTGTCGTTCTCGTCGAGCCGGCTCGACAGCGGGTAGTCGAACGGGCTGCCCATACGGCTCGCGGCCAGTTCGTAGGACTGGCGGCAGACCAGCTTCACACCGGGCGCCCCCAGGGGCAGGGTGGCGACGAGGGCGAACTCCTTCTTCTTCACGGGCAGTCCGTAGTGCGCCACGAAGTTGAAGTGGGTGAGCGCCGATCCGGTCGCCACCACCTTGGCACCGCTGACCACCAGGCCGTCGTCGCACTCCTTCTCGACGTGCACGAAGACGTCGTCGACCTCGTCCGCGGGCCGGTGCCGGTCGACCGGCGGGTTGATCACCGCGTGGTTCCAGAACAGCACCTGCTCCTGGGCGGTGGCGTACCACCGGCGGGCGTTGTCCGCGAAGTCGCCGTAGTATTCCGGGTTCGCTCCCAGTGTGACCAGGAAGCTGGCTTTGTAGTCGGGGCTGCGCCCCATCCAGCCGTAGGTCAGCCGGGCCCACTCGGCGATGGCGTCCCGGTCCCCCACCAGGTCCTGCACGCTGTGCGGCACCCGGTAGAACTTGTGGGTGAAGCCGTCGCTGCCGGTGTCGGTGGGCGCGGTGAGGGTGTCGTGGTGCTCGGGGTCGTGCAGGGCGTCGTACAGACGGGCCGTCATCCGGACGGTGTTGCGGAACGCCGGGTGCTTGGTGACGTCGTCGACCTTCTCGCCGTACGCCCAGATCTCCCGCCCGTCGCGGATGCTTTCGATGTACTCGTCCCCCGTCAGCGGCCGGGTGACCCGGGCGCCGCCGGCGGGCTCCCCGGCCGTGCCGGGAGCTGCGGACTGTCCGTTGTCGGGTGCCATGTCCCTACTTCCGTATCTGGTGATCGGTGACGAACTGCTCCATGGCCGGTCCGGGGCCGTCCAGACAGAGCGACCACACCGCCGCGGGCCCCTGCGGCTGCGGCTCCTCCGGCATCAGACGGGGGAAGAGACCGCAGTGGAACAGCAGCGGGCGGCCCCCGGTCGCGGCGAACTCCTCGACGCGGCCGACGTGCAGCGTGTGGTCGCCGCCGTCGTAGGTGCGCCACGGGCGGCACACCAGGTGGCCGAGCGTGCCGTCCAGCCGGGGCCGTTCGCCGTCGCCGTCCGCCCAGGGCACGGCGTGTGCCGAGGGGCGGCCGGCGAAGTGCAGCGCCAGGTCCTGCTGGTGCTCGCCGAGCAGGTTGACGACGAACGGGCCGTCGTCCAGCAGGGCCGCCAGGCGGGTGCGGCGGTCCAGGGCGACCAGGGCGAGCGGCGGGTCGAGCGACACGGAGGTGAAGGAGTTCACCGTCGCCCCGTGCAGCAGGGTGCCGCGCCGGCAGGTCACGACCGTCACACCGGTCGCGAAGTGGCCGAGTGTGCGGCGCAGTTCCCGCGGGTCGACGGCGGGTGCGGTTCGGGTCGGGCTCACGCGTGCTCCTCCGCTCGGTGGGACGTCAGGACGCCGGTGCGCCGCCCGGTCCGGCGGGCCCGGTCCACCAGTTCGCGCAGGAGGTCCGGACCGTCCTCGGTGAGCAGCGACTCGGCATGGAACTGGACGGTGGCCAGCCCCGGGCCGTCCAGCGCGATCACCTCTCCCCCGTCCTCGCGCCACACGCGGGCCGCGGCGTCCGGCCCGGGCAGCGTGCACCGGTCGGTGTCGCAGCGCGCGGTGAAGCTGTTGTAGAAGCCGACGTGCCGCTCGCGCCCCCACAGGCCGACCCGCATCCGCGCTCCCTGGCGGGGCCGGGCGAGCCGCACCAGGCGCAGTCCCAGCACCCCGCAGACAGCCTGGTGGCCGAGGCACACCGCGGCCAGGGGCAGCCGCTGGGCGAGGCGCCGGGCGGCCAGCGAGCGCAGCCGCGCCACCCGGGGGTCGGCCACGTCCCGGGGGTCGCCGGGCCCCGGCCCCAGGAGCAGGACGGTGGCGGGGTCGTCGGCCGCCTCCAGGGCCGACCACCAGGGGTGGAGGTCGACCCGGCAGCCCACCGCGCCGAGCTGCTGGGCGAGCATGCTGGTGAACCGGTCCTCCGCGTCGACCACCGCCACCCGCGGGCCGGGGCGGCGGGGCCTGGGCGGCCGCGCCCGGTCGCCGAGCCAGAAGGCGGCGACGGCGTCGTTGCGGGCGCGCAGTGCCGCGCGCACCGCCGGGTCCGCGTCCAGCGAACCGTCCGGGCTCGCGGCAGCGGGGGCCGGGAGGCGGGCGCGGTCGTCGCGGGTCAGCGCGGTGAGCAGTCCGGCGGCCTTCGCCGTGGTCTCCGCGGCCTCCTCGGCGGGTACCGAGTCGCGCACCACGGTCGCACCGGTGCTCAGGCGTACGGCGCCGTCCGCGGTGATGTCGGCGGTGCGCAGCAGGATGACCGCGTCCAGGGCGCGCCGTCCGTCCTCCCGGCCGGCCAGGGCGAGCACGCCGCTGTAGTAGCCCCGGCCCGCGGGTTCGTGCCGGGCGATGACCCGGCAGGCGTTCTCCACCGGGCTGCCCGTCACCGTGGGCGCGGGCAGGGTGGCGCGCAGGACGTCGGTCAGCGGCAGCGCGGACTCGCCGTGCAGGTGGTACTGGGTGTGAGCGAGGCGCGACATCCAGGCGAGCGTGGGCCCGCAGACACGCACCCGGGGTCCGCACAGCTCGGTCATCATCTTGAGTTCCTCGTCCACGACCATGTACAGCTCGTGGATCTCCTTGGGGTCGGCGAGGAACCGCAGCAGGCCGTCGCGGTCCGGGCCGCTGCCGGGCGGGTAGCGGTAGGTGCCGCTGATGGGGTTCATCGACACCCGTGTGCCGGTCGCCCGCACGTGCTGTTCGGGGGAACTGCCGATCAGGTACCGGTCGCCGGTGCAGACGAGGTAGGTCCAGTAGGCGCCGCTCTCCACGGTCAGCAGCCGCCGCAGGGCGGCCAGTGCCCGGGTCCGGTCGAAGTCGCGGATCCGGCCGCGCAGGCTGCGGGCGAGGACGAAGTTGGCGCCCTCGCCCCTCTGGATCTCCCGGCGGGTGAGCGCGTCGACGCCGGCCGCGTACCGGTCGTCGTCCAGGTCGAACCCTTCCTCTTCGACGTGCAGTTCCCGCTCCGGCAGGAGCGCCAGCAGCCGGTCGAGGAGGACGGTGTGCTGGGTGGTGATGTCCATGGCGAGCAGCGGGGTGCCGTCGTCGGGGGCCGCGAAGCCGCGTTCGGCGATCTGCCGGTGCGGCACCAGGGCGAGGACCCGGTGCGCGGGGCCGGGGCCGTCCGGCGGTGCGGCGGCCGCGTCCGGCAGGCCGGGCGCGGGGTCGAGGCGCAGGTCCGCCAGCGTGGCTGCGGTGCGGACGGGCCCGCTGACGACGTCCACGGTGTCGGGGTGTCCGGCACCCGGACGGTGCAGGAGAGCGAACGGGGCGCCGGGCGCGGGCAGCAGGGCGGCGAGGCCGCTTGCGGAGTGCGCGGGACCGTTCATGCGGCGGCCCCCAGAACGGCGGGCAGTCGCCAGTAGGCGGTCGCCGCGACGGCCTGCACCAGGTTCAGCCGGGGATCGCACAGGGTGCGGTAGGCCGGTCCGGGTGCGGGGGTGAAGCCGGCGCCGCTGCACTCGACGATGTCGTCCGGGGACGCCTCCAGGTGCAGTCCGGCGCTGCGGCCCCCTTCGGCGGAGACGATGTCGACGAACCGGCTGATCTCCGTCATGACGGCGGTGAGCCGGCGCGTCTTCAGCCCGTGCACGGTGCGTTCCCCGTTGCCGTGCATCGGGTCGCACAGCCACAGCACCGGGTGGCCGGCCCGCCGCACCGCGCGTACCAGGGGGGCCAGGCCGTGGATGCGGGAGGCGCCGAACCGGGCGACCAGGGACAGCCGTCCCGGTGAGCGCTCCGGGTCGAGCTCGGCGCACAGGGCGAGCACCTGCTCCACGGTCGTGGTCGGGCCGATCTTGCAGGCGACGGGGTTGTCCATGTGCGCCAGCAGCCGTACGTGGGCGCCGTCGGGCTGCCGGGTCCGTTCGCCGACCCACGGCCAGTGGGTGCTTGCGAGGTAGCTGCGGCCCGAGCGGTGCCGGCGCACCTGGGGCAGTTCGTAGTCGAGCAGCAGTGCCTCGTGACTGGTCCACACCCGCGCTTCGGCGGGCGACCCCTCGCCGCGGCCGAGCCGGTCGAGGGAGGCGAGGGCCCGTCGGGCGGCCCGGTGGCAGCGGAGGATGCGGGCGGGGTCGGGGCGGCGCGCTGCGGGGTCGGGGTCGGGGGCGTTCACCAGGGGACCCCGGAAGACCGGCAGCCGGACGCCGTCGTGCTCCTCCTCAGGCTGGGAGCGGGGTTTGGCGTACTGTCCGGCGATCCGGCCCACCCGGACGACGGGCCGTCCGGCGCCGGTGCGCACGATGTCGCTGAGGACGTCCAGCATCTCGGCCTTGGGGGCCAGCGCGGCCGGGTCGCACTCGGCGGGGTCCTCGGCGCAGTCACCGGCCTGCAGGACGCACAGTTCGCCGTCGGCGGCGCGGGACAGCAGCCGGCGCAGGGCGAGCACGCTGTCGTAGGTCACCAGCGGTTCGGCGCGGGCCAGTTCGGCGTGGACGCGGGCGAGACGGCCGGGGTCGGGCCACTGCGGCTGCTGGGCGGCCGGCAGTGCCGCGACCACGGAGGGGATGAGGCTGTCGTATTCGGTGTCGGGGCAGGAGCTCGTTGGCATGGCTTGCTCGTGCTTTCCGGTGTCCGGCGACCGCCGCGGCGATTGCCGTGCTGATGGATGGTCGGTAGGCGCCGGGTCGGCGGCGCCGTCGGGAGGGCCCGGGACACAGGGGTCTCCTCAGTCGCCGGCCAGTTCTCCGACGGAGCGGAAGTAGCGGATCATCCGCGCGATCGCCTGCTGGTCGATGGCGGGCCACGCCAGGTCGAGTTCCGTCAGCAGGCGGGTGGTGGCGGCGTTGCCGTAGGTGTTGTCACCGAGTTCCAGTGCGCCCTCGCGGAAGAGGGGCACGGCTGCCGCCAGGGCGTTGCCGCCGGGGCGTCGGGCGGACTCCTCCAGGCGGGCCAGCCAGGTGTCGGCCGGGACGATCTCGAGGCAGTGGCCGTCGGCGCGGAGGGCCGCGTGGACCGGGGTGAAGTCCGATCCGCTCGGGTGGAACACGTGCAGGGTGCGGTTGTGGGTGGCGGGGTGGCGGGCGAGGGCGACGACGGCGCGGGCGACGAAGTCGACGGGCAGCAGATCGGTGGTCAGGTCCTCGGCCGGCGGTGCCGAGCCGAGTTCGACGAAACTCTTGATCTGCCGCCACAGGAAGTCGTCGCTCTGGCAGGCGCCGGTGACGCTGTCGCCCGAGATCCGCCCGATGCGGTGGATGGTGACGGGGACGCCGTGGGCGCGGGCCGCCAGGGCCATGCGTTCGGCGACCCACTTGCTCTGGGTGTAGCCGATGCCCAGCCCCTCGCACGCGTCGGGCACGTCGTCCTCGGTGAGGACCGCGCCGTCGGGCGACTCGCCCGGTGCGAACACGGCGATGGTGGACATGTACTGCAGGTGCTTGGGCCGGCCGGTGGCGGCGAAGCGCAGGACGTGGCGGAAGCCGTCCACGTTCGTCGGCTTCACCGAGGCGTACGGCAGCACGAAGTTGATGTGCGCGGCCGCGTGGTAGACGACGTCGACGGTGCCGGCCAGCGCGGCGTACTCGTCGGCGGGCAGGGCGAAACCGGGTCGGCCGAGGTCGCCGGGCACGGCGCGCACCCGGTCCCAGTCGATCTGCCCGTCCAGCAGGTAGCGGTCGGCGGTGGCCCGCAGCCGGGCCGTGCCGGCCCGTGCGTCGGCCGCCCGCACCAGGCAGTGCACCCGGCCGCCGGGCCGTGCGGTCAGTTCCCGCAGCAGGTAGGCGCCGAGGAAGCCGGTCGCACCGGTGAGCAGCACGTCGCCGGCCTGGGCGACGGGAACGGGGGTTCCGGTGACGGCGGGCAGGTCGTCGGTGAGTTCCGCGTCCGCCCGCAGCGTGGCGGGGGCGGTGGCGGGCGGTGCCGTGCCGGCGCCGAGCCGGGTGGCCATGCCCGCGACCGTGGGGTTCTCGAACAGGGCGCGCAGCGAGAGGTCCTGGTCGAACGCCCGGCGCAGCCGGTAGACCAGTTCGGTGGCGATGATGGAGTTGCCCCCGATGGCGAAGAAGTCCTCGTCCCGGCCCACCGCGGGCACCTTCAGCACGTCCGCCCACTCGGTGGCGATCCGCTGTTCGAGCCCGGGCCGGGGCGGTTGCGCGGGTTCGGGGGGTGCGGTGCGCGCCTCGGTCGCCCGTGCGGCGGCCAGGCCCGCGACGGCCCGGCGGTCGATCTTCCCGCTCGGGGCCGTCGGCATGCGCTCCACCGGCACGACCAGTGCGGGCACCATGTAGTCGGGCAGCGTGCCGGACACCGCGCGGCGCAGCTCGGCGGTCTCCCAGGTCCGCGCGGACTCCAGGACCGCGACGAGGCGGCGGTCGCCGGGGGCCAAGTCCACGGCGGTGACCGCGGCGGAGGCGACGCCGTCCAGGTCGTCGAGCGCGGCCTCGATCTCGGCGGGCTCGATCCGGTAGCCGCGGATCTTGATCTGGTCGTCGGTCCGGCCTAGGTACTCCAGGTCGCCGTCGCCGTTCCAGCGCACCAGGTCCCCGGTGCGGTAGAGCCGTTCGCCGGGACCGCCGAAGGGGTCCGGCAGGAAGCGGCGGGCCGTCTCCGCGGGCCGGTTGCGGTACCCGGGGGACAGCACGGGGCCGCCGATGTACAGCTCGCCCGGGACGCCGGGGGGTACGAGGCGCAGACGGGCGTCGAGGACCAGCAGCCGTACGCCGTCCACCGGGCGGCCGATCGGCGGGGTGTCGGGCCAGGTGGCGGGCGCGCCGGTGAGCGGGTGCCAGCTGGCGAGGTGGGTCTCCGAGGGGCCGTACATGTTCACCAGCCGGAGCGCCGGGTGGCGGGTGGCGAACTGCCTGATCTGCGGGGAGACGACGAGGGCCTCGCCCACGGAGGTGACCTCGCGCAGGTCGTCCAGGCGCAGGCCGGCGTCGGTGGTCAGCGAGGCCAGCTGCTGGAGCGCGATGTAGGGCAGGTAGACGCGGTTGACGCGGTGCCGCGCGAGGAAGCCGGCCAGGGCGTGCAGGTCCTTGCGCAGTTCCTCGGGGACGAGCACGAGGGTGCCGCCCACGCACAGGGTGCCGAGGATCTCCATGACGGAGACGTCGAACGACAGCGACATGTACTGCAGCGTCCGCCCGGTCGCCCCGCACGGGGAGCAGCGGTGCTGGGCGCGCACGAGGTTGGCCACGGTCCGGTCGGCGATGACGACACCCTTGGGCAGGCCGGTGGAGCCCGAGGTGTGCACGACGTAGATCTCGTCGTCGGGTGTCTTGGTGCGGCCGAGTCCCGTGGCGGGTGCCGCGGCGATCGGCCCGGTGTTCCGGTCGAGGAGGAACAGTTCCTCACCGGGCGGGAGTTCACCGGCCAGCGTGCTGTCCGTGACGGTCACCAGGACGTCGGCGTCACGCAGGGTGTGGCTGAGCCGCCGGCGGGGGTAGGACGGGTCGAGCGGGACGTACGCCGCTCCGGTCTTCAGGACGGCGAACAGGGCGACGACCATGTCGCGGGAGCGCGGCAGGCAGATGCCGAGCCGGGTGCCGGGCGCCGCGCCACAGGCGCGCAGGACGTGGGCGAGCCGGTTGGCGCGCTCGTCGAGTTCCCGGTAGGTCACGGCGGTGTCGCCGTCCTCCAGCGCCACGGCGTCGGGGGTCGCCCGGACCTGGGCCTCGAAGAGCTCCATGACGGGGGCGTCGTGCGCGGCGTGCGCGGTCAGGTCCCCGCGGGCGAGCACCGTACTGCGCTCCTCGGCGCCGAGCGCCTCCAGTTCGTGCAGCGCCGCGTCGGGGTGCCGGACGAACTGCTCCATCAGGTGCCGCAGTCGGCCGCCCATGGCCCGTACGGTCGCCTCGTCGAAGAGGTCCGCGTCGTACTCGATCAGGCAGTTCAGGCCGTCGGGTGCACGCTCGAAGACCAGGGACAGGTCGTACTTGGAGCCGTGCGCGGCGCCGCGCTCGACGCGCAGTTCGGTGCCGTCGTGGCGGATCGCGGGGCCGTCCTGGGTGAGCACGAGCATGGTCTGCACGAGCGGCGTGTAGCCGTTGCTGCGCGGCGGCTGGAGTCGCTCGACCACCTTGTCGAAGGGGGCCCACTTGTGCCGCAGCGCGTCGCCGACCTCCTGGCGGGCCTGGCGGACCACGTCCCGGACGGTCATCCGGTCGTCGATCTCCTGCCCCAGCACGACCAGGTTGACGAAGTAGCCGATCAGGTCGTGGGTGGCCGGGTCGTCGCGGAGCGAGACGGGACTGCCGATCAGTACGCGCCGCTGGCGCGTGTGCCGGGAGAGGAACACGGCGTACGCGGCGACGAGGGCCATGAACAGGGTGACGCCCTCCTCCCGGGCGAGCGCCTCGAAGTCGTCGGCCAGGGCGGCAGGCAGGTGCAGTGCGAGGGTGCCGCCGCGGTGCCGCTGCACCGGGGGGCGGGGCCGGTCGGTGGGCAGGTCGAGCACCGGGAGCTCCCCGGCGAGCCGGTCGGCGAAGTGGTCGAGGGAGCGGGTCAGGACCTCGTCGGTGAGCCGGTCGCGGTACCACTGGCTGAAGTCGGCGTAGGTGGGCCGCAGCGGATCGGCCTCGACCGGCAGGCCGCGGCCGATGCGGTCGTAGGCGTCGAGGAGTTCCCGCACGAAGATGCCTGCGGAGGCCGCGTCGGAGGCGATGTGGTGGATGTTGCAGATCACGGCCGACTGCTCCGCGGGCCCCAGGGCGCACGTCACGGCGACGACGGGTCCGCGTGCCAGGTCGAGGCGGAGGTTGGCCGCGCGGTGCACCAGGGCGCCCAGTTCCTTGTCGTCGCCGTACCGGGCGACGTCGAAGAGGACCGCGTCGTCGTCCTGCGAGACGGTCTGCCGGAGCGTACCGCCGTCCAGGGTGTAGGTGGTGCGCAGGACCTCCTGGCGGCGCAGTACCCCGCGCACCGCGGCGTGCAGGCGTCCGGGGTCGGCCGGGAACGGCAGCCGGACTGAGAACGGGCCGTTGTAGGCGGCCGGGTTGGGCAGGTACTGGTCGATCAGCCAGATGCCGCTCTGGCCGTACGACGCCTCCACGGCCCGCCCGTCGCGTGGGGCGAGCCCGGCGCGCAGTTCCGGTTCCCGGGGCGCTCCGCGCCGGTCGGCCAGGCGTCCGGCGACGTCGGCGACGGTGGTGCCGGCCGCGAGGTCGGCGCCGGTCACCTCGACGGCGAACACCGCCGTCAGCGTGGCGGCGAGGCCGTCGAGCACTTCCGGGCGCCCGCACCGGTCGGCGAGTGGTTCCTGCGCGGTGAGGTCGGCCGTGCCGAGGGCGGTCCGGGCAAGGTCGAGTACGGCGGTTTCGAGGGGGGAGTTCACCGGTCGTTGTCCTCCGCGGAGATCCACCGGCCGTCAGCGACGGGCGCCGTACGGCCGCAGCCGGGCGATGCCTACTGGGTCCGGGCGGGATTGCGTCCGGTGTCCCGCGCCTGCTCCACGAAGCGGGCCAGCTGCTCCACGGTGCCGTGCCGGAAGACGTCCTCGGTGCTGACCTCGACGCCGAATATCTTCTGCAGCCGGGAGGCGAGCTGGACGAAGTGCAGCGAGTTCCCGCCGTGGCCGAGGAAGGAGTCGGTGGGGGTGAAGTCCTCGGCGCCGGAGATGTCCTTCCATGCCTGGAGCACGACGGTCTCGAGCGGGTTCTGCATGGCTGTGTCACCTTTCTTCGGCTTGTCCGGGGTCGCCGAGGGGTCCGTGAGGGCGGACCGGTCGACTTTTCCGTTGGCGTTCCTCGGCAGGTCGCCGAGGTGGTGGAACGAGGAGGGGACCATGTAGGACGGCAGTTGGTCGCCCAGTCGGCGTGCCAGGTCGGCACCGTCGAGCGGCCGTCCGTCGGGGGTGGTGTAGAAGGCGGTCAGGGACTTGTCGCCGACGTCCTCGGGGAACGCCTTGACCACGGCGTCGTGGACCCCGTCCAGCGCGCGCAGGGCGAGGGTGACCGCGGTGAGTTCGACGCGGTAGCCGCGGATCTTCACCATGCTGTCGGCGCGGCCGATGAGGACGACGTCCCCGTCCCCGGTGGTGCGGGCCAGGTCGCCGGTCAGGTAGCGGGGCCGTCCGTCCGGCCCGGTCACGAACTTGCGGGCGGTGAGTCCGGGCTCGTCCAGGTAGCCCTGGGCGAGGCCGAGGCCGCCGACGGCCAGCTGGCCGGGGGCGCCGGGCGGGCAGGGCCGCAGTGCGTCGTCCAGGACCTCCAGGGTGACCCCGGGCAGCGGACGCCCCACCGGTACGCGTTCCTCGCGGGTGACGTCGTCGGCGCTGCGGACGGGGTAGAGGGCGGTGATGGAGGAGTTCTCGGTGCAGCCGTAGCCGTTGTAGATGACGGCGCGGGTCGCGCGGGCCGCGCGGGCGAGGTGCTGCGGCGAGGGGAAGTCGCCGCTGAGCAGGATCAGCCGCACGCCGCTCAGGCACTCCGGCTCCTCGTCCACCAGCAGGTTGAACAGACCGCAGGGCAGCGAGAGGGCGGTGACGCCGTGCCGGACGATCGCGTCCTTGAGGACGGGCAGGCTGGGCAGCCCGTGCGGCATCACGACGAGGCGTGCGCCGTGCAGGAAAGCGAGCCAGATCTCGATGGTGGACGCGGCGAAGGAGAACGCCGCGGACTGGACCAGGCAGTCCCCCGGTCCCATCCGCAGGTCACCGCTGTACGGGCCGAGCCGTGCCAGCCCGCGGTGGGCGATGCGCACGCCCTTGGGCCTGCCGGTGGACCCGGAGGTGAACATCAGGAAGGCGGTGCCCTCCGGGTCGGACACGAGCGGCAGCGGGACGCCGTCCTGCGGCTCCGCGGCCGCGGTCAGCTCGTCGGCCTGCACCCACAGCGGTGCACCGGCGATGCGGGCCGCCGCTCGGGGCCCTCCCGTGTCGTGCACGACGGCGGTGGGCGCGGATTCGGCCAGCACCCGGTCGACGAACGGCGCGGGGTGGTCCGGGTTGACCGGCACCACGCAGGCGCCGGCCTTGAGGATGCCGAGCATGACCGCGTACAGGTCGGGTGACCGGCGCAGGTACACGCCGACCCGGTCACCGGGCGCCACCTTCCGGGCGATCAGTGCGCGGGCCACGCGCTCGGCCCGCTCGTTCAGTTCGCGGTACGTCAGGGTCCGTGTGCCGGAGACGAGGGCGACCTCGTCTCCGGCGGTCCGCACGACCCGGTCGAAGCCCTCCGTGAGGGTCAGGGAAACAGCGGTACGTGCCTCGCCTAAAGCGTTCTCCGTGAGCACAGGTGCTCCTTGCCTCGCTGGCGGATGGCCACCGGGCGTCCGCAGAGACGAACACACCTGACGTCCAGTGACCGGCTTGTCGAGAGATAAGCACAAATCGCCTGAAAAGCGATGGTTGCCGTTCGGAAATCACGTTAGGTCGACGTTCTTCGACGTGTCAACCCCGATCTTGAGGGGTCAGAGCCGGCGCTCCACCCCGCTGCAGCTGCTCCTGCCCCGGCTTTCGCTTGGCACACCTGGAGCCTCGGGGCCGAGTTCCGCCCGCTCGGCGCAGCTGGAGGGCCTCGCCGGCCGACTCGAGCCCCCTCGCACGGAACAGACCCTTTCAGCCAGTTGTTTTCCGCCTGGAAAGCAGCTGCATACCGATCACTCGTCTCGCAACTCGGTTTCCAATAGGAAATCACTCGCTCCCGGGTGACGGTGAACCAGTACTCTCGGCAGCGAATCCGGAGGGCATACTTCCCCTGTCGGCGGAGAGGTGGGCCACGATGCGCGGTGGCTCCTCGGACGGAGGGGCTACCGCACGGGGATCACTGGTATAAGATTTCTCTACAGAAATCATTCCATGTGGCGAAGTTCATATCGACGCAGCCGGTGCACCCCGGAGCATCCTGGTCGTTGATGATGGGCAACCAATCGGAGGGGCGCTGATGACCCGAACCGACAGTCCAGGACGCGCGAGCGAGGCCCCGGCCGTGCCCGGCGAACTCGAGGACGCGCTGTCCCACCTGCAGTGCATCCTGGTCGCCCGTCGCACCCGCTCGAACCCGGAGGGCGTCACCTGGCAGCAGTACGACGTCCTGGAACTGCTGCGCATCCGCGGCCCCATGACGCCCTCGGTGCTCAGCTCCTCCCTCGGGGTGTCCCGGGCGACGACCTCCAAGGCTCTGCGGGTGCTGAAGGACCTGGGGCTCGTCGGGCAACAGACGCTCGGCGAGGACCGGCGCGAACTGACCACCTCGCTCACGCCGACCGGCGAGTCCTTCCTGACCCGGGTCGCCGAGCAGCGACGCGAAAACGCCCGCATCGTCGGGTCCACCTTGAGCCCCGGCGAGCGGGCGATGTTCGTCGAGCTGTGCAACAAGGTCGCCGACGCCCTGGAACCGCACCTGGAACCGGCGGAGGCACGCCCCTGAGCCGTCCAGTACGCACGGGCGCCGGTACCGGGCGACGGACTTCCGCGACCGCCGGCCTTCACCCGGCCCACGGTGCCTGGTCCGCGCCCGTTGCGTGACCCCCACACCGACGACGAGGCGGACGACGGCGAGGCGGAGCAACGCAGGGGCCGCGCGAGGCCTGAACCTTCCGTCGGCACCGGGATGGTGGGCGTGGCCCTCCGCACGGGCGGGGGAACTGGAGTCCGCCGCCGGATCTTGGCCGGCGCATCTGCTCCCGCTCGACCCGTCCGGAGGCCCGCGACGCCAGCCCACAGGAGTGGCCCGCTCGATGACCTTTCGGCCGTGACTGCCGTGCCGCCGCCTCGCTGAGGGTACGCGTGTCGAGGCGCCCGCCGGCACGCGCGCTTCGGACCGGGCCCCCGTACACCGCCGTGCAGGGGGCCCGGGAGCGCGCTGCCTCCCGTGTCCCTCGTGGTGGCGGCACTCGAACGGGCCTGTCGACCCGAACCCTTGCCATCCGTTCCCGGGAAGACCGCCGAGCGGATGCTCCTGCAGACCTCTTTTCCGAGCGGACTGCCCGCGCTAGCGCGTGACCGTCACAGTGACGTCGTAGCGGCCTTGGCCGGGCGGGCATCGCATCGCCTCGCCGCACGCATCGCGTCGGGCGGTGACGTGAGCGGTGCCGGACCCGCGAGCGGTGAACCGGGCGGAGGAGATTCCGCAGCCCCGTCCGGGCGGGCACGTGCCGGTGGCTGTGGTTGCGCCGCCGGCGGGGGCGAGCACCCGCGGGTTCGAGCCGGTGGGGGTGGACCAGTAGGCGCTGTGCAGGCGCACCACGATCAGCGTGCCGACGGTCACCCGGACCGTTCTCCCGCGCTCTCGTTCGTCGAGGACGACCGACCGAGTGGTGGATCCGGATGGCCCGGCCGACGCGGAAGACGGCGACCCGGCGGAGCCGGACGAACAACCGCCGAGGGTGCCGGTCAGGGTCGCTGCGGCCAGCGCGGCGAACCCGGCATGCAGCACCCGCCGGGCGGGGCACGAGCGGACAGTTGACGGGAACACGGGTCCTCCTGCGGTGGATGCCGCCCGCGCGGGCGCCTCTACAGGGGTGGGGGCGAGCCGTCGGCTCGCCCCCACCGTACGGCGTGACAGGTCAGGACAGCGTCACGTCGTCGTAGTAGGTGTAGGTCGCGTCACCCGCGTAGTTGTCGTCCTTGTTGGTGAGGGTGAGCGTGTAGTTGTGGCCCGCGGTCACGGTGCCGGAGACCTGCTTCCAGCCCGCACCCTGGGTGCAGGTCTTGCCGAGCAGCGTCGTGGTGGTGCCGGCCGTGGTGTCCTGGAGTGTGGCCGTCGCCCAGTCGTAGCTCACCGTGTCCGGGCAGGTGACGTTGTACCAGAAGGAGACCTTGCTGGTGCCGGACGGGGCGGTGAAGGACTGGGAGACCGAGGAGGTGTTCGTCGGGCCGGTGGAGCCCACCGTCGCGCCGTAGCTGCCGCTGTGCGCCGCCGAGGTGGTGGCGGAGGCGGTACCGCTGGTGGTCCAGCCGGACAGGCTGCCGGTCTCGAAGGTGCCGTTGGTGAGGGTGCCGCCACCGCTGCTGCCGCCGCCGACGATCGCGTGCGAGATGGCGCAGTTGTTGGTGTCGTTGGACCAGCTGGCCTGTTCGGCGAAGGTGCCGGTGCCCATCGTGACGTTGGCCGCCCCGCCCGTGCTGCCGGGCGCGATCCAGGCACACTCGTCGGAGTTCTCCTGGCCGTTGTACGAGCTGCCGGTTTGGTTGGTCCAGCCGCCCGCCGGGTTCTGGTCGGACATCATCTCCTGCCACTCGTGGCCGAGTGTCATGGTCCAGCCGTCCAGCGTGCCGGGCGAGTTGACGAACCCGACACCGCAGCCGGAACCGGAGTCCATGTTGTACGGCTGGTTGCTGAACGCGATGTCCCCGTAGGAGGAGGACACGGGGCCGCCGGAGAGTGTGCTGTCGCCGTTGTAGTCGTGCCAGGCGCAGTACTGACCCTGGTAGTTGTCAGGGTTGGTGTTGTGCGGCGAGAGGATGACGTAGTAGGCGTCCCGGTTGGACGCGGCGGTGGTGTTGCCGAAGTGCCCGGCAGCCTTGACGGCTTCGGCGCCGAGCTGGTGCCCGGTCGCGGCGCTCGGCGAGGCCGCCGAGTTGTCGTACCACACGCCGGACAGCACGCCGCCGCTCTGGTACGGGATGAAGTTCGCGTTGGACGGGCAACTGGTGGCGCCCGCCGACACGTTCGGCCCGTCACACCACTGGGTGAGATCTGCGGACCACCGCTCGTTCCCGGTGCCTATGTCCTTGAACATCTCCTGGGCGACGGGGGCCGCGCCGTCCGGGTCGCCGGAGAACGTGGCGTCGCCGCTGGCGTTGGTGCTCTGCGTGCCCCACTGCGAGCCGTAGAAGACCAGGTAGACCTTGGAGTGACCGCTCTGGACGCCGATACCGTCGACGCCGCCACCGTAGGAGAGCGTCTCCGGGCCCGTCGCCGTGGCAGCGGCCGGGTGGTTGGCCGCCCAGGACTTCATCTTGGCGTTCCGCTGGATGGTCGGCAGGACGCCGTGCCGGTAGGGGTGCTGGTAGGCCGGGCTGTAGGGGTTCGGTCTCGCCGAGTGGGCCGCGGGCTGGGGGGCGGCTGCCGCCTGAGGGATGGAGGCGACTACCGCACCGGTGACGAGTGACAGCGACGCGAGACCGGTCAGGGTTGCTCGGACTGCGCCGCGGGTGTGGGGATGACCCATGGGTGATGGGAACCTTTCTTCGCACGAGCCTCCGCCGTCGGTGCGGCGGAGGTGAGCTGCATGGGGTGTCGACAAGGCGCATCACCTGTTGGGCCCGCTCCGGCCGTCGGTTGACGCCCGTTACGTACCGGAACAGGAGCAGAGCTCCGCGCGGCACCGGGCGACTGCGCGGGCAGGAGCCCGGCAGCTGGGGAACTCACGCACGGCGTTGCGATCCGCGAAGAGACTCACGTCCTGGACCGGACAATAGAAAGACAGCGAGAAGGGGCTCGCACTGCCACATCTTGCCGGCCGAATTGGTGATGACCTGTCAGACGCGGAGAAGCAAAGCAGAATTGACGGGTTCAGGTCAACGCAGGAGCAGAGCTTTTACACAGGAAAGCGAGAGCCCGCCGACCCGAAGCGGCGGTCGCGGCGTCGCGCAGGCGCTACAGCAGCTGGCTGTCCGTCAGATCATCGCAGGTCATGCCCGGTTGAGCGCCTGCCGGACGACGGGGCGGGGGCACTCCGTGCGCCTCCCCGCATCCGTTCCCTGCACAACATGCCGTCAGCACCGACCAAGTTCGAGAAAACGCTCACCCAAAAAGCGGCAATCAAAGCTCAATTGTTTGCCGTGGTCGCCATTCGGATTCCCCCTGACGAGCCAACGCCGGGTCCCCGGGCCCGGGCAATACCAGCGAACCCCCGGCATCGTGCCGCCCTCACCGACCCAGCAGGCCTACGACCGGGCGGCGATGAACAGTCGTCGCAGCGGCCGACTCCCTGACACGCCAGCGCCCACAGCGGCATACATCACCCGCCGAGCACAGCACACGGCCCGGACACCGACGCACACCAGACCACCGACGACCACACACCACACGGACCACTGCGAACGGCGAACGGCCGCAAGCGCACCGAGCAGCCCGCAGCGCGGTCAAGACAACGACCCTTCCTCACGACGAGAGGAAGTACACGAGGCAGCAGGACCGCCAGCGGACGACACGACACCACCAGCGACACCAAGACGGGCGCTGGGTTGGAGTTCGACGTCGACGTCGCCGTCGGTCAGGACCTCGTCTGTCAACTCTTCCATTTGCATCAGGGAGTGCCGTTTGGGTGCCCGAGGCAAGCCCGGGAAGCGGACGTGGTTCTGCTGATCCAGCCGCTGCGCCCAGTGCGAGCCGAACACCTCGTGGGTCCACGCAGGAGAGGTCGCGGGCCAGCGGATGTCCCTCTTGGGCTTCGTCGTTCGGGTCGGCGAAGACTCCCTGGGTGCACACGACACACGTTCTCGGCTGCCTGCCCTTTCTCCCGTAGCCTCGGGGTGTGCCGAGGCCACGGGAGCTGGGTACCGGTGCCGGCAGGGCCGGTCACCATCGGACGGGATGCCGGCCGAGGTGGGCAGTTGGTCAGCGTTTGCTGAAGATGGGGGTCCAGCGGCCCGGGTAGTCGGCGCTGGCCTTGCGGAAGCCGCTCAGGGGGACGACCTTGTTGGTACCGACGGTGACCAGCAGCAACTGGTTGTGGAACTCCCCCTTGCCGTCGCACTTCTTGGGGTCGCAGCCCCAGGCGATGAGGCGCTTGTTGTCGGCCCAGGCGAGTAGTTGTTGCACCGGGACTGTGGTGATCTGCCGGTGCGTGTGGGGGTCGAGGATCGCGGCGGCGATCGTTGCCCCGTAGCCCGCGAACTCACCCGCGAGGAGCTTGCCGTCGGGCGAGAGACCTGCTTTGGCGGAAGCGCGGCCCTTTTCGTCGGCCGGCCAGTCAGCACGGTCGCCGTCCAGACTGTAGTAGTCGCGGAAAGGCTTCATCGGGGTCTCGGCGTAGACGAGCGTGCCGTCATGACTGAAGGCGAAATCCGCGCGCGCATTGCCGAACCACCCCGTCTCGTCCGTCGGGTGCGGCGCCTTGTGCCAGTCCGATTTGCCCGAGTCGACGTCCACGACGGTGAATCCCGTGCGGCTCGGCACCGGGCCGGGGACTTCCTTGCCGTCGATGTCCTGTTTATGGTCGGCGAACATGCGGTCTGGGTTCTTGGCGTAGGTGGTCGCGACGAGTTTGGTGCCGTCGGGTGAGAAGGCGACGCTGGCGACGCCCCGGTCCGTCTTGATCCAGCGGTCCACGCGCCCGGTGATCAGGTCGAGCAGCCCGATGCGCCTGGCCGGCAGTTCGCCCTCGAGTACGGCGGCGGTGCGGGAACCGGGGGCGACGTCCAGGAAAGCCCAACGGGTCTTCTTGTAGACGCCCGTCTTCTGGTCGAGCAGCCCGTAGGTGCGGGTGAGAACGTCGTCACCGTTGGGCTGCTCGACGGCCTTCGTGACGTAGAAGGCGGAGAGCACCGTGTCCCCGGCCGCGATGAGGGTCCTGGGCGGCGACTGGTCGGGGTGACCGATGACGTCGTTGTGGTTCAGCTCGCTCGCGGGCCGTACATCGTCCCGTCCTGTGCTGAGGCGGGGTCCGGCCACCGCGACGGCGACCGCGGTGACGGTGGCCGCTGCGACGGACACGAGCCTGCGGGTACGGCGGCGGCGCCGCACGGCCAGGACACGGTCGGCGAAGTGCGGGGGTGCGGGCATGGTGTCCGCGGCTTGCTCGCGGAAGGCGTCGGAGATCAGTTCCTCGACGTTCACGGACGCACCTCCACGGGTGACTTGTGCTGGGACGGCTGCTGCTCGACCGTGGCCGGGCCCAGCGCCGCGAGTTCGGGCGCTAGCGCGCGCAGGCGAGCCAGCGAGCGGTGCGTCGTCGACCGTACGGTTCCCACGGAGCACCCCAGGATTCGGGCCACGTCGGCCTCCGGGAGGTCCTCGAAGTAGCGCAGGACGAGAACGGTGCGCTGCCGGGCGGTCAGCCTCGCCAGCGCACCGCGCATCACCAGGCGCAGTTCGGCGGCGGACGCCGCGTCCGCTGGGGTGCTCACCTCCGGCGTCGTGGCGACGCTCAGTTCACGGCGCGGCCACTTCAGCCGCCAGCGGCTGATGTGCTGCCGGTAGAGGACCTGGCGTACGTACGCCTCCGGTTCCTCGATGCGGTTCCAGCGGCCGGCCACCTTGATCAGCGCGTTCTGCAGCAAGTCCTCGGCGCCATGGCGGTCCCCGCCACTGAGGAGGACGGCCGTCTTCAACAGTGCCGACGACCTGTTCGCCACGAAATCCCTGAAAGTCTCATCTGCTTGCGCATCCATCGTCACCTGCTCTTCCCCGGCGGCCTCCGTGGCCCACCCCTGTGTCCCAGATGACGCGCGCTGCCGATCCTCACTATGCCTCTCGACATGATCAAGGCCGAAAAATCTTCCCGGCCCCCGTAACAACCGCGTGCAGGACGGCTCCCCCGGCCGCACGCGAAGCGTGCGCGATCGACCTCAGCCGAGGATGGTCGGTGGTGAGGGCGCTAGCAGGTGTCGGTCTCCCGGTGGTGCTGCTCGCTGACATGCGGGATGGAGTCGGCTCTCGCACGGAAGGTGCGGCGGTAGGTGTCCGGTGGTACGCCGACTGTGCGGTTGAAGTGCCGGCGCAGGGTCGTGGCGGTGCCCATGCCGGTGGCAGCCGCGATGGTGTCGATGCCCTCACCGGTGGTCTCCAGCAGTTCCTGGGCGTGGCGGATCCGCTGGGTCAGTAGCCACTGCAGTGGGGTGGTGCCGGTCGCGGCCTTGAAGTGGCGGCCCAGGTTGCGTGAGCTCATCCGTGCCTGGCGTGCGAGGTCCTCCACGGTCAGCGGCTGGTCGAGTCGTCGCAGGACCCAGGGGAACAGGTCGGCGAGGGGGTGGTGGTCCGGGGCGGGTACGGGGGTGGTGACGTACTGGGCCTGGCCGCCGTCGCGATGGGGCGGTACGACCAGGCGGCG
The DNA here is from genome assembly GCF_001514215.1 of Streptomyces bungoensis. Taxonomy (GTDB): domain Bacteria; phylum Actinomycetota; class Actinomycetes; order Streptomycetales; family Streptomycetaceae; genus Streptomyces; species Streptomyces bungoensis. Next base: position 88,525 of record NZ_KQ948864.1, read on the forward strand.
GGCGACCGCGTTGGCAACGGAAGAGCCGTGGTCGAGGCGGACGAGGTGGAGGCACAGGTCCATGGCGGCGGCTTTGCCTGCGGAGGTGAGCACGCTGCCGTTGTCCACGTAGAGGACGCCAGGGTCCACGATCACCTGCGGATGGCGGGCGGCCAGGTCCTCGGTGTGTGCCCAGTGCGTGGTCGCGCGCAGGCCGTCCAGCAGGCCGGCGGCGGCCAGCACGAAGGCGCCCGTGCACAGCGAGGCCACGCGTGCGCCTGCCTGGTGTGCCGCGCGTACGGCGTCGACCAGCTCGGTGGGTGGGGGCTGGTCGACGTCGGCCCAGCCGGGGACGATCACGGTGTCCACGCGACGCAGATGGTCGAGGCCGCGGTCGGGCTCCAGCCGGAACCGGCCCACCCGCACGGCGCTCGGCCCGCACACCGTGACGTCGTACCACGGGCCCGGTGTGCCGGCCGGCGCGGAGCCGAAGACCTCGTAGGCCAGGGACAGTTCGAAGTGCAGCATGCCGTCGGTGACAGCGAGCGCCACAGTAGTCATGTCCGAAAGTGTATGGGCCATGTCGTTCCAGACACTCGTGTGAGGGCGCCTGGTGCCGAAGGATGATCGCAACGCAATGAGCGAGTCGTTCGAGCGGAGGAAACATTCATGGCAGCGGGGCTGACGGTGGCGGTGTTCGGGGCGTACGGGCACACCGGGCGCTTTGTGGTGGCGCAGTTGCTGGACCGGGGATTCGTCCCTGTCCTCTCCGGCCGCGATGCCGGGAAGCTGCGGGCGCTGGCAGCGCGGTTCGCGTCCGATCCGGACATCCGCCCGGCGTCGGTCACCGACCCGGCGTCGCTGGACCGGGCGCTGGCCGGTGCGGCAGCCGTGATCAACTGCGCCGGCCCCTTCGCCGCGACGGCCGCCCCCGTGATCGAAGCGGCACTGCGCGCCGGCATCCCGTATGTCGATGTGGCGGCCGAGATCGAGGCCAACATGGACACCTTCACGCACTTCACGGATCGTGCCCGCGCCGCGAAGGCGGTCATCGTCCCCGCAATGGCCTTCTACGGCGGTCTCGGCGACCTGCTGACCACCGCCGCGATGGGCGACTGGACGGCGGCCGACGAGGCGCACATCGCCTACGGGCTGAGCGGTTGGCACCCCACCGCCGGTACACGGGCCGCGGGCGCGGTCTCACGGCAGCGGCGAGACGGCCGGGCAGTCCGCTACACCGCTGGGCGGCTGGAGTACCACCAGGACGACCTGCCGACCCTGCAGTGGCCCTTCCCCGACCCGATGGGTACCCGGGACGTCATCGGCGAGTTCACGATGGCCGACGTCGTCACCGTCTCCCGCCACCTGCCCATCCCCGACGTAGCCACCTACATGACCGTCGAGGCGGCCAGGGACGTGTCGAACCCCGACACCCCGGCACCGACCGCGACCGACCGAAGCGGGCGGTCCGCGCAGACCTTCCTCGTCGACGCCCTCGTACGCCGCAACGGCCGCGAACGGCGTGCCGTCGCCAAGGGCCAGGACATCTACGCCGTCACCGCACCACTCGCCGTAGAAGCGATCAACCGCATCCTCGACGGACGGACCAGGGCAGTCGGAGTCACCCCCGCCGGCGAGATCTTCGACGCCCCCGACTTCCTGCGCTCACTGTCACCGCACATCACCGTGGAACTGTTCCAGTGACGCAGGCAGGCCGCGCGCGAAGCCGTTCCAGGCCAGTCGGTCTCCAGACGTGGGACGGTTCGAGACGGCAGACGTGTGTACGGCCGGGACGCAGCGGCGGACGTGGGGCCCCTGTACGCATCGGGTGAGCGGGCTCAGCCGATGCGCAGAAGTCCCACCGTGTCTGTGGGCGGGGACTCGATGGCTCGACCGAGCAGCCCGGCGAGAGGGCCGCCGCCCCGCGCCGCTCGCGCACCGCGGGGACCTCCGGGTCGGGTGTACGGTCAGCCGCCCTGGCCGGCGCTGCCCACCGGGCCGACCGTGATCTGGGACGTGGTCTCGTCCGTGACGGGCAGCGTGGCGGCGCCGGGCCACTTCATCCCGCTGCTCTACCTCGCGGGGCTCGCGGCAGCGTCCGGCCACGGTGCGGAGATCCTCGTCGACGGCTATGCCTACGGATCGCTGTCGATGACCGCGTACACCCTGGACACCGCGTGCCCTGGCGCCGACAAGGGAACCGGATCCGCAGCCGGGCTGCCCGACGGCGTTCCCGCAGACGGCACCAACACCTGACTCCTCGGCCGACTAGGCACTGGCTTGATCACCAAGCTGGCGGCGGCCGCGAGGGCGATGGTGGGGCGTCTGGTGCCAGGCCGGCTGTGGGAGTCGTTCTGGCGAGTGGTCCCGGCTGCTGTGGTGCACCCGCAGGGCGGCGGACGACGCCGCTACGGCGATCGCGAAGTGCTGGCGGCGATCCTGTTTACGGCCACGACCGGTCGCACCTTCGGCCATCAGCCGCGGCGTCCGCGTCGGCTGCCGTGACGTCCGCTCCAGGGCCGGGTCCGGCGCCGTGCCCCGGCCCACTCAGCGATCGTGCCACCGGCGAGCCGGGGCTCCTTGCTGCTGCGGCGCGTTCGCAGAGCAGGTAGGCGCCGCCGGTTCGATGATGGAAGAGCGGAGAGGTGCTGTTCTGCCAGCGCCGGGTTGTCCCCGGACACTGCCGATCGGGGGGGCATCGACCGCTGCCCAGACCGTCGCACCGGCGCAGGTGGACATCACCCGCGCGGTCTGCCCGCAGCCCTCCGCCCGGGTTACGACGCCTCATTCAGCAAGGCGGGAAGGGGACGGGATCTCACGATGACTGCAGTCGGCACGGCTCAGCGGGTCCTGGCAGGACTGGACGCCGCCCTGACCCAAAGGCTCGAAGCGCTGTCCAAGGACCTGCACGCTCACCCCGAGCTTTCCTTCGAGGAACACCGCACGGGCGCGGAAGCCGCACGCCGTGCTCGGGAACTGGGCTACGAGGTGACCGAGAGTGTGGGGCGGACCGGCGTAGTGGCCAGACTGGCAAACGGTCCGGGCACGACGGTGCTGCTGCGCGCCGACTTCGACGCGCTGCCCGTGACCGAGCGGACCGGGCTGTCCTACGCCTCGACGAAACGGGGCGTCATGCACGCCTGCGGGCACGACATGCACACCGCTTGCCTGCTGGGCACCATGACGCTCCTCGCCGGGGCACGCGACGAGTGGTCGGGAACGGTCCTGGCCGTGTTCCAGCCCGCTGAGGAACTCGGCCAAGGGGCCCAGGCCATGATCGACGACAACCTGTACGCCCGGTTCGGCACCCCTGACGTCTCCGCGTCGTACGCGCGAGCGCCTGGTACGACCTGGTCGTGACGGTGGGATTCGCAACTCCGTGGACCTACGCACTGGTACACGACGCGCTGTCATGGTGCGGCAAGGCACTGGGGTTCGGCGCTTTGCCCGAACTCGATACGTGGCAGGTCCTGTTCGCCAACCTGATGGGCTCGGTGGTGGTCGTCTGGGCCGTTCTGCGAATCGTCAGGCCGCTGCCGGAACACGGACTGTTAGACGGCATCGCGCGTACCCTGTTCGCGACGTGGCAGGCGTACGCACTGGCCCACGGTGCGTCTCGGCTCCTGTGGCTGTTCTTCGGCGTCGAGGTGGCGTTCGGCGTCCTCCAGCTGGTGCCGTGGAGGTGGGGCCGATACGCAGGCCCCGTGCGCAACGATGCGAGCCCGGCCGACGGACGCCCGCTCGACACGGCGCGTCGGTGACGCTCAGGGAGGAGGCACCGCGACCGGTGGCCTCTCACTAGTGGGTGAGCCTGCCTTCTCGTTCTCACCGTCTTCCGGCCGCGTGGAACAGGTCGCGAACGCGGCTGGATGCCCCATGTGGAAACCAGGGTGGGCGCTCTGTTTCATGGGCGCCATTCAATTATCGCGGCGCGAGGCCGCCGCGCCTGCGACAGCAAGTGAGGGTGGCGGCGACGCCGTCGGCGGCGAGGCAGTGCGCGGTGTTGCGGGTGAGTGGAGCCGCCCCTGAGTCGTGCGGTGTGCGGCCGGGCGGCACGGCCGGTTCGGTGGAATTCATGACGGGCAGAGTTCGGCTGCTGGCGCATCGTCCTCACGCGGACACAGTCCCTGAACTTGTCAGCAATCAGCACCAACACCGTTGGGCACGACACGGTGAACGGCCATCGACGACTCCAAACAAGGAGAGCCGGGAGTTCTATGGCCTGCTGGGCTGGGAGGAGGTCATGAACCACGGTTGGATCATGACGCTCGCTTCTCCGTCCAGACCGCAGCGCAGATCAGCGTCATGGCCAGCGACAAAACCGCGCGGTCGGTCGGCGCCGGTCTCACCGGTCGCCGGCGGTCAGCCGCACCGACAGGTCCCAGAGCTTGCGGGCGCTGTCGGGGTCGACGGCGTGGGCGGCGACACCGCGGCGTATTCCCGGGGTGTGCGGTCCGGCTTCCTGGCAGTCTTCGAAATACCGGCCGGTGACCCCGTCGACCAGGGGAGACGCCGCCAGCAGGACCGAGGTGGCGGCACCCTGGGCGATGTTCTTCTCGGAAACACCAGTGACGCCAGACGGATCGAAGGAGGCGGGCGGCGCGTCCATGTGGCGGCCGAGGCCGGTTTCCCAGATGCGCCCGGGGTTGAGTGCGTTGACGGCGATGCCGTCGGCGGCCCAGCGCTTCGCGGCCTCCACGGCGAAGAGCACGTTCGCCGTCTTGGACTGGGCGTACGCCAGCCACGGGTCGTACGGCTCCTTGGTGAAGTCGGGGTCGTCGAAGCGAACCGGCCCGTTGACGTGCCCGACCGAGCTCAGGACGACCACGCGGGCGTCGCCCGCCGCCGCGAGGGCGTCGTGAAGGCCCACGGTGAGGGCGAAGTGGCCGAGGTGGTTGGTCGCGAACTGCAGCTCCCGGCCGGTGGGGGTGCGCAGCTCGGGCGTGGCCATGATCCCGGCGTTGTTCACCAGGATGTGCAGTGGTCCGCGCCGGTCCGCGACGAAGGCGGCGACCGACGCTGGGTCGGCGAGGTCCAGCCGAGCCGCCCTCGTCAGGCTGTTGCCGGTCTCGGCGGCGATCTCCTGCGCGACGGCGGTGGCGCTCTGCAGGGTGCGTCCCGCAACGGTCACTTCGGCGCCCGCCGAGGCCAGGGCACGGGCGGTCTCCCGGCCGAGGCCTCCGGTGGCGCCGGTCACGACGGCTCGGCGGCCGGTGAGGTCGATACCGGCGATGACCTCGGACGCGGTCGACTGCGCGCCGAAGGGTGTGGCGAGGCTCTGCGTCATGGTTGTTCCCTGTTTCTGGTGCACGCGCGGCCGGAAGTGTCCGGCGACTGTGTGCTCGTGAGGGTGGGCGGAGGAAGAACATCCGCCTACGATGGGGAGTAAACGGAGTCGGGTCCGTTTACGCGTCGACAATAAGCGGAGCTGGCTCCGCTTGCAAGGAGAAGTGATGCAGCGCTCGCTGCGGGCGGACGCCCGGGCCAATCACGACCGCCTGCTGGAGGCGGCCGCCCGTACTTTCGCGCAGCAGGGCGCCGACGCCTCGCTGAAGGCGATCGCCGCCGAGGCCGGCGTCGGAATCGGCACCCTCTACCGCCGCTTCCCCACGCGCGAAGACCTCATCGAGGCCACCTACCGGAACGAGACCGACCGGCTGTGCGCCTCGGCCCGCGAGCTGCTCGCCGACCGCGCACCCCTGGCCGCGCTGCGCGAGTGGGCGGAGGCGTTCGTGGACTACATGCTGACCAAGCAGGGCATGGCCGACGCGCTGCCCGCGATCCTCGCCGCCCGCGAGGGCCTGCGCCAGCACAGCCGCGACGCCCTGGGTGGGGCGGTGGCGACACTCCTCGAAGCCGGCACGGCGGCTGGGCAGGTGCGCGAGGACACGGAGCCGAACGACGTCCTCATGGCGCTTGGTGGAATCACCCTCATCAGCGGGCACGAGCACCAGCGCGACCTCGCCTCACGGCTCATCGTCCTGCTCCTCGACGGCCTCGCCGCCAGTCACGGGACTGCGGCGGACCCGGCGTAGCCGCATCGCCGAGGATTGTTCGCATGTTCGATTCCAGGAGATGGGCTGCCCGCCCACACCACCAGGGGGCGAGCCGGCCTCTCGCGGTGAAGGCTGAGCACCACGCCTTCGCACCACGTGCATCTACCGTGCGGTATGGCCGGAAAGCGGGGCCCGCGTCAGCTCGGGGATCAGCGCGGGTCCCGCCTGTCCGCAGGCGTGGCAGGTGTCACATCGCCGGTCGCTGTCGCTGACCAGCTCGCGCAGCTCCTCGTCCTCGATGACCAGGACGGCCCCGGTGCTCTCGTCACGCATCTTCTGAGCCACCGCCGTCACCGAGGCCTGCGGCTGCACCGTCACCAGCCGGCTGGTCATGATGTCGCGAACATGCTGGGGCGACTGCTGTCGTTGTTCCCGAACCCCGTCGTCCTTCGGCCAACCGCTCCACGCTCACCGGCGGGCACCTGGCGGAGTACGGTGGTGGCCACCGTACTCCGCGGGAGGGTGCGAGGCCGCGCTTGGATGCCTCAGGGCATCATCTCGTACGCCCCCGCCAGGGCCTCGACGCGCTGCCAGACGCGCTGCGAACGCGCCGTGTCGACGACCGGGCGCCGGACCGCGCCGAGCGCCCAGCGCTGCTGCTCTTCAGTCGCGGAGTCCTTGCCGTGCAGCTCGACGGCGTGCGCGGAGAAGTCCCGCACGAGGACGGCGAACAGCTCGTCGAGGACGTCCTCGTCGAGGCTCGTCAGGGCTGCCTGCTCCAGGACCAGTTGCCCGTGGACGACGAGCGCGAAGAGCTGCCCGACAGCGAGGAGCAGGTCGAGATCCCGGCTCTGCTCTTCGTCAGGCGCGGCCGTGCGTACGAACTCGCAGAGTGCGTCGGCCTGTTCGCGGAACCGGGCGACGTTGGACAGGCGGGCATACGTGTCGAAGGCCGGACGCCAGTCGTGAAAGCGTACCGAGCCGAGGCCGCGGGCCGGGCCCTGGCGGAAGAGGAAGTCGTCGTCGGCCGCGTCGAGGCGGGTGGGGACGGGCTCGTACGCGACGGGGTCGAGGAGGTGGTTGCGCATGAACTTGAGGATCAGCGCCAGGTTGACGTGGACGGTGCCCTCCAGCTTCGGCAGGCCGCGGATCTCGACGGCGGCCTGGCCGAAGTAGTTGTCCTTCTCGAAGCCCTTGGCGGCGATGACGTCCCACATCAGGTCGATGACCTTCTCGCCCTCGGTGGTCACCTTCATCTTCGTCATCGGGTTGAAGAGGAGGTAGCGACGGTCGTCGGGGCCCGCGGTGCGGAAGTAGTCGACGGCGCGGTCGCTGAACAGCTTCATGCCGACGAGCCGGACGTAGGCGTCGGTCAATTCGCGCCGCACGTGCGGGAAGGCGGTGACGGGGCGGCCGTAGAGTATGCGGTTCTGCGCGTGGGCGACGGCCTCGTACATCGCGTGCTCGCAGATGCCGATCGAGGCGGTGCACAGGTTGAACTTGCCGACGTTGACGGTGTTGAGGGCTGCGTCGAAGGCGGCTCGGCCGGTGTGCAGGACGTCCTCCGGGGCTACGGGATAGTCCTCCAGGCGGAACTCGCTGACGTACTTCGACGAGTCGACGACGTTCTTGACCAGGTGGTACGCCGGGTGGCGGCTGTCGGCGGCGAAGAAGACGTAGCCGTCGGGGCCCTCGACGTCGGTGCGGCGGCCGAAGACGGAGACCAGTCCGGCGGCGTTGCCGTTGCCGATGTAGTACTTGGAGCCGGTGGCCCGGAAGCCGCCCGTGCCGTCGGGCTCCAGAAGCATGTCGGTGGAGTAGATGTCGGCGCCGTGGGCCTTCTCGGACAGGCCGAAGGCGAACACCTCGCCCTGTGAGAGCAGTTCGGCGGCGCGGGCACGGGTGGCTGGGTTGTCGCTCTGCCAGACGGGGCCGAGGCCGAGGATGGTGACCTGCCAGGCGTACCAGTAGTCGAGGCCGTAGAAGCCGAGGATTTCGTTGAGTGCGGCGATGCGAGCGGTGTCCCAGCGCTTGTCGACCTCGCCCTCTCCGGCGGCGGAGGCGGGGGTGAGGAAGGTCGCGAAGAGCCCCTCCTTGCCGGCGAAGGCGAGGAAGTCGCCGAGCCAGGCGCGGGTCCGGTAGTCCTCGATCAGCCGGCGCTTGCCCCGCTCCTCGAACCAGTCGACGGTGGCGCGCAGCAGCCTGCGGGTCTCCGGGTCGAAGTGCGCGGGGTCGTATGTCCGCGGGTTGAAGAGCAGCGCGTCGGTCACGGGTGTCGCCTTTCGGTTTGGGAGGGTGAGGGCGGGTCCGGGTAGGGGTCCCGGGAGGGTCTGCTGGGCCGGTCAGTGACCGGTGTCGAAGCCGGCGAGTGTGGCGAGGACGTCGTCGAGCCAGGCGATCATCATTCGCTCGTAGGCGATGCCGCCGCGCAGCACGACGTGCTGGAGTTCCCGTTCGGTGTCGAGTGGGCCGTCCGCCTGGGGTTCCTTGAAGTCGCGGGCCTCGCCCACGAGGTAGTGGGCGAGGCGGTCCGTGTGCGCCTGCCGGTGCCGCTCGACTTCGCCGATGAGGGCGGCTGGATCATCGAAGGCGGCACCCCGGACCTTCACCGCCAGGTCGTGCCGCACGCTTTCGGGTTCGGTCGGTTCGTGGAGCCATGCGGAGAGCGCGTCCCGTCCGGGCCTGGCGACGGAGTACTCCTTCTTGTCCGGGCGCCCGGACTGCGGGACGTCCCGGACGTCGACCCAGCCGTCGGCCTGCATGCGCTTGAGCACGCGGTAGATCTGCTGGTGTGTGGCGGTCCAGAAGTATCCGATGGACCGCTCGAACCGCCGGGCCAGCTCATAGCCGGAGCCCGGCTTCTCCAGCAGTGAGACGAGGATCGCGTGCTCGAGCGCCATGAGCACGATCCTGTTATGCACCTCGTTGCATAGCAACGCTGCGGCGGTGAGATACGGCTCACCCGGTGCGGGTCGCGCAGATCACCCGTTGCGGCAGCGCGCTGGGGTCCGGTATGAACCCGGCCGGGCGCGTTCGGCGGCCGGGGCCTCATGGCTGACGGACACCTTAGGAGGCCACCCACGGTTCCATCGATCTCGTCGTCCTCACCAGGCGGGCGGACGATCTCGCCGACCAGTGCGGCGAGCAGCTCCTTGGCCTTCAGGCGCGGGCTTCTTACAGAGAGATGACGTAACAGCCGAACAAGCACGACATGCACACCTCACCGGCGACGCTGGTCCCGCCCCGCCGCCCTTGGGTGGAAGGGAGCCTCAGATAAGAGGGCGTCGCTGCGGTGTAGGGAAGCGGCTGCCGCAGCGATTTCGGTGCCCCGGGCCAACACCCGGGGCACCGTCTGCGGCGTGGTCTGATCGCCCCGTCCGTCCCGGGTGCGGCAACGCGCGGCCCCGTCCCGCGACAGCCGATCGGAACGTCGCAGTGGTGCGGACACAACCTCCGTCTCGGGGGCGGCTGATCCGGGTTGTTGCGACGACCGTTGACCAGTCCGGGGTGTTGTGACGGGCGGTGCCCGGTCGGGATATTCGCTGGTCGCCACTCGTTGACGGTGGTCATACTGCCGCGATGGATCCAGTGACTCTTGAGACCGACCGTCTGGTGCTGCGGGCCTTCACACCTGCCGACGTGGACGCGGTGTACGAGGCCTGCCAGGACGAGGACATCCAGTTCTACACCCCGGTGCCGGTGCCGTACCGGCGTGCGGACGCGGAGAAGCTCGTCGGCGAGAAGCTGCCCGCTCAGTGGGCCGAGGACAGGGACTACACCCTCGGCGCGTTCCGCAAGGACACCGGCGCACTGGTCGGCTCGTACTGCCTGACCCTCGTCAGCCGCGGCGTCTGGGAGCTCGGTTACTGGGCGGTCAAGGAACAGCGCGGACGCGGGTACTCGGTGGAGGCCGCTCGGGCCCTGTGCGACTGGGGCTGGGCCACCCTCGACGTCCACCGCATCGAGTGGTGGGCCATGGCCGGGAACACCGGCTCACGAGCCGTCGCCGAGAAACTCGGCTTCACTGTCGAAGGGACACTGCGCAGTCGCGGCTTCGCCAACGATGGCGAGCCGCACGACTGGTGGGTGGGCGGACTGCTGAGGCCCTGATGCTCGGGCCGGTGCTACGCCGGCTGCGTTGACTGCGTGCCCGCCTTGCCCGCATCACCTCTCCTGACGGCCACCGTCGCCTGCCACGCACCCGGGCGCTTGCCTGTCGCCTTCTGGAAGAACACCGAGAAGTTGGATGCGTCGGGGAAGCCGAGTGCGGCGGCGCAGCGGGCCGCGGTGAGGCGGTCGTGCGCGAGGAGTCGTTTGGCTTCCAGGACGACCCGGTCGACGATGTAGGCCTTCGCGGTGCGGCCGGTGGCCTGCTGCACCGCTCGCGAGAGGGTGCGGGGGGCGTATCCCAGTGTCCGGGCGTAGTAGCCGGCGTCGTGGTGTTCCCGGAAGTGCGCTTCGACGCTGGACCGGAACAGCCGAAACACCGGATGCGTGGATCGTGCTTCGGCCTGAGGTGGCCGCAGCCGGGCTATGAGCGCGGAGAGCAGGATCTCGGGCAGCTCCGTCGGGATGTCTCCGGACGGGTCGGACGCCTCGAGGAGGAGATGGTTGCGCGCGGCGTCGACGAACGGCCAGTCGGCGTCGGGAATGCTCCAGTGCGCGACCAGGTCCGGGGACGCGGCCAGTTCCCGGGTGGCGTGGGTGACCGGCGCGGTCGGCACGAACAGCACGAGGTGCCCGGCCACACCGGCGATGTCGTCCCACCGGTGCACCGCGCCGGGAGGAACCCACACCGCGGACCGCTCCTCGATCGGGTGCTGGAGGAAGTCCACCGTGACGCAGCCGTGTCCGGCGTCGATGACGGCGAGGACATGGAAGTCGGCACGCTGCGTGCCGCCGTCGTTCAGCTTGCGAAGGCGGTCGAACGTCATCGTCTCGACCGCGGCGGCGCAGCGCCCTGCGGGCTGGTAGGTCATCTGCCGGATCACGGTCACGTGTCCAGTTTCCACCACCGGGCGACCAGTCAGGCCGATGCCCCGTCCGAGCGGAGAGGTTTGAATGGAATCACAGGTCAAACGCCCATAACGCTTACCGGGAGAGCCACGATGACCAGGACGCAGCAGCCGCTCCTGCCCACTTACGACCATCGGCCGGGGACCGGACCGACGCTGGTGTTCCTGCACTACTGGGGTGGTTCCGCCCGTACCTGGGACTTCGTCGTCGACCGCCTCACGGGTCGTGACGTGCTCACGGTCGACTTCCGCGGGTGGAGCCGGTCGAGCGGTCTGCCCGGCCCCTACACGCTCGGACAGCTCGCCGACGACACGCTCGCCGTGCTCGCCGACGCAGGCGTCACCGACTACGTCCTGGTCGGGCATTCGATGGGGGGCAAGGTCGCGCAGCTGGTCGCGGCGACCCGGCCCGTCGGTCTGCGCGGCATCGTCCTCGTCGCCTCCGGTCCGGCGAAGCCCGCCGCACAGATCACTCCGGAGTACCGGGAAGCCCTTTCCCACGCTTACGACTCCGACGAGTCCACAGCCGGGGCACGCGACCACGTCCTCACCGCGTCCGAGCTGCCCGCGTCGGTCAAGGCGCAGATCGCGACCGATTCGCGGGCCGGCGCCGACGCCGCCCGTACCGAGTGGCCGCTGCGCGGCATCGCAGAGGACATCACCGCGCACACCCGCACGGTCAGCGTTCCCGCCCTCGTCGTCGCCGGGGAGAACGACCAGGTCGAGCCCGTCGACGTACTCCGCGACAACCTGGTGCCCTACCTCTCCCAAGCCGACTTCACGGTGATCCCGCACACCGGTCATCTGATCCCGCTGGAAGCACCGGCCGACCTCGTGGACGCCATCACGGCCTTCACGCCGGCAGCCTGACCATCCGCCCGGCCCGCCGGCGCCATCTCCCACCTCAACTACGCGTGGAAGGTCGCCCAGTTGCCCAACCTGCTGCTGGGCAGACGACCGATCGTCGGTGACGCGGGAACACCCGGCAGCGCCGCGTGAACCCCAAGGACATCCGCCTGATCGTCGTCACGCACGGGCACGTGGACCACTTCGGCTCCGCCGCGGAACTCACCCGGCTCACCGGCGCACCGATCGCCGGCCACATCGCCGATCTCAGCGTCTACCGAGCGGGCGGGGTCAGTGACCCGTACCTGCCGATCGGAGTGTTCGGGCGTCTCTTCGTCCGCTCGGCGAGGGTGCGCGAGACCACCGAGCCGTTCGAACCGGACGTACTCGTCCGGGGTGAGGCACATCTGTCGGATTTCGGTGTCGAGGCCCGCATCATGCCGACCCCGGGACACACCGCCGGCTCGGTCTCCGTCCTGACCGACCACGGCGACCTGGTGGCCGGAGACCTCGTGGCGACCCCGTTCCTGGGCTTCGGCAAGCGTCCCGCCAACCCGCCCTTCCACGACGACCGGCTCGGGAACCTGGCCGGCCTGCGCGTGGCGATCAGTGCCGTGCGGACCCCGACACCGCTCTCTCCGGTCACCGCGACCAGACAGCCCACCAAGAGGAACGGCCAGAAGTTCCGGACGGGCAGGTACAGCAGGAGGGCCCCCGCGTTGACGAGGTGGACGATCATCAGGACGAGACGGAGACCGTACCGGTCGGCGAGCATGCCTACCGGTGCGGCCGCTGCGATGCCGAAGACGCCGGCGACCAGGGCGCTGAGGCCGACCTGGTAGGCGGACATGCCGACGGAGCGGGTGAAGAACAGGACGTAGCACGCCACCCACACACCGCGGCCGGTGTTGGTCAGCGAAGCGACGAACAGCAGGCGTCCCAGTGGCGTCGGCGAGCAGGTCCTCGGCGGCGTTTCTCCACATCTCCCGCTGGAGGACGACACGGCCCGTCACCAGTCGGGGCACGTGGTGCCGCTGGGGGGGCCGCGGTGAGGGCAGCGACCCGGGCGGGGAAAGCGAAGATCTCCATCGGGTTGACCGGCAGCCCGCACCACGCCAGCGGGGCGGCCATCAGGCGCAGGTGGCGTCCGCTGCCTTGGTGGCGCAGGCGCAGGGTGTGCGCCCCCGGTGACGAGGGCGCACACCACATTCATCGGGTTGTCTCAGCGGCCGCCGTGACCTCCGCCGCCATGGTCCCCACCGTGATCCCCGCCGCCATGGTCGTAACCGCCATGGTCATACCCGCCGTGGTCGTAGCCACCGTGGTCGTAACCGCCATGGTCATACCCGCCGTGGTCGTAACCACCGTAGTCGCAACCGTTGTCCCACCAGTCACCGCAGTAGTCGTCGCGGTTGAAGCCGTGGGAATAGGAGGAGTGATGAGCCGGTGTGGCGGCCGAAGCCGTCCCCGCCACGCCGATCGCGGCGCCGCCGGCCAGCAGGGCGCCGGCCGCGGAAACCGCGAAGAGGCGCTTGGTGCGCTGTGCTCGCATGATCTTGCCTTTCGTTCCACTGTCTCGCGCGACGGAAAGAGCGCGAGAACCATGGCCGCACCGCAGTGGCGTGGCGCGGTCTCAGGCGTGCCGCATGGTGCAAATAACGCGTTCGACATCCCAACTGTGCCGGCGGGGAGAGCCCCATATGGTGGCATCGCCACACGAATCAGACTTTCCTGCTGTTGAATCGCGACCAAGGGCCGAGCGGTCCTGAACCGCGGGTCGACCGTTCCAGTACCCCCGGGCCCTTTGGCCCAGGGTTGCCGGAACGTGCGCGTCCCGCCACCACGGCGCCCGTCCAGAGTGCGGCTGCACACCGACTGCTCTGAGTAACCAGTTACTCCAATTCAGTGACACATCGCAAAGCTGAGGTGACCTGCGGATTCACCGAAAACAAGGACGTTTCAACGCCTTTCTTCACCCGCTTCGACATGCCGCTCCGCCCTGCTCGGGCCAGCCTGGATTCGCGAGCCGCCCGAATGGCCGACTCGCCCCCCAGGGGGAACTCCGACGAATACAGGAGACCCACATGAGCGTCACCCGAAGCCACCGCACCCGTGCCCTCGCCGCCGGTGTCCTGGCCGCCGTTTTGCTGTCGACCGGTACGACCACAGCCGTCGCCGCGACCGGAACACCGACCCCCAAGCCCTCCATGACCCACACGGGCATGCCGAGCATGAAGCCGTCGCGGATGCCGACCGCCATGGGCTCGATCACCGTCTCGGCCAACCACAAGGCGATCAAGGTGGGCAACACCGTGGTGTTCACCGGCCGGGTCAAGGGCATCAAGGCCGGCTCGACTCTGGTGCTCCAGCACCTGCGCAACGGCAAGTGGACCACGCTGAAGACCACGGCAGCCGTCAACAAGAACGGCACCTACACGATCAAGCGGACGTTCACCAACAAGGGCACCCAGCAGGTGCGGGTGACGACCAAGTCCGGCACGTTCCACTCCTCGCCGGTCACCGTGAAGGTCAGCTGACGTGAGCTGATGCGGGTCTGCAGCCGATGACGGCACATCCGGACCTGCAGCGGGGCTGGGCAAGGTGAGTACTTGCCCAGCCCCGCTGTCATGCCAATTGTCTCTTGGCCGACGTCGCCGTGGTGGCCGTGGACCTGCTCATCGCGGATGTAGCGGGATCAGGCTCCGGGGCCGTGGTGGTAGACCGCGCCGGGCCGTGTTCCTCCGCTGTCGGTGAACAGGTGGGGGATGGTGACGAAGGTGTACCCGCGACCGGCCAGGTCGGTGAGGATGAACGGAAGTGCCTTGGGGATGCGTGCAGTCCTGGGGGTCCAGGCTCCACATCACCACGGCCAGGGGGTCGTAGCAGCGTAGGCCGGTGGCCGGTGACCGAGGCGATGTCCCGCGCCGCGCCGTCAAGCTCGAAACGGATCCTGGCAGAGGAGACGGCTGTGAGGTGAGGATGCGTGACCGCGTGTGATCGCCGATCGCGTCACCGTCGCGCTGCTCGCGCCGGACCACGCCCGGCCGTAGGAGGGCGTGGGGACCGATCACGAAGAAGGTCGCCACTGCGTGGTGTCCCTCCAGCAGTCGCAGGATGGAGGGCGTGTACTGGGTGGGGCCGTCGTCAGGTCAACGCCACACAGCTGGACACCGCGCAATGACAAGCAGGAACAGTGGCCGCGGGCACCGCGGCCGGCACGCCCACAGCCGCGAACTGGACCGCCGCCAAGGAGGCCACGACTTCTCTGCTCGCCGCTGGGCGCTGTCGGCGACGGGCACTACGGACCCGCATACCCCGAGGCTATACCCGCTGTGCGGCCTCACCGAGACGGACTGGGACCCGGTCACGGTGGGCCGTCAGGCTGCTCCGGTGTCTGGTCGGGAGGTGGTGAGGAGGGCGGGGGAAACAAGAAGTCTTCGAACGCGTCCAGCGCAAACATCATGAGCATGAGCACAACCGGGACGAGCAGGGCGAACACGGCCATGACGCCTCCCGGAAGGGAAGGACGCGGCGATTGTCGGTCCGCTTCCAGCGTGGGCCGAACAGGGGAATGGCGCATGCCCGGAACGGAAAGATGTAGGCCGTTCGGGTGGAACAGGCGGCTACGGATCCCGGGCCTGCGACGGTCTGCCGACCGCTGCAGACTGCCCTCGTCCGGCCGTGGTCATCGCCGCCGGTGTCAGCCCTCCCATTGCCACCAGGGCCGCATTCGCACGCTCGCTGCGTTTGATCTCAGTCAGCGTGAGCCGTGAAGCATGCGTGCGCCCGCTCCGCCGTTCGTCGGGGACGGACGGAATCTGTGGCTGAAGTTCAGGGTGATGTCCAGTGCCAGGAAGTTCTTTCCGCTGTCCGTCCGAGCGCGCAGCAGGATGCGGTGCTCTGCCACCGGCACTGCCTCGGGGAGCTGGAGGTTCCATGTCTGGCGCCACGGTCCGGCGGCCGGCCTGAGGTGACCGGAGAGCTTCGCGCCCATGCCCTTCAGCAGGTCGGGCAGCATGTACTTCCTGTCGAGCATTTTCACCGGACCGAACTTCATGATCACGTTGCAGGTGACCCGGGTGAGGTCGACGGGTTCCTTTAGGTGGCCGGTCATCTCCGAGCGGGCCTGGTGTCCCAGCCAGGGCAGAGCCGGGGTCAGCGTGATGTCGAGAGGCGGTCCAGGACGCAGGTGCCGTCGCTCACGTCTTCCACAAGCCGGATGCTCATATCACTCCTCACCCGTTCGCGGGCCGGGAAAGCGCCGGGAGGACAGCCCGGGTAGCGGCCTGGGAACGCGCACGGAAGGGCGGCAATCCGCTGGTGGGGCGGCCGGTGAAGGCATGGGGCGGCCGCGCGGATGGCGCGCGCCCGGCATCCGGTAGGGGCAGGGGTGTGCGCGGCGCGTGGCCGTCGCACAATGAGGCAAACTGGGACCCCGGCCCGATTCCGGCGGGCCGGGGCTCCACAGTATGCGGTCGGCCGCGGACTAGTCCTCGTCGTGGTGGCGCTTGATCACCCGGAAGCTGGCCACGACACCCTTGTCGATGTCGATGCCCTCGACGCATCCCGGGCGCACGCCGTCGCTGGAGGAGTGGGGCCCGACGGTGGCGACGGGGGCGCCGTTGTCGCAGACGGCCCCGCGGAAGACCTCGACGGTCCGGCGGCTGTCGTTGCGGATGTTCAGGCTCTTCGCGCCCAGGCCGCTGACCACGGTGATGCAGTCGCCCGCGCGGGTGGAGTACGACCGCTCGTTGATCTGGATACGGCCCTCGTCCTTGCCCCCGTGCCCGTTGTAGTCGTTGTCGTCGTCGTTGCCCTCGTTGCCCTTGCTGTTGTTGTTGCCCTCGTTGCCCTTGCCGTTGTTGTTCCCTCCGTTGCCGCCGCTGGGTGCGGCGGCGGCAACGGCCGGGGCCTGCTGGGGCGCGGGCGCGGAGGCGGAGGCGGCCGAAGCGTAGGTGATGCCGGTCGCGGCCAGGGCGGCGGCGGCCGAAACGGCGGCGGTGATCACCGTGGAACGAAGCTGCATGTCGCGATCTCCTTCTCAGAGATGCCGGCCTGTCAGCCGGCTCGTGGATGAACGTATCCACAGCCGGCATGACGGGCATCTCGGAAATGCGGCTATACGGCTCCGATCGGCGTATTTAAGCGCCTTCGCCGCAAGCTGATGTCACATCACATGACTTACAAATAAAGCCGATTGACATACTATTAGCCCATTCGAATGGTGTTCTGACGCTTACTCACTCCTGTTTTCCAGCGCGTCGCTGCGCATACGCGGAAGTGAGTCGTGTTAGGCAGCGCTTTCTAGTGATCATGAGTGGAGCCAGATGACGACTGCTGCTGTGGCTGCGGCGCCGAGGCAGACGTAGCCGCGCTTGTCGTATCCGACTGCGCAGGTAGCGGCGGGTTCGGCGGTTGCTGCGTGTCCATGACCGGCTCGAACTGGATGCAGCCAGCGCACTGCCCGGGTGTGATGACCAGGGAGAGCGCCCGGCAGGGCTATCCGCCCTCAGGTGGGTCTTGGTGGTGAACCCGCCGCGTGAGCGGCTGAGCGCCTGACCTGGCGCAGCAACTCCTCACGCCGGTCGATCAGTTCCGCCTCAGTTCCGCCCGGATCCAAGCGGCTTTGGCCTCTCAGGCGAAGCCTTGCCTCGGCCTGGATCCGTTCGAGGAGCATCTCCCACGTTCCATCAACTGACCAGCGAGGGTGCCGCACATACACCGTGCGGCTCCGGCCACTTCCACTGAGTACCCGTCAAATTATTTGTTTCCAGAGTTCGTTGAGCAGGTGGCGATCAGTAGCCGTGGTGACCGTGTCGTGCCCGTTCCCCGACCAGCCGCCGTGTAGGTGCGAGACGGTAGTAGCACACGGGAGGTCGTCCGGCCGGCCTGTGTGAGGCGCCGGCCGGCCGGACTAGCCGGACTGCCTCGCGTGATGCGTGCGGTCGGCCGGTCTCCGGGTGCGGCTGGGGCGGTCAGCGCAGTTGGTTGAGTGCCTTCTGGAAGGCTGCTGCGTGCTTGGCCTCGTCCGTGGCGGTGTTGCGGAAGTAGCGGGCGGCGGCGGTGTCGCCGACGGCGGTGGCCCGCTTGGCGAACCCCGGGTACACCGTGGTCGCCTCGTTGTGTTCACCGGTGATGGCCGTGCGCAGGTTCGTCTTCGTCGTGTGGACCAGGCCGGCCAGGACCGCTTCGCCGGCGAGGTGCTCGTGCAGTTCGACCATGGCCGTGCCCTCCCAGAGGCGGGCGAGGGCGGCGTGGCCGGTCTGGCGGGCGTGGGCGGCGAAGAGCATGTACTTGGCGTGGGCGAGCGCCTCGCCGTGCAGGGCGGTGTCCAGGTTGGTCTTGGTGCGGGCGGCCTTGACCTGGGCCATCCCGGCGGACACTTGCACCGTGTTGGCCTTCATCGGTGCCGGGATGGTGCTGCGGCCGGTGGTGACGGCCGTGAGGGCCGTGCGGAAGGCGTCGCGGTGGCGGCCCTCGTCCGCGGCGAGCTCGGTGAAGAGCTTCGCGGCCGCGAGGTCCCCGTCGGTGCGGGCCCGCTCGGCGAAGCGGCGGTACATGACCTGGTGCTCGTAGGTCTCGCCGCTGATGGCCTGGCGCAGGTTCGCCGCGTTCGAACCGACGGCTCCGGCCAGGGTGGCCGCTTCGCGCAGGTGCTCGGTCAGCTCGGTCTGCGCCGTGCTGCGGAAGAGCCTGGCGACGGCCGGCAGGCCCTGGCGGTCAGCCTCGGCGGCGAAGAGGTTGTAGACGGCGAAGGCGAACGCCTCACCCTTCATCGCGGTGGTCACGTCGGCGAGCGTCTGCGCATTCAGAGCCCGGGCGGCGGTGTGCGGCGCCGGCTGCGGCGGGCCCCCGGCCAGGGCCGGCGTCGCCGGCGCGGCCGCGGCCAGCGCGCACAGACCCACGATGAACGAACGTGTCGAATGGCGGAACACGAGGTCCTCCTTCCGGGGCACACCCTCATGGGTGCGAACGTCCCCTGCTCATGCCACCCGCACAGGCGCACACCCGCCCCTTCACGTCACCCACCCGAGTGATTACGCACAGTCACCCCGAGCCTTTCACCGATGTGCATCGCTCTCTCAGCGGGCTCATTCCTGCCCGTTGCGTGGACACCGCGCCGACGAGGGTGAGGGGCACGTCCACAAGAGCCGGCTTGGCGCGGTCACGTCGTGGCGGTGCGCGTCGGTGGCTGGGTGGGGCTGAGCAATCGGGGGGCGAAGGCGGCGGTGAGGGTGGCTGTGGTGGCGCTGGCGGCGACGGTGGTCCAGGCGACGGGGCCCAGGGGTGTGCAGCCGAAGAAGTGGCTCATTCCGGGGGTCTGCACGACGGCGAGGAGGGCTGCCGTGGACAGGCCGGTGGTGGCCAGGACGAGGGGGCTGCGCCAGTCGGTGATGAGGGTCTGGCCGAGCTGTGCGGTGATCAGGGCGGCTAGTCCCATGGTGTCGGCGCGGCGGGCGCGGCCGGTGAGGCGGCCGGTCTGCCACGCGGCGGTGGCCGCCAGGGCGGTGGCGGTGCCGCGGATGGCCAGCAGTCGCGCCAGGGCGGGGCCCATGAGGGCGGGGGCCGGCTGGTTCATGGTGGTGGTCTGGGCGGCTGTGGTGCGGTGGGCGAGGGCGACGGCCAGGGCGGGGAGCATGTCGGTGAGGAGGTTGACGAGGAGTAGTTGGCGGGTGCCGAGGGGGGCGCGGCCGGTGAGTGCCGTGCCGAGGATGGTGAAGGCGACTTCGCCGGCGTTGCCGCCGACGAGGATGGCGACGGCGTCGCGGACGCTGGCCCACAGGGCGCGGCCTTCGTGCAGGGCGTCGAGGATGCGGGTGAGATCGGGGTCGGTCAGGACGAGGTCCGCGGCGGCGCGCGCGGCAGTGGAGCCGTGGGTGGCGATGCCGATGCCGATGTCCGCGAGGCGGATGGCGGCCGCGTCGTTGACGCCGTCGCCGGCCATGGCGACGACGTGCCCGGCGTCGCGCAGGGCTTGGACGATGCGGACTTTGTGTTCGGGTGAGACGCGGGCGAAGAGGCTGGCTTCGTCGATGGCGGTGGTGCGGTCGGCGGCCGTGAGGGCGTCGAGGTCGGTGCCGGTGAGGACGGTTCGGGGGTGGGGGATGCCGAGGTCGCGGGCGATGGCGGCGGCGGTGGCCGGATGGTCGCCGGTGATCATGACGATACGTACACCCGCGTCGGTGAGGCGTTTTACGGTGTCGGCGGCTGTGGGGCGGGGGGCGTCGGTGATGGCCAGGAACCCCAGCAGCGTCAGATCGTGGACGAGGCCGGCCACCGTGTCGGCCGGGACGGCGGTACTGGTCGTGTGTTCCGCCGGTCGGTCTCGGTGATCGTTGGCTGGTCCGGTCGCGGGCAGTGCGGCCTGGGCGACGGCCAGGACGCGCAGGCCCTGGTCGGCGAGCTGTCGCATCATGTGATGAGCGGCTGCCAGCTGCTGGTCGTCGAGCGGAATGAGACGACTTTCCCTGCCGCCTTCCCAGTCCGGGTTCTCCATGGAGTCGGCAGCGGGATCGAGGGTGGTGGTGCAGCGCTGAAGAACGATCTCAGGTGCCCCTTTGACCGCGAGAGTGCGGTGGCCGTTGTCGGTTCCTACGGAGGCCGAGTAGCCGCGACTGGCCTCGAAGGGCTGTTCCGCGTGCTGTACCCAGTCGGGGTCTTGGATGCCGTATGTGTGGGCGGCTTCGAGTACGGCGCGGTCGGTGGCGTGGGACGCGGGTACGTCGGGGGCTGGGCAGGCGCGGGCTGCGGTGCGCAGCAGTCGGTGTGCCCCGGGTGTGCCGGGAGGAAGGAGTGCCTCGGTGGAGGCCAGGCGGGTCAGGGTCAGGCGACCTTCGGTGAGGGTGCCGGTTTTGTCGAAGCAGATGACGTCGACGCGCCCGAGGGCTTCGAGCGCGCGGGCGGAGCGGGGCAGCACGCCGTGGCGGGACAGTCGGCGTGCGGCCGCCGACTGAGCGACGGTGGCGACCAGCGGCAGGCCTTCGGGGACTGCGGCCACCGCGACCGCGACACCGGAGGCCAGCGCCTGGCGCAGGGGTAGGCCGCGCAAGAGTCCCAAGGCGGTGACCGCTGCCCCGCCGATGCCGACCACGGGCAGTGCCGTCTGGGTCAGCGCCGCGAGGTGTCTCTCGATGCCGGGCGCGGTGGTGGCCTGTCCGGCCAGGTCGGCGGCGCGGCCTGCCTCGGTCTGCTCGCCGGTCGCGACGACCACGGCCACACCGGTGCCCGCCAGCACGGTGCATCCCTGGTAGAGCATGCACGACCGCTCGGCCAGGTCCGCCCCCGGCGTGGCCTCGCTCTTCTTCACTACGGGGGTGGGTTCTCCGGTCAGTGCCGCCTCGTCGATCTCGAGGTGGTCGCCGACCAGCAGCCGGGCATCCGCCGGGACCACCTCGGACGGGCGTAGGACGATCACGTCGCCCATCCGAAGGTCATTTGCGTCGATGACGTCGAAGTCCGGCGATCCCAGCAGGGCGCTGAAGTGTGCGCCCGGGCCGTCCGGAACCCGGCGCAGGCGGCGAGCGGTGATGCTCTCTTTCGCCAGCAGACCCTGCAGAGCTTGCTCGGCGCGCATGCGCTGGGCGCCGCTGATCACGGCGTTGCCGGCCATCACCCCGCCGACCAGCAGCGAGTCGACACTCGATCCGACCGCGGCGGACGCCGCGGCACCAAGAGCCAGTACCGGGGTGAGAGGGTCCCGCAGTTCTTCCCGCACCGCATCCAGCAGCTCGCCGGCATGCCGTGTCAGCGGGGTAAGACCCAGGGACGCCACCGCTGAAGTGACCGCATCGGCCGCCGGACGCCGCATCCGGGCCCATGCTGTCGGTGAAACGACGGCAGACGTCGTGCGCGCGATGTCGGCGCGGTGGCGCACCGGCTGAAGGAGTCGGAAGACGTCGTCCGCGTCCATGGCGTGCCACGCGCCGCGGACATGGCCGGGAGGCCGGGGCCGGCGGGAAAGGCGCTTCGCCGCCCGGACACCACCCATTTGCGCCAGAAACGTGGCGCCATGGACGGGAGAGGTCGTCAGACCCCACATGCGATGCCGCGAACCGGTGGCCGCGATCAACGCCCCGAGCGCGGACCCACCCATGGACAGGCGCGCTGAGGCCGCACTGACCTGGTGCGCTACGTCCACGGCGGACAGCACGCGCCACGCGTGCTCCAGCCCCGGTCCGCACACGAGGTCCGCCGACCACAGCGCCGAAGGAGCCGGGGCTGCGAACTCCGCCGACAGGGGAAGAGCCACCCCCACGTCCGCGGCTGCGAGCGCTTCGCCGTCGCAGCAGGTGATCAGCGCGACCACGTGGCCGTCTTGCTGCAGGGTGCGCACCCGATCGGCCAACGCCATCGAGTCCGACACAGCGTGATCGGCCCACCGCAGCACCTCCGCAACGCTGGCGTGCTGGGTCATCTCCAGGCGGCGATCGCCGGAGCGGGCCGCGGCGATCACCGCATCGGCCAGCGGATCAAGATCGCATCCCACCACGACCCGCCCCAGCGGCCGGCCATCGGCGTCATGCACCTCCAGATGCAGACCGGTACCAGAATCAGGCCGCTGGCCGGGACCGTCCGGCCGGCGCCGCAGCCGGACGCCGCCCGCCTCCCACGGGCCGGGACCAGCCATGTCCTTCAGCGTCCGTCCGGTCAACACCTTCTGTGCCGCATGCCAGAGCGCTGCCTCGTCCTGCTCCTCACCGGCCGCCACCGACAGCAGACGCACCCGCGGAACGTGCAAAGCCGGGGAATCGATGACAACGGCCGATACCCGGTCCAGCAGACGCAGCGCTGCCGGATTCATCGGCACCACGCCCGCCTGCGCGAGGTCACGGCCCAGCACCGTGCAGAACGCCTCACGCCCCGCCCCAGCGGCCTTGGGAACCGTCGCCAAGACAGCTTGCCCCGCCTCCTCCACATGCCTGGTCCAGGCCGCCATCCCGGCTGCCCCCAGCAGGGCGGTGAGCGACGTCCGCTCCACGCACTTCTCCACGGGTCCCGCCGGCACCGCGACCGGCCGCGGCTGCGGCGTGATGGCCTGCCGCGGAAGACAGGCGCCGTCGGCCACCAGCTCGGCCTCCCGGCGCTCCCACACCGACCGCCGACTGCGTGCCTCATCAAGCTTGAACCACTGTTGGAACGCGTCCAGCGCCAGCGGCGTCATTCCACCGGTGGCCGAGTACACCAGCGCCCCGGCCATGGTGAGGAACGCATCTGCGTGGGCACGGCCCACACGCCGCTCCAGCCATCGGCGTACCCTCGGCTGGGTATCGGCCACGACCAGCGGAACCCGCACAGCGCGCGGCAACCGGGCGAACGACGCCGTCCAGCCCACCACGGCGCCGACCAGCCCCACGCAGTCGGAGAGCAGAGCGACCTTGGCCAGCACCTCAGGGACGTCGTCGAACGCCGCACCCGGCTGCCCATGCGTGAACGGCTGCTCCGCAACCTGGTGCGCCTGCTCCACCGCGCACACCACCTGCAGAACTGCCTCGAGATCCCAGCCGTCCTCCGCCGCGTCGACCACCACATGGCCCAGCGCCGCATTCACCTGAACCCAGCGCACCCCCGCCAGCTCGGCCAGCGCCGATTCCAGCCCTGCGGCCAGCCGCTGCCGTCGCGTCCCCGCTCCGGCCAGGCCCCGCACTTCGATGTGCGCCCTGCCCGGCTGCGACCACACTCGCCTGCGGCGCCTGGCCGGACCCACGTCCCGTACCACCTCGGCCGCCCTGACCACCTCGTGTGAGACGGCGTCGCCCACCCACTCAGCCATCTGCCGCCCCCTCTCCAGCGCCCGCAGCGCCTCCACCGGCGCCCGCACCGCGTACGAGGCGATCACCCCGGCGGACTCGGCCGCCACCGAAGGCGCCTGCGTCACAAGCCGGCGGCCCAGTGACACCACCACAGCATTTCGCAGCACCGGCGAGACTCCCTCACTCAAAAGTCCGGGGCACATGGCGGCCGCTGTGCTCAACCACCGACCGCCGATCCGAAAGCGAACAGATTCTGAAAGCTACATGAATCGGACATAACGCAGGGGGTCGGAGAGGGTGATGGAGTGATCCGATATCCCGGACGACAGGTCAGCCCCCAGTCGCCGCCTGAATCGGCATCGGCTACGCCGTCCTACGTTGCGGAGGTTCACCCCCTCCACTGACTCCAGCCATTACGGGAAATCGCATCACGCCTGCGCCACGTACCCGGCGCCAAGCAGACAATGTGATCACCGAGGCTGCGCCGAGCCGGCTCGCCGACAGCCATGGGGTATGTCCAGCCTTCGACGATACGTCCCGCCCACCGCCACAGGGATGTACCGGCGGTACACCCCTTGATGGTGTCTCGCTCCGGGCGCCGGGAGCAGGTTACCTGGGTGACGTGTCCGCCCGCCCCGTCACGGCGGGCGGGCACAGGCCCCGCACTCGACGACGGCCCCGGACGTCCGGGGTTGCACGCCTGGCACGCGCACCGAGATGACTCGCCGCTTCGGCTCCACCCGCCCCGGCGGGCGCGAAGGACTCATCGCGGACGAGGCCATCGGCCGCCTCGGCAGACACGAGGAGATCGCCTCCACCGTGCTGTGGCTGTGCTCCGACGGCGCCGCCTTCACCACCGGCACCGCCCTCGTCGTCGACGGCGGCCAGACCGCCTGCCCCACCCCACCCGCACAAGGAGAACCCCGTGAACCCCACGTACGACTTCACCGGCCAGGTCGCCTTCGTCACCGGAGCCGGCTCCGGCATGGGCCTGGCCACCGCCCAGGCATTCGCAGCCTCCGGCGCCGCGGTCGCCCTCGCCGACATCGACGAGACCGAGGTGAACCAGGCGGCGAAGTACCTCACCGACGCCGGCCAGCAGGCCCTCGCCCTGGTCTGCGACGTCACCGACGAGGACCAGGTCGCCGCTGCCGTCGACCGCACGGTGGAGACCTTCGGCCGCCTCGACATGGCCTACAACAACGCCGGCGTCCAGATCCCGCCCACCGACGCCGCCGACGAATCCCTCGACCAGTTCGAGCGGGTGCACGCCGTCAACCTGCGCGGAGTCTGGGCATCCATGAAGCACGAGTTGCGCCACATGCGCACCCAGGGCAGCGGCGCTGTCGTCAACTGCTCCTCCCTCGGCGGCCTGGTCGGCATCCCCGGCCGGGCCTCCTACCACTCCTCCAAGCACGGCGTGATCGGCCTGACCACCAGCTCCGCCCTCGAATACGCGCCCCGCGGCATCCGCATCAACGCCATCTGCCCCGGCACCATCGACACCCCCATGGTCGGCGACATGATCGCCAAGGGAGAACTCGACCGCACCGAAGCCGAAGCAGGCCAGCCGATCGGCCGTCTCGGCACCGCTGAGGAGATGGCCCAGGCCGTTCTGTGGCTGTGCAGCCCCGGCGCGAGCTTCGTCGTCGGCGTCGCCCTCCCCGTCGACGGCGGCTACACCGCCCGGTAACCGCACGCTCGGCGGGTTCTCACGGCCTCATGCGCTCGACAGCGGTCAGGAGCACCCCGGACCACTCCCGTCGCCATCCCGCATGCGCGAACCTCAGCCGCACCGACAACCGGATCGCGGTACGCCGAGGGCAGGTTCGGCTCACGCCGGGTCCACAGGGCGACGGTGGCTCCGCGGAGGCGGATGAGATCGTCGATCGCGGTCACCGCAGAAAGCCACCGATGCCGAAATGAGGAATCGGGCATATGAGCCAGGGGTGGTGGCCACCCGTTTGGCCGGTCAGGACCCTTTCGCGCCGTCAGACTCCTGGAAGGGAACGCTCCGGTGGGGCGTGGGTATGGGCGATACGGGGTGGACGTGACCGAGCGCGGTAGGGCCGACCGTGCCGCTCCGGGCGAGACGGGGCTGGGTGTGACGGACCACGGCGTCCAGCGCGCACGCGCGGCGCCGGAGGGCCGGCCGGGCGGGCGACAGTACGGGGACGGGCAACGGCGGGACGACGGGTCGGCGCGTGCGGTGCCGCGGCACGTAGCCTGCGTGATGGACGGCAATGGCCGCTGGGCGCAGCGGCGTTCGCTCCCTCGTTCGGCGGGCCACCGGGCCGCGGAGACCACCGTCATCGACATCATCGAGGCGGCGCGGGCCGTCGGCGTCGAGTGGCTCAGCCTGTACGCCTTCTCCACCGAGAACTGGAACCGTCCCGGCACCGAGGTCGACTACCTCATGCGCCTGGTCCGCCGGGTCGTGCGCAAGCACGCGCCGCTGCTCCTGGCCCGCGGCATCCGCTGCCGCTTCCTCGGGGCCTCCGATCCGCGAATCCCCCGTGAACTGGCTCGGGACTTCGACGACCTGTCGGTGCTGACCGCCGACAACCGGGGGATGACGCTGACCGTCGCCTTCGACCACGGCGGGCGCCGGGACATCGTCGAGGCCGCAAGGTCCCTGATCCGCAGCAAGACGCCCGCTGATGAGGTGACGGAGCGGCTCTTCGCGGACCACCTGCCGTTCCCCGACACCCCCGACGTGGATCTGGTCATCCGCACCTCCGGCGAGCAGCGCATCTCCAACTTCATGCTCTGGCAGGTCGCCTACGCCGAGTGGGTCTTCCCCGAGGTGCTCTGGCCGGACTTCCGGGCCCCCGACTTCCTCGCGTGCCTGCACACCTACCGGCGCCGCGCCCGCCGCTTCGGCGGCGTGCCGCCCCGGACGAACGGAGACCCATCATGACCACAGGAACCACGGGACCGGCCGACGCGACGCCCCTGTTCGGCCCGGAATCGCAGTTCAGCGCCTTCTTCGACGATCCGCGCTGGGCGCTGGCCATGATCCGCGCCACCGTGCTGGAGGCCGCTCACCCGCAGATCGGCGCCGCCCTCGCCGACAACTCCACCTTCGTCGCCCACCCCTGGCGCCGGCTGCGCAACACCTTCCTCAGCATGCGGCTCATGTTCGGCGCCGACCCGGTGGCACGCGAACGGGAGGCCGCGCGACTCAACCGGCTGCACGCCCGCATGAGCGGCTCCGACTCCCGCGGTCGCGCGTACGACGCCATGGACCGCGGAACCCGAGCCTGGGTGGTCGCCACCCTCTTCGAGAGCGCCGTCACCATGTGCCGGCTGAGCGGCCAGCCGCTCGACCAGGACACGATGGAGCGGATGTACGCCGAGTACCGCACGTTCCTCGCCGCGCTCGACGGTGACGCCGGGGCGCTTCCCGAGGACCTGAACGACTTCTGGCGGTACTTCGACCGGGTCGTCGAAACCGAGCTGGAGAACACGGAGGCGGCCCGCGTCATCCTCTACCGGCTCTTCGACCACCTGCCCGCCCCGGCGCTGTTCGAGGGCGCGCCGACGCTGTGGGCGGCCGGCCGGGCTGTCGCCGGTCCCCTCCTCGGCGCTGTCACCGTCGCCTCGCTTCCCGAGCCGTACCGGCGCCGGGCCGGCCTGCCGGAGATGCCCGGCGCGCGCACCCTCATGCAGGGCGCCTACCTCGCCGCCGGGCTCGCCCGCTTCCTGCCCGAGGGCTGGATCAACGCCGAAAGCATCATCGAAGTCCTCTCCCTCACGCCTGGCAGCGACGACCCCCGCGCCCGGACCGTCACCGCCCTGCGAGCCCGCATGAAGCAGGCATCGGCTCTGCTCCGCCTGCTCACACCACTGAGCGGCGACGCCGACCTCACCCCGGAACCGGCACCTTCAGCGGGCACAGGGTCAAGCCGGCGCTCGGCGGAGAAGTTCTTCCGTCAGGTGCTGGACCAGACCGGTGACGGCCACCTCGACTGGCCCGACCTCGCCGCCATGGCCCGTGAACTCGCCACCCGCCTGGACTTGGACGAACCCGAGGAGACCCGGCTCTACGACGCCTTCGCCGCCTGGTGGCGAGAGCTCCAGGCCGTTCTCGACACCGACGGCGACGGCCGCATCAGCGCGGGCGAGTACGCCACCGCCGTCCCCACCCTCGCCGGACCCGCGCTCATCCGCGTCGCGGAGGTTCTCTTCGAAGCCACCGACAAGGACGGCAGCGGAACCATCGATGCCGACGAGTACCGAACCCTCTTCCGCACCGCCTTCCACCGCGACCTCACCACCACCGACGGCACCTACGGCAAAAGCGCCTTCGTGGGCGACTTCCTCTCCTTCATGTCAGGCCGCCGCACGAACACTCCGTACGACCCCCTCCTCGCCGACGCCTGACCTGGACAACGAGCCCATCTCGAACCTCCCCCCCCGGTAGTACGACTACGTAGTGTTACGCCCCTGTGACACCGAACGAACAGTTCCAAGATCGGGACCTGACAGGCTGTTCCCACAGCCGGAGCGGCAGGCGCTCGCGTGGCCCTCAGCGGGCCCGGGGACGGTGCAGCGGCTCCGGCGTCGCCGCACGACACGACATGACCATGTTCCTGGGGGATCACCATGACCACACGCACCCGCACCACCGCCGCCGCCATCGCGGTGGCCTCGGCCGTCATCGGCACCGCGCTGCTGGGCGCCTCGGGCGCCGCCTCGGCGGCCACCACCGCCGCCTCGCACGGCACCCTGACCGTCAGCAACGGCACCAAGTACGTACAGATCAACGGGCACCGGGTGAACTTCGGGGTGAGCGTCCGCGACCTCGCCTGGTCCCCGGACGGCGCCAAGGCCGCCTTCGTCGACGGCTCCGGCGACCTGGACATCGCCAACCCCGACGGCAGCGGGCGGGTCGTCGTCGCCAAGAACCCCGGCGGCCAGACCTGGTCCCACCCGACCTGGCAGGTGACCAAGAAGGACACCCGGTACGGGATCCCCGCCAAGGACAACCTCATCTTCGCCGCCCGCGCCAACGGCGTCTCCCGGCTCAAGTACGTCTCCGCCAAGGCCGTCCACGGCACCCCGAAGACGCTGACCCTGAACGGCTCCCCGGACCCGGACGGCGCGGTCCCGCAGACCGGCAACGTCTGGCCCAACGCGGCCGGCCGTTACGGCACCTCGGTCTACGCCAACACCGACACGGGCGCCGTCTACATCCGTGACGACTACCTGCGCCAGCAGGGCGGCAAGCTCACCAAGGGCTCCCAGCCGGCGCTGTCGCCGAACGAGGAGGAGGTCGTCTTCGTGCGCTCCGTCGCGGGCCACGACCACCTCTTCGTCGAGGACCTCATGCACGGCAACCACGTCAAGGACCTCACCCCGCACGCCACCACGGACTACACCGAGCCGGCCTGGTCCCCCGACGGCAGGACGCTCGCGGCCCGTACCCCCGCCGGCACGGTCACCCTGCCGGCCGACGGCACAGGCCGGCCGGTCAAGGTCACGTCGACGGCCGGCCTGGCCGCCTACCGTCCCTGAGCGTCCTCACGCCCACGGCAACGGGCCGGGCCCGCCCAGGCGCGGAGTCACTCCGCCGCCCGGGCGAGCTCGGCCCGCAGTGCGTCCAGGTGCGCGTCGGCCGTGTCGTGCGGCAGGAACTCGACGACGTCGAGGAACCGGAACAGCACCTGGCTGCTCGTGACGGCGTACTCGTACTCCCCGAACCCCACCACCGCGCCCATCGCGCCCCGGACGGCACCCCGCACCACGTGCGCGGTCATCTCGTCCGGTTCGGTCGCCGACATTCCCCGCCGGGCGTTGGGCCGGGCCAGGTACGGGCACACCATCGAGGCGTACAGCATGCACGCACGGTGCCCCGGGCCCTCGAGGGTCGGCGCGAGATTGAGGTACGGCCGCCCGGCGGCGAGCGCCTCACCGATCGCCGCGCTCTCCGCGGCCCCCACCACGCGCCACACCGGGCCCTGTGGCATGCCCCGGTCGCACACCGAGCACAGGCGTTTCCGGGCGCACGCCGCGCTGCGCTCGTAGTCGGTCAGCGCGAACTGCGGCTCGTCGCCCTCCCACGGAGTGATCGCCGGCACCGGATACCCCCGTACGTCACGTGGCCGCGCCTCCACCGCCGACGGCATGGGAACACTTTCGAATCGCACCCCCCATGCCTACCAGACCGGCGGACACGGGAGGAACCGGGGCCCTGTTCCCGCTTACTCGGCGGCGTGCCGGATGTCGCCCGCGGGGTCATGATGAGACTGCCCGGCCGCCGCGGGAGCGCCGGGCGGGAAGGGGCAGGCGATGGAGCTGTTCCCGCCGGTGCTGCTGGCGGAGTGGCGGGACACCAAGGAGACGCTGCACCGCTTCGCGCAGATCGTCGGCAAGATCCGCTTGGCCGCGAGCGCCCGGCGCAACCACTGGTGGAACGTACCGTTCCATGTCACTGGGCGCGGCATCACCACCCGACCGATGGGTCAGGTCGACGGGAATCCGATCTTCACGATCGACTTCGACTTCGTCGACCACCGGCTCGTCGTCATGACACTGGACGGCGAAACACGGTCCTTTCCGCTTCCGGGCCAGTCCGTCGCGTCCTTCTACGACCAGACCCTGGCCGCCCTGGCCGCGCTGGGCGTCCGGGTGGACATCGCTATCCCCAGGCCCTTCGATCTGCCCGACGCCGACCGGCCGTTCGCCGAGGACACCGAGCACGCGGCCTACGACCCGGTGGCCGCGAACCGCTACTGGCGGGTGCTCAGCCAGGTCGCGTCCGTGCTGGAGGAATTCGCGGCAGGCTTCTCGGGGAAGACCAGCCCGGTGCACCACTTCTGGCACACCTTCGACATCGCCCACAGCCGGTTCTCCGGGCGCCGGGTCGACCAGCCCGGGCAGGTCGACCCGGTCACTCGGGAGGCGTACTCCTCGGAAGTGATCAGCTTCGGCTTCTGGTTCGGCGACGACACCTTCGCCGAGCCCGCGTTCTACTCCTACACCGCGCCCGAGCCCGCCGGCCTGGCCGAAGCGCCGCTCAGCCCGGCGTCCGCGCAGTGGATGGCGCGCGGCGACAGCCACCTGGCCGTGCTGCGCTACGACGCGGCCCGCGCCGAGCGCGATCCGCGGGCCGCCGTGCTCGCCTTCTACGAAAGCGCCTACCAGGCCGGGGCCGAGCACGCCGGATGGGACATCGCAGCGCTTGCGTGCCCCGGCGGAATCACGGACCCGGTCCGCCGCAACTGACACATTCGGTCAGCAGTGCCGTGCTGTGGTCAGGCGTCGGTATCGGTGCGCGCCAGGAGGCCCTTGAGCAGTAGGCCCATGGACTGGCCGACCTCGATGAGGCAGCCACCCGGGTCGCTCATCCAGCAGCACAGCTCGGCGCGCCGGTCATGGGCGCGGTGAGGAACTCGGCTTCCTTGGCGCGCCCGTTCCAGCCGCAGCCCGGAACGGCCAGCAGGGCGAGGGGCCGCCCTGGCACCTGATGGACCTCACCTCCGACCTCAGCGCCCTGCCGGACGCGCGTATGCGGTCGTCACCTGCCGCCTGGTCCACCGCTGGACGGACGACAAGGCGGCCTTCCTCGACCGCGGGTACGTCAGGGCCACTGTCCACGAGGCCGGTGGGTCAGGCGGCTTGCATCACCGAATCGATCCGTGCATTGGCATGGACCTGACGCTAAGACCGGACTAGGCTCTGCCTCTCGCCACCCATGAGAGCGCTCTCACCATCGGCTGTTCCACCCCCACTACTGGAACGACGAAGGGCAACCCGCCATGAGACGCACCAGACTCGCCCGCGCGGTCACGGCCGCACTCCTCGTCCTCGGCGGACTGGGCGCGGCCGGCGCCTCCCCCGCCTCCGCGGCCGGCTCCGGTACTCCCGCCGCATCCGCCGCGCCCGCCGCCGAGGGCATCGTGAACGCCATGCAGCGGGACCTCGGCCTGACCCGCACCCAGGCGGTGGCCCGGCTCGCGGCCGAGAAGACTGCCGCCGGCCTCGCCCCCAAGGCGCGCCGTGAGGCCGGCGCCACCTACGCGGGCTCCTGGTTCGACGCCCCGAGCGGACGCCTGACCGTCGCCCTCACCCCGGACGCCCCGGCCGCCACCCGCCGGGCGATCGAGCGCTCCGGGGCCGTCGTCCGCACCGCCGAGCACAG
The DNA here is from genome assembly GCF_001514215.1 of Streptomyces bungoensis. Taxonomy (GTDB): domain Bacteria; phylum Actinomycetota; class Actinomycetes; order Streptomycetales; family Streptomycetaceae; genus Streptomyces; species Streptomyces bungoensis. The sequence goes on from NZ_KQ948864.1 coordinate 120,257, forward strand.
CGCCCGGCAACTGGACGCGGCCAAGGCGCGGATCGACCGGTTGCACGCGCCCTCGGGGATCACCGGCTGGCATGTCGACCCGAAGGCCAGCACGGTCGTCGTCGAGGTTGTACGCGGCAAGCAGGCTGACAACGATGTCCAGCGCTTCCTGTCCCGGGCCCGCCGGACCGGGCCCGTCACTGTCGAGGCCTCCGCGGCCCCGAGAACCCTCGCCGCAGGCACCGTGGGCGGTGACCCGTATTACACCGGCAACGTCCGCTGCTCCATCGGCTTCTCGGTGTACGGCGGTTTCGTCACCGCCGGGCACTGCGGACAGCCCGGCGCCGGAGTCAGCGGCTGGGACGGCTCCTACATCGGCACCTTCCAGGGCTCTTCGTTCCCGGACAACGACTACGCCTGGGTCAGCGTGGGCAGCGGCTGGTGGACGGTGCCGGTGGTGCTCGGCTGGGGCACGGTGCCGGACCAGCTCGTGCGCGGCTCGGCCGTAGCGCCCGTCGGCTCCTCGGTCTGCCGTTCCGGTTCCACCTCGCACTGGCACTGCGGCACGGTGCTGGCGCTGAACGAGACCGTCAACTACAGCCAAGGCGCGGTGTACCAGCTCACCAAGACCAGCGCCTGCGCCGAACCCGGTGACTCGGGCGGCTCCTTCATCACCGGGGACCAGGCGCAGGGCGTCACCTCCGGCGGCTGGGGCAACTGCTCCAGCGGCGGCGAGACCTGGTTCCAGCCGGTCAACGAGATCCTCGGCCGGTACGGCCTGACCCTGCACACCTACTGACCGCACACAGCGGCCCGGGGTTCCGCGCATCCGGCGCGGAACCCCACCCGCGGTCCCCGGGCCCCGGGGCGGAAGGCCGTCCGCGTGCCGGCCTCCGGCAGGCGAGGGCCGCGCGCGACGGCCGGCAACACGCGGTATGGCTGCTGCTTCTTCCGTTGCCTCGCGGCGTGTCGGGTGTCGGAGCCTCAGCTTTGTGTCGCCTCCTCGGCGGTCCGTCCTGATCGGAGCAGACCGCCGGGCTTGCGATCTGAGGTGTCCCACACCTTCCGAGCCAGCAACCTGCAGGTGGGGTTGCCAGGTGATGGGGGGAAGAGCGGTCGGGCCGGAAGCCGGGCACGCGTAGACGCCGTCGGCGAGGACTTGGACGCGGGCTGCCCGGAGCGGAACTCCCCTGGGCAGGGCTCCGGGTGGGTGACCCGCTTGATCACGCCGTGCGGTCGTGGCGCGTTCCCGGCCGGACGGACGGGCGGATCAGCGCAGTCCGGCGAAGAGATCGTTCTCGGGGACTGGCGCGCCGGTGGCGTCCTGGACACGTACGAAGGTCTCCATGCCCATCAACTCGCCGAACTTCTCCTTGCCCATCTTGAGGAAGAAGATGTTCTCGCCCTGACTGGCGTGCGCGGCCAACGCGTCGAACTTCTGGCCGCTGAACGCGGTGGTGTCCACCCAGGTGGTGATCTCATCGTCGGGGAGGCCGAGCTCGGCCATCGCGGCAGCCTCGGCAGGATCCGGCTCCGGCATGTCCTCATGAAACTCGCGCATGATCTCGCCGAACCGCTGCATCATCGAGCGGGGCACCGTCGTCCAGTACACCTTCGGTGTCAGCGCGGTCATCTCCAGCGCCGCCACCGTGATGCGGTGGGCCTGGATGTGGTCGGGGTGACCGTAGAAGCCGTTCTCGTCGTAGGTGACGACCACATCAGGTCGGTAGTGCCGCATGAGTTCCGCGAGCCGGGCCGCACCTTCTTCCACGGGGGTCTGCCAGAAGGAGCCGGGGGCGTCGTTGCTCGGCCAGCCCGTCATCCCGGAGTCGGCATAGCCCAGCATCTGAAGGTCGCTGACCTTCAGGACGTCACAGCTCGCCTCAAGTTCTCGACGGCGCATCGTGGCGACCGCCGCCGGGTCATGCCCGGGATCGCCCGGCTTGACGCCTCCCGGTCCGTCACCGCAACCGCCGTCGGTACACGTGACGAGAACGGTGCGGATGCCTTCCGCCGCGTACCGCGCGAGGACCCCTCCGGTTCCGGTGGCCTCGTCGTCCGGGTGGGCGTGTACTGCCATGAGCGTCAAGGGGCGGTCAGGCATGAAACTGTCCTCCTGCAGAAACACGTCTTGGTCCGAATGCGTGGCGGGTATTCCGCCGTCCTGGGGCCCGGATCCTGGTGGGGCGGACGACCTTGCCGTCTCTGTGTCCCCTGCCGTGCGGCGCCGGTCCCTCGGTCGGTGCAACCGTCCCGGCCGGACCGGCTGTTCCCGTCCCCGCCGATTGGCCTCCCAGCGTAGGCGTTTCAACGCGAACGAGGGGCAGGCGCGACCTGCCTGTCTCAGTGCCACGTGGGGTCCGACTTCCATCCGGCAGCAGCCGTGGGATTCCGTCACGGCACGCGAAACCCTACAGTCCCACTCGGCAGCCCTCCGTGACACAGCGTCGTCTGCCCTGTCGGCACCATGCGCCAGTAGCGGCACCTAGCTCTCCGGACAGCACGCCTGGACGCCCTTGCGACGCAGCCAACCGCGCCGCGGCGCGACCGGAGCGGCCGGTCCGGAGTACGGCGGTGCGGGCGGGACCGGGCCACTGCGGGGCGACGGCGACGGTCCGGGTTGAGACTGGGGCCCCGCCACAGGGCCGGGGAACGGCGGCAGGACCTTGAACTGCTCGTGCAGTTCGACGGTCGGCGTGATCCGGTGCAGCGCGGCCCGTACCAGGGTGAGGGGATGGTCGGGGAACTGCGCATCCCATTGCTCCAGGTCGGCCACGTGGTACGGCAATCCGCCCAACTGCCCGTCACCGGTGTACGGGTGGGGCCGGAAGTAGTTGGCCGGCTCCACCCGATCCGCCACCACAGCCTCCCGCAGACCGGTCGTCGCGCCCTCCGCGGCCTGTACCTTGACCACGGTGCTGCAACGGTCCTTCGGCAGCGTCCAACTGCCGATGAAGGCCTGCCCCGGCCTGCTTCCCAGCGGCATCTTGATCAGCTGGCGCAGCGCCGTGACCCCGTCCACGGTTCCCGCCACCGCCTCGATGAGACCGCCCCCGGCCCTCGCCACGTCTCGGGCGCGTTCGAACCGCAGCCGCTCCAACTCGTGCAGCGGCGCCGGCAGGTCCGGGACGAGGGGGAAGAAGTGAACCGACAGGATGATCCCCGCCGCGTCGGTCCACACGCCGGGCTCGCGCTCGGCGAATCCGGTGAGGTCCAGGCCGGTGACCGGAGTCTGGGCTATCGAAGTCATGCCGATCATCATGACGCCAGCCGCACCCCGCCCGTCACATGACCCAGCGGACGGATGGCGGCCGAGCCGGAACCCGCCCAGCCGGCACTTCGCCCGGCGGGCGTCCTTGGCCATGCCGGGATCCGCCGCGGTTGACGCAGTGGCGGTTGGTCAGGGTCGTCCACCCTTGACGCTCCCCCGGTGTCTGGCACCTGCCGTGGATCCGTTCAGGACGTGGGCGCGTCCAGCTTCGGCTTGCGTTTCACGTCGGTCACCTTCACGTCCTCCGTTTCCGGAGCCCCGAACGCTTCGACGATCACCCCGCTGCTGGTGCCGGTGACCTCCAGGGCCAGGTTGCTGCCGATGAAGCGCAGGTCGAGCCTTGCCCGCGGCGCACCTGCATGGCTCGGCATCCGGTGAATCCGCGACGCCGGGTACTCCATGCTCGTGAGCGTCGTGTGCATCACCTGATAGCTGGTCGTCTCGGTGTTCTTGAACGCCTCTGTGACGCGTTGTGCGTGCTCGCTGCCGCTGCACCTTTCGATGCCGGTCAGCGGCACTTCCCTGGCCGGCTTGGGCTTGACGGCGGAAGGAGTCGACTCCGGCGGCCGGGTCGCATCCGAAGGAAGGGGAACGGGTATGTCGCCGCCGGTGTCCGGGCCGCCCGGCGGGGTCTCGCCCGACCCGTATCTCGGTGGGGGCGCTTCCTCCCAGCCGGGCAGGTCCTCCGGCTGGGGCACCTCAGCTCTGTCGTCGGGGGCGTCCGGGGCGCAGTCCACCGTGATGCGGGTGATCAGCTCAAGGAAACGCGTCTCCGGGTCGTCCAGAGGAGCATCCAGCGGGGTTGCCGTGGAGACGGCGCTGCCTGCAGAGGCCTGATCGGTGGCGGCGTTCTGAGTGCCGCAGCCGGACAGAACCATGCAGCCGAGCGCGGCCACCAGAACAGGCTTCGCCAGGGGTATCGATCGCATGCACGCACCATGCAGGAAGCCGATCACTGCGCACATGAGCACTCGTACTCACCTTCGCCCGAGTAACGCTCAGGGCGCTCCGACACGGATTCTGGAAGACCCTCTGGTGTGTCACCGCGACGGCGCCGCCAGCCGCCGCCCCGCGGCAGGGCGCCCTGAGTCCCACGTCTGTGGCGCCAGGGCCTGCAGAAGGCCTCATGAGCGTTGTCCGCAGGGGGTTGTCAGTCCCCGTTCATAGGATCACGGCATGTCTGACGCATTCACCGTCTTGTGGACCCATGACACGTGCCGTGCGCTGCGCAGGTCGGGCCGGGTGGGCGAGCGGCCGCCGGTCGCCTTCAGCGGTGCTCACTCCTCGCTGCCCGCGTGGGCGGGTGCCCGTTCTGGGGACGAGGTGTACGCGCTGCACGTGAACCGGCGCGAGGTGTTCGTGGTGAGTCGCATGCGAGTGATCGACATGGAGCGACGCGACTGCTGCGGCACGACCCCCGCTACCTGGGAGGACGCTGCGTATCCCGGGCACGGTGACTGGTCGATGCTCGGCGCCGGCGGCTGCGGAGCCACAGCGGTGCACGTGGACGCGACGCCCGTACGCTTCGATGCGCCTCTCCCCGGTGACCTGCTTGCGAGGCTTACCTGGCGCAACCGCCGAGGTCAGACCCGCGGTCTGAAGTACGTGGTGGATGGCCGTCTCGAGAAGTCGGTCAGCCTCCAGGGGTTTTATCGTCTGACCCCCGAGGCCGCTGACGAGTTGGCGGAAGCCGTCGGCAGCGTTGTCCCCTTGATGTAGCTGAGTACTGAAGTGGGGGGGGCCGATTCCGGCTGATCAGGCTTCGCGCCATGAGCGGACTGGTGTTGTTCCCTCCTCAAGTACTCGCTCCAGTGCGAGACCGGCCGATGCGCGCAGCGAGGCCGGCAGCTTGGGGAGCGGCTGCCTGGGAGGGCCGGTCCCCCACGTTCCCATGCCTGACTCCTGGTGTGGCTGTCTTGGAGGAGGCAGGATTCCAGGTCCTGTCGGCCACCTCGGTGCTTCCTTTCGTCAGCGCCGCACTGGGCGAGGGCCCGGCATGCCCCTGCGGTGGCCACGAGCCGAGGAAGGCCGTCGATCGGATAACCTGACCGCTGCCTCGGCGCGGACGATGACGCTCCAGGTCCCGGGTCGGGCGGATGCCCTGCCGAGGCCTTGTCCGGGGGCGTCCGGCAGCGCGAGGGGGAAACATGTTCGGCAGACACCTGATGGTGGCCTGGGTGACGGCGGTCCTGACGGCGGGGCTCGTCGCGTGCTCCGGCGGGAGCGGGGGCGCCGACGGGGGCACGGGCTACGTGGTCGGCGCGGACGACAGCGGCGGCGCCGCCACAAGGCGGACGGCGCCGGAGCCGGACACCGTGTCCGGTCGCCGGGACACGGTCCGCCACTGGCCTGTGAAAACAGCCCGGGCCACCCGCCCGCACCTGGTCAGGAAGTGCACCACCGGCACGCGGCGGGTCAGGCACACGTCGGGCACGGGCACGGGCACCAGGCGGCGAACCCGCACCTGGTACACCACCGAGCGGTACAGGTCCTGCAGGAAGGTCCGCAGCGGCACCGAGAGCTACCGGCGGGTCGTGCGCGCGGAGAAGTGGTGCGTGCGTCTGGACGACGTGGACGGCGACAAGGCCAGGGACGACGTCTGGTACCGGGTCACCCGCGCGGTCTACGGCGACGCGCTGGACACGGACAGGCACGCCCGCATGAAGTTCACGCCGGCCGGCACCGGCTGCTGAGAACCCGCTCCCCCAGTCACCGGGCCGCGTCACACAGGGCTCACCGTCAAGCCTCACCGGCCCTGGCCTGACAGCCATCGGGGGGGCGTTGCGGCGCGCGACGCGATCGCCCGGCCGGGGCGGGCGTCGACTTCAACCGACGGCGGAGGGATCCTCGTGGAGGGCGACGCCAACCTCAGCGCCAACGAACCTCTAGTAGCTGTCGAAGCTGGGCTTGCCGGTCGGCCGGTAGACACCGACGACAGTGCCGCCCTTCGTCGTCGACACGGTGACCGGCTCCAGCGCAGTGGGGATCGCTCCGTCGGCGAACAGCCGCTTGCCGGTGCCGATGATCACCGGATGGACGGTCAGCCGGTACTCGTCGACGAGGCCGTGCCGCATGAGGGTCTGGGCGAAGTCGCCGCTGCCGACGACGTTGATGTTGCCGCCGTCGGACGCTTTCAGCTTGCGTACGGCGTCGATGATGTCGCCCTCGAGCAGCGTGGAGTTCTGCCATTCGACGGATGTCAGGGTCCGAGACGCCACGTACTTGTGCATGCTGTTCATCCGATGGGTGAACGGGTTGTCGGGATCGGCGGTCGGCCAGTACGACGCGAAGATCTCGTACGTCTTGCGGCCGAGCAGCATCGCGTCGGAATGCTCGTACCACCCGGCGACGGCCGCGCCGACCTCGTCGTCGGCCACCGGTTTCTGCCAACCGCCGTGCTCGAAGCCGCTCTCAGCGTCCTCGTCCGGACCGCCCGGCGCCTGCATGACGCCGTCCAGCGTCAGGAACGTGCAAACGATGATCTCGCGCATGGTGCACTCCCTTCGTCGACATAGAGACCGCACCACCGCCGGAAAGTCATCGACGCTATTTCCACGGCGTTGTCTGCAGTGACTGTGCCGGGCGACTGCTCCCTGCTCGACGGACGGCCGCCGGTGGTCGACGGAAAAGCATGGGCCGGCGTGCCGAGGAGCCATCCTGGCGAGTGACTCCGTGCGAGACGGGGACGGGAGGCCGCGGCAGGTGCCCCACCGCCAGCGCCCCGCCCGTATCCTGCTGCGGTTGTGTGGGTGAGGGGAACAGGGGGGGCGTACGTGCAGCCGTTGGAGGCCACGGATCCGGCCGCGATCGGCGGCTACCCGCTGCTGGCGCGACTCGGCGCGGGCGGCATGGGCCAGGTCTACTTGTCGCGCACACCGACGGGTCGCCCGCTGGCTCTCAAGACGGTTCGCCCCGACCTCGCCGCCGCCTCGGACTTCGAGTCGCGTTTCTCCAGCGAGATCCGCACCAGCGACCGGGTCCGCTCCTCGTGGACCGTCTCGGTGGTGGACTTCAGCCCGCCCGGCCACCGCCCGCAGTGGCTGGCCACCGAGTACATCGCCGCACCGGCCCTCGCCGACTGGGTCACCGCTCACGGCCCGCTGCCGCCTGCCACCCTGCGTGTCCTGGCCTGCGAACTCGCTGCCGCGCTGGCCGCTGTGCACGCCTGCGGCCTCACCCACCGGGACGTCAAGCCGTCCAACGTCCTCCTGGGTCGTGCCCGGCCCGTCCTCATCGACTTCGGCATCGCCCGGGCCGTGGACGACTCCCGTCTCACGATCACTGGGGGTGTTATCGGTTCTCCCGGCTACATGGCCCCTGAACAGGCCGCACAAGGGGCGGTCACGGAGGCGGGTGACGTCTTTTCCCTGGGGGCGGTGCTCGTCTTCGCCGCGACCGGCACCGGCCCGTTCGAACTGCCGGGCGAGCAACCTTCGGCGGCCTCGCTCCTCTACCGCATCGTCCATGAGGACGCCCGCCTCGACGGCGTCCCGGCAGGCCTGGCACAACTCGTCGCCCGATGCCTGGCGAAGAAACCGCAGGACCGGCCGCGAAGCGAGGAGCTGGCAGCATCGCTGCGGCGGGAAGCGGACGCCGGCGGTTCGTGGGCTGGGGCGTTCGGAGCCGGGACCGTGCGGGCGACCGGTGCCTGGGAGCGCGCGCTCCCGCCAGGGCTCACCGCCGACCTCGCGGCGCGGGAGGCGGAGGTCGCCCGCCGGTGCGCGGTGCCGCCGGACCACCCGATCTCGGGGCCCCCGACGGCGCCCCCGCACGGGGGACCTCACGTGCCGACGACCATCGAGGCGGTGGTCCCGCCGGCCCTCGCCGGTCGTACGGTCCCCGCCCTGGGCTCCTACCCGGCCGCTTCGTGTCCCCCCGCCGCCACCGCCGGGACGTACCCGCCCGAACCCCCGGACTCCTTCACCGGACAGTCCTCGCTTCCGTCGTACGGCGGACACCAGCCCGCTTACCTCCGCGCACGGCGCCGCATCCGCTGGATGGCCGCGGCTTGTGCCCTCACCATCGCCGCCGTCGCGACCGGCCTGCTGCTGTCGCACCCGTTCGACGCGGCCGCCCGCAGTAACGGCACCGCGTCCTCCTCGTCCCTCCCCAGCGCCTCCGCTCCCGCCCTCTCCGCGAAGTGGGCCGGCGTGTGGACCGGTGCGGGCCCCGGCACCCCGCATGCTGACGGCCAACTGCATCCGCGCACCAACTCCTTCAAGGTGATCCTCACCTTGCACACGGCCGCCGTGGGCGAACTGGCCGGCAAGCAGGTCAGCCACGTCACCGAGGTCGGTACCGGCCGGGATGTCGGTTGCACGGAGGCCCTCGCGCTACGAGCCGTGCGCGGTACGACAGCCACGTTCGAAGCGGTCACCAGTCACCCCACCGACCGCGCGGACACGTCGCTGCAGTGCGAGACCCATCACCTGTACGTGGTCCAGCTCACCGACGCCGGCACCATCACCCTCGGCGAGGAGGGCGCCCAGTCCGCCGGGGCGCCTCAGGCTGTGCACCGCACTCCCTCGTAGCGGCGGATGCGTAGCCGTGCCCGAGCTTCCCAGGTTGGGTGGGGACGGCCACGCCAGAGGCGGACAGCACGGCGTGGCAGCGACGTTCGTCGAACAGGACGGCGAGCTCACCCCGGTCGCCCCTGCGGACGCCGCCGCGCAGGCCGCGCAGCACGCACAGCCTTCGTCACGCACGCTGCGTGGATCGACGCGCTGTGCGCGCCGGCGTTCCTCCTAGGCTGCGTGTTCCTGTGCACGTGCTGGTACTTGGACTTCCGGTGGCTGCTGTGTGCGGTGTGCCTCTTCGGGGTGCTGGTCCTGCAGAACCTGGAGCTGGATCAGCAGGCACTGCACCAGCACGGGCATACCGAACACGTCAGGGTCCGACAGATTCAGTGGTCCGCCGGCGACGGCATGGATGCCGGCGTCCACCGCTACACCGTCACCGTCATCGACGGCCCACCGCTGGCTCCGTTGGAGGAGAACGGGCTCATGGGCTGGAAGCGGGTGGTGGGCGGCACCTACGCGGTGACCGTCGATCCGCAGGACCGTGCCCGGCTCGGGCGGGGGGACAAGCCCGGACCTCCGGTGATCCAGCAGTACCTGCAGATCCCGTTCGGCCTCGGCCCGGCCTTCGCCCCGCGGCGGCCTGCAGCCCTGCTCCTGCGCCGACGACGCGTCCCATCATCCGGACCCACCCAGACGTAGGGGGCTGTGATGGAGCGGCGCCGGGGCGCCGACAATCTCACCTGCTCTGGTCCCGGACGTGATCAGGCGGTGGCCTACTACGCCGCTGTCCCCGGCCCGGCCTCCCTCGGATCCCCCAACGGCCGAGTCACCCCGTCATCCGCACCCGCCCGGCGACCCGGCTCCGTCTCATCGAACTCCCAGTGCTCCCGGCAGTCATCGCACCGGTACACCAGGATCCCCGCATCGATCGTCACCACGGCTCCGTACGGACACCGGTCGCCGTCTCCGCGGCCCGCACACTCCTGTACCCACGTATCCCCCATGGTGAGACCGTGCGGCGGGCGAGCCGCGGTCGTGGAGAGGGCGTGCCCGGCGCACAGGCGCTCATCTCCGGCACCACGCCTCAACACCGGCCAGCAGTCCCATCAGCTCCCCGACAGCGGCCGGACAGCCGAGAACGGGCATCTCTCGGCACCGGCCGACGCCACCCACCGGGTCCAACGCGTGGGGCTGTTTCACAAGGAACGCGCGCGCCGGCGCCCGGCGACGTATCGGGACGCATCCGACGACTCCTTCCCATCGGCGGACCGGTCTCGGGCCCCCGGCCGATCGTGGCCGCAGGCACTGGCAACGGGCTTCGGGGTACATGCTGGGCATGCCCGGCGCCCCGCACCGGAAAGGGATGCGAGGCGCAGTGGCAGTGTCTGTGGCAACGACCGGAAGGCCAGGTGGTATGACGCGTACACGTGCGGATGCGAGCATCAGGCATCCTCGGCATGAGCGGCGGGGTGAGGCACGGCTGCCGGCGGTGGTTGCGACGCTTACCGCGATCGCTCTGTACCTGCTGCTGCCGCAACGGCTGTTGATCGCTCCTCGATACGTGCTGCCCGTCCTGGAATGTCTGCTGCTCGTACCGCTCATCGCGATCAACCCGAAACGGCTGACCCGGCAGACCAAGGCGTTCCGGGTGCTGTCGCTGACGCTCGTCGGGGTCATCGCGGTCAGCAATCTGGTGGCGCTGACCATCCTGATCCATGAACTGGTGTACGCCGGTGTGAAGGACGGCCGGTCACTGCTGGTGGCCGCGCTGCAGGTCTGGCTGACCAACGTCATCGTTTTCGGTCTGGCCTACTGGGAGCTGGACCGGGGCGGTCCGGTCAGCCGTACCCAGGCGCCCCGCTCCGCTCTGCCTCTGGCGGACTTCCGCTTCTCCCAGGACGAGAACGACGACGCCGTCCAGGAAGTCGCCGACGGTGCCAGTGCCACCTCGGACTGGGTCCCCACACTGATGGACTACCTGTACCTGTCCACCACCAACTCCACGGCCTTCAGCCCGACCGACACCATGCCGCTGTCGACCCGTGCCAAGGCCATGATGGCTGTGCAGAGCGTCTCCGCCCTCCTGACCTCGCTCCTGGTGATCGCCCGGGCCGTCAGCATCCTGCACTGACTGGGGCGAGACAACTCCTTCACCGCCCGCCACCGCGCCGAGGACGGCCCTTGACGTCGCCTACGGCGCGTGGACGCTCCTCCGGGCGTCGTGTTGCTCCCGGATGCCCGGCGAGGACACTGAGAGAAAGGGCGAGGGGCAGGAGGTGCTGTGTGGCCGCCACGGGGTGTAGGGCGGCGGGTGCTCCTGGTGGCGTTCGCGCTTGTGGCGCTGCTCGCATGCGGCGTCGGCGGGTTTGCGCTGCTCGGGTTCTCCCTGCCGGAGGCCGTCTACATGACGGTGATGACGCTGTCCACGGAGGGCTTCTCGGGCGCCGACCGGCTCACCGAGGGCGGCAAGCTCTTCACTGCCGCGCTGGCGGTGGTGGGTGTCGCGGTCTTCGTCGCCGCCCTGGGGCTGATCGGGACGGCACTGGTGGAGGGGCGGTTCGGGCCTGCGGGAAGGAAGCGGCGCATGCAGCATCACATCGACGCGCTGCGCAACCATTTCATCGTCTGCGCCTACGGGCGGGTCGGCCAGGCCGTGGCCCGCGAATTCGAGGCCGAGGGCATCCCGTTCGTGGTGATCGAGAACAAGGCGGCACTGGAGGAGGAGCTGCAGCGGGATCACGTGCCCTATCTGATCGGCAACGCCGCCTCCGAACAGATACTGCGCAGCGCGGGTATCGAACACGCCCGCGGCCTGGTCTGCGCGGTCGACTCCGACGCCGAGAACGTGTACATCACCCTGATCGCCCACTCCCTCAATCCCTCTCTCGCCATCGTCTCCCGCGCCTCGGAGGCCGCGTCGGCCGAACGCCTCACCCACGCCGGTGCGAGCAGCGTGGTTTCGCCCTACACCACCAGCGGCCGACGTATGGCCCTGCTGGCGGTCCGCCCGCACGTCGTGGACTTTCTCGAGTTCACCCGGCCCGGCAGCTCCGAATTCCGGATCGAGGAGATCCGCATCGACGCCGACTCCCGGCTTCTGGGACGGCCTCTGCGACAGGCTTGTGGTGGAGCGCTCCCCCTGCTGATCCGCCGCGCCGACGGCGCCCTGGAGCCCAACCCCGATCCCGACACCGCCGTGCGGGCCGGTGACACCATGATCGTGTTCGGCGACCCCGGCACCCTGCGCCCCATCGAAGACGAGTGAGCGAAGCAGCGGGACATCGCCTGGACCTCACCGGTCGAGATACGCAGCACCCGGCCCCCGGAGCGGCGCGTTCGCGCATGTGGAGGCGAGTGGAAGGCTTGGAGCATGGGCTTGCGACCGTGGCGGGACCTCCGGCGTTCCTGGCAGCCGGGTCACGCTCCCGCGCTCATGGTGATCCCACTGGGGCTGATCGTCACGGTCTGCGTGGCTCCGCCGCACATCCACCTCGGGCCACTGCTGGTGGCGGCACCGGCGATCACGGTGGCATTCGCCGGCGCCCGTGTGACGGCGCTGATGGGAGTGCTCGCAGTGGCGGCCCAGGTGTTCATCGGCGTGCTCAGGGAAGGCCTGTCCAGCGCCAACATCCAGGCGCAGATCACCGCGCTGGTCGTCGTGTCCGTCGTCTGTGTCAGCGTCTGCGTGGTGCGAGACCGGCATGAGCGCCAGTTGCACCAGGTGCGGTCCGTCGCCGAGGCAGCGCAGAGCGTGCTGCTGCAGCCACTGCCCGCCCGCACCGGCCCGCTGCGGATCGCCGGCCTGTACGTCCCCGCCGAGGAAGAAGCCGATCTGGGCGGAGACCTCTACGCGGCCGCACGCACCGACCACCACAGCACCCGGCTCCTCATCGGCGACGTCCGGGGCAACGGCCTGGACGCCATCAACAACGCCGCTCTGCTGCTCGGCGCCTTCCGCGCGGCCGCCCACCGCCAGGCCACCCTGCCGCGCCTCGCCGTCCACCTCGACGCCGCATTCCGCTGGGACACCAGCCAGTGGCATCAGACAGATCAGGACACCGCCGAGGACTTCGCCACCGCGATCCTGCTCGACATCCCCGACCACGATCCGGTCGTCCACCTCATCAGCTGCGGCCACCCACCGCCGCTGCTCCTGCGCGGCACCCACATCACCCCGCTCACCGCTGAGGCGAGCCACCTTCCGATCGGACTCGGCGGATCCTTCGGCATCGCCGCCTACGACGTCCAGACGTTCCCGTTCGAGGTCGGCGACCTGCTGCTTCTCTACACAGACGGTGTCATCGAGGCACGCGATGCCGACGGCCTCTTCTACCCCCTCGCCGAACGGGCGCCCGAGTGGACCGAGGACGACCCCGACGAACTCCTGCACGCTCTCCACGACGACCTGCTGGCCCACGTCCACGGACACCTCGACGACGACGCGGCCGCAGTCGCCATCCGCCGCACGGCCCACTGAGCCCCCGCACCTGGGAACCTCCCGGCCGTATGTCTCCGAAGACCCGGTGCGCGTCTTCCGGGCCTGCTCCGGCTTGCCGAGACGGGGGCGTGGACCTGGGGGTGTCAGGCTTCCGGGTGCCACTGCACCGCCGGCCGGAGGGCGGCGTGACGGTTGCCGTCCACGCCACCGGCCGGCCTCAACTCGAGGCCGGGGGGCGGCCCGGGGTCACAGGCCGAAGGCGCCGCCCTCGATGAGGATGAGCAGGCCGATGGCGATCAGGACCAGGGGCAGCAGGACGTGGCCCCAGCGGGCGAGGGCCTTGGCGATGACGGGTCGGGTGGCGAAGAACTCGCCCGCGAGACACCACACGGCCACGAGCACAAGGAACACCACGGCGTACACGCTCATTCCGCCGTTGCCGGCGGTGGCGAGGACGGGCACGTAGACGCCGATGTTGTCGCCACCGTTGGCGAAGGTGACCGCTGCGACCTCCAGCGGGACCGGCCCGCCTTCCCGAGCCTGTTCCTCCTCGTCCCCGCTGCCGTCGCGGTGGTCCTTCCATGCCTGCCGGGCGGCCTTGAGGCCCAGGGCCAGGGGCAGCAGGCCGAGATAGGGGATGGCGGCCTCGGGCAGGAAGGTGGCGCCGAAGGCGGCGGCCACCGCTACGGCGAGGATCGCGGCGAAGCCCAGGTACTGCCCCAGCACGATGCGGCGGGTGGATCCGGGGTGACCGGCTCCCTGGGCGAAGAACAGCGCCAGGACCAGGATGTCGTCGATGTTGGTGACGGCGAACAAGCCGGCGGCCTGCCCGATGATGCCCAGATCCACGAGTAGCTGCTCTCCTCCGGCGCGGTTTGTCCCGGTGACGCTACCGGGAGCCCGTAACGCAGCGATCGTGGGCCAGGGTGGTGCTGTCCCCAGGGGGCGCTCCAGGACCTCGGTGCTGATCTGGGCGGCGAGCGCGGCGTTCGGGGGGCCGGGGCGACGGCGGGCTGGGGGCTGCTCGCGGCCGCGGGCGAGAGGGCGCGGCCGCGAGGTTACGAACCCTCCGTGAACGCGGTGGCGTGGTCGGCGGCCCACTGGCGAAACGTTCGCGGCGCCGTCCCGAGGATGTCCGCCACCGCAGTGGTGACGTACGCGGGCTGTCCGACCGCCGCACTCCACGCGGCGAGCAGCATGTCGACGACCGAGCTGGACGCCGTACCCTCCGACAGGCTCCGGAACTCGTCCGGCGTCATCTCCTCGAATGCGATCCGGCGCACCAGGGCTTCACCGATGACGTCCACCTGCGCGGCCTGGGTCAGCGATTCGGGGCCCGTGAGGACGTAGTCCCCTCCGGCGTATCCGTCCTGGTAGAGCGTCCGCGCCGCGACGGCTGCGACGTCGCGGTCGTCGACCGGTGCCGTCTCGGCAGCGCCATAAGGCCAACGGACGACCTTGCCCGTCCTGATCGCGGGCGCCCACCAGGCCAGCGAGTTCGACGCGAGCATCCCCGGCCGGATGATCGTCGACTCGAGTCCGGTGGCCGCGATGAGCCGCTCGATGTCGGCGTGCAGCGCCGCCACGGGATTGGGCTGCTGGAAGAAGGGGTGCGGCGTCCGGTGCGGGGAGGAGAGGAAGACGACCCGCCGCACGTGGGCTTCCAGTCGCTCGACGACTGCCGCGGTGGTCTGGGGCGGGGCGGTCCAGACGAGGAAGACCGAACCGGCGCCGTCCAGTGCCGGGTCGAGCGACTCGGGCACGGTGAGGTCGCCGGTGAAGACCTCGACCTTCGCCGGCAGCGTCGCCGCCGCCTCGGAGCGGCGGGCGAGGACGCGGACGCGCACGCCCGCATCGAGGAGTTGGTCGATGACGACGCGGCCGACTCGGCCCGTCGCCCCGGTCACGAGTACGGGAGGAACGTCCAGCTGATTCACGCGGCCCATCAAAACGTTACCCGGTTAAAAAAGCAACCTGGTTACAACTGTTACGGTGGTCAGGTGAGCGAGTCGACGGGACTGCGGGCCCGCAAGAAGGAGCGGACGCGTGACGCCATCGGCGACGCGGCCGTCTCGCTGTTCCTGGAGCGCGGCTTCGACCGCGTCTCGGTCAACGACGTCGCCGCGGCGGCCGAGATCTCCAAGCCGACCCTCTTCCGGTACTTCCCCACCAAGGAAGACCTGGTGCTGCACCGGTTCGCGGACCACCAGGGCGAGGCGGCACGCGTCGTACGCGACCGCAGGTCCGGCATCGAGCCGGTGACAGCGCTGCACCGGCACTTCCGGGCCGCCCTCGATCGGCACGACCCCGTCACCGGCCTCAACGATCATCCCGAGGTGGTGGCGTTCCACCGGCTGGTTTTCACCACACCGAGCCTGGCGGGACGACTCACGCAGTACCAACTCGACGACGAGGCGGCGCTGGCGGACGCCCTCGGCGACGGCATCCAGGCCCGCCTGCGCGCCGCCCAAGTACTCGCGGTCCAACGGGTGCTCGCCCGGACCAACTGGCAGAAGATCGCCGACGGCCGGACCGCCCACGACGTCCACCCCGAGGCCGTAGCCGATGCCGACCTGGCATTCGACCGGCTGCGGTGACAGGCGAACCCCGGTCGAACGAGCAGGCCAGGTGCACGCCGTGCCACGGGCCCAGTCAGGCCGCTCCCGCGGATGCCGGCGGCGACCGCCTCGTCGGAGACAGGCCGCCGGCATGGCCTTGATCACGGAAGGTGAGGGGCGCCGCCGGACAGCCGCTCCTCCCCCGCTTGGCCGGCCGGCGCAGCCTCGGAGGATCCCGACCGAGGGCGCTCACCCCGCCACCCCGGACATCGTCTTCCCACACGGCGGGACCAGGCGGTGCGTCGACTGGTTTCACCTCGTAGGCTTCCGCCATGACCGACTTCCACGCCCTGACGCCCCGCGACGCGTTCGAGCTGCTCATGGCCGGCAACAAGCGCTTCGTCTCCGGCGCCACGGAACACCCGAATCAGGACGCCGCCCGCCGCACCGAGACCGCACCGTCCCAGCAGCCTTTCGCCGTGCTGTTCGGGTGCTCCGACTCCCGGCTGGCCGCAGAGATCATCTTCGACCGCGGTCTGGGCGACCTGTTCGTGGTCCGCACCGCCGGGCATGTCGCTGGTACCGAAGTCCTCGGATCCATCGAATTCGGTGTGAGCGTCCTCAACGCGCCGCTGATCGTCGTCCTCGGCCACGACTCGTGCGGCGCCGTCGCCGCGGCTTGCTCCGCCCTGGAGAACGGGCAGACGCCGGGCGGCTTCGTCCGGGACGTCGTCGAACGGGTGACTCCGAGCGTGCTGGCAGCCCGCGCCGCCGGACGCGAGACGGCTGAGGAGATACTGGCCGAGCACATCGAGGCCACCGCAGACCTGCTGCTCGAACGCTCTCGCGTCCTCGCCGAGCGGGTGGCCGCCGGCCGCCTCGGGGTGGTGGGGCTGTCCTACCGGCTGACCGACGGAAGCGCACAGCTCGTCGCCGCCCGCGGCCTGGACGCGGTGGTCCCCACCGCGCCCTGACCGACCCCGCCGCGGCCGCTCAGGCGGAGGGCCGGGCCCCGCAGCCCGGCGAAGCCGGTTGGCGATCGCGAGACCCAGCCCCTCCCCCACCGGCAGGGACGCAACGATGAAGGGGCGGACGATGGCGGCCCGGTGCGCGTCGTTGACGGCTTCGTCGACGGGTGGCCAGGACCAGCGGTCGGCGTGTCCGCCTTCACCGTCCGCTGCCGGCCCTCGGGCTCGATCGCGACGGACAGGGCGCGCGTGCCTTGGCCACCCGGTGCGGACAGGGGATCGGCAGCGGCGCGCCTGCTTCCCGAGTTACGGGAGCCTGCGCCGCGCGCCTTCGCGCGGGAGTCGTCCGTCAGTCCCGCCGCCTACCGGCGTCGGCGACCGCCCGCCGCGAGCCGGCCGCGAGTGGTGTCCGGCGGACGGCGGCGGTGCGGACCACTCCACCCCGAGGACGACCCTTCGGCCGCCTCGATGGCCTCCGAAGGGTCGGACGTCGCCGTGCCACGCCGGTCAGGCGACCCAGGCCGCGGTGAGACCCTGGACCGCCGAGCCGTCCGGGTCGGCGAGCTTGGTGGCGACGAAGGCGCGGGCCCAGTCGGAGGTCTGGATCCGGAAGGCGGGCCGGTCGGCGTCCAGTGCCTCCATGACCGCTTCCGCCACTGCGGCCGGTGTCTGCGCGCTGCCTTCGCGGAACTGCTCGACGGTGCGGTCGATGTAGCGGCGCAGGGCGCCGGAGTAAGGGCCGGCGTCGATGCCGGCTTGCAGATCGATGCCGATGTTGTTCACGAACTCGGTGGCGGCGGCGCCGGGTTCCACGACCGACACGCTGACCCCCAGGGTGTCCGCCACGGGAGCCAGGCTCTCCATATAGCCTTCGACGGCGAACTTGGCGGCGCAGTAGGCCTCGTTGAACGGCTGGCCGATCACACCGCCGACGCTGGTGACCGTGATCAGACGGCCACCGGTGGCGCGCAGGTGGGGCAGGGCGGCCTTGGAGACGTTGAGGACGCCGAAGAAGTTGACCTCCATCACCTTGCGGACGTCTGCGATGCCGTCCCTCTCGAGGGTGCCGAGGTGCCCGGCGCCGGCATTGTTGACGACGGCGTCCAGACGGCCGTAGTCGCCGATCACGCCGTCGACGGCCGCGGCGACGGATACCTCGTCGGTCACGTCGAGCTGGCGGATGTCGAGTTCGACGCCCGCGTCGGAGGCGGCCTTCCTCAGCGCGTCGGTGCGAGTGGTGTCGCGGAGGGTGGCGACCGTACGCCAGCCTGCCCGGGCGGCGGCGACGGCAGCGGCAAGGCCTATGCCGGAGGACGTTCCGGTGATGAGGACGGTGCGCGGGGTGGTGGTCATGGTGGGCCTTCCAGGTTTATGTGCGTGCACACACAACATAGCTTCATGTGTGTGTGCACGCAACCTCTCCTATACTCGTGCCATGGCGAAGAAGCTGCAGCAGGCCGACATGCCGGCCACCGACTACGCCTTCTACGGGCTGGTGTGGGCGGGCACGGTGTTGACCGAACGTGTCGACCGCGCCCTCGTCAAGGCCCACGACCTCCCGGTGTCGTGGTTCGAGGTCATGCTCTGGTTGGCATCCAGCCCGGATCCCGTGCCCGCCTCCGTACTCGGCAACAGCACCATGCTCAGCCGCAGCCAGGTGTCCCGGGTCGTGGACGCCCTCCAGGCCAGAGGGCTGGTGACCCGTACCCCCTCGGCCCGCGACGCGCGCTCGGTCGAGGTCTCGCTCACCACGGACGGCCGCAAGGTCTTCGAGCAGGCCGACGCCACCCGCCGGGAGGTGCTGGCACCCGTCTTCACCGATCTGCTCGACGAGCACGACATCAACGCTCTGGGCAGGGCGTGGCACAAGCTCAAAGCCGAGAAGGCCGGTCAGGACCCGGCGCCCCGGTCCTCCCAGTAGGCCGCACCCCGGCGACGGCCACGGGGCCCTGGCGCGTCGGCCTCCGCCTCGTGGGACCGAGCCGGTGACGGGTGCCGGACGACGGGTGGCGAGGTCGCGGAGACACAGCGTCCGGGTGATCGCGGTCCGCCGAGGGATCGACGTGGCGGCGGACCCGGGAAGCCATTATCGCGGACGATGGGGGTAAGCGATCGTGACCCCAACCGTTCGCACGAAAGTGGTGCCCTGCCATGGCCGATACACAGGACGTCGTCGAGCTCATCCTCCAGGACCACCGACACATGGAAGACCTGTTCCGCCTGATGCGGAGCGTCGAGGCCGACCGGGCCGCCGCGCTCCGGGAGTTCGCCGACCTGCTGATCGCCCACGCGCTGGCCGAGGAGTCCGAGGTCTATCCCGCCCTGAAGAGGTACAAGAACATCGACGACGAAGAGGTCGAGCACGGCGAGCACGAGCACGACGAAGGCAACAAGGCCCTCCTGGACCTCCTGGAAGTGGAGGAGGTCGGCTCCGAGGAGTGGGACTCCAAGCTGGAGGAGCTGGTGGAGGCCGTCACCCACCACGCCGATGAGGAGGAGCGCACCATCCTCAACGGAGCGCGCGAGAACGTGGCCATGGAACGGCGAGAGGAACTGGGGGCGGCGTTCCGCGAGGAGCGTGAGCGTCAGCTCAAGGCAGGTTGCGGCTCGATCGACAACGTACGCAGCATCGTCAACTCCTGACCGCTGCCCCTCAGCCACGCCGTAGCCGGAGCACGTGCCCGGGCCCCGGGGGCCCAAGGTCCCGGGCCCGGCCTCACGGGCCGGCACTGCCGCGGTTCGTCCGGTCTCACCTCTTCGTCGGCGATCACTTGGCCCTCGACTTCGCCGCCACGGTGGCACGGCGCACCACCCGTCCCAGGGAACTGCTGGTCGAGCCCGCTCGAAGCGGAGCTGCGGAAGCAGAGCCAACGCCGGCGCCTGCCGCAGCCGAACTCGCGAGGACGAATCGGCACAGTCCGGTTTCCACTCCGGGGCGCCGTATCCCACCGTCAGTCGTACGACCACGATCGGTCCATGACCCGTCTACGGCTCCGGAGTCGGCTCAGAGCTGTCGAGGGACTGGGCCCAGATCAGCAGTTCGGGGGCGTGCAGCGCCGGTAACCACAGGTCGGCACGGGCGGCGCCGTCGCCCTGCGGCCGGGGGCCGACACCCACGACCCGCAGTCCGGCACGGCGGGCCGCTTCCACACCGGTCAGGGAGTCCTCGACGGCCAGGGCCCGGTGCGGGCGGACACCGCAGAGCCGGGCCGCCACGGTGTAGACGTCCGGGTACGGTTTCGGGCGCACGCCGTCGCCGGGGTCGGGGACGACGATGTGCTGGAATCGCGCGCGCAGTCCGGCCCGCTCCAGGCTGCCTTCCACCACTACCCTCGGGCAGTTGCTGGCCACGGCCAGCGGCAGCCGTTCGGAGAGCAGCCGGACGAGCCGGCTCGCGCCCGGCATCGTCACGGGGTCGTCGGTGACGAGCGCCAGGAAGTGGTCGAGAACCGCGGCCGTCAGGTCTTCCGTCAGTTCGGGTTTGTGCACCGACCGCGCCATCAGCCGGCCGCAGTCCTCGTAGTGCAGGCCTTTGGCCCGTTCCGCGAAAGCGGGCGGTGGCTGGAGCCCGTACTCCCGGAAGGCCCGGTTGCGGGCCTCCTGCCAGTGGCGTTCGCTGTCCATCAGTGTGCCGTCACAGTCGAAGACGACGGCTTCGGGCGCCCAGTCGAGCAGATCGTGGGTCGTGGTGGTCACAGGTCCTCCTATGTGTTCGCGCATGGCACGCAGAATTTCCGACTATCCGCAGAAAGCGAAAAGATAGTGACGGCTATGTTATTTCCAACCCGACAAATCGGGCAATAACTCTTTCCAGTGACGCGACGCCGCCAGGAATCGGGCGTACGGCCGTGCGGCGGTGACAGCGGGCGATCGGCGATCGGGGACGTCAACTGAGATGGAGGGCAGTCCAGTTGACACGTGGGCACCGGCCGTTCGCAGCCGAGGGTGAACCACGCCCACTACCACTCACCCGCGCTTCCTTTCGAAAAAGGGGCGTAATTACCGCACGAGTGTGACCGCTTTTGCTCCGGGCGCACGCTGGCGCACTAAATTCGTGACCGGCGGTACAACCGAGCGAGGGTAGACGGAACGTGCAGGAACGGGCGAAGGAAACCCGCAGATCACTGTTGGAAGCGGCTGCGCAGCTCTTCGCCGAACACGGTTACGCGGCCACCAGCGTCAACAACATAAGCGCCCGGTCGGGCCGGACCAGTGGCGCCGTCTACTTCCACTACGCCGGCAAGGAGGGCATCGCCGTGGCCGTCGTCCGGGACCGGTTCGCCGACTGGTCGCGGCTCGCCGCGCGCTACGCGGACGAGGCGGTACCCCCGGTCGAGCGGCTCGTCGCCCTCAGCTACGACATCGCCCATGCCCTCTCCGAGGAACCTGTGACGCGTGCCGGTGCCCGCCTGTGGGCCGAGCGCGCCACCATCAACGCTCCCCTGCCCGACCCGTTCGCGCTGTGGACCGCCGCCGCCACCCGACTGCTCGCGCAGGCCCGGCTCGCCGGCCAGCTGAACGCGCATGTCCGCCCGGCCCACACGGCCCGCGCACTGGTGCGTGCGTTCTTCGGCCTGTGCGCCCTCACCGAGGCACTGGAGAGTACGGCCGTCGTCATCGATCGGCTGACCGACTGGTGGCAGTTGACCCTGCCGTCCCTTCAGCCCCAGCACCAGCCCCAGCCCCAGCCCGTGCGCGAGGACCCGTCGACGGCACAGTGACGCCCGGCGATCCCGGGCACCCCGCACCGGTGACGGTCTTCTTGACCGGTGCCTTCGCCACGCTGCGAGGCATCCGGAGGCTCACGGAGGCAGGGCGGCACGACTGCCGCAGAGCTTCGGAGAACCGCATGCCCCGCAGCACGTCGGATCGCTCCCCGGCGAAGGGCCGTTCGACGACGGGATACGGCCCCCGGCGCGGAACGCCGTTGCATGCGAGGCATGCCGAGCCCGATGTGGTCGAGATGTCAGTCATGTCCGCTTATGGTGAGCGGGTGGTAGAGGATGCCGCGCGGCAGGCGCCGCCGGGAGGTGCGGCTCCGGCGCGGATGCTGCTGCGGCTCGTCCTGCCCGCCGCCGCCGTGGGCGTGGCCGCGAGCCTGGTCTTCGTGGGTGTGAGCGTGGCCGGGGAACAGCTCCAGCGGCTGCTGTGGGGGCCGCTGCCGGAGGCGCTGGGGGTGGGCCGGTACTCGGTGCTGTGGGTGTTCGTCGTGCTCGTGGCGACCGGGGTCGCCGTCGGGCTGATCGTCTGGAAGGTGCCCGGGCATGCCGGGCCCGACCCGGCCACCCTGGGCCTGAACGCCCCGGTCATGCCGCCGGCCGTCCTGCCGGGGCTGGTGCTGGCCACCGCTTCGATGCTGGCGGGCGGACCCAGTCTGGGCCCCGAGAACCCGGTCATCGCGGTGAACGTGGGCCTCGCGGCCTGGCTGGGCGGACGCTTCCTGCCCCGCGCGCAGGGGGCACTGTGGCCGGCGTTGGCGGAGTCGGCGACGATCGGGGCGCTGTTCGGCACGCCCGTGGCCGCAGCGCTGGTCATCTCCGAGGCGCTGGCCGGGCGGCCGATGCGGGGGCGGCTGTGGGACAACCTGTTCGCGCCGCTGACCGCGGCCGCGTGCGGGGCGGCGACGACCGAGCTGGTGTTCCATCCGAGCCTCGACCTCGGCCTGCCGCCCATGGGCCGTCCTCATGGCAAGGATCTGCTGGCCGCCGTGGTGATCGCCTCGGTGGCCGCGGTGCTCGGCATGTGCGCCGTGTACGCCTTCCCCCACGTCCACCGGGCGTTCGGGCGGCTGGGCCACCCGATGCTGGCCCTTCCGGCCGGCGGGGTCGTCCTGGGGGCGCTGGGGGCTCTGGGTGGACCTCTGACGCTGTTCAAGGGCCTGTCGGAGACCGCAGAGCTGGCGCACCATCCGGCGGGCTGGTCGGCCGGGCAGTTCGCGACGATGGCCGTCGTGAAACTGGCCGCGCTGCTGTTCGCCGCGTCCTGCGGTTTCCGTGGCGGCCGGATCTTCCCAGCCGTGTTCGTCGGCACCGCCCTGGGCCTGTGCGCCCATGCGCTCGTTCCGGCCGTCGACCCGACGCTGGGGGTGGTGACGGGCGTGCTGGGCATGCTGCTGGCGGTCACCCGGCAGGGCTGGGTGAGCCTGTTCACCGCCGCCGCCCTGGTGGCCTCGCCCGCCGTCATCACCGTCCTGTGCATCGCCTCGCTGCCGGCCTGGCTGCTCGTGACGGGGCGGCCGCAGATGCAGCTGCGCGAGGACGGCACCGCGATTCGCTGAACGGCCCGCCGGGCACCGCAGGCCGAGGGCGCGTCCACCACCCGGTTCCAACGCGTCCGCCGCCGCGGGGCCTTCCGTTCGGGGCGGCCGCCTGCCGGGCCGCCACCAGGCCCGATTCGCAGGCCGCGGTGACGGCCTGCGCACGATCTCGGGGCCGAGCTTGTCGCGATGGCGGTTCGCCGACGACTCGCGGGCGCGACCTGCTCAGTCCTGACGTAGGCGGAGATCAGCCGGGGCAGCGGTCCGGACGCTACGGCGGCTCGGGACAGCTACGGCGCCTCCGTCCGAACGGGCTGACCACGGCCCCTGCCGATGACAGGCACCCGGGTCAGCTGGACTGGCACGCTTCTTTCCGGCCAGTACTCGCGGGTAGCGATACGTGAGGCCGGCCCGAGGGGGATGATCGCGATTGTGTTCCGCGAAGACATGCCCGGCTGCGTGCGGTGGGAGATCTTGATGCACGAACGGTTCAGCGGCGTGTGGATCTGCAAAGACTTCGGGCGGGTTACGACCGGCGCGGATCCCACCGAGCTGGGCCGGGCGGTGCTCACCGCGTACCTCGTCGGCCGGCCCACCCGGGGGGAAACGTTCCGCGTCCTCGTCCGCGCGGACAACGGCAGCCAGTCGGTCATCACACCCGGCCAGCTCACCGACCCCGGCTGGAAAGCGGACCCGGCCATCTGCCGGGCACTGCCCGCCTACCTCCGCGATGCCCTCGCCTGACCCCTCACCGAATCCACCAGCACCATCGGGCCACTCCCCCGGCGGACTCCGCCGAGGAGGTGGCCCTGGACGGGTCTCGGTCATCGGTGGTGGGCTCCACCGGGCTCGGCGAGGCGTGGCGGCTGTCGCCGCTCCTCCTGGACGGTGCTGTCCGGCGGGTGCCGAGCTCGCGCGGCCGGGCTGTCGGGGCGGCCCCTACCAGGGCGCTCGGCAAAGGGCCGCCCCCAGCCCCGCCGCCATGTCACGGCAGAGCACGATCGACGGTATCCGGCGGCCTGCGGAAGCGCTGCCTCAAGGAGGCAGGTTCAGCGATCCGGGCGGCCCGACAGCGGTCGCAGCCACTCGGGCTCCACGCTGTTCCCAGGGGCGCGGGACGGGCTGCGGGGTCCCGGCCCGCAGGGGACGTGGGTCGCACCCTCGGGGTGGGTCGCGACGGCGACTCGGTCGCACACCCAGGAGGCGGCGTGACCTTCCCGCACCCTCAGGCGTTGAGCACGGCACGCGTGCAATCCCCCGGTGGACGCGTGCGCGGAGGAGGGGCCCGACCTTGCCTGCCCGGCTCACGGGCCCCTCCTGGCGCGCCGGGGAGCCCGCCAGGACTTTCCCCGGCCGTATCCCGACGTTCTCGACGGACGTGGCCGCGGTCAGCGAGCCGACCGTTTTCGCCTCGCGGCCCTCGTAGGGCGCGAAAGGCGATCCGAGGGGCGCGCCGCATGCGACGCGGTCAGTGCCTCGCGGGCATCACGGCCTCGAGGCACTGAGCTGTGCGGGGCCGGGCCTGCCCGGGCTTGCTGAGTCGGGGGCGCGGCTTGACGGTGTCAGGCTTGCGGGAGCCGGTCGAGGAAGCCGAGGACCGCGGTGATCCGGCCGTCCTCGGCCAGGGTGACCACGTCCGAGCCGGCGACCGGGGCCGAGCCGTCGGCGGTGGACACCAGCTCCCAGCTGAAGCGGGCGATGTCGTGGTGGCCGTCCACGTCACCGGCCAGCTTGAACTCGAAGCCGGGGAACTGCTCATGGGCCGCCTGGATGACCGCGGTGATCTGGTCGTGGCCGCGGACGTCCGCCAGCGGGTCCGTGTAGGTGCCGTCCTCGGACCACGCGGCGGCGACCGCCTTGGGGAGCGTGTCGGCGTCGGTGGCGTTCCACGCCTCGAAGTAGCGGGCGACGGCGGCAGCGTAGTTCGGCATGGCGGGACTCCCGTTCCTGTGTAGCGGCCTGTCCTTCAGGCCCGTTGGGCCGGGCCCCGGGCCGGAGTGCGCCGGCCCGGAACCCGATGGCTTCACCCTGCCGCGTCCGGCCCTGTCACGCGATTACCGCCCAGGTAATGACGTCTGACCCCACTGCAACGGTGTCGCGAGTCCCGCCCACCTCTCCGCCGCCGGTACGCCGGCGGTCACCGGTGCGGCCAGAAACACGAGGCCTTCACGATCGACCACCTCTCCTGGACGCTTCATGTCGTATCGGCGGCAGGGGGCGGGTAGGTCAGATGCCCGTCCTGGACGTGGGCGTGCCGGTTCAAGGTTGCCGGCTTTGCCGTCGTGGCCGAGACGATGTGCACTACCTCCGCGCCCGCGACGATCAGCGCGTCGGCGATCAGTCTGCGGTGACAGCGCCATGGAACCGCCTCGCTGCACATGATCACCGGCCGTCCGTGGCCGGCGAGTTCCAGCAACTCGGTCAGCCCTTCACTGAACTCATCGCTCGCCATGTAGTCGGCGTAGTCACGGAAGGCCTTGACCTCCCAAGCGCCGTTCGCACTCGGTACTCCCTTCGGGGTGTGCCGTCGGCCGCCGAGTTTCGGGATCCACCGGTAGTCGATATCAGGAGGCAGCTCCTCGGTGATCGCGGATTGATTCCATTGCGGGAACTTGCGCGATGAAGGGAACGAGCGAACGTCGACCAAGTGGGTTATCTCATTGTTGCGCAACATCGTCAACATCTCGTCGAAGTCGCGTGTCGAATGCCCCACCGTCCAGATGTGATTCGCCATTCTGCCGCCTCGATTGCATTGCCGTACTTTTTCCTGCCTGGGTGCGTGAAGACACCATTGACGAAGAGGATCCGCCATGGAGGAACTCCACCTTCTGCTCCGCTGAGCCACCGGTTGAGTAGACACCTCTGCCCGCATATAAACGGGGCGACTGATCGGGGTCGTCAAAGTTGAGCGGTGCAGAGGTGTCCGCGGGCTCGGCGGGTGGTGACTCAGCGTGTGCGTAGGCGTTGGTTGGCGGGGGCGGGGAAGCGCCGAACGCGTTGCGGGCGACGAGCTTGATCACGCGGTCGATCCCATCGCTCCTGGCGTTGCCCGCGGGCATCCCGATCCCGGGCCGTACCGAATGCCTCATGACAATCGGCCGAGTGTGGTTCGCTGCTGGGGTGACTCAGGAGTTGGAGATCGTCGCATTCGAATCCGCCGAGGCATTCCAGGCATGGCTCGGCGAGAACCACGCCGTCTCGCCCGGCATCTGGCTCAAGCTTCGCAAGAAGGGCCCCGGAAACCCCGCGCTGGACTACACCCAGGCGCTCGACGTGGCACTCTGCTACGGCTGGATCGACGGCCAGAAGGCAAAGTTCGACGACCAGTGGTGGCTCCAGCGGTTCACCCCCCGCAAGCCGCGCAGCAAGTGGTCCAAGGCCAACCGGGACAAGGTGGCCGCCCTGATCGAGCAGGGCCGGATGCATCCGCCGGGACAGGCCGAGGTCGACCGCGCCAAGGCGGACGGCCGCTGGGAAGCGGCCTACGACGGCGCGAAGACCGCCACGGTGCCGGACGACCTCACGGCTGCCCTGACCGCCGACCCGGCCGCGGCGGAGTTCTTCGAGACACTGGACCGGCAGAACCGCTACGCGATCCTGTACCGGATCCAAGACGCCAAGAAGGCCGAGACCCGGGCGCGCCGGATCGAAAAGTACGTAGCGATGCTGGCGAAGGGCGAGAAGCTGCACCCGTAGTCACGGCGAGGGACCGTGGCCGGGTGCTGCCCTGCACTCCCGGCGCGCCTGCGGCCACGGCAGCAGCCACCGACCGCAGTCGCTGAGCGTAACGAAACGTCAGGGGCCCTGAGCAGGCCCACCGCTCAGTCAGAAGGCCGTCGGTTGCTGTCCATCTCAGCCAGGCCCATGTGCCTGCACGTGCCCCGAAGGGTCGCCTTGCGCACGTGCAGGCACGGGCCGGAACTCCCTACTTGGTCAGAGGCGCCAGCTTCGGGTCGTTGGCGTACGCCTCGGCCGCGTTCTTCTTGGTCACGATGACGGGCGTCAGGAGGTAGGCGGGGACGACCTTGGAGCCGTTGTTGTACGACTTGGTGTCGTTGATCTTCGGCTTGTCGCCCTTCTGGAGGGCCTCGACCATGCCGATGGTCTCGGCGACGAGCTTGCGTGTGTCCTTGTTGATGGTCGAGTACTGCTCACCGGCCATGATCGACTTCACGGACTCGACCTCGGAGTCCTGACCCGTGACGACGGGGACCGGCTTGCCGGCGCCCTTCAGCGAGGTGATGATCGCGCGGGCGAGGGTGTCGTTCGGCGACAGGACGCCGTCGAGCTTTTTCGCCCCGCCGTAGGTGGAGGTCAGCAGCGAGTCCATCCGCTGCTGTGCGTTCTCGGCCTTCCAGCCCTGGATGGCGGTCTGCTTGATGTCCTTCTGACCGGAACCGACAACGATGTCACCCTTGTCGATGAGGGGCTTGAGCACGCTCATCGCGCCGTCGAAGAAGACCTTTGAGTTGTTGTCGTCCGGTGATCCGGAGAACAGCTCGATGGTCCACGGCCCCTTCGGCTTCTTCGCCTTCATGCCGTCGATGAGGGCCTGTCCCTGCAGCTTGCCGACCTTGAAGTTGTCGAACGCGACGTAGTAGTCGACGTCAGGGGTGTTGGTGATGAGCCGGTCGTAGGCGATGACGGCGGCGCCCGCCTGCTTCGCCTGCGCCACCTGGGTGGAGAGCTGCGAGGCGTCGGTCGCGCCCACGACGATCACCTTCGCCCCCTTGGTGATCATGGAGGAGATCTGCGCCTGCTGGTCCGCGACGGTGGTCGAGGCACCCGCGTACTGCACGTCCGCCTTGAAGCCCGCCTTCTTCAGGCCGTTGGTGAACAGGTCGCCGGCGAGCACCCAGTTCTCCGAGGTCTTCGCAGGCAGGGCGACACCGATGAGGGAATTCGATGCGAAGCCCTTGGCGGCGGCGCCGTCCTTGCCCGTCGAGCCCTCGCGGTCGTGGGAGCACGCCGTACCCAGTGCGGTGAGCAGGGCCATGGTGCCGACCGCGGCGATGCCCCTGGTGATGACTTTGCGCATGGTGAGTGATGCCCTTCTTGCGATGGTGCCGGAGAGTGGTACGCCGTGGAGTCGGCGCTGAGGAGCAGGCCCGACAGCCGGGCCACGAGCAGGAACGCGCGGTCAGCCCGCAATCGGTGCCTTGCCGGGCTCGGATGCCGCGCCCGGCGGGGCCGTCGGCGCGTCCGGTTGCTCCCGGCGGAACGGACGCATCAGCGTTCCGGTGATCGAGAAGCGGCCCTGGCTCTTGCTGTAGACGTCGAACGCTACGGCGAGGAGAAGGACCAGGCCCTTGATGACCTGGACCATGTCGGAACCGACGCCCTCCAGTTGCAGCCCGTTGTTGAGGAGAGCCATGACGAGGCCGCCGACGATCGAGCCGCTGATGGTGCCGAGGCCGCCGGAGACGGCCGCGCCGCCGATGAAGACCGCGGCGATGGCGTCGAGCTCCCAGCTCAGGCCGTCCTGTGGTCCGGAGGCCGCGGACCGCGCCACGAAGATCATGCCGGCCAGAGCGGCCAGTACCGACATGTTCATCATGACGAAGAAGTTGACCCGCTTGAGCTTCACACCCGACAGTTCGGCCGCGCGGGCGTTGCCGCCGACGGCGTAGATGCGGCGGCCGCCGACGGTGTTGCGGGTGTAGAACGAGTATGCGAGCACCAGGGCGATCAGGATGATGCCGGAGATGGGCAGGCTGGTGCCGACGCGACCGCCGGCGAAGCGCAGGGTCGCGAAGACGATGACGGCCAGCATCACCGCCAGGCGGATCACCGTGACCCAGATCGGCGCCACATCCGCGTTCATCTCCCGCCGGGTCTGCCGCGCCCTCCACTCGCGCCACACCATGCCTGCGCAGGCGGCCAGACCGAGCAGCAGGGTCAGGTTGTTGTACCCGGTGTCCGGACCGACCTCGGGCAGGTAGCCCGCGCCGATCGTGCGGAAACCCTCGGGGACCGGCACCGTGTCGGCGTTGCCGATGTACTGGTTGCCGCCCCGGAAGAGCATCATCCCGGCGAGGGTGACGATGAACGCGGGCACTCCCACGTACGCGACCCAGAACCCCTGCCACGCGCCGATCAGCGCACCCACGAGGAGGCCGAGCGCGATGCCGAGGGGCCATGGGAGCGAGTGCTCCTGCATCACCTTGGCGACCACGATGCCGGTGAACGCCGCGACCGAACCGACCGAGAGGTCGATGTGCCCCGCGACGATCACCATCAGCATGCCGATGGCGAGGATCAGGATGTAGGAGTACTGGCTGACCACCGCGATGAGGTTGCCGGAGGTGAGGGTGAGGCCGCCGGTCCACGCCTGGAACAGCAGGACGATCGCCACGAGCGTGAAGATCATGCCGAACTGGCGGACGTTGGAGGTGGTGCCTCCGAAGAGGTTCTTCTGCAGGTCTTGTACGCGGCTCATGAGGCAGGGCTCTTCTTCTTGGCGGTCATCTTCTTCATCAGCAGTTCCGGATCGGCGTCGCGGCGTGTCACTTCACCGGTGATCGAGCCTTCGAACACCGTGTAGATGCGGTCGCACAGCCCTATCAGCTCGGGCAGCTCCGAGGAGATGACGACGACGCCCTTGCCCTGGCCGACGAGCCGCTGGATGATCCCGTAGATCTCGTACTTGGCGCCCACGTCGATGCCGCGGGTGGGCTCGTCGAGGATCAGCAGGTCCGGGTCGGTGAACATCCACTTCGCCAGGACGACCTTCTGCTGGTTTCCGCCCGAGAGCTTCGCGACCTGCTCGTCGACGCTGGGAGTCTTGATCCGCAGGCTCTTGCGGTAGTCCTCGGCGACGCGGTGCTCGCGCACCGGATCGATCACGCCGCGCCTGGAGATCTTCGACGGTTTGGCGGCCACCATGGACGTCTTGATGTCGTCCAGCAGGTTGAGGCCGATCGACTTGCGGTCCTCACTGACGTAGGCGAGGCCGTGCCGGATGGCGTCCGCCACCGACTTCAGCTGGATCTCCTTGCCGTCCTTGAAGACCCGGCCGGACAGCCAGGTGCCGTAGGACCGGCCGAACAGGCTCATCGCAAGCTCGGTGCGCCCGGCTCCCATGAGACCGGCGAAGCCGACGATCTCGCCGCGGCGCACGTGGAAGTCCGCGCCCTTGCACACCAGCCTTTCGTCGGAACTCGGGTGCCGCACCGTCCAGTCACGGACCTCGAAGAAGACCTCCCCGATCGCGGGAGTGTGTTCGGGAAACCGGCTGCTGAGCTCGCGGCCGACCATGCCGCGCACGATGCGGTCCTCGTTGACGCCGTCGGCTTTCACGTCAAGGCTCTCGATGGTGCGGCCGTCGCGCAGGATCGTGATGGTGTCGGCGATCGCCTCGATCTCGTTGAGCTTGTGCGAGATGATGATCGAGGTGATGCCCCGGTCCCGGAACCCGCGCAGCAGATCGAGCAGGTGCCGGGAGTCGTCCTCGTTGAGTGCCGCGGTCGGCTCGTCGAGGATGAGCAGCTGCACATCCTTCGCGAAGGCCTTGGCGATCTCCACGAGTTGTTGTTTGCCGACGCCGATGTCCTTGATCAGCGTGTCGGGGTCCTCCCGGAGGCCGACACGCTCCATCAGCTCCAGGGCCCGGCGCTGGGCGGCCTGCCAGTCGATGGCGCCACGCCTGCGGGGTTCGTTGCCGAGGAAGATGTTCTCGGTGATCGACATGCCGGGCACCAGGGCGAGCTCCTGGTGGATGATGACGATGCCGGCCTGCTCGCTGGCCCGGATGTCACCGAACCGCACCTGTTCGCCCCGGTAGACGATCTCACCCGAGTAACTCCCGTGCGGGTGCACGCCACTCAGCACCTTCATCAGGGTGGACTTGCCCGCGCCGTTCTCTCCGCAGATCGCGTGGATCTCCCCCTCCCGTACCACCAGGTTGACGTCGGTGAGTGCCTTGACACCGGGGAAGGTCTTGGAGATCGAGCGCATTTCCAGCAGGGGCGCGACCTGCCTCACTGGCGGAGCTCCGCACCGCGAAGGTGGTAGCCACTGCCGGGCTCCGGGACTCGGGGTATACGGCGGTTCTTCGACATCAGCTTGCCTCCGATGGCGCTGCGCGATGCTTCGCGTCCGGACTGTCAGCCGGGAATGTAAATCCATTTGTTTTACTAGGTCAACGGCTGTGACAGTATGGTTATCCGGGCAGGAAGAGAGGGCCGGTGTGCGGCGCGCAGGAACGAATCTCCCCAAGGTCGGTCGCTACAACCAGGCCGTTGTACTCGACCAGATCCAGCTTGCCGACGGCATCAGCCGCGTGGAGATCGCCCAGCTCACCGGCCTGACCCCGCAGACGGTCTCCGGCATCGTGCGCCGCCTTCTGGACGAGGGCATCGTGCGTGAGGACGGCGCCAGCCGGATCTCCAGTGGAGGCAAACCCCGCACCCTCCTCAGGCTCAACGCGGACGCGGGCAACGCGGTCGGACTGCACTTCGACCCCGTCGAGCTCACCTGCACGGTGGTCGACCTCCTGGGCCGGCCGCTGGTCGTCAAGAGGCAGCCGACGCCCCTGGGGGCCGAGCCTTCCCAGGTCGTCAAGACCATGGCCGAGCTGATCGCCGACGTACTGGCCGAAGCCGGCGTCCCGCGCGGCAAGGTGCTCGGTCTCGGCCTCGCCACGCCGGGACCCATCGACCAGGAGCGCGGCATGGTCGTCGCGCCGCCCCAGCTCGCGCACTGGACCCGGGTGCCGGTGCAGAGGATGCTCAGCGACGCCACAGACCTGCCGGTGACCCTGGACAACGACGCCACCGCTGCCGCCGTCGGCGAGCGCTGGTCCGGCGCGGGCAAGGGGGTGGCGAACTTCGCCTACTTGTTCTTCGGCACCGGCGTCGGTGGCGGCCTGGTCCTCAACCACCAGGTCTACAGGGGCGGTTCCTTCAACGCCGGGGAGTTCGGCCACTCGTCGGTGCTGCCCGACGGCCCGGAGTGCTACTGCGGCAACCGGGGCTGCCTGGAGAGGCTCGTCAACCCCTCCGCCATCGTGGCCGAGGTTCACCGCAGGCTCGCCGCAGGGCCCGGCGGGGGGATGCTGTCGCAAGCGTTCGAGCAGGATCCGGCATCCGTGGACCACCGGGCGATCCTGCTGGCCGCCGCGGCCGGCGACCCCGTGGCCGCCGCGGTCATCGACGAGGCCGCCGAACACGTCGCCTCACTGGCGGTCAGCATCGTGAACTTCATCGACGTCGACCTCATCGTCCTCGGCGGTCACGGCATCCAGCACGTGGAGTCCCGGTTCGTCGACGCCGTGGCCTCCGCCCTGGCCACCCGACCGCTGTCCCGGGCGATCCGCGTGGTCCAGGTCGAGGCGTCTCCGCTCGGGACGGACGCCGCGGTGGTGGGCGGCGCGGCTCTGGTGCTGCACGCCACCTACTCCCCGCAGCTGTCGGCGCTGCTCGCGGACTGATGCTCGCCGGGAGACCCGGCGGTAAGTCGTTTTCGACTGCGATCGCGATGCCGGCCAGCCGTTGACGCGTCGGAAATCTCCGACGTATCGTTGCGGCGTGCCAACCGACGTGTTCGGCGTGCTGGCGAGTCCGGTGCGCCGCAAGCTGCTGGAAAGCCTGCGTGACGGCCCGCGGGCCACGGGCGATCTGGCCCGTCTCTTTCAGCTGGGGCGCCCGGCGGTCTCCGAACACCTGGCGGTGCTGCGGTCCGCCGGCCTGGTACGCGAGGAGCCCCGCGGCAGGCAACGGTTCTACCACCTGGAACCGGCCAGGCTCGCCGAGGTCGGCGAATGGCTGCATCCGTTTGAGCACTACTGGAAGCAGCGACTGCAAACGCTGGCCGACGTACTGGACGAGGAGAACACCCATGACTGAGCCCACCGCGATCCACAGCGAGCAGTACCTCGCCCACCCGCCCGCCAGCGTCTGGAAAGCACTGACCGATCCCGAACTCCACGCCCGCTGGTGGGTTCCGGGGGACATCAAGCCGATCGTCGGCCACCGTTTCACCCTCGACATGGGCGACTGGGGCGTCCAGCCATGCCAGGTGACCGCAGTCGAGCCCGAGCGTCTGCTCGCCTACCGGTTCGCGGAGGGATCGCTGGACACCACCATCACCTGGCGTCTCGAGCCGGAGGGCGAGGGAACCCGTCTTCTGCTCGATCACACCGGCTTCGACCTCGACTCCCCCATGGGCAAGCATGCCTACCACGGGATGAGTGAGGGTTGGCCGCACGTCCTCGGTCGCATCGACGCGGTCCTTGACGATCCCACTGCCTGAACCTCGCACTCCAAGGCCGACTTGATGGGTGCCGGCCCCACCTGCCGGCAGGCTTGGCTGCTCACCCCTGAACCACAAGTCCTGCCCTGAGCGTGCCTGGGCCACGGTCCGTGCAACGGCGAGGGAGAACGGGCGGTGAGGTAGGCGGCGCCATCACGGCGGGCGAGTTTGCCCGCCGTGGCGGCAGCCGGTTCGCCGGCGTGCGCCCGGACGATGATGGACATCGGCGGACACACCAAGCCAGGGGAACCAGTGGCAGTGCACCTAGGACAGTCGCAGGCGGACACGGCCGGGAGACCGCACCCGGCCGGGCCGGTTCCCGGGCCGCGCCCCGGAACCGGCCGCCGTGGTGAGCGCCTGTCGTGCGATGCCTCTCACTGGCCGAAGCCGTAGGTGAACAGGTGGTCGGTGCCCGACGAGCCCGTCACCGGCAGCGTGATCGACGCCACCTGCTTGGAGGGATCCAGCGGGACCTTCGTGGCGAAGACGTAGGTCTTGACGTTGTCCCGGCCCCCGCTTCCGGTGTTCCGGTAAGCCGTCGTGACGGCCGTCGTGTCACCCGCGAGCGGCTTGCTCGACCCTCCGTTGAGCGTCCAGTCCGAGAAGCCGACCGTCGCCTTCGAGGCGGTGCCGTCGGTGTAGGTGACGGTCACCGTGCCCGAGACCCCGCTGCCGTCGGTCGGCGCGTCGGTCGCCGCGCCCAGCAGACCCAGCGACGCGCCCGACGTGCCCGCCGGCATGGCGATGGTCTGGCCGGCCATCTCCAGGTTGTCCAGCTGACCGGACGACACCGCAGGCCACTTGTAGGAAACACCGTCGACCGTGAGGGTGGAGCCGCTGGTCACGCCCGCCGCCGACAGCGCGTTCTGGGAGAGTGCCCAACCGCCGCCGTCGAAGCCGCCCGAGAACTTCGCACCGTCGGGGTAGACGCCCTCGTTGGTGTCGTACGGCCACAGCGCACCGGGCTTGGCCACGGCCACGCGGAGGGTCGCCCCGCTCAGCGCCGCACCGGTGCTGTGGTCGGTCAACGCGAAGGTGACCGGGAACGTGCCCTCGTTGTCGCCCGCCGTCACGTGAACCTTCGCCTCGGCGGTGCCCGAGGCGGGCACCGTCAGGGAGCCGGACACCGTGTCCAGCGTGACGCCGGAGGGTACCGTCGCCTTCCAGTCGACCGTGACGGTCTTGGCGCCGAGGTTGGTCACGTCGAGCGTGCCGTCACCGGACGCACCCGGCTGCAGCACCAGGCCGTCGCTGGAGGGACCGGTCGCGGCCAGCACCCGGTCGCCGCCCGTGGTGTCCGACGGCGGCACCGCCGACGGGCCCGACGCCCAGGACGTGTCGGGCCGGGTGCCCAGGGTGAAGTCGACCGTGCCCGCGCCCTCGAGCTGCTGGTACGTCAGCCACGAGGTCTTCCACTCCTTGCCCTTGACGTGGAGCGACTGCACGTACGGCGCGTTCGGCGCTGCCTGCGGCGCGTTGATGCGCACCGTCCCGCCGTTGCCGAAGTCCACCTCGGCCACCGGAAAGACCGGGCTGCCCAGCACCAGGGTGTCCGCGCCCGGCGTCTCCGGATACATGCCGAGCTCGGACCAGACGTACCAAGAACTCATCGCGCCGAGGTCGTCGTTGCCGAACGAACCGACGGGAGCGTTGAAGTACAGCTTCTGCTGGGCCTCGCGGACGGCCCTCTGGGTCTTCCACGGCCGGCCCGTGTAGTCGTACTCCCAGGGGATCTCCACGCTGGGCTCGTTGCTCAGGTCGGCGTCGGTGTTGCCGGGGTCGGTGATGTCGTCGAGCAGGCTGTCCAGGAAGGACGAGTACGCCTTGGCACCGCCGCGCGCCTGGATGAGCTGTCCGAGGTTGAACGGGACCATGGGCGTGTACTGGGCGGAGGTGCCCTCCACGAAGCCGTTGGAGGTGCCCGGGGTGAAACCGCCCGCGAACTGACCGTCCTTGTTCTTGGCCTGCAGGTAGCCGGTCTGCGGGTTGAAGACGTTCATCCAGTCCTGGGCGCGGGTGGCGAACTTCTTGTAGACGGCCGTATTGCCCAGCGACTTCGCGAAGGTGGCGAGGGCGTAGTCGGCGGAGTCGTACTCCAGCTGCGTGGAGACCGGGCCGTAGAAGTTGCAGCAGCCGTAGCCGTTCTCGTCCAGCGGGAGGTAGCCCTTGGCGTCTCGCACCAGCTCGCCGGGGCGGTCGTTGTTCGGGACGGTGGCCTCGTGCTGCAGGGCGGCGAGCGCCTTGTCCGTGTCGAAGCCGGTCGCGCCGAAGGCGTAGGCGCCGGCGATGATGCCGGCGGCCGGGTCGCCGACCATCACGTAGCTCTCGCCGTTGTTCGAGGCCCACTTGGGCAGCAGGCCTGTCTGGTCGTAGCCGTTGAGCATCGAGGTGACCACGTCGTCGGCGACCTTGGGCTCGACCATCGCCATCAGCTGGGTCTGGGAACGGTAGGTGTCCCAGCCGGAGTAGTTGGCGTACTGGGCCCTCTGCCCCTTGGTCAGCTTGTGGACCTGGTTGTCCATGCCCATGTACCGGCCGTTGTGGTCCGAGAAGACGTTCGGGTGCAGCAGCGCGTGATAGAGCGCGGTGTAGAACTGCACCTGCTGGTCAGGAGACCCGCCGCCGATCCGGATCTTGTTCAGCACCGCGTTCCAGGCGTCGTGGTTCGCCTGCTCGACGGCGTCGAAGTTCCAGTTCCTGATCTCGGTGGCGAGGTTGTCCGCCGCGCCTGCGTCGCTCGTGTACGAGATGCCGACCTTCGCGCTCACGGTCGGGTCCGACGAGGTGTCGAAGGTCAGATACATGCCATTCGCGCCCGTCGTGGGGGGCTGGGCCACCTTGCCGCCGGTGGACGAGCGGGACACCGCGCCCGGGCCCGGGGTTGGGTTCGGGTTCGGGGAAGGTGTGCCGGAGGCCGTGTCACCGCTCTCGTGGATCGTCGGGGACGGCCTCGCCGGGACGGTGAAGTGCTTTTCTCTCAGCGGGGCCGACCTGCGGGCCGGCGAGGTCGGCCGGATCTTGCCCGCCTTCAGCGACGTGGCACCAGGATCGATGGTGCTGCCGACCCAGGTGCCGCTCGCGGTGAACGGCTGGTCGAACTTGACGTCGAAGTGCAGCGTGTACCTGTTCTTGGCGCCGCAGAAGTGACCGCTGTCGATCGCGCCTCTGATCTCCTTGCGGTTCACGACCTGGACGCGGGTTCCGTCCACCTGCGTGGCGCCCCCGCTCAGCTTGAACAACAGGTTCGCCTGCCGGCCCGCGGGGAAGGTGAAGGTGCCCAGGCCGGCGCGGGTGGTGTCGGTCAGCTCGGTCTTGACCCCGCCAGCGTCGGTGACCTTGTAGTACCCGATGCCGGCCCGCTCGTCGTGGTGGCTGAAGCCGACGGATGTGTTGCCGAGGTTGCCCGACAGCGCGCCGGTCACCGGCAGGACGGGCAGGTCCCCCGCGACGGGGCAGCCGGGTCCCGAAAGGTGGGTCAGGCTGAAGCCGGAGATCTTGTTGTCCTTGTACTCGTATCCGCCACCGTCGGCGCGGTGGGGCGTGGTGTCGGGACCCCACTGCACCATGCCGGCCGGCATGTCGGGACCGGGAAAGGTGTCCACCGCACCGGAGGTGCCGATGAGGGGGTTGACGAGGGATGCCGGGTCCTGCACGAAGGCCGGCGTCGTGGCGCTCGCGGCATGGGCGCTCCCGATCGCCGGAAGCGGGAGGACGGCCATGCCCAGGACGCAGACCACGGCCAAGCGTTGACGGAATGTCTTTCGGTCGAGTGGCGCAGCTAAACCTCGGGGTCTCACCATCGGTTGCCTCCGCAGCGGTCAGTGCTTCGCACATCAGGTGCCGACACGCCGAAGACCCCGGAACGCCGGCGACAGGCAACAGCTCCGGTCGCTCTCACGACCTGACAACGTTGCCATGCACGAGTGTCGAGTGAAACGCCTGTGCCGACGGCATGTCAACGAGCACAACCGGCCTTTCTGAGCGCTAAGTTCACCGACGGGCAGGTTCGGCGCCACCACCGCGAGCAGCCGCGTTCCGCGCACAGCGCAGGGTCCGCGCGCGGCGCCGCAACCCGTGCTCTCAATTGCCTTTCGGTTGAGGGCCGTTGTTGAGGGGTCTTGTTGCGGATACGCCCGGCCTACCGCCCACCGACACGGGGATCACGCCCTTGTGCGTGCCTGCCTGGTCCCTGAACTTCACAGGAACCGGTCCGGCGCTCATGAGGAAGCCCCGTTCCCCGGACGAGAGCGCGGTGAAATGCCGGCGCACCGCGCCCTCGAGCTTCCATGCCCGCTCGTGCAGCCGTTGGGCGAAGCGAGCAGGTGCGGCCTCACCGACGGCCTCGGGTGTCCAGATCACACCTTCGACATTCGACGGGCATGACCAAGGCAGGCGCGGCGCGCCGCACGCGTGCACACTCAGCGGGCCCTACGGTCGCCGCCCGTCCGTCGGCGCTCGCTTGCCACCTGCGCTCCCCGCCTGGAAACGGCGACCTGCACGGCCGGTGATCGACCGTGCAGGTCGGCTCTGCGGAGCGGCGTGCGTGTCAGCGTGGTCAGCTGACGGGGATGGCGGCGTTCATCTCCCACATCAGGACCTCGGCGCCGTCGGGGCCTGCGGTGATGCGCCGACCCTCCGCGCCGGTGATCCGGACCGTGTCGCCGGTGGCCAGGGCTCCGGCGCCCTCCAGTTCGGCTCCGCCGCGGGCGACGAAGAGGTGGGCGAAGGGAGCGGTGACGGTCTGGAGGGTCTCGTCGGGGCGGATACGAGCCACGTGCAGGGCGGCGTGCCTCTGGCGGATGCCGATGGCGCGCTGGTGGGCGTGCTGCGGCATGCCGGAGGCGAGGGTGGTCCAGCCGCCGAGGGCGAGTTCGTCGTTGATGTCGAGCTGCTCGTAGCCGGGCTTGATGCCGGCCTCGTCGGGGATGACCCACATCTGGATGAAGTGGACCGGGTTCTGGTGGGCCGGCTCGCCCGTGAGGGTCCAGGAGTCGTTCTTCTCGCTGTGGAGGATGCCGGTGCCGGCGCTCATCCGCTGGGCGAGGCCGGGGTAGATCACTCCGTTGTGGCCTTCGGAGTCCTGGTGGACGAGGCCGCCGTCGAGGACCCAGGTGATGATCTCCATGTCCCTGTGGGGGTGGGTCTCGAAGCCGGTGCCAGGGGCGACGACGTCGTCATTGGAGACCAGCAGGAGCCCGAAGTGGGTGTTCTTGGGGTCCCAGTGATGCGAGAAGGAGAAGGAGTGCCGGGAGTCGAGCCAGCCGGCGCGGGTGTGGAAGCGCTCGTTGGCACGTCGCACGTCGACGAGAGAGGCCATGGGGACGTCCTTGCTGTCTGCGCGGCCGGGGGACCGCCTGCCATTTAGTTGAATGTTATACAACATGGCGGCTCCGGCTATTCCCGTCACCCGGTGGGGCTCGGCCACGCGGCCGTGCTGTCACAGCAGGGCATGCAGTCCTGGGAGCGGTGGGCACCGACGCAGTGGTGGTCGGTGAGCGGCTGCCGCGTCTGTCATCCCCCACGCGTCGTCCCCGGCTCGGCAGGCGCGGCTTCGGCAACCGCTCCTGGGGGCGCAGCCGGGTCACGGTGCTCGCAGGAACTCACGTGTGTCTGTCACGGCAGCATGCTGGCAGAACGCGCTGACAGGCCATCGCGGCCGTCTCTCCCCGCCCCTCGTGCGTGATCGCGGGACCATCCCCGCCGGCGCGAGGAGCACATCGCGGCCCTGCGGGTCGCGGCCCCGTTGTCGGGGCCATCCCCGCGGGCGCGGCACGGGAGTGCGCGCACGACCCGCCGGCCGCGCATGCACCTGGCTCCCCTCATCAGGCCGGTCCCCTTGGAATCGCTCATCTGGGGAACCGGTACGCGCTCTACCGGCGGACCGCCGAGATCAGTCCGCCGGGCCGCTCCTCGTGCTGCGGCGGGGTGCTGATCGGGCGGCCGTAGGCGGCAGCGCGCTCGCGCAGGGTGTGGCTGTCGGCCTCCCAGCCGTGGCCGGCCAGCCAGCCCACCGGGTCGTCAGGCGTCTCCGAGAGCCACATGGACGCCGCCGATCCCGGGGCGGCGTCCGCACCGAAGCGCTCGATCACGCCGCGCGAGCCCAAGGTCAGCCCCATCCAACTGCCTGCTGCCGACTGTGCACTGATCCGGGCCAGCAGCAGCTCCACCGCGTCCTCGGGCAGATAGATCAGCAGTCCTTCGGCGATCCACGCGGTCGGCACCGCCGGGTCGTGCCCTGCGGCGGCCAGCGCACGTGGCCAGTCCTCGCGCAGGTCCACCGCGACGGTGATCCGCTCGCAGCGTGCGACGGCCCGCTCCTGGCGCAGCACCGAAGCCTTGAACTCCAGTGGCGCGGCGGTGTCGACCTCGAACAGCCGGGTGCCCTCGGGCCAGTCCATCCGGAAGGCCCGGCTGTCCATGCCGGCGCCGAGCAGCACGACCTGCCGGACCCCGGACGCGGAGGCCTGCTGCAGCAGGTCGTCGAGGAACTTCGTCCTGATGACGATGGAGAACGACACGGCCAGCCGGCGGCGTTGCGCGGCCTCGTCGTCGGGCAGCGGCGGCGAGGAGGGCCACAGACCGCCGGCGGTGGCGAAGGCCTGTGCCAGCGGGTCGCGGAACAGCGCGTTCTCGCGCTCGGTCTCCAGCGCCCGCACCCTGGCCACCCCCACCGCCGTGGCCCAGACTCCCGACGGCCGCACCCGCTCCTGCTCATCAGTCACCGCGCCAGCCTAGACGAACGAATCCAGGAGGACCTGATGAGTTGAGCCAGGTTTCCGCGCGGCCGGCCGGGCATGCGCGCACTGACCGACTACGGCCACTGAACCCGTTGGGGTGGCGCAGACACGGAACGGCCCGGGTGGGGACCCGGGCCGTTCTTGTGTCGTCGTCAGGCGTCAGCCGTGGCGGCTCGCCTTGGCGAGAGCCGGGACGAACTTCAGGGCGTCCACGGTGCCCACGCCGGTGGCGAGGTCGTAGCCGTTGACGGCCTTGTAGCCGGTCACGCCCTGGTAGCTGTTGTTCGTGCCGTCGTTGACGTCGACGACGCCGTTGGCCTTGGCGTGGTGGGCGTACAGGCCGTACAGCGCCTGCTGGATGTTGCCCACCCGGTGGCCGCCCGCCTGGTCGGCGAGCGCGACGATGCCCGCGAAGAGCGGGGTGGCCTCGCTGGTGCCGCCGCTGACGTCCCAGCCCACGGCGGTCGGGTCGTAGCTGGAGTAGATCCAGGCACCGCCGTTGACCGCGGCGGTCATGGAGATGTCGGGGGTGCCGCGGCGGGTGCCGACCTTGCCCTTCACACCGTTCTGGAAGGACGGGCGGTTGAAGACGTGGGACTGGCCGCCACCGCCGGAGCCGTAGTCGTTGTAGACGCTGTCCGGCTTGACGCGGTCGCCCTTGTCGTTCAGGTGCAGCTGGGTGCCGCCGATGGAGGTGACCAACGGGTCGGAGGACGGCCAGGAGTTGACGCGCTTGCCGTAGTACGTCTTGCCGTCGAGCTTCAGGTCGGTCGCGCCGCCGTCGCCGGAGGCCGCCAGCACGGTCACGTGCTTGCGGTTCGCGTCCTGGAAGGCGTACCGCAGCTTCTTGATGCTGGAGAAGTCGCCCCTGTCGAAGCCGGGGAAGGTGTTCTCCGTGGCGCCGAAGCTCTGGCTGATGACGTCGCCGACACCGTGGTCGATCATGTACTTCTCGGCGTCCATCATCTCCGGCAGACCGGTGGTGCCCTCGGTCTCGGAGACCGCCGTCTCGACGACCACGATCTTGGCGGCGGGCGCCACCGCGTGCGCCATCTCGACGTCGAGGGTGGTCTCGCCGGCCCAGCCGGTCATGTCGGAGTTCTTGGGGTCGAAGGCGGGGACGTGGCCCCACTTGACCACCTTCACCTTGGTGCTGGGCAGCCCGAACTGCTTGCTGTAGACGTCCAGGTCGTGCTGGA
This sequence comes from Streptomyces bungoensis, assembly GCF_001514215.1. Classification (GTDB taxonomy): domain Bacteria; phylum Actinomycetota; class Actinomycetes; order Streptomycetales; family Streptomycetaceae; genus Streptomyces; species Streptomyces bungoensis. The sequence goes on from NZ_KQ948864.1 coordinate 161,433, forward strand.
CGGTCGGGGAGCCGTAGGAGTCGACGATGACGATCGTGCGGCCCTTGCCCGTGACGCCCTTCCTGTACAGGGCGTTGAGGTCGTACGCGGTGCGGTACTGCAGCGGGGTGTAGCAGTTGATGTGCCATTTGGCCTGGCACTGCTCGCTGGTCAGCGGGCTGCTCACGCCGTGGACCAGGGTGTGTCCGGCGACGGCCGGTACCGCCAGGGTGTGCGGTACGGCGGCGGGTGCGGCGGTCCCCAGAGCGGTGACCGCGAGGGCGGCGACGGCCGTGGCGGCCACGACGCCCAGCCCGGTGCGGGCTATGTGCATGAATCCCCCTGCGATTCGGAGTCTCACGAAGAGTGGTCGCGGTCAGATGAAGTGATCGCGAAGTGGTCTCCGCGCATCTCATCGAACAGGTCATGCACAGTTCAAGAGCGTTGAACGGACGATGCCGAACCCTTTACCGGGCGATGGCGACCAGCCACGGGGGAGGGAACGGACGGGATCGGCTTGGCGGACTGCCGGCGGCAGGTCCGCACGTCACTGCGCGAGCGGTCCTATCCGGATGGACAGAGCGCCGAGCGTTTCCTTCTCCGGTGGGTAGACGGCCCGGATGTCGGCGAGTTGCTCGTCCCGGCTCGCCGTCGGGTCGACGTTGGCCCAGCCGGCGCTCCTCAACGCCTGGCGTGCTCGCCCTCAGCCGCGGCCGGGCCAGGGAAATCCGAGCTCCTCGGCACGCTCACGGCTGCCGCCGCACACCCGTGCGTAGGACTTCGGGTCCTCTTCGGCCAGTCGGCGCAACGCGGCGGCTGCCTGTGCCTCGGGCGGGGTGCCGTCGTCGGGGATGTCCCAGCGGAACCGGAGGGGATGGTCGGCTCGTTCCGGACTGCCAGACGCCGGCCCCGGCACGTACCAGAACGTCACCACGGCGGTGTCCGGGGCGTCGAAGCCGCTGCTGATCCACCCTCGGCTCGCATCCCATCGGCTCAACAGGTCCGGCTCCTCGATCAGCCCCGCCTTGATCAGGCGGGCGGTGGTGCGAGCCCGCCAGGACCAGGAGCAGTCAGTCTCCGCCCTGGTGATCTCGGTGTCGTAGGAGCGGGCGTCGAACCGGCAGGCGGGCAGCTCCGGTGCGGGCTCGCGGGAGCCCGGCATGGTTTGCCGCCAGTTCTCCCACACCACCTGGTCCGCGTCTCGCCGGATGGTGACGTGGAGCGCGCCACAGCATCCCTCGGTGCAGTCGGCCTCGGCGAGTTGCACCTCGCGAGGCTCAGCCTCGGCCCGCAGTCGACCGTCGTCCAGCAGGTACTCGGGGCTATGGGCGGGCCCGCGGCCGAACACTAGAGTGGATCCTTGCCCGTTGCAATCTTCTGGGGCAGGGGGTAACCGCGCCGGGGCGGGACTCCGTCGGGAGACTCGCTCAGCAGATGCAGGGCGTGGTCATACAGAGCGATAGGAGGAGTGAGCGCGTTGCGCTTTTCCTGGGCGCTCACCAGGCGAGGTGGGACTCGATTCCGTAGGTCATGAGCACAGCTTGCCGGTCCGCTGCTCAGATCCAGGGCGAGCGACAGCAGCATGGCAGCGTTGTCGAGTGTGGGCGGCACTGGCGCCGCTCACCGTGAGCGCCTGCCTCGCCTTCAGCGCCTGCTTCGAGCTGCTGGAGTGGGCGGCCGCCGAGATCGGCGGGCACGGCGCGGACGCGTTCCTCGCCACCCATGGTGATGTGTGGGACACCCAGTGGGACATGTTCTGCGCCCTGATCGGGGCGGTCCTGTCGCTGCTGCTGCTCAGCAGGGTGCACGACCGTCACATGGCGGCTCTGCGGGCCCGCACGGCCGAGCACAGCTAGCGACGTTCGCATCATGCCGGTCCAGAGCGGGATCCGGTGCCGTGCAACGCTAGGCGGAGGATCGACCTCGCCAGGATGCGCCGCGAGCCGCCTCCGGGGCTTGCGGTCGCCGCGCGGGAAGGGCGACGCGACGGCTGGTGATCCGGGATCGGGGCGGTCTCGCGGGTGACGGCACCCATGCCGCGCGCGTTCGGCTGTGCGACGCCGGGGCGGCGCGTGTTCGTCACGGTGGCTTCGGGTGCGGGGCGTCCGCCGAGTCGTCGCGCGCCGTGCGGGCGGACTCGGTGTCCGAGAGTGCGGCGAGGAGCCGTAGTTTCTCGTCGCTGTCGCTGTCCTTGTCGGGGTAGTAGACGACGAGGATGACGTCTTCGACGGGGAGTTTGTCCCGGTGGAGACGTAGTTCACCGACGACCGGGTGGTGGACCGTGGTCGTGCCTCCGTCCAGGCTGCGGACGTCGTGGCGGGCCCACAGGGTGCGGAACCGCTGGCTGGAGAGCGCGAGTTCTCCGACGAGTTCGACGAACCGGGGGTCGTCGGTGTCGTCCCCGATGGTGGTGCGAAGGGCGGCGACGAAATGGGCCGTGGCTTTGGTCCAGTCCTGGTGGAAGGCTTGTTCCTCGGGATCGAGGAGGAGGGAGCGAAGCCGGTTCTGGCCGGGGCGCAGGCGGGGGGAGAGCGCGACGGCCATGGGATTGGAGGCCAGGACGTCGAAAGCGCGCCCTTCGACGAACGCGGGAATCTCGAGGTGGGCGAGCAGCTCGTGCACCCGCGCCGGTACGTGCTCGGGCCGCTTGCGGCGCGGCGCCCTGGGGCGTGCCGCGGCGAGGCCGAGCAGATACGCGCGTTCGATGTCGTCGAGCTGCAGGACGCGCGCGAGTGATTCGAGAACCTGGGGTGAGGGGTTCTTGTCACGGCCCCGTTCCAGGCGCAGGTAGTAGTCGGGACTGATCCCGGCGAGCAGGGCGACCTCCTCACGGCGCAGGCCGGGCACGCGGCGGTTACCGCCGGAGGGAATTCCTGCCTGCGCCGGGGCGACCAGCTCACGCCGGGCACGAAGGTAGCTGCCGAGCCGGTTGCCGGCTTCCTCATCCTTCATACCGACACCGTAATGCGGTGCGCGTGTCTCAGAGGGGGCCCTGGCAGGACCTGGGAAGACGGGGGCCCTGCCACACCCGGCGAACGCCGCCAAGACTCTGCGGTGACACCGTTTCGAAAGAGGCGGAGAACATCACTGTCCGCGCCGGGCCCGAGGGCCTACGGCGCCCTGGACTGAAGGGAAGATCTCGTGGATCTCTCCAACCGCACCGTTCTCATCGTGGGCGGAACCTCGGGTATCGGACGGGAGCTGGCCGGCCGGTTCACCGCAGCGGGCAGCACCGTGGCCGTCGGCGGCCGCAGCCCGGAGGCACTCTCGGAACTCGCCGGGGAAGGTTTCGGCACCTTCGGTGTCGACGTCACCGACAGTGCCTCCGTCGCATCATTTCGTGACGCCGTGCTCGCCCGGTATCCCGAGCTGGACACCGTGGTGACCATGTCGGGCGTCATGCTCCTGGAGGACCTGCGCGACCCCGCGCACTTCGAGGCGGCGGAGACGACGATCGACACCAACCTGCTCGGCACCATCCGGGCCATCGACGCCTTCACCCCCCATCTGATCCGGCGGGGCGCCGGCACCTTCGTCACCGTCACTTCCGGCATCGCCTTCCTGCCCTTCCCGCCCATGCCCAGCTACGCCGCCTCGAAAGCCGCGGTGCACGCCTACTCCGAGGCGCTGCGCGCGCAGCTCGACGGCACCGGTGTCGGCGTCGTCGAGCTCGTCCCCCCGGCCGTCGCCACGGCGGGTCAGGAAAAGGTGAACCCGCACGCGCTGCCGCTCGACGACTTCGCCACCGAGGTCATGGACCTGCTCTCGGAGAACCCCACCCCTCACGAAATCCTCGTGAAGGGCGTCCTCATGCACCGCTGGGCCGAGCGCGACGGCACCTACGACGACCTCGTCGCACGGCGCTCCCAGGCCCTGGCCATGCTCCCCGGCCGCGAAGGCTGACGCACTTCCCCCCGGCCGGCGGCCACGGCTCTCCCCGGCGCTCCTACCGCAGTCTGACGAGGAGCGGCTCAGTGAGCATGCGCACGGGCCCGTGGCCCGGTCGGTCGGCTCTCCCGAGAGAGCGCGCATCAGCTCGCCCACCTGCTGTGACTGCATCGGGATCAAGCGTTTGCAGCTCAGTGCGTGATCAGTCGGCCCGGTCGCGTGGCATCTTTGTCAGACCTGACGTCCCGGAACGAGAGTCGAGTCGTACGTTGATCCGTGTAGCGCGAGGAGCCACCGGGTTCTGGGGGCGAGGCGATGACGCGTTGCCGCAGGTGAACGTCGTAGCCTTCAAGACCGCCTGCCATGCGGTGGCCCGGTCGATCCGGGGCACGGTCGGCCAAGTGACTCCGGCCGGGGTCACGCCGAGTTTCCATACGGCTCTGATCACCGCCTCAGGCATGCGGTCGACCGTCCTGTGCCACGAGGTACTCCCGGTCGTTGCCTTCGTGGCGAGTCCTCCGGAGGCGGGTGATCCTCTGGCGGACTTCGCCTCCCCGCCGGCGTGGGCGGACGCATTCGAGCTGGGAGGCTTCCGGCCGTTGGGCGTCGGAGAACTGAGCATGCCGTTGGCCTCGACTGACACCAGCGAGCTCGCCGAAGCAGAGCTGGAACAGGTGCGTCACTGGTGTCCCCGCACGGTCGGCGAGCTGATGTTCAACTGGTGGGACTGATTCGTGTCATCTGATTGAGGTCTCGTCAGTGCGGTTCGGGTGATTGGCCTTTCAGGCAGGTGGGCGTCACATCACGCCTCGGTACTGTCGGTGACCGTTCGCGTCGGACGTGCGGACTGGCCGTGGACGCGAGAGGGCGGCCAGCCGGGCGCCGGCGGCCGGACCCTCGATCGCACCGGTCCCGGCAGCCGTCTTCCGTCACGGGTTCCACGCGCGTAGCTTGTTGTCAGAGACACCTCAAACGCGCGCACCAGTCACCTCTGGCACCACCACACACCACACCGACACGACGCCTCACGCGCCGGTCGGCGTACCGCACTCGTATCCGTCCGCCGCGGTCCCACCTCCCGCGGACGCCGGCCCGAACTCGGGGGAAAAGCATGCTCGCAGCAGTCCTGTCGCGGTTCGGATCCGCGAGAGTCGGCAGACGCCCGCTCCGCCTGCCGGCCCTCGCGGCCGTGGTGACGGCCGTAGCAACAACCCTGGCCCTGGCCGTCGCACTCGCCCAGCCCGCCTCCGCCTCCGTGACACCCGCGGGCGGTGCGGTGGCTCCCGTCCGTATGACCCACCCGCTGGACGACCACGCCGGATCCGGGCTTCAGCGCCTCGGCTCCGGCTCCGGCTCCACCACTCTCACGGCCGCTGCCAGCACAGGGCCGGCCGGTCTGGACGTCAGCGGCTACCAGGGAACCGTCGACTGGGCCGCCGTCAGGAGCGCCGGTGCCGCTTTCGCCTACGTCAAGGCGACCGAGGGCACCACCTACACCAGTCCTTCGTTCTCGCAGCAGTACAACGGCGCCGCGAACGCCGGACTGATCCGGGGCGCCTACCACTTCGCGCTGCCCGGCAACTCCAGCGGAGCCGCGCAGGCCGACTGGTTCGTCGGCCACGGCGGCGGCTGGAGCGCCGACGGCAAGACGCTGCCGCCCGCCCTGGACATCGAGTACAACCCCTACGGAGCCACCTGCTACGGGCTGAGCCAGAGCGCGATGGTCTCCTGGATCCGGGACTTCAGCAACGAGGTGCGCACCCGGACCGGCCGCTACCCCACGATCTACACCACCACCGACTGGTGGACCACGTGCACCGGCAACTACGGCGGCTTCGGCGCCACCAACCCGCTGTGGATCGCCCGTTACGCCAGCGGCCCGGGCTCCCTGCCCGCGGGCTGGTCGGCCCAGACACTGTGGCAGTACGCCGACTCCGGTACCTTCCCCGGCGACCAGGACACCTTCAACGGCACGCTGTCGGATCTCCAGAACTTCGCCAAGGGCAGCACCTACAACCCGCCGCCGACGGCGAGTTGGCCCACCGTGCAGCAGGGGGCCACCGGTGAACGCGTCAGGACGGTGCAGTACCTGCTCGTCGCGCACGGCGCCTCGCTGAGCGTCGACGGGTCCTTCGGGCCGGCCACCGACAGCGCGGTGCGCTCCTTCCAGTCCGCGCACTCCCTCACCGTCGACGGCATCGTCGGTCCCGCCACCTGGCAGGCGCTCATCGTCACGGTGCAGCAGGGCTCCTCGGGGGCCGCGGTCCGGGCCGTGCAGAGCCAACTCGTGGCACACGGCGCCTCGCTGAGCGTCGACGGCTCCTTCGGGCCGGCCACCGACAGCGCGGTGCGCTCCTTCCAGTCCGCGCACTCCCTCACCGTCGACGGCATCGTCGGCTCCAACACCTGGCAGGCGCTGGTCGCCTGACGCGGCCCGCCCGCACCGGCGGGCCCCGCCAGGACAGGGGTCGAAGGAACCGGACACGGACCAGACGCCGAGACAAGGAGAACTCATGAATCCAGCAGGACACCCGGGCCGCCCCGTCGGCCGCCGCGCGCTGCTGCGGGGCGCCGCCGGCATGGCGGCCGCGTTCGGTCTCGCGGCCGCCACCGACCTCGGCTCGGCCGGACCGGCGTCGGCCTACGGGTGGAGCCGTACCCTCCAGCAGGGGAATTCCGGCTCCGATGTGGTGGAGCTGCAGATCCGTGTGGGCGGCTGGGCCGCCTCCACCGCCCAGCAGACGTACGTCGCCTGGGACGGTTCGTTCGGCCCGGCCACGACCGCCGCCGTGCAGCGCTTCCAGTCGGCCTACGGACTGACCGCCGACGGCGTGGTCGGCCCGCAGACCCAGAGCGTGCTCAACAGCCTGGAGTCGAGCGACGGTTCGACCGCGCACTTCGACTGGAGCGAGTTCTACTCTGCCGACGGCTCCGGCTTCAGCGGCGGCAAGGTCGGCTCCACCGAGGTCAAGGAGAACGTGCGCCGGCTGATGTACAAGCTGGAAGCCGTACGCAAGAAGGCGGGCAACAGCTCCATCACCATCAACTCCGGCTTCCGCAGCGTCTCCCACAACGCGGCCGTGGGCGGCGCGTCCAACAGCATGCACGTGTACGGCGTCGCCGCCGACATCGTGGTCTCCGGCCACACCACCCTGCAGACCTACCGGATCGCCGAGACCTGCGGCTTCTCCGGCCTGGAGGCCTACACCCACTCGTGGCAGCACACCGACAGCCGCGTCCAGTACCCCTCCTACGGCTCGGGCTCATGGTGGTGGGAGAGCGGCGTGGTGTGACCCGCGGTCCGCGAACCACCGCCCCCGCGCGCCCGGCGCGCACGGCCGTCCGTCCCGCCGCTGCGGCGGGGCGGACGGCCGTGGTGCGTCACCCCACGGCGGCACTTCGGCGGTCGGCCAGACGCTCCCGCACCAGGGCGACGGCCAGGACCAGCACGGCCGCCAGCACCGACATGATCACCTGGTCCCGTCCCGCCGGATCGGTGAGCATGTAGACGAGCACGAACGAGATCATCCCGATGGTCGCCCAGGTCAGGTACGGGAAGAGCCGCATCCTCACGATGCCCCCTGCCCCGGCCCGGCCTTCACGCGTCTTCGTGCCGCGTCCGGGGACCTGTGCGTCCGTGGCCCCCGGCGAGCACGTCGGCGATCTGCCGGCGTCCCCGCAGGCCGAGTTTGCGGTACACGCCGGTCAGGTGGAACTCGACCGTCCGCTGGGTGAGGAACAGGGCCTCGGCGATCTCCCGGTTGGTGGCCCCCGCGGCCGCCAGCTCGGCGACCTGGCGCTCGCTTCCGCTGAGCGAGTCGGCCGGGGACCGGGTGCCCCTCCGCAGCCGGCCGCCCGCGGCGGCGAGGACGGGACGGACCTGGTCGACCAGGAGCCTGTCGCCGCACAGGACGGCCACGTCGATGGAGCGGTGCAGACGGGTCCTGGCGCCCTGGGCGTCGCCGCGCTGCAACAGGCGCCGGCCCAGCAGGTGTTCGGCACGGGCGTGCTCGAGCCGCCCCGGGCTCGCGGCCAGCAGGTCGGCGGCCGCCGCCAGTTCGTCGATACCGGGGTCGCCCTCGGTGAGCGCGCCGTGGGCGAGTCGCAGCATGCCCCGTACCCGGGCCGTACCCCACCGTTCGGCCGACGGCCCGACGCGCTCGACGACGTCCAAACCCTCTTCCACCCGGCCGAGTTCGGCCAGCACCAGCGCGGCGTCGAACCACCAGGGCGCCAGTACCGGACTGCCGATGCCCGCCGCGGTGAGGCTGTCGCCGCAGCGCAGCAGGCACTCCAGGGAGCCCTCCAGGTCGCCCAGCGCCGCCCGGATCCGGGCGCGGGTCATCAGGTAGGTGTGGTACTCGAGGGTGAACTGGTCCAGACGCGGCCGCCGGATCATGGTGATGAGGTCTTCCGCGCGACGTGGCTCGCCACGCTGCGTGTGGACGGCCGCGAGGGCGCAGTGCGCGGCCACCGCGCCTTCCACCCGCAGTTCCCGGTCCATGAGGTCGAAGGCCAACTGGGCGTCGGACAGCGCCTGGGTGACGTTCCCGGCCCACAGCCGGACCTGGGCGCGGGTGGCCGAGACGAGAGCGCAGTTCCAGGCCTCACCGCGGCTGCGGGCGTGCTGCAGGAGGGCCGTGAAGGCGGTGTCGACGGGCTCGATCTCGTCCGCCAGGTACAGGGTGAGTCCCGCGCCGAGCGCTCCCCAGCCGCCGAGGCCCGCGTCACCGAGGCGCAGGACCCGCCGGGCGGTCGGGACCAGCTCCGCGGCGGGCCGGCCCTCCAGGGTGCGCAGCGCGCACAGCATGCCGAGCAGCACGCGCTCGTCGGCCGTCGCGCCGGACGGCGGCGCGTGGTCGCGGAAGCGTTCGCGCACCTGCCGCACGGTCGCCTTCTCGTCGAGCCCGGAGACCAGGACCATCGCCTCCACGCGGGCGCGCAGTGCCTGGTCGGCCGGGGAGTCGCCCAGTTCGCCGACGGCACGGTCCAGGGTCTCGTGGACCAGGTCGAAGGCGCGCAGCGAGTTCTGGACGCCGAGTGAGGTGACGGTGTACTGGAGGACCAGCCGGCACCGGGTGCGGGGGTCGGTCGTCAGGGACAGCGCGTGCTCCAGGCGGAGCAGCGCGGTGCCGGGGTCGCTGTGGGCAAACACCCGCGCGGTGTCGGCGAGCAACTCGACGTCGTCCGGGTCGTGGCGCAGCGCCCGGGTGAGGTACTGGCCGGCGATGGCGGGCGCGCCTCGCTGTTCCGCGTCGAGTGCGGCGGAGCGCAGCACGGTGACCATCCAAGGGTCCGGGGTTCCCGGCAGGAGCATGAGCTGGGCGGCGATGTCCTCGGCCGGGCGCCCGGAATCGTCCAGGAGCCGGGCGGCGCGCTCGCGCAGCCGGGCGCGCTCGTCGTGCGGCACCGTCTTCAGCACGGTCTGCCGTACGAGGTCGTGCCGGTAGGCGAGGGAGTCGGGCCGCAGCAGGCCGGCGGCGCGCAGGCCCTCGGCGGCGCGGCGGGCCGGCTCCGGCTGGGTGCCGGCGAGCGCGGCCACCATCTCGATGCCGTCGGTCTCGAGCACGGCGACCGCCCTGGCCACGGCGCGTTGCTCGGCCGTGAGCCGGTCGATCCGGAAACGGGCCGCCAGGCTGTAGTCGGCTCCGTCGTCCGGCGCCGGGTCGTCGGCCTCGGGCGGCGGGGAGTGTTCCCTCCACCGGCCCGCCAGCAGGTGCACCAGGAACGGGGTACCGCCGGTGATCTGCACACAGGTCTCCACGAGCGCCGGGTCGGGCGGGTCGCCGAGGAAGTGCGTGAGGAGGGCGCCCACGCCCTCGGCGGTGAGCGGCCGTACGTCGAGGGTGAGGCACGAGGGGACCCCGGCGATCTCCTCGAGAGCGGCGGGGGGCGGCGGACACGCCTCCTCGGTGCGCAGGCTCAGCAGCAGCACGAGCGGCAGGTCCTCGGCCCGCCGCAGCAGGAAGCCGAGCCACCGCAGCGACGCCTCGTCGCACCATTGCAGGTCGTCGACGGCGAGGACGACCGGCCGCTCGGCCGCGAATCCGGCCGTGAGCCAGTACAGGCCCTGCATCACGGCGTAGCCGTCGGCGGGCGCCTGGCCGGGTGTCCGGTCCCGGGTGAGGGCCGGCAGGGCGAGGCGGGCGCTGCCGCGCAGCAGCGGGTGGCCGGCGGTGTCGCCCTCGGTCAGTGCGAGCGGGGCGAACAGCATCCGCACGGCCTCGTACGCGCCGCGGGCGTCCTCGGGGCACTTGACGGTGAGGACGTGGGCGTCCGCGGCGAGTTCGTCGATCGCCGCGGACATGAGCCTGGTCTTGCCGATGCCCGCGGGACCGCGCAGGAGGACGGCCCGGCCGTCGCCCAGTACGTGCTCGCGGATGAGGGAGAGTTCTGTGTCCCGGCCGACCAGCGGGGTCGCGTCCTCCGCCTTCTCGATTCTGGGCAAGGCCACCACGGCTCCTGTAGGGACTCGTTCACGGGGGCGTTCACGGAAGGTGTTCTTCGGGGTGTGAGGAACGGGATGCACGCGTGCTGTCCCGCCTCGTGCCGCACACCTGCGGAAAGCCCGGGCAGGACCGTAGCAGCGGGGGACGTGCCGCGAGGATCGCTCGAGCGGCGCTGCCCACGGGTCCGGGCACGCGGACCGCGGGATTCGGGCGGCAACCGCTGCGGTGGTCAGTGGCCGCGCCGTGCGGACCTGCGGGTGCCGCGGCGGGCGGCGGGCGGACGAGGACCCGGCGCGGGGCGTGTTCGGACACGGGGGGCGGCGGGTTCGGGCAGGAGCGGGTGGGTCTTCGCGACGCACTCCGCCACGGCTGTCGATTCGGCGGCCGGGGTCGGGGGCCGCCGCGATGGGTCCGGCCGGGTGTGGCCGGGCGAGTGTGGCCGGGCGAGTGTGGCCGGGCGGGACGGTGCACGACGGGCGTGGGGTGGGCCCGTGCGGCCGTTGCTGTCGCGGAGCAGTCGATGAGCTCCGGCGCCGGTGCTGCGGGAAGGGGAGGGACGAGAGGCAGAGCGGTGCGGCGGGGTCAGATGGCCGTGGCGACGGGGCGCAGCGGTGCCGCGGCCGGGGCGAGCGGGAGGGTGGCGTGGGGCCACAGTGCCGCTCGTGCGTCCTTCCCGGCCCCCGCGAGGCGGGCGCTGCGCCGCAGCCGGGTCACGGCGACCACGGCGAGGGCCGCGCGCAGCGTGGCGAGGCCGCGGAGCCTCTCGGGACGCTGGCCGGTCAGGAGGGCGATGCGCTGCAGCCGGCGGTCCAGTGTGTTGCGGTGGACGCCCAGGCTCCGGCAGGCCCGGTGACGGACGCCGTCGGCGGCGATGAGCGCGGTGAGGGTCTCCCAGAGAACGGGCTCTTCGTGCAGCGGCTCGACCATCCTCACCAGTCGTTCGGACACCGCGGGCGTCGCCGCGGCGCTGTACTCGACCAGGACGTCGTCGAGTTCGTACACACCGGGCGGGCAGCCGAGCGCGAGCAGCGTGGCGCCGATGCCGTCGACGACCGACAGGCCGCTCTCGTCCGGCTTCTCCCGCTCCCGGGGTGATCCGGGCACCGACTCCTGCCAGTACATCGCGATCCACACGTCGCCCGGGAGGTCCTGGTGGGCCCTGCGCGCCAGCGCGGCGGCTGCCTGCCGGTCCAGGCCGGCCGCCGGCAGGACGTAGGCGCCCTCGGCCGCCTCGAGCACGCGCGCGCGGGCGTGGTTCACGAAGACCGCGTCGATGTCGGCGAGGGTGCACGAGGGCGCGCGCACGCCCAGGACCGCGCGGGACCCACCGGCAGTCGCCGGGGCACGGCCGGCGGGGGCGCCCGCGGGCGGCGGGGCTGCGCCGTCGTCGCCGTCCTCGAAGAATCCGCAGCTCAGCTCCCGGCCGACCCGACGGCTCGCCTCACCGAGCCGCAGCACCATCACTTCGTGCCCGAGGGAGTCGCGGTTGTGAGCGCTGACCGTGCAGCGGTTGATGAGGCGGCGTGTCATGGTGCGCAGCATGGCGAGCAGGTCGTCGACCGCCCCGCCGCGCCGCGCCCATGCCCGGCCCTCGGCGCGGATGCGGGCCGCGCTCTCCTTGCTCCAGACTCCCTGGCCGGACACCACCTCGGTCAGTGCGGAGAAGATCTCCCGCTGCACTCTGCGCCGCGCCTCGTCCACGTCGTCGTTGTCGTTCTTTTCGACCATGAACAGCAGGTCAAGCTCGGGTTCGGCTCCTGCGTATGTCGTCATGTCCGGTCAGCAAAGTCCACCAACATCAAAGGTGCATCAAAGTACGCTCAGAGGGCGATCGGAATCCGGAGCCGATGGATCACCCCTGTGCCATCATGACCGCCAGCCCATGTGATTACTGTCTCCTTCGACTCGGCAGCAGATGTCGGCAGCTCAGGTCCGAACTCACTCCCAATGGTGCGACACACACGATGACCAGAAGCGACACGTCCCCGAAGTCGACCGTGCTCGTAGTGGAGGACGAGGCGAGCATCGCCTCGATGCTCACGATGGCGCTGCAGTTCATGGGTTTCGAGGTCGTCACCGCGGCACGCGGAGGCGAGGCGCTCACCCGCGCCGCCCAGCACGGCCCGGACGTGATCCTGCTCGACGTCGTCCTGCCGGACATGGACGGCTTCGAGGTCTGCCGGCGCCTGCGGGACACGGGGGTCGCCGCGCCGGTCCTGTTCGTGACCGCCCGGGACGCCGTCGCGGACAAGATCCGCGGCCTCGAACTGGCCGACGACTACGTCACGAAGCCGTTCGACCTCAACGAGGTGGTGGCCCGCATCCGCGCCGTCATGCGCCGCGGCCGCGAGGTGACGTCGGCCAACGGCCGCAGACTGCGCGCCGGTTGGGTGGAACTGGACCGGGACACTCGTGAGGTGTGGCGGCACGGGCAGCCGGTGCAGTTGTCCTCCACGGAGTTCGCGCTGCTGCGCTACCTGATGGAGAACGCCGACCAGGTCATCTCCAAGGCGCAGATGCTCGACAACGTGTGGAGCTACGACTTCCAGGGCGAGTCGGGAATCGTCGAGACGTACATCTACTACCTGCGCCGGAAGCTGGGCGACACCGACCAGTCCCTGATCCACACCGTTCGCGGAGCGGGCTACCTGGTGCGCACGACGCCGCCGGCGCACCCCGCGGAGGGCTGACGCCATGCCCACCGTCCCGGGTACCATCCCGAGCGGCGGCGGAGGCCGGGCGCCCCGGTCCCGCCCCGGGCTCAAGTCCGTTTCACGCAGGCTCACCGCGGGCTTCCTGCTGATCGTCGCGATCGGAGTGCTGGGCGCCGACATCTACTGCGTGCTCACCCTGTCCGGCCGCCTGCGGGAGCAGGGCGACCGGCAGATCGTCCAGGTCCATCGCCGGCGGATGCAGGCGCTGAGCGAGGGCCGCACGCTGCCCGCGGCCCGGGACGGCTCGTCGTGGGCGGTGGTGGGCGGGCGGGGTGAGGTGCGGCAGCGCGACGGCGCCACCTCCCTCACGAGCCGGTTGCCGCTGTCGCCGAGGGTGCTGCGCGAACGCGCCGGCGTCGGCCGTCCCACGGCCTTCGCGGGCGGGACCGTGCGCGCCGTGGTGTCCCGGCTGCCCGACGGTGGTTACCTGGTCACCGCCCGGTCGACCGCCTCCGAACGGGAGGCGGTGCGCACCCTGGTGGGTGTCGAGACCGCCGTCGGCCTCCCGCTGATCGCCCTCCTGGTGCTCGGTGCCCTGTGGTGCAGCCGGCGCACGCTGGTCCCGCTCCGGGAGATGCTGCGCAGTGCCCGGCAGATCGCGGAGGGCAGCGACGAGCCGTCCGCCCGCGTCCCCGTGGCGACGCGGTCGCTGCGGGAGCTGCAGTGCACGGCGGACACCCTCAACTACCTGCTGCGGCGCATCGAGGAGGGGTCCGTGCGCCGCAGGAACGCGGAGCTGAGGCTCCACGAGCTCGTCGGTGCCGCGAGTCACGAACTGCGGACCCCGCTCACCACCATCACCGGGTACACGCAGCTCGCCCGGCTCGGGGCGCTGGACGACCCGCACCGCATGGACCACGCGATGGAGCAGGTCGAGCGGGAGATTCAGCGCATCAACCAGCTGGTCGAGGACCTGCTGCTGCTGGCCCACCTCAGTCACGGCGGAGCGCTCGAACGCCGTCCGGTGGACCTGGCCCGGATCTGTGCCGAGGCGGTGCGCCGTGCCCAGGCGTCCGGCCCCCGGCACACGCACACCCTGCGTTGTGTGGCGGAGTCCCCCATCCACCTGGTGGAGGGCGACCCCGGACGGCTGGAGCAGGTGGTCGGGCACCTGGTCTCCAACGTGCTGATCCACACTCCGGAGAACACCTCGGCCGAACTGCGGCTGCGGCTGGACGGCGACCGCCAGGTCATCGACGTCGTCGACCAGGGTCCCGGTGTTCCCGAGACGGCGCGGGACCACATCTTCGAGCCGTTCTTCCGTGCGGAGCACGCTCCCCCGGCGGGCCCGGACACCGATCCCGGCCGGGGCCGCGGCCTGGGGCTGAGCGTGGCCGCGGTGGTGGTCAAGGCGCACGGCGGCTCCATCGGACTCCGGCCGTCCGAGCGCGGGGCGTGGTTCCACGTCACCCTGCCCGCCTTCGGCACGCGGCCGCCCGCCGACGTCGGGCAGACCCGCGCGGCGCTCTCCTGAGGGGTCGGGAGCCCGCGACGGTCCGGGTGCCGGGGATGTGACGGACCGAAACACGGTTGTCACCCCTGGCGCTGTCGCGCCGTCCATACTTCCCACGGCCTCACCACCTCACCGGCGGGCAGGACGGCAGTCGAGACGCGCCCGGGCGGAAACCCGTACCGGTATTTCGGGCCGTGAATTCCGCCACCGGCCGCATGCGGAAGGCCTAATTGATTGAATCACTAATGATTTCACCAGTGTCCCCATTCACACGTCCCCCTCATCCGGCGAGGGCGGCTTCGCGTCTCCGCGACGGCGCGCCCATAGGGGAACTAAGCATGCGAACCGGGTGTAAAAGTCACGAGAACAAGCACCTCAGCACCCCGTCGACGGCCCGGCGGCGCCCGAGCGGACTTTCGGGGGATGCACCGGCATTCACACGCGGAACACAACTGGCGGCTATAATCAGCCGTGTTGTGCGTGTGACCGACGCACAACCGACCCCAGGTGCCGGATTCCGCTCACAAAGCGACAAGTGCGCCTCCTCGCACGCCATCCCGGACGCCCGGCGGCGGCAATTCCCAGCCCCCCTCCCCCAGTCCGAGCCCATCAAGTGTCCGTCCCCACAGAACATTCGGTGGCACCGTGAATCTCGCTCCGGCTCAGTCGTGCCCCCGCCCGACCCCGGGCACGACACCGGCCCAACCGCTCGTGGGCACAACCTCCTTACTCTCGGACCTGTTGCGGAGCATCCCCGCGCCCGGTTCCGGACCGGCCCGGGCAACGGTGCTGACGGGGCCCGCCGGCATCGGCCGCACCGCGCTCCTGCGGGCCTTCTGCGCGGCAGCGGCGCCCCGGTCGTCGGTGCTGGAGACGGACCGCCTCGACGGAACCTGGCGCGTCGCGCCGGGCTCCGCACCGGCCGGCCCCTCCCCCGCGCGCCGGTCACCGCTGGGCACCGGCCCGGTCACCCGCCACCGGCTCCACGAGACCGTCGGGGAGCTCGGCCGCGAGCGGCCCGTCGTCCTGGCCATGGACGACGCGCACCTGGAACGGCCGCGTTCGCTCCACGCCCTGGACTACGTGCTGCGCAGGTCCGGCGGCCGGCCGGTACTGGCGGTCATCACCGTCCCCAGTCCGGCCACGGCCGAACCCGCCGCGCTGTCGCTGCTGCTCGCCCACCACCCCTGGCACGTGGAGCACCTGCAGCCCCTGACGGCCGGCGACGTCGCCGAGCTGCTGCGCCGGAGACTGGGCCGCCACCCCGACGCCGCCCTGCTCCGCCGCTGCCTGCACCACACCCGGGCGGTACCCGCGGCCGTGCACGCCTTCGCGGACCGGCAGGCCGCCCTGCGCGGCGCGGAGAACCGGCGGACGCCGGCGCGGCACCCGTCCCCGGCGCCCGGGCGGCTGCCGGGTTCCGCCACCGCGGTCCTCTCGGCGGTGGCCGTCCTGGGCTGCGCCGACGCGGACCTGGTCAGCGAACTCATCCGGGTCCCGCTGCCGGCCGTCCGCCGTGCGCTGGCCCACCTCGCCGAACACCACGCCCTCCCCCTGGGTGACGGCCGAGCACCGTCCGACGGCCTCCCCGACGGCGCGACCGGGGAGACCGCGGACGGCCACGGCGACGACCTCATACCCCTGTACGCGCGCGCCGCCCGGCTGCTGGAGGACGCCGGACGGCCACCGGGCCAGGTGGCCGACGTGCTCCTGCGGGTCCCGTACGCCGAGCCCTGGATGCTCCAGGCGCTCTACAGCGCCGCCCTCGACGCCAAGTCACCCGACCGCGCCGTACGGTACCTGTCCCATGCGCTCGACCTGGGTGCCGGGCAGGACGCCCCCATGGTGCGCAAGATCCGCGCCCGGCTGGCCCGCGCCCTCACGTCCACGGAACCCGCCGCCGCCCTGCCCCACTTGAGGGTGCTGCTCGGCACCAGCGCCGACGGACGTGAACTCGCCGACGCCGCGCTGCGGTACGCCGACGCCTTCATCGCGCTCGGCGACGGCGACGAGGCGGCCAGGCTGCTCGCGGAAGTACTGGACCGCGCGCCCGGCAGCGACGCCGTCACCGTCCCGGAGGACTGCCGGCCCGCGCTGGAGTCCGCCATGCTGCTCAGCGGATCCTTGCGGCAGGGCCGCACCAGCCGTCCCGGAGAGCGCTCCCCCGAGGACGCCGGACCCGGCGGCGCGTCCGCCGACCGCCGCCTGCGCCTCGCCGACGCGGCGCTGGCCGTGCTGAGCGGCCACCCCGCACCGTTGCCCGACGGAGCCGTCGTGACGACGGCCGGGGACCCCGGCACCCCGCTGGATGACCTGTCGCTGATCGCCTCCGCGGTCCTGGCGACCCTCGCCGACCGCACCTCCGAGGCGCTGCGCACCCTCGACCGGATCCTGGGCCGCCCGGACCACCGGGGACCCGGCCTGAGCCGCGCGATGGCCCTGACCGTCCGGGCGCTGCTGCGGTCGGGCACGGGTGATCTGCCGGCGGCCGAACTCGACGCCCGGCAGGCCGTGGAACGGGCGCGCCGCGGCGACCGCACCCCGGGCACGGTGTCCGCCGCGGTCGTCTTCGCCTACGTGCTCGCCCAGCGCGGCCGGGCCGCCGCGGCACAGGGAATGTTGTCCCAGGTCAACGGCACCGGGCTGGGGACGCTGAGCGACGTCCAGCCCATGTACTGGTGGTGCCAGCCCATGTACTGGTGGTCCCGGGCCGCCGTCCGGCGCTCGCACGGAGACCTGCCCGGCGCCCTGGTCGCCCTGCGCTGCAGCGGCCGGTCACTGGGCCCCGGGCGCGCCGAGTCCCCGGTGCTGCTGCCCTGGTGGCTGGAGGCGGCCGACCTGCTGACCGAGATGGGCCGCTTCGCTGAGGCCCGGCAGGTGGCGGCGCAGGCCGGTGAACTCGTCACCCGCTGGGACACCGCGCGCGGCGCCGGGCTCGCGGCCCTCGCCCGGGGGCTGGCCACGCCGGGCCCGGACGGACACCGGCTGCTCGACGAGGCCTGCGCCCATTTCGCCGCGTCCCCCGCGCGGCTGCTGCGGGCACGCGCCGAGTACGCGCTGGGCAGGGCGCTGCTCACCACGGGCGATCCCCGCTCGGCCCGGCCCCGGCTGCGGACCGCGCTCGACCTGATGACCGGATGCGGCGCCGGCTCCACCGCGGACGGCGTCCGGCGCCGCCTGGCCGAGGCGGGCGGGCGGCCCCACCGGCGCACCGGGCACCCCGGGAACGCCCTGACGGGACGGGAACGCCGGGTCGCGCTGATGGCGATGGCCGGCCGGTCCAACCGGGAGATAGCGGAAGCGCTCTACATCACCCGGCGCACCGTCGAACTGCACCTGACCCACACCTTCCAGAAGCTCGGGGTGAGCCGCCGGGAGGACCTCGCGGGGGTACTGCGGGGCTCGCCCGGTGACAGTGCCTGCCGGGCGGGGGGTGAGCCGCGATGAGTTCCGCCGCCCGCCCGCCGTCCGAGCCCAGCGGTCGCGCCCTGCGCGAGCGGGCCGCCCAGGACGAACTCGCGCCGCTGTACGGGCGGGAGACGGAACAGGCGGCGCTGCTGCACATGATGACCCGGCTCGCCGCCGGTCACGCCGGCGTGACGGTGATCCACGGCGTCCCGGGCAGCGGACGCAGCCGGCTGCTGCGGCGCGGCATGTCCTTCGCCCGGGCCGCCGGTGTCCAGGTGCTCACCGCGCTGGGCTCGGCCTCCTCCTCGCGCACCTCCTACGGGTTCGTGGAGCAGGCGCGTCCCCGGGCCACGGCGCACGGCGCCGGCCAGGACGCGGAGCGGTCCGCGGAGGCCCTCGTGGCGGGGTGGTGCCGCGGTCTGCTGTCGGCCGCCCACCGGCCGACGCTGCTCGCACTGGACGACGTGCAGTGGGCCGACCCCGAGTCGGTGCGCGTGATCTCGGGACTGCTGCGCCGGCTCGGCTCGGCACCACTGGGCGTCCTGCTGACCGTCACCAGCGCCCGCGGCGAGTTCCCCGACGCCTGCGCCTCGCTCGTCGACCAGGCGGCCTTCAGCCAGGACGGCCGGGGCGTGCTGCTGGAGCTGGGGCCGCTCGGCGCGCGGGAGGTGCGGGCGATGTCCGAGGCGACGGGCCTGCCGGCTCCCGCCGCACCCGACAGCCTCTGGTGGGAGCGGGCCGCGCAGCTCAGCCAGGGCAGTCCCCGGCTGCTGCGGCGGATCCTGGACGAGCTGCGCCGGGAACCGGGCACGATGTCCGCCGCCGCGCTGCGGACGGCGTTCGCCCGGCATGCCGACGACGCCCGGGCGGAACTGGCGGCCGAGTCGGCCGCGCCGCTGGCGGAGGGACCGCTCGCGCTGCTGCGCGGGCTGTGCGTCTGCCGGGGACTGGTGCCCGTGGACCGGGTGGCCGCGGTGGTGGGCCTCGACGAGGCCGAACTGCCGGGCGCGCTGCGGGCCCTACGGGTTCAGGGCCTGATCGACTTCGGTGATCCGCCGCGGCCGGCGCTGACGGACCGTACGACCGCCGTGCTGGCGGGCCTGCGGAGTGACGAGCGCAGGCGGCTGCACGCCGAGGCGGCCCGCTGGGCACACCGCTGCGACGCCGCCGAGGAGGACCTGGCGCCGCTGCTGCTGGACACCGTGCCGCTGGGAGACCCCTGGGTGCCCGCGGTCCTGCGGCACACCGCACGCCACCGGCTGGCGTGCGGCCGGCACGCCGAGGCGGCCGAGTACCTGGAGCGCGCGCTGCGCGAACCCCTGGTTCCCGTGGAGCGAGCCGAGGTGCTGCTGGAGGCCGCCGAGGCGTACGCGATGACCGCGCCGGAAGCGTCCGAACTGAGGATCGCCGAGCTGCTGTCCGGCGCGGAGCCCCGGCCCCGCCTGCGCGCGGCCACCGCCGACCTGGTCCTGGCCCGCGGCGAACCCCTGCCCGCGCCCGCGGACCTGGCCCTGTGGTGGGACGGCGGCGGACGCCGCGCGGAACCGCCGACGGCCGAGGACTCCGGACCGCGGGCCGTCTCCCCGCACGGCACCGTGGCCCCGGCTGCGCGGACCGGGGCGGCGGGGCACGTCCCGGCGGCCCCCGAGACGCCTCCGGCCGCGCTCGCCGTCGCGGCGTGGCAGAAGGCGATGCGCAGTGAAGACGCGTGCGCGGTGCGCGAGATGTGCCGTCAGGTGCTGCGGGCGCCGCTCGACGGTCCGCTGTTCCCCCGGTTCACCGCCTGCCGCGTGCTGTCCCTCGCGGACGCGCACGGCACGGCGCGCACCGCTCTGGACGTCACGCTCGCCGAAGCCGGGCAGCGCGGCAGCCCGGCCCTGGTGGCGTCGGGACTGCTGCTGCGCGCGCAGCTGAACCTGCGGGCCTGTGACGCGGAGACCGCCACCCACGACCTCGCCGCCTGCCGTTCGCTGGTGCCTCCGGCGGTGTGGGACCCGGCTCGGCTGGCCGCGCTGCGGGCGGCGCAGATCCGGGTGCTGCTCGCCCGGGAGTGCTACGAGGAGGCCGACCGGCTGGCCGCCGAGGAGCCGCCTCCAGGTGCCGAGGAGAGCACCGCCTGGATCGAGCTCCTGTACAGCCGTGCACAGGTCCTCCTCTGCCAGGGGCACCCGCGCCGGGCGCTGGCCGAGGCCGAGGAGTGCGGCCGGCGTCTGGCGGCGCGCGGGTGGCTCAACCCGGCGCTGCTGGCGTGGCGTTCGCTGGCGGCCCTGGCCCACCTGGGCTGCGGTGAGGAGGACCGGGCGGCCGCGCTGTTCGCCGAGGAACTGCGGCTCGCCGAGCACTGGGGCACCGACTCCGCACCGGCCTGGACCGAGCTGCGCCGGAGCCTGGGAACCCCGGCGCCCCAGGCGGCCAGGTTCACCGAGCGCGCGCTGCGCCGGCTCGGCCGGACGCCCGCGGCCCGGCGCCTCGCCCAGGCCCTCGTCGTCAAGGAGACGGCCGGACTGCACCGGCGCGCGCGGGCGGGCACCGCCTCACCGGCCTCGGCCCCCGCAGCGACGGACACACCCATGACCTGACCCCCGGCTCACGAAGCCACACACACTCACCCCCCATGCTCAACCACACCGCAAGGAGGCCGCTGGCATGCTGCTCGAGCGGCAGAACGAACTGAAGGTGGCGGCCGAGGCGCTCCGGCTCGCCGGACACGGCAGCGGATCCCTGATCGTGATCAGCGGGCCGCCCGGAATCGGCAAGTCGGCCCTGCTGAACGAGATCGGGGAACTGGCCGCGGGGCTGGCCACCGGGCCGGCGGCGGCGCCCCGTGCCCTGGTGATGCGGGCGTACGCCGCCCCGGCGGAACGCGACCTCCCGCTCGGGGTGACCCGCCAGCTGCTGGAGCCGGTGCTCACCTCCGGTTCGTTCGTCAGCCGGTGGTGCTCCGGTCCGGCACGACCCGCCCTCGCCTTCCTCCAGGGAGACCCGGAGTCGCCCCGGCAGCGCTCCGCGACGACCGTGCGCGCCCTGCTGTCGATGGTCGAGCACATGAGCCACGACCGGGTGCCGGTGCTGCTCGTCGACGACGTGCACTGTGCCGACGAGGAATCCCTGCAATGGCTGGACCGGTTGGTGAAGCAGGTGACGCAGCGCGGCATCCTGGTCGCGGTGACGGTGTGCGAGGGCGCACCCGCCGCGGAACCGCCCGGCGTCCTGCCGCTGGCCGCCGCCGAGCACACGCTCCTGCCGGCTCCGCTCGGCACGGCGGCGGTGGGCGACCTGATCTCGGAGCGTCTCGGCGTGACGGCGGACCCGGAGTTCACGGCGGGTTGCCACGAGGCCACCCGCGGCAACCCGCTGTACCTGGTGTCGCTGCTGCAGGAGTGCCAGACCCGGGGTGTCACCCCGGTGGCGGACGAGGCACCCGCGGTGGCGGCGCTGGTGCCGCCGGCGCTGCGCCGCCGGCTGCTGCTGTGCCTGCGGCAGCAACCGCCCTCCGTGCTCGCCGCGGCCCGGGCGCTGATGGTCCTCGGGGACGACGCCGACCCGCAGGTGGCGGGCGAACTGGCCGGACTGGACCCGGTGGACCTCGACGACAGCCTGTGGCGGCTGCGCCGGCTGGCGCTGGTCCCCCGGGAGGACGCCCTCCGGCTCGCGCACCGGGCGGTCCACGAGGTGGTCGACGAGAGCACGGCACCCGACGAACGCAACCGCCTGCACCTGCGGGCCGCCGCGCTGCTGCGCTATCGGGGCGGCGCCCCCGAGCGGGTCGCCGGTCATCTGCTGGCCTGTACCGCGCAGTTGGACGACGACGCGCTGGCCGTGCTCCGGCGTGCCGCCGAGGCAGCGGTGCGGCGCGGGGCGCCGGAGGCAGCGGCCCGGTATCTTCGGCGGGCCCTGCGGGACGTCCCGCCGCACAGCGCGGCCCGCGCCCGGCTGCTGGTGGAACTGGCCACCGTGGAGCGCAGCTTCGCCCCGTCGGTGGCCGTGCGGCACGTCGCGCAGGCCTTCCCGCTGCTGCCCGGCGCCCTGGCCCGCGCGGAGGCACTGGTGGCCCTCACCCCGGTGGCGCCGGGTGCCACGCTGCTGTCGCTGGCCGATCTGCTGCGCCGGACGGCGGAGGAGCTGGCGACCGCGGGCGCGCTCCCGGCCGCCCACCGCTCGCTGCAGCTGCGGCTGCGGGCCCGGCTGCACTACCTGTGCGAAAACGATCCGGCGGTGCTCGCGTCGGCCCCGGACTGCCTGGCCGGGCTGGGCGAGCGGCCGGAGACCGCGGGTGGGGACCAGCGGGAGCTGCTGGTGGCCCTGCTGCACGCGGCGACGGTCTCCGTCGGCATGTCCGCGGCACGGGTCGGGGAGCTCGCCCGCAGGGTGCTGGACCACGAACCGGCGTCGGCCGCCCACGTGCACACGATGCTGCCGCTGCTGGTGCCGGTCTCGGCCGCCGCGGACTCGGTTGCGGGGCTGATGCCCTGGCTGGACAAGGCGCTCGCGGACGCGGTGCGCCGCGGCGGACGGCTCGAGGAGTCGGTGGTCCTCGCCGAGCAGGCGCTGGTCCTGCTCGCCCAGGGCCGGCTGGCCGCCGCCCGGGAACGGGCCGTGCGGGCCTGCTCGGTGGTCGGGCCGGAGGAGGTGAGCATGCTGTCGGCGACGTCCCTCGTCATGGTGGCGCTGCGGGGGCGGGAGCCGCAGCTGGTCGGTTCGGTGCCGGACCGCTTCCGGGGACTGTACGAGAACTGCGAGCTGGCCGCTCTGCTGACCCTGGTCCGGGGCGTGGAGGCGGAGTCGCGGGACGAGCCGCGCACGGCGGTGGAGCACTACCTGGACGCCGGGTACGCGCTGGGGCGGGCCGGCTGGTGCAATCCGCTGGTGGCTCCGACGGCGTACTGGGCGGCGCGCGCGCTGCACCGGACGGGCGAGCACGAGCGGGCCGGACAGCTGAGCGAGCAGTACCTGGAGCAGGCCCGCCGCTGGGGTGCCCCGTCCGCCCTGGGCCGTGCGCTGGCGCTGCGGGCGGTGGTCGCGGGTCCGGCCGCAGCGCCGGCACTGCTCAGAGAGGCCGCCGGGGTCCTGGAGGGGTCGGCCGATCTGCACGCGCGCGCGACGGTGCTGCTGCGCCTCGCCGAAGCGGTGGCGCCGTGCCATGCCGCCGAGGCGGAGGCCGCCCTGCGCACCTCGTACGAGCTGGCCGTGGAGTGCGGGGCGGCGGCCGTCGCCGCCCGGGCGCAGGAGATGCTGGGGCCGGCGGGGCCCGCGGTCCCGGCGCGGGGGCAGCTGACGTCCGCGGAGCGGCTGGTGGCCCGGATGGCCGTGCAGGGCCTGACCAACCAGGCCATCGCCGACGCGCTCGGGGTCTCGCGCCGGGCGGTGGAGAAGCACCTGACGAGCTGTTACCGCAAGATGTCCACCTCGGGCCGGCCGGGTCTGGCGACCGCCCTGGAGAACGCGGGCCTGCTCGACCCCGCGGGCGGACACCCCGCGTCGGCCGAGGAGGTCCGCCCGCAGGGCGCGGCCTGACGCAGGGCGCGGCCCAGCCTCGCCGGACGGCCGGGGACCGGACGGCAGGGCGTCCCGGGACCGGCGGGCGGCCGCACGGTCACACCCCCTCCTGCCAGCTCAGTGGCGACCGGTAGCGGGGGAAGTGCTCCGGGCGGCTCCACCGGGCCGCGCGCCGGTCACGCCGGCCGGTGCCGGGCCCGGGGTCGCGCGTGGCGGCGGCGCGGGCCAGGAGCAGGGCGGTGAGTGCCGCGAGCTCCTCCTCGCCGGCCGTTCCCCGCTCGACGCGCACCAGTGCGATGTCGTGCGTCGTGCTCACGGTCGTCCTTCCTCCGTCCTTCCCCGTGCGGGTCTCGTCTCCGCAGCCGGTGCGCCGGTTCAGAGGCGCTGCGCGGGCCGGGCGGCGAAGTGCTCGCCGAGCAGCTTCAGCACCTCCGCCGCGCGGCTGTTCAGGTAGAAGTGGCCACCCGGCAGGACGTGCAGGTCGAACTCCGCCGTGGTGTGCTGCTGCCAGTCCCGGGCCTCGTCGACCGTCGTCTTCGGGTCGCTGTCGCCGACCAGCGCGGTGACCGGGCAGTCGACCGTGGCGCCCGGCTCGCACCGGTAGGTCTCCACGGCGCGGTAGTCGCCGCGCAGGGCGGGCAGGATCATCCGGATCAGTTCGTCGTCGCCCAGGAGCCGGTCGTCGGTGCCGCTCATCGCCCGGACCTCGGCGATGATGCCGTCGTCGGTGCGCCGGTGGACGTTGTCGTCACGGTGGCGGGAGGGCGCGCGGCGGCCGGACGCGAACAGGCGGACCGGGCCGCGTCCCTCGCGCTCGAAGCGCCGGGCCACCTCGAAGCCGACCAGGGCGCCCATGCTGTGCCCGAAGAAGGTCAGCGGGCGGTCGTCCCAGCCGCGCAGCGCGTGGTGCACCTGGTCGGCGAGGGTGCCGACGTCGTCGATCAGCGGCTCGTTGCGGCGGTCCTGGCGGCCCGGGTACTGCACGGCGACGACGTCGACGCGCGGGCTGAGGGCCGCGGAGACCGGGTGGTAGTAACTGGCCGAGCCACCCGCGTGGGGGAAGCAGACCAGGCGGTGCGCGGCCTCGGGGGCCGGGTGGAAGCGCCGGCACCACAGGCCGTCGTCGGCGGGGGAAACGCTCACGCTGCTCGTCCGTCCTCTGCTGGATGATCAGAACTCCGGGGGCACTGGCCCGCTCGTGCGGTCTGCCGCCACTATCCGCCACGAGGATGCGCCGGACCGCAGTGGCGGGCCGAAGACTGGGCGTTTCCCCCGTACTTGCGCCCGCGGGGCGGTGACGCGTTGTGCGGGCGCGCGGGCCGGTGGCATAAAGCTGATCGCCGGACACCCACCGACGCTCCGGACGTTGCACGAGGAGTTCCCATGCCCACCATCCCGGAGCCGCGGCCCGCGACCGGCGAGGCGGCACAGCGGTGAGCCGTGACCCGGGCGGCAGGCTCTTCGCGGTCAGCGACCTGCACGTCGCCTACGAGCAGAACCGCGCCGTGGTGCGCGAGCTGCGCCCGCCCCATCCCTCCGACTGGCTGATCGTCGCCGGTGACGTCGGCGAGCTGACCGCGGACGTCGAGTGGGCGCTGCGGCTGCTGGCCGAGCGGTTCGCGACCGTCGTGTGGGTGCCCGGCAACCACGAACTGTGGACGCACCCCGACGACCCGGTCCAGCTGCGGGGCACGGCCCGCTACCACGCTCTGGTCGAACTGTGCCGGTCGCTCGGCGTGCTCACCCCGGAGGACCCCTACGTGCGGTGGGCCGGCCCGGACGGGCCGGTGGTGATCGCGCCGCTGTTCCTCCTGTACGACTACTCGTTCCTGCCGCCGGGTGCCACCGGCGCCGCCGACGCGCTGGCCCGGGCCGAGGAGGCCGGGGTGGTGGCCACCGACGAGTTCCTGCTGCACAGCGACCCCCACCCGGACCGGGCGGCCTGGTGCCGGGCGCGGCTGGCGTACACCCGCGAGCGGCTGGACGGCTGTCCGCCGGACCTGCCGACCGTGCTGGTGAACCACTTCCCGCTGGTGCGCGAGCCCACCCGCGTCCTGCGGTACCCGGAGTTCGCGCTGTGGTGCGGGACCGCGGCCACCCACGACTGGCACCGCCGGTACCGGGCGGCCACCGTCGTCTACGGCCATCTGCACATCCCCCGGACCACCTGGCACGACGGGGTGCCGCACCGCGAGGTGTCGCTGGGCTACCCGCGCGAGTGGCAGGTCCGCGGGATGCCCGATCCGCTGCTGCGCGAGATCCTTCCCCGACGAGGTGCCCGATGACGTCGCTGATGCGCCGGCTCCTGCCGGACCGGGCCGCGGTGGCCGAGGTCCGGGGCGAGTTGACGGAGCCCCCGCTGTTCCCGGAGGAGGAGGCGCTGGTGGCGCGGTCGGTGGCCGGCCGACGGCGGGAGTTCGCGACCGGCCGGCGGTGCGCCCGGCTGGCGCTGGCCGCGCTGGGATTCGCGGCGGCGCCGCTGCCGTCCGGGCCGCGGGGCGAGCCGTGCTGGCCGCCGGGCGTCGTCGGGGCGATCTCCCACTGCGACGGCTACCGGGTGGCCGCCGCCGCCCGCGCCACGGACCTGGCCGCGCTCGGGGTCGACGCCGAGCCGGCCGCCCCGCTGCCGGACGGCATCCTGGAGGCGGTGTCGCTGCCCGAGGAGCGCGCCGCCCTGACCCGGCTCGGCGGCGCGGTGCCGGGCGTACCGTGGGACCGGCTGCTGTTCAGCGCGAAGGAGTCGGTGTACAAGGTCTGGTTCCCGCTCGCCCGCCGGCCCCTCGGATTCGACCAGGCCCGGCTGCGCTTCACCCCCGAGCCCGGTGCTGCGGGCTCGGTGCGGGGCTCTTTCTCGGCCCGGCTGCTGGTGCCGGTCCCGCCGGGTTTCGCGGAGACCGTCGGCGGCGCCGTGCTCAGGGGGCGGTGGCTGGTCGGGGAGGGAATGGTGCTGACCGCCCTGGCCCCGCCCGCGCGCCCCGCGGGCCCCGGAGCCGGCGCCCGGGCGGCCGCGGACCCGATCGTGGCCGGCGTGACCGAGAGTGCGACGCCTCCGGGTCCTCCCCCTTCGTTCCCCTAGGGCCGCTCGTGCGGATCGTGCCGGGCCCGCGGGGGTGCGGTCCGGTCCGGCGAAGGGCCCGGATCCCCCGTCCGCGGCGGGTGCCGCGGGCCGACATCGATTCGAAAGAGGCAGTGATGTCCCAGCTCAACGCGACCGGCCCCGGGTCCAGGACGGAGGCGCTCCTCACCGAACGGCTGGCGCGCTCGGCGACGGCCACCGGCGGCGAGGCGATGTCCGACGTCGAGTTCTTCGACTGGCTGGACGAGCGCCGCCCGCGGCACAGCCAGGAGGTGCGCCGCACCACCTTCGCGGAACTGTCCGGCTGGCGCTTCGCCCCGGACACCGGTGACCTGGAGCACCGCAGCGGGCGCTTCTTCGCGGTGCGGGGCCTGCGGGTGAGCACCGACTTCGGGCCGGTACCGCAGTGGAGCCAGCCGATCATCCGGCAGCCGGAGATCGGCATCCTCGGCATGGCGGTGCGCGAGATCGACGGCGTGCTGCACTGCCTGATGCAGGCGAAGGCCGAGCCGGGCAACGTCAACGGGGTGCAGCTGTCACCGACCGTGCAGGCGACCAAGAGCAACTACACGCGGGTGCACGGCGGTTCCTCGGTGCCGTACCTGGAGTGCTTCCGTGAGCCGCGGGAGCGGGGCCACCGGCTGCTGGCGGACGCGCTCCAGTCCGAGCAGGGCTCGTGGTTCTTCTGCAAACGCAATCGCAACATGATCGTCGAAGTGGGGCCCGAGGTGGAGGCGGGCGAGGACTTCTGCTGGCTGACGCTCCGTCAGGTCAACGCGCTGCTGCGGTACGAGAACCTGGTGAACATGGACGCCCGTACGGTGCTGTCCTGTCTGCCCGACTGGCAGCACGAGCAGGGAGCCGCCCCCGCCCTGCACTCCGACGTGGCGGTCCGCAACTGGATCACCGCGCAGCAGAGCGAGCGGGAGGTCACCGCGGACCTGGTGCCGCTGCGCGAGGTCGAGGGGCACGGCTGGCACCTGGGTGAGGACCGGATCTTCCACGAGCGCGGCCTGTACTTCAGCATCGTGCCCGTGGACGTCGTCTCCGACCGGCGCGAGGTGGCGTCCTGGTCGCAGCCGCTGCTCGAACCGCACGGCACCGGCCTGGTGGCGATGCTGGTGCGCCGCATCGACGGTGTGCCGCACTGCCTGGTGCACGCCCGGGTGGAGCCGGGATACCTGGACGTCATCGAGCTCGGCCCCACCGTGCAGTGCACCCCGGAGAACTACGCCCACCTGCCGGCGTCCGCCCGCCCCCGTTTCCTGGACCTGGTGCAGCGGGCCCGGCCGGAGCGGATCCTGTTCGACACCGTGCTGTCGGAGGAGGGCGGCCGGTTCCTGCACGCCCAGAACCGCTACCTGATCGTCGAGACCGACGACGAGGGTCCCGTCGACGTCCCGGACGACTACCTGTGGGTGACTCCCCGGCAGCTCGGTGAGCTGCTGAAGTACAGCCACTACCTGAACGTGCAGGCACGGACCCTGGTCGCCGCCCTGCGCGCGGTGCCGGGGGCCACCACCGGCCTGCCGTCAGCCGGCGACGCGCTCGCTGCGCACGGAGTCGTGTCCGTGGAGACGGGGGCCCGTCGTGCGGATCGTGGGTGACGGCTTCCTCGGCCGCAACCTGGCGGCCGCCTTCGGCGCGCGCTTCCCCGACGTGACGGCGCTGGCCTGCGGAGTCTCCAGCACCGCCGCCACCGCTCCCGCCGAGTACGACCGGGAGGCCCAGGCCCTGTACGACGCGCTGGACGACTGCGCACGCGACGGGCGGCGGCTGCTGTTCTTCTCCACGGCCTCCTTCGCGATGTACGGCTTCCGGGACGAGGAGGCCGCCGAGACGGATCCGGTACGGCCGCCCAACACCTACGGCCGGCACAAGCTGGCCCTGGAGAGCGTGGTGCGCTCCTCGGGCACCGAGTACCTGATCCTGCGCCTGAGCCATGTGGTGGGCGGACACCAGCGGCCGCACCAGTTGCTGCCCACCCTCGTCCGGAGCGTCGCCGCCCACGAGGTGACGGTCCATCAGGGCGCGCACAGGGATCTCCTGGACGTGCGCGACCTGCTGCACGCGGTCGGGCGGCTCCTGCAGGACGGCGTGAGCGGTGAGGTGCTGAACGTGGCCTCCGGCGTCCCGCAGCCGGTGGAGTCGATCGTGGCGGCCATCGAGCGGCGCCTGGGCACCAGGGCCCGGCACATCCGGCGGCCCGGCCCTCCCGCGGTCACCCGGGCCTCCCTGCGGCGGCTGCGCCGCTTCGTGCCCGACTTCCGGGCCACGCCGGAAGAGGCGTACCTGGAGACGCTGCTGGACGCCTACCTGCCGTACTACACGGGCCTGTCGCG
Source organism: Streptomyces bungoensis (assembly GCF_001514215.1). Lineage (GTDB taxonomy): Bacteria > Actinomycetota > Actinomycetes > Streptomycetales > Streptomycetaceae > Streptomyces > Streptomyces bungoensis. Next base: position 190,238 of record NZ_KQ948864.1, read on the forward strand.
GGCCTGACGGCACGTCGGGCGCGGCCACGGCTCCCGGCCGTGCGGTGCGCCTGCGAGAACCCCTAGACATTTGCCCCGGCGCCGGACCGGAGGAAGCTGCTCCGCCTAGCGTGGGCGGCATGATCGAGCTTGCGGGAGTGACCAAGCGGTACGGCGAGAAGGTGGTGGTCGACAACCTCACCTTCACGGTCCGGGCCGGCTGTGTGACCGGGTTCCTCGGGCCCAACGGAGCGGGCAAGTCCACGACGATGCGGATGATGCTCGGTCTGGACCGCCCCACCTCCGGGCGGGTGCTGATCGGGGGAAGGCCCTACGCCCGGCTCCAGGAGCCGCTGCGGCACGTGGGCGCGCTGCTGGACGCCAAGGCCATGCACGGCGGGCGCAGCGCCTTCCAGAACCTCAGGTGCCTTGCGCTCAGCAACGGCATACCCCTGACCCGGGTGGGCGAGGTCCTCGCGGAGGTCGGTCTGGCCCCGGTGGCGAAGAAGCGGCCCAAGGGCTTCTCCCTGGGCATGGGGCAGCGGCTCGGCATCGCGGCGGCGCTCCTCGGCGACCCGGAGATCGTGATGCTGGACGAGCCGGTCAACGGCCTCGACCCGGAGGGCATCCACTGGGTCCGCACCCTCATGAAGCGGCTGGCCGGGGAGGGCCGGACGGTGTTCGTCTCCAGCCATCTGATGAGCGAGATGGCGCTGACCGCCGACCACCTGATCGTCATCGGCCGGGGCAGGCTGCTCGCCGACACCGGCATGCAGGAGTTCATCGACCGCAACTCGAGGTCCTCGGTCCGCGTCCGGACCCCCGAACCGGAGAAGTTCCGCGATGTGCTGAGCGCCGCCGGCATCACGGCCACCGAGAGCGCCTCCGGGGCGTTCGACGTGACCGGTGCGCCCTCGGAGCGGCTCGGCGAACTGGCGCTGGAGCACCGTGTCCCGCTGCACGAGCTGAGCCCCCGGCACGCCTCCCTGGAGGAGGCGTTCATCGCGCTGACCGGTGAGTCCGCCGAGTACCGCTCGGGGCCGCCGGCCGCGAGCACCGCCCCGAACGGCGTTCCCGCGGCGCCGCAGACCACGCGAACGGAGTCCTGAACCATGTCCGCACCCGTCGCGGCCCTGCGCTCGGAATGGGCCAAGCTCACCACGGTCCGCTCCACGGCGTGGACCCTGTTCGCCGCCTTCGCCGTCACCGTGGCCTTCGGCACGCTGGTCAGCGCCCTGTCCAACGCCCGGTACGACGATCTCTCCCGGCAGGACAAGCTGGCCTTCGACCCCGCCGGCACCAGTTTCACCGGTGGCGTCCTCGGCCAGCTGGCGATGATCGCCTTCGGGGTCATGGTGATCGGCGGCGAGTACAGCACCGGCATGATCCGCAGCTCGCTGGCGGCGGTGCCGCGGCGCGGCGTCTTCTACTCCAGCAAGCTGCTGGTGGCCTCCGGGGCCGCTCTCGTCGTCGGCATGGTCACCAGCTTCGTGACCTTCTTCGCCGGGCAGGCCGCGCTCGGTGCGCACAGCACCACCATCGGCGCGCACAACGTGCTGCGCGCGACGCTGGGCGCCGGGCTCTACATGACCCTGATGGCCGTGTTCTCGATGGGCGTGGCCACGATGCTGCGCAGTTCCATGCTGTCCATGGGCGTGCTGATGCCGTTCTTCTTCCTCGTCACGCAGATCCTCGTCTCCGTCCCCGGGGCGAAGAAGGTCGCGCACTACCTGCCCGACCAGGCGGGTGAGGCGATGGCGCGGGTGGTGCGCAACCCGGACGTGCCCTACGGGCCGGGCGGCGGCCTCGTCATCATGCTGCTGTGGGTCGCCGCGGCCGTGCTCGGCGGGTACCTGGTGCTGCGCGGCCGGGACGCCTGAGTCCGCCGCCGGGCGCCGAAGTCTAGGAGATTGCTGGAGTTCCGCAGGCCACACTGGGCAGCAATTCCACGGCTCAGGGAGCATTCATGACCGACATCAGGTCAGTTCGGGTCGCTGACGGGTTCTCCGTCTTCGTGCCGCAGTCGGAGGGCGCGCTGTTCTCCGAGGTCGACTTCATCTACAACGAGATCTTCGTCGAACGCGCCTATCTCAAGCACGGCATCCGGCTCTCCGACTCCGCGCGGATCGTGGACGCCGGCGCGAACGTGGGCCTGTTCTCCCTGTTCGTCAAGCGGGAGTTCCCGGGCGCGAGCATCCTGGCGTTCGAGCCGATCCCCACGATCCACCAGGCGCTGCTGGAGAACCTCGACAGCCACGGCGCGAAGGACGTGGAGGTGGTGCGCGCGGCGCTGGGCCGGCAGCCCGAGGAGCGGGTCCGGTTCACCTTCTACCCCGCGCTGCCGGGGAACTCCACCCGGTACCCGGAGCAGAAGAAGGTCGGTCAGGAGCTGACCGTGGCGCAGATCGGCCAGGAGGCCGTGGACCGCATCATGGCCGGCGTCGAGGTGGAGGCCGAGGTGCGCCGGCTGTCCGACGCCCTGCGCGACTGGGCGCCCGAGGGCCCCGTCGACCTGCTGAAGATCGATGTGGAGGGCGCGGAGCTGGAGGTCATGGAGGGCCTCGAAGCGGCGGACTGGCGCCGGGTGCGGCAGAGCGTCGTCGAGGTGCAGGACCTGGACGGCCGGCTGGACGCGGTCCGGGGCATCCTCGAAGCCCAGGGCTTCACCGTGACGGTGGAGGGCGCGGCGAACCTGCCGGAGGTCTTCCGCTACTCGATGGTGTACGCCACGCGCGAGGACTGAGCGCACGGGAACGGCCCGGCACCTCACCGGTGCCGGGCCGTTCGTGTGCCCGCCGCCCCGCGGCGGGGGTGCCCGTGTTCAGGAGGCCGGGCTCTCCCGGGCCCAGTCCGGGACGGCGAGCACGGTGAGGACGGCCGAGGTCGACACCCAGCCGGACGCCGAGGTCGTCATCAGGATGTGGTCGCCCGGGGAGAGCAGGCCGCCCAGCAGCAGGTGGTTGAGGGAGACCGCCATGTCGCAGGCTCCCATGTGGCCGTACTGCTTGCCGAAGTCCCAGGTGGAGCGGGACATCGGCAGGCCCAGCGGCTGCATCTTCATCTGGTCGATCATCCGGGAGTCGCTGTTGGCCGCCACCACCCACCGCAGGTCGGAGGCGTTCAGCCCCGCGTCGACCAGCGACCGGTGCACGAGGTCCAGTTCGAAGTCACGGATCATCTCCATGCACTTGTCGAGCGGCATGACGTGCTGGTTGAAGTAGGTCAGCAGATCCATCGTGCCGGACGCCTTGCGCTGCTCGCCCCGGAAAGGCAGCAGCGACTCCTCGCCCCGGTGCCACTGCTCCAGCTCGGGCAGGGTGCCGGAGTTCACCGCGCGCAGCGCCGCGAAGCCGCCCTCGCCGCTGAGCAGGACGGCGGCGCCGCCGTCGCTGGCGGTGAAGCCGGTGCCGAAGCCCGTCCAGCGGTCGATCAGCGGGCTGGTGAAGTTCTCCGCCGCGGTGACCAGCGCGGTCTCGGCGCCCGCGGCGCCGGTGAGCTGTCCCACGGCGGTCTCGATGCCGGCCAGCAGGCCGTTGGAGTGCTGGCGCACGTCCGTGCTCGGCACCCCGCTCGCGCCCAGTTCGCGCAGCACGTAGCCGGGTGGGTAGAAACCCTCGGGGCCGTGCTGCACGGCGGTGCAGTGGGCGTGGAAGTCGAGGTCCTCGACGTCCCGGGCGGACCGGGCGAACGCCTGCCGGGCGGCGAAGACCGCCATGTCCAGCGCCGGCAGGTCGTCCGCGATGTGGGCGGCGGTGAGCCCGGTGCCGTACTGGACGGAGTACTCGTCGTAGAGCCCCTCCTCGACCGCCTGCTCGACGCTCACCCACCGGTCCGGGATGTACACCCCGACCGTGTCGACATAGACGCCGTCCGTCTTCATGTGTGGCTGTTCTCCTTGGGTGTCGCGGGCTTGTGTGCCGTGGGCTGATGTGCCGTGGGTCGGGCCGGGCCGGGACGCGGTGCTCGGGTCACGGGCGCAGGAGTTCTTCCTCGAGGTGGGCGGCCAGCCGTCCGGGGGTGTCGACCTCGAACAGCAGGGCGGCGGGCAGCCGCAGGCCCGTGGTCGCGCGCAGCCGGTTGCGCAGCGCGAAGGCGGTGAGCGAGTTCAGGCCGATGTCCCGGAAGGCACGGGTGGCGTCGACCGCCTCGGGCGAGGGGTGGTCGAGCACGGCGGCCACGTCCGCGCGGACGAGGTCCACGAGGACCGTCCGGCGCTCCTGCTCGGTGAGACCGGCCAGGCGGCGCCGGAGGGCGCTGAGAGCGCCGTCGCCACCGCCCTGCCCCACCCGGCGGCGGGGCGGCCGTCCGGCCAGTGCGCGCAGCGGTGCTGGCAGGGTCGCCTCGTCCGGCCGGCCGGCCAGGGCGGCCGGATCCGGGCGGAACAGCACGGCGGCCGGGACGTCGAGTGCGCAGGCGGTGTCGAACAGGCCGAGGCCGGCGGACCGGCTCAGCGGCGCCAGGCCCGCGGGCGGGACGCCCGCCGCGCCGCCGTCGCCGTCCCAGGGCCCGAACGCCACCGACATGCCCGGCAGGCCCTGGGCGCGCCGCCGCAGGGCGAGGGCGTCTAGGAAGGCACCGAGCGCCGCCTCGCCGCGCCGTCCCGCGGTGCCCAGCGTGCCGGCCGCGGACGACAGCAGGACCAGTGGCACCGCCCCGCCGCGTTCCTGATGCCCGGTGAGCTCCGCGAGGTGCTGCGCCGCCCTCAACTCCCGCTCCAGCAGCGTCTCCTCGGCATCGGCCCGGTCGGACGGCGCGGGCAGCCGCGCCGCGTGCACCACGGCCGTCAGCGGCCGGCCGGCGGATGCCGAGCGCAGGAGCGCGTCCACCGCGCCGCGGTCGGCGAGGTCGCAGTCGGCGACGGTCACCTCCGCGCCCGCCGCGGTCAGTTCGGCCGCGAGGGCGGAGAGCGCCTCGGTGCGTCCCGCGTCGGCCAGCAGGAGCCGGCCCACGCCCCGCCCCGACACCAGGTGCCGTGCCACGGCGGTGCCGGAGGGGCGCGTGGCCCCGGTCACCAGGACCGTGCCGGGCGCCGCCGTGGGCCGGCGGCTGCCGCCCGAGCGGGCCGGTACGGCGGTGAGCCGCGGCACCCGCACCGTGCCGCGGACGAGGGCCAGTTGCGGTTCCGGCAGGGACAGCGCGGCGGGCAGGGCACGCCAGGAGGCCCGGGCGCCGTCGAGGTCGGCCAGGACCAGCCGGCCCGGGTCGACCAGTTGCAGAGAGCGGACCATCCCCCAGACGGCGGCTGCCGGAGCATGCGGGGCCTCGGGGCCGTCCACGGCGGTGAGCGCGCCGCGGGTCACGAACACCAGCCGGATGTCGGCGAACCGCTCGTCCGACAGCCACTCCCCGGCCAGTTCGGCCGCGTGCCGGACCGTCCGGCTCGTGTCGTCGGGCCCGGGCAGCAGCCCGGTCAGCACGGCCTCGGGGGCGGCGGCCCCCTCGGAGTCGAGCGCCTTGGCGAGGGCGGCGAGGCTGTCGTGGGCCTCGGTGTAGACGCCCGCCCTCATCAGGGCCGCGCGGGCGCCGAGCACGTCGGGGCCGACGAGTGCCCAGCGGGGCTTGGCCCGGACCGGCTCGCAGCGCGTCTCGGGCCACTCCAGGCGGAACACGGGGCCGCCGCGGGCCGCGGTGAGCCGGGCGGGTCCGCCGGGGGCGAGCCGCAGCGCGCCGGCCGACGCGACGGGCAGGCCGGTGTCGTCGGCCGCCTCGACGGCCACGGTGTCCGTGCCGGTCCGGGTCAGCCGGACCCGCAGCGCGGTGGCCCCCTCGGCGTACAGGGCGACCTGGTGCCAGGAATCGGGCGACGGCGCCTCGCCGAACGCCCGCTCCCCGGCGAGGGGGAGGGCGCGCAGCGCGGTGTCCAACAGGGCCGGGTGCACGGCGTACCGCTCGCCCTGCGGCTGCTGTTCGGGGGCCAGGGCGACCTCGGCGAACAGGTCCTCGTCGCGCTGCCACAGGCCCCGCAGGCCCTCGGGGGCGGGCAGGGCGTCGAGGGCGACCGGTTGCGCCCCGGCGGGCGGCCACAGCTCCAGGTCGCAGGAGGCGGCGGCCTCGTCGGCGCACAGGACGGCGCGGGCGCTGAGCGTCCAGGCGGTGCCGGGCAGGGCGCCGGCGGGGCGGGAGTGGATCCGCAGGGGCCGCTCCCCCGCCGGGCCGGGCTCGCCCACGGTCACCCGCAGCCGGAGCTCGTCGCCCTCGGGTAGCACCAGGGGCGTCTGCGTGGTCAGTTCGGCGACGCGGTCGCAGCCGGCCCGGTCACCGGCCTGGAGGGCGAGTTCGAGCAGGACCGGTCCGGGGACGGCGACCGGTCCGCCCGCCGCCGGGACGGTCCCGCACGGCAGCTGCGCCGCGGAGAGGCTGCCGGTGAGCAACAGGGCGCCGGGCTCGGGCAGTTCGACGCAGGAGTCCAGCAGCGGATGCCGCTGCGCCGGACCTTCGGGCGCGGTCGTGGCGGGGGCCTCGGCGCGCATCCAGTAGCGGCGGCGGCTGAAGGCGTAGGTGGGCAGCGGCACCCGTCGGGCTCCGGTGGGGGCGAACACGGCCGGCCAGTCGATGTCGGCGCCCCGGACGTGCAACCGGGCCAGGAGGGCCATGGGTTCCGGGCCGTCGGGACCGCCGAGCGGCAGCAGGTCCGCGCCGGTGTCGGTGCCGGGGGCCTGCGCGCCGACGACGACGATCGTGCGGTGCCCGGCGTCGAGCAGTGCGCGCAGCGCCGCCTCGGCGTCCCCGGTCGCCGCCGCGGCCCACCGTTCGGCCCCGGCCCGCTCCTGCGGGTCCAGCCAGCCGCCGGCCGCGGCGGAGGCGAACGGGATCCCGGCGGTGTCGAAGCGGACCGGGGGCGCGGCCGCTTCCGTGGGGCGGCTGTGGTGGACGGCGAGCCGGGCGCCGGTCTCCAGCGGGATCAGCCCGGCGGCGCAGGCTGCGGCGATCTCGCCGTGGGACTGTCCGGTCACGGCCGCCGGTTCGATGCCCCAGGCGCGCAGTTGCGCGGCCAGGGAGACGGCCACGGCCCAGCCGAGCGGTCCGGCGATCGCGGGGCGCCGCTGCCAGTCGGGTTCCGTGCGTCCGGCCAGGACGTCGGCGGGTGTCCAGTCGACCTGGGCGGACAGGGCCCGTCCGCAGGCTTCGAGGGTCCCGGCGAACACCGGGCAGGAGCCGGCCAGCCGGGCGGCGCCGGCGGTCCAGCGGGGGTCGGGGGGCGGGAAGGCCAGGGCCAGGGACGGCTGGGCCTGCCCGGTGCCCGTGGTGCCGGTCACCGCCTCGCCGTCCGGGGCGGTGCCGCTCGCCAGGGCTTCCAGGGCGCGCAGCGCGGTGTCGTGGTCGGTCACGGTGATGACCGCGCGGTGCTCCAGCGCCGACCGGGTGGCCGCCAGCGACAGGGCCACGTCGAGGAGCCGGGGCCGCGGCTCGGCGGCCAGGAAGCCGCGCAGCCGGGCCGCCTGGGCGCGCAGCGCCTCGGGGCCGCGGGCGGACAGCGCCAGCGGGACGCCGCCGGGCAGCGGGTGGGCCCCGGGGCGGCTGCCGTCGACGGCCTGGGCATCGACCGGGGTTCCGGTGCCGTCGACGCCGTGCTCGCCGTCCCGGGGCGGCTCTTCGAGAATCACATGGGCGTTGGTGCCGCTGATGCCGAAGGACGACACGCCGGCCCGGCGCGGACGCTCCCCCCGCGGCCAGGGCACGTCCTCGCGCAGCAGCCGCACGGCTCCCGCGGCCCAGTCGACGTGCGGGGAGGGCCGGTCCGTGTGCGGCGTGCGCGGCAGCACGCCGTGGCGCATCGCCATGATCATCTTGATGACGCCGCCGGCCCCCGAGGCGGCCTGGGTGTGCCCGATGTTGGCCTTCATGGAGCCGAGCCACAGGGGTTGTTCGCGGTTCTGCCCGTAGGTGGCGAGCAGGGCCGCGGCCTCGATGGGGTCGCCGAGCGGGGTGCCGGTGCCGTGGGCCTCGACGGCGTCCACGTCGGCGGGGGCGAGCCCGGCGGAGTCCAGTACCTGGCGCAGCAGCCGCCGCTGGGCGGGGCCGCTGGGCGCGGTCAGTCCGTTCGAGGCGCCGTCCTGGTTGACGCCGCTGCCCGCGAGGCGGGCGAGCACGGGATGGCCGTTGCGGCGGGCGTCGGACAGCCGCTCCAGCAGCAGCAGGCCCACGCCCTCGGCCCAGTTGGTGCCGTCGGCGTCGGCGGAGAAGGGCTTGCACCGGCCGTCGGCCGCGAGGGTGCGCTCCCGGCTGAAGGCGACGTACGGGTCGGGCCGCGACATGACCGCGACGCCGCCGGCCAGGGCCAGCTCGCAGTCGCCGGCCCGCAGGGCCTGCGCCGCCAGGTGCAGGGCGACGAGCGACGACGAGCAGGCGGTGTCCACCGCCACCGAAGGGCCCTCCAGCCCGAACGCGTACGACACCCGGCCCGCCGCCACGTTGCCCGCGGTGCCCATCTGCATGCCGGAGGCGTAGTCGTGGTAGGTGACGCCCGCGAACACGCCGGTGCGACTGCCGCGCAGGGACGTCGGCGCGACCCCGGCCCGCTCGAACACCTCCCAGGAGGTCTGGAGCAGCAGCCGCTGCTGCGGGTCCATGGCCAGGGCCTCGCGGGGCGAGATGCCGAACAGTTCGGCGTCGAACTCGGCGGCGTCGTGGAGGAACCCGGCCTCGCGGACGTAGGTGGTGCCCGGGCGGTCGGAATCCGGGTCGTACAGCGCGTCGAGGTCCCAGCCTCGGTCGGTGGGGAAGGGGCCGAGGCCTTCGGCGCCGGAGGCGACCAGCCGCCACAGCGCCTCGGGCGAGTCGGCTCCGCCGGGGTAGCGGCAGCCCATGGCGACGATCACGACGGGGTCGTCGCCGGCACCGTCGGCGGACGGGCGGGCGGGGGCGTCGCCGCTGTCCGGGGCGGTGTCCAGGCCCAGCTCCGCCGCGAGGTGGCGGCTGAGGGCGGCCGGGGTGGGGTGGTCGTAGACGAGGGTGGCGGGCAGCCGCAGCCCGGTCTCCTGGCTCAGCCGGTTGCGCAGGTTGACGGCGGCCAGCGAGTCGAAGCCCAGTTCCTTGAAGGGTCTGCCGGTGTTCACCGGGTCGGCGCCGTCGTGGCCGAGCAGGGTGGCGACGTGGCCGGTGACCAGGTCGGCCACCGCCCGCTGCCGCCGGGCGCGCGGCAGTGCGGCGAGCCGCCCGGCGAATCCGCCGCCCTGCCCTTCGGCGCTGCCGGCGCCTCGGCGAACGGTGACCCGGAGCAGGCCCCGCAGCAGCGGGGGCAGCTCGCCGGCTTCGGCGCGGGTCCTCAGCGTGCCCGCGTCGAGGCGCGCCGCCAGCAGCAGCCCGCGCCCGGTGGCGCTGCCGGCGTCGAGGAGGGCCGTGCCGTGCTCGGCGGAGAGCGGGATCACCCCGTGGGCCGAGGCGCGGGCCGTCACCGCCGGGTCGAGGCCGGCCGTCATGCCGCCGAAGCTCTCCCACGGCCCCCAGGCCAGCGAGGTCGCCGGGAGTCCGGCGGCCCGGCGGTGCTGGGCGAGGGCGTCGAGGAAGGTGTTGGCTGCCGCGTAGTTGGCCTGGCCGGGGTTGCCGAGCAGACCGGCCGCGGAGGAGAACACCACGAACGCGGACAGGTCGTGGTGCGAGGTGAGCTCGTGCAGGTGTGCGGCGGCGGCCGCCTTGGCGCGGAAGACCTCCGTCAGGCGGTCCGCGGTGAGCGAGGTGAGCAGTCCGTCGTCCAGGACACCGGCGGTGTGCACGACCGCGGTGACCGGGTGCTCGGCCGGGACGGACGCGAGCAGGGCGGCCAGCGCCGCCCGGTCGGCGACGTCGCAGGCCTCGACGGCCACCTCGGCGCCGAGCGCGGTCAGCTCCTCCCGCAGCGCGGCGGCGCCCGGGGCCGCGGCGCCGGACCGGCCGGCCAGCAGCAGGCGCCGTACGCCGTGTGCGGTCACCAGGTGCCGGGCGGTCAGGGCTCCCAGCGCTCCCGTGCCACCGGTGATCAGCACCGTTCCGGCCGGGCCGAACGGGGCCGCCGTCTCGGCGGGACGCGGCGCGCGGACGGTCCGGGGCACGAGCGTTGTTCCGCCGCGCACGGCGAGTTGGGGCTCGTCGTCCCGTACGGCGGAGGGCGGCAGGGTGGCGCGGGTGTCGTGGTCGACGAGGAGGAAGCGGCCGGGGTGCTCCGACTGGGCGGTGCGCACCAGTCCCCAGACCGGGGCGTGCGCGAGGTTCGGCACCTGGTCGGCGGGGCCGGCCGCGACGGCGTTGCGGGTGAGCACGACCAGCCGGCTCCGGTCGAGGCGTTCCTCGCCCAGCCATTCCTGGAGGGTGGCCAGCACGCCGGCCGTGGCTTCGCGGGCCGCGGCGGCGAGGGCGTCGCTGTCGGCGGGGTGGCCGTCCTCGCCGAGGGTCAGCAGCACGGTCGCGGGTGCGGGCGCGCCGCCGTCGAGTGCGGCTCGCAGGGCGTCCAGGCCGGGCAGGGCGCGCGCGGTGACGCCCTGCCCGGTGAGGTGGGCGGCGAGGTCCGCTCCGTCGGGGCCGAGCACCGCCCACTCCCCGGTCCGCGGGCCGGTGCCGCCGGACTCCGCGGCCGGGCCGGACACCGGCTGCCATTCCAGCGCGTACAGCCCGTCGACCGGCGCTTCGGCGCCGAGCCCGGCCACCGGGACGGTGGTCAGGGCGACGGAGTCGACGGTGGCCAGCGGCCGGCCGCCGGTGTCCGTCAGGGTGAGCGAGACCCGGTCCGAGCCCGCTCCGGTGACCCGCAGCCGGGCGGCACCCGCGCCGGTCGCGTGCAGGGTCACGCCCTGCCAGTCGGCCGGCAGCACGATCCGGCCCTCGCCCGGTTCGGGCCCGGCGCACAGGGCGGTCTGCACGGCGGCGTCGAGGAGCACGGGGTGCAGACCGAACGCCCCGCCCTGCTGCTCGCGCGGCCCGTCCGGGACGACGAGGTCGGCGAAGAGGTCGCCGCCGCGGCGCCACAGGGCCCGCACGGCGCGGAAGGCCGGGCCGCACGAGTGGCCGCGCTGTGCCAGCTGGTCGTACAGGGCGTCCACGTCGACGGGTTCGGCGTGCTCGGGCGGCCACGCGCCGGTGTCCACCGGGCCGTCGGCGGGCCGCGCCGCGCCGGCCAGGGTGCCTTCGGCGTGGCAGCGCCAGGGCTGGTCCGCCGTGTCGTCGTCGGGCCGGGAGTGGACGGTCACGGTGCGCCGTCCGCCGTCGTCGGGCGCACCGACCGCGATCTGGGTCCGCAACGCGCCCCGGCGGGGCAGGGCCAGCGGCTCACGCAGGCTGAGGTCCGCCAGTGCGGCGCAGCCGGCCTCGTCACCGGCCCGGACGGCCAGTTCCACGAGGAAGGAGGCGGGCAGCAGCGGGACGCCGGCCGTCTCCCGGTCGGCGAGCCAGGGCAGCGACCGGGCGGACAGCCGCCCGGCCAGCAGCACGCCCCCGGTGTCCGCGAGTTCCACGGCGGCGCCGAGCAGCGGGTGCCGGGCGGCGCCGAGTCCCGCGGCCCGGATCCCGGCGGCGCCGGACGGTGCGGCCGGCAGCCAGGCGCGGCGCCGCTGGAAGGCGTAGGTGGGCAGCGGCTCCGCAGGCACCGGCGGGTTCGCGGTGCCGGTGACCCGGCCGGCCCAGTCGACGGCGGCTCCCCGCGTGTACAGGGCGGCCAGCGCGGCCTCGAAGGCGAGCGGCCCCGGCCGGTCCTTGTCCTGGGCGGGCACGGCGAGGACCTCGTCCTGCGGGGGCAGGCTGTGCGCCGCCAGCGCGGTCAGGGTGCCGTCGGGGCCCAGTTCCAGGCAGCGGGTGACGCCGAGGCCGGTCAGGGCGCGCACGCCGTCGGCGAACCGGACGGCGTGCCGGACGTGCCGGACCCAGTACTCCGGGTCGGTCAGCTCCTCCGGGTCGGCAGGACGTCCGGTGAGGTCGGAGACGACGGTCAGGCGCGGCGGGTGGAACTCCAGCGACTCGGCGACGCGGCGGAAGTCGCGCAGCATCGGTTCCATCAGCGGCGAGTGGAAGGCGTGGCTCACCCGCAGGGCGGTGGCCCGGTGGCCCTGCGCCCGCACCTGTGCGGCGATGTCCGCGACGACCTCGGCGGCACCGGAGACCACGGTGGCGCGCGGTCCGTTGACGGCGGCGATTCCCACGCGGTCGTCCCGGCCCTGCAGCAGGGGCAGCACCTCCTCCTCGGACAGTTGCAGGGAGACCATGGCGCCGCCCGCGGGGAGGGCCTGCATCAGCCGGCCGCGGGCCGCCACCAGCCGGCACGCGTCGGCCAGGGACCACACGCCCGCGAGGTGGGCGGCGGCCAGTTCGCCGACGGAGTGGCCGAGGACGACGTCCGGGCGCACGCCGAAGGACTCCGCGAGCCGGAACAGGGCTACCTCGAGGGCGAACAGGGCGGGCTGCGCGTACCCGGTACGGTCCAGCGGCTCGGCATCCGGACCGAACACGACGTCGTGCAGGGGGCGTTCGAGGCTGCTGTCGACCTGGGCGCACACCTCGTCGAAGGCGTCCGCGAACACCTCGTGGCCGTCGTACAGCTCCCGCCCCATACCGGGCCGCTGGGAGCCCTGTCCGGCGAAGAGGAACGCGGTGCGGCCGGCCGTGGCCGAGCCGGTGACCAGACCGGGCCGCACCTGCCCGCCGGCCACGGCGTCCAGGCCGCGCAGAAGCTCGTCGCGACCGGTGCCCAGCACGACGGCCCGCTCCTCGAACACGGACCGGGTGGTGAGGAGTGCGGCGGCGGTGCGGGCGGGGTCGGTGCCGGGCCGGGCGCGCACGAACGCGGCGAGCCGCCGCGCCTGGTCGCGCAGGGCCGCGGGCGTGCGGCCGGTCACCACCCACGGCACGGTGCCGGTCGGCAGGCGCAGCGCCGCCGGCTCGGGAACGGGCGCGTCCGGGGCGGTGGGCGGTTCGTCCGGGGCCTGTTCGAGGACGACGTGCGCGTTGGTGCCGGACACGCCGAACGCGGAGACGCCGGCCCGTCGCGGCCGGTCCTGGGCCGGTGGCCAGTCGGTGTTCTCCTGCACCAGCCGGACGGATCCGGCCGACCAGTCCACGCGCGAGGTCGGCTCGTCCACGTGCAGGGTGCGGGGCAGCACCCCGTGCTCTA
>NZ_KQ948864.1:203889-213605 GCF_001514215.1 Streptomyces bungoensis
AAACGCACCCGGCGTCGACATCACCGTCACACCACCGGCAAGCGCCAGATCACACTCCCCCGACCGCAACGCCTGCACCGCCAGATGCAACGCCACCAACGACGACGAACACGCCGTATCCACCGTCACCGCAGGCCCCTCCAGGCCCAGCACATACGACACCCGCCCCGACAACACCGACGCGGTGACGCCGGTGGTCAGGTGGCCCTCGGACTCCTCGGGCCGGTCGAGCAGGAGGGCGAGGTAGTCCTGGCCGTTGGTGCCCATGAAGACGCCGGTCCGGGTGCCGCGCAGGCCGCCCGGTTCGATGCCCGAGCGTTCCAGCGCCTCCCAGGAGGTCTCCAGCAGCAGGCGCTGCTGGGGATCCATGGTCATGGCCTCGCGCGGGGAGATGTCGAAGAACGCCGAGTCGAACAGGGGGGCGTCGTGGAGAAAGGCTCCCTGGCGCGCGTAGGTGGTGCCGGGGCCGCCCGCAGGGTCGAGGACGCCGTCGAGGTCCCAGCCGCGGTCGGCCGGGAAGCCGGCGACCGTGTCACGTCCTTCGAGGAGCAGCCGCCAGAACTCCTCGGGGGTGTCCGCGCCTCCGGGGAACCGGCAGCCGAGACCGACGACGGCGACGGGCTCCTGCCGGCCCGCTTCGGCGTCATGAAGGCGCTTGCGGGTCTGGCGGAGGTCCGCCGTCACCCTTTTCAGGTAGTCCCGCAGCTTCTCTTCAGTGCTCGCCATCGTGCTCCACTTCCTCGCAGAAACCGTGAACGGTCGGTCGCCCGGGCCGGCTGGTCAGGAGATCCCGAGTTCCTTGTCGATCAGGTCGAACATCTCGTCGTCCGTCGCCGTGTCCAGTCGGGCGACGGTGTCGTCCGCCTCGCCGGCGGTCTCGCCGCCGGTCCACACCGCCAGCAGGTGGCGCAGCTTCGCCGTGATCTCCTGCTGGGCCGCGCCCGCGGTCCCGGCCTCGGCCGCGAGTGCCCGGGCCAGCCGGTCGAGCTCGGCGACGACGCCCGATCCCGCGGCTTCGCCGCCGTCCCCGGCGAGTTCGGCGTCCAGGAGGCGGGCGACGTCCACCGGCGCGGGGTGGTCGAAGACCAGGGTGGCGGGCAGCCGCAGTCCGGTCGCCGCGCCGAGCCGGTTGCGCAGCTCCACGGCGGTCAGCGAGTCGAAGCCGGCCTCCCGGAAGGCGCGGGCCGGGTCCACCGCGTCGGTCCGGGCGTGGCCGAGGACCAGGGCCGCCTGCTCGCGCACCAGCTCCACGAGTGCGGCGGTGCGTTGCGTGGCGTCGAGTCCGGCGAGCCGGCCGCGCAGCGCGTCGGCGTCCACCGAGGAGGCGGCGTCCCGCAGCGCGGCGTCGGCCTCCGGGACGTCGGCGAACAGGGCGGTGGTCCGGCCCGCCGCGAACGCGGGGGCGAACCTCGTCCAGTCGACCCGGGCCACGACCGTCGCCGGTTCGCCGGCGGCCGCCAGTCGTTCCAGCGCCACCAGTGCCGAGTCGGGGTCGAGACCGGTCAGTCCGCGCCGGCGCAGGTACTCCTCGGTGCTGCCGCCGGCGGCCATGCCGCCCTCCGCCCAAGGCCCCCACGCCACGGAGGTGGCGGGCAGTCCGGCGGCGCCGCGCCGTTCGGCGAGGGTGTCCAGATACGCGTTGGCCGCGGCGTAGTTGGCCTGGCCCGGGGAGCCGATGGCGCCGGCGAACGACGAGAACAGCACGAACGCGGACAGGTTCCGGTCCCGGGTCAGCTCGTCGAGGTTGCGCGCGGCGACGGCCTTGGCGCGCAGGACTGCCGCGAACCGTTCGGGGGTGAGCGTGTCGATCAGCCCGTCGTCCAGCACGCCGGCCGTGTGCACGACCGCGTCCACCGGATGCCGCGCGAGCAGCCCGGCGAGTGCCTCCCGGTCCGCCGCGTCGCAGGCGGCCACGGTGACGCGGACGCCGCGAGCGGCCAGTTCGTCGCGCAGTCCGGTGGCGCCGGGCGCGTCCGGTCCCCGCCGGCTGAGGAGTACGAGGTGTTCCGCGCCGTGCGCGGCGGCCCAGCGGGCCACTCGGGTGCCCAGCGCGCCCGTGCCGCCGGTGATCAGCACGGTGCCCGCGGGACGCCAGCCCGCGCCGAGGCTGCCGGGCGTGGTCCGGCCGATGCGGCGTCCGAACACACCGGTCGTCCGGATGGCCACCTGGTCCTCGCCCGTGCGGCCAGCGAGCACGCCGGCCAGGCGGCCCACCGCGCGCCGGTCCACCACGGGGGGCAGGTCGACGAGACCGCCCCAGCGGCCGGGGTGCTCCAGCGCCGCGACCCGGCCCAGTCCCCATACGGCGCCCTGGGCCGGATCGGGTGCCCCGTCGGACCGGTTGACGCGGACCGCGCCCGTGGTCAGCGCCCATACCGGGGCCGCGAGGCCGGTGTCGCCCCAGGCCTGCAGGAGTACGGCGGTGGCGGCGGGACCGGCCGGGACGCGGTCGTCCTCGCCTCCACCGTCGCGGGTGGTCCCGCCGCCGGGGGCGGCGCCGGGGTCATGCTCCGGGAGGGCGAGGAAGGACAGCAGGCCGGCGACCGGCTCCTCCCCCGCGGCCCCGGCGAGCAGGGCGGCGAGGGCGGCCCGGTCGGTGCCGGGTTCGTGGACGACGGGGACCGGCTCGGCGCCGCACGCCTTCAGACCGTCCAGGACGGTGTACGGCCATGCCCCGTCCTGCGATCCGGCGGGCAGGACCGCCAGCCAGCGGCCCGGCAGGGCGGTGCCGGTGACCGCCCCGAGCGGCTTCCAGCCCGGGCCGTAGAGCCAGTCGTCCACCCGTGACTGCTCCTGCTGCCCGCGCCACCAGGCCGACAGTGCGGGCAGCAGGCCGTCCAGCGTGTCGGCCGCCACGTCGAGGGAGTCGGCCAGCGCACGGGCGTCGCCGCGCTCGACGGCCGTCCAGAAGCCGGTGTCCGCGCGGTCGGCGGAGCCCGCGGCCGGCCGGCCGCCCGGGGAGGCGCCCTCCGGCCAGAAGCGCTCGTGCTCGAAGGCGTAGGTGGGCAGGTCCACGACGGTCGCGCCGGTGCCGGAGAAGACGGCCCGCCAGTCCACCCGACCCCCGTCGACGCGCAGTTCCGCGACGGCCGAGAGCAGGGTCACCGGCTCCGGCCGGTCCTTGCGCAGCAGCGGGGCCAGCAGCCGGTCCTCGCCGTCGAGGCCGCCCTGGGCGAGGGCGGTCAGGGTGCCGTCGGGACCCAGTTCCAGGAACCGGCCGACGCCTTGCTCGTCCAAGCGGCGCACGGCGTCGGCGAACCGCACCGGGCGGCGTACGTGTTCCACCCAGTGGTCGGCCGACATCAGTTCCGCGGCCGTCGCGGGCCGGCCGGTCAGCGTGGAGACGACAGGTATCCGCGGCTCGGCGCAGACGAGGCTCTCGGTCACCGCCCGGAACTCGGCGAGCACGGGTTCCATCAGCGGGGAGTGGAAGGCGTGGCTGACGCGGAGGCCGGTCACCCTGCGTTCCTGGGCGCGGAAGTGGGCGGCGACCTCCTCGACGGCCTCGGCCGTACCGGACACCACGACCGATTGCGGCCCGTTGACGGCGGCGATGCCGATCTCGGCCTCGCGGCCCGCCAGCAGCGGCAGTACTTCCTCCTCCGTGGCCTGCACCGCGGCCATCGCGCCGCCTTCCGGCAGCGCCTGCATCAGCCGGCCGCGCGCCACCACCAGCCGGCAGGCGTCCGCCAGGGACCACACCCCTGCTACATGGGCGGCAGCGATCTCACCGATCGAATGCCCGGCCAGCACGTCCGGCCGCACACCCCACGACTCCAGCAGCCGGAACAGCGCCACTTCCAGCGCGAACAGGGCGGGCTGCGCGAACTCGGTTCGGTTCAGGGCGCCTTCGTCGTCACCGAACACGACCTCACGCAGACCGAACGGCAGCTCGGCGTCGACCGCGTCGAAGGTCTCGGCGAACACCGGGAACGTCGCGTACAACTCCGCTCCCATGCGCAGGCGTTGTGCGCCCTGGCCCGCGAACAGGAAGGCGAGCCGGCGGCCCGAGCGGCCGGGAGTGCCGACGAGGACGCCGGTGCCGGGTTCGCCCGCCGCGAGGCCGCGCAGGCCGCGCAGCACTTCGTCACGCCCGGTCGCGAGGACCACCGCCCGGTGCTCCAGCCAGGGCCGGAGCGCCGAGGACAGTCCGAGGTCGCTCAGCCGCAGCTGCGGTTCGGCCTCGACCCGGGCCCACAGCCGCTCGGCCTGGCCGCGCAGGGCGCCCTCGGACGCGGCGGACAGCAGCACCGGGGTCATGGGCAGGTCGCCACGCTCCGGATCCGTTCCGTCGCTCTCGGCGTCCGGGGAGTCCGAGGAGTCAGGGGAGTCGGGGAAGTCGGGGGCCTGTTCGATGATGACGTGGGCGTTGGTGCCGCTGATGCCGAAGGACGACACACCGGCCCGCCGAGGACGGTCGCCGGGTCGGGGCCACTCGACGTTCTCCGTCAGCAGAGCGATGTCACCGGCCGACCAGTCGACGAACGGCGACGGCTCGTCCGCGTGCAGGGTGCGCGGCAGCAGCCCGTGCCGCATCGCCATCACCGTCTTGATCACACCGCCCACGCCGGCCGCCGCCTGGGTGTGACCGATGTTCGACTTCAAGGAGCCCAGCCACAGGGGGCGTTCGCGGTCCTGTCCGTAGGTGGCGAGCAGCGCCTGGGCCTCGATCGGGTCACCCAGCGGCGTGCCGGTGCCGTGCGCCTCCACGGCGTCCACGTCGGCGGCCCGCAGGCCGGCACCGGCCAGTGCGTGCCGGATGACCCGTTCCTGCGCGGGACCGTTCGGTGCCGTCAGGCCGTTGCTGGCGCCGTCCTGGTTGACGGCCGAACCGGCGACGACGGCCAGTACCCGGTGTCCGTTGCGGCGGGCGTCGGAGAGCCGTTCCAGCACGAGCATGCCGATGCCCTCGGACCATGCCGTGCCGTCCGCTCCGGCGCCGAAGGACTTGCAGCGCCCGTCGGAGGCGAGGCCGCGCTGCTGGCTGAAGTCGACGAAGGTGTCCGGGGTGGACATCACCATCACGCCGCCGGTGAGCGCCAGGTCGCACTCTCCGGCGCGCAGCGACTGGGCCGCCAGGTGCAGCGTGACGAGGGAGGAGGAGCAGGCGGTGTCGACCGTCATCGCGGGGCCCTCGAGGCCGAAGGTGTAGGCGATGCGGCCGGAGTGGACGCTGCTGGTGTTGCCGGTCAGCAGGTAGCCGTCGGAGTCGTGCTCCCCGTTGCGCAGGCAGGAGTGGTAGTCCTGGCCCATGACGCCGGCGAAGACCCCGGTGCGGCTGCCGCGCAGCGCCGTCGGGTCGATGCCGGCCCGCTCGAACACCTCCCAGGACACCTCCAGCAGCAACCGCTGCTGCGGGTCCATCGCCAGCGCCTCACGCGGCGAGATGCCGAACAGGCCGGCGTCGAAGGACGCCGCGTCGTACAGGAATCCGCCGCGGCGGACGTACGTCCTGCCGAGCCGGCCGGGCTCGGGGTCGTACAGCGCGTCCAGGTCCCATCCGCGGTCGGCGGGGAAGTCACCGATCCCGTCGCCGCCCTCGGTGACCAGTCGCCACAGGTCCTCGGGCGATTCGACCCCGCCGGGGTACCGGCAGGCCATGCCCACGATGACCACCGGGTCGTCGTGCGCGCCGCGTGCGGCGGCCGGCACCGCGCCGTGCGGGTCCGGGGCGTCACCGGCGAGCGCGGTCAGCAGGTGCCGGGCGAGCGCGGCGGGCGACGGATGGTCGAAGACCAGGGTCGCGGGCAGCCTCAGCCCGGTGGCCGCGTTGACGCGGTTGCGCAGCTCCACGGAGGTGAGGGAGTCGAATCCGAGCACCTTGAACGCGTGGCCGGGTTCGACGTCGGCGGCCGAGGCGTGGCCGAGCACCTGGGCCACCAGGTCACGGACCAGGTCCAGCAGGAGCGGTTCGCGGTCCGGGGCGGGCAGTGCCGACAGCCGGGCCCGCAGTTCTCCGCCCCCGCCGGGCCCGGCGGGGTGCGCCGCGCGCCGGGACGGGCCGCGCACCAGTCCCCGCAGCAGCGGCGGTACGGCGTCGAGTTCGCGCAGGGTGCGGAAGTCGAGGCCGACCGGCAGCAGCAGGGGGTGCGGGCTGTGCCGCAGCACCGCGTCCAGGACGGCGAGGCCGTGCTCGACGGCGAGTGGCCGTACGCCGCCGCGTGCCATGCGGCGCAGGTCGCCGTCGGTCAGTTCGCCGGTCATGCCCGTGCCGGGCGCCCACGGGCCCCAGGCGAGCGAGACCGCGGGCAGGCCGAGGCTGCGGCGCCGCAGGGCGACGGCGTCCAGATAGGCGTTCGCGGCGGCGTAGTTGGCCTGTCCGGCGCCGCCGAAGGTGCCGGACACCGAGGAGAACAGCACGAACGCGGCCAGGTCCAGGTCACGGGTGAGCGCGTCGAGGTGGTCGGCGGCGTCCGCCTTGGGGCGCAGCACCGTGCGCAGCCGTTCCCCGGTGAGCGAGGTGACCACGCCGTCGTCGACCACTCCCGCGGTGTGCACGACCGCGGTCAGGGGCCGGTCGGCCGGGACCGAGGCGAGCAGTTGCTCCAGTGCCGGGCGGTCGGCCACGTCGCAGGCGCGGATCGTGACGTCGGCGCCCAGACCGGTCAGCTCCGCGGCGAGTTCGGCCGCACCGGGCGCTTGGGCACCCCGCCGCCCGGCCAGCAGCAGGTGGCGCACGCCGTGTTCGATGACCAGCCGGCGGGCGACCAGGGCGCCCAGTCCGCCGGTGCCGCCGGTGACGAGGACGGTGCCGTCCGCGAGACGAGCGGCGAGGTCCGTGCCGTCGGCGCCGGTGTCCTCGTCGCGGCCGCGGGTGTCCGCGTCGGTGGGCGCGGTCAGGGGCACCGGGACGAGCCTGGGCGTGAGCACCGTGCCGGCGCGGACGGCGACTTCGCCCTCCTCGGCCAGGGCGTCCGGCCGCGTGAGGAGGGCGGCCAGCGCGTCCCAGGACTGGGCGGTGCCGTCCAGGTCGGCCAGTGCGAGACGCCCGGGGTTCTCCGTCCTGGCCGAGCGCACGAGCCCCCACACGGCGGCCGGCACCGGGTCCGGCTGCTCCTCGGGTGCGGCGGCCACCGCGCCTTGCGTCACGACGACGAGGCGGGTGTCGGTGAACTCGCCGATCGCCAGCCACTCCTGCAGAAGGGCGAGAACTTCCGCGGTCGCCGTGTGGGCCGCTGCGGCGTGGCCGGTCGGGGCGGCATCGCCCGGACGGCTCCAGGGCAGCAGCACGGTCCGGGGTGCGACGCCGTCACCGTCCCGCACGGCCCGGGTCAGCTCCGGCCAGCTGCGGACGGGCAGTCCGCCGGGCGGGGCGGTGGTGTCGCGGTCCGGGGTGTCGCGGTACGCCAGCAGGACCGTGCCGCCGGCTGCCGGCGCCGCCTCCTCGGCGGCCGGGACCGGGAGGGGTGGCGCGGTCCAGTCGATCCGGTAGGTGCCGGAGGCGGCTGCGGCGCCGCGTACGGCACTCAGGCCGGACGGCACCGGGCGCAGCGTGAGTGACTCGACGGTGGCGACCGCGCCACCGGCCGGGTCGGCCAGCTCGAGGGTCACCGCGTCTGCTCCGGCCGGGGCGATCCGCACCCGAAGGGCGCGCGCACCGGCGGCGTGCAGCGACAGCCCGTCCCACGAGAACGGCAGCCGGCCGGCACCCGACTCGCCGAGCGGGCCGAACAGCACGGCGTGCAGGGCGGAGTCCAGCAGGGCCGGATGCAGTCCGCAACGGCCGGCGAGCGGCTCCTGCTCTTCCGGCAGGGCTACTTCGGCGAACACCTCGTCACCGCGCCGCCACACCGCGCGCAGCCCCTGGAACACGGGGCCGTACGCGAGCCCCGCCGCGCCGAGCCGGTCGTACACGTCGCAAACGGCCTGGGGCTCGGCATCCCGCGGCGGCCACTGCGTGAGGCCGCGGGCCGCTTCGTCGACGCCCTGCGCCCGGTGCGGTGCGAGGACTCCGTCGGCGTGCAGCGTCCACGGCATGTCGTCCGGCCCGTCCTCCGGGCGCGAGTGCAGCTCCACGGCACGGCGTCCCGACGCGTCGGCCACCCCGACGGTGACCTGCAGACGGACCGTCCCCTGCTCCGGAACCACCAGGGGCACCGCGAGGGTCAGCTCCTCGACCGTGGCGCAGCCCACCTCCGCGCCCGCCCGCAACGCCAGCTCGGCCCAGCCCGTGCCCGGGAAGACCACGGCGCCCTGGACGCCGTGATCGCGCAACCACGGGTGGGAACGCAGTGAGACGCGTCCGGTGAGGACCGTGCCACCTCCCGCGAGTGCGACGGCGGCACCGAGCAGCGGATGTCCGGCAGCCCCGAGTCCGGCGGCGGCCAGGTCACCGGGGCGGTGCGACGCCGACGGCCAGAACCGCTTCCGCTGGAAGGGGTACGTCGGAAGGTCGACGGGGCGAGCACCGGTTCCGGCGAACAGCGGCCGCCAGTCCACATCACCGCCATGGGTGAACAGCCCCGCGACCGCGGTGAGCAGCGCGGGCACCTCCTGGCGGTCCTTGCGGAGCGCGGGGACGAGCGTCGCCGCCCCGGTGTCGTCGAGGCAGGCCTGCGCGAGTGCGGTGAGGGTGCCGTCGGGGCCGACCTCCAGGTAGCGTGTCACGTTCTGCTCGGCGAGGACGCGCACGGCGTCGGCGTAGCGCACGGTGCGCCGTACGTGACCGACCCAGTACTCCGGCGACATCAGCTCCTCGGCACTCGCCGCCCGGCCGGTGACCGTGGAGACGAGGGGCAGCTCCGGCCGGTCGTAGGTCAGGCTCTCGGCGACCTTGCGGAAGTCGGCGAGGATCGGCTCCATCAGCGGCGAGTGGAAGGCGTGGCTGACCCGCAGGGCGGTGGCCTTGCGGTCCTGGGCACGGAAACGAGCGGCGACCTCGTCCACGGCCTGGGCGGCACCGGCGATCACCACGGCGTGCGGGCCGTTGACCGCGGCCAGGTCCACTTGGGCACCGTCCAGCAGCGGCAGCACCTCCTCCTCCGCGGCTTGCAGGGCGACCATCGCGCCGCCCTCCGGGAGCGCCTGCATCAGCCGGCCACGCGCAGCCACCAGGCGGCAGGCGTCCTCAAGGGACCACACCCCTGCTACATGGGCGGCAGCGATCTCACCGATCGAATGCCCGGCCAGCACGTCCGGTCGTACACCCCACGACTCCAGCAGCCGGAACAGCGCCACCTCGAGGGCGAACAGGGCGGGCTGAGCGAACTCGGTCCGGTTCAGGGCACCTTCGTCGTCACCGAAGACGACCTCCCGCAGGCTGAAGGGGAGTTCGGCGTCGACCGCGTCGAAGGCCTCGGTGAACACCGGGTACGTGTCGTACAGCTCCCGCCCCATGCCCAGCCGCTGGGAACCCTGACCGGCGAAGATCAGGGCCGTCCTGCCTGTGCGCGACTCGGCACCTTGGACGAGCCCCGGCGCCGTGCTGCCGTCGGCCAGCGCGCGCAGAACGCTGAGCAGGTCGTCCCGGTCAGCGGCGAGCAGGACGGCGCGGTGCTCCAACACGGTCCGGGTCGCGACGGACGCCAGACCCACGTCGGCCACTCCGGCATCCTCACCGTGGGGACCCTCCAGCCAGTCCCCCAGGCGGGTCGCCTGAGCGCGCACCGCCGACCTGTCGGCGCCCGAGAGGACTACCGGCAGGAGCACGTGGTCCGCCTCGGTACCGGGCTGCGGTGCGGCGAGGGTGGGTGCGGACGGCGTGTCCGGGGCCTGTT
>NZ_KQ948865.1 GCF_001514215.1 Streptomyces bungoensis
CGGGGTCCCGGTCGAACCTCGCGGTCGACCAGAGGTAGCCGACGACCGCGAGGCCCACGCACCACACCACGGCGAGCCAGCCGTTGTGGCCGATCCCGGTGCCGAGCAGCAGGCCGCGCAGGGTCTCGATGGCGGGCGTGAACGGCTGGTACTCGGCGATCGGCCGGAACCAGCCCGGCATCGCGTCGACGGGGACGAAGGCGCTGGACAGGAGCGGCAGCAGGATCAGGGGCATCGCGTTGTTGCCGGCGGCCTCGGCGTTCGGGCTGACCAGGCCCATGCCGACCGCGATCCAGGTGAGCGCGGTGGCGAACAGCACCAGCAGCCCGAACGCCGCGAGCCACTCCAGGACGGTGGCGTCGGTGGAGCGGAAACCGATGGCCACGGCGACGGCGCCGACGAGGACCACGCTGACGACCGACTGGAGCACGCTGCCGACGACGTGTCCGACGATCACGGAGCCGCGGTGGATCGCCATCGTGCGGAAGCGGGCGACGATGCCCTCGGTCATGTCGGTGGAGACGGAGACCGCGGTGCCGACCACGGTGCTGCCGACGGTCATCAGCAGGATGCCCGGAACGATGTAGGCGATGTAGTCGGAGCGGTTTCCGCCGATGCCCGCGCTCATGGTGCCGCCGAAGATGTAGACGAAGAGCAGCAACAGCATGACCGGCGTGAGCAGCAGGTTCAGCGTGAGGGACGGGTAGCGCCGGGCGTGCAGGAGGTTGCGGCGCAGCATGGTGGCCGAGTCGCGCACGGCGAGGGAGAGGGAGCTCATCCGGCAGCCTCCTTGGGCTGGTTGGGCTTGGTGGGCTGGGCGGGCACCCCGGCGCCGCCGGTCAGGGCGAAGAACACGTCGTCGAGGTCGGGCGTGTGCACGGTCAGCTGGTCGGCCTCGACGCCGGCCGCGTCCAGCCAGTCGAGGAGGGAGCGCAGCTCGCGCTGGCTGCCGCCGCTGGGGAGCTGGAGCGTGAGGGACTCCTCGTCCCGGGACGCCTCGCGCAGGGCGGAGGCGGCGCTTTGGTACGCGGCCGGGTCGGTGAAGCGGAGCCGGACGTGTCCGCCGGGGACGATCCGCTTCAGCTCCTCGGCGGTGCCGTGGGCGGCGATCCTGCCGTCGTGGAGCACGGCGATGCGGTCGGCGAGCTCGTCGGCCTCCTCCAGGTACTGCGTGGTGAGGAAGACGGTGACGCCGTCCGAGACGAGTTCGCGGATGATCTGCCACATGGTGTGCCGGGAGCGCGGGTCGAGGCCGGTGGTCGGCTCGTCGAGGAAGATGATCCGCGGGTCACCGACCAGGGTCATGGCGATGTCGAGGCGGCGTTTCATGCCGCCGGAGTAGGTGGAGGCGGGCTTCTTCGCGGCCTCGGCGAGGTCGAAGCGCTCCAGCAGCTCGCCGGTGACCCGGCGTCCCTCGCGCCGGGAGAGGTGGCGCAGGTCCGCCATGAGGAGCATGTTCTCCTCGCCGGTGATCAGGCCGTCGACGGCGGAGAACTGTCCCGTGACGCCGATCGCGGCGCGCACGGCCTGCGGTTCGCCGGCGAGGTCGTGACCGCCGACGCGGATCGGGCCGCTGCCGGGGCCGGGCGGGACGAGGGTGGAGAGGATCTTGACGGCGGTGGTCTTGCCGGCGCCGTTCGGGCCGAGCAGGGAGAAGATCGTCCCTTCCGGGACGGCCAGGTCGACGCCGTCGAGGACGGTCTTGTCGCCGTAGGACTTGCGCAGCCCGTGCGCCGCGATGGCCAGGTCGGTCATGAGGGGTGCTCCCTTCTCACAGGCTGCGGGCGGTGATGTCGCCGTAGGCCGTGGTGGCGTGGATGGTCAGGTCGGCGGTGCCGTCGGCGTTCTTCAGCGCGTTGTGGATCCGGCCGTGGGTGGTGCCGGCGTCCAGGGAGGCGGAGACCCCGTGCGCGGCGCCGACCGAGATGTCGCCCTGCCCGGTGCGGAGCGTGACGGCGCCGCGCCCGGCCTCGGTGATCCGGATGTCGCCCCGGTGGGTGCTGATCTCCGCGGGGCCGGTCAGACGGCCGACCGAGATGTCGCCGTCGTGGGCGGTGAGACGGGCGCTCGCGGCCTCGTCGAGCTTCACCGAGCGGTGGCCGCCCTCGAAGGCGACGTCGCCGAGCCGCCCGACGCCGCGGAACTCGGCGGCGGCCGCCTTCGCCTCCACGCGCGAGCCGGCGGGCAGCTGCACGGTCACCTCGACGGACCCGGAGGTGCCGAGGAGCCGGTTCTTCGGGGCCGGGGCCTCGATCCGCAGGACGCCGCCGCCGTACGCGACCTCGATCTGCTCCGCCGCCTTCACGTCGCGGCCCTTGGCGGCGTCCGCGGGCAGGACCTCGACCGTGGTGTCGGCGCGGTCGGCCGCGATGAACCGGACACGGCCCGCGGGGATGTCGAGAACGGCCGAGACCGGGGCGGGGGTGTCGAACTTCTGCATGGTGCGCTCCTTCGATCCGTTGTTTCCGATGATGGAAACGCTACGTTGCGTTCACGGATCAGGCAACGCCTTTGTTGCACGCAAGATTTAAAAGTGCAGCTCAACACCCAGATTTCATTGCAATGACACTGAAGGTAACGCAACAAACCGCTCCTCACTCGTTGCAATGAGATGAACGTGAATGCTATGCTGAGGTCGCCACGGAGCACAGAGGAGGCCACGATGCCGGGAGGCAGACTCACCCAGCAGGAACGTCAGCAGATCGCGCTGGGACTGGGCGACGGCCTCGCCTACGCGGAGATCGCCAGACGCATCGACCGCCCGACCTCGACCGTCACGCGCGAGGTCATGCGCAACGGCGGTCCCACCGCCTACCGCGCGGACCTGGCCCACCGCGCCACCGAACGCCGCGCCCACCGGCGCGCGAAGGCGGCGCCCCGCGGGACGGAGGCACCCCCGCAGGCCCACGGGCGCGATCCCGAGGCCGTGCGCGCGTACGAGGAGACGCTCACCACCGTCTTCATGCAGTCGGGCACCCCCCAGATGATGGCGCGGGTGATGGCCTGCCTGACCATCAGCGACACGGGCAGCCTCACCGCGTCCGAACTCGTCGAGCGCCTCCAGGTCAGCCCGGCGTCCGTCTCCAAGGCCGTCGCGTTCCTGGAGAGCCAGGACCTCGTCCGCAGGGAACGCGACGAACGCCGCCGTGACCGCTACGTCGTCGACGACGAGGTCATGTACCAGGGGATGATGGCGAGCGCCCGGTCCACCGCCCAGGTCGCCGAGACCGCACGGCAGGGCGTCGGCATTCTCGGCCCCGGGACCCCGGCCGCCACGCGCCTCGAGAACACCGCCCGCTTCCTGGAGTTCGTCTCCGAGAGCCTCGCCCGTGCCGCGGACCAGGCCCGCGAGGTCCTCCACACGAAGCCCGCGACGGCCCCGGACGGTGCCGCCGGGCCGGGTCCGGGCCACTGAAGGAACGGCGTCCTGGATCAACAGGTGCCGTAACCGGGCGCATTGAGGGATCGGGACCGTAAACTCGGTTCCCTGTGGGGGAGGTGGTCATGGGCAGGCGGCACCCTGGCGCTCCGACGCTGGAGGAGGTGGCCGCCCGCGCCGGGGTGGGCCGAGGCACCGTCTCCCGCGTCGTCAACAACGCGGCGGGCGTCAAGGAGTCGACGCGGCGAGCCGTGCAGCGGGCCATCGCGGAACTGGGATACGTGCCCAACCTGGCGGCCCGGTCCCTCGCCGGGCAGCGGGCCGACGCCGTCGCGCTCGTCATGACCGAGCCGAGATGGCGGCAGTTCGCCGAGCCGTTCTTCTCCGAGATCGTCCACGCGATCGGCGACGCGCTGGCCGGCACCGGGCCGCAACTGCTGCTGACCCTGGTCCGGTCGGACGCGGAGCGGCGGCGCTTCCTCGAGTACGCCCGCGGCGGCCGGGTCGACGGCGTCCTGCTGATGTCCGTGCACGCCGACGACCCGCTGCCCGACATGCTCGCGGAGGCCCGGCTGCCGACCGTGCTGATGGGACGCCGCTCGGGCGACGAGCGCGTCAGCTACGTCGACGCGGACAACGCCGGCGGAGCCCGCAGCGCGGTCGCCCACCTGCTGGCCACGGGACGGCGGGCGATCGCCACGATCACCGGGCCGCCCGACATGTACGTCGCCCAGTGCCGGCTGCGCGGCTACCGCGAGGCCCTGGCGTCGGCCGGTCTGGACACCCGGCCGTCCTGGGTCGCCGAGGGCGACTTCACCATCGAGGGCGGTCACCGGGCCATGACCCGGCTCCTCGAACGGCATCCGGAGATCGACGGCGTCCTCGCCGCCTCGGACACCACGGCCGAAGGCGCCCTGGAGGCGCTGCGCGCGGCGGGACGCCGGGTGCCGGAGGAC
The DNA here is from genome assembly GCF_001514215.1 of Streptomyces bungoensis. Lineage (GTDB taxonomy): Bacteria > Actinomycetota > Actinomycetes > Streptomycetales > Streptomycetaceae > Streptomyces > Streptomyces bungoensis. Next base: position 4,336 of record NZ_KQ948865.1, read on the forward strand.
GTCGCCGTCATCGGCTTCGACGACTTCCCGCTGGCCGAGCGCACCGCGCCGCGTCTGACCACGGTGCGTCAGCCCCTGGAGGACATCGGGCGGACCATGGTCCAGCTGCTCCTCCAGGAGATCGAGGAGCCGTCCGTCGCCTGGCGCCACGTGATCCTGCGGACGGAGCTGGTGGTGCGCGAGTCGGCCTGAGCGCCGCCCGCCCTCCGCAAGGAATCGGGAGCGCTCCCAACCGCGTTCGCCCCTCGGCGGGCGTGCAGGCCCACCGCTGCGACCTCGCCGTTCGAGAGAAGTTCGACGGAATCCTGTTCACCACCTTGTCATGGCCGCGCCCCTCTCCTACAGTCCCTGCGCAACGGAGGTGATGGGAGCGCTCCCAGCCACAGTCGCTCCCGTGCAGCGCCCCCGCCATCACTCCCCCACCCCTCCGAGAGGACCTCCATGCGAACCTCACGGCACCCCCTCCCCCACAGAGCGCGCGGCCTGTTAGGCGCACTGCTCGCCTCGCTCGCCACCCTGGCGGCCCTACTGGGCACCGCCCCCGCGGCCCACGCCGACACCTCGATCTGCGAACAGTTCGGGGTGACCACCATCCAGGGCCGCTACGTCGTCCAGAACAACCGCTGGGGCACCAGCCAGACCCAGTGCATCACCGCCACCGACTCCGGGTTCAGGATCACCCAGGCCGACGGCTCGGTCCCGACGAACGGCGCCCCCAAGTCGTACCCGTCCGTCTACAACGGCTGCCACTACACCGACTGCTCCCCGGGCACCGCCCTTCCGGCCCAGCTCAGCGGCATCTCCAGCGCGCCGACCGGCATCTCCTACAGCTATGTGAGCGACGCGGTGTACGACGCCGCGTACGACATCTGGCTCGACCCCACGCCCCGCACCGACGGCGTCAACCGGACCGAGATCATGGTCTGGCTCAACAAGGTCGGCCCCGTCCAGCCCGTCGGCTCGCAGGTCGGCACGGCAACCGTCGCCGGGCGCCAGTGGCAGGTGTGGTCCGGCAACAACGGCTCCAACGACGTCCTGTCCTTCGTCGCCCCGTCGGCGATCGGCAGCTGGAACTTCGACGTCATGGACTTCGTCCGGCAGGCCGTCTCGCGGGGCCTCGCGCAGAACAACTGGTACCTGACCAGCGTCCAGGCCGGGTTCGAGCCCTGGCAGAACGGCGCCGGTCTCGCGGTGACCTCGTTCTCCTCCTCGATCAACACCGGCACCGGCGGGGGCTCCGGAGGCTCCTCGGCCTGCACCGTGTCGTACGGCACGAACGTCTGGCAGGGCGGCTTCACCGCGGACGTCACCGTCACCAACAACGGTTCCGCCCCACTCGACGCGTGGAAGCTGGCGTTCACGCTGCCGGCCGGGCAGCAGATCACCGGCTCCTGGAACGCCTCCCTCACCGCGTCGTCGGGTGCCGTCACGGCGAGCGGCGTCTCCTACAACGCGCAGATCCCGGCCGGCGGGAACGTCTCGTTCGGCTTCCAGGGAACGTACGGGGGCACCTTCGCCAAGCCCGCGGCCTTCACCCTCAACGGGACCGCCTGCACCACCGCCTGACCCGTCCGGTGCGGCGGCTCCTCCCCGCGTCCTCGCCCTCCCGGGTGACGTCCTCCCGGGCGGGCGAGGCTCCACGAACCTATGACAACGTTGTCCAAGGAGAGAAGATGAAGAATCCGTTCAGCAGAAGGCGGGTGCGGGCCGTGGCGGCCCTCGCCGCCACCGGTCTGCTGGCGCTGCTGGGGCAGTTCTTCGGCGCGCCCGGAACCGCGCAGGCCGCGACCACCGGCATCCACGTCAGCAACGGCCGCGTCGTCGAGGGCAACGGCTCCGACTTCGTGATGCGCGGGGTCAGCCACGCCTACGTCTGGTACCCCGGCCAGACCGGCGCCATCGGCGACATCGCGGCCAAGGGCGCCAACACCGTCCGCGTGGTCCTCGGCGGCGGCAACCGCTGGACGAAGACCAGCGCCTCCGAGATCTCCGCCCTCGTCGGCCAGTGCAAGCAGCACCGGCTCATCTGCGTACTGGAGGACCACGACACCACCGGCTACGGCGAGGACGGCGCCGCCGCCTCGCTGGACCAGGCGGTCGCCTACTGGAAGAGCGTCAAGAGCGCCCTCGACGGCCAGGAGAGCTACGTCGTCATCAACATCGGCAACGAGCCCTGGGGCAACAACAACGCCGGGCAGTGGACCAGCGCCACCAAGAGCGCCATCGGGCAGATGCGCGCGGCCGGGTTCCACCACGCCCTGATGGTCGACGCGCCCAACTGGGGCCAGGACTGGTCGGGCACGATGCGGGACAACGCGTCCTCCGTCTTCGCCTCCGACCCCGACCGCAACACCATCTTCTCGGTGCACATGTACGGGGTCTACAGCAGCGCCGACAAGGTCAACGGCTACCTCAACTCCTTCGTCAACGCCCACCTGCCCCTCGTGGTCGGGGAGTTCGGCTTCAAGCACAGCGACGGGGACGTCGACGAGGACACCATCATGGCCACGGCGCAGTCCAGGGGACTCGGGTACCTCGGGTGGTCGTGGAGCGGCAACGGCGGTGACGTGTCGTATCTCGACATGGTCAACGGGTTCGACCCCCACTCGATGACCGGCTGGGGCAGCCGTATCTTCAACGGCGCCAACGGCATCGCCTCCACCGCGCGGATCGCCGCCGTCTACGGCGGTGGCGGCACGGGCGGCTCGGGCACCGCACCGAACGGCTACCCGTACTGCGTGAACGGCAGCGCCTCCGACCCCGACGGCGACGGCTGGGGCTGGGAGAACAACGCCTCCTGCGTCGTGCGCGGCAGCCGTGCCGACGGCGCGGCCACCGCACCGAACGGCTACCCGTACTGCGTGAACGGCAGCGCCTCCGACCCCGACGGCGACGGCTGGGGCTGGGAGAACAACGCCTCCTGCGTCGTGCGCGGCGGCCCCGCGGACTGAGCCGGCCTCCCGGCGGCGGCCTCCGGAGGGCGGACACGCGGCGGGGGCGCGGCACGGTGCCGCGCCCCTGCCGTGCACGTCCCCGGAACCCCCGTCAGAACGCGGCGCCGCTGCGGGGGAACAGCCGTCCGGCCAGGTCGACGCCGATGACCGCCCCGTCGCCGTTCCGGGTGAAGCAGCCCCGCTGGCCCTTGAGGCCGCCCTCGGTGATGACGTACTCGTCGCCGTCGCCGGCCAGGAACCGGAGGGCGGCGGCGGGGTGGTCCGGAGGCATCTCCGCCTCCGACGCGGCGCGGATCTCGGGCTTGATGGCCACGGCCAGGGTGAGGCGTTCGCCGTCGGTCGCGATGTCGAGGTCGAGGGCGTCGATCTCGTAGCGGCCGGCGACCTCCCGCGCCCGGGTCTCGTCGTGGGCGGCCGGCTCCGGCTCCCGCTCGACGGCGTCCAGGTAGTGCTCGAGCGCCCAGCGCAGGACGGCCTGGTTGAACTGGTACCCCTCGGGGCCGGAGTTGGCCAGGGAGACGACGGCGAAGTCGTGCTCGGGCGCGATCAGGAGTTCGGTGAACTGCCCGTTGCCCGAGCCGCCGTGGCCGATCGTGGGCACGCCGCCGATCCGGCGCAGGAACCAGCAGACGCCCAGGGCGTCGCCGAGAGCGCTCGCGCGCAGGCGGACCGTCGGCTGCCGCATCCGCCGGAGCTCCTCGGCGGGCAGCACCCCCGCGCCGTCGCCGAGGTGGAAGCGGGCCCAGCGGAGCAGGTCGCTCGCCGAGGATGCCGCTCCGCCACCGGGATTGTTGCCCCGGGCCCCGGCCGGGCGGGACTTCCACGGCCGGGCCGGTCGCAGTGTGCCGCCCTCGCCGCGGTTGTGGCCGACGGCGAAGCGGCGCAGCACGACCTCGTCCAGGTCGAACACGGTGTCCCTCAGCGCCGCCGGTTCCAGGACGAGTCGGGTCACGGCCTGCTCGTAGGGAAGACCGGTGACCCGCTCCAGGACGAGCCCGGCCAGGTTGTAGCCGGCCTGGCTGTAGGAGGCCCGGCTGCCGGGCTCGGCGACCAGGTCGAGCCGGTCCAGCCGGGCGACGAAGGCGGCCGGCGAGCCGTCGCCCTCGTCGGCGTCCACCAGGTTCCAGGCCAGTCCCGCGGTGTGGTTGAGCAGCTGGCGCGTGGTGATGGAGGCGGCCGCGGGCTCGTCGGCCAGCCGGAGTTCCGGCACGTGGTCGCGCACCGGCGCGTCGAGGTCGACCCGGCCTTCGGCGGCCAGGCGCGTCAGGGCCGTGGCGGTGAAGGTCTTGGTCACCGAGGCCACGTGGAACAGCGTGTGCTCGTCGACCGGCTGTGGGTTGGCCACATTGGTCACCCCGTGCGCGGCGAACAGCTGTCGGCCCCCGTTCAGGATGCCGACGCAGGCTCCCGGGACACCGAACTCCTCCGCCGCGGCGGCGACGAACGCGGACAGCCCGTGCGGGTCGTGCTGGGACATGGTTCCCCCTCCATGGGCCTCGACGGCCGACTTGAACTAAGTACAAGTCTGAGGGTAGAGGTGTTCTTGAACTTTGTGCAAGTGCTTCGGCTAGGCTGGCGTCCATGCCCAGGAACACCCTCACCGCCGACCAGATCGTCCGTGCCACCATCGACCTGCTGGACGAGGAAGGCCTGAACGGACTGAACATGCGCGAGCTGGGCCGGCGCCTCGACTCGGCCGCCACGGCGATCTACTGGCACATCAGGACCAAGGACGAGCTGGTCCGGCTGGCCGGGGACGCGGTCTGGACGGAGGTCGCCGTACCCGACCTCGACGCCACGGACTGGCGCACGGCCGCCACCGAGATGGCCACCGGCATGTACGCGATGCTGCAGCGGCACCCGTGGCTGGGACAGGCCTTCGGCGACCACTTCCTCTACGGGCCGGGCAAGTCCCGGCACGACGACCACAGCCTCGCCGTCTACGAGAAGGCCGGTTTCGCTCCGGCCGACGCCGACCGTGCCGCCGCGTCCGTCTTCGTCTACGTCCTGGGCAACGCGCTGGGCGCCGCCGCGCAGGTGGCGCTGAACCGCAGGGTGGCCCGAGGCGGGGAGGAGGCCGAGCGGGCGCGGGCCGAGGCCTCCGCCCGGGCCGTCGAGATCGCCGGCCGCTTCCCCCGGCTGCGCGAGCGGCTGGACACCCCGGCCGCCGACTACGCGGCCGCACCCGACTCGACCTTCGCCTTCGGTCTGCGGGCGTTGCTCGACGGTTTCGAGGCGCGGCTGACGCCCCGCTGAAGGCAGAGCGCCGTACGACACCGACGGGCGGCCCCGCCCGTACCGGGGATCGCGGCAGGCTCACCCCGGACTGCTGGCGGGCACGCCCAACGCCCACTACCACCGACCCCACACCGGCATCAGCGGCCAACCACCAGCCAGCCGCGTCACCAACCTGTCGGGACAGCACACCTAGGTGCGCGGCGGCGCGGTCGACGCGCGAGGCACCAGTGAGGGAGTCGCCACCGGATGGGAGGCGACGTCCCGGCCGGCGATGACGTCGAACAGGACCCGGGCCACTTGCGCGCCGAACGCGTGCACGTCGTGGCTCATCGCGGACAGCGTCGGATGGGTCAGCCGGCACAGCTGCGAGTCGTCCCAGGCCAGCAGCGACAGCTCGTCGGGAACGGGGACGCCCATCTCGGCGGCCACGCCCAGCCCGGCCACCGCCATCAGGTCGTTGTCGTAGACGATCGCCGTGGGCCGGTCGGCCGACAGCAGCAGCGACCGGGTGGCCCGGGCGCCGTCCTCGCCGGAGAAGCCGGTCTCGACGTGCAGGCCACCGCCCAGGCCGAGCTCCTTCATGGTCCTCTCGAACGCGGTCACCCGGATCGCGCTGTGTCCCAGGCCCGCGGGCCCGCCGACGTGGGCGATCCGCCGGTGCCCCAGGGCGGCCAGGTACCGCACCGCCTCGGTCACGGCCGTGGCGTCGTCGGTCCACACGGAGGCGAAGCCGCCGGTGAGGCTGGGGTGGCCGACCGCCACGGCGGGAAGTCCCAGCTCGCGCAGGGGGGCGATCCGCGGGTCGTCCCGGCGGAAGTCGACCAGGACCGAGCCCGCCGTCTGGCGCTCCCGCCACCAGGTCTCCTGGAGCCGGATCTCCTCCTCCAGCGAGCCGACCAGGCGCAGCAGCAGGGAGCAGTTGTGCTCGGCGAGCACGCTCTCGATGCCGGAGATGAACTCCATGTAGAAGGGTTCGAGACCCAGCAGCCGGGCCGGGCGGCAGATCGCCAGCCCGACCGTGTCGACCGCCTGCCGGGACAGGCTGCGCGCCGAGGAGTTCGGCGCCCAGCCCAGTTGCCGTGCCGCGGCGAAGATCCGCTCGCGGGTGGCGTCGGAGACGCCCGGCTTGTGGTTGAACGCCAGCGACACCGCTCCCTTGGACACGCCGGCCGCGGCCGCGACATCCCTGATGGTGATGCGTTCCGAGGAGGCGCTCACGCCGGTTCCACGCAGAAGAGTGCCGCGCGCACGGCGTCGGCGCCGGTGTCGGTCGCGCCCCGCACGGCCAGCCGGACGCGCTCTCCGGGGAGCAGGGTGGTCAGGCCCGTGCCGCAGATGGCGTGCGGGCCGAGCCGGTCGGCCTGGAGGAGGAGGTCCCGTACCAGGGTGTGCGCTGTTACCACGACGTCGACACTACCGCCGTCCGCACCGGCCGGGGACTCCACGGTGACGTCGTAGCGCGGGACCGGGTAGGAGAAGTCCTTGTCCGGGACGGGGAAGTGGAGGGCGCGCAGCCCGTCGGCGTCGGCGACGAGGAACTCCTCGGCCGACTTCGCGTCCGGCACCAGGGCGCCGGGCACAGCGAGCCGGGCGACGGAGCGCGGTGCGACCTCGGCGTCGAGGACGGCCCGGCCGAGGACGGTTCCGTCCGCCGCCGTCCGGCGCAGTTCGACGGAGGCGTGCCACGGCTCGGCGGACTGGTTGACGACGGCGAGGGCCGGTGCCGCTCCCTCCTCCGCCGGAGGCAGCAGGGTCAGCAGGCGGTCGGCGTACACGCGGCGCAGCTCGTGATAGAGCGGTTTGAGGCGGCCGTCGCCGTCGATCGCGGCCCAGGAGCTGACCGGCCAGCAGTCGTTGAGCTGCCAGACGACCGTGCCGGCGCAGACCGGCCAGTGCGCCCGCCAGTGCTCGATCCCGGCGGCCACGGCACGGGCCTGGACCACCTGCGCGAGATGGTGCCAGCGGTCGAAGTCCGCCTCGGGCAGGGCGAAGTGGCGGGCGATGCCCCGGTTCAGCTTGCCGTTGCCGTCCTCGGCCTTCTGGTGGTGCAGCATGCCCGGGGAGTCGGCGGCGAGACGCTCGCCGGGCAGCGCGCGGCGCAGGGTCGCCACGGCGGGCGGGGCCTGCCAGCCGAACTCGGCGACGAAGCGGGGCACGGATGCCCGGTAGTCGGCGTGGTCCCGGCGGTTCCACGCCTCCCAGGAGTGGTGGGTGCCGTGCGCCGGGTCGTTGGGGTGGTGCTCCCACGACCCGGACCAGGGGCTGCCGGCGGTGTAGGGGCGGGTCGGGTCGAGTTCGGCGACGATGCGGGGCAGCAGGTCCAGGTAGTAGCCGCCGCCCCAGGAGTCGCCGGCCAGTTCGGGCTCCCAGTCCCAGTCGCGGAAGCCCCAGAGGTTCTCGTTGTTGCCGTTCCACAGCACGAGACTGGGGTGCGGCATGAGCCGGACAACGTTGTCGCGCGCCTCGGCCTCCACCTCGCCGCGCAGCGGCTGCTCCTCGGGGTAGGCGGCGCAGGCGAACAGGAAGTCCTGCCAGACCATCAGCCCCAGCTCGTCGCAGGCGTCGTAGAAGGCGTGGTCCTCGTAGATGCCGCCGCCCCAGACCCGGACGAGGTCCACGCCCGCCTCCGCCGCCTGCCGCAGCCGGGTGCGGTAGCGGTCGGGGGTGACGCGGGAGGGGAAGGCGTCGTCGGGGATCCAGTTCACGCCGCGGGCGAAGATCCGTACGCCGTTGACGACGAAGGTGAAGCCGGTGCCGTGCGCGTCGGGGGAACGGTCGACCTCGACGGTGCGGAAGCCGATCCGGCGCCGCCAGGAGTCCAGCACCCGCTCACCGTCGCCCGGGGAGACCGCGACCCCCCGGTCCACCAGGGCGACCTCCAGGTCGTGGAGGGGCTGCTCGCCGTATCCGCGGGGCCACCACAGCTCGGGGTCGGGGACGTCCAGCACCAGGACCGCCCGCGAACCCTCCACCGTGCCGCGGGCCTGCACGCCGTTCACGGACGCCCGGATCTCCAGCGGGTGTTCGGCGCCCCGGTCGGTGCGCTCGACGTCGCAGTGCACCTCCACGCGGCCCACGCCGTCGGCGACGGTGACCAGCGGGCGTACCCGCACCAGGCGGGCCGTCGACCAGCGTTCCAGCCGGACCGGGCGCCAGATGCCCGCCGTCACCAGGGTCGGCCCCCAGTCCCAGCCGAAGCCGCAGGCCATCTTGCGGATGTACTGGAAGGGCTCCGGGTAGACGTTGGGGCGCTCGCCCGTCAGCGCGCGGACCGCGGCGGCCTCGTCGTAGGCGGAGGCGAACTCCACCCGGAGCGTGCCGCAGCCGCCGGTGACGTCGAAGCGGTGGCCCCGGTGCATGTTGCGGGTCCGGCCCAGCTCCCGTCCGTCGAGCGTGATCACGGCGGCCGTGTCGAGGCCGTCGAAGACCAGGTCCGTGCGTTCGTGGGCGCCGGGCGCCGTGTGGTCGGGCGCCAGGTCGCGGGTGTAGGTCCACGCCCGCCGGCCCACCCAGGCCACGTCCCGCTCGTTCAGGCCGAGGTACGGGTCGGGGATCACTCCGGCGGTGAGCAGGTCGGTGTGGACGCATCCGGGTACCTGGGCGGGGAGCGCCGTTCCGTCGTGGTGGAGGGTCCAGCCCTCGGTGAGTGGGATGACGTCCTTCATGTGCGGCTCCTCGGGACGGACAACCGGGTTCGGTACGACGCTGGTGTGGTCGGCACGGGCAACTTAGCCGCCATTGGTTAACCGGTCTAGTCCCTGTCCAGCCGACTCTCCACCGGAACGGCCGAGGTGAACGGACCGGTGGTCAGAAAGCCTGTGGGGCCTACGGTAACGATTGGGCATCGCGCCGCACGGAGGAGCTTTACCGGTTAAGAAGCTGCTGCCATAGTGCCGTCACCGAACCACCCGAGCCCGAGCCGTGACTTACGTGAAGGAGTTGGGCCCATGGGGAAGAAGTCGCTGAGCGCCGCCCTGTTGACCACCACCGCGATGCTGGCCGCCGCGGGGTGCGGCGGAGGGGGGACGCCGGGCGGGGACGAGACCGCCGCCGCACCGCTGAACCCGAAGTCCGTCTCGGGCACCATCAAGGTGCTGACCAACCGCACGGACCTCGTGCAGGACGGCACGCTGAAGCGGTACGCGGCCGAGTTCAACAAGAAGTACCCGAAGGTGAAGGTCGAGTTCGAGGGGATCACGGACTACGAGGGGGAGGTGAAGATCCGCATGAACACCGACAAGTACGGCGACGTGCTGCTGATACCCGGAGCCGTCGCGAAGGGCGACTACCCGAAGTTCTTCGCACCCCTCGGCGACACCGGGTCGATGAAGGACGAGTACCGCTTCACCGACAAGACCGACGTCGGCGGCAGGACGTACGGCATCGCCACCTTCGGCACCGCCGACGGCCTCGTCTACAACAAGGCGCTGTGGAAGAAGGCCGGCATCACCAAGTGGCCCGCCAGCCCGCAGGAGTTCCTGACCGACCTCAAGGCGGTCGGGGACAGGACGGGCGCCACCCCCTACTACACGAACTTCAAGGACGGCTGGCCGCTCAGCAGCCCCTGGACGAACAGCATCGGCTCGGTCAGCTGCGACAGCAGGGCGTCCGACGCCCTGGCCGACACGGACGCGCCCTGGGGGCAGGGCACGGACCTCAACGTCATCGACACCCTGCTCTACGACGTCGTCCACGACGGGCTGTCCGAGAAGGACCCGACGACCACCAACTGGGAGAGTTCCAAGACGCTGCTGGCGAAGGGGAAGATCAGCAGCATGCTGCTGGGCTCCTGGGCCATCACGCAGATGCGGGACGCCGCGAAGAAGGCCGGCCGGAACCCGGACGACATCGGCTTCATGCCGTTCCCGGTCCAGAAGGGCGGCAAGTTCTGCGCGACGCTGGTGTCGGACTACCAGCAGGCCGTGAACATCCACTCCGGCCACAAGCAGGCCGCGCGGGCCTGGATCGACTGGTTCACCCAGAAGTCCGGCTACTCGGCCACGGAGGGTGCCGTCTCCGCACTGCGGGCCGCCCCGATGCCGGCGACGCTCAAGGAGTTCACTGACAACGATGTCACGATGGTGGAGCGGTCCGAGGCGGACACCGCCGAGGTCAACGCCATCGACAACGCCGCGGAGATCGGCCTGTACAAGCCGGACTACCGGCAGAAGCTGGTCGACCTCGCCCGCGGCGCCCAGAAGGGTTCGCTGAAGGACTACTTCACCGACCTGAACAAGCGCTGGGCCGAGGCCGAGCAGACCGCCGGCTCCTGACCCGGCCGCACCACCGGGCACCGGCGGCCGGCCCACCGGGCCGGGGCCCGGTGGGCCGGCCGCCGCACGAGCGCTGTCCGCGGACGACGAAAGGCCCCGCCCCGCCATGACACACACCACCCACACCGCGCCACCGCCCGGTCCCCCGGCGAAGACGGACGGCATCCGCCGCCGGGCCGGGCGCCGCAACCACGTTCCCCCGCACCGCTCCTGGCGGCAGCACCCGCTGCGCCGCCTCACCCCCTGGCTGTTCCTGCTCGTCCCGCTCGCCCTGCTGATCACGTTCACCTACGTGCCGGTGGGCAACATGATCTACTACAGCTTCACCGACTGGGACGGCGTCAGCCCCGACCGCTCCTTCGTCGGCGGCGACAACTACCGCGAACTCGTCACCCGCCCCGAGCTGTTCCGGGTCTTCGCCGTCAGCCTGTACTACCTCGCCGCCTCGGCCGTGCAGATCGCCGCCGCCCTGTACTTCGCGACCCTGCTCAGCTTCGACCTGCGGCTGCGGAACCTGTTCAAGGGCATCCTCTTCTTCCCCTACCTGATCAACGGCGTGGCGATCGGCTTCGTCTTCCTGTACTTCTTCCAGGACGGCGGCACCCTCGACTCGGTGCTGTCCCTGTTCGGCGCCGGCGGCGGCCACGCCTGGCTCGGCGACCCGCGATCGGCGAACACGTCGCTGGCCGGGGTGTCCGTGTGGCGCTTCACGGGGCTGAACTTCGTGCTGTTCCTCGGCGCGATCCAGTCCATCCCGGGCGAGCAGTACGAGGCCGCCGAGCTGGACGGCGCGTCCCGGTGGCAGCAGTTCCGGCATCTGATCGTGCCGGGCATCCGGCCGGTGATCGGGCTGAGCGTCATCCTGGCGATCTCCGGATCCCTGTCCGTCTTCGAGATCCCGTACATCATGACCGGCGGCGCGACCGGCACGCAGACCTTCGTCATCCAGACGGTCAAGCTCGCCTTCCAGTTCAACAAGACCGGCCTGGCCTCGGCCTGTGCCGTGGTGCTGCTGCTGATCATCCTGGCCGTCACCTGGATCCAGCGGCGGCTGCTGCCCGACGAGAAGGTGGACCTCGTATGACCCTCACCGCCCCCGCGTCCCGGACGGCCACCCGGCGCAGCCGCGTCACCGCCGGCACCGTACTGGCGTACGTGTCGCTCGTGGCCGCCTCCCTCGTGGTGCTCGTCCCGCTCCTCGTCATCCTCCTGACCTCGCTGAAGACGTCCCGGGAGATGGCCGACGGCAGCGGCGCGCTGACCCTGCCGCACGACTGGCTGAACCTCTCCAACTACGCGACGGCGTTCACCGACGGCCACATGCTCACGGCGCTCGGGAACACCGCCTTCATCCTGCTGTTCTCCATCACGGGCACCGTGCTGATCGGCTCCATGACGGCGTACGCCATCGACCGCTTCGAGTTCCGCCTCAAGAAGCCGGTCATGGCGCTGTTCCTCGTGGCCACCCTGGTGCCGGGCGTGACCACGCAGGTGGCGACCTTCCAGGTCGTCAACAGCTTCGGGCTGATCGACACCCGCTGGGCGCCGATCCTGCTCTACATGGGCACGGACATCGTGTCGATCTACATCTTCCTGCAGTTCATCCGGGGCATTCCCACGTCCCTGGACGAGGCCGCCCGCCTGGACGGGGCGAACTCCTTCACGATCTACCGCAGGATCATCCTCCCGATGCTGAAGCCCGCGATCGCCACGGTGGTGATCATCAAGGGCATCACCACCTACAACGACTTCTACATCCCCTTCCTCTACATGCCCTCGGAGGACCTCGGCACCATCTCCACGGCCCTGTTCCGCTTCAAGGGCCCGTTCGGCGCGCACTGGGAGGACATCTCCGCCGGCGCCGTCCTGGTCATCCTGCCGACCCTGATCGTCTTCCTGTTCCTGCAGCGCTACATCTACAACGGGTTCGCCCAGGGCGCCACCAAGTGACCCGTCCCTCGCGGCTGTTCACCCGGTGGCGGCCAGCAGGGCAGTACGGCCGCCGAGGGCCTGCGAGAACTGGTCCACGACCTGGGCGAGGGCCTCGGCCGGGCCGGGTGCGACGGTCAGCGTGCCGTCGGCGCCCACCGCGATGTCCTTGTCCAGCGTGAACCAGCCCTGGACGATGTGCGCGGCGCCCATGGAACTGAGCACCGGGCGCAGGGCGTAGTCGATCGCCAGGACGTGCGCCGTGCTTCCGCCGGTCGCCAGCGGGAGCACCGTCTTGCCCGCGAGGGCGTACTGCGGCAGCAGGTCCAGCAGCGCCTTCAGGAGCCCGGAGTAGGCGGCCTTGTAGACGGGCGTGCCGATCACCACGCCGTCGGCACGGCCGACCAGTTCGGCCACCTCGACGATCGCCGGATGACGGAAGTCGGCGCCGAGCAGCGCCTCGGCGGGGAGGGTGCGGACGTCCAGGGGGACGACCTCGTGCCCCTGGTCGACGAGGCGCCTGTCCAGGTGGCGCAGCAGGCGGGCGGTACGGGACGTGGCGGAGGGGCTTCCGGAGACGGACAGGACGGTGGCCATGGCGGACCTTTCGTGGGCAGGGTTTGGTGGCGCCGTGCGTGGACGGGCGTACGGCCGAGCCGCACGCGGTGCGGCGCATCGCGGGCGTGGGGAGCGGGGTGAGCGCACGCGGTGACGCCGGGCCTCGCACGCAGCGGGGCGCACGTGCGTCAACGGCACCGCACATGGCGGAAGTCGACCCCGGACGAGGTGCCGGGGGCGGGGGCGAGGCCGGTCAGACGGCCCGCTGCCGTGTCAGGCGCGACACGCGGCGGACCACACCCGACCGAAGTCGATGTGGTCGCGCGTGACAAGGCGCTGCTCGGCGTTCATGCGAGTACTTGAGCAGGACCGCGCGGATCCCGTCAACCAGGGCCCGCATGCCGGACGGGCGTCCGGCCGTTGCCCTGCGCCGCATTTCCTACCGATTTACTGGGGAAGTGTTGACGGGCCCGCCGGACGGTGCGCAGGATGGTGCCCATGTCCCCCGCACAGCAACGACTCGTTCGTCGTCGGCATGTCGACTTTGGTCACGTCGTCAGCGCCGCCTGCTGTCGCGCGTAAGGCACGCGGCTGACACCTCGCGCGTGCCGCTCCGCTCCTTCTCTCTCCGCCCAGGCGGCTCAGGCCCACCCACCCCGTCGCGCCTGACGTCCCGCCTCTTCCCGAAGGAACGACCGCCATGACCACGGCACTTCCGGCTCAGGCCACCTCCCCGGGCCCGCACCTGCCCGACCCGCGCCACCTCCGCCTCGTGGGGCACGACGCCCAGCACGGGCCGGCCGGCGACGGCACCGCATCCCTCGTCGGCTACCTCGTGCTCGTCCCCGAGGGCACCGATCCCGCCCAGCTCTTCGCGGAGGGCGTGGCACGGCCGGAGATCCGGCCGGTCGCCTACACCGACGCACCACCCGCGCAGGGCCGGGGGGACGAGGCGGTCCGCATCGATCCCGCACGGCACGTCGCGGCCGTGGACGGACACGAACTCGACCTGACCTACCTGGAGTTCGAGCTGCTGGCCCACCTCGTCCGGCACCCGCACCACGTGCACTCGCGGGAGCAGCTGATGGTCCGCATCTGGGGCTACGACCACATCGGCGACGGGCGCACCGTGGACGTCCACGTCGCGCGCCTGCGCCGCAAGCTGGGCGCGGCGCACCGCCACCGCATCGTCACGGTCCGGCGCGTGGGCTACAAGTACGTGCCCGAACAGTAGCGGCGCCCCCTCCCCCGCACCCCGCCACCCACCCCGAGGAGACCGCTCCCATGGGCGTTGCCCCTGCCCCGTCCGGCCCCACCGCGGAACCCGGCCGGACCGGGCCCGGCCGGGCGCACTGGCTGCGCGTGGCGCGCGAGACGGCGGACGACCTGGCCACGGACGCGGTGGCCCGGGAGCAGGCGGGCAAGCCCCCGTTCGACGAGGTGTCCCGGCTGCGCGAGGCGGGACTGCTGACGCTGCTCCTGCCGGCCGCGTCCGGCGGAGGCGGCGCCGACTGGCCCACGGCCTACGCCGTCGTCCGGGAGATCGCGGCGGCCGACGGCGCGATCGGTCAACTGCTCGGCTGCCACTACCTGCTGTCGTGGACGGCGCGGTTCTTCGGCGCGCCCGCGCCGGCCGCCCGCGTCGAGCGGCGGTCCGCGGCGGAGCAGTGGTGCTGGGGAGGTGGACTCGCCGCTCGGGAAACCGAGTTGACGCTCACGCGGACCGGCGGCGGCCAGGTGCTCGACGGCCGGCAGAGCTACGCCACCGGTGTGCTCGTCGCCGACCGTCTCGCCGTGCGGGCCGTGCGGGCCGACACCGGGGAGCCGTTCGCCGTCGCCGTCGATCCCGCCCGGCACGGCGTGCGGGTCGACGCCGACGGCGACGCCTTCGGCCAGCGGCTCGCGGCGGGCGGGAGCGTGGAGTTCGACGCCGTACCGGTCACGGGCGACGACCTCCTCGGCTCCCTGTCCGCCGAAGAGGACGTCCTGTCGCCCGCGGCCGCCCTGATGTCGCCGGTCGGGCGGCTGCTGTCCGTCCAGCTCCGCCTCGGCATGGCCGAGGGAGTGCTCGCCGAGGCCCGGGAGTACAGCCGGACGGCGCACCCGGCCCCGCGGTCCGCCTGGCCGGCCGCCGCCTCCGAGGACCCGCACGCGCTGGCCTCCTACGGCGAGCTCACCGTCCTCACCCGCTCCGCGTCCGCCCTCGCCGACCAGGCCCTCGAAGCGGTCCACGGCGGGCTGGCGCGCGGCGAGGACCTCACCTTCGACGAGTACGCCGAGGCGTCGGTCCTCGTGGCCATGGCCGAGGCCGCGGCGTCCCGGGCCGCGCAGGAGTCCACCGCCCGCGCCCTCGACGTCGTCGGCACCCGCTCGGTCTCCGCGCGGCTGGGTTTCGACCGCTTCTGGCGCAACGCCCGCACCCACACGCTCCACGAGCCCGTCACCCACCGGCTCCACGACGTCGGGGACTACTTCCTCAACGGCGCGCACCCCCCGTTCGTCCTGCCGGTCTGACCGCACGGGTCCGGTTCCCCGCCGTACGGAATAATGGGCGCATGCGGATATCGGCAAGGGCGGACTACGCGGTACGCGCCGCACTGCAGCTGGCCGCGTCCGGGGACGGCGGGCCGCTGAAGGCCGAGGCCATCGCGGCTGCGCAGGACATTCCACACAAGTTCCTGGAGAGCATCCTCAACGACATGCGCCGGGGCGGTCTCGTGCTCAGCCAGCGCGGCGGCAACGGCGGCTACCGGCTGGCCCGGGACGCCGAGTCCATCAGCATCGCCGACGTCATCCGCGTCGTGGACGGACCTCTGGTCTCGGTGCGCGGGGTCCGCCCTCCCGAGCTGTCCTACACCGGGCCCGCCGAGTCGCTGCTCCCCCTGTGGATCGCGCTGCGGTCCAACGTGCGCGAGATCCTCGACGGTGTGTCGCTCGCCGACGTCGCGTCCGCCCGGCTGCCGGCCGAGGTGTCCGCGCTGGCCGAGGCGCCGGGCGCCTGGACGAACCCCTGACCCGCCGCACCGTCGCTCCGCATCTCGGTGGGAGAGACGAGCTCGTCCATCATGCGAACACCCTCTTGGGGTTGCCGCCGGCTTCTGCCACGATCCCTATCAGCCAGGTAGGAAAACTAGGGATACGGGGGGTGTGGTCATGGGAGCGTTCGACCTCGTCCTCCCGCACGAGCCCTCGCTGCTTTCGCTGACGGTGCGTCGCCACATCGACTTCGGCCGCACGTCCAGCGACATCTGTCGTTCCGTCTGAGCTCCGCGCGGTCCCTGCCGGAACCGCGACGCACCACTCCCCACGCTCCACCGCCCGACCCGGGTCGGCGTCCCCGCCGCCGGTCGGCGCGTGGACCACTGGTGCGCGCCCCGGGCCCCCTCCCCGGCTCCTTCGTCTCTCCGTGTCTCCGTATCCACGTATCTCCGTGGTCCCCGTGATCACCCTTTCCCGAGAGGACACCTCCGTGTCTGCCGCAAGACCGCTCACCACCCTGCGCGCCCTCGCCGTCACGGCCGCGCTCCCGCTGCTGCTGACCGCCTGCGGGTACGGATCGACGTCCACCGACGACGGCAAGAAGACCGCGGTCGCGGCGGGCGGCGAGAAGCTCTCGGCCGACGAGGTCAAGATCGGCTACTTCCCCAACCTCACGCACGCCACGGCTCTCGTGGGCGTCCAGGAGGGCCTGTTCCAGAAGGAGCTCGGCGGCACCGCCGTCAAGACCGCGACCTTCAACGCCGGGCCGTCCGAGATCGAGGCGCTGAACGCCGGGTCCATCGACATCGGCTGGATCGGCCCGTCCCCCGCGATCAACGGCTACACCAAGTCGGACGGCAAGAGCCTGCGCATCATCGGCGGTTCGGCGTCGGGCGGGGTGAAGCTCGTCGTCAACCCGCAGAAGATCAAGTCCCTGAAGGACGTCAGGGGCAAGCGGATCGCCACACCCCAGCTGGGCAACACCCAGGACGTGGCGTTCCTCAACTGGGCGGCCGAGCAGGGCTGGAGGGTCGACGCGCAGAGCGGCAAGGGCGACGTCACGGTCGTCCGCACCGACAACAAGATCACCCCGGACGCGTACAAGTCCGGTTCCGTGGACGGCGCCTGGGTGCCGGAGCCGACCGCGTCCAAGCTGGTCGCGGAGGGCGCGAAGGTCCTGCTCGACGAGTCGTCGCTGTGGCCGGACAAGAAGTTCGTGATCACGAACATCGTCGTGCGGCAGAGCTTCCTCAAGGAGCACCCGGACGTCGTCGAGGCCGTGCTGCGCGGGTCGGTGAAGACCAACGAGTGGATCAACGCCAACCCGGAGAAGGCCAAGGCGTCCGCCAACACGGCCCTGAAGGAGCTGTCGGGCAAGGCCCTGTCCGCCGACGTCATCGACCCGGCCTGGAAGTCCGTCACCTTCCTCGACGACCCGCTGGCCTCGACCCTCGGCACCGAGGCCGACCACGCGGTCAAGGCCGGCCTGCTGGACAAGCCCGACCTGAAGGGCATCTACGACCTCGCACCGCTCAACAAGGTCCTCAAGGCCGAGGGTCGCGACGGGGTCGACGACGCCGGTCTCGGCGTCAAGTAGCCGGAACGCCGGCGGACGGCCGCCCGGAGCCGGCCGGCCGTCCGCCGGGGAACCTCGGCATGCATCCGGCATGCCGAGAGCCCACACTGGCCATGAGCCGTCCCGGCCGGGTGCCGGCGCCCCCGGGACAGGGCCGCCGCCGGCCTGGGAGGTGCGTCATGACCAGTCGGCCCGATGCCCGGCCGATCGTGGTGGGCGTCGACCCCGGCCCCACGAGTCGGCCGGCACTGGCCTGGGCCGCCGACGAGGCCGACCGGCGGGAGCTGCCGTTGCGCCTGGTGCACGTACGGGAGACGCCGCCGGCGAAGTACCGGACGCCGGACCTGGAACCGGCCTGGGAGACGTGGGACGAGGCACTGCGCACCCTGGGGACGGACGCCCTGGACGAGGCCGAGGCGTTCGTCAGGGACAGGCGCCCCCGGGTGGACGTGTCGGTCCGGCTCGCGGCGGGCGACGCGGCCTCGGTCCTGTCCGCGCAGGCGCGGGAGGCCGCGGCGGTCGTCCTCGGCTCCCGGCACCTGACCGCCGTGGAGGAGCTCGTCCGCTCCCTCTCGGTGGCCGTGCCGGTCATCGCCCGCGCCGACTGCCCGGTGATCGTCGTACGCGAGGCCGAGCACGCGTTGCGGCAGCACCCGTACGTCGTGGTGGGCGTCGACGGCAGCCCCGACTCCGCGGCAGCCGTCGACTACGCGTTCGAGGAGGCGGTCCTGCGCGGCGCGGGCCTGCGGGCGCTGTACGTGTGGCATCCGCCGCTCCTCGGTGTCATGGACGAACACGCCGCGCTGCAGGAGTGCCGAAGGCTGCTCTCCGAGATCGTGGCCGGCCGCACGGCCGCCCATCCGGACGTGCGGGTGCACCACGAGGTGGTGCGGGGCCACCCGGTGAAGGTGCTGAGCGAGACCTCCGCGGACGCGCTGGGCCTGGTGGTCGGAGCCCGGGGCCTGGGGGGCTTCGCCGGTCTGCTGCTCGGTTCCGTCAGCCAGGGCGTGCTGCACCACGCCCTGAGCCCGGTCATGGTGGTTCCGTCCGCGGAACGCCGGATCCCGTGAACGACGGGCAGGCGGCCGCACCCCGGATCGTGGTCGGGGTCGACGGCTCCGAACCCTCCGAGGCGGCCCTGCGGTGGGCGGTCGGGCAGGCCGGGCTGATCGGCGCAGTGGTGGAGGCGGTGCTGGCCTGGGAGTACCCCCGCTGGTACGGCATGGGTGTCGTCGTCTCCGGTTTCGACTTCGAGAGCAACGCCGCCACCGTGCTCTCCCAGGCCCTGGACGAGGCGCTGGAACCCGGCGTGCCGGCCGGGATCCGGCGGCGCGTCGTCTTCGGGCACCCGGCGGAGGCGCTGCTGGAGGCATCCCGCGGGGCCGAACTCCTCGTCGTCGGCAACCGCGGTCACGGCGGCTTCACCGAGGCCCTGCTGGGCTCGGTCACCCAGCACGTCGTCCAGCACGCGCCCTGCCCGGTCGTGGTCGTCCGCAAGCCGGGGCAGACGGACGGGCCGGGGGGCGGCTGACGGTCCGACAGCGGCGTCGCGGCGATGCCCACGCGGCCCGGAGTGCCCGCACGCGCCTGCCCGGCCGTGCTCATGCGCCGTCCCCGCGCGGCGGACGGCCCTGGAGGGTCAGGGCCAGCCAGCACGCCCAGCCGACCGGCTGCAGGGCCCAGTAGCTGACGGCCCGGTACAGCAGCGTCGCCGCGATCGCCGGACCGGGCCGCAGGCCGTACAGCACGAGCAGGGCCGCCAGGCTGGTCTCCACGATGCCGACGCTGCCCGGCGTCAGGCGCAGGCTGCCGGGGATCTGGGTGAGGACGTAGGCGAGCAGCAGACCGTGCCAGGGCACACTGATGCCCAGCGCCCAGAGGGAGGCGGCCAGACAGCCGGTGTCGAGGAGCCAGTTCAGCAGCGCGAAGGCGAACGGCCGCAGCCAGGGCCGCAGGCCGGGCTGCAGCCGGCGGGCCTGCCGGACCAGGTCGGCGAGTGCCTCCTGGCCCCGCCGGACCCGGCGGGAGCGCTGTCCGGCCCGGGCCCATGCCCGCCGTACCGCCGCACGGAAACGGGAGAAGCGGGTGGCGCCGAGGACGGCCAGGCCGATCACCAGGATCAGCAGCACCACGGCCCCGGGGAGCAGCACGACACGCAGCTGCGCCGGCCCCGCGGCGAGCAGGCCGGCGACGACCAGGACGCCCAGGGCGAGCATGGACAGCGCACCGGCGACCACCAGCACGGCCGCCGCGAGCACCTGCTCCACGCCACGACGCCGCAGCTGCCGGAAGACCCACGCCGTGGAGAACGCCGCCCCGCCGGGCAGCGCACCAGCCACGGCGTTGGCGGCCACGACGATGCCCGTCGTACGCCGCAGCCCCCAGCGGGTCCCACCCGCGGCCAGCAGCCATCGGTACAGCGCGCCGAAGCAGAACAGCGACAGCGCCTCGCACACCACGGCGACGGCCACCGGCAGCGGGTGCACTCCCGCGATGAGGTGATAGGCCTGGGCGATCTCACGCCGCCGCAGGAAGGCGAGCAGGACCACGGCCGCCACGAGGAGGGCGGCCACCAGCCACCACAGCGGGCCCGGTGGCGCGGGTCGTCCGCCCGTCCGTCCGGGGCCACGCGCCGTCTCGGCCTTCGCGCACTTTCCCAAGTCAGGACCGCCCCGTTCGATACGCGAACATGCGCCCGCTCCGCTGTCATTACCGTGGAAACCTCATTGAACAGGACATATTTGTGCAAGCCGGGTCGCCGCAGGGGCGAGTGAGCGGAGAGAGAGATCATGTCCATCGACGGGGAGTGGTACAACGAGTTCGGTTCCCAGCTGCGCTTCGAGGCGGACCAGGAGGGAACCGTCAGCGGTGCGTACGTCACCGCCGTGGGCCATGCGCCGGGGACGTACCTGCTCACCGGGCGCCACGTCGGGCCGACGGGCCCCGGCCACGGCATGGCCCTCGGCTGGACGGTCGCCTGGCGCAACGACCACGGCGACCTGGGCTCCGTCTCCAGCTGGAGCGGCCAGTTCATGGCCGGACCGGAACGCATCCTCACCACCTGGCTGCTGACCCGCTCGGCGGCCACGACGGAGACGTGGGAGTCCACCGTCGTCGGCCAGGACGTGTTCACCCGGCAGAAGCCGACGGACGATGACGTGGACCGCGCCCTGCGCAGCGGCCGTCCGGTCTCGCACCCCATGCCCGCCTGAACGGGCCGGGTGTGGACCTGACCACCGCGGGGCCGGTCGCGGCCGGGGAGGAGCTGTCGTGCTCAGTCGCGTCGCGGGCGTCGTAGTGCATCTCCTCGGCCGCCTCGACGTCACCACGGACGCCGCGGGCGGGCCGGCGGCCGGCAGCATCGTCATCGCCAACCACACCTCCCTCAGCGATCCCGCGATCGTCCTGGCCGCGCTGCGCCGCCTGGGAACCGAACCCGTCGTGCTCGCGGCCGCGGGGCTGTGGCGCGTCCCGGTGCTCCGCCGCGTCCTCACCCGGGAGGGACACATCCCGGTGCACCGGCACGACCCCCGTGCCGCCCAGGCGGTACGCGACGCCCGTGCCGCGCTGGCCGCCGGCCGTACGGTGCTGATCTACCCGGAGGGCGGGCTGCCGGCCGGCAGCCCGCCCGGCGAGGCTCCGCCCCGGACGTTCCACCCCGGCCTCCACCACCTCGCGCACACCACCGGCGCCCCGGTGGTGCCCCTCGGCCAGGCCGGGGCGCCCGCCCTGGTGTCGGGCCCGCCCCTGGAGCAGGTGGCCAGGCTGCTCACCGCTCCGCTGCGCCGCCCGAGGCTGTGCGTGCACGTCGGCGAGCCCCTGCGTCTGGGAGGCGGGAAGACCGAGGCGCTCGAGGCGGCCCGCACCGCGCTGACCGCGGCCTGGCGTGTCGCCGCCCGGCGGCTCGACGCCCGGTCGCACCCCGTCGCGCCCTGAGGAGGGCGAGCCGGCGACCGCCCGCCCCTCGGTCCTCCCGAAGCCGGCGACGGCCGGCGCGACGAAGGCGGCCGCGCAGGCCCGGACGCTTCCCGGCTGGGTCAGTGCTCGCGGGCGAGCTCGTGGTTCAGTGCGCGCAGGAACTCCGCGATCGTCTCCAGTTGCTCGGGCGTGAACCGCTGCCGGGCGGCCTCGGTGCTCCGGGCGAGCGGGGAGAAGTACCGGCGGGCGAGCGCGCGGGCCCCCGCCCTGTAGTGCAGGTGCACCACCCGCCGGTCGGCGTCGTCGCGGGTGCGGCTGATGTGGCCGGCGCGTTCGAGCCGGTCGAGGCACGCCGTGACCGCTCCGGAGGTGAGGTTGAGGCGCTCGCGCAGCCGGGAGGGGGTCATGGGCCGTCCCTCGTTGACCGAGGCGTCCAGGATGGCGGCCAGGGCGTGGACGTCCGTGGCGTGCAACCCGTGAGCCTGGGCAAACGTGTGGGCGATGCGGTTGAACTCGCCGTTCAGCGTACGCAGCAGGACGGCGTAGGCCTGAAGGTCACTGGCGGGGCTCTCGGATCCCTCCGCGGTGTCGTGCTGCATACCCCCAGGATATGATCTCTCAATGGCTGAGATACTTCATAATTGAGTTAATCTGCTTCTGCCCGTTGCCCGGCTCCCTGGGGACTGAATGAACACCGTGCGACGACCGGCCCGATGGCTGGTCCCCCTTGCCCTCGTGATCGTCTGGCTCGGCCTGGGCGGAGCCTTCGGCTCCTACGCCGGCAAGCTCGGCGAGGTCTCGACCAACGACCAGGCCGCCTTCCTGCCGCGGAGCGCCGAGTCCACGAAGGTCATCGAGCGGCAGAAGGCCTTCGACCAGCGGGAGACCCTCCCCGCCATCGTCGTCTGGACCTCCGGGTCGGGCGGCGACGTGACCCCGGCGCAGCAGGCCGCCGCCACCCGGGCGCTGCGTTCACTGAAGGGTGCGACGGGCGTCGCGGGCGAGCCGTCCCCGGCGCTGCGCTCGAAGGACGGTGCCGCGCTGGAGGGCGTGGTGCCTTTGCGCCCGGACCTCGGGGACCGGCTGCCCGACGTCCTGGCGGACGTGCGCAAGGCGGCCGGCGATGTGGCCGGCGCACGGGTCCAGCTCGCCGGACCGGCGGCCACCCAGTCCGATCTCGCGGACGCCTTCTCCGGCATCGACGGTCTGCTGCTGGGCGTGGCACTGGGCGCCGTCCTGGTGATCCTGCTGCTGGTCTACCGCAGCGTGCTGCTGCCCTTCGTGATCATCATCAGTGCCGTGTTCGCGCTCGGTGTCGCCTGCGCGATCGTCTACGTCCTGGCCGACCACGGCGTCGTGCGCGTCGACGGGCAGGTCCAGGGCATCCTGTCCATCCTGGTGATCGGCGCGGCCACCGACTACGCCCTGCTGCTGACCGCGCGCTTCCGCGAGGAACTCGCCCACCGCGGCGACCGCGTCGCGGCCGCCCGGGCGGCACTGCGCGGCTCGCTCGGCGCGATCACCGCCAGCGCGGCGACCGTCGCGCTGGGGCTGCTCGCCCTGCTGCTCAGCGACCTCACCAACAACCGGGCGCTGGGGCCGGTCGGAGCGATCGGCATCACGTGCGCCGTGCTGACGACCCTCACCTTCCTGCCCGCGGTGCTCGCCCTCCTGGGCCGGGCGGCGCTGTGGCCGGCCAAGCCCCGGTCGGCCGACGCGGAGAGCGGCGGGCACGGCATCTGGCGGCGCGTGGCCCACTGGGTCGACACGCGCCCCCGGCCGTTGTGGCTCGGGACGCTGGCGCTGCTCCTGGCGGGTGCGGCGTTCTTCCCCGCCCTGCGCTCCTCGGGTGTGCCGCTGAACGAGCTGTTCGTCAACGACGCGCCCTCCGTCGCGGCGCAGCAGACGCTCGGCAAGCACTTCCCCGGCGGGTCCGGGCAGCCGGTGGTGATCATCGCCGACGCCGGCAAGGCGGACCGGGTGAGCCGGGTCGCGGCCGCGACGCCGGGCGTCGCCGCCGCGCGCCCCGCCGGCGCGTCCGGCCGCCCGGGCGGCGCACCTCTGGTCAAGGACGGACGGGTGCGGATCGACGCCGTCCTGTCCGACGCGCCCGACAGCGACGCGGCGAAGCGGACCGTGCAGCGCCTGCGGGACCGGGTCCGCCCCGCCGATCCGGGTGTTCTCGTGGGGGGCTACACGGCTCAGCAGTACGACACCCAGCGCACGGCCGCGCACGACCGGACCCTGATCGTGCCCGTCGTCCTGGCGATCATCCTGACCATCCTCGTGCTCCTGCTGCGCTCGCTGCTGCTGCCCGTCCTGCTGGTCGCCACCGTGGCTCTGAACTACATGGCCACGCTCGGCATCGCGGGCCTGGTGTTCCAGCACGGGTTCGGTTTCTCGGGCACGGACGCGTCGGTCCCGCTGTACGGATTCGTGTTCCTCGTCGCCCTGGGCGTCGACTACAACATCTTCCTCATGTCACGTGTCCGGGAGGAGACGCTCCGGCTCGACACCCGGCAGGGCGTGCTCCGCGGGCTGATCGCCACCGGAGGCGTGATCACCTCCGCCGGGGTGGTGCTGGCCGCCACCTTCGCGGCGCTCGCCGTCATCCCGCTGGCCTTCCTGGCCCAGATCGCCTTCATCGTGGCCTTCGGTGTCCTGCTCGACACCATCGTGGTGCGGTCCGTGCTGGTCCCGGCGCTGGTGCGGGACATCGGCCCGACGGTCTGGTGGCCCGGCCGGCTCAGCCGCCACCGGCCGGCGGACGGCCGGGCCGCGGCTCCCGCGGAGCGGGCGGAGACCGTGTAGGCGTCGGCGCTCCTCCATCGCGGGGCAGGTGGGCGGCGGCGTTCAGGTCCAGGTGGCCTCTCGCCGGCGCCCATCTGCCCCGCGCTCCTTGACCGGCCCCACCCCGGACAGCACAATGTGCCGCACGCTTGAGAGCGTTCTCAAGTTGAATGTTGTATTAATTGGGAGGGGCCCCATGGCCGGCACGGCACGCAATCACCTCACTCGGCGGACGCTCATCGGTGCCGGGACGGCCGCCGCGGCGCTGTCCGTCGTCGGCGCCGGAACGGCCCGTGCGGCCGGCGCCGCTCCGGCAGCCGTCGCGCCGGACGGTGGTCGGGCCCGCGGTTACGCGTTCCTCGACGCCGTCATGGACGCCTACCCGGACCACGGCACCACGCGGCTGGCCCAGAGCTACGCCGACGAGGCGGGGCTGTTCAGCACCGCCTTCACCTACGACAACGCCCTCGCCGTGCTGGCGTATCTGGCGCGGCCCGGCCACGCCGGGCGGGCCAGGGCCGTGGCGCTCGGGGACGCGCTGCTGTACGCGCAGTCCCACGACCCGCAGTACGACGACGGACGGCTGCGTCAGGCGTACAACGTGGGCCCGTACGTCTACTACGACGGCTCGCCGCAGCCGGACGGGTTCGTCCGCGCGGACGGCACGGCGAACGTCGGCACCCAGTTCGGCTTCACGGGCACGGCGGTCGGGGACATGGCGTGGGCGGGCATCGCCCTGGCCGCGCTGGCCGCCCGGACCGGGGAGGCGCGCTTCCTGACCGGTGCCGTCCGGATCGGCGAGTGGGTGGAGGCCAACGCCCGTACCGACGAGCCCCTCGGCGGCTACAAGTTCGGCGTCGACGGGGCCGGCCAGAAGCTCCCGTACTCCGCCACCGAGCACAACATCGACCTGACGGCCCTGTTCGGGCGGCTCGCGCGGCTCACCGGAAGGCGGGTGTGGCTGGAGCGGCGGGCCCGCGCCGAGGCGTTCGTGCACCGCATGTGGGACGCGTCCGGCGGGTTCTTCTACACGGGCACCAACGACGGTGTCACCGTCAACACCTCCCCCGTGCCGGAGGACACCCAGACCTGGAGCTACCTGGCCCTGGGCGAGCGCCGCCACGCCGGCTCGCTCGACTGGGCGTCCGCCCGCCTGGCGGTGCTGGACACCGCCGACCGCCGCAACAGCACCGTCCCGGCCGGCCAGTCGTACGAGGGCGTCACCTTCAGCTCGGCGTCACTGACGGCGGACGAGGACGCGCCCATCGCGCCTTACCAGCCCAGGCCCGACCGCGAGGGTGTGTGGTTCGAGGGCACCGCGCACCTCGCCCTGGCCCTGCGCGAGCGCCGCGCGCCCGGCGACGCCCGGCACGCGGCCCGTCTGGTCGCCTCCCTGGAGCGGGCCCAGGACCTGCTCGGTCAGGGGCAGACCGCCGGGGGCAGGGCACTCCCCGGGCGCTCGGGCGTGGTGTCGGCCAGCAGCCCGCTCGACACCGGTTACGGCTTCGGCTACTACCCGTACCGGCACACCGGCGCCACGGCCTGGTACCTGCTGG
Organism: Streptomyces bungoensis; assembly: GCF_001514215.1. Lineage (GTDB taxonomy): Bacteria > Actinomycetota > Actinomycetes > Streptomycetales > Streptomycetaceae > Streptomyces > Streptomyces bungoensis. The sequence continues at coordinate 30,107 of NZ_KQ948865.1, forward strand.
CCGTCGCCGGCGCCAACCCGCTGCGCGGACTCTGACGTCCGGTGTGAGGGTCTCCCCGCCCACCGGTCACGCGGGTTCCGGTGGGGGGGTCAGGCGGTCGCCCGGCGGATCAGCCGGGTGGGGATGACCAGGGAGGTCAGCGGGCGGCCGGGGCCGTCGCCCTTCGCCCGCCGGTCGAGGTCGCGCAGGAGCAGCCGCACCATCAGCCGGCCCATCTCCGCTATCTCCTGCCGCACCGTCGTCAGCGGCGGGTCGGTCAGCTCGGCCACCGAGGTCACGTCGTCGAAGCCGACGACCGCCACGTCCTGCGGAACCCGGCGGCCCCGCTCCCGCAGGAGCCGCAGCGCGCCCGAGGCCATGAGGTCGGAGGCGACGAAGACGGCGTCCAGGTCCGGGACCCGGTCCAGCAGCACGGCCATGGCGCGGGCGCCGCCGGCCTCGGTGAAGTCGCCCTCGACGACGAGCTGCGGGTCGGCGTCCATCAGCAGGTCGTGGAAACCGTCGAGCCGGTCCGCGGAGGCCGTCTGGTCCATCGGCCCGGTGATCGTCGCGATGCGCGAACGTCCCAGGGAGAGCAGGTGGCGCACGGCCTCGCGGGCGCCGCCGCGGTTGTCCGTGTCGACGTAGAGGATGCTGCGGTCGCCCTCCGCGTCCCGCCAGCCGGGGCGGCCGCCGAAGACGGTGGGGATCCCGATGCGGCGGGTGATCGCGGGCAGCGGGTCCTCGTCGTGCAGGGAGAACAGCAGGGCGCCGTCCACGTGGCCGCCGGCGAGGTAGCGGCCCACGCGCTCGTAGTCCGCGTTGCCCTCGACCAGCAGCAGGACCAGCTGCAGGTCGTGGGCGGTCAGCTCGCGGCTGATGCCGAGCAGCTGCTCGGCGAAGAACGGGTTGGTGAAGACCTTGGCCTCCGGCTCGGCGACGATGACGGCGACCGCACCGGTCCGCCGGGTGACCAGGGTGCGGGCCGCCTGGTTCGGTACGTAGCCCAGCTCGTCCACGGCGCGGCGGACCTTCTCGACCAGGGCCTCGCGCACCCCGCTGCCCCCGTTGACGACACGGGAGACGGTGGCCCGGGAGACGCCCGCCCGTTCGGCGACGGCTTCCAGGGTGGGGCGGGGCGCGGCGGTCTGGTCGGGCAAGGAACGCTCCTCTCGGGGACGGGAACAGCGTAGCTTCCCTGAAGGAGCGGGGAACGCCCATTGAGAGAGCGCTCTCAGGCGGGGGGCGCCCCTCGGTGGAGCGACCCTTCCGGTCTTCGGTTCAGCGCCCGCCGGCCGACACCGCCGGCCGGTTGACCGCGGCGGCCACGCCCGCGGCGGCCGCCGCTCCCGCCGCGCCGAACGCCGGCGGGCGCCGGTGACGGGACGGCCACGGCTGAAGGCCGCGGCCGTGCGCCTCGTCGTCGGGGCGCCGGGCCGGGCTCATCTCTGCCCCCGGCCGGGGAGGTGCCCGGCGTACTCGGTGAGCTTCTGCCGTACGCCCTTGGCGATGATGCCCACCTTCTCGGGATCGTGCAGCGCCGCCTTGGCGGTCTTCCTGCCCTGTTCGAGCGTGATGTGCGGCGGGATCGGCGCGATCTCCTGGTCGACCTTGAACTCCAGCACCACGGGGCGGTCGGAGGCGAGCGCCTGGTCCCACGCGGCCCCGACCTCGTTCGGCTTCTCGCAGCGGATGCCCTTCAGGCCGAGGAGTTCGGCGTAGGCCGCGTACGGCACGTCCGGGATGTACTGCGAGCCCGGGTACTTCGGGTCGCCGGCCATGGCGCGCTGCTCCCAGGTGACCTGGTTGAGGTCCTGGTTGTTGAAGACGCAGAAGACGAACGGCGCCGGGCCGGACAGCCGGTCCAGGTACCGCTTGACCGTGATCATCTCGGCCATGCCGTTCATCTGGAACGCGCCGTCGCCGACGAAGGCGATCACCGGCCGGTCGGGGTAGGCGAACCGGGCCGCGATCGCGTACGGCGTCCCCGGCCCCATCGTCGCCAGCGTGCCGGACAGCGACGCCTGCATGCCCTGGCGGAGCTTCAGGTGGCGCGCCCACCAGTTCGTGCCCGATGGCGTGCGCGCACGCCATGAACGCTGCCATCTCCTCGTGCCGCGTCTGGATGAACTCCGGATCACCCGCCGCCCGGTCGAACGCGCCGAGCAGTCCGTTGATCCCGTCGCCCGGATAGCCGTAGATCCTGTGGACGCCCCGCTCCCGCAGGCGCTGCAACAAGTAATCGGCCACCAGTGTCTTGGCGAACTCCCTCGGACCCGGTCTCTGCGTCACCTGCGGGTGACCCACGGGCGTTTCCGGTGAACGGCGGGGGCCGCGAGGCCACTCGCACGGGCGGAATTGCGTGGATCGGCCGGATCACGGGGGTGCCGTGCCCGCGCGGAACGGCGGGTACGGCACCGGGGGGGTCAGCGGGTGGGGCGCCTGGTGCGGCCGATGGTGAGTCCCATGGCGGCGAGACCCAGCAGTGCCGTGATCGCGCCCAGCCAGCAGTTGTTCCAGATGATCCCGGCCCGGGCGCTGTGGCCGGCGGTGACCACCCAGGGGGAGATCAGGAGCCACACGCCCATCGGGACGAGCACCCACGCCACGCGGAACATCCGCTCCGGGGCCAGGGCCAGGCCGAGCCCGATCAGGGCGATACCGATGCCGACGATCAGGTTGTTGACCGTGATGAAGCTGTCGTTCGTGAAGTGCACGACCCAGGGCGAGACTGCGGCGTAGACACCGGCGAGGAGGACGAGGCCCTCCACGGCGATCGCCTGGCCGCTGGACGCCGTCCGCTCGAGCCTGTCCCGCATCTCCGCGAACTCGGGATGCGTGCTCATGCCGCCGGACTGCTGTGGATACGACATGGCTGTCGTCTCCTCTCCGCGAGGGAGTTCATTGCCTCATGCAAGGGTCCCCCTTTATTCAGGCTTTATGCCCTTTCGTTTCGATTTGCCGTGATTCTTTGCAAGAGTGCCCGCAGGAGGGTGTTTCGGCAGGTGGTCCCGGGGATACTCCGCGTTCCATGCCCTTCGCCGCCCGACTCGGATGAGTGGACATGGGACCCCTCACCATCGTCCTCGCGCTGCTCGCGGCGCTGTCCAACGCGTCCGCCTCGGTGCTGCAGCGGCGCGCCGCGGCCGACGAGGAGCAGCGTGGCGCGGCGGACGCGCAGGACGGTCAGGGCGAGGCCCGGCGGGCGGTGCGCTGGCTGTCCAAGGTGACGCGCCGGCCGCACTGGCTGATCGGCACGTCCCTGCTGATCGTGTCCAGCCTGCTGCAGGCGTCGGCGCTGTCGGTGGGCAGTCTGGCCGTCGTCCAGCCCCTGCTGACCACCGAGCTGCTGTTCACCCTCGTGGTGGGCAGTGCGGTCTTCCACCACCGGCCCGACCGCCGCACCTGGCTGGCGTTCGCGGCCCTCGGCCTGGGCCTGGCCCTCTTCCTGGCGGCGGCCGCGCCCTCCACCGGCGTGACGACCGCCTCCGGCGAGCTCTGGCTCATGGCGGGAGGGGCGCTGCTGGTCCTGGTGGCGCTGCTGGTCGGGTTGGCCCGGACGCGCTCGGGGGCGCCGCGCGCCGCCCTGCTGGGCCTGGCGTCCGCGGTGTCGTTCGCGTGCACCGCGGCGCTGATGAAGGAAGTGGTGGGGCGGATCGGGCAGGGGCCGGGTGCCGTGTTCGGGCACTGGTCGCTGTACGCCACGGCCGTCGCCGGCCTGGTCAGCTTCCTGCTACTGCAGGGGGCGTTCCGGGCGGGCTCCCTGACCGCCTCGCAGCCCGCGCTCACCCTCGGGGACGCGCTGACCAGCGTCGCGCTCGGGTGGGCCCTGTTCGACGAGCGCATCGGGCTGGGCGCGCGCGTGGTGCCCGAGCTGATCGGCGTCCTGCTGATCGGCGCGGGCAGCATCGGCCTGGCGAGCGCGCCCTCGGTCAGCGGTGCCTGGGACACGGCGCCCGAGCAGTCCGCGGACGCCGGCCGGAACCCGTGACGGCGCTCCCCTACTCGCTGGAGCAGTTCTCGCGCTCGTCGCCGTCGGCGGTGCGGTGACCGGGCATCGCGGGGTGCCGGGCCAGCAGGAAGACACCGGCGACGATGGCCACCAGGCCCGCGCTCGCGCCGGCCAGGGCGGCCGGGTCGGTGCGCAGGCGGTCGCCGAGGAAGCCGATGCCGCAGGCGATGCCGGCGAGCGGTTCGGCGGCGGTCAGGGTCGGCAGGGACATCCGCAGCGGCCCCGCCTCGAAGGCGCTCTGCACCAGCATCAGGCCGGTCACGGCGAGCGCGACCAGGGTGTACGGCTCCCAGCGCACGAGGAGGGCGAGGATCCCCCCGTCGCCCAGGATGCCGGTGGACACCCGGGTCAGCGCGTCCTGCAGCCCGTACAGGATGCCCGCGGCGGCGGCCAGCAGCGGCGGCTCGTCGAACAGCGGCAGATGACGGGCGACGGCGATCAGCGCCAGAGCGGAGCCGATCACCAGCCCGATGACCAGCCAGTGCCGGAACGCACCGACGTCCGCCGGCCCTCCCGTGGGCCGGGCGGCCAGGATGAACACGGCCACGCCCCCGCTGAGCAGCAGCACCCCCACCCAGCCGGAGGCGCCCAGCCGCTGGCCGGTGAGCCGGCGCGCCGCCGCCATGGCGAACAGCAGGTTGGTCACCAGGAGCGGTTCCACCTGCGAGAGGTCACCGGAGGCCAGGGCGACGGCGCTGAGGATCTGGCCGCCCACCATGCAGGCGATGCCGGCCAGCCACAGGCCGCTGTGGGCGAGGTCCCACAGCAGCCGGAAGTGCAGCATGTCCGCCTTCGGCGCCCGTTCGGCGGCGTGCTGCTGGAGCACGAACCCGATACCCAGCAGGCAAGCCGAGGCGAGGCCGAAGACGTAGAGCATGGTCCGTCCTAGCTGTGCGCCCCGTTCGAGTACCGGCCACCCGGAATACCCCGTGCCGGTCGTCTTTACGCGGGTTCGGGTCCCACGAGTGTGTTCTCGCCGGAGCGGCCCGCGAGGTGGTCCGCGACGTTGGCGGCGGTGGTGCGGGCGATCTGGCCGACGGCCTCCCGGGTGAAGTACGCCTGGTGGGAGGTGACGAGCACCTTGCTGAAGGTCATCAGCCGCGCGAGGCGTTCGTCGGTCATCACCTCCAGCGACTTGTCCAGGAAGAACACCCCGGCCTCCTCCTCGTACACGTCCAGGCCGACCCCGCTCAGCCGTCCCGCGCGCAGCGTCTCCAGCAGGGCGTCGGTGTCCACCAGACCGCCGCGGCTGGAGTTGACGAGGATCGCGTCGTCCTTCATCAGCGCCAGGGCCTCCTTGTCGACGAGGTGGTGGGTGTCCGGCAGCAGCGGCACGTGCAGGCTGACGAGGTCCGCCTCCGCGAACAGCCGCTCGCGCGACACGTACTCCATGCCGAGGGCGAGGCAGTCGGGGTTCTCGGCCACGTCCCAGCCCAGCAGCCGCATCCCGAAGCCGTGGGCGATCCGGGCGAAGGCCGCCCCGATCTTGCCGGTGCCGACCACCCCGGCCGTCCGGCCGCGCAGGTCGCGGCCCATCAGCCCGTCGAGCCGGAAGTCGAACTCCCGGGTGCGGTGGACGGCCCGGACGACCCGCCGGTTGACCGCCAGGGCCAGCGTCCAGGCGAACTCGGCGACCGAGTACGGCGAGTAGTACGACACCCGGGCGACGGTCAGGCCGAGGTCCCGGGCGGCCGTCAGGTCGACGTTGTTGTGGCCGGTGGACCGCTGGGCGATCATCCGCGTGCCGCCCTCGGCCAGGGTGCGCAGCACCTCCGCGTCCAGGGTGTCGTTGACGCTGCTGAGCACGATCTCGTGGCCCTGCGCCGTCAACGCGGTGTCCCGGTCCAGGAACAGCCCCAGACAGCGCAGCTCGTGAGCGCCCGCGAACGCCTCGTCGAACGCTTCCCGCAGCAACGGCTCCTCGTCCGTGAGGACGCCGTACGCGATGATCTCCACCGGGTCTCCTCCAGCCTGGTCGGGCGAACCTGCCCCTCACCGTAGGCGGGACCCGCGCCCCGGGGCGTGAGCCGGTCGGCCCTGGTTCGGGGACCCCCTCGGCTACCCGGATCGGGGAGGTCTGACCCAGTCCAGGGAGCGTTCGACGGCGCGCCGCCAGTTGTCGTACTCCTCCTCGCGCCGGGCGGGGTCCATGTCGGGGAGCCACTGGGCGGCCCGGTGCCAGTTGCTGCGCAGGACCGCGAGGTCCGGCCAGTAGCCGGCGGCGAGCCCGGCCGCGTAGGCCGCGCCGAGGGAGACCGTCTCGGCGACCAGGGGCCGCACCACGGGCACGTCCAGCACGTCGGCCACGAACTGCATCAGCAGGTTGTCCGAGGTCATGCCGCCGTCCACCTTCAGCTGCCTCAGCGCGACCGAGGAGTCGGCGTTCATGGCGTCGACGACCTCGCGGGTCTGCCATCCGGTGGCCTCCAGCACGGCGCGCGCCAGGTGGCCCTTGGTGATGTACGAGGTGAGGCCGACGATGACCCCGCGCGCGTCGCTGCGCCAGCGGGGCGCGAAGAGGCCGGAGAAGGCGGGGACGATGTAGCAGCCGCCGTTGTCGTCGACCGTCCGGGCGAGAGTCTCGATCTCCGGGGCGCTGCTGATCAGCCCCAGCCGGTCGCGGAACCACTGGACCAGGGCCCCGGTGACCGCGATCGAGCCCTCCAGGGCGTAGACGGGCCGCTGGTCGCCGATCCGGTAGGCGACGGTGGTGAGCAGCCCGTGGCGCGACCGTACGAGGTCGTTGCCGGTGTTGAGCAGCAGGAAGCTGCCCGTGCCGTAGGTGCACTTCGCCTCGCCCGGGGAGAAGCAGGTCTGGCCGAAGAGGGCGGCCTGCTGGTCGCCCAGGGCCGCCGTGATGCGCACGCCCGGCAGCAGGGCGCGGGCCTCGCCGTAGATCTCGGCGGAGGACCTGATCTCGGGCAGCATCGGGCGGGGCACTCCGAAGAAGGCGAGCAGCTCGTCGTCCCAGGTGAGGGTGCGGATGTTCATCAGCATGGTGCGGCTGGCATTGGTGGCGTCGGTGATGTGCAGACCGCCGTCGGCGCCTCCGGTGAGGTTCCAGATCAGCCAGGTCTCCATGGTGCCGAACAGCACCTCGCCGTCCTCGGCGCGCTGCCTCAGGCCGGTCACGTGGTCGAGGAGCCAGCGCAGCCGCAGGGCGGAGAAGTAGGTGGAGGGCGGCAGGCCGCAGCGTTCGAGGAAGAACTCCTCGCCGGGCCGCTCGCCGAACTCCTCGACGAGCGGGGCGGTGCGGGTGTCCTGCCAGACGATGGCCCGGCCCACGGGGGCCCCGGTCCGCCGATCCCAGAGCACCGTCGTCTCGCGCTGGTTGGCGACGCCCACGGCGGCGACGCCGGCCTGGTCGACGCCCGCCCCGGACAGCGCCTCGGGCACGATCCGCTGGAGGTTCTGCCAGATCTCGACGGCGTCGTGCTCGACCCAGCCGGGCCTGGGGAAGTGCTGGTGGTGCTCCCGCTGCGCGACCGACACCAGCCGCCCACGGTGGTCGAACAGGATGCAGCGGGTGGAGTTGGTGCCCTGATCGATGGACATTACGTACCGTTCAGCCATGATCGGGTGTGCCTTCCGACGGGTCGGGGAGCGGCGGGCCGGCCGGGGCTACCAGCGGGCGGCGCCCAGGTCTCTGGAGATCGCCCGGGCGGCCTCCCGGAGCAGTGTGATCAGGCTCGGACGGGGATGGCCCGGACCGTCGCAGAGCCGTTCGACCGGGCCGGACAGCCCGATGGCACCGACGACGAGGCCGCCCTGCCCCCGGATCGGCGCGGCGAGCCCGCCCTCCCCCATGCTCATCTCCTGGAGCTCGGCGGCCCAGCCGAGCTCGCGGACCTCCGCGAGGGCCCGGCCCAGCCGCTCCGGGGTGACCAGCGTGTGCCGGGTGTAGGCCTCCAGCTCCGCGTCCGGGGGCTCCAGGGAGGCGGTTCCGTAGGCCAGCAGCACCTTGCCGAGGGAGGAGGCGTGCAGCGGGAGCAGCGAGCCGACGTCCAGGGTCTGGAGCGTGTCGTCGGGCCGGAACACGTGGTGGACGACGAGGACCTTGCCCTCCAGGGGGGTGCCGAGGCGCACCGCCTCCCCGCTGCGGGCGGCGAGGGCGTCGGCCCAGTTGAGGGAGCGCGACCGCAGCTCGTTGACGTCGAGGTAGCTGGTGCCGAGGTGCAGCAGGGCTGCGCCGAGCTGGTACTTCCCGGTCGCCGCGTCCTGCTCGACGAAGTCGACGTGCTGGAGGGTGCGCAGGATGCCGTGGGCGGTGCCCTTCGCGAGGCCGAGCGAGGCCGCCACCTCGCCGAGCCCCAGGCGGCGGGGACCGCCGGCGAGCAGGCGCAGGATCGCCGCCGCCCGTTCGATGGACTGGACTGGGCCGGCCATGATGCGAGCGTATTACCGCGCGCGGCGGTCCGCTTCCGGGCACTGCCGTGCCGGGGCCCCGTGGACGGCCCGGCGTTCGGCAATGCCGACCGGGATTCATTGACCTGTCCGGTTTGTCTCCCTACGGTGCTACGAGGCCCGGCAGAGCGCCTCGGACGACGGCGTCCGGCCGGCCCGCACACACCTCAGGAGAGAACATGGCGGCACAGCTCAACACGCTGCTTCCGGAGGCCCGCGACCACGTGTGTCCGCTGCCGCCCGGTGCGGATGCGGTATCGGCCCTGCGCCGGTGGGCGCGGGCGGTCCTCGCCGACTGGAGGGTGACCGAGGCGGTCACCGAGGACGCCCTGCTGGTGGTGTCGGAGCTGCTCACGAACGCCGTGGTGCACGCGCTGCCGCCGGCGGTGCTGCGGCTGGCGTGGGCCGGGGGCGACGGGCACGGCACCCTGCGGGTCGAGGTCACCGACGCCGGTCCGGCGCGTCCGGCCGGGCAGCCCCCCGCCGGGATCGACCCGGACGAGCACGGCCGGGGCGAGGAGATCGTGCACGCCCTGGCGGAGCGGCACGGCATCCGGGTGCACCCCGGCGGGGTCACGCGGTGGGCGGACCTCGTGGCGGTGTGAGGGACGGCGCCCGATCGGCCGCCGCGGGAAAATTCGGAGCCGGGATGCACGTACGGCCCACTCGGGGGAACTAGTAGGGAAGGAGCGTTGCTACCCGCAGTGCTATCCGCTGGAGGCGCGTCATGATCGCACTCGGCATCATCCTGCTCATCATCGGTTTCCTGACAGGAGTATCGATCCTGTGGACCATCGGCATCATCCTGGTGGTCATCGGTGCGGTCCTGTGGATCCTGGGAGCCATGGGGCACGCGGTCGCCGGCCGCAAGCACTATTGGTGAGCGGCGGACGCTCTCACCACCTCTCTCCACAGCGGTCCTCACCCGTCCTCACGTGACGGTGGGGACCGCCCGTGTAGTCGCGGTGCCGCCCAGGTCGGCGGCCACGCGCGGTCACGATGCGGGGGCGGCCAGGAGCGTCCGGCACTCGAGCCACGCCTCGGGGCTGAGCAGGTCGCGTACGCGGGTGAACAGGCTGAGCAGGTCGGGGCCCCACCGCTCGCGGAAGGCGGGGTCGACGCGGGCGAGGTCGAGTTCGTTCGCGGCCGTCAGTTCGGCGAAGTCCCGGCGCAGCCGCGGATCCGGTACGGCGGCGACGCCGGTGAAGCGGTCGTGGAACGGGGCGTCGGGCCGGGCCAGGCCGGGGTAGGTGGCCGTGCGGTCGCACGCGGCGTACAGGTGGACGATCTCCTCGGCCTCGGTGCCGATCACCGCCCGCAGGTCCGCTCTGCGCTCCGGCGGGAGGAGTGCGCCGGGGAAGCCGTCGGTGCCGTAGAAGGCGTGGCACAGACCGGCGAGCCGCAGGGCGGGGCGGGCCTGCCACAGCGCGAGCCGCTCGTGGACGCGCCGCAGGTGGGCCAGGAGGGTGCCGCCGGGGTGCGGCATCTCCTCGGCGCCCAGCTCGCGCAGCAGGGCGACGGCGCGGTCGGCGGCGACGGCGGGGTCGGTGTGCATCGGTCGGTTCTCCTCTCAGGTCGCCGGACGGATGCCCGGCCGGAACTTGGGGACGCGTACGGTGATCTTCGTGCCGGCGCCGACGCCGGTCTCGATGACCAGGCCGTGGCCGTCGCCGTACACCTGACGCAGCCGCATGTCCACGTTGCTCAGCCCGATGCCGGCGGACGGTCCGCCGGCGCCGCGCAGGATCTCGCGCAGCCGCTGCGGGTCCATGCCGACGCCGTTGTCCTCGATGACGACCCGGGCCTCGGTGCCCTCGTCCTCGGCGACGATCGTGATGCGGCCGCGGTCCACGGCCTCCTCCAGGCCGTGCCGGAGCGCGTTCTCGACGAGTGGCTGCAGGCACAGGAACGGCAGCGTGACGGGCAGCACCTCGGGGGCGATGCGCAGGGTGACCTCGAGGCGCCGGCCGAACCGGGCGCGGGCGAGTTCGAGGTACTGCTCGATGGAGCGCAGCTCTTCGGCCAGCGTGGTGAAGTCGCCGCCGCGGCGGAACGAGTAGCGGGTGAAGTCGGCGAACTCCAGCAGGAGTTCGCGGGCCCGCTCGGGGTCGGTGCGGACGAACGAGGCGATGACGGCCAGCGAGTTGTAGACGAAGTGGGGCGAGATCTGCGCGCGCAGGGCGCGTACCTCGGCCTCGATGACGCTGGAGCGGGCCCGGTCCAGTTCGGCGAGTTCGAGCTGGACGGAGACCCAGCGGGCCACCTCCTCGGCGGCCCGGACGACGCCCGCGGACTCCTGGTCGGCGAAGGCGGCGAGCGCGCCCGCGGCGCGGCCGTCGGCGCCGAGCGGCGCCACCACGCCCCAGCGGACGGGGCAGGTGTCGTTGGCGCAGGACAGCGTGAAAGTCTGCGGGCGGCCGGTGCGCACGGCGTGGGCGAGCCGGGCCTCGGCCTCGGCGCGGTGGTGGTCGCCGACGCCGTCCCAGGCGAGCACGGACTCCTCGTCGGTGAGGGCGAGGGCCACCGTGCCGAGCAGCGGCCGCAGCCGCCGGGCCGCCTTGCGGGCCGTGTCGGGGGTGAGCCCGGCGCGCAGGGGCGGCGCGGCGAGCGAGGCGGTGTGCAGGGTGTGGAACGTGGCCCGCTCGACGGGGGTGCCGGGACCGGCCGGGTTCTCCTGCTGCCGGCGGGCGCCCGCGTGCCCGAGGACGGCGCCGAGGGCGAACAGCGCGAGACCGGCGAGGGCCAGGACGACGGCCCCCAGGACGCTCACGGGCGTCCCCCGGGCGGGCTCCCGGCCGGGGCGGTACGGCCGGTCAGGGTCTCCGGCAGGTGGAGCCGGGCCATCGTGGCGGCGGCGTTCGCCGGGATCCGGGTGCGGGTGGCCAGGGACACCAGCACCATGGCGGCGAAGCCCACGGGGACCGACCAGACGGCCGGCCAGGCCAGCAGGGTGTGCAGCCAGCCGGAGCGGGCCCCGCCGGCGATGGTCACCGTCACCGCGGCCAGCGCCGAGCCGCCGCCGAGGAGCAGCCCCGCGACCGCGCCGGGCGGGGTCAGGCCGCGCCACCAGATCCCGAGGACGAGCAGCGGGCAGAACGAGGAGGCGGACACGGCGAAGGCGAGGCCGACCGCGTCCGCGACGGGCAGGTCGCTGACGACGGCGCCGGCGGCGGTGGGCACCGCGATCGCCGGCAGGGTGGCCAGCCGGAAGTGCCGGATCCCGAGAGCCGGCAGCACGTCCTGGGCGAGGACGCCGGCGACGGACAGGGTGAGCCCGGAGACGGTGGACAGGAACGCCGCGCAGGCGCCGCCCGCGACGAGGGCGCCGAGCAGGTGGCCGCCGGTGCCGCCGACCAGCCGCTCGGGCAGCACCAGGACCGCCGCGTCCGTGTCGCCGGTGAGCAGCAGGTCGGGGGCGTAGAGCCGGCCGAGCACGCCGTAGAGGGGGATCAGCAGGTAGAAGGCGCCGAGCAGGCCGAGGACGACGACCGTGGTGCGGCGGGCGGCGCGGCCGTCGGGGTTGGTGTAGAAGCGGACGACGACGTGCGGCAGGCCCATGGTGCCGAGGAAGGTGGCGAGGATCAGCCCGTAGGTGGCGTACAGGCCGTGCTGCTCCCGGCCGGCCGACAGCGGCCTGGCCCAGCTGGACGGGGCCGCCCGGCCGCCCTCGTCGTCAGGCAGCGGTACGGGGGTGCCGGGCGGGAAGCGCAGGGTGGTGCCGGCGCCGACGCGGTGCGTGCCCGGGCCGAGGGTGAGCGGGCCGCCGTCGCGCGGCCGTCCGTCGACGGTGCCGGACGCGGCCGTGACCCGGACCGGTTCGTCGAGGGTGAGGGTCAGCGGGTGGTCGAGGCGCACCTGCGTGGCGCGCTGGAAGACCGGCCGTTCGTCCCAGACGGGGGTGGGGGCGCGGTCCGCGCGCCAGGCGAGCAGCAGGAACACGGCGGGCACCAGCAGGGCGGTGAGTTTCAGCCAGTACTGGAAGGCCTGGACGAAGGTGATGCTGCGCATGCCGCCGGCGGCCACCGCGACCGTGACGACGGCGGCGACGACCAGGCCTCCGAACCAGCCGGGCGCTCCGGTGAGCAGCCGCAGGGTCAGTCCGGCGCCGCGCAGCTGGGGCAGCAGGTACAGCCAGCCGATCCCGACGACGAGGACGCCGGCGATCCGCCGCACGGCCCGGGACTCCAGCCGCGCCTCGGCGAAGTCGGGGAGCGTGTAGGCGCCGGAGCGGCGCAGCGGGGCGGCGACGAAGACGAGCAGGACCAGGAAGCCGGCGGTGTAGCCGATGGGGAACCACAGCATGTCGGCGCCCTGGGCGAGGACGAGCCCGGCGACGCCGAGGAAGGACGCGGCGGACAGGTACTCCCCGCTCACGGCGCAGGCGTTGAGGCGGGGCGGGACGCTGCGGGAGGCGACGTAGAAGTCGGAGGTGGTCCGCGAGACGCGCAGCCCGAGCGCGCCGACGAGCACCGTGGCGAGGACCACGGCCGACACCCCGGCGATTCCGTACGTCTGGTTCAACGCCCGGTCACGTCACCCTCGTTGCGCTCGGCACGGCGGACGTACCAGGCGCCCGCGCCCAGCAGGACGGGGTACGGCGCCGCGCCCAGGACGAGCCAGACGGCGAGCGGGACGTCCGGCCCGGCACCGGCCAGCAGCACGGGGAGCAGGCCGAGCGAGACCGCGAGCAGGGCCACCGCGGTGAGCGCGGCCCGCAACTGACGGCGCATCAGCGCCGCGACCGGCGCACCGGATCCGGGCACGGCCGCCGTGCGGGGTGGCGGAAGACCGGCACGCGGGCCCCGGGGCCCCGCGGTGACGACCTCGCGGCGCGCGTCGGCGCTCACCCGGCCGCCGGTGCGGGGCTCATGGCCGCCGCCGGCGGCTGCTCGGCCCCCGGCGCCCGTCTCCCCGCGCCCGCCGAAGCCCTCGCCGCACCCGCGAGCGGCTTCCCCGTCTCCGGCGCCGATCTCTCCACGTGGGCTCGCGGCCTCTCCGCGCGGGCCGGCGGCCGCTCGGCGCCCGCCGGCGGTCTCCCGGCTGCCGCTCACGGACTCACCTCGGCTGCCGACGACTTCCCGGCTGCCGGGTACGACCTCTCCGCGCCCGCCGCCGGTCTCCCGGCCCGCGGTGCCCGCCTCTGCGTACCCGGTGACGGCGTCTCCCCGGCCGTCGGCGCCTGCCGGGCCGCCGATGACGTTCTCACGGCCGCTGCCCGTGGCCTCCCGGCCCTCGGCCGCCGTCTCCCCGCGCGCGTCGGCGGCTTCCCCGGCCCCGACGGCAGCCGCTCCGCGTCCCGGGGCCGTCTCCTCGTGAGGGACGGGATCCGGACCCATGACGCACTCCCCGACGCCGCGGTGATCAGCTTGTTGCGGCGAGTGTACGCAGCGCGCCAGGGGTCAGGTAGACGCGCGACGAGGTTCGGCTGACGTCCGGGTGGTCAGCGCGGCCGGTCGACGGTGCCGCGGGCCCGCCGGGTCAGCAGGTCGCGCAGTTCGCGGGCGTTGCGGCGGCTGACGGCGAGGACGCGGTCGCCGATCCGCACGGTCAGGTTGCCTCCGTCCAGGCGGAGTTCCTCGATGCGGCCGAGGGCGACGAGCCGGCTGCGGTGGATGCGCACGAAGCCGCGCGAGCGCCACTGCTCCTCCAGGGCGGACAGCGGGATGCGCACCAGGTGACTGCCGTGCGGGGTGTGCAGGCGGGCGTAGTCGCCGTGGGCCTCGACGTAGGTGATGTCGGCGATGGGCACGAACCGGGTGACCCCGCCCAGTTCCACGGGGACCTGGTCGCCGGGCGTGCCGCCGGGCTCCCGGCCGGGGCCGTCCGGTGTGCGGGCCCGGGTCAGCTCGGCGACGCGCCGCACGGCCTCCGCGAAGCGCTCCCTGCGCAGTGGCTTGAGCAGGTAGTCCACGGCCTTGAGGTCGAACGCGCGCAGGGCGAAGTCCTCGTGGGCGGTGACGAAGACGATCAGCGGCGGAGCGGGGAAGCCGCCGAGCAGCTGGGCGAGGTCCAGGCCGCCGAGGCCGGGCATGTCGATGTCGAGGAAGACGACGTCGACGGCCTCGGGGGCGTCGGGCCCGGCGTCCCTGGCCCGTTCGAGCCGGCGCAGCGCCCCGGCGGCGTCGAGCGCGGGCACGACCGTGCCGATCCGCGGGTCCTCGCCGAGGAGGTACACCAGCTCCTCGAGCGCGGGTTCCTCGTCGTCGACGGCCAGCGCGCGCAGCGTGTCCCGCATCGTCCGCTCCCCTCCCCCGCCCCGTCCTCGTCCTGCCCTCATCCTTTCCGCACCCGCCCCGCCCGGCCAAGGCCGCGTCGCCGCCTCACGGCAGACCGTCACCGCGGCGGTCCTCCTCCGCGCCCGTCCGTCGGGCCGTCACCCCTCGCGGAGCAGGGCGCCGAGGATGCGGTCGGGGGTGAGGGGCAGGTCGCGGAAGCGGATGCCGGTGGCGTGGTGGACGGCGTTGCCGATCGCGGCGGCGGTGCCGACGATGCCGATCTCCCCGATGCCCTTGCTGCCCATGGGGTTGAGGTGGGGATCGTCCTCCTCGATCCAGTCGGCCTCGATGTCGGGGACGTCGGCGTGGGCGGGCACGTGGTAGGAGGCGAGGTCGGCCTCGGTGAAGTCGCCGAAGGGGCGGTCCAGGGTGCTGCCCTCGGTGAGCGCCATGCCCAGGCCCATGGTCATGCCGCCGACGAACTGGGAGCGGGCGGTGCGGGCGTTGAGGATGCGTCCGGCGGCGTAGACGCCGAGCAGCCGCCGTACCCGGGTCTCGCCGGTGACGGTGTCGACGGCGACCTCGGCGAAGTGGGCGCCGAAGGCGTGCCGGGCGTAGGGGGTGTCGGCGTCGGCGCGGCCGGTGGTGTCGGCGCGGGTCTCGATCCCCTCGGTGGGCAGCGGGCCGGTGAGCGCGGCGAGCCGGGCCGCCAGGTCGGTGCAGGCCTCGTGCACGGCCCAGCCCCAGGAGGCGGTGCCGGAGGAGCCGCCGGCCAGCGGGGCGGGGGGCAGGTCGGTGCGGCCCACCTCGGTGCGGACCCGGTCCAGGGGGACGTGCAGGGCGTCGGCGGCGACCTGGGCGAGGACGGTGCGGGCGCCGGTGCCGATGTCGGAGGCGTTGACCCGGACGACGAAGGTGCCGTCCGGCAGGGCCGTGGCGGTGGCGGTGGAGGGGCTGACCATGACGGGGTAGGTGGCGGCGGCGACGCCGGTGCCGAGGAGCAGCGGGCCGTCCGCGCGGGTGCCGGGGCGGGGGTCGCGGCGGTCCCAGCCGAAGCGGCGGGCGCCCTCGCGCAGGCACTCGACGAGGTGCCGGCTGCTGAACGGGCTGCCGGTGCCCGGGTCCCGCTCGGGCTCGTTGCGGATCCGCAGCTCCACCGGGTCCAGGCCGAGCGCGCCGGCGAGTTCGTCCATGGCGGATTCCAGGGCGTACATGCCGGGGGCCTCGCCGGGGGCGCGCATCCAGGAGGGGGTGGGGACGTCGAGCGGCACCACGGTGTGGGTGCTGAGCAGGTGGGGGGCGGCGTACATGACGCGGGAGGGGACGGCGGCCTGCTCCACGAACTCCTTGACCCGGGAGGTGTGGGTGGTCACCTCGTGCAGCAGGGCGATGAGGCGGCCGTCCGGGGTGGCGCCGAGCCGCAGCCGGTGCAGGGTGGGGGCCCGGTGGCCGACGGTGGTGGGCAGGTGGCGGCGGGGGAAGGCCACGGTGACGGGCCGTCCGGTACGCCGGGCCGCCATGGCGGCGAGGACGACGTCGGGGCGCGGGGTGCCCTTGGAGCCGAAGCCGCCGCCGACGTGCTCGGCGATGACGGTGATCTGCTCCTCGGGCAGCCGGAACAGGCCGGCGAGGACGGAGCGCACGGTCGTGCCGCCCTGGCTGGAGGTGTACACCGTGAGCCGGTCCCCGTCCCAGTCGGCCGTGGTGGTGTGGGGTTCCATGGGGTGGTTGTGCAGCGGCGGCACCCGGTAGGCGGTGTCCACGCGGACCGGGGCGGCGGCGAACGCGGCCGCCGGATCGCCCAGTTCGAGCCGGCCGGGCTGGCCGCCGTTGGCCTCCTCGGGCTCGTAGGCGTCCGGGTGGTCCGGCCGCAGGCCCGCGTCGTGGGGCTCGCGGGCGTACGTGACGCGGACCGCCCGCGCGGCGTCCCGCGCCGATTCCGGGGTCTCGGCCACCGCCAGGGCGACGCACCAGCCGCGGTGCGGCACGCGGGGGTTCTGCAGGAGGGCGAGGGTGGCGTCGTCCGGTTCGGCGAGGCGGGGTGCGTCGCCCGGCGTGAGCACGGCGAGCACTCCGGGCAGCGCGAGAGCGGCCGAGGTGTCCACCCCGGTCACCCGCCCCCGGGCGATCCCGGCGGGGACCGGCCACCCGTACACCCGCCCGCTCAGGTGGTGCTCACCGGCGTACCGGGCCGCCCCGCTCACCTTCTCCCGCCCTTCGCGCCGCCCGGCGGCGGCCCCGAGGGCGGCCCCGGTACGGGGCGCGGGCTCCTCGTAGGTCCGCACCGCGCGGGCCCCGGGCGCCTCGGAGGGCGGCGCGGTACGGGCGCTGCCGCCCGCACCGGCGGCTTCCGTCCAGCCCGCCGCCACGTCCTCGGCGGGGAGGGCGCCGGGGACCAGGGGGTCGTCACCGGACGGGCCGCCGCCGGCCACCTGCGGGGTCGGGTCGGTGGGGGGCATGGGGGCTCCTGGGTGGGTCAGACGGGGCTGGGGGCCGGGGCCAGGCGGGTCAGGGTGTCCAGGGCCAGGTTGTGGGCCAGCGGGACCTTGAAGGCGTTGTCCCGCAGGGGCTCCGCCCGCTCCAGTTCCAGGTCGATCGCGCCCTCGAAGGCCGGCGGGGTCGCGGCGGCGCCCAGCAGGGCCGTCTCCGCGTGGTGGGCCCGCCAGGGGCGGTGCGCCAGGCCCCCGAAGGCCAGGCCCACCTGGTCGACGACGCCGTCCGCGACGCGCAGCACGACGGCGACGGAGGCGAGCGCGAAGGCGTACGAGGCGCGGTCGCGGGCCTTGCGGTAGGCGGACGGGACGCCGGCCCGGGCGGCCGGGAGCAGCACGCCGGTGATCAGTTCGCCGGGGCGGATCTCGGTGTCCCGTTCCGGGTGCTCACCGGGCAGCCGGTGGAAGTCGGCCACCGGGATGCTGCGGGTGCCCTCGGTGCCGTACAGCTCGACGCGGGCGTCCAGGGCGGCGAGCGCCACGGCCATGTCGGAGGGGTGGGTGGCGATGCACCGGTCGGAGTGCCCGAAGACGGCGTGGTCGCGGTGGACGCCCGCCAGGGCGGCGCAGCCGCTGCCCGGCACGCGCTTGTTGCAGGGCTTGTCCAGGTCCTGGAAGTAGGGGCAGCGCGTCCGCTGCAGGAGGTTCCCGCCGGTCGTGGCCGCGTTGCGCAGCTGCCCGGAGGCGCCGGCGAGCAGGGCCTGGGACAGCACTGGGTAGCGGTCGCGGACCAGCGGATGCGCGGCCAGGTCGCTGTTGCGCACGGTGGCGCCGACGCGCAGCGACCCGTCCGGCCGCTCCTCGACCGTGTCCAGCGGCAGCCGGCCGATGTCGACGAGGACGGCGGGGCTCTCCACCCCGAGCTTCATGAGGTCGACCAGGTTGGTGCCGCCGGCGAGGTAGCGGGCGCCGGGGTGGGCGGCGTACGCCTCCGCTGCCTCCTCGACGGTGCGCGGCCTCACGTATCCGAACGCTTTCACCGGATCACGTCCTCCACGGCGTCGACGATGCGCGGGTAGGCCCCGCACCGGCACAGGTTGCCGCTGAGCCGTTCGCGGATCTCGGTCCGGTCCAGCGGGACGGGCCGGCCGGAGGGCTCGGCGGGGTCGGTGACGTGGGAGGGGTGGCCGGCCGCGGCCTCGGCGAGCATGCCGACGGCGGAGCAGATCTGTCCCGGGGTGCAGTACCCGCACTGGAAGGCGTCGCGTTCCAGGAAGGCCCGCTGCAGGGGGTGCGGCTCCTCGCCGTCGCCGCTCAGGCCCTCGATGGTGGTGACCTCGCTGCCGTCGAGGGTGACGGCGAGGAGCAGGCAGCTGTTGACGCGGCGCCCGTCGGCCAGCACGGTGCAGGCGCCGCACTGGCCGTGGTCGCAGCCCTTCTTGGACCCGGTCAGGCCGAGGTCCTCGCGCAGCAGGTCGAGCAGGACCCGCCGGTGGTCGACGAGCAGGGTGTGGGGTTTGCCGTTCACCCGGAGGGTGATCTCCGAGTGCGGGCCGAGCCGGTTGTCGCTGGTCATGGCAGGGTGGGCCTTCCGCCAGGGGCCTGGTGCCGTGCACACCGCGTATCCACGCCGCGGCACCTCACACGTCCCCCGGCTCAGCTCGTCGCGGTGGTCCCACCGCTCTTGGTCATCCGGTCGGTGATGTCGGCGGTGTCCCCGGCGGGCGGCGCGGTGATCCGCGCGTCGGTGCCGAAGCCGCTGAAGCGGAGCACGGTCGTGCTGGTGACCCGGCTGCTGCCCTGTCCCGGGGTGCGGCCCTCGAGCGGGTGCAGGGTCAGGCGGACGCTCTCCTGCCGCATCCGGCCCCGCCCGTCCAGCCAGACGTCCACGGGCAGCGAGGACCGGCCGAGCTGCCGGCGCAGCTCCCGCGCCTGGCCGGCGTCGCCCCGGGTGAGGGCGGACAGGGGCACCGTCACCCGGTAGTGGGTCGTCGGGGTGCCGTCGAGGGTCTGCGCGCCGACCCGGGTGACCTGCCCGGCACCGGCGTCCTTGAGGTAGCGCACGGGCTCGGCCGGGTCGCTCACCCGGGACTGCCCGGCCGAGCCCTGGCGTGCCAACCGGCCGAGGTCGATCCTCAGCCAGGTCTTGCCGTGCGGTACGGCGCCCCGCTGCCCGCCGGAGGGCTTCTGGTAGACGACCCCGTCGACGACCCGCTGCTCGACCGTGGTGCCCTGCGTGGTCAGCTCGATCCGGCTCGCGCCGCGCTTCAGGTCGGCGACGCCGCTGCCGTGCGCGGTGAGGGCCTGCCCCTCGGCGACGACCTTGCTGCTGACGGCCAGCTTCGCGGTGCCGGCGGCCACCGTCCGGCCGTAGGCGTCCTGGACGGCGCGGGCGGGCGGGGTCGCGCTCGGGCCGCGCCGCGCGTCCGCGGCCTTCCCGGAGCCGTCCTCGCTGCCGCAGCCGGCCAGGGCCGCGGCGGCGAGGACGAGCGCGGCGGCGGCCCGTGCGGTCTGCGCTGTCGACACCGTGGGGGCTCCTCCCAAGTCGGGTGACGTCCTGTGGACTTGACCCGCTCCCGGTTCCCCGTTCGCCGCCGCTCACGCGCGCCGGCCGCGACGGACCGCCACCGCCGCCGGCCGGGACGCGGCCTCAGCCGACCGCCGGCTCGGCGTCCGGCTCGGTGCGCTGGGCGAACTGGGTGCGGTGCAGCTCCGCGTACCGCCCGTCCGCCGCGAGGAGTTCGTCGTGGGTGCCGCGCTCGACGATCCGGCCGGCCTCGACCACCAGGATCTGGTCGGCGGCCCGCACGGTGGACAGCCGGTGGGCGATCACCACGGCGGTGCGCCCTTCCAGCGCCTCGGTGAGGGCTTCCTGGACGGCGGCCTCCGAGGTGTTGTCCAGGTGGGCGGTGGCCTCGTCGAGGATGACGACGCGCTGGCGGGCCAGCAGCAGCCGGGCGATGGTCATGCGCTGGCGTTCGCCGCCGGAGAGCCGGTAGCCGCGCTCGCCGACGACGGTGTCCAGCCCGTCGGGCAGCGAGCGGACGACCTCGGCGAGGCGGGCGCGGCCGAGGGCGTCCCACAGCTCCTCGTCCGTCGCCCCGGGCCGGGCCAGCAGCAGGTTGGCGCGGACCGAGTCGTGGAAGAGGTGGCCGTCCTGGGTGACCATGCCGAGGGTGGCCCGCAGGGACGCGGCGGTCGCGTCGCGGACGTCGACGCCGCCGATGCGGACCGCTCCGGCGTCGACGTCGTACAGCCGCGGCAGCAGCTGGGCGATGGTGGACTTCCCGGCGCCGGAGGAGCCGACCAGGGCGACGGTCCGGCCGGGTTCGGCGCGGAAGGAGATGCCGTGCAGCACCTCGGTGCCGCCCCGGGTGTCGAGGGCGGCGACCTCCTCCAGGGAGGCGAGGGACACCTGGTCGGCGGCCGGGTAGGCGAAGCGGACGTCGTCGAACTCGACGGCGACCGGGCCCTCGGGCAGCGCGACGGCGTCCGGCTTCTCCTCGATGAGCGGCTTCAGGTCCAGCACCTCGAAGACCCGCTCGAAGCTGACCAGGGCGGACATGACCTCGACCCGGGCCCCGGCGAGCGCGGTGAGCGGGGCGTAGAGCCGGGTCAGCAGCAGGGCGAGGGAGACGACCGCGCCCGCCTGCAGGGTGCCGCGCAGCGCGAACCAGCCGCCGAGGCCGTAGACGAGGGCCAGGGCGAGCGCGGAGACGAGGGTGAGGGAGGTGATGAAGACCGACTGGGCCGTCGCCGTGCGCACGCCGATGTCGCGCACCCGGCGGGCGCGGGCCGCGAACTCGGCCGACTCCTCCTCCGGGCGGCCGAACAGCTTGACCAGGGTGGCGCCGGGGGCGGAGAAGCGCTCGGTCATCCGGGTGCCCATGGCCGCGTTCAGCGCCGCCGCCTCGCGCTGCATGCGGGCCATCCGGCTGCCCATCCGGCGGGCCGGCAGCACGAACACCGGCAGCAGCAGGAGCGCGAGGAGGGTGATCTGCCAGGACAGGGTGAGCATGACGGCGAGGGTGAGCAGCAGCGTCACCAGGTTGGACACCACACCCGAGAGGGTGTTGGCGAAGGCCCGCTGGGCGCCGATCACGTCGTTGTTGAGACGGCTGACGAGCGCTCCCGTACGGGTACGTGTGAAGAACGCGACGGGCATGCGCTGCACATGATCGAACACAGCCGTCCGCAGGTCGAGGATGAGCCCCTCCCCGAGCGTCGCCGACAGGCGGCGGCCGAGGATGCCGAGTCCCGCCTCGGCGAGGGCGACCAGCGCGATGAGCAGGGAGAGCCGGACGACCGTGCCGGAGTCGCGCCCCGCCACGATCGCGTCGACGACGTGCCCGGCGAGCACGGGGGTCGCCACGGCGAGCAGTGCGGTCACCACCCCGAGCAGGACGAAGCGGACGATGCCCGTGCGGTGCGGGCGGGCGAAGGCGGCGATGCGGCGCAGTGTGGCGCGGGCGAAGGGACGTCTTTCCGCCTGCGCGGTCATCACGCTGTGCAGCTGCGTCCATGCGGTGGTCTCCATGCTCATGGGAGAGACGGTAGAACCTCGAGCGTCGTTGAGGTCAATGTCCGCGTCCCGCCGACCGCTCGCCCGCGGTCCGCCCACCGGGTGCCCGCTCATCCGCTGCCCGGCCGTAAGCCGTCGTCCGCGCCCGCGCCACCCGCCGTTGGCGCGGCGCGGAGACCCTCTTGCGGTGTGACGGTGCTACGACTTCCCGACGTCCCCCCGGGACGCCTCCCCCGGCGCCTTCCCGTCCGCAGGGCGCTGTGCCTGGTGCCGCTGCTGCTCGTCGCCGTGGCCGCGGTGCGGCACCGCGGGGTGCTCGCCGAGGGCTTCGGCCAGCTGCGCACGGCTTCCTGGCCGTGGCTGCTGGCGGCGGCCGGCGCCACCTGCCTGACCTGGGTCGCGGCCGCGTTCACCCGGCAGGGGGCGGTGGTGCAGCCGCTGCCGAAGGGGCGGCTGCTGGCCACCCAGTTCGCGGCGGGCGCGGCCAACCACCTGCTGCCCACGGGGCTCGGCGCGAGCGCGGTGAACCTGCGCTTCATGACCGTGTGCGGGGTGCCGGCGGCCCGCTCCTCCGCCGCGCTCGCCCTGTACCTGCTCGCGGAGAGCGTGGGCCGGCTCGGTCTGCTGGCCGCGCTGCTGGCCGCCTTCCCGGACGCGCTGCGCCCCGGCACCCTGCTGCCCCCCGGGGCGTCGGTACCGCTCCTGCTGGGGGCGGGGGCGCTGCTGGCCGTGGCGGTGGCCGCGCTGGCTCTCGTACGGCGGCTGCGCACGGCCGTGCGCGGGTTCCTGCGGGACGCCCTGGACGAGGCCCGGTCGGTGCACGCGCGGCCGGCCCGGGCGCTGGCCCTGTGGGGCGGCTCGCTGGCCTTCCCGGCGCTCCAGGCGGCCGGGCTCGCGGCGGTGGGGCGGGCGCTGGAGCTGCCGGTGCCGCCCGCGCACATGGCGCTGGCGTACCTGGCGGCGACGGTGGCGGTGGCCCTGGTGCCGGCGCCGGGCGGGCTGGGGTCGGTCGAGGCGGCGCTGGTGGTGGCGCTGGTCGCGGCGGGCGGGCCGGCCGCGGTGGCCACGGCGGTGGTGCTCGCCTACCGGGTCATCACCGTGTGGGTGCCGCTGGTGCCGGGGGCGCTGACGCTGGGGGCGCTGGTGCGGCTGAAGGTCATCTGAGGCACAGTGGCCGTCCGAGCCGCCCGCCCCGACGTGAGGAGCACCCGCCGTGCCGGTCCGCGTGGAACGCAAGGAGCACGTCTTCACCGTCGTCCTGTCCCGGCCGGAGGCCCGCAACGCGGTGGACGGCCGGACGGCCGCGGAACTCGCCGCCGCTTTCCGGGAGTTCGAGGCGGACGACGACGCGCGGGTGGCGGTGCTGTGGGGTGAGGGCGGCACGTTCTGCGCGGGCGCCGACCTGAAGGCGGCCGGCACCGGGCGCGGCAACCGGGTCGCCGAGGACGGCGACGGGCCGATGGGGCCGACCCGGATGCGGCTGTCCAAGCCGGTGATCGCGGCCGTCGCGGGGCACGCCGTCGCGGGCGGTCTCGAACTGGCCCTGTGGTGCGACCTCCGGGTCGCCGAGGAGGACGCCGTGTTCGGGGTGTTCTGCCGCCGCTGGGGGGTGCCGCTGATCGACGGCGGTACGGTGCGGCTGCCGCGGCTGGTCGGCACCGGCCGCGCCCTGGACATGATCCTCACCGGCCGCCCGGTGCCGGCCCCCGAGGCGTACGCGATGGGGCTGGCCGACCGCCTCGTCCCCCCGGGCGAGGCCCGCGCCGCGGCCGAGGAACTGGCGGCGGCCGTCGCCGCCTTTCCCCAGGCCTGCCTGCGCTCCGACCGCGCCTCCGTCCTGGACCAGGAGGGCCGGGACGAGGAGTCGGCCCTGCGCACGGAACTCCGGCACGGCATGGGCGTGCTGGCGCAGGGGCTGCGGGGGGCGGCGCGGTTCGCCGGGGGCGCGGGACGGCACGGGTCGTACACGGACCTGTGAGGGGCGCCGCGCCGGGCTGGCCCGACCCGCCGCGAATGCCGTCCGGATGACAGCCGTCCGAGTACGGGGCGGTACGAATCGCACACGGACCTGCGAACGGCGCCGGCACCGGACGGAGTCCGGGCGCCGGGCGGACCCAACCCGCCGCGGGCCGCCAGTCCGAGCGCCGGGCGGCACGGGTCGCACACGGACCCGTGCCCGGCGCGGGCGCCTGGGCGAAGTCCGCCTGCCCGGGCGGGCCCACCCCGCCGCGGGGCGCGAGTCGGAGTGCGGGGCGGCACGGGTCGTACACGGACCCGTGCCCGGCTCGGGCACCGGGCGGAGTCCGGCCGCCGGTCGGGCCCAACCCGCCTCAGGGCGCCAGTGCGAGCGCCGGGCGGCACGGGTCGTGCCCGGCGTGGGCGCCCGGGCTGAATCGGGCCCCGGCGGACCCAACCCGCCACGGGCCGCCAGTCCGAACGCCGGGCGGCACGCGTCATACACGGACCCGTGCCGGGCGCCGGCGCCGGGTGGAGTTCGGGTCGGCCGACGGCGGAACTCGCTTCGGGTGCCGTCCGGATGGCGCCGGTCCGGGTGCGAACCGGCCTGCCGGATGGGGCAGGATGAGCGGTTGCGCCACCCGCCGAAGCACATCGGCGGCCGGTGCGATCGCACATCCCGCACATCGAGCAGGTGACAACGTGACGCAACCTCACATCGGGCTCCGGGCAGCCGTACCGCACGCCGGAGGTGACCGGTGAACCGCGCGCTGACCCTGGACGACCTCGTCCTCGCCGGTATCGCCCTGGCCGCGGGCCTGCTGCTCGCCTTCCTGTCGCGCATGCTGCTGCGCTGGCTGGCGGGGCACGCCAAGCGGACCCGCTGGAGCGGGGACGACGTGATCGTGGACGCGCTGCGCACCGTCGTCCCGTGGGCGGCGATCGCGGGCGGCGCCGCCGCGGCCGCGGCGCTGCTGCCGCTGACGCGGACCGTCCGGCACCACGCCGACCAGGCCCTGCAGGTCTGGCTGATCCTCGTGGTGACCCTGTCCGCGGCCCGGGTGATCGCGGGCCTGGTCCGCTCGGTCACCCAGTCGCGTTCGGGCGTGGCGGGCTCGGCCACCATCTTCGTCAACATCACCCGGGTGCTGGTGCTGGCGATCGGCTTCCTGGTGGTGTTGCAGACGCTCGGCATCTCGATCGCGCCGCTGCTCACCGCCCTGGGTGTCGGCGGTCTCGCCGTCGCGCTGGCCCTGCAGGACACGCTCGCCAACCTCTTCGCCGGCGTCCACATCCTCGCCTCCAAGACCGTGCAGCCGGGCGACTACATCCGGCTCAGCAGCGGCGAGGAGGGCTACGTCGTGGACATCAACTGGCGCCAGACGACGGTGCGCCAGCTGTCCAACAACCTGGTGGTCGTCCCCAACGGCCAGCTCGCCAAGACCAACATGACCAACTACACGCGCCCCGAGCAGCAGCTGACGGTGCTGGTGCAGGTGGGCGTCGCCTACGACAGCGACCTGGACCACGTCGAGCGCGTGACGGCCGAGGTCGTCGCCGAGACCATGACCGAGATCACCGGCGCCCTCCCGGACCACGAGCCCGCCATCCGCTTCCACACCTTCGGCGACTCCCGGATCGGCTTCACGGTGATCCTCGGCGTCGGCGAGTTCAGCGACCAGTACCGGGTCAAGCACGAGTTCATCAAGCGCCTGCACCGCCGCTACCGCGCGGAGGGCATCCGCATCCCGGCCCCGACCCGCACGGTCGCCCTCCAGCAGGGCACGGTGGTGATACCGCAGCAGCGCACCGGCGAGGAGATGGCGCCCGAGCCGGGTGTGACCGGCCTCTAGGGGCGGTCTTTCGGGGGCGCTGTCCGGACGGGCGGGTGCGGCGTCGGACGGGCTACGCTCGGAGGCGGTATGACGCCGCCCGACGCAGACCCCGTCTTCACCGCCCCGACGCCCCGCGAGCTCGACGAGCGGCTGGCCGCGATCGCGCGGGAGCCGTTCCGGGCGAAGTTCCACCTGCGCGGGCCGGACCGGGCGACCGCGGAGCTGAAGGGGCCGGCGACCATCCGGTGGCACGCCTACGACCTGGTCGCGAAGCGGCTCGCGCCGGCCGAGCCGGACAAGGACGGCCGGCAGACGCCGTACCGGGGGCATCCCGTCTTCGTGGCCCAGCACGCGACCGCCACCTGCTGCCGGGGCTGTCTGGCGCGCCGGCACGGGATCGCCAAGGGGCGCGAGCTGACCCGGGCGGAGCTCGTGTACGTGGTGGACGTGATCTGCCGGTGGATCGAGCGCGAGACGGCGGGCGGGGCCGGCGCCGGCCCCGCCCGCCGCGGCTGATCAGAGCGTCGCCGAGTTCTCGTGCCAGTGGCCGCCGCGCCTGCTGTGCGGGGCCGCGAAGGAGGTGGCGACCGGGGTGACCGTCCAGTCGGGGTGGCCGGGCATGCGCGGGGTCTTCGTGCCGTAGAGCCAGTCGCGCAGGAAGCCCGACTGGTCCTGGCCGCTGACCTCGCAGGCCACCGCGATGTAGTCGTCCGTGGACGCCGAGGCGCCCCGGAAGCGCTCCAGGAAGGTCCGCTCGACGGCGTGGAAGACGTCCTCGCCGACCAGTTGCCGGAAGGCGTACAGCACGAGGACGCCGCCCAGGTAGCGCTGGCTGTCGAAGAGGTCGGCCGCGTTCGGGGCGGCCACCGGGCCCGAGTCGTGGCGCCACTGGTCGCCGCGGGCGTAGGTGTCCTTCATGCGGGCTTCCATCGTGGTCAGGCCCAGGGAGTCGGCCCAGCCGCGCTCGTAGCGGTACAGCAGCCCGTAGAAGTCGGCGTGGCCCTCGTTCAGCCACAGGTCGGCCCAGGTGGCGGGGCTGACGAGGTCGCCGAAGTAGGAGTGGACCAGCTCGTGCATCATGTGCGAGCCGATCTTCGGCTCCGCCTGGAGCAGGAAGTTCGGCTTGTACAAGGTGAGGGTCTGGGTCTCCAGACCGGTGAAGTCGAACGCGTTCGGGTCGTCGGAGTTGCAGGGCAGCAGGCCGTACGTCTCGAACGGGAAGGCGATGCCGAGGCGGTCCTCCAGCCAGGTCACCAGGCCCGGGGTGAGGGCGAGGGCCGGTTCGAGGGCGGTGGCGCGGGCCGCGGGGACGACGTCGCGCAGGGGCAGGCCGTGCGGGCCCTGGCGCTCCCTGACCACGTAGTCGCCGACGGTGATCTGGACGAGCTCGGTCGCGATCGGCGCCCGGGAGCGGTACGTGTACGCGGTGCGGTCGGCGTCGACGGCCTCGGTGCCGGTGAGCACGCCGTTCGCCACCGCCCGCAGGCCGTTCGGGACGGTGAGGCGGAAGCTGAAGTCCGCCTTGTCCGAGGGGTGGTCGTTGCACGGGAAGACGGTGTGCGCGGAGTTCGGCTGGGGGCAGATCGCGAACCCGTCCGGGGTGGGCACCCAGGCGGTGTGGGCGAGGGTGCGGCGCGGGTCGGCGGAGTACGCGACGCAGATCGTCGCCGCCGCGCCCGCCGGGAGCGGCGCGGCGGGGGTGATCCGCAGCTTCTCCCCCGCCTGCTCCCAGGTGGCGGTGCGGCCCGCCACGCGTATGGAGGCGATGTCCAGGCCGAGGGCGTCCAGGGAGAGGCGGCTGAGCGCACGGGTGGTGCGGACGCGCAGGGCGGCGGTGCCCGCCACCTGCTTCGCCGTCGCGTCGTAGGCCAGGTCGAGGTGGTACGCCGACACCCCGTAGCCGTCGTTGCCGAGGTCCGGGAAGACGGGGTCGCCGAGGGTCTCCGGGCCCGGTTCCCCCGGCTGCCGGGCCGTCGCCGCGCGGGCCGGGGAGCCCGCGGCCAGTGCCGCCGCCGTACCGATCAGGGCGGCCGCGGGGGCCGTCACTCTGGTGCGATATCTCATCGTCAGCTTTCGCTCGGGCGGCCGGGTGGTCTGGGTCCGGCCGCCGGTCGGTGGGCGATCGCCCGTGGTCGATGGGCGATCGCTTGTCATGACCACAAGATCCGGCGTGCGGTTGCGGCGGCGCGGCGCGTTTTCGAGCCAGGACCCCTGTCGAGCCGACCCCGATCACGAGATATCTTGATGTCGAGCAATGTTGCAGACGTGGAGCGGAGCACCCGGTGACTGACTCGACCATCATCTACACCTACACAGACGAGGCCCCGGCCCTGGCGACGCATTCGTTCCTGCCGGTGATCCAGGCGTACGCCTCGCAGGCCGGTGTGCCCGTGGAGACGCGTGACATCTCGCTGGCCGGGCGCATCATCGCCGTCTTCCCGGAGTACCTGAACGAGGACCAGCGCATCCCGGACGCCCTGAGCGAGCTGGGCGACCTGGCGAAGACGCCCGCCGCCAACATCATCAAGCTGCCGAACATCTCGGCGTCCATCCCGCAGCTGAAGGCCGCCGTCGCGGAGCTGCAGGGCAAGGGCTACGCGCTGCCGGACTACCCGGACGACCCCAAGTCGGACGAGGAGCGCGAGATCCGCGCCCGGTACGACAAGATCAAGGGCTCCGCCGTGAACCCGGTCCTGCGTGAGGGCAACTCGGACCGCCGCGCCCCGGCTTCCGTGAAGAACTACGCCAAGACCCACCCGCACCGCATGGGCGCCTGGAGCTCGGACTCCAAGACCAACGTGGCGACGATGGGCGTGGACGACTTCCGCTCCACGGAGAAGTCCGTGGTGATCCCCGAGGCCGGTTCGCTGCGCATCGAGCTCAAGGGCGACGACGGCTCGACGACCGTGCTGCGCGAGTCGGTGCCGGTCCTCGAGGGCGAGGTCGTCGACGCCTCCGTGATGCGCGTCGGCGCGCTGCGCGAGTTCCTGACCGCGCAGGTCGCCCGGGCCAAGGAGGAGGGCGTCCTGTTCTCCGTGCACCTGAAGGCCACGATGATGAAGGTCTCCGACCCGATCGTCTTCGGTCACGTGGTGCGCGCCTTCTTCCCGAAGACGTTCGCGAAGTACGGCGAGACGTTCGCCGCGGCCGGCCTGACCCCGAACGACGGCCTGGGCGGCATCCTCAAGGGCATCGAGTCCCTGCCGGAGGGCGCCGAGATCAAGGCCTCCTTCGACGCCGAGCTCGCCGAGGGCCCCGCCCTGGCGATGGTCGACTCCGACAAGGGCATCACCAACCTGCACGTGCCGTCCGACGTCATCGTCGACGCCTCCATGCCGGCCATGATCCGCACCTCCGGCCACATGTGGGGCCCGGACGGCCAGGAGGCCGACACCCTCGCGGTGCTGCCGGACTCCTCCTACGCGGGCGTCTACCAGGCCGTGATCGAGGACTGCCGCGCCAACGGCGCCTACGACCCCTCCACCATGGGCTCCGTACCGAACGTCGGCCTGATGGCGCAGAAGGCCGAGGAGTACGGCTCCCACGACAAGACGTTCGAGATCCCGGTCACGGGCACCGTCCGGCTGGTCGACCAGGCCGGCAACGTGGTGATCGAGCAGGCGGTCTCCGCCGGCGACATCTTCCGCGCCTGCCAGACCAAGGACGCGCCGATCAAGGACTGGGTGAAGCTGGCCGTCACCCGGGCGCGCGCCACCGGCGACCCGGCCGTGTTCTGGCTGGACGAGACCCGCGCCCACGACGCGCAGCTCATCGCCAAGGTCAAGCAGTACCTGGCGGAGCACGACACCGAGGGCCTGGACATCCGCGTCCTGCCCCCGGTGGAGGCGACCAAGCTGTCGGTGGAGCGCATCCGCCGCGGCGAGAACACCATCTCGGTCACCGGCAACGTGCTGCGCGACTACCTGACCGACCTGTTCCCGATCCTGGAGCTGGGCACCAGCGCCAAGATGCTGTCGGTCGTCCCGCTGATGGCCGGCGGCGGCCTGTTCGAGACGGGCGCCGGCGGCTCCGCGCCGAAGCACGTCCAGCAGCTGGTCAAGGAGAACTACCTGCGCTGGGACTCCCTGGGTGAGTTCTTCGCCCTGGTGCCGTCCTTCGAGCAGTACGCGGAGGCCACCGGCAACACCCGTGCCAAGGTGCTCGCCGACACCCTCGACCGCGCCACGGCGACCTTCCTCAACGAGGACAAGTCCCCGACCCGCCGCGTCGGCGGCATCGACAACCGCGGCAGCCACTTCTACCTGTCCCTGTACTGGGCGCAGGAGCTGGCCCGGCAGAGCGACGACGCCGACCTGGCGAAGGCGTTCGCCCCGCTCGCGGAGACGCTGGCCGCGAACGAGCAGAGGATCGTGGACGAGCTGAACGCCGTCCAGGGCCAGCCGGCCGACATCGGCGGCTACTACAAGGTCGACCAGGCCAAGGCGGACGCGGTCATGCGCCCGTCGGCCACCTGGAACGAGACGCTGGCGTCGCTGGGCTAGTACCGGCGGCGGCCGAGCCGTCGTCACCGCTCACCGCCCCGGCCGGAGCCCCCGGCCGGGGCGGTCGCGTTCCCCCGTTGTCAGTCGTTGTCAGTGGTGTGTGACACCTTGATCTTCTTGATCCCCGTCCACGCCGCCGACGACCTCCGGGAGCCGCCCATGCCTTCCTTCGAACTCCTGCCCGGTTCCGCCGACTCCCCCGTGCTGCTGCACGTGCCGCACTCCGCGCGGGCGATCCCCGGTGACGTGCGGGAAGGGATCGTGCTGGACGACGCGGCGCTCGGGCGGGAGCTGGACCACATCACCGACGCGCACACGGACGGCATCGCCGAGCGGGCCGCGGAGCTGGCCGGGGTGCGGCCCTGGCGGTTCGTCAACCGGCTGTCGCGGCTGGTGGTGGATCCGGAGCGGTTCCCGGACGAGCGGGAGGAGATGCTCGCCGTCGGGATGGGCGCCGTCTACACGCGGACCACGCACCGGGGCGCGCTGCGGGCCCCGGACACCGACCCCGGGCCGCTGGTCGAGCGGTACTTCCGGCCGTACGCGCAGGCCATGAGCGACGCGGTGGCGGAGCGGCTCGCCGCGACCGGGCGGGCGGTCGTGATCGACGTCCACTCCTATCCGGCGAAGGCGCTTCCCTACGAGCTGCACGGCGCGGGACCGCGGCCGCCGGTGTGCCTCGGCACGGACGCCTTCCACACACCGCCGGAGCTGGCCGAGGCCGCGCGGTCGGCGTTCGCCGGGTGCGGGGAGACGGGGCTGGACAGTCCGTTCAGCGGGACGTACGTGCCGCTGGAGTACTACGGCACGGACGCCCGGGTCACCGCGCTGATGGTGGAGATACGCCGGGACACCTACATGACCGAGCCCGGCGGTCCGGCCGGGCCGGGCCTGGAGCGGCTCGCCCGCGCCCTGGCCGCGCTCGTGGACGCCCTCTGAGCCTCAGAGCCTCCGGCTGGAGCACTCCGGCAGGACAGCGGCGCCGGGTCGGACAAAAGTTGATGACATGACGACCGTGGAGACCAGCGCGCCGACCGGGCCGGAGCCCCCGCCTCCCGTACGGGACTGGCCCGCCTGCGACCTGGACGGGACGGGCTTCGACCCGGTGCTCGCCCAGCTGATGCGGGAGGGCCCGCTGACCCGGATCCGGCTGCCGTTCGGCGAGGGCTGGGCATGGCTGGCCACCCGCTACCAGGACGTGAAGCTGATCACCAACGATCCGCGCTTCGGCCGCGCCGACGTCACCCGCCGTCAGGTGACCCGGCTGGCCCCGAACTTCGCGCCGCGCCCCGGCTCCCTCGCCTGGACCGACCAGCCCGACCACAACCGGCTGCGCAAGGCGGTCGCCGGCGCCTTCACGGTGAGCGCCATGAAGCGGCTGCGCCCCCGCGCGCAGCGGATCCTCGACGAGCTGGTGGACGGGATCGTCCGGGACGGGCCGCCCGCCGACCTGGTGGAGCGGGTGCTGGAGCCGTTCCCGCTCACGGTCGTCAGCGAGGTGATGGGCGTACCGCCCGCCGACCGGGAGCAGGTGCACTTCTGGACCCGGCGGATCATCTCCACCTCGGGTGGCGCAGAGGCGGCGGAGCAGGCGAAGACCGGGCTGTACGGCTGGATCCGGACGATCGTCCGCGCGCGGGCCCACAGCATCCCCGGGAAGGACGGCGAGGACGTCTACACGCTGCTCGGGGCCGCCGTGACGCGCGGCGAGATCAGCGAGGAGGAGGCCGTCGGCCTGGCCGGTCCACTGCAGATCGGCGGGGAGGCCGTCACCCACAACTGCGGGCAGATGCTGTACCTGCTGCTGACCCGGCCGGAGCTGATGCGGCGGATGCGCGACCGACCCGAGGCGCGCGGCCCGGTGTACGACGAGCTGCTGCGGTACATCCCGCACCGCAGCACGGTCGGCCTCGCCCGGATCGCGCTGGAGGACGTCGAGATCGCCGGCCACCGGATCGCGGAGGGCGAGCCGGTCTACGTCTCCTACCTGGCCGCCAACCGCGACCCGGACGTCTTCCCGGACCCCGACGGCATCCACCCCGACCGGGACCCCAACCCGCACCTGGCGTTCGGCAACGGCCCGCACTTCTGCACCGGCGCCGTGCTCGCCCGGCTGCAGACCGAGGTACTGGTCGGCACACTGCTGGACCGGCTGCCGGGGCTGCGCCTGGCCGTCCCGGCGGACGAGGTCCGCTGGCGGCACCAGACGATGATCCGCGGACCGCGGACCCTGCCGGTCACCTGGTGAGCCGGGTCAGGCCCGCAGCCACTCCGTGACGACCACCGTCCCGCCGGTGCGCAGCCGCAGGGCGAACGGGCCGGCGGGCGTCTGGTCACTGGTGAAGCGGCCCAGGGTGTCGACCGCGACCGGCTGGGCCGTCTGCGGACCGCCCAGGACCTCGATGCGCGCCGGCTGCGGCGGCAGCACCTGGCCGATCAGACCCTCTTCGGTGACCTCCACGTCGACGGTCAGCTCGCCGGCCCGGAAGGTCAGCATGCGCGGGGCCTGGGGCACTCCCCTGACCGGCAGCGCGTCCACGAGCGAGTCGAAGGTCAGCTCGGCGATCTCGGCGTCCAGGTCGTGCAGCGCGTAGGCGCCCATGGCGACGCGGCGCAGCTCGGGGGGTACGGGGTCCAGTACGGCGGCCGCCTCGCGCAGCTCCTCCTCCAGCAGATCGCCGTCGAACCCGGCCTCGTCGAAGCCCTCCGCGGGGAACGTCCCGTCGTCGTCCATGCCGCTCACGCCGCCCCCCGCGCGTCCATCCGGGCCCGCAGCCGGCGCAGGCAGCGCTGGCGCAGGGGCCCGATGCTGCCGACCGCGATGCCGAGCGCGGACGACACCTCCAGATAGCTGGGCGGCGGCGAGGCCATCAGCACCCGCAGCAGTTGCCGGCAGCGTTCGCCGAGCGCCTCGAACTCCTGCCACAGCCGGCGGATCCGCTCGGCCTGGAGGGCCTGCTCCTCGGAGTCGATCAGCGACTGCTCCGGCGTCCGCTCCTCGCTCGCCCGGTCCAGCACCTGCGGGTCGTCCGTCAGCGTCAGCCGCGTCAGCCCCCTGAGCACCTTCAGGCACTCGTGCCGGGCCGTGCTCGCCAGCCAGGAGCCCGCCTTGTCGGGTTCCCGCAGCCGGCCGAGGTGCTGGGCGAAACGGAACCAGACGGTCGAGAAGACCTCGTGGGCGTCGGCGTCGGAGAGCCGGTGCGCGCGCACGACCGACCACACCAGCGGACTCAGCCCTTCCACCAGCGCCTTCCAGGCCGCGGCGTCCCCGTCGACGGCGGACCGGACCAGCGCGCCGACCTCTGTACGGTCCACGGCTCCACCCCTCGTGTACGGCACGTCATCGTACGCCGTGGAGTGGAGGGTTCCGGCCCTCATACGGACCGCGCCGGGGTCGCGACCGGAACCGGGCGCCAGGTGGGCGGCCGGAGCGCCGGAACACGCGCCCCGCGCACGTCGGCGGACTCGGTGGAGGAACCGAGCAGTTGTGTGCGGGCGGCGCGCGGGTCGCGCTCCCGGTGCGCCGTCATGTGGGCCGCCACGAGTCCGGCGACGGCGGGGGTGGCGAAGGAGGTGCCGCTCCACTGCGCGAGACCGTCGAACATCACCTGGTCCGGCTTCGCCCCGGTGCTCTCCCGCGCCTCGCTCAACACACCGGTGTGGCGCGGGTACTGGCAGGTGCAGGCGTAGGTGAAGCCGTAGCGGCAGGTGTCGTAGGTGGAGTGCTGGTAGACGTAGGGCACGGGCGTGTCGAAGCCCGTGAGAACGCCGGTGAGGCGCTCGCCGGGGGCGTACACCCGCACCCAGGGGCCGTGGTTGGTGAAGCAGGCGGCGGACTCCCCGTCACCGCGCAGCGCGCCGACCGACAGCACGCTGTCCGCGTACTCGGGCAGCGCGGCGTAGGCGGCGGGCCAGAACGGCACGTCGCTCGCGTTGTTGCCGGCGGCGGCCACCAGCAGGGTGCGCTGCTCGCGCAGTTCCCGCATGAACCCGTCGAGGCCGAGCAGGCCGTCGGTGCGGCCGTTGGAGGTGCCGGCGGACAGGCTGATGATGTCGGGCCAGCCGCCCTGGTCGACGGCCTCGAAGAGCCGCGTGCCGAACTCCGACTCCAGGACGGCGCCCGCGTCGCTGAGCGTGCCGCGGACGGTGATGTCGGTGCTGGGGGCGACGGCGGCCAGGATCCCGGCGATGAAGGTGCCGTGGCCGACGTACTGCCGCAGCACCCCGCCGGCGTCGGTCTCGCCGGTCTGGGCGTCGCCGCCGGTGTGGGCGAGGAGCGGGCAGGACGCGTGGTCGTGCACGAGTCCGGTGTCGACGACGAGGACCCCGACAGCGCTCTCCGGGTCGTAACGGCCCTCGGCCGGGGCCGGGTTGGGCGGCTCGCTGCGCGGAGCGGGCACGGGCTCGTCACCGGGGCAGGCGTTGACCGCGACGTGCACGACGTGGTTGCGGGCGACCAGCGGGCGGCTCTGCCGTTCCTCGGCCTCGCGCAGGGCGCGCAGGGCGTGCGGCACCACGTCCTCGCCCTGGGCGGGGTCGCCGACCCGGATCCGGGTGACACCGGTGCGGTTGGCGGCCGGCCCGGTGCGGCGCACGTGGTCCGGGACCAGGCCGCGGGTCTCGGTGAAGTGGGTGCGGACGGTGTCCTCGACCAGGCGGGCCTCCTCGCCGTCGCGGGCGAGGACGACGCCCCGCTCGTAGAGGTAGTGGGCCTCCTCCTGCGGCCCCATGGCGAGGGCCACGTCCGGCAGCGCGCGCTGGATCTGGTCGAACTGCTCGTGGAATCGCTGTGGAGCCATCGCGGGTCCTCCCCCTGGACGGTGGTCGACAGTGAGAGCCGCCGGCCCGCCGATTGATACACCAGGCCACTACCATGCGAGGCGTGACAGCGGGAAGCGACTCGGTGCTCGAACTGCTGCCGATGGTGTTCGCCGACCCGGGCGAGGCCCGGGCACGCGCGGAACACGTCCTGCACACCGGTCCCCCGCCGCTGCACGCCAGCGTGGCCCACCAGGTCCTGGGCATCTGGCAGCGGGACTTCGGCGATCTGAAGATCGCCCTGCGGCATCTGCGCCGGGCCCGGGACCTCGCCGCGCGCGCCGCGTCCGCCGAGCGGGAGGCCGATGTGCTCGCGACGCTGGGGGTCGCACTGGTGCACGCGGGGCGCACGCGGCAGGGGCTCGCGTCGTTCGAGCGGGGTGTCGCGCGGGGCAGCGGACACACCAGGGCCCGGGTGCGGTACCGGCGGGCTTATGTGTGGTGGGTGCTCGGGCGGCACCGGGAGGCGCTGGAGGACGTGCGGCGGGCGCTTCCGGTGCTGCGGCAGGCCGGGGACGACATCTGGACCGCCCGGGCGCTGACCCTGCGGGCCACCGTGCATCTGGCGCTGGGCGCCGTGGACCGGGCCGACGCCGACTTCACCGCGGCCGAGCGGCTGTGGGACACCACCGGCCAGGAGCACGACAAGGCGGACGCGGTGGAGAGCCGGGGCCTGGCCGCGTTCCGCTCGGGCGACATCCCGGCCGCGCTGCGGCTGCTGGACGAGGCCGAGGAGCGGTACGCCAAGCTCGGCACGCCCACGTTCATGCTGTCCGTCCGGCGCTGCGAGGTGCTGATGGCGGCAGGACTCGCCCCGGAGGCGCTGACGGAGGCCGACGCGGCGATCGCGCTGCTGGACCGGATGGGCGGGCAGGCCACGCGCAAGGCCGAGCTGCTGCTCGCCGCCGCCGGGGCCGCCCGCTCGGCCGGGGACACCGACACCGCGGTCGCCCGCGCCGCCGACGCCGTACGCCTGTTCGCGGTGCAGCGGCGGCCCTGGTGGGAGACGCACGCCCGGCTGGTGCTCATCGAGGCGCGTGCCGCGGCCGGCGGCGGCTCGGCCCGGCTGGTGGCGGACGCGGCGGCGGCCGCCGAGCGCCTCGCCGCCTTCGGCTCGCCCGCCGCGCCCGAGGCCTCGCTGCTGGCCGGGCGCATCGCGCTCGGGCTGGGCCGGACGGCCCAGGCGGATCGGCATCTGGCGGTGGCCGCGCGCAGCCGGTACGGCGGCCCGCCGACCGCCCGGGTGACCGGCTGGGTGGCGCAGGCGCTGCGGGCCCGGGCGGCCGGTTCGCCGCGCGGGGTGCGGGAGGCCTGCCGGCGCGGCCTGGACGTGCTCGACGACCACCGGATGACGCTGGGCGCCTCCGAGCTGCGGGCCCGCGCCACCGCTCGGGGCGCCGAACTGGCCGCGCTCGCCCAGGAGGCGAGCCTCGCGCACGGGGGTCCGCGGCGGCTGCTGGAGTGGAGCGAGCGCTGGCGGGCGACGGTGCTGTCCGCGCCGCCCGCCCGGCCGCCCGCCGACCCGGCGCTGCTGGGCTGCCTGACCGCCTACCGGGAGATAGCGGCCCGCGCGGAGGAGGCCCGCAGGGAGGGCCGCCCGGTGCCCGCCCTGGAGCGCGAACAGCGGCGCCTGGAACGGGAGATCCGCTCCCGCACCCACCACACCCACGGCGACGCGCCCGGCGCCGGCGACCGGCTGGACGTGGCCCGTCTGCTGGACCGGCTCGGCCGGGCGCGCCTGATCGAACTGGCCGTCGTGGACGGCCGGGTGCACGTCCTGCTGTGCGGGCAGGGCCGGGTCCGGCGGTTCGCGGGCGGCGCGCTCGCCGAGGCCGTGGCCGAGGCCGAGCACGTGCAGGCCGGGCTGCGGCGCCTCGCCCACCCGGGCGGCGAGGCGCGGCTGCCGCTGGTGGAGGCGGCGGGCCGGCGCCTGGAGGAAGTGCTGCTGGGCGACGCCGCTGCGCATCTCGGGCCGGGGCCGGTGGTGATCGTGCCGCCGGGCGCCCTGCACCGGGTGCCGTGGGCGCTGCTGCCCGCGCTGCGGGAGCGGGTGCTCAGCGTGTCGCCGTCGGCGGGCAGCTGGCTGCGCGCGCGGGAGACCGAGCCGCCGCGGGACGGCCGGACCGTCCTGGTGCGCGGCCCCGGGCTCGCCACGGGCGGCGCGGAGGTACCCGAACTGGCCGGCCGGTACGGCACGGCGCGGGTCCTGGAGGGCCGGGCGGCGCAGGTCCCGAGCGTGCTGGCGGAACTCGACGGCGCGGGCCTCGCCCACCTCGCCGCACACGGCACGTTCCGCGCCGACAGCCCCCTGTTCTCGGCCCTGCGGATGGCCGACGGGCCCCTGATCGTGCACGACTTCGAGCGCCTGGCGCGCAGCCCGTACCGCATCATCCTGTCCAGCTGCGACACCGCCCGCCTGGCCTCGGTGGGCGCCGACGAACTGCTGGGCCTGGTCACCGCGTTGCTGCCGCTGGGCACGGCCGGGGTGGTGGCGAGCAGCGCCCCGGTCAACGACGCCGCGGTCGTGCCCCTGATGCTCGCCCTGCACAAGGGACTCGACGCGGGCCACTCCCTCGCCGAGTCCCTCCGCGACGCCCGCGCCGCCCAGCCGGACGACCCGCTCCACCAGGCCACCGGCTGGGCGTTCGCCGCGTTCGGCGCGGCGTGAGGGGCGTCGGGCCGGGGGCCGACGGACCGTGCCGGAGGCGGGCGCCCTCTCCCCCGCCGAGCCGCTTCACGACACTCGCGCCGCCCCGCCGGCGCCGCGGCCGGAGCGGCCTGTGGGCCGTCAGGCGGGCTTTGTCCGCGGCAGGTCGGTGAGGTACGGCAGGGCGCCCCGGTCGCTCGCGCCGAGTCGGGTGTAGGCGCCGTACAGGTGGTTGCCGACGGTCCGTACGGACAGGGTCAGCCGTTCGGCGATCTCGCGGTTGCTCAGTCCGGCCGCCGCGAGGGTGACGATCTGCCGCTGCCGGGCGGTGAGTTCGCCGAGGACGAGCCCGGCCAGCGCGGGCGTGCGGGCGCCCTGGCAGCGGCGGGCCAGGGCGACCGCGCGGGTACGGGAGAGGCGGGCGGCGCGCGGGTCCCGGTGGGCGCGTACGGCCTGGGCGCGGGCCTCCGCGGCGAACAGCAGGAAGCCGCGCCGCTCCAGCGCCTCGGCCGCCCGGTCCAGCGCGGGCCCGTCCTCCCGGGCGAGCGCCTCGGCGTGCCGGGCGAAGGGCCCGCCGGCCGGCAGCCGCCCGGCGACCCGTTCGGGCGCACCGAGGCGCACGGCGTCGTAGAGGTCCAGCACGTCGTCCCCGGCGATCGCGTCCAGGGCGGCGTCGAGGTCGCCACGGGCCGCCGCGGCCCACACGCCCGAGCCCGACGCCTCTCCCGACTGCCCGGCCGCTAAATCGCTCTCGCCGCGGCACTCCGCGTCCCCCGGCGCCGCCCGCAGCCCCTCGCGCGCCCACGCGGCCGCCTCGCGCAGCTCGCCGCGCAGCCGGGCGTACCGGGCGCGTACGACCGCGTAGCCGGCCGGGACCGGCAGTCCCTCGTGCAGCAGCCAGTCCCCCACCGGTGTCGCCACGGCCCGCACGTCGTGCCGCGCCAACCGGCTCCGCAGGACGGCCTGTTCGGCGTGCAGGGCGGGCCGCCAGCGCTCCGGTGCGCGGTGGGCGAGCCGCCGTGTCCGCAGCCGGCCGGCGGTGGCGCGCAGGGCCGGGCCGTGCAGCGGGTGGGTGAGGGTGACGGCGCCCCGGTCGTCCACGCGGATCAGGCCGTCCGCCTCCAGGCGTTCGAGGACGGCCAGGGCGCGGGCGTCCGGGGCGAGGTCGTCCAGCGGGAGCGGCAGGGGCTCGGCGAGGGCGAGCCGGTCCAGTGCCTCGCGTTCGCCGGCGTCGGCGCGGTCGAGGACGGGGGCGAGGCGGTCGCGGACGGCCGCGGAGACCGGGACGGGGCCGCGCCAGGCCCAGTCGTCGCCGCCGGGGAGGCGGACCAGTCCGCCGGACCGGTGCAGGGCCTGGATCAGGTCGCGCAGCAGCCGCAGATCGCCCCGGCACACCCGGTGCAGCCGGCGCACGGTGAGCGGCTCCAGACCGGCCGGGCCGAGGAGGTGGGCGGTGGCCTCGCCGGACAGCGGTTCCAGCGCCAGGCGCGGCAGCAGGTCCCCGGTCCACAGCCGGGACACCGCGCCCGGCGCCCGCCCGCCGTCGGTGGCGGCCACGGCCAGCCGGGTGCGCCCGTGCACGGCGAGCTGGTGGACGAGCGCGGCGGAGGCGTCGTCGAGCAGGTGGGCGTCGTCGACGACGAGGAGGCGGACGCCGGACAGCAGGTGCAGCGCGCGGTGCAGCGAGACGGAGTCGGGCAGGAGGTGCGCGAAGGCCGCGAAGCGCAGTCCGCGCGTCTCGGGGGTGCCGGTCACCCGGGCGCGGTCCGTGCCCCGGACGGCCTCCGTGATCAGCCGTGTCTTGCCGCGCCCGGCCGGTCCGGTCACCACGATGCCGGGCCGTCCGGCCGCCAACGAGCGGCGCACCTGGTCCAGTTCGTCCGCCCGGCCGGTGAACGGCCAGGGCAGCTCGAGGGTCTTCGCGTCCTGTTCGTGAGTCGTCACACCATCGGGAGTACGTCTGCTCAGGTCTGATACAGGGCGACTTGAGTACCCCCCGACTCAGGCGCCCGGCCCCCGGGGCGGCCACCCTGGCAGTCCAGGCCACGGCGCGGGCATCGGGGGAGCCGCCGGGGATGCCGCCTTCGGGGGAGGGCGACATCCCCGGCCGCGCCGTGTCCTGCGCGCCGCACGCCGGCCGGGCCCCGCGCACCCCCGGCCCGGCACCTGGCGCCCGTACGGAGCCCGTGGGCGGCACGGAACCGGCCACCGCCGCACGGGCTACGCCCCTCCCGCCGGCCGCAGATGCCGTGGTGGGGCGCGCGGGGGCGGGCGTTCCGGCTTCTCCGTCCGGGGTCCCGTTTGCGCCGAAGCTGATAATCCGAGGTGCCTCCGAAGCGTGTACCGATTCCGTCAACAATGCTTGTAGCGCTTCGTCTTGACGCTCAGTCACACGTTCGACAACTCGGGGGGCACGGGTGGGTGGGTCCGTGGAATGGTCGTCGGCCGCAGAACGCTGGACCAGGTGGCTGACGTCCGGTTCCCCCGACGATCCGGACCTCGCCGGCGCCGCCGCCCCCGTCTCCGTGGTCGTCGCCCGCCAGGCGATCTTCCACGCGCACGCCGTCGCCCCGGAGAAGTCGCTCGCCGTCGGCCAGGTGGAGGCGCTCGCCCGGGCCTTCATCAGCGCCGACCCCGACGGCGTGGGCGCCCTGCTCGACTTCTGGCACTTCGCCTGGACCAGCCGGTTCGCCACGGGGACGTTCCTCAGCGAGGACGCGCTGCCGCGGTCCCTCAAGCACGCGCTGCAGCCGATCGTCTCGGCGGGGGGGGCGCCCGGCGCTGTACGCGGCCCGGGGCGGGCTGCTGCGCGAGGCCCGCCGGCGGCTCACCGCCGAGACCGAGGAGGCCGCGGCCGCCAACCGGGTCATGGGCCGGGACCTGTTCCTGCGCCCGCTGCAGACGCTCCTGGAGGACGGCCCCGACACCTGCCTGCTGCTGGCCAAGTCCCCAGCCGACGCCGTCAAGACGGTCAACAACGCGCTGCTCAAGCCGCTCACCATGGGCGGGGTGCGCTACCAGCAGATCGTGGAGACCGCCGACCGGATCGCCGGCCGGATGCGCGAGGTGGTCGCCCTGACCGACATCGTGCGGCAGTCCCCGCCGCCCGCGGCGCTGCGTCTCGGCGACGACGAGGCGGCCCAGCTGTCCGGCCCCGCGCGCGCCCTGCTGCCCCTGGTCCTGCTGGACCTCACCGAGGAGGACGGCGACACCGGCGCCTTCGACGTCGTGCCCGTCCTCGACCTGCTGGAGACCCAGCTGAGCCTGCTGGAGCCGGAGGAGGCGCTGCGCCCCGCCCTCGTGCTCGGCGAGACCGGCCGCACCGGGGGCGTGGTCGCCGAGGCGCACAGCCACCTCGCGTCGATCCGCGGCCGGCTCGGCGGCGTCGCCCGGCACATCGGGGAGAGCCCGGAGCTGCCGGCCGGGCCGGACGGACTGCCTGCTGGTGGTCCCCCGGGTGCCCGTCCTCACCGACCCGGGGTCCGAGGCCGCCAGGACGCTGGTGTCCCAGGATGCCGCGGCGCTGGTCGCCCGGGTCCGGGAGATCGCCCCCGGCGGCGCCCGCCCGCGGGAGTTCGAGGAGTGCCTGCGGCGGCTGGTCGGCGAGATCGCCGTCCCGCCGGTGCTCTCCGGTTTCCGGCTGGGGGCCCTGCACGCGCTCGGGGACGGCTGGCAGGCGTACCGGGCGGAGGCGCACGGCCTGCCGTACTACCTGAAGGTCGTCGGCGAGAACATGACCACCCTGCCCGAGGCCGAGGCGGCGGACCTGCGACGGGACCTCAGCGACCGGATGCACGCGGTGGCCCGGGCGCTGGCGGACCGGCCGGACCTCGCCGCGCGGGTCTTCCGGCCGGTGCTGCTGCCCCGGGACACCTACGCGGTGGAACCGCACCTGCTGGTGGCGTACGTGTGGGAGCACGACCGCCCGGTGCGCGGCCTGCCCGCCCCGCTGCCCGCCGCCGAGGCCGCCGCCGTCGTCACCGCGCTGGGCGCCGCGGTGGCCGAACTCCACGCGGGCGACCTGGTCCTGCGCCATCTCTCGCCGGACTCGGCGTACCTGTGCCCGCCTCCCCCGGGCGCCCCGGACGACCCCTACTGCAAGGTGTCCATGCTGGAGTGGATGCGGGTGCCGCGCACGGCCACCGCCTCGGTCTCCCGGCTCTTCCACCGCAACCCGTCCCCCTACGTGGCCCCGGAGATCCGCACCGGGGACCGCCACCACAGCCGCCGGTCGGACCTCTACTCCCTGGCGGCCGTGGCCCATTGGCTGCTCACCGGCGAGGACCCGCCCTACCGGCAGGCGCACGAGCGGGTGGTGCGGCGGCTCACCGGGCACGGCGCCGGCGGGCGGCTCGCGTCGCTCGTCTGCGCCGCTCTGCGGCCGCTGCCCGAGCGGCCGGTGTGGACGGCCGGGGAGTTCGCGTCCCTGGTGACGGAGGCGGCCGGCGGAGGCTGAGCGGGCGCCCCGCCGGAAGCGGTACGAAAGTATGCGGAATGCCCCCGTCAGCGAGGAGCGCGTCAGTAGGGTGATCACCCATGAAGGCACTCGTCCTGGCCGGTGGCTCAGGCACCCGGTTGCGGCCCATCACCCACACCTCGGCGAAGCAGCTCGTACCGGTCGCGAACAAGCCGGTGCTCTTCTACGGCCTGGAGGCGATCGCCGAGGCGGGTGTCACCGAGGTCGGGATCGTCGTCGGGGACACCGCCGCGGAGATCCGGGCGGCGGTCGGCGACGGGTCCGCGTTCGGCGTCGACGTCACCTACATCCCGCAGGCGGCGCCGCTGGGGCTGGCCCACGCGGTGCTGATCGCCCGTGACTTCCTCGGCGACGACGACTTCGTGATGTACCTCGGCGACAACTTCGTCGTCGGCGGCATCGCGGACCTGGTGGACGCCTTCCGCGCCGAACGGCCGGACGCGCAGATCCTGCTGACGAGGGTCCCGAACCCGACCGCGTTCGGGGTGGCCGAACTGGACGCGGCCGGACAGGTGATCGGCCTGGAGGAGAAGCCCCGGCGGCCGAGGAGCGAACTGGCGCTGGTGGGCGTGTACCTGTTCTCGCCGGCGGTCCACGAGGCCGTGCGCGCGATCGAACCGTCCTGGCGCGGCGAGCTGGAGATCACGCACGCCGTCCAGTGGCTGATCGACGCCGGGCGGGAGGTGCGCTCCACGACGATCTCCGGCTACTGGAAGGACACCGGGAACGTCACCGACATGCTCGAGGTCAACCGTTCGGTGCTGGAGACACTGGAGCGCCGCATCGACGGCACGGTCGACGACGACAGCGAGATCATCGGCCGGGTGCGCATCGAGGCCGGGGCGGAGGTGACCGGCAGCCGGATCCTCGGCCCGGCGGTCGTGGGCCCGGGCACCGTGGTCGCCGGCTCCTACGTCGGCCCCTTCACCTCGATAGCCGGCGACTGCCGGATCGAGGACAGCGAGATCGAGTACTCGATCGTGCTGCGCGGCTCCTCGCTGCGCGGCGTCGGGCGTGTGGAGGCCTCCCTCGTCGGCCGCGACGTCGAGGTCACCCCCGCGACCCGCAAGCCCGCCGCCCACCGCCTCGTCCTCGGCGACCACAGCAAGGTGCGGATCTCGTCGTGACGGCCGACCAAGAAGAAAGGTTTCAGCCCATGAACAGCAGGATCCAGCCGACCGCCCAGGTCGACGAGACGGCCACCCTCGGCGAGGGAACGACGGTCTGGGACCTGGCCCAGATCCGCGAGGACGCCCGGCTGGGCAGGGAGTGCATCGTCGGCCGGGGGGCGTACGTCGGTCCGGGCGTGCGGATCGGCGACCAGGTGAAACTGCAGAACCACGCCCTCGTCTACGAGCCCGCCGTGCTCGGTGACGGGGTGTTCGTCGGACCGGCGGCCGTCCTCACCAACGACCACTTCCCGCGCTCGGTGGATCCCGAGGGCCGGCTCAAGCGCGGCGGCGACTGGGAGGCCGTGGCGGTGGTCGTGGCCGAGGGGGCCTCGCTGGGGGCCCGCTCGGTGTGCGTGGCGCCGGTGCGCGTGGGCCGGTGGGCGCTGGTCGCGGCGGGCGCCGTGGTGACCCGGGACGTGCCGGACTTCGCACTGGTGGCCGGTGTCCCGGCGCGCCGGATCGGCTGGGTGGGACGGGCCGGGGTGCGCCTGGCCGAGCGGGCCGGGGAGCCGGGCGTGTGGGAGTGCCCCGAGACGGGCGCGCTCCACGACGAGAAGGACGGCGAGCTCGTCGAGCGCGGCTGAGTCCCCGACCGCGAGCCCGTGACGCCGAGTCCGCCACCGCGAGTCGCGGCCGCCGAACCCCGGTTCCTTGATTCCCGCAAAACACCAATCCTCGAACATCTGCAGGCATAACATGTGTGCGAAGTGTGCAGGCCGAGCACGGCCGGCACACGAACCGGCAGTGCCCAGGGGGGGTTACCGGGTGGGGACACCCATGCCTGTTGCGAGGGGCGAGCACCGCTCCGACGCCTGATGTCCGCTTCGCGCCGCGTGGCCGTCCGAGCCGCGGCGATCACACGTCCGCGTTTTCGAGGACCCAATGGGGGGTTGGTGTGCCCACACGATGACCATCACACGTCTGACGGCTCTCGGCCGTGAGGAGCCGTCGCTGCTCGCGCTCGCCGGGCGGCTCCTCGCGGTGGCCGAGTCGGGCCTTCCCCGGATGCTGCTCCCCGGCGGTG
Source organism: Streptomyces bungoensis (assembly GCF_001514215.1). Taxonomy (GTDB): domain Bacteria; phylum Actinomycetota; class Actinomycetes; order Streptomycetales; family Streptomycetaceae; genus Streptomyces; species Streptomyces bungoensis. The sequence continues at coordinate 74,102 of NZ_KQ948865.1, forward strand.
AGGCGTTCGCCTTCACCATGGCCGGGCGGCGGGCTCCCGACGGCTCCTGGAGCCTGGAACGGCGCGGGACCAGCACCCGGTACGCGGCCATCACCGCGCTGGGCGTCCGGTTCCTGCCCGAGGACCGCCAGCGCGCGGTGCTCGCGGGGCGCACCGCCGAGGAGTTCACCGGGCTGCTGGTCGAGTCCCTGCCCGCGGTGACCAACCTCGGTGACGCGGCGCTCATCGCCTGGGCCGCCGCGGAGACCGGGCACCCCAAGCTGTCCGACGCCCTCGCCCGGGTCGACGCCCTGGACGAGGAGCATCGGCCGCAGTACACCGTCGAGGCCGCGTGGGTGCTGTCCGCGCTCGCGGCGGCGCGGGGCACGGTCGACGTGGAGCGGCGCTTCTCCGCGGCCCGTGACCGTCTGCTGCGGGCCCGGCTCGGGGACAGCCCGCTGTTCCCGCACGCCACCGGGCCCGGCCTGCTGCCCTGGTACCGGGCGCACGTGAGCTGCTTCGCCGACCAGACGTACCCGCTCCAGGCGCTGGCCCGGGCCCACGCCAGCGGCGACGGCGACCCGGAGGCGCTGGCCGCGGCCGAGGCGTGCGCGGCGCGCATCTGCGCGCTGCAGGGCGACGGCGGGCAGTGGTGGTGGCACTACGACGCGCGCACCGGCGGTGTCGTGGAGGGCTACCCGGTGTACAGCGTCCACCAGCACGCGATGGCGCCGACCGCCCTGTTCGACCTCGCCGACGCCGGCGGCACCGACTTCGGCGCGGCGATCCGCAAGGGCCTCGGCTGGATGACGGACGTGCCGGAACTGGCGGCCCGCCCGGAGCGGCGGGAGCCGATGATCCTCGACGAGCTCGGCGTCACCTGGCGCAAGGTCCACCGGGGCGATCCCCGCAAGGCCGTGCGCGCCGCCCGCGGACTCGGGGTCCGGGTCTCCCCGAAGCTCCGGCTGACGCCCCTGGACCGGGTGTACCGCCCCGTCTCCGTGGACCGCGAATGCCGGCCGTACGAGTTCGGCTGGATGCTCTACGCCTGGGAGGGGGGCCGGATATGAGTGGGCGTCAGTCCCTGTTCGGGGTGGAGCTGGACCCGCTGACCATGGACGAGACCGTGGAGCGCTGCCTCGGGGCGGTGCGGGACGGCAGACAGCTGGAGATCGGCGTGGTCAACGCCGCGAAGCTGGTGAACATGCGGCGCGACCCGCGGCTGGCCCGGGCCGTGGCCGGCTGCGACCTCGTCCTCGCCGACGGACAGGCCGTGGTCTGGGCCGGCCGGATCCTGCGCGCCCCGCTGCCCGAACGGGTCGCCGGGATCGATCTGTTCCTGCGCTTGCTGGCCGAGGCCGAGTCGGCGGGGATCCCCGTGTACTTCCTCGGCGCGAAGCAGGAGGTGCTGGAGGAGATGCTGCGCCGGGTGGCCGGCCGCTTCCCCGGTCTGAAGGTGGCCGGCAGCCGCAACGGCTACTTCGACGACTCCGAGCAGGAGGCCGTGGCCGGGGCCATCGCCCGCAGCGGCGCCCAGATGCTGTTCCTCGGCATGACCTCGCCGAAGAAGGAGATCTTCACCGCCGCCTACGGCGCGCGCACCGGTGCCCGCGTCGTGCACGGGGTCGGCGGCTCCTTCGACATCCTGGCCGGGGTCACCCGGCGGGCCCCCGAGTCCTGGCAGCGACGGGGACTCGAGTGGCTCTACCGCGCCCTGCAGGAACCGCGCCGCCTGGGCCGGCGCTACCTCACCACCAACGCTGCCTTCGTCCTCATGACGGCGCGCGAGTTCATCCGGCTCACCCCGTCGCCCGCTCCCGCGAACAGGAGTCACTGATGCGCGTCGTCGTGGTCGGACAGGGATACGTCGGCCTGCCACTGGCCATCCGCGCCGCCGAGGTCGGACACGAGGTGATCGGCTACGACGTCGACTCGCGGCGGATCAAGAGCCTGGCCGCCGGCGAGTCCTTCGTCGAGGACGTCTCCGCCGAGCGGATCCGGGCGGCACTGGACGCCGGCACCTACCGCCCGAGCGAGTCGGCCCGCGACTGCGGCGGTTTCGACGTCGCCGTCGTGACCGTGCCCACCCCGCTGCACGAGGGCACCCCCGACCTGCGGTACATCAAGGAGTCGGCGGTCACCCTCGCCCGCTACCTGCGCCCGGGCGCCACCGTCGTCCTGGAGTCGACCACCTATCCCGGCACCACGCAGGAGCTGTTCGCGCCGATCCTGGAGGACGGTTCGGGTCTGACGGCGGGCACCGACTTCCACCTCGGCTACAGCCCGGAGCGGATCGACCCCGGCAACACCGTCTGGGGCTTCCAGCAGACCCCGAAGGTCGTCTCCGGCGTCAACGAGGCCTCCCTGAAGGCCGTTCGGGACTTCTACGCGCAGCTCGTCGACACGACCGTGCCGGTGGGCTCGCCCAAGGAGGCCGAACTCGCCAAGCTGCTGGAGAACACCTTCCGGCACGTGAACATCGCGCTGGTCAACGAGATCGCGATGTTCGCCCACCATCTGGACATCGACGTCTGGCAGGCCATCGACGCCGCCTCCACGAAGCCGTTCGGCTTCATGAGGTTCACGCCCGGGCCCGGCGTCGGCGGCCACTGCCTGCCGATCGACCCCTCGTACCTGTCGTGGCGGGTGCAGCGCGAACTCGGGCAGAGCTTCCGCTTCGTGGAGCTCGCCAACGACATCAACAACCACATGCCGGAGTACGTGACGCGCCGCATCGCGGACCTGTTCAACCAAAGACGCCGGTCCGTGAACGGCTCCCGCGTCCTGCTGCTCGGTCTGGCGTACAAGAAGAACACCGGTGACGCCCGCGAGTCGCCGGCCCTGCGCATCTCCCAGCTGCTGCTGGACATGGGCGCCCAGGTCCGGGCGGCGGACCCGCACGTCGTCGAGAGCCTGCCGGTGGACACCCGGCTGGTGCGGGTCGACCCGACGCCCGAGGAGCTGGCGGCCGCCGATGTGACGGTCCTGCTCACCGACCACGACGGCTTCGACTACGAACTGGTCGCCGAGCACGCCCCGTTCGTCCTCGACTGCCGCCGCCGGCTGCCGTCCGGACCCACGATCGAGGTGCTCTGAACCATGCCGCGCATCGTCTGCGTCGCCGGGGCGCGCCCCAACTACATGAAGATCAAACCGGTGATGGACGCCCTGGAGCGCCGGGGTGCCGAGGTGGTCCTCGTCCACACCGGTCAGCACTACGACCCGGCCATGAACGACGTGTTCTTCGCCGACCTCGGCATCCGGCCGCCCGACCGCTTCCTCGGGGTCGGTTCCGGCAGCCACGCCGAGCAGACCGGGCGCGTGATGACCGCGTTCGAGCCGCTCGTCGCCGAGCTGTCGCCGGACCTCGTCGTCGTGGTCGGCGACATCAACTCCACGCTGGCCTGCGCACTGGTCACCGCCAAGGCCGGGCCGCTGCTGGCCCATGTCGAGGCCGGGCTGCGCAGCCGGGACTGGAGCATGCCCGAGGAGGTCAACCGCGTCGCCACCGACCGCGTCAGCGACTACCTGCTGGCGCCCTCCCCCGACGCCGCGGAGAACCTGCGCGCGGAGGGGTACCGGGACGACCAGATCCACCTCGTCGGCAACGTCATGATCGACACCCTGCTGGCCAACCTGGAGCGGGCCCGCGCCTCGGACGTGCTCGGCCGGTACGGCCTGTCCCGCGGCGGGTACGGCCTGGTCACCCTGCACCGCCCGGCCAACGTGGACGACCCCGGGGTCCTCGCCGGGCTGCTGAAGGCCCTGGGCGAGATCGCCGGCCGCTGCCCGCTCGTCCTGCCCGTGCACCCGCGCGCGGCCGGACGGCTGGCCGACATCGGCGTCCCCGGGGGTGTCCGGCTCGTGGAGCCCGCGGGGTACCTGGACTTCATCGCGCTGCAGGACTCCGCCCGCGTCGTGCTGACCGACTCCGGCGGCGTGCAGGAGGAGACCACCGCGCTGGGCGTGCCGTGCGTGACCCTGCGGGACAACACCGAGCGGCCCATCACCGTCGAGGAGGGCACGAACGTGCTGGCCGGCCGGGACCCCGAGCGGATCGTGGCCACCGTGCACCGGGTGCTGGACGCGCCGCCCGCGCCGCGCCGGCCGGCCCTGTGGGACGGCCGCGCGAGCGAGCGCATCGCCGACGTGCTGCTGGGAGGAGGGACGGCGAGCACGCACCCGAGACCCACGGCCCGAACGTTCACCATATGATCCGCTTGCAACTTATGCTCGTCGAACGTCGGGGCGCGAGGGGGAACCACCATGGATCTCGCTGAGATCTTCCGGGTCATGCGCAGGCGCTGGTACGTCCTGCTGCCCGGACTGCTGCTGACCGCCGCCCTGACGGTCGCCGCGGCCCTCATGGTGCCGGTCACCTACCAGTCGCAGAGCACGGTGGTCCTCCTCAACTCCCAGAAGGCGACCGTCGCCTACGACGGCAACCCCTTCCTCAGCACCCAGACCTCGCTCACCGGCATGGCCGACAGCCTGGCCCGCAACCTCAACTCCGACGTCTCGCTGCGGGAGCTGAAGTCCCGTGGTGCCACCGGCACGTTCGAGGCCAAGCTCGCCGACAACGCCCAGGGGCCGCTGATGTGGCTCACCGTCACCGGCACGGACAAGGCCGCCGTCCTCGCCTCGGACCGCGTCCTGACCGCCTACGCCAAGGAGCGGCTGGACCAGTTCCAGAAGCAGCAGTCGGTCGCCCCGAAGGCCATGATCCGGATGACGACGATCGTGCCCCCGCAGAACCCGGTGGCGCAGACCAAGACCCGGCTGGAGTACCTGGTCATGGCCGGGGTGCTCGGCCTGGTCGTGAGCCTGGTCGCCGTCTTCTACGTGGAGGCGCGCCGCCGCCCGCGCACCCTGGCGACCCAGGCGTCCCCGGCGGAGACCGCACCGCCGCTCACCGTCCCCGAGCCCGGGACCGGGGAACCGGCCGGGACCCCGGCCGGGGAGCCGGTCGCGGAACAGACGATGGCCCTGCGGCCGCCGCCGAGCTGGTCGCGGACCGCCGAGAACAGGCGCGCCGCGGAGCCGAGGGCCGGGCGGCCCGCCATGGCCGTGGCCCCCGCCACCGAGCCGCTCGACGAGGAGTCGACTCATGGACAGCGTTCGCACACCGGACAGCGGGACCGCTGAGCCGAGCGACACCCCCGCTCCCGCCGCCTTCGGCCGCAAGGTCCGTTCCGCGGCCCGCTGGAGCCTGATCAACACCGTGGTCATGCGCCTCGGCAACTTCGCCACCGGCATCCTGCTGGCGCGCCTGGCCCTCGGACCGGCCGAGTGGGGTGTCTACGGCATCGCCCAGACGGTGCTGCTGGTGCTGCTCTCCGCCAACGAGCTGGGCGTGGGCCTCGCCATCGTCCGCTGGGACGGCGACCCGCGCCGGTTCGCGCCGACCGTGCTGACGCTGGGCGCCGCCTCCAGCGCCCTGCTCTACGCCGCCCTCTTCGCCGCGGCGCCGACGGTGGCCGGCCTGCTCGACTCGCCCCACGCCGCGGGCGTGCTGCGGGTGATGTGCCTGTGCCTGGTGATCGACGGGGTGGCCCAGGTGCCCGCCGGCTTCCTCACCCGGGAGTTCGCCCAGGGCCGGCGCATGGTCATCGACGCGCTCAACTTCGTCCTCAGCACGGCGGTGACCCTGGTGCTGGCCTTCGCCGGCTGGGGTGCGATGAGCTTCGCCTGGGGCGCGGTCGCGGGCAACCTCGCCGCCCTCGCCGGCTGCGCCCTGGCCGCCCCCGGCACCCTCCGGTTCGGCTGGGACCCCCGGCAGGCCCGCGCGCTGCTGCGGTTCGGGCTGCCGCTGGCCGGTGCGAGCCTGCTCGCCCTGGCCGTGGTCAACGTGGACACCATGGTCGTCGGCTCCACCCTCGGCGGGGTCTCCCTCGGGTTCTACGTCCTGGCGTTCAACATGTCCGGCTGGCCGGTGCGGATCATCTCCGAGGCGGCCCGGCGCGTCTCCTTCGCCGGCTTCTCCCGCCTGGCGGACTCCCCGCAGGCCCTCGCCTCGGGTTTCAGTCGCGCCCTGGGGGTGCTGGTCACCGGCACGGTGCCGCTGTGCGTGCTGCTCGGCGGCCTCGCCGGGCCGGTCGTCCACCTGGTGTACGGGAGCAAGTGGCTGCCGGCCGCGGCCGCCCTGCCCTGGCTGATGGCGCTCGGCCTGGTCCGCATCGGCTGCGAACTGGCCTACGACTGCCTCGTCGCCACCGGGCAGCGCCGCTCCCTCGTCCTGGTCCAGGGGCTGTGGGTGGCCGCCCTGCTCCCCGTGCTCGTCGTCGGCGCCCGCCTCGGGGGCATCGTCGGCGTCTCGCAGGGGCACGTCCTGGTGGCGGCCGTCCTGGTCGTGCCCGCGTTCCTCTACGCGCTCGGCCGGGCCGGGATCGGCCTCGCCCACGTCGCCCGGGCCTGCGCCTGGCCCTTCCTCGGGGGCGCGGTGATGGCCCTGGTGGTCCTCGGAGCGAAGCGGCTCGTGGGCGAGGGCACCCTCGCCCTGTCCGGCATCGGCACCGTCGCGCTCGCCGCTTACGTGGTGTGCGTCCTGCCCAGCCGGCCCTTCCTGCTCGGCTCCCGGACCGTGGAGGCCGCGTGACGAGGCTCCGCGGCCTGGTGGCCGGCCTGGCGCTGCTGCTGTCGGCCGGCTGCGCCGCGGGCGCCGGCCCGTCCCCGGCGACCGGCACCCCCCGCGCCCATGCCCCCGCGCCGAGCCCGGCCACGGCCACCGCCGGGGCCGGCACCCCCGCCCCACCGCCCGGCAGCCCGGCCTCTCCTCCCGCCACACCCGCCCCCCGCGCCCCCGACTCGGCCCGCGCCACCCCCGCGGCCCCCAGGGAGGCCGATTTCCCGAACGCCCGCACCACCGGCCCGCGCACCCGGCTCACCCCGCACGCCACCGGGAACATCAGCGTGCGCAAGAACGGGATGGTCATCCGGGGCTGGGACATCACCGGCTCGCTCGACGTCTACGCCGACGACGTGACCGTCGTCGACTCCCGGATCACCTCCACCAACTGGTGGGGGGTCAACTTACGCCCCGGCCACCGCGGGCTGCGGATCCTGCACACCACGATCACCGCGGTCCCCGGCAAGGGCCCCGACAACGGCGGCGTGGACTACGCCGTGTCCAACATGGGCACCAGCTCCATCGAGGTCGGCTGGTGCGACGTCTCCGTGTTCGGCAACGCCCTGTCCATGGGGCAGGGCGACCTCCACGACAACTACGTCCACGACCTCGTCCCCTTCCGCAACGCCGGCGGGGAGTGGCAGCACACCGACGCGGTGATCAGCGGCGGCGGCGGCAAGGGCGAGCTGGTCATCCGGCACAACACCCTGCTCAACCCCGTGCCCGTCGACCAGGGGGCGTCCGCGAGCGTCGGCCTGTTCGCCGACACCGGCTCCGTCTCGCGCACCGTCGTCGACGGCAACCTGCTGGCCGGCGGCGCGTACGCCCTGTACGGCGGCGGCGAGGGCGCCACCGGGATCACGGTCACGGACAACGTCTTCTCCACCCGCTACCACCGCAACTCCGGCCGCTACGGCGCCGTCACCGCCTGGAACGCCGGGGGTGCCGGCAACGTCTGGCGCGGCAACCGGTTCTCCGACGGCACCCCGGTGACCCCCGCGCCGGCCGGCTGAGGAAGAGGTCCAGCAGTCATGCGACGTATCGCCCGCGCCCCCTGGGAGCTCCTCAAGCGCGCCTTCGGCTGGCTCGTCCTCTTCGAGCTGCGCAACAAGGTCCTGCTCGCCCCCTCCGCCCTCGTGCTGCGCCGCTTCGAGAACGCCGAGGTCCGCCGCCTCGCGGCCACCGCCGACGCGCTGCCCACCGCGCTCGTGGCCACGGTGATCGCCACCCACCGCCGCCCCGACGAGCTGCGGGCGGCCGTGCGCTCGGCCCTGGACCAGACCGTGCGCGACCAGGTCGTCGTGGTCGTCGACGACGGCGCGGGACTTCCGGAACTCCCCGACGACCCGCGGCTGTTCGCCGTCTCGCTGGGCCGCAACACCGGTGTGGCCGGGGTCGTGCGCAACGTGGGCATCCGCCTCAGCCGCTCGCGGTACGTGGCGTTCCTGGACGACGACAACCTGTGGGAACCCGACCACCTGGAACGGGCGCTGGCGGCCCTGCGGGCGCCCGCGGGACCCGACGGCGTGTACACGGCACTGCGCCGCCTGCTGCCGGACGGCACCGAACGGGACGTCCTGTCCGTGCCGTTCGACCGGCGCCGGGCCGCGCACGAGTCCTTCCTGGACACCAACGCGTTCGTCGCCCGGCGCACCCGCGCGCTGCACTTCAGCCGGCTGCGGCGCACCCCCGAGGTGCTCCCGCGCGAGGACTGGGAGCTCGTCCACCGCTACAGCCGGCGCCACACCGTGCGCCACGTGCCGCACGCGACCGTGCGGTACCTGGTGAACCCCGGGAGCTTCTACACGACCTGGTCCGGCTGAGCGGGCGTCACGGCCCCGGCACGGCGCGCAGCGCGCCCGGCCTGAGCAGGGCGCCCGCCGCCGCCCGGCTGGCCTCCCTGCCGAGGGCGGCCCGCGACGCCTCGCGCAGGAACACGGCCCCCCGGAAGCACGCCGTGGCCGGCGCCCCGTGGCGCCGCCGGTACAGCCGTACGCGGTTCAGGGTGAGCAGGGTCCACAGCCGGGGCGAGACCCGGGAGTCGCCCCCGAGGTGGACGGCCTCGGCCGTCGGCTCGAGTCGCGTGACGTAGCCCCGGTCGCGCGCCCGCAGGCAGTACTCGGTCTCCTCGGAGTAGAGGAAGAAGGACTCGTCCCACGGGCCGCAGGCGGCCACGCAGTCGGCCGACAGGGCCATGAGCGCGCCGGTGGCCCAGTCCGCGCGCGTGGGCCGGCGGTACGCGGCGGGATCGGTGACGAGTTCGCTCAAGGGTGGGAAGCGCCCGGCCCGGCGGTTGCCGATGAGGGCCTCGCCGAGGGCCCGGGACACGCTCGACTCGCGGCGCAGCGAGTGCAGGGGCGTCTCCTCCCGGCCCTCCTCGTACAGCAGGGGGACGGCGATGCCCACGCCGTCGCCGAGCCGGTCGACGAGGCGCTTGGCGCAGCCCTGCCGCATCCGGATGTCGGGGTTGCAGACCAGGACGGGACCGTGTCCGCCGTCCCACTCCCCGGCGGCCCGCAGCGCCGCGTTGACCCCGGCGGCGTACCCGGCGTTGCGGCCGGTCTGGACGACGGTGGCGTCGGGGGCCAGCGACCGGAGCACCTCGACGGTGTCGTCGGCGGAGTCGTTGTCGGCGACGACGAGACGCCAGTCGAGGCCCGCCATGCCCTCCGGGAGCGCGGCGAGGAACCCGGGGAGCACCGAGGCGCTGTTCCAGGTGACGACGATGACGGCGACGGGACTCATCGGGACTCCACGAGGTCGGCGGGCTGGGCTGGCGGGGAGGTGCGGGGGCCCGGTACGGCGGCGGCCGCCGCGTCGCGCCGCAGGAAGCCCAGGCAGCTGGCCCCGGCCCCCAGCAGCAGGAAGAACAGGCCGGCGAACATCGGGAAGCTGAGCGAGTCGAACGTGGCGCTGATGACCAGGGCGACCAGCGAGGCGGCGAAGAACGCCTGCCCCAGCTCGCGGTCGGCCTCGGTGCGGGCCAGCCGGCGGACGGCGCCGCCCTGGTGGATGCCGGTGACGAACAGGGTGAGCAGGGCGACGAGTCCGAGCACGCCCATCTCGGCCAGGGTCAGCATGTACTGGTTGTCGGTGAAGAAGTACAGGTCGGGGGTGAAGGTGCCGAAGCCCCGCCCGAACAGCGGGTGTTCCTTCAGATAGGGCACGATCGCGCTGTACTTGACCGTGCGGGCCTGCGTGCTGCTGTCGGAGTTGGACAGGAACGACGCGAACAGGCCGGTGATCGTGCCGATCAGGCCGGGGATGAGCACCTTGAAGACGGCGACGGAGGCCGTCATCACGCCGATCGCGGCCCAGCGCCGGGCCGGCTTCCAGCGCGGCACCATCACCAGGGCCACCAGCAGCAGGCCGATGATCGAGGTCCGCGACACCGACAGCGGCAGCGCGCCGGCGATGAGGACCACGGGGGCCCAGCGGCGCAGTGGGTGCAGGTGGCGGCGTACCGGGTCGAAGGCCTGCTGCACGGCGAAGGGCAGCAGGATGGCCAGCATGCCGGCGAACTCCAGCGGCTGGGCGGTGGTGGCCCGGGGCCGGGTGAAGGAGCCGCGGTCCATGGTGGTCACCTGGGCCACGCTGGTCTGCAGGCCGGGGATGTGGACGGAGTCGGCGATGTTGGTGGCCGCGAAGAAGTCGTAGAAGCCGATCGCGGCCACGACGGACCCCATGACCACCATGCGGCGCATCAGCACGTCCAGCCGGCCGCGCTCCTGCACCCCCGCCGAGGTGAGCACGATCAGCGACACCCACACCAGGAACCCGATGAGGCCGCGGTCGGCCCCGAGGACCTCCTCGTGGGAGCTCTCGCGCATCGCGTCGGCGACGTAGGCCGCGAGGACCGCGAGCCCGAGCACGCACATCGCGACCCGGGCGAGCCGAGTGCCCGGCGCGGGGAGGATGCGGCCGCCGAGCCAGGTCGCCAGGTACCACAACAGCCCCAGCAGGGCGAACACGTTGGCCGGGGTGCCGACGCCGCCGAGCGCGGGCAGGGCGAGGTTGGAGGGGATGAAGAAGGCCAGCACCAGGTAGACGGTCAGGATCGCGGTGGCGTCGACCCGCCGGCCCAGCGGGCCCGCCCGGACCCGGTCCGGAACCCGGGGCTCGCGCGGGTGGGCGGCGCGGTGCCGGCGGCGGACGACCGCGACGCCCTCCATCAGGATCGACAGCAGGAACGCGCTGACGACGCCCAGGATGACGACGGCCGCGATGTCCTGGTAGCGGTTCTTCGACTTGGCGACCGGGGTCTGCGGCAGGACGACGGGCGCCGTCTGCACGAAGTAGGCGGGCGGGACCTTCGCGGCCGCCTGCAGGGCGCTGAGCTGTTCCCCGGCGAACGTGGTCAGGGTGTTGGTCTCCCGCAGCACCTTCGCCCGGTCGGTGCCGGTGACGCTCAGCACCAGCAGCGGGCTGTCGCTCGCGGGCGCGAAGCCGGCCGTGTACGGGTCGGTGACGCCCCGGCCGCGCAACTCCTTGGCGGCGTCGCTGGATTCGAGGGTCCTGATCAGTACGTCGGCCGTGACGATGAGCGAACCGCCCGCGTTCGAGATGGGGTTGCCGAAGGTGGGGGCCAGCCGGGCGACGGCCGAGGAGTCCAGCAGGGCGACCGAGCTCTGCGACTGGTACGAGACCGGGACGGTCGCGTACAGGTAGCCGCCGCCGAGCAGGCTGAGCACGGTGAAGGGCACCATGAAGTACCAGCGCCTGCGCAGAATGGCCCAGATCTCACCGAGGCTCACGAACCGTACCCCCTCTGTTCGGTGGCGTCCCGCCACGCGTCCTGCCAGTATCGGGAGCGACGGAAGGAACTCACATGTCGCCCGGGAACGTCGCCGACGCGCTGCTGCGCCGCTGGTACGTCGTGGCGGTCGCGCTGCTGCTGACGCTCGCCGGCGCGTACCGCGTGGTGCGCCCCGCCCCCCAGTACGTCGGCTCCGCGGTGGTCGTGCTCAAGCCGCCGGTGACGCAGAACCAGCCCAACCAGCTCACCAACCTGCAGCCGCCGCTCGCCGTGGTGTCCTACGGGGTGGTGCAGCAGCTGCAGTCCCCGGCGGGTGCCGCGGAGCTGCGGGCGGCGGGCGTGCGGGGGACCTACCACCTCGTCCCCCGCAACAGCGGCACCAGCGCCACGCCCCGCTATCTGATCCCCTCGCTGCAGGTCCAGTCGCAGGCGTCCGGCGCGGACGCGGCCGTGACGGCGGTCCGCCGGATCATCGACGTGTACACCCGGCACGTCGACGCGCTCCAGACGGCGCAGAAGGTCCCCGCGTACGGGCGGATCACCGCCTCCGTCCTGACCTCCCCGAGCGCCGCCGAGGTGCAGGGCGACAGGAGCCGCGGCCTGGCGGGCACGGCCCTGCTGGGCGCGGCCGGCGGCGTGCTCGGCGCGTTGTGGCTGGACCGGTACGCGATGAACCGCCGGAACGTCCGTCCGGGCCGCCGCCGGCTCGCCGGCCCGGTGCCCGTGACGGACTGAGCCGAACCGTTCGGTCATCAGATGCCCCGGCGCTTCCAGGACTCCCACCACAGCCGCTCCCGCCCGCGCTCGGCCACGGCCGACCAGATCAGCGGCTGCAGGTAGGGCATGGCCTTCGGGCCGATCCGCCGGCGCAGCCGCAGCGCGCGGTACTCGGGCAGCGCCTCGTAGCCGGGCAGGCACTGCGCGGCGAAGGCGACGCAGTCGTCGACGGGGACGACGCCGGTGCGGCCCCGGTCGTAGGCCCGGTAGGCCCGGCGCAGCGCGTAGCGGGCGAGCCGGGTGTGGACCTGGCCGGCGAGGCGGTCGGCGTCGGGCAGCCGGTCGGCGCACTTGGCGAGCACCGAGTCGAAGGCCGCCAGGCGCTGGCGCAGGTCGTCGAGCTGGCCGCCGAAGTCGGTGGTGGACATGTTGGTGCCGTGCACGCGGTAGAACGCCTGGTCGGCGCCGCGTACGTAGCCGACGTCGGCGTGTGCGGCGAGCCGCATCCACATCTCGATGTCGCCGGCGTGGGGCAGGTCCGGGTCGTAGCCGCCGACCGTGCGCTGGAGGCTGGTGCGGACGACGACCTCCGGTGAGGTGATGCAGCCGGTGCCCTCGCGGAAGCGCCGCTCCAGCCACCACCGCCCGGGGTAGACGACCGAGCCGGTGCTCCGGGTGCGGGCCTTGGGCAGCGGGCCGCCGTGCCGGAAGCGCAGGGGGCGCCCGTAGGCGAAGCCCGCCTCGGGGTGGGCGTCCAGGAGCGCGGCCGCCCGCACCAGTGCGCCCGGGACCAGCCGGTCGTCGGCGGACAGCAGGGCGACGTAGTCGCCGTCGGCCCACTCCAGGAGGCCCTCGTTGTAGGTCGCGATGTGGCCCTTGTTGGTCCGGTGGACGCGGACCTCGATGCGCGGGTCCGCGGCGGCCAGCTTGTGCGCGATCTCCGCGGAGTCGTCGGGTGAGGCGTCGTCGATGATGAGCACCCGGACGTCGACGCCGTCCTGCTCGTCCAGGACGCTGCTGACGCAGTCGGCCAGGAAGTGGCCGTACTTGTAGCAGGGGATCACAACACTGACGGTGCTCATCGATGCGTCAAGCCAATCCCCGGTGGCGGCCCGCGCCGGGTCGGGCGCGGACCACCACCGGTGGGTTCGGTCGGTCAGTTCTTCTTCTTGCGGACGGTCTTGCTGGTCAGGGTCCAGCTGCGGGACGTCACCGGGTGGCGGTGCTTGTCCCGGGCCGTGACCGTGACCTTGAACCGGGTGCCGTCCGGCAGCGGGGCCGACAGGTGGACGGACACCTTGTGGGTGGCCCGGTCGTAGGAGGTGACGGCCGTGACGTGGAGCTTCCTGGCGGCCCTGGAGCCGCTCAGGACGGTCACGGTCGCCTTGACCGACGACAGTCCGGTCCCGGCCGGCAGGGTCGTGACGAGGGGGCTGCCCGCGTCGGCGGTGTGCGTCACCGAGGCCGCGGTCTCCTCCGAGGCGCCGGTCGACAGCATCGCGCTCGGGTTGTCGGCGGTGAAGACGGGGCCGACCCAGTAGTTCGCCGACCCGTAGGACCCGTTCGGGAAGGCGGAGTCGGTGCCGTACCGGTAGAGCCCGTTGTGGTGGGTGGTGGTGTCGGCGGTGGCGGTCAGCGGATACGACTGGTGGGCCGCCGCGAAGTAGCCGCCGTCCACCGCGTAGTTGCCGTTCGGCGCGTGGTACGAGACGACGTACGGCGTGTCGGCGGTGATGGCGACCGGGGTGGCGAAGGTGAGCTGCTGCCACCCGGAGGCGGTCTCGCCGGTGAAGGTGCCGGTGGCGAGCAGGGTGCCGTCGTCCGCCCACAGGCTGCCGGTGTGGGTGCCGGTGTTGCCGGTGCCCTTGTAGAAGGTGACGCCGGTGACCCAGCCGCTCGTCGAGGACGTGAACCGGGTGCCCAGCTCCACGGAGTTGGTGTCACCGGTCATGTCGGCGGTGGCCGGCACGGTGGAGGAGGGCCACAGCGTGCAGGGGCAGGTGACCGCGGGCGGGGTGGAGCTGGTCGTGAACGACCAGGTCACCGGGTCCGCCATGGCGTTGCCCCACAGGTCGGACGCCTGGACGGAGGCGGTGTACGCGGTGTGCAGCTCCAGTTCGGTCGACGGGGTGAAGGTCGCCTTGTTGGAGCTGGGCAGCGTCCACGTCCCGGGCACGGTGGAGCCGCCCGGGTCCTTCACGGTGAACGTCAGGGTGTCGGCGTCGACGGCCGAGCTGAAGACGGCCGACACCGGTGCCGTGATGGACACGCCGGTCGCCCCGGACGTCGGGGAGGTGGAGGTGACGGTGGGCGGGGTGGTGCTGGCCGTCGAGGTGTCCAGCACCACGTCGACCCAGTAGTTGCTGCCGGAGGACTGCGAGGACGGGAAGGCGCTGGTGGAGCCGTAGTGGTAGACGCCGTTGCCGCCGTCGGTGCCCGACTTCAGCGCGGTGAGCGGGGCGAGGCCCGCGTCGCCGCCGGAGAAGTAGCCGCCGTCGTAGGAGTATCCGCCGTTGGGGGCGAAGTACGAGGCGACGTAGGTGGTGTTGGCCTTGACGGCCACCGGGGTGGAGAAGTTCAGCTGCTGCCAGCCGGAGGCGGTCTCGTTGGTGAAGGTGCCGGTGGCCAGGCGGGTGCCGGAGGCGCTCCACAGGCTGCCGGTGTGGGTGCCGGTGTTGACGGGCGACTTGTAGAAGCGCACACCGGTGATCGAACCGGCCACCGTGGTGCGGAACTTGACGCCGAGCTCGACCGAGCTGCCGTCGCCGCCGTTGACGGTGCCGGGCACGGCGGAGGCCGGCCAGACGGTGCAGGGGCAGGCCTGGGGGCCGACGGTCACCGGGACGGTGGTGGTGGCACCGATGTTGACGCTGTCGTCGACCGCGCGGACCTTGACCGACGCGGAACCCGGGGTGGTCGGGGTCCAGGTGTAGGTCCAGGACGTCAGGCCGGTGGCGGCCTTCCACGTCGAGCCGCCGTCCGTGGACACCTCGACGCGGGCCACCACGCCGCCGGAGTCGGTGGCGGTGCCCTTGATCGTGACCGGCTTCAGCGCCGGGACGGTGGTCCCGGAGGTTGGGCTGGTCACGGTGACGGCAGGGCCGGTGGTGTCGGTGGAGGCCGTGGCCGCGGTGAGGTTGCCCTGCCGGGTCAGCGGCTGGACGCCCATGTCCGCGAGCACGTTCATGGTCGCCTGCTGCATGCGGGCGTCCTCGGTGACCACGGTGTCGGCGGGGTTGTACGTCGGGACGTTGGTCAGGCCCCACGACCACTGAACGGTTCCCGAGCCGAACACCAGGGCCCCGGAGTCCTGGTCGCGGAACTCCACGAGGTTGTGCGTCGCGGTGCCGTTGCCGTAGGTGTTGCCCCAGTCCATGCGGTACTTGCCGTCGTTGACGTCCACGGTGGTGGACGACACGTCGATGGCTCCGGCGGGCCGGGTGCTGTTGTCGAGGTCGCTGTCCCACTCGTACCCGAGGGTGCCGGTGGGGAAGATGGCCGTCTGACTGGACGTCAGGTTCGCGACGGAGGTGTTGCGCCAGATCCGGTTCTTGCCGTACGAGCCGGGGACGGTGATGGCGTCGCTGCGGTAGCCGTTCACCTGGAACATGGAGCCGGTGAGGACGTTCGGCGGCTGGTAGTCCTGCCCGTACTGGGTGCTCGTCGGGTCCATCCAGGTGCCGGTCCAGGCGCCGCTGGGGTCGGCGATGCCGTTGTTCTGCGCCATCTTGGTCATCTTGTAGCAGACCAGGGTGCGGTCCGCCGTGTTCGTGCCGTCGATGCTCGGGGCGAGCCTCGTCTTCCAGAAGACCTCGTTGCCGCTGAAGAAGCCCTCCCGGACACCGGCCTTGCGGGCCGCGAGGACGTTGGAGTACTGGCTCTGGTTCCAGTACTCGTCGTGGCCGGAGGACAGGTACACCTTGTGGTTCTTCAGCAGGGTGGCGCCGTTCGCCGACGACACGTCCACACCGGAGGTGTAGCTGACGTCGTAGCCGTTGCGCTCCAGCCAGGCGAGCATCATGTACTCGGAGCCGTAGATGCCGTTGTCGCCGCCGATGTCCAGCGGCCGGTTGTAGCTGACCTCGTAGGCGCGGCCGTCCGGAGCGGGCCCGGCGCCGCCGTACAGGTCCTGGCCGCCGTAGTCGTTGTACGCCTGCCAGGTCTGGTCGCTGGTCTGCACGACGACGTCGGAGGTGCTGGAGTCCTTGCGGACGACGAACGGGTACGGCATCAGGCCGTCGCCGTCGGTCTGCGTCAGGTTGGCGATGTACAGGCCGGACACGGCGTCGCTGGGCACCGTCCAGGTCGCGGTCACGGGCCAGTTGCCGCAGTCGACCAGGCCGGTGGTGCTCTTGGTGGTGCAGCCGGCGGGCTTGGTGGCGTAGTTGGCCGGGTAGGTCACGGCCGCCTGGGCGGCGGTCGTCATCTCGCGCGCGCCGTCGCCGCCGTACCAGCCGAGCCGGTAGATCTGGATGTGGTACGAGGTCTTCGACTGGACCTTGAACTGGACGGTGTCGCCGGCCTGGACGCTCTCCTTGGTGGTGAAGCCCTTGATGTCACCGTAGGCGTTGGGCGAGAACCAGTCGGACTTCGGGCTGCCCGGCTTGGAGTTCTCGCAGACGACGGGGTTCGATCCCGCGCCGCACGGATCGGATGCCGCCCGGGCGGGCACGGCCGCCGGGAGCACCGCCCATACCAATGCTGCTACGACGGCGAGGCGGCCGCCCCGGATCCGTCTGCTCCATTTTCTCATGTGTACCTCTCAGCGGTGCTGTGCAGGCCCGACCCGTGCGGTCGGGGTGGAGCGGTGAAGCCGGGTGCCGGTCAGCCGCGGAGCGCGTCGGCGAGGGTGTCCACGACGCGCTGCTGCTGGCCGGGGGTGATCTGCGGGTAGAGCGGGAGCGACAGGATGCGGTCCGCAGCCTGCTCGGCGTGCGGGAAGTCGCCCCGGGAGTACCCGAGATGGCGGTAGGCCGGAGTGAGGTGGACCGGGGCGGGATAGTGCACCCCCGCGCCGATGCCCTCGGCGTTGAGCTTGCCGACGACGGCGTCGCGGTCCGCGCCGGTGACCTGGACGACGTACAGGTGCCAGACGTGGACGTTGCCCGGCGCGGTCACCGGGAGCACGACGCGGCCGGCGTCGGCCAGGTCGGCGAGCAGCGCGTCGTAGCGGGCCGCGGCCGCCCGGCGGGCGGCGTTGCCGTCCGCCAGCCGGGCCAGTTTCGCCCGCAGGACGACGGCCTGCAGCCCGTCCAGGCGGCTGTTGAACCCGGGTACGTCGTGGCGGTACTTGGCGACGCCGCCGTGGTTCGCGATCGCGCGCACCAGTGCGGCCCGTTCCTCGTCGTCGGTGAGCACCGCGCCCGCGTCGCCGTAGGCGCCCAGGTTCTTGCCCGGGTAGAAGCTGGTGGCCGCGATCCCGCCGCTGCCCGGCGACCGTCCGTCTCGGGTGGCGCCCTGGCACTGCGCGGCGTCCTCGACGATCCGCACCCGGTCGGGCAGGTGCCCGGCGAGCTCGGTCACGTCGGCCATCTGCCCGTACAGGTGCACCGGCACCACCGCCCGGGTGGCCGGGCCGACCGCGTCCAGCGCGGCCCGGGGGTCGAGCAGGTGGCTGCCGGGCAGGCAGTCCGCCAGGACCGGCCGGGCGCCGATCCGGGCCACCGCGCCCGCGGTCGCGATGAAGGTGTTGGCGGGCACCACGACCTCGTCGCCGGGCCCCACCCCGCTCGCGCGCAGGGCCAGTTCGACGGCGTCGGTGCCGTTGGCGACGCCGACGCACGTAGCGACGCCGCCGAAGTCCGCGTACGCGCGCTCGAACAGGCGGACCTCCTCGCCGCCGACGAACGCGGTGCCGGCGAGGACCCGTTCGAAGCCGGCCCGTACCTCGTCGGCGACCTCCTCGTGGGCCGCCTTGAGGTCCACCAGCGGTATCTGGTTCATGTGACGGGTCCCCCCATTGTTCGAGTCGCGAGTTCGTCCCGCGCGGGCGCGTCCGCCGCGCGCAGCCGCCGGGCCGGGCTCCCCACCCAGACCTCGCCCGGCGGGACGTCGCCGAGCACGGCACTCCCCATGCCGATCAGCGACCAGGCGCCGACCGTCGTGCCCTCCCTGACCAGGGCCCCGGAGCCCACGTAGGCTCCGCGCTCCAGCCGCGCGCCGCCGCCCACGCGGACGCCGGACGCGAGCGTGGCGTAGTCCTCGACCACGTCGTCGTGGGTGAGGACGACGTGCGGCATCACCGCGACGTGCGCGCCCACGTGCACGGCGGCGGTCAGGGCGCAGTGCGCGAGCAGGACCGAGCCGGGGCCGACCTCGCAGGTCGAGGACACGGCCGCCGCCGGGTGGATCACCGTGGCGTAGCGGTCGGCCGGCAGGCCGAGCCGGCGGACCAGGCGGGCGCGCGCCGCGTAGTCGCGGGGGTTGCCCACGCAGACCACCACGCGGGCGCCGGGCAGGTCGTGGACCAGGTCGCGGCCGCCGAGGACGGGCACGCCGTCCACCGTGGTGCCGTGCAGGGCGGGGTTGTCGTCGAGGTGCCCGAGCAGCTCGGTGCCGCCCGCGTCCCGTACGGCCTGCGCGGTCTCCCGGGCGAAGCCGCCCGCGCCGACGATCACAAGTGCGTTCATCTGCGGGCCTGTTCGCGCAGTGCGGCCACGACGCGGTCCTGCTGGGCCTCGGTCATGGTGTGGAACAGCGGCAGGATCAGCGAGTCGCGGCTGATCCGCTCGGTGACCGGCAGCGGCCCGCGGGGGTGGTCCGCGTAGGCGGGTTCGAGGTGCGCGGCCATGATGCCGCGCCGGGCGGAGACGCCGGCCTCGGCGAGCGCGCCGAGCAGGTCGTCCCGGCCGACGGGGAAGTCCTCGTCCAGCAGCACCCAGTAGGACTGGAAGTTGGACTGCCCGTGCGCGGGGTCGCGGACGGGGGTGAGGCCGGGGACGTCGTGCAGCGCCGCCGCGTACCGGGCCGCCAGTTCGCGGCGGCGGGCGATCATCGCGTCGAGCTTGCCGAGCTGGACCAGGCCGATCGCGGCCTGGACGTCGGTCATCCGGTAGTTGAATCCGACTTCCAGGTAGCTCTCCAGGACGGGCTTGCTGCTCGCGTGCCGGTCCGCTGCCGAGGCGTTCATCCCGTGCTCGCGCAGCCGGCGCAGCCGGGCGGCCCACTCGGCGTCGTCGGTGGTGACCATGCCGCCCTCGCCCGTGGTGACCAGCTTGCGGGGGTGGAAGGACCAGGCGGCGAGCAGCGCGCCGTGCCCGACGGGTTTGCCGCCGGCGGTCGAGCCGATGGCGCAGGCCGCGTCCTCCACCAGGGGCAGGTCCCAGTCGGCGCAGGCGGCCCGCAGGGCGGCCACGTCGGCCGGGACGCCGCCCTGGTGCACGGCGAGGACGGCCCTGGTGCGCGGGGTGCGGACGGCGTCCACGGTGGCCGTGGTCAGGTTGCCCGTCGCCGCGTCGACGTCGGCGAACACCGGCTCGGCGCCGACGTAGCGCACGGCGTTGGCGGTGGCGATGAACGACAGCGAGGGCACCACGACCTCGTCGCCGGGGCCCAGCCCCAGCGCGACGAGCGACAGGTGCAGGGCGGTGGTGCAGGAGCTGACCGCGATGCCGTGCTCGGCCCCCACCCGCTCGGCGAAGGCCCGCTCGAAGGCGGCGACCCGGGGCCCCTGGGCGACCCAGCCGGACAGCACCGCGTCGGAGGCGGCCCGCGCCTCCTCCTCGCCGAGCCAGGGGGTCATCACCGGGATGCGGTCGGTGCTCACTGGGCCGCCTCCCGCTCCGCGCGCCACCACTGGACCAGGTCCCTGAGCCCGGTGCGCAGGTCGATCTCCGCCGTGAACCCGAGCCGCTCGGCGGCCCGCGAGGTGTCCGCGAGCCGTCTGGCGACCCCGTTCACCGCGCGGGCGGGTCCGTGCACCGGCTCCAGGCCCGTCGCCCCCATCGCCTCCAGCAGGCCCTGGGCCAGCTCCTTGAGCGAGGTCTCCGCGCCGCTGGCGATGTTGAACACCTCGTCGGTGACGTCCGACTCGGCGGCCAGCACGTTGGCCCTGGCGATGTCCCGGACGTCGACGAAGTCCATGGTCTGGGTGCCGTCGCCGAGGATGAGGGGCGGCTCGCCCGCCTCGATGCGCTCCATCCAGCGGATGAGCACCTCGGTGTAGAGGCCGTGGATGTCCATGCGGGGGCCGTAGACGTTGAAGTAGCGCAGCGCCACGTAGTCCAGGCCGTACATGGCGTGGAAGCTGCGCAGCATGCCCTCGTTGAAGGCCTTGGCCGCGCCGTAGAAGGTGTCGTTGTTGTAGGGGTGGTGGCGCTCGGTGGTGGGGAAGGTCTCGGCCATGCCGTAGACGGACGCCGAGGAGGAGGCGATCACCTTGGCGACGCCGGCCTCGGCGGCCGCCTCCAGGACGTTGAAGGTGCCGTCGACCAGCACCTCGTTGGCGAGCCTGGGCTCCTCCGCGCACTGGGTGATGCGGATCGCGGCGAGGTGGAACACCAGGTCGGCGCCCTCGGTGACCTTCCGTACGGTGGCGGTGTCCCGGATGTCGCCCTCGACGACCTCCACGACGCCGCTGGGCAGCGCCCGGGCCAGGTTGGCCCGCCGCCCGCGCACGAGGTTGTCCAGCACCACGACCTCGCGGGCGCCGCCCTCGGCCAGGAGGTCGACGAGGTGGGAGCCGATGGTGCCCGCTCCCCCGGTGACCAGGATCTTCTTGCCGCGTACGCTGTTCAACTGCTGTGCCCTTCCGATGGATTCACTGTGCTCAACGTCCGGCACGCAGGCCGACGACCGCGCCCTTGAACGCGAGGCTCCGCGAGGCCGCCTCGAGGATGTCCAGCACCCTGAGGCCCGCCCGGCCGTCGGTCAGCGGCGCCCGGCGCTCCCCGATCGCGTCGGCGAACTCGTCGACCATGCTGCGCAGCGCCTCTTTCTCGCCGATCGCGGGCGCGACCATGTCCCCGGAGCGGTACGAGACGAGCATCTCGCGGCGCTCGTCGGCGCCGATCTCCTGCGGCGTGGCCAGGTCCACGCCCCGGTCGTACACGGCGACGCGCTGCAGGGGGTTGAGGTCGTCCCAGACCAGGGTGCGTTTGGCGCCGCCCACCATGGTGGTGCGGACCTTGGTCGGCGACAGCCAGTTGACGTGCACGTGGGCGATGGCGCCCGTGTTGAGCTGGAGCGTCAGGTAGGCCACGCAGGCCTGTCCGGCGCCGATCGGGTCGGCCCCGTGCGCGGCGACGGCGACCGGCTCGACGGTGTCGGGGAGGATGAAGTCCAGGATCGACAGGTCGTGCGGGGCGAGGTCCCACAGGACGTCGATGTCCTTCTGCACGAGCCCGAGGTTGATGCGGACCGAGTCGACGAAGTGGATGTCGCCGAGCTCTCCGGAGCGGACCAGTTCCCGGATGCGGCCCACGGCGGGCGTGTAGCAGTAGGTGTGGTCGCACATCAGGGTGAGGCCGCGCTCGTCGGCCTCGGTGACCAGGCGCATCCCGTCGGCGTAGGTCGCCGCGAGCGGCTTCTCCACGAGGACGTGCTTGCCGGCGCGCAGGGCGGCCAGGGCGATGTCGAGGTGGGTGCCGGCGGGCGTGGCCACGGCGACGGCGTCGACCGACGGGTCGGCGAGGACGGCCGCGTAGTCCGCGGTGGCCTGGACCGTGGAGTAGCCGCCGAGGACCCGCTGGGCCCGGTCCACGTCGAGGTCGCACAGCCAGCGCAGCCGGAAGCGGTCGCTGGCCTGGAAGTTGCGGACGAGGTTGGGGCCCCAGTAGCCGGCCCCGACGACCGCGACCCCCAACGGCTGTGCACTCTCGCTCACTTGCTTCCCCCTCTTCGCCTGGTCCATCAGTAGGCTCCCGTTCCCCGCACCACCGCGGACCCGGTGCGCAGCAGGATGGTCAGGTCGAGGCCCATCGACCAGTTGTCCACGTATCCGAGGTCGAGCCGGACCGCCTCGTCCCAGGGCAGGTCGGAGCGGCCGCTGACCTGCCACAGCCCGGTGAGGCCGGGTTTGACGAGCAGCCGGCGTTTGATGTCCGGCGTGTACTCCTCCACCTCCTCGGGCAGCGGCGGCCGGGGACCGACGAGCGACATGTCGCCCCGCACCACGTTGATCAGCTGCGGCAGTTCGTCGAGCGAGCTGCGGCGCAGCAGCGAGCCGACCCGGGTGATGCGGGGGTCCTCCTTCACCTTGAACAGCAGGCCGTCGCTGTTCTGGTTGAGGTGGGCCAGTTCCGCCCGCAGTGCCTCCGAGTCCGCCCGCATGGTGCGGAACTTGAGCATGGTGAAGTGGTCGCCGTAGCGGCCCGCCCGCTGCTGCCGGAACAGGGCCGGGCCGGAACTGTCCAGCCGGACGACCAGGGCGATCAGCAGCATGGGCAGCGCGAGGAGGGTCAGGAGCGCCGCCGCGAGCGTGCGGTCGAGCAGTTCCTTCGGCAGCCGGGAGGTGCGGGAGAGGTCGGGCGCCTGGATCCGCAGCAGGGGCACGCCGTTGGTGGGCCGGACGGCCAGCCGGGAGGCGGACACGTCGGTCAGCACGGGTGCCAGCAGGAAGTCGACGCCGTGCGCGGCCGCCGTCCAGGACATCCGGCGCAGGACGGAGGTGTCGAGCCCGGGGGCCGGCAGGACGACCACGGTGCTGATGCGTACGGCGCGCAGCACGTCGGTCATGTCGGCCGGGCCGCCGAGGACGGGCAGCCCCAACTGCCTCACGGAGGAGGCGTTCTGCGGATCGCTGAGGCACACGCCCGCGATCTGCAGGTCCTGGACGCCGCCGCGCCGCAGCACGGCGACCAGTTCCGCGACGTCGTGGGACGGTCCGACGAGGAGGGTCGGGCTGCGGTCCCGGCCCCGCGCCCAGCGCCGGTGCAGCCGGCGGCGCAGCGTGTAGCGGACCGGCAGGGCGATCGCGGCGGCCGGCACCGCGGCCATGATCATGTCATGGAGGAGGCCCGCATCGCGGGTGCCCAGCCAGTACGCGAGCGCGGCCAGCGCGGGCAGCGCGAGGGTGCCGCGCAGCACCCGCCGGTACTCCTCGGTGCCGAGCCCCAACGCGCCGCGGTCGTAGGAGCGGTGGGCCACCATGGCCACGATCCAGGTCGGGGGCAGCACCAGGGACACCGCCCAGCGGCCGTACGCCGCGTGGATCAGGAAGGCCGCGGCGGCAGCGGCCAGAGCGTCCCCGACCAGCAGGACGATCCGGTACCTCTGCTCCCACCGTCTTCGTCGGGTCTGTGGACTTTCTCGGTCCACAACCAGTTGCTCATGCGTGACCTCAATGGTCATGCCCCCCCCACATGCGCTGCTACGCCTGACCGACGTGCCCTCGACACAGCGGCACCGTAAAGCGAGGGGGCTTCAGCGGTTCCCCAACCGCCTCATGCCCCCAGCATGCTGGTTACTGTCCGTTTCGGAATCTGCTCATGGCGCCGGACCGTGACGCACCATCAAGTACCAGTTCCCCACCCAACCGGCCCGGCGGTCCTCAATCTAGACCACGAGGCGCAGTCGCGGGAACGGTTGGTCGAAACACATGTCGCAATAGCGACAGCAACGGCATACTGCCCACGTGACGAGCATCGTGATCCCGGCCCACAACGAGGCGCGGGTCATCGGCCGGCTCCTCGACTCCCTGCTGGCCGGCCTCCCGGAGGACGACACCGACGTCGTCGTCGTGTGCAACGGCTGTACGGACGACACCGCGCGGATCGCGGCCGAACGCGGCCCGCGCGTGCGGGTGGTGGAGACACCCGTCCCGTCCAAGCACGCCGCCCTGCGCACGGGTGACGACCACGCGCGCGGCTTCCCCCGGGTCTACGTGGACGCCGACGTCGTGATCCCGGGCACCGACGTCCTGGCGCTGACCGAGCACCTGCACGACGCGACCTCGGGCATCCTCGCCACCGCCCCCGAACGGCAGATTCCGCTGGCCGCATCGGCCTGGCGGGTGCGCGCCTACTACCGGGTGTGGCAGCGTCTCCCGGCCGTCCGCGAGGGGCTGTTCGGCCGGGGTGTCATCGCCGTCTCCAAGGCCGGGCACGACCGGATCGCCGCGCTGCCGCCGCTGATGGCCGACGACCTGGCCGCGTCCCTGGCGTTCGCCGCCGAGGAGCGGCGCGTCGTCGGCGCGGCCCGTGTCGTGATCCAACCGCCGCGTACCTGGCGGGACTTGATCAAGCGGCGGATCCGGGCCGCGGTGTCCACCGCCCAGGTCGAGGAGCACCAGCGGCCCGAGGAGCCCTCGGCGCGCACGAGCACGGCGGACCTCACCGCCCTGCTGCGCGCGGAGCCGACGCTCCTGCCGGGTGTCGTAGTGTTTCTCGCGGCGGCGGTCGCCGCCCGGCGGGGGGCCGCCCGGGCCATCCGGGCACAGGACTTCGGGACCTGGCTCCGGGACGAGAGCAGCCGGCAGAACTGACCGCCCCGGGCCCCGGGGTCCGGTCGCACCGCACGTGGAGCCTTGTCTTGTACCTCACCGATCGTTCCGCGCCGGCGAAGGCGGACGCCGGCCAGGGCCGAAGACGCGGCCGCGGGCCCCGGGTCGCCCCGGTGGTGCTCGTGCTGGGCGCGGTCAGCCTGGTCACCGACATCTCCTCGGAGATGGTCACCGCCGTCCTGCCGCTGTACCTGGTCAGCACGCTCGGCTTCAGCCCGCTCGGCTTCGGCACCCTCGACGGCGTCTACAACGGTGTCAGCGCCCTGGTCCAGCTCACCGGCGGCCACCTCGCCGACCGGGCGCGCAACCACAAGCTGCTGGCCGGGCTGGGCTACGGCCTGTCCGCGCTGTGCAAGCCGCTGCTGCTGCTCGCGAGCGGCCTCGGCACG
The DNA here is from genome assembly GCF_001514215.1 of Streptomyces bungoensis. Classification (GTDB taxonomy): domain Bacteria; phylum Actinomycetota; class Actinomycetes; order Streptomycetales; family Streptomycetaceae; genus Streptomyces; species Streptomyces bungoensis. The sequence continues at coordinate 99,007 of NZ_KQ948865.1, forward strand.
CTCGGCACGGTCCTCGCGCTGGACCGCACCGGCAAGGGCCTGCGCACCGCCCCGCGCGACGCGATGATCTCCCTGTCCACCCCGCCCGAGACCCAGGGCCGGGCCTTCGGCGTGCACCGGGCGATGGACACCACCGGCGCGATGCTCGGCCCACTGGCCGCCTTCCTCATCCTGCGGGCGGCCACCGACGGCTACGACGCGGTGTTCGGCGTGAGCACGTGCGTGGCCGCGCTCGGCGTGCTGGTGCTGGTGCTGTTCGTGCCGGGGCGGGGCGAGGGGGCGCGCGGGGGCGCGGGTGCGGTGGCTGGGGCGACTCACGGGGCGGGTGTGGCCGACGTGGCGGATGCGGCCGGTGGGACCGACCTGGCCGACGCGACCGACCTGGCCGACGCGGCTGGGGTGGCCGAAACAGTCCGCGCTGCCAACACGGCCGACGCGACCGGCGCGGAGCACGGGCGCCGGCCCGTCCGCCCGGGCGAGGCGCTCGCGTTGCTGCGGCTGCCGCGGCTGCGGGTGCTCGCCGGGTGTGCCGCGCTGCTCGGTCTGACCACCGTCAGCGACGCCTTCGTCTACCTGCTGCTGCAACGGCGCGCGGGCATCGGCGAGGAGTGGTTCCCGCTGCTGCCGCTGGGCACCGCCGCCGTGTTCCTCCTGCTGGCGCTGCCCCTGGGGACGCTGGCCGACCGGATCGGGCGGCGCACCGTGTTCCTCGCCGGGCACGTGGCCCTGCTCACCGGCTACGCCCTCCTGCTGTGGGCCCCGGACACGCCGGTCCTGCCCCCGGTCGTACTCGCCCTGCACGGCGCGTTCTACGCGGCCACCGACGGGGTGCTCCCGGCCGCCCTCGCCGACATGGTGCCCGAGCAGCTGCGCGCGAGCGGCCTCGCCGTCGTCGGCACCAGCCAGGCGCTGGCCCGGTTCTGCTGCTCGCTGGCCTTCGGCGCCGCCTGGACGGCGTGGGGCGACGGCCCGGCGCTCGCCGGGGCGGCGGCCGGCCTGCTGTGCTGCGCGGCCGTCGCGGGCGCGGTGCTGCGGCCGGCCGGCGGGACCCGGTGACCAGGACATGACCACCACCGCGACAAGGACCACCATGACACCGATACGCCGCCGCCTGTTCGTCCTCGTCGCGGCGGTGCTGCTGCTCGCCGGCGCGGGCACGGGCATCGTCCTGCACGCGGCCTCCCGCGCGGACCGGGCGAACCGGCCGCAGTCGGGCGGCCCCGCCGTCAGCGCGGGCGAGCTGACCCTCGGCAGCAAGGGCCGCCTGGCCTTCGTCAACGCGGCCCCCGGCCCGCACCGCACCGCGGTCTCCTCGGTGCCGTCCACCGACCCGGGCGGCGCCCGGACCGCCACCCGCCTCAACTGCGCGCGGTTCTACGCGGCGGCCGGCACGGGCATCTGCCTGAAGTCCGACCCCGGCGTCCTCAAGCAGAGCAACCGCGCCCTGCTCCTGGACGCGGGCCTGCGCACGCGGCGCACCTTCCCGCTCGCGGGCACGCCCAGCCGGGCCCGGGTCTCGCCCAGCGGCCGCTTCGCCGCCTGGACCGTCTTCGTCTCCGGCGAGTCCTACTCGTCGGCCTTCTTCTCCACCCGGACCTCGGTCCTGGACACCCGCACGATGCGGCTGACGCCGAGCCTGGAGTCGTTCTCCGTGGTCCTGGACGGCAAGCCCTACCACGCCTCGGACATCAACTACTGGGGCGTCACCTTCGCCGCCGACGACGACACCTTCTACGCCACCCTCAACACGGCCGGCAAGACGTACCTGGTCCGGGGTTCGCTCTCCCGGCGCACGGTCACCACCCTGACCGAGAACGTGGAGTGCCCCTCCCTCTCCCCCGACGGGACGCGCATCGCCTTCAAGAAGCGGATCCTGTCCCGGACGAACCTCTGGCACGAGTACGTCCTCGACCTGCGCACCCTGCGCGAGACGGCGCTCGCCGAACGGCACAGCGTCGACGACCAGGCCACCTGGCTCGACGACCACACCGTCGCCTACGCCCTCCCCGCGAACGGCACGGTCGGCAGCAGCGACCTGTGGAGCGTCCCCGCGGACGGCACGGGCACACCCCGCCTGCTCGTCCGGGGCGCCTCCTCCCCGGCGCCGCTGTAGGCCGCCGCGCCCCGGGACCGGCGCCGTACTGCAGCGGCGCAGGGCCGAGAACAGGGCGGCCGAGCCGCACACCACGAACCCGATCGCGTAGGCTGCGGGGGCGCGAGGCGGAGGAGAGCGCGCCGCGGGCGGAGGACGGCACGCAGCGGACCGTCCTCACGACGGGGTGAGGTTCCGGGCGTGACCAGGAGGCCGTACCGGGACGCCCGGTGCGGCCCGCGCCGCCCGTTCACCGGAACGTTAGCTGTCCCACGTTCCGGCCGGGGGCTGAGTGCCGTCCCGTTCCGCCCCGTTGACCTCGGTAACCGGTGATCCACCCTGCCCGCCGGTGAGCGAGGTCATGCCCATGGACTACTGCATCCCCTGCGACCGCACCCTCAACGGCGCCGTGACGTGCCCGGAGTGCGGGGCGTACGACTCCGGGCCGGCAGAGGCGAGCGACCGCGGCGACAGCGCTCCGGTGGCGGTCGCCCCGCTGCCGGATGCCCTTTTCGGCGACGAACCGGGCCCGCACGAGGCCCTGGAGATACTCGAGTCCCCCACTACCGCGCGGGCCGACCGGCCACGGAGGCTGAGGAGATACGCCGGCCGGGCGCTGGCCGCGGCCGCCTTCACCGTGCTCGGCGGCGTGGCCGCCGCGACGCTGCTGCCTCAGCAGACGAGCCCCCGGGCGGCACCGGCACCGGACCAGCCGCTCCCCGACGAGTCCCGGGTCCAGGTCACCGACGCGCCGGCCGCACCGAAACCCACGGCCACACACGGCACGCGCGAGGGTCACCGGGGCCGTATCACCGGCCGTCCCGCACGCCCTGGCCCGACGGCGTCCCACCGGCAGCCACCGGCCACCCGGACTCCCACCGCCACCGCCGTCTCGCGTCCTCCGGCGAAGGCCGACCCGACCCCCCGGCGGCCCAGTGGCCGCCCGAGTCCGGCCGCGCCGACGGGGACCCCGACCGCGCGGCCGTCCGCCGGTCCTTCCGGCACAGTGAGCGCATCACCCAGTGCCAGTGCCTCACCGAGCGCGGAAACGATCGAGAGGCCACCTCGGCTCACGCCGTGATGACCTCTGACCACTGCTCCGCACGTCGGGACGACAGGATTTGAACCTGCGACCCCTTGACCCCCAGTCAAGTGCGCTACCAAGCTGCGCCACGTCCCGTTGCGGCTCACGCGGTGGTGTTCCGCGTGATCACGCAGGTCGACCCTACCGCACTCGTGCCGGTTCCCGTGCGCTCCCGGTCGCGGCGGGAGCCGGGACGCGGGCGGTGCGGTGGGCCGGGACGAGGAGGGCGGCACCGGCGGCGGCCAGGCAGAGCAGGGCGAGCAGGGCCCAGCCGTGGGTGTAGCCGGAGGCGTAGGGCAGCCCGGAGGGCTGGAGGCGGCCGGTGACCAGGACGCCGGTGACCGCGGCGCCGATGGAACCGCCGATGGTGCGGATGTTGGCGTTCATACCGGTGGCGGCGCCGGTCTGCTCGGGCGGGACGCTGCCGACGACGAGGTTGGCCATCGAGGCGTAGGCCAGCCCGATGCCGAGTCCGAACAGGCCCGCGACGACGGCGATCTGCCACGGCGCGTCGTGCCACAGGGTGAGGAAGCCGCAGGCGAGCGCGCCGAGTGCGGCGCCCGCGGTCAGCAACGCCTTGGCGCCGACGCGGGGTTCGAGGCGGCCGGCGAGGACGCCGGAGAGGAACATCGCTGCCAGCATCGGCAGCATGAGCAGTCCGGCGGCGGTGACGCTCGCTCCGAAGCCGTAGCCGGCCGCGGACGGCGTCTGGACGAAGCCGGGCAGGAAGGACCAGATCGCGTACATGCCCGCGCCGAAGAGCAGGGCGGCGGCGTTGGTCGTCCACACCGCGGGCAGCCGCATCACGCGCAGGTCGATGAGGGGGCTGCGGGAGCGCGCCTCGGTGGCCAGCCAGAGGGCGAACAGCGCGACGGCGGCGGCGAGCAGGCCGAGCACCCGCGCCGAGCCCCAGCCCCACCGCCCGGCCTCGCTGAGCGGCAGCAGCAGGGCGACCAGCCAGGCGGAGAGCAGTGCGGCGCCCAGCCAACTGACCTTCCCCTCCGCACGGTTGGGGGACTCGGGGACGTAGCGCAGGGCGATCAGGACGGTCACGGCGACGACGGCCACCGGGATCCAGAACAGCCAGCGGTAGTCGAGGGCTGAGACGATGGGGCCGGCGGCCACCATGCCGACGCCGCCGCCCGCGGCGATCACGGCGGACAGGTTGCTGATGCTGCCGCTGACCTCGGAGGGCGCGAACTCGTCGCGGATGATGCCGAAGGAGAGCGGGAACAGGGCGCCGCCGGCGCCCTGGACGACCCGGGCGACGATCAGTACGCCGATGCTCGGGGCGAGCGCGGCGAGGAGGCAGCCAGCGAGGACGGTCGCCAGGACGGCCACGAGGGTGCGTTTGCGGCCGGCCAGGTCGCCGACGCGGCCGAGGATCGGGGTGAAGACCGAGGCGGACAGCAGATAGGCCGTCATCACCCAGGTCGCGGTGGACTGGGAGGTGTGCAGCGCGTGCTGGACGGTCGGCAGGGCCGGCGCGATCAGCGACTGCAGCATGGCGAACACGCCGGCACCGGTCGCGAGGACCGCGAAGGTGAGGCGGGTGGACGTGCGGGGCATGGCGGAGCCTCTCCGGATCGGAGCGGAGGGTCGGACGGGCCGGGGAGGGCGGGCGGTGCGCGGTGCGGCAGGGCCCGGGCCCCCGGGGGTGCGGGCGGCCCGCGCCGGGACGCGTCCGTCCACGGCGAAGCCGGCCTCGCACTGGTAAAGTGGAGGTACCCCTCCACTGTAGCGGAGGTGACCCTCCACTTCAAACAATCGGAGGCATTCCTCCGGTTCACCGGCTCCCCGGGAGGCAGCAGTGACGGCCACGCCGTACCCCGTCAGCGAGATCGTCGCGACCCGCCGGCCGCACCGGAAGGACGCCGCCCGCAACTACGACGCCCTCCTCGCCGCCGCCCGGGAGGCGTTCGCCGAGCACGGCGCGGAGGCCTCCCTGGAGGACATCGCCCGCCGCGCGGGCGTGGGCATCGGCACCCTGTACCGCAACTTCCCCACCCGCCGCGACCTCTTCGAGACCGTCTACGCCGACGAGGTCGACGCCCTGTGCCAGGCGGCCGTCGAGCTGGCCGGCCGGGAGCCGTGGGAGGCCCTGACGGCCTGGCTGGACCGGTTCGCCGGCTACATGGTCACCAAGCGCGCGGTACGCGAGGCCCTGAACGACGAGTCGGACATCTTCGTGGCCTGCCGCGACTCGATGTACGCGGCCGGCGGCCCGCTGCTGGAGCGCGCCCAGCAGGCGGGCGCGGCCCGGGCCGACATGGACTTCGGGGACCTGCTGCGGATGGTCGCCGGCATCACGGCGACGGCCTTCGAGGACGACGCCCGGCGCCGGCGCGTCCTGTCCATCGCCCTGGACGGCGTGCGCACCGGCCGCTGAGCCCGGCTCCCCCGGTTGTGCGGGCTACTTGATGAGCGCGTTGGCCACCACCACGATCACCCCGAGCAGCGCGTCGCCCAGGCCGATCAGGGCGGCGACCGGCCAACTGCTCCTGGCCCGGCGTGCGGTGACCAGTCCGAGGGTGAACAGGATCGCCATGTTCAGGCCGAACGCCGGGTACTCCACGCCGGTCGCGGACCACCAGCCCCAGCCCGCGCCCGCGAGCAGGAACACCGTCGGCAGCACGGCCGTGACCAGCGGCCACTCGTCGGCGAGGGCACGCAGGGCGACCAGGCGGCGGCGTGGGTCGCGCTCGGCGATGTAGTGGGCGTAGCCGTGGGCCAGGGCGGAGGCGAAGGCGGTGACCAGCAGCCAGAGCGCGTCGTAGCGGCGGCTGGCGGCGGAGTTGTGGCCGTACTGGGTGAGCGCGGCGACCAGTGAGCTGGCGAGGACGGCGCCGTAGACACCCCCGAACAGCACGGCCTCGCGCGTGCCGTGCCCCCGGCGCGGCTCGCCGGCGGCCGCCGTTGAATCGGCCATGCCTCCCACGATGACCCGCACCGGCCCGGCCCGCCACTCGCCGGCCCGACGAAGTGTCCTCCCACCAGCCCCGATGCCGCACACTCTGTCGACGGCCGGGCGGCCCGCACCCTGGCTAGGGTCGGCGCATGACGCACAGCTTCGCGCTCCACATCCCGGACGCCGCCCTCGAACCCGAGCCCCTCGACCCGGAGCAGATCGTCTCCGGCAGCCCGGAGGTGACCGGGAAGGTGGTCTGGGAGTCGGCGGACGGCCGGCAGATCCGCGGCATCTGGCAGATCACGCCCGGCGTGGTCACCGACACCGAGGCGGACGAGCTGTTCGTGGTGGTCAGCGGGTCGGCGACGATCGAGGTCGAGGGCGGGCCGGTGCTGCGGGTGGGGCCCGGCGACATGGCCGTGCTGCGCGCCGGCGACCGTACGACGTGGACGGTGCACGAGACGCTGCGCAAGGCGTACGCGATCACCCTGTGAGGCCCGGGGGCGGCGCCGTCGTGCCGTGACCTCCGGCGTCACGGCCTGACCGGTCCACGCGGCGGTGGCGCTGTCGAAGGGGGACCGGAACCTTGACACGCTCCATTTGTCAGAACAAAGGTGGCCCGCACAGAAGCATGGACCCGTCCAATGAGGTCAAGAGGGGCTGTCATGGTGGATGCGCTCGGTGTCGCCGTCGTCGGGTTCGGGTGGATGGGCCGGGTGCACACCCAGGCCTACGCCCGCGTCCGGCACCACTATCCGCGGCTCCCCCTGCGTCCGGAACTGGTCGCGGTGGCCGAGGAGGTGCCGGGGCGGGCCGAGGAGGCCGCCGAGCGGTACGGCTTCGCGACGGCGACCCGCGACTGGCGGGAGGTGGCCGCCGACCCGCGGGTGCGGGCCGTCAGCGTCACCGCTCCCAACTTCCTGCACCGGGAGATCGGCGTCGCGATGGCCGAGGCGGGCAAGCACCTGTGGATCGAGAAGCCGGTCGGGCTGACCGGTGAGGACGCCCGCGCGGTCGCCGACGCCGTCGCCCGGGCCGGCGTCCAGGGCGCGGTCGGGTTCAACTACCGCAACGCGCCCGCCGTGGAGGCCGCCCGCGACCTGATCGCCTCCGGCGGGATCGGTACGGTCACCCATGTCCGCATCCGCCTGTTCAGCGACTACGCGGCCCACCCGGACGGCGCGCTGACGTGGCGTTACGAGCGCGAGCGGGGCGGCAGCGGGGTGCTCGGCGACCTGGCCTCGCACGGCGCCGACCTGGCCAGGTTCCTGCTCGGCGACATCGCCTCGCTGACCGCGGACACGGCGGTGTTCGTCCCGCAGCGGGCGCGTCCGGCCGGCGCCACCGCGGGCCACGCGCTGGCCTCGGGCGGCGAGCCGGGCCCGGTCGAGAACGAGGACTACGTCGGCTGCCTGCTGCGCTTCGCCTCCGGCGCCCGCGGCGTCCTGGAGGCCTGCCGGGTATCGGTCGGCGAGCAGAACAACTACGGCTTCGAGGTGCACGGCACCAGGGGCGCGGTGTTCTGGGACTTCCGCAGGATGAACGAGCTCGGGGTGAGCCGCGGCACGGCCTACCAGGACGAGCCGGTGAGCACCGTGTACGTCGGCCCGGGCGACGGCGAGTTCGCCGCGTTCCAGCCGGGCGCGGCCAACGCGATGGGCTACGACGACCTCAAGGTCATCGAGGCCCACCGGTTCCTGCGCTCGATCGCGGAGGGCAGGCCGTACGGCACCACCCTCGCGGACGCGGTGCGCAGCGCCGAGGTGCTGGACGCCATGGTGGTGTCGGCCGAGAGCGGCGCGTGGGTCAGCCTGCCGTCGTCGTAGGCATGTTGTACGGGGTGACCACCTGGATGGCGGACGGCAGGACCGGCCCGGCCGGCGGCAGGGCGCCGTGGTGGCGCATCACCTCGTGGCAGGCCTCGCGCAGGTCGTGCCGCAGGTCGTGGTGGAGCACGGCGGACAGGCGGTGCTCGCGCAGCAGGCGGGTGTTGTCGTGGTCGAGGTCGTGCGCGACGAACACCGCGCACTCCCGGCCGAGGTCGGCGAAGGCGCGCAGGGTGGCGTTGTTGCCGCCGCCGATGGAGTACACGGCCCGGATCTCCGGGTCGCGTTCGAGCGCGGCGCGGACGAGGTCGTACTGGGTGGCGTCCAGGCCCTGCCCCTCGGCCGTCTCCACCAGCGTGCGCTGCGGGTGCCGGGCCCGCATGACGCTGCGGAATCCCATCTCCCGCTCCTCCTCGTTGCGGAAGAAGCCGCTGCTGAGGCTGGTGAGGACGTTGCCGGGCCGGTCGCCGAGCCACTGGCCCGTCAGATAGGCGGCGGTCGCGCCCGCGGCCCGGTTGTCGATGCCGACGTAGGCGAGACGGCCGCTGGCGGGCAGGTCGGTGACGAGGGTGACGACGGGGATGCCGGCCGCGATGAGCCGGCCGACTGCGGCGGTGATCTCGGGGACGTCCGGCGCCTTGAGGATCACGCCCTGCGAGCCCCGGCGGGCGATCCGGTCCAGCGTCGCGACCTGCTCGGCCACGGGTCCGGTCTCGCGGAAGTGGAAGCGGGAGCGGACCACCGCCGGGTGCAGCGCGGGCAGCTCGGCCTCCAGGGCGGCGCGCACGGCGGTGGTGAACCGCTCGGGCGCCCGCACCACGATGTCGACCATGAAGGTCCGGCCCACCAGCCGGACCTGGGTGCGCTGCCGGTCCAGGTCGGCGATGGCGCGGTGCACCTCCCGCGCGGTGCTCTCCCGCACGCCTCCCCTGCCGTTCAGCACCCGGTCCACGGTGGCCTCGCTGAGTCCTGCCTGTCGTGCGATCTCCCGGAGGGGGAACGGGTGGCCCATGGACCGGCTCCTTGAGGGGTTTTTGATGGTTGCCTGCTGGTTGTTCGAGGGGTTTGTACTGACAAGAATGACAGGGCCGCGTCGCTCCCGTGACCGAAAGAAGGACACCGATGTCCCTCACCCCCGCAGCCGGCCCCGCCTGGCTGTCCGAGCAGGACTGCGACCTCGGCGCGCTGCGCGCCCTGGTCGAGCGGACCACCGACCTCGCCGACCACCCGTACGCGGACTCCGTGGACCGGGGCGTCCCGGTGTACGACGGGGAGCGGCTGCGCGCCGCCGGTGACCGCCGCGCCGTGCAGGCCGAGCTGGTGCGGGCCCTGGCGGACGGTCCCGGCATCGTGGTGTTCAAGGGCGCGTTCCCCGACCCGGAGGTCGTCGACCGGGCCACGGCCGTCTTCGACGCCCTGATCGCCGCACAGCGCGCCTCGGGCGCGGCGGCCGGGGACCACTTCGCCCGGCCGGGCGCCAACGACCGGGTGTGGAACGCGCTGGAGAAGGGCGCGCTGCACGACCCCGCCGCGTTCGCGGACTACTACGCCAACGACCTGCTGGCCCTGGTCGCCGAGGCCTGGCTGGGCCCCGGCTACCAGGTGACCTCGCAGATCAACGTGGTCAACCCGGGCGGCGCCGCGCAGACGGTGCACCGCGACTACCACCTCGGATTCCTGGCGAACGAGGTCGCGGCCCGCTACCCCGCCCAGGTGCACCGCCTCTCCCCCGTGCTCACCCTCCAGGGCGCCGTCGCGCACTGCGACATGCCGGTGGAGTCGGGTCCGACGCTGTACCTGCCGTACTCGCAGCGGTACGAGCCGGGGTACCTGGCCTGGCGGCTCCCCGAGTTCCAGGCCTACTTCGAGGCGCACCACGTCCAGCTCCCGCTGGCCAAGGGCGACGCGGTGTTCTTCAACCCGGCACTGTTCCACGCCGCCGGCTCGAACCGCTCGGCGGACGTCCGCCGGATGGCGAACCTGCTCCAGGTGTCCTCCGCGTTCGGGCGGGCCATGGAGACCGTGGACCGGGCGGCGGTCGTGGACGCGGTGTACCCCGTCCTGCTGGAGCGCAGGGCCGAGGGCGTGGGCGAGCGGTGGCTGGCGAACGTGGTCGCCGCGTGCGCCGAGGGCTACCCCTTCCCCACCAACCTCGACGGCGACCCGCCGGTCGACGGCCTCGCCCCGCCCTCGCAGGCCGACCTGGTACGCCGGGCCCTGCGCGAGGAATGGACCCCCGGCACGCTCCGCGAGGAGCTGCGCGCGGCCGCCCGGCGGCGCGAGAGCTGAGGAGAGACCCATGGGACTGCTCGACGACAAGGTCGTCCTCGTCAACGGCGGCAGCCAGGGCGTGGGCGCCGCGATCGCGCGGGCCGCCGTGCGGGAGGGGGCGGCGGTGACCGTGACCGGCCGCCGCCCCGGGCCCGGTGAGGCGCTGGTGGCCGAACTGGCGGCGGCGGGCGGCAAGGCGGCGTTCCACCGCGCCGACCTGGCGGACGCCGCGCAGGCGAAGGCGTCGGTGGCCGCGGCCGTCGAGGCGTACGGCCGGATCGACTGCCTGGTGAACTCGGCGGGGCTGACGTCGCGGGGCACCCTGCTGGACACCACGCCCGAACTGTTCGACGCGCACATCGCGATCAACCTCAAGGCGCCGTTCTTCGCGATGCAGGCGGCGGTCGCCGACATGGTGGCCCGCGGGGCGCCGGGCACGATCGTCAACGTCATCACCTCGTCGGCGCACGGCGGCCAGCCGTTCCTCGCCCCGTACGTCGCCGCGAAGGCGGGTCTCGTGGGCCTGACCCGGAACGCGGCGCACGCCCACCGCTGGGACCGGATCCGGATCAACGGCCTGAACATCGGCTGGACCGCCACCGAGGGCGAGGACGCCACCCAGCGCGCCTTCCACGGCGCCGGCGACGACTGGCAGGAGCAGGCCGCGGCACGGCTGCCGATGGGCAGGCTCGGCCGGCCGGACGAGATCGCCGACTTCGTGGTCCTCCTGCTGTCCGACCGCTCGGGCGTGGTCACCGGCTCGGTGATCGACTGGGACCAGAACGTCCTCGGCGGCCTCGACTAGCCGTCAGCCTCCTCCCGTACCACCGCACGTCCGCACTTCGCACCTTAGGAGCCGCACCCCTCATGCGCATCGGAATCCTCGGCCTCGGCCGCATCGGCGCCTTCCACGCCGAGACCCTCTCCGCACTGGACGCCGTCGAGTCGCTCGTCGTCGCCGACCCCTTCGCGGACGCCGCGAAGGTCGCCGCCGAGCGGTTCGGCGCCGAGGTCGCCGACTCGCCGGAGGCCCTGCTGGCCGCCGGGGTGGACGGCCTGGTCGTCGCCGCGGCCACGGACGCCCACCCGGCGCTGATCCTGGCCGGTGCCGAGGCCGGCGTGCCGGTCTTCTGCGAGAAGCCGGTCGCCCGCACCATGGCCGAGGGCATGGAGGTCCTCAAGGCCCTGCGCGGCCACGACGTGCCCGTGCAGATCGGCTACAACCGCCGCTTCGACGCGGGCTTCGCCGCCGCGCGGGCCGCCGTACGCGCCGGTGAGCTGGGCGCGCTGCACACCGTGCGCTCCACGACCCTGGACCCGGCGCCGCCGCCGGCCGCGTACGTCGCCGCCTCCGGCGGCATCTTCCGCGACTGCTCCGTGCACGACTTCGACATCATCCGCTGGGTGACCGGCCACGAGGTCACCGAGGTGTACGCGGTGGGCGGCAACCGGGGCGCCGCCTACATCAGGGAGGCGGGCGACGCGGACACCACCGGCGCGATCCTCACCCTGGACGACGGCACGATCGCGGTGGTCTCCAACTCGCGCCACAACGCCCGGGGTTACGACGTGCGCATGGAACTGCACGGCTTCGCGGACTCCCTCGCCGTCGGTCTGGACGACAAGCTGCCGCTGCGCTCGGTCGAGCCGGGCGTGACCTTCCCGGCCGGCACCCCGCACGACTTCTTCATGGACCGCTTCACCGACGCCTACCGCGCCGAACTGACGGCCTTCACCGAGGTGGTGGCGGGCACCCGCCCCTCTCCGTGCACCGTCGAGGACGCCCTGGAGGCGGGCTGGATCGCGGAGGCCTGCACCCTGTCCCTGCACGAGCACCGCCCGGTGACGCTCGCGGAGGTACGCGGGGACTGAGACGCGCGAAGACGGCGCCGGGCGTGGGTCCGGCGCCGTACGCGTGCCCTGCCGGCCGCGTCAGCCGCAGTACCGCACCAGCCACTCGTCCGCGTGGTACCGGTCCCGTGCCGGGTCCGGCAGGGTCGCGGGCCTGGTCTCCACCATGTCCTCCGGGCGTATCCGCTCGGGCAGGCGGCTGAAGCGCTGGGTGTGCGGGGCCGTCTCGGTGGCTTCCCGGGGCGCCGTGTCCGGCTGGGTGCGATGTGCCATGTCGTCCTCCCGTCGTCGCGGGCGTTCCCCCGTCGGAAGGTGGAACGCCCGCGTGCCCCGGTTGGTTCCCGGCCTGCGCCCGGTCAATCCCCCGCGGGCGCTGTGAGGTCGTCCCCGCCCGGGAGACCGCCGGTGTCGACGCCGCGGACCTGCGCCAGTTCGTGCTTGAGGGCCGCGAGTTCGGCGCCGCCCGCCATGTGGTTGGTCAGCTCCTCCAGGCCGACCTCGCTGCGGGGGGCGCTCAGCTCCAGGGTGCCCAGGCGCAGGACGCTGAAGTGGTCGCCGACCATGTAGGCGTGGTGGGGGTTGTGGGTGATGAAGATGACGCCCAGCCCGCGGTCGCGGGCGGCGGCGACGTACTTCAGCACCACGCCCGACTGCTTGACGCCCAGGGCGGCGGTCGGCTCGTCGAGGATGAGCACGCGGGCGCCGAAGTAGACGGCGCGGGCGATGGCCACGCACTGGCGCTGGCCGCCGGACAGGGTGCCGATGGGCTGTTCGAGGTCGTCCAGGACGATGCCCATGTTGCGCAGTTCCCGGTCGGCGGTGGCCTTCATGCGGGCGATGTCCAGGCGGCGGACCGGCCAGGGGCCCTTGGTCATCTCCGAGCCGAGGAAGAAGTTGCGCCACACCGGCATCAGCGGCACCGTCGCCAGGTCCTGGTAGACGGTGGCGATGCCGCGGTCGAGGGCTTCGCGCGGGGTGCTGAAGCGCACCGGCTGCCCGTCGACGAGGAACTCGCCCTCGGTGTGCTGGTGCAGCCCCGAGACGATCTTGATGAGGGTGGACTTGCCGGCGCCGTTGTCGCCGAGGACGCAGGTCACCTTCGCGGGGTGGACGGCGAGGTCGACGCCGTGCAGGGCGCGGATGTTGCCGTAGGACTTGCCCGCGCCGCGCAGCTCGACCAGGGGGGCCTCGCCGGGGGGCGGGGGGTCGGCGAGGACGGCGCCGTGCGTGCCGGCTTCGTTGCTTGTCATCGCGGGTTACCTCCGGGTCGCGGTGCGCTGGACCCACAGATTGATCAGGACGGCGCCGAGCAGCATCACGCCGAGGAAGGCCTTGAACCAGTCGGGGTTCCAGCCGGCGTAGACGATGCCCTGGTTGACCATGCCGAACATGAACGCGCCGAAGACCGGGCCGATCGCGGAGCCGTAGCCGCCGGTGAGCAGGCAGCCGCCGATGACGGCCGCCGCGATGTAGATCAGCTCCTGGCCGACGCCCTCACCGGACTGCACGGTGTTGAAGGAGAACAGGTTGTGCATGCCGATGAACCAGGCGCCGAACCCGACGAGCGTGAACAGCGTGATCTTGGTGAACTTCACCGGGACGCCGACCGCGCGGGCGCTGTCCTGGTTGCCGCCGACCGCGAAGACCCAGTTGCCGTACTTGGTGCGCAGCAGCACCCAGGTCGCCAGCGCGGCGAAGACCACCCACCAGACCACCGTGATCTTGATCTCCACGCCCCCGACGTCGAAGGACGAGGCGAAGATCCTGCGCGCCTGGTCGAAGCCGTCCATGTCGCTGATGTCGTCCGTGGCGACGTTGCCGGTGACCAGCTTGGTCACGGCGAGGTTCACGCCCTGCAGGATCAGGAAGGTGCCGAGGGTGACCAGGAAGCTGGGCAGGCCGGTCCGCATCACCATCCAGCCGTTGAACGCGCCGATGGCGAGCGAGACGGCCAGCGCGACGATCACGCCGACCCACACGTTCATCGTGAGCTGGTAGCTGAGCATGCTCGCGGTCAGCGCGGAGCTGATCACGGCGACACCCGAGGACAGGTCGAACTCGCCGCCGATCATCAGCAGCGCGACCGGCAGGGCCATGATGCCGATGGTCGAGGACTGGTAGAGGACCGTGGCCATCGAGCTGCCCTGGCGGACCGTGGGCGCCGCGATCAGGAAGAAGACCAGGACGGCGACGGCACCGAGGAAGACGCCCACTTCGGGCCGGGCCAGCAGCCTGAGGGCCAGCGGGCGCCGCGCGGTACGGCCGTCGACCTCCTTGCGGCCGGGGGCCGGCGGTGTCCCCACCGCCGGCTCGGCGTGCTGGGCCATGCTCATCACCGGGTGCCCTTCGCGGCGAACTCGGCGATGCGGTCGACGTTGGACTTGTCGACGAAGGCCGGGCCGGTGAGCACCGGCTGCTCGCCGCCGCCGCTGTAGTTGCCGTTGTTCTTGTAGAGCCACAGGGAGTCGACCGCGAGGTAGCCCTGCAGGTAGGGCTGCTGGTCCACGGCGAACTGGATGGTGCCCTTCTGGATGGCGCCGGTCAGCTGCTTGTTCAGGTCGAACGTGGCGATCTTGGCCTTGCTGCCGGCGTCGGACACCGACTGCACGGCGGTCAGCGCGAAGGGGGCGCCGAGCGTGACCACGTAGTCGATGCCGGAGTCCTGCTTGAGCTTGGCGGTGATCGTCGACTTCACGGACGGCATGTCGGTGCCGTTCACGTAGAGCGTCTCGGTCGTGCCGGAGAAGGTCTTCTTCACGCCGTCGCAGCGCTGGGTGAGGCCGATGTTGCCCTGCTCCTGGATGACGCAGACGGCCTTCTTGGCGCCGACCTCGTTCAGCTTCTTGCCGAACGCCTCGCCCGCCACCGTCTCGTCCTGGCCGAAGAACTCCATCAGGCCGAGCTTCTTCCAGTCGCTCACCCCGGAGTTCAGGCCGACCACGGGTATCTTCGCCGACGTGGCCTTGGCGATCACGCCCTTCATGGCGTCGGGCTTGGCCAGGGTGAGCGCGATGCCGTCGACCTTCTGGTCGACCGCGTTCTGGACCAGGTTGGCCTGGGTGCCCGCGTTGGGGTCGTTGGAGTAGACGAGCTTGATGTTGTCCTTGGCGGCCGCGGCCTCGGCGCCCTTGCGGACGATGTCCCAGAAGGTGTCGCCCGCCGACTGGTGGGTGACCAGGGCGACCGTCATCCGGGGGGTGGTCGCCTTGCCCGCCGAGGCGTTCGATCCTCCCCCTTCGGCCTTCTTCCCGCCGGAGCTGCTGGAGCAGCCGGCGAGGGTGAGGGCTGCCGCGGCGGCCACGGCCGCGACGGGGGCCAGCCTGCGGAAGCGGGAGTGAGAAGAGCGGTCCATCGTTCCTGCACCTCACTGTGCGACGGGAAGGGGCGCGGTGTGCGTTGGACCGGATCCAAGTCCTTGCCGCGCCCACTGTCAATACTTTGTTAAGACATCACTTCACGAGGTGGTCAGGATGTCCGTACATATAGCCGACACCTCCATCCTCTCCACCTGCACCCGAAAGCATGACCTACCCGGCGAGCGCACCGACGACCCGGTCCGCCGTCACGGCCCGCGCGCCGCGCCTCCCGCCGCTGGTCAGACCCCGAAGCGGAACCCCCTCGTTCACACAGCCCCGCGGCCGCCCGGCGCCGCGGGGGCTTCTCGTCTGCCCTTCAACAAAGTTGCAGGTGACCGTGACGATTACGTTTCGGGCAAGACACACGTCCAAGCGCCCGGAGGCTATTGACGCATGAGCGGACATGAGGCTGTTATTACGCCCACGATGTTCGGTCGAGTTGGTTTCTGATCGGTTTCGAGAACCTTTCGGGAGCGCCGACTCATCCCCTTGGCCGAACCCTGTACGCCTCAGGAGCCGCCATGCGCCTCTCCCCGTCCGGCCTCGCCGTCCCGGGTCCCAGCCGTCGTTCCCTGCTGCGCGGGGCCGGCGGTGCCGCCCTCCTCGCGGGTGCCGGCATACCCCTGCTGTCCGCCTGCGGCGGCAGCGGTTCGTCCTCCGACCCGAAGACGGTCACCGTCGGCTCCAACGCCTCGGACGCGGTGCCGAAGAAGGCGTTCGCGGAGATCTACGCGGCCTTCAAGAAGCAGTCCGGCGTCACGGTCGACGTCAACACCAAGGACCACAACACCTTCCAGGAGCAGATCAACTCCTACCTCCAGGGCACGCCGGACGACGTGTTCAACTGGTTCGCGGGCTACCGCATGCAGTTCTTCGCGAAGAAGGGGCTCGCGTCCCCGATCGACGACGTGTGGGCGAAGATCGGCGGCAACTTCCCCGACGCGATGAAGAAGCTCAGCAAGGGCGAGGACGGCAAGTACTACTTCGTGCCGCTGTACACGTACCCGTGGGCGATCTTCTACCGCAAGAGCGTGTTCCAGAAGCACGGTTACGAGGTCCCCACCACCTGGGACAAGTTCGTCGCCCTGTGCAAGCAGATGAAGAAGGACGGCCTGGTCCCGATCGCCTTCGGCGACAAGGACGCCTGGCCGGCGATGGGCACCTTCGACCAGATCAACTTCCGCGTCAACGGCTACGACTTCCACGTCGAGCTGATGGCCGGCAAGGCCGCCTGGACCGACGCCAAGGTCAAGGCCGCCTTCGACCACTGGGCCGAGATCCTCCCCTACCACCAGGACGGCTTCATGGGCCGCACCTGGCAGGACGCCGCCCAGTCCCTGGTGTCCAAGAAGGCCGGCATGTACCTCCTCGGCTCCTTCGTGGCCCAGCAGTTCACCGACAAGGCCGACCTGGACGACCTCGACTTCTTCGCCTTCCCGGAGATCAACCCCGCCTACGGCCAGGACACCGTCGAGGCGCCCACC
Source organism: Streptomyces bungoensis (assembly GCF_001514215.1). Taxonomy (GTDB): domain Bacteria; phylum Actinomycetota; class Actinomycetes; order Streptomycetales; family Streptomycetaceae; genus Streptomyces; species Streptomyces bungoensis. The sequence continues at coordinate 115,879 of NZ_KQ948865.1, forward strand.
GACGGCTTCATGGTCAGCAAGGCCCCGAAGAACCACGCGGGCGTCGTGAAGCTGCTGGAGTACCTGGGCACGCCGGAGGCCGAGCAGATCTACCTCAAGGCCGACTCCAGCGTGGTGGCCGCCTCCACCAAGGCCGACACCTCCGCGTACTCGCCGCTGCAGAAGAAGGCGTTCGAGATGATCTCGGGCGCCAAGAGCCTCACCCAGTTCATGGACCGCGACTCCCGCCCGGACTTCACCTCCACGGTGATGCAGCCCGGCCTGCAGAAGTTCCTGCAGAACCCGAAGGGCGTGGACAGCCTGCTGTCGTCCATCGAACGCCAGAAGAAGCAGATCTTCGCGTCCTCGTGAGCAGCCCGATGACTACGGACACGACGACGAAGTCCCCGGAGGCGGCCGCGGTGCCGCCTCCGGGCGCCGCGCCCCAGAAGAAGCGGGTCACGCAGGGCCACCGGCGCCTGCTGACCCGCCGCGACCGGATCACCCTCGCCGCCATGGCGGGCGTGCCCACCCTCCTGCACGTGGCCCTGGTCTGGGTCACGGCCATCGCCTCCATCCTCCTGGCCTTCACCACCTGGGACGGCATCGGGTTCGACTCGATCAAGTGGGTCGGCCTCGACAACTTCCACCAGCTCTTCAGCGACAACCCGCAGTTCTGGCCGGCGGTCCAGCACAACGTCATCTGGTTCGTGGTGCTGATCCTGATCCCCACGCCGTTCGGCCTGTTCCTCGCCGTCCAGCTGGACAAGAAGATCCGCTTCACCCGGCTCTACCAGACCGCCTTCTTCCTGCCCGTCGTCATCTCGATGGCGTGCATCGGCTTCGTCTGGCAGCTGGTGTACAACCCCGACACCGGCCTGATCAACAGCATCATCGGCGCCAACAAGCCCGGCCACTACATCGACTGGATCGGCGACCCCAAGCTCAACCTGTGGGCGGTCCTCATCGCCGCGTCCTGGCGCCACGCCGGCTACATGATGATCCTGTACCTGGCCGGCCTGAAGAGCGTCGACCCCTCCCTGCGCGAGGCGTCCGCGCTGGACGGCGCGAACGAGTGGCAGACGTTCAAGAACGTCATCTTCCCCACCCTGCGCCCGACCAACACGGTCGTCCTGGTGGTCACCATCATCGAGGCGCTGCGCGCCTTCGACCTGGTGTTCGTCTTCAACAAGGGCGCCCAGGGCACCGAGTTGCTCTCGATCCTGGTGACCAACAACATCATCGGCGAGTCCAGCCGCATCGGTTACGGCTCGGCCATCGCCGTCGTCCTCCTGGTGATCTCCCTCGCGGTGATCATCCCCTATCTGATCGCCACCTTCCGGAAGGAGCGGCGCGCATGAGCAGCACCACCGTCGCGGCGCCGCTGAAGAAGCGCACCCCCGTCCGCCCCGGGCGGGTCCTGCTGCACGTCTTCCTCGCGGGCACGGCCCTGGCCTGGCTGGCGCCCCTGCTGTGGGCGATCTTCTCGGCCCTGCGCCCGTACAGCGAGACCAGCGCCAAGGGCTACGTCTCCTGGCCGGACAAGCTCAGCTTCGACAACTTCACGAACGCCTTCGAGCAGTCGGACATGCTGCACTACTTCGGCAACACGCTGCTCATCGCGGTGCCGGCCGTGCTGCTGACGCTGTTCCTGTCCTCGTGCGTGGCGTTCTACGTCAGCCGGTTCGACTTCCGGGTCAACCTGGCCCTGCTGCTGGTCTTCACCGCCGGCAACCTGCTGCCGCAGCAGGTCATCATCACCCCGCTGTACCGGCTGTACCTGCTGACGAACCTGCCGGGCATCACCGCCAGCGGCAAGCTGTACGACTCCGCGCTCGGCCTCGTCCTGATCCACGTGGCGTTCCAGTCCGGGTTCTGCGCGTTCGTGCTCAGCAACTACATGCGCTCCCTGCCGCACGAGCTGACCGAGGCCGCCCTCGTGGACGGCGCCTCGGTGTGGCGGCTGTACTGGCAGATCACGCTGCCGCTGTGCAGGCCGGCGATGGCGGCCCTGGCGACGTTGCTGTCGATCTGGATCTACAACGACTTCTTCTGGGCGCTGGTGCTGATCTCCACCGGTGAGAACATGCCGATCACCTCGGCGCTGAACAACCTCTCCGGCCAGTACTTCACCGACCCGAACCTGGTCGCCGCAGGGGCGCTGCTCACCGCGATACCGACGCTGATCGTGTACTTCGCCCTGCAGCGCCAGTTCGTCAGCGGTCTCACGCTCGGCTCGGCCAAGGGCTGACGCGTCCCCACCTGAAAGAGAAACACCGTGAAGCGCACCCTGTCCGTCCCCGGCCTCGCCTACGGCGGCGACTACAACCCCGAGCAGTGGCCCGAGGAGGTGTGGGCCGAGGACATGCGCCTGATGCGCGAGGCCGGGGTGAACCTGGTCAGCGTCGGCATCTTCTCCTGGGCGCTGCTGGAGCCGTCCGAGGGCGTGTACGACTTCTCGCGCCTGGACAAGGTCCTGGACCTGCTGCACGACAACGGCATCGCCGCCGACCTGGCCACGCCCACGGCGGCACCGCCGGCCTGGTTCTTCCGGGCGCACCCCGAGGCGCTGCCGACCGACCGGGACGGCCGCACGCTGTCCTACGGCAGCCGGCAGACCTTCTGCCCGTCCTCCCCCGCCTACCGGGAGGCCGCCCTGCGCATCGCGCGGGCGGTCGCCGAGCGGTACGCGGACCACCCGGCCGTCGTCATGTGGCACGTGCACAACGAGTACGGCTGCCACAACGCGGCCTGCTACTGCGACACCAGCGCGGCCGCCTTCCGCCGCTGGCTGCGGGCGCGGTACGGCGACGACCCGGCCGCCCTGAACGACGCCTGGGGCACCACCTTCTGGTCGCAGTGGTACTACGACTGGGAGGAGGTCCTGCCGCCGCGCGCCACCGGCGCCGTACCCAACCCGACGCACCAGCTGGACTGGCGCCGTTTCTGCTCCGACGAACTGCTGTCCCTGTGCACGGCGGAGCGGGACGTGCTGCGGGCCGCGGCCCCCTCGGTGCCGGCCACCACCAACTTCATGGTGATGGCGAACTTCGAGGCGCTGGACTACTGGCGCTGGGCACCGGAGCTGGACGTCGTGTCCAACGACCACTACCTGATGTCCACCGACCCCGAGTCCGAGATCGACATCGCGCTGAGCGGTGACGTGGTGCGCTCGCTCGCCGGCGGCCCCTGGCTGCTGATGGAGCACTCCACCGGCGCGGTGAACTGGCAGCCCGTGAACCGGGCGAAGGGTCCGGGCGAGCTGCGCCGCAACGCGCTGGCGCACGTGGCGCGCGGGGCGGACGGGGTCGCGTACTTCCAGTGGCGGGCGGCGAAGGCGGGTGCCGAGCAGTGGCACTCGGCGATGCTGCCGCACGCCGGGACGGACAGCCGGATCTGGCAGGACGTGGTGCGCCTGGGCGCCGATCTGAAGGCGCTGGCCGAGGTCCGCGGCAGCACCGGCACCGCCGAGGTCGCCGTGGTCTGGGACTGGGACGCCCGCTGGGCCCTGGAGCTGCCGTCCCAGCCGAGCGGGGAGCTGCGCTTCCTGGAGCTGGTCCGGTCCTGGTACGAGCCGCTGTGGCGCTCGGGTGTCGCCGTGGACTTCGTCCGGCCGGACGCGGACCTGTCGGCGTACCGGCTGGTCCTCGCGCCCAGCCTCTACCTGGTGGACGACGCGGGCGCGGCGAACCTCGCCGCGTTCGCCGAGGGCGGCGGCACACTCGCCGTGGGCTTCCACAGCGGGGCCGTGGACGAGAACTGCCACGTCCGCCTCGGCGGCTACCCGGGCGCGTTCCGGGACGTGCTGGGCGTGCGCTCCGACGAGCCGTTCCCGTTGCTGCCCGGCGCGCCGGTCGGCCTGAGCGGTGCGGTGCCCGAGGGCGCGACCGGCACGCTGTGGTCGGAGCGGCTGCGGCTGGAGGGCGCCGAGGCGGTCGCGTCGTACGCCGACGGCCCCCTGGCAGGTGTCCCCGCGGTGACCCGGCACGGGTACGGCGCCGGTGCCGCCTGGTACCTGGCGACGCTGCCCGACCCGGACACCCTGGCCGCCGTGCTGGACCGCGTGCGCTCCGAGGCGGGGGTGGAGCCGGTGCGCTCCGCTCCGGCCGGGGTGGAGGTGGTCCGCCGGCGCGGCCCCGAGGCGGACTACCTGTTCGTCATCGACCACACCGGCCGGGGTGCGTCGGTGCCGGTCGCGGCGGACGCCACGGAGCTGCTCACCGGCAAGGAGACGCCCGGCTCGGTGACGGTGGCGCCCGGTGACGTGGCGGTGGTGCGGGAGCCGCGCGGTCGGTGAGCCGCGCAGGGCGGGACCGCCGGCGGCGGGTGGCGGGGGCGGTCGCCCCGGCCACCCGCCGCCGCACGTATGACGCGTTTCAGGCCCTCACGCAGCAGTTCTTGCGCCGGGAAGCCGCCCCTGCGAGACAAGAAGCGGTGATTTGTCGACATGCCGGTGCATGTCCGACCATGGGAGCGTCCCGGCGATCCTGGGAACACCAGTTCGATGAGAGGCACACCCACCCATGCACGTCACCGGAACCGCCCCCACGTCGGATCCGGCTCCCCCGGCCACCGCCGGGGTCCCCGCAGCAGCAAGCCCCCACGACACCCCCGGACGGCACGCGCGCCGCTTCGGGCTGCCCGTCGCCACCGCGCTGGTCATGGGCAACATCATCGGCGGGGGCATCTTCCTGCTCCCCGCCTCCGTGGCCCCCTACGGCACGGTCGGCCTGGTCGCCTTCGGCGTCCTGACCGTCGGCGCCGTCGCCCTCGCGCTCGTCTTCGGCCGGCTCGCCGAGCGCGACCCGCGCACCGGCGGCCCGTACGTCTACGCCCGCGAGGCCTTCGGCGACTTCGCCGGGTTCCTCGCCGCCTGGGCGTACTGGATCACCACCTGGGTGTCGAACGCCGCGCTCGCCGTCGCCGCCGTCGGCTACCTCGACGTCCTGATCCCGGTGACCGGCCACCGCTGGACCGCCTGTCTCGCCGCCCTGACGCTGCAGTGGCTGCCCGCGCTGGCCAACTTCGCGGGCACCCGGTACGTGGGCGCCGTGCAGCTGGTGTCGACGGTGCTGAAGTTCGTGCCGCTGCTGCTCGTCGCCGCCGGCGGGCTGTTCTTCTTCGATCCGGCGAAGCTGGGGCCGTTCAACGCCACCGGGGGCAGCGCGGTCGGCGCGGTGTCCGCCGCCGCCGCCCTGCTGCTCTTCTCCTACCTCGGCGTGGAGTCCGCCGCCGTCAGCGCCGGCGAGGTGAGGGACCCCCGCCGCACCGTCGGCCGCGCCACCGTCCTCGGCACCGCCGGCGCCGCGCTCGTGTACCTGCTGGGCACGCTGTCCGTGTTCGGCACGGTCGCGCACGACCGCCTGGTGAAGTCCACCGCGCCGTTCTCCGACGCCGTGAACGCCATGTTCGGCGGCGCCTGGGGCGGCTGGGCCGTCGCCCTCGCCGCGCTCGTGTCGATGACCGGCTGCCTCAACGGCTGGACGCTGCTGAGCGCCCAGACGCCGTACGCGGCGGCCCGCGACGGCCTGTTCCCGGCGGCCTTCGCCCGGCGCCGCCGCGGCGTCCCCACGGTGGGCGTCGGCGTCACGGTCGTCCTCGCCTCGCTGCTCACCGTCTACAACTACGCCGCGGGCTCGCCGAAGGTCTTCGACATGCTCGTCCTCATCACGACGTTCACCGCCACGGTGCCGTACCTGCTGGCCACCGCCGCGCAGCTGTTCCACCTCGTCTCCGGCCGCGAGCCGGTGAACCGGGCGCGGCTGGTGCGGGACGCGGTGGTGGCGTCCGTCGCGGCCGCCTTCTCCCTGTGGCTCGTCGCCGGCGCCGGCTACGCGGCGGTGTACCAGGGCGTGCTGTTCCTGTTCGCGGGGGTGGTCGTGTACGCGGTGCTGGCGGCGCGGCAGCGGCGCGCCGCCGTACGGCCGTGACGCCTCAGGACGCCGTACCGGGCGGCACCACCAGCACCGGACAGGGCGCGTGGTCGACGCAGTGCCGGGCCGTCGAGCCGAGCAGCATCCCCGTGAAGGCGCCGTGCCCGCGGCTGCCGACGACCAGCAGGTCCGCACCGCGTGCGGCGGCGAGGAGGACCTGGGCCGGGTGGCCCTCCTCGACGCGGGCGTCCACGGACGGCCGCGGCGCCGGGCCGAGCACCCGGCCGATCGCGGCGTCGAGTGCCGCGCGGGCCCTGTCCTGGTAGCCCGCCCCCGAGTAGTCGGGCGGGTAGCCGTACATCACCGGCAGCCGCCACGCCGTGACCACGCGCAGGCCGGCGCCGGTCAGGCCGGCCTGCCGGGCCGCCCAGCGCAGCGCGTCCTCGCTCGCCGCGGACCCGTCCACGCCGACCACGATCACCTGCCTGCCACCGGACGCCATCACGTACCTCCCGGACGTTCCCTCCATGGTCCCGCGGAAGGCGCCGGTACCGACTGCGCGAGCCGTCGTCCGGAGTCATGCTGAACGAAGGACAGGGAACGCCGGCAGGGAACGAGGTGGGCCACGATGAAGGCGCATGAAGGTGACGTGCTGCGGTTCACCGGCAGAACCGTGGGATCCCCCGAGCACCATGCCACCGTCGTGCAGGTGCTCGGCGAGGACGGCGAGGCGCCCTACCGGGTGCGCTACGAGGACGGTCACGAGACGGAGATCTTCCCCGGCCCGGGATGCGTCATCGAGACCCACCCGGCGCACGCCGCCCCGTACGGGCAGCCGCGCCGGGAGGGGCGGTGACCGGACTCGCCGGACGAGGTGCGGGGCGGAGCGCGTCGCCGTCCGCCGCGGTCCGCCCCGCCGCGCCGCGGAAGGAGGCCGGACCGTGTTCTTCGTGGACCGCCACGAGGCCGGCCGGCGGCTGGCGGGCCGCCTGAAGCACCTCAGGGGCGCCGACCTCGTGGTGCTCGGGCTGCCGCGCGGAGGGGTCCCGGTCGCCGCGGAGGTCGCCCGGGCACTGGGCGCGCCGCTGGACGTGTGCCTGGTGCGGAAGCTGGGGGTGCCGTTCCAGCCGGAGCTCGCCATGGGGGCGGTCGGCGAGGGCGGCGTCCGCGTGATCAACGACGAGGTGGTGCGCGCCGCGGGCATCACCGCGCGGGAGCTGGCCGAGGCCGAGGCACGCGAGGAGGCGGTGGTGGAGAGCCGCGCCCGGCACTACCGCGGCGGGCGGCCACCGGTCGGGCTCGAGGGCCGCACGGTCCTGGTGGTCGACGACGGAGTGGCCACGGGGGCGACGGCGCGCACCGCCTGCCGGATCGCCCGTGCCCGCGGCGCCGCCCGGATCGTGCTCGCGGTCCCCGTGGCCCCGCACGACTGGGCCGAGCGGCTCGGGGAGGACGCCGACGGCCTGGTCTGCCTGCACGCGCCACGGCACTTCTCCGCGGTCGGGCGGTTCTACCCGGCCGGCTCCTCCCCGATCGACGACGACGAGGTGGTCGCCTGTCTGGAGGAGGCGGTCGTCCACCCGGTGAGCACGCGCCGGGCTCCGTCGGGTCACACCCTCCCCGTGGGCCGGGAGGTGGACGTCCCGGCCGGTGCCGCACTGCTGCACGGGCGGCTGACGGTCCCCGACCGCGCGTTCGGGGTCGTGGTGTTCACGCCCGGCGGCAGCGGCCGGGACAGCCCGCGCGACCGGTACGTCGCGGAGGGGCTGAACCGGGCCGGGTTCGTCACCCTGCTGCTCGATCCGCTGACCGAGGAGGAAGAGGCGGACCGGGCGGGCGCCTTCGACACGGCCGGACCGGCCCGGCGGCTCGCGGACGCCACCGGCCGGCTCCGCGACGAGCCCGGGTGCCGGGGGCTCGCCGTCGGCTACTTCGGCACCGGCACCGGCGCGGCCGCCGCGCTGCGGGCCGCCGCGGAACCGGACGCCCGGATCGCCGCGGTCGTCTGCCGCGGCGGCAGGCCGGACCTGGCCGGGCCGCGGCTGCCGGCGGTGGCGGCGCCCACGCTGCTGATCGCCGGGGGCCACGACCGGCAGGCCCTCGGCCACCACCGCGAGGCCCTGGCCCGGCTGCGCTGCGAGCACGCGCTGGCGATCGTCCCCGGCGCCACCCACCTCTTCGAGGAACCCGGTGCCCTGCGGAAGGTCACCGACCTGGCCCGCGACTGGTTCTTCGACCACATGCCGGCTCCGGCCGTCCCCGCCACCGCGGCGCACCCGGCGCACCGCCGCCGGCGCCACACGGTGTGAGGCCGCCGGCCTCATCCCCGGACGACGGCGACGGGACAGGACGCGTGGTGCAGCAGGGCCTGGCTGACCGAGCCGAGCAGCAGCCCCGTGAAGCCCCCGCGGCCGCGGGCCCCGGAGACGACCAGTTGCGCGTCGCCGCTGGCCTCGAGCAGGGCCGGGCGGACCCGGGAGCGCACCAGGCGCCGCTCCACGGCGACCCCGGGACAGCGCCGCTGCCAGGGATCCAGCGTCTCGTCCAGCACGCGCTGCTCCTCCCCGCGCAGGCGCCCGACGTCCACGATCACGTCCAGCGCGGTCGGCGGGCCCTCGTGCGCCGGCTCGCCCCAGGTGTTCCAGACGAGCAGTGCGACCAGGCCCGCACCGCGCATCGACGCCTCGGCGAAGGCGAATCCGACGGCCGGCCCGCCGGCCGGTGAGCCGTCGACCGCCAGCAGCACGGGACCGCTCGGGTTCTCCCGGCCGCGTACCACCAGCACCGGGCAGCGGCCGTGCGCGGCCAGCTGCACGGCGGTGGAGCCGAGCAGGAGGCTGCCGAACCCCCCCAGTCCGCGGCTGCCGACCACGACGAGCGAGGCGGTGTGCGACTCGATCTCCAGCACGGCCGGCGGCTCGCCGACGGTCACCTCGCGGGTGACGTCCACGTGCGGCGCGACGTCCCGCGCCCGCTGCTCGGCCCGGTCCAGGGTGCCGTCGACCAGCTCGCGCACCCCCGCCTGGGCCGGACTCCACGGGGGCCCGCCGCCCGGCAGGCGGATCGAGGGCGCCCCGAAGGCGTGCACCATCCTCAGTCCCACGCGGCGCAGCCCGGCCTCGCGCGCGGCGACCTCGACCGCGGCCAGGCTCGACGGCGATCCGTCCACTCCCACGACGACCGGGTCGCTCATGACACCCCCGTTGGCGGTGCGGCGGGCTCTCCCTTCGAGGATCCCCCCGGTCCCCGCCCCGCCGCACGCGGAGCAGCCGCCCGCGGCGCACGGTTGCGCACAACGATCGAGAGGCCGTGCCGGATTTCTCCGACACGGCCTCTGACCTGCGTCTTCGCAAGTCGGGACGACAGGATTTGAACCTGCGACCCCTTGACCCCCAGTCAAGTGCGCTACCAAGCTGCGCCACGTCCCGATGCGCTCGCTCGCGGTGATCCGCGTGATCGCGCGAACAGCACTTTACCCCACGCGCGGGGGTGCGCCGAAGAGGGACCGGGGCGGGACGGGGACAATCGGTCGTATGGGCGGTCGCAGGGGAAACACAGACGCGCCGGCGGACGGCCGGGACCGGGACGAGCGGGGGCGGGCGCGCAACGCCCGGCCCCGGGACGGGCTGGGCCGGCCGCTGCCGTACGGCTCGGCCGGGGTCGACCGGCAGCCCGAGGGGGTGGTGCGCAACCCGCGGGAGACGGTCGCCGAGGCGCAGGCGCTGCTGGACACAGGCCGGCCCTTCCACGCGCACGAGGTGTTCGAGGACGCCTGGAAGTCGGGTCCCGAGGAGGAGCGCACGCTGTGGCGGGGGCTGGCCCAGCTGGCGGTGGGCCTCACGCACGCGGCCCGCGGCAACGCCACGGGCGGGGCGCGGCTCCTGCGCCGCGGCGCGGGCGCGGTCGAGGCGTGGGAGACCGGGCAGGGCGAGGACCGGCCGTACGGGCTGGATCTCGCCGGTGTCGCCGCCTGGGCCCGGGAGCTGGCCGGGCGGGTGGAGGCGGGCGCGGCGCCCGTGGACGCGGGGGCGGAGGCGCCTCGGCTGACGGCGGGCGGGGCGCGGTAGCCCGGGCGGTGGCGTGACGCTCCGCGGCGTACGGCAGACTCGGGGCCGTGCGAAGGATTCATGTGATCGGTATCGGCGCGGGCGACCCGGACCAGCTGACCCTGCAGGCGGTCAAGGCGCTGCGGAGCACGGACGTGTTCTTCCTGCTCGACAAGGGCGAGGTGAAGGGCGATCTCACCCGGCTGCGCCGGGACATGCTGGACGCACATGTGCCCGAGGGGTCGTACCGGGTGGTGGAGGCGCGCGACCCGGAGCGGGACCGGACGGCGGGGGGGACCTCCTACGCGCCGGCCGTGGAGGACTGGCGTGCCGCGCGCGCCGGGATCTACGAGCGGCTGATCGCCGAGGAGCTGGGCGAGGAGGACACCGGGGCCTTCCTGGTGTGGGGGGATCCGTCGCTGTACGACAGCACGCTCGGGATCCTGCAGGAGGTGCTGGAGCGGGGCGCGGTGGAGTTCGCCTACGAGGTGGTGCCCGGCATCAGCAGCGTCTCCTCGCTGGTGGCCCGGCACCGCACGGGCCTGAACCGGGTGGCCCGGCCGGTGCAGATCACCACCGGGCGGCGGCTGGCCGAGGGCTTCCCGGAGGGGGTGGACGACGTCGTCGTGATGCTGGACGCGCACCAGGCCTTCCGGCGGTACGCCGACCAGGACATCGACATCTACTGGGGCGCGTACCTGGGCACCCCGGACGAGATCCTCGTCTCCGGCCCGCTCGCGGAGGCCGCTCCGCGCATCGAGCGGCTGCGGGCCGAGGCCCGGGAGCGCAAGGGCTGGATCATGGACACCTATCTGCTGCGCAGGGACCCGAAGGGCGGCGCCTGACCGGAGGCGCCCAGCCCGAGCCGGTCCAGGACGGCCGGCACGTCGGGCACCGCCGTCACCCCGTCCGGCAGGGCGGGGCGGCGCACCACCACCACGGGCAACCCGAGCTCCCGCGCGGCCGTCAGTTTGGCGGCCGTGGCCGCGCCGCCGCTGTCCTTGGTCACCAGGACGTCGATGCGGTGGGCGCGCAGCAGGTCCGTCTCGCCGGCGACGGTGAACGGGCCGCGGGCGAGGAGGACGTCGGTGTCCGGCGGGAGGGGCGGCTCGGGCGGCTCCACCGAGCGGACGAGGAAGTGCAGGTCCGCCAGGTGGGCGAAGGCAGCGAGGCCGAGCCGGCCGGTGGTGAGGAAGACGCGGCGGCCGAGCCCGGGCAGGGCGGCGGCGGCCCCGTCCAGGGAGCCGGCGTCGTGCCAGCGGTCGCCGGGGACGGGACGCCAGCCGGGGCGGCGCAGGACGGTCGCCGGCACGCCGGTGGCGGCCGCCGCGCGGGCGGCGTTGGCCGTGATCGTCCCGGCGAAGGGGTGGGTGGCGTCCACGAGCGCGTCGACGTGGTGCGCGCGCAGCCAGTCGGCGAGGCCGTCCGCTCCGCCGAAGCCGCCGGTCCGGACGGCGCCGTCCAGGGCGGCGGGCCGGGTCACGCGGCCCGCGAGCGAGGTGGTGACGCGCAGGCCGGGGCGGCCGGCGAGCTCGGCGGCGAGACGGCGGGCCTCGGTGGTGCCGCCCAGGATCAGGACGTGCGCGGTCATGGGGTGAGCGTACGGGGCGGCACGCGGCGGCTGGGCCGGGGCCTGTGCGGCCGTTCCCGCCGTCCGCCCGCGGGGCGGGCGGGATGGCCGGACAGGCCCTAAGGTCCGGTTCATGGAAGCCGTGCGTGCCGTGCTCGTCGACATCGACGGTGTGCTCACCGTGTCCTGGAAGCCGCTGCCGGGTGCGGTGGCGGCGCTGCGGGCGATCCGCGCCGCGGGGCTCGGCGTGGCCCTGGTGACCAACACGACGTCCCGGACCCGGGCCTCGGTCGCCGCGGCGCTGTCGGAGGCGGGCTTCGAGGTGGGCGTGGACGACGTGCTCACCGCGCCCGCCGTGACGGCCGCCTACCTCGCCGAGCGCTTCCCGGGTGCCCGGTGCGCCCTCCTCAACAGCGGGGACGTCGCGGAGGACCTGGCCGGCGTCACGCTGGTGGACGACGATCCCGACGTGGTGGTGGTCGGCGGGGCCGGGCCCGAGTTCGGGTACGCGGCGCTGAACCGGGCCTTCGGGCAGCTGCGGCGGGGGGCGCGGCTGGTGGCCATGCACCGCAACCTGTACTGGCGGACCGACGCCGGGCTGCAGCTGGACTCGGGGGCCTTCCTGCTCGGGCTGGAGCGGGCCGCGCGGGTCGAGGCGGAGGTCACCGGCAAGCCGTCCCCGGCGTTCTTCGCGGCGGCGCTGGCCCGGCTCGGCGTGCGCGCGGACCAGGCGCTGATGGTGGGCGACGACGTCGAGTCGGACGTGCTCGCGGCGCAGCGGGCCGGGATCACGGGCGTTCTGGTGCGGACGGGCAAGTACCGGCCGGAGACCGAGGCGGGCGCGAGCGGCACCCCGGACCACGTCCGGGACTCCTTCGCCGACCTGCCGGCGCTGCTGGGCCTAGCGCAGTAGCAGCTGGACACCGCCGACGACCGTCGCGGCGATCACGAGCTGCTCGAAGAGTCGCTGGTTGATCCTGTCCACCGCCCACCTGCCGAGGAGCGCGCCGGGCAGGACGAACACCGCCAGCGCGGCGTCGAGGAGCAGCGAGCGGCCGTCGATCAGGCCGAGGCCGGCGCTGAACGGCACCTTGGACACGTTGACGATGAGGAAGAAGAACGCCGACGTGCCCAGGAAGCCGAGCTTGCGGAATCCGGCGGACAGCAGGTACATCGACATCACCGGCCCGCCGGCGTTCGCGACCATGGTGGTGAACCCGCCGAGCACGCCGTAGGAGCGGGCCTTCATCCGGCCGGCCCGGGTGGTGACGGCGTCCGGTTCCTCCCCCGCCTCGGCCCGGCGCCGCCGCCACACCGTGACACCGGCCATCAGCAGCAGGATCGCCCCGATCGAGGTCCGTACGGCCCCGTCGCCGGCCCACACCAGGAACAGCGTGCCGGCCACCACGCCGACCGCCACCGCCGGGAACAGCCGCCACAGCGTGGGCCAGTGGGCGTGCCGGCGGTAGGTGAGGACGGCGAGCACGTCGCCGGTGATAAGGAGGGGGAGCAGCACACCGGTGGAGGCGCGGGCGGGCAGCACCGCCGCGAAGACGGCGAGGCTGACCGTGTTGGCGCCGCTGACGGCGGTCTTGGAGAAGCCCACGAGCAGGGCCGCGGCGGCGAGGGCGGCGAACTCCCAGCCGGATATGTGCCAGAGCGTCATCGTGTTCATGCGGAGGCCGATGCTATGCACACGCATCGGCGGGCATCAGCACCGTCTCACGGGCCGGTCCCCCGCTGCGGGCCCATGGCGCGCGCCTCGTCGCGGCGGATCCCGCGGTTCAGTGCCGCTCGACGAGGACCGCACTGCCCTGGCCGACCCCGACGCACATGGTCGCCAGTCCCCGTTCGGCGCGCGTGCGCCGCATGCGGTGCAGCAGGGTCGTCAGGATGCGGGCGCCGGAGCAGCCGAGGGGGTGGCCGAGGGCGATGGCGCCGCCGCTCGGGTTCACCAGGTCCGGGTCGATGCCCAGCTGGTCGACACAGGCCAGGGCCTGCGCGGCGAACGCCTCGTTGAACTCGGCCTCCTGCAGGTCGCCGACCTCCCAGCCGGCCCGGGCGAGCACCTTGCGGGTGGCCGGGACCGGGCCGATGCCCATCACGTCGGGGTGGACGCCCGCCGAGGCGCCGGCGACGTACCGGCCGAGGGACTCCAGGCCCAGCTCGTTCAGCGCCTCCTCGCTGACGAGCAGGAGCCCGGCGGCGCCGTCGTTCAGCGGGGAGGCATTGCCCGCGGTGACGGTGCCGTCCGCGCGGAACACCGGCCTGAGCCGGGACAGTTTCTCCAGCGAGGTGTCCTCGCGGACGCACTCGTCCTGCTCGACCACGATGCCGTCCGGGCGCTCGACGGGGAGGAGTTCGTCGTCGAAGTGGCCGTTCTTGCGGGCGGCGGCGGCCAGTTGGTGGCTGCGCAGCGCGAACGCGTCCTGGCGCTCGCGCGTGATGCCGTACCGCTCGGCGACCTCCTCGGCGGTCTCGCCCATGGACAGCAGGCCGTGCAGTTCCTTCATGGCCGGGTTGACCAGGCGCCAGCCGAGCCGGGTGTCGTGCGTCTCGATGCGGTGGGGCAGCGCCTCGTCGGGGCGGGGCAGGACGAAGGGGGCGCGGCTCATGGACTCGGAGCCGCCCGCGATCACGATGTCGGCCTCGCCCGCGGCGATGGTGCGGGCGGCCGTGGTGACCGCTTCGAGGCCGGAGGCGCACAGCCGGTTGACGGTGGCGCCGGGTACGGACTCGGGCAGGCCGGCCAGCAGCGCGGCCATGCGGGCGACGTTGCGGTTGTCCTCTCCGGCCTGGTTGGCCGCGCCCCAGTAGACGTCGTCGATCCGGGCCGGGTCGAGGGCGGGCACCTCGGCCACCAGGTGGCGGATCACCCGCGCCGCGAGATCGTCGGGCCGTACGCTGGACAGGGCTCCGCGGAGCTTGCCGATGGGGGTGCGGCGGGCGGCCGCGAAGTGGACGGGACGCACGGCTGGTGGACTCCTGATCGACGACGCTGTGGACCAGCACGAATCGGGTGGTGTTCCGCGACAGGCCTTAATTAGCACTGCTAGTTTTGCACTATAGACCGCCGGGCGCCCCGCTGGGAAGATCCCCCGGCACCGACACCGAGCAGCCGGAGGAGCCATGACGGGGTCCCGCGAGCACGTGCTGGACGGCAGAACCGTACGCGAGTGGCCGCACCCCGGCCCGCGCTGCGTGGTCCTCGTGGTCCACGGCTACGGCGAGCACGCGGGCCGGTACGCGGAACTGGCCGGCGTCCTCACCGCGTACGGGGCCGCCGTCTACGGGCCCGACCACGTCGGGCACGGGAGGTCGGCCGGTGAGCGGGTGCTGATCGAGGACTTCGAGGACGTGGTCGCCGACGTCCACCGGACGGCCGAGCTCGCCCGTGCCGCGCACCCGGGCCTGCCCCTCGTCCTCGTGGGCCACTCCATGGGCGGCCTGATCGCCGCCCGCTACGCCCAGCGCCACCGCGACGAGCTGAGCGCGCTGGTCCTGTCGGGGCCGGTGATCGGCGTCTGGGAGCTGCCCGGCCGGCTGCTCGCGCTCGACGAGATCCCCGACACCCCGATCAGCCCCTCCGCGCTCTCCCGGGACCCGGCCGTGGGCGCCGCGTACGCCGCCGATCCACTGGTGTGGCACGGGCCGATGAAGCGGCCGACGCTCGAGGCGTTCGTCCGGACCCTGGACGCGGTCGCCGAGGGCGGTGACGTCGGCGACCTGCCGGTGCTGTGGCTGCACGGGGACGACGACCGGCTGGTGCCGCTGCCCGGGAGCCGGATCGGGGTGGAGCGGCTCAGCGGGGGCCGGCTCACCGAGCGGATCTTCCCCGGGGCGCGGCACGAGGTGTTCAACGAGACGTGCAAGGCAGAGGTGTTCGCCGAGGTGACCGGCTTCCTGGACCGGACGCTGCCGCGCTGACCAGGCCGGTTTCACCCTCCCGGGCAGGGGCACCCACCTTTCGGACACGTGAGGGGACGTATCAAGGCGTAGCGATACGAAGCGATACGAAAGGCGGTAGCGCCATGGCCGACGCACTCGAACTCGACGCGCTGTGGGAGGACTTCCACCGCGCGGTGAACATGACCTCCGCGGAACTCGCCGCCTGGCTCAAGGTCCGGGACGCCGGGGAGGAGACCGAGCCGCTGCCGGAGCGGGCGGGCACGCCCACCGGGCAGCACGTCCTCGCCGTCCTCCGGAAGCGGCGCACGGACCTCACCGAGGACGACGTCCGGGTGATGCACAAGGTCGTCGACACGGTCGGGGACCTCGCGGACCCGGAGAACGAGCCCGAGCCGGAGTCGACGCCGGAGGACACCCGCCGCCGGCACCGGCTGATGACGCTGGGCCACGACCCGCTCAAGCCCTAGCAGGGCCGGCACGGTCATGAACCGCGACGAACGGGTCGTGCACGAGCTGGTGTCCGGGTACGGGCGGACGTACGCCGAGGAGGCCGGCATCCGCCTGACGGACTCCCCGCAGCCGCTGTACCGGCTGCTGGTGCTGTCGTTGCTGCTCAGCGCCCGGATCCGGGCCTCGGTCGCGGTGGCCGCGGCCCGCGCCCTGCACGAGGACCGCCTGGACAGCCCGCGCCGGATGGCCGGCGCCGGATGGCAGCGGCGGGTGGACGCGCTGGGCCGGGGCGGCTACCGGCGCTACGACGAGCGGACGGCCATCCAGCTCGGCGACGGCGCCGAGCTGCTCGACGAACGCTGGGGCGGGGACCTGCGCCGGCTGCACCGGGAGGCCGGCGGCGACACCGGCGAACTGCGCCGCCTGCTGCAGGAGGAGCCGGGCATCGGTCCGGCCGGTGCCGACATCTTCCTGCGCGAGGCGCAGCGGGTGTGGCCGGATGTCGCCCCGTACCTCGACGGCAAGGCGCTCGCCGGCGCCGGGCGGCTCGGGCTGCCGGAGGACCCTGAGCGGCTGGCCCGGCTCGCCTCCGGCACCGAACCGGCCGTCCTGGCGGCCGCGCTGGTGCGGGCCGCGCTGGACAAGCAGGTGGCCGAAGACTGTCTCCGCCGCGCGGCATGATCGTGTCAGACTGCTGACACGCCCCGGGCCGACCGCCGGGGCCCGCCGAGCGGAGGAGCAGCACGTGACGGGGACCGGGCCGGACGACCGGCGGATCGACACCACGCGGCCGCATCCGGCCCGGGTCTACGACTGGTTCCTCGGCGGCAAGGACAACTACCCCGTGGACGAAGAGCTCGGGCGGCGGATCACGGCCATCGACGCAGGTGCCCCGAAGGCCGCCCGCGCCAACCGGGCCTTCATGCGGCGGGCCGTCCGGACCCTGGCCGAGGAGACGGGGATCCGCCAGTTCCTGGACATCGGCACCGGCATACCGACCGAGCCCAACCTGCACCAGATCGTCCAGTCCGTCGCGCCGGACGCGCGCGTGGTGTACGTCGACAACGACCCGATCGTGCTGGCCCACGCGAACGCGCTGCTGCGCGGCACCCCGGAGGGCGTGACCGAGTACGTGCAGGCCGACGCCCGCGATCCGCTGGCCATCCTCCGCCGGGCCGCCGAGGTGCTGGATCTCGACCGCCCGGTCGCCCTCTCGCTCATCGCCCTGCTGCACTTCATCGCCGACGAGGACGGCGCCCACGACCTGGTGGCCGGCCTGCTCGACGCGCTCGCGCCCGGCAGCTGCCTGGTCCTGTCGACCATGACCGCCGACTTCGAACCGGAGAACGTCCGCCGGGGCATCGCGGCCTACGCGGCGGGCGGGGTGACCCTGGTGGCCCGCTCGCACGCCGAGGTGGGCGGCTTCTTCAAGGGGCTCGAGCTGCTGGACCCCGGCATCGTCCCGGTGGGCGACTGGCGCCCGGACACCGCGCCCGAGGGGCCGGTGTCGCTGTACGGCGCGGTGGGGCGCAAGCCGGGCCCCAGCTGACGGCGGGACGTTCCGGTCAGGCCCTGCTAGAGGCCGAGGACGCGCGCGATGGTCCGCAGCACGCCGTTGTCGTTGTTGGACGGGGCCTGGTGGCGGGCCCGGCGCAGGACCTCGGGGTGGGCGTTGGCCATGGCGAAGGACCAGTCGGCGGCGTCCAGCATCTCCAGGTCGTTGAGGTAGTCGCCGAACACCATGGTCTCGGCGGGGGTGATGCCGAGCTCGCGCTGGAGGCCGCGCAGGGCGGTGCCCTTGTTGGCGGTGCGGTTCATGACGTCGACCCAGTGCTCGCCGGAGACCACGACCTGGTGCGTGGCGGCCACGGCGGCGAGCGCCGGGGCGGTGGTGTGCTCGGCGGAGCCGAAGTCGAACAGCGCCACCTTGATCACCTCGTCCTCGACGGCCGTGACGTCCGGGACGACGCGGTGCTCGACGTAGTACCGCCGCACCTCGGCCAGGAACGCCTCGTCGGTCCGCTCGACGTACGCCGCCCGCTTCCCGCAGACGACGGCGCCCACGTCGGCGCCGCCCGCGACGAGCCGCCGCACCGTCCGGGCGACGTCCGCCGCGACGGACCGCTCCATCGGGTCGGAGTGCAGCTCCACGCCGTCGCGGACCACGTAGGTGCCGTTCTCCGCGATGAACGCCATACCCTCGCCGCCGTCCGCGAACTGCCGGGCCAGCGTGGCGTACTGGCGGCCGCTGGCGGGGCTGAACAGCACGCCGCGGCGGCGGAGTTCGGCGAGCGTCGGCCACAGCCCGTCGGGCACGCGCTTGGCGTCGTCCAGCAGCGTGCCGTCCATGTCGGTGACGACGAGCCGGATGCCGGCGGCGCCGGCGGGCGGGGTGGGGGCCTGGAGGAGGGACGCGGGCGTGGCGGGCATGTCCTGCTTTCCGGTCGGGGCGGGGCGGGACCTCCAGTGTCCCCCACGCGGCGGAGCGCGCCGGAGGGTGCCCCGGGGGTCACGCTGCGCCGTTTCCCGGGACAGCGCGATCAAGGAGCGGCACAATGACGGCGGGCAATCGCACAGGGAGAAGGGCGGCGACGTGAGCGAGGGGCATTCCCCGACGGCCGGATCGGCGAGGCTGAACACCTCGGTGGCGCACAACGCGCGGGTCTGGAACTACTGGATCGGCGGCAAGGACAACTACGAGGTCGACCAGCGGGTCGGTGAGCACGTCGCCGGGATGTTCCCGGTGATCCGGGCGGTGGCCCGCGCGGACCGGGACTTCCTCGGGCGGGCGGTGCGCTTCCTGGCCGGCGAGCGCGGCATACGCCAGTTCCTGGACGTGGGCACGGGCCTGCCGACGGTGGACAACACGCACGAGATCGCCCAGCGGATCGCGCCCGACTCGCGGATCGTGTACGTCGACAACGACCCGATCGTGCTGGTGCACGCCCGGTCGCTGCTCACCAGCTCCGCCGAGGGCGTCACCGACTACATCGACGCCGACGTGCACGACCCGGAGGCCATCGTCCGGCGCGCCGGCGACACCCTCGACCTTCAGCGGCCGGTCGCGGTGATGATGCTGGGCATCCTGAACTTCGTCCTGGACACCGGCGAGGCCCGGGAGATCGTGCGGCGCGTCATGGCGGCGGTCCCGTCGGGCAGCCACCTGGTGCTCACCCACCCGACCTACGACGCCGAGGTGGGCGGCGAGGGCAACGCCGCCGCGATGGAGTTCTGGAACGCCAACGCCACCCCGCCGATCACCGCCCGTTCCCACGCGGACATCGCCTCGTTCCTCGACGGCCTGGAGCTGGTCGAGCCGGGTCTGGTGCCCTGTTCGCAGTGGCGCGCCGGGTCCGACGCCGCCGCGGTGCCGCAGTACGGAGCGGTGGCCGTGAAACCCTGACCCGACCGTCCCCGGCCGCGACCCACGCGGGGGCCGAGCCCGTCGAGGAGGACGTATGACCACGCTTGCCGACCCCGTGCCGGGCGGGCGCCCCGGGGACCTGAAGCGGGTCGCCGGGATCGCCGCCGACCTGGCCGCGCGGGGCGTGCACGGGATCGTCCTCGGTTACGTGGACACGGCCGGCGTCGGCCGGGTCAAGACGGTCCCGACGGCGCGGCTGGAGTCGGCCGTGCGCTGGGGGGTGGGCATGTCGCCGGTCTTCGACACCTTCCTCGCCCACGACTCGATCGTCACCACCGACGTCCTCGGCTCCCCCGACGGCGACCTCAGGCTCTACCCCGACCTCGACCAGCTGACGGTCCTGGCCGGGCAGCCCGGCTGGGCCTGGGCGCCCGTGGACCGGATCACGCAGGAGGGCGCGCGGCACCCCGGATGCTCGCGGACCTTCCTGCGCCGGATCGTCCGGGACGCCGCCGAACGGCACGGTCTCACCTTCAAGGCGGCCGTGGAGATCGAATGGGCGGCCGGGCTCGGCTCGGCGCCCGGCGGGGAGTTCGTCCCGGCGGTGTCCGGCCCGGCGTACGGCGCGGCGCGGCAGGTGGAGCTGAGCGACTGCACCGCCGACCTGCTCGCGGCCCTCGCGGCGCAGGACGTGGACGTCGAGCAGGTCCATCCCGAGTACGCGGCCGGGCAGTTCGAGGTGTCGGTGGGCGCGCTGGACCCGGTGGCGGCGGCCGACCGCAGCGTGCTGGTGCGCCAGACGGTGCGGGCGGTGGCCGGGCGCCACGGCCTGCGGGTGTCCTTCGCACCCGCCGTGCTCGCCGAGGGCGTGGGCAACGGCGGTCACCTGCACCTGTCCTGCTGGCGCGGCGGGGTGAACCTGCACGCCGGCGGCGAGGGCCGGTACGGCATGACGGCCGGCGCGGAGGCGTTCGCGGCCGGGGTGCTCGCCCGTCTGCCCGCGCTGACGGCGGTGACCGCGCCGAGCCCGGTCAGCTACCTGCGGCTGAAGCCCTCCCAGTGGGCGGGGGTGTTCACCGCCTGGGGCCGGGAGACCCGCGAGGCCGCGCTGCGGGTGGTCACCGGCACGGCGGGGCATGAGGAGCAGCAGGCCAACCTGGAGGTCAAGCCGGTCGACCTGGCCGCGAACCCCTACCTCGCCCTCGGCTGCGTCATCGCCGCGGGGCTCGACGGGATGACCGCCTCCCTGTCGCTGCCGGAGGAGATCACCGGCGACCCGGCCCGGTACGGCCCGGACGAGGCGGCCGCGCTCGGTGTGCGGCGGCTGCCGCGGTCGCTGCCGGAGGCGGTCGAGGAGTTCCGGGCCGACCAGGTGCTGCGGGCCGCGCTGGGCCCGGTCCTGGCGGACGCGGTGACCGCCGTCCGGCTCGGGGAGGCGGCCGCCGCCGACGGCCTGGACGACGACCGGCTGGCCGCGGCCTACCGCTGGACGTACTGACGGTGCCCGCCTCCGGACCGGTCCACGAGACCCTCGCCGCGCTGCCGCTGGTGGACCACCACTGCCACGGCGCCGTGACGGCCGACCTCTCCCCCGGCGCGTTCGCCTCCCTGATCACCGAGGGCGAGGCCTGGCCCGGCGTGTCGCCGTTCGACAGCCCGGCCGGCGTGGCCGTGCGCCGGCACTGCGCGCCCCTGCTGGACCTGCCCCGGCACGCGGCCCCCGACGACTACCTCGCCCGCCGGGCGGAGCTCGGCTGGCAGGAGGTCAACCGGCGTTTCCTCAGGGCCGCCGGGGCCGAGGCGTTCTGCGTGGACACCGGCTACGCCCCGCACCCCGTCACCTCCCCGGCCGCCCTGGCCGAGGCCGCCGGCGCCGCCGCCCACGAGGTCGTCCGGCTGGAGCAGGTCGCGGAGGCGGTCGCGGCCCGGGGCGTGGAGGCGGGCGAGTACGCGGCGGTGTTCCGGGCGGCCGCCGAGGAGGCCGTACGGCGGCCGGGCGTGGTGGCGGTGAAGTCGGTGGCGGCCTACCGCACCGGCTTCGGCCTGGACCCGGCACGCCCCGCGGACGGCGAGGTCACCGGGGCCGCCCGGCGCTGGCTCGGGCAGGGCGGCCGGCTGGCCGATCCGGTGCTGGTCCGGCACCTGCTGTGGACGGCCGTCGACCTGGGGCTGCCGCTGCAGCTGCACGCCGGGTTCGGCGACGCCGACCTGCGGCTGCACCACGCCGACCCGGCCCTGCTCACCGACTGGCTGCGCCGCACGGCCGGGACGGTCCCGGTACTGCTGCTGCACTGCTGGCCCTACCACCGGCAGGCCGCCTACCTGGCGGCGGTGTTCGAGCAGGTGTACCTGGACGTCGGCCTCGCCCTGCACTACACCGGTCCGGCCCGCTGCCGCGCGGTGCTGGAGGAGGCGCTGGAGATCACGCCGTTCCGCAAACTGCTGTACAGCTCCGACGCCTACGGTGTCGCCGAGTTCCACCACCTGGGCGCCCTGTGCTTCCGGCAGGGCCTCGCCGGCCTGCTGCAGGACCGGGTGGACGCCGACGAGCTGAGCCTGCCCGACGCCCTGCGCATCGCGGCCTGGACGGGCGGCGACAACGCCCGCCGGCTGTACGGGCTTCCCGGCGGACCTCCCGGCCGGCTTCCCGACCGACTTCCCGCGAACGAACCGGCCCGCGACCTCGGCGGGCGCCCCACCCGGAAAGTATGATCAAGCAATGTCTGACATGACCGATACCACGCCCGGCTGGCTCACCACGGACGAGCTGGAAATGGCCAGGGCCCGGATGCCGATCCTGTACGTCGAGGCCGTGCCCGTGCGCGTGGACGACAGCGGTGAGGTCACCAGCATCGGGCTGCTGCTGCGCATCGGCCCGGACGGCACGGTCAGCCGGACGCTGGTCTCCGGGCGCGTGCTGCACCACGAGCGGGTCCGCGACGCCCTGCTGCGCCACCTGGAGAAGGACCTCGGCCCGGTCGCGCTGCCCCGGGTGCCGGCCTCGCTGCAGCCGTTCACGGTCGCGGAGTACTTCCCGACGGCCGGGATCACGCCCTACCACGACCCGCGCCAGCACGCGGTGTCCCTCGCCTACGTCGTCCCGGTCGCCGGCGACTGCCGGCCGCGGCAGGACGCGCTGGACCTGGTGTGGTTCAGCCCGCAGGAGGCCGCGTCGCCGGCCCTGCAGAGCGAGATGCCCGGCGGTCACGGTGTGCTGCTGAAGCAGGCCCTCGCGCACGTGGGCGTCGTCTTCTGACCGTCGCGTTCCGGCGGCCGTGTTCCGGTGCCGGTGCGGGGCTGAGCGGCCCCGCACCGTCCGGCTCGGCGGAACCGGGCGCGGGTGCGAGAATCGGAGGCGACGCACCCGACGAGGTCCCGGCGGGGAACCCACCCGGGGACCCGGTGGCGCCGTACCGCGTGGCGGCCGTGGCCGTTCGCGCGTGACCGCTCGCGCCGGCCGGGCCACGCCGGGATCCCGCGCCGACCGGGGTCGTGTCAGGAGGCCGGAATGCACCGCTTCCCCGAGATGCCCGCCGCGCCGGTCCGCCGTGACCGGCGCAGGGACCCGACCGGGCCCCGGGCGACCACGCGGAGCGCGTGATGGCGGGCGAGGACGAGGGACGGCCACCGCGCCAGCCGCCCCTCTCCGACCTGCAGACGCGCCTGCGCTCCGAGCTGGGCCGGATCGACGAGCAGCTCGGTGCCCTGCTGTCCTCCATGGACCGGTTGCAGGGCCTGCTGGACGCGGTGGTGGCCATCAGCCGCGAGGTGGAGCTGCCCGCGGTGCTGCACCGTATCGTCACCACCGCCATGGACCTGGTCGGCGCCCGCTACGGCGCGCTGGGCGTGCTCGCGGATTCCGGGGAGCTGGAGCAGTTCATCACCGCCGGCCTCACCGAGAAGGAGCGCGCGGACCTGGCGGGGACCGACCTGCCCCGCGGCCGGGGCGTCCTCGGCCATCTGATCCGCCATCCCGACCCGCTGCGCGTCGAGGACATCCCGGCCCATCCGTCCTCCGCCGGGTTCCCGGCCGGCCATCCGCGGATGCGGACCCTGCTCGGCGTCGCGATCAGCGTGCGCGGGGAGATCTACGGCGACCTCTACCTCTCCGAGCGGCTCGACGGACAGCCCTTCGACGTCCACGACGAGAACGTGGTCATCGCCCTGGCCAGCGCCGCCGGCATCGCGATCGAGAACGTCCGCCTGTTCGAGCGGATCCGGATCGGGGCGGAGCAGTTCCAGCGGCTGCTGCTGCCCACGCTGCCCGACCTGAGCCCCTTCACCGCCGCCGCCATCTACCGGCCCGCCGCCGAGCCGAGCCAGCTCGGCGGGGACTGGTACGACGCCATCACGCTGCCCGAGGGCGCCGTGGCCGTCGTGATCGGCGACGTGGTCGGCCACGACCTGCACGCGGCGGCCGCCATGGCCGCCACCCGCAACATGCTGCGCGCCCTGCTGTTCGAGCACCGCAATCCGCCGGGCGATGTCCTCGCCCAGCTCGACCGGACCCTGGAGCGGCTGACGGACCATCCCGTCACGACCGCCACCCTGGCCCGCATCGAACCGGAGGGAGCGGGATGGCGCCTGTACTGGAGCTCCGCGGGTCACGTCCCGCCCCTGCTGATCACCCCGGACCGGCGGGTGGAGATCCTGCTCGCCGAGCCCGGGCTGCCGCTCGGCGTCGACACCGGGCAGTCCCGGCCCAACCACTCCCACCCGCTGCTCCCGGCCGCCACCGTGGTGTTCTTCACCGACGGGCTCGTGGAGCACCCCGGTCACTCCATCGACGACAGCCTGGAGGAACTCGCCGGCCTCGCGGCGGCCCACGCCGGTCTGCCGCTGCCGGAGTTCGTCCGGGCGCTGGCCGACCACCACCCCAGCGACGGGCACGACGACATGGCCATCCTCGCCCTGCGCACCCCGCCGGCCTGACCGGCGGCCGGACGGCACGGGCGGTGCCGTGGAGGATCCGCGGGATCGGGCGGATGATGGTCTTCCCGGGGCGATGTGGACACGGAGGTCGCCCGATGGCTGTCGCGCGGCATGAACGGCTCGGGCGGGCCGGTTCGGCCGTCCTGGAGATCTGCGTACTCGCCGCGCTGTACTACGGCTCGGCCCGGGCGGGGCTGCTCCAGCAACTCGTGCGCGGCCAGGTCACCCCGCTGTGGCCGCCGAGCGGCATCGCGGTGGCGGCCCTGCTGCTGCGCGGACCGCGGGTGTGGCCCGGGATCGCCCTCGGCGCCTTCCTGGTCAACGTCTCGCTGGGGCCGTCACCGCCCGCCGTGCTCGCGATCACGGCGGGCAACACCCTGGCGCCCCTGTGCTCCTACGCGCTGCTGCGCCGGGTGGGGTTCCGCCGGGAACTGGACCGCCTGCGGGACGCGCTCGCGCTGATCTTCCTCGGCGCATTCACCGGCATGCTGATCAGCTCGACGACCGGCACGAGCGCGCTGGCGCTCGCCGGGGGGCTGCGACCCGGCGGTTTCTGGCCGACGTGGTCGGTCTGGTACACGGGCGACGCGACGGGCGTCCTGCTGGTCACGCCGGTCCTGCTCGTCCTGAGCCCGGCGCGTCTGCCGCGCCGCGTACCGACGCCCCGGTGGGTGGAGGCGCTGCTGCTCCTGGCCGTCACGATCGGCGTCGGATTCCTGGAGACCAGTGCGGTGCCGCTGCTGTTCCTCGCCTTCCCCCTGCTGCTCTGGGCGGCCTTCCGCTTCCAGCTCGCCGGGGCCGCCCCCTGCGCGCTGGCCGTGTCCACCTTCGCGGTCGTCGCCGCCGCCCGCCGGACCGGTCCGTTCGCCGGGCACGACCTGCTCACCTGCATGGTCAGCCTGCAGGCGTTCAACGGTTCCGTCGCGCTGACCGCGCTGCTGCTCAGCGCGGTCGTCAGCGAGCGCGACGAGACCCAGCGGGAGATCGCGAACGCCTGCGGGCAGCTCGCCGGGATGGCGGCCAGGATCGCCACCGGAGACCGCCGGCCGGAGCTGCCCTCCCAGGAGGGCGGGAACGGAACGACAAAGGCCGTCCCCTCATCGCTGAGAAGACGGCCTCCGACCGGCCCGAAAGCTGGTCGGGACGACAGGATTTGAACCTGCGACCCCTTGACCCCCAGTCAAGTGCGCTACCAAGCTGCGCCACGTCCCGGTGCCGTTTGACCTGGGGTTTCCCCGGTCGAAACGCGCAGGGAAACAATACCGCACTCGGGTCGGTGATCGCGCACGCCTTTTCCCGCTTGACCTCGAGTTTGGTTGAGGTTGCAGGATCTCCGGCATGACGATCGCGACGGACGACAGCCGTACCCACGGCTATGCGGATCTCCCCCGGCTGATGGGGATGATGACCGGTGACGAGAAGCACGGGCCGGCTGCCACCTCCACGCTCGACGTGCTCTGGGTCCTGTACGACCGGGTGCTGCGGGTGACGCCGGAGCGGACGCGGGACCCGGCCCGGGACCGGTTCCTGCTGAGCAAGGGGCACGGGCCGATGGCGTACTACGCGGTGCTGGCGGCGAAGGGCTTCGTGCCGGTCGGCTGGCTGCCGGGGTTCGGGTCGTACGACTCCCCGCTCGGGCACCATCCCGACCGGGTGCTGGTCCCGGGG
Source organism: Streptomyces bungoensis (assembly GCF_001514215.1). Taxonomy (GTDB): domain Bacteria; phylum Actinomycetota; class Actinomycetes; order Streptomycetales; family Streptomycetaceae; genus Streptomyces; species Streptomyces bungoensis. Next base: position 141,670 of record NZ_KQ948865.1, read on the forward strand.
GCGGAGATCGGCAGCGGATCGCTCGGGCACGGGCTGCCGATCGCCGTCGGCACCGCGCTGGGGCTGCGGGCGCAGGGGCTGCACGAGCCGGCCGTGTGGGTACTGACCGGGGACGCCGAGCTGGACGAGGGCAGCAACCACGAGGCGATCGCCTTCGCCGGGCCCGCGGGTCTGGAGCGGCTGCACACCGTGGTGGTCGACAACTCCTCCGCCCGCCATGCGCTGCCCGGCGGGATCGCCGCCCGCTTCGAGGCGGCGGGCTGGCACGCCGTGACCGTCGACGGCCGCGACCACGAGGCGCTGTACGCGGCGTTCACGGCCCCGCACCCGGGGCGTCCGCTCGTGGTCGTGGCTCGTGTCGAGCCGAAGAACGCCTGACTTCCCCTCGCGCTCCGCGCAGAAAGGGCAGCATCTCCCATGGACACCATGCGTGACCGTTTCGCCCCCGTCGTCTCCCGGCTGCTGGACGAGGACCCGAGGGTCGCGGTCGTCCTCGCCGAGATCGGCGCGGACGGCTTCCGCGAGGCCGGGCGCCGGCATCCCGACCGGGTGATCAACGTCGGCATCCGCGAGCAGCTCATGGTCGGGGCGGCGGCGGGGCTGGCCCTCACCGGCCTGCGGCCGGTCGTGCACACCTTCGCCAGCTTCCTGGTGGAACGCCCCTTCGAGCAGGTCAAGCTGGACCTCGGGCACCAGAACGCCGGGGCGGTGCTGGTCAGCGCGGCCGCGTCCTTCGACTGGCCGGCCGGCGGCTACACCCACATGGCGCCCGGCGACGTGTCGCTGCTCGACACCCTGGACGGCTGGACCGTGCACGTGCCCGGGCATCCCGACGAGGCCGAGACCCTGCTGCGGCACGCGGTCGCCGCCGGGGACGAGAAAGTGTACGTACGGCTCTCCGTGCAGGCCAACCGGCGGGGCCGGGCCGTCGACGGGGAGCGCGTCCGCACGGTGCGCGAGGGGCGCTCCGGCGTGGTCGTCGCGGTGGGCCCGGCGCTGGACGCGGTGCTCGACGCGACCGAGGGCCTGGACCTGACCGTGCTGTACGCCACGACCGTACGCCCCTTCGACACGGCGGGGCTGCGCCGCGCCACCGAGGCGGCGGGCACCGACGTGGTCCTCGTCGAGCCGTACCTCGCGGGCACGTCGACGCGGGTCGTCTCCGACGCCCTGACCGACGTCCCGCACCGCGTCCTGGCCCTCGGCGTCACCCGCCCCGAACTGCGCCGCTACGGCACGATCGAGGACCACGTCACGGCGCACGGCCTGGACGCGGGGTCCCTGCGGGCGCGGATCGGGGGCTTCCTGGGGAGGGAGGCGGCGGGGACGGCCCGGACCTGACCGCTCCGGACGGCGGGTCGCGCCACGCCGCCGGCCGCCCGCCGACGGTCGGTCAGCGGCCGCCGGGCAGACCCAGGTTCGGGTGGACGTCGAGGAGCCGGGGCGGGGCGGCCTGGCGCCAGGAGTCGGCGAGGATGTCGCGCAGTTCCTCCTCGCCGTCCAGGGCGCCGAGTCTCGCTCTCACCCAGGCGAACTGGGCCTCGTGGCCGGCGATCCAGAACTTGCCGGGCTCGGCCAGCACCAGTTCGTCGCGCTCCTCCTTCGGGCAGCGCACGGCGATGGACGTCTCGTCCTCAGGGAGCGTGGCGAACATCTTCCCCGCCACCCGGAACGTGGGCATGTTCCAGGCGGTCTTCTCCGTGGTGTCCGGCAGGGACAGGGCGATACGGCGTACGTCGTCTGCGTTCGGCATGCCAGGCACCGTAGACCCTGCCACCGACAGTCACCCCGGGGGCGATCCCGGCCGCTTGTAGTAGAGGGTGGTGCCGCGCAGGACGCCGGAGGGGTCCGCCGCGTAGTCGGGGATGGTGCCGGCGCGGGTCCAGCCGGCGGTGCGGTAGAGGTGCTCGGCGGGGCTGCCGGTCTCGGTGTCGAGGTGGAGGAGGGTGATGCCGGCGGACGCGGCCGCCTCCTCGGCGGTGGCCAGCAGCCGGCGGCCGAGGCCCTGCCCGCGCGCGGAGCGGTGCACCATCAGCTTGACGAGTTCCGCGCGGTGGCGGCTGTTGGGCTTGTCGGGCAGGTCCAGGCCGACCGTGCCGGTCACCCGGTCCGTGCCGTCCAGGGCCGCCCACACCGCCAGCCGGCCCGCCGCCACCTGCTCGGCCCGCCGCCGCCACCAGGCGGCGGCCTCCGCCCGGTCGAGCGGCGCGAGGAAACCGACCGAGGCGCCCCCGGCCACGGTGTCGGCCAGCAGGTCCCCCAGCTCCCCGCTGCGCGTCCGCACCCGCTCCGCGTCCCAGCGCACCACGCTCACGGCCGCACCACCGCCAGCACGTAGCGCGCCTCGCCGGTCCCGCGGCAGCGGAACCTCGTCGGGCCGAAGACGCGCATCCGCAGGCAGTCGCCGGCGTCGAGACGGTGCTCCGCCGGCCCGGCCGTCACCTCCAGCGCGCCGGCCAGGACCCACAGGTGCTGTTCCAGGCCGGGCACGGGCGGACGGTCGTACGCGAGGTCGGCGCCCGGGGTGAGCCTGCCCTCGACCAGTTCGCCGCGCAGGCCCGCGTGCGGCGGGGAGACGGAACGCCGGACGAACCCGGAGGCGCGGTCCTGCCACACCTGCTGCTCGGCGGCCCGGACCAGCGCGGCGGGCTCCGCCTCGACCTCGCTGAGCAGCTGGGACATGGTGCGTCCGTAGACGTGGCACAAGCGGTTCAGGACGGCCGCGGTGGCGCTGGTCTCGGCGCGCTCGGCCCGGGACAGGGTGGACCGGCTGACGCCGCTGCGCCCTGCCAGCTCGTCCAGCGACCAGCCGGCCCGGGCCCGCAGCTCGGCGAGCCGGGCGCCGATGCGGGTGTCGACGGGGTCGTACGCGTCGTCTCTCATATGCGGGACGGTATCCCCGCTGTGAGACGGGCCGGTTACGGGAACCTCACGCCCGCGCCGCTCCCGTCAGGGCCTCCAGCACCGGCCGGATCAGCGGGTGCCCCTCGGCCCCGCGCCGTACGGCCGCGAAGACCCGGCGGGTCGGGGCGACGCCGTCGACGGGGCGCACGACCACGCCCGTGAGGTCCATGCCGCGCAGGGCCGAGCGCGGTACGAGGGCCACGCCGGCGTCGGCCGAGGCGAGCGCGACCACCGCCCGGAAGTCGTCGGAGGAGTGCTCGAAGCGAGGCTGGAACCCGGCGTTCTCGCAGGCCAGGACGACCACGTCGTGGCAGGGGTTGCCGGGGTACGGGCTGATCCACGGGTCCTTGGCCAGCTCGGCCAGGGGCACCTCGGGGGCGTCGGCGAGGCGGTGGCCGACGGGGACGACCGCGTCGAAGGGCTCGGCGTACAGCGGGACGTGGCTGAGCCGGGGGTCGTCCGCGCTCGGCGCGCCCCTGTACTCGACCGCCACCGCCACGTCCACCTGCCGGTCCAGGACCATCGGCAGGCTGGCGTCGCCCTCGGCGTCCTGGACGCGGATGCGGATGCCGGGCGCGGAGTCGGCGAGCCGGGCCACCGCCGGCGCCACGACCTGCGCGATGCCGGTCGCGAACGCGGCCACGGTGACCGTGCCCGCCTCCCCCGAGCCGTAGGCGGCCAGCTCCGCCGCGGCGCGCTCCAGCTGGGCGAGGACCGCGTGGGTGTGGCTGAGCAGGATCTCGCCGGCCGGGGTGAGCCGTACGCCCTTGGCACCGCGCTCGACCAGGCGGTGGCCGGTCTCCTGCTCCAGGGCCGTCAGCTGCTGGGAGACGGCGGAGGGGGTGAGGTAGAGCGCGGCGGCCGCCGCCGTGACCGTGCGGTGGTCGGCCACCGCACGGAGGATGTGGAGCCGCCGTGCCTCGATCATGGGGTCAATTATCGCAAGGCGTCCGGGCTGGTCAGGCCTCCAGTTCCGCGCGGGCCGCGACGAAGGCCGCCACGGCGCGGTCGACGTCCTCGACGGAGTGCGCGGCGGACAGCTGGACCCGGATGCGGGCCTGGCCCTGGGGGACGACCGGGTAGGAGAAGCCGATCACGTACACGCCCCGCTCCAGCAGGAGTTCGGCCAGCCGGGCCGCCGTCGCCGCGTCGCCGATCATGACGGGGGCGATGGCGTGGTCGCCGGGGAGGACGTCGAACCCCTCGTCGGTCATCCTGCCGCGGAAGCGCGCGGTGTTCTCCGCGAGGCGGACGCGCAGGTCGTCGGCCGACTCCAGCAGGTCGAGGACCTTGAGGGAGGCGGCGGCGATCACCGGGGCGAGGGTGTTGGAGAACAGGTAGGGGCGCGAGCGCTGGCGCAGCAGGGCGACGATCTCGGCGCGGGCGGCGACGTAGCCGCCGGAGGCGCCGCCGAGCGCCTTGCCGAGGGTGCCGGTGACGATGTCCACCCGGTCCGTCACGCCGTGCAGCTCGGGGGTGCCGCGGCCGGTGGGGCCGACGAAGCCGACGGCGTGCGAGTCGTCGACCATCACCATGGCGTCGTAGCGGTCGGCGAGGTCGCAGATCTCGCCGAGGGGCGCCACGTAGCCGTCCATGGAGAAGACGCCGTCGGTGACGATCAGCTTGCGGCGGGCGCCGGAGGCCTCCTTCAGCTGCCGTTCCAGGTCGGCCATGTCGCGGTTGGCGTAGCGCAGGCGGCGGGCCTTGGACAGCCGGATGCCGTCGATGATGGAGGCGTGGTTCAGGGCGTCGGAGATCACCGCGTCCTGCTCGCCGAGCAGGGTTTCGAAGACACCGCCGTTGGCGTCGAAGCAGGAGGAGTACAGGATCGTGTCCTCCTGGCCGAGGAAGGCCGACAGCCGGGCCTCCAGCTCCTTGTGCACCTCCTGGGTGCCGCAGATGAAGCGGACGGAGGCCATGCCGTAGCCCCAGCGGTCCAGGGCCTGGTGGGCGGCGGCGATCACCTCGGGGTGGTCGGCCAGGCCGAGGTAGTTGTTGGCGCAGAAGTTGAGGACCTCGCCGGGGCGGCCGCCGGCGGTGACGTCGACGGTCGCGGACTGCGGGGTGCCGATGACCCGTTCGGGCTTGTGCAGACCGGCGGCACGGATCTCGTCGAGGGTGGCGCGCAGGTCGTCGCGGACGGAGTCGAACATGGGGGTGCTCCTGGAGGTGCTGGCGGAGGAGGGAGGTTACGCGGTCCAGTCGAGGATGATCTTGCCGCCGGTGCCGCTCGCGGCGTCGGCGAAGGCCGCCTCGAAGTCGCGGTAGCCGTAGCGGCCGGTGATCACGGGGGCGAGGTCCAGGCCGCCCTCCAGCAGCACCGACATCGCGTACCAGGTCTCGAACATCTCGCGGCCGTAGATGCCCTTGATGGTGATCATCGAGGTGACGACGCGGGCCCAGTCGACCGGGAACTCCTCGGCGGGCAGGCCGAGCATGGCGATGCGGCCGCCGTGCGTCATGTTGGCGATCATGTCCCGCATGGCCTCGGGGCGGCCGGACATCTCCAGGCCGATGTCGAAGCCCTCGCGCAGGCCCAGCTCCCGCTGCCCGTCCGCGATGGTGTTCTCGGCGACGTTCAGGGCGAGGGTCACGCCGATCTTGCGGGCCAGTTGCAGGCGCTCCTCGCTGACGTCGGTGACGACGACGCTGCGGGCGCCCGCGTGCCGGGCCACGGCGGCGGCCATCAGGCCGATCGGGCCGGCGCCGGTGATCAGCACGTCCTCGCCGACCAGCGGGAACGACAGCGCGGTGTGCACGGCGTTGCCGAACGGGTCGAAGATCGCGGCGACGTCGAGGTCGACGGGGACGCGGTGCACCCAGACGTTGGACGCGGGCAGCGCGACGTACTCGGCGAACGCGCCGTCCCGGCCGACGCCGAGCCCGACGGTGGCCCGGCACAGGTGGCGGCGGCCGGCCAGGCAGTTGCGGCACTTGCCGCACACCAGGTGGCCCTCGCCGCTGACCCGGTCGCCGACCCGGATGTCGCTGACGTCGCGGCCGGTCTCGACGACCTGCCCGACGAACTCGTGCCCGAGCACGAGCGGAGTGCGGATCGCCTGCTGCGCCCAGCCGTCCCAGGCCCGGATGTGCAGGTCGGTGCCGCAGATACCGGTCCGCATCACCTTGATCAGCACGTCACCGGGACCGATGACGGGCTCCGGGACGTCCGCGAGCCAGAGCCCGGGCTCCGCCTTCTCCTTGACCAGCGCCTTCACGCGTGCGGCTCCTGTGGGTGAGGTCCCGGCCGCGGGCACGCCGAAGCGGCCCGCACCGGGTCCGAGGGGTGGAATCACCCCGCAATCTGCCGTACGCGCGCGCCGGGGTCCATCGAGCTTTTCTTAACCGCCGCCTCAGCTTTCCTTCATACCCCCTCCGAAACGGTTCCGAGGCGGGAGACCTGGTCGTTCGTCCCGCCGGGAGGCACGGGCGCGCGGTGCGGGTCAGCGCGACGGGGCGTGCGGGTCGCCGGCGGGCAGCCAGGCGCCCGGGGCCCGGATGCCGAGGTCGCCGGCGCCTTCGCAGAGCGCCTCGGCGGTGGCCAGCACCGCGCCGCGGTCCTCGCCCGCGCGCTGGACCAGGGACCAGGTCCAGTACACCTCGGGCGTGACGACCTCGCGGCGCACCAGGTCGGGCGGGAGCTGAGTGGTCTGTCCCTTGGGCGAGTTGAGGACCGGACGGCGGCCGCGGCGGACGTGGTCGAAGAAGGCGGGGCCGGTGACGCCGCCGTCGGAGATCCGCACGGGGCGGGCACCGGTGGCCTGTGCCAGCTCCTCGGCGTAGCCGTTCCAGGAGGACCAGGAGGTGGTGTCGTCGTCGACGAGGACGTCGACGTCCCGGGCCGCGACGTCGCCGGTGCCCGGGCCCTTCGCCACGGCGTACAGCCGGTCGGCGCCGATGAGCCGGGCCCGCAGCCCGAGCCGTTCGAGGTCCTCGGCCCGGACCCAGCACACGGCGAGGTCCAGGCTGCCGTCGGCGACCCGGGCGGCCTGGGTGTGGGAGGGCGCCACCCAGGCGTCGACGTGCAACTGGGCCACCGCGGCCGTACGCGCCGTCATGTCCGGGGGGAGCCAGTTGACGTAGCCGAGCCGCACCGGCTGCGAGCCCGACAGCCGGCGGGCACGGCCCTTCAGGTCCTCGGCCCGTTCCAGCAGCGCGCGGGTGTGCGGGAGGAGGGCGGCGCCGGCCGGGGTGAGGGAGACCGAGCGGCGGTCCCGGTCGAACAGCCGGACGCCCAGGTCCCGTTCCAGCGCCTTGATCTGCTGGGAGAGCGAGGGGCCCGCGATGAGCAGCCGCTCGGCGGCCCGTCCGAAGTTCAGCTCCTCGGCGACCGCGACGAAGTACCGCAGCTGGCGCAGCTCCACGCGCGCCATGCTACGCGCGCTGAGAGGCTGCGCCTATCAGCAGCGAGGATGCCGGTCGTGGCACCGGCGCCGGTCACGGGCGCAGGCTGAGGGCGGAAGCGGACCACACGGGCAGCAGCGGAGAGAGATCATGCGGGAGTTCCTGGTCGAGATCACCACCACCGTCCCCGAGGGCACGAGCCAGGAGGAGGTCGACCGGCGCCGGGCCGCCGAGGCCGTCCGCGCCAAGGAGCTGGCCGCCGCCGGCAACCTGGCGCGACTGTGGCGTCCCGTGGGTGAGGTGCGCAGCATCGGGGTGTGGCGGGCCGCCGACGAGGCGGAGCTCCACGAGAAGGTGCTCGGCACGCTGCCGCTGCGCCCGTGGATGACCCTCACCGTGACCCCGCTCGAGTCCCACCCCAACGACCCGGGCGCGGCCCGCGCGTGAGTACCGGGGGCGGCACCCCCGTCACAGCGGCGGGAGCCCGTGGGGATCGTGTCCCTCCAGTCGCGCGACCAGTTCCGCCGCCGCCGACTTGATGGTCTCCAGGCCCGGTCTCCCCCAGGGCCGCGGCCGCACGTCGGCGACGCACACCGTGCCCAGCACCGTCCCCGTGCTGTCGATGAGCGGCGCGCCCAGGTAGGAGCGCATGCCGAACTCGTCGACGGCCGCGTTGCCCGCGAACCGCGGGTAATCGCTGACGTCCTCCAGGGCCAGCGCCCTGCGCCGGACGACCACGTGCGGACAGAACCCGTGGTCGCGCGGCAGGACGCGGCCGACCTGCGGCCGGCTGCCGTCCTCCCGGAGGACCGGGGCGGTCACCGGGGTGCACAGGCCGGCGAAGAACTGGTGGTCCGCGCCGAGGAAGTTGACCATGGCGTACGGAGCGCCGGTGACCCGGGCGAGGTGCCCGGCGAAGGCGTCGAGGGCCGGTTCGGGCCGCTGTCCGAGGCCGAGGAGGCGCAGCCGGGAGACGCGTACGGGGGCCTCCGTGTCCTCGGGGGTGAGCAGCAGCCCCCGGACGGGACGCGGTGGCTCGTAGGTCATGGCCGGACTCCGGCGGGGTGGTGGTGCGTCATGGGGTGGCTCCGTGGGCGGTGGGGCGGGATCACCTGGGGGCGCCGTGGCGCGGCGCGGGTACCGGGGCGTGGGCGATGAGGTGGCGTACGAGGGTGAGCAGGGTCTGCACCCCGGAGCTGGAGATCCGGGCGTCGCAGCGGATCACCGGGATCCGGGGGTCGAGGTCGAGGGCGGTGCGCACCTCCTCGGGGTCGTAGCGGTAGGCGCCGTCGAACTCGTTGACGGCGATGATGAAGGCGAGGCCGCGTTCCTCGAAGAAGTCCACGGCCGCGAAGCACTCCTCGAGGCGGCGGGTGTCGGTGAGGATGACCGCGCCGAGCGCCCCTTCCGACAGCTCGTCCCACATGAACCAGAACCGCTCCTGCCCGGGCGTGCCGAACAGGTACAGGACGTGCCGCGGATCGAGGGTGATCCGGCCGAAGTCCATGGCGACCGTCGTCTCGACCTTGTTCTCGATGCCGTCGAGGTTGTCCGTGGCGGCGCTGACCGTGGTGAGCAGCTCCTCCGTGCTGAGCGGGGCGATCTCGCTGACCGCTCCCACGAAGGTCGTCTTGCCGACCCCGAACCCGCCCGCCACCAGGATCTTCAGCGCGGTGGGGAACGGGTCAGAGCTGTCGTCGTAGTCCATCGAGCACTGCCTCCAGCAGAGACCGGTCAGTGGGGTTGTGGTGGAAGGCGGGGGGCTTGGTGGTCAGCGCCCCGCAGTCGACGAGGTCCGAGAGCAGCACTTTGGTCACCACCGCGGGCAGTCTCAGCTGGGCGGCGACCTCGGCCACCGAGACCGGCGCACGGCACAGGTCGAGCGCCTGGGCGTGCTCGGGGCCGAGGTAGCCGAGCGGGGTGACGCCGGTGGCCATCACCTGCGAGATCAGGTCGAGGGCGATGCTCGGCTCGGTGCGGCCGTTGCTGACCGTGAAGGGGCGCACCAGCCGCCCGGCCGCGTCGTCGAGCCAGGGCCCGTCGCCGGCTGCGGTCACCCTCAAGGCCTCATCGCCGTGGGTTCGACGGCGTGCCGGCGGGGCGCGGTCACGAGGTAGGGGCGGACGCTCTTGACCAGCATCGCCATCTCGTAGCCGAGCACGGCGGCGTCGGCCTCCCGGCCGGCGAGCACGGCGAGGCAGGTGCCGGAGCCGGCGGTGGTGACGAACAGCAGCGTCGAGTCGAGCTCGACGACGACCTGGCGGACCTCGCCGCCGTCGCCGAACCGGACGCCCGCGCTGCGGCCGAGGGAGTACAGGCCGGAGGCCAGGGCCGCCATGTGGTCGGCGCTGTCGGCGTCGAGGCCGTGCAGGGACTTCACCAGTCCGTCGCAGGACAGCAGTACCGCGCTGGAGGTGTGCGGTACCCGCTGTACGAGGCCGCTCAGCAGCCAGTCGAGGTCGGAGGCGTGGGCGGTCGGCGCATCGCTCGCCATGGTGGATCGACTCCTTGGGGTACGAAGGTCTGGAGGAGCGCTGGGGGTGCGGTCGGGGGTGGGGGTCGGGTGGGGTGCGTGGCTGAGGACGGTCATCCGGCCGGTGCGCTCCCGTCGGACCGGCCGGTGCCCTCGGACGCGGGCACGTGGACGTGCTGGTGGGGCGGGGGCGCCGGGAGCAGGGGGCGCGGGGTCCCGAGGTCCGGGGACGCGGGCTGCGAGGCCGTGAGGTCCGGGGGTGCGGGGTCCGGGGCGGCCGGCTCCAGGTTCTGCTGGGCCTCGGCGAGTCCGATGCCGCGCTGGAAGGCGGCCATCAGGCCGGGGTCGTGGCCGGCGACGCCGTCACCGCCCTGGCGGGGGGCGGGGCCGCCGCGGAGCTGGGGCACGATGTGCTCCTGGGCGCGGCGGCGGGGCAGTTGGGGCTTGCCCATCGTGCCGCGGACGGCCGCGGCGGCGCGCGGTACGGGCGCGTTGCCCGCGTGGGCCTCGACGACGGGCCGGTGTTCGGAGCCGATGCCGGGTACGGCGTCGGCGGGGTTGGGCCGCTCCGCCCGGGTCCCGCGCACGGGGAGCGGGTGCGGGGCGCCCTCACTCGCCGCGACCGGGCCCGGCGCGCCGCGGGCGCGCCGCCGCCGGCCGGTGGCGGGACCGCCGGACGCGGGGCCGGGGGCGTGTTCTGGTGCCGGGCCGGGCGCGGGTTCTCGACCCGGGCCGGGCGCGGCAGCGGCCCGTGCGTGTTCCGTTCCGGCCGACGCCGCGTCCGCCCCGGCCCGCGCGGAGTTCCCGCTGTCGTGCCCGGCCCCGCCGGACCGGGTGACCCGACCGGACTGCGCGACCCGACCGGACTGCGCGAGCCCGCCGGACGGTGCGAGCCCACCGGACGGTGCGCCCCCACCGGACGGTGCGCCCCCACCGGATGCTGCAACCCCGCCGGACTGGGTCACCCCGCCGGACGGTGCGAGCCCTCCAGACGCTGGACCCCCACCGGACCGCCCGCCCGGACCCACGGCGAGCGGCGCCGGTGCGGTCGGCTCCGGCACCTGGCCGCCCTGCGCCGCGTCCCGCGGTTGCGGTACGGCGGCCCCGGCAGGGGCCGGCGCGGACCCCAGCAGGGCCTGCGGCACCACGAGCACGGCCTGTACGCCGCCGTAGATGTTGCTCTGCAGGCGCACGGTGATGCCGTGCCGGCGGGCGAGCTGGGAGACGACGTAGAGGCCGATGCGGCCGTCGGCCAGCAGGCTGGCGACGTTGACCTGGTCGGGGTCGGTGAGCAGCGCGTTCATCCTGCTCTGCTCACCGACCGGCATGCCGAGTCCGCGGTCCTCCACCTCCACGGCGAGCCCGGAGGTGACGAGGTTGGCGCGCAGCAGCACCTGGGTGTGCGGGGCGGAGAACACGGTGGCGTTCTCGACGAGTTCGGCGAGCAGGTGGATGACGTCGGCGACGGCGTGCCCGCGCAGTTCGCCGTCGATCGGCGGCACGAGCTTGACCCGGGAGTACTGCTCGACCTCGGCGATCGCCGAGCGCAGCACCTCGGTCATGGACACCGGGTTGCTCCACTGCCGGCGGGAGACGGCGCCGCCGAGGACGGCGAGGTTCTCGGCGTGGCGCCGGATGCGGGTGGCCAGGTGGTCGACGTGGAACAGGCCCTTAAGCAGGTCCGGGTCCTCGATCTCGTTCTCCAGGTCGTCGAGGATCGAGATCTCGCGGTGCACCAGGGACTGCAGCCGCCGCGCGAGGTTGACGAAGACCTCGAGTTTCTGTTCGCTGCCCGCCTGGCTGGAGAGCTGGGCGGCCTGGACGACGGCCGTGACGGCGCCGTCGTGCGCGCGGGCCAGGTCGGCGGCGAGCAGGTCGAAGTCGTCGGCGTCCGCGGCCGGCCGGCGGCGCTGCCCCCGCTGCGGCGGGGTCTCGCCCTGGCGCAGCGCCTCGACGAGGGCGCGCAGGTCGGCCTCGCCCCGGGCGGCGCTGCGGCGCAGGGCGTCGACGCGGTCGGTGACCGAGCGGGCGGCGCGGTCCGCGGCGACGGCGGCGATCAGGATGCCCGCGGTGGCCACCGCGACCGCTCCGGCGAGCACGGCCCACAGGGTGGGGCCGGTGCGGGCGCCGGCGGTGCGGATGCTGAACAGCACGGCCGCGCTCGCGCTGAGCGCGACGGCGACGGGCGGGAGCACGGCGAGCCGCATGAGCTGGGGCCGTATGTGCGTCTCGGGCAGTGCGGGAGCGGGTCGGGCCACCGGTCGCCCGTGCCGGCCGCCCTCCCGGCGGTCGGCACGGGCGGCCGGTGCACGGAGGTGAGACATACGCGTCCTCGTACTGGTCCTCGGGCCTGTTCGCGCCCGCGCGGTACGGGCGTGCGCGATGCGGGCGTGCGCCCTCGCTGCGCCGGACGGGAAAGCCCGTTCCCAGGCCCTGCGTCGCCCGACGGACACTCACAGTAGTCGCCTGCGCATCATGTGCGGTGGGCAGTTGACAAAGTCCCCCGGACAGCGTCCCGCTCTGGTATGAAGCGTCGTACGGCAGACCGATAACCCGTGGATCACCCGTCGTACGGGGCGGCCGTCAGCCCCTGTGCCGGCGGTGCCCGTCCGTTCCCGTCAGGCTCGGGGGTGTCCCGTCCCCGTCCCGGCGGTGGTGCGCCCGGCGCAGGCGGACCTCCACGTGGCCGTCGACGATCCGGGTGTCGAAGGCCGGCTGCGGTGCGGTGGCGGGGCCGCGCACGTTCCAGCCGTCGCTGAGCCGGAAGACGCTGCCGTGCCAGGGGCACTGGACGCATCCGTCGGCGACCGTGCCCTCGGACAGCGGGCCCGCGAGGTGGCTGCAGCGGTCCGCCAGCGCGTGAATCATGCCGCCGGACTCGCGCAGGACGAGGACCGGTACGTCGTCCACGACGCGGCGCACGGGTTCTCCGGCGGGGAACTCCGCCACCGCTCCGACCCGGTGCCAGGTGTCGCGCACGACGTGCGCCACCTCTTCCGCGTGGTTGGCGCCGGATGCCTGGCGGTAGGCCAGGTGGCCGCCCAGCATGCCGCCGATCCCGACCGCGGTCAGCCCCAGGAAGCCGTAGAGGCGGCCCGCTGTGGTGCGTCCCCTGACACGGCAGGCCAGCGACGTCGCGTACATCCCGACCGCCGCCGCGTTGGCCAGCGCGTGGACGAGCCCGACCCGCATCTGCTGCCGGTGCAGTTCCGCCCAGTCGACGGCACCCGTCAGCACGGCGGGTGCGGCCGCCGCGAGCCCCACGCCCACCAGCAGGCCGGCCTCACGGGAGCGGCCGGGCCGCAGGTCCAGTACCGCGGCGGACAGCCAGGTGCCGATCGGCACCTGCACCATCACCGGGTGCACCGGGTGGCCCAGCCACCTGCCGTGCAGCCCGTCCCGGCCGCGCCCCAGCGGCAGGGCGCGCACCGCCCGGCCCGCGACGTCGATCAGCGGGTCCGCCCGGGTCTGCCGCTCCAGGGCGTCCAGCAGGGTCAGCATGCGGTTGCGCCGCGACGGGCGGCGGCGATGGAACGTTGCGCTCATGCGCGCCGAGTCCCCGCCGCCCGCCAGGGCAAACGGTACGGAGGGGGCCCGCCCGGGCGGCCCGGCGGACCGTCTCAGGAGTCCGGCGCGGTGTCGTGCGCCACGAACCTGAGCTCCGAGGTGTACCGGCGGCCCTGGTCGTCGGTGAGCCAGGTCTGTTCCGGCGTCGGCAGCATCTCGGTGATCGTGACGGCGGCCTCCGGGTCCGTCCGGGCCAGGCGGCGCAGGGCCTTGGCGAGGATGGTGACGTAGACGGGGCTGTCGAAGTCGACGTAGAAGGGCCGCGACTCGGTCGGGGAGACGACGAACACGTAGCGGGGCAGGCCCAGCGCGGTGCGCCAGCGGCGGGCCCGGACGAAGCGCCGGGCCTCGTCCTTCTCGTCGGCGAACCGCGCGCCCGCCGCGGACGGCCGCCAGGTCTCCCGGGCGATCACCAGCCGGTCGACGGTCACGCGCGGGGTGTGGTCCGCCTCCGGCAGGACGCGGACGAGGTCCATCGCCAGGGTGGTCAGGACGTGTGAGAACACGTCGACCGCCGGGAACCGCGAGCCGTCCGGGAGCCGTACGACGAGCTCGCCGCCGTGTTCCTCGACCGTCGCGTCGGCGGAGCGCACGACCCGGGTGCGGGCCGGGTCGGCGGTGAGGTCGGTCAGGGCGACCTGGGTGTCCTCGGGGCGTACCAGCGTGTGGCGGACGCGCGTCGACAGGCGGGCCCGGTGCTCCTTGGGGATCAGCGGCATCAGGCGGGGGCCCGGGTGGTCGCGGTCGGTCAGCCGGAGCAGCTCGGACACGTCGGGGTGCTGGTGGGTGAACAGGGACGCGCCCAGGGTGTTGGAGGCGACGTGGAGTTCGCCGAGCACGGCGGTGAGGTCGCCGCGTGCCACCGCCTCCGCCCCGTCGGCGGCGATCATCAGGTCGGGGCTCAGGTACCGGGCCGCGGTCCAGCCGCCTGCCGTGTCGCCGAACTCCGCGCGCACGGCCGCCTCGACGTCCGCCGACCGCACGGTCACCCGGCGGGCGTCCGCGGGCGGCGCCAGGACGCGCTGCCAGCGCGTGGCGAACTCCCGCTGGAGCCCGGCGGCGGTGGCGCGCGCGGGGCCGTGCAGCACCGGCAGGCACCCGAACCAGAACGACGCCAGGTCGACCGGGCCCTCGGCGGCGAGCCGGTCGTACACGCGGCGGGTCTCGGCCGTGACCGCCGCGGCGAGCCGGGAGGTCAGCCATCCTGCGCTGTCCATCAGCAGCCGCAGCGGTCGCAGCGCGTCGAGGACGGCCGGGCCGAGCCGGACGGTGGCGGACCGGCGGGTGTCGGAGTAGACCAGCGCCCGGCAGGGCGCCGTCGACGAGGACTTCTCGCGCACGGCGGCCGTGGCCGTGAGAGCGGTGAACTCCTGTTCGAGCGCCGCCATCGCCTCGACGAGCGCGTCGGCGTCGCGGGCCGCCGCGACCCGGGCACGGCCCCGTTCCAGCCGGTCCAGTGCGGCCAGGCCCCGCTCGCGCGGCCCGGCCGCTCCGACGGAGTCCAGCCAGGCCCGCAGGGCCCGGTCCGGGTGGGTGCCGGCGGGGACCTCCAGACGCCACACCACCCAGCGGCGGGCCACCAGGTCGGCCAGCACGGCGGGCACGTCGGTGCCGGGCAGTTCGCCGGCGATGCTCCGGGCGGGCCGGACGCCGTCGCAGCGGGCGAGGACGGCCGCCGCCTCGGCGGAGACGGCGACCGGGCGCCGGCCCGGCATCCGGACCAGGTCCCCGTCGAGGGCGACGAAGGGGACGCGGCGCGGGGCGATCCACTCCCGCAGGCCGGGGTCGGCGTCGAGGGTCCGCGCCAGCGCGTCGATGCCCCAGCTCGCCCAGTACACCGTCGACGTCTCGGTGAGCCCCCGGCCGGTGTCGACGGCGAGACCGCGCACGGCCGGGTCCCAGCGGCCCCAGCCGACCGGGCCGAAGAAGCCGATGGTGTCGTTCTTCACGCAGAACCGCTGCCAGTAGTGCGCGACCAGTTCCTCACGCTGGCGGGGCATGCTGCTGCGCTTGTCCCTGCCCGGGGTCCAGCGCAGGAACGGCGCGATGCCGGAGGCGAGCACCGGCCGGTTCTGCCAGGCCACCGCCTCGCGGAAGGCCGGCGTGCGGGCGATGTCCTGGAGGGTGTGCGCGGTCTCGACGGCCGCGCCCGCGAAGAGCCGGGAGAAGTCCTCCCAGCGGTCGCCGTCGAGGGCGTCGTCGGCGGCGAACTTGTCGGCGGCCTGCGCCAGTCCGGCGGGGGCCAGGCGCAGCACGCCGTCGGCGGGGAAGCCGGGCCCGCGCAGGGCGAACTGCTCCCACAGCCGCCAGCGGCCGAGGGACGGCACGAGGTCTTCGGTCATGGCACGGCTCTCCTTGGGTGGCGCGGGTGGACGGTGCGGGCCGGCGCGGGCCGGTCAGGCGGTGCCGTGGTCCGCGTCGACGACCTCGGCCAGTTCCCGCGGCGTGGGGTAGGCGAAGACCAGCGAGACGGGGACGTCGGCGCCGAGGAGTTCCTGCAGGCGGCCGGTGATCTGGAAGGCGGTGAGCGAGTCGCCGCCCGCCTCGTAGAAGTCGGTCTCGGCGGTCAGCTCGGGCAGGCGCAGCACGTCCTGGAAGATGCCGACGAGCAGGTCGACCGTGGCGGTGGGGGCGATGGTCGCGGCGGTGGTGGCGTTCGGGGTCATGTCCGTTGCTCCTCAGTAGATCTGACGGGTGTTCAGAAGGTGCCGGGGGTGAGGTCGTGGTGCAGGGCGTGCAGCCGGGCGGGGGTGTTGCCGCCCGAGACGACGGCCACGGCCCGTTCGCGGCGGCCGGCGCGCAGGGCGCCGGCCAGGGCGACCGCGCCACTGGGTTCGGCGTCGACGCCGTGGCGGTGCAGCAGGGCCGCCGCGGCGAGGATCTCCGCGTCGCCGACGGCGATCAGCTCGTCGACGCGGTCGCGGACGATCGGATAGGGGACGGCTCCGGGGCGCTGGCCGCGCAGACCGTCGGCGACCGTGGTGCCGGGCGGCAGCTGGACGGGGCGGCCGGCGGCCAGGGAGCGGGCGTACCGGGCGGTGGTGGACGGCTCCACGCCGACCACCCGGACGGGACGGTGCAGGGCCGCGAGGCAGACGCCCGCGAGGAGTCCGCCGCCGCCCGTGGGCACGTAGACGGTCTCGGTGCCGGGAGCGTCGGCCAGCAGCTCGGTGCCGACCGTGCCCGCCCCGGCGACCACGAGCGGGTGGTCGGACGACGGGACGAGGACGGCGTCCAGCTCCGCCGCCAGCGCCCGGGCCCGCTCCTCGCGCTCGGCCACTCCCCCGCCCACCTGCTCGGTCGCGGCGCCGAGGGCGCGGATCGCGGCGGCCTTCGCCGGAGCCGCTCCCGCCGCGAGGACGACGGTGAGCCGGATGCCCAGCGAGCGCGCCAGCCGGGCCAGCGCGATGGCGTGGTTCCCGGAGGAGCCGGCGACGACCCGGTCGGCGCCCAGGGCGAGGACGGCGTTGGCGGCGCCGCGCATCTTGAACGAGCCGCCGTGCTGGAGGTGTTCGGCCTTCAGCAGCAGTCCGGGGCCCAGTGCGCTGGTCGCCGGTCCCGGCAGCAGGGGCGTGCGGACGACGTACCGGGCGATGCGGGCGGCGGCCGTGCGCACGTCGGCGATGCCGGGCGCCCGGCCGGCGGTGCCGGGCAGCGGCTCGGCACCGGTCACGGAGCCGCACGCACCGGGCTGCGGCTCGGCGCCGGTCACCCGGCCGGGGACCTCTCGGGGTCCGGCGGTGGCCGGCCGCGGGTCCGTCGCGGTGTGCCGCAGGCCGAGGGCGGTCACAGGGTGCTCCCCGCGGCCAGGAGCCGGCGGTCGGCCTTGCCGCCGCGGGTGGTGGGCAGGGTGTCCAGGCGCAGGAAGCGGCGCGGCATCAGGTGCGGCGGCAGCGACCGGGCGAGGTGGCCGCGCAGCTCGGCGTCCGTGGTGCCGGACAGGTCGCCGGTGAGGTGGGCCAGCAGATGCACGCGCCCCCGGTCGTCGGTGTGCGCCGTCACCACCGCCCCGGTGACACCCGGGTGGGCCAGCAGGCAGCCCTCGACCTCGGCCGGGTCCACGCGGTAGCCGCGGATCTTGACCTGCCGGTCGGTGCGGCCGGCGTAGCGCAGGCCGCCGGGCCCCCACCAGCCGAGGTCGCCCGTGCGGTACAGGCGGGCGCCGGGCGGGCCGTAGGGGTCGGGCACGAAGCACTCGGCGGTGCGGGCCGGGCGCCCGCCGTAGCCGCGGGCCACGCCCACTCCCCCGATGTACACCTCGCCGACCGTGCCGTCGGCGACCGGGGCCAGGTCCGCGTCCAGCACGCGGACCACGGTCCCGGCGCGGGGCGTGCCCACCAGGTCGGCGGAGGGGTCCGGCGGGACGGGCACGCTGTGCCGGGTGGTGGTCATCGTGCACTCGGTCGGGCCGTACTGGTTGACGAGCCGGCCGGGCACCAGCGTGCGTCCCCCGGCGGCGAGGAACGGCCGCAGGGACTCGCCGCTGGAGGCGACCAGGGTGACACCGGCCAGCGGATCGGTGAGCCCCGGCTGGGCCGCCAGGTGGGACAGGAAGGAGGGCGTGACGCTGAGCAGGGCCGTCACCCGGTGCTCGCGGACGGTGCGGGCGAACTCCTCGGGGCGCAGCAGCCGGGCGCGGTCCACGATCACCAGGCGGCCTCCGGCCAGCAGCGGTGCGAAGGTGTCCCGGATCGAGGCGTCGTAGCCGAGCGGTGCCGTCTGGAGGGCCACCGTGTCCGGGCCGAGCCCGAACGCCCCGGCGGTGTCCCGCAGGTAGGCGTCGAGGGCCCGGTGCTCGACCAGGACGGCGCTGGGCCGGCCGGTGCTGCCGGAGGTGTGGCTGACGTACGCGAGCGCACGCGGGTCGACCGGCCGCGGCGGCGGGCCCTCCGCGGCCCCGGGCCCGTCCAGCAGGACCGCCGGGACACCCAGGTCGAGTGCGGGGGCCAGGTCCGCGCGGGTCAGCAGCAGGCGGGCGCCGGCGCTGCGGACGAAGCCGCGCAGCCGGTCGCGGGGCTGGCCCACGTCCAGGGTGAGGAAGGCGGCGCCGCAGCGCAGCACCGCGGCCATGGCCGCGATGGCGTCCGTGCCGTGCTCGACGGCCACGGCGCAGACCGTCTCCGCACCGGCGCCGTGCGCGCGCAGCAGGCGGGCGATCTCCTCGATCCGGGCGGCGAGCCGGCCGTACGTCACCTCGCCCGCCGGGGTGCTGAGCGCGACGCGGTCGGGGTGCCGGGCGGCGTGTGCGGCGATGTCGTCGGCGATCGTGCGCATCACGCGTCCCCCTCGCCGGTGACGGTCTGGTCGACGGCGACGAAACGGAGCTCGCTGGTGTAGCGGCGCCCCTCGTCGTCGGTGAGCCACGCCTGCTCGGGGGTGGGCAGCATCTCGCTGACCTTGAGCCGGGCGTCCGGGTCCTTGCGGGCGAGCCGGCGGGCCGCCTTGGCGAGGATGGTGACGTAGACGGGGCTGTCGAAGTCGACGTAGAAGGGCCGGGGTTCGGTCGGCGAGACCACGAACACGAAGCGCGGCAGCTCGTGCCGGCGCTGCCAGTGCCGGGCGCGGACGAAGCGGGCGGCCTCCGCCTTGTCGTCGGCGAAGTCGACCTCCGACACGGGCAGGTGCCAGGTCTCGCGGGCGAGGGTCAGGCGGTCGACGGTGATCCGCGGGGTGTGCGCGCCCTCCGGGCGGAGGGTGAAGCGGTCCATGACGCGCTGGGTGAGGGTGTTGGCGTAGACGTCGAGCAGGTCGTACCCGGTGCCGTCGGGCAGGACCGCGGTCAGCCGGCCGGCCCGGTCCTCGACCGTGACGTCGGCGCCGAGCAGCGTGCGCGGGCGGTGCGGGTCGCCGGTCTGGTCGACCAGGGCCACGTAGTGGTCCTCGGGCCGGTCCAGCGAGGGCCTGCTGCGGGTGGACCACTTCAGGGGCAGCTCCTTGGGCAGCATGGGCAGCAGGCGGGAGCCGGGGAAGTCGCGGGTGGTCTCGGCGAGCAGCGCGTCCCGGTCCGGATGCTGGTGCACGAACAGGGAGGCGCCCATCGTGTTCAGCGCGCAGTGCATCTCCCCGAGGACGAGCCGCACGTCGCCCCGGGCGAGGGCGACCTCGTCGTCGGCGATCACCAGCACGTCGGGGCTGATGTACCGGGCCAGCGACCAGCCGTCGCCGGGCTCGTCGAACTCCCGGCGCACCCGCTCGGCGAGGTCGGCCGCGGTCAGCCGGACCCGGCGCACGCCGGCCGGGAGGTCCAGGACGCGGGCCCACTTGGCGCGCAGTTCGGCCTGCACGGCGTCGATCAGGTCGCCGGCGTCGGGGTGCGGCGAGGGCAGGGTGTGCAGCCACAGCGTGCCCAGGTCCACCGGTTCACCGGAGGCGCGCAGCCGGTCGTAGACGGTGCGCAGGCGGACGCGGACGGCGTCGGCGAAGCGGTTCGTCATCCAGCGGGCGGCCGTCAGGCACAGCTGCAGCGGCTCCAGGTGGGCCAGCAGCCCGGCGCCGGCCGTGGCGGTCGCCGCGCGCCGGGCGTCGGAGTAGACCAGTCCCCGGCAGGGCGCGGTGCGTTCGCCCTTGGCCCGCTGGGCCTCGCTGTCGGTGAGCGCGGCGAAGTCGGCCTCCAGGGCGCCGATCGCGGCGGTCAGCGCGGCGGCGTCGGTGCCGGCGGCGCGTACGGCGTCCCGGCCGCGTTCGAGCACGGCGAGCCGGTCGAGGGCCCGGGTGCGGGCGGCCTCGTCGGGGACGCGTTCGAGGATGCGGCGCAGCGCGCGGTCGGGATGGGTGGCGGCGGGCACCTCCAGGCGCCACTGCACCCAGCGCCGGGACACCAGCTCACCGACGGCACGGACCACTTCGTCCCTGTCCATGCCGAGCTCGGCGGCGATGGCGTCCGGGTGCCGGGTGCCGTCGCACAGTTTCAGCACGGCCAGCTCGGTCGCGCCGATCCGCTGGGCGGGCCGTCCGGGGACGTGGACCGCGCCGTCGGCGCAGCGCACGAAGGACACCCGGCGCGGCGGGATCCAGCGCATCAGCGCGGGGTCCTGGGCGAGGACCTTGGCGAGGGCGTCGACGGCCCAGCCGGAGAAGTACACCTCGTGCGCGGCGAGGAAGCCCCGCCCGGGGTCCACGACGACGGCTCCCGGCGCGGACACGTCCCAGCGGCCCCAGCCGACCGGGCCGAAGAAGCCGATGGTGTCGTTCTTCACGCAGAACCGCTGCCAGTAGTGCGCGACCAGTTCCTCGCGCTGGCGGGGCATGCTGCTGCGGCTGTCCGTGCCCGGGGTCCAGCGCAGGAACGGTGCGATGCCGGTGCGCAGGACGGCGGGGTTCTGCCAGGCGAGGGCCGCCTGGAAGCGGGGCTGGGCGGCGATCTGCTGCAGGTGCCGGGCGGTGTGGACGGCGGCCGTGGCGAGGTCGTCGGCGAAGGCCTGCCATTCGGGCCCCGCCAGCTCGTCGCCGGGACCGAACTTGTCGGCGGCCTCGGCGAGTCCGGGCGGGGCCAGGCGCAGCACGCCGTCGGCGGGGAAGCCGGGGCCGCGCAGCGCGAACTGCTCCCACAGCCGCCAGCCTCCGCCCGGCAGCAGGACAGGTGCGTGCTCGTCCGACATCGCGTGCTCCTTCCGAAACGGGGGGTGCGCGGGGATCGCGCGGCTCGGCCGGGCGGCGGGCGCCGCCGGGGTGCCGGGCGTCCCGCGACCGGAGAGCACGGTCCCGCGCGGCGGCCTCCCGTCACCAGAGAAGATCCGGCAGCAACGCGTGCCCCGGGTCCGGCGCGTTCGGCCCTGACCGGGGCGGGCGGCGGCGGGCACGCTGACCTCGCCGGTTCTGACCTGCGGGCCGGCCCCATCACCTGCGGGAGGTTCACCGTGACGCAATCAGACTTCGCGACCGGCACGGGCGGCGAGGAGGTCCGCCCGGACACCGAGGAGGTGTACCTCGTGGTGCGCAACGACGAGGAGCAGTACTCGATCTGGCGGGCGGACCGCGAACCGCCGGCCGGCTGGCACGCCGAGGGCCGGCGGGGCACCCGGCAGGAGTGCCTGGACCACATCGACGCCGTCTGGACGGACATGCGCCCGCTCAGCCTGCGCCGCCGGCCGGCCGGGGCCGATGTCTGAGTCCCGCCCGGGTCCGCTGCTCGCGCGGCCGGCGCACGCCCCGCCGTCGGCGGCGCCGCCGGGCCGGCTGTGCCCGGCCGTCCTGGACCTGTCCGGACCGGGCTCCGGCACCCCTGACCCGGGCCCGCGGGTGCCGCACCGGCCGGTGGAGCTGTACCTGGCGGAGGTGGGGCGGCAGGACCGCCTCGCCCTGCGGCGCGCGCGGGAGCTGCTGGACGCCGAGGAACGGGCGCGGGCCGCCGCGTTCCACCGGCCCCGGGACCGCGACGCGTACGTGGTGGCGCACGCGTCCCTGCGCGGCGTGCTGAGCCGGCTGCTGGGCGTCCCCGCCGACGCGCTGCCGCTGGTGCGCGAGCCGTGCGCGGGCTGCGGGGGCCCGCACGGCCGGCCCGCGCTGCGCACCTCCGGGGTGCACTTCTCGCTGTCGCACAGCGGGGACCTGGTGATGGTGGCGCTCGCCCCGACCCCGGTGGGTGTGGACGTGGAGGGGCTGGCCACCGCCCAGGCGGTGCTCGGCGCGCAGTCCGCGCTGCACGCGGCGGAGGCGGACGAGCTGGCGCGGCTGCCCGCGCACGAGCGCCCGGCGGCGTTCACCCGGACCTGGGTCCGCAAGGAGGCCTACCTCAAGGGCCTGGGGACCGGGCTGGTGCGCGATCCGGCGCTGGACTACGTCGGCACCGGCCCGCTGCCGGCCGCTCCGGCACCGGAGTGGACGCTGCGGGACGTCCTCGTCCCGGCGGGGTACGCGGCGGCGGTGGCCCTGCGCACGCGGTGAGGGCGCAGCGCGAGGAGAGCGGGGACCGGCCGGACGGCCGGTCCCCGCTCTCCTTCGGTGTGTCCGGGGCGGGCGCCTGCGCCCGCCCCTTCCTCGTACGGCCCCCGCACCGCGTCGGCGCCGCCCGCCGGGCCGGGCCGGGTCAGACCAGGCCGGGCCGGGCCGGGTCAGACCAGGCCGTGGCGGACCGCCTGGGCGACCGCGTGCGCCCGGTTGCGGGCCTGGAGGCGGGCCATGACCTCGTAGACGACGTTCTTCACGGTGTGTGCCGAGCAGTTCAGCAGCCGGGCGATGTCCGCGTTGGCGTGTCCGTCGGCCATGAGGCGCAGGACGGCGGTCTGGCGTGCCGTCAGGACCGGCGGCCCGCCGCGGCCGCCCGGTTCCCCGCCGGGCGGCGGGCCGCTGGTGAGCAGGTGCGACAGTTCCGGGTAGGGGATGCACGGGTGCGGGTGCCCGGCGCGCCGGACGCCCGCCGCCAGGCTCTCCGGTGTGAGGTCCCCGCTGCGCAGGACGACCGCGCCCGCGCGCAGGGCGCGCAGCAGGCCGGTCCGGCCGACGGTGTCGCACACGAGCAGCAGCGGCCCGGTGTCGCGCGGGCCGCGCAGGGCCCGTTCGGCGTCCTGTGCGACGACCACGGTGACGGTCCCCGCGGTCGTGTGCCCGTCGGTGCAGCTCAGGCCCGCGCGGCGGGCGAGGGCCCGCACCCGGTGCGCACCGTGCGCGGGCAGCACCCGCAGGGTCGCGGGGGCGCGGGACACGGCGGGGGCGGCGGGCGAGGCGGGCGCGGGGGGCGCGGCCGTGAGGGGAGCCGTCACAGCAGGCCCGCCCGGAGGGCGTAGGCGACCGCGTGTGCGCGGTTGCGCAGCCGGAAACGCTGGGTGATGTCGTGCACGACGGTCGTCACGGTCCGCGGCGAGTAGGCGAGGCGCTGGGCGATCTCCGCGGTCTCGTGCCCGTCGGCGACCAGGCGCAGCACGGACCGCTCCCGGTCCGACAGCGTGCCTCCGGCCCAGCCGCCGCTGCCGTGCCGGGCGTCGGCCGGGCTGTCCAGGACCTCTTCCAGCAGGTCCGTCGGCAGGGTGCAGTCGTCCTGGGCGGCGGCCAGCACGGCGTGGCCGAGGCGGGATGCGTCGGCCTCGCGGCGCAGCAGCAGGCCGCGGGCGCCGGCCGCGAGGGCGTGCAGGGCGTCGCCGGAGGCGAGGGCGCCGGCCACCAGGACGACCGCGGGGCGCTGCCGGTGGGCGCGGGTCAGGCGCACCGTGTCGAGCTCGGCCGGGCCCAGCCGGTCCACGGTCAGTACGGCGACCCGGGCGTCGGCGGGCTCGCACAGGGTCAGTTCCGGGCAGGCGAGGAGGGTGCTGCGGGTGCCGGCCTCCAGTACGGGGTCGAGGGCGACCACACCGACGGGTACGGGTGCTCCCATCTGCTGCTCCTTGGAAGGTCGTTCGCCCGGTGGTGAGCACGGCGGGCGGTCTGGGGGTTCTGCACGACACCGTGCGCCCGCCGGCCGTGCCGCGGCATCGGTAGTCGGTCCCCACCTTTTGCGCGCCCGCCCGCCGGGGCGGGCGGCCGGTTTCCCGCCGTCCCGCACACGGGGCCCGCCCGGGGCCCGCCCGGGGCGCGGCCCGGCGGACGGACGCCCGTACCGGGCAGGCGTGCGGGCGGGCCCCCGCGGGTTGCGGGGCGGGCCGCCGCGGGAGGTGGGGGTTCACCCGTACGCCGACCGGTCCGCCCCCCTTCCGGGAGACGGCCGGGCCATGCCGCTGACGTGCGCTTCTCCCCGGTGCGCGGCCTTCCCGGAGCGGGCATTCCCCACCTGGGGGGCGGGTCCGCAGGAATATGGGGGTCACTTCCCCATGTGGGGGTCGCGGGCGTCTGCCACCTTCGTTGTCGTGACTGAGACCGCCAGCCTCCCGGCCTCCCGGAGCGCCGGCCCGCCGCTCGCGTGGTGGGCCCCGGCGCTGTCCCTCGCGGAACGGCTCGCCGCCCCCGGCCTGCCGGCGGCGTCCGCCCGTTCCGCCGCCTCCGGGCGCGCTCCCTGGACCGCCGGGGACCCCGAGGGCTTCGCCCTGCGACTGGCCCACCTGGGCGTGGACGGGGCGACCGCGGCGGCGCTCGCGGCGGAACCGGCCGAGCTGCTCGCCGCCCGCGCGGCCGAGCCCCGCTGGGCCGGGTACGTCGAGGCGGCCCTGGCCGCCGCCCCCGAGACCGTGCGGGAGCTCACCACGGACGGGGAGGGCCCCGACGCCTTCGCCGGCGTCGTACGGCCGTTCGTCGTACCGGCCGCGGAGCGGCTGGCCCACCGCATGGCGGACGTTCCCGCCGCCGAACAGGCCGTGTGGCAGGAGGCGTTCGAGCGGCGGCTGACCGGCCAGCTCGTCCAGCAGGCCGCGCGTACGCTGGTCCACGAGCTCGCCCTCGCCCGGCGCGCCCGGCGGCTCGCCGGGGCGGGACCGCGCGAGCGGTTCGCCTCGTTCGCCGCCGCCACCGGCACCCGGCGGGGCCTTACCGAACTCGTCGCCGCCTACCCGGTGCTGGCCCGGATGCTCGGCCAGACCGCGCTGGACGCGGCGGACGCGGCGGCGGAGCTGGTGGCGCGGTTCCAGGCCGACCGGGACGACCTGGTCGCCGGGCTCCTCGACGGGCGCGAGCCCGGCGCCCTGACCGGGGTGGACCTCGGTCTCGGGGACGCCCACCAGGGCAACCGGGCGGTCGCCGTCCTGCGTTTCGCCGGCGGGGACCGGATCGTCCACAAGCCCCGCCCGCTCGACCAGCACGCCCTGCTCGACGACCTGGTGGCCTGGCTGAACGCCGAGGTGCCCGGCCTGGCGCTGCGCACCCCGCGCAGCCTGCGCCGGCCGGGGTACGGATGGCTGGAGTTCGTGGAGCACCGCTGGTGCCGGTCGGTGGCCGAGACCGACGCCTTCTACCGGCGCCAGGGCGCGCTGCTGGCCCTGCTGTACGCGGTGGACGGCGCCGACATGCACTACGAGAACGTCATCGCCTGCGGCGACCAGCCCGTCCTGGTGGACGCCGAGACCCTGCTGCACACCGGGCTGCCGCAGCCCATGACGGCCGGCACCGACCCGGCCGCGGACGCCCTGCACGCCTCCGTGCACCGCACCTGCCTGCTGCCGCACCTGCTGATCGGCGAACACGGCGCGCTGGACATCTCCGCA
This sequence comes from Streptomyces bungoensis, assembly GCF_001514215.1. Classification (GTDB taxonomy): domain Bacteria; phylum Actinomycetota; class Actinomycetes; order Streptomycetales; family Streptomycetaceae; genus Streptomyces; species Streptomyces bungoensis. Next base: position 167,020 of record NZ_KQ948865.1, read on the forward strand.
CTCGGCCGGTCCGCGGAAGGCACCTTCCCCAGCGAGGGCCTGCGCTGGGAGGACAGCGGCCGGGACACCATGCGGGCCGTACGGGCCCCGCTGCTCAGCCCCGCCGCGCAGAACCAGCCCCGCCCCGCCGGGGCGGCCCTCGACGGGGCCGACCACCGGGCGGCTCTGCTGGAGGGGTTCCGCACCGCCTACGCGGCGCTCGCCGCGCACGGCCGCGCACTGCTCGCCCCGGCGGCACCGCTCGCGTCGCACGCCGACGGCGAGGCCCGGCTCATCGTCCGCTCGACCCGCCTGTACGCCACGCTGCTGGAGGAGTCCGCCCACCCGTCCCTGCTCGGGGACGCGCTCGCCCGGGAGGGCGTGTTCGCGGTGCTGTGGACCGAGTCCGAGCACGACGAGGCACGCCGGCGGCTCGCCGAGCACGAGACGGCGGACCTGTGGCGCGGCGACGTGCCGCTGTTCGTGCACCGGCCGTCCGGTACAGGGGTCCGGACGGCCGACGGCACGTGGCTGCCGGAGGTGCTGCCGGTGGCGAGCCTCACCGCCGTCCGCGACAAGCTCGCCCGGATGGACGAGGTCGACTGCCACGACCAGGAGTGGATCGTCTCGGCCACGCTGGCGGCGCGGGGGGCCGGTTCGCCCCTGGCACGGCGGTCCGAACTCGCCCCGGCCCCGGTCCCGGAGGTCGTGCCCGACGCCTCGCGGCTGCTGGCCGCCGCGTGCGGGATCGCCGACGAGATCGCCGCCCGGGCCGTACGCGCCGGCGGCCGGACCAACTGGCTGGGCCTGGAGCAGGTCTCGGGGCCGCACTGGGCGGTGCTGCCGATGGGCGCCGGGCTGGGACAGGGCTACTGCGGCGTGGCGTTGTTCCTCGCCCAGACGGACGCGCTGACGGGTGCCGGGCGGTACGCCGCGCTGGCCCGGGAGGCGGTCCTGCCGCTGCCCGCCCTGATGAAGGCACTGGCCGCCGATCCCGAACTGAGCGCGGCGGCCGGACCCGGCGCCTACGACGGGCTCGCCGGCATCGTCTACGCGCTCCCGAGGCTGTCCGCGCTGCTCGGTGAGGACCTGACGGGCTGTCTGCCGGACGCCCTCACCGCGCTCGGGCACGCCGTCGCGGCCTGCCCGGACCCGGGGCTGGCCGGGGGCAGGGCCGGCGCGCTGGCCGCCGCGGTCGCCGTGCACGAGGCGACCGGGGCGCCCGAGGCCCTGCGGCTGGCGGACACCGTGGCGGACCTGCTGCTGGTGACGGCGTGCGGGCCGGACCTCTCCGGGACGGCGGATCACGGCGCGGGCACCATCGGCGCGCACGCGGCCCCGGAGCGGAACCACGGTTTCGCCCACGGCGCGGCCGGGATCGGCTGGGCGCTGCGGCGCTACGCCGGCCGCCGCCCGGAGCGCGCCTCGGCGCACGCGAGTGCCGCCGACGCCCTGCTGCGCGCCGCGGTCCGGGACGCGCGGGACGCGCACGCGGACCCCTCCTGGGCCTCCGGGTTCGCCGGCGTGGCGGCCGCCGCGCCCTCGTTCGCCGGCGCGCTGTCGGCCCGGCTGGCGGACGTCGGGGTGGACCCCGGCCTGAGCCTCGGGCAGGGCACGCTCGGCACGCTGGAGGCGCTGGCCGAGCTCGCCGAACGGGGCGACGCGGCCTCCGCCGGGACGCTGACCCGGCGCAGCGGACAGGTGCTCGCGCTCGTCGAGGCACAGGGCCACCGCTGCGCCACCCCCGACCACGTGCCCTCCCCCGGGCTGCTGACCGGGCTGTCCGGCATCGGCTACGGACTGCTCCGCCTGGCCCACCCCACGACCGTCCCGTCCGTCCTGCTCCTGGGACAGCCGGGCCACTGACCGATCACGCTCCTCGGCTCCTCAGCACCACGGCAGTTCCTCCACCTCCCACCCGTGCCCACCGCACGGACGCCAGAAGGAGATCACCGTCATGGACAAGAACCTCGCCACCACCGCCGCCGACGCCACCGAGACCGCCGCCGCCGAGGAGCAGGACGCCGCGGGCGGGATCACGCTCAAGGGCCGCAACCGCGCCTGCGCCCGCGCCCGCGTCCTCGCCGGCATGGTGCTGACCAGCGGCATCGTCATCACGCTCAGCACCCTCGACACCTCCGTCTCCGCACCGCGGTGACCGGGGGCCGATCCTGGCAGCGGTGAGGGCGCGGGCCAGCTGGACGCGGCCCGCGCCGCCGTGTCCGCACCGGCCGCACCGGGCCGCGCGGCGGCGCCGGCGGAGTTCCCCGTCCGTGCGGCCTGCCGCGGGCGGCGATGTTCCGATTACTATCTGCGCTCATGCGTTCCCATGCGGCTTCCCTGGTCGGACGGGGCTCCCAACTGGCCCTGCTCGAACGTGCCCTGGCCGACGCGCGACAGGGCCGCGGCGGCGTCGTCTTCCTCGTGGGGGAGGCGGGCGTCGGCAAGTCGCGGGTCGCGGCGGAGGCCGTCGGCGGGGCGCTGGGCGCCGGCATGCGAGTGTTGCGGGGCCGCAGCAGCACCACCGGACCGGCCGTGCCGTTCCGGCCGCTGACCGAGGCCCTGATGTCGCTGTTCCGCGGCGGCGAACCCATGGACGACCTGGCCCTCGGCCCCTACCGGCCGGTGCTGGGCCGGCTGATCCCCGAGTGGAACACCGGGGAACGGGACAGCAGTTCCATGGTGATCCTGGGCGAGGCGGTGCTGCGCCTGCTCATCGCCGCCGGGCGCGGGCAGGGCCAGTTGCTGCTGCTGGAGGACCTCCACGACGCCGACCCGGAGACGCTCGGCGTCCTCGAATACCTCGTCGACAACCTCGAGTACACGCCCGTCCTGCTGCTGGCCACGGTCCGGACGGACTTCAGCGACGCCCTCGACCTCGCGCAGTCCGCCCGCCGCCGCGGCGCCGCCACCCTGCTGGAACTGCCGCCGCTCACCCGGCCCCAGGCGTACGAGACGATCGCGGCCCAACTCGGCGCCGCAGGCCCGGACGAGGTGCCCGCGGCGGTGCTGGAGCGGTTGTGGGAGGACAGTTCGGGCAGCCCGTACCTGATCGAGGAACTGCTGCAGTCGATGATCGGGGCCGGCACGCTGGTGCAGGGCCCGGAGGGCTGGCGGGCCGTCGGCGACCTGCGCAGTGACGTTTCGTCCACGCTGGCGCGCGGCATTCTGCGCCGGATCGACCGGCTGGGCGTGCAGGGCCTGACCCTGCTCTCGGCCGCCGCCGTGCTCGGCCGCCGCTTCCCGCTCACTGTCCTGCAGCGGATGACCGGCATCGACGACCGGGCCCTGCTCAGCCATCTGCACGCCGGCGTGGCCGCGCGGCTGGTGGTGCCCGACGAACCGGCCCCCGACTGGTACTCCTTCCGGCACTCGCTCACCGTGGAGGCCCTGTTCACGCAGATGACCCCGGGCCGGCGCGCGGACCTGGCCCGGCGGGGCGCGGAGGCGGTCGAGGAACTGCACCCCGGCCTGCCCGGCGACTGGTGCGCGCTCGCCGCCGGGCTGCGCAGCGCGGCCGGCGACACGGTCCGGGCCGGCCTGCTGTTCGCGGACGCCGGCGGGCGGGCGCTGGCGGCCGGGGCGCTCGGCTCCGCCGTGACCCTGCTCAGCCGGGCCGAGGGCCTGCTGGCCGACGCGGGCGACCCGCAGGCGCGGGCCGCGGTGCTGGAGAACCTGCTGCCGGCCCTGGCCGAGGCCGGCGACTTCTCCCGCGCCCTCGACCTGGCCGAGGACCTGCACGCGCTGGACGGTTCGGGACTGAGCCCCGCCCGGCTCGCCACGCTGCACACCCGGCTGGCCAAGGTCGCCCACACGGCGGGCCGGTGGAGCGACGGCAACCGGCAGACGGCCCGCGCGCGCGAGGTGCTGGCCACCGCCCCGGACGAGCCGGCCACCGCGGCCGTCGACGTCACCGCCGCCTACCTGGCCCTCGACACGCCGGGGCCCGACCGCACCCAGCACGCCGAGAAACTCGCCCGGTCCGCCGCCGACACCGCCGAACGCTACGGGCTGCCGGTCGTCGCCTGCCAGGCCCTCGAACTCCTCGCGACCGTGGCCCGCAAGCGGGACCCGGAGGAGTCGGAGGCGATGCTCGGGCAGGCCCTCGCCACGGCGGAACGCCACCGCCTGCCCCTGCAGCGCATGTACGCGGCCACCCGGCTCGGCGGCAACGCCTGGCTCGCCGACGGCGACACCTCGGGTCTGCTCGCGGCCCGGGAGGAGGCGCTGCGGCTCGGCTCGGTGAACATCGTGCACACGGTGGACGGCATCCTCGTCCTGGACGCGGTGCTGCGCGGTCACGACGAGACCGCCCGGTCGGCCGCCGCCGAGTGCCTGGCCGTCGTACGGCGGCTGCGCCTCGCGCCCGCCGTGCGGTACGTCCTGATGGCCCAGGCCGTCCTGGCGGCCCACCACGCCGACCGGACCGGGATGGAGCGGGCGCTCGCGGCGTTCGCCGAGTGGGACGGCGCCGGTTCGCAGGAGGAACCGCTCGGCCGCGGGCTGGCCCGCGTCTTCTGCGCGCTGCTGGAGGAGGACCGCGAACTCGCCCGCGGCGAGCTGCGGAAGGTGCTGGAGCTGGAGGCGGGCAACCCCTCCACCTACCACCTCAGCGGCACCCACGGCCTGGGGCTGCTGCTGGACGTGCTCGCCGGGGACGCGGACCGGGCCCGGCACGAGGAGATCACGGCCACCGCGGTCGCCCGGATGCGCTGGAACCGCCAGTTCGTGCTGCTCGCCGACGCCGTCCTGCTGGGCCGCGAGGGGGCGGGCGAGCGGGCGGCCGCCGCGGTGGAGTCCGCGCTGGCGGTGGCCGAACCGTACCCGCTGGCCCGGCACCTCGGACTGCGGCTGGTGGCGGACGCGGCGCACCAGGACGGCTGGGGGGATCCGGTGGGCTGGCTGCGGCAGGCGGAGCACTACTTCCACGACCGGGACGTGCAGGCCGTCACGGGCGCCTGCCGGGCCGGGCTGCGCCGGCTCGGCGCCTCCGTGCACCAGCACCGCACCGGCACCAGCGGCATCCCCGACGGGCTGCGTGCCCAGGGCGTGACGGTGCGGGAGTTCGAGGTGTTCCGGCTGCTCGCGGAGCGGCTGAGCAACAAGGACATCGCCGACCGGCTGTTCATCTCGCCGCGCACGGCGGAGAAGCACATCGCGAGCCTGATCACGAAGACGGGGGCGGCCAACCGCACGGACCTGTGCGCACGGTCGGCCGCCCTGCGGGACGCCTGAGGTCTGTCGTTCGGATCCTGCCGGGCTGGTCGGGACGAAGGGCCCCGGCCCGTCGTCCCGGCGGCACACGCCCCTACCTCATCTCGCGCACCGGGCGGGAGCCGAGCACCGCCAGGCCGGTGAGCGCGAGCACCGCGGCCACCACCCCGAACAGGGCGAGCGGGCCGACGCGGGCCAGCGTGCCGCACACGATCAGGGACAGCGGGGCCGCCGCGTAGCCGAGGACCATGTCGACCGACACCACCCGGCCGAGCACGTCCTGGGGGATGTTCCGCTGGATCCAGCTGAGCCCGAACACGCCCTGGAACCCGATGGCGAAGCCCATCGCGAGCACCGTCGCCACGACGGCCGGGGTGCTGTGGGCGAGGCCGAGCACGGCCATCCCGGCGGCCAGCCAGCCGGCCAGGGCGGCCACCAGCAGCCCGACCCGGGGCCGGCCGCCGAGGGCGCCGCCCGCCAGCGTGCCGAGCATGGCGCCGCCGGCGAGGGAGCCGTTCAGCACCCCCAGCGTGGTGGAACCGCCGCGCAGCACCTGGGAGGCGAGGGTGGCGAAGCCGACCGTGAAGGGCCCGGCGTAACAGAAGTTGACGGCGGTGTCGAGGGCGACGACCGTGCGGAGCCGGGGGTCGCGCAGGGTGAAGGTGACGCCCTCGCGGATCCGGGCGGCCAGGGACGCCTGCGGTGGCGCCGCGGCGGCCTCCTCCCGGCCGGCCGGGCGGGGCCGGGTGCGGATGCGCGCCACGCACCAGCCGCACAGGGCGAAGCAGACGGCGTCGACCAGGAAGGCCACCGGTGCCCGGGTCAGGGCGATGACCAGGCCGCCGACGGCCGGTCCGACGACGGCCGCGGTCCTCGACCCCGCGCCCAGCAGGGCGTTGGCCGGGGTGAGCAGGCTCTCGTCCACCACGGACGGCAGGATGGACACGCGGGCCGGCTGGAAGAAGGCGTCGACGGCGCCGAACGCGGCGGCCGCCGCGCACAGCATCCACACCGTCAGGTGCCCGGTCAGGCCGGCCACGCCGACCCCGGTCATCAGCCCGGCCCGGGTCCAGCTGGAGGCGATCATCAGGGTCCGGGTGGAAAGCGAGTCGCCGAGGGTGCCGCCGACCAGGGTGAGCAGGGCCCGCGGTACGGCCTGGAAGGCCAGGACGTAGCCGAGGGCGAGGGTCGATCCGGTCAGGCCCAGGGTGATCCACGAGAAGGCGACGACGCTGAAGCCGTCGCCGAGCAGGGACAGCGACTGGCCCAGCCAGAGGAGCCGGAAGGGCCGGTGCCGGGCGGGTGCCCACAGCCGCGGACCGGCTGCGGCGAGGGTGGTGGCCATGGTGTGCCTTTCGTCGTGCGGACGCGTCCGGGGTCCGTCGTACGGACGCGTCCGGGGGTCCGGTCAGTAGCGGACGGGCAGGGCGGTGAGGCTGCGGTTGAGGAGGGAGGGCTGCCAGCCGAGCCGGGCGGGGTCGTCCAGCGCGAGGTCCGGGTGGTCGCGGACCAGGGTCTCCACGGCGGCCACGGCGACCAGCCGGGCCAGTGCGGCGCCGATGCAGAAGTGGGCGCCGAAGCCGAAGCCGAGGTGGGTGGTGCCGGTGCGGCGGACGTCGAACCGGCCCGGGTCGGGGAAGCGGGCCGGGTCGCGGTTGGCGGCGGCCGTGACCAGGAAGATCCGGTCACCGGCGCGCAGCGTGCGGCCGTCCAGTTCGAGGTCGCGGGCGGCGGTGCGGATGGACATCTTCGACGGTCCGTCCAGGCGCAGGGTCTCCTCCACCGCGCCCTGCGCCAGTTCCGGGTCCTCGCGCACGGCCGTGAGGGCGCCGGGGCGGGTGTGCAGGGCCAGGACGGTGTTGGCGATCAGGTTGCTGGTGGTCTCCCCGCCGGCGAACGCCATCTGGGTGAGCATGCCGACGAACTCCGCCTCGGTGACCGACTCCCCCACCCGGCCCTCGCGCAGCACCTGGCTGATGAGGTCGTCGCCGGGCTCGGCGCGGCGCCGGGCGACGAGGCCGGCGAGGTAGTCCTCCAGGCTCACGAGGGCCTGCAGGGAGGCCCGGTACTCGCTCTCCTCCTGGGCGGTGCCGAGGACGAGGTCGGCGACGCGGGCGTTCCAGTACCAGAAGGAGGGGGCGTCGGTGCGCGGGATGCCGAGCCAGCGGGCGAAGACCAGCGCGGGCAGGGGCTTGGCCACGTCGGCCATGAGGTCGCCGGTGCGGCCGGGGACCGCCGTGCGGGCCAGGACGGCCCGGGCGGCCTTCTCCGCGAAGGTGCGGTAGCGGGCCACCGCCCGCGCGGCGAACGCCTCCTGGAAGACGCGGCGCAGTCTGCGGTGCTGCGGCGCGTCGTTGAACACCATCCAGCGGGACAGGATCCCGAAGGCCCGTTCGGCGTCCGCGCGGGCGCCCTGCGGCACGGCGTCCATGAGGGGCCGCACCCGGTCGGCGGAGACGGCCGGGTCCCGCAGGCAGCGCATCACCTGGTCGTACCCGGTGACGAGCCATGCGTGGTGCATCGGGCTCCAGTGCACCGGCGCGTGCTCGCGCAGGGCGTCGAGCTGCCCGTAGGGGTCGGCGACCATGTCCGGGGAGAGCAGGTACCGCTCGGTGAAGGGGGCGGCGGGAGCGGGGGCGGGCGCCACGGTGGTCATCGGGTGGTCTCCGTCCCGAGGGCGGCGAGCAGTGCGGCGATGCCGGCCACCCTCGGCTCGGCCATCATCGACATGTGGTCGCCGTCGCTGATGTGCAGGGTGAGGCCGCCGCCGGCCGTCTCGCGCCAGCGTTCGACGTAGGTGTCGTAGTCGACGTCCAGTCCGGGCATCGTGCGGCCGCGCGGCAGTCCGGCGGCCTCGCTGCCGACCACGAGGTGGATGTGGCCGGGGTAGGGGCGGACCTCGTAGCCGGCTAGGGCGGCCAGCAGCGCGTGCCACACCTCGATCGGCGCGCCCTCGACCAGGGCCGCCTCGGCGGGGCTCATGCCGGCGCCGAGCAGGGTGGCGGTCAGTTCCGCCGTGGCCCGGTCGCGCTGCGGGGACGGCGGCATGCCGCGCAGCCCGTCGCGCAGGCGCAGGGCGGTGCGCAGGTCCTGGGTGACGCCGTTCAGCCGGGCGCGGGCGGCGCTGTTGGGCAGGTAGGGCTCGATCAGGACCAGCGGCGCCGTCTCGTGCCCCGCCGCGTGCAGTTGGCCGGCCATCTCCAGGGCGATGTTGGCGCCCATGGACCAGCCGAGCAGGGCGTGCGGACCCTTCCCCTCGCGGTCGGTCATCTCGGCGACGTAGTTGGCGGCGATGCCGCTCACCGTGCTCGGGTCGATCCCGCCTAGCAGCCCGCGCGCCTGGAAGGCGTGCACGGGCCTGCCGGGCGGCAGGGCGCGGGCGAGCGGCACGAACCAGGCGGCGCTGCCTCCGGTGGGGTGCACGCACCACAGGGGTTCGCCCGTGCCGGGGCGCAGCCGCACCTCGGAGGTGACGGCGGTGGGCGGCTCCTGCCCCGCGGTGCGGGTGGCGTGGGCGGCGAGCTGGGCGATGGTCGGGTGCTCGATCAGGTCGCCGACGGAGATCGCGATTCCGCGTCCGGCGGCCATCAGGGAGACCCGGACGGTGGACAGCGAGCTGCCGCCGATGCGGAAGAAGTCGTCGTGGACGCCGATGCGGGACAGTCCGAGGACCTCGCGCCAGATCTCGGCGAGGATCTTCTCCGCCGGGGTGGCCGGGGCCACGTACGCGGTGTCGCGCCGCTCGAGTTCGGCCGGTGGGAGCGGCAGGGCCCGCTTGTCGATCTTGCCGCTGCGGTTGACCGGCAGCGCGTCGAGGACGACGAACCGGGCGGGCAGCATGTAGGCGGGCAGTGAGGAGCGCAGGGCGCGCCGCAGTTCCTCGGGGGCGGGCCGGTCGGGGCCGGGTACGACGAGGTAGGCGACGAGGGCCGGTTCGCCGGGCAGGTCGGTGCGGTGCAGGACGACGGCCTGGCGGACCTCGGGCAGCTGCCGCAGCGCGTGCTCGATCTCGCCGAGTTCGATGCGGAAGCCGCGCAGCTTCACCTGCGAGTCGCGGCGCCCGAGCCATTCCACGGAGCCGTCGGGCCGGTGGGTGCCGAGGTCTCCGGTGCGGCACAGCCGGGCGCCGGGCTCGCCGTAGGGGTCGGGGACGTAGGTGGCGGCGGTGAGCGCGGGCCGGCCGAGGTAGCCGCGGCCCACGGCCTGCCCACCGAGGTGGATCTCGCCGGGTACGCCGACCGGGACCGGCTGGAGGTCGTCGTCCAGGACGTGGATGCGGGTGTTGCGCATGGGGGTGCCGATGGGCGGGGTGCCCTGGCCGGGGCTCAGTTCGGCGGCGACGGACCACACGGAGGTCTCGGTCAGGCCGTAGACGTTGTGGAAGCGCCGGCCGCGCGCCCAGACGTCGGCCAGTTCGGCCGGGCAGGCCTCGCCCGCGACCTGGAGCACCCGCAGTCCGGGGAAGTCGTCGTCGCCGAGGACGGCGAGTGCGCTGGGCGGCAGCATGGCGCAGGTGACGTGCGCCTCGCGCAGGGTGCGGGCCAGGTCGGGGCCGGGGCGCAGGTCCTCCTTGGGCGCGGTGACCAGGCGGCCGCCGTTGGCGAGGGACCAGGTCATCTCCAGGATCGAGGCGTCGAAGCCGAAGGAGGCGAACTGCAGCACCCGGTCCCCGGGGGTGGGGCGCACCAGGTCGCGCTGGCCCTCGATCATGTTGGACAGGCCGCGGTGCGGGATCGCCACGCCCTTGGGGGTGCCGGTGGAGCCGGAGGTGTAGATGACGTAGGCGAGGGTGTCGGGTCCGGGCTCCGCGCCGGGGACCGAATCCACCGGTTCCGCGGGGGCGTCCACGTGGATCACCGGGCCGTCGAAGGGCACGGTCCCGTCGAGCGCCCGCTGGGTCAGCAGCACCCGCATGCCGCTGTCCTCGGCCATGAACGCGAGCCGCTCGGTGGGGTGTTGCGGGTCCAGCGGCACGAAGGCGCCGCCCGAGCGGAGCACGCCGAGGGCGGCGCGCACCAGGTCGGGGCCGCGTTCGGCGCAGATGCCGACCACGGTCTCCGGGCCGACCCCGAGCCGCCGCAGCCGGCGCGCCAGCTGCTCGGCCTGCTCGTGGAGTGCGCCGTAGGTCAGCGGCTGTCCCCGGTGCTCGACGGCGACCGCGTGCGGGGTCCGGGTGGCGTGGCCCGCGACGTGCTGGTGGAACAGCAGCGGGGAGGCGGGGAGTTCGGGTCCGCGCGCCCACACGTCGAGGGCGGTGGCGCGGGCCGCTCCGGTGAGCGCGGGGCGGGCGACCCGGGCGTGCGGCTCGGTCACCATGGCTGCCAGCTGGGCGCAGTACACGTCGGCCAGCTGCTCGGCGGTGGCGGGGGCGACGAACGCGGGGTCGGCGTCCAGGGTGAAGGCGTTGACGCTCGCGTTCACCAGCAGCGGGAACATGGTGCGGGCGATCTCCAGGGAGTCGTCCCAGGAGTCGTGCGAAAGCCGGTGGAAGTTGACGTAGTTGAAGACCGCGTCGGTCAGGCACGGCTCGGTGGGCCGCAGCCCGGCGATGCGCACCAGCGGCACCCTGCGGTGCGGGAGCATCTCCTGCTCGGCGGCGAACACGTCCCGCAGGTAGGCGAGCCAGTCGGTGCGCGGGCGGGCCACGCCGAACGGCACCGTGTTCAGGAACAGTCCGCGCATCCGGTCGGCGCCGGGCAGCTCGGGCCGCCCGTTGGTGACCAGGCCGATGCTGTGGCCGCTCACGCTGTCGTCGCGGTCGGCGAACAGGCTCATGGTGTGGTGGAAGGCCGTGATCAGCACGGTACGGCGGGGCACGCCCGCCTTCCTGGCCAGCGCGCCGATGCCCTCGGCGAGGTGGGCGTAGGAGCGGCGGACCTCGTGCACGGGCGGCCGCCCGTCGGCCTCGCCCGCGGGGCGCCGGCGGAAGGTGACGGGGCGCAGCTCGGCGAGCCGTTCGCGCCAGTAGTCCAGGGACTCCTCGTTGCCGAGGGCCGCGCGTTCCAGGGCGACGTACTCGGCGAAGGCCGGGGCCTCGGGCGGCCGGGGGGCGGTGCGGTGGGCGACGGCCTCGCGGTGCAGGGCGAGCAGGTCGGCCACCAGGGAGGTCAGGCTCCAGCCGTCCAGGACGACGTGGCAGTCGGTGAGGACGAGCCGCAGGTCGTGGTCGGTGACGTGGTGCAGATGGATGCGGACCAGGGGCGCGGCGGCGAGGTCGAAGCGGCGCTCGAACTCCGCGTCGACGAACCGGCGCAGCCTCTCCCGCTGTTCCTCGCGGTCCAGTCCGCGCAGGTCGGTGTAGCCGACGGGCAGGTGGGCGGTGCGGTGGACGAGCTGGAGGGGTTCGCGGTAGGTGACGAGGTCGACGGAGGTGCGCAGGATGGGGTGCCCGGCGACGAGCGCGTCCACGGCGGCCTGGAAGGCGTCGAGGTCGAAGCCCTCGGGCACGGTGATCTTCAGGTCGGTGACGTTGTGGTAGGCGCCGCGGCGGGGGTCGGCGAGCATCTCGTGCAGCATGCCCGCCTGGAGCATGGTGAGCGGGTAGGCGTCCGCGAGCCCGTCGGGCAGGCGGCCGGCGTCGGCGGGGTCGAGCTGGGAGAAGGGCGCGACCGGGTCCGGGGCGTCGGCCGCGTCGGTGGCGAGCGCGGCCAGGTCGGCCAGGGTGCGGGCGCGGAAGACGTCGGCGACGGTGAGGCCGAGTCCGGCCGGGCGGGCGAGGCCGACCAGCCGCAGGGCCAGGATGGAGTCGCCGCCCAGGTCGAAGAAGTTGTCGGTGCGGCTGACGTGTTCGGCCCCGAGCACCTGGCTCCACACGCCCGCGAGGGCCTGCTCCACCGGGCCGTCGGGCGGCACGTGCGTACGGCGTTCCGTGGAGGCGGGTGCGACGGCGGTGAGCGCGGCCCGGTCCACCTTGCCGTTGGCGGTCAGCGGCAGCCGCTCGTGGCGGACGAAGAGGGCCGGGACCATGTAGTCGGGCAGGGTCAGCCGGAGGCCCGCGCGCAGGGCGGGCGGGTCGAGGGGGCGGCCCTCGGGGGTGACGACGTGGGCGGCCAGGCGGGCGGTGCCGCCGTCGCGGCGCGCCACCACGGCGACGTCGGCGACCCCGGGCAGGGCGCGCAGGGCGGTCTCGATCTCCCCGGGTTCGATGCGGTAGCCGCGGATCTTCACCTGGTGGTCGGCGCGGCCCACGTAGGCCAGTTGGCCGTCGGGCAGCACGCGGACCAGGTCGCCGGTGCGGTACATGCGGGCGCCGGGCGCGCCGAAGGGGTCGTCGAGGAAGCGTTCGGCGGTCAGCTCGGGGCGGTTGCGGTAGCCGCGGGCCACGCCGCCCCCGGAGACGTACAGCTCGCCGACGCTGCCGGGGGGCACGAGCCGGCCCCAGGAGTCGAGGACGTAGCCGTGCTGCCCGGCGAGCGGCCGGCCGACGGGTGAGCGGACCGTGCCGTCGACGTCCTCCTCGGTGATGGTGCGGATCGTGACGTGCACGGTGGTCTCGGTGATGCCGTACATGTTCACCAGGGCGGGCTTGGGTCCGGGCGCGGTGAACCAGTCGCGGTAGTCGCGGACGTCGAAGGCGTCGCCGCCGAAGATCACCGTGCGCAGCGCCAGGGCCGGGAAGGAGGCGCCGGTGTCCCGCAGATGTGCGCGCAGGCCCTTGAAGGCGGCCGGGGTCTGGTTGAGGACGGTGACGCGCTCCTCGCGCAGCACCCGGTGCACGGCGTCCGGGTCGCGCACCTCGTCGCCGGTCAGGACGACCACGCGTCCGCCGCTGGTGAGCGGCGCCCACAGTTCCCACACGGAGAAGTCGAAGGCGGGCGAGTGCAGGAGGGTCCACACGTCGGCGGGCCCGAAGTCGAAGTGCCGGTCGGCGGCGTCGAGCAGCCAGGCCAGGTTGGCGTGGGTGAGCTCCACACCCTTGGGGCGGCCGGTGGAGCCGGAGGTGTAGATGACGTAGGCGAGGTCGCCGGGCCCCGGCAGGACGTCGTCGCTCGGCTCCGGCGCGTCGGACGGCTCGGCGTCGAGGACGACGAGCCGGACGGGCAGGTCCTCCACGGCGGGGCGGGTGGCGGTGTCGGTGACGACCAGGCCGATGCCGGAGTCGGTGACGGTGAAGGCGCGGCGGGCCGGTGGGTGGGAGGGGTCGAGGGGCAGGTAGGCGGCTCCGGCGCGCCACACGGCGAGCAGCGCCACGGCCAGGTCGGGGGTGCGGTCGAGGCAGACGCCGACGAGGGAGCCGGGGGTGACCCCGGCGGCGCGCAGCCGGCGGGCCAGGCCGCTCGCGGCGGCGTCGAGCCCGGCGTACGTCAGGGTGCGTCCCGAGCCGCTGACGGCGGCCGCGTGCGGGCTGCGGCGGATGTGCTCGGCCAGCCGCTCCGGCGCGGTGCGCGGGGCGGCCGGGAGGGGGTGGCCGGTGTTCGCGGGGCCGTCGGGGCCGAGCAGGTGGGCGCGTTCGGCCGCGGTGAGGGGGTCGACGGTGCTGAGCGGGCGGTCGGGTGTGGCGCGGAACGCCTCCAGCAGGGCGGCGGTGTGCCGGGCCAGGGCGGCGACGGAGGACTCGTCGAACAGCTCGGGCCGGTACACGAAGACGAGGTCGGTGCGCCCGTCGCCGTCGCGCAGGTCCAGGGTGAGGTCGAACTTCGCGGTGGTGAGGTCGATCCGGTACGGCGTCCCGGCCGCCTCGCCCAGGGTGAGGCCGGAGCCGGTGGTGTCGGTGTGGGTGTAGAAGACCTGCACGAGCGGGTTGCGGGCGAGGTCGCGGTCCGGGCTGAGCGCGTCGACGACCTGCTCGAACGGCAGCGACTGGTGCGAGAAGGCCTCCAGGACGCGGTCCCGGGTGCGCGCGAGGAGCGCGGCCGGGGTCGGGTCGTCGGAGAGGTCGCCGCGCAGCACGAGGGTGTTGACGAAGAACCCGACGAGTTGCTCGGTCTCGGCCCGTTCGCGGTTGGCGACGGCGGTGCCGACGGCGATGTCGTGCTGTCCGGTGTGGAAGGCCAGCGCGGCCTGGAAGGCGGCCAGCACCGTCATGTACGGCGTGGTGCCGGCCCGCCGGCCGAGGGCGTCGAGCGCTTCGGTGAGCTCGGGGCGCAGGGTGAGGGTGTGGGTGGCGCCGAGGCTGCCGGGGGTGTCGGGGCGGGGGTGGTCGGTGGGCAGGTCCAGCGGGGTGAGACCGGCCAGCCGGGCGCGCCAGTGCTCGAGCGCGGCGGACTGGTCGCTCGCGCGCTGCCAGACGGCGTAGTCGCTGTAGTCGAGGGGCAGTTCGGGCAGCCGGGCGGTGCGGCCCCGGGTGCGGGCCCGGTACAGCTCGGTGAGGTCGCGGACGATCAGGCCGAGGGACCAGCCGTCGGAGACGATGTGGTGCATGCCGAGGACCAGGACGTGGTCGTCGTCGGCGGCGCGGACCAGGGTGGCCCGGAAGGCGGGTTCGCGGGCGAGGTCGAAGCGGCGGGTGGCGGCGGCGTGCACGGTGGCGGCGAGGCGCCGTTCGCGGGCGTCGCCGGCCGGTCCGGTCACCTCCACCACGTCCAGGTCCGCCTGGCCTGCGGGCAGGACCCGCTGGTACGGGACGCCCTCGTGCTCGGGGAAGACGACCCGCAGCTGCTCGTGCCGGGCGACGAGGTCGGCGACGGCGGCGCGCAGGGCCGGCACGTCCAGCGGGCCGGTGAACCGCCAGGCGGCGGGCAGCAGGTAGGTGTGGGCGCCGGGGTCGAGCCGGTCGAGGAAGTACAGGCGCTGCTGGGCCGCGGACAGCGGGATGCGGTCCGGGCGGGGGCGGACCCGGCGGGGCCCGTCGTCCCGTACGGCGCCGTGGCCGCGCAGCCGCTGCTCCAGCAGTCTGCGGGCGGCCGGGGACAGGGTGTCCGCCGGGGACACGGGGCCAGGTCGCACGTCGGATGTGGTCATGAGGGCACTCCGATCTCAGAAGTGTTGGGGTGGGCCGGGGCGGTGGGCCCTCAGAAGTCGGCGGTGAGCGACAGGTCGATCTCGTCGTCGCTCATCGTGGAGATCAGCTCCAGCAGCCGGCGCTCCACCTCGGCGGCCAGCCGCTCCACGGTGGGGTGCTCGAACAGGTCGCGGACGGCCAGGGGGCAGTCGAAGGCGGTGCGCAGGCGGGAGGCGACGGCCACCGCGCGCAGGGAGTGACCGCCCAGGGCGAAGAAGTCGTCGTGGACGCCGACCCGGGGCAGGTCGAGGACCTCGCACCACACCTGGGCGACGACCGTCTCGGCGGGAGTGCGCGGCGCCACGAAGCGGTGCGGTGCGCGGGCGGCGGGCTCGGGCAGGGCCGCGGTGTCCAGCTTGCCCTGCACGGTCAGCGGCAGGGCGTCGAGCAGCACGAACGCGGACGGGACGAGGTAGTGCGGCAGGTGGGCCCGGCAGTGCGTGGCCAGGGACTCCTCCGACAGTCCGCTGCCTGCGGCGTAACCCACCAGGGCGGCCTCGCCGTGCAGGGTGCGGACGACGACCGCCGCGCCGGTGACTCCGGGGTGTGCGCGCAGCGCCGCCTCGGCCTCGGCGGGTTCGACGCGGAATCCCCGGATCTTGACCTGGTCGTCGTTGCGGCCGAGGAACTCCAGTTCCCCCGTGGGCCGTCGGCGTACGACGTCGCCGGTGCGGTACAGGCGCCCGCCGGGCCGGCCGAACGGGTCGGGCACGAACCGCTCGGCGGTCAGCGCGGGCCGCCCCAGGTATCCCCGCGCCAGTTCCGGTCCGCCGACGAGGAGTTCGCCGAGGACGCCGTCCGGGACGGGTTCGCCGAGGGTGTCCACCACGTAGGTGCGGCGGCTGCCCAGCGCGCGGCCGATGGGCACGCGGCCGGACGGCTGGGCGTCGACGGTGTGGGCGGTCGCGGAGATCACCGCCTCGGTGGGCCCGTAGGTGTTGATCACCGGGACCGAGGGCAGGTGGGCGAACCAGCGCTCCAGCGGGTCGGCGGGCAGCGCCTCCCCTCCGGTGACCAGCAGCCGCAGCGAGGTGAGGTGCGGCGCGAGCGTGTCCAGGCGGGCCACCAGTTCCGCCCAGTAGGAGGGCGTGAGTTCCATGACGGTCACCCGCTCCCGCTCGACGCGGGCGGCGAGCTGCTCGGGGGTCCAGATCTCGTCCGGGCGGACGATCACCG
Source organism: Streptomyces bungoensis (assembly GCF_001514215.1). GTDB lineage: Bacteria > Actinomycetota > Actinomycetes > Streptomycetales > Streptomycetaceae > Streptomyces > Streptomyces bungoensis. The sequence goes on from NZ_KQ948865.1 coordinate 183,329, forward strand.
TCGCCCCGGTGCTCAGCGCCGGGAGGATCTGCTCCAGGGAGGCGTCGAACGAGGTCGAGGCGAAGGTGAGCACCCGGTCGTGCGCGGTGAGCGCGAACCTCTCGCGCGCGGCGGCCACATGGGCGTCCAGAGCGTGGTGTTCGACGCCGACGGCCTTGGGCAGGCCGGTGGAGCCGGAGGTGAAGATGACGTAGGCGAGGGAGCCGGGGCCGGGTTCGTGGCGGGGGCCGTCGCGGTCCGGGCGGACGTCGCGGACGTCGACCGCCGTCGCCCCGAGCGCGGTCACGGTGTCCCGGGTGCGCGCGTCGGAGACCACGTGCCGCACTCCGGCCTCCCGGAGCATGTGGCGCAGCCGCTCCCCGGGCAGCCGGGGATCGAGCGGCACGTACACGCCGCCCGCCCGCCACACGGCGAGCATCGCGGCCACCGACCACACGCCCCGGCCCACGCACACCCCCACGGCGTCGCCCGCGGCCACGCCGGCGTCGGCGAGTGCCGCGGCGAGCCCGCCGGTCAGGGCGTCCAGGCGGGCGCGGTCGAGGGTGGTGTCCTCGCAGACGACGGCGGGCGCGTCCACCCGTCCCGCGACCCGGAACCGGGGCGCGGGCGCGGCGTCCGTGCCGGCCGTGGCCACCAGCTGCTCGCGCTCGGCGGCCGCGAGCAGCGGTGCCTCGTCGACGCGGGCCCCGGGATCGGCGAGGAAGGCCTCCAGCAGCCGGCCGACGTGGCGGGCGAACCGGGTCGCGGTGGCCGGGTCGAACAGGTCGGCGGCGTACTCGACGTTGAGCGCGAACCGGTCCGGGCGGACCACGAAGGTCGCGGTCAGGTCGAACTTGGCCGAGCCCCAGGGCAGCGTGAAGTCGGTCGCGTCGAGCCCCGGCAGCCCGGAGCCGCCCGTGGAGGCGTCCTGGACGTCCACCATGACCTGGAACAGGGGGTTGCGGGACAGGTCGCGTTCCGGGCGCAGCCGCTCCACCACCCGTTCGAAGGGCACCTCCTGGTGGTCGAAGGCGCCCAGGACGGTCTCGCGCACCCGGTCCACGAGGCCGGCGAACGTCGGCCGCCCGGACAGGTCCGTGCGCAGGACGACGGTGTTGACGAAGAAGCCGACGAGCGGCTCCAGTTCGACCCGGCCCCGCCCGGCGACGGGCGTGCCGACGGACACGTCGGGCTGCCCGGTCCAGCGGGCGAGCACCGCCTGGGCGACGGCCAGCAGCACCATGAAGCGGCTGGCGCCGCGTGCGCGGGCGAAGGCGTCCACGCGCTCGACGAGGTGGGCGGGCAGCTCGACGTCGACGGCGCCGCCCCGGCCGGTGAACACCGCCGGGCGGGGCCGGTCGGTGGGCAGTTCCAGCGCGGGAGCGCCGTCCAGCGTGTCCTCCCAGTACGCCAGTTGGGGTTCCAGGCCGCCGCTGTCGGCGCGTTCGCGCTGCCAGGCGGCGAAGTCGGCGTACTGGACGGGCAGCGGCGGCAGTTGCGCGCCGCGGCCGGTGCGGCGGGCCGCGTAGTGCCCGGTGAGTTCGTCCAGCAGGACGCCCTTGGACCAGCCGTCGGTGACGGCGTGGTGCAGGGCGAGCAGGACGACGTGGTCGTCGTCGGCCAGTTCCCACACGCCGGCCCGCAGCAGGGGCGGCCGGGCGAGGTCGAAGCGGCGGGTGGCGAGCGCCGCGGCGGCCCGGCGCACCGCCTCCAGGCGGGACGCCTCGTCCGGGGCCGCGGGAGCCGGCTCCCACTGGAGCGGGACGCCGACCGGGTCGCACACCTGCTGCACGGGACGCCCGCCGGACTCGGTCAGCGCCGTGCGCAGCACCTCGTGCCGGGCCACCAGGTCGTCGAGTGCCTGCTGCCAGGCGGAGCGGTCCAGGCCGCCGCGCACCCGCCAGCAGTACCACAGCAGGTAGGAGTCGCCGCGGTCGGAGGTGCGGTCCAGGAACCACAGGCGTTCCTGGGCGAAGGACAGCGGCAGCGGCCGGTCGCGGTCGACGGGGACCAGCTCGGCCGCCCCGGAGGCGCGCGCGGCGCTCACCCGGGGGGCGAAGCCGCGGACGGTGGGGTGCTCGAAGACGGTGCGCAGTTCGATGTCCCGGCCCAGCCGCTGGGCGATCCGGGAGACCGCCATGGTGGCGAGCAGCGAGTGCCCGCCGAGGTCGAAGAAGCTGTCGTCGATGCCGATCCGGTCCAGGCCCAGGACGTCGGCCCACACCTCGGCGACGATCCGCTCGGTCTCGTCGCGCGGCGCGGTGAGCCCGGGGTCGCCGGCGCGGCGGGCGCGGACCGGGTCGGGCAGGGCGTTGCGGTCGAGTTTGCCGGAGACGCCGACCGGCAGCTCGTCCAGGACGACGTAGTCGGAGGGGATGGCGTAGTGCGGCAGCCGGCGCTCGCACCAGGCGCGCAGCTCCGCCGGGTCCGGCGCGCGCGGCGCGTCCGGCGCGGGTACGACGTAGCCGGTCAGGCTGCGTGCGGTGGCGCGGTCGGGGCGGGCGGCCGCGGCACCCACGAGCGGGCAGGCGCGCAGCACGCTCTCGACCTCGCCGAGTTCGATCCGGAAGCCGCGGATCTTGACCTGGTCGTCGCGGCGGCCCACGAACTCCAGGTCTCCGCCGGCCTGCCAGCGCACGAGGTCGCCGGTGCGGTAGAGGCGGGCGCCGGGCGGCCCGTAGGGATCGGGGACGAAGCGTTCGGCGGTCAGCGCGGGCCGGTTCAGGTAGCCGCGGGCCACTTCCGTGCCGCCGATGAGGAGTTCGCCGCAGACGCCGACCGGCACCGGTTCGCCGTCGGCGTCGACCACGTACACCCGCCGGTCGCCGAGGGGTCTGCCGATGGGCACGCTGCCCGCGCAGGGCGCGTCGGCGTCGTACGTGGTGGCGGTGACGGTGGTCTCGGTCGGACCGTAGGCGTTGCACACGCGGGCCCAGGGGACGGCGGCGCGCCACGCGGCGAGGGTGTCGGCCGGGACGGCCTCGCCGCCGAGGACCAGCAGCCGCAGGGAGGCGAGGGCCGCGGCCTGCCGGCGGTCGAGGGAGAGGGTCAGCTCCGACCAGTACGTGGGCGGCACGTTGACGACGGTCAGCTCGTGCCGGCGGACGATCTCGGGGACCTGGGTGGGCAGCCAGGGCTCGTCGGGGCGCATGACGACGGTGGCACCGGTGGTGAGGGCGGGCAGCACCTGGTCGAGGGAGGCGTCGAAGGAGAAGGAGGCGAAGGCCAGCACCCGGTCGGCGGCGGTGATGCCGAGCCGCCGCCGGGCGGCGGCGACGTGGGAGGCGAGCGCCGCGTGCTCCACGCCGACCGCCTTGGGCCGGCCGGTCGACCCCGAGGTGAAGATGACGTGGGCGAGTTCGCGGGGATCGGGCCGGTGGCGGGGGCCGTCCGCGGCCGGCACCACGGCGGTGACGTCGACCGTGGCGGGGGCGAGTCCGGCGGCGGTGCCGGCCGTCGCAGGGTCGGTGACCACACAGCCGAGCCGGGCCTCCCGCGCCATGAACTCCAGCCGTTCGGCGGGGAGTTCGGGGTCGAGCGGGACGTATGCCCCGCCCGCCCGCCAGATCCCCTCGATGGCGGCGACCGACCACGGTCCACGCCGCAGCAGCACGCCGACGGGGCTGCCGGCGGTGACTCCGGCGGCTCGGAGCGCGACGGCGAGTCCGCCGGTCATCGCGTCCAGTTCGCCGTAGGTGACGCTGTCGGCGCCGCAGCGCAGGGCGGTCGCGTCGGGCCGCCCGCAGAAGGCGACCGGCGCCGGCGGCCCGGACGGCCGGTCGGCGGCGCGATGCCACTCGGGGCGGGGCCGGGCCGGGGTTCCGGGGCCGGTGGGCAGGGCGCGGGCCAGGTCCTGCACGGGCGCGTGGGGATCGGCCAGGACGGCCCGCAGCAGGGCCGGGTAGGCCCGGGCGAAGGCGCGCATCGTGCCGGCGTCGAAGAGCGCGGTGGCGTACTGCAGGACGGCGGCGATGCTGCCGTCCGTGCGCAGGGTCAGGTCCAGGAAGACGTCCAGCGGGGTCTCGGCGAGCGGCGGTTCGACGAGGCTCACGTCCAGACCGGGCATCCGTATCGGGCGGATCGGCTGGTTGAGCAGGGTGAACGACGCCTGGGCGAGCGGGTGCCGGGACAGGTCGCGGGAGCCGCCGAGCGCGCCGACGACGAGGTCGAACGGGGCCTCGGCGTGCGCGAGGTCGGCCGGGACCCGGCCGCGCACCCGGTCCAGCAGCGCGGCGAAGCCGGGCCGGCCGGACAGGTCGGTGCGCAGGACGACGGTGTTGACTAGAGGGCCGATCAGCCGGTCGGCGCCGCGCGGGGCGCGGTCGGCGAGCGTGCTGCACACGGCGACGTCGGTGCGGCCCGACCAGTGGCCGAGGAGTGCCTGGTAGGCGGTGAGCAGCAGCATGTAGCGGGTGGCGCGCCGGGACCGGGCCAGGGTGTCGACGGCGGCGACCAGGTCGGCGGGCAGGTCGAAGCGGACGACGTCGCCGGAGCCGTCCCAGACGCGGGGGCGCGGCCGGTCGGTGGGCAGGTCGAGCGGCCCGAGTCCGCCGAGCCGGTCCCGCCAGTGGGCCAGCAGGCGCTCCAGCCGCTCGCCGGAGAGGCGTTCGGCCTGCGCGCGGGCGAGGTCGGCGTACTGCACGGCGGGCGGGGCCACCGCCTCGCCGCGGTAGCCGGCGGCGAGTTCGTCCAGCAGGACACCCCACGACCAGCCGTCCACGGCGATGTGGTGCACCTCGACGAGCAGCAGGTGCTCCTCGGGCGTCACCCGGGCCAGCGTCGCCCGGATCGGGGCCCCCGCGGACAGGTCCACGGGGCGGCCGAGGCAGCGCTCGAACAGGTCGGCCGGGCCGGCTGCCCCGATGTGCTCGAGGTGCACACCGGCCGCCGGGTCGACGACCGGCACCGGCTCGCCGTCGACGGCGGTGAACCGGGTGCGCAGCACCTCGTGCCGGGCCACGATCCCGGCCAGCGACCGTTCCAGCCGGCCTACGTCCAGGCGCCCGCGCAGCCGCAGCACCAGCGGGAGCATCGATCCGGTGGAGGAGCCCGCCAGCTGGTCCAGGAACCACAGCCGGCGCTGGGCGAAGGACGCCGTACGGGTGTCCACGTCGTTCGGTGCCCCCGTGGGGGCCGGGCCTGTTGTCACTGTGAGCCTCCCAGCCGTGTCGTGGCAGCAGACTGCCGCCGGCCAGGCGCGGCCCATAGGGAAGAAGACGCAGCACCACCGGCAGAGCGGGGTGCCGTCGCGGTGGGAGGGTGGAGGACGCGAACGATCCCGAACCCACGGCTGGGTTCGGGATCGTCGTCGTCGTGGGCCTGCCGAGCGGTCGGTGGGCCGGTGGCCGCGGCCGCAGGGCTCAGGACTCAGGGCTCAGGTGAGGCCTCTACGCCCGGCCCTCGGCTTCGGCGTCGGCCACCGCGATCGTGATGCCGAGGGCCCTGGCGATGTTGCCCGCCGCCGTCATGACGCGGGCCGTACCCACGATGGGGGCGATGGCGACGAGGACGTCCTGCACCTGCTCGGCGGTCATGCCGGCCTGGATGGCGGGGTCGATGTGGGCGACGTAGGAGATGGGCGGGGCGTCCGATGCGGCGAGGGCCGCGATGCGGGTGAGCATGAACGTTTCCGGGACCAGCCCGCACCGCTCGACCGAGTCGACCGTCATCGCGGCGATGGTGTCCAGGACCGGCGTCTCAGATGCTGTGGCCATAACGGGTCGTCTCCTGATGGTGTGGGGCGGGAGCGAAGGGCGTCGGAGTGCGTGGGCTTCCCACGCGGTGCAGCGCCCACCGCTCGACCGTAAGTCCGTTTCCCGCGGATCGCCCGTCGAGAGGACCTCCAGGAGGAGGGGGTGGTGCGTCAGGCCGCCGGACCGGCGGTCGGCGGGCCCCCTCGGGAGCTCGCGCACGCGCCGTCAGGCGCTGCGGTCCGCGCTCAGCTCTCGCCCACGAGGTCGAGGTCCTCGCGAGACGCCTCGGGGGTGATCTCCGGGACCGGCCACCTGCGGTTCAGCGGCAGGGACACCTCCCGCCACCAGGGACGCGTGGGGACGTCGCCGGCAGGCTCGAAGGGCTGCCCCGCCACGGGGACGGCGACCGCCTGCCCGACCGCGCCGGCCGCGGCCAGCATCCACTCCCCCGGTTCCGCCCAAGCGTGCGGCGCCAGGTTGAACGTCCCCCAGTGGATCGGCAGCAGCACCCCGTGCGGGGTGCCGCCCTGGAGGTCGAGGTGGGCGCGCACGCCCTCCTCGGGCGTCATGTGGATGTCGGGCCAGAACTCGCTGTACGCGCCGACCTGGATCATCGTGGCGTCGAACGGGCCGTGGGCGGCGGCTATGTCACGGAAGCCCTCGAAGTAGCCGGTGTCACCGCTGTGGTAGACGCGGTGCTCCTCGCCGGCGACGGCCCAGGACGCCCACAGGGTGTGCTGGGTGTTGCGCAGGCCGCGGCCGCAGAAGTGGCGGGCCGGGGTGGCGGTCAGGGTGAGCCCGCCGACCCGGGTGGACTCGTGCCAGTCCAGTTCGCGCAGCCGGTCCGGCGAGACGCCCCAGTGCTCGAGGTGGGCGCCGACGCCCAGCGGCACCGCGAACAGGGTGTCCGTGCCGGCCAGCGCCTTGATCGTGGGCATGTCCAGGTGGTCGTAGTGGTCGTGGGAGATCACCACGACGTCGACCGGGCCCAGCGCGGCGAGCGGCAGCGGCACGGGGTGCAGCCGCTTGGGCCCGGCGAACGGGAACGGGGAGCAGCGCTCGCCCCAGACGGGGTCGAACAGCACGCGGTGGCCGTCGATCTCCGCGAGCACGCTGGAGTGGCCCAGCCAGGTCACGCGCAGCCCGGTGGCGGGCGGCCGGGCGAGGTCGGCGAAGGTGGTGGCGTGCACGGGCACGGTGCCTCGGGGGGCGCGCAGCGGCCGGGTGTCCTTGTCGAAGAAGACCTTCGCGATGTCGAGCGTCGAGCCGGACGGCCGGGTGCGGGCGGTGCCGCCCGGGTTCTGGAAGACGCCGTCCTCGAAGTGGGGGGAGCGGCGGATGCGCGCGAGGCGCTCCCCGCGCGGTTCCGCGCCGAAGGCCTCGGGCCGCAGTGCGCGGAGCCCGGAGCTCTGGGAACGCCGACCGGTCACGGTACCTCCATGGGGAGTCGCTGGGCCTCCATTATGGTCGGCCCCTGCGACAAGCCGGGTCCGCGCGTGCCGTTCGCTCGTTGACAGGGTGCCCCACCGCTCCCAATACTGACCCGCGATTCAGTAGCCGCACCCGGGAGGCCCGATGGCCGACGCGCCCCTGATGTCCCTCGTCTGGACCGACCACGTCACCGGCCACCGGGGCTACCTGGTCGTCGACCGGCTGGTGCGGGGCGTGGCCAGCGGCGGGCTGCGCATGCGGCCCGGCTGCACCCTGGCGGAGGTGACGGGGCTCGCCCGCGGCATGACGATGAAGGAGGCCCTGCACTACGACCCCGCGAGCCGCTACGTCCCGCTCGGCGGCGCCAAGGGCGGCATCGACTGCGATCCGCGGGCCCCGGAGGCGTACGGGCTGCTGGTGCGGTACCTGCGCGCGATGCGGCCGTACGTCGAGAGCTGCTGGACCACCGGGGAGGATCTGGGGCTCACCCAGGACCTGGTGGACCGCGCGGCGGCGGAGGCCGGGCTGGTCTCCTGCGTCCAGGCCGTGTATCCGCTCCTCGACGACGAGACGGCGGCCCGGGCCCGGCTCGCGGACGCCTTCGCGGTCGAGGTGGACGGCATCGGCCTGGACGAGCTGGCGGGCGGCTGCGGGGTCGCCGAGGCGGTGCTGTCGGCCCTGGACCGGGCGGCGGTGCCGTACCGGGCGACCCGGGTGGCCGTGCAGGGGCTGGGCACGATGGGCGGGGCCTCGGCACGCTTCCTCGCGCGCGCGGGCCTGACGGTGGTGGCCGTGGCCGACGTCAAGGGCACGATCGCCAACCCGGCGGGCCTCGACGTGGAGGCGCTGCTGTCCGCGCGGGACGCGTACGGCACCGTCGACCGGGCGGCGCTGCGCCCGGGCGACCGGGAACTGCCCGGGGACGCCTGGCTGTCGGCGGACGCGGAGGTGCTGGTGCCGGCGGCGGTGTCGTACGCGGTCGACGCCGCGTGCCAGGAGCGCGTCACCGCCCGCTGGATCGTCGAGGCCGCGAACATGCCGGTCCTGCCGGAGGCGGAGGCGCTGCTGTCCGCGCGCGGGGTGACCGTGCTGCCGGACGTGGTGGTCAACTCCGCCACCAACGCCTGGTGGTGGTGGACGCTGTTCGGGGACATCGGCCCGGACGCCGGGGAGGCGTTCGCGCACATCCGGCGGTCGATGCGCACCCTGGTCGACCTGGTGCTCACGCGTGCGGAGGCCGCCGGGACGACTCCGCGCGCCGCCGCGCACGCGCTGGCGCGGGACCGGCTGCCGGTGATCGCCGAGCGCTTCGGCTGGTACCGCTGAGGGGGGAGGGCTCACGGTGCACCGCACGTGCGGTGGGCGCTGAGCCGGGGCGGACGCCTCACGGCCCACCGCGCGTGCGGTGGCCTGACCTGTCCGCTCGCCGCGCCCGGGTCTTCGCCGGCGCACTAGGGTGACCGCGTGGCGAGAGTGCGGTTGAGTGTGGCGGAGCGGCGGGAGGAACTGCTGCGCGCCGCCGTCGAGCAGATCGGGGCCCGGGGCGTGGCGGCGGTCCGGATCGCCGACGTGGCCTCCGCGCTCGGCGTGAGCAACGCGCTGGTCCTCTACCACTTCTCGTCGAAGGAGAAGCTGGTCGCCGCCGCGTTCGCGCACGCGGCCGAGGACGATCTGGCCCAGCTGCGCCGACTGCTGGGCCGGCGGGCCTCCGCGCTGCGCCGGCTGCGGTCGGCGGTGCGCTGGTACGCGCCCACGGGCCAGGCCAAGGGCTGGCGGCTGTGGATCGAGGGCTGGGCGGTGGCGCTGCGCGAGCCCGCGCTGCGGGAGGTCACCCGGGACCTCGACCGGCAGTGGAAGGCGGCGATCGCCGAGGTCCTCGCCGAGGGCGTGGCGGCCGGTGAGTTCACGTGCCCCGACCCGGCGGCCGCCGCCCTGCGGCTCACCGCGCTCCTGGACGGACTGGCCGTGCAGCTGACGTCGTACCCGGGATCGGTGCCGCGGGCGCGGGCCCAGGAATGGGTGGACGACGCGCTGGCGCGGGAACTCGGCCTGACCCGGGAGGCGTTGACCGCACGCGGGCGGTGAGCCGCCGGCACCGCCGGGCGGGCGCACGCCCCCGGCCGGTCCGGCCGTGCCGCCGCCGTGTCACGTGCCCCGCGGCGGTGCCCGCCCCGGCGCCGTCGTTCCGCCCGCCCCGTGCCGCGGCGGCCGCGGCACGGGGCGGGCGGAACGACGGTCACTGCGGGACGACAGCCCGGGAGGCTAGGCCACCGCCGCGATCCGCATCCGGATGTCCTGCGGCGACAGCGCGCCCTTCGCCGTCACGTGGTCCCCGGAGGACTGGCCGCGCAGCCGGCGGCCGATCCACGGGACGAGGTACTCGCGGGCCCACTGGACGTCGTCGCGGCGGATGTCCAGGGTGCCGCGGGGCGGGAGCGGCGGCCAGGGCTGCTCGGGGTCGGCCGGGACCTCGAGACCGAGGACCTGGCCGGCGCGCAGCGCCACGCGCGTGTGCCCCTCGGGCGAGAGGTGCAGCCGGTCGTGGTCCCAGGCCCTGCGGTCCTGCACGGACTTCAGGGACCACAGGTCGAGCACGGGGCAGCCGTACCGGTCGGCGACCGCGCGGACGTGCCCGTTGTAGGTGGCGATCTTGCCGCGCAGATGCTTGAGCACGGGCACGCCACGGGTGTCGAAGCCGGTGGTCACGAGCACCGTGCCCGCCGCCGCGGTGAGCCGGGCCACGGCCCGCTCGAAGCGCTCGGCCACCTCGTCGGGGTCGGTGCCGGGCCGGAGGATGTCGTTGCCGCCCGCGCAGAAGGAGACCAGGTCCGGGGCCAGTTCGACGGCCTGCGGGACCTGGTGCTCGACGATCTGGTCGAGCAGCTTCCCGCGGACCGCGAGGTTGGTGTAGTCGAAGTCGCCCTCCGGCCGCCGGTCCGCGAGGAGGACCGCGAACCGGTCGGCCCAGCCCACGAAGGACCCGTCGGGGCCCCGGTCGCCGACGCCCTCGGTGAAGCTGTCCCCCACCGCCACGTACGACCCGATCACTGATGTGTTGTCATTCTTCGAATCGTCTGCCACGTCGGACCATGATTCACCTTGAGGTGTGACTTACGCGACCGTAATAAGGGGTTGACGGACGGTGAGATGAGCCACGTCCCGGGCCGGCTACGACCCCCCGCCGTTCAGCCGACGGGGACGCCGTGTTCGCGCAGGTAGCCGACCGGGTCGAGGTCCGAGCCGTAGGCGGGCGTGGTGCGGATCTCGAAGTGCAGGTGCGGGCCGGTCACGTTGCCGGTGGCGCCGGACAGGCCGAGCCGCTGCCCCTCGGAGACGGTCTGGCCGGCCTGGACGGAGAGCTGGGAGAGGTGGCCGTACTGGGCGTAGTGCCCGTCGTTCAGCCGGAGGACGACCTGGTTGCCGTACGCGCCGCCCCAGCCCGCGCTGACGACCGTGCCGGCGGCGACGGCCTTGACGGGCGTGCCGGTCGGGACGACGAAGTCGACGCCGGTGTGGTAGCCGCTGGACCACATGCTGCCGGCGACGTGGTAGCCGGTGCCGATGGTGGCGCCGGTGACCGGGAGGGTGTAGCCGGTGGAGGGAGCGGCGGCCGCGGCCGGGGCGGCGTGACGCTCGGCGGCGGCGGAGGGCCGGGGAGTGGCGGCCCGGGTGCCCTGCTGGGCGGCCTGAGGGTGCTGCCGCGTGGCCTGGGTGTGCTGCTGCGCGGCCCGGGCGCCGAGGGTGAGCCTCAGGCCGGGGTGGATGAGCGAGGGGTCGCCGCCGATCGCCTGCCGGTTGTCGTCGTAGAGCCGGTGCCAGCCGCCCGCGACGTGCTGTTCGGCGGCGACCACCGAGAGGCAGTCGCCGGACTTCACCGTGTAGGTGCGCACGGCGGAGTCCTGCCGGGCGGCCGTCCTCTTCGCGGCGGCCGGAAGGGACTGCACGGCCTTTCCGGACACGGACTGCGCGGGGGTGGCGGCGTGCGCTCCGGCCGCCCCGACGAGCGGGAGGGCCAGCGCGGCGCCTCCCGTTCCGGCGGCGGCGAGGGAGCGGGAAAGACGCTGGGTCTTGGGACGGCGGTGCTTACCCTTCGCGGGCATGGCGCATTCCTCTCCGGCGCCTGCGAGGTGAGCTGCCGGGTTCGGGCTGGAGCTGCCCGGCCGCACGGTGCGCGGCATCACCCCTGGTCTGTCACGGAGACCGTGGCAGGCGGTCCTGCGTGGTGGGTCCCCCGCTCCTGCCGGACACGGGTCATGTGTGCGGGAAGTCCGGGCGGCGGCAGGATGAGGCGTTCCGTCCGGATCGGGGCGAAGGTAAACGAGCGGGACGCACCCGAACAAGCAGGCGGTTCCCGGAGTTGGCGTTTCGAAAGATCGGTTTGGGGAATTCACGGTCACCCTCCGTGAATTCCCGCCGCCTCATTCCCTCCGACCACCTGGATGCATACGGAAATTACGTGGACATGACGCGCGACGCACGGTCACGGATATGACGCTCCTCACCAGCCGCGCCGCCACCTCTCCCACCGGCAGGGTGAGTTGGGGTGAAGGTGTCAATTCCGGCAGACCGGTCAGATGCGACGCAAGTGGATGACCGTGGCATCCAGGTCGCCCCGCAGCCCGGTGCGCAGCCCGTGGTGCAGCAGCACGGCACCGCGATGCACTTCGCCCGTTTCACGGCATTCGTACGACGCCGTGGGGTCGAGGCCGCGCAGCCGCACCGCCGGCACCGGCTCGCCGTGGCTCTGGGCCTGCAGGCAGGCGAGGACGACCGTCTCGTCCCCCCGGACGTACTGCACGGCGCTCAGGCCGCCCGACGGGGGCCTGAGCCGGTACAGGTCGCCCTGCTGGACGACGGGGCGGATCTCCTTGTACAGCTCCACCCACCGCCGGGCCTCCGCCAGTTCCTCCTCGGTCCACTCGGTGAGGTCGCCGCCGACGCCGAGCACGCCCGCCATGGCACTGACGAAGCGGAACCGCAGCGAGCTGGCCCGGCCGTTGAGCTGGGTGTTCGGGCTGTCGGTGACCCAGGCGGCCATGACGCGCGCGGGGTGGATCTGGGTGAAGCCGTGCTGGATGGCCAGCCGGTCCAGCGGGTCGGTGTTGTCGGAGGTCCACACCTGGTCGGTGCGGCTCAGCACGCCGAGGTCGATCCGGCCGCCGCCGCCCGAGCAGGACTCGAAGGCGACCCCGGGGTGGGCGGCGCGCAGCCGGTCCAGCAGGGCGTACAGGGCGCGCACGTGGTCGACCCACAGCCGCTGCGGGTACGGCTCCCCGGGCCAGCCGGCGTCGGTGAAGCAGCGGTTGAAGTCCCACTTCACGTAGTCGATCGGGGCGCCGGAGAGCAGGGTGTCCAGCCGCTCCCACAGGTACTCCTGGACGTCCTCGCGCGCGAGGTTGAGGACGAGCTGGTTGCGCAGTTCCGTCCGTGTGCGTCCCGGCTGGTACTGCACCCAGTCGGGGTGCGCGCGGTACAGGTCGCTGTCCGGGTTGACCATCTCGGGCTCGACCCAGATGCCGAACTGCATGCCGAGGCCGTGCACCTGGTCGGCCAGCGGCTTCAGGCCGTGCGGGAAGCGGTCCGGGTTGGGCGTCCAGTCACCGAGCCCGGCGCGGTCGCTGGTACGGGCGCCGAACCAGCCGTCGTCGACCACGAACAGTTCGACACCGATGCCGGCGGCCCGCCGGGCGAGGGCGGCCTGCTGCTCCTCGGAGATGTCGAAGAACGTCGCCTCCCAGGAGTTGAACAGCACCGGCCGGTCGCGGTCCGCGTCCGGGACGACGTGCGCGCGCTGGTAGGCGTGCCAGGTGCGGCTGGCGCCGCCGAAGCCGCCGTCGCTCCACAGGCCCGCGAAGACGGGGCTGGTGTACGACGCCCCCGGCTCGAGCAGGAGCAGCCCGGAGTCGTCGTGGCCGGCGCCGCCGGTGACCTGCACGCGTGCGTCCGGGAGCTGGGCGACGGCGATGCGCCAGGAGCCGGACCAGCCGAGCGCGCAGCCGTAGACCTCGCCGCGCTCCTCGGTGGCGTCGGTGTCCAGCGCGACCCAGGGCAGGTGCTGGTGGCCGGTGTGGCCGCGGCGGCTGCCGATGACCTTCTCACCGTAGGTGAGGGGCGCGGTGGTGAGCCGGGACTCGGCGGCCCACCGGCCGTGCAGCTGGGACAGCCGCCACCCCTCGCGTTCGGGCAGGGTCCAGGTGGCGGCGTCGGCGCGCAGCAGCTCCACGCGCGCGGGGCCGCCGTTGTCCAGGCTCACCCAGCGCTCCACGACGTCCCCGCGCATCCGGTAGTGGAGGGTGATCGCCAGCCCGTCGTCGGCGAAGCGCAGCCGCAGCTCGTCGCCCTCGGTCTCGTACGCCGTGAAGCGCCACTCGGTGCCGCGGCGCTCGTCGGTGCGCACGGACAGGGCGGGGCGGACGAAGCGGGGGCCGCCCTCGACGGGGTACTCCTCGCGGCCGTCGAGCGGGGACTCGAAGGGCCAGTAGCCGGGCAGCGGGCTCCCGGCCAGGGCCTCGGCGTCGGCGAGCGCGATCCGGGGCCCCCAGTGGAGGTGCAGCAGTTCGTCCGCGTCGGTGAGATGCAGCGCATAGCTGCTGCTGGGCCCCGACAGGAGCCAGGTACGTCCGTTTTCGGCGATGTCCACCACGAGAACCTCACAGGTGCCAACAGATGCGCTCAAGTACGAACATCATCACGTCCGGATGCCGCCGCTGGCAACGGCTGTGGACAACTCGTTGCCCGAGGTGATCGATGTCGTATCGTCAACGCCAGTGCCCGTCGACGAGCCGCGCCGACGGGGCAGACCGGGAGGAGCACCCGTGACGCAGCAGGTCCCGTCGACCGAGCCCGAGCTCGCCGGAGTGCGCAATTTCCGTGACGTGGGCGGCCTGCCGACCGTGGACGGCCGGCGCGTGCGCCCCGGAGTGCTGTTCCGCAGCGGCCACCTGGCGCACGCGACGCAGGAGGACGCGGACTTCCTCGCCTCCCTGGGCCTGCACACGATCTTCGACTTCCGCAACGCGGCCGACCAGCGGCTGGAGGGCCCGGACGTCGAGCTGCCCGGCGTGCGGAACGTGAACCTGCCGCTGAGCGACCCGGCGGACGGCGCCGAGTTCTGGAAGATGGTCCGCGACGGCGACCTCGACCAGCTGCGCGGCATCCTCGCGGACGGCCGGGCGGCGGCCCGGATGGTCACCTCCTACCGGATGATCGTCACCCAGCGCACCGGCGAGCACTCCCGGGTGCTGCACGCGCTGGCCGAGGACAGCGTGCCGGCGCTGATGCACTGCGCGGCGGGCAAGGACCGCGCGGGCATCTCGATAGCCGTGACCCTCCTCGCGGTGGGCGTGGAGCGCGACGCGATCGTCGCCGACTACCTGGAGTCCAACGCCAAGCACCGCCGCTACCGGGTGCGGCGCAGCGGCAGCCCCGACACCGCGTACACCCCCGAGGTGATGGACCTGCTCAGCCCGCTCTTCGACGCGCGCGCCGAGTACCTGCAGGCGGCGTTCGACAGCATCGAGGACCGGTGGGGCGGCTTCGACGCCTACTTCGCCGACGGGCTGGGGCTCGCGCCCGAGACCCGGGAGCGGCTGCGCGCGCGCCTGCTGGACTGACCGCGGATCAGTTCTTGGCGCCCACCGCGAACAGCAGGTAGAGGAACGCGGCGAAGAGGTGGCCCACGGCGATGTAGATGATCAGCCGGATCCACAGGGCGCGGGGGAACTTGGTCTCGTAGTTGCTCATGGCAGCTCTCCGGTCAGCGGGCCCAGGCACAGCGCGGCCGTGGGGCTCTGCAGCAGGGTGTGGACGAACAGCAGCTCCACGCCGTCGTGGTCCTCGGCGGCGAGCCGGTGCGGGGTCAGGGAGTCGAAGTGCGCGCTGTCGCCCGCCGCGAGCAGGTGCGCGGTGTCGCCGAGGCGCAGCCGCAGCCGCCCCTTGAGGACGTAGAGCCACTCCTCGCCGGGGTGCACGCGCACGATGTCGCCCTGGGTGCCGTACGGCACCCGGACGCGCAGCGCCTGCATGCCGCGCCCGGGGGCACCGGCCTGGAAGTAGGTCCAGCCGGCCGCCCGGGTCGGTTCCATGTCGGCGGCGCGCACGATGGCGTCCCGGTCGGCCACCGTCTCACCGAGCAGCTCCGAGACCGTCGTACCGTAGATGCGGGCGAGCGCGAGCAGCATCGGCAGCGAGGGCTGGCGCCCGCCGGTCTCCAGCCGCGACAGGTGCGCGGGCGAGAGCCCGGCGGACCGGGCCGCGGCCTCCAGGGTGAGGCCCGCGCGCCGGCGCAGGGCGCGCAACTGTGGCGCCACGGCGGGCAGCTCGTCGCCCGGGCCCGCCGGCGGCACGGCGTCTGAGGCGTTCATGCCTCCATTCAGCCCACTCTTTGCCTCATTGGCAAATTTTTTGCCTCACAGGCAAAGAAGCACGCCGGCGGGGCGGCCCCGTCGTCAGCGGCCGGCCACCGCCTGCTTGATCAGGGTCTTGCCGAAGTCCCACATCAGCCCGCCGCCGCTGTGGGCGTCGTCCATCACGGCGGTGAAGGCCTCCACGAACCGGTCCACGTCGTCCGTGTCGAGGACCAGCGGCGGAATGAGCTTGATCACCTCCAGGTGGTCGCCGGAGACCTGGGTGAGGATCCGGTGCCGCTGCAGCAGGGGGACGACGACCATCTGGGCGAACAGGCCCTTGCGGGCCGCCTGGAGCATGGCCCAGCGGCTGCGCAGCTTCAGCGACGACGGCCGGCCGAACTCGATGCCGATCATCAGGCCCCGGCCGCGGACGTCGGCCAGCAGCTCGTACCGGTCGGTCAGCGCGGCGAGCCGGGACTTCAGCAGCTCCCCGGTGGTGCGCACGCCGGCGACGATCTGCTCGTTCTCCATCACCGACAGCACGGCCAGTCCCGCGGCCATCGCCTGGGCGTTGGCGCCGAAGCTGGCCGAGTGGACCAGGACGCGGTCCATGGAGGAGTAGACCTTCCTGAAGATCCAGTCCTTGCCCAGGGTCGCGCCGACCGGGACGTACCCGCCGGACAGCGCCTTGGCCACGCAGACCAGGTCGGGTTCCACGCCGTCCTCGTGCTGGTAGGCGTAGAAGTCGCCGGTGCGGCCGAGCCCGGTCTGCACCTCGTCGGCGATGAGCAGCGCCTTGTGCCGGTGCAGCAGTTCCTGGGCGGCGCGCAGATAGCCGGGCGGGGCCTCGTGCACGCCCTTGCCCTGGATCGGCTCGACGATCAGCGCGGCGACGTCCCCCTTCCTCAGCTCCCTCGCCAGGGCGTCGAGATCGCCGAGGGGGACGGCGGTGTCGGGCAGCAGCGGGGCGAAGCC
The DNA here is from genome assembly GCF_001514215.1 of Streptomyces bungoensis. Lineage (GTDB taxonomy): Bacteria > Actinomycetota > Actinomycetes > Streptomycetales > Streptomycetaceae > Streptomyces > Streptomyces bungoensis. The sequence goes on from NZ_KQ948865.1 coordinate 199,755, forward strand.
GTCGCGGAAGCCGTCCTCGCCGTTGACCGACAGCGAGCCGGTGGTCAGGCCGTGGAAGGCGTGGTCGCAGTACAGGACGCGGGGCCTGCCGGTGGCGTAGCGGGCGAACTTCAGGGCGGTCTCGACGGCCTCCGTCCCGCTGTTGCCGAAGAACACCCGGTCCAGGTGCGGGCTGTGCGCGAGGAGCCGCTCGGCGAGCAGGCCGGGCAGCGGCGGGCAGTCGAACCGGGTCAGGTCGGCGAGGCCGAGGTCCATCACGTCGTGCAGCGCCTGGCGGACGACCGGGTGGTGGCGGCCCAGGCCCATCACGCCGAACCCGGCGAGCATGTCCAGGTAGTCGTGGCCGTCCGCGTCGAAGAAGTGGGCGCCCTCGGCCCGCTCGTAGACCCGGTCGAAGCCGATGGTGCGCAGCATGCGCGGGAGCTGCGGGTTGAGGTACCTGGCATGCAGCTCGTAGCGCTCGGCTCCGCGCTCGGCGAGGAGGGCGCCGAGGTCGAACTCCTTGGTCATTCCTTCTCCTTGGCTGTCCCGGCCGCGCCGCTGACGGCCAGGCTCGCGCTGATCCGCCCGGCGATCTCGACGGGCGTGAGGCCGATGTCGGCCAGCACCTCGCTGCGCTTGGCGTGCGCGAGGAACTGCTCCGGGACGCCGAAGCGCCGTACCGGCACGTCCACGTCGGCGTCGCCCAGCGCCAGCGCCACGGCCGAACCGACCCCGGCCGCCCGGCTGTTGTCCTCCACCACGGCCACCAGCCGGTGTCCGGCCGCCAGTCGCGGCAGCTCGGGGTCGACCGGCTTCACCCACCGGGGGTCCACCACCGTGCAGGCGATGCCCCGCGCCGCCAGCAGCTCGGCGGCCTGCAGGCACACGGAGGCCATCACTCCGACGGCGACCAGCAGCACCTCGGGATGCTCGGCGCGGTGCAGGACGTCCATGCCGCCGACGCGCCCGACGGCCGGGATCTCCGGGCCGGCCGACTCCTTCGGGAAGCGGACCAGGGTGGGCGCGTCGTCGACGGCGACGGCCTCCCGGAGCTGGGCGCGCAGCTGCTCGGCGTCGCGCGGGGCGGCGATGCGCAGGCCGGGCACGACCTGCAGGACGGACATGTCCCACATGCCGTTGTGGGACGCCCCGTCGACGCCGGTGACCCCGGCCCGGTCCAGGACGAAGGTGACACCGCAGCGGTGCAGGGCGACGTCCATGAGCAGCTGGTCGAAGGCGCGGTTGAGGAAGGTGGCGTAGACGGCGACGACCGGGTGGAGCCCGCCCGTGGCGAGCCCGGCCGCGGAGACGGCCGCGTGCTGCTCGGCGATGCCCACGTCCCACACCCGGTCCGGGAACCGCTCGGCGAACCCGCCGAGCCCCACCGGGTGCAGCATGGCCGCCGTGATCGCGACGACGTCCGGCCGCTCCTCGCCGATCCGGACGATCTCGTCGCCGAAGACGGAGGTCCACGAGGGCCCGCCGGCGGGCGTGAGCGGGGCGCAGGTCAGCGGGTCCATGACGCCGACGGTGTGGAAGTGGTCCTCCTCGTGGGCGAGGGCGGGCTCGTAGCCGCGGCCCTTCTCGGTGAGGCAGTGCACCAGGACGGGACCGTGGAAGCGTTTGGCGCGGCGCAGCGCGGACTCCAGGGCGCCGATGTCGTGGCCGTCTATCGGGCCGACGTACTTCAGCCCGAGGTCCTCGAACATGCCCTGCGGGGCGAAGGCGTCCTTGAAGCCCTTCTTCGCGCCGTGCAGGGACTCGTAGACGGTGCTGCCGACGACCGGTGTCCGCAGCAGCATCTCCTTGCCCCAGGCGAGGACCCGCTCGTAGCCGTCCGTCGTGCGCAGGGTGGCCAGGTGGTTGGCGAGGCCGCCGATGGTCGGGGCGTACGACCGCTCGTTGTCGTTGACGACGATGATCAGCGGCCGGTCCTTGGCGGCCGCGATGTTGTTCAGCGCCTCCCAGGCCATGCCGCCGGTCAGCGCGCCGTCGCCGATCACCGCGACGACGTGGCCCTGCTGCCCCCGCACCTGGTTGGCCTTGGCGAGCCCGTCGGCCCAGCCGAGCGCCGTGGAGGCGTGGCTGTTCTCGATGACGTCGTGCTCGGACTCCTCGCGCGAGGGGTATCCGGACAGGCCGCCCTTGCCGCGCAGCTTGGAGAAGTCCTGACGCCCCGTCAGCAGCTTGTGCACATAGCTCTGGTGGCCGGTGTCCCACAGGATGCGGTCGGCCGGCGACTCGAAGACCCGGTGCAGTGCGACGGTGAGTTCCACCACCCCCAGGTTGGGCCCGAGGTGACCGCCGGTTCTCGACACCGCGTGCACCAGGAACTCACGTATTTCCTCTGTCAGTTCGCCGAGTTCTGCCTCGGACAGCGCCTTCAGGTCGCGTGGTTCCCGGATGGTCTCCAGAATGGTCACGCTGGGCCCCCTCTCGGTCCGTGCCGTGCCCTTGCTCAACTCACTTCTTCTGCGGGGCTCGTCCGCT
>NZ_KQ948866.1 GCF_001514215.1 Streptomyces bungoensis
TTGCGGCGCGACGCCGCGTAGACCAGGCCCGGTGGGGCGGTTTCCTCCGCCCCACCGGGGGCACGCAGTAGTAATACCCCCGACGACCCGGGGAAAGGACATGACGCCCATGGCGGAAACGGTCACCCCCTCCGGCACCACCACCGCGACCGGTCACCTGCTGGCCTCGCTCGACCCGCTGCTGCGCGAGTGGCTGCCGAGGCAGCGCTGGTTCGCGGGCAAGGGCCGCCCGGTCACCGGCTTCACACCGGTCGCGGTCACCGAACTGCTGCCCCCCGACGGCCGCATCGGCCTGTACCACCTGCTGCTGCGCGTCCACCAGCCGCCCGTGCTGGGCGCCCCGCCGCACCCCGGCGACTGCTACCAGCTCCTGATAGGCGTGCGCGAGGCGCTGCCGCCCCGGCTGGCGCCCGCGCTCATCGGGCATGTGACGGACGGGCCGCTCGCCGGGCGCACGGTGTACGAGGCCCTGTACGACTCCCGGCCCGCCGAGGTGCTCCTGGAGGCCCTGCGCACCCGGGCGCGCGTCGGCGGGCTGCGCTTCGAGCGGGACGCCGAGCAGGAGATCCGGGAGGGTCTCGTGGCCCGGCTGATGACCGCCGAGCAGTCCAACTCGTCGATCGTCTACGGCGATACGTTCATCCTGAAGCTGCTGCGCCGGGTGGTCCCCGGGGTCAACCCCGACCTGGAGATACCCCTCGCGCTGGCCCGCGAGGGCTGCCCCCGGGTGCCCGCGCCGACGGCGTGGCTGCACGCCGACGTGGACGCCGAGTCGTACGTGCTGGCCGTCCTGCAGCCGTTCGTGAACGGGGCGAGCGACGGCTGGGAGCTGGCGCTGCGCGAACTGGCCAAGGGCGAGGACTTCGTCGCCGAGGCACGGGCGCTGGGCCGCGCCACCGCCGAGGTGCACACCGCGCTCGCCCGCGCCCTGCCCACGGTGACCCTGGGCCAGGCCCAGCTGCGGTCGCTGGTGGACGGCATGCTCGAGCGGCTGGAGGCGGCCGTGCAGGCGGTGCCGGTCCTGCGGCCCTACGAGCAGGGGCTGCGCTCGGCCTTCACGGCGCTGGACGACCTGGCCGCCGAGGGCCGCACCTGGACCGCCCAGCGCATCCACGGCGACCTGCACCTCGGCCAGTGCCTGCGCTCGCCGTCCGGCCAGTGGTCGCTGATCGACTTCGAGGGCGAGCCGTCCCGGCCGCTGGCCGAGCGGCGCATGCCGCAGCCACTGGTGCGGGACATCGCCGGGATGCTGCGCTCCTTCGACTACGCCGCCCACTCGGCGAGCCCGCCCGCGCCGGAGTGGGCGCACCGGTGCCGGGCCGCCTACTGCTCCGGGTACGCGGAGGTCGCGGGCCGCGATCCGCGCACCGACCCGGTGATGCTGCGGGCCTACGAGACCGACAAGGCCGTCTACGAGGTGGTCTACGAGGCCCGCCACCGCCCCGACTGGCTGCCGGTACCGCTCTCGGCGATCCACCGCCTCGCCACGTCCGACCCGTCCGACCCGACCTGACCTCGCCCGGGAGACCCGTCCGTGACGTCCAAGAAGTCAGCCACCGCGAAGAACAAGTCCGGCCCGAACAAGTCCGGCCAGAACAAGGCGGACAAGAACAGGGCAGACACGACCAGGGGCGAGGAGGCCCGGGCCGGCCGGACGGCCGCGCAGGAGAGCGCCCGCGCCGGGATCCCCGGTGCCCGCAGCCCGGAGCCGGCCACCCGGCCGGCCTCCCCACCGGCCGCGCAGCCGGCCGCCCCATTGCCTCCGCTGGAGGTCGCGGTCTCGCCCGCCCTCGACGCCGGTGACCGGGAGCGGCTGCTGCACGGCACCCACCACGCCCCGCACGCCGTCCTGGGCGCGCACCCGGTGCCCGGCGGCATCGCCTTCCGCGCCTTCCGCCCGTACGCGCAGTCGGTCACCGTGGTCTCCGGCGAGCTGCGCGCGCAACTGCACGACGACGGCGACGGCTTCTTCTCCGGGCTGCTCCCGCTGACCGAGGTCCCGGCCTACCGGCTGCTGGTGACCTACGACGGCACCGAGCACGAGACCGAGGACGCCCACCGCTTCCTGCCCACGCTGGGCGAGCTGGACCTGCACCTGATCGGCGAGGGCCGGCACGAGCAGCTGTGGCGGGCGCTCGGCGCGCACGTCACGACCCACCAGGGCGTGACCGGCACCCGCTTCACCGTGTGGGCGCCGAACGCGCGGGGCGTGCGGGTCGCGGGGACGTTCAACTTCTGGGACGCGGGCGCCTTCCCGATGCGCTCGCTCGGCTCGTCGGGCGTGTGGGAGCTGTTCGTGCCGGGCGTCGCAGAGGGCGAGCTGTACAAGTTCGAGATCACCCGCCCGGACGGCTCGCGCACCCTGCGCGCCGACCCGCTGGCCCGCCGTACCGAGGTCCCGCCGGCCACGTCCTCGATCGTCACCGCCTCGCACCACGAGTGGGGCGACGCGGAGTGGATGGCCCACCGTGCCGACACCCCGGTGCACGAGGCGCCGTTCTCGGTGTACGAGGTGCACCTGCCGTCCTGGCGCCCGGGCCTCGACTACCGCCGGCTGGCCGAGCAGCTGCCCGCCTACGTCAAGGAGATGGGCTTCACGCACGTGGAGCTGATGCCGGTCGCCGAGCACCCGTTCGGCGGTTCCTGGGGCTACCAGGTCACCGGCTTCTACGCGCCCACGGCCCGGCTCGGCACCCCCGACGACTTCAAGTACCTGGTGGACAAGCTGCACCAGGCGGGCATCGGGGTGCTGATGGACTGGGTGCCGGCGCACTTCCCGCGCGACGACTGGGCGCTGGCCGAGTTCGACGGCCGGCCCCTGTACGAGCACCACGACCCGCAGCGGGCCGCCCATCCCGACTGGGGCACCCTGGAGTTCGACTTCGGCCGCCCCGAGGTGCGCAACTTCCTGGTGGCCAACGCCGTGTACTGGTGCGAGGAGTTCCACATCGACGGCCTGCGCGTCGACGCGGTCGCCTCGATGCTCTACCTCGACTACTCCCGCGAACCGGGCCAGTGGACGCCGAACGAGCACGGCGGCCGGGAGAACCTGGACGCGGTGGCCTTCCTGCAGGAGATGAACGCGACCGTCTACCGGCGCTGCCCGGGCGTGGTGACCATCGCCGAGGAGTCCACCGCCTGGGACGGCGTCACCCGGCCCACCCACCTCAAGGGCCCGAGCGGCTTCGGCGGGCTCGGCTTCGGGCTCAAGTGGAACATGGGCTGGATGCACGACTCGCTGGAGTACATGAGCCACGACCCGGTGCACCGCAGCTACCACCACCACCGGATGACGTTCTCGATGGTGTACGCCTACAGCGAGAACTACGTCCTGCCGATCTCCCACGACGAGGTCGTGCACGGCAAGGGGTCGCTCGTCTCCAAGATGCCGGGCGACTGGTGGCAGCAGCGCGCCAACCTGCGCGCCTACCTGGGTTTCATGTGGGCGCATCCCGGCAAGCAACTGCTGTTCATGGGACAGGAGTTCGCCCAGGGAGCGGAGTGGTCCGAGGCGCACGGGCCCGACTGGTGGCTGCTCGACCCGTCCTACGGCGCCGAGGCCGACCACAGGGGCGTGCGGAACCTCGTGGGGGACCTCAACGCCCTCTACCGCGCGGCCCCGCCGCTGTGGCAGCGGGACACCGACCCGGCGGGCTTCCAGTGGATCACCGGGGACGCGGCGGACGACAACGTCTTCGCGTTCCTGCGCCTGGACGCCGACGGCAACCCGCTGCTCGCGGTCTCCCACCTCGCCCCGGTGGTCCGCCACGACTACCGCCTCGGCGTCCCCGAGGACGTACCGGCCTGGCACGAGTCCCTGAACACGGACGCCGCCCGCTACGGCGGCAGCGACGTCACCGCCCCCGACATCGTCAAACCCGAGCCCCAGCCCTGGCACGGCCGCCCGGCGAGCATCCGCCTCACCCTGCCCCCGCTGGCGACGGTGTGGCTGCGGCCGGCCTGACCGGCATGCCCTTCGCAGGGGGCCTGGAGCGGTTGCTCCAGGCCCCCTGCCGTCATTCCGCCCCGGCCAGGCCCGGCGGCAGCGTCCCGGTGTGCAGCACCCCGAGCCGCTGCGTCGCCCGGGTCAGCGCCACGTACAGGTCGCTCGTGCCGTAGCGGCCGGGCTCGACCACCAGGACGGAGTCGAACTCCAGGCCCTTGGACTGGCGGGGGTCGAGGAGCACGACCGCCTGGGTCAGATCGGGCTCGGCGCCGGCCGTGACGCCGTCGAGCCGCGCGGCCAGCGCGCGGTGCAGCTCGCGCGGGGCGATCACCGCCAGCCTGCCCTCGGCCGGGGCGAGTTCGGCGACCGCCCCGGCGACCGCGCCGGGCAGGTCGCCGCCCGCGTCGCGCACCCAGGGCCGCTCCCCCGTCGACCGTACCGAGCTGGGCGGCCGGAAGGACGGGTCCTCGGCGCGGACCACGGCCGCCGCCAGGTCCATGATCTCGGCCGGGGTGCGGTAGTTGACGCCCAGGCGGGTGTGCTCCCAGCGGTCCTCGACGTACGGGGCGAGGATGTCCGCCCAGGAGCCGACACCGGCCGCCTCGGCGGTCTGGGCCGGGTCGCCGACCAGGGTCATGGAGCGGGTGGGGCTGCGCCGCATCAGCAGCCGCCAGGCCATCGGGGACAGCTCCTGCGCCTCGTCCACGATGATGTGTCCGAACGCCCAGGTCCGGTCGGCCGCCGCCCGCTCGGCGGCGCTGCGGTGGTCGGCCTCCTCCTGGCGCTCGGCGAAGCGTTCGGCGTCGATGATGTCGTGCGCGGACAGCACCTCGGAGGCCTCCGGGTCGCTGTCCTCCTTGTCGTCGAACTCGTAGGTCCGGGAGGCGTACGACACGTCGAGGACGCCCTGGGCGTAGGCGACCTGGGTCTCGCGCTCGCGCTCGGCCCGGGCCCGCGCCACCCGGTCGTCCTCGCCGAGGAGTTCGGCGGCCTCGTCCAGCAGGGGCACGTCGGCGACGGTCCAGGCGCGGGTCACCGGACGGCGGATCGCGTCGGCGTCCGCCTCGGGGAGGTAGCGGTCGGGTTCGGCGAGAAAGTCGGCGACCAGCCGCCGCGGGGTGATCCGGGGCCACAGCAGGTCGATGGCGGACCACACCTCGGGGTTCTCGGCGAGCTCGTCGCGGATCTGGGTGAGGTCGGCGGGGTCGAGCAGGCTGCTGCCGTCGTAGGGGTCGGTGCCCACGCGCTCGGCGTACAGCTCGGTGAGCGTGTTGAGGATGTGGCCCTCGAAGTGCTCGCGGGCCTCGTTGTGCGGCAGCCCGGCGGCCCGCGTGCGCTCGCGGGCGACGCGTACCAGGCCGTCGTCGAGCATCAGCACCTCGCGGTCGTGCTCCACGGTGACGACCGGGTCGGGCAGCGCCTGACGGTCGCGCACGACGGCGGCCAGCACGTCGGCCATGGCGGCGCGGCCCTTGACGGCGGCCGCCTCCGGGGTGTCGGTGGCCGTCGCCCGCACCCCGGGGAACAGCTCGCCGACGGTGGCCAGCAGCACCCCGGTCTCACCGAGGGAGGGCAGCACCTCGCCGATGTAGCCGAGGAAGGCCGGGTTGGGGCCGACGATGAGGACCGCCCGGCGGGCCAGCAGCTCCCGGTACTCGTAGAGCAGGTACGCCGCCCGGTGCAGCGCCACCGCGGTCTTGCCGGTGCCGGGACCGCCCTCGACCACCAGTACGCCGCGGTGCGGTGCGCGGATGATGCGGTCCTGGTCGGCCTGGATGGTCTGCACGATGTCGGTCATCCGGCCGGTGCGCGCCGAGTTCAGCGCGGCCAGCAGCACGGCGTCGCCCGTCGGGTCCTCGTGGCCGGTGCGGGTGGCGTCGCCGAGATCGAGGATCTCGTCGTGCAGGGACGTCACGGTCCGGCCCTCGGTGGAGATGTGCCGGCGGCGGCGCAGGCCCATCGGGGTGTGCCCGGTGGCCAGGTAGAACGGGCGGGCGACGTCGGCCCGCCAGTCGACGAGGACGGGCGTGCGCTCGGCGTCGTCCTCGCGCAGCCCGATCCGGCCGATGTGGTGGCTCGCGCCGCCCGCGAGGTCGATGCGGCCGAAGCAGAGCGAGCCGTCGACGGCGTTCAGCGCGGCGAGCAGCCCCGAGCGCTCGGCGACCAGGATGTCCCGCTCCAGCCGGGCCTGCATGGGCTTGTCGCCCTGGGCGAGCGCGTCCGCGACCGAGGACTCGGCCTCGCCGCGCAGCACGTCCACGCGCGCGTACAGCCCGTCGATGAATTCCTGCTCGTGGCGCAATTCATCGTCCCGAAAGTCGATGTTTGACAATTCCACTCCCGCCCGGATATACTCTGCTCAGTAAACTTCTTCGCGACTCGGCCATCAATTCCGAGTGAAGTCGCGAATCACTGAATATACGCAGAGAAATCCCCCGGGCGCAATTCGCTCGGGGGATTTCCTGTGGGACGGGACGGATTCCCGGCCGGGTTCCCTACAGCACGTCCGCCAGTTCCTCCAGCAGGCGCCGCTTGGGCCGCGCCCCGACCATCGACCGCACCGGCTCGCCGCCGCTGAAGACCATGAGGGTCGGCGTCGACAGCACCCCGTAGGCGACCGTCGTCTCCGGATTGCGGTCCACGTCCAGCTGCACGACCTTCAGCCGGCCGCCCTCCTCGGCGGCGATGTCCTTCAGCACCGGCGCCAGCTGCCGGCACGGCCCGCACCAGTCCGCCGTGAACTGCACCAGCACCGGCAGCCCCGCGTCGATCACCTCCGCCGCGAAGTCGGCGTCCGTCGCCTCGGCCAGTCCGCTCACCTTGCTCACCGCGTCATCCCTCCCAGCTCGCACCCGGGTTCCGGACCCCCCGGAACCAGCGCCTCGGCGGCCAGCTCGTCCCGGGCCCGCTCCGCCCGCCGCAGCTGCCCCGCGACCGTCTCGCGCACCGCGGTCAGCTGGCCGATGAGCGCGTCCAGCTCGTCCAGCTTGCGCCGGTAGACCACGAGCGAGGCCGGGCACGAGTCGCCCTCCGGGTGACCGGCCCGCAGGCACTCCACGAACGGCCGCGTCTCCTCCAGGCCGAACCCGAAGTCCTGCAGCGTCCGGATCTGCTCGAGCAGCCTGAGGTCGCCCTCGTCGTAGGTCCGGTGCCCGTTGCCGTCCCGCCGCGCGGGCAGCAGCCCCCGTGCCTCGTAGTAGCGCAGGGTGCGGGTGGTGGTCCCGGCCCGCGCGGCCAGCTCGCCGATTCGCATGCCTGTGACCGTAGGCGTTGACGTGGGCGTCAAGGCAAGACCCGAGGACGACCCCGGCCTTCGCCACCCGGGTCCGGAGTGCGGGCTGTACGGTTCCGTTGCCGGCCGAGAGGGGAGCGGAGCATGGGGGAAGCGGAGCCGCGCGAGGACGGGTCGTCCGCGGAGGAACCCGGACGTGTCTCGTTCGAGGTGACCGACAAGCCGTGGGACCTGCCCGTCGACGCCGTCGTGCTGTCGGTCGGCGCGGGCCTCGGGAGGCTGGCCGTGGCGGTCCGGGGCCAGTTCCCCCAGGCGCCCTGGGACTCCGTGCCCTTCGACGAGATCACCCCGGACCGGCCCTGGCGCCTCCTCCTGCGCACCCGACGGACGCCCGGCGCGGGACCGTGGCTGGCGGTTCTGGCCACACCGCACGCGCAGGGGGGCAGCGCCCCCACACTTGACTCGATCGCGAGGGCCACGAAGACCGCGATACGGGAGGCCGCCGACGCCGGGGCCACCTCCGTAGGGGTCCCCATGCTGGCCACGGGAAGTCTCGGCCTTCCGATGAGCACGGTCGCCAGGGTGGCGGTGCCGACCGCGGTGTCCGCCTGCCGGCCTCCCCTGCGGCACCTGGTCTTCCTGGTCCAGGACGAGGAGGACGTGCCGGTCCTGACCGCCGCGCGGACGTCGGTCCCCCTGGCCGGCGGTACGTCGAGCGACTGGGTGGACCCGAACGCCGGCATTCCCCTGGCCGAAGACCACCTCGGCGTCGCGCCCTACGTGTCCATGCTCGCCGCGGTGATCAGCGACCGGACCACCCCCACCCCCCTGTCCGTGGGCGTCTTCGGCGAGTGGGGTTCCGGCAAGAGCTACTTCATGGGCCTGCTGCGCCATCAGGTGGACGAGCTGGCCGCGTCCGGCAGACCCGGCTACTGCTGCGACGTCGTGCAGATCGGGTTCAACGCCTGGCACTACGCGGACAGCAACATCTGGGCGAGTCTCGGGGATGAGATCTTCCGGCAGCTCGCCGGGCCGGGACCGACCTCGGAGGAGCGCCGCCGGCGGCTGCGCAGCGAACTGGCCGAGCGGCTGGACCAGCGCCGGGAGCACGACGCGATGACGCGGCAGGCCCGCCTGACGGCGGCGGCACTGCAGGCCGACGTGGAGGCCGCCGCCGCGGCCAGGAAGTCCCGGGTACGCGATCTGATCGAGGCACTGCGGAAGTCGCCGGAACTGGCCCGGCGGATGGACGCGCTGTGGCGAAAGCTGGGTGTCCGCGACGACGCCGAGAAGGCGAAGCTGCTCATGGGGCAGCTCCGGGGCACTCTCACGGAGGCCGACGTCCTGCGCCGCGCCCCGGTGGACCGAGCGGGACGGCTGGCCCTCGGGGCCGCCGCGTTCGCCGTGGCCGCCGGCCTGGTCCTGACCGGCTTCACACCCGAGGTCCGGGGCTGGCTCGAAGGTGCCGGCGGTGTGTTCACCGTGTTCTCCGGAGCCGCGCTGACCCGTGCCCGTGCGGGTCTGCGCACGCTGGGCTCGCTCGCGGAGGACTTACGCAGCGGCCTCGACCAGGCTGCCCAGGACCGCGCGGCACCGGAGGTCGCCGAGGCGCTCGACGCGCTCAGGCAGGCCGAAGCCGACCAGCGGGTGGCCGAGGCGCAGCTCGACGACGTCGTCTCCCACATCGGGGAGCTGGGCCGGCAGCTGACCGAACTGAGCCCGGGGCACCGGCTCTACAGCTTCCTGGCCGACCGGGCGCACGCCGACTCCTACACCGGCAACCTCGGCCTGATCTCCACGATCCGCAAGGACTTCGAGCAACTCGTCGCCCTGATGGCGGACTGGCGGGACCATCCCGAACAGGACGGCGGCGGGCACCGGCCGATCGACCGCATCGTGCTGTACATCGACGACCTGGACCGGTGCGGCCCCAGGCAGGTGGTCGAGGTGCTTCAGGCGGTGCACCTGCTGCTGGCCCTGGATCTGTTCGTCGTCGTGATCGGGGTGGACTCCCGGTGGCTGCTGCGGTCGCTGTCCAGCCACTACGCCGAGATCCTGGACGACGGCCCGAACGGTGCCCCCGCGACGGACCTCTGGCGGGTGACGCCCGAGGATTACCTGGAAAAGATCATCAACATCCCCCTCGTGCTGCCGGGCATACCGTCGGGAGGCCTGCGCCGGTTGCTGTCGTCGATCGTGGACGACGGGGCTGCCGCGACCGCCGCGCCGGCCGCGTCCACGACCCGGCGGACCTCCCCGGCACCGGCACCGGCGGGAGAGCGGGAACGCTCGCGGTTCGCGGCCGAGTCCGGCTCCGAGATCGGCGCCCAGGACGACCCGGCGTCCTGGGGCAGGCCACCGCAGCCGTTGACCGAGCGCGAACTGACCCTGCTGTCCGCGCTGGACGCACTGATCGACACGCCCCGCGAGGCGAAGCGGCTGTTCAATCTCTACCGCATGCTGCGGGCGACACGGGACCTCTCGCCGGCGTCCCGGTTCCTCGGCGAGGACGGCGAGCCCGGCGAGTACCAGGCGGTGGTCGTGCTGCTGGGACTGCTCACCGGGCACGCCAGGCTGTTCGGGCAGATACTGGACACCCCGCCCGACCCGGACGACGGCGTCACCGGCGGGCTGATGCGGCGCTCGCGGGACACCCCGTGGGAGCGGTTCGTGACGGACCTCAGGCCTCGGGGCGGGGCCAACCGCGTCGTCGGCGCGCTGCCCGAGGGTTCCGTGCCGGAATGGTCCCGGCTGTACACCGGCATGCTGCGGGTGTCGGCCGAGGTGACCCTCCACGACGTGTCGTGCTTCCAGCTGTGGGTCCCGAGGATCCGCCGTTTCTCCTACCTCCCGTCCCAGGAGTGCGCCCCTAGACGGTGACCCCCGCCGACTCCTCGACCTCCAGCAGGGAGGCGCTGTGCCGTTCCTCGTCGAACTTCCTGCGTCCGCCGCGCAGGCCGAAGAGGCGCTTGGCGAGGGCGATGTACAGGACGGCGAGGATGTTGAGGACGAGGGTGGCGATCTTCAGCCAGCTGATGTGCTCGGTGAGCTCGTAGATCTCCAGGGGGAGGAAGGCCGCGGTGGCGACCACCGTGAGGTATTCCGCCCAGCGCTTGGCGTACCAGAGGCCGACCGCCTCGACGAGTTCGATCAGGGCGTAGGCGAGGAGCAGGCCGGCGACCAGCAGCAGCGTGGAGTGCCGGTAGCCGAAGGCCTTCTGGATCGAGCCGACGACGGGTGAGTGGTCGAGGTCGTAGTGGAAGTGCCGGAAGACCGGGCGGAAGACGTTCAGGTTCTCGTCGAAGAGCCGCCGCACCGCGTCCTGGCTGTTGCTGAACCTCCACACCGCCACCGCGACCAGGACGATGAAGACGCCCCGGACCGCGCGCTCGACCGCCAGGAAGCGCAGGATGAACAGGTCGCGCAGCACCTTCCCGCGCGGCACGAGCGGCGCGTCGGCGGCCGGGCCCGAGCCGTGCGGCTCGCCCAGCACGAAGTCACCGCAGCGCAGGCAGCGCCACGCGTCCCCGAGCGCCGTCCGGGCGTGCAGCCGCAGCCGCAGCCGCGGATCGTCGGGCGCGTACGTCACGTGGCCCTTGCGCGCGCAGGTCCGCCGGTCCCAGTCCCTCTTCATCCCCCGTGCCTCCATGCAGGTACAGACGCCACGCACGAACGTGCCGTTCCGGTTCGGCCGGAACGGCACGCACGTTAGTGGATGGGAGCGCGGGTACGTCAGCGCGCTCCCGTGTCCGCCAGTTCCTTCTCCGCTTCCGCCACCTCGGGCACGGCGGCCTCGAGGCGCGGGAGCAGGAACGCCACCAGGACCGTGCCGACACCGAGGACCACCGCGCCGACCAGGCTGGTGTGGGCGACGGCGGAGGAGAAGGAGGAGCCGACGGCGTCGGCCATCTGCCGTGCCCCGGTGGCGAGTTCGGCGGCCTGCCGGTGGAGCTGCGCGGCCTGCCGGGGGTCGCCCGCCTGCGCTGCCTGCGCAGCCAGCTGGTGCGCCTTGGTGCCGATGCCCTGGGCGACGGCGTACCCGGCGCCGACCGAGTCGCGCGCGGTGTCCAGGGCGCCCGCCGGGAGCCTGCTGCCCGCCGTGGCGTCGGCGAGGTGGTCGCCGTAGGAGGTGGCGAGCAGGGAGCCGAGGATCGCGATGCCGAGCGAGCCGCCCAGTTCCAGCGAGGTGTCGTTGACCGCGCCGCCGACGCCCAGCTCGGACTCCGGGAAGGAGCCCATGATCGCGTCGGTGCAGGGCGAGAGCGCGAGACCGATGGCGAGGCCCAGGACGACGAGGGGCGCCACGAAGTCGCCGTACGTCGAGCCCGCGTCCACGCGGGTCAGCAGGGCCAGGGCGGTGGTGCCGCCGACCATGCCCGCGGTGACCGTCCACTTCATGCCGACGCGCGGGGTGAGCCGGCCGGTGAGCGCCGAGCCCACGAAGACGGCGCCGGCCAGCGGGAGCATGCGCACGCCGGTCTGCAGGGCGTCGTAGCCGAGGACGAACTGCAGGTGCTGGGTCAGGTAGTAGAAGGCGCCGAAGACGGCGAGGAAGAACAGCGCGACGGCGAGGTTGGCGCCCGCGAAGCGGCGGTCGGCGAAGCGGCGCACGTCCAGGATCGGCCGGGGGTGGCGCAGCTCCCAGGCGACGAAGGCGACGAGGCCCAGGCCGGCCACGACGGCGGCGGTGACGGCCTTGACGCCCCAGCCGAAGTGCGGGCCCTCGATGATCATGTAGACCAGCGAGCCCGTCCAGAGCACCGACAGCAGTCCGCCGACGTAGTCGACGCGGTCGTGGTGGCCGGCCTTCGACGGCGGTACGAGGACGAGGGCACCGACGGCGGCGACGGCCGCGACGGGCAGGTTGATGAGGAAGGTGGAGGACCAGCCGTGGCCGCGCAGCAGGGCGCCGGCGACGACCGGTCCGGCGGCGATGGCGAGGCCGGCGGTGGCGGTCCACAGGGTGATGGCCTTGGCGCGCTCGGCGCGCGGGAAGGTGGCGGCGAGCAGGGAGAGCGTGGCGGGCATGATCAGCGCGGCGCCGACGCCCATGACGGCGCGGGCCGTGATGACCGCCGTGGCGCTGTCGGCGAGGTAGCCGTAGACGGCGCCGCCGCCGAAGACGGCGAGGCCGAGGAGGAGTGCGCCGCGCCGGCTGTGCTTGTCGCCGATCGCGCCGAGCAGCAGCATCAGCGCCGCGTAGGGGACGGTGTAGCCGTCGATCACCCACTGCAGGTCGGCGCCGGTCAGGCCGAGGTCCTTCGTCATCGCGGGCGCGGCGACCGTGAGGGCGGTGTTCGCCATCACGATGATCAGCAGGCTCAGGCAGAGCACGAGCAGCGCCCACCAGCGCCTGGGGTAGGGGCGCTCGGTCGTGTCGACCGGTTCGGTCAGGACGAGTCGCATGGCAGGGGTCGCCTTCCTCGGTTCGCGACGGTTCTTGCACAGCACCGTGCAATTGCACAACACTGTGCAATGTACGACGCTGCACAACGCTGTGCAAGTCGAGTTGCACGGCAGTGCGCAAGACGAGGAGGAGCGGGCAGAATGGCTGCCATGACCACGGGTAACACCAGCCGCGCCGACGCCAACCGGCGTCGCATCCTCGACGTCGCTCTCGCCGAGCTGCTGCGCGACCCCGACGCCTCCATGGACCAGATCGCGCGCGCCGCGGGGGTCGTACGGCGGACGGTGTACGGCCACTTCCCCAGCCGCGAGGCGCTGGTCGGCACGCTCGTCGACGAGGCGGTGGCGGCGCTGGCGGAGGCGGACGCGGGCGCCCGGGACGGCGTGGCCGACCCGGCTGAGGCGGTGGCCCGGTCGGTGCTCGCCCTGTGGCCGATCGCCGACCGCTACCGGCTGCTGATCGCCCTGGCCCAGCGCACGGTCACCGTGCAGGGCATCCGCGAGCGGCTCGCCCCGCTGCGCGAGACCCAGGTGCGACTGCTGCGGGACGGCCTGGAGCAGGGCGTGTTCAGCTCCCCGCTGCCCGCGCCGGCGCTGGGTTTCGTGCACGAGCAGATGCTGTTCGCGGTGATGGAGGCGGTGAACGACGGGCTGCTGGCAGCCGAGGAGGCGGGCCGCTCGGCCACGGTCGCGGTCCTGAGCGCGGCGGGTGTGCCCGTCACCCTGGCCACCGAGCTGGTGGCCGAGGTGAGTGCGCGGACGTGAGAGAGCCGGGCGACCGGGCATCGGGGGATGCTCGGCCGCCCGGCGGCGGTGGCCGGACGCCCGGCCCCGGTTCAGGCGGGGCCGGGCGTCCGGAGCGGGAAGGGGACGGCCTCGGGATCAGGCCTTGGCCAGTTCCTTCTCGCCCTCCTCGCGCGGGCCGGGCAGACCGGGGCCGCCGTGGCCGTCCGCGTCGTCCAGCAGCGTGGTCTCGTCGAAGGGCAGGTGCCCGTCCAGGACCAGCGCCACCCGGGCCTTGTCGATCTCCTTGGTCCACGAGCCGATCAGCACGGTGGCCACCGCGTTGCCCGCGAAGTTGGTCAGGGCGCGGGCCTCGCTCATGAAGCGGTCGATGCCGACGATCAGGCCGACGCCGTCGACCAGGGCGGGCCGGTGCGACTGGAGGGCGCCGGCCAGGGTGGCGAGACCGGCGCCGGAGACGCCCGCGGCACCCTTGGAGGCGACCATCATGAACAGCAGCAGGGTGATCTGCTCGCCCAGGTGCAGCGGCTGCCCCAGGGCGTCGGCGATGAACAGGGACGCCATGGTCAGGTAGATCATGGTGCCGTCGAGGTTGAAGGAGTAGCCGGTCGGCACGGTGATGCCGACGACCGGGCGGCTCACGCCCAGGTGCTCCATCTTGGCGATCAGGCGGGGCAGCGCGGTGTCGGACGACGAGGTCGACAGGATGAGCAGGAACTCGCGGCCCAGGTAGCGCAGCAGCTTCAGCAGGTTGACCTTGGCGACGAACCACAGCATCGGGCCGAGCACCAGACCGACGAAGAGCACGCAGGTGATGTAGAAGGCGAGCATGATCGTGCCGAGGGCCTTCAGCGCGTCCACGCCGGTCTCGCCGACGACGGCCGCGATGGCGCCGAACGCGCCCACCGGCGCCGCCCACATGATCATCGTCAGCACCCGGAAGACCAGCTTCTGGATGTGGCCGATGCCCCGCAGGATCGGCTCGCCGGACGAGCCCATCGCCTGCACCGCGAAGCCGACCAGCAGCGCGACGAGCAGCGTCTGCAGCACCACGCCACCGGTGAAGGCGGACACGAACGTGGTCGGGATGATGCTCAGGGCGAAGTCGACGAGACCCTCGCTGGCGGTCGCGGCCTGGGTGTGGCCGGCCTGCTTGGCCGCCTCGCTGAGGTGCATGCCCGACCCGGGATGCAGCACGTTGCCGACCACCAGACCGATGGCGAGCGCCACGAACGACATGCCGATGAAGTAGGTGAGCGCGAGGCCGCCGAGCTTGCCGACCTTCGCGGCGCTGCGGATCGAACCGACACCGGTGACGATGGTGCAGAAGATCACCGGCGTGATCATCATCTTGATCAGGTTCACGAAGCCCGTGCCGAGCGGCTTGAGCTGCTGGGCGAAGTCCGGCGCGGCGAACCCGACCGCGATGCCGAGGGCGACCGCGATGATCACCGCGATGTAGAGGAAATGGGTGCGGTCCCGCTTGGCTCGGGGTGCGGCTGGTGCCGTATCGGCTGCGCTGCTCACGGCGGCCCTCCTTGACGACGACGTCGGTGATCACCGGCGTGCGGCTCACGTCCGGGATTTCGGGGATGCGGTGACTATCTCCCGCCCTGTGAGGCCGGTCACCCTTCCGTTCATTTAGTTCACGCCAGAACGGAGAGGCAGACTTGCGGCATGCGTCTGACCGTCCTCCCGCGACCTCGCAGCCTGGCGGGCCAGCTGTTCGCCATGCAGGCCGTGCTGCTCGCGCTCGTCGTGGCCGGATACGCACTGTTCACCTTCGTCAGCGACCGCGACCAGGCCGTGGGCGCGGCCCGCCGGCAGGCCACGGCGGTGGCCCGCTCGATCGCCGACTCGCCGTCGGTACGCGCCGCGATCCACACCGCGCGCCCCTCGGCGACGCTCCAGCCGTACGCGCTGAAGGTGCAGCGGGACACCGGGGTCGACTTCGTCACGATCATGACCCCTGAGGGCATCCGCTGGACCCACCCGAGCCCGCAGGAGATCGGCAAGCGGTTCATCGGCACCATCGCCCCCGCCCAGCGGGGGCGGACCTTCACCGAGACCTACACCGGCACGCTCGGCCCGTCCGTGCGCGCGGTCACGCCCGTCGAGGAGCACGGGCACGTCATCGGCCTGGTCAGCGCCGGCATCAAGGTGGAGGCGATAAGCCAGCGGATCCAGCAGCAGGTCACGGCCCTGTTCGGGGTCGCGGCCGGCATCCTCGCGCTCGGCGCCGTCGCCACGTACGTGCTCAACGCCCGGCTGCGCCGGCACACCCACGGGATGAACGCCGCCGAGCTCAGCCGCATGCACGACTACCACCAGGCCGCGCTGCACGCGGTGCGTGAGGGGCTGCTGATGCTGGACGCGCAGTACCGGGTGGCGCTGATCAACGACGGCGGCCGGGAACTGCTGGGCGTGGCCGGTGCGGCCGGCGAGGCGGACCTGGTGGGCAGGTCGGTGGCGGACCTGGGCCTGCCGGCCCCGCTGACGGGCGCGCTGCTGTCGTCGGAGCCGCGCGTGGACGAGGTGCACCTGACGGCGTCGCGGGTGCTGGTGGTGAACACCTCCCCGGTCTCCGGCGGGCAGCGCCGGGGCACGGTGGTGACGCTGCGGGACGTCACCGAGCTGCAGTCCCTCATGGGTGAGCTGGACTCCGAGCGGGGCTTCAGCCAGGCCCTGCGCTCGCAGGCGCACGAGGCCGCGAACCGGCTGCACACCGTGGTCTCGCTGATCGAGCTGGGCCGGGCCGAGGAGGCGGTGGAGTTCGCCACGGCGGAACTGGAGCTGGCGCAGGCCCTGACCGACCAGGTGGTGACGGCGGTCGGCGAGCCGGTGCTGGCCGCCCTGCTGCTCGGCAAGACGGCGCAGGCGAACGAGCGGGGCGTGGAGCTGGTCGTGTCCGAGGACAGCCGGCTGGACGACGGCGTGCTCCCGGCCGGGCTGTCGGCCCGGGACCTGGTGACGATCCTCGGCAACCTGATCGACAACGCGGTGGACGCCGCGCAGGGCAGCGCGGGGGCGCGGGTGACCGTGACGGCGTACACCGGTGGCGCCGAACTGGTGCTGGGCGTGTCGGACACCGGACCCGGTGTCGACCCCGCCCACGCCGACCTGGTATTCCAGCGGGGGTTCTCCACTAAGCCGGCCGGCCCCGGCGGGCGGGGCCTGGGCCTGGCCCTGGTCCGTCAGGCGGTGACCCGGCTGGAGGGGACGTTGACGGTGGCCGAGGCCGAGGAGGGCGGAGCGGTGTTCGAGGTGCGGCTGCCGTTGCGCACGGCGGTGGGTGGCGGCGGATGACGCAGGAGCAGCGGGCCATCCGGGTGCTGGTGGTGGAGGACGACCCGGTGGCCGCCGACGCGCACGTGATGTACGTCGGCCGGGTGCCGGGATTCGTCGCGGTGGGCAAGGCGCACACCGGGGCGGAGGCACGGCGGATCCTGGACCGCACGCCAGTGGACCTGCTGCTGCTGGACCTGCACCTGCCCGACGTGCACGGGCTGCAGCTCGCCCGGTCGCTGCGGGCCGCGGGGCACCACGCGGACGTGATAGCGGTGACGTCGGCCCGGGACCTGGCGGTCGTCCGGGAAGGGGTCTCCCTCGGGGTCGTCCAGTACGTGCTCAAGCCGTTCACGTTCGCGACCCTGCGGGACCGGCTGGTGCGCTACGCCGAGTTCCACGCGGCCGTGGGCGAGGCGAGCGGCCAGGACGAGGTCGACCGGGCCCTGGCCGTCCTGCGGGCCCCCTCCCCCGCCGCGCTGCCCAAGGGCCTGAGCGGACCCACCCTGGAGCGGGTCACCGGGGCGCTGCGCGAGGCCTCGGAGGGCGTCACGGCGACGGGCGTCGCGGAGACCGTGGGCATCTCCCGGATCACCGCGCGACGGTACCTGGAGCACCTGGTCGAGGCGGGCCGGGCGGCGCGCAAGCCGTTGTACGGGCAGGTGGGGCGGCCGGAGCTGGTGTACCGGTGGGTGCGGGGCGACGCGGGCCGCTGAGCGGGCCGACGGAGGAACGAACGACCGGAACCGCGCGCGCCGTGCGTTCCTACAACCGGTGATCCTGTCGAAACGGACCGTAGCCACCGCCGGGCGGCGCCCCTAGCTTGTGCCGGGTGCGCCAAGCCCCCGCCCCGCTCCCGTTCGACGCCCGGGCCGCCCGCAGGCTGCGTGCCGCGCTCGGCATGGGCCCCGAGCACGTCGCCCACGGCATCCGCGCCTCGTACGGGCTGCCGTACGTCACGCCTGACCTCGTCGTCGCCTGGGAGCGCGGGGCCGCCCGTCCCGGGGACGCCGAGCTCACCGCCCTCGCGGGCGTGCTGTGGTGTTCGCCCGGCGACCTCATCGGCCGGCCCCGGACCCTGCGCGAGCACCGCATCGCCCGCGCCGTCGCGCCGCAGGACGTGGCCCGCGCGGTCGGCATGGACCTGCGCGCGTACCTGCGGGCGGAGGAGAGCGGGCAGTGGCGCGGCACCGAGCGGCAGGCGGCCGGGCTGGCCCGGGTGCTGGACCTCGCTCTGCCGGACCTCGTGGCCGTCACGGGCCGCGAGGAGCGGCTCGCCGGGCTGCTGCACAGCGCGGTGACCACCCGCTGGCAGGCGTACGTACGCCCGGTGGCGAGGCTCACGGGCCTCGACCGGGGCGTCCTGGCGGGCGCCCTGCGGGGACTGCACGAGGACTACCAGGGCCACATGGCCGCCACCCTCGGCTGGGGTGGCGGCGGCAGCGGCGCGAGCGAGTCCGGGAAGGCGTTCCTCGACCGGATCGTCGAGAACTTCTGGACGGCGGTCGGGGCCGGGGCCGGTCAGTAGACCGACTCGGCCTCGATCATCCGGTCCTTGGGCACCGTCTTCAGCTCGGTGACCGCCTCGGCGAGCGGCACCATGACGATGTCGTTGCCGCGCAGCGCCGTCATCCTGCCGAAGTCGCCGCGATGGGCGGCCTCGATCGCGTGCCAGCCGAAGCGGGTGGCGAGGACGCGGTCGTAGGCGGTGGGGACGCCGCCGCGCTGGACGTGGCCGAGGATGACCGGCTTGGCCTCCTTGCCCAGGCGCCGCTCCAGCTCGTAGGCCAGCGCGGTGCCGATGCCCTGGAAGCGCTCGTGGCCGTACTGGTCGATCTCGCCCTTGCCGTAGTCCATGGTGCCCTCGGTGGGGTGGGCGCCCTCGGCGACGCAGATGACCGCGAACTTCTTGCCGCGGGCGAACCGCTCCTCGACCATCTTGACCAGGTCGGCGGGGTCGAAGGGGCGCTCGGGCAGGCAGATGCCGTGGGCGCCGGCGGCCATGCCGGACTCCAGGGCGATCCAGCCGGCGTGCCGGCCCATGACCTCCACGACCATCACCCGCTGGTGGGACTCGGCGGTGGTCTTCAGGCGGTCCATCGCCTCGGTGGCGACGCCGACGGCGGTGTCGAAGCCGAAGGTCCGGTCGGTGCTGGAGATGTCGTTGTCGATCGTCTTGGGGACCCCGACGACCGGCAGACCGGCGTCGGAGAGCATGCGGGCCGCGGTCAGTGTGCCCTCGCCACCGATCGGGATCAGGACGTCGATGCCGAACTCCTCGGCCATGTCGGTGGCCCGCTCGCAGGCCTCGCGCAGCCGGTCGCGCTCCAGGCGGGAGGAGCCGAGGATCGTGCCGCCCCGGGCCAGGATGCCGCTGACCCCGTCCAGGTCGAGGGTCCGGTAGTGGCGGTCGAGCAGACCCCGGTAACCGTCCTCGAAGCCGATGACCTCGTCGCCGTACTGCGCCACCGCCCGGTGCACGACCGAACGGATCACGGCGTTCAGGCCGGGGCAGTCGCCGCCTGCGGTGAGAACTCCGATGCGCATCGTGCTGTGTCTCCTGCTCGCTGTCGGTGCCGGTGAGCCGATGTCGATTCTTTCACGTCCGCCAGTGGGGTGACGCCCTGACGGGCGCCTTATCCGGCACGCGGGGTATTGTCAAGAGGGATCTGCTCACCTTGGTGGGCGATTTTTATGCCGACGGCAGCCGCACCCGACATGAGGAACGGAGTCGACACGTGACGCGCAGCGTGTACGTGACCGGGATCGACCGCGGCGACGGCCGCCAGGTCGTGGAGCTGGGGTTCATGGAGCTCCTGACCCGGCAGGTCGACCGGGTGGGGGTCTTCCGCCCACTCGTCCACGACGGCCCCGATCGCCTGTTCGAGCTGTTGCGGGCGCGGTACCGCCTCGCGCAGGACCCGGCGACCGTCTACGGCATGGACTACCAGGAGGCGTCCGCCCTCCAGGCCGACCAGGGTACGGACGAGCTGGTCTCGACGCTCGTCGACCGCTTCCACCTGGTGGCCCGGGACTACGACGTCGTACTCGTCCTCGGCACCGACTTCGCCGCCACCCAGCTGCCGGACGAGCTGGCGCTGAACGCCCGCCTCGCCAACGAGTTCGGCGCCTCCGTGATCCCGGTGGTGGGCGGCCGCAAGCAGACGGCGGAGTCCGTGCTCGCCGAGACCCGCAACGCCTACCGCGCCTACGACTCACTCGGCTGCGACGTGCTGGCCGTGGTCACCAACCGGGTGGCCCGCGAGGAGCGCGACGAGATCGCCGCGCGGCTCGAGGGCCGCATGCCGGTGCCCTGCTACGTCGTTCCCGACGAGCCCGCGCTGTCCGCGCCCACGGTCTCCCAGATAGCCCAGGCCCTCGACGCGAAGGTGCTGCTCGGCGACGACTCGGGACTGGCCCGCGACGCCCTGGACTTCGTCTTCGGCGGCGCGACGCTGCCGAACTTCCTGGCCGCCCTGACCCCGGGCTGCCTGGTGGTGACCCCGGGCGACCGCGCCGACCTGGTCGTGGGCGCGCTGGCCGCGCACAGCGCCGGCACCCCGCCGATCGCCGGGGTGCTGCTGACCCTGGACGAGGTGCCGCGCGAGGAGATCCTCGCCCTGTCCGCCCGCCTCGCCCCGGGCACCCCGGTGATCTCGGTGTCCGGCAACAGCTTCCCGACCGCCGAGCAGCTGTTCTCCCTGGAGGGCAAGCTGAACGCGGCCACCCCGCGCAAGGCGGAGACCGCGCTCGGCCTGTTCGAGCGGTACGCCGACACCGCGGAACTGGCCCGCCGGGTCTCGGCGCCGAGCAGCGACCGGGTCACCCCGATGATGTTCGAGCACAAGCTGCTGGAGCAGGCCCGCTCCGACCGGCGCCGGGTGGTGCTGCCGGAGGGCACCGAGGAGCGCGTGCTGCACGCGGCCGAGGTGCTGCTGCGCCGGGGCGTGTGCGACCTGACGCTGCTGGGCCCGGTCGACCAGATCCGCAAGAAGGCCGCCGACCTGGGCCTCGACCTCGGCGACAGTCAGTTGATCGACCCGGCCACCTCCGAGCTGCGCGACGCCTTCGCCGAGCTGTACGCCCTGCTGCGCGCCCACCGGGGCGTGACGGTGGAGCTGGCGTACGACGTGGTGAGCGACGTGAACTACTTCGGCACGCTCATGGTCCAGGAGGGCCTGGCCGACGGCATGGTGTCCGGCTCGGTGCACTCCACGGCGGCCACCATCCGGCCCGCCTTCGAGATCATCAAGACGCGGCCGGACGCGTCCATCGTCTCCTCGGTCTTCTTCATGTGCCTGGCCGACAAGGTGCTGGTCTACGGCGACTGCGCGGTCAACCCGGACCCCGACGCGCGGCAGCTCGCGGACATCGCCGTGCAGTCGGCGGTCACGGCGGCCCGGTTCGGCGTGGAGCCGCGGATCGCGATGCTGTCGTACTCCACGGGGACGTCCGGCTCGGGCGCCGACGTGGACAAGGTGCGCGAGGCCACCGAGCTGGTGCGTGAGCGGCGCCCCGACCTGAAGATCGAGGGGCCGATCCAGTACGACGCGGCCGTGGAGCCGTCCGTCGCCGCCACCAAGCTGCCCGGCTCGGAGGTGGCCGGACAGGCCACCGTGCTGATCTTCCCGGACCTCAACACCGGCAACAACACCTACAAGGCCGTGCAGCGCTCGGCCGGCGCGATCGCCGTCGGCCCGGTCCTGCAGGGCCTGCGCAAGCCGGTCAACGACCTGTCCCGCGGCGCGCTCGTCCAGGACATCGTCAACACCGTCGCCATCACGGCGATCCAGGCCCAGCACCCGAGCGAGAAGGCGTCCGAGCAGTGACCTCCCCCACCCGAGTCCTCGTCCTCAACTCCGGCTCCTCCTCGCTGAAGTACCAGCTGCTGGACATGCGGCACGACAGGCGGCTGGCGGTGGGCCTGGTCGAGCGCATCGGCGAGCAGACCTCCCGCCTGGAGCACACCTGCGTCACCAGCGGCGACACCCGCGAGCAGGACGGGCCGATCGCCGACCACGACGCTGCGCTGAAGGCGGTCGCCGAGGAGCTGTCCCGGGACGGCGTGGGCCTGGACTCCCCGGACCTGGCCGCGATCGGGCACCGGGTGGTGCACGGCGGCATGTTCTTCACCGAGCCGACCGTCATCGACGACGCCGTGCTCACCGAGATCGAGCGGCTGATCCCGGTCGCGCCGCTGCACAACCCGGCCAACCTCACCGGCATCCGCACCGCGCGGAGCCTGCGCCCCGACCTGCCCCAGGTGGCCGTGTTCGACACCGCCTTCCACACGACCATGCCGGAGTCGGCGGCGCGCTACGCGCTCGACCCCCGGATCGCCGACCGGTACCGGATCCGCCGCTACGGCTTCCACGGCACCTCCCACGCGTACGTCTCCCGGGAGACCGCGCGGCTGCTGGGCAGGGACCCGGCGGACGTGAACGTCATCGTGCTGCACCTGGGCAACGGCGCCTCGGCCTCCGCGGTCCGCGGGGGCCGGTGCGTGGACACCTCCATGGGGCTGACGCCCTTGGAGGGGCTGGTGATGGGTACGCGATCCGGTGATCTGGATCCGGCGGTCATCTTCCATTTGGAGCGTGTTGGCGGAATGTCCATGGACGAGATCGACACTCTTCTCAACAAGAGGAGCGGGTTGTTCGGTCTGTGCGGGGACAATGACATGCGGGAGATCCGCCGCCGGATCGACGAGGGCGACGAAGCGGCCGCACTCGCCTTCGACATTTACATTCACCGGCTCAGGAAGTACATCGGCGCCTATTGCGCGGTGCTCGGCCGGGTGGACGCGGTCGCGTTCACGGCCGGCGTCGGGGAGAACGCGGCGGCGGTGCGGGAGGCCGCGATCGCGGGCCTGGAGAGCATGGGCCTGGCGGTCGACGCCGGGCTGAACGCCGTCCGGAGCCGGGAGGCGCGGCTGATCTCGCCCGCCTCCGCGCGGGTCGCGGTAGCGGTGGTGCCGACGGACGAGGAACTGGAGATCGCCACGCAGACGTACGCACTGGTGGGAACCGGCGGGAAAGAAGAGCTGGGCAATACATCGGAGTAACACGCCTGAGCGCGCGTCCGCCCATTTGTATCTTCCGCCAGACGGAATATTCCGCAGCGAAACAAACCGATAGGATCGCCCCATGCGCCGTTCGAAAATCGTCTGTACTCTCGGCCCCGCGGTCGACTCCCACGAAAAGCTCGTCGCCATGATCGAGGCGGGCATGAACGTGGCCCGCTTCAACTTCAGCCACGGCTCCCACGCCGAGCACCAGTCGCGGTACGACCGCGTCCGGGCCGCCGCCAAGGAGACCGGCCGGCCCATCGGCGTCCTCGCCGACCTGCAGGGCCCGAAGATCCGCCTGGAGACCTTCGCCGAGGGCCCGGTCGAGCTGGAGCGCGGTGACGAGTTCGTCATCACGACCGAGGACGTGCCGGGTGACAAGCAGATCTGCGGCACGACGTACAAGGGCCTGCCGGGCGACGTCTCGCGCGGCGACCAGATCCTGATCAACGACGGCAACGTCGAGCTGAAGGTCGTGGACGTCGAGGGCCCGCGGGTGAAGACGATCGTCATCGAGGGCGGCGTCGTCTCCGACCACAAGGGCATCAACCTGCCCGGTGCGGCCGTCAACGTGCCCGCGCTGTCCGAGAAGGACGTGGAGGACCTGCGGTTCGCGCTGCGCATGGGCTGCGACATGGTCGCGCTGTCCTTCGTCCGGGACGCCAAGGACGTCGCCGACGTGCACCGCGTGATGGACGAGGAGGGCCGCCGGGTCCCGGTCATCGCCAAGGTGGAGAAGCCGCAGGCGGTGGAGAACATGGAGGACGTCGTCGCGGCGTTCGACGCCGTGATGGTGGCCCGGGGCGACCTCGCCGTCGAGTACCCGCTCGAGAAGGTCCCCATGGTGCAGAAGCGCCTGATCGAGCTGTGCCGGCGCAACGCCAAGCCGGTGATCGTGGCGACCCAGATGATGGAGTCGATGATCACCAACTCCCGGCCGACCCGCGCCGAGGCCTCCGACGTGGCCAACGCGATCCTGGACGGCGCCGACGCGGTCATGCTGTCCGCCGAGTCCTCCGTGGGCGCCTACCCGGTCGAGACGGTCAAGACCATGTCGAAGATCGTCACGGCGGCCGAGCAGGAGCTGCTCTCCAAGGGCCTGCAGCCGCTCGTGCCCGGCAAGAAGCCGCGCACCCAGGGCGGTTCGGTGGCCCGTGCGGCCTGCGAGATCGCCGACTTCCTCGGCGGCAAGGGCCTGATCGCCTTCACCAAGTCCGGCGACACCGCCCGCCGCCTGTCCCGCTACCGCGCGGCGCAGCCGATCCTCGCCTTCACCACCGACGAGGCCAGCCGCAACCAGCTGACCCTCAGCTGGGGCGTGGAGCCGCACGTCGTCCCGTTCGTGAACAGCACCGACGAGATGGTCGACCTGGTCGACCAGGAGGTCGTCAAGCTGGGCCGCTTCAACCCCGGCGACATCGTCATCATCACCGCCGGCTCGCCCCCCGGCGTCCCCGGCACCACCAACATGGTCCGCGTCCACCACCTGGGCGAGACGGGCTGACGCCGGCCCGAGGGCACCGCGCAAGGCCGTGGCCCGGCTCTCCCGCCAGGGGAGGGCCGGGCCACGGTGTTGCGGCTCCCGGAAGGGCTTGTGCGACCGCTCAGTCGGTCACGTACTGACGCATACCGGGGATGGTCAGGTTGCCGCCGAACTGGGCCGCCTGGACCACGTGGACCTTGGTCATGTAGATCAGCGGGATGTTCAGCGGGGGCGGGCTGTCGGGACTGAAGGTGACGTGGACCAGCCCCAGCAGGTTCCCCGAGATGCTCTCGGTGTACATCACGGTGTCGCCCCCGCGGATCTTCGACGTGGAGCCCTCCGCCGCCTGCACGTGGTACGTCTTGCCCGACTGCTTGTCCTTCACGATCTGGTGCAGGTCATCGATGTCGGTGCCGCCCGAGATGACGTACTTGAGCACCTTCTTGACAGCGCCGCTGGCGGTCCTGACCTCAACGATGCCCTTGTAGTCCGCGCCCTTGAGCGTCAGCGCACTGGCGTCCAGGTACCACGGGTCGTCCGCCACCCGCACCTTGTTGTCGACGCCGCCCACCGCGTCGGTGGCCACCGGGCAGTCCGCCGCCGGCGTCGTGGAGCTCGCCGAGGGGCTGGGCGTGGCCGAGGCCGCCGCGTCCTTGACCGCCTGGGTGGTGTCCTGGGCCGTCTTGGAGACCTTGTCGGTGGTGCCCTTCACGGTGTCCCCGACCGTCTTGGCCGCCTTGGAGGCGGTGTCCTTGACGGTGCCGGTGACACTGCCCGTGCCCGAGGACGAGGAGTCCGGCGAGGACGACGTGGCGGACGCCGACGGGGACGGGGACGCGGACGGCGTCGGGCTCGCGGTCGTACCGGAGTCCTTGGTGCCGCCGGTGAGCACGTTGCCGATCGTGTCGCCGATGGTGTCCAGCAGGCCGCCGCCGCCGCTCTGGGACGCCGAGGGGGTCGGCGTGGCCGTGTCGCCGGAGCCCGAGGAGCCCGAACCCGGGTCGGAGGACCCGGAGGTCGCCGTCGGCTCGGGGGTGGACTTGTCGCCGGAACCTGAATCCGGCGAAGAGGTCCTGCCCGAGTCCTTCGTGTCCTTGGAGGTCGTCGGGGCCTTGGTGGCGGCGCTCGCCGTGGGGGTCGGCGTCGCCGTGCCACCGGACTCGCTCGCGGACGGCGACGGCGAGGACGAGGAGTCCAGCGCCTTGACGCAGTCCGTGTAGTCCGCGGCCTTCTGGCTGTTGGACGTCCCGGCGCTGTCCGCGATCGCGAGCGACGACGTGAAGCCCAGGCCCATCAGCACGGCCGTCGGCATCGCCACGGAGGCTATCGCCTTGCCGGCCGGCATGTGGAACCTGACGAACAGCGGCCTCCTGGGGGCCGCGTGGCGGGGCCCGGTTCTCGCACGGGAGCCGTCCACATCGGCCCCGTGGGTCACCTCGTCAGCCGGCACTGTGCCTCCCGTTCGCCCCGTTGGCCGGGCTCGTTCCTGACAGGTCGTTCGACTCTTCCACCACGCCCTGGTCCTGGTACGACAGCGGTGCGGCCTCGGGGGCGGCGCCCTCGCCCGGTTCCGCCCCGGCCGGCGGCTCCGGCTGCGGCGGCGCGCCCGGCGCCCAGGAGACGGCCAGCGCGCCGCCCACGAGGGCCAGGAGGAAGCCGACGATGAAACCACCGAAGTTGGACACGGGAAGGGACACCAGCGCCAGCAGGATCGCGGCCACGCCGGCGAACGTCCGCACGTGCTTCTGGAACCAGAGGGTGAAGCCCAGGACGATGAGCAGCACGCCGATGATCAGGGACCCGGCTCCCGCAGTGGTGGACATCGCAAGCGTCAGATGACCGAGCTGGAGGTGGTAGTACGGGAAGTAAATGATCGGAAAGCCGCCGAGCATGACGAACAGGCCGGCCCAGAACGGCCGGGTGCCCCGCCAGGCGCGGAACTGCGACCTCCGGCGATCGAACTGGCCGGATGCGGCAGGAGTCTCGGCGCTCATGGAAAGCTCCCTGGTGCGGCTTGCTGTATTGGGGGGTCGTACGTGCGACGGAGATGTGGGGGGCGCGTGCAGACGCGGGTGACGGTGCAACGGGCGGGAGGTCCGTCGGCCCCCCGCCCGTCACGCCCTGCTCAGTGCAGCTGGCACTCGTCGGTGCCCGACGACAGCGCCATGTGCAGACCGCTGAGCTTGAACGTCGCCGCCGTGGTGGCCCACGCGTGCTGGCTCACGTCGGTCAGCACCGCCTCGTCGGCCTGCTGGGCGAAACCGGCCGGGTTCGCCTTGTCACCCGGGTGTATGCCCTTGGTGGTCTCCCCCGCAGCAACACCGATGTCGATGTTGCTGAAGGTGGCGTTCGCATCGAGGTCGTTGACGTCGATGTAGAGGTTCTCGGCATGCACCGGCGTCTTGCTGCCGGCGGTCAGCTTCAGGGTGACCGTACCCACGAACGGCAGGTTCGGCGTGACCACGGACTGGCACATGTCCGTGATGTCCGCGGAGCTGAAACCGGACACGGCCACCGCGTGAGCGGCGTCCTTCTTGCCCGACATGCTGTAGCCGGTGTCGATGGCCCCGTACTGGACGAAGTCCTTGCCGTCGAGCTTCGAGGCGGTGACCTTGAACTCCTGGCCCGACACACTGAACGACGCGGCGAGCGCGCCCTGCGCGAGTGCCACACCGACACACGCCGTGGCGGCGACGCTGGGCACCATGACCACAGCGAACCGCTTCCATCTGGTCCCGCCACGCACCTGGGACTCCATATTTCCTCCTTCTCGGACGTACATCTCCTGACCCTGACTCGCCCCCCGAGTAGGCGGCTCAGCCAGGCAGGGATGGGAGAAGTGCTACGTCCTCGGGAAGGGGAGCGCCCGTACTCGGAGGCGCGAACCGCGCCCGAATCACCGGCGATCACCCCCGAGCGACAACCACTGGTCGCGCCTGACACACATCACGCACAACCTTCTGGACAGGCTCCACCGATCCGGCGAAGACCCCCCTGCCCTAGAGCCGGCGCCACTGCCGCCGGCTCTGCCCGGTGGGGACCCAGAGTCCCCGCGACCCGGCCGGCTGCCGGGGTACGGGAATGGACCGAGCGTCGCCGATCGTGGTGCATTCTCGGCCCGGACACAAGGGGGTTCGTTACTCGCTAGTAACGGCCGGATAACCGAAGGGCGACCCACTGATCTCGAACGGCGACACTCGGTGGCACCCGAGGGCAGAGCAAAGCCGTTGATCTCTGGACGAATCCAGACAGATCAACGGCCTTGTCTTACTCCGAGTAACAGTCGCCGCTATTACCAAGATTTGGTAAAGCGGGGTCGCCCTGACAGGTCGTCGGCCAATCTTTCACCCCGGCATCACAAGCCGTGGCGTTTAGTGACTGGTCAGAACAGGGCGCGGGCGAGCGCCCGGCGCGCGCCCACCACGCGCGGGTCCTCGGGACCCACGACCTCGAACAACTCCAGCAGCCGGCGCCGTACCGCGTCCCGGTCGTCACCCGCCGTGCGCCGCACGGTGTCGATGAGCCGGCCGAAGGCGTCGTCCACGTGACCGCCCACCAGGTCCAGGTCGGCGGCGGCGATCTGCGCCGCGACGTCGCCCGGCTTCTCGGCGGCCTCCTTGCGCACTTGCTGCGGGTCGGCGTCCTGCACCCGCTGGAGCAACTCGGCCTGCGCGAGGCCCAGTTTGGCCTCGGTGTTGCCCGGGTCGTCGGAGAGGACGTTCTTGTAGGCCTGCACGGCCCCGCCCAGGTCCCCGGCGTCCAGGGCCTGCACGGCGGCCTCGAGCAGGGCGTCGTACGGCCCCGCGGGCGCCTCCTGGCGTACGGGCGCGCCCGGCTGCGCGTCCGGGTCGACGGTCAGGCCGGTCAGCCCGAAGCGCTGCTCGGCCACCTGCACCAGCTGGTCCAGGGTCTGCCGGATCTGCTGCTCGCCGGCGGCACCCTGGAAGAGGGGCAGCGCCTGTCCGGCCACGACGGCGAACACGGCCGGGATGCCCTGCACCCCGAACTGCTGCATCAGCATCTGGTTGGCGTCGACGTCGATCTTGGCGAGGAGGAAGCGCCCGTTGTACTCGACGGCCAGCCGCTCCAGGACCGGGCTCAGCTGCTTGCAGGGCTGACACCACTCGGCCCAGAAATCGATGACGACGGGGACTTCGGCGGACCGCTGCAGGACATCCTGCTCGAAGCCCGCCTCGTCGACGTCGATGACGAGATCGGCCGGGGAGACGGCCCCCGCGCCGCCCTGCCGGGCGGACTCGGCGCGCGCCTGCTCTGCCTTGGCCTTGGCTTCCTGGGCCGCCTTCACCGCGGCGAGGTCGACCACACCGCTCATGGACATGTTCCGTGGCTGCATGCGTCTATCCTCCCCCGTTCCCGCGCATGAAGAAAAAACCGGTGTGGGTGCGGCGCCGGGTCCCCACCCCACGCCAGTGGTCGTCGCCCGTGTACGTCCCTCACGAGCTTTCGCTACGACCCGTAGCGTAATGCCCTGCGGACACCCGGCGACACCACATCCCGGTGATCTCCCTCACGACCGCACAGATCCCGCCGGTTATGGTCGGGACATGCAGAGTCGTACGCCCGCCGGCCGCACCGGACGCCCGCGCAGCGCCGCCGCGGACGCCGCGATCCTGGCGGCCACGCGCCAGGCGCTGGTGGAACTGGGCTGGTCACGGCTCACCCTGGGGGACGTCGCGACCCGGGCCGGGGTGGCCAAGACGACCCTGTACCGCCGCTGGGCGGGCAAGCACGAACTCGTGGTCGACGCGGTGGCGGAGCTCTTCGACGAACTCGAACTGCCCGACAGCGGCAGTCTGTCCGCCGACATCGAGGGCGTGGTGCTGCAGTTCGCGGCGATCCTGGCCCGCCCCGAGGCGAAGAGTGGCCTGATGGCGGCGGTCGCCGAATCGACCCGCGACGACGCCCTGCGCGAACGCGTCCGCACCTCCATCGTGGAACGCCAGAAGCGCCTCGTCATGGAGGGCCGCTCCCGCGCCCAGAGCCGCGGCGAACTCCCCCCGGAACCCGACCCGGCGGAGGCCGCCCGCACGGCCGACCTGATCTTCGACATGGTGGCCGGAGCGGTGGTCCACCGCACCCTGGTGAGCGGCCAGCCGGCGGACGAGGAGTGGGTACGCAGCTTCACCCGGGTGCTGCTGCAGGGTCTGGCTTCGGCATAGGCCTGCGCTCAGGAACCGTCCCCGGCTCCGACCGAAAGGCAGGGCTCGACTCGGGCTCGGGGGTCGTTCCCGGCGCCCCCTGGAAGGCAGGGCTCAGCTCGGGGCCGGGCCCAGGGTCGTCCCGGACGCGCGCCCGGAAGGCAGCGCTCGGCCCGAGGCTGAGCGTTCCTCCCGGACGCCACCCAAAAGTCATGACTCGACCCGGGCCCGTGGCTCGAGGGTCGTCCCGGACGTCACCCGAAAGGCAGCGCTCGGCCCGAGGCTGAGGCTCCCTCCCGGACGCCACCCAAAGTCAGGACTCGGCCCGGACCCGGGGCCCAGGGCTTCTCCCGGACGCCACCCGAAAGACAGGGCTCGGCCCGGCCCCGGGGCCCAGGGCTTCTCCCGGACGCCACCCGAAAGACAGGGCTCGGCCCGGACCCGGGGCCCAGGGCTTCTCCCGGACGCCACCCGAAAGACAGGGCTCGGCCCGGACCCGGGGCCCAGAATCCCGCCCAAGCGCCCGCCCGGCCGCGGTCGCCACCGGGCCCGGGCCCGGTGGCCAGGGTCCGTCCCACCCAGGCGCCCGCACGGCTGGGGTCGCCGCGGGCCCGGCCCCCGATGGCCGGGGTCCGGCCCAGGCGCCCGGGAGGCCGCGGCGGCACGCGCCCGGGACCAGGGGGCCAAGGACCGGTCCAGGCGCCCGCAAAGGCGTCTGGACCGGGGTCAGGGGGCCGGAGCCCCCTGGGTCGCCCGTGGCGGGCGCCGGGCGGCTAGAAGCCGGCCGGCTCCGTGTACACGCCCCACTCGTCCCGCAGCACCCCGCAGATCTCCCCCAGCGTCGCCTCCGCGCGGACCGCGTCCAGCATCGGCTCGATCATGTTGGAGCCGGTGCGCGCCGCGTCCAGCATGGCGTCCAGCGCCGCACGCACCGCGGCGTCGTCCCGCGCGCCCTTGCGCTCGCCCAGGATGCGGACCTGCTCGCGCTCCACCTCGTGGCTGACCCGCAGGATCTCGAGGTCTCCGGTGACGGACCCGGTGTGGACGTTGACGCCCACCACCCTCTTGTCACCCTTCTCCAGGGCCTGCTGGTAGCGGAACGCGGACTCCGCGATCTCGCCGGTGAACCAGCCGTCCTCGATGCCCCGCAGGATCCCGGAGGTGATCGGGCCGATCGGGTGCCGCCCGTCCGGGTGAGCCCGAAGGCCCCGCTCCTTGATCTGCTCGAAGATCTTCTCCGCGTCCGCCTCGATCCGGTCCGTCAGCTGCTCGACGTACCAGGCGCCGCCCAGCGGGTCGGCGACGTTGGCGACGCCGGTCTCCTCCATCAGGACCTGCTGGGTGCGCAGCGCGATCTCCGCGGCCTGCTCGCTCGGCAGGGCGAGGGTCTCGTCCAGCGCGTTGGTGTGCAGCGAGTTGGTCCCGCCGAGTACGGCGGCCAGCGCCTCCACGGCCGTGCGCACCACGTTGTTGTACGGCTGCTGGGCGGTCAGCGAGACGCCCGCGGTCTGCGTGTGGAAGCGCAGCCACTGCGCCTTCTCGCTCCGCGCGCCGTAGACGTCCCGCATCCACCGCGCCCAGATGCGCCGGGCGGCGCGGAACTTGGCGATCTCCTCGAAGAAGTCGAGGTGGGCGTCGAAGAAGAAGGACAGTCCGGGGGCGAACACGTCCACGTCCAGGCCGCGGCTGAGGCCCAGCTCGACGTACCCGAACCCGTCCGCGAGGGTGTACGCCAGTTCCTGGGCGGCCGTCGCGCCCGCCTCACGGATGTGGTAGCCGGAGACGGAGAGCGGCTTGTAGGCGGGGATGCCGGCCGCGCAGTACTCCATCAGGTCGCCGATGAGGCGCAGATGGGGCTCGGGCTGGAAGAGCCACTCCTTCTGGGCGATGTACTCCTTGAAGATGTCGGTCTGCAGCGTGCCGTTGAGCACCGACGGGTCCACGCCCTGCCGCTCGGCGGCGACCAGGTACATGCAGAAGACGGGGACGGCGGGGCCGCTGATCGTCATCGACGTCGTGACGTCGCCGAGCGGGATGTCCTTGAACAGGACCTCCATGTCGGCCGCCGAGTCGATGGCCACCCCGCAGTGCCCGACCTCGCCGAGCGAGCGCGGGTCGTCGGAGTCGCGGCCCATGAGCGTCGGCATGTCGAACGCCACGGACAGGCCCCCGCCGCCCGCGGCGAGGATCATCTTGTAGCGCTCGTTGGTCTGCTCGGCGTTGCCGAACCCGGCGAACTGCCGGATCGTCCAGGTCCGCCCCCGGTAGCCGGTCGGGTGGAGCCCGCGCGTGAACGGGTACTCCCCGGGCCAGCCGATCCGCTCGAACCCCTCGTAGGCGTCCCCCGGCCGGGGTCCGTACACCGGCTCCACGGGGTCGCCGGAGAGCGTGGTGAAGTCTGCGTCGCGCTTGCGCGCGGCGTCGTAGCGGGCCTGCCAGCGCCGGCGGCCCTCCTCGATCGCGTGAGCGTCCATACCCTCGAATTTACTTGGACGTCCTAGTAAATGTCGATGGGCCCCTGCCACTCGGTACTCGAGTGGCGCTGGAGCGACGCCTGTGCGGGTGCCCCGGGCGGGCACCCGGCGACGCGGCGGGTCAGGCCTCGGCGACGGCCGCGGCGGGGTCGGCGACGCGGCCCTCCAGCTCGCGGCTGACCTTGCGCTCGACGAAGAAGGCGGCCGTGGGGACCGTACCGGCCAGCAGCACCCACAGCTGCTTGCCGACCGGCCACTTCGCCTTGGAGCCCAGGTCGAAGGCGAAGACCAGGTAGACGACGTAGAGCCAGCCGTGCGCGATGCCGACGAAGGTGGTGAACTTGTCGGCGCCGTCGATGTGCAGCCCGTACTTGGCGATCACGCCCAGGGTCAGCAGGACCAGCAGCACGCCGGTGACGTAGGCCATGACGCGGTAGCGGGTGAGCACGCTCTTCTTCATGCCGTCGAGCGTAACCGCCCGTTCCGGGAGATCTTGCCCCGGGTCACCCCGCCGCGGGGCCCGTGTCAGCCCTCGTCGAAGTCGTGCGCCGCGATCCGCAGCGGCCGCAGGATGGCGAAGATCTCCGCGCACTCCTCGGCGTCGTAGACCCCCAGGCCGAAGTCCATGGCCATCAGGTCGCGGGTGGCCGCGTCGACCACCTCGCGGCCCTTGTCGGTGATCACGGCGAGGGTGCCGCGGCCGTCGTTGGGGTTGGGGCGCTTGGCCACCAGGCCGGAGCGGACCAGCCGGTCCACGGTGTTCGTCACGGACGTGGGGTGCACCATCAGACGCTCGCCGATCTTGGACATCGGCAGCTCACCGGCCTTGGAGAAGGTGAGCAGCACCAGCGCCTCGTACCGCGCGAAGGTCAGCCCGTACGGCTTGACGACCGCGTCGACCTCGGCCAGCAGGATCTGCTGGGCCCGCATGATCGAGGTGATCGCGGCCATCGCGGGCACGTTTCCCCAGCGCTGCTTCCACAGCTCGTCGGCACGCGCGATGGGGTCGAAGGGGAGGCTGAGTGGCTTCGGCACGTCACCAGACCCTACCCGCCGGTCATATGCCGGTCAGCCCTGTCTCGGGTTTCGGTCGCCCGGGGCCGTCCGGGTGATGTGTGTCACACCCTTCGTGACCTGCCGGCTCAGCGGCGGTTCGTGCGGCGCAGGTGGTGGCGTACGGCGCGCTGGGCGACCGGGCCCAGCTCCTCCAGGGCCGCGACCAGGGCGCCCAGCTGTTCCAGGGCGTCCAGGGCCGCGTGCGCGCCCGCCCCGTCCACGCCCTCGTACAGCTCGATGCCGACGAAGGAGGCGGCGAGGGCGCGGGCGAGTCCGGCCGGGTCGGTGAACTCGCCGAACGGGGTGGTGGCGAGCACCCGGCGCAGCACCTGCTCGATCTCGGCGATCCACAGCTCCAGACCGGCCGCCGTCGCGGGGCCCAGCGCGGCGTGGGTCTGGGCGCCGGCCAGCAACTGGCCGAGCAGGGCCACGTGCCCTCCGGCCCGTTCCTCCTCGTGGATCTCCCGGCCGACGGCGAGGAGCTCGGAGAGCGAGGCGACCGAGGCGAGGCGGGAGCGGTGGCGGGCCACGGAGTTCTCGGCGCCGTAGCGGCAGGCGGCGGCGAGCAGCTCGTCGACGGAGCCGAAGTGGTAGAAGACCAGCGCCTGGTTCACCCCGGCCGCCGAGGCGACCGTACGGGCGGAGGCCTTGGCGATGCCCTGCTCGGTGAGCGTGCGCAGCGCCCCTTCGAGGAGTTTGACCTTGGTCTCCTGGGACTTGGCCGTCTCGGCCTTGGCCCGTTCCGGGGTCATGCGCGCGCCTCCTCCCGCACCGGGCGCAGCCCGGGCCGGACGCCGCACGTGCGCAGGTCGGTGTACGACGCCGTGAAGCTGCCCTCGTAGCCGAAGAGCGGCCCGAAGCGGCGGTTGACCACGCGGACCCGGATGCGGAACCGGTCCGCGGCGTCGTCGTAGGACTCGCGCACCTCCGCCGCGGCGCCGACCAGCTCGGGCACGCGCACGTCCACCGGGCCCTCGCGGAAGCGGTGCTCACCGGAGCGGACGAGGAGGGAGCCGTCGGGTTCGGCGGAGAAGTGCAGCTCGCTGGCGAGGTGCTGGTGGGTGCCGAGGTAGTCGAGGATGCGGTCACCCCGGGGGCCGAGCACCATCTGGGCGTCGAAGCGGCGGGAGCGGCCGGGCAGGTAGAAGGTGCGCACGAACGTCACCGTCTCACGGCCGAAGGTGTCGGTGTACGGCACGTTCTCGATGACGAAGGGCACGTCGCGGCCGGCGCGCGGCAGGAGGATGTTGCGGGTGGCGCCGAGGGCCAGGAACGGCTTCACGAACGCCGGGCCGTGCCAGATCCGGTGCATCACGCCCCGGCCGGTGCAGGCCTCGCCGCTCGCCAGCCCCACCGAGAAGCGGCGCCGGAGCTGGGGGTGGAGGCGGTCGAAGGCGTCGCCCATCGCGGTGCGGAAGATCGAGGTCATACGGGCTTCTCCAGGGTGCACAGGACGCGCGGCGCGCGCGTGGCGGTCACCGGGGCGCGCAGGCAGCGGCGGGCGGCCGGAGTGGCGGCGAGCGGGGCCTTGAACAGGGCCAGGGAGAGGGCGACGACCAGGAGCAGCGGGCAGAAGTAGGCCAGGGCGGGCGCGAGGGAGCCGAAGGGGCTCAGGGAGGGCTCGAGGACGAGGCCGGCCAGGCAGCCGGCGAGCACGAGCGTGCGCACGGCCAGTTCGGCCAGCCAGTTGACCAGGGCGCGCTCGGGGGTGATGCCCCGCTCCAGCCACAGCCGCAGCCTGTCGAAGGACCAGGCGGTCGCCCAGCCCATCAGCGGCCGGAACAGCAGCCGGTCGGCGACGGCGCCGAAGGCGCCCCAGCGGGGGCGGTAGTCGTAGCCGGTGAGGAAGCGGACCCCGTCGGACTCGGGGACGTAGCGCCAGTAGCCGCTGCCCTCGGCGAGCAGGGAGAGGGGGTGCGGGCAGGAGAAGCGCAGGGCGGAGGTGCGGGTGCCGTCGGGGCGCTGCTTCTCGCCGGCGGCGACGCCGGTGCCGGACAGGGTGAGCAGCGGCAGCACGCGCGTGGCGTACCGGAAGCGCCGCGGTCCGCCCTCCGCACCGGGGAGGTAGGTGATCTCGGTGAACCGCAGGTCCCAGCGCTGGTGCTGGGCGGGGTCCTGGGTGCGCGCCCAGAGGTCGTCCAGGTCGGCGCCGATACGTGTCTCTATGTAGAGACCCATGGTGTTCCCCCACGTCAGGATCCTCTTTGAGCGACCGCTCAAATGCTCTGCCGGAGAAAGGTACACCTCTTTGAGCGATCGCTCAAAGAGGTGGGACGGGAAAACCCCGGCCCACGAGGGGCCGGGGTTCGGTGTCGCGGCGCCCGCCGGCTACCGCGCCAGGTGCCGCTCGACGGTCTCGACCTTGGAGGTGAGGCCGCCGGTCACGCCGGGCCGGATGTCGGCCTTGAGGACGAGCGAGACGCGCGGGGCGCGCTCCTCGACGGCGGCGACGGCGCGCCGGACCACGTCCATGACCTCGTCCCACTCCCCTTCGACGGAGGTGAACATGGCGTCGGTGCGGTTCGGCAGTCCCGACTCGCGCACCACCCGGACGGCCTCGGCGACGTACTCCCCCACGTCCTCGCCGACGCCCAGCGGTGTCACGGAGAAGGCGACGATCATGCGTTCACGACCCCTTCCTTGCGGGCCCGGGAGGCGATGACCGCGTCCTCGGCCTCGCGGCGCAGCCGGCGTTCGGCGAAGAAGCCGCCGGTGGGCAGGACGGAGAGGACGAAGTACAGGGCGGCGGTGCCCAGCGGCCACCTGGCGCGGTTCCAGGCGTCCGCCCAGAAGACCAGGTAGAGGATGAACAGCACGCCGTGGACCGCGCCCATCACGGGCACCGCGTTGAAGTCCGTGGTCCGCTTCAGGACCGAGCAGACGAGCAGGACCAGGAAGGACACGGCCTCGGGCGCCGAGACCAGGCGGAGGCGGCGGAGGGAGGTGGCGGTCTTGATGTCCACGGATCACCTTCGGTGGGAGTCGCGACGACGGGCTGTCGTTTGTGAATGCACGCACAAGCGTTCGTCCATTGTGGCAAACGAAGCCCGTAAGGGTGCGCTCAGGGTCGTTCTCCACCCGCCGGGCCTGTTCCCTCCACCCGCTCGGCCGCTACGTTTCGCAGCGTGGCGATGTTCCGACTCCAAGGCAGCAAGGTCCTCGCCGTCGACATGACCGGGGACGCCGTGAAGGCGAAGAACGGCTCGATGGTCGCGTACGACGGGCAGATGGCCTTCAAGAAGTTGACCGGTGGCGGCGAGGGGCTGCGCGGGATGGTGACCCGGCGGCTCACCGGCGAGCAGATGACGGTGATGGAGGTGAGGGGGCAGGGGACCTGCTGGTTCGCGGACCGGGCGTCCGAGATCAACCTGGTCAGCCTGCGGGGCGACAGGCTCTGCGTCGAGTCGAGCAACCTGCTCGCGACCGACGCCGGACTGCGGACGGGGACGACGTTCACCGGGCTGCGCGGCGCCTCGCAGGGCAACGGGCTGTTCACGACGACCGTCGAGGGCCACGGGCAGGCGGCGATCATGTCGGACGGGCCGGCGGTGGTGCTCCGGGTCAGCCCGCAGTACCCGCTGGTCGTCGACCCCGGCGCGTACATCGCGCACCAGGGCGACGTACGGCAGTCCTTCCAGTCCGGTGTGACCTTCCGCACCTTCTTCGGCGAGGGCGGCGGCGAGGCCTTCCAGATCCGCTTCGAGGGGGACGGGCTGGTCTACGTCCAGCCCAGCGAGCGGAACACGATCGCGGGGGACCTGTGAGATGAGCTTCAGAGAGATCAACTCCAAGATGGTCGAGGCGACCGTGCTGCCCGGGCAGCGGCTGTTCAGCCAGCGCGGGGCGATGCTCGCCTACCAGGGGGACGTGTCCTTCACGCCCAGCATCCAGGGGGGCCAGGGCGGGCTGATGTCCATGATCGGGCGCCGCGTGGCCGGCGAGGCGACGCCGCTGATGACCGTGGAGGGCAGCGGCACGGTCTTCTTCGGGCACGGCGGCCACCACGTCCACGTCATCACGCTCTCCGGCGACACGCTGTACGTCGAGGCGGACCGGCTGCTCGCGTTCGAGGGCACCCTGCGGCAGGGGACGATGTTCCTGGGCTCCCAGGGCGGGGTGATGGGCATGGTGCGCGGCCAGGTCACCGGGCAGGGGCTGTTCACGACCACCCTCCAGGGCCGGGGCTCGGTGGCCGTGATGGCGCACGGCGGCGTCTTCGAGATCCCGATCACGCCCCAGCGCCCGGTCCACGTGGACCCGCAGGCGTACGTCGCGCACCACGGCGACGTGCGCAACAAGCTGTCCACGGCGCTCGGGTGGCGTGACATGGTGGGCCGCGGCTCCGGCGAGGCGTTCCAGCTGGAGCTGAGCGGCAGCGGCACGGTCTACGTCCAGGCCTCGGAGGAGAAGCTGTGAGCGCGTACGGAACCCCCGGCGGACCCGTGGTGCACGACCCCATGACGCTGCCCGCCGACGACAACGTGAACGCGTACACGTTCTGCGTCGAGCTCAAGGCCGGGCAGTGGTTCCTGCAGAAGGGGAAGATGATCGCCTACTACGGGGCGATCGAGTTCAACGGCATCGGGCACGGGCGACTTGACCGGCTTGTCCGTACGTCCTTCCATTCGCCACTGCACGCGAGCGACTGGGTCGTCGCGGAGGGTTCGGGCAAGATGCTGCTCGCCGACCGGGCCTTCGACGTCAATTCGTACGACCTGGACGACGGGAACTTGACCATTCGCGCGGGCAATCTGCTCGCTTTTCAGCCAAGTCTCGCACTCAAGCAGTCGATCGTGCCGGGTTTTCTGACCCTTATCGGAACCGGAAAGTTTGTCGCCGCATCTAACGGTCCGGTGGTGTTCATGGAACCTCCCCTCCGGGTGGACCCCCAGGCACTCGTCGGGTGGGCCGACTGCCCGTCGCCGTGCCACCACTACGACCACGGGTACCTCACGGGTGTCATGGGCGGTCTACGTGCGATGACGGGCCTGGGCGGGGCTTCCGGCGAGGAGCACCAGTTCGAGTTCGTCGGCGCCGGGACGGTTCTGCTGCAGTCGAGCGAGGCCCTCATGGCGGAGCAGCCGACGGGGGCCGTTCCGTCCGCGCCGGGTGTGCCCGGTGGTGGCGGAGCGGCACCGGGTGGACACGGTCCGCAAGCGTCGGGTGCACCGCGCCTTCCCGGACAGCTGGGAGACCTCCAGCGTCGCTTCGGGCTGTGAGCGGTAGTCTGCGGAGTGTGACGTCGAACGCGTGCGCACTGTCACACCACCCGAAGTAGTTCGTCATTCAACTTCTTAGGTAGACTTCACTCATGGAGACCGAGACGGCCACGCGCTGGCTGACCGATGCGGAGCAGTGCGCCTGGCGCACCCACCTGGAGGTCAACAGGCTGTTGACGTACCAGCTGGAAAAGGATCTGCAGCCGTTCGGCCTGACGATGAACGACTACGAGATCCTCGTCAATCTGTCCGAGTCGGACGACGTGCGGATGCGGATGAGCGACCTGGCCTCCGCGACCCTGCAGTCCAAGAGCCGGCTCTCGCACCAGATCACGCGGATGGAGAACGCGAACCTGGTGCGGCGCGAGAACTGCGAGTCCGACCGGCGGGGGCTGTACGCCGTGCTGACCGAGCACGGCATGGAGACGATGAAGAAGGTCGCGCCGCACCACGTGGCGTCGGTGCGGCGGCACTTCATCGATCTGCTGTCGCCGGACACGCTGATAGAACTCGACAAGGCGCTGAAGCCGATCGCCGAGCACCTGCGGGGACAGCGGGGGCGTCTCTGAGAGCCGGCCGGAGCCTCCAGGGCGCCGGGTGACCGGCCCTGGGGGCCGCCCGGCCCTCCGGGCCCCCGCTTCGGCCCCCGGACGGGCCTCAGCCCTGTGTCAGCCCCGCCACCAGCTCGTCCGCCGCGCGGTAGGGGTCCAGTTCGCCCGCCACTATGCGCTCGGCCAGGGCGCTGAGCCGGCGGTCGCCGTGCAGGTCGCCGATGCGCTCCCGCAGGGCCGTGACCGCGATCGTCTCGACCTCGCGGGCGGCGCGGGCGCGGCGGCGCTCGGTGAGCACGCCGCGCTCCTCCATCCACGCCCGGTGCTTCTCCAGGGCCTCCACGACCTCGTCGACGCCCTCGGCGCGGGCCGCGACCGTCTTGACGATCGGGGGCCGCCAGTCGCCGGGCCCCCGGGACTCGCCCAGGCTCAGCATGTGGTTCAGCTCGCGCGCGGTGGCGTCGGCGCCGTCGCGGTCGGCCTTGTTGACGACGTAGACGTCGCCGATCTCGAGGATGCCCGCCTTCGCCGCCTGGATGCCGTCGCCCATGCCCGGAGCC
Source organism: Streptomyces bungoensis (assembly GCF_001514215.1). Lineage (GTDB taxonomy): Bacteria > Actinomycetota > Actinomycetes > Streptomycetales > Streptomycetaceae > Streptomyces > Streptomyces bungoensis. Next base: position 39,183 of record NZ_KQ948866.1, read on the forward strand.
AGGAGGACGACGGAGGTGTCCGCCTGGGAGGCGATCTCCACCTCCGACTGGCCCACGCCGACCGTCTCGACCAGGATCACGTCGCAGCCGGCCGCGTCGAGGACGCGGATCGCCTGGGGGGCCGCCCAGGCGAGGCCGCCCAGATGGCCTCGCGTGGCCATGGAGCGGATGTAGACGCCGGGGTCGGAGGCGTGCTCCGACATCCGGACCCGGTCGCCGAGCAGGGCGCCGCCGGAGAACGGGGAGGAGGGGTCGACGGCCAGGACGCCGACCCGTTTGCCCTGTTTGCGGTACGCGGTGACGAGCGCGGAGGTCGAGGTCGACTTGCCCACGCCCGGCGAGCCCGTCAGGCCGACCACGTAGGCGTTGCCGGTCAGCGGCGCGAGCGTCCGCATGACCTCCCTGAGCTGCGGGGACGCCCCCTCGACGAGGGAGATCAGCCGGGCCACGGCCCGCGGCCGGCCTTCCCTGGCCTGGTCCACCAGAGAGGAGACGTCCTGCATCACAGCTCCGTTCACTCGTGAGAAGTAAGGCTCAGGCCTTCGGTACCCGCACGATCAGGGCGTCGCCCTGGCCGCCGCCACCGCACAGCGCGGCCGCGCCGACCCCGCCGCCGCGCCGCTTGAGCTCCAGCGCCAAGTGGAGCACGAGACGGGCGCCGGACATGCCGATCGGGTGGCCGAGGGCGATCGCGCCGCCGTTGACGTTCACCTTTTCCGTGGACACGCCGAGGTCCTTCATTGACTGCACGGCGACCGCGGCGAAGGCCTCGTTGATCTCGATGAGGTCGAGGTCGGAGACCTCCAGGCCCTCCTTCTTCAGGGCGTGCCGGATGGCGTTGGACGGCTGGGACTGGAGGCTGTTGTCCGGGCCGGCCACGTTGCCGTGCGCGCCGATCTCGGCGAGCCAGGTCAGGCCGAGCTCCTCGGCCTTGGCCCGGCTCATCACGACCACGGCCGCCGCACCGTCCGAGATCTGCGAGGAGGAGCCGGCGGTGATCGTGCCGTCCTTGGTGAACGCCGGGCGCAGCTTGCCCAGGGACTCCGCGGTGGTGTCGCCGCGGATGCCCTCGTCCTTGCTGAACAGGACCGGGTCGCCCTTGCGCTGCGGGATCTCCACCGGGGTGATCTCGGCCTCGAAGATGCCGTTCTTCTGCGCGGCGGCGGCCCGCTGGTGCGACAGCGCGGCGATCTCGTCCTGCTCGGCGCGGCCGAGGCCGAGGCGGGTGTTGTGCTTCTCCGTGGACTCGCCCATGGCGATGTTCTCGAACGAGTCGGTCAGGCCGTCGTAGGCCATCGCGTCGAGCATCTGCACCGCGCCGTACTTGAAGCCCTCGCGGGACTTCGGCAGCAGGTGGGGGGCGTTCGTCATGGACTCCTGGCCGCCGGCGACGACGATGTCGAACTCGCCGGCGCGGATCAGCTGGTCGGCCAGCGCGATGGCGTCGAGGCCGGACAGGCACACCTTGTTGATGGTGAGCGCCGGGACGCTCATCGGGATGCCGGCCTTGACCGCGGCCTGGCGGGCCGGGATCTGGCCCGCCCCGGCCTGGAGCACCTGGCCCATGATCACGTACTGCACCTGGTCGCCGCCGATCCCCGCACGGTCGAGGGCGGCCTTGATCGCGAAGCCGCCGAGGTCGGCTCCGGAGAAGGACTTCAGAGAGCCCAGCAGTCGTCCCATGGGCGTACGCGCGCCCGCGACGATCACTGAGCTGTTCGTTCCAGAAGGCATGAGCTGCGATCCCCTTACCGGCCTGCCCAGGCCGAGGAGTGAACGAGGGTTTACTTCGAATGTACTGAGTGGCACTCCGTGCCGTCATCGGCCCGTCAGTGTGATCGCGCGCACGTTGCGTAACCACCGCGGTGGCGCTGCACTGAGAACATGCTGACGCGAATCGACCACATCGGGATCGCCTGCCACGACCTCGACGCGACCGTCGAGTTCTACCGGGCCACGTACGGCTTCGAGGTGTTCCACACCGAGGTCAACGAGGAGCAGGGCGTGCGCGAGGCCATGCTCCGGATCAACGGCACCTCGGACGGCGGAGCCTCCTACCTCCAGTTGCTGGAACCCACCCGCGAGGACTCCACCGTCGCCAAGTGGCTCGCCAAGAACGGGCAGGGTGTCCACCACATCGCCTTCGGTACGGCGGACGTCGACGCCGACTCCGAGGAGATCCGCGGCAAGGGCGTACGCGTTCTGTACGACGAGCCACGACGCGGCTCCATGGGGTCGCGGATCACCTTCCTGCACCCCAAGGACTGCCACGGTGTCCTGACAGAACTGGTCACTTCGGCCCCTGTTGAGTCGCCCGAGCACTGACCCCCGTACATAAGGGCCGGTAGGGTTGGGGGCGGTCGTCCCTGTAGGCGGGGGACGGCCGCATGCCGGGGTCCGGGTTTCGGGGGACGAGCGTCGGGGCAGCAGCCCGTGCTCCGCCGTTGATCTGACACCATTCCCCGGGGGCCCCGTTCGGCGGATGGACGGAGCTCGTTGCAGAAGCCGACCAGGGGACGGATGGGACCGCGCAGTGCGGGGCTACGAGAGCCAGGAGCGAGAGCCGGCGGCTGACGTCGACCACCTCTCACGGTTCGAGGCCGAGATGAAACGGCTGAGGACCGAGCGGGAGAAGGCGATCCAGCACGCCGAGGACCTCGGCTACCAGGTCGAGGTGCTGCGCGCCAAGCTGCACGAGGCGCGCCGCACCCTGATGACCCGGCCCGCCTACGACGGCGGTGACATCGGCTATCAGGCCGAGCAGTTGCTCCGCAATGCCCAGATCCAGGCCGACCAGCTGCGCCAGGACGCCGAGCGGGAGCTGAGCCAGGCCCGGGCGCAGACCCAGCGCATCCTGCAGGAGCACGCCGAGCAGGCCGCCCGGCTGCAGGCCGAGCTGCACCAGGAGGCGGTCACCCGCCGCCAGCAGCTGGACCAGGAGCTGGCCGAGCGCCGGCAGACGGTCGAGTCGCACGTCAACGAGAACGTGGCGTGGGCCGAGCAGCTGCGCGCCCGCACCGAGCAGCAGGCCCGCCGGCTGCTCGACGAGTCCCGCGCCGAGGCCGAGCAGGCCCTGGCCGCCGCCCGCGCGGAGGCCGAACGGCTGACCCGGGAGGCCCGCGAGCGGCTGCAGAGCGACGCCGAGACGGCCCGCGCCGAGGCCGAGCAGATCCTGCGCCGCGCCCGCACGGACGCCGAGCGGCTGCTGAACGCGGCCTCCACGCAGGCCCAGGAGGCCACCGACCACGCCGAGCAGCTGCGCACCTCGACCGTCAGCGAGTCGGACGCCGTGCGCCGCCGGTCCGCCGAGCTGAGCCGGGCCGCCGAGGAGCGGATGGCGCAGGCCGAGGAGGCCCTGCGCAAGGCGCAGTCCGAGGCGGAGACGCTGGTCACGGAGGCAAAGGAGGCCGCCGCCAAGGCGCTGGCCGGCGCCGAGGCCGCCAACGAGACCCGCACCCGGACCGCCAAGGAGCAGGTCGCCCGCCTGGTCGAGGAGGCCACCAAGGAGGCCGAGACCACCCGGGCGGACGCCGAGCAGCTGGTGGCCGACGCGCGCGCCGAGGCCGAGAAGATCGTCGCGGAGGCCGCCGAGAAGGCCCGCACCATCACGGCCGAGGAGAGCGCGACCCAGCTGTCCAAGGCGGCGAAGACCGCCGAGGACGTGCTCGACAAGGCCGCCGAGGACGCCCGGCGGACCACCCGGGCCGCGGCCGAGGAGGCCGAGCGGATCCGCCGGGAGGCCGAGGCCGAGGCGGACCGGCTGCGCGCCGAGGCGCACGACATCGCCGAGCAGCTCAAGGGCGCGGCGAAGGACGACACCAAGGAGTACCGGGCCAAGACGGTCGAGCTCCAGGAGGAGGCCCGCCGGCTGCGCGGCGAGGCCGAGCAGCTGCGCGCCGACGCGGTCGCCGAGGGCGAGTCCCTCCGGGCCGAGGCCCGCCGCGAGGCCGTGGTGCAGATCGAGGAGGCGGCCAAGTCCGCCGAGGAGCTGCTCGCCAAGGCCAAGGCGGACGCCGACGAGCTGCGGCAGAAGGCCACGACGGACAGCGAGAAGGTCCGCACCGAGGCCATCGAGCGGGCGACGGCGCTGCGCCGGCAGGCCGAGGAGGTCCTGGAGCGCACCCGCGCCGAGGCCGAGCGCTCCCGCGAGGAGGCGGTGGGGCTCGCCGAGACCATCACCTCGAACGCCGAGCAGGCCGCGCGCGAGCTGCGCGAGGAGACCGAGCGCGCGGTCGAGGCCCGGCGCGGCGAGGCCGCCGAGGAGCTGGCCCGGCTGCAGAGCGAGGCCCAGGAGCGCCTGGCGTCGGCCGAGCAGGCGCTGGCCGACGCCCGCGAGGAGGCGGCCCGGATCCGCCGGGAGGCCGCCGAGGAGAGCGAGCGGCTGCGCGCGGAGTCCGCCGAGCGGATCCGTACGCTGCAGCAGCAGGCCGAGGCCGAGGCCGACCGGCTGCGCGACGAGGCCGCGTCCGACGCGTCCGCCTCGCGCGCCGAGGGCGAGGCCGTCGCCGTACGGCTGCGCTCGGAGGCCGCCGCCGAGGCCGAGCGGCTCAAGGCCGAGGCGCAGGACACCGCCGACCGGGTCCGCGCGGAGGCGCAGGCCGCCGCCGAGCGGCTCGGCACCGAGGCGTCCGAGACGCTGGCCGCCGCGCAGGAGGAGGCCGCCCGGCGCCGCCGCGAGGCCGACGAACTGCTCGGCGCGGCGCGCTCGGAGGCCGACCAGGAGCGCGAGCGGGCCCGCGAGCAGAGCGAGGAGCTGCTGGCCTCGGCGCGCAGGCGCGTGGAGGACGCGCAGGCCGAGGCGGTCCGGCTGGTGGAGGAGGCCGACCGGCGCGCCACCGAGATGGTGGCCGCCGCCGAGCTCCACGCCCAGCAGGTCCGCGACTCCGTCGCCGGACTGCACGAGCAGGCGCAGGAGGAGATCACCGGGCTGCGCTCGGCCGCCGAGCACGCGGCCGACCGGACCCGCCGGGAGGCGCAGGAGGAGGCGGACCGGGTCCGCGCCGACGCCTACGCCGAGCGGGAGCGGGCGAGCGAGGACTCCTCGCGGCTGCGCCGGGAGGCGAGCGAGGAGACGGAGGCCGCCAAGGCGCTGGCCGAGCGGACGGTCGCGGAGGCGATCGCGGAGTCCGAGCGGCTGCGCTCGGAGGCCGGGGACTACGCCCAGCGGGTGCGTACGGAGGCGTCGGACGCGCTCGCGGAGGCCGACCAGGCGGCCGCGCGCACCCGGGCGGACGCCCGTGAGGACGCCAACCGCATCCGCTCGGACGCGGCCACCCAGGCCGACACCCTGATCACCGAGGCCCGCTCCGAGGCGGAGCGGCTGCAGAACGAGACGATCGCGGAGGCGGACCGGGTCCGGGCCGAGGCCCTCGCGGCCGCCGAGCAGCTCGTCGCGGACGCCACCGGCGACGCGGAGCGGCTGCGCGCCGAGGCCGCCGAGACGGTCGGCACGGCGCAGGCGCACGCGGAGCGGCTGCGCGCGGAGGCCCAGCGGCTCCGGGCGGACGCGGAGGCGGCGGCCGAGCGGCTGGTCGGTTCCGCGCGCGAGGAGGCCGAGCGGCTCCTCGACGAGGCCCGCAAGGACGCCAACAAGCGGCGCTCGGAGGCGGCCGAGCAGGTCGACACGCTCATCAACGAGACCGCGGCCGAGGCCGACAAGCTGCTCACCGAGGCGCAGGCGCAGGCGCTGAAGACCACCGCGGACGCCGAGTCGCAGGCCGACACGATGGTCGGCGCGGCCCGCAGCGAGGCCGAGCGGATCGTGTCCGAGGCGACCGTCGAGGGCAACTCCCGGGTGGAGAAGGCCCGTACGGACGCCGACGAGCTGCTGGTGGGCGCCCGCCGGGACGCGACCGCCATCCGGGAGCGCGCGGAGGAGCTGCGCGACCGCATCACGGCCGAGATCGAGGAGCTGCACGAGCGGGCCCGCCGGGAGGCCGCCGAGACGATGAAGTCCACCGGCGACCGCTGCGACGCGCTGATCAAGGCCGCCGAGGAGCAGCTGGCCAAGGCGCAGGCGAAGGCGAAGGAGCTGGTGTCGGAGGCCAGTTCCGAGGCGGGCAAGGTGCGTATCGCCGCCGTCAAGAAGGCCGAGGGCCTGCTGAAGGAGGCCGAGCAGAAGAAGGCCTCGCTGGTCAAGGAGGCCGAGGAGCTGAAGGCCGAGGCGATCCGCGAGGCCCGGCGCACGGTCGAGGAGGGCAAGCGCGAGCTGGAGATCCTGGTGCGCCGGCGCGAGGACATCAACGCGGAGATCTCCCGGGTCCAGGACGTGCTGGAGGCGCTGGAGTCCTTCGAGGCCCCGTCGGCCGGCAAGGACGGCGCGGTCAAGGCGGGCGCGACGGTGGGGGCACCCCGATCGGGTGGCAAGTCGTCGGACGGGTAGCGCGGGAGCGGTGTTCCGGTGTCTTCTGGGGAGCTTTGTCCCACTCGTTGGCAAGCCGTCCGGCGGTCAGCCACTCAAAAGAGGTGTCATTCTCCAGATCAAACACGTATCCGCTCGATGACACACCGCTTCGGCCCCTAGGATTTCCCCTATCACCTCACCGGTCTCTTTCGACAGGAACCCCATGAGCGACACTTCCCCCTACGGCTTCGAGCTTGTGCGGCGTGGGTACGACCGCGCTCAGGTGGACGAACGTATCTCCAAGCTCGTCTCCGACCGTGACAGCGCGCTCTCCCGCATCACCGCTCTGGAGAAGCGCATCGAGGAGCTCCACCTCGAGACCCAGAACGCCCAGGCCCAGGTCACCGACGCGGAGCCGTCGTACGCCGGTCTCGGCGCGCGGGTCGAGAAGATCCTGCGCCTCGCCGAGGAAGAGGCGAAGGACCTGCGGGACGAGGCCCGGCGCGCCGCCGAGCAGCACCGCGAACTCGCCGAGTCGGCGGCCCAGCAGGTCCGCAACGACGCCGAGTCCTTCGCCGCGGAGCGCAAGGCCAAGGCCGAGGACGAGGGCGTCCGGATCGTCGAGAAGGCCAAGAGCGACGCCTCCCAGCTGCGTTCCGAGGCGCAGAAGGACGCGCAGTCCAAGCGCGAGGAGGCGGACGCCCTCTTCGAGGAGACCCGCGCCAAGGCCGCGCAGGCCGCCGCCGACTTCGAGACCAACCTGGCCAAGCGCCGCGAGCAGTCCGAGCGCGACCTGGCCTCGCGTCAGCAGAAGGCCGAGAAGCGGCTCGCCGAGATCGAGCACCGCGCCGAGCAGCTGCGCCTGGAGGCCGAGAAGCTGCGCACCGACGCCGAGCGCCGCGCCCGCCAGACGGTGGAGACGGCCCAGCGCCAGGCCGAGGACATCGTGGCCGACGCCAACGCCAAGGCCGACCGCATCCGCTCGGAATCCGAGCGCGAGCTCGCGGCCCTCACCAACCGCCGCGACTCCATCAACGCCCAGCTGACGAACGTCCGCGAGATGCTCGCCACGCTGACCGGCGCCGCCGTGGCCGCCGCCGGCTCCCCCACCGAGGACGAGCCGATCTCCCGCGGGGTTCCGGCCCAGCAGTCCCGGTAGTTCCGGCAGCTCCGGTAGCCGTACGACGCCGTGAGGGGCGGCGGGACCAGGTCCCGCCGCCCCTTTCGTGTGCGCAAAGGCCCGCGGCACGTAGCCTGGAAGCGGAGTACGGGTTCCGGTCGCGGCCGGAAATCGCCGCCGGAGCGGGGAGTGGTCTCCATGCGCGTCACCGACCGGTCCCTGGAGGACGCCGTCCTGGACCTGCTCGGCCACCGGGCGCCGGGCGCCTCGGTGTGCCCCTCGGAGGTGGCCCGCGCGGTGCACGGCTCCGGCGACGAGGGATGGCGGGAGCTCATGGAACCCGTCCGGCGGGCCGCGGCCCGGCTCGCGGCGCGCGGCCGGGTGGAGATCACCCAGCACGGTGCGCCCGTCGATCCCGCCGAGGCCCGCGGGCCGGTCCGGATCCGCCGGCCGGCCCGGGACCCCGCTCCCTGAGCAGGCGCAGCTTTACTTTCTCTTGAGCGGAACCGTCAGCGCCCGGATATCCTCCTAACCCTTACGGGGGCGTGTGCCCCGCTGTCCTGAACCTTTCGATGGGTGCGGAGCATGATCGAGGCTGTAGGCCTGACCAAGCGCTACGGCGACAAGACCGCCGTGTACAACCTTTCCTTCCAGGTGCGTCCGGGAGCGGTGACCGGCTTCCTCGGGCCCAACGGCTCGGGCAAGTCGACCACCATGCGGATGGTCCTGGGGCTGGACAACCCGACGTCCGGCACGGTGACCATCGGCGGCTACCCGTACCGCAAGCTGCCCAACGCCCCCCGCCAGGTGGGCGCGCTGCTCGACGCCAAGGCGGTGCACGGCGGGCGGTCCGCCCGCGCCCACCTCCTCAGCCTCGCCCAGCTGTCGGGCATCCCGGCGCGGCGCGTGGACGAGGTGCTCGGCGTCGTGGGCCTGCAGGAGGTGGCACGTAAGCGCTCCAAGGGCTTCTCGCTCGGCATGGGCCAGCGGCTCGGCATCGCCGCCGCCCTGCTCGGCGACCCCCAGGTGCTGCTCTTCGACGAGCCGGTCAACGGCCTCGACCCGGAGGGCATCCTGTGGGTGCGCAACCTGATGAAGGCGCTGGCCGCCGAGGGCCGCACGGTCTTCGTCTCCTCCCACCTGATGAGCGAGATGGCGCTGACCGCCGACCACCTCATCGTGATCGGGCGCGGCCAGCTGCTCGCCGACATGAGTGTGAAGGACTTCATCTCCGCCAACTCGGCCGACTTCGCGCGCGTGCGCACGCCCGACAGCGAGCCGCAGCTGCGCGAGAAGCTGTCCGCCGCGCTCACCGAGGCCGGCGGCCACGTGCTGCCCGAGCAGGACGGCGCGCTGCGCGTGACCGGGCTGCCGCTGCCCCGCATCAGCGACCTCGCGCACGAGGCGGACGTCCGGCTGTGGGAGCTGTCGCCGCACCAGGCCTCGCTGGAGGAGGCGTACATGCGGATGACGCAGGGGGTCGTCGACTACCGCTCGACCATCGACCAGAAGGCGGGCCTGCAGCAGCAGCTGCCGCCCGGCGCCCAGCCGCCCATGCCGGTGCCCGGCCAGGGCCAGCCGGGCTGGTACGCCCCGCCGCCGCCCCAGCAGGGCGGGCAGCCGTTCGGCATGCCGGCGGGTCCCTCCGGGCCGTACGGCGGCGCCCCCGCGGGCCCGTACGGCGCTCCGGGCGCCGTGGGCCACCCCAACCCGTACGCCGCGCCCGCCGCGCCGCCCGTCCAGGCCGCGCCGCCCGCGCCGGTCCCGCAGCCGCAGGCCGCCCAGGAGCAGCCGCCGGCCGCCCCCGCCTCCGCCCCTGCCGACAAGACCCAGCCCGAGGACGCCCGATGAGCACCCACCAGCCCCCGATGCCGCAGGCAGCCGCCGCCGCGCCCGACCGGCAGGCGGCGCCCGGCGGCTCGTACCCCGGTTACAGCTCGCCGATCCCCGTCGTGCGCACCCACCTCGGGCACGCGCTGGCCTCCGAGTGGACGAAGATCAAGTCGGTCCGTTCGACGATGTGGACGCTGGGCGTCTTCGTGCTCCTGGTGATCGGCATCGGCCTGCTCACCGGCTTCGCGGTCGAGTCCAGCGCCGGCGACGCGGACCTGGCCGGGGAGAACCCGCTGTCGTTCGGGTTCTTCGGGGTCCTGCTCGGCAGCATCTGCGTCATCACGCTGGGCGTGCTGACCACGGCGTCCGAGTACGGCACGGGCATGATCCGCACGACGATGACCGCGTGCCCGAGCCGGGGCCGGGTGCTCGCGGCGAAGGCGATCGTGTTCTTCGTCGTCGCCTTCGCCGTCACCCTGGCCGCGGTGTCCTTCGTGGCCATGGTCCACTCGTCCATGCTGAGCGGCACCGCGGCGGAGAAGCCGTCCGGCGGGACCTGGTTCAAGGCCACGGTCGGCGTCAGCCTCTACATCGCGCTGCTGGGGCTGCTGTCGCTCGTCATCGGCTCGATCATCCGGCACTCGGCGGGCGCCATCACCATCATGATCGGTGTGGTGCTGGCCCCGCTGGTGATCGCCCTGTTCATGGCCGCCTCCTCGCTGCACAAGGTGCAGCAGTGGCTGCTGGAGTACTCGATCCCGAGCCAGCTGAGCGTCTTCTACGACAACTCCCTGACCCAGTCCGGCCCGTCGGGCTGGGACCCGCTGTGGATCATGCTGGGCGTGACGGCGGCGGCGTACGCCGGCGCCTACGCGCTGCTGCAGAGCCGGGACGTGTGAGGCCGGCGCCCCACGGACCCTAGAACCTCGGCGCGTTACGGGACCGCTGCACCCGCGTGGTGCGGCGGTCCTTCGCGTTCCAGCACGCCTTGTGCCAGTGGCGGCGGTCGTCGACGCCCGCGTGCTCGGGCCAGGCGACCACGTGCGGGACGCCGGAGGCGATCATCTGGTCGCAGCCGGGGCAGCGGTAGGTCTTGCCCTGGGCGCTCGCCCCCGCGACGTGGCGCACGCTCCAGTCCTCGCCCTGCCAGCTCTCCGTGGACTGCCAGCCGCCGTACCGGCCGGCCCGGTCGTCCTCGGCGCTGTGGCCGGACGACGCTCCGGCTGCCTTCGGTCGGTTGCGACGCGGGGACACGGGACACCTCTCGGGGCTATACAGGGAGCACGGGCCGCATCCAGCCTACGCGGCGCCCAGCGGGGTACGCGTAGCGCTCCAACCCGCACAAGTCACCCTCCATCGCGTCCGATTCTGCAGACAATCCGGAAATTACTTCGCCAGGCCGTGACCTCGGCACGTGTCAGACGGTTATGCCGGGTGGGGGAGCTCCGGGTCGGAGCCAAGGAAGCAGGAAATGCGATGCACGTAGGAAGTTTTGTGCTGGCGGCCCAGTTCCCGGGCCAGGGCCACGGCGAGGCACTGCACCGGGCGGTCCGCGCGGCGGAGGTCTCCGAGGAGGCCGGTCTGGACGCGGTATGGCTGGCCGAGCACCATTTCGTGCCGTACGGCACGTGTCCGTCCGCCGTCACCCTGGCCGCCCTGCTGCTCGGCCGCACCCGCCGCGTCCGGGTGGGTACGGCGGTCAGCGTACTGCCCACCGCGCACCCGGTCGCCCTCGGCGAGCAGGCCGCGCTGCTGCACCTGACGAGCGGCGGGCGGTTCACCCTGGGTGTGGGGCGCGGCGGGCCGTGGGTGGACCTGGAGGTGTTCGGCGCGGGCCTCGGGGCGTACGAGCACGGGTTCCCGGAATCACTCGATCTGCTGGTGCGCTGGCTGCGCGAACCGTCGGTCGCGGCCTCCGGCGAGCGGTACTCCTTCCGTGAAGTGCCCGTCGTACCGCGCCCGTCGGAGGCGCTGACGCAGACGCCGGGGCCGGAGGTCGTCGTTGCCTGCACCTCGCCCTCGAGCGTGCGGCTGGCCGCGGAGCGCGGGCTGCCGATGCTGCTCGGGATGCACGTGGGCGACGAGGAGAAGGCCGAGATGGTCGCCCTGTGGCGGCGGTGCGCGCGGGCCGCGGGGCGGACGGGCGAGGAGATCGCGGGCGCGGCCCATGTCTCGGCCGGGGTGTGCCAGCTCGCGGACCGGCGCACGGACGCGGTGGAGACGCTGCTGAAGGCGATGCCGGGCTGGCTGAAACAGGGCCTCGAGGCCCATGTGACGGTCGACTCCCGGGAGCGCCGCATGCGCGATCCGCACGCCTACACCGAACTGCTCTGCGGGCTGCACCCGGTGGGCACCCCGCGGCTCGCCGCCGACCGGCTCGCGGCCACGTCGGAGCGCACCGGGATCTCCCGCTTCGCCCTGCTCGCGGAGGGCTCGGGCGACCTGGCGGCGACGGAGGAGAACCTGCGGCGCCTGGGCGCCGAGGTGCTGCCGCAGCTGCGCTGACGGGCAGCCCGACTCCCCTGTGCCGTGGGGGGCTTGCCGCCCCAGTAGGAATGCACCTCCTGCGGGTGGAGCGGCAAGCGGACGGCTCACTGCGCCGGCGGGCCGGGAGCTGCGGGTCAGCAGTCCCGGAGCTCCGGCGACTGGTTCAGCAACTGGTTGCGCACCGAGGTGAAGCGGGCCAGCGTCTCGTCGACCGAGGCGTCCAGCGGGAACACCGCCACCCGGTGGCAGTTCTGGAAGGCCAGCCGCACACCGAAGTGCCGCTGCAGCGCGCCGCGTATGGCGTCACTCGCGAGCGCGCGCAGCAGCTGACCGCGTGCCTGCTCGTCCGGCGGGGGCGTCTGGTTGTCGGCGAAGGGTCCGCCGTCCACCTTCAGCTGGGCCACCAGGGAGCTGATCATCTCCCACGCATAGGGCAGGGAGGTCCGGACGCAGTCGACGAATGCTGCTTCGTCGACCTCGCCTCGCTCGGCCTGTTCGAGTAGGGCCGGTGAGACGTCGAGCGACATGGGTTCTCCTCTCGCACCCCCGACGAGCAGGGGTTGCCGGACAGATGGGGGAGTCCGCGATGCCGGACACACTCAGTACACGGACCGCGACCTCCCGTTCTCTACGGTAGGCAACCGTCGGTGACCACACCAGCAGAATGCGTATATGGAACGGTCCCTTTGGGCACACAATCGGCCAGAGATGAACAGGAGTTTCCAGGGACAAAAGGGTGGACCACCGGGTCCGCACGGAAGCGTGGTGCGGGGCGCGAGGAGGGCGAATCGCGTCGACCCGTGGGTGTCGAGTAGCGTTGCCGACCATGCGTCTCGTCATTGCCCGATGCTCGGTCGACTACGCCGGCCGGCTCACCGCCCACCTGCCCTCGGCGCCCCGACTGATCCTGGTCAAGGCGGACGGCAGCGTCTCCGTCCACGCGGACGACCGGGCCTACAAGCCCCTGAACTGGATGTCGCCGCCCTGCACCCTGAAGGAGGGCGCGGGCGAGGACGAGGGGGTGTGGACCGTCGTCAACAAGGCGGGCGAGAAGCTGATCATCACGATGGAGGAGATCCTGCACGACTCCTCGCACGAACTCGGCGTGGACCCCGGCCTGATCAAGGACGGCGTGGAAGCGCACCTGCAGGAACTGCTCGCCGACCGCATCGAGACCCTCGGCGCCGGCTACACGCTCGTCCGGCGCGAGTACATGACGGCGATCGGCCCGGTGGACATCCTCTGCCGTGACGCGGACGGCGCGACCGTCGCCGTCGAGATCAAGCGGCGCGGCGAGATCGACGGCGTCGAGCAGCTCACCCGCTACCTCGAGCTGCTCAACCGCGACCCCCATCTCGCCCCGGTGCGCGGCGTGTTCGCGGCCCAGGAGATCAAGCCCCAGGCCCGCGTCCTCGCCACCGACCGCGGCATCCACTGCCACGTCCTCGACTACGACGCGCTGCGCGGCATCGAGGACGACAAGCTGCGGCTGTTCTGACCGGCGGGGCCCGGCCGGTCCGCCCCCGCCGCCGGAGGATCCCCCGGTCGCTACAGGATCCCCTCGCCGCTGCCCGGCGCGCTCGCCGCGCTGCTCGACGCCGCGGGGACGCCGGACGCCGGGCCGCTGGCCGAGGTGGAGGTGGCCGGGGACGAGGACGTGCCGGAGGACGGGGACGACGACTGCGACGGGCTCGGCGACGGCGGGTTGCTGGACGGCGGGCTCGACGGGCTCCTGCTCGGCGTCGGCGACGTGCTGGGCCTCGTCGTCCGCGAGTGGGACGGCTTCGGCGTCGTGCTGCCGCCGCCCGAGCTCTTCGTGCCGCTCGGCTGCGACGAGGGGGTGGTCGCGGACGGCGTCGGGTCGTCCGTGGTCCCGTAGGTGCCGTCGGGGCCCGGGTCCGTCGGGGAGCTGCTGGGCCTGCCGGGAGCGGTGCTGGTACCGGTGTCCTGCTTCGGGTCCGCGCCCAGGCTGCCGTCGTCCGGGCCCTGGCTCGCGGACGGGTTGACCCCCACCGTGCCGGCCGGGTTCCGGCCGGCGTCCTGGTCGGACGTCATGCCGAGGGTCACCACCGTGCCGAGGACGGCGGCGAGCAGCGCGCCGGAGCCGGCCGCGACCAGATTGCGGCGGGCCACGCGGCGGATGCCGCCCGGGGCCTTCCCGTCGGCGGGCGGCTGGTGCGTGACGACGGTGCCGGTGCCGGTGCCGTACAGCGGCGGGTAGGCCGCGAATCCCCCGCCCGGCGGCGACGCGGACTCCTCGTGCCGGGCGTCCGGCACCTCCTCGCCGGCCGTCGCCGCCGCTCCCGGCACCTCACCGGCGAGATCGGCGACCAGGGCCAGGGCGCGGCGCCCGGCGACGGCGCCGCGCTTGTCGGCGAGCGCCCCGCGCAGCCCCTGCGAGGTCTCCAGCTCGGCACGGGCCTGGTCCAGCTGCCCGCCGCAGAGCGCGAGGATGCCCAGCTCGTGGTGGAACCAGGCCTGGTCGGCGACCTCCCCGGACAGCCGGGCGGCTTCCGCGCCGGAGCGCAGCGCGCGCTCCCAGGCGCCCCAGTGCAGCCCGGCGGCGAAGGCGGGCGCCGCGGTACGGGCGAGCCGTGCCGCCAGGCTCTCCTCGCCCTCCACGGGCGGCAGCGTCTCGGGCGTCACGACGGCGAGCGCGGCCAGCACCGCGTCGGCCTCGGCGCACACCCGTTCCGGGGTGACGGAGGGGTGACCGGCCCACCAGGTGTAGTGCTCGGCGGCCGCGCGGGCCCGGTCGGAGGCGTCCGCGTCGTACCCGGCGGCCTCCAGCTGGGTCAGCACGCCGGCCGCGAGGCGGTAGCGGGAGCCGACCGGGGAGACCAGTCCGCAGCCGGCGAGTTCGCCGAGCGCGGCGTCGGCGTGGGTGTCGCCGACCAGCGCGGGCAGGTGCGCCTGGTGCGGCACCTCACCGCCGAGGGCGACGGCGAAACGGAGCGTGGCGCGGGCGGAGGCGCTGAGCCGGGAGGCCAGCAGGGGGGCGGGCGCGGCGGCCTCGCCCAGGGAGGGCAGCGGGACCTCCTCCTGACTGTCCAACGGCGCCTCGACGGGCGGCAGTACGTCCTCGAACACGCCGTACTCGTCCACCGCGCCGGTGCTGGCGCGCAGTTCGTCGCGCTGCCGGAGCAGGGCGCCGGCCTGCACGAACCGCAGCGGCAGGCCCTCGGACTCGAACCACAGGTCGCCCGCCCAGTTGGCCTCCTCCTCGGTGAGCACCCGGCCGACGGCCCGCTCCAGGATCTCCACCCCGGCCGCCCGGTCGAGGCCGGTGAGGAAGACCTCCTCGACCTCGGAGTCGGCGGAGGGCGCGGGGATGTCCGGGGTGGCGCCGAGCAGGAAGGCGCACTCGGGTGTCGCGTCGAGCAGTTCGTCGAGGGCCGCGCCGCCGAACTCGAGGTCGTCCACGACGACGACGGCACCGATCTCCCGGACCAGGTCGCGCAGTTCGTCCGGTTCGGGCCGGTGGCGCGGGGCGTCGTGGACGGCGTGGAAGAGGTCGTGGAGGAGCTCGTCGGCGGTGCGGTGGAAGCCGGAGAGGCGGACCACGCCGTCGGGGGCGAGGTCCAGGCAGTCCTCGGCGACGAGGTCGAGCAGGGCGGTGCGGCCGGAGCCGCCCGGGCCGGTGAGGCGGACGGAGCGGCCGCGGGCCAGCAGCCGGACGAGGCGTTCGCGGTCGTCCTGGCGCTCCAGCAGGGACAGCGCGGGCCGGCCCGGTCCCGGCGGCACCGCGGGCCGCGCGGCGCGCTCGGCCTCGGCGCGCTCGGCGGGCGTGCGCTTGCCGGGCCGGCCGGGCCGCAGGTGGGGCGGACAGGACTCGATCTCGGTGCCGTCAACGGGGTTGACGGTCAGCAGGAAGTCGCCGGAGACCAGCTGCGCCGTGCGGGCGGGCGCGGGCGCGCCCGGGCCGAAGTCGGCGGTGAGGGAGTCCCGGGGCGGGCGGCGGCTGAGCGCCTGGCCGTGCTCCTCGGGTCCCGGAGTGATCGGGTCCATGGGTTCAAGCCCCCCAAAAGCGTCGTGTGCCCTGACGTACCGGCCCCTCCCGGCCTGCTGCACACCGTGCTGTCGCTTCTGGTCCGGGCCCGCTCGAGGGTTCTTGGGTAAGCGGGCGTCCGAACCCTAAACCTTCGCACAGTATCTCCGACAGAGCGGGGCGGCACGCGGCCCGAGACGTCACAGTCCGGTGAGGATTGCCCTCGTGGTCCGGCAAGGCGGCTGCGCCCGAGTCTCCCCGGTCGCCCCTTTCACACCTGACCGGGCGGGTTACACCCGGGGCAGCGACTCGACGCCGATGCCGCCCTCGATGGCGAGGATGCGGTGCAGCCGGGTGGCCACCAGCAGGCGCTGCATCTGCGGCGGGACGCGGCGCAGCACCAGGCGGCGACCGCAGCGGCCGGCCCGCCGGTGGGCTCCCATGATCACCCCGAGTCCGGTGGCGTCCCAGGAGTCCAGCTCGGACAGGTCGAGCACCAGATCGCCGACCCCGCGGTCGACGGCCGTGTGCAGGGCCGTACGGGCGTCCGCCGCGCTGCGGACGTCGAGGCGGCCCCCGACGACCAGCTCGGCGTGGTCGCCCCTGATGTACATATGCGCTCCCCGTTGAGTGCGAGTGGCGTACTCCGTGACGGTGCTGGTGTTGTGCAAGCTCTGACTGCGGGAGGGCCAGAGTGGTTGCTGTTTGTGAGCGAACCGATACCGAATTCACCCCTGGGAGTGACCCTCCCAGGGAGATCGTCCGGATCTGTCAGCAGTTCTGCCCGTGCTTCTGCCAGTACCGCCGTCAGTACGTGTAGAAGCCCTGCCCGCTCTTGCGGCCGATGTCACCGGCGTCCACCATCCGGCGCATCAGCTCCGGAGGGGCGAACTTCTCGTCCTGCGACTCGGTGTAGATGTTGCCGGTGGCGTGCAGCAGGATGTCCACGCCGGTCAGGTCCGCGGTGGCCAGCGGGCCCATCGCGTGACCGAAGCCCAGCTTGCAGGCCAGGTCGATGTCCTCGGCCGTGGCGACCCCGGACTCGTAGAGCTTGGTCGCCTCGACGACGAGGGCGGAGATCAGCCGGGTGGTCACGAACCCGGCGACGTCCCGGTTGACGACGATGCAGGTCTTGCCGACGGACTCGGCGAACTCCCGCGCGGTGGCGAGGGCTTCGTCGCTGGTCTTGTAGCCGCGGACGAGCTCGACCAGCTGCATCATCGGCACCGGCGAGAAGAAGTGCACCCCCACCACGCGCTCGGGGCGCTCGGTGACCGCGGCGATCTTGGTGATCGGGATGGCGGAGGTGTTGGAGGCGAGCACGGCGTCCTCGCGCACGAGCTTGTCGAGCGCGCGGAAGATCTCGTGCTTGACCTCCAGCTTCTCGAAGACGGCCTCGACGACGACGTCCGCGTCGGCGGCGGCGTCCAGGTCGGTGGTCGCGGTGATGCGGGCGAGGGCGGCCTCGGCGTCCTGCGCCTCCAGCTTGCCCTTGCTCACGAACTTGTCGTACGAGGCCTTGATGCCGTCGGTGCCACGCCTCAGCGCCTCGTCGGTGACGTCGCGCAGCACGACGTCCCAGCCCGCCTGTGCGGCGACCTGGGCGATACCGGACCCCATGAGACCGGCCCCGATGACGGCAAGCTTCCGTGCCACTCCGACTCCCCTTACGCGCTGTTTACGTATGCCTCTCGGCGGACGATAGCGCTCCGGAGCCGCTGTGTGACCGGTAAGTAATGCGCGTCACGTCTCATTTGACGGACGTCACACCGGCAGGGGTCGGACCGCGCCCCGGACGGCGTAGTTGGGGCCTCCCGGCCCGCACCGGGCCGATCTGACCGGCCATCAGGTGGGACGGGCGGGCGTCCGCGGGCGCCGTCGGACACGGCGTGATCGCGGGCCGTCCCCCGGGACGCGCCGTGACAGTGGGCACACGGGTGCTCCGGACGGCCGGGGCGTAACTACGCTGGCCATATGGTCAATCTGACGCGCATCTACACCCGGACCGGCGACAAGGGCACCACAAACCTCGGTGACATGAGCCGGGTCGCCAAGACCGACCTCAGGATCTCCGCGTACGCGGACGCCAACGAGGCCAACGCGGTGATCGGCACCGCGATCGCACTGGGCGCCCTGCCGGAGGACGTCGTCGAGGTGCTCACCCGCGTGCAGAACGACCTGTTCGACGTGGGTGCGGACCTGTCGACGCCGGTCGTGGAGAACCCGCAGTACCCGCCGCTGCGGGTCGAGCAGTTCTACGTCGACCGGCTGGAGGCGGACTGCGACCGCTTCAACGAGCGGCTGGAGAAGCTGCGCTCCTTCATCCTGCCGGGCGGCACCCCGGGTGCGGCCCTGCTGCACCAGGCCTGCACGGTCGTACGGCGGGCCGAGCGCTCCACCTGGGCGGCCCTGGAGGCGCACGGCGAGACGATGAACCCGCTCACGGCCACCTATCTCAACCGGCTCTCCGACCTGCTGTTCATCCTGGCGCGGGTGGCGAACCAGGCGACCGGGGACGTGCTGTGGGTACCGGGCGGGGAGCGCTGAGCGGCACGCCCCGGCCCGGCCGGCGAACCCTGTCCTGATCAGCGGTCGGCGTCGCTCGCCGCGTCCCGGTCGGCCGCGGCGGCCGCGGACTGCGCGGCGTCGACCTTCTTCAGCATCTCGGCGTAGCCCGAGGGGGTGGGCGAGACCTTCCCGGGTGTGGCCCCCGCGGACGGGCCGTCGTGCGGGGCGCAGCCCGCGGTGAGCGCGGCGAGCAGCGCCAGGGCCGGCAGCGCCGCCGCTCCCCCGGTCCGCATCAGCTCGCCGCCCCGCCGCTGCTCTTGCCGTTGTCGTTGGCCTGGCACCAGGTCCTGACGTCGGTCAGATCCTTGCGCCGCTTCTCCAGGCTGGTCCGCAAAGAGGTGCGGAAGTCCAGGCGGTCCTGGAGGAACGTGGCGATCTCCGTGTGGCCCGCCTTCTTCGCGTTCTCGACGCGCTGCTGGAGCCGGGCCACCGAGCCGCGGGTGCCGGCGCCTGCGTCGAGCCGCTTCAGGGCCCGCTCGATGCGCCGGTCGATCCTCGGCACCCGCTTGCACAGCGCGTGGGCCCCGTCACCGGCGGGCCGGTGGGCGGGCGCGTGGCCGGCCGCGGCCGCCGTGCCCGCCGTGGTCGCGAGGACGGCCGTCGCGGCGAGTCCCGCGAGCAGCGTGCGGGTCCGTCGTCGTGCGTGCATCTGCCTCTCCGTTCACTGTGCGGACGGCCCCGTGGTCCGTCCGTCGCGCCGGAGGCTAGGGACCTTCTTTGGGGAAACCTTGTGACCGGTTCGTCCCGGCCGTGCCGATCAGCCAGTCCCGCCGGCCGGGCAGGGCGCCGCCGTCCGAGGGCAGCCGCACCTCGAAGCGGGCGCCCCGGCCGTCCGGCCCGTCGGTCACGGTGACGCTCCCCCGGTGCAGCGCCGCCTGCTGGGCGACGAGGGTGAGGCCCAGCCCGGAGCCCGCGCTGTCCGGGCCCCGCCGGAACCGCTCGAAGATCCGGCCGCGGGCCTCCGGCGGTACGCCGGGCCCCTGGTCGTCCACCGTGATGACGACGTGGTCCGGCCTCCCGTGCACCCCCAGCCGCACCCGTGCCCGGCCCTCGGTGTCGCGGCCGTGGGCGAGTGCGTTGCCGAGCAGGTTGTCCAGCAGCAGCCTGAGGCCCGGCTCCCAGCCGTGCACCGTGACGCCCGGGTCCGTGTCCAGGACGAGGTCGGCATCCGGGGCGCGGCGGCGGGCCTCGGCGACGGCCGCGTCGGCGACGTCGGCGACGTCGACGGTGCCCAGCGCCTCCGCCTCGACCAGGTCCCCTCGCCCCAGCTCGCGCAGCATCACCAGCAGCCCCTGCAGCCGCGCGTGCTCGCGCCGCAGGTCGGCGAGGACCTCGGTGCGGTCGGATGCGGGCAGGCCGGGGTGGCCGGCGAGGATGTCGAGGTTGGTGCCCATGCTCATCAGCGGGGTGCGCAGTTCGTGCGCGGCCGCCGCGGAGAAGGAGCGGGCGGTGTCCAGTGCCTCGCTGGTGCGGGCGGCCTGTTCGTCGTAGCGGGCGAGGACGGTGCGCAGGGTGGCGGCGAGGTCGTCGACCTCCGTGACGCCGGTCGGCCGGTGGTCGAGCCGGGTGCCGCTGGTGCGCGGGTCGAGGCCGGCGGTACGGCGGGTGAGCCGGGCCAGAGGGGTGCTCGCGCCGGCCGCGAGGCCCCAGGCGAGCAGGCCGGACAGGGGCGCGGCGAGCAGCGCGGTGAGGAGCACGCGGCGGCGTACGAGCCGCAGTTGGGCGCGGTCGGCGGTGTCCGGGGCGAAGACCCACAGGGTGCCGGTGGCGGAGGCGCCCCGGACGGGGCGGGCCAGTGCCCGCCAGCCGCGGGTGCCGTCGTGGACGGTGACCGGGCCCGCCGTCCGCTCGGGCAGGGTCACCGACGGGCCGGGCTGGGGGCCGCCGCTGAAGGCGGTGTCCGCTCCGACGACGCGGACGCCGACGTCGAGCGCCGCGCTGTACAGCCGGCGTTCCCTGGTGTCGGCGGCCTTGGGACGGCCGTTCTCCGAGGCCCGTAGCAGCGCCCGGGCGTCGGGCAGGACGGCGGCGGCCCGCTGCCGCAGGTGCTGGTCCTCGGCGCGGTGCAGGTCGCGGGCGACCAGGTGCAGCAGCAGCCAGCCCGAGGCCAGCACCAGCAGCGGGACGGTGCAGCCGACGGCGAGGCCGATGCGGGTGGAGAGTCTCACGGCGCGTCCCGGGGCTCGCGGAGCACGAAGCCGACTCCGCGCACGGTGTGGATCAGCCGTGCGCCTCCCGCCGCCTCCAGTTTGCGCCGCAGGTAGCTGACGAAGGTGTCGACGGTGTCGGTGCGCACGTCGAAGTCGTAGCCCCAGACCCGGTCCAGGAGCTGGTCGCGGGTGAGGACGAGGCCGGCGTTGCGGGTGAGGACGACGAGGAGTTCGAACTCGCGGCGGGTCAGCTCCAGTGGCCGTCCGTCGCGTTCGGCGGTGCGCGCCGCCGGGTCGATGACCAGCCCGGCCGCCCGCAGCACCGTCCGGTCGGCGGGGGGCCGGCGGCGCAGCAGCGCGCGCAGCCGCAGCACCAGTTCCTGCAGGGCGAACGGCTTGACCAGGTAGTCGTCGCCGCCCGCCTGGAGCCCGGCGATCCGGTCGGCGGTCTCGTCCAGCGCGGACAGCATCAGCACCGGCAGGTCCTGGCCCTCGGCGCGCAGTCGGGCGCAGACCTGGATGCCGCTCATGCCGGGCATCGACACGTCGAGCACCAGGACGTCCGGTGGCGTCCGCCGGATCGCGGCGAGCGCCTCGGGTCCGTCGGCGGCGGTGCGCACGGCGAAGCCGTCCAGTGCGAGGCCGCGTTCGAGGGAGCGGCGGATCGCGGCGTCGTCGTCGACGACCAGGACCGCCCCCGGGCCCGTCGTGTCCTCCATGCGTCCTCCTCGTCGCCCGGTCGGACCGGTCAGACCGGTCAGGGTACAAGCGGCCGCTGTGCGGGGTGAGTTGAGGATCAAGCAACCCGGGAACGCGAGTGGTCCAGACCTATTGACCTGTGGTCCAGACCTTTCTACTCTCGCAGCACCGTGGGCGTGAAGGCTCAGTCACGCCCGTGACACCCCCGATGACGAGGGAGGCGCAGCATGCGCTTCAGACACAGAGCCGCGGCAGGGTTCGCGACCCTGTTGCTCCCCCTGGCCGGTCTGGTAGGTCTCGCGAGCCCCGCCCAGGCCGCGACGAACACCACGGCGAGCTTCACGAAGACCAGCGACTGGGGCACCGGCTTCGGCGGCCAGTGGACCATCAAGAACACCGGCAGTACCGGCATCAGTTCCTGGACCGTCGAGTGGGACTTCCCCTCCGGCACCTCCGTGACCTCCGCCTGGGACGCGGACGTGACGAACTCCGGCACCCACTGGACCGCGAAGAACAAGTCCTACAACGGCACCGTCGCCCCCGGAGCCTCGGTCTCCTTCGGCTTCAACGGCGCCGGACCCGGCTCCCCCTCCAACTGCAAGCTGAACGGCGACAGCTGCGACGGCACCACGGTTCCCGGTGACGCGGCGCCCTCCGCCCCCGGCACCCCGACCGCCTCGAACGTCACCGACACCTCCGTCAAGCTCGCCTGGAGCGCGGCCACCGACGACAACGGCGTCAAGAACTACGACGTGCTGCGCGACGGCAAGGTCGTCGGCACCGTGACGACCACGTCTTACACGGACTCCGGCCTGAGCGCCGGCACCGACTACTCCTACACCGTCCAGGCCCGCGACACCGCCGGCCAGACCGGCCCGGTCAGCGGCGCCGTCAAGGTGCACACCACCGGCGGCACCACCACTCCCCCGCCCACCGGCGGCGACAAGGTCAAGCTCGGCTACTTCACCGAGTGGGGCATCTACGGCCGCAACTACAACGTCAAGAACCTGGTGACCTCCGGCTCCGCCGCGAAGATCACCCACATCAACTACGCCTTCGGCAACGTCACGAACGGCCAGTGCGCCATCGGCGACTCCTACGCCGACTACGACAAGGCGTTCACCGCCGACCAGTCCGTCAGCGGCGTCGCCGACACCTGGGACCAGCCGCTGCGCGGCAACTTCAACCAGCTGCGCGAGCTGAAGGCCAAGTACCCGAACATCAAGGTCCTGTGGTCCTTCGGCGGCTGGACCTGGTCCGGCGGCTTCGCCCAGGCCGCCGCCAACCCGGCCGCCTTCGCGCAGTCCTGCTACAACCTGGTCGAGGACCCGCGCTGGGCCGACGTCTTCGACGGCATCGACATCGACTGGGAGTACCCGAACGCCTGCGGCCTGAGCTGCGACACCAGCGGGGCGGCGGCCTTCAAGAACGTGATGTCCGCGCTGCGCGCCAAGTTCGGCTCCAAGGCCCTGGTCACGGCCGCGGTCACCGCCGACGGCTCCTCCGGCGGCAAGATCGAGGCCGCCGACTACGCGGGCGCCAGTCAGTCCGTCGACTGGTACAACGTGATGACGTACGACTTCTTCGGCGCCTGGGACGCGAAGGGCCCCACCGCCCCGCACTCCCCGCTCACCTCGTACTCCGGGATCCCGAAGGCCGGCTTCACCACCGCCGACGCCATCGCCAAGTACAAGTCGATCGGCGTCCCGGCGTCCAAGCTGCTCCTCGGCATCGGCTTCTACGGCCGCGGCTGGACCGGCGTCACCCAGGACGCCCCGGGCGGCACGGCCACGGGCCCGGCGGCCGGCACCTACGAGCAGGGCATCGAGGACTACAAGGTCCTGAAGTCGTCCTGCCCGGCCACCGGCACCGTCGCCGGCACGGCGTACGCGCACTGCGGCAGCGACTGGTGGTCGTACGACACCCCCGCCACCGTCAAGTCCAAGATGGCCTGGGCCGACAGCCAGGGCCTGGGCGGGGCGTTCTTCTGGGAGTTCAGCGGTGACACCGGCAACGGCGAACTGGTGAGCGCCATCAGCGACAACCTGTAGAAAACCGAGCTGCAAAGCGCCTAAGCGACGTTGACGCGCTGACCGGGCGGGGCTGCCTCCAGCCACGCGAGGAAACCGGTCAGCGCGTCTTCGCTCATGGCGAGTTCCAGGCGCGTGCCCCGGTGCGTACAGGCGAGGACCACCGCGTCGGAGAGCAGCGCCAGCTCCTCCTCGCCGTCGGGCAGCCGGCGCCCGGCCACCTCGATGGCGGCCCGCTCAAGAGTGCGGCGCGGCCGGGGGGCGTAGGAGAAGACGCGGTACCACTCGATGCGGTCGCCGTTGTAGCGGGCGACGCCGTAGCTCCAGCCCTTGCCGCCGGTGTCCGCCCGCTCGGGCACGTCCCAGCGCAGCGAGCAGTCGAAGGTCCCGCCGGAACGCTGGATCAGTCTGCGGCGCAGCCCGAACAGGAAGAGTCCCACCACCACGAGCGCGATCACGACTCCGCACACAGTCAGAGCGAGGACCATCGACACCGACCTCCTCGTCTCCTGGTAGTCGAACTAGGCTCGAACTAGGTAATGGAACGGAAAAAACACCCACATCTGCCTCAGCCGCGACCGGCACCGGATTGCTCCGGGCCGGCCGCGGCTGAGTGACGTCCTCACACGGCGCGTCGTGTCAACGCGCCGCCGTCGCCGCCCGCAGACGGACGTCGGCGCGGCGCTGGGCCTCCGCGTCGTCCTCCGCCTTCGCGCGCTCGAGCTCGCGCTCGGTGCGCTGGACATCGATCTCGTCCGACAGCTCGGCGATCTCGGCCAGCAGCGACAGCTTGTTGTCCGCGAACGAGATGAAACCGCCGTGCACCGCGGCGACGACCGTTCCACCATCACTCGTACGAATGGTCACCGGGCCCGACTCCAGCACACCGAGCAGCGGCTGGTGACCGGGCATGACGCCGATGTCGCCGGAGGTGGTGCGCGCGACGACCAGGGTGGCCTCGCCGGACCAGACCTGGCGGTCGGCGGCGACCAGCTCGACGTGCAGCTCAGCAGCCAAGGGTGGCTCCTCGGGTCACCA
The DNA here is from genome assembly GCF_001514215.1 of Streptomyces bungoensis. Lineage (GTDB taxonomy): Bacteria > Actinomycetota > Actinomycetes > Streptomycetales > Streptomycetaceae > Streptomyces > Streptomyces bungoensis. The sequence continues at coordinate 63,439 of NZ_KQ948866.1, forward strand.
CCCGGCGGTTGTGCCGGGTGTTGGGGTTGATTCTAGTGGGCGTGGACGAGGGGGCGGGACGGACCCGCCCCCTCGACGGAACTCAGGGAGTTCAGGAGACGCCCAGCTCCTTCGCGTTCTTCTTCAGGTCCTCGAGACCACCGCACATGAAGAACGCCTGCTCGGGGAAGTGGTCGTACTCGCCGTCGCAGATCGCGTTGAACGCGGCGATCGACTCGTCGAGCGGCACGTCCGAGCCGTCCACGCCGGTGAACTGCTTGGCGACGTGGGTGTTCTGGGACAGGAAGCGCTCCACGCGACGGGCACGGTGGACGACGAGCTTGTCCTCCTCGCCGAGCTCGTCGATACCGAGGATCGCGATGATGTCCTGGAGATCCTTGTACTTCTGCAGGATCGTCTTCACCCGCATGGCCGCGTCGTAGTGCTCACGCGTGATGTAGCGCGGGTCCAGGATCCGGGACGTGGAGTCCAGCGGGTCCACGGCCGGGTAGATGCCCTTCTCCGAGATCGGACGGGAGAGCACCGTCGTCGCGTCGAGGTGGGCGAAGGTGGTGGCCGGGGCCGGGTCGGTCAGGTCGTCGGCGGGGACGTAGATCGCCTGCATCGAGGTGATCGAGTGACCGCGGGTCGACGTGATGCGCTCCTGGAGGAGGCCCATCTCGTCGGCCAGGTTCGGCTGGTAGCCCACCGCGGACGGCATGCGGCCGAGCAGCGTGGAGACCTCGGAACCGGCCTGCGTGAAGCGGAAGATGTTGTCGATGAAGAACAGCACGTCCTGCTTCTGGACGTCACGGAAGTACTCGGCCATGGTCAGGCCGGCCAGCGCGACGCGCAGACGGGTGCCCGGGGGCTCGTCCATCTGACCGAAGACCAGCGCGGTCTTGTCGATGACGCCCGAGTCCGACATCTCCTCGATGAGGTCGTTGCCCTCACGGGTGCGCTCGCCGACACCGGCGAACACGGAGACACCGTCGTGGTTGTTGGCGACGCGGTAGATCATCTCCTGGATGAGCACCGTCTTGCCGACGCCGGCACCGCCGAACAGACCGATCTTTCCACCCTTGACGTACGGGGTGAGAAGGTCGATGACCTTGACGCCGGTCTCGAACATCTCGGTCTTCGACTCGAGCTCGTCGAAGTTCGGGGCCTTGCGGTGGATGGACCAGCGCTCGCCCGTGTACTTCTCGTCGACGTTCAGCACCTCACCGAGAGTGTTGAACACCTTGCCCTTGGTGAAGTCGCCGACCGGCACGGTGATGCCGTCGCCGGTGTCGACGACCGGGGCCTGGCGGACCAGGCCGTCGGTCGGCTGCATGGAGATGGTGCGGACCAGGCCGTCACCCAGGTGCTGGGCGACCTCCAGGGTCAGCGTCTTCTTCTCGCCGGCGTTGGCCGGGTCGGCCACCTCGACGTGCAGCGCGTTGTAGATGTCCGGCATCGCGTCGACGGGGAACTCCACGTCGACGACCGGGCCGATGACCCGGGCGACGCGGCCCGTAGCCGTCGCGGTCTCAACAGTGGTGGTCATTTATCGGTCACTCCCCGCGGTCGCGTCGGCCAGGGCGCTGGCGCCACCGACGATCTCGCTGATTTCCTGGGTGATTTCGGCCTGGCGGGCCGCGTTGGCAAGACGGGAGAGCGTGTTGATCAGCTCGCCCGCGTTGTCGGTGGCCGACTTCATCGCGCGCCGCGTGGCGGCGTGCTTCGAAGCGGCCGACTGGAGCAGCGCGTTGTAGATGCGGCTCTCCACGTAGCGCGGCAGCAGGGCGTCGAGGACGTCCTCCGCCGACGGCTCGAAGTCGTACAGCGGGAGGATCTCGCCCTTGGGGGCGACCTCCTCGGCGACCTCTTCGAGGCGCAGCGGCAGCAGCCGGGCGTCGAGCGCCGTCTGCGTCATCATCGAGACGAACTCGGTGAAGACCATGTGGAGTTCGTCGACGCCACCCTCGGCCGTGTCCTTCTCGATGGCCTCGATCAGGGGCGCCGCGACCTTCTTGGCGTCCGCGTACGTCGGCTCGTCGGTGAAGCCGCTCCACGACTCCGCGATCTTGCGCTCACGGAAGTTGTAGTGCGCGACACCGCGCCGGCCGACGATGTACGTGTCGACCTGCTTGCCCTCGCGCTCCAGGCGCGCGGTCAGCTGCTCCGCGGCCTTGATCGCGTTGGAGTTGAAGGCGCCGGCCAGACCGCGGTCGCTCGTGAGGAGCAGGACCGCGGCACGGGTCGGGTTCTCCGTCTCCGTGGTGAGGGGGTGCTTGGTGTTCGACCCGGTGCCGACCGCCGTGACCGCGCGGGTCAGTTCCTGCGCGTACGGCGTGGAGGCCGCCACCTTGCGCTGCGCCTTGACGACGCGCGAGGCGGCGATCATCTCCATCGCCTTGGTGATCTTCTTGGTCGCGCTGACGGATCGGATGCGACGCTTGTAGACCCGGAGCTGGGCTCCCATGAGTCAGGTCCCTTCCTTACGTCACTTGGCGGCAGCGGCAGGGGTGTCCTCGCCGAGCAGCTTGCCGTCGCTCGTCTCGAACTGCCTCTTGAACTCCGCCACGGCGTCGTCGATCGCCTGGATGGTGTCGTCCGACATCTTGGCGCCCTCGCGGATGGAGGTCATCAGCGGCTGGTGCTTGCGGTGCAGGAACTCCAGGAGCTCCCTCTCGAAGCGGCGGATGTCGGCGACCGGGACGTCGTCCATGCGGCCGTTGGTGCCGGCCCAGACGGAGACGACCTGGTCCTCGGTGGCCATCGGCTGGTACTGGTCCTGCTTCAGCAGCTCGACCATGCGCGAACCGCGCTCCAGCTGGGCCTTCGAGGCCGCGTCCAGGTCGGAACCGAAGGCGGCGAACGCCTCCAGCTCACGGAACTGGGCGAGGTCGACCCGCAGACGGCCGGAGACCTGGCGCATCGCCTTGTGCTGCGCGGAACCACCGACTCGGGAGACGGAGATGCCGACGTTCAGCGCGGGGCGCTGACCGGCGTTGAACAGGTCCGACTCCAGGAAGCACTGGCCGTCGGTGATGGAGATGACGTTGGTCGGGATGAACGCCGAGACGTCGTTGGCCTTGGTCTCGACGATCGGCAGACCGGTCATCGAACCGGCACCCATGTCGTCGGAGAGCTTGGCGCAGCGCTCCAGCAGACGGGAGTGCAGGTAGAAGACGTCGCCGGGGTAGGCCTCACGGCCCGGCGGGCGGCGCAGCAGCAGCGACACGGCGCGGTAGGCGTCGGCCTGCTTCGACAGGTCGTCGAAGATGATGAGGACGTGCTTGCCCTCGTACATCCACTGCTGACCGATGGCCGAACCGGTGTACGGCGCCAGGTACTTGAAGCCGGCCGGGTCGGACGCCGGGGCGGCGACGATGGTCGTGTACTCCAGGGCGCCGTTCTCCTCCAGCGCGCGGCGCACGCCGGCGATGGTGGAGCCCTTCTGGCCGATGGCGACGTAGATGCAGCGGACCTGCTTCTTCGGGTCGCCGGTGCGCCAGTTGTCGCGCTGGTTGATGATCGTGTCGACGGCCAGGGCGGTCTTGCCCGTCTGGCGGTCGCCGATGATCAGCTGACGCTGACCACGGCCGATCGGGGTCATCGCGTCGACGGCCTTGTAGCCGGTCTCCATCGGCTCGTGCACCGACTTGCGCTGCATGACCGTGGGGGCCTGCAGCTCGAGGGCGCGGCGGCCGGACGTCTCGATCTCGCCGAGGCCGTCGATCGGGTTGCCGAGCGGGTCGACGACGCGGCCGAGGTAGCCCTCGCCGACCGCGACGGAGAGGACCTCACCGGTACGCGTGACCGGCTGACCCTCCTCGATGCCGCTGAACTCACCGAGGACGACGGCACCGATCTCGCGCTCTTCCAGGTTCAGCGCGAGACCGAGGGAGCCGTCCTCGAACTTCAGCAGCTCGTTCGCCATGGCCGAGGGCAGACCCTCGATCTTGGCGATACCGTCGCCGGCGACGGTGACCGTACCGACCTCCTCGCGCGAGGCCGCGTCCGGCTTGTACGACTGGACAAAGTTCTCCAGCGCGTCCCGGATCTCCTCCGGCCGGATCGTGAGCTCCGCCATCTGGGTTCCCTGCTCTCCTTGTTGGGCCCGAAGTTTCACTTGGGGGGTCTGGGGGCGACCCCCAGGAATCCTCTGCACGGCCCAACCAGGGCCGTAGGTACGTACTGCTTGTTGAGTTGCTAGCTCGCCATGCGGCGGGCGGCGTCGTCCAGCCGGTCCGCGAGGGAGCCGTTGATGACCTCGTCACCGACCTGCACCCGGATCCCGCCGATCACGTCGGGGTCCACGTCCAGGTTGAGGTGCATCCGGCGGCCGTAGAGCTTCGCCAGGGCGTCGCCCAGGCGGCGCTTCTGCGGGTCGCTCAGCGGCACCGCGGAGGTGACGGTCGCCACCAGCCGGTCCCGGCGGTCGGCGGCGAGCTTGGACAGGGACTCGAGTCCCGATTCCAGGCTACGTCCCCGCGGCGCGGTCACGAGGCGGACGACCAGTCGCTCGGTGGCGGGCTTGGCCCGGCCGCCGAGGAGCCGGTGCAGCAGCTCGACCTTGGCCGAGGTGCTCGCGGCGCGGTCGGTGAGCGCGGCGCGCAGCTCGGTGCTGGAGGAGACGATCCGGCCGAACCGGAACAGCTCGTCCTCGACGTCGTCCAGCGTGCGGGCCTTCTCCGCGGCGGTGAGGTCGGCGGTGTCCGCCAGCTCCTCCAGCGCGTCGACCAGGTCGCGCGGCTGCGACCAGCGGGAACGGACGAGTCCGGACACCAGGTCGGCGGTGGTGCCGCTGACCTGTCCGCCGATCAGGCGCTGGACGAGGGCCGCCTTGGCCTCTCCGGACTGCGCCGGGTCGGTGAGGACCCGGCGCAAACCGGCCTCGCGGTCGAGCAGCGCGGTGACGGCCGCCAGCTCGTCGGCGAGCGCGACCGCGTCCACGGACGTGGAGTCCGTCAGCGCGTCGAGACGCTCGCGTGCGGCTGCCAGGGCCTCGCGGCTCGCTCCGTTCATCGCGTGGCCTCGGCCTTCTCCTCGAGGTCGTCGAGGAAGCGGTCGATCACACGGCTCTGGCGGGCGTGGTCCTCGAGGGACTCGCCGACGAGCTTGCCGGCCAGTTCGGTGGCGAGCTTGCCGACGTCCTGCCGGAGCGCGGACGCGGCGGCCTTGCGGTCGGCCTCGATCTGCGAGTGGCCGGCGGCGACGATCTCCTCGCGCTGCCGCTGACCCTCGGCCCGCATCTCGGCGATGAGCGCGGCACCCTGCTCCTGCGCCTCCTGGCGCAGACGCGCGGCCTCGTGCCGGGCCTCGGCGAGCTGGGCCTTGTACTGCTCAAGGACGCTCTGGGCCTCGACCTTCATGGCCTCGGCCTCTTCGATTCCGCCTTCGATCGCCGTGCGGCGCTCCTCCAGAACCTTGTTGATGTTCGGAAGCAGCTTCTTCCAGAAGAAGAAGAACACGATGGCGAAGGCGATGGTGCCGATGAGCAGCTCGGGACCGGCGGGGACGAGCGGGTTCTGCTTCGTCTCCTCGGCCGCCAGCTGTGCCAGGTTGGCGATCACATCAGTGCCTTTCGTCGAAACGTGTCGGTGGGGGAAGCCTTACTTCACACCGAACACGAACGGCATGACGATGCCGATGAGGGCGAGGGCCTCACAGAAGGCGAAGCCGAGGATCTGGTTGGCACGGATCAGGCCGGCGGCCTCGGGCTGGCGGGCCAGGGCCTGGGTGCCGTTGCCGAAGATGATGCCGACGCCGATGCCGGGGCCGATGGCCGAGAGGCCGTAACCGACCGAACCGATGGAACCGGAGACAGCGGCGAGGGTCTCAGTGGCAGCCATGCTGAATCTTCCTTCTCTTTACGGACCGGTGGGGGTTGGCCACCGGACGACCGGGGGTGGGGTAGGGCTGTGGCTCAGTGGTGCTCGGCGAGAGCGCCCTGAATGTAGGAGCAGGCCAGCAGGACGAAGACGTACGCCTGGACGGCCTGGACGAAAAGCTCGAAGCAGATCATGGCCATCGTCATCACGAAGGAGACGCCGGCGGCCGGGATCATCCAGCTGTTCAGCAGGTACCAGGAGGCGACGGTGAACATCACCAGCATCAGGTGACCGGCGAACATGTTGGCGAAGAGTCGCACCGCGTGCGTGAACGGGCGGACCAGCAGGTTCGAGAAGAACTCGATGAGCATCACGAGCGGCAGCACCGCGCCGAGCGACTTGTCGTAGCCCGTGATGTTCTTGAAGAAGCCCACGAAGCCGTGCCGCTTGAAGGTCAGGGAGATCCAGGTGATCCAGACGATGGCGGCCAGCACCATGGGGACGGCGATGACCGACGACACCGGGAACTGGGCCAGCGGGATCACGGACCAGACGTTCATGATCCAGATGAAGAAGAACAGCGAGACCATGAAGGGGACGTACTTCTCGCCCTCGCGCTTGCCGAGGGTCTCGTAGACGATGCCCCGGCGCACGAAGTCGTAGCCGGCCTCGCCGATCATCTGCAGCTTGCCCGGGACGACCTTGGCCTTGCCGAAGGCGGCCCAGAAGAAGCCGATGACGAGGAACGTGGTGATGAGGGTGAGCAGCATCACCTTGTTGAACTCGTAGCCGCCGACCGTGAAGAGCGGCTGGAAGAGGAACGAGTGCAGGCCCGGAGCCGGGAAGCCGCACCCGTTGTCGGACATGATCCGGCAACTCCAGTCAAAGGCGAGCTGGGTCTGGTCAGCACTCACCGCGGGCTCCTTCGGCGTGACGCATGGGTACGGCAACCTCGTTGTGTCGGCGCGGCACATGGCCGCGGATCGGCACCGGACTGGTGTAACGAACGTGGGGGCGGCTGGAGGGCATCGAGCCTCGCGATCTAGCAGGCGTCAGCTCAGGTGCCCGCGCCCGCGATGCCGCAGTTGGCACCGGACGATAGCAGGAGATCTCACAAGCCTTTATCCCGGCCCTACCCCTCACGAGGACGGGCCCGTCTTCTCGCGCTTCTCGCTCTTCTCGGAGTCCGGGTCGATGTAGAAGATCTTGGCCTTCATGTGGGCGCGCGCCTGCGCGGCCATCCACACGACGGTCGTCACGACCAGCGCTACGGCGAACGCCTTCGGATTGAAGAACGAGGTGCCCTTGAAGACGGCGACGAAAATGAGGAGCAGCAGCAGCTGGGCCATGTAGAGCATGAGGCCCATCGCCTGGAACAGCTGGGGCAGCGTCCTTGCCGTCCACTGCAGCACGTACAGGCCGACTCCCATGAACAGGACGGCCAGCAGCGTGCCGACGGCCGCGCCGAGCGCACCCTTGCCTCCGGCGACCGCGGCGCTCACGGCGACGGCGATCGCACCCGCAGCCGCTGCGGGCACAGCGATCTGCAGAAGGTTCCGGGCGTCTTTGGACGGCATGGCGGCAACTCCGCTTTCACAGGGGGGCAGGTGTCGTCATGGACGAGCGTAGTCCCGGGCCGAGAAGGCGAGACCTCTCACCAATGGACCGTCGCACTACGGTCCTTCGGTTCTATCCGGGGTTCTCGTGAACCGTATCACAAACTATTTGATGAGGTCTTTACCTGATGGGTGTGCTTGCTGTCACACATGAGAGTGACAGTGCCCGTCTGTGCAAAAACCGCGCCTGTTTGTCTGGTATTGGGAGACTTTACTCCCCCACGAGATGGCAATGCTCTAGTCAGATTCTTACCTTACGACCTTTGGCCGTACGCGAACGGGGACCGATCGCCGTCGCCCCGTTGACCCCGGTCGTACCGGCGGTCACGGGAGTGCGGTCGTCAGCCGGCGCGGATTCCTCGCCGGAGGCGGCCTCCAGCGCCTCGACGGCCTCCTCGGCCCCGGCGGACCGGCGCCTGCGGTACCGCGGCGGCACGAAGGCCTGGGCCCACAGCGGGGTGCGCGGCGTGAAGCGCGGCAGCAGGAGCAGGACCAGGCCCACCGCGCTGAGGAAGACGACGCCGAGGACGATCCACATCGACGCCGAGTTCACCGAGTACGCCAGGGCGCCGAAGGCGATCAGCGCCGACCAGAAGTACATGATCAGCACGGCCCGGCTGTGCGAGTGGCCGATCTCGAGCAGACGGTGGTGCAGGTGGCCGCGGTCGGCGGCGAACGGCGACTGGCCGCGCCAGGTGCGGCGGACGATGGCCAGGACCAGGTCGGCGGCCGGCACGGCGATGATCGTCAGCGGCAGCAGCAGCGGGATGTACACCGGCACCGTCTGGTGCACCGCCGCCTTCTCGGAGCCGGTGAACAGCGCCAGGGCGTCGGGGTCGACCTGGCCGGTGATCGAGATGGCGCCCGCCGACAGCACCAGGCCGATCAGCATCGAGCCGGAGTCGCCCATGAAGATCCGGGCGGGGTGCATGTTGTGCGGCAGGAAGCCCAGGCACATGCCCATGAGGATGGCCGCGAACAGGGTGCCGGGGGCGGCGGCCTCGATGCCGTACGAGTACCAGATGCGGTAGGCGTACAGGAAGAACGCGCCGGCCGCGATGCACACCATGCCGGCCGCGAGGCCGTCGAGGCCGTCCACGAAGTTCACGGCGTTGATCGTGATGACCACCAGCGCCACCGTCAGCAGGGTGCCCTGCCACTGGGTCAGTGCCACGTTGCCGACGCCCGGGATGGGCAGCCACAGGATCGTCAGGCCCTGCATGACCATGACGCCCGCGGCGATCATCTGGCCGCCCAGCTTGATCAGCGCGTCGATCTCGAACTTGTCGTCGAGGACGCCGATCAGCCAGATCAGCGCCGCGCCGGAGAGCAGCGCGCGCGGCTCGTTGGACTTGGCGAAGACCTCGTTGAGGTTGGTGAGGTGGTCCGCGACCAGCAGGCCCGCGCACAGGCCGAAGAACATCGCGATCCCGCCGAGGCGCGGAGTGGGTTCCCGGTGCACGTCACGTGCCCGGATCTCCGGCATGGCTCCGGCCACGATCGCGAACTTCCGTACCGGCCCTGTCAGCAGATACGTCACCGCGGCCGTGATGCAGAGCGTCAGCAGGTATTCACGCACGGGCTTCCCCACAGGTCTCGCTGGCCATCACAGCCCCACACCCTAGCGACGCATGCATATGAGTGAGGACTTCCGGGTAGCGACGATGGTTGCACGGAGGGCTGTGCGGCACAGCGCGGATCGGGCGTACGAGGGTGCACACAGGGAGTACGGACCCGTCGCCTACCCCGGTTCAGCCCGGATACGGCGGAAATCTTCCGGCCAGTTCGCGCACCTCCTCCCGGGCCCTGGCCGGTTCCGTCCCGCCCCGCAGGACGCCGGCCATGAGCGCGGCGATCCGGACCATCTCCGGCTCCCCCATGCCCTGCGTGGTCACCGCCGCCGTACCGAGGCGCAGGCCGCGGCCGTCGCCGTGGGGCAGCGCACAGCAGTCCAGGACGACGCCCGCCGCCGCGAGCCGGCCGCGCGCGGTGCGGCCGTCCACGCCGAGCGGGGCGGTGTCGGCGGTGATCAGGTGCGTGTCCGTGCCGCCGGTGGTGACGACGAGGCCCTCCGCGGCCAGGTGGCCGGCCAGCACCCGGGCGTTGGCGACGACCTGGTGCGCGTACGCGCCGAACGCCGGGGTCGCCGCCTCGCCGAACGCGACGGCCTTGGCGGCGATGGTGTGCATCTGCGCACCGCCCTGGGTGAAGGGGAACACCGCCCGGTCGACCCGCTCGGCCAGTTCCTCGCCGCACAGGATCATCCCGCCGCGCGGGCCGCGCAGCACCTTGTGGGTGGTGGCGCACACGATGTCGGCGTACGGCACCGGGTTCGGCGCCGCTCCCCCGGCGACCAGGCCGATCGGGTGCGCGGCGTCCGCGATCAGGTACGCGCCGACCTCGTCGGCGACCTCGCGGAAGAAGGCGTAGTCGAAGTGGCGGGGGTAGGCGATGGACCCGCAGACGACGGCCTTGGGCCGGTGGTTGCGGGCGAGGTGGCGGACCTGGTCGTGGTCGACGAGCCCGGTCTCGGCGTCGACGCCGTAGCCGACGAAGTCGAACCAGCGGCCGGAGAAGTTCGCGGGCGAGCCGTGGGTGAGGTGGCCGCCGTAGGGCAGGCCGAGGGCGAGCACGGTGTCGCCGGGGCGCAGCAGGGCGGCGTAGGCGGCCAGGACGGCCGAGGAGCCCGAGTGGGGCTGGACGTTGGCGTGCGCGGCGCCGAAGAGGGCCCTGGCGCGGTCGACGGCGGCGCGTTCGGCGACGTCGACGATCTCGCAGCCGCCGTGGTACCGGTGGCCGGGGTAGCCCTCGGCGTACTTGTTGGACAGCGCCGAGCCGAGGGTGGCGAGCACGGCCGGGGAGGTGAAGTTCTCAGCGGCGATCAGCTGCAGCGTCGTCGACTGCCGCGCCAGCTCCCCGAGCAGGAGATCGGCGAGCTCGGGGTCCTGCTGCCGCAGGACGTCGGTCTCGAGGGCAGGGGTGACCGCCATGGTGGGCTCCCGGGCGTCGACGGTGACGTAGGACCAATGTAGGCCGGGGAGGTACGGAACGCCCGGTATGCCCGCCTCAAAAAAGCCCCACGAGCCCTGCCGCACGCCGGTACCCACCGACGCCGGACGAGAGCCCCCGCGGCTGCGCCGGGCGCAAGGACACCGTGACGGCTCCGACCGGCGGCCGGTGCGGACGGGGCGCCGGTGGAGGCGAGGCCTGCGGTACGGCTGCGACCCACGCTGCTGGTGTGGCTCACGGTGTCCGCGCGGCTTGCGGCACTCGTGGGGCTCCGGCGCCGATGCGGGCCTCCTGGGCGCCGGCACGCTCACGGCGTGCGCGGCCAGGCACGGTCGCGCGGACGCATCGGGGCTCGCTCCCGACACGCCTCTCGCAGCCACCGCTCGGCCCTGCTCCACGACGAACGCCGCGCCACCGTCCGGCGCCACCGGCCACCGCCGCCCCCGCCCGCACCGGCCACCGGGCGGAGCCGTCACAGCCGGGCACGGCTCTCGGCAGACCCCGTCGCGGCGCTCAGCCCCGTCCGGTGCCGACCGCCGCAGCCGGCTCCGCCACGCAGAGCCGCCGTTCAGTGCCCCGCGCGCACCGCCCAGCCCCGGCGGCCGGCCTCATGCGCGTGTCGGTACGCCCGTCAGTGCCGTCATCACCGGGTCCAGGGCCTGGTGTATCTCGTCGCCGATGGAGCGGAAGAACGGCAGGGGCGCCCCGTACGGGTCGTACACCTCGTCCGCCTCCGCCGTCGGCGCGAGCAGCCACCCGCGTAGAGCGGCCGCCGCGCGGACCAGGGCGCGTGCCCGGGCGACCACGCCGTCCTCCAGCGGGGGCAGCGTCGCCGGGTCTATGGCGCGCACCAGGCGGGTGAACTCCTTCAGCGTGAAGGTGCGCAGGCCCGCCGAATGGCCCATGGAGATGACCTGGGCGCGGTGGTCGCGGGTGGCCGTCAGGACCAGGTCGGCCCTGATCACGTGCTCGTCGAGGAGTTCCCGCCCGGTGAAGCCGGAGGCGTCCGCGCCGAACTCGGCCAGTACGGCCTCGGCGTTGGCCTCCATGGGCGCGCCCTCGTGGCCCCAGGTGCCCGCGCTCTCCACGATCAGCCCGCAGCCGAGCACGCCGAGCCGCTCCGCCAGGAAATGGCGGGTCAGCCGCTCGGTGATCGGCGAGCGGCACACGTTGCCGGTGCTGACATGGAGGATGCGGAAGGTGTCGCGCGGAAACCCGAAGGTCGTGGTCTGCTCCGCCGCACGTTCCCCGTTGCCTATGTCACGCCCCGCCTCAGGGGCCGTCAATTGGCCACCTCGAGGTCGGGTACGACCTTCCGCAGCTCCTCGGGGGACAGGGCGCCCTGGCGCAGCAGCACCGGCACCTCGCCGGAGACGTCGACGATGGAGGACGGCACGTTGCCCGGGGTGGGCCCGCCGTCGAGGTAGACGGAGACGGAGTCGCCGAGCATGTCCTGGGCGGCGTCGCAGTTCTCCGGCGCGGGGTGCCCGGTGAGGTTGGCCGAGGACACGGCCATGGGGCCGACCTCGGTGAGCAGCTCGATGGCGACCGGGTGCAAGGGCATGCGCACGGCGACCGTGCCCCGGGTGTCGCCGAGGTCCCACTGCAGGGACGGCTGGTGCCGGGCGACGAGCGTGAGGGCGCCCGGCCAGAACGCGTCGACCAGCTCCCAGGCCAGCTCGGAGAAGTCCGTGACCAGGCCGTGCAGGGTGTTCGGGGAGCCGATGAGCACCGGGGTGGGCATGTTGCGGCCCCGGCCCTTGGCGGCGAGCAGGTCGGCGACGGCCTCGGAGGAGAACGCGTCGGCGCCGATGCCGTACACCGTGTCGGTCGGGAGCACCACCAGCTCGCCCCGGCGGACGGCGGACGCGGCCTCGCGCAGACCCGTCACGCGGTCGGTCGCGTCATTGGTGTCGTATCGCCGTGCCATGTCTAGCGGGCCTCCTCGTACACGTACTGCCGGGTTGTCGTCTCACGGGTGCTCACGGCAGCGCCTTGCGCGCGGTCGCGAAGCGGGGGCGGTTGTTGAGGTCGGGGTGGTCGGCGGCGTCGGCCCAGCCCCGCTCCTCGGTGAAGATCCACGGCACCTGGCCGCCCTGGGTGTCGGCGTGCTCGATGACGACGACCCCGCCGGGGCGCAGCAGCCGGTGCGCGGTGCGCTCGATGCCGCGGATCAGGTCGAGTCCGTCCTCACCGGAGAACAACGCCAGCTCGGGGTCGTAGTCGCGGGCCTCCGGGGCGACGTACTCCCATTCGGTGAGCGGGATGTACGGCGGGTTGGAGATCACCAGGTCGACCTGGCCGTCGAGGTCCGGGAAGGCGGTGAGGGCGTCGCCCTGGCGCAGGTCCACGCGCGAGCCGGCCATGTTCTTCCGCGTCCACACCAGGGCGTCCTCGGACAGCTCCACGGCGTGCACGCGCGAGCGCGGCACCTCCTGGGCGAGGGCGAGCGCGATGGCGCCGGTGCCGGTGCACAGGTCGACGATGCACGGTTCGACCACGTCCATGGCGCGCACGGCGTCTATGGCCCAGCCGACCACCGACTCGGTCTCCGGCCGGGGCACGAACACACCGGGCCCGACCTGGAGCTCCAGGTAGCGGAAGTAGGCCCGCCCGGTGATGTGCTGCAGCGGCTCGCGCTGCTCGCGCCGGGCGATGACCTCCCAGTACCGGGCGTCGAAGTCGGAGTCCTTGACGGAGTGCAGCTCGCCCCGCTTCACGCCGTGCACAAACGCGGCGAGCTCCTCCGCGTCGGTGCGCGGCGAGGGCACGCCGGCGGCGGCCAGCCGCTGGGTGGCCTGGGCCACCTCCGCGAGCAGCAGGTTCACGCAAGTCCTCCGTGGTGTTCCGTACGTACCTCGTACGTGCCGATGTCGCCTGTTACGCGGCCGCCAGCTTCGCCGCGGAGTCGGCGTCGACGCAGGCCTGGATCACCGCGTCGAGGTCGCCGTCCAGGACCTGGTCCAGGTTGTACGCCTTGAAGCCGACCCGGTGGTCCGAGATGCGGTTCTCCGGGAAGTTGTAGGTGCGGATCTTCTCCGAGCGGTCGACCGTGCGGACCTGGCTGCGGCGGGCGTCGGCGGCCTCCCGCTCGGCCTCCTCCTGCGCCGCGGCGAGCAGCCTGGAGCGCAGGATGCGCAGCGCCTGCTCCTTGTTCTGGAGCTGGCTCTTCTCGTTCTGGCAGGAGGCGACGACACCGGTCGGCAGGTGCGTGATGCGCACGGCGGAGTCGGTGGTGTTCACGGACTGGCCGCCCGGCCCGGAGGACCGGTAGACGTCGATGCGCAGGTCGTTCGGGTTGATCTCGACGTCCACCTCCTCGGCCTCGGGGGTCACGAGGACACCGGCCGCGGAGGTGTGGATGCGGCCCTGGGACTCGGTCGCGGGCACCCGCTGCACGCGGTGCACCCCGCCCTCGTACTTCAGCCGCGCCCACACGCCCTGGCCGGGTTCGAGCTGCCCGCGGGCCTTCACGGCGACCTGGACGTCCTTGTAGCCGCCCAGCTCGGACTCGGTGGCGTCGATGATCTCGGTCTTCCAGCCGACGCGCTCGGCGTAGCGCAGGTACATGCGCAGCAGGTCGCCCGCGAAGAGGGCGGACTCGTCGCCGCCCGCGCCCGCCTTGATCTCGAGGATGACGTCCTTGTCGTCGCTGGGGTCGCGCGGGACCAGCAGCAGGCGCAGGCGCTCGGTGAGGTCCTCGCGCTGCTTCTCCAGGTCCTTGACCTCGGCGGCGAAGTCGGGGTCGTCCGCGGCGAACTCGCGCGCGGTCTCGACGTCGTCGCCGGTCTGCTTCCAGGAGCGGTACGTGGCGACGATCGGGGTCAGCTCGGCGTAGCGCTTGTTCAGCTTGCGCGCGTTGCCCTGGTCGGCGTGGACCGACGGGTCGGCGAGCTTCTTCTCCAGGTCGGCGTGCTCTGCGACGAGCTCCTCGACGGCCTCGAACATCTTTCGGCTCCTGTACTGCGGTGAGGGGAAGGGCGGCGACCAAAAACGCCGGTCCCGGGCACACCCGGGCGGGGGTGCGGCCGTGGACCGGCGAAATGGGGCTCGCTACTTCTTGGAGCCGGCAGCCTTGCCGAAGCGGGCCTCGAAGCGGGCCACACGGCCACCGGTGTCGAGGATCTTCTGCTTGCCCGTGTAGAACGGGTGGCACTCGGAGCAGACCTCGGCCCGGATGGTGCCGGACTGGATGGTGCTGCGAGTCGTGAACGACGCGCCGCAGGTGCAGCTGACCTGCGTCTCGACGTACTCGGGGTGGATGTCGCGCTTCAAGGTGTCTCCTAGGTATCGGGAGGGCGCCGGGTCGCCGCCGCGGGGTGCGGGTGCGTGAACCGGAGCCGACGGTCCAGTCTGCCAGGACTGGCGCCATCTCCCAAAACCGGGGGTGGGGCGGTTCTATTCCGCTCCGTCGCGCTCAGCCGGTGACGACGCCCTCGGCCTCGCCGGTGGCCGTGCCCCGGGTGGCCGACGCGGGGATCGGCCGGTCGTTCTTCAGGGCGGTCCAGACCTCCTGGGCCTTCGTCTTCTTCATGATCACGCGGTTGGGGTCGGCCGGGTCGTAGCGGACCGGCATGGTGATCATGTGCATCCGGTTCGCGCCGATGCCCTTGAGGCCGTCCGCGAAGTCGATGAGGGAGTTGACCGAGCCGAGGTCGGAGTCGGTGGTGACGGTCTTGGTGGCGGTGTCGGCCAGGTCGTACAGCTTCTTCGGGTCGGAGAACACGCCGACCTGCCTGACCTGGGTGAGCAGCGCCTTGACGAAGGCCTGCTGGAGCTGGATGCGGCCGAGGTCGGAGCCGTCGCCGACACCGTGCCGGGTGCGCACCAGGCCGAGGGCCTGGCGGCCGCCGAGGGTGTGGGTGCCGGCCCTGAGGGTCAGGTGGCTCTGCGGGTCGTCGATGTTCCTGGTCGTCGTGACCGGGACCCCGCCGAGGTCGTCGATGAGCTTCTGGAAGCCGGCGAAGTCGACCTCCAGGTAGTGGTCCATGCGCAGCCCGGTCAGGGACTCGACGGTCTTGACGGTGCAGGCCGCGCCGCCGGTGGAGTACGCCTCGTTGAACATGACCCCGTGGGCCGCCGGGTGCTGCGCGCCCTTGGTGTCGGTGCAGGCGGGGCGGTCGATGAGGGTGTCCCGGGGCATGGAGACCACGGCGGCCCTCTGGTGGCCCCGGTAGACGTGGACGATCATCGCCGTGTCGGAGCGGGCGCTGCCGTCGTCGGTGCCGCCGCCGAGCCTGCGGTTGGCGCCGGATCGGGTGTCCGAGCCCAGGACCAGGATGTTCTCGGAGCCGTTGTCGGCCTTCTTGGGCCGGTCGGCGCCGAGGGCCTGGTTGATGTCGACGCTGCGGAGGTTGCCGTTGAGCTTGAAGTAGACGTATCCGGCGCCGGTACCGCCCAGCACGACGATGCCCGCGGCCGTCCAGGCCGTGACGAGCAGGGCCTTGCGGCGGGTGCTGCGGGTCTTGCGGCGGCCCTCGGCCCGGCCGTCCGGGCCGGTGGCGTCCGGCTCCGGTATGCCGGGCTGGGGCGTGCTCTCGGCGGACACGTCACTCCTAGGTCTCGTCGGTCGGGTACCCCCCGCGGTCGGGATCAGGCGCGGTCGTCACCGCTCCATCGTCGCCCCGCCCGCAAGGACGGGGAAACCCGGGACAGGGTTGCACGACGGACGGTGCCCGCCGCGTCGCGCGATGGGCACCGTCCGTCGTCGGGTTACCGCTGGTGAGCGCCGCTCACCTGGGGTTTCAGCCCCAGAGGTCGTACTGCTCGAAACCGGTGCCGGCCGAGACCCTTGTGGCGAAGATCTCGCTGGTCGCCTTGCCGGTGCCCTTGTACAGGTAGAGCGTGCCGCCCTTGGTGCGGGCCAGGAAGTCGGCCTTGCCGTCCCCGCTGACGTCGCCGACGGCGTCGAAGGCGTTGTAGCCGGTCCAGGCGCTGCGCACCTTGATCCGGCTGGAGAAGGCGCCGGATCCGGACTTGCCGGTGCCCTTGTACAGGTACAGGTCCCCGGTGCTGGACTTGCGGGCGATCAGGTCGGCCTTGCCGTCGCCGGTGAAGTCGCCGTGGCCGCGCACGGTGTTGTACTGGTTCCAGCCGGTGCCGACCGAGACGCGCGAGCCGAAGGTGCCGTTGCCCTTGCCCGGGTAGATCCACAGCGTGCCGCCGGAGTCCACGGAGAGGACGTCGGGCAGGTAGTCGCCGGTGACGTCGCCCGGCACGATGATCCGGGTGCGGGTCTTCCAGCCGGAGAAGATCTTCGTGTCGGTCCAGGAGCCGTCCGTGCGGGCGCTGTTGAGCACGAAGTGCTCCCAGTACACGTCACCGGTGGAGGAGACCCGGTAGACCAGGTCCTGGTAGCCGTCCCGGTTCAGGTCGGTCTGCAGGACCAGGTTGACGCCGCCCCAGTTGCCCCAGGAGATCCGGGTGGCGAAGGAGCTGCCCTTGGAGTCCTTCTCGTAGCCGGTCTTCGTGGACGAGTTGCGGACGAAGAGGTCGGCCTTGCCGTCGGTGTAGCTCAGGTTGCCGTCGTCGAGCTGCGGACAGGCGGCGCCGACGTACGCGGAGACCTTGCTGAAGACGCTGTAGGCGCCCTTCGACACGCAGTCCTGGACGCCCCAGGAGACGATGCCGGCGATCCGGCCGTTGACCACGAGCGGGCCGCCGGAGTCGCCGTTGCAGGCGGAGGTGGTGCCGGTGTCGCTGCCGGTGGCGGGCGCGCCCGCGCACACCATGTGGCCCTTGATGAAGTCGCTGCCCCAGTAGCCCGAGCAGGTGGTGTCGGACTGGATCGGCAGCGTGGCCGTCTTCAGGGTGTCCGAGATGTCCTGGCTGGTGGAGCTGGTGCGGCCCCAGCCGTAGACGGTGGCGTCGTTGCCGGCCGTGTAGGAGGCGGTGTCGCCGGAGGTGACCATGCGGATCGGCGTGGCCTTGACCGGGACGGCCAGGGTCAGCACGGCGATGTCGTTGTTGACGGTGGCCGGGTCGTACGACGGGTTGTTCCACTGCCGCAGCACGCCCGTGGCCTGGCCGCCGTGCAGGTCGGTGGTGCCCGAGGTGTCGGTGGTGGGCAGCTGGGCGGTGCCGGTGACGACCGCGCCGTCGGCCTTCCAGTTGTAGGCCTTGCCGTTCTCGTCGCGGACGCAGTGCGCGGCGGTGAGGATCTTCGTCGGCGAGACGACCGAGCCGCCGCAGAAGAAGCCGATGTCGTCGCTGGTGCTGGTGGTGCCCTTGTCGTCGTAGTACCAGAGCTGCGCCATCCACGGTGCCGAGGAGATGGTCGTCGTGTTGCCACCGATGATCTTCGGGGACACGGCGGACGGGCTGCTGGTCCTGTCCGTGCTGTCGGTGCCGGAGGCGCCGGCGATGCGCTTCTCCAGCGTGGCCTGCGACGGCTGGCCGACCACCGGCTGGGTGCCCGGCTTGGGCAGCGCGGTCGCGGCGTTCGCCGAGGAGGTCATCACCGCGGCGGCGACGGCAGCGGCGACACCGGCGGCGGCGAACGGCAGCGCGAGGCGTATACGCCGTCTGTGCCGCCCGTTCTTGGGCGTGGTCAAGGAGGTCCCCCCAGGGAGAGGTGAGTGAAGAGGGACGCGTGATGCGTCCCGTACCTCTCAGCGCCAAAGGCCCGCCCCCCGTCACTGTGCGACGGGGGGCGGGCCTCTGTACCTCAGGATCGAACCGTCAGTCCCCGTTGCCGGGGGCCGGCGTCGTCTTCTGAATCTGCATCAGGAACTCGGCGTTCGACTTCGTCTGCTTCATCTTGTCGAGGAGCAGTTCGACCGCCTGCTGCTGGTCGAGGGCGTGCAGCACCCGGCGCAGCTTCCAGACGATGGCGAGCTCGTCGGGGGCGAGCAGGATCTCTTCCTTACGGGTGCCGGACGCGTCGACGTCCACCGCCGGGAAGATGCGCTTGTCGGCGAGCTTCCGGTCGAGCTTGAGCTCGGCGTTGCCGGTGCCCTTGAACTCCTCGAAGATCACCTCGTCCATGCGGGACCCGGTGTCCACCAGCGCGGTGGCGAGGATGGTCAGCGAGCCGCCGTCCTCGATGTTGCGCGCCGCACCGAAGAACCGCTTCGGCGGGTAGAGCGCGGTCGAGTCGACACCACCGGACAGGATGCGGCCGGAGGCGGGCGCGGCCAGGTTGTAGGCGCGGCCCAGACGGGTGATCGAGTCCAGCAGGACGACGACGTCGTGGCCCAGCTCCACCAGGCGCTTGGCGCGCTCGATGGCGAGCTCGGCGACCGTGGTGTGGTCCTCGGCCGGGCGGTCGAAGGTCGAGGAGATGACCTCGCCCTTGACCGACCGCTGCATGTCGGTGACCTCTTCCGGACGCTCGTCGACCAGGACGACCATCAGGTGGCACTCGGGGTTGTTGTGCGTGATCGCGTTGGCGATCGCCTGCATGATCATGGTCTTGCCGGTCTTCGGCGGGGCCACGATCAGACCGCGCTGGCCCTTGCCGATCGGCGAGACCAGGTCGATGATCCGGGTGGTGAGCACGCCCGGGTCGGTCTCCAGGCGGAGCCGGTCCTGCGGGTAGAGCGGGGTCAGCTTGTTGAACTCCGGGCGGCCGCGGCCGTGTTCGGGCGCCATGCCGTTGACGGAGTCGAGGCGGACCAGCGCGTTGAACTTCTCGCGGCGCTCGCCCTCCTTGGGCTGGCGGACCGCGCCGGTGACGTGGTCGCCCTTGCGCAGGCCGTTCTTGCGGACCTGGGCGAGGGAGACGTACACGTCGTTCGGGCCCGGCAGGTAGCCGGAGGTCCGGATGAAGGCGTAGTTGTCGAGGATGTCCAGGATGCCCGCGACGGGGATCAGGACGTCGTCCTCGGCGACCTGCGGCTCGGCGATCTCGTCGCGGCCGCGGCGGCCGCGGCGGTCCCGGTAGCGGCCCCGACGGCCCCGGCGGCCGCCCTCGAAGTCGTCGTCGTCCTGCGGGCCGGTGTTGCGGTCCTGGCGGCCGCCCTGCTGCTGGCCCTGCTGCTGACGGTCCTGACGGCCGCCGCCCTGCTGGTCGTCGCCCTTGTTGCGGCGGTCACCACGGTCGCCGCGCTCGCGGTCCCCGCGCTCGCCGCGGTCGCGCCCGCGCTCACGTCGGTCGCGGCGGCCGCGGCCCTCGCCGTCACCGGCGTCGCCCTGCTGCGGCTGCTGGGACTGCTGCTGCGCGGGCGTCTCGGCCTTGGGCTCGCTCTTCGCCTCGGCGGCGACGGTCTCGGCGCCGCTCGCGGTCGGGCTGCCGGCCTCGGCGGTGGCGCGGCGGCGACGGCGCTCGGTGGGGGCGTCGTCGGAGGCCGGCTGGCCGGGGATCTCGATCTGCTGCTGGGCCACGGCCTTCTCGGCGGGGGCCTGCACCGCCTTGTCCGCCTTCTCGGCGGCGTCCTCGCCCGTGCGGGCCTTGGAGGTGGCACGGCGCTTGGGCTTGGTCTCGGTGGCGGCTGCCTCGGCCTTGGGGGCGGCGCCCCCTCCGGCCTGCGCCTCCTTGATGACCTCGATCAGCTGGCTCTTGCGCATCCGCGCGGTGCCCCTGATGCCGAGGCCCGAGGCGACCTGCTGCAGCTCGGCCAGCACCATGCCCTCGAGGCCGGTACCGCGGCGCCGCCGGGAGCCGGCACCGGCGGCAGGCGCGGAGGCGTCCGTGGCGGGCGCGGCAGCGGTCTCCTCGACACGTGCGCCCATCAGATCGGTGGTGTCGCTCACGAAGGGTCCTTCCCTGGAGCGGACGTCGGCCTGTCTGGCTCGGCGACCGGTTGTGCTGTCCGGCTACGGTCCTGTCTTGGTGAACCGTGCCGGGGCGGTGGTCCGCCAAAGCGGCGGAAGAGAATTTGCTGGTGATGGCGCTTCCGCGAGCCGTGGCACCCAGTGTCACGTGGTGTGGTAGCACCGATTCCGGAGCGTGCCCGCTGTCCCGCTCAGTGTCCGCGTACGACGTAGTGCCCAGGTACGGCGCACAGAACACGGAGTGGTGTGGGAGGCTCCCGGAAGGATGTCTGTCCCGGACGGGGACACGAGGCACCTCGCCATGGTGGGGTCGGGTGCAGACTTGAGATTAACACTACCGGATCCAACAAACATTCCCCCTCTCCAAATCCGGCAACCGTGTCTCAGGTCGCAAGCGGCAGCACGCTCGCTCCCTGGACGTCGAGATCCAGCCGGTTCGCGGCCCAGCCCTCGCCCGCGAGGTGGGACACCTTGTCGGCGGTGCCGGCGTCGGCGAGGGCCATGACGGTGGGTCCGGCGCCGGAGATGACGGCCGGGATCCCGTCGGCCCGCAGTCGCTCCACCAGCGCGGCGCTCTCCGGCATGGCCGGGGCGCGGTACTCCTGGTGGAGGCGGTCCTCGGTGGCGGGCAGCAGCAGCTCGGGGCGCCTGGTCAGGGCCTCGACGAGCAGGGCGGCACGGCCCGCGTTGGTGGCGGCGTCGACGTGCGGCACGGTGCGCGGGAGCAGGCCGCGCGCGGTCTCGGTGAGGACCGGCTTCCCGGGAACGAAAACCACCGGAACGATGGAATCACTGGGGTCCATCCTGATGGCCCGGGCCCCGCCGGCCTCCATCCAGGACAGGGTGAAGCCGCCGAGCAGACAGGCCGCCACATTGTCCGGATGGCCCTCGATCTCGGTGGCCAGTTCCAGCAGCGCGGCGTCGTCGAGCCGGGCCTCGCCGCCTATGGTGACCGCGCGGGCGGCGACGATGCCGGCGCAGATCGCGGCGGAGGAGGAGCCCAGGCCCCGGCCGTGCGGGATGCGGTTGGCGCAGACGATCTCCAGGCCGCGGGGCTGTCCGCCCAGCAGGTCGAAGGCGGTGCGCAGGGACCGGACCAGCAGGTGGCTCTCGTCGCGCGGGAGGGTCTCGCCGCCCTCGCCCGCGATGTCGATGTGCAGCCCGGAGTCGGCCACCCGGACGACGACGTCGTCGTAGAGCCCCAGCGCGAGGCCGAAGGCGTCGAAGCCCGGCCCGAGGTTGGCGCTGGTGGCGGGGACGCGCACCCGGACGGCGGCGGCGCGGAAGGCGGGACCGGCCATCGCTCGAAGACTCTCCTTGAGCTGCGTGACTGTCGAAGACACTCGATGGAGTCGAATGCCGTTCGCGGTGTTCGATGGACATTCGATGACGTACGAAGACCCGTCGGAGCGCGGAGACGACGCGGCCCCGGGCCCACACGCGGGGGCATATGCGGTAGGCGGGTTCAGTACAGCCTATCGAAGGAAGGTTCTGCGGCGACATAGGGCGCACAGGAGGCGCACGATGCGTGTCGCAAGCCCCTTGTGCACCCTTGCCAGGGAGAACCCGGGACACCGGGGGGACCGGCCGGTATCCGGTCCCGGGTGCTCCCCCGGTGCGCTCAGGCCAGGCCCAGCCGCTCGGCCGCGGTGGCCGCGTCGACGGGGACGGTGACCGGCTGCGGCGCGCCGGCGACGGCCCAGTCGGGGTCCTTCAGGCCGTTGCCGGTGACGGTGCACACGATGCGCTGGCCCGGGTCGACCTTGCCCTGCTCGGCGGCCTTGAGCAGACCGGCCACGGAGGCGGCGGAGGCGGGCTCCACGAAGACGCCCTCCTGCGCGGCCAACAGACGGTAGGCGCGCAGGATTTCACGGTCCGTCACCTCGTCGATGGCGCCGCCGGACTCGTCGCGGGCCTGGAGGGCGTAGCTCCAGGAGGCCGGGTTGCCGATGCGGATGGCGGTGGCGATGGTCGAGGGGTCCTTGACGACCTCACCGCGCACGATCGGGGCGCTGCCGGAGGCCTGGAACCCCCACATGCGGGGCGTCCGGGCGGCGATGCCGTCGGCGGCGTACTCCTGGTAGCCCTTCCAGTAGGCGGTGATGTTGCCCGCGTTGCCGACCGGGAGGACGTGGATGTCGGGGGCGTCGCCGAGCATGTCGACGATCTCGAAGGCGGCCGTCTTCTGGCCCTCGATGCGCACCGGGTTGACCGAATTCACCAGCGCCACCGGGTAGTTCTCGCTCAGCGCGCGGGCGAGGGTGAGGCAGTCGTCGAAGTTGCCGTCCACCTGGAGGATCTTCGCGCCGTGCACCAGGGCCTGGCCCATCTTGCCGAGCGCGATCTTGCCCTGCGGCACGAGCACGGCGGAGACCATGCCGGCCCGCACGCCGTAGGCGGCGGCGGAGGCGGAGGTGTTGCCGGTGGAGGCGCAGATGACCGCCTTGGCGCCCTCCTCCTTGGCCTTGGAGATCGCCATGGTCATGCCGCGGTCCTTGAAGGACCCGGTCGGGTTCGCGCCCTCGACCTTGAGGTGGACCTCACAGCCCGTGCGCTCGGAGAGCACCTGCGCGGGCACGAGGGGCGTGCCGCCCTCGCGGAGCGTCACGACCGGCGTGCTGTCGGAGACCGGCAGCCTGTCCCGGTACTCCTCGATGATTCCGCGCCACTGGTGGGTCATTGCTGGTTACTCTCCTTCAACCCGCATGATGCTGGCGACACCCCGCACGGTGTCGAGCTTGCGCAGCGCCTCGACGGTCCCGCTCAGGGAGGCGTCGGAGGCCCGGTGGGTGACGACGACGAGAGATGCCTCGCCGCCCTCCCGTCGCCCGCCGCCACCCTGTTCGAAGGCGACTGCGTCGCCGCTGCTCTGATTTCTGCCCTGCTGGCGCACCGTATCGATCGATACGCCGTGCTCGGCGAACACGGTGGCGACCTGGGCGAGAACACCCGGTTTGTCCGCGACGTCGAGGCTGATGTGGTACCGCGTGACGACCTCGCCCATGGACGAGACGGGCAGCGCGGCGTACGCCGACTCGCCGGGCCCCGTGGCGCCGTTGAGCCGGTTGCGGCAGACGGCGACCAGGTCGCCGAGCACGGCGGAGGCGGTGGGCGAACCGCCGGCGCCGGGGCCGTAGAACATCAGCTGCCCGGCGGCGTCGCTCTCGACGAAGACGGCGTTGTACGCGCCGCGCACGGAGGCGAGCGGGTGGCTGAGCGGGATCATGGCGGGGTGCACGCGGGCGGTGACCGAGCCGCCGTCCGCCGCGCGCTCGCAGATGGCGAGCAGCTTGATGGTGCAGCCCATCTCCGCGGCGGAGCGGAAGTCGGCGGCGGTGACCTCGGTCATGCCCTCGCGGTAGACGTCGTCGAGGCGCACGCGCGTGTGGAAGGCGATGCCGGCGAGGATCGCGGCCTTGGCGGCGGCGTCGAAGGCCTCGACGTCGGCGGTCGGGTCGGCCTCGGCGTACCCGAGCGCGGTGGCCTCGTCGAGCGCCTCCTGGTAGCCGGCGCCCGTGGAGTCCATCTTGTCGAGGATGAAGTTGGTGGTGCCGTTGACGATGCCGAGCACCCGGTTGACCTTGTCCCCGGCGAGGGACTCGCGCAGCGGCCGGATCAGCGGGATGGCGCCGGCGACAGCGGCCTCGTAGTAGAGGTCCCGGCCGTGCTCCTCGGCGGCGGCGTGCAGGGCGGCCCCGTCCTGGGCGAGCAGGGCCTTGTTGGCGGAGACGACGGAGGCGCCGTGCTCGAAGGCGGTGGTGATGAGGGCCCGGGCGGGCTCGATGCCCCCGATGACCTCGACGACCACGTCGATGTCCCCCCGTTTGACGAGGGCGGTGGCGTCCGTGGTGACAAGGGCGGGGTCGATGCCCTCGCGCACCTTGCCGGGCCGCCGGACCGCGACGCCCGCGAGCTCGACGGGGGCGCCGATCCTGGCGGCGAGGTCGGCGGCGTGCGTCGTCATGATGCGCGCGACCTCTGAGCCGACCACTCCACAGCCCAGCAGCGCCACCTTCAGCGGACGCGTACGCATCATCCGACCTCGTTTCCTCTCACCGTCTACGGTTGGTCCAGTCTCACTCACCGGACGGGAGTTTCTACCCTTCGTCCGGATCGTGAGACATCTATTTCATTTGTACGGGGGTGGGTGACCGCAGATCTTCCACCTGCGGTCTTTTCACCCCTGGGCGCGTGTCACCCGACGTCGAGCCGCAGGAGGTCCTCCTCCGTCTCCCGGCGGACGATGACCCGGGCTTCCCCGTCCTTCACGGCGACGACCGGGGGCCGCAGCACGTGGTTGTAGTTGCTGGCCATGGAGCGGCAGTAGGCGCCGGTGGCGGGCACGGCGAGCAGGTCACCCGGTGCCAGGTCGGCGGGCAGGAACGCGTCCTTGACCACGATGTCCCCGCTCTCGCAGTGCTTGCCGACGACACGGGCGAGCATCGGCTCCGCGTCGCTGGCCCGGGACACGAGCGCGACGCTGTACTCGGCGTCGTAGAGCGCGGTGCGGATGTTGTCGGACATGCCCCCGTCGACGGAGACGTACGTCCGCAGCCCCTCGAGCGGCTTGACGGTGCCGACCTCGTACAGCGTGAAGGCGGTGGGCCCGACGATGGCCCGCCCCGGCTCGACGGAGATGCGGGGCGTGCGCAGCCGGGCGGCCTCGCACTCCCGCCCGACGATCTCGGTCAGCGCCTTCGCGATCTCGTGCGGCTCGCGCGGGTCGTCGGCGCTGGTGTACGCGATGCCGAGCCCGCCCCCGAGGTCGATCTCGGGCAGCTCGACCCCGTGCTCGTCCCGGATGTCCTTGAGCAGCCCGACCACCCGATGGGCGGCCACCTCGAACCCGGACATGTCGAAGATCTGCGACCCGATGTGCGAGTGGATGCCGATGACCTCCAGCCCGTCGAGCTGCAGCGCCCGCCGCACGGCCTCGGCGGCCTGCCCGCCGGCCAGCGGAATCCCGAACTTCTGGTCCTCGTGGGCGGTGGCGATGAACTCGTGCGTGTGCGCCTCGACCCCGACGGTGATCCGGATCTGCACCCTCTGCCGCTTGCCCAGCGACTGGGCGATGTGCGCGACCCGCACGATCTCCTGGAAGGAGTCGAGCACGATCCGCCCGACCCCGGCCTCGACGGCGCGGTGGATCTCTTCCGTGGACTTGTTGTTCCCGTGGAAGGCGATCCGCTCGGCGGGCATCCCGGCGGAGAGCGCGGTGGCCAGCTCCCCACCGGAGCAGACGTCGAGATTCAGCCCTTCTTCGTCCAGCCACCGCACGACGGCCCGGGACAGGAACGCCTTGCCCGCGTAGAACACGTCGGCGTCGGCACCGAACGCGGTGCGCCAGGCGCGCGCCCGGGCGCGGAAGTCGGCCTCGTCGAGAACGTAGGCGGGGGTGCCGTACTCCTCGGCGAGCGTCTTGACGTCGACGCCGCCGACGGTGACGACACCGTCGTCGTTCCGGCCGACGGTCTGCGCCCAGACCTTCTGGTCGAGGACGTTGAGGTCGGCGGGCGGGGCCGAGTAGTGCCCCTCGGGAAGGACGTCGGCGTGACGGGGCCCGGCGGGGTGGGCGGAACGGCTCATGACGTGGCTCTCAGACTCTCTGTCTCTCTCCGGGCGTCCTGGGGGCTGCCTCAGAGGTGTTCGGGTGCGTCGATGCCGAGCAGGGACAGGCCACCGGCCAGCACCGTCCCGGCGGCTTCGGCGAGGGCGAGCCGGGCGCGGTGGGCGGCCGAGGGTTTCTCCTCGCCGCACGGCAGCACGGTGGGCACGAAGGGCAGGACGGCATCGGCGACGGTGACGAGATGCCGGGCAAGCCGGTCCGGGGCGCGATGGGTGGCGGCCGCGGTGAGCATGCGGGGATGGTCGGCGAGGGCACTCAGCAGCCGCTGCTCCCCCGCCACCGGCCCGGGTTCGGCGGCGAACCCGAGGCGGACGGCGTTACGGCTGACGGACCGGACGCGGGCATGGGCGTACCGCACCCGGAACAGCGGATTGCTCTCCCGCTGCACCAGATGATCGGCGGTGACACGCGGCCGGTCGTGCGCGGCGGGATACAGCAACGCCCACTGCGCGGCGTCGGCCCCGAGCGGAGCGGGATCCTCGGGGGCGGGAACGGGCCGCAGGGTGACGGGCTCCCGGTGCTCGACCTCGCCGCGTGCCCCCTGGGTGGCGAGAATTCTGACGACGGCGTCGGCGACGACTTCGGCCCGCGCCTCGTAGGGAACCCGCAGCACGACCACCTGCCCGGCGAGGGCCTGGCCGTGCCCGTACGCGGAGCCGGCGGCGCGGATGTCCCGGACGAGGGAGGTGGCGAGGTCGGAGGGGTCGCCGGTGAGGCAGATGTTGAGGAACCCGGGCCCGGTGACGACGACGTCCCGGATGCCGCGGGTGGTGATGAGATGCGGCCGCAGAATCTCGGCGACCCGCTGCGCGGAGGTCCCGGCGGGCCGGGCGAGCTGCAACGCGATGCTCGTCGCGTAGTCCCCGCACCCCCCGGGCCCCGGCTCGGTCACGACGACCCGCTCAGGGACGGTCACTGCTAGCTCCCCCTGGTCGACGGCACGCCGCACCGCGTGCAGGACGGTGCGGGAAAGCTCGACGGGGGTCACGGGACAAGGGTAGGGGAGGTGGGGGGTGGGGAGGCGAGGTGGTTTTGAGGGGTGGGACGGGGGTGGGGCGAGGCGGGGTCGGCACGGGGCTTGGTGGACGGCTCAGGTACCGGAGGGGACGCCGTCGGTCACCTGACCGGAAACTCCGTCACTGCCCCCGTCGCCTTCGCTGCTGTCATCCCCATCACCGTCACAGCCGCCATCGCCCTCTCCCCCGCCCCCATGCCCCTGCCCCTGCTCCGCACTGCTGCCTCCGGGCCTCCGCCCGAGGAGCTGCTTGACGATCCGGACGAGCTCTTCGGGTTCGAAGGGCTTGGCGAGAAAGGCGTCGACGCCGACGTCGAGTCCCGTCTCCACCTCCTTCTGCGTACAGGCGCTGATGATCGCGACGGGAAGATCCTGCGTACGGGGATCGGCGCGAAGCCGAGCGGCGGTGCGCAGTCCGTCGAGCCGGGGCATCACGACATCGAGCGTCACGACATCGGGCTGCACCTCGTGCACGACATCGAGACACTCGGCACCATCGGCCGCGGTCACGACCTCAAGCCCCTCAAGCTCGAGGTTGACCCTGATCAGCTGCCGGATGACCTTGTTGTCGTCCACAACAAGCACCCGACCGGACGCGCCTGGCACAACTTGAGGGTAGGTCCGCACCGGCTACCGCGTCCGGGTTTTCCCTACTTCCGCCCCGGGTGGGGGATGGGGCTCCGGCCGGCGGGCGGCCGGTTCCGGCCCTGGGTCCGACTCGGCTGCTCCGCTCCACGAAACCCGTTCCTGATCACCCCGCCGGACCTGCTAGTGTTCTACTCGTCGCCGGGAGCGAGCAGCCCCCAACCGACACGCCCCCGTAGCTCAGGGGATAGAGCAACGGCCTCCGGAGCCGTGTGCGCAGGTTCGAATCCTGCCGGGGGCACCCAGCATGAGGTGCCCAAAGACCCCGTCACCAGCGGAAACGCTGAGGCCGGGGTCTTCGCGTATGTGCAGGCGTGTGCGGCCTGGAGCGGCCGTATGCCGGGGTCTGTGGACTATTCGTGGACAGGATCTTGGGGCGTCTGCCCAGGTCAGCCCGACAAATGAGAGGGCCGGCGACGTCGACCCACCACGGGCCAGGCCCTCGCTAGCGCTGTGACTGCATAGGTTCGCCGGGTTGCAGGTCGGAGCGGCTGGGTGGGCAGCGACGTCGATGCCGAGAGCCCGGCAAGCCAGTTCAGAGTGCGTCAATAACCCGTCACGAGCCGGGGTGTTTCACTCTTGCGTGGGATCAGCCGGGTTCGGATGCCCGGTCGGGTTAGTTCGATCGTCGGTGTAGTTGATCGTGCCGGTGTCCCCGAAAGTGACGGCGGTGGCCCGTACGTCTCCGCTAAATGTGTAGATGTGCCCGGTCGTGGGCTGACGGGACCGGAACAGTACGTCGCGCAGCGCCCGGGCTGTGGGTGCGAGATGCGGGACGACCGCGGCGAGGAAGCTCGCACTTAGGAACGCTGCGGCCAGTTCTCCGAAGAATCCGAAGGCGGAGAACACCGGCGGGACGGTGAACAGCAGGAAGGACAGCGAGAAGAAGGCGGGCATGTGCTCACGGTCGTCCTTCATACGGGCGGCCGACCGCTCGCGCAGGTCGACGTCCCCCAGCGGGTTGTGCGGAATGACTTCCCAGCTGCCGGAGTCCCGGCCGGAGGCGAGCAGCCGGAAAGTCACACGCTGCCCGCGCTCCAAGTGGCCGATGGCAAAGACCGCTTCCCTGCGGCTTTGTTCGAGATCCGGGCGTCGCTGCACGCCCCACTCGGCCTCGTGGGAGGAGGTCGCGGCGGCGTCGAGGACCTCGCTCCCGTCGGCGAACCGGAATCGCAGCTGCTGCTGCTGGACAACGCGGTTCCCCGTGTTCTCCACGGTGAACGCGACGGAGCTGAGGTCCTCGACGTTCCTTCCGTTGTAGGTGAGCCCGAGCCGGGGCCGCACCTGCTCGTCGGCGGAGACGATGGCCGTCCGCGTCTCGGCGTCGTAGGAGAGCCGCTTGCTCGGCTCACGGCGGGCCTTCACGTACTCGATCGCCATCGTGCCGAGCACGCCGACGAGCCCACCCGCGAGGGCGATGATCAGGTCCCGCTGGAAATCGGTCAGTGTTGCCTCTGCGGCCCAGTTCACCGTAGCCCCCCGTCGATCATTGAGGAGTCACCTTAGCCGCGGAGGATGCCGGTACACAGCGGAATCCGGTGCTCGTGGACGGTCCCATCGCGTACCCGCACAGGTTCG
This sequence comes from Streptomyces bungoensis, assembly GCF_001514215.1. Taxonomy (GTDB): domain Bacteria; phylum Actinomycetota; class Actinomycetes; order Streptomycetales; family Streptomycetaceae; genus Streptomyces; species Streptomyces bungoensis. The sequence continues at coordinate 92,443 of NZ_KQ948866.1, forward strand.
GTCACCACACCTCCAGCAGTCGCAACGGACGTCCCTGCCCACTCGACCGCTCCGACCTCCAACCCGACGACACCTATGCGGTCACAGCAGCAGCCGGTAGCGCTCAGCCCTCCACACCCTTGCCAGAGACGAAGTCCAGGCGATCAACCTCCGTGGCAGAGAGGTACCTCTCCCGCTTAGAGAGGAAGGCACGTACGTAGTCCTTCGACTCGTGCTCATCGAAAGCCGCCTCGTCCCGATAGAGCTCGTAGAACGCACGCTGCAACGGACGGCCATCAACACGGTGTACCGCGTAAATCACTGTTCCAGGCTCGTTCGCCCGGATCTGTTCACCAGTCCGCGCCGCCAACTCATCGAACGCGGTGGCGGCTGCTTCGTCCTTGCACGTGAATCGCACAAACAGCCCGAACATGCCTAGTCTCCTCTCCCATCGGCATCCGGTCGGCGCCTGCCCCTCATGATGCCCGCGCAGCGCACCCTGCCGTTCAACACGGCCGAGAGTTGATGGCGCACGTTGGCGAGTGTCTACACCTTCTTGGGGAGTCCCGAGCAAAGCGAAGGTCCCCGGACTCATCCAGGGACCTATGAATCGAGCAACGCCGGCGCCTACTCGTATTCGCGCAACAGCTCCTCGATCTTCCGGTTGACGATCTCCTGCCGTCCATCGATGCACTTGGCATAACGGCTCAGCAGGACCTCGACGCTATTGCCCGCACGCTCGGCGACCTCGGTCGGGTCCACCCCTGAGTTGAGCCAGGTCGACAGGGCCGAGTGCCGGAGGTCATACGGCCGAGCAGCGAGCGGTGAGGCGACCGCGGCCGGCGGGAGCGCCAGCGCACGGGCCTCCTGCCAGACGCGGTAGTACGTGGACGAGCCCACCACTCCCCCACGCTCGTTGGTGAACAGCCGCCCGTCCTCGGCGGTGCCGAAGGTGTCGAGGTGTTGCCGGAGGATGGCGACGAGCTGGGGCGGGATCGGCACGATGCGGACCTCCTCCGCCGGCCGGTTCTTCAGGCCCCGGTCGTCATGGGTCTCGCCGGAATCCGTCCACTGCTTGCCGACACTGGGACGCGTCCGATTTAGCAGGGCGGTCCCCCAGCCGACCTCGGGCAGCTTCACGTCCGCGCTGGTAAGGCCCACGGCCTCAGCGGGACGCAAGGCGCCGTAGTACATGCAGGCGAACAGGCCGACGAGCCGACGGCCACGCGCACGGCTGTACCCACCGACGTACGAAACCGCGGTCAGCAGGGAACGAGCCTGCTCGGGATTGGCGACCACCCGAGGATCGACCTCTCCGGCGACCTTCGGCTTCTTCCAGCGGATACCCGTGATCGGGTTCTCCTTGAACTCCCCCAGGTCCACCGCGTAGTGCAACGCGTTGACGAGCGTCCGACGCTTGCGCCGGACGGTCTCCGCGGCTGCCGCCGTCCCGTCGAGCTTGAGCCTGAGCGAGTCCAGGACGGCCCTGCCGATAGCGGCGTCCCCGAGGTCCGAGAGCGGGCGCGACGCCTTGGCCACCCAGTGCAAGACGTTCGCGACCTCGGTCGGCAATTCACGCTCGTCCGGACCGGGGAGGACAAAGGCCCAGTTGCGAAGCACCTTCCTGACCAGTTCCTCGGACGGCTGCCCCGGACGCTCGTCGAGAAGGGCCATCGTCACGGCAGTCAGCGCTTCATTGACCCCGTTGCGCGTGTTCGGCGCCGCGTGCGGCCACTTCATGGCGAGGTACTTCAGAGCGAAGGCGTACCAGGTCATCGATGCCGCCTTCTCGACCATCGATTCCGGCAGCCCCGTCACCGTGTCGAACTCTTCGCCGGCATGGGTAGCGCGGAGCAACTTGGAGCGGTAGTGGTCCGCCAGTCCTTTGGTGCGGAATTGCTCGGAGAAGACCTTTCCGGCGACCATCCAGCGGACGTCATAGGACGGGTTCTTGGTGTTCCGCTTTCGGACGCCCCACACCTTCACGTCGAGAGACTTCACGCCGCTGCCTCCAACTGCCGAAGCCAAGCGGCGAAGTCAGCACGCCACACCCGGAGTTCGCCGTTGGGCAGCTTGAAAGCAGCCGGACCCTGGCCCAGTTCACGCCAGCGGTAAAAGGTGCGGCGAGACACTCCACCCAGCTCCGCGAGGATCTGCGGGACGGTCATCAGTTCGTCGCGCCGGTGGTCCATGTCAGTGCTCCTTCCGTGTCGTCGTCTGCCTGGCCTGCTGGGGCGCCAGTGCCGTGAGTGATGAGGTGTTCTGCTGCAGTTAGGCCCGTGCCGGCGAACACCCAGTGGGAGAGGACGAGGACGGTGTCCGGGTCGGGCAGCGGGTGGCCGGCCTCAGCCGCGCGTTCGCGGGCCAGGGCTTCGTTGTGGTCGGCGCGCTCCTGGCGGAGGGCGCTGAGGGTGACGGAGTACGCGTGGGACTTGGTGGAGAAGTGGCCGCAGAAGCCGAGCATGTGCGCCCACTTGCGCAGGCGCAGGGGCTCGAGTTCGGGCAGGGCGCCGAGGTGCCAGCAGGTGAGGATCATCTGTCGGGCGTGGTCGGTGACGCCCGAGCCGATCAGGTCAGTGATCGGATTGCGGATAGGGCGGTCCAGAGTGCCGGCGGTCTCGGCACCCTTGGTGGCGTACTTGGCGATGTAGGCGGCCACGGCGCGGCTGGACAGTTCCGAGGTGCCCTCGAAGTCGGCCGAGCGGATGGGGCGGATGTCGAGCTGGTCGCCGAAGCGGAATGCGTAGTCCTGGCCGTCGAGGACGGGGCCGGGTGCCTCGGCGAGGCTGACAGCGGAGCGGATCGCGTCGGTGAGCAGTTCCGTGGTGGCCCAGGCCGGCGGGGCATCGTCGGCGCCGTCCGGGCCGTCGAGGCGGATGACAGCGTGGAAATGGACTGCGCCGCGCCGCTGGTACTCGGCGACCTTGGCGTAGGAGACCTTGAGGTAGTGGCGCAGTTCCGTGCGCTTGATACCTGCGCGGGAGGCGAGGTGCTGGCGCAGGTAGGTGGTGAAGCGGGCCCACAGTGCCCCGGCGTGCGCGTTCCACAGGACGGCCGCGCCGTAGTCGTAGCGGTCCGGGTCGAGTGGAGTGCCGAGGGCGGGGTCGTCGTCGGGGTGGAGGCGTCCGCAGCGGCACCGGCCGCCGCCGGGCCGGTTGTGGACGGAGCCGAAGGACGGGGCGGTGAAGGTGGCGAAGACGCGCGGGTGTTGGGCGACGGCCGGGCCGATGCCCTTGCCGCCGCTCAGTCCGGCGGTGACCAGGTGGAAGGTGTCTTTGCGGTAGATCTCGGCACAGGAGGCGCATCGGGTTGCGCGGCGGTTGTTGCATCGGATGAGGAGCTGTCCGGCTGGGAGGTCGCGGTCGGCGATCTCGCGGACGATCTCCCCGGTGGCGGCGTGGACGTCGAGCCGGTGGCCCTCCATCCGGACGGGCCGCTCGCAGCCGCCGAGGCGCTGGATCTGGCGTGCGTAGGAGCTGAGGTCGCCGTGCTGGGCGAGTGCTGCCAGCTGGCGGATGGCTGCGGTGGGAGTCGCAGGGCGCATGTGCGGGTTCCTCCTTGCAGGGCCGGACATTCGGGCAGGCACTCGACCTGTCAAGGGGGCTAGACAGTGAGGGCAGGCCGAGTGCGCGGAGCGATGAGGTCAGCGGCGGGTGAGGATGGAGCGGATGACGACGGCGCAGCCAGCCACGGACGTGGCGGTGATGGCGACGGCAAGGAGCATGCTGACCAGGACGGCGCCGACGACCAGGACCACGGCGGTGCCGCCGCCGACGAGGGCGAGCGCGGTGCCAGGCGTGAGCCGGTTGGCCGAGCGGAACGGGGCCGGTGCTGCGATGGCCGGCGGCGGAGCCAGAACGCTCGGCGCGATGGTGGTCGGTTCGACCACGGCGGACGAGACGACGAGACCGGTGGGCTGAGGCATGGTCGGGACCTTCGGACGGAACATGAACGAATCTCCTTCGCGGGTCACTTGAGGAAGCTGTTGATGACGGGGGCGAGCAGGCTGTCGGCGAGGAGGTAGCCGCCGAGGAGCAGGACGGCGATGAGCCACCAGGGCGGGCGGATGAGCTTGACGCCGAGGACGCCGACGACGAGCAGGGCGAGCCAGAGCGGAACGTTCATTGCGGTGGTCTCCTGTCAGGCCGGGCAGCGGTGGGTACGGGCGGCGAGTTCGGCGGCGGCGCGGCTGTCGTACTCAGCGGAGAAGTCACAGCGGGGCGCGGTGCAGGCGGCCAGGTGACGGTTGCGTCCTCGGTCGACGTAGGAGGCGACGTTGACGGGGCCTATGCGGCGGACGTTGCGGAAGCGCCGGTTCACGGTGGTGCTCCTCTCAGAGGTGCGCGGCGACGGACGGGGTCATGGACGGAGGCAGGCCGAGCCGAGCGCGTACGGCGTCGGGGTCGGCCGGGTGACCCGTGGCCGAGCGGTGTTCCTCGGCCAGGGCCCGGACGCGGTCGACGAGGGCGGGCGGCAGGGAGGCGGCGACGGAGGGAACCGGGGGTGGAGTGACGACCGGTTCGGTGATGGCTTCCACAGCCGGTTCGAGGCCGGAGGGAGGCAGCGGAAGTGCGTCGTGGTCGGGCCCGTCGACGGCCGCCGGGGCGGGGTGCGGTTCCACATCCGTGTCCGTCATCGAGGAGGGGGCCGGGGCCGCCGGCGCTTCCGCGCCAGGCGAAGCGTGGGCCAGCAGAGTTCCACCGAAGAAGGCGACGGCGGGCCAGCCCGCGACGACCACGCGGAGCGAGGCCGGTACGTGGTCCAGGTCGAGGAGCCCGGCGGTGGCGACGTTGGCGCCGAGGGATGCGGCCAGGGCCACCAGGAACCACAGCCGCGGGCTCCCTGCCGCCTGCCCCGCTTGCTGCTGCTGGCGCATCCGCCGCCAGGCTGCGACCAGCAGCAGGTCGACACTCACCGGGTAGGCCCACGCCTTCCAGCCGCCCTGTCCGGCCGCGGCGGCGAGGTCGTGCAGGTGGGAGAAGGACAGGGCGCCCGCGATGACGGCCTGGACGACCACGGCATCCACTCGGGCCAGGTGGGCTCGCATCGGCTCGGCTTCCTTCCTGTTTCGGGCATGGCAGGCGTAGGGACGTGGCGCGAGGCGGTCACGCCGACCGTGGGAGAGGGAGAGCGCGTTACTCGGTCACCGGGCGAGCGGTGGGCGCGATAGGTGCGGCCGGGGAAGGACCGGCAGCTCTTTGGCGACGACGGGCCGGAAGGAGTCGAGCCGGGGCAGTTCCGGCACCAGGCCCGAAGTGTCGCGGCAGACGGCCGCCGCGTCGTTGAGGGTGAGGTGGGGCGAGCGGACGCGGGACCAGCCGCCGGAGGAGTCGCCGACGACCGCGACGCCGGGCCGTTGGGCCGGGATGGAGGTAGCGGCAAGCGCCGCTTCGGGTGCGATGTCGCCGAGCGCCATGTTCGCGGAGGTCTCGTCGTTGACGCGGTGGCAGACCCGGCCGGTGAGCTGGGCGCGGAGCATGGTGGCGCCCTTGCCGAGTTCGGCGCCGAAGCGCTGTCCGCACACCTCCAGGTACATGCCGGCTGCCCGGCCGAGCTGGGCGAGGCGGATGAGCTTGGTGACCATGGCGTCCCGCCGCTTCTCGTCGTCCTTGCTCGCGGCGAGAAAGAGTTCGGCGACCTCGTCGACGACAACCACGACCGGCACCGGCCGCACCTTCTCCGGCAGGCCCCACACGTCCGAGGTGAGCACGGCGTCCGGACCGGCCCCACCCGTCATGCCGATCAGACGGAACCGCGCTTCCATCTCCTCCACCAGGACGTCAAGGAGGTCGTTCGCACGGTCCGGCGTATCGGCGAGCGCCGACAGACGGGGCGCGAACGGGGCCAGTTCGACGCCCCATTTGCAGTCGATGCCGACGAGCGCGACGGGCTGCCGGGCCAGCCCACACAGCAGGTTGCGCAGGTACACGGACTTGCCCGACTGCGTGGCGCCGAGGATGAGTTCGTGCGGCACGGTGCGGAAGTCCCGGACGTGCCAGTGTCCGTCCTCACGCAGTGCCAGCGGTAGGGACAGCGGTCCGGTCTGCAGCCACCGACGAGCGGGCCGGACGTCGGCAAGGACGTCCCAGCCGACGAGCCGCAGCTCCAGCCGTCCCGGCTTGGTGGGGCGGACGTGCACGGCGTGCGCGCCCCAGGCGTGCCGCAGTCGGTCGGCCGAGGCGGTGAAGTCCTCGGGTGCCTGCCCGGCCGCCATGCGCAGCCGCATGACGAGCCCGGACCCGGTCGGCCGGGGCAGCGACCGGCGCGGCGGTACAGGGGCCGCCTGCCGCCCCATCATCCGGGCGGTGGCCCGGCGGACGGCCGAGGCCGGCACCGTCAGGCCGCAGGCGTCCATGGTGGCCCGGTACGAGGTGAGCACCCGGAGCGTGACGACCGGATACCCGACCAGCCACCAGAACAGGACCGGCAGCCGACGGCGCACCGGGACCAGCACGGCCGCCGCGAGCAGTAACAGGATCAGAACCCACAGGGCCTCGGTCATGGCACTCAGCCCCGCGCCGCCGCCGGGGTACCGACCATGACGGCGTCAGCCCGGTAGGCGATGCCGTGCCGGGTGCGGCCGCCGAACTCGCTCTCCCACGGCCGTGCCACCAGACCGGACAGGAAGACCGGCGAACCCATGACCAGGCCCTCACCGATGCCCTTTTCGGGAACGGTGACCTTGATCATGTCCGAACCGCCCTCTGCGATGAACACCAGCTCCAGGACCATGAGCCGGTCGTTGGTCACCGGGTCCACGGCCACCTCACCGGTCTGCCGGTCCTTGACCTTGACGTCGGGCAGCTTCGTGACGAGCAGAGTGGCGGCCGAGGTGTCGACGGGGATGACGCGCATGGTGTGAACCTCACTTGAGTCGGGCGCCCTTCATGGACACCGAGCCGAATTGGATACCCCCCTAGACAGCGAGGGTGAACCCGCCCGAACTGTCTAGGGGGGTTGACGACTACCGTAATCGACGCCCCGTCAACTGTCTAGGGGGGTATACGAGCGTGTCTCGAAGCTGCGGGGTGCGCTAGGACATGACCCAGTGGAGCGCGGTCGCATCATCGCGGGTCTTCCCCCGCGGCCAGTGCCGACCGTTGGGATCGTCGGCCTCGGCTGCGCGAACGCGGCGGATCAACCCATCCGGCCCTGATGAGTTGAGGATGCCCAACGCCTCTTTCCAGTCAGCAAGTTCGAAGCTGTCGACGAGTCGTGTCGCGCCATCGCTCAGCAGCGTTACGGAGGCCAGTGAATCGAGCGGCACCGTCCCCGTCAGGGCATGCTCGGCCGCTCGCGGGTCGGGGCCGGCGATCCAAAAACCGCCTGGCCGGTTACGCAGGCTGGTAAGTGCATCCCGGTATTCCGCGAGGGCAGCGGAGTGTTCGGTTGAGCCGGTGGGCAGTGCGTCGACCGCTCCGCGCAACCACTTACCCACGTCGTCCAAGCGCTGGTCGGTGATGGCGGCCGTACTCCCGTCCGTCTCGGCGAGGAGGAGGGTCGAGTCACCGAGGACGAGGTACTCCAGAGCTCCCGCCTCGGCCCGGACAGCGACGACCGTACTGGTCGGACTGGCCCGATAGGCCAGGTCGCATGTGTCCTCGTGCAGGGAGCGGACCGCTCTGATCGAGTCGGCGAGACAGTCGGCGAGCGGCCGGGCGGGGTGCGCCGCGATGTCAGCCAGCAGCAGCCCGCCCAGCGTGGAGGAGAACCAGGCGATGCCGTGCACGCATCCGGTCTCCGCCCCGGCCACGCCGGCACCGTCGAGGAGAACGGCCGCGCCGAAAGAGGCGGCGGCGAAGTCCTCGTTTTCCCGTCCCGAGTCGGCCGGCTGCGAGCCGAGGATGACGTTCACGCCGTCGCCTCCTCGTCGTGCAGGTAGAGGGGGCAGAGCAGTTCCACGGATCGTGGCTCGTCGGTCTCGGGGTCGTACTCGACGCTCACCAGCGTGGAGAAGTGGCGCTCGCCCACCTGTCCCCAGAGCGTGTTGAGGTCCGAGGTGAGCAGGTGGACCACGCCGAGGGAGCCTGCCGTATGGATTCCGGCAATGGCGAGCACCGAGCCGTTGCCGTCCGGTCGGGGCAGCCTGCCGAGGTATCCGACGTCGTGCGGGCGGTGCGGCTCGATGTCCGCTCCCGCGTGGTACTTGGCGCCGGTGCGCCGGTCCACCAGAGCCCACGGTTCGCCCTCCGTACGCTCCCAGCCGAGTACCGGATCCTGGGCGTACAGGTCACTCATGGCCTGGGACATGGCCGGCCCACAGACGACGATCAGGCCGTCTCGGTTCAGGTCGATCTCACCGCTCACCAGCACGTGACCGGAGCTAACAGCAAGCCCGTAGGACTTGGCCAGCTCCTCCAGTCGCTTGCCGGAGTTCATGTCGGCCATGGCGACGACCGGACGTTTCTTCTCGCCGTCCCACCGGAGCGGAGTCACGACAGTGACGGCGCCCATCCCCAGGAAGGCCCCCTCCGGTGCCGGGCCGGTGTGCCGGATCTGGTGGATCCGCCCACGGCTCAGGCCTGCCTTCTCGGCGATCTGCGCATAGGACAGCCCTTGCGCGTGGAGGTCCTGGACCACACGGCGGCGGAGCCGGGCAAGCTCGGTCACCTCCTGCTGTGCGTCGGCCAGCCTCTTCGTGACCTCACGCAGGAGCAGGTACGGATCATCGATCGCGGTGATCCGTTGCAGCTCGTCCGACATGACCGCACCTCCTAGAAGTAACCAGGAGTCTAGGGCCCTAGACGGAATGGGCGGGAGGTGCCGTCCTGTACGAACGCTGATCACGAAGAATCGGGACCGCCGCCGAGGCACACCCCGTGGACTCACCCGCCACCGCCCACCGAGTGACCGCCGACCGCTGACGAACAGAGCGCTATCACGCCCCTTCCCGCGCCAGCTCGGCCCAGACGGAACGCCCGTCGGGCCAGTTCTTCACGCCCCAGTCCTTGGCGCAGGAGGCGATCAGCAGCAGGCCGCGGCCGCCCTCTTCCTGACTGGTCACGTCACACAGGTGCGGCACGCGTTCGCCGCCCTGGTCGACCACCTCGATGCGGACGAGATCGTCGCCGCCGAAGCAGACGACCACGAGGAACCAGCCGCCGGCCGAACCACTCAGCGAGTGCCGTACGGCATTGGTCGCCAACTCGCTCACGACCAGGACGGCATCCTCGACGGGGCCGCGCCCGTCGAGCAGGGCAGCGACGAAGTGACGGGCATGTGCCACCTCTTCAGCCACACCAGGAAAGGCACGGCACCACTTGGACCGCATAGGAGACTCCTCCACCATCGTCTAGGGGACTAGACAGCGCAGCGGCAGAGTATTCCCATGAGCGACTCACAGGCCAGGCATCTGGAGGAATTATTCCTCTAAGGAGTGAGAGTGTCTCCCAAGTCGCGGAACTCCTTCATCACCTGCAACAGCAGCTCCCGCACCTCCCCACCGAAGACCGCAGCCCCCTCGAAGCGGCCGAACGTCTCCTCGTACGAGGCCACCTCGGCGGAGTCGGCCGACACACGCTCAGCGCCGAACGTCTCGACCACGACCGCTCGCCGGTCGCACAACATGAACCCATGGCGAGGCAGGACCGGCACCGGCCGACGCCAAGGGATGACCCCGAGCCGCACGGTGCTCAGACTCTCGACGGCCAGCAACCGGTCCAGCTGAGCGAGCATCAGCGCCGGGGTCCCCGGCCACGTCCGCAGCACAGCTTCGGTCAGCACGAACACCGACTCCCGCCCCGGTTCGTACAACACGCTCTGACGCTCCACACGGGCAGCAACAGCCCGCCCGACCGACTCCGGCGTCGCGGCCGGAGCACTCTCGAAGACGTGCCGGGCGTACTCCGCGCTCTGGAGCATGGCCGGCAGAACGACGCACTGGAACGAGCGCACGAGCCGAGCGGAGCGAATCTCTTCATCACCGGCGGCACCAGCCGGGATCGCGGTGTCTTCGAGTTGGCCGGAGTCCGCAGCCGCCTCAACCGCGGCCAAGAGGTCACGCACCTCACGGGCGGTCGACTTATCCAGGCCGAGGGCACGCGAGAGCCGATCCAGCACATCAAGGCTCGGAACCATGCGCCCGGTCTCGACCTTGGACACAGTCGGCTGCCCCACATGGGCCCGCTGCGCCAGCACAGCACCTGTCAGGCCGGCTTCTGCACGAAGCGCACGAAGACGGGTTCCAAGCACCCGCATCCGCTCTCGCCGTTCACTCCCCATGCCAAGGGTTCTACACCACGAGCCAGCAGACACCAGGACCACCAGCAGCAACAGCCAGCAGTCCGAGCACGATTCAAACTTTCCCTACTGGTTCAAGGCGGCTCGCTCCGCTCCCCGCGCGCGGCCCGGCCCCCGGCCGGGCCTGCGCTCCTAATGGTGCCGTAACCGGGTGGGCATGTGGTGATCCGTAGTCGCTCCCGAGGCCTGATCTCTCAAGACAGAGTCGGCCCCACATGCCTTCCCGCTCTGTGAAGCAGCGCCGGGGGTGGCGGGGCCGGTCCGCGCTCCTGCCTTCGTCCCGCGCGGACCGGCCCCGCCACCCCCGCTCGCACACAAACAGCGGCATCGTTACCTCTCGTGGTCCAAGCCGCCGCCAGGGAACACCTCTCACCGCTCGGCGAACGCCCTCAGTTCCGCAGCTGACCGAGACCCCTGGCGACCGCTGGGATTGCGAACGGCTAATCGGATGACGGGCCTATGAGCCCTGCCATTAGGGAGACGCGCAACCCCGCCACGGCGACGACCTCACACCACCGCCACCCATCCAAGGACACCACCATGACCAGTGTGTTCTGCGGCATCGACTGGGCCACCGACCACCACGACATCGCACTGCTCGACGAAGCCGGCGCCCTCTTGGACAAGCTCCGCATCGACGACACCCCTACCGGCCTCAGCCAGCTCCTGGACTTGCTGGCCCAGCACGGCGACAGCCCAGAGAACCCGATCCCGGTCGCCATCGAGACCTCTCACGGACTCCTGGTCGCCTGCTTACGCGCCACCGGCAGACCCATCTACGTGATCAACCCGCTCACCGCCGCTCGCTATCGCGACCGCTACGCACTCAGCCGCAAGAAGTCCGACCACCTCGACGCCAAGGTCCTGGCCAACATCCTGCGCACCGACCTCGCAGAACACCGGCCCCTGCCCGCGGACAGCCACCTCGCCCAGGCCATCACCGTCCTGGCACGAGCCCACCAGGACGCCGTCTGGGACCGCGTCCAAACCGGCAACCGCCTCCGCTCCCACCTGCGCGAGTACTTCCCCGGCTTCCTCACCGTCTTCCGCCACTTCCGCGAAGGCCTCGCCTCATCCGTCACCCGCACCCTGCTCGCCACGGCGCCCACACCCACCCAGGCCGCCCAGCTCACCCGCCCGCAACTGCGAGCGATCCTGAAGAAGGCCGGCCGCCAACGGGAGATCACCGGTGAAGTCGAGCGTCTCCACACCCTGCTCCGCGAGCCGCAGATGCATCAGCCGCCCGTGATTGAGCAGGCCATGGGCACCAAAACCCTCGCTCTGCTGCGTCAGTTCAACGCGGCCTGCGCCAGCGCCGACGACCTGGAAGCAGCCACCACCACCGCCTTCGCCACCCACCAGGACTCCGAGATCATCACCAGTTTCCCCGGCCTCGGCGCACTGACCGGCGCCCGCGTCCTGGCCGAACTCGGCGACGACCACACCCGCTTCACCAGCCCACGCGCACTCAAGGCCTACGCCGGATCCGCCCCCATCACCAGATCCTCCGGACGCAAGACCACCGTCCTGGCCAGGCACATCAAGAACCAGCGCCTCGCCTCAGCCGGCTACATCTGGGCCTTCGCCGCCCTCACCGCATCCCCCGGAGCACGAGCCCACTACGACCGCCGCCGCCAAGCCGAAGACCGACACGTCGCAGCCCAACGCAACCTCTTCAACCGGCTCCTGGGCTGCCTGCACCACTGCCTCACCCACCGCATCCCCTACGACGAGCAGACCGCCTTCCCCAGCACCGCTTGACGATCAACCGCATCGGATGTCTGTCTCCGCCCCGCTCCAGCCCGGCCGGCCCCCGGGCCGCGACCTATGTAATCGGTCGCCTAACGCCAAAGAGGAGGCACGTCGTGGCTGGGGGCTCCACGGCTTTAGCCACCTCCCCGATCCGGGGCCCGCGTCGAGCAAGACCAGGGGGCCACTCGTGCACATTGCGGTCAGGCCCAAAGCCTGCCCGAGTTGCCAATCAGCGTACGGCCCCCTGATCATGCTCGACCCCAGACCGGGCAGGCCACCGGCCAAACCCGCTCCGCCGTCCGCCAGTGTCCCTAGCGGGCCCTAGCCATGAGTGGCGCTGGCGAAGTCACGGTTGAGCCCGTCACAAGCGGACAAGCACCGATCGCAGCAGAGCTGTACGCCGGGGCGGAACTTTGGGCCCAAAGCGGCGCTTAGTTCCGCCGGCGTCCCAGCCGGGATGCTGGTAGGCCTGGTGACCAGCTGCCGGGGGTTGGCCACGATGGCCAGGGCCGTCATCTCGGCCTTGGTGATCACGCTCCTGCACTCTCGGCCGTCGTACATCTCGCCGGGCAGGTGATCGCAGTCCTCCGGGTCGAGGTTGCAGATTGAACACTTCGACTCCAGTACTCGGACCTCAGGGCTCAGGCCCACCCGCTGATGGGCGAGATCCACCGGGCACTCGCGGTAGTAGGCGCCGTCGCGGTAGGGCAAAGTACAGGAGTCGGAGTAGTGACGACGGAGAAGCGCGCCTACCTCATCCACGAGTTCGTGGGCTGACTCGAAGAGGGCTGAATCGCGAAATTCAGAGCGATCCATGATCTCCTGGAGTTGGCTACGCAGTGCGAGCAGGGTCTCTTTCGCTGCAGCATCGGGGTGTTGAGCTGTCCGCGCGTTTCCCACCTTGGCGAGGCAGCGCTCGTACAGTTTCTGCTCAGTCTTCGGAGAGCTGACCACGTTCACTCCCTCCGCGCCAGTCGATCTCCTCGATCGCCTTCAGCACTGCCTCGGGCGTTCCATCGAGCCGCAGGTTGGTCCGGTCGCCTTCCCTGATGACCTCAAGGTGCAGGATTACCGACGGAGGAGTGAGCTCCTCGGGGGCTGGCGCGTCGGCCCTCCCCTGTCGCTTCACGATATAGCGAGTGATCATCGCAGTCGCTGCTGTGACGACGACGTCCTTGCCTACATCCCTGGCGAACTCAATGACGGGCAGCCAGATGTCGGCCGAGTCGTGTGTGTGGTAGTCCCGATCCGTCTTAGCGTCCTCGAACTCGACCGTCACACCGGCAGTCCGAAGGACCTTGGCCACGGTGATCGCCTCATACGGGTAGTTCCCCCGTTCGCCCTGGCGGGGAACGCTCGGAAGCCCCGAGATCCCCCGCCTGATCAGTACATCGGCCATGATGACCCCTTCCGTGATCATTGCTAAGAGTTAATGCGCGGCATCTTGTCGGCCCTGGTGAGCTGGGTCAGTTGAAGAGAGTCAGGACTTCAACCACCAGGATCACAGAAGCGCAAAGGCACCACCCTGGAGCAGGTGCCTGCCAGCACACGGCTGACCCAACAGGCCCTTCCCACAAGCGTTCCCTGCAAGAGGCGGGGTTGCCCCAATCGACGAGGCGCCCCAGCTTTCGGCGCAGGCAGTCCGCACCGCTACCAGTGCCTTTCGCGAAGTAGACGGCACCCATGGCACCCGGGCCTCAGAGGCCGATGACCCATATCCGCCACCCGGCAAACCCGTACCGCGTCTCGAAGGCGGCGGTCTCGTCGACGTCGTGGTTCTCCTCGATCTACGGCGCCTAGTCGAGAGTGCCGTGATCGACACGTCGGGGCGCGGGCCCGTCCATGACTGCGGGGGCGCTACCACGAATTGCCTCAGAGCGAAGCCTGTAGCCAATAGTTGCCTCAATGATTCGATCTTTCACCCTATCGGCAGTATCGGATCGCGGCATGGGCAGGTCGAGATTTGAGGCTAGCCGCCGCAGCTCTTCCTTATTGAGTCCGAGCTCTCCAAGATACGAATATCCCGCCTCTCGCGAGTCCATACCAGTAAGGGCAGCCTTGATTTCCTCCACGTGCGGAAGTTCCCGGACTGCGGACTTCTTCGCAGAGGCCCTCTTTGCGAGCGGTTCACAAACTAGTTTAGCTTGCCCGTTCGCCAATTTCTCAATTTCCTCAGGCGTTAGACGCCTAAGTAGAGCCGCCACCTGCTTCAGAACTTCAAGCGGCACAGCGATTGATGAGTCCATCGACACTCAAATCCCCAATTTATTCGAAATCTCGTTAACGAGCGCCTCAAGTTCGCTAACGATGACCTTTCCCATTCCGGCACTAGGCTTCATTACGACCGGGACGCCTTCTCGAGGGGCGTCGCCGTAAAGCGTTTTATTCTCTCGAACGTAGTTCGCGAATACCTGAACTCCTAGAGACGAGGTCTGGTTCATGTATTGCCTCTGTGCAGCGATCGGGCGATCTGCATACATTTGAGTCATGGTGAAGACGACACCAAGGATGTCGGGATTGATCTTCTCTACATCTGCGCCGCCGTCTTCGAGCTCCGCGTACTCATTGTAATTGGCAACCAGCTCATCGAGGCTGGTAATTAGGAAGTCAATACCCATAGTTGACAGGTAGTCGGGTTTGGCCGGGATTAGTACGTATTGACTAGCCACGATGGCGGTCTTGGTTACCACATTGAAGTTGGGCGGGCAGTCAATCAAGATTACATCATATCGATCGAAAGACGACTCTAGGAGCCCCTCGGAAAGCCGGCGATGCACCCGCAGATATTTCAGCTTATTCTGCTTCAGGGTTCCCCCGCCAAGCTCAGTGGCAAGCTCTAGGTCCACATTGATCAGACCGAGGTGCGACGGGATGAGGTGAAGCAATCCACCATTTACCGGAAGCGCCCGCTTCAACTTCGGGGGTTCGAAGATGAGGCTAGACAGTTCCAAACTTGCGCCCGAGGCAAGCGAATCGTACCAGCGCTTGATAGTTTTATTGGGAGCTAGTTTATCCCGCCAATAATCCGGCTCAACCAGGGAGAAAGTAAGGCTTGCCTGCGGGTCCAGGTCAATAAGAAGAACCTTTTTTCCGCGAAATGCTAGCTCCGCGCCGAGATTCGCCGTCAGAGTAGTTTTACCTACCCCACCCTTATAGTTAATTACTGATACTACAGGCATACTTCCCCCTCCAACGCAAGTAATGCAACGCTATTTCCACAAGATACCCTACTAAGCGCCCACCTGACATGAATTGTGGCGAACCGCTTAGCTCGCCGGCAGTTTCGTGGTATACGGCAACGAGGCGTGGTCGTTGCCGGCTCCAAGAGCCTGATCAAGGCATCGCCACGGGGCTGCCTCAGGCGTCCGTCGGCTGCGAGTGGCCGTCTGACATGCCAGGCGTGCGTCAACGCTCGTCCAGCCGGTGGTTCCCGTCAGGGGGCAACCTGACGCACGGACTGCGTGGAACGCCGTCCTCAACCGATGGACGGCACCCTGCCAGCGTGACTTGGTCACCGAGACCGTCCAATCCGAGTGCTGCTTCCACGCGGAGGACTCCCCCTCTTCGGCTAGCCCATGCACAGACGAGGCCGCCCTCGAGTACGTGGTGGCAGCTAGACGCCGTAACCGTCTGCCGGTTGGATGGCAAACCTGATACTTCGCGAGGCGTTGTCAGTAGCGCCCGCTATGTTGACAACACGCGCTGGCGCGGTGCCGTGTCGCGCAGCGTCCGTGTAGTCGGTGTGTCTTTTGGGAGGGGCTCGATGGCGGCGTGGTTGGTGCTAGCGAAGGCCGGGAGCAAACGGATCAGCGAAGGTTACGACGACAGCCCCGCCACCCACTACAGCTGGGACAGCACCGTGAACAACCACGCCAAGCTGAAGGTCGGTGACGTAATCGCGTTGTGGGACGCCACCGAGCTGTTGGGGCTGTCGGTGATCGAGGACATCGAGACCGGCCAGGGTGAGAAAGAGACCCCGTACTGCCTCGCTTGTGGCAAAGCAGATGTCGCGCTGCGGAAGAGGAAGCTCCCCCGGTTCGTGTGCTGGAACCAGGAGTGCAAGCACGAGTCGGACGAAGTTGGTTGGAAGCGCAAGGAGATCACCACGTACCGCAGCCGGCACGAAGCCGGTTGGATCGACGCACGCGGAACCCTTACTGCGGCAGAGGTACGAGCCCTGTGCGTCCAACGGGCCTCGCAGAACAGCCTGCGGGAGCTGCGTTGGCACGACTTCCACCACGCCCTAACGCATGGCGGTGTGCCGCTGCCGTTGCGTGTCATCGACACCACCCAGAAAGCCATCACTGATGGTCATGGCACAGCCACCATCCGCGTCCGCAGGGGGCAGCCCGCCTTTCGTAAGCACCTACTTGAGGTGTTCGGCGAGGTATGCGTATTCAGCGGGCCGGCCCCGGTGCAGGCGTTGGAAGCGGCACATCTGTACAGCTACGCAGCCAACGGCAAGCACCATAAGGGTGGTGGTCTCTTGTTGCGTCGCGACTTGCACCGTCTCTTTGACCTCGGGCTGATCGCCGTCAACCCGAGGACTAAGACTTTGCACCTGGCTGGAGAGCTCAAGGCGTACCCGGACTACGCGCGGTTGGACGGCGCCAAGCTCGCAGTGCCTGTGACGCCCGATCACGTCAAGTGGATGGCAAAGCACTGGGAGATGCACCGCGCGAACGTGCCAGACGACCTGATGCCCCGGCAGGTCGGCCCCTCTCACGTAGCTATCGTCTAAAGATCAGTGACCGTGCGAGGGCAAGCCGAAGGGCAGCACATGGATGAGCAGTGACGACTCAAGCGTCGCCCGTTCACCGCGGTGCGAGCAACCATCCTGATCGCTCACGATGACAGCTGCACTACCGAGAGACCGAAGACGCCCAGCGAACCGTACTGAGCCGCGAAGGTCACGCTCGCAGTACGGATTCCACGTCGATCTCGCAGCGCTTAGGGCACTACGGCGGCTGATGGGCTCGCCATCGGCCGCCATTCGCTTCTCAAGAGAGATCTCCTGTGGCCGACAATTCGTTCATCGCGTCTTCCGTGCGACGTAGTACTACGCGTCCATCACCGCTGCTGTAAGCGATCAGCTCAGAGCCCGGAGTGATGCCTGCCTCGGCGAGAAGGCCGAGGGGAAGTTGAACTTGACCATCGGGGCCCAGGACGAGTTGTACGGGTTCTCGAAGCATATTGGAAGCCTCTCACAGCTAGGTACATAGACAGCTACCCATTGAGGGCCCCGATAACCTTAGCCGCCGCCACGTCAGCAGCCTCGTGCTCCCAAATTCTGATAACCGTCCAACCCTCCTCGCATAGACGGGAGTCAGTATCGGCATCACGAGCTTGGTTCCGTTGAATCTTCGCGCGCCACCATTCGGACCGCTTCGTCGCAGGCCTGTAATGCTCGGGGCAGCCATGCCAGTAACAGCCGTCGACGAAGACAGCGACGCGCGCCTTAAAAAATACGAGGTCAGCCGTGCGTCGAAGATCAGGCAGTGGTCGAGCGTTGACACGATAGCGGAACCCCTGGCGATGGAGGACCGACCGGAGAAGCCGTTCCGGCTTGGTGTCACGGCTCTTGTTAGCTGTCATGACGGCGCGAACGGCCGTCGATGACGCTTTCGAGTCGACAGGCAATACCTCGTCCCGGATGAGCCCGGCAGCACGAGCCATCGTCCATGCCTGCTTGAGATTCGCCGCCCGGGTTGTGCAGTCGACCTCTCCAACGTATCGCTCACGGGTGCGGCCTTGCTCGGACCATCTAAGGTACGCCCGGATGCGTCGGGTTCGCCGATACACACGCAAAGCAATTGAGCCAGTAGCCCGTTTATCATCACCCAGGACGACGACCCGGCGGTGACGACCTCCAGCCGCACGATCTTGTTCGGCGGAGCGGAGGGCCCGAGACGTGCCCGGGCGCGGCTTCCAGGACCGTTCCGGCGGGAGTCGATCACTCCAACCATGCTGGCCGCTGGTCGGGTCCTTCACGCCAGTCCCTCAGCATCGTCCAGCGCAGCCCGGACGGCCTTAGCGAAAACCTCACCGAGCCTGACCGGGACCGCGTTGCCGAGTTGGCGCATCTTCTCACCACGCGGCCCAGCGAGGGACCAGTCATCAGGGAAAGTCATCACTCGAGCGGTCTCACGGACGGTCATGTATCGGTAGCCGCTGCCGTCGAAGTTTGGATCATCGTGCCGCATCACGGATTCACCACCAGGCACACCGTGAACTCCTGCCTTAACGGTCTTGGCTGGACGGTCTAGCTCATTGGCGGTGTGTCCGGTGTAGACACGGGCACCGGGCCAACCCACGTGATCAGGAACGTCGCCAACAGTAAGGCGGCCATGGACAGCCTCGAGCGGAACGTCAGGCAGGCGCTTTCCCTCGTTATCATCAATGCCGGCGATTGCGTCCCGTAGTGTACGCCATGGCTTAGTACCATCATCAAGGTCGAGGTTAAGCGGCACAGGAGGGAGGTTGGCCATAACGCTTTCTCGTACACCGTCAATTCCTGGAACATCGTCATGACGCTTCCAGTATGTCCCGTCGTACATCGATCGTCTAAGCGCCTCTAGTGAAAACTCCTCCTTCGGACGATGCCGCTCCCAGTTCACGCCAAGGTCTGAACGGAAGGCAACGATGATGACCCGCTGACGAATCTGAGGCACACCGTAGTTCGCTGCGTTCACTGGTATGGGATCAACTACATACCGTTCAGACGGATCACTGAAGCTTTTACGGCTGGCCGCCTGAAGTACCGCGTCGTGTTCCTCCCAGGTCGCGCCCGGAGCCCTTTGAATAAACGGCATCTCCATCTCACGGATGATGTAGTTGAAGTAGGGCTCGAACGAAGGCCGGAGCAAGCCGCGCACATTCTCGCAAATTACGGCCTTGGGCCGCATCTCGCGGACAGCCCGGAACATCTCCGGGAACATGTTTCGCTCGTCCCCCGTGCCCTTGTGGGCACCGCCCAGACTGAAAGGCTGGCACGGCGGGCCGCCTGCGAGTACATCAACCTCGGCATCTCTCAAAAACTCAAAGGAAGGGATATTTCGAATGTCTCCCGGAACCAGGGGCCAGTCGGCAGCCCTACGCCCAGGGCACCCCCCACCCATGTCAGGCATGGACATGTCTTCAGGGTCACGCAGCGTCGCCCCGTTCGCGACCAGCGTCTCCACAGCTCGCTTGGCGAACTCGTTGACCAGGAGCGGCCGAAAGCCCGCGTTGTGGACGCTCATCGCCAAACCGCCGCCACCGGCAAAGAGCTCCACCGAAGTCCGCTGTGTAGGCTTTCGTTTCACCTGCTCAAACATGCCCAAAGCATACCGCGGAGCGGTTGATCGGGCACCGAAACGGTAGAGGCTTGCCCCGGTGACAGTGCGGGGTGGTGCCGTCCAGTCCTGGTTTTGGGAGGTCTGAGGCTTGGTCCCACGCCTCGGTCACGGTTGCATCCGAAGCCTCTATACCGGTTGGGTGAACGGACCCAAGTGAGGCAGCCTACCCCGACCTGAGCCGCAGAGTCTCGGAAAGCTTTCGCTCAGCTCTCGGCCGTGGGTACCACGGACCCGCCCCTGTGGCTCGGGAACAGGCTCGCTGGCACGCAGCTCGCAGCCGGCGCAGGTGGAGGTGTCCAAACTCAGTGCCCTACACACCCACCCCAGACGCCAAACTGAGAGCTACGCCACCGACCTAGCCGATCTTCCCACTATGGTAGTTCGCGCACGACTTCTTCACGGAGTCGACGGCGCGGTCTACGGGGAGGTGGCCACGCCGGGCACCGAAGCCTGGGACGCTGGAGGGGGCCCCATGAAGATCACTCCATCCTCGCGCGTACTGCGCATGCTCGGAGAGATCGAGTTCGACGAGTGGCAGTGCATCGCCGAACTGGTCGATAACGCCTTCGATGACTTCACTGAGGTCTACGACTCAGGTCGGCCCTGGGTGGGGGGCTTCCGGGTCACAGTCCAGTTGCCTCGGGCAGTCGGGGACGACCTGGTGGTCGCTGACACTGGCCGCGGTATGACGTATGAGCAGCTCGAGAGCTCCGTCCGCGCTGGCTGGAGCGGCAACAACATGCATGACAAGCTGGGTCTCTTCGGCATGGGCTTCAACGTGTCCACAGCCCGGCTGGGGCGTCGAACCAGAGTGCTAACGACGCGTCAGGGAGATGCCGAATGGATCGGTGTCGAGATCGACCTCGACCGGATCAAGGACGACTACGAGGCCGAAGACATCACCGAGCCGAAGAGCGATCCCAACGAGCACGGCACCCGCATCATCATCAGCGGCCTGCGCCCGATGCGCGCCGACTGGCTGCGCCGTAACGGCGCTTCCCTGCGGACCACTCTCGGCGGCGTCTACTCGTGGCTGCTGGAGAACCGACCATTTGAGCTATGGGTCGGGGGGCAGAAGGTCAAGCCAGTGCGGCACTGCCGCTGGGGCGACGACCGATTCGCGCTCTACAACGGCAAGGAGCCCATCCCCGCGTACATCCCCATCAAGGAGGAGCTAGAGGCCGCCCTAGTCTGCTTTGACTGCGGTCAGTGGCAGGGTACGGACCAGACGGAGTGCGAGAACTGCGGTGGGAAACGGCTGAAGGCCCGCGCGCGTGTCATCCACGGCTGGCTTGGGATCCAGAGGTACCTCGACAAGCGAGAGTACGGCATCGACTTTCTGCGCAATGGTCGCAAGATCCTGCGCTGGGACAAGCAGCTGTTCACCTGGCGCAATCCTGACGGGGGTGCCGGCAACGAGGAGCCGGAGTATCCGGTTGAGCTCGCCCACCAGGGCGGCCGCATCATTGGTGAAATCCATCTGGACCACGTCCCCGTCACCTATCAGAAGGATGCCTTCGAATACGCGGATCGCAGCTGGCGCGCGGCGGTCGAGTTGCTGCGCGGCCGAGGTCCGTTGCAGCCCCAGCGTGCCAAAGCCCTGGGCTACGAGGAGAACACCAGTCCTCTCGGCCTGCTGTTCAAGGGCTACCGGCGCAACGACGCCGGCGAGCGTTATCTGATTCCGGGCGATGGCCGGCGGCCGATCCACGAGGATACCCGCCGCTGGGGCCAGGAGTTCCAAAGGGGTAACCCTGACTACCAGACGGACGAGCGGTGGTGGCAGGCCGTTCAAGACCACGAGGCTGCGAAGCGTCGCGGCAAGGTCGATAAAGCATCCGCGAGCACGCCAGACAAGCCGGACGAAGTAACGGTCCTCGATGCCCTCGGCGCTACCGATGCCGGTGCAGGTACTAGCTCTGGTGCCACGGCCAACGAAACAGAAGCTAATCAAAGCGATGATGCACAGACCAAGCAGGAGACACCCAAGGCAGCGGGGAAGTCTAAAGAAACCCGACAGGAGCGCATCGAACGCTACCTGACGAACTCCACGGTCTACCCTGAGCTGTCCCGCGACTTCGGCCACCCGCGCGTCGGCTTCATAACTGTCGAGGCTCGCCGCCTGGAGACTGGGGACCTCGCAGACGACCAGGGCAACCGCACACCCGTGCTCATGGATCAGAAGCGCGGCAACGACTTCGTCGCCTTCCTTGACTTTGGTCATGACGTCTTCCGCCGTTTCGGCACCGATCCTGCCGACCTGCTCCTCGTGGAGACGGCGGTGTTGCTCAAGGTTCAGGCCGAAAGTCCCTGGACTCACTCGCAACTCGTGGCTGCCCTGAGGGAAAACTCCCTCGCAGCAACCGCCCTTGATCCGCAGATCGTCACCCTGGATGCCCGGGACCTCCTCGCGGAGATCCGCCAGCGGATGGCCTCCGCAATCGATCGGACCGGTGACCCGCAGCGCGCCTTCCAGTACCTCTCACCAGACGAGCTCACGATGACCGAGAACACGCTCGTCGCGAACAATCGGAGCCCCCAAACCGGGGTGCTTGGCGATAATGGCGACTTTCTCCTATACGCACCGCCGCTGTTCCTCGTTCGGCTACTCGAGCAATGGCCGGAGGCGTTCATGGACGGCCATGTATTCAAGGGCCCCTATGGGAGCGTCAGTTCGCCGTCCGCTCAACGACTCAGCCTCGCTCGCACTGCTGGCTACCTGTCCGATATCGCGACACAGGCCAGCTTCGAAGGCCCCGCCCTGCCCGTACAACTGCTTCGTACACGGCTCAGCGCACAGCTCCTACAAGACGAACTAGCCGACGAGGAAGAGGATCAGGCGTGACCGGTGCGTTCCTGTCGTCTGAGGCGTTGCTCGCGGGCGGCCCTTCCGGACTCACCCACTCGATTGAACGCGCCTTGTGGCATCTCGGATTCAACGACGTTCGCGTTATCGATGGTGCCGGGGACTGTGGAGCAGACTTGCTCGCAGTTCGCGACGGCGAGCAGTGGATCTTCCAGTGTAAATGGAAGGCGCAAGGCACGGTCGATCGCGCCGGCGTAGACGACTTGGAACGAGCGCGCACCCGGTATCGCGCCGACAAGTCAGTCCTCGTCACTAACACCGGGTTGAACAAGCCAGCTGAAGAACGTCGTCATGCGCTCTCGACTGTCGGCATCTCCACGATGGTGTGGCATGGCGCCACTCTGGCGGAGATCGGGGCACGTATGCCCGAATACGTGCCCAACCAGTACGAGATGCGTCCGTACCAGACGCAGGCCGCCGACGCCATCGTGAAGGACCTGCGGGCGCGTGGCAGCGCACTGCTCGTACTCGCTACCGGGCTCGGCAAGACAGTGGTCGGTGGGGAGGTGATCCGCCGAAAACTTATCGAGCAGCCCGCCGCGAAAATCCTCGTAGTCGCGCACATGAAGGACCTCGTCCAGCAACTGGAGCGCGCCATGTGGCGTCACGTCGGTAAGGCGGTGCCCACCCGACTACTTACAGGCGACACCAAACCGCCAGCACTCGACGGCGTGCTCGTCGGAACCGTCGAATCCGTACTCGGAGCGGTACGTGCAGGTTACCGACCTGACTTCATCATGATCGACGAAACCCATCACGTAGCAGAGACCGGCAGGTTCGCGGAACTCCTTGATCTGTGCGGAGATGTGGACCAGCTCGGCGTGACCGCGACACCCTGGCGCGGCGACAAATTCGATATCACCGCCCGGTTTGGATACCCCAGCTTCACGATGGGCATCGCGGAAGGCATGGCGGCCGGCTTCCTGTCAGCTGTCGACTACCGGATCTACGTCGACAACATCGACTGGCGCGTCGTCAAGGACGCGAGCGTCCACGGCTACTCCGTTAAGGACTTGAACAGGAGCCTATTCCTACCTCAGCGTGACGAGGAGATTGTCGAGCACTTTCGTGAGGCATGGCGCGCCACGCCTAACCCTCGAGCCATTCTATTTTGCCAGACGATCGAACACGCAGAGCACGTAGCCAGGCTCCTCGCGACGTCCGATACTGCTTGGGCTAATGCCGCGTTCCTTCACAGCGATCTTCCCCCCCAGCGTCGACAAGTCCTGCTCAACGAGTTTCGCCTCGGTCGCGTTCCAGCAATCACCTGCGTCGACGTCTTCAACGAAGGCGTCGACGTCCCCGACGTCAACCTGATCGCCTTCCTACGAGTCACACATAGCCGGCGAATCTTTGTCCAACAGTTGGGCCGTGGACTCCGTCTAAGTGACGGTAAGCAAGCCCTGCGGGTGCTGGACTTTGTCACCGACATCCGGCGCGTTGCTGCGACACTCGATCTGAAGCGCTCACTTGAGGCTGAAGAGCCCGAGCACCTCAGGATCCGTCTACCCAACGCGTCACGCATTGAGTTCAGTGACGAGACAGTCGGTTCTCTCATGGATCATTGGATCAGGGATGCCGCTGACCTGGAAACCGCGGCCGACGAAGTCCGTCTTCAGTTCCCGCCAGCAAGAGGCATCCTGTGACTGCTTACGACTTGCCAGCCGACCTCGAGGCCACAGTCGTAGGCCTGCTCTACCAGCGAGCCGCTGAACTCGACTGGCTTCACCTCACTGACATCGAGCGGACCAACTACTACGCGTCCTGGACCGAAGACCCACAGATCGGCGGCAAGCTCCTACTCTTCATCAAGAAGCCCGATGCTGTCAGGGTGTGGATGAAGAACGGGCCGATGAAGGAGTATTCGAGAGCGCTCAATGGAGTCGGGAAGTATGCGCAATTTGTCGATCAGCGCCGGACCGACGTCCAAACGCTTATAACGAAAGCGCTCGGACCCGAGTGGCTGGTGGTCCCGGACACGCAGAAGATCAAACCATTGAGGCTCACTGTACGTCGCAACGACAACGAAGACGACGAAAGACGCTTCTGTTGGGGCCCTTCCCGTGACCTGAAGCACCTCGTGTGGCGCGCAATCAGCGATCAAGTCGAGGGTGATACCACCCCATGGGTCATATGCGTCGTAAGTCCATTTACCCGTCCTGCCGCAAATTCTGAACGCGCCCAGCATCAGCGACTCGCGACAAGGCTCGGGCTTGAGATCATCGACGTCACGCACTGAGGCGGAGAACGCTATGCATGAGGATGGCCAATGGTTCGACGACGTTTGGGCGCGAATCGACGACAAAACGCGCGCTATATACGCCGATCGTGCAGCTGGCCGAACTCTGCGAAACATCGGCGCACAGTACGACCTCTCTGGGGAGCGGGTACGGCAAATAATTCTGGATGCCGACGAGTCGCTCGTAGCGGCGGCTGACAAAAGTCGGCCACGCTGGCGCGAGCGCGTGTCGGAATTGTCTCGCGAGCCGGCCGTGTCCACTATGACGCTGATGGCAGCTTTGGGCATTAAGGAGTCAATCGCGGTCAGTTGCTTCGCAAAGGCCGCCGGCCTCGTGCAGCTTCGTGTTTGGGGTAACGCCGCCGTGCCTGATTGGTGGACAGCAAATTCTGGCACCCTCGACGCCGCTCTCCGCGACATCGCTAACGCGGCACCCCTCCGACAAGTAGAGCTTGAAAGCCTTCCGGCTGTTGAGAAGCTTCCTCAGGGTCTGCCACTGACAAACTTGCTTTCCCACAGCCGCAGTCCGCTGATCCAAAGCTTGGACGGCAATTGGCTACGTCGTGCCGCGCGCGGGCGTGACGCAGCCTACCTATGGTTGGCGGAACGCGGCACGCCGTGTCGGGCGGAGGAACTTTGTGAGGTGATGGGAGGAGCAAAACCGCACGCAATCCGTGAGGCTTTGCGCCGGGACGATCGCTTCGCTCAGATTCGCCCTGAAGGCACCTGGGTCCTCGTGGGTTGGTCGCACCCCGGGGTCAATCCGTATTCGAGCGCGGAAGAGGCCATGATCGCCGTGCTAGAACAGGAAGGCGGAATGGCCAAAGAGAGACTGTTCAGTCGTGTTACCGAGCGATATCCGGTCACCCCGTGGCGTTTGCAGCAATGCCTTCTGAGCGACCGCATAGGCATGACCGCCGAGGGTCTCATCGATCTCATCTCACGTGGCGCCCAGCCAATCGAGGAGCGTGAGCCGGCCCAACCGGCCAATATGGCGGTCGACCCAGCCGGCAATGTCTACGGGATCCGCCTGACGGTCGACTACGACGTGATCCGGGGCAGTGGAATCCTCGTAAACACCTGGCTAACCTGGAAGCTAGGTCTCCGTAGTGCGCGGATGTCAAAAACTTTCGCAGTATTGGGTAGCAAGGATGACGTAGTAACTGTCCGCCGCGGAACTAGCGGCGCTCAAATCTCCAGTCTCCGTCATCACGCTCAAGACCTGGGAACAGTCATCGGATGTCAGCTTGCGGTCTTGCTCCGCGTAGATGATTACACTGCACGGATCGTGCATGCATGTACAGAGGGAAACTGTCCGGTTGAGGAAGCGCCGGAAGCTGCACATTGATCAGCGCGTACTTCTGCCGTACTTCTAGTTTGAGACGTTATCCTCGATGGCAATCGAAACTCGTCTCTTTGCCTGCAGGCATCGTGAACCGTCGCCCCCACTGACCTATTCGATGATGCCTCACCCTGGGAGTGACCCACCGAAGTGTGGCTGAAGGAGCAACGGCTAACCACGCCTCCGCTGCGCTTCTACCTACCGTCGCCCCAGTCTGGCAAAGATAGGTTCTAGAGACGCAAGACCATTGATTACATCTGAAACCTGATTTCGAGCAATTAACGGGTCCGGTGGATTACTTACTCGGTTGGCTGACTGATGCGCCACACGCCCTCTCGCTACGCCGAAGGTATTCATGGTCGCCAGCCATGTCGAAAGGGAATCGAAGTCAGACTCCTGGAAGCCAATGGGAAGCAAGAGGCGCAGTAGATTAGCCTCTTTTATCCCGTGATTCTCTTCCTGTGTGAAGGTTCTATGCTTTTTGATCGCCTTTGTGATGATGATATCGATAGCTTCTGCGGGTGGCTGTCTAGCGAGGGACTTCGGTGGAGTGACTTTCTTGTCGTTGTAGAGGAGTAGCGCTGCGATACACGACCCAGCAGATGCAGACTGTCTCCAGCGATCCTCAGCCTTGCGTAGAACTTCGAGGCACATAGCTTCCAGATATGCCTCTATTTCCGCGTGACAGAGCACAATGTAAGCTCGAACCTGGTCATATTCGTCGGACGTATAAGATCCGACAGGACTCGCTGGCGGGAGAAATAGCCTCTCAAGCCGATCGAGCCGACTCTGGAGCTGCTTATACCTCCGAGTAGGCAATCCGCCCCTCCTCAGTCAAGACCGGAACGGGCAACCTCATCTCGATGGCCCTCTCCAACGCCCTGCCCCACGCAATTAGGCGAGTCTCGACAGATTCAAGGCTCTTGGTCGTACTCGTGAGAGCCGCAACGAAACGGGCATTACCGGACAGGTCCTCGAAGGCTCGGCGAACCTCATCGGAGCGCTCAATCATGCGAGCACGAGTAGCGGGGTCGCCCGCGTAAAAGCACATGATGTCAAAGACAGCTCGGTTAAATGGCCGCTCGTACTCTTCGCCATTATGACGCCTGAAGGCTTTATCTCTGAAAATTGCAGAGATTGCCCTGATCGCTTCGGAACACTGCCTCGCCTGCTCCTCGACTTCTTGGCGCTCTCGCTTCCAGCTGCTGTTCATTTTTGAGCATGTCAGGTCAAGCAAATATTTCAGATTTCCCGAGTATGCAGGGAGAAATCGAGCAAAAGCGAAGTAGCGCACGAGCAGTTCAACATCTCGCATGCGAAAGTCAGGACCGTCCTTTCGACCAAAAAGTCTGGCGAAGGTAAGGTCTTCCGTCGTGAACTCATTAACAAAGGCGACAAAATCGCCAGGGTGAAGTGCCTGACGCAACTCCTGCGGACTAAGCGGCACACTTCCCGTGTTGAGTCGGTGGAACACGAGATAGAGGAATTCGTCACCTTGCCAGTGCCTAACAACCATCGTGCGCAAGGTCTGAGTTTCGAATGCCAACTTTTCGTCAGCTGGCATGCTATCGATGTCGTGTCGATTGAGATCGGAGCGAAGCTCCAGTCCCGTTAGTTTGAAATCCCCTTTTGCGAACTGAATGAGAGTTAGCAGCCGCTGCTTTCCATCGAGTACAATATATTTTCCGCGCTTAGACTTCCTCTCCGCCAACACGATCTGAGGTACTGGAAGGCCCACGATAAGCGACTCAATGAACCTGCTCTTCTTCTTCCGGTCCCAGGCATCCCGCCTCTGAAAGATGGGGTCCAACTCGATGTTGGCGCGATCGATCTGTCCGAGCAGGGTTTCCGTCGTCCAGTCGCTCGACACAACGAAGGCGTCAAATGTCGTCGCGGAATGCAGATTCTCGAGGTCATCTTCCGATTCCCCGAAAAGCTCTTCGGCGTCAACATCCGAGCTAGCATCCTCCGGTTCCCTAATCTGACTCACCGCTCCGCATCCTCTGTATGGTTCAGCAACTGGTGTACTCGTCTAGGATCATGCCACCTCCGCACCGGCCCGTCAGGACCCTGTTCAAGTTAGGGTCACTACGAGAGTCCCGAGGCGTGTCTGCCGCCACGCCAGGGACCATGCGGCCTCGAGCAGCAGGAGACCTTCCACCTGGGATCGCCAGGTTCGCCGACGCTTGCAAGTTCTCCGTCCTGGCCTCGGACCTAGAGTCTCGCGGCGCAAGGTTCCTCGCTCAGTTGCCCCCATACTCCGGGTCAGCAGCTGCCCTGGACCAACCGTCGACACATCCACGCATCCACAGGTCCACGCGACCGTGAGCCTCAGCATCGTCTGGCTTCGGTTTGACGCTCCTGCAGTACTGCTGCATGTCCTGATGCGACGGAACGGAGGCTGGATCTGGCCACTGCTCCGAGTAATCGAGTCCCACTTCGAAGCCAGCACGGTAGGCGGCATGGGGATCATCTGACGTACCACACGCGGCGAGCACAAGTGAGGCTCCGGTCACGGCTATCAGAGCGCATAAGCGCATGTGGCTGCTCCCCTTGTCGTGTGGCATGGGGGTCACAGATCGTTGGATCCGCCCTCACCATGGGCTCCCCACCGAAGCTAGCGTGAAACGTCTAGGCCAGTTGAAAGTCACTGAGGCAGACGTGGGCCGCTCCCTGGTGCTCCCAAGCCGGCTGGCCAGCGTCAGGGCTATGTGGACCATTCGCGGACTGAAACAGACTGCTGGACCCGGGAGGGAGTCCTAACCTGCTGATATACGAAGTACTCATGCGGCCTCCGGAGCCGTATACGCAGCCCGAACCCTGCCCCACGCTGATACCGGGACGGGTCGGCGTACGTCCTGACACGCAGCGCGGCCCCAGAGGCCCCAGAGGCACCGGAGAGGCGGAGCCGCCCTCCCGATTCAGCGGGCAGGCGGTCCCGTACTCGCAACACCAACTGTTGACTACCGGTAGAAAACCGCCACGCCACCGTGGTGCGAGCAGGCGCCCTGATGGTGAGCGGCGTACGAGTACGTACCGTCATTGCACAGGGCCGTCGCGCCACCGCCCGCGGAGCTGGAGCCACCCGACGAGCTGGACCCGCCGCTGGACGACGATCCGCCAGACGACGAACTGCCGCCCGTTCCCGACCCCCCGGCAGCGGCGTGCGCGGTGACGGTCACCTTCACCTTGACCCTGACCGTCTTCGTCACCGTCGGGGCGGGCTTCGGCTTCGCGGTCTCCGTCGCCGTGGCTGTCGCGGTGACCGTGGCCGTGGCTGTCGGCCGCGCCTTGTCGCTGGCCACCGTCTTCGTCGCGTTCGGGTTCTGGTCGTCGGCGCCGGCGCTGCCTACTCCGATGATGAACGCGAGGCCCAGGGCGGGCAGTACGAATCGTTTGCGGGCCCACTTGGGTGCGGGACGGGCGGTCGGCGGCCCGGGCGGGGGCTGGTACGGCGGTTGAGGCTGGTAGTAGCTCACGGGACCCCCCTGTTGAAGTACGTGAGGGGTGAAACTACCTACGTCGGCGCGTCGGATGTGAGAGGTCGGTGAAGAAAGTGATGCAGTTGTGATCTCGTAACTTCTGCCTTCGCATCCTGCCGCGACGCTTACTGGGCGCGAGGTGCGTGATGTGGGCGGTCGACTGGATCGAAATCACCGACCGGTGAGGGAGGGCCAGCAGTACCCATAGGCTTCGTCACCGCCTCGATGGCCGTTCCTGATGTGCCGGTAGAGGTTCAATCCAGATTCCGTACTTACGGTCCCTCCGCTCGGTACGGTGCGTATGCCTTGCATACCGGCCGATGGGCCTGGATGCGAGGCCGGCCGAGGAACGCAGCAGTCCGAGGCTGGGTTGGAACGGCGGAGCGATGGGGCTCGAAGACGCATCTGGGGGCGGTATGACGGAGTACCTGGCTGAGGTTGATCCGCGATGGGCTGAGCACTCTGGTGAAGAGGGGCACTACGGTGCGCCGGAATGGGGACCGGAGGACTTGGAGCGCGCCGCGGTGTTCATGGCGGAGATCGCGCCCCAGGCGCGGCTGGTGTTGGAGTATCTGCTGCGCAACCCTGGCCGGAGGATCCACTGCACCGAGCTCGTGGACAAGGCCCTGGGCGGGCCCAACGAGGCCGATCCGGCTCGGCGCGTGGCGGGCGTGCTGTCCGGGATGAGCAAGGGACACGGCAATAGTGGGCGGCGGTTGCCGTTCTACTGGTGGGCGGCCCCCGAGGGGGGTGTCGGCGCGACGTACGCAGTCCGCCCCTCGGTGGCAGGGGTGTTCCTGGCCGCTCGGCTCGGTGAGTGACCGCGTTCACCGCCCTTCGTCTCGGGATCGCCGACCTCGAGCCGCGTGTTCCGGGTCTGACAGCGACGGTGTCCGTCATGGTCTGCGGAGGCACCTAACCGGGGCCTGAGCAGTCCGCCTTGTCTCGACCCGGGTGAGGGAACGCGGTCCCGTCGGCGACTGTCTGTCGTCTGTACGTCGACGGGGCACATGTCTCTTGATTGTCGCGCCGTGGCCGTCAGTCGGGTTGCAAGCGGGCGGCCGGCGCGGTGTGCCCTCCCGCACCGAGCGGCACCCGCACCCCCTCAGCCCCGCCGCCCCGCCCCCTCGATCCGCTCCACGAGCTCGGCCGCCATCGACTTGATCGTCTCCAGCCCCTCCTGACCCCAGGCCCGCGGATCCTGGTCGACGACACAGATCGTGCCCAGGACCATCCCCGTGTGGTCGATCAGCGGAGCGCCCAGGTAGGAGTGGATGCCGATGGCGTCGACCACGTGGTTGCCGGCGAAGCGGGGGAAGTCGCGGACGTCGTCCAGGACCAGGGCCTTGCGGCGGCGGACCACGTGGGGGCAGAAGCCGATGTCGAGGTCGCGGGGCATGACGCGGCCCGGGACCGGCTCCTCCAGGAGCGGGGTCTCCAGTTCTACGGTCGTGTCGGAGGCCGCGCTGTAGAGGCCGGCGAAGTACTGGCGGTTCTCGTCCAGGAAGAAGTTGACGCCCGCGTAGCAGCCGCCGGTGCGCCGGGCCAGTTGGCGTGCGAACTCGTCCAGCTCCGGGTCCGGTCTGTCCTCGATGCCCAGTTCCCGCAGGCGGCGCGAGCGGGCCGCCGCCTCAGGGTCCTGCGGGGGCAGGAGCAGGTGCCGCATGGCGATCCCGGTCTCCGTGCCGGAGGTGGTGTGGGGTGCCCTCGTTGCCATGGGAACTCCTTGAAGTGATCAGATGCTGCACAAGGGAAAGCAGGACCCGGATGCCCGAGCCGGCCAGGCGGGCGTCGCACAGCACCACCGGTACCTCGGGCTTGAGGTCGAGCGCCGCCCGTACCTCTTCCGGCTCGTAGGGGTGTGCCCCGTCGAACTCGTTGACCGCGACGACGAAGGGGATGCCCCGTGACTCGAAGAAGTCGACCGCCGGGAAGCAGTGCTCCAGACGGCGGGTGTCCGCGAGGACGACCGCGCCCAGCGCACCGGCCGACAGCTCGTCCCACAGGAACCAGAAGCGCTCCTGTCCGGGCGTGCCGAACAGGTAGAGCACGTGCTGGGGGCTGAGGGTGATGCGGCCGAAGTCCATGGCGACCGTGGTGGTGGCCTTCTTCTCCACCCCGTCGAGCCGGTCCGTGGCGGCACTGACCTCGGTCAGCAACTCCTCCGTGTTCAGGGGCTCGATCTCACTGACCGCTCCCACGAACGTGGTCTTGCCCACCCCGAAGCCGCCGGCGACCAGGATCTTGATCCCCGTCGGAAGGGAGTCGGCGCCGAGTGCCTCAGAGTCGTTTGAGGAGCCCATCCCGCAAGGCCTCCAATAGATCCAGATCGGGGGCCGCAGTCGGCCCGTGCGTTGCCAGGTTGAAGGGCCGTGCGACGACCGCGTCCCGCTCGACCAGGTCGGACAGCAGCACCTTGATCACCGTCGCCGGCATCCGGGTGCGCCCCGCGATCTCAGCCACCGACACCGGCGTCCGGCACAGCTCCAGCACCCGGGCGTGATCCAGTCCCAGGGTGCCGCGGAGCGTGACACCGGTGGCCACGACCATGGTCATCAGGTCGAAGTGGCAGGTGGGCCGGGTGCGTCCCTCGCTGACGGTGTACGGCCGGACCATCCGGCCGAGGACGTCGTCCAGCAGCGGCCGGTGGGCTCCACCCGGGTCGTCCGGCATCCGTCACTGCCCCACCGACTGGCGCGGAGCGGCCCCCAGGTGGCGGCGGACGCCCTTGACCATCATGGTCATCTCGTAGCCCAGTACGGCCACGTCCGCCTCGTGCCCGGCGAGCACCGCCAGCAGGGCGCCCTGCCCGGCGGCGGAGACGAAGAGCAGCGAGTTGCTGAGTTCGGTGACGATCTGCCGTACGTCACCGCCGTCGTCGAAACGCTTGCCGGCGCTGCGGGCCAGCGAGTAGAGCCCGCTGGACAGGGCCGCCAGGTGGTCCGCCGCGTCCGTGTCCAGTCCGTCCTGGGCCATCACCAGGCCGTCGGAGGACAACAGCAGTGCGCTGCGCGCGTGCGGCACACGCTGCAGGAGGCCGGTCAACAGCCAGGAAAGGTCTTCGCTCACCACGATCGCGTACAGCTCCTCAATGACGTGTATCTGCTAGACGGCCGGGTTCGGGGCCGCGGCCGTCGGCGCTTGCGCCGGCCGCCCGGCTTCCTCGACGTGCTCGACTTCCTCGACGTGCTCGGCATCCTCTGCGTGCTCGGTTTCCTCGGCCCGGCGGACGCCTGTCCGGAAGGCGGCCATCAGGCCCGGGTCGTGGTCGGCTTCCTCGGCCGGCACCTCCGCGGGAGGTGCGTGGCGCAGTTCGGGGGCGAGGTGCTCCTGGCGGCGGCGCTTGGGCAGGGACGGGCGGTGGGACTCCGGCGCGACGGTGTCGACGGTGTCGAGGTCCGCGGGGGCCGCGGGGTCCGTGTCGGCCGGAGGCTGCGTGCCGCGGGACCGTACGGCGACCGCGACCGTCTCCCGTACCCGCTCCGCCGCGCCCGCGGCGTCGGCCGCGCGGTCGTGGGCGGGTGGGGGCGTCGGGCCGTTCGGGGCCGGGGTGCCGGTGCCCGGCGGCTGCCGGCGTGTCTCCGTCGTGTCCTCCGGGCCGCCCAGCAGGGCGTACGGCAGTACGACGACCGCCTGGGTGCCGCCGTAGACGTTGTTCTGCAGGCGTACGGCGATGCCGTGCCGGCGGGCGAGTGCGGAGACCACGTAGAGGCCGATGCGGCCGTCCGTGAGCAGTTCGTCCAGGGTCACCGCGTCGGGCGAGTCGAGCAGGGAGTTCATCCGGTTGCGCTCGGCGGAGTCCATGCCCAGGCCGCGGTCCTCGACCTCGATCGCCAGCCCGGCGGTGACGTGCTCGGCTCGCAGCAGGACCTGGGTGTGGGGCGGGGAGAACACCGTGGCGTTCTCGACCAGTTCGGCCAGCAGGTGGACCACGTCGACCACGGCGTGCCCACGCACCGTCCCCTCCACCGGGGGGACCATCTTGACCCGCGCGTACTGCTCGATCTCGGCGGCCGCGGAACGCATCACGTCGGCCATGCTGACCGGCTGGGTCCACAGGCGGTGCGAGACGGCCCCGCCGAGCACGGCCAGGTTCTCGGCGTAGCGGCGGATGCGGGTGGCCAGGTGGTCCACCCGGAACAGGCCCTTCAGCAGGGCCGGGTCCTCGACCTCGTTCTCCAGGTCGTCCAGCAGCCCGATCTCGCGGTGCACCAGGGACTCGAGCCGCCGGGCCATGTTGGCGAAGACCTCGAAGTGCTCGCCGCCGTGCGGCCCCGCGGCCGTTTCCCGCGCGCTCGCCTGCGCGGCGCGCGGGCCGAACGCTGCTCCTTCGAGCCCGTCCAGCACCTCGCCTGCCCCGACCAGCGCCTCCGCCGCCCCGTCCAGCGCGTCCGCCACCCGGCCCGGCACCGGGCCGCCCTCGTGTCGCTGCCGCTCCAGCAGCTCCTGGGTGCGCGCCAGTTCCGTGCGCAGCCACGCCAGTTCGGCCTGCCCGCGGGCGGCGAAACCGCTCACCTCGGTGTAACGGCGTTCCATGGTGCGGGCCTTCGCGGCAGCGGAGAGCCCGGCGCCGAGGAGGACCGCGCACACGATCACCAGCGCGCCCGTGAGCAGACCCCAGAAGGCGGCCCTGTCGACGTGGGCCACGCCCGCGGTGGCGAGGAGGGCGACGGCGACGGCTCCGGTGGCGGCGACCAGCCCGGCGGGCAGCATCGCGAGCAGCACCAGGTGGCGTGCGAACGTCTTGCCGTACCCGGCACCACGCATGTCCGGGACATGCCATGCCGGAACACCGACGACCGCCTCCTCCTGCGGAGCGGGTGCGGGCAGAGTGAAAGGTTCCTGCATCACGGTCCCTGATCGCATATCGGCCAGCAGGCCGAAAGTGTGCGAGGCACGTTACAGGTAACGGCCCTTCGCGTCACTACTAGTTATCTCGTGGGGTGTGATTTCCGGGACGCGCCGCGGCCGGACGGTCGTCTTCTCCACAACCCGAGCGGGGGCCTACGAGTCCTACTCGCAACGGGGCTAGGAGGCGCACATGGACGAGCGCAGGTCCGTACAAGGCGACGACAGCGGGGGCCGGTTCGGCGCTCCCGTGCCCCGGCTGCGCGCCGGGCTCGCGGCGGCATCGGTCCTGCGGACGCCCCGCTGGGCCAGAGTCAGACTGACTGCCACGGGTTTCCTGCTGTTCGGCGCCGTTGCCGGCTATTTGGGCTGGACCGCCGCCCAGGAAGATCAGACGTTGCAGGATCTCCGGGCGCACGGGCAGAGGACCGAAGCAACCGTGGTCGAGGTCGCCGGCCGGTCGGAGGAGGGCTGGGCGATCGCCTTCACCGTACGCTTCGCCACCCCGTCCGGTGGTGTTCGCGCGGTTGTCGATGTCGGAGACGGCTCGGAAAGCGATGCGAAGCCGGGAGCGCGCATACCCGTTGTCTACGACCCGTCGAATTCTG
Organism: Streptomyces bungoensis; assembly: GCF_001514215.1. Classification (GTDB taxonomy): domain Bacteria; phylum Actinomycetota; class Actinomycetes; order Streptomycetales; family Streptomycetaceae; genus Streptomyces; species Streptomyces bungoensis. The sequence continues at coordinate 127,135 of NZ_KQ948866.1, forward strand.
CCGAGGTCCGTTACGTCGGCCAACTGGACGGACACGAGACCGACGGCATTCGACAGGGTTCTGGAGTGTCCGGACTGCTCGCAGCGGGCTTCCTGGTGGGGACCGTCGTCGAGGTGAGACGCGCAAGGCAGCGGACGGAGGAGGGCGAGGGCGAGAGGCCGGACACCGGACACCCCGGCGTCTGAAGCGACGGGAGGTCCCTCGGGAGCACGCGTCCAAGTGTCAGCCGAACTCAGCCAGTTCCCGCAGCGCCCGGTCGCCGGGATGTGCAGCGGCGAGTCGATGGCCGGCGTCAGCGGCCCAGGCGGGTGCGGATTCGGCCAGGGCGTTGCTGAACAGGGCGAGTTGCACGCCGAGGTCGAAGCCGGGCCGGTCGCTTGCCGTGAGCCGGGTCATGCCTCGGTCCACGGCTGCGGAGAGGTCGCCCCGGCACGCCGAGACGATCTCCGGGTACGGCAAGTCGTTCGCCCGGCGGTCGAGTTGGACCCGGTCCGCGATGCGGATCAGCGACCGGGCCGCCTCCATGCGCTCGGCCGCGATGCCGCGTCGGTCGACATGTCGCGGCTGCGGCCCACCGCCTCGGCCAGGTGCGCGAACGTGTCGTCCTGGCTGTTGAAGCGGTCGTACGGTGTCGCCGCTCATGACGCCCCCTCGGAGCGGGGCTCCGACGGCACCGGTGTCCCGGCCGCCAGCGCGAGCAGCTCGTCCACCGGCCACTGGTCGTAGGCGTGTTCGCCGTACTTGGCGGCGAGGACGCGGCCGTCGGGTGCGATCAGGAAGTCGGCGGGGAGGCCGAGGCGGCCGCCGGGCTGCCTGCGGGACGGTGGGCGTTCGCGTCCGCGGAGGATGGCCCAGGTGCTGCGCAGGACGGCGCGGGCGATCGGTGCCCAGGCGCGCGGGTGCAGGAGCGAGCGCGGTGACGACTCCACCCCGAACTCCGCGTACAGGCGCTTGACGGGGTCGGCGATGACGGCGAAGGGGAGGTCGGTCGCGTACTCCCGCAGCTCTGCGGCGGGCGAGTGGAAGACCACCACCTCCTGGATCCCGGCTCGGGTGATCTCGGCGTGCCGTTGCACCACCGACCGCAGGTGCAGGTTGCAGATCGGGCAGCCGGCGAACCGCCGGAACTGGAGGTGGGTCAGGCGGCTTCCGTCCGGTACGGCGATCCGGGTGCCCGAGACGGCCGTGAGGTCACGGGCGCCGATGACGGCGCCGGGTTCGAGGGTTTCTGTCCGGGTGCGGCTCCGTGGTGTTCGCATGACGTTCTCACGCTCTCCCCGTTGTAGGCGTACACCTTACGCTTACCAGCGTAGGCGTATGCCGTACGCTGTCAACCGCCATGCCGCGTCCCCGTTCACTCACCCCCGATCAGCTCGTCTCGGCCGCCCTCGCCGTCCTGGACCGCGAAGGTGCCGCCGGACTGTCGATGCGTACGGTCGCCAAGGAACTGCGCATGAGCACGATGGGGCTCTACCGCTACGTCGCCGACCGCGAGGAACTCGAACGGCTGGTCGTCGAGTCGGTGCTCGGAAGGGTCGACACCGAGCCGCCGCCCCCCGACGCTCGGTGGGAGGAGCGGATCGAGGTGCTGGTGCGGCGGCTGCGTGACACCGTCGGCGGCCATCCCGCCGTCGTGCCGCTGACGATCACCCACCGGCACCGGTCCCGTGCCGGGCTGCGCTGGTCCGAGGCCGTGCTCGCCGTTCTCACCGAGGCAGGCTTCGACGGCGCGCGACGCGTCGTCGCGCTGCGGGCCCTGCTGAGCTACGTCATCGGGGCCATGCAGCTGGAGCACCTGGGGCCCCTGTCGGACGAGGGTACGGTCGCCATCTCCGCGCTGCCGGTGGACGAGTTTCCGCTGCTGGCCGAGACCGCGCACCGCGCGAAGGGCGTGGGGGCGGAGGAGGAGTTCTTCGGTGGGCTCGCCGCGCTGATGGGGGGGCTGCGCACAGACCCGGTGCTGTGATCCCCCTGTCATCCACCTCCCACGCGGCTGCCGGATGTCACATTCCGCGCCGTCAGCCGCCTCCCACAGGGCGGGTGGGGACGGCTGAGCCGCGCCGCCGTGTCAGCCGGTCGGGTCGGCGTGGGCGCGTCCCGCCGTCCCGTCGCGCGCTCGGCGTGCACTCTGAACCCGGGCGGGCGATCAGCAGGCCGGGGTCGGTCCCGGCGGCGGTGCGGGGGGCTGCCCGGGCGGCGCTAGCGAACGGCGGGAAGGCATTCGTGCGACGGCGGCGAGACGGAGCATGTCGGGCCGGGGGGCGGCCGGGTGACGAAGGAGCGGCCGCCCGGACCCTGTTCGTGCTCCTGGCCACCGAGAACCTCCTGATCAACTACACCTCGACCGCGATGAACGTGGCCCTGTCGGCGCTCGTCGGCGATCTGCGCACCACGCTGACCGGGGTGCAGTCGGTGATCTCGCTGTACGCCCTGGTGGTCGCCGCGTTCCTGATCACCGGGAGCAAGGTCGGTGCCCGGTACGGGTACCGGCGGGTCTTCGTCCTCGGTGGCGGGGTCTTCGCCCTCGGGGCGCTGGTCACCGCCTTCGGCCCGCGCCTGCCGTTCACGCTGCTCGGCTGGTCCCTGCTCCAGGGGCTCGGCGTGGCGCTGATGCTGCCCGCGCTGGTGGCGATGCTCACCGCCGCCTTCACCGGGGCCGACCGCACCAGGGCCCTGTCCACGCTGGCCATGACCTCCGGGATCGGGGCGGCGGCCGGTCCTGTGGTCGGCGGTCTCATCACCGGCTACCTGAGCTGGCGGGTGTCGTTCCTCCTGGGAGCCGGGGTCACCCTCGTCGTGGCAGGGCTGGTCCGGCGTACGGCCGATGCGGGGCCCGTCGCGGTGCGCCCCGACGGCCGGCGCTTCGACGTCCTCGGGGTGGTGCTGTCCACCTCCGGACTGGCCCTGGTCGTCGTCGCGACCCTGTTCGCCGGGCGGTACGGCCTGCTCAGGGCCCGGCAGGACTTCACGGTGTTCGGCCACACGCTGCTGGAGCGGGGCGGGCTGTCACCCGTCGCCCTCCTGTCGGGGGTGGGGCTGGTGGTCCTGGCCGCCTTCGCCTGGTGGGAACGGCATCTCGTCAGGGGCGGCGGGGATCCGCTGGTGCGGGTGTCCGTGCTGCGCAACCGCACCGTCCGGACCGGGACGTCGACCCAGCTGATGCAGGTGCTGGTGCCCAACGGGGCGCTGTTCCTGGTCCCGGTCTTCCTGCAGACGACCCTCGGCTTCGACGCGCTGCGCTGCGGCATCGTCCTGCTGCCGACCGCGGTGGGGCTGCTGGTCGCCGCCGCGCCGACCGCCCGGCGGGTCGGGCGGGGGCGGATGAGCCACCGGGCCGCCGCCATGGGGTCGTTCGCCTTCATGGCCGCCGGCTGTGCCGCGATCGCCGTCCTCTTCAGCCCGCGGGCGCAGGGGCTCACGGCCGTGGGCCTGGCGCTCGCGCCGGGCGTCCTCCTCGTCGGGCTCGGCCGGGGCATGGCCACGACGATCACCGACCTCATCCAGTCGGCGCCTCCGCCGGAGGAGGTGAGCGACGTGACCGGGCTGTCGCGCACGGGGAGCTATCTGGGTGGCGCGTTCGGCGTCGCGCTCGCCGGTGCCCTGCTGACCCCCGCGCTGCTGTACGCGTTCGAGGCCGGGGTCGGGGACAGCGGCGTGCTGTCCTCCGCACAGAAGCAGCAGGCGACGCGGACGCTGGAGCAGCAGGTTCAGATCACCGCCGCGTCCGACGACGTGCTGCGGGCGAAGGTGACGACGCGGGGCTTCACGGGGGCGGCGGCCGACGAGCTCGTACGGATCAACGCGCAGGCCAGGGAGCAGGCGCTGACCGTGTCGGTCACCGGCATGGCGGTGCTGGCCTTCGCCGGCCGGCTGGTGGCGCGGCGCATTCCACCGTCCCCTCAGCTGGACCGCGGCAGCGGCGTCCCCTCTGCGCCGGGCCGGGACTCGTAGTGCAGGGTGTGGAAGCGGCCGGTCTCCTCGCGGCCGGCGGGATCGAGGCCCAGGGCCCGGACCGCCGTGATCGCGTACTGCCGTTCCCGCTCGTCGGTGAAGCGGCGCTGCGGGTAGGTGCGCGAGGTGTCGACGGTGGTGTGCAGGCCGTGCGCGGCCAGTGCCCGTACGACGGGCTGGAAGGACACCGTGCGCAGGACGAACGCGCTGAGCCATACGGGTCGTTCGGCGCCGTCCAGCAGCGCGGTGAAGGTGCGGGCGGTGATGTAGCTGCCGCCGCCCGTCAGCGTGATGAGGCCGACCTCGGCGAGTGCGCGGGTCAGCGCGGGGCCGGGTGGGCCCTGTTCCAGGTCGTCGGTGAAGCCCGCCTCCAGGAGCCCGACCTCGACCGCGTAGCGCACGGCGGGTGCCGCGACGTCCAGGCCGAGGACGGGCACCGCGTCCGGGAGGCGTCGTTCGGCGTAGAACTCCTTGTCGCGGGCCGCGAGTTCCGCCGTCGGCATCGACCGGCGGGCGGGTGAGGTGTACCGGTCGTACATCTCCGCGAGCGTGACGTCGTGGTTGAGCAGCGCGGCGTTGATGCCGTACGAGCAGCACAGGTCCAGTACCGCGGGCGGGCGGGGCCGGCCGTCGTCGAGCGCGGACCGTTCGGCCGCGGCCCGCCGGAAGAGGGGCTGGGCGTGGTGCGGGATCTCGTACTCCAGCGGGGCCAGCCGCCGGAAGTAGGCGCGGGGGTCCGGCCGGCCGTAGATGTCCTCGAACCGCGCCTTGCCGCCCGCGCCCGTCCCGCCCGCCTCGCCCGCCTCGCCCTGGGCGCCGCCGCTGCCCGGACCGACCATGCGGTACTCCTCCTCGCGGACTCGCGGAACGCGTCTGGCACTGGTACCGGCATCATGTCCCGCCCTCTGGGCCCCGGGACGTCCGCCACTCAGGGGGTCGCGCAGGTGCACTCGGATGGTGTCCCGGCGAGAGGCGCCAGGTGGGGCCGGACTTGCCGGATCGGCAAATGCGCTCGTCCTCGATGCGGTGTCTTCCGGAGGATCGGTGTCGAGCCGACGGACCTGGAGGAGACGCATGTCGTTGTCGCAGCACGTCCCGGAGATCACGCACCGGCTGGTTCCCTCGCCGGCCGGCCGGATCCACCTCGTGGAGCAGGGGGCCGGTCCGCTGGTGCTGCTCGTGCACGGCTTCCCGGAGTCCTGGTACTCCTGGCGCCACCAGCTGCCGGTGCTGGCGGCGGCGGGATACCGGGCGGTCGCCGTCGACGTCCGGGGCTACGGCCGCTCCTCGAAGCCGGCCGCGACGGAGGCGTACCGGATGGCGGCGCTGGTGGAGGACAACGTCGCGGTGGTGCACGCCCTGGGCGAGGAGTCCGCGGTGGTCGTCGGCCACGACTGGGGCGCGACCATCGCCGCGAACTGCGCGCTGCTGAGGCCGGAGGTGTTCCGGGCGGTGGGGCTGCTGAGCGTTCCCTACACCCCGCGCGGCGGGCCGCGGCCCGGCGAACTCTTCGCCCGGATGGGCGGGGACGAGGAGTTCTACGTCTCGTACTTCCAGGAGCCGGGCCGCGCCGAGGCCGAGATCGAACCCGATGTGCGGGGCTGGCTCGCGGGCTTCTACGCGGCCCTGTCGGGCGACACCATGCCCGGGCCCGGCGCGCCCGATCCGCACTTCGTCGGCAAGGGCGGGACGCTGCGGGACCGGTTCCCCGGCGACCGGCTGCCGGCCTGGCTCGGTGAGCGGGACCTCGACGTCTACGCCGGGGAGTTCGAGCGCACCGGTCTGACCGGGGCGCTGGGCCGCTACCGGAACATGGACCGCGACTGGGAGGACCTCGCCGCCTTCGACGGCGCCCCGATCACCCAGCCGTCCCTGTTCATCGGCGGCGGTCTGGACGCCTCCACGACCTGGCTGGCCGGCGCGATCGAGGCGTACCCGGTCACGCTGCCGGGCCTGGTCTCGTCGCACGTCCTCGACGGCTGCGGCCACTGGATCCAGCAGGAACGGCCCGCCGAGGTGAACCGGCTGCTGACCGACTGGCTCGCGGTGCTGCCCGGCTGACGGGACACGGTGCCAGGGGATACGCCCGGCGGAGACGTGGCGGAGCCCGGGAGTCGTATCCAGCTCCCGGGCCCCTGGGGATGCCACCCAATTGCGCACGCCGGCGGCGTTTAAGAGGACGGATCAGTCATCATGCCGTCGTGTTCTTCCTTTGAACTACCGCACCGCGGGAGAGGTGCAGGCGAGAGTCGAACTCGCATCCGACGGCGTTCGTCCGGCCCCGTTCGATCCGGCGATCGGCGGCGATGCTGAGACTGGAGCGAGAGTCTGAGATTGAGACGGCGTGCCTCTACCGGTTGGGCTACCCCGGCCTGTCGGTGGTGCTGCTGTGCCGGGGGAAGGATTCGAACCTTCACTGTGACCGTTTCTTCAGGCTGAACCTCAGTGTCAGCTTGCGCTCATCGCGCGGACCGGTCCTCAGTCCGGCCCGCGCCTGTCGCGCACCCCCGCGCTCGCACGCGGGGGCGATCGTGGATGCTACCCGTGGCCGGTGTCAGCCGAACAGGTAGCCGAACACCGCGTCGCCGACCCGCTGGTCGGTGACCTCGGCGCCGTTGGCCTCCTCACGGGCGAACTTCACCGCCTGCTGGAGCTTCTCGACCCGCTCCACCAGCTCGTTCACCCGCCGTGCCGGAAGCGCTCCGGAGAACTTGACGGTGGTCCAGTACCCGATGGGCACGTCCTCGTAGTACACCTCGACCTGGGCCGGGTGCTTCTCGGTCGCCTCCGCCTTCACGTGGTTGCGCGGGACCTTCTTCGTGCGGATCGTGCGGACCGGGTCCGTCTTCCACCAGTCCGTCGACGGGTCGTGGGACCAGGACTCGGCGGCGTCGAGGGTGGGGAGCTTCCTGACGAACGTGTGCAGGTCGGTGAGCTGTTTCTCCAGGAAGAGGAGGTAGCTGACCGGGACGTCGGCGACGATCGTGCGGCCGTCGACCGTGACGTCCGCGCGGGCCGCGCAGTTCGCCCAGTCCTTGGTGGCGGTCACGTCGAAGAGGCGGGTGAGCGACGCGGACATCTCCCGCAGCACGTCCTCCGCCTGCACCTGCACGCGCGTGGACTCGGGCGGCAGCTGCTCGCCCTCCTCGTCCTTCGGCTGGTACGTGCGCGAGATGCCGGCCAGCAGAGCCGGCTTCTGCACCTTGTGGTGCGCGGCGGTGATGTCCTGGAGCGACTTGCTCTTGACACCCTTCTCGACAGCGATGATCTGGTTCAGTCTCGCCACTTCGGCTCCCCCTTCGAACAGGTGGGAACGTACCCGAGTGGCTCGAACGCCCGCACTCCCTTTTTCCCGGGAGGCAGGCCTCACGCGCTTCGGCGGCGCAGCGTCAGCCAGGTGGGTCCGGCCGTCCTGCCGCACTCCTCCGTGGCCCGTAGTTCGACCAGGTCGGGGAAGCGGGCGCGCAGTTCCGACTCCAGGCGGGCGTGGAGGGTGAAGCCGGCCGCAGGGCAGTGGGCGCAGGCGCCCGCCATGTGGACCTCGGCCTGCCGGTCGTGGGCGGAGGCGATCGTCACTTCGCCGCCGTGGGAGCGGATGTAGTCGCCGACGGGGCCGTCCAGGACGTCCCGGAGGGCGGCGCGCAGCAGGTCGTCCTCGGTGACCGCGCCGGCCGGCCGCCACCGGTCGGGGTGGTGCAGGGCGGCGCCGAGCGCGTCGCGTACCCGGGCTCCGGTGCCGGACCAGGTGTGGCCGTCGGCGAGCCGGATGACCACGGCCTGCGTCTCCACCTCGATGGAGGCGATGCCGTCGGAGCCGAGCAGCTTCCCGAGTTCGTCGGGGGCCTCGGCGATCTCCCCGACGACCGGGAGGGTGCCGGCGGGGATCACCCAGCGGACGGTCTGCGGGTCGGTGGTGGCCTCGGGGTGCATGGGGACGAGGCTCATGCCAGCAGTCCCACGACGGTGTGCGTGAGGAAGGCCATCGTCCAGGCCAGGACGAACATGTAGCCGAAGGCGACCGCGGGCCATCTCCACGAGCCGGTCTCGCGGCGCATGACACCGATGGTGGACATGCACTGCAGCGCGTAGAGGAAGAAGACCAGCAGGGCGGCCGTCGTGGCCGGGGTGAACAGCTTCTGTCCCTGGTGCGGGCCGTCGGTGTAGGTCATGTGGGCCAGGGTCTTGGCCGGCTGGTCGGGGTTCTGGGCGGCGGCGACCTGGCCGAGGGTGGCGACGAACACCTCGCGGGCGGACAGGGAGCCCAGCACGCCGACGTTGATCCGCCAGTCGAAGCCGAGGGGTTCGAAGACGGGCTCCATGGCGTGGCCGATGCCGGCGGCGTAGCTGTGGTTGACCTCGTAGGCCGAGACGGCGGTCCGGTCGGCCGGGTTCACCCCGGCGGAGCGCAGCTGCGCGTCGCTGTGCGTGGGCAGGCTGAGGAGCAGCCACAGCGCGACGGTGACGAGCAGGATGATCCGGCCGACCTTCTGCAGGAAGCCCTTGCAGGCGCTCCACATGGCCTCGGCCACCGTGCGCGGCCGCGGCATCCGGTAGGACGGCATCTCCATGTAGAACGGCAGGACCGGGCCGCTCCGGCTGCTGAACCGTTTGAAGACCCAGGCCGTCGCCATGGCGGAGACGGCGCCGAGCAGGTACAGGGCGAACATGACGACGCCCTGGGCGCCGAACGGGCCGACCGTGGTGCCGGGGCCCACCAGCAGGCCGGTCAGCAGGACGTAGACCGTCAGGCGCGCCGAGCAGGTCATCAGCGGCGCGGCCATCATGGTCGCGAAGCGGTCCTTGGCGGAGGGCAGGGAGCGGGTGGCCATGATGCCGGGGATGGCGCAGGCGAGGGAGGAGAGCAGGGCGACGAACGCCCGGCCCTCCAGGCCCGCCTTGGCCATGATCCGGTCCATGAGGAAGGCCGCGCGGGAGAGGTAGCCGCTGCCCTCCAGCACCGAGATCATGAGGAACAGCAGGGCGATCTGCGGGAGGAAGACCACCACCCCGCCGACGCCGCCGATCAGGGCGTTGCCGAGGAAGCCGGCGAGCAGCGGGTTGGAGACGTAGTCGGTGACCAGCGTGCCGAGCCAGTCGAAGACGCTCTGCACCGCGTCCTGCAGCGGTGCGGCGACGGTGAAGATGATCTGGAAGAACGCGAACATGGTCGCGAAGAAGACGAGGGTGCCCCACAGCGGGTGCAGCAGGACGGCGTCGATGCGCCGCGTGCGGTGGTCGGCCTCGGGGACCTCGTAGGCCGCGCTCCGCAGCAGCGACTCCACCCAGGCGCGCCGTTGCGAGGGGTCGGTGGGGGGCGGGAGGACCGGCCGCTCCCAGGCGGCCGGGTCGAGCAGCATGGACTGCAGCTGCGCCAGGTCGTTGCGGGACCCGCTGGTCACCCCGATGACCGGCACGCCCAGCGCGCGGCGGAGGGCGGCGACGTCGAGGGTGCCGCCGCGGCGGGTCAGTTCGTCGCGGAAGGTGAGGACGACGCAGAGGGGCAGGCCGGTCTGCATGACCTGGGCGAGCAGGCCGAGGGAGCGGCGCAGCGTCGTCGCGTCGATCGTGACGAGGATGGCGTCCGGGGTGCCGAGTTCCGGGTTGTCCGGGTCCAGTACGTCGGCGACGACCTGCTCGTCGGGGCTGATCGGGTCGAGGCTGTAGGTGCCGGGCAGGTCCTCGATGACCACTTCGTGCTCGCCGACGCGGGCCGTGCCCTCGTAGCGGGCGACGGTCACCCCGGGGTAGTTCCCGGTCTTGGTCCGCAGGCCGGTCAGGGCGTTGAACAGCGTGCTCTTGCCCGAGTTCGGGCTGCCGACGAGGGCCAGCCGGTTCGTGCCGGTGACCGTCCGGGTCGCCGCCGGACCGCAGTGGCCGCTCATGCCATGCGCCGCACGTGGATGCCGGCCGCCTGGACTCTGCGCAGCGCCACCTCGTACTCCGCGACCTGGAAGACGACGGGGTCGCCGAGCGGCGCCTTCCGCAGCACCGTGACCTCGGCGCCGGGGGCGAAGCCGAGGTCGAACAGACGGCGTGCGGTGCTCGGCTCGACCGCCTCGTCGATGGCGGTCACCCGGCCGCTCGTCCCGGGACGGAGGTCGGCCAGTCGCGCGTCCGGCGCGGGCACCGCCGGTACGGACGCGTCGGCCTTCTGGCGCTCACCCACCTGCACTGAGAGCATCGGCATCCTCAACCACGCGATCATCTGGACAGCAGCTAAGGGAAGGCTAACCTTTTCGTCCCGCAAGCAGCAATATCGCCCTGTCCACCCATTCGGCGCGGGAGCACGTGAGATGCGTGACACCGGCTCGGCCGAACGCGACCCGCCGGTGGCGGCGCCTCAGCCGCCTGCCAGGGCGACCAGCTTGACGAAGACGGCGCCGGGAGCGGTGTCGAGGTCCACGACCTCGTCGAGGTCCTCCGCCTGGCGGTCGCCCAGCAGGACGAAGAACCCGTTGGCCAGGAAGGCGTGCTCGGCGATCTCGGCCTGGCGCTCCCAGTCGATGCGGCGGGGCTCGCGGAGCCGGTGGCCGTCGAGTTCGGTCTCGGCGTCGTCGGGGCGGACGAGGCCGTGGAAGCGGTCGCCCGGGCGGGCGTTGTGCCGGGTGACCTCCTCGCGGACCCGCAGCCTGATCAGCTCGCGCACGGTCATCCGTGCGGGCTGCCCGGCGACCTGCCACTCGGCCGTCGCCCTGCCCGTCGTGGTCTCGTCCCGGAACGTCACGGTGGCCATCAGGCACCTCGCTCGATCTGCGCTCGGATGGACTCGTCGGTGATGCCGGCGTCGGCGGCCAGCAGGAACGCCTTGCTGAGGATCAGGGAGAGCCGCTCGTCCTCGAAGGGCAGGAACACCTGGCCCTGCCCCGGTCGCCGGGCCGGGACGACGCACAGGTAGGCGCCGTCCGGTTCCATCAGGATGTTGGTCACCGGCGCGAAGAACTTCAGCGCGGCCGAGCGCCGCAGGATCGACGCGTTCAACCGGGACGTCGAGCAGATGCGGCCGGGTAAGACGAACCAGGTCCGCGGCTTCCAGCGGCAGTACAACGCGATCCCGCAGACCAGGCCGATCCGCGGCTACTCGCGCTACGACACGTGGTTCGCGCCCGGCTGCCAGGGTGGTCCGGCCGGCCAGGTGCCGCTCGCGGCCGCGGGCGACTGCGGCACCCGCGGGCCGCTCTACGACCGGGTCAACGGCTCGGGCCGCACCCTGAACGAGGCCAAGCGGATCCAGGCCGAGGCCCGGCGCCTCGACACCCGCGGCACCCTGCCGCGCGGCGGTCCGGCGGCGTGGACTTCACCACCCTGGTGATCGCCGCGGGTGCGGGTCTGGTGTGGTGGACGCGCAGGCGGCGCTCCGCCGCCTAGGCCGAAGGCCGGGTCGGGGCCTCACGCCTGCTGGGGGTGGGGCCCCGGCCCCTTCGCGCTCACGATCACGGCCGACGCCACGGCGGTCCCGGCCAGGCTGCCCATCATGACCAGCCCGACGCCGACCACGAAGAGGCCGCCGGCGTCGTCCGACCAGTCCCAGTAGGCGGCCGCGGTCAGGCCGAGCGTGGTGCCCAGCACGGCGCCCGTGACGTGGCGCCGGGAGGCCGCCCAGTACACGGACACGAGCAGCGTCAGCACCAGTCCGACCACCTGCCACGCCGCGTACGGTCCGCTCGTCGAGCCGTCGGGGTGGACGTCACGCTGCTGGTCCCAGCCCAGCCAGGCGGCCCACAGCGCGAGCGCCGCCCCGGCCGGCACGAGGAACGACAACACGTGGGAAACGGGATTCCGCGGTTCTTGGGTCATGCCCCGAGCGTCGCGGGCGCGTCCGGCCCGGGACAGAGCGCAAGTACTCAGCCGGAACCGAGTACCCGGGCCCGTGGCCGATGGCCGGTGGACGGTGGCCGACGGACCGGTCGCGGGTCAGTCGAACGCGGCGGCGAACATGCCGGGCTCGTAGGAGCCGCCCCGCTGGTGCACGATCACGGCGAGCCGGTTGGCCGCGTTGATCAGGGCGACCTGGCAGACCAGCGCGGCGACCTGGTCGTCGTCGTAGTGCTTGCGCACCAGTTCCCAGGTCTCGTCGCAGACGCCGGTGGAGGCGTCGGCGAGCCGGGTGCCCTCCTCCGCGAGCGCCAGCGCGGCCCGCTCGGCCTCGGTGAACACGGTGGACTCGCGCCAGGCGGCGACCAGGTGGAGCCGCGCCGCCGTCTCCCCGGCGGCCGCGGCCTCCTTGGTGTGCATGTCGATGCACCAGCCGCATCCGTTGATCTGGCTGGCACGCAGGGACACCAGCTCCTGCGTGGACTTCGGCAGCGGCGACTGCGCGATCACCATGCCGGTGTTCGCGAACCGCTTGGCGAACTTGGCGGCGACCTCGTTCTCGAACAGGTTGAATCGGGCGTCCATGATGTCGTCCTCACTCGTGGTGGCGCGGTGCGGTGGTGCGCCGGCCGACCACAGGACGCCGACGGCGCGCCCCGCGTGACGGGACGGGAAAGTGACCTGCGCCACCGCCGCCGGATGTCACACCTCGGGGCCGCCCGGCGTCCTGTGTGCGTGACAGCGTCGAGAACGTCGGGAACGGGCAGGCGGGAGCAGCCGGTGAAGAGCGAGCACAGCGAGCACGCGCAGGAGGGCACCGACCCCGCCACGGAGGCGTTCGTCGCCCACCGGAACCTGCTGTTCACCGTCGCCTACGAGATGCTCGGCTCGGCCGCCGACGCGGAGGACGTCCTGCAGGAGACCTGGCTGCGCTGGGCGGGCGTGGACCACGCCGCGGTGCGCGAGCCGCGCGCCTACCTGGTCCGGATCACCACCCGCCAGGCGCTGACCCGGCTGCGTACGCTTGGCCGCCGCAAGGAGTCCTACGTCGGCGCCTGGCTGCCCGCGCCGCTGCTCACCGCCCCCGACGTGGCCGAGGACGTCGAACTGGCCGACAGCGTCTCGATGGCGATGCTGCTGGTGCTGGAGACGCTCACGCCGACCGAGCGGGCGGTGTTCGTGCTGCGCGAGGTGTTCGACCTCGGCTACGACGAGATCGCCGAGGCCGTCGGCAAGAGCCCGGCCGCCGTCCGCCAGACCGCCCACCGCGCACGCGCCCACGTGGCCGCACGCCGGCCGCGCGGATCCGTGACTCCGGCCGAGACCCGCGACGCCCTCGACGCGTTCCAGCGGGCCGTCGAGACCGGCGACCTCCAGAGCCTGCTCGACATCCTCGCGCCCGACGTCGTCCTGATCGGCGACGGCGGCGGCGTCAAGCAGGCCGTCCTGCGCCCCATCAGGGGCGCCGACAAGGTGGCCCGCCTGCTGCTCGCCGGCATCCTCAAGGTCGAGGCCACGGCCGCCCTGCACCCGACCCACGTCAACGGCCACCCGGCCCTGGCACTCCACCTCGACGACGAACTCGACGCCGTCCTGGCGGCCCGCATCGACGACGGCCGCATCACCGGCCTGTACGCCGTCCGCAACCCCGAGAAGCTGTCCCACATGGACCGGGAGACGGCTCTGCGGCGCTGAGGGCCGGCGCCGGCGGACGCCGGAACGGTCACGCCGAGCGCTTGCGGGACGCCGTCTTCTTCGCCGGGGTCTTCTTGGCGGGGGTCTTCGCCGTGGAAGCCGTGGACCTCGACGTGGATGTCGCCGTGGTCGTCTTCTTGGCCGGCTGGGCCGTCCTGGACGTCGGCTTCCTCGCGGCCGGGGTCTTCTTCGCCGGGGTCTTCTTCGCCGTCGTGGACGTGGACTTCTTGCCGCCCGTCTGCTTGGGGGCCGGGCGGCCGGCGGTGAGGGGGGTGACCTCGGCGTGTTCGGCCGGTTCCGCGCCGCGGGACTCGCGGGCCTCGCGCACGCTCTTCTCCAGGGCCGCCATCAGGTCCAGCACCTTGCCGCCGGTGGCGGGCTCGGGGGCCTCGGGCGGGACCTCGCCGGCCGCCTTCGCCGCGATGACCTCCTCGAGGGCCTCGCGGTACTCGTCGTGCAGGTCCTCGAGGTCGACCTCGCCGAGGGTGTCCATCAGGGCGTCCGCGAGGTCCAGTTCCTTGTCGCGCACGGTGACGTGGGCGTCGGGGGCGACGCCCTCGGGGGCGCGGACCTCGTCCGGCCAGAGCAGGCCGTGCATGGCGATCGCGTCGCCGACCACGCGCAGCATGCCCAGGCGCTCGCGGCCGCGCAGCGCGTACTTGGCGATGGCGACCTTGTTGCTGCGCTTCAGGGCCTCGCGCAGCAGGGTGTACGGCTTGGCGGCGGGGGCTCCGCTCGCGGCGAGGTAGTAGGCGGCGTCCATCTGGAGCGGGTCGATCCGGTCGGCCGGCACGAAGGCGACGATGTCGATGGTGCGGGCGGTCGGGAGGGGGAGGTGGGACAGGTCCTCGTCGGTGATCGGGATCATCGTGCCGTCCGCGTCCTCGTACGCCTTGCCGATCTCCGCCTGGGTGACCTCGCGCTCCTCCAGTTCGCACACCTTGCGGTAGCGGATGCGGCCGTTGTCCTCGGTGTGGACCTGGCGGAAGGAGATCGAGTGGCTCTCGGTGGCGTTCACCAGCTTGATCGGGATGCTGACGAGGCCGAAGGAGATGGCGCCGTTCCAGATGGATCGCACGTGCCGCACCCTTCCTTCCGATTCGTGTCGCGTTCGCGTTCGCCTTCGTGCCCATGGTGTTACGTCATGGTTTGTCTGGAATCGTCATCTTATGACGCCTATCACGGAGGTGGAGGGGCGGCGGGTCGCGCTCAGCAACCTGCGCAAGGTGCTGTATCCGCGGACCGGCTTCACCAAGGGGGAGCTGCTGCACTACTACGCGACCGCCGCCGGGGTGCTGCTGCCGCATCTGCGGGACCGGGCCGTGTCCTTCCTGCGGTACCCGGACGGCCCGGACGGGCAGCTGTTCTTCACCAAGAACGTGCCGCCCGGTACCCCCGACTGGGTCACGACCGCCGAGGTGCCCCGCTCGTCGTCCGAGGAGCCCGCCCGGCAGGTCCTGGTGCAGGACCTGCCGAGCCTGGTGTGGGCGGCGAACCTCGTCACCGAGTTCCACACGCACCAGTGGCTCGTGCAGACACCGGACGAGGCCGACCGGCTGGTCCTCGACCTCGACCCCGGGTCGCCCGCGACGATCGTCCACTGCTGCGAGGTCGCGCTGTGGCTGCGGGAGCGGCTCGCGGCGGACGGGATCGAGGCGTACGCCAAGACGGCCGGGTCGAAGGGGCTGCACCTGCTGGCCGCCGTGCGCGGCGGTTCCCCGGAGCGGACCAGCGCGTACGCGAAGGAGCTGGCGGTGGAGGCGGAGCGGGCGATGCCGGGGCTGGTGACGCACCGGATGACGAAGAGCCTGCGGCCGGGAAAGGTGTTCGTGGACTGGAGCCAGAACGCCGGGCGCAAGACGACGGCCGCGCCGTACACGCTGCGGGCGCGGCCGCTCCCGCTGGTGTCGGCGCCCGTGACCTGGGAGGAGGTCGCGCAGTGCGGTACGCCGGAGCAGCTGGAGTTCGTCGCGGAGGACGTGGCGTCCCGGGTGCGGGACCACGGGGACCTGATGGCGGGGCTGCTGGACGCGGAGAGGGCGGCCGCGCTGCCCTGAGGGCTCAGCGGCTCACACCCTCTCCCAGGTCCCGCGGTCCCGCGCCATCGCGTGCAGCGCCTCCACGTCCGCCGGCTTCAGCACGCCGCCCGGCCGGGTCAGGGAGGGCAGGTCAGGGTCGGCGAGGACGCGGACGCCCCGCGGCGCGGCGGTGACGCGTACGTCCGCCGGGGCGACCAGGGCCAGCACCGGGCGGACCTCGGCCGTCAGGGCGTAGGAGGCCCGGTCGGCGTCCGCGCGCAGGCCCCGCAGCAGCGGCTCGGGGGCGTGGCGGCCCACGGTGACCGCCGGGTCGGCGACCAGGACCCGCTGCTTGCGGGCGTACACGGCGTGGACGGCGTACAGGCCGCCGGGGCCGATGAGCAGGTGGTGGATGCGGGCGCCCCCGGGCAGCGGCAGGGAGTGCAGGGTGCGCCAGCCGGCGCCCTCCAGCCGGTCCAGGGCCTCGCCGACGGCCTGCTCGGCGGCCAGGGCGCGCCGGCGCGGGTCGGGGCGGAGCCGGCGGGCCGGGCCGGGGTCCCGTTCCAGGGCGACGAGGAGGGCCTCGCCGGGGCGGTTGGGCGCGAGGTCGTCGTCCGGGTGGAGGGTCAGCCGGGCCAGGTCGGCGGCGGTCGGGACGGGGGGCGGGCCCACGGTCACCGGGCCGGTCAGGAACGGCCGCAGGGCGTCCAGCACGCCCTCCCGGTCGGTCTCGGAGAGCAGGTTGACGCGGCCCGCGTCGCGGTCGTACCAGGCGACGTTCCCTCCGTCCGGGCCGCAGACGTACAGCCGTTCGTGGCCGTTCCTCCAGTCCGGCACCACGCGCAGTCCGTTCATGCGCCATCACCCCTCGACCATGGGAACAGGCAGGGCGCTCCCACGGCAAGAAGCAGGGTGAGTAGCCTCTCCCCCAGCGGAGGCCCGAGTGCGCAAAAAGGACTTCCCTACGAATTGCGCATAGGGTGTACGCGCCCGTGACCAGCCCCTGCCCAGCACCAGTCCCTTCCCCCGGTCCCAGGAGTTCCGTGCCAGCCCGTCGCCCCGCGCGCACCGCCCTCGCCGCGGCCGCCGTCGCCCTGCTGTCGGTGACGGTGGCGGCCTGCGGGGACCAGGGGGACCTGCGGGGCGCCGGGGAGACACCGACCGCCGTCAGCCCGGCGCGCCTGTGGCCCGACCTGCGGCCGGCGTCGAGCCCGGCCTACCCCTACGACGTGGCGACCCGGGAGACCGTCAAGGGCGTCACGGTGCCCGGCGACGACATCCGCAGGGTGGCGCCGGTGGACGTGGCCGAGGCGGAGTTCGCCGCACACCCGGAGGACTACGGGTCGAAGGGGGCGTACCACGCGACCGTGGAGCGCACGAGGCAGTGCGTCCCGGGCGGCGACGCGGCGCGGTGCCCGCTGCTGAAGGCCTACTACCGGGACCTGACCGGGGACGGCCGGCCCGACCTGACCCTGGGTTTCCGGCTGTACCCGACCAATCAGACGGCGGTACGGGTGTACACGGTCGAGCGCCACCGGCTGGTGCAGGTGCTGGCCGACAACGACGCGATCATCGGGGTGGAGCTGGCCGGGCGGGCGCTGATCGAGCGCTCTCCGGCGGGGATCTCCGGCTACGAGTACCGCACCACGTGGACCTGGGACGCGGACCAGCGGGCCATGGTGTTCTCCCGGGACGAGTTCCTGCGCACCGGCCGGGGGCGGCACAGCCACCCGACGAACAAGCCGTCCGCCGGTTCCGGCTCCCCGTCCCCGGCCTCCCCGTCGCCGTCCGCGAGCGGCCGATGAGGCTCGCGTGGCCCCAGTGGGCCGGGACCCTCGCCGTCAAGGCCTCCGCGTTCCTCATCGTGATGAGCTGTGCGCTGGCCGCGCTGCTCGGCGTCCTGGTGCACGTGTCGGTCACCGACCAGACCGTCGGCCAGGCCCGGAGCCTCGCGCTGTCCCGGCTGCGGGACGCGACGCGGGAATACGAGGCCGGGGACGCGCTCATGCCGGGCGCCGGGCTGGATCCGCCGGGGCTGCCGGCGCCGCTGCGGAGGCTGGCGCTGTCCGGGGACCGCGGCACGATGGTGGACGGGCACCAGGGGCGGCCGACCATGTGGGCGGCGGGCCCGGCCGCCGGCCACCGGGCGCTCGCGGTGCAGGTCGACTACTCGCAGCAGTCCCGGACGATCGAGGGGCTCGACCGCTCCATCGTGTGGTCCTCGGCCCTGGCGATCGGGGCCACGGTGCTGGTCGGCGCGTTCGCGGTGACCCGGGTGACGAGACGGCTGCACGCCACCGCGCGGGTGGCCCGGCGGATCAGCGCCGGCGATCTGGACGCCCGGGTGGACGACCCCCGGGCCAAGGACCCCTCGCGCCCGCAGGACGAGGTGGCCGCGGTGGCGGTCGCGCTGGACTCCATGGCGTCGAGCCTGCAGGGCAAGCTGCTGAGCGAGCAGCGGTTCACCGCGGACGTCGCCCACGAGCTGCGCACCCCGCTGACCGGGCTGCACGCGGCGGCCGAGCTGCTGCCGCCGGGCCGGCCGACCGAGCTGGTCCGGGACCGGGTGGCGGCGCTGCGCACGCTGACCGAGGACCTGCTGGAGATCTCCCGGCTGGACACCGGCCGGGAGAAGCTGGAGGCCGACACCGAGGAGCTGGGCGCGCTGGCCCGGCGGGTGGTGCGGGCCTCGGGCACCGACACCGAGGTGCGGATCGTCCGGGACGCCCGGGTGGAGACCGACCGGCGGCGGCTGGAGCGGGTGCTGGGCAACCTGGTGGCCAACGCGCACAAGCACGGGGCGCCTCCGGTGGTGCTGACGGTGGACGGGCCCGTGGTGACCGTGCGCGACCACGGCGCCGGTTTCCCGGAGTACCTGCTGGCGCACGGGCCGCAGCGGTTCCGCACCGAGGGCGGGGCGAAGGGGCACGGGCTGGGGCTGACGATCGCGCTGGGGCAGGCGGAGGTGCTGGGCGCTCGGCTGGCGTTCGGCAACGCGGTGGGGGGCGGGGCCGTGGCGGTGCTGAGGTTGGGCGAGGAGTCGCGGTAGGGCTCGGGGGTGCGCGTCGCTCCTCGGGCTGCGGGTCGGCTGTGGCTGGTCGCGCAGTCCCCCGCGCCCCTGGGCGCTGCGCGCCCGGGCCCCCGGGGCGCCTGCCCGGTCCTTCTGTCGTATTTCGGTAGGTTCCGGATATGACCAAGGCCGGAACCGCCGTGCTGGCGCCGCAGGCAGTCGGGGGCGTCGTGCGGCTGCCGCGGCGTCGTGGTGTCGAGCTCGCGCTGATCGTGGTGGCCGTCCTGCTGTCCGTGTACGGCTACTGCGCCGTCGGTCTGGCGCGGACCGGGACGGTGCCGCCGGGGGCCGCCGGGTACGGGGCCGGGCTCGGGGTGCTGGCCCTCCTGGCGCACCTGGCGGTGCGGATCCGGGCGCCGTACGCCGATCCGCTGCCCCTGCCCATCGGGGTGCTGCTCAACGGGCTCGGTCTGGTGCTGATCTACCGGCTGGACCTGGAGACGCCGGGCGACCGGGCGGCGCCGGCCCAGCTGGTGTGGTCCACGCTCGGGGTGGGGCTGTTCATCGTGGTCGTCTTCCTGCTGCGCGACCACCGGGTGCTGCAGCGGTACTCCTACGTCTGTGTGGTCGGGGCGCTCGCGTTCCTGCTGCTGCCGATCCTCTTCCCGGCGGTCAACGGCGCCCGGATCTGGATCCGGGTCGCCGGGTTCTCCATCCAGCCGGGCGAGTTCGCGAAGGTGCTGCTCGCGGTGTTCTTCGCCGCGTACCTGGCGGACAAGCGCAACGCGCTGGCGTACGCGGGCCGCCGGGTGTGGCGGATGCAGCTCCCGACGGGGCGGGTGCTCGGGCCGATCGTGGCGATCTGGCTGATGAGTGTCGGGGTGCTCGTCCTAGAGCGCGACCTCGGCACCTCGCTGCTGTTCTTCGGGCAGTTCGTGGTGCTGCTGTACGTCGCCACCGGGCGCACCGGCTGGATCGCGGTGGGGCTGCTGCTGGCCGTGCTGGGCGCGGTGGCCGTCGGCCGGCTCGAGCCGCACGTGGGCGGGCGGATCGCGGACTGGCTGCACCCGTTCGCCACCATCGAGGCGGGGCGGGGCCCCAACCAGCTCTCGCAGTCGCTGTTCGCCTTCGCGGCGGGCGGGATCCTCGGCACCGGGCTGGGCCTCGGGCACTCCATCCTCATCGGCTTCGCCGCCAAGTCGGACTTCATCCTGGCGACGGCCGGAGAGGAACTTGGCCTGGCCGGGCTGGCCGGGATCATCCTGCTGTACGCCCTGCTGGTGGAGCGCGGCTACCGGGCGGGGCTCGCGCTGCGCGAGCCCTTCGGGCGGCTCCTCGCGGTGGGGCTCGCCTCGATCCTGGCGCTGCAGGTGTTCGTCATCGCGGGCGGGGTCACCGGGCTGATCCCGCTGACCGGCCTGGCCATGCCGTTCCTCGCCCAGGGAGGCTCCTCGGTCGTCACGAACTGGGCGATCGTGGCGCTGCTGATCCGGGTGAGCCACTCGGCCCGCCGCCAGTACGACGGCCAGGAGGCGATGTGACCGACGGCGGCCGGCGAGGGGTCCGGTGACCGAGTACGGCGGTGGGCGCCCGATGACCAGGTACATCCGGCACGCCTGCGCGTTCTGTGTGCTGCTGCTGGTGGCGCTGCTGGTCAACGCCGCCCGGGTGCAGGTGGTGCAGTCCGGCTCGTACGCCGCCAACCCGGCCAACCGCCGGGCCACGATCGCCCTCTACCAGCAGCCGCGCGGCGACATCGTGGTGGGCGGCAGGCCGGTCACCGGGTCCGTGGACACCGGCGAGCAGCTGCGCTGGGAACGCACCTACCGGGACGGCCCGTTGTACGCCGCGGTCACCGGTTTCGCGTCCCAGCTGTACGGCACCGCGTACCTGGAGCACGCGGAGGACGGCATCCTCTCCGGCACCGACCCGAGCCTGTCGCCGCTGCCGCTGTGGCAGGACATGACCCGAAGGCCGACCCGGGGCGGGAACGTCGTCACGACCCTGAACCGGGCCGCTCAGGAGGCGGCGTACCGCGGGCTGGCCGGGCGCAAGGGCGCGGTGGCCGCGATCGAACCGGCCACCGGGCGGGTCCTCGCCCTGGTGTCGGCCCCGTCGTACGACCCGGGCGAGCTGTCCGGCAACAGCGAGGCGGCGTCCTCGGCGTGGGCGCGGCTGAACCACGACCCGGAGAAGCCGATGCTCAACCGGGCGGTGCAGCAGACGTATCCGCCCGGGTCGACGTTCAAGGTGGTCACCGCGGCGGCGGCGCTGGACGCGGGGGTGGTGCGGGACCTGGACGCGTCCACGCACTCCCCCGACCCCTACCGGCTGCCCGGGACGCGGACCCGGCTGACCAACGAGGGCGACGGCTGCCGTGACGCCTCGCTGCGGCAGGCCTTCGCGTGGTCCTGCAACACGGTGTTCGCCAAGCTGGGCGTGGACGTCGGCGCGACGGACATGACGGCCACGGCCCAGGCGTTCGGCTTCAACGACACCCGGCTGCGGATCCCCTTCGCGGTGTCCCCGAGCACCTTCGACACCCGCGTGGACCGGGCGCAATTGGCGCTGTCCTCGATCGGGCAGTACAACACGCGGGCGACGCCGCTGCAGATGGCGATGGTCGCGGCGGCCGTCGCCGACGGGGGCCGGCTGCGGACGCCGTACCTGGTGGAGCGGACCACCCGGCACGGCGGTGAGACGATCGCGGGCGGGGGGATGCGGCCCGACCGGCAGGTGATGCGGCCGTCGACGGCCGACCTGCTGAAGGAGCTGATGACCGACGTGGTCCGCAAGGGCACCGGCACCAACGCGGCCATCCCCGGCGCCGTCGTCGGCGGCAAGACCGGCACCGCGCAGCACGGCATCGGCAACTCCGGTGTGCCGTACGCCTGGTTCGTCTCGTGGGCGCAGGCCGAGAACGACCCGCAGCCGAAGGTCGCGGTCGCGGTGGTGGTCGAGGACGCCTCGGCGGACCGGGGCGAGATCAGCGGTGGCGGGGACGCGGCACCGATCGCGCGGGACGTGATGCGGGCGGTGCTCGGCCGGTGAGACGGGGCGTCAGCCGATCGGCTCGACCATCTCGGAGCGGATGGTGACGGTGTCCCGGGCGGCGGCGGCGAGGTCGACGTCGGCGGGGGCGGCCGTCAGGGCGGAGCGGTCGATCCGGGCCACGATGGCCGCCGTGTTGCCGTCCGCCCAGGCGCAGACCGGGTAGGTGGCCTTCAGCCCGGGCTGCTTCTCGGTCACGACCTCGCAGCTGACGGTGGTGTCGGCGCCGGGCGGCGTGACGTCCTTCGCGGGCTCCGCCACCGTCACGCCGTCGGCCTTGCCGGCCCCCTCGAGCATGTTGGAGCGGCCCTCGGCCGTGTTCTGGAAGCGCCCGTAGAGGCCGGACACCACCAGGGTGCCCCGGGACGCGTCGGCCTGCGGCCCGTAGCGGCCCACCACGGCGTCCGTGACCTTGGCGTCCCAGGCTCCGTCGACGTCGTCCTCGATCTTCTGCCCCTCGGTGTCGCTCAGGTCGTCGTCGAGCACGTACTTCCGACCGAGCAGGGTGTGGGGCAGGGTGAGCTTGTTCCTCGCCGCGGGGAAGTCGTGCTCGACCTTGAACCCGATCGCCGCGAGGCCCACGACGCCGAGCACGACCAGGCCGACGACGCCGCCCACGATGCCCAGCACGAGGCCGACCCGGCTCTTCCTCGGAGGCGGCCCCATCGGCGGCACACCCCATCCGGGACAGGGCTGCGGGGGGTACGGCTGCTGCTGGGGGTAGGGCGCCGAGTAGGGGCCGGGAGGCGGCGGCTGCTGCCCGTACGGCTGCTGGGGCTGCTGCGGGTAGGGCGACCCGTACGGGCCTGGGGGCGGCGGAGGCATGGACACGCCAGAACCGTACTGCACCCGGGCGGCGCTACGAGCCGTCCGCCCCCGCCTCGATCGCCTGCTCCACCTCGGCCACCCGCTCCCGCTCCTCGGCGGCGAAGCGCTCGGCGTCCAGCTGTTCGGCGATCTCCTCGTCCTGGGCCATCAGCAGGTCGAGGCTGGAGTCGCCCATCTCGAAGACGCCCATGTCGACGTAGGCCTCCTGGAGCCGCTTGCCCCACAGGCCGATGTCCTTGACGCAGGGCACGATGCGGCTGAACAGCAGCTTGCGGAAGAGCTGGAGGAACTCCGACCGCTCGCTCAGCACCTCCGCCTCGGCCCGGGGGATGCCGAAGTTCTCCAGCACCTCCACCCCGCGCAGCCGGTCGCGCATCAGGTAGCAGCCCTCGATGACGAACTCCTCGCGCTCGCGCAGTTCGGCGTCGGTGAGCTGCCGGTAGTAGTCCCGGAGCGCCATGCGGCCGAAGGCCACGTGCCGGGCCTCGTCCTGCATGACGTAGGCGAGGATCTGCTTGGGCAGCGGCTTGTCGGTGGTGTCCCGGATCATGCCGAAGGCCGCCAGCGCCAGCCCCTCGATCAGTACCTGCATGCCGAGGTAGGGCATGTCCCAGCGGCTGTCGCGCAGGGTGTCGCCGAGCAGGGACTGCAGGTTGTCGTTGATCGGGTAGAGCATCCCGATCTTCTCGTGCAGGAAGCGGGCGTAGATCTCGGCGTGCCGGGCCTCGTCCATGGTCTGGGTCGCCGAGTAGAACTTGGCGTCGAGGTCGGGGACGGACTCCACGATCCGCGCGGCACAGATCATCGCGCCCTGCTCACCGTGCAGGAACTGGCTGAACTGCCAGGAGGCGAAGTGCCGTCGCAGGTCGCCCTTGTCCTTGTCGGTGAGCTTGTCCCAGTACGGCGTGCCGTACAGGGTCATCGCCTCCTCGGGGGTGCCGAGCGCGTCGTACGGATCGACCTCCAGGTCCCAGTCGATGCGCTTCTGCCCGTCCCACTGCTTGTCCTTGCCCTTCTGGTACAGGGCGAGCAGCCGGTCCCGGCCCTCGTCGTACTCCCAGCTGAAACGGGCCGCGCCGCTCGCCGGCACCTGCCAGGGGGAGTCACCCGGGTCGTTGGCGTACAGGTCATAGGTCGGCATACCGGCAGGCTCACACGCGGACCGCGGGTCAACAAGTCCCGCGCGGGGGATTGACGCGCTTGCTGACAGGCAGTCTCATAAGAGGCGGACGACGTACCCCGGGTAACAAGGTGAGGGAGCCATGACGACGCTGACGGAGGCGGACGCGCTGGACGGGCTGCGCGACGCGCTGGGCCTGCTCAAGGACCGGGAGCAGGTGGCCGAACGGCTGCTCGTCTCTTCCGCCAAGCACTCCTTCGACCCGGACAAGGAGCTGGACTGGGACGCGCCCTTCGAGGAGGGCAAGTGGTTCTGGCCGCCGGAGCTGGTGTCGCTGTACGGCACCCCGCTGTGGAAGCGGATGGGCGAGGAGCAGCGGATCCTGCTCTCCCAGCACGAGGCCGCCGCGCTGGCTTCGCTCGGCATCTGGTTCGAGCTGATCCTCATGCAGCTGCTCGTCCGTCACATCTACGACAAGGCGGCGACGAGCGCGCACGTGCGCTACGCGCTGACCGAGATCGAGGACGAGTGCCGGCACTCGAAGATGTTCGCGCGGCTGATCGCGCGCGGGGACGCGCCCTGGTACCCGGTGAGCCGGGCCCACCAGAACCTGGGCCGCCTGTTCAAGACGATCTCGACCACCCCCGGTTCCTTCACGGCCACGCTGCTCGGCGAGGAGGTGCTGGACTGGATGCAGCGGCTGACCTTCCCGGACGAGCGGGTGCAGCCCCTGGTGCGCGGCGTCACCCGCATCCACGTGGTGGAGGAGGCCCGGCACGTGCGCTACGCCCGCGAGGAGCTGCGCCGCCAGATGCTCACGGCGCCGAAGTGGTCGCAGGAGTTCACCCGGGTCACCTCCGGCGAGTTCGCGCGGGTGTTCTCGGTGGCGTTCGTCAATCCCGAGGTCTACACGAACGTGGGCCTGGACAAGCGGGAGGCGATGGCGCAGGTGAAGGCCAGCGCGCACCGGCGGGAGGTCATGCAGACGGGCGCGAAGCGGCTGACCGACTTCCTCGACGACATCGGGGTGCTGCGGGGGGTCGGCCGGCGGCTGTGGAAGTCGTCGGGACTGCTGGCGTAGCGGGCGGCCGCGGCCGCCGGCCGGGGGCCGGTGGACGACGGCCGGCCGGGGCCGGGCAGCGATTAGGCTGCCGGGTATGACCCCGGCCACCAACCCCGCCTACCGCCGGCTGAGCGTCGAGGAGCGGCGCAGCCAGCTCCTCGCCGCCGCGCTGTCCCTCTTCGCGCACCGCGCCCCGGAGGACGTGTCGCTGGACGACGTGGCGGAGGCGGCCGGCGTGTCGCGGCCCCTGGTGTACCGGTACTTCCCGGGCGGCAAGCAGCAGTTGTACGAGGCGGCGCTCAGGTCGGCCGCCGAGGACCTCCGGCACTGCTTCGACGAGCCCCGCCAGGGCCCGCTGCTGCCCCGCCTGGCCAGGGCCCTGGACCGCTACCTGGCCTTCGTCGACGAGCACGACACCGGCTTCAGCGCGCTGCTGCAGGGCGGGAGCGTGGTGGAGACGTCCCGGACCACGGCCATCGTGGACGGCGTGCGGCGGGCCGCCGCCGAGCACATCTTCCGGCACCTCGGCGTCACCGACCCGGGCCCACGGCTGCGCATGACCGTCCGGACGTGGATCACGGCGGTCGAGGCGGCCTCCCTGATCTGGCTGGACGAGGACAAGCAGCCCCCGGCCGGCGAGCTGCGCGACTGGCTGGTCGAGCAGTTCGTCGCGGTCCTGGGCGTCACCGCCGGCCGCGATCCGCAGACGGCGGCCGTCGTCGGCGCGTTCGCCGGGGATGGCCCAGACTGAAGCCGTGAAGAGTCAGGACACCCCCTTCGAGGGCGGCCCGCTGGACGGGCGGGTGCTCCCCGTGCTGCTGGGCATGACCGGCCACCCCCCGAAGACGTACCGCGTGCCCGTCCCGGACGCGGCCGGCGGCCCGCCCACCGTGTACGTCTACCACCGCGTGCCGCGGGGGCACAGCCGCCGGCTGGGGCTGGTGCGGGGGTGGAAGTACCGGTACGACCCGGACGGCGAGGAGCACGGCGGGCCCCGCTGGCCCTGGTCCCGGCCGGCCGCGTCCCGCAACCCGGATGACTCGGCCGGGTGACTGTGCTGGGCCGAACGGCGCTCACTCCATACCAACATCGCACTATCACCCTTGATGATCCCGGTGCGACGGCAGGCGGAAGGCCCGCCCGACGCCTCGCACCGGAGGTGATCACGTGTCAGGAGTGCTGCTACGCCTGGCCTGTACGGCGGCGGTGGCCGCGCAGGCCGTCCTCGCGCCCGCGCCGGCGGTGGCCGCGCCCGACCCGCAGCGGTCCGTCGCCAAGCTGCTGACGGACCTTCAGCAGCTCTACCGGAAGGCCGAGCAGGCCACCGAGACCTACGACGCCACCGCCGGCCGGCTGAGACAGCAGCAGGCCGAGGTGGCCCGGCTGGACGGCGAACTGGCCCGGGCCCGGCTCGCCCTGCAGACGGGCCGCGTCGACGCCGGGCGCCTGGCCCGGCAGCAGTACCAGAACAGCTCGGACTTCAGCCCCTACCTACGGCTGCTCCTCGCCCGCGACCCCCAGCACGCGCTGGACGAGGGCCACGTCATCGGGCAACTGGCCCGCGAGCGCGCCGACACCGTGCACCGCCTGGCCGTCGCCGAGCGGCACAAGGACCAGCTGGCGCGGGCGGCCCGCCGGGCCCTGGACACCCGGCTGAGCCTCACGGAGCAGCAGCGCAGGCAGCGCGACGACGTACGGGTCAGGCTTGCCGACGTGGAGCGCCTCCTCGCCGCCCTCACCCCGGAGCAACTGGGCGCGGTGGCCCGGCTGGAGCAGACCGGCGCCACCGGGGCCGAGCGGGACCTCACCACCTCCGGTGCCCGCGGCGACGACCGGCCCCCGTCCGGCGAGGGCATGCGCGCGGTGTCCTACGCCCTGGCCCAGATCGGCAAGCCGTACCGGTGGGGTGCCGTGGGCCCAGGGGCGTACGACTGCTCGGGCCTGACCTCCGAGGCCTGGAGCCACGCGGGCACGGCCATCCCCCGCACCAGCCAGGAGCAGTGGAACCAGCTGAGGAAGGTGCCGCTGAACCAGCTGCGGCCCGGCGACCTGGTCGTCTACTTCCCGGCGGCGACCCACGTGGCGATGTACGTGGGCGCCGGCGAGGTCGTCCAGGCACCCAGGCCGGGCGACCGGGTCAAGCTCTCCCCGCTGGCGTCCCTGCCGGTGCTGGGCGCCGTGCGCCCGGACGTCGGTCAGACCAGGGAGGCCGGGTAGGCCGGCCGGGGAACCACCACCGGGGCCTCAGGGAGGGCCTTCCCGCCGGCTCGACCGTCCGGAATCAAAATCGGCCTATTAGGGGTAAATATGGATGTTCCTCGTGATGCCGTGCGGCGCGTCGGGCACCTTTCGCACAACATCCCTGCCTGCGGCGCCGCACGACGCCTTTCGTGGCCGGCCGTTCGCGGCAAGCGTTTCCAAAGGAGTGGCATGCTCACGCACAAATTGGTCGTCCGGTCCGCTCGCGTGCTCTGCGCAGGCACCGTCGCCACGCTGGTCCCCCTGGCCCTGGCTCCTGCCGCCTCGGCCGCGACACTGCCCGTGGCGTGCAGCGAGGCCGCCCTGCGGACCGCCATCACCACCGCCAACGCCACCTCCACCAGCGACACCCTCAACCTGGCGCCCAACTGCACGTACCGGCTGACCAGCGAACTGCCCGCCATCACCTCGCCGATCGTCATCAACGGCAACGGCGACACCATCACCCGGGTGTCGGGGACGTTCCGCATCCTCACGGTCGACGGCGGCGCTCTGACTCTCCGGGCGGCCACCCTCAGCAACGGTGACGCCACGGGCAGCCCGGTCGCGCCCGGAGCCGGCGGTGCCATCGTCGTGACCGGCAACGGCAGCCTGAACCTCTTCGCCGGCGCGATCAGGAACAACCATGCCGACTTCGGCGGCGGCATCAGCGTGTTCAGCGGCTCCCAGGCTCAGGTCAACGCCAGCGCCCTCACGGGCAACAGCGCGACCCAGAACGGCGGGGCCATCGTCAGCGACAGCACGGTGTCCGTCACCACGTCCCAGATCAGCGGGAACACGGCCGGCAACGTCGGTGGTGGCATCGCCAACATCGGGACCCTGACGGTCACCGGCACCAACATCGTGAACAACACCGCGCCGAACGGCGGCGGCGGCCTGGCCAATGGTGTGCCCGCCGTCAGCGGTGGCACCTCCACGGTGACCCTCAGCAACATCAGCAACAACTCGGCCGGCGGCACGAACCCGGGCGGCATCTACAACAACGGCGGCACCGTGACCCTGCGCGCCAGCCGGGTGGCCGCCAACAATCCGAACAACTGCCTCACCAGCCCGACCCCGGTCCCCGGCTGCGTCGGCTGACCTCGTGGGAGACGGTGCCGCGCCAGAAGCCGAAGGCCCTGGCGCGGCATCGCTTCAGCCGGTACAGCCGGGCACCGTGCCCGCGCAGTTGGTCGGCGAGTTGCCGCGGACGCGGCTGCTGGTGAGGCTGACCGTGCCGTTGGTCCTGAGAATGCCGCCGGCGCCTGCTCCGTCCGTGGCCACGTTGCTGTTGACGTTGGTGCGGGTCAGGTCGGCGGTGCCGCCGATGTTGGCGATCCCGCCACCATCACGCGCCACGTTGTCGTTGATGTTGCTGTCCCGGACCGTCAACTGGCCCTGGTTGGCGATTCCGCCCCCCAGGTTTCCGGCACTGTTCCCGATGACTCGGCTGTTGGTGATGGTCCCGACGCCGTCGGCGATGAAACCACCACCCGTCTGCGCCGCCCGGTTGCCCGAGATGGTGGTGCGATCGACCGTGACCGTCGTACCCGAAAGGCCACCGATTCCGCCGGAGAAGGCGGCCTGATTGTTGAGGATGCTGCTCCGTTCCACGAAAAGGGAGCCCGAGCCGATCACGCCGATTCCCCCGCCGAAGTTCACGCTTTCACCGGTCGCGTCTCCATTGGAGATGATCGCGCCGTTCAGGGTGAGCTGGCCGGAGACCGTGAAGATACGGAAGGCGGCGGCCCCGCTGTCGCGGGTGATGGTGTCGCCGTTCGCGTTGATCGTGATGTTCCCGGTCACGTCCGGAAGCCGCATGGTCAGGGTGTAGACGCAGCCCGGAGCCAGTGAGAGCACGGCGGACGGTGCGGCGTTGGCGTTGGTGATGGCTGTTGACAGAGCGCCCTCGTTGCAGGCGACGAACGTGGCCGCCTGTGCGGTCGCTGGAAAGGCGGACGCACCGATGGCCATGACGACGCCCATACTGGCGACCTGAGCGACGCGCCTGATCGACGTGCGAACAGACATGGTGTCCCTTCAGCTCATAGGGGTGGGTTCCTGCGCCCTGAGGCACGGTTCGAGAACATACGACAGCGCGAAGACCGGGCTCATATGCACATGCTGCGGAAACCGCGTTCCACCTAATTGGCCGAGCACGAGTGCCGCTGAGGGGGCCACGGGGAGCACGGGGGGTCACGGTGGCCTGACACGAGAGCGGCCCCCGACCGGAAATGCCGGTCGGGGGCCGTTCTCATGGCTCGTTCCGCGGAGGTCGCGTGCCGGGCACGGAGCGTCGACGCAGCCCCCGCCGGGGTCCGGGGCCCGTCAGGCTCCGGCGACCGACGCCAGGTAGGCGCCCGTCTTCTCCGGGTCGTAGAAGAAGTTCTCGAAGTCGGCCGGGTCGTTGAAGGCGTTGGCGAAACGGTCCGCCACCGGCTGGAGCTGGCCGGCCGCGCCGATGAGGTTCAGGATGTGCTCCGGCGGAGGCGCCAGCATGGCGTTCGTCCACTTGGTGACGTGCTGGGCCGTGGCCCAGTACCGGTCGAAGGTGGCGCGCATCCACTCCTCGTCGAACGGCTTGTCCCCCCGCTCGAGGATGGACGCGAGGTAGGCCGCCGCGCACTTGGACGCGGAGTTGGAGCCCTGGCCGGTGATCGGGTCGTTGGCGACGACCACGTCGGCCACGCCGAGGACCAGGCCGCCGCCCGGCAGCTGCCCGACGGGGTTGCGCACGGTCGGCGCGTACCGCCCGGCCAGGGTGGCGCCGGCGTCGGTGAGCTCGGCCTTCGTGGCGCGCGCGTACTCCCACGGCGTGAACTTCGCCATGAGGTCCAGGGTCAGGGCGAGGTGCTGCGCCGGGTCCTTGACGCCGTCGAAGACGTCGAGCGGGCCGCCGGGGATGCCCTCCCAGAACAGGATGTCGGCCGGTCCGGAGAGGGTGAGCGTCGGCATGACGAACAGCTCGCCGACGCCCGGCACCAGGTTGCACCGCACCGCGCGGAAGTCCGGGTGCTCCGGGCGGGGGCCGAGCCCGTGGACGTAGGCCACCGCGAGGGCACGCTGCGGCGTGCTGTACGGGGAGCGCTCCGGGTCGCGGGCGAACATCGACACCAGCTCGCCCTTGCCGGCGGCGACCAGGACGAGGTCGTAGGTGCGGGAGAAGTAGTCGAGGTCGCCGACCGCCGCGCCGTGGATGACCACCTGGCCGCCGCGCTGGGCGAAGGTCTCCATCCAGCCGGCCATCTTCACCCGCTGGTCGACGGACTGCGCGTACCCGTTCAGCCGGCCCACCCAGTCGATCGCCCGCTGCGTGGGGCCCGGGTCGTGCGAGCCGGGGGCCGCCACGGAGACGCCGAGCCCTTCGATCTTCGGGGCCTGGGACTCCCAGAAGTTCAGCTGGAGGTCGCGCTCGTGCTGCAGGGCCGTGTCGAACATGCACTGCGTCGACATGACCCGGCCGGAGCGGATCTCGTCGGGGGTGCGGTTCGACATCAGGGTGACTTCGTAGCCGTGCGACTGCAGGCCGAGGGCGAGCTGGAGGCCGGACTGGCCGGCTCCGACGACGAGTATCTTCCGCATGCGGGTGGGGACTCCTATCAGGACTACTCGGGGGTTTCGTCCAGCGCGTGGCCCACCAGGGCCAGGAGGGTCTCGATCACCGAGATCCGGCGCCGCGCGTCCATGATCATGACAGGGATGTGCGCGGGGATGGTCAGTGCCTCCCGCACGTCCTCCGGTTCGAACAGCTCGCTCTCGTCGAAGTGGTTGACCGCGACGACGTACGGCAGCCCGCAGCTCTCGAAGTAGTCCAGGGCCGGGAAGCAGTCCTTCAGGCGGCGGGTGTCGGCCAGCACGACGGCGCCGATCGCGCCGCGCACGAGGTCGTCCCACATGAACCAGAACCGCTGCTGGCCCGGTGTGCCGAACAGGTAGAGCACCAGGTCGTCGTCGAGCGTGAGCCGGCCGAAGTCCATGGCCACGGTGGTGGTCAGCTTGTCCGGCGTGGCGGTCAGGTCGTCGGTGCCCTCGCTGGCCTGGGTCATCAGGGCCTCGGTCTGCAGCGGGGTGATCTCCGAGACGGCGGTGACCAGGGTGGTCTTGCCGACGCCGAAGCCGCCCGCGACCACTATCTTCGTGGCTATGGGCGCCTGGGAACGGTCCTTCTGCCAGGCCTTGAGATCCTCGTCGGGCTCGGCGAACCCGGCGACGAGGGGGGTGCCTCCGACGGAGGCGGTGGCGTCAGAGACGGCGGAGTCCACTCAGCACCCTTTCCAGCAGCGCCCGCTCCGGACGTCCGGTGCCATGACCGGTTCCGGTGCCGTATACACGGATCTTTCCCTGGTCCGCGAGATCGCTCAGGAGCACGCGGACCACGCCGAGCGGCATCTGCAGCAGCGCGGCGATCTCGGCCACCGTGCGCATACGGCGGCAGAGTTCGACGATGGCCCGCATCTCCGGCATGACCCGGGCCGACAGGGGCGCGCTCGTCAGTTCCCTGCGTTCCTCGGGGGCCTCCAGGGCCGCGACGAACGTCTCGACCAGCAGGACGTGCCCGAAGCGGGTACGGCCGCCGGTCAGCGAGTAGGGGCGGACCCGGGCGGGCTTGCGGTCACCGCCGCGCACCGGGAGCTTCTTCGCGGCGGCGCTCACCGGGCGCTCCCCGTGGCGCCGGCCTCCAGGGACTTCCGCAGTTCGCTGCGGAGTTCCGGGGTGAGGACGTGGCCGGCCCGGCCGACGAAGAGCGCCATGTGGTAGGCCACGACGCTCATGTCGCACTCGGCGTTGCCGTGCACGCCGAGCAGCGAACCGTCGCTGATCGACATCACGAACAGGCTCCCCTCGTCCATCGCGACCATCGTGTGCTTGACCCCGCCGAACTCCATCAGCTTGGCGGCGCCGAGGGTGAGGCTGCCGATGCCGGAGACGATGGTGGCGAGGTCGGCGGAGGAGCCGCGGGGGCCCTTCGCGTTGCGCTTCTCGCGGGACTCGGCCGTTCGGGCGGGGTCCGACGACAGGAGCAGCAGGCCGTCGGACGAGACCACGGCGACGGACTGGATGCCGGGTACTTCCTCGACCAGGTTGGTCAGCAGCCAATGCAGGTTGCGGGCCTCACTGCTCAGTCCGAAGGTACTGGGCGCGGTCAACTGCTTGCCTCCTCGACTGTGCCCCCCGTGGCTTCTTCCGTACGTTCCGCGATCTCCGCCTCCACGTCCCGGTAGCCGGCCTGGGCTCCCTGGCGGAAGCCGCCGAGCCTGCGACGCAGGGCCTCGGCGTCGACGGAGCTGGGGCGTTGGCGTGGGGGGTGGACGGGTGTGCTGAGCCTGGGGGTGCGCTTGGGCAGGCCCTTGCTGGTCGTCGCCTCGGCCTCGCCCTCGGCGGGGTCGTCGCCCTGCGCACCCGGGCGGCGCTCGTCGTCGGCCGCGGGTGCCGCCGGTGGAGCGGACTCGCCGGCGGCGTCCGGCAGCATCAGCTCCATGGTCGTCTCGGCGAACGTCTCGGCCGGCTCCTTGGGCCGCGCGGCGGCCTCGGCGGCGCTCACCCCGGGCTCGTCGGCGCGTACGTGCGCCTCCGCGTCCCCCGGCTCCGGGCGGGCTTCCCACGCGCCGGCCCGGTGCTCGGCCGCCCCGGGCACGGTCGCCCCGGGCTCGTTCCCCTCGGGCTCGGGAGCCTGCCACCCGGTCGGTTCCGCCTCGGCTCCCCGCTCCGGACCGCCGGTGGTGCCCGCCTCGGGTTCCCCCGCCTCGCGCGCGGCCCGTTCCGCCAGGGCGACCAGGGGGTCGGAGTGCGCCGGGCGGGTGGGCAGCCGGTTGGAGTTGGCCTCCGCGAGGGCGCCGGGCAGGGAGAAGCCGGCGGTGCCCGGGGCTGCGCCCTGGGGCGCGGCCGGGGGCGCCTCGGTGAGCAGGGAGGCCGGAAGGACGGCCACCGCCGCCACTCCGCCCTGCTTCTGTTCGCGCAACTGCACGCGGACGCCGTGGCGGTGGGCGAGGCGCGCGACGACGTACAGGCCGAGGCCGAGACCGTCCTCCCCCTCCTGGTCGTAGGGCGACTCGGGGTCGAACTCGGCGAGGCGGGCGTTGAGCCGGGCGAGGCGGTCGGCGGCCATGCCGATGCCCTCGTCCTGCACCGAGAGCATGACCTCGCCGGACTCCAGCAGCCAGCCCGAGACCTCCACCGGCAGGTCCGGCGGGGTGAACGAGGTGGCGTTCTCCATGAGTTCGGCGAGCAGGTGGGAGAGGTCGTCGGCGACGAAGCCCGCGACGTGCGCGTGCGGCGGGACGGCCGCGATGCGGACGCGTTCGTAGCGCTCGATCTCGCTGACCGCGGCACGGACCACGTCGACCAGCGGGACCGGTCCGTGGCTCTGCTGGACGTGCTCGGTGCCGGCCAGGACGAGGAGGTTCTCGCTGTGGCGGCGCATGACGGTGGCGAAGTGGTCGAGCTTGAAGAGCGTGGACAGCCGGTCGGGGTCCTGCTCCCGCTCCTCCATGCCCTCGATGACCGCCAGTTGCCGCTCCACCAGGCCGAGCGTGCGCAGCGCCAGGTTGACGAACGTGCCGCCGATGCTGGTGCGCAGCCGGTCCAGCTGGGCGGTGGACTCGGACAGTTCCGCGCGGAGCGCCTCGCGGGCGTCCGCCATCTTCTGCCGCTGGCCCACCAGGTGCCTGCGGTCGGTCTCCAGGGTGGTGACGCGCTCGTGGAGGGTCACCGCGTGCGCGTGCAGGGCGTTGACCGAGCGGACGACCTGGGCGAACTCGTCGTTGCGGCCCGTGAAGGCGATCGGCTCCTGGGCCGCCGGGTCCTCGGCCCCGGCCAGCCGGGCCGAACCGCGGCGCAGGACCGACAGGGGCCGGGTCAGGGTGCGGGCCATGGCGGTGGCGATGCCGACCGCGACCAGCATCAGGGCGCCGAGGACGGCGATGCGGATCTCCAGGGCGGTGACGTCGTCGTCCCGGAGCTGCGCGAGGTCCTTGGTGCGGCGGTCGTAGAGCGCGGACTCGGCGCCGCGCATCAGGTCCACGCGGGCGGACAGGGCCGCGTCCAGCTTCTTGGCGCTGGTGGTCAGCTCGCTGTCGGCCAGCGTGGGCTGGTCGGTGAGGGCGGCGAGGTACTTCTCGGCGGAGTTGACCTCGGGGCCGGTGACCGTGGAGTCGTAGGAGTCCACCGCCGCCTTGGGGGCCGTCTGCCGGAAGTCGGCGAGGGCCGCGTCGGCGCGCAGGCGGGCCTGCTGGGCGGCGGCGGTGAGCGCGTCGCGCAGCTTGCGGTCGGCGCCGCTCGTGGTGGTGGTCGTGGTGGGCAGGCCGGTGAGGGGGTTGATCACCGTGCGCGTGCTGGAGGGTATGTCGAGCGCGGCCAGCAGCAGGCCGCGGGCGGCGGCGGACTGCTGGACGGCGGAGTCCAGGTCGGCGAGCGCGTAGCCGCCGGAGCCGGCCCGCGGCGGCAGCCGCTCGGCCAGGTCGTCGGCGAGCCGGTGCAGTGCGGTGATCGTCGCCGAGTAGGCCTGGTGGGTCTGCAGCGCGTCCGTCTTGCCGGTCAGCGCGGCACGGCGGACGGTGTCGATGCCGTCGAGTTCGGTGCGCAGCCCGGCGGGGGTGTCGGTGTCGGCGCGCAGGTCCTCGACCTGGTGGTCCACGCGGGCGCTGCGGTCCTCGGAGGGTGCCTTGGACTTGGGCCGGCCGGCGGCGACGTAGGCGGTGACCTCGTCGCGTTCGTCGGCGAGCGAGTGGGCGAGGGACAGCGCGTCCTGGGTGCGGCCCGCCAGGGTCACCAGGTCCTGGGAGTCGCTGAGGTCCTGGGAGGCGGCCAGCACGGAGGGGGCTCCGGCCCCGGCGACGGCGGCGGCCACCACGGCCACCGCGACGATCAGCCGGGTGCGCACGTGGGTGGGGCGGCCGGTGCCCACGGGATCCTGCTCGGCGGCTCCCTGGGGTGCCGTCTGACTGCCTGTGCGCCGAGGCCGCTTCTTCTGCACCGGTGCTCGCATTCCTGAACTCGTCTGCTCAAGGGCCCGGGTGGCGCGCCCCGTGGTCTCGGTGGCGAGTGGTACCCCGGTTCGTTCGGTTCCCGACCCTCCCAGCGCCGGTGGGCAGGGGGCGGACATCATCTGACCCGCCACCCGAAGGAGTGAACATCGGAGAAGAGTTGGCGGGCAAGTTCCGCCGGCGTGTGCGACACCCCGGTCCGGTGGGCCGGTTGGACGCGCGGGGCAGGCTTTGGCAGGATTCGCCGCCACGCCTTCCCGGAGTGTGTCAATCACCCCCAAACCCGGCGCCTGGAACGGCCGGTCGTGCCAATTCGACCTTACGTGCCAGCCTTTGGCGGAGCATGTGAAGGCCTCGTGCAGACTGGCCGGATGCGAACCGATCTCGTTTCGGAACCCGGCGACGCGACCCGCCCCAACGAGGACTTCGCCGGTGTCGGACTACCCGCCTCCGGACAGGGAGGTTGCGTGATCTTGCTCGACGGGGTGACGCCACCGCGCGGCGGGTCGGGGTGTCTGCATTCCGTCCCCTGGTTCACGGCGCGACTCGGCGGCGCGCTGACCGAACTGACCCTTTCTGCCCGGGATCTGACGCTGCCGGAGGTTCTCGCGCGGGCGATCGGCCGCACCGCGGACGCCCATGCGGACACCTGTGACCTTTCTCACCCGCGCACTCCCCAGGCGACCGCCGCCGTGGTCCGCTGGTCGGCCGACACCGTGGAGTACCTGGTCCTGTCCGACGCCGTCCTGCTCCTGCGCGCCCCGGACGGCACGGTCACCCCGGTCCTGGACGACCGGCTGGCGCGGCTGCCCCGGGCGTCGCTCGCCACGGACGCCTTCATCGACGCCCACCTGCGCAACAAGGAGGGCGGCTTCTTCACGGCGGCCGCGGACCCGTCGGTCGCCTCCCGCGCGGTCGGCGGCACACTCCCCCGCCACGAGATCGGCGCCCTGGCGGCCCTGTCGGACGGCGCGGCCCGCTGGACGGAGACGTTCCGTGAGGGCGACTGGACGGCCCTGTTCGACCTGCTGGCCAAGGCCGGCACACGCACCCTGGTGGACCGGGTACGGCAACTGGAGACCGCGGACCGGGAGGACCGGACGTTCCTCGGCCGCGCCAAGACGCACGACGACGCGACGGTGGTGTTCGTGGAGCTGTGAGGGGGCGGTCGGGCGGGGCCACCGGGCGCGCGGGGGCCAGGGCCTGCCGGCCGCGGCCTCGGTCCGGGCGCGCGGGGCCTGGGGCTCGGGCCGGGCGCGCGGGGCCGGAGACCGGGAAGCCCGCGACCGGGGAACCTGCCGGACGCCGGGCCCGGTGGCGCGGGGGCCTGGAACCGTGGTCCGGGGGCCGGGCGCGGGCCGGGAAGCCCTGTTGAGCGCCTGGCGACACTGGGGGCGAGAAGCCGGGGAGCCGACCGGACGCCGGGATCAGGGGCTCGGGGAGCCGGGCCCTGGGCGTCGAGGCATGGTCGGG
The DNA here is from genome assembly GCF_001514215.1 of Streptomyces bungoensis. Classification (GTDB taxonomy): domain Bacteria; phylum Actinomycetota; class Actinomycetes; order Streptomycetales; family Streptomycetaceae; genus Streptomyces; species Streptomyces bungoensis. The sequence continues at coordinate 163,376 of NZ_KQ948866.1, forward strand.
CACCAAGGCCGAGCGCCCGGGAAAACGGTCCCGGGGCCGGTGGCCCCGGAAACCGAGGAAGCCGGGACCGGCCGGACGCCGGGGCCAGGGAACCCAGCCCAGGGCCGGGGGAAGCCCAGAGGGGCCGAGGCCCCAGGGAGCCGAGCCCGGGGCCGCAAGTCTGGAAAGCCAGCGGGTCGAGTGCCCGGGGCCCGCGAAGCCGGGCACCCTGGGAATCGCCGGATGCCAGGGCGGGGGCCTGGGGCCGAGCCCGGGCGCCAGGGCTCAGGGGCCGGGGGCCAAAGGCCAAAGGCCAAAGGCCGGGGGCCAAAGGCCGGGGGCCAGAAGCCGGGGGCCGGGGGCCAGAAGCCGGGGGCCGGGGGCCAGAAGCCGGGGGCCGAGCCTAGACGCCAGAGGGTCGGGCACCAGACGCTGGGGACCAGACGCCGGAGGGTCGGAGCCAGACGGTCGGACCCAGGCGCCGGTGGTCGGACCCAGGCGCCGGTGGCCGGACGCCGGGCGCCGGTGGCCGGACGCCGGGCCCGGAGGGCAAAGGCCGGGTGCCCGCGCCTACTTGTCCATGACCCCGTTCAGCTGGTGCAGCAGGCGGGCCAGTTCGGCGACCTCGCGGCGGTCCCAGTGGGCCAGCTGGCTGACGTAGCGGGCGCGGCGGGCCTCGCGGACCTGGCCGACACGGCCGCGGCCCTCGTCGGTGAGGGTGACCAGCCAGGCGCGGCCGTCCGCCGGGTCGGGCTGGCGGGCGACGAGGCCGAGGTCCTCCAGGGCGCGCAGCTGGCGGGACATGGTGGCCTTGCCGACGCCGACGTACGCGGCGAGGTCGGTGGCGCGCCGGCCGCCGCACTCGTCGAGGCGGATGAGCAGGCCGTACGCGCTGGACTCGAGGTCGGGGTGGACCTCGCGGGCCATCTCGCCCTGGTTGGCCCGGGCGCGCCGCAGGAGCACGGTCAACTCGCGCTCCAGCGCCAGGAATTCCTGGTCTGCACCACTCGGCGTCAGCCGGCCGTCGGCGCGTGGTCCGTCGCCGTTTGCGTCCTCGTGCACGTCAGCACCCCTGCTCGGTTTCGCGGTCCTGAAAGTTTCCGTCAAACGGCGCCATAGCCGCAGCTCCGTCAGTATTTCGCAGGCGTAGACCAACGGCAGCCTCCGGACCCCCTTCCCCGCCGTCATCTACGTGCGTAGCTTCTTCGTCAGGCAATCAATGGCATGCACACGCCATTGGAGCATCGGTCGCCCCTCCACGCTCCCCCACCCCACCCCCTCGGAGGCACGTCATGCCCGTGCTCAGACCCGGCTTCCCCCGCCCGCGCCCGCTCGCCGTCCTGGTCACGGCCCTGCTCGCGGCGCTCTCCCTCGCCCTTCCCCTCGGCACCGCCCAGGCCGCCACCCACCCCGCCCGCGGCTCGGCGCACATGGGCATGGGAGTCCTCGCCCACGACGGAGGCGGCGGCGCCCCCGCCCCCGCCCTCGTCACCCAGACCGAAGGCGTCGACGTCTCCAACTACCAGGGCAACGTCGCCTGGACCACCCTGTGGAACAGCGGCGTGCGCTGGGCCTACACGAAGGCCACGGAAGGCACGTACTACACCAACCCGTCCTTCGCCCAGCAGTACAACGGCTCGTACAACGTGGGCATGATCCGCGGCGCCTACCACTTCGCCACCCCCGACACCACGAGCGGCGCCACCCAGGCCAACTACTTCGTCGACCACGGCGGCGGTTGGTCCCGTGACGGCAAGACCCTGCCCGGCGTGCTCGACATCGAGTGGGACCCCTACGGCGCCGCCTGCTACGGCAAGTCCGCGAGCGGCATGGTCAGCTGGATCGCCGACTTCCTGAACACCTACAAGTCGCGCACGGGCCGGGACGCCGTGATCTACACGGCCACCAGCTGGTGGACCCAGTGCACCGGCAACTACGGCGGTTTCGCCGCCGCCAACCCGCTGTGGATCGCCCGCTACGCCTCCGACCCCGGGACGCTGCCGGCCGGCTGGTCGTACTACACGATGTGGCAGTACACCTCCTCCGGCCCGACGGTCGGGGACCACGACAGGTTCAACGGAGCCCTGGACCGCGTCCAGGCCCTCGCCAACGGCTAGCAGCCGCACGGCGGACGCGCGGTGAAGGCCCGGGCCTCCCTCACGGGAGCCCGGGCCTTCCCCCGTCCGGCGGCGTCCTCCCCCAGTGCCTAAAGCCTGGGAGGTGCCCCCATCGCCGCCGCCGGAACCTCCGGCGCCGCGTCGCTCGTCGCGGGCGCGAGCGCCAGCTCCAGGACCTGGCGGACGTCGGTCACGGCGTGGACGTCGAGCCCGTCCAGCACCTCGGCCGGGACGTCGTCCAGGTCGGCCTCGTTGCGCTTGGGGATGATGACGGTGGTCACCCCGGCGCGGTGGGCGGCGAGCAGCTTCTGCTTCACGCCGCCGATCGGCAGCACCCGGCCGGTCAGCGAGACCTCGCCGGTCATGGCGACGTCCGTGCGGACCAGGCGGCCGGAGAGCAGGGACGCGAGGGCCGTGGTCATCGTGATGCCCGCGCTCGGGCCGTCCTTGGGGACCGCGCCCGCCGGGAAGTGGATGTGCACGCCCCGGTCCTTCAGGTCGGCCACCGGCAGCTCCAGCTCGGCGCCGTGGCTGCGCAGGAAGCTCAGCGCGATCTGCGCCGACTCCTTCATCACGTCGCCCAGCTGGCCGGTCAGGGTCAGTCCCGCCGCGCCGGTCTCCGGGTCGGCGAGGGACGCCTCGACGAAGAGCACGTCACCGCCGGCTCCGGTGACCGCGAGGCCGGTCGCCACGCCGGGCACGGCCGTCCGGCGCTCGGCCGGGTCCTGGGCGGACTCGGGCACGTGGTGCGGGCGCCCGATCAGGCCGCGCAGATCCTCCGGCCGGACGGTGAACGGCAGGTCCCGCTCGCCGAGTTCGTGCTGCGCCGCGATCTTGCGCAGCAGCCGGGCCAGGGACCGCTCCAGGGTGCGCACGCCCGCCTCGCGGGTGTACTCGCCGGCCAGCCTGCGCAGCGCGCCCTCGTCGATCGTGACCTCGTCCGCGCCGAGGCCGGCCCGCTCCAGCTGGCGCGGGAGCAGGTGGTCCCGGGCGATGACGACCTTCTCGTCCTCGGTGTAGCCGTCCAGGCGGACGATGTCCATGCGGTCGGCGAGCGCCTCCGGGATGGCCTCCAGGACGTTGGCCGTCGCGAGGAACACCACGTCGGACAGGTCGAGTTCGACCTCCAGGTAGTGGTCCCGGAAGGTGTGGTTCTGCGCGGGGTCGAGGACCTCCAGCAGGGCCGCGGCCGGGTCGCCCCGGTAGTCCGAGCCCACCTTGTCGATCTCGTCCAGCAGCACCACCGGGTTCATGGACCCGGCCTCCTTGACGGCGCGGACGATCCGGCCGGGCAGCGCGCCGACGTAGGTGCGCCGGTGACCGCGGATCTCCGCCTCGTCCCGCACGCCGCCGAGGGCGACCCGGACGAACTTGCGGCCCATGGCGTGGGCGACGGACTCGCCGAGCGAGGTCTTGCCGACGCCGGGCGGGCCGACCAGGGCCAGCACGGCACCGCCGCGCCGCCCGCCGATCACGCCGAGGCCGCGCTCACCGCGCCGCTTGCGCACGGCCAGGTACTCGGTGATGCGCTCCTTCACGTCGTCCAGGCCCGCGTGCTCGGCGTCCAGGACCGCCTTGGCGCCCTGGATGTCGTACGCGTCCTCGGTCCGCTCGTTCCACGGCATCTCCAGGACCGTGTCCAGCCAGGTCCGGATCCAGGAGCCCTCGGGCGACTGGTCGGAGGCCCGCTCCAGCTTGTCGACCTCCTTCAGGGCCGCCTCGCGGACCTTCTCCGGCAGGTCGGCGGCCTCGACGCGGGCGCGGTAGTCGTCGGACTCCTCGCCGTCCTGCTCGCCGTTCAGCTCGCGCAGTTCCTTGCGGACGGCCTCGAGCTGGCGCCGCAGCAGGAACTCGCGCTGCTGCTTGTCGACGCCCTCCTGGACGTCCTTGGCGATGGTCTCGGCCACGTCCTGCTCGGCGAGGTGGTCGCGCAGCTGCTGCGCGGCGAGCTTCAGGCGGGCCACCGGGTCGGCGGTCTCCAGCAGGGCGACCTTCTGCTCGGTGGTGAGGAAGGGCGAGTACCCGGAGTTGTCGGCGAGCGCGGAGACGCCGTCGATGGCCTGGACGCGGTCCACGACCTGCCAGGCGCCGCGCTTCCTGAGCCAGCTGGTGGCGAGGGCCTTGTACTCCTTGACGAGTTCGGCGACGTGTCCCGGCAGCGGGTCGGGCACCGTCTCGTCGATCCGGGCGCCCTCGACCCACAGGGCCGCGCCGGGTCCGGTGGTGCCCGCGCCGATCGCCACGCGGCTGCGGCCACGGATCAGCGCGCCCGGGTCGCCGTCGGCCAGCCGGCCGACCTGCTCGACCGTGCCGAGCACACCCGTCTTCGCGTACGTGCCGTCGATGCGCGGAACCAGCAGCACTCTGGGCTTGCCGGGCTCGGAGCGGGCGGCGGCCTGCGCGGCCTCCACCGCGGCCCGCACCTCGGCGTCACTCAGGTCCAGCGGCACCACCATGCCGGGCAGCACGACCTCGTCGTCGAGCGGCAGGACGGGCAGGGCGAGCGTGAACGCCGTGGACTCAGCAGCCATGATCTCCCCTTAGGCAGTCAACTTGAGCTATGCCGACTCAACTAACCGGGGCTCCCGCGTTGTTCCCGGGGTGGTGTTCGCTGTGAGCGATCAAGAGGTATCCGCAGGTGGCGGGTCCCTCGAACGGGTGCATCACGGCCGCGGACCACCGCCGGCTCCGGGAATTCACGTGAACGCCGTGAGCCGTTCGAGCAGGATGGGCGCCATGACAGCCGCCTACGACTCTCCCGTGGTCCTGGACCGCCGCGAAGGCCCGTACGGCGAGGTGGTGCTGCGCAGGCAGGGCGCGCTGCTGCAGATCATCGCCAACGGGTGCTTCCTGATGGACACCTCCGACGGCCGCTCGGAGCGGCTGCTGGTCGACGCGGCGCGCGCGGCGCTGGACGGGCGCCCGGCGCCCGGGGTGCTGATCGGCGGGCTGGGGGTGGGCTTCTCACTCGCGCACGCGGCGGCCGATCCGTCCTGGGGGCGGATCACCGTCGTCGAGCGCGAGCCCGCCGTCGTCGGCTGGCACCGCCGCGGTCCGCTGTCCGCACTGACCGCCGGCGCGCTCGCCGATCCGCGCACGAGCGTCGTCGAGGCCGACCTCGTGCGGTACGTGCATGAGACATCGGACACGTTCGACGCCCTGTGCCTCGACATCGACAACGGCCCCGGATGGACCGTCACCGACGACAACGGCGGCCTCTACGATCCTTCCGGACTCCGGGCGTGCGCACGGGTGTTGAAGCCCGGCGGGGTGCTCGCCGTGTGGTCGGCGCAACCCTCTCCGGATTTTGAAGATAGCTTGCGGAATGCCGGGTTCCAGCAGGTGCGTACCGAAGAGGTGCCCGTTGCCCGGGGCGTTCCGGACGCCGTGCACCTCGGGGTCCGCCCTGGATAGCGACGGCGAGGTGTGTCCCCGTAATGTGCTGCCCTGACGCGGATCATTCAAGCGTCAATCGCAGACATGGGATCACCCCACGGATTCCGGAACGCAACAAGCAGGGGCGGGCGATGGAGCAGACACACACCTCCCAGACCGGCGCGACGGCGACCCAGGGCGCGCAGCGCCGGGTGCTGGTCGTCGAGGACGACCCCACGATCGTCGACGCCATCGCGGCCCGGCTCCGCGCCGAGGGGTTCCTGGTGCAGACCGCGGGCGACGGACCGGCCGCGGTCGACACCGCCGAGGCCTGGCAGCCCGATCTGCTGATCCTCGACATCATGCTGCCCGGCTTCGACGGCCTGGAGGTATGCCGCCGCGTGCAGGCCGCCCGGCCGGTGCCGGTGCTGATGCTGACCGCGCGCGACGACGAGACCGACATGCTGGTCGGGCTCGGGGTCGGCGCCGACGACTACATGACCAAGCCGTTCTCCATGCGGGAGCTGGCCGCCCGGGTGCACGTCCTGCTGCGGCGGGTGGAGCGGGCGGCGATCGCCGCGTCCACGCCGCGCTCCGGCATCCTGCGGCTCGGCGAGCTGGAGATCGACCACGCGCAGCGCCGGGTACGGGTCAAGGCGGAGGACGTCCATCTGACGCCCACCGAGTTCGACCTGCTGGTGTGCCTGGCGAACACCCCGCGCGCGGTCCTCTCCCGGGAGCAGCTGCTGGCCGAGGTGTGGGACTGGGCCGACGCCTCCGGCACCCGGACCGTCGACAGCCACATCAAGGCGCTGCGCCGCAAGATCGGCGCCGAGCGGATCCGCACGGTGCACGGGGTCGGGTACGCGCTGGAGACCCCGACGCCATGAGCGGCGGACGGGAGCCCGCACGAAGAAGTCCCGGGGAGGACCCCTGGGGCGGCGTACGCCCGTTCTCGATCAAGACCAAGCTGGGCGCGCTGGTCGTCATCTCGGTGCTGATCACCACCGGTCTGTCCGTGATCGCGGTGCACACCAAGACCGAGCTGCGCTTCATCACGGTCTTCTCGATGATCGCCACCCTGCTCATCACGCAGTTCGTGGCGCACTCGCTCACCTCCCCGCTCGACGAGATGAACGCGGTGGCCCGCTCCATCTCGCAGGGCGACTACACGCGCCGCGTGAAGGAGAACCGCCGGGACGAGCTGGGCCACCTGGCCGGGACGATCAACGTCATGGCCGACGAGCTGGAGGCGCAGGACCGCCAGCGCAAGGAGCTGGTGGCGAACGTCTCGCACGAGCTGCGCACCCCGATCGCGGGCCTGCGCGCGGTGCTGGAGAACATCGTCGACGGCGTCACCGAGGCCGACCCGGAGACCATGCGGACTGCCCTGAAGCAGACCGAGCGGCTCGGCCGGCTGGTGGAGACCCTGCTGGACCTGTCCCGGCTCGACAACGGCGTCGTCCCGCTGAAGCTGCGTCGCTTCGAGGTGTGGCCGTACCTGTCGGGCGTGCTGAAGGAGGCCAACATGGTCGCCTCCGCGCGCGCGGGCATCGCCTCCGGCTCCGGCACCCACACGCGCACGGACGTGCACCTGCACCTGGACGTCTCCCCGCCGGAGCTGACGGCGCACGCGGACCCCGAGCGCATCCACCAGGTGGTCGCCAACCTGATCGACAACGCGGTCAAGCACAGCCCGCCGTACGGCCGGGTGACGCTGAAGGCGCGGCGCGGGCCGCAGCCGGAGTCGCTGGAGCTTGAGGTGCTGGACGAGGGCCCGGGCATACCGCGCTCGGAGTGGCACCGCGTGTTCGAGCGCTTCAACCGCGGGGCGGTCACCCGGCCGCACGGCCCGGGCAGCGACGGCGGTACGGGGCTCGGCCTGGCCATCGCCCGGTGGGCCGTGGATCTGCACGGCGGCCGGATCGGTGTGGCCGAATCCGAGCGGGGCTGCCGGATCATCGTCACTCTTCCGGGCCTGACTTCCGCTTCAAGTTGACGTAAAGTCCGGACCCGAGCACAAGATCCACGAGCATCCGGGCAGCCGGACACGTGTGATCTGGTGCGGACCCGGGAAGCCGTCGCACCAGGGCCCGGCCGGCGATCCCGCGCATCCGCGCACAGATGCGGAACCAGGCTTGTTTCCCGCCATATCAAGCCCTGAAACAAGATTTTTGATGTGACTTACGCGACGATGAACGGGCCCGACCTGACCTTCACGGTCTTGGAGGCGTAGCCTTTATTCCCGCTGTCCATCACCTTGTGAAGCGGAAGAGGGCGGTTGCCGCCGTGTCGCCACAGTCCCCCAGTAACTCGAGCATCTCGACCGACGACCAAGCCGGGAAGAACCCCGCAGCGGCGTTCGGTCCCAACGAGTGGCTCGTCGACGAGATCTATCAGCAGTACCTCCAGGACCCGAACTCGGTAGACCGAGCCTGGTGGGACTTCTTCGCCGACTACAAGCCGGGAGCGCCCGCCGCCTCGGCTCCGGCGGGTACTGCGGCCGCGGGGGCCGCAGGGACCACCCCCACGGCTCCCCCGGCCCAGCCAGCGGCCCCGGCTCCGGCCGCTCCCGCACCGGCCCCTGCCGCGCCCCAGCAGGCCGCTCCGGCGCCCGCTCCCGCGGCGAAGCCCGCGGCCGCGGCCCCGGCCAAGCCGGCGCAACCCGCACAGGCGCCCGCTCAGCCGAAGCCCAAGCCCGCTCCCGCCACGGCGTCGCCCGACGGCCCGGAGTACGTGACGCTGCGCGGTCCGTCCGCCGCGGTCGCGAAGAACATGAACGCCTCGCTGGAACTGCCGACGGCCACGTCCGTCCGCGCCGTCCCGGTGAAGCTGCTGTTCGACAACCGCATCGTCATCAACAACCACCTGAAGCGCGCCCGGGGCGGGAAGATCTCCTTCACGCACCTGATCGGCTTCGCGATGGTGCAGGCCATCAAGGCCATGCCGTCGATGAACTACGCGTTCGGCGAGAAGGACGGCAAGCCGACCCTCGTCAAGCCGGCGCACGTCAACCTCGGCCTGGCCATCGACCTGGTGAAGCCCAACGGCGACCGCCAGCTCGTCGTGGCCGCCATCAAGAAGGCCGAGACGCTGAACTTCTTCGAGTTCTGGCAGGCCTACGAGGACATCGTCCGCCGCGCCCGCGAGGGCAAGCTGACGATGGACGACTTCACCGGCGTCACGGTCTCCCTGACCAACCCCGGCGGCCTCGGCACCGTCCACTCCGTGCCGCGCCTGATGCCCGGCCAGTCCGTGATCATGGGCGTCGGCTCCATGGACTACCCGGCGGAGTTCCAGGGCACCAGCCAGGACACCCTCAACAAGCTCGGCATCTCGAAGGTCATGACGCTCACGTCGACCTACGACCACCGGGTGATCCAGGGCGCCGCCTCCGGCGAGTTCCTCCGCCAGGTCGCGAACCTGCTGCTGGGCGAGAACGGCTTCTACGACGACATCTTCGAGGCGCTGCGCATCCCCTACGAGCCGGTCCGCTGGCTCAAGGACATCGACACCTCGCACGACGACGACGTCACCAAGGCCGCCCGCGTCTTCGAGCTGATCCACTCCTACCGGGTCCGCGGCCACGTCATGGCCGACACCGACCCGCTGGAGTACCAGCAGCGCAAGCACCCCGACCTGGACATCACCGAGCACGGCCTCACCCTGTGGGACCTGGAGCGCGAGTTCGCCGTCGGCGGCTTCGCCGGCAAGTCGATGATGAAGCTGCGCGACATCCTCGGCGTGCTCCGCGACTCGTACTGCCGCACCACCGGCATCGAGTTCATGCACATCCAGGACCCCAAGCAGCGCAAGTGGATCCAGGACCGCGTGGAGCGCCCGCACTCCAAGCCGGAGCGCGAGGAGCAGCTGCGCATCCTGCGCCGGCTGAACGCGGCGGAGGCCTTCGAGACCTTCCTGCAAACGAAGTACGTCGGCCAGAAGCGCTTCTCCCTGGAGGGCGGCGAGTCCGTCATCCCGCTGCTGGACGCGGTGCTGGACTCGGCCGCCGAGTCCCGCCTGGACGAGGTCGTCATCGGCATGGCCCACCGCGGCCGCCTGAACGTGCTCGCCAACATCGTCGGCAAGTCGTACGCGCAGATCTTCCGCGAGTTCGAGGGCAACCTCGACCCGAAGTCGATGCACGGCTCCGGCGACGTGAAGTACCACCTGGGCGCCGAGGGCACCTTCACCGGCCTGGACGGCGAGCAGATCAAGGTCTCCCTGGTCGCGAACCCCTCACATCTGGAGGCGGTGGACCCGGTCCTGGAGGGCGTCTCGCGCGCCAAGCAGGACATCATCAACAAGGGCGGCACGGACTTCACCGTCCTGCCGGTGGCGATCCACGGCGACGCGGCCTTCGCGGGCCAGGGCGTGGTGGCCGAGACCCTGAACATGTCGCAGCTGCGCGGCTACCGCACCGGCGGCACGGTCCACATCGTCATCAACAACCAGGTCGGCTTCACCGCGGCCCCCGAGTCCTCGCGCTCGTCGATGTACGCGACGGACGTGGCGCGCATGATCGAGGCCCCGATCTTCCACGTGAACGGCGACGACCCCGAGGCCGTCGTCCGCGTCGCACGCCTCGCCTTCGAGTTCCGCCAGGCGTTCAACAAGGACGTGGTGATCGACCTCATCTGCTACCGCCGCCGCGGTCACAACGAGTCGGACAACCCGGCCTTCACCCAGCCGCTGATGTACGACCTGATCGACAAGAAGCGCTCGGTGCGCAAGCTGTACACCGAGTCGCTGATCGGTCGCGGCGACATCACCCTGGAAGAGGCCGAGCAGGCGCTGCAGGACTACCAGGGCCAGCTGGAGAAGGTGTTCACCGAGGTCCGCGAGGCCACCTCCCAGCCGGCCGCCGGCGGCCCCCAGGCGCCGCAGGACGGCTTCCCGGTCACGGTCCCGACCGCGGTCTCCACCGAGGTCGTCAAGCGGATCGCCGAGTCCCAGGTCAACATCCCCGACCACATCACCGTCCACCCGCGTCTGCAGCCGCAGCTGCAGCGCCGTGCGGCGATGGTCGAGGACGGCACGATCGACTGGGGCATGGGCGAGACCCTCGCCATCGGCTCCCTGCTCCTGGAGGGCACCCCGGTCCGCCTCGCGGGCCAGGACTCCCAGCGCGGCACCTTCGGCCAGCGCCACGCGGTGCTGATCGACCGGGAGACCGGCGAGGAGTACACCCCGCTGCAGTACCTCTCCGAGGACCAGGCCCGCCTGAACGTCTACAACTCGCTGCTCTCCGAGTACGCGGCGATGGGCTTCGAGTACGGCTACTCGCTGGCCCGCCCGGACGCGCTGGTGATGTGGGAGGCGCAGTTCGGCGACTTCGTCAACGGCGCGCAGACGGTCGTGGACGAGTTCATCTCCTCCGCCGAGCAGAAGTGGTCGCAGACCTCCGGCGTCGTCCTCCTCCTCCCGCACGGCTACGAGGGCCAGGGCCCGGACCACTCCTCGGCCCGCCCGGAGCGGTTCCTGCAGCTGTGCGCGCAGAACAACATGACGGTCGCGATGCCGACCTCGCCGGCGAACTACTTCCACCTCCTGCGGTGGCAGGTGCACAACCCGCACCACAAGCCGCTGGTCGTCTTCACCCCGAAGTCGATGCTGCGCCTGAAGGCCGCGGCGTCGAAGGCGGAGGAGTTCACGAGCGGGCAGTTCCGCCCGGTCATCGGCGACGACTCGGTCGACCCGGCCGCGGTCCGCAAGGTCGTCTTCTGCGCCGGCAAGGTCTACTACGACCTGGAGGCCGAGCGTCAGAGGCGCGGCGCCACGGACACCGCGATCATCCGCATCGAGCGCCTGTACCCGCTGCCGGGTGCCGAGCTCCAGGCGGAGGTCAACAAGTACCCGAACGCCGCGAAGTACCTGTGGGCGCAGGAGGAGCCGGCGAACCAGGGTGCCTGGCCGTTCATCGCGCTCAACCTGATCGACCACCTGGACCTGGCGGTCGGCGCGGACATCCCGGCCGGCGAGCGGCTGCGGCGCATCTCGCGCCCGCACGGCTCGTCCCCGGCGGTGGGCTCGGCCAAGCGCCACCAGGCGGAGCAGGAGCAGCTGGTGCGTGAGGTGTTCGAGGCGTAGGCCTCGCGGCACGGCACCGTACGGGCGAGGGCCCGCTCCCGGAACTCTCCGGGGGCGGGCCCTCCGCCGTGCACCGTCCTCAGCTGGCCTGCGGTTCGAAGTCCCAGAGGGGGCGGGTGCGGGCACGGGCGGCGACGGTCTGCGGGTGCTGGGCGCCGAGTGTGGCGGCGAGGTCGGCCACGGCCTCCTGCTCCACCTTCGCCGCCCGCTCCCTCCGGCGCAGCCGCCGCAGGTCCGCCGCCTGCCCGACCCGCGCGGCCAGGGTGAGCGGATGGGTGCGCCCCAGCGTCCGGGCGGCCCGGGCCACCGTGTCCGCGCTGAGCGCGGCCGCGCCCTCGTCGTCGTCGAGCCGTCCGCGCAGGGCCGCCGCGTTCACGGCGAGTCCCAGGGTGTAGGGGTGGTCCGGGCCGACGGCGTCCCGCATACCGGCCAGCGCCCTCTCGATCACCGCGTACGCCCGGGCCGCCTCCCCCGCGCGGCTCAGGACCAGGGCCTGGTTGGCGCGGGCGCCGATCGTGAAGGGGTGCCCCGCGGGGAGCAGCGTCTCGTAGCGCGCGACGACCGACTCGCCGGCCTCCCCGGCCTGGTCCAGATCACCCTGCTCGCGTGCGAAGCAGCTCCGGCTGACGGCGGCGGCCAGGGTCAGCATGTGCGTCTCGCCGAGCTTGCGCTCGTACCCCGCCAGCACCTGGCCGAGCAGCTCCCCCGCCGCCGCCCGGTCGCCGCCGCGCAGCCGGCACAGGGCGAGGTTGTGCTGGGCGCGCAGGGTGTCCTGGTGGTCCGGGCCGATGACGCTGCGGTACTCCCGCACGTTCCGCTCCTGGACGGACCCGGCCTCGGCGTACCGGCCGAGCAGGCGCAGGTCGATCGCGTACGACACCTCGGAGAAGAGGGTCCAGGGATGGCGGCCCTCCAGCACCCGGCGGCGCGCCTCCAGGGTCTTCAGGTCGATGCCCAGGGCTTCCTCGTACCGGCCGAGCAGGCGGAGGGTGAAGCCGAAGTTGTTGAGGGCGTTGAGGGTGCGGGAGTCCTGCTCGCCGAGGAGGTCGCGGTAGGCGGGGCAGAGGCTCTCGTCCAGCTCGAGGGCCTCGTCGTAGCGTGCGAGACTGCGCAGGTCGGCCCCGAGGCCGCCGGCCATCCGCAGATACTCCAGGTCGCGCTCGCCGCGCTGCTCCCGCAACCGCTCCATCGCCGCCCGGTCGATCGCCTCCGTCTCCTCGAAGCGCCCCGCCGAGCGCAGCAGGTTGGCGTAGTGGTACGTGACCTCCCCCACCCTTGGGTGGGACTCGCCGAGCAGGTGGCGCCAGGTGCGCAGGGCCCGCTCACCGAGGTTGACGCCCTCGCCGTACTCGCCCACGAACCACAGGTAGCGCAGGCAGTTCAGGACCAGTTCCTGCACATCGTGGTCCTGGCTGCGCAGCACGTCGGCGTACCGCAGGTGCGGCACGATCTCCGCGTACGCGTCCCAGCACCGGGTGTCGGTGGGGCGGCCGGGGTCGGCCCCGGCCAGGGCCCGCCGGACCACCTCGATGAACTCCCGCCGGTCCGCCTCGGGCATGCCCTGGCGGACGATCTGGTGCACCATCCGGTGCAGGTACACCGCCTCGGAGGAAGCCGTCCGGTCGGGCGCGGTCTCGTACGGGTCCCACCGCACCACCGAGTACTGGCGCAGGAGGCCGATCGCCCTGTTCCACAGCAGCGGATCCTCCAGCAGTGCCGCCAGCCGGTCCGGCAGGCCCTCGCCCGGCACCTCCCTCAGCAGCCGGACCGGGACGAAGCCGGGGGCGAAGAAGGTGCACAGCCGCAGCAGGTCGACGGACTCGGGGACGGTCTCGCGGAGCCTGTCCAGCAGGATCGACCACGCCGTCCGGAAGGCGACCGGGAAGTCGGCGGACACCTTCACCACGTCCTGGTCGACACCGCCGTCCAGGAGGCCGATGTACTGCTCGACGGAGAGGTCGGAGTCGTTGAGCCAGCCCGCGGTCTGGTCCAGGAGCAGGGGGAGGTCCTCCAGCGCCTCCGCCAGCTGGTCGGCCTCGGCCTCGTTGAGGCGGGGGGCGCGGCGGCGGATGAAGGCGACGGACTCGTCGCGGTCGTAGACGCGGACCTCGAGGAGCTTGCTGTTGTGCTCTCCCCATTCGGGGTTGCGGGAGGTGATGAGCACGTGTCCGGGGCCGGTGGGCACCAGGTCCCAGATCTGGTCGGGTTCGTCGGCGCCGTCGAGGACGAGCAGCCAGCGCGCGTAGGGGTCGCCCCTGCGCAGGGAGTCGCGGACGGCGCGCAGCCGCTCGCCGTACTCCCGGCCGGTCTGCAGACCGAGCTCCGGAGCCAGGCCCGCGAGACCGCGGCGGTAGCTCACCCTGTTCTCGGCGCCGACCCACCACACCACGTCGTACTCGGAGCCGAACCGGTAGACGTACTCGGCGGCCAGCTGGGTCTTCCCCACGCCGGACATGCCGTGCAGCACCAGCGCCGTGTGCTCCGTGTCGTCGCGCAACCGCTGGTCGATGTCGTCCAGCAGGCGGTCACGGCCGGTGAAGCGCACGTTGCGGCGCGGGACGCCCTGCCACACCCGCGGTATGGACGCCGGGAAGCGAGGCGCGTCCGCCGGAGCCGGCGCCGGGCCCTCACCGATGCCCAGCCAGTCCAGGATCCGCTGTTCGGCCTCCTCCGCGGAGCGGTCGGCCACGTCGATGTTCTCCAGCACGCCGACGACGGCGGGGAGGGGCGGCATCCGTACGACGGTCACGGCGGCGACACGCGAGGGGCCGGCCGAGCGCGCGATGGTGCGCAGGGCCGTCTCCCAGTGCTCGTTGCGGTAGGAGCCGAGCCGGAAGAACCAGCCGCTCAGCACCAGCAGGGCAGCCCCCGGTCCGTGCACGAGGTCAGGCAGCGCCTCGTCCAGCGCGGCACTCGGTCCGGGGTCCCAGCGGCGGTGGGTGACGGTGGCTCCGTGGCGCTCCAGCCTGTCTCCGATCCAGGTGGCCCAGGCCCTGTCGGGTCCGGCGCAGCAGACGGTGACGGCCCGCCCGCTCTCGGGTTCCGGTGCGGAGCGGGGTGCGGGCGCGGGGCCGGGAAGCGGGTCGCCGAGGCTGAACCGGACCTGTTCCACCGCCTTGCCCACCGGAGTCTGCTCCGGCCGGCGGGTGTGGATCCGCGAGCGCAGTTCGGCCTTGCGCACGGGAACTCCCCACTGGTTGCTGACGGTCAGCCACAGCGAGGCGGGCCCGGGCTCGCTGCCCGCCGAGACGCGGAAGCGTGCCGGACCGTAGGTCCCGCCGAAGCGGTGCAGCACCACCCGCGGTTCGTCCAGGGCCGAACAGACGAAGGCCGGGGCGCCGTCCAGGGAGATGCTGAAGGAGAACTCCTCCTCGCGGTAGGGCCATGACGGCGGCGCGCCGTCGGGTGCCGGCAGCGGGCCGCGCAGGTCGACGGTGACGAGGTAGTCGCACTCGGTCTCGGCCTGCCGGGGCCAGGCGACGACGGGTTCGATGAGGAGCGGGTGTTCGTCAGCGCTCACTTCGGCTCCCCTCACGCAGGGTGTGCCGGGTGCCGTCCGCGGAGGTGAGGCGCAGCGTGGTCCGCGGGTGCCCGTAGTAGTGGAACATGAAGGCGAACAGCAGCCGCAGGACCCGTTTCTGGCCGAGCCTGTCGACCTGCCCGTCATCGTTGCGGACCCGGGGGATGTCCGCCAGTGACCCGAACTCCTGGACGGCGCGGGCACGGAACGCCGTCAGCGTCTGCGGCACGGGCCGGTGCGGGTGGGACGCGACCTCGCCCACCAGCCTGCGCACCAGTGTCCGGGCCTCCAGGTCCCCGACCTTGCCCGCGGTGACGATGCAGCCGCCCGCGCCCTTGCGCAGGAAGAGTTCAGCGAAGCCGCGGAGCGCCTGCTCGCCCTGGGCCCGGTTGTCGACGAAGCGGCCGGAGTGGCAGGCGTTGAGGCAGACCAGCGAGCGGTCCCGGCGCAGCACGCCCATGGCCTCGCCGTCGAACTCGGCCCAGGTCCGGTCGCCGAGCGACAGGTACGGGAGGCTGTCGCCGTACGTGCCGTGGCAGCCCAGGTAGACGAGGCCGGTGTCGCCGGGCGGAGCGTCGAGGGCCCGCAGGAACGGGGTCATCTCGAAGTGCAGCTGATGCGCGTACGGCGCGAACACGGTGCCGTCGTCGGCCATGTCCTTGTGGAGGTAGCCGATGACGGCACCCTGGCCGGTCGCGGCGCTCGGCAGTCCCTGGCCGGCGTCGTGCGTCGTCGTCCAGCGGACCAGGACGGTGAGGGCGCCCAGCAGGCCGCCGGGGAGTGCGTGCCCGGCGTCCTCGGGCAGCCAGAACAACTCCCAGGGGAGCTCGTACCCGGTGTCGTCCCAGACGATGAGGCGCAAGGCGTTGCCGTGCCGGGCCCGGACGCGGTTGATCCACTTGGCCAGTTCCGGCTGATTCTGCGACCACAGCCGGATGCCGCGCAGGATCTCGGACGGGTACTGACCGCCGTCCTGGCGGAGGTTGGCCAGGCTCACGGCCGGCGCGGACAGCCGGGTGGGGCCCGGCTCGCACTCGAGCGCGAGGTCGCCGCACCAGCCCTGGATGCGATACCCGTCGGCGCCGCCGGCCGCGGCGGTCCGCACGACCCTGAGCAGGGCGACGCCCTCCTCCAGCCGGGCCGTGGGCCGCACCTCGGCCCGGCCCAGGCCCAGAGCCTCCGCGTGCGAGGCGCGCAGCCGGTCCACGACCGCTCCGCCGCGCCGTACCGCGGGTTTCAGTCCGGGCAGGGCCGCGCGGCGCATGACGGTACCCGCCCCGGCCAGCCACCGGGGGCCCTGCTGCGACGGATCGTTCACCGGCCTTCTCCTCCCGCCGTCCGCCTCGGTGCCCGGCCCGGGACCACCTGGCCGCCCAGGGCGTCGGCCAGGGCGAAGGGCAGGTCGCCGTACGGCTCGCGGGCGGCGTCGACCACGGCCGCGTGCAGCCTGGTGCGGTCCATGGCTCCGAGCCCGGCCGCGGCCGTGAGCGCGTCCTCCACGCCCGTGACGCCCACCTCCGCGGTCAGCCGGCCCGTGCGGCTGGCCCGCAGCGGCACGTTTCCCCGCCCGTCGGTGACCACGACCAGCCAGGCCTCGGCCAGTCCGGCTCCGTGCTGCCGGAAGGCGCGGCGCAGTCCCTGCACGGCCAGGTCGATGCCGTGCGCGAGCGGGGTGGCCCGCCCGGCCGGACGGTACAGCGCGGGCATGAGCCGTGGATCGAGGAGGCTGCGTGCCGCGAAGCTCTCGGCCCTGAGCTCGTCGGCCGCGTGCGCGCCGCCGACTTCGACGACGTGTGCGGCGGCCCGTTCCGTGTACGCCCAGCCCAGGAACGGGGACAGGGACTCCTGCCAGTCCCAGTCGTCGCCCCGGCAGGTGTGGTCCAGGACGAGGACGAGGAGGCGCTCCGGCGTGCCCGCGCGGATGTTGCTGTGCAGGTCCACGGGCACCACGGTGAACCGTTCGGTGCGCCGCACCCGCTGGTGGAGGGCCGCCTCGCGGACGGTGCGCACATGGGCGATGTCCCGCAGGTCCCTGGCCCGCCGGGTCCCGATCACGGGTCCGCGCGCGGAGGACGCCCCGGTCCGGCGCTGCCAGGGGCTGCGCAGCGGGGCGAAGTCGCGCACCGCGTCGGTCTCGTCCTCCGGGAACGGCGTGGCGGGGCCGTTCGGGGCGCCGCCGCTCGCGGGGCCGAGGCCTTCGGCGGGCTCGGGCTCGAAGAGCGGCTCGCCCGTCCGTGCCGGTCGCCGGGCACGGTCTCTCCGGCCGTCCGCGAATGTCCTACCGCCGTCGCCGGCGGTCGCGTCCGGAGGAGCGGGCGGCGGGGCCGCCTCCTCGGGGCCGGACGACGGGTCCGCCGGGCGTCGTTCGGGCGCTGCCAGCCCGATGAGCCGTGCGGCGGTGTCGGCGTGCCGCGGCACGGCCGTCCGCTCGCCCTCCAGCGCCGCGACGGTACGGGCGAGCCGGGCCAGGGCCAGCTGTCTGCGGGCGCCGGCCTCGGGGCCGAGAAGGTCGCTCACGCGGGTGAGGGTGTCGTCCGTGACCCGGGTGGCCGGCACACCGTGCAGCGCGGCCGCTCGCCAGGCGGCGGGCAGGGCGTCGGGGTGCAGCAGCGTCTCGAGCGGTGGCAGGCGCAGACCGGCCACCGGCAGGCGCAGGGCGAACCGGTCCAGCAGGTGCGGGCTGAGCCGTCCGGCGTCCTGCGAACGGCAGGCGGCGAGCCACCGCGTCCGCGGCCGGGCCGCGAGCCGCAGCCCGGTGCGTTCGACCACGGCGACGTCGGCGCTCAGGAGCTGCACGGCCGCACGCATGCCGGCGACGCTCAGCCTGCCCAGATCGGGCACCACGGCCAGGGGAGGCGGCCCGGGCCGTCCGTCGCCGTGGACGAGGGGGCCCGGTTCGGTGCGGAACGCCAGGCCGTCCGCCTCCCGGATCAGCCGGGACCGCGTCCACAGATCCTCGTCCCGGCTCTCGGAGCCGAGCGTGAACGGCACCGCGGCCGGTTGCTCCTCACCGGTGAGGAGCAGGGTGAACAGGTCCGCCACGGTCCGGACGAGCCGGGGATCGAGGTCGAAGAGGAGGACTCCGCTCAGCGCGGGTTCCGCGGCGGCACAGGCCAGGGCGTGGGCGAGCCGCCGGGCGAGGTCGGGTGGCCCGCCGGAGCGGGCGTCGTCACCGTGCGGTGATGCCGTGGTCATGGCGGGGTTCAGGGGGCCGGGAAGAGATCCGCGACCCGGTCCTGGTCCTCGGGCCCCCAGCCGAAGGTTCCGCCGTGCGCCGTCTCCGGGCGCCGGTGCCGCAGCGCCATGGGCAGTACCCGCAGCAGGTGGCCGGGCTCGACCCGGTCCGCTCCCTCCAGTGCGGCGAGGGCCCGGGCCGCGAGGGTCGCGACGATCTCTCCGCGCTGTCCCACCGCGTCGACGCGGGTGGCGGCCTCGGCGCACAGCCGGAGGACGTCGTCGGGCACCCGGACGCCGGGGACGTTCTGCCGCGCGCGCTCCAGCCGGTCCCGCAACGCGGCGGTGTCCCGCTCGGCGTCGGCCAGCCAGCCGGTCTCGTCCGAACCGCCCAGGTGTTCCTCGAAGTCCAGCACCGTACGGATCATGCGGTGGCGGTCCTCGGCGCCCAGTTGCCCGGCCGTCACCATGAGGCCGAAGCGGTCCAGCAACTGGGGCCGCAGGCCGCCCTCCTCGGGGTTCATCGTGCCGACGAGCCCGAAGCTCAGCTGCTTGGCGGTGGCGAGTCCCTCGCGCTGGACGGAGAGGACGCCGGTGGAGACGACGTCGAGGATGATGTTGACGAGGTGGTCGTCCAGCAGGTTGACCTCGTCGATGTAGAGCAGCCCCCTGGTGTGCGCGTCCTCCAGGAGTCCCGGCTGCGGCCGGGTCTCGCCCTTGATCAGGGCGTCGAGGTCCCAGCCGCCGAGGACGCGGTCGTCCGTGGCGTTGATGGGCAGGGTGACCGGCAGCTCGCCGTGCACCATCAACGCGAAGGCTCTGACCAGGGTGGACTTGGCGGTCCCGCGGGTGCCGGCCATCAGGACTCCGCCGATGCGCGGCACCACGTGGTTGAGTTCCAGCGCCAGCTTCAGTTCGGCCTGTCCCACGACGCGGGAGTACGGCAGGATGCGCGGGCCCTCGGCCGCCGCGTTCACGAGCCGGATCCCTGCGGCGTGCCGGTCGGCTGCTCCGTTCCGCCGGTCCGCCAGCGGAAGGTGATCTGGAGCTGTGCCTCGGCCCCGCTCTTGACCAGCGCGGCCACTCCCGCGTCGACCTTGATGGCGAGCTGCATCTCGATCTCGTCGGGCCGGACCCCCTCCCCGAGAGCCTCGAACCGACGCACGGCCTGTACCGCGCAGCGCCGGGCCAGGTCCAGGCCCTCGGTGTAGGCGTCGCGAGCGACCCGCACGACGCGCTGTGCGGCTCCGTCCCGGGTCTCCTCGTCCCCGTAGACGAGATCGAGACCGTCGGCGTCCGGGTACCCGACCGTCTCGATCTCCACCGGGATGGGCCCGTCCGCACCCTCCGGAACGGGCCCTACTAAGATCGTCACACGTCCCCCTGCGACAACTCACGTGTGTTTCAGCCCTGTTGAGCGAACGGGTACCTTCCCCGGCGCGCAGCGGGTTATGCGCGCCGGAGGGCGTCAGCTCGCCTGCGGTTCGAAGTCCCAGTAGGGCCGGTTCCGGGCACGCGCGGAGATGGTGTGGACGTGCTGCGCGCCCAGCGTGGCGGCCAGGTCGGACAGGGCTTCCTGCTCGACCTTCTCCGCTTCCTGACGGCCCCTGAGGGCCCGCAGGTCCGCCGCGTGGGCGATCCGCGCGGACAGGGTGAGCGGGTGGGTGCGGCCCAGGGTCTCCGTGGCCCTGGCGATGGTGGTCCGGGTCAGTTCGGCGGCGGACTCCGGCTCCCCGACCAGGTTGCGCAGGGCCGAGGCGTTGATGGCGCAGCCCAGCGTGTAGGGGTGCCGCTCGCCCACGGCCCCGGTCATGCCGGCCAGCGCCTCTTCGGCGAGCACGTGGGCGTGTTCCCGCTCGCCGACACTGCGCAGGATCAGGGCGTGGTTGGAGCGGGCGCCGATGGTGAAGGGGTGGTTCTCGGGGAGCAGCATCTCGTAGCGGGCGATGACGGACTCGCTGGCCTCCCTAGCCTGGTCGATGTCGCCGTGCTCCCGTGCGAAGCAGCTCTGGCTGACGGCGGCCGCCAGGGTCAGCATGTGCGTGTCGCCGAGCTTGCGCTCGTATCCCTCCAGCACGCCGGTGAGCAGCTTGGCCGCCCCGGAGCGGTCGCCCCCGCGCAACTGGCACAGGGCCAGGTTGTGCTGGGCGCGCAGGGTGTCCTGGTGGTCCGGGCCCATGACGATGCGGTATTCCCGCACGTTCTTCGCCTGGACGGACTCGGCCTCGGCGTACTTGCCGAGCAGGCGCAGGTCGACGGCGTAGGACACCTCGGAGAAGAGGGTCCAGGGATGGCGGCCCTTGAGCAGCAGGCGGCGCGCCTCCAGGGTCCTCAGGTCGATGTCCCGGGCCTCCTCGTACCGGCCGAGCAGACGGAGGGAGAAACCGAGGTTGTTGAGCGCGTTGAGGGTGCGCGAGTCCTGCTCGCCGAACAGGTCGCGGTAGGTCGGGTAGAGCCACTCGTAGACCTCCAGCGCCTCCGGGTACCGGCCCAGGTTCCACAGGTCGGCCCCGAGCCCCCCGGCCATCCGCAGGTGGTCGAGGTCGCGCTCGCCCCGCTCCGCCCGCAGCCGCTCCATCGCCGCCCGGTCGATCGCCTCCGTCTCCTCGAAACGCCCCGCGGACCGCAGCAGGTTGGCGTAGTGGTACGTGACCTCCCACACCCGCGGATGCGACTCGCCGAGGAGGCGGCGCCAGGAGCGCAGGGCGCGGGCGCCCAGTTTGACGCCGGCGGAGTACTCGCCGGCGAACCACATGTAGCGCAGGCAGTTCAGGACCAGCATCTGCACCCGGCGGTCCGTGCTCTGCAGGACGTCCGCGTACTTCAGGTGCGGCACGATCTCCGCGTACGCGTCCCAGTTGCGGGTGTCGGTGGGGCGGCCGGGGTCGGCCTCGGCCAGGGCCCGTCGTACCACTTCGATGAACTCCCGCCGGTCCGCCTCGGGCATGTCCTTGTGCACGATCTGGTGCACCATGCGGTGCAGGTAGACCGACTCGCCCGAGGAGGCGGCCTCGTCCATGGCCGTCTCGTGCGACTCCAGGCGGACCACCGAGTACTGGCGCAGCTGGTTGATCGCCTTGTTCCACAGCAGCGGGTCGTCGAGGAGGCCGGCGAGCTGTTCGGGCAGGTCGTCGTGCGACATCTCCTTCAGCAGCCGCACGGGGATGAAGCCGGGGGCGAAGAAGGTGCACAGCCGGAGCAGGTCGACGGACTCGGGGACCGTGTCGCGGAGTTTGTTCAGCAGTATCGACCAGGCGGTCTGGAAGGCGAGGGGGAAGTCGGCGGACACCTTGACGACGTCCTGGTCGATGCCGCCGTCCAGGAGGCCGATGTACTGCTCGACGGAGAGGTCGGAGTCGTTGAGCCAGCCCGCGGTCTGGTCCAGGAGCAGGGGGAGGTCCTCCAGCGCCTCCGCCAGCTGGTCGGCCTCGGCCTCGTTGAGGCGGGGGGCGCGGCGGCGGATGAAGGCGACGGACTCGTCGCGGTCGTAGACGCGGACCTCGAGGAGCTTGCTGTTGTGCTCCCCCCACTCGGGGTTGCGGGAGGTGATGAGCACGTGTCCGGGGCCGGTGGGCACCAGGTCCCAGATCTGGTCGGGTTCGTCGGCGCCGTCGAGGACGAGCAGCCAGCGCGCGTAGGGGTCGCCCCTGCGCAGGGAGTCGCGGACGGCGCGCAGCCGCTCGCCGTACTCCTGGCCGGTCTGCAGGCCCAGTTTGGGGGCGAGTTCGGCGAGGCCGCGGCGGTAGGTCACCCGCTTCTCGGCGTTGACCCACCACACCACGTCGTACTCGGAGCCGAAGCGGTAGACGTACTCGGCGGCCAGCTGGGTCTTGCCGACGCCGGACATGCCGTGCAGCGTGAGGACGCCGGCGCCGGTCTCGCTGCCCTGGAGCAGGTGGTAGGCGTCGTTGAGCAGGGGCTCGCGGCCGGTGAAGCGGGTGTTGCGGCGCGGTACGCCGCCCCACACGTCGGGCATGGACGCCGGGAAGCGGGGGGCCGGGCGGGCGGTGTCCGCGGTCACCGGGGTGTCGAGGGGGATGTCGAGGCGGTCGATCAGGCGGCGCTCGGCCTCGTCGGCGCCCATGTTGGTCAGGTCGACCGGGGCCAGCACGGCGGTGGCGGCGGGGACGGGGGCGGTGGTGACCGACACGGCGGCGAACCGGGCGGGATCCGGGGCCACGACCTCGCGCAGGGCCGCGTTCCACTCCTCGTGGGTGCGCGGGCCGAGCTGGAAGTACCACTCGCTGACGAGGATGAGGACCCGGCCCTCGGCCAGGGTGAGATCGCCCAGCAGGCTCACCAGCGACTGGTCGGGCGGGGCGTCCCAGCGCAGGTACACCACCCGCAGACCGCGCCGCTCCAGCCTGTCCCCGAGCCACGCCGCCCAGGCCCGGTTGAATCCGGCGAAGCTGATGGTGACGGTCTGCCTCGCGGCCCCCTTCCCGGCCGTGCGGACCGGCGTACGAGCTTCAGACATGCAGCAGCCTCCAGCGCGTAGTCATGAAATCGTAGAACCTCGGCGCGGCTCTGGGGAGTCCGGCGACTGCAGGAACGAACGCCTCGGCGCGACGATCTTCGCGCAGCGGAGCCTGCGAAGTCGGCATTTCACCGATTCGTGAGCGGGGGAGCCGGAGGCTGACGCTGCGTCCACAGGGCGCGTACGGCTTTGACGTACGCCTGGGCGCGCGCCGCGTACCCCCGCGGCGCGGGGTTCGCCGCCAGCCGCTCGTGGGCGGCGACCATGCCGTCGACGAACCGCCGGCCCACCGGTGTGAGGTCGGGTGAGCCGACGAGCGCGGGCAGGGCGGCCGCCACCTGGGCCTGGTAGCGGGCGTGCGCGGCCCAGGCCTGCGCCCGGTCGGCGGTGCCGGCGGCGAGGGCCCGGCGCTGGAAGAAGTCCGCCAGCGCCAGGTGCGAGTACGCCCCCTGGAGCAGTCCGTCGTACGGCCGCGGGTCCGGGCGCCAGGGGGCGAAGTAGCGGGCCTCGGGTCCCGCCCGGTGCAGTTCGACCATCTCGCTCAGCGCGGCGAGTTTCGTGTGCTGCAGTTCGTGGACGAGCGTGGCGGCGAAGGCCACCGGGGTCGCCGGGGCGCTGCTGAGCAGCGCGCCGAACGCCTCGCGCCGGGTGGCGCTGCAACTGCCGCGGCCGTCCGCGCCGGGGGGCGTCTCCAGCGGGACCAGGCAGCGCAGCAGGGCGAGCGCCTCCGCCGGCCGCCGTTCGCCGCCCGAGGCGAGGGCCGCGGCCGTGCCGGCCCAGGTCTGCAGCCACCGCTTGCGTTCGGCGTGGTCCGGGGCCGCGGGGCCGCTCAGCGCGGACTGGCCGGGCTCGCGCGGCGGGACGCGGTAGGGGTCGAGGTCGTCCAGGGGCATGGGGGCGGTGCCGGGCCGCAGTCCGGGCAGGGCGTGGGCCGGGGTCCAGGCGAGGGCGCCGGACCAGGCGCCGGTGCCGGTCTCCAGGTGCACCCTCACGTCGGCGGCACCGGGCCGGCGCAGCGTCAGCACGCCGTGCGCGTGCCGGACCTCGACCTCGGTGTCGCCCGGCTCGGCGGTGTGCAGGGCGCCGAGCGAGGGCAGGGTGAGGACGCCGTCGCGGGCGGTCAGACGGGTGGTGAAGGGCAGGTCGGCGCGGGCGGCCGCGACCGCCGCGATCGCGCTGAAGTACGCCAGGTCCCGCAGCAGTTCGCGCCTGCCCGGCTCCGAGAGGCGTCCGGTGCGGGGGGTCAGTCCGGTCAGGCAGCGTCTGGCCCAGGGGCCCATCAGGGGCTGGGTGAGCCGGGCCCGGGCCGGTGATCCGGGGCCCGGGGCGGCCCGGTCCGCCGCCGTCAGCAGGGCCCAGTCCTCCCGCAGCCGGCGTTTCGCCGGCTCCGGGCAGACGCCGGGGCCGGCCGCCCGGGCCGCGTCGAGGACGGCGCGCATCAGGAGCAGGCGCCTGGTGTCCTGGTCGCGGACGAGGAGCGCCAGGGTCTCGGGGCCGCCCTCGGTGCGGCTGAGTTCGGCAAGCGCCCGGTCCGGGACCGCCGGAAGTATCACGGGGTGCCCCCTTCGAGTGAGGCCGGGCCGGCCGGGCGGGCGCCCTGGGCGTCCCCGGCGAGCCGGCCGGCCACGTGCGGGATGAAACGCTGGAGGTCCGCGCAGTACACGGACGGGTTCCCGAAGCCCTCCCCGGACCGGTACCGGTGGGCGTAGTGGCCGCCCCCGCACACCGCGACCAGGGGGCAGGCGCGGCAGCGGTCCGACAGGGCCGCCGCGCCGGCCTGGCGGGCGGCCACCCCCGGATGGCGCAGGGCGTCGTCGAAGTCGTGCCGGAAGACGTCGAGGCCGGTCTCGGCGGCCCCCTCGTACGCCGACTTCAGGGAGTCGACCTGCTCGATCGATCCGTCGGTCTCGACGACGACGGCGTCGAAGGGGGCGAGACCGAGGGACTCGGTGGCGGCCGGCAGGCCGAGGAGCAGCGCCAGGCACTCCTCGAAGAGCCGCACCCGCGTCTCGCGGCGCCCGGCCGACCACCAGCGGTCGAAGACGCGGCACAGCCAGTCGCCGTGGCGCGCGCCGGCCCAGTGCGGGGGCGGCGCCGACCAGTTCCCGTGCGGCAGCAGCAGGTCCATCGCGGGCGGGCGCAGGGCGAGCAGGGACTCGTACAGCTCCACCGGGTCGGTCGTCGGGTCGACGACGGTGAGCACTCCGGCGTACGCCTGCGGGAAGTGCTCGGCGACCAGGCGCGCGCCGCGCGCGGCGGCGGGCCAGGACGGCCGGCCGGCGTGGTCGACGCGCCGGGCGTTGTGCGCGGCGCGGCCGCCGTCGAGGCTGATGCCGACGCTGATGCCGTGCCGGGCGAGGACGGCCAGGCGCTCGCGCGTCAGCAGGGTGGCGTTGGTCTGCACGGTGGCCTGGACGGTGCAGTCCTCGGGGACGCGGGCGCGGACGTCGTCGGTGAGGCGGGCCAGCGTGTCGGCGCCGGCCAGCAGCGGTTCGCCGCCGTGCAGGACGAGGGAGAGGGCGGTCAGGCCGTGGGCGCGGGCGTGCCGGCCGATGCGGTCGGCGGTGCGCCGAAGGACTTCGGGCGGGGCGGTGGCCGGGCGGGTGCGCCAGGTGTGGTCGGGGCCCTCGTAGAGGTAGCAGTAGCGGCAGGCGAGGTTGCACCGGCCGTGCACCTTCACGATGAACTGCCGGAAGGGGCGCGGTGCCGGGGGTGCCGGAAGCACGGCGGTCTCTCCGGACACTGCAGCACCCCCATGCCGTACGCCCCGCGCAGCTGCGTGCCGAGCGCGCCACGGCCCTTCTCGCCCGTATGGACGCGCATTCCCGGCCGGTGGCCGGACGCAAACCCGGCACGATCGAAGTTGTCTTTTTCTGCTCCTGGTTGACCGATAGCTGAAGGCTGCTAGAGGCTCTCCGATCGCTTTCCGTGCGCCAGATGAGGGCTCAGAGTGAGTTGTTGAACCCCCAGAGCATCTCGCCCGGGTGCTCCGCACGTTCGCGCAAGTCCGCCAGTACCTCGCGCAGGACCGGATGCTCGATGGTGCCCAGCTCCTCCAGGTCGAGCGCCAGCAGATCCGGCAGCGGCTCGTCGTACCGCGTCGAGGGTGACGCGTCCCCTGTGCTCATGACCCCGTTCCTCTCCCTGTCACTCCAGCTCGGCCAGCCGGGCCGCCGTGTCGTCGGCCGTCGGCGGGCCCGTGCCGAGGCTGCCGTCGGGCAGCCGCGCCCACTCGGTGCGGGCCGCCCGGTAGGCGTCGCGGGCCGCACGCGGGCGGGCCGCCGCCTCGTAGGACATACCCCGCCAGTGGTGCGCTTGCGCGGCCAGTTCCACCGCCTCCTGCCGGCGGCGATCGGTCTCGGCCATCCCCTCCGCCTCCCGGGCGGCCTCCGCCGCCAGCCGGAAGGCGTCCATCGCGTCGTCCAGCCGGGTCGGCCGGCCGAGGCTCTGGTACGCCTCGTACTGGGTCTGCCCCAGCTCCAGCCGGCAACGGGCCGCCACCAGCGGATGGTTCGCCTCCGCCGCGGCCAGGCCGAACAGGTGCTCCGCCTCGCGCAGGTCCACCCGGTCCCCGCGCAGCCGGTAGCGCAGGATCAGGGCGCGGCCCAGCAGCAGCAGGCGGTGGGCGAGGTGCCTGCTGCCGGCGGGGGTCTCCGTACGGCAGTCGCGCAGCACCCGGATCGCCTGGGCGAGCGGTTCCCAGGCGCGGAAGCCGCTCTGGGCGGCGGCGTGCCGCAGCAGCACCTCGCCCCACTCCTGGAGGACGTCGGGGTACCCGGACGCGTCCCGGGGCGTGTCGGCGGCGGCCGACGCGAACGAGGCCGCCGCATCGCGCAGTTCGCGCGGGTCGCCCGTCTCGGCGTACCGGGCGGCGTGGATCCGCCCGGCGCGCACCTGGAGGGCGGCCCGCTGACCGCGCTTCAGGGGGCTCGCCAGCGCCTCCTCGACCCGGTGCCGGGCCTCGTCCAGGTCGCCGTCCGACTTCAGCAGGGCGTCCACCAGGTCCAGGTACACCCGGACCCGCTCGCCCGCCCCGTCGCCGCCCCCGGCCGTCGTCGCCAGCACGTCCCGCAGCGACCTGGCAGCCTGCTCGGCGTACCCGCGGGCCTGCTCCGGGTCGGTCGTGGCGTCCGCCAGGAGCAGCAGCACGCGGCCGTGCGCCAGCGGCAGTTCGGGCGGGCGGCCGGCGCGGTCCGGCCAGGCGTCGGCGAACGCCTCCAGCATGCCGACCGCGCCCTGCAGCAGCGCGCTGTCCCGGCCGAGCCACCACTGGGTCTCCAGGGCGGCGACGCGCTCCAGGGTGAGCGCCAGGGCCTCCTTCCGCTCCAGGCCGGGGGCCGCGCAGGCCACCGCGTACTCCCGGTCGGCGCGGCGCAGCAGGTCCAGGGCGCCGCGCTCGTCCCCCCGGCGTCTGCGGTCGGTGGCGGCGGCGTGCAGCACCCGGGCCAGCGCGGCCCGCTCGTGCTGGGCGTGCGGATGGGCGACGGCCCGCTCGGCGGCGGACTCCGCCTCGCGCAGCAGCCCGTCCCCGCCCTGCACCTCCCACAGCCGCAGCGTGCACCGCGCGTACTGCGCCCACAGCTGCGGGTCGGCCCCGCGCGGGCGTTCGTGCTCGGTGGCGCCGCGCAGCAGCTGTACGGCGTCGATCAGGTCCTGCACCATGCCGTCGGTGCCGAACCGCTCGAGCAGGTCGCGGGCGCGGACGACGGCCGGGTGCGTGGGCCGCTCCCCGGACGGTGCGGCGTGCGGGCCGCCGTAGAGGCGGAACTGTTCCGGCAGGGGCATGAAGCGCTCCAGGACACGGGCCGCGACCTCGGCGAAGGGCTGCGGGACCAGCGTGGTGTCACCGCCCTCGCCGGCGTCGCCCGTCCCGCCGGGGTAAAGGGTGCCGGACAGGTGCGGGCGTCCCGCGCCCGCGTCGCCGAGCTGGGCCAGGGCCAGCGCCGGGAAGTTGGCGCCGCCCTTGCCGAAGCGCTGCTCGATGTACTCCGAGCAGTGCTTGAGGACGAGGACGGCCTCGTCCCGGCCGAGCGTCGACAGCAGCGCCTCGCGGACCTCCGGCTCCATCTCGTACCACTGGGCGCCGTCCTGCCCGTACTCCTCCCCCGCGCGTGTGACGAGCCCGCCGAGCAGCACCTCCGCGAGTTCGGCGGGGCCGGAGTCCGGCAGCATCGTGCGCTGCACCAGCTGCATCACCGGCAGGCACAGCGGGGCGGCCGCGAGGTAGACGGCGAGGCGGCCGGCCGCCGGGGAGGCCGCGGAACGGAACCGGCTGACGCGCTCCACCGAGGTCGGGCGGCGCGCGTCGCGGGGCTCGCGCGCCGGCGGCTGGTCCGCGCGCACCCAGCCCACCGCGCCCGCCACCGGCCCGGCGCCGGCCCCGGACAGCAGCCGCGCC
The DNA here is from genome assembly GCF_001514215.1 of Streptomyces bungoensis. Taxonomy (GTDB): domain Bacteria; phylum Actinomycetota; class Actinomycetes; order Streptomycetales; family Streptomycetaceae; genus Streptomyces; species Streptomyces bungoensis. Next base: position 191,506 of record NZ_KQ948866.1, read on the forward strand.
CACGCGCCGAGGGCCACCGGTTCGGGCGGCAGCACGGGCACGGGCAGCACGCCCGGCGGCGGGAGGAACGGGGCGCCGCCCGGGGTGCGCACGCGCAGCGCGGCGGCGCCCAGGGTCTCGCCGCGGGTCAGCTGCCCGTAGGTCACCGGCAGCCGGGTGCGGTTCCACAGGCGCTGCGGCAGCGGCTGGAGCACCGCGACGGGGGCGAGCCGGGCCAGGTGGTGCAGCAGCCGGTGGGCGTGGCCGCTGCGCCACAGCGGCCCCGTGCAGTCGCTGACCATCAGGGTGATGCGGCGGCCGGTGGGGTCGCTCAGCCGGTCCACGGTGTGCAGCGGGGCCGCGTGGGCGTCCGGGCTGCGGCCGACCGCGGGCTCGCCGTCCGGTCCGGTGTGCAGGTGGCTGACCTGGATGTCCCCGAAGGCTCCCAACTGGGTGAAGATCTGCTGGAGTTCGGTGAACAGCCGGTCCCACACGCGCATCGAGGGCGCGGCGTCCAGCACCAGCTGGAGCCGGGCGTCGCCGCGGGTGACGGGGCGGTGGACGGGCAGGATCAGGCCGCCGGCGCGGGCGCTCAGCTCGGCCGTGGCCGTCTCGTCCAGCTCCGTGCGCTGAGGCGGTGCGGCGCTGCGGTACGCCTGCAACGGCCGCAGGGCGCGCTGGAGTTCGAGCGGGGCGGGCAGCGCGGGCGCGGCGGGCACCCCCACCGGCAACGCGGTGACCTGCCCGGACGCCGGGGCACGCGGGGTGCCGTCGCGGGGCAGCGAGTACAGCGTGACCCGGCCGTCCGCGCGGGCGGGCGGCGGCGGGGCCGGCGGGCGCTTCTCCGGGGCGCCGGGGGCCGGTGGGGTGGTGCGCGGGTGCTCGCCGGAGAGGGCCGGCGGGGGCGGTGCGCCGGGGCCCGCGCCCGGGTCGGCCCCGTCCGGGTCGGCGGACTGCGCGGGCCGGGCCCAGCGGGCCAGCCACACCGCGTCGCTCAGCCCCTCCGCGTCCGGGTCGAGCCCGATCTCCCGCAGACGGCGGACGACTTCGGCGAGCCGGTCGGCGCCGGCCGCGCCGGACCGGCCGGCCGCGGGGTCCTGCGGGCCGGGGGGCAGGGGGCCGCGTTCCGCCGGAGCGCCGGGCATCAGCTCCTCACCTCGGGCGGTCGAGTCGCTGGACGAGCAGGTCGGCGAGCCGGTCCCGGCTGGGCGGGGCGGCCGCGTCGGTGAGGTAGATCGCGTTCAGCAGCTGGTCGGTGGCGAGGAGTTCGCTGCGCGAGCGCTCCAGGAAGCGGGCGATCAGGTCGTCGCCGGCGCGCGCGGCCTCGTCGCCGAGGTGGGCGCGGACGAAGGTGGCGAGCCGGTTGTGGTCGGGCCGGCCCAGCTCCAGGTGGATGCAGCGGCGCATCAGCGGGGCCGGGAAGTCCCGTTCCCCGTTGCTGGTGAGCACCACGAACGGGAAGGCGCGGCAGCGCACCCGGCCGTCGCGGACGGTGGCCTTGGTGCCGTCCGCGGTGAGCACCTCGGCCTCGCCGTCGGGCAGCCGGTCGGCGATGCGCTGGAGTTCGGGTATCTCGAACTCGCCCTCCTCCAGCACGTTCAGCAGGTCGTTGGGCAGGTCGATGTCGCTCTTGTCCAGCTCGTCGATGAGCAGCACGCGCGGGGTGTCGGAGGGCAGCAGGGCGGTGCCGAGCGGGCCGAGCCGGATGTAGCTGCCGATGGCCTCGACGGCACCGGGGCTGCCGGCCGCCGCACCGTGGCCACCCTGAGCGGCGATCTGGACGTCCTGGAGGCGGGCGATGGCGTCGTAGTGGTACAGGCCGTCCTGGAGCGTGGAGCGGCTGACGATGGACCAGCGCAGCACGTCGCCGAGCCCGAGTTCGTACGCGACCGAGTGGGCCAGCGTGCTCTTTCCGGCACCGGGGCTTCCGGTCACCAGCAGGGGGCGGCGCAGGTACAGGGCCGCGTTGATCATCTCCAGTTCCTCGGCGCCGGGCCGGTGCAGTTCGGCCAGGTGCCGGTACGCGCCGAGCCTGCGGTCCCGGGAGCCGTCGCCGGCGCCGGCCGCGTCCCGTCCGGAGAAGTCCCGCCAGGGCGGCGGCGGGGGGAGCCTGCTCATGCCGTCGTGGGGTTCCCCGGCGCCCCGGTAGATGAGCCACTCACTGGGTTCGGTCATGTCCGGTCCTCGTCACTCGTCCGCGGCAGCCGTCGAACGTGCCTCACGGTATCGACCCGCAGGAGCCTCGGTAAGGGGAACTGGAGGGAACGGGCGGGTCGGGTCACGGGGCCTCCAGCAGATCACCGGTTCCGGGCAGGGGGCGGTGCGGATCGTCGTACAGCAGGGCTATCCCGTCGGCCCAGAAGGCTTCCGTGCGGCCCGCGCGCACGTCCAGCCGCAGCCCGTGCACCAGGTCGGGCAGGAAGGCCACGCCGTCCCCGTCGTCGACGACCGTCTTGACGCCGCGATGGAACTCCCCGCACACCGAATCCGGTCCCGGCGGGGTGGCGTGCCGCCACAGCGCGACGCCGTGGCCGGAGCGCAGGATCCGGCCGAGGGAGGCGGGGTCGTCGTCGTAGCGCACGTCGCCCAGGCGGCACAGCACCGGGACGGTGTTCGGTGCGAGGCCGCGCAGGGCCGTCACGCCGGGCACCGGCCTGCGCACGCCGTCGTCGCAGTCCAGCACGTCGGCCTGGGCCTGACGGGCGTGCGACCGGCGCCAGCGGTCCTTGCGTTCGCCGTCCTCGTCGTCGTACGGGTCCCAGGCCGCCGGGTGCCACGCGCCCGGGAACGCCGGTTCGTCCTCGTCCGGGAGCTGGTCGCGGTCGGAGCAGCGGACCAGGACGGGCCGCTCGACGCCCAGCGGGACGCCGTCGGGGCGCAGGTGCCACTCCTCCACCGGCAGGTCCAGGAGCGAGTGGGGCAGGGCCGCGTACAGCGTGGCGGGCCGCCCGGGTTCGTCCCAGCGGCGGAACGCCTCGGCGAGCGGGGCGGCCACGTGGGCGGCGAGATCCGCCAGGGGAGCGCGCTCGGCCTCGTGCAGCCGGGTCGTCGTGCCGTCCGGCTCGCCGACCGACACCGACCAGTCGCAGCGGTCGGGCTCCCATCCCCTGCGCAGGACCATCAGCAGGACGAAGGAGCCCGGCGGCGCGACCAGCGGATGCTGCGCCGCGCGCTCCTCGAGCTTTCGCAGGACGGTGGAGCCGGCCCCCTGACGGACGTCGGGCACCCCGCGGCGCGGCCCCAGCAGTTCGGCGCGCCGCTCGGCGAGTCCGCGTCGGTAGCCGCTGTCCAGGCCCGTCGCCGCGTGCTTCACCCAGTCCCACAGGGCCTGTTCGGCGGCGACCGTGCCGGGCTTGCGCGGGCGCTCCACGGCGAGGATCCGCATCGCGTAGTCGAGGACGAGCTTCAACGCGCCGTCCTGCCGGGCGTGTTCGTACAGCGCGCCGAGGCCGTCCCGCCAGCCGCGCGGGGCGGGCGTGGCGGACGGCAGCCGGAAGTCAGGCAGCGAGCCGAGGACGTCGAGCAGGCCGCGGGTGCTGACGGGCGGCGGCAGGTCGGCGAGCCGGCCGAGCAGCTCGCTGCGCTCGTGCGGGCTGAGCGTCCGGCCGGGGCGCACACCGAGCTCACCCTGGACGTCGGCCCAGGTGGGGCTCGGCGAGCCGGAGGGCTGCTGCCGGTCGCGGTGGTAGCGGTCGTGCGCGTGGAAGACCTCCTGGTAGGGGTCGCCGTGCGCGCCGCGCACCCCGTCCGGTGGCGCCTGGAGCGTGCGCAACTGCTGGACCCCGATGCAGGTGCCGCCCGCCCCGTGGTCCGCACGGGACTTCAGGACGCCCACGACCTCGCCGCGCACCGGGTCGACGACCGGCCCGCCCGACACGCCGGGCGGCAGGTCGTTCTGGCCGAGCCGCACCTGCTCCTCGGACGACCAGGCGCTGATGGTGCCCTGCACGGACAGCGAGCCGTCCAGGATCTCCAGCCGGCCCCGGGCCGCCGTCCAGCCCGCGTAGAACACCCTGCGCCCGCCGACGTGCACGGCGGGCCGCTCGGAGACGTACACGCACGCGTGCTCGGCGGGCTCGCGCAGCCGGACGAGGGCCAGGTCCGGGGCGGGCCAGCCGCCCGCGACCGGCTCCCCGACGTACTCGGGCACGGTCACCGCCACCCGGGCGGGCACCGCGCGCGGCTCCTCGTAGGGGCTGGTCCGGTACACCACGGTGACCTCGCCCCCCTCCCCCTCGTGAACCACGTGCGCGCAGGTCAGAACCCAGTTCGGCGCGACGAAGAAGCCGCTGCCGAGGAACCCCCCGGGCTCGTCGTGGGCATACCCGGCGCCCGGGCGATGAATGCGCACGGTGGCCGCGAGAACGAGTTCACGCAGCGCAAGGTGCGCAGCATCGAACCCGTCCGGTGCGCCCCCGTCGTATCCGTCGGTCATGCCCCGCCCCCGCCACCGCCCACCCCGAACCCCCCGTGCATCCGGCCGCCGGTGGATGCGCCGGAGTGGGGGGTGGCGGGGGTGCCGGGGGGCTGTGGGGACGACGGCGGGCGTGCGGGTGCGGGAGCAGGGTCCGGTGCTGAAGCAGGTGGCTGCACGGGGGCGGGGTCGTGTGCGGGTGCGGGCTGTGGGGGCATGGCCGCCGAGGGGTGCGTGGGGGCGGGTGCGGCCGCGTGCGCGGGCGGCTGCGCGGGCGCGGCCGTCGGGGCCTGGGCCGGCGGCTGCCCCGGGGCGGCCGGCCGCGGAGGCGGAGGCGCGGCTGCGGGCGGCTGCCCGGCGACGGCGGCGGCCTGCGCCGGCGGCTGCCCGGCTGCGGGGGCGGACGGCTGCGCCGACCGGGGCGCGGGCGGGACCGCCGGCGGTTGCCCAGGCGCGACCGCCGGAGGCCGGTCGGGCGCGACCGCCGGTGGTTGCGTGGGCGCGGGTGGGGCCGCGGTGGCGGTCTGGGGCGCGTCCGGGTCCGGTGGACCGCCGTCGTTCCAGGTCAGGGTGACCGTGATACCCGCCTTGGCCTCACCGTCCGCGAGTAGTCCCACCACCTTGCCCGCCTTCGCCGTCAGCTCGATGCCGAACTCGACGCTCACCTCGTCCGGCCGCACCGCGCGCAGCGGACCCGCCAGCGACCGGGCGACCCCGGTGATCAGCGAGTGCAGGCTCTCCACGCCCGCCTCGACCCGTTCGGTGAACCCGGTGTCCGTGTACGACAGCCCGCCCGACGGCACGGCCAGCTCCTCGGCCCCGGAGATCCGGGCCCACACCGGTGTGCCGTCGGGTAGCCGGACCCGGGCGACCCGGGTGGTTCCGGCGGCTCCGGTGACCCCGTTCGCCGTGCCCGACCCGGCCGCGCCGCCCGCCGTGCCGGCTCCGGATGCCCCCGTCGCCGCGCTCTCTCCGTTCATGCGTGCTCCCCCGTTCCCCCTCGCCCCGTGACACCGCCTGCCCTTCCCGCCGGGCGGCTGCCTATCATTTTCCTGTTCTCGCCCGGCTCTCCCGGCGGAAAGGCGTCACTTCCTCGCTCTCGCAGGATGAGGGTTCTTCCCGCCCCGGAGCGCCGCTACCCCTGCACTGAACGACGGAGCGGCATCCATGTACTTCACCGACCGAGGCATCGAAGAACTGGAGAAGCGGCGCGGCGAGGAGGAGGTCACCTTCGAGTGGCTCGCCGAGCAGCTGCGCACGTTCGTCGACCTGAACCCCGACTTCGAGGTGCCCGTGGAGCGCCTGGCGACCTGGCTGGCCCGGCTCGACGACGAGGACGACGAGTAGGCGACGAGCAGGCGACGAGCAGGCGACGACCAAGGCGTCCCCCGGCCGACACACGGCCCCCTCCGCCCCCGGTTTCCGCACGGG
>NZ_KQ948867.1:0-4360 GCF_001514215.1 Streptomyces bungoensis
CCGGCGCGGCGGCCCACGTCGGCGCGCTGCTGCCCAGGACGGTGAGCGCGGCCGCGCCCGCGAGTGCCCCGAGACTCCGGATCGTTGCTCGTCTGCCGGTGTCGGCCATGTCAGTTCCCCTCCGGACACAGAAGTTGATGCGTGTACGGCCGGGATGTTTCGTGGCGCGACGGGCGGCCGGGCGGAGCGGCGGTGGCCCCGGGGTGAACAGACGGTCAGGAAAGCCCGGTCAACTCTTGACCTTGCATTGACTTGCGATCACCGGGGACGGGACGCGCGGGTGGCCGGCCGTAGGGACGGTTCGTTCCGGCGTGTTCACGGGACGGTCGGTCGCCGGCATCGCGCCGCCGAACCGGGCGCCGGGCCACGGCGGCCTGTCGCGGGGTTCCGCGCCTCACCGGCGGCCGGTGCCCGCGCGGACGGGCCACGCGAACACCGCTCCGCGCCGGGGACGTCTCTTGGACGGCCGGGGGCGAGTGCCGGTCCGGGAGAGCGCCTGAGGCGACTTGACGCGCGGTCCGGGCCCGCGCGGGGCGTCGCATCAGTGACCCTCGTCCTCCCCTCCGCCTGGCCGGCGGCGGCGCGGGCACGCCCGGGGTCGCCGAGCAGCGCCCCGCGCCGGAAGTGTTCCGCCGGTGACCCGTGACCCGTGACCCGTGACCCGTGACCCATGGCCGGTGGCCGGTGGCCGTGGGCCGGGTGTCGGTGCGGGAGGGGGCCGATCGGCCCCCGGAACCCGCCCCGACGGCCTCTCGCCCAGGTGGGCCGGGCGCGGTCGACTGGAGGGCGGAACACCGCCTTCACCGAGGGAAGGGGTCCGGCCATGACCGGGACCGCACCACAGCCCACCGGCACGACCCGGCCGCCGGACGCCGACGCGCACCGGCTCGACGTCGCCCACGTCGCCGGGGACGCCTACACCGTCGAGGTCCGTGGCCACCGCATCCAGGTCGACCAGCCCGTGGACGCGGGCGGCACGGACACCGCGCCGACGCCCACCGAGCTGTTCGCCGCCTCCCTGGCCACCTGCGTCGCCTTCTACGCGGGCCGCTTCCTGCAGCGCCACGACCTGCCCCGCGCCGGACTGCGCGTGCGCGCCGAGTTCACCATGGCCACCGACCGCCCGGCGCGCGTCGCCTCGCTGCGCGTCGTGATCGTCCCGCCGCCGGGCCTCCCCGAGCAGCGCCGCGCCGCCCTGCTGGCCGTCGCCTCGCACTGCACCGTCCACAACACCCTCGAACAGCCGCCGCAGACCGTCATCGAGCTGGCGAGCTGAAAGGCCACCCGTCATGCGCTACGACCGCACCGTGCACCTCGACGCCGACTTCGCCACCGCCGTCGCCCGGGTCCGTGAGGCCCTCGCCGAGCAGGGCTTCGGGATCCTGACGGAGATCGACGTCACCGCGACGCTCAAGGCCAAGCTCGACCACGACATGGAGGACTACGTCATCCTCGGGGCCTGCAACCCGCCGCTCGCCCACCGCGCCCTCGAGGCCGACCGCACCACCGGGCTGCTGCTGCCCTGCAACGTGGTGGTGCGCAGGGACGGCGACCGCACCGCCGTACAGGCGCTCGACCCGGACACGATGGTCACCCTCACCGGACTCGACGCCCTGCGCCCGGTCGCCGAGGAGGCCACCCGCCGCCTCGACGCCGCGCTGGCCTCGCTCGCCGGGCACTGACGAGCGGCCGGCGGAGGGCGGCTCCGCGGCGTCCGAGCCGCGGACGGCCCGGCCGTACGTTTGCGGCCGGACTACCCTGACCGCATGTCCGCGCAGCCACGCTCCGAGGCGCCCCCGCCCCGCTCCGCCGCCCAGGCACCGGAGGGCCGTCTGCTCACCGAGGCCGTCACCCGGCTGCGGCGCGCGCTGCGTTCCTCGATCCGCACCGACTACCCGTGGGAGACCCTTCCCATGGCGCAGGTCGAGCTGCTGCAGGTACTGGGCGAGCACTCGCCCGCGCGGATCAGCGACCTGGCCGCCCGCCGGCGGCTGGCCCCGAGCACGGTCAGCGGACTGATCGGCCAGATGATCGGCACCGGGCTCGTCGCGCGGGACGTCGACGCCGCCGACCGCCGCGCCTCCGTCGTCACCCTCACCGACGCCGGCCGCGAGAAGCTCGCCGCCTGGACCACCGCCCACGAGCGCCGCATCGACGCCGCCCTCGCCGCCCTCGACGACGGCTCCCGGGCGGCCATCGCGCAGGCGCTGCCCGCCCTGTTCCAGCTGGCGGAGAACCTCGGCGAGCCGCCGGACGGCCCGGCCGGGGGCTGACCGGGGCGTCGTCGCCGCGGCAGGTGGCGGCCGGGCACTGTCCGGATGCAACCGCGGTGGCCGAAAATGTGTCTTCCCACGCGTGGCTCAGCCGCCCGGACGCGGGTGAGGAGCCGGCGGTACGGCGTCCTGGGGGGATGCGATGAATACATGGGCGGTGCCCGGATACAGCGATTCACTGGAGCTCGGTTCGGGGGCGAGCGGCCGGGTCGTCCTGGCCGTGCACGAGGAGACCGGCGTCCCGGTCGCGGTGAAGTACCTCAGCGACTCACTGCGCACCAGGCCGGACTTCGTGCACGACTTCCGGGCGGAGGCACGGCTGCTCGGCGGGCTCCACAGCCCGCACGTCGCGGAGTTGTACGAGTACGTCGAGAGCCCGGACGGCGCCGCCATCGTGATGGAGCTGGTGGACGGCGTCTCGCTGCGGGCCCTGCTGCGTGAGCGGGGACCGCTCGATCCGGAGGCCGCGCTCGTCGTCCTCAAGGGGTCGCTGCTGGGCCTCGCCGACGCGCACCGCGTCGGTGTCGTCCACCGCGACTACAAGCCGGAGAACGTCCTGGTCATGCCGGACGGATCGTCCAAGCTCGTCGACTTCGGGATCGCGGTCGACGCGGGCACCAGCGCCGGCGTGGCCGGAACGCCGTCCTACATGGCCCCGGAGCAGTGGACCGGCGCCCCCGCCTCTCCCGCCGCCGACGTGTACGCGGCCACGGCCACGTTCTTCGAGTGCCTGACGGGCCACAAGCCCTACGCGGGCGACAACCTCGCCGAACTCGCGCTGCGCCACGTCGACGCGCCCGTCCCCGCCGACGAGGCCCCCGAGGCGGTGCGCGACCTGGTGCGCCGCGGTCTCGCCAAGGACCCGGAGGAACGGCCCGCCGGGGCCGGGGCGTTCGTCACGGAACTGGAGGCGGCCGCCGGTGCCGCCTACGGGCCCGACTGGGAGGAGCGCGGCCGCGGCCGGCTCGCCGCCCTGGTGGCCCTGCTGCCGCTGCTGCTGCCGTCGGCCCGCCGCGCCCCCCGGTCCACCACGGACACCGCGCGCACGGTCCTGGGCCCCGGCCCGGGCCGGGGCGGAGCGCGGTCGTGGCTGCCCGGCCGGCCGGGGACGCTGGTGTCGGCCGCCGCCGTGCTCGTCGGCGTCCTGCTGACCTACGGCATCCAGTACGCCCCCGGAGCCGCCTCCCAGGAGACGGCGCGGGCCCTGGCCACGACCCGTGCCCGGGCCGGCGACGGGCCGGCGGCGCCCACCGCGTCGGCCTCCCCGTCCTCGTCCCCGTCCCCGTCCGCGTCGCCCACCGCGTCGGCCGGCCTGTCGCCGTCCCCGAGCCTGTCGCCCTCGGATCCTGCGGCCACCGGGCCCGGTGACCCCGGCGCCTCCGCCACCACGGCACCGGCCCCGCAGACGACGGCGCCCGGCGGGACGGCCACCACGGGCACCCCGGCCACCACCGCCCCCGCCTCGCCCGCCGCTCCCGCCGTCAAGAACGTCGCGGTGTCGGCCTTCCGGCAGACGGGCCCCACCACCGCCACGGCGACCGTCGACGTCACGACGGACGGCACCGGACCGGTCTCGGTCACCGTCTCGTGGTTCTCGGGCAACCTGCCGGGCGTGCCCGGCGCGCCGGACGGCGCGTCCCAGACCTTCCAGCGCAGCGGCGCCACCCAGTACACGATCACCGTCGACCACACCTTCGACGGCAGCGGCTGCTACTGGACGGCGCAGGCCACGACCACCCCGGCCGCCGCAGGCGGCACCGCCTCGCAGCAACTTCTGACCAGGCAGTGTGAGATCCGGTGACCCCCCACAACGACCACCCGCCCACACCACCGACGCAGAACGGCGAGCCCACGCAGGTCCTGTCCAAGGCGGGGGAGTCCACCAAGTCGCTGTCGCCCGCCGGTGAGTCCACGCGTGCGCTGCCGCCTGCCGACGAGGCCACGCAAGTGTTGCCGCCTGCCGGTGAGTCTGCGCGGGTCCTGCCCCGGACGGGCGAGCCGACCCGGGCGCTGTCGCCCGCTGGTGAGTCCACCCGGGTGCCGCCGCCTGCCGGCGAAGCAACGCAGGTGCTGTCGCATGCCGGTGA
>NZ_KQ948867.1:5290-97632 GCF_001514215.1 Streptomyces bungoensis
GTCTGCGCGAGTCCTGCCCCGGACGGGGGAGCCGACCCGGGCGCTGTCGACTGCCGGTGAGTCCCCCCGGGTGCCGCCGCCTGCAGGGGAAGCCATGCAGGTGCTGTCGCCTGGGGGAGAGCCCACACAATCCCTCTCCGAGGCAGGCGAGTCCACCAAGTCGCTGTCGATCGCTGGTGGGACCCACCCGGCGCTGCCGCCTGCCGACGAAGCAACGCAGGTGCTGCCGCCTGCCGGTGAGCCCGCTCAGGTCCTGCCCCGGACGGGCGAGCCGACCCGGGCGCTGTCGCCCGCCGGTGAGTCCACCCGTGCGCTGCCGCCCGTCGGCGAAGCCACGCAGGTGCTGCCGTCCGTCGGCGAAGCCACCCAGGTGCTGCTCCCCGTCGGCGAAGCCACCCAGGTGCTGCGGCCCGTCGGCAAGTCCCCTCAAGCCCTCGCCGCCGAGCACGACGCCACCGTCCACCTGAAGGGCCCGGCCGACGACCCCACCCACGCTCCCACCCCCGACGCCGACTACAGCGCCACCGTTCTCGCCAGCCACTGGATCCAGCGACCCGAACCGGACGGCGACGGCACCCTCCCCGAGGAGCCGTCCGCCGGCAGGGCGCAGCCGGGGCCGGAGGCCGATCGCGCCCAGGGCAGCGTGCTGCGGTTCGGGCCGGGTGTGACCGCCGCCGTCGCCCACCGCACCCACCGGACCCTCCCGGCCCTGGCCGCGCCCGCCGCGGCCCCGCGCCGGCGGTTGCGCCGGCACGCTCTGCCCGCCCTGGTGGTGCTGCTCGTCCTCGCCTTCCTCGCCTGGCAGCGGCTCGGGCCGCCCGTGGCGGTGCGCACCGTGGCGGTGCGGGCCGAGCCGGCGGCTCTCGGGTGCGGGGGCACCGCGGACATCGTCGGCCTAGTCACCACGAACGGCCGCCCGGGGACGCTCTCGTACCGCTGGATCCGCAGCGACGGCACCGCCTCGGGCGTCCTGCGGGAGGTGGTGGTCCGCGGCCAGCGGCAGGCGCGTCTGCACCTGCGCTGGACCTTCCAGGGCGAGGGCCGCCGCACGGCACGCGCCGACCTGCGCATCCTCTCCCCGGCCCACCGGCCGGTCGCCGCCCACCTCACCTACGCCTGCCCCTGAGGCCCGGCGCCCGGGGGCTAGGATCCGGGCCATGGCCCTGACCATGAACGACGTGGAGCGGTTCGAGGCCGCCAGGCCCCGCCTGGAAGCCATCGCCTACCGGCTCCTCGGCTCCGCGAGCGAGGCCGAGGACGCCGTGCAGGACACCTTCCTGCGCTGGCAGGCCGCCGACGTCGGTCGCATCGAGGTCCCCGAGGCCTGGCTGACGAAGGTCCTCACCAACCTGTGCCTCAACCAGCTCACCTCGGCCCGCGCACGCCGCGAGACCTACGTGGGCCAGTGGCTGCCCGAGCCGCTGCTCGCCGGGGACCCGATGCTCGGCCCGGCCGACACCGCCGAACAGCGCGAGTCGGTCTCGTACGCGGTGCTCACCCTGCTGGAGCGCCTGTCCCCGGGCGAGCGGGCGGTGTACGTGCTGCGGGCCGCCTTCGACTACCCGCACCGGGAGATCGCCGAGATCCTCGACATCACCGAGGCCGCCAGCCAGCAGATCTTCCACCGTGCGAAGAAGCACGTCGCGGCCGGGAAGGCGCGCGCCGAGATCGACGGGGCCGCCGCCCGGCGGATCGTCGAGGAGTTCCTCGCGGCGGCCACGAGCGGCCGGACCGAGCCGCTGGTGCGGCTGCTCACCCAGGACGCCGTCGCGATCGGCGACGGCGGCGGGAAGGTCCCGGCCCGGGCCAAGGCGTTCGAGGGCGCCCTCGCGGTCGCGAAGTTCCTGCGGGGCCTGTTCAAGCCCAGCAAGGCCAAGCAGGCGTACGTCGGCGGCTCGCCCGAGGTCCACGCCACGACCGCCAACGGCGGCCCCGCCGTCGTGGGGGTCGTCGACGGCCGGGTCGTCGGCGTCATGTGCCTGGAGATCACCGCGGACGGCATCGCCGCGTTCCGCAGCCAGGTCAACCCCGACAAGCTCGACCGCGCCACCCGGCGGTGGGCGGCAACCGTCCACGGCGAACCCGGGATCGGCGGCTTCTGACCCTGCCCCCGGCCCCGGTGTGAGGTGCTTCACATCGCAGGCCTGTCAGGAAAGGGCGGGCCGCCCGGTTCAAGGGGCGAACCGCCCAGGAGCAGGAGCGATCGAGACAGGAGCAACGAGATGCAGCACCGCATCGTCGTCCTCGGAGCCGGGTACGCCGGAGCCGTCGCCGCCGGGCGCCTCGCCCGGCGGCTGCGCCCCGAGGGCGCCGCCGTGACCCTCGTCAACGCCGAGCCCGACTTCGTCGAACGCGTCCGGATGCACCAGCTCGCGGCCGGCCAGGACCTCGAACCCCGGCCCCTCGCCGAGATGTTCGCGGGCACCGGCGTCGCCGTGCGGACGGCGCGGGTCACCGCCGTCGACGCCGACCGCCGCAGCGTCGCCGTCCTCGGCGCGAACGGCCCCGAGGAACTGGCGTACGACACCCTCGTGTACGCCCTCGGCAGCGGCTGGCACGACCAGGGCGTCCCGGGCGCCGCCGAGCACGCCCACGAGATCGGCTCCCGCGCCGGTGCGCTCCGGCTGCGCGAGCGCCTGGCCGGCCTGGACGCCGGGCAGCCCGTCCTGGTGGTCGGCGGCGGCCTCACCGGGCTGGAGGCCGCGACCGAGCTCGCCGAGGCCCGCCCGGACCTCGACGTCGCCCTCGCCGCGCGCGGCGGCCTCGGCGACTGGCTCTCGCCCAAGGGCCGCCGGCACCTGCGCGGGGCCTGCGGCAGGCTCGGCATCACCGTGCACGAGCACACCGAGGTGACCGGCGTCGAGCCCGACCGCGTCACCACCGCCGACGGCACGTCCCTCCCGGCCGCCGTCACCGTGTGGGCCACCGGCTTCGCCGTCCACCCGATCGCGCGGGCCACCACCCTGGAGGTCACCGGCACGGGCCAGATCGTCGTCGACGCCACCATGCGCTCCGTGTCCCACCTGGACGTGTACGCCATCGGCGACGCCGCCCGGGCGGCGGGCCCGGGCGGCAAGCCGCTGCGGATGTCGTGCGCCTCGGGCGTGCCCACCGCATGGCAGGCCGCGGACGCCATCGCGGCGCGCCTGACCGGCGGCAAGCTCCCGAAGGTGCCGCTGCGCTACTTCAACCAGTGCATCTCGCTGGGCCGCGGGGACGGCCTCATCCAGTACGTCACCGCCGACGACCGCGCGGTCCGGGGCGCCCTGACGGGCCGGCTCGCCGCCGTCTACAAGGAGCTGGTCTGCAAGGGCGCGGCCTGGGGCGTCGCCAACCCGACACTCGGACTGCCGGTCCGGCGCCGCCCCGTCGTAGCGCGGCCGGACCACGCGGGCCAGCAGGACCGGTCAGCTCAGCCGGACCGCTCGGCCCGGTCGGGCCAGTCGGCCCAGCCTGACCAGGCGGCCTCGGGGGCCGAGGCCCCGGCCTGACGCGCGGCGGCGGCTACGGGTCCGGCGGAGGCGGCTCCGGCCCCGCGCCGGCCTCCGCCCCCGCCCCGGCGGGGACGGGAACGCGCCGGGCCACCAGCCGACGGGCGAAGGCCGTCACCGCCATGCCGGTGACGGACACGGCCGGCGCCTGCTCCCCGGCCCGCGCGTTGATCCGTACCGGTTCGTCGGCCGCGGCCTCCGTGATGCCCCCTGACGCCGCCTTCGCGCGCAGGGCGTCGTCGCAGACGGCGGTGACCTGGACCTGCTGCTCCACCGACCGGGTCACCAGCCGCTTGACCTTCACCGCCGCCGTCCCGAAGCGGGCCGTCGCCGACGGGATCAAGCGGACCCCGAACTGACGGGCAGAACCACGTCGGGCCGGCCCCGTCTCCGTCGGAGGCGGGTGGCCGGCCCGGGGGCGTCGGTTTCGTCAGCGGTCGGTGAGCATGCCCTCGCGCAGGCGCGCGAGGGTGCGCGACAGCAGCCGGGAGACGTGCATCTGGGAGACGCCGAGGCGCTCGCCGATCTGGGCCTGGGTGAGCTCCTCGACGAACCGCCAGTGGATGATCTTGCGGTCGCGCTCGTCGAGCTCGGCGATCAGCGGGGCCAGGGTGTGGAAGTCCTCCACGAGCTCCAGGGCCGCGTCCTCGGTGCCGATGAAGTCCTGCAGCGCGGCCTCACCGTCCTCGGTGCCGCCGATGGCGGCGTCCAGGGAGGAGGAGTTGTAGCCGTTGGCGGCCAGCCGGGCCTCCCGGACCTCGTCCTCGGGCAGGCTCATCAGCTGCGACAGCTCCTTGACCGTCGGCGTGCGGCCCAGCCGGCTGCGCAGTTCCTCCGTCGCCCGGGCGAGCTGGCCGCGGGCCTCCTGGAGGCGGCGCGGCACGTGCACGGCCCAGGTGGTGTCGCGGAAGAACCGCTTGATCTCACCGACGATGTACGGGATGGCGAAGGAGGTGAACTCCGCCTCCCGGGACAGCTCGAAGCGGTCGATCGCCTTGATCAGGCCGATCATGCCGACCTGGACGATGTCCTCCATCTCCTCCGGGCCGCGGCTGCGGAAGCGGCCGGCCGCGTAGCGGACCAGGGACATGTTCATCTCGATCAGCGTGTTGCGGGCGTAGCTGTACTCCGGCGTGCCCTCCTCCAGCACCGCCAGCCGCCCGAAGAACAGCCGGGACAGCTCACGGGCGTCCTTGGGCGCCACCTGGGAGGGATCGACGACTTCCGGCAGCTCCTCGGCGGACTGACGACCGGTTGCCTTCGTGCTCACGAGCACCATGCTGTTCCCCTCCCGAGTACGAGTCACACGCCGACCGGGGGCGGTCGACGTCGCGCGGTTACCCCGTAATCCTGCACCTACACACACCTCGGTGCGAATGGGCGAACCCGGGGCCCGGATCCCCGTCGCCCCCTTGGGCCCGCCGGTCCGGGGCACACGGGAAGGGCACCCGGCCGGCGGTCGCTAGGAGGAGACAGTGGTGGAGCAGTCGTCGATGAGAGCGGTGGGCTGGGCACGCTCACTGCCGGTGAGCAGCGGACCGAAGGCGGCCAGGGACTGGACCCGGGAGCACCTGGCGGCGCTCGGCTGGACCCGGACGGCCCCGGACCTGGTGGACTCGGTGCTGCTGACGGTGTCCGAGCTGGTCACGAACGCGCACGTGCACGCCCACAGCCCGGCGCAGCTGATCCTGACCTGGGACGAGGAGTGCCTGCACGTGACCGTGCACGACGCCTCCCCGCGCCTGCCCGAGCCGCGCCCCCCGGAGGAGGACGCGCCGGGAGGGCGGGGCCTGCTCCTCGTCAGCGCGCTGGCCGACGCCTGGCAGACCCACCGCTGCCCCCAGGGCAAGGACGTCATCGCCTGCTTCCAGCCGCCCCGCTCGGCCACCGTCGCCTAGGGGCGCCGCTCACCGGCACCCGCCCGGGTGCCGGGGGCGGGGTGCGGCAGGAGGTGGCGCGGTCCCTTCGCGCGTGCCGTCCCGCCCCCGGCCGCCCTCCGCCTACCCCCGTATCCGCTTTGGAACTCCTTCGGGCGATCTGGCCGCTTCACGTTCCGGCGCATGCCTCAGGGCCCGGCCGCCACGGCGGCCGGGCCCTGAGGAGCGATGCGTGTGTCAGGTGGGGGTCACCATCGGTACCAGCGGCCGCGACCGCCGCCGGAGGTGCTGGAGCGCATGACGAAGCCGAGGAGCCACAGCACCAGCACGGCCACGGCCACCCACCAGAGGATCTTGACGGCGAAACCGGCGCCGAAAAGGATCAGGGCGAGAAGAAGAACGAGAAGCAGGGGAACCATAGTTATCAACCTCCTGCACCTCCGTCTGCCCTTTGTCGGTGCCCTCATTCGTCAATGCGACCTTGTTTGTGAAGGGACCGTGGGGGCACGAGCGTTTCACCGCGACAACGGACGATGACCAGGAGGAGGCGCGTTCCATGACTGCCGGTGAGAAGGCCAAGGCGAAGACCGAGCAGGCCGAGGGCAAGGCCGAGGAGGCGCTGGGAAAGGCCACCGGGAACGGCCGCATGGCCGCCGAGGGCCAGGCGCGGAAGAGCACGGGTGACGCCCGTGAGGCCAAGGAAAAGACGAAGGACGCTTTCCGGCACTGACACCGCCCCCGCGGTATTTCCGGAAAGGGGCCCTCCCGGGCGTGACCGGGACGGCCCCTTTCCCGCGTGCCCGGCCGGCGTGTGGGATTCCGCGGGCGGCTCGCGGGTGTTTTCCGCTCTCCGCGGGGTACGGGTTCCGTTCTGTCATCGGGCGGTCCCGGTTGTGGCAAGGTGGAGGCAGTCGAGGTGTTCTCGGTACGAGTGGGGCAAGCCGGCCAGGCGTCCGTGTTCGTGCTGTGCGGCGAGCTCGACTACGAGAGCGCCGTTCAGCTGCAGGAAGCCGCCGACCGGATGCTCACCGGGGAAGGTGGGCCGAACGTGGTGGTGATCGACTGCGCGGGACTGGACTTCTGCGACTCCTCCGGCATCAACTGCCTGGTCCGGATGTACCAGTCGCTCTCCGCCCACGGCGGTGTGCTGCGCATGGCCGCGATGCCCGCGCCCGTGACGCGGATCTTCACCCTGACGGGGCTGGACCAGGCGATCGCGGTGCACGCCACCGTGCACGAGGCCCTGGCCGCCGGCAGCGGCGTCCGACAGTCCCGCGGCGAGGATGCTCCGAGCTCGCTGCGTTCGGCGAGCGGGAGGTAGCGGGCGATGACCCGTGTTCCACGGCAGCAGCCCTCACCCGGCACCTCCCCGAGTCCCGGCGGGCCCGCCGGCGACGGGACGGAGGGGGACGTCGGCGACCTGTTCCGCCGGCCCTCGGCCGTCTTCGCCTCCCTGGCCGGGCCCGCCCACATGGTGGAGGCCGCCAACGCCGCCTTCTTCACCGTGATCGGCGGCGCCGAGCACGCGCGCACCGGGGCACCGCTGGGGCAGCTGGCGCCGGAACTCGCCGGCCAGGGCTTCCTCCGCCTGCTCGACCGCGTCTACCGCACCGGTGAGCGGCGCACGGCCCCCGCCGTCCGCCTCCTGCTGGGCGACGGCCCCGAGGCGCGCGAGGCCTTCTTCGACTTCACCTACGAGCCCCGGCTGGACTCGGGCGGCAACGTCGTCGGCGTGCGCGTCATCGGCGTGGACACCACCAGGACCGTGCACGCCCAGCGGATCACCGCCGAGCACCGCGCCCTGCTGGAGCAGATAGCCCGCCAGGCTCCCCTGGAACAGGTGCTGGAGGGCATGGCACGCGCCATCGAGGATCTCGTGCCCGAGGAGGTGCTCGTCTCCGTCCTGCTGGCCGGGCCCGACGGACGGCACCTGCGGCACGGCGCCGCGCCGAGCCTGCCCGACTTCTACAACCAGGCCATCGACGGCATCGCCACCGGCGAGGGCGTCGGCTCCTGCGGCACCGCCGCCCACCGGCGCGAGCCGGTCGTCGTCGCCGACATCGCCACCCACCCCTTCTGGGACGACTTCCGCGAGCTGGCGGACCGCGCCCGCCTCGCGGCCTGCTGGTCCACCCCGATCCTGGCCCGCGACGGCTCCCTGCTCGGCACGTTCGCCGTGTACCACCGGGTCCCCCGCGCGCCTCAGGACTCCGACCTCGCCCTGGCCCGGGTCTTCGCCGAGACCGCCGCCCTGGCCATCGAACGCCACCGGACCGAGGAGGCCCGCAAGGCGGCCGAGGCGAAGGAGCGGGCGGCCCGCGCCGACCTCGCCTTCCTGCTGGAGGCCAGCACCCTGCTGACCTCCGACCTGGACCACACCCAGACCCTGCGGCGGCTCGCCGCCCTGTGCTCCCCGAAGCTGGCACCGCTGTGCGCGGTCGACATCGTCCAGTCCGGCCGGGTGCGCCGTATCGCGACCGCCGCGCCCACCGCGGCCGAGCAGGAGGCACTCGCCGCCCACATCCCGGTGTACGACACCGCCGACGACGCGGTCGCCCGCGTCCTGGCCTCCGGCCTCACCGAGGTCGCCCGCCGCGCCCCCACCGGGCCCGGCCCCTGGCGCGACCTGTCGGTCACCGGCTACCTGTGCGTCCCCCTGCTCGACCGCGGCCGCGCTTTCGCCACCCTGACCCTGCTGACCACCGGCGCGGACACCTTCGACGGGCACACGGTCGCCCTGGCCGAGGAACTCGCGCGCCGCGCCGCCTCGGCCGCCCTCAACGCCCGCCAGTACAACCAGCGCGTCACCCTCGCCCGGGACCTCCAGGCCGGTCTCCTGCTCCCCGAGGTCCCGGCCCTCCGCGGCGTCCAGGCCGCCACCTTCTACCATCCCGCCGGCGAGGGGCTGGACATCGGCGGCGACTTCTACGACGTCTTCCCCCTCGCCGACGGCACCTGGGCGTTCCTGCTCGGCGACGTCTGCGGGCGCGGCGCCACCGCCGCCACCACGACCGGCCTCGTCCGGCACACCGCCCGGGCCGTCGCCCCCCTGCTGCCCGAACCCGAGGCCGTCGTCCGGGCCGTCGACAAGGCCCTCCGCGACCGTCCGCACAGCCACGGCACCGGCTTCGTCACCCTCGTCTACGGCCACCTCACGCCCGCCCCGGACGGTGGCGCCGACATCACCTTCGTGCGCGCCGGCCACACCCTGCCGGTCCACATCGACGCCCGGCACACCGCGCGCCCCGTGACCGGCGAGGGCTCCCTCCTCGGCATCGGAGCCGTCCCGCACCTGAAGGCCCACCACCTCCACCTGCGGCCGTCCGAGAGCCTGCTGCTCTACACGGACGGCATCACCGAGGCCCGCAACGACGACGGCGAGCAGTTCGGCGAGGAGCGCCTCGTCCGCACCCTGACCGCCACGGGCCCCGCCCCCACCGCGGACGACGTCATCAAGGACCTGACCCACGCGGTCCGCGCGTTCTCCGGCACCCACGAGATAGACGACGACCAGGCGATCCTGGTCCTGAGGGCGGCACCGCCGACCGACCTGTGACCGAGTGGCGCAGGTCACATCGGCGGCCCGATGACTTCTCCCGCACCCGCCGGTCATGACCGGTGACACGTACGGAAGAGCCCGCAGGCCGAGAGGACACGACCGCCATGACCGCACCCGTGAAGGGCCCCGCGAGCTACTTCCCCTCGATCGAGAAGAAGTACGGCCGCCCGATATCCGAGTGGCAGGCCCTGATCGGCGCCTCGCCGCTGACCAGGCACATGGAGCTCGTCTCCTGGCTGAAGAGCGAGCACGGCCTGGGGCACGGCCACGCGAACGCGCTCGTGGCGCACACCCTCGCGGAGAACACCCTCGCGGAGAACATCGGCAAGTGAAGCCGGCGCCACGCGTGGCGGGACGCTATTTGTGCTTCCCGCCGCCCGTGCGGCCCTTCCCGCCCGCGCTGTCCGTGCCGCCGGTGCCGGTGCCGGTGCTGTTGCCGGAGGCGCCGGTGCGGCCGGAGGTGCCGCTGCCGGAGGCGCCGGTCCCGCCCGCCGCCCCGCTGCTTCCGGTGCCCGCGCTGTCGGAACCGCGGTCGGCGGCGGAGCCGCTCGGTGCGGCCGTCGCCCGGGTCAGCCGCTCGGAGCAGTACGCGGCGACCTCGGACCGGCCGCCGGCCGCCTTGACGAGCTGCCGCCAGACCTTCGCTTCGAGCGCCTTGCCGTGGCCTCCCACCTGCTCGTAGGCGCGGCAGTGGGCCTCGGTGTCCCGGGCGGCCGCCGGTCCGCCCGTGGGCTCGGTGGCGCCGGAGTGCGCTGGCGAGGCCGCGGCGCCCGGCCGGTGCGGGGCGAGGGCCGACGGGTGGGTGGTGTCCCGGTCGGCGCCCCCGCCGCCGTGGGAGGGGCCGACGGAACCGATGGCCGCGACGGCGACGCCGCCCAGCGTGAGGCTGGCGAACACCGCACCGAACGTCATCTTCAGGGAGCGCCGGGGACGCCGCCGGCCGGGTGCCCGCCAGTCGTCCCGGCGCCGGGCGTGCGCCCGGTGAGCGCCCGTGTCGCGGGCGGCCCGGAAGGCGGCCACGGCCCGCTGCTCGGCCCGCGGGTCGAGCGTCTCCGTGCGCAGGGCGGCGGACAGAAACGTTTCCAGGGCGGCGTCGTCGCCCCTGTCCGCGGAGCCGGACAGGACGCCGCCAGGCCCACGTCGGCGGCCCGGAACTCCGCCGCCGCTCAGCCCTTCACCCATGTCCGCTTCCGTCCTGTCCCACAGAGTCCGTTCCTTCGGCACGCCGGTCCGCCGCCGCCGTCGTTCATGTCGACTTCCCCAGCGCGCGGTGAGCCCCTTGCGTCACACCTTCCTCGGCCTCGTCCCCGATGCCCAGCTGGCGGGCGAGCCGTTTCAGGCCCCGGTGGGCGGCGGTGCGCACCGCTCCCGGGCGCTTGCCGAGGACGCGGGCGGCGGCGGGGCCGTCCAGGCCGACGACGACCCGCAGGAGCACGGCCTCGGCCTGGTCCCGGGGCAGTCCGCGGACCATCTCCAGGGCCCGCTCGGTGGAGAGGGACTCCAGCGCCTGGTCATGGGTGCTGTGCGCGCCGGGCAGGTCCAGCAGGTCCTGTTCGGTCCCTCCCGCCCGGGGCCGCACGCGCTGGCGCCGCAGGTGGTCCAGGGCCCGGTGCCGGGCGATGGTCGCGGTCCAGCCACGGAAGCCCGCGCCGTCGCCCTTGAACCGTCCGAGGTCGCGGGCTATCTCCAGCCAGGCGTCGGACGCCACGTCCTCGGCGTCGTCGCCGACGATGCCGCGCAGGTAGCCGAGCAGGCCCGGCTGCACGATCCGGTAGGCGACCGCGAAGGCGGTCTCGTCGCCGTCCTGGGCCCGCTCGACCGCCGCGCCCAGTTCCCCGTCGCGCGCGTGCGCGCGCCGGGGCTGCCGTACCTGGCCCAAGATCGTCCTCGTTCGCGCCTGTTCGTAGCGACTGCCCGCCGTCCGCCGCGCTCCGGTCGCACCGACGGCCCCTGATGTTCAGCGTCCGCCCTCACGGAAGTGTCACAACGCCCCAGAGGTCCTTCACGTCCCGCCGGTGTCCCGTCCCGGCCGGGTGACGCTTCGCGCGGCCTCTGCGCTGGGGGAATACCGGGCGCGGTACCGGTCGGGACCCCCGGGCGGCCGCCCGGGGGTGCCGGCGCCGTGACCGCTTCCCGGGACTCCTCCGCGTGCCGTCCGTGACTCCCCCCGTGGGCGGCACGCGGAGGGACGGGACGGCCGGGGCCCCGACCACTGACCGAGGTCCCGGCCGTCCCGCGTGACGGCTCGGCGCCCCCGTGCGCTCCTCCTGGCATGAGTGCCTACCTCCGTCTGCGCGCGGTGCCGCCCCCGGCCCTGCGCAACAGCGCGAACTGGCTGGAACGGTGTTTCGAGGGCGACGCGAAGACCGTCCGCCGCTACCGGGACCAGGAGCGCATCTACGCCGGTGTTCCCCCGCACCCCCCGGTCCGGTGCCGGCCCGGGGCCCAGGTGGTGCTCGGCGGCCGGCCGGTGTTCCGGGCCGACCGGCACAGGCCGCCGTTCCTGGTGCTGACGGCGGCGCAGACCCGCCGGGTGGCCGGGTTCCTGGCGGCGGCCGACTTCGACGCGCTGTGGGACTTCGCCCGGGACGCCCTGCTGCCGCGCTACGGCGGCACGGCCGCGGAGTCCGAGACGTGGGGCGCGTTCGCGGCGGCGCACCAGGAGCTGAGGGCGTTCTACGCGCGCACGGCCGAGCACGGCGACGCGGTCGTGAAGTGGCTGCCCGAGGCCTGAGGTGTAACGGTTCCGGGCCGCCGCGCTCTGTCCATGCGGACGGCCGCGTCGGCCGGCCGGTCAGGACAGGGGACACGACTCGTGCAGTGGACGGACGAAAACGGCGCGTACGGCGGCGACCCGTACGGCGCCGCCGGGTACGGGTACGCCTGCGGCCGGGACGGCGGCGCCGACCCCACCGGACCCGGCCACCTCGCCACGACGGCGTGGGACACGCCCGGCGCACCCCGCGGCCACGGCGACGTCCTCACCGCGTTCTCCCCGCGGCCCGGCACGTACGGCCTTCCCCCGCAGCCCGGCTCCTACGACCTTCCCCAGCAGCCCGGCGGGTATGCCGTCCCCCCGGAACCCGATCCGTCCACCCGCCCCGCGCAGGGGGACACGGCGGAGGGCGAGCCGGTGCGGCCGGTCTTCGTGGACTCCTCGGGGCGCCGCCAGCGCCGCGTGCTGCGCGCCGCCCGATTGCTGGTGATCCCCGCAGGCGGCTACGTCGCCCTGCTGGTCAGCACGGTGCTGGGCGGTCCCACCGTCAGCGCCCCGTTCGTCCCGCAGCCGCAGACCGCCGGTTCGGCCACGCACCGCGCGACCGCCCCCGAACCCTCGTCCGACACCGGCCACCCGGCGGCCGGCGCCGGCTCCACGGCCGCGTCCTCCCGCCCCCGGGCGCGACGGACGACCTCGGGTCCGACCGCCCGGTCCACGGCCTCGACCGCCCCCGCGGCCGGCGCCGGAACCACCGCGGGCCCCACCGCCACCACCACCCCGACGGCCACCGCCGCTCCGGCCCCCGCCTCTTCCCCCCGCGGACATGCCCTCGGCGTGTCCCACAAGCCCGTGAAGTGACCCGAGGCCCCGACGTGACCGATCGCCGCACCGCTCCCCGCCGCCACGGCCGTACCCGCCAGATCACTCCCCGCACGCACTGGCTGCTGCTGAGCGTGCTCGCGGTGACCCTCTCGACGGCTCTCCTGCTGCAGGGCTACACCCACCACATGTTCGGGATCACCTCGGACGACGTGACCGGCGCCCGCGGACGCAGCGCGGCGGTGCCCGCCCGGGTGACCCACGGCGGCCCGGTGATCGCGAACGCCGCCGGCGCCGTGCACACCGCCCGCCCCGGGACCCGCACGATCGCCCTCACCTTCGACGACGGGCCCGACCCCGTCTGGACGCCGCGCATCCTCGACGTGCTGCGCCGCAACCACGTGGAAGCGACCTTCTTCGTCGTCGGGACCGAGGTCGTGGACCATCCCGACCTGGTCCGCCGGATCGTCGCCGAGGGCCACCAGATCGGCATCCACACCTTCACCCACGCCGACCTGTCCCACCTCGCCCCCTGGCAGCGCTCCCTGGAACTGCGCGAGACGCAGCTGGCCGTGGCCGGCGCGGCCGGGGTCACCACCGCACTGCTGAGACCGCCGTACTCCTCGCGGAACGACGCGCTGGACGACGCCGGCTGGTCCGTCCTGAAGCAGGCCGACACGGCGGGCTACGTCACGGTGCTCTCCACCCAGGACGCCGAGGACTGGCAGCGGCCCGGCACGGGCCGCATCCTCGCGAACGCCACCCCGCACGGGCACGCCGGGCAGATCCTGCTGATGCACGACGGCGGCGGCGACCGCTCCCAGACCGTCGCCGCCCTGAACACCCTGATCCCCCGGCTCAAGGCGCGGGGCTTCCGCTTCACGACGGCCGGCGCGGCGGTCGGCATGGCCGGCCCCGTCCAGCCCGCCGGGCTCGGCGACCACCTCCAGGGGATGGCCCTCATCACGGCGCTGCGGACCGGCGACCGGTCCGTGTGGCTGCTGGGCGTGCTGATGTGCGCGGCCGGCGCGATCAGCGTGCTGCGCGCGGTGGTCCTGGTGGTCGCGGCCCGACGCCACCGGCGGCAGCGGACCGGGCGCCGGGCCAGGTCCTGGGGGCCGCCGGTGACCGAGCCGGTCAGCGTGATCGTCCCCGCGTACAACGAGAGCGCCGGGATCGAGGCGGCCGTGCGGTCCCTGCTCGCCTCGGACCATCCGGTGGAGATCATCGTGGTGGACGACGGCTCCACCGACGGCACCGCCGACCTGGTGGAGTCGCTGCGGCTGCCGGGGGTGCGGGTGATCCGGCAGGAGAACGCGGGGAAACCGGCCGCGCTCAACACCGGGCTCGCCGCGGCCTCCTGCGAGCTGGTCGTCATGGTCGACGGCGACACGGTCTTCGACACCGACACCGTCGACGCGATCGTGCAGCCCTTCGCCGACCCCCGGGTGGGCGCCGTCTCCGGCAACGCCAAGGTCGTCAACCGCGGTGGGCTGCTGGGCCGTTGGCAGCACATCGAGTACGTGGTCGGGTTCAACCTCGACCGCCGGCTGTTCGACCTCGCCGAGTGCATGCCGACCGTGCCGGGAGCCGTCGGGGCGTTCCGGCGCCGGGCGCTGCTGGACCTCGGCGGCGTCAGCGACGTCACCCTCGCCGAGGACACCGACCTCACCATGGCGCTGTGCCGCGACGGCTGGCGCGTGGTGTACGAGGAGGGCGCGGTGGCCTGGACCGAGGCGCCCGCGTCCCTGAACGCCCTGTGGCGGCAGCGGTACCGCTGGTGCTACGGCACCCTCCAGGCGATGTGGAAGCACCGCGGTGCCCTGGTCCAGCGCGGTGCCGCCGGGAAACTGGGCCGCCGGGGCCTGGTCTACCTGCTCCTCTTCCAGGTGCTGCTGCCCCTGCTCGCGCCGGCCGTGGACATCTTCGCCGTGTACGGCCTGCTCTTCCTGGACCCGGTCCGGATCGCCGGCCTGTGGCTGGCGTTCCTGCTGATGCAGCTCGGCATGGGCCTGTACGCCTTCCGCCTGGACGGCGAGCGCCCCGGCCCGCTGTGGAGCCTGCCGCTCCAGCAGTTCGTCTACCGCCAGCTCATGTACCTGGTGGTGATCCAGTCCGTCTTCACCGCCGTGTCCGGCTCGCGCCTGCGCTGGCAGCGCATGGAGCGCTACGGCACCCTGCGGGCGCCGGGTCCCTCCGGGGGTGACGGGGCAGCGGCCACGTGGCCGGGGCCGGAGGCCGACGGGGGAGCGGCGCGGCCGCAACCGCACACGGCCGTCTCCTCGCCCCCTCCCGGCCCGATCGACCCGTACGCGGGGGCCCCGGGCCCGGGCCCGCAGGTGTCGGCTCCGGTCTCCGGCTCGTACGCGGCGACCCCGGGCTCCGGCCCGCACGTGTCGGCTCCGGCCTCGGGCTCACACGTGGCGGCCCCAGGTTCAGACCCGTACGTCGCGTCCCCGGGCCCCGGCCCGTACCTGCCCGCTCCGGACTCGGGACCGTACCCGCCCGCTCCGGGTACAGGTCCGAACACGGCCGCTCCGGGCTCCGCACGGTACGCGGGGGCGCCGGGTCCCGGCCCCTCCACGGCCGCTCCGGGTTCCGCGCGGTACGCGGGAGCCCCGGGTCCCGGCCCGTACCCGCCCGCTCCGGGTTCCGCAAGGTACGCGGGGGCGCCGGGTCCCGGCCCCTCCACGGCCGCTCCGGGTTCCGCACCGTACGCGGGAGCCCCGGGAGCCCCGGGGGCCCCGGGGGCCCCGGCCCCAGCACCGCACGCCCCCGCCCCGGACCCCTGGTCGTACCCGCAGCCGGAGCCGTACGCCCCCCACCCGCAGCCGGGCCCTCCTCCTCCCGCGCCGCCCCACGACACCACCCGCTGGTACTGAAAGGAAAGTGATCCGAGCCCATGGGCGGAACCCGGCGCCGACCGGCGCAGCGCACCGTCACCGGCAGCCGTGCGGCGGGTCACCGCGGTACGAGGCGTGCCGCATCGCGCCGACGCCTGGTCGACTATCCGCGGACAGACCGGGCGGGGGTGCGCCGCTGGCTGCCGTCGTGGCGGCAGGTGCTGGGGTCGTCCCTGCTAGGTGTCGGCGCCGTGGCCGCGGCCGTCGGGTACGCCTACGCCACGACGACCATCCCGGACCCCAACCCCTCGACGCTGCTGCAGAACAACGTCTACTACTGGTCCGACGGCACGGTTCTGGCGACCGACGGCACCGTCAACCGGGAGAACGTGTCCCTCGCGCAGGTCCCGGCGGACGTGCAGGGGGACTTCATCGCCGCCGAGAACGCCTCCTTCTACACCGACCCGGGCATCGACCCGCAGGGCATCGCCCGCGCCGTCGCGCACATGGCCGAGGGCGGTTCCGTCCAGTCGGGTTCGACGATCACCCAGCAGTTCGTCAAGAACACCTACCTCGACCAGTCGCAGACGCTCTCGCGCAAGTTCAGGGAGCTGCTGATCTCCGTGAAGATCGGCGCGAGCATGAGCAAGCAGCAGATCCTCCAGGGCTACCTGAACACCTGCTACTTCGGCCGGCAGGCCAACGGCGTCCAGGCCGCCGCCCGCGTGTACTACGGCGTCCCGGTCGAGAAGCTGAACGTGAGCCAGGGCGCCTTCCTCGCCGCCGCGGTCAACGAGCCGAGCCTCTTCCAGCACGCCGACTCCGACCCCGGGGCGCGGGCGCAGGCGCGGGCACGCTGGTCCTGGGTGCTCGACCGCATGGTGGAGACCGGAAAGCTGACGCGGGCGCAGCGCGCCCGGTACGCGGCGGCCGGTTTCCCCGCGCCCAGGAAGTGGGCCCCCGGCTCGGCGCTCACCGGCCAGGCCGGCTACCTGGCCCAGCTGGCCCGGGCCTACGTCCAGCAGCACGATCCCGGCGTCACCGACAGCAGCCTGAGCCGGGGCGGCTACCAGATCCACACCACCTTCGACCGCAAGAGGACGGCGGACCTCGCCCGGGCCGTCGCCGAGGTGCGCGCGCAGCGCCTCGACCCCCGCCACCGGAAGGCCGACCGGGACGTCCAGGTCGGCGCCGCCTCGGTGGACCCGGCGACCGGCCGGATCCTGGCCGTCTACGGCGGCCCCGGGTACGGCAAGGGCCACTACGCGGACAACGCCGACACCTCCGGCGTCCCGGTGGGCTCCACCTTCAAACCCGTCGTCCTCGCCTCCGCACTCCAGTACGGAGCCGTGCTGGAACCCGGCGCGTCCCCGGCGACGATCACCCCGGCCAGCAGATTCGACGGCGACGACGGCATCCGGATCAAGGACCGGCAGGGCGCCTACGTCACCGACGACAAGGACCCCACCGGCCTGCTCCACCAGCACAACGACACCCCGCAGCGCTGGGGGTACATCTCGCTGCGCAAGGCGATGGAGCAGTCGGTCAACACGCCGTACGTGCAGCTGGGCGAGGACGTCGGCTATCCCGGGGTGGCCCGGACGGCGAAGGCCCTGGGCCTGCGCTCCGAGAGCCTCGCGGCGCCCAGCGCCGGCTTCTACATCGGCACCTCCACGCCGAGCGCCATCCGCATGGCGGGTGCCTACGCGACGTTCGCCGCCTCCGGGACGCAGAGCACGCCGTACTCGGTGACCCGGGTGACCCACGACGGGGCGGTGCTGCCCGGGTTCAGGGCCCCCACCCCCGTACGGGCCCTGCCGTCGGCGGTCGCCGACAACGTGACGGACGTCCTGCGGGGCGTCATCGCGCGCGGCACGGGCACCAAGGCGCAGGCCCTCGGCCGGACCGCGGCGGGCAAGACCGGCACCACCGACGACTACCGGTCGGCCTGGTTCGTCGGCTACACCCGTCAGCTCGCCACCTCGGTGGTGCTGTTCAAGGAGGACGCGACCCACCCGCAGCTGCAGTCCCTGGTGGGCGTCGGCGGCCTGCGGAAGGTGTTCGGCGGCGACATCCCGACCGAGATCTGGACCCGGTACATGCGCGACGCCCTGGCCGGCCGGCCCGACCTGCCGTTCCCGGACCCCGCGCCCCTCGGCCACGGCAGCGACGAGCCCGGCGTCCCCTCCGCCTCCCCGTCCCCGTCCCCGTCCCCCACCGCACGTCCGGGCAGGCCCGGCCGGCACGCGACCGCCACCGCCGCCCCCGGGCCGGGCGCTCCGACGGCGCGCCCGTGCCACGGCCGGAAGTGCCGTTGACCATCGGCCCGGGTGAGGCGTCACCCGGGCCGATGGTCAAGCCATGGAAGGGCAGATTCTCGGCCACGGCTTGCCCGGCGGCGTCCCACGATCCGCCCAGCAAAGGCAAAAGAAACGGTTGTGGCTTCAACGTCATCTTGTTGACGTGGCCCCGACATACGTAGGTTCCTCGCGACCTCGGCACACCCGAGCCGAGGCCGCATCGCGCACCCCCCACACCTTCCCGGTTCACCCACCAAGCGAAGGACGTACGTTGCGCAGAACCGTTTCCCTCACCGCTGTGGCCACGCTCGCCACGGCCGCCCTCGCCCTGGCCGCCCCCCTCGGCCAGGCGGCCCCGGCCACCGCCTCCCACGGCGTCAGCGTCGCGCACGCCTGCGCCGCCCCGACGAAGAAGGGCGACATGGCCTGCAACGCCCTGCAGGTCACCGCGGGCACCCCGAAGTCGGCGCATGCCGAGAGCGACCTCACCGCCGCCGCCGCGCCCTCCGGCTACGGCCCCGCCTCCCTCCAGGCGGCGTACAACCTGCCCTCCGCGAGCGGCGGTTCGGGCCAGACGGTGGCGATCGTCGACGCCTACGACGACCCGAACGCCGAGTCCGACCTCGCCACCTACCGCTCCCAGTACGGCCTGTCGGCCTGCACCACCGCCAACGGCTGCTTCAAGAAGGTCGACCAGACCGGCGGCACCAAGTACCCGCGCGGCAACTCCGGCTGGGGCGAGGAGATATCCCTCGACCTCGACATGGTCAGCGCGGCCTGCCCGAACTGCAAGATCCTCCTGGTGGAGGCCAGTTCGTCGAGCATGACCAACCTGGGCACGGCCGTGAACACCGCCGTGAACCTCGGCGCGAAGTTCGTCTCCAACAGCTACGGCGGCTCCGAGTCCTCCAGCGACGCGACCTACGACTCCAGCTACTTCAACCACCCGGGCGTCGCCATCACCGTCTCCTCCGGTGACAACGGCTACGGCGTGGAGTACCCGGCCGCCTCCAAGTACGTGACGGCGGTGGGCGGCACGTCCCTGAAGACGTCCTCCACCACCCGCGGCTGGACCGACACGGTGTGGAGCGGGGCGGGCTCCGGCTGCTCCGCGTACGACGCCAAGCCGAGCTGGCAGAAGGACTCCGGCTGCGCGAAGCGGACGGTCGCCGACGTCTCGGCGGTCGCCGACCCGAACACCGGTGTCGCGGTGTACGACACCTACGGCCAGGGCAGCGGCTGGATGGTCTTCGGCGGCACCAGCGCCTCGTCCCCGCTGATCGCGGCGACCTACGCGCTCGCCGGCAGCCCGTCGGCCGGCTCCACCCCGGCGTCCTTCCCGTACGCGCACACCTCGGCCCTGTACGACGTCACCAGCGGCTCCAACGGCAGCTGCGGCGGCTCCTACCTCTGCACCGGCACCACCGGCTACGACGGCCCGACCGGCCTCGGCGTCCCGAACGGCACCGCGGCGTTCACCGGCTGACCTCCGGCCTCACCTCGGCGACCACACCCGCCCCACCGCCCGGCACCCGAGAGGGAGCCGGCCCGGTGGGGCGGGCGCGTTCCCGGGCGCCCAACCCGCAAGGTGGCCGAGCCGACGGCCAATCCATCGCCCGACCTGCTCCGGATTACGCGCGGAAACCTGATCACGGACCGCCGGAGGGGACACGATGGAGCGGACGTCACGGGACGCCCCGGACAGCCGGGAGCACAGGGCCCGGCACGGGCGGCGGACGGCCGTCGTGGGATCCGGGGTCGCGGGACTGACCGCCGCCCACCTCCTGGCCCGCACCGGTCACGTCACCCTGTACGAGGCCGACGACCGGCTCGGCGGGCACGCGCACACCCACGAGCTGACCTCGCCGTCCGACGGCCGGGTACACCGCGTCGACTCCGGGTTCATCGTGCACAACCGGCGCACCTACCCGAACCTGCTGCGGCTCTTCGACGAACTCGGCGTCGCCACGCAGGAGTCGGAGATGAGCATGTCGGTGCGGTGCGAAGGGTGCGGACTGGAGTACGCGGGCGCCCGCGGCCCGGCCGGCCTCTTCGCCCGGCCCGGCAACCTGCTGCGCGGCCCCTATCTGCGGCTGCTCGCCGAGGTGCCCGTCTTCCACCGGGCGGCCCGGCGCGTGCTGGCGGAGGGCGCCCGGGAAGGCCTGACGCTGGGCGAGTTCCTGGACCGCGAGGGCTTCTCCAACTATTTTCGGGCCCACTTCGTGACCCCGGTGGTGTCGGCCGTGTGGTCCTGCGACGCCGGCACCGCCCAGCGCTACCCGGCCGCCTACCTGTTCCGGTTCCTGGAGCACCACGGGATGCTGTCGGTGGGCGGATCGCCGGTGTGGCGCACGGTGAGCGGCGGTTCGCGCGAGTACGTCGACCGGATCGCCAAGCACCTCGGCGAGGTCCGCACCGGCACACCCGTGCGGGCCGTGCGCCGCCACGCCGACGGGGCCGACGTCACGGCCGAGGACGGCACCACCGAGTCCTACGACGCCGTGGTGATCGCGGTCCACCCCGACCAGGCCCTGCGGCTGCTGGCCGACGCGAGCGCCCGGGAGCGCGAGGTGCTGGGCGCGTTCCGCTACTCCCGCAACACCACGCTCCTGCACACCGACACCCGGCTGCTGCCCCGGGCCCGGGGCGCCCGCGCCTCCTGGAACTACCTGATGCCGGGCTGCGCGGCCGGCGCCGACCGGGTGCGGGTCAGCTACGACATGAACCGGCTCCAGCGCCTGGACGCCGGCGAGTCGTTCGTCGTCACCCTGGGCGGCGAGGACCGGGTCGACCCCGGCCGGGTGCTGGCCCGCATGGTCTACGAACACCCCGTCTACACGCCCGAGTCGGTGGCCGCGCAGCGGCTTCTGCCCGAACTCAACAGCCCGGTCTGCGCGTTCGCGGGCGCCTACCACGGCTGGGGGTTCCACGAGGACGGCTGCCGCTCCGGCGTCGAGGCCGCCGCCGCACTGGGGGAGCGCTGGTGACCGCCGTACCCGCCCTCTACCCGTGCACCGTCACGCACGTGCGCACCACGCCCCTGCGCCACACCCTGCGGCACCGCACCTACCTGTGGCTCGTCGACCCCGACCGCCCGCCCCGCCTCCCGCGCCTCCTGCGGCCGCTGGCCCGGCTCGACGCCCGCGACCACTTCACCGGGGACCAGCCCTCGATCCGCGCCGGCCTGGACGCCTTCCTCGCCGCGCACGGGGTCCGCCTGGACGGCGGACGGGTGCTGATGCTCACCCACGCCCGCGTGCTCGGGTACGTCTTCAACCCGCTCACCCTGTACTGGTGCCACGGCCCCGGCGGCGACCTGCGCTGCGTGGTCGCCGAGGTGCACAACACGTACGGCGGCCGGCACTGCTACCTGCTGCGGCCCGACGCCACCGGCGCCGCCCACGCCGGCAAGGAGTTCTACGTCTCGCCGTTCTTCCCCGTCGACGGCGGCTACCGCATGCGGCTGCCGCCGCCGGGGGAGCGGCTCGACCTGACCGTGCACCTCGACCGCGAGGGCGGCCGGGCCTTCACCGCGACGGTGCACGGCACCCTGCGCACGGCGACCCCGGCGGCCCTGCTGCGCCTCGCGCTGCGCCACCCCTGGTCCACCCTCACCGTCTCGGCCGCCATCAGGACCCACGGCATACGCCTCTACCTGCGGGGACTGCCCGTCCAGCCCCGGCCCGACGCCCACCGCATCCCGGAGAACACCCCATGAGGACAGCAGAGCCCGGCACGACTCCCGCCGGACGGACCGCGCGGCCCGGCCCCGCCGGCGTACCCGCCACGCGCGGGGCGTCGGGTGGTCCCGCCGAGGCCCCCGAGGGACGGACGCCGCCGGCCGGCTCCCCCGCGGCGGGGCATCCGGCCGCCACGTCCGCCCCTGCGGCGGCGGGTTCCGGCGGGCCGAGCGCCCCGGCCGGGCCCTCGGCCGCCGACGGACCGGCCGGGCCGGCCGGCCCGCCCGCCGGCCCGGCCTCTCCCGCCCGCCCGGCCTCTCCCGCAGCGGGACCCGCCGCCCCGATCGACCCCGCCCGCTGGCCCGACGTGGCCGCCGTGCCCCGCTCCTCGTGGGCGCGCACCGCCGTGACCGGGGCCCTGGTCCGCCGGGCCCTGCGCGGGCTGCCGCTGCGCGCCCGGTTCGCCGGCGCGGAGCCCGTCGGGCGGGGCGGCCCGCTGCTGGAGGTGCGCGACCCGGCCGCCTTCCACGCCCGCGTCGGCACGAGCGGTCTGGTCGGGTTCGGCGAGTCGTACATGGCCGGCGAGTGGGACGCCCCCGACCTGGTCGCCGCCCTCACGGTGCTCGCCGCGCACACCGCCGACCTCGTCCCGGCCCCGCTGCAGCGGCTGCGCGGCCTGTGGGCGCCGCGCCACCCGCACGAGGAGCGCAACACCCCCGACGGCTCCCGCTCCAACATCAGCCGCCACTACGACCTGTCCAACGACCTGTTCGCCCTCTTCCTCGACGACACCCTCAGCTACTCCTCCGCCGTCTTCCGGGGCTTCCCGGCGACCTGGGACCTGCTCGCCGCCGCCCAGCGCCGCAAGGTGGACCGGCTGCTCGACCTGGCCGGCGTGCGCGAGGGCACCCGGCTGCTGGAGATCGGCACCGGCTGGGGCGAGCTGGCCCTGCGGGCCGCCGCCCGCGGCGCCCGGGTCACCTCCATCACCCTCTCCCGCGAACAGCGCGAGCGGGCCCTGGAACGGGTGCGCGCGGCCGGGGCCGGCGACCGCGTGTCGATCGAGCTGTGCGACTACCGCGAGGCGCGCGGTACGTACGACGCCGTGGTCAGCGTGGAGATGATCGAGGCGGTCGGCGCGGAGTTCTGGCCGGCGTACTTCCGCACCCTGGACGAGCGGCTGGACCCCGGCGGCCGGGTCGCGCTCCAGGCCATCACCATGCCGCACGAGCGGATGCTCGCCACCCGGGACACCTTCACCTGGATCCACAAGTACGTCTTCCCCGGCGGCGTCATCCCCTCCACCGAGGCGATCGAGGACACCGCCCGCGCCCACACCCGGCTGCGCCCGGCCCGCCGCGACGCCTTCGGCGCCCACTACGCCGAGACGCTACGCCTGTGGCGGGAGCGGTTCACCGCACGCGCCGGGGAACTCGGGGCGCTCGGCTTCGACGAGACCTTCCGCCGCCTGTGGACCTTCTACCTCGCCTACTGCGAGGCCGGGTTCCGGGCCGGCTACCTCGACGTCCAGCAGTACCTCTTCACCAAGGAGCGCCCCGCCCGATGACCAGCCTCCTGCCCGCCACCCGGACCGGCGCCGCCCACCGGCTCGCCGCCCTCGCCGCGGACGCGCTCGGCGGCCCCCTGCCCGTACGGCTGCGCGCCTGGGACGGCAGCGAGACCGGCCCGGCCGGAGCCCCCGTCGTCGTGCTGCGGTCCCGGCGCGCGCTGCGCCGCCTGCTGTGGCAGCCCGGCGAACTCGGCCTGGCGCAGGCGTACGTCACCGGCGAACTCGACGTCGAGGGCGACCTCGGCGAGGGCCTGCGCACGATGTGGGCCGCCGCCCGGGAGCGGGGCCCGCGCCCGCCCCGGCTCACGCCCGCCGACCGGGCCAGGGCGCTCGCCACCGCCGTACGCCTCGGTGCCGTGGGCCCCCGGCCGCCCGTCCCCGCCTCCCAGGCCCGGCTGCGCGGAGGCCTGCACAGCCGGGCCCGGGACCGGGCCGCCATCAGCCACCACTACGACCTGTCCAACGAGTTCTACGCCCTGCTCCTCGACGAGACTATGGCCTACTCGTGCGGCTACTGGGCGAGCGAGGACCCCGGGTTCACGCCCGCCGACGCCCAGCGGGCCAAGCTGGAGCTGATCTGCCGCAAGCTCGGCCTGAAGCCCCGCGCCCGGCTGCTGGACATCGGCTGCGGCTGGGGTGCGCTCACCCTGCACGCCGCCGAACGGCACGGCGCCCTGGTCACCGCCGTCACGCTGGCCCGGGAGCAGGCGGCGTACGTGCGCGAGCGGGTGCGCGAGCGCGGCCTGACCGACCGGGTGGAGGTGGTGTGCCAGGACTACCGTGACATCGCGGCCGGCGGCTTCGACGCCGTCACCGCGATCGAGATGGGCGAGCACGTCGGCGACGCCGAGTACCCGGCCTTCGCCGCCGCCCTGCAC
Source organism: Streptomyces bungoensis (assembly GCF_001514215.1). Classification (GTDB taxonomy): domain Bacteria; phylum Actinomycetota; class Actinomycetes; order Streptomycetales; family Streptomycetaceae; genus Streptomyces; species Streptomyces bungoensis. The sequence continues at coordinate 29,027 of NZ_KQ948867.1, forward strand.
CGGCACGTCCGGCCGTGCGGGCGGGTGCTGGTGCAGCAGATGTCGCGCGGCCGCAGCGCTCCCGGCGGCGGGCCCTTCATCGAGGCGTACATCGCCCCCGACATGCACATGCGGCCGCTGGGCGAGACGACGGGCCTGCTGGAGGCGGCCGGTCTGGAGGTCCGGCACACCGAGTCGCTGCGCGAGCACTACGTCCGCACGATCACCGCCTGGCACCGCACCCTGGAACACCGGTGGGCGGACTTCACCGCCCTGGCCGGGGAGGAGACCGCGCGGGTGTGGCGGCTGTACCTGGCGGGCGGGGCACTGGCCTTCGAGGAGGGGCGGATGGGAGTCGACCAGATCCTGGCCGTACGGCCCGGCCCGGACGGCGCCAGTGGCATGCCGGCGACCACGTCCGACTGGTACGAGGGGCTGGAGAAGGCGTGAGCGGCTTCCCGTGGGACGCGTTCGCCCTCAACCTGGCCTGGGCCGCCGCCGCGGCCCTCGCGGTCATGCTGGCGACCTTCGCCGTCGCCGTGCGCGCGGGCGTGCACCGGATCGTGGACGTCGCCTGGGGCATCGGCTTCACCGCCGTGGCCGCCGTGACCTTCGCGGCCTCCGCCGGGCACGGGGACCCGCTGCGGCGGGTCCTGGTCACGGCGCTGACCTCGGTGTGGGGGCTGCGGCTCGCCGCGCACATCGCCCGCCGGGGCCGGGGCCACGGCGAGGACCCGCGCTACGAGGCGATGCTGGCCAAGGCGCCCGGCAACCGGAACGCGTACGCGCTGCGCATGGTCTACCTGCTCCAGGGCGCCCTGGTGTGGCTGGTGTCCCTGCCCGTCCAGGCGGCGCAGTACGTACCCGGCCCGCCGTCCTTCCTCACCTGGGCTGGCACCGCGCTGTGGGCGGCCGGTCTCGGCTTCGAGGCGGTCGGGGACGCCCAGCTCGCCCGGTTCAGGGCCGATCCGGCCAACCGGGGAAGGATCATGGACCGGGGTCTGTGGGCCTGGACCCGGCACCCGAACTACTTCGGGGACTTCTGCGTCTGGTGGGGCCTGTACCTCCTGGCCTGCGGCTCGCCCGCCGCGGCGGCCGTGTCCCTGGTGTCCCCGGTGGTGATGACCCTGCTGCTGACGCGCGGCAGCGGAAAACGGCTGCTGGAACGCCACATGGCCGGCCGGCCCGGCTACGCCGCCTACCAGGCCCGCACCAGCGGCTTCCTCCCGCGCCCGCCGAGGCGGCCGTGACCGGCCCCGGCGCCCCGCCGGGGGGAGGCGCGCTCGTACCGCTGGTGCTCCCGCGGCGCCCCCGTGCCGCCGTGCTGGTGCTGCACGGCGGCCGGGCGGACGGCACCGGCCCCGCCCGCTCCTGGCACCTGGCGGCCCTGCGGATGCGGCCCTTCCACCGGGCGATCAGTGCCGGGCTGCCGCACGAGGACGTCCTGCTCGCCCGGGTGCGCTACCGCCTGCGCGGCTGGAACGGCGTCCGCGCCGACCCCGTGCGGGACACCCTGGAGGCGCTGCGCCGCCTCGCCGAACTGGCCGGCCCCGTGCCCACGGTGCTGGTCGGCCACTCCATGGGCGGCAGGGCCGCGCTGCACGCCGCGGGACATCCGCAGGTGCGTGCGGTGGTGGCCCTGGCACCCTGGTGGCCGGCGGGCGAACCGGTCCGGCAGGTGGCGGGCCGTCACCTCGTCGTCCTGCACGGGGAACGGGACCGGATCACGTCGCCCGCCGAGTCGGCGGCCTGTGTCCGCCGGGCGCGCGGCACGGCGGCCAGGGCGGCGATGGCGCTCGTCGGCGACGGCGACCACGCGATGCTGCGCCGCTCCCGCTTCTGGCACGCCACCACCGCCGCGGCCGTCGCCCACCTCCTCGACCCCGCGGGCCGCCCGGACCCCCTGCCGGCGCAGTGCTACGGCGCCGGCACCGTCCCGGTGCTGTGACGCACGGCGGTGCCCTTGCCTAGCTCCGCCGTGAACTGGGCGCCGGTCAGCAGGGCCAGGTTGGACAGCCACAGCCAGATGAGGAAGACCACGACGCCGGCGAGGGAGCCGTAGAGCCTGCTGTACGTGCTCAGGGTGGAGGCGTACACGGCGAACCCCGCGGAGACGACGAGCCACAGCACGGCGGCCAGGGCACCGCCGGGCAGGGTGTGCCCGCGGCGGCGGGCGACGGGCGGACCGGTGTGGAAGACGACCACGACGAGCAGCACCACCAGGCACAGCAGCAGCGGCCAGCGCAGCACGCTCCACGCCCAGGCCGCGCCGGCGCCCAGCCCCAGCACCCGGCCGGCCGTCTCGGCCAGCGGGCCGGTGAGCAGCAGCGCCAGGGAGCCGGTCAGCAGCAGGGCGAGCAGCCCGAGGGCGGTGAGGGCGATGCGGGGGGCCCTGCGCCAGGGCGAGCGCCGGTCCTCCACCCGGTGCATGCGGTGCAGGGCGCGGCGGAAGACGGCGAGGTAGCTGGAGGCCGACCACAGCGCGCTGCCGGTGCCCACCACCAGCAGCGGCCAGGCGCTGCCGTCGGCGCCCAGCATGCGCGACAGGGCGGCGTGCAGGTCCCCGGCCGACTCGGCGGGCGCGTACGCGGTGACGACGGTGACGAACTCCTTCGCCGTGTCCGGGCTGATCAGGCCGAACGCCAGCACGGTGACGAGCATGGCGGGCAGCACGGCCAGGATCGCGTAGTACGTCAGCGCCGCCGCGTAGTCCGAGATGTCGTCGTTCCACAGGGACACCGGGGTGCGCCGCAGCGCCAGCCACCACGCGGCGGGCGGCCGGGGGCGGACGGCGCGGCGGGCGGCGTCGTCGGGGTACGGGTCAGCGGACATGCGGCGTCCGGTGCGAGGTGGCGCTGAGGCGCAGGCGGGTGTGGACGGTGTACGGCGCGGCCGACTCCTCCGCCTCGGCGACCACGACGGAGGGTGGCCACCGGCCGGTGCCGAGGGCCGACCGGTTGACGACGGTACGAGGCCGCAGCATCACACCTTCCCTTCCGTGACGCCGCCGAGGGCGGGAGCACCGGACCGTACCGTCTCCGGGTCCGGCGCCGGCGGCTGCCGGACCACCCGGGAGGCGTTTTCACCCGCGGCCGCGGCGAACGGCGCAGCCGCGGCTGTGACGCGGATTCCCGTAAAAAGCCCGCCGGAACGCCGACGGGGGCCGGGACCGTACGGCCCGGCCCCCGTCGGGGGCGTCGTCAGGAGGACGGCGGCATCAGCACCGTGTCGATGATGTAGACGTTGGCGTTGGCGGTCTTGACGTTGCCGCAGACGACCTTGGCGGAGTCGTTCACGGTGTAGGACTCGCCCGAGCCGGAGGTGGTCAGCTTCGACTTCTCCAGGGTGTCGAAGGAGCCGTTCTCGAGGTCCTTCGGCGTGAGCTTCTTGCCGACGACGTGGTAGGTGAGGATCTTCGTCAGCTGGGCCTTGTCGTTCAGGACCTTGTCCAGGGTCGCCTTGGGGATCTTCTTGAAGGCGTCGTTGGTCGGCGCGAACACCGTGATGTTCTGGGCGTTGTTGAGGGTGTCGACCAGGCCGGCCTTCTTCACGGCGGCCACCAGGGTGGACAGGGCCGGGTTGTTGGAGGCGGCGGTGGCGACCGGGTCCTTGGCCATGCCGTCGAAGGAGCCGGCACCGGTCTTCGGCACCGCCGAGCAGGCGGCCCCGAAGGGCTGGTCCATGGCGGCGGCGGTGGTGCCGCCGCCACTCATGCCGTCGTCCGGGGTGGTGGCCGACGCCGACGCCTTCGAGGCGGAGTCGGACTTGCCGGAGTCGCTGCCGCTGTCGGAGCAGGCGCTGAGCGCGAGCGGCAGCACGGCGGCGGCGGCCACGATCACGGCGGTACGGCGGATACGAGTGTTCATGGTGTTTCTCCTGATGGTGTTCGCAGGCTGAGCTGCCGGTCGGTAGGGGAAATCGGTAGGTGGGGGGAAGGGGCGGTCCGGTGGGTCACTCGACGGTGACCACGACGGAGTGCCGTCCACTGGCCCCGTCGGGGACGGTCCGGGTGCGTCTGTCGGTCTGCACCCGGCCGGTGCGGTCGGTGGCGCGCACGGTGAGCGTGTGGCCGCCCTTGGCGGCCTGCCAGGGGAAGGACCACTGGCGCCAGGTGTCCCGGCTGTCCTCGGGGGCCAGCCGGGCCTCCTGCCAGGGCCCGTCGTCGACCCGGACCTCGACCTTGTCGATGCCGCGGTGCTGGGCCCAGGCGACGCCGGCGACCATCACCGTGCCCGCCTTCGGCCGGGCGAACGGCTTCGGGGTGTCGATCCGGGACTGGGTCTTGATCGGTGCCTCGCGGGCCCAGCCGCGCTTGACCCAGTAGGGGTCGTAGGCGTCGAAGGTGGTCAGCTCCAGGTCCGTGATCCACTTGCAGGCGGAGACGTACCCGTAGAGGCCGGGGACGACCATCCGGACCGGGAAGCCGTGGTCGAACGGCAGCGGCTCCCCGTTCATGCCGACGGCGAGCAGCGCGTCGCGGCCGTCCATCACGTCCTCGACCGGGGTGCCGATCGTCATGCCGTCCACCGAGCGGGCCACCAGCTGGTCGGCCCGGCCGCCCCGCGACGGCGGCTTCACCCCGCACTCGGCCAGCAGGGGGGCCAGCCGGGCCCCGACCCAGCGGGCCGTGCCCACGTAGGGGCCGCCGACCTCGTTGGAGACGCAGGTGAGGGTGATGTCGCGTTCGACCAGTTCGCGGCGCAGGAGGTCGTCGAAGGAGAGCACGACCGGCCGGGACACGCCCGTGCCGTGGATCCGCAGCCGCCACGCCGCCGCGTCCACCTTCGGCACCACGAGGGCGGTGTCGACGCGGTAGAAGTCGGCGTTCGGGGTGAGGAAGGGACTGGCGCCGGGGATCCGCAGTCCGGCACCCCGGGGGACGGCGGCGGCGGGCGAGCCGGGCGCCGGCAGCACCAGCCGGTCGCGGGAGGCGACCGCGCTGCCGCCGCTCGCACCGTTCAGGGCCCGGCCCACCGCCCCGGCCCCCGCGGAGGCGACGGCGGCGGCCGTGGCCGCGATCACGAACCCGCGCCGGTCCCAGTCCTGTTCGGGACCCGCGCCCGAGCCGGACGCACGGTCCGCCGGACCGGAGCCGGCCGGTTCGCGCCGGGCGAGCCTGCCCGCCAGGACGTGGAGGAGAACCGCTCCGGCGCCCGCGCCCACGAGCGACGGCAGCGCGTCGGACAGGCCGCGCGAGTCGGGCCGGGTGGTCGCCGCGAGCGCGCCGACCGCACCGAACAGCACGACGCCCGCCGCTCCCGCCCGCCGGAATCGCAGCGCGGCGATTCCCAGGGCGAGTGCGAAAAGCGCCAGCACCGCGAGAATTCCGAGTTGCAGCACGAGTTTGTCGTCGGTGCCGAAATTCCTGACCGCCCAGTCCTTCACGGCGGCGGGCGTGCGGTCGATCGCCGCCCCTCCCACCGCGACGACGGGACCCGCCTGCGGGCGGACCGCCGCCGAGACCAGCTCGGCCACGGCGAGCGCGGCGAAGCCGGCCAGGGCACCCGCGAGCGCGCCCGCCACGAGGCGGAGCGCCCCCGAGGGCTTGCGCGGTTTCTTCTCGTCGTCGGTCACGTGGGGAATCCGGCTCCGGAGGGGCGCCGGATTGGTCGTCCCCCCGATCGGGTGAATCTTTTTTCCGCACCAATCCGCCCGCGGAGCGGCTACGGATGAAAAGGAAAAAGGAAGAACGGAGAAGGCGAGGGAAGTGGCGGGCTCCCGCGGACCGACCGCACCACCGGACGTCGCAGGCGCCGGGGAGGGCACCTCGGCGCCGCCCTGCCGGACCTGGCGGGGCGGCTACGGCAACGGGTGCGGGAGACCGCCGACCGCGAACCGGGCACGGTCCTCGCGGCCGGGGACATCCGCGTCACCGGCCTCGTCGACACCCCGGCCGACGATCAGCAAGGGCGAACCGCATGACCGTGCGCCTCGCGCATCACACGCTCGTGGAGGACGCGGGCAGGGGCGTGGAGAGCGTGCCGGGCGTCGCCTTCCCCAAGCCGGGCCTGGCCGGCCGGCTCCGCCCGGCATGGTCCGGGCCCGGGCCCGGCGCCGGAGCCCGCCGACCGCCGGAGTCCGCCTGACGCCGGGAGCCGGCGACGGCGCCGTCCGGCACGTCGACGTCCAGGTGGTGGCGTCGCGCCGGACCCGGACCGTCGACGTGGCCCGCGCCGTCCGCACCGCCGTCCGGGGGCACCTGGCCGCGCTGTTTCCCGGCCGCCCCGGGGCACGGGTGACGGTGACGGTGACCGGCCTGCTCTGAACGTGCCGCCGGGTGCCGCGCGGCAGTTCTCACACGGGCAGGCCCAGGAGGGCCACCGGCGCGGAGGTCGGCGCCGAGGAGCCGCCCGCCGGCTCCACGGTGACCCCGACGCCCGAGGCGCCGTCGACACCGCCGCGCAGCAGCACGGCCTGGTCGGTGCGGGCGGGGTCCATGAGCCCGGCCGGCCGCATGGTGCCGTCGTGGTCGAACCACAGCTGGTAGACCTTCCCGGCCGCGGGCCGGGCCATCCCGGTGGCGGCGAACACGGCCTCGTCCCGTCCCCGCGAGACGACGACCGTGCCGGTGGCGCCGCCGCCCAGGGCGGCGGTCCGGGCCCGCGCGTCCGGCGCGGCCAGCACGGCGGCGACCTCGTCCGCCCCCTGCCGCGCGCCGCTCGCCCGGTGCAGGGCGTCCTCGGCGCGCTGGTGCTGCCACACCGTCGTACCGCCGAGCGCGGCGGCCGCCGCGAGACAGGCGGCGAGCGCCCACCGGGACAGCGGCCGGGCCCGCCGTCCGGCCCGGCCCGCGCGCACCGCCGTCCCCACGCCGGGCGGCTCCTGCCGGACGCAGGGGATACGGCGCAGGACCTGCTCGCGCAGGGCCGCCGGAGGCGTCACCGTGGCTGTGAGTCCCAGCCGGGCCACGGCGGCGGACAACTCGGCGGTCTCCCGCGCGCACGGCTCGCAGCCCGCCAAGTGACGCTCGAACGCGGCGTGCTCGTCGTCGGGCAGGGCGTGCAGGGCGTAGGCGCCCGTCATCCGGTGCAGGTCGGCGGTCCTGCGGTCGGCGGTCCTGTTCACGCGGTCACCCCCGGTCGGTCACGCAGGCGGACCAGACCGCGGCGGCGCGCGGCCCGCCGTACCTCCGGCACGGCTTCTCTCACAGGGGGCCTCCGAGGTCGCGACATCTCCGGACGTAATCCGGTCCCGGCCGGGCGGCGGATTGGTCGGAACGGCGAGAGAACCGAACGCGCGGCCGCCGCCTGCCGCCGGACGCGTAACGCGGGAGCACCCCCACCGCGTGTAAGAGGTGACGTCCGACCACGAAAGGACCCACGGTGAGGGAAGCACCCGCGGAGGGCTCGGCCGGCGGGTCCGACCCGGTGCTGTCGACGGACCGGCTGACCTCCATCGCGCGCAGCCCGCTGTGGAAGGAGGCGATCGCCGCGCTGCCGGCTCCCGAAGGTGCCCCCACCGGCCCGGCGCAGGCGCCCGCGAGCCACCTGACCGGCGTGCTGAGGTCACACCTGCCGCCCGGCGGCACCGTTTCGGATCTGAACGCGGGCGACGGCCTGGTCCAGCTGGTGTACGACGACGGCCACGGCAGGAAACATGCTGGAGGTCGACGTGCGGCGCCACGCGGCCGCCTCTCTGGCCGGGCACATGGGCTGCGCCGGCGTCTCCGGCGACTGCGAGTCCACTCCCCTGGCCGACGGAACCATGGTCAAAAAGGTCGAGGGCCCCTCGGAGAAGGGCGGTCCGGCCACGGTGTGGCAGGTCGACACCCTGCGTCCGGACGGCCGCCGGGTGGTGGTCCGGGAGATCAACTCCTACGCCGAAAGCACCCCCGTGACGCGCCCGCGCCCGGCGCTGGCCATGGACCTGCTGCTGACCATCGCGCTCGACGGGCGGTTCTTCACCGGCTGAGCCGGCACGGGGCGGCGGGTCCTGCCCTCAGCCACCCGCCGCCCCGTGTGCGGCACGGCGGTACTCCTCGTTGATGCGCTGCGCTTCCTCGAGCTGGTCCTCGAGGATGACGATGCGGCAGGCGGCTTCGATCGGAGTGCCCCGGTCGACGAGCTCGCGGGCGCGTGCGGCGACGCGCAGCTGGTAGCGGGAGTACCGGCGGTGTCCTCCCTCCGAGCGGAGCGGAGTGATCAGGCGGGCCTCGCCGATGGCGCGGAGGAACGCCGGGGTGGTGCCGAGCATCTCGGCGGCCCGGCCCATGGTGTACGCGGGGTAGTCGTCGTCGTCCAGACGATCATTCAGAGGGTTGTCCGATGTCATGTCACCTCGCTGTGCAACGCGTCGAGGGGCCCTGGTGCCGTACGGCACCAAGGCCCCGAAGGAAATTGAACACCATCTGTCGGCCCTGTAGCTGGGCCGGCCTTCTGTTTCCGCTACCCGGCCCGGCAGGGCGGAGCGGGGGATCGCAGCTGCGTGACCGGGGACCACCATCCATTCCGGGGTCTTGCGGTACCCGGCCGAGTGCTCCTCGGGCCGGGCGATCCTGATGGCGTCTGCTCCCTCACTTTCTCGTCGCGTTCGACCTTGTCTACGAGAAGAAGCGTACCCATGGTGGGAGCGAAAGTCTACTGCCGCAAGGATAGATTTCACCCTTCCGGTGGAGGAGGTACCCGGCCGCGGCCGGCCCTTGCCGGCCGGCGGGCGGTCACACCCCGCCGCGTACGCAACCAGTTCGGCCCCGCGGGGAGTTCGAGTCCCGGTGGGCCGCATAAGCTCTGCTGCATGTCGAACCCTGATGAGCTGCTCGTCGCCATCTCCGCCGCGGTGGAGTCCGAGCGAAGCAATCAGATGTCCCTGACCGTGGTCGTCGGCGGCGCCGTCATCACCGGCCGGCTGGCTCCGGAGGCCGTGTGGAGGGAACGGGTGGCGGAGGTCCTGCGGGACTCGGACCGCCTCGGCCCGTTCTCGGACGTCTTCGCCCGCGGCTCGCGGGGAAGCCGGTCCTCTCGCGGCGAGACGCCCACGCATCTGCACTTCCACCTCGCCCGGATCCTGCAGGGAAGCCTCGGCATCCCGGAGACGGGCGGCATGTACCGGGTCGCGATCGAGGACGTCAGCGCCTGGACCGTGGGCGACATCAGCTACTCCGACCGCTGAGACGCCGCCTGCGGCCCCGGCCCGGCCGGCGGTTCCCGGGCGGACACAGCGGTGGGGGCCCTGCCGACGCGCGTCGGCAGGGCCCCCACCGGGATCCCGAGGGCGGTTTCCCGCCCGTCCTCACCCTCCCGCGGGACCGGCACCGCCGAGCAGTGCCGACGCGGTCTGCAGCGGAGTGGGAACGCCCGCGTCCGAGCCCGCGGGCTCGGCGCCGGGGCGGTCGTGACAGGTGAACCCGAGGCGTGTCATGGCCCGCGTCACCTCGAGGGTGGTGAAGTCACGGGGGTCCTGTCGCGTGACGATCCGGCCCACCTGCTTCACGGGGTAGCGGCGGCGGCCGATGGTCACGGACTCACCCGTGACGAGTTCGGGCCTGACGCCCTTCATCGAGGCGACCACCCCGTCCTTGGTGAGGTCGAACGGGTAGCGGGCGATGACACAGCGCATGATGCCTCTCAGGGGTAGTCGCGGGAAGGACGCTTCAGCGCGAGACGGCGAGCACGTCCGGCGTCCGGCCGTGTCCACCGGTGCCGCCGAGGACGTCCCGCAGGCGGATCCGGTCCGTGTACGTGGGACTGTCACGCAGGACGGCGAGCCGGCCCAGGGTGATCAGGCCCGTGCGCTCGTCGTCCTCGTCGCACACGGTCAGGTACGCGACGCGGGCACCCGCCATGACGGCCAGAGCCACCTCGACGGTCATGTCGTCACCCACCCGGGGCCCGTGCCGCTCGCTGTCGTCGGCCACGGACCCGGGGGCGGGCTCCGGCCTGCGGTACTGCGTCCGCGCTGGCGTCAAGGGTGTCTCCTTCGGTGCGGGCTGGTCGGCCTGACGGCCCTGTGCGTTCCGGCACCGGGAGGCCACGGGGCCTCCCGGGACCGCGCCGGTCTACGCGGCCGAGTCGTTTCCGGGCCGCCGCTGCGCCCCGCGGCGCATCCCCGCGCCGGCGGGGCGGCCCTGACCGGTACGGCTGCGGCGGCCGCGGGACGCGGAGGCCGTGCGGCGGGGGCGTTCCACGACCGGTGCGGTGATGACGACCGGGACACCGGAGGGCGCCTGGGCGCCGGTGATGCGGCTCAGCTCCGCCTCGCCCGAGCGGACCGGGGTGATGTGCGGGGTGATGCCGGCCGAGGCCATCAGCCGGGTCATGCCGCGGCGCTGGCCGGGGGTCACCAGGGTGACGACGCTGCCGGACTCCCCGGCGCGGGCCGTACGGCCGCCGCGGTGCAGGTAGTCCTTGTGGTCGCTGGGCGGATCCACGTTGACGACCAGGTCGAGGCTGTCGACGTGGATGCCGCGCGCCGCGACGTTGGTGGCCACCAGGACGGTGACGTGACCGTCCTTGAACTGCGCCAGGGTCCGGGTGCGCTGGGGCTGGGACCGGCCGCCGTGCAGGGCCGCGGCGCGGACACCGTTGTTCAGCAGGTGCTTGGTCAGCCGGTCCACGGCGTGCTTGGTGTCCAGGAACATGATGACCCGGCCGTCCCGGGCGGCGATCTCGGTGGTCGTGCGGTGCTTGTCCGTGTCGTGCACGTGGAGGACGTGGTGCTCCATCGTGGTGACGGCACCGGCCGACGGGTCGACGGAGTGGACCACCGGGTCGGTCAGGTAGCGGCGGACCAGCAGGTCGACGTTGCGGTCCAGGGTGGCGGAGAAGAGCAGCCGCTGGCCGCCGGGCCGCACCTGGTCGAGCAGGGCGGTGACCTGGGGCATGAAGCCCATGTCGGTCATCTGGTCGGCCTCGTCGAGGACCGTCGTGGCGACGTCGTCGAGCCGGCAGTCGCCCCGGTCGATGAGGTCCTTGAGCCGGCCGGGCGTCGCCACGACCACCTCGGCGCCGGTGCGCAGCGCGCCGGCCTGCCTGCCGAGGGACATGCCGCCGACGACCGTGGTGAGCCGCAGGTGCACGGAGCGGGCGTAGGGCGCGAGCGCGTCGGTGACCTGCTGGGCCAGCTCACGGGTGGGCACGAGGACCAGGGCCAGCGGCCGGCGCGGCTCGGCGCGCCGGCCCGCCGTACGGGCCAGGACCGCGAGGCCGAAGGCGAGGGTCTTGCCCGACCCGGTGCGGCCGCGGCCGAGCACGTCGCGGCCGGCCAGGGAGTTCGGCAGGGTCGCCCCCTGGATCGGGAACGGTACGGTCACCCCTTCCCGGCCGAGCGTGGTCAGCAGCGGGGCCGGCATGTCGAGATCGGCGAACGACTCGACGGCGGGCAGCGCGGGCGTGACCGTCTTCGGCAGGGCGAACTCGCCCCGCGCCGGCTGCCGGTTCCCCTGGCCGCCGGAGCGGCGCGGACCGCCGGAGCGGCTCGCGGTGGCACTTCCCGCGAAACGGTCGGACGGGCGGTCGGTGCGTGCGCGAGTGGTACGTGTGCGGTTCATGCGGAACCTTCCTCGATGCGGGCGCGTATCAAGGAATTTCCGCAGCAGAATGAGCGGCGCAGAGAATCGCGAGAACGAGCCGGAAATGACAGGGTCGGCCGGAGAACGACAGGCCGATCATCCTGGAAATGAAGCGAGCTGGGGCCCGCACCCCAAGGTGCGGGCCCCAGCTGCGAAGTATGCGTCAGTGCCGGTGCGTCAGGCGGGAACGATGTTCTCGGCCGTCGGGCCCTTCTGGCCCTGCGCGATGTCGAACGACACCTTCTGGCCCTCCAGCAGCTCACGGAAGCCCTGGGTGGCGATGTTGGAGTAGTGGGCGAAGACGTCGGCGCCGCCGCCGTCCTGCTCGATGAAGCCGAAGCCCTTTTCCGCGTTGAACCACTTCACAGTGCCAGTAGCCATTTTGTTTCTCCTTCGGAGGACGGTGTCAGGAAAACGCCCTGTGCGTATTCCGTGTCGCCGTGATGATCAGCCGTCGGAAAAACCTTCTGGCAACCACACCTGCAACTGATGACGACAGTAGCACGCCGGCATCGGCCCCGCCCGGGCAAGTATTTCCGCGTCGGCAGCCGTTTCGGGAATATTTCTCGTGCGCCGATCCGATTTCTTACTTTGCGGTGACAGATATTGTCTTCCAGGCTGCGGTGCCGCCGCCGGGCGTTTCCGCCCGCAGCGCTGTGACCTCCCCCGACGGCGTGTTCGGGCCCGCTGCCGTCCTCGACGGACCGGACGCCGGCGATCCCGCGCCGATTCCCGAACGAGACGAAGCGCACAGGGGCGTTTTGCACCTCCATGCACCTGCCCGGGGCCGCCGCCGGAACGGTGGTGTCGATCGGCTCGGCCCCCCCCTCGCCCCGACGCTGATCGAGCGCGCCCCGGCGGGCCGCGGAAACTCATCGCCGGCAGCCGGCCGGTGGCACGGTGCGGATGCGGTGAGCGGCCCGCCCACCGCATCCGCGCAACGAACAACCCCCGGGTCTGGGACCTGGGGGTTTCGTCCGGAGCGGGTGACGAGAACCGAAGGCGCACTCTCAGCCCGGGAAGCGACGGCGCTCGGCGCGGCACTCCACGCCCCTGGTCACAGGCCGCAGGAACCGCGGTCGAGGTGGAAGTAGCGGGCGTTGGCCCAGCGGCACAGCCGGATGCCGACGGCGACGCCGACGATGGTGACCAGGGCGGGCAGGTATCCGCCGGCGACCTGGACGATCGGGATCGCCGGACACCCGCCGGAGATCGCCCAGCCCGTACCGAACAGCACCGCGCCGGGGATCACGCCGGCGTGGATGCGCCCCGGGGTGCGTCGGACCCGCAGCAGAGCGAACGCGCACACGATGATCAGGACGGCGCCGGCGAAGGAGAGGAGCATGCGCAGGTCCTGGAAGGTGAACATGCGGTTCAGCTCGGTGTAGTCGCCGAAACCGATGTTGGAGACGGTGTACCCGAGAGCCAGCCCGGTGATGATGTTGGCCAGCAGGATCGCGCCCCGAGTACGCATCAGATCACCTTCCACAGCAGGAACGACACCGCGACGGCGGTGCCGAAGAACACGGCGGTCGCCACCAGGCTGACCGGGCGCAGACGTCCGCAGCCGTTGAGTCCGTGGCCGGAGCTGCACCCACCGGCCAGCCGCGTGCCGAAGCCGACCAGCACGCCTCCGGCGAACAGCAGGATGACCATGGTGGTCGGATTCGCCGTGACCACGTTCCTGAATCCCGGGCCCATGTCGAAGCGGAGGTGGAACCGTCCGGAGGTGACCGCGGCGATCAGTCCGCCGAAGAAGATCGACACCAGCAGGGCGGCCTGGGTGACCAGCGGGGCCGGGCCCGGGCTCCCCACCTGGGCGTCCTCACGCACCGTCGGGTCGACGTCCGTTTCGAGCGGCGACCGGGAGGTCCCGTACGGCGCCGGTGGCACCGCGGGCGCGGTGAGGCCCGTGCCGAAGTGCTCCGCCGTAGCCGCGGCGAGGGCGTCGGCGAGAGCGCGCTCGTCGGTGAACTCCTCGTCCATCTGCTCCAGGCGCCGCTCCCTGCGCCAGTGCAGCACGCGGTCCCACGCGGACGACACCCCGAAAGACCGCTCCGTGGTGAGGGCGTAGTTGACGGTGATCAGAGCGAGCCCGGCAGCGCCGGCCCACCAGGGCCAGTAGCCACTCATGCGGGGCCTCCCATCCATTCGGTGAATCGCGCCCACCAGCCGCGCTTCGACCTGGGCTTGTGCCCCGCGCGCCGAGAGGGAGGACGCGGAGGCTCGGGTAGGTGCGGGGACGGTGACGGTCGGTAGTGCGAGACCGGTATCGTCGGAGACGCCGGCCCGAGCTGAGTCACAGGCTCCGGTGCCGCGGGCACGGATTCCGTCGGCTCCGCCGGCCGTGCCGGTGCCGGCTGCGACCAGGACGCGTTGGCCGCCGACCAGGGACTGGGCTGCGATCGCGGGACCTGATGGGACCTCTGCTCCGCATCGGCGGGCGCGTGTTCGAGGTGCCGTGCGTAGGCTCCGTTGGGCAGCAGGCTGATCGGCACACGATCACCGGTGAGCGACATCTGGTAGCGCGCACAGCCGTGCCACTGATCCGCGCTGTCGCAGTAGTAGTCGCGCCACCCTTGCAAGCTCGCTCTCAGCAAGGGGAAAAGGGGGCATCCTGCGGCGTGCGAGCAACCCACGTTGCTCCCTTCTGACCGGCGCACACCACCCGTTCCGTGAGGGCGGTCGCCGTTCTCGGTCTCCTGCCCTCGCCGCGCCCAGGTCGACGATGTCAAAAGGAGCGGTGATGGCCTGTCACGGTGCGGAGGAATGCCTCCCTTTCTCGACCGGGCGTGATGCAACCACTGTTTCGGTGTCCCGGGCAACCTCAGGGGTATTCCGCTCCCCACCGCTTGGCGGCATCAAGTGACGTATCCCACGAGGAACTTAGGGCATGAAGCCGTCGTCTCCGGGCGTTCCGCTTCCGAATCGGCAGCTATTCATGGAGACGGTGTACGTCCTGGCCGGATTGTGGTGGAGTTGTGAATTTGACTGTGACGAAACTGTTGATATTACTGGTGGTTAATGCCGCAGCCGATGAAGAGGAATTATGTGCCGACGTGCTGTTTGCCAGTCATGCCGGAAGGCGACCTACGAGGGCTGCGGGATGCACGTGGAGCAGGTACTCGCCGGCGTGCCACGGCACGAGCGGTGCCTGTGTGACACGGCGGGGCGTGAGCGCGTGCGCCGAGGGGGCAGGTCGAACGCCGGCTGGTGGGAGCGACTCGTCGCGTGGATGAAGAGCCCGGCATGAGGGTCATGGCGCCCGGCCTCCGGGGGAGGCACGGGGGCGCCGCCTGTCACCCGTGCGGCTGCGCGGCCGCGTTCCCGAACGCTTCCGTGTCGCCGCCTTCGGCCTGCCGGGACGAGGGGGGCTCGGCGAAACCGTAGGGCGGCAGCGGGCCGCTGACGCGCAGCTCGAGGTGGGGGTGCTCCTGGCGGAACGCCTCGACCGCGGTCAGGAACCGCTCTGCTGAAGGGCGGTCCACCAGGAAGGAGAGGTTGGCCGGCCAGCCGCTGCTCGGCGGACCGGCGCTGACGTCCTTGGCCATCGGTGCGAGCGCCTGGTGGAGCAGCTCCGCGTCGGTCGCCTCGCGTTCCTGGACGGCCGCGGCGACCATCTCCCCGAGCCGGATCTTCTCCTCCTGGGTGCCACCGCCGGCCTCGCGGTTCGCGTGCGCCAGGGACCGGATGTCGTCGTGGGCCGCCATGACGAGATGGAGCACGGCCTCCTCGTCGTGGTTGGCCTTGATGTTGTACTCCGCCGTGCCGTCCAGTGCGTGCAGCCGCTCGGCGAATCGGTCCGCGCGCTCGGCGAGCACCGCGGTCACCGTGCCGTCGTCCGGGGAGGTGCTGCCGAACCGCATGGGCAGGACCACGCCGGCCGCCCCGGCTTCGTCCAGTACCCGCTGGTGGGCCAGCAGGTCACGGCGTTTGGGGCGCAGCTCCTGGGGGGGGGGCGTCGCCGACGATCGCGGCCAGCTCGCCCTGACGCAGTACGCGCACCGGCCGCGGGGGGTCCCCGACGCCTTCCAGGTCCTGGGGGAGGGAAGACCGGGAGGCGCGGACGATCCCGTAGACGTAGGTGCCCATCTGCTATTCCCCTCTCCTGGCCCGCTCGCCCTGACGCGCCTGCCCCTCGTCGCGTGCCTGCTTGAAGGCCTCGGAAACGGTCTCCGCGGCTCCGGACAGGGCTCCCTTGGTCTTGCCGTGCGCGCCGGACTCCGTCATCTTTCCCGTGAGTTCCGTGAGCCCGGCCGGCTTGCGGGGGCCCGCTTCGAGGTCGAGGCGGTTGCACGCCTCGGCGAAGCGGAGGTAGGTGTCGACGCTCGCGACCACGACCCGTACGTCGATCTTGAGTATCTCGATACCGACGAGGGAGACGCGCACGAACGCGTCGATCACCAGCCCGCGGTCCAGGACGAGTTCCAGCACGTCGTACAGGCCGCTGGAACCGCCGCCTCCGCCACCCCCCTGTGTCACCATGGTCATCCCGACCAGCTCCTTGCCGTCTGCTCCGCAGGGTCCCGTCGGCGGAGACCGCCCAGCGGCAGCGCGTCGACCTCGCGGTCCTCGCCGCGAGCAGGCTTCGGCCTGCGAGTAGCCGCCACACCCATGACCAAACAGGGGTGCGAGAGGGGAAGTGGACCGGCCTCACGATGCCGATCCGCCGGAGTACCGAGGGGGCGGGGGCTCTGACCGGTCAGTCGGTGAGTGCCTGGTGGAGTGTCTCGTGGCAGTCGATGACGGCGTCGATGCCGACGAGGCGCAGGACCCGTTGCACGGATTGGCCGGGCCGGGCGAGGCGGAGCCAGCCGCCGGCCTCGGTGAGGGTGCGGTGGGCGGTGATGAGCACGTTGATGCCGCTGGAGTCCATGAACGTCACCTGTCCCAGGTCCACCACGACCCGGGGCCGGGGCGCGCCGGAGACGTCGAGGGCCTGCGCGAGGGTGTCACCGGTCTGGTGGTCGATCTCCCCGGCGGCGGTCAGTACGTGAACACCGTCGGTGACGGACGCCACGACCGACAGCTCGCCCGCCGGTGTCGCCTGTTCGGTTTCCGCCACTTCGCCTTCAGCCATGCCGGTGATCCTGGCACAGCCCTTCCCTCGCGGGAACCGCTGCCCTGGACGCACGGGGCGATGCGTGGGTGAGACGAAGACAACACGGGGGCGGGAAGCGTCACCTTCCCCGGAGCGGGTATACGGCGCGATGTGAATGGGGTAATGAGGGCGGCCGCGATGGAATCAGTCCCTGTGGGCGAGGACGGCACCACGCCGAGCGAACAGACCGTCCAGGCCACGGTGGCCCTGGACGGGACCGACTCGGTGATCGCCGAGGCCCGTCACATGGCCGCCGATTTCCTCACCCGTGTCCAGGCCGACCACGGCCTGCCGGTCTCCGAGCGCGCCATGGACCTGACCCGGCTGGTGGTGAGCGAGCTGGTCACCAACGCCCGTAAGTACGCTCCGGGACCGGTGCTGCTGGACCTGCGGATCGCCGGTGACACGGTCGAGGTCGTGGTGTGGGACTCCGACCCGGTGCTGCCCATCGCCCGGGCCGCGGATGCCGGCCGGGTGGGCCAGCACGGCCTGGAGATCGTCATGGCCGTCGCCCAGGGCTTCGAAGCGCAGCGGGAACCGGTCGGCAAACGCATCACCGCCCGCATCGCCCTGCTGGACGACCCGGGCGGTGCGGTCGCCGGACGACGCCCCCTGTAGCGGCGAGGCGTACGAACGAACCCCGGGCCGCCGACGAAACTTGCTCTCCCTTCCCCCGCACATCGCGCGCACCGACGCTTATCAGGGCTCAACCAGGGAAGCCGACGTGCGGGCGTTGGGCCCACAGCGCCCCCGTTCCGGTGTGGAAGTGGTGGAGCGTCGTGTCCGACGTGCCCTCGATCGTGAGGACCCTCGCAGGCAGCTGCCTGGTAGGCCGAGTCATCGGCGAGATGGACTACCTGACCAGACCGGCCTGTCTGACGCTCTTCGGTGACCTCATCGCCACGCGGCATCCCTGTGTCGTCCTGGACCTCTCGGGGGTCACGTTCTGCGACTCCGCCGGCCTGAACGCTCTCCTGGCGGCCCACCGGATCGCGACGAGCAACCGCGCGTCCCTCGTCCTGGCCTGCGTGCCACCACAGCTGAGGCGGGTCCTCGAGCTGACCGGCGCGGACCAGGTGCTCACCGTCCACGACACCGTCGCGGAGGCCGTGGCGGCCCTGGGAGGCGAACCGCTGCCGGACCCGTCCTGACGTCCGGGGCGGCGCCGTCCCGAACCCTGCCGCGCCGCCGGCTAACCCATGCTCTTGGCGCCGTCCAGGGACTCGCGGATGATGTCGGCGTGGCCGGCGTGCTGGGCCGTCTCGGCGATGACGTGCATCAGCACCCGGCGGGCCGACCACCGTGCGCCCGGCTCGGACCACGGGGCCTTCGGCAGTGGCTGTGCGGCGTCCAGGTCGGGCAGGGTGACGACCAGCTCGTCGGTGCGGCGGGCTACCTCGGCGTAGTCGGCGAGCACGCCGGTCAGCGTCTCGCCGGGCAGCATCCGGAACTGGTCGGCCCGACGGGCCCAGTCGGCATCGGTCATGGCGGTGAAGTCGGGCATCGCCGACGGGCCGTCCAGGACGAACCGCGCCCAGCTTCGCTCGACCGCGGTGACGTGTTTGATCAGACCGCCCAGACACAGCTGGCTGGCGGTGGTCCGGCGCCCCGCCTCCTCGTCGGTGAGGTCGCGGGTGGTGAAGCGCAGGAAGTGCCGTTGCTTGGCCAGTGCCTCCAGCAAGTCGCCGCGCTCGCCGGTGACGGCCGGCTCATGGGCCGGTTCGGGGGTGGCCGCTTCGTTGACAGTCACGCTCTCGCTCATGGTCGCTGCCTTCCGTGGTTCGTGTTCCGCCGGGCAAGGAAGACGCTAGGGGCCATGGAGGTCAGATCCTGACCTAAACGGCCGGAGGGACCGTGGTCCACGTGGGCCGAGATCGCCACCCGTGAACTCGGGCGCGTGGGTCCTGCCCGGCGATCTGCCGCTCCGACGGGGGTCGCGAAATTCGATGCCAGGCCGCCGGGGAGAAAGAGGCCCCGCATCGGTGGCCTCGTCCTCGCGGAGTGGGTTCCCTGCTCGCCGCCCGGGTACCCAGCGGGCGGAACGTCGGGTTGGGACCGCAGCTCGGCGGACTCGCGCTCGCGGAGATGCTGCACGCATCCCCGCGAGTGCGTCATGTGCGTCGTTCCCGGGTGACGAGTGGTGGGGGTCTGCCGACCCGGCGAGGCCGATCCCGCGAGCGCGAGCGTCCGCGCTGCGGACAGCGGGTGGCGGTGTCGGCCCCCGGCGGCGGCCGGGCGCGTCCCTCAGTCCGCCTGCCCCGCCGTGCCCCCGAGCCGTCCGGTCTCGGCGAGCGCCAGCATCCGGGTGGCGGTCAGCGGGTTCTCGGGGTCGGCCGCGGCGGCGAGCAGCCGGGCGGCCGTTCCGGCAGGCTCCTCGGGCGGCACGATCAGGAGCACCCAGCGCCCCACGCTGCCGCAGTCCAGGGTGATGACGTGCGCCTCGCTCCCGGGGCCGGCCGGCTCCACGGCGATCACCCTGCCGGGCGCCATGACCGTGCGGGGGGCGTCGGGCCATTCGGAGGGCTCCACGGTGACCCGTACCGTGGTGTCCGGGTCCGGCTCCAACGAGCCCACGAGACAGGGAAGTTCGAGTTCCAGCGCGTCGCAGCGCGGCCACCAGGCCCCGTCCAGAGGGCCATGGCTGACGTCCGTGGTGAGGGTCAGGCGGGGCGGGGGCATGCGGTACGAGTGCGCGGAGGCCGAGGTCGGGTCTTCGGCGGGTGTGTTGCTGGGTTCCATCGTGCGGTCCCGTTCCGGGAGTCGTCGGACGACCGCCCGTTTCGTCACTCGCCGGGAACGGCACCGCCGACCGCGCTGCGCGAAGAGCTCTCGGTGCGATCAGGCTACTCCTGGCCGGGAGAGGTGGGCGGGTCACTCGTCCGGCCGGGCCCTCCGCGCCGGCGACCCCACGGGCGATCACCCCGTCGTCGGTCGCGGTTCGCCTTCGGTCCGGGGAGCGGGCAGGCGCACGGCGAGGAGGGCGATGTCGTCGGTGCTGCCCGGGGGCATCCGGGCGGACAGCCGGTCGCACAGGGTGTCCAGCGGCTCGTGGGCGAGGGCGAGGGCGTGGTTCCGCAGTCGGGCGAGTTCGGTGCCCAGGTCGCTCCCGGGTACCTCGACCAACCCGTCGGTGTAGAGGAGGAGCGTGGATCCCGGCGGCAGGGCGCGGGCGGCGCTCGGCCGATGACCGGCGACACGCAGGTGTGTCCCGAGGAGCAGTCCCTGCCCGGCTTCGAGGTACTGCGCGTTCCCGTCGGGGGTCAGCAGCAGGGGCGGCGGGTGCCCGGCACTGGTCCAGTGAAGCGTCCACGGGCCGGTGCCCGGGGCGGCGGGGCCCTCCAGCCGGGCGAGGACGAGGGTGGCCATCGGCACCTCGGTGATGGCCTGCATGGCGTCGTCGAGCCGGTCCACGACGGCACCCGTCGGGCCGGTGCGGTCCCAGGCGAGGGCACGAAGGATGCCCTGCAACTGCGCCATGCCGGCGGCCGCGGTCAGATCGTGGCCCAGGACGTCCCCGATGACCAGGGCGAGCGTGCCGTCCCTCAGGGTGAACGCGTCGTACCAGTCACCGCCGACCTGCGAGCCGGCCGGCGCGGGCTGGTACCGAGCGGCCAGCTGCACCGGCCCGTGCCGGGGCAGCGGGGGAAGGAGGTTGCGCTGCATGGCCTCGGCGACGGCGCGCTGGCGGCCGAACCGGCGGGCGTTGTCGATGACCGGGCCGACCCGGCGGCCGATGTCGCTCACCACGTCCACGTCGCCGCCGTCGAAGGGGCGCGCCGGGTCGGTGCGCACCAGGGTGAGGGCGCCGGTGACATGCCCCCGGGTGCCCAGGGGCACGGTGACGACGGACTCCGCGCCGGTCGCCCGGAGAAAGGCACTGTGGACGGCGGCCAGGGGGGAGTCCGGCGGTACGTCCACGCACGCCCGGTCCTGCAGGACGGGGTCGCCCCCGCTCAGCACCTGAACCAGGGGCGAGCGAGCCCCTTCCCCGGCCGGTGGAAGGTGACCGCGCCAGTCCTCCTGCCCGGAGTCACGGCCCTCGGGGCCGGTCACCGCCACCCGGTACACCTGGCGGGAGCCGACCCGCAGGTCCACCGCCGCCCAGTCGGCGAGACGGGGAACCAGGAGCCGGCTCAACCGGGCGAGGGCCTCGTCCACCTCCAGCGTCTGCCCGAGCACGTCGGTGATCTCCGCGACGAGCGTCAGCCGCTCGGTGAGGTCCTCCAGGGCACTCGCACGGGCGACCCGCTCCGCCTGGTCGCTCCGGTCCGCCTGCTCCGCGCGTTCCCCGCGTTCCCGACCGCCTCGGCGCTCCGTCGCGGCTGCGGCGACCAGTACGACCATGCCCGAGGGGAGGCCGTCCTCCGTCAGAGGCGTGGCCGACCAGGAGACCGGGACCAGCCGGCCGTCACCCCGCAGGCACCTGTCGTCGTCCCCGTACGCCGCACGTCGTTCGGCCAGTGCCCGCAGCAGCGGGCAGCGCTCGCGCGGGATCAGGTCGCCTCCCGGGTCCCGGTGGCACAGGTCGTGCAGGTCCTGGCCGTGCATCGCCGCCGCCGGGCGTCCCAGCAGCCGTTCGGCGGCGGGGT
Organism: Streptomyces bungoensis; assembly: GCF_001514215.1. GTDB lineage: Bacteria > Actinomycetota > Actinomycetes > Streptomycetales > Streptomycetaceae > Streptomyces > Streptomyces bungoensis. The sequence continues at coordinate 50,202 of NZ_KQ948867.1, forward strand.
TGACGACGACGATGCGCCCTGCCGGGTCCACCACGGTCACGGCCGTACCCAGCTGCTCCACCACCCGCTGCCACAGGCCCGGGTCCGCCGCCGACACCCGACGTTCCTCCTCTCCGTCACGCCCCGCACCTTCCACCACACCGCCCACCGCCTCACGGACACTCCGCCGCCGGGACCTGGTCCCCCCGGGGTCACTGGAACTCCGGCGCCCCGATGATCCCGCGCGGGAGCCCGGCTGCCCGGTTGCCACGACCGCCCCGGGGCGAGCGGCGTCTACCGCTGCCCGCCGGGGCCGGTGGGACGCGTCCGATCGCGGGCGGTGTCGACCAGGATCTGGCGGGCCTGCCGAGGGTTGCCGGCTCGGACCGCATCGGCCATCGCGGCCCTCGCCGCGGGCGGGGGTGTGTCCGGGGGGATCACGAGCAGCGAGAAGTGGTCGCGGTCGCCACGGGTCACGAGGGCGGTGTCGTCCCCCACGACGGAGGAGTCGATGTGCACGAGGCGACCGTCGACGGTGATCCGGGTCGGCAGATCGTCCCAGGCGTCGCCGTCCAGGCCGACGCGGGTGACGGGCCCGAGCCGCTCGGACAGCGCGGCGATCAGGCTGGGCAGCTCGGTGGCGGGATCCCTGGAACGGGGCCACCACGCACCGTCGAGGATGCCCTCGCGGTCATGGGTGGTCGCGAGCCGCAGGAGCGCCGTTCCCGGGCGCAGGGACTCGTACACGCCGTCCGCCAGCAGTCCTGCCGGGGGAGGGGGGTCGGAGACGGCCATGGACATCACCTGCCTGTCGGTTCCGGCAGGCCGCCGACCGCGGAAGGCGGTGACGGAGCAGCTGCCGCACAGGGGTCACGCCCTCCTCGCGGCCCGCGCTCCCACGCTACTCCCGCACCGTCACATATCCAGGGGGAGGACGAGAAACAAGGCCCAGGCGGTCGGCCTGGACCTTCGTCATGGAGCGGGTGACGAGAATCGAACTCGCGCTCTCAGCTGGGGAAGCTACGGTCATGTGCGGCCGGTTCGGGGGCTGGCGGAGGCGCGGTGGCAGGGTCCTCGGCGCGTCGACGCAGATGGTGCAGGAGGAGACGGGGCGTGCGGTGGCGTGCGCGAGGTCCTTTGCTCGGTGGTGCAGTTCCCCAGGGGGTTGATCAACAAAGTGGCGTACTGCCAACCGCGCTCGCTCGCCTGAGACACGACCGGCGCTCTTCGTGAGGTGGGTCACCGCCCGGTGGATTCGGCGCGCCGGCTGCTTACCATGGGCGCCACTGCCGAGCGCTTTGCCCGGTTTGTCCGGCGGAAGGGACGGGCGGAATGGTGTGGCTGGTTGCCCCGGACGACGTCCGCGTGACCTCGGTGCGTGAGGCGCTGGCGCCATACGCGTGGCAGTCTCTCCGCCCCGAGGCGCTGTGCCGGCGCGCGCTGGCGGCCATGGACCGCGTGGACGTTCATCGGCCCCTTCCTGGCGCGGCCGAGCGTCTGGCCGCGCTGTCGGCTTTCCTGGACGGCCGCCCGTGGCGGTCACTCACGGTCCAGGCTCTGAGCCGGCAGCTGGTCAGTGCCGCTGAGAGATGGCGGCAGGAGCAGGCCTGGCTCGACATTCAGCTGGGCCTGCTCCTGGACGACGCCGGCTGAGCGGTCGCCGCTCGGCCCTACTGCCGGGCCATGTGCATGCGCATCTCGCTGTTCATATCGGTGATCAGCTCTCCGGACAGGTCGACCGTCACGCTGTGCAGGGTGCCGGTGAACGGGAACGGTGAGGTGTAGTCCGGGTCCACGGCGGAGCCCGGGTTGCGGCCGCACGTCAGGCCGCCGGGGTTGAACATGACCGGGGTGGTGACGGGGAGATCCGTCTCGGCCGCGAGTTGCCGGTCGATGTAGAGCTGGGCCTTGCCCGGGGTGCCCTTGCCGTGCTGGATGTCGGGCTGGCCGGTGGGCTCGAACTCGAACCGCAGCTCGTGGCGGCCCTCGGGGACGGGGTCCGCGCCGGTCAGACGGTACAGGGCGCGGCGGACGTAGTTGTGGGTGTAGTGCAGTCGGCCGTCCTTGACGAACAGCGTCCAGCCGCCGGCGTCGGTGCCCTGGCAGACCAGTACGCCCTCGGCACCTGCCGCGAGGTCGACGTCCACGGTGACACTGTGCGGGCGGTTGAGCACGCGCGGGGTGACCGCGGACGGCAGGCTCTGGGTACCGGGGCGGAAGGTGTAGCTGGTACGGGCCTCGGTGATCTGCGGGCGCTGTGTCATCATCCGCTGCACGGCGCTGCCGTCGATGGGCAGCACGTCGTACTTGCCGGCCTCGACGTACCACAGGGCGACCATCTCCACCAGCTTGTCGCGCTGCCCGGCGGCCAGGTCGCGGGTCTCGGCGAAGTCCTCGTCCACGTGGTACAGCTCCCAGTGATGGGCGTCCAGGTCGGTGAGGTCCTGCACGGTGATCGGGGTGCCGAAGGGGCGGCCGGCCTCGGCGAACGAGGGACCGGGCCACGGGCACACCGCTCGCCAGCCGTCGTGGTCGATGGCACGGTGCCCGATCATCTCGAAGTACTGCGTGTGGTGGTTGCTCGGTGCGTCGGCGTCGTCGAAGGTGTGGGCGAAGCTCACGCCGTGCAGCGGCGCCTGCGTCACCCCCCGGATGGTGGACGGTGGCTCGATGCCCAGGGCTTCGAGCACCGTGGGGACCATGTCGACGAGGTGCGCGTACTGGGTGCGGATCTCCCCGCGTGCTCTGATCCCGCTGGGCCAGTGGACCAGGAACGGGTCGCTGGCGCCGCCGCGGTAGGTCTCCCGCTTCCACCTCCTGAAGGGGGTGTTGCCGGCCCAGGTCCAGCCCCACGGGTAGTGGTTGAAGGTGGTGGGGCCGCCGAGTTCGTCGATGGAGCGCAGGCTGTCCTCCAGCGGCTCGGGGGCGTTGTTGAAGAACTGGGCTTCGTTGGCGGTGCCGGTGACGCCGCCCTCCGGGCTGGCGCCGTTGTCGGACACCACCATGATCAGGGTGTTGTCGAACTCGCCGATCTCCTTCAGGAAAGCGAGCAGCCGCCCGATGTGGTGGTCGGTGTGGCTGAGGAATCCCGCGTAGACCTCCATCATCCGTGCCGCCAGGCGCCGCGCCTCGGGGCTCAACGAGTCCCACTCGGGCACGTCCGGGTCGTGGCGGGAGAGCCGGGCGTCCGCGGGGGCGACGCCGAGTTCCTTCTGCCGGGCGAAGGCGGCCTCTCGGTAGGCGTCCCAGCCCTCGTCGAACCGGCCCCGGTAGCGGTCCGCCCACTCCTTGGGCACGTGGTGCGGGGCGTGGGTCGCGCCGGTGCTCAAGTTCAGGAAGAACGGCTTGTCCGGGGCGACCTGCTTGGCGTCGGCAACGAACGCCATCGCCTTGTCCACCAGGTCGGGGGTCAGGTGGTAGCCCTGTTCCGCGGTGGCCGGCGGCTCGATCTGGTGGTTGTCGTAGACCAGTTCCGGATACCACTGGCTGGTGTCGCCGCCCAGGAAGCCGTAGAACCGCTCGAAGCCGCGCCCCAGCGGCCAGCGGTCGTACGGGCCGGCCGCCGATTCCTGCTCGGAGGGCATCAGATGCCACTTGCCGACCATGTAGGTGTTGTAGCCGTGCTGGAGCAGCATTTCGGAGACGAAGCCGTTTTCGAACGGTATCTGCCCGTTGTAGCCCGGGAAACCCGTGGACATCTCGGTCACACCGGCCATCCCGTTCGCATGGTGATTCCGGCCGGTGATGATGCAGGAGCGCGATGGTGAGCACAGGGCCGTTGTGTGCATGTTGTTGTACAGCAGGCCGCCTTGGGCCAGGGAGTCCAGGTTGGGGGTGGCGATCGGACCGCCGTAGCACCCCAGCTGTCCGTACCCGGTGTCGTCCAGCACGATGAACATCACGTTCGGTGCGCCCGGCGTCGCCCGCAGCGGCTGCGGCCACGCAGGCCGCGACTCCTCCGCGGTCCGTCCGATCACCCCCGGAAACGCCGCCCCCGGCCGGTACTCCCTCCACGACGGCTGCGACATGAGGCCCTCCGTCCCGTCGGCCTGCGCCCAGCGTCATGGGTCGGCACTCTTCTTCGGGTTCTTCGAGGCATGGATGAAACGCGCCGCCCAACACGGCAGTCGGCCGGACCGGCCTCGGCGGCCCCCACGTCCGGCTGCGGTACGGCGGCACACCACCCACACTAAGAACACAAGGCCACCGCTGCCACTGCGGAGGAGGCATGAAGGGCACCGGCACACCGCGACCCAACACCGGCAGCACCGCCCGCGACCACCTGGCAAACGAACGTACGTACCTGGCCTGGCTGCGCACCGGTATCAGCGTCTCGTCACTCGGCATAGCGATCGCCAAATTCGCCCCTGCCCGCGGCGAGCGGGCCGTCGCCGCGGGAGTGATCCTTCTCTTCGCCGGTCTCCTGGTGGCCGCCTACGGCACCTGGCGCTATCGGGATGTCGCCCGACAACTCGATGCCGGACTCTTCGCCCCTGCCGGCTTCACGGCCATCGTCACTGCCGGCGCCGTCACCTTCCTCGCTCTGATCGCTCTCCTCGTCCTGGTCTGACCACCAGGCCTGCCGGGGAATGGAAGTTCCAACCTGCCCGATCACAAGGGGACTTCGCGGACCATGAAATACCGACTACGACCCGAGGACCTCGATTTCCTGGGAAGCGCCCCGTTCCGGCAGACCTGCACCGGCGAACTGCAAGCACCGGCCGCTGCCGTCTTCGACCAGATCGCCGCCCGTCCCGAAAACTGGCCCCGCTGGTTCGCACCTGCCGACGACGTCCACTACGAGGGACCGCCGCCCCACGGCGTCGGCAGCATGCGCTCCTTCCGCCTGTACCGCCTCGTCCGAGCACGCGAGCAGATCATCGCCTGGGCCCCGGACGAGCGCTTCGCCTACCAGGTCCACGAAGCCAACGTGCCAGGGGTATCCGCACTGATGGAACAGTGGACGCTGACGCCGCTCACCGACACCAGAACCGGGGTCGGCTGGACACTCGCCGTCGACTGCGGACCGTTCGTCCGCCTGCTTCTCCGGGCGGGACGGCGCCACATCGACAAGCTGTTCCATGACTCGGCGCACCGCCTCGAAACCCTGTGCCTCGCCGGTGCCGGTGGCCGAGGGAGGCGGCCGGCATGACCGAGCACGGGCCCGGCGAGCTCAATGAGCCGAACCTTCGCCTCGTGCGCGAGGACGAACCCGGCCTTCGTCACACCGGACACACCCTGTCGACCCGCTCGGGTGCCACCCTCCGCGACACGATGGTGCGCGCCGGCCGGTCCTCGGAGAAGGCAGCGCCGATCTATCAGCACTCCGGCGAGGAGCGGCAGCGGGAGGTCGCCGCCGGACTCGACGACCTCGTACGCGCCGAGCGTGCGAAGCGCCACACCGACCGGCGTGTGCTGCACCCGGTCTGGACAACAAAGAACCCCCGGGCCTCTGACCTGGGGGTTTCGCATGGAGCGGGTGACGAGAATCGAACTCGCGCTCTCAGCTTGGGAAGCTGATGTTCTACCATTAAACTACACCCGCGTAAGACGGACGGTCGACCCGTGCGGAGTCGATGTCCGAACGCTCGCTCACTGTACCTCATCGCGGACCCCCGGTGCTCGGACCGTCGGGTCCGTGTGCGTTTTTGGGCATGGGATCCGGCTGCGGGGGAACCGAGTTGAGGGCTACGGTGGAGGAGTGGGAGAGGGGCCGGGTGGGGCCGGAGTGCCGCCTGGAGAGTCGTCTCTTTGATCCCGTAATGTGGCTTTCGTCGTCAGGCCGGTGAGCCCGACGCGGCTCTTGGGGAAGGGACTTGAGGGATTTGATGGAACGCACCGTCGTTCGCTGTGCGGACGGGCACGTCTTCAGCGCCGCTTCGTTCCCGATGCAGCAGGCCGAGCGGCTCGGCCCCGGCCGGCTCGTGAGGTGTCCTCGGTGTGCCAGGCTGCGCAGTGTGGTGCCGGTGGCGCTGCAGAAGCAGTAGGCGGCCGAGCAGGGAGATCATCAGGCGCGCGGGGCCGTCACGATTGTCACGGCTCCGTGCGCCTTGCGTATCCTCGGGACGTGCTTCTCTCAGACAAGGACATCCGGGCCGAGATCGACGCCGGGCGGGTGCGGATCGATCCCTACGACGAATCCATGGTGCAGCCGTCGAGCATCGACGTGCGGCTGGACCGCTTCTTCCGGGTGTTCGAGAATCACCGGTACCCGCACATCGACCCCTCCGTCGAGCAGGCCGACCTCACGCGGCTGGTCGAGCCCGAGGGGGACGAGCCGTTCATCCTGCACCCCGGGGAGTTCGTGCTCGCCTCGACGTACGAGGTGATCACGCTTCCCGACGACCTCGCCTCCCGGCTCGAGGGCAAGAGCTCGCTCGGGCGGCTCGGGCTGGTCACGCACTCCACCGCCGGGTTCATCGACCCCGGGTTCAGCGGCCACGTCACGCTCGAGCTGTCCAACCTGGCCACCCTGCCCATCAAGCTGTGGCCCGGCATGAAGATCGGCCAGCTGTGCATGTTCCGGCTGACCTCGCCCGCCGAGTTCCCCTACGGCAGCGAGCGCTACGGTTCCCGGTACCAGGGCCAGCGCGGGCCGACCGCCTCGCGGTCCTACCTGAACTTCCATCGGACCCAGGTGTGAGGGCGACGACGACATGACGGACGCGGCCGTGCGGGAGAACCTGACCTACGAGCGGTTCGGGACCGCCGTGCGCGAGCTGGCGCAGACCATCGCCGACGACGGGTACGAGCCCGACATAGTGCTCAGCATCGCCCGCGGGGGCGTCTTCGTCGCCGGCGGGCTCGCCTACGCACTCGACTGCAAGAACATCCACCTGGTCAACGTCGAGTTCTACACCGGCGTCGGCACCACCCTAGAGATGCCCGTCATGCTCGCCCCGGTGCCCAACGTGATCGACTTCTCCGACAAGAAGGTGCTGATCACCGACGACGTCGCCGACACCGGCAAGACCCTCAAGCTGGTGCGCGACTTCTGCCTCGACACCGTCGCCGAGGTCCGCTCCGCCGTGATCTACGAGAAGTCCCAGTCCCTCGTGAAGTGCGAGTACGTCTGGAAGCGCACCGACGACTGGATCAACTTCCCGTGGAGCGTCCTGCCGCCCGTGGTGCAGCGGGCGGGGCAGGTCCTCGACGCCTGACGGACGCGTGACGGACGAACGAGAAGGGGCCCCGGCGTGCCGGGGCCCCTTCTCGCTGTGCCTGCGTGGCGCGCGGCCGCGTCAGAACGTGCCCAGCTTCACGATCGACAGCAGGGCGATCAGCTGGATCGCCGACGCGCCCAGGGCCTTCGGCCAGGGCAGGTCGTGGGAGCGGGAGACCATGAGGGTCAGCAGGGCGCCCGCGCCGATCCAGGTGGCCCAGCCGAGGAGCTGGACGAAGCCGGCGTCGCCGCCGAAGAACATGGCGAACACCAGGCGGGGGGCGTCCGAGAGGGCCGCGATCAGCATGGACAGGCCGACCGTGGGCTGCCAGGCGCCGTCGCCGCCGAGCTGGCGGGCCAGAGTGTGGGTGACCACGCCCAGGACGAAGAGGCCGAGCACCATCACGACGGCGGTGATCAGGACGATCGGCACGGCGTTGGAGAGCGTCGCGTTGATCGCGTCCGCGCGGGCGGTGTCGAAGCCGAAGACGGCGAGCAGGCCGTAGAGGAAGGTGACGACGAGGGCCGGGACCCACATCGTGTAGTCCCGCATGCGCAGGAAGGTCTGGTTCGGGGAGAGGACGATCCCCTTGAGGAGTTCCTTCCAGTGCAGCGGCGGGCCGATCGGCCCGGGCGGGGCCGCCGAACCGGCGTGGTAGGTCGCGCCCTGGGTGTAGCCGGAGGCCTCGTCGACGGAGAAGGCCTGGGTGTGGCCCGGGTTGTTGGCCGCGTACGGGTCGTGGCCGCCCTGTCCCGGGTGGCCGCCGTCGCCGAAGTACTCCGGCCCGTCGTCGCCCGGCCCGGGGTAGCCGTACGCCGGCCCCTGCTGCGGGTACGGCCGCTGCGGCGCCTGCGGGGAGCCGTACGACGGGCCCGCGGGCCGGCCGTACGACGGCCCCTGCTGTCCCTGGCCGTAGGGCGGCGGCGGTCCCGGCCGGCCGTACGACGGTCCCTGCGGCGCCTGCTGTCCCTGCGGGGTGCGGTTGTCACGGCCCCCGCGTCCGTTCCTGAATCCAGCCACGTCATCGAACGTACCTGGTCCCGGAGGGTGACGTGCCGGGCCCGGGCGTCCGGGCCCGGCTTTGCGGCCGACCTGTGACATCCCCTAAGGGACCGTCAGGGGCTGCTTCCGGGTGTTCCCGGAGTGTCGGTCCAGGAAGCCGCCCCCTGCCGTTGGTGCCGACGGCCAGGTCGGCCCTGCCGTCCCCGGTGAGGTCGCACAGCCGGACGGAGCCGCCGAACTCGGTGTACGCATCGGCCGGGCCCGCCGCGGTGGGGGCCCGGCCGGGTGTGCGTACGCCGGCTCAGTCCGCGAAGACGGCGCCGAACTGGGGCGAGCCCGTGGTGGAGACGCCCACGGAGCCGGCGGAGAGGCTGCGGGCGCCGGACGTGGTGATCTTCGTGCCGTTGGAGGGCAGGTAGGTCACCGAGCCGTCGCCGCCGTTCTCGTACGAGCCGACGACCAGGTCGGCCTTGCCGTCGCCGGTGACGTCGTCGAGCTTGACGTCGGCGCCGAACAGGTCGCTCTTCTCGTCGCTGCCGGGCACGCCGGCCGTGCTCTGGGCGAAGGACTGGGCGCCGGAGGCGGTGTTCACGCCGTCCTTGGAGCCGTACAGCACCGTGACCATGCCCGTGTCGGTGACCCCGTTGATGTCCTCGTCCGGGGTGCTGACGACCAGGTCCTGGAAGCCGTCGCCGTTGATGTCGCCGAGGTCGAGGTCCCAGCCGAAGCCGTCGCCCTTCTCGGAGGTGCCGGGGACGCTGCCGGTGTTCTGGCTGATGCCGGTGGTGCCCGCCGGGCCGTCGACGGAGCCGTAGGTGACGTTCACCCGGCCGCCGTCGGAGGAGTCCGGCACGGGGGTGCCGTCGTCGAGCTTGGAGTCCCAGCCGGCGCCGCTGACGATGTCGCCGTAGCCGTCGCCGTTGATGTCGCCGATCGCGGTGATGATGCCGGGCTTGAGGGCCTTGGCGGTCGAGCCGCTGAGGCCGCCGGCGGTGCCGGGCAGCCAGTAGTTGGTGTTCCAGCCGTACCGCGTCTGCGTCTCGAAGCCGTCGACCACCAGGTCGGTGCGGCCGTCGCCGTTGACGTCACCGGCGGTCAGGCTCATCGGGCCGTACGGGTTGTCGTTGGTGCCGGACTGGATGGGGGGCGTCACGGTGGTGAGGCTGCCGTGGCCGCCGGAGGTCGTGAAGCCGCCCCTGTAGAGGTAGAGGGTGCTCTTGGAGCTGCCGACGACCAGGTCGGCCTTGCCGTCGCCGTCGAAGTCGCCGGCGGCCAGGTCCTTGCCCCAGTAGTCGTGGGAGCTCGCGGCCGGGTCGGCCACCGTGACGCCCTTGCCGGTGAGACCGGTCGGGGAGCCCCAGAGGATGGCGACGGTGCCGCCGTCGGTGTCGGTGCCGACCTTCTCGCCGGGAGCGCCGACGGCGAGGTCGTCGTACCCGTCGGAGTTGAAGTCGGCGTAGGCGAGCTCGGCGCCGAAGTTGTCGCCCGCCTCGGAGGTGCCGGGGACGCCGGAGGTGTTCTGGCTGATGACGCTGCGCTGGGCCGAGGTGACGCCGGTGGCCGTGCCGTACAGCACGACGACCTGGCCGGCGCCCTTCTGGCCGTTGACGTAGGCGGTGGCCGCCTCGGTGGCGACGTCGCCGATGCCGTCGCCGTTGAAGTCGGCCTTCGCGACGTGGGTGGAGTCGGCGGCCGTGGCGGGCGAGGCGGCGAACGTGAGCAGACCGCCCGTCAGCGCGGCCGCGGTGGCCGTCGCGAGGGCGAGTCGGCGGTGCATGTGCATGCGGGTTCTCCTGCGGCATGCGGGGATGCCTGGCCGGCATCCGCAGTCGGTGGGCTGCGAACCGTCCGTGTCCACTCCGGCCTGCCCCGCGGTGTTCACGCGGGGTCGGCCCGGGGTTCACGAAGCGGTCGGCGTTCAGGAGACCGGCGCGGGGGCTCAAGGGTTGTACGTGAGTTGCATTCCCGCTGTCCCCAAGATCGCGAAGCGGCGGTGGACCCACAGGTGACCGGAGGTGGACCAAAGGTCAACCGCTAGGTGACTCCCTAGACCCACAAAACTCCAGGTCAAGAGCGGAATAGGTGAAAGGAGAGGCCCATATAAACCTCTACCGCTGTAGGGCAAACCGGGAACGGTGTCACCATCTTCATTCGTCACCGGCCGGCACCATCCACAGGGCCGCAATGCCCGGAGGAACGCCCACGGCCCGCCACCGGAGGATTCCAGCAACGGGCTGTGAACGGCGCTCAGGCACCTGGCTGCTTGGAGCCTCTGCCCAGTGCACAGTCACCCGATCCTCCGTGTTCGCGTTCCGGCCACGGCCGATGGACTTGGCAATGGTGATGCGGTCGACGAAGAACGCCAAGAAGCTACGCCGATCCTCCAGGCTCCAACTGCCCCACGTCGACTCCGGCCCCAGCGGGTCTCCCTCCGGGTCCGTCCACTCCGAGGGGATCGCGACCGTGCCAGCCTCGGCGGTCTCCAGTTCTTCCACGCGTCCGGCCGTTCGCGCCTCGTGTGCCGTCAACCGCTCCACGGACTCAACGAACATCTGGTCACCCACGGCACCCGCGTACAAGCCTGCCCGTCGGTCGACATATAGCGTGCGGAGCGCTTCCCGTACGTGCTCCAACTCGGCTCGGGCGGCGACCAGTTCGGCCTGTCGCTCGCCCGTGTCCGCTTGCGCTGCAAACCGGCGTGCGGCCTCGGCGAGCCATTCGAGTTCTTCGGGATCTTCGGGGTCCAGCGTTGTCAAGCGGGACCACACGGTACGGGCCACCACGTCGTCAGCGGCGTCCATGTTGATGGCCAGCCCACCGTGTCCCGGTACTGCGCCGGACTGGGCCCGGTTGCACCGATAGAGCTGCTTACCCTCCCTCCGGTCGGTCACCATAGACGACCCGCAGACGCCACAGAAGAGCATCCCGGCGCCACCCAACAGCGACGGCACGGAGCGCCCACCCTGACGGACCACCTGGGGCGCACGGCCGTCGAGTACGTCTTGAAGGCGCCACCAGTCATCCGGCGGAATGATCGGCTCATGCGCGGCCAGCGGTGCCCCTGAGTCGTCTCGCAGGATGACGCGCTTGGTCCCCTGGCGTTCGGCGGCGTAGCCGGCAAGGCGCGGGTCACGGAGGATGCGGAGCACAGTGGACGGCACCCACGTCGTACGCTCCAGCGGCTGGCTTACGCCTCGGGCCCGGCGGGCGGTCACACGCGCTGACATGTCCGCTGCTTTGGTCGGTACGCCCTCAGCGTTCAGCTTGCGAGCCATGGCCGACGCGGTCATGCCGCCCAGTGCCCAGGACACCATGTCGCGCACGTACGGGGCCTCAGCGGGATCAGGGACCAGCTTGACCACCACCAGTTCCCCGCGCGGCTCACGCGTCGACTGGAAGCCGTACGGGGCCATGCCGGACACGTGGCTACCTGCTGCCCTCAGCGTCTCTTTCGTCGCCGTGATGTACGCCGACTTCATGTCGGACTCTTGCTGAGCCAGCGCAGCGATAAGGCCGAAGATCGCGACGCCCATGGGGGTGGACGTGTCCAGGTAGGGCTCTTCCACACTGACGAGCAGCACGCCGTGTTTGGCCAGCTCCTCATTGATCAGCATGGCCTCGAGGGCACCCTGTCGAGTGAGGCGGGACAGCGAGAACACGACCACTGCGTCTACGTGCCCGGCGCGAACGGCGGACATCATCTCCTCGAACTCCGGCCGGACGACCTTGGGGTCCCAGCCGGATTTGCCGACGTCGGCGAAGTGGCCCGCGTTGTTCCAGCCTTTGGCCGTGATCAGCGCCTCGCACTTGGTCCGCTGTGCTTCGGGGGACGACGCGGAGTCGTCCTCACGCTTCTTTGACTGCCGGATGTAGGACACTGCGCGCACATGGTCCAGGTCAGGGGCTCAGCCGGAGCCCCGTTTGGTGAGAGGTGTCATGTGCCCAGTGTCGTGAAGATCAATGTGCTGACCGTTCCGGCCGAGCAGCGGGAGACTCTGGAGAAGCGGTTCGCCCACCGGGCGCACGCCGTGGAGGGCTCCGACGGGTTCGAGTGGTTCGAGCTGCTGCGTCCGGTCGAGGGCACCGACCAGTACCTCGTCTACACGCGCTGGCGGGACGAGGAGTCCTTCCAGGCGTGGATGGAGGGGCCGATGAAGGCCGCGCACCAGGGAGCCGGCGAGGAGAGCGGCGAGAAGCCGAAGCCCGCCGCCTCGGGTTCGACCCTGTGGTCGTTCGAGGTCGTCCAGCAGGCGAAGCCCAAGGACGCGTAGGGACGCAGGGGCGGGAAGGCGACGAAGAGGCTTACTCGGCCGCCGGGATCCGGCGGCCGTGGTCCTTGATCGACCGCTCGATCGTGTACGCGGACGCGGTGAACGTCTCGATCTGCTCCGCCGTCAGATCGCGTACGGAGATCTCCTCCAGCGTGCGCCACATGTCGGCGATGGGCTCGCGCAGGGCGCGGCCCGCGTCGGTGAGGCGGACGACCATGACGCGCCGGTCGTGCGCGGCCGGCTCCCGGGTGAGAAGCCCGGTGTCCTGCATGCGGCGCAGCGACTTGGAGACGGTCGAGTGGTCGAGGCCGACGCCCTCCTGCAGTTCGGACTGGGTCTGGCCGTCGCGGTCGAAGAGCTGCATCAGCAGCAGTTCCTGCCCCGGGTGCAGGTTCATGGCGCGGAGCATGGCGGCGGCGTGTCCGCGGTGGGTGCGGGCGAGCTGGAAGATGGCGTAGCTCAGGCGCCCGTCGCGCGCCGTGCTCGGGGGCCCGGCTGCGGGTTCGGTCATCGCTGCTCCTCGGGCGGCGGATGCGGGGTGGTCGGTGTACCCGGCCGCCGCCGTGGACGGTGGCCGGGTCCGGGGTGCTCAGCGGCGCTCCGGAGCGTATCCGGTCGTCAGGTCGGGGTGGGCCGGGGCCGGTGCGCCGACGGTGACGACATCGGCCCGGCCGTCGGCGAGGTCGTGGGTGCGGGCGGGAGGCCGGTGCTCGCGTGGTTCGGCACCAGTGCGCCCGGCCACAGTGCCGGCGGGTCCCGGGCCGGGGGCCGCAGGGCTCATCTGTCGGTGACGACGTCGGCCGGCCGTCGGCGGCGTCCTGGGTGCGGGCGGGGAGGCCGGCGCCGGCGTGGTTCGGCACCGGTGCGCTCGGCCACAGTGCCGGCGGGTTCCGGGTCCCGGGTCCCGGGCCGGTGGCCGCAGGGCTCAGCTTTCGGCGACGACGTCGCGGTCCGGCCGTCGGTGATGTCCTGGGTGCGGGCGGGAAGCCGGCGCTGACGGGGTTCGGCATCGGCGCGCCCGGCCACAGTGCCCGCAGGGACCGCATCGGCGCGCCCGGCCACAGCGTCCGCCGGCCCCGGGCCGGCCGCCGCAGGGCTCAGTCGACGGTGAGGACGAGCTTTCCGCGGCCGTGGCCGTCGTCGCTGACCTGCTGCGCCTTGGCCGCTTCGGCGAGCGGGTAGGTCGCGCCGACGGTGGTCACCAGCGCGCCGGAGGCGGCCTGCTGGGCGAGTTCCGCCAGTCGGGCGGCCGAGCGCCGCTGCGGACCCTCGGCGAAGACGATGCCGAGTTCGGCGGCGCGGAAGTCGGCGGTGGTGACGATCCGGTCGGTGCCGCCGCGCAGGGTGATGGAGTCCTCCAGCGCGCCCTTGCCCGCGGCGTCGAACACGGCGTCCACGCCCTCCGGGGCGATCGCGCGGACCCGCTCGACCAGGCCGTCTCCGTAGACCAGGGCGGTGGCGCCGAGCGAGGTGACGTACTCCTGGTTGGCCGGGCTGGCGGTGCCGATGACGCGGGCGCCGCGGGCGACGGCGAGCTGGACGGCGATGGTGCCGAGCGCGCCGGACGCGCCGTGGATCAGCAGGGTCTCGCCGGCCTTGACGTCCAGCAGGTCCAGGACCCGGTCGGCGCCGTCGCTCGCCACGGGCAGCGCGGCGGCGTGCGTCCAGTCCAGGCCGGCCGGCTTGGGGGCGAGGACGGCCGCCGAGGCCAGCGCGTACTGGGCGTAGGCGCCGGTGTCGGACCAGCCCAGCACCTCGTCGCCCACCTTCAGCCCGTCGACGCCTTCGCCGAGGGCGTCGACGACCCCGGCGATCTCACCGCCGGGGACGGCGGGGAGCGTGGTGGGGAAGATGGCCTCCATGATCCCGGAGCGGATCTTGCCGTCGACCGGGTTGACGCCGACGGCCCGGACGCGGACGCGGACCTGGCCGGGGCCGGGCTCGGGGACCTCGGTCTCCGCCTCGTGCAGGACCTCGGTGCCGCCGAACGTGTCGAAAACGATGGCCTTCATGACTGCTGTCTCCTTGGGTGAGCCGAGCTGGCGACCCGGATTACGTGGCCAGCCACATAAAAAGTAGCACCGATTATGTGGCTAGCCAAGTATTGAGGGTGAGGCAGTGTGATGAGGCGGTGCGAAGGGGCGACGGAACGCCGACGCCCCCCTGCCCGGGGTCGGGCAGGGGGGCGTCGGCGGTGCCGCGTGGGCCGGTTACTTCACCGGCTCCGGCTCCGGCTCGCTCTCGGTCGCCGGCTCGCCCGCCGGGTCGGCCGGCGTCTTGACGGAGTCCAGCAGCAGCTGGGCGACGTCCACGACCTGGACGGACTCCTTGGCCTTGCCTTCGTTCTTCTTGCCGTTGACCGAGTCCGTCAGCATGACCAGGCAGAACGGGCAGGCGGTGGAGACGATGTCCGGGTTGAGGGAGAGGGCCTCGTCGACGCGCTCGTTGTTGATGCGCTTGCCGATCCGCTCCTCCATCCACATCCGGGCGCCGCCGGCGCCGCAGCAGAAGCCGCGCTCCTTGTGGCGGTGCATCTCCTCGTTGCGCAGGCCCGGGACCTTGCCGATGATCTCGCGCGGGGGCGTGTAGATCTTGTTGTGGCGGCCCAGGTAGCACGGGTCGTGGTAGGTGATGATGCCCTCGACCGGGGTGACCGGGATCAGCTTGCCCTCGTCCACCAGGTGCTGGAGCAGCTGGGTGTGGTGGATGACCTCGTAGTCGCCGCCGAGCTGCGGGTACTCGTTGCCGAGCGTGTTGAGGCAGTGCGGGCAGGTGGCGACGATCTTCTTGGCCGACTTCGGCTTGCGGGACTCCTCGGTGACCTTGCCGTCGTCGTCCAGCTCCTCGCCGAACGCCGTGTTCAGGGCCATCACGTTCTCCATGCCGAGCTCCTGGAACAGGGGCTCGTTGCCCAGGCGGCGGGCGGAGTCACCGGTGCACTTCTCGTCGCCGCCCATGATCGCGAACTTCACGCCCGCGATGTGGAGGAGTTCGGCGAACGCCTTCGTGGTCTTCTTGGCGCGGTCCTCGAGGGCGCCGGCGCAGCCGACCCAGTACAGGTACTCGACCTCGGAGAGGTCCTCGATGTCGCGGCCGACGACCGGGATCTCGAAGTCGACCTCCTTGGTCCACTCCAGGCGCTGCTTCTTGGCCAGGCCCCAGGGGTTGCCCTTCTTCTCCAGGTTCTTGAGCATCGTGCCCGCCTCGGAGGGGAAGGCGCTCTCGATCATGACCTGGTAGCGGCGCATGTCGACGATGTGGTCGACGTGCTCGATGTCCACCGGGCACTGCTCGACGCAGGCGCCGCAGGTGGTGCAGGACCACAGCACGTCCGGGTCGATGACGCCGTTCTCCTCGGCGGTGCCGATCAGCGGGCGCTCGGCCTCGGCCAGCGCCGCCGCGGGCACCTGGGCGAGCTGCTCCTCGGAGGCCTTCTCCTCGCCCTCCATCGTCTTGCCGCCGCCGGCCAGCAGGTACGGCGCCTTGGCGTGCGCGTGGTCCCGCAGGGACATGATCAGCAGCTTGGGGGAGAGGGGCTTGCCGGTGTTCCAGGCGGGGCACTGCGACTGGCAGCGGCCGCACTCGGTGCAGGTGGAGAAGTCCAGCAGGCCCTTCCAGGAGAACTGCTCCACCTGGGAGACGCCGAAGACGTCGTCGTCGCCCGGGTCCTCGAAGTCGATCGGCTTGCCGCCGGAGGTCATGGGCTGCAGGGCGCCGAGGGCGGTGGAACCGTCCGCGTTGCGCTTGAACCAGATGTTCGGGAACGCCAGGAAGCGGTGCCAGGCCACACCCATGTTGGTGTTGAGCGAGACGACGATCATCCAGACGAACGACGTCCCGATCTTGATCATCGCGACGAGGTAGACCAGGTTCTGCAGCGTGGTGACGCCGAGGCCCTTGAAGGCCAGGACCAGCGGGTAGGAGGCGAAGTACGACGCCTCGTAGCCGTCCACGTGGTGCAGGGCGCCCTCCAGGCCGCGCAGCGTGTAGATGGCGAGGCCGATGGTGAGGATGACGTACTCGACGAAGTACGCCTGGCCGGCCTTGGAGCCCGCGAAGCGGGACTTGCGGCCCGGGCGGGACGGCAGGCTGAGCAGGCGGATCGTGATGAGGGCGAGGATGCCCAGGGTCGTCATGACGCCGATGAACTCGATGTACAGCTCGAACGGCAGGAAGTCGCCGATGACCGGCAGCGTCCAGTCCGCCTTGAAGAGCTGGCCGAACGCCTGCGCGAGGGTCGGCGGCAGCGTCAGGAAGCCGACGGCGACGAACCAGTGGGCGACGCCGACGATCCCCCAGCGGTTCATGCGCGTGTGGCCGAGGAACTCCCGGACCAGGGTCACGCTGCGCTGGTACGGGTTGTCGGTCCGGACACCGGCGGGCACGGGCTGGCCCAGTCCGAAGTACCGGACGAACTGGCCGATGGCACGGGCGAGCAGCGCAACGCCGACCACGGTCAGGACCAGCGACACGATGATCGCGGCGAGTTGCATGGGGGCTCCTGAGGCTGGCCTCGAGATTACGAGCGACATTACTAAGCGGTAACTTATGCAGTTCGTCTGAGACTACCCCCATCTTCCGTCGGGATGCAGCTCGGTGCGGGGTGATCTGGGTCGCTGAGGGGCCCTCGGTGGACGGTGCACAAGGCGATCAGATCATGTGACAGAACAATCGGATCGTGTTATTCGTCCCGAATTGCTGCATTCGCGCCTACCTTGGACCCGTGCTCTACGGGATCGCCGCGGCGTCCGCCGCCCTCATGCTCGCCGCCGTGCTCGCGGCGCTGCTCCGGGTGCCCGCGCTGCGCGCGGGGATCACGGACCGGCGCTGGCAGCGGCCGCTCCCGGTGCTGGGCGGGCCTGCCGTCGTCGCCGTCACCTGCCTGGTGGCCTGGGTGGGGCAGTGGACGAACGTGGCGCCGCTCGGCGAGGGGGTCGGCGGGCTGCTCGTCGCCGCCGCCGGGGTCGCCGTGCTGGGACTCGTCGCCGACGTCTGGCGGCTGCGGGCGCGGGTGCTCGTCGCGGGTACGGCGGTGGCGGCGGCCTGTGTGGTGCCCTACGACGAGACGGGTGTGGGGGGCGGGTTGCTGGCCGTGGGGTGGATCGTCTTCTCGTCGCTCGCCTTCAAGGGGCTCGACCACACCGACGGGCTGGCCGGGACGGTGGGCGTGGTCACCGCCTTCGGGGCGGGTGCCTGTGCCGCCGCCGAGGTGATGGACGGGCTCGCCGTGCTGCTCAGCGTGTTCGCCGCCGCCCTCACGGGCTTCCTGATGCACAACTGGCATCCCGCGCGCGTGGGCCTCGGGGCCTCGGGGGCGCTGTTCACCGGGTTCCTGCTGTCCTCGGCCGCGGTCTTCACGCGCGCGGGGTACGGCCTCGGGCAGAGCGCGGGCGTGTGGTTCTGCCTCGGCGCGGTGGCCGCCGCCGACTTCCTGCTCGTGCTCCTCACCCGGACCCTGTCCCGCCGGCCCCTGCTGCGGCGCGGTCCCGACCACCTCGCGCACCGGCTGCGGCGGCTCGGGCTCACCCCGCCGGGCTCCGTGGTGCTGCTGGGTGCCGCCTCCTTCTCCGCGGTGCTCGTGGGGGCGCTCGTGCACACCGGGTGGACCGGCGACGGGGCCGTGCTGTGGGTGGTCGGAGTGGTCGTGTTCACCGTTCTCGTACTCCTTCGCATCCCTGTCCAACCACCCAAACGGACGGTATCCACGCAGGTCAGCGGATCGTTGCGTGTAAGGAACGGATGAGACTTGAGTCTGCCCGGCTCAGGTCTGTTGACCCACGCCGTCTCCTCGTGCACACTTGAGTCTGTTCCACTCAAGTCAGCTGGAGGAATCAACCATGGCACGTGCGGTCGGCATCGACCTGGGCACGACTAACTCCGTCGTCAGCGTTCTGGAGGGCGGCGAGCCCACCGTCATCACCAACGCCGAGGGTGCCAGGACCACGCCGTCCGTCGTCGCCTTCGCGAAGAACGGTGAGGTGCTCGTCGGCGAGGTCGCCAAGCGCCAGGCGGTCACGAACGTGGACCGGACCATCCGGTCCGTCAAGCGCCACATGGGCACCGACTGGAAGATCCAGCTGGACGGGAAGGACTTCAACCCCCAGCAGATCTCCGCCTTCATCCTGCAGAAGCTGAAGCGGGACGCCGAGGCCTACCTGGGCGAGAAGGTGACCGACGCGGTCATCACCGTCCCGGCGTACTTCAACGACTCCGAGCGCCAGGCGACGAAGGAGGCCGGCGAGATCGCCGGTCTGAACGTCCTGCGCATCGTGAACGAGCCCACCGCGGCCGCGCTCGCGTACGGCCTCGACAAGGACGACCAGACGATCCTCGTCTTCGACCTCGGTGGCGGCACCTTCGACGTGTCCCTCTTGGAGATCGGCGACGGCGTCGTCGAGGTGAAGGCCACCAACGGTGACAACCACCTCGGTGGTGACGACTGGGACCAGCGCGTCGTCGACTACCTGGTGCAGCAGTTCAAGTCGGGCCACGGCGTGGACCTGGCCAAGGACAAGATGGCCCTGCAGCGCCTGCGCGAGGCGGCCGAGAAGGCCAAGATCGAGCTGTCCTCCTCCACGGAGACCTCGATCAACCTGCCCTACATCACGGCGTCCGCCGAGGGCCCGCTGCACCTGGACGAGAAGCTCACCCGCGCCCAGTTCCAGCAGCTGACCGCGGACCTGCTGGAGCGCTGCAAGACGCCGTTCCACAACGTCATCAAGGACGCGGGCATCTCGATCAACGAGATCGACCACGTCGTCCTCGTCGGCGGCTCCACCCGCATGCCCGCCGTCGCCGAGCTCGTCAAGGAGCTGACCGGCGGCAAGGAGGCCAACAAGGGTGTGAACCCGGACGAGGTCGTCGCCATCGGCGCCTCGCTCCAGGCCGGTGTCCTCAAGGGCGAGGTCAAGGACGTCCTGCTCCTCGACGTCACCCCGCTGTCCCTCGGCATCGAGACCAAGGGCGGCATCATGACCAAGCTGATCGAGCGCAACACCACGATCCCGACCAAGCGCTCCGAGATCTTCACCACGGCCGAGGACAACCAGCCGTCGGTGCAGATCCAGGTCTACCAGGGCGAGCGCGAGATCGCGGCGTACAACAAGAAGCTCGGCATGTTCGAGCTGACCGGTCTGCCGCCGGCGCCCCGCGGCGTCCCGCAGATCGAGGTCTCCTTCGACATCGACGCCAACGGCATCATGCACGTGACCGCCAAGGACCTGGGCACGGGCAAGGAGCAGAAGATGACCGTCACCGGCGGCTCCTCGCTGCCGAAGGACGAGGTCGACCGCATGCGCGAGGAGGCCGAGCGCTACGCGGAGGAGGACCACAAGCGCCGCGAGGCCGCCGAGACCCGCAACCAGGGGGAGCAGCTCGTCTACCAGACCGAGAAGTTCCTCAAGGACAACGAGGACAAGGTCCCGGGCGAGATCAGGACCGAGGTCGAGGAGGCCGTCGCCGAGCTGAAGGAGCAGCTCAAGGGCGAGGACACCGCCGAGATCCGCACCGCCACCGAGAAGGTCGCGGCCGTCTCCCAGAAGCTGGGCCAGGCGATGTACGCCGACACCCAGGCCGCCGCCGGCGGTGCCGAGGCGCCCAAGGCCGAGGACGACGTGGTCGACGCCGAGATCGTGGACGACGAGCGCAAGGACGGTGCCGCGTGACGGAGGAGACCCCGGGCTTTGAAGAGAAGCCCGACGTCCCCTCCGGCGCGACCCCCGACGACGCCGAGCCGAAGGCCGCTCCCGACAAGGGAGCGGCCCCGGCCGGGGACGTGAACGCAGACGCGGGTCTGGTGGCCCAGCTGGACCAGGTGCGCACGGCGCTCGGCGAGCGCACGGCGGACCTCCAGCGCCTCCAGGCCGAGTACCAGAACTACCGCCGACGGGTCGAGCGCGACCGGATCGCGGTCAAGGAGATCGCCATCGCGAACCTCCTGACCGAACTCCTGCCCGTACTCGACGACATCGGCCGCGCGCGGGAGCACGGCGAGCTGGTGGGCGGCTTCAAGTCGGTGGCCGAGTCGCTGGAGACCGTCGCGGCGAAGATGGGCCTGCAGCAGTTCGGCAAGGAGGGCGAGCCCTTCGACCCGACGATCCACGAGGCGCTGATGCACAGCTACGCGCCGGACGTCACGGAGACGACCTGCGTGGCCATCCTGCAGCCCGGGTACCGCATCGGCGAGCGCACCATCCGCCCCGCGCGGGTGGCCGTCGCCGAGCCGCAGCCCGGCGCGCAGGCCGTCAAGGCCGAGGGCGCCGAGGAGAACACCGAGGCGAAGGCGGCCGACGACAAGGAGAACGGTGGCCCGGAGGAGGGCTGACGTAATCACTGCAGACAGGAACGGGAAGGAGGGACGTCGGGGATGAGTACCAAGGACTTCATCGAGAAGGACTACTACAAGGTCCTCGGCGTCCCCAAGGACGCCACCGAGGCCGAGATCAAGAAGGCGTACCGGAAGCTCGCCCGCGAGTTCCACCCGGACGCCAACAAGGGGAACGCCAGGGCCGAGGAGCGCTTCAAGGAGATCTCCGAGGCGAACGACGTCCTCGGCGACCCCAAGAAGCGCAAGGAGTACGACGAGGCGCGCGCCCTGTTCGGCGGCGGTGGCTTCCGCCCCGGGCCGGGCGCCGGCGGCGGCTCCTTCAACTTCGACCTCGGCGACCTCTTCGGAGGCGGTGGCGCCACCCAGACCGGGGGCGGCTTCGGCGGCGGCATAGGCGACGTCTTCGGGGGCCTGTTCAACCGCGGCGGCGCGGGTACCACGCGTACCCAGCCGCGGCGCGGCCAGGACATCGACACCGAGGTCACGCTCAGCTTCACGGAGGCCATCGAGGGCGCCACGGTGCCGCTCAGGATGTCCTCCCAGGCGCCCTGCAAGGCCTGCTCTGGCACCGGCGACAAGAACGGCACACCACGCGTGTGCCCGACCTGCGTCGGCACCGGGCAGGTCGCCCGGGGCTCGGGCGGCGGCTTCTCGCTCACCGACCCGTGCCCCGACTGCAAGGGCCGCGGCCTGATCGCCGAGCACCCGTGCCTGGAGTGCAAGGGCAGCGGCCGCGCCAAGTCGTCCCGCACCATGCAGGTCCGCATCCCGGCCGGGGTGACGGACGGGCAGCGGATCCGGCTGCGCGGCAAGGGCGCGCCCGGCGAGCGCGGCGGACCGGCGGGCGACCTGTACGTGACGGTGCACGTCGGCGAGCACCCCGTGTTCGGGCGCAAGGGCGACAACCTCACCGTGACCGTGCCGGTGACGTATCCGGAGGCGGTCCTGGGCGGCGAGGTCCGGGTGCCGACCCTGGGCGGCCCGGCCGTCACCCTGAAACTGCCTCCCGGCACCCCGAACGGCCGTACGATGCGGGCCCGTGGCAAGGGCGCGGTCCGCAAGGACGGCACCCGCGGCGACCTCCTGGTCACCGTCGAGGTGAGTGTCCCGAAGGACCTGCCGGGGAAGGCTCGTGACGCGCTCGAGGCGTATCGCGAGGCGACCGCGGGCGAGGACCCGCGGGCGGGGCTGTTCGAGGCCGCGAAGGGAGACTGAGAGAGATGGACGGCCGTCGGCGCAATCCGTACGAACTGACCGAGGAGACCCCGGTCTACGTCATCTCGGTGGCGGCCCAGCTCTCCGGCCTGCACCCGCAGACGCTGCGTCAGTACGACCGCCTGGGTCTGGTCTCCCCGGACCGCACCGCAGGCCGGGGCCGGCGCTACTCGGCGCGTGACATCGAACTGCTCCGCCAGGTGCAGCAGTTGTCGCAGGACGAGGGCATCAACCTGGCCGGCATCAAGCGGATCATCGAACTGGAGAACCAGGTCGCCGCCCTGCAGTCCCGCGTCGCGGAGCTCCAGGCGGCCCTGGACGGCGCGGCGGCCGCGATGCGGCAGCGCGAGGCCGCCGTCCACGCCTCCTACCGCCGCGACCTGGTCCCGTACCAGGAGGTCCAGCAGACCAGCGCGCTGGTGGTGTGGAGACCCAAGCGGCAGCAGCAGGACTGAGGCACGAGTGGAACACGGGGCCCGCGGGCGTTCAGCCCCCGCGGGCCCTCGCCATGCCCTGGCGGCGCGTCAGGGAGGCTGGCCGAGTCTGTTCGATCTTGTGATCGAATCCACGTCTCCTCGGCGACACCTGAACTTCCCTTGCATGAAGGGTCCGTAAAGACTGTTTGGAGGTGATTCCGCTCCCCCTTCACAGGACAGCGGAGCGTGCTGTTGCGCGTTCGTTAAGTGATTCCGCTTGACGCCGGGTGGCCGATCCGCGTTGTCTTTTCAGACACCTGGGTCGTAAAGCAGCACCCACGTCCGGAACGCACCTGAAGTGAGCCCTCACATGCGTCGTATCGCCATATCCGTGGCAGCATCCACGATGACCCTTTCGCTCGCCGGCTGCGGCGTGCTGAACGCGACGGGGGACGGCGCGAGCGCGAGCCCGACCAAGGGGGACGACGTCACCATCGGCCTGCTGCTGCCGGAGAAGGCGAACACCCGCTACGACAAGTTCGACTACCCCATCATCAAGAGCAAGGTCGAGGAGATGACCGGCAAGAAGGGCCGGGTCGACTACGCCAACGCGAACGCCGACTCCGCCCGGCAGGCCGGCCAGATGCAGAAGATGATCGACGACAAGGTCGACGTCATCCTGCTGGACGCGGTCGACTCGCACGCCATCGCCGGCGAGGTGAAGAAGGCCAAGGACGCCGGCATCCCGGTCATCGCCTACGACCGGCTGGCCGAGGGCCCGATCGACGCCTACATCTCCTTCGACAACGAGCTCGTCGGCGAGGTGCAGGCCCGCACGCTGCTGGAGGCGCTGGGGTCGAACGTCGACACCTCCGACAAGATCGTCATGGTGAACGGCTCGCTCACCGACCCCAACGCCAAGCAGTTCAAGCAGGGCGCGCTGTCCGAGCTGAACGGCAAGGTGACGATCGCCAAGAGCTACGACACCAAGGACTGGAAGCCGGAGAACGCCCAGGCCGAGATGGCCGAGGCGATCAACGTCATCGGCAGGGACAACATCGCCGGGGTCTACGCCGCCAACGACGGCATGGCGGGCGGCGTCATCAAGGCCCTGAAGGCCGCCGGCGCCACCAAGATGCCCCCGATCACCGGCCAGGACGCCGAACTGGAGGGCGTGCAGCGGGTGGTGGCCGGCGAGCAGTACATGAGCGTGTACAAGCCCTACCCGGACGAGGCCGAGGCCGCGGCCCAGATGGCCGTCACCAAGGTGCAGGGCAAGGACATCCAGTTCGACGCCCTGACCCAGGACAAGGTGAGCAGCCCCACCGAGAAGGACATCCCGTCCCGGCTGGTCCAGGTGACCCCGATGACCAAGGACAAGATCAAGGACACCGTCCTCGCCGACGGGATCTACACCGTCGACCAGATCTGCGTCGGCAAGTACAAGTCGGCCTGCGCGGCGATCGGCCTGAAGTAGCCGGTCGGGCACACGACGCGGCGGTCACCTGCCGGAGCGGGTGACCGCCGCGTCGTGTGCCGGGCACTCCCGCATCGCGCCACCCCCGTGGGTGCGATGCGGCGACCCCGACCCGGCGGGGGGTGCCCGGCCGGGGCCGCCCCCCGGGTGGGGGGCACCCGGTGGGCGGCTCCAACGATGCCCCGGGGACGGCTGGTTCACCACCACCATCTTGTTGCAGTGCGACGGGCGGAGGCCGGTCGATACCCGGACATAGCGGCGGCCGGCGACGGCCGCCGCGCGGGGAGCCGTGTTGCGGACCCGGCGGCCGCCGCGCATAGTTGCGCTCCGTAGGTGGCAGCAAACCGGGGGTGGAATGGGCGATGGCCGGGCACGGAACGGAGGAGCATCCACACGGTGCCGACCGGCTGTGCGAGGCCGGGGACCGCGTGTACTCCCGGGCCGTACGGCGCGGACGTGTGCCGCGCACGGACGCGGAGCCGGTGCCGTGCCTGATGGACCTCGCCCTGCTGCACCCCGACCCCGACGACATGGACTGGCTGGTGCCCACCTCCCCGCAGGAGGTCATGACCCGGCTGCTGCGCGGGGTCTACGACGAGGTCAGGGAGAGCCAGCGGCGGGTGGGCTCGGCGGTGTCCGCCTTCGAGCGGTACGCGGGCCTCGGCCGGCAGCTCCAGGCGCTCACGTCACCGGGCGGGGGCACGGCCATCCGCGTGCTGGACGGACTGTCGCGCATCCAGGCGGCGATGGACGAGGCGACCGCCGCCTGCACCACCGAGGTGCTCACCGTGCAGCCCGGCGGGATCCGCCGTGAGGAGGAGCTGACCGAGGGGCTGCACCGGGCGCTGGCGCTGCGCGGCCGGGGCGTGCGGATGCGCGACCTGTACACGCACGTGGCCCGGCACGGGCAGGGGCTGCTCACCTACCTGGAGCTGATGGGGGACGCGGTCGAGGCGCGCACCCTGGATGAGGTCATCGACCGGCTGATCCTGTTCGACCGCACGGTCGCCTTCATCCCCGCCAACGCCGAGCGCACGATGGCCCTGGAGCTGCGCCACCCGGGCCTGGTGGAGTACCTGGTGACCGTCTTCGAACGGCTGTGGCGGCTGGCGCTGCCGCTGACGGCGCCGCTGCCCGACACCGGCATCGAGGGCATCTCGCACCGGGAGCGGACCATCGCCGCGCTGCTGGCCGAGGGCCACCAGGACGCGGTGATCGCCGAGCGGCTCGGCATCAGCGTGCGCACCTGCCGCGCCCACATCGCCCGCCTGTCGGACACGCTCGGCGCGGTCAGCCGGACCCAGCTCGGGGTGCGCATCGCGCAGGTCGGCCTGGACGGGCCCCCGCACAGTGGTCCGCCGGGTCCGCCGGCGCCGGTCAGGGTTGCCGGTCGAGGATCCCCGAGCGTGCGATGAGGTAGCCGAGCTGGGCCCGGCTCTCGCTGCCGAGGGTGGCGGCGAGGCGGGCGATGTGCACGCGCGCCGTGCGCACGTTCATGCCCAGCCGCTCGGCGACGACGGCGTCGGTGTGGCCCTCCACCAGCAGGGCGGCGATGGCGTGCTGGCGCGGGGTGACGCCGTTCAGGGAGGGCCGCCGCACTGTCTCCGGGTACATGGGCGTGGCCAGGCGCCACAGCCGCTCGAAGGCGGTGACGAAGAACCGGAGCAGGGCCGGGTGCCGTACCTCGAGGGCGAGCCGGCCGTCGTCGCCGGCCGGGACGAAGGCGACCGTGCGGTCGACGACGATGAGCCGGTCGGGCAGCTCGTCCAGCGTGCGCGCTTCCGCCTCCCCGCGCAGCTGCTCGTACCGGGCGAGCACGAGGGGCGCGTGCCGCTGGGTGTGCTGGTAGAGGGTGCGGATGCGGGCGCCCCGGTCGAGCAGCGCCTGGTCGCGCTCCATGGCGACCGACTGGGCGGCCCGGCCGCGCTCGCTGTGGTAGTGGACGTTGGGCTGGACGCAGAGCAGCTCCTCGGCGGCGCAGGCCATGGCGTCGCCGATGGCGCCGTTGATGCGTTCGGTGCCGCTGAGGATGCGCAGGGTCGGGGTGTCGTCGTCCGTGCCGTGCGCGGCGCCGAGGCGCAGCAGCGGCTCGAAGAGGCCGGTGAGGAGGTCCTCGTGGCGGCGCTCGGCGGCGACGCGGGCGCGGGAGCCGCGCAGCAGCCGGTGCAGCAGGGCGGCCGGGGGGACGGGTTCGAGCCGGGCGAGGTCGTCGACGGCCGGGTGCAGCAGCCCGAGGTCGGTGAGGCAGGGCACGTCCGCCGCGTCCACGGCGGGCAGGTGGCCGTCGCGCAGGGCCTGCTCGTACCGCGCCGCGCCCGCCTCGCACAGCTCCTCGATCCCGTGTTCGGGATGGTTCACCGGGCCGCCTCCTCCGGCTCCAGTATCCCCGACCGGGCGATGAGGAAGCCGAGTTGGGCCCGGCTGTCGCTGCCGAGGGCCGCGGCGAGGCGGGCGATGTGGTCGCGGGCGGTGCGGACGTTCATGCCGAGCCGGTCGGCGATGACGGTGTCGGTGTACCCCTCGGTCAGCAGCCGGGCGACGGCGCGCTGGAGCGGGGTGACGCCGTTCAGGGCGGGCCTGCGGACCGGCTCGGGGAAGACAGGGGTGGCCAGCCGCCACAGCCGCTCGAAGACGGACACGAAGTAGGAGACCAGCGCGGGATGGCGGACCTCCAGGGCGAGCGTGCCGTGGTCGTCGGCCGGGAGGAAGGCGACCGTGCGGTCCATGACGAGGAGCCGGTCGGTCGGCTCCTCCAGGCTGCGGGCCTCGTTGTCGCCGTGCAGGCGCTCGTTGTGGGCGCGGACGGACGGGAGGTGGACCACGGTGTGCCGGTAGAGGGTGCGGATGCGGCCGCCGCGGTCGAGCAGGCGCTGGTCGCGGCCGTAGGCGGCGTCGTGCGCGGCCTCGCCGCGCTCCCCGGCCGGTCCGGCGTGCGGCTGCACGCACAGCACCTCCTCGGACGCCTCGTCCATGGCCTCGGTGACGGCCTGGTCGATCCGCTGGAAGCCGCTGTGCAGGCGCAGCAGGGGGGTTCCGGCTCCCGTGCCCGCGGCCTGCGGGCCGTACCGCCGCAGCAGCGGTTCGAACCGCTCCACGAGTCTCTCCTCGCGCCGGTGCTCGGCCGCGATCCGGGACCGGGAGCCGCGCAGCATCCGGGTCAGGGCGGCGGCGGGGTCGGCGGGTTCGAGGTGGGCCGGGTCGCCGGGGGCCGGGTGCAGCAGGCCGAGGCGGGTGAGGCACGGCACCCGTGCGGCCTCGGCCGCCGGCAGCCGGCCCGCGCGCAGGGCCTGTTCGTACAGCTTCGCCCCGTCGGGGCACAGTTCCCCGGCTCCGTGGGGCCGGTGTTCCGCGTCCGGCACTCAGTGCTCCTGGTCCTGCTGGTCCTGCTCCAGGAGCCCCGAACGGGCGATGAGGTAGCCGAGTTGGGCCCGGCTGCCGCTGCCCAGGGCGGCGGCCAGTTTGGCGATGTGGGCCCGGCAGGTGCGCACGTTCATGCCGAGCCGGCGGGCTATCGCCTCGTCCACGTGACCCTCGACCAAAAGCTTGGCGATGGAGCGCTGGACCCCCGTGACGCCGTCGATCGGGGGCGCGTAGGCCGGTTCCTCGAGCAGCGGGACCGCGCGCCGCCACAGTTGCTCGAAGACCTTCACCAGGTACTCGACCAGGCCCGGGTGGCGCAGTTCCAGCGCGACCTGGCGGTCGTCGCGGGCGGGTATGAAGGCGACCTCGCGATCGAAGATCATCAGCCGCTCGATCAGTTCCTCCAGCGTGCGGATCTCGACCTTGCCCTTGGCCATGATCTCGGCGTAGGCGAGCGTGCCCTGGCTGTGCCGGACCGTGTGCTGGTAGAGGGTGCGCATGGAGATGCCGCGCTCGATCACGTTCTGGCCGCGCTTCAGCGCCGTGCTGAGGACGTGCTCGCTGCGGCCGCCGCCCGGCTGCACGGTGAGCACCTCGGAACGGCACTCGGCCGTGGCCCGTTCGATGGCCGCGTTGATACGGTCGATGCCCTCGTGCACCGTGACGGCGTTCGTCTCGCCCGTACTCTGGGCGCTGATGGCCATGAATGGCTCGAAGGAGTCGGTGAGTTCGATCGCGAGGTGCCGGCGCTCCTGGATCTCGCGTTCGAGCGGGTGGAGCCGCTGGGCGAGGGCGGCGGCGGCCGGCACCGGGCGCAGCCAGTTCGGATCGTCGGGATCCGGGTGCAGCAGGGCGAGTTCCAGCAGGCAGGGGGCGGGCCGGACCTCCGCGCGGGCAACGCGTCCCAGCCGGAGCGCGTCGGCGTACAGGCGCTTGCCGTCGTCACAGAGATCCGTCATCCCATGAGGATGTGTCCCGTTCGTGTGAGTTTTTGGCAAATCTCCACCCCCCAGGGTCCTGTACATGCAGGAACATGATGCACCGCTTCTGTGGCTTTGACGTGGCTTGATGAGCCATCGTCTTGAGAGCGGGGGAGAGACACAGGGGAAGTGAGGACGAAGCCCATCATGTGCAAGAGAATGCTTCGCTCAGTACTTGCCGTGGCCTTCTCCACAGGACTGGTCTTCGGCACGGTGAGCGCGCTGGATCTCGGCTGGGACATCAAGCCCCCCACGGCTCAGGCCAAGTCCGCGCAGGATCTCGGCTGGGACATCGTCCGGGCGGGTGTGCGGGCATGACCATCCCACCCGACGACCGGTCCTTCCGACGTGAGATGGCCACCGCATACCGCTCCGGCTGGCACTTCATCGACCTGGTCACCGCCATCCCCCACAGCGGTGACTCGTTGATGGTGACCGTGTTCGGAGAGCCGGTCGTCGTCACCCGGGACGAGGACGAGGACGTACGGGCCTACCGGTGCCTGCGCAAGCCGCGCGGTGCGCCGCAGCCGGTGCGGTGCGCCGTCCGCTACGGCATGATCTTTGTGAATCTGGACCAACGCGACCACCGGATGGCAGAACCGGAGGTCTCGGATCTTTCGACCATTTCGGCCACCCCCCGCAGTGCCTGACGCGATTCCCCCGTCGTAAAAGATCGCTCAGGCGCTTCCCCCCGCAGCGGCGTCACCGTGACCTGAACACGGTGACGCCGCTGTCGTTCGTGCCGACATTTCACGACATGCGAGCGCGCCAACCTGGCTGAAATCCGACGGTGCGGCGGATGCTCAGCCGTGCCCGAGCATCCGCTCCACCGCGATCTCGATCACCACCCGCGCCGGGTTCTCGGCCGGCCGGCGCTGGTACCGGTCCGCGTACCGCCGCTCCGCCTCCCGTACCCGCTCCGGCTCGGTGCGCACGAGGGCCCGGCCCTCCAGCGTGGCCCAGCGCCGTCCGTCCACCTGGCACACCGCCACCCGCGCGCCCTCCGGCCCGGCCGCGAGCACGTGCGCCACCTTGGCGCTCGTGCGGTTCGTGATCACCCTGGCGAGCCGGGTCGCCGGGTCGTACGTCACCCCGACCGGCACCACGTGCGGGCTGCCGTCCGGGCGCAGGGTGGTCAGGGTGCACAGATGGCGCTCCCGCCAGAAGGCGAGGTAGGGCTCGTCCGGGGCAGCCGGATCCTGTGAGTGTCTCGACATGCCCGCAAGGTAGCCGGTGGCGCGCCGCGGAATCCGCCCGGCGCGGCCTTGAGTGGAGTAGACTCAACTTTGTGTACGTTGGTTAAGTCAGTTGGTTGAGACCGCTGTCGGAGACATGGCCGACGAGCCGAGGCCGAGGAGGAGAACGGACAGGTGGACGCCGAGCTGACCAACAGGAGCCGGGACGCGATCAACGCCGCGAGCAATCGCGCCGTGACCGAGGGGCACCCGGACCTCACCCCTGCTCACCTGCTGCTCGCGCTGCTCCAGGGGCAGGACAACGAGAACATCACCGACCTGCTCGCCGCCGTCGAGGCCGACCAGGCCGCCGTCCGCGCCGGCGCGGAGAAGATCCTCGGCGGGCTGCCCAGCGTGACCGGTTCCACCGTCGCGCCCCCGCAGCCCAACCGGGAGCTGCTCGCCGTCATCGCGGACGCGACCGAGCGGGCCAAGGCCCTCGGTGACGAGTACCTGTCCACCGAGCACCTGCTGCTCGGCATCGCCGCGCAGGGCGGGGCGGCCGGAGAGGTGCTGCGGGCGCAGGGCGCCGACGCAAAGAAGCTTCAGGAGGCCTTCAGCAAGGCCAGGGGAGGACGCCGCGTGACCACCGCCGACCCGGAGGGCCAGTACAAGGCCCTGGAGAAGTTCGGCACCGACTTCACCGCCGCCGCCCGCGAGGGCCGGCTCGACCCGGTCATCGGGCGGGACCAGGAGATCCGGCGGGTCGTGCAGGTGCTGAGCCGCCGTACGAAGAACAACCCCGTGCTCATCGGCGAGCCCGGCGTCGGCAAGACCGCCGTCGTCGAGGGGCTCGCCCAGCGCATCGTCAAGGGCGACGTGCCCGAGTCGCTGAAGGACAAGCGGCTGGTCGCGCTGGACCTCGGCGCGATGGTGGCCGGCGCCAAGTACCGCGGCGAGTTCGAGGAGCGGCTGAAGGCCGTCCTCGCCGAGATCAAGGACTCCGACGGGCAGATCATCACCTTCATCGACGAGCTGCACACCGTCGTCGGCGCCGGCGCGGGCGGCGACTCCGCCATGGACGCCGGCAACATGCTCAAGCCGATGCTGGCCCGCGGCGAGCTGCGCATGGTCGGTGCCACGACGCTGGACGAGTACCGGGAGCGGATCGAGAAGGACCCGGCCCTGGAGCGCCGCTTCCAGCAGGTGCTGGTCGCCGAGCCGACCGTCGAGGACACCATCGCCATCCTCCGCGGCCTCAAGGGCCGCTACGAGGCCCACCACAAGGTGCAGATCGCGGACTCGGCGCTGGTCGCCGCCGCCACGCTCTCCGACCGCTACATCACCTCCCGCTTCCTGCCCGACAAGGCCATCGACCTGGTCGACGAGGCCGCCTCCCGGCTGCGCATGGAGATCGACTCCTCGCCCGTCGAGATCGACGAGCTCCAGCGCGCCGTCGACCGGCTGAAGATGGAGGAGCTGGCGATCGCCAAGGAGACCGACCCGGCCTCCGTCGCCCGTCTGGAGAAGCTGCGCCGCGACCTCGCCGACAAGGAGGAGGAGCTGCGCGGCCTGACCGCCCGCTGGGAGAAGGAGAAGCAGTCCCTCAACCGGGTCGGTGAGCTGAAGGAGAAGCTGGACGACCTGCGCGGCCAGGCCGAGCGCGCCCAGCGCGACGGCGACTTCGACACCGCGGCCAAGCTGCTGTACGGCGAGATCCCGCAGCTGGAGAAGGAGCTGGAGGCCGCCTCCGAGGCCGAGGAGGAGGCCGCCACGGACACCATGGTCAAGGAGGAGGTCGGCTCCGACGACATCGCCGACGTCGTCGCCGCCTGGACCGGCATCCCGGCCGGCCGCCTGCTGGAGGGCGAGACGCAGAAGCTGCTGCGCATGGAGGACGAGCTGGGCAAGCGGCTGATCGGCCAGTCCGAGGCCGTGCGCGCGGTGAGCGACGCCGTGCGCCGCTCCCGGGCCGGCATCGCCGACCCCGACCGCCCCACCGGCTCCTTCCTCTTCCTCGGCCCGACCGGCGTCGGCAAGACGGAGCTGGCGAAGGCCCTGGCGGACTTCCTCTTCGACGACGAGCGGGCCATGGTCCGCATCGACATGTCGGAGTACGGCGAGAAGCACAGCGTGGCCCGCCTGGTCGGCGCGCCCCCCGGGTACGTCGGCTACGAGGAGGGCGGCCAGCTCACCGAGGCGGTACGGCGCCGCCCGTACAGCGTCGTCCTGCTCGACGAGGTGGAGAAGGCCCACCCCGAGGTCTTCGACATCCTGCTGCAGGTGCTGGACGACGGGCGCCTCACCGACGGCCAGGGCCGCACGGTCGACTTCCGCAACACCATCCTGGTGCTCACCTCCAACCTGGGCAGCCAGTTCCTGGTCGACCCGATCACCAGTGAGGCGGAGAAGAAGGAGCAGGTGCTGGAGGTCGTCCGGACCTCGTTCAAGCCCGAGTTCCTCAACCGGCTCGACGACCTGGTGGTCTTCTCGGCGCTGACCAAGCCGGAGCTGGAGCGGATCGCGGGCCTCCAGATCGACCGCCTGGCCAAGCGGCTGGCCGAGCGCCGGCTCACCCTGGACGTCACGCCCGAGGCGCTGGCCTGGCTCGCCGAGGAGGGCCTGGACCCGGCCTACGGCGCCCGGCCGCTGCGCCGCCTGGTGCAGACCGCGATCGGCGACCGCCTCGCCAAGGAGATCCTGTCCGGCGAGATCAAGGACGGCGACACGGTCCGCGTGGACCGCTTCGGCGAGGGCCTGCTGGTGGGCCCGGCGACGGGCAAGACGCTGTAGGACCGCCCCGCGGGCACGGCACGGCCCCCTCCCTCCGGACACCTTCCGGAGGGAGGGGGCCGTCTTCGCCGCCCTCACACGGTGAACGCGCCGAAGGTCACGTACGCGGTGGCGGGATCCTCGTACGTCACGTCGATCTGCACGGCGTCCGCGTCGATGCCGGGCGGGACGGTCCCGTCGGTGCTCATGTTCACGCAGAAGTCGGCACCGTCGTCGCAGAGCTCGGTCGTGGGCCCCGGTCCCGCCGGGTAGGTGTTCCGCAGCCACGCCCCGACGTCCGCGCGGGGCATCCGGAACCTGGCGCCGTAGTAGGTGTCCTGCCACGCCCGCACCGTGCAGTCGGTCTCGTACGCCCCGTCGGGCAGCCGCGCCCCGCCGAAGGCCAGCGCCTCGGCGCACGGGACCTTCTCCGGGCCTCCGCCCAGCGGATAGTCCGAGGTCACGGCCCTGACGACCACCGCGACGGCCCACACCGCGACCACCGCGGGCACCGCCGCGATCACCGCGAAAGGCCCCCACCCGGTCCGCCCCCGCGCCCTCACATCCGCCCCCTTCGCCCGGGCGGCCGCCACCCGGTCAGCCGGATCATGTCAGCCCTGGGCAGACAGGCGGTGTCTGGGCTTGCCTCCCCCCTCCCCCCGTGGGGGAGGATGGCCGCATCCGTACGAAGGGAAATACACGGTGACCATCGACCCGTCCTCGATTCCGAACTTCGGGGGCCAGCCCGAGCCGCAGCCCCAAGGACCGGCGGGCCCCGTCGTCCCGGATCAGGATCTCGTGAAGCAGCTCCTCGAGCAGATGGAGCTGAAGTACGTCGTCGACGAGGAGGGTGACCTCGCCGCGCCGTGGGAGCAGTTCCGCACCTACTTCATGTTCCGCGGAGAGGCCGAACAGGCGGTCTTCTCGGTGCGTACCTTCTACGACCGCCCCCACCCGATCGACGAGAAGCAGCACCTGCTGGAGTCCGTCGACGACTGGAACCGCCGCACGCTGTGGCCCAAGGTGTACACCCACACCCACGACGACGGCACCGTCCGCCTCATCGGCGAGGCGCAGATGCTGGTCGGCACCGGTGTCGACCTCAACCACTTCGTCTCCTCCACGGTCAGCTGGGTGCGGGCCGCGATCGAGTTCGACCGGTGGCTCGTGGAGCAGCTGGGCCTGGAGCAGGAGATCGACGAGGCGGACAAGCCCGAGGACGACGGCGAGTAGGCCGTCCCGGCACCGGCCCGGGAGGGGAGCGAACGGGCTCCCGTCTCCCGGGCCCTTTCACGCGCTGACCGTCGGTTCAGCGGGCTCGTGCGGCACGGCGACGCCGTCGCGCATCATCATGTCCACCACCGCTTTCTCCGGCAGTCGGAGCTCGTCGGCGATACGGGTCAAGCCGGGCTCGTCCGGAGTGATCACGGCCCGGTGCTGCGGCGCCGTCCTCAACCTGGCCACGCGCGAAGCATCGAGAGGACCACGGGTGGCGTCACTGCCTCGTTGTTCGCGCAGCCGTGCCGCGTGACGGGCGACCTTCTCCCAGAAGTCCGGCTGGGGAGCTGCGGTGGATCGTCTGGGGGCCAGTGTCTTCGTTTCGATCACCAGGCGATGTGCCTCCACGCAGATCGGGCGTGCAAGGTCCTGGTCGTTCAGCGCGGCTGCAGCGGCCTCGGAGGACGCCGTACGGGCAGCCGCGTCGTCCGCCTCCAGCAGCGCGCGCCGAGTGGCCGGCAGCGTGAGCCGGAGCAGCAGGCGCGCTGTCGCGGCCACGGCCGTCCTCGGGATCCACAGCACCCACTCGCTGGTCTTGCCCCGGATGTTGAAGTTCCGTGCTCCGGCCGCCACTTCCTCCGCACCGAACGCGAGAGCGTTGGCATTCCAGGAGATGTACGCGGTGTCGTTGGTTCGCATGGCCCCCGACCCGGCGGTCAGTGACTCCAGGGCCATGGCGACGAACGCGCGGGAACGGACGTTGCGGGGAGCCGCGTAAGCCAGTGCGTGGGCTACGGCGGCGACGCGTTGCTGGGGCGGGTAAGCGGCCCAGAGCGGGAGGCCGAGCACAAGGCAGCGCTTCCGGGGAAACCCGTAGTGGGCGACGGTGACCGAGAACGCCGGACTCAACTGGACCGTCTCGGGGCGCCGTACTCCGCACGTGTCCGCTACGCCGCCCAACAGGTCGAACAACGCCGGGGCATCCTCCTCCCGCAGCGTGGGCAGGTCGGGATCCAGCCGTCCGAGGCGTGGGCGCA
The DNA here is from genome assembly GCF_001514215.1 of Streptomyces bungoensis. Classification (GTDB taxonomy): domain Bacteria; phylum Actinomycetota; class Actinomycetes; order Streptomycetales; family Streptomycetaceae; genus Streptomyces; species Streptomyces bungoensis. Next base: position 84,593 of record NZ_KQ948867.1, read on the forward strand.
TCGCAAGGGCCAGGCCCAGAAGCGCCAGGCCCATCATGGGCTGGACGACGGTGCGGAACCCGACAACGATCAACAACACGCTTCCGGTGAACAGCGCGGCGGTCACGAGATGGACCAGGCCGGCGACGGCGTACGCGGCCGCTGTCCTGGCTCTGACGTGGGGCGCGCTCACTGGCAGACTTCGGCGGTCACGTTCCACGAGTCCCCCTAGCGGTGAACGGCTGGTGCCGCTCGAACACGTGGTGATCCGACCACCGCGGCAGAGCCCGGACAAGCGGTCTGAGCAACATCTGAGCTGCCACGGCCGCTACAGGCCAGGTGGCACTTCAAGGGGCACCTCCGCCCACACCGTCTTGCCGACCGGGTGGCGGAGCTCCGACCCCCAGCGCGCGGCCAGGACGTCCACCAGGAGCAGTCCTCGGCCGGACTCGCCGTCGGGGTACGACGGCGGCGGCACCCTCGGCGGCCGCTCGGCCGAGGCGGCGTCCGCGACCTCGATGCGGACCAGGCCCGCGGCCGTGTCGAGGGTGAGCCGGAGGCCGATCTCGTGCCCCGGGACCCGGCCGTGCCGCACGGCGTTCGCCGCGAGTTCGCCGACGACGAGGGCCACCGCGCACGAGGTGTCCGAGGCCGGCGGACAGCCCCACTCCTCCAGGCGCCGGACGGCGACCCGCCGGGCGAGCTGCGCGCCGCGTGGCGTGGAGGGGAACTGCTGCGCGAAGTGGGGGAGTTCGCGTTCCGGGGTGGTCGTTCCTGTCAGCACCGCTTGTCCGTTCCTGTCTTCGCGTGGGGTGCGCGAGTCGTCACGTTCCGTGCTCAAGAGTCGTCTGATCGCCCTACGCTCGACAGGTGAAACAGGCTTACTTTTCGAGCCGTAAGGAACGGAAGTGACGCTTTGGCCAACGGAATCGACCCCAGTGCGTCGATGGCGGCCCTGTTCGGCGCGCGGGTGCGCAGGCTCCGCACGGGGGCCGGACTGACCCAGGCGGAGCTCGGCGAGAGAACCCACGTCGTCAGCACCCGCATCACGCAGATCGAGCGGGCGTCCGGGGCGAGGCCGACACTTGAGCTGGCGCGTGCGCTGGACGCGGTGCTGGGGGCGGACAACCTGCTGGTGGAGCTGTGGCCGTACGTGTATCGGGAGGCGTTCCCGGACTGGTCGAGGGCGTTCATCGCGCACTCGGAGCGGGCCGTGTCCATCCGTGAGTACGCGGCGCATGTGGTGCCCGGCCTGTTGCAGACCAAGGAGTACGCGAGAGCTGTTCTGAGCGTCGGCCTGACGCTCAACGGTGACGAGCAGTTGGAAGAGCGGCTCGCAGTCCGCATGGCGCGGCAGGAGCGGCTCGGTTCGTCCGACCGGCCGGCCCTGTGGGTAGTGCTGGACGAGGCGGTTCTCAGGCGTCCTATCGGTGGACACGACGTGATGCGCGCGCAGTTGGAGCTGCTGCTCCGTGTGGCGGCGCAACACCACATCGCGGTCCAGGTGTTGCCGTTCGACCAGGGCGAGCACGACGCGATGGGCGGTTCCCTGACGGTGCTGACGCTGCCTGACGGCTCCGAAGTCGCCTACACGGAGGGCGCGCACTACGGCCAACTCATCGAGGATCCGGCCGAGGTCAGGCGTTTCACGGTGACCTACGATCGGCTGCGGGCCAATGCCCTGCCCCCACTCATGTCGCTCGACATGATCCGATCCGTGATGGAGGGATACAACCGTGGAGCGAACGTCCCGTCCCGATCTGAGCGCCGTCGTGTGGCGCAGGAGCAGTTACAGCAATCAGGAGGGCGGCAACTGCGTGGAGGTGGCCGACGGGTTCCAGGCGGCCGTCGTCCCCGTCCGTGACAGCAAGGTCCCGCACGGCCCGGCGCTGTGCTTCGACGCCGTTTCCTGGGGTGCGTTCATAGGTGAGTTGAAGTCGGGACACCACCACCCCTGAGGCAGGCGGCCTCGTCCACCGGACCCTTGTCCGCGAGGGTCCGGCGGGCCACTGACCTCCTGAGAGAACCGGGGGAAAGAACCACCCGCCCGCCCACCCTCCCCGCCGGAAGGCGCACGTCACCCGTCCGAGTGACCAGCTTGCAGGGGTGGGACACGGACCGTTACGTTCGCCGCACAACCCAACACAGACGACGGCCCCCGGCCGGGACGGCAATCCCGATCGAGGGCCTGACCGATCAGGAAGCAGAGACCTTCCCGATGGCTGACCCGCAGTCTAACGCGCCCCTGCGCGCTTCCGCCGGAGCTCCGACGTCCGGCGTGATCCACGTACGCACCCGCCTCACGGCCGACTTCACGGTGATCTCCAACGCCCTCGCGCAGCGACGCGGCAGCGCGGTCACGATCGGCGTCGCGGCGTACATCGCCTCCCCGCCGGACGGCTCGCCCGTGAGCATCACCGCCCTGTGCGAGCACTTCACCGAGGGCGAGATCCTGATCTCGCGAGCGCTCCGGGAGCTGGAAGCCGCCGGCTACCTGGAACGCCGCCGCGAGCGCCTGCCCACCGGGCGGATCCGCACCCGGACGTACTTCTACGACGTACCCGGCGGCGGCAGCCCGGACGACCCGCCCGAACCGCCGAAGCCGCGGGCGGTGCCACCCGAGGCGGCGCCCGTTCCTCCTCGCCCCCGCCCGGAGGAGACGGCTTCGCTCTCCGACGCCGATCCCCGGGCGGTCGCCGTCCTGGCCTCCCTCCGCCGGGTCGATCCGCGCCTGGTCCTGTCCGAGCGGGAGGCCGCGAGCCTGGCCCCGGCCGTCACCCAGTGGCTGGCGGCCGGTGTGGCTCCACCGCAGATCACCGACCTGCTCACCGCCCGGCTCCCGGACCGCTTCCTGACCCGCCCGGCGGGCATCCTCGCCTTCCGCCTCCGCGAGACACCGCTGCCCGCACCGCCCCCGGCACCGCGGTCCCCGCTCGGCGAGCGCCCGGCCGTCCTGCCGCTCCAGACCTGCGACGGCTGCGAGCGAGCCTTCCGCGCACCGGACCCCGGCCGCTGCCGCGACTGCCGGTCCCGAGAAGCCTCGGATCGCCTCCGTGCGGCCTGCTGAGCCGCCGGTGGGCGGCTGTGCGGTCCGCCTCCGGATGGGAGGCTTGATGTGCGACGATGCGAAAGCCGGTGCCAGGAGGAGGTGGGGCATGGTCGACAGGTTCAAGGACGGGCTGCTGACGCCCGCGGAAACGGCCTCCTACCTTGAGATCCCCCAGTCGACTCTCACGTCTTGGCTCAAGAACAAGGCCGCCGGGGCACCACTGGTCCACCAGGTCGAGCCGGCGCGGAAAGGACAGCCTTCGGTGCCGTTCATCGCGGTGGCTGAGGCACACGTCCTTCGTTCCCTGCGCTCCCTCGGGCTCCGCATGAGCGAGATCAGGGAGGCCGCCGCCGCCGTACGGGATGCTTTCGACACCCCCTATGGCCTGGTGTCCAAGCGGATCGCCACGGACGGCGTGGACATCTTCATCGAGCACGGTTGGGGGGATCTCCGCAGAGCTCGCGACGGCCAGGTCCCCATTCAGGAAGTGGTCTCCGACTATCTTCGCTACCTCACCTGGGAGCCGGGCGAGGACTTCCCCTCCAGCCTGCGACTGAGGCAGTACCCGGACTCTGTTCCCGTCGTGATCGATCCGCGGTTCGGTCACGGTCTCCCCGTGGTGGCGGCCAACCGCGTCACCGTCCAGGCCATCACGGACCTGTGGGAGGCCGGGGAGACCGTCGAGGACATCGCTTACGACTACGACATGACGCCTGAGCAGGTGGAAGCGCTGTGCCAGGCAGTGGTGCACCTTGCCGCCTGAGTTCTTCCTCGACCGGAATCTCGGTCGTCGTGTGGCGGAAGGGTTGAGAGCCTGCGGGTGGACGGTTCACCGCATCGGGGACGTCTTCCCGGACGACGGGCAGGACGTCCCGGACGAGGAGTGGATCACGCACGGTCTCGACCGCTCCTGGGTCCCGCTCTCGAAGGACGGACGGATCAAGACCCGGGACCTGGAGATCCGACCCGTCCTCGAGCGCGAGGCGGTGCTGCTCTACCTGGACAACCAGCAGCTTCGGAGCACAGAGATGGTAGAACGGCTCGTCGCACGCCGTGAGGCGATTCACCGTGCCGTCGAGAAGGGCGGCCCGGCGGCGTACGCCGTGCGACACGACCGCATCGAGCGCACATGGCCCTGAGAGGCAGGCGCCCCCAAGACGCCTGTCCGATACGCGGTGCCGAAGCTCCTCGCCAAGCTGACTTCACGGTGTTGGCGCGGGGCAGCGTCGCTCCTGCGGCTGACGACGGTGTGGAGCTGGTCCAGGAGAGGAGGCACGCGGGTGGGTCTTGGGCGTACGCGCGGTGGGCCCCCGACCTGGATGGCCGGGGCCGAGGCGGGTGGATCAGTGGTTCTCGATCCACCAGACGATGACGCTGACTCCGCCCGCTCCGACGCCGTAGGAGACGCCGCGGACGATTTGGAAGGTGATCGTCTTGCGCCGCCGCCTGAACCAGTGGAGGACGCGCTGGGTCCGGGACGGCTGAATGGAGGCGTGCGTGGTTCCGGTCTGGGTGAGGTCAGGCTTATCCTGCATGACGTGCTCCGTGTTCGTGACGGGGCTTGGAAGGGAGCCCTTCCGACGGAGGCCTCGGAACCGCGTCGGAGCTACAAGGGCTCCCTTCCCACGAGTGCAGCGTGTGGTGGCAGAGGCTGGACGCCACGGCTCTTTCCGCTCCTCGCTCATCCCATGGTCTCGGAGGTTTGCTTGTTGCTCTCTGGCAACAAGTGCTGCGCTTAGGGGCCTTCTTTTGTCGAGAACCCACAGTTGTGAAGGAGGCCATCGCAACTGGAGTGGTGCATTCCTCCACTTTGATCAATCTATCGGAAAATGTACCGATATCGTCTCTGCGGAGACGACGGTCGCTGTAGCCGGTAACTGGCGTCAGGGGATGGTGATCTCGGTCCGGAGCATGGCTTCCACTTCGCTTCGCCCGGGCGGTGGGCGCTTCGTCGGCGGCTGGGTCGGCGGCGATGGCCGGCCAGCCGCGGCCGGCCTCCCGCCTCCGCCTCCCGACGCCCTTTTCGCGTCCGTCCCGTCGGTCACGGCTCGAGCCCTCCTCAAGAGGCGGAGGGACTTGCGCGGCTAACCCATGCCTCCTCCACCGTCACGACCGCCCGCCCTGTCCGGGACGGGAGGACTTTTCTTCGAGACATGGAGGCCCAGTGAGCACCGACGGGAACCTCCCGGGTGGGTGCGCTGAGCAAGGGAGGGCATCGGTCGGCGCTCACAGCGCGCCACCCAGTGTCTTGAGCCGGGAGGCCGCCTCCTCCAGTACGCCCGTCCGCTTGCAGAACGCGAACCGCACGAAGGGCGCCCCCTGCTCGCGGTGGTCGTGGAAGACCGCGTTGGGGATCGCCACCACCCCGCAGCGCTCGGGCAGCGCACGGCAGAAGGCGAAGCCGTCGTTCTCGCCGAGGGGGCGGATGTCGGTGGTGACGAAGTACGTGCCGCTCGGGCGGAAGACCTCGAAGCCCGCCTTTTCCAGACCGCCTGCGAGCAGGACCCGCTTGGCCAGCATGTCCGCGCGGAAGTCCTCGAAGTACGCGTCCGGCAGAGCCGGCGCCTCCGCCACCGCGTACTGGAAGGGACCCGAGGCGACGTACGTCAGGAATTGCTTCGCCGAGCGGACGGCGGAGACCAGGTCCGGTGCGGCCGTGATCCAGGCCACTCGCTGCCGGCGCAGCAGCAGCGTCGGATGGGGCAGGTCCTATCGCAGGAGTAGGGCTTTCAGCTGCCACCCACCTTGCGCGATGGAAATCAGAGCGCAATCAGAGTACAGTCTGAGTATGAGCATCGCGCCCTTGGCATTCGAATCGGAGTCTGTCTCGTTCACCGATCTGTCGCGGAACCCGAAGGCTGTCGCTGCCAGGGCCGCCGCCCTGGGATGCCTGCGTGTCACGCACCGAGACGCCCCCGACATGGTGTTGACCACGGCCATATACGCAGAGCGCGCCGAGGAAAACCTGACCACGGCGTCCCGGCTGTTCCTTGCACTTTTGAAGCAGGACGACGGTGCCAAGTCGCTTTTGCTCGCGCTGCCCGAGGTGTTCCCGTGGGTGCGTCACCTGGATGCTGAGGAAGTCCGGGAATTCACTGTCGAGCTTCTGGAAGCGCTGTCCGACGCCGCTGAGCTGGGCGCCAGGGAGGCTGTGCACCGAGCGATCGTCTCGTGGCGGGCCACCGCTCGCATCAACGCCGACCCCGACCAGCTCAGGGAAGCGCTCCGTCCGCTTGGTGACGTCGACCTCGGCCCGGTCGAGGTGCACGAGTGAGCCCGAAGAAGGGCGATCGGGTCAGCGTTCCTCCGCTGAGTGGGTGGAACGTCATCCACGGGACGACGGAGGCCGCGACCGGTTGGGAGGAGCTGTGCCGGGTGGCGTTGCCGAACGCCCATCGCTGCCTGGAAGCCCTTCGCACAGACCCGCTGTCGCGGGCCGACTGGAATCGCCAGCACCAGCTCCGCGGCAGGCATGCCACCAGGGAATGGAAGGGCTCCGAGCTGGAGCAGTGGGAGTACGAGATCACCAGCGGCGGCCGGGTCCGCTACCTGGTCAGCCCGGATACCTCGACTGTGATCCTGGTGTACGCCTCTCCGCGACACCCGAAGGACACCGAATAGCCTCACTGGTGAGCGCGGATTTCTGGGCAGGGCCAGCCTTGGGCTCGCCCTGCCCAGGCGCCTCGAACCGGAACGCCACGCACCTGATTCCCTACACCACGTCGCGGACACGTCGCGGGACCCGACCCGCGGGGCTGCGGCACGGATAGCTGATGTGCACTACTCGCACAGCGACCCTTCGCTCCAGCCTCTCGTCGACTGTCCGCCTCACCGCTCGCGTCGGCGATCCGCTCACGGCCTACGAGGGGCTGCACTCCCACGAACGTCAGCCGTCAAGGGCTGGGGCCGGCACTCCGCTGGACGGCGTGTTCCGGGCATGTGTGACGCGGAATCGCATGTGTGTGACGTGCGGTGAGGCGAGGATTCTGCTCCGTTCCAGCTCGATGTGTTCCTTTCCCAAGTGATCGAAGAGTCGGCGGCCGTCGCCCATCAGCACCGGTGCGATCTGAAGGTTGATCTCATCGAGGAGCCGGGCCCTGAGCGCCTGTTGGGCGATGTCCGCACCCATCAGCGTGACGTCCTTGCCGCCCGCTGCTGCCTGTGCCTGCTGAAGCGCGCTTTCCACGCCTGCGGTGATGAAGGTGAAGGTCCCGCTCTTCATGACCATCTGGCTTCGAGCGTTGTGGGTGAGGACGAAGCAGGGGACCGGGAAGGGCGTGTCCTCCCACACCTCGACACCCACGTCGAATGTTCTTCTGCCCAGTACGACCGCACCTGTCGAGTCCGAGACCTCTCGTGTGACCGCGGCGTCCGCCTCGCTCCCTGACGTGTCAAAGATCCATTCATGCAGACGAAGACCGCCCCGGCCCATGGGGTGTTCGGCGCTGATGTCCGGACCGGCCATGAAGCCGTCGAGCGACATGGTGACGTTCAAGACCACCTTGCTCATGAGACAACTACCTCTCCACGCGGTGTGTGATCGACCAGCCAGACGGTCAGACCGGACGGCGAGGCAGAACTCATTGGTCTTCCACCATGCACGGTGGACATCGCTGTACTTCACTGGGGCGACGCCATGGGGCGCTGTCCGCTGCCGAGGTTGATCGGCCGGTCCGCACTCGATCGAGTGCGGACCCCCCGGCACGCCGGTGATGATCTCGCCTCGACCTCACTCGCGAGGGAGGAGCGCGAGTTCAGGACGCCAGTCGTTGCAGGCGGCTGGTGGCTTCGGCGAGGACGTCGTCCTTCTTGCAGAAGGTGAAGCGGACCTGGCTGCGGCCGGCGTTGGGGTCGTCGTAGAAGACGGAGTTGGGGATGGCGACGACGCCGCAGCGTTCGGGGAGTGCGCGGCAGAAGGCGTAGGCGTCCTTGTCGCCGAAGGGGGTGATGTCGGTGGTGATGAAATATGTGCCCTGGGGCTGGTAGACCTCGAACCCGGCCGCGCGCAGGCCGTCGCCGAGCAGGTCGCGCTTGCGCCGGAGATCGGCGCGGAAGTTGTCGAAGTACGCGTCCGGCAGGCGCAGTGCTTCGGCGACCGCGTACTGGAAGGGGCCCGCGCTGACGTAGGTCAGGTACTGCTTGGCCGTCCGGACGGCGGTCACGAGTTCCTGAGTACTGGTCACCCAGCCGACCTTCCAGCCCGTGAAGGAGAAGGTCTTGCCGGCCGAGCCGATCGTCACCGTCCGCTCCCGCATCCCGGGGAACGTCGCCAGCGGCACGTGCTCGGCGTCGTCGAAGACCAGGTGCTCGTAGACCTCGTCCGTCACCACCAGCAGGTCCCGCTCCACCGCCAGCTCGGCGACCGCCGCCAGCTCCGCGCGGGTGAGGACCGTGCCGGTCGGGTTGTGCGGGGTGTTGATCAGCAGCAGCCGCGTGCGGTCCGTGACGGCCGCGCGCAGCTCGTCGAGGTCCAGGCGGAAGGCGCCCTCGTGCGGCCGGAGCGTCACCGGCACCCGCCGGCCGCCCGCCATCGCGATGCAGGCCGCGTAGGAGTCGTAGTACGGCTCCAGCGCCACCACCTCGTCGCCCGGCTCCAGCAGCGCCAGCAGCGAGGCCGCGATCGCCTCCGTCGCGCCCGCCGTGACCAGCACCTCCGTGTCGGGGTCGTACGACAGCCCGTACCGGCGCAGCTGGTGCGCGGCGACCGCGGTGCGCAGCTCGGGCACGCCCGGGCCCGGCGGGTACTGGTTGCCGCGGCCGTCCCGCAGCGCCCGTACGGCCGCCTCGCGCACCTCCTCCGGGCCGTCGGTGTCGGGGAAGCCCTGGCCCAGGTTGATCGACCCGGTCGACAGGGCCAGGGCGGACATCTCGGCGAAGATCGTCGTGCCGAACTCCGCCAGCCGGCGGTTCAGGTGCGGGCGCGCGCTGGAGGTCATGCCGGTCATCCTGCGCCCAAGCTCTGGACTTGCTCAACTCTGCTTTGGCGGCCGGACCCGCCGGGCATCCCCCGGTCACCGCACGACAGGCGGCAATCGGACAGAGGCCCACGGGGGGCCGCTTCGGGGGAACGGAAAGAGGGTGACGCCATGGGCATCGTCTTCATCGTGGTGGTGATCGCGGTCGTCTGCGTGATCATCGCGTCCGCGACAGGGAAGGCCCGGCGGGCCAGGAAGGCCGGCGTCGGCGGCATCGGTTCGTCGTCGGCGGCCCACGGGAGCGGCAACAGCTGGTGGGCCGGCGGCAGCGGCGACTCCGGCGGCTCGTCCGGCGGACACCACAGCGGGCACCACGGGGGTCACAGCGGGGGCCACAGCGGGCACTCCTGCGGGGGCGGCCACTCCTCCTGCGGAGGCGGCTCGTCCTGCGGCGGGGGCTCCTCCTGCGGAGGCGGCGGTTGCGGAGGCGGCGGTTGCGGGGGAGGCAGCTGACACGGGGCGGGGGAGCTCCCGCGCCGGGCGTGCGCCCCAAAGGTTGCGCGCGCCCGGCGCACACCATGGGTGAACAGTTGAGCTGGGCAGCCCTCTGAGGGATGGAAAGCTCACGAAGTTGGGTAAAAACGCTGTGGCGTCGCCACTGTCCATGATTCCCTCTATTTCGCCAACGCGGCCCTCACACCAGCACAGCCCTCGGACTCCCGCAGTCGCCCCCACCGGCCGGGCCGACTGGGCTGACAAGGCCGAACTCCCCCCTCTCCTTGTTCGTTAGCGGAGCCGATCCATGCTCACGACCCTCAACACCTCCTACACCGATACGCGCGCTGCCGACCTCGCGTGGGCCCTCGGGCGCGAACCGCTCCCCGCCCTGGCCACCCTCGACCTGGAACTGACGGGCGTGAAGCTCCAGTTGAGGCTGCTCGGCGCCTCCCACCAGGTGCTGGTCGAGGAGGAGCGGGGGACCTGCTCGGAGACGGTCGCGTGCCTGCCCGGCTCCAGCACACCGCTCCCGCTGGGCGTGGCCAAGCGGGTCGACGACTGGGAGTACGAGTTCGCGGCGCGCGTCGAGATGCTCACGCCGGGCACGTTCGCGGGCCGCGCCCAGGAGTTGCTGGCCCTGGTCTCCGACCATCCGCACGGCCTCGCCGGTGTGTTCCCCGGCAGCCCGCACGCGTTCACCGCCATGCTGGCCCAGTGGCACGAGGGCCAGGTGCACTGGCGGACCTGGCACGCCTACCCGCAGGACGGCCAGTTGGTGGCGACCCGGACCCGGGTCGGCGCGCGGGTGCGCTCCACGACGACTCGAACGACATAAACACGAATGCGTCAACTGCCCGGAGATCCACACGTGTGGGTGACGAAGCGTGCCGAGCATGTGACGTAACGTCGCAGAATGATCGAACCGCACGCCCCCGCCCGGCCGGGCGCCCCGCCCTGGACGAGCCCCGCCCGGCTGCCCGCCCGGTCGCCCGACCGGTTGCCCGTGCGGCCAGGCACCGCGCGGTTGCTGGTCCTCGTGTGCGTCTTCGTCTGCGCGGCCTGCGGACTCGTGTACGAGCTCGAACTCGTCGCGTTCGCCTCGTACTTGATGGGTGACTCGGTCACCCAGGCCTCCGTCGTGCTGTCCGTGATGGTCTTCGCCATGGGCATCGGCTCCCTCGCCGCGAAGCGGCTGCGCCGGCACGCGGCCGTCGGCTTCGGCGCGATCGAGACCGCGCTCGCGCTGGTCGGCGGGTGCAGCGCGATGTCCCTGTACGCCGTCTTCGCCTGGACCGGCGGCTGGGGCGGGATCTGGGCCGGCGGCCCGCGCTGCCTGCTGGTCGCCTTCTCCCTCGGCATCGGCCTGCTCGTCGGCGCCGAGGTCCCCCTGCTCATGGAACTGATCCAGCGCATCCGCCGCCAGGACGCGGGCGGGGCGGTCGCCGACCTGTTCGCCGCCGACTACGTGGGCGCGCTGGTCGGCGGCCTCGCCTTTCCGTTCCTCCTCCTGCCGTTCTTCGGCCAGTTGACCGGCGCGCTGCTCACCGGCACGGTCAACGTGGTCGCCGGGGGCGCCCTGGTCCTCGGCCTGTTCCGCCGCGACCTGACCCGCCGGGCCCGCTGGACCCTGCTCCTCGCCGGACTCACCGTCCTCGGCGTCCTCGGCTCCGCGGCCGCCCTCGCCGGCGACTTCGAACGCGCCGCCCGGCACGCCGTGTACGGCGGCGACGTCCGGGTGGCCGTGCAGACCGACGTCCAGGAGATCGTCCTGGCCGGCGGCACCGGCGGCCGCCCCCTCGACCTCTTCCTCGACGGCCGGCTCCGCGTCGGCGGCCGCGACGAGCGCCGCTACCACGAGGCGCTGGTGCAGCCCGCGATGGCCGGCCCGCACGCGCGCGTGCTCATCCTCGGCGGCGGCGACGGCCTCGCCGCCCGCGAGGTCCTGCGCCACCGGGACGTGCGCCGCGTCGACATCGTCGAACTCGACGCCGGCCTGACCGGCCTGGCCCGCCACGACCCGGCCCTGTCCGCCCTCAACGGGCACGCCTACGACGACCCGCGCGTCCACGTCACCACCGCGGACGCGCTGAACCGGCTGCGCACGGCGCCGGCGGCGGCGTACGACGTCGTGATCGCCGACCTCCCAGACCCCGGCATCACCGCCAGCACCAAGCTCTACTCCGAGGAGTTCTACGGCCTCGCCCGCCGCACCCTCGCCCCGCACGGCCGCCTGGTGGTGCACGCTGGCCCGGTCACCGGCCGCCCCCGCGACTTCTGGACGGTCGCGTCAACCCTGCGCGCGGCCGGCTTCACCCTCAGCCCCTACCGCGTCGTGGGCCACGACTCCGGCTTCCCGCCCGGCCCCGACCGCTCGGCCGACGCCTCCCGCGCCCCGCACGACTGGGGCTTCCTGCTGGCGGCCCCGCACGGCCCGGCACCACCGCTGCGCCTGGACCCCGGCGGCCCGCGACCGCGCACCCTGACCCAGGCCGCGCTGTCGGCGGACGGCAGGGCGGCGGACCGTACGCGGATCGCGGGACTGCCGGCCTCCACGCTGGTGCGCCCGCGCTACTGATGGGCCACGCACGCACGCGAGGGTACGTTCCGGCCCCGCCTGGGTAGGGTGAGCCGACATGGAGCACCAGGTCTTCGTCCCGGTTCCGGCCGACCGGCTCAGGCGGGCACTCGCCGACCCCGCGCGCGTCGCCCGGGCGGTCCCCGGGCTCCAGCAGGACGCCGGTGCCGAGCCCGTGGCCGGGCGGCTGAAGGTGCGGGTGGGCGGCCACTCGGTCACCTACCGGGGCACGGCCCGCGTGACCGCCCGCGACGACGGCACCTACACCGTCGAGGGCGAGGCCGCCGAGGCCCGCGGCTCCGGCACCGTCCGACTCGCCCTCACCCTGCGCCTGTCGGACACCGGCGACGGCACGGCCGTCACGGTCGGCGGCACGGCCCGCGCGGACGGCCGCATCGCGGAACTGCCCTCGGACGCGGTGAGTTCGGCGGCGACCCGGCTGCTGGACCGCTTCCTGGAGTCGCTGGTGGACGAACCGGGGGACGAGGGAGACGGACCGGAGGCGGAGTCCGGGGCCGAGGAGCCCGCCTCCGTCTTCGACACCGACGTCCCCCCGCCCTCCCTGGACCCGGACGCCGACGAGGACACCGCCGCCGACCGCCTCGCGGAGGACTTCGCCGACACCGGCGAGCCCCCCGCCGAAGCCGCGCACGCGCGCCGCACGATGATCGGCCGCAGCGCCGAGGAGGTCGACCACGCCCCGCCACGCGGCCGCTACGCCCCCGTACCGGCGCCCCAGCCGGGCACGGCGGCCTCGGCACTGCGCTGGGCGGCACCGGCGGCGGCGCTGGCCGTGGCGTCGGCGATCGTCGTCGGCAGGGCACTGCGCAGGCGCCGCTGAGCTTCGGAGCTCACGGCATGGTGAGGTGCCGGGGTGCTTCCGGAACGCGCGACCGGCCACGGCGGGCCTGCAGTGGGAGTCCCGGCGGGTTTCCGGTCGCGCGGAGGCGGCTGGGCTTCGAGGCTCACGGCATGGTGACCGGCCCGGGGGCGCGGGGAACTGCGCGACCGGCCACGGCGGGCC
>NZ_KQ948867.1:98379-198358 GCF_001514215.1 Streptomyces bungoensis
GCGGGGAACTGCGCGACCGGCCACACGAGGCCCGCAGCGGAAGTCCCGGCCGGTTTCCCGTCGCACGGACGCCGCTGAGCTTGGAAGTCCACGGCACGGTGACCTGCCCGGGGGCGGGGAACTGCGCGACCGGCCACCGCGCGCCCGCAGCGGACGTCCCGGACGCGCCCCCCAGTACTGTCATCCCGTGGATAACGACGACATCACGCTGACCGCAGGAGAAGCGGAAGCACGCGTCAGCCCCGCCAACGGCGGCCGTGTCAGCGGCCTCAGGATCGGCGACCTGGAACTGCTGAGGCAAGGGCACCGCTACGGCTGCTTCCCCATGGTCCCCTGGTGCGGCAGGGTCCGCGACGGCCGTTTCCTGGACGGCGCCACCGTGCGCCAGATGCCCCTCAACGCGCCGCCGCACGCGATCCACGGCACCGCACGCGACGGCGCCTGGCGCACCGCCCGCACCTCCGCCGGCGAGGCGGTCCTCACCTACGACCTGACCGACCCCTGGCCGCATCCCGGCCGGGTCACCCAGATCGTCGCCCTGGCCGAGGACAGCCTGACCCTGACCATGTCCGTGGAGACGTACGGCGACTCCTTCCCGGCCCAGATCGGCTGGCACCCCTGGTTCCACCGGAACCTGGGCGGCGCGGACGTGACCCTGGACTTCGAGCCCGCCTGGCAGGAGGAGCGCGGCCCCGACCACCTGCCCACCGGCAACCGGGTCGCGCCGAAGCCCGGCCCCTGGGACGACTGCTTCGGCATGCCCGGCGGCGTCGACGTCACCCTCACCTGGCCCGGACAGCTGGAGCTGAAGGTGACCAGCCGCGAGGAGTGGGTGGTCGTCTACGACGAGCAGGCCGAGGCCGTCTGCGTCGAGCCGCAGACCGGCCCGCCCGACGGGCTGAACACCCTGCCCCGCCTGGTCACGCCCCTGGAGCCGCTGGAGGCCACGACCGTCTGGAGCTGGCGGCGCCTCTAAGCTGGCTGCCATGACGGACGTGCGTGCTCAGCTGCTGCAGCAGATCAAGGACAAGGCCGTGGTGCACGGCAAGGTGACCCTCTCGTCGGGTCTGGAGGCGGACTACTACGTCGACCTGCGCCGCATCACCCTGGACGGCGAGGCCGCGCCGCTGGTCGGCCAGGTGCTGCTGGACCTGACCGCGGACCTGGAGTTCGACGCGGTGGGCGGGCTCACCATGGGCGCCGACCCGGTCGCCGCCGCCATGCTGCACGCCGCCGCCGCGCGCGGCCGGAAGCTGGACGCCTTCGTCGTGCGCAAGGCGGCGAAGGCGCACGGGCTGCAGCGGCGCGTGGAGGGCCCGGAGATCGCCGGCCGGCGGGTGCTGGTCGTCGAGGACACGTCCACCACCGGCGGTTCGCCGCTCACCGCGGTGGAGGCCGTGCGCGAGGCGGGCGCCGAGGTCGTCGCCGTCGCGACCATCGTGGACCGGGCCACGGGTGCCGCGGAGAAGATCGAGGCCGGCGCGGGCGTCCCGTACCGGTTCGCCTTCTCGAAGGATGAACTGGGTCTGGACTGACACGCCGGTTTGGCCTGGACTTGGGGGGCACCGACCAGCACCCCGTGTCTGGAAGGATGGGGGCGACGATGACGTCACCCACCAGGTCTAGGTCAGGGCCGTAACGCACGAACCCAACCCGCAACAGCAACACGAGGAGCGGACAGATGCCCATCGCAACCCCCGAGGTCTACAACGAGATGCTCGACCGGGCGAAGGCAGGCAAGTTCGCCTACCCGGCCATCAACGTCACCTCGAGCCAGACCCTGAACGCGGCGCTGCGCGGCTTCGCGGAGGCGGAGAGCGACGGCATCGTCCAGATCTCGACCGGCGGCGCCGAGTTCCTCGGCGGCCAGTACAGCAAGGACATGGTGACCGGCGCGGTCGCGCTCGCCGAGTACGCGCACATCCTCGCCGAGAAGTACCCGGTCAACGTCGCGCTGCACACCGACCACTGCCCGAAGGACAAGCTCGACGGGTACGTACGCCCGCTGATCGCGCTCTCCAAGAAGCGCGTCGACGCCGGTCTCGGCCCGCTGTTCCAGTCCCACATGTGGGACGGCTCCGCCGAGACCCTGTCCGACAACCTGGAGATCGCGCAGGAGCTGCTGGAGCAGGCCCGCGCCGCCCAGATCATCCTCGAGGTCGAGATCACCCCGACCGGCGGCGAGGAGGACGGCGTTTCGCACGAGATCAACGACTCCCTGTACACCACGGTCGAGGACGCGATCCGCACCGCCGAGGCGCTCGGCCTGGGCGAGAAGGGCCGCTACCTGCTGGCCGCCTCCTTCGGCAACGTGCACGGCGTGTACAAGCCGGGCAACGTCGTGCTCCGCCCCGAGCTGCTGAAGGAGCTGGCCGACGGCGTGTCCGCCCGGTTCGGCAAGCAGTCGCCGTTCGACTTCGTCTTCCACGGCGGCTCCGGCTCCACCGAGCAGGAGATCCTGACCGCGCTGGAGAACGGCGTCGTGAAGATGAACATCGACACGGACACGCAGTACGCCTTCACCCGTCCGGTCGCCGACCACATGTTCAAGAACTACGACGGCGTCCTGAAGGTCGACGGCGAGGTCGGCGACAAGAAGACCTACGACCCGCGCACCTGGGGCAAGCTGGCCGAGGCTTCCATGGCCGCGCGCGTCGTGGAGGCCACGCAGAACCTGCGCTCGGCTGGCAACAAGATCAAGTAAGCGGTGCCTTCCGCGGGCCCGGCGCTGTCCGCAGCGCCGGGCCCGCTGTATACCTGAGGGCATGCCCGACGTCCGGCTGGCATCACCCCGCGGCAAGTGGATCCTGCTGACCACCGTCCTCGGCTCCAGCATGGCCATGCTGGACTCCACCGTCGTCAACGTGGCGCTCCCGCGCATCGGCCGCGACCTGGACGCGAACCTGTCCGCGCTGCAGTGGACGGTCAACGCCTACATGGTCACGCTCGCCGGGCTGATCCTGCTGGGCGGTTCGCTGGGCGACCGCTACGGCCGCCGCAGGATCTTCGTCCTCGGCGTCGTGTGGTTCGCGGCCGCCTCGCTGCTGTGCGGGCTGGCCCCGACGTCCGGCATCCTCATCGCTGCCCGCGCGCTGCAGGGCGTCGGCGGCGCGCTCCTCACCCCGGGCTCCCTGGCGCTCATCCAGGCCTCCTTCCACCCCGACGACCGCAGCCGGGCCGTCGGCCTGTGGTCCGGCTTCGGCGGCATCGGCGCGGCCGTCGGCCCGTTCCTGGGCGGCTGGCTGGTGGACGGCCCCGGCTGGCGCTGGGTGTTCCTGCTCAACGTGCCGCTGGCCGCGGTGTGCGTGCCGGTCGCGCTGCGCCACGTGCCGGAGTCCGCCGACGGCGGCTCCCACGGCCGCTTCGACGTCCTCGGCGCGACTCTGGGCGCCCTGGCCCTGGCCCTGCTGACGTACGCGCTCATCGAGGCCCGCGGCGGCACCTGGGCGGTGGTCGTGAGCGGGATCGCGGGCCTGGCGGCGGCGGTGGCCTTCGTGCAGGTCGAGCGGCACCGCGCGGACCCGATGCTGCCGCCGGACATCTTCGCCTCGCGCCAGTTCACGGCCGTCAACCTGGTCACCCTGTGCGTGTACGCGGCCTTCGGCGGCTTCTTCTTCCTCACCGCGCTCCAGCTCCAGGTCGTCGCGGGCTACTCACCCCTCGCCGCCGGCACGGCCCTGCTGCCCACGACCGCGCTGATGCTGCTGTTCTCCGCCCGCTCCGGCGCGCTGGCCGACCGCACGGGCCCGCGCCTGCCGCTCACCGCCGGGCCCCTGATCTGCGCGGTGGCGATGCTGCTGATGCTGCGGGTGGGCCCGGACGCCGACTACCTCACGGACGTCCTGCCCGCGCTGCTGGTGATGGGCGCCGGCATGGTCACGCTGGTCGCCCCGCTGACCGCCACCGTCCTCGCCTCCGTCGACACCGCCCGGGCGGGCCTGGCCAGCGGCATCAACAACGCGGCGGCGAGGGCGGCGGGGCTGGTGGCGGTGGCCGCGCTGCCGCTGCTGTCGGGGATGACACCGGACGCGTACCGCTCGCCGGCCGCCTTCGACGCGGCGTTCGACCGGGCGATGCCGATCTGCTCGGCGGTGCTGGTGCTCGGCTCGGCCCTGGCCTTCCTCCTGGTCCGCCCCACGGCCCGGGGATGCCGCCGCCTGGAGTGCCGGACCCACGGCAACGTCACGGCACCACCGCTGGAACCCGAGCGCCGGACGTAGGGTCCCGTCGCCGCACGTGGCTCCGGGCAGGCGGGTGCGCGAGACTGTAGCCATGACGATGCACGAGAACCTCCTCGGCGGCCCGCCCCCGACCCACCTGCCCGACGACCCGGAGCCCCGCGAACTGCTCGCGAACGGCACCGCGCCGGCGGACGTCGCCGCCAAGTACCCCACCTCCTCTCTCGCCTGGGCCCAGCTGGCAGACGAGGCGTTCGAACGGGGCTCGGTCGTGGAGTCGTACGCCTACGCCCGGACGGGCTACCACCGCGGCCTGGACGCGCTGCGCCGCGGCGGCTGGAAGGGCCACGGCCCGGTCCCCTGGGAGCACGAGCCCAACCGCGGCTTCCTGCGCGCCCTGCACGCCCTCGCCCGCGCCGCGCAGGCGATCGGCGAGCAGCAGGAGTACGAGCGCTGCAGCCAGTTCCTGAAGGACTCCTCCCCGACGGCGGCCCAGACCCTCGGCTGACCCTCGCGGAAGAGACGCGTGTGGCCCGTCTGGCAGCAGACGGGCCTTGCCGACACAAGAGTGATTGCGGAGGATGCGGGGTGGGGACCGGGGCCCCCGTGTCGGCATCGGCAGGGGCGGACCGCTACCCGGAGTGACAACAGGAGACAGCGATGTCCCATGAGGCTCTCGAGCCCGAGACCCCGCATCTCGACTTCGCCGGCACGACACCGTACGAGGACTACGTCCGGGCGGACGTGCTCACCCACCTCCAGCACCCCCTCTCCGACGACCCCGGAGAGATGGTCTTCCTGGTCACCACCCAGGTCATGGAGCTGTGGTTCACCGTCATCGTGCACGAGTGGGAGACCGCCGCCGAGGCCCTGCGCCGGGACGACGTCCCGACCGCCGTCGCCGCGCTGAAGCGCTCGGTACGGGAACTGGAGGCGCTCAACGCCTCCTGGAAGCCGCTCGGCCAGCTCACCCCCGCCCAGTTCAACTCGTACCGCAGCGCCCTCGGCGAGGGCTCCGGCTTCCAGTCGGCGATGTACCGCCGCCTGGAGTTCCTGCTCGGCGAGAAGTCCGCGTCCATGCTCGTCCCGCACCGCGGCGCCCCGCGCGTCCACGCGGAACTGGAGAAGGCCCTGCACCAGCCGAGCCTGTACGACGAGGTCGTCCGGCTCCTCGCGCGCCGCGGCCACGCCATCCCGGACGAGGTCCTGCACCGGGACGTCACCCAGCGCCACGAGCACGCGGACGCCGTCGAGGCCGCCTGGACGGCCGTGTACTCCGGTGACGAGCACGCCGAACTGGCGCGCCTGGGCGAGGCGTTGACCGACGTGGCCGAACTGGTCTGGCGCTGGCGCAACGACCACCTGGTCGCCACCCGCCGCGCGATGGGCGCCAAGGCCGGCACGGGCGGCTCCGCCGGCGTGGCCTGGCTGGAGAAGCGCGCCCGCAAGAACGTGTTCCCCGAGCTGTGGACGGCGAGGTCCCATGTCTGAGCTCGCCGTACGCGCCGAAAAGCTGGACGGGGCCGACGAGTTGGCCCCGCTGAAGTCCCGTTTCGTCCTCGACGGCGCCGTCTACCTGGACGGCAACTCCCTGGGCGCCCTGCCCGCGCACGTGCCGGGGCGGGTCGAGGACGTCGTCCGCCGGCAGTGGGGCGAACTGCGCATCCGCTCCTGGGAGGAGAGCGGCTGGTGGACGGCGCCGGAGCGGATCGGCGACCGGATCGCCCCGCTCGTCGGCGCGGCACCGGGCCAGATCGTGGTCGGGGACTCCACCAGCGTCAACGTCTTCAAGGCCCTCGTGGCCGCGGTCCGCATGGCGGACGAGGGCCGCGACGAGATCCTGGTCGACGCCACCACCTTCCCCACGGACGGCTACATCGCCGCGTCGGCGGCCCGCCTGACCGGCCGCACCCTGCGCGCGGTGACCCCGGCCGAGGTGCCCGCCGCGCTGGGTGCCCGGACGGCGGCGGTCCTCCTCAACCACGTCGACTACCGCACCGGCCGCCTGCACGACCTGCCCGCCCTGACCGCCGCGGTCCACGCGGCGGGCGCCCTCGCCGTCTGGGACCTGTGCCACAGCGCGGGCGCGCTGCCGGTGGGCCTGGACGAGCACGGCGTCGACCTGGCGGTGGGCTGCACCTACAAGTACCTGAACGGCGGCCCGGGCGCACCGGCGTACCTCTACGTCCGCAGTGACCTCCAGGACCGCTTCGACTCACCGCTGCCCGGCTGGAACTCGCACGCCGATCCGTTCGGCATGGACCCGTCCTACGCCCCGGCGCCCGGTGCCCCGCGCGGCCGGGTGGGCACCCCGGACATCCTCTCCATGCTGGCCCTGGAAGCCGCCCTGGAGGTGTGGGACGGCGTCTCGGTCGAGGCGGTCCGCCGCAAGTCGCTGGCGCTGACGGACTTCTTCCTGGAGTGCGTCACGGCCTGCACCGAGCCCGGCCGGGTCGAGTCCGTCACCCCGGCGGCCCATGAGGAACGGGGCAGCCAGGTGGCCCTGCGCTGCGCGGACGCCGGCGACGTCATGAAGCGGCTGATCGACCGGGGCGTCATCGGCGACTTCCGGCACCCCGACGTCCTCCGCTTCGGCTTCACGCCGCTGTACGTCGGCTTCGCCGAGGTGGAGCGGGCGGCCCGGATCCTGGGGGAGGTGCTGGGCTGACGCCGGGCCGGCCGGCGTCCCCTGGAACGCGCCCGGGTCCGCCCGGCGGTCACGGGACCCGGCCGGCGGCCGCGATCCGCCGGTCCACGAGCGCGATCAGCACGTCCCGGCACGACGCCCGCTCGCGCGCGTCGCACAGCAGCACCGGCACGTCCGCCGGCAGGCTCAGGGCCTCCCGGATCTCCTCCGGCGGATACGGGTGCTCCCCGTGGAAGCCGTTGACCCCGACGACGAACGGGATGCCCCGCCGCTCGAAGAAGTCGATCGCGGCGAAGCTCGTGCGCGGCCTGCGTACGTCGACGAGGACCACGGCTCCCAGCGCGCCGAGCGCCAGGTCGTTCCACATGAACCAGAACCGCTGCTGCCCGGGCGTGCCGAACAGGTACAGCACCAGGTCGTCGCCGATCGTGATCCGGCCGAAGTCCAGGGCCACGGTGGTGGCCTTCTTGTCCTCGATGCCGTCGAGGTCGTCGACGTCCAGGCCGGCGGCGGTGAGCGGCTCCTCCGTGCGCAGCGGGGCGATCTCGCTGACCGAGCCGACCATGGTGGTCTTGCCCACGCCGAATCCCCCGGCGATGAGGATCTTCACCGCGTCGGGCGCCGGAACCGCGGGGGCGGCGGTGTCAGAGCCGGCCAAGGCCGTCCCTCACTTTCTGCAGCAGGTTCGGGTCGGGGCTGCCGGAGACGGGACGCGGCTGCCGGACGGTGATCCGGCCGGCCTCCAGCAGGTCGCACAGCAGGATGACGACCACGCTGACCGGCAGGTCGAGATGGGCGGCGAGTTCCGCCACGACGACGGGCCGCGCGCACAGCCGCAGGATGCGGGTCTGCTCCGGCTGCGGCCGCGGGCCGTGCTCCGGTGGCGGATCGACCGCGGTCACCGTGGTGATCAGGGTGAAGTCGGCGCGGCTGGGCCGGGTCCGTCCGCCGGTCAGGGTGAACGGCCGCACCAGACGGCCCCCGGCGTCATCGCCGCTCACCTCACTCGCCGGGGCCGGCCGGGGCGGCGCCGGTCCGAGGGGCCGCGCTGAGGTGCTCGCCGATCTTCTTCACCAGCATGTTCATCTGGTACGCCACCACACCGACGTCCGCGCCCTGGCTGGTGAGGACGACGAGGTGGGCGCCGGGGCCGGCGGCGGTGAGGATCAGGTAGCTGTGCGCCATCTCGATGAGCGCCTGGCGCACCGGCCCGCCGCGGAAGTCCATGCTCACGCCCCGGCTGAGGCTCATCAGACCGGACGCGGTCGCCGCCAGGCGCTCGGCGTCGTCGCGCGGGAACCCGGTGGACTTGCTCACCACCAGCCCGTCCTCGGAGAGCACGACGGCGTGGTTCACCTCGGCGACCCGGTCCACGAGTCCGGTCAGGAGCTGGTCGAGCTGGGTGTGCGTGGCGGGGGCGGGGCGTGTCATGTCACGGTCCTTCATGAGCGGTCGGCGGGCGGGGTCACGGTGACGGGCGGGCATGCGGCGGCCGGGGACCGCGGGGGGTGCGGGGCGTCTTGCGGTGCGTCCGCGGGGGCGTCTTGCGGTGCGTCGCCCGGTGCGGCTTGCGGTGCGTCTGCTGCGGGTGCGGCTTGCGGTGCCGCGTCCGGTGCGGCTGACGGCGCCTCGTGCGGTGCGTCTGCCGCAGCGTTCGCCGGTGCGGCTGACGGCGCCTCGTACGGAGCGTCCCCCGGCGCGACTGCCGGTGCGTCTGCTGCCGGTGCAGCTTGCGGCGTGTCGTCCGGTGCGGCTTGCGGTGCCGCGTCCGGTGCGGCTGACGGCGCCTCGTGCGGTGCGTCTGCTGGAGCGTCCCCCGGCGCGACTGCCGCTGCGTCTGCTGCCGGTGCAGCTTGCGGCGTGTCGTCCGGTGCGGCTTGCGGTGCCGCGTCCGGTGCGGCTTGCGGTGCCGCGTCCGGTGCGGCTGACGGCGCCTCGTGCGGTGCGTCTGCTGGAGCGTTCGCCGGTGCGGCTGACGGCGCCTCGTACGGAGCGTCCCCCGGCGTGACTGCCGGTGCGTCTGCTGCCGGTGCAGCTTGCGGCGTGTCGTCCGGTGCGGCTTGCGGTGCCGCGTCCGGTGCGGCTGACGGCGCCTCGTGCGGTGCGTCTGCTGGAGCGTTCGCCGGTGCGGCTGACGGCGCCTCGTACGGTGCGTCTGCTGCCGGTGCGGCTTGCGGCGTGTCGTCCGGTGCGTCTGCCGGCGGGGTTCCCGGTGCGGTCTCCGGTGCGGTGGCCTTCTCGTCGCCGGCGTACGGCGGCGGGGCCTCGTCGTCGCGGGCCCGGAGTGTTCCGCGCTGGAAGCCGGACAGGGAGGCCGCTGCCCGTTCCGCCGTGAAGTCCTCCTCGCCGGGCGGCCCGGTCTCGCCGGCCGGGGCCGGTTCCTCGCGCAGCTCGGCCGCGAGGCTCGTCTGCGGCACCCGGCGCGGCAGCGGCGCGAGCCCGTGCCCGGCCGTGCCTGCGCCGGAGGCCTTCGCGCCGGAGGTCTCCGCCTCGCGGGCGGGCGCCGCGGCGGGCCGGGGCGTCCGGGCGGGTGTCGCAGCGGCGGTGGCCGCCCGCGCCGGTTCCGCGGCCGGTTCGTCGGCGGGGCCGGGCGCCTCGCGGACCACGATGTCGTGCGGGATCAGGACGATGGCCGTGGTCCCGCCGTACGGCGAGGGGCGCAGCGTGACGGCGATGCCGTGCCGGTTGGCGAGCCGGGCGACCACGAACATGCCGAGCCGCAGGTCGTCGCCGAGCGCCACCACGTCGAACTGCGGGTGCACCGCCAGGTGGGCGTTGAACGCGGCGTAGTCCTCCTCGGACAACCCGAGGCCGCGGTCCTCGATCTCGATCGCCAGCCCCTTGGCCACCAGCGCGGCCCGCACCCCGACCGGGCTGGGCGCGGGGGAGTAGGCGGTCGCGTTGTCGATGAGCTCGGCCAGCAGGTGGATCACGTCCGCCACCGCCGGCGGGGCGATCCACAGCTCCTCGTCGGTGTGCACCTCCACCCGCTGGTACTCGGCGACCTCGCCGACCGCACTGCGCAGGATGTCGATCAGCGCGACCGGTTCGCTCCAGCTGCGCCGGGGCTGCTCGCCGCTGATGATGACGAGGTTCTCCTCGTAGCGGCGCAACTGGCTGGCGGTGGAGTCCAGTTCGTACAGACCGGCCAGGACGTCCGGGTCCTGGTGCGCGCGCTCCAGCGCGTCGAGCTTGCTGAGCTGCAGGTTGACCAGGTTCTGGCTCTGCCGGGCGATGCCCAGGATGACCTTCTGGAAGCCGCGCCGGGTGTCGGCGAGTTCCACCGCGGTGTGCACCGCCGTGCGCTGGGCGGTGTTGAACGCCTGCGCCACCTGGCCGAGTTCGTCGCCGCCGTAGTCCAGCGGCGGGGCCGCGAGGTCCACGTCGACCTTCTCGCCGCGGTCCAGCCGGGCCACCACGTCGGGCAGCCGTTCCTCGGCGAGGCTCAGCGTGGCCTCGCGCAGGCCGCGCAGCCGCCGGGACAGGGAGCGGGTGATCCGCCAGGACATGACGACGCACACCAGCAGGGCGAGCAGCCCGCCGGCGCTGAGCGAGGCGGCCGTGATCAGCAGCCCGCTCGCCTCGTCGGCGCTGCGGGCGAGCAGGTCCGCCGTCTGCTGCCGGATCAGGGCCGAGTACTGCTGCGAGACGCGCTCCAGCGCGGCCGTCCACTGCTGCCGCGCGTCCGGCAGCGCGACCCCGCGCGCCCCGTTCCCGGCCGCGCGGGCCGCGAGCACCCGGCTCTCGACGCGCTCCAGGGTGGCCCAGTCGCCGCCCTGGAGGATGCGCTCGGTCTGCGTCTTGGCGGTGCCGCGCAGCGAGGGGACGATCTGGTCCTCGACGAGCCAGCGGCGCGCGTGGACCAGTTGGGCGAACTCCTCCCGCCGCGCGTCGTCGAGGTGCCCGGCCGGCCAGGCCAGGGTGAGCAGCGCGTTCTCCTGGGAGACCAGCTCGGCGGCGTGCTCCAGCGCGACCAGCGGGCCGGCCTGCGAGGTGAGGTCGCCGTCGTCGACCTGGGACAGCTCCTGGAAGGCCTGGATCTGGTCGTCGATGATCGAGGTGTACTGGTCGAGGGCCTGCCCGGCGGTGATGTCGGTGGGATCGTCGACCTGGTCGCGGTAGTACTCCAGGCTGCCCACCGAGGCGACGACCGAGTACATCCGGTCCCTGATGCGGGCGGGCGCCCGGCGGATCGCCGCCGACCGGCCGACCAGCTTCGCGACCGCGGCGTCCGTCTGCCCGCGCGCCGCGTCCAGGGCGGTCCGGGCGCCCTGCGCCCGGGTGGCCAGCCACGCGGCCGACAGGCTGCGCTCCCGCTGCAGCGCGAGCGTCGCCTCGGTGCCCATGGCGCCGGTCGACCGGCTGAGGGCCGTCTGCGACCTCAGCCGCAGGCCCTCGGAGAACATCTGCGTCGTCGTCACGCCCCACACCGCGGCGAGGGTCACGCTGGGGACCAGCGCCAGCAGGATCAGGGAGAGACGTATGGAGCCGAGGCGGCGCCGGGCACCTGTCCGTGGAGGCATCGTCGTCCTAGGCGGTCATCGTGGGCGGGGGCGGTCAGCGGGTGCCGTGGGCGGCGAACCGCGCCACCGAGGAGACGTTCGCCTTGGTGACGAACGCGGGGCCGGTGAGCACCGGAGCCGTCCCGCCGCCGCTGAGGTTGCCGTTGGTCCGGTAGAGCCAGAGCGCGTCCACGGCCAGATAGCCCTGGAGGTAGGGCTGCTGGTCCACCGCGAACTGCACGTCGCCCTTCCGGACGGCGGTCACGAGGTCCTCGTTCAGGTCGAACGTGGCGATCCGGGCCCTGCTGTCCGCCTGCCGCACGGAGGTGACCGCGGTCAGCGCGTACTGGGCGCCCAGCATCACCACCTCGTCGATGCCCGGGTCCTGCCGCAGCCGGGCCGTGATCGCGTCCCGTACGGCGGTCATGTCGGTGCCGTCGACGTAGAGCAGGTCGGTCCGGCCGCCGAACGCCTTCTTCACGCCCGCGCAGCGCGCCTCCAGGGCGACGTTGCCCCGCTCGTGGATGACGCACAGGGCGTGGTGGGCCTTCAGATCGTCCAGCTTCTGGCCGACGGCGCGGCCGGCGACGCTCTCGTCCTGCCCGAAGTACTCCAGCACGCCCTCCGAACGCCAGGCGTCGATACCGGAGTTGAGGCCGACCACCGGGATGTCCGCGGCCTTGGCGCGGGCGATCGGGTCCTTCATCGCGCTGGGCTTGGCCAGCGTGAGGGCGATGCCGTCGGCCTTGTTCCGGATGGCGTCCCGGACCAGTTCCGCCTGGCCCGCCGGGTCGGGATCGCTGGCGTAGGTCAGCTCGACGCCGTCCTTGGCCGCGGCCGCCCGGGCCCCCTTGCGCACCAGTTCCCAGAAGGCGTCGCCGCCGGCGCCGTGCGTGACCAGGGTGACCTTCATCCGGGCGGCGCCCGCCCCGTCGGAGGCCTCCGTGCCGTCGGTGCCGGTGGCACCGGAGCATGCGGCCAGGAGCAGGCAGACGGCGGCGGCCAGGGCCGTGCCCCGCGCGCGTCTTGGTGTGCTGTCGGGCGGGGGAGTGTTCATGAGGAGCGGACCTCGCTGTGCGGCCGGGCCGGTGGTACGGGGAGAGCGGCCGGCGCGCGTGGCGGACGCGACGGCCGGGTGGCTTTCACTGGCTCGGAGCCAATCGCGTGTCACCCCCCGTAGTCAAGGGAGTGGCCACGTCAGGTGAGATGCCGCTGCCGCATCGTGATGATCCGTCCGACCGGTCGAACGCCGGTCCGTGGACTGCGACTTCGCGGGCGCCGGGAAGGTGACCGACGGTGAACCGCACACGTCACCACCCTGATACCGTCCCCGCCAACGGCCGACGGAAGAATCCCTGGTCCGCCACCCCCGTCCCGCCCCTGGAAGGTTGGAGCATGCCGGACGACGCCGCAGCAGCCCGCGCCGCCGCCGAAGAGGAATCGGCCTTCTCGCACCCCCCGGTGGACCCGGACGCCACCGCGGCCTACGGCGGACACCCCGACCAGGTGATCGACTTCTACGCCCCCCGCACCACCGCGGAGTCACCCCTCGCCCCCCTGGTCGTCGTCCTGCACGGCGGCGCCTGGCGCGCCCGCTACGACCGCCGCCACATCACCCCCTTCGCGGACCACCTCGCCCGCGCGGGCTTCGCCGTGGCCAACGTCGAGTACCGGCGGGGCGGCGCCCCGGGCACCGAGGCGGCCGGCCGCTGGCCCGACACCCTCGACGACGTGGCCGCCGCCCTGGACGCCCTTCCCGCCCTGGTCCGCGAGGCCCTGCCGCAGGCCGACTCCCGCCGCACGGTCCTCACCGGGCATTCGGCCGGCGGCCACCTCGCCCTGTGGGCCGCGGCCCGCCACGTCCTGCCCGCCGACGCCCCCTGGCGCACGGCCGGTCCCGCCCCCCTGCGCGGTGTGGTCGCCCTGGCCCCCATCGCCGACTTCGAGGTGGCGGGGAAACTGAACGTCTGCGGCAACGCGGCCCGCCAACTCCTCGGCGACAAGGACGAGTTCGCGGCACGACGGCCGTACGCCGACCCGGCGCTCCTGCTTCCGACGGGCATCGCCACCACGCTGGTCCAGGGCCGCACCGACCTGGTGGTGCCGCAGGCGGTGGCGGAGTCGTACGCGGACGCGGCGGCGAAGGCGGGCGAGATGGTGGGCCTGACGCTGCTGGCGGACGTGGGCCACTTCCCGCTGATCGACCCGGCGGCGGACGCCTGCGCGGTGGTGACGGAGGAGATCGCCCAACTGGCCTGGTGAATGGCGGTCGCCGATTGCCCCCGCGGATGCCTCTGCCTTGAGGGGAGTGGGAAAACGGACTCACGCGGAGCAGAGCGTCGGATCGTAGTGCCCTGACCCGCGGGTTGGCGTTTACAGGTGGCCGCACTAGTTTGTGAGCGTGACCGCGAGCCGTGTGAAGCGGGCCTTCAAGTACCGCTTCCATCCGACCGATGCGCAGGCAGCCGAGCTGTCGCGCACGTTCGGATGCGTGCGGAAGGTCTACAACCTCGCCCTCGCCGCCCGCACCGAGGCATGGGCGAGGCAGGAACGGGTCAACTACAACGCCACCTCGGCCATGCTGACCATGTGGAAGAAGACCGAGGAACTGGCGTTTCTCAGTGACGTCTCCTCCGTGCCGCTGCAGCAGACTCTGCGGCACCTGCGGTCGGCGTTCACCCATTTCTTCGCCAAGCGGGCGAAGTGTCCGCGCTTCAAGTCGCGGAAGAGGTCGCGGAAGTCCGCCGAGTACACCACCAGCGGTTTTCGCTTCCGGGACGGCGCGCTGACCCTGGCGAAGATGGCTGACCCCTTGGACGTCATCTGGTCCCGGCCCCTACCCGAAGGCGCCAGGCCGTCCACCGTGACCGTGTCGCAGGACTCGGCGGGACGATGGTTCGTGTCCCTGCTGTGGGAGGACCCGGCCGTCAAGCCCCTCCCCGTCACAGACACGGCAGTCGGGGTCGATGTCGGTCTGAACCACCTCCTGACCCTCTCCACAGGAGAAAGGGTCGCCAATCCCAGACACGAGCGCCGTGACCGCGTCCGTCTCGCCAAGGCCCAGCGGGAACTGTCCCGCAAGGCCAGGGGTGACGGAGCCAGCGTGCGGACCGCACCCAGGCGGCGGTGTTCGCCTACGAGTCGGGCCTGGTGCGGCCGTCCGGATACTGACTCCCCGCCGTCCCGTAGTACTTGAGGAGGACGGCCGAGGACCCTTCTCCCAGGTGACGACCGCGCCCCGCGCCGCGGCCTACCGTGTGGCCCGTGACCGAGACGACGCACACGCAGACGACCCCGGCGGGCGGAGCCGAGCGGCCGCGCAGCCCCGAGTGGCGGCTCACCGCGGACGCCCTGCGCGGCCTGCGGCAGGACCTGTTCGACGACGCCTTCGCCTACCGCCCGCTGCCCCGGGCGCGGTCCGGCGGCCGCTCGGGCCGTACGACGCGGTACGCGGGCTGGACACCGCACGCCGCCGTCGTCGCCCTCGGTGCGCTGGCGATGCTGGTCGCGCTGGCGAGCACGAGCGGCTCCGGACTGCCGTCGCTGCTGTGCGGGCTGCTGGCGCTGGGCCCGGTGCTGCTGACCCTGGCGCGTCCGGTGGGCGCGTTCTGGGCGTCGCTCGGCGCTACCACGGTCGCCTCCGTCGTCGGCGGGGCGACCGGCATGGACTGGCCGTGGGGGCCGGGCAGCTTCGTCTCGCACCTGGTGGTGCTCACGGTCGTGGCGATACGTACCCGCCCGCGAACCGCCGCCTGGATGTGGGTGCTCACCGCGCTCTACGGCTTCGTGACCGACACCCTCCTGGGCTGGGACCGCTACGACACGGACGTGGCCCCCATGCTGATCCTGTCGGCGCTGATCCTGCTGGCGGTCACCGTCCGGCACATCCGGCAGGAGGCCCGGCAGGAGGTGACCGCGCAGCAGACGGTGACCGCGGTGGAGCGGTCGCGGCGCACGCTGCTGGAGGAGCGCACCACCATCGCCCGCGAGCTGCACGACGTGGTCGCCCACCACATGTCGGTGGTCGCCATCCAGGCCGAGGCGGCCCCCTACCGGGTGCAGAACCCGCCGCCGGAGCTGGAGAAGGCGTTCGCCACCATCCGGGAGAACGCGGTCGCGGCCCTGACCGAACTGCGCCGGGTGCTGGGCGTCGTCCGCGCGGAGGACCAGGAGGCGCCGGACGCCCCGCAGCCCACCCTCGCCGACCTCGACGCGCTGCTCGCCAACGTGCGGGAGACCGGCCTGGACGTGGCGAAGGCGGTGACCGGCGCGGTGCGGGAACTGCCGCCGGGCGTGGAGCTGTCGGCGTACCGGATCGTGCAGGAGGCGCTCAGCAACACGCTGCGGCACGCGCCGGGGGCGAGCGCCCGGGTGGAGATCGGGTACGTCCTCGGCGGCCTGGGCCTGCGCGTGGTCAACGGCCCGCCGCCCGCCCCCGGTTCGGTGGAGCCGTCACCGGGCGCCGGGCACGGCGTCACCGGCATGCGGGAGCGTGTCTCCATGCTGAACGGTGAGATGACGGCGGGCCCGACGGCGGACGGGGGCTACGAGGTGACGGTGTTCCTGCCGGTGCCGGCGGCCGCCCCCGCGGCCGGGGACACCGGCGACGCCGACGGCATCGAGGACCGGGCATGACGATCCGCGTACTCGTCGCGGACGACCAGATGATGGTCCGCGAGGGCTTCTCCGTCCTGCTGAACGCGATGCCGGGTATCGAGGTCGCCGGCGAGGCCGTGAACGGCCGGGAGGCGGTCCGGCAGGTCCGCGAACTCGCCCCGGACGTGGTCCTGATGGACATCCGCATGCCGGAGCTGAACGGCATCGAGGCGACCCGGGAGATCGTCGCCGCCGACGCGGCCGCCAAGGTGCTGGTGCTGACCACGTTCGACCTGGACGAGTACGTCTATCAGGCGCTGCGGGCCGGGGCTTCCGGGTTCCTGCTGAAGGACGCCTCCGCGCGGCAGCTGGCGGACGGGGTGCGGGTGGTGGCGGCCGGGGAGGCGCTGCTCGCGCCGTCGGTGACGAGACGGCTGATCACCGAGTTCTCCCGGCTGGGGGAGGCCCGGCCGATGATGCCGGGGGCGCTGGCCGCGTACGGGGAGCTGACCGAGCGGGAGACGGAGGTGCTGGTGCTGATCGCGCAGGGCCTGTCGAACGCGGAGATCGCCGGGCGGCTGGTGGTGGCGGAGTCGACGGTCAAGACCCACGTGAGCAGGATCCTGGTGAAGCTGGGCCTCAGGGACCGCACCCAGGCGGCGGTGTTCGCGTACGAGGCGAGGCTGGTCACGCCGGGGTGAGCCGGGCTAGCGTCCGTCCATGGCAGCTGCTGCGGACCTCGCCTTCGACCCCTGGGACCCGGCGTTCGTCGCGGACCCGTACCCGGCCTACGCCGGGCTGCGGGCGCACGGCCGGGTGATCCGGTACGAGCCGACGGACCAGTGGCTGGTCCCGCACCACGCGGACGTCTCGGCCCTGCTGCGGGACCGCCGGCTCGGCCGCACCTACCGGCACCGCTTCTCGCACGAGGAGTTCGGCCGGACCCCGCCCCCGGCGGAGCACGAGCCGTTCCACACCCTGAACGACCACGGCATGCTCGACCTGGAGCCGCCGGACCACACCCGGATCCGGCGCCTGGTGTCCAAGGCGTTCACCCCGCGCACGGTGGAGCGGCTGAAGCCGTACGTGCACGAGCTGGCGGACGGCCTGGTGGCCGCCCTGGTCGAGGCGGGCGGCGGCGACCTGCTCGCGGACGTGGCCGAGCCGCTGCCGGTGGCGGTGATCGCCGAGATGCTCGGCATCCCCGAGGCGGACCGGGCGCAGCTGCGCCCCTGGTCGGCGGACATCTGCGGGATGTACGAGCTGAACCCGTCCGGGGAGACCGCGGCGAGGGCGGTGCGGGCGTCGGTGGAGTTCTCCGGCTACCTGCGGGAGCTGATCGCGGCCCGCCGCGCGGAGCCCGGGGAGGACCTGATCTCCGCTCTGATCGCCGCCCACGACGAGGGTGACCGGCTGACCGAGCAGGAGATGATCTCGACGGCGGTCCTGCTGCTCAACGCCGGCCACGAGGCGACGGTGAACGCCACGGCGAACGGCTGGTGGGCGCTGTTCCGCCACCCCGACCAGCTGGCGGCCCTGCGCGCCGACCACTCCCTCGTCCCCTCGGCCGTGGAGGAGCTGCTGCGTTACGACACCCCGCTGCAGCTGTTCGAGCGGTGGGTGCTGGACGACGTCGAGATCGACGGCACGACGGTCCCGCGCGGCGCGGAGATCGCCCTGCTGTTCGGCTCCGCCAACCACGACCCGGCGGTGTTCACCGACCCCGGCCGCCTGGACCTGACCCGCCGCGACAACCCGCACATCTCCTTCAGCGCCGGCATCCACTACTGCATCGGCGCCCCCCTGGCCCGCATCGAACTGGCGGCCTCGACGAGAGCCCTCCTCGACCGGGCCCCCACGCTGACCCTGACGGCGGAGCCGGAGCGCAGGCCGAACTTCGTGATGCGGGGGTTGCGGGGGCTGGGGGTGGAGGTGCGCTGACCCTCACCCCACCAGATCCCTGCGCCGCATCCCCGCGAGCCCCGCCGCCACCAGCGCCGCCGCCACTCCCGTCAGGACCAGCACCGGCGGCCACTGCATCGTTCCGCCCGGCAGCTTGGGCAGGTGGGCGAAGGGGGAGGTGCCGAGGACGGACCGGGGGAGGTCGAGGGCCGGGCCGATCCAGCCGAGCAGGAGGGCCGCGCCCGCTACGGCCCAGGCCGCCGGGGCCAGCCGGGGCAGCACGCCGTGGAGGAGGACCGCGGCCCCGCCGATCACCCACACCGCCGGGACCTGCACCAGGCAGCCGCCCAGGATCGAGCCGGCCTGCCGGCCGTGGCCTGCCGCGAAGCCCAGCCCCGCCAGCAGCATCAGCCACGCCGTGCCGGCGAAGGCGATCGTCAGGTGGCCGGCCGTCCAGCGCAGCCGGCTCACCGGCCCCGCGAGCAGGGGCTCCGCCCGCCCCGAGGTCTCCTCGGCGTGCAGGCGCAGCACCGCCGAGACGGCGAACAGCCCGGCGAGCAGTCCCATCAGGCCGGTCATCGAGGCGAGGAACGCGTCCGTGATCCCGGCCTGCCCGCCCATCCGCTCGAAGACCTGCCGCGCGCCCGGGTTGTCGCCGACCAGGCCGGCCACCCCGTCGGCCATCCCGCCGTAGACCACCCCGGTGAGGAGGAAGGCCAGCGACCAGCCGAGGACGGCGCCCCGCTGGAGCCGCCAGGCGAGGGCGGCGGCGGAGCCGAGGCGCCCGGTGGCGGGCCCCGGCCGGGTGGGCAGGAAGCTCATGCCGAGGTCGCGGCGGCCGGCGAGGACGTAGGCGGCGGCGGCCTGGACGGCGGTCGCCGCCGCGAGGAGCAGCAGCACCCACCAGCGGTCGCCCGCGAAGGCCCGCGCGTTCTCCAGCCAGCCCAGCGGGGACAGCCACGTCAGGACGGACGACCCGCCGGCCGAGGAGGCGTCGCCCGCCGCGCGCAGCGCGAAGGCCGCGCCGAGCAGCGCCGCCGTCAGCCCCCGGGCGAGCCGGGCGCTCCCGGTCAGCTGGGCCGCGACCGCCGCGGCCGTCGCGAAGACCAGCCCGACGCCCGCCACGCCGAGCCCGAACACCACCGCGCCGCGGGCGCCGAGCGCGGCCAGCCCGGCGGTGATCAGCAGGGCGAGCACGGCGTTCGCGGTGGCCGCCGTGAGCAGGGCGGCGGTCAGCGGGGCCCGGCGGCCGAGCGCGCCGGCGGACAGCAGTTCCTGACGGCCGGACTCCTCCTCGTCCCGGGTATGGCGCACGACGACGAGCAGGCTCATCACGGCCGCGAGGACGCCCGCGTAGACGCCGACGCGCCAGGCGGTCAGCGCGCCGAGGGAGTCGTCGAAGACGGGGCCGACGAGGGCGCGCAGGGAGCCGTCGGCGTTCATCTGCCGCATCAGCGCGGCGCGTTCGGGGGCGGTGCCGTAGAGGCCGGCGAGCGACTTCGGCATGGACAGGACCATCAGCGCGTTGACGGCGATCCAGACCGGGAGCAGGGCCCGGTCGCGGCGCAGCGAGAACCGCAGCAGCGTACCCGTGCCGGCGAGGGCGGTCATGCCGGAACCTCGCTGAGGTCGGTGGCCTCGTCCCGGTAGTGCCGCAGGAACAGCTCCTCCAGCGTCGGCGGGGTCGAGGTCAGCGAGCGGACCCCGGAGGCGGTCAGCGAGCGCAGGACGCCGTCCAGCCGGTCGGTGTCGACCTGGAGCCGGACCCGGCGGCCCTGGACGTCCAGGTCGTGCACGCCGGGCAGGTCCGCCAGGCCGTCGGGCGGGCCGGCGAGTTCGGCGGTCACGCTGGTGCGGGTCAGATGGCGCAGGTCGGCGAGCGAACCGCTCTCCACCGTCCGCCCCCTGCGGATGATGCTGACCCGGTCGCAGAGCTGCTCCACCTCGCTGAGGAGGTGGGAGGAGAGCAGGACCGTGCGGCCGCGCGAGCGCTCCTCCTCGACGCAGGAGCGGAAGACGTCCTCCATCAGCGGGTCCAGGCCCGAGGTCGGCTCGTCCAGGATCAGCAGGTCCACGTCGGAGGCGAAGGCGGCGACCAGGGCGACCTTCTGCCGGTTCCCCTTGGAGTAGGCGCGGCCCTTCTTGGTGGGGTCGAGTTCGAAGCGCTCGGTCAGCTCCGCGCGCCGCCGCGCGTCCAGGCCCCCGCGCAGGCGGCCGTAGAGGTCGATGACCTCGCCGCCGGAGAGGTTGCGCCACAGGGTGACGTCGCCGGGGACGTAGGCGATCCGGCGGTGCACCTCCACGGCGTCCCGCCAGGGGTCGCGGCCCAGCACCTGCGCGGCGCCCGCGTCGGCGCGCAGCAGGCCGAGCAGGACGCGCAGGGCGGTCGACTTGCCGGCGCCGTTGGGGCCCAGGAAGCCGTGCACCTCACCGGCCTCGACGGTCAGGTCGAGGCCGTCCAGCGCGTGCGTCCGGCCGAAGGACTTGTGCAGCCCGCGGACCGTGATTGCCTTCGTCATGGCTCCGAACGTACGCGTCTTTCACAAATTTGTGAAGTTACCGAAGGTCCCTAACGGTGGGTACGGTGGACCCATGACGGAAGCGGTGGGGCGGGACCCGGAGGCGGTCTCGGCGTTCGTGGAGCACTTCGCGGCCCAGCTGGTCGAGGCGGGCGTACCGCGCATGCCGGCCCGGGTCTTCGCCGCGCTGCTCGCCTCCGACACCGGCACCCTCACCTCGGCCGAGCTGGCCGGACAGCTGAGGATCAGCCCCGCCGCCGTCTCCGGCGCCGTGCGCTACCTCGCCCAGGTCCACCTGATCTCCCGCGAGCGCGAGCCCGGCTCGCGCCGGGAGCGGTACCGGGTGCACAGCGACCAGTGGTACGAGGCGCTCACCAGCCGCGAGGCGATCATCAAGCGCTGGGAGGCCGCCCTGAGCGAGGGCGTGGCCCGCCTGGGACCCGAGAGCCCAGCGGGCCGCAGACTGGCCGAGACGCTGGACTTCTTCGAGTTCATCGAGAAGGACGTGGCCGGGATGATGGAGCGCTGGCGCGCCTACCGGGACCGGAAGTACGGCTGAGCGCGCCGCGGCCCCGGCTCAGGAGGACGGCAGCACCAGTCCCCAGGCCTGCTCCGCCACCCGCCACGTCCTGCGCCGCACCGGGCCCGAGACCGCCGAGTCCGCCCGGTAGCGGAAGTCGGCGCCCACCACGGTCACCGTGCGGCCGGAGGCGTGCAGCGGCGTCGCCTCCGCGCCCACCGACACGGGGTGGACCTCCACCCGGGCCAGGCCGCCCGGGCCCGGGGTCACCGACACCGTCTCCACCGGGTGGTCCAGGTCCACCACCGTCGCGCCGTCCACCTCCACCCGGACCCGGGCCGGCCCGGGGGAGGGGATGGTCGCCAGACGGGGCGGGCGCGGGGCCAGGGTGCGCACCAGGGAGCGGTACCAGGGGCGGCCCGAGGAGACGGCCACCGGCTCGGCGACGGCCACCCGCGCCGGCGCCGGCGGAATGCCGAGCGCGCCCAGCACCACCCCGTCGCTGTCGTCCACCAGCAGGTCCAGGCGCCGCTCCGCCCCCTCCAGCACGGCCCGCGCGGCCGCCACGGCCCCCGTGGGCACGCCCAGGGACCCCGCCAGGCCCACCGCGGCGCCCACCGGCACCAGCGACAGCGCGCAT
The DNA here is from genome assembly GCF_001514215.1 of Streptomyces bungoensis. GTDB lineage: Bacteria > Actinomycetota > Actinomycetes > Streptomycetales > Streptomycetaceae > Streptomyces > Streptomyces bungoensis. The sequence goes on from NZ_KQ948867.1 coordinate 119,884, forward strand.
CCGGCCAGTTCCCGGTGGCGGTGCAGCAGCGTCACGGCGCGGACCAGCGCCCGGTCGTCGCCGACCACGACCGGGCGCCGGGACCCGCGCCTGCGAAGCGCCCGGGCGAATTCCTCGGGCCCCTCCGGCAGGCACACCTTCATGGCCGCACCCGCGCTGAGCACGTCTTTCGCGATCCGTACGGACTCCCCGTCCCTCTGCCGGGCCGCCGGGTCGATGATCACCAGCAGCTGATCGGACGTCGCGAAAGTCGCCACCTCGGTCCTGCCTCGCTTCCTCGGGTAGCATCTTTGTGCAAGAGCCCCTTGCGCTATTGCGCCAGGGGCTTCGTCTATTCCGGGGCATCCGGTCCGACGGTTGTGCGACCAAAGGCGGTCGCGGTGGTGCGCGGCGGTGAACCTTACGCCCAAGCCCCCGACCTTGGACATGCCCCGCCCGGAAGGGGTGTACGCGCGTGCCCGCACTTGTGCTGCTCGGTGCTCAGTGGGGTGACGAAGGCAAGGGAAAGGCGACGGATCTTCTCGGTGGCTCCGTCGATTATGTGGTGCGGTACCAGGGCGGCAACAACGCCGGTCACACGGTCGTCGTCGGCGACCAGAAGTACGCACTCCACCTCCTCCCTTCCGGAATCCTCTCGCCCGGCTGTACGCCGGTCATCGGTAACGGTGTCGTCGTCGACCCGTCGGTCCTGCTCTCCGAGCTGAGCGGTCTGAACGAGCGTGGCGTCGACACGTCCAAGCTCCTGATCAGCGGTAACGCGCACGTCATCACGCCGTACAACGTGACCGTCGACAAGGTGACGGAGCGTTTCCTCGGCAAGCGCAAGATCGGCACCACCGGCCGCGGCATCGGCCCGACCTACGCGGACAAGATCAACCGCGTGGGCATCCGGGTGCAGGACCTCTACGACGAGTCGATCCTCACCCAGAAGGTCGAGGCGGCCCTCGACGCCAAGAACCAGATCCTCACCAAGCTCTACAACCGCCGCGCGATCGCCGCCGGCCAGGTGGTCGAGGAGCTGCTGGGCTACGCCGAGCAGATCAGGCCGTACGTCGCCGACACCGTCCTGGTCCTGAACCAGGCGCTGGAGGAGAACAAGGTCGTCCTGTTCGAGGGCGGCCAGGGCACCCTCCTGGACATCGACCACGGCACCTACCCCTTCGTCACCTCCAGCAACCCCACCGCGGGCGGTGCCTGCACCGGCGCGGGCGTGGGCCCGACGAAGATCAGCCGCGTGATCGGCATCCTCAAGGCGTACACCACCCGCGTCGGCGCCGGCCCCTTCCCCACGGAGCTCTTCGACGAGGACGGCGACGCACTGCGCCGCATCGGCGGCGAGCGGGGCGTCACCACCGGCCGTGACCGCCGCTGCGGCTGGTTCGACGCGGTCATCGCCCGCTACGCGACCCGCGTGAACGGCCTGACCGACTTCTTCCTCACCAAGCTCGACGTCCTCACCGGCTGGGAGCAGATCCCGGTCTGCGTGGCGTACGAGATCGACGGCGAGCGCGTCGAGGAACTCCCGTACTCCCAGAGTGACTTCCACCACGCGAAGCCGGTCTACGAGATGCTGCCGGGCTGGTCCGAGGACATCAGCAAGGCCAAGTCGTTCTCCGACCTCCCGAAGAACGCGCAGGCCTACGTGAAGGCGCTGGAGGAGATGTCCGGCGCCCCGATCTCCGCGATCGGCGTGGGCCCGGGCCGGGACGAGACGATCGAGATCAACTCGTTCCTGTAAACCCGCACCGCCTGCCGCCCGCCGCCGCGCCCCCCGGGGCGTGGCGGCGGGCGGCTCGTCGTGTGCCGCACGATCATTCCAACAATTGACCTGGACATGGCCTGTTCCTGGTTCCCGGCCGATGGGGCGCCGAGAAGCATCTACGCGGGTAGCCCCCCGCACGGCACGTCATCCACTCGCGTCCACGCCAGCCTCCCAGGAGCACCGCATGACCCACAGCCCCATGAACCGCCGGGAGTTCGTGAAGAAGTCGGCCGTCACCGGGGCGGCCGTCGCCGCCGCCGGCACCGTCGCGGCGGGCCCCGCCCAGGCGGCCGAGCAGGAGCCCGCATGCAAGCCGCGCACCTGGTCGTTCTCCGTCCTCGGCACCACCGACCTGCACAGCCACGTCTTCGACTGGGACTACTACAAGGACGCGCCCTACACCGACAAGGCGGGCAACTCGGTGGGGGTGGCGCGGGTCGCCACGCTCATCAAGCAGCAGCGGGAGGCCAAGGGCGAGGACCGGGTCCTGCTCGTCGACGCCGGTGACATCATCCAGGGCACCTCCCTGGCCTACTACTTCGCGCGCGTCGACCCCATCACCGGCGGCACCGAGCACCCGATGGCCGCCGCCATGAACCACATGCGCTACGACGCCGCCGCCCTCGGCAACCACGAGTTCAACTACGGCATCGACGTGCTGCGCAAGTTCGAGAGCCAGTGCCGTTTCCCGCTGCTGGGCGCCAACGCCCTCGACGCGAAGACGCTGCGGCCCGCGTTCCCGCCGTACACCGTGAAGACGATCCGCGTGCCGCACGCGCCCGACATCAAGGTCGGCATCCTCGGCCTCACCAACCCCGGCATCGCGCTGTGGGACAAGGACAACGTCAGCGGGAGGATGGTGTTCCCCGGCCTCGTCGAGCAGGCGAAGAAGTACGTGCCCAGACTCCGTGCGCTGGGCTGCGACGTGGTGTTCCTGACCGACCACTCCGGCCTGGACGGCTCCTCCTCCTACGGCGACGAACTGCCCTACGTGGAGAACGCCTCCAACCTCGTCGCCGAGCAGGTGCCCGGCATCGACGCGATCCTCGTCGGCCACACCCACGTCGAGGTGCCGTCGTACACGGTGAAGAACGCGGAGACCGGCGAGGACGTCCTGCTGTCGGAGCCGTACTGCTGGGGCTACCGCCTCAGCGTCTTCGACTTCGAGCTCGAACTCCACCACGGCCAGTGGAAGGTGACGGGCAAGAAGGCGCAGACCCTCAACCCGAACACGGTGGACGAGGACCCGGAGATCAGGAAGCTCCTGGAGGCCGACCACGAGCTGGTCGTGAAGTACGTCAACACGGCCGTCGGCACCTGCACCGCGGACCTCTCGGCGGCCGACTCCTGCTGGCGGGACGTGCCCATCATGGACTTCATCCACAAGGTGCAGGCGGACACGGTGAAGGCGGGGCTGTCCACCGCGGACGCCGCCCTGCCGCTGATCTCGGTCGCCGCGCCCTTCAGCCGCACCGCCGACATCCCCCAGGGCAGCGTCACCATCAAGGACATCGCCGGGCTCTACATCTACGACAACACCCTCTACGGCAAGAAGCTGACGGGTGCCCAGCTGAAGGACTACCTGGAGTACGCGGCGAAGTACTACCACCAGGTGCCGGCAGGCACGAAGGTCGACACCGCGACCCTCACCAACGCCAACAACTTCTGGGACTACATGTACGACACCGCGGCGGGCGTCGACTACGAGATCGACATCGCGCAGCCCGAGGGCTCGCGCATCAGGAACCTGACGTACGGCGGCGCGCCGGTCGCCGACGACCAGGTCTTCGTCGTGGCCGTCAACAACTACCGCGCGAACGGCGGCTCCGGCTACCCGCACATCGCCTCGGCCGACATCGCGTACAGCTCCACCAACGAGATCCGCCAGCTGATGATCGACTACGTGACGGCGAAGAAGACCCTCGACCCGGCCGACTTCGCGGTCACCAACTGGAAGCTGACCCAGGACGGGACGCCGGTGTTCTGAGCCTGCCCTGATCAGGCCCCGCCTGATCAGGAGTTCGGCCCGGTCAGCTGAACACGATCATCGACCCCTGCGCCAGGGACCGCGTCGCCGCCGCGTGCAGCCCGAGCCACACGTGCCGCTCGCGGGCGAAGGGGCTGGGGTCGTACGGCGCCGGCGCGGCCGGCTGCTCCAGCTCCGTCGGGGCGGTGGGGGGCGCCGGCGCGGCCGGGGGGTTGGCCGGGTCGATGCCGATCGTGGGGGCCACGTACTCCAGCTCGCGCAGCAGGGCCTGCGAGGAGCCCAGCGGGCCCCCGCCCTCCAGCAGTTCGTCGGTGGACAGCGGGTGCGGGAAGTCGACCGGGACGTACGCGCCCGCGTGGTCGTAGTGCCAGACCAGGTGCGACTGCTGGGCGGTGGACTCGAACATCTCCAGCAACTGCTCGTAGTCGCCGCCGAGTTCGTCCACCGGGGTGACCGGCAGGCCGCACACCTGGAGCAGGTAGACCCGGCGCAGGAAGTGCAGCGCGTCGTAGTCGAAGCCGGCCACCGGGGCGACCTCGCCGGACAGGCCCGGCATGTACTGGTAGACCGGCACCGGCGGCAGTCCGGCCGCGGCCAGCGCGTCGTTGTAGTGCGCGAGTTCCTCGGCGAACGGGTTGTCCGGGGTGTGGCACAACACGTCGACGAGCGGTACCAGCCACAGGTCACAGGCCAAAGAGGGCTCCTCGCATCGGCGGGCGCGCGGTTCACGCACGGCAGCGGGTGGTCAGGGAAGGGTAATCGGTCGGGCCCCGGCTCAGCTCCTCCCGTGCGAGCCGTGCAGGTCCCATACCCATACACCGTCGGTCCACCTGCCGTCCCGGCCGGTCAGCTTGCGCAGGGTCGTGCGCAGGGCGTCGTCGTGGGGCTGGGGGGTGAGCACCAGGGCGCCCGCCCGCCAGTGGGCGAGGTCCCGGGCGGCCCGGGCCCGCTCCCGCTCGCCGATCAGCGGGACCAGGCCGGTCCAGCCGACCTCGCGGAGCAGGCCGGAGGTGAAGCGCGGGGCGGCGCCGTAGGTGCCGGTGCGGTCCGTGCCCCGGGGGCCGTTGAAGTAGCCGCCGGGCAGCTTGAAGGCGAGGTGGGCGGCTGTCTGCCAGTGCAGCGCCTCCGCGTCGCCGGAGTCCGGCAGCGGCACGGGGACCAGGGTCTCGCCGTCGCGGACGTGCCGGCGCCAGGAGCCGTCCGCGACGAACGCCGGCACGGCCGCCCGGTCCGCGGACCGCAGCGGCGCCGGAACCAGCGGCAGCAGCGCCACGGCGACGCCGAGCAGGCCCAGGTACCGGCTGCCGGGCTGCGGGGAGGCGGCGGCGCGGTCGACGGCGAGCGCCAGCAGGATGCCGAGCGCGGGGGCGCAGATCATCGCCAGCCGGCCCTCGATGACCGACTCCAGCAGCGGCAGACGGCCGAGCAGCGCCCAGGGGCCGGGGCAGACGACTCCGGTGCCCGGCAGCGGGATCCGCGGGCCGAGGGAGAGCACGGCGGCGGCCACCGCCGTGAACGCCAGCGCCTTGACCAGGGCACTGCGCCACAGTCGCACGACGATCGCCGCGGCGACGGCGGTCAGCGGCCAGCCGTAGAAGGCGTTCTGCTCGGTGGGGTTGAGGGAGAGCGAGCCGGCGGTCGTCCGGGGGCCGCCCGCGAGCAGCGAGCGGTCGGCGAAGGCGATCAGGGACAGGGGGCTGTTGCCCGCGTCGTCGCCGTGCGCGATGCTCCCGTAGCTCTGCGGCCCGGCGAACTGCCAGTACAGCGGGTACGCCACCAGGGGCAGGCAGACCGCCGCGGCGATCAGCAGGCCCGTCAGCAGCGGCCGCCAGGCGCCGCGGGCCACGTCCCGGCGTACGGCCCCGTACGCGGCCGCGAACAGCAGCATCCCGAGCGACGCCAGCAGCAGCGGCTCCTCGCCGAGGAAGACCTGGTAGGCGCTCATCAGGCCGAGGACGATCCCGTTCCGGACCACGCCGGCGCCCGCGGCCAGGCGCAGGGCGCGATCGACGATCAGCGGGATCATGAAGAGGACGACGAAGTTGGGGTGCGCGTTGGCGTGGCTGACCATGGGCGGCGCGAACGCCGCGAGGGACGCGCCGGTGAAGGCCGCCCAGCGCCTTCGTACGACCCGCTTCACGATCAGCCAGTACCAGGCGGCGGCGGTGGCGGCCAGGCCCAGCGTCATGCACAGGCTGAGGGAGACGGCCGGGCCCCACAGCAGGGTGACCGGCGTGAGGGGCACCGACAGGCCCAGCATCACCGTGTTGGCCATCAGGTTCACGCCGTCGGGGAAGCCCTGGAGGTCGGTGAACAGGGGATCGCGCAGGTGGGCCACGTTGTCCGCGGTGACCGCGAAGAACCACTCCCACTGGTTCTGGTCCTGCAGGGAGTCGGTGAGGTACCGGTGGGCGGGGTCGAAGAAGCGGCCCGCGTACAGCGCCACCGACATGAGCAGGAACAGGGTGGCGGCCAGCAGGTCGGCGGGGCGCGGGACGCGGGCGGCCCGGAGCCGGGCCAGGTCGGTGAGGGCGCGGGCGTAGTCGAGGGGGCCGACCTTGGAGCCGGGCCGGTGGCTCCAGCGGACCGGGACCTCGGCGACGGGCCAGCCCGCGCGCTGGAAGTGGCGCAGCACCTCCACGTCGATGCCCCAGCCGTCGAGCCGGGCGGCACCGAAGGCCGCGCGGGCGCGGTCGCCGTCGAACAGCTTGAACCCGCACTGGGTGTCCCGGATGCCGGGCACGGCGGTCCGCCGTATCAGCACCTTCCCGGCCCGGCCGAGCAGCTCGCGGACCCGGTGCTGGCGGCCGGCTATGTCGGCACCGGCGACGCAGCGGGAGGCGATCGCCGCACGGGCGCCCTCGGCGAGCGCCTTGTCGAGCCGGTCGAGCTCCTCGATGGGAGCGGAGAGGTCGGCGTCCGTGACCAGCACCCGGCGCCCCCGGGAGGCGGCGACGCCGAGGCGCAGGGCGTGGCCCTTGCCCCGGTGCCGGGAACTGCCGACCAGGCGCACGCGCGGATGGCCGAGTGCCGGAAGACTCCGGGTGCCGTCGGTGGACCCGTCGTCGACGACGACCACCTCCCACGGCCGGGGCTCGTTGCCGGTCAGATGGGCGGTGATGGCGTCGAGGGTGGGGCCGAGGCGGTGTTCCTCGTTGTAGGCGGGGATGACGACGGTGAGGTCCACGGGGGCGACAGGGTCGGCCGGGTCCGCGAGGGCGTCCGGGTCTCCCGGGTCCGCCGCCGGGCCTGCCGGGACCCCAGGGGCCTCCGGGGCCTCCAGGACCCCCGTCCCCAGGCCATTCGGGTCCACCGGGTTCATCTGGCCGCTCGGGTCCACCGAACCGGCCGGGTCTCGCGGGCCGAATGGTCCGGCCGGAGCTGCCGGGGCTGCCGGGTCTGCCTGGACCGGGACCCCAGGGACCTTCAGGACCGCCGGGCCATCCGGGACCGCCGGGTTCAGCGGGTCATGCGCGTCCGCCGAATCGGCCGGGTCCCGCGGATCGACCGGGTCTTCCGGGCCCGTCGGGTCGATCGGTTCGGTCGAGTCGGACGGGCGGTCCGGAACGACCGGGTCGCCCGGGTCCGCGGGGGCCGCCCCCCTCATTCCGCCGCCACGCGTTCCAGCAGGGACAGGGAGTGGGCGTTCGCGGCGGCGACGATCGCCTGGGCCGAGGCGGTCTCGCGGTGGGCCAGGGCGTCGACCAGGTCGGTGTGGCGGGCCCACAGGCAGCCCCGGACGTCGGGCAGCCGGCGCAGGTGCTGGACCGCGCACACCCAGGACCGCACGCGCAGCCGGTCCAGGAAGTCGGCGAGGTAGGGATTGCCGAACAGGCCGCTCAGCTCGCGCCAGAATCGCAGGTCGTAGCCGATGAGCACGGTCAGGTCGCCGGACGCAGCCGCCCGCTGGGCCTCCTCGCCGCGCCGGCGCACCGCGGCGAGGGACGCCGCCGTGCGCGGGCCGCCCAGGTCGGCGAAGACCGGATGGCCCGCGGTGAGCGCCTGGAACATGCCGTCGGTGACCAGGCTGCGGGCCTCGATCATGTCCCGGTAGTCGGCGAGGGAGTACTCGGGGACGCGGAAGCCCCGGTGCTGGTCGGCCTCGAGGATGCCCTGCGCGGACAGGTCGACGAGCGCCTCGCGGACCGGGGTCGCCGAGACGCCGTACTGCTCGGCGATCTCCTTCACGGTGAACGCCCGGCCCGGCCGCAACCGCCCCGCCAGCACCTCGTCGCGCAGCGCGTCCGCGATCTGCTGGCGCAGGGTGCTGCGCGTCACGGCGCCATTGCCCGGCATCGTCGGGGCCTCTCCTCACGCGTTCGGGTGACGTACTCGCACGTACTCGCCATCTCTTACGAGCACGTCACCTTACGCGTTCGAATTACCCCGGCGGCAGGTGCCGCTCGGCTACACGGTGTAGGTGTCGGCCACACCCAGCGCGGTGTCCAGGGCGGCCAGGCCCTCCTTCAGCTCGGCCTCCGTCACGTTGCACGGCGGCACGACATGGGTGCGGTTCATGTTCACGAACGGCCACACGCCGTGCTGCTTCGCGGCGGCCGCGAACGCGGTCATGGGGGCGTTCGCCTCGCCGGCCGCGTTGTACGGCACCAGCGGCTCCCGGGTCTCCCGGTTCCGGACCAGCTCCAGCGCCCAGAACATGCCGACGCCGCGCACCTCGCCCACGCTCGGGTGCCGCTCCGCCAGCTCGGCGAGGGCCGGGCCGAGGACCGTCTCGCCGAGCCGCTTGGCGTTCTCGACCACGCCCTCCTCCGCCATCGCGTTGATCGTGGCGACGGCGGCCGCGCAGGCCAGCGGGTGCCCGGAGTAGGTGAGGCCGCCGGGGTAGGGCCGCTTGCCGAAGGTCTCGGCGATCTCCGCGGAGATGGCGACACCGCCGAGCGGGACGTAACCCGAGTTCACGCCCTTGGCGAAGGTCATCAGGTCCGGTACGACACCGGACAGGTCGGCCGCGAACCACTCGCCGGTGCGGCCGAACCCGGCCATGACCTCGTCCAGGACGAACACGATGCCGTACTTGTCGCACAGCTCGCGGACCCCGGCCAGGTAGCCGGGCGGCGGGACCATGATCCCGGCGGTGCCGGGGATGGTCTCCAGGATGATCGCCGCGACGGTGCCCGGACCCTCGAAGGCGATCGTCGTCTCCAGGTGCTCCAGCGCCCGCGCCGTCTCCTGCTCCTCGGTCTCGGCGTAGAAGCGGGAGCGGTAGAGGAACGGCGCCCAGAAGTGGACGACACCGGCGGTGGCGCTGTCGGAGGCCCAGCGGCGCGGGTCGCCGGTGATGTTCACGGCCTGCTGGGTGCCGCCGTGGTACGAGCGGTACGCCGAGAGCACCTTCGGGCGGCCCGTGTGCAGCCGGGCCATGCGCACCGCGTGCTCGACGGCGTCCGCGCCGCCGTTGGTGAAGAAGATCTTGTCCAGGTCGCCCGGCGTCCGCTCGGCGATCAGCCGGGCCGCCTCCGAGCGCGCCTCGACGGCGAACGCGGGCGCGAACGTCGTCATCCTCGCGGCCTGCTCCTGGATCGCGGCGACGACCTTGGGGTGCTGGTAGCCGATGTTGGTGTAGACGAGCCCGCTGGTGAAGTCCAGGTAGCGCTTGCCGTCGTAGTCCCAGAAGTACGAACCCTCGGCGCCGGCGACGGCGAGCGGGTCGATGAGGTCCTGGGCGGACCAGGAGTGGAAGACGTGCGCACGGTCCGCGGCCTTCACCGCGGCGCCGGCTTCGGGATGGGGCTGAGGGGTCATGCGGGCGAGCGTAGGCGGACGCGGCCCCGGCGCGACATCGGCGTCCTGTTCCGTGGGCGGGGGGAAATCGCGACAGGTTGTCGAAGGGGAGCGGCTCCGCGGGGACTGGGCGCCGCGCGCGAGGGCGCGAATGGCGCGACCGCGTGCCCCGTGCGCGCCGGGCGCGAGCCGCGGAACCGCCCTGTTACGGAACCGTAGACGCGGGCCCGCGCGGCGCCGCCCGCGACCGCACTATCCTCGGTCCGTTGCAGACCTATGGGGGGAAGGCGGCGCGGGGATGGAGAAGCTGGGACCGGGGGATCCGCCCCGGATCGGGGCCTACCGGCTGCTGGCGCGGCTCGGCGCGGGCGGCATGGGGCACGTCTATCTGGCCCGGTCGGACCGGGGCCGCACCGTCGCCGTGAAGCTGGTCCGGGAGGAACTGGCCGCGCAGGAGGAGTTCCGGGCGCGGTTCCGGCAGGAGGTGCAGGCCGCGCAGCGGGTCGGCGGGTACTGGACCGCGCCCGTCCTCGACGCGGACACCGAGGCCGCGGTGCCCTGGGTCGCCACCGGGTACGTCGCCGGGCCCAGCCTCCAGCAGGTCGTCGGCCACGACCACGGGGCGCTGCCCGAGCGGTCGGTACGGATCCTCGCGGCGGGCCTCGCGCACGCGCTGCGGGACATCCACGCGGCGGGGATCGTGCACCGCGACCTGAAGCCGTCGAACGTGCTGGTGACCATCGACGGGCCGCGGGTGATCGACTTCGGGATCGCGCGGGCGATGGAGACGCTGGCGGGGGACGGGCTGACCCGGACCGGGTCGCTGGTGGGGTCGCCCGGGTTCATGGCGCCGGAGCAGGTGCGGGGGGACCGGATCACCCCGGCGTGCGACGTCTTCTGCCTGGGGTCCGTGCTGGCCTACGCGGCGACCGGGGTGCTGCCGTTCGGGGGTGCCAACAGCGGGGTGCACGCGCTGATGTTCCGGATCGCCCAGGAGGAGCCGGACCTGGCCGGGGTGCCGGAGGGCATCGCGGACCTGGTGCGGGACTGCCTGAAGAAGGACCCCGCCGCGCGGCCCTCGCTGAACCGGATCCTGGAGCTGACGGGCGCGGAGGACACGGTCGCCGGGGGACGTTCCCGGGACCCCTGGCTGCCGGGCGCGCTGGTGGCTCAGCTGGGGCGGCACGCGGTGCAGCTGCTGGAGGTCGAGAACCCGTCGGAGGGGGCCGCGGATCCGGGGCCGGACACGACGCCGGGCGCGGGTGGCACGGGACCCGGCGGGGCGGCCGAACCGCCGGCCGCTGCGGGTGCCGCGGGGACCGAGGAGGCGGGGCCGGTGCCGGCGCCCGCCTGGGTCCAGCCGCAGCGGGGCGGGGCGACGCCTCCGCCCTCCTCACCCCCGCCCGCTTCGTTCTCGCCGGAGCACGCGGCGGTGGCCGACGGGGGTGCGGTGCCGCCTCCGCCGGGCGGGGCCGCGGGCCCCGGCGCGAGCGGGCCGGCCGTCAACCACGCCCCCACCATGGTCTCCGGGCAGACCCCGCCGCCCGGGATGCCGCCGGCGGCTCCCGGATTCGGGGCGCCCGGCGCGTACGGGACCGGCGGTGCCTACGGGCCGCCCGGCGGGTACGGCTACCCGCAGCAGGCCCAGCAGCACCCGCAGCCCCATCCCCACTCCGCGCCGTACGGCTACCCGCAGCAGTCGTACCCCCCGTACGGCGGCGGCCTCGGCGCCACCCCGCCCTACGGGCCACCGGTCGGGACGGCGCAGGAGCCGGAGCGGGGGAACCGGCGGTCCACCGTGCTGCTCGTCGTGATCGCGCTGGTGGTGGCGCTGGGCGCGGGCGGGTCGGTGTACGCGCTGATGAGGAGCGGCGGCACGGACGACAAGGGCGACCGTACGGTCAGCCCGGCGCCGACCGCGTCCAGCGCCCCGGCGTCCCGGGAGTCCGCCTCGCCCACACCCTCGGCGTCGCCCTCGGGGTCCCCCTCGGCGTCCCCGTCCTCCGACGGCGCGATCCCGGACGCCTACCTGGGCACCTGGGAGACGTCCATCGAGAACGCCAACGGCTCCAACAGCCGTGAACTGACCATCAGCCAGGGCAAGGTCGGCGACACGGTCCTCACGCTCGTCGCCGACGGCCCCACCGACGGCGGCGGCACCTACCACTGCGTGTTCGAGGCCGAGCTCGCCGAACAGCCCAGTGCCGACGGGCCGTTGGAGATCGGCCCGTCGAAGGTGACGAGCGGCGACCCGATGTCGTCGTGCTCGCGCGGCGAGGCCAGCGAGGTCACACTGCTGCCGGACGGGCGCCTGCGGCGCGCGAAGACCACGGGCGGCGAGAGCCTGACGTACACCAAGCAGTGACCCTCCAGGGACGCGGAGAACCGCGCGACCGGCCACGACGGCGCGCCACCCGGCTGGTCTGCCGCGGCCCGCGAAGGGACGCGGGGAACTGCGCGACCGGCCAAGACGGCGCGGCACCCGGCTGGTCTGCCGCGGCCCGCGAAGGGGCGCGGGGAACCGCGCGACCGGCCACGACGGCGCAGCACCCGAACGACGGCCCGGCCCGGCCCGCCACGCCACGGCATCGGCATCGGCACCGAACACCATCGGCACCGAACACACGGACGACGACACATCACGGCACCGCTCCCCGCGGAGCGCTCAGCGCGGCTCCGGCGGCCGCTGGCGCGGCATGTTCGGGCGGGTGCCGCCCGCCGGGGGCAGCGGGAACCTGCCGACGGAGCCGGCCGGGTCCGGGCGGGAGCCGGAGGCCACCGTGGCCTGGATGCCCATCGGTGCCGGACCCGTGCGGAACTCCACCATCCAGTCCGCCGTCTCCGTGCGGACCAGCTCCAGCACGTCCTCCGAGAACCGCCGCAGCACCCCCAGGCACCGCTCGGTGGCCTCCGCGGCCGTGCCCTCCGTCGGCCCCAGGACCTCCCGCACGCACTCCGAGGCCCAGTCGAACTGCAGCACCTGCAGCCGCCGCTGCACGGCCTGGGCGGTGGCCACGTCCCTTATCCAGCCGGAGGTGACCCCGAAGAACCGGTCGATCCCGACGCACGCCACCGCGAGCAGCAGCGCCAGGTACCCCCAGGGCGCGACCCCGCCGACGACCCCGGTCAGGTCCAGCAGCGGCAGCGCGGCCCCGGACACCGCACCCGCCGCCGCCCCGGCCCGCAGCGCCCGGGCTCCCCGCCGCTTCCACACCCGGTCCCCGAGGTACCAGGCCGCCGTGCTCAGGGCTCCCCGCTCCACCCACCGGTACAGCTCGTCCAGCCGCTCGGCGGGCTCACCCCAGTCGCCGAGCGGGAACGTCCGCGCGGTCAGGTCGCCCGGCCGGAGTCCGGCCGCGCCCTCGCCCCACCCGTCCTGAGGCGGACCCTCGGGCTGCATCTCCGGCTGACCCACCCGGCACTCCCTACTGAACGACGGCTGTACCCCGACGATCACAGTGCGTGACACCGCACGTCGAGGCGCGGCCCCCTTCCTACCGCCCAATGGGTGGCCCGGTCGCGACTTTCCCGGCTTTTCCGCCCGGACGGGCGCCTTGGTCAGGTATAGGGCGCCCACACAACTCACTCGAAAGAGTGGCGGGGCGATGGCCGCCTGGACCACGTAGGCTCGTGCCAAGGAGAAGGACGTTAAGGAGCTGATCGTGATCCCCGGTGGTGGCCAGCCCAACATGCAGCAGTTGCTCCAGCAGGCCCAGAAGATGCAGCAGGATCTGCAGCGGGCGCAGGAGGAACTGGCGAACACGGAGGTCGACGGGCAGGCGGGCGGCGGTCTGGTGCAGGCCACCGTCACCGGCTCCGGCGAGCTGCGCGCGCTGAAGATCGACCCGAAGGCGGTGGACCCGGAGGACACCGAGACCCTCGCCGACCTGATCGTCGCGGCCGTGCAGGCGGCCAACGAGAACGCGCAGGCCCTCCAGCAGCAGAAGCTGGGCCCGCTGGCGCAGGGTCTGGGCGGCAGCGGCATCCCCGGTCTGCCGTTCTGACGCCGGGCCAACTACCGTACGTTCCGAAAGGTCTCCAGGAAGGGCAGTCCGTTGTACGAAGGCGTGGTCCAGGACCTCATCGACGAGCTGGGGCGGCTGCCCGGCGTCGGTCCGAAGAGCGCGCAGCGGATCGCCTTCCACATCCTGCAGGCGGAGCCGGCGGACGTGAAGCGGCTCGCGCAGGCGCTCCTGGAAGTGAAGGCGAAGGTCCGCTTCTGCGCGACGTGCGGCAACGTGGCCCAGGAGGAGCTGTGCAACATCTGCCGCGACCCGCGCCGCGACCCGACCGTCATCTGCGTGGTGGAGGAGCCGAAGGACGTCGTCGCGATCGAGCGCACCCGTGAGTTCCGCGGGCGCTACCACGTCCTGGGCGGCGCCATCAGCCCCATCGAGGGCGTCGGACCCGACGACCTGCGTATACGGGAACTTCTCGCCCGGTTGGCCGACGGGACGGTCACGGAGCTGATCCTGGCCACGGATCCCAACCTGGAAGGCGAGGCCACGGCGACGTACCTCGCCCGCATGATCAAGCCCATGGGCCTGAAGGTCACCCGCCTGGCCAGCGGCCTCCCGGTGGGTGGCGACCTGGAATACGCGGACGAGGTCACACTCGGCCGCGCCTTCGAGGGGAGACGACTCCTAGATGTCTGACGCCACGCTGCACGACACGACGCGGGACCCGGACGACTTCGCGGTCCAGATCGCCGACCAGATCGAGAGCTTCCTGGTGGCAGTCACGGAGGTGGCGCGGGGCGACGAGCCCGGCTCGACCGTCCCCTTCCTCCTCCTGGAGGTCTCCCAGCTCCTGCTGGCCGGCGGCCGGCTGGGCGCCCACGAGGACATCGTCCCCGACGAGCGCTACGAGCCCGACATCGGCCCCGAGCCGGACGTCGACCTGCTGCGCGAGAACCTGGGCCGCCTGCTGGAGCCGGTCGACGTGTACTCGGAGGTCTTCGACCCGTACGAGCCCCGCACGGCGCCCGTCCCCGCCCGCATCTCGGACGACCTCGCCGGCGTCATCACCGACCTGCGCCACGGCATGTCCCACTACCGCGCGGGCCGCACCACGGAAGCGCTGTGGTGGTGGCAGTTCTCCTACTTCTCCAACTGGGGCCCGACGGCCTCCGCCGTCCTGCGCGCCCTCCAGTCGGTCCTCATCCACGTCCGCCTCAACCAGCCCCTGGAAGAACTGGACGGCCTCGACACCGACCAGCCCGCCCTGGGCGACGAGACCCTGGAGTTCGAGGCGGGCCGCGTCATGGCCCAGGAGATCGGCGGCCGGCTGGGGAGCAGCCAGGCGAAGTGACCGCGAGCAGCGCCTCCGCGTCGACGTACGGCGCGGTCGGCGTCGGCTCGCTGTACCAGCGCAGCGGCCAGGTCTCGCCCTCCAGCGCCGGCACCCCGACGTAGGTGACGGTCCGGTCCGCCCGCAGGCCGAAGTGCTGCACGCCGAGCGGCCAGTCGTAGCGGTGCACGACCCCGGGCGGCAGCAGGAAGTACACCCACCGCGTGCGGCCCCCGCCCTCGCACACGATCGGCCCGGCGTCCCCGTCCCCGCGCTCGACCACCCGGTCGGCGACGGCCTCGCCCCTTCGTCCCTCGATCCGCACGGCGTCGAAGTGCACGCCGGCCACGCGCAGTCGGTGCCCGCGGACGGGCACCCAGGCCGGCCGGTGAATTGCGTTCGTCATGGTCACACAGTGACGTCGAGGTGGCTACCCTCGGTAGTGACCCGGGTGCTACACGCCCGGGTGTACCGGTCGGAGGTGCGAGCTGTGTCCCAGTCGCCGCCCATGTGGCGCTTCAGCGGCAACCAGATGAAGCGCTGGCGCACCAAGGCCAACGTCAGCCGCGAGCAGCTCGCCGCCGCCTCCCACTACTCCCCGGACACCATCAAGGCGATGGAGCAAGGGGTACGCATGCCGACGCCCCGAGTCCTCGACGCGGCCGACGAGTTGTGCCGGGCGGAGGGGCTGTTGAGCGCGGCGAAGGACTACTTGAGCCGGGAGAAGTTCCCGCCGAGGGCTCAGGAGTTCATGGAGCGGGAGAGGGAGGCGATCGGTCGCTGGTCGTACGACGCCACGTACATTCCAGGGCTGTTGCAGACGAGGGGATACACGCGGACACTCATCGAGAACCGCTACCCGCCCTTGGACGAGGAGACGGTCGAGGAGCGGATCACCGGCCGTATGGAGCGACAGGCGATCCTCACCGAGCGGAAGCCGCCCGTGGCCCTGAGCTTCGTCGTCTACGAGGCCGCGCTGCGCAGTCCTCTTGTGGACGCCGGGCAACTGCGCCGTCTGCTTGAGGTCTCCCTCTTGCGGAACGTCGCGTTGCAGGTGCTCCCTTTCTCAAGGGCCGTTCCGGCGGCATTGCTGGGTCCCATGGTGTTGCTGGAGACGCGCGACCACGAGCGGTTCGCTTACGCTGAGGGCCAGTTGGGGAGCCAACTGTCGGCCGAACCAGATGTCGTGAGCCGTACGATCGAGCGGCTCAGCATGATCCGCGCAGAGGCCCTCAGCCCGGCAGAGTCGGCCCGTTTCATCGAACGGATGAAGGATCAGCCATGAGCGACCAGCTGAACTGGTTCAAGTCGAGCTACAGCGACGACGAGGGCGGCGACTGCGTCGAAGTCGCGTTCGCCACCCGCATCCACATCCGCGACTCCAAGAACCCCACCGGCCCGGACATCCGCGTCCCCGCCCCCGCCTGGTCGGCCTTCATCGCCGCACTTCAGCCCGGGGCTTGAGCCTCGGGCCCCGAGCCCTTCCCTGGGTTTCTGGGCTGGGTGAAAACCTCCCAACCAACCAAGCGCGTACCTGAGTTAAGGCCGCCTACCTCGAAAGAGTGACGTTCCGTGATCAGCTTGCGCCGGAACGTAAAGCGGCCCTAGGTTCGCGGCACATAGATCGGCCCCGGTCGGTGCGCCAACACCGGCTCCGGGGCCTGGACCTACGGATCGAAAGAGACTCGATCGTGGCTTACTCCCACCCTAGTCCTGTCCTGCCCTCCCCGTCCCACCCGATGGCCAAAACGGGTTACGGCAAGCGCTCCGCAGGTGACGAAGACTCGCACGCGGAGGCGGACTTCGCACACCTGAGCCCTCGTGAGCGCGACGTCGCCGTCTTCGTCGACAACCTGGAAGACGGCCACGCGATGGGCTATAAGGCGATCGCGGCAGTACACCCCCGCTACGGCCAGCAGGCCACCCGCATGGCGCTGAAGGGCCTCTGCGACGCCGGTCATCTGTGCCGGATCCGCGAGCACATCACCGTCGAGGACAACTCGATGCGCTGGGTGACGCGGACGTACTGGTCGCGTACCCGCAGGTCGAAGGAGTGGTGGGCGGACTTCGCGCGGGCGCGCAAGGGTCGGATCGTCACGGACGAGTACCGGCCGGGGCTGGCCCGTACCGACGACCAGGGCGTTCCCGAGGAGCCGGCCGAGGAGGCTGCGGAGGCCACGGAGGAGTCCGGCAGCACCGCCTACCGCACCCTCGCGGACCTCGGTGAGGCGGATCGTCGCATGCCGTTGTCCGAGTCCGACTGCCGGTCCCTGGAAATCCTCGCCGCCGAGTGGCTGTCCCGCGGCGCGACACCGAACGACATCACCCGTGCCCTGACCGACGGACTGCCGTCCGCCGTGACCAATCCGGGCGGACTCGCCCGCAAGCGACTGGAGAGCAAGATGCCCCCGAAGAAGGCCAGGATCCGGCAGAAGCCCGCACCCCGGCGGGCCCGAGTGGACCGCGTGATCATGTGTTGCATGTCCTGCGACGCGGACGAGCGGACGACGACGATCGACGGAGGGATGTGCCCGGACTGCCGCGCGGAGTACGAGGCGGACCTGGCCGCCGAGGCGGCCGGTGAGCTGGACGCCGGATACGTGCCGGAGACGTTCCTCGCCGACCCGTACCCCGTGTACGAGGTGGTGGACGTCGCCCGCCGTGCGGCCGAGGCGCGGGCGGCCGGCGGCCTGCGCACGAAGAGCGGGCGCGCGCTGTGAGCGTGCAGGACGTGCCGGTCCGGGCACCATGGAGTCGAGGAGGCGACACCATGACCCCCAGGACTGAGGACCGGCCGCAGATGACCGCCGAGGAGTTCGAGGAGTTGGAACGCCACGCCCCGGAGACCGTGTGGCTGGAGTTCGTCAACGGGAAGATTGTCGTAAAGCCCATGCCGGACGGCAATCACAGCGAGATCTACATGTGGCTGCTGGAGCGCTGCATGCACCTGCGACCGGATCTGCGGCTCCATCCTGAGCGGGGACTCAAGACCGAGGCGTACCGCAAGGGACGCGCTCGCGCCGACGGGGTGCTCGTGCCCAAGGGCAGCCTCAAGGGAAAGGGCGAGTGGTCGGAAGCCACCGGTGTGCTGATGGCCGTGGAGATCACCTCTTGGGATCACGACACGGCACGTCGAGACCGCGTCGAGAAACCCGACGGCTACGCGGCCGCCGGTATCCCCGTCTACCTCCTCATCGACCGTGACGACTGCTCCGTCGTGGTCTTCGACCAGCCGGAGGACGGCCGCTACCGCCACGAGGAGAAGCTGCCCTTCGGCGCCTCCGTCAAGCTCCCTGACCCCGTGAACATCACCCTGGACACCGAGCCGCTCAAGGAGTTCGCCGACTGAACCCGGTAAGGCACCGCGGGCGCCCCACTGTGACCCGTCGCACGTTCCGCGTGCCGGGCCCCCCGCTGGGCAGGTTCCCGGGGCGAGCGGACGATGTCTCACCATGCGGGAGCAGGGTGGTCGATTTCGGACGCTCGTTAGACTGAGCCGACACAAACGAACCGAGCGAGGAGCGCACGTGGGCCTTGTCGTGCAGAAGTACGGAGGCTCCTCCGTAGCCGATGCCGAGGGCATCAAGCGCGTCGCCAAGCGGATCGTGGAAGCGAAGAAGAACGGCAACCAGGTTGTCGTCGTCGTTTCCGCGATGGGCGACACGACGGACGAGCTGATCGATCTCGCCGAGCAGGTATCGCCGATGCCTGCCGGACGTGAGTTCGACATGCTGCTGACCGCCGGAGAGCGTATCTCCATGGCCCTGCTGGCGATGGCGATCAAAAACCTGGGCCACGAGGCCCAGTCCTTCACCGGCAGCCAGGCCGGCGTCATCACCGACTCGGTCCACAACAAGGCCCGGATCATCGACGTCACGCCGGGCCGGATCCGCGAGTCCCTGGACAAGGGCAACATCGCCATCGTCGCCGGG
This sequence comes from Streptomyces bungoensis, assembly GCF_001514215.1. Lineage (GTDB taxonomy): Bacteria > Actinomycetota > Actinomycetes > Streptomycetales > Streptomycetaceae > Streptomyces > Streptomyces bungoensis. The sequence goes on from NZ_KQ948867.1 coordinate 138,596, forward strand.
TTCCAGGGCGTCAGCCAGGACAAGAAGGACATCACCACGCTCGGCCGCGGTGGCTCCGACACGACGGCCGTGGCGCTCGCCGCCGCCCTCGACGCCGAGGTCTGCGAGATCTACACCGACGTCGACGGCGTGTTCACCGCCGACCCGCGTGTGGTGAAGAAGGCGAAGAAGATCGACTGGATCTCCTTCGAGGACATGCTGGAGCTGGCCGCGTCCGGTTCCAAGGTGCTGCTCCACCGCTGTGTGGAGTACGCCCGCCGCTACAACATCCCGATCCACGTCCGGTCCAGCTTCAGCGGGCTGCAGGGCACCTGGGTCAGCAGTGAGCCGATTGGGGACAAGCAGGTGGAGCAGGCCATCATCTCCGGTGTCGCGCACGACACCTCCGAGGCCAAGATCACGGTCGTCGGCGTGCCGGACAAGCCGGGCGAGGCCGCCGCCATCTTCCGGACCATCGCCGACGCCGAGATCAACATCGACATGGTCGTGCAGAACGTGTCCGCCGCCTCCACCGGCCTGACGGACATCTCCTTCACGCTGCCGAAGACCGAGGGCCGCAAGGCCATCGACGCGCTGGAGAAGAACCGCTCCGGCATCGGCTTCGACTCGCTGCGCTACGACGACCAGATCGGCAAGATCTCGCTGGTCGGCGCGGGTATGAAGACCAACCCCGGGGTCACCGCGTCCTTCTTCGAGGCGCTCAGCGACGCGGGTGTGAACATCGAGCTGATCTCGACCTCCGAGATCCGCATCTCGGTCGTCACCCGCAAGGACGACGTGGCGGAGGCCGTGCGCGCGGTGCACACCGCCTTCGGACTCGACTCCGACACCGACGAGGCCGTCGTCTACGGAGGCACGGGCCGGTAATGGCACCGACCGGGAAGCCGACGCTCGCGGTCGTGGGAGCGACCGGGGCCGTCGGCGCGGTCATGCTCCAGATCCTGTCCCAGCGCGCGGACGTCTGGGGCGAGATCCGCCTGATCGCCTCCCCGCGCTCGGCCGGCCGCAAGCTGGCCGTGCGCGGGGCGGAGGTCGAGGTGACGGCCCTCGGCGAGGACGCCTTCGCCGGGGTCGACGTGGCGATGTTCGACGTGCCCGACGAGGTGGCCGCCGAGTGGGCGCCCCTCGCCGCCGCGCGCGGCGCGGTCGTCGTCGACAACTCCGGCGCGTTCCGGACGGACCCGGACGTGCCGCTCGTGGTGCCCGAGGTCAACGCGCACGCGGTGCGCAACCGGCCGCGCGGCATCGTCGCGGGCCCCGGCTGCACGACCCTGGCGATGATCGTCGCCCTGGGCGCGCTGCACGCCGAGTTCGGGCTGCGCGAGCTGGTGGTGTCGTCGTACCAGGCGGTGAGCGGGGCGGGCCGGGCCGGGGTGGAGACCCTGCGGTCCCAGCTGTCCCTGGTCGCCGGGACCGAGCTGGGGACCAAGCCCGGTGACGTACGGCGGGCCGTCGGCGACGACACCGGGCCGTTCCCGGAGCCGGTCGTGCTGAACGTGGTCCCGTGGGCCGGCTCACTCAGGGAGGACGGCTGGTCCTCCCAGGAGATGCAGGTCCGGGACGAGGCCCGCAAGGTCCTCGGACTGCCGAGGCTGCCGATCGCCGTGACCTGCGTCCGGGTGCCGGTGATCACCGGCCACTCGCTCACCGTCCACGCCCGCTTCCAGGGCGAGGTCAGCGTCGACGGTGCCCGCGAGATCCTCGCCACCGCCCCCGGCGTCGTGCTGTGCGACGACCCGGCCGCCGGGGAGTTCCCCACGCCCGCCGACGTGGTGGGCACCGACCCCGCCTGGGTCGGGCGGGTGCGGCGGGCGCTCGACGACCCGACCGCGCTCGAGTTCTTCGTGTGCGGCGACAACCTGCGCAAGGGCTCCGCGCTGAACACCGCGCAGATCGCGGAACTCGTGGCCGCGGAGATCACGGGCGAGGCCTCTACACGCGCGTAGAACTGTTTGTAGGATCCAGGTAAGAAATACCCCCCGTCCCCCGCAACCGTGCGGGGGGCGGGGAGCGTCTTTGCGGTCACCCTTGCGGGGCTGCGGACTTGTGGATCCCGGCGTGGGGACGCCGTGATCCGGGCGCGGGGACGTCCGTTCAAACAGGACATAGGGGAAGAGCGGGACGCATGACGGTAATTGAGGCACCGTCGGCCGTCGCACATGTGACGCCCGGCACGTACAACCCTGACGGGGTCAGACGTGTCCAACTGGCGTGGCAGAGGTACTCGAACTCACTGCGGCCCGCGGCACCGCGGCGCTCCGGCCGCCCCGTGCGGCGCTCCGGCCGCGCGTTCCCGGCGGCATGCCGGTGATCGCGCCCATGCCCGCAGCGCGGCCCGCCCGCATACCCAGTCAGCGTGACGGCTCCGACGACACCCCGGCCGCCACCACCGCCCTCGCGGACGCCGCGGCCCTCGGCACCACCGTCGACCACCTCACCGAGACCTACCGGGCGCACTACCGGTCGCTCCTCGGTCTCGCCGCCCTCCTCCTCGACGACACGGCCTCCTGCGAGGACGTCGTCCAGGAGGCCTTCATACGCGTCCACTCGGCCCGCAAGCGCGTCCGCGACCCCGAGAAGACCCTCGCCTACCTCCGCCAGACCGTCGTCAACCTCTCCCGCTCCGCCCTGCGCCGGCGCATCCTCGGCCTGAAGCTGCTCTCCAAGCCGATGCCCGACATGGCGAGCGCGGAGGAGGGCGCCTACGACCAGCTGGAGCGGCGCGACCTCATCAAGGCGATGAAGGGACTGCAGCGCCGCCAGCGCGAGGTCCTGGTGCTGCGCTACTTCGCGGACATGACCGAGGCGCAGGTCGCCGAGACGCTCGGCATCTCGCTGGGCTCGGTGAAGGCGTACGGCTCGCGGGGCATCGCCGCGCTCCGGATCGCCATGGAGACGCCGGCATGAGCGAACGCGCAGAAGGGGGCGACGCCCGTGGCCGCCCCTCCCACGAACGCCACGAACCCTTCGCCTGGCACGAGCCGACGAAGGACGAGCAAGAGCACACGCCATCGCACGCTGGGAACGGAACTGTGAACCACGGCCCCGACGCACAGGGCCCCGAGGGGTCCGAGCCGGGTCTCGACGGCCTCGCCCCGGACCTCGACGGCCCCGCACCGGATCCCGACGGCCTCGAACGGGATCTCGACGGCCTCGCACCGGACGAGCTGGCCCTGCGCCGGATCCTGCACGCCGCGGTCGAGGACATCGAACCGCGCACCGGCACACTCGACCACCTGCGCCGCGCCGTGCCCGCCCGGCGGGCCCGCAAGCGCCAGGCCGTCGTCGGCATGGCGGCCGCCGCCCTGTTCATCGGCACCGCCATCCCCGCTCTCATCCACGTCTCGGCCGCCGGCGGCTCCGACCCGAACACCGCCATGGCCGGGCAGACCTCCCAGACCCAGGGCGGAGCCGACCAGGGCAAGCAGGAGGACGGCGGCTCCAGCGGTCCCGCCGACTCCCACGGCAAGACGCCCGGGCACGGCAAGGGCAGCGGCAAGCCCGGCGAGCGGGGCGGGACCGGCGGCAGCGGCACCGGCTCGTCCTCCGGCGCCAACCCGTCCGCCACCCTGGCCACGGGCGCCCCGCTGTGCACGGCGGCCCAGCTGGGCTCCGCCACGCAGAGCGTGAACGCCGCCGACACCGCGGGCGTGGTCTACGGCGTCTTCCGCGTCACCAACATCTCCACCAGCAGCTGCACCGTCGGCGGCGCGGGCACCGTCGCGGTCGCGGCGCAGGGCGCGGCCGACCCGGCCAAGGTGGGCGCTGCCCGGCACGCGGCCGGGGACGCGGCGGCCGGGCTGCCCGACCCCTCCCTGGAGGCGACAGGGCTGGTCCTGCAGCCGGGCGCGGCCTACGAGGAGAAGTTCGCCTTCGTGCCCTCCGAGACCTGCCCCACCACCGGCGGGACCGACACCACCAGCGGCGGCACGACCGGCGGCGATCCCTCACCCGCCCCCTCGCCCAGCCAGGACGCCGGAGCCTCCGGGACCACCGACACCGGCACCGGCACGTCCTCGGGTGTCACGACCCAGCTCGTCACCGAGGACGGGGGCACGGCCGACGGCAGCGTCCTCGTCACCCACACCGCGCAGCCGGGCTCGCCGAGCGTGTCGGCGACGGTGCCGGGCGCGTGCGCCGGGACGGTGTACTACACCGGGGTGCTGGCGGCGTCGTAGCGCCTGCCGGGCCTGCCGGCCCGGACGGCCCGGACGCTCAGACGGCGGCCGGCTGGTCGGGCCGGTCGGTCTGGTCCGGCTGGTCCGGCTGCGCGGACACCAGGCCCAGCGCCGCGTCCCGGTGGAACTCCACCTCGCGGCGCAGCAGCCGGAACCACATGAAGACGACGAAGCCGGCGAAGACGAACCACTCGCCGGTGTAGCCGAGGTTCTGGAACGCCTTCAGGTCCAGGCCGGTGCCGTCCGGCGCGGTCGCGGGGACGGCCTTCATCCCGGAGTCGGCCCGGTCCAGGGTGACCCAGGCGTCGTACAGCCGGTACGGCACCAGGTTGACCAGGGAGGCCGAGCTGATCGCCCCGGTCTGCCCGGCGGGCAGGCCGCTCTGGGCGCCGACCCCGTTGTCCCCCGGGGTCTCCGAGGCCTGCAGCGCGCCGGTGACGGTGACCTCGCCGGCGGGCGGGGCGGGGGCCTTCGCCGCGTCCGGGTGGCCGGGCAGCCAGCCGCGGACCACGGGCAGGGCGCGCCCGGAGTCGGTGCGCAGCAGCGTCAGCACGTAGAAGCCGCTCCTGCCGTCCAGCTCCCGGCCGGGCACCAGCAGCTGCGCGCCGTACCGGCCGGTCGCGGTGACCCGCCGTCCCGAGGTGGCCTTGTCCACCGGGAGCATGGAGGCCAGCGGACGGGCCTTCTCGTGCCGGTCGGAGGCGGCCTGCTCGGTGGCGGCGCGATGGTCCTGCACCCGCCCCTCGAACCGGCTCAGCTGCCACGACCCCATGAAGATGCAGAAGGGGATGGCGAGCAGCACGAAGACGTTGATGCCCCACCAGCGGGGTGTCAGCAGAAACCGGTACACGCCCTCAACGGTACGGCGCCCGGCGCGCGAGGCCGTCGCGGGGCCCCGAACCGGACAGGTGTGCGGACGCGGTGGCGGTGATCGGGAATTGGGCGGGAGTTGTCCACAGGCTGGGGACGCCCGCCAGCACGTTGCCGGCCCGGCCAGGCACTATGGGCGCATGACTGGGGCGATGAGTGAGAGCAGGGCGCCGGGGACTCCGGGCGCCGACGACATGCCGGACTGGGAGAAGCGCTTCCGGGCGCCGCGGGTCTCGCTGCCCGACTGGGCGGAGGACGCGCCGGACCGCTCCCTGTTCGTGTCGAACGCGACGGGCACGTACGAGCTGTACGCCTGGGACCGGGGCACGGGCGAGCAGCGGCAGGCCACGAACCGGCCGAACGGCACGACGGACGGCGTGCTGTCCCCGGACGGCGCCTGGATCTGGTGGTTCGACGACAAGGACGGCGACGAGTTCGGCGTCTGGCGCCGCCAGCCCTTCACCGGCGGGCCGGACGAGACGGCCGTGCCCGGACTGGCCCCCTCCTACCCGGCAGGCCTGGCCCTGGCCCGCGACGGCCGCACGGCCGTGGTCGGCCGCTCCACCGACGAGGACGGCACGACCGTCCACCTCGCCCGGGCGGGCGAGGACCCGGTCGAGATCTACCGGCACCGCGAGTCGGCGGGCGTCGGCGACCTCTCCCACGACGGCTCCCTGATCGCGATCGAGCACACCGAGCACGGCGACGCCATGCACGCGGCCCTGCGCGTGCTCCGCCCGGACGGCACGACGGTCGCCGAACTGGACGACACCAAGGGCGGCACCGAGGAGCTGGGCCTGGAGGTGCTGGGCTTCGCCCCCGTCGACGGCGACCCGCGGCTGCTCATCGGCCACCAGCGCCGGGGCCGCTGGGAGCCCCTGGTGTGGGACGTGGCGACGTGCGAGGAGACCGACCTCGCCCTCGACCTCCCCGGTGACGTCGGCGCCGAGTGGTACCCGGACGGCGGCGCGCTGCTCATCGTCCACAGCCACGAGGCCCGCAGCGAGCTGTTCCGCTTCGACCTGGCCACGCACGCGCTGACCCGCATCCCCACGCCGCCGGGCTCGGTCTCCGGGGCGACGGCACGCCCCGACGGCAGCGTGGAGTACCTGTGGTCGTCGGCCGCCGAGCCGCCCGCCGTCCGCTCGACCGCCGGCGGGGTCGTCCTGGACCCTCCCGGCATGAAGTGCCCGCCGTCGGTCCCGGTGGAGGACGCGTGGGTGGAGGGCCCCGGGGGCATCGTCCACGCCCTGGTGCAGAAGCCGGCCGGTGCCACCGGCCCCCTGCCGACGGTCTTCGACCTGCACGGCGGCCCCACCTGGCACGACAGCGACTCCTTCGCCGCGGGCCCGGCGGCCTGGCTGGACCACGGGTACGCGGTGATCCGCGTCAACTACCGCGGCTCCACCGGGTACGGCCGCGCCTGGACGGACGCGCTCAAGCACCGGGTCGGGCTGATCGAGCTGGAGGACGTCGCCGCGGTCCGCGACTGGGCCGTCGCCTCCGGCCTCGCCGACCCCGCCCGCCTCGTTCTCACCGGCGGCTCCTGGGGCGGCTACCTCACCCTCCTCGGCGTCGGCACCCAGCCGGAGGCGTGGGCGGTGGGCATCGCGGTCGTGCCGGTCGCGGACTACGTGACGGCCTACCACGACGAGATGGAGGCCCTGAAGGCCATGGACCGCACGCTCCTGGGCGGCACCCCGGAGGAGGTCCCCGAACGTTTCGAGGCGTCCTCCCCGCTCACCTACGTCGACCAGGTCAAGGCCCCCGTCTACATTTCGGCCGGCGTCAACGACCCCCGCTGTCCGATCCGCCAGATCGACAACTACGTCAAGCGCCTGGAGGCCCGCGGCGCGGCCCACGAGGTCTACCGCTACGACGCGGGCCACGGCTCCCTGGTCGTCGACGAGCGCATCAAGCAGGTCCGGCTCGAACTGGACTTCGCCGCACGCCACCTCACCGGGGCGTGAACGGCACCCCCGGGGCCGGGCGGCCGGGCGTCAGCCCAGGTCGGCCAGGCCCCGGCGGGTCGCGGCGACGACGACGCGGTCGCCCGGCCGCAGCGCGTAGGACGCGGGGACCGAAGCCTGCCGCTCCACCGCCAGCACCCGCCAGGCGCCGGCCCGGAACGCCTGGCCCACGGTCCGCCCCTCCAGCTCCGGATGCCCGGCCACGTCCACCGACGCGAACAGCAGCACCCGCCGCTCCACCGACAGCGCCCCCAGCACCCGCCGCCCCAGCATGGCCCCCGCGAACGCCGGCGCCGCGAGGTGCGACACGCTCCGGCTCCGCGTCGACGCCTGCGGGTGCGCGGCCCGCAGCGTCCGGTACACCGCGGCCGCGAAGTCGTCGTCGTACAGCCGTAAGACCACCCGCAGATCCGGCCGCACCGACCGCGCGTACAGCACGGCCTCCAGGTTCGTCGTGTCCGCGCTGGTCACCGCGAGCAGCGCGTGCGCCCGGTGGATCTTCGCCGCCTCCAGCACCCCTTCCTGCGTGACGTCCCCCAGCACCACCGGCACCCGCAGCCGCCGCGCGGTCGCCAGCCCCCGCGCCTCCGGGTCGGACTCCACGCACACCACCGAGACGTGCAGCTCCCGCAGCCGGGTCAGCACCCGTGTGCCGATCTTGCCGAGCCCGAGCAGCACCACGTGCCCGCCGAGCCCGCGCGGCGGCTTGCGCAGCGCGGAGGCGGTCCGGAAGGTGCCGAGCGCCTCGAGCACCGCCGCCAGCAGCACCGGCAGCAGCAGCAACCCGACCAGCCCGGACAGCAGTTGCAGGACCTGCCGCCCGACCGGCTGCCCCAGCGCCGGATTGTCGATCGCGAACAGGTCCAGCAGCGTCAGATAGAAGGCACTCAGCGGATGCACGTCGGCGACCACCCACAGCGCCACGGCGAGCGCGACCACACAGCCCACGAGCCCCGCCAGCGACCACCGCAGCCGCCGGGAGAACAGGGAGGCGAGCGGCGGCACGACCCCCATCCCGCGCCCGGCCATGTCCGACGCCGGCCCGCCGGGCGCGGCCGACACGTCCTCCAGCACCACGGCGGCCCGCCCGCCGGCCCGGCGCACCTCGTCGTCGTCCGGCAGCAGCCGGGGCCCGGCCTCGTCGCCGTCACTGGACCCGTCGGCCCCCGCGGGACCGGTGCCGTTCGCCGAGAGCAGGGCGAGCGTGCACAGCCCCCGGTCGGCGATCCGCCCGTCCCGCGACGGCACCCGCTCCACCGCCCGCAGCAGCAGGCTGTCGGTCTGCACGACCTTGGTGGTGCCGGCGACCGCGGCGGCGGCCAGCGCGGGCGCGGCGGTGTCGGCGTCGGACAGGACGGTCGTGGACGCCTCCACCCCGTCCGCCGCGCCCTCGCCCGATCCGGCGGCCAACGCGGCCGCCTGGTCCAGGAGTTCCTCGATGTGCTGGCCCAGCCGCCGGTTGTAGAGCCGCAGGACCAGCCGCAGCCGCGGGTTGAGCCGGCGGGCGGTCAGCGCGGCCCGGATGTTGGTCTCGTCGTCGTCGTACACGAGCGCCAGCGCGGCGGCCCCCTCCACCCCGGCCTCGGCGAGCACCGCCTCGGTCGGATCGGCGGCCTCCAGCAGCCGCTCCTCCACGGCCCGTTGCGCGCTCGCGCCGCCGCTGCCGGTACCGCCGGCGGGGACGTTCCCGGTGCCCCGGCCGACGGCGGCGCTGACCACCCGGTCGAGCAGCGCCGAGGCGGCCCGCGCCCGGCCGGCCACCGGGGTCCGCGCCGTGCGCTCGTCGGGCGGCACCACCAGGGTGACCTGCTCGCCGTGGACCCCGCGCAACTCGGCCGCCAGCCGGTGCGCCAGCCCGTCGTCACCGCACACCACCATGTGCGCCACCGGGGCGCCGGCCCCACCCTGATTCGGAACGCTCGCCACGAAGGGAAAGACTGCCCCAAGGAAACGGGTGGTTCCACCAGGGAGGTGAACACCCGTCACCCCGGCCCCGTACGCAGGGGCAAGGGAGCACGCAGCCGGAGGTACCTTCCCGTGGCCATCACCGAAGACGCCCCGCCCGGCCCCGCCGAGCGGACCGCGCCGGCACCCCCTTCCGGGGCGGTCGCCCGCGAACGGGAGGGCCGCGGGCTCAGCTCCCCGCTGCTCCTCACCCTGGTCCTGCTCCTGGCCGTGCTCGCCCAGTCCCCGCTGCGCGGAGCCCTCGGCACCCCGCTCATGCAGAGCTGGATGACCGTGTTCGTCGCCGTCACCGTGCAGGCGCTGCCCTTCCTCGTCCTCGGCGTCCTGCTCTCGGCGGCGATCGCGGTCTTCGTACCCCCCTCCTTCTTCGCCCGCGCCCTGCCGAACCGCCCCGCCCTGGCCGTACCGGTGGCCGGGCTCGCGGGCGCGGTGCTGCCGGGCTGCGAGTGCGCCTCCGTCCCGGTGGCGGGCGCGCTGGTGCGCCGGGGGGTGACCCCCGCGGCGGCCCTGGCCTTCCTGCTGTCCGCCCCGGCGATCAACCCGATCGTGCTGACCGCCACGGCCGTCGCCTTCCCGCGCGACCCGGAGATGGTCCTGGCCCGCTTCCTCGCCAGCCTGCTGGTGGCCTGCGCGATGGGCTGGCTGTGGCAGCGCCTGGGCCGGACCGACTGGCTGCGCCCGCCGGCGCACGGCGCGCACGAGGGCGCGACCCGGGGCGAGGCGTTCTGGAACTCGGTCCGGCACGACACCATGCACGCGGGCGGCTTCCTGGTGCTGGGCGCGATGGCCGCGGCCACGCTGAAGGCGGCGGTCCCGGCGACCTGGCTGCGCACCGCGGCCGACCAGCCCCTGCTCTCCGTGCTCGCCCTCGCCGTCCTGGCCGTGCTGCTGTCCATCTGCTCCGAGGCGGACGCGTTCGTCGCCGCCTCCCTCACCCAGTTCTCCCTGACGGCCAAGCTGGTGTTCCTCGTGGTGGGCCCGATGATCGACCTCAAGCTCTTCGCCATGCAGGCCGGCACCTTCGGCCGCGGCTTCGCCCTGCGCTTCGCCCCCGCCACCTTCGCGCTGGCCGTCGGGGGCGCGGTGCTGACCGGGGCGGTGCTGCTGTGAACCGCCAGGCGCAGGCGGCGGTGATGTTCCTGCTCGGCGCCGCCCTGCTGCACGCGGGCACCACCGGCCTCTACCTGCGCTACGTCAAGGCCGGTCTGCAGCCCCTGCTGCTGGCGTCGGGCGTGGTCCTGATCGCGGCGGCCGCGGCGACGGCGTGGTACGAGCGCAGAGCCGCGAAGGCGGCCGGGGCGGCCGAGCCGGCGACGGCCGAGGCGCAGGCCCACTCCCACCCCGAACCGCGCATCTCCTGGCTGCTGCTCCTGCCCCTGCTGTCCCTGATCCTCGTCGCCCCGCCGGCCCTGGGCTCCTACAGCGCCCTGCGCGCGGGCACGGCCCTGCAGAAGCCGTACGGCTACGGCAGGCTGCCCGGCGCGAACCCCGCCCCGCTCAGCGTGGTGGACTACGCCTCGCGCGCGGCCTACGACCACGGCCGCTCACTGCACGGCCGCCCGGTCCGCGTCACGGGCTTCCTCGCCCTGGACCACTCGGGCGCCCCGTACCTGGTCCGCATGGCCCTCAACTGCTGTGCGGCGGACGCCCAGCCGGTGAAGATAGCCCTGACGGGCACGCTGCCCCCGGTGCTCCGCCCGGACGCCTGGCTGGAGGTCACCGGCACCTACACCCCGAAGCTGACCCACGACCCGGTCAACAACGGCCCGATCCCCTACCTGAAGGTGACCTCGGCGAGACCGGTACCGACCCCGCACGACCCGTACGACGAGACCTGGAACAACTGAAAAGGGTTCAGCCCAGGCACACCACGAGCAGGCAGAGGTGGGACGGGGAGGTGGGGTCCGAGGAGGGGCTCGTCGTGGAGGTGGACGGGGACGTGGTGGTCGGCGTACCCGTGTCCGACCCGGTGCCGGTGGACGGCGCGGGGGCGGGGTCGGCCGGCTGCTGGGCCGACGTGCCCGAACCGGCGGTGTCGTTACCGCCCGAGGCCGTGCCGCCCGTGTTGGTGCTGCCGGAGGCCGGAGCGGCGCCCTGCCGCGTGGCCGGGGTCCGGGCGGGCAGCGGAGCGGTGGCCGCGGCGTCGGTACGGGTGTTCGGCGAGGCGGTGTGGGGTGCGGCGGCGAGGGACTGCCGGCCGGAGCCGGCCGACGCGGGCTGCCGCGCGTGCCGGGGTGCGGTGCCGTGCGAGGAGCGGTGCGTGCCCGACTCGGGGGTGGCCGGGCCGGTGTCGGCGGAGGCCTCTCCGTCCCGGGCGCCCATGCTGTGGTCGTCCGGTGCCGCGGCCGCCTGGGCCCGGTCGCCGGACTGCCGGTCCATCGAGGCCAGCGTGAGCCCGCCGCCGACGAGCGCGACGGCGGTCGCGACCGCGGCCCTGCGCTTGTTCTTCTTCCAGCGCGCCAGCTGGCGCCGCCGCGCCGCCCGGCCCCGCGGCGCGGGCGGGGCACCGTCCACGTCACCGGAGGGCTGGAAGCGCGGAGCCCCGTCGGCGGCGGTGGCCGCCGCCTCGGCGGGGGCGTCGTCGTACCAGGAGTCCTCCGCCGTAGCTATGCCCATACCTGTGCCCGTCCCTGTGCCCGTGCTCCTGCCCATGGCCGTCGGGGGAGCGATGTCCGGGGCGTAGGCGCCGCATCCGGGGCACACCAGGGCGCCGTTCAGGTGGCGGCGGCACGAGGAGCAGTAGTCCATTCGCGGTCTTCCTCAGTCGGCGGCTCCAGCTGCCTGGGCCGGGGCCTGGCCACGTTCGCACGTGGGGTCGAGCGGCCAGCAACGCTAACGAGGCTTTCGGAAGACTGTGTGCACCCCGTGTGGCTCTCCTGCACACATTCCCAGCGGATTCCTGGATCAGGAGTCATGGGGGATGCGCGCCGACGGCGTCAGCCCTTCGCCGCGTCCTCGCTCCCGGCGGCGCGGGCGCGCGAAGCCTCGATCTCCTCGTACGCCGCGTCCCGGCCCTCCCAGTGGGAGCCCTCGACGGACTTGCCGGGCTCGAGGTCCTTGTAGACCTCGAAGAAGTGGGTGATCTCCAGCCGGTCGAACTCGGGGATGTCACCGATGTCCTGCTGGTCCGCGTAGCGCGGGTCGTGGGCGGGCACGCACAGCACCTTCTGGTCGGGGCCCTGCTCGTCGCGCATGCAGAACATGCCGACGGCCCGGCACTCCACGGTGCAGCCGGGGAAGGTGGGTTCGCCCGTCAGCACGAGGGCGTCGAGCGGGTCGCCGTCCTGGCCGAGGGTGCCGTCGATGTAGCCGTAGTCGGCCGGGTACTTGGTGGAGGTGAACAGCAGACGGTCCAGCCGGATGCGGTGCAGCCGGTGGTCCATCTCGTACTTGTTGCGGGAACCCTGGGGGATCTCGACGGTCACGAGGAACTCCACGACGCCCTCCTTGCCTCGTCGCGGGCGACGAGCCGTTGCCCTGCCTGCCTCTCCCGCCCCTCCAGTGTGGGCGCCCCGCCCGGTTCCGGGCCAGTCCGGCGGAGGGGGACCGGTGGCGACGGTCCCCCTCCGCCGGGGCGTCACCGCAGGCGCAGCGCCTCGCGGAGGGTGGTGAACAGGTCGGTCTGGTCGGTGACGCCGAGCACGCGGTACGCCTGCGGACCCTGGGCGGCGATGCGGACCTCGGTGCCGGTGTGCTCCTGGGACTGGCCCGGGGTGTTGGTCGAGTAGTTGACCTTGAGCTGCTGGCCCTCGTCGGTGACGAGCGTGGAGGACAGGCCGGGCGGGGTGGCCTCCAGGGGGACGATCTGGCTGGTGTGGCCGTGGTCGGCGGTGGTGACGACCAGGGTGTCGGGGTGCTTGGCCGCGTAGGCGCGGGCGACCTTCACCGCGCGGTCGAAGGCCGCGGTCTCGCCGATCTGGCCGCAGGGGTCGGCGGCGTGGTCCTGCTTGTCGATCGAGGCGCCCTCGATCTGCAGGAAGAAGCCCTGCTTCGCGTGCCTGGCCTTCTGCTTGGCCTCCAGCAGCTGGATCGCCTTGGTGGCGGAGTCCGCGAGGCTCGGGGTGGTGGAGGGGCGGTTCGGGTTGGAGGTGACGCACCGCTGCGGGTCCGTGCCGCCGACCGCGGCCGCCCTGCCGGTCCACTCGGTGGGCACGTTGCCGCCGGCGAACAGACCCAGCACCGGCTTGCCGGGCTTGGCGCTCTTCAGGCCGGCGTCGTCGGTGACGACCTGGTAGCCGAGCTGCTGCGCCTGCTGGGTGACGGTGAGGCCCTTGTACCTGCCGTCGGTGACCTTCTGCTCGAAGCGCTGCCTGCCGCCGCCGAGGAGGACGTCGACCTTGTGGTTGACGGACTGCTCGGCGATCGAGCCCGGCCCGCCGGCCGCGAGGGTGTCGGTGGGGCACTTCGCCATGTCGGCCGGGCCCTGGCAGGAGCGGTCGGTGACGTGGGAGGCGAGCACCGCCGGGGTGGCGTCGGTGACCTCGGCGGTGGTGACGCTGCCGGTGGCGTACCCGTTCTTCTGCGCCAGCTCCAGGATGGTGCGGACGGCCTTGTCGGTGCCCGGCGTCTTGGAGATGCGGCCGTTGACCGTCTTCGTGCCGGTGGCCCAGCCGGTGCCGCTGGCGGCGGAGTCGGTGACGTAGTCCGGGGTGCCGTCGGCGTGCACCGCGTAGGTGGTGTACGCGCCGGTGAGCGGGAACCTGTCCATGTTCAGCCGGCCGCGGGCGCCGACGGTGTAGTCACGGGCCAGCGTGATCTCCGAGTCGCCCATGCCGTCACCGATGAGCAGGATGACGTTCTTCGCCTTCCCGCCCTGGATCGCGCTCTTCGCCTGCTTCTCGCCGTCGAAGGCGCCGGCGGTGGTGGTGACCGCCACGGCGGCGGTGGTGGCGGCGACCAGCGCGGTGGCGACCGTGAGGTGACGGCGGATGGGTCTGGGCATGAAACGACTCCTTGGGGCGCCCGGCGGGCGGGTGCGGGGAACGGAACGGGAGTCAGATCACCAGGTGTTGGCAAAGCACGGGTAAATGGCTGGTCGAGGAGGCGTATCCAGTACATGACACGCCTGAGCGGCCGGGACCCCCGTGAGCCGGGGGGCGGTGAGGCGATGGGGTACCGAGCGGCCCGGGAGCCGAGGCCGAAGGGCCCTGCGCTACGCGTCCGCGCGCGCGGAGAGTGGAGGGAGAGTCCTCCCGAGGAGGTGAGCCCGGTGATGTACTGGAACGGCGGCGGCTGGGCGTGGATGGCCCTCATGCCCCTGGTGTGGATCGCGCTGATCGCCCTGGCCGTGTGGGCGGTGATCCGCCTCACGCACGGCCCCTCCTCCGACCGCGGTGACCGCGGCGAGCGCGGCCACGGCCGGAACGGCTGGGAGCACTGGGAGGCTCCGGGCCGGGAGCAGGGGCACCGGGAGACCCCGGAGGAGATCCTCGACCGCCGCTACGCCTCCGGCGAGATCGACACCGACACCTACACCCAGGCCCGCGAGCACCTCGCCGCCCACGCGCCGAGGCCGCGCTGACCGAAGGGTCCCGACCGCCGGCCCGTCCGGGGCGGAGGGGGCCACGCCACCGTGGCCCACCGTCGAAGAGCCGCCCCGGACGGGACCGTCACTGGCCGGTGCGCGTCCTCGGGGTGGCGCGACGGTTCCGCGAACCGCCTCGACCGCCCCGGCCGCGACCGGCCCCTGCCGGGCGTTCACGCCGCTCGGCGGCGGCCGGCGCGGGGACCGGGATGGTGACGGGCACGCCGGAGGGCATCCGGGCGCCGGTGATGCGGCCGAGTTCGGCCTCGCCGGGACGGACCCGTGCGCTCGCCGCGGTGATTCCGGCGTCGGCCACCATGCGGTCCACCGCACGCCGCTGGTGCGGCAGGACCAGGGTGACGACGGTGCCGGACTCACCGGCGCGGGCCGTACGGCCGCCTCGATGCAGGTAGTCCTTGTGGTCGGCGGGCGGGTCGACGTTGACGACGAGGTCGAGGCCCTCGACGTGGATGCCGCGCGCGGCGACGTTGGTCGCGACCAGGACGGTGACGTGGCCGTCCTTGAACTGGGCGAGAGTCCGGTTCCGCTGCGGCTGGGACTTGCCGCCGTGCAGCGCCGAGGCGCGCACCCCGACGGACAGCAGGTGCTTGGCCATCCGGTCCACGGCGTGCTTGGTGTCCAGGAACATGATCACGCGTCCGTCGCGGGCGGCGATCTCGGTGGCGGTGGCGTGCTTGTCGGCGTCGTGCACGTGCAGCAGATGGTGCTCCATGGTGCTGACGGCCCCGGCCGAGGGGTCGACCGAGTGCACGACGGGGTCGTGCAGGTAGCGGCGCACCAGGAGGTCGATGTTGCGGTCCAGCGTGGCCGAGAACAGCAGCCGCTGCCCGCCGGACGCGACCTGGTCGAGCAGTGCGGTCACCTGGGGCATGAAGCCCATGTCGGCCATCTGGTCGGCCTCGTCCAGGACGGTGACACCGACCTGGTCGAGCCGGCAGTCGCCCCGCTCGATGAGGTCCTTGAGCCGTCCGGGGGTCGCGACGACGACCTCGGCACCGCCGCGCAGCGCACTCGCCTGCCGGCCTATCGACATGCCGCCCACCACGGTGGCGAGGCGCAGCCGCAGGGCGCGGGCGTAGGGGGTGAGGGCGTCGGTGACCTGCTGGGCCAGTTCCCGGGTGGGGACGAGGACCAGGGCGAGCGGCTGCCGGGCCTGGGCCCGCTGCCCGTGCAGCCGGGCGAGCACCGGCAGGCCGAAGGCGAGCGTCTTGCCCGAGCCCGTGCGACCGCGCCCCAGGACGTCCCGGCCCGCGAGCGCGTTCGGCAGTGTGGCCGCCTGGATCGGGAAGGGGACGGTCACGCCTTCGCTGCGCAGGGCGGTCAGCAGCTCCGCGGGCATGTCCAGTTCGTCGAACATCTCGACCGGCGGGAGCGGTTCGGTGAGGGTGACCGGCAGGGCGAATTCGCGGGGGCGCGCGGCGGAGCGCGACGCTCCCTGGCCGCCCGCGCGGCTGTCGGCCGAACGGGGGTTTCGGCGTCGTGTCTCCTGTGCCCGGGAGTGGCCGAAACGGGTGGATGAGCGGGTGCGGCTGATGGGGGGAACCCTCCTCGATGCGGCACGTATCGAGGAATTCCTCGGGGCGGTACGGAGCCGCGCGAGGTTCACGAGGATTCGCAAGAGCGAGCCGAACGGAATACGGAAACGGGCTGGGACCCGCACCCCAAGAGTGCGGGCCCCAGCCACGTGATGCGCGAGCCGCGGGGCTCGCGACGATCGCGTCAGATCAGGCGGGAACGATGTTCTCGGCCTGCGGGCCCTTCTGGCCCTGCGTGACGTCGAAGGTAACCTTCTGGCCTTCCTGAAGCTCGCGGAAGCCGGAGGTGGCGATGTTCGAGTAGTGGGCGAACACGTCAGCGCCGCCGCCGTCCTGCTCGATGAAGCCGAAGCCCTTTTCCGCGTTGAACCACTTCACGGTGCCAGATGCCATATTGAATCTCCCTTGGGGGGCAGTGCCGGATTCCGCACTTTACGGATCCGAGTCGCCGCGATGATCACCCCTCCGGAAAGATCCGGAAAGCTCTGCAAAGAAACAAGTAGCAAGTACGAGTCTCTGGTAACCAAAACTGCAACTGCTATCACGCTAACACAGTCCCGCTGCAAACCCCACGGGTTTCAGGCGTACGTGGGAAACACGCAGAAACCTTCACCCGGCGGCAGTACACAACTCTGTGCCGGCGGCACTAGATTTCCGGGCCGTGCTCGTCCAGCTTCCGGCGCATCTCCTCGTTCGAGCGGAGGGCGTCGTCCAGCCGGTCCTCCAGGTGGACGATGCGGCACGCGGCCTCGACGGGCGTCCCTTGGTCCACGAGCTCACGGGCGCGGGCGGCGACCCGCAACTGGCGCCTGGAGTACCGCCGGTGGCCGCCTTCCGAGCGCAGCGGCGTGATCAGCTCGGCCTCGCCGACGGCCCGGAGGAACGCGGGAGTGGTGCCGAGGACGTCGGCGGCCCGCCCCATGGTGTAGGCGGGGTAGTCGTCATCGTCGAGATTGCCGGCGACAGGGGGGTTCTCGGCGGGCATGGCACCTTCGTTCCGGAGTCACCACAACCCTAACCCCGGCGGACGAGCACATGTGGTCCGGCCATGACAGATTTCCGCGGCACGCCCGGTGGGTCCCCGGCCGTGGCCGGGGAGCCACCGGGCGCCGTCGGTCAGACGTGCCCGAAGAGCAGGCTGCCGGGCGC
This sequence comes from Streptomyces bungoensis, assembly GCF_001514215.1. Lineage (GTDB taxonomy): Bacteria > Actinomycetota > Actinomycetes > Streptomycetales > Streptomycetaceae > Streptomyces > Streptomyces bungoensis. The sequence continues at coordinate 155,808 of NZ_KQ948867.1, forward strand.
CTCCGGGTCAGCGACGGGCGCGGCATGCCGGTACCGCGGGTGGTGTCACGGCGCCTGCGTCCTCCAGATGCCGCGGCCGTGCGTGGCCACGTACACCTGGCTGCCGTCCGGGCTCGGCGACAGGTAGACCGCCGGCGAGGTGGGCAGGTTCGTGCCCAGGCGCGCCCAGTGGCCCGCCGAGGTGCTGGTGAACACGCCCAGGTCGGTGGCGACGACGAGCGTCCCGCCCTTGGTGATCAGCGCGGCGTTGGCCGGGGCGTCGGGGAAGGAGTCCGAGGCCGAGGCGTCGCCGCTGACGTCGGCCCAGGTGGCGCCGCCGTCCGTGGTCCTCCAGACGTGGCCGTAGCCGGCGCCCGGGCCCTCGTTCCAGTGCCGCGAGAAGCCGTTGACCACCGCGTACACCGTCCTGCCGGAGGCGTCGGACGGGTCGATGGTCAGGCCGGAGACGTAGCGGCTCGGGAAGGCGGCGGGCAGGTCCACCTGGTGCCAGGAGCCGCCGTGGTTGGTGGCGATGCCCCGCCCGAAGGTGCCGTCGACCCGGGAGCAGGGGCCGCACCAGGCCGCCCACGTCACGTGGTCGCGGCTGGCGATCGCCGTGGCGGAGTGGCCGGCGCCCAGGTCGTACAGCTTGGTCCAGTCGGCGCCGGAGGTGCTCTTCCAGGTCTGGGTGTTGCCCCAGACGTACTGGCCGCCCGCGACCCACAGGCCGTTCGGGTCGGTCTCGTCCGCGCCGAACGGGGCGATGAAGCGGGCCCCCGGGTCGCCGGGCGCGATGTCGGTGATCACGTCCTCGGAGCCGTCGTCGCTGGCGGTGTAGCCGCAGTTGTTCGTGATCTGCAGGGCCAGGTCGACGTACTCGCCGACCGTCTGGCAGCCGTTGTCCGGGTTGACCAGCTGGTCGCCGCCGTCACCGCCGAACGGGGAGACCATCTTCCCGTCGGGGTTCAGCTGCTGCCCCTGGTAGGTGGCGCCCTTGGGCGCGAGCAGCGAGACGCCGTTGTCCTGCAGGCCGCCCCAGACCGCCTCGCCGCTGCCGTCGGTCATCTTCCCCGCGCGCACCGAGTAGTACTGGAGGTTGCGCAGCGTGCCGGACTCGTTGAGGTTGCGCCAGCCGGCGGCGGTCTGCGCGGTGGGCCGGGCGTAGGCGCCGCCGTCGTTGCCGACGAACACCTCCGGCATGCCGCCCTTCCACTGGGAGAGGGCGAGGGCGTGCTGGTCGGAGTGCATCACGTCGCCGTCGCAGGAGTTCGCGGCCGGGTCGTACGAGAAGCACTTCATGCCGAAGTCCCAGTAGCGGCCGATCGCCTTCCAGGTGGCGCCGCCGTCCCGGGACTCGAACATCTCCTCGAGGCCGAGGTAGACGTGGTTCGGGTCGGTCGGGTCGACCGCGATGACCTGGTCGTACCAGGCCTGCGAGCCGGGCTGGTAGCCGGTCCCGATCTCGTTGACCTTCATCGCGGAGCCGGACGTGGACAGCGACGAGGAGGTGGCGATCTGCTTGAACGAGCCGTTCGCGTTGCCGCTCTGGCTGACGTACACGCCGGCGAGGACGGAGTACACCCCGGAGCCGGAGGACTTGTTGAGGAGCTTGGGGGACTCCATAGAGACGTACAGCCTGCTGCCGTCGGCCGCGTAGGCGAAGGCGGCGTTGCCGATCTCGGCGGGGTTGATCGCCCCGGTCGGGTTGGCGCGCTTCCAGGTGGTGCCGGCGTCGTCGGAGTAGTAGAAGCCGTTGTAGTCGGCGCCGCTGCGCCAGGCCACGTTGGCCAGCAGCTTCTTGCCGCCGCTGCCGGGCTGCACGGCGACGTCGTTGGCGATGTCCGCGTAGTGGCTGTCCACTCCGCAGCCCACCCCGCTGATGCCGACACCCGCGCAGGGAGCGAGGACCTTCGTCCAGGCCGCGTCCTGTCCGGCCGACAGCGGCCGCCGGAAGAGGCCGTGCGAGGAGGCCGCGAAGACGTAGCCGGCGGCCTTGTCGAAGGTGACGGTGTGGATGGAGGCGGAGTCCAGTTCCGTACCGCCCACCTTGTCGCCCTCGCCGAAGGTGCCGGTGACCGGGTCGGCGAGCCGGTAGACGCCGCTGCCCAGGTAGTTGTCGGACGCGGTGGTCGCCTCGCCGGTGGCCAGCCACAGCGAGCCGTCGGGCCCGACCGCGAGGGCGCCCACGGACAGGGCGGGCAGCCGGTCGGCGATCGGCGTCCAGGTCTTTCCGTCGTCGGTGGAGCGGAACACACCGCCGCTGGCGGCGCCCGCGTAGACCACGCCCTGGTGCGTCGGGTCGGTGGCCAGCGCGGCGATGCGGCCCGCCGAATGGCCCGCCCCACCGCCGGAGTTGGAGGCCGAGTGGTCGCGGTAGTGCAGCGCGTCCTCGTTGTAGGGCGAGGTGGTGACCTCGGACCAACCGCCGGACCTCACCGGCATGTTCTTGATGTGCGCCCAGGCGTCGGCGTACGCGCCCGGCGCGACCTGGTCGCTGGGGGACAGCCTCGGCTCGTTGAACGCGTCGAGGGACTCCATCAGTTCGTGGGACTCGTCGCCCGCCGTGTCGTGGCGGCTCGATCCCGTCCCGTCCGCTCCGTACGCGGTGACGGATCCCGTCCCCGCTATCAGGAGCGCGGCGGCGACCAGGGCGAACGCCGCCCGACCGCCGCTCTCCGCTCCGCGGCGCGGTCTGCGCCGTGCGGAATACACACGCATGCACTGTCTCCGGCTTCTTCGGCGTAAGCCGCGGCCGCCCCTACGGCCGCACTTGATCTCCTACTGCCGAGCGCCGGAACCGTACTCCCGTGCCCTGCCCCAACCACAGGGTCTTACAGCGAATTTATAGTCTGACAAACGTAACGATTGCCAAAAATGGCCTCGTTCGCCATGTCGCCTTATTCGGTGCAGCGCGGCCGCCCGTTCTTCCGTTACTGGCGACCGGCCCAGGCGCGCCGACTCCGGGCCCCCTCGGGTGCCGCCGGGCGGCACACCTCCTATTATCGAACATGTGAACGACCCCCGTCCGCCGACCCGTCTCGACATGCTGCGCTTCGCCCGCCGTGTCGTGGAGCAGCAGGCCGTGCGGCAGCTGGCCCTCATCGACCGGTGGATCGCGGACGAGGAGCAGCGGGAGGTGGAGCTGCGGGCGGCCCGGGCCCGGCGGGCGAGGGCGGCGGACTGGCTGATCCAGTACGGCCTGAGCAGGGCGAACGTGGACGCGGTGCACGCCGGTGACTGCTGGGCGGCGAAGCGGAGCGGGCGGTGCCGGCCGGTGACCCGGGAGCAGGCGGTGGAGGCGCTGCGGCAGCAGGTTCCGGCGTGCCCGCACTGCCGTCCGGACACCGAGCTGGGCGTCCTGGATTAGGAGCTGCCGCTGTTACTCACTTTCGGGTGAACGCGTTCCGGGTGACGGGGTGGCGGGCGCTGGCGGATGGTTGCCTGGGGCCCTTAATTTCGGGCGTGCCGCCCGCGAGACCCCGTCAACATCGAGCATTCAGGACATAAATGGTCATTGAATGCGAGAGTTACAGAAATCTGCCGGATCAGTAATACCCTTCGCATTTTCCTCACAACGCGGAGGTGCGGGGTGCAGGGTGTGGCTGTGCGGCCGGCCGGTCGTACACCAGCACAGCGCACCCGCCTGACCTGCCGTTCCACGGCTGCGTCGGCCGGGTGTGGGCACCCTCGAAGGGGGACCGAAGTGTCCGTTTCTTCATCCGTCCGTCGCCTGACCGCCACCGCCGCGATCGCGGCCGCCACCGTGGGCGCCGTGGCTCTGCCGGCCGCGGCCGCGGACCACCACCCGGGCGACCACCAGCGCCGCGCGGCGGTCTACATCAGCGGCGTGCGGGCCGACGCCCCGGGCCGCGACGACCGCCACCGCTCCCTCAACAGGGAGTGGGTGGACATCACCAACGCGACGCGCCGGACCGTGAACCTGAACGGCTGGACCCTCTCCGACGACGAAGGCCGCACCTACACCTTCCACCACGTGTGGCTCCAGGGCCGGGCCACGGTCCGGGTCCACACCGGCTTCGGCCGGGACACCCGCACCGACGTCTACCAGGACCGGCGCCGTGAGGTGTGGGACCACAACGGCGACACCGCCACCCTGCGCAACGACCACGGCCGCTTCATCGACGCCGTCTCCTGGGGAGACGACCACCGCCGCGACGGCGACCACCGCCGCGACGGCGACCACCGCCGCGACGGCGACCACCGCCACGACGGCGACCACCGCCACGACGACGACCACCGCGGCGGAAACCGCCACTGACCTCCCGGCCGACGGCTGACACCAGCCGGCGACCGAGCGCGCACGGGTGGGCCACTCCTTCCACGGGGTGGCCCACCTCGCTACGTGCGAAGCCGGTCCCGTGCTGCTGGATCCTGAGAACACCCTGCTCGTTCGCGGTGCCACGCCCGTGCTCCTGCCGGCCGGGGCACCCGTACACGACGCCCTCCCGCCGCTGACCGCGCCGGGCGGGAAGGCGCGGTTGTGCGAGGGATGGAGCATCGTCCCCCGACTCACCCTGTGCGTCGTGGACGGACCGGGCGACCACGGACTCGTCCTCCCCGCTCTCGCCGCGCCGGTGGTCGGCGGGACGGACGCCGGCACGGCACCGAGCGGCATGGGCGACTGGTGCGCGGATGCGGAGCGGGCCGGCGGAGCAGTCGTCATGTCCCTGGACCGGCTGCCCGAGGCACTCGACCGGTCGGCCTTGCTGTCCTCGGGCGCCGCGCGGGGTGGCTTCGTGCCCGCGCTTTCCTGATCGCACACGGCCGGCCCCCGAAAACCTCTCGCACCTGCCTGCCCGGCCCGCTACGGTCTCGGGCGTGTTCCCACCGCGGGGAGCCGCACAGCACCGTGCGGCCGCCTGGCAGTTCCCACGCTGAGAGCAGGTTTCGCCCATGGCATGTCGTATCAGCGAGCTCGTACTCGGTTGCCGCGACCCGGAGGTGCTGGCGCGGTTCTGGTGCGAGGTCCTGGACTTCGTGGTGCTCGACCGCGAAGAGGACGGCAGCATGGAGATCGGGCCGCGCGAGGGCTTCGGCGGCGCACAGCCGACGATCTTCCTCAGCCGCAGGGACGAGCCGGAGCCGGGCAAGTCCCGGCTGCACATCGACGTCAACGCCACCGACCGCGACCAGGACGCCGAACTCGAACGCCTCCTGAAGCTCGGCGCGCGCCCGGCCGACATCGGCCAGACCGGCGAGGAGCAGTGGCACGTCCTCGCCGACCCCGAGGGCAACGAGTTCTGCCTGCTCAAGGCGCGCCTCAACCCGCTCTGACGGCTCCGCGTCCGTGCGGTGCCGGGGCGACCTCGTCGCTGTACGGCACCCGACAGCCGACGCGTGGCGGCGTCGTGGTCGGGAAAGTCCGACCGGCAGGGCAGTCGAACCCTCTTCCCCACCCGTCTTTACAGGGGAACGAGGGAGGGCGCATTGAACGCCGACGAGGAACGCCAGTTCCGCGAGTTCGTGGCGGCGCGGTCGAGATCGCTGCTGCACACGGCCTACCTGCTGACCGGGGACTGGGAGCAGGGCCGGGACCTGCTCCAGACCGCGCTCGCCTCCACCGCTCGGCGCTGGTCGAGGCTGCGTGACCGGGAGCAGCCGGAGATCTATGTGCGCCGGGCTCTCTACCACGCCCAGGTGGATCGCTTCCGGCTCCTCAGCTGGGGGCGGGAGACGGTCACGGACACCCTGCCGGACCAGCCGTCCGGGCAGGTCGCCGACTGGGCCGACACCGTGGTCCAGCGGCAGGACATCATGGCCGCGCTGCGGCGGTTGCCCAAGCGCCAGCGTGCGGTGATCGTGCTGCGTTACTTCGAGGACCGGCCGGACAACGAGATCGCCGCGATCCTGGGCGTCGCCCAGGGAACGGTCCGCAGCCAGACCCACAAGGCCCTCACCTCTCTCCGCGCCACCCTGGCCGAGACAGGGCCGTCGGTCTCCCCTTGCACTGCCTCCGGAAGGGGCGTGATCGCATGAACGACTCGACCGAACACCCGCTGCACGAGACGCTGCTGCACGACGCCTTGCACGCCCATGTCCGGGAGAGCGGCGGTGACGCCGCCGGTGCCCATGCGGTCGGTCTGGCCGACGGCGCGTTGCGGGTCGCCCGGCGGCGGCAGCGGCTGGCCCGCGCCGGGGTCGGCGCCGTCGCGGCCGCCGTGGTCGCCACCGCCTGGGTGGCCGTCGCGGAGGGCACGCCCCAGCGCGCGCACGTGGTCGAGCCCGCCGCAGGGGACGGCACCGGGAACACCGGGACGGCGGCCCCGGTCTCCCTCCTGCCGGTCACTTCGTCCGTGGAGCACGCCTGCGCCCAGGGCAGCGACGGCTACACCGTGCGGGCGACCCCGACCCAGCCGGCGTTGTGCGTCCACGCCGACCGGGCCAGGGGCATGACCGACGTCCGTGTCACCTCCGCGAAGGCGGAGAAGAGCACCGTCGACGGCACCTGGCAGGTCGAGGTGACCCTCAGCCCCGCCGACCGGACCCGTTTCGCCGCCCTCACCGGCTCCATCGCGGCGGCTCCGGCCCCGCGCAACGGATTCGCCGTCGTCATCGACGGCAGGCTCTGGGGCAACCCCTTCGTGACCACCTCGATCACCGGCGGCCGTTTCGAGATCGTCGGGGCGCACGTCGGTGACCTCACCAGCGCCACCGCCCACGACCTCGCCCGCCGGCTGGATCCCGGCAGGTGAGCGGCCGCGTCCTTCGAGCGCTACCTCTCGACCGTCACCTGAAGCGGCGTCAGGTCCGGGCTCGGAGCGGGCTTGTCGCTCCCGGCGGCCAGGGGCTGGGCCGTGGGGCTCTGCGGTGCGACTCCCTTGTAGTAGGGGGTGCAGACGTAGTGGTCACCCACGCTGACGGACGAACCGATCTTCGCGAGGACCGATGCGCTGACCGAGCCGTTGCCACCGAAGACGGCCACGCGGTTCACGCTCGCCGACGTCCGTTCCGGGTAGTCCTTGGTGGAGAACGGCAGCGAGGTGACGTCGGTCCACAGAAGCGGGCCGAACGTGGTCATCACCGACGACGCTCATAGGTGGTCCGTGCGCGTACCGTCACTCTGGACCATGGGGGTGAAGGTCTGTGTTGTACGCACACGAGGTGATCCTGAACGAACTCGCACAGGGGCGTAGACCGGTGACCGAGGGCGTGGAGTGGTTCGAGGGCCTCTCAGAGGACGACCAACGCAAGGTCCTTCGCGCACTGGTGCTGTTCTGCGGGCAGGCCCGAGCCCGCGAGGGGGACGTGCCGGAGAGCATCGCGCGTTTCCGGCATCCGCCCCACCCACACGCCGGCGGTGATGCTGACGGGAACGCAGACGGATAGGCCAAGGCCTTGGGCGCTGAAGTTCGGGCGCCTCGTGAGCTTGAATATCGCCGGGGCTTCCGTCTGACCTTGGAGCCAGCCCATAATCTGTCCGATCGGGGGTGGGGTGTCCGATTTCTTCCTCTGGTTCCAGGCGTTCTTCTGGGAGTATCTGGCTTTTGCAGCTTTGCTCGCCCTTGTTTTCCTGGTCGGCGGCGCAGGCTGGCGGGGCAGTGTCCTATGGGGGCTGGTGCTCGGCACGCTCCTGCCCTTGTCGATCTTCGTCGGATTCCGCGTCTTGGGGGTCTAGCCGTTGGCGTCGTGGTTCGCGGCGCGGGCACCAAGCAGTGCGGCCGTGCTGCTGAGCAACGACTGTGCCGCTCTCCGGGCTGGCCTGGCACGTCAGTACCCGAAGAAGTGAAGGGCTGGGGCCCTGACCTGCGGCCGTGTAATCGATCACGGCCCGTCAACCGGTGATATCAGGAGAGCGGATGCTCCTGTGGCAGTGGCTCCCCGAACGAACTGGATGCGCCGCTCGTCGCAGGCGCCGATGGCGTGGAAGTTCCGACGGGCCTCAGTCAGACTCAGCCGGCCGTTCGGTCCACCGCGTACCCTGTCGGCGTCGTGATCGTCCTGGCCGTCGTCCTCCCAGAAGCACACGGGGCAGATCTCATAGAGGCCGCGCTCGGCAAGCGTCAGGTAGCCACAGCACGGACACCGATAGGGCCCGCCCTGTGGGCCGCGGTTCACGTTGATGAAGGGTTCAGTCACGGCCGCATCCTGGCGAAGTGCCGCTGCCTGCGCATCCGGATATGCCGCCCGATCTACAGTCCTGGTTTTGGAAGATCGCGTACGCGGAAAGCGCTCACCTGGGACCACGCCTGTCCCACCGGGGCGTGCCGCTGGACGAGATCAAGCGGCTCGTCGGGCACTCGGGGACGGCCGTGACCGAGGAGGTCTACCGGAAGCAGATCCGGCCCGTGATCCAGACCGGCGCCGTGGAATGGACGGCATCTTCGGCACGCAGGAACGGCGGCCGTAGGCACGCGGGAAGCGGTAGTCACGCAGAGAGACACCCGGCAGAAACAAGAAGACCACCTAGGAACGTTCCTAGGTGGTCTTCTTGCTGTTACGGCTGTCGGGGTGGCGGGATTTGAACCCACGACCTCTTCGTCCCGAACGAAGCGCGCTGCCAAGCTGCGCTACACCCCGGTGTCGCTGCTCGTCGCGGCGACGTCGTTTACTTTAGCCCACTGGTGGCCGGAGACGAAATCCGATTCAGAGGTGGCGCCGGACCGGGGTCGGGCGGGTGTGGTCCAGGGCGACCAGGAGGGCCGCGAGGCCGTAGACGGCGAGGCCGAGGAGGAGGGCGTTGGCGAGGGTGCTGCGGTAGCCGTGGGCCTCGGCGTCGAGGAAGGGGTAGAGGTAGCGGGCGGGGGCGGACGGTGCGAGGACGGCACCTCGCGTGAGGTAGAAGGCCAGGTAGGCCAGGGGGAAGAGCAGCCAGGTCGCCGTGTGGCGCAGGTGGAGGCGGGGCGCGGGGGTGAGGAGCAGCCAGTCCAGGAGGGCCGCCGCGGGGGCCACCGTGTGGAGCAGTTGGAGCGTGCCCCACGGGGCGTGCCAGCGGGCTGGGGGAGCGGTCGCGTCCGTCATGGAGAACGGGGGCGTCGTGTGGGGCAGCAGCAGGTGGTACGACAGGGCCGCGACCAGTACGTAGAGGAGCGCCGCGCCGGTCACGGACGCCGGCAGGGGACGGCGGGGCCGCCACGCCCGGTACGCCGACAGGAGCATGACCGCGGCCAGGACGATGTTCGCCTGGACGCTGAAGTAGGTGAGGGCCCGGGCCGGGGTGCTCACGAGCATCGCCAGGGTGACGCCGGCCGCTGCCGTGAGGGCGGTGGCGAGGCGGAACGCCGCCGCCAGGGGGCGGCGGACCGGGGCCACCACCGCCGAGGCCGGCACCGGGGAGGGCTGCAGGAAGGGCGCGCCCGGGATCGCGGGGAGGTCCGGGATGTCCCTGGGTATCGGGGCCGTCATGCCCCCACGCTAGGGAGGCGAGGACCGATGGGGCGATATGGGATGACCTGTACGGGTGAAGGCCTGTTCCTCGAGCCGTTCCGTACGGCTCCCCGCCGCCCCAGCCCCTACTCCCGCCCCACCAGCGTCAGCAGCGTCGCCTCCGGAGGGCAGGCGAAGCGGACCGGGGTGTAGCGGTTGGTGCCGCAGCCCGCCGAGACGTGGAGGTAGGACGTGCGGCCCTCGGCGGTGTGGGTGGAGAGGCCCTTCACCCGGTCGGTGTCCAGGTCGCAGTTGGTGACCAGGGCGCCGTAGAAGGGGACGCACAGCTGGCCGCCGTGCGTGTGGCCGGCCAGGATCAGCGGGTAGTCGTCCGCCGCGAAGGAGTCGAGGACGCGCAGGTACGGGGCGTGCACGACGCCCATCGAGAAGTCGTACGTACCGGACGGGCCGCCCGCCACCCGGGCGTACCGGTCCCGCTTGATGTGGGGATCGTCCAGGCCGGTGAGCTCGATGGAGACGCCCTCGACCTTCAGGACGCCGCGGGTGTTCGTCAGGTTCAGCCAGCCCGCCGCGTCGAAGCCGTCCCGCAGGTCCTCCCAGGGATTGTGGATCACCCCGACGGCCGGCGCGTTGCCGTTCAGTCCGTGGCGGCCGCTGGCCTTCTCGAACAGGTAGCGGGCGGGATTGCGGAGCCTGGGGCCGTAGTAGTCGTTGGAGCCGAAGACGTAGGCGCCGGGGAACTCCATCAGCGGCCCCAGGGCGTCCATGACCTCGGGGACGCCCTCGGGGTCCGAGAGGTTGTCGCCCGTGTTGATCACGAAGTCGGGGCGCAGCCCCGCCAGCGACTGCAGCCAGCGCTGCTTCTTGCGCTGGCCGCCGACCATGTGGATGTCGGAGACCTGCAGGACGCGCAGCGGGCGCATGCCCGGCGGGAGGACCGGGACCGTCACCCGCCGCAGACGGAAGGAGCGGGCCTCGAAGCCTGCCGCGTAGACGAGACCGGCGGCGCCGGCCGCCATGATTCCCAGAGGTACTCCGTATCGCGCGCGCATATGACCATCGTGTCAGATACGGCGGCGGCCCCGGGATCGCCGCCCGGCAAAACGGAGCGCGTGCGGACCGCCGTACCTGCGACAATCGATCGCATGACCACCACGCTCAAGTCGAAGCTGCAGGAAGACCTCAACGCCGCGATCAAGGAGCGCGACGAGCTCCGCTCCTCGACGCTCCGGCTGACGCTCACCGCGATCACCAAGGAGGAGGTCGCGGGCAAGGAGAAGCGGGAGCTGTCCGACGACGAGGTCCTCAAGGTGATCACCAAGGAGGCCAAGAAGCGCCGCGAGGCTGCCGAGGCCTTCGCGCAGGGTGGTCGCGCGGAGTCGGCCGAGCGGGAGAAGGCGGAGGGCGAGGTGCTCGCCGCGTACCTGCCCAAGCAGCTGTCCGACGAGGAGCTGGACGCGATCGTCGCCCAGGCCGTGCAGGAGGCGAAGGCGGCCGGTGCCGAGGGGCCGCGGGCCATGGGCGCCGTCATGAAGATCGTCAACCCGAAGGTGGCCGGCCAGGCCGAGGGCGGCCGCGTCGCCGCCGCGGTGAAGAAGCTGCTGCAGGGCTGAGAAGCCGCACGCCGGAAGCCCGGAAGCCCGGAAGCCCGGAAGCCCGGAAGCCCGGAAGGCCGTGACGCGATTACGGCGGCGGGGCCGCACCCCTTGATCGGAGTGCGGCCCCGCCGCCGTGTCGGAAGGCCCGAGCCCCGCCGCCGTGTCGGAAGGCCCGAGGGCCCGGAGGGGTGACGCGTCAGCCGCGCTGGCCCCCGTTGCCGTTCCCGTTGGTCCCGCCGTTGGTCTGGCCCTGGATGAAGTTGCCGGGGAGGGAGAAGGTCGGCGTCGGGAAGGCGCCGCCGGTGGTGTCACCCGTGCTTCCCCCGGTTGTTGCCCCCGTTGTTCCCCCGTCCGTCGGTCCGCCGATCAGTCCGCCGATCAGTCCCCCCGAGTTGTCCCCGTTCTTGCCCCCGTTGTCCCCCCCGCTGCCTTTTCCCTGGCCGTCCCCGTTGTTGTCGTCGGGGATGTCGACCAGGTTGAAGTCCTCCACGGGCTTGCCCGACAGGGCGCCGGCCATCATGTCGCGCCAGATCGGTCCGGGGACCGCACCGCCGAAGACCTTGTCGTACGGGACGCCGCCGATGGTGATGCCCACCATCTGGCGCCGGTGCGCGGGGTCGCCGACCCAGACCGCGCCCGCCATGTTCGGGGTGTAGCCGACGAACCAGGCCGCGTAGCGCTTGTCCGTCGTACCCGTCTTGCCCGCGCTCGGGCGGTCCTCCAGGCCGGCCTGCTGACCCGTACCGTCCTCGACGACGCCCCTGAGCAGCGTGCTCACCGTGTCGGCGGTCTTCTCCGACATCGCGCGCGAGCAGGTCGACTTGGGCACCTGGAGCGACTTCTGCCGGCTGCCGATCTTCTGCGTGATCGACTCGATGGCGATCGGCGTGCAGTACATGCCGCGCGAGGCGAAGGTGGCGTACGCGTTCGCCATCGTCAGCGGGGACATCTCCTGGGTGCCGAGCGCGATGGACGGCGCCTGGTCGATCTTGCGGCCGTCCGCGCGCTCCACGCCCATCTTCTTGGCCATGTCGATGACGGGGCAGATGCCGATGTCGCTGATCAGCTGCACGTAGTAGGTGTTGACCGACTTGGCGGTCGCCTCCTTCATGCCGTACGGCCCGTGCTCCGAGGTGTTCTCGTTCGTCAGCTTGGCCGGCTTGCGCGGGTCGTTGCGCCACGTCTTGCCGTCGCACGCGGCCACGGGGCTCGGGTAGGGCATCTGGTACGGCGACGAGTACTGCTGGGTCGCCGGCTTGCCGCCCTCGATGGCCGCCGCCGCCACTATCGGCTTGAACGTCGAACCGGGCTGGTATCCGGCGCCGCCGCCCATGCCCTGGTTCACGGACAGGTTGATCTGCGTCTCGTGCTTGTCGAAGCCGTACGGCCGCGACTGCCCCATGGCGAGGATCTTGCCGGTGCCGGGCTCGACGATGGTCGCCGCGGTCGCCACCGCGTCGCTCTTGTAGACGTGGTTCTTGATGGACGACTGCGCGGACTGCTGTGCCTGCGGGTCGAGCGTCGTACGGATCGTCAGGCCGCCCTTGTTCCACAGCTTGGCCCGGACCTGCCGGGACTTGCCGAAGACCGGGTCGTTCAGGAAGACCTCGCGCACGTAGTCGCAGAAGAAGCCGGCGCCGTCGGTCGCCGTGATGCAGCCGTTCCTCGGCTTGCTCGGGTGCAGGCCGAGCGGCTTCTCCTTCGCCCGGTCGGCCTCCGCCTGGGAGACGTCGCCGACCTCGGCCATGCGCTGCAGGACGGTGTTGCGCCGCTTGGTCGCCTCGGCCTCGTCGTTGACCGGGTCGTAGCGGCTCGGGGACTGCACGATGCCGGCGAGCAGCGCCGACTCCTGCAGGTTCAGGTCCTTGGCGTGCTTGGAGAAGTAGCGCTGGGCGGCCGCCTCGACGCCGTAGGCCTGCTCGCCGAAGAAGGTGATGTTCAGGTAGTTCTCGAGGATCCTCTTCTTGCCGAGCTTCTCCTCGATCTGGATCGCGTACTTCAGCTCACGGATCTTGCGGCCGAGGGTCTGCTGGGTGGCCTCGGCGACCTTCGTCGGGTCGTCGCCGGCCTCCTCGATGAAGTAGTTCTTCACCAGCTGCTGGGTGAGCGTGGAGGCGCCCTGCGCGACCCCGCCCTCCTGCGCGTTCTTGTTCAGGGCGCGCAGGACGCCCTTGAGGTCGATCGCGCCGTGCTTGTAGAAGCGCGAGTCCTCGATCGCGACGATCGCCTTCTGCATGTACGGCGAGATGTCCTTGAGGTCCACCACCGTGCGGTCGCGGGAGTAGACGGTCGCGATCTGGTTGCCCCGGCTGTCCAGGATCGTGGTGCGCTGGCTGAGCTGGGGGCTCTTGAGGTTGGCCGGGATCTCGTCGAAGCTCTGGACCGATCCCTTCGCCGCGAGACCGAGGGCGCCGGCCGCGGGCAGCGCGATGCCCGCCATCACGGCTCCCGCCAGCACACTGACACCGAGGAACTTGGCGGCCTGCTGCGTTGCCGAGAGTCCGCCGCCCGAGCGCTTCTTTGGCATGGGGGCAGCCTAAACCGTACTGATGATCGTTCCGGTGAGGCGGCCGTTCCCGAAGTGTTTGGGTGCCGGATCGTGATGTCCGGGACATATGCCCGCATCACGGCACGGCGAAGCGGGGACGCCGACCTTCTCATTCGCCGGACAGGCGTACAGGCCTTGGCCTAAGCTGCTGCCAACTGTCACAGCGGCGCGGCCACGTATCAATACGTCCGGCGACCCCGAATCGTTCCGGAAGTACCCCGGCTTTCTGGTGGGGGCGTGTCCGAATCCGCCTCGTGTGTCATCCGGTGCCCCTTGTGGCGCACCACAGCCGTCCCGGTTTGCCGGGTTGATCACGCTTGTCACCTGCTCACTCCCGCGGGTGATCTGCCGCTGACCCATAGTCCGTTCGGGCCATTCAAGATTGGGCCCGCAGGGGCTGTTGCGCTGTGCCCACCTTCCGTAACGTCCTCAACTGGCGGCGGTGAATATGCCGCTGCCGCCGTGGGGGAGCCTCGATTCGGGAGAGGACGGCGCCGGTATGGGCTGGGTAACCGACTGGAGTGCGCAGGCCGCCTGCCGCACTACCGATCCGGATGAACTGTTCGTTCAGGGAGCAGCGCAGAACAGGGCCAAGGCGGTGTGCACCGGATGTCCGGTACGCACGGAATGCCTTGCGGACGCGCTGGACAACCGCGTCGAATTCGGCGTGTGGGGAGGCATGACGGAGCGGGAGCGCCGCGCACTGCTGCGCCGGCGGCCCACGGTGACCTCCTGGCGCAGGCTGCTGGAGACCGCCCGCTCGGAGTACGAGCGCGGAGCGGGCATCGTGCCGCTCGACAACGACGAGGTGTACGAGAACTACGCGGCGGTGAGCTGAGGCCGTCGCCCTTCCGGCACCCCGGCACGAGCCCCGCACGGGGCGACTCCGGCCGGCCGTCGGGCAGGGGAGGCCATGGCCGGGTCCACGTCTTGGGCTGCGTCATCCGCCGTCAGGGAGCGGCAGCGGATGATGGCCTGTCGCGCCCGCAAGCGGCAGCCGGCCCGCCCGGTCTGCGCCCGCGTGCGCCCGGTGCATGCCGGTTGGGCGTGCGCCACTCGGTGACGGCACGACAGGCCGGCCGCGTGCGCCCCGGCGCTACGACGGCTCCGTGCGCCCCAACGCCAGCCGGTCCCCGATGTCGCGCAGGCCCGTGAGGTCGTGCACGTCGCCGGGCAGGGCGGGCACCTCGACGACCGACACCTCGGGGTGGCGGGCGGTGAACCGGTCACGTGTGCGCTGCTCACGCGCGAGCAGGTGCATGCGCTCGGCGTGCAGCCGCAGCAGGCCGGCGGCCAGCTGGTCGACGGAGCGCTCCGAGGCGGCGGGGGAGCCTTCTTCGGACGCCGAAGCAGGTGATTCTGAAGCGGATGATTCTGAACTGCCGTGCGTGTCGGGAGAGTTACGAAGTCCAGCTTTCCCGTCCCCCTGATCCACAATGCCGGGGTCCTCAAGATTTTCCGCGGCGGCGAGCGCGCGCTCGGCCGACAGGCCGCCCGCGCCACTGCCGTGGACCCGGTTGAGCACCAGACCCACCAGCGGCATGTCCTCCGCGGCCAGCCGCTCCACGAAGTACGCGGCCTCGCGCAGCGCGTCCCGCTCCGGGGCCGCCACCACCAGGAACGCCGTGCCGGGCGCCTGGAGCAGCTTGTACGTGGCGTCCGCGCGCGTACGGAAGCCGCCGAAGGTGGTGTCCATCGCGGACACGAACGTCTGGACGTCCTTCAGCAGCTGACCGCCCAGCAGCTTGCCCAGCGTGCCGGTCATCATCGACATGCCGACGCTGAGGAACTTCATCCCCGCGCGGCCGCCGAGCTTCGCCGGAGCCGTCAGGAGGCGGATGAGCCGGCCGTCCAGGAAGGAGCCGAGCCGCTTGGGCGCGTCCAGGAAGTCCAGCGCCGAACGGGACGGCGGGGTGTCGACCACGATCAGGTCCCACTCGTCCCTGGCCCGCAGCTGGCCCAGCTTCTCCATCGCCATGTACTCCTGCGTGCCCGCGAAGCCCGCCGAGAGCGACTGGTAGAAGGGGTTCGCCAGGATCGCGGCCGCCCGCTCGGCGTCCGCGTGCGCCTCGACGACCTCGTCGAAGGTGCGCTTCATGTCGAGCATCATGGCGTGCAGTTCGCCGCCGCCCTCCGTGCCCTTCACCCGCCGCGGCACGTTGTCCAGCGAGTCGATGCCCATCGACTGGGCCAGCCTGCGCGCCGGGTCGATGGTGAGGACGACCACCTTGCGGCCCCGCTCGGCCGCCCTGAGGCCCAGCGCCGCCGCGGTCGTCGTCTTGCCGACGCCGCCCGAACCGCAGCACACCACGATCCGGGTCCCCGGATCGTCCAGCAGGGCGTCCACGTCGAGCACGCGCGCGGAGGACAGGTGGGGGCGGCCGGTCTCCTGGGCGCCCCCGGTCTGGGCCGGGTCCGGACTCATGACAACCCCTGCTTCCGCAGCTCGGTGGCGAGTTCGTACAGTCCCGCGAGGTCCATGCCCTCCGCGAGCAGGGGCAGTTCGCCCAGCGGCAGGCCCAGCTCGCCGAGGACCGCGCGCTGCTCCTGCTCCAGCGCGTACCGCTCGGCGTACTCCGTGGCCTGCTCCAGCAGCGGGTCCACCAGCCGCTCGGCGTGCCCGCCGCGCCGCGCCCCGCCGAGCCCGGCGGCCGACAGGGACTGCGCGAGGGAGGAGCGCGGCACCGTCCGTACGAGTTCCAGGTCGGCCTCGTCCAACACCTCGGGCCGCACCATGTTCACGATGACCCTGCCCACCGGCAGCCGCGCCGCGCGGAGTTCGGCGATGCCGTCGGCGGTCTCCTGGACGGGCATCTCCTCCAGCAGCGTCACCAGGTGCACCGCCGACTCCTGCGACTTCAGCACGCGCATGACCGCCTGCGCCTGATTGTGTATAGGGCCGATCTTCGCCAGGCCCGCCACCTCGTCGTTGACGTTCAGGAAGCGGGTGATGCGCCCGGTGGGCGGCGCGTCCATGACGACGTGGTCGTAGACGAACCGGCCCGACCTGTCCTTGCGCCGCACCGCCTCGCACGCCTTGCCGGTGAGGAGCACGTCTCTCAGTCCGGGCGCGATGGTGGTGGCGAAGTCGATCGCGCCGAGCTTCTTCAGGGCCCGGCCGGCGCCGCCGAGCTTGTAGAACATCTGGAGATAGTCCAAAAGGGCCAGTTCGGGGTCGATGGCCAGGGCATACACCTCCCCGCCCCCGGGAGCCACCGCGATCTTCCGTTCTTCGTAGGGCAGCGCCTCCGTTTCGAAGAGCTGTGCGATGCCCTGCCGGCCCTCGACCTCGACGAGAAGCGTCCGCTTCCCCTCGGTCGCGAGGGCCAGCGCGAGTGCGGCGGCGACCGTCGTCTTTCCGGTCCCGCCCTTGCCGCTGACGACCTGGAGCCTGCTCACGTCTTCGAGCCTAACCAGTCCGGCTGACACTCACGCGGGAGGCCGTGGATGACAACGGCTACAGTCGGCCCCATGACCAAGTGGGAATACGCAACCGTGCCACTGCTCGTCCACGCCACGAAGCAGATCCTGGACACCTGGGGCGAGGACGGCTGGGAGCTGGTCCAGGTCGTGCCCGGGCCGAACAACCCCGAGCAGCTCGTGGCCTACCTGAAGCGGGAGAAGCAGGCGTGAGCGCGGTCGAGGCCCGGCTGGCCGAACTGGGGCTGACCCTGCCGGAGGTCGTGCCGCCCTTGGCCGCCTACCAGCCGGCCGTGCGCTCCGGCGCGTACGTGTACACCGCCGGCCAGCTGCCGATGGTGGAGGGCAAGCTGCCGGTCACCGGCAAGGTGGGCGCCGAGGTCACCGCGGAGGAGGCCAAGGACCTGGCCCGCACCTGCGCGCTGAACGCGCTGGCCGCCGTGAAGTCCGTCACCGGCGACCTGGACCGCATCGCGCGCGTGGTGAAGGTCGTCGGCTTCGTCGCCTCGGCCGCCGACTTCACCGGGCAGCCCGGTGTCCTCAACGGCGCCAGCGAGCTGCTCGGCGAGGTCCTCGGCGACAAGGGCGTCCACGCGCGCAGCGCGGTCGGCGTCGCGGTGCTGCCGCTGGACGCGCCGGTGGAGGTCGAGATCCAGGTCGAGCTGGCCCCCTGAGGCCGCCGGGCGGTGCCCGCGGAGGTGCCGCCGGGCCGCTGACCTCGGGCAGCCCTCGAACATTCGCCCTACACGGGATAGCCTCCGGCCATGGCGAACGGTCAGTGGTACCCCCCGGAGTGGCCGGACCGCATCCGCGCGCTCGCGGACGGCACTCTCACCCCGGTGTCCCCCCGGCGCGCGGCGACGGTGCTGCTCCTGCGGGACACCACCGCCGGGCCGGTCGTCCACATGCTGCGCAGACGCGCCTCCATGGCCTTCGCCGGAGGCGCGTACGCCTATCCGGGTGGCGGCGTCGACCCGCGTGACGACGACCGCCTGATCCGCTGGGCCGGCCCCCCGCGCGCGTGGTGGGCCGAGCGCCTCGGCGTCGACGAGAGCGGCGCGCAGGCCATCGTCTGCGCGGCCGTCCGGGAGACGTACGAGGAGGCGGGCGTCCTGCTCGCCGGACCCGGCCCGGAGTCGGTCGTCGGCGACACCACCGGCGCGGACTGGGAGGCGGACCGCGCCGCCCTGGTCGCGCGCGAGCTGTCCTTCGCGGAGTTCCTGGACCGCCGCGGCCTGGTGCTGCGCTCCGACCTGCTGGGCGCCTGGACCCGCTGGATCACCCCGGAGTTCGAGGCCCGCCGCTACGACACCTGGTTCTTCGTGGCCGCCCTGCCAGAAGGCCAGCGCACCCGCAACGCCTCCACCGAGGCCGACCGCACGGTGTGGATCCGTCCCGAGGAGGCCGCCGCCGGGTACGACCGGGGCGAGCTGCTGATGATGCCGCCCACCATCGCCACCCTGCGCCAGCTGCTGCCGTACGCCACCGCAGCCGAGGCACTCGCCGCGGCGCCCGCGCGCGACATGACCCCGGTACTGGCCAGTGCCCGCCTGGAGGACGGCCGGATCGTGCTGTCCTGGCCGGGGCACGACGAGTTCACCAAGCACGTCCCGACCGCCCCGACGATTCCCGGTGGAGGCCCCGCATGACCGACGCAGCGGCCCTGCCCGGCCAGCCCCGGGGCGGGGTCCTGTCCGGCCCGGCCACCGAACGGGCCGTCAACGTGCTCGCCCCGAACGCCTCCGCGATGACCCTGGACGGCACCAACACCTGGATCGTGGCCGAGCCCGACTCCGACCTGGCCGTCGTGATCGACCCGGGCCCGCTGGACGACGCCCATCTGCGGGCCGTCGTCGACACCGCCGAGAGGGCCGGCCGGCGCACGGCCCTCACCCTGCTGACCCACGGCCACCCCGACCACGCCGAGGGCGCCGCCCGGTTCGCCGAGCTGACCGGCACGCGCGTGCGTGCGCTGGACCCGGCGCTGCGGCTCGGGGACGAGGGCCTGGCCGCGGGGGACGTGATCACGGTCGGCGGCTTGGAGCTGAGGGTCGTACCGACCCCCGGCCACACCGCGGACTCGCTCTGCTTCCACCTCCCGGCCGACCGGGCGGTGCTGACCGGCGACACCGTCCTCGGGCGCGGTACGACGATGGTGGCGCACCCGGACGGCCGCCTCGGCGACTACCTGGACTCCCTGCGCCGCCTCAGGTCGCTCACCGTCGACGACGGCGTCCGCACGGTCCTGCCGGGCCACGGGCCGGTCCTGGAGGACGCCCAGGGCGCCGTCGAGTACTACCTAGCGCACCGCGCCCACCGCCTCGCCCAGATCGAGACGGCCGTGGAGAACGGCCACCGCACCCCCGAGGAGGTCGTCGCCCACGTCTACGCCGACGTGGACCGCTCCCTGTGGCCGGCGGCGGAGCTGTCGGTACGG
This sequence comes from Streptomyces bungoensis, assembly GCF_001514215.1. Lineage (GTDB taxonomy): Bacteria > Actinomycetota > Actinomycetes > Streptomycetales > Streptomycetaceae > Streptomyces > Streptomyces bungoensis. The sequence goes on from NZ_KQ948867.1 coordinate 175,135, forward strand.
GCCCAACTGGATTACCTGCGCGAGCACGGGCTCATCTAGGGCCTCTCGTTCGGATCAGGCCGGGCTCGCGGGCCCTGGAGCCGGGGCCGGTCGGTCCCCGGGGCGCGGGGCCTTCACGCCGTGCACGCGCGCGTACTCCGCGGCGAGCCAGGGGCCGAGGTCGTCCACGTACGACGCCAGGACGGCCGGATCGCCGACCGGCTCGTAGCCGTACTCCGCCGCCGTGCGCAGCTGCCCGGCGCGCTCGGGGTGGTAGGCGCCGCACACGGCGGCCATCTCCCGCAGGTCGCTCGTCCAGCCCTGCCAGCGGGGCATGACGAGCGTGAAGCCGGTGCGCACGAGGTGCCGGGACAGGAAGCGGACGAGCGGCCTGCGGGCGTCCTCGGTGTCCTCGGCCGCCGCGATCCGGCGGCGCCAGCGCGGCAGCAGCCGGCCCAGGTCGCCGTTGGTCTCGCGGGCCAGCAGCGAGTCGGGGCGGTAGCGGGGCAGGTGCGCGGCGAGGTCGTCCCCGAGCAGCGGGGTGCACAGGCAGGCCACGAACCAGCCCAGGTCGTACGTCTCCGGCTCGCTCAGCAGCCGCGCCCGGCCGTACAGCAGCGTGCCGACGCCGTCGATCTGCGCGAACTCCCCGTCCAGCGCCGCCCCGAGGGCGCGTACGGCCTCCCGGTCGGCGTCCTGCGGCTCCTCGCCGAGGGCGACCAGCAGGTCCAGGTCGCTGCGGCCCACGCGCGCGGTGCCGCGCGGGATCGACCCGTAGAGATACGCGCTGTGCAGGCGGGCGCCGAACAGACCGGTCAACCGGTCGCGCGCGGCGGCCACCACCGGGCGGAAGACGGGTGCCACGCGCGCGAGGGAGCCTTCGCGCGCGATGAAGCCCTGGGCGTCGAGACCGTGAGGGGCGGGAGGTTCGGGCAGGCGCATGCGGTCACTGTGCCCGAACCTGCCCCTTCGGGGCGGCAGTCCCCGGGACGGTCAGCGGGAGCGCTTGGCGAGCCTCTCGACGTCCAGCAGGATGACGGCCCGCGCCTCCAGGCGCAGCCAACCGCGCTGGGCGAAGTCCGCCAGCGCCTTGTTCACGGTCTCGCGCGAGGCGCCGACCAGCTGGGCCAGCTCCTCCTGCGTGAGGTCGTGGACGACGTGGATGCCCTCCTCGGACTGCACGCCGAAGCGGCGGGAGAGGTCCAGCAGGGCGCGCGCCACACGGCCGGGGACGTCGGAGAAGACCAGGTCGGACATGGCGTCGTTGGTCTTGCGCAGACGACGGGCCACGGCGCGCAGCAGGGCGCCGGCCACCTCGGGGCGCACGTTCAGCCAGGGCTGCAGGTCGCCGTGGCCGAGACCCAGCAGCTTGACCTCGGTCAGCGCGGTCGCGGTCGCCGTGCGCGGGCCCGGGTCGAACAGCGACAGCTCGCCGATCAGCTCGCCGGGTCCGACGACGGCGAGCATGTTCTCGCGGCCGTCGGGGGAGGTGCGGTGCAGCTTGACCTTGCCCTCGGTGACGACGTACAGCCGGTCCCCGGGGTCGCCCTCGTGGAACAGGGAGTCGCCGCGCGCGAGGGTCACCTCGCTCATGGAGGCGCGAAGCTCCGCGGCCTGCTCGTCGTCGAGAGCCGCGAAGAGCGGGTTGCGCCGCAGAACGTCGTCCACTGAGTTCTCTCCTTGTCGACCTGCTCAGGGGATCTTGCTCCCCCGTGTGCCAGGGGACCGTGTTCCCCATTTTGCCGGACGGTCCAAACAGTGTGATCTGTCACAAGGATGCCGTACAGGTGTCCCAACGTAAGCGGCAGGGGTCCAATCGGGGGCCGATCTTCGGGGAGCGGGGCGATTGTCGGTGCCGGGCTTTAGGCTGGCCGGGTGTCCAAATCGCCGGTGAAAGCACGGGACAAGGGGGCTGAGCGGGTGGTTGCACGTCGCGATTCCGCTGTGGGCGAACAGAGTTCCGGCAGTAGTAATAAAAACGGCAAAGCGGACAAAAAGGAAAAGGTTGCGGCGAAGCCTCCGGCCGCGGAGTCCCGGACCGCGCTCGTCCGCCGCGCCCGCCGCATCAACCGCGAACTCGCCGAGGTCTACCCGTACGCCCACCCGGAACTGGACTTCGACAACCCCTTCCAGCTGCTGGTGGCCACGGTCCTGTCGGCCCAGACCACCGACCTGCGCGTCAACCAGACGACCCCGGCGCTCTTCGCCAAGTACCCCACCCCCGAGGACCTCGCCGCCGCCAACCCGGAGGAGGTCGAGGAGATCCTGCGCCCCTGCGGCTTCTTCCGGGCCAAGACCAAGTCGGTCATAGGGCTCTCCAAGGCGCTCGTGGCGGAGTTCGGCGGCGAGGTCCCCGGGAAGCTGGAGGACCTGGTCAAGCTGCCCGGGGTCGGCCGCAAGACCGCCTTCGTGGTGCTCGGCAACGCCTTCGGACGGCCCGGCATCACCGTGGACACGCACTTCCAGCGGCTGGTGCGGCGCTGGCGGTGGACCGAGGAGACCGACCCCGACAAGATCGAGGCGGCCGTCGGCGCCCTGTTCCCGAAGAGCGACTGGACCGACCTCTCCCACCACGTGATCTGGCACGGCCGCCGCATCTGCCACGCCCGCAGGCCCGCGTGCGGCGCCTGCCCCGTCGCCCCGCTCTGCCCGGCCTACGGCGAGGGCGAGACCGACCCGGAGAAGGCGAAGAAGCTCCTGAAGTACGAGAAGGGCGGCTTCCCCGGCCAGCGACTGAAGCCCCCGCAGGCCTACCTCGACGCGGGCGGCAGGCCGGCGCCGCCGCTGGGGGCCGGATGACGGAACGATCTCGGTGCCCTCGGGCGTTGGACACGGCAGGACGGGGGTGGCGATGACGTACACGCACGACACGCAGGGCGGCCCGGTGGCGCTGAGCAAGGCGGGCCTGCCCGACTGGCTGGACCCGGTGGTGCGGGCGGCGGAGACGGTCCAGCCGATCCAGCTCAGCCGCTTCCTGCCGCCGGAGAACGGCGCGGGACGCCAGTCGGCGGTGCTCATCCTGTTCGGCGAGGGCGAGCGGGGCCCGGAGCTGCTGCTGATGGAGCGGGCCGGCTCGCTGCGCTCCCATGCCGGCCAGCCCGCCTTCCCCGGCGGCGCCCTCGACCCGGAGGACGGCGACCCGGGCGGCGACGGCCCGCTCAGAGCGGCGCTGCGCGAGGCCGAGGAGGAGACGGGCCTCGACCCCGCCGGCGTCCAGCTCTTCGGCGCGCTGCCCGCGCTCTACATCCCGGTCAGCGACTTCGTCGTGACCCCCGTGCTCGGCTGGTGGCGCGAGCCCAGCCCGGTCGGTGTCGTCGACCCGAACGAGACCGCCCGCGTCTTCACCGTCCCCGTGGTGGATCTCACGGACCCCGCCAACCGCGCCACCACCGTCCACCCCAGCGGCCACCGGGGCCCGGCATTCCTGGTCGAATCCGCCCTGGTGTGGGGCTTCACGGCCGGCGTGATCGACCGCCTGCTGCACTTCGCGGGCTGGGAGCGCCCCTGGGACAGGAAGAAGCAGGTCCCGCTCGACTGGCGGTCATGACAGGGTGAACCCCGTGCCGTGTCGTCCCGGGGGCGGTGTGCCCCGCCACCGTGGTGCGCGGGGCCGGGTTCCCGGCCGACCTGCTGGGACCGGAGTGGATAGGCGAGGCCTGAAGCGGTGAACGTGCTGGACATCCTGTTGCTGGTCGCGGCCGTGTGGTTCGCGGTCGTCGGCTACCGCCAGGGCTTCGTCGTCGGCATCCTGTCGGTGATCGGGTTCCTCGGCGGCGGTCTCGTCGCCGTGTACACGCTGCCCGTCATCTGGGACGCCGTGACCGGCGACGCGGAGGTCGGCATGGTCGCCGTCGTCGTCGCCGTGGTCGTCGTCATCGTCTGCGCCTCCGTCGGACAGGCCCTGACCACCCACCTCGGCAACAAGCTGCGCCGGTACATCACCTGGTCCCCGGCCCGCGCCCTGGACGCCACCGGCGGCGCGCTGGTCAACGTCCTGGCGATGCTCCTGGTCGCCTGGCTGCTCGGCTCGGCCCTCGCCCAGACCACGCTGCCCACGCTGGGCCGTGAGGTGCGCGGCTCCAAGGTGCTGCTGGGCGTGCAGGAGGCGCTGCCCGACGAGGCCAACACCTGGTTCAAGGACTTCACCTCCGTCCTCGCGCAGAACGGCTTCCCGCAGGTCTTCAGCCCGTTCTCGAACGAGCCGATCAAGGAGGTCCAGCCGCCCGACCCCGCCCTCGCCCGCAGCCGGGTCGCGACGGGCGCCCAGCGGTCCATCGTCAAGGTGACCGGCACCGCGCAGAGCTGCGGCAAGGTGCTGGAGGGCACCGGCTTCGTGTTCGCCGACCGCCGCGTCATGACCAACGCGCACGTCGTCGGAGGCGTGGACGAGCCCACCGTGCAGATCGGGGGAGAGGGCCGCCGCTACGACGCGAAGGTCGTGCTGTACGACTGGAAGCGCGACATCGCCGTCCTCGACGTACCGGACCTGAAGGCGACCGCCCTCCGGTTCGCCCCGCGGGACGCGGGCGGCGGCGAAGGCGCGATCGTCGCGGGCTTCCCGGAGAACGGGTCGTACGACGTGCGCGCCGCGCGGGTCCGCGGGCGCATCACCGCCCACGGCCCGGACATCTACCACCGCGGCACGGTCAGCCGCGACGTCTACTCCCTGTACGCGACCGTCCGCCAGGGCAACTCCGGCGGCCCGCTGCTCACCCCGGACGGCAAGGTGTACGGCGTCGTGTTCGCCAAGTCCTTGGACGACGCCGACACCGGCTACGCGCTCACGGCCGACGAGATCCGGCAGGACATCGCCCGGGGCCGCACGGCGAACGAACAGGTGGGCACCGACAGCTGCGCCCTGTGACGGCCTGAAGTGCCCGCGGCGTCCGCGTCCGCAGCGGAGGAGTCAGCCGCGCGGGTGGCGCAGGCGTACCGAGACCCAGCGGGCCCGGCGGCGCAGGATGCGCGGAATCCCCACCCTCAACTCCGCCTCCACGAGCTGCGGAGTGCCTCGCTGCGCGGAGACCGGCCCGGCGGCCGGGCGGCGGTTGCGGGGTGCGTCACTGTAGTCGTGCGTCCAGCCCATACCCGGACTTGTGCCCTGCCCCAAGGTCGATAACCGCCTGCGCGCCCCCCAATTGGCCTATGCGGCAGGCATGTGGCCGTTCGACGGACAAGTGTTCAGCAACCGGATACTCCCCGCACCGGTCCGCTCACCGGTCCGGTTCGGGATCCTCCAGCCAGTTGACCAGCTCGGTGGAGAACGCCGCCGGGTCCTCCTCGTGCGGGAAGTGCCCGAGCCCGTCGAACAGGCGCCAGCGGTAGGGCGCTTCGACGTACTCACCGGAACCGGCCGCGCTGCGCGTGCGGGTCACCGGGTCGAGGGAGCCGTGCAGATGCAGCGTCGGCACCCGGACCGGCCGCTTCATCCGGCGGTTGAACTGGATGCCGTCCGGGCGGGCCAGCGAGCGCACCAGCCAGCGGTACGGCTCGATCGAGCAGTGCGCGGTCGACGGGATGCACATGGCCCGCTGGTAGGTCTCCACGGCCTCGTCCTCCGGCAGCCGCGGCCCGGACCACTCCCGGATCAGCCGGCCCACCAGAGCGCCGTCGTCGGCCGTCAGCTGCCGCTCGGGGATCCACGGCCGCTGGAACCCCCAGATGTAGGAACTCGCCGCCGTCTGCCGGGCGTCCCGCAGCATCGCGGAGCGCCAGCGCCGGGGGTGCGGCATCGAGACGACCGCGAGCCGCCGCACGAGCTTGGGGCGCATCGCCGCCGCCGTCCACGCCAGATAGCCGCCGAGGTCGTGCCCGACCAGCGCGGCGTCCGGCTCGCCGAGCGAGCGGATGACGCCGGTGACGTCGAGGGCGAGGTTGGCGGGGTCGTACCCGCGCGGCGTGCGGTCGCTGCCGCCGACGCCGCGCAGGTCCATCGCCACCGCCCGGTAGCCCGCGTCGGCGAGCGCGACCAGCTGGTGGCGCCAGGTCCACCAGAACTGCGGGAAGCCGTGCAGCAGCAGGACCAGGGGTCCGTCGCCGAGTTCGGCGATGTGGAAGCGTGCGCCGTTGGCGGCGACGTCTCTGTGCGTCCAGGGTCCTTCGAGCCGTACGGCCGAAGAAGCGGCGGGCTCCGTCATGACGACGAGCGTGCCACGGCCTCGATGGCCTGCGGCGTCCGGCCCTCGACCGGCTCCGGACGCGGATGCGGCTTGGCGTTCTGCAGCACGCCGGCCGTCTCCTTCACCGACGCGGCCACCTTCTGCGGGCCCTGGCTCTTCTTGGCCTTCTTCGCGAACACCGTGCCGATGAGGGCGAGCAGACCGGCGATCAGCACGTTGGCCGCGAAGGACAGCAGGAAGCAGACGGCCAGGTTCCAGCCGCTCCAGGTCCGGATGCCGTACGCCAGCGCGAAGTTGAGCATCGGCAGGGAGAACAGCAGCACCGCGCCGGCCACCGAGAAGGCGCCGCCGCTGACCGCGCCGCGCTTGACGTCCTGCTTGAGCTGGGCCTTGGCCAGCGCGATCTCGTCGTGCACCAGTGCCGACATTTCGGTCGTCGCCGAGGCGAACAGCTGGCCGATGCTGCGTTCGGCGCCGACCGGGCTGCCGTCGGGTGCGCTCATCGCGTTCTCCCTGTGAAGTCGTGTCTGCCGCATGGGGGCCGTCTTGTTTTGTACCGTCTCGTCAGATCATGCCGGACGACGGTCCTCCTCGCCTGCCCCGCCCGGCACTTCTTATAGCCCGTGGCGCGCCGCCTCGGCCTTCTCGGCGGCGAGGCGGCGGTGCTCGGCGGCCTTGTCCTCGTAGATCCGTGCCATGCGCAGGTGGTAGGCCGGATCGTCCTCCTCGTAGACGTCCGGGATGCCGTCCTGGTCCTCGTCGCGCTCCTCCTCCGCACACAGGCCGCGGTACTTGGCGTTGCGGAGCTTCAGCAGCACCGTGGCGCACAGGGCCGCCAGCAGCGATCCGATGAGGACGGAGGCCTTCACCTCGTCGGTGAGGACCGGCTGCCCGTCGAAGGCCAGTTCGCCGATGAGCAGGGAGACGGTGAAGCCGATCCCGGCGAGGGTGGCCACGGCGAACACGTCGGCCCAGGCGAGGTCCTCGCTGAGGGAGGCGCGGGTGAACCGGGCGGTCAGCCAGGTGCCGCCGAAGATGCCGAGCGTCTTGCCGAGGACCAGGCCGAGCACCACCCCGAGCGTCTCCGGCCGGGTGAACACGTCCACGAGCGCCCCGCCCGAGACCTTCACACCCGCGCTGAACAGCGCGAACAGCGGCACGGCGAGCCCGGCCGACAGGGGCCGCACCAGGTGGGCGATCCGCTCGCCCGGCGCGTGCTCCTCGCCCTCCCGGGTGGTGCACCGCAGCATCAGGCCCATCGCGACGCCCGCGATGGTGGCGTGCACGCCGCTGTTGTACATCAGCGCCCAGATGACGGCTCCCAGCGGCACGTACACGTACCAGCCGCGCACCCCCTTGCGCAGCAGCAGCCAGAAGACCACCAGGCCGGCGGCGGCTCCGCCGAGCGCGGGGAAGTCGATCCGGTCGGTGAAGAACACCGCGATGATCAGGATGGCGATGAGGTCGTCGACGACCGCGAGGGTCAGCAGGAAGGCGCGCAGGGCGCTCGGCAGGGAGGTGCCGATGACCGCGAGGACTGCGAGCGCGAAGGCGATGTCCGTGGCGGTGGGCACCGCCCAGCCCTGGAGGGAGCCGCCCCCGGTCAGGTTGGTGAAGGTGTACACCAGCGCCGGTACGGCCATCCCGCACAGCGCGGCCACCACGGGCAGGACCGCCGCCCGGGGATCGCGCAGGTCGCCCGCGACCAGTTCGCGCTTGAGCTCGATGCCGGCCACGAAGAAGAACACCGCGAGCAGCCCGTCGGCGGCCCAGTGGGCGACCGACAGGTGCAGACCGAGGGCGCCTGGGCCGAAGTGGAGGTGGCTGAGGGACTCGTAGCTGGAGCGCAGCGCCGGGATGTTCGCCCACAGGAGCGCGGCCACGGCCGCGACCAGCAGCAGGAGACCGCCGACGGTCTCGGTGCGCAGCGCGTCCGCGACGACGGTCCGCTCGGGCAGGGACAGGCGTCCGAGGACCTTGCGGGCGGGGTGCGGGGTGCGGGGCGCGGCCACGGTGGCGACCTCCGGGTCGGTACGGCGTCTGTCAGCCGTCGCGGGGTCGCCGACGGCCTCGCCGACCAGACTTCCCGGCACACCATGGAGCTGCCAGTTTACCCGGCTTTACCTTGTGCGGTCGGTGCGGCGCGCGAGAGGGGGCGCTCCACCGGCGCTCGCGCCCCCTCTCGGCACTCTTTCTCAGCTCCTCGTGAGCTCTCTGTCAGCCCTCCGTCAGTCCTCCGTCAGTCCTCGCTCGGTGCCGCCGGGAGCTGGGACTGGATGAGGTCCATGACCGTGGAGTCGGTCAGCGTGGTGACGTCACCGAGCTGGCGGTTCTCGGCCACGTCCCGCAGCAGCCGGCGCATGATCTTGCCGGAGCGGGTCTTCGGCAGCTCCGCCACCGGCAGGATCCGCTTCGGCTTCGCGATCGGGCCGAGCGTGGCACCGACGTGGTCGCGCAGCTCGCCGATCAGCTTCTCGTCCTCCGACGCGGTGCCGCGCAGGATGACGAAGGCGACGATGGCCTGGCCGGTGGTCTCGTCGGTGGCGCCGACGACGGCCGCCTCGGCGACCGACGGGTGCGAGACGAGCGCCGACTCCACCTCGGTGGTGGAGATGTTGTGACCGGAGACCAGCATGACGTCGTCCACCCGGCCGAGGAGCCAGATGTCGCCGTCGTCGTCCTTCTTCGCGCCGTCACCGGCGAAGTACTTGCCCTCGAACCGCGACCAGTAGGTGTCGATGAACCGCTGGTCGTCGCCCCAGATGGTGCGCAGCATCGACGGCCACGGCTCGGTGAGCACCAGGTAGCCACCGCCGCCGTTGGGCACCTCGTTGGCCTCGTCGTCGACGACCGTCGCGGAGATGCCGGGCAGGGCGCGCTGCGCCGAGCCGGGCTTGGCCTCGGTGACGCCGGGCAGCGGCGAGATCATCATCGCGCCGGTCTCGGTCTGCCACCAGGTGTCCACGACCGGCGTCCGGTCCGCCCCGATGTTCTTGCGGTACCAGATCCACGCCTCGGGGTTGATCGGCTCGCCGACGGACCCGAGCACCCGCAGGGAGGACAGGTCGAAGTCGGCGGGGATGTGGTCGCCCCACTTCATGAACGTGCGGATCGCGGTCGGCGCGGTGTAGAGGACCGTGACCCGGTACTTCTCCACGATCTCCCAGAACCGGCCCTGGTGCGGGGTGTCCGGCGTGCCCTCGTACATGACCTGGGTCGCGCCGTTGGCCAGCGGGCCGTAGACGATGTACGAGTGGCCGGTGACCCAGCCGACGTCGGCCGTGCACCAGTAGACGTCGGTCTCCGGCTTGAGGTCGAAGACCGCCCAGTGCGTGTACGCCGTCTGCGTGAGGTAGCCGCCGGAGGTGTGCAGGATGCCCTTCGGCTTACCGGTCGTGCCCGAGGTGTAGAGGATGAACAGCGGGTGCTCCGCCTCGAACGCCTCCGGGGTGTGCTCGGCGGACTGCCGTCCCACCAGGTCGTGCCACCACACGTCCCGCTCGCCGTCCCAGGCCACGTCCTGGCCGGTGCGGCGCACCACGAGCACGTGCTCGACGTTGTCGACCTTGGCGATCGCCTCGTCGACGGCCGGCTTGAGCGCGGACGCCTTGCCGCGCCGCCAGCCGCCGTCGGAGGTGATGACGATCCTGGCATCCGCGTCCTGGATCCGGGTCGCGAGCGCGTCGGCCGAGAAGCCGCCGAAGACGACCGAGTGCGCGGCGCCGATCCGGGCCGAGGCCAGCATCGCGATCGCGGTCTCCGGGATCATCGGCATGTAGATGGCGACCCGGTCACCCTTGCGGACACCGAGCTCCAGCAGGGCGTTGGCGGCCCTGCAGACCTCGTCCTTCAGCTCCGCGTAGGTGATCGACCGGCTGTCGCCGGGCTCGCCCTCGAAGTGGATGGCGACCCGGTCCCCGTGCCCGGCCTCGACGTGCCGGTCCACGCAGTTGTACGCGACGTTCAGCTCGCCGTCCTTGAACCACTTCGCGAACGGCGGGTTGGACCAGTCCAGCGTCTCGGTCGGTTCCTTGGCCCAGGTCAGCCGACGGGCCTGCTCCGCCCAGAAGCCGAGCCGGTCAGCCTTGGCCTCTTCGTAAGCCTCCGCCGTGACGTTGGCGTTCGCGGCCAGGTCAGCGGGCGGCGCGAAGCGTCGCTCCTCCTTCAGAAGGTTGGCCAGGCTCTCGTTGCTCACGACATCTCCCTTTCCCGGGGTGTCCATTGTGTCCCAGGCCACAGCTCATCAGACGTGACGGGTCGATGACAAGGGTTGACGGGAATATTGGTTTAGACCTGTCGTGCGGTGGGCTGCTCACGACCGGCCGTGCACCTTCTCCGCCGCCTTCATGGCCCCTCCGACCTCGTCTCTCACTTCTTCCGTCACCCCTTTCCCATGCCGTTCTCCTGCCTCCTGCGGCACGTGCTCGAACACCTCGCCGTCCGCCTTCCCCGCGAGCAGATACGCCTGTGCCTCGCCCACGTGGAAGTACATCCCGTGCAGCTCGAGCGCACCGGCCGCCAGCGCCCGTGCGACCGGGGTGTGGGCCCGCAGGTGCTCCAACTGCTGGACCACGTTGGTCAGGCACAGCTGCTCCACAGCGTCCGCGGGCGCCCGCGCGGCCAGCCGGGGCCGGGCGCGGAGGTCGCCGGCCATCCGCTCCAGGCTCGGCAGGCCGTGCCTCAGCCACCGCCGCAGCGGGGTCGGCGCACCCCCGGGCCCGGCGGTCAGCAGCGCCTGCATGGCCCCGCACCCGGAGTGCCCGCACACCGTGATGGACCGCACCCCGAGCACGTCCACCGCGTACTCGACGGCGGCCGCCACCGAGTCGTCGCCGTGCTCCTCGCCCGGCGGCGGCACCAGGTTGCCGACGTTGCGGACGACGAACAGGTCGCCGGGACCACTGGCCGTGATCATCGACGTGACGAGCCGGGAGTCGGCACAGGTGAGGAAGAGCTGCGAGGGCCGCTGCCCCTCCCGCGCCAGCCGAGCCAGCTCCTCGCGCACCAGCGGCGCGGTGTTGCGCTGGAAGGAGCTGATGCCGCGGGCGAGCTCGTGGGAGGCCGGCGTGGCGGGGGCCGCCGGCACCCCGGTGAAGCAGGTCTGGTGGTTGCGCCAGGGCGTCCAGGGCCGGCACCGGCACGCCGGCCGCGGGGTCGGGGCGTCGGCCCGGACCGCGCTGCGCCGTCCGGTCAGCTCGGCGGTACCCCCGCGCGCGGTGTGGGCGCTGCGCCAGTCCTGCAGTGACTCGTACGCCGCGTGGTCCATGAACGAACCGTCCAACTCCACCACGGCAGGGGCGCCGTGGGGCACGAGGTGCAGGGCTCTGCTGAGCCGGGGGACGGCCAGGAACGTCAACTGGCCTCTTACGCGGACGTGATGGACTCCTTCCTTCTCGTCGTGCGTGATGCGGGTGCGGGTGAGGCGGCGCAGGGCGAGGGCGACCGCCACGGCGACCCCGAGGGCCACGCCCTGCAGGACGCCGAGGAACACCACCCCGAGTGTGGTGGCGGCGTACACCGGCACTTCACGGTGGCGGGTCACCGTGCGGATGTGGTGCAGGGACACCATCTGGATGCCGACGGCCATCACCAGGGCGGCGAGCGAGGAGAGCGGGATCCGTTCCAGGAGCGGGACCATCAGCAGCGCGGCGACTACTACGAGAACGCCGTGGAACATCGTCGAGTTCCGGCTCACGGCACCGGAGTTCACATTCGCCGAACTCCGCACGGCCACACCCGCGACGGGCAGTCCGCCGAGCGCTCCGGAGACGATGTTGGCGGCTCCCTGCCCCAGCAGCTCGCGGTCCAGGTCCGAGCGGCCTACGCGGGCCTGGGGTCCGGGACGGGACGCGACCAGCTTGTCCACGGCGACCGCGCCGAGCAGCGACTGCACGCTGCACACCAGGGTCGTGCTGAGCACGGCGGCGGCGATGCCGAGCACCGGCCCCTCGGGCAGTCCGGCCAGGGCGTGACTGCGCCAGGACGGCAGGTCGACCCGGGGCAGCGCCAGCCCGGCCAGTGCCGCTGTGGCGGTGGCCCCGGCGACGGCGACCAGGGGGGCCGGGATCCGGCGCAGCAGGCTGCCGGCGCGGCCGGGGACGCGCGGCCAGGCCAGCAGCAGGGTCAGGGTCAGTGCGCTCATCGACACGGCGGCCGGGTCCAGGCGGGCCAACTGGGCGGGGAGGGCCAGCAGGTTGGCGAGGACAGAGCTGTCCGGGCTGCCGCCGAGGACGATGTGCAGCTGGGCCACGGCGATGGTGATGCCGATGCCGGCGAGCATCCCGTGGACCACGGCGGGGCTGACGGCGAGCGCGCCGCGGGCCACGCGCAGGCAGCCGAGGCCCAGTTGGGCGAGTCCGGCGAGGACGGTGATGCCGCAGGTGGCCTGCCAGCCGTAGCGGTGGATCAGGTCGGCGGTGACCACCGTGAGCCCGGCGGCGGGGCCGCTGACCTGCAGCGGGCAGCCGCCGAGCCGTCCAGCGACGAGCCCGCCGACGGCGGCGGCGACGAGGCCGGCCCGCAGCGGGGCACCGGTGGCCAGGGCGATGCCGAGGGACAGGGGCAGCGCGATGAGGAACACCGCGACGGACGCCGACACGTCGGCGCCCTGCGGGCGGAAGCGGCGGCGCCGGGCGGGCGGCGGGCTGTGCGGCGGGTGGGAGTGCTGGGTGTGCGGGGGTGCGCAGGCTGACATGGTCCCGTCTCCTCCGGGTGGCGCGGTCGCGGACTGGTTGGGTGCCCCGTCGGGTGCGGGGGTCGGTCGCGGCCGTGGGGTCACGGCGTACAGCGGCGGGATGAGATCAACGCTCGGTAAACGAACCGTAATGCAGAGTAAAGGTCAGGCATAGCTTTTCAGTGCGAATGGACCGCTTTGTCACCTCTGCGTGTGAACCAAGCAGTTCATCGGCTTGTCGTATTAATTCCCCTTTTGGTCCCGTGCGACCTTGACCGCACTGTCGGCACAGAACCGGCAGAACGCCAGAAAACACCCTCATCAGCGTGTGCCTGAGAGAAGGAAGAAGGTGGGCGGAACATGGCCGCCACCCAGAGGATCGCCGCCGGCGCCATGGCCGCCGCGGCCTGCGCCGCGTCGTTGGCCGGTTGCTCGACCGGCTCCCACGGCTCCGAAGAAGGAACGTCCGGCCCGCAGAAAGGAGCTCCGGCACCCAACAGCGTGCTCCGCCTGATCGGCGACGGATCCACCGCCTACACCGGTGCGCAGCCGCACCTGCCCGTCCCGGAGCGGCTGAAGCCCGGTGAGAAGCCCCCGCAGTTCGTGGTCTTCTCCTGGGACGGGGCGGGGGAGGACAGTCAGAAGCTGTTCTCCCACTTCCGCAAGGTCGCCAAGGAGAACCACGCGACGATGACCTACTTCCTCAGCGGCGTCTACATGCTGCCGAAGGAGAAGCGGGACCTGTACAAGCCGCCGCAGCACGAGCCGGGCAGCTCGGAGATCGGCTTCAACGACGAGCAGGGCATCGCGGACACCCTCAAGCAGGTGCGGCTGGCCTGGCTCGAGGGCAACGAGATCGGCACGCACTTCAACGGCCACTTCTGCGGCCCCGACGGCGGGGTCGGCGAGTGGTCCGTGGAGGAGTGGAAGAGCGAGATCGCCCAGGCGAAGGCGTTTGTGAAGAACTGGAAGACCAACACCGGCATGACGAGGTCCGCCCCGCTGCCCTTCGACTACGACAAGGAACTGATCGGCGCCCGCACCCCCTGCCTCGAAGGCCAGAAGAACTTCGTCAAGGCGGCGAGCCAGATGGGCTTCCGCTACGACTCCAGCGGGGTCAACAACCAGGTGTGGCCCAAGAAGCGGGAAGGGCTGTGGGACGTGTCGATGCAGCTGGTCCCCTTCCCGGGACACACCTACGAGCAGCTGACCATGGACTACAACTTCATGGTCAACCAGTCCGGCACCCAGACCCAGGGCGACCCGGACAAGTTCGACTACTGGGGCGACCAGATGCGCGACGGCCTGCTCAAGGGCTTCTACCGCGCCTACGACGGCAACCGCGCGCCCCTGATCATCGGCAACCACTTCGAGTCCTGGAACGGCGGCACCTACATGCGGGCCGTCGACGAGGTGGTGAAGGAGGTGTGCAACAAGCCCGAGGTGCGCTGCGTCTCCTTCCACCAGCTCGTCGACTGGCTGGACGCACAGGACCCGCAGACGCTGAAGCGGCTGCGCACCCTGGAGGTGGGCGAGGCGCCCCGGCAGGGCTGGGCGTCCTTCCTCTCCGGCCATCCGGCCCCGGCGCCGAAGGGCGTTCCCGGGGCCCCGGCCGTCAGACAGTAGGCCTCACGCGGGAGTTGCCACGCCCTCGCTGAGGACGAAGCCGGGGTCGACCTGCGCCGCCAGGTCGGCCCCGGTGCGCTCGTTGCCCCACGCCTCGGCGTTCTTCACGTGGAAGTGCACCATCTGGCGCGTGTAGCGCTCCCAGTCGCGCAGTTCGTAGGTGGCGTCGGCGGCGGCCCGCAGTGTCCTCAGCGCACGGGAGTTGGCCTCCTCCAGGAGGTCGAACCGGGGCGGGCGGCCCTTCTCCATGGCGCGCACCCAGTCCGAGTGCCCGACCGTCACCAGCAGGTCGTCCCCGGCCTCCGCGCGGAGGAAGTCGATGTCGTCCTGTGCCTGGACCTTGTTCCCGACGACCTTCAGGGCCACGCCGAAGTCGCGGGCGTACTCCTTGTACTGGCGGTAGACGGAGACCCCCTTCCGGGTCGGCTCGGCGACGACGAACGTCATGTCGAAGCGGGTGAACAGGCCGGAGGCGAAGGAGTCCGAACCCGCCGTCATGTCGACCACGACGTACTCGTCGGGGCCGTCGACGAGGTGGTTCAGGTACAGCTCCACCGCTCCCGTCTTGGAGTGGTAGCAGGCGACCCCCAGGTCGGCGTCCGTGAAGGGGCCGGTGACCATCAAACGGGCGGCGCCGCCGTCGAGTTCCACCGGGCGCGCGCAGGCGTCGTAGATCGCGTTGGGCTCGCGCACCCCGACCAGCCGGGAACCCTCCCCGGGCGGGGTCGTCTTGATCATCGTGGCGGCGGAGCCGATACGCGGGTTGCAGCCGCGCAGGTAGTCCTTGATCAGCGTCAGCCGTTCGCCCAGGGCGGGCAGGGCGGCCGCCTCCGCGTCCTCGAGGCCGAGTGCGGGGCCGAGGTGCTGGTTGATGTCCGCGTCGATGGCGACCACCGGCGCGCCGGCGGCGACGAGGTGGCGGACGAACAGGGAGGAGAGCGTGGTCTTGCCGCTGCCGCCCTTCCCGACGAAAGCAATTTTCATGTTCACCAAGCGTAGTAGCGTGATTGCTCTATGTGGCGTTCGGAGTGAAGAAGACCACTCCTTCGTGGGGTGCGGGCGAGAGGTGCGTAGGGTCGTACTCATGAGTACGACAGGCGCGTCCGCCGATCCGCTCGCGGCCCTGGGCTCGCTGCCCGGCGTGGCCGAGTCCGTGGAGTCCGTGCGCAAGGCCGTGGACCGGGTGTACGGGCACCGCGTCATGCGGCGCCGCAGCAACGAGATCACCTCCGAGGCCGCGCTGCGCGGCGCCCGCGGCTCGGCGGCGCTGTCCGGCGCCGACTGGGCGCTGGAGGAGGTGCGGCGGCGCACCGACTTCAGCGCGGACGCCGAGGCGCGCGTCATCGGAGCGGCGCTCAGGCTGACGGCCGAGGCGGGCCAGCTGCTGTCCATCTGGCGCCAGTCGCCGCTCAGGGTGCTGGCCCGGCTGCACCTGGTGGCCGCGGCGAGCGAGGACGGGGCGGTCGGACGGCCGCGGCAGGCGGGCGAGCCGGTCGACGAGCCGCTGATCGAGCTGCCGCTGCCGGACGCCCGGGAGGTCTCGGGCCGGCTCGAGGGACTCGCGGACCTGATCATCGCGGGCAGCTCGGCCCCGGCGCTGGTGACGGCCGCCGTGGTGCACGGCGAGCTGCTCGCGCTGCGGCCCTTCACCTCGTACAACGGCGTGGTCGCGCGCGCGGCCGAGCGGATCGTGCTGATCGGCAGCGGTCTCGACCCGAAGGCGGTCTGTCCGGCGGAGGTGGGTCACGCGGAACTCGGCCGCGCCTCCTACCTCGCCGCGCTGGACGGGTACGTCTCGGGTACCCCGGAAGGCATGGCGGCGTGGATCGGCCACTGCGGCCGCGCGGTGGATCTGGGCGTGCGCGAGTCGACCGCGGTGTGCGAGGCGCTGCAGCGCGGGGCGGCCTGAGCGCCGGAGCGCGTGCGCCGGGGCGGCTGAGCGAACGGAATCCGCCCGGAAACGGAATGCGGCGGTACGAGTGCTCGTACCGCCGCTGGCATTCCCACCGGGTTACCAAGCGTCCTCGATATATCGCCCATCAGGTCGGGAACTTCGCCCGTCACCTGGTGCGGCTGGCCCGTAATCGACGGGTCGACGTCGCGTGGGTGCCCGGTGTTCCTGCGCGGTCCGTGGGGCCAGTGCGTCGTGATAGGGGATCCTCTCGGATGTCCTGTGGTCACGCGGGCCGTTGCATCCTTTGTACTGCAAGCCGGGAGCAAGCGGAACCCCTGCCCGCACTTCTTCACTTTCACTGCAAACAGGGGTGAACCGGTCAGG
Organism: Streptomyces bungoensis; assembly: GCF_001514215.1. Classification (GTDB taxonomy): domain Bacteria; phylum Actinomycetota; class Actinomycetes; order Streptomycetales; family Streptomycetaceae; genus Streptomyces; species Streptomyces bungoensis. The sequence continues at coordinate 191,810 of NZ_KQ948867.1, forward strand.
AGGCGACGTTGCGGCGCCGGCTGGTGTACCAGACGAGGCCCGCGGTCGCGGCCGCCGCCCCTATGGCCGCCGCCGCGACCAGGGCCGGGCGGGGCGGCACGGAGAACCCGGGCAGTCGCTGCTTGAGCCGGACCGGCCGGCGGAACTCGAGGATCGGCCACTCGCGCGCGAGTGCCTCGCGGCGCAGCGCCCGGTCCGGGTTCACGGCGTGCGGATGCCCGACCTCCTGGAGCATCGGCAGGTCGGTCGCCGAGTCGCTGTAGGCGTAGCAGCGGTCGAGGTCGTACCCCTCGGACGCGGCCAGCTCCCTGACCGCCTCGGCCTTGGTCGGGCCGTAGGCGTAGTACTCCACTTCCCCCGTGAAGCAGCCGTCCTCGCCGACCACCATGCGGGTCGCCACCACCCGGTCCGCGCCAAGCAGTTCGCCGATCGGCTCCACCACCTCGGCGCCCGAGGTGGACACGATCACGACGTCGCGGCCGGCCGTGTGGTGCTCCTCGATGAGGGAGGCGGCCTCGTCGTAGATGATCGGGTCGATCAGGTCGTGCAGGGTCTCGGCGACGATCTCCTTCACGTGCTGGACGTTCCAGCCGCGAACCAGCGCGGACAGGTACTCGCGCATCCGCTCCATCTGGTCGTGGTCGAGGCCGCCGGCCAGGAAGACGAACTGGGCGTACGCGGTTCGCAGTGCCGCCCTGCGGCTGATCAGGCCGCCCTGGTAGAAGGACTTGCCGAAGGTGAGTGTGCTCGACTTCGCAATGACCGTCTTGTCCAGGTCGAAGAAGGCCGCTGCGCGGGGGAAGGAGTGGTTTTCCACGTCCCTGAGCATAGGCGCCCACCATTCGGCGTAAGGTGGGGCGCGTGGGTTTGCCTGAGAGGGCTCTCGGGTACACCATGGAAGTCACGGATCGTTCGCGACCGTGCTAACCCGGCCCGACTCCTCCCCCCCCGAGTCGGCCGTGGGGACGACCCCCGCTCTCCCCCCCGGCGGGGGTCGTCGCATGTCCGGGTGGGTTTTCCTTTCTTCTTCAACCGACTGGGCCGCTGCCCGTGGGGCTTCACGCCCGGCTCTGCTGCACCCATGATCCGTTACTCAGGGTAATCGCTGCGCTGCGCTGCGGCAGTTCCGCGGGCTGCCCGCGGCAGCCCGTACAGGCGCCGGCGGGAGGTCACCGGTTTGGGTGACGGAGATATTCACAGCCGCTGAGTTCTCCACGGTTTTCCACCAAGATCCACACGATTTCCCGGTTCGCTGCACCGTGATTCCAGCGCGCTCCGACCGCGGCAGTTCATGGCCGGTTCCGATTGCCGGGGCGTGTTTGGCCGGTTCCATTCGGCCGTTCATATGGAGGCCGCCCTGCCGGTTCTCCACATCTATCGGAATCACGCGGCCCGAGGGGCTGCGCGGAAGGCACAGCGAAGGGGGACCACACGTGACCGGAACCGTCACCCACGACCCGTCGTCCGGCACCGCGGGCCGGCCGGGCCGGCCGCTCATCGTCACCGAGGACGCCGGGCTCCTCGACGACCTGCTGCGCCTGTGCGCGGCCGCGGGCGCCACACCCGAGGTGCACCACGGGGTGCCCGACCACGGCGGGGGCTGGGAATCGGCCCCGCTCGTCCTGGTCGGCGACGACGCCGCCCGCCGGGTGCGCGGGGCCGCGCGCCGGCGCGACGTGGTGCTCGTCGGCCGGGACCAGGACGACTCCGGGGTGTGGCGCCGGGCCGTCGAGATCGGTGCCGACCACGTCCTGATGCTGCCCGACGGCGAGCAGTGGCTCGTCGACCGGATCGCCGACGTCGCCGAGGGCGTCGGCCGCCCGGCCCTCACCGTCGGGGTCGTCGGCGGCCGCGGCGGGGCAGGGGCGTCCACACTGGCCTGCGCGCTCGCCGTCACCTCAGCGCGCGAAGGGCTGCGCACCCTCCTCGTGGACGCCGACCCGCTCGGCGGTGGGCTCGACGTCCTCCTCGGCGGGGAGAGCGCGGACGGGCTGCGCTGGCCCGCCTTCGCCGCCTCGCGCGGCCGTCTCGGCGGCGGCGCGCTGGAGGAGTCGCTGCCCCGGCTGCACGCCCTCCGGGTGCTCAGCTGGGACCGCGGCGACAGCGTCTCCGTGCCGCCCCAGGCCGTGCGCGCGGTGCTCGCCGCCGCCCGGCGGCGCGGCGGCACGGTCGTCGTCGACCTCCCGCGCCACCTGGACGACGGGGTCGCCGAGGCCCTCGCCCAGCTCGACCTCGTCCTGCTCGTCGTCCCGGCCGAACTGCGCGCGGTGGCGGCCGCCGGACGGGTGGCCTCGGCGATGGGCATGGTCGTCCGGGACCTGCGGGTCGCGGTGCGCGGGCCGTACGCGCCGGGACTCGACGACCGTGAGGTGGCCCGGCTGCTCGGCCTGCCCCTGGCCGGCGAGGTGCCCGTAGAACCGGCCCTGCTGCGTCCGCGCGGCACCGCGAAACCGCCCGGCGCCGGCGGCCGCGGGCCCCTGGCCCGGTTCTGCGCCACCTTCTGGGAGCAGACCCTGGTCGAGGCGGGAGGCACCCGATGACGCTCCCCGGGCTCGACCGGGCCGACGGCGCGGCCCTGCTCGACGGAGTACGGCGCCGGCTGGCCGAGAGCGGGGCCGAACCCACACCCGCGCGCGTGGCGCAGGCGCTGCGCGACCAGGGCCGGGTGCTGGGTGACGCGGAAGTCCTCGGCGCGGCGGAGCAGTTGCGGTCGGAACTGGTCGGCAGCGGCCCCCTGGAGCCGCTGCTCGCCGACCCGAGCGTCACCGACGTCCTGGTGTGTGCCCCGGACCGGGTCTGGGTGGACCGCGGCGGCGGCCTGGAGCGGACGGGGGTCACCTTCCCCGACGCGGCGGCCGTACGACGCCTCGCGCAGCGGCTGGCCGCCGTGGCCGGACGCCGGCTGGACGACGCGCGGCCCTGGGCCGACGCCCGGCTGCCCGACGGGACCCGGCTGCACGCCGTGCTGCCCCCGGTGGCCGTCGGCTGCACCTGCCTGTCCCTGCGGGTCGTCCGGCCCCGGGCGTTCACCCTCGAGGAACTGGTCGAGGCGGGCACCGTGCCGCCCGGCGGCGAGCGGATCCTGCGGGCGCTCATGGCGGCCCGGCTGTCCTTCCTCGTCAGCGGCGGCACCGGCAGCGGCAAGACGACCCTGCTCAGCGCCCTGCTCGGGCTGGCCGGGCCCGGCGAACGCATCGTGCTCGCCGAGGACTCGGCCGAGCTCCGACCGGACCACCCGCACGTCGTACAGCTCGAGACCAGACCCGCCAACCAGGAGGGCGCGGGACTGGTCACCCTGGAGGACCTCGTCCGGCAGGCGCTGCGGATGCGGCCCGACCGGCTGGTCATCGGCGAGGTGCGCGGGCCCGAGGTGGTGCACCTGCTGGCCGCGCTCAACACCGGCCACGACGGCTGCGGCACCGTCCACGCCAACGCGGCCGCGGACGTGCCCGCCCGCCTGGAGGCCCTCGGTACGGCGGCAGGGCTGGACCGGGCCGCCCTGCACAGCCAGGTCGCGGCCGCCCTGTCGGTGGTGCTCCACCTCGTCCGGGACGGGTCCGGGCGGCGCCGGATCGCCGAGGTGCACGTGCTGGAACGGGACGGCTCGGGGCTGGTGCGGACGGTACCGGCGCTGCGCTGGGACGCGCGGGCCTTCGTCCGCGAGCGCGGCTGGGAGCGGCTGCGGGAGTTGCTGAGCGGCGGGTTCGCGAGTGGGGAGGCGGAGAAGTGACGGACGTGAGCACGGAGACCTCTCTGGGCGCGGCGCTGGCCTGCGTGGGGGCCGCGGTGTGGCTGCTGGGCGGCAGGCACTACGGGATGCGGCGGGCGCGGCTGCTGCTGGCCGGCGGTGGCGTGGTGGCGACCGGCCCGCCCTCCTGGGAGCAGGCTCTCGGTGAACTGCGCGGGCGGTACGAACGGTTGGGCGCCGAGTGGTGGTCGCTCGTGGCCGGTCTGCTGCTCGGGCTGCTGGGCGCCTCACCGATTCCGGTCGTCGCGGGGGCGGCCGGGGTGCCGGTGCTGCGCCGGCTGCGGCTGGCCCGTCGGGCCGGACGGGACCGGGAGCGGCGCGCGGATGCGGTGATCGGCCTGTGCGGGGCGCTCGCCGGGGAGGTGCGGGCGGGACGGCAGCCCGGTGAGGCCCTGCTGCGGGCCGCGCGCGACTCCGGCGGACTCGGGGAGGCGCAGGCGGCCGTGGTCGCCGCGGCGCGGTTCGGCGGTGACGTGCCGGGCGCGCTGGCTGTCGCGGCCCGGCAGCCGGGCGCCGAGGGGCTGTCGGGCCTCGCCGCCTGCTGGCGGGTGGCCGTGGACCAGGGCGCAGGGCTCGCGGCCGGCCTCGACCGGCTGGACGGTGCCCTGCGCGCCGAGCGGGACCAGCGTGCCGACCTGCGCGCCCAGTTGGCGGGCGCCCGGGCGACGGCACTGCTGCTGGCCGCCCTGCCCGCCGTCGGGCTGCTGCTCGGCTCGGCCATGGGCGCCCGTCCGCTGCGCGTGCTGCTGCACAGCGGAGCCGGTCTGGGCTGTCTGGTGGCCGGAGCGGTGTTCGAAGGGGCCGGGATGTGGTGGGTGGCGCGGATCGTACGGGGAGCTGAGGCGGTATGAGCGGGGACGTCGTCCACAGGCTGGGGACGGCCGCGGCCGTGGCCCTGGCCGCTGGCTGGGCGGTGTGGCGGGTGGATCTGACCCGGCGCCGGCGGCGGGCACGGCGGCGGGTGGCCGAACTGCTGGCGCTGAAGACCGCCGAACCCGAACCCTCCCCGCCTGTCGCGGACCTGGCGCGGCGATGGCTGCCCGTGGTGGGAGCCGGGTGTGGTGCGGGGGTGCTGGTCGGTGGGGTGCCCGGCGCGTTCGTGGGCCTCGCCGTCGCCGCGGGGCTGTGGCGGTGGCGGTGCCGGCAGGCGGCTGCGGGTCCGGCGGAGCGGACCGGCACCGAGTCGGCCGCCCGGCAACTCCCGCTCGCCGCGGACCTGCTGGCAGCCTGCATCGCGGCCGGCGCCGGACCGGTGATCGCCGCGCATGCCGTGGGCGAGGCCCTCGGCGGCCCCGTCGGGGAGGCGCTGGCCCGGGGAGCGGCCGAGGTACGGCTCGGGGGCGAACCGGCGGACGCCTGGCTCCGGTTGGCCGCACTGCCCGGCGCCGGGCCGCTGGCCCGCCTGCTGGAGCGCGCCGACGAGTCCGGGCTGCCCGCGGCCGGGCCGGTGGCCCGGCTCGCCTCGGACGCACGCGCGGAGTGGGCCAGGACCGCCACGGCCAGGGCACGCCGGGCGGCCGTACTGGTCTCCGCGCCGGTGGGCCTGTGCTTCCTGCCCGCGTTCATCGCCATCGGTGTCCTGCCCGTGGTGATCGGCCTGGCGGGCGGCGTGATGGCAGGGGGTGGTGGCTGACGGAAGCGGCTGGCAACGCAGGCGATGTGGACAACGGATCCGGACGGAAGGTGCTTGAGATGCGTGAGAAGGCAGGAAAGCTGTGGACAGCCCTGCGGCAGCGGTGCCGGCGGGACGCGGGAATGGTGACGTCCGAGTACGCGATGGGGATCGTCGCGGCGGTCGGGTTCGCGGTGCTGCTCTACGAGGTCGTCACCAGCGGCCAGGTCAAGGCGGAGCTGCAGGCCATCGTGAAACGAGCCCTCAGTGCGCGGATGTGAGCGCGGCGGAGACCGGGGCTTCGTGACCGCGGAGGCGGCCATGGTGCTGTCGGTGCTGGTGGCGTTCACCATGGCGCTGGTCTGGTCGCTGCTCGTGGTGGCGGCCCGGATCCAGTGCGTGGACGCCGCCCGCACGGGCGCCCGGGCCGCCGCCCGGCAGGACCCGCGCGCGGCGGTGGTGCGGGTGACCCGGGACGCGGCACCGCGTGGGGCGCGGGTCACGGTCGGCCGCTCGGGTGATCAGGTCCGGGTGACGGTGGTGGCCAGACCGCCCGTCCTGAGCGGACTGCCGTTCGAGCTGCGGGAGGTGGCCGTGGCGGCTGCCGAGGACGCCGTCGCAGCGGCGCCGGGCGGATCCGCGCCGACGACGGAGAAAGTGCCGGGGGCGGGCTCCCGCGCTGCCCCGGACGAAGCCCGGGGAAGAGCGGACGCCGGCTCGGGTACGACCGCCGGAGCGGGGGAGCCCGGGCGATGAAGCGGATGCCGGTGATGAACCGGACGCGGCGCCCGAGGCGCGGGGAGCCGCTGACGCGTCGGTTGCGAGCCCTCCGGCGCGCCGATCGCGGGTCCGCCAGCGTCTGGAGTCTGGGGGTGATCGCCGTGCTGTGCGTGGTCTTCGGCGCCGACCTCGCCCTAGGTCAGGCCGTCGTCGTCCGGCACCGGGCGGCCGGCGGCGCGGACCTGGCGGCGCTCGCGGCGGCGGACCACTGGGCCGAGGGCGGCGCGGCGGCCTGCGCCCGGGCGGAGCGGGTGGCGGCGGCCCAGGCGACACGGCTGGTGCGGTGCGCGCTCGTGGGCGAGACCTCCGACGTGACGGCGGCGTCGGGACGGGGGCCGTTCACGGCCCGGGTCCGGGCCAGAGCGGGGCCGGCCGACTCGGGCCCCGAGCGGCCACCGCCGGCCGCCGG
>NZ_KQ948868.1:0-132971 GCF_001514215.1 Streptomyces bungoensis
GTGTGCTCGTTCGGATCATGCCGGGCTCGTGGGCCCCGGGACCGTGCCTCGCTCCGTGATCCGGCCCGATCCGAACGAAAGACCTCAGTCGCAGCTCAGCGTGGGACCGGCCAGCATCCCGCCGGTGTACAGGGCCTGCCCCCTCGGCATCCAGTAGCCGATCTTCGAGACCACCGTGGAGCACGTGGACCCGAGCGTCACCCGGACCCGCACCTTCTCCGGGTGACCGGGCTGCAGCGCCGTCAGCGTGCAGTCCAGCGCGTACGGCAGCCGGGTCTTCGACGGGTACCGGCCGACCAGCGGGTTGACGCAGCGCGGGTCGTCCGTGGCGATCCGCATGCCGGACGCCTCCTCGCCGATGAGTCCGAGCCGCGCGCTGCCGTCGCCGTCGTCGCTGTCCCGGCGGACGGTGTAGGTCAGGGTGGTGGTCGCGCCCCGGCGCAGGGCGGTCCGGTCGACGGCGATGGCGTGCGTGGGCGCGGGCTTGGGCGCGGTGAGGGTGAGCGTCGCGTGGACGGTGCCCCGGAGGTCGACGCCGGCGGGGGCCGAGCGCACGTGCACGGACGCCGAGATGTCGTAGGTTCCCGGGCCGGAGTAGTCCTGCGTGCCCGGCAGCGTCCCGGTGACCGGAGCCCGGCCGGCGACCCGGACCGTCCAGGTGCCGTCCGTCCGGCAGGCGTAGCGCACCCGGGTGCCCGCGACCCGGCAGGTCGCCGGGGCGGAGACGGCCAGCAGCGGGGTGCCGCTGCCCGCGCACAGGCTGACCTCGGCCTCCTCGCCGTGGGTGCCGCGCAGGGTCCCGGCCGGCGCGCACAGCGTGGCCGGCGCCTCGGCCACCGGGGCCGGCGCGGGCCGTGCCCAGGCCGGCGCGACGAGCGCGAGCGGCAGCAGGGCCGCCCCCGCGAGACAGGTGAGGATGGTCGGACGTGTCGGCACCGCGTTCCTCCGGGCGGCCGGACCGGCCGGGCACCGGTCGTCTGCGCCGAGGATGATCCGACAGTACGGCCATCCGTCCGCTGCCACGCCGAACAGTCACCTGCAGGCAGCAGCCCGGCCACTCCACGAGGCCGTCCGCCGACGCACCCCGCGCACGTACGCCGCCGCTCCGGGAACGGACGCTCCCGTCACCGCGCCTCGCGCACGTACCCCGCACTCCCCGGTGTGGAGACGTCCACGTCCCGGCGGACGATGCTCAGGCGGTCTCCCCAGCGGGCGAGGGCCTTGCGCAGGCCGCTGCCCGTGTACTCGACGTCCACCACGCGGTCGTCGAACGCCCGGGCGTACACCTCGCACTCGTCGTACTGCCCGCACTCCTCGGCGACCGCGAAGTCCAGCCCCACCGCCCTTCGCCGCGCGGCCAGTTCGGCGGTGTTCTTCTGGCCGACGGCCAGGTGCCGGGCGTGCGCGTGCCGGGTGAGCAGCCGCATGAACGCGGTGGCGTCGGCGGCCGTGAGCAGGTGGCGGGAGCGGGTGTAGCTGTCGTAGTTGTCGGGCTCGACGGCGTCGTAGCCCTTCCGGGCGCAGCCGTCGACCCACCGGTTCACCCGCCGCGCCACGCGCTCCCGCTTGGCCGGGGTGCGCAGGTCGAGCAGCGGCTCGTGCCAGTCCTCGTCGATGACCACCCGGCCGCGTGCGTCGCGCAGCAGCAGGTCGGCGGGCCACGAGGAGCGCTCCTGCGGCTGCGCCTGGAAGGCGTTGACGTAGCAGATGTTGTACCGGCCCGGCGCGGGCGGATCGGACCGGTCGCGGCTGACGATCCGGACCCCGGCGGGCGGGGGATAGGCGCCGCCGATCTGGTAGTCGAAGCCGGCGTTGCGCGGGGGCAGCCGGACGGCGGCGGGCGGGGCGGCCGTGCCCCGGTGCGGGCCGCCGGACCCGCAGCCCGCCAGGGCCGGCCCGGCGACGGCCAACGCGAGCAGCGCGGCGGCGGCCCTCCCCGGGCCCCCGGCGCGGGAGACACCCTTCGGGGGCACGTCCGCTCCGTCCTGCCCGCGCCGGGCGGCGCGGCACGTCCCCGGGATCCAATCGTCCGGCCGAGGTCGCCGTCAAGCTGTCGCCGAGGGGGCCGGGAGCACGACGTACGCTCCTCAGTGACCATCGTTCCGAAGGCAGGAGCAGCAACGATGCAGTACGTGAAGCTCGGTTCGACGGGCCTGGACGTGTCGCGGATCTGTCTGGGCTGCATGACCTACGGCCTGCCCGACCGCGGCGTCCACGAGTGGACCCTCGACGAGGAGGCCTCCCGCCCGCTGATCCGGCAGGCGCTCGAGGCGGGCATCAACTTCTTCGATACCGCCAACGTCTACTCCGACGGCACCAGCGAGGAGATCGTCGGCAGGGCCCTGCGCGACTTCGCGAACCGCGACGAGATCGTCCTGGCCACCAAGGTGCACGGCCGGATGCGGCCCGGCCCCAACGGCGGGGGCCTGTCCCGCAAGGCCGTCCTGTCCGAGATCGACCACAGCCTGCGCCGCCTCGGCACCGACTACGTGGACCTCTACCAGATCCACCGCTACGACCACGAGACCCCGGTCGAGGAGACGATGGAGGCGCTGCACGACCTGGTGAAGGCGGGCAAGGTGCGCTACATCGGGGCCAGTTCGATGTACGCCTGGGAGTTCTCCAAGGCCCAGTACACGGCCGAGCTGCACGGCTGGACGAAGTTCGTCTCCATGCAGAACCACTACAACCTGCTCTACCGCGAGGAGGAGCGGGAGATGCTGCCGCTCTGCGCGGACCAGGGCGTCAGCACCCTGCCGTGGAGCCCGCTCGCCCGCGGCCGCCTCACCCGCGACTGGGGGACCGTCACCGGGCGCAGCGCGGGCGACCAGTTCGGCAGCCGCCTCTACCTGGAGGGCGACCGCGCGATCGTCGAGGCCGTCACCCGGATCGCGGGCGCCCGCGGCGTGCCGCGCGCCCAGGTGGCCCTGGCCTGGCTGCTGCAGCGCGACACGGTGGCCGCGCCCGTCGTCGGCGCCGCGAAGCCGCACCACATCGAGGACGCGGTGGCCGCCGTCGAACTCCGCCTGAGCGTCAAGGAGATCGAGGAACTGGAGCAGCCCTACACCCCGCACGCCATCAGCGGTCACTGAGCGGCCGTCGGTCGCGTTCCGTGCGGCGCGAATCCCGTGCCGCACGGATCGGTGAACAGGCGTAATGGAGAAGAATCGGCGTCATTGACGAACTGTCAATGGAGAGGCTGCCGAAGCCGGTGCCGAGAACGGGTGGATCTCTTGTTCGCCGGCGCCGGGCTGTGCAAAAGTGTGCACCGTCGGCGTGCAGACAATTACATTTCCGCTGCATGCGCCAGGCCGCTCCCGTACGCCCCCCACGCTTCAAAAGAGCTGCCCCAGGCGGACGTCCGAGCTGCCCAATCCCGTCCCGTACTTCTTGGTATGGACTAATTCAGCGTTGCGCGTGGAGGAATGCAGCCGTGAATGAGGCAGGTCCCTCGGATTCCGTCCCCACTCCGCGCCGGTTCGACGTATCGGACGAACAACTGAGCGCCGAACTGAAGAAGTGGACCGGAACGACACCCGCGCTCCATCCGGTCGGCGAACTCCTGGACCGCCACTGGGAGGCGGCCTTCGCCTACGCCCGGCTGTGCACCGACGGACCGCGCGCCGCCGGCATGCTGACCACCGCCGCCTTCACCCGGCTGTTCGGCGAGTCCATCCGCCAGGCGGGTCCCTCCGCCGCCTGGCGCCCCCACCTGCTGGTCACCGTCCGCCGGATCGCGGCGGAGTGGGACGGCGACGGCCGCCAGGAACTCCTCCACCCGGCCCTGCGCTCGCACCCCGGCACGGGGGAGCGCGCCTCCGCCCGGCTGCTGCCGCCGTCCTCCCGGCGGCTGCTGTCCCGCGCCTTCCAGCGGCTGCCGCAGTCGTCGCGCGCCGTGCTGTGGCACGCCGAGGTCGAGGCCGAACCGCTCGCCGTCCCCGCGGCACTGCTGGGCCTGGACGAGGAGGACGCCCTGATCGAACTGCGCCGCGCCGTGGAGCGGCTGCGCGAGGAGTGCCTCCAGGTCCACCGCGAACTGGCCCCCGAGGCCGAGTGCCGGCGCTACCAGCGCATGCTGGACGTGACCTTCCGTCGCGGCGGCGTCGACATCGACCCGGACCTGCAGCGCCACCTGTCCGGCTGCGGGCACTGCAGCCGGACCGCAGACCAGCTGGCGCGGTTCAACGGCGGGCTCGGCCTCGCCCTCGCCGAGGCGGTCCTCGGCTGGGGCGCCAGCGCGTACGTGGAGTCCCGGGCGGCCCGCCCCGAACAGCCCACCCCGCCGCCGCCGGCATCGGCGCTCTCCGTGCCGCCGGGCGGCGAGTCGTTCACGTCCGCGGGGGTCGCCGAGCCGCCCGGAGCCGCCGGGGGCATGCCCGGGGCCGACGGCGTCCAGGGGGCGGACGCGGGCCCGGCCGGCAGGCGGTCGAGAAGGGCCGCCCGGGGCACGCGGGCGGCCGCCGGGGGCGGACGCGCGAAGGGCTTCACGCCTGCCGCGGAAGGGCGTTCGGGAGCCGCTGACTCCCCGCCGGCCGCCCCCGGCGCCCAGCCTGGTCCCGGTGCGGCGCCCCGGACGGACGGCCGACCCGCCGGCGCCGGCTCCGCCCCCTCCCTGCCGCCGGGGTGGGACGCGTGGGACGCGGGCTCGGCCACCGAACCGGGGCCGTCCCCGGCAGCCGCTTGGGAGGCGGACGCCGGTCCCGCACCGGCTCGCCCGAGACGGAGCGCGCGCAGGGCCGGTGCGGGACCGCGCGCCGAGGGCCCGGGGCGAGCCGCTCCGGGGGCCGACCCGGTCCGCTCCGCACGGGCGGCGGGCAACGCCGCCGACCCCACCGGCCCCGGCACCTCACGTCGCTCGGCGCAGCGGGCCGCCCGGCGAGTCCGGCGGCGCAACCTCGCCCTGGCCGCCGCCACCGTCAGCGGACTGGTCGTGCTCCCGCTGGTGCTGTGGTCGGTGCTCGGCGCGGGGGACGACCCGGCGCCGGGCGGGGGCGGCACCCCCTCCCGGACACCGGGCAGGACGCCCGCGACCCCGCGCCCGTCCTGGGCCGGCACGAGCGGCGACGCCGACGGGGTGCTGCGCGGCCGGCTGCACAACCTCGCCTCCGGCCTCTGCGTCGGCGTGACCGGCGGGAAGGCCGTCAAGGGCGCCGAGACCGAACTGGCCCGCTGCTCCGCCGCGGCGGGCCAGCAGTGGGAGTACGAGACCGACGGACTGCTGCGCAACGCCTCCGCGCCCGACCTGTGCCTGGACTCCCACCTCGGCTACTCGGTCCGGCTCGCCCCCTGCACCTCCCCCGGCAGGGCCGCCCGCAGCATCCGCTACGACTTCACCCTGCAGGGCGTCCTCGTCCCCCGCTCGGACCAGGACCTGGCGCTGACCCCCGCCGCCACCGACGGCTCGGGCGCCCTCGTGCTGAAGAACCGCACGACGGCGGCCGTCCAGCGCTGGACCGTCGACACCGCCAGGCCGGACCTGGAGATGCAGATCGTCGACTGGGACACCGACAGCACCCCGTCCCCCACACCACCCCCGCCGGTGCAGCCCGCCCCGAAGGCGTCCAGGACCCCGTCCCCGACGCCCACGGCGACCGCGGCGGCCCCGACCGCCGCCACGCCGTCGGGCTCCCCCGGCACCGACTACTGCACGGCCTACCCCGCCTACTGCGACTGGGGCGGCGGCGGGTACGGCGGGGGCGGGTACGGCGACGGCACCGGCCGCCACCGCCGCTGACGTCAGGGGTGGTGCGGCGGATGGTGCGGCGGATGGTGCGGCGGCGGAGGGATCGTCGCCAGGCCGGGCGCCGCCTCCGGCCACACCAGCAGGACCGGGCACGGCGCGTGGTCGACGGTGAACCGCGCCGCCGGACCGAGGCTCCTCGGCCCGAGCCGCGACCGGTCGCCGTCCCGGGCCAGCACCAGCAGGTCGGCCCCCTCGGCGGCGGCCACCACCTCCCGCTCCACCCGGCCCGCGCGCTCCTCGCGGGCACAGGGCCGGCCCAGCCGCTCGGCCGCCGCGTCGAGGATCCCGGCCGCCGACCTCCCGCCGAGGGCCTCCAGGCGGGTCCCCGGATCGCGCTCCGGGTGCCCCCGGCCGAGCAGCCCCGCGAACGCGCCGTGCGCCACGCCGGGCACGTCGGGCCCGGTCACGTGCAGCAGCACCACCTCGGCGTCGTCCGGCGCGTGCGCGCGCACGGCGTCCACACAGGCGGGCCAGGTGCCCTCGACGAGCCAGGCGATCACACGCATCCGGTCGGCCTCCCCACACTCCGGCAACCCGTCAGAGAACCTGCAGCGACCCCCACAGTGCCACCACCGCCACCGCGAGGGAGGACGGCACGGCGAGCAGACCCAGCCGGGTGAACTCACCGAGGTCCACGCCGTGCTCGTGCTGGTGCACGATCCGCCGCCACAGCAGGGTGGCCAGCGACCCGGCGTAGGTCAGGTTCGGGCCGATGTTCACGCCGAGCAGCACCGCCAGTACCGCCCCCGCCCCCGCCGGCGCCGCGAGCGGCAGCAGGACCAGCACGGCCGGCAGGTTGTTGATGAGGTTCGCCAGGACGGCGGCCAGCGCCGCGATCCCGAGCAGCGCGGGCAGCCCGGTACCGCCCGGCAGCGCCCGCCCGAGCACGTCCGAGAGCCCGTTGTCCACGACCGCCCGCACCACGATGCCGAGCGCCAGCACGAACGCCAGGAACGCCGGTGCCGCCGCGCGCACGACCGTCAGCGGGGTCGCCTTCCGCCGCACCAGCGCCCGGCCGGCCAGCACCAGCGCGCCGGCCGCGGCGACCCAGGCCGGCTCCACGCCGAACACCGACGCCACCACGAACCCGGCCAGCGTGCAGCCCACCGTCACCAGCGCGAACAACGGCAGCCCGGGCGCCGGGCCGGTGTCCTCGGCGCCCGGGGCCGCCGCCGTGAGGTCGCGGGCGAAGAACCGCCGGAACACCAGGTACTCGGCGCCGATCGCGACCAGCCACGGCAGCGCCATCAGCGCCGCGAACCGGGTGAAGCTCAGCCCGCTGGCCGCGAACGCCAGCAGGTTGGTCAGGTTGGACACCGGCAGCAGCAGCGACGCCGTGTTCGACAGGTGCGTGCAGGCGTACACGTGCGGCTTGGGCCGCACGCCCGTGCGCGCCGCCGTGGCGAAGACGACCGGGGTCAGCAGCACGATCGTGGCGTCCAGGCTGAGCACGGCCGTGATCGCCGACGCCAGCGCGAACACCGCCGTCAGCAGCCGCACCGGCCGGCCCCTCGCCCACCGGGCCATCCACGCCCCGCACGCCTGGAACAGGCCCTCCACGTCGCAGAAGTGGGCGAGCACCAGCACCGCCGCCAGGAACCCCACCACCGGGCCGAGGCGCGCGGCCTCGGCCCGGGCGTGGTCCAGCGAGATCGCCCCGGTGGCGATCGCGACACCGGCGGCCGGTACGGCCATGACCGCCTCCGGCCACCCGAAGGGCCGCACGACGGCCCAGGCCAGCACGGCGACGAGCAGGACGGCGGACAGGGCCTCGGCGAGCGGGGTGTTCAGGGCGGGTTCCTCGCAGATCGATCAGGCGCGGTAGGCCCCATGAAAGCAGACGGATGATGCGTCCGGCCGCAAGGGGATCACGAGGAGCGGGTACCCGCCGTTCCCAGGAACTCCTCCCAGCCGCCCGCCGGCGCCTGCCCCGGCGCCAGCGTGCGCAGCTTGCGCAGCAGCGCCGGGTCCTGCGCCTCCAGCCAGGCCACGAGCTGCTTGAAGGACACGAACCGCACCTCGTCGTGCTCGGCCATCCGCCCGATCGCCTCCTCCACGGCGTCCATGTAGATGCCGCCGTTCCAGCGTTCGAAGTGGTTGCCGATGAAGAAGGGCGCGCGGTTGGTGTCGTAGGCGCGCCGGAAGCCGGCCAGGTAGGTGTCCCGGGCCTGCGTGCGCCAGGCGTCGTACCGGGTGCGGTCGCCCAGGGGGTTCCCGCCGGACTGGTTGAACATCATGTTGTAGTCCATCGACAGCACCTGGAAGGAGTGCCCGGCGAACGGTATGGACTGCAGGGGGAAGTCCCATATCCGGCCGCCCTGCACCTTGCCCGGCCAGATCTGCAGCCCGCCGGGGGAGCTGGCGTCGTACTTCCAGCCCAGCGCGGCGGCCGTCGGCAGCAGGGCCGCCTGGCCCTCCAGGCAGGGGGTGCGGCCGCCGGTCAGCTCCTTGCGGTAGTCGAAGGGGAGCGGTTCGAGGTCGGTGAAGCCGGTGTTGGTCTTCCACTTCGTCACGAAGCCCACCGCCTGGTCGATCTCGCTGCGCCACTCGGCCGGGGACCAGTTGCGCACGCCGGTCGCGCCGCAGAAGTGGCCGTTGAAGTGGGTGCCGATCTCGTGGCCCTCCAGCCAGGCCGCCCGCACCTGCTGGAGGGTCGCGTGGATGTGCCGGTCGGCGAGGTAGCCGATCGCGGACGCGCCGACCGGGTGCTGCGGCGGCTGGTAGAGGTGCTTCCTGGACTCGGGCAGCGTGTAGATCCCGCTGAGGAAGAACGTCATCGCGGCGCCGTGGTCGGCGGCCACCTTGCGGAACCGGGAGAACAGCCTGTTGCTCAGCTCCCCGGCGCCGTCCCAGGAGAACACCACGAACTGCGGCGGCTTCTGGCCGGGCTTCAGCCGCGCCGGCTTCGGCTGGTGCGGCTGCGCGCCGGTGTCGGCGGTGGAGCCGTCACCGATGAGCCGCAGCGGCCTGGCCTGCGTGGTGCCGTCGCCGGCCGTCCCGTCGACGGACAGCCCGGTGCCGGAGGAGCACGCGGACAGGGCGCCCAGCGCGCCCGCCGCCGCCCCCGCCGTCAGCACACGCCTGCGTGAGATGCCGCTCATCTTGTCCCCGATTCACTGTTCACGGCTCCCTGGCGGAGCCTTTTCGCTGTGTGGTCGAGGGGTTCGATGAGGGCGGCGGGGGGAAAGATCGCGGCGGCCGGGACGTGTTGCCGTCCTGTGACACTTGTGGCGCGCTCATGACGAACCCCGCTGCCCGGGGGCGGGCAGCGGGGTCGCCGGGGGGACGGGTCAGACGCCGGAGCCGGGGCGGAGCACCGTCAGGGAGACCGAGGAGGAGTTCCCCGAGACGGGGACGGCACCGGCCGTCCAGGCCACCTTCAGCTGGTCCCGCTCGTCCGGCGGGGTGACCAGCAGCGCGGCCGGGGTGGCCGTCTTCGCCTCGCTGATCTCGGGGTTGGAGAAGGTCAGGCCCGCCCAGGCGCTCTGCCCGGGCTTCAGGGTGATCGTCACCGGCGAGCCCGACTCGCGCCGCGGGTCGGGACCGAGCTGGCTGCCGGAGGCGCTGACGAAGGCCGCGCCCGGGTAGCCGCGCAGCGTGCAGGTCCGGCCGGACTTGTTGGTGAGCACGACGGGGAAGTTCTCCTGGCCGGCGCCCGGGTCGTTGCGCCCCACGGACGCGCCCAGCTCCGAGGTGTGGCACCGGGTGCTGGTGGCGCCGGTCTTGCCGCCGGTGCCGGTGCCGGTGCCGGTGCCGCTGCCCGCGTCGGAGGAGCCGCTCGACCGCGCCGCCGCGGACGACGCCGGGCCCGCCGGGGTGGAGGCGGCCGTGCCGGCGCCGGGGGAGGAGTCCTTCGAGGTCTCGGTCGCCGGGGCGGCCGTACCGGAGTCCGTCTTCGCCGGCCCGGCCTGGTCGTGCTGGCTGCCGCAGCTGCTCAGGAGGCCCAGTACGGCGATCGCGCCGGCGAGCAGGGCCCCGCGCCGTGCGGACCGGGATGAGTACGCCATGTCGCTCAACACTCCTGGATCGTCAGGGCACGCGGCGGTGCGCGTACCGTCGGCGCCGTGATGCGCCGTCACCACACTTGGATGCCCGCGGTGCCGGAAAAGTTCGGGACGCGCGGGATTCTTTTCCCCGATTCGCCGCCCGGGCAACGTCCGCTCGGCCCGTCGGGCGCCCTCGTTCAGGTGATTCGCAGCGAGCGGAGTATGCCGTCCGTCGCCCTCCCGTCCCCGCGCTCGCGCACCTGTACGTACACCTGCGGCTCGGCCGGGCCGCCCGCCGGGGCGAGCGCGGACTCGGTGACCGTGCCGCCGTCCGGACAGGTGTTCCAGGTGCGGGTCCGGCCGCGCCAGCCGGCGGAGGAGAAGGCCCGGCTGCCGGCGTCGTGGCAGCCGGTGTGGGTGAGGGCGGTCACCCGGGCGGCGACGTCGCCCTGCCCGCTGACCCCGACGAACACGCCGTCCACCGCGGCCCGCAGGTCGGACCAGTGCGCCAGGTCGTCGGCGACCACCAGGCCCGGCTCGTGCCCCGCCCGCAGGCCGAGCGCATGCGGGTCCCAGCCGGAGTCGCGCACCTCGCGGGCCCAGCCGGCCGGCACCTGGACCGCCACCCGGCCGGTGGAGTCCTTCACGGTGGCCGGGCCGGCGGTCCCCGGCCGGTCCAGCACCAGCGTCACGGCGACCGCGGCGGCCGCCGCCGTGACCACCGCGGCCACGACCAGGGTCACCCCGCTCAGCCGGCCCCGGACGGCGTCGAGCCGGCCGTCCCGCCGGGCACCGGAGGCCGCCGCCAGCCGGTCCAGCTCCCCGGCGAACGCCGCCGCCGTGGGCCAGCGCCGCTCCCGGTCCGGCTCCAGGGCGCGCAGCAGCGCCCGCTCCACCTGCTCGCCCAGACCGGGCCTGAGCCGTCCGGGCGGTACGACCTTCCCCGGCGGCCCGGGCACGGTGCCGGTGACCAGCTCGTAGCCGACCGCGCCCAGGCTGTAGACGTCGGCGCGGGCGTCGATGCCCTCCCCGGGCTCGGCCTGCTCCGGGGGCTGGTAGCCCGCCGAGCCCGCGGCCAGGGTGAGCACCGAGGCCTGCGCCAGGCTCTTGGCCAGCCCCAGATCGGCCAGCAGGACCCGCCGTTCGCCGTCCGGCGCCGTGTGCAGCAGCACGTTGGTCGGCTTGATGTCGCGGTGCACGATGCCCGCCTCGTGCAGCGCGGCGGCGCTCCGCGCGGCCAGCGCCGTCAGCGCCAGCGCCTGGGGCACCGGCAGCGGGCCGGCCGTCAGCAGATCGGCCAGGGTGCCGCCGTCGGCGTACTCCATCACGAAGTACGGCCTGCCGTCGGGCAGTTCCCCGAAGTCGTAGACCTGCACCACCCGGCTGGAGCCGGCCCGGCGCAGCAGCCGGGCCTCGGACAGGAAGCGGTCCCGGATGTCGAGCCGGTGCGCCCAGTTCTCGGCGAGGACCTTGACCGCCACCGGGCCGTCCAGCTCGTCGTCGCGGGCGAGCCACACGGTGGCGAAGGCGCCGGTGCCCAGGCGCCGTTCCAGGCGGTAGCGGCCGATCCGCTCCAGGGAGTGCATACGACTATCATGCCTGCCCTGAGATCGACTCCGAGGGAGACCCTGACGTGCAGGACGAGGCGACGGCCGAAGAGCTCGCGCGGCTCGCCGCGACGGGCGACCGGGCCGCCCTGGACCGGCTGCTGGCCGGACTGCGGCCGGAGGTCCTGCGCCGCTGCGGGCGGTTCCTGCCGTGCCGGGAGGACGCCGAGGAGGCCGCCCAGGACGTGCTGCTCCAGGTGGCCCGGCACATCGCCGCCTTCGAGGGCCGCAGCCGCTTCAGCACCTGGCTCTACACGGTCGTCGCCAACTGCTGCCGGCAGAAGTACCGCGAGCTGAAGCGGCGCGCCGCCGAGCAGCCCGTGGCCGTCGAGCCCGCCGAGCGCGTCGACCCGCGCACCACCAGCGTCATCGCCGGCTCCCGCGTCGACCTGCTGGAGGCCCTGGACCGGCTGGAGCGCGAGCACCCGCACCTCGTCGCCCCGCTGGTCTACCGGGACATCTGCCAGCTGGAGTACGCCGAGGTCGCCGAGCGCGTGGGCATCCCCCTCGGCACCCTGAAGTCCCGTCTGCACGAGGCCCGCAAGCAGGTGCGACCCTGGCTGCGCGGGTACTGAGCCCTACGGCTCGTCGGCCGGCACCGTCAGCTCCGCCCAGATCGTCTTGCCCTCGGCGGTGTGCCGGCTGCCCCAGCGCTGGGTGAGCTGGGCGACCAGCAGCAGCCCGCGGCCGCCCTCGTCGAAGGTCTTGGCGCGCCTCAGGTGCGGGGCGGTGTGGCTGGTGTCGGACACCTCGATGATCAGCGTGGCCGCGTCCTGGATCAGCCGCAGCCGGATCGGGTGGGCGCCGTACCGGATGGCGTTGGTGACCAGTTCGCTCACCACCAGCTCCGCGGTGAACGACGCCTCGTCCAGCGACCAGCGCTCCAGCTGCTCCACGACCTGCTTGCGGACCGGCGCGACCAGCGCCGGGTCGGCGGGGATGTCCCAGGTGGCCACCTGCTCGGCGGGCAGCCCCCGGGTGCGGGCCAGCAGCAGCGCCACGTCGTCGGCGGCGCCGCCGTGCGGCAGCAGCGCGTGCAGGACGCGGTCGCAGGTCTGCTCCAGCGGGTCGGTGGACCCGCCGAGCACCCGGTGCAGCCGCTCCCGGCCGGCGTCCCCGGCCGGCCCGGACACCATCAGGCCGTCCGTGTACAGCGCGAGGACGGTGCCCTCGGTCAGCTCCACCTCGGCCGACTCGAAGGGCAGCCCGCCCAGGCCCAGCGGGGGACCGGCCGGCAGCCGCAGCTGGCGCGGCTCGCCGTCCGGCGGCAGCACGACGGGCGGCGGATGCCCGGCCCGGGCCAGGGTGCAGCGCCGCGACACCGGGTCGTAGACGGCGTACAGGCAGGTCGCGCCGACCTCGCCGGGGCTGCCCTCGCCCCCGGACTCGTCCGACAGCCGGACCACCAGGTCGTCCAGGTGGGTGAGCAGCTCGTCCGGGGCCAGGTCGATGTCCGCGAGGGTCCGCACGGCGGTACGCAGCCGGCCCATGGTGGCCGAGGCCTGGATGCCGTGCCCGACGACGTCCCCGACCACCATCGCGACCCGCATCCCGGACAGCGGGATCACGTCGAACCAGTCGCCGCCGACCCCGGCCCGGGCCGCCGGAAGGTACCGGGAGGAGACCTCCACGGCGGCCGTGCGGGGCAGGTTGCGGGGGAGCAGGCTGCGCTGCAGGGCGAGCGCGGTCTCGCGTTCGCGGGAGAAGCGGCGGGCGTTGTCGATGCAGACGGCGGCCCGGGTGGTGATCTCCTCGGCGAGCAGCATGTCGTCCGCGGTGAACGGCTCGGGGCTGCGGTGCCGGGCGAGCACGGCGACGCCCAGGGTCAGCCCGCGGGCCAGGATCGGCACCGACATGGAGGAGTGAATCCCGAACTTCCGCACCCGCTCGCCGCGCGCGGCGTTCCATTCGGTCCACTGGTCGATCTCGCCCGCGGTCAGCGTGGCCCGGATGGTCCGGCCGCCGGTCAGGGCGTCCGCCTGCGGGGAGAAGCCCGGGTACAGCTCGATCTGCCCCGGCTCGGTCACGGCCTCCGGCACCCCCTCCAGAACCGACTGGTGGGCGGCCCGGCGCAGCGCGACCGGAGCCGTGACGCGGGCCGGGGGCTCGCCGCCGTACTCCTCCGGGTCCAGCAGGTCGATGGTCACGAAGTCGGCGAGCGCCGGCACGCACACGTCCGCCAGTTCCTGTGCCGTACGGGCAACGTCGAGGGTGGTGCCGATGCGCACGCTCGCCTCGTTGACCAGCTGCAGCCGCTCCCGGGCCCGGTGGCTGTCGGTGATGTCGTGCGCCACCAGGCACACGCCCCGCACCCGGCCGCCGTCGTCGGTGACCGGCGCCATCCGGGCCAGCCAGGCACGCGGCCGGCGCTCCGAGCCGGCGGTGTTCAGGGAGGTGCGGACGTCCAGCGGCCGGCCCGTGAGGAGGACCTGCAGCATGCTCTGCTCCAGGTCCTCGCCGTGCGGTCTGCCGCCGATCTCCGGGAGTCTGAGGCCCCGGACGCGTTCCTCCGGCAGGCCGATCAGCTCGGTCATCGCCGCGTTCATCCGGCGCAGCCGCAGCGCGTCGTCGTACACGGCGACCGCGCAGGGCGACTGGACCAGGCCCGCCTGGGCGAGCGCGTCGTCGCCGGTACCGGGCTCCTCGGCGGCCAGCGGGGTCACCACCAGCCAGTGCGGTCCGCGGCCGCCGTCCGCCGGCCGGTGGTGGGCGAGCAGCCACACGCGGACCGTACGGCCGTCCCGGTGGCGCAATCCGGCCGATCCGGCCCAGCGGGCACCGGGGGGAAGGTCCGGGACGCCGACCGCGGCGTCCCCGGCCAGCAGCCGGGCCGCCGGGCGGCCCACGACGGCCTCGGGCGGGTGGCCCAGCAGGCGCCGCGCGCCCTCGTTCCACTCCAGCACGGTGCCGTCGTCGTCGATGACAGCCCGGGCCGTCTCCGCGTCGTCGAACGGATAGACCCGGCTCATCGTCCCCGCTCCCAAGCGCACACTCACAGTGAACAGGTGGCACCACTCGCGTCCAGCGTAGTGCGTCGGCCCCGTCCGCGGACCCCGGCCCCCGGCGGGACCGGCCGGCCCGCCGCACTCGTCAAGGGGGGATCCGGCCGATGCGGGGCCACGGGCAGGCCCGGGTGATCACCTTCGGGGGGCCGCGCGGCCCACGGCGCGGGGGTCGCGGCAGGCTTCCCCGTCCGGACCGTTGACGAGATGTCATGTCGGGAACAAGCATGGGGCGTCCGCATCTGGGAGCGCTCCCATGACAGGGGGGCGTCACCCCGCACCTCCTCCGAGGAGCCCAGACGTGAAACGACGCAGAACCGCCCTGCTGTCCCTCGCCGCCCTGCTGGCGACGGCCCTGACCGCGCTGCCGGCCGGCCCCGCCGGGGCCGACGAGGCCGAACAGCTCAGGAACGGCACCTTCGACACCACCACCGAGCCCTGGTGGACCACCGGCAACGTGACCGCGGGCCTGTCCGACGGGCGGCTGTGCGCCGACGTGCCCGGCGGTACCGCCGACCGCTGGGACGCGGCCGTCGGCCAGAACGACGTCACGCTGGTGAAGGGGGAGTCCTACCGCTTCTCCTTCAAGGCCTCCGGCTCCCCGCAGGACCACGTCGTCCGGGCGATCGTGGGGCTGCAGACCGCTCCGTACGACACCTGGTACGAGGTCAGCCCGCAGCTGAGCGTCTCCGGCGACACCTACGCCTACACCTTCACCTCGCCCGTCGACACCACCCAGGCGCAGGTCGCCTTCCAGGCGGGCGGTGCCGCGGACCCCTGGCGGCTGTGCCTGGACGACGTGTCGCTGCTCGGCGGCGTCCCGCCCGAGGTCTACCGGCCCGACACCGGCCCCCGGGTCCGCGTCAACCAGGCCGGCTACCTGCCGGCCGGACCGAAGAACGCCACCCTCGTCACCGACGCCACGACCCGGCTGCCCTGGCGGCTGCGGAACGCCGCCGGCAAGGCGGTCGCCCACGGCTGGACGGTACCGCGCGGCACGGACGCCTCCTCCGGGCAGAACGTGCACACCATCGACTTCGGCGCCTTCCGCGGCCGCGGCACGGGCTACACGCTCGTCGCCGACGGCGAGACCAGCCGCCCGTTCGCCGTCGGGACCGGCGCCTATGAGCAACTGCGCCTGGACTCGCTGAAGTACTACTACACCCAGCGCAGCGGCATCGCGATCCGCGACGACCTCCGCCCCGGCTACGGCAGGCCCGCCGGCCACGTGAACACCGCTCCCAACCAGGGTGACGCGGACGTGCCCTGCCAATCCGGCGGGTGCGACTACACGCTGGACGTCACCGGCGGCTGGTACGACGCCGGCGACCACGGCAAGTACGTCGTCAACGGCGGCATCTCCACCTGGGAGCTGCTCAGCACCTACGAGCGCTCGCTGCTGGCCCGCACGGGCGAACCGGGACGGCTCGGCGACGGCAGCCTGGCCCTGCCCGAGAGCGGCAACAAGGTGCCCGACATCCTCGACGAGTCCCGCTGGGAACTGGAGTTCCTGCTGAAGATGCAGGTGCCCGACGGGCAGCCGCTGGCCGGCATGGCCCACAGCAAGGTGCACGACGCCCAGTGGACCGGACTGCCGCTGCTGCCCAGCGACGACCCGCAGAAGCGGGAGCTGCACGCCCCCACCACCCAGGCCACCCTGAACCTCGCGGCGACGGCCGCCCAGGCCGCCCGCCTCTACCGGCCCTACGACAGGGCGTTCGCGGCGCGGGCCCTGACGGCCGCGCGCAAGGCCTGGACCGCCGCCCTGGCCCACCCCGAGGTGTACCCCGACCCGAACGACGGCACCGGCGGCGGCGCCTACCCCGACGACAACGCCTCCGACGAGTTCTACTGGGCGGCCGCGGAGCTGTACCTCACCACCGGCGAGAAGCAGTTCGCCGGCCACGTGCTGTCCTCGCCTCTCCACACCGCCGACGTCTTCGGCCCCCTCGGCTTCGACTGGGGCCGCACGGCGGCGGCCGGCCGCCTCGACCTGGCCACCGTGCCCAGCAGGCTGCCCGGCCGGGACCAGGTCCGCAGGTCCGTGATCAAGGCCGCCGACCGCTACCTCGCGACGGCCGGAGCCCAGCCCTACGGCATGCCCTACGCCCCCGAAGGCAACCTCTACGACTGGGGCTCCAACGCCCAGGTCCTCAACAACGCCCACGTCATCGCCACCGCCTACGACCTCACCGGCGCGGCGAAGTACCGTGACGCGGCCGTGCAGTCCATGGACTACGTCCTCGGCCGCAACGCGCTGAACATCTCGTACGTCACCGGCTACGGCGAGGTCAGCTCCCACCACCAGCACAGCCGCTGGTACGCCCACGAGCTCGACCCGAACCTGCCGGACCCGCCCCGGGGCACGCTGGCCGGCGGGCCCAACTCGGGCATCCAGGACCCGTACGCGCAGAGCAGGCTCAAGGGCTGCACGGGCCAGTTCTGCTACATCGACGACATCCAGTCCTGGTCCACCAACGAGACGGCCGTCAACTGGAACGCGGCGCTCGCCTGGATGGCCTCCTTCGCGGCGGACCAGGGATAGCGGGACCGTACCCGCGCCACCCGGTCACCTGCGGTACCCGAGGACGGTCATCATGCCGCTCTCGGAGTGGTACTGGTTGTGGCAGTGCAGCATCCACAGGCCGGGGTTGTCGGCGTCGAAGTCGACGACCAGCTTGCGGTGGGGGAGCACGATGGCGGTGTCCTTGCGCGCCCCCACCGCGTCCAGCCCGGCCAGCGCGAAGGTGTGGCCGTGCAGGTGCATGGGGTGCCACATGTCGGTCGCGTTGATCAGGGACACCCGCACCCGCTCACCGGCGCGGACCGGGTGGCGCTGGCGCACGTCGTACGGCCGGTGGTCGAAGCCCCAGTCGTACTTCGCCATGCTGCCGGTGATCCTGATGCGCAGCTGCCGGTCCGGTTCGCGGTCGTCGAGGGCCACGGAGTCGTCCGGGACGAGGCGGCGGGCGGGCAGGATCCTGCCGTCGAGTTCGTCCGGGCGCACACCGGGGCCCGGCACGTCGCGCCCCTTGCCGGTGCGCAGGACGGCGAGGGCCTGGCCCGGCTTGCCCTCGGCCAGGGCGACGAAGGGGAAGACGCCGTCCTTGGCGGTGACGAGGACGTCGTACCGCTCGGCCATGCCGATGAGCAGGGCGTCCGTCGTGGTGTGCCGTACGGGGTAGCCGTCCGTGTGCGTGACGGTCATGGCGTGGCCGCCGAGCGCGACGCGGAAGGCGGTCTCGGAGCCCGCGTTGATGATGCGCAGCCGGATGCGGTCGCCGGGACGGCACCGGAACGTGGACGGGGCGGTGGCCAGCCGCCCGTTGACGAGGTGGTAGGGGTACGCGACGCTGCCGGCCATCCCGTGCAGCAGGCGGCTGTGGGAGTCGCGCAGCAACCGGGACGGGCCGGTGGACCGGTGGGAGGGCGACGAATGGGGGCTCGCCGTCCGGCCGGGATCGGGACGGCCGCCTTCGGGGCCCATGGCCATCCCGGCCATCTTCATGGGGGAGCCGCCCGGGAGCAGCTGGCCGAGCACCCGGTCCGGGGTGGAGCCCTGCACGCCGTCGAGCCAGTCGTCCAGGAGGATGACCCACTCCTTGTCGTAGGCGAGCGGCTCCTTGGGGTCGTCCACGATGAGCGGGGCGTACAGACCGCGGTCCGGCTGCATGCCCACATGGGAGTGCACGAAGTAGGTGCCCGGGTGGGCGACCGTGAACCGGTAGGTGAAGTCGGTCCCGGACGGGATGGCGGCCTGGGTCAGCTCCGGCACGCCGTCCATGTCGCAGCGCACCCGGACCCCGTGGGAGTGCAGCGTGGTGGTCGCCGGCAGCCGGTTGGCGAGGGTCAGGCTGAGGACGTCACCGGCGGTGATCCGCACCAGCGGGCCGGGCACCGACTCCTGGTAGGTCCAGGTCCGCACGGTCCGCCCGCCGAGATCCACCAGGCTCTCGGCGGCCGTGAACCGGACCATGTGCACCGGTCCGGAACCCCGCCGGCGCTCGGCGGCATGCACCTCCGGACCCGACGGGTCGACATATCCCCTGGGTCCGGCGGGAACGAAGTTCCCCTCACCGGTCCTCACGGCCCCGGGGCCGGAGGAGGTACGCGGGCCGTCGCGGGTGCAGGCAGCCAGGAGCCCCGCGCCGGCGGCAGCGATCGGGGCACGAAGGAGAGTACGCCGCGAAGGTGTGTGCATGGAGGAAATAAGACACGTTTTGTGCTCATATCTGATGGATCTGAGGCGGCGCGTCTACTGGTGTCGGTCCCGGCGGATCTCGCCTCGCTCCCCGGCAGGTACCGTAGCGAAGTGCCCATGACCTGGGGATATTTACGCGTGAGTACCCGCGCGGTACCGTGAGGGGCATGCCAGCTCTCAACGTGGAGTTCAGCGAACGCGAACTAGAGGACCTGCGGCAGATCGCCAAGGAGCGGGGAACGTCGATGAAGGCCCTCGTCCGTCAGGCCGCCGCCGCCGACATCGCGCGGCACCGGGCGCTGCAGGAGGGCGCGGAGGCCTTCCGGAGCTTCTTCACCGCCCACGCCGAGGAGTTCGCGGCCGCGTTCCCCGACGACGAGCCCCCCGCCCAGGGCGAGCCCCCCGTCAAGGGCCGGGCCGCCTGAGCGATGTCCTCCGTCATCCACATCGACGTCCCCTGGCTGCTGCAGCGGCACGAGGAGGTCCTGCCCGACCAGCCCACGGTCGACGACTTCTCCGCCCTGGTCGCCGCCGTGGCCCGGCACCGGGTCGACCCGCCCCGGCTCGGCGTGGACTCCGACGCGGCCTGGCGCGCCGCCGCGCTGCTGCACACGCTCGCCGTGCTCAAGCCGCTGCCCGCCGCCAACGCCCGCTTCGCCTGCGCCACGGCCGTCGCCTACATGTTCGTCAGCGGTGCCGGCATCGACCCGCCCTACGGCGCCCTCGTGGACCTCGCCCGCGACCTGATCTCCGGCAAGACCGACGTGTACGGCGCGGCGGACCGGCTGCGTTCCTGGCAGTTGTGACCGCCCCGGCCGGCGGGGAAGCGGCGCGCGGCCACCGGCCGGGGAGTCCGCCCGGGGCGGGGCCGCCGGCCGAGGGGCAGGAGGAACGGGGCCGGCGGCCGGTTTCGCGCGGAGAGCTGCCCGTCCGCGCGCGGCCTTCCGAGGTGGCCGAGGCCCAGTCCACTCCCCTCGCGCGCCCCTCGGGAGCGTGCGTGGCCGTCCGGTGCGTGCGCGTTCTTCACACGGGGCGCGCGGGGACCGGAAGCCGTCGCGGAGAGCCTGCCGGGCCGGGAATTCTGACTTTCCTTCAAAGCCGTCGATGTGCCGCGACCGCCTTGTTGCGTGTGGAGAAGTTGTGCAAGGGTTGCGACACCCGTGCGGGGAGTAATCGCCGATCCTTCCTTGGCAGTTGGGGAACCGGGCCACCGGGCCGGTAGGGCACCGCCGGAATTCCCGCTCCCCGCGCGCATCCAGAGATACGGCACCAACGCACCATTCACGCACCTAAGGAATCTCCTCAGTGCTCACCCCCCACCCCCCTCTTCCTCCTTACCCGCCCGCGGGCGGCGATCCCGGGGAGTCCGACGAGGCCCTCACGGCCCCGCTGCGCGCCGGCTCGGACGCGGAGGCCTCCCGGTCCGCCGCCCTGCTGATGGCCCGGCACTGGCGGCCGGTGCAGGACTACGCGGTCGTCTGCCTGGCCGCGCCCGGACCCCTGGCGCACATGGTCACCGCCGCCGCCTTCCACCAGGTCCTCGGCCGGCTCGCGCTCGGCGAGCCCGCGGACGCGCTGCGGCCCCGCCTGCTGGTCGCCGTCCGGGACACGGTCGCCAACTGGTCCGCCACGGACCGGATAACGGGCGTACTGCCCGGACTGCTGAAGCCCGCCGGTGGCCGCGGCCTGCGCAACGCGAAATCCCTGATACCGGAGAACCGCGCCCTTTCCGAACGCGCATTCCACAGCCTCCCTCGCTTCGAACAGGCGCTGCTGTGGCACACCGAGGTCGAGGCCGAGCCGATAACCGTCCCCGCCGGACTGCTCGGCATGGACACCGCCGGCGCTTCGACCGCACTCGAACAGGCCCGCGACACATTCCGCGAGGGCTGTGTCCGCGCCCACCGGGAACTCGCGCCCAGCACCGACTGCCGCCACTACAACCGCCTGCTCGACGTGCCGATCCGGCGCGGCGGCGCGCTGCTGCCGGACGTCCGGCAGCACCTCGCCGGCTGCTCCTACTGCCGGCACGCGGCCGAGCAGCTGAGCCAGATCGAGGCGGGACTCGGCGTGCTGCTCGCCGAAGCGGTCCTCGGCTGGGGCGCCCGCCGCTACCTCGAGTCCCGCCCGGGCCGCAGGGGTCCCGGATCCACCGGTCCCCGCACCGCCTCCCGGCGCTCCGGGGGCGGCCGCAGACGCGGCGGCGGGAAACCCGGGCTGCTGTCCCGGGTCCCCGGGCCGGGCGGGCGCAGGCGGGCCGGCGGCGAGCCCGGCTGGTCGTCCCGGACGCTGCTCACCGGAGTCGGCGTCGCCTCGGCCGGGCTGCTGGCGACCGTCCTCGTGCTCAGCCTGCTGCCGGACGGCGGCGACGGCACCGACCCGGTCGCCTCCACCGGCGCCCCGACCCCGCCGGCCTCCACCGCACCCCCCGGCACCGCGCGCCTGCCCTCGACCGGTCACCCGGTCCGGCTGCGCAACGCCGGCGCCGGCCTCTGCCTGGACGTCAAGGGCCGTGCCCGGGCGGGCGCGGGGGCGGTGCTCGCCGCCTGCTCCCCGGCGCCCTCCCAGCAGTGGACGTACGACGCCGACGGGCTGCTCCACAGCGGGGCCGACTCCGGCCTGTGCCTGGACTCGCACGCCGACGCCGGAGTGGTCATCCTCGGCACCTGTGCCGGCGCGGGCGCGCGGCGGGGCGACGACGTGCGCTACGACCTCACGGGGCAGGGCGAGCTGCTGCCGCGCTGGGACGACACCCTCGCGCTCGCCTCGGCCGGCGCGACCGCGGGCGCCGACATCGTCGTCAAGGTCCGCGACCACTCCACCGCCCAGCGCTGGCTGACCGACCAGCCGTCCGCGAGTCCCGGCTCCCTCTCGACAGCCGGCACCCGGCCACCCTCGGCTCGGCCGGCCCGGCTCGCGGACGCAGAGGGTTAGTTCCCGCTCCCCGAGCGCCCCGGGCGGACCGCCGCCCGAGGCCCCCGCCCCCTCGGCCGACCGGCCTGCCGGATCGGCAGGGGGCGAGCGGCCCCGGGCAGGTCCTCCGCGGCGGCTGCCGCCGCCTCGACGTGTGTCGGAGCGGCACGTCCGTGCTCCGGCGCGGGCCGGGCCGGCCGCGGCGGGACCGGCCGGCGGGGCCGCTCGCCCCGTCGCTTCCGGGGCCGGCCCCGGCACATCGGTCACCCGCCGCCCGGACGCGCAACGGGGCGTCCGCCGTGAACCGCCGCCGGCGGCGTGTCAGGCGCCCGTCTCCAGGAGGTCGGACGCGGTGACGGTGAGCGGGGTCGCGTGGCCGGAGAGCGCCAGGGTGAGGTCCAGTTCGGCGAGGAGGCTGCGGATGACGTGCTCGACGCCGGCCTGTCCGTCGAGGCCGAGCCCGTAGACGTACGGCCGCCCGAGCAGGACCGCGCGTGCGCCGAGGGCGAGGGCCTTGAAGGCGTCGTCGCCGGTGCGCACCCCGCTGTCGAACAGCACCGCGAGCCGGTCGCCGACCGCCTCGGCGACCCGGGGCAGCGCGTCGGCCGCCGCGACCGACCCGGCCACCTGCCGGCCGCCGTGGTTGGAGACCACCACCCCGTCCACCCCGGCGTCCGCGGCGAGCCGGGCGTCGTCCGGGTGCAGGATGCCCTTGAGCACGATCGGCCCGTCCCAGTGCTCGCGCAGGAAGGCGAGGTCCGGCCAGGTGTGGCCGGCGTCCCCGAACAGGCCGAGGAAGTGCAGCACCGCCGCGTTCGGGTCCTCCTGCACCGGCTTGGCCAGACCCGCACGGAACGCCGGGTCGGTGAAGTAGTTGGCGGTGCCCACCCCGTGCAGGAACGGCAGGTACGCCTGGTCCAGGTCGCGTGGCCGCCAGGACAGCAGCGGCGTGTCCAGGGTGACGACCAGCACCGAGAACCCGGCCGCCCGCGCCCGGGCGAGGAAACTCCTCGTCACCTCGCGGTCCTTGCCCCAGTACAGCTGGAACCACCGCTCGGCGTCCCCCATGGCCTCGGCGACCTGCTCCATGGGCGTGCTGGACGCCGAGGACAGGATGTAGGGCACCCCCTGCGCCGCGGCGGCCCGGGCCGCCGCCGGCTCCGCGTCCGGATGCATGATCGACAGCACGCCCACCGGAGCCAGCGCCAGCGGCGCGGGCAGCACGCGGCCCAGCACCTCGACCGTCAGATCGCGCTCGTGGACGTCGCGCAGCATGCGCGGCACGATCCGGCGCCGGGCGAGGGCCGCCCGGTTGGCGCGCGCGGTGCTGCCGTCGCCCGCGCACCCCGCCACATAGCCCACCGGACCGGGCCCGAGCCGGTGCTCGGCCAGCTCCTCCAGCCGCGTCAGGTCGGTGGGGAGCCGGGGCACGGCACCCGTCATCCCGTTCAGATAGATCTCGTACTGGAAGTCGCCCCAGTGCTTCGCCATCCGTCCCTCCCGCCGGTCGTCACCGCCTCGCCCCGCGGCCCGACCATACCGGCGGGTAGCGGCACCCGCGTCCTGGGGGTCCAGCGGCGCTCCGGGGGGTTTCGCAACGCGACGAGCGGAATGTTTCAGGCCTATTAAGAAGGCGGTGTTTTTCAGCCATCCGGCTGCTTCCATCGATCAAGAACCGCCCAGTTGCACGGCCGACCTGTTCGATTTCCGTGACTTCGCGCCACTGCTTCAACACGCAATGTTACCGAAAGCCGCAGGGTCGATGTGAGTTTCCCGTGGAGACTCGGCAGAGTGGCGCTCGCCGCTCCGGCGCCGACCGGCTGGAGCCCGGCACTCGTCTCTCGAGCGGAAGGATGCACACAATGCGGAACACCGCGCGCTGGGCAGCGACCCTGGGCCTCACGGCCGCCGCCGTCTGCGGACCCCTGACCGGGGGCGCAGTCGCCGCACCGGACGCCGCCCACGCCGCCCCGTCGTCGCTCTACGCGCCCTCGGCGCTGGTGCTCACCATCGGGCACGGCGACAACGCGGCCGCGGCCACCCCGGAGCGCGCCGTCACCCTGAACTGCGCCCCGTCGGCCTCCGGGACCCACCCGGCCGCGGTCCAGGCCTGCGCGGAACTGCGCGGGGTCGGAGGCGACTTCGGTGCCTTCAAGGCCCGCGACGACGTGTGGTGCACCAAGCTGTACGACCCCGTCGTCGTCACGGTCCAGGGGGTCTGGCAGGGCAAGCGCGTCTCCTACGAGCAGACCTTCGGCAACTCCTGCGTGAAGGACGCCCTCAACAGCAGCGTCTTCGCGTTCTAGGACCGGGATCGCAGATGGTTCCCGCTGCGCCGGATCAGGCCCGCAACTGGGGAGTGCGGCCCCTGCGGCGGGGATCTGCGATCTCGCACCGGGACCGACGGGCGGAGTGGGGCCGCCCGCCGGCTCCCGGGCACACAGCCGCTCCCCGGACAGGCCCGTGGGGGGCCCGGCCGGGGAGCGGCGAAAAACAACCGGTTTCAACCAGCGGACCAGAGGCTCTAGGCCTTGCGCCGGTGGCTGGTGTCGCACCACGGGTAGCGGCGACTGCGGCGGCAGGTGCACAGGGCGACCCGGAAGCGGTCGGAGGACACGGTGCTGCCGTCCTCCAGTTCGACCTCCACGGGGCCCTCCACGAGCAGCGGCCCCGGGCGCCGCATCTGGATCCGGCGCGGCCGGTCAGCGGAGTCGTTCGGCACGGATGACCACCAGCTCTTCCTTGTCGTCGGCGGCCGACAGCAGTCCGCGCTGCCGCAGCCAGTTCTCCCGGGAGCGCAGCACCGGGCCGAAGGCGATCCAGCGCCGCCGGACCACCGCGGCCTTCAGATCCGCCTCGCGCAGCAGTTCAAGGGTGCGCTCGGGGCCGCTCAGCGCGGAGTGGACGAGCAGCAGGACGCCACCGGGCCGCAGCAGCCCGGGCGCGTCCCGGCAGATCCGGTCCAGCAGCAGCCGCCCGTCCCCGCCCGCGTCCCAGGCCCGGGCCCGCCCGCGCGGCCCGCGCCCCGCCTCGGGCGCCGGCACGTACGGCGGGTTGGCGAGGATGAGGTCGTACGACCGGCCGCGCACCGGGCCGAAGAGGTTGCCGCGCCGGATCCGCACCGGCAGCCGGGTCAGCCACGCGTTCAGCCGCACGGTCCACACCGCCCGCCGGGAGACGTCCACCGCGGTCACCTCTGCGCCGTGGCGGGCGGCCGTCAGCGCCAGCGCACCGCTGCCGGTGCCCACGTCCAGCACGCGCGTGCCGGGCCGGGGAGCTTCGTCCCGGAGGGCCTCGGCCAGCAGCGCCGTGTCGTCCTGGGGGGCGTACACACCCGGAAGCACCAAAGCGATCACAGGGCGCGGGTACCCGCGCATTCAGGATGTATGGGTTATCTCCGCAGCAAGCGGTACACGCAGGGACGTCCGTCCCGCACGCCACTCGGAGAGCAGGCGCTGGGCCAGCCGGCCCTCCAGGTACTCGGTCGCGTCGATGCCGAACGCGACGTCGCCCGCCAGCTCCGGCTCCTCCTCGAGCAGTCCGGCGATCACCTCGTGCCGGACCACCTGCTCGTGGACCGCGTCCGCCTCGACGTGCTCGTCGTAGAAGAACTCCGCGGCCGGCCCGGCACCCGTACGGCGCATCGCCTCGGCCAGCCGCCGTGAGCCGGGGGAGGAGGTGATCTCCACTTCGGCGAAGTGGCCCACCAGCGCCCCGCGCAGCTCGCGGTGCAGCCCGAACAGGGACATCAGGTTGACGACCGTGAGCATCTCGGCACAGGTCGCGTTCAGGTAGCGCCCGTACGCGGTGTCCAGGCCCAGGTCGTCCATCAGGTCCGCGAACAGCCGGGCGTGCACCCGCTCGGCCCGCCCGCCGCCGAACTCGTCGTACTCCACGGCCGCCATCGCCGCCTTCGCCCGGCCCCACAGCCGCGGCAGCACCCAGGCGTGCGGGTCGGCCTCCTTCAGGTGGTACAGCGAGCGCTGCGCCGCGTACTCCCGCAGCTGCCACAGCTCGCCCTCGTCCCGCAGGAAGTGCGAGACGCCCGTGCCGTCGACCGGTTCGACCAGCAGGGCGCCGAGCGCGTCGTCGAGACTGTCGTGCCCCGGCGTGTCGGCCCGCAGCGCGGACAGGAACCGCCGCTCCAGCGCGGCCCGGACGGCCAGCAGCCCAGGGTCCCACTCGTGCCCCGGGTCGACGCCCGCGAAGCCGCGGTAGTGCAGCTCGTAGCACAGGTACAGGGCGAGCTGGAGGTCGTCGCCGTACGGGTCGGCCGTCTCGGCGTCGGCGGGGCGGGGCAGCGGGCCGTCGCCGCGCAGGTGTGCGGCGACGGCGCCGGAGAGCGGCCCGCGCGCCGGGGGCAGCTGGGGTCCTCGCGCGTGGTGGTTCACGGGCCCCGGGTACCCGCCCCCCGGGGAAACAGCGGTGATCGACCGCACGTCCGCGGGGCCCGGCGGGCCCGGCCGGGACACCCGGCGGGCGCGCCCGGCCCCGCGCGGACGTTCACTCGCCGTGTGCCTGCTCCTGCGCCGCGACGCTGGGAGTGATGGTGTCCCCGGCCTCACCCTTCTCGTGCGCGGCCTTCTCGTGTGCGTCCTCGCCGCGCTTCTCCGCGTCCTCGGCCTCCCGGAACACCTCGCCCAGGGCGGTGTCGGGCCGTTCCTCGCGCTCCGCGCCGGTCATGACGTCTCCTTTCCGTCGTGGTCGGGACTACTGCGTGTTACCCGGCGGCGCGGTCCCAAGCGTCCCGCCGGGCGGTCACATGTGGACGACCGGAGCGGCCGCCGGGTCCTGCCGGGGCACCCCGCGCCGGTGCAGCAGGAACGCGAGGACCGCCCCCGCGGCGAAGAATCCGGCCGACCACCAGAAGGCGGTCGTGTAGCTCTCGATCGTCGCCTGGGCCCGCACCAGCCCGCTCGTGGCGTCGCGGCCCGCCAGGTAGGCGGTGGCGGCGCTCGCGGCCAGGGTGTTCAGCAGGGCCGTGCCGATCGAGCCGCCCACCTGCTGCATGGCGTTGACGGTCGCCGAGGCGACGCCGGCGTCCTCGGCCGCCACCCCCGAGGTGGCCAGCTGCATGGCGGGCGGCATGACCAGGCCGAGGCCCAGGCCGGTCACGACGAGCTGGGGCAGCACGTCGCCGGTGTAGTGGGAGCCGACGCCGATGCCGGTCAGCCAGGCCATGCCGGCCGTGGCGACCGCGAAGCCCAGCGGGATCACCGCCTTGGGGCCGATCCGCGGCAGCAGGACGGTGGTGCCGACCTGGGCGGCGACCATCAGCGCGCCGACCATCGGCAGGAACGCCACGCCCGTCCTCGTCGGGCTGAAGCCGAGGTTGAGCTGCAGGTAGTAGGTCAGGAAGAGGAACACGCCGAACATGCCCGCGCCGCTGATCAGCACCGCGAGGAACGCGGCGCCGCGGTCGCGGTCGAGCAGGATGCGCAGCGACAGCAGCGGGTGCGCGGCCCGGGTCTGCCACCAGGCGAAGGCCGCCAGCAGCAGCCCGCCCGCGATGAGGAAGCCCCAGGTCAGCGGCGAGCCCCAGTCGTGGGTCTCGGCGTTGGAGAAGCCGTACACCAGGGAGAACAGGCCCGACGCGACCAGGACGGTGCCCGGCACGTCCAGCTTGGCGCCCGCCGCGTCGCGGTGGCTGCCCAGGAGCGTCCAGCCGCCCGCGAAGGCGACGACCGCGATGGCCACGTTGACGTACAGGGTCCAGCGCCAGTCGAGCGCGTCGGTCAGCACCCCGCCGAGCAGCAGTCCGACGGCGCCGCCCGCACCGGCGATCGCGCCGTAGACGCTGAACGCGCGGGCCCGTTCCCGGGCGTCGGTGAACGTGGTGTTCAGCAGGGACAGCGCGGCGGGTGCGAGAAGCGCGCCGAAGGCGCCCTGCAGGGCGCGCGCGGTGACCAGCATGGTGAAGCCGTTCGCGGCACCGCCGAGCGCGGAGGCCGCGGCGAAGCCGACCACGCCGGTGAGGAAGGCGGGCTTGCGGCCGAACAGGTCGGCGATCCGGCCGCCGAGCAGCAGCAGGGAGGCGAAGGCCAGCGCGTAGGCGGTCACGACCCACTGCCGGTTGCCGTCGGAGAAGCCGAGGTCGGCCTGGGCGGACGGCAGGGCGATGTTCACGATGGTGGCGTCGAGGACCACCATCAGCTGGGCGACGGCGACGACCGCGAGGATCCACCACCGCTTGGCGGAGGCGCCGGCGGCGGCCTTCGCGGCGGCCCCCGTGCGGGAGCCGTCGGCCAGAGTCTTCTGGGACATGGGAACCATCCCGGGCAAGTCGTTCACGCTCGCCGACGCACAGCTGGACGCACAGCTCGTAAACGAAACGGTTTCGTACACGGTGAGGCTAGACGAGACTCAGCGAAACGGCAACGTTTCGTTTTTTCGGGGCGCGGGGGCGAGGGGGGAGTGCAGGGCCGCCGTGCGGCGGGCTCCCGGGTGCGTGGTGTTTCACGGTGTGGCCCCATGGATACTCCACGCACCCCCGGCGCCGGACGTTGTACGCGCCCGCGCCCACCGTCGCAGTGAGGTCGGTGACCATGTCCTCTTCCCTTCGTCCCGCGGGAGCGCCGAGCCGCGGCCTGCCGCTGTCGGCGGCCGTTCCTCAGGCGGGTGCCGGGGCCCGCGCCGTTCCGGGGCGTACGGCCCTCGTGACGGGAGCCTCCTCCGGCATCGGCGCGGCGGTGGCCCGCCGGCTGGCGGCCGAGGGGGGCTGGCGCCTGGCGCTCAGCGGGCGTGACGTCACCCGGCTGGAGCAGATGGCCGAGCAGTTGCCGGCCACGGCGTTCCCCGCCGACCTCGGCCGGCCCGGCGCCGGCCGGGAGCTGGCCGGCCACGTCCTGGACCACCTGGGCAGCCCGCGCCTGCTGGTGGCGGGCGCCGGCGTCGGCTGGGCCGGGGAGTTCACCGGGATGCCCCGCGCCCGCATCGACGAGGTCGTCGGCGTCGACCTGCTGGCCACCGTGCACCTCGTGCGCGACCTGCTGCCGCACATGGTCGCCGCCGGATCCGGACGCGTGGTGCTCATCGGTTCGCTCGCCGGCAGCGTGGGCGTGCGCGGCGAGGCCGTGTACTCCGCCGCGAAGGCCGCCCTGGGCGCCTTCGCCGACGCCCTGCGCTACGAGCTGCGCGGCACCGGTGTGGGCGTCAGCCTGGTGATCCCGGGCGTGGTCGACACGCCGTTCTTCGAGCGGCGCGGCGCCCCGTACCGGAGGGGCTGGCCCAGGCCCGTGCCGCCCGAACGCGTGGCCGACGCGGTGTGGAGCGCGGTGCGGTACGGCAAGGACGAGGTGTACGTCCCCGGCTGGCTGCGGCTGCCCGTCCGGGTGCACGGCACCGTGCCCGGACTGTACCGGCGGCTGGCCGCCCGCTTCGGGTGAGCGGGCGCGGGCGGGAACGCACCGGCGAAGGAGCGTAGGAGGCGAGTCATCGATGGCATCCCCGTCCGGGCGGCCGTGGCGGACCGCGGCGCTGCTGCTGCCGCTGACCGTCGCGGGCGCGCACATCGGGCCGGCGGCCACCTGGCTGCCGGCCGTGCGGCGCCTGCTGTTCCCCCGGCTCGCCGGCACCGGGCACCGCCGGCACGTCGCGCTGACCTTCGACGACGGGCCGGACCCGGCGTCGACCCCCCGCTTCCTCGACGCGCTGGACGAACTGGACGTGAGGGCGACGTTCTTCCTGCTCGGCTCGGAGGTCGTACGGCATCCCGCCCTGGTCCGCGAGCTGGTCGGGCGCGGGCACGAGCCGGCGGTGCACGGCTGGACCCACGACCGCCCGTGGTGGCCCGCCCCCGCCCGTGACGTCGCGGAGGTCCGGCGGGCCGTCCGCGCGGTCCACGACACCACCGGGCAGCGGCCCGTGTGGTACCGCCCGCCGTACGGCATCCTCACCTCGGGCCGCTGGCTGGCCGCCCGGCGGGCCGGGCTGCGGCCGGTGCTGTGGTCCGCGTGGGGGCAGGACTGGACGGCCGACGCCACCCCGGCCTCCGTACGCGCCCGGGTCGCGGCGGACCTGCGCGGCGGCGGCACCGTCCTGCTGCACGACACGGACCGGGTCGCGGCCCCCGGCTGCTGGCGCTCCGCACTCGCCGCCCTGCCCGGCATCGTCGACGGCTGCCGCGAGGCGGGCCTGACGGTCGGCCCCCTGCGCGAACACGGCCCGGGCCCGCTCCTGCCCGACGGACCACCGCCGGCCGGCCCCGGTTCCTGAGGGCCACCGCACAGACACGGGCGGGCGACCCGCCCGACGGGTCCGCGCTCCGGGGCTGCGGGGGAGTGGCACCTCGCACGCCGGTGTGCCGGATGGCCCCGGCACCGGGGTGAGGGGCGCCCCCGGGCGTGCGGTGCTCGGCCTCCACCAGGCCCATGCCGGCCGGATTCGCCTCGGCCTCGTCGATCGACTTCGCACCGAAGTCGCGGATGTCGAGCAGGTCGGCCGGGGTGCCGCCGACTGGCCTGGTGGCCGCCGGCGTGCCGTGGTCCCGCCGGCGAGTCCCGGCTCGGAGAGCCCGTACGCCGAGCGGCTCCCGCGCGTGAGCGCGCCGGGGCGGAGGCCGCCAGCGGCGGCCGGAGATCAGGACGGCCCTTCGGTCAGCCCCGCCACGCACGCCAACGCGTCGCCGCGGAACAGCGCGCGGCCGCGGGCCGCCCGGTCCGCCCGTTCGCCGCCCCCGTCCGGGAGCCGGGCGAGTGCGTCCAGCAGGGCCGGGCCGTCCGCTGCCAGCTCCGACAGCCCGAGGCCGGCCATCCGGCGCACCCCCTCCGCGCCGTGCCCGGGCAGCGGCCGGTGGCCCACGACGGGCAGCCCCGCGGCGAGGGCCTGGACCGCGGTCTGGCCGGCGGCGTTGTCCACGAGCGCGTACGAGGCGCCCATCAGGCCGGGCATGTCGTCGACCCAGCCCAGCACCACCGCGCCCGGCACCCGGGACATCCGCGCGAGGAGTCGTTCGTTGCGGCCGCACAGCAGCACCGGCAGGTACCCGGCACCGGACAGCAGCCCGGCCGTCTCCGCCGGGCGGGACGCCGCACCCCAGGCCCCCGCGGAGAGCAGGACCGGGAGGCGGCCGGGCGCGTCCGCGGCGAACCGCTCGCGCCACCGGGCCGCACCGGGGGCCGGCGCGAGGAAGCCGGGCGGGACGACCGGCCCGGTCGTCACGGCCGGGGTGGCCAGTGAGCGGCCCACCTCGCGCGCGGCCCCCTCCGTCAGGCACAGGTACCGGTCGTTGCCCGGGTGCAGCCACTGCCGGTGCACGGCGAAGTCGAGCAGGAACACCGAGCTCGGCACCCGCAGACGGCCGAGCGCCCGGAGGTGGCCGGTCAGCTGCGCGGCCAGGTGGAAGACGGACACCACCGCGTCGGGGTCCAGCCGGTCCACGAGGTCCGTCAGCCGGTCCCCGGCGAGCCCGGCCAGCGGGACACCGCTCGGCCGGGGTCCGGCGCCGCCGCGCATGAACGCGCCGTACAGCCCGGCGTACACCCACGGGAAGTGCCGCACCGACGCCTGGTAGAAGCGCCGCAGGCCCGTCCCCAGGCCGTACGGCAGCAGCTCCAGGACGTCCACCACGTGCGGCTCGACACCGTACGTCCCCGCGCGGCGGGCCAGCTCGGCGGCGACGGCGTCATGGCCGGCCCCCATGCCGGCGCTGAGGATCAGGGCCCGGCGGCGGCCGGCCGGGGCTTGCTCGTCGCGGGGCGTTCCGGCGGAAGGGGGCACGGACTCCGATTCTCCGCCGCCGAAGGACGTAAACGACGCAAGCCGGGACGCCGTGTCGCCGCGCGCCCGCCCGTTACGCCAGCTGCCTGCGCACCAGTTCGTGCAGCCGGCCGCCGGTGTCCGCGAGGAGCTGCGCGGGCGGGCCCTGCTGGATGACCTTGCCGTCCTCCATCACGATCACCCGGTCGGCGTCCAGGACCGTCGACAGCCGGTGCGCGATGACGACCCGGGTCGCGTTCAGCTTGCGGGTGCTCTCGATGACGACACGCTGGGTGTCGTTGTCCAGGGCGCTGGTCGCCTCGTCGAAGAAGAGGATGCGCGGACGGCGGATCAGCGCCTGGGCGATCATCAGGCGCTGGCGCTGACCGCCCGAGATCGCGCCGTTGCCGGCCACGATCGTGTGCAGGCCCATCGGCATCCGCCGGATGTCCTCCGCGAGCCCCGCCAGCTCGGCCGCCGCCATCGCCTCCTCCGGCGTGTACGGCTCGGTGCCGCAGATGACGTCCAGGATCGACCCGGTGAACGGCTGCGCGTGCTGCAGGACCACTCCGCACTGGCGGCGCACCGCCGACTGGTCGAGGGCCGCCAGGTCCTGGCCGTCGTACAGGACGCTGCCGGAGACCGGCTTGTCGAAGCCGATCAGCAGGCGCAGCAGCGTGGACTTGCCGCAGCCGCTCGGGCCCACGACCGCCACGAACTCGCCCGGCCGCACGGCGAACGACACGTCGTCCAGGACGAGCGGGCCGTCGTCGGCGTACCGGAAGGACAGCCGGCGGGCCTCCAGCGCGCCCGACAGCGGGCCCGGGCGGGTGCTGCCCGAGCGCACCTCGGGCGTGGCGTCCAGCACCGGCCTGATCTCCTCGAACAGCGGCAGCGCCGCCACCGCCGACACGAAGGCCCCGGTCAGCTGGGTGACCGAGGTCAGCACCATCGTCACCGAGGTGCTGAAGGTGAGGAACGCCGCCGCCGACATCGCGCCCTTCGCCGGGCCGGCCAGCAGCATGAACATCAGCAGGGTGCACACCGGCAGGTACACCGCGCCCAGCACCGAGGTCAGGTTCCTGACCCGGCCCACCTGCTGCTGGAGCTCCCGGCTGCGCGCGAACTGCCGGGCCCAGGCCGCGTACGCGTAGTTCTCCGCCGCCGCCACCCGCAGCTTCGGCAGGCCGCGCAGCGTCTGGAACGCCTGGTTGTTCAGCTTGTTGCCGAGCACCACCAGGCGCCGCTGCCCCCGCACCTGCCACAGCCCGAGCCCCAGGAACACCCCCGCGATCACGACGAGCATGCCGACCGCGGCCAGCGCCATCGGCACGCTGTACCAGAACAACAGGCCGAGGTTCATCGCGCCGACCGTGACCGACTGCGCGACCACCGGGCCGACGCCCGCCAGCAGCCGCCGGATCGCGCTGATGCCCATCGCCGCGCTGGCGAGCTCCCCGGTGGAGCGCTGGGTGAAGAACCGGGTCGGGAGCCTGAGCAGCCGGTCCCAGACGGCCGGCTGGAGCGCGGCCTCGATCCGGCCCTCCAGGCGCAGGATGGTCAGGTTCTCCAGCAGCGTGAACGCGGCCGACACCACGCCGGCGACCATCACCGCCAGGCACACCTGGACGATCAGGCCCTCCTCGGCCCGCGGCACGTACTCGCCAAGCACCTTGCCGGTCGCGATCGGCACCAGCGCGCCGATCACCACCGTCACCAGCCCGGCCAGCAACAGGTTGGCCAGGTCGCCGCGGGTGCCGCGCAGGCTGAACCGGAGCAGCCCGAACGGCCCGAGCCGCCGGTCGGGCAGCGGCCGGTAGAACATCACCGCACGCGGCTCGAACTCCTCCGCGTTCGCCTTCTCGATCGGCGTCTCGCGCCCGGTCCCCGGGTGCACGGCCACATAGCCGCCGCGCCGCCACAGCAGCGCCACCGGCGCCCCGGACAGCGCCCGGCGCCCGACCAGCGGGCCCACGTTCTCCCGCCACCAGCGGCCCTCCAGCCGCACCGCCCGGGTACGCACCCGCGAGGCCAGCGCCACCCGCTCGACCGGGTCGAGGCGCTCGCTCTCGGCGCCGCTCTGCGCGGGCTCCGCCAGCCTGATCCCGGCCGCCTCGGCGACCAGCCGGCAGGCCGCGTACCCGGCGTCGGCGTCGGCGGCCGTCGTACGGCGCGCCGAGCGCCTGCCGATCGATGCCAGCAGGGTCCGGTCGGCCTGGGCGCGCACCGCCTCACCGGCCTTGATGCCGGCCGCGGCGCGCGTCTCGTGGGTGCGCTCCAGCTGCTCGATCCAGCGGTCCAGCGCGGTCAGCAGCCGGTACTGCTGGTCGACCACGGACTGCCACAGCGCCGGGTCCATCAGCAGGTCGGCGGCGGCGTCCGCGCCGTACAGCGAGCCGTACTGCACGCTGCCCGGCGGCACCTGCATCCAGAACACGTCGTCGTCGGCGGGCGCGGCGGCCCGCTCCTCGGCCATCGGCGCCTGGAAGAGGACGGACAGCCCGCGGCCGACCCCCAGGGCGACGGCGTACTCCAGGGGACTGGTCGCCGGCGGCACGTACTGGGGGTTGCCGTACGCGTCGTACGACCAGGTCTCGGTGGGGGCCGGCTGGTACAGCTCGCGCAGGCCCACGCGGTGCACCACGCAGTCGCGCACCGGGCGCGCCACCAGCGTGTGCTGGGGCCCGGCGACCGGGCCGAGCAGCAGCCCGCCCGCCTCCAGCCGGCCGAGGTGGTGCCAGTGGCCCTGCTGGGCCGCGTCCACCGCGAACAGGTCCAGGGCTCCGGCCGCGACCAGCCACAGCACCTGCGGACCCTCCAGGTCCAGGCGGCCGGAGCCCGCGCAGTCGACCCGCGTGCCCAGCGAGCCGAGCGCCCCGAGCACCAGGTCGCCCTCCTGCCCGTCCTGAACGGCCGTCATCTCATCGCTCCCTGACCAGCGCGGCGTACGCGCCGCCGCGCGCCACCAGTTCCTCGTGGCGGCCGCGTTCGACGACCGTGCCGTGCTGGAGCACGACGATCTCGTCGCTGTCGCGGACCGTGCTCAGCCGGTGGGCGATCACCACGCAGGCGCAGCCGCGCCGGCGCAGGTTGTCCATCACGACCTGCTCGGTCTCCGCGTCCAGCGCGCTGGTCACCTCGTCCAGGACGAGGACGCTCGGCCTGCGCACCAGCGCCCGGGCGATCTCCAGCCGCTGGCGCTGACCGCCGGAGAAGTTGCGGCCGTCCTGCTCGACCCCGCTGTGGATGCCGCCGGGCCGGCGCGTCACCACGTCGTACAGGGCCGCGTCCTTCAGCGCCTCCACCACGGCCTCGTCCGGGATCGACGGGTCCCACAGGGCCACGTTGTCGCGGACCGAGCCCTCGAAGAGGAACACGTCCTGGTCCACGAAGGACACCGAGGAGGCGAGCGCGCCGCGCGGCACGTCCTCCAGGCGGCGCCCGTCGATGCGGATCACCCCGTCCCACGGCGTGTACAGGCCCGAGATCAGCCGGGACACCGTCGACTTGCCGCTGCCCGAGCCGCCGACCAGCGCGACCTGCTGCCCGGGGCCCACCGTCAGGTCGAAGCCGGTCAGCAGCGGCTGGTCCAGCGGGCTGTACCCGAAGGTGACGTTCTCCAGCTCGACGTGCCCGTGCAGCCGGCGCGTGGAGTCACCGGTGCCGGGGCGGGCGTAGAGCGGGTCGGTCCGGAAGTTCTCCACGTCCTTCAGCCGGGCCACGTCGGCCGCGAAGTCCTGGATGCGGCCCGCCACGCCGTTGAGCCGGGTCAGCGGGGCGGTGAAGCGGGTGACCAGCGCCTGGAAGGCGACCAGCAGACCGACCGTGATGTGCCCCTCGACCGCCCGCAGGCCGCCGATCCACAGGATCAGCGCGCTGTTCACCGTGGCGAGGGTCGGCGCGACCACCCCGAGCCAGGCGCTCGGCACGCCGAGCCGCTGCTGCTCCTCCAGGGTGGCGGCGTGCTGCCCGGCCCACTTGCGGAAGTAGCCGTCCTCCCCGCCGGTCGCCTTCATCGTCTCGATCAGCTGCAGGCCGGTGTACGCCGTGTTGGTGAGCCGCGCGGTGTCCGCGCGCAGCTTGGCCGTGCGGGTCGCGCGCAGCCGCACCACCAGCCGCATGGCGACGACGTTGAGCAGGGCCACGCCGATGCCGAGGAACGTCAGCTGCGGGTCGTAGGTGTAGAGCAGGACGGCGTACAGCACGACCACGACCGCGTCCACGCCGGCCGCCGCCAGGTCCCGGGCCAGGGTCTCGGCGACCTGGTCGTTGGACTGCAGCCGCTGCACCAGGTCGGCGGGGGAGCGCTGGGCGAAGAAGGTCACCGGCAGACGCAGCAGATGGCGCAGGAAGCGGGCGCTGGAGAGGGTGGAGGAGATGATCCGGCCGTGCAGCAGGTTGGCCTGCTGCAGCCAGGTCAGCACCAGGGTCAGCAGGACGCAGCCGGCCATGGCGGCGAACAGCACGCCGAGCAGCGAGGTCTGGCCCCCGATGAGGAAGGTGTCGATGTAGGTGCGGCTGAGCGCGGGCAGGGCCGCGCCGACCGCCACCAGCAGCAGGCTGGCCAGGACGGCGGCGGGCAGGGTGCCCGCGGTGCCGCGCAGCCGGGCCGGCAGCGCGCCGAGCACGCCCGGTTTCCGGCCGCCCCGGGTGAAGCCGTCGCCGGGCTCCAGGACCAGCACGACGCCGGTGAAGCCGCCGTCGAACTCCTCCATGGGGACGAACCGGCGGCCCTTGGCCGGGTCGTTGACGTACACGCCGCGGCGGCCGAAGCGGCGGCCCATGCCGTCGTAGACGACGTAGTGGTTGAACTCCCAGAAGAGGATGGCGGGTGCCCGCACCCCGGCGAGGGCCGCGAGGTCCATCTGCATGCCCTTGGCGGTCAGGCCGTAACCGCGGGCCGCCTTCAGCAGGTTGCTGGCGCGGGAGCCGTCGCGGGAGACGCCGCACGCGATGCGCAGCTCCTCCAGCGGGACGTGCCGGCCGTAGTGGCCGAGGACCATCGCGAGGGAGGCGGCGCCGCACTCGACGGCCTCCATCTGGAGCACGGTGGGCGTACGGACCGTGCCGGTACGGGACTTGGGGACCGGGCGCCGGGCGGGGGCGGCGCGCCGGCGGCCGCGGGTCTCCTGGGCGGTGGGGCTCACGGCAGCAGCCAATCGACGGGACGCCGGCCGGCCAGCCGGACCGAGGCGGAGGCGAGGGTCATGGAGTCCAGCCGGAACGGCGGACCGCCCGCGGTGGACCAGCGGTAGCCGCTGCGCGTCCGCGCCGACCGGTCGAGCTCGACCAGGACGGCCACCGGGCGGCCCGTGCGGGTGAGCTGCTCGCCGAGCTGGCTGTCGCCGAGGAACGCGGCGACCGACTGGGCGGACTGGGCGGTGCGGTCCACCGACTTCACCCGGCCGCGCAGCACGCCGTACTTCTGGGCGGGTACGGAGGACACGGTCAGGTCGACGGAGGCGTGCGCGGGGATGGCGGCGGCGTTCTCGGCGGGCACGTACACCGTCGCGTACAGCGGGTCGGAGGCGTGGGCGACCTTCTCCACCGCGGCGACGTCGGTACCGGTCTGCACGATCTGGCCGAGGGTGGCGGCGAGCGCGGTGACCCGGCCGGCGGCGACCGTGCGCACCACCGAAGTGCCCTGGGCGGTGCGCACCTTGAGGACGGGCGCGGCGGCCGGCAG
This sequence comes from Streptomyces bungoensis, assembly GCF_001514215.1. Taxonomy (GTDB): domain Bacteria; phylum Actinomycetota; class Actinomycetes; order Streptomycetales; family Streptomycetaceae; genus Streptomyces; species Streptomyces bungoensis. Next base: position 36,835 of record NZ_KQ948868.1, read on the forward strand.
CCGCTGGCCCTGCCGGGCGAGCACGGCCGTGACCTGCCCGGCCACGGGGCTCTGCAGCACGTAACTGCCCTGCCCGTGGGTGAGGACGGCGGGCGCGGCGACCGTGGAGGCGACCGAGCCGGTCACCGCCCAGACGGAGGCGGCCGCCATGACGAGGACGGTGACGCCCAGCGCGAGCCAGCCCTGGGGGCGGGCCAGCCGCACCGGGAGGTCGAGCTCCTCCGGCGACTGGAGCTTGGCGAGGGCCTGTTGGCGGAACTGCACGGAACTTCCCCCACCTGCCTGTGGGTCGGGCGCGTCGGGTTCAGGGCATCGATGAGTCCCGGAACCGGGGGAACGGCTCCGGGACTCAACGGTGAGGCGGTGCGATCAGAGACCGGCGACCAGGTTGGTGACCGGCTGGGTGTTCAGACCGGTGACACCCTCGACCGTGCCGATGGCCGTGTCGACCAGGCCGGAAACCGGGGCGACGCCGTTGACGGCACCGGTCACGGTGGAGAGGGCGTTCACGGAAAGACCGCCGGAGACGGCGTCCAGCTCGGCGTCCGAGATCTCGGCGGTCTCGACCTGGGGGGTGGAGTTCATGGTGGAACTTCCCTTCATATGGATATTCACAAGGGGGAGAGCGGCCCCCTCTGGGGGACAGACGGACGGCCGCGACCGCGGGCGCCGGGCACCCGTCTCCGGGACCCCGGGGCGAGCCCTGCGGTGCGATGGATCAAAGCACGCACGCGGGCCGGGCTTCCAATCAACCAGACCCCTCACCAGGCAACTTGGTCGAAGTGCCGACGCAACCGTGCAGGTGCGCGCACGGCATGTCGGCGACTCCTTCACATGGCGCACGGCATCGGCGCATCCGCGCCCTTGCCCGTCCCGGGCGAATTCCGGCACTCGGCGCCAAAGGCGTGCCGGGGGGCGCGCGGATGTGCAGATCCGCGGGCGGCGGTGCCCTGCTTGGGCATTCGATGTGCAGATTCCCTGAAGCAGGCATTCCGGTACGTGTTCGGAACCGACCGCTACCGAGCGGTCGCTGAACGTGTCGGTCGCGCGGCGATCCGCGGGCGTGCTCTGGCGCGAAGGTGCCGCACGGTGGCCGATTCCCTGTCGCGGGGCGGAAGTTGACAAGCGGAATTGAACGCACCGCTCGACCCGCCCGTACCTACAGCCATCCAGGCGCCCCCCGAACGACTGCCCGACAACGGCAGACCCCCGTACCCAGGAGGTCGAGAAGTTTGAGTCACAAGCGAATGCCCAAGCGCAAGGCCGCGATAGCGGTGGGCGGTGTCGCGGCGCTCGGAGCGGCGGCTCTCCTGCTGCCCAACGCCAACGCGTCCCAGGACAAGGACCAGGCCGCGGGCGCGGCCGGCACCGTGAAGACGCTGAAGGCGGCGGACGCCTCGAACCTGTCCGCGCACTTGCAGAAGGCCCTCGGTGACGCCCTCGCCGGGTCCTACTACGACGGTGCGAAGCAGCAACTGGTCGTCAACGTCGTCAGCGGCGACAAGAACGTGATCGTGCAGGCGAAGAAGGCGGGCGCCGCCGTGCGTCGGGTGGACAACACCACCGCCTCGCTCAAGGCCGCCGCGAGGACGCTGAAGACCAGGGCGACCATCCCGGGCACCGCCTGGGCCATCGACCCGCGCACCAACAAGGTCGCCGTCACCGCCGACTCCACCGTGACCGGCGCCAAGTGGGACAAGCTCCAGTCGACCGTGCGGAGCCTCGGCTCGGGCATGGCGACCCTGAAGAAGTCCGCCGGCGCCTTCAAGACCCTCGTCTCCGGCGGCGACGCCATCTTCTCCCAGGTGCAGGGCGGCGGCGTGCGCTGCTCCCTCGGCTTCAACGTCACCGCCTCCGACGGCACCCCCGCCTTCCTGACGGCCGGTCACTGCGGGGTCGCCGCCAAGGACTGGTCCGACTCCCAGAACGGGCAGCCCATCGCCACGGTCGACCAGGCCACCTTCCCGGGCAACGACTTCTCCCTCGTGAAGTACAACGACGCCACCACGCAGGCGCCCAGCGAGGTCAACGCCGGCAACGGCCAGACCGTGCAGATCACCCAGGCCGCGGACGCGACCGTCGGCGAGACCGTCTTCCGCATGGGCTCCACCACCGGGCTGCACAACGGCCAGGTGACCGGCCTCGACGCCACCGTCAACTTCCAGAGCGAGACGAACCCCGGCGGCGTCGACACGGTCAACGGCCTCATCCAGACCAACGTCTGCGCCGAGGCCGGCGACAGCGGCGGCTCCCTGTTCACCCAGGACGGCGGCGCGGTCGGCCTCACCTCCGGCGGCAGCGGCGACTGCACCAGCGGCGGCGAGACCTTCTTCCAGCCGGTCACCGCGGCCCTGCAGGCCACCGGCGCCACCCTCGGCAACGGCGGCAACGGCGGCAACGGGGCCGGCGGCCAGGCGGGTGCCGGCGACCAGAGCGGCACCGCGGCCCCCTCGGCCTCGCCCGGCGACAACGGCGCCGGGAACGGCGCGGGCGACCAGTCCGGCACCGCCGACCCGTCCGCCACGGCCGGCGACCAGAACGGTGCCGGGACCGGCACGGGTACGGGCGACCAGTCCGGCACGGGTGACGGCTCGTCCCTCAACGGCTCCAACTGACAGGTCCGGCACCGGCTCCGGGCTCCCTGGACCCCCGGGCCTGAGCCGCTCCGAGACTCCCTGACCGGCCCACCGCGGTTCCGGCCGGCAGGGACGGTCCGGTCCTCCGGCGGGAGGGCCGGACCACACCCGTTCCCGGTCGTGGCCCGGGATCCTCACGCACCGGCCCCGGCCCGAGGCTCAGTCGGCCCCATGGGCCCGCAGCAGCAGTACGGCCACGTCGTCCATTCGTCGCCGGGCCGCCGCGCTGTGCCGGACGAGTGCGTCGGCGAGGTGCTCCAGCGGCTGGTCGCCGGCCTCCGCCAGCAGGGCGCCGAGGTCGACGAGGGAGTCCTCGATGTCCACGCCGGGGGACTCCACCAGGCCGTCCGTGTACAGCGCGAGCACGGAACCGGGGGCCAGGGACACCTCGGTCGTCGGGTACGTGGCCGACGCGTCGATCCCCAGCAGCGGCCCGCCGGCCAGGTCCAGCACCCGCACCCGCCCGTCCGGGCGCCGGAGCAGGGGCGGCGGATGCCCGGCGCGCGCCATCACGGCCCGCCCCCGCACCGGGTCGAGCCGCAGGTACAGGCAGCTCGCGAACAGCTCCGCGCCGAGGTCGGCGAGCAGCCGGTTGGTGCTGCGCATGACCTCGTGGGGCTCCTGGCCCACCGTCGTGTACGCCCGCACTCCCGTGCGGATCTGCCCCATCAGCGCCGCCGCCGTCACGTTGTGCCCCTGCACGTCCCCGATCACCGCCGCCGCCAGCGGCCCGGTGGGGACCAGGTCGTAGAAGTCGCCGCCGATCTCCATCCCCTGCGTCGCCGGCAGGTAGCGGGCGGCCGCCTCGATACCGGGCAGCGGCGCCAGCGAGTGCGGCAGGAGCGACTCCTGCAGTCCCTGGGCCAGCCCGTGCTTGGCGTCGTACAGCTGGGCCCGTTCCAGGGCCTGCGCGATCAGCCCGCCGAGGCTGGTGAGCACCGCCCGCTCGTCGGCGGGGAAGACGTGCGGTTCGGCGTAGGCCAGCACACACGTGCCCACCGGCCGCCCCGACGCGATCAGCGGCAGATACGCCCAGGCCGCGAACGGCGTGTCCCAGTGCCGGTCGGGATACAGCCGCCACAGCTGCTCCCGCGAGTCGAAGAACGCCGGCACGCCGCTGACCAGGACGTGCGTGCCCGGGGTGCGCTCGGTCAGCGGCAGCCCGTCGAACCGCTCCACGACCCGGGGGTCCGGGTAGCCGCGGTGCCCCAGCACGTGCAGCCGGCCGCCCTGGGAACCGAGGACGACCAGCGCCTGACTGCCGACCGCCGGGGCGACCTCGTCGGCGACGAGCTGCACCACGTCCTGGACGCCCACCGCCTCCGTCAGTGCCCCGGCCAGGCTCAGCACCTGCGAGATGGTCACCAGCCGCGAGGGCCCGGAGCCCGGCTTTCGCGCCGGACCCGCCATCTCCGCCACCGGCCGGGCCCGGCTGATGCGCAGGCTCAGTCCCGTCGTGCTCGGATACAGACGGAACGACAGCCACTGGCCCGGCGGGCGCAGCGCCACGAACGACGTCACGTGCTGGCTGATCAGCGCGGCCCGGTAGCGGTCCTCGTACATCGGGTCGTTCAGCCACGGCACCGACACCCAGGGCAGGGTGCCCAGCAGCTCACCGGCGGGCCGGCCGAGCAGTTCGGCGGCCGCCGGGTTGGCGAAGGCGATCCGGCCGTGCAGGTCCAGCGAGACCAGGCCGTAGGGCAGGCGGGCCACCATCCGCGCCGCCTCCACCGACCCCAGCGTGCCCGCCACCCCGGAGACCGGTGCCGCCAGCAGGTCGGCCTCGCGGCCCAGCGGCCGGTTCTCCTCGGCGGCCCGCGCCAGCCGGTCGCAGCCGGCCCTCAGCCGTTCGCGCTCCCGGTCGGTCAGCTCCGGCGGATGCCCGCCCGGCCAGGTCACGAACACGGCGCCGTACACGGTGTCCGCCGTCGCCAGCGGCAGCGCGGCCAGCGCGAACGGGTACGGCAGCACCACCGCGATCCGCGGATAGCGGCGCGCCATCTCCTCCTCGCCGCTCACCCACACCAGACGCCGCTCCCGGACCGCGTCCGCGACGGGGATCGGCGCGCTGAGCCCGACCCGCTCCCACGGCGCGGCGAACGCCCGGGGCATGCCCGCCATCACCGCCATCTCCAGGACGGGCTCTTCGGGATGGAGGAGGTAGACCGCGCCGGAGTGCGCGTGCAGCTCCTCGAGCAGGGCTGCCAGCGCCGGCGACAGCAGTGGCCGGCGGCTGCGCGCCGTGGCGGGCGCCGGCGCCCGCCCGGCCTCCGGCCCGTCGGACACGCCGACCACCTCCTCGTACGGCCGCGCGTCGCTCCCCGGGATTCAAGGCTCTCTCGTGCGGACCCCCGGCGCACGGCGAGCGGGGACACCTCGTACCGCCCGTCCGCGACGCGGGGGTGCAGACGTGCTCGGCCGCGTTCGGGCGGCCGGGGCCGGTGCCGTGCCGGGAGCCCGCACAGGGGCTGCGCGACCGGCTCATACGCGCTGTAATGGCGAAGTGGCCAGTGAGGGCGCCGCGGTGCGCAGAACGAGGACGGAACGCGCGGAAGTCGCCCTCTCCACGCTGACCGCCACGCCCGCCGCCCCCGACCGGCTGCGCCGCGTCCTGGAACAGGCACTGGTCTTCGCGGGAGCCGCGTTCGCCGGGGTGTACATGCCCGGCGACGACCCCGCCGTGCTGCGCCTGGCCGAGTCGGCCGGCCTGCCCCGCACGCTGTACGGCCTGCGCGACGGCTACGCGGTGACCAGCGACTCCGTGATCGCCGAGGCGCACCGCACCGGACGGTCGGTGTGGCGCAGCCCGCAGGAACTGGCCGCCTGCTCCGAGTCCCGCCGCACCCCGTCCCCGGACTTCTCCCTGGCCGCCCTGCCGCTCGGCCCGGCCGGCCGCGGCTGCCTCCTCGCCGTCAGCGAGCAGCCGGGCGGCTTCGGCTCGGACGACCGGGCCTGCCTGGAGCTGATCGCCCGGGTGATCCACGTGCCCGCCCCGGCCGGCCCCGCCGCCGACGCCGGCGAACTGACGGCCGACGGCTTCAGCCTGGCCATGGACACCGGCCGGGTGGAGGTGGGCGACTCGATCCTCGGGCTGTTCGGGCTCCGCCGGGAGGAGTTCGACGGCCGGGTGGAGACGCTGCTCGGCCTCACCGTGCCCGAGGACCTGCCCGCCCTGATGTCGGTGGTCGAGGCCGACCACATGTCCATCGGCGAGCGCGAGCTGGAGTTCCGCATCCTGCAGCCCTCCGGCCCGCCCAAGTGGCTGCGGCTGCGCGGCCGCCTGCTGCCCGGCGGGGAGGGCCGCCCGGCCCGGCTCGTCGGCACCGTCGCGGACGCCTCCACCCTGCGCTCCGACGTCACCGACGTCGCCCGCGTGCAGCGCCTGGCCGCCGCCCTCGCCACCGCCGGCACCGTCAAGGACGTCGGGCAGGCCGTCGTCGCCGCCCTGCGCAAACCCCTGCGGGCCGACCGCATCGCCCTCGCCGAACTGGAGAACGACCGCCTCGTCGTCACGGTCCTCGACCCGCCCGAGCCCGAGGAGTGGCCCGACGTGTGGCGCTCGGAGTGGCGCACCGAATGGCCCGACGCGCCGGTGCGCGCCATGCCCACCCTCGGCGCCGCCCTGCGCGAGGGCCGCTCCCGCATCTGGCCCGCCGGCAGCCCGCTGGAGCCCGCCCTCGCCGGCGTCGGGCCCGGCGGCCTCGCCGTGCTGCCGCTGCCCGCCGGGGGCCGGATGGCCGGCGCCTGCCTGATCGGCTGGGACCGGCCGCACGTCTTCGGGCCCGACGAACGCGCCCTGCTCACCGCCTGCGCCGCCCTGGCCGGCCAGGCCCTGCTGCGCGCCCACGCCTTCGACGCCGAGCACGAACTCGTCGGCATGCTCCAGCGCACCCTGCTGCCGCGCCGGCTGCCCCGGCTGCCCGGCGCGGTCGCCGTCGCCCGCTACCTGCCCACCACCGCCGGGCTCGAGGTCGGCGGCGACTGGTACGACGTGATCCAGCTCGCCGACAACCACGTGGCCTTCGTCATCGGCGACGTACAGGGCCACAACGCGGGCGCCGCCACCCTCATGGGCCAGATGCGCACCGCCCTGCGCGCCTACGCCGTGGAGGGCCACACGCCGGACGTCGTCGTCGCGCACGCCAACCGGCTGCTGCTGGACATGGAGACCGACCTCTTCGCCACCTGCGCCTACGTCGACGTCGACATGGAACAGGGCACCGCCTGGTGCGTACGCGCCGGGCACCTGCCGCCGGTGCTGCGGCACCCGGACGGCGCCACCGAGATCCTCGCCGCGGAGGGCGGGCCGCCGCTCGGCGTGCTTCCCCAGGCGGACTTCCCGATGACCCCGCTGCGGCTCCAGCCCGGTGCCATCCTCGCGCTCACCACCGACGGCCTGGTGGAGACCGCCCAGGAGGACCTCGACGTCGGCATGGCCCGGCTCTGCCGCGCCCTGACCGCCGCCGACCCCGGCCACCTGGGCCTGGTCGCCGACGCCCTGCTCACCGGCGCGCACCGGGTCGACGACGTGGCGCTGCTGCTGATGCGCTACGACGGCATGGCCGTACGGCCGCTGCGCGAGAGCTGGACCGTGTGGCGGGTTCCGGAGGCCGCCCGGCACGCCCGCCGCTTCGCCAAGCGGACCCTGCGCACCTGGAACGTGCCGCCGGACGCCCTGGACTCGGCCCTGCTCGTGGTGTCCGAGCTGGTCACCAACGCGCTGGTGCACACCGACGGCCAGGTCCGTCTCGACCTCAGCCTGGTCGGCCACCGGCTGCGGCTCGCCGTCGCCGACACCTCGCCGCGCAGCCCGGTCAAGCCCACGCACATCGGCTGGGAGGCCACCGGCGGCCGGGGGATCCTGCTGGTGGAGGCGGTGTCCGACGCCTGGGGGACGGTGCCGGTCAGCGGCGGCAAACAGGTCTGGGCCGAGCTCCTGGCCGACGGCTGACCCGCCACACGGGTGCTTCCCCCCGGCGTGGAGAGGCGCACCCGGCCGCCGGTGCCTAGGGTCGGTTGATGTGGCACACACCTTCGAAGAACTGGTGCAGAAGCAGCGCGCGGCCGACGCGGCCCACACCACGGTCGAGGACCTGCGGGACGCCTACGGCCCGCCCGCCGAGCGGGGGATGAGGGGCGCCCAGTCGGGCACCTACGAGACCGCCCTGCGCGCCTGGCGCGACCTGGCCCGTGACGCGCAGGCGGCCCTGGCCGAGTACGCCAAGCAGACCGGGCGGTCACGGAGCGAGATCGAGGCCGAGGTGCAACGGGCGGCATCGAGACCGGAGCACGCCTGAGCCGCCGGGCACGGTCTGTCGCGGGTCCGGCTCGCGCTGTGCCGGGCGCGGGTGCGGCCTGCGACGCCGTGCCCGGCTCGTCTCCCACCGGTCGCGCTTGCGCTCCGCCCGTCCGGCCTGGCCCGGCGGGCGGGGGCCGTGCGCCGCCCGTCCGGCCTGGCCCCGGCGTGAGTAGGGCCGTGCTCCGCGCACCCCGCGCACCGCGTCGGTGCCCGGTGTCCGGTGCCGGGTGGCGGCCTTCCCCGGCCTCGAGAAGCCGGGCGGGCCGGTCGCCGGGGAAGCCGTGCCTCCGGGGCCTGAGCCTGCCGTGCTCGGTGCGTCGGCCGCCGGATTCTCCGTGTGCCACCGGACGGCGAAGCTCGCCGGTGCCGTCGCCGCCCCACGCTCGCCGCCGCTGCTCCGATCGGCTGACAGGCCTCCGGTCAGGCATCCGGCCCGCCGCCCCGGGTACCCGGCGCTCATGGACACAGCCATGTACCAAGCAGCCGGAGGCGGCCGGGCCTTTGGATACATCCTTCTCCTCGTCGGGGGGTTCGCCCTGGCCATCGGTCTGGCGTGGGCCGTCTGGGTGGGCATGCGGGTGCGCCGGCGGGAGTCGCCGCCGCCGCGGCCCGAGGAGCAGCCGAAGCTGCCGCCCACCGGCCCGGTCCGCGAGACCCAGGAGATCCGGGAGCCCCACGAGGTGCCCCGGGCGGCCGACGGGAGTGAACGGCTCACCCCCCACCAGCTCGGCAACGTCGGGACCCGGCCGGCCGAGGACCAGAGCCGTCCGCGCTGGTCGCCCGGCTCCAGCGGGTCCTTCGGCGGCGGGGGCGGCGGCCGCACCTGACCGGTGCCGTCCGGCGTGTCCGGGTTTGCGTGCCGTGCGGCGCGGGGACCCGGACACGCACACACCGGACACGGGCCGGGACGCAAGGGCAACGCCGCCACGGCCCCGGGCAGCAGAAGGAAGATGAGCGACGTGACGACCGCGCGCACCAGTGACGAACCCGCCGTCCCCGCCACCGAGACGGGCTGGGAGAAGGCTCCCCGAGGGCCGGGCAAACGCATGCGCACGTGTCTGCCGGCCGTCCTCGAGCGCGACGCCCGGCCCGAGGCGTGGGCGGGCCCGGAAGGCAACATAGTGCGCGGCGAGGACTGAGCCCGAGCCGGAGTCGGAGCCGGCACTTGAGGCCATGACAAACCGGTAGGACAAGCCGGTATGACAATCCAGGGCCACATCGGGTCGATCGCCGTTAAGGTATGGCCAATGAAGGCTCTGGTGCTCTCCGGTGGGTCCGGTACCCGGTTGCGGCCGATCACCCACACGTCGGCGAAACAGCTCGTGCCGGTGGCCAACAAACCCGTGCTGTTCTACGGGCTCGAGTCCCTCGCCGACGCCGGGATCACCGAGGTCGGCATGATCGTGGGGGAGACCGCCGCCGAGATCGAGGAGGCCGTCGGCGACGGATCGAAGTTCGGCCTCGACGTCACCTACATACCCCAGGAACGCCCCCTCGGGCTCGCCCACGCGGTGCTGATAGCCAGGGACTTCCTCGGCGACGACGACTTCGTGATGTACCTCGGCGACAACTTCGTCGTCGGCGGGATCCGCACCCTGGTCGAGGAGTTCCGCGCCAGCCGCCCCGACGCCCAGATCCTCCTCACCCGCGTCCCCGACCCGCGCGCCTTCGGCGTCGCCGAACTCGACGCGGACGGCCAGGTGATCGGCCTGGAGGAGAAGCCCGAGCACCCCAAGAGCGACCTCGCGCTCGTCGGCGTCTACCTGTTCACGCCCGCGATCCACCAGGCCGTCCGCGCCATCCGCCCCTCCTGGCGGGGCGAACTGGAGATCACCCACGCCATCCAGCACCTCATCGACGACCGCGCCGACGTGCGCTCCACGGTCATCCGGGGCTACTGGAAGGACACCGGCAACGTCGGCGACATGCTGGAGGTCAACCGCACCGTCCTGGAGGGCGTGCAGCGGCGCCTCGACGGCGATGTGGACGAGGCGTCCGAGACCGTCGGCCGGGTCGTGATCGAGGAGGGCGCGCGGATCGTCGGCTCCCGGATCGTGGGACCGGCCGTCATCGGGGCCGGCACCGTCGTCACCGGCTCCTACGTCGGGCCGTACACCTCCATCGCGGAGAACTGCCGGATCACCGACAGCGAACTCGAGTTCTCCATCGTGCTGCGGGACTCCTCGATCGCCGGCGTGGGCCGGATCGAGTCCTCGCTCATCGGCCGGCACGTCGAGGTCACCCCGGCGCCCGGAGTACCCAGTGCCCACCGCCTCGTCCTCGGAGACCACAGCAAGGTGCAGATCCGTTCATGAATCTCCTCGTCACCGGCGCCGCCGGGTTCATCGGCTCCCACTACGTCCGCATGCTCCTCGCCGACGACCCGCCGGGCGCCCCCCGCATCACCGTGCTGGACCGGCTGACCTACGCCGGCACGCTCACCAACCTCCCCGCCGGTCACCCCCGGCTCGACTTCGTGCACGGCGACATCTGCGACGCCGGACTCGTCGACAAGCTGATGGCGGACGCCGACCAGGTCGTCCACTTCGCCGCCGAGTCGCACGTCGACCGGTCGATCGAGGGCGCGGGCGAGTTCGTCCGCACCAACGTCGTCGGCACCCAGACCCTGCTGGACGCGGCGCTCAGGCACGGCGTCGGCACGTTCGTGCACGTCTCCACCGACGAGGTGTACGGCTCCATCGAGTCCGGCTCCTGGCCCGAGACGCACCCGCTGGCGCCCAACTCGCCGTACTCCGCATCCAAGGCGTCCTCCGACCTGCTGGCCCTCGCCCAGCACCGCACCCACGGCCTCGACGTCCGGGTCACCCGCTGCTCCAACAACTACGGGCCGCACCAGTTCCCCGAGAAGGTGATCCCGCTCTTCGTCACCAACCTCCTGGACGGCCTGCCGGTCCCCCTGTACGGCGACGGGCGCAACGTCCGCGACTGGCTGCACGTCGACGACCACTGCCGGGGCATCGAGCTGGTGCGCACCCAGGGCCGCCCCGGCGAGGTCTACAACATCGGCGGCGGCACCGAGCTGAGCAACAAGGAGCTGACCGGACTGCTCCTCGATGCCTGCGGCGCCGGCTGGGACCGGGTCGAGTACGTCACCGACCGCAAGGGCCACGACCTGCGCTACTCGGTCGACTGGAGCAAGGCCCGCGACGAGCTCGGCTACCGGCCCCGCCGCGACTTCACCACCGGGCTCGCCGAGACGGTCGCCTGGTACCGGGAGCACCGGGACTGGTGGGAGGCCCTGAAGCACCGGAACACGCGATGAGGTGGCTGGTCACCGGCGCGGGCGGCATGCTCGGCCGCGACACCGTCCACGAACTGGCGGGCCGCGGTGAGGACGTGACCGGCCTGGACCGGTCGGCGCTCGACATCACCGGACCCGGCGCCGTCCGGGACGCGTTCGACGCCCACCGCCCCGACGTCGTCGTCAACTGCGCCGCCTATACGGCCGTCGACGACGCCGAGACCGACGAGGCGCGCGCCCTGCGCGTCAACGGCGACGGCCCCCGGCTGCTCGCCCGCGCCTGCGCCGCGCGCGGCGCCCGCCTGATCCACCTCTCCACCGACTACGTCTTCTCCGGCGAGACCCGCGCCACCCCCTACCCCGAGGACCACCCGCCGGCCCCGCGCACCGCCTACGGCCGCACCAAGCTCGCCGGGGAGCGGGCGGTGCTGGAGGAACTCCCGGGCGCCGCGGTCGTGTTGCGGACCGCCTGGCTGTACGGCGCGCACGGCCGCAACTTCGTGCGCACCATGCTGGAACTCGAGGCCCGCCGGGACACCGTGGACGTCGTCGACGACCAGCGCGGGCAGCCGACCTGGAGCGCGGACGTGGCCGCCCGCGTCGCCGACCTCGGTGCCACGTCCGCGCACGGCGTTCTGCACGCCACCAGTTCGGGCGAGGCCAGCTGGTACGAACTGGCGCGCGAGGTGTTCCGGCTGGCCGGCGCCGACCCGGACCGGGTACGGCCCACCGAAAGCGGCTCCTTCCCGCGGCCGGCACCCCGCCCCGCCTACAGCGCCCTCGGGCACGCACGCTGGCGGGAGGCCGGTCTCGCGCCACCGAGGGAGTGGCGCTCCGCCCTGTACGAAGCACTGCCTCACATCCGCAAGGAGATGTCCCAGTGAAACGGCACGAGTTCCTGCGGGAGCTCCACAAGGTCACCGCGAACCGCAACTACCTGGAGATCGGCGTCAACGACGGCCGCAGCCTGACGCTGTCCCGGGTGCCCAGCATCGCGATCGACCCCGCGTTCAAGGTGGTCACGGAGATCCGCTGCGACGTGCACCTGGCGAAGGCGACCAGCGACGACTTCTTCGCCCGCGAGAACCCGCTCGCCCATCTGCGGGGCGGCCGGCACCCGCTGCGCAACCTCGCCCGCAACCGCAGCCCGTTCGGCTACTGGCGGCGCACCACCCTGGACCTGTCGTTCATCGACGGCATGCACCTGTTCGAGTACGCGCTGCGGGACTTCATCAACATCGAGAAGCACGCGGACTGGGCGAGCGTGATCGTCTTCGACGACATGCTCCCGCGCAACGTGGACGAGGCCGCCCGGGACCGGCACACCGACGCCTGGACCGGGGACGTCTACAAGCTGGTCGAGATCCTGGGCCGCCACCGCCCCGACCTGGCCCTGGTCCTGGTCGACACGGCGCCCACCGGCCAGCTGGTGGTGTTCGGCGCCGACCCGGGCAACACCGTGCTCCAGGACAAGTACGACGACATCATGGCGGAGTTCGAGGTTCCGGACCCGCAGAAGGTCCCCGAGTCCGTCCTGGAGCGGACCGTCGCGGTCAAGCCGGAGGAGTTCCTCTCCGCCGGCTTCTGGAAGCCGCTGGTGGCCGCCCGGAACCGGGGCACCAAGCGCGCCCGGGGCTGGGAGCCGCTGCGCCGCGCGGTGGCGCAGTACGCCGTCGACCGCTGAGCCGCCCGCACGCCGCCGGCCGGTGAAGCCGGCCGGGGAGGCCACCGCCCGCCGACACCGACGCACGGTGTCGGCGGGCGGTGGCCTCTCATCGCGTCAGCCGCCCGACCCTGCCGAGCGCAGCCGCTCGTAGTGGGCGGCGCAGTCGGCGTAGGAGGGCAGCAGCCCGGACCGCTCGGCCTCGGCGAGCGTGGGCGCCGCGGCGTCCTTCTCCGACAGCACCGGCTCGATGCCCGCGGGCCAGTCGATGCCCAGGGCCGGGTCGAGGGGGTGCACCCCGTGCTCGCGCCCCGGCGCGTACCCGGTCGAGCACAGGTACACCACGGTGGCGTCGTCGGTCAGCGCCATGAAGGCGTGCCCGAGGCCCTCGGCGAGGAACATCGCGTGCCGGGTGTCGTCGTCGAGCCGTACCGCCTCCCACCGCCCGAAGGTGGGGGAGCCGACCCGGATGTCCACGACCACGTCCAGCACGGCGCCGCGCACGCAGGTGACGTACTTGGCCTGGCCGGGGGGCACGTCGGCGAAGTGCACGCCGCGCAGCACGCCCAGCCGGGACACCGAGCAGTTGGCCTGGGCGAGCGCGAGGTCGTGGCCGGTGGCCTCGCGGAACTCCTCGCCCCGGTACCACTCGTGGAAGCTGCCCCGCTCGTCCGGGAACACCTTCGGCTCCAGCACCCAGGCGCCGGATATCTCCAACTGCCGCATTCCGTCAGGCCTTTCGCGTCGTCATCGGTCCGCCGAGCAGGCCGCCCAGCATGCGCCGGGCCCGGCCCGCCACCCGCCGCAGCAGTCCGCGCGGCGGCCGGCGGACCACCTGGACGTCCGCCCGGCCCGCCCGCAGCAGCAGCGGCAGCCCGAGCCCGCGGTCCCCGGCCGGCCGCAGCTCCGTGCGCCACACGCCGTTGCGCATCTCGCCCAGCGGCACCGCCGCCCGCAGCAGCGCGTGCGCGCCGTCCGCGGGAGTGAGGACGGCGGCCCGGTCGAGCGTCCGGCCGCCGGCGCCACCGGTCAGCCGGAGGGTGACCTCGGTGGTGTCCGGGACGTACAGCGGCAGCGCGACGGTCAGCACCTCGCGGTCGGAGACCGTCGCGTCGGCCGGGGTCAGCCGGTGCAGGCCCAGGGACTTCACGGCCCGGTCGACGTCCAGGGACAGGTTGCGGTGGCGCTGCGTCCAGTAGGGCAGCACCATCCGGCCGGCGACGAGGCCGGCCGTCGGCAGCGCGGGTGCGGGCGCCGGGGCCGGGCCGAGCCGGCACTCCTTGGTCCAGCCGCCCAGCGCGACGCGGACGTGGGCGTCCCACAGCCCCGCGGACAGCGGGGCGCCGCCCGCGGCGGCGGCGGGGTCGACGGTGGCCGTGCCGCGCAGCACCAGCCGTGTCCGGCCGTCCCCGGCGGGGACCCGGGCGCGGGTGAGCTCGACCGGCTGGAAGAAGGAGGCACCGCTCTCCCGGTCGCGCAGCACCAGGTCGGCGGTCGCGGTCCCGAAGCCGTCGTCGGCGGCTCCGGCCAGCCAGGCGGCCGCCTCGGCCGGGTCGGCGGGCGCGCCGTCGGCGGGCGGGCGGTGGCCGTCCGCGGTCACGGTCAGCGCGCCGCCGGCGTCGTGGTACTCGGCGTCGAACCGCACCCGCAGGGTGCCCTCGTGCCACTCGACGCCCGTCGGGGTGGCCCGGGGCCGCACGCCGGCCTCCCACTCGGCGTAGGCGAGGAGGTCGTCGTACCGGTTCTCCCGGATCAGCGCGGCGGTGATCCGCTGCGCCGGCCGCAGCCCGGGGGCGACACCGGGGCCGAAGCGCTCCACGGCCACCGCGCGCATCTCCTGGAACAGCTCGCGCCGGTAGTCGTCCGGCAGCGCGAGCAGCCGGCGCCCGGTCATCCGCTCCACCATCTCCACCCGCAGCCAGCGGCGCAGCAGCCGGTCGCGCAGCGGTCCCGGCTCGGTGTACCGCTCGACGACGTCCAGCGCCTCGCGGAGGTTCTTGAAGTAGCCGACCGGGTCGAAGCGCTGGAAGCCCGCGTTGGAGGCGTCGGGCCGGGCCAGGTGGTAGTAGCAGACGTAGTCGGACAGCACCGAGACGTTGTCCGCGCGCAGGTACGCCTCGGCGAAGAAGACGTGGTCCTCCAGCCGCCGCCGGCCCTCCGGGTAGCGCAGCCCGGTGCGCTCCAGGAAGGAGCGCCGCACCATCTTGTGCGGGGTGAGGCTGTCGATCAGCGGGGCGTTCGCCACCGTGGCGTACGGACGGTTGCGGCGGAACAGCTCGACCGGCACCGTGCGGCCCTTGCCCGCCATCTTGCCGACGACCACGTCGGCCTCGTGGGCGACTCCGTACGCGTACATCCGTTCCAGGGCCTCGTCGCCGAGCTGGTCGTCGTTGTCGACGAACATCACGAACTCGCCGCGGGAGGCCTCGATGCCGACGTTGCGGGGCTTGCCCGACCAGCCGGAGTTCTCCTGGTGGAAGACGCGGATGTGCGGGTGCTCGGCGGCGAGCGCGTCCAGCCGGGCCGGGGTGGCGTCGGTGGAGCCGTCGTCGACGAAGATCACCTCGTACTCGTCGGGAGGCAGCGACTGCCGCAGCAGCGAGGCGATGCAGTCCTCGATGTACGGTCCGGGGTTGTACACGGGTACGACGACGCTGACCTTGACCGGCATCCGGTTTCCAAGCCCCCTTGGTTCGCCCTTCCGTCGCCTGGGCGGCGCGGCTGCGTGGCCGCATGGTAACCCGGCCCCCGGTACGGGCGTGGGTCCGCCCGTACCGGGGACCGCCGGTCATGCGTGGGTGCGCTCCAGCAGCGCGAGGACCTCGGCGGTGGTGCCGGACTCGCCGAGCCGCGGGAAGATCCGCCGCACGCTGCCCTCGTGCGCCTCGGGGTCGCTGTCGGCCATGGCGTCCGTGGCCAGGGTGACGTGGTAGCCGTGGGCGTAGGCGTCACGGGCGGTGGACTCCACGCCGATGCTGGTGGCGATGCCGGTCAGCACGATCTGGGTGATCCCGCGGCGGCGCAGCTGGACGTCGAGGTCCGTGCCGTGGAAGGCGCTCCAGTTGTGCTTGGTGACGCGGATGTCGCCGGGGTGGCCGGACAGCTCGTCGACGACGAGGTCCCAGCCCTCCGGGAACGCGAGGCCCCGCGCCTGCCGCTCGGTGCGCCCGGGCACGGCGTCCGCCCAGTCGGGCGCGAAGGAGACCCGCACCAGCACCACCGGCAGGCCGCGGGAGCGGAAGGCGTCGGCGAGCTCGGCCGTACGGGAGACGACCTCCTTCGCCGGACACGGCTCGGTGGGCATGCCGACGATGCCGTTCTGCAGGTCGATCGCGACGAGGGCGGTCCGGGGGTCGAGCGTGGTGAGTGCCATGGGTGGTTCGGGCCTTTCCAGGGTGTGGTCCGGAGTGGGGCCGGCCGAGGCTACGGCCGGCGGGGAGTGTCACCGGCCGGGCGGCCGGGCCGGTGAGCGGGCAGAGGGAGGGCCGCCGTGCGGCGGACGTGCCCAGGAGCGCCGGGGTCCGGGCGCCTCCGCAGCCGGCCGGCGGTCTGCCCGCGGACGCGGCGTGCCGGGCGGGCGGGGCGGCGGGTCACGCCTTCACGGCCGGTGCCCGGAGCGCCGACCGCCGGGCGGGACCGGACCCCGTTCACCGCAGGACGGCGGCCCCTCACGGCCGCGAGAGTCGTTCCAGCAGGTCCAGTGCGGTCAGGACGGTCTGCCGCTCCTCCGGGGTGAAGCGGTCCTCGAAGGCGCGGGCCAGCCACTCCTCGCGCAGCTGCTTGTTGCCCTCGACGCGGGCCCGGCCCGCATCGCTGAGGGTGACCAGCTGGCGGCGGCCGTCGTCGGGATCGGGTGCGCGCCGGATCAGGCCGTGCTGCTCCAGGGCGGCCAGCGTGGTCGCCATCGACTGCGGCCGTACGCCCTCCGCGGCGGCCAGCGCGCTGGCCGTGGCCGCCCCGTGCTTGCCGACCAGCGACAGCGCCGACTCCTGCGACGGCGTGAGGTCGGCGTCCTGCGCCACCTCGCGGATACGGCGCCGCAGCCGGCTGAACACCACGCGCAGGTCACGCGCCGCACGGGCGGCGGACTCGGAGATCTCGGGCATGCCCCCACCCTATGACCGACAGTCCAGACTGTCCAGTCGCACCTGCTCAGCCCAAACTGTTGTTGCACAGGGCAAGAGAGGGGTACTCGCCGGTCCTGGAAAGCGCCAAGGACCCCGGCGATCTCGAGGAGTGCACATGACCCCTCCGGACAACTCCGGCCTGGAGGCGGCGCTCCGCGCCGAAGTGGACGGCGAGATCCGCTTCGACGCGGGCAGTCGCGGCGCCTATGCCACGGACGGATCGAACTACCGCCAGGTCCCCGTCGGCGTGGTCGTCCCCCGCACGGTCGAGGCGGGCGCGCGGGCGGTGTCCGTCTGCGCGCGCTTCGACGCCCCGGTGCTGTCCCGGGGCGGCGGCACCAGCCTCGCCGGCCAGTCGACGAACACGGCCGTGGTGATCGACTGGGGCAAGTACTGCACCAGACTGCTGTCCGTCGACCCCGGGCAGCGCACCTGCGTGGTGGAACCGGGGATCGTCCTCGACGAACTCAACCGCCGACTGTCCGGCCACAAGCTGCAGTTCGGGCCCAAGCCGTCCACGCACAGCCACTGCGCGCTCGGCGGCATGATCGGCAACAACTCCTGCGGCGCCTCGGCCCAGGCCTGCGGCAAGACCGTCGACAACGTGCGCCGCCTGGAGATCCTCACCTACGACGGCCTGCGCGCCTGGGTCGGCCCCACCTCGCCCGGCGAGCGCGAGCGGATCGTCGACGGCGGCGGGCGGCTCGGCGAGCTGTACGCCGGCCTCGACCGCATCGCCGCCGCGTATCTGGCCGACATCCGCCGCGGATACCCGAAGATCCCGCGCCGCGTCTCCGGCTACAACCTCGACTCCCTGCTGCCCGAGAACGGCTTCGACGCGGCCAGGGCGCTCGTCGGCAGCGAGGGCACCCTGGTGACCGTGCTGCGCGCCGAACTCGACCTGGTGCCGGTGCCGCCGTACCAGTCGCTCCTCGTCCTCGGCTGCGACGACATCTGCGCCGCCGGCGACGACGTCCCACGGCTGCTGGAGCACTGCTCGCCGAGCCAGCTGGAGGCGCTGGACGGGCGCATGGCCCAGCTGATGCGCGAGGAGGGCGCCTACCTCGACTCCCTCGCCGTGCTGCCCGAGGGCGACAGCTGGCTCATGGTCCAGTACAGCGGCGACAGCCAGGACGACGTCGACGAGCAGGCGCACGCGCTGCTGCGGGCCATCGGCCGCCACGAGAAGGACGCGAACGTGGCCTTCTCCGACGACCCCGAGCGCGAGCAGAAGATGCTCAGGGCCCGCGAGGCCGGACTCGGCGTCACCGCCCGCCCACCGGACGACCGGGAGACCTGGGAGGGCCTGTGGCCGGACACCTTCAGCACCTGCTTCCACCCCTCCATCGCGATCTCCGCCGTCCGTGTCCTGGAGGACGCCGGCTTCCGGGTCGCCGTCCCCGCCAAGCCCGTCTGCTGCGGCCTGACCTGGATCTCCACCGGGCAGCTCCCCGTCGCGAAGAAGGTGCTGCGCCGCACCCTCGGCGTGCTCGGCCCCTACCTGGAGGCGGGCACCCCGGTCATCGGCCTCGAACCCTCCTGCACGGCCGTCTTCCGGTCCGACGCGCCCGAGCTGATGCCCGCCGACCAGGACGTACAGCGGCTCGCCGGACAGTTCCGCACCTTCGCCGAGCACCTCGTCCACCACGCGCCCGGCGACTGGCGGCCGCCGCGGCTCGCCCGGCAGGCGACCGTGCAGACCCACTGCCACCAGCACGCGATCACGAAGTTCGACGCCGACCGCGAACTGATGCGCCGCGCCCACCTGGACGCCGAGGTCCTCGACGAGGGCTGCTGCGGCCTGGCCGGCAACTTCGGCCTCGAACGCGGCCACCACGAGGTCTCCATGGCCGTCGCCGAACACGGCGTGCCGCCCGCCGTACGCGGGGCGGCACCCGGCAGCCTGGTCCTCGCCGACGGCTTCAGCTGCCGTACCCAGATCGAGGAGGGCGGCACGGGCCGGCGCGCCCTGCACCTCGCCGAAGTCCTGGCCCTCGGGCTCGACGGCGCGGGGCTGCCCAGCGAGCACCCGGAACGCCTGGCCACCCGCCCGCCCGAGCCGTCCCGCACCGCCCGCTGGACGACGACGGCCGCGGCGGCCGCCCTCACCGCGGCGGCCGGAGCAGGCGCGGCGCTGCGGCTGCGACGGAAGCCCTGAAGAGACAAGTCGACAAGTGCACGTGTGAAGCTCCGGAAAACCCGGCAACCCCGGCGACTTCCGGCGGCCCCGAAACGTCAGAACAGGAGAACGATCATGTCCCCCACCGTCGTCATCACCGGAGCCAGCGCCGGGATCGGCCGCGCCACCGCCCGCCTGTACGGCCGCCGCGGCGCGAACGTCGTCCTGGTCGCGCGCGGCGAGGGCGGCCTGCGGGCGGCGGCCGACGAGGTCGCGGCGCTCGGCGGGCGCCCCCTGGTCCAGCCCGCCGACGTGGCCGACCCCGCCCAGGTTGAGGCCGTCGCCGAGGTCGCCGAGAAGGAGTTCGGGCCGATCGACGTCTGGATCAACTGCGCGTTCTCCACGGTCTTCGCGCCGTTCGAGGAAATCACCGCCGAGGAGTTCAAGCGGGTCACCGAAGTGACGTACCTGGGCTTCGTCAACGGCACCCGCTCGGCCCTGAAGCGCATGCTGCCCCGGGACAGGGGCACGATCGTGCAGGTCGGCTCGGCGCTCGGGGAGCGGTCCATCCCGCTGCAGTCGGCGTACTGCGGCGCCAAGCACGCCATCAACGGCTTCACCTCCTCCCTGCGCACGGAACTGCTGCACCGCGGCAGCAACGTGCACGTCACGGTCGCCCAGATGCCCGCGGTCAACACCCCCCAGTTCGACTGGGTGCGCACCCGGCTCTCCAAGCACCCCATGCCGGTGCCGCCGATCTACCAGCCGGAGGTCGCCGCGCGGGGCGTGGCGTACGCGGCCGACCACCCGCGCCGCAAGCAGTACTACGTCGGCGCCACCACCCTGGCGACCGTCTGGGCCAACCGCTTCGTACCGGCCCTGCTGGACCGCTACCTGGCCCGCACCGGCTTCGACTCCCAGCAGACCGACCGCATCCCGCCCGCCGGCCAGGACAACCTCTTCGAACCGGTCGACCGGGAGCGCGCCGCCGACCACGGCGCCCACGGGGCCTTCGACGACAGCTCCCACGCCCGGTCCTGGCAGGCGACCCTGGCGAGGCACCCGGCGGCCACGGCCGTCGGCGCGGGCGTCGCCGCCCTGGGCGCCGTCGGCACCATCCGCCGCCTCGCCTCCTGACCGGCCTAGGCTGGTGACGTGCGCCTGCTCCTGACGTCCGACACCCACCTGCCCAAGCGCGCCAAGCGGCTGCCGGAGGCGCTGCTCGACGAACTCCCGCGCGCGGACGTCGTGTTCCACGCCGGCGACTGGGTCGACGCCGCGACGCTCGACCTGCTGGAGGACCGCAGCCGCCGGCTGGTCGGCGTGTACGGCAACAACGACGGCCCCGACCTGCGCGCCCGGCTCCCCGAGGTGGCGTACGCCGAGCTGGGCGGCCTGCGCTTCGGCGTGGTGCACGAGACCGGCCCCGCCCAGGGCCGTGAGGCCCGCTGCGCCGCCCGCTTCCCGGACCTGGACGTGCTGGTCTTCGGCCACAGCCACATCCCCTGGGACACCACCGCCCCCGGCGGGCTGCGCCTGCTCAACCCCGGCTCCCCGACCGACCGCCGCCGCCAGCCCCACTGCACCTACCTCACGGCCCGCCTCACCGGCGGCGCCCTGACCGACGTGACCCTGCACCGCCTGCCCCGGCCCTGACGCCTGGCGCCTGTGGCACGATGCCGGGATGATCTCCGGCCCCGGCATACCCGACGTCGTCCCCCCAGGCCGCCTCGCCGACGGCGAGCAGCCCGTGCTCGCGCTGCCCGGCGGGCTCGAGCTGCGACCCTGGCGGCTTGACGACGCCGACGCGGACGCCCTGCTCGCCGCCGGCCAGGACCCGTCGATCAGCCGGTGGAACCTCTTCACCGTGGCCGGCCGGGCGGAGGCCCGCGCCCGGATCGAGCGCCTGCACGCGCGCCGGCGTGCCGAGACCGGTGTCGTCTGGGCCGTGGCCCCGCCCGGCGGCGCGGCCCTGGGCCTCGCCGGACTGAACGACGTCGACCTCGCGGGCGGAACCGCCGAAGTCGTCTACTGGGTGCTGCCGCCTGCGCGCGGCAACGGCGTAGCCGTCGCGGCGGCCCGGCGCCTGAGCCGCTGGGCCCTGGACGAGCTGGGCCTGCACCGGCTGGACCTCTACCACTCCACCGCCAACCCGGCCTCCTGCCGGGTGGCCGAGAAGTCCGGGTTCGCCCCCGAGGGCACTCTGCGCAGCGCCCAGCTGCACGCCGACGGCTGGCACGACCTGCACCTGCACGCACGGGTGGCCGGCGACCCCGAGTAACCGCGCGGTGGCCCGGCGTCGGCTCGCCGCCTACGGGCGCGCGACCGCGCGGCCGGTCCGGTACGTCGAGGGGCGTCGCCCTGCCTGGTGTGCGCCTGGCCGTGGGCGGGTCGGCCGCGCGGGCGCGGCGGCCGGGATGCCGAGTTGGCGTGTGGTGGGCAGGCGCTGGTTCGTCGTCTACCTGCGCATGGCGGGTGCGGCTGGTGCGTCGGGGGCCGCCGCCCTGCCCGCTGTGCGCCTGACCATGGGCGGGGCAGTCGCGCGGGCGCGCTTGGCCCGGCTGCCGAGTGGCCGTGCCGTGGACCGGCGTCGGCTCTACGGCCGACGGCGCCGCCAGGTCGCCCGGCAGGACCGGCGCCGTCGCCTGGTCGCCCGGCAGGACCGGCGCCGTCGCCTGGTCGCCCGGCAGGACCGGCGCCGCCGCCAGAGGCGGGTGGCCAGCAGTGCCAGCGCGCCGAGGGCCGCCGCCGCGCCCGCCGCCCGCTTGGCCACCGGCAGGCCTGCCGTGCGCAGCAGGTCCACCGGCTCCGGCTCCGCCCGGGGCGGCTGAACCGGTTCCTCCGCCGCGGCCTCGGCGGGCCGCTCGGTCAGGCGCTCGGCGAGGCACTGGGCGAACTGGCCGACCAGCCGGTCGCCCACCTCCGCCAGCACCCCGCGCCCGAACTGCGCCGGACGGCCGGTCACCGCCAGATCCGTCAGCACCGACACCGCCGTACCGCCCTCGTGCTCGCTCAGCGTGCCGGTCACCGTCGCCCGGGCCGTGCCCTGCCCGCGGGTCTCCCGGCCGCTCGCCACGAGCACCAGCCGGTGCGCCGCCGCGTCCTGCTCGTCGAAGACCGCCGTACCGCGGTAGTTGACGGTGACCGGCCCGACCTTGACCTTGACCGAGCCCTTCACCGTCCTGCCGTCGTACTCCTCGACCACCGTGCCCGGCAGGCACGGCGCGACGCGCTCGATGTCGAGCAGCGCGTGCCAGGCGTCGTCGACCGGGACGGGGACGGTGAACTCGTGCCGCAGCTCCATGGTTTAGCTCCTCGCACTCAGTGGCCGACGGGCGGATGGACGGCCCCGGTGGTCGCGGTCAGCGGCGCGCCGCTGCCGCCCCAGCGCAGGGCGACGATCTCGGCGGCGACGGACACCGCGACCTCCTCGGGCGTACGGGCCCCCAGGTCGAGCCCGAGGGGCGAGCGCAGCCGGGCCAGTTCGGCCCCGGTGAGACCGGCCTCGGTCAGCCGGGCGCGCCGCTCGTCGTGGGTACGGCGGCTGCCCATCGCCCCGATGTAGGCGGCCGGCCGGCGCAGCGCCTCCTCGAGCAGCGGCACGTCGAACTTCGGGTCGTGGGTGAGGACGCAGATCACCGTGCGGTCGTCGGTGCCGGTCCCGCTCAGATACCGGTGCGGCCAGTCCACGACGACCTCCACGCCCGTCGGGAAGCGCTTGGGCGTGGCGAAGACCGGGCGGGCGTCGCACACGGTGACCCGGTAGCCGAGGAAGTCGCCGATGCGGGCCACCGCGGCCGCGTAGTCGATCGCGCCGAAGACCAGCATCCGCGGCGGCGGCGCGAACGACTGCAGGAACACGCTGACGGCGTCCTCGCGGCGCTCGCCGTGCGCCCCGTAGTGCCGGAGCACCGAGGCGCCGAGGGCGAGTTCACCGCGGGCGTCGGCGGTGACCGCGACGTCGAGCCCCTCGGCGCCGAGCGTCCCGGTCACGGACCCGGGCCAGACCCCGAGGGCGGCCCCGCGCGGTGCCGGCCCGTCGACCACCGTGGCCACGGTCACCGGTTCACCCGCGGCGACGGAGGCGGCCACCGCGCCGAACGCCGGGTCCGTGGCGGCCGTCACCGGCCGCACCAGCAAGGTGATCTCGCCGCCGCAGGTGAGTCCGACCGCGAACGCGTCCTCGTCGCTGTACCCGAAGGTCTCCAGGCGCGCCTCACCGCTCGCCGCCACCTCCTGGGCCAGTTCGAACACCGCCCCTTCCACGCAGCCGCCGGACACGCTGCCCACGACCTCGTCGCCGGGCCCCACCGCCATGGCGGCACCGGGTCCGCGCGGCGCGCTGCGGCTGACGGCGACGACCGTGGCGAGCCCGAACGGGATCCCGGCCGCGTACCAGCGCGCCAGCGCCGGCAGGATCTCACGCACGCTCCGCTCCTCTCACCGGGGCCGCACCGGCCGCACCGGCCGCCCCGCGCACCGCCGCCGCCAGCTCCTCCAGCGCCGCCAGGCTGTGCCCCCCGACGAACACGTCGACGCTCGGCAGGGCCGCCGCCATCCCGGCGGCCAGCGGCGCGTAACCGGGGCGCGCCTTGCGCGGGTTGGCCCAGATCACCTGGTGGGCCAGGGCGTGCAGCCGGCGCATCTGCGCGCCGAGCAGCTCCGGGTCACCGCGCTCCCACCCGTCCGACAGCAGGACGACGACCGCGCCGCGCGCCATGCCGCGCTGCCCCCAGCGGTTCAGGAACTCGCGCAGCAGCTCGCCGAGCCGGGTGCCGCCCCGCCAGTCCGGCACGGCCGCCGCGACGGCCGCCATCGCCAGGTCCGGGTCGCGGTGGGCGAGTTCGCGGGTCGTCCGGGTCAGCCGGGTGCCGATCGTGAACACCTCGGTGCGGCCCCCGCGCACCGCCGCGTGCGCGAACCGCAGCAGCGCGTCGGCGTACGGCGCCATCGAACCGCTCACGTCGACGAGCAGCACCACGCGGCGCGGCCGTTCCACGCGCGCGTGCCGCCGCAGCCGAGCCGGTTCCCCGCCGCGGCGCAGCAGCTCCCGCACGGTGCGGCGCGGGTCGACGTCCCCGCGCCGGGCGGGCCGCCGCCGGGCCGAGCGCCGGGTCTGCCCCACGAGCGCGAACTCGGCCAGCAGGCGCCGCAGCTGGGCGCGTTCGGCGGCGTCCAGGCCGGCGACGTCGCGGTGCCGCAGCACCTCGGCGGAGCTGGCGAGCGTGACGGCGGGCGGCCCGGACGGCTCGCCCTCGCCCGGCGTGCGCGGGGCGGCGGAGGCCTCGCGCGCGGCGACACGCGGCCGGGGCGGCGGCACGGCGCGGGGCGCGCGCGGCGCGGGCTCGCCCTGTGCCCCGAAGTACGCGGCGAACACCCGCTCGTAGCGCTCCAGATCGTCGTGCCCGCCGCACAGGGTCGACCGTCCCGCCCAGTACACGTCCGCCCGCATCCCGGGCCGCAACGCGTCGACCGCGCGCAGGAAGGCGTGCAGCCGCTCGCTCCCGGCGTCGAGCCCCGCCGCCCGCAGCGCCCGCACGAAGCCGAGCAGCACGGCGTCCGCGCCGAGCGGTACCGCGGCCGCGCCGGCAGCCTCCGCACCCATCGCCGTCACACCCCCCGGGCCGCGAGGACCGCCGCGAGGTCGAGCCCCCGGGCCCGGTCGGTGTCCTCGCGGTACTTCAGCACCGAGCCCAGCGTCGCCACGGCCAGCTCGGCGTCCACCTCGCTCGCCCCCAGCGCGTCCAGGGCCTCGGCCCAGTCGATCGTCTCGGCCACCCCGGGCGGCTTGACCAGGTCCGCGCCCCGCAGCGCCTGCACCAGCGCGGTGACCTGCTCGGCCAGCCGCGCCGACACCCCGGGCAACCGGCGCCGCACGATGGCCAGTTCGCGGGCGAAGGAGGGGTGGTCGAACCAGTGGTACAGGCACCGCCGCTTCAGCGCGTCGTGCACTTCCCGGGTCCGGTTCGAGGTCAGCACGACCACCGGCGGCTCCTCGGCCCGCAGCGTGCCCAGTTCGGGGATCGTCACCGAGTACTCCGACAGCAGCTCCAGCAGGAACGCCTCGAACTCGTCGTCCGCCCGGTCGATCTCGTCCACCAGCAGCACCGACGGCTGCGTCTGCAGCGCCCGCAGCAGCGGCCGGGCGATGAGGAAGCGCCGGTCGTACAGCTCGCTCTCGAGACGGTCGGCGTCCGTGGCCCCGGCGGCCTCCGCGGCCCGCAGGTGCAGCAGCTGGCGCGGGAAGTCCCAGTCGTACAGGGCCTGCGCGGCGTCGATGCCCTCGTGGCACTGCAGCCGGATCAGCGGCGCGTCCAGCGTCTGGGCGAGGGCGGTCGCGAGCGCGGTCTTGCCCACGCCCGCGTCGCCCTCGCAGAACAGCGGCCGGTGCAGCTTCAGCGCCAGGAAGCAGGTGACGGCCAGCCCTTCGTCGACGAGGTACCCCGTCTCCTCCAGGCGGGCCCGCACCTGCTCCGGGTCGTCCATGCGGGTGATCGGCGCTCACCCCGTTCCGGTGGCGGTCAGCACCGCCCGCCTGGTCAGCACCCGCGCGAGGTGCTCCCGGTACTCGGGCGAGGCGGACAGGTCCTGGGAGGGCCGGGTGCCCTCGGCCGCCGCCTCGGCCGCGCGGGCCACGGCCCCGGGGCCGTCGGCGCCGGTCAGCGCCTCCTCGGCGGCCGTGGCGCGCAGCGGGGTCGGGCCCATGTTGGTCAGTGCGACGCGTGCCTCGGCGATGTGCCCGTCGTCGCGCCGCACGAGCGCCGCGACGGCGACGATGGCCCAGGACTGGGCGACCGCGTGGAACTTCTCGTAGTGGAAGCCCCAGCCGGCCCGCTTCGGGATCCGCACCTCCAGCAGCAGCTCGTCGGGTGCGAGCGCCGACTGGAGGTAGTCGACGAAGAACTCCCGCGCCGGGACCGTGCGCCGCCCGCCCGGGCCCGCCACGACCAGTGCGGCGTCGAGGGCGAGGGCGACGGCGGGCAGGTCGCCGGCGGGGTCGGCGTGCGCGAGCGAGCCGCCGAGG
This sequence comes from Streptomyces bungoensis, assembly GCF_001514215.1. Taxonomy (GTDB): domain Bacteria; phylum Actinomycetota; class Actinomycetes; order Streptomycetales; family Streptomycetaceae; genus Streptomyces; species Streptomyces bungoensis. The sequence continues at coordinate 62,965 of NZ_KQ948868.1, forward strand.
GTGCCCCGGTGCCGTACGGCGGGGTCGGCCACCGTGGCCGTCGCCTGCGCCAGCAGACCGGCGTGCCGGCGCACCAGCGGGTCGTGGACCACGTCGTGGTGCGTGGTCATCGCGCCGATGACGAGCGTGTCGCCGTCCTCGCGGACGCCGCGCAGCTCCGGGATCCGGCCGACGTCCACGACCAGTTCCGGGAAGGCGAGCCTCAGCCGCAGCAGCGGCAGCAGGCTCTGCCCGCCGGCCAGCACCTTCGCCTCCTCGCCGGCGTCGGCCAGCGCGCGCACCGCCTCGTCGACGCTGCCGGGACGGGTGTACTCGAACGCGGGGGGAATCATGCCGGACCCTCCTTGCCGGACGAGCCGGTGTCTCCGGACGAGCCGGTGTCGCCGTACTGGCCGATGTCGCCGCCCTGCGCGGCCTGCCCGGACTGCCCGGACTGCGCGGGTCCCGTCCCGGCCGGCTCGGCGGCCCGGCCGGACCGGGCCGCCCGGACGGCCTGCCAGACCCGGTGCGGCGCGCACGGCATCCGCACGTCGTCCACGCCCAGCGGCCTCAGCGCGTCCACGACGGCGTTCACGACGGCCGGCGTCGACGCGATCGTCCCCGCCTCGCCGACGCCCTTGACCCCCATGGAGTTCGAGGCCGCCGGGGTCTCCGTGCGGTCGGTGACGAACTCCGGCAGGTCGGCGGCCGAGGGCACGAGGTAGTCGGCCATGGTGCCGGAGACGAGGTTGCCCTCGTCGTCGTAGACGGCCTCCTCGTACAGCGCCTGCGCGATGCCCTGCGCGAGTCCGCCGTGCACCTGGCCCTCGACGATCATCGGGTTGACGACGTGGCCGACGTCGTCGACGCAGACGTACTTCCGGATCTCTGTCTTCCCGGTCTCCGTGTCGACCTCCACGGCGCACAGGTGGGTGCCGTGCGGGTAGGAGAAGTTCTCCGGGTCGACCAGCGACTCGGCGTTGATGGTCGGCTCGACGCCGTCGGGCAGGTTGTGCGCCATGAACGTCTCCAGGGCGATCTCCTGGATCGTCTTGCGGGCCTCCGGCGAACCCCTGACGGAGAACACGCCGGCCTGGAACTCCAGGTCCTGCTCGCTCGCCTCCAGCAGGTGCGCGGCGACCTTCCGGGCCTTGTCCACCACCTTGACCGCCGCCCGGTGCACGGCCTCGCCGCCGACGGTCAGCGAGCGCGAGCCGTAGGTGTCCATGCCCTGCGGGGCCGCCTTGGTGTCGCCGTGCACCACCTCGACGTCCTCGAAGGGGACGCCGAGCACGTCGGCCGCGATCTGGCTCCAGCAGGTGACGTGGCCCTGCCCGTGCGGGCTGGTGCCGGTGACGACCTCCACCGTGCCGGTGGGCAGCATGCGGATGCTCGCCGCCTCCCAGCCGCCGGCCCCGTACCTGAGGTCGCGCAGCACCCGGCTCGGCGCGAGCCCGCACATCTCCGTGAAGGTCGACACGCCGATGCCGAGGCGTACGGTGTCGCCGCGCTCGGCGCGCCCCCGCTGCTCGGCGCGCAGGTCGTCGTAGCCGAACAGGGCGAGGGCCTTGTCGGTGGCCGACTCGTAGTCGCCGGTGTCGTAGGTCAGTCCGGCGATGGTGGTGTACGGGAACTCCTCGTGCCGGATCCAGTTGCGGCGCCGCAGCTCGATCGGGTCGAGGCCGAGTTCGTGGGCCAGGTCGTCCATGATCCGCTCGATGGCGAAGGTGGCCTCGGGGCGCCCGGCACCGCGGTAGGCGTCGGTCGGGGTGCGCGTGGTGAAGACACCGGTGCAGGTGAACGCGTAGGAGTCCATCTTGTAGATCGCCGGGTACATGAACGCGCCGAGGATCGGGATGCCCGGGGTGACGAGCATCAGGTAGGCGCCCATGTCGGCGGTCAGGTCCACCTTCAGCCCGAGCAGCCTGCCCTCCCGGGTCGCGGCGATCTCGACGTCCTGGATCATGCCGCGGCCGTGGTGGGTGGCGAGGTACCCCTCGGAACGGGACTCGGTCCACTTCACGGGGCGGCCGAGTCTCCGGGCCACGGCCAGCGCCAGGGCCTCCTCGCCGTACACCTGGAGCTTGGAGCCGAAGCCGCCGCCCACGTCGGGGGCGATCACCCGGAGCTTGTGCTCGGGGACGCCGGTGACGGCCGACAGCATGATCCGCAGGATGTGCGGGATCTGGGTCGCCGAGTACACCGTGTACTCGCCGGAGGCGGCGAGCGGGGTGACGACGACCGCGCGCGGCTCCATGGCGTTGGGGATCAGCCGCTGCTGGTGGTAGCGGCGCCTGAGGGTGACCTCGGCGCGCTCCCGGACGGCCTCGAAGCTCTCGCCGGTGGCGAGCGGCCAGGTGTAGCAGCGGTTGGTGCCCTTGTCGGCGTGGACCAGCGGCGCGCCGTCCGCGAGCGCGGCCTCCAGGTCCAGCACCGGGGGCAGCGGCTCGTAGTCGACCTCGATCGCCTCCAGCGCGTCGGCGGCCGCGTACCGGTCGCGGGCCGCCACCACCGCGACCGGGTCCCCGGCGTAGCGGACCTCGTCCACGGCGATCGGCGGGTGCTCGGGCAGCACGATGTCCTCGGTGACCGGCCAGGCGCAGGGCAGCGACCCCAGCCCCTCGGCGAGGTCGGCGCCGCTGAAGGCGGCGAACACCCCGGGGCGTTCGAGGGCGGGGGAGACGTCGACGCGGGTGACGCGGGCGTGGGCCATCGGGCTGCGCAGGATCGCCAGGTGGAGCAGGCCGGCGACCTGGATGTTGTCGGTCCAGTTGGTCTGGCCCGTGATCAGCCGCGCGTCCTCCTTGCGCAGCCGGGCGCGGCCGATCTCGGGTTCGACGGCTTGGCCGGTCATGCCGTGGCCTCCTCGGCGACCTGCTGTCCGGCGGCGGCGAGCACCGCGTGGACGATGTTCTGGTAGCCGGTGCACCGGCAGAGGTTGCCCTCCAGGGCGTGCCGGACCTCCTCGGCGCCGGGATGCGGGTTCTCGCGCAGCAGGTCCCGCGCGGCCATGAGCATCCCGGGGGTGCAGTAGCCGCACTGCAGGGCGTGCCGCTCGTGGAAGGCCCGCTGCAGCCGTGTCCACTCGCCGTCCTTCGCCAGCCCCTGGACGGTGGTCACCTCGCACCCGTCCGCCTGCACGGCGAGCACCGAGCAGCTCTTGGCGCTCGCCCCGTCCAGCTCGACGGTGCAGGCCCCGCAGTTGGAGGTGTCGCAGCCGATCGGCGTACCGGTCAGGCCGAGGCGGTCGCGCAGGTAGTGGACCAGGAGGAGACGGGGCTCCACGTCGTCCTCGTACGTCGTGCCGTCCACCTTCACCGTGATGTGGGTCATACGGCCTCCAGACCGTGCGGGCAGGAGTGAGGGGCATCAGCCGAACGGCGTGATGCAGATCACTCTATGACCGGGCCCGGAAGGCGGCGAGCGCTGCGAGACGCAGCTGTTGAGCGTTAATCCATTGCGGTCGCCGGGACGGCGTGCTGCACTGCCCGGGACCCGTCGGCACCACCGAGAGGAGCACACCGATGCGCCCTGCGTGCATGTCCCCCCAGGCAGGAATCCCACCCACGGCGAAGGACATCACGCTCAGTGCATCTGCTCAATCTCGGCATCCTCGCGCACGTCGACGCGGGTAAGACCAGCCTGACCGAACGGCTGCTGCACACCGCCGGAGTCACCGACGAGCTCGGCAGCGTCGACGCCGGCAGCACCCGGACGGACACCCTCGCGCTGGAGCGCCGGCGCGGCATCACCATCAAGGCGGCGGTCGTGTCGTTCCCGCTCGACACGGTGACCGTCAACCTCATCGACACCCCCGGCCACCCCGACTTCATCGCCGAGGTGGAACGGGTGCTCGGCGTGCTCGACGGCGCCGTCCTGGTCGTCTCGGCCGTCGAGGGCGTCCAGGCGCAGACCCGCGTCCTCATGCGGACCCTGCGCCGGCTGCGCATCCCCACCCTGGTCTTCGTCAACAAGATCGACCGGCGCGGCGCCCGGGGCGGGGCCGTGCTGGCCGAGATGACCCGCAGGCTGGCCGTACCGCTGGTGCCGGCCGGGACGGCGCACGGGCTCGGCACGCGCGACGCCCGCTTCGTCCAGCGGCTCGGGCCGGCCGCGCTGGACGCGCTCGCCGACCACGACGACGACCTCCTCGCCGCCTACGTGGCCGGCCGCCTGCGCGACGACCGTCCGGACGACGACGGCCGCCTGCTCCGCTCCCTCGCCGACCGGACCCGACGGGCACTGGTCCATCCGGTCTACTTCGGGTCGGCTCTCACCCGCGCGGGAGTGGACGAGCTGGTGACCGGCATCGAACGGCTGCTGCCCGCCGCCGGCGGCGACCCGGACGGCCCGCCCTCCGCCGCGGTGTTCAAGGTGGAGCGGGGCCCGGCGGGGGAGAAGGTCGCCTACGCGCGGGTCTTCACCGGCACCCTGCGCGTACGCGACCGTATTCCGTTCGGGGACGCGGGGGAGGAGGGCAGGATCACCGCGCTCGCCGTCTTCGACCGGGGCGCCGACGCCCCGCGGGAGAGCGCCGGCGCCGGCAGCATCGCCAAGGTGTGGGGCCTCGGCGGCATCCGGGTCGGCGACGCGCTCGGCGTGCCGGGACGGCCCCGCGGGCACCACTTCGCGCCGCCCACCCTGGAGACCGTCGTAGTCCCGGGGCCCGGCACGGACCGGCGCTCCCTGCACCTGGCGCTCACCCAGCTGGCCGAACAGGACCCGCTCATCGGCGTGCGCCACGACGAGGTGCGCGGGGAGACCTCCGTCTCCCTCTACGGCGAGGTGCAGAAGGAGGTCGTCGAGGCCGCTCTCGCCGAGGACTACGGCCTGGCGGTCACCTTCCGGGAGACCACCACGCTGTGCGTCGAACGGCCCGTCGGCACCGGCGAGGCGGTCGAGTTCAACAAGACGGACGGCAACCCGTTCCTCGCCACCGTCGGCCTGCGCGTCGAGCCGGCCCCACCCGGGGCGGGCGTCGCGTTCCGCCTGGAGGTGGAGCTGGGCTCCATGCCGTACGCCTTCTTCAAGGCCGTCGAGGACACCGTCCGCGAGACCCTCGGCCAGGGCCTGCACGGCTGGCCGATCCCCGACTGCACGGTCACCATGACCCACAGCGGCTACTCGCCCCGCCAGAGCCACGCCCACCAGCGCTTCGACAAGAGCATGTCGAGCACCGGCCACGACTTCCGCGGCCTGACCCCGCTCGTGCTGACCGAGGCGTTGCGCCGGGCGGGCACCCGGGTGCACGAGCCGGTGCACCGCTTCCGCGTCGAGGCGCCGGCGGACACCCTGGGCGTACTGCTGCCGGTGCTGACCCGGCTGGGCGCCGTACCGGCGGCCACCGAGGCGCGGGGCCCGGCCTGCGTCCTCGAGGGCGCGGTGCCCGCCGCGCGGATCCACGAACTGGAGCAGCGGCTGCCCGGGCTCACCCGGGGCGAGGGCGAGCTGGAGACCGCCTTCGACCACTACGCGCCCGTCACCCGGGGGCCGGTCCCCGAGCGGCCGCGCACCGACCACAACCCTCTCGACCGGAAGGAGTACCTGCTGCACGTGACGCGCCGGACGGGCGACTGACGGCGGCGGCCTTGCGGCCGGCGCACCGACGACCGGCGTACGGCCTCCAGCGAGCGCTCCTGGAGGCCGTACGTCCGTCAACTGGCCGACGGGCCCGTCCAGTCGGCCTGCACGTGTCCCAGCCGGACGCGCTGCGGGTGGTCGCCCACCGGGACCGACGCGACCTTCCGCCCGGTGGCGAAGTCGATCGCGGTGACCTGGTCGGCGCCGCTCTCGGAGACGATGCAGTCCTTGCCGTCGCCGCTGACCGTGGCCCAGTACGGCTTGGACGCGGGCACCAGCGGACCCTCCTGGAGGGTGGACCGGTCGACCACGGTGGCGTAGTCGTCCATGGTGCCCGCGACGCACAGCTTGGTGCCCTCGGGGTTCATCGAGATGCCGTGGTGGCGCGAGTCGTTGACCCAGGTGGTGCGGTCCTCGCTGGTCGCGGGGTTCTTCGGCAGCGTCTTCATCCGGGTGATCTTGTCGGCGGCGACGTCGTACTCCAGGAAGCCGTTGAAGAACGACACCTGGAAGTACAGCTTGGACTCGTCGGGCGAGAAGACCGCGGGCCGGACGGCGTCGGAGAAGTCCTTCAGCCCGTACGCGTCCAGCCGCTGCCGCATGTCGATGACCTTGACCTGCTTGTACGTCGTCGCGTCCACGACCGTGATGTGCCGGTCGCCCTTGGTCCAGTCCCAGCCCGGGTCGTCGAGGGAGGTGTTGACGTCCCCGATGGACATGTTCCAGATGTACTTGCCGTCCCTGGTGAAGATGTTCTCGTGCGGCTTGTCGCCGGTCGCGAACGCCCCCAGCTGCTTGCCGGTGGCGATGTCCAGGACGTGCACGGTGTTCGCGGTGGACGCGGAGACGGCGACCCGGGTGCCGTCCGGCGAGACCGCCATGTGGTCGGCGCGGTAGCCGGCCACCGGGAAGCGCCAGTTGATCCTTCCGGTGGCCAGGTCGATCGAGACCACGTCCGCGAAGCTCGGCCGGGAGACGACCACCGACCTCCCGTCCGGGGTGGAGTACATGTCGTCGGCGAACTGGTCGTGGCCCTCGCCGACGCTGTTGCGGATGGCCTGGAAGTACACCCACTTGATCGGGTCGGCGTTGATCTCCGCCATCCGCTGGTCCTTGTCCGGGATGACGTTGATCCGGCCGACCTCGGCGAAGTCGCCGGAGGACTTGATGACGTCCGCGGTGCCGTCCCAGTTGTTGCCCACGAACAGCACCTCGCGCAGGCCGGAGGCGCCGGACGCGGCGGAGGCGGCGGTCGCCGGGGCGGCGACGGTCAGGACGAAAGCGGCGGCCACGGAGCAAAGGTGCCTGGATCTGGAGGCAGGCATGACTGCTCTCTTTCCTCGGGGAAATCTGAACACGGTCGCTTTCACAGTGAACTTACTGAAAAGTAAGGAGGGTGCGGCCTTCTCGACAAGATGCGTGCACGACAAGATTGGGAGGCCGGCGGGGCGACGGAGGGCGACCGAGGGGGGAAGCGTGACGGGGAGGCTGAGGGCGCCGACGGGCCGCTACGGCGGCCGGTCCGCCGAGGAACGGCAGGCCGAGCGCCGCCGCCGCTTCCTGGAGGCCGCTCTGCACCTGTTCGGCGACCACCCGGGCTACCGGGCCACCACGGTCGCCGCGCTGAGCCAGACCGCGGGCCTGTCCACCCGCCAGTTCTACGAGGAGTTCCGCACCCTCGAGGACGTCCTCGCCGCGCTGCACCTGGAGGTCAACGGCTGGGCGGAACGCGCGGTGCTCGACGCCCTCGCGGCCGCGGAGGGGCTGCCCCTGGCCGAGCGGGTCGCCGTGCTGTTCCGCGCCTACGCCCGCGACGTCACCTGCGACCCGCGCCGCATCCGGATCACCTTCGTGGAGATCGTCGGAGTCAGCCCCCGCCTCGAGGAGCAGCGGCTCGCCCGCCGGGCCCGCTGGGTCGACCTGATCCGCGCCGAGGCCGACGCGGCGGTCGCGCGCGGCGAGGCGGCGCCCCGCGACTACCGCCTCGCGGCCACGGCCTTCATCGGCAGCGTCAACGGCCTGCTGCACGACTGGAGCGCCGGCTGGGTGGACGCGAGCCTGGACGAGGTCGTCGACGAGCTCGTCCGCCAGCTGCTCGGCATCCTGCGCCCGGCGGGCTGGCACCCCGGACCCGGCTGAGGGCCCCGCCGGGTGGCGCCGTGCCGAACCGTTTCGGCGCGCGCGATCGGTCCGGAGCTGGTCTGCTGGAACGGGGGGGCGACCCACCGATTCGCAGCCGTCTTCGGAGCACCCCATGAGCACGTATCGAGTCGCGCAGGTGACCGCCTCGGGCGGCACGTTCGAACTGACCGAGCGGGAGGTGCCGCGACCCGGCGCCGGCCAGGTGAGGATCGCCGTCGACGCGTGCGGGATCTGCCACAGCGATGCGCTCTTCGTGAGCGGGGCGCTGCCCGGCGTGTCGTTCCCGCTGGTGCCCGGGCACGAGATCGCCGGGCGGATCGAGGAGCTCGGCGAGGGCGCGGCCGACCGCGGCTGGCAGCTGGGCGACCGGGTGGCCGTCGGCTGGTTCGGCGGCTCGTGCGGCCACTGCCGGGCCTGCCGGGAGGGCGACTTCATCGTGTGCCGGAACCTGAAGGTGCCCGGGTGGGCCTACGACGGCGGCTTCGGCGGGCAGGTGATCGCACCCGCCGACGCCCTGGCCCGGATTCCCGAGGCGCTCTCCGCGGCCGACGCCGGGCCCATGGCCTGCGCGGGCGTGACCACGTACAACGGGCTGCGGCGCAGCTCCGCCCGGCCCGGGGACCTGGTCGCCGTGCTCGGTCTCGGCGGCCTCGGGCATCTCGGGGTGCAGTACGCGGTCGCCATGGGGTTCGAGACGGTCGGGATCGCCCGCGGCGCGGAGAAGGCCGACTTCGCCAAGCGGCTGGGCGCCCACCACTACATCGACAGCACCTCCGGCACACCGGTCGCCGAGGCGCTGCAGTCCCTGGGCGGCGCCAAGGCCGTCCTGGCCACCGCCGGGAACTCCGAGGCCATCACGGCCACCGTGGACGGCCTGACGCACCGCGGGGAGCTGGTGGTCATCGGCGCGGACACCGCGCCGCTCGGCGTCAGCCCCGCCCAGCTGCTGATGAGCGGCCGCGTCGTCCGCGGGCACCCGTCCGGCACCGCGCAGGACGTGGAGGACACCATGGCGTTCAGCGCCCTGCACGGCATCCGCCCCATGACCGAGACGGTACCCGTCGACCAGGCGGACGAGGCCTACCGCAAGATGCTCTCCGGCAAGGCCCGCTTCCGGATGGTCCTCACGTACGGCTGACGTCCTCCCGGGGCGAGGTGCCCACGCCCCCTCATCCGCTCCTCCCTGCTCCCGGCCGGGGCCGGCCGCTCAGGTCTCCCGCGCGTTCACCGGACCGGTGGCGACCTCGTCCGGGCACTTCCGGCGAGTTCCCCGTGTCCGCCGGTCGCGGCGCCAGTCGAACGTCGCGAGGGCGAGGGAGGCCGCCATGCCGACGAGGGCGGCGCCCAGCGCCGCGAAGAGGGCACCGCGGTAGTCGTCGCTCCCGGCGAGCACCACGTAGAAGAGCCCGGGCAGGGCCGCGGTGCCCACGGCCGCGCCGAGCCGCTGCCCCGTCTGCAGCGCGCCGCCCGCCGCGCCCGCCATGCGCACCGGCACGTCCCGCAGCGTCATGGTGATGTTGGGGGAGACGACGAAGCCACCGCCGAAGCCGCCGAGGAACAGCAGCGGGGCGGCGAGCCAGGGAGCGCTGCCGGCGGGCCCGTAGCGCAGCAGCAGCGCGGCGCCGCCGAGCCCGAGGATCACGCCCGTGAGCCCGCACACCGTGAGCAGCCGGCCGAACCGCTCCACCAGCCGTCCGGCGACCACCGCGGTGATCGCCGAGCCGACGGCGAACGGGGTCACGGCCAGCCCGGACCGCAGCGGGGTGAAGCCCAGGCCGTGCTGGTAGAAGAGGGCGAAGACCAGCCAGACACCGCTGAAGCCGATGAAGTACAGCGTGCCGACACCGGCGCCGACGGCGTAGCCGCGCACGGTGGTGAACAGACGCGGGTCGAGCAGCGGCTGCGCGCCCCGGGCGACGAGGCGCCGCTGCCACTGCGCGAAGACGGCGAGGACCGCGACGCCCACGGGGAACAGCCACCACAGCTGCCCGATGCCGCCCGACTCCGCCTGGACCAGCGGATACATGAGGCAGAGCACGCCGAGACCCAGCAGCAGGACCCCGGGCACGTCCACGTGCCCCCGGCCGGACCGCCGGGTGCGGGGCAGCAGCCGGCGGCCGAGCAGGACCGCGAGGACGCCGATGGGGACGTTGACGTAGAAGATCCACCGCCAGCCCTGGGCGCCGGAGGCGAGGGCGAGGATGACACCCCCGGTGATCGGTCCGACGGCCGAGGAGATCCCGACGGTCGAGCCGAAGAGCCCGAAGGCGCGACCGCGTTCGGCGCCGCGGAACAGCTGCTGGATGAGCGCGGAGTTCTGCGGGGCCATGAAGCCCGCGGCCAGGCCCTGGGCCAGCCGGGCCACCACCAGCAGCGTGATGTCGGGGGCCGCGCCGCAGGCCGCGCTGAAGACCACGAAGCCGCTGAGGGCCAGCAGGAAGATGCGCCGCCGGTCCAGGGCGTCGCCGAGGCGCCCCGCGGTGACGAGGGCGAGGGCGAAGGTGAGGGCGTACCCGGAGACCACCCACTGCACCTGGGCGGCGGAGGCGTGCAGGTCGCGCTGGACGGTGGGCAGGGCGACCGCCACGATCGTCACGTCGAGCAGGCTCATGAAGCCGGCCACCAGGGTGATCCACAGGGCCCGCCAGCGGCGCGGGTCCGGCTCGTACCCGGCCTCCTGGGCGCCCGGGGCCCGCCCGCCCGCCTCCGACGCTGTCACAGGGGGGTGCTCCTCTCATCACGCCCGAACCAGGACGCACCAGGTTCCCCCGCCGGGCACGGCGCACACCTGGCCGCCGCCCCGCGTGAGGACCGGCCGGGGCCGCCCCGGGCGGCCGCCGGTGCCGGGGCCCGTCGCCGCGAGGGCGCGTCCTCAAGGACGCACCGGGCGGCCGGTCGCGGGCGCAGCGCCCGGTACTCCGTCCCGAACCGCCGCCCAGGCCCGGCCGGGGTCCGGGATTCCCGCGGCGCTGCTCAGGGGACGTGGAGGACTGCAGCGTCCGCTACTCGTCCCACGCCTGGATCATGATCTGTTCGGCTATCTTCCCGTCGCGCAGCGTGATCATCGACTCGGCGAAGACCCGGGTGCCGTCGCCGTACTCGCAGGACTCGCTGAACGCGGCGTGGTCGCCCTGCACCACGCACCGGTCCAGCTTGTGCGTCATGTCGCGGCGGTAGACGTCGTCGAGCAGCTCGGCGATCTGGATGCGGCCGTGCAGGACCCGGGGGTGGCTCGGCCGGCTGTCGCGGTCGACGATGCGGATCTCGGCGTCGTCCGCGTACAGGGACAGCAGGGTGTTGCCGGTGTTCCCCTCGATGCCCCGGCGCAGTTTCTCGGTGTCGAAGGCAGAGCCTGTCGCGGTACCCATGGTGACCTCCTTCGGGCGCCCGCGGCCCGGCGGGGAGCGGGCCGCACGGACCCCACGTCCGAGACTCCTCCGCGCCGGCGGGCCCGGCAAGCGCAGCGGGCACCCCGCCCCCGGGCCCGGAAAGATCCACCGGCGCCGTCGTGTCCGTGCCGCCGCCGATCACCGGCGCGTAGGGTCGGCACCAAGGCATGTCGATCGAGAAGGGGCCTGGCCATGGCGCAGGAAGTTCGCGGCGTGATCGCACCGGGGAAGGACGAACCCGTACGGGTCGAGACGATCGTGGTTCCGGACCCGGGACCCGGCGAGGCCGTCGTGCGCGTCCAGGCCTGCGGTGTCTGCCACACCGATCTGCACTACAAACAGGGCGGAATCTCCGACGACTTCCCGTTCCTCCTCGGCCACGAGGCCTCCGGCGTCGTGGAGTCGGTCGGGGACGGCGTCACCGAGGTGGCCCCCGGTGACTTCGTCATCCTCAACTGGCGTGCCGTGTGCGGCAACTGCCGGGCCTGTCTGCGCGGGCGCCCCTGGTACTGCTTCGACACCCACAACGCCAGCCAGCGGATGACCCTCGCCGGCACCGGGCAGGAGCTCTCCCCGGCCCTCGGGATCGGCGCCTTCGCCGAGAAGACGCTCGTCGCGGCCGGGCAGTGCACCAAGGTCGACCCGGCCGTCTCGCCGGCGGTCGCCGGACTGCTGGGCTGCGGGGTGATGGCCGGCCTCGGCGCCGCGATCAACACCGGCGACGTCGGGCGCGGCGACTCCGTCGCCGTCATCGGCTGCGGCGGCGTCGGCGACGCGGCGATCGCCGGGTCGAACCTCGCCGGCGCGGCGCGGATCATCGCCGTCGACATCGACGACCGCAAACTGGAGAAGGCCCGCACGCTCGGTGCCACGCACACCGTCAACTCCAAGGAGACCGACCCGGTCGAGGCGATCCGGGAACTGACCGGCGGGTTCGGCGCCGACGTCGTCATCGACGCGGTCGGCCGCCCCGAGACCTACCGGCAGGCCTTCTACGCGCGCGACCTGGCCGGCACCGTCGTCCTCGTCGGTGTCCCCACCCCCGAGATGAAACTCGAACTGCCGCTGCTGGACGTCTTCGGCCGCGGCGGCGCGCTGAAGTCCTCCTGGTACGGCGACTGCCTGCCCTCCCGGGACTTCCCCATGCTCGTCGACCTGCACCTGCAGGGCCGCCTGCCGCTGGACGCGTTCGTCACCGAGACCATCCGGCTGGACGAGGTGGAGCAGGCCTTCGAGCGGATGCACCACGGCGACGTGCTGCGCTCGGTGGTGGTGCTGTGACGACCGCCCGCATCGAACGCCTGGTCACCTCCGGGCAGTTCACCCTCGACGGCGGCACCTGGGACGTCGAGAACAACGTGTGGATCGTCGGCGACGACCACGAGGTGATCGTCATCGACGCCGCCCACGACGCCGAGGCCATCGCCGCCGCGGTCGGCGACCGCCGCCTGACCGCCATCGTGTGCACCCACGCCCACAACGACCACATCGACGCCGCGCCGGCCCTCGCCGACCTCACCGGCGCCACGATCTGGCTGCACGCCGACGACATGCCGCTGTGGAAGCTCACCCACCCCCACCGCGACCCCGACCGGCACCTCGTCGACGGGCAGGTCCTCGAGGCCGCCGGCGCCGACCTGACCGTCCTGCACACCCCGGGCCACGCGCCCGGCGCCGTCTGCCTGTACGACCCCGGGCTCGCGACGGTGTTCACCGGCGATACCCTCTTCCGGGGCGGACCCGGCGCCACCGGGCGCTCCTACTCCCACTTCCCGACGATCATCGACTCCGTCCGGGACCGGCTCCTCACCCTCCCGCCCGAGACGAAGGTCCTCACCGGCCACGGCGACTCCACCACCATCGGCGAGGAGGCCCCGCACCTGGAGGAATGGATCCGGCGCGGCCACTGAGGACCCGCCCGGCCGGGCGGCCCGGCGCCTTCCGCCGTCCTCCCGGCCGGGGCCTCACCCCGGCGGCCGCCCTGGACAACGTGGCCACCGAGTAGTTGGCGCGCCGGGCCATCTCCCGTACGTCATACCGCCGGCCTCCCGGCGCAGCTCGCGCACCTCGGACGCGAAGCGCTGCACCGGGCCGGCCGCCGGGTCCAACGCGCCTTCGCGACGCGCCATCCCCGTCCCCCGCTGACGACTCCGACCGGTCAGGCACCCCCGTCGCATCGCCCCGAACCCGTGGCAACGCCTCTGAACAGCGCGTTCCGGCCGATTTCCGGCACGGTTCACCCGCTCGCCCAAGGTGCCGCCCCGGCCTCGCGGAGACGTCCTGACCGGTGCTGCACGGCGGGCGCCGTGCCTCCGCCCGGCTGGGGGACGGCGTGGTACCGCTGAAGAAGCGCGGGGTACGGCGCCGGACCCCGGTGGCGGCGACAGGACGGGGCGACGTCACGGTGCCGGGGCCGGCGGCTGACCGTCGAATGGACGGGCGGCGGGGCTCGGACGGCGGCGAGCGGGCCGACGTCACCTGCGACCCCGCGGACCCGGCGGTGGCGCTGCTCGTCCGACCGTGCGCGGTAGTTCACCGTTGCGTCACAGCCTGGCCGGAACCACAACCATCGGCCCGCCGCACTGGTCTAGTAGGCCGAGAGCGCGGGAACCGCGCAGGGAACGCCCCGGGGCATGCCCCAGGGGACCGAGGGGACAAGGGGAAGAGGCCGACATGGGGGACATACGCAGAAGGGGTGCCGTCGCCCTGGGCGTCACCGGACTGGTGGCACCGCTCACGCTCGCCATCACCGCGGCACCGGCCCAGGCCGCGAGCTGCACCACGCAGGCGGGCCCGTACCAGAAGCAGGTGGAGAAGTTCCTCGGCCGCCCGGTCGACGGAAGGCAGTCCTCCACCGACTGCAAGGCCATCCAGGCCTTCCAGAACAAGCACGGCATCACGCCCGCCATCGGCTACGCCGGCCCCGTCACCTGGGGCGTGATGGACCTGATGAACAAGCAGAAGGCCGTGGGGGACAACCCCAACAAGGCCGGCAAGTGCCCGGTGAACAAGGGCCGCATCGCCTGCGTGAACCTCACGCTCCAGCTCAGCTGGATCCAGGACGGCAGCAGGCTCGTGTACGGGCCGGTCCCCGTGCGCACCGGCCGCAAGGGGTACGTCACCCGCACCGGCCTGAAGAAGATCTACTGGCGGGACATCGACCACGTCTCGAACATCTACGACGTGCCGATGCCCTACAGCCAGTTCTTCGACGGCGGTCAGGCCTTCCACTCGGTGAACCTCAGCATGTGGAACCCGCCGGGATCCCACGGCTGCGTGAACATGACGACGACGACCGCCAAGAAGTACTGGTCGCTGCTGAAGACGGGGGACGACGTCTTCGTCTACGGCCGCAAGCCCGGCACCTGAGCCGCCGGCGGGACCGGCCGCCGGAGGCGTGCGCGCGGCGTATTGACGTGATGAGCAACACGGTCCGGTATGTCCGGTTCCGGCGCCTTTATTCACAGCGCCTTCACGTCCTCCGGCATATGCTTCACAGCATGTCCACCACTGTTGAAACCGCCTCCGAGCGATCGGCCGCGGAGGTCAACGAGGAGATCCGGGCCCTGTGGCGCCGGTCGGGCGGGACACTGACCACCGAGCAGCGCGCGGAGTACCAGCGCCTCGTGTTGGAGTGGGCCGCCGCGGCCCCGCAGCCGTCCCGGGCGGCCTGACCCGGCGGGGCGGGCACCGCCCCGGCCACCCCGGCACCCGTGAACGCACGGGTGCCCTTCTCGTGACACCTTCCCTCCCCGATCACCACAAAGAGCCTGGCCGGCGCCCGCGAGGGCCCGGCCGTCAGCCCCACGTCGCGGAGTAGTACCGCTGGTACGCCTTGCGGTCCTGCTCCGCACGGATGTAGCGGGTCGCGACGAGGGCGATCAGGCTGCCGGCGATCACCAGCAGCCCGGGACCGAGGTTGCGGGTGTCCGTCAGCCGGGCCAGCAGCGTCTCGCCCTGTGCGGTACCCGTCACCGGCGCCGAGGAGCCGGGCGAGGCCGCGCTCGGCGCCACCGCACCCTGCGTGGCCGACGGCGCGGGCGCCGGCGAGGCGTTCCGGGCGCCGCCGGCGTTCTGCGCCGACACCAGCAGCTTGACGTTCAGCGCCGCCAGCGCCCTGGTCACCGGCTGGAAGAACGTCGTGCCGCCCGTGGTGCAGTCCCCGCTGCCGCCCGAGGTGACGCCCAGCGCGACGCCCTCGGAGAACAACGGGCCGCCGCTGTCCCCCGGTTCGGCGCACACGTCGGTCTGGATCAGCCCGGTCACCGTCCCCTCGGGGTAGTTGACCGTCGCGTTCAGCCCGGTCACCTGCCCGTCGTGCAGGCCGCTCGTGCTGCCGCTGCGGAACACCCGCTGCCCTACGGCCGGATCGGCGACCCCGGTGATCCGCACGCCCTTGCCGCCGCCGACGGCCACCACGTCGGCCCCGTCACCGGCCCGGCCCGAGGTGTACTGGACCAGCGAGAAGTCGTTGCCGGGGAAGGTGCTGCTGACCGTCCGCCCCAGCTGCTGGTTGCCCTGGTTGTCGGCGAACCAGATGGACCCGGAGGGGCCGCAGTGGCCGGCGGTGAGGATGAAGTCGGTCCGGCCGTCGGTCACGTTGAAGCCGGCCGAGCAGCGCCCGCCCGTCGACAGGATCGGCTGCGCCCCGTTCAGTCGGGTGGTGAAGGTGCCCTGCGTGCGCTCCATCCGCACGAAACCGCCGATGCGGGCGGCGACCCGGGTCATCCGCGACCAGTCGGCGGCCGACACGGTGCGGTCGGCCTGCACCACGACCCGGTTGGTCCGGTAGTCCACGGACCAGGCCGTGCCCGCCACCCGGGGCGCCGACCGCAGCGTGGCGGTCGCCGACTTCAGCTCGTCCATGCTGTGCGCGACGAGCTTCGGCTCGGCCCCCGCGCGCCGCACCACCCGGGCCGCAGAGGAGTCGGTCACCGCCACCACGGGACGCCCGTCGGCGCCGATCCAGTCGCCCGCGGTCCGCGCCGTGCCGAGCTCCGCCACCAGTGCGGCACCGGTGCCCGTGGCCGTCCCGGGCGAGCTGAGCGCTCGGGCGGACGCCGGGGGCGTCTCGCTCGCCATGGCCGCCTGGGTGACCATCGCTCCTCCCAGGAGGAGTCCGCCGACCGCCGCCAGCCGTGTCACCCGCCTCACGACCCGTCGTCGTGCGTGCCTCATGCCTGGCTCCCGAAACCCCGACGCGCGATGCCCGAACGGCACCGCGGGGCCCTCCGGTCGCGAGCGCCCGACTCTCAGTACGCGCCCCGGCCCGGCACCGTTCAGCCGCGCGGTGATCTTCCGGGCCGGCCGGGCCGGTTCAGCGTCCTCTTCTGCGTCCTCGCGGACGCGCACACGCCCCGTCCGTCCGGCCCGCCCCGTTTCCGCTCATGCCACAGGCCCCTATCTTGGGCCGCATGACCAGCATCCCGCAGCACCCGCCCGGCGAACCCGACCCGCTGCGCGCCCTGACCCTCGGGCAGCTGCGTCGGCGGACGAGCATGAAGTGGCGCACCTACCCCGAGGACGTGCTGCCGCTGTGGGTGGCCGAGATGGACGTCCCGCTCGCCGGGCCCGTCGTCCGCGCCGTCACCGACGCGCTCGCCCTCGGGGACACCGGCTATCCGGCGGGCACCGGCTACGCCGAGGCGCTGGCCGGCTTCGCCGCCAAGCGCTGGAACTGGGACGGGATCGCCGTGGAGCGCACGGCGATCGTTCCGGACGTGATGCTCGGCGTGGTCGAGATGCTCCGGCTGGTCACCGGGCCCGGCGATCCGGTGATCGTCAACTCCCCGGTGTACCCGCCGTTCTACCAGTTCGTCACCCACCTGAACCGCCGCGTGGTGGAGGCCCCGCTCGGCGCCGGTCTGCGCCTCGACCTCGACCTGCTGGAGACGACGTTCCGGGCGGCCACCGCGGGCGGCGGCCGGGCCGCGTTCCTGCTGTGCAGCCCGCACAACCCCACCGGCACCGTGCACACCGCCGCCGAGCTCGCGGCCGTCGCGGAGCTCGCCGAGCGCCACGGCGTCCGGGTCGTCGCGGACGAGATCCACGCCCCGCTCGTCGCCCCCGGCGTCACCTTCGTGCCGTATCTCAGCGTGCCCGGCGCCGGGCGGGGCCTGTCGCTGATGTCCGCGTCCAAGGGCTGGAACCTGGCCGGCCTCAAGGCGGCGCTGGCCGTCGCCGGGCCCGGAGCCGCCGCCGACCTCGCCCGGATGCCGGAGGAGGTCGGCCACGGCGCCAGCCACGTCGCCGTCATCGCCCACACCGCCGCCCTGAACGACGCCACCGGCTGGCTGGACGCGCTGCTGGCCGGCCTCGACGCCAACCGGCGCCTGCTCACCGCGCTGCTGGCCGAGCACCTGCCCGCGGTCCGCCCCCACCCGGGCCGGGCCACTTACCTGGCCTGGCTCGACTGCCGGGCGCTCGGCCTCGGCCACGACCCGGCGGCGGTCTTCCTCGACCGCGGCCGCGTCGCCCTCAACTCCGGGCTGCCCTTCGGCACCGGCGGCGCCGGGCACGTGCGCCTGAACCTGGCGACCTCACCGGAGATCCTCACCGAGGGGGTGCGGCGCATGGCGGCGGCGCTCACCTGAGGCGCCCGCGCGCCACGACAGCCCCCGCGCCGTGCCCGGGCGAGGCGCGCCCTCCTAGACTGCCGCCATGGACGACACGCGGCTGGACCGGCTCGGCGCCGGAAAGTACCTGCTCGTCACCAGCTACCGCAAGGACGGCCGGCCCGTGGCCACGCCCGTGTGGGTGGTCCGGGACGGCGACGCCCTGGGGGTGTGGACGGCCGCCGACAGCTTCAAGGTCAAGCGGATCCGCCGCCGCGCCGACGTCCTCGCCAGCCCCTGCGACGTGCGCGGCCATCCCACCGGCGACCAGCTCCCGGCCACCGCGCAGATCGCCGACGCGGCCACCACCGCCCGCTACCGCGATCTCATCGCCCGCAAGTACGGCCTCATGGGCCGCCTCACCCTGCTGGGCAGCCGGCTGCGGCGCGGCGTGGACGGCACGGTCGGGATCCGGGTGACCCTCAAGCCCTGAGGCTCCGGGGAGCCGGCGCTCCCCGGAGCCTCAGGGCGGCTACGGCGCGTCGAGCACGGTGCCGGTCATCTCCAGCCCGCCGGAGCGCGGCTCACCGGTCTGCGGGTCGATCTGCCGGAACCGCACCGACTCCGCGGGTTCGGCGACCCGGTCCGTCACCGTGGGGACGGCGACGTCGGCGCTGGTCTTCCCGGGCGGGATGTCCACCCACAGGGCGAGGCCGCCGTCCACCTTCGACAGGGGCCGCTCGGGGTCCGGCGACGCCCCGGCGGTGTCGCGCAGCCAGCGCGCGGACACGTCCTTGGTCGACAGCTCCGGCGACACCGGTACGGCGGCGAAGATCGTGCCCATGTCCACGTCCACGGCCTCCGACAACGCCACTCGCCACTTGAGGGACTGGCCCTCGGTGACCCGGTCGGCGACGGGGGTGACGGTCACCGCGGGCGCCGGGTCGTCGTCGTGCACGGTGAGCCCGCCCCGGTAGGAGCCCACTACCGCGCCCCGCACCGCCTTGACGAGGATGTCGTGCGACACGTCGGTGCCGTAGCGGGTGTTGCCCCGCACCTCGACCGGCACGTCGATGTCGTGGCCGCCCGGATGCACCGTGACCAGCCGGTTCTTCGTCCGGCCGGTGTCCGGGTCGATCACGTACACCCGGACCTGGCCGCTGCCGTGCCCGGACACCTCGACCGGCACCCGGTAGGTGCGCACCCCGGAGTCGCCCTCGTCGACGCTGGTGCGGCCGACGTCCACCCGCGGCAGGGCGGCCGCCCGCACCGCCGGCAGGCCCGGCCGCCAGCCCCAGGCGTCCATCAGCCAGGCCCGGCCCGAACCCGAACGGGGCGTCAGCTCCAGCGACCTGACGTGCCGCAGGTCCAGGTGCGCCCGCCCGGCCGCCGCCAGCGGCAGGCGGAACTCGCGGGCCCAGTAGGACGCGGTGCGCTCACTGCCCGGCAGCCCGTCGGCGTCGATCCGGCCGAGGAGCGCCCGGCGGCCGGAGGCGTCGGTGACCGCCACGTCCAGGCGGGTGCCCCGGGAGTTCGGCGGCACGAACAGCCGCAGCGCCAGCGCCTTGTCGCCCGCCAGCGACAACGGTTCCGCGGCCCGCACCCGGGCCGCGGAACCGGCCCGCGTCCAGTGCAGCGCGACAGCGTGCCGGCCGGCCTCCGGCCCCGTCTCCCACTGCGCGAAGTGCGGCGAGACGCCCTTGGCGCCCTGGTCCAGACACGACTTGGCGGGGGAGGAGTCCACCGCCGAGCACAGCCGCCCGCCGGTGACGGACACCGTGCCGTCCGGCAGGAACCCGGCGCCCCGGCGCCCGCCCACCGCGTGCGTGAGGACCCGCGCCGGATCCGCCGACGGCGCCCGCTTCCCGGAGCCGTCCAGCAGCGGCCGGACCCGGTCGTCACCGGCGACGAACAGCCGCGCGGCCGCCGCGATGTAGGTCGAGCCGGCCCGGTGCTGCTGGTCGGCGGTCAGCCGGGTGGCCGCCCGCTTGCCGCACACCGGGTCGGGGTGGTGCGGGTCGTCCGAGAAGTCGTCCTCGGCGGGCGCGGCGGCCTGCCCCGGAGTCCACTCGGAGTTGAAGAAGTTGTGGTCGGCGCCGACCACGTACACGGCGCTGTGCAGGGCGGTGCCGCGGCTGACGGCGCGCGTGCCGTCGACGTACACCTCGCCCTGCAGGTCGGAGACGTCTCCGTCGCAGCCCGGCAGGATCGTCGCCGACGGCACGTCGGGCACCGGGTTCTGGCCGAAGACGGTCGGGCCGATGAGGACCAGGCCGCGCACGGTCCAGCGCACCGGGCCGTGGTAGCCGTCCTGCGCGGCGGGCGGCGGGTACAGGCTGTCCAGCGCCGCCCGGCTCACCCCCTCGCCGCCGCGCGAGTGACCGACCAGCAGGACGCGGGACAGGTCGGCGCGGGGCGCGTCCCGTACGACGGCCGGCGCCGTCGCGGGGTGTGCGGACCAGTCGGCCCAGTGCGCCAGATGCAGCCGCACCAGGGACGAGCGGGCCTGCGCGCCGCCGTCCTCGGCGGCGAAGTCCTGGCCGTTGACGCCGTTCGCGGAGATCGACACGGTGTCGTAGCCCTGGGAGGCCAGCAGCTTCTGGTCGCGCAGGTAGCCGCGGTGGCTGGGCACGGCCTTGGTGCCGGCCGGGCAGGGCCAGTCGCCGGTGATGTCGTGGCCCTTGTAGCAGGTGTAGTGGCGGCCGTGCAGGAACAGCGCGAGCGGACGCGGGCCGTGCGCACCGGTGGGGGAGACCACCACCGCCCGCATCTCCACCGGGGCGGCGAAGCCCGGCAGCCGCACCGAACGGAGCCGGTACTCGCCGGACTTGGTGTGGTACGGCCCCGGCTTGCCCGGGTCCACGGCATTGGCGGGCAGCGGGGCGGGCGGGCGGACCGCTGCGCCGGGGGAAGCGGTGGGCCCCGTGCCGTCCAGCCGGCGTCCGCCGGACCAGACCTGCAGGCCCCGCAGTTCACCGGTCCGCGGTCCGTCGAGGCGCAGCCCGAAGGTGTGCCCGTCCCCGCCCGGCCGCGGGACTCCCAACAGCCTTCCGTCCGCCCGGAATTCGACGCGGGCGTCGCCCATGGGCACCGGCCGGTCCGACCGCCACACCAGCCGCGGCGCCGACCGCCCGCCAGTGATCGCCCAACCGGGCGGCAGCGTCCGGCCCTCCGTGACGCTCGACGCCCCTGTCGCCGACGGTGGTTGATCCTCCGCGACTGCCGCCCCTGGGGATGCTCCCGCCACCGCGAGCAACGCGGTGGCGGTGACCCATATGTGCCGGGCACGGACCACAGTTCCTCCTCGAACCCCGACCTCGGGCGTCCCGGCGGTCCCGGGCGCCCCTCGCCTCACGGAGGACGGGGAGGACACCCTGTGGGTTGTCTGTGTGGAGGAAGTGGATGATCACCATGCGCGGTTATCGGCCAACCAGGGGCGGGCGCACGGCCGATGGGCTCAGGTCCAGGCGCGGTACGGCTCGTCGACCAGCTGGAAGACCGGCTCGCCGCGCACCGGGTCCTTGGCGGTGGACAGCCGCACCCGGTCGCCGCTGTGGATGCCGACGGGCGGCCCCATCACCCGGCCCCGGACGACGAAGCCCTCGGCCATCTCGATCAGGGACACGTTGCGCGCCGCCGGGGTGTTGCGGTGCACCACGGTGGAGTGGCGCACCGTGCCGATGCCCTCGCTGCGTTCCGTGCGCAGGTCGCTGCCCTGGCACACCGGGCACAGCAGCCGGTGGTACATCGCGGTGCCGCACCAGGTGCAGCGCTGGAAGCAGATGGCGTCCCTGGAGTCCGCGGCCCCGGGTTCGAGCACACCCGTCGCGGAGCCGGCCGCCGGGTGCGAGACGCTTGCTGAGTGGTGGAACACGCTGGTAACTCCCTGCGCTCGGCCGGAATCCGGCGTGCCCGGACGCAAGCCGCGCACGCCTGTGCGCGGTTGCCGTGCCACCGTGCACGAGCGACAGGGTATGGCACTCAGTGTCACTCGTAAAGGCACTCCGTACCCCGAATCTGTGGAGACCCGGTGTGCGCGCAGGGCCGGGGTCCGGGCCGGGTCAGGCCCGGCCGAGCGCCGCCTCGAGTTCCCGCACCATCCGCCACAGCGGTGCGTCGCGCCGCGTGACGAGCACGACCACGTCGTCGGGCCGCTCCGACCACGCGCCCGCGCCGGCCGGGGCGGCACGCGCGGTAGGTGCGACGGTCGGGACCGGTGCCGCCGGTGTTGCCGGGGCGGGCTCCGGCCGGGCGAACGCGGTCTGCACGTACCCCAGCGCGTGGTCGACCCACGCGTCCGCGTCGCCCTCGCCGTCCGAACGCAGCCAGGAGCGCAGGGCGTTGTTGTGCGCCGCCACCACCGCGGCGGCGATCACGTCGGCCCGCAGCGTCCCGTCCGGCCGCCCGGCCAGCCGCGTGCGCAGGTACTCGGCGAGCGCGCGCTCGTAGCGCCACACCACCGACAGCTCGTAGGCGCGCAGGCCTGGCACCCGCTTGGTGAGCCGGTAGCGCTGCACCGAGAAGGCCGGGTTCTCGGCGTACATCCGCAGCACCAGCCGGGCCGCGTCGCAGACCCGCCGCACCGGCTCGTCCTCCTCCCCGCTCGCGGCGAGGAACGCGGTCATGTCGGCGAGGCAGCGCTCGTGGTCCGGGAAGACCACGTCCTCCTTGGAGGGGAAGTAGCGGAAGAAGGAGCGCCGGCCCACCCCGGCCAGCGCCACGATGTCGTCCACCGTCGTCTGCTCGTACCCGCGTTCCAGGAAGAGCTGGAAGGCCGCCGCCACCAGGGCGTCCCGCATCGGCGGCTTCGCGGCGGGCGCCGCGCTGCTGGAGCTCATGAACGGGAACGTAGCACCCGGCGGCAGTTCATGACACTCAGTGCAGTGATTGCCCCCTCGTGAGGGAACTGAGTGCTCTGACGTAACCTTTCTCCACCGTCGCCGCCCCGGCCCCCGTGCCGGTGCCGGCCCTGCTCGAGGAGACCCCGCATGCCCGCCGCCCGCCCCCGTCTCCTCTACGTCACCGACCTGGCGTACCAGGCCCGCGGGCGCCGCTACTGCGACGAGGACATCCTGCTCACCTCCCGGCTGCGCGAACACTTCGACCTGGCCCTGTGCCACCCGCTGGACGCGACCGCCCTCATGCCCGGCCACGACGCCGTCGTCGTCCGCAACAGCGGGCCCGTCCTCGGCTACCAGAGCGAGTACGAGGCCTTCCGCACCCGTGCGCTCGCCGACGGGATCCCGGTCTACAACCCGCTCACCGGCAAGGCGGACATGGCCGGCAAGCAGTACCTGCTCGACCTCGGCGCCGCCGGCTTCCCCGTCATCCCCACCGTCGACCGCGCCGCCGACGTGCAGCGGCTGCCGGTGGCGGAGCGGTACGTGGTCAAGCCGAAGCTCGGCGCGGACTCGCTCGGCCTGCGCGTCCTGCCCGCCGGGCGGCTCACCGGCCTCGCCGACGGCGCCCTGCTCATCCAGCCGTGCGTCGACTTCTCCTACGAGGTGTCGTTCTACTTCGTCGACGACGACTTCCAGTACGCCCTGTACGCCCCGGACCCGGCGCGCCGCTGGGAGCTGGAGCCGTACCCGGCCACCGCGGCCGACCTGGAGTTCGCCCGCCGCTTCATCGACTGGAACGGCCTCGGCCACGGCATCCAGCGCGTCGACGCCTGCCGCGCCCCGGACGGCGAACTGCTGCTGGTCGAACTGGAAGACCTCAACCCCTACCTCTCCCTGGACGCCCTCGCGGAGGACGCCCGGGAGGCCTTCGTCGCCGCGCTGACGTCCTCCCTGGGCCGGTTCGTCCACGCGGCGCGCGTCCCGGCCTGAACGGGGCGGCCGCTCCCGCCGTATCCCCGCACGGGACCGCGACTCCCGTGGACGGAGAGGAGAGCAGAGTGCCGACACCGCCCGACCCCCACCGGCCGCCCCCGGGTCCGGTCCTGGAACCCGTCCGCGTGCAGCGGCTGCGCCGTTTCGACGCCCTCGCCGAGCTGATGCGGGAGATGCGCCCGGAGCGGGAGACGTACGAGTCCTTCGGCCCCGCGCCCCGGCCGGACACGGCGACGCCCCGGCCACCCCGCGCCGAGGACGAGACCCGGGAACTCCCCCCGTTCCCGGCCGGCGGCCGAGGCGGCGCCCCCGGAGCCTCCGGCCACGGCCGCGGCCTGCGCCGGGCCGCGGTCACGGTCGCCGTCGGCGCGGCCGCCCTGGTCGGCTTCGCCTGCGCCCTGCTGCTGCCCGGCCGGCCCGCGACCGCCACCGCGGAGCCCGCCCGCACCGCCCCGACGACCCCGGCCGCCACCACCGCCCCGGCCCCACCCGTCACCACCGCACCCGCCGACGACCCCGACGGCGCCGGCACCCTGCGCCAGGGCGACTCCGGCCCCCGGGTCACCGACCTGCAACTGCGCCTGCTGCGCATCCCCGACGTCTACCGCGACGGCTCCACCAGCGGCACCTACGACGCGGTCCTCACCGAGGCCGTGGCCCGCTTCCAGCTCTGGTACGGCATCAGCGGCGACGAGAGGGGCGTCTACGGCGACGACACCCGGCGCGCCCTGGAGTCCCGGACCGGCCCGGGCACCGGCGGCTGACCCGAGGGCCGCGTCGGACGCGTGTCCCGGGGCATGCTGAGGACGCGGCGACGGCGCGGAGGGAGCGGAGCGGCATGACGGACCTGGACGGCTTCTTCGACCGGCTCGACCCGGACATGTGCGTCGTGACGGCGACGGCGGACGGTGAACGGGCGGGCTGCCTGGTGGGCTTCGCCTCGCAGTGCTCGATGCGGCCCCGGCGGTTCGTGGTGTGGCTGTCCAAGGCCAACCGCACCTACCGGGTGGCCCGCTCCGCGCACTGCCTCGCCGTCCACCTGCTCACCCGGGAGAAGCGCGGTCTCGCGGAACTCTTCGGCGGGGAGACCGGCGACGAGGTCGACAAGTTCGCCCGGGTGGCGTGGCACGAAGGACACGGCGGGGCGGCCGTCCTCGCGGACGCGGCGGCCTGGTTCGTCGGCACCGTCCTGCACCGCACCGACGGCGGTGACCACGTCGGCTTCGTCCTCGACCCGGTCCGGTGGGGCGAGGGCCCCGGCGGGCCCCTGCTGCGGCTGTCGGACGCGCTGCCGATCGAGGCCGGGCACCCCGTGGAGTGACACCGGCGGGACCGGGACGGCGACCGGGGAGGGCGGGTGGCCGGACGCTACTCGCCGTCCACCGGCATCCGGATGTCCAGCAGGCACACGTCGTCCCGCCGCCGCTGGCCGAGCATCGTGTCGAGCAGCGCGTCCAGGGACCCGGAGGGGCCGCAGGTGTGCACCCGGACCGCCTCGGCCAGCCGGGCGAAGCCCATGTCCAGGCCCTCGCCGAGGCGCTCCATGAGACCGTCGGTGTACATCAGCAGCCGGTCTCCGGGCTCCAGGCGGATCTCGGCCGACTCGTAGACCGGGTTCGCGCTCGCGCCGAGCAGCATGCCGCCGGGGCGATCCAGGAAGCGCACCTTGCCGTCGCGCACCAGCAGCGGCGGCGGGTGGCCGGCCTGCGCCCAGGTCAGGACGCGGCTGCCGGGGTGGTAGCGGGCGAGGACCATGGTGGCGGTGGTCCGGCTGTCCCTGGAGTGCAGCAGCAGCCGGTTCAGCCGGCCGAGGGCCCCGGTCAGCGACGAGCCGGTGCTGACCATGCCCTTGGCGGTGAACCGGAGCTGGGCCATCGTCGCCACGGCGCCGATGCCGTGGCCCGCCACGTCGCCGACCACGAACAGTGCGTCGTCGTTGGGCAGTTCGACGGCGCTGAACCAGTCGCCGCCGACGTGGATGCCCGACTGCGCGGGCAGGTAGGCGACGTCGACGCACAGCCCGGCCAGCCGCACCGGCTCGCTGGGCAGCGGCAGCAGCGCGTGCTGCAGCCGGGCGGCCAGCGCCCGCTCGGCCTGCAGGATCCCGCGCTGCAGCAGCACCGCTCGCTCGCTCTCCACCAGGGCCAGTTCGGCACTGCGCTGGGGGGTGAGGTCCTGGACGAAGCCGTGCACCTCGGCGGGGGTGCCGTCCGGCTCGGTGACGGCTTCGGCGACGAACCTGAGGTGCCGTACGTCTTCGGCGGCGCGGACCCGGAACGGCACGTCGAACGGCCGGCCGTGCCGGACCAGGTCGGCGATGGCGTGGGCCAGGGTGCCCGCGTCCTCCGGCAGCGCCAGGTCCGGCAGCTCCTCCAGGCGGACCGGCCCGCGGGCGGGGGCGCGGCCGAGCACCGCGTACGCCTGCGCGGACCAGGCGATCTCCTGGGTGACCAGGTTCCAGTTGGCCCAGCCGAGATTGCCCAGGCGCTGCACGTCGGACAGCCGCTGCTCCTGGCGCTCCACGGGGTCGTGCCGCAGCCAGGTCACCAGCAGCCCGGCGCCGAGCGGGGCGGCCCGCACCGAGTAGGTGGCGGTGACGGGCACCCCGTCGGCGACGTCCTGGTAGGCGAACGGCTCGCTCTCGAAGGGCACCTTGGTGGTGAGCGCGTCCAGGTAGCCGCGCCACAGCGGCTCACCCGCGACGGACGGATAACTCTCGAGGATGTGCTTGCCGAGCATGTCCCGTCCGGCCCGGCCGAACACGTCGACCGCCTCGGGGGTGGCCGCGTCGATGCGGTAGTCCTCCACCTCGCCGGAGCCGGAGAGCAGCGGGGTCAGCAGCACCGTCGCACCCGGCAGGGCGTCGAGCACCGCCTGCACGGTCTGCGCGACACGGTCCCCGGTACCCTCCTGCGGGGCGTCGAAGGCGCGCAGCCGGCCCGCGCACAGCCGGGCGACGGCCCGCAGCAGCTCCCGCTGGCGCCGCGGGAACGGGCCCGCCTGGCGGCGCATCACCCCGAGCGCGACGCCGGGGGAGCCACCGGGCGGAACGGGCAGCCAGGCCCGCGACGGCCACCGCTCGGGCCGGCCCCCGATCAGCAGGTGCCCCTGACGTTCCCGGGACACGTCCTCGAGCCAGCACGCCTCCCTGGTCTCCAGGATGTCCAGCGGCGTGACGCCGCTCAGGGGCGGCACCCGGCGCCACTGCGCGGCGAGGGGCGCGTCCAGACCGGCGTGCCCCATCAGTTCGAGCCCGCCCTCGGGCAGCCGCCCGTAGAAGATCACCGCGTCGGCGCCCACTTCGGGCCCGAGGTGCTCCAGCAGGCATCCGGCCAGCTCCTGCGGGGAACGCACCCCGACCAGGTCCCGGCCGACGCGGGCGAGGACCTCGGCGATGTCCCCGGTGCCGGCGGGCGCGCTCTCCCAGACGGCGGCGGAAGGGGCGTCCGCCGCCCCGGGCGGTTCCAGCCCGGCCGTCGCGGCGGCCTGCTGCTCCGGCGGCAGCAGGGCGCCCAGGGCGAGCCAGCACTCCTCCAGCAGCGTGCGGCCCCCTGCCTTGGCGCGCTGCACCAGCTCCTCGTGCGCGCTGTCGGGGGAACAACCGGTCGTCGCCATCAGGGCGCCCTTGGCGCGCTCCAGTACGGCCGTGACCGCGGCCGCGTTCCGCAGCCGCTCCATCTCGGCCCGCTGCCGGGCCACGACCTTGGCCAGCGCCGTCACGTCGGTGCCGGTGCCGGGGTCCACGGAGGGCGCGGGCTCGCTCGTCACGCGACGAGCATCGCACAAGTGGGCCGCTCCGATCACTCGTCTGCCCGGCCGTCTTCCCACCTGGACGCCTCGGCCGGGGGTGGCGCCCACGGGTTCACGGGGCTCCGGGGGATACGACCGAAACGACCAGGGCTTGCCCAGA
Organism: Streptomyces bungoensis; assembly: GCF_001514215.1. Lineage (GTDB taxonomy): Bacteria > Actinomycetota > Actinomycetes > Streptomycetales > Streptomycetaceae > Streptomyces > Streptomyces bungoensis. Next base: position 90,353 of record NZ_KQ948868.1, read on the forward strand.
GGGAGTCCGGGCCCGGCCCTCGCGGAAAGGGCACGGAGACTCCGTGATCGGCTCGCGGTCGGTGAACTGTCGGTAAGAATGCGGGGAGAGGGCCCTCGGGGCTGCCCGGGGAAGGCGCGTCCGGTTTCCGGGCCGCCTTCGGGTGCCTGGGCCGCCGCGGGGGCGCGTACGGGAAGGCGTCAGCGGCCGGTGCCGCGTGCCGCCAGTGCCTCGGTCACCGCGCGGACGCTGCGGGCGATGTGCTGGAGCTGCAGCACCTCGGCCGCGTACAGCTTGATCGTGTGTTCGATGACCGACTCCGGCAGGCCGAGGACGGGCAGCTCGGCCCGGGCGGTCTGCAGCGCGGTCCGGGCCACCCGTATCTCCTGCTGGACCTGGATCTGCGCGTGCCGGGCGAGCAGCACCGGATGCCGCATCAGCGCCGGGTAGCTGGCGTAGCGCGCGGGGATCAGGTCGCGCAGCCACTTGGCCGCCGAGCGTTCCCAGTCGTAGCTGCCGGGCATCTTGACCTGGCAGGGCCAGTCGGGGCTCGTGCGCGTGGTGGTCAGGGGCATGGTCTTCGCTTCCGGTGTGCGGCGTCGTGAGGGTGGTCCGACGGTGTGGGGCGGCCCCGGCCTAGGGGATGACCGGGGCCGCCACGGGCGCGTCGCCGAGGCGGCGCGCCACCGAACACCCGCGGCGCCGACGTGGGTAGGGGACGGCGGCTTGGGGTGTCCGAGCGGGGGCCCCGTCGGTCGGGAACCGGCGCGTCGAGCGGGTGTGCAGGCGCATGGGCGGTTCGTCGACTTTCTCGGGGCGGTGGTGCGAGCGTGGGGCCCGCGGGGTGGAACGCGCCGGGATGGGTCGGGTGCGATCCGTGAGCAGTATTTATATATGCCGTCCGCTTGGCAAGACGTATGAAAACATTCATGCGTGCTGGGTGGTGAATGATCCCCGTACGGTGGGAGGATCTCCGCCCGCGCCTCAGTCCCTGAGGAAGAACTGCTGCTGGTCGGCCACTTGCTCGTACTTCTCCAGCCGTCCCTGGGTGCGCTCCGGGTCCGCGTCGGTCATGGCCTGCAGCAGCGCGGCGGCCATCAGGCCGGGCGCCGCGTAGGAGTCGAAGACCAGGCGGGAGCCGGTACCGGTGGCGAAGGTGACGTCGGCCTCGTCGGCCAGCGGACCGAGCGCCAGGTCGGTGATCAGCGCGACCTTCAGACCCGCGTCGCGCGCGACCCGCAGCGCGGTGAGCGTCTCCTGCGCGTGCCGGGGCATCGCGAACGCCAGCACCCAGGTGCCGCCGGCCTCACGGGACTGCAGCAGCGCGTCGTAGGCCACGCTGCCGCCCCGCGTCACCAGCCGTACGTCGGGATGGATGCGGCGGGCGGCGTAGCCGAAGTACTCGGCCAGCGACACGGAGATGCGCAGGCCCAGCACGGTCAGCGGGGCGGAGCGGGACAGCTCGCGGCCGACCCGGATCACCCGGTCCGGGTCGGCGAAGTCGCGGCGCAGGTTCTCCAGGTTCTGGATCTCGGCGTCGACCGCCGCCTGGAGCTCGTTGGCGCGGTTCACCTCACCCGGCCCCCCGGCCAGCGTGCTCAGCGCGATCGACTGCAGCTTCTCCCGCAGCGCGGGATAGCCGCTGAAGCCGACCGCGGCGGCGAAGCGCGTCACCGAGGGCTGGCTCACGCCGACGCGGTCCGCCAGCTCGGTGATCGACAGGAAGGCCGCCTCGGTGATGTGCTCGATCAGGTACTGCGCGACCCGGCGCTGCCCCGGGGACAGCCGGGGTCCGTCGAACAGCTCCCTGAGCTGGGAGGTCGGCGCGGCCTCGGCCTCCGGCGCGGTCTTCCCGGACCTGATCGCTGACGCCTGGGCGCGTGCCTGCTGCGGCGAGGACACCGGTCGGCCTCCTTTGTCTCCCACGACCACTCAACATAGTGCACCGGCCGCGTCTAGCAGGGACGATGACGGTCGGTACGCTGTCGCAGCCGTCTCCTTCGCGCAGGGCGGGCGGTACCGGGAGTGCGACGTCCGGGGAGCCTGCCATGACCGCCGTCGGCCGGATCAGGTGCGGCAGCGGCGCGTACGGTGCCGCCGCCGTCAGCCGTCAGCCGTCAGCCGTCAGCCGCCGGCCGCACCGCGCGCCGTGACGGCGCTGAGGATCGCCGTCAGGAACCGCTGCCGGACCCATTACGGCGCATCCGCTCTCCGCACGCCGTCACCCGGCCCCCGGCCGCGCGGCGCCCGGGGCGTGCCGGGGCCTGCTCAGGTCCCAGGGGCCCGGGGCGACGAAGGGGAGGTGTGCCCCCTGCGGCTGCCGTGCGCCCGGCTCCAGCACGGTGAGAGCGGGGTCCCGAGGAGCACCGCCCCAGCGACACTCCCGCCCCCCGGCGGCGTCACCGCCTCACGAGTCGTACCGACAGGCCCTCCGCCGTGTACACCGGTACGGCCCGCAGCCCGGCGCTGTCGACCTCCACGCGGGCGAACTGCCCGCACAGCCGGGGCGCGGCGAGTACCGGCACGGTGCTGCCCGGTGCCGGCGGCCGCCGCTCGTCGAGGCGCAGCGACAGCACGGCCGAGCGGCCCAGCACCGCCAGGTGCCTGACCATGAGCGGAGCCTTGCCGCCCGCGCGCAGGGTGACCTCCAGCGTGCCCGCGTCCTGGGCGTGGCCGCCGCGCACCCGCAGCCGCCCCGGCACCCGCAGGGTGCCGTCCGAGACCCGCACGTCACCGTGGCCGAGGGCGTCCTCGGAGCCCGCGACCAGCGTGCCCCCGGCCAGCACCGTGCCGCCCGTGTAGCGGTTCCGGCCGGTCAGGGCCAGCGTGCCCGTGCCCCGCTTGGTCAGGCCGCCCCGCCCGTCGATGTCGTTGCGCCAGGCGTCGGCCGCCGAGAAGCCGCCGGCGGCCGCGTCCAGGGTGACCGTGACGCCGGAGTCGAAGGCGCCGTAGCCGTCGGCCGCCGCGAACAGGTTCAGCCGGCCCCACTGCTCGAAGCCGTCGAGCAGCACGTACCCGGAGGGCAGCCCGGTGGTGCGCAGCACCTCGCGGCGCTGGGCCGCGTCCAGGTAGGGCAGCCGGGTCTCCAGCAGCACCTCGGCGCCCTTCGGCACGGTCAGCGGCAGGTCGCGGCCCTGCCGGGTGAGCGCGTACGTCAGCCGGGCGCGCACCGCGCGGGCGTTGGCCTCCCGGTCGGCGTACGGGTCGGTGTCCGGGTGCGCGTAGGCGCACAGCGAGTCGGCGGTGGTGCCGGTCCGCTCGGTGAAGTACGCCAGGGCCTGGGCGCGGGCCGCCGCCTTCAGGCCGGCGTTGGCCGGGTCGGCGAGGGCGGCGGCCGCCAGGGCGGTGGCCATGATCCGGCCGCCGATGACGTCGACGGTGTGGTGCATGCCCGCCACGATCCGGGTGTGGCTCAGTTCGAAGGCGCGCGTCACCAGCTCCTGGAACCGCTCCGGCACGGCGTACGCGTAGGCCAGCGCGGCCAGGTGGAAGGCGTTGGTGTGGCCGCTCGGGAAGCCGCCGTCGTCGGCCGCGGAGGTGCCGCGCTGGCGCAGCAGCTGGGGCGCGACGACCACGGGGGAGTCGTACACCGGGAAGCCGAACGCGTCGGTCCTGCCGGTGTCGACGACCTCGCTGTCCTCGTTCAGCCGCCACGGGCGCGGGTACTGGTAGGCGTACTTGGCGGGGTTGCCGGAGGCGAACGGGCCGCGCACGGTGTCGACCAGTTCGGCGACCCTGCCGAGCGCGGAGTCGTGGGAGCCCGCGCCGAGCGCGGAGCCGGCCGGGGCGTCCGGGGGCAGGATGTCGCTCACCGTCGTCGCCGGGGTGCCGTCGGGGGCGCTGGTGATCGAGGTGACCGCCTTGGCGCCCGCCGTGTACAGGCCGGCCAGCGGGCCGAGGCCGTCGATCATGGCGTAGCTCTGGTGCCGGCGGTCGTAGACGAAGGCCTCTTTCGCCTGTGCGTCCGTGCGCTCGGCGGTGGCCCGGGCGCAGTAGCGCATGTCGGCGCGCAGCACCTCGGGGCTCAGCGGGACGCCGGTGTTCCAGGCGGAGCCGGTCTTCCACACCTGGGCGAAGCCGCCGAGGACCCGGACGACGGCGTTGGTCTCCGGGGTCAGGTTCGCGGCGGTGTTGCTCCTGTAGTCGTCGACGAACGCGGCGGGGGCGGTCGCGGCCTTCGCGTCGGCCGCTGACAGCCAGGCGGCGAAGGTGGGGGTGGCCAGCACGCCCGCCGAGGCGCCCAGCGAGGTCTTCAGGAACCCGCGCCGGTCCGGAGCGGCGGCGCGGGCCGGCGAGGAGGTGCGGTGCCCGGCGAGTGACGGCATGCGTGTGCCTCTCTTCAGTTCTGATCTTCGGTGGTGCGACACGGGGGAGGGCCCACGGGAACACCGCTCGCGTTGTGCGCGGTTGTGCGATCCCGTCGGGAAAGCAGGGGAGACGGAGGGGAAATAAGCAGGAAAATGGTGAACGGGTGCATGTCTAGGACTGGTTGATGACCCGGCGGGGAGGCGGCGGCCGCCCGGAGGTGTGCGACGGGTGAACGCGTAGTGCGCCGCTCACCGCGCCGGTCACCGCAGCGAACGCGCCAGCTCCACCGCACCGTTGACGGGCGGCACCCGCAGCGGCCGCGGCCGGGCCCCCGGCAGCGCCTCGGCCAGCGCGGCGGTGAAGGCGCCGTACAGCGGCGGCTGGACGAGCACGGTGCTGCCCGCCACCACCACGTCGTCCACGACGACACCGCGGCCGGCGAGCCGGCCGACGAGCGCGGCCAGCGAGCGGCCCCCGGCGTCGATCACCTCGCGCGCGAGCCGGGAGCCCGCCGCGGCCGCCGAGAAGACGACGGGGGCGTGCCGCCCCCACTCGGCGGAGACGTCCGTGGCGCTTTCCAGCGCCGCTCCCAGCGCGGGTACCTCGGGTACGCCGAAGGCCTCGGTGAGGGCGCCGGCCAGCGCGTCGGGCGGCTCGCCGCGGTCGTGGGCGGCCCAGCAGGCCCGCGCGGCCTCCCGGACCAGGCCCGCCGAGCCGCCCTCGTCCCCGAGGACCGCGCCCCAGCCGCCGACCTGCACCCGGGTGCCGTCGGCCGCACGGCCCACCGCGACCGAGCCGGTGCCCGCGACGAGACCGACGCCCTTGTCCAGCCCGGCGGCCGGTACGAGGAGTTCGGCGTCGCCGACGACCAGCGCGGGCGCGTCGACGTACGACCGGAGAGCGGTGCGGATCTCCGCGCACTGGCGCGGGGTCTCGCAGGCGTGGCCGCCCACGGCCAGGGCGGACGGGCGCACACCCGCGGGCAGGGCGTCGGTGACCAGGCGGGCGAGCCAGCCGGCGGCGGCCGCGGGGTCGTGCGGCCGCCAGCCGCTGCTCGCGCGGACGCGGTCGGCCACCAGGGCGTCACCCGCGAGGGCGCGCAGACGCGTCTTGGTGCCCCCCACGTCGATGCCGACCCACAGGGGCGGGGAATCGTGCACGGGACCTCTTTCGTCGGGCGCTGAGCTGCGACGGCGGGCGAACCGTGCCGGGAACGGAACACGAGGCGGAGCGGTAGGGAAGCCCCGGGACGGGCCTCTGGCGGAGCACGGCAGGCGAGTACCGTGAGGTTCGTTAGGAAATTAACTAACGAAGTACAGTGCGTCAAGAGCGCCGCGCACCCGGCCCGGAACGCCCGTGGCGCCGGGCGCGCGGCGCCGGACATCCCATGGCCGCACTCCCTGGGCACCAGGGCTCACCGGGTGCGGCCCTGATCCGTGGGAGAACCGTGGAACACGACGTGGCTGCAGCCCCCCGCCTCACCGAGAGCGCCGGCGCGGTGTTCGCCGTGCTGGCCCAGGCGGGCAGCGCGACCAGGCCGCAACTGGCGAGCCTGGCCGGCCTCTCCAAACCGACGGTGTCCGCCGCCGTCGCGGAACTCCAGGGCGCGCGGCTCGCCGCCCTCTCCGGCACGGCCTCCAGCGGCACCGGCCGCACGGCCGCCGTCTACCGGCTCGGACCGGCCGCGGGCGCGGTGCTCGCCGTCGACCTCGGCCCCGCTCTCACCCGGGTCCGGGGCTGCGCCCTGGACGGCACCCTGCTGGCCGAGGCCACCGGCTCCCGGGCGGGTGCCGCGGACGCCGTCCGCGAGGCGCTCGGCGCCCTGCCCGCCGGGGCCCCGCTGCGCGGTGTGGTCGTCGCCGTCGGCGACGTCGCCGAGCGGCAGGGCGCGGGCATGCGGCCCGCGACCGCCAAGGCCGGCCCCGTCTTCGACGCCATGGCCGTCGCGCTGCCGCCGGGTGTCCCGGTCCACCTGGAGAACAACGTCAACTGCGCGGCCCTCGCCGAGCTGCACGAGGGCGCCGCCCGCGGCCGCCGCACCTTCGGCTACCTGCGCATCGGCGTGGGCGTCGGCCTCGGCATCGTCATCGGCGGCCGGGTGGTGCGGGGCGCGAACGGCGCCGCGGGTGAGCTGGCCCGGCTGCCCTACCCCTGGGACGAGGGCCGGGAACCGCGCCTGGAGGCGCTGGAGGACTACATGGGCGCCCGCTCCCTGCTGCGCCGGGCCGCCGGGGCCTGGCGGGACGGCGACGGCCCGTGCCCGCGGACCACCGAGCGGCTGTTCGCGCTCGCCGCGCAGGGGCTGGAGCCGGCCCGCGCCGTCGTCGCCCGTCATGCCGCGGACGTCGGGCGGCTCGCCGCCGCCGTGGTCGCCGTCCTCGATCCCGGGCTGATCGTGCTGGGCGGCGGCACCGGGGCCGACCCGCAGCTCCTGCCCGGGGTGCGGGCCGAACTGGCGCGCCTGAGCTGGCCCACCGAGGTGGTCAGCAGCACGCTCGGTGAACTCGGCACCGTCGTGGGCGCCGCCCGGCTCGCCGTCGCCCGGGGTGTCCAAAACGTGACCGAGGCCTCGCGCCCCTGAGGATTGACGGCTCACGCTCGGTCTGCCAATGTCCGGACAAGCGCTTTCTACGGCCGGTCGGGACACCGGCCCGGGTGAGCGTCCTGACCGTACGCGACGTACGGCGACCGCGCGAGGGCGTGCTCGTGCGGCCCGGCCCGGAGGGCCGGGGACCGCTCCCGACACGGGCGGCGCGGCCGGGCGAGGCCGCACCCCGGTGAGCGCACCTTCCGGACACACATGCACCCTTGGCCGCCCGGCGGCCGGGGAAATCCGTCACGCACCCTCAGGGAGGACCCGGTGGGTCACCAGATCCCGCGCAGAACCCTCTTCCGCACCGCGAGCGGGCTGGCCGTCGCCGGCGCACTCGGCGGCACGCTCGCCGCCTGCGCCGGAGGCACCGGTGCCGGCAGCAGGAGCGACAAGCTGACCATGACGTGGTGGGGCAGCGACGACCGGCACGCGGCCTACAAGAAGGCGCTCGCCCAGTTCCGCGAGAAGCACCCGGACATCGGCATCCAGGAGACCTACCAGGGCTACGACGGCTACTTCGACAAGTTCAACACCAACATCGCCGGCGGCAGCGCCCCCGACCTGCTGCAGATGGACACCGCCCTGGTAGCCCAGTACGCGCGCAAGGGCGTCCTCGCCTCGCTCGACTCCTACGTCGGCAAGAGCCTGGACCTCACCGGCTTCTCCAAGACCCTGCTGGCCGCCGGCACCGTCGACGGCAAGCTCTACGGCGTCCCCTCCGGCATCGGCGTCAACCAGCTCACCGTCAACCGCAGCGGCCTGGAGAAGCTGGGCCTGAAGTACCCGGACCCCGAGTGGACGTGGGCCGACCTGAGGAAGACGGCCCAGGACGTCTACAAGAAGAGCGGCGGGAAGACGTACGGCGTCGACGACGGCGGCGGCTCCACCCTCCAGTGCTTCGAGATCTTCGCCCGCGAGAAGGGGCAGCAGTTCTTCTCCGGCGACGGCAAGAAGCTCGGCTTCACCGCCGACACGTTGCAGGAGTGGTGGGAGTACTGGGCGCAGATGCGCCGGACGCACGCCTGCCCGCCGCCCGCGGTCACCTCCGCCGCGCACAACGACCTCACCAAGAACGCCGTCGTCATCGGCAAGGCCCTGTTCACCTTCGACTCCGGCGTCTACGGCGCGGGCGGCTCCATCACCGACGCCCAGCTGGACTTCCTGCCGACCCCGCAGGGCGACTTCTCCGGCGCCCGCGAGGGCAACTTCGTCAACGGCGGTGTGCTGCTGAGCGCCACCAGGGCGAGCAAGCGGGTCGCCGAATCCGTGCAGATCATGGACTTCTTCGCCCAGGACCCCACCGCCATCAAGGACATGCGGCTGCTGCGCGGCATCCCGCCGACACAGAAGGCCCGGAGCCTGATCTCCGCCGGCCTGAACGACACGGACAAGCGGAACATGGCGACGGCGGACTACATCTCCAGGCGCGTGTCCAAGGCCACCGACGCCCTGCCCGCCCCCGTGCCGCCGCCCCAGGGCGCCGACCAGATCTGGGACCTGCTGTTCCAGTCCAACCTCGCCGTCGCCTTCGGCAAGAAGTCGATCAAGGCGCAGCTGGGCGAGTTCTTCGACCAGGCGGCCGGGATCCTGGCCAAGTAGGCCGCGCCGCACCTTCGCAAGACCCGGGAGAGGCCAGGGAGATGAGTATGACCACCGCGACAACCGACGAGGTCGCCGAGGAGCCGCCCGCTCCGGCGGCACCGTCCGACCAGCGGGAGCGCGACCGCATGCGCCGGCGCCTCGCCAGACGGCGGGGCGGCGGCTGGTGGCCGTACCTCTTCCTGGCCCCCTGGTTCGTCGGCCTGTTCGGCCTGACGATCTATCCGATGCTGGACTCGCTGTACCTGTCCTTCACCGACTTCGACCTGCTCACCCCCGCCAGGTGGGTCGGCCTGGACAACTACACCCGCATGTTCGCCGACGACCCGGTCTTCTGGGACTCGGTGCACGCCACCCTCGTCTACGTCCTCGTCTCCGTGCCGCTGAAGCTGGCCCTCGCCCTCGGCGTGGCGATGCTGCTCAACCGGGACCTGAAGGGCATCGGCCTGTACCGGGCCGCGTTCTACCTGCCGTCCCTGCTGGGCGGGGCGGTGGCCGTCGCCATCGTGTGGCGGCAGGTCTTCGGCGGGGACGGCCTGTTCAACGACTTCCTCGCCTGGTTCGGCATCAAGGGCCAGGACTGGATCTCCAGCCCCGACAGCGCCCTCTACACGCTCGTCCTGCTGGCCGTATGGCAGTTCGGCACCCCGATGGTCATCTTCCTGGCCGGCCTGAAGCAGCTGCCGAAGGACGTCTACGAGGCGGCCGCGCTCGACGGCGCCCGCCCCGTCACCCGGTTCTTCCGCATCACCCTGCCGCTGCTGACGCCGATCGTCTTCTTCAACGTCGTCCTGCAGATCATCGACGCGTTCAAGACCTTCACGCCCGCCTTCGTGATCAGCAACGGCTCCGGCGGGCCGCTCGATTCGACGATGCTGTACTCCCTCTACCTGTACAAGAAGGGCTTCACCGACCTGCAGATGGGATACGCCTCGGCGCTGGCCTGGGTGCTGTTCCTGGTGATCGCCGGCTTCACGGCGGTCAACTTCGTCGCCAGCCGCTACTGGGTCCACTACGACGACTGAGCGAGGAGTAGCTCACCCATGTCCGCCCTCACCCCGAACGCGTCCCCGCTCGCGAGGCTCCGCTCGCTCACCGGCTCCCGCCGCATCCTCGTGCACACCCTGCTCGTCGGCGTGGCCGTCGTCATGCTCTACCCGCTGCTGTGGATGCTGAGCAGCTCCCTCAAGCCCGACACCGACATCTTCACCCACCCCGGCCTGATCCCCGGCCGCGTCCGCCCGGAGAACTACTCCGAGGGCTGGAGCGGCTCCGGCAACTCCTTCTCCCTGTACATCGTCAACTCGCTGATCGTCACGATCGGCGCGGTGATCGGCAACGTCGTCTCCTGCTCGCTGGCCGCCTACGCCTTCGCGCGCTTCGAGTTCCGCGGCAAGAGGATCTGGTTCGGCCTGATGCTCGGCACCCTGATGCTGCCCACCCAGGCCGTGCTGATCCCGCAGTACACGATCTTCTACAACCTGACCTGGATCAACACCTACCTGCCGCTGATCGTGCCCAAGTTCCTCGCGGTGGACGCCTTCTTCATCTTCCTGATGGTCCAGTTCATCCGCTCCGTACCGCGCGAGCTCGACCAGGCGGCCATGGTGGACGGCGCCAACCCGTGGAGCATCTACTGGCGGATCATCCTGCCGCTGATGCGGCCGGCCCTGATCACCACCACGATCTTCACCTTCATCTGGACCTACGACGACTTCCTCCACCAGCTGGTCTACCTCCAGCAGAACGACCGCTTCACCGTCCCCCTCGGCCTGACCCTGTTCCTCGACCAGACCAGCGGCTCCTCCTACGGCGCGATGTTCGCCATGTCGACACTCGCCCTGCTGCCCACGCTGATCTGCTTCCTGGTCTTCCAGAAGAGGCTGGTGGAAGGCATGGCGACCTCCGGTATGAAGGGCTGACCCGGTATGCACCTCCCGCACCAGCGCGGCCCGCTGCACGACCTGCCCGACACCCCCGACGCGTACGACGCCGTCCTCGCCGGCGTCACCGAGCAGGCCCTGGCCCGGATGACGCCGGAAGGCAGCCTCGAACACCCCGACGCCGTCGACGACGTCGGCGACACCTCTCTCGGCATCACCTCCCTGCTCGCCCTCGCCTGGCAGCGCGGCAAGGACCCCCGGCTGCCGGACGCGGTGCGCCGCAGCCTCGCCTTCCACCTGCGCGAACGCGTCTTCACCGAGGACAACCCCGGCTACCCGAACCTGCGCACCACCGGCTCCGGCCTGCCGTACGCCCGGTACGTCGTGGAGGCCGGCGCCCATCCGATCGGCGACTGGCCGAGCACCGTGTGGGCGCTGCTCCAGGCGGTGAACGTCCTCGACGCGGCCGACGGCCTCCTCGACGACGCACAGCGCGCCGAGCTGCTCCGGGTGGCCCACGGCTACTGGCGCTGGCTGACCGAGGCCACCTTCTTCAACCCGCAGGAGGCCGGCAACCAGGCCATCGGCTGCGTGGCCGGCGGCCTGATGCTGGCCCGCCACCTGCCCGGCGCCGACGGCGCGGCGGTCCGCGCCCGCGCCCTCGCCCTGTACGCCGGGGAGATCCGCGCCCACCGGGTCCGCGACCGGGGCGCCCTGCTGCCGCCGGAGCACGGCGGGGCGTACGACAACAACTACGGGCCGATCTCCCTGTCCTTCCTCGCCCAGGCCCACCGGGTCAGCGGCGAGGAGGTGTTCGCCGAGGACGGCGACACGCTCGCCCGCTACCTCGACGCCCGCCTGAGCAACGGCGGCTACGACCAGGGCGGCCCGCGTTACAGCGAGCAGCACTCCGGGTTCGAAGCCGTCCTGGGCCTCAGGTACTTCGGCGCCCGCATCGGCTCCGACCTGGGCCGCTACCGGGGCGACACCCGCTGGGGGCGGCACGCGGTGCAGCGGGACGGCGGGGTCGACGGGCACTTCGCCTTCATGCTGGTCTGGCAGATCCAGGACCCCACCCGCTGGCACCGCACCCCGTCGGCGGCCCCCGCCCGGCACCAGCTGCGCTCCGGCACGGTGTCCGTCGCCTTCGACAGCCGGATGACGCCCTCGCTCGTCGAGGCGGGCGGCACCTACTACCTGCCGGCGGCCGTACGCCGCCGGCACGGCTTCGGCCCGGTGACGGAGGGCTTCCTGCTGTGCCGGCCCATGGGCGAGGTGCGCGTCCGCGACGTGCGCGGCGGCGCGCTGACGGCCAAGCTGGTCACCAAGCCGGTCGTCGGACGCGACCACGTGCTGCGCCACGTCCGCTCGTTGTACGTCACCGACGGCACCCGCCTGTGGGTGACGGTCGCCGTCGAGCGGCTCGACGGGACACCGTACCTGCTGTCCGGGCTGCCGTACGCCGCCGACGACGGCGACCGGGTCCGCCGCACCGCCGACGGCGAGGTCGCCTCGGCGGGCGGACTGCGCCTCACCCACCCGCGCGAGACGGGCCCCGACCACTTCGACACCCGGGCCGAACTCACCCAGGAGCAGGCGGCGTTCGCGCTCGCCGCCGACCCGCGCGGCTACGGCGACCCCGACGAGGGCTGGCGCCACCTGGTCGGCTCCTCCGCCCTCGAAGCCGGCCCCGCCCCCGGCGCGCCGGACGGCCTGCACGTGTTCGCCGTGCGCTACGGGCCCGGCGGCCCCTTCACTGCCGCCTTCGACACCGGCCCGGACGGGCTGACGGTCCGCACGGAGGCGTTCACGGCGGTGGTCGGGGAGCCCGTCGGCGATGCCGGACTCGACCTCACCTGCTGAAGGTTCAGTCCTGCGGCGGCAGCGCGCCGGGCGGTACCACCAGGTCCGCCCGGTCCCGGGTCGCCGCGACCAGGTCGGCGTTGCGCTGGTCCGTGCCCCGCACCCACGCCACGGCCGCCGCACGGTCCTTGCCGAACTCCTCGTGCCGGGCGACCAGGCGCCGGATCCGCTCCTCCTCGTCCAGCTCGCAGAACCACACCTCGTCCAGACAGGGCCGTACCCGGGCCCAGCAACCCTCCCGCAGCAACAGGTAGTTGCCCTCGGTCACCACCAGCCGGGCGGCCGGCGGCACCGGGATCGCGCCCGCGAGCGGCTGCTCCAGCACCCGCTCGAAACCGGGCGCGTACACCACCTCGTCGGTGTCCTCGCGCAGCCGCCGCAGCAGCGCCGCGTACCCGGCCGCGTCGAAGGTGTCCGGCGCGCCCTTGCGCTCCCGGCGGCCCAGCCGGTCCAGTTCGGCGTCCGCGAGGTGGAAGCCGTCCATGGGGACGTGCGCCACCCAGGGCGGGCCGCCGGCGTTCAGGGCGGCCACCAGGTGCTCGGCCAGCGTGGTCTTGCCCGCGCCCGGGCCGCCCGCGATCCCGAGGATCGCGCGCCGCCCGCCCCCGGTCAGGGCGCGGGCACGCAGCAGCAGGTCGTCGAAGGTCAGCGGCACACCGCAGAGTGTGTCATCCGCGGCCGCGCGGTGGGACGCCGGTGTGAAGGCGCGAAAGTGCGCCGTCATGTGGCGCTCGCCACCCCCTTAACGGCGTCTCATGGGGAACAGTGCTGGGTATGACTCAGCTCGGTCTGCCCGACACCATCCAGGCCTGCCTCTTCGACCTCGACGGGGTCGTCACCAAGACGGCCGTCGTGCACGCGGCCGCCTGGAAGGAGACGTTCGACGCGTTCCTGCGCGAGCACGAGGGGCCCCAGGCACGGCCGTTCGACGAGGTCGCCGACTACGACGAGTACGTCGACGGCCGCCCGCGCGCCGACGGGGTCCGCGCCTTCCTCGACTCGCGCGGCATCCACCTGCCCGAGGGCGGTCCCGACGACCCGCCGGAAGCCGCCACCGTGCACGGCCTCGGAAACCGCAAGAACGTCCTGCTGCTGGAGAAGATCCGGTCCGGCGGCGTGGAGGCCTACGAGGGCACCCTGCGCTACCTGGAGGCGGTCCGCGCCGCGGGTCTGCGCACCGCGATCGTCTCCTCCAGCGCCAACTGCCGTGACGTGCTGCGGGCCGTGGACGCCGAGCACTTCTTCGACGTCCGCATCGACGGCGTCGTCGCCGCCGAGCGGCACCTGCCAGGCAAGCCGCACCCCGACACCTTCCTGGCCGCCGCCCGGGACCTGGGCGTCGAGGCGGCGCGGGCGGCCGTCTTCGAGGACGCCCTGGCCGGCATGGACGCGGGCCGCGCGGGCGGCTTCGGATACGTCGTCGGCCTCGACCGGACCGGCCAGGCCGACGCGCTGTACGCGCACGGCGCCAGCGTCGTCGTCAAGGACCTCGCCGAGCTGGGGGGCAAGCGTTGATCACCCACCGGTCGTACACCGTCGAGCCCTGGGCGGTGCGCGAGACCGCCCTCAACCTCGACGTCCTCGCGCAGAGCGAGTCGGTGTTCGCGCTGTCCAACGGCCACGTCGGCTGGCGCGGCAACCTGGACGAGGGCGAACCGCACGGCCTGCCCGGCAGCTACCTCAACGGCGTGCACGAGGTGCACCCGCTGCCGTACGCCGAGGCCGGCTACGGCTACCCGGAGTCCGGGCAGACGGTCATCAACGTCACCAACGGCAAGATCCTCCGACTGCTCGTGGACGACGAGCCGTTCGACCTGCGCTACGGCCGGCTCGTCGCCCACGAGCGGGTCCTGGACCTGCGCCGCGGGGTGCTGGAGCGGACCTGCGAGTGGACGTCCCCGGCCGGGTCCACGGTCCGGGTGCGCTCGACCCGGCTGGTGTCGCTGACCCAGCGGGCGGTCGCGGCCGTCGCGTACGAGGTGGAGGCCGTCGGCAGCCGCAGCCGGGTCGTCATCCAGTCCGAGCTGGTCGCCAACGAGCAGCTGCCCGGGTCCGACGGCGACCCGCGCGCCGCCGTCGCCCTGGAGTCCCCGCTGGAGCAGGAGGACGCCTTCGCCGCGGGCAGCCGGCTGCGGCTGGTGCACCGCACCCGGCGCAGCGGCCTCCGGGTCGCCGTGGCCGCCGACCACACGGTCACCGGGCCCGAGCGCACCACCACCCGCAGCGAGAGCGACCGCGACGTGGCCCGGCTCACCGTCACCTCCGTCCTGGAGCCCGGCCAGACGCTGCGCGTGGAGAAGCTGGTCGCCCACGGCTGGTCCGGCACCCGGTCGCTGCCCGCGATGGCCGACCAGGTCGACGCCGCCCTCGCCGCCGCCGCGCACGACGGCTGGCAGGGACTGCTCGACGACCAGCGCGCGCACCTGGACGACTTCTGGGCCCGCGCCGACGTCGAGGTGGACGGCGACGAGGAGATCCAGCAGGCCGTCCGGTTCGCGCTGTTCCACGTCCTGCAGGCCGGCGCCCGCGCCGAGCAGCGGGCGATACCCGCCAAGGGGCTCACCGGCTCCGGCTACGACGGGCACGCCTTCTGGGACACCGAGATGTTCGTGCTGCCCGTCCTCACCCACACCGCCCCCGGCGCCGTCGCCGAGGCGCTGCGCTGGCGGTACAACACGCTGGACGAGGCACGCGAGCGCGCGGCCCAACTCGGCCTCGGCGGGGCCGCGTTCCCCTGGCGGACCATCGCCGGCCCGGAGGGCTCGGCGTACTGGCCGGCCGGTACCGCGGCCTTCCACGTCAACGCCGACATCGCCGACGCGGTGGTGCGCTACGTCGAGGCCACGGGCGACACCGCCTTCGAGCGCGAGGTGGGGGTGGAGCTGCTGGTGGAGACGGCCCGGCTGTGGCGCTCGCTCGGCCATCACGACCACCGCGGCGTCTTCCACATCGACGGCGTCACCGGCCCCGACGAGTACAGCGCGGTCGCCGACGACAACACGTACACCAACCTCATGGCCCGGGCCAACCTGCTGGCGGCGGCCGACGCCGTCGAGCGCCACCCGCGCCGGGCGGAGCAGCTCGGCGTGGACGAGGAGGAGAGCGCGGCCTGGCGGGACGCGGCGGAGGCCATGTTCCTGCCCTACAACCACGAACTCGGCGTGCACGAGCAGCACGCCGGATTCACCCGCTACCAGCGCTGGGACTTCGCCGGCACCCGCCCCGACCAGTACCCGCTGCTGCTGAACTTCCCGTACTTCGACCTCTACCGCAAGCAGGTCGTCAAGCAGGCCGACCTGGTGCTGGCGATGTACACGTGCGGTGCGCACTTCGACGACGAGCAGGTCGCCCGCAACTTCGCCTACTACGAGCCGCTGACGGTGCGCGACTCCTCCCTGTCCGCCTGCTGTCAGGCCGTCATCGCCGCCCAGGCCGGCCATCTGCGGCTCGCCTACCACTACACGGCCGAGGCGGCGCTGATGGACCTGGCGGACCTGGAGCACAACACCCGGGACGGGCTGCACATCGCCTCCCTGGCCGGGACCTGGATGGCGCTCGTCGCCGGCTTTGGCGGCATGCGCCGCGACGGCGGGGGCCTGCGCTTCGCCCCGCGCCTGCCGGAGCGGCTGCGCCGCCTGGCCTTCAACCTCCAGTTCCGGGACCGCCGGCTGAGGGTGGAGATCCACGCGGACAAGGCGTCGTACACCCTGCTCGCCGGGCCGCCCCTCACCTTCGACCACCACGGGGAGCCGGTGACGGTCGGCACCGACGACCCCGCGGTCCGCGCGATCCCGCGGGCCCCGATCCGCCCGACCCCGGCCCAGCCGCCGCACCGGGCTCCCCACGGCGGCTGAGCACGCACCGGTGCGGGCCGGGGCGGCCCGCTCTCAGTGCAGGGCGCCGGACAGCAGGGCGAGCAGGTCGGACGTGGCGTCGGCGGCGAGGAGGGCCGGGAGGGCGCCCAGGGCGAGGACGGCCGCCGCCGCGGGCCACAGCCGGGGCGGCGGGCCGGCCAGCAGGGCCGCGATGCGCAGGGTGACGGAGCGGTCGGTGAAGTTCAGGGCGCAGGCCGGGCCGGAGCGGCCCGCGGTGAGGGCGGCGCGGGCCAGCGCGCGAGCGGTGGTCCGGCGGTCGCCGACGGCGGCCGCCGCCTGCTCGTCGGCCCAGCGCTCCACCAGGAACACGGCCGCCGACCGCACCGGACCCAGCAGCGGGTTGGCCGCCGCGGCGAGCGTGGCCGCCGTCACCAGCGCGCCGTGCCGGTGCGCCAGGTGCGCGCGCTCGTGGGCCAGCAGGACCCGCCGTTCGGCCGGCTCCAGGGCGCTCAGCATCGCGGACGTGACCAGGATCCGGCCCGGCCGGCCCGGAATCGCGAACGCCCGCGGCACCTGGGAGGCGGCGACGACGAGCTCCGTGTCCGCCGGCTGTCCCGCGCACAGCCGGCGCAGCGCCCGCCGGGTGCGCCGCTCGGCGCGCACGGCCCGGTACACCCGCCAGGCGACGACCGCCAGCGCCGCGGCGGCAGCGACACCGACCGCCTCCGGTACCGGGTCCACCAGCCGGTGCCCGTCCTCCCGGGCCTCGCGCACGACCGGCGGCGCGTCGCCGAGCAGCGCGGTGGCCAGCAGGACCAGCGACCAGGTCGTGGCCACCGCGGTCAGGACGGCCGCCGAGGTCAGCACGCGGGCGGCGAGCGCCGGGCCGACCCGGCCGACGACCACCGGCGCGACGACGGACAGCAGCAGCGACACGACCAGCGGGGTGTACACGTCGATCCTCATGCGCCGCCCCCGGCGAGCAGCGCGCGCAGGGCCCGCTCCTCCTCGGGGCTGAGACCGGTGACGAACTGCTGGAGCGCCGCGATCGGATCCGGTCCCCGGTCCAGGGCCTCGTGCATCGCCTCGGCGGTCAGCTCGGCCGCGTTCTTCGCCGGACGGTAGGCACCGCGCCGCCCGTCGGCGTCGCGCAGCACCAGCCCCTTGTCGTACAGGCGCTTGAGGATGGTGTGCACCGTGTTGTAGGCGAGGCCGCCGCCGATGTCGGCCTGGATCTCGGCCGGGGTCAGCGGCCGATCGGTGGCCCAGAGGGCGGCCAGCACCTCGCTCTCCAGCGCTCCCGCGCTGCGCCGCTCCGCCCTGCCGCGGGACTCCGTGCCAGCCATACGCCAACCTTACAGTGCGTAGGGTCTCTCACCGGATGGCCCTGTCCGCCCGGCAGACCGAGGTGATCCGGGTTAGTTTGGCCGTGCTTTCCCGGAACCTCCGGCCCCAGCCCTACGTCTTGTAGGGTGACGAACGCCCTACAACTCGTAGGGGCAGAGAGGTGGTCATGGCCGGCAGTACCCGAGTCACAGCCGTCGCGGCCCGGCGTGAGCGCTCCCGCCGGGTCTTCCCCGCCCCGGCGCGGCCTCGAGGGAGCCGGCCGCTCGCGGCCGTCGCCGCCGCCTTCACCCTGGCCCAACTGCTCCTCGTCCGGCCCGGCATGGGTCTCGGCTGGGACGAGACCGTGTACGTCAGCCAGGTCAGCGGACACGCGCCCGCCGCCTTCTTCAGCGCACCCCGCGCCCGCGGCGTCTCCCTGCTCGTGGCCCCCGTCGCCGCCTGGTCGTCGTCCACGGCACTGCTGCGCGTCTACCTCGCCGTCCTGTCCGGCCTCGCCCTGTACCTGGCCCTGCGCACCTGGCGGGGGCAGTTCCCGACGCGCGTGCTCGCCCTGGCCGGCGCCCTGTTCGCCTCCCTGTGGGTGACCCTGTTCTACGGCCCTCAGGCCATGCCCAACTACTGGGTGGCCGTCGGCGCCCTCGCCGCCGCCGGCTGCTTCCTGCGCGCCCGCGCCGCCCGCTCCGACCGGGCCGCCCTGTGGGGCCTGGCCGCGAGCGCCGCGCTGATGGCCTGGATGCGGCCCACCGATGCCGTCTTCGCCACTCTGCCGCTCCTCGCCCTCGGCCTGGCCCGCCGCACCTGGCGGCCGACGCTCGTCCTGCTCGGCGGGCTCGCCGCCGGTGCGGCCGAGTGGGTCGTCGAGGCGTACACCGCCTACGGCGGTCTCGCCCGCCGGCTGCACGACGGCTCGGAGATCCAGGGCGGCCTCGGCTTCCACGTCGCCGTCACCGACCAGCTGCGCAGCCTCGGCGGCCGGGCCCTGTGCCGGCCGTGCACCGGAGACCTGCCCGATCCGAGCGTGACCCTCTGGTGGTTCGTCCTGCCGCTGCTCGCCGCAGTCGGCCTCGTGATCGCCGTCCGGGCCCGGCACACGCTGCCGACGCTGCTCGCGCTCGCCTGCGCGGCGACGGCCGGCTTCCCCTACCTGTTCATGATCGGCTACGCGGCGCCCCGCTTCCTGCTCCCGTACTACGCCCTGCTGGCCCTGCCGGTCGCCGCCGCGCTCGTCCACCTGACCACCGCGCCCGCCCGGCCCTGGCGGCAGGTCGCCGTGACCCTCGTCGTGCTCGGGCTCGCCGCCCACCTCGCCGTCCAGCTCGCCGTCCTGACCCGCACCGTGGAGCGCACCACCGCCGCACACCGCGCCTGGTCCCGCACCGCGGCCACCCTGCACCGGGTCGGCGTCACACCGCCCTGTCTGCTCACCGGGCACGAGGCCATCCCGGTGGCCTTCTACGCCGGCTGTTCCTCGGCCGCCGCTTCCGGGCACAACGCCAACAGCACGGTAGCGGCCATCGCCGGCACCGCACGCCGCACCCCGGTGGCCGTCCTGGTCGCCCACGGCTCCCGGCCACCCGGGTACGCCGCCCACTGGCCGTCCGTGCCGCTCGACGGACTGCGCCTCTACTACGCCGTACCCGAGGCCCGTTCGTGACCTGGCGCCGTGACAGACGCAGGGGAGGGGGTCCATGACCCAGCACGCCGTACCGGAGGCCCCGCCCGACGCCCCGTGCCCGCTCCCGGGCCCGCCGGCCACCGCCGCCGCGGACGTCCGGCCCGGCCGCCGGCAGGCCTGCTGGCACACCCTTGTCTGCCTCACCCTCCTGCTCGGCGCGGCCTACCTGGGCCGGCGGCACTGGCCCCTCGTGGAGAGCGGCGCGCTGCGGCTGGCCGTCGCCCGCCAGGGCTGGCTACTGGCCGGTGCCGTGGCGGCCCTGGGCACCTGGCCCGCCGCGGCGCTCGCCCAGCAGGGCGCGGTCGCCCGGCGCCTGCCCGGACCCCGGCTGCTCGCCGCGCAGTTCGCCGCCTCCGCCGCCAACCACCTGCTCCCGGCCGGGCTCGGCGCGGGCGCGGTGAACCTGCGGTTCCTGATGCGCTGCGGGCTGCCCGTCGGCCGCTCGGCCGGCGCGCTCGCCGTCAAGGCCACCGCCGGCGCCGCCGTCCGTCTCGTCCTCATCGCGGCGCTCGCCCCGCTCTGCCCCGGCCTGCTGCGCCTGCCGCCCGTCTCACCCGCCGCGCTCGCCGCCGTCACCGGACTGGCCGTCCTGCTCGCCGCGCTCCTCGCCGGGCCCCTGCGCCCGCGCTGCCGCCGCGCGCTCGCGGCCGTCCTGACCGACATCCGCGCGGTCCACGCCCGCCCGGCCCGGGCGGCAGCCCTGTGGGGCGGCTCGCTGGGCTTCACCGCCCTGCACGCGCTGGTACTCGTCGCCATGGCCCAGGCCGTCGGACTGTCCCTGCCGCCGCTCCAGGTGGCCCTGCTCTACCTCGCCGCGAGCGGCGCGGCGGCCCTCCTGCCCACCCCGGGCGGCTTCGGCTCCCTGGACGCCGCGCTGGCCCTCGCACTGACCATGTCCGGCGCACCGGGCGCGACCGCGGCCTCCGCCGTCCTCGGCTACCGACTGCTGACGGTCTGGCTGCCACTGCTGCCGGGCCTGGTGGTGCTGGGGGTGCTGGTGCGGCGCCGGGCTGTGTGAGACGGCGGGATCAGTCGCGGCGGCCAGGGGCGCGGGGCGCGTGCCCGTCCGGGGCGGCGCCGAGCCGGCACCGGCTTCGGCTGCTCTCGACCGCCAGGCCGCCGCGCACAGCCGGGCAGTTGGCCGGCCGACGGCGAAGACCCAGCTCCGGGCTGCTGTTGCCGGCGGTGCTGGTTCTGCTCCGGGCGCTGTGAAACCGCGAGAACAGTTCTGGCGGCCAGGGCTTCTGGAGCAGCGCCGAGCCGGCACCGGATGCGGCGGGTATCAGCCGTCAGGCCGTCGCGCACGGCCAGGCGCCGAGCCGGCCGAAGGCGATCGGTCATGCCTGGCCTGCCGGTGCGGGCGAAGTCGATGCGGCGCCGGGCCGTTGAGACCGCGGGATCAGTCCCGACGGCCGGTGTCCCGGGGCGCGTGCCCCTCCGGGGGAGCCCCGGCCGCATCACCACCGGCCAGGGCGCCGGAACCGGACGCGGCGGCGGGTATCAGCCGATCGGGCAGCCACCAGGCCGCCGCGCACAGCCAGGCGCCGAGCCAGCCGACGGCGAACAGCCAGCCGCCCAGCACATCGGTGGCCCAGTGCACGCCGAGGTAGACCCGGGTCAGGCCCACCCCGGCCGCCCAGCAGGCCACCGCCAGGCACATCCGAAGGCGGCCGTGCCGGGCGCGCAGGCAGAGCGCGAGGAGCAGCAGCCCGGCCGTCAGGGCCGAGGTGGTGGTGTGCCCCGACGGGAACGACAAGCCGGAGGCGTGGGTCTGCCAGTACCGGTACGGCGGCCGGGCCCGGCCGGTCAGCTCCATGACGCCGTACCGCACGGCCTGGCCCGACGCGAGACAGGCCACGCCGAGCAGCGCGGTGACCGGCCGCTGCCGCCGGGAGCCGCCCACCAGCAGGCCGGCCAGGGCCACCAGCGCGTACGGCAGTACGCCCGTGCCGGTGGCCGTCAGTCCCCGCGCCACGGCCACCGCCGTCGCCGGGCGGTGGCCGACGGACCAGCTCAGCAGCGAGCGGTCCAGGTGCAGGGGAGCCCCGTGCCCGCCGGTCACGACGAGTGCCAGCACCGCGAACCCCGCCCAGGCGCCCAGCGCGGCGCTGCCGGCCAGTTCGGCGACGCCCTTGCGGTTCGTCATGTGATCGGCCCGGCCACGGACGAGCCCCTGCCCGCGCCGATCATCCGCGCGCCCCCTTGGCCGCCCGACGAGAACGCAGCACCTCGGCGCCCAGCGGGATCAGGGACACGGCGACGATCAGCGCGACCAGCGGCAGCAGATAGGTGTCGACGTTCGGGATCGCGGACCCGAGCGCGTACCCGGCCAGGGTGAGGCCGAGGCTCCACACCAGGCCGCCCACCGTCTGCCAGAGCGTGAACGCGCGGGCGGGCACCCCGAGCGCGCCCGCCAGCGGGTTCAGCACCGTCCGCACCACCGGCACGAAGCGGGCGAGGACGATCGCCTTGGCGTGCCCGTACCGCTCCAGCAGCTCCTCGGCGCGGGCGGCCCCCTCGTGCAGCCGGGCCGACCGGCTGCGGGCCAGCAGTGCGCCGCCCGCCCTGCGCCCCAGCAGATAGCCGCACTGCGCGCCCGCGAGCGCACCGACGGCCGCCGCCACCAGCAGCGGACCCAGGGAGAGGTGCACGCTCCGGCCGGACGTGCCCGTGCACAGCAGACCCGCCGTGAACAACAGGGAGTCGCCGGGCAGGAAGAAGCCGATCAGCAGGCCCGTCTCGGCGAACAGCACCACCCCGACCCCGAGCACGCCGAACGCGGCCAGCAGTGAGTGGGCGTCGAGCACGTTGACCGCGAGCTGCGACGACAGGTCGGAGGGAGTGGCCATGGCCGCACGCCCTTTCCTTCGGTGGCTTCCGAACACAAGTGTGACTACACATTTGTAGACGCATTAGTGGACCATGAACGACCGACAAGCCCGCACCGTTCCCGGGCTTTGCCTCGACATTGCCGTTTCATGGCCGGCCGAATGCACTTGACGTGGACGGCGGGCCTCGGCGGGGAGCGGCCGAGCAGGTGGTGTCTCTCCGGTCGTGATCACGGCGGGGCGCGGCCCGGTTCGCGACCTGGTCTGATGGGAACTTGCGACAGAGGCGGCCCCGTGCGGGCAACCCCGGCAACCCGTGCGACCCGCGCAGAGAGGACGAGTACGTATGGCGGTGCATCACAACCGCGGTCAGAACCGTGACCTGGAGATCAACCCGGTGTTCAGCCGCGAGCCCGTCCGCGTGCCCCGGTACGCGCTGCCGCGCGGGGAGATGGAGCCGGACACCGCCTACCAGGTGGTGCACGACGAGCTGATGCTCGACGGGAACGCCCGGCAGAACCTGGCCACGTTCGTCTCCACCTGGGCCGAACCCGAGGCCCGGCGGCTGAT
Source organism: Streptomyces bungoensis (assembly GCF_001514215.1). Taxonomy (GTDB): domain Bacteria; phylum Actinomycetota; class Actinomycetes; order Streptomycetales; family Streptomycetaceae; genus Streptomyces; species Streptomyces bungoensis. Next base: position 112,813 of record NZ_KQ948868.1, read on the forward strand.
GGACGAGTGCGCCGAGAAGAACATGATCGACAAGGACGAGTATCCGCAGACCGCGGAGCTCGAGGCGCGCTGCGTGCACATGCTCGCCGGGCTCTGGCACGCGGAGAACCCCCGCCAGGCGATCGGCTGCTCGACCACCGGGTCGAGCGAGGCGGCCATGCTCGGCGGGCTGGCGCTCAAACGGCGCTGGCAGCACCGCCGCCGCGCCGAGAACAAGCCGACCGACCGGCCCAACATCGTCATGGGCATCAACGTGCAGATCTGCTGGGAGAAGTTCGCCGACTACTTCGAGGTCGAACCCCGCTACGTGCCCATGGACGGGGACCGCTACCACCTCACGCCCGACAAGGCGGTCGAGCTGTGCGACGAGAACACCATCGGCGTCGTCGCCGTGCTCGGCTCCACCTTCGACGGCAGCTACGAACCCGTCGCGGACATCGCCGCGGCCCTGGACGACCTGCAGGCCCGCACCGGACTCGACGTCCCCGTCCACGTCGACGGCGCGTCCGGGGCGATGATCGCCCCCTTCCTCGACCCGGACCTGGAGTGGGACTTCCGGCTGCCGCGGGTCGCCTCGATCAACACGTCCGGGCACAAGTACGGCCTGGTCATGCCCGGTGTCGGCTGGGCCCTGTGGCGCGACAAGGACGCCCTGCCCGACGACCTGGTCTTCCACGTCAACTACCTCGGCGGCGACATGCCGACCTTCGCGCTCAACTTCTCCCGGCCCGGCGCCCAGGTCGTCGCCCAGTACTACAACTTCCTGCGTCTGGGCTTCGAGGGCTACCGGCGGGTCCAGCAGACCGCCCGTGACGTCGCCACCCGGCTGGCCCGGGAGATCGCGCGGCTGGGTCCGTTCGAGCTGATCACCGACGGCAGCGACATCCCCGTCTTCGCCTTCCGGGTGCGCGAGGGCATCGACCACTTCAGCGTCTTCGACGTGTCCGCCGCCCTGCGCGAACGCGGCTGGCTCGTGCCCGCGTACACCTTCCCGAAGAACCGGACCGACCTCGCCGTCCTGCGCGTCGTGGTCCGCAACGGCTTCAGCCACGACCTGGCCGATCTGCTCCTGGAGGACCTGCGCCGCGTCCTGCCCCGGCTGGACAAGCAGGGGGAGCCGCACCGCGACGAGGACGACGCCGGCGGCTTCGCCCACGGCGCCGAGACCAAGAACCCCCGCCGCCACGGCCGCCACTGACCACCGACCACGACCGCCGGCCCGCCACCACGACGGCGGGCCGGCCCCCGGAGGAAGCCCGTGTGCCGCCTTTTCGGCCTCAGCAGCGCCCCGCTCCGCACGCACGCCACCTTCTGGCTCCTCGACGCCCCCGACAGCCTGAGCCGGCAGAGCCACCGCGACCCCGACGGCACCGGCCTCGGCCACTTCACCGCCGACGGCACCCCGCGGGTCGACAAGGCGCCCATCGCCGCCTACCGCGACCGCGCCTTCGCCGAGGAGGCCCGGCAGGAGGAGTCGGCGACCTTCATCGCCCACGTCCGCTACGCCTCCACCGGAAGCCTCGACGTCCGCAACACCCATCCCTTCGAGCAGGACGGGCGGCTCTTCGCGCACAACGGGGTGATCGAGGGCCTCGACAGGCTCGACGACCACTTGGGCGAGGACCGTTCGTCGGTCCGGGGCGACACGGACTCCGAGCGCTTCTTCGCCCTGATCACCCGGGAGACCCGGCGGCACGGCGGTGACGTCACCGCCGGCATCCGGCAGGCCGCCGGGTGGATCGCCGGGAACCTGCCCGTCTTCGCGATGAACCTGATCCTCGTCACCCCGCGAGAACTGTGGGCCCTGCGGTACCCGGACACTCACGAGCTGTACGTCCTGGAGCGTCCGGCGGGCGGCCAGCACGGCAGCCGGCACCTCGACCACAGCGGCAGTCACGGCCGGATGCGCGTCCACTCGTCGCACCTCGCCGAGCACCCCGCCGTCATCGTCGCCAGCGAGCGCATGGACGACAACCCCCACTGGCGCCTGCTGGAGCCCGGCGAGCTCCTCCACGTCGGCCCCGAGCTGCACGTCACCCACCAGATCGCCCTGCCGGATCCTCCGGCGCACCGGCTCACCCTCGACGACCTGCGCCCGGACGCCGCCGCTTCCCAGAAAGCGGCCTGACGGCGCGGGAGTTCGCCGTACGCGCCGCGCATCGGGACGGGCGGAAAACAGTAGCCATGTACATAGTAGCCATGTACGGTATCGGTACGTGAAGGCAGCCGACGAAGAGGAGCAGCCATGACCACCACCGCGCCCGGCCTCAACGGCCGGGTCATAGCCCTGGCGCACTACGCCGCGCGAGCCCTCCTGGAGGGCGTCCTGACCCGCCGCGGCACCACCTTCCACCAGAACGTGACGCTCCGGGCCGTGGTCGCCGCGGGCGGGGCCCTCGGCCGGGACGAACTCGTCGCCGACGTCACCGGTTCGCTGAAGGTGGACGAGTCGGCCGTGCGCGGCACGCTCGGCGAGCTGACGGCCGCGCGGCTGCTGGAGCAGGACCCCGCGCAGCCCTCCCGGGTCCGGCTCACGGACGCCGGACGGGAGCTGTACGAGGGCGCCGCCGCCGAGACCGCCGGGATCTCCGCGCGGCTGTACGCCGGTATCCCGGCCGAGGACCTCGCCGTCGCCGGCCGCGTGCTGGAGCTGATCACGCAACGCGCGAACGCCGAGCTGGCCGCCGCCTGAGCCACCCCGTCCCCGGTGGCGCGGCCCGGCACCCTCAGCCGCGCAGCCCCAGTTCCCTGCGCCACTTCGTCAGTTGCTGCACCGGATCTCCCGTGTACGACCACGGGGTGCGGGTGGCGCGGCGGCCCAGCATGCGCAGCACCGCCGCCGCGACGTCCGCCGTGCCGGCCAGGCAGGCCGCGTGCGCCAGGTAGCCGAGGTCCCGCCACTCGACCGGGGCGACGTCGCCGTCCGGGCGGCCCCGCACCCAGCGCTCCCAGGTCCGCCGTACGTCGTTGACCGCGCCGTCGTGGTCCCAGTGCTGGCCGATCCGCACCGAACTCCGCTGGCCCCGCGCGCCGTCGAGGACGTACCGGTACTCCTCGACCCGCGCGTACTGCACCAGCACCGGCAGCGCGCAGCCGGGCGGCGCCACCCCGGCCGCGTCCCGGGCGAAGTCGTACATCAGGCCGTGCGTGCCGTGCCAGCGGGCCGAGTAGTAGTGCAGGACCTGCAGGTGGCCCTCCGCACTGTACGGGTCCCGCCCGTACAACTCGTCCCACCAGCGGGCCAGTTCGCGCCGCCGGACGCCGGTCGGGTACAGCCGGGCGACCGAGATCAGGGACACCCACGGCGTGGGGTCCTCCGGGCAGGCCTCGGCGGCGTGCAGGCAGGCCAGTACCGCGGTGTCGATGCGGTCCCGGTCGATCGGCACGCCCCGCCCGGCGGTGATGGCCAGGTGGAACGCCCGGGCCGTCTCCGTGGCGGCGCGCAGCACCTGCGCGTCCGCGCTCGCCGGTTCGGCGGCGAGCCACGACTCCACCGTCGAACTGCCCGCGCAGGCCTGGGCGAGCAGCCGGATCCGGTGGCCGCGCAGGGTCCAGTCGTCGCCGGTGACCCACAGCAGGTCCCTGAGGCCCTGCCAGCGGCCGATGACGATGTCCTGCCGTGCCGAGGTGAGCGGCGCGTCGCCGCAGTCAGGGTCGAAGTCGGGTGAGAAACGGTCTCGCGCCATGGCGGGGTCCTCCCTCAGAAGTCGGTGGGGAGACCCTCGTGCAGCCGGGACGGCACGGCGGCCGCGCCGTCGGGGAGGTAGTCCGCCTCCACCGTGCGGGCCGCGTCCAGCTTCGCGGGACGGTAGTACTCGCTGCCCTGCCGCCAGTACCAGAGCATCGGGACCAGCCCGGCCGCGAGGCCGCCGATCCCGATCGCGATCGCCGGAGCGCTCAGGTCGCCCAGCGACTCGACGAAGATCCAGAACATGAACACCGCGCCGAACAGCGGCCACAGCCCGCCGAGCACGAAGTTGCCGACCGACTTCAGCAGCATCCTGCGGTAGGCGACGACGACCGCGAGACCGGTCAGGCCGTAGTAGACGGCGATCTGCAGGCCGATCGCCGAGATCGCGTCGGAGAGGATCTCGCCCACCGAGCCGAGCGCGTTGGAGGCGATGAACATCGCCAGCGCCACCGCACCGACCACCACGATCGCCACCCACGGCGTGTTCCACGTGCGGTGCACCCGGCCCAGCGCGGGCGGCATCGTACGGTCGCGGCCCATCGCGAAAAGCGAGCGCGTGACCTGGATCAGCGTGGTCTCCAGCGTGGCGATCGTGGACAGCATCACCGCCACCACGAGCAGCTTGCCGCCCCAGCCCGGCCATACCTCCTCGCCCAGCACCGCCAGCACGTTGGCGTCGTTCTCCTCGATCTGCCTCGACGACAGGACGACGTTCACCGCGATGGTGAACACCTCGAACAGCAGGAACACGATGCCCACGCCGATCAGGCCCGCGAGCCCGGTCGTCCGGCGGCTGTTGCGGGTCTCTTCGCTGAGGTTGCTGGTGACGTCCCAGCCCCAGTAGTAGAACGCGGCGACGAGAGCGCCGGAGGCGAACCCGCTCACACCGTCGAAGTGCGAGAAGCCCAGCCAGGACCAGTCGAAGGCACGGGCGTCATGTCCGTGGAAGACGGCGAGCACCGCGAACAGCGCGAGCACGGCCAGCTCCACACCCGACATCAGCAGCTGGGCGCGGACGGTGAGCCGGGCCCCGCCCAGCACCACGCCCAGCATGACGAGGAACCAGACGGCACCGACCACCGTGGACAGGCCCGTGTCGTCGGCCAGCCGCTCGTCGAAGAGGGACAGCGTCATCGCCCCGGCGGGCAGTGAGCCGGCCACCATGAAGATGGTCGCCGAGACCACCAGCGACCAGCCGCTGAGGAAGCCCAGGAACGGGTGCAGGGTGCGCCCCACCCACGAGTAGCTGGCGCCCGCGTTGACGTCGATCCGGCTGAGGTAGCTGAAGGCGAGCGCGATGCCCAGCATGGGTATCGCGCAGTACAGCAGGGCGGCCGGGCCGGCCAGGCCCACCGCGCCGACGAGGACGGCGGTGGTCGCGGCGAGCGAGTACGCCGGCGCGCTGCCGGCCACCGCCATCACCACGGTGTCGAACGTGCCGAGGACGTTGGCCTGGAGACCTCTGCCCCTGTTGTTGCTCATGGACGTGCCGCTTTCGGTTGTGCCCGGTGCCCGGGCACGGCCCGACGGCTACGGGGTGGGGGGTGGTGAACCCACCCGGACCCGGGGGAGGGGTGGTCCCGGAGTCAGGGCAGGGCGGGACGGCGAGAGGGGTGGTGGAACAAAGGGTGGTGAGCACCGTGCGCCCAGTGTCGGCGGCCGGTCACCGTGTGTGGGTGCGATGATAGCGGCACCTGTTGACCTTTCAAGATGACCAACCGGTAACGTCCGCTGACCTGTTCGGAAGGCGGCCCCGGGGGATTAGGGGCGGGGTGCGCGGGATACGCGGACCGGGACCGACCGCGTGCCGACAAGGAGGGCCACGATGACCGAGCCGACCCCCATGGCCGATGACGCCTACCAGCCCACCGGGACCAACGAGGAACAGGAGGACGCGGCGCCCCTGGACCTCGAGGACGCGCTCGGCGAACGCGACTACGACGACATCCTCGACGAGGGCTACTCCCCGCCCGAACGGCCCCTCGGCGTCACCAAGCACGGCACCACGGCCGCCGAGCAGCACGAGGGCGAGACCCTGGACGAGCGGCTCGGCCAGGAGGTGCCGGACGTGACCGCGCCGCCCGGCGACGGCATCGGCGACCTGCCCGGCGGGGAGGGAGAACCGCTGGACCCCGAGGCCGGTGATCGGCGGGCGGGCCGGCTGGTGGCCCCCGACGAGGGAGCGCACACCGACACCGTCAAGGAGGAGGTCGCCGCTGACGTGGGCATCGACGGGGGAGCGGCGGGGGCGGAGGAGGCCGCGGTCCACGTCGTGCCCGACGAGACGGAACTGTCCGAGAGCGGTGGCGACGGCAGGGGCTGACCGCCGTACGGCACGGCACAGGGCGCCGGGCGGGGCGCGCGCCGCATCACGGCGTGCGCGCCCCGCCCGGCGCCTCCCCGTCGAGTTCCGCTCCGCTCCCGGGCGCCCCTAGGGAAGCAGCTTCTCGATCGCGGCCTGGCCCTCGGTCTCCAGCTTGCGGCGCGCCCAGTCGAGCGTGGCCGGGGTGACGTCCCTGCCCGTCGCCATCACCAGGTCCTCCGGGGTGAGATCCCTCGAAGGAGCCGAGTGGAGCAGGGCGTCCGGGGTGCAGTGGTCGTCGGACGACCGGGACTCTTCGGGTGTGGATGTCGACATGATGCCTCCTCCTCGGTCCGGATGACCGCATCCGTGCCGGTGCCGCCGAACGGGGCACCCTCTCACCATTCCCCGCCTCCGCCCACCCTGCATCCGGAAGGGCGCCGGAGGACCGGGTGACAAGCACCTGCCCACCTCGTCGCGGAGCACTCGCCCGTAAGCTGGAAAAGCGTCACAAGCCGGAAACGAGGAGCACCCGGCACCGGGAGGCCGAGCGATGGCCGAGACCCCCTTCCAGCCCCTCCCGCGGGATGCGTCCGCGGGCCCCCGCTACCTGCCGATCGCCGACCACGGCCTGATCGGCGACCTGCGCAGCGTCGCGCTGGTCGGCACCGACGGCACCATCGACTGGTACTGCAGCCCTTCCTTCGACTCGCCCAGCGTCTTCGCGGCCGTCCTGGACGCCGACCGCGGCGGCTGCTTCGAACTGGCCGCCGCCGTGGCGGCGCGCACCAAGCAGTTCTACTTCCCCGACACCAACGTGCTGATCACCCGCTTCTTCACCGACGACGGCGTCGGTGAGATCCAGGACTTCATGCCGGTCACCGCCGAGACGTCCCGGGAGGCGGGCCGGCACCGGCTGATCCGGCGCGTGGTCTGCGTGCGCGGCACGGTGCCCTTCCGCGCCCTGATCGCCCCCCGCTTCAACTACGGCGCCGACCCGCACACCGCGCGCAGCCTGGACGGCCTCGTCCTCTTCGAGTCCCCGCAGCGCGCCCTGGCGCTGACCTCCAGCGTCGCCATGGAGTGCGACGGCCGCGACGCACGGGCCGACTTCAAGCTCGCCGAGGGCGAGACGGCGGTGTTCGCGCTGGACCAGGTCGGCGGCGAGGTGGCCCCCCGCGGCTGCGCCTGCGCCGAGGCCGAGCACCAGTTCAACGCCACCGTCGCCTACTGGCGGCGGTGGCTGCACCAGTCCCGCTACCGCGGCCGCTGGCGGGAGATGGTGCACCGCTCCGCCCTCACCCTCAAGCTCCTCACCTACGCCCCCACCGGCGCCATCGTGGCCGCACCCACCACCAGCCTCCCCGAGCAGCCCGGCGGCGAACGCAACTGGGACTACCGCTACGTGTGGGTCCGCGACGCCGCGTTCTGCGTGTACGCGCTGCTGCGGCTCGGCTTCACCGGTGAGGCGGAGGCGTTCATGGGGTTCATGACCACGCACGTCAGCCCCGGCTGCGACGACGGCTCCGGGCCGCTGCAGATCATGTACGGCATCGACGGCCGCGCCGACCTGCCCGAGCGTGAACTGCCGCACCTGGAGGGACACCAGGGCTCCGCCCCCGTCCGGGTCGGCAACGCGGCCGCCGGGCAGCTGCAGCTCGACATCTACGGCGCGCTGATCGACTCGATCTACCTCTACGACAAGTGGGCCCAGCCCATCTCCAGCGACCAGTGGGACGACGTGTGCCATCTGGTCGACTGGGTCTGCGACCACTGGGACCAGCCCGACGAGGGCGTGTGGGAGACCCGCGGCGGCCGCAAGAACTTCCTGTACTCGCGGCTGATGTGCTGGGTGGCGATCGAGCGCGCCATCCGCCTCGCCAACCGCCGCGGACTGCCCGCCGACCTGACCCTCTGGTACCGGTCCCGCGACGCGATCTACCGGCGGATCATGGACCGCGGCTGGTCCGCGCGCCGGGGTGCCTTCGTCCAGCACGAGGGAGGCGACGTGCTGGACGCCTCCGTGCTGATGATGCCGCTGGCCAAGTTCATCGCGCCCACCGACCCCAAGTGGCTGTCCACCCTGGACGCCCTCACCGACGACCTGGTCTCCGATTCGCTCGTCTACCGCTACGACCCGCAGGCCAGCCCCGACGGGCTGCGCGGCGACGAGGGCACCTTCTCCATCTGCTCCTTCTGGTACGTCGAGGCCCTCGTCCGTGCCGGGCGGCTCGACGAGGGCCGGCTGGCCTTCGAGAAGATGCTCACCTACGCAAACCACCTCGGCCTGTACGCCGAGGAGATCGGCCGCACCGGCGAACAGCAGGGCAACTTCCCGCAGGCCTTCACCCACCTGTCCCTCATCAGCGCCGCCTACAACCTCGACCGCGCCCTCGGCTGACACCGGGCGGACATGACCGATTCGCACCGGTTCCGGGCGGTGTGTCCGCAGGTCGCACGGGTACCCGGGCGTCTCCGAAGCGCCATCGGCACAGGGTCGACCGAAGGAGGAAACCCGTATGACCAGCACCAGCGAGACCGGCGAGGTCACCGGCACCCGGGACAAGGACTACGACCTGATCTGGTTCGTCGAGGCGTGCCTGAGCAACGCCCTGCGGCTGGAGCAGTACATCCAGGACGCCGAGCGCGGCAAGGACGACGAGATCGTCGAGCTGTTCCGCAAGGCCCAGGCCGACAGCCGCAAGGGCGCCGAGCTGGGCAAGCGGCTGCTGCGCTCCCGGCTGGACGGCAGCTGACCACACCTCCCGGGCGACACACCCCGCCCAGGTGGACCGGGAACCCGGTACGGGCCCGGCGGACATCAGGCGAAGTCCGCCGGGCCCTCGCCGTGCCCGGGCCCGGCGGCACGGTCAGGGCAGCGGCTGCTCCGCCCAGATGATCTTGCCCTGAGCGGTGTAGCGGGTGCCCCAGCGCTCCGCGAGCTGCGCGACCAGGAACAGCCCCCGCCCGCCCTCGTCGGTGCTCGCCGCGTACCGCAGGTGCGGGGAGGTGGTGCTGCGGTCGGAGACCTCGCAGATCAGCGTCCGGTCGCGCAGCAGCCGCACCCCGATCGGGCCGCGCCCGTAGCGGATCGCGTTCGTGACCAGCTCGCTCAGCACCAGCTCCGTCGTGAACGACAGCTCCTCCAGACCCCAGTCGGCGAGCTGCCGGGTGACCGAGGCCCGCACCTGCGAGACGGCCGCCGGATCGGACGGCACCTGCCACTCGGCGACCCGGTCGGGCCCGAGGACGCGGGTGCGGGCCACGATCAGCGCCACGTCGTCCCTCGGCCGGTTCGGGAGGTGGTCGAGCACGGTCCGGCAGGTGTCCTCCGGCGAGGCGCCGGGAGCGCGTCTCAGGGCGTCGCGCAGCAGGTCCAGGCCCACGTCGATGTCCCGGTCCCGGTCCTCCACCAGCCCGTCGGTGTACAGCACCAGCCGGCTGCCCTCCGCCAGCTCCAGGTCGGCGGTCTCGAACGGCAGCCCGCCCAGGCCCAGCGGCGGCCCCGCCGGGACGTCCGGGAACTCCACGCTGCCGTCCGGGCGCACCAGCGCGGGCGGCGGATGACCGGCCCGGGCCACGGTGCAGCGCCGGGCCACCGGGTCGTACACCGCGTACAGACAGGTCGCGCCGGTGACCGCGGCGGCGCCGTCCGCCGGGGTCTCGTCCTGGTCGATCCGGCCCACCAGCTCGTCCAGCAGGCCGAGCAGCTCGTCCGGCGGCAGGTCCAGCGCGGAGAAGTTGTGCACCGCCGTGCGCAGCCGGCCCATCGTCGCCGCCGCGTGCAGCCCGTGCCCCACGACGTCCCCCACCACCAGCGCCACCCGGGCGCCCGACAGCGGCAGCACGTCGAACCAGTCGCCGCCCACCCCCGACTGCGCCGGCAGGTAGCGGTAGGCGATGTCCAGCGCCCCCTGCTCGGGCAGCGAGCGCGGCAGCAGGCTGCGCTGCAGGGTCACCGCCATGCTGTGCTCGCGGGTGTAGCGGCGCGCGTTGTCGATGGACACGGCGGCCCGCGCGACCAGCTCCTCGGCGAGGGCCAGCTCCTCGCTGTCGAACGGCTGCGGCTTCTGCGAGCGCCAGAAGTGCGCCAGGCCGAGCACCAGGCTGCCCGCCCGCAGCGGCACGGTGATCAGCGAGTGGATGCCGTACGCGAGGACCCGCTCGGTGCGCTCCGGGTCCTGCGCCCGCCAGCCGGGCGCCTCGCGCAGCCGGGGCTCCACCACCGACTGCCCGGTCGTCAGGCTGCGCGCCTGCGGGGAGGCCGCCACGAACCGGATCCGCTCACCCACCGGATACAGCGGGGCGTCCTTGCGGACGCCGGTGAACGCGGCCCGGCGCAGCGAGGTCCCCGGCTTCGGCTCCTCCCCGTTCAGCACCGCGTCGAACAAGTCGACGCTTGCGAAGTCCGCGAACCGGGGCACCGCCAGCTCGACGAGCTCCTGCGCCGTGCGGGCCACGTCCAGGCTGGTGCCGATGCCCACCCCGGCGTCGTACAGCATGTTCAGCCGCTCGCGCGCCACCTCCGCACGGCCGGACAGCGCGCGCAGCTCCGTGGAGTCGCGCAGCGTGGTCACGCTGCCCGGCGGGCCGCCGCGCACGCCGGTGGGGCGCTGGTTGATGGCCAGCAGCCGGTCCTTGACCAGGTGCACCTCGTCCGTCGCCACCCGCCCGGAGGCCAGCAGCCCGGCCGTCTCGTCGTCCAGCCCCAGCTCCAGCACGTGCCGCTGCTCGGCGTCCGCGGGCAGCTCCAGCAGGCGCTGCGCCTCGTCGTTGGCGAGCAGCAGCCGGCCGTCGCCGCCGACGATGAGCACACCCTCCCGCACGGCGTGCAGCACCGCGTCGTGGTGCTCGTACATGCGCGTCATCTCGGACGGACCGAGGCCGTGCGTCTGGCGCAGCAGCCGTCTGCTGACCAGCGCCGTGCCCGCGGTGGCCAGCGCGAGCGCCGCCGCTGCCGCCGCGAGCAGCAGCGGCAGCTGCTGGTCGGCGGCCCCGCCCACGTGCGCGGTGGTGATGCCGGCCGACACCAGGCCCACCACCTTGCCGCCGGAGTCCTTCACCGGCACCACGACCTGTACGAGCGGGCCGATCGTCCCGTTGACCTCCTCGGTGACGGTGCCCCCGGCCACGGCGGGCCCGATGGTGCCCACGAACCTCTTGCCGATGCGGTCCGGATTGGGGTGGGTGTAGCGGATGCCCTCGGTGTTCATCACGACGACGAAGTCCACGCCGGTCGCCGTGCGGGTGGCCTCCGCGCGCGGCTGCAGGACCGCCGTCGGATCGGGGGAGCGCAGCGCGGCCGCCGTCCCCGGCGCGTTGGCGAACGACTCGGCGACGGCGAGGGAGCGGTTGCGCGCCTCCAGCTTGCTGTCGTGGCGCACCTGCAGCACCTGGGCCACCACCGCCGACACGACCAGCAGCAGCACGATCACGACTTGGAGGACGAAGACCTGCCCGGCCACACTGCGCCGGGTCACCGCCGACCGCAGCACCCCGGCCCGGCCACCGCCCGCGCCGCCCGCGTCCCGGCGCGGCCCCTGGGGTGCGCGCGGGCGCCCGGGTGAACGGGGCGGCCGCGTGTCGGGCCGGCCGGGCAGTCGGACCATGAGCTCATGTCTACACTGCCCGGCCCCGTCAGGCGAGACCGTCTGCGCAGCGACCGCCGGCGGCCCGGGCGCCGGCCGTGGTCACCGGGGGTGCGGGGTGCGCCGGGTGGCGAGCAGCAGCGCCACGTCGTCGGGCCGGTGGGCGGTGTACCGCGCGGTCGCGGTGAGCCGGTCGGCGACCCCGGCCAGCGAGCGCCCGCCCCGCCGCCCGGCCGCCGCCCCCGCCTTCGCCAACGCCAGCCGCAGCGCGTTGATGCCGTCGTCTATGTCGGTGCCGGGCCGCTCCACCAGACCGTCCGTGTAGAGGGCGAGGATCGCGTCCGGCTCCAGCTCCAGCTCGGTCACCGGGTACTGCGCCTGCGGATCGACACCGAGGACGACACCACCGGGGATGTCCAGCACCCGCGTGGTGCCGTCGGGGTGGCGCAGCAGCGGCGGCGGATGCCCGGCCCGGGCGACCTGGGCGCACCCGGTGGCCGGGTCGAGGCGGAGGTAGCAGCAGCTGGCGAACTGGCCCGGGTCCAGGTCGATCAGCAGCCGGTTGGTGCCGCTCATCACCTCGTCGGGCGCGTGGTCGCCGAGCGCGAAGGCCCGCACGGCGCTGCGCAGCTGCCCCATGGTCGCCGCCGCCTGCACCCCGTGTCCCTGCACGTCGCCGATGACCAGCGCCAGCCCGTTCCCGGCGTCCACCACGTCGTACCAGTCGCCGCCCACGTCCAGGCCCTGGGTGCCCGGCAGATAGCGGCCCGCCGTCTCCACCCCGGGATGGACCGACAGCCGCCGCGGCAGCAGGGCCTGCTGGAGGCCGCGGGCCAGGGCCGCCTCGCTGTCGTAGCGCTGCGCCCGCTCCATCGCGTGGGCGATGAGCCCGGCGAGCGCGGTGAGGACCGTGCGTTCCTGGCTGCTGAAGCTGCGCTCGCGGTCGAAGCCGAGGATGCAGGAGCCGATCGGCCGGCCCGAGGAGATCAGCGGCAGGAAGGCCCGGGCGCCCTCGTCGGCGTCCAGCGGGAGCCCCGGGTAGGTGGCCCCCAGCTGCGTCATCGACTCGAAGAAGAGGGGGCGCCCGGTGGTGAGGGTCTCCACGCCCGGTATGCGCGCGTCGAGGCCGACGCCGTCGAAGGGGGCGAGGAAGCCCTGCGGGAAGCCGGTCTCCCAGGCCAGGTAGAGGTGCCGGTCCTGCAGCAGGTAGATGGCCAGGCGGCGGCCGCCGAACGCGGGCAGCAGCTCCTGCATGACGACCGCCGACACCTGCCGCGCGGTCACCGCGTCCGTCAGCGCGATGGCGAGGGCGATGGGCCGGTACAGCGGCGCCAGCGCGTGCTCGCCGGCCATCGTCTCCTCCAGGGCGTGCGCACCGGCGTGCGCGGGCACTTCGTGGGCCGGACCGGCCGGGGCGTCGACACGGCTGGCCGGGACCAGGGTGCAGGTCAGCACGTCGGGCCCCGGATGCACCGACAGGGCGAGCCAGTCGCCGTCACCGGCCGGCTCACGGCCGCCGGCCGGCCGCCGCACGTGCAGGTGGACCGGCTCCTGGGACAGCAGCACACTGCGCAGGTGGTCGTCGCACGGCGGCCCGGTCAGCCACGGCATCGCCTCCCACAGCGGCCGGCCGACCAGCGACGCCCGGTCCCGCCCGGCCAGCCGGGCCGCGGCCGGGTTGACGTACACCACCACACCCAGCCGGTCCAGGCAGAACACCCCCTGCGGCAGCAGATCGGCCGCCCCGTCCGCCGAGACGGCCGGGCCCGGGTCGACGACGACCCCGCCGACCCGCCCCGCCTCGTCGGCGCCCGGGTCCGGCCACAGCTCCAGCAGCCGCACGGAGCCGTCCCCCGACCGCAGGCTCAGCGGCGCTGACGGCGGTTTCCCGGCGGCCGTCTCGTGCAACGCGGTCAGGACCCGGTGGGCGTCGGCCCGGGACAGCGTGTCCGCCAGCGCGGGCCCGGTCCGCGCGAACTCCTCCGGCCGCAGGCCGAGCACCGCGTGCAGGCGCTCGTCCGCGTCCACCGCCGACGTCGCCGGATCCCAGGTGAACCGCCCCACCCGGGGCTCCACGGGCCGGGTGGCGGGCGGCCGTACGCACAGCGGCTCCCCGTCCCAGGCCAGCACCGCCTCGTCCCCGTCGGCGAGGGCCGCCAGTTCGGCACCGAGCCCCTCGGCGAGCCGCCCGAGCAGCTCCCGGTCCAGCAGCTCGTCCGCGGTGTCCGACGCGGCCGGACGCAGCACCGTCAGCACCCCCAGCGGCTCCGCACCGCCGGGCACGGGCACGTACACCGACCCGAACGGGAAGGGCAGGCCCGCCGCGAACTGGGGGTACCGGCGCACCGTCTCCGTGGCGTTCGGCAGCACCACCTGCACGCCGAGCCGGTAGGCGTCGGCGACCGGGAAGGGCCGGCCCAGGTGCAGCCGCCACCATGGCTTGAACAGCTGGCCGGGCAGCCCCACCAGCACCGCCAGGCGCAGCAGCCCCGGTGTGCTGGAGCGCAGGTAGACGCCCGCGACACAGCCCCCGGCCGCGCCGAGCGCGGCGGTCGCGGCGTCGGTCAGCAGCGTGGCCAGCCGGGCACGCCCGCCGACCGCCTGCTCCCCGCTCCCCGCCATGCGCGCTACCTCGTCCCCTGCACCGCCGGGTGGATGACACAGCAAGAATGCGCCAACCAGGTGGCCGAACGCACCTGGGCGGACGACAACAGATGCTCACACCTCCGGCTCGTCCCGGTGGCGGGACGGTGCGGCCACTCCTACTAATGGTGTGCGTAACGGCCTTTTCCGGTCCCTTTTCCGGTCATGGATCCCGTGCCACCGCGCGCCGCACGCGCGGGTGCCGCCGCGGCCCCACCCTGCCCTGGAGGCGAGATTGACCACCCGCTCTCCGTTCCCCGCTCCCGACGACCACTCCGCCCTACCGCCGGCCGCGGGGACCGCGGACATCGCGTCGCCGGGTGGCGGACCGGTGACCGCCGCGGCTGCGGGCGCGGTGGCCGCTCCCGCTCCCGCCCCGACGGCCACCGGCGTGCTCGGTGCCCCGCCCCTCACCCCGGAACCCGCCGTCGCAGCTACCGCCCCCACCGCTACGGGCCTGCCGGGCGGAGCGCCCACCGCCACCGGATTCGCGCCGGTGACCGCTGAGACGGTGCCGGGCGGCGGGGCGCTCGGCACCGGGTGGGCCCCGATCAGCCCCGGTGCACTCGGTGAGCCGCAGTTCGGGCCCGGTGCAGGACGGGCCCCGAGGGGTGCCGATCTCCTTGGTGAGGCGCGGCTGGGGTCTGGTGCTGGGCTCGCCTTTCACGTGGCGGCGCCGCCCGTACCGACGGCGGCCCCGGTACCGCCCGGCTCACCGTCCGAACCGCCCCCGGCGGGGCCCGCGCGGGCCCGGACCCGTCCACGGCAGGCCGGCGAGGGCGGCCGGGACCGCCGGGCCCCCGGGGCTCCGCTGCCGATCGCCCGGGCGGGGGCCGTGCCCGTGTTCCTGTGCGGTGTGGCGCACGCGCCGCGCTACTGGACCGGGCTGCCGCAGGACGTCCTGCAGGCGACCCTGCTGCTGTCGGGCCTGTGCGTCATGCTCGCCCTCGCCCTGCCCGCCCGTACGGCGGGAGGCCGGCTGGTCACGGCCACCGCGGCCCTCGTCACCACGGCCGCGCTCGCCGCCGGGCAGGTGCTCGGCGGCCGGTTCGGACTGCCTGACCCCGCCCGGCTCCGGACCGCGGTCGTGGCCCCTCCGTGGCTCGCCGGCGCGGCGGCGGAGGTCGCCGCGCTCGCCGCGCTGGCGGTGCTCCTCGCCACCCTCCGCGACATGAACCTCCGCCGCACCAAAGGCAGTTGACTGTCCGCTCAGGGTTCCAGCGAGTCGGGCGGCAGCGGGCGGGCGGCGCGCATGCTGCGCAGGGCGAGGAGCAGGACGCCGATGTCGTCCAGGTAGACCGGGTCCGGCAGCAGGTCGGTGGGCAGCACCAGGTACAGGACGGCGCCCCAGAAGACCCAGCGGGGCCCCGTGGGCAGGCCGGCCCGGCGCAGGCTGCTCCGGGCGCGCACCAGCCGCACCAGCAGCACGACGGCGACGGCCAGCAGCGCGGCCGCGACGACGGCGGCACCGATCAGCAGCAGGGTCGCGGTGGAATCCATACGCATCCTGTCCTTCTGCCCGGTCCCGGCCGCCCTACCGCATCCGCGGCGAGGCGCGGCGGAGCTACGAGGGCCGCTCCGCCGCCTGGGCCGGCTCCGCTCCCGCGGCTTCCGGAACGCCGTCGGGAGCGCCGTCGGAAGCCTCGTCGGGGCGTGCCCCCTTGGCCGTGAGCCTCAGCCGTTCGAACGTCCGCGTCAACTGCTGCAGCGGCGACGGCACCCGGGTTCCGGGCTGCTGCTGGTGGGGCAGGGCGGCGGGGACGGGCGCGTCGCGGTAGGCGGCCAGCGCCTGGTGGGCCTGCTCGGCGGCCTCCCGGTACAGGTCCCGCGACTTCGTCATGGCGTCCAGCGCCTCGGCGTACATGGCGACGAGCTGACGCTGGCGCTCCAGTTCCTCCTGCACCGTCGTCAGGGTCCAGTTCTCCCGCAGGTCGGTCAGCGCCTCCTCGGCGCCCGGCGGCAGCGGCAGGGGCAGGGCGGCGAAGTGCCGCAGGGCGGCGATGAGTCCGGCCGGTTCGGAGCCGTCCAGGAAGACGGTGCGCACGCGGTGCTCGTGGCCGTCGTAGCCGTCGGGCGCCGGGTCCGGGGGCAGCAGGACGGCGCCGCCGCGCGGCACCTCCACACCGAGGTCCTTCAGCGCCCAGTTGACCGCGCGCAGCTGCTGCGGCGCGGCCCGGTGCTCGACCACACGGTGCCGGAGGCCGGGCGGCAGCAGCCGGGTCAGCGGCAGCCGGCCGCGCTCGTCCGGGGTCATCGCCTCGTGCACGACGAGGTTGACGCACCAGGACCCGCGGGCCGCGTCCCGCAGCCGGCGCCGCATCTCCTTGTCGTCCGCGGGCAGCCCGTTGACCTGCCGGAAACGCAGGCCCGCGACGGTGGGATGGTGGTCCCAGGCACCGTCGTCACCCGAACCGTCCGCGGGCCAGAACAGCGTCGCGGGCGAGGGCCAGGAGTCGTCCCACGGGCGTTCCGCCTCGGCGACGAGCGTCCAGTCCTGCCCGGCCGAGCCGTTCTGACGCGGTACGAGGGTCAGCCGGGCCCGCACGGTCACCGTGCCGCCGGCCCGCCAGCGGGCCTCGAAGACGTGCCCGGGGGAGTCGCCGGGCACCGGCGGCTCGGCGAAGTCGTCGATGTCCCCGCTCTCCTTGTGCCGGCTCAGGGTGCGGCGGACGACGTCCTCGGCGGCGGAGGCGGTGTGGCGGCCGCGGGCCGCCCACAGGGTCCGGGGGATGGCGGCGCGGTCGGTGGCGGAGTTCGACATAAGCCAATCTGCTGATGGGGGCGGGTGCGCCCTCCAGTATCACCGCCCGGCGCCGTCCTGCGACGGCAGGGTCCCCGCACGGCGCGCCGCACCTGGCGCACGCCGTCGCACACGGGGGCGTGCCGCGCACCCGGGGTGCGCGGCGCACGCACCAGGCGGCCGTCGTTCACACGTCCCCCGGCGGGCGTACGGCGCCCACAATGGTCCGGCGAACGGGGCCCGCCCGTCCATCCGCTTCGGGGCGGGCGCCGTTCGCGGCCCGCGGGCGGCTTACGCCCCGCTCTCCCGGAGCATGTCCGCACGCTCGACGATCTTCACGCGCTCGCGGCCCTGCGGCTCGCCCAGCGCGCGCTCGGCGGCGTCCAGCCGGTACCAGCCGTCCCAGGTGGTGTAGCGGACGTCCCGCTCGGCGAGGAAGGACTCCACGGCCTCGGGTGCCGGAGAGGCCGGGGTGTGCAGGCGGCCGTGGGCGTGGTCGTCGAGCAGGTTGGCCACCGTCTCGTTCGCGTCGCCCTTGGTGTGGCCGATCAGGCCGATGGGGCCGCGCCGGATCCAGCCGGTGACGTACACCGACTGCAGATGGCCGCCGCCCTCCTCGACGACCCGGCCGCCCTCGTCCGGGACCGTGCCCGACGCGAGGTCCCAGGGCAGCTTGGGCAGCTTGTCGGAGAGGTAGCCGACCGCGCGGTAGACCGCGGTGACGTCCCAGTCCTTGAACACGCCGGTGCCCTTGACGTTGCCGGTGCCGTCGAGGGCGGTGCGCTCGGTGCGCAGGCCGACGACCTTGCCGTCCGCGCCGAGGATCTCGGCGGGCGACTCGAAGAAGTGCAGGTACAGCCTGTGAGGGCGGTCGCCGGCGTCCCGGATCGCCCAGTTCTCCAGGGTCTTGGCGACCATGTCGGCCTGCTTGTTGCCGCGCCGCGTCTCGATCGAGCCCGCGTCGTAGTCGATGTCCTCGGGGTCGACGATGACCTCGATGTTCGGGGAGTGGTCCAGCTCGCGCAGCTCCATCGGGCTGAACTTGGCCTGCGCCGGGCCGCGGCGGCCGAAGACGTGGACCTCCTTGGCCCGGTTCGCCTTCAGGCCGTCGTACACGTTCGGCGGGATCTCGGTCGGCAGCAGCTCGTCGGCCGTCTTGGCGAGGATCCGGGCCACGTCGAGCGCGACGTTGCCGACGCCGAGCACGGCGACCTTCTCGGCCTCCAGCGGCCAGGTGCGCGGCACGTCCGGGTGGCCGTCGTACCAGGAGACGAAGTCGGCGGCGCCGTAGGAGCCGTCCAGGCCGATGCCGGGTATGGACAGCTCGCGGTCGGCGGTGGCGCCGGTCGAGAAGATCACCGCGTCGTAGAACGCCCGGAGGTCGTCCAGGCTGATGTCGGTGGGGTAGTCGACGTTGCCGAAGAGCCGGACCTGCGGCTTGTCGAGCACCTGGTGCAGCGCGGTGATGATGCCCTTGATGCGCGGGTGGTCGGGCGCCACGCCGTAGCGGATCAGGCCGAACGGGGCGGGCATCCGCTCGAAGAGGTCGATGGCGACGCCGGGCTCGGCGGCCACTTCGGACTTGAGCAGGGCGTCGGCGGCGTAGATCCCGGCGGGACCGGCTCCGACGATGGCTACCCGCAGCGGGCGCGGCATGATCAGTTCCCTTCGAGCGTGAACAGGGGGCTCGATCGGGAAGCCTAAGCTAAGGCAGCCCTAAGTTAGTACGCGGGTCCGGTCTATGCCCTCATAAGGGAGCCTTATGAGGGGTCCAGGGCGTGCTTATGGCGAGGAGGGGGTGGGTGGGCGATGCGGCGGGGTCACGCGGGCCGGATCACCCGGTGGATCGCCGACTCGCCCGCGCCGTAGATCGACTCCTCGCGGATGGACGACCCCGGGCCGGGCGCGTGGACCATCATGCCGCCGCCGATGTGCAGGCCCACGTGCCGGTCGTCGTCGAAGAACAGGACCAGGTCACCCGGTTCCAGGCCGCCGAGGGTCACCGGCGTGCCGGCCAGCGCCTGCTCGTGCGCGGCCCGCGGCAGCGCGACCCCGGCGGCCTTCCAGGCGGCCTGGGTGAGGCTCGAGCAGTCGTACGAGTCCGGTCCGGTCGCCCCCCACACGCACGGCTTGCCCACCTGCGCCCGGGCGAAGGCGATGGCCTTGGCGGCGCGGGTGGTGTGGGGGGCGGGGACGGGGAGGGGAGCGGTGGTGGCGGCCACCTGGGGGAACGGGGGAGCGGGCATCGGGCCGAAGGAGCCGGTGTCGGCCAGGGCGGGGAGGGGCTGTGCGGGGGAGCTCACGTCCGGGGTGGGTGGCGCCGTGGTGAGTGTGGCGGCCGGGGCCGTGGGCGCCGTCATGCCGGGTGTCGCCGCCATGTCCGGGACCGTCCCCGGCGACTGCTGCCACTGCCCTGCGTCGAGCCGACTCTGCGTCTGGAAGCCCATCGGCGCCGGCTGCTGGAAGTCCCACTGCCCGGGCTGCTGCCATTGCTCCGCGCCCGCCTGACCTTCCGGAACCGGTTGCCCCACCTGCCCGGCCTGCGCCACGGCCGGCTGCGGGACCTGCTGGACTCCGGCGGGCCAGGTGTCCTGCGCGGTGGGCGCGGCCTGGACTGCCGTGGCTGCCGTGGTGAGTTGGGCGGCGCGGCGGAACAGCAGATCCCCGGCCGCGGCGAGCTTGCGCTGGTTCTCGGCCTTCGACTCCGAAGGCAGGGTGCGCCGGGGCGTGCCCGTGGACCTGGGGAGATCTCTGGGCTGCGGGGCCGGGGGCGCCAGCGATGCGGCGGGCAGGACGGCCGTCTCCGCCGGACCACGGCCGGACGCCCAGGGGACGCCCGGGCCGAGGACGCCCGCCATGCCGGTGTCGCCGACGGGGGCCTGCCGCTGAGCGGGAATCACGCCGCTGCCCTGACCGGCGGGCAGCACCGCCTGGGGCCCGGTGTCGGTGGTGCTGCCGCCGAGGTGGCCGGCTGTGCCGCGAGTGGGCTGGGCAGTGGGCTGGGCCGGGTCCTGGACGGGGAGTGTGGCGGTGGCCTGGAGGGCTTCGTCCGGCAGAGCGAGGCCGGGGGAGACACCGGCCGATCGGGGCGATCCCGAGGCCGGCAGTGGCACGCCTCGGCCGTTCGTGTCGGCGGTGCCGCCGTTGAGGTAACCGGCCGTGCCGCGTGCGGGCTGGGCCGTGGCCTGGCCGGGG
>NZ_KQ948868.1:133558-196248 GCF_001514215.1 Streptomyces bungoensis
CCGGCCGGGGGCCATGATCCTGCCTTGGCCGGTGCCGTCCGGCGAACTGAAGGCCGAGGACTCCGCCGCAACCGGCCCGGTCGGCTCGGGCACGTCGCCGGACCGTTGCCCCGCGGTGCCCCAGCCGGCGCCCAGCGCGGGCAACTCCCCGGTGCCGGTGAGCGATTGCGCTGTGCGGCCGCTCGGCAGGTCCGCCGGCCGACCGCTCGGCAGCTCCGCCGGCCCGCTGCCCGGCAGACCCGCGCCGCCCGCCTCCAGAGCGAGGCGGGGCCGACCGCCCACACCGGAAGAGGAGCCGCTCGGCAGTTCGGCCACCGCGCGCTCGCCCGGACGGCCCGCGGAGCCGGGGGCCAGTTCGGGCAGCCCGACGCTCAGGGCGTCACGCGCTCCACCCGCCCGCTCCCGGGAACGGCCCGGGCCCGCGGCGTGGCCGGGCTGCCGGTCGGCGGGCAGGACGGCGGGCACCGAGGGGCCCAGCCTGGCGCGAGCCCCTTCGAACCACTGCCGGGCCACCGCGTCGAGCGCGGGATCCTGCCGCCCCCCGGACCTCTTGGCCAGCGGGACGCCCCGGGAACGCTTCCCCGACATCGCCCGGGTCGCGTTGAAGTTCCCCGTCGCGTCCTCGGCCCGGTCGTAGAGGGAGTTGATCCGCTGCCTGACCTCGTGGCTCTCCGGCGCCATGGAAGACGTGCTCCTTCCTTGCCCTGCAGGGCACTTGGGCCGATCCCGGAGTCGGTCGAACCCCGGCTCCGGACGCCACGGCGGAATCGCCGGCGGCAGCCGGGCGGCCGAGCGTCAACCTAGCCAACTTGTGTCCCCCGTGTGAAGGTTGAAGGGCGGAATGTCCGATACATATTCGTGATGTTCGCTTTGCCGTTCGAGTGGGCAGGGCAGACGCCCTCCCGGTCGCAACAGCCCTGTGACCAAGGCTTCCTGTGGGTTCTCGGTGAATTCCCGATGCGGTTGAACACAACGGCCTCGCGCTGCGTATGGGGCTCTGGGTAAACCGTGCCCACCGACCGGCTCCACGCAGGGGGACACCTTGGTAAGCAGCAGGCGCAGACGCCCGACCGGCGCACGACGCGTGACCTTCGCAGCGGTCGCCCTGATGCTGGGCGGCGGCGGGCTCGTCGCCGCGAACGTCTACGCCTCGGCCACCGAGAGTGGCTGGGGCGGCCAGAACGGCCCGGACGCCACCGGACAGGTCAAGTCCGCTGGCATGGCCACGATCGACTGCCCCGACGTCGGCAGCCGGCTCACGAACGTGCCGGACGGCGCCCGAGCGGACGTCGACCGGGAACTCGCCGAGCTGGACCGGCAGACGGCGTCCGCCTACCAGCAACTCCAGGCGTCGGCACAGGCCCTGAGCGAGAACCCGCACGCCGCCGACGACTCGGTCATGAACCCGCTGAAGGACGAGCGGTCGGCGACCATCGAGCGGATCGCCGTCGCCATCGACCGGGTCGGCGACCGGCCGGAAGGGCTGGAGTCCCTGGCCGCCTGCGCCCTGCTGCCCGGCCAGGAGGGCACGGGCGGCGGCACCGGCGGCACCGGCCAGGCGACGGCCACGGCGTCGGCCTCGCCGGGCGGCGGCCAGGGCCAGAGCGGCGCCGGACAGGCGGGCGCGGGCCAGGGCGGCAACGGACCCGTCGCCTCCGACTACGCCGACATCACCGCCGTACAGCCCAACGCGCCGCAGCCGGCCCAGCAGGCCGACGCCTCCCGCGGCAGCTTCACCTCGGACTGCGGCGTCAACGCGAACGGCCTGCGCAACTCCGACAACGTGATCGTCGCCCCCGGCGTCTCCAACGGCGCCCATCACTTCCACGACTACGTCGGCAACCAGTCCAACAACGCCTTCGCCAGCGACGGCGACCTGGCCAAGGCCGACACCAGCTGCGTGGACAAGGGTGACAGGTCCACGTACTACTGGCCGGTGCTGCGCCTGCAGAACGGCAAGCAGGAACGGGACGCCGGCGCCCCGGGCGGCGGCACCGAGGGCAACGCGGGCCAGATCGTCACGCCCAAGCAGGTCACGCTGACCTTCGTCGGCAATCCGCGGAGCAAGGTCACCGAGATGCCGCGCCTGCTGCGCATCATCACCGGCGACGCCAAGGCCTTCGTCAACGGCCCCGCCAACGCCAACGCCTCGTGGAGCTGCACCGGTTACGAGGACCGGCAGCTGAAGGACAAGTACCCGCTGTGCCCGTCGGGCAGCGACGTGGTGCGCACCTTCCGCTTCCAGAGCTGCTGGGACGGCCGCAACACCGACAGCGCCAACCACCGCACCCACGTGGCCTTCGCGGGCCCCGACGGCTCCTGTCCCGAGGGCTTCCGCGCCATCCCGCAGCTGGTGCAGCGCATCGTCTACGACGTGCCGGCGCCGAGCATCGAGGACGGCGGGCGCACGGTTCCGCTGTTCGCCGTGGACTCGTTCCCCGAGCAGCTGCACAAGCCGGTGACCGACCACGGTGACTTCATCAACGTCTTCGACGAGAGCCTGATGCGCCATATGGTCGACTGCATCAACTCCGGCCGCACCTGCGGCGCCGGGGCCGACGGCGGCGGTGCCTCCGCGTCCCCCGGCACCGGCTCCGGCTCCGGCTCCGGCTCCGGCTCCGGCACCGGCTCCGGCACCGGCACCGGCTCCGGCTCCGGCTCCGGCACCGGCTCCGGCACCGGCACCGGCTCGGGCGCGACGGCCGAGCCCACCGCAGGGGCCTCCGCCACTCCGGCACCCTCCGTCTCCAACCCGTCGGAGCTGCCCAGAACCGACGCGACGACCACACCGGCCCACACCACCAAGCACGGCGCGCCCAGCAAGCCCGGCAATCAGGACGGCCGGAGCGAGCAGGGCACCCACGACACCGGCCGCCCGGCGAAGCAGGGCGGCCAGGGCACCCACGGCGCACAGACCGCTCCGGCCAAGACCGGCACGTCGCACTCGTCCGCGCCGTCCCGCTCGGCCGCCCCGTCCGCCTCGGAGGCCGGCGAGATCGGCCAGGCCACCCGGAGCCCCGAACCCGGCAGCGGCCGGACGACACCCCCGCCCGCACAGAGCGAACCGCAGGCGGTCCACGGCGGCCTCGCCGAGACGGGGGCCAACCTCTGGCCGGCGGGCCTCGGCACCCTGCTGGCCCTGTCCGGCCTGGTGATGCTCATCCGCGCCAAGCGCCTGCGCTACTGACGCCCCCAGCCCACCACCGGAGACGGCGGCCCACCCACCCGGGGGGCCGCCGTTTCTTGTCCACCGCAACCGCGACTCCCTTGTGGGAGCGCTCCCATGGGTATGAGGATGTCCCTCATGAGTCCCCAGCATCAGCAGGCCGCGCACCCCGTCATCCGGCCCTACCGCCCCGCCGACCGCGACGCGGTGGCCGACGTCTGCGTCCGTACCGCGCACAACGGCGGTGACTCCCGAGCTCGTTACCCCGACCTGCGGCTCATGCCGTCGATCTTCGCCGAGCCGTACTGCCACTTCGACCCCGCACTCTCCTTCGTCCTGGACGACGGCGACGGCCGGGCGGTGGGGTACGTCATCGGCACGGCGGACACCGAGCGGTTCGTCAAGGACTTCCGCCGGGAGTGGATCCCCCGGCTGGCCGGCCGCTACCCGGCACCCACCGCGCCGCCGAGCACGCCGACGGAGGAGATGATCGGCCTTCTGCACCACCCGGAGCGCATGCTCGTACCCGAACTGGCCGCGTACCCAGCCCACTTGCACATCGATCTGCTGCCGCCCTGGCAGGGCCGCGGGTACGGCCGCCGGCTGATGACCACGCTGCTGGACGCCCTGCACGGACAGGGCGTACCGGCCGTGCACCTCGGCATGGTCACCGTGAACACGGCCGCCCGCGCCTTCTACGACCGGCTCGGCTTCCACGAGATCCAGGTGGCGGACGCCGGCCCCCTCACCTACCTGGGCCGGACGACGGCGCCCAACCGAACACGCATCTCGGCGGGGTGATGCCGCGTCAGGAGACCTGAAGGGTCTGCTTGGCCAGTTCGTACGCGGGCAGCATCGCCTCGTGCTCGTCGGTGTCCATTCCGCCGAGGTGCAGCACGACCGGACCGTCGGGTGTGGAGACGGCCAGCGCACGCTCCTTCTTGCTTTCTTCCAGGAGCTTGCTCGTCGTGACGTACTCCACCTCGGCACCGGACAGGCCGGCGGCCGTCGTGAAGGCGTGGTACCTCTCCCCGCTCACCTCGTCCTCGGCGGCGACGAACGCGCGCAGCACGGCGCGGGCGTCCGCGTCGCCCGGCTTGCCGGTCCACACGCGCAGGAAGCCGATGTGGCCGGCGGGCTTGGCGTCGATCTCGCAGGCGGCGGTGACCGGGCCCTGCCGCAGGAAGGCGTCGGCGAGCTCCGCCGCCAGATCGCCGTCCGGCCCGCTCGACGCCTTCGCCGCCGCGGCCCCGGCGTCGATGCCCCTGGCCTTCCAGTGCTTGGCGGCGGAGAAGCTGACCGGCAGTTCACAGGCGGAGCCGGCCGCGCCGACCGTGTCCCCGCTCGCCGCCGTCCGCGTCGTGGCCGAGGCGCTCGGACGCGCCGTGCCCTCCGTCCCGCCCGGCGTGGCGCAGCCGCTCAGCGCCGCCGCCAGCAGTACGGTCCCCAGTGCCGCACCCGTCGCTCCGCCCCGCATGATCCCCACCCTTGCCCGCACCGTGCGCTCCCCGTCGATCCGGCCGGTCACTGTAGCCGAGGGCCCCGGCAGCACCGGACAAGCCACCCTCCGGTACCGCTTCTTGACACGGAGTCGCATTGCTCAACTGTGACCTCCCGTGGGCTACCACCGGTAACTTACTCGACAGTAAGGTCCGTGCAGCCGCTTCGGAGCCCCCCTGCCCCACCACCTCAGGAGGTCCGCCATGCCCGCACGGCACCAACTGACCGCCCTCGCCGTCGCCGTCGCCGCCTGCCTCGGCGCGCAGAGCGCCGCCGCGCTCCCCGCCACCGCCCCGGACCCGGTCGTGTCCCGGGGCGTCACCATCCCCGCCTTCTACGACCCGCCGGCCACGCTGCCCGCCGCCGACGGCACCGTGATCCGCAGCGAGCCCCTGCCGCTCGCGCTGAGCCTGCCCGGCCTCGACGGCCCGCTGCCGGGCCAGGCGACCCGGCTGATGTACAAGAGCACCGACTCCACCGGCGGCCCGGTCGCGGTGACCGGCGCCTACCTCGAACCGGCAGCCGCCTGGACGCACGGCGGACCGCGCCCGCTCGTCGCGGTCGCCCCGGGCACCCTGGGGCAGGGCGACCAGTGCGCCGCCTCCCTCGGCCTGGAGCACCCGCTGCGGGCCAACGGCCAGACGCTGTCCGTAGGTTACGAGGACCTGGCGATCTACCGGCTGCTCGCCCGGGGTGTCGCCGTCGTCGTCACCGACTACGCCGGCCTGGGCGCCACCGATCGGCTGCACACCTACGTCAACCGCCTCGACGGCGCGCACGCCGTGCTGGACGCCGTACGCGCCGCCCGCACCCTGCGGGGCTCCTCCGTCACGGCCGCCTCACCTGTCGGGCTGTACGGCTACAGCCAGGGCGGCGGTGCCACCGCGGCCGCGGCCGAGGCCCAGCCGTCCTACGCCCCCGACATCACCCTGGCCGGCACCTACGCGGGCGCGCCGCCCGCCGACCTGACCGCGGTGACCCGGGCGATCGACGGCAGCGACCTGGCCGGCGCCCTCGGCTGGGCCGTCAACGGCTTCCTGCAGTCCGATCCCGCCCTGAAGCCCATCGCCGACCGGCACCTCAACGCGAAGGGCAGGGCCGCTCTCACGGACCTGTCCACGATGTGCGTCGGCGACGCCCTCATCGCCTACAACTCGGCACACAGCACGGCCTGGACCACCGACGGCTCGTCCCTCAGCGACGTCATCAAGGGCGAGCCCGCGCTGCGGGACTTCCTCGACCGGCAGCGCATCGGCACGAGACGGCCGGCGAGCCCGGTCCGGGTGGCCACCGGCGTCAACGACGACCTCGTCCCGCACGCGCAGGCCCGGCGACTGGCCGTCGACTGGTGCCGCGAGGGCGCCGACGTCACCTATGTGCCGGTCCTCGACCCGCCGTTGGGGCGCGCGCTGCTCAACCACGTCGCGCCGCTGCTCACCGACCAGGGCAAGGCCATCTCCTGGCTGACCGACCGCCTCTCCGGCGAGCCCGCCGGGAACACCTGCGCGTCGCTGCCCCTGCGGCCGTAACGGCGGGCCCGGGCCCGCCCCGTGTGTGTCAGTCCGTCTCGCGCCGGCAGTGCAGGAACAGGTGCGGCTCCGGGCCGGCGCCGGGGTGGGCGGGGGAGAACAGGGCGTGCTCCTCGGAGAGCACCGTCAGCCCGGCCCCGGCCGCCATCGCCCGGAAGTCCTCCGCCGCGAAGCTCGTCACCCGGACGGGCTGCCCCATGAAGGTCCCCTCGACGCCCTCCACGTCGAGGGGCACCGTGGCCAGCACCGCCGACCCGCCCGGCCGCAGGGCCCGGGTCAGCTTCGCGACGACGGCGGACTGCTCGGCGCGGGTCATCTGCAGCAGCGAGAAGTAGCCGCACACGGCGTCGAAGGAGTGCTCCTCCAGGGGCAGTTCGCGGAGGTCGGCGAGCCGGAACTCGGCCCGCGGCACCTGCCGGGAGGCGAGGCCGACCATGACCGGGGAGACGTCCACGCCGAGCACGGCGTGCCCGGCCCCGGCGAGGGTCTGCGCGGTCGGCCGTCCCGTCCCGCAGCCCGCGTCCAGCACCCGGCTGCCCGGCGGCAGCCGGTCCAGCAGCCAGCGCAGCGAGGCCCGGTGCGCCTCGGAGGACGCGAACGCCCTCTCGTAGTCGAGCCCCAGCGCGTCGAACAGCACGGCGGCCGGTGCCCGGCGGTCGTCCTCGGCCAAGACGGCTCCTCCCGTCGTCCCTGCACGGCTGCCGGGCATCGTCGCACCCGCGTCCCCGGTCCCACAACGCCGCACGCCGTTTGCGGGGCGCGGTCCCGGCACGGCAGGGTTCGGTGCGTGCCCACCTTGCTGATCGTGCATCACACGCCCTCGCCGCACTGCCAGGCCCTGTTCGAGGCCGTCGTCTCCGGGGCGACCACGCCCGAGATCGAGGGCGTCCGCGTCGTGCGGCGGGCCGCCCTGGCCGCCACCGCCTCCGACGTCCTGGCGGCCGACGGCTACCTCCTCGGCACCCCGGCCAACCTCGGCTACATCTCCGGGGCCCTCAAGCACTTCTTCGACCAGATCTACTACCCGTGCCTGGACGAGACCCGGGGCCGGCCCTTCGGCTACTACGTCCACGGCGGCAACGACGTCACGGGCGCCGTCCGCGCCGTCGAGGCCATCACCACCGGCCTCGGCTGGCGGCGCGCGGCCGAGCCGGTGACCGTCACCGGTGCGCCCGCCAAGGCCGACACCGAGGCCTGCTGGGAACTCGGGGCCACCGTCGCGGCCGGCCTGACGGACGGCGCCTGAGCCGGACGGCGGGCCTGTGCGCGCCGCGACCCCGGGGCCGCCGGCCGGCGCCGCGCGCCCTCGTGCCCGGCGCCCGCCGGGGTGCGCGGGCCGGGCCCCTGGCCGACGATGGGGAGCGAGACCGCGTCCCCCGGGCGCGGTCGCACACCGTCGTACGTCGTCGAGTCGAGGGAGCGTCGGATGCGAGCGGACGGCCACGCACCCGGACGGCCCGCACGGGACCAGCACCACGCGCGGGACGCGCAGGACGACGAGGAACTGCTGCGCCGGTGCGCGACGGACGTGGCCGCCGTGGCCGACGGCATCCGTCAGGTGTCCCTGCGTACCGGGGCCGCGCTGCGGCTGCCCGCCCCGACCGCCTCCGCGCGCCGCCCCCGGACCGCTCTCGCCGCGCGGTGGGCGCTGCTGCGGGCCCTGACGGACCGGCGCGGGCTCGGCGGGCCCGCGTTCACGGCGCCGTACCCCGTACGGCGGACACCGGGCCGGGAGGACCTGGCCCGGCTGGTGGGGGTCACCGCGCTGCGGCTGAAGATCGCCGCCGTTCTGGTCAACCACCCCGAACTGGTGCACGACCCGGGCATGCGCCGGCTCACCGCCGCCGTCACCGCGGGCTCCGACCCGGCTGCCGTACGGGCCCTGCGGCGCCTGTTCCAGGACCGGGACGCCCAGCGCGCCCTGGCCGGCCTCGCTCCCCTGATGGCCGAACTCCCGGCCGTGCGCGCCCTGCTGGACGCCTCTCCGCCCCCCGGCCCCGACCGGTGCGAGGGCGCCGCCGAGGCCGTCGGCCTCACCGACCAGGAGAGGCAGGTCATCGCCACCGAGGGCTCCCTCCTCGGGTTCCTGCGCAACCTCGAGGTGCTGTCCACCGACGGGCGGATCCTGGTGCAGAACGTGCGCGGCCCCGACGGCGTCGTCCGGTACGTCGTCCAGGCACCCGGCACGGCCCCCGGCCGCCCCCGCACCGGCTCCCCGCACGCCGGCACCGGCGCCTGGCGCGACCCGGCCGCGGCGGACCCGCCCCACACCCGCTACACCCGCTCGGTCCTGCTCGCCCTGCGGGAGCACGGCATCCCGCGCGGCGCCGACCTCGCCCTGATCGGGCACGGCGAAGGCGGGACCGTCCTGCTGAACCTCGCCCGGGACCGGGACTTCTGCCGCGCCCACCGGGTCACGCACGTGATCGCCGTGGGCTCCCCGCCCGACGGCGGGAAGCCCGCCGACCCGCGCACCTGGGTCGCCCGCATCGTCAACCGGCACGACCTGGCCGCCCTGCCCGAGGCCGGGGGAGCGGGCGCCGCCGGCCCCTCGTCCGGACCGCGCCCGAACCGGTACGAGGCCCACTATCCGGGGCCCAGCCGCGAATTCCCGGCGTGCCACCTGCTTCGCGCGTACATCGCCCACCTGCGGACGGTCGTGCCCGAGGTCCGCGAGTACGCCGACGAGGCGCTCACCCCCTACCGCGGCACGGTCGTGCGCACCCAGGCCTACCGGGTCCTGGACCGCGCCCACCCGCCCGAGGGCCACCCCTTCCTCACCCTGCCCACCGCCTCCGTCCGCACCACCACCGGCCCGGTCGACGTGCCGGTGCGCTACTACGACTCCTCCGCCGCCCACCTGTGCTTCCCGGTCGACGCCCGCACCGCACGCGCCCTGCTGCCCGACGCCGGCCGGATGGCGCCGAGCCGGCTCGGCGGGCGCGCGCTGGCCGTGCTCTCCCTGTACGAGCACCGCTGTTCCACCATCGGCCCGTACGCCGAGATCGCGCTGTCGCTGCCGGTCGGCGACCCCTGGCGGCCGCGCCCGTACGACGTCGCCGCCGACCTGCTGCGCCGCCTGGACCTGCGCCGCAGCGGGCGGCACGTGCTCTCCCTCGCCGTCAGCAGCGAGGAGGCCCGCACCGTGGCGCAGGAACTCTGGGGCCACAAGGCGCTCCTGTCCGGCGCCGAGGCCGACCTCGCGGGCCGCGCCCTCCGCTTCGCCGCACCGGACCTCGGACTCACCGTCGAGGGCCGCCTCGGGCCCGGCATCCCGTGCCCGGACGCGGACTGGGTGCTCTACGGCCGGCGCGGCGAGGGCACCGTACGCACCCTGGTCCGGACCCACGGCAGGCCGCGCCTGCACACCGGTACCGGCATGCGGCTGCGCCTGGACACCGCCGCGGCCGAACCGATGGCCGGGCAGTTGCGCAGGCTCGGTCTGGACACCGCCCGCCCGCTCTTCGTGCTGGCCTGCCCGCGGGTCCTGCTCCACCGCAGCGCCGGAGCCCTCCTGCCGTGCTGAATCCCCCGCCCGCCCCCATCAGCCGGGAGCCGTCATGGTCCTCGAGTCCACCCGCGTCATCGCACCGGCCCGCGAACTCCTCGACCGGGCGGCCGGTCTGCGCGCCGACGCCGACCTGATGGACGGTTACGCCCGGCGGCTGCTCGCCACCGCGGCCGCGCTGGCCGGCCGCGCCGCGGCGCCGGCGCCGGCCGGTCCCGCCCTGCGACGGCAGGCAGCCGCGTGCCGCACGGCGGCCGGCCGGCTGCGCACCGCCGCCGAGGCGCTGGCCGCACACGCCCGAGCCGGCGCCTGAGAGGCCCGCACCGTGTCGGGACCGACCGTCCGGCGGCACGTGCGTGTCGGAGGCCGCGTGCAGGGCGTGTTCTACCGCGACACCTGCAGACGGCTCGCCGAGGAGCGGGGCGTGGCGGGGTGGGTGCGCAACCTGTCCGACGGAGACGTGGAAGCCGTCTTCGAAGGCGCCCCCGACGCCGTCGGCCACATGGTGCGCTGGGCGGCCCAGGGGCCCCCGGCGGCACACGTGACCCGGAGCGCGAGCGCCGCGGAGGAACCCGAGGGCCTCACCCGCTTCCGCGTCCTGCCCGACGCGGCCCCTGGCGCGGGCGGCCGGTAGCGCTTCGCCGAGGGCTGTCCCGGCCACGGCGCCGAGCACGCCGCGCCGATCGTGGCTGCCGTTTCCGGGGCGGCGTTGCGTGGGGGTCGGAGCCACCGCGCAGCCCGTTCGGAGCTCGCGACCGCTCATCCCGCTCGCACCACCCGCCGTGGGCCATGGCCGCTCCTACGCACCGCCGTCGGCCGGCCGCGCGGAGGACGGGTCACCAAGGGCCGTGTCGATGGCCCGCAGATGGCGGGCGACCGGTCCGAAGGAGAACAGGCCGCTCCCCGCGCCCGCGAGTTCCGCTTCGGCGGCGGCGAGTTCGTCGCGGGCCCGACGCAGGACCGGCAGGTGCCCGACGGACGCCGCCGCACGGGCGAGTACGCACCACAGTGCCTCCTGGAGAAGGTCGTGCGGTGGCCGGGGAACCGTCGTGAGTGCCTCCCGGGCCCGCTCGGTGGAGCCGGAGGCGGCCAGCAGCAAGGGATCGAGCCACGGCCGGTAGGGGCCCGCGTCGAGACGGGCGAAGTCGTCGGGGTCCGGCAGCGCGTCGCCCCGCATGACCGGAACCAGAGCGACGAGGACGGCCGCTCCCCGGGTGAGGCCGGGCATACCGCAGTCGGCGGTCGCCGCCAGGACCTCTGCGTACCGGGGACGGGCCGCCGTCCATCCCTCGGTCTCGCAGCCGCGCAGGGCCCGGTACCACGACGTGAAGACCGCGGCGAGCGGCCGGTCGTTGCGGTGCGCCAGCCGGTCGACCTCCTCGGCCTGTGCGTCCGCCGCCGTGAGGTCGCCGAGTCCGGCGAGGGACTGGAGGCGGACAAGGCGACCCAGGACCTCGTGGCCGGGCATGTGGTGGTCGACGGCCAGACGGGTCAGTTCGGCGCCGAGGGCCTCGCGGTGAGCGGCCGTTCCGCAGGTGGCGAAGGACTGCATGAAGGCGCCGTTGAGGGCGAACGCGAGCAGGGCGGGATCTTTGAGACGCCGGGCGAGGCGGACGGCCTCCTGCGCGGCACGCTCGGCGCGCAGCCGCCACGGTTCGGCGGCGGGGGCCTCGGCCGCCCGGGGAAGCGGCGCGTCGGCGGCGGCATCGCCCCGTGACTCGACCGCGACGACCGACAGCAGGCGGGCCCGCAGCGCGGGCGGTCCGCCGGGGCCGAGCCGGGCAGCGGTGCGGGCGGCGGCCCGGGCCAGTTCGCCGGCGTCCTCGGGGTCGTCGGCGCGGGTCCACACCGCCGGGACGTCGTAGGAGCCGATGAGGCCGGCGGCCAGTTCGGCGTCCCCCGTCGACTCGGCCGCCGCGACCAGGTCCCGACGGTGCACGCGTGCCTCTCGCAGGCCGTCGGCGCCGGTCACCGCGAGGTCCCGCAGCAGGCCGGCGGCGGCGTGCAGCCGGGCGCGGGACCGCGTGGGCACCGAGCGGTTCCACGCGGCGGCCGTACGGTCCCAGACGCCGTCCGCCGCCCCGGCCGGCTCGCTCGCCAAGTCGCCGGCGCGGCTGAGGATCCGGGCCGTGGTCCGCGCCAGGGCGGCTCCGGGGCCGGATCCGTCGGGGCCGGCGAGGACGTGGCGGGCATGGCGCAGGGTCTCCAGGGCCTCACCGCGCCGACCGGACCGGTCCAGAGCGGTCGCCAGCAGCACCCAGCCGTCCTCCCGCCCCGGGTGCGCGGCCACATGGGCTCGCAGATCGACGACGGCGTCCCGGGCGGCGCCGGTGGTCAGCAGGGCGTCGGCGCGCCGCTCGACCGCGTCGAGGCGCAGCGCCTCCAGCCGGGCCTGCTCGGCGGCGGCCCACCCGGCGGCGGGGAAGTCGGCCAGGACCGGCCCACGCCACCGGGCGAGTGCCTCGTCCCAGAGGGCGACCGCCCTGTACGGCGGCGCCTGGGCGGCGCGCGCGGCCGTGTCCTCGAACCGCCAGGCGTCCACCGCGTCGCGTCCGGCCCGCAGGACGTAGCCGGGGCCCTCGGTGACCAGCAGGCGGGACGGCTGCCGGGGAGGGCGCCCGGGCTCCAGGGCGCGGCGCAGCGCCGCGACGAAGGTGCGGACCGCGCCCACCGCGCCGGCCGGGGGCCCGTCCTCCCACAGATCGGCCACGAGCCGGCCGACCGGGACCACCCGGTTGCGGGCGATCAGCAGCCGGCCGAGCACCTCCCGGTGGCGGGGCGCACCGAGCGGAACGGACGCGCCGTCGGCGTCCCAGGCGGCGACCGGCCCCAGCAGTCCGAACTTCACGCCCACGGCACGGTCCCTTCGCGGGCGGCGCCGGCTTCCGGAAGTGCCGCGTGTCCACTCATCGATCGCTGATCCGGGGCCCCCAGCCTGGGTGGCGCCCCCGGACACCCGGACCACCGGGTCCGGAGCATCCACTCTGCCACGAGCCGCAGGAGTCCCTGTGACACACCCGAGCATCCCCCGATTCGCCGAGCACCGCGTGACGGTCGACGACGGCGTCACGTTGCACGCCGCCGTCGGCGGCACCGGCACGCCGGTCGTGCTGCTGCACGGCTTTCCGCAGACCCGTCTGATGTGGCGGCACGTCGCCGCCGGCCTCGCCGCCGACCACACCGTCATCTGCCCGGACCTGCGCGGTTACGGTGCCAGCGACAAGCCCGCCGAGAGCGGTCCGGAGGTCTACTCGAAGCGGACGATGGCCCGGGACATCGTCCGGCTCGCCGCCGAGCTGGGGCACGACCGTTTCACCCTGGCCGGACACGACCGCGGCGCGCTGGTCGCCTTCCGCGCCGCGATGGATCACCCCGACACCGTGTCCCGCGCCCTCTTCCTGGACGTCCTGCCGACCCTCGACACGTGGAACGCCCTGCACGGGGTGTCCGGTGCGGTCGGCTTCCACCTCTACCTGATGGCACAGGCCCCGGGCCTGCCGGAGCGGATGATCCAGGCGTCCGCCGACGCCTTCTTCTCGTACTTCCTGGACGCCTGGAGCAACGCCCCGGACGCGATCCCCGCCGAGGTCCGCGACCACTACGTCGCCGCGTCGGCGGCGGCGGTGCCGTCCATCGTCGCCGACTACCGTGCCTCCGCCGGTGCGGATCTGGCCCACGACACCGCCGACCGGGATGCGGGCAACCGGCTGGCCATGCCGGTCACCGTTCTCCAGCAGGACTGGGGTGCCGCTCTCGGCTACCACGCCCAGGGGCTGTGGAGCGCCTGGGCCGAGGACCTGCGGCACCGCACGGTCTCCTGTGGCCACTTCATGGCAGAGGAGGACCCCGAGCTGATCGCCGACGAGATCCGGGCCCTCGCCGCCCGCTGAGGTCCTCCGCCCTCGTGGGGCCTCCTTGCGGGCACCGTGCCTCCGGAATCCGGGGTGCCCGGATCGGAGCCGGTCAGTCGCGGTGTGCGCCCCCGGGGACGCCGGCCGGGTCAGCCGGTCCCGGCCGCGGGCGGGTCCGGGTCCAGGACGGGTCGGCGGGCAGGTTCGGGACAGGAGTGGATCGGGGCATGCTCGGGGGTTCCTTCGGACGAGTGGGGGACGGTCCGGGGGAGAGGCGGGGCAGGGGGGCCGGGCGCGGTCGTCAGCTCCGCCCAGACGATGCGCGCGGGCCGGCCGGGCGCGACCGTCACACCCCAGTCGGCGGTCAGCGCGTCGACCAGGAAGAGCCCGCGCCCGTTCTGGTCGTCGGGCCCGGACTGCCGGGGGACCGGACGGACCGAGCCGCGGTTCTGGTCCTCGACCTCGACGCGGACCCGGCCGGCGGACCGGCGCACCCGACACGCGATCCGTTCGCCGGCCGCGTGCACCAGCGCGTTGGTGACCAGTTCCGAGGCGACGAGGACCGTGTCGTCGCGGGTGTCCTCGGCGACGCCCCAGGCGGCCAGCAGATCCCGTAAGACCCGGCGGGCCGTGCCGACCGACGCGGGCACGGCCGGCAGGTCGAAGGCGGCGGCGGGACCGGCGGGTGCGGCCCCGGAGGCGAGCGGGTCGGGGGCGTCGGCCCCAGGGAGTCGACCCAGGTGCTCGCCCCCGGGTGGTCTCGGGGCCGGTACCGCCTCCGCCGGCCGGAGCGCGGGGCGCTCGGCCTCCGGGAGCCGGACCGGCACACCGGCCGGCGGCAGCAGCAGCTCGGCGGGATTCACGGGTGGCCCGTCCTCGGGGGGTCGGTGCAGTGGTCGGGGGAGGGAGGGCGGAGCCATCGCCGTACGCCTTTCGTGCGGCCTCGCGTCGTGGGGGGTGTCGGTGTCACCGCAGACGTGCCGCTCGGGGAGCAGACGGCTCACCGCCTCCCGTGAGGCCGTGGTGCGGGCCGGTCTCCCCCAACCGGCCCGCGCCGCCCGCTCCTTCGTCGGCCGGAGCAGTGGGACCACTCTGGCACCCGCCAACAACAGCCCGCAACCGGCAAGTTGAAAATTTCAGGGTGCCAAGTGCACGCTGCTGCGCATCAGGAGGAGAGCCCACGGGTACGTGCCGGCGATCATGTGAGACGGTGGTGGCGGCCCGACGAGAAGGGGGAAACGGGGTTGCCCGACAACGGAGGGACGGCCGGTCGCGTCGACACCGAGAACGCGCACTCCGCCCGCATCTACGACTACATCCTCGGCGGGCACGACTACTACCCCGCCGACCAGGAGGCGGGCGACGCCATGGTCCGGGAGTGGCCCGCCCTCCCCGTGCACATGCGCGCCAACCGCGACTTCATGAACCGTGCCGTGCGCCGCCTCGCCGAGGAGGCGGGCATGCGCCAGTTCCTGGACATCGGCACGGGCATCCCCACCTCGCCGAACCTGCACGAGATAGCCCAGGCGGTGGCCCCCGGGTCGCGGGTCGTCTACGTCGACAACGACCCGATCGTCCTCACCCTCTCCCAGGGCCTGCTCGCCGGCGCGCCCGAGGGCCGGACGGCGTACGTCGAGGCCGACTTCCGCGACCCGGCGGCCATCCTCGCGGCACCCGGGCTGCGCCATACGCTGGACCTCGACCGGCCGGTGGCCCTCACCGCCATCGCCATCGTCCACTTCGTGCTGGACGCGGACGACGCGGTCGGGATCGTCCGCCGGCTGCTGGAGCCGCTGCCCTCCGGCAGCCACCTGGCCATGTCCATCGCCACCGCCGACTTCGCGCCCGAGGAGGTGGGCCGGGTCGCCCGCGAGTACGCGGCCCGCGACATGCCGATGCGGCTGCGCACCCTCGACGAGGCACACGAGTTCTTCGAGGGCCTGGAGCTGGTCGGGCCCGGCATCGTCCAGGTGCACAAGTGGCACCCCGACGGCAGCGGGGACAAGGACATCCGCGACGAGGACATCGCGATGTACGGCGCGGTCGCCCGTAAGCCGTGACCGCCCGATAGCGTGCGGCCATGTACGCCACGCGAGTCACCCGTCGCGTCCAGGCGCCCGCGACGGCCGTCTACCGGGCCCTGGTCGACCCCGAAGCCCTCGCCGTCTGGCGCGTCCCCGCGGGCATGACCGCCCGGGTGCACGCCTTCGACGCGCGGGAGGGCGGCGCGTTCCGCATCTCCCTCACCTACGGCGATCCGGCCGGCGCCGGCAAGTCCGGCGGGCACACGGACACCTACCGGGGCCGCTTCGTGCGGCTCGTGCCCGGCGTCCAGGTGGTGGAGGCGTTCGCGTTCGAGACGGACGACGACACCCTGCGCGGCACCATGACCATGACGACGACGCTCACCGAGACGGACGACGGCGCCACCGACGTCGAGATCCTGCACGAGGGCATCCCGGACGGCGTCCCCCGCGGGGACAACGAGCAGGGCACCCGCATGGCCCTCGACCACCTCGCCCGGCTGGTCGAGGAGCGGCACCCGCCGCAGGCCTGAAGCCGGGGCCCCGCGCCGCCCGGCCCCCCGCCCACCGGCGCCCCCGCTGCTCGGCCAGGACTGACCGCCGAAGGCCCCGGGTACCCGAAAGGCCCCCGGGGCCGACCCGGCGCCCGGGGCTGCCGTGAGAGGGAGAGGCCATGACGTGTGACGGGGAGGACGCCACCCACGCCCCGCGGCCGGAGGTCACCGAACTCCGCCCGGCCGCCGGCGCCCCCGGCCGGGCGGCGCCGGGCGCGCCGGACCCGCAGCAGCTGCCACGCGACCGCAGCCAGGCGATCCTGGAGGCCGCCAAGCAGATCGGGGCCCTGCTGAAGAAGAAGGGCCACCCCTTCGCGCTCGCGGGCAGCGTGGCCGTCTACGCCCACGGGGGAAGCAGGCACCTCCAGCACGACGCCGACTTCGCCGTCCTGCCCGAGGACGCCGACGCGGTGGCCGCCACCCTGCGCGAGGCCGGCCTCCCCGTGCGGACCCCGCCGGAGGACTGGCTGGTCAAGACCACCTGCCGGGGCCAGGACGTCGACATCATCTTCCAGCTGGCGCACCAGCCCGTCACCAAGGACATGCTCGCCCGGGCGCAGTGCCTCCCCGTCGACTCCGTCATCATGCCCGTCCTCTCCCCGACCGACCTGATCCACAGCCTGATCAGCGCCTTCTCGGAGCACTACTGCGACTTCGGCTCGGTGCTCCCGGTGGCCCGCGCGGTGCGCGAGAAGGTCGACTGGAACGAGGTGCGGGCGACCTGCGGCGGCGAGCCCATGCCCGCCGCCTTCCTCTTCCTGCTCGAACGGCTGAACGTGATCGAACCCCGGGAAGGGCAGTCATGACCGACCACGACTCGACACGGCCGCCGGGCCCGGCCGCCGCAGACAACCTGGACTACCGCGTCGCCCACCTCGCCGAACGGCTCGCCGCCGGCCCCCTCGGCGAACTGGGCGTACGGCTCGTCCCGCACGGCGAGTCCGTCCTGCTGACCGGCACCGTGCCGTCCACCCGGTGCCGGGACGAGATCCTCGGCCTGGCCCGCGAGGAACTGGCGGGGCACCCGGTCCACTGCGACATCCTCGTCGCCGGGACCTCCTCGCCCGACCACGGGGAGGACCTCACATGATCCGCGTCGCGGCCGTGGGCGACATCCACATGGGACTCGACAGCCAGGGCACCCTGCGCCCCTCGTTCGAGACCCTGCCCCAGTGCGCCGACGTCCTGCTGCTCGCCGGTGACCTCACCCGGCACGGCACGACGGAGGAGGCGCGGGTCGTCGCCCGGGAGATCAAGGACCTGCCGGTCCCGGTGGTCGCCGTGCTGGGCAACCACGACCACCACGACGACCGGCCCGCGGAGGTCACCGCGATCCTCCGGGACGCCGGCGCGCAGGTCCTGGAGGGGCAGGCCGTCGTCGTCACCGCCGGCGGCGCGCGGATCGGCGTGGCCGGGACCAAGGGGTTCGGCGGCGGCTTCGTGGGACGCTGCGCCGGGGAGTTCGGCGAGCCGGTGATGAAGGAGTTCGTCCGCTACAGCCGGCGCTGCGCGGACGGCCTGCTCGGGGCGCTGAAGGAGCTGGACGAGCAGGACTGCGACGTACGGATCGCGCTGACCCACTTCTCACCCGTGGCGGACACACTGGCCGGGGAGCCGGCGGAGATCTACCCGTTCCTCGGCAGCTACCTCCTCGCGGAGGCGATCGACACCGTCGGGGCGGACCTCGCCGTGCACGGCCACGCCCACGCGGGCACCGAGCACGGGATGACCACCGGGGGCGTCCGGGTGCGGAACGTGGCCCAGCCGGTGATCGGCCAGGCCTTCCACGTGTACCACCTGGCCGGCCGGGAGCGGGTCCCGTCCGCCTGAGCGGTCCCCGCCCGCCGGTCAGGCTGCCGTGCCCAGCGCCTCCCGCCCCGGGACCTCGTCGTCCCGCGGGCGAAGCCGCACCGGAGCGGGCGCCGCGGCCCGGCGGCGCAGCAGACCCGCGCCGATCGCGCCGGCGATCAGCAGGCCGCCCGCGACCAGGGCGCCCCGGGCGCCGGACCACTCCATCAGCAGGCCCAGGGCCGGCGGCCCGCCGAGGCTCCACACCGTGCCGACGCTGCTCCACACGCCGAGCACCCGGCCCCGCAGACGGGCCGGCGGATCGGTCTGCAGG
This sequence comes from Streptomyces bungoensis, assembly GCF_001514215.1. Lineage (GTDB taxonomy): Bacteria > Actinomycetota > Actinomycetes > Streptomycetales > Streptomycetaceae > Streptomyces > Streptomyces bungoensis. The sequence goes on from NZ_KQ948868.1 coordinate 151,813, forward strand.
ACGGCCGTACCCGCGGTGTCGGAGACGGACTCCACGACGGCCATCGGCAGCACCAGCGCCAGCAGCACGGCCAGCGACGGCGACAGCCCCGCCGCGACCTGCAGCAGCCCGCCGGCCGCCGCGAGCAGGCCCACGGTCCGCACGGAGGGCCGGCGCAGCCGGGCGCCGAGGACCGCGCCGACGATGCCGCCGGCCGCCAGCACGGTGGAGACCGTGCCGAACGCCCCGGCGCCGCCCGCGAGCGGCCCGGTGACGAGGACGGCGAGGGTCAGGCCGTAGTTCCGGCCGAAGACGGAACTCAGCCCCGTGACGGCGGCGAGCGCGACCAGCCGGGGCCGGCGCACGAAGTACGCCAGGCCCTGCCGCACGCTCATCTCCGGCCGCTCCGGTGCGGCACGGCCGCCGCCCCCCGGGTCCGGGGCCGCGCCGGACGCCGGGCGCAGGAACGGGACGACCGAGGCGACGAGCAGGAACGACAGCCCGTTGGCGCGGCGAAGCCCGCAGGCGCCGGGAGCGCCGGGCCCGCCCCGGAGCCTGACGCCTGCCCCGCGGTGCCTCAGCGGTTGACCGCCCGCATCCCCGCCTCGTCGTAGCGCTCGCCCGCCGCGCGGGGCAGTTCGGCGTCGATGCGGGCCAGGTCCTCCTTGGTCAGCTCGATGTCGACCGCGGCCCCGTTCTGCTCCAGGTAGGTGCGGCGCTTGGTGCCCGGGATCGGGACCAGGTCCTCGCCCTGGGCCAGCACCCAGGCGATCGCCAGCTGGGCCGGCGTCACGTCCTTCTCGGCGGCGATCTCCTTCACCTTGGCCGCGAGCCTGAGGTTCGCCTCCAGGTTGGTGTCGGTGAAGCGCGGGTTGCCGCGGCGGAAGTCGCCCTCGTCCAGCTCGTCCGGCGAGGTGAAGCGGCCGGCGAGGAAGCCGCGGCCCAGCGGCGAGTACGGCACGAAGCCGATGCCGAGTTCCCGGCAGGTGGGCAGCACGTCGGCCTCCACGTCCCGCGTCCACAGCGAGTACTCGGTCTGCACGGCCGTGACGGGGTGCACCGCGTGGGCACGCCGGATGGTCTCCGCGCTCGCCTCGCTCAGCCCGATGTGCCGCACCTTGCCCTCGGCGACCAGCTCCCCCAGCGCGCCGACCGTCTCCTCGATGGGCACGTTCGGGTCGACCCGGTGCTGGTAGTACAGGTCGATGTAGTCGGTGCCGAGGCGCTCGAGGGAGCCGTGGACGGAGCTGCGCACGTGCTCGGCCGAGCCGTCCTGCCGGCCCACCGTGCTCATGTCGCCCGGCACCGCGTCGTCCATCCGGTAGTTGAACTTGGTGGCGATCTGGTACTCGTCGCGGTGGCCCCGCACCGCCTCGCCGACCAGCGACTCGTTGGTCAGCGGGCCGTACATCTGGGCGGTGTCGAGGAAGGTGATGCCGAGCTCCAGGGCCCGCCGGATGGTCGCGATCCCCTCGTCCCGGTCGGTGGAGCCGTAGAAGGCGGACATGCCCATGCATCCGAGGCCGATGGCCGATACCTGGAGATCCCGCAGACTGCGCTTGCGCATGTTCGTGTCCCAGCCTTTCGTGCACACTTCGGTCGGCGTCCGTACGGCCGTCACGGCGCACGGACGGAAAGCCCCCACCCATTCAGCGACGGATCGGCCCACCCGGCATCCCGTGGGGGACGCCGGGCGACCCGGCATCGCGGGGTGGTGCGTTCGTGACGCTACGACCTCAAGTGCACTCGAACGCAAATGTCACACGTCCGTGTCTCAGGCGCCCAGCCGGACCGGCAGCTCGAACAGGTCGTTCTGCGTGACCACCGGCTTGTTGCGCAACTCCGCCGCCGGGACCGCCAGGTCCAGGCCGGGGAAGCGGGCGTACAGCGCCGGCAGCGCCACCGCCGCCTCCAGCCGGGACAGCGCGGCGCCCGGGCACACGTGCGGGCCGTGCCCGAAGGAGATGTGCCGGTTCCGCGACTCGCGGGTGATGTCGAACTCCCCGGCGGTCGGGCCGTGCGCCTTCTCGTCGCGGCCGATCGCCCCGTACGACACGATCAGCGCGTCACCGGCCGGGATCACCTGGTCCCCTACCGGGACGTCCTCGGTCGCGAACCGGATCAGCACGTGCGAGGTCGGGGTGGACCAGCGCAGCGTCTCCTCGATCACCGCCGACCAGTCGGCCTCGCCGGACAGCACCAGCGCCCGCTGCTCGGGGTGGTTGGAGAGGTTGACGACGGCGTTGACGATCAGCGAGATCGTGGTCTCGTGGCCCGCCGCCACCATCAGCTGGAGCGTGGAGACGATCTCCTCGTCGGTGAGGTGGTCGCCGTCCTCCGAGGCGAGGATCAGCGCGCTGGTCAGGTCGTCGCCCGGCTCGGCCCGCTTGGCCGCGACCGTCTCGGCCATGATCCGCGCCAGCTCGGTGAGGGTCGCGACGACCTCCTCGGGCGGCGTCTGGGTGGAGAAGAACTTCTCGAACAGCACCTTCAGCCGGGGCAGCCGCGCCTCCTCCAGGCCCATGAGGTCCGCGACGACGTACATGGGCAGCGGGTAGGCGAAGGCCGCCTTGAGGTCGACCGTCGAGCCGTCCGCGGGCAGCGCGTCCAGCAGGTCCTGGGTCAGCTTCTCGATGCGCTCGCGCATCCGCTCCACCCGGCGCGGGGTGAGCGCCTGCGCGACCAGCGTGCGCATCCGGCGGTGGTCGGCGCCGTCCACGGTGAGCATCGAGCGGCCCGGGTTGGCCAGGCCGATCAGCGGCCAGTCCGCGGGTATCTCACCGCGCCGCCAGGCGCCCCACACCTCGATGTCCTTCACCAGACGCGGGTCGGTGAGCAGTGCCTTGGCCTCCGCGTGGTGCGTGACGGCCCACACCGGGACACCGCCCGGCAGCTCGACGGCGGCGAGCGGGCCGGCCGCGCGCAGCGCCGCGCTCTCGCCGTCCAGGTCGGAGACGAAGGGGTCCAGGGCGATCCGAGGTGCTTCGGTACCGGTGCTCATGGTCACGTTCCTCCAGGGCAGGGTCGGGGGTGCCGCGCCGGTCCGGGACAGCCCGGACCCCCGGCGCGAGTGCGGGCCGGCCGGGGCGACGCGGGGATCAGCGGGCTGGTACGGGGGTGAAGCGGACGGGCAGCCGGGTCAGTCCCCGCAGCCAGGGCGAGGGCCGGCGGGCGAGTGCCTCGGCGGGCACCGCCAGATCGATGTCCGGCAGCCGGTCCAGGACGACCTCGATGCCGGTGCGGGCGATCACCTCGGCGATCTCCTGCGCGGGGAACGGGCAGGAGTGCTCGCCGTGGCCGAAGGAGAAGTGCGCGCTGTTGCCGCCGGTCAGCTCCGAGGCGTCGGTGCGCACCTGCGGATCGGAGTTGGCGCCCTGCAGCCCGAGCAGCAGCAGGTCGCCGGCCCGGACGGGGCGCCCGCCGAGGTGGGTGTCGCGGGTGGCCCAGCGGCCGGCCACGTTCTGCGTGGGCGTGTCCTCCCACAGCACCTCGTTCATGGCCTCCGCGACGCTGTGCCGCCCGCCGAAGAGGGAGGCGGCGAACCGGTCGTCGGTGAGCATCAGCCGCAGCGAGTTGCCGATCCAGTCGGCGGTCGGCTGGTGCCCGGCCGCCGTCATCACCATCAGGTCCTGGGTGATCTCGTCGTCGGTGAAGCCGCTGTCGTCGGCGAGCATCCGGGAGACCACGTCGTCGGCCGGCTCCCCCCGCCGGTCGGCGATCAACCGGGCCATGGAACCGGCCAGATGGGACTGTCCGGCCAGGGCGCGCTCCCGGCCGTCGATCATGTCGTTGAGGGCGGTGACCAGGCCCGGGCCGTCCTCGTCCGGGAAGCCGTAGAGCCGGGCCAGCACCCGCACCGGCAGCAGCATCGCGTACTGCGCGATCAGGTCGGCCTCGCCGGTCGTGCACAGCGCGTCGATCAGCTCGTCCGCGAACCGCTCGGCGTGCCGGCGCAGTTCGAAGGGGTCGACCGCCTCCAGCGCGTTGCCGATCATCGCGGCGCGCTGCCGGTGCCGCTCGCCGACCGTGTACAGGATCGACGGCTGCTTGTGCCCGATCATCGGCAGCAGGGGCCAGCCGTCGGGGATGTTCTCCCACTGGTTCCACAGGTCCGAGTCCCGGCTGAACAGCACCGGATCGCCGGTGACCTGGTGCAGCTCGCGGTAGCCCAGCACCAGCCAGGCCGGGATGTCACCGTCGAGCAGCACCGGCACCACGGCACCGTGGTCGCGCCGCATCTCCCGGTACAGCCGGGCGGGCTCGGTCTGGAACCTGGGTCCGCCGAGCGGGACGGCGTCGGAGGGGGTCACACGTACTCCTGTCGGGGCAGGCCCGCCCGGGCGGACGGGTCGGCGTACCGGTTCTTCACGTGCTGCACCAGCGTGATCAGCGTGTGCTTGCCGGACTCGCGGGAGCGGGCGTCGCAGTCGATCAGCGGCACCTGGGGATCCAGGTCGAGCGCCTCGCGGACGTCCTCGCCCGCGCGGACGGCGCCGCCGAAGTCGTTGCAGGCCACGATGAACGGGGTGCCGTGGTGCTCCAGCCGGTCGATGGCGTACCAGGAGTCGTCGATCCGCCGGGTGTCGACCAGCACCACCGCCCCGAGCGTGCCCGAGAACAGGCGGTCCCACAGGAACCAGAACCGCTCCTGGCCCGGCGCGCCGAACAGGTACAGCACGTTGCGCGCGTCCAGCGTGATCCGGCCGAAGTCGAAGGCGACCGTGGTGGCGGACTTGCCGCGCACCTGACGGATGTCGTCGACGCCGGCGCCGGCCTGGGTCATCGTCTCCTCGGTGTTGAGGGGACGGATCTCGCTGACGGAGCGGACCAGGGTGGTCTTGCCGACGCCGAAGCCGCCCACGACCACGATCTTGAGACCGTTGTCGGCGGAGGCACCCAACGGGGTGCGCGCGTCAGAGGTTGCGAAGTCCAACGAGCACCTGCTCCAGGATGTCGGGGTCGGTCAGGGCCGGCCTGCGCGGATGACGGGCGCTGACGCGGCCCGCCGCCAGCAGGTCGCACAGCAGCACCTTGGTGATGCTCACCGGGAGCCGCAGTTCGGCGGCGACCTCCACCACCGAGGTGGGGAACCGGGTCAGCTCGAGGATGGCCACGTGCTCCGACTGCATGCCGGTCACCGGATCCGACTCGGCGACCACGAGGGTGACCAGGTCGAAGGGGGTGTCCGGGCCGGACCGGCTGCGGCCCTGGGTGATGGTGTAGAGGCGGTCGGGCGCGTCGTCCCTGCCCGGACGGCTCATGACGCGCGCGGCGGCGCGGTCAGGTGCTCACCGAGCTGTTCGACCAGCTCGCTCATGGTGTGCCCGACGAGTCCGGCGTCCGCGTCCTCCGTGGTGACCACGGCCAGATGGGCGCCCGCGCCGGCCTCCACGATGAACAGCACGCCGCCGTAGAACTCCGCCATCGCCGAGCGCACGCCGCCGCTGCCGTCGCCGAACTCGACGGACGCCCCGTGCGAGAGCGACTGGATGCCGGCCGCGATGGCGGCGAGCTGGTCGGCCTGGTCGACGGACAGCTCCGGGGTACGGCACAGCTTCAGCCCGTCCCGGGAGAGCACGAGCGCGTGCCGGGCGCCCGGGGTCCTCTCCAGCAGGCCCTCCAGGAGCCAGGTGAGCTTGTCGTCGGTGGTGGTCGGGCCGGTCATGCCGTGGTGTCGCCTTCCGGGAGCGGGTGCGAGTGCGGTGCGGGGGCGCCGGGGGACGGCGCCGTGTGTTCGGCCGGGTGGCTGCCGGGTGCGCCCGGCTCGTCCGGTGCCGTGTCATGGGAGTCGGCGGCCGCCGCGCCGTTGCCCTGTGCGGTGCCGGGCGCGGGAGCGGCGGGACCCCGGGCGTCCGGTGCGGGGCGGACGGCCTGGCGGAAGCTGCTGAACCGGGCGGCGCGGGCCTTGCCGTCGTCGGCGTCGGCCGGCCGCCGGGTGCCGGGCGCGTCCTCGCAGGCGCCGGACGGGGTCCGGGTGCCTCCGGTGCGGGGCGCGGGCCGGGAGCGTTCGGCCTCGGCGAGCGTACGGCCCCGGCGGCGCTTCGGCAGCCCCGCCGGGCCCTCCGCGGCGGACGGTACGGCCGTGTCGCGGACCGGATCGTGGACCGGGTCCGGGACCGGGGGAGCCGGGGCCGCCGGGGCCTGCGCGGGCTCCGGGCGGGACGCCGGCACCGGCGTCGCCGGGGCGGGGTTGGTGAGGATGTCCTGCGGGACGAGCATCAGCACACCGGTGCCGCCGCGCGCCGAGGGCCGGAACGACACCTTCAGTCCGTGCTTGCGGGCCAGCCGGCCGACCACGGCGAGCCCGAGCCGGGTACCGGTCAGACCGCCCAGCTCGGAGGCGTCACCGGAGACCGCCCGCTCGGCCCGGCGCAGCTGCACCTCGCCCATGACCAGGCCGCTGTCCTCCACGGACACGATGACCCCGGCCGGCACCTCCTCCACGTAGACGTGGACCTCGGCGGTCGGCGGTGAGAAGTTCGCGGCGTTGTCGAGGAGTTCGGCGAGCGCGTGCATCACGCCCTCGGCGGCGTGCCCGGCGACCGCGCTCTCGCTGACCGAGTGCACCCGCACCCGCCGGTAGCCGGCGATCCGGCCCATCGCCCCGCGCAGGATCGACTCCATGCCGATGGGCCGGGCCCACCGGCGGCCGGAGCGCGCCCCGGTCAGGACCGCGATGGAGTCCGCGAGCCGCCCGGCCTGGGCGGTGCGGTGGTCCAGGTGCAGCAGGTCGGCGAGGACGTCCTCGTCGGTGTGCCGGTCCTCCATCGCGCGCAGGTCGGCGAGCGTGGCCGTCGCCAGGGCCTGCATCCGGGCGGCCGCGTTGGCGGTCGCGGAGACCGCGGCGCCGCGCTCGCGCCGCGCGCGCTCCAGCTCGTCGGTCAGCCGGGCGTTCTCCGCGCGCAGCCGCTCCGTCTCGCGGGCGCCCGTCACCTCAAGCCGGGACCGCTCGGCCGCGAACGACTCGGTCAACTCCGTTCGCTGACGCGCGAGTTCGTCGATGAGCCGCTGCTGCTCCTGGCGCGCCTCCTCGGTACTGCGGGCCTGTTGCTGCAGCAGCCGTCCCACGTCCTGGGTCAGGTTCTCCAGCCGGCGCCTGCCCGCGCGCGCGGTCCGCAGGGCGTGCGCAGCGGTGGCCACCGCGGCGCTGAGCACGACCGCCGCCGCGCCGGCGCCCCAGGCGAGCGGGGCGCGCACCGGGCCGGGCGCCGCCGCCACCGCCACCCAGACGACGAGCGCCGACAGGGCGCCGGTCGCGGTGAGCGCGACGGCGAACGTACGGGAGAAGGGACGGTCGCCGGGATGCGTGAGCGGGGTCATCGGTCCGGGGGGATCCTCGCGGCAGAGAAGGGCAAGGGAGGGCAGGCGGAAGCGTTCGGGTGGTCAGAGCCGACACTCGATGGTGAACTGCCGGTCACTATACGAGAGTTCGTGATCGAAATGGAAAGAGTCCGCGTTCGTTCCATGGACCGGACGGTCACCGGCCTGGAGCAGCGACCGGTCCCGCCTGTGGCGCCGCACACCCGGTCGATGTGATGGTTTTCGCACGTCGCCACGTACGGCCACCCCCTAGGGTTGCCGCGAGGTACGGCAGGGGCGTGGCTGACACCATGGTGTTCGTCGCCGGCAGGCAGCTGAAGGGAATCCAGAGATGTTCCGCAAGGTGCTGGTCGCCAACCGTGGAGAGATCGCGATCCGCGCGTTCCGGGCGGGTTACGAGCTCGGTGCGCGCACGGTCGCCGTGTTCCCGCACGAGGACCGCAATTCGCTGCACCGGCTGAAGGCCGACGAGGCGTACGAGATCGGCGAGCCGGGGCACCCCGTGCGGGCCTACCTCTCCGTCGAGGAGATCGTGCGCGCCGCCCGCCGGGCCGGCGCCGACGCCGTCTACCCGGGGTACGGGTTCCTGTCGGAGAACCCGGAGCTGGCCCGCGCCTGCGAGGAGGCGGGCATCACCTTCGTCGGGCCGAGCGCCCGGACGCTGGAGCTGACCGGCAACAAGGCCCGCGCGGTGGCCGCCGCCCGGGCGGCCGGCGTGCCCGTGCTCGGCTCGTCCGCGCCGTCCGACGACATCGACGAGCTGGTCCGGGCCGCCGAGGAGATCGGCTACCCCGTCTTCGTGAAGGCGGTCGCGGGCGGCGGCGGGCGCGGCATGCGCCGCGTGGCGGACCCCGCCCAGCTGCGCGAGTCCATCGAGGCCGCCTCCCGGGAGGCCGCGTCCGCCTTCGGCGACCCGACCGTGTTCCTCGAGAAGGCCGTCGTGGACCCGCGCCACATCGAGGTGCAGATCCTCGCCGACGGCGAGGGCAACGTCATCCACCTGTTCGAGCGCGACTGCTCGCTGCAGCGCCGCCACCAGAAGGTCATCGAGCTGGCGCCCGCGCCCAACCTCGACCCGGAGCTGCGCGAGCGGATCTGCGCCGACGCCGTGCGGTTCGCCCGCGAGATCGGCTACCGCAACGCGGGCACCGTGGAGTTCCTCCTCGACCCCGACGGCAACCACGTCTTCATCGAGATGAACCCGCGCATCCAGGTCGAGCACACCGTGACGGAGGAGGTCACGGACGTCGACCTGGTCCAGGCGCAGCTCAGGATCGCCTCCGGCGAGACCCTCGCCGACCTCGGCCTGTCCCAGGACACGGTCACCCTGCGCGGCGCCGCCCTGCAGTGCCGCATCACCACCGAGGACCCCGCGAACGGCTTCCGCCCGGACACCGGCCGGATCAGCGCCTACCGCTCGCCGGGCGGCTCCGGCATCCGCCTCGACGGCGGCACCACCCATGCCGGCACGGAGATCAGCGCCCACTTCGACTCGATGCTGGTCAAGCTCACCTGCCGGGGCCGGGACTTCCGCGCGGCCATCGGGCGGGCCCGGCGGGCCGTCGCCGAGTTCCGCATCCGCGGCGTGGCGACGAACATCCCCTTCCTGCAGGCCGTGCTGGACGACCCGGACTTCCAGGCGGGCCGGATCACCACGTCCTTCATCGAGCAGCGCCCCCACCTGCTCACCGCCCGCCACTCCGCGGACCGCGGCACCAAGCTGCTCACCTACCTCGCCGACGTCACCGTCAACAAGCCGCACGGCGAGCGCCCTCGCCTGCTCGACCCGGTCACCAAGCTGCCGCCGCTCCCGGCCGGCGAGCCCCCGGCCGGCTCCCGGCAGCGGCTGGTCGACCTCGGCCCCGAGGGCTTCGCCCGGCAGCTGCGCGAGTCCCCGACGATCGGGGTCACCGACACCACCTTCCGCGACGCCCACCAGTCGCTGCTGGCCACCCGGGTGCGCACCAAGGACCTCCTCGCCGTCGCCCCGGCCGTCGCCCGCACCCTGCCCGGACTGCTGTCGCTGGAGTGCTGGGGCGGCGCCACCTACGACGTCGCCCTGCGCTTCCTCGCCGAGGACCCGTGGGAGCGGCTGGCCGCCCTGCGCGAGGCCGTGCCGAACATCTGCCTGCAGATGCTGCTGCGCGGCCGCAACACCGTCGGCTACACCCCGTACCCGACCGAGGTCACCGACGCCTTCGTGCAGGAGGCCGCCGCCACCGGCATCGACATCTTCCGCATCTTCGACGCCCTCAACGACGTCGGCCAGATGCGGCCCGCCATCGAGGCCGTACGGGAGACCGGCACGGCCGTCGCCGAGGTCGCCCTGTGCTACACCGCCGACCTCAACGACCCCGCCGAACGGCTCTACACCCTCGACTACTACCTGCGCCTGGCCGAGCAGATCGTCGACGCCGGCGCCCACGTCCTGGCGATCAAGGACATGGCGGGCCTGCTGCGCGCCCCGGCCGCCGCGAAGCTCGTCTCGGCGCTGCGCCGCGAGTTCGACCTGCCCGTGCACCTGCACACCCACGACACGGCGGGCGGCCAGCTCGCCACCTACCTGGCCGCGATCCAGGCGGGCGCCGACGCCGTGGACGGCGCGGTGGCCTCCATGGCCGGTACGACCTCGCAGCCCTCGCTCTCGGCGCTGGTCGCCGCCACCGACCACTCCGAGCGGCCCACCGGACTCGACCTCCAGGCCGTCGGCGACCTGGAGCCGTACTGGGAGGGCGTGCGGCGGATCTACGCGCCGTTCGAGGCGGGCCTCGCCTCCCCGACCGGCCGCGTCTACCACCACGAGATCCCCGGCGGCCAGCTGTCCAACCTGCGCACCCAGGCCGTCGCGCTCGGCCTCGGCGACCGCTTCGAGGACATCGAGGCGATGTACGCCGCCGCCGACCGCATCCTGGGGCACCTGGTCAAGGTCACCCCGTCCTCCAAGGTGGTCGGCGACCTCGCCCTGCACCTGGTCGGCGCCGGAGTCTCCCCGGCGGACTTCGAGGCCACGCCCGACCGGTTCGACATCCCCGACTCGGTCGTCGGCTTCCTGCGCGGCGAGCTGGGCACCCCGCCCGGCGGCTGGCCCGAGCCGTTCCGCACCAAGGCCCTCAAGGGCCGCGGCGAGCCAAAGCCGGCCCCCGAGCTGTCCGCCGAGGACCGCGAGGGGCTGGCCAAGGAGCCCCGGGCCACCCTCAACCGGCTGCTGTTCCCCGGCCCGACCCGCGAGTTCGACACGCACCGGCAGTCGTACGGCGACACCAGCGTCCTGGACAGCAAGGACTTCTTCTACGGCCTGCGCCCGGGCCAGGAGTACTCCGTCGACCTGGAGCCCGGTGTCCGGCTGCTGATCGAGCTGCAGGCCGTGGGCGAGGCCGACGAGCGCGGGATGCGGACCGTGATGTCCACGCTCAACGGCCAGCTGCGGCCCATCCAGGTGCGGGACCGGGCGGCCGCCTCGGACGTGCCGGTGACGGAGAAGGCCGACCGGAGCGACCCCGGTCAGGTGGCGGCGCCGTTCGCCGGTGTGGTGACGCTCGCCGTCGCCGAGGGCGACGAGGTGGCGGCCGGTGCCACCGTGGCCACCATCGAGGCGATGAAGATGGAGGCGACGATCACCGCGCCGAAGGCGGGCCGGATCTCCCGCCTGGCCATCAACCGGATCCAGCAGGTGGAGGGCGGCGACCTGCTGGTCGTGCTCGCCTGACCCCACGGGCGTCCGCCGCGGCCGGGGGGACCGGTCGCGGCGGAGCCGTCAGTCCCAGAGCGGGACGTTCATGACCGGCTGGAAGCCCTCCGGCCGGGCACCGGGGTAGGTCAGGCTCAGCCGGGTGAAGTGCTGGACGTCCGGGTTCTTCTTCCACGGCGCCGGGTGGTCCAGCCGCACGGTCACCCGGTAGGAGTGGAAGCGGCCCGCCGCGCAGTACGGCTGGCAGTCGTTGACGGCGTTCAGGCCCTCGGCGACCGCCGCGTTCCGTCCCCAGTGCTTCCAGGTCAGCCCGGTCAGGCGGCTGTTGCCGTCGCCGCAGGCCAGGATGAAGTCGGCCGGGCGCACGGTGCGGTGCCACAGGCAGTCGACCAGCACGGTCCGCGGCGGCTGGACCTGCGCTGCCGGGGCCTGGGGCGGACTGGCCGAGGCCGTCGTCATGGCCGCCGTGAGCATGGCTCCCGCAGCGAGGGTGACCGCTGTTCCCATCACTGATCGTCGCATGGCCGCTCCCGCCCGTCGTACTGTGTCGTACCGCACATCGACGCTACGACCGTCCGCCCGGATGCACCAATCGCGCAGGTCGCAGGGTGTGTCCGGTCCTGTCAGCGGTGGGCGACGGTCAACCCGTAGAAGGCGACCCTGGCTCCCGCGCTGGTGCTGTCCGAGGAGGACTGGTTGTAGGAGCCGGCCTTGAAGTACTGCCTGTACCGCTGGAAGGACGACGGGATCGCGTAGCGGGTGGTGGTGCCGTTGACGGTCAGCTCGATCGTGTTCCCGCCGGAGACGGCGATGGTGTAGCTCCAGGTCTTTCCGACCGGCACGTGGCCCACGGCGTGCGGGGTCTGCCCGCCGGAGGGCGAGTCCTCGGTGCCGAGCACGATGTCGCCGCCCGCGTGGTAGTACAGCTCCAGCAGCGGCTTGGTGGAGGAGCCGCCGGAGCCGAGGTGGATCTGGCCCACGCACACGTTCTCGGTCACCGAGACCACCCGCAGGGTCGCGCTCATCCGGTGCGTACCCGCCAGCGCCCAGTCGGCGGCGCTGCCGTCGCGGTTCGTCTCCCGCAGCTCCGAGCGGGCGTAGTGGGAGTTCGGGGTGGTCACGCCCTTCTCGGGCGCCCAGAAGCTCATCGCGCCGTCGCGGGTGTCGGTGTAGAAGTACGCGTCCTGGTAGCCGTTGGCGCCCTGGAGGCGGGAGGAGGGGATGGTGGTGGGCCTGCCGGGTGAGCCGACGGGCTCCTGGAGCTGCCAGACGGACAGGTCGAAGTTGCCGCCGGGCGCGACGTGCGGATCGGCCGCGGCGGCGCTGCCGCCGGTGAGGGCGCCGAGGGTGAGGGCGAGGCCCGCGGCGGTGGCCGCCGCGAGGAGCCGGTAACGGGTCATGTGGGGGGTCCCTTCGTCGGACCAGGATGCGTTCAGCTACGTGAACACCGAACGCATCCTTGGTCGCCGGTGACCCGAGAAGCTAAAGGTCTGAACCAGGCGCGTCAAGAGGTGCGGCAGCCGGAGGTCAGCAGGTGCCCTCGTCCTCCCAGGGCCCCCACTGCGGGGCGCCGGGGACCTCGTTCTGCGTCCACCACTTGGCCTTCCAGTTGTGCCTGCCGTACGAGACCTCGTCGCCGCCCGTGTAGACCGCGGACGAACTCCAGGCGGCCTTGCAGGAGTTGCCCGGCGGGGTCGGGCTCGGCGTAGGTGTCGACGTCGGGGGAGTGGTGGGCGGGGTCGCTCCCGCGAACTTCACCGAGTACTTCGCGAAGTCCCAGGAGTTCTGCGGCACGCTGGAGCACGTGCCGGACGTGCGGCCGCCGTTGTCGGGCGGAGAGCACTGGCGGTCGCGGTTCAGCGACCAGAACGTGAACCGGTCCATGTGGTGGCCGGTGGCGTAGTCCAGCACGGTCTGGAAGTCGTCCTGCGTGAAGTACTCGCCGGTGTCGCTGCGGCCGTTCATGCCGGAGAAGCCCTCGTGGGCGTAGGCGGTCGCCTCGTCCCAGCCGAAGGTGGACTGCAGGATCCCGTTGAACTTGGTGAGCGCGCTCGTCTGGCTCGCCGCCCCGTTGAAGCCGCCGTCGAACGGCATGATGGAGAAGTTGTTCGGGGTGAACCCCTGCGACCTGGCCTCCAGCAGCATCTGCTTGCCGAACCAGCCGGTGCCGTCCGCCGTGCCGGCGGTGGTCACCGAGACGTACAGGCCCGGGTTGTTCTGCTGCAGGATCTTCGCGGCGCCGATCTCGTTCCGGATGGCGGCGGTGTTCTCGTACTCCGGCTCCTCGAGGTCGAAGTCGATGGCGTGCAGGCCGTACTTGGTGATGACCTGCTGGTACGCCGCCGCCGTGGCGGCCGCGTCGGAGCAGGTCTGCCCGAGCTTGGTGCCGCCGTAGCCGCCGGCGGACACGGAGACGTCACCGCCCTTGGCGCGGATGGCGTCGATGACCGCCCGGACGGCCGTGTCGGAGGAGACCGCGGCGGTGCCGCCCCAGGTCGGGGTGCAGCCGCCACCGTTCGGCGCCAGGACGAAGGCCAGCTGGAAGGCCTTGAGACCGGTGGCGTCCATGAGGGCGGACGCGTCCGGCGGGTCGTTGTCCAGCGGCATCAGGTACGGGGCGGCCGCGTACCAGCGGTTGCCGAGCGCGCCGGTCGCGCCCGAGGCGGAGCCCGCGACGAACGCGGTCGTGCCCGCGGCGGCCAGCGCGACGGCGGCCGCCGCGCCCAGACATGCGTGAAGACGTCTCACTGCGTGCCTCCAGAGGTGTGGGGTGGGGGAGGGCCCCAGCCTCGGGGAGCTGTTGAGGGCACGTCAATAGGTTGGTCTAGTCCAACTTGCTCTTTGGACTAGACCATACGAATTCTTTACCGATCGTGCTTCCGCAGCACGATCTGGGTCTGCGTGGTCTGCCCGACCAGCCGGTCCCGGTCGTCGCGCAGGTCGGTCTGCACCACGACGAGGGTTCCGCCGAGGTGCAGCGGGCGGGCCGTGGCGCGCACGCGCCCGGCGGTGACCGCCCGCAGGAAGTTCGTCTTCGACTCCACCGTCGAGGTGCCCGAGGCGCCCTCGGGCAGGTTCAGGTACGCGCACACGGCTCCGACGCTGTCCGCGAGCGCCATCAGCGCCCCGCCGTGCAGCGCCCCGCCCACCGTGCAGGCGTCCGGCGACCACTCCAGACTCCCCTCGGTGCGCTCGGCCGCGGCCTCGTGCAACTCGATGCCCAGCCGGGCCGCGAAGGGCATCGCGGCCAGCAGTTGTGCGGGGTTCGGGAGGGACGACATGGCGTACCGCCTTTCCTGGATACCGCGGTGCTCCGGACGTTGATCAGGCAGTGTCGCAGCACCTTCGGACCGACCGGCGCGAACGCGCCAGCCTGCGCCCACCGATGCCCCCTTGACAGGGTGCGTACTGTTTCGCCACGTTTGAGCATCGGCCGAGCGCCGACGCACGGCGGGGATCCACGGGGGGATCCGCGGACAGCACAAGCAACGGCAGGGCGCGCCCGGCGCGTCATGGGGGGAGCGGTCGCCCATGCGATCCAGAAGCCGTCATCCACACACCTCACCGGCCCGTTCCCGTGCCGCGGACGACAGACCGCCGGCGGCGCGGCCGGAAGGACGGTCGAGCTGAGGTGGAGATCACCATCCACAGACCCGGTGAGCTGACCTCCGCACTGCGCGGAGCCTGGCACCGGGCGATGGACGAGTCGCCCGAGTACGCCAACCCGTTCCTCGCACCCGAGTTCGCCCTCGGGGTCGGCCGCCGGCGCGGCGGCGTGCGGGTGGCGGTCCTGCGGGAGGGCGGGGAACCGGTCGGCTTCCTCCCGTACGAGCGCGGCCCCCTCGGCACCGGCCGGGCCGTCGGGCTCGGACTGTCCGACTGCCAGGCCCTCGTGCACCGGCCCGGAGTCACCTGGGACACCGGCGAACTGCTGCGCGCCTGCGGGCTCAGTGTCTTCGAGTTCGACCATCTCGTCCAGGAGCAGCGGCCGTTCGCCCCGCACGTCACCGGCACCTTCGCCTCACCGGTGATCGACGTCAAGCCCGGCGACGGCGGATACCCGCAGTGGCTGCGCGCGGCCTACCCGGGGCTGGCCAAGACGACGCTGAAGAAGGAACGCCGGCTCGGGCGGGATGTCGGGGAGGTGCGCTTCGCGTTCGACGAACGCGATCCGGGGCTGCTGCGCACGCTCATGCGGTGGAAGTCCGCCCAGTACCGGCGCACCGGCCGCATGGACCGGTTCGCCCGGCCCTGGATCGTGGACCTGGTGGACCACCTCTTCCACGTCCGCGAGGAGCACTTCACCGGAGTGCTGTCCGTGCTGTACGCCGGGGACCGCCCGGTCGCCGCCCACTTCGGCCCCCGCTCCAGCACGGTGCTGGCCGCATGGTTCACCGCCTACGACCCCGAACTGCCCTCCTACTCGCCCGGGTTGATGATGCACCTGCGGACCGCCGAGGCCGCCGCCCGGCACGGCGTGACGCTGGTCGACCTCGGGCGGGGCGACAAGGAGTACAAGGACTGGCTGAAGACCCGGGAGCTCCGGGTCGGCGAGGGCTTCGCCGCCCGCCCCCACCCGGTGGCCGTGGCCCAGCGCATGTGGCGCAGGCCGGTGCGCGGCCTGCGGAACACGGTCCTGGCCCACCCCCGGCTGCGCGAGCCCGCCGACCGGCTGCTGAGGACGGCGGGCCGGCTGCGCACCCGGGGCGGGCCCGCGGCGGCCTCCGCACCGGGGGCCTGAGCGCCCCCGCCCGTAAAAACCGCCGCCGGAGCCGCCGTTGGTGGCAGGTTCTCGTCAAAGTTTGGCCAAGCAGCGGACATTCACCCGCACACATGATCGGGTCTCCTGCGTCGGCCGTGTCGATGCCCGTTCCGGGAGGTCCCCAGGTGTCCGTACCCAACCGCAGCAGACGGTGGCTCACCGTCTGCGCGCTCACCGCGTCCGCCGCGCTCGTCGCGATACCCCCGTCATCAGCCTCCGGACGCGGGGGCACCAGCCCCTTCGGCGTCCGGACCCTGGCCCAACTCGCCAAGGAACGACAGCAGTCGGTGGGGGCCATGTCCCCGCACCTGCAGGCCGACGACGACGGCGGCAACGAGGCGGACGAGATCGCCGAGGGCGCCGACCAGTACGCCGAGGCCCGCACCTCACCCGGTGTCATCGCCCCCGGCGCCTACGGCGCGGCCTGGCGCAGCCTGCAGAAACTGCACGGCACCGGCGGCAGCTGGCGGGACATCACCCGGCTGCCCTACAACTCCGACGACGCGCGCTACCGCGACATCGACTCCAACTCCGGCGGCGGGTCCGGCAACGTCACCGGCCGCATGGCCGCCCTCGCGGCCGACGACGACGGCTACGTCTACGCGGGCAGCGCCGGCGGCGGCGTGTGGCGCTCGCACAGCGGCGGCGGCCACTGGCAGCCCATCAGCGACCGGCTGCCCGCCCAGTCCACCGGCGCCCTCGCCCTCGACGGCGCGGGCCGGCTGTGGCTCGGCACCGGCGAGGCCACGACCAACGCGGACGCCTACCTCGGCAGCGGCGTCTACGTCCTCGCCCACCCGCACCACGGCACCTTCTCGGCGCGGCGACGGGTCGGCGGCGACGAGCTGGACAGCACCACCATCCACGAACTGCGCTTCGGCGGCGGCACGGTGTGGGCGGCCACCAGCGAGGGCGTGTGGAGCCACTCCACGAAGAAGCTGAGCGGCCCCTGGAAGCAGGAGTTCGCACCCAACCCGGACTACCTGCCGGGTGGTTCGAAGGCAGACGACCCGAACGCCCCGTACAAGAACATCGCCAACGACATCGCGATCGACCCCAAGGACCCCTCCAAGGTGGTCCTGGCCGTCGGCTGGCGCAGCGGCGACGACTACAACGGCTTCTACACCAGGACCGGCGGCACCTGGACCCGGATCACCAGCGGCCTCGGTGACCTCCCGGCCGACGCCGACAACGTCGGCAACGTCACCTTCGCCCGCTCCGCCGACGGCTCCCGCTACTACGCCATCGACCAGTCGCCGGAGCAGCTCAACACCAACCCGGACAGCGGCCTGGAGGGCATCTACGTCTCCAGGTCCGGCTCCCCGGCCGGCCCCTGGACGAAGATCGCCGACTACAAGGGCCTGGCCGCCGACAACTCGGCGCTGACCTCGCCCGGCTACATGCCCGGCGTGCAGGCCTGGTACAACCAGTTCCTCGCCGTCGACCCCGCCGACCCGCAGCACGTGTACGCGGGCCTGGAGGAGGTCTACGAGACCCAGGACGGCGGCACCACCTGGTCCACGGTCGGCCCGTACTGGAACTTCGGCTTCTCCTGCTGGAGCATCGACCCGGCCAAGCAGACCGGCGACTGCCACCAGACCACCCACTCCGACCAGCACGGCGTGGCGATCGGCCGCTACCACGGCAAGCCGTACGTCTACGTCGGCAACGACGGCGGTGTCTACAAGCGCCCGGTGCGCGGCGCCCAGGACAGCGACGGCCACGCCACCGACTGGTCGTCCCTCAACGACGGCACCATCGACGCCCTGCAGTACTACTCGGTGGGCGTCGGCAACGACCCCGGCCACCGGGGTGTCGCCGTCACCGGCGGCCTCCAGGACAACGGCCAGTCGATCCTGCGCAGCGACGACAAGGTGATGGGCTCCAACTTCGGCGGCGACGGCGGCGACACCCTCACCGACCCGGCCAACGGCTGCAACATCGCGCAG
This sequence comes from Streptomyces bungoensis, assembly GCF_001514215.1. Taxonomy (GTDB): domain Bacteria; phylum Actinomycetota; class Actinomycetes; order Streptomycetales; family Streptomycetaceae; genus Streptomyces; species Streptomyces bungoensis. The sequence goes on from NZ_KQ948868.1 coordinate 169,511, forward strand.
GAGTACGTCTACCTCGCCGTCCAGGTCACCCAGAACTGCGCGGTCAACGACGGCGGCTGGACCACCGACCCGAGCAAGGCCACCTCCTACGGCGTCGCCCCGCCCGACAACGCCACCAGCGAGGCCCGCTTCATCGCCCCGCTCACCACCGACCAGAAGAACGGCTCCACCTGGATCGCCGGCGGCCGCCACATCTGGGTGCAGACCCATGGCTACGCCATCCGCAGCGGCTCGGAGTGGACCAGCGTGCACGACCTCGGCAAGGGCCGGGCCGCGACCGCCGTCGCCGCCTCGGGCGGCAGGATCTACGCCGCCTGGTGCGGCCCCTGCAACAACCAGGGCTTCGCCCGGGGCATCGCGGTCGGCAACGCCGACGGCACCGGCTGGCACGACATCGCGCTGCCGGTGGACGGCACCGTACCCAACCGCTACCTCAGCGGCTTCGCCGTCGACCCGAAGAACGCCGACCACGTCTTCCTCGCGGTCAACGGCTTCTCCCGGCACTGGACCGAGGGCCCGGGCGCGGGGATCGGCCACGTCTTCGAGTCCACGGACGGCGGCACCACCTGGAAGGACATCTCGGCCAACCTGCCCGACGTGCCCACCGACGCCGCGCTGGTGACCGCGAAGGGCGGCCTCGTCGTCGCCACCGACCTCGGCGTGGTCTACCGGGCGCCGGGCAGCACGGCCTGGCAGCGCGTCGGACAGCTGCCGGCCGTCGCCGTCCTGCAGCTGAAGACCAGCCCCGACGGCCGCACCCTGTACGCGGCCACCCACGGCCGCGGCCTGCGCACCATCCGGATGCGCGACCTCGACTGAGCGCTCCCGCCCGCGACGAGAGGTGGCCTCCGGGTCACCCCTCCCGCGGGTACGGCACCACGTCCACGTCGAGTGTGAACGCGACGCGCGGCGCCCCCGCCACGTCCGGTGCCTTCGCGGAGGCGGTGACCACGGCGCGACCGCCCCGGGTGCCCGCGCAGCGCAGGCCGGCGCGCGCGCCGCCGTCGGCGGCCGGGTGCCAGCCGGACACCATGACCAGGGCGGGGGCCGAACTGAGCACCCCGGTCCACCGCTTGTCGTCCGCACGGGTGCGCAGCACCAGGGTCACCACGGTCCCGGGCCGCACACACAGCCGCCGCCGGACCGGATCGCCGGGGGAGACGGTGACGTCCACGTGCCCTGCGGCACAGCCCCGGTCCGGCGAGGGCGCCCCGTCCGCGGACGCCGAGACGCCGGCGGACGGGGACCCAACGGGAGACGCCGGGGTCCCTGACGCCGGGGCCGGGGACGACGGCCTCGGCGAGCGGCCCCCGGACGGTGTCCCGCCCGCACTCGCGCCCGTCCCCGCGCCCGAGCCGCCGGACGTCCCGCATCCCGCCAGCACCACGACCGCGGCCACCACGCATCCACCGGCCCACCACCGCATGCCCGCACCTCCCCGCCTCTCCGGTACGCCTCCCAGCATGCCCCGGCGCGAGCCGCGGTGCCGCCCGCTCAGCCGGGCCGCGTGGCGATGCGCAGGGCCGCGGCCCGGGGCGGTGCCGCCGTCTCGGGGTCCACGGAGGTGTCCGCCCACCAGTCGGCGCCCTCCTCGATGTAGCGCAGGAGGACCCCCTCGCGGATCGCCCACGGGCAGACGACGACCCGCCGTACGCCCATGAGCTTCAGCGCGGTGTGGCCGACGACGGCCCCGGCCAGGCTCTGCGCCGCGCGCGGCGCGGAGATGCCGGGCAGCTGCGCGCGCTCGGCCGCGGGCAGCGCGGCGAGGGCGTCGATCGCCCCCAGCAGGTCCTGGCGCAGCATCTCCCGCCGCACGAACGGCCCGTGGCGCCCGGGTGGCACCCCGCACAGCCGGGCCAGCTGCTGGAACGTGCGCGAACTGACGGCCGTGGTGCGCGGGCTCTCCCAGCGGATCCGGGAGGCGACGTCCCGCAGTTCGTGCCGGACCCTGCGGCGCAGCGCCTTCAGCTCCGCCGCGGTCGGCGGGTCCGTGGCGAGCATCTCCTGCGTCAGCCGGTTCGCGCCCAGCGGCAGCGAGGCGGCGAAGTCGGGCAGCCGCCCGCGCCCGAAGGCGACCTCCAGGGAGCCGCCGCCGATGTCGAGCAGGGCGAGGGGGCCCGCGTTCCAGCCGAGCCAGCGGCGGGCCGCGAGGAAGGTCAGCTCGGCCTCGGTCTCACCGGGCAGGGTGCACATCCGGATACCGGTCCCCGTCCACACCCGGCGCAGGACCTCCTGCCGGTTGGGCGCGTTGCGCACCACCGCGGTCGCGAACGCCAGGGGCCCGGAGGCGCTCCACCGCTGGGCCGTACTGCCCGCCGCGGCCACCGCCTCGACGAGCTGCTCCACCGCGTCCGCGCCGAGGGAGCCGTCGGCCCCCACCTGTTCGGACAGGCGCAGTTTCCACTTCACCGTGTGCACGGGCAGCGGAACTCCGCCCTCCACATCCGCGATCACCAGTCGGACCGTGTTCGACCCCGCATCCACCACGCTCACCCGCATGGGCCCGACGTACCCACTTCGCGGCCGACGACTCCACCCCGCACCCCGCCGCCCTGAGGATGTCCGAATCCAGGCGTACCGCTTCCCCCTCGGACCGCCGCCTCCCTTGTAGGGTCACCGGCGACGGCGGAGCGGACGGGGGACCGGGATGGCGGCGCGGAGCGTACTGGTGGCCGGCGGCGGCATCGCGGGCACGGCCGCCGCCCTGGGCCTGCACAAGGCGGGGTACGACGTGACCGTCGTCGAGGCGCACCCCGACACCGCCGAGGACATCGGCGCCTTCCTGACCCTGGCGAGCAACGGCATGCGCGCCCTGGCCGAGCTGGACGCCACGGACGCCGTCACCGCCGTCGGGTTCCCGCTGACGGTGCTGCGCCTGCTGGACGACCGGGGGACCGAGATGGCGCACGGCCCGCTCGGCGCGGCGGACGACCCGGCGCTGCGCTACCGCTGCCTGCTGCGCGGCGAGCTGAACGCCGCCCTGCAGGCCGAGGCGGTCCGCCGCGGCATCCTCCTGCGCCACGGCGCCCGCCTGACCTCGGTGACGGACGCTCCCGACGGCGTCACCGCGCACTTCGCCGACGGCACGACCCTCACCGCGGCCCTGCTCGTCGGCGCGGACGGCCTGAACTCCACCGTGCGCCGGACCGCCGTGGCCCCGCGGACGCAACCCCGCTACGCGGGACAGCACGTCTACTACGGCTACACGGACGGCCATACGCACGCAGCCACGGACGGCCCTCCCACGCCCCCGGACACCCGCGCCATCACCATGGTGCGCGGCAGCGGCGCAGCCTTCGGGTACGCGGTGTCGCCCGCGGGCCGGACGTACTGGTTCGCCCGCGTCGCGGGGGACCCGCTGCCCGTCGGCGGGCCCGGGCACCGCACCGCCCGCGCACTGCTCCCGCTGCTGCGCAAGGACCCCACCCCGGCCGCGGGCATCGTCGAGGCCTGTGCCGGCCCGGTCATGGTCACCAACGCCACCGAGATGCCGCTCGGCACGCCCTGGCACACCGGCCGCGTCCTCCTGATCGGCGACGCGGCCCACGCGGCCTCCCCGGCCACCGGCCAGGGAGCCTCGATGGCGCTGGAGGACGCCGTCGTGCTCGCCAAGGCACTCAGGGACAGCCCCGACCCGCACACCGCGTTCGCCCGCTACGAGCACCACCGCCGACCGCGCGTGGAGCACAACATCACCGTCAGCGGCGCCCTCTCCCGCGGCACCCGCACCACCCCTGCCGACCGCGGCGACGACGACACGCTCACCGCTCAACTCGCCTGGGACACACCGCTGCCCGCCGCTCCCGGCGAGCACGCCTGAGCCGGACTCCCCGCTCCGGGGCCACCGGTTACCCTGCCCGCATGCCGATCGACAACGGGGAAACCGATGCCCAACTGGCGCTGAGAGCCGCGCAGTCGGGCGCCGACGTGGTGCGCGCGATGTACGGCGGGCCGCTGGCCCGCTTCGAGAAGTCCGCCGGTGACTTCGCGACCGCCGCCGACATCGAGGCCGAGAAGACGATCCTCGCTGTGCTGCGCGGCGCCCGGCCCGGCGACGCCGTGACGGGGGAGGAGAGCGGCAGCACCGGCGCGACGGCGGCGCCGCGCCGGTGGCTGGTCGATCCGCTGTGCGGCACCCTCAACTACGCCACCCGCTCCCTGCTCGTGGCGGTGAACGTGGCGCTGCGCGTGGACGGGGAGATCACGGCGGCCGCGACCGCCGACCCGTTCAGCGGCGAGGTGTTCTGGACCGACGGGCACCGCACCCTGATCCGCCGCGAGGGCCGGGACGAGGAGCCTGCGCCCTCCGCGTACTCGCGGCTGGTGGACGTCAACCTCGACCCGCCGTTCCCCAACGCCCCCGGCTTCCGGGCGGTACGGCTCCTGGCCGACCCGGACTTCGAGCGGCTGTTCCGGCCCCGGGTCGTCTCCACGACGCTCGCGGTGGCCTGGGTCGCCGCGGGCCGCCGGGCCGCCTACGTCACCGACGGCGACCTGCGCGACAGCGTCCACTTCTCCGCCGGCATCGCCCTGTGCCGGGCCGCCGGCTGCACGGTGACCGACCTCCGCGGCCGGCCTCCGCACAGCGGCGACGGCGGGCTGATCGCGGCCGCCGACGCCGGTACGCACGCGGCGCTGCTGGAGATGGCCGGACGTCGGAGCGCGCCGGGCACACCGGGTGTCTGACGCGAAACGGGGCCGTGCGTCTCAGGGCCCGGTGGCGTGCCCCGCCCAGGCACGCGTGCGCAGGTCTTTGTCGTCCAGCACGTCCAGGGTCGTGGCGGCCAGGGCCTCCACCACGGACAGCAGGACCCGGCGAGCGCGGGGGGAGGCGGCGGCCTCGGTGAACTCCGGGGTGCGGTCGGACCCGTCGGCGTCCATGACCGCCACGAACGGATGGATGGCGGGCACCCGGGAGCTGACGTTGCCGATGTCGGAGGAGCCCGGGTAGACGCCGGGGGCGGGCGGGGTCAGCGGGGTGCCGGCGCGGGCCAGATGGGCGGCGAACCGCTCGGACAGCACCTCGCTGTCGCGGAAGTGCTCGTGGCGCACACTCGCCCGCTCCACCTCGTACGACGTGCCGGTCGCCCGGGCGACGCCCTCGGCCGCCGTGTGCAGCCGCGCCGCTGGCCGTCTTGGCACCCGGCGAGGTGATCACGGCGGAGGTCCTGAACGGCCTGCGCAGCGGCATCGGGCACGGCTTCCCGGTCTCCGACTCGGCCGACCCCACGCTGCGGACCCTGCGGGTCCTGGCCGCCCCCCCGAACGGCGGTGTCCGAACTGCGCGATGCTCGCGCGGCGCCTAGGGTTTCGCATGCGGGCGGACCGGTGGCCGCCCGCCCCCGGGTCGAGCAACGGCCCTCCTGCGAACGACCCTGCGCAGGGGGGCCGTTGCCACCCCCACCCCGCTGGTCTCCGGGCCGAGGAGAACGTCCGAAAGGCCGGCCGTGCCGCCTCGGCGGCACGGCCGGCCGACTTCACCCCCACGGGAAACACATGATGTTCCCCTGTTTCGGACGCCCCGGCCCGGGGACCTCGGTGTGGGACGCCCGGCCCGCCGGCCCTCAGCTGCCCCGTCCGGCCGCCCCCGTTCGGGCGTACACCGGTCCGCCGTGTGCCCATCGTCCCGCCCCGCCCGTCCGAGCACCCCGTGACCAGCGAAGGAATGGTAGTGATGAGCGAGACCAACCCCCTCAAGCGTGCGGCGGACAAGGTCGCCCAGGCGATGCAGGGAGACGGCACGGGACCGGAGGACGGCATCCCCGGCAAGCCCGGCCCCGAGTCGCCGCCCGTCGCCGAACCGACCGAGCCCCGTGAGCCGCTGCCCCCGAAGCCCGAGCAGACCGGCCCGGACACCGTCTCGCCGACCGGGCAGCCCACCGGCGCGGACCAGGCCCGGATGGCCCAGAGCGGCAGCTACCTCACCACCGCCCAGGGCGCGCGGCTGTACGACACCGACCACTCGCTCAAGGCAGGCCGCCGCGGCCCGGTGCTCCTGCAGGACCATCACCTGCGGGAGAAGATCACCCACTTCGACCACGAGCGCATCCCCGAGCGCGTGGTCCACGCCCGCGGCGCGGCGGCGCACGGCACCTTCACGAGCTACGGCACGGCGGCCACCGTCACCAAGGCCGCCTTCCTCGCCGAGGCCGTCGAGACCCCGGTCTTCGTCCGCTTCTCCACGGTGCTGGGCTCGCGCGGATCGGCCGACACCGTGCGCGACACCCGGGGGTTCGCGACCAAGTTCTACACCAGTGAGGGCGTCTTCGACCTGGTCGGGAACAACATGCCCGTCTTCTTCATCCAGGACGCCGTCAAGTTCCCCGACGTCATCCACGCCGGCAAGCCGCACCCGGACCGGGAGATCCCGCAGGCGCAGAGCGCCCACGACACCTTCTGGGACTTCGTCACCCTGCACACCGAGGCCACCCACCACACCCTGTGGAACATGTCCGACCGGGGCATCCCGCGCTCCTACCGCACGATGGAGGGGTTCGGCGTCCACACCTTCCGCCTCGTCGACGCCGAGGGCAACACCACGCTGGTGAAGTTCCACTGGAAGCCGAAGCTGGGCGTGCACTCCCTGGTGTGGGAGGAGGCGCAGATCATCAACGGCGTCGACCCGGACTTCCACCGCCGGGACCTGTACGACGCCATCGAGGCGGGGGCCTACCCGGAGTGGGAGCTGGGCATCCAGACCTTCCCCGACACCCCCGACCAGATGTTCGAGGGCATCGACCTGCTCGACCCGACGAACCTCGTCCCCGAGGAACTCGCCCCCGTGCAGCCCATCGGGCGACTCACCCTCGACCGCAACCCCTCCAACTTCTTCGCCGAGGTCGAGCAGGTCGCCTTCCACCCCGGCCACCTCGTCCCCGGCATCGACATCACCGACGACCCGCTGCTCTCCGGGCGCCTGTTCTCCTACCTCGACACCCAGATCAGCCGGCTGGGCGGCCCCAACTTCGCGCAGATCCCGATCAACCGCCCGCACGCCCCCGTCAACGACATGCTGCGCGACGGCATGCACCAGACGGCCGTGCACCGGGGCGTCGCCCCCTACCGCCCCAACTCCCTCGACGGCGGCTGCCCGTTCACCGCCGGCGCGGACATGGGCGCGTACGTCGAGACGCCGGTCCGGGTCCCGGAGGCGACGAAGGTCCGCGAGGCGCCCGAGACGTTCCAGGACCACTTCAGCCAGGCCCGCCGGTTCTGGCTCAGCATGAGCCCGGTGGAGCGCGAGCACATCATCGGCGCCTACACCTTCGAACTCGCCAAGTGCTACGAACAGGCCATCCGCGAGCGGGCCCTGCAGGTCCTCGCCAACATCGACGCGGAGCTGTGCACCGGCGTGGCCGCCGGACTCGGCCTGCCCGCCCCCGAACCGACCGTCCCGCTCGCCGACGTCGCGCCCAGCCCCGCCCTCTCCCAGCTCGGCCACACCTGGCCCACCGAGGGACGCGTCATCGGCATCATCACCGGCCCCGACGGCGACCTGGACGGCGTACGCGCCGTACGGCAGGCGGTCCTGGACGCGGAAATGGTCCCGCTGATCGTCGCTCCGGCCGGCGGCACCCTCGGCTCCGGCCCGGACGCCGTGACCGTCCAGCGCACCTACGCCACCGCCCGGTCCGTGGAGTTCGACGCCCTGCTGCTGGCCGGCACGCCGGGGGTGGGGAGCGACGCCTACGGCTCCCGCGACGCCAAGGCGGGCCTGCCCACCGCTCAGCAGGCGACCGCCGACCCGCGCGTCGGACTGCTGCTGGGCGAGGCCTTCCGGCACGGCAAGGCCATCGGCGCCGCGAAGGCCGCCGAGCAGGTCCTGGAGGCCGCCGGCATCCCGGCCGACGCGCCCGGCATCGTCCTCGGCGACAGCGCGACGACCGCCCTCCAGCAGGTCACCCAGCTGCTCGGCACCCACCGGGTCTGGGAGCGTTTCCCCGCCGCCGCCTGACCCGCCCCCACCCGGCGCCGGCCCCCACCCCAGGGGGCCGGCGCCGGGCCGTTCAGGACGGCCGCGTGCTCAGGACGGCCCGGTGCGGCACAGCAGCAGACAGACGTCGTCGTCGTGTTCGGAGTCGTGCAGCATCGGCTTCAGCAGCGACTCGGCCGCCGCGTCCAGGTCCTCCAGCTCCGCCGTGTCGAGCGCCCCCAGCGCCCGGGCCAGCCTTTCGATGCCCGCGTCGATCCCGGCGGCCCGCCGCTCCACCAGGCCGTCGGTGTACAGCGCCAGCGTGGACCCGGCCGGCAACCGCGCGGTGTGCTCCTCGTACTCGTGGGCGAGCGGAACGCCCAGCATGATCCCCGGTCTCGCCTGCAGCACCCGCACCCTGCCGCCGGGTTCGCGCACGATGGCCGGCGGATGCCCGGCCGCGGCCCACACCACCGTGGGATCACCGGGGGTGAACCGGGCGATCGCACAGGTCGCGTACAGCTCCGGCTGCTGGTGGCGCAGCATGCGGTGCAGCAGGGTGAGGATCCGGGCCGGCCCGTTGCCCTCGACGGCGTACGCCCGCAGCGCGGTGCGCAACTGGCCCATGATGACCGCCGCCCGCAGCCCGTGCCCCGTGACGTCCCCTATCACCGCGAGCACACTGCCGTCCGGCTGCGGGAAGGCGTCGTACCAGTCACCGCCGATGTTCAGGCCGTGCGTGGCGGGCACGTAGCGCGCGGCCAGCGACAGGTCCGGCGTGCTGGGCAGCTCGGTCAGCTGGGCCCGCTGCAGCGCCTCGGCGACGTGCCGGTGCTGCTCGTACTGGCGGGCGTTGTCCAGCGCGATCCCCGCCCGCCGCGCCAGTTCGAGCAGCATGACGGTGGTGTCCTGGTCGAAGCGCTCCCCGGGCGCGGCCAGCGTCAGCACGCCCTGCACGGTGCGCGCGCCGAGCGGCAGGCACAGCAGCGGCCGGTCCAGGGAGAGCGCGGAGGCCGGCAGGTCGTCGACGCCGGGCAGCTCGCCCGGATGGCCGGCCGCGTGCTGCGGGCGCCCGGTGCGGGCGGCCGTGACCGCGGCCGCCGGGCGGCCGCCCGGCGGGGCCTGCTCGTCGTCGAGCAGCCAGACGTCGACGTGGTGCGCGTACTCGGGTACGAGCAGGCCGGGCAGCCGGCGCAGGATGTCGTCCTGGTCGAGCGAGGCGTTCAGCGCGGCGCTGGCGTTCGCCAGGAAGGTCAGCAGCCGGCGGGCCCGCTCCGCGGCCGCGCGCGCGGCCCGCTCGGCGTCGAGGAGTTCGCGCTGGGCCAGCGCGGCCGCCTCCAGTTCGGCGTGCAGCGCCAGCACGCCCTGGTTGGTCTGGTGCAGCTCCTCCCGGTGCAGGCCGACCAGTTCCTCCGCCTCGGCCAGGCTCTCCAGGACGGCTGCCGTGTCCGCGTCGGCCTCCAGCAGCGCGCCGGCCAGGTCGGCGGAGCCGGGCAGGGGCACCGGCACCGGGCGGGGGCAGGCCAGCGACCGCTCCCAGTGCGCGGCCCGGCCCACCGGCCGTACGGCGACGTGCAGACGGTCCGCCTCGGCGCGGACGTCGACCCGCGCGCCGCCCTCCCCGGTGCAGCGGCGCAGGTGCGCGGTGAACGCGGTCAGGAAGCGGGCCCGGTCGCGCGCGGGCACGCCGGCGTCCGCCGTCAGCCGCGCCAGCAGGGCGCGGGCGCGGGCCGCGTCGGCGGTCGACGCGATGGTCCAGGTGTCAGAGGCGGCTGTCATGGGTGCTGGTCCGGCGGTCGGGGCCGAGTACGGCCACGCTGGTGTCGTCACGTACGGGGCGGGCGGGGCTGGCTGCGTCACGCAGGATCGTCGCGGCCACCACCGTCGGGTCGTGGCCGAGCAGCCGCTGGTCCTCGGGCGGCGACCAGCGGCTGGGCAGCCCGTCGCTGTGGACCACCAGAAGACTGTCCGCGTGCCACGGCACCCGCCGCAGCGGCACGCGCGCCGGGAAGTAGGCCCCGACGATGCCCGGATGGGAGACCAGCGACGACCAGGTGCCCGCGGTGCGCAGCCGGGCGCCGACGTTGCCGACCCCGGCGAAGCTGAGCTCCTGGCGGTGGGTGTCCACCTGGGCCACGAAGGCGGCCGCGCCCCGCGTGGGCCGCAGGGCCGTGTTCAGCCGGCGCAGGATCTCCAGCGGCGGCAGGTGCGCGGTGCGGCCCAGCTCCCGGACCGCCGCGGCGGAGGCCTGGGCGGCCTTGGCACCGTGGCCGAGGCCGTCGGCCAGCAGCAGCGTCAGCAGACCGTCGGAGCGGACCCAGCTCCAGGCGTCCCCGGACTCCTCGGCCCGTCCGAGCGCCACGGTCACCCCACCCGCCGGCACCTCCGGCCCGCGCTGCGCCCGCCCGGCCGGTGCGCCGTCGATCCGGGCCGTGGCCACCGTCCCCCGGCCGGGGGCGCTGTGCAGGTGGAAGGCGTTCGCTATCCGCCGGCAACTGCCGAGCCCCGCGCCGAGGGAGGCCTCGGCGGTGCTGTAGCCGTCGCGCAGCGCGGCGTCCACGTCGGCGATGCCCGGCCCGTGGTCCAGGGAGCACAGCTGCACGGACTCCGTCCCGGCCGGGCCGTCCACCAGGTTCACCACGATCAGGCCACCGCCCGCGTGCTTGAGCAGGTTGGTCGCCAGTTCCGTGGCGACCAGTTCGGCGGCCGCCGTGCGGTTCCGGTCGAGCCCCGCCCGGGCGCCCGCCGCCCCGGCCGCGACCCGCGCGTCCCGGATCCGGGTCGAGTCGTGCACCGGGATCTCCCAGACCCGGCTCATCCCACCCCCGTACGGGAGGAGGGCACCGGCGTGACCCAGGCCACGGCCGTGACCGTGGTGCCCCGGCCGGGTTCGGTGTCCACGGCGAACTCGTGCACCAGGCGCTTGGCGCCGCTGAGCCCCAGCCCGAGGCCACCCCCGCTGGTCCAGCCGTCGGTCATCGCCAGGTCCAGGTCCCGGATGCCGGGTCCCTCGTCGGTGAAGCGCATGCGCAGGCCACGGGTGCGGCCGTCGTCCAGCGGGGTGATCTCCACCCGGCCGCCGCCGCCGTGCACCAGCGTGTTGCGGGCCAGCTCGCTGGCCGCGGTGACCACCTTGGTCTGCTGCACCAGGCCGAAGCCGAGCTGCGCCGCGCACTGCCGCACCTGCTGCCGGACCCAGGCCAGATCCGCGTCCGAGCCGATGGGCAGGCTGGTCGCGGACGCCTGACCGGAAGCGGGCATCAGGCCTCCCTCGGTGACAGCAGTTCCATGGCGCGGTCGACGTCCAGGGCGGTGACCAGGCCGGGGAGCGTGAGCCCCAGTTCGACCAGCGTGATCGCGACGGCCGGGCGCATGCCGGCGAGCACCGTGCGGGCCGCCAGCAGCCCGGCCGTCGAGGCGATCTCCGCGAGCACCCGCCCGAGGAAGGAGTCGACGATCTCCACACCCGAGATGTCGATCACCACGCCGGTCACCGAGCTGGCGGCGATGCGGTGGGTGAGGTCCTGCTGGAGCTGCTCGGCCATGCCGTCGTGCAGCTCGCCCTGCAGCGTGACCAGCAGGATGTCGCCCAGGGCCAGGACCGGCACCTGGGGAGAGGCGGGGAAGGGCTGGCTCACCGGGCGCTCGCACCGGCGTCCGCGCGGGAGACCTCGATGCCCTGCCGGCCGAGCGCGTAGGCGAGCGCGTCGGCCAGCGAGGCGCGGGTGACCACCGTGCCCAGGTCGATGCCGAGCTGCACGATCGTCTGGGCGATGGCCGGCCGGATGCCGGAGACGATGCACTCGGCGCCCATCAGCCGCGCCGCGGCCACCGTCTTCATCAGGTGCTGCGCGACGAGTGAGTCGACCGTGGGCACACCGGTGATGTCCAGGATCGCGTAACGCGCCCGCTGGTCGACGATCGCCTCCAGCAGCGACTCCATCACCACCTGGCTGCGCGCGCTGTCCAGGGTTCCGATCAGCGGGACGGCGACGGTCCCCTCCCACAACTTTATGACCGGCGTGGCCACTTCGAGCAGCTGCTGGCGCTGCCGCTCGATCAGGTCCGCGCCCTCGGTCAGCGCCGTCTCCATCACCACCAGACGCAGGGTGCTCATGACGAGGGTCAGCGCGAGGACGCTCTCGTGGGCATCCGCGGTGGACGGGTCGGGGAACTCCTCGCGCAGCAGCTCCACCGCCGGGCCGCGCAGGGCGGCGACCTCGTCGGCGATCTGGGCCGAGGTGCACCCCGTACGGGCCCGGGTGGCGGCCATCCCGCCCAGCTGCCGGCGGACCGTGGCGAAACCGGGAGCGCCGATGTCCTCGATGCGGCCGGTCGCCGTGACGTCGGACAGCGCGTCCACGACGGCCTTGCACGCCTCGACCGCCTCGTCGCGCGAGACGGTGAAGACCGAGCGGAACAACGGGGCGTCGGCCCATCGCTGGGCGATCTGCTCCCGGCGCCGTTCGAAGAAGCCGCTCACCCGCTGCGGCGCCGACCCGGCCGCTGCCTGCTCCGGCACGTCCATCTACTCCCTTTCCCACATGCCGCCGCCGACCGGACGGCCCGGTGGTACGACCGCACGCGACCGGCAGGCCCGAAGCGGCCGTACGGCCGGAACCTCCCGGACCGTCGCCCGCCCGCGTCCGCGACGGCGTTCTCCTGCATCGAGCGGAGCCCGGCGGCATGCGCCGCCGGGCCGGTGACGGAGAGGCGACTACCCCGGATCGGGGCAGGCTCTCCTCACTGTTACCGATGTCACTCGTGTGTGGGACGGGTCGGACGGGGGAACGGCTCAGGCCAGGCCGCCGCCCTGCGCCCCGCCGACCTCACCGCGCCACGCGCCGGTCTCCAGACCGCCGCGCTCCTCGATGAACTCCTTGAACCGCTGCAGGTCCCCGGAGACCCGCCGCTTGACGATGCCCAGCTTGTCGCCGACGGTCTCCGCCAGGCCCTCGGGCTCGAAGTCGAGCTGCAGCATGACCTGTGTGGTGGAGTCGTCGATCCGGTGGAAGGTGACCACACCGGCCTGCTTGGCCTCACCGTCGACGGTGGTCCAGGCGACGCGCTCGTCCGGCCGCTGCTCGGTGATCGCCGCGTCGAACTCCCGCCGCACCCCGCCGACGTTCGTCACCCAGTGGGTGAGGGTGTCCGAGCGCTGCTCGATGCGCTCCACCCCCTCCATGAACTTCGGGAAGGTCTCGAACTGCGTCCACTGGTTGTAAGCGGTTCGCACGGGAACGCCGACGCGCACGGATTCCTCGACCTGCGACATGAAAGAACACCTCTCGTCCGGACTTGCGTGTGCAAGGACCGGGTTCCTTCTCGCGGCCGGACCATGCCTCCGGAAACATCGGCGATCTTTTCCGGGGTCACGGTCCGGCCGGGGCCGGGGAGGCGCCGCCGTCAGTCGCGGGCAGCCGGAGCCTCCCGGCTCAGGGGAGCCGCCTCCCGCTGCGGGGCGGGCGGGGTGCCCGGGCGACGGCGACGCAGCAGCAGGCGTCGCGCCGGGCGTTCCACCGCCTCGTACAGCACCCAGGACAGACCCAGGGACACCGTGAACGCGACGGCTGTGACCGCGAGGCCCGCGACCACTCCGAAGTGCGGCTTCGTGCCCAGCAGGATGGTGCCCGCGCGCAGCACCAGCAGGTGGATCATGTAGTACGCGAACGACAGTTCCCCCAGCCGCACCAGCCGTCGGTGCCGCCAGAGCGAGGGCAGACCCTTGAGGTCCGCCAGGGCCGCCGCCGGAATCAGCAGCGTGAACCCGGTGAGGGTGCACACCGTGGCGGGGTAGCCGGGCGTCACCTGAGGCACCAGGAAGTAGCCGATGATCGCCAGCGCGAGCGAGGCCTCCAGACCCGGCCCGCGCCACCGGCCGAGCAGCACCAGCCGGGCCGTCACGGCGCCGAGGACGAACTCCGGGAGCCGGGCCGCCGGGAAGGAGTAGAGCGACTCGCCCGTCCAGTGGTGGGCGTCCGCCCATGCCAGCACCAGCACCGCGAGCACCGACAGCACGCCCAGCACCGTCGCGCCGCGCGCACCGAGCCGGCGCAGCAGCAGGAACAGCAGCGGGAAGGCGGCGTAGAAGAACGCCTCGCAGGCCAGCGACCAGCTGACCGGGTCCAGGGTCTGCCACCAGGGCTGCCACCACGAGTGCAGCAGCAGCACGTTGGCCAGTGCCTGCCCGGCCGTCGGCTTCGGCAGGTGGGCCGGCGTGAACGCCAGGAGGAACGCGACGACCAGGGTGGCCAGGTGCACCGGGTAGATCCGCGCGATCCGCCGCCGCCAGAAGGCCGGAGCGCGGTCGCCGGGCCGCGCCGACCAGGTGAGCACGAAACCGGACAGCACGAAGAAGAACGACACCCCCGTGGCACCCGCCCCGAAGGCCCAGGTCACGATGTGCCCGGCGGTGCCGCCGAAGTAGCCGAAGTTGTTGACGTGCAGCCCGAAGACCAGCACCGCCGCCATCCAGCGCAGCCCGGTGAGGGACGGCAGGGAGGGTCTGGCGGCCGGCGGGGAGGATCCGGCCGCGGCCGCGTCGGTCCGGGCAGCCGGCTCCCGGGTCGCCCGGCGCGTCGCCGTGGTCATCCGATCACCTGCCGCAGAAGGTTGGCGTGGGGCATGAAGGGGAACCTTGCCCGTTCGCTCTCTCTCATTCACGTGACGTTGCCGACTTCACACTGCTGGCGAACGACGGGCTCCGCCGTATGCCACGGACCCCGGGCCGGGTGCACCCTTTCGAGTGACCTCGCTCCGCGCGGCCCGCAGGGGGCGTCGGGCACCCCCGCGCACCTCCGGCCGGGCGACGACCGTGTCCATGCGTCGGCCGGTGGCGAGTCGGCCGGCGGCCCGATGGCGCCCGGCACCGCCGCCCGCCGACGGCTGCCGGAAGTGAGCGGTTCCACCCGTGCGAGGCCGGCCGGGCCGCGGCGCGTCGTCAGTCGTTGCCGGAGGCCACGTCCTCGGCCCGTGCCGCGGCGTCCCGGGCCCGGCGCTCGGCCTCTCGTACGGCCTGTGCGGCCTTGCGGGCCCTGTCGCGGGTGTCCCGCTCCTCGGTCCGGGCCTGCCGTTGTTCCTCCTGGGCGCGCTGCAGCTCCGCGCGCAGCCGCGCCAGCCGCTCCTCCGCCCCGGCCGCCCGCCGGGCGGCCTCCTCCTCCTCCGCCTCGGCGGCCGTCGCCTCGCCCCGCCGGGCCCGCAGTTCCCGTTCGGCCTCGCGCGCCCGCTCGCGGGCCTCGGCGAGCCGACGGCGCCGCTCCTCGTCCTCCTCGGGCCCGGAGGGCTCGGCCTCGCGCACGGAGGGATCGGCGCGAGACGCCGGGGGAGTGGGCCTGCGGGCGACCGCGGCCTCGTCGGCCGCCGGGAACCCGATCGCCGCGCTGAGCGGCTTCACCAACCGCCCCGCCCCCCACTCCCGGGCGGCCTCCGGGTCCGCGAGCACGGCGTGCAGGGTCTCCTCCACCTCGCGCTGCACGCCCTCGCCGACCGGATGACCGGCCTCGGCGGCCAGCCGCCGCGCCTGCCGGCCGAGGGCGCCGATCACCTCGCTCTGCCGGCGCGCAAGCCGGCGCAACTGGGAGCCGTCCAGCTCACGGTGCGCCCGGCGCAGCTCCTCACCGAGCGCGAGCAGCGGCCGCACCTCCGCCGACCGCCGGCGGACGAGGAGGTTGCTGACCCAGGCGGCCAGACTCGGCCGGCGCAACGCGGCGATCTCCCTCGCGAGGGACCGGTCGCCGGACGAACGGGCCTGCGCGGCGAACCGGTCGCGAGCGGCGACGAACTCCTCGGGCCGCAACCCGTACAGCTCCTCGGCGACGGCGTCCAGCTCCACCTGCGTCCCCCTCGGGCATTCACGCGCCAGGTTCGGTTTCTCACCGGAATGGGAGGGTATGCCCCGTAAGTCCGTCCCCTCTCACCCGCTCACCCGTTCGCCCCACCCGCCGCCCGGCGCGCCGCCGACCGGGCGGCGGCGCCCGATGATGCGCTCGGCCAAGGCCACGCACCGGCGAACACGGGCCGAACGGCAGGAGGTCAAAATTGTATCGTTCGTTTTCTTGAATCCTTCGTGTTTATGGCTGTAGGTTCGCCTCATGACCGCATCCCAGACTCCGACGACCGCCGAGGAGCTGCGCGGCGCCGGCCTGCGCGTGACGGCGGCACGCGTCGCGCTGCTGGAGACCGTCCGGAGCGGTGACCACCTCGGTGTCGAGGCCGTCGCCTCCGGGGTCCGCGACCGCGTGGGGCACATCTCCCTGCAAGCCGTGTACGAGGCGCTGCACGCGCTGACCGCCGCGGGCCTCATACGCCGTATCGAGCCGGCCGGCAGCCCCGCCCGGTTCGAGGGGCGCGTGGGCGACAACCACCACCACGTCGTGTGCCGCTCGTGCGGCGCCGTCGCCGACGTCGACTGCGCGGTCGGCCACGCGCCCTGCCTGACCGCGTCCGACGACCGGGGCTTCGCCATCGACGAGGCCGAGGTCGTGTACTGGGGCACCTGCCCCGACTGTTCCACCGCACGTAGTTCCTGAGCACCGAGTTCCGTCCAGTCCGGAGGATTCCCATGACCGAGAACCACGACGCGATCGTCACCGACGCGCAGTCGGAGGAGGCGAGCGGCGGCTGCCCCGTCGCGCACGGGCGCGCCCTGCACCCGACCCAGGGCGGCGGCAACCGCCAGTGGTGGCCGGAACGGCTCAACCTGAAGATCCTTGCCAAGAACCCCGCCGTCGCCAACCCGCTGGGTGAGGACTTCGACTACGCCGAGGCGTTCAAGTCGCTCGACCTCCCGGCCGTGAAGCGGGACATCGCCGAGGCGCTGACCACCTCGCAGGACTGGTGGCCGGCCGACTTCGGCAACTACGGCCCCTTCATCATCCGGATGGCCTGGCACAGCGCGGGCACCTACCGCATCAGCGACGGCCGGGGCGGCGCCGGCGCCGGCCAGCAGCGCTTCGCCCCGCTGAACAGCTGGCCCGACAACGCCAACCTGGACAAGGCCCGCCGGCTGCTGTGGCCGGTCAAGAAGAAGTACGGCCAGAGCCTGTCCTGGGCCGACCTGCTGGTCCTCGCGGGCAACGTGGCCCTGGAGTCCATGGGCTTCGAGACCTTCGGCTTCGGCGGCGGCCGCGCGGACGTGTGGGAGCCGGAGGAGGACGTCTACTGGGGTCCCGAGACCACCTGGCTCGACGACAAGCGCTACACCGGCGACCGCGAGCTGGAGAACCCGCTCGGCGCCGTCCAGATGGGCCTCATCTACGTCAACCCCGAGGGCCCCAACGGCACCCCGGACCCGCTCGCCGCGGCCCGCGACATCCGTGAGACGTTCCGCCGCATGGCGATGAACGACGAGGAGACCGTCGCCCTGATCGCCGGCGGCCACACCTTCGGCAAGACCCACGGCGCCGGCCCCGCCGACCACGTCGGCCCCGACCCGGAGGCCGCCGGCTTCGAGGAGCAGGGCCTCGGCTGGCGCAGCAGCTACGGCACCGGCAAGGGCGGCGACACCATCACCTCCGGCCTGGAGGTCACCTGGACCCCGACGCCGACCCAGTGGGACAACACCTTCTTCGACGTCCTGTTCGGCTACGAGTGGGAGCTCACCGAGAGCCCGGCCGGCGCCAAGCAGTGGAAGCCGAAGGACGGCGCGGGCGAGGGCACCGTCCCGCACGCCCACGACGCCTCGAAGAAGATCGCCCCGAACATGCTCACGACCGACCTGGCGCTGCGCTTCGACCCGGTCTACGAGCCGATCTCCCGCCGCTTCCACGAGAACCCGCAGGAGTTCGCGGACGCCTTCGCCCGCGCCTGGTTCAAGCTGACCCACCGTGACATGGGCCCGAAGTCGCTCTACCTCGGCCCGGAGGTCCCGGAGGAGACGCTGCTGTGGCAGGACCCGCTGCCGCAGCGCGAGGGCGAGCTGATCGACGACGCGGACATCGCGGCGCTGAAGGCCAAGCTGCTCGACTCGGGCCTGACCGTGTCCCAGCTCGTCACCACCGCGTGGGCGTCCGCGTCCACCTTCCGCGGCAGCGACAAGCGCGGCGGCGCGAACGGCGCCCGCATCCGCCTCGAGCCGCAGCGCGGCTGGGAGGTCAACGACCCCGACCAACTCGCTCAGGTGCTGCGCACGCTCGAGGGCGTCCAGCAGGAGTTCAACGCCTCCGCCGGCGCCAAGAAGGTCTCCCTCGCCGACCTCATCGTCCTCGGCGGTGCCGCGGCCGTGGAGAAGGCCGCACAGGAGGCGGGCTTCGAGGTCCGGGTGCCCTTCACCCCGGGCCGCGTGGACGCGAGCCAGGAGCAGACCGACGCCGAGTCCTTCGAGGCGCTGGAGCCGACCGCGGACGGCTTCCGCAACTACCTCGGCAAGGGCAACCGCCTGCCGGCCGAGCACCTGCTGCTCGACCGTGCCAACCTGCTCACCCTGAGCGCCCCGGAGATGACCGTCCTCGTCGGCGGCCTGCGCGTCCTCGGCGCCAACCACCAGGGCACGCAGCTGGGCGTCTTCACCTCCACGCCGGGCTCGCTGACGAACGACTTCTTCGTCAACCTGCTCGACCTGGGCACGACGTGGTCGGCCACCTCCGAGGACCAGACCGCGTTCGAGGGCCGCGACGCCGCCACGGGCGAGGTGAAGTGGGCCGGCAGCCGTGCCGACCTGGTCTTCGGCTCGAACTCCGAACTGCGCGCGCTCGCCGAGGTCTACGCGGCCGACGACGCGAAGGAGAAGTTCGTGAAGGACTTCGTCGCCGCCTGGGACAAGGTCATGAACCTCGACCGGTTCGACCTCGTCTGATCCACTCCCGCAAGGCGTCCGGCCCGGCCTCCACGGCCGGCCCGGGCGCCTTCGCCGTACGCGCACCGCGCGATGTGCTCCTTCCCGGCCGCCTGCCGCCGCGCCTGCGCCAGGACCTCCAGCACGCCGAACCCGTCCTCGTGGAAGCGGGCCCGGACGGTCAAGCGCCCGGGGGACCGCGCCGTCCCCGTCCGGCCGGAGGGTCCCGGCCAGGAACAGGTCGTGGCGCTCGCTCAGGGCACCGGCCCCGGCCGCCCCCCCGCCTCCCGCCCCGCGGCAGCCGCGCACCCGCCGCCGCATGCCGCATGCACACTTCCGCCCGCGCCGCTCGCTCCCGTACTGCAACCGGGCGGCACCGGGTGCAGGATGGTGTCGTGACGCTCACGGGCCGGGTGCACGCACCCGCTCCGGACCCGCTCGCCGCCCGCCCGCGCGGGCCCGTGGCGGGCGGCGGGCGCGGCGCACGCGCGCCGTCCGGTCCGCCCCGTCGCGCGGGCCCCGATCCGGGCCCGCCGGGCACGCAGCGGGCCCGCACCCGCGCCGGGTGCGGCCGCCGGCGGGCGAGAGGAGGCGACGGCCGATGACCCGGACACCTCCCACCGCGGTCACCCGCGTACGGCTGTGGCGCTGGCGGCGCAACCCGCTGCGCCGGCCCAGCGACCTCGTCGAGGCCTGGGTCGTGCTCGCCACCTGGATCCTCGCCGTGCTCGGCGGCGCCTGCGCGGGCTGGGCGGCGGCGCACTCCGTGGACGCGGGCCTCGCCGCCCGGCGGGCCCAGGTGCACGCCGTGTCCGCGGTGCTCACCGACGCCGCCGTGCGGACCGTGCCCGACGGCAGCGGCTACGACGACGGCCGGGTGTGGGCCGTCGCGCGCTGGACCGGCCCCGACGGCTCGGTGCACACGGACCGGGCGAAGGTCTTCCCGGGAGCCCCGGCGGGCACCCGCGTCACGGTCTGGGCGGACCGCGCCGGCCGTTCGGTGCCGCCGCCCGCCTCCCGGGCCGAGGGCATGCTGCAGACCGTGCTGACCGGCATCCTCGTCGCCCAGGTGACCGGGACGGCGGTCTGGGCCGGTGGCTGGCTGGTCCGCGGCGCGCTCGTCCGGCGGCGGCTGACCGAATGGGACGAGGAGTGGAAGCGCGTCGAACCCGAGTGGCGCAACTTCAGCGGAGGCGGCCGCTGAGCCCCCGCGCGACGCCACACCGTCCGTTCATGTGACTGAATTTCGATCAAGTACGGAACCGACGCGAACGGATCGCGCTGCTCCTCCTACTCGGGGGCGCTGGGCTGGTCGTTCGGCTCGGACGGCAAGCTCGTGGTGACCTTCGGCGGGAAGGTCGTCACGCCGTAGCCGCCCACGGGACCGACAGGTGCGGGACGCCGGCCCCGGCGTCCCGCACCTGCGCGTCGACGGTGTTCCGCATGTAGCGAACTCATGGAGAATTGACGGGAGTTGTAAACGTGACAACACTTCGTCTACCTTCGCAGTGCCTCGCACGGGCGAAGGAGCCACCTCCCACAATCCTGAACAGAGGCTCATTTTGTCGCGCTCGCAACCAGCCAGATCCCTCGCCGTCCTCGCCGCGACCGTCCTCGCCGCTGCCGCCGCCCCGGTGCTCGCGGCCGGCACGGCGAGCGCCACCCCGGACGGAGGGTGCCAGTCCGCCACGGTCCAGTACCGCCTCGTCGACAAGGACGGGAAGCCCGTCGGTGCCGACTGGACCTCGCAGGGCGGGTTCCACCAGTGGGACACCGTCCCCGGCACCGTCGAGGTGCGGCTCGCCCCGGGGCAGACCGTCGGGGACGGCTGCACGTACCCCGTCTCCCTGGCCGAGTACACCACCGAGGGCCCCAACTGGTACACCTCCGGCCACCAGACCCTGGTGGACAAGGCCACGGTCTACCTCACCGCCAAGGACGTCGCCGGCCAGGACGACTCCGGCCGCACCTGGCAGAAGCTGGCCGTGAAGTCCCCCGACTGCTACGGCCAGATCGACCTGTACGGCGACGACGTCACCTACGACGGCAAGACGGGCGAGGGCCACGGGCCGGCGCCGTACCAGCCTGACAACGTCGTCACGCCGTACCACCTGATCGCCGCCTGGAACGGCGGCGAGAAGCCCTGCACCCCGGCCACCCCGGACAGCCCGACGCCGTCGCAGCCGGCCCCGTCGACGCCGTCCACCCCCGCCACGCCCACGGCCCCGGCGCACAGCACGCCGCCCGCCGGGCACTCCACCCCGCCGGCCTCGCCGAAGCCCTCCACGACGCCGCCCACCACCCCGGACGTCCCGCCGATGCACTCGGCGCCGCCGAGCCCCTCGCCCAGCGGAAGCAAGCCGCCGCTGGCGGAGACGGGCGCGAGCGCGCCCGTCGGCCTGATAGCCGGGGCAGCCGGACTGGTGCTGCTCCTGGGCGCCGGAACGGTGTACGTCACCAGCCGCGCACGCCGCTCCTGACCGCACGACGAGACGGGGAAGCCACCGGCGGGTGGCTTCCCCTTCACGTACGCGCGTTCGGTGCGGAGAGGGCAGGATTCGAACCTGCGTGGGCCGGTGAAGGCCCGACCTCGAGTCGTGCTCGTGGTCCCCGATGAGCCGCTCCGGGCACCTCTCCCCGTGTCCGGCCCGGTCTCCCGTGCCGTTCACGAGAACGACAGTGCCAGGACCGGCTGACAGCGCTCCGACGTCCCGCTGACGCGGGCGCCGGATGAGTACGCGTACTCATGACCCCGGCTCCCGGGAGCGGCCAGGATCCTCGCATGACGAAGATCGGATCGACGGCGGGCCGGCGCGCACTGCTGCCTGTGCTGTTACTGGCCGCGCTGGCGGCCGGGTGCGGAACGGAGCAGGCCGGCGGCGCCTCCGCGGGGAACGCGGCCTCGGCCGCACGCGGCGCCACCGCGTCGCCGAGCGTGCCCGTGGACCGCCCGTGCCCGGGTGAGAGCACCACCCCCACCCCGCAGGCGCCGGCGCCCAGCGCCAGTCCCACGGCACCGCCGAACGACCACTACGCCGAGAACCACGGCTTCATGGTTCCCTTCCCGCTGCACGGCGACCGCCGCTGCCAGGGCCTCGAGGAGGCCGGACGCGTGCGCAAGGCGCTCGAACCGCTGCGCCGGCGCGGGGACTTCAGCACCGGCAAGGTACGTGAGGCCCTGCTCGGCCTCGGCTACCCGGCCGAACAGGTGGAGACGTCCCAGGACGGCCCGACGAGCGTCGACTTCCTCGTCCAGGCCGACGACTACCCCGTCTGCGTCGAGGGTGACATGAACCGTGCGCGGACCGAGACGGACGCCTTCGGCGGCTACCCCGACGGGACGGGCTGCGACCGCCCGTCGGGAGGTCACTGACCTCCGCGCGCGCCGCGTCGCGGCGGTGCACGACGCCCGGCTTCCTCTACCGCAAGTAACATGATCATCTTGGATCCGGGTGTACCAGCCAATCAATCCGACGCCGCCACGCCGCGGCGCGTCCTGCCCGGAGATGGTCATGTCCTCTGCCGACGACGCGTACCAGAACGCGCGCCTCACCTACGAGCAGCACCAGCGGACCTGCCGCCAGTGCCATGCCGACGCCACGCCCTGCGCCGTGGCCAAGCACCTGCTGCGGATCTGCAACAACGCCCGCAGGGACCTGCTCCGCTCCTCGGCACACCAGGCTCCGGCGCCCTGACCGGAGCGGCGCGGGGCCCGCGCGGGCGATCGTGCTTTTCGGGCCGCCCCCGGCGGGCACCCGGTCGGCTGTCCCACCCGACCGAGACGACGGAGGCCGCTGTGACGGACCAGCACAGCCCCCAGCCCGACCCCACCACACGGCACGCCCGCCCCGACTTCCCCTCCCAGGACCAGCCGCACCCGGGCTGGACCGGCCCGATGGACCCGCCGCCCGACCACGGCGAGGACTCCTACCGCGGTGCCGGCCGCCTCGACGGCATGAAGACCGTGATCACGGGAGGGGACTCGGGCATCGGCCGGGCCGTGGCCCTCGCCTACGCCCGCGAGGGCGCCGACGTGCTGTTCGCCCACCTCGCCGAGGAGGAGGACGAGGCCCGCGAGACCTCCCGGCTGGTCGAGGAGGCCGGCCGCAAGGCGGTCGCCGTCTCCTGCGACATCCGGGACGAGGACAACTGCCGCTCCCTGATCGAGCGGGCGGTCGGCGAGTTCGGGCACATCGACGTCCTCGTCAACAACGCCGCCTACCAGATGTCCCAGCCCGACGGCATCGAGGCGATCAGCACCGAGCAGTTCGACCGGGTGCTGCGCACCAACCTGTACGGCATGTTCTGGCTGACCAAGTTCGCCCTCCCGCACATGCCGGCCGGCGGCAGCGTCATCAACACCACCTCGGTGCAGGCCTACAAGCCCAGCCCGCACCTGCTGGACTACGCGATGACCAAGGGCGCCATCGTCACCTTCACCCACGGGCTGGCCCAGATGGTCGCCGAGCGCGGCATCCGCGTGAACGCGGTCGCACCGGGCCCGGTGTGGACGCCGCTGATCCCCGCGACCATGCCCGACACCGCCGAGTTCGGCAAGCAGAGCCCGCTCGGCCGCCCCGCCCAGCCCGCCGAACTGGCCCCGGCCTACGTCTATCTCGCCTCCGACCAGGCGACCTTCATCACCGGCGAGATCCTCAACGCGACCGGCGGCACCCCGCTGCCCTAAGCGCCGGCTGCCCCGCCGTACACCTCCTGCACATCCGCGCGCGGCGGCGGGGCGTGCCGGGTCGCCGGTCCCCGCGCGAACGTGCGCAGCAGGTTCTCCGTGGTCCGGGTGACGAACGCCCGGGTCCGGGCGTCCATGCCGTGGTCGCGGCCGAGCTCGCCCGTGCCGGCCAGCAGTCCCTCCACCCAGCGCATGGTGCCGGTCGCGAACACACCGGCGCCGCCGGAGGCCGTGTAGTACGCGGAGTCGCTGTGACTGGGGCGGCCCGCGCAGACGACGGGGGAGTGGGCGGTGATCTGCAGGGGGCCCGGGGTGGCGGAGGCCGGGGTGACGCGGTCGTACTCGACCCCGACCAGGTGGGCGAAGGAGTCGCCGGGGCGTACGCCGGTGCCGTCGTACAGCCAGTGGTCCGCGGCCCGCACGACGTAGGGGGCGTCGACGGGGTAGCCCTCGTACAGCACGCCGGTGAGGGAGGACTCCGGGTCCGCGGCGGGCGGCTCCCGGTAGTCGGTGGTCACCCGCGCCGGGTCGGTCGCGTAGGCCGGATCGGCGCGGTAGGAGGTCTTGTAGCACACCACCGTGCGGCCCCCGATGTGCTCCCCGTCCTCCAGCCGGATCCGCCGGAAGCAGGTGTTCGCGCCGAGGAAGGCGACGTTCGTCCCCGCGTCCCGGGCCCGTGTGACGTGCTCCCGCTGCTCGGGCGTCCAGTACTCGTCGTGGCCCAGGCAGACGACGGCGTGCGCGCCCCGCAGCACCGAAGGGTCCCGGTGCACGTCGGCGCCGGTGGTGTACGCGAGCGGGATGCCCAGGCGCTCGGCCAGCACCACCAGTGCCCGCTCGTAGACCAGGAACTTCTCGGCGCCGTTGCCGTCGTAGGGCCGGTCGAAGCTGACGGCCAGGGACCGGGTCGCGTACGCGCCGGAGGAGCCGGCGTAGAGGCTGTAGCCGCTCCAGCGGTTGTACGCCTGCCAGGTGGCCGGCGCGTGCAGCAGCACCGTGCGGCCGGCGCCCCGGGCCGAGCGCACGACCAGCGGGACGTACCGCTGCCGGCCGGTGTCCGACTCCAGCCGCAGCAGGTAGGCGCCCTCCGGCCAGCCGGTGGTGTCCAGGGGCAGCGTGACGGGCCAGTCGGCGCGCACGGTACGGGTGGCCGGCAGCACGCGCGGGGCCGGCCGGGCCCGCCCGGGTATGCGGGGCGAGGCCCAGACACGGCGGGCCTGTGCGCCGCCGTACCAGCCCACCCGGAACGCCGAGACACGGAACGAGCCGGCTGTGGTCGACACGTGCAGGGCGCACGGCTCGCCCGGAGCCACGCTCACCCGGTCGGTGTAGCCGGCCACCGCGTCCGCCGCCCCCACCGAGCGGACCCGCCAGTCGGCGGTGCCCGGCGCGTCCCGCTCGGCCTCGGGCAGGAGCTGCCGGCCGCGGCCGGCGTGCCCGTGCGGCGGCGCGGGCGTACAGGCGGCCGCCGTGCCCAGACCGGCGCCCGCGCACAGCGCCAGGAAACGCCGGCGGTTCGGGTCGTCAGGATGCAGGGCTGCTGGGGTCATCGCGCCTCCTCGTCCCCCGCCCAGGCTCCCGACCCCCCTCGGCCCCGCGCAACCCCGCACACACCGTGTACGGCGGCACAGGCCGAGACCGGTCCGGCCCCGGACGGGGCCGGCCGTGAACCGGGGACTGCGCCGTCCGGGTGACGTGCCACCCGACCGGGGATTTCGGCGGCATGCTCTCCGTCCTGCTACAGCGGAGGTTCCTCCAGCAGTTCCAGCAGCGAGGCCGCGCTCTGCCCGGCCAGGGGCGTCGCCGCGGCCGCGGCCGGGAACAGGCGGCCCCAGGCGCGGGCGCGGCCCAGGGCGCTCAGGCGCCACGCCAGGCTCACCGCGCGCCGGAGTTCCACGGGCGTACGGCCGCTTCCCGTCCACGGCTCCAGATAGGCGTCGCGCAGCCGCGGCAGGACCCCGGGCCCGTACCGGTCGGCCGCCCTCCGGGCCGGGACCCGCAGACTGCAGAACGGGTGGGAGACGACGGCGTCGCCCCAGTCGAAGAAGGTGAACCGGTTCGGTGCCGGATGGAACAACTGGCCCTCGTGCAGATCGGCGTGGTCCAGCGAGTCCGCGACGCCCAGGGCCGCGAGTTCGGCGCACCAGTCCGCCACACGGGGCCGGAGCCGTACGAGGCGTGCGCGGTCCTCCGGTCGCAGGGCCTGGCTCGCCCCGAGCAACGCCTCGAAGACGTCCGGGAGTTCCGGGGTCCGCGCCCCCGGCACGCCCAGCCGGCCGATCTCCGCGGTGTGCGCGGTGACGGCGTGCTGCAGGGCCGCGTACTGGTCGAGCAGGCTCTCCCAGGCACGGGGCTCGACGGGCTCCCGTTCGAGAACGTCCCGGAACAGCTCGCCCCCGTCCGGCAGCAGCAGCCAGCGGCGGTCTGTGTCGACCGCGAGCGGTGCCAGGACCTGCCCCGGCACCCAGCGGGCCAGCGCGGCGGTCAGCGCTCCCTCGAAGCCGCTGGCCGGCGGGTTCGCCTTGAACCAGACCGCCCCGCGCCCGGCCACGGCCACCCGTACCAGCACCGACCACGGCCGCAGCCGCACCCACAGCCGGCCGGTCGTCCGCAGGCCCTGTGCGGCGAGCGCGTCCTCGACCCAGACGAGGACCGCGGCCCGCCAGTCCTCCTGCTCCCAGGGCGTCACCGTGTCCGTGTACCGCCCTCGGTCCACGGTCGGTTCCCGTGCCGGATCGTGTCGCATCGGGCCATCACAGCACCGCGCCCCGCGCCCGGCCAGCGGTTTTCGCCGCCGGCTGGGCGCGGGGCGCGTCCGTTCGGTGCGGAGAGGGCAGGATTTGAACCTGCGTGGGCCGGTGAAGGCCCGACCTCGAGTCGTGCTCGTGGTCCCCGATGAGCCGCTCCGGGCACCTCTCCCCGTGTCCGGCCCGGTCTCCCGTGCCGTTCACGGGAACGACAGTGCCAGGACCGGCTGACGGGGCTCTGACGTACCGCTGACGCTCAGGCCGACTCCCTGACCATCGGCCGGCACGGGACCGTGTGCGTGCCCGGCGCCCCCGGATGCCGGCCGGGGGCGCACTCGGGCGCGGCGGTGCCGGTCAGGCCCGCCGCCTGCGGCGCACGGTGAGGTACGTGCCGGTGACGCCCGCCGCCAGCAGCGCGGCCGCCCCGAGGCCGGCCGGCAGGTTCCGGTTCCGCGAGGTCTCAGCGGCGGTGTTCTCCATCTCCGCGCCGGGGGTGATGCGCGTGGCCACCGAGGCTACGTGCCGGATGGGGCCGACGGATTTGACCGAGCCGTCGGTGTTCAGCAGGACCTGCTTGCCGTTGGGGTGGCGGAAGTCGAACATGCCGCGCAGGGAGCCGGT
>NZ_KQ948869.1:0-65484 GCF_001514215.1 Streptomyces bungoensis
TCGAGAAGGGACAGTAGGTGGTGGACGAGGGTGATGAGGGCCTGCGCCGACGACTGCTGGTCCCGCACGTCGCAGACGACGATCGGGGTCCGGTCGGACAGCTCCAGCGCCTCACGGATCTCCGCGAGCGGGTAGTCGGTCGTGCCGTCGAAGCGGTTGACGCCGATGGCGTACGTCAGCCCGAACCGCTCGACCAGGTCCAGGACCGGGAAGGACTCCGACAGCCGCTCGGGGTCGACGAGGACGAGCGCGCCCAGTGCCCCCCGGGACAGCTCCTCCCACATCTCCTTGAAGCGCTCCTGACCGGGCGTGCCGAAGAGGTAGAGCACCACCTCGTCGCTGATGGTCAGGCGGCCGAAGTCCATGGCGACCGTGGTGGTGGTCTTGTCCGGGGTGCCCGACAGGTCGTCGAACCCCACACTGGCTTCGGTGATCTCTTCCTCGGTCTGCAGCGGCTCGATCTCGGAGATGCTGCCGATGCACGTGGTCTTCCCGACCCCGAAGTGCCCCACCACGAGGATCTTCACCGCGGTCAGGACACCTGAATCCAGGTACACGAATCACGCTCCGAATCGGGCTTTGAGGCCGTCGAGTACGGCGTTGAGCACTTCCCGGTCGACCCGTTCGGCGCGGGGTACCGGCTTCCGCGCGACGATCAGACCGCTCTCCTCCATCTGCGACAGGAGAATCCGCACGACCCCCAGCGGCAGATGCGCGTGGGCGGCCACTTCGGCGACGGAGAGAAAACCGTCCGTGACCAGCTCCAGAACCCGGCCCGCCTCCGGCGAAAGCGTGCGGGCCGCGGCACCGGTGTCCTCCTGCGCGGACACCAGGGTCGTGCGTTCGTACGCGTGATCCGGCGGCAGGCCCCGCCCGTTGGTGATCACGAAGAGCGGAACTAATGCGGACGTCAGTTCCAGTTCCTCGTCCGGCTCGCCATTCACGTGACGCTCGCCTCCCCGCGTGGTGCCAGATATCCGCTCAGCCGCGGCACCACCTCGTGCAGCCGGGTGGTGAACTCCTCGATATCCGCGTCGTGTTCCGCGGCCGCCGCCAGGAAGGCGCCCCGGCCGGCCGAGATCAGGAAGATCCAGCCGTGCTGGAACTCGATGACCGTCTGCCGCCACTGCGCGTCCGGCGCCACACCGGCGAACTGCGACGTGGCACGGCTGTAGGCGTGAATGCCCGTCATCGCCGCCGAGATGGTGTCCGCCAGGTCCTGGCTCATGCCCGTGGTGGCACCGCGGGGCAGACCGTCGCCGCCGAGCAGCACCGCGTGCCGGGCGCCGTGCACGTCGGCGACCACCTCGTCGAGGTCCGCGATGGAGATCCCGGTGCTTCCCGCCGCCTGCTGCCGCGACCGGTCCCGCCCGGCCCGTCCCTCGGCGTCCTCAGCGTTCACCCGCGGCGGCGAGGTGAGGTTGTTGCCGAGCCGCGCGACCAGCCGGTGCATGCGGAAGGAGATCTGCTGCATGTCGACGTCGGGCGCCGCGGCCGCGGCCAGGTAGGCGCCCTGCCCGGCCCCGATCAGGAAGATCCAGCCGTGCGAGAACTCGATGATCGTCTGGTTCCACTGCCTGTCCTCCCCCGGCCCGGCGAAGTGCGAGGTCGCCCGGCTGAGCGACTGCATGCCCGCCATGGCGGCGGAGATCGTCCGCACGTCCTTCGGGTCCATGCCCTCGGTCGCCCCGCGGGGAAGGCCGTCCGCGGACAGCAGGACAGCGTGGCGTGCCCTCGGCACGTTGTGCACGATGTCCTCGAGCATCCACGACAGGTCTGTGGTCATGCCTCATCGGCCCCTTCGGACGGCGCCGAGGCGAGGTTGCGGCCCGAGAGCGTGCCGCGCTGGAAGGCCCCCAGGCTCCGGGCCGCGGCGCGGCCGGCATCCTCCGGCACGGCGCCGGGCGCCGGGGCGTCCCGGTCGGGCACGCTGGCGATGGGCACCTGGCGGCCTCCCCGCCGCGGTAGGCCGTTGGCCGTACGGGCCACCGGCTCGGGGCGGCCGACGGCGTCGCGGATGCTGCTGACCCGGGAGTCCCCGGCCGGCGCCGTCTCCTCCTCGGTCCACAGCTCCTCCGGCAGCAGGACGACCGCGCGGACGCCGCCGTAGCGGGAGACGCCGGTGACGTCGACCCGGAACCCGTACTGCTGCGCCAGCAGGGCGATGACCGGGAAACCGAACTTCGGCTGGTTCCCCAGGTGCGACAGGCGCGGGCGGTAGTCGCCGGAGAGCAGCGCGGAGGCCTTCTGCCGCTCCTCGTCGTTCATACCGACGCCGGCGTCGTCGATGACGATGCACAGGTTCTTCTGCACCCGCTGGAACGTGACCTCGATGGGCGAACCCTGCTGGGAGAAACTGGCAGCGTTGTCGAGGAGTTCGGCGACGGCGAGAGCCACCGGGGAAACCGCGGAGGCCTTCAGCGCGAAACCGGTCTGCTGCATGATTTCGACGCGCCGGAAATTGCGGATCTGCCCCTGTGCGCTGCGCACCACGTCGTAAACGCTCGCCGGCCTGTTGCGGCGGCCGAGCGGCGCACCGCACATGACCGCGATGCCCTGTGCCTTTCGGGCCATCTGCGCATTGGCGTGGCTGACTTCCAGCAGATCGCCGAGCACGGAATGACCGCCGTACTTGAGCTGGATTTCCTCGAGAAGCGTGAGCTGTTCCGCGGCAAGGCTCTGCAGAAAGCGCGCGGAACCCTTGAGGACGGCCTTGGTGCTTTCCTCCGCCGCTTCTTCCGCTTCTTGGATGGTCTTGTCGTGTTCCGCTTTGTGCTGCTGCAACTCACCTCTTAAAACGGCGAGTTGGCTGTCGGCCTCGCTCAGCCTCTGGGTGAGGGCGGCCTCGACCTGCTGCCTCTTCGCCGCTATGGCCTTGTTGCGACGACTGAGCACCAGGGCCGCGGCGACGGCGATCGCCGCGACCGCAACCAGGCACCACACGAGTGCGTCTCGATTCATGGGAACCTTTCCTATGTGTAGCCTGCGGCCGTCGGCGGAAGGGCCTCGCAGGAATCCGGGGCACAACCGCTGGAACGACTCGTGCACGCCGACGAGTTGAGAACGGGGGTGATCTCAATACGGCGGCCGGGCCGGTGGGGACCAAGGTCGCAGACGCGGGGATGCTATCACTGACATAGGGGAGTCAACGCACCACGCAGGGGACCCAACGCCCCAGCTCGGCACGCGGGTTGGTCCTCTTTTGCGACGGTGCGGGTTCCGATGAGCGAGCCGGTGGCCGCAGGGAGTTCGGCCGGCCGACGGTGAAAAGTCTGCCGGTCGTCATTTTCCCGTCATCAAGCCGGACTCATTGCCCTTTGTCGGACTTGAGTCCGGCATGAGTCCGGCATAAGTCCGGCGGTGGAAGCGGCTGCTGAGTCAGCCGCCCCAGACCGACCAGGACCCCGACCCGTGCGCGGCCATCAGCGCGGCCAGGACGACGAGGTCGGCGACGCCGAGCCCCAGACCGAGCAGCGCGCGGAACCGGCGCGGCGTGTCCCGGCGCAGGGCGATGACGGCCAGCACGATGGCGATGGGCCCTAGGACGATGTTGAGGACCAGCAGCCCGACGAGCCCGAGCACGAAGGAGGCCACGGCCATGCCCTCGGTGTCCCGGCGGCCCGTCCGGCGCGACGGGGGAGCGGTGAGTCGCATCGGCTACGCCCTCCCCGCCCGGCTCCGGCGCCGCCGCCGTTCGCGGCCCGTGAAGACGAGCAGCCAGGCGGCGATGACCACGCCGAGGAGGACGGTGACCGGCCAGGGGAGGTAGGCGGCCGAGCCCACGACGATGCCCAGCAGGAGCAGGGCGGCGACGAGGAAGATCACGGTCACCACCCCGGCCCGGGGTCGGCGGTCGGGCACGGCTGCTTCTGCCACGGCCTCGTCGGCCGCTTCGTCAACGCGTTCATGACATCGCGGGTTACCCGCGAGGCAACCTTCACGCGACCCGCTTTCGGCCGCGCGGCGCGTTCACCCGGGAACGTTCACACCGGGGTGCTCACGCAGGAGTGCTCACACGCGGCTCGACGTGGCCGTGTCCGCGGACAGCCGCTGGGCCACGTAGATCGGGACCACCGACAGCAGCACCAGGACGGCGGCCACGACGTTCACCACCGGCGCCTGCTGAGGCCGCGTCATGTTGGTGAAGATCCAGATGGGCAGGGTCTCGATGCCGGGCCCCGCCGTGAAGGTCGTCACCACGATCTCGTCGAAGGACAGGGCGAAGGCGAGCAGCGCGCCGGCCAGCAGCGCCGAGCGGACCAGCGGGAAGGTGACGTCCGCGAAGGCGCGGAAGGTGCTCGCGCCGAGGTCCATGGCCGCCTCCTCGTAGGAGGCGGCCGTGCGCCGCAGCCGGGCCACCACGTTGTTGAACACCACGACGATGCAGAACGTGGCGTGCCCCACGATCACGGTGAACAGCCCGAGGCCGACGCCGAGCGGCCGCAGGACCGTGCTGAACGCGGAGTTGAGGGCGATGCCGGTGACGATGCCGGGCAGCGCGATCGGCAGGACCACTATGAACGACACCGTGTCCCGGCCGAAGAAGCGGTGCCGGGCCACGGCGAACGCGAACAGCGTGCCGAGGACGAGCGCGACCGCGGTGGCCCCCAGACCGGCCTTCACCGACACCCACACGGCCGCGCGCGCACCGGAGTCGTGCACCGCCACCGACCACCAGTGCCCGGTCAGCCCCGGCGGCGGCCAGCTCGCGCTGCGGTCGGGATTGAGGGAGTTGACGAGGACGAGCAGGAGCGGGACGTAGATCACCGCGAAACCGAGCCCGGCGCCGATGCGCAGGGCGATGCGCGCGGTGCGGCTGAGATGCATGGCGCTTGTCTCCTGGAGGCCTAAAGGCTGTTCAGCGCGCCCGTGCGGCGGATCGCCAGCAGGTACAGGACGATCACCAGCACGGGGACGAGGCCGAGTGCGGCGGCCATGGGCAGGTTGAGTTCGATGTTGGAGTACACGAGGTTGCCGACCAGTTGCGTCTTGCCGCCGACGATCTGCACGGTGATGTAGTCGCCGAGGCTGAGCGAGAAGGTGAAGACCGAGCCCGCCGCGACCGACGGCAGCACCATCGGCAGGACCACCGAACGGAACGTCCGCCCGGCGCGGGCCCCGAGGTCGGCCGACGCGTCGAGGAGGTTGTCCGGGAGCTGTTCGAGGGCGGTGTGGATCGGCAGGATCATGTACGGCAGCCAGAGGTAGGTCAGGGTGAGGACCGTGGCCGCCAGGCCGAAGCCGGGCCCGCTCAGCCCGAAGGGGGCCAGCGCCCAGTCGGCGAGTCCGCCCTCGGACAGGATCAGCCGCCAGGCGTACACCTTGACCAGGTAACTCGCCCACAGCGGGGTGAGGATGGCCACCACCAGCAGCGGGCGCCACCGGGGCCTGGCGACCCGCGCGGTGTAGAAGGCGACGGGGAAGGCGATCAGCGCGCAGAGCACGGTCACCGCGAGCGCCACCCCCACGCTGCGCAGGACGACCTGCCGGAACACGGGGGTGGTCAGCAGCTCGTGGAAGTTGTCCGTCGACCAGACCTTGACCACCTGGGAGGTGAAGGAGTCGGTCGTCCAGAACGCGGAGACGAACAGCACCGCCAGCGAGCCGAGGTAGAGGACGGTCAGCCACAGCAGGGGGGCGGTGAGCAGCAGGGCCAGCCGCAGCCGGGGCCGGCGGTGCAGGCTCCCGGCGAGCCGCCGGACGGTGCCCCGGCCGGCGGCGGTCGTCACGTCGGTCGTCACGGTCAGCCCTTGATCTCGGTCCAGGCCTGCACCCACTTGGCGTACGGGACGCACTTCACGTCCGTACGGCCGTCGAGGCACTGCTCGATGGGCGTGTTCCAGAACGCGATCTTCTTCCAGTAGCTCTCGTCGGCGGCGTGGTAGACGGTGCAGAAGTTCTTGTCACTGGTCTCGGCGCACGCCTTCGAGTTGGCCGGCGCCTCCCCGAAGTACTCGGCGACCTGGGCGTTGACCTTGGGGGAGACGATCCAGTCGAGCCACTTGTAGGCGCAGTTGGGGTGCTTGGCCTTGCTGGAGACCATCCAGGTGTCGGACCAGCCGGTCGAGCCCTCCTTCGGGACCAGCGTCTTCACCTTCGCGCCCTCCGAGGCGGCGAGGCCGGCGATCACCTGCCACGTCGTGCCGACGACGGAGTCGCCGCTCTTGAAGGCGGAGACCTCCTTCAGGTAGTCGCTCCAGTACTCGCCGACGTTCGCGTTCTGCTGCTTGAGGAGCGCCACGGCGGCGTCGAACTGCTTCTGGTCCAGCGCGTACGGGTCCTTGATCTTCAGCTCCGGCTTGGTCGCCCGGAGGTAGAGGGCGGCGTCCGCGATGTAGATCGGCGAGTCGTAGGCGGTGACGTGGCCCTTGTGCGCCGGGGCCCCGTCGAAGACCGCGGACCAGGAGGTGGGCGCGGGGCGCACCTTCTGCGTGTTGTACATCAGCAGGTTGGCGCCCCGGCCGTGCGGGATGCCGTACATCCGTCCCTTCACCGAGTTCCAGGGGCCGTTCTTCAACCCGCTGAAGATGTCCTTGTAGTGGGGCACCAGAGCGGTGTTGACGGGGGCGGCGTCACCGGAGGCGATCAGGCGCAGGGAGGCGTCACCGGAGGCGGAGACGGCGTCGTACTCGCCGGTCTTCATCAGCTTGACCATCTCGTCCGAGCTGGCGGCGACCTTGGAGTGCACCTGGCAGCCGGTCTGCTTCTCGAAGTCGGTGACCCAGTTCACCTTCGGGTCGTTGGAGCCGTCCTCGACGTAACCGGCCCAGGCGATCAGGTTGACCTGCCCCTCCGTCCGGCCCAGCTTGGTGGGCGCCTTGAGGTCGGGCGGGTTGAGGCCGCCGGCGGACGAACCGCCGGAGCCGGAGGAATCGCAGGCGGCGGCGAGCAGCAGCGCGGCGGCGCAGGCGGCGGCGCGCAGGGTACGGGTGGGACGCACGGCGTTCTCCAGGGGACGGGACGTAGGCGGGGGAGTGGTCAGGAGGGCAGCGGTACGGCGTGCCGGCGGTGCCACTGCAGGCGGACCCGGGTGCCCCGGTAGGCGGCGACGTCCTCGGAGGAGGTCTCCAGGTTCTGCTGCAGCGCGGTCAGCCGGCCGCCGCCGTCGAGGTCCACGAGGAAGCGGGTGGCGTCCCCGAGGTAGACCACGTCGGCGACCGTGCCGCCGGCGGTGGTGTGCTCCGGCTCGTCCGCCTCGGCGGACTCCTTCAGCACGCGGATCTTCTCCGGCCGGATGTTGTACGTGCCGGGCGCGCCGACGATCCGGTGGGCCGTCTCGCCGTCGAGCAGGTTGGAGGTGCCGACGAAGGAGGCGACGAAGGCGGTGGCCGGGCGTTCGTATATCTCCGCGGGCGTGCTGACCTGGGCGATCCGGCCCCGGTCGAAGACGGCGATGCGGTCGCTCATCGTCAGGGCCTCCTCCTGGTCGTGGGTGACGAACACGAAGGTGATGCCCACCTCCCGCTGGATCGCCTTGAGTTCGACCTGCATCTGCTCGCGCAGCTTCAGGTCGAGGGCGCCGAGCGGTTCGTCCAGCAGCAGGACGCGGGGGCGGCCGACGAGGGCGCGGGCGAGCGCGACGCGCTGGCGCTGCCCGCCGGAGAGCTGGGCCGGCCGGCGCTGGCCGTAGCCCTCGAGGCGGACCTCGGCGAGCGCCTTGCGGGCGCGGACCAGGCGTTCGGCCTTCGGTACCCGGCGGACCTTCAGCCCGTAGGCGACGTTCTGCTCGACGGTCATGTGCGGGAAGAGCGCGTAGTCCTGGAAGACGGTGTGCACGTCCCGCTCGAACGGGGCGAGGCCGGTGACCTCCTGCCCGGCGAGTTCGATCCGGCCCCGGTCGGGTGTCTCGAACCCGGCGACGAGCCTGAGGACCGTCGTCTTCCCGGAGCCGGAGGGACCCAGCATCGAGAAGAACTCCCCGTCGCGGATCTCCAGGTCGACACCGGCGACGGCGGTCGTCCCGCCGAACGACTTGTGCAGGTCCTGCAGCCGGATCGCACGTCCCTCCATGGGGGAACCTTTCTGGCGCGCGGTACGTTGACTGCAAACATATGAAGTCATAGTTCAAACCTCAAGAGCCCCTTAGGGTAAAGCTTGAGTCAACGCACGAGGTGGTGGCCGTGAGGCAGTACGAGACCGACAGCGGCGCCCGCAAGGCCGTTTTCAGCCCGGTCGACAACCGGGCCCGGGTGGACGCGGTCGTCCACCGCCTCGGCGACGCCATAGAGCTGGGCCTGCTCGCCGACGGCGAGCAGCTCCCCGGCGAGACCGAGCTGGCCGGGCAGCTCGGCGTCTCCACCGTCACCCTGCGCGAGGCGCTCATGGCCCTGCGGCAGCGGGGTCTGGTCACCACCCGGCGGGGCCGCGGCGGCGGCAGCTTCGTCTCCCTCCCCGAGGTCCCCGCCGACGACCGCCTCCGGGCCCGGCTGCGCGGCTGGAGCACCGAGGAACTCCGGGACCTGGGCGACCACTGGGCCGCCCTGTCCGGCGCCGCCGCCCGCCTCGCCGCCCAGCGCACCGCGCCCGAGGACCTGGACCCCCTGCGCCGCACCGCCGAGGAACTGGCCCGCGCCGCGGACGCACCGGCCCGCAGCCGCCTGTACGGCCGCTTCCACGTGGAACTCGCCGCCGCCGCCCAGTCGGCCCGGCTCACCCGCGAACAGGTCGCCCTGCAGAGCGAGGTGGGCGCGCTCATGTGCCTCGTCCTGGCCGACGACGCATGTCGTGAAGAAGTTGCGGAATGTCACCGCGCCGTGATCTCCGCCGTGCAGGATGGGGCCCACGAAACGGCCGGCACGCTGGCCGAGCGGTGCGTCAGGGAGTCGGCGGCCCGGCTCGTCGCCGTACGCCTGTCCCTCTGACCGCGCCGCGTCCGGTTCCCGTCCGCTGGAGGACACCATGGGCGTCAGCCCCGGGCTCGCCACCCTCGACACGGAGACAGAGACATGGGTGGCCTCCCAGGTGGGCGGCGCGCTGGAGGCCGTCTTCGAGACGGTCGCCGCCACCCGTGCCGACACCGAGGCCCTGCTCGACCGGGTCACCGCCAGGGGCCGCCCACCGGCCAGCGCCGACCTCGCCGCCCTGCGCCCCGGCCTGCACCAGCGCCTGCGCCTGGAGGACCTGGTCTCCGGCGTCGGCTTCGTGGCCGCTCCCGGCCTGCTGACCGACGTACCGGCCTGGCTGGAGTGGTGGCAGTCGGCCGCCGACGGCGACGTACGCCCGCTGCTCCTCGACCTGGACCCCGGCCACTCGGCGTACTCCGACTACACCCACTGGGACTGGTTCGCGCTGCCCCGCGACACCGGCCGGCGGGCCGTCGCCGGACCGTACGTCGACTACCTCTGCTCCGACGAGTACAGCCTCACCCTGTCCGAACCGGTGCTGATCCAGGGGCGGTTCGCCGGAGTGGCCGCCGCCGACGTGTACCTGCGGCACTTCGAGGCGGCCGTCCTGCCGCTGCTGCGCCGCCTGTCCCGCCCCGCCCACCTGGTGAACGCCCGCGGCCGGGTCGCCGCCTCGGCCGACCCCGCGCACCTCGCGGGCTCCCTCACCCGTGGGCCCGACTTCGGCGGCCTGCTCACCGGCACGGCGCCCGGCGCGTACGACGGCCTGCGCCTGGTGCCCTGCCACGGCGTACCGCTCGTCCTCGTCCTGGCCGGCTGAGCGGCCCCCCGGTGATCAGCCGGACGGCGGACGCCCGGTCCTGACCCGCTGGGCCACGTCCCGCAGCTTCACGTTGTGGTCCTGGGAGATCCGGCGCAGGACGTTGAAGGCGTCCTCCTCGCTCAGCCGGTGGCGTTCCATGAGGATGCCCATCGCCTCGCCGATCGCGTGCCGGCTCTCCAGTCCGTGCTCGAGCTGGTCGATGGTGCGGGCCCCGGCCAGGGCCACGGCGGCGTGCGAGGCCAGCAGCCAGGCGGCCGTCTCGATCTCCTCGCCGAAGGCGCCCGGCCGGCCGGAGTAGAGGTTCAGCGCGCCGAAGTCCTCGTTGTCCGCGTACAGCAGCACACCGGTCATGCTGCCCACCCCCAGGTCACGGGCTCCCGAGGCGAAGCGCTCCCAGTCCGGCTGCGGCTCGCTCATGTCCGCGATGCGGTAGACGCGGCTGTCGTCCTTGCGGCGGACGAGGTCGAAGCACGGCCCCTCGCCGACCTCGCCCTGCAACCGGTCGCATTGCGCGACTACGTCGCCGCACGCGGCCAGCGTCACCGTCCGGCCCTTGCGGACCGCGAGGATCCCGGCCGCGTCGCAGCCGGCCACGAGCCGCACCGCGGACTCCGCGATCTCGTCCAGCGTCGCCTGCACCGAGTCCTGCTCCAGCAACTGCCGTGCCAGCCGGGCCATCGCCTCGGCATACTCCCGCCACTCCATCCGCCACCACCCGCTCGTCGACCGTGCGGCCACACTACCGCCGCACCACCCGCCGCTCCCTCCGCAGGACCTGTGCCCCCTGCGCGCCGCGGCAGACCCTGAACGGACGTGGGGCGGGCGCGCGCTCCGCGGGCGGCCGTCGGGCCCCGGCCACGGCCGCAGCCGGGTGCCGCCTCAGTCGACCGGCCAGGTGTGCACCGGGGCGTTCAGGTGCATGTAGTCCATGTACAGCTGTGTCATCCGCCGCAGCGACTCGTGGCGGCCGGCCCGGGTCGTGTCCTCGAAGTGGTGGAACATCTCCTTCTGCCACACGGCCCCGTTGCGGGCGGTCACACAGCGCTGCTCGATGATCCCGAGCAGCGGCTCCCGCCACGCCGCGTCCATCCCGGAGAGCTCCAGACCGCGGTGCGCCAGCGGCAGCAGCCGCCTGAGCACCAGCTCGGGCACCGGCACCTCGCCCATGCCGGGCCAGTACAGCCGCGCCTCGATGCCACCCCGGGCCGCCGCGTGCAGGTTCTCCTCCGCCGCGGCGAAGGACATCCGCGACCACACCGGCCGGTCCTCCTCCACCAGGGCGCGGGTGAGCCCGTAGTAGAACGCGCCGTTGGCCAGGGTGTCGGCGACGGTCGGGCCGGCGGGCAGCACCCGGTTCTCCACCCGGACGTGCGGCTTGTCGTGGTCGACGGCGTAGACCGGCCGGTTCCAGCGGTAGATCGTGCCGTTGTGCAAGGTGAGCTCCGACAGCTCCGGCACGTCCCCGCTCTGCAGCGTCTCCACCGGGTCCTGCTCGTCGCACAGCGGCAGCAGGGCGGGGAAGTAGCGCAGGTTCTCCTCGAACAGGTCGAAGACGCTGTTGATCCACCGCTCGCCGAACCACACCCGGGGCCGCACCCCCTGCACCTTGATCTCCTCGGGCCGGGTGTCGGTGGCCTGCTCGAACAGCGGGATGCGGGTCTCGTGCCACAGCTCCTTGCCGAACAGGAACGGCGAGTTCGCCGACAGCCCGACCTGGACGCCGGCGACGGCCTGCGCCGCGTTCCAGTAGTCGGGGAAGCTCTCCGGCGACACCTGCAGATGGAACTGGGTGCTGGTGCACGCGGCCTCCGGGGTGATGGTGTCCGCGTAGGTCCGCAGCCGGTCGGTCCCGTCCACCTCGATCCGCAGGTCCTCGCCCCGGGCCGCGAAGACCTGGTCGTTCAGCAGCCGGTAGCGGGGGTTCTCCGACAGCGTCCCCTCCCCGATGTCCTCCTGCCGGAGCGTGGGCAGGATGCCGATCATCACCAGCCGGGCGCCCACCGACCCGGCCCGCTCGTCGGCGTGGTTCAGCGCGGCGCGGATCTCCGACTCCCAGGCGTCGGGGCCGCCCGTCGTCAGTCCCCGGGGCGGCACGTTGATCTCGAGGTTGAACCGGCCCAGCTCGGTGGACCACGCCGGATCGGCGATCGCCTCCAGCACGTCGGTGTTCCGCATGGCCGGCTCGGCCTGGTCGTCGACCAGGTTCAGCTCGATCTCCAGGCCGACCTGCGGCCGCTCCGACTCGAACTGCTCCTCACGCAGCATCTGGGCGAACGCGTCGAGGCACTCCTGCATCTTGATCCGGTACCGGCGGCGGTCCTCGCGGGTGAAGACGAGCGCCGGGACGTCTCGTCCCATCGGCCCTCCTGGGTTTTCGCTCCTCGGATGACCTCTCCCCCCAGCGTCGCACCGCCGGGCGGGGCCCACCAAGCGGGCCGCCCGCGCCGCCGCAGGGCCTACAGGGCACGGGCGACGAGCAGGGCCACGTCGTCGTGGTCGTCGGGATGGCGCAGGCCGTGCAGCAGCAGGTCGCAGGTCTCCTCCAGCGGCCGGCCGGGCTCGTCCAGGAAGCCGAGCAGCACGTTCAGCCGGTCGTCGATCGGATGCTGCCGCGTCTCCACCAGGCCGTCGGTGTACAGCACCAGCAGGTCCCCGGGGAACAGGTCGGTGCCGGTGGCCTCGAACGGGACGCCGCCGACGCCGAGCGGCGCCGCGGGCGGCAGGTCCAGCAGCACCGGCGGCGCACCGGGCCGGGCCAGGGCGGGCGGCATGTGCCCGGCGTTGGCCATGGTGCACCGCCGCGTGTGCGGGTCGTAGACCGCGTACAGGCAGGTGACGATGTAGTGCTCCAGGTCGCAGGTGATCCGGTCCAGGTGCTCCAGCACCGCGGCGGGCGCCAGGTCCAGGTCCGCGTACGCGCAGGTCGCGGTGCGCAGCCGGCCCATGGTGGCGGCCGCGTCGATGCCGTTGCCCATGACGTCCCCCACCACCAGGGCGGTCTTGTCGCCGGCCAGCGCGATCACGTCGTACCAGTCGCCGCCGACCTCGCTGGTGGACTGGGCGGGCTGGTAGCGGGAGGCGAGCTCCAGGCCCGTGTGGTGCGAGGAGTGGTCGGGCAGCAGACTGCGCTGCAGGGTCAGCGCGGTGTTGCGCACGCTCTGGAACCAGCGGGCGTTGTCGATGGCCACGGCGGCCCGGCTGGCCAGCTCACTGGCCAGGACGACGTCGTCCTCGTCGAACGGCAGCGGGTTGCGGGTGCGTTTCAGGTCCAGCGCGCCGAGCACCTCACCGTGCGCGATGAGCGGCACGGCCAGATACGAGTGCACACCGGCGCGCGCCAGCGCCTCGCCGGCCTCGGCGTTGCGCGCGATGCGCGGCAGGTCCCGCTCCCCGACCCGGCGCACCATCACCGGCCGGCCCGTGTGCACGCACAGGGTGACCAGCCGGTCCCCGTCGTAGGCGGCCAGGTCACCCGGCGAGTCGGCGGCGGACAGCGCCTCGGTGGGGTGGGCCGCCTTCAGGGCGAGGGCGCGGAACAGCGCGGGGCCGTTGTCCGGCCGGCGCAACGGGCGGCAGGCCAGCGCGGAGTCGAGCACGTCCACGGCGACCACGTCCGCGAGCACCGGGGTGGCGATGTCGGCCAGTTCACGGGCGGTCTGCTCCACCTCCAGCGTGGTGCCCACCCGGGCGGAGGCGTCCGCGATGAGGGCCAGCCGGCGCCGGGCCCGGTCGGCCTCGGCGGCCGCGCGGTGCCGCTCGGTGATGTCGACGACCGAGGCGGCCGCGCCCAGCACGCGCCCGCCGCCCGGGTCCTCCAGCCGGTAGAAGGACAGCGACCAGGCGTGTTCCTGGCCGGGGTCGGACGGAGGGCGGCCCACGTGGTACTGGTCCAGCAGGGGAGTGCCGGTGGCCAGCACCTGGCGCAGGCACGACTCGACGGTGCCGACGTCGATGAAGGACAGCGCCTCCCGCAGCGGGCGGCCGATGTGGTCCCCGGCCGGGATGCCGTCGATCCGCTCCAGCGCGGGGTTCACCAGCATGTACCGCAGCTCGGGGTCCAGCAGGGCCAGCCCGATCGGGGACTGGTTGATGAGCCGCTCGCACAGCGCCAGATCCGTCTCCACCCGCTGCAGCAGGGTGTGGTCGGCGGCGATGCCCAGCGCGTACACGTCGCCCAGGTCGTCCAGCAGCCGCATGGTGCGGAACTCGGTCAGGCGGCTGCTGCCGTCCTTGTGCAGCACGGGGAAGGCGCCGGCCCAGCCCCGGCCGGTCTCCAGCACCTCCGTGAACAGGCTCACCACGGCCTGCAGGTGCTCGGGACGGATGAGCACCCGCGCCGCGTACTTGCCGAGGACGTCCTGGGCCGTGTAGCCGAACAGGTCCTCGGCCTGCGGCGTCCAGAAGACGATGCGCCCGCTGGTGTCCAGTGCCACCGCGGCCACGCTGAGCACGTCGAGCAGGCCCGTCGGCCGGGGCTGATCAGGGCCGTGCTCGTCGTCCCCGGCGCGGAAGGAATCCACCGCCATGCCAGGCCTCCTCACCGGCCGGGGCCCGCGGTGTCCTCGCGGCCCACGCCCGGGCGCCGCGGACCGGTACCTCCATGCTGCCACCGTGTGCGGCCCGGCCCGCGGCCGGACCGTGCACGAGGGGCGGACCGGCAGCACCGTGTGAGCCGTGTGAGCCGTGTGAGCCGCGTGAGCCGCTGGACGCGTTCGCCGACGAGGCCGCGGTGATCTCGGCGGACGGCACGGTGGCCGGCGGGACCCCGGGCGCCCGGGCGCCGCTGGGGCATTCCGCGCGGGAGGCCGTGGGGCGGCCCGCGCGCCCCCGACCTCGGCGCGGACCGGGTCGTACGCGACGCCCGGCTGACCCACGAGGTCACCGGCGCCGGTCGCACCGCGCCGCGGCTGAGGCACGTCCGCAGCACGGACGAGGGCGGCCGGGGCCCGTTCCTGGTGGCCCGGCTCGCTCACCGCCGGGGCGCCCGCTGCACGGTCGACGGGAAGATCGTCCGGGCCGAGCGGGAGGTCGGCCGGCCGCACCCGTGAGGCCGGGCGCGGCGCGCCTCCCCGGGCCGGTCAGCGGAACGCCGCGGCGTTGCGCGCCGCCCAGTGCGCGAAGGGCGTTGCCGGGCGGCCCAGTATCCGCTCCACGTCCGGGCTGACCGCCCGCTCCTCGGGGGTCGGCTCGCCGAGAATGGCGAGGGTGCCCTCCACCACGGCGTCCGGCATGAACGCCGCCATCTGCGCACGGGCCTCCTCCCGGCTCTGCTCCACGAACGTCACCGGCTCGCCGAGGACCCGGGCGAGGTCGGCGGCCCGCTGCCGCGGTGTGGTCGCCTCGGGGCCGGTCAGCGTGTAGGTGAGGCCGTCGTGTCCGTCCTCGCGCAGGACGGCGGCGGCGACCGCGGCGACGTCGTCGGGGTCGACGAACGGCAGGGCCACGTCGGCGAAGGGTGCCGCCACGGTGCGGTGACGGCGGACCGGCTCGGCCCAGGCGAGCGTGTTGGAGGCCATCCCGCCGGAGCGCAGGACGGTGAACGCCGGTCCCGAATCGGCGACGGCCGCCTCGAAACGGGCCGCGTGGGCGTAGCTCTCCGGCCGGGTGCCGACGCCCTGGGTGGACAGCAGGACCACCTTGCGGACGCCGGCCGCGGCGGCCCGCTTCAGCAGCCCCTCCGGGTCGTCCCCGGCCACCAGCAGGAACAGCGCGGTGGCGCCCTCCCAGGCGGAGGCGAGTGCGTCGGGCCGGCCGAGGTCGGCGGCGAGGATCCGGACGCCCGGCGGGACGTCCTCGTGAGTGATGTGCCGCGCCACGGCCGTCACGGCCGCCCCCGCCTCGGCGAGCCGCGCGACCAGCGCCCGTCCGACGTTCCCGGTACCGCCCGTGACGACGATCATGAGGTCTCCCCGTAAGTGAGTGAGTCAGTTGACTGACTAAGTAGCCACGTTAGCCGCCGCCTCGCGCGGTGTCTATCCTCAGTCAGGTGACTGACTCACCGTCCCAGCGGCCCGGCAAGCGGGAACGCCTCGTCGAGGCCGCCGTCCGGGCCTTCCATGAGCAGGGCGTGGAGAAGACCACGCTCGCGGACATCGCCCGGGCCGCCGACGTGCCGCTCGGAAACGTCTACTACTACTTCCGGAGCAAGGACCTGCTGGTCGAGGCCGCGGTGGAGGCGCACTGCGACCGGCTCACCGCGCTCACGAACCGACTGGACGCGCTCCCCGACCCGGCCGCCCGGCTGAAGGCCCTCATCGAGGGCTGGGTCGGCCAGCGCGAGACCGCGGCGCGCTTCGGCTGCCCCTTCGGCACCCTGGCCACCGAGCTGGACAAGCGCGACGACGGCCTGGACCTGGCCGCGGCCCAGGTGATGCGGGCGCTGCTCGACTGGGTCGAGCGCCAGTTCGGCGAGCTGGGCCGGCCCGACGCCCGCGCGCTCGCCGTCGAGCTCGTCGCCGCCTACCAGGGGATGTCCGTCCTCACCAACATCCTGCGCGACCCGGGTCTGATGGCCGCTCAGGGCGCCCGTCTGACCTCCTGGATCGACGCTCTGGCAGGCTCCTGACCGTCACTCGGCCTCGACGGCGTAGTCCGCCAGCGAGACGCCGTCCGGGTTGGCCAGGGGGATGGCGTCCAGATACGCGGCGGGCAGGTCGAAGCCCTCGACCAGGTCCGTCATGCGCGGCGCGAGGCCGCCGAGCACGTCGTCCCGCACCTGGGGCAGCGCGCGGACCTGGTCGGCGGACAGGTGGCCGTCGGCCAGCAGGTCACCGGTGTGCTCGCCGATCTGCTCCAGCAGGAACAGGACGCAGAGCCTCTCCAGGAGTTCACCGGCGTCCCGGCTCCCGGCCCGGCCGGCCGCGTCCAGGAAGGCGTCGGCCGCCCGCAGCCGTGCGTGCGCCGAGACCATCTCCAGCGCGGCGCCTGACGCCCCGTTCCACCGCTCCACCGGGTCCTTGGACGGCCCCCGGCGCAGCGCGGCCCGGGCCCTGTCCTGCCAGACGGACTCGGCCGCCGCCAGCAGCCCGCGCAGATGCCGGGGATCGGTCAACTGCTCGACCCCACGGGGAGGTACGACGTCCTGCCGGGGCGCCTGGTGCTCGAAGAGCATCTCGGCGGCGGCCTTCACCCAGATGACCAGGTTGTCTCCCTCGGCGGTGATCGTGCCCTCGATGTAGTGCGGGAACTCGGACAGGCCGTTGGCGGCGAACAGGCCCTGCGCGCCGCAGCGTTCCCGGCACTCGACGGCGATGTCCCGCGCCTGCCAGGTGATCCAGCTCTTGGCGACGGCGATCAGCCGCTCGGTCTCCGCCCGCTCCCCGGCGTCCCGGCAGGTCCGCAGCCGCGTCCAGCGGGCGAGCACCGAGCGGTGCAGGAACGTCATGGCGTACGCGGTGGCCAGCCCCCTCAACAGCCGCGCGTGGTGCGGACGGTGGGCGTTGACCGGGATCCGCTCGCCCGCCCGGTGCCCGCTCACCTGCCGGTGGTCGCCGTAACGCACCGCCACGGCGAGCGCGGCCCGGGTCGCGCCGACGGCGGCGCCGCTCATGCACAGCTTGCCCATCGTGACCCGCCCGATCGACTGCAGGAACCGCTTGCGGCGGTTGCCCAGGCTGCTGTGGAACCGGCCCTCGGCGTCCAGCCGGCCGTACTCGGACTCCAGCAGGGCCTCCCGGGGCAGCCGCACCCGGTCGAACGCGGTCAGGCAGTGGTCCAGCGGGGCGCCGGTGCGCTGCGGCAGCCGGCGCACCCGCACCCCGGGCAGCAGGCCCCGCTCGTCGCTCAGCGGTGTCAGGAACAGGAAGACGCCCTCGTCCCGGCCCCCGACCAGGAGGCGGGCGGCCACCACGGCGCTCTTGGGCCCACCGGTCGTGCTGGTGTTGGGCATGAACTTCTGGGCGCCCGCGTGCGGGGTGTGCAGCACGAACCCGCCGGTGGCCGGGTCCGGCTCGGCGGTGGTCTCCAGGGCCGAGGCGTCGTTGCCGTGCTCCAGTTCGGTGCACAGGAAGGTGCCGGTGCGGCGCAGCGTCGTGAAGGCGGACAGGTCCCGGCGCCCGGCGCCCTCGTGGTCGAGCAGGCTGCCGAGGAACAGGTTGTAGTGGATGCTCGCCACCGTGCACAGGCCC
This sequence comes from Streptomyces bungoensis, assembly GCF_001514215.1. Taxonomy (GTDB): domain Bacteria; phylum Actinomycetota; class Actinomycetes; order Streptomycetales; family Streptomycetaceae; genus Streptomyces; species Streptomyces bungoensis. Next base: position 17,793 of record NZ_KQ948869.1, read on the forward strand.
CCGCCGCCGTCCACGATCGCCGCCCACTCGTGCAGCGCGGCCAGCAGCGCGGGATCGTCCGCCAGTTGCTCGGCGCTGCCGGCCGTGTCGTTCACCAGGCGCAGCCACTCGTAGGCGAGCGCGGCGCGTTCGCCGGCGCCAAGACCGGGGCGGTGCCGGAACGTCTCCTTCGCTATCAGGTCGCGCCACATCCCGTGGACGTGCTCCCGGTCGTCGCCGTCGAAGAGGAGCCGCGCCAGCTCCTGCCCGGTATCCGGCACGGAGGGGAGGTGTACCTGGGGTGTCAGAAGGGTCATGGCCCTCTCCCGTAGTCGCAGATCCGGAAGGCTGGGACGCGCAGAGTCAGAAGATACGGACCTCCCGGTTTGCTTATCAAGCCAAATTTCTGCCAACGGTGGCCGAACGCCGATGGGTTGGGGGCGCTGTGTCGTGAGCGTTGAGATACCGGACGACAGGTTTTATCGTGGCGGTCGGCGACGGGCCCGGAGGTTCCGCGTACGGGGCGAGGAGGGGGACATTCGTATGCTTGAAAGCCCATCTTCCGGGGTGGCAGGATACGAACCTGTCGGTTTCTTTCGGGGGCCGACCGGTCTGTGAAGCCAGTGCGGAGGATGTGCCGTGGCCCTGCAGGAACGAGCGATCAGGACGAGGCGCAGCATCCTGGTGGCCGCCGCCGACGTGTTCGCGGACGTCGGTTACGAGGCCGCGACCATCTCGGAGATCCTCCAGCGGGCGAACGTCACCAAGGGCGCCCTCTACTTCCACTTCGCCTCCAAGGAGCAGCTCGCCCAGGCGGTGCTGACCGACCAGCTCAACGCCGTGCCGCAGTCCCCGCCGCGCGAACTGGTGCTCCAGGAAGGACTGGACGCCGGCTTCCTGCTGGCCCACCTGCTCGGCTCGGGCGACCCCATGGTGCGCGGCAGCATCCGGCTGACCGTGGACCAGGGCTCACCGCACGACGGGCTGGACCGGCGGGTGCCCATGGCCTCCTGGGTGGACCACAACGCCAAGCTGCTCGAACGGGCGAAGGCGAACGGGGAGGTGCTGCCCCAGGTCGACGTCGAGGCCTCGGCGAAGGCCTTCGTGGCCGCGTTCACCGGGGCCCAGGTGCTGTCCAAGATAATGAGCGACCACGCCGACCTGACGGAGCGGGTCGTCGACCTCTACCGGCACCTGATGACCTGCATCGCGGTCCCCGCCGTGCTCGTGCGGCTGGACATGTCGCTCGACCGGGGCAGGCGCGTCCACGAAGAGGCCCTCGAGCTGCGCCGGGAACTGCCCCGGGCCCCGGCCGCCGGCTGAGCCGCACCGGCACCCCGCCGGCCGCGGTCGCCGGCAGCCGCCCCTCGCGGGGGAGCGGACCCCGCCTCCATGGGCCCGTCGCCACGCCACACCGTGATGCAAGACCGACCCAGGGAGCACACCCATGGAGAAGACCGGCTGCCCGTACGCCTTGGACCTCACCGGCCAGGACCACCTGGGGGAGGCCGCGATGCTGCGCGACCAGGGCCCCGCGGTCCAGGTCGAGTTGCCGGGCGGCGTCCTCGCCTGGGCCGTCGTCGGCCAGAGCCACGTGGAGCGGCTGCTGACCGATCCGCGGGTCTCGCGCAGCGCCCGCCTGCACTGGCCGCCGTTCATCGAGGGCAAGATAACCGAGGAGTGGCCGCTCTACCCGTGGGTGGCCAACGAGAACATGCTCTTCGCCTACGGGGAGCACCACACCCGGCTGCGCCGGCTGATGGCCGGGGCGTTCACCGCCCGGCGCTCGCAGGAGCTGCGCCCCCGCGTGGAGGAGCTGTCGGACGAACTCCTCGCCGCCCTGGCCGCGCTCCCGCACGGCACGCCGGTGGACCTGCGCACCGCGTACGCGGAGGTGCTGCCGCTGCGGGTGATCTGCGAGCTGTTCGGCGTACCGCGGGGCGCCGAGACCGACGCCCTGTCCGCGGCGCTGAGCACCGTGTTCAGCTCCACCGTCAGCGCTCAGGAGATGGAGGGCGCGCGGCTGGAGGCCTTCGGGCGGCTCGCCGCCCTGGTGAAGGACAAGCGGGAGCGGCCGGGTGACGACCTGACCAGCGCGCTGATCGCCGCCCGGGACGACGGCGACCGGCTCACCGAGGAGGAACTGCTCGGCTCCCTCTTCATGTTCATCGCGGCCGGCCAGGACACCACCGCCACCCTCATCACCAACGCGGCCGGTGCCCTGCTGACCCATCGCGAGCAGCTGGAGCACGTGCGGGCGGGCCGGGCGACGTGGGCCGACGTGGTCGCCGAGACCATGCGGGTGCACACGCCCGGGGCGTACGCGCCGATGCGGTTCGCGGTCGAGGACATCGACCTCGACGGGGTGCTGATCCGCAAGGGCGACTGCATCCTCGTCAACTTCGCGGCCGGCGGCCACGAGACGGACCGGCACGGGCCCGACGCGGACCGCTTCAACGTGCTGCGCACCGCCGACCGCGACATCCTCGGCTTCGGCCACGGACCGCACCGCTGCCTGGGCGCCCCGCTCGGGGAGATCGAGGCGGCCTCGGCCCTCTCCCGGCTCTTCGAGGGCTTCCCCGAGGTACGACTGGCCTGTGCGCCCGAGGAGTTGGCGCCGCTGCCGACGTTCATGCTGAACGGCTACCGGTCGCTGCCCGTGCTGCTGGGCCCGTCGGCGTCCTGAACGGCCGTCGGCGCGCCGTCCTCTTTCCCCGGACCGGCCGCACCGGGCATGACCGGCCGCACCGGGCCAGCGGTTTGACAACCTGTCAGGCCGCGGCCCGGGGCGGCCGGCTGCCCGGTCCGGTCCTGCGCGGGCGGACGACGGTGTTCCGGCCATGGCCGGGCGCCGGGGCTTGCCGCCCCGGGCGGCCGTAAACATACTGAACACGCGGTTTTACCGGGCCCGGAGGTGTGGACCCGTCTCCGCGCAGGCCCAGGAGGAGGGCGTCATGGTCAGGCAGGTCCGAGCGGTCCGTACGCGGCAGGCCCTCATCCAGGCGGCGGCGGAGGCCTTCGCCCACGACGGATACGCCCGCGCCTCCCTGCCCGCGATCAGCAGGCGGGCCGGGGTGAGCGCCGGCGCCCTGCACTTCCACTTCCCGAGCAAGGACGCCCTCGCCGGTGAGATCGAGAGCGCGGCGGCCCGCACGGTGGACGAGATGGCCGAGCGCTTCCGGTCCACGGGCGGCAGCGCCCTCGGAATGCTGGTGGCCGCGATCCGCCAGCTGGTGGTCGCGTTCGCCGCCGATCCGGTCGTGCGGGCCGGATTCGCGCTGAGCGGCGACCCCACGCGGGACGGCGGGGCGGTGGTAGTGGACTCCTGGCACGGCTGGGTGCGCGAGATGGCCGGCCAGGCGCAGGACGCGGGCGAACTGACGGACGGTGTCTCGCCCGAGTGCGTGGCCATGGCCGTGGTGGCCGCGACGGTCGGCTTCGAGGTGCTCGGCAGCCGCGACCCGGACTGGCTGTCCAACGAGCGCATGCTGGAGTTCTGGACCAGCCTGCTGCCCCGCCTGGCGGCCGCGCCCGGCCGCACCGTGGAGGCCGCGGCGAGCAGACCCCCGGTGGCCGCCGGCTGACCTGGCCCGCGCCACCCGGACGCGCCGGATGCTCATGCGCGGACGGTACAGCGGGAGCCGCGAGAGAGGACGACCTTGGACACCGCACGGAGCACCCCGTCCCGGCGCAGCCTGCTCACGTCCGGAGCCGGCGCGGCGCTGGCCGCCGCCCTGCCCGCGAGCGGGAGCGCCCGGGCCGCGACGTGGGAGGGCGGCAGGGAGATCGTGCGCCGGCTGAAGGGGCTGGAGCAGCGCCATGCCGCGCGGCTGGGTGTCCACGCCCGCGACACCGCCACCGGCCGGACGGTGCGGTACCGGGCGGACGAGCGCTTCCCGATCTGCTCGGTCTTCAAGACGCCGGCCGTCGCGGCGGTGCTGCGCGACCTCGACCGTGACGGGGAGTTCCTGGCCAGGCGCGTCCGCTACACGGAGCGGGACGTCAGGGACTCGGGCTACGCACCGATCACCGGCAGGCCGGAGAACCTCGCCGCCGGCATGGCCGTCGAGGACCTGTGTGCCGCCGCGATCCGCCACAGCGACAACGCGGCGGCCAACCTCCTGCTGCGGGAACTGGGCGGACCGGCCGCGATCACCCGGTTCTGCCGCTCGATCGGGGACAGGACGACGCGGCTCGACCGGTGGGAGCCCGACCTGAACTCCGCCGAACCCTGGCGTGCCACCGACACCACGAGCCCGTGCGCCATCGGACGGACCTACGCGCGCCTGGTGCTCGGCACCGCACTGGCACCCGGCGACCGCGAACGGCTCACCGGCTGGCTGCTGGGGAACACCACGGGCGGCGAGAGGCTCCGGGCCGGCCTGCCCGGCGACTGGACCGTCGCGGACAAGACGGGGACCGGGAGTTACGGCACCGGCCACGACGTGGGCGTCACCTGGCCCCCGGGGCGCGCACCGCTCGTCCTGGCCGTCCTCACGACACGGCACGAGCCGGACGCCTCGCCCGACAGCCGCCTGATCGCCGAGACCGCCGCACTGCTGGCGGGAGCGCTCACCTGACGGAGGGCGGCCCGGTGGCCGGGGCCACACGCCCCGGCGTAACCGCGCGTCCACGGGTTACTCGACGTGCATGGCAAAGTTGCATCTTCCGGGACACGGGAGCAGGCACGGCAGTGACGAGACCCCCGAGCGGCAGGCGCCCCCGCCCGAGGAGGCGGGGCCCGGGCCCGACGTGGACCGGCGGGCCCCGGACACGCCGGCCAAGCTGCCGCGCAAGGCCTGGGGCAAGGTCCTCAAGGGCTCGCTGCGCGAGTTCAAGGACGACGACCTGGCCGACCGCGCCGCAGCCCTGACGTACTACGGCGTACTCGCCCTCTTCCCGGCGCTTCTGGTGCTGATCTCCCTGCTGGGCATCACCGGCAGGTCGGCCACGAACACGGTGCTGGACAACCTCAAGAAGCTCACGCCCGGCCCCGCACGGGACATCCTCACCCGCGCGGTGGAGCAACTGCAGGGCAACGCGGGCACCGGCTCGCTCATGGCCGTCGTCGGCATCGTCGTCGCGGTGTGGTCGGCCTCCGGTTACGTGGCCGCCTTCATCCGCGCCGCCAACGCGGTCTACGACATGCCGGAGGGGCGGCCGGTCTGGAAGATCCTTCCGGTGCGCGTCGGCGTCACGGTCGTCCTGATGGTGCTCGCGGTGATCAGCTCGCTGATCGTCGTGTTCACCGGCGGCATCGCCCGCCACGCCGGGCAGGCCCTCGGCATCGGGGACACCGCGCTGACGGCCTGGTCGATCGCCAAGTGGCCGGTGCTGGTCCTGCTCGTCACGGTGATGATCGCGATCCTGTACTGGGCGACCCCCAACGCCAAGGTCAAGGGCTTCCGCTGGATCACCCCCGGCAGCCTCCTCGCCCTGGTCATCTGGCTGGTCGCGTCCGCCGGATTCGCGCTGTACGTCGCCGGCTTCGCCTCGTACAACAAGACCTACGGCACCATGGCCGGCGTCATCGTCTTCCTCGTCTGGCTGTGGATCAGCAACCTGGCGATCCTGCTGGGCCTGGAGTTCGACGCGGAGACCGCACGCCAGCGGGCGATCGCCGGCGGCTACCCGCCCGAGGCGGAGCCCTACGTCGAACCCCGCGACACCCGCGCCTGGGACGAGGACGACGTCCGCCGGCTCGACGACGCCTGACCGGCCGGGGCGCATGTGCCCGGTGCCCACTCAGGACGCTGGCGGAGTGTGCGTACGGCCCATGGTCGTGTGCGCGCCACGTCCCCAACGATGGGCCGCATGCGCCCCAGTCGACGAACCACGCTCCTGTCCGCCGCCGCGCTCGCAGCCGCGGCGGTCACCCCCGCAACCGAGGCCCGGGCCGACGGCGGCCGGACCGGCCGGCGCCGGATCACCGTCCCCGGCGCCGAGCGGCAGCAGGTCTCCCGCCACGCGGACCTGACGACCAGCGCCCTGACGGGCACGCCCTACACCGACCCGGCGGACTGGGCGGGACTCGCCGCCCAGGGCACCCACAACCCGTCCGGCGTGCCCGGCGTGCAGATCGACGGCTGCTTCCCCGACTCCTCCCGGCTGAACACCGCGCACGGCTGGAACCACGACGCCCAGTTCGTGCTCCGGCTGCCCGACGACTGGAACGGCGGGCTGGTCGTCACCGGCGCCCCCGGCGTCCGCAGGCAGTACGCGATGGACACCCTGGTCTCCGACTGGGCGCTGGCCCAGGGCTACGCGTTCGCCGCCACCGACAAGGGCAACAGCGGCCCCGACTTCTACACCGACGGCAGCCGCCCCGGCGACGCCCTCGCCGAGTGGAACCGGCGCACCACCCAGCTCACCCGGGCGGCGAAGGCCGTGGTGGCCCAGTACTACGGGCACGCGCCGCGCCGCACGTACATGACCGGCATCTCCAACAGCGGCTACCTCACCCGCTGGCAGCTGGAGAACCACCCCGAGCTGTACGACGGCGGAGTCGACTGGGAGGGGCCGCTGTGGCGGCCCGACGGGCCGAACCTGCTGACCTTTCTGCCCACCGCGGTCGCCCGCCAGCTCGGCCGCGCCGGCGACGAGGACATGTACGCCGCCGGCTTCGCCCGGGGCTCGGAGTTCCTGTGGCCGTACCACGAGAAGGCGTACTGGGGACTGACCCAGAAGATCTACCGCGCGGCCCTCGACTTCGACTACGACCCGGCGTGCCCGGGCGCCTCGGCCGGTACGACCGCCGAGGAGATCTTCGCCCCGTGCCCCTCCGACGCCGCCTACGACTACGCGGCGCGGCCCCGCGAGGTCCACGACGCGGTGGCCCGGATCTCGCTCACCGGCCGCATCGGCAAGCCGATGATCACCCTGCACGGCACCCTGGACGCCCTGATCCCCATCCGCGTCCAGTCCGACGTCTACGCCGGGATGATCGCCGGGCAGGGCCGCTCCCGGCTGCACCGCTACTACCGGATCGAGGGCGGCACCCACGTCGACAGCCTCTACGACACCTACCCGGACCGGCTGCGGCCGATCCTGCCCTGCTACCGGGCCGCCTTCACCGCGCTGACGGCCTGGGTGGAGCGGCACGAGGAGCCCCCGGCGAGCGGCACCGTCCCGCGGCCCGCCACCGGCGACCTCGTCAACACCGGTTCGCTGACCTGATCTCCTCGGCCGTCCGCGCCAGCAGGTCCTCGGCGACGGCGAGCGCCGCGGCGCGGTCCTCCGGCACGAGGCCGATCCGGGTGCGCCGGTCCAGCAGGTCCGCCGCGTCCAGGGCGCCCTCGTGCCGGGCGGCCCACACCAGCTCGGCCCGGGTCACCGGGTGCCCCGGCAGGACGGGCCGGGCCAGGGCGGGGTCCCGCTCGGCCAGGGCGTGCACGGCCGGTGCCTCGGTGCCGTAGCGGCGCACGAGCCGGCGGGCCACGGGCAGGGCGCGCAGCCGTGCGGGCGCGGCGGCACCGGCCAGCGGCAGCGCGGCGGTGGGGGAGGGGCGCGCGGGCAGGCCCCGGGCCCGCGTCGCGGCGTCCACGGCGTCCTCGGCCATCCTCCGGTAGGTGGTGAGCTTGCCGCCGACGACGGTCGTCACACCGTCGGGCGAGGTCAGCACGGCGTGCCGGCGGGAGATGTCGGCGGTGCGCGCCGGGCCGTCGTCGCCGGTGGTGTCCAGCAGCGGCCGCAGCCCGGCGAAGGCGCCGACGACCTCGTCGCGGTGCACCGGAACCTCCAGGACCGAGTCGAGCACGTCCAGCAGGAAGCCGATGTCGCTCTCGGGCACCTCGGGCACGTCCGGGACCGGTCCCTCGACCGGCTCGTCGGTCAGGCCGACGTAGACCCGCCCGTCGCCCTGGGGCAGCACCAGCACGAAGCGGTTGGTCTCGCCGGGGACCGGGATGTGCAGGCCCGCCGGCAGCACGCCGAGCCGCTCCGAGCGCAGCACCAGGTGGGTGCCCCGGGAGGGGCGGATCCGGATGCCGCCGGCGAGGTCGCCGGCCCACACACCGGCGGCGTTGATCACGGCCCGGGCCCGGATCTCGCCCTCCTCGCCGGTGAGTTCGTCGCGGACGCGGGCGCCCGTGCCGGTCAGCCCGAGGACCCTGACCCGGGTGAGCACCCGGGCGCCGTGCACGGCGGCGGTGCGCGCGAGGGCGGTCACCAGGCGGGCGTCGTCGGTCACCTTCCCGTCCCAGGACAGCAGCCCGCCGCGCAGGCCGTCCGGGCGCACCGGGGGCGCCAGCCGGCGGGCCTCCGCCGCCGACAGCCGGCGCGGCGCGGGCAGCACCCGCCGCGGGGTCCGGGCGGCCAGCCGCAGCATGTCACCCGCCCGGAACCCGGCCCACGCCAGCGAGGCCTGGGCCCGCGACACCAGCGGGGTCAGCGGCAGCACGAACGGCTGCGCGGCCACCAGGTGCGGGGCGGTGCGGGTCATCAGCACCCCGCGTTCGACGGCGCTCTCGTGCGCCACGTCGAACTGCGCGGAGGCCAGGTAGCGCAGCCCGCCGTGGATCAGCTTGGAACTCCAGCGGGAGGTGCCGAAGGCCAGGTCGTGCGCGTCGACGGCGACGACGTCCAGCCCGCGGGCCGCCGCGTCCAGGGCGGCTCCCGCGCCCGTGGCGCCGAGCCCGACGACCAGGACGTCGGCGATCCGGCCGTCCGCGGCCTCGGCCAGTTCCCGGGTACGGCGGGCCGCGTCGAGGGACGAGCCGGGCAGAGCCGTGGCGGTGCTCATGGCGTCAGGGTCCTCTCCAGGAGGGTGCGCAGCTCGCCGAGGAAGGCGGCCGAGTCGAGGGCGGGGTCGTCCTCGTCGGTCATCGTGCGCAGGGACAGGGTGAAGGACTGCACGATCAGCAGCAGCGCGCGGGCCTGCCGCTCGACGGGGGCGACCCGCACCGACCCGTCCGCGTGGCCCTCGCGCAGCGCGTCGGCCAGCAGCGCCAGCAGCGCCTCCTGGCTGGCCCCGCGCCGGTCCAGGACGTAGGGCAGCAGCAGCTCGGGATCCACGTCGACGATCTTGCGGAACAGCGGGTGGGCGCGGAACGCCTCCACCCCCGCCACCAGTCCCGCCACCATCCGGGCGCGGGTGTGCGTACCGGGCGCCGGCTCGGGTATCGCGCGGGTCGCCACGCCGATCCACTCACGGGTCATCAGGTCGCCCACCAGCGTGCGCAGGTCGGGCCAGCGCCGGTACAGCGTCATCCGGGACACGCCGGCGCGGCGCGCCACGTCGGCGAGGGTGGTGCGGCGGACTCCGACGGCCAGCACACAGTCGCGCACCGCGTCGAGCACGGGGTCGCTGCCCGGGGTGTCCTCACCGTTGTGACGAATAGGCGTCATGTGTCACAGTGTAACGCCCCGGGGGCCGGGCGGCCGACGCCGCCGCGCCGACCCGGGCACACCGAACCGTGAGGACGAGCCTTCGATGGACATGCTGTGGAACGGCTGGGGCGACCCGGCCAAGGCGGCCCCGCTGCCCGAGACGGTGACCGGACTGCTGCGCGACCTGCTCGGCGTCAAGCCGCGCAGCGCACCCCCGCTCGCGCTCGAGGACATCCGTCTGCCCGGCTCCACGGCGGACCCCGCCGCGCTCGCGGCGCTGGCCCGTGCGGCCGGCGGCGAGGAACACGTGCGCACGGACGCGGAGAGCCGCATCCGCCACACCCGCGGCAAGTCCACGCCCGACCTCCTGCGCCTGCGCGCAGGCGACGTCTCCGACGTCCCGCAGGCCGTCGTCCTGCCCGCCTCCCACGACGAGGTCCTCGCCGTGCTCGGGGCCTGCGCCGCGCACGGCCTGGCCGTCGTCCCGTTCGGCGGCGGCACCTCCGTCGTGGGCGGACTCGCCCCCGAACGCCGCCCCTTCGTCGCCCTCGACCTGCGCCGCATGAACCGCCTGCAGGCCGTGGACCCGGTCTCCCGCACCGCCGTCCTCCAGGCCGGCCTGCGCGCCCCCGAGGCCGAGGCCCTGCTCGCCGGGCACGGCTTCACCCTCGGCCACTTCCCGCAGTCCTTCGAGTGGGCCACCATCGGCGGCTTCGCCGCCGCCCGCTCCAGCGGCCAGGCCTCCGCCGGGTACGGCCGCTTCGACGACATGGTGCTCGGCCTCACCCTCGCCACGACCGAGGGAACCGTCGAGACGGGCCGCGCCCCCCGCTCCGCCGCCGGACCCGACCTGCGCCAGCTGGTCCTCGGCTCCGAGGGCGCCTTCGGCGTCATCACCTCCGTCCTCGTACGGATCCGCCCGCTGCCCGAGACGCGCCACTACGAGGGCTGGCGGTTCGCCTCCTTCGACGTGGGAGCCGCCGCCCTGCGCCGCCTCGCCCAGGACGGACCCCGCCCGACCGTGCTGCGCCTGTCCGACGAGACCGAGACGCTCATCGGCCTCGCCCAGCCCGACGCCATCGGCGCGGGAGCGGCGCACAGCGACGCCGGATGCCTCGCGATCACCGGCTACGAGGGCACCGCCGAGGACACCGCGCACCGCCGCGCACAGGCCGCGGCCGTCCTCACCGCCTGCGGCGGCACCCTCCTGGGCGCCGAACCGGGCGAACGCTGGGCCCACGGCCGCTACTCCGCGCCCTACCTGCGCGACGCCCTGCTGGACGCCGGCGCCTTCGCGGAGACACTGGAGACGGCGGCGTTCTGGTCCGCCGTCCCCGGCCTCTACGACGGCGTGCGCACCGCGCTCACCGACGCCCTCACCCGGGCCGGCACCCCGCCCCTGGTGATGTGCCACATCTCCCACGTGTACGAGAACGGCGCCTCGCTGTACTTCACCGTCGTCAGCGCCCAGGGCGAGGACCCGGTGGCACACTGGGCGACCGCCAAGCACGCCGCCAACGACGCCGTACTCGCCGCCGGTGGCACCATCACCCACCACCACGGGGTGGGCACCGACCACCGCGACTGGTACGTCAGGGAGGCCGGACCGCTGGGCATCGCGGCCCTCCAGGCCGTCAAGCGGCGCCTCGACCCCGAGGGGATCCTCAACCCCGGCGTCCTGCTCCCCACCGACTGACCCCGACCGGACCGCTTGCCCCGGAGGCACACCGATGCGACAGTTCACCGCCGTCGTCAACCCCACCGCGGGCGACTCGACCGGGGCCGCGGCGCTGCTCCACGTGGCCCGCCTGCTCCGCGAGGCCGGGGCCGCTCTGGAGACGGAGTACAGCCACAGCCTCACCCACGCCCAGGAGATCGCCCGGCGGGCCGGGGAACGCGGCCGGGTGGTCCTCGCGGTCGGCGGCGACGGCATGGCCGGCGGCATCGGGGGAGCGCTCAGCGGCACCGGCACCGTCCTCGGGCTCGTCCCCGCCGGCCGCGGCAACGACTTCGCCCGCGCCCTCGGCCTGCCCCGCGACCCCGCCGACCTCGCCGACGTCCTGCTGCACGCCGAACCCCGGCACGTCGACACCATCGAGGTGGAGTCGGCCGCCCACCACCGCACCGTGGTCCTGGGCAGCGTGTACGCGGGCGTCGACGCGCTGGCCAACCGGCACGCGAACGACAGCCGGCTGCTGCGCGGCGCCGCCTCCTACTACGCCGGCGGCCTGCGCGCCGTCACCCAGTGGCGGCCGGCCGACTACCGCGTCACGGTCGACGGCGAGGAGCACCCGCACCGCGGCTACACCGTCGTGGCCGCCAACTCCCCCTACTACGGCTACGGCCGCCTCATCGCCCCCGGCGCACGGGTCGACGACGGACTGCTCGACGTCGTCCTGATCCGCGAGGCGCCGCGCCGGCTGTTCTTCACCCTGATGAACGAGCTGAAGACCGGCGCCCACCTGCGCCGCCCCGAAGTGCGCGTCCTGCGCGGCCGGGAACTGCGCATCGAGGCCACCCGGCCCGTCCCCTACGGCGCCGACGGCGAGGTCGAGGCCACCTTGCCGGTGACCCTGCGGGTGCGCCCCGCCGACCTGCCCGTCCTGTACCGCCCGGCCGGTGCGTGACGCCCGAGGTCAGGCCCGGGACTCGGCCTCCCACCGGTCGGGTCCCACACCGCGCCAGTCGATCAGCGGCGAGTCGGCCACCTCCTCCGGCTCGATCTCCAGTCCCGCCCGGCGCAGGAACTCCACCAGGTCCCGCACGCTGTGCGCGAGGCCGAGGATCTCGCCGTCGACCCGCACCCGGCGGCCGCCGGTCGGGGACGGCAGGTGCACGATCACGGGGCGTTTCCCGTCCATTGCTCCAGCATCGGCCGGATCGGCGGCCCCCGCACCCGGGAGGCGCGAACCGCCGGGTCGGTCCGCTGCACCGGTTCCGGCCGGTGCCCTCCGGGCACTCGGCGGGGCGACCGACCCGCCCGGGACGGCGACGCCGGCGAGGTACCAGGAGGGCCGCCATGCAGACATTCCTGCCCGACCCCGACTTCCACCGGTCCGCCCTGCTCCTGGACCGCCGGCGCCTCGGCAAACAGCGGGTCGAGGCGCTCCAGGTCCTGCGCGGCCTGACCGTGCCGGGATACGGGTGGCGCCGGCATCCCGCCGTACGCATGTGGACGGGGTACGAGGAGGCACTCGTCCGCTACGGGCTGGAGATCTGCCGGGTCTGGCGGGACCAGGGGCACCAGGACAGCTGCGCGGCCTCCCTCGTCGCCGGTCTCGCCCACGTCCGCCCGGGCGCTCCCGTCCGCGACCAGCCGGCCCTCGCGGCCGCCGGGGAACTGCCGCCCTGGCTCGGCGACGACGCCTTCCACCTGAGCCACCGCTCCGCGCTCGTCCGCAAGGACCCCGACACCTACGCGCCGGCCTTCCCCGGGACACCGGACGATCTGCCCTACGTGTGGCCCCGGTCCGACCGGGAACGAGACGATGTGCCTGTCCCCCGCTGACGAACGGTCGCGGCGGGCGGGACGAGAGACGGGAGTGACTCGTGCTGCCGGACGTCCGCGCCGAGCTGGGCGCACTGCTCTTCCGCCGGGTGGCGGGTCCGGACGGACCCGCCACCCGCGCCCGCATTCACGACACACCGGGCCCCCGCTGGTTCGCGCCCGACCGCCCCATCCGCGTCGTGCACGGCGACGCCGCCATGTTCGCCGGCGGGCTCAGCGCCCTGCTCCTGCAGTCCCTGCACCCCCTGGCCATGGCCGCCGTGGCCGCGCACTCCGGCTACCGCGGCGACCCCTGGGGGCGGCTGCAGCGCACCAGCGCCTTCCTGGCCGTGACGACCTACGGCACGGCGGCGCACGCGCAGGCGGCCGTGGACCAGGTCCGCGGCATCCACGAGCGGGTGCGCGGGACCACGCGGGACGGCGAGCCGTACCACGCCGCCGACCCCCATCTGCTCGGCTGGGTCCACGCGGCCGAGACGGAGTGCTTCCTGCGCGCCCACCGGCGCTACGGTTCCCACCCGCTGGACCCGGCGGGCTACGACGCCTACGTCGCCGACACCGCGCGCGTCGCCGAGGCCCTCGGTGTCACCGACCCGCCGCGCGACCGGCGCACCCTGTCCGCACGGCTGAACGCGTACCGGCCCGAGCTCCGGCTCACTCCCGAAGCCCGGGCCGCTGCCCGCTTCCTGCTCCTCGACCCTCCGCTGCCGCTCGCCGTCCGCCCCCTGTACGGCGCTCTCGCCGCGGCCGGGGTGACCCTGCTGCCTTCCTGGGCCCGGACGCTGCTGCGGCTGCCCCGTGTGCCCCTCGTCGAGGACGTCACGGTGCGCCCGGCCGGTCACCTGCTCACCCGGACCATCCGCTGGGCCATGTCCCCGCCACCGTACCGCCGTTGACGGGACGTCAGAGCTTGCGCCAGCGGGCCTCGCACCAGGAGAAGACGCCGAACGCCGCCAGACCGAGCGCGATCACGGCGAGCAGCCACGGGCCCGCCGGCAGATCCCGGAACGCGCGCAGGGTGTCGTCCATGCCCTTCGCCTTGCCGGGCTGGTGCCGGACCGCCGCCACCAGCGCGAACACACCCGCCACGGCGAACACGATCCCGCGGGCCGTGCCACCCGCCACACCGAAGAAGCCGGTGACCTTCCGCGCCTTCGCGGACATGACCGCCGTGTTCAGGTGCTTGCGGAACTTCTTCATCACGGCCCGGGCCGCTATGTACAGCCCGGCGCCCACCACGGCCGCTCCGGCGATCCCGACGATCCACTGGCCGCCCGGCCACCCCAGCACCGTGGCGGTCATGTCGTCGGTACGGCGGTCGGAGGAACCGCTCCCACTGCCCTTGTCGCCGGCGGCGTACGAGAGCACCGACCAGGACACCACGCCGTAGAAGACGAACCGGCCGGCGGCCATGGCCCGCTTGGACGGCTTGCCCCCGTCCGTGCCCGCGCCGCCGAACACGGCCTGCGACAGCCGCCACAGCGCCATGCCGGCGAGCGCGATGCCGACGATCCACAGCATCGCCGACCCGAACGGCCGCTGGGCCAGCTCGCTCAGCGCCCCACCGCGGTCGGCCTGCTTGCCGCCGCTGTCACCACCGAAGGCGATCTGCAGGGAGATGACCCCCACCAGGAGATAGATCAGCCCGCGGGCGGCGAAACCCGCGCGCGCCGCCGCGGCCATCGCCGGGCTGTCCGCCGCACGGCGCGCCCCGCCCCGTCCACCCGCTGCCCATGCCTGTGCATTCATACTTCAGCCGATGCCCCCGGACCCCGGTCCGACACCTGGGCTCGTGGGGCCGGGCGCCCGGTCTCAGCCCGCCGGGTCGCCGCCCCGAGTCCGCACCCGCTCCTCCAGCCGCAGCAGACTGCGGTCGAGGGCCTCGCACACCCGCTGCTCGCCCGGGTCGTGGCCGGCGTCGAAGAAGGACAGGTGCACGGTCACCTCACTGGCGCCGCTGCCGATCCCCGCGACCTGCAGCCAGCCGGCGTACCCGCCCTGCTCGCGGGTGCCCCACTCGAGCCGCATCTGGTCGCCCTCGGCGCGCAGCACGGCGGAGGTGTCGTGGTCCCGGTGGTCCTCGTGCACGGTGACGGCGGGCGGCTCCTCGGCCCGGACGTGCAGGTCGTCCGGCAGCCAGGCGTCGAGCTGCCCGACGTCGGCGGCCCGGTCGAAGACCTGCTCGGGCTCCGCGGCCATCGTGCGGGAGCGTTCGTACTCGGCCATCGCGGCACCGTCTCTCGGTCGGCATCGGTACCCCGACCGCGTGCCCGTTTTGCCCCGTTCGAAAGCTCCGCCCGGGAGCCCCGCCCGAGCGCCCTCGCCGCGCGGCCCGCGCGCGTTCAGCGGTCGTGGGAGAGTTCCAGCAGCTCGGCGAAGGTGCCGCCCGCGTGCACGAGGTCGTCGTAGGAACCCTGTTCGGTGATGCGGCCGTCCTCCAGCACGACGATGTGGTCGGCGATCCTGGTGTTCTCCAGCCGGTGCGTGACCACGACCGTGATCCGGTCGGCGGCGACGGCCTTGACACGCTCGAAGACGCCGTGTTCGCCGCGCGGGTCCATCTGCGAGGTCGGCTCGTCGAGGATGAGCAGTTCGGGCCGGCGGTACAGGGCGCGGCTGCAGGCCAGCCGCTGCCACTGGCCGCCGGAGAGCTCGGCCCCGCCGAAGATGTCCCGGGCGAGCAGGGTGTCCAGCCCCGCGGGGAGGGCCTCCACCGCCTCCCGCATGCCGACCGCGTCGACGGCCTCCCAGACGGGCCCGTCGTCGCCGGTGCGGGGCTGGCCGAGGGTGACGTTCTCCCGGACCCGCAGCGGCCACTGCGCGAAGATCTGCGGCACCAGGCCGGTCCTGGCCCAGACCGTGGCCGGGTCGGCGTCGGCGAGGTCCGTGCCGTCCCAGCTGACACGGCCCTTGTCGGGCAGGTAGATCCCGGTCAGCAACCGCGTCAGCGTGGACTTCCCCGAGCCGTTGACGCCGACGATCGCGAGGATCGTGCCCTTGCGCAGCGTCAGGGACACGCCGTCCACGGCCGGCCGGTCCTTGCCGGGGTAGCGGTAGACCACCTCCTCGAGCCGGATCTCCTCGACCGGTCCGCCGATGTCGCGCTGTCCCCGCCGCGGCGCCCGTGCCGCCGCGTCGTCCAGGAACGCCTGCATGTCACCGAGGTAGAGGCTGGTGTGGAAGACGGCGGCGCCGTTGACCACCACCTGCGACAGGGCGGCGAGCGTGGTCTGGACGGCGACGACCGCGGTGGCGGCGATGGCGAGCGCGATCCGGCCGGTCACCGCCAGCCAGGCCAGCGCGCCCCAGGCGGCCACCAGGAAGACCCCGCCGGCGAGCGAGGTGAGCAGCGCGATCCGCAGCATCCGCGGCGCGGCCGCCAGCGTGCGGCGGTCGCACCGGTCGGACAGCGACCGGTACCAGAACACCAGGTAGTCCGTCATCGAGTTGGCGCGGACCTCGTCACCGTACTTCGAGGTCGTGGCCCACCAGCGCATCATCCCGCGCACGTTGCGGTCGGCCACGTTGGCGTAGTGGATCTCGTAGTCCACCCGGGCGGTCAGCACCGCGCCGATCCCCGCGGGCAGCACGGCGAGCAGGAGCAGCGGCAGCATCACGAGGTTGAGCACGGACAGCACCCCGCCCGCGGTGACCATGCGGATGAGCGCGGACAGGAACCGCTGGGCGTCGGCCACCATCACCAGGGTCCGCATCACCCCCATCTCCGCCGCCTCCTGCCGGTCGGTGAACCCGTCGACCGCGTAGGCCGCCGCCTCCACCCGGCACACCGCCTCCACCAGGGCGCTGTCGGTCTCCGTGGTCAGCCGCGGGGTGATCCGGCGGTCGGCGTACGCCGACACCGCGGTCGCGCCGCGGCCCAGGGCGGCCGCCACGGCCAGGACCAGGAGGGCGGGCCACGCCGCCCCCAGCCGCTGCCCGACCGTTCCCGCACCGAGGACCGAGCCCATCGCCCGGGCCGTCGCGGCGAGCTGGACCGCCGCGGAGAGGCCCGTCACCACCTGGCAGCCGGCCAGCAGTTGCACCGCCCGGCGGTCGGTGCGCCACGACAGCCGGGCGATCCGGGCCAGCACCGCCGGGATCTGCGCGCACATCCGCCCGAAGGAGACCTCGGCGAGCGGGTTGACCGAGTACTGCCCGCTGTACCGGATCTCCGCCGGCGGCGGCGGTGGCGGAGCCGTGTCCTGCTGCTCGCGTGCGTCGGCCTGCGTCAACGTGACCCCCTGACATCGCATCCGCTGTTCACGCGGCTCAACGACCCGGCACGCACGATCGAACACACGTGTTTCGGACGTGTCCCGATCCCCGGCACCGCGGGCGTCACACCGCCTCCGCCGTGCACCGGCCCTTGCCCCGCAACGGCGGTCGGCCGGAGGAGGGATGGCCGAAACGCCGGCTACGGGCGCCGCGGCGACGCCGGCGAGAGAACCCTCACCTGTGAATTCGCACAGGATCTGTGCTGTTTCGGCCATGGGTTTGTTAGATTGCGCAACTACGCGATCAGGCGGGGCCCGTGCCGCGCTGCCTGCGCTGACACCGCCTCGCACGCCCGGCCCGCCTCCCGACGGCCGGTCCGCCGAGCCCGACCGGTCATGGGAGTGGGAGATGAGCGACCCGTGGGACGGCCCGGGCGGCCAGGCCACGCGCAGCCGTAACCTGGAGATGCCCCAGCAGCGCACGGCCGGATCCGAGACGATACGTCCCGCGGGCGGCCGGGCGGCCGCCCGGCAGGCGTCCCGCGCGCGCACCGGCAAGGGCGCCCGCAGGGCCGCACCGGTACGGCGCGGCAGGCGGGCCCTGAAGATCGTCGGGGTGGGCCTGTCCGGGGTCATCGTGGCCACCGCCGGCGCCGGCTGGTGGTTCTACGAGCACCTCAACGGCAACATCCACAGCGTCTCGCTCGACGGCAAGGGCGGCGCGGAGAAGGCCGACGCGTTCGGCCGCACCCCGATCAACATCCTGGTCATGGGCTCGGACGGCCGCACCAGCAAAGCCGACTGCGAACTCGGCGGCGGCTGCTCGAAGACCGGCGTGCAGACCGGCAGCAACGCGGACGTGGAGATGGTGGTCCACATATCCGCCGACCGCTCGAACGCCACCGTGATGAGCATCCCCCGCGACACCATGACCAAGGTCCCGGCCTGCAAGGACCCCGCGACCGGCAAGGCGACGACCGGCTACTACGGCCAGATCAACAGCGCGCTGCAGTACGGTCCCGCCTGCCAGGTGGCCACCGTGCACGACCTCACCGGCGTCCCCATCGACCACTTCGTCAAACTGGACTTCTCCGGCGTGGTCAAGATGTCGGACGCGGTCGGCGGCGTCTCCGTGTGCGTCAGCGACGACGTGTACGACACCTACTCGCACCTGAAGCTGTCCCGGGGCACCCACACCCTGAAGGGAGTCGGGGCGCTGGAGTTCGTCCGTTCCCGGCACGGCTTCGGCGACGGCAGCGACCTCGGCCGCACCATCTCCCAGCACATCTTCCTCAGCGCGATGATCCGCCAGTTCAAGAGCGCCGGCACCCTCACCGACCCCACCGCGGTGTACAAGCTCGCGGACGCCGCCACCAAGGCGCTGACCGTCGACGACGGCCTCGGCACCGTCAAGAAGCTGATCGGGCTGGCCACCGACGTCAACAAGGTGCCGGCGAAACGCATCACCTTCGCCACCATGCAGACCGCCCCCGACCCGGCCGACGACAACCGGGTCGTCGTGGGCCAGGGCGCGAGGACCCTCTTCGCCACCATCGCCGAGGACCGGTCCCTGACGACCGGTTCCGGCGGGAAGTCCGCCGCGGCCGCCGCGACCGCGAAGGCCACCGCCCCGGCGGTGCCGGCGTCCCGGATCGCCGTGACGGTCGAGAACGGCACGAGCATCACCGGCCGCGCCTCCGCCGTCGCCACCGCGCTCGCCGACCAGGGCTTCAGCCCGGCCACGACCACGGCGAACGCGCCGAGCGCGGCGGCCACCACCACCCTCACCTACGGCCCCGGCCAGAAGGCCGAGGCGAAGACCGCCGCCAAGGCCCTCGGCCTGCCCGGCTCGCACCTCAAGCAGGGCACCGGCAGCGGCTTGATCCTGGTGGTGGGGGGCGACTGGCCGAGCGGCACCGGCTACCCCGGCGGCGCGTCCTCGTCCGCCGACGCCAAGACCGCGGTCGGCGGCGCCCACGCCCAGACCGCCGACCAGGCCAAGACCTGCGCCAAGGTCAGCCCGTACCGGACGGTCGAACTGAACGGCGTCCCGATGACCCCGGCCCAGGCGTACGCGGCGGCCCGCGGCAAGCCCGACTCCGACGAGTGAGAACCCCGGCCCCGCGAAGGGGCCGAGGCTCTCGTCGGTAGGCGGCCGGGGCCGCCGTGTCACCGGCTCAGCGGCTGGTTCCGAAGTCCTGCGTCCAGTAGCTGTTCGGCTGCGCGAGGCCGACGCCTATCTCCTTGAACGAGCAGTTGAGGATGTTCTCGCGGTGTCCGGGGCTGGCCATCCAGCCCGCCATGACGTCCTCGGGCGTGGCGTATCCGTAGGCGACGTTCTCGCCGTAGGAACTCCACGCGTAGCCGGCGCCGGTGATGCGGTCCCCGGGGGAGGACCCGTCGGACCCGGTGTGGGACATGTTCTGGTGGGCCGCCATGTCGTCGCTGTGCGCCTGCGCCACCTTGGTCAGGGTCGCGTTGAGCGTCAGGGCGGAGCAACCCACCTTGCTCCGCTCGGCGTTGACCAGCTCCACGATGCGCGCGACGACCGAGGACGCCGTGGCGGCGGGCTGCGGGGTGCTCGGCGCGGAAGCAGGCGCGGAGGCGGTGGGCTTCGGGCTGCTCGGCCGCGGCACGGTGGCGGTGGGCGTGGCCGCCGGGGCGGTGGCGGTGGGTGCGGGCTTCGGTGCGGTGCTCCGTGGAGTGCCCGGAGCCGTCGGGGCGGTGACCGGCGCGGCCGGCTTCGCCGCCGCGGTCTTGCCGGCGTGGTGGTGGTGGCGGTGGTGGCGGTGGTGCGGAACCGGGGTGCCGTACTGCCAGGGCCCGGCCGTGTACGCCGCCGCTGCGGCGCCGGCGGGGGCGGGGGAGGGCTGACCCGCCTCGCCGTCCTGCCAGTCGCCACAGGCCATGGCGACCGACGGGACGCCCACGGCGCCCACGACGGCGGCGGCGATGACGAACCGGCGGTAGTGCTGCTGCTTGCGGTGCTTCCCCATGCGTGACCTCACTCGGAATCGCCGAGCGTCCTTGCGCGGCTTGCTCTGGGCAGACTCCGCTTCCGAGCCGCGGAATCGCCTTGCGGGCCGTCATTGTGGGAACGGCGCCGAAGAGCACGCAAAGGGCCTCGCTACTACCTCGCCTCGTAGCGGGAGGACCCTCTTGCCAAGTGTGGGGGGACGTGCTGAACCAGTGGTCACCGGTCAGCCGGGAGACTGACCTGCCGTCAGGACCCGCTGCAGGTGGCGGTACCGGGGGAAGCGGACCGGTGGACCGCGCGTCGCCGGATCCGCCGGGCCGTCCACCTACGTCAAGCCGGACAAATCCCTTATGTCGTCGGAGGCGCGCCTACTATCCGGCACCCATAGGTTGGGGGGCGGGTGTGGGGGATGTCACGGAACCATCGGTTCCACTTTTGGCGTCCGCCCGCCGGACGGGTCCGGCGGCCTCTCGGGCGTGCGGGGTCAGGGCCTCCTGGAGCAGTGCTCCGTAGTGCCGGATGAGCTCCTTGCGGTCGGCCCGCAGCAGGCCCTCGTCCCCCGCCACCCACAGGGCGTACAGCAGGCCCGCGGCCGTCGAGGCCGCCAGCCGTGCGCGCAGGTCGGCGTCGGGGCCGGGCAGGCGGTTGCGGAGGGGTTCGATCAGCACCCGCTCGTGGGTCCGCCGCAGCCGGTCGAGGATCTGCGGCTCGTCGCTGCCGTGCACGAGGGCGAGGAAGATGCCTCGGGCGGACCCGTCGAGGTCGAGGAGGAGTTCGGCGAGCCGCTCTCCCAGCTGCTCCACCGCGACGTCGAGCAGCGGGGCCTCGTCGACGGTCAGGTGCATGGTCTCGAGGAACAGCAGTTCCTTGCTCTTGAAGTGGCGGATCACCAGCGCGGGGTCGGCCCCGGCGTCGGCCGCGATCCGGCGGACGGTGGTCCGGGCGAACCCCTGGTCCCGGAACAGCCGGGCGGCGGCGGTCCGGATGGCTTCGCGGGTGGCGGTACCGGTTCCGGTCGGCGGCATGCGGCACAGCATAGGCGGCGGTACACCGCCTTTCGGTGATTCCGCGATTCCCCCAACTCCCTTGCCGTGAGGGTGCGGCAGCGCCGAGGGGGACTTGCGGACCGGCATTCGTGAGCGTTCCGAGAAGTTCGGTCAACTATGTTGACTCGCCGTTCCGGCGGCCGCACATTACCTAGCAGTAGAACCGCACGGTAACCCCACGTCCGCCGGCCGCCACCCCCACCGCCCGAGCCGCCCCACGCCTGCGAGCCGGCATGCCGGCGGGCACCGTCACGCCCCTCGGCCGCGCGTACCTCCTCGCGCGCCCTCCCCGAGCAGAGAGACCACACACCCATGCCCGGACTGACTCGTGTCATGACCGCGACAGCAGCACTCGCCGGTGCCCTGGCCCTCGGCCTCACCGGACCCGGCAGCGCCGCCCGCGCCGCCGAACCCCTCGACTACACCGCCCTGGGGGACAGCTACAGCGCCGCCTCCGGTGTCCTCCCCGTGGACACCGGCAACCTGCTCTGCCTGCGTTCCACGGCGAACTACCCCCACGTGCTCGCCTCGCGTACGGGCGCCCGCCTGACCGACGTGACCTGTGGCGCCGCGCAGACCAAGGACTTCACGACGGGTCAGTACCCCGGGGTCGCCCCGCAGGCCGACGCGGTCACCACGGGCACCGACCTGGTCACGATGACGATCGGCGGCAACGACAACGGCACCTTCGTCAACGCCATCCTCGCCTGCGGCACCGCGGGCGTCCTCAGCGGCGGCCAGGGCAGCCCCTGCAAGGACACCTACGGCAGCTCCTTCGACGACGCGATCGACGCGAAGACCTATCCCGCGCTGAAGAACGCCCTGCGCGCCGTCCGCGCCAAGGCGCCCCAGGCCCGTGTGGCGGTGCTCGGCTACCCGTGGATCACGCCGGCCACGGCCGACCCGTCCTGCTTCGTCAAGCTGCCGATCGCCTCCGGCGACGTGCCCTACCTGCGCGCCATGCAGGCCCACCTCAACGCCGTCGTCGAACGGGCCGCCCGGGAGACGGGGGCGACCTACGTGGACTTCGCCCAGGCGTCCGAGGGGCACGACGCGTGCAAGCCCGCCGGCACCCGGTGGATCGAGCCGCTGCTGTTCGGGCGGAACATCGTCCCCGTGCACCCCAACGCCCTCGGTGAACAGCGCATGGCCGAGCGCACCATGGACGTCCTCGGCCTCAACTGACCGCGCACCGTCCCGGCCCCGGTGCGGGGGAGGTCAGCGCGCGATGCGGTGCTTGCGGCCTCCGCGCCGGAAGCGCAGCGCGGCGTAGACGAGGTCGGCGACGAGCACGACCACACCGATGATCAGCAGGTAGAACAGGCTGTGGACGGCGAACCCGACGATCCCCAGGGCCATGGCCACGAGGATCAGCAGGAGGAACAGGCTCATCGGATCTCCCGGCGGTCTCGGTGCGTCAGCGGCGGGCGAGGCGTCGCTCGCCGCCGGCGCCCGGGGTGTAGTCCATCGAGTAGTGGGCGAACACCCCGGGCTCGTCCGAGGCGAGCAGTTCGCCGTCGGTGTCGATCGAAGGGGCCTTCCTGACCGCGTCCTTGCTGTGGACGACCTTCAGATAGCCAGGACCGACCGTCGCACCGGACAGCGGGACGAACGCCAGCCGGCGACGGGTGGGCAGGCCGACGGTCACCGTGGCGAAGGACGGCTGGTCGGTCGCGGTGTCGACGTACACGGACTCCAGAACGCCGATCTTGTGGCCGCCCGGGTCCACCACGTCGTGACCGCGCCACTCACGGATATCGCCTGCCTCGAACATATGCACCTCCGCACACAGAAGTACCCCCGAACACGGTCCTGATGTCATCCTCATACCCCCTCGGCGCGGCTGTCCCGCAGAGGGCGGGCGTTCGCACCAACGGGCGCCCCCGGGGTGCGGTGCGGCGTGCTCCGGGCGAGGGTGGCGCCATGCCCCAGGTGATCGTGTACCCGCCCGCGGAGGACGGCGGCCGCCGCGTCCGCGTCGCCGACTCCTTCGCCGGGATGGCGTACACGGTCATCGACCTCGTCGAGTTCCTGCGCCGCGCGGGTCTGGGCGACGTGGAGCCGGAGGACGTGCTGGGCGCGGAGTGGATCGAGTGGCGCGGCGGCGGCCCCCGGGACTGGCCGCGCTGAGCGACAGCCCCGCGCGGAACGGCGGCCCGAGAGCGGATCCGGAGTCGGCTGCCCGCGGCGTTCGGGTCCTGCGGTCCGCCGGTACGCGGACGGAGCCCCGGGGCGCGCCGCGCCGTGAACGCCCCGCACCCGGCGGCTGGAAGCCGATACCGGGTGCAGGGGGGACATCCGCAGGCCGCCGCGAACCGGCGGCCGCCGCGCTCGCGGTCAGCCGGCGGCGAGGAGTTCGAGCGTGTCGATCACGCGGTTCGAGAAGCCCCACTCGTTGTCGTACCAGGCGACGACCTTGACGTGGCGGCCGTCGACGCGGGTGAGGGCCGAGTCGAAGATCGACGAGGCGGGGTTGCCGGTGATGTCGGACGACACGAGCGGGTCCTCCGAGTACTCGAGCACCCCGGCCAGCGGGCCCTCGGCCGCGGCCCGGTAGGCCGCCAGCACGTCCTCGCGCGTGACGTCGCGCGCGACGGTCGTGTTGAGTTCGACGATCGAGCCCACGGGCACCGGCACGCGGATCGAGTCGCCCGACAGCTTGCCGTCGAGGTTCGGCAGGACCAGCCCGATCGCCTTCGCGGCGCCCGTGGTGGTCGGCACGATGTTGACGGCGGCCGCGCGGGCGCGACGCGCGTCGCGGTGCGGGCCGTCCTGCAGGTTCTGCTCCTGCGTGTAGGCGTGCACCGTCGTCATGAAGCCGTGCTCGATGCCGGCGAGCTCGTCGAGCACCGCGGCCAGCGGGGCGAGCGCGTTCGTCGTGCAGGAGGCGTTGGAGACGATCGTGTGGAGGTCCGGGTCGTAGGCGCCGGTGTTCACACCGAACGCCAGGGTGACGTCGGCCCCGTCCGACGGCGCGCTGACGAGCACCTTCCTCGCCCCTGCGTCGAGGTGGGCGCGGGCGGCCTTCGCCGAGGTGAAGCGGCCGGTCGCCTCCAGCACGATGTCGACGCCGAGCTCCGCCCACGGCAGCTGCGCCGGCTCGCGCTCGGCGAGCACCGCGATGCGCCGGCCGTCGACGACGAGTGCGTTCCCGTCGACGGTGACCGGGCGGCCGAGCCGGCCGGCCGTCGTGTCGTAGGCGAGCAGCCGGGCGAGGGTGGCGGGCTCCGTGAGGTCGTTGACGGCGACCACCTCGAGGTCGCCGCCCCGCTCGAGCAGGGCGCGCAGCACGTTGCGTCCGATGCGGCCGAATCCGTTGATGGCGATGCGAGTCATGAATGGTGTCCCTTCCGTTCGCCACCAGGTTCGCGGGCCGCGGGCGGCCGGGACAGCGGCGTGATCGCCATGGTTCACAAGGATCGCGCCACGCCCGGGGCGGGTCACTCGCCCCGCGTGAAGGTCCGCCGGTACTCGCTCGGAGTGGTGCCGAGAATGCGCTGGAAGTGCAGCCGCAGGTTCGCGCCCGTGCCCAGACCGACGTCGGCGGCGATCTGCTCGACGCCGCGCTGGGAACGTTCGAGCAGTTCACGGGCCCGGTCGATGCGGGCGCGCATGACCCACTGCATCGGCGTGTAGCCGGTGTCCTCGACGAAGCGCCGGGAGAACGTGCGCGCGGACACCCCCGCGTGCCGGGCCAGCGCCTCCAGGGTGAGCGGCTCGTCCAGCCGGCGCAGCGCCCACTCGCGGGTCGCGGCGAACCGCTCGCCCAGCGGCTCGGGCACGCTGCGCGGCACGTACTGCGCCTGGCCGCCGCTGCGGTAGGGAGCCGCGACCAGCCGCCGGGCCGCGTGGTTCGACGCGGCCACGCCCAGGTCGCCGCGCAGGATGTGCAGGCACAGGTCGATGCCCGACGCGGCACCGGCCGAGGTCAGCACGCTGCCCTCGTCGACGAACAGGACGTTCTCGTCGACGCGGACCCGCGGGTGCCGCGCGGCGAGCGCCCGCGCGTAGTGCCAGTGCGTCGTGGCCCGCCGGCCGTCGAGCAGCCCGGTGGCGGCGAGCGCGAACGCGCCCGTGGAGATCGCGGCCAGCCGCGCGCCCCGCTCGTGCGCGGCGACCAGCGCGTCGACCACCGCGCGCGGCGGATCGTCGCGGTCCGGGAACCGGTAGCCGGGGATGAAGACGATGTCCGCCCACTCCAGCGCGCCGAGGTCGTGGGCGACGTGGTACGACAGCCCGTCCCCGCCGGTGACGAGACCGGGCGCCGCGCCGCACACCCGCACCTCGTACGGCATGCTCGCGCGGGTGGTGAACACCTGGGCCGGGATGCCGACGTCGAGCGGTTTCGCACCCTCGAGCACGACGACGGCGACACGGTGCAGACGGGACGCGGAGACGGACACGGCAGCAGGCTACGCGGACGGCCTTCTCGCCGTACGGGCCGGTAACCGCAGGTGATTCGTGTCATCAGTAACGCAATCAGTAACGATCTTGGCCGAAAGCTTGTGTCGGTCCCCGTTCCCTCTAGCCTCCCGGCATGGCCTTCCTTTCAAGTCGCCGCAAGAGATCACGCCTCGCCCCCGAACTGGACGACCAGGACCTGGGCAAGCTCCTGAAGTCCCTGGTGGCGACGGCGAGGACCGGGACGATCGCCACGACGGACCTGTGCGCGGCGCAGATCTCCCGCCTGCTGGACCAGGACGCGCGCGACTGGGACCGCCGTACGCACCGCCTCAACGTCCTGGCCGGCTACCTGACCGAGACGCACCTGCCGCGGTCCTGGGCCGCCCGTGAGCCGCGCAACGCGAACGCCCTCGTGCTGCACGCCTGGACGCAGGTGGCGCGTGCCCGCCGCCAGGGGGGCGCCCCCGACGACCCGGCCGGCACCGTCGACAGCTGCCTGCGGGCCGCCGAACTCGCCCCCGAGGACCCGACCCCCTGGGTGGTGCTGCTGGAACTGGCCCGGCTGGAGCGCCGGGAGCAGTCGCAGGTGTTCGGCGTGTGGAACGAGGTGCTGGCCCGCGACCGCTGGAACCGCGAGGCCTACCTGAGCATGCTCGGCTACCTCAGCCCGGAGGAGGCGGGGTCCCGCGTCCAGGTCCTGGACTTCGTGGACAGCCTCGGCGCCCGCATGCCCGCGAACGTGCCCTGCGCGGCGACGGAGCTGACCGCCCAGGTCCGCCAGTACCACACCCTCCTCGCCCGGGGCGGGGTCGAGGCGCTGGTGGCCCGCAACCACTGGTCCCACGCGATGGCCGCCCAGGCCCTGGACCGCGTGGCGCACACCTGGGTGCAGCCGGGATTCCTCCGCCACGCCGGGGCCCTCGCCGACCTCAACACCCTCGCCTACGCGCTGACGGCCGCCGACCGGCGGCGCGAGGCCCACGCGGTCTTCGAGACGCTCGGCGGTGTCGTCACCCCCTGGCCCTGGCAGGCCGGCGGCGACCCCCTGACCGAGTTCGAGCAGGCGCAGCGCCGCGCCTCCGCGGGACTCTGAGCACCCACCGCCCACCCGGACCGGTCGCCGCGCACGGAGCCGTGGTGTTACAAAAGGGGACATGAGCGGACGTTCCCGCCTGCCGTGGGGGAGGACGGCGCCACCGCGCAGCCCCGGGCCCCGGTCGGCACAGGGACGCCGCCTGGCGCGGCCCCTGAGCGTCCGCACGCTCGCCGCGCAGGTCTTCGTGCTGCAGGCCCTCATCATGCTGGTGATCGTCGCGGGCGCCGCCGCCGTGCTGGTGGCACAGGACCGCCACGACGCCGAGCACAACGCCCGCAACCGGTCCATGGCCGCCGCCGAGGCCTTCGCCCACGGCCCCGGCACCGCGCTCGCCCTGCGCTCACCGCACCCCACGACATGGCTGCAGCCCGCGGCGGAACGGGCGAGGCGGGGATCCGGCGTCGACTTCGTCACCGTCCTCGACCCTCGCGGCGTCCGGCTCACCGACCCCGTCCCGGCGCTGATCGGCACCCGGGCGCGGGACATCGGCCCGGCCGCCGCCGGCGAGTCGTTCACCCAGACCTTCCACGGCCGGCCCGCCGACGCGGTGCGCGCCGTCGTGCCCGTCACGGACGCGAGCAGGCGCGTGGTCGGCGTCGTCACAGCCGGCGTCCAGATCGCGACCCTGGGCCACCTGCTGGACGAGAAGCTGCCGATGCTGCTCGGCGCGGCCTCGGGGGCCCTCCTCCTGGCCACCTTCGGCACGGCCCTGATCGGCCGGCGGCTGCTGCGCCAGACCCACGGGCTCGGCCCGGCCGAGATGACCCGGATGTACGAGCACCACGACGCGGTGCTGCACGCCGTGCGCGAGGGCGTCCTGATCGTCGGCGGCGACGGCCGCCTGCTGCTCGCCAACGACGAGGCACGCAGGCTGCTGGGCCTGCCCGAGGACGCCGACCAGCGGCCGGTGACCGAGCTGGGCCTCGGCCCCGTCCCCACCCGGCTGCTGGGCTCCGGCCGCGCCGTCTCCGACCAGGTGGTCCCGGTCCGCGACCGGCTGCTGGCGGTGAACACCCGGCTCACCGCACCCTACGGCGGGGCGCAGGGCATGGTCGCCACCTTCCGCGACACCACGGAACTGACGGCCCTGTCCGGCCAGGCCGAGGTGGCGCGGGGCCGGCTGTCCTACCTGTACGAGGCCGGCACGCGGATCGGCACCACGCTGGACGTGCGGCGCACCGCCGAGGAGCTCGCCGAGGTGGCGGTGCCCCGCCTGGCGGACTTCGTCACCGTGGAACTGCTCGACTCCGTGCTGCGCGGCGAGGAACCCACCGGCGCCGTGCACCGGATGCGGCGCACGGCCCTGCGCGGGGTGGGCGCCGGGCCCCCGCTGCAACCGGTCGGCGACCTGATCCGCTTCGTCGTGGCGGACACACCGATGGTGGCCGCCCTCAACCGCGGAAAGGCCGTGCTGGTGCCGGACCTGCACACCGCCCAGGACTGGCGCGCCCACGACCCGCGGGGTGCGCAGCGGGCCCTGGACTTCGGCATCCACTCGCTGATCACCGTCCCGCTGCGGGCCCGGGGCATCGTCCTGGGAATGGTCAACTTCTGGCGCGGCAGCGGCTCCCCGCGGTTCGAGGAGGAGGACGTCGCGGTGGCCGAGGAACTGGTCGCCCGGGCCGCCGTCGCGATCGACAACGCGCGCCGGTACGCGCGCGAGCACGCCATGGCCGACACCCTGCAGCGCAGCCTCCTGCCCGTCGGCCTGCCCGACCAGGACGTCCTGGAGATCGCCTCCCGCTACCTGCCCGCGCGGTCCGGCGTCGGCGGCGACTGGTTCGACGTCATCCCGCTGCCCGGCTTCCGGGTCGCCCTGGTCGTCGGCGACATCGTGGGCCACGGACTGCACGCCGCGGTGACCATGGGGCGGCTGCGGACCGCAGTGCTCAACTTCTCCTCCCTGGACCTGGCACCCGACGAACTGCTCGGCCACCTCGACGAGATGGTGACCCGGCTGGACAGCCACACCGCCGGCTCCGACGACGACCGCGCGCCGCTCACCGGCGCCACCTGCCTCTACGCCGTCTACGATCCGGTCGCCGGGCACTGCACCCTCTCCCGCGCCGGCCACCTCGCCCCCGCGGTGGTGGACGACCGGGGCCGGGTCACCTTCCCCGACCTGCCGCTGTCGCCGCCCCTCGGAGTGGGCGGGCACCCCTTCGAGGCCGGTGAGCTGGACCTCCCCGAGGGCAGCCGGCTCGTCCTGTTCACCGACGGACTGGTGGAGGACCGCGGACGCGACATCGACGAGGGCCTCGCGGCGATGCGCTCGGCGCTCGCGGACGCGGGCCGCAGCCCGGAGGAGACCTGCCGCGCCCTGGTGGAGACCATGCTGCCCGCACACCCCGGCGACGACGTGGCGCTCCTGGTCGCCCGCACCCGGCTGCTCGACCCGTCCCGGGTGGCGGTCTGGGACGTGCCGTCCGACGCCCGGGCGGTGTCGCGGGTCCGGGCGGAGCTGGGCCGCCGCCTGGACGACTGGGGGCTGGGTGACGCGGCGTTCTCCACCGAGCTGATCGTCAGCGAGCTCCTCACCAACGCCATCCGGTACGGCACCCCGCCCGTGCGGGTCAGGATCCTGCTCGGGCGCACCCTGGTCTGCGAGGTGTCGGACGGCAGCAGCACCTCGCCCCGGCTGCGGCGCGCCGCCACCACCGACGAGGGCGGCCGAGGCCTGTTCCTCGTCTCGCAGTTCGCGCAGCGGTGGGGCACCCGGCACGCCGCCCAGGGCAAGGTGATCTGGGCCGAACAGGCCCTGGACCACCGCCCGGAACCGGACCCGGACGTGCTGCTCGACGCCCTGGCACGCTGACCCCGCCGGGCGTCCGGGCCCCGCCGCGGGCGTGGGTTGCGGCCCCTCCCGAGGGGGCGTTACCTGGAAGTACCGGCGGTGAGGAGTGCGCACGCCGGGCCACGGCACAGCCCTGGGGCCCGGGTCCTTCCTGTGTGCGTTCCCCGGCCGCGGTGCTCCCTCGCCGCCGTCATCCAGCGCTCGCCGCGGAGGTGACACAGGTGAAAGCCGTCGTTTACGAAAAGCCTTTCAGCGTCACGGTGAGGGACGTCGACGATCCACGGATACAGCACCCCAACGACGTGATCGTACGCGTCACGTCGACCGCGATCTGCGGATCGGACCTGCACATGTACGAGGGCCGCACGGCCGCCGAGGCCGGCATCGTCTTCGGCCACGAGAACCTCGGAGTGATCGAGGAGGTCGGCAGCGGCGTGACCTCCCTGTCCGAGGGCGACCGGGTCGTGATGCCGTTCAACGTGGCGTGCGGGTTCTGCAAGAACTGCCTCGCCGGCAAGACCGGGTTCTGTCTGACGGTGAACCCCGGCTTCGCCGGCGGCGCCTACGGCTACGTGGCCATGGGCCCGTACACCGGTGGCCAGGCGGAACGGCTGCGCGTCCCGTTCGCCGACTTCAACTGCCTGAAACTGCCGGCAGGCGAGGAGTTCGAGAGCGATTTCATCCTGCTCGCCGACATCTTCCCGACCGGATACCACGGGTGCGAACTCGCCCAGGTCACACCCGGCGAGAGCGTGGCCGTCTACGGCGCCGGACCGGTGGGCCTGATGGCCGCCTACTCCGCGCTGCTGCGCGGCGCGGCGAAGGTGTTCTCGGTCGACCGCGTGCCCGAGCGGCTCGCCAAGGCGGAGGAGATCGGGGCCATCCCGATCGACTTCACCAAGGGCGACCCGGCCGAGCAGATCAAGGAGCAGACGAACGGGGAGGGAACCGACAAGGGCGTGGACGCCGTCGGGTACCAGGCCCAGGCGCACGACGCCAGCCACGAGGAGCCCGCCATCGTCCTCAACGCGCTCGTCGAGACGGTACGGCCCACCGGCATGCTCGGCGTCCCGGGCCTGTACGTGCCGTCCGACCCGGGCGGCCCCGACGAGCACGCCAAGCACGGCCAGTTGCTGGTCTCCATCGGCCGGATGTTCGAGAAGGGCCAGCAGATGGGCACCGGTCAGTGCAACGTCAAGCGGTACAACCGCCAGTTGCGCGACATGATCATCGCCGGCCGGGCCAAGCCCAGCTTCGTGGTCTCCCACGAGCTCCCGCTGGACCAGGCACCGCAGGCGTACGAGAAGTTCGACCAGCGCGTCGAGGGCTATACCAAGGTGGTCCTGCACCCCGGTCACGCACTCGCCGCCTGAACCACCGGGCCCGGGTACGCACCGCGCACCCGGACCCTTCCGCCCCCCGGCCCCCGACCCGGCTCACGCCGCGGCCGAGGGCCGGACGTTCTGGTTGAGGCGGAACAGGTTCGTGGGGTCGTAGGCGTCCTTGACCCGGACCAGCCGCTCGTACACCGCGTCGGGGTAGGACGCCCGCACCTTGTCCTCGGCCGCGTCGCCGGTGAAGTTGACGTAC
Organism: Streptomyces bungoensis; assembly: GCF_001514215.1. Taxonomy (GTDB): domain Bacteria; phylum Actinomycetota; class Actinomycetes; order Streptomycetales; family Streptomycetaceae; genus Streptomyces; species Streptomyces bungoensis. The sequence goes on from NZ_KQ948869.1 coordinate 48,728, forward strand.
ATGGCGCCGCGTCCGTGGCTCGCGATGTCCTCGCGGGCCCCGCGGGCCCAGGCGACGTGCGCGTCGAAGCCCTCCGGGTCCGGGGAGCGCGCGATCACGTTGCACAGCACGCGCGAGGAGCGCTGGCTGAACGCCGTGGCCTCGGCGGGCACCCGGGCGAACGCACCGCCCAGCTGGTGCAGGTGCAGTTCGCTGGACGGCGTCGGGGTCTCCAGGTGGTGGCGCAGCACGGCGTCCAGCGCGTCGTCGGACGGCTCGACGAAGGCCGAGGTGAAGTAGTTGTACGCGCCGGCCGTCCACAGCGGGTCGAGCAGTGACTGCATGGCCGTGTACGGCATCGGCCCCATCAGGTCGGCGATGGGCGTCCCCAGCGTCCGCAGCGGGCCGACGGCCTCCTCACCGTCGACGAGGTCGCCCGCGTACATGCCGGCCAGCACCACGACCCGGGTGCCGTGGACCTCCGGCGGCAGGAACGGCAGCGGAGGCGCCGTCGTCAGGACGAGGAGGGTCGTCAGGTCGTCGGGCATGCGCTCCGTCAGCTCACGCCAGCCGGTGACCACCTGCCGGGCCTGTTCCACGGGGTAGAAGATCAGGCCCGCCAGCACCTGCGGCCCCACCGGGTGCAGCCGGTACTCGAGCGACGTCACCACCCCGAAGTTGCCACCGCCTCCGCGCAGCGCCCAGAAGAGTTCGGCGTTCTCCCGTTCGCTCGCGCGCACCACCCGGCCGTCCGCGGTGACCACCTCGGCCGCCGTCAGGTTGTCGGAGGCCAGCCCGTGGCGGCGCAGCAGCCAGCCCACGCCGCCGCCGAGCGTGAAACCGGAGATGCCGGTCGAGGACACCAGGCCGCCGGTCACCGCGAGACCGAAGACCTGCGTCTCGTGGTCGAGGTCGGCCCACGTCATGCCCGCCTGGGCCACCACCCGGCGCGCCACGGGATCGACGAAGGCGCCCTTCATGGGCGACAGGTCGATGACGATGCCGTCGTCGCAGGTGGAGAACCCGGCGATGCTGTGGGCGCCGCCGCGGACCGCGACCAGCAGGTCCTGGCTGCGGGCGAACTCGACGGCGCGGACCACGTCCGCCGTCCCGGCGCAGCGGACGACGAGCGCCGGATGCCGGTCGTGCGTCGCGTTCCAGACCGCGCGGGCCTGGTCGTACTCGGGGTCGCCGGGGCGGACGACGCTGCCGCGCAGACCGGCCTCCAGCTCGGCGACGGTGGCGTCCCCCAGGACTCCCCTGGCTGTGTCGATCGACATGTCCGTCTCCTTGGTGTGCGTGCTTGCAGCGACGTCCACGACGCTAGGCAGCGCCTCTTAGCACTCACTGAGCAGCGGCTTTGCCGGGCAGGCCGAAGGGCAGCGCGCGCCGCAGGACGGCCCGGCCACGGGTGTCGCCGAAGCGGCCGAAGAGGCCGTCGGCCCGGGCCGCCGCCGCCCCGGCGGCCTCCCGTTCACCCGCCTGCCACAGCAGCTGGGCCTGCAGCAGCGCGACCCATCCGGCAGCGGCGGCGGCCGATCCGGCGACGTGCTCCAGGCGCTGCGCATGGGCCAGCAGGGTCCGGGCACGCGCCTGGTCGCCGGCGGCCCGGGCCACGAGCCCCAGGTGCAGCACGCTGTTGACGGCACCCGGGATGTCGTCGATCTCCTCGAAGCGGGCGAGGACCCGGGCGAGATCCGCCTGGGCGCCGCCGGTGTCCCCGCCGGCCAGCCGGACCAGGGCGAGGCAGCCGAGGGTGATGCCCTCCTCCCGGCGGTCGCCGAGCCGGCGCCTGATCGCCAGCGCCGTGCCGAGGTACTCGCGGGCCGCGTCCAGGTCGCCCAGACCGCGGTGGATGTTGCCCAGGGCGTTGAGGGCCAGGGACTCACCGTGCGGGTCGCCGAGCGCGCGGAAGCACGCGGCCCCCTCCTCGGCCGTCGCGGCCGCGTCGGCGCGGCCGCCGAGCCGGCCCGCCCACGCGAGGTTCACCAGCGCGTAGCCGCGGGCCCGGGCCGGGCCGACCGTACGGCCGGCGAGCACCGTCTCCTCGAAGAACAGCGACACCCGCCCCGCCGCGTCCTCCTCCACCACGTAACCCGGCGTCATGACCGGGAAGAACGGGCCACCTCCGGCTTCGACGCCGGCCAGCAGCCGCAGGCACTCCGCGCACGCCTCCCGGGCCGCCGGCCCGTCCCCGCGGCAGGCGGCCCAGACACTCTCGAGGTGGGCGGCGACGGCGAGGGCCTCGGCGGCGTGCGCGTCACGGGCCAGGGCCCAGGCCTCGTCGAGTGCGGTGCGCGCGCTCTCCCACGTGCCGCGCATCCACAGCAGGATCGCCCGCCGGCAGTGCGCGTACGCCAGGGCCACCGGGTCCTGCCGGTGCCGCGGGATCGCCACGATCTGCTCGGCGATGTCCGCCAGTGGCGAGCCGTCACCGAGCCGGATCGCCAGCACCGCCCGCGCCATCAGCGCCCCGGCCCGCTGCGCGGTCGGCTCCGGCGCCGCGGCGAGGGTGTCCTCCAGCCAGCGCCGGCCCTCGGCCAGGCGTCCCCGTTCCGGCCAGAACGACCGCAGCGACACGGCCAGCCGCAGCGCGCTGTCCGGTTCGTGGCGCAGGAAGGAGCGCAGGGCGGCCCGGAGGTTGTCGTAGTCGGCCTCCAGCTCCAGCGAGTGCGCCCCCGAGACCCCGGTGGGCTGCTCCCGGTCCCGCGCCTCGGCGAGGGCCAGGTAGAAACGCCGGTGCCGGGCCTCGGTGTCCGCCAGTTCCCCGGCGGCCCGCAGGCGGTCCGCGGCGTACTGGCGGATGGTCTCCAGCAGCCGGTAGCGGACCTCGTCCTCCCGGGGCTCCACCCCCACCAGGGACTTGTCGACCAGCCGGCCGAGCACGTCCAGCACCGGGGCGCCCAGGCGATCGTCCGCGCCCACCTCCTCGGCCGCGGCCAGGGAGAACCCGCCCGCGAAGACCGCGAGCCGCCGGAACACGCGCCGCTCCTCGTCGTCGAGGAGCCGGTGGCTCCACTCCAGGGTGGCCAGCAGCGTCTCCTGGCGGGTCGCGCCGCGCCGGCCGCTGCGGCCGAGCAGGGCCAGGACGTCGTCGAGCCGGTCGGCGATCTGACGCGGAGCCAGCACCGGGACCCGGGCCGCGGCGAGCTCCAGGGCCAGCGGCATCCCGTCGAGCCGGAAGCAGATCTGCGCCACCGCCGCCGCGTTCTCCGCCGTCAGCCGGAACCCCGGGGCCGCCTCGGCCGCCCGCTCCGTGAACAGCCGCACGGACGGGAACCGGCCCAGCTCCGCCAGGGGCGGCAGCCGGCGCGGATCCGGCAGGCCCAGCGACGGCACCCGGTACGTCCGTTCGCCGTAGCTGTGCAGCGGTTCCCGGCTGGTCGCGAGCAGCAGCACGCCCGGGCAGCGGGCCAGCATCTCGGAGGCCAGGGCGGCGCACGCGTCGACCAGGTGCTCGCAGTTGTCCAGCACCAGCAGCAGCTCCCGGCCGCCGAGCTGGGCGATCAGCGCCTCGCGGCCGCCGCCGGACGGCGGCAGGTGCAGCCCCAGGACCGCCGCCACCGCCTCCGGCACGAGGTGGGGCTCCGCCAGCCCGGCGAGGTCCACGAACCACGCCCCGTCCCGGTGGCCGTCCGCCCGGCGGGCGGCCACGGCCAGCGCGAGCCGGGTCTTGCCGCAGCCCCCGGCCCCGGTGAGGGTCAGCAGCCTGCTCCGCTCCAGCAGCCCCGCCACCTCGGCCGTCTCCCGCTCCCGGCCGATCAGGGCCGTCGCCGGCGCCGGCAGACCGCGCCGCGCGGCCTCGGGACGCCGCTCCGGCACCTCGACCGAGTCGGCCAGCAGGACGCGGAAGAGGCGGCGCGTCTGCGGGTCGGGGTCGGCTCCGGTCTCCTGGCCGAGGGCGTCCCGCAGCCGCTCGTACACGGCCAGCGCCTCCCCGCGCCGGCCGGCCCCGGCCAGGACCCGCATCAGCGCCCGGTGGCCGGGCTCGTGCAGCGGGTCCTGAGCGATCAGCTCCCGCAGCACGTCCGCGGCCTCGTCCGGGCGGTGGTCGCGCTCCAGCGTCTCGCCGAGCCCCAGCCTGAGGGCCGTGCACCGGGTCCGCAGCGCCTCGGCCGCCTCGGTGACCCACGGCTCGTACCGGTCCTCCGGCAGCAGCCCGGGCCCGGCCAGCGCCAGCGCGGCACGGTAGTCCGCGGTGCCGCCCCCCTCCGCGGCCCGCCGGGCCGCCTCGTCGAACGCGTCGAGATCGGTGCGCACCCCGCCGCCGGGCCCCAGCAGCACCAGGTCGTCGCGGAGTACGACGACCTCGCCGGGCGTGCCGGCCGAGGCGAGCGCGCGCCGCACGGCGTGCAGCACCTGGTGCAGGTTGTTCGCGGCGGCCGTCCGGCCGAGGTCCGGCCACAGCAGGTCGTAGAGCCGCTCCCGGTGCATCCGGTGGCCCGGTGCCAGGCACAGCAGTTTCAGCAGGCTCCGGGCCTTGCGCAGCCGCCACGCCCCGGCGGGCACCGGACGGTCCTGGACCGCGACGGCGAAGCCACCGAGAAGCCGGATGTGTACGTCATCGGCCATGACTGCCTCACGAGCAGGCTACCGCCTGACCGCCGCCGGGACCCGGCGCCCGGAGCCCGCCCCTGCGGTCAGCCGGTCCCGGCCGGCGCCGGCTCGGGCTCGTCGGCGAGCAGACAGGCGGCCAGTGCCGCGGTGTCGTCCTGCAGGTGGTCGCCGCTGAAGGCGAGCAGGTCGTCGTGGAGCCGTTCCAGCAGCTCCCGCGGCGGCAGCGGTCCCCAGGAGCGGAGCCGCTCCAGCAGGGGGTAGAAGGTCCCGCCGGGGTCGCGGGTCTCGGTGACGCCGTCCGTGTACAGCAGGAGCTGCTCGCCTGGCAGGAAGGAGTAGGTGTCGACGTGGTACGGGTCGTCGACGAGCATCCCGAGGTTCAGCGGCGGGGCCGGGTGCCCGTGGTCCAGTTCGCGCACCTCGCCGGGGCGGATCAGGACCGGGGGCGGGTGGCCGCAGTTGACGACGCGGACGAGACGGCCGTCGGCGGGGACCTCGGCGAAGATCGCGGTGACGAACCGCTCGCCCACTTCGCTGCCGCCCAGCTGGGTCGCCCGGCGGTTCATGCTCGTCTCCACGCGGCCCGCCAGGGCGGCCAGGTCCGGCTCGTCGTGGGCCGCCTCGCGGAACGCGCCCAGCAGCGCGGCCGCGGTCTCCACCGCGAGCAGGCCCTTGCCGCGGACGTCACCGATGAGCAGCCGCACCCCGTGCGCCGTCGGGACCGCCTCGTAGAGGTCGCCGCCGATGCGCGCCTCCGCGGCGGCGGAGAGGTACAGGCTCTCCAGCAGCAGGCCGCCGATCCGGTGGGGAGGCGGCCGCAGCAGGACGCGCTGCGCGACCTCGGCCACGAAGCGGACGTCGGCGAGCGCCCGCTCGCGGCGGATGCGGTGCGCGGCCAGAACCGTCCCGAGGCCGCCCACCAGGGCCGTGCAGAGGTACGAGGCCACGTAGTGCCGGTCCCACAGGTAGCCGACGGACCGTCCGGCGCAGCACGGGGTGCCGGCCAGCACCCCCTCGAAGACCACCGCGAACACCGTGGCGGCGCCGGTCATGACGGGCCCGTGCGCGAACGCGGCCACCAGCGGCACGCCGATCAGCAGGAAGCTCACCGGCCAGTCGACGGGCGTGAGCGGCTCCAGGACCAGCACCCCCGCGACGTACAGCAAGGGCAGCCAGCGCAGCCAGGCCGGGGGAGCGGGCAGCCGCATCCGTACGGCGGGGCCGGCCCCGGGCTCCCCGGCCGGATGCCGGTGCCTCACCCAGAGCTCCCGCGCGCCGGCACCGGCGGCCCGGCCGGCGCGGCCCGGCGGGCGCGGCATTCGGGCGAACGACATTCCTGACGGTTCGGCTTACGCGGCCTTCGCACACCGGACTCCTGTCACACGACCTGGGCAAAGGTCCAGCCTGCTGCGACGGGACGCGGCGCACCGGCGATTGCTCCGGTCAGCGGCATGTTCCCCACCCCGCACGGCCCGTTCGTCCCGACGCCCCGTCAGGACGCCGCGGGGTCGGCGAGTTGCCGCGACGGCGCGGCGACCGGGGCGGTGGTCGCCCGGGGGATCAGCTGGACCGGCAGGACGACGTGCCGCGTGTGGTCCGCCTCGGAGTCGTCGATGAGCCGCAGGGCCAGCTCACCGGCCACCCGGCCCATGTCCGACGGCGACTGGGCCACCGTCGACAGGTCGAACCACTCGGCCACCTGGTGGTCGTCGAAGCCGATGACGGACATCCGCTCGGGCACCTCGATCCTGGCCCGGCGCAGGGTGTGCACGACGGCGACGGCCAGCTCGTCCTGCTCGGCGAAGAGCGCGGTGGGCGGCTCCCGCAGGCCCAGCAGGCGCCCGACCCCCGAGACCAGGCCCCGCTTGTCGTCGATCGCCATCGTGACCACCAGTTCGTCGTCGAGCGGGATGCCCGCCTCGGTGAGCGCCTGCTGGTAGCCGAGCAGACGTTCACGAGAGCTGAAGCTGAAGCCGCTGGCCCCCACGGTCGGCGCGAACGCGATCCTGCGGTGCCCGAGGTTCAGCAGGTGCCGGGTGGCCATCAGCGCCCCGGCCACGTCGTCGACGTAGACGCTCGGCCGGCCCTCGGCGTGCTGGCTGACGTAGATGACCGGCATCCCGAGGTCGTCCAGTCGCGCGGTCTCCTCGTCGGTGAGGTCGAATCCGAAGACGAGCAGCGCGTCGGCGTTCCGGCGGGCCGGCAGCCGCTCGAAGAACGCGGTGCGCTCGGCCAGGTCCGGTATGACGTAGACGTTCAGCTCCCGCCCGGCCGCGCGCAGCATGGGCCCGAGGCTGGACAGCGCCGACCCCATGAACCACGAGTTGAGCGTCGGCACGAGCACCGCCACGACCCCGGTCCGGCCCGTCACGAGGCTCGCGGCCTGGCGCGAGACCGCGAAGTTCAGTTCGCGGGCGGCCTGTTCGACCCGGGCACGCACCTCCGGCGAGACGGTCGGCAGACCGCGCAGGGTGCGGGAGACGGTGGACGGGGAGACGCCGGCCCGTTCGGCGACGTCGGTCATCGTGGGGTGCCGTTGAGCGGGTGACATGAGGCGGAAGTTAGCACAGGCCGCCCGCATCCCGCCGCCCTTTCGTGACAGCGCTGTCTCAATGCCGGGACGGTGGAGTTCCTGTGGGGTTGTGTCCTATTTCCTCCGTAAACAAGCTGGGTAGCGCATCTATATTTGTTCGAGCTACCGACAAGTTACGGATTGACTTCCCCCAGGTGCACTCCTAGCGTGCAAGCGTTGTCCCGGCAAGGTCCAAGTGGTCATCGCGCCACCCTCGTTCAATGCCCTGACCTGCGTCTTCTCGCAGTGAAGTGCCGTGACAGCTCAGTCTCGCAACGGGCGCGCCGTCGCGCCCTCGGTTCCGCACGACCAGGAGAGAGACAGTGAAGACCAGGACCATCAGAGCCCTCCCGTGCGCGGCGACGCTCGTCGCCGCCGGCCTCCTCCTCACCGCCTGCGGCTCGTCCGGGGGCAGCGGCTCCGGGGAGCAGGCCGGGAGCACGTCCTTCGAGGGCCGTGGCCCGATCACCTACGTGGCCGGCAAGGACACCACCGGCGTCGTCCCGAAGGTCATCGACCGCTGGAACAAGCTGCACCCCAAGGAGAAGGTCACCTTCGTCCAGCTGCCGACGGACGCCGACTCGCAGCGCCAGCAGATGATCCAGAACGCGGAGACGAAGTCCGACGCCTACACGGTGCTCTCCCTCGACGTCGTGTGGACCTCGGAGTTCGCCGCCCACCAGTGGATCGACCGCCTGCCCGAACAGCGCTTCCCGCTGGGCAGGATGCTCAAGCCCGTGGTGGAGACCGCGAAGTACCGCGGCGCTCTGTACGCGGCCCCGGCCAGCTCCGACGGCGGACTGCTCTACTACCGCAGCGACCTGCTGAAGAAGGCCGGCGTCAGCGGGCCGCCGGCCACCTGGTCGCAGATGAAGGCCGACTGCGCCAAGGTCGAGAAGCTCCCCGAGGCCAAGGGCATGTCCTGCTACGCCGGCCAGTTCCAGAAGTACGAGGGCCTGACCGTCAACTTCGCCGAGGCCGTGGACTCCGCGGGCGGCGTCGTCACCGACGCCGACGGCCGGCCGGACGTCGACACGCCCGCGGCCAGGAAGGGACTGGACTTCCTCGCCGGTGCCGTCAAGGACGGGACCATTCCCAAGGAGGCCGTCACCTACCAGGAGGAGGACGGCCGCCGGGCGTTCCAGTCAGGCAAGCTGGTGTTCCTGCGCAACTGGCCCTACATGTACGCCCTGGCCGGGAAGAGCAAGGTGGCGGGCAGGTTCGCCGTCGCCCCGCTGCCCGGCCTGAACGGTCCCGGCTCCTCCAGCCTGGGCGGCCACAACCTCGCCCTGTCGTCCTTCGCCAGGAACAAGGCCACGGCCCTGGACTTCATGAAGTTCTTCAGCAGCGAGGACAGCGCGGGCACGTTCCTGAAGGAGGCCTCCCTCGCCCCGCCGTACACGCGGCTGTACGACGAGCCCTCGCTGGTCGAGCAGTATCCGTACCTGCCGGTCCTCAAGCAGTCCGTACTGCACGCCGTCCCCCGCCCCCGGGTCGTGAACTACGGCGACGTCACCTCCGCGGTCCAGCAGGAGGCCTACGCCGCGCTGACCGGCGCCAAGAGCAGCGCGCAGGCGCTCAAGGACCTGCAGAGCGCTCTGCAGAAGTCCACGGGGCAGTGAGGGGCGGGGCCATGGCCGACACCACGCTCCCGCCCGGCACCGCGCTGCGCGGCCACGGCAGCACCCCGGGCGCGCCCGCCGCACCGGCGAACCGCCGCCGGCGCACGCGCCGGGCCACCTCCGGCTCGGCCCGGATGGCGGTGCTGCTGGTCTCCCCGACCCTCCTCGTCCTGAGCGTCGTCGTCCTCTACCCGACGCTCATGGCGCTGCGCGAGTCGCTGTACGGGCCCAAGGGCCTGGATCCGCAGACCGGGTTCATCCGCGCCACCGAACCGTTCGTCGGCCTGCGGAACTACGCCGACGTCCTCGGCGCCGCCGGCGACCGATTCTGGAACGCCTTCTGGAACACCACCTTCTTCACGGTCGTCACGGTGGGGCTGGAGACGCTCATCGGTGTGGCGATGGCGCTGATCATGCACCGGGCGTTCCGGGGCCGGGCCCTGGTCCGGGCCGGCATCCTCGTGCCGTGGGCGGTGCCCACGGCCATCTCCGCCCTGCTGTGGCGGTGGATCTTCAACAGCGACGGCGTCGCCAACGCCCTGATCGGCCGCCAGATCCTGTGGACGACCGAGGGCTTCCACGCGAAGGTGGCGGTGATCGTCGCCGAGGTGTGGAAGACCGCCCCCTTCATCGGGCTGCTGGTCCTGGCCGGGCTGCAGGTGATCCCGCAGGAGGTCTACGAGGCCGCCCGCATCGACGGGGCGGGCGCCCTGCGCCGGTTCTGGCACGTCACGCTGCCCCTGGTGAAGCCGGCGCTGCTGGTGGCGGTGCTGTTCCGGTGCCTGGACGCGCTGCGGATGTTCGACCTGCCCTACATCCTCGTCGGCGCGCAGAAGAACTCGGTGGAGACTTTGTCCATGCTGGCGCAGAACGAGGCCTCCAACGTCCGCTTCGGACCCGCCTCCGCCTACGCCGTGCTCCTCTTCCTCTACGTCCTGCTCATCGCGTTCGCCTTCGTCCGGCTGCTCGGCACCGACCTGGTCGGTGACGGCGGCGCCCGCAAGACGCGCGGAACCAGACGCTTTTCGCTCTCCCGGCGCACGGAGGTGACCGCATGACCCACCGGCTGAAGTGGCGCAACGCCCTGCTGTACGCCGGCGTCGCCGCGGTGGTGGCCTACTGCCTGGCGCCGTTCTACTGGATGCTGGTCTCCAGTCTCCGGCGCACCTCCGACATCTTCGACACCTCGCTGCTGCCCGCCCCGGTCTCGCTGGAGAACTACCGGGCGGTGTTCGACCCGTCCCAGGGCTTCACCCGGGCCCTGCTCAACAGCCTCGTCGTCGCCGGCGTCACGACCGCGCTGGCGCTGCTGCTGGCCACGTTCACCGCCTACGCGATGGCCCGCCTGCGGTTCCGGTTCAAGCGGCTGATCCTCACGGTGATCATCGCCACCTCGATGTTCCCGGTGGTGTCGATCGTGGTCCCGCTGCTGAAACTGTTCACGGACATGGGCTGGATCAACACCTACCAGGCCATGATCGTCCCCAGCATGTCGTTCGCGCTGCCGCTCGCGGTGTGGAACCTGACCACGTTCTTCCGGCAGATGCCGGACGAGCTGGAGCACGCCGCGATGATCGACGGCTGCAGCCGCGGCCAGGCGTTCCGCAGGATCATCGTCCCCCTCGCCGCGCCGGGCATCTTCACCACCGCGATCATCACCTTCATCGCCGCCTGGAACGAGTTCCTCATCGCCCTGTCGATGACGAACAAGTCCGCCATGCAGACGGCGCCGGTGGCCATCTCCAAGTTCTCCGGCGCCACCCAGTTCGAGACCCCGTTCGGCAGCCAGATGGCCGCGGGGGTCCTGGTCACCGTGCCCCTGGTGGTCATGGTGCTGCTCTTCCAGCGCCGCATCGTCGCCGGCCTCACCGCCGGCGCAGCCAAGTAGCCCCGCACTCACCGAGGACGCATCCCACACATGACCCGTACCGCACCGTGGTGGCGCAGCGCCGTCATCTACCAGGTCTACATCCGCAGTTTCGCCGACGCGAACGGCGACGGCGTCGGCGACATCGCCGGCATCCGGTCCCGCCTGCCGTACCTGAAGTCGCTGGGCGTCGACGCCGTCTGGATCAACCCGTGGTACAAGTCGCCGATGGCCGACCACGGTTACGACGTGGCGGACTACCGCGCGATCGACCCGCTGTTCGGCACCGTGGCCGAGGCCGAGCAGCTCATCGAGGAGGCCCACCGGCACGGCATCCGCGTCATCCCCGACATCGTGCCCAACCACACCTCCGACCAGCACGCCTGGTTCCGGGCCGCGCTGGCCGCCGGCCCCGGCAGCCCGGAGCGCGAACGCTACGTCTTCCGGTCCGGCCGCGGACCCGGCGGAGCCGAACCGCCCAACGACTGGGTCTCCTGCTTCGGCGGCCCGGCGTGGACCCGGCTGCCCGACGGGGACTGGTACCTGCACCTGTTCGCGCCCCAGCAGCCCGACCTCAACTGGCAGCACCCGGAAGTCCGCGCGGAGTTCGAGTCGATCCTGCGCTTCTGGTTCAGCCGGGGCGTGGACGGCTTCCGCATCGACGTCGCCCACGGACTCGTCAAGCACCCCGAACTGCCCGACCTGCCGCCCCGCCAGGAGCCGGCCGTCCTGGGCCCCCTCATCTCCCGGGAGAGCGCCGGCGACCGGCCCCGGAGCCACGTCGACCACCCCCACTGGGACCGCGACGAGGTCCACGACATCTACCGCGCCTGGCGCAGGGTCGCCGACGAGTTCCCGGGCGACCGGTCGTTCGTCGCCGAGGCCTGGGCCGACAGCCCCGAACGGCTCGCGGCCTACGTCCGCGAGGACGGCCTGCACACCGCGTTCAACTTCGACTTCCTGATGTCCGGCTGGGACGCGAAGGAACTGCGCACGGTCATCGACGACTCGCTCGCGATGCTCGGCGCGGTGGGCGCGCCCGCCACCTGGGTGCTGTCCAACCACGACGTCATGCGCCACCCGAGCCGCTACGGCCGCCGCGCCACCAAGCGGTGGACCGCCAACGAGCCGTACCGCCCCGACGGCCCCGCCGACCTCGAACTGGGCACCCGGCGCGCCCGCGCCGCCGCCCTGCTCATGCTCGCCCTGCCCGGCGGCGCCTACGTCTACCAGGGCGAGGAACTGGGCCTGCCGGAGGTCGAGGACCTGCCCGAGGACCTGCTCCAGGACCCCGTCTGGGAGCGGTCCGGACACACCGACCGGGGCCGCGACGGCTGCCGGGTGCCCCTGCCGTGGTCCGGCGGGACCGCCCCGTACGGCTTCAGCCCGGACGGCGCCTCCGCCGCGCCGTGGCTGCCGCAGCCCGAGGCGTGGGGCGAGCTGAGCGTCGCGGCGCAGACCGCGGATCCCGCCTCGATGCTGGAGCTCTACCGCGAAGCCCTGCGCCTGCGCCGCGAGCACCCGGCACTCGGCGACGGCACCCTCGCCTGGCTGGACACCGGCGAGTCGGTCCTGGCGTTCCGCCGCGACCCGGGCTTCGTCTGCGTGGTCAACCTGTCGCCCGAGCCCTGCCCGCTGCCCGCCCACACCTCGGTCCTGCTGTCGAGCGGCCCCCTCGCGGACGGCCTGCTCCCACCCGACCACGCGGTCTGGCTCGCGGTGTAGGCGGCTTCGCCGCCGAGGGGCTCGGGCGGGCCCCTCAGCCGGCCGGCGCGGCGGGGGCGCGGAAGTAGTGGCCCGTGTCCAGGTCCTCGAGGAGACCGGGCCCGGCCGGCTCCCAGCCCAGCAGTTCGCGGGTCAGCGTGCTCGACGCGGGCGCGTCGAGGCCGATGACCGCGCTCAGCCAGCCGAAGTGCCCGCCCGCGGCCTCGGGGGCGATCGGGGCCACCGGCACGCCGAGGTGACGCCCGATCACCCCGGCGATGTCGCGGAGCGCGACGCCCTCCTCGGCGGCGCCGTGCAGCACCGACCCGGCCGGCGCCTTCTCCACCGCCAGGCGGAACAGCCGCGCGGCGTCGAGACGGTGGACGGCCGGCCACCGGTTGCCGCCGTCGCCCGCGTAACCGGAGACCCCCTTCTCGCGGGCGAGGGCGGTCAGCGACGCCATGAAACCGGGGTCCCCTTCGCCGTGGCACGTGGGGGAGAGGCGGACGACGCTGGAGCGCACCCCCTCCGAGGCGAGCGCCAGCACCGCCTGCGCGGTGGCCCCCCGGACGGAGAACGGCGAGCCGTCGATCGTGGGCATGTCGCGCTCGGACACCACCCGCCCGGGTGCCAGGCCGGCCAGGCCGGAGGCCAGGACGAAGGGGCGATCGCTGCCGGTGAGCGCGCCGCCGAGGGCGTCGACGGCACGGCGGTCGGCCTCGGCGGCGCCCCGGAAGTCGCCGCCGAAGGCACGCTCGTGCTGGAACGCCAGGTGGACCACACCGTCCGAGGCGGCGGCCGTCTCCCGCAGGACGCCGAGGTCGTCGACGGAGCCGCGGACGACCTCCACCCCGGCGCCGGTGAGCGCGGCGGCGGAGGCGTCGGAGCGGGCGAGCCCGACGACCTGGTGCCCCCCGTCGATGAGTTCGGGCACCAGGGCGGAGCCGATCCAGCCGGACGCGCCGGTCACGAAGATACGCATGGGAGAACCCCAGACTCGTGTCGATGTCAGTCACTGACATCGACAGTAGCACTCGATGTCAGTGACTGTCATCGATAGGATCCGGGCATGAGCAGATGGCAGCCGAACGCGCGCGAGCGCCTGGCGGAGGCGGCGCTGGAGCTGTACGGCGAGCGCGGTTTCGAGCAGACCACCGTGGCCGGGATCGCCGGCCGCGCCGGGCTCACCGAGCGCACCTTCTTCCGGCACTACACCGACAAGCGCGAAGTCCTCTTCGCCGGTGCGCGGGACTTGGAGGAGCTGTTCGTCCGGGCGGTCGCCGGCGCTCCCGCGTCCGCCGCGCCGATCGACGCCCTGGCGGCGGGCCTCGAAGCGGTCGCGGAGGCGTTCGCCGGCCGGCGCGCCTTCGCGCGCCGGCGCCAGGCCGTGATCGCGGCGAACGCCGAACTCCAGGAGCGGGAACTGGTCAAGCTGGCCTCGCTGGCGGCCGCGCTCGCGGGCGCCCTGCGCGGACGCGGCGTCGGGGAGCCGGCCGCCAGCCTCACCGCCGAGGCGGGCGTCGCCGTCTTCAAGATCGGTTTCGAGCGCTGGATCGGGGCGGACGAGGAACGGGACATGGCGCCGCTGCTGCGGGAATCGCTGGCCGAGCTCAGGGCCGTGGCGGCCGGTGGCTGAGCGGGGGAGTGCGGCTGAGGGCATGGGCCCATCCGGTGCCGGGCATCGCGCCCGGGCCGCGACGCCGGCCTGGTGATCATGGTGGACTGGGCGACACGGCCGGCGTCGGCCGCCGACGTCGAGGCGGTGGCCGAGTTGCGGGCCGTGGTGCTGCGGGCCGATCTGGAACGGCTCGGCCGCTACGACGAGCAGCGGGTGCGCCGGCGACTGCGCGACGGCTTCGACCCGGCGCACACCCGGGTGATCGAGGTGGGCGGCGCGTTCGCCGGCTGCGTGGCCCTGCGGCCGGCCGGGGACGCCCACTGGCTCGAGCACTTCTACCTGTCCCCGCACCTGCACGGCGGCGGCATCGGCTCGGCCGTGCTGCGGGAGCTGCTCGACCGGTGCGACCGCGACGGCACCCGCGTCCGGCTGAACGTGCTGAGGGGCAGCGCGGCACGGCGCCTGTACGAGCGGCACGGCTTCACACCGGAGAAGGAGGACGCGGTGGACGTGTTCATGGTCCGCGAACCGGCCGGGGCGGCGCTCGGCAGCAGAGGCTGAGCCTCCCGGCTGCGTCCCGGTGCCCTGATCGCCCGCTTCGGCGCGCGAGGCGGAAGGGGCGGTGCCAACGTGGAGACGACGGGCACGGGCCCCGGCTGCCGCACATGCCGGGGCTGGACGGACGGAGCGCGGACATGGCGCGGGCGATCTGGACAGGTGTGATCACTTTCGGGCTCGTCACGGTGCCGGTCGGGCTCTACACGGCGACCGAGGACCACACCGTCCACTTCCACCAGCTCCAGCGCGGCACCGCGGACCGGGTCCGCAACAAGCGGGTGAACGAACGCACCGGCGAGGAAGTCGACACCGGCGACATCGTCAAGGGACTCGAGACCGGCGAGGGCGCGTACGTCGTGGTCGAACCCGACGAACTCGAGGCGATCGCACCGGGCCGCTCCAAGACCATCGAGATCAGCGACTTCGTCGACCTCGACCGGATCGAGCCGGTGTACTTCGACCGGACCTACTACATCGCCCCGCGCGGCAAGGAGTACACCGAGGTCTACGAACTGCTGCGCGCGGCGCTCGCCGAGGCGAACCGGGCCGGGATCGCCACCTTCGTCATGCGGAACAAGCAGTACCTGACCGCCCTGCGCGCCGAGGACGACGTACTCGTGCTGCAGACCCTCCACTGGGCGGACGAAGTCCGCGATCCCGGCCGGGAGCTGCCCGAACTGCCGTCCGGCCGGGCCGGGCGCGGCAAGGAGCTCCAGATGGCGTTGCAGCTGATCGACGCGCTGAGCGGCGACTGGGAACCGGCCCGGTACCACGACACCTACCAGGAGAAGGTACGGGAGCTGGTCAGGGCCAAGGCCGAGGGCCAGGAGATCGCGGTGGCGCAGGAGCCGCCGACGGCGACCAACGTCATCGACCTGATGAAGGTCCTGGAAGGCAGTATCGAGGCCGCCCGCACCGGCCGCGGTGAGCAGCGAACCGGGGAGCCCCGGGGGGAGTCCGCGCAGCGCGAGGCCGCCCGGCCGGCGGCGACGGGCAAGGCGGCCAAGAGGACGACCTCCCGCAAGGCCCCGCCCAGGAAGGCCGGGGCGGCATCGGCGCGGGCCCGCGGCCGCGGCGCCGACGCGGGCTCCAGGAAGGAGCTCCAGGAACTGAGCAAGGCCGAGCTGTACCGGATGGCGACGGAGCGGGACGTACCCGGCCGGTCCAAGATGACCCGGGACCAGCTCGTCGACGCGCTCGGCCGTACGGGAGGCCGCCGCAGGAAGAGCGCCGCGTGACCCCACGTGCGGTGCGGGGCGCGGTGGAGCGGACTCAGAACACCGCCCTGACCTGACCCACCTCGTCGCCTCCGCCCAGGACCGGCATGCGGCCGACGCGCTCCAGCTCCACCGAGCCGTCCGCGGCGAGCAGCATCAGGCTGCCCCGGCAGCCCCTCGACGAAGCCGTTGCGGACCACTTAGGCGAGACCGGGCGGGCGGCGGGCGTGGCGGGTGCGGGCTGCGGCATCGTGCGGTCACCTTCCGGTCGGGGCTCGACGCCCACCTGCGCTTTCGCGTCACGGTACCGGGAGGCCCCCGGCGCGATGCCGCCGGAGTCGCGGCCGTCATCGGGGTAAGTGCCGCAGCCCCCGGCCAACCGGCGTCCCCGCGCTACACCATCCGGTGGCTTATGGCCGTGGTGGCGTTACGGGCACGGTCGATTTCCTGATTATTCCACTATCCAGCTCGTGGTCTGACCAGCCGTCAGGTAGCTCTGGACCAAGTCGAGGAGAGTGGAGAGAATGACGACATCGCCGCGATGGCGATCTGTTCTGGCACCGGCCGCCCTGGCTGCCGCGCTCGCCGCAGCCCCGCTGACGACCGCGGGAACCGCCCAGGCCGGGGACCACACCACCCCGCACCCGCCGCACCCGCTGAAAGCGGCGCACCCGGAGAAGCCGTCGTTCCCGGAGAAGCCGTCGTTCCCGGAGAAGCCTGCGTATCCGCAGAAGCCCGTGTTCCCGGAGAGGCCTTCGTATCCGGAGAGGCCCGCTCACCCCGAGAAGCCTGCGTATCCGGTGAAGCCGGCCTACCCTGAAAGGCCTGCGTTCCCGGAGCGGCCTGTGTATCCGGAGAAGCCTGCGTACCCGGCGCATCCGGTGAAGCCTGTGTACCCGGTGAAGCCGGCCTACCCTGAAAGGCCTGCGTTCCCGGAGAAGCCTGCGTTCCCGGAGAAGCCTGCGTTCCCGGAGAAGCCTGCGTACCCGGCGCGTCCGGTGAAGCCTGCGTTCCCGGAGAAGCCTGCGTACCCGGCGTATCCGGTGAAGCCTGCGTATCCGGA
>NZ_KQ948869.1:66410-175439 GCF_001514215.1 Streptomyces bungoensis
GAAGCCGGCCTACCCCGAAAGGCCTGCGTACCCGGAGAAGCCCGCCCGCCCCGAGAAGCCGTCCTACCCCGAAAAGCCGGCCCACCCCGAGAAGCCGCAAGAGCACCACGAGAAGTCCGAGTACAAGGGCGGCGAGGAAGGGCACGAGTCCGCGCACGGAGACGAGCAGGAGGACTAGTGGCCGCGGAGTGCCGTTTCAGCCGGTGAAAGGGTGATACCCGGCACCTGTTCCGTCCGCGAGCAGTCCCGGGAGGACACATGGCCACCGGTGAGACCGGATTCAGCGATGTCGTCTACGACCTCATCTCGGTCCAGTACCACTCCCTCAAGGCAGGGCACGACTGCGGCCGGTACGTGCGCGACGCGGAGAACGCGAACAAGAAGGAGATCGCGGAGTTCTTCCGCGGCGTCATGGAACAGGACTCGGAGCGTGCGGCCCGCTGCCACCAGTTCCTCGTGGAACTGTCCGGCACGAAGGAGGCGGGCCCAGCCGTCGGCTGACGACCGGAGGCGGCCGGTGCCCCGAACCACGGCGGCACCGGCCGCCTCATGCCGCGTTCCGGGTCACGCGATCGCCCCCGCCGTCAAGGCCGCCCGGCGGAGCCGATCTCGCGCAGGATCTCGAACGCCCGCGGCAGGGGCGCCGGTCCCGTCTCCGTCATCCCCGACGCCCGGCGCGCCCGGCGTGTCCGCAGCACCGCGCGCACCGTGGACAGAGCCGCGCCCGCGATGACGGCCGCCCTGAGGTCGGCATCGGGCGTGTCCGCGGGCAGCCTGCGCCGGACCAGGACGGTGAGCCGTTCCTCGAACGCGGAGAACGCCTGGACGAGGCGGCCCGTGACGACGTTCTCGATGTCCTCCAGCGGATGGCCGAGGGCGGTGAGCGTGGAGGCCGCGAACGGCTCGGCCGCCGCCAGCAGCGCGTTGCACACCGCGTCCAGGGGTTCCTCGTCGGCCGGGCGCCCGGCCAGGGCGTCCTCGACGTGGGCGAAGACCTTGATCCCGTCCGGCAGCAGCAGCGCTTCCTTGCTGTCGAAGTAGCGGAAGAAGGTGCGCACGGAGACGTTGGCGCAGGCGGCGATGTCCGCGACCGTCGTGCCCTCGAAGCCGCGCTCCGCGAACAGGCGCGCCGCTCCCTCCCGCAGCAGGCGCCGGGTCTCCTCCTTCTTGCGTTCCCGCAGTCCGGCGGGGGCGGTCTCACTCGGCATGCGCCGAGCCTCCGCCATGGTGTCGCAGGTGTCAATTGACACGCGTGTCACCACCGCACTCCGCTGCGGTCCCCAGAAAATGTCACTCATGCCAATTGTCATGTGTGCCATGTGCTCTCTACAGTTCGTGTCACTCGTGACACATTCACTCGAAGACACGGTTGGAGACACGGTGCCCGGACCCTCTCAGCACCCTTCGGCACCCGCCGACGCCCGCCCGGGCGAGACCCCTCACCAGGCGGACGCCGACCCGGTGCGCGGCAGGCTCGGCCGCCTCGGCGGCTTCTGCGCCCGGCACCCCGCCACCGTCCTCGCCGCGTGGCTGCTGGTACTCGTCGCGGCCCTGGCCGGGCGGCACATCGCGGCGCCCACCTTCAGCGACCAGGTCAGCCTGCCCGGCACCCCCTCGCACACCGGCGCCGACCTGCTCGCCGGCTCCATGCCCGCGGCGGGCCGGCCCAACGGCAAGGTCGTCTTCCACACCGGCTCCGGCACCGTCGCCGACCGGCACTCCGCGCTGGGCGAAACGCTGGCGGACCTGCGCGGCCTGCCGCACGTCACCGCCGTCTCCACCCCGGTGACCAGCGACGACGGACACACCGCCTACACCACCGTCTCCTTCGACGAGCAGCTGAAGAACCTGGGCCACGGCTACACCGCGCGCCTCGACACCGCGACGCGGCCCGCCCGGGCGGCGGGGATCGGCGTGGCCTACGGCGGCGACCTCGAACAGGTCGTCCGGGAACCCGCCGACGACGCGCTGAGCGAGGGCGTGGGTGTCGTCACCGCGCTCGTCATCCTGCTGCTGGCCTTCGGCAGCGTCCTCGCCGCCCTGCTGCCGCTGGCCACCGCGCTGATCAGTGTCGGAGTCGGCCTGGGTGTCGTCGGCATCGTCGCCGCGACCGTCTCCTTCGCGACCTCCGCCACCACCCTCGCCGGCATGATCGGCCTCGGGGTGGGCATCGACTACGCCCTGTTCCTCACCACCCGCTTCCGCCAGGACCTCCTCGACGGGCACGATCCGGACGACGCCGCGGCCCGCACGGCGGCCACCAGCGGACGTGCCGTCCTGATCGCCGCCCTGACCGTCGCCGTCGCCATGCTCAGCCTGTACGCGTGCGGACTGAGCCTCATCGGCAGGATCGGTCTGGCGGCCACGCTCGCCGTCGTCGTCACCGCCGCTGCCGCCCTCACCCTGGTGCCGGCCGCCCTCGGACTGGTGGGCAGGCACGTCGACCGGATCCGGCTGCGCCGCCCCGTCGCCGAGAGCGCCGGAGCGCACGACGGCTGGCACCGCTACGCCGGACTCGTCTCCCGGCGCCCCTGGACCTTCCTGGCCGTCGGCCTGGCCTTCCTCGGCGTGTGCTCCGTGCCGCTGCTGTCCATGCGCCTCGGCCACGTCGACGCCGGCGCCGACCGCCCCGGCAGCAGCACCCGGACCGCGTACGACTGGATCGCGCACGGTCACGGCCCGGGCTTCGGCGCCGGCGCGAACGGCCCCGTGGTCACCGTGGTCGACCTCGGCGGAGCGGACACGCCGGCCGACCGTGTCTCCGACGACGTCACCGCCGCGCTCCGGCACACCCACGGCGTCGCGTCCTTCACCCCGCTCACGCCGAGCCCCGACGGCAGGCTCCTCGTCACCACGGTCACCCCCGCCACGGGCCCCCAGGACGCCGCCACCGCCGCCCTCCTCGACGCTCTCGCCGAGGACACCCTGCCGAAGGCCCTCGCCGGCACGGGCGCCGAGGCCTTCCTCACCGGGAGCGCGGCCGGCCAGGCCGACTTCCGGCACACGGTCGGCGAGCGGCTGCCCGTCGTCGTCGCCATCGTCCTGGTCCTCGCCTTCGTACTGCTCATGACGGTCTTCCGCAGCGTGGTGATCCCCCTCAAGGCCGTCGTCCTCAACCTGTTCACCACCGCCGCGTCCTACGGCGTGCTGGTCGCGGTCTTCCAGTGGGGCTGGGGCGGTTCGCTGCTGGGGCTGTCCGAACCGGTGCCCGTCGAGTCGTACGTGCCGATGATGATGTTCGCGATCGTGTTCGGACTGTCCATGGACTACGAGATCTTCCTGCTGTCCCGGATCGCCGAGGCCTGGCGGCGCACCGGCGACAACCGGCTGTCCGTGGGGGAGGGGCTGTCCGCGACGGCGCGGGTCATCTCCGCCGCCGCCTTCATCATGACCGCGGTGTTCCTGTCCTTCACCGCCTCGCCGACCGTGGTCGTGAAGATGCTCGCCCTGGGACTGGCCGTCAGCGTCATCGTCGACGCCACGGTGGTCCGCCTGGTCCTGGTGCCGTCCGCGATGTTCCTGATGGGCAGGGCGAACTGGTGGATACCCCGCCGCCTCGACCGGGTCCTGCCCCGCCTGCACGCCTGACCGCCGCGCGCCGGACCGCCCCGCACCCGCGGACTATTCGGGGGCCCTCCATGGTTACCTCCACGGAGCCATAAGCTGGACGAACGTGCAGCAGGCACGTCGACGGGCGTGCCGGACCGCGGCTCGAACACGAGGGAGCGACCGATGACAGTGGGAACCGAACGAGCTGTACTGGCGGGCGGTTGCTTCTGGGGCATGCAGGACCTGATCCGCAGGCAGCCGGGCGTGGTCTCCACGCGGGTGGGGTACTCCGGCGGCGACACGCCGAACGCCACCTACCGCAACCACGGCGACCACGCCGAGGCGATCGAGATCCTCTTCGACCCCGCGGCCACGAGCTACCGCGACATCCTGGAGTTCTTCTTCCAGATCCACGACCCGACCACCCGGGACCGCCAGGGCAACGACATCGGCCGCAGCTACCGGTCCGCCATCTACTACGCCGACGAGGGCCAGCGCCGCACCGCCCTCGACACGATCGCCGACGTCGAGGCGAGCGGCCTGTGGCCCGGGAAGGTGGTCACGGAGGTCGAGCCCGTGGGCGACTTCTGGGAGGCGGAGCCCGAGCACCAGGACTACCTGGAGCGCTACCCCGACGGCTACACCTGCCACTTCCCCCGCCCGAACTGGAAGCTGCCGCGCCGGACTTCGTCCCCCGCGAACTGATCGCAGCCCCCACACCCCGAAGGCCCGCCCCGGGCCCCGCACGCCGTGCGGGGCCCGGGGCGCCGCTTCGTCGACGCGGTCACGGCCTGCCTCCCGCATCCGGGGGTGTCCGTCGGCAGGGTTCGTCCCCGCACCTCACGATGTGGCGCTCTGTGCTCAGATGAGATGCATGCGTCACATGTGTAAGGGGTGCTGATTGGTTCCGGCCGATCAGGGAACCCGGACCGCGTCAACCGGCCGGAGCGCAGCCGCAGGTCAGCGCGCCGGCGGCTGTGGTCCACTCGCAGGGGAGAAGCAAGCCGTGACACCACGCCTCGGAGCAGAAGAAGAGTTCCACGTACTGGACGTGGAGAGCGGCCATCTCGTGCCACGCGCCGCAGAGTTGCTCGGGCGGCTGCGCAGACCGGGCTTCACCGAGGAGCTGCAGCGGACGGTCGTGGAGAGCAACAGCGCCGTGCACACCACCCTCGACGGGCTGTACACGGACCTCGCCTCGACCCGGCGCCGCCTGGACGCGGCGGCGTCCACCCTCGGCCTCGCCGTCGTCGCCGCGGGCACCGTGCCGCTGGCCCGGATCGGCCCCCGCAACGTCACCGCCGACGCCCGCTACCAGCACATGGCCGACGACTACCGCCTGGTCGCCGACGAACAGCTCATCTGCAGCGCGCAGATCCACGCCGACGTGCCCGACCGGGACACCGCCGTCCGCGCCATGTGCCTGGTCTCGCCCTGGCTTCCCCCGCTGCTGGCCCTCTCCGGCAGCTCACCGTTCTGGCTGGGCGCCGACACCGGCTACGCCAGCTGGCGCACCATGCTGTGGCAGCGGTGGCCCACCGCCGGACCGGTCGGCTGCCACCCGGACGCCGCCGCCTACGACCGGTCGGTCGCCGAACTGATCGGCTCGGGCGTCATCAGCGACGCCGGCATGGTCTACCACGACGTCCGGCCGTCGGCCCACCAGGGCACGCTGGAACTGCGGATCTGCGACGCCTGCCCGCGGGTGGAGACCGTGGTGCTCGTCGCGGGCCTCTTCCGCGCCCTGGTCCGTGACGCCTGCGAACGCCTGGAACGGGCGGACGGCCCCCTGTGCGACGGCCGCCACGACTGGCTCCGCGCCGCCACCTGGCGGGCCGCCCGGTCCGGCCTCGAAGGCCAGCTGGTCGACCCCGTCGACCGGTGCGCGGCACCGGCCCGCACCGTGCTGACCCGCATGCTGGCCCGGCTGCGCCCGGCCCTGGAGGCGTCCGGCGACTGGGACACCGTGCACGGCCTGCTGGAGGAGGCACTCGCCGCCGGCAGCGCCGCGCACCGCCTGCGCCGGGCCGCCCAGGCCGACGACCTCCTCGCCAGCATCGACCTGATGGCGGCCGAGACCCGCGGCGAGCGCCCGGCGGGGCGCCCGCGGGCCCGCCGCCCCCGTCACCTCACCGCGGTCGGAGCGCACGCCTACGACCGCGGCCCCACCGCCCCGGCACCGAGCGCCTGAGCCGTTCGCCGAGGGCAGCGCCCCCGCCGCCGGCGTCCACGGCCCGCGCGCGCCGGGACGTCACCGCGGACCAGAACCCGACCAAGGAGAGTCGTACCCCCATGCACACCACGCAGGATCCCTCGACCCCCGGCCTTCGGTGCCCCGGGCGCGCGGCGCCCGGGTGTGTGGCCGGCCCCCACGACAGGCGCACCAGCGGCACGGCCGGGGCCGTGCGGTGCACGGGCAGGGGAAGGGGGAACCTCTGATGTGCGGGCTCGCCGGGGAAATACGGTTCGACGGGGAGCGGCCGGACATCGCGGCCGTGGAACGGATGACCGACCGGCTGGCGCCCCGCGGCCCCGACGGCCGCGGTGTGTGGTCCCAGGGGCCGGTCGCGCTCGGCCACCGCCGGCTGAAGATCATCGACCTGTCGGAGGCCGGAGCGCAGCCCATGGCGGACCCCCGCGCCAGAATCGCGGGCGTCTTCAACGGCTGCGTCTACAACTACCGCGAGCTGCGCGAGGAACTGCGGGCGCTCGGCCACCAGTTCTTCTCCGACTCCGACACCGAGGTCGTGCTCAAGGCCTACCAGCAGTGGGGCACGGACTGCGTCCAGCGCTTCCACGGCATGTTCGCCTTCGCCCTCGTCGAACTGGACACCGGCCGGACGGTGCTGGGCCGCGACCGCCTCGGCATCAAACCGCTGTACCTGGCGCAGACGCCCGACCGGCTGCGGTTCGCCTCCTCGCTGCCCGCCCTCCTGGCGGCCGGCGACGTCGACACCTCCCTCGACCCGGTGGCCCTGCACCAGTACTTCAGCTGGCACGCCACGGTGGCCGCGCCCCACACGGTCCTCAACGGCGTGCGCAAGCTGCCCCCGGCCACGGTGCGCGTCTTCGAGGCCGACGGCACCGAACACGACCACCTGTACTGGCAGCCGTCCTACACCCGCCGCCCGGAGCACGCCGCCCTGAGCGCCGAGGACTGGACCGACGCCGTGCTGGACGCCCTGCGCACCGCCGTACGCCGCCGCATGGTGGCCGACGTCCCGGTCGGCGTGCTGCTGTCCGGAGGGCTGGACTCGAGCCTCATCGTCGCCCTGCTGGCCGAGCAGGGGCAGCAGGACCTCGCCACCTTCAGCGTCGGCTTCGAGGCCGAGGGAGGCGAGGAGGGGGACGAGTTCCACTACTCCGACCTCGTCGCGCGCCACTTCGACACCCGCCACCACCAGCTCATGGTGCCCTCCGACCGGGTCTCGGGGGCGCTGGAGTCGGCGGTGCGCGCGATGAGCGAACCCATGATGAGCCACGACGTGGTGGCCTTCCACCTGCTGTCCGAGCAGGTCGCCAAGGAGGTCAAGGTCGTCCAGAGCGGCCAGGGCGCCGACGAGGTGTTCGCCGGCTACCACTGGTATCCGGCGATGGCCGGCGCGCCCCGGCAGCAGGCCGCCGAGGCGTACATCGACACCTACTTCGACCGGTCCCACACCGAGCTCGCCGGCATCCTCGAGCCCGGCTTCCTCGCCGAGCGGGACGTCTCCGCCGACTTCGTACGCGCCCACATGGCCGCCGCGGGCGCCGAGACGGCTCTGGACGCCGACCTCCGGCTGGACACCCACGTGATGATGATCGACGATCCGGTCAAACGCGTGGACAACATGACGATGGACTGGGGCCTCGAGGCCCGCGTGCCCTTCCTCGACCACGAACTGGTCGAACTGGCCGCCGCCTGCCCGCCCGGGCTGAAGCTCGCCGACGGCGGAAAGGGCATCCTGAAGGCGGCCGGACGCAAGGTGCTCCCGGCGGAGGTCGTCGACCGGCCCAAGGGCTACTTCCCGGTTCCGGCGATCAAGCACATGGCAGGCCCGGTGCTGCAACGGGTCCGCGAGGCCCTCACCGCCCCGGAGGCCAAGGAGCGGGGCGTCTTCCGCCAGAGTCACGTCGCCGAGCTGCTCGAGGCACCCAACGCGCACCGCACCAGGCGAGGAGCGAACACACTGTGGCAGGTAGCGCTGCTGGAGATATGGCTGCAGACGCACGGAATCCGCTGACCGGCACGGGCCCCGGCACCCAGGGGGCGGTGCCGGACGGCCGTGAACGGCGCCACGCCCCCGCCCCGGCGGGGGGCGCCCGGCAGGGGCACGCGGCACGCCTGTCCCTCCCGGGCGAGGGCGGGGCGGCGGTCCGTCCGGCCCCGGAACCCGTCCTCCTCACCGACACCTACGCCCCCCACGACGTACCGCAGCGGCTCGTCGCGCACGGCTGCTGGTACCCCTCCGCGGACCCGGGCGGCCGCAACGTCGCCTTCATCTGCGACCGGACCGGGGTGCCGCAGCTGTGGACCGGCCCGGTCGACGGCGACGAGGCACGGCTGCTGGACGCCGACCCCGACCCGGTCACGGAGGTGTCCTGGTCACCGGACGGCCGGTGGATCGCCTACACCACCGCCCCCGGCGGTGGCGAACTCACCCGGGTGCTGTGCGTCCGGCCCGACGGCACCGGCCGGCGCCTGCTGGCCGGCGGCGAGCCCGGCGCGTCCGCCTACCTGGGCCGCTGGGCGCCCGACGGCTCGGCCGTCGCCGTGACCGTCACCGAACCCGCGCCCCCCGGCGAGATCCGGACCGGCCCCGACGGACCGGTGGCGGCGGCGGACCTGCCGGCCCCGGCCCACACCGGCGACTGGGCCGGCCGGGACGGCCGCGCGGTGCTGCTGGGCGGAGCACCGCTCACCGTCACCTCCGCCGTGCGGGAGACGACCGTGATCCACGGGCCCCGCACCGCGACGGCGCGGGAACACGGACCGCGTGCCCTCGCGGTGTACCTGGTCGACCCCGAGGGCGCGCAGGCGCCCGAACTGGTCGCGAGCGAGGCCGGGGCACCGACCCTGCGTCTGTGCGCGCTGAGCCGGGACGGCCGGTTCGCCCTGCTGCGCCGGGGGCCCCGGGGCAACCGCGAGGCACTCGTCGTGCGCCGCAGCGACCGGACGGTCACGGGCGCCGTCCGGGTCGCGGACGGCGACCCGTGGATCGGGGGCTTCGCGCCGGACGGGCGCACCGTCTGGCTGCGCAGCGACCACGACCGGGAGTTCGCCGCGCTCCTCGCCGTCCGGCTCGGCCCGCGGGGGGAGTGGCTGGGGCAGTGGCCGGCCGCCGCCCGCCCGGACTGCGACCTGGAACTGCTGACCCTGCGCCGCGACGGGCTCGGCGCCGTCCTGTCCTGGAACGTACGGGGTGTCAGCGAACTGGAGATCACCGAGCTGCCCGGCGAGGTCCCGGAAGGCGGTGTCACCGTCCGCCCGGCCGCCGAGGTCCCGGCCGGTGCGTCCCGCGGCGTCCCCCTGCCGCACGAGGTGGTCACCCGCGTGGCAGCCACCGCCGACCCCGACGCCCCGGTCGTGGCGCTGTCGGGGTCGCGGCGGCGGCCGGGCGTGTGGTGGCTGCCGCACGGCACGGCCCTGCGCACCCCCTGGTCGTCCCGCGACGAGGACGCGGTCCCCGACGCAGGCCACCCGCCCGTACGGCCCTTTCCGCTGCGTCCCGTCGCCCGGGACGGACTCCCGCTCGGCGGCTGGTACTACCGGGCGCCCGGCCGCGCCCCGGGCGAGCCGGCCCCGTGCGTCCTGCACCTGCACGGCGGCCCCGAGGACCAGGAACGGCCCGTCCTGCAGACCCTCTACCACGAGCTGCTCGGCCGCGGCCTGGACGTCTTCGCCCCCGACGTCCGCGGCTCCTCCGGCTACGGCCGCTCCTTCGTGGACGCGGACCTCGGCACCCGGCGGTTCGCCGCGATCGAGGACGTCGCCGCCTGTGCGGCCCACGCCGTCGTGGCCGGCCTGGCCGATCCCCAGCGCCTGGCGGTGATGGGCCGCTCCTACGGCGGCTACCTCACGATGGCCTCCCTCGTCTGGCACCCGGAGCTGTTCCGGACCGGTGTCGCGGTGTGCGGGATGTCGGACCTGACCACGTTCTTCGCCGGCACCGAACCGTGGATAGCCGAGTCTGCCGCGCACAAGTACGGGCACCCCGAACGCGACCAGGACCTGCTGCGGGCCCTGTCACCCATGAGCCGCGTCGACGCCCTGCGCGTTCCCGTGCTCGCCGTGCACGGGGAGCACGACACCAATGTGCCGGTGGGGGAGTCGCGCCAGTTCGTGCGCGCCGCCAGGGAGCGCGGCCTGGAGGCCGAACTCCTCCTGCTGCGCCAGGAGGGCCACGACTTCCGCCGCGCGGACAACCGGCGCCTCTTCCGCCGGACCGCCGCCGACTGGATCCAGCGGCACCTGACGAGCCGGCCGGTCGCCTGACGCGTCCGACGCCCTACCCGAACCGAGCCGTGTCGTGAGCAAGCGCTTGGTAATAGGGTGGGCGGGCAGTCCCCGCGACAGCGCCAGGGAGGAAAGTCATGCCGACGTCGCAAGCCGAGGCCTTCTACGAGCGGGAGGCCCACGACCGGTTCCTCCCCACCGTCTACACCCGGGGCCCCTGGGACGCCGGCTCCCAGCACGCCGGCCCGCCGGCCGCGCTGCTCGGGCTGGCCGTCGAGCAACGGCCGGGCGGACGGCCCGGGATGCGGGTCGCCCGGCTCACGTACGAGATCATGCGCCCCGTCCCGCTCCGGCCCCTGACCGTGACCAGCCGCGTGCTGCGCGCCGGGCGCAGCGTCGAACTGGTGGAGGCCGCCCTGACCCCTGACGGCGGTGAGGAGGTGATGCGGGTGACGGCCCTGCTGATGAAGACGGCACCGGACTCCGTACCCGAGGTGTCGCCGGGCCCGCAGGTGCCCGGACCCGGACAGGTGACCCCGGAGGCCTTCTTCCCCGTGCCGTGGGACCAGGGCTACCACACCGCCATGGACGTGCGCTTCGCCGCCGGTTCGTTCCTGGAGCCCGGCCCGGCCACCGCGTGGATGCGCATGCGGGTCCCGCTGGTCGCGGGAGAGGACATCGCACCGCTCAGCCGGGTCCTGACGGCCGCCGACTCGGGCAACGGCGTCAGCGCCGCGCTGGACTTCCGGCGCTACGTCTTCATCAACGCCGACCTCACCGTCAGCCTGCACCGCCACCCCGAGGGCGAGTGGGTCTGCCTGGACGCCCGTACGGCGGTGGACGGGGCGGGCATCGGGCTCGCCGAGTCCGCCCTGCACGACGAGAAGGGCCCGCTCGGCCGCGGCACCCAGACCCTGTACGTCGCCGAGCGCGGCTGAGACGGCTCGCCCGCCGCCCTGGACCGGCCCTGCACGTCACCCTTCCGCGGGCCGGCAGGAGGGCGCCGCGCCGGGGGAGCGGCGGGTGCGGGGAGCGGGGCGCCAGGTGGCCACGAGAGCGGCGGCGAGGAGGAGTTCGGCGATGTCGCCCCCGTAGTACATGATCTCCGCGCCGCCGCGGACCTCGGGGACGGGGGCATGGATGTCGACCCAGAAACCGCCGTACATCAACTGCGAGACGACGGCGTGCACCGCGATGGCGCAGCCCAGGTAGACCAGCCGGGTGCGCACGCCGGGGCGGGCGGGAGCGGGGTCCGGTCCGGCGACGACGTGGGCGAACAGGCATCCCGACAAAAGAAAGTGAGCGTGCAGCAGCCAGTGCCCGGCCGGGTGGGCCGTCGCGGTGTCGTACAACGGCGTGAAGTACAGCACCGCCAGGCTGCCGGTGGACAGGAGCAGGGCCACCGCAGGGTGGGTGAGCAGGCGCGCGGGCCGGCCGTGCAGGATCGCGGTGACCTGGCGGGCCCGCCGCACGGGCAGGGTCCGCAGCAGCAGGGTGACCGGCGCGGCGCGGGTCAGCGCGAGCGGGGCGTACATGCCGAGCAGCATGTGCTGCACCATGTGGCCGCGGAAGTCGCGGTGCGCCAAGGGCGCGACCGGCGGCAGCACCGCCGCCGCCAGCAGCACGAGCCCGGTGACCCACCCTGCCGTGCGCCACGGGCTCCAGCCCTGTACCGGGTTGCGGCGCCGCGCCCGGCGCGCCAGGCCGCCGTAGCCGACGGCGCACGCCAGCAGGACCAGCAGGGGCGGCAGGACGGCCGGAAGGCCACTGCCCGCACCGGAGTGCAGGGGCATGTCGTGGTGCATCAGGCGCCCCGCGCCGTCCGCGGGGCCTCACCGGGGCCGGAGCCGGGACCGGTACCGGAGACGGGGCCGGGGTCGAAGGCGGGGGCGCCGCGCTGCAGCAGCCAGCCGCCCACGAGCAGCAGAGCGCCCAGGACGAGGAACCCGATGTCCCACCAGACCTCGTACCGGCCGCCGTGGACGTGGTGGATGCCCAGGACCTGGTGGTCCAGGATCCCCTCGACGAGGTTGAAGAGCCCCCATCCGGCGAGGATCCAGCCCCACAGCTTGCGCGAGGCCCACACCGCGCGCCGGTTGTGGGTGACCCGGGAGTACAGGACGGCCAGGCCCAGCAGGACCGCGAGCCAGCACACGGCGTGGAAGACGCCGTCCCAGACCGTGTTCATCCGCAGCCCGGAGACGGTGTGCGGGTCGTAGTACTTCACGCCGATGCGGTCGGTGTTGGTGCTGCTGAGCATGTGGTGCCACTGCAGGAGCTGGTGCAGCAGGATGCCGTCGACGAACCCGCCCAGCCCCACTCCCAGCACGAGGCCCGGCAGTTGGAGGCCTGCCGGTGCCGGAGGGAGGCCCGCCCCGCCCACGGTCGTTGCCATCAGTCCGTCTCCGTCCCGTCGGTGTCCGCGTCGGCTGCTTCCGTGCGGTGCGGGTCTCCCGCCCGCGAAGCCCTGAACACGCACGGCGCAGTCGTCTCACCGGATTACCAGCTCCGTGGCCGCGGCGCAGGACCGTCGTCGGCCGTTTGAGCCGAGTCGCGCGCCGGGCGTCCGGCACCGACGATGGGATCAAGCTCCCCGGCCGAGAGAAACCGAAGGAAACCGCGCATGCCTTCTCCCTCCCGCGTCGCCCCGCCGCGCGCCCTGCGCCCCGGCACCCGCCCGGCCGCCGCCCTGACCTGCGTCCTGACAGCCGGTCTGCTGACGGGATGCGGCGGGGGCGGCGGCGGCTCCACGACCGGCACACCCTCCTCGCCGAACACGGCGTCCTTCTCCGGGACCATGCCGTCCGCGATCGCGTCGTCCGCGTCGTCCGCGATCGCCTCCGCCCGGGCCTCCGCCTCCGCCGCGGCCTCGTCGGCGTCGGTGCGCGCCTCGGAGTTCGAGGCGTCGGTGTCGGCCGAGTCCGCCCGTCGCACCGCAGCGGCCCAGAAGGCCCTGAAAGGGGTGCAGGGAGGAGGCAACGCACGGTCCGAGGTCGCCATGACCGGGCTGTCCAGGAACCAGACCGGCGGGGTGCTCGCCGTCGCCGTCACCATCACCAACAAGACCGGTCAGAAGGCCTCGTACGCCGTGCAGGTCGACTTCCTGGACTCCCAGGGGCACGTGGCCGAGACCCGCTACACCGGCGCGGAGAACCTCGAACCCGGCAAGAAGCAGCAACCCATCGTCTTCAGCCACGAGCCGCCCGAGCCGAAACTGACACCCCGTCTGACCAAGGCCCAGCGCTACTGAACCGGGGTCCCCGCCGGGCCGCGCTCAGGGGACCGTGACCTCCTCCAGGAGGTCCGGGCCGTTGTTCCCGGTGCTGTTCACGGCCGTCGAGACGGGCCGGGCGTCCAGGTGCCCCGCCGCGGGCCGGGTGAGCAGGGCACGCAGGGCGTCGGCGTCGTCGCGGTGGGGATCGAGCCAGGCGTCGTAGTGGTCCGGGGTGAGGGCCAGCGGCATGCGGGGGTGGATGCGGCCGGCCGCGTCGGTCGCCTCGGTCGTGATGATGGTGCAGGTCGTCAGCCAGGCGGCGGGATCGCCGTCGTCCGCCACCTCCGGGTCGCGCCAGTACGCGTACAGGCCGGCGAGCGCCATCACCTGCCCGTCGGCGGGATGGATGAAGTACGGCTGCTTGCGCGTCCTGCCGGTCCGCGCGTCCTTCACCGGCTGCCACTCGTAGAAGCCGTCGGCCGGGAGCAGGCAGCGGTGCCGGGCGAAGGCGCGGCGGTAGGCGGGCTTGGTGTGCACGGTCTCCACCCGCGCGTTGATCATCCGGGAGCCCGTCCTCGGATCCTTGGCCCAGGACGGCACCAGACCCCACCGCAGCGGCCGCAGCTCCCTGCGCACCGGCGCGCCCGCGCTCTCCCCGCGGGGGGAGCGCTCGAGGACGGCGTAGACGTCGTCGGTGGGGGCGACGTTCCAGCTGGGTGCCAGCGACTCCTCGGGGCGCCAGTCGGTGACGCCGAACAGCCGGGTGAGGTCCTGCGGACTGCGGGTGGAGACGTAGCGGCCGCACATACGCCCACTGTGCCACGGCCGGCGGACCGGACCCGGCAGCCTCAGCGGCCGGCCGGCGGGTTGGGCACGCCCGCCAGGGGAGCGGTATTGGTGGCGGTGTCGGCGTGGGGTCCGAGCCATTCGCACAGCAGGATGGTCGCGTCGTCCTCCAGCCGGTCGCCGTGGTGGCGCAGGTGGGCGCGGACGAGGCGGCGCAGCGTCTCCGGGACGGTGAGGCCGTCGGCGTGGTGGCGGACCAGGAAGTCGATGAAACGCGGCAGCCCGAACTGCTCGCCGCCCCGCGTCCGGGCCTCGGTGATGCCGTCGGTGTACAGCACCACCCGGTCGCCGGGCTGGAGCTGCTCGTGGCAGAGCGTGCCGGGCAGCTTCAGGTCGGTGCCCATGGGATGGGCGGGCGGACAGCGCAGCAGCGTCGTCCAGCGTCCCTCGCGGATCACGACGGGAGGGGGATGACCGCGGTTGACCCAGGTGAGCATGCCGGTGGCCGTGTCGAGGTCGGCCAGCACGCCGGTGACGTAACGCGACGGACCGAACTGCTCCAGCAGCACCCCCTCGATGGCGTCCCCGAGCGCCTCCAGGCCGGTGCCCTGCCTGCGGTGGTTGCGGCAGGCGCCCACCGCGAGGGTGGCGGTCAGACCGGCCGAGATGTCGTGACCCATGGCGTCGAAGATCGACAGGTGGACGAGATCGTCCGCCGTGGCGTAGTCGTAGGCGTCGCCGCTGACCTGGTAGGCGGGTTCCATCACGGCGCTGATGATCACCTGGTGGTCGGCGTAGGTACGGGGTGGCATCAGCGCCCACTGCATCTCCGCCGCGACGTTCATCGGCTGGATCCGGGCCAGGCGGGCGTAGGAGTCGCTGGTCTCCCGGCAGCCGTCCACCAGCATCGCCACCAGGGAGGCCAGCGCCAGCAGGTCCTCGCGGACGTCCTCGCCGTCGTCGGAGGTGGTCAGGTACAGCACGCCGAGGCGCTCGGTGCCGTCCAGGAGGGGCACCCACCAGCCGTGCCGGCCGTCCGCGGCGTCGGCCGCGGGCACGATCCGGCCGTGCTGGTAGGCGCGGCCGGCGACGGTGCCCTCCACGGTCAGGGGCGCCCGGCCCTCCGGGGTGCCCGTCTCGGTAAGGCCGCCGGCGAGGGGCCGCAGGACCTCGCGCTGCAGGTCGGCCAGGTAGACCACGACGTGGTGGAAGCCGCGCACCGCGGCGTGCTCGGCCACACGCAGGGCCAGGTGCTCGAACCGCGTGACGTGGCTCTCCGCCAGCAACCCCGTCAGCATGCGCCGCATCGCCTCGTCCCGTTGCGTCACGAGGACCTCCGATGCCCGACGTGTCCCTGGCCCGTCTCCACGCCCGTCTGCCCCACCGACCGGCGGCCAACCCGCTGCCCCCGTGGCCACTTCCCGGCGCGGGTCAGGCGGACGGGCGCTTCGCCGCCGTGCACGCCTGCTGGGCGACGACGGCCGGAACGTCGTAGAAGACCATGTACTGCACGCAGTCCGCCAGGGACAGCGCGTCGTCCGCGGTGAGCAGGCAGCCGGTGCTGGTGTAGCCGTTGAGCACTCCCTGGTCGGACAGCACCCCCACGCAGTCCGTCACGTTGAGCTGGGCGGCGGGCGCGGCGGCGCTGCCGGCCGGCCGCGGGACCGGGTCCGCGGCGCGGGCGGCCGTCCCGCCCGGCAGAACGAGAACTCCGGTGAGCACGGCCGTGGTGGTGAAGCTGCGTATGCGCATGAGCTGCCTCCCGGGGCAGACAGGGGGTCGGGACCCCTCCATCACACTGGCTCCGCACGCCTGTGGCCCGCGCGGCTGCTCCGTTCGGGGCCACGTCGGCCGGCCCGCCCGGCGGGGCGGCGGCTGGTACGCGTCCGGCGCCGGGGGTACCGGGGGCACCGTGGGCCGCACGGGCACACACGGAGCAGCCGGGGAGCGGGCCATGGGACCAGACACGCCGGGGACAGGGCAGGACAGCGCCGCGCGCCTGCGCGAGATCGCCGCCGAGGTGTTCGGCTGGGACACCCTCCAGCCGGCGCAGCTCACCGCCATGGAATGGGTGGTGGAGGGCGAGGACACCCTGGTGGTCATGCCGACCGGATCCGGCAAGTCCGCCGTGTACCAGGTCCCCGCCCTGATGCTGTCCGGGCCGGTCGTCGTCGTGTCGCCGCTGCTGGCCCTCCAGCGCGACCAGATGGCGGGACTGCCGGACGGCGACCGCGCACCCGGTGCCGTCGCCGTCAACTCCGACCTCGGCGCGGCCGGCACCCGGGCCGCCTGGGAGGCGGTGCGCCGCGGCGAGGCCCGGTTCGTGTATCTGGCACCCGAGCAGCTGGCCAAGGACGAGGTCCTGGAACGGCTGGCCGAGCTGCGTCCCGCCCTGTTCGTGGTGGACGAGGCCCAGTGCGTGTCCTCCTGGGGCCACGACTTCCGGCCCGACTACCTCCGCCTGGAACAGGCCGTACGCCGCATCGGCGGCCCACCCGTCCTGGCCCTCACCGCGACCGCGGCGCCACCGGTGCGCAGAGAGATCACCGAGCGGCTGGGCATGCGCCGGCCGAAGCTGATGGTGACGGGCTTCGACCGGCCGGAGATCCGCCTGGAGGTCAGCCGCTTCCTCGACGAGAACCGGCGGCGCCGGGCGGTGATCGAGCGGGCGGCCGCCGAGCCCAAGCCGGGCATCGTCTACGCCGCCACCCGGAAGGACACCGAGTACTTCGCCGGCGAGCTGGCCGCCCTGGGACTGGCCGCCGAGAGCTACCACGCGGGCCTGCGCGCCTCCGAACGCGCCCGCATCCACGACGCGTTCCTCTCCGGAGCGGCGGACGTCGTCGTGGCGACCTCGGCGTTCGGCATGGGCATCGACAAGGAGGACGTGCGGTTCGTCCTGCACGCCGCGCTGCCGGGCTCGCTGGACGCCTACTACCAGGAGATCGGCCGGGCCGGCCGGGACGGGCGCCCGGTCCTCGCCGTCCTGCACTACCGGCCGGAGGACACGGGCATGCAGACCTACTTCGCCGCCCGGTCACCGGGGCGCACCGCCCTGTCCGACGTGGCGGGCGCCGTCCACGAGCACCGCCGCGACCCCGCCGGCCTGGAGGAGCTGCGCCGCGAGACGGGCCTGTCCAGGAACCGGGTCACCGCGGCCGTGAACCTCCTGGAGGAGGCCGACGCCGTCGCCACGGGCGAGGACGGCGAGATACGCCCCGCCCCCGGCGTGCCCCCCGGCCAGGCGGCCGAGCAGGCCGAGCGGGCCGCGCAGGCCCACCGCCGGACCGACCGGTCACGCGTCGAGATGGCCCGGGCCTACGCCGAGACCACCGGCTGCCGACGGCACTTCCTGCTCGCCTACTTCGGTCAGGACTACCAAGCGCCCTGCGGGAACTGCGACACCTGCGACGCCTGCGACGAGGAAGGCGCCGAGAACGGACGAGAGGAGCAGCCCGCCCACCCCGCTGCGGCCTCCTATCCCACCGGGACCGGGGTCCGGCACCGGGAGTGGGGCGACGGCACGGTGCTGAGCGAGGACCAGGACCGCATCACCGTACTGTTCGACCAGGCCGGCTACCGCACCCTGTCCCTGGAGGCGGTGTCCGGCCAGGACGACCTGCTCACGGTGGTGAGCGGCCCGGTCGAGGACCCGCCGGCCGGCTGAGACGAGCCCGGATCCGTTTCCCGGTGCCGGCCCGGGGGAACGCGGAGCGCCCACCTCGACGGGAGGGACCGACATCACCGAGCCGAACGATCAGCGCGGTAACCGGTACGACCGGGCACGCGGTCCCCACGAGCCGGGCGCGCACTCCGGCGCCGAAAGCCAGTCACGGAAGCGGTCCGTACCGGGTACGGCGAGCGGCCCGGAGGGCTACCGGGCCGAGCACGGTACGACGGCGGGCAGGCCCCTGGAGGGAGTCGAGGCCGGGGAGCACCCCGCGCGGTACCCGGACGCCGAGGACGACGGCCGACCGGCCGGCCCCTGACCTCCGGCGGTCAGAACGGCCCGGGCACGATCGGGTTCCCGTCGCCGGATGCGGCGAGCCGCACCAGGGCGGCCGCCACCTCGCGGAGCTTTGTGTCGGTCTTCTGCGACAGGGCGACCAGGACCTGGAAGGCGTC
Source organism: Streptomyces bungoensis (assembly GCF_001514215.1). GTDB lineage: Bacteria > Actinomycetota > Actinomycetes > Streptomycetales > Streptomycetaceae > Streptomyces > Streptomyces bungoensis. Next base: position 84,521 of record NZ_KQ948869.1, read on the forward strand.
GTCGGGAGCGCAGCGGCGTTCGGCCTGGACGATGCCGATGGCCTGGTCGATGACGGCCCGCCAGGCGAGCGCCCGGCGGAGTTGGGTGACCTCGCCCTCGAGGCGCTCCAGGTGCGACCGCGCCTCGTCGGCCGCGGCCAGGTACCGGGCGAACCGGTGCTGGGACTCGGCCACCTGCGCGCCGGGAGCGTCGGACCGGGCGTACGCGCGCCGTACACGCTCCAGGTCCAGGCGCACGTCCGTGCCGTCCTCCACGTGGTGCACGATGCCGAGGAGACCGCCGTCGCCGTCCCCCTCGGGATCGTCCGGGTTGTCCGGGAGCGCGTCGAACACGTGCCGTCCGATCAGCTCCTCGCGGTCCCGCAGCGTGGCCCGGGCGTACGCCCCATCGGCGTTCTGGATGACCAGCCCGGTGCTGAGCACGACCATCGAGGCCGGTGCTGCGAGGAAAGCGGCTTCGGATCCGACGGCGGGGGTAACGGGCGCGGGCATAGCCGGCCGTACCCGAGTGCCGAGAAGTCGACCGTCGCGTGTCACCGAGACATCGGCCACGAGCGCCGCCCGCGCCCGGTACGGGCGCCCGGGCCGTTTGAAGGCGCCCCGTGAGGAAACCCCGGCCTTGTCAGGGCGCGTATCCGCTCCCGGCGTTCCGGCTCAAGCGATGTTCCGGCTCAAGCGACCCCTCCGGACCGGAGTTCCCCATGAAGCGCAACAGCCGCTCGACCGTCACCCTCGCGCACGACCCGCTGGTCCGCGGACTCGGCTGGGCGAGCCTGGCCCTCGGCGTCCCCCAGGTTGTCAGCCCGTACGGCTTCACCCGGGCCCTCGGCACGGCCCCCGCGCTGCGGAACCGGTGGACCGGCGCGGCGATCGGGGTGCGCGAGCTGACCGCCGCCGCCGGCCTGCTGGGCCGGCCGCACCCGGCGTGGCTGTGGACCCGCGTCGGCGGCGACGCGATGGATCTCGCGCTGCTGGCGCGCGCCCTGATGAACCGCGACGGCCGCGGCAGCGCCCGGACCATGGCCGCGACCGCCGCGACCTCGGCGATCGCCGCCGCGGACGTGTACGCGGCCGTCACCCGCACCTTCAGGAGCAGTCCCTTGGAACTGACCTCCACCGTCACGGTCGGCAAATCACCGGACGAGGCCTACGAGTTCTGGCAGCGCCTGGACCGGCTGCCCGAGTTCATGACCCACCTAGACGAGGTCCGGGCCACGGGCCCCGGAACCAGCCACTGGACGGCCACCGCCCCCTTCGGCCGGACCGTGGAGTGGGACGCCGAGACCACCGAGGACGTCCCCGGGCAACGGATCGCCTGGCGCTCGCTGAAGGGCGCGGACATCGACAACTCGGGGGAGGTCCGCTTCCTCCCCGCACCCGGCGGACGCGGCACCGAAGTGCACGTGCGGCTGCGCTACGACCTCCCCGCGGGAGCGCTCGGCAAGGCGGCCGCGCGCTGGTTCGGCGAGGAACCGCACCAGCAGCTGGACGACGACCTGCGCCGCCTCAAGCAGGTCATGGAGACCGGCGAGGTCATCCGCTCCGAGGGCGCCCCCGGCGGCAAGCGGGCCCGCTCCGAGTTCCCGCAGCACCCGGCACGACCCCTGAGCGAAGAAGAGCTGAAGGAGGCCCTGTCATGAAGGCCACCTGCTGGACGGGCCGCAACTCGGTCGAGGTGCAGGAGGTACCGGACCCGTCGATCCTCAACAGCCGCGACGCCGTCGTGAAGGTCACGTCCACGGCCATCTGCGGTTCCGACCTGCACCTGCTCGACGGCTACGTGCCCACCATGCAGAACGGCGACATCATGGGCCACGAGTTCATGGGCGAGGTCGTCGAGGTCGGCCCGGGCGTCGACCCGGCCCGGATCAGGGTCGGCGACCGGGTGGTCGTCCCGTTCCCCATCGCCTGCGGAGCCTGCTCCGCGTGCCAGGCCGAGCTGTACTCCTGCTGCGAGAACACCAACCCCAACGCGGGCATCGCCGAGAAGCTCTTCGGCCATCCCACGGCCGGGATCTACGGCTACTCCCACCTCACCGGCGGCTTCGCCGGAGGGCAGGCCGAATACGCCCGCGTCGTCCTGGCCGACGTCAACGCGCTCAGGGTCGGCTCCGGTTTCACCGACGAACAGGTGCTGTTCCTCTCCGACATCCTGCCGACCGGATACATGGGCGCCGAGATGTGCGACATCCAGGACGGCGACGTCGTGGCCGTCTGGGGCGCCGGGCCCGTGGGCCAGTTCGCCATGGACAGCGCCCGCGTGCTGGGAGCGGAGAAGGTCATAGCGATCGACAAGGAGGACTACCGCCTCCAGATGGCCGCGGCCCAGGGCTACGAGACGATCGACTTCCGGAACACCGACGTACGCTCGGCCCTGCTGGAGATGACCGGCGGCCGGGGACCGGACAAGTGCATCGACGCCGTCGGCCTCGAGGCCACGCACGGCGCCGGCCACATCGACCTCTACGACCGCGCCAAGCAGGCCGTCCGCTCCGAGACCGACCGCCCGCACGCGCTGCGCCAGGCGATCACCTCGTGCCGCAGCGGCGGAATCGTCTCGGTGATCGGCGTGTACGGCGGGATGATCGACAAGTTCCCGGCCGGCGCCTGGATGAACAGGTCACTGACGCTGCGCACCGGGCAGTGCCACGTACAGCGCTACATGAAGCCCCTGCTCCGGCTGATCGAGCGGGGCGCCATCGACCCCACCCGGGTGATCACCCACCGGCTTCCCCTCACCGAGGCGCCGCGGGGCTACGAGCTGTTCAAGCACAAGCGGGACAACTGCGAGAAAGTCGTCCTGACCCCCTGACGGAACGTTTCGGGCTGGACCGGCCCGGTCCGGCCCGGTTCCTACGCGGTCACGGCGCGCTGGTCGCGTGCGCTGGGCCTGCCTTGCCACCGATGGCCGGACGGGCCTCCTGGGCCGCCACCCTGCCCCTCCTGCGGTACGACGCGCTCGGCGGCCCTACCCCGCCCTCCGGGCCTACCGGGCGGGACGGCGCGACCGCGTGCCGGCGCGCCGCTGCGCTTCCACCTTCGCGCGCCCGCCGCCGAACCCTGGCGCACGGTCGCCACCCTCACGCTCACGTCGGTCTCCCCGGCGCCGGAACAGGTCACGCAGTCCTTCGCCGCCTACAGCGGCTCCCGCCACGGGCGTGACGCCGTGGCCGGGCGCCGCTCCCGAACCCGCCCCGCGTCAGGGGGCGACGCCCGCCCGTTCCCAGGGGCTCGGTCCGGTGCCGTCCGTCCACGCCTGCAGGTCCTGGCCGTCGACGCACACGATGCCGCACTGGCGCGCGTACTCCAGAGCGGGTTCGGTGAAGTCGCTCGTCGTGACGACCGCCGCGACGTCCGCCTCGTGCACGGTGAAGCAGGTTCCGCCGAAGCGCTGCATGTCCTGCGATCCGACCTTGTTGGTCTCGCAGTACTGCTTGCACTGGATGATCACCCGCCGCCCGTCCGGGGTGACCGCCCTGACGTCCGCCCCCAGGTCGCCGGGCCCTCCCTCGACGACCACGTCCCGGCAGGCGTCGCGGACGCACAGGTCGGCTATGGCCTGCTCGAAGCCGTCGGGGTCCAGCTCGGCATAGTCGATCACCTCGGTGACGCACTCGGTTCTCTCCTCGGCCCCGGGGCGCAGCGGCACGGTGATGGCCTGGGTGCTCTCGGGCGGCGGGTACTCCTCGCCGTGGCCGGGAGCCGGCGGAGCGGCGGAGGGGAGCGGGTCCGCCGCCGCGGCGGTGCCCGCGGGCGCCGCGACCGGCGCGCCGGCGGCCGCGACGCTCAGGCTGGTGGACGCCGTCTCGGCCGCCTCCTCCAGCGCCCGGGCGGCCCGGCGCGCGTAGGCCGCCGCGGAGAAGCGGCGCCGTCTGGACCGGCACAGCACGGCGACGGCCACGCCGGATATCAGCAGTGCGCCGGCCCACAGCGGGCGGCGTTCCACGATGCCCGCCGCCGTGCGCGCCGCGAACGCCAGGACGCACAGGATGATGGCGAGCAGGAGGAAGAACAGGGCGGTGGCGCGCAGATCGAAGCGCCGGTCGCGGCCCTCACGTCGTAGGGGGTGCACGGGTACGGTCATGCCGACTTCCTCCTGGACAGCCACGGCGACAACGAAGATCACTTCTGCTCATGCCCCCGAATCGCCGACTGTTGTCGCCGCCCGCCACGAGGGGGCCGGCAAGAACCGCCACCATGGTTGAACGTGTTCAAAAATGCTGTCACCATACGCGTTGTCGTCGAGGAACGCGGGATGGTGGGAGGACCACGGTCATGACGAGCTCGCTTCTCATGCCGCGCGGCGGGGTCCGCGCGGGCACGGCCGGCAGGGTGACTGCCGGCGGGGGAACGGCCACAGGGGACGCGGGGAGCGTCGCCCCGACGCCGATCCTCGACTGGCGGCATCCGAACGTCGCGTCGCTGGTCCGGCGGATCGGCGCAGCGGGGCACTCCGGCGACGCCTCGGATCCGGCCCGGCGCACGGAGGCCCTGCGCCGGGCCCACCGTCACATCGCGGCAGTGATACGGCCGGTGTACTCGGTGCAGGACGAGCGGCCCGTGTCCCAGGTGCTCCGCCGAGGCCGCGGATCGTGCAGTCAGCGGCTGGCCGTACTGGAGTCCGTCGCGCGGGCGTCGGGGGTGGCCACGCGGGTGCGCGGCCTGCTGGTGGACGGCGGGTTCTGGTACCCGCGCTTCCCCCGGATGCACCGGCTGGTCCCGCATCAGGTGGTGCTCGCATGGCCGGAGTTCCGCATCGAAGGACTGCCGGCGGCAGACCACCCCTGCACTCCGTGGCTGACTGTCTCCGAACTCTTCGGCGACCTGCACGCATTGAGCCGCGACGCAGGCGGCGGCTTCACCAACACCGGTGCGGAGACGCTCTTCGAGGCCCTGTCCAGGACGGCGGTCGACTGGGACGGCGCGACCGCCTGCCCGGCCACGGGTGCCTCGTGCGATCTCTCGGCCCATGTCCTGGCGGACCTCGGCCACTTCGACTCGCGCGACGAGCTCTTCGCCCGGCACGGCCAGACGCTCCGCGCGACGGCCAGGCTGCTGGCCGAGCCGGTCCTCGGCCGCCGCTCGGCCGGCGTCTGAGGACGACGAACGGACGGCGGCGCATCCATTGACTCCGCGCGCAGGTGTTGGTTGAGTGGCTCATCCACTGAGCCATTGGGAGGGCGGCGTGGAGCCACTGCCTCGCGAGACCATCGTCGACGTCCTGGAGAGCCGGCTGCGAGAGGAGATCCTCACCGGGCGCCACCCGGCGGGCAGTTACCTGCCCCCCGAGCGCACGCTCGCCGACGGCTACGGCGTCACCCGCACCACGCTCAAGCACGCCTTCGGCCGCCTCATGCAGGCCGGGCTCCTGGAGACCCGGCACGGAGTCGGCACGCGGGTGCGCGACTATCTGCGCCTGGGCGGCGCCGACCTGCTGCCGATGCTCGTCCGGCACAGCCCCGACTGGATCGGCGAGGTCTTCGAAGTCCGGCGCAGCATCGGCGCGTTGATCGCCGAGCGCGCCGCGGCCCGGGCGACCGGCCGGCAGCGGGCCGAACTGCGGACCCTGCTGTCGGCCGTGGAGGAGGCGGCGGACGCCGACGCGACCCAGCTCGCGGACATCGAAGTCCACCGGGCCCTGGCCCGCGCCACCGGCAACCGCGTCTACGTCCTGCTGACCAACACCCTCTTCAACGCGTACCTGCCGGTGCGCGCAGCCCTCCGGGGACCGTTCACCGACCCGAGGGTCGCCCGCGGCCGCCTGGAGCCGGTGGTCGACGCGGTGGCGGCCGGCGACCCGGCATGCGCACGCCGTGCGGCCGAGGAGTATCTGACGACGACGGAGCGGATCATGCTGGAGGGCCTGGCATGAGCGCGGACCCGACCTCACGACAGGACCCCACCTCGCGACCCGGCCCGCGAGACGGCTCGCCCCCTCGGGGCACCGTCTTCCGCGAGACGATGCTCGGCGAGCTGAGGCTGGACACGGAAGACCGGGCCCGCAGGGTCCGCCTGGACCTGACGGTCTCGTCGGACCGTCTCCTGCGGCCGTTCGGCACCACCGGGACCCGCGCCACGGGCCGGTTACGCGTGTTCGGCTGGGCCGACGACCCCCGCGCCGAGGGCGAGGTGGAGATCTCCCCGCTCGCACGACGCCGTATCCGGTACCGCGTCACGTTCACCGCCGGCGGCCGCCGGATGACGCTCGACGGCTGGAAGTCCCTCACCGCGCGCAGGCCCGTGGCCTCGATGACCGTGCTGCCGTACACGCTCCACGACGAGGACGGCGTCCGCATCGGCACCGGCACCCTGCGCTTCCCGCTCGCCACCCGGCTCCTGCCGTTCCTGGCGAGTTTCCGCTTCCCGCGCCGTCAGGAACCCGGTGCGTTCCTCGCGCCGCGCTGGCGGGGCGAGAGCGGCCGCACCGAGGTCTGGTACACCACGGTCACCGACCCGGACACCGGCACCGGGCTGTGGCTGCACCACGAACTGACCGCGCCCGCCGACGGATCCGCACCCTACGCGCACGGCTGGGCCGCGGTCTTCCCCGAGAACGGCCCCGTACGGCACGCCCGCTTCGGCCCGGCCCCATGGAAACCTCAGGGTCGCGGATTCGACGCCGCCGGGGCCGTCGCCGAGCCGGGCAGGCTGACCGGATCAGCGGAGAACGGCGCCCTGCGCTGGAACCTCGCCGAACGGCCCGCGGACGGACCGCTGTTCACCTTCCCCCGCTGGTCCTGGCGCCACCCCGTGCTGCCGGCCGCCCAGGTGCTCCCCGCCGCCCGGGCCTCCTACGACGGCACCTTCACCCATGACGGCACGACGCTGACCCTCACCGCGGCCCCGGGTGCGTCCGCCCGGATCTACGGCCACGGCAACGCCCGCCGCTGGGCCTGGCTGCACGCCGACCTCGGCGGCGCGGCGGTCCTGGAGATCGTCGCCGCCGTCTCCACGCGCCCGGGTCTGCGCAGGCTTCCTCCACTCGTCTTCCTCCGGCTGCGCCGGCACGGCCGCACCTGGCCCCGCCGCGGCGAACGCGGGGCCGTCGGCTGGGCGGGCCCGGGGCGCTTCCGCGCCGACATCGCCCTGCCGACATGGACGGTCACCGGCCGGGCCGGCCTGCGCCGGATCCGGGTCCAGGTCACCCAGCCTCCGGAGCGCACCCTCACCCTCGACTACACCGACCCCGACGGCCGCCACGCCACGTGCCGCAACAGCGAACGCGCCGACGCGCATGTCCTGCTGGAGCGCTGGTGGTTCGGCGGCTGGCGCACCGAGGCCGAGTGGACCCTGTCCGGCACGGCCCACGCGGAGGTGGGCACCCGATGACCCTCTCCGGCCTCGTGGCCGCCCTGATCGCCGACGACGCCACCGCCGACTGGCCCGGACGCGTGCCCGGCAGACTGCACCGGGTGCTCGCCACGATGCCGCTCGCCGCCCGGGCCGGCATCCGCGCCGCGGCGCACGCGGTGGACGCCTACGCCCTGCTGCGCACCGGTCGCACCCTGGACTCCCTGACCCCGCGGGAGCGGCAACTCGTCCTGGACGGCCTGGGCGCACGCCCCGCGCTGCTGCCCCTTCTGGACGTGCTCAAGGTGCCCGTGCTGCTGGCCGCCGGAACGGAACACATGCTCCGGAACACGGCCCCACCGGTCGGCCCCCACCGCCCCGACCCCCCGCTCGACCTCACCCCCGCACACGCCTGGCCCACCCGCTCCACCGCTGACGCCGTCGTCATCGGCTCCGGCGCGGGCGGGGCGACGGCCGCACGCACCCTGGCCCGGGCCGGACTCGACGTCGTCGTCCTCGAAGAGGGTCAGCACCACTCCACCGCGTCCTTCGCCCGCCGCCCTCCGCTCGAGCGGTTCACCGAGCTCTACCGGGACGGCGGCGCGAGCGTCGCCCTCGGCAGTCCACCGCTGCTGCTGCCCGTGGGCCGCGCCGTCGGCGGCACCACGGTCGTCAACTCCGGCACCTGCTACCGCACTCCGCGCCGCGTCCTGACCCGCTGGAGCCGCGACTTCGGGTTCACGCTCGCCGACGGCCTCGACGCCCACCTGCACGAGGCCGAACGCACCCTGCGGGTGGCCGCCCAGTCCGTCGACGTCCTGGGCAACAACGGCCGCATCGCGCTCGCCGGCGCCCGTGCGCTGGGCTGGGACGCCGCGCCGCTGCGCCGCAACGCCCCCGGCTGCCGGGGCTCCTGCCAGTGCGTGGTGGGCTGCCCGACCGGCGCCAAGCAGAGCGTGCAGCTCTCCGTGCTGCCCGACGCCTGCGCCGCCGGGGCGCGGATCGTCACCGGCGCCCGCGTGGACCGCATCCTCCTCGACACCGACCGGCCCGGTGGCCCGCGCGCGGCGGGAGTGCGCGTACGCCGCAAGGGCCAAGGAGGCGAAGAAGACGAGGGGTTCGAGATCCTCGCGCCCCTGATCGTCGTCGCCGCCGGCGCGCTGGAGTCTCCGCCGCTGCTGCGCCGTTCCGGCCTGGGCCGCCATCCGCGCCTCGGGGCCAACCTCAGTGTCCACCCGGCCACCAGCGTGGCCGGCCGCTTCAGCGAACCGGTCACCGCCTGGCAGGGCGTGCTCCAGAGCGTCGCGGTGGAGCAGCACCGCACGGACGGCATCCTCATCGAGGCCACCGCCACCCCACCCGGCATGGGCTCCTTCGTCCTCCCCGGGCTCGGCGCCGAACTGCGGCGGGAACTGGAGCACGCCGACCGGCTCGCCACACTCGGCGCGATGATCGCCGACCGTCCCTCGGGCCGGGTCCTGGGCCGCCACCGCGCGCTGCCGCGCTACGACGTGCACCCCCGCGACGCCGGCCGCCTGATCCGGGCCGTGCGCGCCATGGGCGAGATCCTCTTCGCCGCGGGCGCCGAGGAGGTCCTCACCGGCATCTCCCGAGCCCCCCGCGTACGCAGCCTCGCCGCACTGGACGAGGTCCTCGCCGCCACGGACGTACGCCAGTTGCACCTGTCGGCCTACCACCCCACCGGCACGGTCGCCGCGGGCGCCGATCCCCGGACGTCCCCGGCCGACCCGCTCGGCCGCCTCCGCGGCGTACACGGAGTGCTCGTCACGGATGCCTCCGCGCTTCCCAGCTGCCCGCAGGTGAACCCCCAACTGAGCATCATGGCGACGGCTCTGGCGATCACCCGGGCACATCTGGGCCCCTGAGGAAGGGACGACTCGATCGCGACGCCACCGGCCCCGACCATGCCGCTGATCACCAACCCACCGGCAGGCGTGGTTCGATGTGCGGATGCCGCATGGACAGCTACTCGTCGAACGGCTCCGTGAAGCAGGTTTCGCGGTGGACAAGGTGGAAGCGGCCACCGGCGGAGTGGTCGCCGTCGCGGGCCTGATCACCCTTCAGGACGGCAGACAGGTCTTCGCGAAGACCCTCCGCGGGCCGGAGACGGACGTGTTCGCCGTCGAGTCCACCGGCCTGGCGGAACTCCGGGCTGGGGGAGGGGTCAACACCCCGCAGGTGCTCTGCGCCTCTCCACGGCTGCTCGTACTCGAGAGAATGCGGCCCCGCCGCGACGCCCCGGACTTCTGGGAGCAGCTCGCTCACATGGTCGCGGCCCTGCACACGTCCACCGTCACCGACCGGTTCGGCTGGCACCGCGACGGCTGGCTGGGCCGCATGCGCCAGGACAACACCTGGGAGACGGACGGCCACACCTTCTTCGCGGAACGGCGCATCCTGCGCTGGCTACCGGAACCCCTGGTCGAGGCCGCGTTCGACCCCGCGGACCGGCGAGCCCTGGAACGGCTCTGCACAGCCCTGCCCGAACTGGTCCCGTCCCAGCCGCCGTGCCTGACCCACGGCGACCTGTGGCGGGAGAACATCCTCGCCACCGGCGACGGCGCCCCGGTGCTCATCGACCCCGCCGTGTCCTGCACCTGGCCGGAGGTGGACCTCAGCATGCTGTGGTGCTCGCCGCGCCCGCCCGCCGCGGAGCGTTTCTTCGCCGCGTACCGGGAGATCGCCGGACTCCAGGAGGGCTGGGAGGAGCGGATGCCCCTGCTCCACCTCCGTGAACTCCTCAGCACCATCGCCCATGGTGACGACGACTGGGGTGCCGCCGAGGCGGTCCGGAAGACCATCGCACCGTTCCGGCGCAGCGGAGGGGGCTGACGGCCGCAGGCGAAGTACAGTGCAGTGATGGCATTTTGACCTGCAGTCTGCTGAATCAGGGCGGTGTCGGCCAACTCCACGCCATTCATGCCCATTTGGCGAAAGGGGCGTATCGTGAGCGCCTATCTGTGTCCTCCGGCCGTGGTACACGGTGAACACGCCGTGGAGACGGGCCAGATCCTGGCGGAGGTGCGAAGCCGCCATCCGCAGGCACCGTGGCTGCCGCGCATCGAGGGCATCGCCGCGAGTACGGGAATCACCTCCCGCGGGTGGATGCTGCCGTTGGAGGCGGCCACCGCGCCCAGCAGCGGGAGCGGCCTGCGGACTCCGGTCGCCGCCGCGGCCCGTGAGGCACTGGCCCGCGGCGGGTTCACCGACCAGGAGGTGGATCGTGCGATCGCCGCGCTGGAGGCGGTACCGGCACCGCAGACCGTCCAGGAGCGCACCGCGCCGGCCTGGGCGGCCGTGCAGACGTACGGGGAGCGTGCGGCCCGCCGGGCCCTGCGCGGCGCCGGCCTGGACACCACCGACGTCGACTGCCTGATCACCAGTCACTCCACCACCCCGGCCCTGCCCGGGCTGGACCTGTCCCTGCTCAACCGCCTGCCTCTGCGCGGCGACGTGCTGCTGCTGCCGGCCACCCAGTGGGCCTGCATCGCCGGCACCCGATCGCTGGCCCTGGCGGCCGACCTGGTCGCCGCCGACCCCGACCGGGTGGTGCTGGCCGTGATATCCGAGGCGCTGAGCACCACCTACCAGCCCGCCGACGACACCCTCGAATCCCTCATCGTCCGGCTGCTGTTCGCGGACACCGCCGTCGCCGTGGTGGTCACCGGCCGGCCCAGGACGGAGTCGATCCTGCGGCTGGACGCGGCCTGGCACCACACCCTCCCCGGCACCGTGGACCTGCACCGGCTGGACACCCGGGCGGACGGCACGCACTTCGTGATGGACCGCCGCGGACCGCGCGCCGTGCAGGAGACGGTCGCCGCGATGTGGAACTGGCTGCGCGAACGCCACCAGGACGACGGGCAACCGTGGCATCCGGACCTGCTGCTCGCGCACCCCGGCGGGACGCGGGTACTCGAGTACATGGAGCAGACGATGCCCGACGGCTGGCCGGCCGGGCTCCTGGCCCACAGCCGGGACAGCTACACCACCGGCAACCGCGGTGGCGCCGCCGTGCTCGACATCCTGCGGCGCGCCCACGACGCCGGCCAGAAGACAGGCAGCCGCACGGTGCTGTACGCGGCCGCGCCCGGGCTGACTGCCACGGCCCTGGAGGGGGAGTGGCTGTAGCCGAAGCCCACGAGTCCCCTCCCGTCCGGGGCGCTACGCCTCGAGTTCCGCCCACACGGCCTTGCCGGTCTCGGTCCACCGCACCCCCCAGCGCGTGGTGAGCTTGTGCACGACGTGCAGGCCGCGCCCGTGCTCGTCGAGCGGCTCACCGCGACGCAGGCGCGGCCGGCCGTTCCCCGTGTCGCCGACCTCGCAGAACAGGCGCCCCCCGGCCCTCACCAGCCGCACCGTGACGGGCCCGGTGGCGAACCGGACGGCATTGGTGACCAGTTCGCTCATCACCAGCAGCGCACCGTCCCGGGCCTGGTCGCCGGTGCCCCATCGCCGCAGGAGCGGGCCGGCCAGGGCGCGGGCGCGGGCCGGCGTCTCGGCACGGGCGGGCAGCCGCCAGGTCGCGGTGTCCTGGCTGCGGCGGCCGGCCATACGGGCCAGCAGCAGGGTCACGTCGTCGCGCAGGCGCCCCTGCGGGGCCAGGCCGGCGACCACCCGACGCGCGGCCCGCTGCAGATCGTCCCAGGGATGCACGAGGCGCACCACGTCCATCAGCCGCCCGATCCCCTCGTCGATGGAGGCCGCCGGATCCTCGACCAGCCCGTCGGTGTAGAGGACGAGGAGCGAGCCGGGCGGCGCGGCGAACTCGTGCACGTCGAACGGCTCCCGCACGGCGAACTCCGCTCCCAGCCCAGGATGGGGCTGCGTGGTGAGGGTCTCGGCGGACCCGTCGGGAAGGACGAGGACCGGAGGGAGGTGGCCGGCGTTCGACATCACCACCCGGTGGTCGACCGGATCGTAGACGGCGATGCAGCATGTCGATCCCAGCGCGCTGTAGCCGGCCGCCAGACCCGCGTCCGTGTCGTCCAGCAGCGTCACCGTCTCGTCCAGGCGCTCCAGCACCTCCCCGGGGCCCAGCCCCGCCGACAGCAGCGCACGGGCCTCCATGCTCAGCTGACCCATGGCCGCCGCGGCCCCCAGGCCGTGCCCCACGACGTCACCGACCACCAGCGCGGTGCGGTCACCCGCCAGCGGAAAGCTGTTCACCCAGTCACCGCCGACGCCCGCACTGTCGGGAGTGGTGGGCTCGTAGACGCTCGCGACCTCGATGGTGTCGCTGCCGGCCCGCGGCAGGAGCCGGCGCTGCAGCGCCAGGACCTGGGCGTGCTCACGCTGGTGCCGGCGGGCCAGGTCCACGTGACGGGCGGTCTTGGCCACGAGTTCCTGCAGGTCGAGCAGCTCACTGTCCCGGAAGAGGCGCTCCGGCCGCCGCCAGACCTCCGTCACACCGAGCACGATCGGCCCCGGCGCGCCCTCCGGTCCCTCCACGACCAGCGGGATGCAGGCGACGCTCACCGGCCGGTCACCGGGCACCAGGGCGCGCACCAGCCGCGGATCACCGAGGACCTGCTCGATCGCCTCCCGGTCGGGAAGGACGACGGCCTGCGGCACGTCGTCGCGCAGGACCGCCCCGGCCAGCAGACGGCTCGCCTCGCGGGGGAGATTGTCCCCGGGCGTCAGGTACCCCTCGGGCCAGGCCCGGTCCGGCACCAGGGCGGCCCGCCGCAGCCGGATGCGCTCGTGCGCCTGCTCGGTGACGGCCTCGCCCGTCCACACGGCGTAGTCGAGGTCGACGGCGGCCACGTCCCCCCAGGCCAGCAGGGAATGGGCCAGGGACTGCGCGGTCTCCCCGACGTCCAGCGACGTGCCGATCGCGGCAGCGGACGCGTACAGGTGGAGCCGCTTGGCCATGGCGATCAGGGAAACCGTCAGCCCCTCCTGCGGCGGTGCCGCCGGCAGGATGCTCATCGAGACCACCAGCTCGGTCCCGTCGTCCCGCAGCAGACGCTGCACCCGGGCGACGTGGGCCTCATGCGTCTCGAGGACCTTCTGCAGCCGCCGCGTCACCGTCGGTACGTCCGCGGGCGGCAGCAGATCGACGAAAGCGGTCCCCGGCGCCACACTCACCCCTTCGAACGGAGCGGCGTCGAGATTGCAGCTGGTGATCCTCAGATCCCTGTCGACGTTGACCGCCCCGAGGATCTGCTCCTGCTCCCCGTTCTCCTCACCCCCGCCCTCACCGCCGCCCCCTGCGGACCGCCGGGCACGACGCTCCCCCTGTGAAGCGGCGGGCCCCGTGCTCGCCGCCGCGCCTCCGCGCCTCGGGATGTAGTCCGCCAGGGCCCCACTGACCATGTCGAACGGCGAAGCAGAGGAAGAGGAGGGTGGTGTGGGGTCCATGCAGCTCACCCAGCTCGCTGACTCCGGCACACGCCGGAAGGCCTTCCCGAGTCCGTGCGGTCAAGCCCCGAGATCCCGCACCGCACACCTCCTGACTAACATAATCACCCAGCTCGCCGAAGGGGCAAAAGCGGGCAGACGAATGCAGGCGGTGGCATTCAGGGCACTCTGCGCGGCGTGACCGGTTTCGTCAGTGTCGTGTCAGGGCGCGGTCAGCGGCTCATGGCACTGTTGCTCCTGTGACCGGCACGGAAGAGCACCAGCCGGGACCAGGGAGAGGTGCCCGGAGTGGTTGATCGGGGACCAGCGAGCTCGGCTCACGGTCGGGCCCCTTCGGGGCCCACGCAGGTTCGAATCCTGCCCTCTCCGCCGTAGCCGCGGCAGCGGAGTGCCCGTGCGGGGCTTTGGCGGGCTGATAACCGGTCCACGCGTCCCGGATCGCCTGCCGCCGCGAGCAGCGCCTCGTACGGTGACTCCTCCTCGGGCGACAACGCCGACTCCACGACGCACGGCGCCTGGAAGTGCTTCGGCTTCACCAGCCGAGAGACCGCCGACGGCTCGTCCTGGGGGCGGCCCACCTCGCCACGCTACGGATGCTCTACTCTCGCGTTTCCAGAACGCATGAGGGGGTTGTTGCGCGTGAAGCGTGGGGGTGGACGGCTGACGGCGGCCGTGCTGACAGGCGTGCTCGGTGCGGCGATGTCGGGCTGCGAGGCCCGGCACGCGGCCGCGACGGACGGCAGCGGGCACCTCACCGCGAACAAGCCCGCCTACACCAGGCTGGCCGACGTGCCCGAGCACGTGAAACCGGACGGCACGAGCATCGTGGTCGGCGACCCCGAGGCGCGGGTGACCGTGCACCTCTACGAAGACCCGCGCTGCCCGGCGTGCCGGCAGTTCGAGACGTCGGGCGGTGGCACGGTCCTGCCCAGGTGGCTGCTGGCGCGCAAGGTGAAAGTCGAGTACACCATGGCGTCCTTCCTCGACGGGCGGCTGGGAGGAAGCGGATCGAAGAAGGCGGTCAACGCGCTGCGCGCAGCGCTGAAGGAGGGCAGGTTCGCCGAGTACCACACCGTCCTCTACCGGAACCAGCCTCCCGAGGAGGAGGACGGCTTCACCCAGGCTCGCCTGCTGCAACTGGCGAGCAAGGTGAAGGGCCTGCGAAGCCCGGCCTTCGACAGCGCGGTGAAGTCCATGAAGTACCAGGACTTCGTGGACCACTCCGAGAAGGTGTTCGCCGCCGCCGGTCACTACAACGGGCACGAGGGCCCGGGCACGCCGACCGCCGAAGTGAACGGATACCGGATCCCCGTCGAGCAGTACGTAGTCCTCTACGAGGCCGATGTCTTCGACGAGTTCCTGAAAAGCGCGTACGACGAGGCGACGTGAGCTGTGGCCCTACCAGCGCGCGTCGCTCAGGGACGGCCGCCGGCGGCACGGTCCGGGCCCGCCGCCGACCGCTCATCCGAGTCGCGGTCGCCGGTGGGCCCGGCAGCGCGGCAAGGTGCTACGGCAGCTTCACGAACGGCGCCAGGAACGCGCGGGCGCCCGGGGTGTCCAGGCGGTACGACACGTTCGTCGCGTAGCACGGGCCGTCGCCGGTGATCGTGGTGGCCGCGAGCACGTTCCGGCCGCCGATCACGGCGAAGTTGGGGCCGCCGGAGTCGCCGTAGCAGGCGCCGCCGTTGCCCTGGGGCGCGGTCATCCCCAGGCGCACCCACGCGTCGTTGAGGGCGTTGTAGGTGACGGGTGCCTTCATGCGGACACCGCCGCCGGGGTGGGTCTGGCCGCCGGGGCCGCGCTGGGCCTCCTGAGTGCCGTATCCCGCGACGAACCAGTCGGTCGAGTTCAGCCCCTGCGGCCCGAGCGCGCCGAGCTGGTCGGCGGTCGGCAGCGTGGCCGGGGTGAAGGTCCAGCGGGCCTTGACCTGGGTCGCGGGCAGCTCGATCACCGAGATGTCGTGGGGGTCGGACGAGGGCCCGGGGTAGTCGGGATGGCTGTGGGCGGTGCCCTGAACGGCGACGGCGCTCGCCTGCGCGGCCGGATCGCCGGGGTACTTCTTGGCGGCGGCGTCGAGACCGGCCTGCACGTCCTGGTCCAGCGACACGTAGAACTTCACGTTGTCGGGCCAGTCGGTGGTGCAGTGCGCCGCGGTCAGGAACGTGTCCGCGTCGATCATGGTTCCGGAGCAGACCCAGTCGACCCGGTCGGGCGTCGTGGGATCGCCGTCGTTGTCCCAGGTCGCGATGAGCGCGCCGACCTCGGTGCGCTCGGGTGCGGGCGTCGCGTTGTACGAGTTGATGGCCGAGGACGGCAGCGCGGTGGCGAGTACGGCGGCACAGGCCGCGGCGGTGACGGCGGAGGCGCGTAGGACGGTCAAGAGAAACCCTTCTACCGAGGGAACGGGTGTTCTCCTGTGGGGGGGGTGGAGCAGCGCCAGTGAAGCGCCTGCGGGACCACCGCGACAAGAGCACGCCCGCCCTTCCAGGGTTTTCCCTCTGTGGGCACGCCGGCTGACGGCCCGGCACGCGAAGAGGGGGGCTCGGCCGGAGTTCGGTCAGTGTCGTGTCAGGGCGCGGTCAGCGGCTGCCGGCACTGTTGTTCCTGTGACCGGCACGGGAGACCGAGAGCCGGGATCAGGGAGAGGTGCCCGGAGTGGTTGATCGGGGACCAGCGAGCTCGGCTCACGGTCGGGCCCCTTCGGGGCCCACGCAGGTTCGAATCCTGCCCTCTCCGCCGCGACCGCAGGGGAACGGCGCCCGCGGAGGCCGGGCCGACCCGTGCTCTCCGGGCCCGAGTGGGCTTCGCGCCGCCGGATGAGCGGGCGCTGTCAGTGCCGGCTGCGAGGCTGACGGCATGGACCGTGATGACGAGCAACTGCTGCGCGGCCGGGTCTACGGCGCCGACCACGAGCACCCGGGCCCCGTGGCGGGCCGGCGCTATGCCGAACTGGTCGGCGGGCCGCTGGACGGCCTTCTGCTGGACATCACCGGCTGGACGCGGGACGAGATACGCACCGGTGTCGCTCTGCCCACGGAGCTGGGGCGGTTCGGCGCCGGCGGCCGGGCGATGTACGGCCCGCGCCGCGGTGACCTGGGCCGCTTCGACTGGGGCGGCGACATCCGATGACGGGCTGCCGGCTGGTCGGCGCGCCTCAGGCGGGTGAACGTCCGCCCGGCGCCGCGCCTGCCGCCCCGGGCCGGTGGACCGACGTTCTGCGGGATCAGTCCCCCATCGGTCCCACGGCTGCGGACACGCATCCGCCACGGTCACGCCGGTGCGGCCGCGTGCTCGTCGGACGGCCCCGCGCGCTGGGCTTCGTCCTGCGCGAGCAGGGACAGGAGTGAGGCCACCGTCACGCCGAGGCTGGCTTCGGCGGGATGGCGAAGGGTCTTCGCGGGGTCGATCCGGTAGGTGTTGCCGCGTCCCTCCCGGGTGTGCGAGAGGTAACCGTCCTGCTCCAGGTCGGCGATGATCTTCTGCACTGCGCGTTCGGTGAGGCGGCAGTGCGCGGCGATGTCCCTGATCCGTGCGTTCTGGTTGTCCGCGATGGCAGCCAGTACACGGGCGTGGTTCGTCAGGAAAGTCCATCCGTTGTGTGGCTCGGGCACTCCATCCATGCCGCGAGTTTACCGACCTGGTGTTCACGCACTCAAAAACACGTACTACATTTCGTGCATCAGTTGACGTGTGTGGGGTCCCGGGAGGAGCGTCGCGCCGGGCTTCGCCAGGACATGAGGGAGTGAGCCATGCATGACCCCTACCCGCAGGCGCCGTCCCTCAGGAGGCCGGGCCGTCCCGGCCGGGCCGGCGACGGCGGCCCGGTGAAGCGGCAGTCGCCGAATCGGGCCGCCGCGTCGTACACCACCCAGGGCGACCGGATCCGTGTGACGGTCCGAGGGGAACTCGACTTCCGCTCGGGAGACCGGCTCCGTGACGACCTGTGCGCAGCGCTGGCCGGCTCCACGCGTGGACTGGACCTGGACCTGGGCGGGCTGGACTTCTGCGACTGCTCCGGCCTGAACGTCCTCCTCGACCTCCGGCGAGTCGCCCTGGACCAGAAAAAGACCGTCGTCATCCGCACCAGCAACCCGATGATCGACAGGCTGCTCACTCTCCTCGGGGCACAGGGGCTGTTCGCCTCCCCGCGACCGGAGCGCGCAGAGCGGGTCACCGTGCGCCTGCGCTCCCCGAAGGCGAGCACCCGCGTCCTCACGCCGGGGCGAACCTGACGCGCCGACGCCATGCCCCTTGAGCGGTGCCCGCTGAGGGTCGGCCACCAGTTGGCGCCGCTGTACTGGACGGCGCGCCCCTGGGCGCCGTCATCCGTTCGGTGGCCTTCCCGCGGCGCACAGGGGTGGCTGCGGGTGCGCGGGCACCGCCGTCCGGAGACGCTCGGAGCGACGGGCTTCGGGACGGACGGCGAGGGCGATGATCGTAACGGTGGTGTCGATGCCGGAGGTGACCATCACCCGCACGGACATCGCCGGGGCCCGGGAACGGATGGGCGTGGACTCCTTCCTGCTCGTCGACATCGAGCTGCCGCTGGACGCGCCGAGGCAGCAGACACCGCTTGCCGCCCGGCTGGGCCTCGACGTCGACGCCGGGGAACTGGACTGGTTCGGGAGGCAGGACGAGCCCGCGCGGGCCGACTTCCTGGGGGACCGGGCCGGTTTCGTGGTGCCGGTGGTGCACGAGGACGAGATCACTCACGTCCACGCGGTGGTCACGGAACGGTTCCTGGCCACCGCGCACCGCGGCCAGGCGGGCCTCGCCCAGAAGATCGCCGAGGGGCTGCGGCACGAGCGGCCGTCCGACACCGTGACGATGCTCTTCCTGGTGCTCCAGGAGGCCCTGGGGACCTTCCGCCTGGCCGCCGTGCAGGCTCTGCTGCGGACCGAGGAACTCGAGGACGACATGTTCGAGGACCGCAAGAGCCAGCAGCTCCACTACCTGGCGCAGCTGCGACGGCGCTCGGCCCAACTGCACCACGCCCTGCTGCCGTACCTCCAGGTGACCGACGCGATTCTCACCCGGCGGATGATGAACCCGTCCTTCCCCGAGGAACGGCAACGCTGCGCCCGGGAGTTCCAGACCGCCGGGCGGCTGGTGCTGGCCGACATCGAATCGCTTCAGGATGCCACCCGCCGGGCCTTCGCCAGCTACTCCTCGCTCGTCGCGGGCGAGCAGAACGGTGTGATCAACCGGCTGGCGATCGTGTCGGTGATCTTCCTGCCGCTGTCGTTCCTCACCGGGTTCTTCGGTATGAACTTCACGTTCCTGACGGACAAACTGGAGACCAGGGACGAGTTCTGGCTGCTCGCCATCGGACTGCAGGCCATCGTCCTGCTGGGTTCCCTCTACGTACTGCGCCGCACCCGCGTCTGGCGCCGGCTGCTGGACGAGGACTAGGTGCCCTTCACCCGCGGGGGCATGAAACGCGCTGGCGGAAGCATCCGAAGGGGCATGGAGTGCGTGGTCTATCAGGAGCGGACGGGTGAATGTGAGCGGATCGACTGCCGGCAGGCGGACGCGGGATACCAGGTCACCCTGGACCGCTTGGCGGGCTTGAAGCCGGACGAGTTCGCCTGGATCCGCATGGACGAGCCCCGCCAGGAGGAGGTGCAGCGGCTGGGTGAGCACCTCGAGCTGCACCCTCTGGCCGTCGAGGACGCGGTCCAGGCCCATCAGCGGCCGAAGCAGGAGCACTACGGCGACGTGCTGGCGGTCGCGGTGAAGACGCTGTGGTTCGTGGAGAGGACCGCGGACGTGGAGACCGGCGAGGTGATGATCTTCCTCGGCCCGTCCTTCGCGCTGACCGTACGGCACGGAGCGGACGACCCCACGGTGGAGGCCGCGCGCCGGCTCGCGGAACAGCCGGACATGGCACGGCTCGGGCCGGTCGCCGTCCTGCACGCGGTCACCGACGCGATCGTCGACGCCTACGCCGAGGCCGCCGCCCAGGTGCGCAGGGACCTGACGGAGCTGGAGCGGTGCGTCTTCTCGCCGTCTCGGGACGATCTCACGGAACGGATCTACTCGCTCAAGCGCGAGGTGGTCGAGTTCCGCGACGCCGTCGGGCCGCTGGTGCCGGTCATGCAGCCCTTCACCGCGGCGCGGAACGGCTGGCCGCGCCAGGTCCTGCCGTACTTCCGCGACGTCACGGACCACCTCACCCGCACCGACACCGAAGTCCGCGCCCTGGACGACCTGCTCGCCTCCGTCCTGGACGCCCATCTGGCGAAGGTGGGAACGTGGCAGAACGACGACATGCGCCGCATCAGCGCCTGGGCGGCCATCTTCGCCGTTCCCACCATGGTCGCCGGGATCTACGGCATGAACTTCTCCCACATGCCCGCCCTGGACTGGCGCTACGGCTACCCGTGCGCCCTCGCCGTGATGGCCCTCGGCGCGGGAGTGCTGTACCGCGCCTTCCGTCGCAAGGGGTGGCTGTGACCGTGTGAGGGACGGCGATCGCAGGCTCATCTCTCCCAGGGGGCCGGTAGCGCAAGGTGAAGCATGTCACCGTCTGCCGGCGTTGGCCCGTACTCACCTGACGGGTAGGTTCCAGCGATCACGGGGAAGGACGTCGTAACTCCCCCGAGCGCAGATCCCCCTTTCGCACCCTCCCTGACGAGAGATACAGGACATGTCTGCTCAAGAACGCTCACACCACCCTCCCCGCCGCCTCGGCGTCGTGGCCGAGTCCGTCTCCGGGGAGACGCGGGTCGCGGCGACACCGGCGACGGTACGACTGCTGCTGGGCCTCGGTTACGACGTCGTCGTCGAGTCCGGGGCCGGTGAGGCCTCCGGCTTCGGTGACCATGCCTACGCCGAGGCCGGCGCGGGCATCGGCGAGGCCTGGGACGCGGATGTCGTCCTGAAGGTGAACGCCCCCTCCACCGCGGAGATCCGCCGGATGCGGAGGGGCGCGGCAGTGGTCGCCCTGCTGGCCCCGGCGCAGAAGCCCGAGCTGCTCCAGGCGCTCGCCGACGCCGGAGTGACCGCCCTGGCGCTGGACGCGGTGCCGCGCATCTCGCGGGCGCAGTCGATGGATGTCCTGTCCTCGATGGCGAACATCGCCGGCTACCGCGCGGTCATCGAGGCCGCGCACGTCTTCGGACGGTTCTTCACCGGCCAGGTCACCGCCGCGGGCAAGGTGCCGCCGGCGAAGGTGCTGGTGGCCGGCGCGGGTGTGGCCGGTCTCGCGGCGATCGGCGCCGCTTCCAGCCTCGGCGCGATCGTGCGTGCCACCGACCCGCGGCCCGAGGTCGCGGACCAGGTGAAGTCGCTGGGCGGCGAGTACCTCCCCGTGCACGTCGCCCAGGAGACGAGCACCGACGGCTACGCCAAGGCGACCTCCGCCGACTACGACCGCGCCGCCGCCGAGCTGTACCACGAGCAGGCCCAGGACGTGGACATCGTGATCACCACCGCGCTGATCCCGGGCCGGCCGGCGCCGCGCCTGCTGACGGCCGAGGACGTGGCCGTGATGAAGCCGGGCAGCGTCGTCGTCGACATGGCGGCCGCTATGGGCGGCAACGTCGAGGGCACCGTGCCGGGGCGGACGGTGGTGACCGACAACGGCGTCACCATCATCGGCTACACCGACCTGGCCTCGCGGCTCCCGGCACAGGCCTCGCAGCTGTTCGGCACCAACCTGGTGAACCTGCTGAAGCTGCTCACTCCCGGCAAGGACGGGCAGCTGACGATCGACTTCGACGACGCCGTGCAGCGGGCGGTGACCGTGGTGCGCGACGGTGACGTCACCTGGCCGCCCCCGCCCGTCGCGGTCTCCGCCGCGCCCGCCGCGCAGCCCGCGGCCGCACCCGCGACGCCCGAACCGAAGCAGCCGAAGCTGACACCGGCGCGCCGCTTCGGCCTGATCGGGCTCGGAATGCTCGCGATGTTCCTGCTGGTGGCCTTCGCCCCCGCGCAACTCGCGGGCAACTTCACCGTGTTCGCGCTGGCGGTGGTGATCGGCTACTACGTCATCGGCAAGGTGCACCATGCGCTGCACACGCCCCTGATGTCGGTGACCAACGCGATCTCCGGGATCGTCGTGATCGGCGCCCTGCTGCAGATCGGGCACGAGAGCTGGATCGTCACCACGCTGTCCTTCGTGGCGATCCTGCTGACGAGCGTCAACATCTTCGGAGGTTTCGCCGTCACCCGCCGCATGCTGTCCATGTTCTCGAAAGGCTGAGCCGAGATGACCTCCCTGACAGCCTCCCACGCGGCCGACCTGGTCGCCGCCCTGCTGTTCATCCTCAGCCTGGCCGGCCTGTCCCAGCACCGCACCTCCCGCGCCGGTGTCGTCTACGGCATCGCCGGCATGGCCCTCGCCCTGGTCGCCACGGTGGTCGTGGCGGCGCAGAGCATCACCGCCGGAGCGGTCGCGCTGATCGTGCTGGCCATGGTGCTCGGCGCGGCGATGGGCCTGTGGCGGGCCCGCCGGGTCGAGATGACGCAGATGCCCGAACTGATCGCCGTCCTGCACAGCTTCGTCGGCCTCGCCGCGGTGCTGGTGGGCTGGAACAGCTACCTGGAGGTGGAGTCCCACGGCACGGCGCAGACCCGGATCGGCGCCGACCTGCTGGGCATCCACCACGCCGAGGTGTTCATCGGGATCTTCATCGGGGCGGTCACGTTCACCGGCTCGATCGTCGCGTTCCTGAAGCTCTCGGCGCGCATCAAGTCCCGTCCGCTGATGCTGCCGGGCAAGAACGCGCTGAACGTCGGCGCGCTCGCGGCGTTCGTCGCGCTGACCGTCTGGTTCACGATCAGCCCGGACCTGGCCCTGATGATCGCGGTCACCGTGCTGGCGCTGGCGCTCGGCTGGCACCTGGTCGCCTCGATCGGCGGCGGCGACATGCCGGTCGTCGTCTCCATGCTGAACAGCTACTCGGGATGGGCGGCCGCCGCGGCCGGCTTCCTGCTCGACAACAACCTGCTCATCGTCACCGGCGCGCTGGTGGGCTCCTCCGGCGCCTACCTGTCGTACATCATGTGCAAGGCGATGAACCGCTCCTTCCTCTCCGTCATCGCGGGCGGGTTCGGCATCGAGGCGCCGTCCGGCGGCGAGGAGGACCACGGCGAGCACCGCGAGGTGCGGGCCGCGGAGGCGGCCGAGATGCTCGCCCAGGCCCGATCGGTGGTCATCACGCCCGGCTACGGCATGGCCGTCGCCCAGGCCCAGCACCCGGTCGCGGAGCTGACGCGGCACCTGCGCGAGCGGGGTGTCGAGGTCCGCTTCGGCGTCCACCCCGTCGCCGGGCGCCTGCCAGGGCACATGAACGTGCTGCTGGCCGAGGCGAAGGTGCCCTACGACATCGTCCTGGAGATGGACGAGATCAACGACGACTTCGCCGACACCTCGGTGGTGCTGGTCATCGGCGCGAACGACACCGTCAACCCCGCCGCGACCGAGGACCCCACCAGCCCGATCGCCGGCATGCCGGTGCTGCGGGTCTGGGAGGCCGAGCAGGTCATCGTCTTCAAGCGCTCCATGGCCTCCGGCTACGCGGGCGTGCAGAACCCCCTCTTCTTCCGCGAGAACAGCGGCATGCTCTTCGGCGACGCCAAACAGAGCGTGGAGGAGATCCTGCGCGCACTCGGCACCGACAGCCGACGCGAAGCGGCCACGGCGGCCCGCTAGGCGACGGTGGTCGGCGACTGACAGGACGGTCCCCTTCGGCCGGCCCGAGCCTCGTCGTCATGCGCGATCGCGCCCTCGGCGGCCCGCTGTTCCCTCGTCAGCGGGCCGCCGTCGCGTTCGTTTCGTTGTCGCCTCCGCGGCGGCGGCCGCCGGTGTGGCGACACGATGCCCGATCCGCCTGCCGACCCTACGGTAGTGGCATGGTGCTGATCAGCGACGAAAGGCGGCACGCGCCGACCCCGATGCGTGTGACGGACGCGCTGGGTCTGGCCGTCCTCTTCCTGCTGTCCGTGGTGGCTGCGTCGATCGAACCGCACGAGCACCGCTTCTCCTTACGCTGCACCGCCGTGGTGCTGGCGGGCGTCGGCTGCTCCGCGCTGATCTGGCGACGCCGCCACCCGATCGGCGTACTGGCCGTCGCACTCGGCTGCGGCGTGAGCTTCCTGGTCCTCGGGTTCCGGGAGAGCCCGCTCGTCATCAGCCCGGTGCTGCTGTCCGTCTACACCGTGGCCCTCGTGACCGACCGGCGCACCACCTGGACCGCCGCCTCCGCCTCGGGCGTCATCCTGGTGGGCGCCGCCCTCCTGTACGCCCCGCACTCATGGCTGAAGCCCGACAACGCGGCACTGCTGGCCTGGACGGCGCTGCCCGCCGCCGTCGGCGACGGGCTGCGCTCCCGCCGGGCCTATGTGGCGGCCGTGGAGGAACGGGCGGAGCACGCCGAACGCACGCGTGAACAGGAGGCGCAGCAGCGCGTGGCGGCCGAACGGGTACGCATCGCGCGCGAGTTGCACGACATCGTCGCGCACCACATCGCGCTGATCAACGCCCAGGCCGGCGTCGCCGCCCACCTCGCGAAGCAGCAGCCGGACCAGATACTGACCGCCTTGGAGGACATCCGGGACACCAGCCGGTCGGCGCTCGACGAGCTGCGGGTCACCGTGGGGCTGCTGCGCCAGTCGAGCGATCCGGTCGCGCCTCGCAACCCGATGCCCGGCCTGGTCGACATACCGGCGCTCCTGGCGTCCTTCGAACGCGCGGGCCTCAAGGTCAGCCTCACCCGGCACGGCACCGCCGCCCCCCTGGCGCCGGCGGTCGATCTGGCCGCGTACCGCATCGTTCAGGAGGCCCTGACCAACGTGCGCAAGCACGCCGGGGCCGACCAGGCCCGGCTGATCCTGCACCATCACCCCGAACGGTTGACGATCACCGTCGAGGACGACGGCAGGACCGCGCACGATCGTCCTCAGCCCGCGGGCACCGGTCACGGGCTGATCGGAATGCGTGAGCGGGTCGCCACGGTCGGGGGCAGGCTGCACGTGGGACCGCGCCCTGAGGGCGGCTTCAGCGTGACGGCCGACCTGCCGCTGCGCCCCGGCCTGCTCATCAGTGACCTACCAAGGAGCAACGGGCATGACGATTCGCGTACTGCTTGTCGATGACCAGGCCTTGCTGCGGGGCACCTTCAAAATGCTGTTCGACTCCACCAGCGACATGGAGACGGTGGGCGAGGCGTCCAACGGCCGGGAGGCGGTGGAGCTGGCGCGGACCCATCAACCGGACGTCGTGCTGATGGACATCCGCATGCCGGAGATGGACGGCCTCGACGCCACCCGGCTGATCAGTGAGTCCCCCGATCTCGCGGCGGTGAAGGTGCTCATCCTGACCACCTTCGAGGACGACGAGCACGTGGCCGAAGCACTGCGCGCCGGAGCGAGCGGCTTCCTGGGCAAGGGCGCGCGCCCCGAGGAACTGGTCGAGGCCGTCCGCACGGTCGCCGCGGGGGACGCGCTGCTGTCCCCCGCGGCCACAGGCGCGCTGATCGCGCGCTTCCTCGCCCAGCCCAACCCCCGCCCGGGGGAGGTGCACGAGCGGCTGGAGTGCCTGACGCCACGGGAACGCGATGTCCTGGGGCTGGTGGCCCTCGGGCTGTCGAACGAAGAGATTGCCGAACGCCTGTTCGTAAGCCCGCTGACGGCCAAGACGCACGTCAACCGGGCCATGACCAAGCTGGCGGCCCGCGACCGGGCCCAGCTCGTGGTCATCGCGTACCAGTGCGGCCTGGCCTGCCCGGCGCCGGAACCGACGCGCTCGCAGGCGTCCACGTAACCCCGCATGTCTGCCTCGGTTGTAGTCAGGCCACACGCATACTGCGGCCGCGGTAGCCGGGAATCACTGCGCGGGGACGACGCGCGAGGGGTCGCCGCTGGGCGAAGGTGGGATGGCGAACGGAGGTCTCACCATGATCGAAACCCTCAGCCGGACCAGCGACTACGACCGGACCACGGCGCTCCGCCGGACGCACGACGTCCACGACGGCATTGAAGCCGTGGCGCCGCATCTGACCCTCCTGCGCGACAGCCTGGCTCGCGACACCCACCGCGACCAGCACGGACACCACGACGGCCGATCCGGGCGCAGCCACGTGCCGCCCCGTCGCCGCAACCCCGCTCCCTTGGCCGGAGGGCTCACGCTGCCGCAGTGGGTCAGCAAGACCAAGCACGTCGGCTGACGCCGGGCGGCTGTGGCTCGGTACCCCGCCGCCCACCTGGCCTGATGCTCGGGCCGGTGGGCGGCGGTGCCGCAGCTGAGCGCCGGTAGGCTGCGGTGGTGCGTACGGTCGAGCTCCTGTTGGACGAGGCGGCGGACCTGGCGGTGCGGGAGGCCTGGCGGCGGCTCGCGGAGGCGGGGCTGCCCAGTCAGGCGCGCCACCGCTCACCGACGAACAGCCCGCACCTCACCCTGGCCGCCTGTCCTGAGTTGACCGCCCCGATCCGCTGGGAGCTCGCCGGGGTGGCCGCCGCCCTGCCGCTTCCGGTGCGCTTCACCGGCGTGGTCCGCTTCGAGCGGCCGACCTCGGTGCTGGCGTGGGCGCTGGACCTCGACTCCGCGCTGGCCGGCCTGCATCGCCTGGTGTGGGAGGCGGTGGCCTCGGACAGCCCGCCCGAGACGCTCAATCCATTCCACGCACCTGGCCGCTGGAGCCCGCACGTCACCCTGGGCCGTACCCGGCGGGCCGGTGCGTTCGCCGACCGCCGGGTCCCCGATCTGCTGCCGGCGCCGCCGCTGTCGGTCCGGCTCACCACCCTGCGCAGCTACGACACCGAGACCGGCGCCCTGGAGGTGCTGGAGCCCCGCCTCTGAGACCTTGCCAGGGGTACCTCCTGCCCGTGTCGCTTCCCCGTGCCGCTTGCCGGGAACATCGACGCCGCGCTCATCGGGGCCCGCCGTCAGTTGCCCGGAGCGCCAGTGCCGCCTTGCCCACCATGGCCGGCCTTGGGGAGCTGACCCGGCTCGTCACGGCCGGCTCGCCGGTCTCTTCCCGGTGCGTGGTTGCCGGTTTCGGGGTTATTAGCACGGGGAGACCTACATCGCCGCCAGCCGAGCGCCGATGAGACCGTACTGAGCAGATACGAAGCGCGAGGGGTTGGTCGCGATGACCGTGGCGACACAGCAGGGCGGCGGAGGCGGTTCGAGCGGCCTGTACGACGTGCTGGAACTCATTCTCGACCGCGGGCTGGTGATCGACGCGTTCGTGCGGGTTTCCCTGGTCGGCATCGAGATACTCAAGATCGACATACGGATCGTGGTCGCCAGCGTCGACACCTACCTCCGCTTCGCCGAGGCGTGCAACCGCCTCGACCTGGAAGCGGGGCCGCGCAAGCCCGCGGGGCTGACCGAGCTCACGGGGAAAGTCATGGAGTCCGGCGCACGAGGCAAGACGAAGGGCGCCCTGTCGGGTGCTGCGGAGACGATCTCCGATGCCTTCCGGCAGGCACGTGAGGAGAGCCGGGAGCGCTAGGGATGTCGATCTCATAGGACTCCTCAACCCACGACACACGTGTTCCTCGCTTCACGTCACGCCGGCCCCGCCGAAGCGGTGCGGGCTGTGCGCCATGCGGGCGACGGCCCATCGGGTGAAACCAGCCGGGCGGACGGGACCTCGGCCGCGGGCCTACGCCGGACTCGCGCTCCCGACCTCACACGGTTCCGCGCCCGCGCCATGAGCGGCGGCATCCGTCAACCCGGGCGGGGCGCACGGGGGACCGGGGCGGGCGGCGCCGGCCGGGCCGGGATAGAGGAGAGTCATGAGAAAGTCCCGGATAGCGCCCTGGGCGGCCGCCCTCCTGCTCGCGGCCGCCTGCACCCTCGCCGGTCCCGCGGCCACCGCGGCGGCACCCGGCCTCGCGGCCACGGGCTACGTGGCCCTCGGTGACTCCTACTCGGCGGGGGTCGGCGCCGGTAGCTACCTCACCGCCGCTCCGCGCTGCCTGCGCAGCAGCCTGTCCTTCCCCGCCCTGTGGGCCGCGGCCCACTCGCCGTCGTCGTTCAGCTTCACCGCCTGCGACGGCGCCCGGACCGGCGACGTGCTGAAGGACCAGCTGGGCCCCCTGGGCCCGCGTACCGGCCTGGTCACCATCACGGCAGGCGGCCGGGACGTGGGCTTCACCAGCGTGATGGCGACCTGCGCGCTGGGCGGGGGCGGCAGGTGCCGGTCCGCCGTGGCCAAGGCCCGCGCCGCCACGGACCGAGCGCTGCCGGGCGACCTCGACCGTCTCTACTCGGCCATCCGCGGCAAGGCGCCCGCCGCCCGTGTCGTGGTGCTCGGCTACCCGCGCCTGTACCAGTTGCACGGCAGCTGTTCGGGCGGCCTGCCGGACACCGACCGGGCCGCGCTCAACGCCGCCGCCGACCACCTCGACCAGGTGCTCGCCGCGCGCGCCGCCGCCCACGGTTTCACCTTCGTCGACGTGCGGAGGGCCTTCGGCGGCCACGAGATATGTTCGTCAGCACCCTGGCTGCACAGCGTCGACTGGCTGGACCTCGGTGCGTCCTACCACCCGACGGCCGGCGGCCACTCCCTCGGCTATCTCCCCCTGCTCACCCACGCGCTCTGAGACACGGGGATCACGAAGGTGTACGCCGAGATCGTTCTCCGTCACCCCCCCCGGTTGCCCGCCCCCTCCGCGTGGAACTCAGGCGGCATGAGCAAGACCGCGCTGATCGTCATCGACATGATCAACACATACGACCACGAGGACGCCGAGCTGCTGCTCCCCTCGGTGACAACCGTCGTGCCCGTGCTGACCGACCTCCTCGCACGCGCCCGGCGCGACGACGTGCCGGTGATCTACGTGAACGACAACTTCGGCGAGTGGCGTTCCCACCACGGCGAACTGCTGGATCACGCGCTGGCCGGGCCGCATGCAGGGCTCGTCGAGCCGTTGCGGCCCGACAAGGGTTCCCTGTTCGTACTCAAGGCCCGTCACTCGATCTTCTTCGACACTCCGCTGGCGTACCTGCTGCGGCAGCAGGGGATCGAGCGGCTCGTACTCTCCGGCCAGGTGACCGAGCAGTGTGTGCTCTACTCGTCCCTCGACGCGCACATCCGGCACTTCGACGTCGTCGTCCCCCGGGACGCGGTGGCGCACATCCACGAGGACCTGGCGGACGCGGCGCTGCGCATGATGGAGCGGAACATGGGGGCACTGGTCTGCGACAGCCGGGAGCTCTGGGCCTGACCTCGCGCGTCCTGCTCAGCGTCCTTCCTCCGAAGGGAGCACCTCGTACGCCCTGAGCGGTGGAACCCCCTGCTGTCAGCACAGCCGGCGGTAGGGCACTCCACCGAGGTAGTGGCGCCACTGGCCGTGGGTGAGGGGTCGGCCGGCGTATGTGCACGCGTGGGCGACCAGTCGGCCGAAATCGGTCGGCAGGGTGTGGGCGGTGCCGTCGAACACGCCGGTGATCGCCTGCTGACCGTCCGGAGTGAACTTCAGTCCCAGTACCGCCGTCGTGAATCCCGTGAGCACGGTGTCCTTCCGGGGCCGCCGAGGTGAGGAGACTCGCCAGATCCGGGCCGTGCGGTCGTCGCTGGCCGCCGCCAGCATGCGGCCGTCGGGGCTGAACTCGACACTGCCGACCACGTCGGTGGGCCCGTCCAGTGCGGCGAGCAGGACCGGGCGGTGCGTTCCCGTGACGCGCCACAGTTTCACGGGACGGTCACCGCCGCCGGACGTGGCGAGGACAGCGGTGCGCGGGTTGAAGGCGACGGAGAGAGCGGTACCGGTGTGCGCCTGCCAGTCGGCGCGCTCGACGGGGTGAGCCGGGGACGTGGTGTCCCAGAGGATGACGTGTTCGTCGCCCCCTCCCGCGCTCGCCAGCAGCCGTCCGTCCGCGCTGAAGGCCACGGACCGGACCTCGTCCTGATGGCCGTGCAAGCTGACGCCGCGGACGGGTCTCGTGACGGACCGGGTGTTCCACAACACCACGTCCCCGTTGCTGCCGGCGCTCACGAGGGTGGCTCCGGACGGGCTGAAGGCCAGTGCGCGTACCGTCTTCGTGTGCGTCCGCACGGTGGACAGCCGGCGCGGTCGGTGCGGGTCGGTGATGTCCCACAGGATGAGGGTTCCGTCGGCTCCCGCGCCGGCCAGTACGGAGCCGCTGGGGTGCATGGCGACCGCGTAGACGGCGTCCTTGTGGCCGGTGAGCACAGCTGTCTCACGGGGGTGACGTGGGGTACGCACGTCCCACAGGCGCACGGTGCGGTCCCGGCCTCCCGTTGCCAGGACGCCGCCGTCGGGGCTGATGTCGATGGCGTACATCTCGGCCCTGTGCGCGGTCCACGTGGACATCAGCGTGCTGAGGAGCGCGTCGCGGCTGTGCCGGCCAGGCCGTAACCGGTAGGCGGCCAGGGCGAGCTGTGCGGCTGGACCCGGTGAGCGATGCGACAGTTCGGTGGCCGCCGTGCTCGCGTTGCGGGCGACGGCTTCGTCGCGCTGGGCCCTGACCTCCCGGTCGGCGAGCACCGCGAGGAGCGAGGTGGTCAGGGACACGAGGAGGAGCACCGCCGCCGCGGCGATCAGCAGACGCCGTCGGCGCCTGCGCCGGGCCGCTTCCGCCATGGCCGCCCTGTCCGCTGCCAGACTCGCGTCGAGGAACGCCCTCTCGCGTGCGGTGAGACCCGCGTCTTCGGCCTGGGCCAGGGGGCGGGCCGCTTCCAGTCGTGCGCCTCTCAGCAGGGCGCCCGGGTCCCGCTGCAGGTGCGCCCAGGTCGCGGCCGCTTCCGTCAGCTGCCGACGGGTGCGCAGGACCTCGCGGTCCTCCGCGAGCCATCCGCCCAGTCGTGGCCATCCGCGGATGAGTGCTTCGTGCGTCAGTTCCACGTGCTGGCCGTCCACGGTGATCAGTCGCTCGGCGGCGGCCCGATCGACGATCGTCATGGTGTCCGGATCGGGGGACAACTCGGAGCGGCGGATGCGGCGTTTGGTGTCCTCGACGCCCTCCCCGACGGCGACGAGCCTCAGGAAGATGTGCCGGGCTGCCTCCTTCTGCCGGGCACTGAGCGCCTCGTGGAACCGTTCGGCGCTGTGCGCCAGGGCGTGCTCAATGGACCCCGCGGTCCGGCAGGCCTCCATGGTCAGCAGCGTGCCCCGGCGGTGCCGCCAGGTTTCCAGGAGCGCGTGGGAGAGCAGCGGGAGTATCCCGGCGTTGCCCTGGGCCTGGGCGATCAGATAGGCCAGCAGCCTGCCCTCGACTCGGCAGCCGACCGCGTCCGCGGGGCGGCAGATGGCCCGGTGGAGTTCCTCGCAGTCCATCGGGCCCAGGGTCACCATCGCCGCGTCGAGGGCCCTGGCGAGTTCGACGTGTGCGATGCAGTGGGCGTAGAAGTCCGCGCGGACCCCCAGAACGACGCGGCACGCGCTGTTGCCGGCCCGGGCGGCCATGAGCAGAGCATTGATGAAGTGGTTCCGTTCCTCCTGTTGGGGGCAGAGGGTGAAGAGTTCCTCGAACTGGTCGACGACCAGGATCACCTCGCCCCGCCCGGGGTTCTCGGTGACGATCTGACGCAGGAGGAGGTGGAGGTTCACGGGGTGTGCGCGCACCTCCTGCAGCAGGCGACCGGGCGTGGTGGTGACATGGCCCGCCAGACGTACCGCCAGCTCCTCCAGCGGCCGGACGCCCGGTGTGAGCGAGACGACGGATCGGCCTTCGGATCGCAGGCGCGGTGACAGCCCCGCGTGCAGCACCGAGGACTTGCCGGCTCCCGAAGCACCGAAGAGGGCGATGAACCGCTGTTCCGTGAGCCGCCTTCGCAACTGCTCGACCACGCGTTCACGCCCGAAGAAGAACCGGCTCTGCCGTGAGCCGAAGGAGGCGAGTCCCGGGTAGGGCGAGTCCTCCTCCTCCGGTGGGGGAGCGGTGCCGTCCGCCGTGCGCTCCGCGAGAGCGACGCCCGCGGCCGTTGTGTGCCAGAGGGCCTCCCATCGCTCCACGTCGCCGCCGCAGGCACTGACGTAGCCCCGGGTCACTTCCAGGGACGGAAGTTTCCGGCCCGCGGCGGCGCTTGACAGAGTCGCCACCGAATAGTGGGCGCGTGCCGCGAGATCGCGGTACGAGGGGCTGCCCGCCGTCCGGCGAAGTTCCCTCAGCTCTGCGGCGAACCTCACCACCGGGCCGTCGCCTTCGGGAAGCGGTGACTCTCTGCGCGGCATGTTTCCCCCGATCCGACCTGTTCTGCGACCAGTGTCGTCGCCCGGGGAAGTCACCGGTGCCGAGGCGGCGATTCCCGGCCCGCTCGTCACCGTCCGGTGTGACGTTCGGGTTCGGCTCCTCCGTTCAGTGGACGACACCTCCAGCCCGGAGCCACCACCGACGGCTGGGGCTCGCGCGCGCCGGCCGGCCCTTGATGTTCGGCGATTGATTGTTCATCGCCGCCGTCCGGACACCGAACAAGGAATCCCGGCTATCCCTGAGCCGAGGCCCCGGGGACGGCCCTGGGCCCGGCACACCCTCACACAGGAGGCTCGATGCGTTCGGTACTCGTCGCGGCAGCGGTGTTCGGCCTGGTCGTAGGCAGCGGCGCGGCCGCCGGAGCCGCGGAGACGGCTCAGGCGTCCAGCGCGAGCTGGACATGCGCGAAGGAGGTGTGTCTTCGGGTGGGCAGCGAGGCTCGGCTGAAGGACGCGCGCGGATGCAACCACAAGGTCTGCATCAGCGTGACCGGCAACGCGTCCGGCTACACGACCCGAGGCAGCTACAGCGGCACGAACCGGTTCTACGGCCACATCAACGTCTGGGGCCCCAACATGAGGGTCAACGGCCAGGACAGCGCCTATCCCGGCGTGGCGGGGTCCGGCAGGGGGACCGGTCAGACCTGCGCCGAGGGGTGGGAGCTCTCCGGCGGCACGTACACCTCCGTCGGACTGCCCTGCAAGGACGTCAGCTGACGCCGATGACGGTGACCTGATGACGTGTCGAGCCGTAGCCGGTCTCTCGGGAGATCGGCTGCGGCCACGCGTTCGCGCGCCGTTCAGGAAGCCGAGTCGACGGTCCTGCGCCGGGTCTGACGGGCAGTACTGGACCCCTGGCCACTGACCGAAGGTCGATATTTCGCGTCGTCTCGGGTACCCGGCGACTCATGGGATCTTTGAGCTCGCCTGCACTGCTGGTGCTCTTCCTGGCCAGTGCGGCCGTCATCTGGTACGCGGGGATCAAGCTGTCCGACACGACCGATGTGCTCTCCGAACGTCTCCACCTCGGCGGCGCGTTGGGCGGCCTGATCCTTCTGGCGATCGCCACGAACCTGCCGGAGATCGCCATCACGGCCGGCGCTGCCGTGGCCGGTCAGCTCGGGGTGGCGGTGGGCAACATCCTGGGCGGCATCGCCGTCCAGACGGTCGTACTGGTCGTCCTGGACGCGGCGGGGGTACGGCCGCGCGCCCCGCTGACCCGGCTGGCCGCCAGTCTCGTCCTGGTCCTGGAGGGCGCGCTGGTCATCGCCGTGCTGGGCGTGGTCGTCATGGGCACGCAGTTGTCCGGCGGCCTGGCCTTCGCCCGGCTCAGCCCGGCAGCCGTGGTCGTCGCCGCCTTCTGGGTGATCGGCCTGCTGCTGCTGAACCGGGCCGGCAAGGGGCTGCCGTGGCGGGAGGGCGGGGACGCCCCCGGCGCTCAGCCGGAGCCGCGGGGCCACTCCAAGGGCAAGAAGGAGAAGGCCGCCACCGGCAAGGGCGTCAGCACCGGGCGAGCGGCGCTGGTCTTCACCGCCGCCGCCGTGGCGACGCTGGTCGCCGGTGTGGTGATCGAGCGCAGCGGTGAGGAGTTCTTCGCCCGGCAGGGCCTGAGCGGCATCCTCTTCGGCGCGACCGTGCTGGCCACCGCCACCTCCCTGCCGGAGATCAGCACCGGGCTGACCTCGACGAAGCTGGGCGACTACCAGCTCGCCATCAGCGACATCTTCGGCGGCAACGCCTTCTTGCCGGTGCTGTTCCTGCCGGCCACCGTCATCTCCGGCAAGCCGGTGCTTCCCGACGCTCACCACACCGACATCTACCTCACCGCCCTCGGCATCATCCTGACCACCGTCTACATCACCGGGCTGATCTTCCGGCCGCAGCGGCAGTATCTGCGGATGGGCGTCGACAGCATCGCCGTCCTCGTGCTCTACGCCATAGGCATCGCCGGCCTGACCACCATCGGCGGCTGACCATGCCGTGACCGCTCGGCGACGCAACCCACCCTCATCCGCCTCGTCAGCGCTCTGGCAGACGGCCTGGCGCGCCGGCCGCGAACACCGGCGCCGGCACGGCGATCGGCGCCGTCAGTGGCATCCGTGCTCACCCGGGGCGCTTCACGGCCCGGCCGACCAGGAAGGTCTCCGCGGCGGTGATGCCCAGACCGGTGAGGTCCTCGCTGATGAAGCGGTACAGCGCTGCGGTGTCCGGCAGCCACAGCGCCAGGGAGAGGTTGCTGCGCCCGGTGCCGGCCAGTGCGCCGTGCACGGCCGGGTGTGCGGCGAGGGCCCGGCCGGCCGCGTCCAGCCGGTCGGGCGGGAGTTGCAGCCACACGTTGGCGTCGACATGCAGGCCCAGCCGCCGGGGATCGACCACGACCTCCGTGCGCAGCAGGCCCTCGGAGAGCAGCGCGGCCAGTCGCCGGCGGACCGTCGAGGCCGGGTGACCGGTGCGCTCGGCGACAGCCGACGCGGACGACCGGCCGTCCTCGGCCAGAGCGGCTGCGATGGCCCGGTCGGCCTCGTCCAACTCCCGCCACGCCGGGGCGACGCACGGCGGAGTGAGCGCCTGCCGCTCGGCCGGGGCGAGCACGTCCAGCCGCCACTCGTGGGCCTGGCGGAAGGCGTGCAGCACCGTCTGCGCCTCCACCGAGGTGACGGCGCTGGTGGCGGGCAGTTGCTCGAAGAGCAGGCGGTTGCGCTGGGCGGCGGACCCGCGGGTGAACTGGACGGCGTGGATCTCGTCCCCCGCGGCGGACACGTCCAGGAACGGGATGTCGTCCCGGGCGGCGAGCGCCGCGACGATCTGCTGAAGCCTGCCGCGCAGCACGCGGATGCGGAGCTGTACCGCTCCCAGATCCGGGGGCTGCGCCAGGCGGCCGCGGACGCGGACGGTGCCCTGGCGGGTCAGGGCCCCAAGCCGCCGGTGCACCTCGCGGGTGCTGACGCCGAGTACGCTCGCCAGCCGCTCCGCGGCCGCGCGGCCGTCGCACTGCAGCGCGGCGATCAGACGCTGGTCGGCGGCCGACAGGACGTCAGCGTCACCCGGGTCGGGGGCGCCGCCGTGGTTGCCTTCGCTGTGCTTCACACCGTGCAGTGTGGCGGCGTCAGCCGAGGATCGTGTCGAGGATCAGGGGATGCAGCGGCTGCGGCGCGGCGAGGAAGCCGTCGGCGCCGGCCCGCCACGGCCGTCCGGCGAGGTCGGTGACGGTCAGGCCGGCCTCCGCGGCGATCAGCGCGGGGCCGATCAGGTTGGCGTCGTCGGTGCCGTACTGCCAGAACCCGTCCAGCCGGCCGGCCGCGGTGTCGGCGATCTGCCAGGAGGTGGCGCCGAGGTCGCGGACCGCGCCCGCCTTCGGGAGCAGCGCGCTCAGCGACCGGCCGGCGCCCCGTACGGCCTCGGGCTCGCGGGCGACACCCGGCGGCTGGCTGGTGCCCAGCAGGGCGGCGTCGAGCGTGCGCTTGCCGGAGGGGCGCATCGGCCTTCCGTCACGCAGGGCGCCGCCGCCCGGCGCCGCGACGCAGGTCTCGCCGAGCAACGGGTGGTGCAGCACCGTGGCCACCGCTCGGCGCTCGCGCACCAGGGTGAGCGAGACGCACCACTGCGGCAGCCCTTGGAGGAACTGCACCGCGCCGTCCACGGCGTCGGCGATCCACACCTCCCCGTCCCCGGGCAGGCGGGTGTCCAGTTCGTCGGCCCACACGGCCCCGGGCCGCAGCGGGCCGAGGCGCTCGTGCAGCAGGGCCAGCGCGGGCTCGTCGACGGCCGAGAAGCGGTGCAGGAACTCCTCCCGGTCCCGGGCCGGCTCGGGAGGGAGGTCGAACGTGCGCACCAGCGCGCCGACGGCGTGGACGGCTTCGGTCATCGGTTCGAGCAGCTGGGAGTCAGCGGGTGACATGGCGGGGGTCCCTCCGGTCGCGGTCCTGCACTGCGGGGTGTGAGAGGAGCCTGCCGTCGTGCAGGCGGTGAGGGCTGTCAGGAGGGCCGTTCGCGGTCGAAACTCGCGCCATCGGTCGATACGATGAGCGATCCTGCCGCCCAGGCCCCTCTCTGTGGCTGCCCGGGCCGGGGCTTGTCATCCACCCGGTGACCAGCGACGTCACCGCCCATGCTCCCGTCGCCGGGCGCAGAGCGGCCTCGGTGCCTCGGCGGTCAGCCCTGTGCGGTGGGGCGCAGCACCGTCGACTGGCGACGACCTCGTCAGCGGCCACATCGCGCGGTTGCCGACCCGGGCCGTCCGCACCGCGCTGCCCGGCGTGGAACCCGCCGCATCGCGGGCGGCCGCAGGCCAGTTCGACCCGCTCTCGCTGCGCGAACGGGCCGGCCTGCTGCGCGACGCCCTCGCCGCCCAGGCACTTGCTCCCACTAATCGAACGAACTAGTCTGTTTGATTAAGGAGGTGCGGTGATGGCGACGCGGATCAGGAAGACCAAGTCCGAGGAGAGGATCCTCGGCGCGGCGGCGGAGCTGTTCTACGCGAACGGGCTGCGTGGAGTCGGCATCGATCAGGTGATCGCGGCGTCGGGCGTCGCGAAGTCGACCCTGTACGTGCACTTCCGCACCAAGGAGGAGCTGGTCGCCGCGTACCTGCGCAGGACCGACGACTCCTGGACGGCACAGCTGCAGGACGCCGCCGCCCGTACCGGCGACGACCCCCGTGAACAGCTCGTCGGCCTGTTCGACGCGCTGACGGACGCCTTCGACCGGCACGGCTTCTTCGGCTGCCCGTTCGTCAGCGCGGCCGTCGAAGCCGACCTGGACTCCGAGGCCCGGGCCGTCACCGTGCAGCACACCCGGCGCCGCCACGCCTGGCTGACCGAGCTGAGCGAGCGGGCCGGAGCCACCGCCCCGGACGCACTTGCCCGGCACATCGGACTCCTGATCGACGGAGCCCTGACCTCGGGACGCCTGCTCCAGGACCGCGCCGTCGTCGAGGAGGCGAAGTCCGCGGCACGCCTGCTCGTGACCGCCCACACCTGACCGCACCCGGTGCGGCGCCGCGCCGGTCCGCTCCCACCCCAGCACGACAGGAAAAGAGGCGCAGTCATGCGCGCAGTGGTCCTCCACGAGTTCGGCACCCCGCTGGTCCTCGGCGAGATCGACGTACCCACCCCCGGCCCGGGCCAGGTACTGGTCAAGGTCGGCGCCAGCGGCGTCAACCCGCTGGACACCAAGATCCGGGCCGGCAAGGCCGCCCACGCCCGGCGCACGCTGCCGGCCGTCCTCGGCCTGGACCTGGCCGGCGTGGTCGAGGAGGTCGGTCCTGATGTCCACGGCTTCGCGCCCGGCGACGAGGTCTTCGGCATGACCGGCGGCGTCGGCGACGTGCAGGGCTCCCTCGCCGAGTACGCGGCCGTCGACGCCCGTCTACTGGCCGGCAAGCCGGCCGCCCTCACCCTCCGGGAGGCCGCCGCCCTGCCGCTCGTCTTCATCACGGCCTGGGAGGGCCTGGTCGACCGGGCGCAGGTCCGCGCGGGGCAGAAGGTCCTCGTCCACGGCGGGGCCGGCGGCATCGGCCATGTGGCCGTCCAGATCGCCCGAGCCCGCGGTGCCGAGGTCTTCGCCACCGCCTCGCCCGCGCGACACGAGGTCGTCGAGCGACTGGGAGCCACCCCGATCGACTACACCGCCTCCTCCGTCGAGGAGTACGTCGCCGAGTACACCGGCGGTGAGGGCTTCGACGTCGTCTTCGACACCGTCGGCGGTTCCGTGCTCGACGCCTCCTTCACGGCGGTGCGCACCTACACGGGCCACGTCGTCAGCGCCCTGGGCTGGGGGACCCACAGCATCGCCCCGCTGTCCTTCCGCGGGGCGACCTACTCCGGCGTCTTCACCCTGCTGCCCCTGCTGACCGGGCGCGGTCGGGAGCACCACGGCGAGATCATGCGCGAAGCGGCCGCCCTCGCCGACGCCGGGGCACTCAGGCCACTGCTCGACCCGCGGCACTTCACGCTCGCCGACGTCGCCGAGGCCCACGCGGCCGTGGAGAGCGGCACCGCGCAGGGCAAGATCGTGGTCGACGTCGGCTGACCGTGCAGCGCGAATGAGCGGCGGCGACGCACGGGGCTTTCGTCAACCCCGCCGACGGACCGCACAGCCGGCGTCTCGCGTGGCTGGCGTCCGACGCCGACTCCTCCATTCCTGTCGGGACGCCCTTTCTACGGCTGTCCACCGATCCTGGACAAGAGCATCTGGCCGAACTGACCCTCCATGTCCATCCCGGGGAGCGGCGCAAGAGCGTCGGTTCCCGGCTCCTCGACGCGGCCGTGGCCACGGCCCGGGACAATGTCCGACGCTGCGTCGTCGCGCAGGCCGAGGCCGGATCGCCCGGCGACCACTTTCTGTCGGCGCGCGGCTTCCGCAAGGTCCTCACCCTGAGGTTCGCCCGCTTGCCCCTGGCCGAAGTGGACACCGCCGCCCTCGACGAGATCATCGAGCATCCGCATACCGGCTACCGGCTGATGTCGTGGCAGGGAACCGTCCCCGACTGCCTTGCCCAGACGTTCGCCGCCTCCCGTCGTGCCACGGACGACATGCCCATGGACGCTACCGACCACGGCACCTTGACCTGGGACGTGGACCGCGTCAAGGCCGCGGCGAAGGCCGTCGAACAGCGCGGCGACCGGCTGCACACCGACGTCGCCGTCGACGTCTCCAACGGCTCGATCGCAGGGTTCACCGAACTCGTCATCCCCGGCGACGGCACCGGTGACGGCCGGCACTACGGCACCGGTGTGCTGCCCGAGCACCGGGGACACGGCCTCGGCCGATGGATGAAGGCCGAGTCGATCCGAGAGGCCCGAGCGCTTCATCCGGACCTGGGTGGCCTTCTGACCGACATCGCCGTCTTCCCTGTTGGATTGGCGTGTTGAAGCGGATCGAGCAGGGGGTGGATAAGTGCTGGGTTGGCGTACGTTCTGGGTGCCAACAGATCGCCAAGTGGCGTTGGACCGGGTGCCCGTTCTGGCCGGGTGGGAGGACCTGGCCGTACGTGACGATCGCGTTGGGATTCATCCTGGGATCCGATTCTTCTTTCTCCGGACTACCGGATCGACGAGGTACTGAGCCGGTATCTGTGCCGGTCATCGTTCGCCCGTCTCGCGCAGGAGACGAAGCGCAACTACACGGACGACTACTGCCTGTTCTTGGGCATCTCCGGCCCGGCCGCGCGCCGCGCGATCCACGCCGCGGCGCAGGCACCGGCCTTCGCCGGCTCCATCCGCACCCACCGCCAGGCCCGCGACATCCTCGGCAACCCCGCCCTGACCGTCTACGACAACCCGCGCTCCTTGCTGATGTGCGTCTACAACCGGGATCGGGCCCTGTGCCACCGTCTGGACGCCGACGACGCGCTGCGGCTGGACCGCTGCCGGCCGTCGGTGCGCGAACGACGCGCGCACCGACCATCATGCCGCCCAGCTCCTTCAGCACGCCCAGGCCCTGGAGAAGCAGGCCGCCTCCGAGACGGTTCCCGGCCCCCTCGCTGACCGCCTCGCCCGCCGCGCTGCCCTGCTGCGCACGCTGGCCGACCGCCACGAACACGACCGCATCCACCCGCAGGAGCCGACCTCATGAGCCCAGCCCTGGACGAACGCGACCGCACTTGCGCGGCGATGGACCGCATCCTGGACGGCCGCCCCGAGCACTCCAACGGCGCCCTGACCATCGTCGCCCTCGCACGTGAAGCCGGTGTCCCCGCAACGCGCTCACCCAGCGCCGCCCAGACCTGAAGAACGAGTTCTATGACAAAGTCCGTGCCCGCGGGCAGATCCCGGACAGCGAGAAGCGGCTGCGCAGGCAGGTCCGGCGGCTGAAGGAATTGAGGGCCGCGGATACCGAAGAGATCGCCGGGATGAAAGCCGACGTGGAAGCGCTAATCGGTGCCCTCCACCAGTCCACAGTGGAGAACCGGGGACTGAGGCGGCAGTTGGCCGACGGTACCGGCGTGGTCCGGGTACGGCCCGCTCAACCCCGTACCAGGGACACCGCCCACCCCGCGTCGCCCGATCTCAAGTGATCACCCGCTGACGTGGCAGCGTCACTGATCCCGCTCCGCAGGAAATCGACACACCCGTGGCAGAAGGCGGACACCCGACCCGAGACATACGATGAGATATACGCGAAAAATCTTTCGCGTAAGTATTGACGTGAATTTCGGGTGGCGGGGACGCTGGAAGTGCCCCTCCTTCCGTCCTCCCGGAAAGCGCGACCGTCATGGATACCTTCCGCTCGAACTCCTCGCCCGCCCCGGGTGCCGCCTCCTCGGTCGCCCGCCGGCGGTTCCCGGTGGCCGCAGTGCTCGCCGACCGTCTGGATGACACCGCCGTGGTGGACGTGGCCGTCCGGCTCGCGTCCGCGCGCGGCGCACCGCTGCTGCTGATCGCAGTCATGCCTGCGCCGCCGCCCAGGGCCGGGGCCGTGTGCCCGGACTCGGCGGCGGCCCGC
Organism: Streptomyces bungoensis; assembly: GCF_001514215.1. Classification (GTDB taxonomy): domain Bacteria; phylum Actinomycetota; class Actinomycetes; order Streptomycetales; family Streptomycetaceae; genus Streptomyces; species Streptomyces bungoensis. Next base: position 124,808 of record NZ_KQ948869.1, read on the forward strand.
GCGGTGCTGGGGCGGGCCCTGCCGCGCCTGGCGCGCGCGGGGATCGCCCACCGGTCGGCCGTCTACCACCGCCCTGCCGTTCGCGGGGGCGGGCGGCTGCACGCGGCGAAGGCCCTGCTGGACACGGCGGTCCTGCACGGCTGCTCGCTGCTGGTGGTCTCGCGCAGCGGGCCGACGGGCCTGGATGCGTGCACGGTGATGGAGGCCGCCGTCATCCGCGGCGGCCCGTTCGTCCACGCGGCTTCGCCGGTGCCGTGGGCGGCGCTGGCCGTGCCCTGCCCCGGCCGCTGAGGCTCGGGCAAAGGATCGGTCCCGGCCGCCCCACTGGAGAGGGCGGCCGGGACCGGCTGCTGCACACCGGAGCGCCGCCACGTCCAGGCGCGTGCCGGTTACGAGGCGGCGCGTTCGCGGTCGTCGGCGGGGGTGTCCTCGCGGTGCAGGAAGGTGGCCAGGAGGTCGCCGACGGGGTGGCCTGCCTCGCTGGGATGGCGCAGGGCGACGGTGGGATCGATGGTGTAGCGGTTGCGGCGCCCGACGCGGGTCCGGGTGAGGTATCCGGCCGCTTCGAGGTCGGCGACGATGAGCTGGACGGCGCGTTCGGTGATGCCGATGGCGTCGGCGACGTCGCGTCCGCGCGCTTCGGGGTCGCGGGCGAGGGTGATCAGGACCCGGGCGTGGTTGGTCAGGAAGGTCCACTGGTCGCCGCGCGGGCTGGAGGGCTGGCTCATGGCCTTCATCATACGAACCCGGCTTCGCATAACCAACATCATTTCGCGAAAAATAATTGGCGAAAAAGTTTTCGCGTAATATCTGACGGGAATCAAAGGGTCAGGTGACGCTGGACACACCCCCATAACCCTCCACGACCCTGCTGAAAGGGGGTCACGATGTCCTCCCAGACCTCCGCCCCGCCCCTGACACGCCCCGCGGACACCGGATCTCCGGTGCTGCCGCTGTCCCTGCCGCACTCGGTCACCGCGCTGGTGACCAACCGCCCCGACGACCTGGCTGTGGTCGATGCGGCCGTACGGCTGGCCGCACCGCGCAAGGCACCGGTGCTGCTGGTCGCCGTCCTGCCCGCGCCGTCGAAGATCCCGGAGCGTGCCCGCGCGGACGCGCAGGCGGCCCGGGTGTTCCTGGCCCGCGTGCTGCCCCGGCTGCGTGCTGCCGGGGTCGGCTACATCCCCGTCGCCCACCGCGCCCCGGCCGACGGCGGCGGACAGATGCGGCTGCGGGCCGCAGGCGGGGTCCTCGCCTTGGCCGCTCGCCATCACTCTCCGCTGGTGGTGGCCTCCATCCGGGGACCGGCCGGCCTGGACGCACACAGCCTGATCGAAGCTTCCGCCGTACGCGGCGGGCCCTTCGTCTACGCCGTCACCCCCACCCGCTGGACGGTCTCCGTCGCCAGCGCCGGCCTGGGGCCGGCCGACCTGTCCCCGGCCGGGGTGCGCAACGTATGGACGCTCGCCCAGCGCCGCCGGCCCGCCCCCCGCCCCGGGCAGGCGTGATGAACGGCCTGCACACGCTCGCACCGTGGTGGCTGCCGGCGCTGGTGGACCTGGTCGTCGGCGGCCTGTGCGTCGCACTCGCCCTCCGCCCCGCCGCACCGCCGTGCGGCGACCCGCCTGAACCGGGGAGGTGAACGCCTGTGCGAACTGAATCAGCGCCCGGGCCCGGCAGCCCTCCGTAAGCCGCCAGGCCCGGGGCACCATCCTTTCCTTCACACCCAGCCCGAGGAAGCCGATCCACCATGAATGAACTGTCGTTCGCCGTCCCGCTGTGGGTGTGGGCCGCGGTCACGCTCGGCATCGGCGTCATGCTCGCCGTCGACCTGATCGCCCACCGCGACAACCACGTGATTGGCTTCCGCGAGGCCGCCCTGTGGAGCGGTCTGTGGATCGCCATCGGCCTCGGCTTCGGCCTCATCCTCTTCGCCTGGCAGGGCGGCGAGGCGTCCTCCACCTACTACGCCGGCTACCTGATCGAGAAGGCCCTCTCGATCGACAACGTCTTCGTGTTCGCGCTGGTCTTTTCGTTCTTCGCCGTCCCCGACGCCTACCAGCACAAGGTGCTGTTCTGGGGTGTGATCGGGGCGCTGGCGGCCCGGCTGGTGTTCATCTTCATCGGCGCCGAGCTGCTGCAGGTGTTCTTCTGGACCGCCTACCTCTTCGGCGCGTTCTTGATCTGGACCGGCTGGAAGATGGCCCTCTCCAAGGACGAAGAGGTCCACCCCGACCGCAACCCGGTCGTCCGCCTGGTCAAGAAACTCATCCCCACCGACCCGCGCTTCCACGGCGGCAAGTTCTTCATCCGCGTGCATGGCAAACGCATCGCCACCCTGCTGTTCGTGGTGCTGGTCGCCGTCGAGGCCACCGACCTGATCTTCGCCGTCGACTCCGTCGCCGCCGTCCTGGCCATCACCACCAACACCTTCATCGTCTGGACCGCCAACGCCTTCGCCATCCTCGGCCTGCGCAGCCTGTACTTCTGCCTCGCCGGACTCCTGCGCCGCTTCCAGTACCTGCACTACGGGCTCGCGGTCCTGCTCGCCTTCGCCGGCGTCAAGCTCATCCTGTCCGAAACCCCCGTCGGCAAGCTGCCCATCCCCCTCACCCTCGGTGTCATCGTCGTCACCATCACCGTCTCCATCGCCTGGTCCCTGATCGCCACCCGCGGCGGAGGCAATGACAGCGACGAGGCGAGGCACGAGGCGGACGACGTGACCGGCACCAGCCCGCACCATCAGGAAGGACGACCGTCATGACCACCCTCAGCCCCAGCCGCCGCAACCCACCCGCCGCACCCTGCAGCAGGGCGTGCACGCCTACACCGTCACCGGCCGGCCGTCCGCAGGTGGCGTCCTGGCCGTCCTCACAGGCGCCCGCGCCGACGCGGACGTGGCCGCCTGCGCAGGCCAGCTGGCAGCCCGCACCGGCCGCAAGATCACCGCCGCGGTCGCCTTCCGCTCCACCGGCTTCAGCATCAACGCCCTGCTCCACCTCGCCCGCAACTGCCGCCTGACCCACCAGGCCGACGCCGTCCTCGCCCTCCACGCCGACGCTCTGATCGCCGCCGGCCACTACCGCAGCACCATCGCCGTGCTCCCGGCCCGCACCAACCCCTACCACCGCCTGCCCACCCGTACCAGCAAACGGCTCGCCCACCGCACCGGATCCGCCACCGTGATCACCTCTGTGCTCCTGCACCCGCCGGGCCAGCGCTTCACCCCCGACACAGCAGCCACCGCGGCCCGCACCGCCGACCCGCCCGCACCCTCCAGCCTCGTTGAACAGCGCGAACGCGGTGCGCACCAGGCGCGCCATGTGACCCGCCGGCAGGCCGGGCCCGGAGCCCCATTCGCCTCTCCGGTTGAACCGGCCGCCGGTAGAAAGAGGGCCACGGGACGTCAATTGCCTCGAAGTCCCGGGGCCCTCACCCGTCTCCGTCGTCGTCGGCATTGACGTCGATGACGGAGACGTCCGGATCACGAGTCTGGCAAGAGCTACGGCCATTGGTTCGCTCGCCACCAACTGGGTTGTGCCCTCCGTACGGGGATTCGTCAGCCCATGCACGGCCCGACATCTAGCCATGAAGATGCAACGGCACCTGGGCCCCAGCGTGGCCTCGGCTCAACCTGCTGAACTTGACAGAGAAGCCGACAGCAACACGCACATGACACAGATCAACGACAGTCTCGGCCACACGCCCACGCACACGCACACGACACCGCAGCACCAGCTGGATCTCTGGCGGCGAACGAACGGGCCGGACGTAGGCAGTGCCTCGTCCGGCCCGTCAACGCTTTCGCTCCGTGCTCTGAGGGGCGGGGCGGCCGGATTCGAACCGACGTCCTCCGAGATGATGTCGCGGCGCACTACCTCTGTGCTACGACCCCGCCTTGCCGGTGATCCTATCGCCGTCCAAGGTGATCCACAGGGGATGAACGGAAACCGCCGCGGCCGGTTGTGCCGGGCGTGTACGGGCCGTACCGCACTGGTACGGCCCCCTGCGCGCGCGGTCGGCGGCTCAGGTCAGGAGGCCGGCGACCAGGGCGGCGAACTCGTCGGGGGTGGCGAGGCGGATGCCGAGCTGTTCGGCCCTGGCGCGCTTGGATCCCGCCCCCTCGCCCGCGACGACGAGCGCTGTCCTCTTGGAGACGCTGGAGGAGGAGCGACCGCCGGCCCGCTCGATGAGCTCGTTCATCTCGTTGCGGGAGAGCTTCTCCAGGGCCCCGGTCATCGCGCCGGTGACGACCACCGCCATGCCCGCCAGCGGGCCGCCCTCCGCTGCGGCCGCGGGCGTCTCGTCGGCGGCCGGGGCAGGGGTGGCGCCCGGCTCGGTCATGGTGAGGCCCGCGGCGGCGAGCTCGTCTATGAGGGGGGCCAGTTCGGCGAGTTCCGCGACGATCGAGGGAGCCTTTTCGGAGCCGATGCCCTCGACTCGCTGCATCGCGTCGGCGTCGGCGGCGCGGAGGGCGTCCATGGTGGCGAAGTGGCGGGCGATACGCCGGGACATGGAGCGGCCGGTGCCTCGCACCCCGAGCGCGCACAGCACTCGCGACAGCGGCTGCTGCTTGGCCTTCTCGATCGCGGCGAGCAGGTTGTCGGTGCTGGTCTCGCCCATCCGGTCCAGGCCCAGCAAGGCCTCGCGGGTGAGGGTGAACAGGCCGGCGAGATCGGTGATCAGGCCGGCGTCGACGAGCTGGACGACACGGGTGCGACCGAGGCCTTCGATGTCGAGCTGGTCGCGGCCGGCGGCGTACGAGAGGGAGGCGACCAGGTGGCAGTTGCGGCCCTGCGCACACCGCCAGCGTTCCCCGCTCCTGTCGATGGCCGATCCGCAGCGCGGGCAGACTTCCGGGAACACGATGGGCTGTTCGTCGCCGGTGCGCAGGTGGGCGACCGGAGCCTCGATCCGGGGGATGACGTCGCCGGCGCGGTGGACCATGACCTGGTCGCCCAGCCGCAGGTCGCGCCGGGTGATGTCGGCCGGGTTGTGCAGGGTGGCGTAGGTGATGGTGGAGCCTTCGATGACGACCGGTTCGAGGACGCCGCGCGGGGCGATGATCCCGGTACGCCCGACGTTCCACTCCACCTCCAGCAGCCGGGTGATCTTCTCCACTGCCGGGAGCTTGTAGGCGATCGCCCACCGCGGCGCACGGGAGCCGGATCCGGCGGCCTGCTGGTCGGCGGCGAGGTCGGCCTTGATGACGATGCCGTCGATGCCGAAAGGCAGTTCGGCACGGAGCGCGGCGATCTCCTGCACCCGTGCCAGCACCTGCTGCGCGTTCTCGGCGACGGTGTCCGGGACCGCGGTGCGGGCGCTGGTGTGCACGCCGAGCTCGGCCGCCAGGCCCATCAGGTCACTGTGCGCGGCCGCGTTCAGCCGCTCCGTCAGATCCGGATCGGTGCCGGGCAAGGGGAGCAGGCTGTAGCCGAAGAACGTCATCGGCACCGTGTAGAGGCGCTCCTTGGCCCGCAGCGTGCCCGCCGCGGCGTTGCGCGGATTGGCGAACGGCTGCCCGCCGTGGCCGGTGCGCACCTCGTTGGCGTGCTCGAACTGGGCGGTCGTCATGAGGACTTCGCCCCGGACTTCCACGGTGACCGGCTCGGCCAGGTGCCCGGGCAGCCCCTCGATGGTGCCGATCGCGTGCGAGACGTCCTCCCCGGCCGTCCCGTTCCCGCGGGTGACCAGCCGGGTGAGGCGGCCGCCTTCGTAGCGGGCGGCGATCGCGAGCCCGTCCAGCTTCGGCCCGACGCCGAAACGGGTGACCTCGTGCCCGATACGGCGCCCCAGGGACACCGTCCAGGCGGTGAACTCCTCGGCGGAGAAGACGTTGTCCAGGCTCAGCATCGCCACCGAGTGCGGCACGTCGCCCTCCACCGCGCCGCCTGCCACCTTCCCGCTGGGGGAGTCGGGCAGCACCTGATCGGGGTGCTCGGCCTCATAAGCGGAGATCCCTCGCACCAGCCGGTCGTAGGCGTCATCGTCCAGCGCCGAGGTGCCGCCCGCGTAGTACGCGGCCGCCGCCCGTACGGCGTCCTCGACCGCCTGCGCGTAGGCGGCGGCATCCACGAGCACTGCTGCAGGTGTTGTCATGACCGGCATCCTGCCGCCCACCACTGACAACAGGGCCAGGAGCCGGTCCGAGGAGGTCGGATGTCACGACCGGCACCGATGTCGTGGTGCCCGCCGTCGCCGCGCTCCGGCGAGGTCCGTGGCGCCGGGCGACCCTCGGTGGTGGTGCGGAACCGGGGGAGCGGTGGTCGTGGGAGTCACCGGGACGCCGCGGCCGATGCCGCTGTGAGACGGTCCACGGCCACCGCCACCGCCTCGGGGCTGGAGATCATCGTCAGGTGCCGGGCGCCCGGGATGAGCGTCGCGGGCGGTGCGCCGATACGCCGGGCGGTCTCCTGCGGCGTCTGCCGGGAGAACACGTCGTCGTCGGCACCGAACACCACCGACTTGGGCAGGTGCACCCCGGCGAGCCGGGCCACGCGGTCCGCGGGCAGACCCGGCACACCCGCGGCCAGCATGCTCCAGAGCGCGTCCTCCGCGCCCGCTACCCGGAGCGGGCGTCGCCACTGATCCAGACCGGCGGCGTCCAGCCGCGGGCAGGCGGGCCCGCACTGTGCCTGGTACACGCCGCGGATCAGCGCGTCGATGCCGAGCCCGAGCCGCAGCAGGCTGGTGCGGTACGGGTCGATCAGCGCGTACTTGAAGGCCGGCGGCGGCCCGGCACCCGTGTCGAGGGCGTCGCCGTCGAGGAGCATCACACCCCCCAGGCGGCCGGGGGCCCGCAAGGCGGCCTCCGTGACCACGGCGGCTCCGCTGGAGTGCCCCACCAGCAGCGGGCGCTCGCCCGGACCGCCGAGGTGCACGGCGTCCAGGAAACCCAGGAGCTGCCGGGTGAAGTGGTCCACCGTGTAGGGGCCGTGGCGCTCGCTGTATCCGTCGCCCGTCAGGTCGAGCGCGTACACCCGGTGGTCCCGGGCGAGCAGCGGGACAAGGCGTGACCAGGTGTCCACGGATTCGAAGGCGCCGTGCACCAGGACGACCGGTGGGCCCGCCGTACCCCAGGTCTGGAAGCGCGTGCGGATGTCGGCGGCCTGCACGTACCTGAGCCCCCGGGGCGGCGCGGCGCGCCCGGCCGTGACGCCGTTGTAGACGAACGAGGCCGCCGTGACGACCGTGAGCACGACGGCACAGCCGAGTGCGGCGCGCCGCAGCCATCGCCGCAGCCGGGGGCGGTGCGGCCGGTGCGCGCTCTCGGCAGGAGGCGACGGCGGAGCGGATGCGGGACGGGCACCCGCGCCTCCGCCTCCGCCTCTCTCCCCGTCTCCGTCCCTCGGTTCGGCTTCGGCTCGGTGAGGATCAGCTGTCACAGGCCACAGCATCGACCACGTCCCTCCGCGGTCATCCCGCGGGGGGAGCCAGGCCCGCCTGGACCGCCGAACTCGGCCGCGCGGAGCGGCACGACCGGGGTCATGCGCCTGGCGTGCGCAGTCCGGTCAGGACGAGGTCCACGGCCTGTTCGGCCCATGTCCGGCGGCCGCCGCGGCCGGCCATGTAGTCGGCGTAGAAGGGTCCGAGCAGAGCGGAGACGGCCGCCTCCAGATCGGCGTCCCGGCGGATCTCCCCCCGTTCCCGGGCTCGTTCGAGCACCTCGCGCAGCAGGGCCCGGCGGGGCAGCACGGTCCGTTCGCGCAGCAGGGCGAGCAGATCGGGGGTGTGGGCCTCCTCCGCCAGGCAGGTGCCGATCAGGGCCATGCCGCGCACGCGCTGCACCGTCGCCGCGAAGTCCTCCAGGATCGCCACCAGGTCCTGTCGTGTGTCGCCGACCGCGGGCGGGGCGTCCGCCATGCGTACGGCGGCGAGGGCCGCTGTCAGCAGGTCGGCCTTGGTCTTCCACCTCAGGTGGATGGTGGACTTGCTGACCTGGGCCGACGCGGCCACCTGGCTCAGACTCATACGGGTGTAGCCGTGGGTCGCCAACAGTTCCAGGGCCGCGCGGAGGATCGCCGCGTCCTTCTCCGCGGAACGCGGCCGTCCGGCACCCTTGCTCATGCTCGTCTCGCCCATTGCCGCAGGATAAGGGCAGGCGCACCGAGTGGTTCGGTTCGGTATGCGCCCGGGGCCATCGCGGAGGCGGGCCGGCGGTCGGTCCGGGTGGTGCCCGGCGGCCGCGGCCCGTCGGCTCCCGGTTCAGGCGCCGGCGATGTGGAAGTTGAAGTCGGCGTGGCCGAGCGCGCCCCACAGGCGGAGCCAGATCGGCAGCAGCATCTCCGTACCGCGCGCGGTGCTGATGTCGCCGAGGTCGATCACGCTCCCGGTGGGCCAGCCGAACTCGGTCAGGAGGCCGGTGACGAGCTTCTTGGCGTCGGTGTCGTCGCCCGAGACGAAGGCGTGGTGCGTCCCGGCCACGCGGGACGGCTCCACCATGACCGCCGCGTTCATGGTGTTGAGGGTCTTGACGACCTTCGTCTCGGGGAAGGTTCGCTGGATCCGCTCGCCGAGGCTGTCGGTGTTGACCGGGTTCAGGGCCGGCGGCATGCCCGCGGAGAAGTCCAGGGGGTTGGCGATGTCGATGAGGACCTTGCCGGCCAGCCTGTCGCGGCCTGCTGTCTCGAGCACCTGCAGCGAGGCGGCGCCGGCCGTGGTGTTGACCACGACCTCGCCGAAGGCGGCGGCGTCCGCGAAGGACAGCGGACGCACGAGCGGGTGCCGGGCCAGCCACTGGGCGGCGGGCGGGTTGCCGTAGGGGTCGAGGTCGGTGCGGGCCATGGTGGCCTCGGGGTCGCGGGTGCCGAGGACGACCTCGTGGCCGAGGGTGGCGAGCTTCCCTGCGATGGTCTGGCCGACGATGCCGGTGCCGAGGACTGCGTAACGCATCGAGGTGGTTCCTTCCGGGTGATGTGGCGGGCGCGTGTGCTCCCGTGCCTCATAAAAACTAAACCGAGTGGTTCGGTATTTCAAAGTAGGGGGTGGCGGCCCGTCCCACAAGGGCGTGTGATGTGCTGTACGCAGGGCCGCCGCAGCGCCGGCTGCCGTCGCAGCCGCATCGCCGGGCAGAGGACGGGAACGCCATGGAGCCGCATCCGATAGTCGGCCGGGACACCGAACTCGGTGAGCTGTCACGGCTGGTGGCGTCGTCCCACGGGCAGGCGGTGCTCGTACGGGGCGAGGCCGGAATGGGCAAGAGCCTGTTGCTGGCCGCGGCCGCCGACCAGGCCGGGGCCCTGGGGCACCGCGTCATCAGGGTGACGGGCGTGGAGTCGGAGATGGCGCTGCCCTTCGCCGGTCTCCACCAGATACTGCACCCGCTGCTGCACACGATGTCCGGTCTCGACCAGACCACCCAGGCGGTCCTGGACACGGTCTTCGGGCGGCGGACGGGCCAGGCCCCTTCCGTGATGGCCCTGGGTATCGCCGTGCTCGACGTCCTGGCCCTGGCCTCCGGCGAGGTGCCACTGCTCCTGATCGTGGACGACGGGCACTGGTTCGATCCGCAGAGCGCCGAAGTGGGCGGATTCATCGCCCGCCGTCTTGCCGGACATGCCGTACGGATGATCACCGCCGTCCGTGCCGACACGCCCTCGGCCTGGGACTCCGCCGCCGTGCCGGAGCTGTCACTGGCTCAGCTCGGCCCCGAGTCCTCCGCCGACCTGCTCCGGATGCGCGCCCCCGGTATGCCACCGGCCGTGCGCACCCGTGTGCTGGAACTGGCGCAGGGCAACCCGCTGGCGCTGACGGAGTTGCCGCAGGCAGTGGAGCAGGGCACCGCCGGCCGCATGACGGCCGACGAGCTGCCCCTGCCGCGCCGCCTGGAGCACATGTACGGCGACCGGATCCGGAACCTGCCTGCCGCCGAACGCACCCGTCTGCTCCTGGCCGCACTGGACGGCGGCGGAGCCGGCACGCCGACGGCCGGGCGGCCGCGCTACCGGCTGCAGCAGGCCGAAGAGGCGGTCGCCAGGGGCCTGCTGGTACTGGACGCCGCGTCCGGTGAGCTGCTCTTCCGGCATCCGCTGGTGCGTTCGGCGCTGCTGCAGACGGCCACTCCCAATGAGCGCCGGGCGGCCCACGCGCGGCTGGCCGAACTGCATCGCGCGGACCTGGAGCGGCACGCCACGCACCTGGCGGCCGCCACGGTCGACCCGGACGAAACCGTCGCCGCCGTCCTGGAGCGTGCCGCACGCTCGGCCAGCGCCCGCGGCGGCGCCACGGCGGCCGTGGCACTGCTGACCCGCGCCGCGGAACTCAGCCCCGCGGCCGGGCCGCGCTCGCGCCGCCTGGGGGACGCGGCCTTCGTCGCCGCCCAGTCCGCCCTGCTGGACACGGCCGACGAACTGCGGCAGGCGTCGGACCGGCTGGCGGCGGGCACCCCCTCTCCCGCCGCCGTGGTCACCGCCGCCTACACGGCCCTGTACCAGCACGGCGACGTGCGGTCGGCCCACCGCCGCGTCGTCCACGCACTGCGGACCATGCCATCCGATACCGGGACCAGGACCGGTACGGACACCGGCACCGACTCCCAGTCCGCCGTCCGGACACGCCTGCTGAACCTGCTCCTGGCCATCAGCCTGTTCAGCGCCGACCCGGCTCTGTGGAGCGTGAGCGACGGCCTCGTGGACGCCCAAGGGCGCGGTGCCGACGAGACCACCCTGCTCTACCGGGACGTCTGGGGAGACATCACCCGGCGCGGCCACGGCGCCCGGGAGCGGCTGCAGGAGCTCTTCGCACGGCTGGACGAGGAACAGCCGTGGGACGTCATGCGGCTCAGCGTGGCCGCCTACTACCTCGACGCACTCGGCGACTACCGGTTCCTGGTCCGGCAGGTCGCCGAACGGGAGGTCGGCAGCGGTGCCGTCACCAACGCCATGACCATGCTGCAGGTGGTCATGCTCGACCAGATCACCGGCGGTGACTGGGACGCCGCCGAGCGCACCGGGCAGCGCGGCCTGGAGCTGAGCACCCGGCACGGCTACACCCTCTTCGAGCACCAGTACCACGGCTTCCTGGGGCTGATCGCGGCCTGGCGGGGAGATGCCGCGCGGGCCAGGGAGGCGATGAACCGGCTGGACCGGTGGGCCCGGCCCCGCGGGGTCGGATACCTCACCCAGCTCGCCGAGGCCATCGGCGCCGCGACCGGCCTCACCGAGGGCGACTACGAAAGCGCCTACGCCTACGCCGGCGGCCTCACCGCGCCCGGCACCTTCACCCCCTACTCCCAGCAGGCCCCCAGGACGCTGCTGGACCTGGTCGAGGCCGCCGTCCACACGGGCCGCGGCGCGCAGGCCCGCGCCCACACCGACGCCGCCCGGAAGCAGGGCCTGCCCGCCATCTCCCCGCGACTGGACTTCCTCACCGCCGCAGCCGAGGCCATGACAGCCGAAGGCGAGGCTGCCCGCGCCGCCTTCGAGCGCGCCACGCGGCATCCGGCAGCCGCCGACCATCCGTTCGAACTGGCCCGGGTCCGTCTGGCGCAGGGCATGTGGCTGCGCAGAGCGAGGGAGCGCGCGGCGGCGCGCACGGTCCTGGTCCAGGCCGCCGACGCCTTCGAACGCCTCGGTGCCGCTCCCTGGGCGCGGCGGGTACAGGCCGAGCTGCGAGCCACCGGCGCGCCGGGCGGCGGCCCCGCCCCGGGGCAGGCCGCGCTGACCGCACAGGAGCGGCGCATCGCCGAACTGGCGGCCGGAGGGCTGAGCAACCGGGAGATCGGCGCCCAGCTCTTCCTTTCACCGCGCACCGTCGGCGCTCACCTCTACCGGGTCTTCCCCAAACTCGGCATCACCTCCAGAGCCGCGCTGCGCGATGCCCTCACCGGTACGGCGGACGCGGAACCCGAGGAGTGACGGCCCGGCCCGCTCACGCTCGTAGGGCGCGTCAGTCGGTGACTGCGGTCGATCGACTGATGCGGGGGTCATGACTGCCGGCGGAGTCTGGACGCAGTGAAGCCGCCCAAGCGGTTCCCGAGTCCCAGGAGACGGTCATGTCCGACTCACGCACTCCCGTCGTGTTCCTCCACGGACTGTGGCTGCACGCCTCCTCCTGGCAGCCCTGGCTGGACCTGGCCGCCGATCACGGCTACGCCCCGGTCGCCCCGGGCTGGCCCGGTGAGGCCGCCACCGTCGACGAGGCGCGCCGCCACCCCGAAGCGGTCGCCGGCTTCGGTATCGACGACGTCACCGCCCACTACGCCGGCGTCATCCGTGCGCTGGACCGCCCTCCGGTGCTCATCGGGCACTCCTTCGGCGGCCTGATCGCGCAGAAGCTGCTGGGCGAGGGCCTGGCGTGCGCCGCCGTCGCCATCGACCCGGCCCAGATCAGGGGCGTCAAGGTTCTCCCGCCGGCCCAGCTGAGGGCCGGCTTCCCGGTCCTGGGCAACCCGGCCAACCGCCGCCGCGCCGTGTCCCTGACCCCGGCGCAGTTCGCCTACGGCTTCGGCAACGCCCTGTCCCGCGAGGAGTCCGACGACCTGCACGCGCGGTTCACCGTCCCCTCGCCGGGCAGGCCGCTGTTCGAGGCCGCGTTCGCCAACTTCAGCCGCACCTCGCCCGCGGCGGTGGCCACCGGCAACGCCGAGCGCGGGCCGCTGCTGCTGATCTCCGGGCAGGCCGACCACACCGTCCCGGACTCGGTGACCCGCTCGGCGTACAAGCTGTACGGCAACTCGCCGGCCGTCACCGAACTCAAGCAGTTCCCCGACCGCGGCCACTCCCTGGTGATCGACCACGGCTGGCCCGTCGTCGCCGACCACGCCTTCCAGTGGCTGGCCCGCCAGGGCGCCAGGGGCCAGGACACGTCGTACGCCTGACCCGGTACCCCGCCGGCGTCGCGATTCCCCCGGCGCCCGCCCACCCCCCGACCACCGGTGCACATCCGCACCGGAACAGCTAGGAGCACACATGAACACCCCACTGCAAGGCCGCACCGCCGTGGTGACCGGCGCCAGCAAGGGCATCGGGCTGGCCGTCGTCGCAGCTCTGGCGCAGGCCGGGGCGACCGTCGTCGCGGGATCCCGCACCTCCACACCCGAACTGGACGCGCTGGTGAAGGAGGCGGCGGTCACCTGGGTCCCCGTCGACCTCGGCAACCCCGAGGACGCGGAGCGGCTCGTCCGGCATGCCGGCGGGCGCGTCGACATCCTCGTCAACAACGTCGGCGCCGCACCCGCCCGGACCGGTGGCTTCCTGTCGGTGACCGACGCCGACTGGCAGCACGTCCTCGACCTGAACCTGCTCAGCGCCGTCCGGGTCACGCGAGCGGCCCTCCCGCTCATGCTGGAGGCCGGTCAGGGCTCGATCGTCACCGTCGCCTCCGTCAACGCCACCCTGCCCGACCCGATGGTGATCGACTACAGCGCCGGCAAGGCCGCCCTCGTCGCCTTCTCCAAGGCGCTGTCGAAGGAGGTCGGGCCCCAGGGCGTGCGGGTCAACACCGTCAGCCCCGGACCGGTGCGGACCGACCTGTGGCTGGCCCAGGACGGGGTCGCGGCCACCGTCTCCGCCGCCGCGGACGTCACCCCCGACGACGTGGTCGCGCAGGTGGCCGGCTCGACCGCCACCGGCCGGTTCTCGACCCCCGAAGAGGTCGCCGACCTGGTCCTGTTCCTCGCCGGCGACCGGGCCGGCAACATCACCGGCAGCGACATGATCATCGACGGCGGCTTCGTCCCGACCTGGTGACCGCACAGGCGGCGGCAAGCCGTACGTCCGCCCGGCCGGCCCGTCCCCGACGCCAGGGGACGGCGCCGGCCCGGCGGCGGACTCCTCCACCGGCGCACTCCCGCAGCGAAGCGAAGGAACGATCATGATCGAGATGAACGCCATCCGGGCACACCGCCGCGGCGGCCCGGAGCGGCTCGTCCACGAGACGGCCCCCGCCCGCAACCCGGTCCCGACGAGGTCCTCGTGGCCGTGCGGGCCGCGTCGGTGACCGCCGGTGAGCTCGGCTGGGACGCGACCTGGACCGACGGCTTCGACGGCTCGGGCCGCGACCGGACCCCCACCATCCCCTCGCACGAGTTCTCCGGCGTCGTGGCCGACCGCGGTGACGCCGTCACCGAATGGCAGCGAGGTGACGAGGTGTACGGGCTGATCCCGTTCACCCGCGACGGCGCCGCGGCCGAGTACGTCACCCTGCCCGCCGGCCTGGCGGCGGCCAAACCGCCCTCCCTGACCCACGAGCAGGCCGCGGCCGTGCCCCTGGCCGCGCTGACCGCCTGGCAGGCCCTGGTCGACCACGCCCACCTGCGCGCCGGCCGGCGCGTGCTCGTGCACGGTGGCGCCGGCGGGGTGGGGTCCTTCGTCGTGCAGATCGCCGCCGCGCTCGGTGCCGACGTCGCGGCCACCGTGGGCCCCGACGACCTGGACTTCGTACGCTCGCTCGGGGCCGCCACGGCCATCGACCACGTGCACCAGCGCTTCGAGGACCTGATCGACCCGGTGGACGTCGTCGTCGACCTGGTCGGAGGACCGGCACCGGCCAGGTCCTGGGACGTCCTCGCACCCGGCGGCGTACTGGTCGGCATCGCGGCACCCCCCGACCCCCTGGAGGCCGAGCGCCGCGACGTCCGCGCGGTCTTCTTCGTCGTACGGCCCGACCGGACCGGCCTGGAGTCGATCACCCGGCTCATCGAGGACGGCCGCCTGATGCCTGCGGTGGACCGCGTGCTGCCCCTGGCCGAGGGACGGGCAGCCTACGAGGCCCTGGAGCGCGAACACCGGCGCGGAAAGGTCGTCCTGCGCATCGGCGGCTGAAGGCTGCTCTCACGCCGACGCCCTCGGCCTTCGCGTCACCACGGCACCTCCCCCGCGTCGTCGAAGAAGCTGCCGGTCGGGCCGTCGTCGGGCAGGGTCGCGAGCCGGATCGCGGTCGCCGCGCCCTGCTGCGGGGTGCGGGTGCCGCGGAAACCGTTGAGGTCGGTCGCGCAGAAGCCGGGGCATGCGGCGTTGATCAGGACGTTCGTGTCGCGCAACTCCTTGGCGTACTGGACGGTGACGGCGTTGAGGAACGTCTTCGACGGCGCGTAGGCCACGGAGATCGGACCCGTTTCGGCGCCGGGAGTGGACTGCAGGGTGAGGGAGCCGACGCTGCTGGACACGTTCACGATCCGGGGCGACGCGGAGCGGCGCAGCAACGGCAGCATCGCGTTGGTGACTCGAATGACGCCGATGACGTTGGTCTCCACGGCCGCCCGCACCGTCGCGACGTCGACGCTGGTGGGCATCTGCGGCGCGCAGCCGGTGATCCCGGCGTTGTTGACGAGCACGTCGAGGCGTCCGGCGCGGTCCTCGATCAGCCCGGCGGCGTCGCGCACGCTCGCGTCGTCGGTCACGTCGAGCGGTACGGCGAACGCGTCGACGCCTCCCGCCCTCAGCTTCGCCACGGCCGACTCGCGCCGCTCCTCGTTCCGGGCACCTACCCCGACCGTCCAGCCGAGGGCGCCCAGACCGGCCGCGATCTCGTACCCGATTCCCTTGTTCGCGCCGGTGACCAGCGCGATCGTCTGTTCGCTCATACGGCCCATCCTGTCCGGGTGCGGCAGGAGCGGGCCAACACCGATCGAGTGGGCAGTGATACCGCACGGGTATCGATCCGGGAGGGCCGCCAAGTACCATGACGGCGTGGAGACACGAGAGCTGCGGTACTTCGTCGCCGTCGCCGAGGAACTGCACTTCGGGAGGGCCGCGCAGCGGCTCGGGATCGCGCAGCCTCCCCTGTCACGGGCGATCCGCCAGCTCGAACGACGTCTCGGGGCGGTGCTGCTGGAACGCACCAGCCGCACGGTGGTCCTGACGGAGGCGGGGTCGGTGCTCCTTCGGGAGGCCCGGGCGGCGCTGGACGCGGTCGAGGCCGCCGAGCGGCGGACCCGCCGCGCCGCCCTCGCCGCGACCGGTCACGCCGGCGTGGTCCTCGCCACGAAGGCCGGCGCGTCCAGCGAACTGCTGGCGAAACTGCTCGACGCCTACGCCGCCGAGACCGATGCGGTCACCGTCGACCTGGTCCTGTGCGGGCCCGCCGAACAGGAACGACTGCTGCGCAATGGCCAGGCCGACGTGGCTCTGCTGCACCGGCCGTTCGACTCGACGGCCGGGCTCGACACCGAGGTGCTCCGCACGGAGGGACAGGTGGTCATCCTGCCGGCCGGGCACCCCCTCACCACCCGGTCCCACGTGCGGGTGGCCGAGGTCAGCGACCTGCCCGACCTGCCGATGCCGCGCTGGCCCGGCCGCGACGGCACGTACCCGGACGGTCCCGGTCCGCGGGCTCGGGACCATGCGCAACTGCTCCAGCTGATCGCGCTCGGCCGCGCCTGCTGGATCGCGCCGGAGTCGTGCCGGGCCCAACTGCGCGACGATCTCGTCGCCGTACCGGTGCCGGACGCGCCGACGGTCACGACCGTGATCGCATGGCCGCCCCACAGCCGGTCCCGAGCCGTCGCCGGACTCGTCCGTGCCGCGAC
This sequence comes from Streptomyces bungoensis, assembly GCF_001514215.1. Classification (GTDB taxonomy): domain Bacteria; phylum Actinomycetota; class Actinomycetes; order Streptomycetales; family Streptomycetaceae; genus Streptomyces; species Streptomyces bungoensis. The sequence continues at coordinate 141,276 of NZ_KQ948869.1, forward strand.
ACGTCTCTGAGGGCCGCCTGCCGGCCGAGGCCCATGCGAGCGGGGCGGCGAGGTGGTTGCCGCTCCCGCCGGCTCGGCCGGTGCGGAAGGCCGTCGCCACGCCGGTCGGCGGTGTCCGCGTCTTCGGCGAGGTCCCCTCCGTCATCGCCGACCTGCGCGGTCCACGCTTCGGCAGGACGGTCGCGCAGGCCTCCTGACCGGTCACGATTGCCCCTCCGGCCCCGGTGCCGCAGGCTGGACGCGGTACTGATCCGAGCAGCACGCTGCTCCGCGTACGTCCGGCGAGCGGAAACTGCACCGACCAAGGAGTACCGGCCATGGTTCTTTCCGTCATCCTCGCCGTCCTTGCGGCGTGCAGTAACGCGCTGGGGACAGTCCTGCAGCGGCGGGCGGCGCTGACCGTGCCGACATCGACGTCCCTGCGGCTCGGCCTCCTCCTGGATCTGCTTCGGACGCCGATCTGGCTGGCGGGCATCGTCGGCGTCATCGCCTCCGCGATCCTTCAGGCCCTGGCGCTGGTCTCCGGCTCGCTCGCCGCGGTGCAGCCCGTCTTCATCCTCGAACTGCCGTTGGCTCTCGTGATCGGCGGTGCCGTCTTCCACGTGCACCGCTCCCGCAGGGCATGGTGGGCGGTGGCCTGCATCGCCGGGGGACTGGCCTTGTTCCTGTTCTCCCTCGCTCCTTCCGGCGGGAGCGACCAGGTGCCCGGACTGTGGTGGGTGCCGACGCTCCTGGTCGTCGGTGGCATCGCTGCGGTGCTCGTGCTCGTCGGAGCGCGCAGGCCGCTGGGCATGGTGCGCGCTGCCTGCCTGGCCGCGGGGGCGGCGCTCGGCAACGCCCTCACCGCCGCACTCATGAAATCGGCCATGGCTGTCCTGAGCGATCGGGGGCTCGGCGCCTTCCTCCTGCTGTGGCAGACGTATGCGTTCGCGGTGATCGGCGGTGCCTCCCTGTTCCTCCTGAGCACCGCCATGCAGGCCGGCCCCCTCATCGCCTCGCAGCCCGCGCTGACGCTGACGGATGCCGTGACCGGTGTCCTCCTGGGCGTCACGATCTACGGCGAGGAATCCCGAACGGGAATGTGGCTCGTCCCGGCCCTACTGGGGTTCGGCCTGCTCACCTACGGAGTCTTCGCGCTCTCACGTACCCGCTGCATGGCGAACTGTCTCCAGGTGGACGAGGCGGGCGAGCAGACCCGTGACACAGCAGAACACGCCCCGGCCTGAGATCGACAGACCGGTGACCGGCCGCAGTTGCGCGCACGATGGGAGACGCCATGTCCGAGAAACCCCGCCCCCCGCTTCCCCCGTTCACCCGGGAGACCGCCGTGGAGAAGGTCCGGCTGGCCGAGGACGGCTGGAACACCCGGGACCCCGAAAGGGTCGCCCAGGCCTACACCGTGGATTCCCGCTGGAGGAACCGCGCCGAATTCGTCACCGGCCGTGAGGAGATCATCGCCTTCCTCACGCGCAAGTGGAAACGCGAACTCGACTACCGGCTCATCAAGGAACTCTGGGCGTTCGACGGAAACCGCATCGCGGTGCGCTTCGCCTACGAGTGCCATGACGACTCGGGTAATTGGTTCCGCTCCTACGGGAACGAGAACTGGGAGTTCGACGGCGACGGACTGATGCGCCGCCGTCACGCATCCATCAACGACCTGCCCACCAAGGACTCCGAGCGAAAGTTCCACTGGCCGCTGGGCCGCCGCCCGGACGATCACCCGGGTCTCAGCGACCTCGATCTCTGACCGACCCGGGCTCAACGGGGGACAGGGCGCACGCTGTGGCCGCGAGTCGTGCGCGGTGGGAGCATGGGCGGGAGAGAACGCGAGGCGCGGACGCCCCGTCGGCCCGGGCGGGGAGCAGTTTCCCACCACCGACCCACCCACCCACCGACCCACCGATCCGGAGGTGGAGCCGATGGCGACTTTGATCTCCGTCAACGTCGGAACACCCAAGGACGTTTCCTGGCAGGGCTCCACCGTCCACACGGGCGTGTGGAAGCAATCCGTGCACGGCCCCAGAATGGTCCGGCGTCTCAACATAGACGGCGACGGACAAGGTGATCTCAACGGCCACGGAGGAGAGCAGCGTGCCGTCCTGGTGTACCAACTCGAGTCGTACGAGTACTGGCGGCAAGAACTGAGGAGAGACGATCTCACCCACGGGAACTTCGGTGAGAATCTCACCGTCGAGGGCATGTCGGACGCGGAGGTGTGTATCGGCGACCGGTATCGCATCGGCGATGCGACCTTCGAGGTCACACAGCCTCGCGTGACGTGCTATCGCGTGGGTATGCGCCTGCGTGAACCGCGGATGGCGGCCCTCTTGGTGGCTCATCGCCGCCCCGGTTTCTACATGCGCGTCCTCACCGAAGGAGAGATCGAGGCCGGCGACGAGATCGTGAAGATCGCCGACGGGCCCGAGAAGATGACCGTAGCCGACATGGACGGTCTGCTCTATCTGCCGGGCCACCCGCGAGCGGAACTCATGCGCGGGCTGCGCATTCCCGCGCTGAGCCCAGGGTGGAAGTCGTCCCTGCAAGCCCTCTTGGACGGGGCCGGCGACCCCGCCGCCGGCAACCGCGGGCTCACCGGCGCGGCGACCAGTCCACCGCCGGCCTGGCCAGGGTTCCGCCCGTTGAAGGTCGCCCGCATCGAACCGGAAACCAGCACTATCTTCTCTCTTGTCCTCACGTCGCCCGACGGCGATCCCCTGCCGCCCGGCCGACCAGGGCAGTTCATCACGCTGAGGCTCCGGCCGGCACCCGACGGGCCGCCGCTGATCCGCACGTACTCCCTCTCCGGTCAGCCGGGTGCCCCCGAGTACCGCATCAGCGTCAAGCAGGAACCCCACGGAGCCGCCAGCGGGCACTTGCGCCGGAACGTCAGAGAGGGGCATCTCCTGGACGTCGGTGCGCCCCGCGGCACGTTCATCCTTGCCGAAGGCGGAAATCCGGTCCTGCTCGTGTCCGCCGGCGTCGGAGCGACCCCGGTCCTCGCCATGCTGCACGCCTTGGCGGAAGCGGGCTCGCAGCGCCAGGTCTGGTGGTTGCACGGGGCCCGGAACAGCGTAAGTCAGCCGTTCAGGCAAGAGGTTCGCGCATTGCTGGAACGCTTGCCTTCCGCTCACATGCACATCGCCTACAGCAGTCCGCGGGCCGAAGACCGGTTCGGCGTGGATTACGCGGCCGTGGGACGTCTTACCGCGGACCAGATCAGCGGTATCGGACTGCCCGCCGATGCCGATGCCTACCTCTGCGGACCGGTCGCCTTCATGGACAGCCTGTCCGAAGCGCTGACAGGCCTGGGTATCGCGCCGGAGCGCATACACACCGAGGTCTTCGGAACTCTTTCCGCCATCCGGCCGGGGGTGACGGCGGTAACTCCGCGGGCTCCGCACCGGCCTGCTCGTCCACCCGGTCCGGGGACAGGGCCCATGGTCTCCTTCGCGCGCAGCGGCCTCTCCGTCCCATGGGACGCGGGCTACCACACCCTCCTCGAACTCGCCGAGGCGTGCGACGTACCGACCCGGTGGTCCTGCCGGACGGGCGTCTGCCACACCTGTGAGACGGCCCTCCTCTCGGGAAGCGTCGACTACTCACCCGAACCCATCGACGTCCCCGCGGAGGGAAACGTCCTGCCCTGCTGCTCCCAGCCGTCGACGGATTCCGTACTGGACCTGTGAAGCCCGGACCTCTCCCGCGGCATCGGCGAACCGGGGCAGCGGGGCGCCGGCCCGTGGACGAAGCCGGCCCGGCGGCGAAGAGGTGTGCAGGAGGTCCGCAGGTTCTTGCGGTAGACCGTGGAGCTGTGCCGAACCGTCATGCCCACACGTAGGTACAGGGCGAGCGCCCCGGTGTCAGAGTGCGTCGCGAGGGTGCAGGTCCGCCTGCCCTGCCGATGGAAGGCGCGGAAGGCGTGACGCAGCAGCAGGCGGGCGATGCCCCGATTCCGGTGGTCACGGTGCACGGCGACCTCCTCGACATAGCCTTCGCCGCTCTCTGGGAGGTCCAACGAGATGGCGGCGCCGACCAGTTGGGTGCCGTTGAACGCCAGTGCTGACATCGTGGGGGCGAAAGCGGGGCGTTCGACGGTGTGCTGGGCCCACTCGGAGTAGGACTTGCGCCGCTGCTGCCATTCGTCGAAGGCGTCCTCGACGAGCTGGTGCGCGGCATGCTCGTCGCCGGAGCGGAACGGCCTCACCATGATGCCCGCAGGCGGCTCGGGTACCGCCGGCTCGTCGGACATGGCGAACTCCAGCAGCCATTCGGTCACCATCGGCTCGTATCCGCGGGAGCGCAGCAGTGCGACGGCGTCCGTGTCGTCGTCCGGCACGGTCTGGACGATCTGTTCGCTCCCTGCCTGGCGGGCCCTGGCCTCGGCCCAGTCCAGCAGCACGGTCCCGAGACCGCGGCCCCGGTGCCGGGGGTGGACGTCCACCTCGCAGCGCCGGTTCACCCAGGCACGAGCGGCCGGCCGGCCCGCCTCGTCGTGGATCAGCAGGGTGTCCAGCTCCGGGATCAGTCCCGGCCGGGCGAGGACGGCAGCGATGCCCCCGGGGTCGGTCCGCACCCGGCCGTGCACCTCACGCTCGCAAGCCGCGACGAGGCGATGGATGGCGCTGATGTCCTCGGCTGTCGCTGGGGCCGCCCGATAGCCCGGAGGTAAGCCGGGCACGAGGTCTGGCATCGGTGGACTCTCCCAGGACGTCGGATCGGGCACGGTCCGGCGGTCGCCGGCCAGGCACGGCACGGCGACAGTGTTCCCCTCCGGCTGGGGCGGATCAAAGCATTAACCGGAGCGACACCCGATCTCCGGCCCGTCCGGCGACAGCGCTGCCATCGAACGGCACCGGACAGCGGCGCCTCCCGAAGTGCTTGACGTGCCCTGTCCGTCATCAGAACAACTTCCAGTGGCCCTCCGAGACCACTTCGACGGTCCCGTCGGCGACCTTGATGGCGGTCTGCTCGTCGATCGCGTACGCCGGACCCGGCATCCCGGCCGCCCATCGTGTCGCCGCGGCCATGGTGTTGTCCGGACACGCCGGATGATCCAGGTGCGGGAAGATCGAAAAATCGACCACGCCCAGCGTGCTGTCGCCGCCGGCGGGCGGCTTCCAGCCCACGAAGTCCTCCCCGATGCGGGGGGTCATCACCATGCTCCCGGCGCTGAGGCCCACGTAGACCGTGTCGGGCAGCGACGGCAGGAGGTCGGCCAGACCGGACTCCCGCATCCAGTGGCACAGGTACAGCGCGTCACCGCCGTTGACCAGCAGGACGTCGGCTTCCCTCACCCAGGACACCCAGCGCGCCTTGTCGATGCTGGGCAGCGCCGTGAGCTCCAGCACGCCCACCGATTTCCACCCCAGCCCGGTCATGGGGTGGGGGGATCGTCCGCTGATGAATCGCCATGGTCCGCCCGGATCGGCGTCGGGGCTCCCGTACCCCGCGGTGGGGATGCAGAGGGCGCTGGACTCGGCGATCGGCTTACCCAGGAGGTCGACCAGCGCAGCCTTGATGCTCGCGTTCTTGATCCCGGAGTCGGTGAGGAGAAGCTTCATCATGTCCTTCCCGAGGTACTGGGGCGCGTATCGGGTCGTGAGCAGTGAGCACCGCAGCTTATGCGGAAACGGTGCCGCCAGGCAGGCAGCGCGGCCTGAGGGTTCCGGCCGCGTGCCCTCCGGCGGCAGGCGTCCCGTCCGTTCGCGCTCCCCGCTTTCCTGGGCCGACCCGGTTCGATCCTAGCATTGCTAGACAAGAGAGCGGCAGCAGGTCTAGCGTTGCCTCATCGCCTAGCGGTGCTAGATCCATGGAGGGGTCGTCATGTTCGAGGCACTTGAGGTCGTCACCACTGTGGTCGTCGGCCTGATGGTGGGGGTGGAGTTCTCCGTCGCCTTCGTCATCAACCCGATCCTCAACGCACTCCCCGAGGACAGCGGCTTGCTCGGCCGCGCCCACGGGGGCCGGATGCTCGGCGCCCTGATGCCGGTCTGGTACATCGGCTCGCTCGTCCTGAGCGCGGTCTGGGCCATCGTCGGATGGCACCACGACGGCGCCGGCCTCGTCGTCATCGCCGGCGCGCTGCTGATCTCGAGCGTGGTCATGTCGCTCCTGCTGCTCGTCCCGATCAACAACCGGGGCAAGACGTGGACGCCCGAGAACCGGCCCGAGGACTGGAAGGAGCAGATGAACCGCTGGGACCGCTTCCACTACGTCCGCGTAGCCGTCATCATCGCCTCCTTCGCCCTGCTGGTCGCCGCCCTCGTCTGAGCCCGCGGGCCGCCACCGCGCTGGTGGCGCGCGATCCCCCGCTTCCCGGGCGGCAGCGGGCCACCGACCTACCGACATCTGGTCGGTGGACCTGCCACCCGGGACTGACCCGGCGGTCAGATCGTTGAGCGCGCGCCGGGAAGTGCCGCGCCGAACTCGATGTCCGAGTAGCGGTACTTGAGGCCGGCTTCGGTTCCGCCGATCGCGGTCGATCCGCCGGCCGCCGGCCCTGTCGAGGATCCGCGGGCCGTCCACAGCAGGCCATCGGCGTTCTCACCGGGGGTGCCCACCATCGACTCGGCCCTGCCGTCCTTCGTGACGTCGACCAAGTGGGTCGCGGCGCCGAAGCGGTCGTCCCTCTCGGCACTTCCGGGAACGCCGCTGGTGTTCTGCGTGCAGGAGAGCGAGCCGCTCGTGGTGAGACCGGAGGCCGAACCGCGGAGCAACGTCGCCCGGCCCGCGCCCCTGGCGGAACCCACGGCCTCTCCGGGGGCGCCGACCAGGACGTCGGCGTACGTGTCGCCGTTGGTGTCACCGACACTGAGCGACATGCCGAACTCGTCACCGTCCTCCCCGGTACCGGGCACGCCCGCGGTGTCCTGGTTGATGGTCTTCGGCTTCTGGTCCGGCCTGATGCCTTGCGCGCTGCCGTAGAGGACCTGGATCTCGCCGCCGCGGTGGGCCGGGGTGGAACCGGAGGTCAGGGACGCGTCGTACGGCACTCCGGTGACCAGGTCGCCGTAGCCGTCGCCGTTGATGTCGCCGATCTGCCCGGACAGACCGTCGGCCAGAGGGAGTTCGGTGTAGGTGCCGTTGTCTTCCTCGAGGTGGACGGGTCCGCTCACGTCACCGTCCGTGGGTCCGGGCAGCCAGAAGCGCTCGGCTCGCCCGTCGCCGTCGACATCCCCCATGACGACTCCGCGGTTGGTGCCGAGAGCGTTGACGAAGCTTCTCCTCACCGGGGCACCGGAGCGGGTGAACGGCCCGGTGTAGGTCGTGCCACCGCAGTTGCCCGTGACCGAGACGTCGGGAGCTCCGTCCCCGGTGACGTCTCCCACCGCGAGGCCCGCGGCGAAGCCGCAGCCCTCGTCCAGACCGGTCGGCGGTGAGATCGACGCCCCGCCTTCGAGGCCTGCCGAGCCGCCCCACACCACGGTGAGCGAGCCGACGCCGGCCATGGTGCCCGCAGACTCGTCCGGAGTGCCGATGAGCAGGTCGGCGTAGCCGTCGCGGTCCAGATCCGCGGAGGCGACCGCTGTACCGAACTGGTCCCACTCCTCGGCTGTACCGGGTATGCCGGAGGTGGCTTGGGTGACGACCGTACGACGGGAGGCCGAGACCCCGGTCGCCGAGCCGTACAGCACGACGACCGCGCCGGCCGCGTCCACCACGCCGTTGGCGGCTCCGGGGGCACCGACGGCCAGGTCGCGGTAGCCGTCACCGTTGAAGTCGTCCTGCACCGCGGCGGTGTTGGCGCCCCGGTAGGGCGCAGCGGCCGCCGCGGGACCGGCCGGCAGCAGGACGACGGTCAGCGTGGCGGCCGAGCTGACGGCGATGGCGCAGGCCAGGGAACGCGAGGCGAACGTGCGTCGGGCACGGGCACCGGCGCGCACGGAGGCGGGCAAGGACATGACGGCTCCGGAAGGGGAAGGATGAGGGACAGGGCGGGGGAGGGTCACGGACCGGTCACCACGCTTCCCAAGTGGGCTGCACCGGCCGAGCCGAGGCCCGCACCGCTGGTGCCGACACTGACCGAGCCGGCGGCGGTGACGGACGAGGCCGAGCCGCGCAGCGACCAGATGGTTCCCGCGCCGCCGTTCTCACCGGGGGCGCCGACGACCAGGTCCGCGTAGCCGTCCTTGTCGGTGTCGATGATCCGTACGGCAGCGCCGAAGGCGTCGCCCGTCTCCGACGTGCCCGGCACGCCGGAGGTGTTCTGCGTCCAGGTGCGGGCGTGCGCGGCGTCGAGTTGCCCCGTGGTGCCGCGTACGACGGTGACGGCACCGCTGCCGCCGTTCTCGCCCGGCGTGCCGATCACGAGGTCGGCGTGGCCGTCCTTGTCGGTGTCGCCGATCGCGACCGATGCGCCGAAGCGGTCCTCGGCCTCGCCGGAACCGGGTACGCCCGGGGTGTCCTGCGTGATGGTCTGGACGCGGCTGGGGGAGCCCGAGTTGCCGGCGTCGAAGTAGACGGTGACTTGGCCGCCCAGCGAGGTGCCCGGACTCTGCGAGGGGTCTTCGGGGTTGCCGATGACGAGGTCGGGAGTGCCGTTGCCGTTCAGGTCGCCCACTGCGGACGTGGTTCCGGCGGGCAGGTCGGCGCCCGAGAAGCCGGCCGGGTCGGCGAAGTAGGCGTGCGGGTCGTCGCCGGTCCCGTCGTAGCCCCAGCCTCCGTCCGACATGCCGCGGCCATGCGCGATCAAACGGTCGTCGTCGCTGCCGGGCACGTCGACCGGGGTCAGGGCGACGATGCCGTAAGCCGGATTGAAGTCGTAGCCGTTGCCGGACGTGCCGGACTGCCCGGACAGGTCGGCGGGCAGGAACGTGACCTCTGCGTCGTTGGCTCCGACGACGATCGACGGCTTGCCGTCGTTCACCGGATTGAGGCCGTTGAACGTGCCCACGGCCACGCTCCGCCCGTACGCGTCGTGCGAGTACGGCCACGGGTCCCCGGCCGTCTTCGCCTTCGTCAGGCCGGAAGCGGTGCCGTAGACGACGGTGACCGAACCCCCGCCTTCGTCTCCGGCCACGTCCTCGCCCGGGGAGCCCACGACCAAGTCCGTGTACCCGTCCCGGTTCAGGTCGTACACGGCGACGGCCGCGCCGAAGCGGTCACCGGCTTCCGCCGTTCCCGGGATACCGGTGGAGTTCTGTGTCAGCACGGTACGCCTGGACGGATCGACGCCGTGCGCGGTGCCGTACAGGACGACGACGGCACCGGCCTTGGCGCGACCGGCCACCGCAGCGTCCGGGGCGGAGACGACGACATCGCGGTAGCCGTCCCTGTTCAGGTCGCCCTGCGTGCCGACGGCGGCCTCGGCGCTCGCCGTGAACACGGGCGTAAGTCCGGAGGCGAGCAGTGTTGCGGACATCAGCAGGGTGCGTTTACGCACGGACTCCTCCAACGGGGGGAATGCGACACGAAGGGCGACGCGCCGACCTACGTGAAAGCACTTCCTGGCATGTCATCGTCAGGGACGGCGCACGCAAGACCGCTGAGGGGACGGGACGGTTGTACGGGACGGAGGAGTAGTCCCACGCGCGATGAACCCCGCGCCGGCGCGGCCGGTTTCGTCAGTGTCGTGTCAGGGCGCGGTCAGCGGTTCCTGGCACTGTCGTTCCTGTGACCGGCACGGGAGACCGAGAGCCGGGATCAGGGAGAGGTGCCCGGAGTGGTTGATCGGGGACCAGCGAGCTCGGCTCACGGTCGGGCCCCTTCGGGGCCCACGCAGGTTCGAATCCTGCCCTCTCCGCCGTGACCCTTCCGATCATCCGTGTGCTTCGGCGCAGCGGAGCGGACTCAGCGGTGTGACGCGGAGCCGTGACAGCGGCCGGGCAGGCACGACCCCGCACGGTCAGCGCCCGACGCGACGAGGACGACCGCCCCGGCCACCGACCGGACCGCGCCCACCTCACCCCCACCCCGACCCGGCTGCGGCACACCGTCGACGAGGAGTTGGACGCCGGGCACCGCGCCGCATCGGACCGCCTGCTCGGCCCCGTCGACCCGGAGAGCGTGCACCACCGCGCGGACCTGTTCCCGCGGGGCGCCTGCACGGGCCACGCGGTGGTGCGGCCCGAGCAGACGGGGCGTGGCGCGCTCCCGGGCCTGCGTGCGGGACAGGCGAGCGCGATCAGCGGTACGGCTAACGGCCGCACGTGCCCCGCAACGAGGTGCATCCGAGCGAGCGGGCGTCGGCGAACGCCTTCTCACACGCTCGGCCATCCTCGACTCCACCAGGAGGAGACATGCTCAAGCGCACGGCGCTCGCAGCTGTGACCGTCACGACCGCGACCATGTGCGCGGTCGCGGCGGCGGCCCCCGCCTCGGCCGCGCCGAGGACCGTCCACGTCACGTCCGGCACCACCGAGGTCACCGTGGCTCCCGCCGTCACCACCGCACTGCTGTCCCGGGGCATCGTGCCCTGGGTCACGCGGCCGGGCCGCCCCGGACTCGGCTTCGTCGACCAGCGCCCGACGCTGACGGCGACGTACCCCGTCACCGGTGGCCGGCTCACGGCGCAGCCGCTCGGCGGCACCGTCGAGCACCGCGGTGGCCTGAAGTTCGTGAACGTCCTCAACGGCCGGGCCCTGGAGGTCAGGAACTTCACCATCGACCTCGACACGGGCCGGCTGACCGGGCGCCTGGCCGGCACCAGGACCCGTGTCCCGGTCTTCACGCTCGACACCTCCACCGCCCGGATCACCCTCGGCAAGCACGCCCTCGACGCCCGCAAGGTGACCCTGAAGCTCACCGGGACGGCCGCGAGCGCCCTGAACACCACCCTCCACACGCAGGTGTTCACCGACGGGCTGACCGTCGGCACCGCGGACACCCGGGCCCGGTTCTGAACCGGTCCGTTCGCCCGCCGGTGTCGCGCCGCCCCACGCCATCGGGTTCGTCACAGCCGAAGAAGGGACTGTCCGTGTCACTCGTGAAACGCCTCGCCACCCTGTCCGCCACCGCTCTGCTGCTCACCGTCGGCGCCGGCGCGGGACAGGCGACGGCCGCACCCTCGCGTGCCGGCGCCGATTCCGGCGCGCCGGCGGCCGTGGCCGCCGTCGACCTGGAGCGCTACCTCGGGAGCTGGTACCAGGTGGCCGCGCTGCCGCAGTTGTTCGAGCTGCAGTGCGCCAGGAACGTGAAGGCGACGTACACCCGGACGGCGGCCGGCACCGTCGGCGTGCGCAACACCTGTACGACGTGGCTGAACACCACCAGCAGCGTGACGGGCGACGCCAGGCCGCTCGACGCCACGAACGCCCGGCTGAACGTCAGCTTCCTCGGACTGGGCGGCACCTACCTGCACACCGATCGGGCCAACTACATCGTCACCGGCCTCGATCCCGACTACCGCTGGGCCGTGGTGACCGACAGCGACCGCCGCTCCGGCTTCGTGCTGTCGCGCACCCCCTCGCTCACCTCCGGGCAGCGGTCCGCGGTCCTGTCGGCGATCAGGAGTGCCGGGCTCGACCCGTGCCGGTTCCGTGTCACCCGCCAGGACGACGGGGCCGCCGCCACCGGCTCCCTCTGCTGATCCGGCCCCCGGTCCGGTCCGTCCGGCGTACGCACGCCGCACGGACCGGACCGGGGGCACTTCCCCTCCCGCCTCCGCCCCCGGCAAGCAACGGCCGTGCGGTGCAACCGGATTCGCGTCCCGGACGGAATGCACTGCGCATGCGGCAGCGGAGCACAGCGGGAGGAACGAGACCATGAACCGCGTGGCAGCCGGCGCCATTCCGAGCCCGGTCACGGGCATACGCGCCGACCACCCGGCCGTGGCGGGCACCTTCACCCGCCCGGCCCTGAGAGGTACCGACCGCAGGGCCGCCCGGCACACGGCCGTCGCCGCCGCGGCCCCGGAGACGACATGAGCGCGCTGTGGGGCGGGGCGCAGGTCATCGCCGCCGACGGCGCGCGGCCGAGCGCGGTCGAGGAGGAGGACCTGGCGCGGGGCTTCGCGGCGGGGGACGAGGCGTGTCTCAAGGAGGCCTACCGACGTTGGGCGGCCCTCGTCTACACACTCGCCCACCGCTCCCTGGCGGACGCCGAGGAGGCCAAGGACGTCACCCAGCAGGTGTTCGCGGGGGCGTGGCGCGGCCGGGCCCACTACGCGCCCGAGCGCGGCGCGCTCAAGACGTGGCTGATCGGCATCACGCGCAAGAAGATCGCCGACGCGCTGACCCAGTCCTCGCGGCGCCGCAGAGACGTGGACGCGGTCACGGCGTCCGCCCCACCGGACTCGGTGCCACCGACCGCCGACCAGGTCATCGACCAGGTGCTGCTGACCGAGGAACTGCAACGGCTTCCGCCGCAGCAGCGGACCGTCCTCGAAATGGCCTTCTACGAAGACCTCACCCAGTCACAGATCGCACAGCGCACCGGACTTCCGCTGGGTACGGTCAAGAGCCACACCCGACGGGGACTGAGCAGGCTCAAGCGCAGACTGGAGGCGGACAGTGGAACACACTGACCAGGAGACGCTCGCCATGGTCGCCCTCGGTGAGCCTTCCTCGCCCACGACCACCGCGCATCTCCGCCACTGCCCGAGGTGCGCCGAACAACTCGACGCCTACCGGCGCGTCGTCCGTGCCGGGAAGTCGTCGGCGCCGGGACCCGCCGATCTCCTGGAGCCGCCTCCCGGACTGTGGGACTCCGTCGCCGGTGAACTCGGTCTGTCCAGCGCCCCGGACCGCGCGACGCCCGGCAGTGGACCCGGTGCCGATGCGCCGGGCGGCGTGGAACGCCCGCCGTCCGGATCGCGGCGCAGCGCACTCGCCAGGGGCAGGAGGTTCGCCCTCGCGCTGGCGGCCTGCGCCGCGCTGGCCGGTGCCGCGGCGGGCAGCGGCGCCACCTGGTGGGCACTGCGCGACGGCACCGCCTCCAGCGCCCGACCGGGACCTGCCGACGGAGCGGGCCGGGGCACCAGGCTGGCCGCGCTCGTGCCGCACGCGACCGGCTACGCCCGGCTCTCCGCCGACCGGGGCCGGCGCGCCCTCGACATCACGGTACGGGGACTGCCGCGGACCTCCGGCTACTACGAGGTCTGGCTCATGGACCGCTCCCACAGGAAGCTGATCTCCATGGGTGTCCTGGGGGCCGACGGGCACGCCGCCCTGCCCGTGCCCACGACGGTCGACCTCGACGAGTACGCGGTCGTCGACGTGTCCGTGCAGAAGTACAACGGCACGCCCGCGCACTCGGGCAACAGCGTGGTCCGCGGACCGTACTCGGGCTGACGGAGGCACGGAGAAAACAGGCGGACAGCAGGACCTGCGGAAAGGGCGAGGACCGGCAGAAGGGCCGGGGACCCGCGGAAGGGCCGTGGTCACGGTCCGGCACCGCCTTCCGGCGCGGTGCTGGTCTCAGGCGGGGAGGCGGATGCGGAACCAGGCTCCGCGTGCGGAGGGTTCGAGGGTCAGGTCGCCTCCGTGGGCGGCGACGATGGCCGCGGCGACGCTCAGTCCGAGGCCGTTTCCGCCTCCTGTGCCCGGGTGTGCGACGGGGGCGGGCAGTTTGCCGCCGTGGACGAACCGTTCGAAGGCGGAGTCCCGCAGTTCGGCGGGGATGCCGGGTCCGTCGTCGATGATCTCGATGACGCGGTGGCCGTCCTCGTTGCCGAGGCCGAGGACGGTGCGGGTGCCGTGGGGGGTGTGGTGGCGGACGTTGGCCAGGAGGTTGGTGACGACTTGGTAGAGGCGGTCGCGGTCGCCGAGGACGGTGTAGCGGCCGGGCAGGATGGTGAGCCGGATGGGGTGGTGGGGGGAGGAGACCTGGGCGTCGGCGGTGGCGTCACGGCAGAGGCGGGCGAGGTTGACGGGTTCGCGGTGCAGTGACTGGCCGAGGTCGAGCCGGGCGAGGAGGACGAGTTCGTCGATGAGGGCGGACATGCGGCGGGTTTCGTCGGTCATGCGGGACATGGCGACGTCGAACTTGTCGGGGTCGGCCAGGCCGCCCATCCGGGCCAGTGAGACGTAGCCGGAGATGGCGGTCAGGGGGGTGCGCAACTCGTGTCCCGCGGTGGCCAGGAGTTCCAGCAGCCGTTGTTCGGACCTGCGCCGGCCGGCGCGTTCCCGGCGCAGCCGGACGCACAGCAGCACGGTCGCCAGCGAGAGGACGAGGAGCATGGCCGTGGTGAGGACCATGCCCGCGCCGACGCGCGGCGGGGCCGCAGGCGCCGCCGTCAACGGCCCCGCGCGGACGCCTGGCGGAAGGACGGCCTCCGGGCGGCAACCGCCGGCCACCGCTGCGTGCCGCCCGGCGCCGTCGCCGCAGGCCGCCGGCACCGCCTCGTGCGGGGGAGCGGCTTCGGCCGGCGTGGCCCTGGGCATCCGCGCCGTGACGGCGGTGAGCGGCGGGAGCGCCGTCGCCGCACGGACGTGCCGGGTGCTGCCCGAGATGCGCAGGGGCTCCGTCTGCTGCCGGCGCCACAGCAGTTGCGCCATGGGGTCGTCCTGGCGGAGCCCTGAGGACAGAATGAGGGCCGGGACCACGAGCAGCAGCAGCCGCAGCCCCGCGTGTCCGCGCCGTTGCCGAGCCGGGTACCAGGGGTGATCAGCCGGTACGGCGGTTTGCTCGGCAGGCCGTCGAGTGAACACCTCATCGTCCAATCCACGTCGCGGCGTGAAAGCGACGAGAAGAAGGCTTGTCGGGCCGCACGATACCCAGGGAAAGACCAGGGGATTCCCTAGTCTTTCCGTGCTCCCGGGAAGGCCGTCCGTCCGGCGGCGGCGCGCCGGCCCATCCGTTCCCCGGTGCGGTACCACCGCCCGTCCGTCCCCATCCGCAAGTGGCCGGACCCCTGCGTCCAAGGACCCCGCGGACGCAGAACCCTGTATGTGCCGTCGTCCTCACATGCGTGTTCCTGCCGACCGGAACAGCGCTCAAGCGTGTGCGCTGTTCACGGACACCTGCCCTTCCCCGTGTCAAATCGGCCCGAGTGAATATGAACGCAAACGCTTGCGCAGGGGAGTTGGCCGGGTCTACGGTCACGCCACCCCCCTCACAACGACGTGACCGATGGAGGACTGGACCCGTGACGGTGAGCATCACCGACGTAGCCCGGGCCGCCGGCGTCTCGGCATCCACCGTCTCGCGTGCCCTGCGCGGCCGGCCGGGCGTCTCGGATCCGGTGCGGGCTCAGATCGAAGCCGTCGCGGCGGAGTTGGGGTACACCGCCTCGCAGTCGGCCTCCAGCCTGGCCAGCGGGCGCACCCGCACCATCGGGGTCATCGTCCCCTACGTCGGCCGCTGGTTCTTCGGCACCGTCGTGGACGCCTCGGAGCGGGTGTTCAGCGCCGCGGGCTACGACGTGCTGCTGTACAACCTGGGTTCACCCGAGACCCGCAAGCGCTTCTTCACCCGGCTTCCGGTGCGCAAGCGGGTGGACGCGCTGCTGTCGCTGCTGATCCCGGACGAGGAGGAGGCCGCCGCGCTGCGCTCGCTGGACATCCCGCTGGCCGTGATCGTCGGAGGCGCCAGGGACGGCTTCAGCGTCGTCGGCATCGACGACCACGCCGGTGCCACCAGCGCCGTGCGGCATCTGGTGAACCTCGGTCACCGCCGGATCGGCATGCTCTCCGGCGCGAGCGAGCCGCTGCACTGGACGACCCCGATCGAGCGCCGTCAGGCCTACCTGGACGTGCTGGCCGACGCGGGCCTCCCGTACGACCCCGCGCTGGAGGCGGACGGCGGCTACTCGGTCGAGGGCGGCGAACGCGCCATGACCGAGCTGCTGGCCGGCCGCAGCCGGCCGACCGCCGTGTTCGCGCAGTCCGACGAGATGGCGATGGGAGCGCTGCGCGCCCTGCGCCGGCACCGGCTCAAGGTGCCCGACGACGTGTCCGTGATCGGCTTCGACGACCACGAGCTCGCCGAGGTGATCGGGTTGACCACCATCGCCCAACCGGTCGCCGGCCAGGGCGAGGAAGCCGCCCGGCTGCTGCTGCGGCAGCTCGACGAGCCGGGCGCGGCGCCGCCCCGGCAGGTGCAGATGCCCATCCACCTGGTCCTGCGTGAGACCACCGCTCCGCCGGACCCGCGGCACCGGAGCCCCTGACCGGGCCAGGATCACCGCACTTCCCTTCTCGACGCCGCATGACCACGCACCCCCCACCTCGGCATGGAGGCACCACAGCCATGAGCGCAGTCAGTAATCGGCACCGGCACGCGGTGTGCACCGGCCTGGCCCTCGCCCTTCCCCCGGCCGCGCTGACCGCCTGCGGCGGCAGCGGCACGATGAGGGCCAGTGCCGCCGGCGAGGGCTGACTCTCCGTGCCTTTCCGTCCTCCCGGCGGGGAATCCCCGGCGTCCACGCGTCAGGCCGTGCATTACCGGTAACGCGCCGCCGGGTGTTGAAACTGGAGAAACTCCCAGATTCGGTGGCCTTCTCCCGGGTGGCGGCGCGGAATGCGGCCCGGGGCAAGGTGAATCTTTCTCACTTTCGGCGCGGGAAAGGTGCGCAGGATTAACGGGCCGTTCGTGCCGCCGTAGTCGCGATCTTCCCCCATCCTGCCAAAGATTGACGTCTGCAAATTCGCACCGTCGGCCTCGGGATCGCTTCTCGCGCGGCATATGCGTCTTTGGTCACGATTGCGCGATACCGCCGGACGGGAGCCGTCATGTGCTTACGATCAGACAAGTCGAGGACGGTTGAGAGCGTTCCCAACTCCCTTGCGGGAGGGGGCGGTAAAGGAGTCGCGGTGGCCTCACTCATCGGGCTGGAGGCGGCGGGCGCACCCGGGCTCGTCGGACGGGACGTGGAGCTCTCGCTCCTGCGCGAGCACATGCGGGAGGCCGGCGCCATGCGGGCCGCGCTGCTGCGCGGGCCGGCCGGTGTGGGCAAGACCCGGCTGATGGCCGCGGCCCTCGCGGAAACGGGCGGTGACGTCCGCGTCCTGACCGTCAAGTGCCAGGAGGGCGGAGGAACGGCCTTCGAGGCCGTCCGCGCGCTCTTCGCACCGCTCGGCCTGACGGGCCCGGACCCCGCGGGCAGCCCGCTGCTCAGCGGCAGCGCGCGCCTCGCGCTGCCCGCCCTGGCCCCGGACCGGGCGCCCGCCGGGAGCCCGGCCGGCCCGGCCGACAGCTACGCCGTCATGCACGGGCTGTACTGGCTGACCGCCGGACTGGCGGCGGAGGAGCCCCTGGTGCTGGCCGTCGACGACGTCCAGTGGTGCGACGAGGCGTCCCTGAGGTGGCTCGGCTTCCTCGTCAGGCGCGCCGCCGACCTGCCCATCGCCCTGTTCGTGACCCTGCGCACCGAGACGGGCGCCCCGGCGCCCGACGCGCTCGACGAGATCGCCGACGCCGCGGCCTGCCTCACCGTCGACGTGGCACCGCTGCCGTACGACGCCGTCCGTGAGATCCTCACCGCCGCCCTCGGCACCGAGCCGGCACCGGCCGTGGTGGCCCGCTGCCTGGAGATCACCGGCGGAACGCCCTTCCTGGTCCACCTCCTGGCCGGTGAGCTGGCGGAGGTGGCGCCGGGCGGGGCACCGGACGCGGCCGCGCTCTCCGACGGCTTCGGCCGGCGCGCGGTCGCCCGCTTCCACATCGACCGGCTCACGCCCGGCCAGTCGGCCGTGGCCAGGGCGGCGGCGATCCTGGAGACGGACGACCCGGCGCTGATCGCCGCGCTCGCCGGCACCCGGCCCGGCCTCGCCCGCCGCGCCCTGGAGGACCTCCGCGACCTCGGCCTGCTGCTGCCCGGCTCCCTCGGCTACCGGCACGATCTCTTCCGGCAGGCCGTCCTCGACGCCGTACCCCCGGCGGAGCGCGACGACCTGCGCGAGCGGGCCGCCCGTCTGCTCAACGACTCCCACAGCTCCGCGGAGCAGGTCGCCCTCCAGCTGATGCGCCTGCCCGAGATACCCGAACCGTGGATGGTCACCGCGCTGCGCTCCGCGGCTCTGGGTGCCGAGCAGCGCGGCGCGCCCGCCGTCGCCGGGCAGTACCTCACCCGTGCCCTGCGCCACGACCCCGACGACGTGGAGCTGCTGTCCGCCTCCGCCAGGGCCCTCGCCCACAGCGACTCCGGTGCCGCGCTCGGCAGACTGGAACACGCCCTGACGCTGGTGACCGAGCCCCGCGCCCGCTGCCGGCTGATCCTCCAGTACGTGGTGACCGCACTCGGCGCCTACCGCTCTCCGCGCGCCTTCGAACTCGCCAACGAGGCCGTGGAACTGTGCGCGACACAGCTCGGCGACTCCCCGGCCGACCAGGCGCTGCGCACGCGAGTGGAGGCCATGGTGCTGGTGGCCGGCCTGGACGAGAAGACGACCGTGCGCCAGGTCGGCGAACGCTTCCGCGACCGCACGCCACCGGCCGGCGAGACGGCCGAGGAGCGCTTGCTGCTGGGAATGCTGTGCGCGCTCGGCACCCTCGAGGGCAGGCCCGCCGCCGAGGTCGTGCCGGCCGCCGGACGCGTGCTGTGCGTCGGTGACGTGTCGCTGGGCGGCTGGGGAGCGCTCGGGGCCAGCCTCACCCTCTACCTCGCCGACGAGATCAAGCCCGTCGACCTCGCCCTGACCGCCCTGCTCGAACAGTCCCGGATCCGCGGCGAGGCCTGGACCTGCGGCGTGGCCTCCTCCACCCGCGCCCAGATGCACCTGTGGGCGGGCAACATCACCCAGGCGCTGTCCGACGCCCAACTGGCCTTCGACCTCGTGCACCGGCTCCTGCGCGTGTCCAGCGCGGTCGGTCCGCAGTGCGCCCTCGCGGAAGCCCTGGTGCACCGCGGCGACCCGCACCGCGCGCAGGAGCTCGTCGACCTGGTCGCCAGGCCCGGTCTCGACCGGTTCGCGCTCGAGTACCACACCTACCTGATGGCCCGGGGCCGGGTGCGAGCGGCGCTCGGCGACCTCGAAGGAGCCCTGCACCACCTCAACCGGTGCGGTGACAGCCTCGCCGACGCGGGCATCGGCAACCCGGTCCTGGCCCCCTGGTGGTTCGACGCCGTGCAGATCCTCGCCGGACTCGGACGCCCCGAGGAGGGACGGGCCGTCGTCGAACGGGTGGCGCCCTCGGTCCGGCGCTGGGGCACGCCCCGGGCGCTCGGCATGCTCCACCTCTGCCGCGGCGTCCTCGCCCCGGGGACCGCCGGCATCGAGGAACTCACCGAAGCCGCCCGCCTTCTGGAGAACAGCGCCGGGCAACTGGAGAGCGCCCGCGCGGAATACCTGCTCGGCCGGCGCCTCATGGACCACGGGGACGCCGCGGGCGCCCGTGAGCGGCTGCGCCGCTCGATCGACACGGCCGTCAGGTGCGGCTCCAGGCTTCTCCTCGACCAGGCGGTCGCCGCACTGTCCGCCGCCGGCGGGCGACTGCGGCACAGCACCCAGTCGCCCACCGAGGCACTTAGCGGAAGCGAACGTCAGATCGCCGAGCGGGCCGCGGCCGGCGCCACCAATCGGGAGATCGCCGAATCACTGTTCCTGACCCAGCGCACCGTCGAGTTCCACCTGACGAGCGTCTACCGGAAGCTCGGAATCGGCGGCCGCCAGGAGCTCGCGGACGCCCTCGACGAGCCCTGGAAACCGGCGCAGTGAACCGCCTGCGCGATGTTGAATCACCGGTAACCTCAAAAGAGGCTCAGAATCCATGGAAGCAGCCTGCGATTGTCCGGAATCCTCGGTAATCTCCGACACCCGGGAAACGCCAGGTCACTCGGCTGCCGTGAGACGAGAGGTGCGCATGCGAAACCCTCCGAAGCCGCTCGCCGGCCGTCTCCCGCTTTCCGCCCTCCCCGGCGGGCACCACGCCGGCCGGCAGGTCCTCCCATGACACCGCCCCCCGCCCGCGCCGACACCCGGCTCGTGGGACGGGACGCCGTGCTCGGCGTCCTCGACCGGCTCGTGACCCGTCTGGACGACGGTGCCTCCGGACTCACCGTCGTCACGGGCACGATGGGCTCCGGACGCAGCGCGGTCCTCGACTGGGCCGTGGCCCGGGCCGGCGCCGCCGGCATTCCGGTCGCGGTGGCCCGCTGCTCCCGCCGCGAGTCCCGCATCCCGTACGCCACGCTCACGCAGCTCCTGGCCACCCTGTGCCCGCCGTCCCGGATCGCCGAGCTGGCCGGAGGCCTCCCCTCGGGCACACGGCCGACGGCCGCCGTCGCCCGGATGTGCGACGCCGCGCTGGAGGACGCGACCGGACGGCCCGTGATGCTGGCCGTGGACGACCTCCACCTCGCCGACCCCGACTCGCTGCGCCGGCTGATATCGCTGGCCGAACGCCCGCGTTCCGGCCCCGTCCTCACCGTGGTGACCTCGCCCTTACCCCTCCGCCACGTCCGCTCCACCGCGGGCGTGCGCGACAGCGGCCGAACCTGCCCCGTGAACACCCTCCGCCTCGACCCGCTCACCGACGACGAGGCGCGCACCCTGCTGGCGAGCCGCGCGTGGCGGCCGGCCCCCGCGTCCGCGGCGGCCGTGAACGCCGTGGCCGGGGGAGCGCCCGCCGTCCTGTGCACCGTCGCCGACCGGTTCGCCGCCTCCGGCCCACGGACACGGACCGACGCCTTACCCGGGCTCACCGCCACCGCCCGGGCCGTCTGGTCCGCCCGCGCCCTGTCCACGGCGCAGGGCCTCGCGGACGACGCCATGGACGTGCTGCGCGTCGTGGCCGCCGTCGGTCACCTGCTCGACACCGGAGGCGCCGCGGCCGTCGCCGGTCTGGACGCGGCCGCCTTCGAGGAAGCCGTGGACGCCCTGCGCGCCTGCGGCCTGCTCGCCGGGAACGGGCCGCCCCGGCTGAGCCGCCCCTGGTTCGCCGACGAGGTACTGGCCGGCATGACGCCCGCCGAACGCGACATCCTCCACCTCAAGGCCGCGGCGGTGCGGGGCGGCGGCAGGACGCGCATCGGCACGGTCGCCGACATGCTGGGCGCCGTCTCCGGGGTCGTCCGCCCCAGGACGGCGCCGGACGACGCCCAGCCCGGCCGCATACCCGCCGACGTCACCGCCGACGCACTGCGCCATGCCCTGGGCGAGTCCGTCACGGAGGCGGACCGGGCCCGGCTGCTGCTGAAGCTGGCAGCCGTCGAAGCGGTCACCGCCCCCCAGGCCGGCGACGGCCGGCTCCGCCAGATCATGCTCCGCCACGTCACCCCGCAGACCTGGCCCGTCGTCCTGCACGCCGCCGACCTGCTCCTGAGCCGGGGTGATGCCGAGACGACCCGCTGGATGACCGCCGACGTGCACCAGCGTGCCCTCGCCTCGATACCCGACGCCCAGCTGCGCCCCCTGCGTGCTCTCGGCCGGCTCGCGTGGAACGAGAAGGGCGGCCCGCCGCTGGGCGCTTCGCCACCCGTCCACTCCGACCATCCCGGACACCCGGCCGAGGCCGCCGTACTCGCCTGGAACCTGGCCGTGCGCGCCGACGACAGCGTCCGCGCCCGCGCTCTCGCCCGCACCGCCCTCGCCGCACCCGCCGCGGTCCCCCTGATGTGCCGCATCGCCGCGGCCCGCACGCTGCTGTGCGCAGCCGACGTCGACGGTGGACTGCGCAGCCTCGACGCCGTGGTCGTCGAGGCCCGGCGGGCCGGCGCCCACGCCGCCGCGGCGCAGGCCCTGCTGGCCCGGGCCGAGGCCGCCGTCCGCCTCGGCGGCTCGGAGGACGCCCTGGGTGCCCTGGCCGCGGCGACCCGCGAACTCCCGCCGAGCTCCTGGCACGCCCTGCTGAGTCCCAGGCTGACCGCCGCCGAGGTGCTCGCCCTGATCCGGTGCGGACGCGTGGCCGAGGCCCGGGAGGTGGCCGCACGAGCCCGGGTGAGACGCGAGGACCGAGGCGTCGCCTTCGCGTTCCTGCTGTACGCGCGGGCCGAACTCGCCCTGATCGGCGGTGACGCCGAACGCGCCCTGCTCCTGCTGGAGGAGTGCGGCCGCCTGCTGCGCTCCAGGCGGTGGCTCAACCCCATGCTGATCCCGTGGCGCAGCACCGCCGCCGCGGCCCACCGCCGGCTGGGCTCAGCCACCGCCGCGGCCGAATGCCTCGCCGGCGAGGACCGCGACGCCGAACTGTGGGGCACCGCCGACGCGTTCGCCGGCACGCGCTCCCACCTCTACGCCGTGCTCGCCCGGTCCGGCGTCGACGTGCCCCGCGCCCCGGACGAACCGGCCGAATCGCCGGAGCCGGCCGACGACCGGCAGCTCACCGACGCCGAACGCGCCGTGGCGGGCCTCGTCGTGTGCGGCCTGGGCAACCGGGAGATCGCCGAGCGCCTCGGCCTGTCCACCCGGACCGTCGAACTGAGACTCACCAAGATCTACCGCAGACTCGGCGTCAGGGGCCGCTCCGCCCTCGTCGCCCACCTGCGCGGCGGACAGGAGAACGACTGAGCCATGCTGCTGGAGCGCGAAGAGGAGCTGACCGTCCTCACCAAGGCCGTCGCGGAGACCCAGTCGGGTTCCGGCGGGCTCGTCCTCGTCGAAGGCCTTCCCGGCACCGGCACCGGCGCACTGCTGCATCGGCTCGCCGACACCGCGGCGTCCTCCGGGGTCCTCGTCCTGCGCTCCGGCGGCGCCCCCGCGGAACGCGGCGTCACCTTCGGTGTCATGCGCCAGCTGGTACTGCCCCTGCTCGCCGAGACGGACGGCGCCGCGCCGCTGCCCTGGACGGCGCCGTGCCCGGACCGCACGGAGGCACCGGACCCCGCCACGTTCGCCGACGCCCTGCACTGGCTCCACCTTCTGCTCGCGGGCACCAGTGCCGAACGACCCGTGCTGCTGGCGGTGGACGACCTGGGCTGGGTCGACGCGCCCACCCTGCACGCGCTGGCCCACCTCGCCGCGCGCCTGCACGGCACGCGTCTGCTGATGGCCGTCGTCCACAAGGACGGCACCACCGCCGACGACCCGCTCGTGCGCGACATCACGGCCGCGGCGACCCACCACGTACGGGCCCGCCCCCTGTCCCACGCCGCCGCCCGCACGCTGGTGGCCGACCGGTTCGGCCCGCACTGCCCCGAGGAGTTCGCCGCCACCTGCCGGGAGCTGACCGGCGGCCGGCCCAAGTACCTGCGGGTGCTGTGCGACCGGGCCCGGCTGCGCCGCCTGGGCGCCCCCGGCTGGCAGACCGCACGGCTCAGGGAACTCGGCGAGTCGCTGCGCCGGGAACGGCTGCTGACCCTGCTGCGCCGTGAACCGGTGGTGGAGGTCTTCGCCAAGGCCACCGCGGTCCTCGGCGACCGTGCCACCGACGAACTCGTGGGACGGCTCGCCGGACTCTCCCGGCGCCAGTGCGACCAGGTGCGCCACGCGCTGTCCGTCGTCTGCGCGGGCGGAGCGGACGACGACCCGGCACACCCCGTCCGCACGGTCGCCGACATCGTCTCGCGCGCCATGGACGCCGAGGAGAGCTCCCGGCTGCACCGGGAGGCGTCGGCCGTGCTCGACGCGTGCGGGGCCGACCCCGAGGCGGTCGTCGCCCCGTTGCTCCACGTCGACCGGCTCGGCGGCCCCTGGGAGATCCACCAACTGCGCGTCGCCGCCGCGGCGGCCCTGCGCAGGAACGCTCCCGACGCGGCTGCGCGCTACCTCGGCCGGGCCCTCGCCGACGTACCCCCCAGCAGCCGGATACGGGCCGAACTGCTCTTCGAACTGGGCCTCACGGAGGCGGAGACGGGGTCGGCACCGGCGGGCCGGCACCTGGTGCAGGCCGCGCGGCTGATGCCGCGGATCACGCGCCAGGCGGAGGTCGTGGCCAGCACCCCGATGCACCTCCTGCGCAGCGACCCCCAACTGGCCGAGCTCGTCGACGAGACGGCCACCGCCCTCGGCACACCGCCGGAGGCCGACCGGCTCGGCACGTGCCTGGCGATGCGGCTGGAGGCACGCGCCCGCTATGCCGGGCTGCACGAGCCGCGGTTCGTGGCGTCGGCGGCCCGGCGACTGCGTGAACTGGACGAAGGGCCGGCTCAGCCGTCGTCGGCCGAGCGGGAGTTGCGGATCGTGCTGCTGTTCGCCGCGGCCATGGGCGGACGGGCTCCGCACGGTGACATCGCACGCATGGCCCGGCAGGTCCTGGCCGGGCAACCGGCGCACGCCTCCCTGACCGGCCCCGCGCTGGAGCTGCTGCCGCCGGTGTTCTACACGGTGGACGACCCGGAAGCCGCCGCCTCCTGGCTCGACGCCGCACGGCTGTGCGCAGCGGAGCAGGGCACTCCCGGCCTCATGGCCCGGGTCGAGGCACAGCGCGGTCTGCTGCTGATCGCCCGCGGCGAGGCGGCACTGGCCCGCGCATGCGGGCACCGGGCCGTCACCCTCGCGGACGGCGCTCACGACGAGGAGCGGCAGCCCTCCTCCCTCCTCCTGGGCCGGATCGCCCTGGAACTCGGCGACACCCCTCTGGCCGAGCAGGTCCTGGAAGCCGTGGAGTACTCCGCCGACCTGCGGATCTTCGCGCTGCAACGGGCACTGTGGGGCCTGCGGGCCGAAGAGCGCGGCGACCTGCCGGTGGCGCTGGCCCACTACCTGGACTGCGGCCGCGTACTGGAGCGGGCGGGCTGGCTCAATCCGGCGATCGCCGACTGGCAGGCGCGGACAGCCCTCGTGCAGCACCGCCTCGGCCGGAGCGCCGAGGCGATCGGCACGGCCGAGGTGTGCCACGAACGCGCCCGCGTGTGGGGCGCGCCCACCCTCCTCGGCCGCTCGCTGCGGGTACTCGGCACCGTGACCGAGGGGCCGCGCGGACGCGCACTCCTCGAGCAGGCCGTGGACATCCTCGGCACGGGCGGAAGCCGCCTGGAGTTCGCCCACGCCCTCGCCGCGCTCGGCGCACGGCTGCAGCGCACCTCGGACGCGGCGGGCGACCGGCTGCTGAACCGCGGGCGGCGACTGGCCGCCGAGCTGCGGAACCGTACGGCGGACATCGGCCCGGGATCGGCGCCGCCTGCCCGGGCCGTCGCCGTGGGGCTCACCCCTGCCGAGACGAGGGTCGCGGAGCGCGCCGCCCAGGGACTCGGCAATGCCGCCATAGCCAGGGAACTGGGGATCGGTGTGCGTGCCGTCGAAATGCACCTCACGAGCTCCTACCGGAAATTCGGCATATCCGGGCGCCGTGAATTGTCCAGCGCTCTTGGCAGGGGCTAGCGGAGTCTCGTCGATTCGCTCGAAGTGTCTCGCTTCCGTCGGCCGGCCGACGAAATAGAAATATCTGATCTCAGGTGGTCGTCGCCGCCCGGTCTGCCTGGATGTGGCGCGCGACCTGCGCAAGCGCTTGCCGCACGGCATGTGCCGTGCGCCCGGAATATGTCCGTCCGCAGGACCGCAATGAGCACCGAACCATGGGTGCGGGGCACCGTAGTCTTAGGCGGAAAAAGGCGTGTGAAAGCGGCCTGACCTTGACAGTTTTTTCTTCGGGATGGCAATGTCGGGAGGGAAGAGCATTCCGCTCGACGGAATGGTCCGACGGTCATCAGGTTCGAGAGAGAGTGGCCCACCCTCGCCATGAAAAGTGCAGGCCCTGATACTGCAACGACCCCTTCTGGCGCAATGTGTGACTGGGTTTCGGAATCCTCCCCGGCAAACTACTTGGCGCTTTTCAGGCAGTCGTCCATGTGCATGGCCAACCTGGACCCGGAGTTCGAGGTCCTCGAGGCCAACCGGCCCTTCGTCCGGCAGTTCGGATGGGGCCCGGGCCACGGTTCGGGGAGGAACCTGTGCGAGTTCCTCCACCCGAGTGTGCGGGGCAAGCTGCAGGACGAACTGGTCCGGCTGGCGGACGGACGCAGGTCCCGGTTCGCCGACCGCGTGGTGGCGCTGGACGCGCAGGACTCCGTGTTCCTCGGCGAGATGACCGGCATCGCGATGCGCGGCGAATCCGGCCGGGTGGCCCGCATCCTCGTCCTCATCGACCCCGACGAGTCCGGCACCGAACCACAGATCGTGCCTGCCCGGAAGAAGCTCTTCAGCCCCATGCACGCCCGGATCCTGGAAGGCGTGGCCGCCGGCGAGTCGACCCTCCAGCTCGCCACGAAGCTCTTCCTCAGCAGGGGCGGAGTCGAGTACCACGTCGCATCGCTGCTCAGAAGGATGAAGGTGACCAACCGGCCGGCGCTCATCTCCAAGAGCTACTCGATGGGCGTGTTCGCCTTGGGCCAGTGGCCGCCCAGGGTGCGCCCGGAGTTCGTCTCGGAGTGACCGTCCGGCCCGTCCCGAAGCGCGGAGACCCCCGTCACCCCGTGGCGGGCCCGCCGTCGCCGTCGCGTCGCGCCCAGCTCCCTGCGGACTCCCGAGAGGTTTCCATGGCTGCCCACCGCTCAGAGAATCCTTCCCCCCGACCACCGCACGCCACGACCGAACGGGCCGGACGATGGCGCCTGCCGGCGCACGGTGCCTCGGCCGGGCCGGCCCGCCGGCAGGTGCGTGAGGTGCTGGCGCAGTGGGAGACCCCCGCCGACGTCGTGCAGGACGCGGTACTGGCCGTGTCCGAACTGGTCGGCAACGCCGTCCTGCACGGGGACGGACCCGAAGTGCTCCTCACCCTGCGCCTCGCGGGAACCCGGCTCCGCATCGAGGTGCAGGACGGCGGCCCCGGGTGGTCCGCCGGGCCGCCCGGCCCGCGCGCGACGGACGACGAATACGGCCGCGGACTGCTGATCGTGTCGCGCGTCGCCGCCGCCTGGGGCGCGTCGCCGGCCCCGGCCGGCTGCGGCTTCCTGGTCTGGGCCGAACTGAGGTGGCGCCGGACCGCCCGGCGACCCGCCGCGGTCCCCTCGCGCCGGGAGGCGGAGACCCGGACCCCGTCGGGCGGCCCGGCTCCGTCGTCCGCCGTCCCGCCATGCCTGCGCCCCGCGGTGCCCGACGCTCGATACGTCCTCAAGGGCTTCCCCCTCGTGGGCCTGGCCCTCCCTCCCTCCTGACGGCCCGGCGGCCAGGCGGCCTCGTCCGCGGGAGTGCGGGCGACCACCGGTCCGACAACTAGTGAAATCCCTTGACTTGACTGCCGATTGACGGAACATCAGCCATTAAGATCATTCTGGTTGGCGGCAGGCCGGCGGCGCGTCGCGCATGCGCACAGGTGCCGGCCCGCAGGTCTCGATCGCAGGAGTGAGTGCGGTCCGCCGACCGGTTCCCGGGCCGCGAGACCGGTCACGCCCACCGACCCCACGAACCTGACGCGCAGGACGAAGCGCGACACGGAAAGAGGCTCCACCCCATGACGTCAGCGATCGAGGATCCACTCGCGTGGGTCCTCCTGGTCTCGGCCGTCGTCGCGTTCCTGGTGGTGATGCGGGCGCGCGGGACCCACAAGGAACTCCGGCGGAAGAACGCCGCCCTGCGGCGCGACCTGGAGAGCGCGCGCGGCGAACTCGGCCACCTCCGGGCGGACCGCGGCGCGCGCGACGTCCGCCATGCCGAGGAACTCGCCGAGGTCCGCGCCGACGCCGAGTGGGCCACGAAGTCCGTTCTCAAGTCGGCTATGGGCACGCTCAGTTCCCTCGCCGAGGAACAGCAGGTCCTGCTCGACCGCCTGCTGCGCAAGTACGGCGACTCCGAGGTGCTGGCCGACCTGATGGCGGTCGACCACACCGGCAGCCAGTTCAGCCGCCGTACGAAGGGCATCTCGGTGCTGTGCGGCGGCTGGCTGGGGCGACGAGAGGAGAACGCCTCCGTGTACGACCTGGCCCGCAGCGCCCAGGGCAGGATCAGGGACTTCGACCGCGTCGGGATCCACGCCCAGAGCGGCGTCCACGTCGTCAGCAAGGCGGTCGAGCCCATCGCCGTCGTACTCGCCGAACTCCTGGACAACGCGACGAAGTACAGCGCGCCGGGCACCCCGGTCGAGATCAACATCCAGACCGTGCCCAGGGGGGTCTGCCTGATCGTCGACGACGCCGGCGTCGGCATGAGCCAGGAGGTCAAGGACCGCAGCTCGGCCCTGCTGGCCGGCGACGGACCGGTCGCCATCACCGCCCTCGGCGATCCGCCCCGGTTCGGCTTCGCGGTCTGCGGGCTGCTCGCCTCGCGGTACGGCTTCTCGGTCTCCGCCGACTCGGTGTCCCCCTACGGCGGCGTGCGTGCCGTGGTCCGCATACCGCAGACCCTGCTGACGGCCGACGCCACACCCCCGCCGGTGGCCGAGGGAGGCCACCGGGGACACGGAGCGCCCCGACGTGCCGCGACGCCGCTGCCCGGAGCGTCGCCGGTGGCCGGCACCACCGCCGGCGGCCTGCCCAGACGGCGGCGGCGCGAGACGACGGCCGCCGTAGCGATGAGTGACGCCCACACCCCGGTGCCAGCCGAGGCGGACCGGGCAGAGCCCGCCGGCGCGGTGAGCGCCTCACGCATCGGGGCGTTCGCGCGGGGAACGCGGCGCGGCCGGATTTCGAACAACGCGGAAGGACACAAGGAGCAGTGAAGCCCGATCTGTCGTGGGTGCTGAACTCCGTACTCGAGGTGCGCGGCGCCCGGCACGCGGTCCTCGTGTCGGCGGACGGGCTGCTGATGGAGCGCTCCGCCGACATCGGCCGAGACGAAGCCGAGACGAACGCCGCGGCCATGAGCTCCATCCAGTCGCTGTGCCGTGCCGTCGCCGCGTTCGTCGGCGGGGGAGAAGGAGCCTGGAAACAGACCCTCATCGAGTTCGACAACGGCTGGGTCTTCCTCGTCGAGGCCGGCGACGGCTCGCACCTCGCCGTCTCCACGGCCGCGGACGTCGATATGGAAGCCATGAGTTTCCGCATGCAGAAGACCGTCAGCGCGCTGCGCGAGGCCATGGGCGCGGCACCACGGCACGGTGCCGGTGCGCGGACGTGAGCCCGCGGTACGGCGGCGACACGGTCACCAGCCGCATCGTCCGCTCGTACGTCATCACCGGCGGCCGGAGTCTGCCGTCCGCCGGTGAACCGGCGCTGCACACACTGATCACACTGGCACCCGGCCGGAAGCCGCCCCTGCGGCAGAGTCCCGAGTCCCGCGCCATCTGGCAGCTGTGCTCGGGCGGCTACCTGTCGGTGGCGGAGATCGCCGCCCATCTGGCGCTGCCGGCCGGCGTCGTCCGGCTGCTGCTCACCGACCTGTCCGAGCAGGGCCACCTGCTGCGCCGCGCCGCACCGCCCCGCGCCGAGCCCGCCGAGCGGGACCTTCTCGAGAAGGTGCTGGACGGACTCCGCGCCCTCGTCTGACCGTGGAAGGACCCCCGCATGGACGGGCAGCACCAGAGCCCTCGCGACGCCGGATGCCCCCTGTACGACGACGAGTTCGCCGCCCACCCGCAACGCGTGTACGAGCGGGTGAGGGCGCGGGGTCCGGCGGGGCCCGTGCAACTCGCCCCCGGCGTCGACGCCACCCTGGTCGTCGGGCACGGGACGGCCCTGGAGGTGTTGCGCGACCCCACGCTCTTCGCCCGCGACGCCCGGCGCTGGACGGCACTGAACGAGGGACGCGTCAGCGCGGACAGTCCGGTCCTGCCGATGATGGCGTACCGGCCCAACTGCCTGTTCACCGACGGCGCCGCGCACCTGCGGCTGCGCAAGGCCGTCACCGAGAGTCTGGCCCGGCTGAGCACCACCCGCATCCACCGGGACGTCGAGCCGGTCGCCGCCTACCTCATCGGCCGGTTCGGTCCCCGCGGCCACGCCGATCTCATCGACGATTACGCCAGGCTGCTGCCGCTTCTGCTGTTCACCAAGTTCTTCGACTGCCCGGCCGACATCGGCGACACCCTCACCACGGCGATGTCCGCCGTCTTCGACGGCCACGACGTGCTGCGCGCCGACCAGGATCTCACCGCGTGTCTCGCCGAACTCATCGCGCTCAAGCGCCTCCGGCCCGGCGACGACGTGACGTCCTGGCTCATCCAGCATCCCGCCGCCCTCACCGACGACGAGCTGAAGGACCAGCTCGTCATGCTCCTCGGCGCGAGCGTCGAGCCGGAACGCAACCTCATCGGCAGCGCCCTGCTCCTGCTCCTGTCGGACAGCGGCTCCAGCGGGGCCGGACTGCTCGTCGACGAGGCCGTCGACCGGGTCCTGTGGAACGACCCGCCCCTCGCCAACTACGCCACGCACTACCCGGTCCGGGACGTCGACCTCGGTGGCGTGACGGTGGCGGCGGGCACCCCGGTCCTCATCAGCTTCGCCGGCGCCAACAGCGACCCGGCGCTCGCCGAGGCCCGGCAGGCGTACCACGCCGGGGCGCACCTCGCCTGGGGGGCGGGACCGCACGCGTGCCCGGTGAAGGACCCGGCGCGTGCCATCGCCACCACGGCCGTCGAGACGCTCCTGAACGCACTGCCCGACCTCACGCTCGCGGTCCCGGCCGAGCGGCTGCGCCGGCGCCCCGGGCCGTTCCACCGTGCGCTCGCCTCGCTGCCCGTCCGGTTCAGCCCGGTTCCGGCCGTGCGGACGGCATCCGTGCCGCGCGACCGGTCGGCCGCCGCGACGGCCGCCGAACAGCCGCGCCCCACGGCCTGCGCGACCTCCGGGGGGCGGGACACGGCCGTGAGGAAGGGATTCTGGAGCAGCTTCCTCGACATGTTCCGTTCCTGAGGCACGGCCCGGGAATACGGCAGCCGCAGTGTGCCACTCCTTATACCTGAACTGTCGCGTGGCTGACACATTCGTGTCGCCAGGTGGTTTCCGTCGGATTCATTCCGTCAAGAATTCATCTATTCTCGGTGCGGTACCGAACTTCCCGTGCGACGCACGGCTCCCGCACGCGATGGTCCCGGCGGCGAAGCGCAGGGTTACCCACGTCCACCAGGGTCAAACCGGCGGGACGATGCTGTTACCGTTCCGTTGTGATCTTCGGGCAGGGGTCGGTCAAGGTTTCCGTTTCGCCGGTCCGGCGCTCCGGTTGCGGCCAGGTTACCCACCATGAACTCGCAGGTCAGAAGGTTTCCACCGTCCGACGGTGGAGGTACCGCGCCACCGCTTCCGGACGCGCCCGGGCGCAACGCGCGTAACCCGCCGCGATGCCGGCCGGTGCACGCGTGACCGTACCGCCGCCCCCGACCGAACCCCGGCCACCGGTGCGGACCGTACCTCCCCGCCCGAGACACCGCAGTATTTTCCGGCGGGCTCAGACCCGCGTTGACTCCCCGGACGCGCCCAACCTAATGTCGCGGACAGCGGCGCAGAAAAAGAATCCGGGCGATTTCACCGAAGCGGCCCCCATGTTCTGCCCACCGCTTTCCGAGTGAATGTCCCTGACGTCCAGGAGGCGATATTTCCATGCTCTCGCACGCCGACAGGCCGGCAAAGGTCAGTGGCCACCCGGAAGCCACGCGCGGCGTCCGCCGTGCGGACCGGCGGCCGGCTTCCCCGCATCACGTCGCCTGCATGGCGAGCCTGGACCCCGGACTGACGATCGAGGCCGCGAACGCCGACTTCTTCCGGCACGTCGCACGGCCCTCCACGGAGATCTGCGGACGCAG
Organism: Streptomyces bungoensis; assembly: GCF_001514215.1. Classification (GTDB taxonomy): domain Bacteria; phylum Actinomycetota; class Actinomycetes; order Streptomycetales; family Streptomycetaceae; genus Streptomyces; species Streptomyces bungoensis. The sequence continues at coordinate 172,644 of NZ_KQ948869.1, forward strand.
CATCTACGACGTCCTGCACCCGAGTGCCCGGAACGTCCTGGCGAAGCACTTCACCCATCTCTCGACCGGCCGCTGCAGCCGCTTCGTCGAGCGGGTGGTCGCCATGCGCGGCCACGACCGGGTCTTCTCCGCCGAGATGACCGGCATAGCCGTCAAGGGCGAGGGCGACGACCTCTCCGGAGTCGTCGTGCTGATGAGCCCGGACGACGAGCCGGCCGAGGCGCAGCGGCCCGCACCCGCGCCGCTCCTGACCGCCCTCGACGCGCGCATCCTGGAGGGCGTCGCCACCGGCGCCTCCACGGTCCAGCTCGCGTCCCGCCTCTACCTCAGCCGGCAGGGCGTCGAATACCACGTCGGCCTGATGCTCCGCCGCTTCAAGGCGCCCAACCGCGCCGCTCTGGTCTCACGCGCCTACTCCACCGGCGTCCTCACCGTCGGCGCCTGGCCGCCCCGCGCCGTACCCGATTTCATCAAGTGACCCGGCCCTCACGGGCGCTGACGTCGGCTTCCCCGGGACCGCCACGCCCGGGGAAGCCGACGTTTTGCACGTACTGCTCGGCACCCGTACCCGGCCGGCCGTGGCGCCCGGCGCCCGGCCGGCCGGAACGTCGACGGCGGCCGGGGCATCACCCTCAGCGGCGGTGGCCGCCGATGCCCTCGTCGTCCGCGTCCTGCCACGGCTGGTGGTGGTACGGACGGTCGTGCACCGCGATGACCTCCCGCGCCCCCACCGCCCCGTGTGCGGCCGGCACCCGGAACCTCGTGCCCCGGATGTCCTCCATGTCGAGCTGGAAGCGGTCCAGGTCGTTCATCAGCCGCCGAACGTACGGGGATTCGCCGTCGGCGGTCCGCAGCGACTCGATGCTGCGGCGCAGCGTCACCAGGGCGTCGCGCATCTCCGCGAGGTCCGCGCTCGTCATGATTTCCCTCCCTCTCCCGGGCGGCCGGCCAGGACACCAGCACTCACGCCGGACGCGACACCGCCGCCTGCGGGCGGTACTGCGCTCATTCAGGGGGAGCGGCCCGGGGAGCGCAACACCGGAAGCCCCCTCGCTCCGCATGTCTGGGCGTTTCCCGCAACCTCGCGCCGACGGCCCCGGATCGGGCCTTGCGAGGCCGCGGGAATCTAGGGGGCGCCCTAGTGCCTGCCCACCTAGCGTGGGGTCCCCGGCGGCCCGGGCTCCGGACGGCGGCCGAGGCCCGGCGGCCCGGCCCCGACCGGGTGGTGCGAGCCGCCGACCGCGTCACGCCCCGTGAGCGTCCCCTGAGCACGCGCTACCCGACGTCCGAGGCCCACACGGCTGGGCCGACAAGCTGGTGGAGTGGAATGACCGAGTCAGAACGCACACGGTACGAGTCCGGCGCCGCGCCCCGGTGTGCCATCGCTGTCGTCGGCCTGGCCTGCCGCCTGCCCGGCGCCCCGAACCCCGACGCCCTCTGGCGCCTCCTCCGTGCCGGCGGGAACGCCGTGCAGCCGACCCCGGACGACCGGCTGCGGCTCACCGGTGCGGCCGGCGACGCCACCTCCGGCGAGGACGCGGCCTCCGGCGACGTTCCCCGCTGGGGCGGCTACATCGACGACGTCACCGGCTTCGACGCCGGCTTCTTCGGCATCTCGCCGCGCGAAGCCGACACCATGGATCCGCAGCAGCGTCTCGCGCTCGAACTCGCCTGGGAGGCCCTCGAGGACGCCCGCATCGTTCCCGGGCGACCGGGCAGCTCGAGCACCGGTGTGTTCATCGGCGCCGCCCACGACGACTACGCGACCCTGGCCAACGGCCTCGACGCGGACAGCGTCACCCACCAGTCCCTCACCGGCACCCACCGCGCCCTCATCGCGAACCGCATCTCCTACCTGCTCGGACTGCGCGGTCCGAGCCTCACCCTCGACTCGGCGCAGTCCTCCTCGCTGGTCGCCGTGCACCTCGCCTGCGAAAGCCTGCGCAGCGGGGACAGCGAGCTGGCCATCGCCGGCGGGATCAACCTCCAACTCGCGCCGCGCGGCAGCCTGCTGCCGCACCGCTTCGGCGCGCTCTCGCCCGACGGCCGCTGCTACACCTTCGACGCCCGCGCCAACGGCTACGTCCGGGGCGAGGGCGGCGGCCTCGTCGTACTCAAACCGCTCGACCGGGCCCTCGCCGACGGCGACCCCGTCCGCGCCGTCATCCGCGGCAGCGCCGTCAACAACGACGGGGGCGGCGACACGCTCACCGCCCCGGACGCCGGCGCCCAGGAAGACGTCATTCGCCGCGCCCTGCGCAGCGCCGGAGCGGCCCCGCACGACATCCAGTACGTCGAACTCCACGGGACCGGCACACCGGTCGGCGACCCCGTGGAGGCGACGGCTCTCGGCAGGGTCCTCGGCCGGGGACGAGCCACCGAGGCGCCGCTGCACGTCGGCTCGGTGAAGACGAACGTGGGCCACCTGGAGGGCGCCGCGGGAATCGCAGGCCTCCTCAAGACGGTGCTGGCCCTCCAGCATCGCGAACTCCCGCCCAGTCTCCACTACGAGACGCCCAACCCCGCCATCCCCCTGACCACCCTCCGTCTGCGCGTACAGAGCACCCTCGGCCCGTGGCCCCGCCCCGGCGCATCCCTCATGGCCGGGGTGTCCTCCTTCGGCATGGGCGGGACCAATGCCCATGTGGTGCTGGAGGAGGCGCCGGGGGGTGTGCCGGAGCCTGAAGGTGAGGCTGTTTCGCCGGTGTTCGCGGTGGGTGGTGTGGTGCCGTGGGTGGTGTCGGGCCGGGGTGTGGAGGGTCTGGCGGGGCAGGCGGCCCGGCTGGCCGGTTTCGT
>NZ_KQ948870.1 GCF_001514215.1 Streptomyces bungoensis
CGTATCCGTCGACCCCGCTGTGCGGGGTGTCGAGCCGGGGGCCGTAGTCGCTCGCCATGGCTCCGATGAACACGCCTGTCCTGCTGCCGCGCAGCGAACCGGGATCGATCCCGGCGTCCTCCAACGTCTGCCACCCGATCTCCAGCAGCAACCGCTGCTGCGGATCCATCGCCAGTGCCTCACGCGGCGACACCCCGAAGAACCCCGCGTCGAAGTCGGCGATGTCATCGAGGAAACCGCCGTGCCGCACGTATGTCCGGCCGGATGTCGAGGGGTCCGGGTCGAACAGGTTGTCCAGGTCCCAGCCACGATCGCGGGGCAGCCCGGAGACGGCATCCCGGCCCGACCGCACCAGCTCCCACAGCTCGTCCGGCGACGACGCGCCACCGGGAAACCGGCAGCCCATCCCGACGATGACGATGGGATCGTCGGCGCCGCCGTCGCCGGTTGGCCGGATACTCACCGTGTCACCCGTGTCACCCGCGTCGCCGTACCCGGTGAGTTCGGCGTGCAGGTACGCCGCGAGCCGGTCCGGGGTGGGGTGGTCGAACACCAGGGACGCGGGCAGGACCAGACCCAGCTCGCCCGACAGCCCGGCGCACAGCTCGACCGCGGTGAGTGAGGTCAGCCCGAGGTCCTTGAACGACGCCGACGACGTCATGTCGGCCGCGTCGTAGCCCAGGACGGCCGCGAGGTGCGTGCGCACCGTGTCGAGCACGCCCTCGCGGTCGCGGACGGGTGCCGGCTCCGCGGCGGGCGCGGTCTCGCGCGTTTCACCGATCCAGTGCCGGCTGCGCTGGAAGGCGTAGGTAGGCAGCGCGGTCCTGCGGCCGCCGTTCAACAGCGGCGTCCAGTCCACTGCCGCCCCCGTGGCATGCAGGGTGCCGAGCGCCTTCAGCAGCGTATGGACTTCCGGCTGTTCGTCGCGCAGCGTGGACACCGCCGCGGGTGCCTGCTCGGCGAGCGTTTCGCGGGCCATGCCGGCGAGTACGGGGTCGGGACCGAGTTCAAGGTATCGGGACACGCCCGCGTCGTGCAGGGTACGGATGCCGTCGGCGAAGCGGACGGTGCCACGGATCTGGCGTGCCCAGTAGTCCGGGTCGCTCAGCTCGTCCGTGGTGGCGGTGCGCCCGGTGAGATTGGAGACAACGGGGATCCGAGGGGCGTGGAAGGCCAGCCCGCGGATGGCGTCGGCGAACTCATCGAGGATTCCGTCGAGGTGGTGGGAGTGGAACGCGTGACTGACGTTCAGGTGCTTGGTCTTCACTCCCCTGGCGCGGAAGGATTCCGCCATCGCGAGCACGGGGTCGCGGTCACCGGAGATGACAACCGAAGCGGGCCCGTTGACGGCGGCGACACCCACTCCGGAGCCGGGCAGCAGCGACCGTACGTCGCGCTCGTCGGCGTTGACGGCCACCATCGCCCCATCGGACGGGGCCGCCTGCATCAACCGTCCGCGTGCCGCGACGAGCGTGCAGGCGTCGGACAGCGACAGCACCCCCGCGACGTGCGCGGCGGTGACCTCACCGATCGAATGCCCGATGACATGGTCCGGACGTACTCCGAACGACTCCACCAGCCGGTACAACGCGGTTTCCAGTGCGAACAGCGCTGCCTGCGTGTACCGGGTCCGGCCGAGCAGGTCCGCGTCGGCCCACACGGTCTCTCGAAGGCCTCGGCCCAGGTGCGGATCCAGTTCCGCGCACACGGCGTCGAAGGACTCGGCGAACACCGGGAACTTCGTGTACAACTCCCGACCCATGGCGACGCGTTGCGCGCCCTGCCCGGTGAACAGGAAGGCAGTGCCGCCCTCGCAGACCGAACCGGACACGACGTTCGGCGCCGGCTGGTTCGCTGCCAGCGCGGCCAGCCCCTCGCCCAGCTCGGTCGCGTCGGCGCCGATCACCACGGCGCGGTGGGTGAGCGCGGCACGGGTGGTCGCCAGCGAGAACCCGATGTCGAGGGGGTCCGGGCCGCCCTGTGCGGCGACATGCCCGGCCAGCGACTCGGCCTGGGCACGCAGGGCCCGCGCGGTGCCGCCGGACACCAGCCACGCAAGGGTGCCCACGCCCGCGGCACGGTTCTCCTCGCCCGGGGACGGATCAGGAGCCTGCGCGACCACGAGATGGCAGTTCGTCCCGCCCATCCCGAACGACGACACGCCGGCCACGCGCGGCCCGTCGCCGGGCCACTCACGCAGCCCGGCAGCGACTTCGATGCCCATCTCGGTGAGCGGGACGTCGTCCGCCGGCGCGGCGAAGTTCAGACTCGCCGGGACCTGACCACGCTGGACGGACAGCGCCGCTTTGATGAAACCGACGACCCCCGCCGCTCCTTCCGCATGCCCTACGTTGGTCTTCGCCGACCCCACCACCAGCGGCCGGTCTCGGTCGGCGAAGACCGCGGTCAGCGCCGCCGACTCCACGCGGTCCCCCACCGGTGTGCCGGTTCCGTGCAGCTCCACGTATCCGACCTCGGTGGGGTCCGTTCCCGCCGCGGCGAGGGCGGCCCGCAGCACGTCCTCCTGCCCCGCCCGGCTCGGCGTGGTGAGCTGCTCGCCGCCACCGTCGTTGTTCACCGCGCCGCCGCGGATCACGCACACCACGTCGTGGCCGTGCGCGAGAGCGTCAGCCAGTGGCATGAGCACCACCAGGCCGGCGCCCTCGGCGCGCACGTAGCCGTTGGCGCGGGCGTCGAACGTGTAGCAACGGCCGTCCGGCGACAACGCGCCGAACTCACTCGCGGTCGCCGTCGAGTCCGGCGAGAGGATCAGGTTGACCCCACCCGCCAGCGCCCACGCGGACTCGCCTCGCCGCACGCTCTCGTACGCCTGGTGCACGGCGACCAGGGCGGAGGACTGCGCCGAGTCCACGACCACACTCGGGCCGGACAGTCCCAGGAAGAAGGAGATCCGATTCGCGAGGACACCACGCTGGAGCGAGGACAGGGTGAAGCTGTCGATCGCGCCCACACCCCGGTCGCGCACCAGACCGGCGTAATCGTCACCCATCGCCCCGAGGAAGACTCCCGCCCGGTTGCCCCGCACTGCCAACGGGTCGACTCCCGCGTGTTCGAGCGCTTCCCAGGCCAGTTCCAGCATCAGTCGCTGCCGGGGGTCCATCGCTGCGGCTTCGCGTGGTGACACTCCGAAGAAGCCGGCGTCGAAGTCCGCGACGCCGTCGATCAGCCCGGCTCGGGCCACCCGTGCGCCGACGTGTACGGTGCGGTCGGCAGGAACCTCACCGACGGCCTCCCGGCCGGCCGCGAGCAGGTCCCAGTACGCCTCGGGGGAACTCGCGCCCGGAAGACGGCACGACAGACCGACCACCGCGACGACGTCCTGACCACTCGCTTTCACGAAATTCTCTGTCATGACAGCGGAATCTCACTCTGCTCTCGGAGGGTGGGCTCAACCGGTGCCGCCGCTCGCAAACCTCTCGTCCAGGGCAATGCGACGAAGGTTGCAGGGGACACGATCCGACACGGTCACCGGGGTGGGACCTTCGCCCCGCAGCATTGCCTGCCGGGCCAAGCGATCGGCAGAGTCTGGTTCGAGGCCCAACCCGACGATCACCGTGTGGAGGCAGTTCATCCGTGTTGCGATTCCAGGTACTCGGCCGCCTGACCGTCACCAACGATCTGGGCGACTGCACGCCGACAGCGCCGATGGCACGGCGGGTGCTGGCGCAGCTGCTCCTGCGCGCGAACAACATCGTCATGCTCGACGCGATCATCGATGATCTGTGGGGTGACAAGCCACCGAAGAGTGCCGTCCCCACGGCGCAGACGTACATCTACCAACTGCGGCGTCAATTCGCACCGTGGGTGCCGGAGGGTACGGTCGAGCAAGTGCTCGCCACCTGTGGCACCGGCTACATGCTCCGGGTGAACCCGGAGCAGCTCGACCTGGAAGCGTTTCTCCGGCTGGCTAAGCAGGGACGCACCGCGCTCGCCGCCGGCGATCCGGCCGCGGCGGCGCGGTTGCTGCGGCAGGCGCTCGACCTGTGGTCAGGACCGGCGCTCGCCGATGTGACGGCCGGCCCGTCGATCGAGGCGCACGTCGTCCACCTCACGGAGCAGCGGGCGCACACCGTCGAACTACGCATCCAGGCGGACGCGATGCTGGGACGGCACCGGGAACTTGTCGGAGAGCTGAAGGCGATGCTGGTGGCCGATCCGCTCAACGAGTGGTATCACGCGCAGCTGATCAAGGCGTTGGCCTCCAGCGGCAGGCGGAACGAATCGCTGATCGCCTACCAGCACCTGCGCAGAACGCTGTCCGCCGATCTGGGCCTCGAACCCTCTGTGATGCTGCAGGAACTGCATCGGGAGGTGCTGGCCGGGCGTGACTCCTGGTCGGATTGGGGGCTCTCGGAGGAGCCCCGCGCGGAGCGGGTCACTCGGTAGTCACCGCTCCGCGGAAGGGTCACCGTGACGGCTCGAGGATCGCTGCGAGGCCATCCTCGGTCGCACCGGTGCAGTGTCACCTGTTGTGGAGGAGCCTGCCGCCGTCGACGACGATGGTGTGCCCGGTGATCCAGGATGCCTCGTCGGACAGCAGGAAGGCCACGGCCGCACCCACATCGGCGGGTTCGCCGAGTCGCCTCAGCGGGATGGAGCCGATCACCTGGTCCTCCCTGCCCTCGACGTTCGCCCTGGTGAAGTCGGTCAGTACCGTGCCGGAGGCGACGCCGTTCACCCGGACCGTGGGCGCGAGCTCGTTCGCCATCTGCCGGGTGAAGTGGTTCAGTGCCGCCTTCGCCGTGCCGTAGGACGTACCGTCGGGGACGGCGAGTTCGCCGGCGATCGAGGAGATGTTGACGATGGCGCCACCGTGCTTGCCGAGCCAGCCGTGCCAGGCCGCCTGGACCCAGGTCAGCGCGGACATCAAGTTGATCTCGACCGTGCGCCGGTACGCCGCCAGGTCGACGTCGACCAACCGACGGGCGGTCCGCTCCGTACCGCCGACATTGTTGACCAGCAGATCGAGCGATCCGAACCGGTCGACGGCGGTCGCCACCGCGTTCCGCTGGTGCTCGAGGTCGGTGGCCTCACCGGCGACCGCGACGGCCCGTTCCTCGCCGAGTTCGGCGGCCGCCTTGCGCAGCTTGTCCTCGTCGCGTGAAGTGATCACGACGTTCGCACCCCGCTCGACCAGAGCGGTGGCGATGCCGAAGCCGATACCGGTCCGACCGCCGGTCACCAGCGCGGTCTTGCCGTTCAAGGTTGCCACAGTCTGCCTGCCTTCCCTTCGGGGTGATCTGCACGTGCGGTTCTTGCACCTTGTCGGCCAGCGGGCATTTCCCTGGAAATTTTCACCCACCGCGGGCGATGAGCCCGATGGAAACGGCCTTGTTGACCGCTTCCAGCCGGGAACGAGCGTCCAACTTCGTGAAGATGGTGCCCAAATGGCGCTTCACTGTGCCTTCGGCGATCGTCAACCGCCGCGAGATCTGCCGATTACTCATCGCCTTGCTCACTAGCGTCAGGATTTCCAGCTCGCGCCTGGTGAGCGTCTCCGGGCAGTTCGCCGTCGAAGCGATGTGCGTCAGCGCCTCGACGGATACATGGAGCACGATGCGGATGTCGTCTGCGCACACCGCGCGAATACTGGACACCAGATCGGTCCGGTTTGCCGACTTGTTCAGATAACCCCGGACACCGCAGTCGAGCAATTGGCGTACCAGCGCCGGGTCGTCACGCATACTGACCACCAGGATCCTGACGTTCGGCGATATGGAGCGGATGGCCTGCACTGTTTCGGTCACCGACTCTTCAGGAATGTTGCCGTCGAGCAACACGACGTCGGGATTTTCGGTCTTGCAGCGCAGGATGCCGGCCGCGCCGTTGGAGGCGTCGCCGACCACGACCATGTCCGGTTCCAAGTCGAGCGCCTCGCACACTACCTCGCGCACCAGCGCATGGTCGTCGATCAGCACTATCCGCAACTGGCCGGCACGGTCAGGCCGCATACCGCGCCCCCGAGTGGGGCGACGATTTCCAAAAGGGTGCAGGAATCCCTTGGGAGCGATGCACGGAAAACCTTGCAGGCTTCATCGCGGGGTCCACGTCGATGAGCCATGCCGTTTGCCATTCCAATGCCCGCTTTACACTATTGATCGCCAAATCGGTAATTTGTTTTTCCGCTAAGGCCTTTGCCGCAGCAGCTACCATAACTCCCCCAATATGTTCGCTGGCGCACGACATACCGTAGCCTGGGCCTCCACTTCCTAACAACAATGTTTCGAGCTGTTTTAATGTTTCTTGGTGAAGGAGATCAGGGCGGCGAGCCCGGGAGTAGTCCTACGAGCTGTCCCGCAGCATCGGTTCGCGGCTGCCCGACAGGCGGGGCCACCGTGCGGCGCCCGAGGGGGGCGGTTCAGCGCGACGCTGGGGGCGCACAGGCAGCCTGTCCCGGTTTGACGTGCTGCGCCCGCGAGAGCCAGTACGTGCGCGGAGGAAGTCGGGACGCGGACAGCAGCAGCCGCGTCGCCGCGGCCGCTGCGACCGCCAGGGTCGGCCGACCCCGCCGGGGACTGTCAGGTGCCGGCCTTCGACGCCACCTACACCCTTTAGCTTTCCTTTACTTCGGGACCCGGACGACGGTCGTGTACGTGTGATTGGTCACCATCTCGAATTCCGAGTCCAGGAGTTTTTCCCGGATTACCGAGAGGTCGGCGACGGTCAGGTCGGTCTGGCTCAGGAGGAAGGGCTCCAGCATGCTGCTGTGCAGCCGGGCGAGCCGCGCGGTCGGCGCCCCGCCCTCCCCCGGCGCCCGGAAGTCGCGCACTGTGATGTCCCGATAGCCGGCGGCGGACAGTACATCCGGCGTGCGCAACGCCCATTCGAAATCCATACCGGTTTCTCCGGCGAGTTCATGCACGCCGTCGTGGTATTGCTGGAAGATGCGCGCCGTGTATTCGTCGACCGGGGATTTGATGATTCCCTCGCTTACACAACCGCAATACCAGTCGGTCAGCACCAGCGCACCGCCCGGCCGGAGGTGTGCCGCCAGCTTTGCCGCGACCGCCTCCTTATCGGCCACGTGCATCAACACCAGCCGGGCGTGAATGAGGTCGAATTCCGGTTCAGGCCAAGGGTCTTCGGTGAGGTCGTGGCGGAGCGCCTCGATACGCGGATGGCTGGGTATGTGCTGTGGTTTGAGGTCGCTGGCCACCACATGCCCGGATGTTCCCACTCTTGCGGCCAGCCAGCGGGCGACGGAGCCGTCTCCGGCGCCCACGTCCCAGCAACGCCAACCATGGCCGACGCCCACCTCCTGGCCCAGGGTGCGGAACGTCTCCCGGTTGAGGATCTCGGAGAGCAGGCCGAGCTGCTCGGGTGCCTCCGGCGCGCCGTTGTCGAAGCGTTGCTGGTGCTCTGTGCTGTACATGGTCATCTCCTTGGTGAGCCGTGCACGCCACCGCGCTCGCGGCTAGATCGAGGCGGGCAGCAGCTCGTTGACCAGTTCGACGAACTGCTTCGGCGTCGCGTCCTTGCCCGTCCTGTCGTCCTCGGGCAGATTGATGCCGAGCTCTCGCTCGACCAGGAGCGTCACCTCCACCATCGCGACGGAGTCGTAGCCCATATCGGCGAACGTCATGTCGGCGATATCTCCGTCCAGGTCGAGTCCTTCGTCCTCACCGGCTGCCTCGCGTATGCACCGCACCAGGTCCGCCTGGGTGAAAGTCGCCATGGTTGCCCCTTCGTCTCGTGACGTCGAAACCAACATTGCCGGGATCCTTCGACACCCAATCGAGTTCCGATCGACGGAGGCCGCCGGTATTCGGGCGCGGGTCTGTCGGTATGTGTTCCCTGCGGCAACGCCTCGCCTAGGTCTCGAACGAACCTCCGCCGGACATGACGACCATGACCGGATACGGGAAACCCGAGGCAATCCGATCCGTGGGAGGAAGACAATGAGCGACGGTCTCTACATAGCCGCCGCGAGTTCGTGGCTGCCCGAGCGCCTGACACTCGACGCGGCGGAACGAGCCGGGCTCGCCGATCGGGCGCGGGTCTGGAACACCGGCATCGAGTCGGTGTGCGTCTCGGCGGACAAGTCGGCGCCGGAGATGGCGGTGCTGGCGGCACGGGACGCGCTCGGGCGCGCCGAGGCCGGGCCGGAGGACCTGCATCTGCTGCTGCACGCCTGCGCGTACCACCAGGGTCACGACATGTGGCCGGCGGCGTCGTACGTCCAGCGCTTCTGCGGGGGTGGCTCCTGCCCGGCCGTCGAGGTGCGGCAGATGTCCAACGGTGGCATGGCTGCCCTGGAACTCGCGGCGGGCTACCTGCGGGCGCACGACCGGCCGACCGCCCTGGTCACCACGGCGGACCGGTTCTGCCTGCCCGGCTTCGACCGGTGGCACAGCGACCCGAGCACCATCTGCGGCGACGGCGGCACCGCCGTGGTGGTGTCCACCCGCACCGGATTCGCCGAGCTGCGCGGACTGGCCACGGTGTCCGATTCTGGGCTGGAGCACGGCAGCCGGAGCGAGCGGTTCAGCGGTGCTCCGATGGCCGCGGAAGCGCCGATCGACCTGAACAGCGACACCCTGGTGCGAGAGCTCGGAGTGGAGGCCCTGCTCAACCGCATCGAAGCGGGTCAACGGGAGGCGTTCGACCGGGCTTGCGCCCAGGCGGACGTCAAACTCAGCGGCATCGACTGGTATGTGCTGCCGAACCTGGGCCGGACCCGGATGCGGGCGCAGTACTTCGACCCGTTCGGCATCGATCCGCAGCGCTCGACCTGGTCCTGGGGCCGGCGGGTCGGACATCTCGGCGCGGGCGACCAGTTCGCCGGGCTGGCCCATCTGGTCTCCGAGGGCGCCCTGGAGCCGGGGCAGACGTGTCTGCTGGCCGGCGTCGGTGCCGGCTTCACCTGGACGGCCGGCGTCCTGGAGATCATCGCCAAGCCGTGAACCAGACGGTGCCGAGCCGAGGCGTCCGCGTCACCACCGGGCGCCTCGTCCGGGCCGACGCCGTACGTGGCGGCCGCCGCGCCGTGCGTGGCAGCCGTCTTGGACGGCTGCCACCGGCGTCCCGTCACGCCGCCGTCAACACCATCGCGGAGTTGATGCCGTCGCTTCGGGCCAGCACCAGCGCGGTGGACACAGCCGCTTCCCTCGGCCGGCCGAGTACCAGGTCGAGTTGGTCGGACCGGACGGGGTCGGTCACATTGATCGTGGGCGGTATGACGCCGTGCCGCATGCTCAGCGACGCCGTGGCCACGTCGAGCGCCGGGCCACCGGAGTACAGCCGGCCGGTCATCGTCTTGGGCGCGGTCACCGGAACAGCCCGTGGACCGAACACGCCGGTGACGGCGGCGGCTTCAGCGCGGTCGAGTTCGCCGACCCCGGCCGCGTCCGCGAACACGACGTCGACCTCGGCCGGCGTCACACCGGCGTCCGACAGCGCGGACTCGATCGCCCGGCGCAGTCCGGGCTCCCGTGCCGAACCGGGCCGCGGGTCGAAGGTGGTGGCGTACCCGGCGATTTCGCTGTACGGCTGAGCACCTCGCTCGCGCGCGTGTCCGGCCTCCTCGACGAGCATCATGGCGCCGCCTTCTCCCGGCACGTAGCCGGACGCGGCGGTGTCGAACGGCAGGTAGGCCTGTGTCCGGTCGGTCACCGTGCTCATCCGGCCGGTGGTCAGCTCGATCACCCACCCGAGCGGACACATCGCGCTTTCCACCGCACCGCACATCACCACCGGCATGCCCTCGCCCACGTACCGGCGGGCCTGAGCGATGGCGTCCAGGCCGCTGGTGTTCCCGGTCAGGACGCCGCCGGGGCCATGCCACCCGTGCCGGATGGAGATCTGCCCCGTGTTCACCGCGTAGAACCAGGAGAACGAGAGGTAGGCGCTCACATGATCGCTGCCGCGGCTCCAGAGCTTCTCCAGCTCGCGCTGGCTGTACTCGAGCCCGCCGGCGGAGAGACCGGTGACGATACCGACCTGATCGTCGGGGAGGGCGGTCAGGTCGAGGGCGGAGTCCCGGACCGCGGAGTCCGTCGCGATCAGTACCAGCCGGGTGGTCTGGTCGGTCTGCGGCACCAGACGGCCGGAGATGTACGCGCGCACGTCGTAGTCGGGGACCTCGCCCGCCAGTTCGGCCGGGTACTGCGCCGGATCGAACCGGGTGACCCGGTCTATGCCGCCACGCCCGTGGAGGACGGCATCCCAGTACTCGTCGGCGTCGAACCCGTTCGGCGCGACCACCCCGAGACCGGTGATCACCGCGCGAGGGGGCGCCGGCGTCCTGCCGCTGTCAGTCCCCGCGACTGTCCTACTCATCGGATCCCCCTTTGGTCAGCACCATGGCGCTCTGGAAACCACCGAACCCGCTGCCGACCTTGAGCACCGTCCGCAGATCCGCGGGCCGCGCCGTCAGCGGTACGTAATCGAGGCCGAGCTCCGGGTCGGGCTCGTGCAGGTTGGCCGTCGGCGGAATCAGTCCGGCTTCGATGGCCAGCGCGCATGCCGCGATCTCGATCGAACCGATCGCGCCCAGCGAGTGGCCGATCATGGACTTGATCGAACTGACCGGCGTCCGGTAGGCGTGGTCGCCGAGACTGCGCTTGAACGCGTCGGTCTCGTGTCTGTCGTTCTGCTTCGTACCGGAGCCGTGCGCGTTCACATAGTCGACCTGTTCGGGCACGCGCCCGGCCATCCGCAGCGCCACCTCGATGGCCGTGGCCAGTTCGGGGCCCTCGGCCCTGAGTCCGGTCATGTGGTACGCGTTGGCACGCACGCCCCATCCCCCGATCTCGGCGTAGATGTGCGCGCCACGTTCCCTGGCGTGGTTCAGCTCCTCCAGTACCAGCATCGCACTGCCTTCGGCGAGTACGAAGCCGTTCCGGGTGAGGTCGAAGGGACGGGACGCGGTGTCCGGTTCGTCGTTACGGGGCGTCGTCGCCTTGATCGCGTCGAAGCAAGCGACGCAGATCGGTGAGATGGACGCGTCCGAGCCACCGGCCAGCATCATGTCGGCGGCGCCCTCGCGAATCAGCTGCGCCGCGTGGGACACCGACTCGATGCCCGCGGTGCATCCCGTGGAGACCAGGGACACGGGGCCTTCCGCCCCGGCAGTCCAGGCCACGTCCGCGGCGATCGATGTCGGGACGAGATAGTTGTACATGTGCGGCACCGCGTACTCGTGGTCGAGAAGCCACTTGCGGCCGCCGTCGGACAGTACGTTGTACTCCCGGTCGAGGCTCATCGTGCCGCCGATGGCGCTTCCGACGCTGACTCCGCATCGATGCGGGTCGGCCTCGGCCAGGTCGAGGCCGGCGTCCGCGACCGCCTCCCTGGTCGCGGCGACGGCGAGCTGCGCGCTCCGGTCCATGCGCCGGATCTCCTGGGCGGAGAAGCCCTCCGCCACCGGGTCGAAGTCGCACTCGCCCGCGATCCGGGAGCGGAACCCGGACGCGTCGAACAGTGAGATGGTGCGTATGGCCGAGGTGCCGGACGAGATCAGTTTCCAAAATTCCTTGGCGTTTCCGCCGCCCGGGGCACGTACGCCGACCCCCGTGATGGCGATCCGGCGGTTCATCGTGCCCTCACCGTTCGCGCACTGACTGCAGCATTCGGCATATGAGCCTCTTTCCCGATAACGATCCATGGCGAGTGAACGGAATGTGCGATGCCGGGGTCAGGCATCAAAGGTGACGGGCAGCGCTTCGAGTCCGCGGATGGTGAGACTCCGCTGCCATCGCAACTGCCCCGGCGGTACGGCCAGCGCGAGGCCCGGCAGCCGGCGCAGCAGCCCGTCGAACGCGATCCGGCCCTCCAGCCGGGCCAGCGGGGCGCCGAGGCAGAAGTGCGCACCACGACCGAAGGCCACATGCGCGTTGTCCCCGCGGGCGACGTCGAAGTCGTCCGGTGCCGGAAACCTCGCCCCGTCCCGGTTGGCCGATGCCAGTGACAGCAGCACCGGGTGGCCCTTCTCGATGTGCGTACCCGCTATCTCGATGGGTTCGAGCGGGAACCGCCACGTCGCCGTCTCGAACGACCCGTCGTACCGCAGCATCTCCTCCAGCGCCGAGTCCAGCAGTTCCGGTCGATCGCGCAGCAGGGCGAGTTCGTCGGGGTGGCGGAGCAGGGCCAGGGTGCCGTTCCCGATCAGATTGACCGTTGTCTCGAAGCCTCCGACCAACAGCAGGGACAGCATGGACAGCAACTCGGTCTCGTTCAGCCGGTCGTCGTCGTCCCGGGCCGCGATCAACGCGTCGACCAGTCCGTCGGCCGGCTCGCGCCGGCGCTTCGCGACCAGATCGGTCAGGTACTCGAGGAGGTCGCGCAGTCCGATCGGCCGCGCGTCACCGCGGTCGGCCTGGGCCGAGTCGGTGTTCGTCCACCGCCGGAAGTCCTTCGTCCACTGGCGGAACACGTCCTGGTCCGCCTTGGGTACTCCCAGCAGCTCACAAATCACCGTGATCGCCAACGGGAACGCGAACTCGCTGATCAGGTCGGCCCTCCCCCGCGGCACGAGCGTGTCGAGAAGCCCGTCCGTGATGTCCCGCACCTGGTCGCGCAGACCCTCGACACGGCGGGCGGTGAAGGCGGTCGAGACCAGCCGGCGCAGCCGCGTGTGTTCAGGCGGGTCGGTGGTCAGCAGGTGCGTCCCGAGCCCGGTCCGGTCCTCCAGCGGCCGCCCCTTGCCCGCCTCCTGCCAGTCGGGCGGTGCGTTGCGCGGGTCCTTGCTCATCCTGGGATCCGTCAGCAACTTGCGCACGTCCTCGTACCGGGTCACCAGCAGTCCGTAGAGGCCCTTGCCTTCCACGACCTTCCGGACCGGTTCTTCCGCACGCATCCACGCGTACTCGGAATAGGGATCAGCGCCGAAATCCATCCTCCGCCTCCTCTGCCTCGGTGTTCGGTTCGTGACCGGCCTCGCGTCCCTCTCGGACCTGATCCGTTCCGGCCCGGCCTTCACCATCGCGCTGGGAACGTCCGCGAACAGGGCGCGGTGAGCGCGCGCTTGCTCGAGGTCGGTGGTCAAGGGATCACTCTGCGCCGATGCTCGCGGGAGCGGTTCGAGGCGAGTTCGTGTGTGCTTCGACCCAAAGGAGTGGGGCGTGCGGAGGCGGCCCGGTCATCGCCCCGCGCCAGAGCAGCATGCGGTCGACACCGACCGCGCCGGTGTCGACCGCATGCCACGGGTTTGATCCGGGTCACGCCCCCTGTCGGCACAGGATCTGGTCGAGCACGTCCCGCAGGTGCGGTGTGCTGGTCGCCACGTCGTGTTGCGTGGTGACCGTACGCCAGCCGACGAACCCGTCGGGGCGGACGAGCACAGCGCCGTCCTCCTTGATGCCGGCGGCACCGGCCCACCCGTCGACCGCGTGTGCCGTGATGCCCAGGCTCCGTGCCGCGTCCAGCCAGTGGTCGGCCGCGGTCCCGGTGATCAGCGTGAAGCCGTCGACGAGGTCGACCGTGGAGCGTCCGTCCGGGAGCCACCGGTGCGGCAGGCGGCTGCCCGGTGCGCCGTCCAGTACGAGGTTCTCCATGTCGGAGAGCGGTTCCGGGTCGATCACCGCACGGGAGTCGTACCGGTAACCGATCACGGGGATCATGATGCCGGCCATGCCGACGGCCGCCCGGTCGGCGGCCCGGCTCGGATCATTGTCCCAGTGCAGGTCACGGTTGTGGGCGCGGAGCACGGTCTGTTCCATGGTGAACAGCGCCACAGGCCGGCGCTCGTCCTCGTAGGTGTCGAGCAGTGCGTCACCGCCCGCAGCCAGCTTCCACGCCAGGTTGTGGCCGTCGGCGATACCGCCGTTGAGTCCGAGACCGCCGACCGGCGGCACCACATGTGCCGCGTCACCGACGAGGAAGACGTTGCCCTGCCTGAAGCGGTCGGCCACCCGCGCCGTCGACGACCAGGGCAACAGGCTGATGATCTCCGGCTCGACGTCGGTGACGCCGGTGGCGTCCCTGATGTGCTGCTGGATCCGCTCGGTGGGGGTGTCCGGGTCGCCGTTCGGGATGTGGAAGACCCAGCGGCCGGTGTCGTCGACCTTCAGAAGGATCCCGGACGCCCGCTCGTTGCGCAGGAACGTCATGGACAACGGCGGGGTCGGCAGTTCCGCGCGGAACAGCACGTTGAGCATGTGCGAGGTGCTCAGTGGTCCCGGGCCGGTCTGGCCGATGCCGAGCAGTTCCCGCATCCTGCTGCGGACTCCGTCGGCGGCGATCACATAGTCACCCGTGACGGTCCTGCCGTCCGCCGTGGTGACGCTGCCGTCCGCCACCGCGACCACCTCGCTGTCGAAGTCCACCTGGCCGCCGAGTTCCCGCAGCCGCGCCAGCGCGGCCCGGTCGACCCGGTCCTGCGGGCAGCTTCCCAGCTTCGCCGGGCCGATCTCCGGTGGTTCGAACTTGGCCGTGACAGTGGTCAGGTCAGCCAGGCTCGTTCCCGTCATCAGGCCCCTGGCGAGATGGGCCGTCTCGATGTGGATGCCGGCCTCCCGCAGGATCTCCGCCGACCGATCGGTGATCCCGAAGGCGCGCGGATGGTCGTTGACCTGTGCCCGGCGCTCCAGCACATGGACCGAAACACCCTGACGGGCGAGGAAGACTGCGGTGCACAACCCAACCGTGCCGCCTCCGACGATCACAACTCGCATGTTTGTCCCTCCGAAAATGAAAACAGCTGTTTCCTCACGGGTACGTCGCACCCATCGAGGTTCTGAAGGTGCTCCCGACTCTGAAGGTGTCCCCGCGCTCACCCGCGCGCCCTCGGACAGGAGACGGCGCGTACGGATCTACAGTCCGGCGCGGGCGAAGCGGCGCGCCGACAGCGGCACGAAGATCAACAACAGCAGGCCGGCCCACAGCAGACTCGCGGCCACAGGGTGGGTCAGCGGCCATCCGGCGTCCGGCCCGGGAGCACCGGGGTTGCCGAACAGCTTGCGCGTGGCCGTCGCCATGGAACTGAGCGGGTTCCACTCGCAGATCGTCCGCAGCCAGACCGGCATCCGGTCGGTGGGCACGAGGGCGTTGGACACCATGGTGAGGGGCAGTGTCAGCGGTGTCAGGCCGGCCGCGGTCCGTGCCGAACGCACCACCAGTCCCAGGTATGCGCCGACCCATGCAAGCGTGTAGCGGAACAGCAGGAGCAGGCCGATGCCGAAGAGTGTCGGCAGGACGCCGTTGTGCGGCCGCCAGCCGACGGCGAGACCGCACACCATGAGGACCGCCAGTCCATAGGCCCCGAGGATCCCCTCCGCGCCGCTCTGGCCGAGCGGCACGGACACCCGATGGGTCGGCAGCGAACGCAGGCGCTCCATCACCCCGCGCGCTTGGTCCGTCGCCACCTCCACCATGGTCGTGGTCAGGGCGGTCCCGGTCGTCATCGCGAACAGGCCGGGCATCATGAACGCGCGGTAGTCGGAGGTGCCCGGTACACGGATCGCGGTGCCGAAGACGAAGCCGAACAGCACCACGAACGCGCTCGGCATCATCAGCATGGTGAGCAGAGTGCCGGGCTTGTGGCGCAGCCGGAACAGCCTTCGCTGGGTCAGCGTCCAGCCGTCGGCCAGGAGGTTCACCACACCGCCCCCGGCGTCTCGACCGGTTCAGCCGGTTTGATGTTCCTGCCGGTCAGAGTCAGGAAAACGTCATCCAGGCCGGGCTCGCGGATCCCGACGTTGCGTATCACCGCGCCGGACGCGTCCAGTTCGCTCACGATCAGCGGCAGGGTGGGCATCCGCTCCACCGCGGAGACGACGATGCGCGAACCGTCCGTCTCCGGGCACCGGCCGGTGAGCCTCTCCAGTCTCGCCATGGCACTCGGCAGATGGTCCATCGACTCCACCACGACGTCGACATGACGGCCGAGCTGGGCCTTGAGCTGGGCCGGGCTGCCTTCGGCGATCAGCTGGCCTTGGTCGATCACACCGACCGCCGAGGCAAGCCGCTCAACCTCCTCCAGATACTGGGTGGCGAGCAGGACCGTGGTGCCGTCGTCCACAAGTTGGCGGACGCTTTCCCAGATCTCGACACGGCTGTGGGCGTCGAGCCCCGTGGTCGGCTCGTCGAGTAACAGCACGGCGGGAGCCCGCAACAGACCGGCGATCAGGTGGATGCGGCGGCGCATGCCATGGGAGTAGGTGCCGACCAGCCGATTACCGGCGTGGGCGATACCGAACCGTTCCAGCAGCTCGTCGGCGCGCCGGCGGGCGCCGCGCGCGCCGAGTCGCGAGAGGCGGCCGAAGATCAGCAGGTTTTCACGGCCGGTCAGTTCGTCGTCGAGCGAGGCGTCCTGGCCGGCCAGGCCGATCACCTGCCGCACGTCCGCCGGATCGCGGGCCACATCGAATCCGGCGACGACGGCCCGCCCGCTGCTGGGCCGGGTCAGGGTGGCCAGGATCCGCATGATGGTGCTCTTGCCCGCGCCCTTCGGGCCGAGCAGGCCATAGACGGTGTGTGACGGCACCACCAGGTCCAAGCCGTCCAGCGCGACGACGTCCCCGAACTGTTTCCTCACATCTTCGGTGTACATGATCGCGTCTTCCATGCATCAACCCCTGACCGAGTACGGCGTACGCGGTTTGAACATAACCAACCGAGTACGCTGTACGCAAGTATCTGGCGAACGCGTAGGATGGCTGCCGTGTCGGACTCGAAACCAATCATCTGGATGCGACCGGAGAAGCCGGCGCGAGGCCCCGCGCCGACGCACAGTCGTGGGCAGATCGCCGCGGTGGCGATCGACATCGCCGACTCGGAAGGCATCGCAGCCGCGTCGGTGCGCGCCATCGCCAAGAGGCTCGGCACCGGTGCGATGACCCTCTACCGCTACCTGCCGACCAAGGAAGACCTGTACACGGTGATGATCGACGAGGCGACCGGCTTCGAGCCGCAGGAGCCGACCGGCGATCTACGCGCGGACCTGACGACCTTGGCACACCGTCGTCGGCGGATCTTCCTGCGGCACCCCTGGCTCGCCCCGCTTCTCGCCACCCGCCCGATCATGGGCCCCAACTTCATGCGCGGCATGGAACGCGATCTCGCCGTTCTCACCGGCTGCGGTCTGGGCATGGACGACACGGTCGCCGTACTCAACCTGCTCCACTCCTGGATCAGCGGTGCCGTGCAGGCCGAGTTGACCGAGCGGGCGACCGCGGACCAGTCCGGCGTCGATCGCCACGCCTGGCGGCTGCGGATGGAGCCGTACCTCACGTCCCTGCTGGCGACGGGCGAGTTCCCGCATCTGAGCCGGATGGTCCAGACGTCCGAGATCGGGGAGGCCGACGAGCGGTTCGAGAACGGCCTGGCGATCATCCTGGACGGAATCGAAGCCCGGTTCTCGACGGTCACCGAGAAGAACGGATCGCGCCGGCCGATCAGCGGCACCGGCGGTGGTCCGCCTTCGACGCGGCGCGCGATCGTTCAGCGGGGCGCGCGCAGTTCGACGACGGAGTAACGACCGGCCGGTGTGACCGAGGTGACGTGAAGGCCGACGGCTCCAGCCAGTTCGCCCAGTTGCTCAAGGGTGTGCTGCCGGCCTCCGAAGTAGCCGAGCATGCGCAGGTCGCCCTCCGTCTGGACGGCCTGGTCGTTGAAGTAGTCCACGACGAGCACGCGTCCCGTCGTCTGCGCCGCGTCGGCGCAGCGGCGCATGATGCGGGCTGCCGCCGCGTCGTCCCAGTTGTGCAGGATGCTCGACAGCAGGTAGCCGTCCGCTCCGGCGGGAAGAGCGTCGAAGAAACTGCCCGTCACGGCGTCGGCCCGGTGGTCGAGACCGGCCGCCGCGATGGCTTTCTCGGCACGGCGCACGGGGCCGGGCAGGTCGATGACCGTCCCCCGCGGCTCGGGATGGGACTGCAGAATGGCGATCAGCATGCTGCCGTCGCCGCCGCCGACATCGACGACATGAC
The DNA here is from genome assembly GCF_001514215.1 of Streptomyces bungoensis. Lineage (GTDB taxonomy): Bacteria > Actinomycetota > Actinomycetes > Streptomycetales > Streptomycetaceae > Streptomyces > Streptomyces bungoensis. Next base: position 17,889 of record NZ_KQ948870.1, read on the forward strand.
GGAGTGTTCCCCACGGATACGCCTCGGCCACAGCGGGGGCGTGCGCCGCCAGCCTGGCGCCCATCAAGGCGTCGAAGGACTCGGCGCGCCCCTCGTCGGCCGACAGGTCGTCCCAGAACGTCACGCCATACTGCTGCGGGAACGCGGCCTCACCGGTACGGACCGTGTGCAACAGGTGGACGAGGCTCAACTCGGCATGGCCCAGGGCACCTTCGATATCGAGGATGGCCCGCATTCCCTCGGGTTCACCCTCGCACAGGTGGCGCCCCATGGCCGTCAGGTCGTAGCCGGCGGGGCCGGTGCTCGACAGCACGCCTGCGGTCACCAAGTGGTCCAGCAGCCGCCCCAGCACATCCTGGTTGGCGTCCACGGCCTTGGCCAACGCCTCGGTCGTCTGGGTGCCCGCGGCGATGTGGTCGGCCAACCGCAACGTCGCCGCCACCCGCACGGCCATCGGGGTCAGCAGATCAGCGGCTGCCCACACTCCGCCGCCTCTGGCGGTCGTCTCCTTGGCCATTGCCCCTCCTGACTCGTCGGTTCTCTGTTCGTCGGAACTGGCCCGGACGGTGGCGGTGCCGGTACGGCAGCTCACGGTCCGGCCGGGCGGTTCGTCGCCCCTCGCGCCGTGGCGAGGGCGCGCGGAGGCCGGTGTGTGCCCGGTTCAGAAACCGGCGCGCTCCTCCGCGTACGTCTTGGCGAGGCGGAGGTTGCTCATGCTGTTGCCGCTCAGCAGACGCCGCAGGTACCGGCGCGCCTCACCGACCGTCGTCGCGCCGCCCAGCTGAGATAGCGCCGAGCTCTTGATCGTGCTGGTGTGCCGGGCTTCGGCGATGACGCCCTCCGGCACTTCGGTGAACCGCCAGTGGCCGGTGTGCGCGTCCAGCATCGTCGGCAGCGAGATCTGCTTATACACGATCAGCTTGGGCGGGAGGCAGATCCGCACCGAACGGACGGTGTGCGTGCTGCCGTCCGGGCCCTTGGTGTCCATGTCGAAGAACTGGACGTTCGGCACGTCCTCGGTCATGGCGAGCCCCACCACGTGCGGAATGCGCTCGGGCCACAGGTCCGCCCGGTAGAGGTATTCGTAGGCGTCATCGACGGAACCGGCGATGAAAAGCGGGTCGGTGAAGGACACCACGAGTTCGTCCAGATCGGCGCGGCGCTCCGCCGTGTCGCGGAGCGTGGCGAGGCAGTCCTGGCTGTCCTGGTCGATGCCGTCCAGCAACGGGCCGAGATCGGCGCCGGCCGGCGCGCCGACGTGGTGAACCAGTTCGGCCCGGGTCCGGTTCGGCGCCAGTTCGGTGATGACCCACTCGCCGCGCAGGTCGGTGGCGGGCGCTTCGGGCTCCATGTGCGCGAAGGTGATGCGGCGTCCCGGCCGGTCCGTGCGGCGCACGGTCTGCCAGGTGCGGACGGCGGCGTCGCCGGCCAGCGCCCAGTGCCTGACCAGTTCCCCCTTCTCGTTGGAGTGGACCACTTCCGCGTGCACCGCGGACCGGTGGAACTGCGGCCAACTCGCGATGTCCGCGACCGTGTCGAACACCGTCTCCACGTCGGCGTCGACGGTGATGCCGTGGTCAACTCGCCGCTGTGTACTCGACACAACAAGACACCTCACAAGCGTCGTAGCGTCCGGATCCGTCACGCCCGACCATGTCCGTCCTCGATCGATCTCGCTTCGAGGACCCTTCGAGTTCATCGTGCGCGGCCGGCGCCGGCCGTTGATCAGGCGTCGATCCGGCGTCGAAGGCGCGGGCCCAAGCTGGGCGCGCTCGAAAGGCACCCCGCCCATCGTGAGGAGACGCTTATGCCGAGCATCATCACTGTCGGCACGTTCGACAGTGGTAACGTCGCCGACGTCACCAAGATCCTTCGGGAGTTCGATGGCGAGGTCGCTTCCGAACTGCCGCAGCTGCGCCGCAGACAGGTCTTCAGCTACAGCGACCTTTACGTGCACATGCAGGACTGGGACGTCGCCGACCCGGACGAGGCGTACCGGATCATCACCACCGACCCCCGGTGCATTCGGCTGAACGAACGCCTGTCGCCCTATTTCAGCGATTATTCCGCGACGGAGGACTGGGACGGCCCGGTCGACCGGCCGACAGCCGAGCGTTTCTACCTGTGGCCGGCTGAACAACTGGATGACCTGGAGCACACGTACAGCGCGGTCATCGTCAACGTCCAGCGGCAGGAACACATCCCCGAGGTGTCACGGCTGTTCGCGGAGTCGGATGCGACCGATATTCCGCAGAAGATGGGCACGCTGCGCCGCCAGATCTATCTGTGGCGCGGTATCTACCTGCACATCCAGGACTTCGCCGTATCCAACAGCATGGAGGCGATCAGCGAGGTGTGGACGGAGGGCGACCCGCGCTTCCTCCAGCTCGTCGATGACCTCACGGAGCTCATTCCGCCATACGACCCGCAAGGCAATTCGTTGGCCACCCGTTTCTACCACTGGGCTGCAGAGGTGTCAGCATGACCAAACTCCCGACCCACCCCGTTCGCCGGCAGCTCCCCGGCGTGCTGCCGGCCGAGTACGAAACGCTGCGGGAACGCGGCATCGGCCAGGTGGAACTGCCCACGGGCGCACTCGTGTGGATGATCGTGAGGCCCGAGTACGCCCGCATCGCGCTCTCCGACCCACGGTTCAGCTCGGACAAGACGGACGACCGCTTTCCGAAGCTGACCCCCAATTCGCTGATGAAGCTGAAGTACTGCGCGCCGTTCATGATCAACCTGGACGGCCCGGAACACTTGGAGAAGAAGAAGTCGATCATCCAGGAATTCTCCCCGGCAGGGCTCGCCCGGCTGCTGCCGCGTCTGCGCGTCGCCGTGGAGGAGAAGATCGACGAAATGCTGGGGCAGCAGACCAAACCGGTCGACCTGGTGGAGGAGCTGGCGTTCCCCATCGCCTGGCGGTTGCAGGAGATGTTCCTCGGTATCCCTGCGACCGAGCTGCGGATCATGCGGGAGAACGTCTGGAAGCTGCTGCTGGGCACCTCCACCGAGGCGGAGGAGAGGGAAGCGGCCGACCGCCTGAACGGGCACGCGATAGAGGTCCTGAAGGAGAAGGCCAACCACCTCGGCGACGACATGATGAGTCGCCTCATCCTGCAGGAACGCGAGAAGCACGGCGAGATCGACTGGTACGAGATGGCCCCCCTGATGTTGTCGAACGCCCAGGGCATTCACAACTCGGTGTCCACGATGATCTCGCTGGGCGTGCTTACCCTGCTCAACCACCCGGAGGAGCGGTCTACGCTGCTCGCCCAGCCGGAGCGGATGACGATCGCGGTGGACGAGATGCTCCGGTACTTCTCGGTCAACGACGGCACCCCCATGCGGCTGGCCACGGAGGACGTGCTCATCGGCGACACGCTGATCAAGGCCGGTGACGGTGTGGCGGTGCCGACGCTGCCCGTCAACCGCGACCCGTCGGTGTGCCCGTATCCCCATCGGCTCGACCTCATGCGGGAGGAGCCCGCCCGGCACATGGCGTTCGGTCACGGACCGCACAAGTGCCCGGCGGACCGCCTGGTGCCGGGCCTGCTCGAGATCGTGTACACGACGCTCTTCGAGCGGGTCCCGACGCTCGCGCTCGCCGTGCCCGAGGCGGAACTGACGTACAAGTACCACTCGATCCAGGCGTTCGGCCCGGCCGAGATGCCGGTCACCTGGTAGGAGTCACGCCCGCCATGTGCCCACCCGGGATCGGCCGACTGCGAGAAGCGACAACCTCGGGTTGACATCCTCTCCGTTGACAACTTAAGGTTGACACATGACGCAGATCACTCCGCCGGTCAGGCTCGATGAGCTGATCACGGCCATCACCGAAAACCACACCGACGCCCTCGACCAGCTCGCCGGCGCCGTCCTGCTGGCCGACCACATCGGCGAGGTCGCCGACCATCTCATCGGTCACTTCGTCGACCAGGCCCGTCGTTCCGGCGCCTCCTGGACCGACATCGGCCGCAGCATGGGCGTCACCCGGCAGGCAGCTCAGAAGCGGTTCGTCGGAAAGGCCGACACCAAGCCGTCGAACGCCTTCGAGAAGTTCTCCCAGCCCGCCCGTAGCGCCATCATCGCTGGCATGAACGAGGCCAAGGTGGCCGGCAATGCCGAGATCGTCCCCGTGCATGTCTTCCTCGGCCTGCTCGGCACCGAGGGCAGCGCGGTCGACGCCCTGCGGGCGCAGGGCATCGACCTCGACCACGCACGGGGCACGGCGGTGGCCGCCCTGCCGCCGCGCAGCGACGCCGATCCGCTGCTGATTCCGTACGACGCCCGCGCGAAGAAGGCGCTGGAACTGGCGTCGCGAGTAGCCCTGCGGCTCGCCGACGACACCGTCAGCACCGGCCACGTGCTGCTGGGGCTGCTGGAGGAGGAGGACGGCGCCGGGTTCCTGTCCTCGCTGGGCGTCGACGCGGCGGCGGCCGAGCGTTTCGTGGCGGAGGCCGCCGACGAATCGTCCGTCGCCTCGTAGCGCAACCGAACGGGTACGCAACGGGAGCTCCGGGCGAGGTGGAACCTGTCGAAGGTGACACCCCGCCCGGAGGCTCCCGCGCCCCACACCTCCCCATCGACCGGACTCGGCCCGTGGCGCCCAGCCCCCCTGTTCACCGCCTACCCGGGTGCGAGGGCGGCCGGGCCTCCCATGGAGGACCGGATCCCGTCCCCCTTCCCGACCCCGTACCTGCGGAGTGGTGAGATGGCTTTCGACCGGACACGGATCTTCGGCCCTCGGCGCCTGCGGAGGGCACATCAACCCGAGACCACGGTGGAAGGCCCCGCACCGCGGGCATCCCTCATTGCGCCGCGCCGGCCGGCCACCGCTCGTACGGGAGCGTTGGTCTGATGACGGCCCCAGGTACCGGCGGCCGCGTCGCTCTGATCACCGGCGCTTCGGGAGCGCTCGGCACCGCCGTGGCACGGGTCCTCGACCATCGTGGCTACCGGCTGGCCTTGCACTACACCACAGGTGAGGACCGGGCCCGCAAGGTAGCGGCCGAGCTCAGCGGGCCGAGCGCCCTCGTGCGGGCGGACGTCGCCGACTGGGCTGCTACCCGGGACATGGTCGACCGGGTACGCGCTGAGCTGGGAAGCATCAGCGTCCTCGTCAACGCGGGTGCGATCCGCCGGGACGGCCTCATGGCCACCCAGTCCGTCGACGACTGGACCCGGACCATCGCCGTCAACCTGATCGGCACCTTCCATACCTGCCGGGCGGCGCTCCCGGACATGCTGCGGGGCCGCTGGGGACGCATCATCAACGTCGTCTCACCCGCCGGTCTCCACGGCAGCCGTGGCCAGACGGCGTACTCGGCGGCCAAGGCCGGTGTGCTGGGAATGACCCGGAGCCTGTCCCTGGAGTGCGGGCGGTTCAACGTGACGGTCAACGCGCTGTCACCCGGACTCATGGCCACCGCGCTCACCGAGGAGCTGCCCGCCGAGGTCAGCGCCACGCTCGTGGCCCGGACCGCGTTCGGCCGCATGGGCACGCCCGACGAGGTGGCCCGCGGCATCGAACTGCTGCTGGACGCCGACTACATGACCGGTCAGGTGCTGTCCATCGACGGGGGCATGTCGATCTCGTGACCACCGTGCAGGACGGCCGCCCCACGCGCCCCGCTGGCGGAGTTCCCCGGAGCCTTCCGCGCGCGAAGTCAGGTCACCGGAACGGGACCTGATCAAAGGATCGGCACTCAGGCCGCCGAGCAGGTCCGCCGTCGGGTGTGAAGCCACGCTCCGCCAGAACCAGCGGCGAACGAACGTCGAGGCATTTCCCCAACCGTCCCTCCCGCAATCGAGGCAGAGCGTTCGCGACCCGCGCCCCGCTGCGAAAGCGCAGGTGAGACACGTGGCGGGAACCTGCAGCATGCTCCACGCGATGGACCTGCGGAAACATGTCGGCACGACGCACCCGCAACCTTGGGAAGCAGAAAATCAGCAGGTCAGAGACCCCTTGCTGCGGGCTCCAGAATCGCCACGCACTCCACGTGCGACGTCATCGGGAACAGGTCGAACGCCCGCAGCGTCCGCACCCGGTACCCGCCGTCCCGGAAGTAGCCCAGGTCTCGGGCCAGCGCGGCGGGGTCGCAGGCGACGTAGGCGATGCGGCGGGCGCCGAGGGTGGACAGGTGCTGGACCGTGGAGCGGCCGGCGCCGGAGCGCGGCGGGTCGAGGACGATCAGGTCGACCTCGGTGATGCCCGTGCGCGGGAGGACCGACTCGACCTTGCCCTGTTCGATGCGGACCCGCGGGAAGCCCTCCAGGTTGTGCCGCGCGTCCTCCACGGCCCGCTTGCCGGACTCGATGCCGAGGACCGCGCCCTGGTCGCCGAGGCGGTCGGCCAGGGCTCCGGCGAACAGGCCCGCACCGCAGTAGAGGTCCAGGGCCGTCTCGCCCTTGCGCGGGAGCAGGCCCTGCATGACCGCCGTCACCAGGGTGTCCGCCGCCTTCGGGTGGACCTGCCAGAAACCGCCGGCTCCGACGCGGTAGGTGCGGCCGTCGGCGCGCTCGCGGACGAAGGGGCGGCCGTGGACGCGGTGGACGCCGCCGGACTTCTCGTCGACCCGGAGGACCGAGACCGGCTTGTCCAGTTCGACCAGGGGCAGGCGGCCGCCGGGGCGCGGGGTGAGGATCACCTGGCGGTCCTGCGAGCCCGTCGCCGCGATCGCCTCGACCGACTCCATGCCGGTCCAGTCGCGCTTCTCGATGCCCAGCTCGCTGACGCCCTCAGCGGCGATCATGCAGTGGTCGATGCGCTCGATCTCGTGCGAGCGGTGCCGGCGCAGGCCCGCGTGGCCCTCGGCGTCGACGGCGTACTGGACGCGGGTGCGCCACTGCGGGACCTGGCCGGCGGGCAGCTTGTCGCCCTCGGCCGGCATCACCGTGCCGTCCCAGCCGGCCTCCTCGGGGGTGAGCCCGGCGAGCCGCTCGAGCTGCTCGGCGATCACCTCGCCCTTCAGCCGCCGCTGGGCGCCCGGCTTGGCGTGCTGCCAGTCGCAGCCGCCGCAGCGGCCGGGCCCGGCGAACGGGCAGGGCGCCTCGACCCGGTCCTTGGAGGCCTCCAGGATCCGTACCGCGTCCGCGCGCAGGAAGCGGGCGCCCTCCTCCCCCTCGGTCACCCGGGCCACCACCCGCTCGCCCGGCAGCGTGTGCCGGACGAACAGCACCTGCCCCTCGTGGGTGCGGGCGATGCAGTGGCCGCCGTGGGCGACGGGGCCGATCTCGACCTCGTACTCCTCGCCCACCAGAGACTTCGTCGGTTCTGCCTGCATGGTGGGGTGACTCCAGATCGGGGAGGGGAAAGGGAAGGGGCCGGCAGGGCCGGGGACCCGGGACGCGAAGGAGGCCGTGGTCCGGTGGGCCTGACAACAGCCCACCAGTCTACGGCCTCCCCGGCAGCCCGCGGTCCTCAGTCCTTGGCGGCCGACGGCTCCTTCGGCCGTTCCACCGCCGGGCCGCGCCGGACGGCGCCCGGCGCGCTCCACTCCTGGCGCCTGCGGGCCCGGTTGCGCGCCGCCTCGGAGGAGGCCAACTGGTAGGGGACGGAGGTCACCATCACGCCGGCCGTGAAGAGCAGGCGGCCCTTCAGGCGCAGGGCGCTCTGGTTGTGCAGCAGGTGCTCGTACCAGTGGCCGACCACGTACTCGGGGATGATCACCGAGACCGCGTCGCGCGGCGACTCCTTGCGCAGGCTCTTGACGTACTCGATGATCGGCCGGGTGATCTCGCGGTACGGCGAGTCCAGCACCTTCAGCGGTACGTCGATGCCGCGCCGCTCCCACTCTTCGCGCAGCGCCTTCGTCTCCGCCGGGTCGACGTTGACGGTGAGCGCCTCGAGGGTGTCCGAGCGCATCAGCTTGGCGTAGGCCAGGGCGCGCAGGGTGGGGCGGTGGATCTTGGAGATCAGGACCACCGAGTGCACCCGGGACGGCCGGACGCTGTCGTCGCTCGGGCCCTCGGGGGCCGCGATCTCCTCGGCGACGCGGTCGTAGTGCTTACGGATCGCGGTCATCGTCGCGTAGAAGATGCACATGCCCATGAGGGCGACCCAGGCGCCGTGCGTGAACTTGGTGACCAGGACGACGACCAGCACCAGGCCGGTCAGGCAGGCGCCGAACGCGTTGATCGCGCGGGAGCGGATCATGTGGCGGCGCTTGGCCTGGTCCTTCTCGACGGCCAGGTGCCGGTTCCAGTGCCGGACCATGCCCGTCTGGCTGAGCGTGAAGGACACGAACACGCCGACGATGTACAGCTGGATCAGGCGCGTGGAGTCGGCGCCGTAGATGACCACCAGCAGCGTCGCCGTGCCCGCGAGCAGCACGATGCCGTTGGAGAAGGCCAGGCGGTCGCCGCGGGTGTGCAGCTGGCGCGGCAGGTAGCGGTCCTGGGCGAGGATCGAGCCGAGCAGCGGGAAGCCGTTGTACGCGGTGTTCGCCGCCAGGAACAGCACCAGCGCGGTGGCCGCCGCCAGCAGGACGAACAGGAAGCTGCCCTTGCCGAACACCGCCTCGGCGACCTGCGAGATGACCGGGTTCTGGACGTATCCGGAGCCGATCGGATTGCCGTTCTTCAGCAGATCCGTGGCCGGGTTCTCGGCCATGCGGACGTTGGTCGTCGCGGCCAGGGCGATGATGCCGCAGAACATGGTCACGGCCAGCAGGCCCATCATCGAGAGCGTGGTCGCCGCGTTCTTCGACTTGGGCTTGCGGAAGGCCGGCACGCCGTTGGAGATCGCCTCCACGCCGGTGAGCGCGGCACAGCCGGAGGAGAAGGCGCGCAGCAGCAGGAAGATCAGGGCGAAGCCCGCGAGTCCCTGGTGCTCGGCCTTGATCTGGTAGTCGGCGGTGGGGGCCCGCATGGTGTCGCCGAGGACCAGGCCGCGGAAGGCGCCCCAGGCGATCATGACGAAGACGCCGCCGACGAACACGTACGTCGGGATCGCGAAGAGCTTGCCCGACTCCTTCACGCCGCGCAGGTTCATCAGCGTCAGCAGCACGATCACGACGACCGCGCACAGCACCTTGTGCTGGACCACGAAGGGGATCGCGGAGCCCAGGTTCTCGATGCCGGAGGCGATGGACACGGCCACGGTCATGACGTAGTCCACGAGCAGGGCGCTGGCGACCGTCAGGCCGGCCTTCGCGCCCAGGTTCGTCGTCGCCACCTCGTAGTCGCCGCCGCCGCTCGGGTAGGCGTGCACGTTCTGCCGGTAGGAGGCGACGACGGTGAACATCAGCACGACGACCGCGAGCGCGATCCAGGGGCTGAAGTGGTACGCCGACACGCCCGCGATGGACAGGACCAGCAGGACCTCCCCCGGCGCGTAGGCGACGGAGGACAGCGGGTCGGAGGCGAAGACGGGCAGTGCGATGCGCTTCGGCAGGAGAGTTTCGCCCAGCCGGTCACTGCGCAGAGCCCGCCCGATCAGAATCCGTTTGGGCACGTCGGTCAGTTTGGACACGACAGAGGATCGTATGCCTTCGAACACGCAGCCGCCCACCCGGCACCCTGTTTATTCCCGCGATCTGCCTCACGAGTGAAAACAGGGGCGCACGTGACTGCGGATTCCGTGGTCCGCGCGCTCTCCGTGCCTAGATGGCAAACCCGTGTCCGTCACCGCACTTCGGAGGTCCCATGCCCGCGACCGCAGAGCTGATCGGGGCCGCGGTCGCCCTGGTCGGCCTCGGAATCCTGACCCTGTGCAGCGTGCGCAGCATCACGCGCCGCGAGGCCCCGCCGCTGGCCGCCGACGGCGAGCGGCGCGGCTGAGCCGGGAATCCGCTGCACGGGGCTGCCCACCCCGAACCGCTCGTGTGTAGCTTTGTGCGTCGGTCTGAGACCCTGATGCTGAGCAGTAACTTTGGGACACCGGAAGGACGGTCGTGCACATCGTCATCATGGGCTGCGGAAGAGTGGGTTCCGCACTCGCCCAGACCCTGGAGCAACAGGGCCACACGGTCGCCGTGATCGACCAGGACCCCACCGCCTTCCGCCGGCTGGGCCCGGGCTTCGGGGGCCGCCGGGTGACCGGGGTCGGCTTCGACCAGGACACCCTGCGCGAGGCGGGCATCGAGGAGGCCGGCGCCTTCGCCGCCGTCTCCAGCGGGGACAACTCCAACATCATCGCCGCGCGCGTCGCCCGCGAGATGTTCGGCGTGGAGAACGTGGCCGCCCGTATCTACGACCCCCGCCGCGCGGAGGTCTACCAGCGCCTGGGCATCCCCACCGTGGCGACGGTCCGCTGGACCGCCGACCAGATGCTGCGCCGTCTGCTGCCCTCGGGTGCCGAGCCGCTGTGGCGCGACCCCACCGGCGGCGTCCAGCTCGCCGAGGTGCACGCCTCCCCCAGGTGGGTCGGGCACAAGATCAGCAGGATGCAGGAGGAGACGGGCGTCCGGGTGGCGTTCCTGACCCGCCTGGGCGAGGCCGTCCTGCCCACCTCGCAGACGGTGCTGCAGGAGGGCGACCTCGTGCACGTGATGATGCGGACGGACGACATGGAGAAGGTCGAGGCGGCCTTCGCCGAGGGCCCGGAAGAGGAGGGCGGGCACTGATGAGGGTCGCCATTGCCGGAGCCGGCGCCGTCGGCCGCTCGATCGCGGGCGAGCTGCTGGAGAACGGCCACGAGGTCCTGCTCATCGACAAGGCCCCGACCGCCATCTCGGTGGAGCGGGTGCCCCAGGCGGAGTGGCTGCTGGCCGACGCCTGCGAGATCACCTCCCTGGACGAGGCGGCGCTCCAGCGCTGCAACGTGGTGATCGCCGCGACCGGCGACGACAAGGTCAACCTGGTCGTCTCGCTGCTCGCCAAGACGGAGTACGGCGTTCCGCGGGTCGTCGCCCGGGTGAACAACCCGAAGAACGAGTGGCTGTTCAACGAGGCGTGGGGCGTGGACGTCGCCGTGTCGACGCCCCGCCTGATGTCAGCGCTGGTCGAGGAGGCGGTGAGCGTCGGCGACCTGGTCCGCCTGCTCCGCTTCAGCCACGGCGACGCCAACCTCGTGGAGCTGACCCTGCCCGAGGAGTCGGCGCTGGCCGGCACCCAGGTCGGCGAGGTGCGGTGGCCGGAGGACACCTCCCTGGTCACGATCATCCGCGGCACCCGCGTGCTGACGCCGTCCAAGGAGGACTCCCTGGAGCCGGGCGACGAGCTCCTCTTCGTGGCCGCGCAGGCCCGCGAGGAGCAGCTGGAGGAGCTGCTGTCGGTGCGGCGGGACGAGGCCTGAGCCTTTTCCGGCCCACGACGGCGAAGGGCGCCCCTGCTGCCAGGGGCGCCCTTCGCCGTCGTACCGCCGGGAAACCGCCGGGGCCTACGCCTGCCGGCGGTGCCGGCCGCCCGCCGGGTCGCCGCTCTCCGCGGCCAGGGCGGCCTCGCGCTCCTTCTCGGCCCGCTCCGCTGCCTCCATCTCGGCGAAGACGTCGATCGGCGCGGGCGCCTTGGCGAGGAAGACCCAGGTGAGCCACACCGCCAGCAGGAAGGGCGGGATCTTCAGGGCCACGAGGACCCAGCCGAGCTGCGTGGTGTCGGCCCACCAGTAGAGCGGGAAGAGGATCGCGCACTTGGCGAGCAGGATCAGGCCCCAGGCCCAACTGGCCTTGGTGTACGCCTTCTTGCGGCCGGGGTTGCGGGTGCGCCAGGAGAGGTTCTCCTTGAAGACCGGCCCGAGCATCAGGCCCATCAGGGGCACGCCGGCCAGGGCCGTGACGAGGTAGGCCACCGCCAGGCCCAGCGTGTAGAGCATGCCGGGCAGGTAGAAGTTCTTGGCGTTGCCGGTGAACATCGCGAACAGGACGCCGAACGCCACGCCGAAGACGCCGCTCAAGGCGTGCTTGACGGTGTCCCTGCGCGCGAGCCGGACCACCACCAGGACCAGCGACACGACCAGGGCGGCGATCGCCGACACGTGCAGGTTCTTGTCGACCGTGAAGATCGCGACGAAGAGCAGGCCCGGCAGGACCGTCTCGACCATGCCGCGGACGCCGCCGAACGCCTCGAACAGCGCGGCCTCGGTCACCGCCCGCGCGTCGTCGGTCCGCACCTGTCCGGCGTCTTCGGTCGGCTTGTCGAGGGACGTCACCGGCTACTCCCGTCCGAGGGGTCGCAGTTCGTATTTCGGGTTGAACAGCACCCGGCGGCCCCGGCTCATCGAGATCCGGCCCGATGCGATCAGCTTGCGCCCCGGTTCTATGCCGACGATGGAGCGCCTGCCGAGCCACACCACGTCCAGCGCGGCGGTGCCGTCGAACAGTTCGGCCTCCAGGGCCGGGACTCCGGCGCGTGGCCGCAGGGTGACCGTGCGCAAGGTACCAGTTACGGTGACGATCTGCCGGTCCCGGCAGTCACCGATCCGGGTGCAGCCGGCCGTCTCGGCGTCCTCGCGCAGTTCCTCGGACTCCAGGTCCTCCTGCGACGTGGAGAGCCGGTCGAGCATGCGCCGGAACCGGCCGGCCGGCTTTTCGGAACGAGGAACAGCACTCATATCTGAAGCGTACCGGGGCCCGCCGACAGCACCGTAAGCCAGCTCACTCCCGCTCGAACCGGTATCCCATCCCCGGCTCGGTGATGAAGTGCCTCGGGTGCGCCGGGTCGGTCTCCAGCTTGCGCCGGAGCTGGGCCATGTAGACCCGCAGGTAGTTCGTCTCCGTCCCGTACGACGGCCCCCACACCTCCTGCAGCAGCTGCCGCTGGCCGACCAGGCGTCCGGTGTTGCGGACCAGGACCTCCAGCAGGTGCCACTCGGTCGGGGTGAGCCGGACGTCCCTGCCGCCCCGGTTGACCTTCTTCGCGGCCAGGTCGACGGTGAACGCCTCGGTCTCGACGGTCGTCACGTCGTCCTCGCCCGGCCCGGCCGGCTCGGCCCGGCGCACGGCGGCCCGCAGCCGGGCCAGCAGCTCGTCCATGCCGAACGGCTTGGTCACGTAGTCGTCGGCGCCCGCGTCGAGCGCCTGCACCTTCTCGTCGGAGGAGTGCCGGGCGGACAGCACCAGGATGGGCACCCGGGTCCAGCCGCGCAGGCCCCGGATCACGTCGACGCCGTCCATGTCCGGCAGACCCAGGTCGAGGACGACGACGTCGGGGTGGCGGGACGCGGCCAGTTCCAGGGCGGTCCTGCCGTCGGGGGCGGAGTCGACCTCGTAGTGGCGGGCCTTGAGGTTGATCACGAGAGCGCGCACGATCTGCGGCTCGTCGTCGACCACGAGCACCCGGGTCGTCATAGGGGCTGCCTTTCCGGTTCGGCGGTGTCCCGCGGGCCGTGCGGGGAGTCGGGAGGCGATCCTGCCGCGCGCAGGCTCAGCACCATGGTGAGCCCGCCGCCCGGCGTGTCCTCGGCGTCGAGAGTGCCGCCCATGGCCTCGGCGAAACCGCGCGCCACCGCGAGCCCGAGCCCGACCCCGGCACCGCGCGGAGCGTCCCCGTACCGCTGGAAGGGCGCGAAGATGCGGTCCTTCGCCTCGTCGGGCACCCCGGGCCCCCGGTCGACCACGCGGATCTCGACGCGGTCCACCAGGGCGCTGGCCGAGACCAGGACGCGCTGCCCGCGGGGGCTGTACTTGACCGCGTTCTCGACCAGGTTGGCCACGGAGCGCTCCAGCAGCCCCGGGTCCACGGCGACCATGGGCAGGGTCTCGGGCACGTCCAGTTCCACGCTGTCCTCGGGGACGCCGCCGAGCGCGACGGGGACGACCTCGTCCACGTCGATCTCCCGGATGAGCGGGGTGACCGTGCCGGTCTGCAGGCGGGACATGTCGAGCAGGTTGCCGACCAGGTGGTCCAGCCGGTCGGCGCCCTCCTCGATGCCCTCCAGCAGCTCCGCCCGGTCCTCCTCGGACCAGGCCACGTCGTCGGAGCGCAGGGAGGAGACGGCGGCCTTGATGCCGGCGAGCGGGGTGCGCAGGTCGTGGCTGACGGCGGCCAGCAGGGCGGTGCGGATGCGGTTGCCCTCGGCGAGCGCGCGGGCCCGGTCCGCCTGCTCCTGCAGGCGCCCGCGGTCCAGCACGACGGCGGCCTGCGCGGCGAAGGCGGCGAGAACCCGGCGGTCCTCGGCGGGCAGCACCCGGCCGGTCAGCGCGAGGGCCATGTGGTCGCCGACCGGCATGTCGACGTCGGCGTCCTCGGGCCGCCGCAGCGGCGGCCCGAACCCGGCGCGGCCGGCGCAGGTCCAGGGGTCGACGTCGCCCGCCCGCTCCAGCAGGGCCGCCGACTCCATGGCGAAGGTCTCCCGGACCCGCTCCAGCAGCTCCTGCAGGCCCGTCTCGCCGCGCAGCACGTTGCCGGCGAGGAAGGACAGGATCTCCGACTCGGCGCGCAGCCGGGCCGCCTGGTGGGTGCGCCGGGCGGCGAGGTCCACCACCGAGGCGACCGCCATGCCGACGCCGAAGAAGATCGCGATGGCGACGATGTTGCGGGGGTCGGCGATGGTCAGCCGGTGCAGCGGCGGCGTGTAGAAGTAGTTCAGCAGCAGGGAGCCGAAGGCGGCCGACGCCAGGGCGGGCAGCAGACCGCCGAGCAGGGCCGCCGCGACCGTGACGGCCAGGAACAGCAGCATGTCGTTGGCGAGGCCGAGGTCGCCGGTGTTGAGCAGCACCGCGAGGACCGCGGGTCCGGCCAGGCCCACCAGCCAGCCCCACAGGATCCGGGTCCGGCCGAGGCGCGCACCCCGGGCGACGGGCAGTCCGCGGCCCTTGGCGGCCTCCTCGTGGGTGACGATGTGGACGTCGAGGTCGGGGCCGGACTCGCGGGCGACCGTGGCGCCGACGCCGGGCCCGAAGACGTACTGCCAGGCCTTGCGGCGCGAGGAGCCGAGCACGACCTGGGTGGCGTTGACGCCGCGCGCGAACGCGAGCAGGGCGGCCGGTATGTCGTCGCCGACCACGTGGTGGAAGGTGCCGCCGAGGTCCTCCACGAGGGTGCGCTGTACGGCCAGTTCCTTCGGGGAGGCCGAGGTCAGGCCGTCACTGCGGGCTATGTACACGGCGAGCACCTCGCCGCCGGCGCCCTTCTCGGCGAGCCGGGCCGCACGGCGGATGAGGGTGCGCCCCTCGGGGCCGCCGGTGAGGCCGACCACGATCCGCTCGCGCGAGCCCCAGATCCGGGAGACCCGGTGCTCGCTGCGGTACGCGGTCAGGTGCTCGTCGACCCGGTCGGCCACCCACAGCAGGGCCAGCTCGCGCAGGGCGGTGAGGTTGCCGGGGCGGAAGTAGTTGGACAGGGCCGCGTCGACCTCGTCCGGCTGGTAGATGTTGCCGTGGGCCATGCGGCGGCGCAGCGCCTGCGGGGACATGTCGACCAGCTCGATCTGGTCGGCGCGGCGCACGACCTCGTCCGGCACGGTCTCGCGCTGCCGAACGCCGGTGATGGACTCCACGACGTCGCCGAGGGACTCCAGGTGCTGGATGTTGACGGTGGACACGACGTCGATCCCGGCGGCGAGCAGCTCCTCGACGTCCTGCCAGCGCTTGGCGTTGCGGGAGCCGGGGACATTGGTGTGGGCGAGTTCGTCCACGAGGGCGACGGCGGGGGCCCGGCGCAGCACGGCGTCGACGTCCATCTCGGCGTGGGTGGTCCCCCGGTGCTCCAGCCGTCTGGGCGGGATCTGCTCCAGGCCGTTCAGCAGGACCTCGGTGCGGGGCCGGTCGTAGTGCTCGACGACGGCCACGACGCAGTCGGTGCCCCGCTCGGTGCGGCGGTGCGCCTCGGACAGCATGGCGTAGGTCTTGCCGACGCCCGGCGCCGCGCCGAGGTAGATCCGAAGCTTGCCGCGTGCCATGGCCCCATTGTCTTCCCGTGACCCCCGTTCGAGCAGCGTCGACCCTACGGCCCGCGATGCGGACAAAGCGGACGGGAGGCCGGTCGGCGGAGGTCTTTGACGCAACCCTGACGGATCGGACCGGATCCAGGGGCCGGGTCGGTCCGGGTCAGTGCCCGGCGATCTCGCCGTCGCGCAGCTCGAGCACCCGGTCGGCGAGGTCGAGGAGGGTCGTGTCGTGGGTGGCGACCAGGGCGGTCGCCCGCTCGCTGCGGACCACGGCCCGCAGCAGCTCCATGACGGCGTGGCCGGTCTCGGCGTCGAGCTGGCCGGTGGGCTCGTCGGCGACGATCAGGGCGGGGCGGTTGGCGAGGGCCCGGGCGATGGCGACCCGCTGCTGCTGGCCGCCGGACAGCTCGCCGGGCCGCTGGGCCGCGTGGTCGGCGAGGCCGACGAGGGAGAGCAGCAGGTCGACGCGCTCCTCGCGTTCGCGCGGCTCGGCCCGGCGCAGCCGCAGCGGGACGCCGACGTTCTCGGCGGCGGTGAGGATCGGGATGAGCCCGAAGGACTGGAACACGAACCCGATCCGGTCCCGGCGCAGCTCCAGCAGCCCGTTCTCGCCGAGCCCGGCCAGGTCCCGCCCGTCGACCTCGACCCGGCCCCGGTCGGGGGTGTCGAGTCCGCCGACGATGTTCAGCAGGGTGGTCTTGCCGGAGCCCGAGCGCCCCTTGAGGGCGACCAGCTCACCGCGCGGCACCCCGAAGGAGACCCCGCGCAGGGCGTGGACGGCGGCGGCCCCGCGCCCGTACGACTTGTGGACGTCCTCGACCCTGACCATGGTCCCGGTGATCACGCCGCTCACTGCGCCTCCCCCGTCGGCTGGCGCCAGTATCCCCGCGGCCGCCCGCCCCGGACAACGGCCCGGTCCCGAACAGGGGCCGGGGGCGCCGCGAAACGGACCGCGCGCCCGTGCCCGACATGCGGCCGCACGGCGCGGGCACGGCCTCTGCGCACCAGCCTCCCGACGCACCGCAGGCGCCAAGCCCGACGAAAGGCCGGACGGCATACCGCATGCCCCGGCCACTGCACCCCGCGTACATGCCGCGAGGCGAGCACACCCCGCCCGGAGAACCGTCCGACGCACCGCAGCCGTCACCCCGGACACGGCCGGGGCAACGCCCGACCGCACGACCGCCACCGGCATCCCGCCACCACCGCGCGGCGCACCCCGCCCGGACACGCCGACCCCGCTGCAATCGGGACCGTTTCCCGAGCGGACCTCGCGACCGTCTGTGCCGCCGCACGGCCACGGGCGCGGTCCGACGCCGCGGGGCCCGGACCCTGGACCGGCTCCCGCAGGGGAACGCGGCGGGCCGCATCTCAGTGAGATGCGGCCCGTGTGTCTGCGGCTGAACCGGCGGAGCGCTCAGCGGACCTCGGTGATCTCCGGGCCGCGCTGCAGCTGGCCCATGCCGCCGGAGAAGCGCGAGCCCTCCTCCTGGGCGATGCCCTCGGGGACCATCTGGGCGTCGTTGGGCAGCTGCAGGACGATCGGGTCACGGGGCGCCATCGGGCCCTCGCCGCGGACCACGACCGTGTCCCGGAAGATCTGCTCCAGCAGGCCGGCCGCCTGCGGCTGCACCGCGCCCTGGCCGGAGATGACTCCGCGCAGGAACCAGCGCGGGCCGTCCACGCCGACGAACCGGACGACCTGGAAGCCGCCGGTGCCGTCGGGCAGCTGCACCGGCACCTGGGCGCGCAGCTCCCAGCCCAGCGGACCCTCGACCTCGTCGACGATGCCGCCCTGCTGGGTGATGCCGGAGGCGATCTCCTCGCGCACCTCTCCCCAGATGCCCTCGCGCTTGGGCGCGGCGAACGCCTGGAGCTGGATGGCGCTGTCGCGCAGCACCACGGTTGCCGCCACGATCGCGTCGCCGGCGACCTCCACCCGCAGCTCCATGCCGTCCACGCCGGGCACGAACAGACCGCCGAGGTCGACCCGGCCCTCGCCCGGGTCGCGCACCTCGCCGCTGTCCCACGGCCCGTCGGGCCGGGGCCCGGGCTCCAGCCGGACGCGCTCGCGCCCGGCCTCCACTTCCTCGTCCGCCTCGGTGTCGACGCTGTCGACGACCTGCTCGGCCTCGCCGGCCGCGTCCTCGGCGGCACCCTTCTTGTTGCGACGTCCGAACACGTCACTGTCCTTCCCGGTCGGATACGACCGAAGCGTATCGATTCCCACCCGTCAGCCCGCCCAGGGCGGCCTGACCGCTTGTGCCGCTCTCGTCGCCCACCGCGGCATGGCCACCGGTGGACCCGAAGCCCCCTCCGGCCCGCGCCGAGCCGGGAAGTTCCGCCACCTCCTGGAAGCGGACCCTCTCGACCTGCTGGACGACCAGTTGGGCAATCCGGTCGAAGCGCTCGAACCGCACGCTCTCGCGCGGGTCGAGATTCACCACGATCACCTTGATCTCCCCACGGTACCCGGCATCAACCGTCCCCGGGGCATTCACCAGGGCGACACCGCAGCGTGCGGCGAGCCCCGACCGGGGATGCACGAAGGCCGCGTACCCCTCCGGCAGCGCGATCGACACCCCCGTGGGGAGCACGGCCCGCTCGCCGGGCCGCAGTTCGCACGTCTCGGTGGTGCGCAGATCCGCGCCGGCGTCCCCCGGGTGCTCGTACGCCGGAAGCGGTACGTCCGGGTCGACGCGCCGGATCGACACGTTCAGGGGACCGCGGCCGGGGGCGGTCACGGGTTCACCTCGAAGGCGCGGGCCCGGCGGATCTGGTCCGGGTCGCTCATGGCGGCCTGGATCTCCTCCTCGCGGCCGTGGTCGATGAAGTGGTCGACCTTCACCTCGACGAAGAGGGCGTCGGCGCGGACCGCGACGGGTCCGTCGGGGCCGCCGATCCGCCCGGTGGCGGTGGAGTAGATCTTCCGTCCGGCCACGGCGGTGACCTCGGCCTGCAGGTGCAGCGTGGTGCCCACCGGCACCGGCCGCACGAAGTCGGTCTCCAGCCGGCCGGTGACCGCGATGGTCCGCAGCAGCCAGTTCAGCGAACCGAGGGTCTCGTCGAGCGCGGTCGCCAGCACTCCCCCGTGCGCGAGGCCGGGGGCGCCCTGGTGGGCGGGCTGGACGGTGAACTCGGCGGTCAGCGAGACGCCCTCGCCGGCGCGGGCCTCCAGGTGCAGCCCGTGCGGCTGCTCGTGACCACATCCGAAACAGCGTTCGTAGTGGGCGCCGAGCGGCTCGCCGGGTGCGGGAGCGTCGGGGTGCCGTACCGGTGTCACGGCGTCGGCGGGCGGCTGAAGAGCTGGGGAACTACCACTCACGACCGCAGACCTTACCCGGCCGCCCCGGCTCCGGCGTGCTCCGGATACCGTGCCAAGCTTGGCTCCATGCAGCTCTCCGCCGCCCCCTACGAAGAACGCCTCACCACCCCTCGCTCGTGGTGGCTGATCAGCTTCCTCGTGGGTGTCTCCTTCGCCCTGATACTGCTCCCCTTCGGCACCCTGCCGATGCTCGGCGGCCTGGTCGGCGGTACCGCCGCGGCCGCGGTGGTGGCCAGCGCCTACGGCTCGCAGCGCATCCGGATCGTGGGTGACTCGCTGATCGCGGGCGAGGCGAAGATCCCGGTGTCGGCGCTCGGCCCGTCCGAGGTCCTGGACCCGGAGGAGGCGCGCGCCTGGCGGACGTACAAGGCCGACACCCGGGCGTTCCTGCTGCTGCGCGCCTACATTCCGACGGCGCTGCGGGTGGAGGTCACGGACCCGGAGGACCCGACGCCGTACCTGTACCTGTCGACCCGGGAGCCGGAGAAGCTGGCGGCGGCCATCGAGGCGGCGCGGGCGGCGCAGGCCTGACCGGCGTCAGTCGCCCCGCTCCCGGCGGCCGCCCGGCTCCCCGGGGAGTTCCCCGGGCAGGGCTTCGGAGATGTCGCCCAGCCGGAAGGGTTCCGCCGGCTTCTCCAGTGGCGGCAGCTCGGGCAGCCGGTCCCAGGGCACCCGGATCCTGCGGAGGTCGGCCCTGACCCGCGCGGCGAGCCTTCTGGTGTCCCTGCGGTTCAGCGCCGCGCCGACCGCGGCGCCCACCATGAACGGCATGAGGCTGGGCAGATCGCGGACCATGCGCTTCATGATCTGCTGACGCAGCCGGCGTTTCATGCCGCCCCCGAGGGCCGCGTCGATGCTGGAGGGCTTGAGCAGGTCGATGCCGCGCTCCCCCGACCAGGAGGACAGGTACACGGCGCTGCGGGTCTTGAGGCTCCCCGGCGGCCGTACGCCGTACACCTCGTAGAGCTCGGCGATGAGTTTGAGTTCGATCGCGGCGACGCCGGTGATCTCCGCGGCCAGTTCGGTCGGCATGGCCGGAGGTACGGGCAGCATGGCCGCGGCCCCGATGCCGGCCCCGACGGTCGAGGTCCCGGCCGCCGCGCCCGCCACGAGTGTGTCGGCGAGCTCTTCGGGTCCGAGGCCGGGGAACTGCCTGCGCAGCGTCGCGAGGTCGCGTACGGGGATACGCGGGGCGATCTCGATGATCCGGTCAGCGAGGTACCCCAGCCCCGCCCGGGCGCGGCTGCCGCCCCTGCGGGCCCCTTCCCGGGCCAGCTCGCGGATGACAGCGGCCCGTCGCCGGGCGGCGGGCGCGAACTCCTGCGCCGGCCGGCCGGACGGGCCGGACGCGGCTTCGAGCGGGGCCCCCGCACCGGGTGAGCCCCGCTCGTCGTCACGCGCGCCGTGCGGGCCGTCGTACGGCCCCTTGTCCGCTCCCGGAAGGTGGAAGCGGCGCTTCCGAGGAGGGGTCGAGCCAGTCACGGCCGACCCGTCCTCAGTCGCAGTCGCGGCAGATCGGCTGGCCGTTCTTCTCCCTGGCCAGCTGGCTGCGGTGGTGCACCAGGAAGCAGCTCATGCATGTGAACTCGTCCTGCTGCTTGGGCAGCACACGGACGGCCAGCTCCTCGTTCGAGAGGTCGGCGCCCGGGAGCTCCAGGCCCTCGGCCGCCTCGAACTCGTCGACGTCCACCGAGGAGGTGGTCTTGTCGTTCCGGCGAGCCTTCAGCTCTTCAAGGCTGTCCGAGTCGACGTCGTCGTCGGTCTTGCGTGGAGTGTCGTAATCGGTTGCCATGTCGCTCTCCCCCTCTGGGTGTCTGCGGTGTCTCCAGCGCACGTAACGCGTGAGAGGCCGGACTTGTGCCCGACCTGAGGCGGAGATTTTGCCTCACATCAAGGTCTGTTACTCAATCGACACCCAACCCGACCCCTCAAGAGTGATCGGCTTGGATGGCGGTGAGGACCGTACACGGTTCGAATGTCGCGCCTCAAAGGCGCCTCACCGTGTACTTCCCGTGATCAAGAGCCCTGAAAACAAGCATTTTCCCGGCTTTAGGGCCCCTGTCATGATCACTGAGAGTACATGGCCGGAAATCCGTCCATGTGATCGATCACACAGAGCGAACACCTGGGGACGGCCAGAAAATTCCGCCCAAAGCGAACGTGCTCCGCGTGTGTCGGCCCTCGGTCACACAGGCAGGGTGACACGCATCACCAGACCACCGCCCTCGCGAGGCCGGGCCACGATGTGCCCGCCGTGCGCGCGGGCCACGGACCGCACGATCGACAGGCCCAGGCCCACACCCTTGTCACTGCCCGTGCGCTCCGTGCGCAGACGTCTGAAGGGCTCGAAAAGATTGTCGATCTCGTAGGCGGGCACCACCGGCCCGGTGTTCGTGACGGTGAGCACCGCCTGCCCGTGCTGCACCTCGGTGGACACCTCCACCCACCCGTCCTCGGGCACGTTGTAGCGCACGGCGTTCTGGACGAGGTTCAGCGCGATCCGCTCCAGCAGGACGCCGTTGCCCTGCACCACGGCGGGCTTGCGCTCGCCGCGGATCTCCACGCCCTTGGCCTCGGCCTCGGCGTGCACCTGGTCGATGGCCTGGCCGGCCACCTCGGCCAGGTCGACCGGCTTGCGCTCGACGATCTGGTTGTCGCTGCGCGCGAGCAGCAGCAGGCCCTCCACGAGCTGCTCGCTGCGCTCGTTGGTGGCCAGCAGGGTCTTGCCCAGCTGCTGCAGCTCCACGGGCGCCTGCGGATCCGACAGGTGCACTTCGAGCAGCGTCCTGTTGATCGCCAGCGGTGTGCGCAGCTCGTGGGAGGCGTTGCCGACGAAGCGCTGCTGGGCGGTGAAGGCGCGCTGGAGGCGCTCCAGCATGTCGTCGAAGGTGTCCGCGAGCTCCTTGAGCTCGTCGTCCGGTCCGTCCAGCTCGATCCGCCGGGACAGGTCCGAGCCGGCCACCTGGCGGGCGGTCCGGGTGATCCGGCCGAGCGGGGACAGCACGCGGCCCGCCATCGCGTAGCCGAACGCGAACGCGATCACGGCGAGACCCAGCAGGGCCAGCAGCGAGCGGCTGAGCAGGTTGTCCAGGGCCGCGTGGCGCTGGGAGTCCACGCACCGGC
The DNA here is from genome assembly GCF_001514215.1 of Streptomyces bungoensis. Lineage (GTDB taxonomy): Bacteria > Actinomycetota > Actinomycetes > Streptomycetales > Streptomycetaceae > Streptomyces > Streptomyces bungoensis. The sequence continues at coordinate 40,106 of NZ_KQ948870.1, forward strand.
TGATCGCGTCGTTGAAGTCCTGCAGCGGCACGCTGTTGGTGTCGCTCATGGCGTTGATGGCGGGGCAGTTGTCGCTGGAGATCTTCAGCTCCTGGAAGCTGACGATCTTGAACAGCGGCTGGTTGCCCGAACTGATCGCCTGGGCGGCCAGCAGGTAGATGATCGACAGCAGCAGGATGCCGGCGATCAGGAACATGCCGCCGTACAGCAGCGTGAGCCGTATCCGGATGGTGGGGCGCAGCCACAGGACGGGCGCCTGGGGCCGGCGGGGGTCCCAGGTGGGCTTCGGGGGCGCCTGGGGCGGCGTGGGGGTCGTGGCCACGGCGGATCAGATCCGGTAGCCGGAGCCGGGCACGGTGACGATCACGGGCGGCTCGCCGAGCTTGCGGCGCAGCGTCATGACCGTCACCCGGACCACGTTGGTGAACGGGTCGGTGTTCTCGTCCCAGGCCTTCTCCAGCAGCTGCTCCGCCGAGACGACCGCGCCCTCGCTGCGCATCAGCACCTCCAGCACGGCGAACTCCTTGGGCGCGAGCTGGACCTCCTTGCCGTCGCGGAAGACCTCGCGGCGGTTGGGGTCGAGCTTGATGCCGGCGCGCTCCAGGACCGGCGGCAGGGGCACGCTCGTACGGCGCCCGAGGGCACGGACACGCGCGATGAGCTCACTGAACGCGAACGGCTTGGGCAGGTAGTCGTCGGCGCCGATCTCCAGGCCCTCGACGCGGTCGCTGACGTCACCGGAGGCGGTGAGCATGAGCACGCGGGTGGGCATGCCCAGCTCGACGATCTTGCGGCAGACGTCGTCGCCGTGCACCAGCGGAAGGTCCCGGTCGAGGACGACCACGTCGTAGTCGTTGACGCCGATGCGCTCCAGGGCGGCCGCACCGTCGTACACGACGTCGACGGCCATGGCCTCCCGGCGCAGTCCGGTGGCCACCGCATCGGCGAGCAGCTGCTCGTCCTCGACGACGAGTACGCGCACGTCGCTTGTCCTTCCTGTGTCCACCCGCGTAGCGCGCCGTGGGCGCGCGCGGGCAGGGGTGTCCGTGGAATGTGACTCCATCCTGCCCTTTTCGGCCGTAAGTCGGCTGTAAGGCGGTCTTCCGGCCGCAGGGAGCGGGCTCCCGGGGCGGCGGCACAAGATTTTCTCCGGAGGTGAGGTTTCCGCGTCGAAGCGGAAGGGGAGGACGGCTTGTACACCCCGCGATCACGCTCTGCACGTGCCGCAGCACCATGCGGTACTTCGCTGTCCGCTTCCGCAGAGCGGTGTGGGTGTCCGGCACCGTCGCCGCCCGGCCGGGCAGCGCTGGGCACCTGCGAGAGACGTGATCGCCCCTCCCGAACGGCACACCCCCGTGCCACCGACCCACCCGACCCAGGACGAGGGGGCGCAGCATGGACGCTTTCACCGCAGGACTTCTGCAGCGCATAAGGGCGACCGAGTCCGATCTGACGCGGGCTCGTGACGAGGGCGACGACTTCCTCGTCGAGGTGGAGCAGGCCGAGCTCGACGACCTGCGCCGCCTCGCCGCCGAACACGGTGTGGAAGTCGGCGCGTCACGCGTCTGACCGGCCCGGCGGCCACAGGAGGGACCCCGGCGAATCCAGCGCCGGGGTCCCTTCGCGTGTACGGGCGGGTCCTCGTGGCGCCGGCCCGGTGCCCGTGCGGGCCCTGCCCGGCCGGCCGAGGCCGTCGTGGCCCGTCCGCACGGCGTCGTCTCGGCCAGCGGCGAAGGGTCCGGCGGCGGTCCCCTCAGTCGTGCCAGGCGCCGAAGTCCTCCAGCAGGTGCTGGAGGGGCTCGAAGACGCCCGGGGTGCCGGCGACCGTCAGGTCCCGCGAGGGGCGCTCTCCGGGGCGGCCACCGGTCAGGGCGCCCGCCTCCCGCGCGATCAGGTCACCGGCGGCGACGTCCCACGCGTGCAGGCCCCGCTCGTAGTACCCGTCCAGCCGGCCGCAGGCCACGTCGCACAGGTCGACCGCCGCCGACCCGCTGCGCCGGATGTCCCGCAGCAGCGGGATGAGCCGGCCGGCCACCTCCGCCTGGTGGGCGCGCACCCCGGCGACGTAGTTGAAGCCGGTGGAGACCAGCGCCTGGTCCAGCGACGGCGCGGGACGGCAGGACAGCGCCCGCTCGCCCTCCCACGCGCCCGTGGCCCACGCGCCGCCGCCGCGCACCGCGTGGTAGGTCTCGCCGCGCATCGGCGCCGCGACCACACCGGCGACGACCTCGCCGTCCTGCTCGGCCGCGACGGACACCGCCCAGGTCGGCAGCCCGTAGAGGTAGTTGACCGTGCCGTCGAGCGGGTCGATCACCCAGCGGACGCCGCTCGTGCCCGCCACGGACGCGCCCTCCTCGCCGAGGAAGCCGTCGTCGGGCCGCTGCCCGGAGATCAGGTCGGTGATCAGCTTCTCCGCCGCGATGTCCATCTCGGTGACGACGTCGATGGGGCTGGACTTGGTCCTCGCCACCGCGAGGTCGGCCGGACGGCCGTCCCGCAGCAGCTCTCCGGCACGGCGGGCGGCCTCCCGGGCCAGTTCGAGCAGGTCCCGGTGCAGGGCGTCGGTCACGTGGCTCCTCACGCGTAGGGGCTGTCGGCGCCCGCGGCGGCCGGCCGGGGCGCACGGGCCGGGCAGCAGCCGGCCGGGCAGACGTCGTGGCTCGCGCCCAGGGCGCCCAGGGCGCAGGGGGTGACCCGCTGCCCGCGCTCCCCGGCGGCCCGCTCCAGGATCAGCTCGCGGATCGCCGCGGCGAACCGCGGGTCGGCGCCCACGGTGGCCGAGCGGCGCACCGGCAGGCCCAGCTCCCCGGCCTTGGCCGTGGCCTCGGTGTCGAGGTCGTAGAGGACCTCCATGTGGTCGGAGACGAATCCGATCGGGGCCATGACGACCGCCGGGACGCCGGCCGCGTGCCGCTCCTCGAGGTGGTCGCAGATGTCCGGCTCCAGCCAGGGGATGTGCGGGGCGCCGGAGCGGGACTGGTAGACGAGCCGCCACGGGTGGTCGACGCCGGTGCGCTCGCGGACCGCGTCGGCGATCAGCTGGGCCACGTCCAGGTGCTGCTCGACGTAGGCGCCGCCCTCCCCGTGGGCCTCGACGGGGCCGGAGGTGTCGGCGGCGGCGGTGGGGATGGAGTGGGTGGTGAAGGCGATGTGGGCCCCGTCGCGGACGTCCTCGGGGAGGTCGGCGAGGGACCGCAGCACACCGTCGACCATGGGCTCGACGAAGCCGGGGTGGTTGAAGTAGTGCCGCAGCTTGTCGACCCGCGGCAGCTCCAGGCCCTCCGCCTCCAGCGCGGCGAGCGCGTCGGCGAGGTTCTCGCGGTACTGGCGGCAGCCCGAGTAGGAGGCGTAGGCGCTGGTGGCGAGGACCAGGATGCGGCGGCGGCCGTCGGCGACCATCTCGCGCAGGGTGTCCGTCAGGTAAGGGGCCCAGTTGCGGTTGCCCCAGTACACCGGCAGGTCCAGGCCGTGGCCGGCGAAGTCCTCGCGCAGGGCGTCCAGCAGGGCGCGGTTCTGGGCGTTGATGGGGCTGACCCCGCCGAACAGGAAGTAGTGCTGACCGACTTCCTTCAGGCGTTCCCTGGGGATGCCGCGCCCGCGCGTGACGTTCTCCAGGAACGGGACCACGTCGTCCGGGCCTTCGGGACCGCCGAAGGAGAGCAGGAGCAGGGCGTCGTAGGGGGTGGCATCGAGCGCGTCTGGCATGACTCGATCCTGCCATCCGGCGCCGACAGCCGGGCAACGGTGGGGTGAAGAGTCGGCTTCCGGATGATTCAGGCAGGTTTATCCCCGGGGCCCTTGGGTCGCGTTCCCCCGGAAACCCCGGTGCGCGGGGGTGACCCGCTCCGTAAGCTGTATCAGCCGCATTGACGCCTTACCCGCCCGCAGCCCACCCGCACCGGAGACCTCGTGCCCAGCCCCTACCGCGCCCTGTTCGCCGCACCCGGCACCAGGGGCTTCTCCGCCGCGGGCTTCCTCGGCCGGATGCCGCTGTCGATGATGGGCATCGGCGTGGTCACGATGGTCTCCCAGCTCACCGGGCGCTACGGCCTCGCGGGCGCGCTGTCGGCCACCATGGCGCTGTCGGCCGCCGCGATCGGGCCGCGGATCTCCCGCCTGGTGGACCAGTACGGGCAGCGCCGGGTGCTGCGGCCGGCGACCCTGGCCGCCCTCACCGCGACCGCCGGACTGCTGCTCACCGCGCACCTCCGGGGGCCGGACTGGGTGCTGTTCGTCTGCGCGGCCGGGATCGGCTCGGTGCCCAGCCTCGGCGCGATGGTCCGGGCCCGCTGGGCGGCCCTGTACCGGGGCACTCCGCGGCTGCACACCGCCTACTCGTTCGAATCGGTGGTCGACGAAGTGTGCTTCATCATCGGGCCGATCATCTCCATCGGCCTGTCCACGGCCTGGTTCCCCGAGGCGGGGCCGCTGCTGGCCGCCTGCTTCCTGGCCGCCGGCGTCCTGTGGCTGACCGCCCAGCGCGCCACGGAGCCGGAACCGCATCCGCGCGGGCGCCGCGGCGACGGGACGGCACTGCGCTCGGCCGGGCTGCGGGTGCTGGTGGCGACCTTCGTGGCGACCGGCGCGATCTTCGGCGCGGTGGACGTGGTCACCGTCGCCTTCGCCGACGAACGCGGCCACAAGAGCGCCGCGAGCGTGGTGCTCGCCCTGTACGCGGCCGGCTCGTGCGCGGCGGGCGTGGTCTTCGGGCTGCTGCGGGTCACCGGGGCGCCGGAACGTCGCTGGCTCCTGGGCGTGGCGGCCATGGCCGTGAGTATGATCCCCCTCCTACTGGTCGGAAACCTGCCGCTTCTGGCCGTGACGCTGTTCGTTGCGGGACTGTCCATCGCGCCGACGATGGTCACCACGATGTCCCTCGTCGAAGAGCACGTACCACGCGCGCGGCTCACCGAGGGCATGACCTGGGTGAGCACCGGTCTCGCGGTCGGGGTCGCGTTCGGTTCGTCGGTGGCCGGCTGGGTGATCGACGCGGCCGGGGCGCGCGCCGGGTACGGGGTGCCGGTCGCGTCCGGGGCCGTCGCGATCGCGGCCGGTTTCCTCGGGTACCGCCGGCTCCGCAGGCCGGCCGCGGGTCGGGGAGGCACCGTTGGGCACCACAGCGAGCGCGAAGAACGGCACCTGGCGTAACTGGGGCGGCAACGTCTCCGCCCGCCCCGCCCGGCAGGTCGCCCCTGCCTCGGTGGAGGAGCTGGCCGCCGCGGTGCGCCGGGCCGCCGAGGACGGCCTGAAGGTGAAGGCGGTCGGCACGGGGCACTCCTTCACCTCCATAGCGGCCACGGACGGTGTGCTGATCCGCCCTCACCTGTTGACGGGCATCCGCGGCGTCGACCGGGACGCCATGACCGTCACGGTGGAGGCCGGCACCCCGCTCAAGAGACTCAACGCGGCCCTGGCGCGCGAGGGCCTGTCGCTCACCAACATGGGCGACATCATGGAGCAGACCGTCTCCGGGGCGACCAGCACGGGCACGCACGGCACGGGCCGGGAGTCGGCCTCCATCGCCGCCCAGATCAAGGGACTGGAACTGGTCACGGCCGACGGCTCGGTGCTCACCTGCTCCGAGAAGGAGAACCCGGAGGTCTTCGCGGCGGCGCGGATCGGCCTCGGCGCGCTCGGCGTCGTCACCACGATCACCTTCGCCGTGGAGCCGCTGTTCCTGCTGACCGCGCGCGAGGAGCCGATGCCCTTCGACCGGGTCCTGGCCGAGTTCGACCAACTCTGGGCGGAGAACGAGCACTTCGAGTTCTACTGGTTCCCGCACACCGGCAACACCAACACCAAGCGCAACAACCGCAGCGCGGGACCGGAGCAGCCGGTGGGGCGGTTGGCCGGCTGGTTCGAGGACGAGTTCCTCTCCAACGGGGTGTTCCAGGTGGCCCAGTGGGTCGGACGCGCGGCGCCCGCGACGATCCCCTCGATCGCCCGGATCTCCAGCAGGGCGCTGTCCGCGCGGACGTACACGGACATCCCCTACAAGGTCTACACCTCGCCGCGCCGCGTGCGCTTTGTGGAGATGGAGTACGCCGTCCCGCGCGCGGCCCTGGCCGACACGCTGCGCGAGCTCAAGGCCATGGTCGACCGCTCCGGACTGCGCGTCAGCTTCCCGGTGGAGGTGCGCACCGCGCCGGCCGACGACATCACCCTGTCCACCGCCTCCGGCCGGGACAGCGCGTACATCGCCGTCCACATGTACCGGGGCACGCCCCACCACGCCTACTTCACCGCCGCCGAGCGCATCTTCACGGCCCACGAGGGACGGCCGCACTGGGGCAAGCTGCACACCCGGGACGCGGAGTACTTCGCCGGGGTGTACCCGCGCTTCGGCGAGTTCACCGCGCTGCGCGACCGCCTCGACCCGGAACGGCTGTTCCAGAACGACTACTTGCGGAGGGTTCTGGGGGCGTAGCGCCTGCGGCCGCCGGCGGCGACACGCCGCGAACCCATTCGTTCCGTTTCCGGGGATTACGTGAAGTGCGCCACTTCCATGATCGCGGAGCGCGTTCGCGGGCGGCCAAGTCGTACCCCGTGCCAGAAGTTGGGCGGCGCGCCCATCCACGCACATGGTCCAAATGGAGTACTGTTGCGAGCCCTGGGTACGGTCTCCCACCAGGGTGTCCGGAACCTTGCAGGACCGCCGGGAGGGGGCTGGTTGCGCAGGGTGACGAAGGTCGTCACGGAGAGTTGCGAACAGGTAACCGTGCCATAACGGCGTTCCAGGGCCCGCGCCCGACACGCCGGGCAACTCGGCAAGGTTGTGGCAGGCTGCACCCGGGCAGGCCACACTCGACTAGCGGAAGCAGCGACGCACGTGACGTCGGCAGGCACCACCCGGGAGGTCCCCATGCCCGAACTGCGTGTCGTGGCCGTCTCGAATGACGGCACACGGCTGGTGCTGAAGGCTGCCGACTCGACGGAGTACACCCTTCCGATCGACGAGCGGCTGCGCGCCGCCGTGCGCGGCGACCGGCCCCGTCTCGGCCAGATCGAGATCGAGGTCGAGAGCCATCTCCGCCCCCGTGACATCCAGGCGCGGATACGTGCCGGTGCCACCGCCGAAGAGGTCGCCCAGATGGCCGGCATCCCGGTCGACCGGGTACGGCGCTTCGAGGGGCCGGTGCTGGCCGAGCGCGCCTTCATGGCCGAGCGGGCCCGCAAGACCCCGGTCCGCCGCCCCGGCGAGAACTCCGGCCCGCTGCTCGGCGAGGCCGTCCAGGAGCGGCTGCTGCTGCGCGGCGCCGAGAAGGACACCGTGCAGTGGGACTCCTGGCGCCGCGACGACGGCACCTGGGAGGTCATGCTCGTCTACCGGGTCGCGGGCGAACCGCACTCGGCGAGCTGGACGTACGACCCGCCCCGGCGGCTCGTCCAGGCCGTGGACGACGAGGCGCGCTCGCTGATCGGCGAGTCCGACGACCTCGCCGTGCCGGAGCCGAGCTTCCCGTTCGTGCCGCGCATCGCCCGCCTCCCGCGCGAGCGTTCGATGGACCGCGCGCTGGAGCGCAGCGACCGGGAGCGGCCGAGCCTGCCGGCGCAAGCGTCGGAGCCCGCCGAGGAGAGCACGGGTGAACGCGACTCGCTGACCAGCCTGCTGGAGGCGGTGCCGAGCTTCCGGGGCGACCTGGTGGTCCCGGAGCGGTCCCCGGACACCGCGGAGGAGCCCGCCGACGACCCCGAGGCGGAGGAGCCGCCGGCGCCCGCCGCCTCGGCCGGCTCGGCCTACGCGGACGTCCTCATGCCCCGCTCGGTGGGCAGCCACCGCGACCGGCTGATCGGCGCGACCGACCGTCAGGCCGAGGCCGACGGCGTCCGTCCCGGCCGCCGCGCGGCCGTGCCGAGCTGGGACGAGATCGTGTTCGGGACCCGGCGCAAGAAGCAGGAGTAGGAGCGGCGGCAAACGGGCCGTACGCCCGTCTGAGGCGGGGGCACACGCGTGCCCCCGCCGCCGCGGCCTACTGCGGGTCCGGCCCCACCACGACCGGCCGGGACGGGTCCGACGACCACTCCGACCACGAACCCACGTACAGGGCGGCCGGAATGCCCGCCACCGCCAGGGCGAGCACCTCGTGCGCCCCGGACACGCCCGAACCGCAGTAGACGCCGACCTCGTCTCCCTCGGACACCCCCAGGGCCTTGAAGCGGTCCCTCAGCTCCTCCGCGGGCAGGAACCGGCCGTCCGGACCCACGTTCTCCGTCGTCGGCGCCGACACCGCGCCCGGGATGTGCCCGCCGACCCGGTCGATCGGCTCCACCTCGCCGCGGTAACGCTCCCCCGCGCGCGCGTCCAGCAGCACGCCCGACCGGGCCAGGGCGGCGGCCGCGTCGGCGTCGAGCAGCCCGGCCGCGCCGGGCGCCGGTGCGAAGTCGCCCTCGGCCGGCGCCGGGACGTCGGTCGTCAACGGGCCCTGCCAGGCCGGCAACCCGCCGTCGAGGACCCGCACGTCCGGGTGACCCGTCCAGCGCAGCAGCCACCACGCGCGCGCGGCGGCCCAGCCGTGCCCGCCGTCGTAGACGACGACCGGGCGGCCCGCCGACACGCCCGCGCGGCGCATGGCAGCGCCGAACTCCGCGAGGCCGGGCAGCGGATGGCGGCCGTGCTCCCCGGGGGCCGAGGCCAGCTCCCGGTCCAGGTCGACGAAGACCGCGCCGGGGAGGTGCCCGGCCGCGTACTCGGCCCGGCCGTCGAAGGCAGGGGCGCCCGCCGCCTTCGCCACGCTCAGCTGCCAGCGCACGTCCAGCACGACGGGCGGGTGGTCGCCGGCCAGCTCGGCGGCGAGTTCGGATGCGGTGATGATGGCTGTCATGGCGTCCATCCTTACGCCAGGGGTGGCCGCGGAGTCCAGGTCCGGCTACTCTGCTCGGCCGGACGGGCTCGATCACCGGACGTAGGGGATCGAGCACACCCTGTACAGCCGACGGACACCCGCCGGCCATCGCCAGGAAGCGGCGAACGACGGCGGACCGGGCATCCTCGGCAGGACACCGCCGCGCGGCGGCGCGGCCCCGCGCGCAGGAACCGGCCAGGATGCGGGTACCGCCACGAGCGCACACGCTGCCGGCGGCACACCCCTTCCGGGGAGCGGAATCGACACGGCCACACGAGGGCCGGGGAGAGAGTGATCGATGACCGAGGCACGGGAGTCGGCCGGTCCACACGCGCGGACCGCGCCCGGCACACCCTGCTGGGTGAGCCTGATGGCACACGGGCTGACCGCGACCGAGGAGTTCTACGAGGCGCTGTTCGGCTGGGAGTTCCGGCCCGGCCCGCAGCAGCTCGGCCCCTACGTACGGGCGCTGCTCGACGGGCAGGAGGTGGCGGGCATGGGCCAGTTGCCGCCGGAGAACCGGCTGCCGATCGCCTGGACGCCCTACTTCGCCTCGGACGACGTGGACCGGACGGCCGAGCAGGTCCGGCTGTGCGGCGGCACGGTGGCGGTGGGCCCGCTGGACGCGGCCGACGCCGGGCGGCTGGCCATCGCCTCCGACCCGTCCGGGGCGGTGTTCGGCATCTGGCAGGGGGCGCCCCACCTCATCACCGCGCTCAGCGGCGTCCCGGGCACCCCGGCCTGGATCGAACTGCTCACCTTCGAGACCGAGAGCGTCGCCAAGTTCTACGAGACCGTGTTCGGTTACGCCGAGGAGCCGGTCGTCTCCGCCGACTTCGACTACGTCACCCTGCGGCTCGGAGGCCGCCCGGTGGCCGGACTGCACGGCGTGGGACACGCCCTGCCCCGGGACCGTGGGTCGCACTGGCTGACGTACTTCCAGGTCGCCGACGCCGACGAGACCCTGCGTCAGGTCACCGGCCTGGGCGGCCAGGTGCTCAAGACGGCCCACGACAGCCCGCACGGGCGCGTGGCGACGGTGGCGGACCCGGAGGGGGCGGTGTTCTCGGTCATCGAGAATCCCCGGTGAGCCGGCCGCCGGGACCTCACGCGGGCGACACCGGCAGCACGTCCGGCGACAGGGCCGCCGCGCGCGCCGACGCGGCGGTCATGCGGCGGCGGTGGTGGCGGCGGCACAGGACCTCGTAGCCGACCTCGCCCGCGGAGTGGTTGACGTCGCCGACGACCACCTGGGCGCCCTCGACCACCATCACGCCGCCTATCGTCCGGGCGTTGTGCGTGGCGCGGGCGCCGCACCAGCACAGCGCCTCCACCTGCAGCACCTCGATGCGGTCGGCCAGCTCCACCAGCCGCTGGGAGCCGGGGAAGAGCTTGGAGCGGAAGTCGGTGGTGATGCCGAAGGCGTAGACGTCCACGTCGAGGTCGTCCACCACGCGCGCGAGCTGGTCGATCTGCTCCGGGGCGAGGAACTGCGCCTCGTCGGCGATCACGTAGTCCGCGCGGCCGCCCTGGGAGAGGTGCTCGACGATGGAGGCGTACAGGTCCTGGCCGTCCTCGACCTCCACCGCGTCGGTGACCAGGCCCAGCCGGGAGGACAGCTTGCCCTCGCCCGCGCGGTCGTCCCGGGTGAAGATCATCCCGACGAGGCCGCGCGCGGAGCGGTTGTGCTCTATCTGCAGAGCCAGCGTGGACTTCCCGCAGTCCATCGTTCCGGAGAAGAACACCAGCTCGGGCATGAGGGGATGAGCACCTTTCGGGGCGGGGCAGGAGGAGGCAGGGGGTCAGGAGCGTACTTCGAGCAGCGGGACGAGCTGCTCGGCCGGGGTCATCGAGCCGTGGTTGCCGACCAGCGCGGACTCCTTGGGCTCCCGCTCGGAGGCGGTGATCAGGACGTCGTCGTGCGCGGCCGCGATCACGTCGCCGAGGCGCAGGTAGACGCGCTCGTCCACGTGCGGCCCGAACCAGCCAGCCGCGATCGCCTCGTCCCGCGAGGCCACCCAGAACTGCTCGCCGAGCACCTCGCGCCAGCAGGTCAGGACGTCGTTCTCGGCGCCCGGGACCGCGTAGACGTGCCGGGCGCGGCCCTCCCCGCCGAGCAGGGCCACGCCGGCGCGCAGCTCCCAGTCCGCGTCGAAGTCGATGCGGTGCTCGTCGTCGAACGGGATGTCGACCATGCCGTGGTCGGCGGTGACGTACAGCGCGGCACGCGGCGGCAGTTGCTCGGCGAGGCGCTGGACGAGCCGGTCGACGTACATGAGCTGGCCGCGCCAGGTGTCGGAGGCGATGCCGTAGCGGTGCCCGGCGCCGTCCAGCTCGGCGTAGTACGTGTACACCAGGGAGCGGTCCCCGCCGGCGAGTTGCTCGGCCGCCAGGTCCATGCGCTCCTCGCCGGTCAGCCGCCCGTGGAAGGTGCCACCGCTGAGCGCGACCTTGGTGAGCGGGGTCTGCGCGAAGGTGGGCGAGGACACCTGCGCGGCGTGCACGCCGGCCGCGTGGGCCAGCTGGAAGACGGTGGGGTACGGCTGCCAGGGGCCCGGCTCGGTGTACGGCTGCCAGCGGAGCTGGTTCATCAGCCGGCCGGTGTCCGGGTTGCGCACGGTGTAGCCGGGCAGGCCGTGGGCGCCCGGGGGCAGGCCGGTGCCGACGGAGGCCAGGGAGGTGGCGGTGGTCGCCGGGTAGCCGGCGGTGAGCGGGCGTCCGGTGCCGCCGCGGGAGCTGCCCAGCAGCGAGGTCAGGAAGGGGGCTTCGTCGGGGTGGGCGCGCAGCTGCTCCCAGCCGAGGCCGTCGACCAGGAAGACGCAGACCCGGTCGGCCGGGGCCAGTTCCGTGATGGCGGCGGTCGTGCCGGGGACGCCGAGGCCGGCGGCCAGGGTGGGCAGCAGGTCGGCGAGCGAGCCGGTGCCGTACTCGGGCAGCGGCGCGCTGGCGAGGGCGAGCGGTTCCGGGTGGCCCCAGGAGGTGGTCTGCGCCATCAGCGCGTGAGGTCCGCGGTCGCCTCGGAGATGGCCTGCGCGAAGGCGAGCGCCTGGCGCACCGTCTCCGGGCCGTCCCCGGCCTCGCTGACGCGCAGGCTGAGGTCGTCCGCCGTGGAGCTGCCCGTGTAGCCGTGATCGGCCTCGCAGTTCGGGTCGCCGCAGGCGGCGGGCTCCAGGTCGATGCGGCTGACCGCGCCCCAGCCGATGGTCAGCACGACCTCGCGGGGCAGCGTGCCCGGCACGTACTGCTCCGGGTTCGCGACCACCCGGCTGACCACCACGGACGAGATCCGGCCGAGCTTGACGGACTCCGTGGACGTCGTGGCGTACGGCGTCGGGGACGTGCCGTCGGCGGCCTGCTCGTCGGTGTGGCTGACGATGAAGCGGTTGCCGGTGAGGACCAGGACGGTGACGTGCCGGCGCACCTCGTTCTGGTCGAACGTCGTCTCCTGGTGGACCAGGTACGACCGGATGGGCTCGCCGCCCACAGCGGCCTCCACCGCCTCGGCCACGAGGGCCGGGTAGTAGCCGCTGCGCTCGATCGCCGTGCGCAGCCCCTGGGTCGTCGTACTGGTCTTGGCCATGGCGTCCATCCTAATCCGTGGGCAAGGGCGGTCCGGGCCAGTCGCGGGCACCCGGGGCGGCCTCCGCGCCCGGGCGCGGGTGCCCCGGCACGGGCTCCCGCCGGATCTCCGGTCGCTCGGCGGCGACCGGGCAGGACACGGGTTCCGGCCCGCCGGCGTCCGCCTCGAAGGCGACGACGAGCGCCGGTGGCTCGCCGAGGGCGCGCGCGTGACGCGCGGTCTCCTCGTCACTTACCCCGAGTGCGGGCCCGGCGATCTCCATCCCGTCCCCCCGTCCGCTCAGTACGCCGGCATCGTGCGCGGGCCGAGGTCGTCGCGGGCGGGTGGGGGCGCGAGGCGGACGGTGGCGCCGAGGACGCTGATGCCCTTGGGGGCGACGACGACCGGCTCCAGGGTGACGGCGACGACCTCGGGGTGGTCGTCCACGAGCCGGGAGACCCGCAGCAGCAGCTCCTCCAGCGCGGGGGTGTCGACGGGCGTGGAGCCGCGCCAGCCGAACAGCAGCGGCGCCGTCCGGATGGACCGCACCAGCGAGGTCGCGTCCCGGTCGGTGACCGGGACCAGCCGGTGCGCCATGTCCCCGAGCAGCTGGGACGCGGCCCCGGCGAGGCCGAAGGACAGCACGGCCCCGGCCGCCGGGTCGATCACCGCCCGCACGACCGTGTCGACCCCGCGCGGCGCCATGCCCTGCACCACCGGCCGCAGCTCCTCCGGCGGGCCGAACAGCCCGGTCAACTCGGCGTAGGCGCGGCGCAGTTGCTCCTCGTCGGCGAGGTCCAGCCGTACGCCGCCCAGGTCGGCGCGGTGCCGCAGGTGCGGGGCGGTGGCCTTCAGGGCGACCGGGTAGCCGAGGGCGCGTGCGGCCTCGGCGGCGGCGTCCGGGGTGGGCGCGGGGAGCGCCCGCCGCACCTGGATGCCGTACTTGCCGAGCAGCTCGCAGGTCTGCGCGTCGGAGGTGGTGAGGCCCTCCCCGCGCGCGAGCAGCTCCCCGATGAGCCGCGCGGCGCCCTTCTCGTCGACGTCGTCGAACTCCGGCACCCGGCCCGGGTCGGCGGCCTCCCGCCGCCACTGCGCGTACCGCACGGCTTCGGCGAGGGCGCGGACGGCCCGCTCGGCGGCGGGGTAGGCGGGGATGAGGGAGGTGCCCTCCGGTGGGGCCGGCCGCGCGGTGGGCGGCGGCTCCTCCTGGAGGACGCGGTCGACGCCGCCCTCGCCGCCCGGTGCCCTCCCGCCGGCCTGCGGCGCCGTGCTGGCCGCGGCCGACAGGGCCTGCGCGAGCCCCCCGAGCTCCACGTGCACGACGAGCACCGGCTTCCCGGGCATCGCGGCCGCCGCCGACCGCAGCGCCTGAGCCAGCTCCTCGTCCCCCGGCGACTCCTCCCCGATCGCGGGGATCGCCGTGACGACGACGGCGTCGTTCGTCTCGTCGGCCAGGGCCCGCACCAGCGCCCGGTGGAAGTCCTCCGCCGTGGCCCCGGTCGTCAGGTCCAGCGGACGCGAGGGCCGCAGTCCCTCGGCGAGGCAGCGGTCGTAGGTCAGCACCCCCAGCGACTCGGAGTTGCCGAGGATCGCCACGCGGGCACCCGCCGGCAGCGGCTGGCGGGCGAGCAGCAGGCCCGCGTCGACCAGTTCGGTGATCGTGTCGACCCGGATCACCCCGGCCTGCCGGAGCAGCGCGGACACCGTCGCGTGGGGCAGCCGCGTCGCCCGGACCGCGTGCCCCTGGGGGGCCGATCCGGCGCCCTGCACCACGACCAGCGGCTTGGCCGCGGCCGTGCGGCGCGCCAGGCGGGTGAACTTGCGGGGGTTGCCGATGGACTCCAGGTACATGAGGACGACGTCGGTGTCGGGGTCGTCGTACCAGTACTGCAGGACGTCGTTGCCGGAGACGTCGGCGCGGTTGCCGGAGGAGACGAAGGTGGACACGCCCGTGACTCCGGTGACGCCTCCGCCGCGCCGGTGCAGCCGGGACAGCAGGGCGATGCCGATGGCGCCGGACTGGGCGAACAGCCCGATGCGGCCGGGGCGGGGCATCTCCGGGGCCAGGGAGGCGTTCAGCCGGACGCCGGGCGCGGTGTTGATGACGCCGAAGGCGTTGGGGCCGACGATGCGCATGCCGTACGCGCGTGCCTGCCGGACGAGGGCCCGCTGCCGCTCGCGCCCCTCGGGCCCGCTCTCGGCGTACCCGGCGGAGAGCACGACGAGCCCCTGGACCCCGTGCTCCCCGCACTCGGCGACCACCGCGGGCACGTGCTCGGCCGGTACGGCGACGACGGCGAGGTCGACCGGGCCCTCGATGTCGCGCACCGAGCGGTACGCCGGCACCCCGTCGACCTCCGTCAGGTCCTCGGGGAAGGCCCGGTTCACGGCGTGCAGCCGGCCCGGGTAGCCGGCGTCCCGGATGTTGCCGAGGACGCTGCGGCCGACCCCGCCGCTCGCCCGGCCGACGCCGACGACCGCGACGGATCCCGGGGCCAGCAGCCGCCGTACCGAGCGGGCCTCGGCGCGCTGCTCCCGCGCGCGCTGGACGGCGAGCGAGCGGTCGGTGGGCTCGAGGTCGAACTCCAGGCGTACGACGCCGTCCTCGAAGCTGCGCTTCTGGGTGTACCCGGCGTCCGTGAACACCTTGATCATCTTGGAGTTGGCGGGCAGCACCTCGGCGGCGAAGCGGCGGATGCCCCGCTCGCGCGCGACGGCCGCGATGTGCTCCAGCAGGGCGGAGGCGACGCCGCGGCCCTGGTGGGCGTCCTGGACGAGGAAGGCGACCTCGGCCTCGTCGGCCGGACCGGAGGCGGGCATGCCGTCGGCGCCGATGCGGTCGTAGCGCACGGTGGCGATGAACTCGCCGCCGATCGTGGCCGCGAGGCCCACCCGGTCCACGAAGTCGTGGTGCGTGAAGCGGTGGACGTCCTTGGCGGAGAGCCGGGGGTACGGCGCGAAGAAGCGGTAGTACTTCGACTCGTCCGAGACCTGCTCGTAGAAGCTGACCAGACGGTCGGCGTCATCCACGGTGATGGGCCGGATGCGCGCGGTACCGCCGTCGCGCAGCACCACGTCCGCCTCCCAGTGGGCGGGGTACTCGTGCCGGTCCTGCCGGTCCGCCGGGCTCTGCATGGGGCCCAGGGTACGGCTAGCTTCTGACAACGGGGCAGGGCAGTCTTGGGGACGACGCCGGGCCGAGGCCGCGGGCCGGCGACACACCGGAGCGGGACGAAGGACCGCTCCGGGCACACCCCACGATGTGGGAAACTGGTCTAGACAACCCTGAAACCGAAGGGCAGCAACACATGGCTGAGCGCCGCGTCAACGTCGGCTGGGCCGAGGGCCTCCATGCCCGCCCCGCCTCCATCTTCGTCCGAGCCGCCACGGCCGCAGGCGTCCCGGTGACGATCGCCAAGGCCGGGGGCAACCCCGTCAACGCGGCCTCCATGCTGGCTGTCCTGGGCCTGGGCGCCCAGGGCGGTGAGGAGATCGTCCTCGCCTCCGACGCCGAGGGCGCGGACGCGGCCCTGGACCGGCTGGCCAAGCTGGTCGCCGAGGGTCTTGAGGAACTGCCCGAGACGGTCTGAGCGCCGGTCGGGAGCCGAGGAGCCGCGTCGCCCTTTTCGGGGCGGCGCGGCTCCGCCGTTTCGGACGGTAATTACAGGCGTCCGGAATTCCGGGCAGCAGGCAGCGGAAATACACCCCCGCTTATTGCCTTTCTTTGTATACAGCGCCCGTGTTAATGCCGCGGCCCCGACATGTTTACGGCACGTTGCGAAGTTCTCACACGGCCGGTGCGGTCCGGGCCGCCGGAAAGGCGCAGCCGGTGCGCGGCCGCCGCGCGCTCGCCGTGCAGCGCCGTGATCGCCCGCGCGCGCTCGCCGTCTCCGCGCGCCACCGCGTCCACGATCGCGCCGTGCTCCGCCCAGGACTCCACCGGACTCGGCGGGGCCTCCACCGTGTACATCCAGGCGATCTTGTGCCGCAACTGGGTGAGCATCGAGGTCAGCGAGGAGCTGCCGCAGGCCTGCGCGAGGGTCTCGTGGAACCAGCCGCCCAGCGAGCGCAGGTCCTCGCTGCTCCCCCGCCGGGCCCGCTCCTGCCCCAGTCTGACCAGGCCGCGCAGCACCTTCAGGTGGGCCTCGGTGCGCCGCTGAGCGGCCCGGGAGGCGCCGAGCGGCTCCAGCAGCATGCGCATCTCCAGCAGGTCGGCGGCCTCCCGCTCGGTCGGCTCGGCCACGCACGCGCCCGCGTGCCGGCGCGTCACCACGAAGCCCTCCGCCTCCAGGGTGCGCAGGGCCTCGCGGACGGGGACGCGGGAGACGCCGTAGCGGCGGGCGAGGACTTCCTCGGTGAGGCGGCTGCCGCGCGGGTGGACACCGGCCACGATGTCGTCCCGGATCGCCGTGCACACCGAGTGCGCCGGAATACGCATGACCGACCTCCGTCTTAATCCCCGTGAAACGCCGACGATGGACGTGTGTCCCGTGACTCTATGGCAATGAGCCCGAATTTCCGACGGCGGTCCGGAATCCATGCATATTTTTTGGACAGCGCCTGCGGGACGGTGCACGAAAAACGGCGAAAGCCCCGGCTCGGTGAGCCGGGGCTTTCGCGGAAGCGGTGCGGTGCCGCGTCAGACGTTCACGCCGTGCTTGCGGAGGTAGGCGATCGGGTCGACGTCCGAGCCGTAGTCGGGACCCGTGCGGGCCTCGAAGTGCAGGTGTGGGCCGGTGACGTTGCCGGTCGCACCGGACAGGCCGATCTGCTGGCCGGGGGTGACCTTCTGGCCCACGGTGACGCCGATGGACGACAGGTGGCCGTACTGCGTGTACATGCCGTCAGCCATCCGGATGACGATCTGGTTGCCGTAGGCGCCGCCCCAGCCGGTGGAGACGACGGTGCCCGAGCCCACCGCGTGGACCGTGGTCCCGACGGCCGCGTGGAAGTCGATGCCGGTGTGCGAGCCGGACGACCACAGGGAGCTGCTGGCCATGTAGCCCGTGGACACGTACGAGTGCGCGACCGGCGCGACGAACATGTTCAGGCGCTTGCGCTCGGCCTCCCGGGCGGCGCGCGCCTCGGCCTGGCGCGCCTGCTCGGCCCGCGCTGCGGCCGCCTTGGCCGCGGCCTCCTCGGCCGCCTTCTGCTCGGCGGCGATCTTCTGGACGGCGGCCTGCGCGTCGATCTGCTCGGCGACGTCGTCGCTCACGGTGATGACCGGGGTGAGGCCGGTCTGCTCGACGGGACGCTCCGCGGCGAGCGCCGGGGTGGCGGCGAGGGTGCCGACGACACCGGTGGTGGTGAGGGCCGCGACGCCGGCCGCGGTTGCGGTGGTGCGCTTGACCCGGCCGGGCTTGCGGTGCTTCCCGGTGGCGCACATGAACGCCATGTGGTGGCTTGTCCTTTCCTTCCCTCTCGCCTACCGGGTTAGCTGACGGGTTCGGAGCAGGAAGGTCTCCTACGGACCCCCTCGCTGGCGCGCGGGCGTCCGATTCACCCCAGGGACTGCGGTGGGTCCCCGGCTCCCCTGGCTCGCGCCATACGGGGACTCGGCGATGGCTGTCCGGTGCCGCGGGCGCGGCGCAGTGCCTGACGGACAGCCCGGACGACGCTAAGCGGGCCGGCTTTCGATCCTCAAACGGAACCGGGGTTTTGTAGTACATCCCACAGACCAGATGGGCAGGCTCTGCCCCAATCCGGACATCCGGGCGGATCGTTGTGCGGCTGCCGGGCCGGGCAGCCGTCCAACGCAAGGGGCCCTGACGACCCGTCGGCCGTCAGGGCCCCCCGCGCGCGGGACGTTCCGCCGCCGCGGCGCTACTCGGCCGTCACCACGGTGACGTCACCGATGCCGAGCGCCTCGACCGGCGCCTTGATCCGGGCCGCGTCGCCGACGAGGACGGTCACCAGGCGGTCCACCGGGAAGGCGTTGATGACCGCCGCGGTGGCCTCCACCGTGCCGGTGGCGGCGAGCTGCTGATACAGCGTCGCCTGGAAGTCGTCGGGCAGGTGCTGCTCGACCTGCTCGGCGAGGGTGCTCGCGACGGCCGCGGCCGTCTCGTACTTCAGCGGTGCCACCCCGACGAGGTTCTGCACGGCGACGTCCCGCTCGGCGTCCGTCAGGCCGTCCGCCGCGAGCGTGCGCAGCACCGTCCACAGGTCCTGGAGGGCGGGACCGGTGTTCGGGGTGTCCACCGAGCCGCTGATGGCGAGCATCGCGGCCCCGGTGCCCTCCGGCGAGGAGCGCAGGACCTGGCCGAAGGCGCGCACGCCGTAGGTGTAGCCCTTCTCCTCGCGCAGGACGCGGTCCAGGCGGGAGGTGAGGGTGCCGCCGAGGCAGTAGGTGCCGAGCACCTGCGCCGGCCACACGCGGTCGTGCCGGTCGGCACCGATGCGGCCGATGAGCAGCTGCGTCTGGACCGCGCCGGGCCGGTCGACGATGACCACGCGCCCGGTGTCGTCGGCGGTCACGGGCGGCACGGGCCGCGGCTCGCCCGGGGTGCCGGTCCAGGCGCCCAGGGTGCCGGCGAGCAGATCGTCCAGGTCGGTGCCGGTGAGGTCGCCGACGACGACCACGGTGGCGGTGGCGGGCCGCACGTGGCGGTCGTAGAAGGCGCGTACGGCCGCCGCGTCGATCTTCTCGACGGTCTCCTCGGTGCCCTGGCGCGGGCGCGACATGCGCGAGGTGGCCGGGAACAGCTCCTTGGAGAGCTCCTTGGCGGCGCGGCGGGCGGGGTTGGCCAGCTCGTGCGGGATCTCGTCCAGGCGGTTGCGGACCAGCCGCTCCACCTCGCTCTCGGCGAAGGCGGGCGCGCGCAGCGCGTCGGCGAGCAGGCCGAGGCCCTTGGCCAGGCGGGAGGCGGGCACCTCCAGGCTGATGCGGACACCGGGGTGGTCGGCGTGCGCGTCCAGCGTGGCGCCGGCCCGCTCCAGCTCGGCCGCGAACTCCTCGGCGGAGTGCTTGTCGGTGCCCTCGGAGAAGGCCCGCGCCATGATCGTGCCGACGCCGTCCAGGCCGGCCGGCTCGGCGTCCAGGGGGGCGTCCAGCAGCACCTCGACGGCGACGACCTGCTGGCCGGGGCGGTGGCAGCGCAGCACGGTCAGGCCGTTGTCCAGCGTGCCGCGCTCGGGGGCGGGGAAGGCCCAGGGCCTGGCCTCCCCCGGCTGCGGCTGGGGGTGGAAGTCCATGGTGGCGAGCTCGGTCACTTGGCCGTCTCCTCGTTCTCGTTGCCGGCCTCTACGGTCGCTTCGTGCTCCGGGTCCTCGGGGACGTCGGCGTCCTGGACGGTCTCCGGGGACTTCGGCTCGTAGACGAGGACCGCGCGGTTGTCGGGGCGCAGACGGGCCTTGGCGACCTCCTGGACCTCCTCGGGGGTCACCTCCAGGACGCGCTGGACGGCGGTCAGGGCGAGCTGCGGGTCGCCGAACAGGACGGCGTACCGGCACAGTTCGTCGGCGCGGCCGGCGACCGTGCCGAGCCGGTCCAGCCACTCGCGCTCGAGCTGGGCCTGGGCGCGCTCCATCTCCTCCGGCGTGGGGCCCTCCTCGGCGAACCGGGCCAGCTCCTCGTCGATGGCGGTCTCGATGACCGGCACCTCGACGTCACCGGAGGTCTTCACGTCCAGCCAGCCCAGGGACGGCGCGCCGGCCAGCCGCAGCAGCCCGAAGCCGGCCGCGACGGCCGTACGGTCGCGGCGCACCAGCCGGTTGTACAGCCGGGAGGACTCGCCGCCGCCGAGGACGGTCAGGGCCAGGTCGGCCGCGTCGCACGCGCGCGTGCCGTCCTCCGGGAGCCGGTAGGCGGCCATCAGGGCGCGCGCCGGGACCTCTTCGACGACGACCTCGCGCAGCTGCTCGCCGATGACCTCCGGCAGCGAGCCGTCGCGGGGCGCGGGCTTGCCGTCGTGGGACTCGATCGAGCCGAAGTACTTCTCGATCCAGGCGAGGGTCTGCACGGGGTCGATGTCGCCGACCACGGAGAGCACCGCGTTGTTGGGCGCGTAGTAGGTGCGGAAGAACTGGCGCGCGTCCTCCAGGGTGGCCGCGTCCAGGTCCGCCATCGAGCCGATCGGCGTGTGGTGGTAGGGGTGGCCCTCCGGGTAGGCGAGGGCGGTCAGCCTCTCGAAGGCGGTGCCGTAGGGCACGTTGTCGTAGCGCTGGCGGCGCTCGTTCTTGACCACGTCCCGCTGGTTCTCCATGGACTCGTCGTCCAGGGCGGTCAGCAGGGAGCCCATGCGGTCGGCCTCCAGCCAGAGGGCGAGCTCCAGCTGGTGGGCGGGCATGGTCTCGAAGTAGTTGGTGCGCTCGAAGCTGGTGGTGCCGTTGAGCGAGCCGCCGGCGCCCTGCACCAGCTCGAAGTGGCCGTTGCCCCGCACCTGCGCCGAGCCCTGGAACATCAGGTGCTCGAAGAGGTGAGCCAGGCCGGTACGCCCCTTGACCTCGTGGCGGGAGCCGACGTCGTACCAGAGGCAGACCGCCGCCACCGGGGTCAGGTGGTCCTCGGAGAGCACCACGCGCAGACCGTTGGCCAGCCGGTGCTCGGTCGCTGTCAGGCCCCCGGAGCCTGCCTCGGCTGTGGTCGTGTGACCCATGGGCATGTACGTCCCTTCGCGAGCGGACGCGGTCGTCGAAACCGCGGTCTTCCTGCCGTTCCTGCCACTGTATGCACAGCGTGCGGGGCCTCGGCGAAGTTCCCGCCGGACGTACGCCCACAGCGGATCGCGTAGCCTGCGTCAGGCGTACCCGAGGAGGCCTTCCGGCAACCGGGGCGGGCCGCGGACACCGGGTCGCGGCCAGGTTGTCAGTGCCGCGGTCCACAATGGTCCGCGTCAGATCCGTCAACAGCTTCAGCGAGAGCGAGTCCGGGGGCGCGCGCCCCCTCGGCGAGCGACCAGATCAGAAGGAGCCGGCAGCGATGGCCCGCCGCAGCACGAAGACCCCGCCTCCCGACGACCCGTACGAGGAGAGAATCCTCGACATCGACGTCGTGGACGAGATGCGTGGCTCCTACCTCGAGTACGCGTACTCGGTCATCTACTCGCGCGCCCTGCCGGACGCCCGCGACGGCCTGAAGCCGGTGCACCGCCGGATCGTCTACCAGATGAACGAGATGGGCCTGCGCCCCGACCGCGGCTACGTCAAGTGCGCCCGCGTCGTCGGCGAGGTCATGGGCAAGCTGCACCCGCACGGCGACGCGTCGATCTACGACGCGCTGGTGCGCATGGCGCAGCCCTTCTCCATGCGCGTGCCGCTGGTCGACGGCCACGGCAACTTCGGCTCGCTGGGCAACGACGACCCGCCGGCCGCCATGCGGTACACCGAGTGCCGGATGGCCGAGGCGACGAGCCTGATGACCGAGTCCATCGACGAGGACACGGTCGACTTCGCGCCCAACTACGACGGCCAGGAGCAGGAGCCGGTGGCGCTGCCCGCCGCCTTCCCGAACCTGCTGGTGAACGGCTCCTCGGGCATCGCGGTCGGCATGGCGACGAACATGCCGCCGCACAACCTGCGCGAGGTCGTCACCGCCGCCCGCCACCTGATCCGGTACCCGAACGCGGACCTGGACGCGCTGATGAAGCACGTCCCGGGACCCGACCTGCCCACCGGCGGCCGGATCGTCGGCCTGGACGGCATCCGGGACGCGTACGCGACGGGCCGCGGCACGTTCAAGATGCGCGCCACGGTCACGATCGAGACGGTGACCGCACGCCGCAAGGGCCTCGTCGTCACCGAACTGCCGTTCACGGTCGGTCCGGAGAAGGTGATCGCCAAGATCAAGGACCTGGTCAACGGCAAGAAGGTCCAGGGCATCGCCGACGTCAAGGACCTCACCGACCGCGAGCACGGCCTGCGCCTGGTCATCGAGATCAAGAACGGCTTCGTGCCGGAGGCGATCCTGGAGCAGCTGTACAAGCTGACGCCCATGGAGGAGTCCTTCGGCATCAACAACGTGGCCCTGGTCGACGGCCAGCCGCTCACCCTCGGCCTGAAGGAGCTGCTGGAGGTCTACCTCGACCACCGCTTCGAGGTGGTCCGGCGCCGCAGCGAGTACCGCCGCGGCAGGAGGCGGGACCGGCTGCACCTGGTGGAGGGCCTGCTCACCGCGCTGGTCGACATCGACGAGGTCATCCGGCTGATCCGGTCCAGCGAGAACTCCGCGCAGGCCAAGGAGCGCCTGATGCGGCGGTTCTCGCTGAGCGAGGTCCAGACGCAGTACATCCTCGACACGCCGCTGCGCCGGCTCACGAAGTACGACCGCATCGAGCTGGAGGCGGAGAAGGACAAGCTCACCGCGGAGATCGCGGAGCTGACCCGGATCCTGGAGTCCGACGCGGAGCTGCGCAAGCTGGTCTCGGCCGAACTGGCCGCGGTGGCCAAGAAGTTCGGCACCGACCGGCGCACGGTCCTGCTGGAGTCCGCGGGCGCCCCGGTGGCCGCCGTGCCGCTGCAGGTGGCCGACGACCCGTGCCGGGTGATGCTGTCCTCGACGGGTCTGCTGGCCCGTACGGCGACCGACGAGCCGTTCGCCGAGGAGGCGGGCGCCAAGCGCGTCAAGCACGACGTGATCGTCTCGGCGGTCCCGGCGACCGCGCGGGGCGTGATCGGCGCGGTGACCTCGGCCGGCCGGCTGCTGCGGATCAACGTGGTCGACCTGCCGCAGCTGCCCGAGTCGGCCTCGGCGAACCTCTCCGGAGGAGCTCCGCTGGCGGAGTTCGTCTCCCTGGAGGACGACGAGACGGTGGTGTGCCTGAGCACGCTGGACGAGTCGTCGCCCGGCCTGGCGCTCGGCACCGAGCAGGGCATCGTCAAGCGCGTGGTGCCCGACTACCCGTCCAACAAGGAGGAGTTGGAGGTCATCACCCTCAAGGAGGGCGACCGGATCGTCGGCGCGGTGGAGCTGCGCACCGGCGAGGAGGACCTGGTGTTCATCACGGACGACGCGCAGCTGCTGCGTTTCCAGGCCTCCGCGGTGCGCCCGCAGGGCCGTCCGGCGGGCGGTGTGGCGGGCATCAAGCTCGGCGAGGGTGCGAAGGTCATCTCCTTCACGGCGGTCGACCCGGCCGTCGACGCGGTGGTCTTCACGGTGGCCGGCTCGCGCGGCACGCTGGACGACTCCGTGCAGACCACGGCCAAGCTGACCCCGTTCGACCAGTACCCGCGCAAGGGCCGGGCCACCGGCGGGGTGCGCTGCCAGCGGTTCCTGAAGGGCGAGGACTGCCTGTCGCTGGGCTGGGCGGGCCCCGTGCCGGCCCGGGCGGCGCAGAAGAACGGCACCCCGGTGCAGCTGCCGGAGCTCGACCCGCGCCGCGACGGCTCGGGCACCTCGCTGCCGAAGACGGTGGCCGTGGTCGCGGGACCGGTGCTCTAGGGCTCGTACGCCTCGGGTCCGTAGGTCCCGGGCTCGTCCTCGGTGCCCTGGACGTAGCGCAGGACGCCCCACATGCCGTGCTCGTCGGCGTGCGGGGCGTCGTTCCCGCACGCCTGGAGCTCCTTGGCGAGGCCGTCCGCGTCGATGCCGGACCCGATCAGCACGAGCTGGCTGAGGCGGGCACCGGCGGCCGGCCAGGGCTCGGGGTAGAAGCGCAGGAACCGGCCGACGGCGTGGACGGCGTACCGGTTGCGGGGGTCGTACGGCCCGAAGTCGACGTACCCCTTGATCCGGTACAGGCCCTCGGGGCGGCCGTCCAGGAAGCGCATCAGCCGGCGGGGTTCCAGGGGCGCCTCGGCGGTGAAGGAGAGGCTGTCGTAGCCGGTGTGCAGGTGCCCGGCGTGCTCCCGGTCGTCACCGGGCTCGTGCAGGTCGTCGAAGGACAGTTGGCCGATGCGTTCCTCACCCGGCCTGCAGTCGAAGAGGATCTCGGGGTCGATGCGGCCGTAGGTGGCGGGGACGACGGCCGCCCGGTCGGTGAGCGAGCGGACGAGGCCGAGGACGCGGCCGGCGTCGGCGGCCCGGTCCAGCTTGTTGACCACGACCAGGTCGGCCAGGGCCAGGTGCCGGTCGATCTCCGGGTGCCGGGCGCGGGTGTCGTCGATCTCGGCGGCGTCGACGACCTCGACGAGGCCGCCGTAGACGATCCCCGGATGTTCGCTGGCCAGCACCATCCGTACCAGTTCCTGCGGCTCGGCGAGCCCGCTGGCCTCGATGACGATGACGTCGATGCCGGTTTCGGGCGCGGCGAGCCGGTCGAGGTACAGGTCGAGTTCGCTCGTGTCCACGGCACAGCACAGGCAGCCGTTGCCGAGCGAGACGGTCGAGTCGCCGAGGGCGCCGGCGACGGCCATCGCGTCGATCTCGATGGCCCCGAAGTCGTTGACGATCGCTCCGATGCGGCTGCCTCCGCTGCGGTGCAGGAGGTGGTTGAGGAGCGTGGTCTTCCCGGAGCCGAGGAATCCGGCGAGGACGACGACCGGGATCTGGTGCGGGGTAGGCGTGTTGCCCAAGGGGCGGCCCTCTCGTGCGCGGCTGTCTGCCGGACCAGGATAGGAACTCCCGGGTCGTCCCGGCGGCCGGCCTCCGCCTCACGCGGGTACGGGGACCGGTGCCGGCACGGGCGCCGGCGCCTGGGGGCCGACGTAGCGGGCCACCGGGCGGATGATCTTCGAATCCTCGGCCTGCTCCAGGATGTTGGCGCTCCAGCCCACGACCCGCGCCGCCGCGAAGGTGGGCGTGAACATCTCGCGGGGCAGGCCGCAGAGTTCCATGACCACGCCCGCGTAGTACTCGACGTTGGTGTGCAGTTCGCGGCCCGGCTTGAGCTCGGCGAGGATCGCCTCGACCTGGCGCTCGACCTGGACGGCGAGGTCGACGCGCGGTCCGCCGAAGCCGAGCGCGATCTCGCGGAGCATGCGGGAACGGGGGTCCTCGGTGCGGTAGACGGGGTGGCCGAAGCCCATGATGCGGTCCCCGGCGAGCACCCGTTCCCGGATCCAGGCGTCGGTCCGGTCCGGCGTTCCGATCGCGTCCAGGGTGTCGAGGGCGCGGCTGGGCGCGCCGCCGTGCAGCGGTCCGGACAGCGCTCCCACCGCGCCGGTCAGGCAGGCGGCCACGTCGGCGCCGGTGGACGCGATGACCCGCGCGGTGAAGGTGGACGCGTTGAATCCGTGGTCGATGGTGGAGATCAGGTATTGCTCGACCGCTCGGGCCTGCCGGGGGTCCGGTTCCTCACCGGTGAGCATGTACAGGTAGTCGGCCGCGTGGGAGAGGTCCTCGCGCGGCTCCACCGGGTCGAGTCCGCGGCCGAGCCGGTACAGGGCGGTGAGCAGGGTCGGTACGGCGGCGCAGGCGGCGAGGGCGTCCGCGCGGCGCCGGCCGGCGTCGATGTCGTACACCGGCCGGAAGCCCTTCGCGGCGCCGAGCAGCGAGAGCGCCGTACGCATCCCGGCCAGCGGTCCGGAGGTCCGGCTCGCGGCGGCGATGGCGGGCAGGGCCGCGCGGACCTCGTCGGGCAGCCGGCGCAGCGCCGCGGTCTCGGCGGTGAAGGCGGCCCGGCGGTCGGGGCCGGGCAGCTCGCCGTGGAGCAGGAGGTGCCAGACGTCCTCGAAGCCGCGGGTCCGGGCGAGTTCGACGGCCGAGTACTGGCGGTAGTGGTAGAAGCCCTCCGTTCCCCGGACGTCTCCCACCTCGGTGTCGGTGACGACGACCCCCGCGAGACCGCGCGGCACGTCGACGCGGGGTGCGGTCCTGTTGATGCCCATGGTGAGCTCCTCGCTGGACTTGATCTGACGTGACTCGACTGTCCATGATGGATCAAATGACTGTCAATGTTGATTAAATCAATCTATAGACGTCAAGGTGTCCTGAGGCCGCTACGGTGACCCCATGCGCGATCACGAACCCGTTCCCGGCAGCTCCGGGCACAGGCTGACCACCAGGGAGACCGCCGAGGCGCTCGGCGTGAAGCCGGAGACGGTGTACGCCTACGTGAGCCGCGGCCTGCTCACCAGCAGACGGGAGCCCGGCGGCCGCGCCAGCACCTTCGACGCGGCGGAGGTCGACGCCCTCGCCCGCCGCAACCGGCGGGAGGCGGCGGGAACCCCGGGCTCCGGCGCGGACCTGTCCGTGCGGACCCGGCTCACGCTGATCGACGACGACCGGTACTACTTCCGGGGCGTCGACGCCACCGAGCTGGCCGTCCGCCACTCCTACGAGGAGGTCGCGGAGTGGCTGTGGACCGGCCGGCTGACCCCGGGCGTGACCTTCACCGCGCCCGAGGCCTCCGTCACGGTCGCCCGCCGGGCCGTGGACGCCCTGCCCGAGCACACCTCCCCCACCGACCGGCTGCGGGTCGCGGCGATCGCCGCCGCCGCCGAGGACCCGCTGCGCTTCGACCTGTCCGAGGAGACCGTGCTCGGCACGGGGCGCACCCTCATCCCCACCCTCGTCGCGGCGCTGCCCCCGGCCCGGCCCGGCCACCGGGACACCGGCCCGCTGGCCCACCGCCTGTGGGCCCGGCTGACCGGCCGCCCCGCCGACGAGGCCTCGCTGCACGTCCTGGACACCGCCCTCGCCCTGCTCGTCGACCACGACCTGGCCGCCTCCACGCTCGCCGTCCGCGTCGCCGCCTCCGCCCGCGCGCACGCCTACGCTGCCGTCTCGGCGGGTCTCGGCGTCCTGGAGGGACCGCTGCACGGCGCCGCGAGCGGCCTGGCCCACCGGATGCTGCTCGAGGTGCTCGACCAGGGCACCGCGGTCCCGGTGATCGCGGACGAACTGCGTGCGGGACGCCGTATCCCCGGCCTCGGCCACCGGCTCTACGCCGGCGAAGACCCGCGCGCGCGGGTGCTGTTCGGCCTCCTGGAGCAGGTCCCGCGCGCGGAGCCCGCCCTGCTCGCGGCGCGGGACGTCGTCGCCACGACCGCCCGGCACGCCCCGCTGCACGCCAACGTCGACCTGGCCCTGGCCGTGTTCACCGCCTCCAGCGGCATGCCCGCCACGGCCGGTGAGACGATCTTCGCCGTCGCCCGGACGGCGGGCTGGATCGCCCACGCCCTGGAGGAGTACGGCGAACGCCCGCTGCGCATGCGCCCCAGCGGTCACTACGTCGGCCCGCGTCCGCCGCAGCCCCTGCCCGGCTAGCGTCCGCCCCGGGACACGGGGACGGCCGGAAGTCACCCCGGGGGGAGTCAGGTTAGGCTCACCTCTGTGAGTAGGTGTGCGACCGTCTCCCGGCGTCTCGACGAGCCCCTTCCCGGCACGGCTGCCACGGCGACGACGTGGCTGCTGCTGGAACAGCCCGGGCCGTGGGGCGCCAAGGCGCTCACTTCCAGCCATCTCGACCCCGCCCTCGGCCGCGCCCTGGAGGCCGCCGCCGAGGGCACCGGCGTGCGCGTCGCCCTCATCCGCAGGCCCGGCCGCCACGCCGATCCCGGACGGCCCGAGCTGCGGCAGGTGTACGCGGCCCACACCGTGCCGGGCAACGTCTGGCTGCACGGCGCCACCACCCGCGATCCGCGCCGGCTGCTCGGCCTCGACTTCGCCGCTCTCGGCGCGGGCGACCACCGGACCTTCGGCGCCGCGCTCGAGGGCCGCCCGCACACGGGCGACCCGCTCGCGCTCGTGTGCACCAACGGCAAGCGCGACCGCTGCTGCGCCCTGCTGGGCCGTCCCCTCGCCGGTGAACTGGCGGCGTCCGGGGTGCGCGGCGTCTGGGAGGTCACCCATCTGGGTGGTCACCGCTTCTCACCGACCGTGCTGGTCCTGCCGTACGGGTATGCGTACGGCCGCGCGGAGGCGCACACCGTCAAGGAAGCCCTCCACGGGGCGCGCGAGGGGCGCGTGCTGGTCGAGGGGTGCCGCGGCTGCTCGGCGTGGGACCGGCCCGGTCAGGCGGCCGAACTGGCCGTGCGCGAGGCGGCGGGCGAGTACCGGGCGGGTGCGCTGAGCGTCGTACGGACCGAGGGCCGGGCCCAGCTGTGGGAGGTCGTTGTCGCGCACGCCGACGGGCGCCGCTGGAGCGTCACGGTGGCCCAGGGCGCCTCGCTCCCGCCGCGCCCGGAGAGCTGCGGCGCGGCGGTGCTCGGCACTCCGGCGCGGATGGACGTGGTCGCCCTGCGCCAACTGGGGACACCGGCGCTGGCGAGCTGAACCGGGCTTCCCCCGGCGCCGCCGGCGAGCCGGCCGGGAGATCCACGCCACACCCGCTACGGCGGCACCCCGCGGCCCACGTACCGTCGTGGGCATGAGCCCCACTCCCCCCGCACGCCGCCTGCGCCTGGGTCTGCCGCGGCGGATGTTCTCGCAGGTGCTGCTGATGCAACTGGCGATCGCCGCGGGAGTGGCGGTGCTCGCCACCGGGCTGTTCCTGGCGCCGCTGAGCAAACAGCTGGACCAGGAGGCGATGCGCCGCGCGCTGGCCATCGCGCAGACCACGGCCCAGGACCCGCGGATCGCCGAGGGCGTCCTGACCACCCCGCCGACCCGGGACGGCCCGGTGCAGAAGGAGGCCGAGCGGATCCGGCACGCCACGAACGCCGAGTACATCGTGGTGCTCGACCGGCACAAGATCCGCTGGTCGCACCCCACGCTCAGCGAGATCGGCCACCAGGTCTCCACCAGCCCCAAGGAGGCGCTCGCCGGCAACCAGGTCATGGAGATCGACAAGGGCACGCTGGGCCGTTCCGCGCGCGGCAAGGTGCCGCTGTACGACGCCGATCACCGGATCGTCGGTGCGGTGTCGGTCGGTATCGCGTACGACAGTGTGCGCGCCCGGCTGATCAGCGCGATACCGGGGCTGTTCGCCTACGCGGGCGGTGCGCTCGCGGTGGGCGCGCTGGCCGCCTGGCTGGTCTCCCGGCGGGTGCAGCGGCAGACCCGGGACCTGGCCTTCTCGGACATCTCGGCGCTGCTCGCCGAGCGCGAGGCGATGCTGCACGGCATCCGTGAGGGCGTGGTCGCCCTCGACCGCGGGGGCCGCATCCGGCTGCTGAACGACGAGGCGCGGCGGCTGCTGGGGATCGGCGACGAGGCGGTCGGCCTGGCGCCGGACGAGGCGCTGGGCGAGGGCCGCACGACGGACGTCCTGGCCGGCCGGGTGACGGGGACCGACCTGCTGACCGTGCGCGGCCACCGGGTGCTGGTCGCCAACCGCATGCCCACGGACGACGGCGGCGCCGTGGCCACCCTGCGCGACCGCACCGAACTGGAGCGGCTGGGCCGCGAACTCGACTCCACGCACGGCCTGATCGACGCCCTGCGCGCCCAGGACCACGAGCACGCCAACCGCATGCACACCCTGCTCGGCCTGCTGGAGCTGGAGATGTACGACGACGCCGTGGAGTTCGTCGGCGAGGTCGTCGGGGACCACCGGGTCACCGCCGAGCAGGTCACCGAGAAGATCCAGGACCCGCTGCTGGCCGCCCTGCTGGTCGGCAAGGCGACCGTGGCGGCGGAGCGGGGCGTCGCGCTGTGGGTGTCGGAACGCACGTGGCTGCCGGACCGGCTGATCGACCCCCGGGGTCTGGTCACGGTCGTGGGCAACCTGGTGGACAACGCGCTGGACGCGGTCGCGGCGACTCCGCACGCGCGCGTGGAGGTCGAGTTGCGCGCCGACGGCCCCGCGGTCGTCCTGAGGGTGCGTGACACCGGGCCCGGCATCCCCGCGGACCAACGGGAGTTGATCTTCACGGAGGGCTGGTCCACCAAGAAGCCGCCCGCGCACGGCAAACGCGGCCTGGGGCTGTCGCTGGTACGGCGGCTGGCCGAACGGCAGGGCGGCAGCGCGTCGGTGGGCACGGCGGACGGCGGGGGCGCTGAGTTCACCGTCGTCCTGCCCGAGGCGCTGGCCGGGGCGGAGCCGGGGGGCGGCGGGGAGTCCCCGGAGCCCGCCGTCGCCGCCGAGGAGGAGGCGCGGTGATCGAGGTGCTGGTCGTGGACGACGACACCCGGGTCGCCCGGGTCAACGCCGCCTACGTCGGGAAGGTGCCCGGCTTCCACGTGGCCGGTGAGGCCCACACCGCGGCCGAGGCGCTGCGCCGGCTGGAGGCTCTGCCGCGGCTCGACCTGGTCCTCATGGACCACTACCTGCCGGACGGCACCGGGCTGGCGGTGGTGCGGGAGATGCGCCGGCGGGGCCGGCAGACCGACGTGATCATGGTGACGGCCGCGCGGGACGTGTCGACCGTGCAGGCGGCCATGCGGCACGGCGCGCTGCAGTACCTGGTGAAGCCGTTCGCCTTCGCCGGGCTGCGGGCCAGGCTGGAGGCGTACGCCGACCTGCGCCGTACCCTCGACGGCGGCGGCGAGGCCGAACAGGCCGAGGTGGACCGCATCTTCGGCGCCCTGTCGGCGCCGGTGCGGCCGGGGCTGCCCAGGGGGCACTCCCCCACCACCGCCGATCTGGTGCGCCGGGCGCTGACGGGCGCCCCGGGCCCGCTGTCCGCGCAGGAGGTCGCCGAGCGGACCGGTCTGAGCCGGCAGACCGCCCAGCGCTACCTGAAGCTGATGGAGCGCACCGGGCGGGCGCGGCTGACCCTGAAGTACGGCGACGCGGGCCGCCCGGAACACCGTTACGTGTGGGCGACCCGCGTCTGAGCGGTGGTCCGTCCTACTTGGCCGCGTCGACGAACTCCGTCGTGTACGTCTTGCTCAGGTCGACCTTGGCGTTCTTGATGTTCGGGTTGAACGCCTTGAGGACCTTCTCGACGGTCTCGGGGCCGTTGGCGGGCATCACGCCGTCCTTGGTGAACATGGGCAGCGTGCTCTTGATGGCCTGCGCGTAGAGCGTCTTGTCGCCCTGGGAGTAGTCGGCGGGCATCTTGGCCGCGATCTCGGAGGGGCTGTGGGTGGACATCCACTTGAGCGTCTTGACGAACGCGTTGACCAGCTTCTGGACGGTGTCCTTGTGCCCGTTCACCCAGTCCGTCTGCATGTACAGACTGGACGACGGGTACGGCCCGCCCAGCGCCTGCTGCGAGCCCTCAGGCGTGCGCATGTCGAGGAGGAGCTTCCCCGCCTTCTTGTCCAGGAGCGTGGCGACGGTCGGGTCGGTGGTCATGCCGGCGTCGATCGCCCCCTTCTGCATCGCGGAGATGAAGGTGGGGCCCGCGCCGACGGCGACCGGGGTGAACTCGCTGACCTTCACGCCGTTCTTGACCGCGAGGTACTTGGTCAGGAAGTCGGTCGAGGAACCGAGACCGGTGATGCCGAGCTTGCGGCCCTTGAAGTCCTTCGGCGAGGTGATGTCGCCCGCCTTCTGGGTGGAGACGACCTCCACCTCGCCGGGGGCGTGCGAGAACTGCACCACGGACTCCACCGACTTGCCCTTGGTCTGCAGGTCGAGGGTGTGGTCGTAGAAGCCGACGGCGCCCTGGACCTGCCCGGAGACGAGCGCGGTCTCGGCCTGGACACCGGCCGGCTCGCTGAGCAGTTCCACGTCGAGGCCCTCGGAGTCGAAGTAGCCGAGGCGCTGGGTGAGTATCGCCGGCATGTAGATGACCTTGTCCAGGCCACCGACCATGATCTTGACCTTCGTGCCCTTGCCGTCGCCCTTGCTGCCGGCTCCGGAGCTGCTGCTCGCCGCGTCGTTGGCGCAGGCGGTGAGGGAGGACAGGGCGAGCAGGCCG
The DNA here is from genome assembly GCF_001514215.1 of Streptomyces bungoensis. GTDB lineage: Bacteria > Actinomycetota > Actinomycetes > Streptomycetales > Streptomycetaceae > Streptomyces > Streptomyces bungoensis. The sequence continues at coordinate 72,077 of NZ_KQ948870.1, forward strand.
GAGACGGCGAGCGAGGCGTATCTGGCGGTCTTGCGCATGGCGGGTTCACGTCCTTGTGAGAGGGCGGTGCGGGGGAAGGGGGGTGTCTCGGAGCGCTCGGCCCGGGGCCGGCGCTGTGCGGGCCGGGCTCAGGAGTCGGAGTTCGCCGGCTTCCAGCGGAAGATGCGGTGCTCGGCGAACGTCAGCAGGCCCTCGGCGACGAGTGCGACGACCGCGAGGATGACCATCGCGGCGTAGACGCCGGCGGCGTTGAAGGTGCCCTGCGACTGGGCGACGAGCAGGCCGATGCCCTTGGTGGCGCCGATGTACTCGCCGACGATGGCGCCGATGAGGGCGAAGCCGAAGCTGACGTGGAGGCTGGTGAAGATCCAGGAGGTCGCCGACGGGATGACCACCTGAAGGGTCACCCTGCGGTCGCTGGCGCCGAGGATCCGGGCGTTGGCCACCAGGTTGCGGTCGACCTCGCGGGCGCCCTGGAAGGCGTTGAAGAACACCGGGAAGAACACCAGCACCACGGCCGACGCGATCTTGGAGGCGGAACCCAGGCCGAACCAGATCACGAAGATCGGGGCCAGCACGATCCTGGGGATCGAGTTGAGCACCTTGACGTACGGGCCGAGGACATCGGCGAGGAAGGCGATCCGCCCCAGCGCGATACCGAAGATCACACCGGCGACGACACCGATGAGCCAGCCGAACAGCGCCTCCTGCAGCGTGTACCAGATCTGCTCGCCCAGGGAGCCCTGGGCGGTCCCGTGCATCACCCAGGTGGTGATCTGGTCCCAGATCTGCGAGGGCATCGAGAAGTTGAACGGATCGATGGCCCCGGCCCGGGACAGCGTCTCCCACAGACCGAGCACGGCCACCAGGAGGACGGCCCGGGCGGCGTTGACGACCAGCTTGCGTCTGCGGGCGGCCTGGGCCCGCGACCGCGCGCGGTCCGGGACCTTCACCGTGTCGACGACCGGCGTGCTGATGACCTCAGGCGACATGCGCGGCACCTCTCTCGCGGGTGATGCGGACCTCTTCGCCGAGGGACTCCCAGATCTCGCGGTAGATCTCGATGAACCGCGGCTCCAGGCGCACGGACTCGACCTTGCGCGGGCGGGGCAGGTCGATGTCGAAGACCTGCTTCACGGTCGCGGGGCCGGCGGTCATCACGACGACCCTGTCGGCCAGCGCGATGGACTCCTCCAGGTCGTGGGTGACGAACACGACGGAGGAACCGGTGCCCTCCCACAGCTCCAGCAGCTCGTCCGACATCAGCGCCCGGGTCTGCACGTCGAGCGCCGAGAACGGCTCGTCCATGAGGAGGATCTCGGGGTCGTTGACGAAGGTGGCGGCGAGCGCGACGCGCTTGCGCTGACCGCCGGAGAGCTGGTGCGGGTAGCGGTCCTCGAAGGCGGCGAGGCCGACGCGGGCCAGCCATTCGCGGGCCTTCTCCTTGGCCTCGGCCTTGGGCACGCCACGGAAGCGCGGACCGGCCATGACGTTGGACAGGACCGTCCGCCAGGGGAAGGTGGCGTCCTGCTGGAAGACGAAACCGACCTTGTCGCCGACGCCGGCGACCGGCTCCCCGGCCACCAGCACCTCGCCCGCGGTGGGCTCCTCCAGGCCGCTGACCAGCGTCAGCGTGGTGGACTTCCCGCAGCCGGTCGGCCCGACGACGGCCACGAACTCGCCGCGCCGCACGGTCAGGTCCAGGTCGCGCACGGCCGTGTGCAGACCCCCCGACGGGGTCCTGAAGGTTTTGCTCGCGCCCCGTAGCTCGATGGCGGGGCTGGTGTCTGCGCTCATGGCCCGGGACGGTAGGTGTGGCCCCCGCCACGGCAGCAGTCTTGTGAGCACATGCGGTTCTTTTGCTCGCAAGAACCTGTTGTGCTCATTTAGCTCGCGTTACAACTGCGGAGCCGAAACACGGGCTTAACGCTCGTCGGCCTTGAAGGAGAGGCCTGATGATTGACGTCCTGGTCGTGGACGACGACTTCCGCGTCGCTGAGATAAACGCCAAGTACGTGGGGAAGGTTCCCGGTTTCCGGGTGGCCGCCCGCGCGCACAGCGCCGCCCAGGCCCTGGCCGCAGTGGAACGTGGAAGGGTCGACCTGGTCCTGCTCGACCACTACCTGCCGGACCAGACCGGCCTGGACCTCGTGCACCGCATGCGCGAGCAGGGCCACGGCACCGATGTCATCATGATCACGGCGGCCGGCGATGTGGCGACCGTCCAGCAGGCCATGCGCCTGGGCGCCCTGCACTACCTGGTCAAGCCCTTCACGTTCGCGGCCCTGCGCACCCGTCTGGACTCCTACGCGGCGCTGCGCCGCACCGTCGACCGGGTCGGCGGCCGGGGCCTGACCGGGCAGGAGCAGGTCGACCGGATCTTCGGCGCCCTGCGCACCTCCCCCGCACCGTCCGCGCCGGGCCTGCCCAGCGGGCACTCCGAGCCCACGACGGACCTGATCTGCGGCGTCCTGCACCATGCCGGCCAGCCGCTGTCGGCCCACGAGGTGGCGGCGAGGACCGGCCTGAGCCGCTCCACGGCCCAGCGCTACCTGCGCCACCTGGAACAGGCGGGCCGCCTCCGCCTCTCCCTGAAGTACGGCGACACCGGCCGCCCGGAACACCGCTACGCCTGGGTGGCGCCCTAGAACCCGGTGCGGGTCGCGGGCGCCCCCGGCTAGACGGCTCCCGCCCCGGTCAGTGACCGCACCTCGGTCTCCGCGTACTTGGCCTCGTCGGCGGCCTCGTCCGAGGTGACCGTGCCCAGCCAGCCGGCGAGGAAGCCCAGCGGGATGGAGACGAGGCCCGGGTTCTGCAGCGGGAAGTACTGGAAATCGACGTCGGGGAAGAACGAGCCGGGGCTGCCGGACACCACCGGGGAGAGCAGCACCAGGCCCAGGGCCGGGACCAGCCCGCCGTACACCGCCCAGACCGCGCCCCGCGTGGTGAAGGCGCGCCAGAACAGCGAGTAGAGCAGCACCGGCAGGTTCGCCGACGCGGCCACGGCGAAGGCCAGGCCCACCAGGAAGGCCACGTTGAGATCGCGGGCCAGCAGTCCCAGCGCGATGGCGGCAAGGCCGATGCCGGCCGCCGCGAAGCGCGCCACCGCGACCTCGCCGGGGCCGTCCCCGCGCGATCGCCGCAGTGACGCGTACAGGTCGTGGGCGACGGAGGCCGAGGAGGCGAGTGTGATCCCGGCGACGACCGCGAGGATCGTGGCGAAGGCGACGGCGGCGACCACCGCGAACAGCACCGTTCCCCCCGTGGAACCGGCGCCGCCGCCCAGGTCGAGGGCCAGCAGCGGTACCGCCGTGTTCCCGGCCTCGTTGGACCGGCGCACCGCCTCCGGGCCCACCACGGCGGCGGCCCCGAAGCCGAGGACGATCGCCATCAGGTAGAAGCCGCCGATCAGCCCGATCGACCACACCGCCGAACGGCGGGCCGCCCGCGCGGTCGGCACCGTGTAGAAGCGGGACAGGATGTGCGGCAGCCCCGCCGTGCCCAGCACCAGCGCGACACCGAGGCTGATGAAGTCGAGCCGGGCGGTCCAGCTTCCGCCGTACTTCAGTCCCGGCGCCAGGAACGCCTCCCCGTGGCCGCTGCGCTGCGCCGCCGTGATGAGCAGCCGGTCGACGTCGCCGTGGAACCGCACCATGACCAGCACCGTCAGCGCGACCGTCCCGCTGAGCAGCAGGACCGCCTTGACGATCTGGATCCAGGTGGTGGCCCGCATCCCTCCCAGCGTCACGTAGATCACCATCAGGGCGCCCACCCCGATGACCGTCCAGACCTGGGCCGCCCCGCTCGTCCGCCCCAGCAGCAGAGCCACCAGACTGCCGGCACCCACCATCTGCGCCACCAGGTACAGGAGGGACACCGTGACCGAGGACGTTCCCGCGGCGATCCGCACCGGCCGCTCGCTCATCCGCGCGGCCACCACGTCCGCCAAGGTGAACCGACCGACGTTGCGCACCAGTTCGGCCACCAGGAACAGCACGACCAGCCACGCCACGAGGAAGCCCACCGCGTACAGCAGCCCGTCGTAGCCGTACAGCGCGATGAGTCCGGTGACCCCGAGGAAGGAAGCGGCCGACACGTAGTCACCCGTAACGGCAAAACCATTCTCCATCGGGGAGAACAACCGCCCGCCGGCGTAGAACTCCTCCGCCGAACCGCGCCGTCTGCGGCTCACCCACGTCGTGATCCCCAGCGTGACGGCGACGAATCCGCTGAACAGCAGCAGAGACAGCGTCTGGTGAGCACCGGTCACAAGGCACCTCCCTGGGCTCCGCGTGCCAGTTCCTGGGTGTCCCAGCGCAGCTCCAGCGCGGCCCGGTCCCGGCGCAGCCGCGCATGCCGGGCGTAGGCCCAGGTGAGGAGGAAGGTCGTGAGGAACTGCCCCAGCCCCGCCAGCATCGCCACGTTCACCGCTCCTGCCACCGGCCGTGCCATCAGCCGGGGCGCGGCCGTGGCGGCGACCACGTACGCCACGTACCAGGCGAGGAAGCCGGCGACGCCGGGCACCACGAACCTCCGGTAGCGGCTGCGCACCTCCTGGAAGGCCGCACTGCGCTGCACTTCGACGTAGATGTCGCGTGCGCGTATGCCCGTTCCCTCGTGCTCCCCGCGTGCCGCCGGTACGGTCCGTGCCGGTGTGCCCGCACCGGCCGGCTCGCCCCAGCCGGAGGCCTGCACGTCGTACCAGGGGTCCTCGTACCTCATGTCGTGGGAGGCCGCGCCGTCGTGTTCCCGGCGGCCGGCCGGACTCTCGGGACCGTCCCCGGTTCCCCGGGGACGACCATCGCTTGGATGCATGCCCAAGGATGGACAGACCGGAAGTTCTCCGACTCTTCTTCCCCGGCCTCTTCACCCCATCAGGTGACTCACTCCGCCGGCGGTCTCACCAGCCCCTTCGCATAGGCGTACCGCACCGCCTGCGCCCGGTCCTTGAGGCCCGTCTTGGCGAAGAGGTTGTTGATGTGGGTCTTCACGGTCGCCGTGGAGACATGCAGCCTGCGGGCGATCTCCTGGTTGCTGAGCCCCTCGGCGATCAGCACCAGGACCTCGGACTCCCGCGCGGTCAGCCCATCGGGCGCCTCGGTGGGCGCCGGTCTGGGCTTGGGCTCCGACAGTCTCTCCAGCAGCCGGCGCTGGACGCTCGGCGACAGCCCGGCGTCGCCCGACAGGACGCTCTCCACCGCCCGCACGATCTCGTCGCCGCCCGCGTCCTTGGTCAGATAGCCGCGGGCTCCCGCGTGCAGCGCGGGGAACAGGGACTCGTCGTCCGCGTACGTGGTGAGCACCACGACCTGGGTCCCCGGGTAGGCGGACCGGATCCGCCGGGTGGCCTCCACACCGTCGCACCGGGGCATCCGCAGGTCCATCAGGACGACGTCGGGCGCGAGTTCCTCCACCAGCCGCACGGCCTCCTCGCCGTCCCCGGCGGAACCGACGACCTCCACACCGGGCAGCAGACCGAGCAGCATCACGATCCCCTCCCGCACCACGGTCTGGTCGTCGGCGACCACCACCCGAGCGGGCTTCCTGTCCCCCTCCGACTCCGTCATGCGGGTACCTTCAACGTCACCACGAACCCCTCCTCGTCCGGCCGGGCGTCCAGCGAGCCGCCCAGGAGTTCGGCGCGCTCTCGCATCCCGAGCAGACCGTACCCGCCGCCGACGCCCGTCAGTTCGCCCGGCCGACCGCCCGAGTCCCGCACGTCCAGCGTCACTTCGCGCTCGCCGTAGTCGAGCCGCAACCGCACCCTGGCGCCCAGGGCGTGCTTGCGGACATTGGTCAGCGCCTCCTGCGCCACCCGCCGCACCGCCTGCGACGCCTCGGCCGGCAGGGGCCTGCGCTCACCCGTGACGGTGACCTCCGCGCCGTCGTCCGCGCTGACGAGCTCGGCCAGGAACTCCTCCAGCGGGGTCAGCTCGCCACGCAGTGCGGACAGCGCCTGCCGGGTCTCCGCGAGACCGTCGCGGGCCATGCCCCGGGCGGCCACCACCCGCTCCAGGATCCGCTCCCGGTCGGCGCCGCGCTCGATCAGCAGCCGGGCCGCCTCCAGGTGCACCAGTTGCGCCGAGAGGCTGTGCGCCAGCACGTCGTGGATCTCCCTTGCGATCCTCGCCCGCTCGGCCAGCGCGGCCGACTCCGCCTCGGCGGCCCGCGCGGCCCGCTCCTGGGCGAGCAGCCGCTGCGCGCTGCCCCGGGCCTCCGCGTCCAGCCGCAGGACGTAGCCGGCGAGTGCCATGCCCGCCACCGTGGCGGCCGTGGTCAGCCACACGTCCTTGTTGAACGCCGAGTACGAGGCCAGCGCCACCGATGTCACCGGGAGGGCCGCTCCTAGGGGCAGCCGCTCCAGTGCGGTGATCCCGCAGCCGCACCAGATCACCAGGGCCGGCACTGCGAACCCGGTGGCCTGGGCGAGGACCGCGAAGGCCAGGAGCACGCCGATGAGCGCCAGGGAGGGCACCAGCCGGTGCTCGTAGGTGGTGCGGAAGAACGCCCAGGACACCGCACCGGCCAGCAGGACGCCCCCGGCGGCGGCGAGCGTGCCCCGGACACCGACGTGTCTCTGGGCGAAGGTGCTCCACAGGAGCATGGCGAGCACCAGCGCCCTGACGGCCCAGGTGAGCAGGCGCCGGGACCGGGTGGTCCCCTCGCGGCCGAGCGCCTCGCGCGACGGCCAGCGCGTCCAGGCGGTCTCCTTCACACGCGCTCCTTCCACGCAAGCCGCGCGCCGTCACCGTACGCCGGGGCCGGGCTGCCCGCGGACCCGAAGGACTGCGCACGCCAGGCCAGGATCCCGGCACGGACCAGCAGGGTGACGGCGAGGCCGAGCAGCAGGGCCGAGCTGTGCTGGTGCACGCCGCACGCGGCGCCGAGGGCGAAGACGCCGACTCTCAGGGCTATACCGACGAGCCATACGACGACGCCGGCCCTGGTGCTGGCGGCCCACACGGCACCGTCCGGCGCCGTCCAGACGCGGCTGGTCCAGGCCCATCCGGCGCCCGTGGCGAGGCCGATGAGCACTTCCACGCCGAGCAGCGCGGCGGATCCGGTGCGGTGGTGGGGGTCGAGTATGCCGGACTGGCCGAATGCCACCGCGGTGAGGACGGCGGGCGCCAGCCACCAGCGACGGTCGGTGTCGATCGCACGGGCACGGAACTGGCGCACGATCACCAGGGCGACGAGCGCCCCGATCATCAGCGTGTGGACGAGCCCGGGCATCGCATCCTCCGTGAGCGAGAAGGTCGTGTCGGGAGCGCGTGCTGCCGACGCCTTCGAAGTTACGGAAACGCGCAGGTCAGGAGATCGGAGCTGGGGTGGACAGCGGGTGGATTCCGTCGGCCCGCCGATCTCCACCCGGGGGTGGAGAGGCCTGCGGGGAGGCATGAGGGGCGGTGCCCGCCGTGGTGGGGCCTGGAGGTGAGTCCGGTGGGCAGGACGGTCGCGCGGGCGTCGGGGCATCGGGGCATCGCGCCTCGCCCGGCCGGCCCTCGAAGGCGGCGCCTCGCGGGCGCCTCACCAGCCGGCACCCCTCGCTGCCGACCGGACCCCTCACCGCCGACCGGTCCGCTCGCGCCGCGAGCGGACCGGTCGGCCAGGGGCCGCAGCCACACGCGGCGGCTACGCGTCGATGCGCGACCGGTCGAGGGTCGCCGCCGAGCTGGAGATGAACTCCTTGCGCGGCGCGACGTCGTTGCCCATGAGCAGGTCGAAGACCTGTTCGGCGGCCTCCAGATCGGAGAGGTTGATGCGGCGCAGGGTGCGGTGGCGCGGGTCCATCGTGGTCTCGGCCAGCTGGTCGGCGTCCATCTCGCCCAGGCCCTTGTAGCGCTGGATCGAGTCCTTGTACCGGACGCCCTTGCTCTCGAACTCCATGAGCTTGTCGCGCAGCTCGCGGTCGGAGTACGTGTAGACGTACTTGTCCTGGCCCTTCCTCGGCTGGACCAGCTCGATGCGGTGCAGCGGCGGCACCGCGGCGAAGACGCGCCCCGCCTCGACCATGGGCCGCATGTAGCGCTGGAACAGCGTCAGCAGCAGGCAGCGGATGTGGGAGCCGTCCACATCGGCGTCGGTCATCATGATGATCTTGCCGTAGCGGGCCTGGTCGATGTCGAAGGTGCGCCCCGAGCCCGCTCCTATGACCTGGATGATCGCGCCGCACTCGGCGTTCTTGAGCATGTCGGTCACGGACGACCGCTGCACGTTGAGGATCTTGCCCCGGATCGGCAGCAGCGCCTGGAACTCGGAGTTCCGCGCGAGCTTCGCCGTACCCAGCGCGGAGTCCCCCTCGACGATGAACAGCTCGCTGCGGTCGACGTCGTCACTGCGGCAGTCCGCGAGCTTGGCGGGCAGGGACGAGGACTCCAGGGCGGTCTTGCGCCGCTGGGCGTCCTTGTGCTGGCGGGCCGCGACGCGCGTGCGGGCGGCCGCGACCACCTTCTCCATGACGACGCGCGCCTGCGCGGCGGCGTCACGCTTGGTGCTGGTCAGGAACGCCTTGAGTTCCTTGCTGATCACGTTGAACACGATGCGGCGGGCCGCCGAGGTGCCGAGCACCTCCTTGGTCTGGCCTTCGAACTGCGGCTCGGCCAGGCGCACGGTGACGACCGCGGTCAGGCCCTCGAGAGCGTCGTCCTTGACGATGTCGTCCTCGGCGACCCGGAGCAGCTTCTTGGCGCGCACCGCCTCGAGCAGCGTCTTGGTGACGGCCTGCTCGAAGCCGGCCACGTGCGTGCCGCCCTTGGGCGTGGCGATGATGTTGACGAAGGAGCGCAGGGTGGTGTCGTAGCCGGTGCCCCAGCGCATGGCGACGTCCACCCCCAGCTCGCGGGTTACCTCGGTGGGGGTCATCTGCCCGTGCTCGTCCAGGACCGGGACGGTCTCCTTGAAGGTGCCCTGCCCCGAGAAGCGGAGGACGTCGCAGACCGCCCTGTCCTTCGCCAGGTACTCGCAGAACTCGCTGATGCCTCCGTCGAAGCGGAAGGACTCCTCGCCCTTGCTGCCGCCCTCGCCGAGCCCCACCTCGTCGCGGACGACGATGGTCAGTCCGGGCACCAGGAAGGCGGTCTGCCGGGCGCGCTGGTGCAGCGTCTCCAGGGAGAGCTTGGCGTCCTTGAGGAAGATCTGCCGGTCCGCCCAGTACCGCACACGCGTGCCGGTGCGGCTCTTGGGGATCTTCTTGGCCTTGGCGAGCCCGCTCGCGGCCTCGAACTTCGCGTCCGGCCCGTACCCCCGGAAGGCACCCGGCACACCGCGCCGGAAGCTGATGGCGTGGGTGTGGCCACTGCGGTCCACCTCCACGTCGAGACGGGCGGAGAGCGCGTTGACCACGGAGGCGCCCACGCCGTGCAGACCGCCGGAGGCGGCGTACGAGCCGCCTCCGAACTTGCCGCCGGCGTGCAGCTTGGTCATGACGACCTCGACACCGGACAGCCCGGTCTTGGGCTCCACGTCCACGGGGATGCCGCGGCCGTTGTCCCGCACCTCGACGGAGCCGTCGTCGTGGAGGATCACCTCGATGTGGTCGCAGTACCCGCCGAGGGCCTCGTCCACGGAGTTGTCGATGATCTCCCACAGGCAGTGCATCAGACCGCGGCTGTCGGTCGAGCCGATGTACATGCCCGGGCGCTTGCGCACGGCCTCGAGGCCCTCGAGGACGAGCAGGTGCCGCGCGGTGTAGTTGGAACCGTCCCGGTCTGCTCCTGCCAGCAGCGCTGTGGACGGCACGGACGTATCGGCGGTCACGCGGTTCGCTCCTCGCTGAATTTCAGGTGGCCCCCTGATGGGTAAGGGGGCGGCTTCGGTCGCCGCTCAGAGGGTACCGAGGCCTGGTAGAGCCGGTGTAACGCCACCCTCGTCGGGAAACCGAGACTAGTCCAGGATCGTATACACGTTCGATCCCTCGTTGGAGTGAAGTACACATCACGTTCCCTTGGAGGCATGAACCATTTAGGCTCCGGGCACGTCCTCCTGAACAAACCGGCACCCAGCCGGGGAGGACCGAGACCCACAGACCGCGCGAAACCGTAAGCACACAAGAGACGCACTACGGCACATTCGCCGCCAACCGGCAGCAGACAGTCGACCCGGAAAGATTTTTTCGAGGAAAAGCCACGAGCGGGAACGTTTTCGGGCTGGTTGGATGTTGACCCTGGTACGACAGCTCGTCGAGCTAGAGAAGAGGCGACGTGACTACTGTTCTGACCCCCGCGAGCCCGTTGACGGCCGCCGATCGCTGCGACCGCTGCGGCGCCCAGGCATACCTGCGCGTCGTCCTGCTCAGCGGCGGAGAACTGCTCTTCTGCGCCCACCACGGCCGCAAGTTCGAGCCGGAACTCAAGAAGATCGCCGCTGAGATACAGGACGAGACGGAGCGGCTGACGTCCGCTCCCGGCAGCACTGCCGACGAAGAGCGCTGAATCTCGCACCACGACGAGCCAGCCCCGGCACAGGCCGGTGAACGGGCGGCCGTTCCTCCCGAGGAGCGGCCGCCCGTGCTCATGCCCCGCTGCGGGGCCTCAGGAGCTCCTGTGGGGCTCTTCGGGCCCCTGCACGGCCCGCCCGAGGGTGCGCAGCACTTCGGACACCCGTGTGTAGACACCCGGGCTGCCGGGTCGCCCGCAGCCGTTCCCCCAGGAGACGAGGCCGATCAGGCGCCCTGAGGCCACCAGAGGGCCTCCGCTGTCGCCCTGGCAGGCGTCCGGTCCGCCCGCGGCCTCTCCGGCGCAGAGCATGGAACCCGCCTGGTAGGTGCCGTCAGGCCCGCCCGGGTAGGCGCGTGTGCACGCGGCGTCGTCCAGCACGCGGACGTGGGCGGCGTGGAGCCGGCGCGCATAGGCACCGTCACCGGTGGTGTCCCCCCAGCCCGAGACCATGGCCTGAGTACCGGGCGTGTACGCCGCGTCACCCGCGGGTGCCATGGGCACGACAGCGCTCTGCGGCAACGGCGCGCCCAGGGTGAGCACGGCGAAGTCCCCGGTGTTGGCGTCGGCGTCGTACCCCGGATTGACCCGGACGTCCTTTACGGCGATCTCCTCGCCGTCGCCCGCGAGCAGGTCCGTGCGCCCGGCTATGACCCGGAGATCGGGTAGACGGTCCGGCGGCGCGCCGAGCACGTCCTCGGCCATGCAGTGGGCCGCGGTGAGCACGGTGGTCCGGGTGACGGCGACCCCGCCGCAGAACTGACCCGCCCGCGTACCCCCGAACCGGTCACGGCTGGACAGCGCAACGGTCCACGGGGCCTCGGACACGTCTATCGGGAAGCCCCCGACGACCACGCCGCCGGCGGCCGACGGAGCCGCCCCGACGAGGGGTATGGCGGTGATGGTGGCCGCCATGACCAGCGGCCGGATCAGTGCGCGGGCAACGGTACGACGCATGCAGACTCCTCACTCAGGGGTCGTACTGGGACACCCAGAGTCATCCACCCCACGCCTGCGCGCAGCACGAAGGCCCGGCCCCCGCGAGGGGGCCGGGCCTTCGCCGTCGTACGGGCGGGACCTAGTCGAGGTAGTCGCGCAGCACCTGCGAACGCGACGGGTGGCGCAGCTTCGACATGGTCTTGGACTCGATCTGGCGGATGCGCTCGCGCGTCACGCCGTACACCTTGCCGATCTCGTCGAGGGTCTTCGGCTGACCGTCGGTGAGACCGAAGCGCATGGAGACGACGCCGGCCTCGCGCTCGGACAGGGTGTCGAGGACGGAGTGCAGCTGCTCCTGGAGGAGCGTGAAGCTGACGGCGTCGGCGGGGACGACGGCCTCGGAGTCCTCGATGAGGTCACCGAACTCGCTGTCGCCGTCCTCGCCCAGCGGGGTGTGCAGCGAGATGGGCTCGCGGCCGTACTTCTGGACCTCGATGACCTTCTCCGGGGTCATGTCGAGTTCCTTGGCCAGCTCCTCCGGAGTGGGCTCGCGGCCCAGGTCCTGGAGCATCTGGCGCTGCACGCGCGCGAGCTTGTTGATGACCTCGACCATGTGCACCGGGATACGGATGGTGCGGGCCTGGTCGGCCATGGCGCGGGTGATCGCCTGTCGGATCCACCAGGTGGCGTACGTGGAGAACTTGTAGCCCTTGGTGTAGTCGAACTTCTCGACCGCGCGGATCAGACCGAGGTTGCCCTCCTGGATGAGGTCCAGGAAGAGCATGCCGCGGCCGGTGTAGCGCTTGGCCAGGGAGACCACCAGACGGAGGTTGGCCTCCAGGAGGTGGTTCTTGGCGCGCCGCCCGTCCTCGGCGATGATCTCCAGCTCGCGCTTGAGCTTCGGGGCGAGCTTGTCGGCGTTGGCCAGCTTGTCCTCGGCGAACAGGCCCGCCTCGATGCGCTTGGCCAGCTCGACCTCCTGCTCCGCGTTGAGCAGGGGGACCTTGCCGATCTGCTTGAGGTAGTCCTTGACCGGGTCGGCGGTGGCGCCGGCCGCGGCGACCTGCTGGGCGGGAGCGTCGTCCTCGTCCTCGTCGGACAGGACGAAGCCCGCGCTCTCGGCGCCCTCGGGCTCGTCGGCGACCTTGGTGTCCTCGAGGACCTCGTCCTCGAGGACCTCGGCGTCGTCCTTCTTGGCCGTGGTCTTCTTGGCGGTCGCCTTCTTGGCGACGGTCTTCTTCGCCGTGGCCTTCTTGGCGGTCGTCTTCTTCGCCGTGGCCTTCCTGGCGGGTTCGACTTCCTCGACGGGATCGTCGGCGACCGGGGCGGCGGGGACGGCCGGTGCGGCCGTGGTGGCGGTGGCCTTCCTGGTGGTCACCGTCTTCGCCGCGACCGTCTTGGTGGCGGTGCGCTTCGCCGGGCTCTTCGCTGCGACGCTCTTTCGGGTGCGCTTGGGCTCTGCTGCACTGACCATCAGCGTCACACCCTCTTCCTCAAGGATCTGGTTGAGGCTGCGCAGTACGTTCTTCCACTGAGTGGCCGGAATCTGGTCAGCTTCGAAGGCCCGACGCACATCGTCGCCGGCGATCTGCCCCTCAGCCTTTCCCCGCTCAATGAGCGCCATGACAGAGACGGACTCGGCGATCTCCGGCGGGAGCGTACGGGATGTGCTGGCCGACACGAACAACCTCTCGGAACGTTGGAAAACGGCTTCCGGCCCCGTCCACAGCGGACGGTGACCGACCACCGGCCTGGGGATGGGCCGACGGAGCGGGCGGGGGCCGGGGAAGTCGCACAGCGCCGTGTGTGGCGTCCGTATTCCCTCCGCGGCTGTCACCTCTTAGGTCATCGCACGGCTCCCTGGAGCGTTACGCCCAATCCGCGTGGCCCGAGTCACACCCCGTAAACGGTCAAAAACGGTCAGAGATGGGCATACGAGGTCGTCACCATGCAGCACCGGACCGCTCCGTCGGTTGTGGCGGCTCGCCGCACCGCCGGACCCCGCCGGACGCCCAGGGGCCCGGCGGGGTCCGGCGACGGCCGGTCCCAGGGACCGGCGCCGCCGTGAGAACCACGTGGGAGCGGCACACCGGCGACCGCATCGCCTTGCCGCGCGTCAGTGCTCGCGCGGCGCGGGGACGACGCGCTCGACCTCGGGGTGGACGGTGAGCAGCTGCCTCATGGCAGCCTCCGCGGCCGTGCCGTCGCCGGTGCCGAGCGCGTCCACGATCCGCGCGTGCTGCGCGAGGGAGCCCTCGTTCGGCCGCTCGCAGCCGGTGACCGGGCCGCCGGAGACCTGGAGGGCGGCCGAGACGATCCCGGAGAGGTGCTCCAGCATGCGGTTGCCCGCGATCTGGATGAGCAGGGAGTGGAACTCGGAGTCGGCACGCGAGAAGGTGAGCGCGTCACCCTGTGCCATGGAGTGACTCATGATCTCCACCATGTCGCACAGGCGCTGCTGCACCTCCTCGCGTCCGTGCCCGGCGGCGAGACGGGCGGCGAGCGGCTCGATCGTCCAGCGCAGCTCGCTCAGCTCGCGGCGCTGGTCGTCGCGCTGCGGCCCGAAGGCCCGCCATTCGATGATGTCCGGATCCAGGAGGTTCCAGTCGCTGACCGGCCGGACGCGTGTGCCGACGTTGGGGCGGGCGCTGACGAGGCCCTTCGCCTCCAGCACGCGGAGGGACTCGCGGACGACGGTGCGGGACACCTCGAAACGCTGGCCGATCTCCTCGGGCACCAGGGGGCGGTCCGCCCCCAGGTCACCCGAGACGATCATCTGACCCAGCTGCTGAACGAGTTGGCCGTGCAGCCCGCGTCCACGGCTGCCTGCGGTGCGCCGGCCCATGCGGCCCAGCTCGGGGTCCGCTCCTTCCCAGGCCGGCGCTCCGACACGGTCGGCCACCGGGGCCTCGCTGTAGGGGTAGCGGTCGAGTTCGCCCGGGCCGGCCAGACCTGAGTCGGCGGAGCGGGCGGCGGTCATCATGGTGTGCGCAAGGGTACTCACGGAACCTTTGTCGGCGTCGTCTCCAACTCCCTTGAGGGCTTTGGTGAAAAGCACACGAAAGGGTGATCGCTCACGCCATCGCAATTGACGCCTTATCGGAAAGAAACGGGCGCTCTCCGGGGAGTTGCGTACAGAGCCGGACCGGAAACGTACGGACGCCTGTCATCGGGCTCTGGTACGGAGCGTCATGTACAGATACGCACACAACAGTGCCGTCAGCGACAACGTCATTGCGCCACCGACGGGTTGGGCGACGACCCGGGCCAGGGCGGCCACGTACCGCTCTCCGCCGAAGGGCCACTGCAGCAGGAAGACCTCCCGCATCCGCACCGAAAGACCGGCCGCCGTCCGCGGGCCGGGGCCCTGCAGCACCCCGTGCACCACGGGGACGACGAGGACGGGTACGGCGAGGACGGCGGCCAGCCCCGCCGTGGTGGAGCGGAACACGCCCGCCGCCAGGACGCCGGCCCAGGAGCAGCCGATCAGCAGCCCGAACCAACCGGCCGTGAGCGCGAGCCAGTCCGCGGGTACCGCCGTGAGCTCCCGGCCGTAGACGAGGTAGAGCACCTCGGCGTCGCAGCCCATGGTGAGGAAGGCCAGCATCACGGCGGTGGCTCCGGAGACGAGGAGCTTGGCGGTGAGCAGTCCCAGCCTGCGGGGCACGGTGCCGCGGTCCGCCGCCAGCGCGGGGTGGCGGAACTCGTCTCCGAACGCGAGCGCGCCGAGCAGCCCGGCGGCGAGTGCCGCGGGCGGCAGCGGCAGTTCCCGCGGCCATGCGGCGAACAGCCGCGCCTGCGGGGTGTGACCGAGCCTGGCCAGGATCACCGCGGTGAGCGCGGACACCACCAGTGCGGCCCCGCAGGTGAGGAACCCGGTGCCGATCCCGGCGGCGCGCCGCAGCTCGTAGCGCAGGGGACGCAGGGGCCTCGGGGCGGGGCGGACGGTGATGGGGGGAGGGAGGGCGGACAGGGCGTCGAGCGTGCGGGGGCCCCCGGCGCGTGGGCGCGAGGGCGGCCCGCTCCGGGGTGAGCGGCTGCCGGGATCGGGGCCGTTCGGAGTGCGGGCGCCGGGGACGGTCGCGCCGGCTGCGGGGGCGCTGCCGGGGCTGGTGTCCGTTGTGCCGGTCCGTGCTCGCGCTTCGGCGGACTCGGAAGGACCGGACTGCGAGGCGGTTTCGGCGGGACGGCCTTCGAGGGCGATCACGAGGGCGGTGAGGGAGTCCGGCTCGGTCCTCGCGTCCGCGGCGTCCTTGGCGGCCAAGGCGGCATCGGGGTCGCCGGCGGGCGGACCGTCGGCGCCGCGGGACGAAGCCGACGACCTGCGGTCGTTCCCTGGGACGGAGCCGACAGGCACGCTGTCACCTTCGGAACCGGGGCCGACGGGCACGTGATCGCCATCGGCAGCGGGCTCGACGGGTGCGCCGTCCGCCCCGGTGGCAGAGTCAGGGGACGCGTCGTCGGCTTCGGAGGCGGAGACGGACGGCGCGCGGTCGCATTCCGCAGCGGGACCGGCCTGCGCCGCTTCCTCCGCCGCGGTGCTGGTTCGGATCACCGCGTGACCGGGCAGGGAACCGACCCGTTTCCGCTCCCCGGACGAGATCGCGGACAGCGCCTGCGGACGCCCGGCGGCCGCCTCCTCCGGCACAGCACCGGATGCGGCTTGCGCCTGCTCCTCCGGTGAGCGGCCCAGGGGGGCCTGCTCCCGGCCGACCGTCGAGGCGTCTTCCCCAGCGTCCATCTCGCCGCTGGGGCCCGCTTCCCTCGCGGATCCCACGGCCCCCACCTCGTCCGCGAGTTGGTGGACGAGGATGCCGTGCCGGAAGGCGGTCTCGCCGATGTCGGCGGTCGTACTGCCGTACACGGAGAGGCGGTTGCCACCCTCGCGGACGACTTCGACGGACCGACGGTCGGCGCGGGCCTCCTTGGCGAGCAGGGCGGCGAGGCGGGCGGCGTGCGGGCTGCGCACGGCCACGCGCGGACGCAGCCGGGTGCGGGCGAACTCCTTGCCCGCCTGGTCGGCGACGAGTTTCCCGCCGTCGAGAGTGACGACCCGGTCGGCCACGCGCGCGGCCTCCTTGGGGTCGGCCGTCGTGAACAGCACCGTGCCGCCCTGGGCCGCGTGTGCGCGCAGCATGCCGTGCAGCCAGCGCGACTCCCGGGCGGAGAGTCCCTCGGTGGGCTCGTCCAGCACGAGCGTGTGCGGGTCGGACAGCAGGGCGCAGGCCAGTCCGAGCCTGCGGTCCATGCCGCGCGACAGGGTGCCGAGGCGTTCCTCGCGGAAGCTGACGAGGCCGACCACCTCGAGCACCTCGTCCGCGCGCCGGACGGGCACCCCCGCCGCCGCGCACAGCATGCGCAGGTGGCCGCGGACCGAGCGGGCCGGATGACCGGGTACGTCACCCAGGAGCACGCCGACTTCGCGCGCCGGATGGGGAATCCGGTGCAGGGGCCGGTCCCTGAAGTACGTGATGCCGCGCCCCTGCTGGAGTTCGAGCATCAGTCGGAGCGCCGTCGTCTTGCCGGCACCCGCAACTCCGTGGAGCGCCGTGACATGGCCGGCGCACGCCTCGAAGGTGACGTCGTCGACGGCCGGAGGGTGCGCCTTGCGGGGGTTGCTGGTCAGTCCGAAGGCCTGGATCACCTGCAGCAAGATAGCGCGACATGTCCCGTTTTTCGGGTATCGCCCTATCTGTTCTTCGGTGGCGCGCAACTCGAGAGGGGCCTCGTGTAGGCCATTCGACGGAGCGGGGAGATCCCGGCTTCGCGAGTGTCAGACCTCGGGGCGGAGCATCGGGGGGTTGAGCAGGGTGGCGCCGCCTGCCCGGAAGAGCTGGGCCGGCCGACCGCCCTGGCGGGTGGTGGTGCCGCCCGTGGGCACGAGGAATCCCGGTGTTCCGGTGACCTTGCGGTGGAAGTTGCGCGGGTCGAGCGCCACGCCCCACACCGCCTCGTAGACCCGGCGCAGCTCTCCGACGGTGAACTCCGGCGGGCAGAACGCGGTGGCCAGCGACGAGTACTCGATCTTGGATCGGGCCCGCTCGACCCCGTCGGCGAGAACCTGGGCGTGGTCGAAGGCGAGCGGCGCCACGGGTTCGCCGTCACGGCCGTATCCGCCCTGCTCGAGCAGTTCCTCGACCGGCGCCCAGCGCGCGTTGCTCGCGTCGCCGCCTGCCCGGGGTGCGGGCAGGTCCGGGGCGAGCGCGAGGTGCGCGACGCTGACGACCCGCATCCGCGGGTCCCGCTTCGGGTCGCCGTAGGTGGCCAGCTGCTCCAGATGCGCACCGTTGTCCTGGACCGGAACGGAGGGATCATGGGCACGCAGCCCGGTCTCCTCCGCCAGCTCACGCGCCGCCGCCTGGGACAGGTCCTCGTCGGCCCGCACGAAACCGCCGGGCAGGGCCCAGCGCCCCTGGAACGGCGGCTCGCCCCTGCGTACCGCCAGCGCGCACAGGGCATGGCGGCGCACGGTCAGCACGACCAGGTCCACGGTCACGGCGAAGGGCGGAAAGGCTGACGGGTCGTAGGGCATGCCGCGATCATAGTCGTCTGCCTGACGATAAACACTCCCTTCCCCGACCGCGCAGGTGCGGGGTCCGCTTCCTTCCGGTCTGGGGCGCGGCGCGGTCTCCCGTTCGCCCTTCGGACGCGTCGTGCGAGGTCGCCCTTCGCGTCGCAGCCCGTCCGTCTTCCTCCTCGTGCCGTCGTGAGTCCCGGTCGGCCGACCGGGGCAGCGAAGCGGTGCGGTGGCGGCCGGCGCGTCGGCGGGTGGGGTCGGCGGGTTGCGGGCGTGCCGGGGGCGGCCCCCGGCCCGGCCGTGCCTCGCTGGTGGTGAGGGGCCGGCATCGGCCGTGTCCCCCGGGTGGCGCTCATCCGTCCCTTTCGGTTTCCCGACGACCGCTCGCCGCCGCGGCGCCGTCGCTCATGGCGTCGCCCGCGCGCGTACGCGTGCCGCTCTGCCGCACACGGCCCGGACGCGCAGGCCCGGCCGCCGGTGGTTGCGGAGGGGAGCCTGCCGGGCGGCTCCGTCCGTCGTCGCCCCGCAACCGACGAGGGCCGCCGTCCACGTCCTGCGAAGCCCGTGTCCGGCGTCGGCGCCGGCCGCCGGCGGCGCCCGCGGGCCGCGCGGCAGCGCCTCCCTGCGCCGGGGTGACCGTCCCGGCATCCTCCTCAGCCATCGTCGGGGGCTCGTCAGAGGCCTCATCCTCTCCCCGGTCCTCCGGGGCTGGCCCCTCGCGTTCCGTGCGCAGGCAGCGGCGGATCGACTCGGGGTCGAGTCCTTCGTTGCAGGCCTGGTGCAGCAGGCGGGCGAAGAGGTAGTCGGGGTCCGCGCCCAGGGCCATCGCGAAGGCCTCACGGGCCTCCAGTTCGTCGCCGGCCGACCAGGCCACCCAGCCCGCGAGCGTCAGCGGGGCGGCGGCGTGCTCGCGGTAGGGCCCGACGCAACGACGGGCCAGCGCGCGCCAGAGCCGCAGCGCCGGACCGGCCTCGTCTCCTTCCATCCAGGCGGCCGCCCGGTCGCGGGTCGTGCGGTCCTGGAGCCCGAGGATCAGTGTGGCCGCCTCGTCGTGGGCGAGCAGTTCGTCGTCGCGGAGGTCGGCCGGGTGCGCACCGGACACGGGGGGTGCCGCGGCGAACCTGCCGATGATCCGCTCGGCCAGCTCGAGGGTCTCCTCGGCCACGGCCGCCCGGGCCGTGTCGTCCAGGATGCGGGGCACCAGCGCCATGCCGGCGGAGTCCAGGGCGACCTCCTGATCCAGCGCCGCGCCGGTCTCCCAGGGCAGCAACCTGGCCCGCAACTCCCGCAGTGTGCCGCGCACTTGGATGCCCGCGTAGGTAGCTGCGGCGGCCAGGACGGAAGTGCCCGGCAGACCCATGGGCGTGCCGTCGTCGGGGCAGCATCCCTCGGCCCCGCAGCTGTAGGACCAGAAGCGGCCGTCCGCGATGCACAGTGACTCGATCACCGGAATGTCGAGATCGCTGCACTTTACGCGGACCGCGTCGGCGAGCGGTGCGAGCCGGAGCATGACGTCCCGGCCCGTTTCCCCCCGGCTGGGTTCCTGGCAGAAGAAGGCGATCAGCCGCTGGGGCCGGTTGCCGCGTCGCTCGCTCGTGGCCACGAACCCTTGGGCCAGCTGCCGCGCGGCGTCGCCCCAGTCCTCCTCGCTCGCCGGGATGCCCAGCCGGGCCCGCCCGCCGAACCTGCCGCGGCCTGCCCGGTCGTGCAGGGCGACCAGCACGATGCTGTCCTCGGGCCGGTAACCGAGCAGATAGGGCAGGGCGTCGGCCAGCTCGGCCGGGGTGCGCAGGGTGACCTGGGTTTCGTGCGCGGACTCCTCGCCCAGAAACTCCCGTCGTGCGGTGTCGTCGTTTTCGAACGATCCGGTCGTTTCGCTGTGGTTCGTCATGCGCAGACGATCTCGCGTATCCCAGGATTCCGCTTGAGGCTGTGGACAACTCGAATCAGGGACACGACAAGGCGGCACCGTGGCCGGCGCCTCGTCCGCGGCCGAAGCGCCGCGGCGGTCCACTCGCGCCCGGGGTCCGGCCCGGTTGTCGGTGGCGTCCTGTTGTATGGGACGTATGGAGCACACGAGCAACGCGGATCTCCGGGCGCAGGCCGACGCCGTCCTCGCCCGCCTCGTCGGGGACGCCACGGGTACGGCCCGGCTGCGCGAGGACCAGTGGCGGGCCGTCGAGGCGCTGGTCGCCGACCGGCGGCGGGCCCTGGTCGTGCAGCGCACGGGGTGGGGCAAGTCCGCGGTGTACTTCGTGGCGACCTCGCTGCTGCGGGCCAGAGGGAGCGGGCCCACGGTGATCGTCTCCCCGCTGCTCGCGCTGATGCGCAACCAGGTGGAGGCCGCGGCCAGGGCCGGGATCCACGCCCGGACCATCAACTCCTCCAACTCCGAGGAGTGGGAAGCCGTCCAGACCGAGATCGCGGCCGGCGAGGTCGACGTGCTGCTCGTCAGCCCCGAGCGACTGAACAACCCGGACTTCCGCGACCAGGTCCTGCCCAAGCTCGCCGCGGCGACCGGGCTGCTCGTCGTTGACGAGGCCCACTGCATCTCGGACTGGGGACACGACTTCCGTCCCGACTACCGGCGTCTGCGCACGATGCTCGGTGATCTCGTTCCGGGCGTCCCCGTGCTGGCCACCACCGCCACCGCCAACGCGCGGGTGACCGCCGACGTCGCCGAGCAGCTCGGCACCGGCGGCACCTCGGACGCCCTCGTGCTGCGCGGGCCGCTGGACCGGGAGAGCCTGAGCCTCGGCGTGCTGCGGCTGCCGGACGCCGCGCACCGGATGGCCTGGCTCGCGGACCACCTCGACGAGCTACCGGGTTCGGGCATCATCTACACGCTGACCGTGGCCGCCGCCGAGGAGGTCGCGGCCTTCCTGAGGCAGCGGGGGCACACCGTCGCCTCGTACACGGGCAGGACGGAGAACGCCGACCGCCAGCAGGCCGAGGAGGATCTGCTCGGCAACCGGGTCAAGGCGCTGGTCGCCACGTCCGCGCTCGGCATGGGCTTCGACAAGCCGGACCTCGGGTTCGTCGTGCATCTCGGTTCGCCCTCCTCGCCCATCGCCTACTACCAGCAGGTCGGACGCGCCGGACGCGGCGTCGAGCACGCCGAGGTGCTGCTGCTGCCCGGCGTGGAGGACGAGGCGATCTGGGAGTACTTCGCCTCCCTCGCCTTCCCCTCCGAAGAGCTGGTGCGTCGCACCCTGGACGTCCTCGCCCGGGCCGAGGGACCGCTGTCGCTCCCCGCGCTGGAGCCGCTGGTCGAGCTGCGCCGCTCCCGGCTGGAGACCATGCTCAAGGTCCTCGACGTGGACGGAGCCGTCCGGCGCGTCAAGGGCGGCTGGATCGCGACGGGGCAGCCGTGGTCGTACGACACCGAGCGCTACAGCTGGGTCGCCCGGCAACGCAAGGCGGAACAACAGGCCATGCGCGAGTACGCGTCCACCGATCAGTGCCGCATGGAGTTCCTCCAGCGCCAGCTCGACGACGAGGGCGCCAAACCCTGCGGCCGCTGCGACAACTGCGCGGGTCCGCGCTTCACCGTCGGTGCCTCCACGGCGGCCCTGGACGCGGCACGCGCCGATCTCGGCCGTGCCGGGGTCGAGGTGGAGCCCCGCCGCATGTGGCCGACGGGTCTCGCGGCCATCGGGATCGACCTGAGGGGACGCATCCCGGCCGGTGAACAGGCCTCCTCCGGGAGGGCACTGGGCCGGCTGTCGGACATCGGCTGGGGCAACCGGCTGCGCCCCCTCCTGGCGCCTCAGTCACCCGACGCGCCGGTGCCCGACGACGTGACCCGAGCCGTGGTGGAGGTGCTGGCCGACTGGGCGAAGGGCCCCGGCGGCTGGGCTGCGGGCGCCGGACCCCGGCCCGTGGGTGTGGTGACCGTGCCCTCGCGCACCCGGCCGGCGCTGATCCACTCCCTGGGCGCCCGCATCGCCGAGATCGGCCGGTTGCCGCTGCTCGGATCGGTGGAGTATGCAGGTGAGGTACCACGGGTGCCGCGCAGCAACAGCGCTCAGCGACTCAAGGCCCTCGCCGACGCGCTGACGGTGCCGCCCGCCCTCGCCTCCGCGCTCGCCGAGGCAGGCGGCCCGGTGCTGCTGGTCGACGATTTCACGGAGACCGGCTGGACTCTCGCGGTCACGGCACGCCTGCTCAGACGCGCGGGAGCCGGCGGCGTGCTGCCCCTGGTAATGGCCGTGCAGGGCTGAGCACCCTGCGGCACGCGCACGGGCCACGGCGCACGCACGCGCCGTGGCCGAACGCCTCAGGGGTCAAGCGCGGCTCCTGTGGGTAGGGATATAAGCCACGCACCACCAGATAACAGTCGGTGGCCCCAATTGCTCGTTGCCGCATCCAAGTTCGACAGGAAGAATTGAAGTCCGCTCCCCGCACGGCTCACCCGCGCTCCGGTTGGGCTCCGCTGCGGTGCGCGCTCCCCCGAATCCGACCTCGCCCTCAGTGTGGGCGCGTAGCCGAAGGGAGGAACGTGACCTTCGGATTCGCCTCCTCGACCTCGGCGGCCTCGCTGTCGCCGGCCGCGTCCGCCAGTCGCCTGCTCGAGCCCGCGGAGTGGGCCGCTGCCGGAATTCCCCTGCTGCGCAACCCGCGTGAGGTCGTCAGCGGGTTGCACGCCCGGCACCGTCCCAAGCCCTCCACGGCGATCGTGGCCGTGCTGGATCCCGAGGAACGACTGTGTGCCAGCGCCTCGTTCGTCCGGCGTCCGGCCCCGGCCGACGGCTGGATGTTCCGCAACGCGCTGCTCGCCCAGTTGCGCCGGGTCATTCCGCACGACCTGCGCCGGCGCACCCCGGTACGCACCGCCGTGCTGCTCTACTGCCGTGAGGGCGACGCGCGTTGGACCGAGGAGGACGGCGCCTGGATGTGGGGACTGCGCGACGCCTGCACGCTGCACGGGCTGCGCTGCGGGGCGTACATCACCCTGACCGGCGACGGCTGGCAGGTGCTCGGCGAGGGGCGCGGCGGGCGCCGCCCCAACGCCCACTCGGAGCCGGAGCCCTTCGCCATGTCGGAAGCTCCCCCGCAGACCCCGCGCACCGGCGGCCCGGTCTCCGAGGTGCTCCGCCGCGCGGCCGCCCGCTGACGGGCACGGCTCTTCCGGGGCCGGCGCTCCAGCAGCCCGCACGCGTCGGGCAGGCGCTGCCCGACACCTCCTGGCGGCACGGTCCAGCCACGCACCGGCAGTGCTCCACCGCCGGCACGGGCCGTCCCGGCGGTGGACGGCCACGGTCGGTCATCCGGGCATGCCGAAGGCCGCGCCGTCCCCCGGAGGCACCTGTTCACCACGCGGACGCCCCGCGGGGCCGGGCGTGGCTCAGACGCCCGCGCCCAGCACCGAGTTGATCCGCTGCGGGTCTCCGCAGACGATCAGCAGGGCACCGGCCCGGGAGTGGGCCAGCGGCAGGGCGGTGGCGGCAGCGCCGGCAGGGCCGCCGTTGACGGCCACGACGACCACGGGACGCGACGCGGCACGGGAGGCCAGGGCTGCGTCCGCGTAGAAGACGTCGTCACCGGCGTCGTGCTGCGCCCAGTAGGAGGCTTCGCCGAAGGACAGTTCGTGCTCGGCCCACGGGTGCTGGGCGCCGGTGGTGAGCACCAGCACCTCTCCGGGGGCACGACCCGACTCCAGGAGCAGGTCCACCGCCTCCTCGGCGGCGTCGAGCGCTCCCTCGGCCGAGGCCGGGATCAGCTGGATCTGCGGGGCCGCCGCGGTGGCGGCGGGAGCGGCCGGGCCCGACGGGCCAGGCTTGACCGGAGCCACGTCACGCGGCGTGCGCTGCACCGGCGGCGTAGGCCGCAGAGGGCCGGGACGACCGGGGCGGGACGGAGCCGCGGGGCGGGGGCCGGGTACGGGGCGGGGGGTCGGCGCGGTGCGGGGACCCTGGGCACTCTCGTGAATCTGAGGCTCCTCGGGAATGAGAGGCATGAGCTGATATTTATCAAACGTTGGTGCGGTGCGGGTGACCGGGTGGCACATCAGTGCGAGCGAACCCGTCAGAAGTCGAAGCCGAGCTGGCCTTCGATCTCCGGAACGCTTGCGTCCGCCCAGCTGCGGGCCTTCTTGAGATGCCGCCACTGGGGCAGCGCATCAAGATACGCCCACGACAAACGGTGGTACGGGGTGGGGCCCCGCTCCTCCAGAGCGGCCTTGTGCACAGGCGACGGATACCCGGCGTTGTCCGCGAATCCGAAGTCTGCATGGTCGATACCCAGTTCGGCCATCATTTTGTCGCGCTGAACCTTGGCGATGACGGACGCCGCCGCGACGGCCACGCACGACCGGTCACCCTTGATCACCGTGCGCACCTTCCACGGGGCACCGAGATAGTCGTGCTTCCCGTCGAGGATCACGGCGTCGGGTCGGACCGGCAGGGTGTCCAGGGCACGCACGGCGGCAAGCCGTAGCGCGGCGGTCATCCCCAGGTCGTCGATCTCCTCGGGAGAAGCATGCCCCAGGCCGTAGGACGTCACCCATGACCGCAGTATCCCGGCCAGTTCCGTACGCCGCTTGATGGTCAGCAGCTTGGAGTCGGTCAGACCCTCGGGCGGCCGGCGCAGTCCGGTGATCGCCGCGCAGACGGTGACGGGTCCGGCCCAGGCACCTCGCCCCACCTCGTCGACACCGGCAATGATCTTCGCTCCGGTCGTGGCGCGCAGGGAGCGCTCGACGGTATGAGTAGGTGGTTCGTACGGCATGGCGCCCTTAGGGTACGCCGCCGGGATCCCCGCGCGACACCCCGGTCAGCCGGGGGCTGGGCCGCCCGGCACCGAAAGCGTTCACGGACGCGCTCAGGTGCCGCTGGGCCGCAGCAGCGGGAGCATCAGCTGGTCGATCATCTCCTCAAGGTCCTGATCACTCCATTCGCTCGCGCACATCTTCGATCGGTACATCATCATGGCCGGAACGGCGTCGAAGACGTACCCGTTCGCCGCGTCGGAGCGGACGTCACCCCGCTCCATCCCGCGGGCGATGACCTGCCGCAGCAGCGTGATGGTCGGCTCGACCACACCCTCGAAGATCACGCCATGGAAGCGCTCGACCTGCGCCGGATCGCATTCGTGAATCACCGCACGCAACGCGAAGCCGGGGCGCGAGTACATGGCGTCCCGGGCTCGCCTGCACAGGAACAGCAGATCCTCACGCACACTGCCGAAGTCCGGCGCCCCTTCGATGCGCGGCAGTCCGGCCTCGAGGGCGGCGGCGACCAGGTCCTCCTTGGAGGACCAGCGCCGATAGACCGCGGCCTTGCCGGTCTGGGCGCCGGCTGCGACCCCCTCCATCGTCAGGCCGTTCCAGCCGACCGTGCTCAGCTGCTCCAGAGCGGCGTCCAGGATCGCGCGCTCGAGCACGGCACCGCGCCGACGAGGGGACGCCGTCCGGGCAGGGGGTGCCGTCCAGCGCGAGGTAACCATCCGTATTTCTCCAGCGGGCAGGGTGAGCGGGGGATTGCGAGGCGGGGACGCGCCGTGTCGCCGCACAGGGGGACGCGACCGACGACGCGAGATTAAGTGAACGCTTGCGTTCACTACTGGGGACTCACTACCGTTGACGCGACAGTGAACGCGAGCGTTCACTAACACCTTTGTGGGGGACCCATCGTGACAACCTCTCAGCTGCTTCAGGAACAGAAAGCGGGTGCGGCCCGCCGGGAAGGGCATCCCGGCATCGCGCTCACGGTCATCGCGGCCTGCCAACTCATGGTGGTACTCGACGCGACGATTGTGAACATCGCACTCCCGCACATTCAAGACGCGCTCGAATTCAGCACGACCGATCTGACGTGGGTGGTCAGCGCCTACACGCTCACCTTCGGGGGGCTGCTGCTCCTCGGCGCCCGGGCCGGGGACATCCTCGGCCGGCGGCGGGTGTTCATCGCCGGGATCCTGCTGTTCACCTTCGCCTCGCTGCTGGGAGGCCTCGCCCAGGAACCCTGGCAACTGCTGGCCGCCCGGTCGCTGCAGGGCGTGGGAGGCGCGATCGCCTCGCCCACGTCGCTCGCGCTGATCACCACCACCTTCCCCGAGGGTCCCGAGCGCAACCGGGCGTTCGGCGTGTTCGCGGCCGTGTCGGCCGGTGGCGGCGCCATCGGTCTTCTCGCCGGCGGCATGCTGACCGACTGGCTGGACTGGCGGTGGGTCCTCTTCGTCAACGTGCCCATCGGCGTGCTGATCGCCGCCCTGGCACCGCTGTACATCAGCGAGTCGCAGCGACACCCGGGACGGTTCGACATCGCGGGTGCGCTGACGTCGACGGCCGGCATGGCCTCGCTGGTCTACGGGTTCATCCGCGCGGCGGAGGACGGCTGGCGCGACGGGCTCACGCTCGGCTCGTTCGGCGCGGCGGTGGTGCTCCTGCTGGCCTTCATCCTCACCGAGCTGCGGGTGAAGGAACCGATCACCCCGCTCAAGATGTTCGCGGACCGCAATCGCTCCGGTACGTACGCGATCATGCTCTATCTGGCGGCAGCCATGTTCGGGATGTTCTTCTACATCGTGCTGTTCGTCCAGAACGTGCTCGGCTACAGCCCGATCAAGGCCGGCCTGGCCTTCCTTCCGGTGACGGTCGCGATCGCTGTCGGCGCGGGCCTGTCGCAGCGGTTCCTGCCGACGCTCGGCCCCAAGCCGTTCATGGTCGCCGGTTCGACACTCGTGGCGATCGGTCTCGTCTGGCAGACGTTCATCAGTCCGGACAGCTCCTATCTCGGTGGGGTGCTGGGGCCCATGCTGGTGTTCGGGTTCGGGATGGGCCTGAACTTCGTGACGGTCACCGTCACGGCGGTCTCCGGCGTCCCCCAGCACGAGGCGGGTGCTGCCTCCGGGCTGCTCAACGCCACGCAGCAGGTCGGCGGTTCGCTGGGCCTGTCCATCCTGACCACCGTCTTCGGTTCCGCGAGCACGGACGAGGCGAAGAAGCAGCTGCCGAAGTTCCTGGCCGGCGGGAACCCGGAGCAGAAGGCGCAGTTCGTCAAGACGCACCAGCTGCCCGCACCCTGGGCGAACGAAGTGCTCGCCCACGGGATCTCGGCGGCCTTCGTCCCCGCCGCGGCGATGGCCGGGTTCGCGCTTCTGACCGCCTGGCTGGTGATCAAGGTACGCAGGAGCGACCTCGAAGCGCTCGCCGGAACGGCCGGCCCGGGCATCGGCTGACCCGCCCGGAACGACGCGGAACAGCGGCCGACCGGGCCGCTGCCGGAGCACGGACGGCACACACCCCGGTCCGGCCGGCCGCACCGCCCTCGCGGCCATGACCGTGAGAAACGCGGACATGACCAACAGGAGCACAGGCGGCCCGATCACCTCGGCCGACATGGCAGTCACCCCCCTTCCCCGATCTCCGACCGACCTCTCCGAACCGGTTGCTCGACCGGTCCGGAGAGGCAGCGGACACTGAGGGAACGGGGAGCCGTCACGCAGAGTTCCCGCCGAGTACGGAGAGTCTTCAGCTGGTGGTGCGGCGAACCCTCACGGAGTCGTCGGAACCCAGTCCGGCAGCACCTCGGTCCGCTCGCTCCACTCCGCCGGCGGCGCCCCCGCCTTGCCGGACGCGAGCACGCCGCCCACGATCGCGCAGGTGGTGTCCACATCCCCGCCCACCTGGGCGGTCGTCCAGAAGGCCGTCTCGAAGTCGGTCAGAGAACGGGCGGCCGACCAGAGGGCGAACGGCACGGTGTCGTGGGCGGACGTGCGCCGTCCGCAGCCCAGCACGGCGGCGACCGTGCCCGCGTCACCGTAGTCGAGCATGTCCCGGGCCCGACGCAGCCCCGCGCCGACGGCGCTCTTGGGTACCAGTGCGACGACGCCGTCGAGGAGCGCCTCAGGGCTCGGCGGGCCGTCGGGCGAGGCGACCAAGGCGGCGGCCGCCGCGACGGCCATGGCACCCACCACGGCCTCACGGTGCTGGTGCGTGGGGTACGCGGAGATCTCCGCCTGATGCGTCGCCTGCTCCGGATCGTCCGCGTACCAGGCGCCCAGCGGTGCGATGCGCATCGCGGCGCCGTTGCCCCAGGAGCCCTGCCCGTTGAAGAGGCCGGCGGCCAGCTCGCGCCAGTCCTGGCCCTCCCGGACGAGGCGGAGGAGCCGGTTGACGGCGGGGCCGTAGCCGCGGTCGAAGTCGTGGTGCTCGGCGAAGGAACGGGCCAGCGCGTCCTGGTCGAGGCGCCGGTGATCGGCCAGTACGGCCACCACCGAGCAGGCCATCTCCGTGTCGTCCGTCCACTGCCAGGGCCCCTCGGGCACCTCGCGGCGCTTGAGCAGGGGGTAGTTCACCGGAACGAAGAACTGCGAGCCCAGCGCGTCCCCCACCGCCAAGCCGCGCAGGCTGGCCAGGGCGCGCTCCAGGCGGCCGGGAGAAGAGGAGTCTGCGGTCATCGCTCTGCCACTCTATCCGGTGACCCAGTACGGCACCGGGTCCCGCCAGCGCTCGAAGGGCCGGTCCAGTGTGTACTTGCCGTTCTCCCCGAGAACGAGCATCCGCATCTCGGCGTTCCCGGGATTCGACAGCGACTCGAATTCGGCCACCGTCCAATGGAACCAGCGCATGCAGAACAGCCGCATCGCCAGCCCGTGCGTCACCAGCAGCACGTTCGGCGGATGGTCGGGCGCCTCGAAGCTGCGGAACAGGCTCTCCAGGAAACCGCCGACCCGGTCGTAGACGTCGGCACCGGACTCCCCCTGCGGGAAACGGAAGAAGAAGTGCCCGTAGGCGTCCCGGTACGCCTTCTGCAGGCGTACGTCGTCGCGGTCCTGCCAGTTGCCCCAGTCCTGCTCGCGGAGCCTCGGTTCCTCCCGGACCCGTATGAGGTCCGGGTCGAGGCGGAAGGCGCTCAGCGTCTCGTGCGTCCGGCGGTACGGGGAGACGTACACGCTCACGCGTTCCCGGCCGAAGACCTCCCGCAGGACCTCGCCGGTCTCCTCGGCCTGCCGCCGGCCGCGTTCGGTCAGGGCGAGAGCGTGGTCGGGCTCCCGCTCGTAGACGGAGTCATCAACATTGCCCGTTGACTCGCCGTGCCGGACAAGGACGATGCGCCGTGGTCGTGCCATGCCAGAACCCTAGATCGAACGGCGGACGGTGGAGCACTCGTACGGGCCCCATACGGCGTAGGTCACACGATTCCCGCGTCCCGGGCCGTGCCGGGAGCCTGTGCGTTGGATTTTCAAATCGTCCGGGGTCGTCCGCAAGGCCTCTCAGACCGTCCAGGACGGCTCCAGGTCCACGATGTCACCTGAAAGGGCCGCGACGTCGGCTTCCGTCTGGGCGCGCAGGGCCAGGCGCTCCACCCGCTCGGTGCGGTATTTGCCGTGCTCAGCCGCCGACCGCCACATGGAAAGCACCAGGAACTCCTGCTCGGGCGCTTCGCCGAACATGCCCCGGATCATGCCCGGCGAGCCCGCCATCGCGGGGTTCCAGACCTTCTCCTGCATGAGCGTGAAGTTCTCGACGCGGTCCTCGTGGACCCGGCAGAGGGCCACCCGGATCAGGTCGGCGTCCGTGAACCGGGGCTCGAAACCCGTCTTCACGTCGAAGCGGTACTCGAACAGCTTGGCCTGGGGGTTCTTGAACGTGCCGGACTGGGCGGCCGCGAGACGGTCGTGGGAGCGGGCCATGAAGGAGTCGTAGAAGGCACGGCTCTCCCAGAAGGCGAAGACGTGCGCCACGCCGGGTCGCTGCCGGCTCCAGCCTCCACCCTGACCCCGAAAACCCGGCTCCCCCAGAAGCCCCGCCCATTTCCGCTGCCCCCGCTCGAAGCCGCGGCGGTCCACCACGGTGCAGCGAATCCACTTGACCAGCACCGCGCCATCGTAAGGCCAGCGGACGTGGCGCCGGTCACGCTCCGGCGGAGATCGCCCGCGCATGCGCCCCCGCGCGCGTGGCACGATGAGGAACAAGCCCCGACTCCCAGGGAGTTGGGAAAAGGATCTCCAAGGGGGAAGGGAAGTCCGGTGACCGGCTTCAGCAAGGGAATCGGCAAGGTGGAGGTCTCCCTCAGGTGGGACCCCAGTCCGGCGGGGCAGCCGCCCACCGATCTCGACATCGTCGCCGCGACCTTCGTGTCCGGCGACCCGTACGGCACTCCGGCTTATCTGGTGCACTTCGACAGCCGTTCGCCGGACGGCACGATCAACCTCAACCGGGACAGCACGGACGGCAGGGGATTCGGCTGGGACGAGGTCATGACGCTGGAACTCGACCGGCTCGACGGACGGTACGCGCGCGTGGTGGTCGGTGTCGTCATCCAGCAGCGGCCCGCGCGCAAGGCGTTCGCCGACGTGCTCCGGCCTGCCATGCGCATCCGCGAGGGCTACACCGTGCTCGCCGAGGACGACTTCGGGTCGGTTCCCGGCGCCACGGCGGCCACGATCGGCGAGTTCGTGCGGGACGCGGCCGGCGGGTGGACCCTCCGCGCCGGCGTCCACGGCTTCGACGCGGACCCGGCCGACTTCACCCGGGTCATGGGCAGGCGCGGCGGACCGGGCCCGCAGGCCGTGTAAGGGACCGCGATCGCCGGCGCGCGGGCCCGCTTTTCCCGCGCTGCCTCGCAGGGAGCGGCCGGGCGCGGCGACACATGCGTGTCGCGCCTGTCCGCGGCCGGTTCCGAGGTGCGCGTGGGCGGAAAGGGTGAGGGGCGCCGGCCATGGCCGGCGCCCCTCACCTCACGTACCGCGTGTCGGATCAGCTGCAGCCGCTGGTCGAGCCGCAGCCCTCGCAGATGTAGCAGGAACCGGCCCGCTGCATCTTCGTGCCGCACGAGAAGCACAGCGGGGCGTCGGCCTGGATGCCCAGCTGCATCTCCACCAGTTCGGCACTGGTGTGCGCCTGCTTCGGGGCGGGCTTGGCCGCCTCCGGCTCGGCCTTCGGCGTGGCGACGGCCTTCAGCTCCTGGGCACGCGGCGCCGACTGGGCCAGGCCCTCCACGTCGACCTCGTCGTCGGCCGGCTCGTAGGAGCCGGTCTCCAGGTGCCGCTGGCGCTCCTCGGCGGAGTGGATGCCGAGCGCGGAGCGGGTCTCGAAGGGCAGGAAGTCCAGCGCCAGGCGGCGGAAGATGTAGTCGACGATCGACTGAGCCATCCGCACGTCCGGGTCGTCGGTCATGCCGGCCGGCTCGAAGCGCATGTTCGTGAACTTCGAGACGTACGTCTCCAGCGGCACGCCGTACTGGAGGCCGACGGAGACGGCGATGGAGAAGGCGTCCATCATGCCGGCGAGGGTCGAGCCCTGCTTGGACATCTTCAGGAAGACCTCGCCGAGACCGTCGTCCGGGTAGGAGTTGGCGGTCATGTAGCCCTCGGCGCCGCCGACCGTGAAGGACGTGGTGATCCCCGGGCGGCCCTTCGGGAGGCGCTTGCGGACCGGGCGGTACTCGATCACCTTCTCGACCGTCTCGCGGATTGCCGCCTCGGCCTTCTCCGTGACCTCGGCCTTCTCCTTCTCCTTGGTCTTCGCGGAGAGCGGCTGGCCGACCTTGCAGTTGTCGCGGTAGATCGCGAGCGCCTTGACGCCGAGCTTCCAGGCCTCGTAGTAGATCTCCTCGACCTCCTCGACGGTCGCCGTCTCCGGCATGTTGACCGTCTTGGAGATGGCGCCGGAGATCCACGGCTGGATCGCGGCCATCATGCGGACGTGGCCCATCGGGGAGATGGCGCGCTCGCCCATGGCGCAGTCGAACACCTCGTAGTGCTCCGGCTTGAGGCCGGGAGCGTCGATCACGTTGCCGTGCTCGGCGATGTGGGCGACGATCGCCTCGATCTGCTCCTCCTGGTAGCCCAGGCGGCGCAGGGCCTGCGGGACGGTGCCGTTGACGATCTGCATCGAGCCGCCGCCGACGAGCTTCTTGAACTTCACCAGCGCCAGGTCGGGCTCGACACCGGTGGTGTCGCAGGACATCGCCAGACCGATGGTGCCGGTCGGGGCGAGGACGGACGCCTGAGAGTTACGGAAACCGTTCTTCTCACCGAGGCGGACGACGTCCTGCCAGGCCTCCGTGGCGGCGGCCCACACCGGGGTGTCCAGGTCGTCCATGCGGACGGCCGTGCCGTTCGCGTCGGCGTGCTGCTTCATGACGCGCTTGTGGGCGTCGGCGTTGCGGGCGTAGCCGTCGTACGGGCCGACGACCGCGGCCAGTTCGGCGGACCGGCGGTAGGCCGTGCCCGTCATCAGGGAGGTGATGGCGCCGGCGAGGGCGCGGCCGCCGTCGGAGTCGTACGCGTGGCCGGTGGCCATCAGCAGGGCGCCCAGGTTGGCGTAGCCGATGCCGAGCTGGCGGAACGCGCGCGTGTTCTCGCCGATCTTCTGGGTCGGGAAGTCCGCGAAGCAGATCGAGATGTCCATCGCGGTGATGACCAGCTCGACGACCTTCTGGAAACGCTCGGTCTCGAAGGACTGGTGGCCCTTGCTGTCGTCCTTGAGGAACTTCATCAGGTTCAGCGAGGCCAGGTTGCAGGACGTGTTGTCCAGGTGCATGTACTCGCTGCACGGGTTCGACGCGGTGATCCGGCCGGACTCGGGGCAGGTGTGCCAGTTGTTGATCGTGTCGTCGTACTGGATGCCCGGGTCGGCGCAGGCCCAGGCGGCCTCGGCGATCTTGTGGAAGAGACCCTTGGCGTCGACCTCCTCGATGACCTCGCCGGTCATACGGGCGCGCAGGCCGAACTTGCCGCCGTCCTCGACCGCCTTCATGAACTCGTCGTTCACGCGGACCGAGTTGTTGGCGTTCTGGTACTGGACGGACGTGATGTCGTCACCGCCCAGGTCCATGTCGAAGCCCGCGTCGCGCAGGACGCGGATCTTCTCCTCCTCGCTGACCTTCGTCTGGATGAAGTCCTCGATGTCGGGGTGGTCGACGTCGAGCACGACCATCTTGGCGGCGCGGCGGGTGGCACCACCGGACTTGATGGTGCCGGCGGAGGCGTCGGCGCCGCGCATGAAGGAGACGGGACCGGAGGCGTTGCCGCCCGAGGACAGCAGTTCCTTGGAGGAGCGGATGCGGGAGAGGTTCAGGCCGGCACCGGAGCCGCCCTTGAAGATCATGCCCTCTTCCTTGTACCAGTCGAGGATCGACTCCATGGAGTCGTCGACGGACAGGATGAAGCAGGCGGAGACCTGCTGGGGCTGCGGGGTGCCGACGTTGAACCAGACCGGGCTGTTGAAGCTGAAGATCTGGTGCAGGAGGGCGTACGCCAGCTCGTGCTCGAAGATCTCGGCGTCGGCGGGCGAGGCGAAGTACTTGTAGTCCTCACCGGCCTTCCGGTACGTCTTCACGATGCGGTCGATCAGCTGCCTGAGGCTGGTCTCGCGCTGGGGGGTGCCCACGGCACCGCGGAAGTACTTGCTGGTGACGATGTTGACCGCGTTCACCGACCAGAAGTCGGGGAACTCGACGCCACGCTGCTCGAAGTTGACCGAGCCGTCGCGCCAGTTGGTCATGACGACGTCCCGGCGCTCCCAGCTCACCTCGTCGTACGGGTGTACGCCGGGGGTGGTGTGGATGCGCTCGATCTGCAGTCCCTTGATCCCCGCCTTGCCGCCCTTGGCTCGGGAACCTCGTGCCGGACCGCTCGCCGTCTCTGTCATGCCGCCTCCCTGTACGGGCAAAAACGCCCTGAAGTGCCACGATGTTCCCGTGGCACGGTGGTGTGTCGTGTGTTGCGGGCACCCTCACGCTGCCGCCCGCAACTCGTCTTCGATCGCCGCCCCGGTCCGGAACCCGGGTCTCCGTCCGGTCTCCGGACCGCCCGTCAGTCGGCGGCGTGGGCGGGCAGGGGAACCTGGGTGGTCCCCGCGGACCCGCGTTCGTCTTCCTGGCTCCCCGCTCCCGCGTCTCCGTCGTCCGCGTCGGGGCCCCGTGTCGCCTGCCTCAGCTCCGCGATGGCGGCCTCGAAGTCCTCGAGCGAGTCGAACGCCCGATAGACGGAGGCGAATCGCAGGTAGGCGACGAGGTCGAGTTCCTGCAACGGGCCGAGTATGGCCAGACCCACGTCATGGGTGGTCAGCTCGGCGCTTCCGGTGGCCCGCACCGCCTCCTCGACCCGCTGGCCGAGCTGGGCGAGTGCGTCCTCGGTGACAGGCCGTCCCTGGCATGCCTTGCGCACACCATTGATGATCTTGGTACGGCTGAACGGCTCGGTGACTCCCGACCGCTTGACCACCATGAGCGAGCACGTCTCCACGGTCGTGAAACGACGGGAGCAGTCGGGGCACTGGCGGCGCCTGCGGATCGAGGTGCCGTCATCGGTCGTGCGACTGTCGACCACACGGCTGTCGGGGTGCCTGCAGAAGGGGCAGTGCATGATCTCCAACCCTCCTCACAGCAGACTCAACAGCCTCGCCGGACCTCATGGGCCCCGCGAAGCAGCCCTAAGCATAGGCGATCGCGAGGGTCCGAGAGACCCGGGGGGCGACGGGAAAACACAACTTGTGGGCTGCTGTAGCCATCCAAGCACTAGATGTGGGGATTGGCTCATACATCGAGGCGACGGTGCGTGTCGGCACACGGGTCGCCGCCCCCGGCTACCCGCGAACGACCGGGACGAACACGCGGGCGCGCGGACGTACCGCTGCCGCGGTTACGGAGATACCGTGGTCGCCGCACGGAGGACACGTGGGACTCCGGCGCAGATGGCACCCGGATCCCGGTTGACGGGGCTCCGGATGGCAGACTGGGGACGCCACCCACGAGGTGACCCGCCCCGGCGGTGAAGAGTACAACAATGGGCGCTTTTGTCCGCCAGGGATCGCGTCAGCAATACACCCGGACACACGATCGCGTCAGGTGAATCGCACTTTTTCACTCGAACGTGTGTTTGGCGCAACCTTTCGAAAGCATCTACCGTTGTCCAGCAGGGAGACCATCGAGAGGGGCCGACGTGACCACCACCGCAGACAGTGCCACCATCACCGCCCAGGACCGCATCCAGGGCCGAGTCGAGCCGGTGCATGCGATGAACGAAGCCACGAATCCCGAGGGGCACAAGCGCTCCCTGCCGGGCCGACCTCCAGGCATCCGGGCCGACAGCTCAGGGCTCACCGACCGGCAGCGCCGGGTGATCGAGGTCATCAGGGACTCGGTCCAGCGGCGCGGCTACCCGCCGTCCATGCGTGAGATCGGCCAGGCCGTCGGCCTCTCCAGCACCTCCTCGGTCGCGCACCAGCTCATGGCACTCGAACGCAAGGGCTTCCTGCGCCGCGACCCGCACCGTCCTCGCGCGTACGAGGTGCGCGGTTCCGACCAGGCCGTCACCGTGCAGCCCACGGACACCGCGGGCAAGCCGGCCGCCTCGTACGTCCCGCTGGTCGGTCGTATCGCCGCCGGCGGACCGATCCTCGCGGAGGAGTCGGTCGAGGACGTGTTCCCCCTCCCCCGACAGCTCGTCGGCGACGGTGAGCTGTTCGTGCTCAAGGTCGTCGGCGACTCGATGATCGAGGCCGCGATCTGTGACGGCGACTGGGTCACCGTCCGCCGCCAGCCCGTCGCCGAGAACGGCGACATCGTGGCGGCCATGCTCGACGGCGAAGCCACCGTCAAGCGCTTCAAGCGCGAGGACGGCCACGTCTGGCTCCTGCCGCACAACGCGGCCTACGAACCGATTCCCGGCGACGACGCCACCATCCTCGGCAAGGTCGTCGCCGTACTGCGGCGCGTGTGACGCCGCGGCGGGCCGGCCTCGGCCCGCACCCTGACCGGGCCCCGGAACCCCTGCGCCGGTTCCGGGGCCCTGTGCTGTCCGGGTGGGTCGGCTCCCCGGGCTGAGTGCGTCCTGCTCAGGGGTGATCGGCCGGCACCGGCGGACCACCCCTGATCACTTCGCCTCCGTCTCCTTCGCCGTCTTCGCGGCCGCATCGATCGCCGCGAGCGACTTCCGTACCTGGTTGCGGTCCGTGGTGTACCAGAAGTCGGGAAGCGACGCCTTGAGGTACCCGCCGTACCGGGCGGTGGCCAGACGCTGGTCCAGGACGGCGACCACGCCCCGGTCCCCGGAGGCCCGTACGAGACGGCCGGCACCCTGGGCCATGAGCAGGGCCGCGTGCGTCGCGGCCACGGCCATGAAGCCGTTGCCGCCCGCTTCCTCCACCGCCTTCTGGCGCGCGCTCATCAGCGGGTCGTCGGGGCGCGGGAAGGGGATCTTGTCCATGACGACCAGCTGACAGCTGGGGCCCGGGACGTCGACGCCCTGCCACAGCGACAGCGTCCCGAAGAGACAGGTCGCGGGATCGGCGGCGAAGTTCTTGATCAGTTCGCCGAGTGTCTCCTCCCCCTGGAGCAGGATCGGATACTCGGGAATGCGGGAGCGCAGCTCCTCCGCGGCGAGCTGGGCGGCCCGCATGGAGGAGAACAGTCCGAGGGTGCGGCCGCCGGCGGCCTGGATCAGCTCGGTCAGCTCGTCGAGCATGTCGGCACGCTCGCCGTCCCGGGCCGGGCGGGCGAGGTGCTTGGCGACGTACAGGATGCCCTGCCTGCGGTAGTCGAAGGGGGAGCCGACATCCGTCCCCTTCCAACGCGGCAGGTCGTCCCCCTCCACGCCCTCGGGACCGAGGCCCAGGGACGCGCCGACGCCGTTGAAGTCGCCGCCCAGCTTGAGGGTCGCCGAGGTGAGGACGACGCTGCGGTCCGCGAAGAGCTTCTCCCTCAGCAGTCCCGACACCGACATGGGGGCGACCCGCAGCGAGGCGCCGAAGCGGTCGTGCCTCTCGTACCAGACGACGTCCCACTCCGAGCCGTTCGCGACCCGCTCCGCCACATCGTGCACCGTCTCGACCGAGGCCAGCGCCTGCTTGCGGATCGCGTCCTCGTCCTGGACCGACTTGTCACGGGTCGTCCCGAGCGCGGTGATGACCGTTCGGGCGGCGTCCCGCAGGGCCATCAGCGCGTACGTGAGGTCTTCGGGGATCTCCTCGAGGCGGCCCGGCAGCGCCAGCTCCATCAGCCGCTCGAAGCCTTCGGCGGCGGTCTGGAGCTGGTCGGCGGCCTTCTCGTTGACCAGCTTCGCGGCCCGTCGCACCGCACGGTTGACCTGGCCTGGCGTGAGTTCGCCCGTGGCCACGCCGGTGACCCGGGAGACCAGCTCGTGGGCCTCGTCGACGATCAGGACCTCGTGCTGCGGCAGCACCGGGGCGCCCTCGATCGCGTCGATGGCCAGCAGGGCGTGGTTCGTGACGACGACCTCGGCGAGCTTCGCCCGCTCCCGGGCCATCTCCGCGAAGCACTCCGCCCCGTAGGCGCACTTCGATGCTCCGAGGCACTCCCGGGAGGACACCGACACCTGCGCCCAGGCACGGTCGGAGACTCCCGGAGTAAGGCCGTCGCGGTCCCCGGTCTCGGTCTCGTCGGACCAGTCGCGCAGGCGCAGCAGGTCCTGGCCCAGCTTGCTGGTGGGCGCCGCGGCCTCGAACTGGTCGAAGAGGCCGTCCTCCTCGTCCTGCGGCATGCCCTCGTGCAGGCGGTGCAGGCACAGGTAGTTCGACCGGCCCTTGAGCATCGCGAACTCGGGACGGCGGCGCAGCAGCGGGTGCAGGGCCTCGACCGTGCGCGGCAGGTCGCGCTCCACGAGTTGGCGCTGCAGCGCGAGCGTGGCCGTGGCGACGACCACGCGCTCCCCGTGGGCGAGCGCGGGCACGAGATAGCCGAGCGACTTTCCGGTGCCGGTGCCGGCCTGGACCAGCAGATGGGATCCGTCGTCGATCGCCTCGGCGACCGCTTCGGCCATGGCGACCTGGCCGGGGCGCTCCGTGCCGCCGACGGCTGCGACCGCGGCATGCAGGAGTTCGGGGAGTGAGGGCTTCGTCATAGCCCGACCACCCTACGGCCCGGCAGTGACAAACGGGTCGCGGAGGCGGGGGCTGGGGGTGGGATCACGGCCGGGCTCTCCCAGGGTGGGAAGGGGGCGGGGGCGGTGCCTCGAACTTTTTTCGCCGGGCGGGAACCGGTGCGGTCCGGGCCGCGTTCCCCATGTGAACGACTCGTCACTCAGCGTCACATCAGGTGGCGCAGGACTCGGTCCCGGATCACGAGAGCGGCCCGTTTGCCGGGCAGGTCGACCTCGGCGGTGAACCGGAAGCCTGCGCTCAGGAAGGCCGCCACGGAGGGAGTGTTATGAAGGTCGGGCTCGGCGACGACACGGGTGCAGGCCGGGCGATGGTCGAGGATCTGGTCGGCCACGGCTCTCACCAGCACGGATCCGTGTCCCTTTCTCCGGTGGGCGGCGTCCCCGACCAGGAGGTGGATGCCGGTGTCGTGGGGCCGGGCCGGGTAGTGGAGGGCCAGGGGGTCAAGGTCCGCCCGGTAGATCTCCCAGTAGCTCATGGGGGTGCCCTCCAGGACACCCAGACACGGGACGCTGCGTCCATCGCCGGCGAGTTGCGTCCGCAGGTGACTCTCCGTCGCGCTCGGGGGCCCGGCCAGCTGCCAGAACGCGGCGACGGCGAGGTCGTTCATCCAGCGGTGGACGAGTGGAAGGTCGCGCTCGATCCGTACGGGCACCAGTTGGAAGGAACCCATCGGGGTGGCGGTGGGCCCCCAGCCGGACACGTGGTCGAGCAGGTCGTCCATGGCCTCGGTGAGGTGCCCCCGGGTGGCCTGGGACCACGAGGCAGCACCCGTCCCGACGAACCCGTCCCCTCCTTCCCTGCCGCCGCTGCTCGCGTCGGCTGTCCCCTCGGCGAGGAGGGCGACCAGTTCGCGCGGCAGGCGCAGTTCGAGCGTGTCCTCGCCGTCCGTGAAGAATCCGGCATCTCCCGGGCGCTCACTGTCCCGGGGACAGAGGGGGCCCGGGTGGGCGGGGACGGAGCCGGTCCCGGTGCCGGCGCTCGCGGCGGTGGAGGCCACAGTGCGCTCCTCTCAGGAGGCGAAGGAGGTGGAGGACCTCGAAGGTGAAGGGCGGCGGTGCTGTTCGCTGGAGGACGTTTCTGTTCGCTTCACGGGTGAACGGGGTTGGTGATGGCGACGTAGACGGACTGGGTGTCGACCGGGCCGACGAGTTCGTCGAGGCCGTGCAGCCGGGTCAGCAGGTTGGCTTTGCAGCGCAGGACGGGTGAGTCGAGCAGGAGGCCGGGCAGCGGGGTGCGCAGGGCGTCGGGCCCCGAGGCGACACCGGTGAGGAAGCGGCGGAAGGCTGCCAGGAGTACCTGCTCGTCGGCGAGGCACTGGGAGCCGAACGCACCGATCAGCCCGCACACGTTGTTCAGGGCGAGGTAGTACGCGAAGCGTTCGTCGGTGACCTCGTCGGGGACGAACGTGTCGCTGCGCTCGCCGATGCCGGGCAGCCGGGCGTCGAGCTCCGCACGGCGGGACCGGCGGAAGTAGTAGCCCTGGTTGTCGCGGTAGCGGCCGCCGGCGGGCCAGCCGTCGTGGTCGAGCAGGAGCAGGGTGTTCTGCTGGTGCGCCTCGAGGGCGACGCCGGCTTCGCTGTCCAGCCACAGCACGGGACGTACGACCTGCTCGAGGTAGCGCAGGAACCACTCCGTGGCCACGGCTCCGACGGGGCGGCCGGTGCGTGCGGCGAGCCGTGCGACGAGTTGGGCCAGGCGGGACCGCAGGGGCCAGGGGGTCTGATGCGGCGGGGCCTGGGTGTCCGGTTGGGCGGGCGGCCGGGGCGAGACGAGTCCGGCGACGCAGTTGACGTCGTCGGCCGGGGTGAACGGGTTGTGCCGGATCACGACGTCGAGGCCGGGTACGGGCCTGCCGTCCGGATCGTCGACGGCCAGCCAGGCCGGGTCACGGACGATGTCGAAGCCGGGGTGGGCGGCCTGCCACTGCTTGGACAGGCCGCTGCGCAGCAGCCGGTGCACCTCGACGCCGCGGTGGAGTTCCTTGCGGAGGTTCTCCCGGCGGGAGTTGGTGATGCGCAGGCCCAGCGACAGCTTGAGCATCGCGGGAGCGCCGGTCCGGTGGACGGTGCGTACGGAGGAGGTGGGGTGCCAGGCGGAGCCGAGAGGGCCCAGGTCGCGGAGCCGTCCGGTATCGAGCAGGGCGGCGACCGCCTCGCGGTGCCGGACCTCGCGTGCCTGCCAGGGGTGCAGGGGCAGGGCGGTGTAGCCGTCGGGCAGGGGCAGGGCGGTTCCCGCGAGCCGGCGGGTGAGGTGCTCCGCGGGGACGGGACGGCCGCGTTCGGTCCAGGCGGAGTCGGTGGCGAGCAGAGAGGGGGCGACAGCCAGCCAGTGCAGGGGGAAGGAGCCGCGCACCTCCGGTGAGTACCGGCGGGCTTCGGCTTCGGTCAGTCCTTCGCGGCTCTTCGGGGTCGGGTGCAGGGGGTGTCCGAGGAGGAGGGCCTGCTCGGCGTTGAGGAAGAGGTCGGGACCGTCGGCCGGGTGTGCTCGCCGGTCGTGGAGGAAGGCCGCGGTGCGGCGCACCGAGTCGGCGACCCGTGCGACGAGGTCGGCGCGTGCGGCGGTGGGCTCGGCTGTGGCGGTGGCGGCGGGGCCGGCAGCGGTGGGTGTCTCCCTGACGAGCAGGGCCGCGAGGGTGACCGCGTCGACGGGCGGGGCCGTCTCGGGGGCTTCGACGAGCCGGGGCGGGCCGAAGCGGTGCCAGCCCGTCGCGGACCAGTGGCGCACCGGGACGGTCAGGGTGGTGCCGCTGGAGGGCAGGGGGATGCGGAGGGCGCCGGTGGCCGGTGCGGCGAGGTTCGTCTCCCGCACCCAGCAGCGCAGAAGTGCGTCCACCGCCGCGGCCCCGGCAGCGGTGTGCGGGTCGGGCTCCTCCAGCGGGTCGGTGCCGGGGGCGTCGGGAGGCACGGCGCCCGGAGTGCGCCGCTTCTGCTGAGGAACGGACTCGGCGAGCGGCACGGAGAAGGGAGGGGTGCCGGGGTCCCCCTGGTCGTCGGGGCTGCCGGACCGGCCGTCGGGTGTGGGACTGGCGTTCAAGACGGCTCCTCGGGGCTGGGTCGGGTCGTGCGGTCGTTCTTGTGCGGCTCCGCGCCCGTTGGTCTTTGCGGCTCCGCGCCCGGTCACCGGGGCCGGCGTCTCGGGGCGAGGCGGGGTCGGAAGAGGCCGTGGGGTGGGCCGGGCGGGTGCGGTCGGGGGGATGTGGGCCGGGTTGTCGGAGGCAGGGCGTGGAGTTCCAGGTTCGGGAGGGAGGTGCCGGTGGGATGGGCCGTCGTGCGGTCTTCGGCCGTAGCGGCAGGAAGATCTGTTTACGGCTGTCGGCCGATGTGTGGGGCAGGGCCGTGGTGTTGTCCGTGGTGGCGACGGCGGCCGTGGTGCTGCTGATGGCGGGCCGCCGCTGCGATCGCGTCGGAGAGGCGGTCCAGGACGGCTGCCGCCTGCTCGTCGCTGATGGTGAGCGGAGGGAGGATCCGTACGACTGCGGCGTGGCGGCCGCCGAGTTCCACGATGAGGCCGCGGTTCAGGCACTCTCGCTGCACGGCAGCGGCGAGTTCCGGGTCGGCGGGGCGAGGAGCGCGGACGGGCTCGAGGGCGGACGGGATCGCGCCGTGAACGCCGGCCGAGGAGGCGCCTGGTGCGCCGTGCCCGGGACCGGTGTTCTCGCCCTCCGGGTCCACCAGCTCGACGCCGATCATCAGCCCACGCCCTCGGACGTCTCCCACGCACGGCAGCTCCGTCTGGAGGCGGCGCAGTCGGCTGAGCATCCGGGAGCCGAGGGCGGCGGCCCGCTCGGCGAGGCCGTTCTCGCGGACGTAGGCCAGGGTGGCGGCGCCCGCGGCCATGGCGAGCTGGTTGCCGCGGAAGGTGCCCGCGTGGGCGCCGGGCTGCCAGACGTCGAGGTCGTCACGGTAGACGACCACGGCCAGGGGGAGGCTGCCGCCGATGGCCTTGGACAGGACCATGACGTCGGGTGTGATCCCGCTGTGCCCGACGGCCCAGAAGGCACCGGTCCGGCCGACGCCGGTCTGGATCTCGTCGGCGATCAGGGGGACGGACCGGTCGGCCGTGATCGTCCGCATGCGGCGCAGCCAGTCGTCGGGCGCCGGGAGTACCCCGCCCTCGCCCTGGACGGGTTCGAGGATCATCCCGGCGGGCAGCGGGACTCCCGACTTCGGGTCGTCGAGGAGGGACTCGGTCCAGCGGGCGGCGAGTTCCGCCCCGACCGGGCCGCCGATCCCGAACGGGCAGCGGTAGTCCTGCGGGTACGGCAGCCGGGCGACCCCTACGTCGCCGGCGCCGCCGGACGCGGCCAGCGCACCGGCCGTCATGCCGTGGTAGGCACCGGTGAAGGCGAGCAGCCCGGTCCGGCCGGTCGCGGCGCGGACCAGTGTGAAGGCGGCTTCGACCGCGTCGGTGCCGGCCGGTCCGCAGAACTGGATGCGGGCGCGGTCGGCGAGCCCGGGCGGAAGGGTGCGGAACAGCTCGGTGACGAAGGCGTCCTTGACGGGGGTCGCCAGATCCAGGACGGAGAGCGGGGCGCCGGAGTCGAGGACCCGGCGGACGGCCTCCAGCACGACGGGGTGGTTGTGGCCGAGGGCGAGGGCCCCGGCGCCGGAGAGGCAGTCGAGGTAGCGGCGGCCGTCGGCGCCCTCGATGGTCAGTCCCCGCGCCCGCACGGGCACGATGGGCAGCGCCCGGGCGTAGGTGCGCGCGGCGGACTCGCGCGCCGACTGGCGCCTGAGAATGCCCTCGTGCGCGGTCCGCGCGGTCCCTTCCGCGTCTTCGGCCACCGACTCGGTCACGGCCACGGCTCGCTGTCCTCCCCGCTGTTCAGAGGCGATGTGATCCGCGGGGACCGGAGACAGGCAGCAGTCCCCCCACCGCTACCAACCGCGGACCGGCCCGGGGGTTACGGGTTGTCTCAAGATCCTTGCTGTGACGGAACCGTTGCCGTTCCATCGGAAGTCCCCCACAGCGAGCGCATAGTGTGTGGTCCCGTTCCCAGAGGGCCGTAAGACCCGCCTGAACTCCGAGGAGTTCGGTGCCGGGGCCGGGGCCCGAGCGCCGAGTTCCGCTACTCCAGGGGGAGTCAAGAGCATGCGATCCATACGACCGTCGTTCACCGTTCGCCGAGGGAGGGGCGTGTTCCGCAGGTCCTCCCCCGCGCTGGCGACGGTCGCCCTCGTTTCGACGCTGGCGCTGACCGCCACCGCCTGCAACGGCGATGACCACGCCGACGCGAAGCCGAGCGCGAGCGCGACCGCGGCCACGGGCGACGGCAAGATCAAGATCCCGGACGACATCAGGAACAAGCTCAGAGAGCACGGGATCGACATCGACAAGTGGAAGAACGGCGCCTGGAGGAACTGGAACCGGGACGACTGGCTGCGCGAGGCCAACGACTTCATCAACCCGATCATCAAGGGCCTGTGGGACCCGCACCGGATGCGGGATGCGAACGACCCGGCCAAGCGGGTCGACAGCAACGACAT
Source organism: Streptomyces bungoensis (assembly GCF_001514215.1). GTDB lineage: Bacteria > Actinomycetota > Actinomycetes > Streptomycetales > Streptomycetaceae > Streptomyces > Streptomyces bungoensis. The sequence continues at coordinate 115,304 of NZ_KQ948870.1, forward strand.
CTCCGGTGACCAGGGCGTGACGGACCCGACGCCGGTGCCGGTGAAGGCGCTGCCGGTCAGGCCGCCTTACCACACCAACGCGGCCACGTCGGGCAAGGTGTTCTTCGACTCCCCCCAGGGCACGATGGTCTGCTCGGCGACGGTCGTCGAGGACCCGGCGCACCCGGGCAAGTCCAACCTGATCTGGACGGCCGGCCACTGCGTGCACGCCGGCAGGAAGGGCGGCTGGTACCGCAACATCGCCTTCGTGCCGTCGTACAACAACCAGGGCAGGTCGGAGGCGCAGTTGCAGAACGCGTCGAGGGCCGAGGTCGCGCCCTACGGCGTGTGGTGGGCCGATGCGGCGAAGACCTCGCAGCAGTGGATCGACCAGGGTGGCGAGACCGGCGGCAACGGGGCGTCGTACGACTTCGCCGTCATCCACGTGACGCCGGAGCAGGGCAACGGCGGCAAGTCGCTGGAGGAGACGGTCGGCGGGGCGCTGCCCGTCGACTTCCAGGCGCCCGCGGTGCCGAAGGTGCCGAGCATCACGGCGAGCGGATATCCGGCGGCGGCTCCGTACGACGGTCAGCTGCTGTACCAGTGCCAGGACAAGCCGGGCCGGCTGTCGATCAGCAAGCCGGACCCGACGATGTACCGCATCGGCTGCACGATGACCGGTGGCTCCTCCGGCGGCGGCTGGGTGGAGACGGGTGCCGACGGCAAGCCGGCGCTGGTGTCCAACACGTCGATCGGCCCGGTGAGTTCGGGCTGGCTGGCCGGCCCGCGTCTGGGTGACGTGGCCAAGGGCGTGTACGAGGCGGTCAGCAGGCACTTCGCCGGGCGGTGACGCCGGACGGCACGGACGCGCAAAGGCCCGCCCCGAGCCGGGGCGGGCCTTTGCGCCGTGTGAGGGGTCAGGCGGAAGCCGGCGTGTACGGCGCCAGCTCGGCGGCCAGTTCCTCGTGCACCCGGGCCTTGAGCAGGGTGCCCTCGGCGGTGTGCTCCTCGGAGAGCACCTCGCCCTCGGTGTGGGCGCGGGCGACCAGCTTGCCGTGCGTGTACGGCACGAGCGCCTCGATCTCGACGGACGGCCTCGGCAGCTCGTTGTCGATCAGTGCGAGCAGCTCGTCGATGCCCCGGCCGGTCCGGGCCGACACCGCGATGGAGCGCGGCTCGATCCGCAGCAGCCGCTGCAGGACCAGCGGGTCGGCGGCGTCCGCCTTGTTGATCACGACGATCTCGGGCACGTCGGTGGCGCCGACGTCCCGGATCACCTCGCGGACGGCGGCCAGCTGCTCCTCCGGGACCGGGTGCGAGCCGTCCACCACGTGCAGGATCAGGTCGGAGTCGCCGACCTCCTCCATGGTGGAGCGGAACGCCTCGACCAGGTGGTGCGGCAGGTGCCGGACGAAGCCGACGGTGTCCGCGAGGGTGTACACGCGGCCGGTCGGCGTCTCCGCGCGGCGCACGGTCGGGTCCAGGGTCGCGAACAGTGCGTTCTCGACCAGGACGCCGGCGCCGGTGAGGCGGTTGAGCAGGGAGGACTTGCCGGCGTTGGTGTAACCCGCGATGGCGACGGACGGCACCTTGTGGCGCCGGCGCTCCTGGCGCTTGACCTCGCGGCCGGTCTTCATGTCCGCGATCTCCCGGCGCATCTTCGCCATCTTCTCGCGGATCCGCCGCCGGTCCGTCTCGATCTTGGTCTCACCGGGGCCGCGGGTGGCCAGGCCGCCGCGACCGCCACCCATCTGGCGGGACAGCGACTGACCCCAGCCGCGCAGCCTCGGCAGCATGTACTGCATCTGCGCGAGCGCGACCTGCGCCTTGCCCTCGCGGGACTTGGCGTGCTGGGCGAAGATGTCGAGGATCAGGGCCGTACGGTCGATGACCTTGACCTTGACGACGTCCTCCAGCTGGATCAGCTGGCCGGGGCTCAGCTCACCGTCGCAGATGACCGTGTCCGCGCCCGTCTCGAGGACGACGTCGCGCAGCTCGGCGGCCTTGCCGGAGCCGATGTAGGTGGCGGCGTCGGGCTTGTCCCTGCGCTGGATCACGCCGTCGAGCACGAGCGCACCCGCGGTCTCCGCGAGGGCGGCCAGCTCCGCGAGGGAGTTCTCGGCGTCCGCGGAGGTGCCGGTGGTCCACACGCCGACGAGTACGACGCGCTCCAGGCGGAGCTGCCGGTACTCGACCTCGGTGACGTCCTCCAGCTCGGTGGACAGACCCGCCACGCGGCGCAGGGCCGCGCGCTCGGAGCGGTCGAACTGGTCGCCGTCCCGCTCGCCGTCGATCTCGAAGCTCCAGGCGACGTCCTCTTCCATCAGGGCATCGGCCCGAAGAGCTTCGGGGTGGCTGTGCGCGAGGCGCTTGGTGTCCTGGGAAGGGGAAGAAGAGGAGGTCATTGGATCCTTACGTCGGTGGGTGATTCAGTGGGCCGGCCCGGCGCGGTCGCGTCCGGCGGTCATGAGGGACAACGCACGGGTCCCCCGGGAGATTCCCGTGTCCCGTGCCGTGCCGCGGCGGCCCGAAGATGGTCGCACGGCACGACACGTCTCGTCACCGCCTTATTCCCGGGCTGCCGGGTCCGGAATCACTGCCGGGCGGGGACCTCGACCGCCCCGCCGGTCTTGGCCGCGCTGCCGGCCTTGGTGTCCTGAGCGGTCTGACCGGCCTTCGTCGCCCGTTCCGCCTTGGCCGCCTTGGTCACCTTGGCCGCCGCCGTGGGCTTCCAGTCCGGGTGGCCCGGCATCGGCGGGGTCTTCTCGCCGTACAGCCAGCCCTGGAGGAAGCCGCTCAGGTCGCGGCCGGCGACGGTGGAGGCGAGGCGCACGAAGTCGGCGGTGCCGGCGGTGGCGTCCCGGTGCTCCTGGACCCAGATCCGCTCCAGGCGCTCGAAGGCCGGCCGGCCGATCTCCTGGCGCAGGGCGTACAGGACGAGCGCGGCGCCGTCGTAGACGTTCGGCCGGAAGATGCTGATCTTCTCGCCGGGCGCGGGCGCCTTGGGCAGGGCGGGCGGGCCACCGGCGGCGCGCCAGCGGTCGGAGGAGCCGTAGGCGGCCTTCATGCGCTCCTCCATCGGCTTGTGCGCCGTCTCGTCGGCGTACAGGGCCTCGTACCAGGTGGCGTGCCCCTCGTTCAGCCAGACGTCGGACCAGGTGCGCGGGCTGACGCTGTCGCCGAACCACTGGTGGGACAGCTCGTGCACCATGATCGACTCGATGTACCACTTCGGGTAGGCGGTCTGGGTGAACAGCTGCTTCTCGAACAGCGAGAGGGTCTGCGTCTCCAGCTCGAAGCCGGTGGAGGCCTGTGCCATGAGCACGCCGTACCGCTCGAACGGGAAGCGGCCGACCTTGTTCTCCATCCAGGCGATCTGGCCGGGCGTCTTCGCGAGCCAGGGTTCGAGCGCCGTCCGGTCGGCGCTGGGCACGACGTCCCGGACGGTGAGCCCGTGCGGTCCGTCGCGGTACACGACGGCGGAGCGGCCGATGGACACCTGGGCGAGTTCGGTGGCCATGGGGTGCCGGGTGCGGTAGGTCCAGGTCGTGGCGCCGCCGGCCCGGTCCGCGCCGGTGGGGACGCCGTTGGCCACGGCCGTGTAGCCGTCCGGGGCGGTGATCCGGAAGGTGAACATCGCCTTGTCGGACGGGTGGTCGTTGCACGGGAAGACCAGGTGGGCGGCGTCGGCCTGGTTCGCCATGGCGAGCCCGTCGGCGGTGCGCACCCAGCCGCCGTCCTGGTCCTTGGCGGGCACGGGGTCACTGGTGTGGCGCACCGTGATCCGCGTCCAGGTGCCCTCGCGCAGCGGCCGCTCCGGCGTGACGACCAGGTCCTCGCCGGCGCGGGCGAAAGCGGCCGGACGCCCGTCGACCTGCACGGACGAGACCGTGCCGTGTGCGAAGTCGAGGTTGAGGCGGTCCAGGGCGGTGGTGGTCCGGGCGTTGATGGTGGTGACGGCCTGCAGCGGCTTGTCGTTGGTGCCGGGGTAGCTGAAGGACAGGTCGTACGACGCCACGTCGTACCCGGGGTTGCCCAGGTACGGGTAGAGCCGGTCGCCGACGCCGAGCGGCGCGGGCGGGGCGGCCGCGGCGAGGAGGCAGACGGAGACGGCGGCGGCGAGGAGGGCCGCCTTGCGGCGGCGCGCGGGCCGGTGGTGCGGGCGCTGGCGGGAGGGAAGCGGCATGGACCACCGCTACCAGCGCGCGCGTGCGACACGGCGGCGACGCGCGCCCGGCCCACCCGAACGAGTTGGCCGGAGGAGCCTTCCCCTGGCCCCGCGCCCTCCGGCCCCCTCAGGGAGCCGGCGCCTGGTGCTGGGCGCGGCTGACGTCGTACACCCCGGCCACGTTCCGCATCGCGCGCATGAGGGCGGGGAGGTGGGCGGCGTCGGCGAGCTGGAGGGTGTAGGTGTGGCGGACCCGTTGCTGGCTGGGCGGTTCCACGGTCGCGGAGACGATCTCGGCGCCTTCCAGGGCGATGGCCTCGGTGAGGTCGGCCAGCAGGTGCGGGCGGCCGAACGATTCAGCGACCAGGGTGACCCGGCACTCGGTCGTGTCCCCCCAGCGCACGCCGATCTCCGCACGCCCCCGGCTCTTCATGTGCGCCACTGCGGCGCACTCCAGGCGGTGGACGGTCACCACTCCCCCGCGTACGGCGAAGCCGGTGATCGCGTCGGGCGGTACGGGCGTACAGCATCCGGCGAGCCGTGCGGCGGCTCCCGGGCGGTCCGCCAGCACGTCGGCACCGCGGGGGCGGGCGGCGGAGGCGGCTCCACCGGCCTCGGCGGGTCGGGCCGCCGGGCCGCTGCCCGCACTGCCGGTACCTCCGAGGCGCCCCTGCGCCGTCTCCGCCCCGCCATTACCACCGATGCCGTCGGCCCTGTCGTCCGTGCCGTCTCCGCCGTCACCGTCGCCGTCGCTGCCGGGATGTGTCGCCAGCCAGCGCTGGATGGCGATGCGGGCGGCCGGGGTGTGGGCGTGCTCCAGCCACTCGCGGGAGGGCTCGGAGGCGGGGTCCTGGCCCATGAGGAGCTGGACGGAGTCCCCGTCCCGCAGGACCGTGCTGAGGGTCGCCAGGCGGCCGTTGACGCGGGCGCCGATGCAGGCGTGCGCGTCCTCGCCGTACTGCGCGTAGGCGGCGTCGACGCAGCTGGCGCCCTCGGGCAGGCCGAGGGTGCCGCCGTCGGGCCGGAAGACGGTGATCTCCCGGTCCTGGGCGAGGTCCTCGCGCAGGGTGGACCAGAAGGTGTCGGGGTCGGGGGCGGCCCGCTGCCAGTCGAGGAGGCGGGACAGCCAGCCGGGGCGGGTGGGGTCGGCGCGCTCGCCGTCGGCGGGGTCGTCGGCCCCCGGGGCGTACGGGTTGCCGAGCGCGACGACTCCGGCCTCGGCGACCTTGTGCATCTGGTGGGTGCGGATGAGGACTTCTACGACCTGGCCGTCGGCGCGGGCGACGGCGGTGTGCAGCGACTGGTAGAGGTTGAACTTCGGTACGGCGATGAAGTCCTTGAACTCCGAGACGACCGGCGTCATGCAGGTGTGCAGCTCGCCCAGGACGCCGTAGCAGTCGGCGTCCTCTCCGACGAGGACCAGGAGCCGGCCGAAGTCGGAGCCGCGCAGCTGTCCACGCTTGCGGGAGACACGGTGGACGGAGACGAAGTGGCGCGGGCGGATGAGGACTTCGGCCGGGATGCCCGCCTCGCGCAGCACGGCGCGCACCTCGTCGGCGACCTCCGCGAGGGTGTCGTCCGGGCCGCCCGCGTTCTCGGCGATCAGTTCTCTGGTGCGGTCGTACTCCTCGGGATGGAGGATGGCGAAGACGAGGTCCTCCAGCTCGGTCTTCAGGGCCTGCACGCCCAGGCGTTCGGCGAGCGGGATGAGGACGTCGCGGGTGACCTTGGCGATCCGCGCCTGCTTCTCGGGGCGCATCACGCCGAGCGTGCGCATGTTGTGCAGGCGGTCGGCCAGTTTGATCGACATCACGCGCACGTCGCTGCCCGTGGCGACGAGCATCTTGCGGAAGGTCTCGGGCTCGGCGGCCGCCCCGTAGTCGACCTTCTCCAGTTTGGTGACCCCGTCGACCAGATAGCGCACTTCCTCGCCGAACTGCTCCCGCACCTGGTCCAGCGTCACGTCGGTGTCCTCGACGGTGTCGTGGAGCAGAGAGGCCGTCAGGGTGGTGGTCTCCGCGCCCAGTTCGGCGAGGATGAGGGTCACGGCCAGCGGGTGCGTGATGTACGGCTCGCCGCTCTTGCGCATCTGGCCGCGGTGCGAGGACTCGGCCAGGACGTAGGCGCGGCGCAGGGGTTCGAGGTCGGCGTCGGGGTGGTGGGCGCGGTGGGCCTCGACGACGTGGCCGATGGCGTCGGGCAGGCGGCCGCGGGCGGCGGGGCCGAGCAGCGCGGCCCGGCCGAGTCGGCGCAGGTCGATCCTTGCCCGGGGTTTCTTGCGGGCCGCCGCGGGCGCCGAGGGCGCCGTGGGCGCTACCGGGCCAGGGGTCGCTGGGTTCGTGGCCTCCGCACTCATGGGCACCTCCGGCTCGTGGACCGGTGGACGGGGCCCCAGGGCATACGCGGCTCAGGGATGGCGACGTTCCCCCGTCCGTGCCGGTGCTTGATGCTACCGAGCCCATCACGTCCGACCGACCGCCTCCCGCCGAGCGTGAAACGGATCACCCCATCGAGCGACGCACCGAAGGTTTAGATTTTGCGCCACCTGCCCCGCACTCGGCCGGGGTTTCGAACTACCCGTCCGCCGGCACGCGTCGATTCGAACACCCGGGGCGGTCCCGGCCTTGGTTCCGAAAAGGTGTCACGGCGTCAGCGCGCGGCGTTTTCCAGCCACTTGGCGTCGATCTCGCCCTCGGCGACGATCACGGCGGGACCGGTCATCTCGATCTCGCCGTCGGGTCGCTCGGTGATGACCAGGCGTCCGCCGGGCACGTCGACGGTGTAGGTCACCGGCGTGCCGGTGACGGCGGGGTCGGCGCCGTCGCGCCGGGCGGTGGCCACGGCGACGGCGCACGCGCCCGTGCCGCACGAACGGGTCTCGCCGGAGCCGCGCTCGTGCACGCGCATCGCGACGTGCCGGGGACCGCGGTCGACCACGAACTCCACGTTGACCCCGTCGGGGTAGGCGGCGGCCGGGCTGAACGGCGGCGGGGCGAGCAGATCGCCGGCCTGTGCGAGGTCGTCGACGAAGGCGACGGCGTGCGGGTTGCCCATGTTCACGTTCCGCGCGGGCCAGCTGCGCTCGCCGACGCTCACCGTGACGTCGCCCTCGGGGAGGCGGGCGCGGCCCATGCCGACGGTCACGTCTCCGTCCTTCGCGAGGTGGATCCGCTTGACGCCCCCGCGCGTGGCGATCGCGATGTCACCTTCGGCCACATGTCCCACGCGCTGGAGGTAGCGGGCGAACACACGGGTGCCGTTGCCGCACATCTCGGCGATCGAGCCGTCGCCGTTGCGGTAGTCCATGAACCACTCGGCCTCGTCCGCCATGTGCCGGGCTTCGGGGTGGGCGGCGGACCGCACGACGTGCAGCACCCCGTCGCCGCCGATGCCGGCACGGCGGTCGCACAGGGCGGCGACGGCGGCCGGGGTCAGGTCGAGGGCGTTCTCGGGGTCCGGGACGATCACGAAGTCGTTCTCGGTGCCGTGCCCCTTGAGGAAGGCGATCCGCGTGCTCATTCCTCGATCGTACGGGGTCGGTGCGACCGTGCCCGCCCGGGCGTCGGCGGCGCGGCGGACCTGATCCGGCCTGCTCGGGACGGGAGGCCCTAGCGGAGCCGCGCCACCCGCCACACGGCGAGGACGGCCACCACGACCACCAGCAGCACGTAGGCGACCGCGACCCGCCAGTCCGGCCGGCGCCCCGAGCCGCGCGCGGGCAGGCCCGGCCAGGTGTAGCCGACGCGGCGGGCGGCCATCATGCCCCAGCCCGCGGCGCAGGAGCAGATCAGCAGGCCCAGCATGGCGATGACCGCGCCGCTGTCGCCGAAGTCGAAGGCGAGCGGGAAGGCGAACATCAGGGAGCCGCCCGCGGCCAGCGCCACGATGGGCGCGAGCTGCCACAGGCGCAGCCGCCGCTGCGGGCGCAGCTCGACCTCGACCTCCGGTCCGGAGGCGTACATCTCCTCGGGCTCCGGCCCGTCGGCGGTCACGCCGTCCGCGGTCTCGTCGGGGCCGTCGTCGGCGAGCCGGGTGCCGTCCTCGGTCAGGAGGTCCTGGCCGCCGGTGAGCAGGTCGGCGATCTCCGGCAGGCGGTCGCGGCCGCTGTCCAGGAGGTCGTCGTCCGCGATCGGGCCGCCCGGTCCGGCGTCCAGAAGGTCTTCACCCGCGATCGGACCGTCGAGGCCGGAGTCCAGGAGGCCGCCGTCTTCGGCCAGGCCGTGCCGGGCGCCGGTGAAGGCGTCGCCCTCTTCCGGCAGGCGGTCCAGGCCGCCGCCCTGACGGGCCTCGGGCTGTTCCGGTTCACCGCTGCCGGTGGTGACGTGCTCGGCGGTTCGTGCGGTGTCGCGAGGGCCGGCCTCCATCGCCACGCGCCCTCCCAACTAGGACTCCACTTGGTCGATCGAAGCTCGATGATGGCACGGCGTCAGAGGCCGCGATGACCGGCGGCGCATCCCGATGCCATGACGTGATCAGGCTGTGACCGGTCGTTCGACCAACGCCAGAGCCCGTGTCGGAAGTTCCCCGCGGTCCGCCGCCGCCCCGCTGAGCCAGTGCACCCGGGGATCCCGCCGGAACCACGAGTCCTGGCGGCGCGCGAAGCGCTTGGTGGCGCGTACGGTCTCGGCGCGCGCCTCCGCTTCCGTGCACTCCCCCGCCAGTGCCGCGAGCACCTGCTGGTAGCCCAGCGCGCGGGACGCCGTACGCCCCTCGCGCAGCCCCTGCGCCTCCAGGGCGCGCACCTCGTCCACGAGCCCGTCCTCCCACATCCGGTCCACCCGGTGGGCGATCCGCTCGTCGAGTTCGGGGCGGGCGACGTCGACACCGATCTGGACGGTGTCGTAGACGGAGTCGTGGCCGGGGAGGTTGGCGGTGAAGGGCTGCCCGGTGATCTCGATCACTTCGAGCGCCCGGACGATGCGGCGGCCGTTGCCCGGCAGGATCGCGCGGGCTGCCTCGGGGTCGGCGGCGGCCAGACGGGCGTGCAGCGCGCCGGAGCCGCGGAGCGTGAGCTCCTCCTCCAGGCGGGCCCGGACCTCGGGGTCGGTGCCGGGGAACTCCAGGTTGTCCACGGCCCCGCGGACGTACAGCCCGGAGCCGCCGACCAGGATGGGCCAGCGGCCCTCGGCGAGCAGGGCGTCGATCCGCGCGCGGGCCAGTCTCTGGTATTCCGCGACGGACGCGGTGACCGTGACGTCCCAGATGTCCAGCAGATGGTGCGGGACGTCCGCGCGCTCCTCGGGTGTCAGTTTGGCGGTGCCGATGTCCATCCCCCGGTACAGCTGCATGGAGTCGGCGTTGACGACCTCGCCGCCGAGACGCTGCGCCAGGAAGACGCCGAGATCGGACTTTCCGGCCGCGGTGGGTCCGACGACGGCGATGACACGGGGGGCGGGGGGTGCGCTGCTCACCGCACCAGTCTCGCAAACCTCCCGGCCACGCCTCGAACGAGTTACGTGACGGCACGCGTCCGGCGTCGTTGCACCGAGATGCCGCCCGTCGGCTGCCGGGTGGCGGTGAGCCGGGCAACGCAAACGGACGCACCTTTCGACACGGGATTTCCCCCGCACGAGTAACGTATGGAGTGGATATGGGAGTTTTCGCACGGCTTCTCGGCAGGTCCAAGGCGGCTCAGGAGGCGAAGGCCGCCGAGGAGCCGGCCGGCACCGGGACGGACGAGGCCGGAGCCGGGGCCGAGGTGGCGGAGACGGCTCGGTCGGCGCAGGCCGAGGGAACGGCGGAGGACGGGCAGGGAGCCGCGGCGGCGGAGGCGGATGCCGCCGGGTCCGGCGCCGCGGAGAACGCCGGGATCCCGCAGCAGCAGTCCGCGGCCGGGGCGGCCGGCCGGGAGGCCGGTGAGGGCGCCCGCACATGACGGTCCCGTGAGGGAAGGTGGACGATGGGTCTCTTGGAGAACGCCAAGGCAAGGCTCGGGCCTGCCAAGGAGAAGATGTCCCACGTCGCGCGCGAGCAGGGGGGCAAGGTCCGGCACGGCATCGACAAGGCCGCGCGGGCCGTGGACGAGCGCACCAAGGGCAAGTACAGCGACAAGATCCATGCGGGCACGGACAAGGCGAAGCACGCCGTGGACCGGCTCGCGCACAAGGGCGGGCACGGACCGGGGACGCCGGGGACCGACGCCCCCATGCCTCCCACCCCGCCGAAGGGCCCGCCACCGGCTTCCTGAGCGGCCCGGGCACCGAACGGTCCAGGCACCGGTGGAGGACCGCGGGCGCACCGGTGGACGGCCGCGGGGGCGCACCGGTCGACGGCCGGAGGCGCACCGGTCGACGACCCCGGGGCGCACCGGTGGACGGCCGTGGGACGAGCGCCTCCCGGCCGTCCGCCGCGCCGCGCCCGCCCGGGTCCGGGCCGGTGCCCGCCGGCTCCGGGCGGCACCCGTACCCGCCGCCTAGGACCAGGTGGCCACCAAGTACCCCACCCCGTAAGGTGCGTCGTCGTACAGCAGCGATCCGCTCAGGCCCGCGCCCTCGGCGGCGCCGGCGAGGACCTGCCAGGGAGCGCGGCCGGAGGCCTGCAGCTCGTGGGCCAGGCCGGCGTCCAGCGAGGCGACGGCGGCCAGGTCCGCGGCGCCCAGCGCGCGGGCGACCTCGGCGTCGAAGGGCGCCGCCCGCTCGTCGAGGTAACCCGGCGCCTTGACCGTGCGGCACGCGCTCGCGTCGCCCATCACCAGCAGCGCCACCCGTCCGGCCCGGGCGGCGATGTCCCGTCCGGCCTCGGCGCACCGCTCGGGCGGGAGCGCCGCCCCGGTACCGACCCCCTCGACGGGAGCGTCGGCCCAGCCGGTGCGGTCCAGCAGCCAGGCGGCGACGGCCAGCGACGACGGCAGTGGGCGCCCGGGGACGGTGTCCGTGGCGGGGCCGAGCCGCACGTCGACGCCGACGCCGAAGCCCCGGAAGGACCCCAGGGTGCCCTGCGGGTACCGGGTCAGCCCGGTCCGCTCGTCGGGACCGACGACCACCAGCACGTCCGGGCGGGCGGCGGCGAGCACGCCGAGCGCGTCGGTGCAAGCCGCGCGCGCGGGGTCCAGTTCCGGTGCGGCACCCGCCGCGACCTCGGGTACGAGCAGCGGCGGGCAGGGGAGCACGGCGGCGGCGACAAGCATGATCGGCAGGGTAACGCCGTACGCGGACGGAGCGTTACCCCACGCCGGGCGGCGCCGGAACGGCTCAGTCGCAGCCGCAGCCCGCGGTGGCGGCCGGCAGCGGCGCCGGGGCGCCGATCTTCGGCAGGCCCAGCATCACGCCCGCCGGCTTGGCGGCCTCGGCGGCGTTGCGCTTCTCCCAGGCGTCCCCGGCGCGCGTGCGGCGCACGTCGCGGACGGGGCCCTCGGCCAGGAGGTGGTGCGGCGCGGCGTACGTCACCTCGACCGTGACCACGTCACCGGGGCGCACCTCCTGGTCCGGCTTGGTGAAGTGGACCAGCCGGTTGTCGGGGGCCCGGCCGGACAGGCGGTGCGTGGCGCCGTCCTTGCGGCCCTCGCCCTCGGCGACCATCAGCTCCAGGGTGCGGCCGACCTGCTTCTTGTTCTCCGCCCAGGAGATCTCCTCCTGGAGGGCGACGAGCCGCTCGTAGCGCGCCTGGACGACCTCCTTGGGGATCTGGTCGTCCATGGTCGCGGCGGGCGTGCCGGGCCGCTTGGAGTACTGGAAGGTGAACGCCTGGGCGAACCGCGCCTCCCGGACGACGTGCAGCGTCTGCTCGAAGTCCTCCTCGGTCTCCCCGGGGAAGCCGACGATGATGTCGGTGGTGATCGCGGCGTGCGGGATGGCGGCGCGGACCTTCTCGATGATGCCGAGGTAGCGCTCCTGCCGGTAGGACCGGCGCATCGCCTTCAGGACCGTGTCGGAGCCGGACTGCAGCGGCATGTGCAGCTGCGGCATCACGTTCGGCGTCTCGGCCATGGCGGCGATGACGTCGTCGGTGAAGTCGCGCGGGTGCGGGGAGGTGAAGCGGACGCGCTCCAGGCCCTCGACGGTGCCGCAGGCGCGCAGTAGCTTGCTGAACGCCTCGCGGTCGCCGATGTCGGAGCCGTAGGCGTTGACGTTCTGGCCGAGCAGCGTGATCTCGGAGACGCCCTCGGCGACCAGGGCCTCGACCTCGGCGAGGATGTCGCCGGGCCGGCGGTCCTTCTCCTTGCCGCGCAGCGCCGGGACGATGCAGAAGGTGCAGGTGTTGTTGCAGCCGACGGAGATCGACACCCACGCCGCGTACGCGCTCTCGCGCCGGGTCGGCAACGTGGAGGGGAACGCCTCCAGGGACTCGGCGATCTCGACCTGCGCCTCCTCCTGCACGCGGGCGCGCTCCAGCAGGACGGGCAGCTTGCCGATGTTGTGGGTGCCGAAGACGACGTCCACCCAGGGCGCCTTCTTGACGATGGTGTCCCGGTCCTTCTGCGCCAGGCAGCCGCCGACCGCGATCTGCATGCCGGGGCGCCGGGTCTTCTGCGGGGCGAGCCGGCCCAGGTTGCCGTACAGCCGGTTGTCCGCGTTCTCGCGCACGGCGCAGGTGTTGAAGACGACGACGTCAGCGTCCCCGTCCGACCCCTCGGGGGCCCGCACGTACCCGGCGTCCTCCAGCAGCCCGGCCAGTCGCTCCGAGTCATGGACGTTCATCTGGCATCCGTACGTGCGGATCTCGTAGCTCTTGGGTGCGGGCACGTCCACTGCGGGGCTCCGGTCGCTGCTGCTGGTCATGGGTCAAGGGTAGGTCTTCCCGCAGCGTGCGGGTGCCGCCCTCCTCATGGCCCGCGAAAGCGCCGGTGACCAGGTGTTTCGGCTCAGGATCCGTCGTCCTGGCGGAGCACCAGGTCGAGCAGGCCGGGGAAGCGGGCCTCGAACTCGGCCCTGCGCAGGCGGTTGAGCCGCTTCGGCCCGGCGTCCCGCTGTTCCAGCAGCCCGGACTCGCGCAGCACGGCGAAGTGCCGGCTGAGGGTGGCCTTGGTGACCGGCACGTCGAAGCCGCCGCACGTCCGCTCCCAGTCGCCGGCCCGTGCCAACTCGCGCACCAGGGAGCGGCGCACGGGGTCGGCGAGGGCGAGCAGCGCCGTCTCCAGCGAGACGGCGTCCGGATCCGTGTGGACCGGTGGGGTGCGGTGACTCGCGGCTGCCTGCTGCTGTGGGGTCTGTGCCGCCATGGCTGGTCGCTCCGTCCCGGCATCGCGCGTGCGGTGATCACCGCACGCTTCCATTGTTCGCCCAATGGCGAACACTCTACCCAAGCCGGTGGCGGACCGCCGTGGCGCGCCCGGGTGAGCGTCAGGCGCCGGCCGGTGTCCAACCCTGGCGGCGCAGGACGGCCGAGACGTCCGGTGCCCGGTAGTGCTCGCCCTTGAGGACCTTGCCGTCGGCGCGCCGGGCGACCTCGCCGTCGGGGCCCAGCTTGCTCATGTTGGCGCGGTGGATCTCGGCGATCACCTCGTCGAGGTCGATACCGTGCACCAGCGCGGTGCCGTACGCCACGTACACCACGTCCGCCAGTTCGTGCGCGAGCCGGTCCAGCGGGCCCTCGACCGACACCTCCGCGACCTCGGCGGCCTCCTCGGCGAGCAGTTCCCCGCGGTGCGCGGCCAGGCCTGGGGCCACTTCCGTCGGCGTGGCGCGGGCGTCCAGGCCGAAGGCGAGGTGGAACTCACGGACGAGTCGGGCGGGCGAGGAGCTCATACGCCGACGATACCGACCCCCGCCGACGACCCCGCCGCGCTGCCCCACGGGCCCGGCAGTGACCCGGCCCTGGCCAGGCCCGGGAGCGGCTGGCAGGATCGCCCGCATGTCCAAGCTGTTCCCCTCCCTCGGCAGGCGCCGGGCGCTCCAGGGCGCGGCCGCCGGCGCCGTGGTTCTCGGGCTGCTGCTGTGGTGGCTGCTGCCCCTGGGCGAGACGCCGCCGAGCGGGACGATCGTCTTCAGCACCGGCACGCCCCGCGGGGTCTACCAGGAGTACGGCGAGCGGCTGCGCACCGCCCTGGGCAAGGACATGCCCGGCCTGAAGGTGAAGCTGCTGGACAGCGCGGGCTCGCAGGAGAACGTCGAGCGGGTCGCGACCGGGAAGGCCGACTTCGCGATCGCGGCGGCCGACGCGGTGGAGACGTACGCGCTGCGGCACCGGGCGGACGCCGGCCGGCTGCGCGGGGTGGCCCGGCTCTACGACGACTACGTGCAGCTCGTCGTGGCCCGCGACTCGAAGATCCAGAGTGTCGCCGATCTGCGGCACAGGACGGTGGCCACCGGGCTGCCCGACTCCGGGGTGCGGCTGATCGCGAACCGGGTGCTCCGGGCCGCCGGGATCGACCCGGAGAACGACATCACGCCGGTGGCGGACGGCATAGACACCGGACCGGCCCACCTGTCGCAGGGCAGGATCGACGCCTTCTTCTGGTCGGGCGGCCTGCCCACCAAGGGCATCCGCGAGCTGACCCGGAAGTCCGCCGTCAGGTTCATCCCGATCGACGGCGCCCTGGTCGCGAAGCTGCACGCCGCCACGCAGTCCGCGCGCTACTACCGGGCCACCAACATGCCCGAGTCGGCGTACCCGCGCGTGCAGCACGGCTCGGTGGTGCCGACGATCGCGGTGTCCAACCTGCTGATGACCCGCAAGGACATGGACCCCCGGCTGACCGAGTGGGTGACCCGCACGGTCATCAAGAGCCGTGACGGCATCGGCGCCCACGTCCACTCCGCCCAGCTGGTCGACCTGCGCACCGCCATCTACACCGACCCGCTCCCCCTCCAGGAGGGCGCCCGGCGCTACTACCGGTCGGTCAAGCCCTGAGGGTCCGCGGCGCCGGTCGGACGGTTTTCCGCATACCTCGGCACCTCCACCGTGACGCGCAGTCCCCGGGGCTCGTGGTGCGCGTAGTGGATCGTGCCGCCGCACGCGGCGAGCAGCGCGCGGGTGATGGACAGGCCGAGGCCCGAGCCCTTGACGTTCTGGTGGTGGCCGCTGCGCCAGAACCGGTCGCCCACGCGCGCGAGTTCCTCGTCGGTGAGGCCGGGGCCGGTGTCGGTGACCACGACCGTCGAGGTGTCGCCGTCGGAGGAGACCGTGACCTCCACCGTGCCGTCCTCGGGGGTGAACTTCACGGCGTTGTCGATGACCGCGTCCAGCGCGCTGGACAGGGTGATCGGGTCCGCCCAGGCGGTGGTGGGCGGGCAGTCGCCGACGAGCCGGACGCCCTGGGCCGCGGCGGCCGGCGCCCAGGCGGCCACCCGCTCTCCAGCGAGCGCGCCGACGTCGGTCAGCCGGAGGTCGGCCTCGGCGTGCTCGGCCAGCGCCAGGTCGAGCAGGTCGTCGAGGACCTGTGCGAGGCGCTTGCCCTCGGTGCGCACCGAGGCGATCTCCTCGTTGTCCTCCGGTAGTTCGAGCGCGAGCAGTTCGATGCGCAGCAGCAGTGCGGCGAGCGGGTTGCGCAGCTGGTGCGAGGCGTCCGCGACGAAGGCGCGCTGCTGCTCCAGCACCTCCTCGACATTGTCCGCCATCTCGTTGAACGACCGGGCCAGCCGCCGCAGTTCCGGCGGTCCGCCGCCGACCGCGACCCGGGACTTCAGGCGCCCGCTCGCGATCGCGTGGGTGGTGGCGTCCAGGACCCGCACCGGTCTGAGCACCCACCCGGTCAGCCGCAGCGCGGCGCCGACGGCGAGCAGCATCGCGGCGAACTCGCCGGCCGCGATGAACAGCCAGCCCCGCAGGATCCGGACACGCATCTGCCCGGTGGGCGAGTCGGTGACCACGACCGCCACGACGTCCCCGTCGCGGATCACCGGCGAGGCGACGACCAGCCGGCTGTGCTGCCAGGGCCACACCTGCCGGGGGTCGTGGCTGCGGCGGCTGAGCAGCGCCTCGGCGAACGCCTCCCGGACCTCGCCCGTGGCCGGCACGAACCAGTCGCCCGGGGCGTTGGCCATGGCCGTGGAGCCGCTCAGGTAGAAGACGCCGGCGCGGATGCCGTAGACGCCGTAGTAGCTGTCCAGTTCGCGCTGCAGGGTCTCCTTGCGCTCGTCGGTGGTCGCCGGGCGGGAGCCGGTGGGCGCGTCGCTGACGTACTGCGCGAGGGCGGCGAAGCGCGCGGTGTCGTCGATCCGGTCGACGACGACCCGCTGCTGCTCGGCGGCGGCCACGCTGACGGCCAGCGGGACGCCGAGGGCGAGGAGTACGGCCGCCATCAGGACGATGAGCAGCGGCAGGAGCCGTGTGCGCACCCTGCCCCGCTACCCGGCCGGGGCGACGAGCCGGTAGCCGACGCCGCGTACGGTCTCGATCAGCGCGGGCATGCGCAGTTTGGCGCGCAGGGAGGCGACGTGCACCTCCAGGGTGCGCCCGGTGCCCTCCCAGCTGGTCCGCCACACCTCGCTGATGATCTGCTCCCGCCGGAAGACCACGCCGGGCCGCTGGGCGAGCAGGGCCAGCAGGTCGAACTCCTTGCGGGTCAGCTGCACGACCGCACCGTCAACGCAGACCTGCCGGGTGGGCAGTTCTATGCGGACGGGCCCGAGGCGCAGCGCGCTCTCGGCGCCCGGGGCCGCGTCCTCGTGTGCGGTGCGCCGGCTGACGGCGTGGATCCGGGCGAGCAGTTCCCCGGTGTCGTACGGCTTGACCACGTAGTCGTCGGCGCCCAGGTTCAGCCCGTGGATGCGGGAGCGGACGTCCGAGCGCGCGGTGACCATGATCACCGGGGTGCTGGTGCGCTTGCGGATCTTGCCGCAGACCTCGTAGCCGTCCTGGTCGGGCAGGCCCAGGTCGAGCAGGACCACGCCGAATCCGTCGCTCTCGGGGACGAGCGCCCGCAGGGCCTCCTCGCCGCTGCGCGCGTGGGTGACGTCGAATCCGTGCCGGGCGAGAACGGCGGACAGCGCCGCCGCGACGTGGTTGTCGTCCTCGACGAGCAGCAGCCTCATCCCGGCCCCCTCCGGTTCAGCGGTCGTACGGTCATGGTTCTGGTCCGGCCTGTAGGTCACGTGCACGCGCGCGTGCCCCATGGAAGTCACGCCGATGGATGAGGACGGCGTCAAGAGGGTTCCGGTTGCCGCCCGCTTCCGTTATCCGGCCGATACGCGGGCCGGACGCCCGGGCTACGACGCGTGTCCGATTGCTATCGGATCGTGATGCTCAGATCTCGCTCAGATGTGATGACGCAGGTCATCGGCCATCACTACTGTCCACCGAAACCGAGGAGGACGGAGCCCGAGAGCGATGACCGAACTATCGGTGGCCAAGGAAGACGTGGCCGCGACCGACGAACTGGTCGTCCTGAAGAGCGTCAACAAGCACTTCGGCGCGTTGCACGTGCTCCAGGACATCGACCTGACGATCGCCCGCGGCGAGGTCGTCGTGGTCATCGGGCCCTCCGGGTCCGGCAAGTCGACCCTGTGCCGCACCATCAACCGCCTGGAGACCATCGACTCCGGCACGATCACGATCGACGGGAAGCCGCTGCCCGCGGAGGGCAGGGAACTGGCCCGGCTGCGCGCCGACGTCGGCATGGTCTTCCAGTCGTTCAACCTCTTCGCGCACAAGACCGTGCTCGAGAACGTGATGCTGGGCCAGGTCAAGGTCCGCAGGACCGACCGGAAGCAGGCCGAGGAGAAGGCCCGCGCCCTGCTCGACCGGGTCGGCGTGGGCACCCAGGCCGACAAGTACCCCGCGCAGCTCTCCGGCGGCCAGCAGCAGCGCGTCGCCATCGCCCGCGCGCTGGCCATGGGGCCGAAGGTCATGCTCTTCGACGAGCCGACCTCCGCCCTCGACCCCGAGATGATCAACGAGGTCCTCGAGGTCATGCAGCAGCTCGCCCGTGAGGGCATGACGATGATCGTCGTCACCCACGAGATGGGCTTCGCCCGGTCGGCCGCCAACCGGGTCGTCTTCATGGCGGACGGCCGCATCGTCGAGCAGGCCGCGCCCGACCAGTTCTTCAGCAACCCGCGCAGCGACCGGGCCAAGGACTTCCTGTCGAAGATCCTGCACCACTGACGCACCGGCCCCGCCCGCGCGCGGGGCCCCTCAGGCCCGTCCGTCCGGGCTCGCTCCTCCTCTCCAGACGAAGGATGTTCACGATGCAGCTCCGCAAGGTCACCGCCGCCACGGCCGCCGTACTCGCCCTCACGGTGGGCGCCACCGCGTGTGGGGGCGGCAAGAAGGACGACAACGGCTCGTCCGGGGGTGGCAAGAAGATCACCATCGGTATCAAGTTCGACCAGCCGGGCATCGGCCAGAAGACCCCGCAGGGCTACTCGGGCTTCGACGTCGACGTGGCCACTTATGTCGCCAAGAAGCTCGGTTACAGCCCCGATCAGATCGAGTGGAAGGAGTCGAAGAGCGCCGACCGCGAGACCATGCTGCAGCGCGGTGACGTCGACTTCATCGCCGCTTCCTACTCGATCACCCCGGAGCGTCAGCAGAAGGTCGACTTCGCCGGCCCTTACCTGCTGGCCCACCAGGACGTGCTGATCCGCTCGAATGACACCTCCATCAAGTCGCCCTCGGACCTGAACAAGAAGAAGCTGTGCTCGGTGGCCGGCTCCACCTCGGCGCAGAACGTGCACGACAAGCTGGCGCCCAAGGCCCAGCTGCAGAAGTACCCGACGTACTCGGCGTGCCTGACCGGTCTGCAGAGCGGTGCGATCGACGCCCTGACCACGGACGACTCGATCCTGGCCGGTTACGCCGCCCAGTCGCAGTTCAAGGGCAAGTTCAAACTCGGTGGCTTCAAGATGACCAACGAGAACTACGGCATCGGCGTCAAGAAGGGCAGCCCCCTCAAGGACAAGATCAACAAGGCCCTTGAGGACATGGTGGCCGACAAGTCCTGGCAGCAGGCGGTGGAGAAGAACTTCGGCCCGGCCGACTACAAGAACGAGCCGGCCCCGAAGATCGGCGACATCAAGAGCTGAGGCAGGACCCGGCGGGTGCGCCGCGCCTGACGGCGGCGCACCCGGCATCCCTACACGTGGAAGCGCGGGAGATCGTGTTCGACTTTCTAGGACGTTACGACGTGCTGGGCGCCTTCTGGACGACCGTGCAACTGGCGCTGTTGTCCGCCGTGGGCTCCCTCATCTGGGGCACGCTGCTGGCCGCCATGCGTGTGGGCCCGGTGCCGCTGATGCGCGGCTTCGCCACCGCCTACGTGAACATCGTGCGGAACATCCCGCTCACGGTGATCATTCTGTTCTCCTCGCTCGGCCTGTACCAGACGCTGCGTGTCACCCTCGGCGCGGGAGACAAGGTCGACACGGCCAACTTCCGGCTGGCCGTGCTCGGTCTGATCGTCTACACGGCGGCCTTCGTCTGTGAGGCGATCCGCTCCGGCATCAACACGGTGCCGGTCGGCCAGGCGGAGGCGGCCCGGGCCATCGGCCTGAGTTTCACCCAGGTACTGCGTCTGGTGGTGCTGCCCCAGGCCTTCCGCGCGGCCGTCGGCCCGCTGGCCAACGTGCTGATCGCTCTGACGAAGAACACGACGGTGGCGGCTGCGATCGGTGTCGGCGAAGCGGCATTGCTCATGAAGGAAATGGTGGAGAACGAAGCGCAGTTGCTGGCGATCTCCGCGGTCATCGCCTTCGGGTTCTGCTGCCTGACGCTGCCCACCGGCCTGCTTCTCGGCTGGCTGGGCAAGAAGGTGGCGGTGAGGCGATGACTTCGGTCCTGTACGACGCCCAGGGGCCTCGCGCCAGGCGGCGCAACGTCCTGTACACGGCTGTCTTCCTGATCGCCTTCGCGGCCCTCCTGTGGTGGGTGTACAAGTCACTCGACGACAAGGGGCAGCTGGCATGGCCCTTGTGGAAGCCGTTCTTCACCGGCACCGAGGCGTACTCGACGTACATCTGGCCCGGCCTGCGGAACACTCTGAAGGCTGCCGTGCTGGCCATGGTCATCGCGCTGCCGCTGGGTGCCACGCTCGGCATCGCCCGTCTCTCGGACCACGTGTGGATACGCGTGCCGGCCGCGGTCGTCGTCGAGTTCTTCCGGGCCATCCCGGTACTGGTGCTGATGATCTTCGGGCTCGCCCTGTACGCCAATTACACCAACGTCGCTTCCGACGACCGGCCGCTGTACGCGGTGGTCACCGGCCTGGTGCTGTACAACGCGTCGGTGCTCGCGGAGATCGTCCGGGCGGGCATCCTCGCCCTTCCGAGGGGCCAGACAGAGGCAGCCCTGGGGATCGGCCTGCGCAAGGGCCAGGCCATGCGGATCATCCTGCTGCCGCAGGCCGTCACCGCAATGCTCCCCGCGATCGTCAGCCAGCTCGTCGTGATCGTGAAGGACACGGCGATCGGCGGTGCGGTCCTCACGTTCCCGGAGCTGCTCTCGTCGGCCAACACGATGAGCGGCTACTACGGCGCCAACATCATCGCCTCCCTCACCGTGGTGGCCGCGATCTACGTAGCCATCAACTTCTCGCTGACCTCGTTCGCGAGCTGGCTGGAGGGCCGGCTGCGGCGACGCAGGAAGTCGACCGGCGCGGTGCTCGGAGCGCAGGACGTGGCGGACGTCGCGGGTACGACGGCGACGGGTGCCGAGGGAGCCCCCGGCAACACGGACGGCCGCTCAGGGTTGGTCGGCCGCGGCACCCGCGGTGGGGGCCGCGACGGGACCACTGGAGCTGATTAGCACTCAAATAACATGAAGCAGCCGGAGGCAGTGGCATGATCGCCACTGCCTCCGTTCGCTTGACGCAAACTCTGCCAATGGGTTGCATACGTTGTGTGATCGTGCACCCCGCTTCACCTTCCTGTTCACTTGCATCCGTCAGGACAACGCCGCGAGCAGGGGGCGCCACACCGTGGACCCGGTGATCATCGTCGGAGCGGGGCCCGTCGGGCTCACGCTCGCCCTGGCGCTGGCCCGTCAGGAGGTGCCGTCCGTCGTCCTGGACGAGGGACCCGGCAAGGACGAAGTCCGCCCCGCCCGCACCGCCGTGCTGCGCGAGGACACGGCCGCCCTGGTGGAGCGGCTCACCGGTGTCGCGCCCGGCGGCCTCGGCCTGAGATGGACCGGGTGGCGGTCGGTGCGGCGCAGGCAGGTGATGAGCGAGGTCGCCTTCGACGAGCTCACTCCCGCGCCCGTGCACCTGGCGCAGCACGTCCTCACCGGCGCCCTGCGCGCGGCCGTCGCGGCCGAGCCGCTGGTGGAGGTCGCCGTGGACAGCCGGCTGGACTCGATGGAGCAGGAGCGTTCCGGCGTCACGGCGCACACCCGCGGCCCCCAGGGCACCTGGTGGCGCGGCAGCTACCTGGTGGGCTGCGACGGCCCCCGTTCGAGCGTGCGCAAGCTGCAGGACATCCGCTTCCCGGGGCGTACGGCGGTGGAGCGGCACGCGGTCGCCACCCTGCGCGCGGAACTTCCGTGGCCCGGCCAGGCGTTGCTCCATCGGATGCCGCCGTGGCGGCAGTCCGGGCCCTCGGCCGCGGAGGTGACCGCCCGCCCCCTGCCGGACGGCGCCTGGCGCCTGGACTGGCTGCTGCCCCCGGGCAAGGAACTGGTCACGCCCGAGATCCTCGTCGCCCGGATCCGCGAGACCCTCGCGGGCTGGACGGACGGCACCACACCGCCGTACGACCTGCTCGACACCGGGGTCCACACGGTGCACCACCGGCTCGCCCGGCGGTGGCGCGTGGGCCGGGTCCTGCTCGCCGGGGACGCGGCCCACCTGCTCGGCGCGCTCGGCTCCCAAGGGCTCGACGAGGGGCTCCGGGACGCCGACAACCTGGCCTGGAAGCTGGCTCCCGCCTGGCACCACGGTCATCACGAGGCGCTGCTGGACAGCTATCAGGCCGAGCGGCGCGCGGTCGTCGCCGCCCGGCTGCGCGCCGCGGACCAGGCGCTGCCGGTACTCCGCGGCGGAGGCGGGCTGCGCCACATGGTCCCGGGTGCGGCCCGGGGTCACGACGCGCTGCTGACGGACGGTCACCTGGGTCGCGGTCCGCTGGGCGCGCCGGGGGCGTACGCCGACTCGCCTCTCGCGCCCCGGCATCTGCAGGGGGAGATCGCGGTCGACACCCCGGCCGGCGCGCCGGTCAGCGACGTCCGGGTCACCGCGGAGGACGGCACCTTCGTACGGCTGCGGGACCGGCTGGGCCGCGGCGCGCTGCTCGTCGTGCTGATCGCGCCGGGCACGGGCGTGTGGGACCGCAAGCACTGGGTGTCCGCCGGGGTGATGCCGCGGCTCGCGGCCGCCGTGACCGCGCTGCCGCACCCGGCCGAGCTGCTGGTGGCCGAGGAGTACCCGGGCGCGCCGGCGCACAGCGTGCTGCTGGTGCGGCCCGACGGCCACCTGGTCACCGCACTGAGCGGGGTCCGCCCGGCCGACCTGTACGCGGCGGCGGAGGCGACGCTGGGCGGCGCCGTGAAGGAGGAGGCGGAGGCCGGCTCCGGCGCCCGCTGAGCGTGAGCCCCGTCACCCTCCGTCCACATGGTGACGGTGAGTTGACCGGAGTACAGCAGCGTGCTGTACTCCGGATCGTGACCGACACCTGTGTGCGCCTGTGGCGGAGGGTCCACATGGACCTCGTCCGCTATGCGGGCTGCGTGTGTCGCCCGTCCTGCTGAATTCGCTCCCCCCCTTTCCCCCGCGGGGCTCTTCTCCTCTCCCCGTGTCGTGTCCGGGCGCCGTCGTGCGCCCGTCGGGCGAACCTTCTCCAGGACGGTGCACGTGTCTGTCTCCCCTTCCCTGTCCCCTGCCGCCGCGGGCGCCGCCGGCTCGGCGCCGACGCAGGCGGACCTCCTCGACTTCGTGCGGCGGACGGCCGCCGACACCGAGCTGATCGCCTCGCTCCCGCTCGACCCGGAGGGCCGCACCTGGGTGCGGCTCGACGGCCCCGGGGGCAGCGAGGCATGGCTGATCGGCTGGCCGCCGGGCACCGGCACCGGCTGGCACGACCACGCCGACTCGGTCGGCGCCTTCCTCACGGCCGCGGGTGAACTCACCGAGTACTCGCTGGCCGCGCGGCTGCCCACCGACGGCTGGAAGACCCTGGAACTCACCGACGGTGTGGACCGCGATCGCCGGCTGTCCGCCGGCCAGGGCCGCACCTTCGGCCACCACCATGTGCACGAGGTGCTCAACGAGTCCCCCGACCGGCATGCGGTCTCGGTCCACGCCTACTACCCGCCCCTGCCGCGGATCCGCCGTTACAGTCGCACGGGCCAGGTACTGCGCCTGGAGCAGGTCGAGCGCCCGGAGGACTGGCAGTGAGCGGCGGAACGGCACGGCAGCCCGGCATCGACGAAGTGCTGGAGCGGGTGCGCGCGGGCTACGGGCGCATCGAGGCGCGGGAGGCCTACGAGGCGGCGCGGGACGGCGAGGCCCTGCTGGTCGACATCCGGTACGCGGCCCTGCGCGAGCGGGACGGGCTGATCCCCGGCGCCCTGGTCGTCGAGCGCAACGAGCTGGAGTGGCGCCTGGACCCCCAGGGCAGCCACCGCCTGCCCGAGGCCACCTCGCACGACCTGCGCGTCGTCGTGATCTGCAACGAGGGCTACGCCTCCAGCCTGGCGGCCGCCTCCCTGCATCAGCTGGGCCTGCACCGCGCGACGGACCTGGTGGGCGGCTTCCAGGCCTGGCGGGAGGCGGGACTGCCGGTGGAGCCGTAGCGCGCGGTGACGTCGGCCCTCGACGGTCAGAACCCTTCGCCCTCAAGGAACTCCGTGTCCTCGCCCTCTTCCTCCAGGGCCCGGCGGACGACGCGGAGGGCCAGGCCCTCGGGGTAGCCCTTGCGGGCGAGCATGCCGGCGAGGCGCCGGAGCCGCTTGTCGCGGTCGAGGCCGCGGGTGGCGTGCAGTTTGCGGGCGACGAGCTCGCGGGCCGTCGCCTCCTCCTGCTCGGAGTCCAGCTGGGCGACCGCCTCGTCGATCAGCGTGGAGTCGACGCCCTTGGTGCGCAGTTCCCGGGCGAGGGCGCGGCGGGCGAGCCCCCGGCCGTGGTGCCGGGACTCCACCCAGGCGTCCGCGAAGGCGCCGTCGTCGATGAGCCCGACCTCCTCGAACCGCGTGAGCACCTCCTCGGCCACGTCCTCGGGGATCTCCCGCTTGCGCAGGGCGTCCGCGAGCTGCTTGCGGGTGCGCGGGGTCCCGGTGAGCAGGCGCAGGCAGATCGACCGCGCCCGCTCGGCCGGGTCCCCCGAAGACTCCCCCCGCTCGGCCCTCGACGAGGAAGGGACGCCTTCGTCCGCACCGGGCGGTTCCCCGAAACCGCCCCGCCGACGGCCACGGCCACGACCGCGGCCACGGCTTCGTCCAGGACCGCCTCCGGCAAGCTCGGCGGCGGGATCCGCACCACCGCTTCCGTAGCCGCCGCCGTACCCGTCGTACCCCTCGTGCTCGCCGTGAGCGTCGTCACCGGCCGTGGCGCGGCCCGGGTCGCCTGCGGCACCCCTCCCCCGTGGGGTACCGGGGGCGGCGTACTCGTCCTCGGCCCAGTCGGTTCGCCGTGTCACGGGTCAGCTCTTGGCTGCGGCGGCCTTGGGCTTGGTGGCCTTGGCGGCCGCCGCGGCGGGTGCCGCCTTGGCGTCGTCGGCCGCGGTGGCCACCGCCGCCGCGTCCGTGCCGGGCTCGGCCGCGGGCTCCTCCGGGCGGACGCCCACGCCCAGCTTCTCCTTGATCTTCTTCTCGATCTCGTTGGCCAGGTCGGGGTTGTCCTTGAGGAAGTTGCGGGCGTTCTCCTTGCCCTGGCCGAGCTGGTCCCCCTCGTACGTGTACCAGGCGCCGGCCTTGCGCACGAAGCCGTGCTCCACGCCCATGTCGATCAGGCCGCCCTCGCGGCTGATGCCCTGGCCGTAGAGGATGTCGAACTCGGCCTGCTTGAAGGGCGGCGCGACCTTGTTCTTGACGACCTTGCAGCGGGTGCGGTTGCCGACCGCCTCGGTGCCGTCCTTCAGGGTCTCGATGCGGCGGATGTCGATGCGCACCGAGGCGTAGAACTTCAGCGCGCGGCCACCGGTCGTGGTCTCCGGGGAGCCGAACATCACGCCGATCTTCTCGCGGAGCTGGTTGATGAAGATCGCGGTGGTCTTGGACTGGTTGAGCGCGCTGGTGATCTTCCGCAGGGCCTGGCTCATCAGGCGGGCCTGCAGACCGACGTGGCTGTCGCCCATCTCGCCCTCGATCTCCGCGCGCGGGACGAGCGCGGCGACGGAGTCGATGACGATGAGGTCGAGAGCGCCGGAGCGGACCAGCATGTCCACGATCTCCAGCGCCTGCTCGCCGTTGTCCGGCTGGGACAGGATCAGGTTGTCGATGTCGACGCCGAGCTTGCGCGCGTACTCGGGGTCCAGGGCGTGCTCCGCGTCCACGAACGCGACCTGGCCGCCGGCCTTCTGCGCGTTCGCCACCGCGTGCAGGGTCAGGGTGGTCTTGCCGGACGACTCCGGGCCGTAGATCTCCACGACACGGCCGCGCGGCAGGCCACCGACGCCGAGGGCGACGTCGAGCGCGGTCGACCCGGTCGGGATGACCTCGATGGGCTCCCTCGACCGCTCGCCCATGCGCATGACCGCGCCCTTGCCGAATTGCCGTTCAATCTGTGCGAGCGCGGCGTCGAGCGCCTTCTCGCGGTCGGTTCCTGCCATGGGTTCCACCCGGTTTGCTTGAGTCGATCGCTTCACGTCAAAGACGCTAACGCCTGCCACTGACAATGCGCCCCGACGCAGGCTCGGCCTGTGGACAACCAGGGAACCCATCGCCGCAAAACGGGACGAAAATCCCCGCCGCAAGCCTTGCCTGAGGCTTCATAAGAATGGATGTTCGATTTTCGTGTCAAGCGAGCCACCCGAGCCGCCCGGGGCCGGGGGAAGCTTCGAGGCGCTCAGGGACCCCACAGCCGCCGTACGCGGGCGAGCACCCCGGGGCCGCCCTGGTTCCGCGGGCGGTGGCCGTGCACGCGGGGATCGTCCGTGACGGCGTACCGCTTCACGTAGGCCCCGAGGAAGGCCTGCAGCGTGGCGACGGCCGGAATGGCGATCAGCGCCCCGACCGCGCCCAGCAGCGCGGTGCCCGCGATCACCGAGCCGAAGGCGACGGCCGGGTGGATGTCGACGGTCTTGGAGGTCAGCTTGGGCTGCAGCATGTAGTTCTCGAACTGCTGGTAGACCACGACGAAGACCAGCACCCACAGCGCGTACCAGGGGTCCACGGTGAACGCGATCAGCATCGGCAGGGCGCCCGCGAGATAGGTGCCGATGGTCGGGATGAACTGCGACACGAGCCCCACCCAGACGCCGAGCACCGGCGCGTACGGCACGTCCAGCGCCTGCAGCAGGACGTAGTGCGCGACCCCGGAGATCAGCGCCATCAGGCCGCGCGAGTAGAGGTAGCCGCCCGTCTTGTCGACCGCGATCTCCCAGGCGCGCAGCACCTCGGCCTGGCGCGCGGGCGGCAACACGGAGCACAGGGCGCGGCGCAGCCGGGGGCCGTCGGCGGCGAAGTAGAACGAGAACAGCATGATCGTCAGCAGCTGGAAGAGACCGCCGAGCACCTGGGCGGAGACGTCGAGCACGCCGGCCGCGCTGTTCTGCGCGTACTTGCGCAGCCAGTCGGAGTGCAGCAGGCCCTCCTGCACGTCCACGCGTCTGAGCTGCGTGTGGAAGGTCTGGTTGATCCAGTTGATGACCGAGTCCAGGTAACCCGGGAAACCCTCGACCATCGTGATGATCTGGCCGGCCAGCATCGAGCCGAGCAGAGTGACGAAGCCCGCGCCGACGACGGCCAGACCGAGGAAGACGAGGAAGGTGGCGAGTCCCCTGCGCATGCCGTGAGCGGACATCCAGCTCACCGCCGGTTCGATGGCGAGGGCCAGGAAGAACGCGATCAATATGTTGATCAACAGCCCGGTGAGCTGGTGGAAGGCCCAGCTCCCCAGCTGGAAGGCGGCGATGAGCGCGAGGGCGAGCACCATGGCGCGCGGCAGCCAGCGCGGCATGCGGCCGCCCCGCACGGCACCGTCGGCCGGGGGCCGGGGAGGCGGCGTCGTAGCGGTCGGGGGTACTGCGTGCCGGACGGCCGGCTCGGTGTCGTCAGTGGGTGCCACGCGCCCAGTCTCGCCCACGCCGGCGGCGGGCCGCTGCCCTCCCGGGTTCGGCGCGCCCGGTCAGCGCCTCTCCCCGGGCACGTTCATCACCGCGCAGACCACCCGCCACACGTCCTTGGCCTCCCAGCCCGCGTCCAGCGCCTCGTTCACCGTGCGCCCGCCCAGCTCCGCCATGACGTGGTCGCGCGCGAAGGTGTCGGCGTACCCCGGACCGAAGTGCTCCGCCATCCGCTGCCAGAAGACCGTCAACCGCATGACTCCAGTATCCCGCCCCTGGGGGTGGAGCCTGCCGGGGACCGCCTGCCGAGACCGCTTTCCGTCCTACGGTCTGCCCCATGGCCGAAACAGGAGATTCCCCACGCCCCTCCACGCCCCCGGCGCGCTCCCCGCTCTTCCGCGCCGAACAGTTCGTGTGGCTCACCGCGCGCGTGCTGGAACAGCGGCTCTTCGCGTACCACTTCCTGAACGGCGCCGCCGCTCCGGTGGAGACGGCGCTGGACGCCTACCGCAACGAGGACGGCGGGTACGGCCACGCGCTCGAGCCCGACCTGCGCGGCCCCGTGAGCCAGCCCCTGCACACCGCTCACGCGCTGCGCGTGCTGGACGAGGTCGGGTGCTGCGGCGGCCAGCGGGTGGAGCGGGTGTGCCGCTACCTGACCTCCGTCTCCACCGCGGACGGCGCCCTGCCCGCGATCCATCCCAGCCAGCGCGGGTACCCGGCGGCGCCGTTCGTCCCGGTCGTGGACGACCCGCCCAGCGACCTGCTCGCCACCGGGCCCGTGGTGGGCCTGCTCCACGGCAACGAGGTGTGGCACGCCTGGCTGTTCCGGGCCACCGACTTCTGCTGGCAGGCGGTGGAGTCCCTGGAGGACTCGCATCCCTATGAGGTGGAGGCGGCCGTGGCGTTCCTGGACTTCGTTCCCGACCGCCCGCGCGCGGAGGCCGCCGCCGACCGCCTCGGCCGCCTGGTGCGCGGGCAGCGGCTCGCGGCCCTGGACCCCGGGCGCCTGGCCGACCGGCCGGTCCCGTCCGGCTACGCACCGGGCGAGCACCACTTCCCGCACGACTTCGCCAGGAGCCCGCAGTCGCTCGCGCGCGCGTGGTTCACCGACGAGGAGATGGCGCGCTCCCTGGACCACCTCGCCGCCGAGCAGCAGGAGGACGGCGGCTGGCCCGTCCGGTGGCGCCGGTGGGCGCAGGCTCCCGTGCTGGAGGCGCGTCCGGTGGTGACGATCGAGGCTCTGCGCACGCTGCGGGCGTACGGCCGCTTCGTGGGCTGAGCCGGGCGGAGGCCGGCGCGGGCCGTCCGGGCCCGGCCCGGCTCACCCGCCGATCGCCCGCACTCCCGCGGTCACGACCACGGCGGCCGCGACGACCAGCAGGAAGGGTGCGCGCAGGACCAGCGCGACGGCGGCGGCGCCGAGCCCCGCGGCCCTGGCGTCCAGCACGAGCGCGTGCCCGTCGGAGAACGTCTGCTGGGCCGTGAGCGCGGCGAGCAGGGCGACCGGCAGCAGCGCGGCGAGCCGGCGGACCGCCGGCCGCTCCAGGGCACCGGCCGGTACGAGCAGTCCGGCGAGCTTGACGGCGTAGCAGCCGAGGATGGTCAGGCCGATCGCGAGCCAGGTGTTCACCGTGCCTCCTCCGTTCCGTCCGGTGCCCCGCGCCGGGTGCGGCCGCCGCGACGGCCCTCGGCGACCAGTGCGACCGGCGCCGCCAGCGCCGCCGCCAGGACCGGGACGCCGGCCGGCAGGACGGGCAGCAGACCCAGGCCCAGCAGGACGGCGAGGCCCGCGACGGCCCGCTCGGTGGCGGTCCTCAGCATGGGGGCGAGCAGGGCCAGGAACACGGCGGGTCCCGCCGCGTCCAGGCCCCAGGCGTCGGTGTCGCCGAGAGCCTTGGCGCCGAGAGCGCCGAGCAGCGTGGTGAGGTTCCACAGCAGGTAGAGGCTCAGCCCGGTGACGGTGAAGCCGATGCGTGCGGCCCGCCGGGTCGGCTGGGCCAGGGTCACCGCCGTGGTCTCGTCGATCACCCACTGGGCGGCGAACGGCCGCACCGCGCGCGGGAGGGCCAGCAGCTGCGACAGGCGCAGTCCGTAGAACGCGTTGCGCACGCCCAGGAAGAAGGCCCCGGCCGCGGCCGTGAACGGATTGCCGCCGGCCGCCAGTGCGCCCACGAGGGCGAACTGCGAGGCTCCGGTGAACACCAGGAGGCTGAGCGCGCAGGTCTGCAGGAGCCCGAGTCCGCTGCCGGCCGAGGTCACCCCGAAGGCGACCCCGGAAAGCCCTACGGCGACCCCGACGCCCAGGGCGTCCCGCACGACCGCCGCGTCCTGCTTCTGCGGGGCCGCGGCGGCCGCCTCCGCGAGTACTGTCTGTCGTTCTGCCACGCCTTGGACGGTACGTGCGGACGTCAGTCCGGGTCTTGTACGTTCTTGCGCTCGCGCTGGTAGGCGCCCGGGGGCACGCCGACGATGCGGCTGAAGTGCCGGTTGAGGTGGGGCTGGTCGGTGAAGCCGACGGCGACGGCCGCCTCGGCGGGAGCGGTGCCCGCGTCGAGCAGGAGCCGTGCGCGGCGCACCCGGGCGTCGGTCAGCCAGGTGTGCGGGGGCATGCCGTAGGCGTCGCGGAACGCCCGCAGCAGGGCGAACGGGCTGGTCCCGAGGTCGGCCGCCAGGCGCTCCAGGGACGGCGGCGCGGCCATCCGCTCCTCCAGCACGGCACGCGCGCGTGCGGCGGTCCGGGCCCCGGCCGTCCGGGGCCGCCGCTGCGGCAGGGAGCCGCCGTTCAGCCGCAGCAGCCGGGTGACGGCGACCCGCAGCAGGGTGTCGGCGGCCAGCGCGTTGCCCTCGTCGGCGGCCCGGAGCACCCGGTGGACCAGGCGGACGGTGTACGGGTCGTCGAGGACGGGGCTGACGAAGCCGGGCGTGCCGCGGAGGGTGGTCGTCTCGGCGGCGATCCCGGCCACCACCCCGGGCGAGGGGTAGACCGCGCCGTACCGCCAGCCCTCGGGCACCCCGGCCCGGCCCGTGTGCGGGGTGTCCGGGTTGACCAGCGCGAGCGCCCCCGCGCCGGCGGACACGTCGGAGCCCCGGTGGTGGAACACCTCGACGCCGTCGGCGATGGCCGCGATCACGAAGTTCTCGTGGGTGTGCCGCACGAACGTCTTGCGGACGTACCGGGCACGCAGCAGGTCGACCCCGGGCAGCTCCTCGTACCGCCAGTGCCGCGCCCGCTCCGCCGAACCCACCATGCCTCCATTGTCCGCCCGCGCTCCGCCCCCTCGGGTCCGCCTGGGCACGGACGGCCCCCGGCCCCCGGCCGTCCCTGCCCGCGCCACGCTCGCCGCTCCCCCGTTGCGCTTCGCCGCCGGCCCCGCGCCACCTCTCCCGGGACCGCCCGCATCGCGCGCCGCCAGGAGGCGGCCCACCGGCATCGCGCCTCCGCCCGCCCCGTTCCACCGAGCCCGGCCCCGGCCGATGCCCCGGCCCCGTACCTCCGAGTCCCCCCGGTCCCGTCGCCCCTCCGGCCCGGTATCACCCCACACCTCCCCCTTCGCCCAGGTCAGCGTGATTGTCAGTGGGCGGGTGCAGGATGGACGCATGGTCGGTTCCGCGCATCGGGCCCTCGAGGGCTTCTCACCCGCCACCCGTGGCTGGTTCGCGGGGGCGTTCTCCGCGCCCACCGCGGCCCAGGCGGGGGCGTGGCGGGCCATCGGCGAGGGGTCGGACGTGCTGGTGGTGGCCCCGACCGGCTCGGGCAAGACGCTGGCCGCGTTCCTCGCCGCGCTGGACCAGCTGGCCTCGACGCCTCCGCCGGCCGACCCGAGGAAGCGCTGCCGGGTGCTCTACGTGTCGCCCTTGAAGGCCCTCGCGGTCGACGTGGAGCGCAACCTGCGCAGCCCGCTGACCGGTATCCGCCAGGAGTCCGTGCGGCTGGGGCTGCCCGAGCCGGAGGTGAAGGTCGGCATCCGCTCCGGCGACACCCCCGCCGCCGAGCGGCGCGCCCTGTCCACGCGCCCGCCGGACATCCTGATCACCACCCCCGAGTCGCTGTTCCTGATGCTGACGTCGGCCACCCGCGACGCGCTGACGGGGATCGAGACGGTGATCCTGGACGAGGTGCACGCGGTCGCGGGCACCAAGCGCGGCGCGCACCTCGCCCTCTCCCTGGAGCGGCTGGACGAACTGCTGCCGCGCCCCGCACGCCGCATCGGCCTGTCGGCGACCGTGCGCCCGGTGGACGAGGTGGCCCGGTACCTCTCGCCGCGCCGCAAGGTGGAGATCGTCCAGCCGGAGTCCGGCAAGGAGTTCGACCTGTCCGTGGTCGTCCCGGTCGAGGACATGGGCGAGCTGGGCGGCTCCCCGGCGGCCGACGGCGACGAGGGAGCGGAGCGGCCGTCCATCTGGCCGCACGTGGAGGAGCGCATCGCCGACCTGGTGCAGGCCCACCGGTCCACGATCGTGTTCGCCAACTCCCGGCGCCTCGCCGAGCGGCTGTGCAACCGGCTCAACGAGATCGCCTACGAGCGGGCGACCGGCGAGACGCTGGACGAGCACCACGCCCCGGCCCAGCTCATGGGCGGCTCGGGCGCGGCCCAGGGAGCGCCCCAGGTGATCGCCCGCGCGCACCACGGCTCGGTGTCCAAGGAGCAGCGCGCCCTGGTGGAGGAGGACCTGAAGGCGGGCCGGCTGCCCGCCGTGGTCGCCACCTCCAGCCTGGAGCTGGGCATCGACATGGGCGCCGTCGACCTCGTCGTCCAGGTCGAGTCCCCGCCGTCGGTCGCCTCCGGACTGCAGCGCGTCGGCCGCGCGGGCCACCAGGTGGGCGCCGTCTCCACCGGTGTGGTGTTCCCGAAGTACCGCGGCGACCTGGTCCAGGCGGCCGTGGTCACCGAGCGGATGCGCTCCGGCGCCATCGAGTCCCTGAGGGTCCCCGCGAACCCCCTGGACGTGCTCGCGCAGCAGCTCGTCGCCATGACGGCGCTGGACGCCTGGCAGTTCGACGACCTGCTCGCCCTGGTGCGCCGCGCGGCCCCCTTCGCCTCGCTCCCCGAGTCGGCCTTCACGGCGACCCTCGACATGCTCGCGGGACGCTACCCCTCGGACGCGTTCGCCGAGCTGCGCCCACGCGTGGTGTGGGACCGCGTGACCGGCACGATCACCGGCCGGCCCGGCGCCCAGCGCCTCGCGGTGACCTCCGGCGGCACGATTCCCGACCGCGGCCTCTTCGGCGTCTTCCTGGCCGGCTCCGACCCCAAGAAGGGCGGCGGCCGGGTCGGCGAGCTGGACGAGGAGATGGTGTACGAGTCCCGGGTGGGGGACGTCTTCACGCTGGGCACGAGCTCCTGGCGCATCGAGGACATCACGCGCGACCGGGTCCTGGTCTCCCCCGCGCCCGGTGTGCCGGGCCGGCTGCCGTTCTGGAAGGGCGACCAGCTGGGCCGCCCCCTGGAACTGGGCCGCGCGGTGGGCGCGTTCCTGCGCGAGGTGGGCGCCCTGGCCGAGGAGGACGCCCGGCTGCGCCTGCTCGCGGCGGGCCTGGACGCCTGGGCGGTCGACAACGTCCTGTCCTATCTGCACGAGCAGCGCGAGGCGTGCGGTCACGTCCCGGACGACCGCACGATCGTCGTCGAGCGCTTCCGCGACGAGCTGGGCGACTGGCGGGTCGTGGTGCACTCCCCGTTCGGCGCGCAGGTGCACGCCCCCTGGGCCCTCGCCCTCGGCGCGCGCCTGTCCGAGCGGTACGGCATGGACGCCCAGGTCATGCACGCCGACGACGGCATCGTGCTGCGCCTGCCCGACGCCGACCTGATGGGCCTGGACCTGCTCGACCAGGAACCAGCGAAGGCCGGCACCGAGTACGACAGCGAGCAGGCGCCGGTCGGCGCGGCGGACGTCGCCTTCGACAAGGGCGAGGTCGACCAGATCGTCACCGACCAGGTCGGCAGCTCCGCCCTGTTCGCCTCACGGTTCCGCGAGTGCGCCGCCCGCGCGCTGCTGCTGCCGCGGCGCAACCCCGGCAAGCGCACCCCGCTCTGGCAGCAGCGCCAGCGGGCGGCCCAGCTGCTGCAGGTGGCCAGTGAGTTCGGCTCGTTCCCGATCGTGCTGGAGGCCATCCGCGAGTGCCTCCAGGACGTCTTCGACGTCCCCGGCCTCGTGGAGCTGATGGGCGACATCGAGTCCCGCAAGGTGCGCCTGGTCGAGGTCACGACCCCGGAGCCCTCCCCCTTCGCCCGCTCGCTGCTGTTCGGGTACGTCGCCCAGTTCCTGTACGAGGGCGACTCCCCGCTCGCCGAGCGCCGTGCCGCCGCCCTGTCCCTGGACTCCCGGCTGCTGGCCGAGCTGCTCGGGCAGGCGGAGCTGCGCGAGCTGCTCGACGCCGAGGTGCTGACCGAGCTGGAGCGCGAGCTGCAGTGGCTGGCGGAGGACCGCCGGGTCAAGGACGTGGAGGGCGTGGCCGACGTCCTGCGGCTGCTCGGCCCGCTGACCGACGCCGAGCTGGCCGAGCGGGGCGCCGACCCGCAGTGGGCGCCGGAGCTGGCGGCGGCCCGCCGGGCCATCCGGGTCCGCATCGCCGGTGCCGAGCACTGGGCGGCCGTCGAGGACGCGGGCCGGCTGCGCGACGCCCTGGGCACGGCACTGCCCGTGGGCGTCCCGGAGGCCTTCACCGAGCCGGTCAAGGATCCGCTCGGTGACCTCCTCGCGCGCTACGCCCGCACGCACGGCCCCTTCACGTCGGCCACCGCGGCGGCCCGCTTCGGCCTGGGTGCGGCGGTCACCGAGGGCGCCCTGCACCGGCTGGCCGCGAGCGGCCGGGTCGTCCAGGGCGAGTTCCATCCGGCGGGCATCGGCCAGGAGTGGTGCGACGCGGCCGTGCTGCGCCGGCTGCGCCGCCGCTCCCTGGCCGCGCTGCGGCACGAGCTGGAGCCCGTGCCGCCCGCCGCCCTCGCCCAGTTCCTGCCGCAGTGGCAGCACATCGGCAAGGGCCACGGGCTGCGCGGCATCGACGGACTGGTGCGCGCCGTCGAGCAGTTGCAGGGCGCGTCCGTGCCCGCCTCCGCGCTCGAGAAGCTGGTCCTGCCCTCCCGGGTGGCCGGGTACACGCCGTCGATGCTCGACGAACTCACCGCCGCGGGGGAGGTGGTGTGGGCGGGGGCGGGCGCCCTGCCCGGCAAGGACGGCTGGGTCTCGCTCTACCTGGCCGACGCCGCGCCCCTGCTCCTGCCGGCGCCGCACCCCCTGGAGCTGACCGCGCTCCACCAGTCCGTCCTGGACGCCCTCTCCGGGGGCTACGGCCTGTTCTTCCGGCAGATCGCCGACCGGGTCCGCGCCACCACCCACCCCGACGCCACCGATCCGCAACTGGCCGACGCCCTGTGGGACCTGGCCTGGTCGGGTCGGCTCACCAACGACACCCTCGCCCCGATGCGCTCCCTGCTGGGCTCGGGCCGTACGGCGGGCTCGACCGCCCACCGCGCCAAACGCGCCGTCCCACGCGGCCGTTACGGCTCCCTGACGGCTGCCGCCCGCACCGCCTCGCGCACCGGCCCGCCGACGGTGGCCGGCCGCTGGTCCGTGCTCCCCGCGCCCGAACCGGACGCCACCGTGCGCGCCCACGCACTGGCCCGCACCCTCCTGGACCGGCACGGAGTGGTCACCCGGGGAGCGGTGGCCGCGGAGGGGGTCGAGGGCGGCTTCTCGGCGGTCTACCGCGTGCTGTCGGCCTTCGAGGACAGCGGCCAGGCGCGGCGCGGCTACGTGGTCGAGGGCCTGGGCGCCGCCCAGTTCGCGATGGACGGCGCGGTCGACCGTCTCCGCGCGGTGTCCACCGCCCGCGAACGCGGCGAGAGCCTGTCCGCCCCCGGCCGGCCGAACGGCTTCGGCGACGGTGCCGCCTCCCCCTTCCCCGCCGGCGGCCACGCCACCCCGAGCGCCTCCGACCCCGCCGACGGCGGACTCACGCACCCGGGCGTCGACGGCGACTTCACCTGGCCACCGCGGAACAACCCCGCCGGGCCGGGCGACTTCGGCTGGTCGCCGGAGAACGCCCTCGGGCCCTCGGGCGACTTCGCCTGGACGCCGCGGGACCCCGCCCTGCCCGGCGAGCTCGCCTGGCCGCCCGAGAACCCCCGCCCCGCCCCGGGCGACCACGTCTCCCCGCGCGACCTCCGCCCGGCCGACCCGTTCGCCTCCCCGGGCTACGGCGGTCCGCGCGGCGGGCCCGCCGCCCCCTACGGCCCGCCGTCCAGCCGGAGCTTCGGCGACCGCCGTGGCGGCTCCTCCTCCCCCGACCCCCGCGCCGTGGTCCTCGCCGCGGCCGACCCCGCCAACGCCTACGGGGCGGCTCTCGGCTGGCCCGAGCCGCCGGCCGGAGCCGGGCACAAGCCGGGCCGCAAGGCGGGCTCGCTCGTCGTGCTGGTGGAGGGCGAGCTGACGCTGTACATGGAACGCGGCGGCAAGACGCTGCTGGCCTGGCCGTCCGACCCGGACGCGGCCGCCGCCGACGACCCACGTCTGCGCATGGCTGCCGAGGCCCTTGCCGGGGCGGCCAGGGCGGGCTCCCTCGGTACGGTCACGGTGGAGCGGGTCAACGGCGCGCAGGCGCTCACCTCGCCGGTGGGCACGCTGCTGGAGGGAGCCGGGTTCATCGCGACTCCGCGCGGCCTGCGTCTGAGAGCCTGACCCGGGTACCGCCGGCGCCGCGGGGCCCCCGCCGGCACGGCCCGCCACACGTCACCCCTTCGTGGCACCCTTGACGCATGCCCGAAGGTGACACGGTCTGGCAGGCCGCGAGACGGCTGCACGAGGCCCTCGCGGGCGAGGTGCTGACCCGAAGCGACTTCCGGGTGCCGAAGTACGCGACGGTCGACCTGACCGGGCGGGCGGTGCTGAGCACGACGCCCCGCGGCAAACACCTGCTCACCCGGATCGAGGGCGGTCTGACCCTGCACACCCATCTGCGGATGGAGGGCGCCTGGAAGGTGTTCGGCGCGGGCGAGCGCTGGCGGGGCGGCCCCGCCCACCAGATCCGCCTCATCCTGGGCACCGCCGACCGGACGGCCGTCGGGTACCGGCTGCCGGTCCTGGAGCTGCTGCGCACCGGCGAGGAGGAGCGGGCCGTCGGCCACCTCGGACCCGACCTGCTCGGGCCGGACTGGGACCCCGGGCGCGCCCTCGCCAACCTCCTCGAGGATCCCGCCCGCGAGCTCGGCGAGGCCCTGCTGGACCAGCGCAATCTCGCCGGCATCGGCAACGTGTACAAGAGCGAGCTGTGCTTCCTGCTCGGCGTCACCCCCTGGCTGCCGGCCGGCGCCCTGCCCGCGGACCGCGCCGCCCAGCTGGCGCCGCTCGCCAAGAAGCTGCTGGACGCCAACCGCGACCGCCCGGTCCGCAAGACGACGGCTCTGCCCAGGCCGGACCTGTTCGTGTACGGCCGCGCGTTCCGCCCCTGCCTGCGCTGCGGTACGCCGGTCCGGGTGGCCGACCAGGGCGACGGCTCCCAGGAGCGCCCCACCTACTGGTGCCCGGCCTGCCAGACCGGCCCCGCGCCGGCGCCGGGCACGGCGCAGCAGTGGCGGGAGCGCTACCCCCGCCGCCCGTCCGCTTCCTACTGACCGACAGCCTTTCCCCGTCCGGGAGTTGACGACAGGTCACTTTGGACCGGGGGCTGGACGTCGACAGGGAAGGCGCCGGCTCCGGACGCGTCGGCGTTCACGACGGGTCAGGTCCTGCGGCCGAACGGCGGCGGCGCCATGCCCTGGCAGCGTCCTCCGCCCGCCAGGCGGTGCCCCACCGCCCCGCCGCCACGGCTCCCGCCGCCCGGCCCTTGGGCACGCAGTGCACCGGCAGCACGCTGAGTCCCCACCCGCCGATCGCGACGGCCCCCTCGATCAGTCCCGGGTCCTCGCGCAGCGCGATCCGGAGCACGGCCCACCACCACACCCCTCCCAGTCCGAGAGCGGCCCCCCAGCGCACCGTCCGCCTCACCATGGCCGCCACCTCCAGCGGGACGCTAGAACGCCGTCTCACCCGCGCGGGAGGCGCACCGGAGGGCTCACGGATGCAGGCGCCGGGCCGTATCCGCACCGTTCACGCGTTCTCGGCCTGGAACATCCAGTGATGTTTCTCCAGGTCCGCGGTGATGCCGATGAAGAGGTCCTGGGAGACGGGGTCCGCCTCGCCGGTGGCCGACACACGGTCCCGCATCCGCGTGATCACCGCGCCCAGCGCGTCGACCATCGTGCGGACCGCGTCCGTGTCCTTGATCCAGCCGGCCGGGGTGGTGCCCATGCCGCTGCCGGAGGCCACGGTGGCGGCCCGCCCGTCGGGCGGCACACCGAGTGCCGAGGCCCGCTCGGCCACCGTGTCGGAGTGGGTGCGCGCGGAGCCGACGACCTCGTCGAGCTGCAGGTGGATGGACCGGAAGCGGGGCCCGACCACGTTCCAGTGGATCTGCTTGGCGGCCAGCGAGAGGTCCACCAGGTCCAGGAGGGCACCCTGCAGCGCCTCGGCCACGGTCTTCAGGGCGTCGTCGGGCAACGGGCTCTTCACGACGTACATCCGTTACCTCCGGTGGTTCGGCGCCGTCACGTCTCTCCACCATGACCGCCCCACCGGATACCGGCAAACGGACGCAGAACTTCCACCGGAAGGACGACGAAAGCCCCGTCCGGTTCCTCCAGGGCTTCCTGGAGGAACCGGCCGGGGCTTCACACGTCTCGGATCGCTCAGCCGCGCGCGTACGTCACGCGGCGACCACGTCCACGGCCTCGGCGGGTGCCTTGATGGTCACCCGTTCCGGTGGCACACCGGTCACCGACACGGAACCCAGCATCGGACGGACCGGCGTGGGCACGGGCTCGGTGGCACGGGCGGACTGGGCGAGTTCGGCGAGCGCCAGCTCGTCGCTCACTTCCCGCATGAGTTCCGACATCCGTACGTCCAGCGCGTCGCAGATGGCGGAGAGCAGCTCGGAGGAAGCCTCCTTCTGCCCCCGCTCCACCTCGGAGAGATAGCCGAGTGAGACTCGGGCGGACGAGGAGACTTCGCGCAGAGTACGGCCCTGGCGTTGGCGCTGCCGACGCAGCACGTCACCCAGCAGGCGACGGAGCAGAATCATCGGTGGCTCCCTCCTCGGACCGCGTAGCCGCATCCTTCTCGCCCCACCGTACCGCCTTGCGCCGCGGCCGTGCGGGGAGCGATGTCGTGTTCACTCAGGGCTGCAAACATCAAAACCCCCCGTTCCGTTCCGTATCCTGTGCCCGCTCATTCCCAGTCTGTTCGCCCGCAAGCTCCTTCAGAAGCAGTGCGAGTACGCTCCGTACACTCTCCATACGAATTTCCGCACGGCTGCCGTTCAACCGCAGGGCCTCCACTTTTCCGCCACCGGCAGAACCTGAGTGGGCGCCCGGCGGCCCGTCGACGGCGACGTACACCGTCCCGACGGGCCGGCCGTCCTGCGGGTCGGGGCCGGCGACTCCGGTCGTCGCGATGCCCCAGTCGGCTCCCAGCGCCGTGCGCACCCCGGCCGCCATCTGGGCCGCGACCTGCGGATCCACCGCCCCGTGCCGGGCCAGCAGGGCCGCGTCGACCGCCAGCAGCTGGTGCTTGAGCTCGGTGGCGTAGGCGGTGACCGAGCCCCGCAGGACCTTGGACGCCCCCGGGACGGCCGTGATCTCCGCCGCGACCAGGCCACCGGTGAGCGACTCGGCGACGGCGAGGGTCTGGCCCCTCACGGTCAGTAGTCGCACCAGTTCGGTGGCCGGGGAACTCACGATTCCGTCTCCTCCAACGCCGCCGCGCGCTCGGCGATTCCCCGGCGGCGCAGCACAATGGCCTGTCTCACATAGTCGAGGCCTGTAACGACGGTGAGGACGACCGCCACGGCCATCACCCAGAACCTCAGGGACGCCAGCCACCCCGTCAGTGCCAGGACGTACATCCCGACGGCGACGCCCTGGGTGAGCGTCTTGAGCTTGCCGCCCCGGCTGGCGGGGATCACGCCGTAGCGAATGACGAGAAAACGCAGCAGCGTGATGCCGAGTTCCCGGCCGAGGATCACGGCGGTCACCCACCACGGCAGGTCGCCCAGGCCGGACAGGCAGACGAGCGCCGCCCCCATGATCGCCTTGTCGGCGATGGGGTCGGCGATCTTCCCGAAGTCGGTGACCAGGTTGTAGGTGCGCGCCAGGTGCCCGTCGAACAGGTCGGTGATCATGGCGATGGCGAACGCCGCCCAGGCCAGCGAGCGCCAGGCCGGGTCGTAGCCGCCGTCCGCCAGCATCAGCGCGACGAAGCCGGGGACGAGGAACAGCCGGAGCATCGTCAGCAGATTGGCGACGTTCCACACGCTCGCCTGGTTGACGGCCGCGGCCGCGATCTTCCCGCCGCGCGCGGGCCTGGCCCCGTCCGCCGGGGCGGCGGAGCCGGGAGCGGGAGCAGAGCCGGAGACCTCGGACGCAACGCCGTCGGCAGCGGCGGCGGAACTCCGGGCGCCCTGCGCGCCGGAGGAGCCACCCGCGGCGGATGCCGGGACTCCGGTCATCTGCCCGCCTCCTCAACTCCCGCGAGCGAGCTCAGCGGCTCGGCCACCAGGTCGACACCCTCCGTACCGACCACCTTCGCCTCGACCATACGTCCGACGGTCAGGCCCTCGCCCGTCGTGAGCAGCACCTGGCCGTCGGTCTCCGGCGCCTGGTGCGCGGCACGGCCGTGGACGCCCTCCTCCTCGTCCACGGACTCCACGAGGACGCGCACGGTCTCCCCCACGCGCTCCTCCGCCCGCTGCGAGACGAGCTCCTCGGCCAGCCGGGACACCCGCGCCAGGCGCTCGGCGACGACGTCCTCGTCGAGCTTGCCGTCGTAGGTGGCCGCCTCGGTGCCCTCCTCGTCGGAGTAGCCGAAGACGCCGATGGCGTCCAGGCGGGCGCCGTTCAGGAAGCGCTCGAGCTCGGCCAGGTCGGCCTCGGTCTCGCCGGGGAAGCCGACGATGAAGTTGGAGCGCACACCGGCCTCGGGCGCCTTGCCGCGGATGGTGTCCAGCAGCTCCAGGAAGCGGTCGGTGTCGCCGAAGCGGCGCATGGCGCGCAGCACGGCGGGCGCGGAGTGCTGGAAGGACAGGTCGAAGTACGGCACGACCTTCGGGGTGGAGGTCAGCACGTCGATCAGGCCCGGGCGCATCTCGGCCGGCTGCAGGTAGCTGACGCGCACGCGCTCGATGCCGTCGACCTCGGCCAGCTCCGGCAGCAGGGACTCCAGCAGGCGGATGTCGCCGAGATCCTTGCCGTAGGAGGTGTTGTTCTCGGAGACCAGCATGATCTCCTTCACGCCCTGCTCGGCCAGCCAGCGCGTCTCGTTCAGCACGTCGCTGGGGCGGCGGGAGATGAAGGAGCCGCGGAAGGACGGGATGGCGCAGAAGGAGCAGCGCCGGTCGCAGCCGGAGGCGAGCTTCACCGAGGCGACCGGGGCGCCGCCCAGCCGGCGGCGCAGGGGCGCGCGGGGGCCGGAGGCGGGCGCGACTCCCTCGGGAAGGTCGGCGGGGGCGTGGCCGGGCAGCGCGACGGAGGCGGCCGACTCCTGCCGCTCGGCCGGGCTGATCGGCAGGAGCTTGCGGCGGTCGCGCGGGGTGTGGGAGGCGTGGATGCCGCCGGAGAGGATGGTCTGCAGGCGGTCGGAGATGTCCGTGTAGTCGTCGAAGCCGAGCACACCGTCGGCCTCGGGCAGCGCC
The DNA here is from genome assembly GCF_001514215.1 of Streptomyces bungoensis. Lineage (GTDB taxonomy): Bacteria > Actinomycetota > Actinomycetes > Streptomycetales > Streptomycetaceae > Streptomyces > Streptomyces bungoensis. Next base: position 156,207 of record NZ_KQ948870.1, read on the forward strand.
TCGGCGAGCTCCTTGCCGTACCGCTCGGCCATGCAGCCCACCGCCACGACGGCCTGGGTTCTGCCCTGGCCCTTGAGGTCGTTGGCCTCCAGCAGGGCGTCGACGGAGTCCTTCTTGGCGGCCTCGACGAAGCCACAGGTGTTGACCACGGCGACGTCGGCGTCCGCGGCGTCCTCGACGAGCTGCCAGCCGTCCGCCTCCAAACGGCCTGCGAGCTCCTCCGAGTCCACCTCGTTGCGGGCGCAGCCAAGAGTGACGAGTGCGACGGTACGGCGTTCAGGCATGGGCTCAAGACTACTTCGTCCCGCCGACAGCCCACGTCGACGGGGTCGGGGCCCACCGATCGCGGCAGGCCCCGTCACACACGTCCCCCGCAGGGGCCCCGCTAGCCGACCTCGGGGTCGCCCTTGGTGTAGGTCAGGCGCTCCACCGCGCCCGGCCGGAAGTCGTCCTGGATCTTCTTGCCGTTGACGTACAGCTGGATCGCGCCGGCGTCGCCGAGGATCAGGTTGATCTTGGTGTTGTCCTGGAAGGTCTTGGACTCGCCCTTCTTCAGCAGTCCGTCGAAGAGCATACGGCCGTTGTGGTCCTTGGCGGAGATCCAGCTGCGCCCGTTCGGGGCGCTGACCTGGACGGTGACCTTGTCCTGCGGCGCGGCCGCGATGGCGCTGTCGGACGGCTCGGCCGTCGGCGCGGCGGGCTTGTCCTTCTTGGGCGTGGGCGAGGACGCCTGGGTGGGCGTGCGCGTGGTGCCCTCGGCCACCTGCGACTTGGCGTCGCTGCCGCTGTCGCCGCCCTTGAACGCGGTGAAGCCGACGAAACCGACGACGGCGACGATCGCGGCGACCATGGCCGCGGTCCAGTTGGGCCCCCGGCGCTCGGGGCGGATACGTTCCGCCTCGAACAGCGGCGCGGCCGGGGTCGGTGCGGGCCGCCCGCCGTGCTCGGCGTCGTACTGCGCGATCAGTGGTGCGGGATCGAGGTGGACGGCTCGGGCGAGTGTGCGGATGTGCCCGCGGGCGTACACGTCGCCACCGCACGGGGCGAAGTCGTCCGCCTCGATGGCGTGCACGATGGCGGTGCGGACACGAGTGGCACGGCTGATGTCGTCGACGGTGCGGCCGGCCGCGATGCGCGCCTGCCGCAGGGCACGCCCCACGGAGGGACGGGCTTCCTCGGACACGCCGGACACGTCGGAGAACGGACGCTCGTCTTCAGGGGAGTTGCCGATGGACACGGAGGCGCCTTTCGAGCGTTCTAAGCCACCTGTGCTGGAGGTTCAGTCTAGGGGGGTGCGAAAGGGTGGAGCGACCGGGCGGTGGTGCTTTGTACGCCATCGGAATGGCCCGACAATCCGATGGTGGGACAGACACGTACCCCCGGACGAGATCCGTAACTGTCCTTTCGCTCAACTGGACGTACGACAAAGGGAAAGGGTTGCCCGGCGCCGGCTAACGGGTCGATCACGACGGTGCGGCCACCCGGCGTACACCCGACACGCCAGGCAGCCGGCGGCCCTACTCCGACTCCCCGCGGATCAGGGCGAGCACCCCGTCGAGTTCCTCGGGCTTGACCAGGACGTCGCGCGCCTTGGAACCCTCGCTGGGACCCACGATGTTCCGGGACTCCATGAGGTCCATCAGCCGGCCCGCCTTGGCGAAGCCGACGCGCAGCTTGCGCTGCAGCATGGACGTCGACCCGAACTGGGTGGAGACCACCAGCTCGGCCGCCTGGCACAGCAGGTCGAGGTCGTCGCCGATGTCCTCGTCGATCTCCTTCTTCTGCTTGGTGCCCACGGTGACGTCGTCCCGGAAGACCGGCGTCATCTGCTCCTTGCAGTGCCGGACGACGGCCGCGACCTCCTCCTCGGTCACGAAGGCGCCCTGCATACGCGTCGGCTTGTTGGCGCCCATCGGCAGGAACAGCCCGTCGCCCTTGCCGATCAGCTTCTCGGCGCCGGGCTGGTCGAGGATGACCCGGGAGTCGGCGAGCGAGGAGGTGGCGAACGCCAGCCGTGAGGGGACGTTGGCCTTGATGAGTCCGGTGACCACGTCGACCGACGGCCGCTGGGTGGCGAGCACCAGGTGGATGCCGGCCGCGCGCGCGAGCTGCGTGATGCGCACGATGGCGTCCTCGACGTCGCGCGGGGCGACCATCATCAGGTCGGCCAGCTCGTCCACGATCACCAGCAGGTAAGGGTACGGCTGCAGCTCCCGCTCGCTGCCCTGGGGCGGCTCGACCTTGCCCTCGCGCACCGCGCGGTTGAAGTCGTCGATGTGCCGGTACCCGTAGGCCGCCAGGTCGTCGTACCTGAGGTCCATCTCCCGCACGACCCACTGCAGCGCCTCGGCGGCCCGCTTGGGGTTGGTGATGATCGGCGTGATCAGGTGCGGGATGCCCTCGTAGGCGGTCAGCTCGACCCGCTTGGGGTCGACCAGGATCATCCGGACGTCCTCGGGGGTCGCCCGCATCATGACCGAGGTGATCAGGCAGTTGATGCAGGACGACTTGCCGGACCCGGTGGCGCCGGCGACGAGCATGTGCGGCATCTTCGCCAGCGAGTGCATCACGTACCCGCCCTCGACGTCCTTGCCGAAGGCGACCAGCATCGGGTCGTCGTCCTCGGCGGACTCCGCGAGGCGCAGCACGTCGCCGAGGTTGACCATCTCGCGGTCGGTGTTGGGGATCTCGATGCCGACCGCGGACTTGCCGGGGATCGGGCTGATGATCCGCACGTCCGGGCTGGCGACCGCGTACGCGATGTTCTTCGTCAGCGCGGTGATGCGCTCGACCTTCACGGCCGGGCCGAGTTCGACCTCGTAGCGGGTGACCGTCGGGCCGCGTGTGAAGCCGGTGACGGCGGCGTCGACCTTGAACTCGGTGAAGACCTGGGTGAGCGAGGCGACGACCGCGTCGTTGGCGGCGCTGCGCGCCTTGCCCGGGCCGCCGCGGTGGAGCAGGTCCAGCGAGGGCAGCGCGTAGGTGATGTCCCCGGCGAGCTGCAGCTGCTCCGCGCGCGGGGGCAGCTCCCGGGGCTCCTCTGGCGCCTTCTTGGTGAGGTCGGGGACGACGCTTCCGGTGCCGAGCCTCTCCCGCTGGGGCCGGGCGGCCGGGACGGGCGCCGGAGCGGGCGCGGCCTCGGGTCCGGCGGCGGGAGCGGGCACCGGAGTGGTGTCCTCCCGCTCGCCCGCGCTCACGCCCTGGGTGAGGTCGGCGACGAGCGGGGACGGCGGCATGCCGTGCAGGACCGCGCCGTCGAGCGCGGCCGCGGCGGCGGCCGCCACGTCCACGGCGTCCTGCCGCCGGTGCGGATCGGGCTGCGGCACCGCGGAGCGCCGGGGGCGGCCGCGGCGCTGCGAGAGGGCCTCCTCCTCCGCGCTCTCGGGGTCGTACGCCTCCGGGCCGCCGCGGCGCCTGCGGGGGCGCGCGGGCAGCGCCTCGCGCCACTGCTCCTCGTACCGCTCGTCGTCCCCGGCCTGCTCGTAGTACTCCTCCGGCTCGGGCAGCAGGCCCAGGCGGACGCCGAGCATGCGCAGCCGCTGCGGGACGGCGTTGACCGGGGTCGCGGTGACCACGAGCAGCCCGAAGACGGTGAGCAGCACCAGCAGGGGGACGGCCAGCACCGCGGTCATGGTGTACGTCAGCGGGGTCGCCGCCGCCCAGCCGATGAGGCCGCCGGCGTCCCTTATCGCCTGCATGCCGTGGCTGCGGGCGGGCGAGCCGCAGGCGATGTGGATCTGCCCGAGCACGCCGATGAGAAGCGCGGACAGGCCGATCACGATCCTGCCGTTGGCCTCCGGCTGCTCCGGGTGCCGGATGAACCGCACGGCGATCACCGCGAGCAGGATGGGAACCAGCAGGTCGAGCCGGCCGAAGGCGCCGGTGACGAGGATCTCCACCAGGTCGCCGACCGGGCCGCGCAGGTCGGCCCAGGTGCCAGCGGCGACGATCAGCGCGACGGCGAGGAGCAGCAGCGCGACGCCGTCCTTGCGGTGGGCCGGGTCGAGGTTCTTCGCTCCCTGCCCTATGCCCCGGAAGACGGCGCCGACGGCGTGCGCGAGACCCAGCCAGACGGCGCGCACGAGCCGGAGCACGCCCCCGGTGGGGCTGGGCGCGGGTCTCGGCGGCGCGGCCTTCCTGGCCGGGGCCCGCTTGGCGGGCGCCTTCCGGGCCGGGGCCTTCTTCGCGGCGGCCTTCTTCACCGGAGCCTTCGCCGGAGCAGCCGCCTTCCTGGCGGTCTGCTTCTTGGCTGCGGGAGGACGTGAGGCCATGGGGTGAGGTTACCGGTGCGGACGGCAGCGGACACGTGTGCCCACTGCTTCACCCGTTCGTGTCGCCCCTGCGCGGGCGCGGAACTGACGCGCGCTCACGGGCAACTCCGCGCCCCGCACGCGTCAGTTCTGGGACGGCACCGGCGCGCCGCCGCCCGCCCCGGGCTCCAGGGCGTCCAGCGCGCGGCGCAACCCCGTGAGCTTGCGTTCGAGATGGGCCGCCGTGGCCACCGCGGCCGCGTCCGCCGAGTCGTCGTCCAGCTGCTTGGACAGCGCCTCCGCCTGCTCCTCGACGGCGGCGAGCCGGGCCGACAGCTCGGCGAGCAGCCCGGCGGACTCCTTGCCGCCGACCGCGCCCTTGCCGCCGCCCTCCAACTGCAGCCGCAGCAGCGCCGCCTGCTCCCGCAGCTGGCAGTTCTTCATGTACAGCTCGACGAACACGGAGACCTTCGCGCGCAGCACCCACGGGTCGAACGGCTTGGAGATGTAGTCGACCGCGCCCGCCGCGTAGCCCCGGAAGGTGTGGTGCGGGCCGTGGTTGATCGCGGTGAGGAAGATGATCGGGATGTCCCGGGTCCGCTCCCGCCGCTTGATGTGCGCCGCGGTCTCGAATCCGTCCATGCCCGGCATCTGGACATCCAGCAGAATGACCGCGAAATCGTCCGTCAGCAGCGCTTTGAGCGCTTCCTCCCCGCTCGATGCCCGCACCAGCGTCTGATCGAGCGCAGAGAGGATGGCCTCCAGCGCCAGCAGATTCTCCGGCCGGTCATCGACCAGGAGGATCTTGGCCTTCTGCACCATGGCCCGCCCTCCTCGCCCCGGCGGTACACCGGGCGCCGCCCCAGGGGACGACTCCCTTTCGCCGTCCGTCCTTGTGCCGGTCATCGTAGCCGCACCCCGCCTGTCGCCACACCCTGTCACCGCGATGTCACTGTGCACGTACCGGAAACGCCGCAGGAGCCCGGAAGGTTCCCGGAATCCGGTATTCCCACACCTCCACGGACCGTGCGGCCCGCCGTCCCCGGGAGCACGCCCGGGGTTCCCGCGGCGTTCACCCGGGCCCCCCGCCGGACCGTCACCCGGCCCTCATCCACTGTCGCATGACCGTCAGCAGGTGATCGGGGTCGACCGGCTTGGTCACGTAGTCGGTGGCGCCCGACTCGATGGCCTTCTCCCGGTCGCCCTTCATCGCCTTCGCGGTCAGCGCGATGATCGGCAACCCCGCGAACTGGGGCATCCTGCGGATCGCCGTGGTCGTCGCGTACCCGTCCATCTCCGGCATCATGATGTCCATCAGCACCACCGCCACGTCGTCGTGCTGCTCGAGCACCTCGATGCCCTCGCGGCCGTTCTCGGCGTACAGCACCGACAGCCCGTGCTGCTCCAGGACGCTGGTGAGCGCGAACACGTTGCGGATGTCGTCGTCGACGATCAGCACCTTCTCGCCGCCGAAGCGCAACCCGCGCGCGGGCTGCGGCGCGTTCTCCTGCTCGGCGACCGTCGTCCACTGCTCGGGCCGCTGCTCGGGCGGCGGCATGCTGCGGCGGCGGCGCCGGAAGAGCGCGGCGGCACCGTTCTGCGTCTCCTGGTACGACTTCACCTCGGCCGGCGTCTCGATCTCCGCGGCGGACAGCTCCGAACGCCGGCGCGCCTCGGAGGCGACCAGCTCACCGGCCTCCAGCGGGGCCACCGACTGCTGGTAGCCCTGCGGCGGCAGTTCGCTCGGGTGCAGCGGCAGGTACAGCGTGAACGTCGAGCCGCGGCCCGGCTCGCTCTGCGCGTGGATCTCACCGCCGAGCAGCTGCGCGATCTCCCGCGAGATGGACAGACCGAGGCCGGTGCCGCCGTACTTGCGGCTGGTCGTGCCGTCCGCCTGCTTGAACGCCTCGAAGATCACCCGCATCTTGCTGGCCGCGATCCCGATGCCGGTGTCGGTCACCGAGAACGCGATCAGCGGCGCGTCCGGATCGGCGAGCGACCCGGTCTCCAGCAGCTGCTCGCGGATGCCCACCGGCACGTCGGCGCCGGCCGGCCGGATCACCAGCTCCACCGACCCGGAGTCGGTGAACTTCACCGCGTTGGACAGCAGGTTCCGCAGCACCTGCAGCAGCCGCTGCTCGTCGGTGTGCAGGGTCGCGGGCAGCTCCGGGGAGACCCGCACGGACAGGTCCAGGCCCTTCTCCGCGGTCAGCGGCCGGAAGGTGGCCTCCACGTAGTCCACGAGCTGGACGAGCGCGATACGGGTCGGGGAGACGTCCATCTTGCCCGCCTCGACCTTCGACAGGTCGAGGATGTCGTTGATCAGCTGCAGCAGGTCCGAGCCCGCCCCGTGGATGGTCTCGGCGAACTCCACCTGCTTCGGCGAGAGGTTGCCCTCGGCGTTGTCGGCGAGCAGCTTGGCCAGGATCAGCAGCGAGTTCAGCGGGGTGCGCAGCTCGTGCGACATGTTGGCGAGGAACTCGCTCTTGTAGCGCATCGACACCGCGAGCTGCTCGGCGCGCTCCTCCAGGACCTGCCGGGCCTCCTCGATCTCGGTGTTCTTCACCTCGATGTCCCGGTTCTGCCGGGCCAGCAGCTCGGCCTTCTCCTCCAGCTCGGCGTTGGAGGCCTGCAGCGCCTTCTGCCGGTTCTCCAACTCCGCCGACCGCTCACGCAGTTGCTCGGTCAGCTCCTGCGACTGCTTCAGCAGCTGCTCGGTCTTGGTGTTGACCGAGATGGTGTTGACGCTGGTCGCGATCATCTCGGCGATCTGGTTGAGGAAGTCCTTCTGGATCTGCGTGAACGGCGTGAACGACGCCAGCTCGATCACCCCGAGCACCGTGCCCTCGAACAGCACCGGCAGCACGATCACCTGGGCGGGCGGGGCCTCACCGAGCCCGGAGGAGATCTTCAGGTAGCCGCTGGGCGCGTTCTCCACCAGGATCGTGCGCTTCTCCTCGGCCGCCGTGCCGATCAGCGCCTCGCCCGGCCGGAACGACGCCGGCATGGAGCCCATCGAGTAGCCGTACGAGCCGAGCATCCGCAGCTCGTACGGGTCCTCGCCGCCACCACCGAGGTCCTGGCCCTCCATCAGCGGCATCGCGACGAAGAACGCGCCGTGCTGCGCGGAGACCACGGGGGTCAGCTCGCTCATGATCAGCGAGGCGACGTCCTCCAGGTCCCGGCGGCCCTGCATCAGCGCCGAGATGCGGGCCAGGTTGCCCTTCAGCCAGTCCTGCTCCTTGTTGGCGATCGTGGTGTCGCGCAGGTTGGCGATCATCTTGTTGATGTAGTCCTGCAGCTCCTGGATCTCGCCGGACGCGTCCACGTCGATCTTCAGGTTCAGGTCGCCGCGGGTCACCGCGGTCGCCACGCGCGCGATGGCACGCACCTGCCGGGTCAGGTTCCCGGCCATCTCGTTCACCGACTCCGTCAGGTCCCGCCAGGTGCCGTCGACGTCCCGCACCCGCGCCTGCCCGCCGAGCTGCCCCTCGGTGCCCACCTCGCGGGCCACCCGGGTGACCTCCTCGGCGAAGCTGGACAGCTGGTCGACCATCGTGTTGATCGTCGTCTTCAGCTCGAGGATCTCGCCCCGCGCGTCGATGTCGATCTTCTTCGTCAGGTCGCCCTTGGCGATGGCCGTCGTCACCATGGCGATGTTGCGCACCTGACCGGTCAGGTTGGACGCCATCTGGTTCACCGACTCGGTGAGGTCCTTCCAGGTGCCGGCCACACCCGGTACGTGCGCCTGGCCGCCCAGGATGCCGTCCGTGCCCACCTCGCGGGCCACCTTGGTGACCTGGTCGGCGAACGAGCTCAGCGTCTTGACCATCGTGTTGATGGTGTCGGCGAGCTGGGCCACCTCGCCGCGCGCCTCGATGGTCACCTGCCGCGTCAGGTCGCCGTTGGCGACCGCCGCCGCGACCTGCGAGATGTTGCGCACCTGCATGGTCAGGTTGTTGGCCATCAGGTTGACGTTGTTGCTGAGGTCCTTCCAGATGCCCGTGACGCCCGGCACGTGCGCCTGCCCGCCCAGGATGCCCTCGGTGCCCACCTCGCGCGCCACCCGGGTCACCTGCTCGGCGAAGCTGGACAGCTGGTCGACCATCGTGTTGACCGTGGTGACGAGCTCGAGGATCTCGCCCTTGGCGTCGACGGTGATCTTCTTGGACAGGTCGCCCTTGGCGACCGCCGTCGTGACCTCGGCGATGTTGCGCACCTGGATGGTCAGGTTGTTCGCCATGAAGTTCACGGACTGCGTGAGGTCCTTCCAGGTGCCGGAGACGCCCTGGACCTCGGCCTGGCCGCCGAGGATGCCCTCCGTACCCACCTCGCGGGCCACCCGCGTGACCTCCTGGGCGAACGACGACAGCTGGTCGACCATCGTGTTCAGGGTGTTCTTCAGCTCCAGGATCTCGCCGCGCGCGTCCACGGTGATCTTCTGCGACAGGTCACCGCGCGCCACCGCCGTGGCGACCTGGGCGATGTTGCGCACCTGGGCGGTCAGGTTGCCCGCCATGCCGTTCACCGAGTCGGTGAGGTCCCGCCACACACCCGCCACGCCCGGCACCTGCGCCTGGCCGCCGAGGCGCCCCTCGGTGCCCACGTCCCGGGCGACCCGGGTCACCTGGTCGGCGAAGGCGGACAGCTGGTCCACCATCGTGTTGATGGTGTTCTTCAGCTCGAGGATCTCCCCGCGCGCGTCGACGTCGATCTTCTGCGAAAGGTCACCGCGCGCCACGGCCGTCGTCACCTGGGCGATGTTGCGCACCTGACCGGTCAGGTTGGACGCCATCGAGTTGACGGAGTCCGTCAGCTCCTTCCACGTGCCCGACACGCCGTCCACGCGCGCCTGGCCGCCGAGGCGCCCCTCGGTGCCCACGTCCCGGGCCATCCGGGTCACCTGGTCGGCGAAGCTCGACAGCTGGTCCACCATCGTGTTCACGGTGTTCTTCAGCTGGAGCATCTCACCGGAGACGTCCACCGTGACCTTCTGCGACAGGTCGCCGTTGGCCACCGCCGTGGTCACCTGGGCGATGTTGCGCACCTGACCGGTGAGGTTCCGGAACGCGGTGTTGACGGAGTCCGTCAGGTCCTTCCAGGTCCCGGCCGCGCCCGGCACCTGCGCCTGGCCGCCCAGCTCGCCCTCGACGCCGATCTCCCGCGCCACCCGGGTCACCTCGGCGCCGAACGCCGACAGCTGGTCCACCATGCCGTTGACGGTGTTCTTCAGCTCCAGCATCTCGCCGGCCACGTCCACGGTGACCTTCTGCGACAGGTCACCGCTGGCCACCGCGGTCGTCACCGCGGCGATGTCCCGCACCTGCGTCGTCAGGTTCCGGAACACCGTGTTGACGGAGTCCGTCAGGTCCTTCCAGGTCCCGGCGACGCCCGGCACCGTCGCCTGACCGCCCAGCCGGCCCTCGCCGCCGACCTCGTTGGCCACGCGCGTGACCTCGTCCGCGAAGATCCGCAGCGTCTCGGTCATCTGGTTGATCGTGTCGGCGAGCTGCGCGACCTCCCCGCGCGCGGGGACGGTCACCTTCTGCGACAGGTCGCCGTTGGCCACGGCGGTCGTCACCTGGGCGATGCCGCGCACCTGGGCCGTCAGGTTGCCGGCCATCAGGTTCACCGAGTCGGTGAGTTCCTTCCAGGTGCCGTCGACGCCCGGAACGTGGGCCTGGCCGCCGAGGATGCCGTCCGTGCCGACCTCGCGCGCGACCCGCGTCACCTCCGAGGAGAACGCGGAGAGCTGGTCGACCATCGTGTTGACGGTGTTCTTCAGCTCCAGCATCTCGCCGGCGACGTGCACGGTGACCTTCCGCGACAGGTCGCCCTTGGCGACCGCGGTGGTCACCAGGGCGATGTCCCGCACCTGCGCCGTCAGCCGGGACGCCATCGTGTTGACGGAGTCCGTGAGGTCCTTCCACGACCCCGACAGCCCCCGCACGCGCGCCTGGCCGCCGAGCTTGCCCTCGGTGCCGACCTCGCTGGCCACGCGCGTGACCTCGTCGGTGAAGGTCGACAGCTGGTCCACCAGGTTGTTGACCGTGCGGCCCACCTTCAGGAACTCGCCGCGCAGCGGATGCCCGGTGGTCCCGTCCGGCGCCTGGGTGCGCAGGTCCATGCGCGGCGACAGATCACCCTCCGCGACCCCCGTCAGCACCCGGCCGACCTCGGAGACGGGCCACACGAGGTCGTCGACGAGGGCGTTGGAGTTGTCGATGGCCGTGGCCCAGGAGCCCTCGCAGGCGCCCGTCTCCAGCCGCTCCGTGAGCTTTCCCTCACGCCCCACCATGCGGCGCACCCGGGACAGCTCACCGGTCAGGTGCAGATTGCGGTCGGCCACCTCGTTGAAGACCGCCGCGATCTCCGACATCACGCCGTCCCCGGACACCGTGAGCCGTTTGCGGAAGTTCCCGTCGCGCATCGCCACGAGAGCCGCCAGCAGCCGGTTGAGGCCGGCGGTGTCCACGGTGGTGGTCCCGCCGCTCCTGCTCAGGGATGGTCCGCCTTTCGCGCGCGTCTTCGTGCCCCGCGTCGCTGCGCCAGACTCCACTGTGTCCCTCCCGGAGGGGTAGACCGTTGCTGCTGTGCTCGGCCGCGTCGGCCCGGCGTGCCGGTTCCTTGGCATACCGGTTACTTCCGCGTACTCGTTACCGTTCGGTATTTCTGCCAGATGAGATCCGGCCACACCAGAGGCTGCTGCCCGGCGTACACGTGACGCACGCAGCGCGACCCGACCTTCATCAGAAGCTTGCCCAGTGTTTCACCCCGACCGAACCAGGCCATAACAGTTCGGCAGCTTCGCACATCGTCCGCACACCCTGTGGGGGTGAACCGCGGCGACCGGCATCCGTTCGGACCGCGAAGGTAAGTAACCTTGCAAGCGGCTGTCCAGCCGCACCGGTCCGACCGGCCTGGGCGGTGGCACGAGAACGAGCGGGCATCGGAGGGGCGGCCGCAGACCATGACCACCGGACTGATCCCCGGGGAGCATCCCCCGGAGCCACGGCCGACGGGCGAGCGCATGCCGCAGCAGCGGCGCGAGCCGCCCGGCCACTCAGCCCTGCACGTCGACGACCGGCCGAGGAGTTCTGTGATCACCGCGCGCGCGGCTGCCAGTTTCGAGCCCGTCGGGCGATCGGTCGCGACCGCTCGCTCCTTCGTCCGCGACACCCTCCAGGGCTGGGGCTTCGCCGACATCGTCGACGACGCGGTGGTCCTGACCAGCGAACTGGTGACCAACGCGGTCGTGCACGCGGGCACCCACGCGGACGTGCTGTGCCTGCGCTCCGAGGACGCCGTGCGCGTCGAGGTGTCCGACCGCTACCCCGAGCGCGAGGTCCCTCTCCAGGGCTCGCCCGCCGCCATGGGCAGCCCCGACCGCGAGGGGGGCCGCGGCCTCCAGCTGTGCGCGGCCCTGGCCACCCGCTGGGGCGTGGACTACACGCCCACGCACAAGAACGTCTGGTTCGAGCTCGACCTGCCCGAGCGGCCCGTCGGCACCCGCACCGCGGGCCCCTCCCTGCCCGCGGAGCTCCTCCCGCTCGCCGACGCCCGGGTCCGCGTCGCGGTCCTCCAGATCGACCGGAAGGGAGCCGTCAGCGCCTGGAACGAGGACGCGGAGGAACTGTTCGGCTACCCCGCGAGCGAGGTCGTCGGCAAGCCCCTCACCGACCTCGCGGCCTGGCCGCACACCCCGGGCACCGGGACGGGCATCGCCGAGGCGCTCCAGCTCTCCCGCTGGGAGGGCAGCTACGGCGTCCGCCGCGCCGACGGCCGGGTGGCCCGGGTGTACGCCTCCCACCTGCGGGTCCGGGACACCGGCGGCGAGCCCTCCACCGTCTGCCTGCTGGTGCGCGACCACGAGCGCGCCGTCCTGCAGACGCCGTCGCGGGTCCCCGCCACCGACCAGGGCGGCGCCGCGGACCAGAGCACGGACCCCTTCGAGGTCTTCATCGGCTCCCCCGCCCCGGACGACCTGGACGGGCTCCTCCAGCGCACCGTGGAGCGGGCCCGCGACATGCTCGACGCGGACTCCGCGTTCCTGCTCCTCGCCACCGACGACGAGACGGAACTGGAGGTCCGCGCCTCCACCGGCCTGCCCTCCGCCCGCCAGCGCTTCGCGCGCGTGCCCGTCGAGGCCGGCCCCGGCCGCTACGGCTCCGCCCGCATGCCCGCGGTGCACGACGACCTCAGCGCCGTCCCGGGCGCCGTCCCCCTGCTGTCCGGCACCGGCATGCGCTCGGTGGTGACGGTCCCGCTCAAGGTCGAGGGCCGCCTCACCGGTTCCCTCGGGGTCGCCGCGGAGGCGCCGGGCCGGTACTCCAACGAGGAGGCGCTGCGCCTGCAGTTCGCCGCCGACCGCATCGCCCTGGCCGTCGAGTCCGCCCGCCTCGGCGAGCTGGAGCGGCTGCGCCGCGGCTCCCTGAGCTTCCTCGTCGAGGCCTCCGACCTGCTGGCAGGCACGCTGGACCGCGACCAGACCCTCGCCCTCATGGCCCAGATGACGGTCCCGACCCTGGCGACCTGGTGCGCGGTCTACACGATCGCCGACCAGGCCTCCGAGCCGTACCTGTCGTACGTGCTGCACGAGGACGAGGAGCTCATCGACGGCATCAAGTCGCTGCTGTCGAAGATCTCCCCGCCGGATCCGGTACCGACCCCGGGCGCCCGGGTCTGGAGCGCCCCCGGCGAGGTCGCCCACCGGGCGGCCCTGCGCAGTTCGATGCGCAGCCTCGGCCTGTCCGGCGGCCCGACCCACCAGGTCGCCTCCGGCATCGGCCCGACGCTCGCGACGGCCTCCGCGGTCGGCGGTGAGACGGTGGTCCTGCCGCTCGTCGCCCGCAACCGCGTCATCGGCATGCTGACCCTGGGCAAGCCCGCCGACGAGCACTTCCGCCAGGAGATCCTGGAGCTGGCCGAGGACCTGTCCCGCCGAGCGGCGCTCGCGCTGGACAACGCCCGGCTGTACTCGGAGCGCACGGCCATCAGCCAGTCCCTGCAGCGCAGTCTGCTGCCGCCCGGCCTGCCCCACATCGACGGCGTCGAGGTCGAGGTGATCTACCGCGCCGCCGGCGAGGGCAACGAGGTGGGCGGCGACTTCTACGACCTCTTCCCGATCGGCAACGGTGCCTACGGCTTCGCGATCGGCGACGTCTGCGGCACCGGACCCAACGCGGCCGCCGTCACCGGCCTCGCCCGGCACGCGCTGCGTCTGCTGGCCCGCGAGGGGCTCTCCGGTCCGGCGGTCCTGGAGCGCCTGAACTCGGCGATCCTCGACGAGGGCGACCGCAGCCGCTTCCTGACCCTGCTCTACGGGGAGATGCGGCCCCAGGAGGACGGCAGCGCCGAGCTGAAGGTGGTCTGCGCCGGGCACCCGCTCCCCCTGCGCCTGCGCCAGGACGGCACGGTGGCCGCCGCGGCCGAACCCCAGCCGCTGCTCGGCGTCATCGAGGACCTGGAGCTGTACGAGGAGACGGTGACGCTCGATCCCGGAGACGTCCTCCTCTGCGTCACGGACGGCGTCACCGAGCGCCGGGAGGGCACGCGCATGCTGGGCGACGACGGCCTCGCCGACGTGCTCACCACGTGCACGGGCCTCACGGCGGGCGCGGTCGCGGCCCGGATCATGCGCGCGGTGGAACGCTTCGCGTCGGACGCGCCGTCGGACGACATGGCGATCCTGGCGATGCGAGTACCGGAAATCCACCGGGAAGTCTGACCCCGAGAACGCACGAAAAAGCCCCACCCGAAAGGGTGGGGCTTTTTGCTGGAGCCCCCAAACGGAATCGAACCGTTGACCTTCTCCTTACCATGGAGACGCTCTGCCGACTGAGCTATAGGGGCCGGTCGTTTTCGAGGTTTCCCTCGTGGCGACGGAGAAACTGTACCCCGAACCGGCCCGTGTTCCCAAATTCGTTCGGGCACCCGCTCAGAAGGCCGGTTGCAGGAGTCCTCCGAGGGCATTGCAGGCGGAGACGATCCGCTGCATGTGCCGCTTGGTGAGCGAGGCGTCGACCGGCAGGGCGAGCGTCTCGTCGGCGGCCCGCTCGGTCTCCGGCAGCGACACGTAGCGGCGGAACTCCGACAGCCGGTGCACGGGCGTCTTGACGGGGACCCGGCACTCGACTCCCTTGACCCGCAGGGCCCGTGCGAAGGCGTCCCGGTCCGGCCGGCCGTTCCCCGGTACCCGTACGACGTACTGCTGGTACGTGTGCCCGTCGCCGCCGGCCGGCGTCCGTACGCCCTTGAGCCGGGCGTCGAGGTACGCGGCCCGCTCCCGGCGCTGCGCCAGCTCGTCGTACGGCGCCTCGGACTCGCCTTGTTCCAGCACCAGCAGTTCGTGCCGCTGCCCGAGCGCGTGCAGCCGCCCGATGTCGGCCCGCCGCCCGAAGCGGTGGACGACGACCACCGCGGCGGTGCGCGGCGTTATGGACGCCTCGACGCCGCCGGGGTCGAGGCAGTAGGTCACCGGGTCTATGTCGGCGAACACCGGCGACGCGCCGGCCAGGGTCACGGCCTCGGCGACCTCGACGTTCCCGAAGGCCGGTACGACGACCTCGTCACCGGCTCCGACGCCGGCGGCCCTGAGCATTGCAGCAGTACCCATGGCTGCGATGCTGGGCGGGCAACGTGAACGTAAAGTTACGCATACCAAAAAAGGGTCGGTCCTTGAACCGAAGTTCAAGGACCGACCCTTTCAATGATT
>NZ_KQ948871.1 GCF_001514215.1 Streptomyces bungoensis
AGCCCGCGCTCACCGAGGGCGCCGAGGTGCCGGGTCTGGACGCCTCGACGAAGGCGCTCGTCGCCCGCTACCGGGAGCTGCGCGGCCGCGGCTGACCCACGGCGCGGGGCCGTCAGCCCACCGCGCTCAGGGTGTCCGCCAGGCGGCGGCGGGCCGCGCGGGCCGCGGGCAGGGCGGCGAGGGCGGCGGCGCCCAGGACGGCGCCCGCGCAGAGCAGGAGCAGCAGGCCGGGCGGCGGCGACTGGGCGATGCCCGCGCCGATGCCGCTGGAGTCGCCCTGGGCGTCGATCAGCCGGCGGGCCAGCGGCAGCCCCAGCGCCGTCGCGGCCACCGCCGCCGCCAGCGCCGTACAGGTCGTCGCCGTGACCGTGATCGCGGTGATCTGGCGCGGTGACATGCCGATGGCCCGCAGTGCCAGCACGTCCCGCTCGCCTTCGCGGACGCTGCCGCCGATCGCGGTGAGCAGCTCGACGAGCCCGATGAGGGCGAGCACGGCGATCAGCCCGGTGACGACCGCGCGCAGCGGGGACAGCCCGTCGGCCGGGTTCGTCACCGGGTGCACGTCCAGGTGCCCGCCGCCGGCCGCGGTGAGCGCGGCGGCCACCCGCCGCGGGTCGGCGCCCGGGCGGAGCCGCAGCTCGTAGAAGGCGGGGGACAGTGCCGGATCGTTCTCGCGGAGGGTGTCCAGGGACGTCGTCGCCACCCGGCCGGCGTTCTGCGGTTCGATGCTGCGGCCCACGATGTGCAGGATCTGCGGCTGCTGCGAGCCCACCGTGAGGCGCACCCAGTCGCCGACCCGCACGTGCATCAGGTCGAGCAGGCCCTGCCCGGCCACCGCCTCGTCCGGCCCGCGCGCCGTCCGGCCCTCGGCGAGGGCGCAGGGGTAGGGCCGGGCGTGGGTGCCGACGCCGCGCAGGGCGATCGTCCCGGTCTGGCCGGGGACCAGCGCGGCCAGCTCCACCCCCGGGTAGGCGTCGGCGACCCGAGGGTCAGCCGCCAGCAGGGACCGTACGCCGGAGTCGGTGAGCCCGCCGTCCGAGCGGACCGTGAGCGCGGCGGGCAGGCCCATCCGCGCGGGGCTGCCGTGGAAACGGTCGAGCGTCGTCCACGCGCTGAGCGCCACCACGATCAGCAGCAGCGGCAGCGTCAGCCGGGCCACCCCGGCCAGCGACCGGCCCCGGCCCGCGAACGCCTTGTGGCAGCCCAGCACCAGCGCGGCCGGCAGCCGCAGCCCCAGCGCCCGCCGGGCCACGCCGGTCAGCCGGGCGCCCCGCGCGGCCGACGGGCGCGCCACCGGCACGGGGGAGACCCGGCCGGCCCGCCAGGCGGCGAGCCCCGTCGTCAGGCCGATGAACAGCACCGCGCCCACGGGCACGGCGAGCAGCGCCGCGGTGTGCCCCGGCAGTCCCTGCCACACGCCCACCGCGTCCCCGAGCCGCCCCGGGACCCGGCTGCCCAGCCCCTCGGTCAGCGCGGCCGCGGCCACCGCCCCGAGCGCCGCGTAGGCGAGGTGCTGGAGCAGGAAGATGCGGACCACCTGGCCGGGGGTGAAGCCGATCGCCTTGAGCACCGACAGGTCCCGCAGGTGGCCGCGGATGCGGGTGCCGATCGCCCCGTGCACGGCCAGTGCCGCGGCCACCAGGGCGCCCAGGCCGAACAGCCCGAGCACCTGGCCGAGCAGCCGGTTCTCGCCCTGCGCCGCGGCCCTGCCCTGCTGCCAGGTGGAGACCTCCCCGACCGCGTCCGCGCCCAGCACGGTCACGGCACGCTGCACCGCGTAGTCCGTCTCGGCCGGGTCGCTCAGCCGCACCCCGGTCACCTGGCCGTTCGGGGCGCGCACGGCGGACGGCAGCGCCCAGACGAGCCCCGGCTGGGAGCCCGGACTGTAGCCGGGCTCGGCGCTGTCGGCGATGCCCTCGACGGTGAGGACGCGGGCGGTGCCGGGCAGGGTGAGGGTGTCGCCGGGCTCGGCCAGCAGGGCCCGGGCGAGCCGGCTCTCCAGGACCACGCCGCCGGGCTCCGCCGCGTCCAGCCAGCGCCCCGCGGTGAGCAGCGGTCGGCCGACCGAGGGCAGGTGCGGGGTGGCCCGCAGTTCGACGGCGGCGCGGGTGCCGCGGGAGGCGACGGTGGCGGACTCGGTCGGGTAGGGACCGGCGACGGACTCCACGCCGTCCAGCCGGGCGAGCTTGCGGGCGTCGGCGCCGGGGGCCGTGTGGATCCACACGTGCGCCCCGCGCTCCTGCGTGAAGATCCGCTGCCAGGGGTTGGTGGCGTAGCCGAAGAGGGCGGCGGCCAGCAGCAGCGAGACGACTATGCCCGCGGTGGCGAGCGTGATGAACAGGGCCTCGCCGCGGTGCGCGCGCAGATCGGAGTGGGCCCAGCGCAGGGTGGCTCGCATGCGCTCAGCCTCCCGTCGTCGGACGGTCGTACACCTTGATCAGTCCCTCAGCTTCAGCACGCCCGAGGTCCCGGGCCTCCGGGAGGGGGTGCCGTCCAGTGCGGCGTCGTCGGCTATGCGGCCGTCGAAGAAGCTGATCACCCGGTCCGCGGCGCTCGCCAGCCGGGCGTCGTGCGTGACGAGTACGATGCTCTGCCCGCGGCCGTGGAAGCGGGACAGCAGCCGCATCACCTCGCGGGTGCCCTTGCTGTCCAGGCTGCCGGCGGGCTCGTCCGCGAGCAGCAGCGGCGGATGGTTGACCAGGGCGCGGGCGAGCGCGACCCGCTGCTGTTCGCCGCCGGACAGCTCGCCCGGCATGCTGCGCTCCTTGCCCTCGAGACCCAGCTCGGCCAGCAGCTCCTCGCGCTCGGCGCGGGCCCGCCGCGGCGGGACTCCGGCGAGCAGGGCGGGCAGTTCGACGTTGTCGGCGACCGACAGGTTCGACACCAGGTTGAAGAACTGGAAGACGATGCCGATCGCCTTGCGGCGCTCCACAGCCCACCTGGCCTCGCTGAAGGAGTCCGTGCACCGGCCGTCCAGCCAGATGCTGCCCCCGTCCGGCCGCTGCAGCCCGCCGAGCAGGTGCAGCAGTGTGGACTTCCCGGCGCCGGACGGTCCGGTGACCGCCACGAACTCGCCGCGCGCCACGCTCAGGTCGACCCCGCGGACGGCACGCACGGGGGCGCCCTCGCCGTGGTGGGTCTTCACCAGGCCCTCGGCGCGCAGCACGGGAACAGCGGGGCCGTCGCTCACTCCAGCTCCTCCAGTTCCTCCTGGCACCGCTCCAGCCAGTCGAGGTCGGCCTGCAGGTGCAGCATGGCGCCCTCGATGAGCAGGTGGGCGATGCGGTTGTCCCGGTTCTCGGCCGCGGCCAGTTTCGACAGGTTGCGCATGGTGTTGAGGTACTGCCGGCGCTGCCTGTTGATGAGGGCGATCTGGTCGGTGAGACCGGTCTGCGGGGCGAGGGCGAGCTTCATGAAGAACTCGTCCCGGACCCGCGGCTCGTCCTCGGTCTCCTCGAACCAGGCGTGCAGCGCTTCCCGCCCGGCGTCGGTGAGGTGGTAGACCTTCTTGTTGGGCCGGCTCGACTGCTCGACGTCCTCGCCCTCGATCAGCCCCGACTTCTCGAGGCGGCCGAGGGTGACGTAGATCTGGCCGACGTTCGGCTGAGGGTACGCGGACCCCAGCAGTTGCTCAAGGTCCTGCTTCAGCTCGTAGCCGTGGGCGGGTCCGCGCGCGAGGAGTGCCAGGAGAGGCAGGCGCACTCGTGCTGTCCTCCTCCTGGTCTGCGAATGTGCTGCAGCCCCTAGTATCGCCCATACCTAACAGGTATACATGGCCTCTGATGCCGGCGAAGGCGCCAGTGTGCAAGGAGGAACCTATGCGGTGGATGCGCGCCGCGGGTAGGGGTCTCCTCGTACTCGTCGTGGTCATGACCGGGTACGTCGCCTCGGGTGCCCGGGCGGGCGAGGCGCGCGACGGTGGCCGCGGCCCGCTCACCCTGGCCACCGCCGGTGACCTCACCGGCTATCTCGGTCCGCTGCTGCGGGGCTGGAACCGCACGCACCCGGGCGAGAAGGTGACCCTCGTCGAGCTGCCGGACTCCGCCGACGAGACCCGCGCGCAGATGACCACCGACCTGCGCGGCGGCGACCGGGGCCGGTTCGACGTGCTGAACATCGACGTCAACTGGACCTCGGAGTTCGCAGCGGCCGGCTGGATCCGCCCGCTGCCCCGCGACCGCTTCCCGCTGAGAAGCTTCCTGCCGCCGGTCGTGGACACGGCCACCTACGACGACCGGCTGTACGCCGTCCCGTACGTCACCAACGCCGGGCTGCTGCTGTACCGCAAGGACGTCCTGGCCAAGGAGGGCGTACCGCCCCCGCGCACCTGGGCGGAGCTGGAGCACGACGCGAAGACCATCGCGCCGAAGTACGGCCTGGACGGCTACGCGGGCCAGTTCCTGCCCTACGAGGGCCTCACCGTCAACGCCGCCGAGGCCGTCTACTCGGCCGGCGGCTCCATCCTCGGCGGCGAGGGCACCCGCGTCACGGTCGACTCGGACGCCGCCCGCGAGGGCATCGGCTTCCTCGCCCGCGGCTTCCGCGAGGGCTGGATCCCCAAGGCGGCGCTGACGTACAAGGAGGAGGAGTCCAAGCAGGCGTTCCAGGACGGCCGGCTCCTGTTCCTGCGCAACTGGCCCTACGCCTACGCCCTCGCCTCCGCCAAGGGTTCCAAGGTGGCCGGGAAGGTGGGCGCCGTACCGCTGCCGGGGCCGCACGGGCCGGGCAGGAGCGTCCTCGGCGGCTCGAACCTGGCCGTCAACACCCACGCCCGGCACCCCGACTCCGCCGTGCGGCTCATCGCCTACCTCACGAGCGAGCGCGTCCAGCGCCAGGTGCTCACCCGCGGTGCGCTGCCTCCCGTGCGCGCCGCGCTCTACCAGGACCCCGCTCTGGTGCGGCGGTTCCCCTATCTGCCGACCCTGCGCACGGCCGTCGGGAAGGCCGCTCCGCGCCCCAAGAGCCCGCACTACGACCAGGTCAGCCTGGTGGTGCAGGCGGTCGTGCACGACGCGCTGACCGGTCACGAGACGCCCGCCGCGGCGGTCCGCCGGCTCGCCCGGGAACTCGACGCCGTCGCTCGCCGATAGGTCGCGCTAGTTACTTGTTAAGTAACGCGGACGTCTCAACTCGATTCATTGCGCACCGGTAAGTCCGTATTTGCGTACTCAACTCACCGGTAGCTTCGGTTCTTTTCATTGACACCCTCGTGACACGCCTACCTAACATGCATGCATAACTGCTGCCCTTCACAGAGACAGGCCACAGGGTTGAACAGGCATCATTGGTGGCGTGACGCGGTGATCTACCAGGTCTACGTCCGCAGCTTCCTCGACAGCACCGGCGACGGCGTCGGCGACCTGGCCGGCGTCCGGGCCGGGCTGCCGTACCTCAAGAAGCTCGGCGTCGACGGGATCTGGCTGAGCCCCTTCTACCCCTCGCCCCAGCACGACCACGGGTACGACGTGGCCGACTACTGCGACGTCGACCCGCTCTTCGGCGACCTGGCCGAGTTCGACCTGCTGATGGGGGCCGCCCGGCGGCTCGGCGTCAAGGTGCTCCTGGACATCGTCCCCAACCACTGCTCCAGTGAGCACCCCTGGTTCCGCGAGGCGCTCGAGAGCGCGCCCGGCGGCCCGGCCCGCGCCCGCTTCCACTTCGCCGACGGCCGCGGCGCGGACGGCGCCGAGCCGCCCAACAACTGGCACGCCATGTTCGGCGGCCCGGCCTGGACCCGGGTCACCGAGGCCGACGGCCGCCCCGGCCAGTGGTACCTGCACATGTTCACGCCAGAACAGCCCGACTGGAACTGGCGCAACCCCGAGGTCCCCGCCGAGTTCGACCGCGTCCTGAGGTTCTGGCTCGACCGGGGCGTCGACGGCTTCCGCATCGACGTCGCCGCCGGTCTGTTCAAGCACCCCGAACTGCCCGACTCCGACGACCCGGAGGCCGACGCCCGCACCCGCGACTCGGTCAACCCGCTCGCCTGGAACCAGCCCGAGGTGCACGGCGTGTGGCGCCGCTGGCGCTCCCTGTGCGAGGAGTACACCGGCCGCGACGGCCGCGAACGCCTCCTCGTCGGCGAGGTGTCCGTGCCCACCGCCCGCGAACACGCCCGGTACGTCCGCCCCGACGAACTCCACCAGGCGTTCTTCTTCGACCTGCTCGGCGCGCCCTGGGACCCGGACGCCTTCCGCAAGGTGATCTCCGAGGCCATGCAGGACATCGCCGGCACCGGCTCGACCGTCACCTGGGTCCTCAACAACCACGACCAGGTCCGCACCGTCACCCGCTACGGCGAGCCCACCCCGCAGGGCAGCGGCCTCGGCACCGCCCGCGCCCGCGCCGCCGCCCTGCTGATGCTGGCGCTGCCCGGAGCCGCGTACGTCTACCAGGGCGAGGAGCTGGGCCTGCCCGAGGTCGTCGACCTGCCCGACGACGTGCTCACCGACCCCATCTTCCGCCGCACCGGCAGCCGCGCCCGGATCCGCGACGGCTGCCGGGTGCCGCTGCCCTGGTCCGGGCAGGCCTCACCGTTCGGCTTCACCTCCGGCACGGAGGGGGTGCGGCCCTGGCTGCCGCAGCCCGAGTACTTCGCCGAGTACGCCACCGACCGGGCCCTCGCCGACACCCGCTCCTTCTGGCACCTCTACCGCGACGGCCTCCAGCTGCGCCGCTCCCTGCCCCAGCTGGGCGAGGGCACGCTGCGCTGGCTGGCCACCCCGCCCGGCGTCCTCGGCTTCGTCCGCGGCGACGGCCTGGTCTGCGCCGTCAACTTCGGTACGGCCCCCACCCCGGCGCCGGTCCCCGGCACCCCCCTGCTGTCCAGCGGGCCCTGCCCGGCCGGCGTGCTGCCCGGCTCCACGGCGGCCTGGTGGCTGACCGACCTCTGACACCCACCCGGTGAACTCCTCTTCCCCGAAGGGACATCGACGATGATGCGACGCACCACCCTGCTCACCAGCTGCACCGCCCTCGCCCTGGCGTTCGGCGCGACCGCCTGCGGCGGCGGCCCCGTCTCGGCCGGCGGCGGCAAGGCGCTCAGCGGTCAGACGGTCACCGTGGCCGGCGTCTGGACCGGCAGCGAACAGAAGAACTTCCAGAAGGTCCTGGACGCGTTCACCGCGAAGACCGGCGCCAAGACGCAGTTCATCTCCACCGGCGACAACGTCTCCACGGTCGTCGGCAGCAAGATCGAGGGCGGCAACGCGCCCGACGTCGTCATGGTCCCGCAGGTCGGCGTGCTCCAGCAGTTCGCGCAGAAGGGCTGGCTCAAGCCGCTGTCCGCCGCCACCGGGAAGTCCGTCGACGCGGGCTACGCGCCGGTGTGGAAGAAGTACGGCAGCGTCGGCGGCACCCTCTACGGCCTGTACTTCAAGGCCGCGCACAAGTCGACCGTCTGGTACAGCCCCGACGCGCTCGCCCAGGCCGGGGTCAAGCCCCCGAAGACGTACGACGAGATGCTGAAGGCCGGGCACACCGTCTCCGACTCCGGGCTCGCCGCCTTCTCCGTCGCCGGGCAGGACGGCTGGACCCTCACCGACTGGTTCGAGAACATCTACCTCTCCCAGGCCGGCCCCGCGAAGTACGACGCCCTCGCCGCGCACAAGCTGAAGTGGACCGACGCGAGCGTGGTGAAGGCGCTCGGCACGCTCGGCAAGCTGTTCAAGGACAGGCAGCTGATCGCGGGCGGCCAGAAGGAGGCCCTGAACACCGACTTCCCGGGCTCGGTGGAGAAGGTCTTCGGGCCCAAGCCCGCGGCCGGCATGGTCTACGAGGGCGACTTCGTCGCCGGGGTCGCGCACGACCAGTTCGGCAAGTCCATCGGCAAGGACGCGAACTTCTTCCCCTTCCCGCCGGTCGACGGCGGCAAGGCCCCGGTGGTCAGCGGCGGCGACGCGGCCGTCGTGCTGAAGGACGGCAAGAACACCAAGGCCGGCATGAAGCTCCTGGAGTACCTGGCCACCCCCGAGGCGGCGGCGGTGTGGGCGAAGGCGGGCGGCTTCCTGTCCCCGAACAGGAAGCTCGACCTCTCCTCCTACAGCGACGACGTGACGCGGGCGACGGCCAAGTCCCTCGTCGACGCGGGCGACTCGGTCCGCTTCGACATGTCCGACCAGGCCCCGGCGGCCTTCGGCGGCACCAAGGGCGCCGGCGAGTGGAAGCTCCTGCAGGACTTCCTGCGCGACCCCTCCGACCCCCAGGGCACCGCGGCGAAGCTCGAGGCCGCGGCCGCCAAGGCCTACCAGGACTGAGCGGAGCCATGACCGCCACCACACTCGTACGCAAGGAGGCGGGCGCCCGGGCCGCCGGCGTGGCGCGCGGGCGCCGCGGCCGGCGGCGCACCCGGCTCGTCGCGCTCCTCTTCGTCTTCCCCGCCCTGCTCCTGCTCGGCGCACTCGTCGTCTACCCGGTGCTGTTCTCCGTCGGCCGCAGCTTCTTCGACGCCTCCGGCACCCGGTTCGTCGGCGGTGACAACTACGCCGAGATGTTCCGCGACCCGGCCACCCTGAAGGCCATCCGCAACACCACGATCTGGGTGGTCGTCGCCCCGGCCCTGCTCACCGGCCTCGGCCTGATCCTGGCCGTCCTGGTGGAGAAGGTCCGCTGGGCCACCGCCTTCAAGCTGCTGCTGTTCATGCCGATGGCGGTGTCCTTCCTCGCCGCCGGCATCATCTTCCGGCTCGCCTACGACGAGGACCCGTCCAAGGGTGTCCTCAACGCCGCCGTGGTCTCCGTCCACGACGCCTTCACCGGGACCTCGTCGTACCCGACGGCACGGGCACGCGACGGGCAGGGACTGGAGCGGGGACGCGACGGCTCCTACCTCACCACCCGCACCGTGTCGCCGGGGGAGACGACGGCGCTCGGCCTGGTCGGCGTACTGCCCGGGGACCTGCCCAAGGACGCCTCGCCCGCCTACCCGGCGGCGGGACGGCGGGCCGGCGCCGGTGACCTGCGCGGCGTCGTCTACCTGGACTTCACGCCCGGCGGGGGAGGCAAGCAGGGCAAGGTCGACCCGAAGGAGAGCGGTCTGCCCGGCATGAAGGTCGAGGCCCTGCGCGACGGGCGGCCGGTCGCGAGCACCACCACCGCGTCCGACGGGTCCTTCCGCTTCACCGGGCTCGGCCGGGGCGCGTACACCGTGAAGCTGCCCGCCTCGAACTTCGCGCAGCCCTACCAGGGCGTCTCCTGGCTCGGCCCGGCCCTCGTCACCCCCGCGATCATCGGCGCCTACCTGTGGATCTGGACCGGCTTCGCGATGGTGCTGATCGGCGCGGGGCTCGCCACCCTGCCGCGGGACGCGCTGGAGGCGGCCCGGATGGACGGCGCGAACGAGTGGCAGATCTTCCGGCGGATCACCGTGCCGCTGCTGGCACCCGTGCTGACGGTCGTGTTCGTGACCCTGGTCATCAACGTGATGAAGGTCTTCGACCTCGTCTACATCATCGCGCCCGGCCCGGTGCAGGAGGACGCCACGGTCCTCGCGACCCAGATGTGGCTGGTGTCCTTCGGCGGCGGCAACAACCAGGGCCTCGGCAGCGCGCTCGGCGTGCTCCTGCTGCTGCTGGTGGTCCCCGCGATGGTCTTCAACGTCCGCCGTTTCCGAAGGAGCCAGCGATGAACGCCGTGCGGCGCTCTCTGAGCAACGGTCTCGTGCAGGCCTTCCTGGTGCTGACCGGCCTGGTCTGGCTGACCCCCCTGGCCGGCCTGTTCCTCTCCTCCCTGCGCTCCGCCCAGGACACCGCCAAGGGCGGCTGGTGGACGGCGCTGGCGAGCCCCGGACAGCTGTCCTTCGACAACTACACGGCGCTGCTGAAGAACGCGGGCATGACCCAGGCGTTCTGGAACACCGTGCTGATCTCCGTGCCGGCGACGCTGCTCGTCGTCGTCATCGCGGCCCTCGCCGGATACGCCTTCGCCTGGCTGGACTTCCCGCTCCGCGAGCCGCTGTTCCTGCTGGTGGTGGCCCTGCTGGTGGTGCCGGTGCAGATCGGTCTGCTGCCGGTGGCCAAACTCTTCGGCGCGCTGGGCCTGTTCGGCACGATCCCCGGTGTGGTCCTCTTCCACGTCGCCTACGGCCTGCCCTTCGCGGTGTTCCTGCTGCGGAACTACTTCGCGGAGATGCCGAAGGAGATGCTGGAGGCCGCCCGCATGGACGGCGGCAGCGAGTGGCGCATCTTCACCCGGCTGGTGCTGCCGGTGGGCCGCCCGGCCATCGCCTCGCTCGCCATCTTCCAGTTCCTGTGGGTCTGGAACGACATGCTGGTCGCCCTCCTCTTCGCCAACAGCTCCTCCCAGCCGCTGACCGTGCAACTCCAGTCCCAGATACGCCAGTTCGGCAGCAACATCGACGTCCTGGCTCCGGGCGCCTTCCTCTCCCTGATCGTCCCGGTGGTGGTCTTCTTCGCCTTCCAGCGGCACTTCGTGCAGGGGGTGATGGCGGGGTCGGTCAAGTGACCCCGCCCGAAAGGGACGACGGAGGCGGCCGGTGACCCGGCCGCCTCCGTGTCAGGCGTACGTCCAGCGCCAGGCGTTGGAGCTGTAGGCGCACCTGATCCAGGCACCGCTCGCGGTGGTGGTCACGGCTCCGTGGTCGCCGTTGCGGCAGAACTGGCCCGCCTGGTAGCAGTTCCCCGCGCTGGACACGATGGAGCACGTGCCGCCGCCGCTACTGCCGGCGCTGCCGGTGCGGGTGGTGCCGGACGCGGCGGAGACGCGCCTGGTCACCGTGACCGTGGGTCCCGGCTCGTGGACGGTCCTCGTCTTCGTGACCGTGGGCGCGGGCTCCGGTTCCGCGGTCACGGTGGCCGTCGCGGTGACGGTCGTGGTGACCGTCGGCCGGACCGCGTGCGACGCCGCGGTCTCCTCCTGCCCGGACTGCGAGCAGCCGACCGCGCCGGCCGCGAGCAGGGCCACCACGGCGGCGAACACACGTGCCCGCCGGCGCGGCGGCCGTATGCCGGCCGCCGGTTCCGCGTTCCTCACGTGACGCGCCCTCAGCCGTGGTAGGAGATGTAGCCGTTGCGGTCACCGTCGTCGTACTTGGTGTAGGCGTGGGTGTCCGCGTGGGCGCCGGAGGGCTTGTAGAGGCGGATCGTGTCCTTGTCGTTGTTCCAGAGGAAGTTGCAGTTCTGGCGGTAGACGACGTTGTTCGCGTCCGAGTCGGTGCCGTGGCCGCCGCGCAGCTTCACGTAGTCGCCGGGCTGGAGGTAGTGGTTGGACGCGAAGACGAACTTGTTGGTGCTGGTGGCGTCCCTGACCACGTAGCCCTTGAGGTTGACCGTCGCGGTGCGCGAGTAGTTCTTGATCGTCACGTACTCGCTCTTGCTGTTGCCCGTGGAGCAGTTGTTGGAGTCCGGCCCCGGGGCGTCGTACTGGACGCCCCTGATCTTCAGGGCGGAGGAGTACTCGGTGGCCTGGGCCGGGGCGGTGGCCAGAACGGCGAGCGTTCCGGCCGCGGCGGTGACGGCGAGTGCCGAGCGTATGCGCATGAGGTCCCCCCTCGGTGATGCGAGTGATGCGGCCTGGAGCTTACACAAAAGATGAGCGGTACATGGACGTACCGTGCAGAAAATGTGAAGTCCGGGCTGAGGGGGTGTCACCGACGCGACGGGGGCGGCAAGGGAATCCCTTGCCGCCCCCGTCCGTCAGGGTGGAGCCTGCGTCACGGTGACGCCGGCGGATACAGCGAGCGGGGCAACTGCGAGGCCGCCGCCGCGTCCAGCAGCCACAGCGTGCGCCGCCGGCCGTACGCCCCTGCCGCCGGTGCCTGGACCTCGCCCGCGCCCGACAGGGCCATCGCCGCGGCCCGGGCCTTGTCCTCACCGGCCGCGAGGAGCCAGACCTCGCGGGCCGAGCGGATCGCGGGCAGGGTGAGGGAGATGCGGGTCGGCGGCGGCTTCGGCGCGCCGTGCACGCCCACCACCGTCCGCTCCGTCTCGCGGACCGCGGGCAACTCCGGGAAGAGCGAGGCCACATGGGTGTCGGGGCCGACCCCCAGCATCAGCACGTCGAAGGAGGGCACCGCGCCGTGGTTCTCCGGCCCGGCCGCCTTCGCCAGCTCCGCCGCGTACGCTTCGGCCGCCGCCTCGACGTCCGCACCGTACGGGCCGTCGGAGGCGGGCATGGCGTGCACGCGCTCCGGGTCCAGCGGTACGGAGTCCAGCAGGGCCTCGCGGGCCTGCGTGACGTTGCGCTCCGGGTCGCCCTCGGGCAGGTACCGCTCGTCTCCCCACCACAGGTCGAGGCGGCCCCAGTCGACGGCGTCCCGGGCGGGCGCCTCCGCCAGCGCGGCCAGTAGCCCGTTGCCGTTGCGGCCGCCCGTGAGGACCACGGACGCGGTGCCCCGGGAGGCCTGCGCGTCCACGATCTTCGTGATCAGACGGGCCGCGGCGGCCCGCGCCATCAGCTCCTTGTCGCGGTGCACGACCAGCTGGGGAGTGCTCACTTCGCCGCCGCCTTCTTCGCCGGGGCCCTCTTGGCCGCCGCCTTCTTCGCGGGTGCCTTGGCCGCCTCCCGCTCCGGTTCCGGCTCGGCGGCCTGCGGGTTCAGCCGCTCCACCCCGTAGCGCAGCGCCGACGCGTAGGTGTCGTCCGGGTCGAGCCGGCGCAGCTCCTCCGCGATCAGCTCGGCGGTGTCCCGCCGCTTCAGCGCCACCGCGCGGGCCGGCTGACCCTCGATGGTCAGGGTGGCCAGCGAGCCGTCCGCCCGGTCCAGGACGATCGGGCCGCGGCTGGTCTCCATGCGCACGGCCGTCAGACCCGGCCCCGCGGACAGCGAACGCCGCACCGGCACGTCCAGCCGGTCCGCGAGCCACATCGCCAGCAGCTCGCAGCTCGGGTTGAACTCCTCGCCCTCCACCTCCACGGCCCGTACCGCGCAGTCCACCTGGTCCAGCGCCGCCGCCAGCATCGAGCGCCACGGCGTGATCCGGGTCCAGGACAGGTCGGTGTCCCCGGGCGTGTAGGCCGCGGCGCGGGCGGACAGCTCCCGCACCGGCTGCTCGGCGGCGTAGGTGTCCGTGACCCGGCGCTGGGCCAGCGCGCCGAGGGGGTCCTCGGCCGGGTCGAGCGGCGCGTTCACCGGCCACCACACGACCACCGGGGCGTCCGGCAGCAGCAGCGGCAGCACCACCGAGTCGGCGTGGTCGGACACCTCGCCGTACAGCCGGAGCACGACGGTCTCGCCCGTGCCGGCCTCCACGCCCACCCGCACCTCGGCGTCCATACGGGAGGACGTGCGGTCGCGCGGGGTGCGGGAGACCCGCTTGATGACCACGAGCGTGCGCGAGGGGTGCTCGCGCGAGGCGTCGTTGGCGGCCTTCAGAGCGTCGTAGGCGTTCTCCTCGTCGGTGACGATGACGAGGGTCAGGACCATGCCCACGGCCGGCGTGCCGATGGCCCGGCGGCCCTTCACCAGCGCCTTGTTGATCTCGCCGGCGGTGGTGTCGGTCAGGTCGATCTTCATGGCCTGCGCCAGCTCCGTCCGTCTCGTGCGAGCATCTCGTCCGCCTCGGCGGGGCCCCAGGTGCCCGACTTGTACTGCGCGGGCCTGCCGTGCTTGTCCCAGTACTGCTCGATCGGGTCGAGGATCCGCCAGGACAGCTCGACCTCCTCCGTGCGCGGGAAGAGGTTGGCGTCGCCCAGCATCACGTCCAGGATGAGGCGCTCGTACGCCTCCGGGCTGGACTCCGTGAACGACTCGCCGTAGGCGAAGTCCATGGACACGTCCCGGATCTCCATCGACGTGCCCGGCACCTTGGAGCCGAACCGGACCGTGATGCCCTCGTCGGGCTGGACCCGGATGACGACCGCGTTGGAGCCCAGCTCCTCCGTCGCCGTGTGGTCGAAGGGGGAGTGCGGGGCCCGCTGGAAGACGACCGCGATCTCGGTGACCCGGCGCCCCAGCCGCTTGCCGGTGCGCAGGTAGAACGGGACGCCCGCCCAGCGGCGGTTGTCGATCTCCAGTTTCACGGCCGCGTAGGTGTCGGTCTTCGACTTGGCGTCGATGCCCTCTTCCTCGAGGTAGCCGATGACCTTCTCGCCGCCCTGCCAGCCGGCCGCGTACTGCCCGCGGACCGTGCTGCGGCCCAGGTCCTTCGGCAGCCGTACGGCACCGAGCACCTTGGTCTTCTCCGCGGCCAGCGCGTCGGCGTCGAAGGAGGCGGGCTCCTCCATCGCGGTCAGCGCGAGCAGCTGCAGCAGGTGGTTCTGGATGACGTCCCGGGCGGCGCCGATGCCGTCGTAGTAGCCGGCGCGGCCGCCGATGCCGATGTCCTCGGCCATGGTGATCTGCACGTGGTCCACGAAGGACCGGTTCCAGATCGGCTCGAACATCGTGTTGGCGAACCGCAGCGCCAGGATGTTCTGGACGGTCTCCTTGCCGAGGTAGTGGTCGATCCGGAAGACCTGCTCCGGCTCGAACACCTCGTGCACGACCTTGTTCAGCTCCTCGGCCGACTTCAGGTCGTGGCCGAACGGCTTCTCGATGACCGCGCGCCGCCAGGAGCCGCCGGTCTGGTCGGCCAGCCCGTGCTTCTTGAGCTGCTGGATGACCACCGGGAAGGAGCGGGGCGGCACCGACAGGTAGAAGGCGAAGTTGCCGCCCGTGCCCTGGGCCTTGTCCAGCTCCTCGATGGTGCCGCGCAGCCGCTCGAAGGCGTCGTCGTCGTCGAAGGTGCCCTGGACGAAGCGCATCCCCTGGATGAGCTGCTGCCAGACCTCCTCGCGGAACGGCGTACGGGCGTGCGCCTTGACGGCGTCGTGGACCTCCTGGGCGAAGTCCTCGTTCTCCCACTCGCGGCGGGCGAAGCCCACCAGTGAGAAGCCCGGCGGGAGCAGACCCCGGTTGGCGAGGTCGTACACCGCGGGCATCAGCTTCTTGCGGGACAGGTCGCCCGTGACGCCGAAGATCACCAGGCCCGACGGCCCCGCGATGCGCGGGAGCCGTCGGTCGGCGGGATCACGAAGCGGGTTCGCTCCGGAACCGGAAAGGGGGGACAACTCAGCCCTCCGCGGGGGCGAGGCGCTCGAGCTCCGCCTGGGTCGACTTCAGCAGGTCGTTCCAGGACGCCTCGAACTTCTCGACGCCCTCCTCCTCGAGCACCCGTACGACGTCGTCGTACGAGATCCCGATCTTCTCCAGCGCGTCCAGGTCGGCGCGGGCCTGCTCGTAGGTGCCCCGGACGGCGTCGCCGCGGATCTCGCCGTGGTCGTCGGTCGCCTCGAGGGTGGCCTCCGGCATGGTGTTCACCGTGTTCGGCGCCACCAGCTCCTCGACGTACATGGTGTCCTTGTACGCCGGGTCCTTCACCCCGGTGGAGGCCCACAGCGGACGCTGCTTGTTGGCGCCCGCGTTCTCCAGCACGCTCCAGCGGTCGGAGGAGAAGACCTCCTCGTACGCCTGGTAGGCGAGGCGCGCGTTGGCCACGCCCGCCTTGCCGCGCAGCGCCTTGGCCTCGTCGGTGCCCATCTCGTCGATGCGCCGGTCGATCTCGGTGTCCACGCGGGACACGAAGAAGGACGCCACGGAGTGGATCGCGGAGAGGTCCAGACCCCGCTCCTTCGCCTTCTCCAGACCGGAGAGGTAGGCGTCCATGACCGCGCGGTAGCGCTCCAGGGAGAAGATCAGGGTCACGTTGACGCTGATGCCGAGGCCGATGACCTCGGTGATCGCCGGGATGCCCGCCATCGTGGCCGGGATCTTGATCAGTGTGTTGGGGCGGTCGACCAGCCAGGCCAGCTGCCGGGCCTCGGCGACCGTCGCCTTCTCGTCGTGCGCCAGGCGCGGGTCCACCTCGATGGACACCCGGCCGTCCTGGCCGTCGGTGGCGTCGTAGACCGGGCGCAGGATGTCGGCGGCGTCGCGGACGTCCGCCGTGGTGATCATGCGGATGGCCTCTTCGACGGTGACCTTGCGGGCGGCCAGGTCGGACAGCTGCTGGTCGTAGCCGTCGCCCTGCGAGATCGCCTTCTGGAAGATCGTCGGGTTGGTGGTGACGCCCACGACGTGCTGCTGGTCGATCAGCTCGGCGAGGTTGCCGGACGTGATCCGCTTGCGCGACAGGTCGTCCAGCCAGATCGCGACGCCCTCCTCGGAGAGGCGCTTGAGTGCGTCCGTCATGGAATTACATCTCCTACGTGTCGTGTATGAGCGTCAGCGCTGGGCGTCGGCGAGGGATTCCCGGGCCTTCGCGACCACGTTCTCGGCGGTGAAGCCGAACTCCCGGAAGAGCACCTTCGCGTCCGCGGAGGCGCCGAAGTGCTCCAGGGAGACGATGCGGCCGGCGTCCCCGACGTACTTGTGCCAGGTCAGGCCGATGCCCGCCTCCACGGCGACACGGGCCTTCACGGACGGAGGCAGCACGGAGTCCCGGTACCCCTGGTCCTGCTGCTCGAACCACTCGACCGACGGCATGGAGACGACCCGCGTCGGCACACCCTCGGCCTGCAGCCGCTCGCGCGCCTCGACGGCCACGTGCACCTCGGAACCGGTGGCGATCAGGATCACCTGCGCCTCGCCGCCGTCGGCCTCGGACATCACGTAGCCGCCGCGCGCGGCGTCCTCGTTCGGCTCGTAGACCGGCACGCCCTGGCGGGTGAGCGCGAGGCCGTGCGGCTGGCCCTTGCCGAACTCCTTGGTCCAGCGCCGGAGGATCTCGCGCCAGGCGATCGCGGTCTCGTTCGCGTCCGCCGGGCGGACGATGTTCAGGCCGGGGATGGCGCGCAGCGAGGCGAGGTGCTCGACGGGCTGGTGGGTGGGGCCGTCCTCGCCGAGGCCGATGGAGTCGTGCGTCCACACGTACGTCACCGGCAGGTGCATCAGGGCCGACAGGCGCACGGCGTTGCGCATGTAGTCGGAGAAGACGAGGAAGGTGCCGCCGTAGATCCGGGTGTTGCCGTGCAGGGCGATGCCGTTCATCTCGGCGCCCATGGAGTGCTCGCGGATGCCGAAGTGGACGGTGCGGCCGTACGGGTCGGCCTCCGGCAGCGGGTTGCCCGCGGGGAGGAAGGAGCTGTCCTTGTCGATGGTCGTGTTGTTCGACCCGGCGAGGTCGGCGGAACCGCCCCACAGCTCCGGGATGACCGCGCCGAGCGCCTGCAGCACCTTGCCGGAGGCGGCGCGCGTCGCGACGGCCTTGCCCGTCTCGAAGACCGGGAGCTTCTCCTCCCAGCCGGTGGGCAGCTCGCCCCGGCTGATCCGGTCGAAGTCGGCGGCACGCTCGGCCTCGCGGTCGCGCCAGAGCTGGAAGGACTTCTCCCACTCGGCCTTCGCCGCGGCACCCCGCTCCAGCGCCTTGCGGGTGTGGGCGATGACCTCGTCGGCGACCTCGAAGGTCTTCTCCGGGTCGAAGCCGAGGACCCGCTTGGTGGCCGCCACCTCCTCGTCGCCCAGGGCCGAGCCGTGGGCGGCCTCGGTGTTCTGCGCGTTCGGGGCGGGCCAGGCGATGATCGAGCGCATCGCGATGAAGGACGGCCGGTCGGTGACCTTCTTCGCGGCCTCGATGGCGTTGTAGATGGCGTGCGGGTCGAGGTCGCCGTCCGGCTTCGGGGCGACGCGCTGCACGTGCCAGCCGTAGGCCTCGTACCGCTTGACGGTGTCCTCGGAGACGGCCGTCTCGGTGTCGCCCTCGATCGAGATGTGGTTGTCGTCCCACAGCAGGACCAGGTTGCCGAGCTTCTGGTGGCCGGCCATCGAGGACGCCTCGGCGGAGATGCCCTCCTGGAGGCAGCCGTCACCGGCGATGCAGTAGACGAAGTGGTCGAAGGGCGACTCGCCGGCTGCGGCCTCCGGGTCGAACAGGCCGCGCTCGTAGCGGGCGGCCATCGCCATGCCGACGGCGTTGGCGACACCCTGGCCCAGCGGGCCGGTGGTCGTCTCGACACCCTTGGTGTGCCCGTACTCCGGGTGGCCGGGGGTCTTCGAACCCCAGGTGCGGAACGACTTCAGGTCGTCCAGCTCCAGCCCGAAGCCGGCCAGGTAGAGCTGCGTGTAGAGGGTCAGGGACGAGTGGCCGGCGGACAGCACGAAGCGGTCGCGGCCGGTCCACTCCGGGTCGGCCGGGTCGTGCCGCATCACCTTCTGGAAGAGGGTGTAGGCGGCCGGGGCCAGGCTCATCGCCGTACCGGGATGGCCGTTGCCGACCTTCTGTACGGCGTCGGCGGCCAGGACGCGGGCGGTGTCCACGGCCCGCTGGTCCAGCTCGGTCCAGTCAAGGTCTGTGGTGGTCGGCTTGGTGCTCACCCTGAGTCAGGGCTCCTCTCCACATGTCGGTCGCCGGTCGTCGGGGCACGTGCCCATTCCGGCCGGCCGGTGCACTTCTGCCACCGGCCGCTGTCGAGCCTACCCCCGTATTACGTGCGTTTTTTCGCGTCATTCCAGACTGCCGGGCCTCTTTCGGATCCGCCTCCCGATTGGCCGACAGCGCATTTGGCACATGAATACGGACTCGCTCATCTGACTGCTCAATCGAGTGGTGGCACACCTCTAATGGGCCCTCCGCCAACACGAACCCCCTACCCCGGCGAAGGCCGGGTATGGGCAACGTCTAAAGTGGCGTGGTACGCGCGAGCCCTTGCCGGCACCTCACACGGGAGGGCTCGCTGGGATGTCTCTGTCAGGGGTGTGCGTGACGGCCGTCGAATCCCGTCCAGCGGGTGTGCTCGGTGCGAGCCAGAGCCCGGTTCACCGGCCGTTCGGGGCCCGTGTCAAGGCGTTCGTGGCGCTGACCAAGCCGCGGATCATCGAGCTGCTGCTCATCACCACCGTTCCGGTGATGTTCCTCGCGCAGCGGGGTGTGCCCGACCTGACGCTGGTCCTGCTCACCTGCGTCGGCGGCTACCTCTCCGCGGGCGGCGCCAACGCGCTGAACATGTACATCGACCGGGACATCGACGCCCTGATGGACCGCACCTCGCAGCGGCCGCTGGTCACGGGCATGGTCAGCCCGCGCGAGTGCCTGGCCTTCGGCATCGCTCTCGCCGTCGTCTCGACGCTGCTGTTCGGGTTCGCCGTCAACTGGCTGAGCGCCTGGCTGTCCCTCGGCGCGCTCCTCTTCTACGTCGTCGTCTACACGATGCTGCTCAAGCGGCGCACCGCGCAGAACATCGTGTGGGGCGGCATCGCGGGCTGCATGCCCGTGCTGATCGGCTGGTCGGCCGTGACGGACTCGTTGTCCTGGGCGCCGCTGATCCTCTTCCTGGTGATCTTCTTCTGGACGCCGCCGCACTACTGGCCGCTGTCCATGAAGGTCAAGGACGACTACGCGCGCGTGGGCGTGCCCATGCTTCCGGTGATCGCGTCGAACAAGGTCGTCGCCCGGCAGATCGTGATCTACAGCTGGGTGATGGTCCTGGTCTCCCTGCTGCTCACCCCGCTCGGCTACACGGGCTGGTTCTACACGGCCGTCGCGCTGGCCGCGGGCGGCTGGTGGCTGTGGGAGGCGCACGCGCTGCAGAACCGGGCCAAGGCGGAGGCGACCGGCGGGAAGCTGAAGGAGATGCGGCTGTTCCACTGGTCGATCACCTACGTCTCGCTGCTGTTCGTCGCGATCGCCGTGGACCCCTTCCTGCGCTGAGCGCGGCCGCCGCCACCCGCCGGGCGTATGTCACAGCGGCCCGCACTCGCCCATCGATCTACCGGTGAGTAGCATCCTGGTCATGGCAGACACGCAGCAGGTTGACGCAAAGGCCGAGCGCACGGTGGCCAAGCTCGCCCGGCAGATCGGCGCCTTCGCCAAGGCGCACGGCGGAGCCGAGGGCCAGGTGGCCTACATCGGCGAGCGCGGTGCCCGCATCGTCCTCGTCGGCGAGGACGGCGGCTGGGGCGACCTGGTGGCCCCCAGCACGACGATCGCCGCGCAGGCCGCCGAGAAGGCCGGCATCACCGTCCACGAGGCCTTCGACGGCGAGCTCGCGGGCAAGGTGCGCACGGGCCCGTACGAGTGGAGCCGCATGGCGGGGATCCAGGTCGGCGGCCCGCGCAACTCCTGAGCAACACCTGACACCGGGTTCACCCGTTAGGACCGTGGGGGCCGTGCGCGGGCACGGTCCCGTCGGTCCCGTCAGGGGGAGTCCGGATGATCGACACGCCGTCCCTCGTGGACCAGTACTGCCACGGCGTACTGCGCACGGAACTGGGCCTCGGCACGTTCGAGGCCCAGCTGGCCCGCACCGAGGGGCCGCCCGCCCCGGGCACCACCCTCTTCGACACCCAGACGGGCTTCGCCGTACGCCGCTGGTGCCCGCCGCTCCTCGGCCTGGAGCCGCACTGCCCGCCCGCCCGCTACCTGGCCCGGCGCCGGGAACTGGGCGCCCTGGAGGCCGGCCGCAGGCTGCTGCGCGGCACCGGCATCACCACCTACCTGGTCGACACGGGCCTGCCCGGCGACCTCACCGGGCCCACCGAGATGGCCTGCGACGGGGCCGCCGAGGCACGTGAGATCGTCCGCCTCGAACTCCTCGCCGAGCAGGTCGCCGACACCTCCGGCACGGTGCGGTCCTTCCTGGCCAACCTCGCCGAATCCGTGCACGCGGCGGCCGCCCACGCGGTCGCCTTCACCTCCGTCGCGGGGCTCCGGCACGGCCTGGCCCTGACCCCCGAGCCCCCGGGGCCGGGCGAGGTGCGGGGCGCGGCGGGCCGCTGGCTGGCCGGACGCCGGGCCGGCGGGGAACTGGCCGACCCGGTCCTGCTGCGGCACGTGCTGTGGATCGCGGTCGCCTCAGGGCTGCCGCTCCAGCTGCACGCGGGGCTCGGCGAGGCGGGCTGCCGCATCGACCGCACGGACCCGGTGCTGCTCACCGGCTTCGTCCGGGCCACCGCCGGGCTCGGCACCGACCTGATCCTGCTGCACGGCTACCCGTACCACCGCCACGCGGCCCACCTGGCCGGTGTCTTCCCGCACGTCTACGCCGACTCGGGCGCCGCCCTGGTGCGCACCGGCGCCCGGGCGGCCACGGTCCTCGCCGAGATCCTGGAGCTGGCGCCCTTCGGCAAGATCCTCTTCTCCAGCGGCGCCCACGGTCTGCCCGAACTCCACGTGGTCGGCGCCCGCCTGTTCCGCGAGGCCCTCGGCCACGTCCTGGGCGCCTGGGTCGCCGAGGGCGCCTGGTCGCCGGGCGACGCCCAGCGGGTGGCCCGCATGGTGGCGGCGGGCAACGCGGCCCGGGTGTACGGGCTGGCCTGAGGGGTGTACGCGGCACCGCCCGGTGGCCCAGACTGCGGCCGTGCCGACCGACGCCCTGCTCGACCGCTTCCTGCGCGGCCTCGCGCCCTTGCGTCCCCGCGCCGTCTGGGCGCACGGCTCGCTGGCCGGAGGGGACTACCAGGAGGGCCGCAGCGACCTCGACCTCGTCGCCGTGCTGCCGGGTCCGGTGGGCCCGCGGCAGGCCTGGCGGGTGGCCGTCCTGCACCAGGGGCTGCGTGCCGCGCCGCTGGCCGGGGGACTGCACTGCACGTACCTCGCCCCGGCCACCCTGGACGATCCGGCCCGCTCCCACCTCACGTGGGCGCACGGAGCGCTGATGCGCCGCCCGGTCACCCCCGTCACCCGGCGCGAGCTGCACGACTTCGGGCGGGTGCTGCACGGCGAGCCGCCGGACGGGCTGCTCCCGCCCGTCCCCGAGCGGCGGCTGCGTGCCTTCGTCGTACGGGACCAGCGGGACTTCTGGCGCCCCGCCGTGGACGAGGGGCGGCTGTGGCGGCGCGACATCTGGGTGGACCTGGGCCTGCTGACCTTCGCCCGGGCCACCGTGACCCTGCGGGACGGGCGGCTGACGTCGAAGCGGGAGGCGCTGGCCGAGCTGCCGGGGCTCGGCGCCCCGCCCGAGGTCGTCGCCGACATCGCGCGCAGGCGCTACGACGAGCACCCCGCCCCGCCCACCGGCGACTGGCTCGCCCGCCGCGCCGAGCTGACCCGCGGCTACCTGGGCCCCGCGATCGACGCCCTGGTCGCCGCGTACGGGTGAGTCAGGCGCGCGTGCTCAGCGGCACCTCGGCCGCCGGGCCGGGCAGGGCCGGGCCGGCCGCCGGGCGCTCGCGCAGGGAGAGCAGGACGCGCAGGACGCCGACCCAGACGAGGCAGGAGCCGAGCATGTGCAGGCCGACGAGGGCCTCGGGCAGGTGGGTGAAGTACTGGACGTAGCCGATGACGCCCTGGCCCAGCAGGATCAGGAAGAGGTCCCGGGTGCGGTCCATCGGGCCCTTGGGGGCCTCCACGGCCTTGAGGACGAACCACAGCGCGAAGGTGAGGGTCACCACGATCCACGCCAGGACCGCGTGCAGCTTGCTGACCGTCTCCCAGTCGATCGGGATGCGGTCGACCTCCTTGGAGTCGCCCGCGTGCGGCCCCGCCCCGGTGACCACCGTGCCGACCGCGATCAGCAGCACGGACGCGGCCACCAGGAACCACACGAGCTGCCGTACCGCCTGGCCGACCAGCGGCCGCGGTGCCCCGTCCCCTTCGCGGGTGCGCTGCCACATCGCCGTGGCGACGGCGATCAGCGCCGAGGACAGCAGGAAGTGCGCGGCCACCGTGTACGGGTTCAGGCCCACCAGGACGACGATGCCGCCGAGCACCGCGTTGCCCATGACCACCCAGAACTGCGCCCAGCCCAGCCGGGTCAGGCTGCGCCGCCAGGGCTTCTCGGCCCGGGCGGCGACGATCGCCCAGCCGACGGCAGCGCACAGCACGTACGTCAGCATGCGGTTGCCGAACTCGATCACCCCGTGGAAGCCCATGGCCCGGGTCGTGGTGAGCGAGTCGTCGGTGCAGGTCGGCCAGGTGGGGCAGCCAAGGCCCGAGCCGGTCAGGCGGACGGCACCGCCGGTGACCACGATCACGACCGACATGACGAGCGCGGCGAGGGCCGCCCGCCGGACCGTCCGGGGGTCCGGGGTCCAGCGTGCGGCGATGAGGGCGAGCGGGTTGCGCAGGGCCGCTACGGCGTCGGCGCGGGTCAGCTTTGGCACGCCCCCCATCGTAGGCCGCCGCTTGTGCACACGTTCACGAGGGTCCACGTGGGTGCCGTCACTCCCAGCGGAAGAACTTCCCGGCCGCGGCCAGCGCGACGACCGCCCACGCGGCGAGGATCCCCAGGTCGCCCCAGGGCACCCCGGCGCCGTGCTGGAGCACGTCCCGCAGGCCGTTCGAGAGGGCCGAGATGGGCAGCAGCCCTAGCACGTGCTGTCCGGCCGGGCCGAACTTCTCCAGCGGGACGACGACCCCGCCGCCGACGAGCAGCAGCAGGAAGACCAGGTTGGCGGCGGCCAGCGTGGCCTCCGCCTTCAGGGTGCCCGCCATCAGCAGCCCCAGCCCGGAGAACGCGGCCGTGCCGAGGACCAGCAGCAGCAGGACGGCACCGGGGTTGCCGTGCGGGGACCAGCCCAGGGCGAAGGCGATCACGGTCAGGAGGATCACCTGGAGGACCTCGGTGACCAGCACGGACGCCGTCTTCGCGGTCATCAGCGCCCAGCGCGGCAGCGGGGAGGCGGCGAGCCGCTTCAGCACGCCGTAGCGGCGCTCGAAGCCGGTCGCGATCGCCTGGCCGGTGAACGCCGTCGACATCACGGCCAGCGCCAGGATGCCGGGGGTGAGGAAGTCGACGGCCTCGCCCTTGCCGGTGTCCACGATGTCGACCGAGCTGAAGAGCACCAGCAGCAGGGTCGGGATGACGACCGTCAGCAGCAGCTGCTCGCCGTTGCGCAGCAGCATCTTCGTCTCCAGGGCCGCCTGCGCCGCGATCATGCGGGGGAGGGGTGCGGCGCCGGGCTGGGGCGTGTAGGTACCCGCGGTGGTCACGAGCGCAACTCCTTGCCTGTGAGCTCCAGGAAGACGTCCTCGAGCGTGTGCCGCTCGACCGAGATCCGGTCCGGCATGACCCCGTGCTGAGCGCACCACGAGGTCACCGTGGCGAGCAGCTGGGGGTCGACCTTGCCGGCGACGCGGTAGCCGCCCGGGGTCAGCTCGGCCGCCGTGCAGTCGGCCGGCAGCGCCTTGAGCAGGGAGCCCACGTCGAGGCCGGGGCGGCCGGTGAAGCGCAGGGTGTTCTCGGCGCCGCCCTTGCACAGCTCCTCCGGGGAGCCCTGGGCGATGACCTTGCCGCCGTCGATGATCGCCACGTCGTCGGCGAGCTGCTCGGCCTCCTCCATGTAGTGGGTGGTGAGGATCACCGAGACGCCGTCGGCGCGCAGGTCCCGCACCAGGTCCCAGGTGGCCCGGCGGGCCTGCGGGTCCAGGCCGGCGGTCGGCTCGTCGAGGAAGACCAGCTCGGGCCGGCCCACCACGGCCATGGCGAGCGCGAGCCGCTGCTGCTGGCCGCCGGACAGCCGCCGGTAGCTCGTCCGGCCGCAGCCGCCCAGCCCGAGCCGCTCGACGAGCGCGTCGACGTCCAGCGGGTGCGCGTGCAGCTTCGCGACGTGGCGCAGCATCTCGTCGGCCCGGGCGCCGGAGTAGACGCCGCCGGACTGGAGCATCACCCCGATCCGGGGGCGCAGCTCGGCGGACTGCCGGACCGGGTCGAGGCCCAGGACGCGCACCGTGCCGGAATCCGGCTTCCGGTACCCCTCGCAGGTCTCGACCGTGGTCGTCTTCCCCGCACCGTTCGGGCCGAGGACGGCGGTCACGCCCGCCCCGGCCACCAGGTCGAGGCCGTTCACCGCGGTCTTGGCGCCGTACCGCTTCACCAGGGCCTGGACCTGGACGACGGGCTCACTTCGCATGGCTCCAGAGTCTAGGGAGACCGCCTGCCGGCCGGACGCCCGGGTGGTGTCAAGCCCTCGACGGGATGACCGGCCGGAGATCGTTTCCGCTGGTCGGATTAGGTTCACCTAAGTGACACAGGGCACCGCACGGTGATCCGGACGCCGCTTGCCCGGGTGTGTGGAATTACGCAACAATGGCGTTGTGAAAAACGTCGGAGAGGCTCGGGAGACCCCCACGGGGACCCCGCAGGAAGAGCTCGCGACCGGGGAGCGCTCGACGCGCAACCGGGTCGCGCGGTCGATCCTGGACCACGGCCCCTCGACGGTCGCCGAACTCGCGGGCCGGCTGGGACTCACCCAGGCGGCCGTCCGGCGTCACCTGGACGCGCTCGTCGCGGACGACGTCGTGGAGGCGCGCGAGCAGCGGGTGTACGGCACGCGCACGCGCGGGCGCCCCGCCAAGGTCTTCGCGCTCACCGACTGCGGCCGGGACGCCTTCGACCAGTCCTACGACAAGCTCGCGGCCGACGCGCTGCGCTGGATC
The DNA here is from genome assembly GCF_001514215.1 of Streptomyces bungoensis. Taxonomy (GTDB): domain Bacteria; phylum Actinomycetota; class Actinomycetes; order Streptomycetales; family Streptomycetaceae; genus Streptomyces; species Streptomyces bungoensis. Next base: position 25,247 of record NZ_KQ948871.1, read on the forward strand.
GCCGAGCGGGAGGGCGGCCAGGAGGCGGTCGGCGCCTTCGCCCGCGCCCGGCTCGCCGCGCAGGCGAGCGCGTACCGCAAGGCGATCGAGGCCGTGACACCCGACAAACGCGCCGAAGCGCTGGCCAAGGCCCTGAGCGCGGACGGGTACGCTGCTACGGCGCGCAGCGCACCGGTCGGCGAGCAGCTCTGCCAGCACCACTGCCCGGTCGCCCACGTCGCGGAGCAGTTCCCGCAGCTGTGCGAGGCGGAGACGGAGATCTTCGCCGAGCTTCTGGGTACCCACGTCCAGCGGCTGGCGACCATCGCGCACGGCGACGGCGTGTGCACGACGTTCATTCCCAAGACATCCACTGACGCACCTGCAAGCACGGCCGGGAGGAACCCCGCATGACGCTCCCCACGGAGACTGCCCACCCCGAACTCGAGGGCCTGGGCAAGTACGAATACGGCTGGGCCGACTCCGACGTGGCCGGCGCCTCTGCGAAGCGCGGTCTGAACGAGGACGTGGTCCGGGACATCTCGGCGAAGAAGAGCGAGCCGGAGTGGATGACCAAGCTCCGCCTCAAGGGCCTGCGCCTGTTCGAGAAGAAGCCCATGCCGAACTGGGGCTCGGACCTGTCGGGCATCGACTTCGACAACATCAAGTACTTCGTGCGCTCCACGGAGAAGCAGGCGGAGTCCTGGGAGGACCTGCCCGAGGACATCAAGAACACGTACGACAAGCTCGGCATCCCGGAGGCGGAGAAGCAGCGCCTCGTGGCCGGTGTCGCGGCCCAGTACGAGTCGGAGGTCGTCTACCACCAGATCCGCGAGGACCTGGAGGAGCAGGGCGTCATCTTCCTCGACACCGACACCGCGCTGAAGGAGCACCCGGAGCTCTTCAAGGAGTACTTCGGCACCGTCATCCCGGTCGGTGACAACAAGTTCGCGTCGCTGAACAGCGCCGTGTGGTCGGGCGGCTCCTTCATCTACGTGCCGCCGGGCGTGCACGTCGAGATCCCGCTCCAGGCCTACTTCCGTATCAACACGGAGAACATGGGCCAGTTCGAGCGGACCCTGATCATCGTCGACGAGGGCGCCTACGTGCACTACGTCGAGGGCTGCACCGCGCCGATCTACAAGAGCGACTCGCTCCACTCCGCGGTCGTCGAGATCATCGTCAAGAAGAACGCCCGCTGCCGCTACACGACCATCCAGAACTGGTCGAACAACGTCTACAACCTGGTCACCAAGCGCGCCGTGGCCTACGAGGGCGCGACCATGGAGTGGATCGACGGCAACATCGGCTCCAAGGTGACGATGAAGTACCCGGCCGTCTACCTGATGGGCGAGCACGCCAAGGGCGAGACCCTGTCCATCGCCTTCGCGGGCGAGGGCCAGCACCAGGACGCCGGCTCCAAGATGGTCCACATGGCGCCGAACACCTCCTCCAACATCGTCTCCAAGTCCGTGGCGCGCGGCGGCGGCCGCACCTCCTACCGCGGTCTGGTCGAGATCGGCGAGGGCGCCGCCGGATCGAAGTCCAACGTGCTCTGCGACGCGCTGCTGGTCGACACCATCTCCCGCTCCGACACGTACCCCTACGTGGACGTCCGCGAGGACGACGTGTCCATGGGCCACGAGGCGACGGTCTCCAAGGTCTCCGAGGACCAGCTCTTCTACCTGATGAGCCGCGGCCTGAGCGAGTTCGAGGCGATGGCGATGATCGTGCGCGGCTTCGTCGAGCCGATCGCCAAGGAGCTGCCCATGGAGTACGCCCTCGAGCTCAACCGGCTGATCGAGCTGCAGATGGAAGGCGCGGTCGGCTGAGGCCGCCCCGGACAGCAGCCAGCAATTTCTGACGTAGGAAGAGAGCAGACCGACAGCCATGGCTGAGGCTCAGAACTCCCCCACCCTCAACTCCGTTCGGGCGGGGGGACCCCCACCCGCAGGCTCCACCACCGCGGGCCAGATCGCGGTGGCCGCCGAGTCGACCGTCGCCACCCGCATGAGCGCGCCCCCGTCCTTCGACGTGGCGGACTTCCCCGTCCCCCACGGCCGCGAGGAGGAGTGGCGGTTCACGCCGCTGGAGCGGCTGCGCGGGCTGCACGACGGCACCGCGGTCGCCACCGGCGACGGCGTGAAGGTGGACGTCCAGGCCCCCGAGGGCGTGACCGTCGAGACCGTCGGCCGCGACGACGCCCGGATCGGCAGGGCCGGCACTCCGGTGGACCGTGTCGCCGCGCAGGCCTACTCGGCGTTCGAGAAGGCCGGCGTGGTCACCGTCCCCAAGGAGACGGTCCTCACCGAGCCGATCCGCATCGCCGTGCACGGCGAGGGCGGGGTCGCCTACGGCCACCAGGTCGTCGAGCTGGGAGCCTTCGCCGAGGCCGTCGTCGTCATCGACCACACCGGTGACGCCGTGCTCGCCGCCAACGTCGACTACGTCCTGGGCGACGGCGCCAAGCTGACCGTCGTGTCCGTCCAGGACTGGGACGACAAGGCCGTCCACGTCGGCCAGCACAACGCGCTGATCGGCCGGGACGCCACCTTCAAGTCCTTCGTGGTCACCTTCGGCGGCGACCTCGTGCGCCTGCACCCGCGCGTCGCGTACGCCGGCACCGGCGGCGAGGCCGAGCTGTTCGGCCTGTACTTCACCGACGCCGGCCAGCACCAGGAGCACCGCCTCCTCGTCGACCACAACACCCCGCACTGCAAGTCCAACGTCGCCTACAAGGGCGCGCTCCAGGGCGAGGCCGCGCACGCGGTCTGGATCGGCGACGTGCTCATCGAGGCCAAGGCCGAGGGCACGGACACCTACGAGATGAACCGCAACCTGGTCCTCACGGACGGCGCGCGCGTCGACTCGGTGCCGAACCTGGAGATCGAGACCGGCGAGATCGTCGGCGCCGGCCACGCCTCCGCCACCGGCCGCTTCGACGACGAGCAGCTCTTCTACCTGATGGCCCGCGGCATCCCGGAGCACGAGGCCCGCCGCCTGGTGGTCCGCGGCTTCTTCGCCGAGCTGGTCCAGCAGATCGGTGTCGCCGACATCCAGGAGCGCCTGCTCGCCAAGATCGACCAGGAGCTGGAGGCGGCGGTCGCATGAGCGACGCATTCGTCCGTGTCTGTTCGCTGAGCGAGCTGGAGGAGGACACCCCGAAGCGGGTGGAACTCGACGGCACGCCGATGTCGCTCGTCAGGACGGAGGGAGAGGTGTTCGCCATCCACGACATCTGCTCCCACGCGAACGTCTCGCTGGCCGAGGGCGAGGTCGACGACTGCCACATCGAGTGCTGGCTGCACGGCTCGCGCTTCGACCTCCGCTCCGGCAAGCCCGACAGCCTTCCCGCGACGCGCCCCGTTCCCGTTTACCCCGTAAAGATCGAAGGGGACGACGTGCTCGTCTCCCTCACCCAGGAGTCCTGAGGCACCCATGGCAACGCTTGAAATCCGAGACCTGCACGTCACCGTCGAGGCCGACAACGCCACGAAGGAGATCCTCAAGGGCGTCGACCTGACCGTGAAGCAGGGCGAGACGCACGCCATCATGGGCCCCAACGGCTCCGGCAAGTCGACCCTCGCCTACTCCCTCGCGGGTCACCCGAAGTACACGATCACCAGCGGCACCGTCACTCTCGACGGCGAGGACGTCCTGGAGATGTCCGTCGACGAGCGCGCCCGCGCGGGCCTGTTCCTGGCGATGCAGTACCCGGTCGAGGTCCCCGGCGTCTCGGTCTCCAACTTCCTGCGCACCTCCGCCACCGCCATCCGCGGCGAGGCCCCCAAGCTGCGCACCTGGGTGAAGGAGGTCAAGGAGACCATGGAGCGCCTCCACATGGACCCGTCCTTCGCCGAGCGCAACGTCAACGAGGGCTTCTCCGGCGGTGAGAAGAAGCGCCACGAGATCCTCCAGCTCGAGCTGCTCAAGCCGAAGGTCGCGATCCTCGACGAGACCGACTCCGGCCTGGACGTCGACGCGCTCCGCATCGTCTCCGAGGGCGTCAACCGCGTCCGCGAGACCGGCGAGACCGGCACCCTGCTGATCACGCACTACACGCGCATCCTGCGCTACATCAAGCCCGACCACGTCCACGTGTTCGCCGGCGGCCGCATCGTCGAGTCCGGCGGCCCCGAGCTCGCGGACAAGCTGGAGAACGAGGGCTACGAGGCATACGTGAAGGGTGGCGCATCCGCGTGACACAGCTGCCGGGCCTCCTCGACACCGAGGCGCTCCGCAAGGACTTCCCCATCCTGGACCGCGTGGTCCACGACGGCAGGAAGCTCGTGTACCTGGACAACGCGGCGACGTCGCAGACCCCGCGCCAGGTGCTCGACGTGATCTCCGAGTACTACGAACAGCACAACGCCAACGTCCACCGCGGCGTGCACGTGCTCGCCGAGGAGGCCACGGCGCTGTACGAGGGCGCGCGTGACAAGGTCGCGGAGTTCATCAACGCGCCCAGCCGCGACGAGGTGATCTTCACCAAGAACGCCTCCGAGTCCCTCAACCTCGTGGCCAACATGCTCGGCTGGGCCGACGAGCCCTACCGGGTGGACCACGAGACCGAGATCGTCATCACGGAGATGGAGCACCACTCCAACATCGTGCCGTGGCAGCTGCTCGCGCAGCGCACGGGCGCGAAGCTGAAGTGGTTCGGCCTGACCGACGACGGCCGGCTCGACCTGTCGAACATCGACGAGGTCATCACGGAGAAGACGAAGATCGTCTCCTTCGTGCTGGTGTCCAACATCCTGGGCACCCTCAACCCGGTCGAGGCGATCGTGCGCCGCGCCCAGGAGGTGGGCGCGCTGGTCTGCGTCGACGCCTCCCAGGCCGCCCCCCACATGCCGCTGGACGTGCAGGCCCTGCAGGCCGACTTCGTGGCCTTCACCGGCCACAAGATGTGCGGCCCGACCGGCATCGGCGTCCTGTGGGGCCGCCAGGAGCTGCTGGAGGACCTGCCTCCGTTCCTCGGCGGCGGCGAGATGATCGAGACCGTGTCGATGCACTCCTCGACGTACGCCCCGGCGCCCCACAAGTTCGAGGCGGGCACCCCGCCGATCTCGCAGGCGATCGGTCTGGGCGCGGCCATCGACTACCTGAACGCGATCGGCATGGACAAGATCCTCGCCCACGAGCACGCCCTCACCGAGTACGCGGTGAAGCGGCTGGCGGAGGTCCCCGACCTCAGGATCATCGGCCCCACCACGGCCGAGGACCGGGGCGCGGCGATCTCGTTCACGCTCGGCGACATCCACCCGCACGACGTGGGCCAGGTGCTCGACGAGCAGGGCATCGCCGTCCGCGTCGGCCACCACTGCGCGCGCCCCGTCTGCCTGCGGTACGGAATTCCCGCGACCACGCGAGCGTCGTTCTATCTGTACTCCACGCCGGCCGAGATCGACGCACTGGTCGAGGGGCTGGAGCACGTACGGAACTTCTTCGGATGAGGGGCTGAGGCGTGAAGCTGGACTCCATGTACCAGGAAGTCATCCTGGACCACTACAAGAACCCGCACGGGCGGGGCTTGCGGGACGGCGACGCCGAGGTGCACCACGTCAACCCGACGTGCGGCGACGAGATCACCCTCCGCGTGAAGTACGACGGCACGACGATCGAGGACGTCAGCTACGAGGGCCAGGGCTGCTCCATCAGCCAGGCCAGCGCCTCGGTCCTCAACGAGCTGCTGGTCGGCAAGGACCTGGCCGACGCGCAGAAGATCCAGGAGACCTTCCTGGAGCTGATGCAGTCCAAGGGCCGGATCGAGCCGGACGACGCGATGGAGGAGGTGCTGGAGGACGCGGTCGCGTTCGCCGGCGTCTCCAAGTACCCCGCGCGGGTCAAGTGCGCCCTCCTGAGCTGGATGGCGTGGAAGGACGCGACGGCCCAGGCGCTGGGTGGCGCCGAAGCCGAAAGGAAGACGGCATGACCGACACCGTTGAGATGAAGCCGGCCTCCGAGGAGGAGCTCCGCGAGGCCCTCATGGACGTCGTCGACCCCGAGCTGGGCATCGACGTCGTCAACCTCGGCCTGATCTACGGCATCCACGTCGACGACGCCAACATCGCGACCGTCGACATGACCCTGACCTCGGCGGCCTGCCCGCTGACGGACGTCATCGAGGACCAGGCCAAGTCCGCCACCGACGGCCTGGTCAGCGAGCTGCGCATCAACTGGGTCTGGATGCCGCCGTGGGGTCCCGACAAGATCACCGACGACGGGCGCGAGCAGCTGAGGGCGCTCGGCTTCAACGTCTGACTCCCGCTTCCGACATCTTCGTCGCAGAGCCCGCGAAGGGGCCACGGCCGCGTGCCGTGGCCCCTTCGGCGTCCTAGGGGCCCGCGGGCCGTTCAGCCGAGCCCGTCCACCAGCCGGAACGCCGAGTCGGCCCGGTACAGGTCCGTGTTCTGGTACGGGTCGAGCTTCAGCTGGAAGTTCTGGTGCCGCAGGAAGCGGCCGGGGTAGTTGACGGACTCCAGCATGACGGCGCCGGAGAAGGCGGACGCACGGGGGCAGAAGGTGGCGTCCTGCTCGAACAGGCGGGAGCCGTCGTCGCGTTCGGCGCGCAGCAGGAAGTCCCGGTGGCGCAGGTAGCCGCCGTCGGCCGTGGCGAAGGAGTAACAGCTCGCGTCGCCCAGGCCCTCGACGAGCGTGAAGGTGGCGGCGCGGCGGTCCGGGGAGGAGCCGACCGGGTCGAGCCGCACGAAGTCGCCGGCGATGTGCCAGTAGCGGTCCGGGTAGTTCACGGAGCGGACGGACCGCGTGCCGGCGGCGGGCCCGGCGGGGGAGTGGGTCGAACTGCCTTGCCCGCCGGGGGCCTTGGTGGCGTCGGACCGGGGCGAGGGGGATCGGTGGGCGGCCGGGGAGGACGGGGCCTGGGACGTCGCCGAGGGGACGGCCTTTTGGCCCTCCGGGGAGGCGGAGGTACCGGCCGAGGGGGAGTTGAAGGAGAGCAGGCCCGGCCCGCTGTCCGTGGCGGCTCCACCGGCGGCCGGGGGCGCCTCTTCCCGCGAGGTCCTGCCGTTCACGGCCATCGCCGTCACACAGGCGGCGACCGTGGCCAGGGCCAGCGCGCCGGCCAGCCAGAGTCTTCGGGTGCCGGGGGCCCGGGAGGCGTCCGGGGCCCAGCCGTTCTCCCACGGCTGCTGCGGCGAGTGGGGGGTGTTGTCGGGCATGCGCGGTTCTCCACCGCCACCGCTGCGGCAGCCGGGGCGTGAGGGTCAGTGGGGGATCAGTGGGGAAGGTGTGAAGCAATGGTGGTGCCGAGGGCTGCACCCTAGTGGAGCCGGCGGGCCGCCGGGAGGCGTTTCAGTGAGCGGTTTCCATGGCGTCGCGATCTTCTCCCGCCGCCGGCCCGGACACACTCGGACAGTGCGGGACGCAGCAGACGCCGACCGGCAGATGAGACGCGCGTCTGCCGGTTCGCCCCCTCGGGCGTCCGCACGTTAGGTTGCCCCCATGACCGACTCCACTGCTACCCGCACCACCGGCGCCGTCGCCGCCGGCCTCGCCACGATCGCCTCCGACGGCACCGTTCTCGACACCTGGTTCCCCGCCCCCGAGCTGGTCGCCGAGCCGGGCCCGGCCGGCACCGAGCGGCTGACCGGCGAGCAGGCCGCCCAGCTGCTCGGCGGCGGCGCGACCGCGGCGGCCGGCCCGGACGCCCGCCGGGGTGTCGAGGTGGTCGCGGTCCGCACGGTCATCGCCTCGCTGGACGAGAAGCCGCTCGACGCGCACGACGTCTACCTGCGCCTGCACCTGCTCTCGCACCGTCTGGTCAGGCCGCACGGCCAGAGCCTGGACGGCATCTTCGGGCATCTCGCCAACGTCGCCTGGACCTCGCTCGGCCCGGTGGCCGTGGACGACATCGAGAAGGTGCGGCTGAACGCCCGCGCCGAGGGCCTGCACCTCCAGGTCACCTCGATCGACAAGTTCCCGCGCATGACCGACTACGTCGCCCCGAAGGGCGTGCGCATCGCCGACGCCGACCGGGTGCGCCTCGGCGCCCACCTCGCCGAGGGCACCACGGTGATGCACGAGGGCTTCGTCAACTTCAACGCCGGCACGCTCGGCACCTCCATGGTCGAGGGCCGCATCTCCGCCGGTGTCGTGGTCGGCGACGGCTCGGACATCGGCGGCGGCGCCTCCACCATGGGCACGCTGTCCGGCGGCGGCAACGTGATCATCTCGATCGGCGAGCGCTGCCTGATCGGCGCCGAGGCGGGCGTCGGCATCGCGCTCGGCGACGAGTGCGTGGTCGAGGCCGGCCTCTACGTCACCGCGGGCACCCGCGTGACCATGCCCGACGGCCAGATCGTCAAGGCCCGCGAGCTGAACGGCGCCTCCAACATCCTCTTCCGCCGCAACTCGGTCACCGGCGCCGTCGAGGCCCGCCCGAACAACGCGGTCTGGGGCGGCCTGAACGACATCCTGCACAGCCACAACTGACGCACCGCCTCCGCGAGCGCCCCTCACCCTTTGTGCGGGGCGCTCCGTCATGCGGCCGGACCGGCCGCGAACTCCCGCAGCACCGCGAAGTCGGCCTCCCGCAGCCCGCGCCGCGGGTCGGCGTGGTGGAGCAGCGCCGGGCCGGGATGGCGCTCGCCCACGTACACCGTGTCCGCCGGGCCCTGCTCGTCGTCCACCCACGCGAACGGCCGGCCGGCGGCGTGGGCCACGATCACCTCCGTCTTCCGGTGCACCCCGTCCGGCCGCTCGGCGAACAGGGCGGTGCCGAAGTCCACGTACGGCAGCTCGGGCAGGCCGACGACCGGGCCGATCCAGCGGTTGGCGTCCGCCGTCCAGGTCGTCGCCCGGCACAGGTCGTGGCCGAGGCCGAGCAGCGCCGGGCCGTGGACCGGATTCAGCCAGACCCGCAGCGGACGGCGGGAGTGCGCGGGAACCCGGATCGTCGTCCACCCCTCCGGCCGCCGCTCCGGCTTCGCCGCGTACGGGTCGAGGGGACCGTCGACGTCCAGGAACAGCAGCGGGCGGCTCACGAGGCCACCGTACGGCAGGGGTCGTGGCTCCCTCCCCGGGATCACGGCGACGAGTTCCACCGGCGGCTGGTCCTCGCCGCCATCGGCAGCAGGAAGGCCCAGCCGCTCAGCGGTTCCCGCACCCCCGGGAACGACACCCGGGGGCCGCTGGGAGCCGCTGTTCACGACCCGCTGACCAGCTCCTCGTACAGCGCCCGCAGCCCGCCGGCCGTCTCCCGGCCGGCGGGCAGCAGCGGCGGGCGCACCGGGCCCGCGGGCAGGCCCAGCTCGGACAGGAGCGCCTTCGCGGTGACCGTGCCGGGCAGCCCCGCGCCCGTCATCGCCTCGATCAACGCGGTGGCGCGCAGCTGGAGTCGGCTCGCGTGGGCCGTGTCGCCCGCGTCGAACGCGTCGAGGACGGCCGCGAACGTGCCCGGCACGGCGTTCGCCACCGTGCTCACGCACCCCGCCGCGCCCACCGCGTACAGCGCGAGGACGTGCTCGTCGCAGCCCGCGTAGTACGCCAACTCCGTGCGCGCCAGCACCTTCTGGGTGCCGAGGAAGTCGTAGGAGCAGTCCTTGACCGCCACGATCCGCGGGTGTTCGGCGAGCCGGAGCATGGTGTCCGGCTCGATCCGGGTGCCGGTGCGGCCCGGGATGTCGTAGAGCATCAGCGGCAGGCCGCTCGCGTCGGCGACCTGGCGGAAGTGCGCCTCCACCGCCTCCTGCGGCGGCCTGCTGTAGTACGGCGTCACCACCAGCACCCCGTCCGCGCCGGCCTTCCCGGCCGCGAGCGCCTGCTCGATCGTGTGGCGGGTGTCGGCGGTGCCGACGCCCGCCACCAGGGGGACGCGGTCGCCCACCGCCTCCCGCACCGCCGAGACCAGCCGCGCCTTCTCCGCGTCGGTGGTGGTCGGCGACTCGCCCGTGGTGCCGTTCAGCACCAGCCCGTCGCAGCCCCCGGCCACCAGCCGCTCGGCCAGCCGCCGGGCGCCCTCCAGGTCGAGCGTGCCCGCGTCGGTGAACGGGGTGATCATCGCGCAGAGGGTGCGGCCGAACGGCCCGGGTCGGTTCGTCATGGCAGTAGTCTCGCCACGACGACGGTGAAGCTCTACTTAATTCTTCTACCCAATATGCATAAGCATCGCTGAGAAGTGCCGGGCCGGCCGACGGTCCTGTGTCCAACTCGGCCCTTCATGGGTCACTATGGGCACGGACGGTCAAGTTCACGTCGGTCATGGGAGGCACCATGAAGCTCGGCAAGGCACTGGCCACCGGAGTGGCCGAGGAACGGCCGCTCGTCCACGAGGAGGAGTCGCGGCTCCCCGAGGAGATCATCCGTACGGAGCCGGCCGAACCGGCCCGTGAAGAGGTCCCCGCGGCCCGATGAGGCTGCGGCTCCCGGCGGAACGGCCGACGGAGCCGCCGACCGGATACAAGATCGCCCACCCGGTGCTGTCCCCGGACGGCACCCGGGCCGGGTTCACCGGTGTGTCCCTGGGCGGCGCGCTGCCGTACGGCGTGCTCGACGACGCCTCCTGCGTCTACGGCCGCCGGCACCGCCCGCCCGCCCGGCTGTGCGACTGCGGCTTCCACTGCGTGCACGGCCGCCGGGCCGCCGAGGACCTGCTGTGCACGGCCGAGCACCGGTCCGCCGTCCTGCTCGAGGTCCGCGTGCTGGGCGCCTACATCCGCTTCGAACGCGGCTTCCGCTACGCCCGGCAGCGCGTGCGCACGATGACCGCCGGCCCCTGCGCCTGCGGCGCCACGGCCGCCGCGCTGGCCGACGCCGGCTGGGGCCGGCCCGGCTGGCGGGCCCTCGCGCCCGCCTGCGCGGGCTGCGTGGGGGCGCGTACGTCCGTCTCGCTCGCGGGGTTCGCCCGGCTGGCCGGGGAGGGACTGCGGGTCGTCGGGACGGGCGGCGTCAGGCCTGCGCCCTGCGGCGACTTGGCGCCCGGCGGTGAGGCGGGCGTGCCCGAACTCGTCGCGGAGGCAGCCCTGTTGCAGGCCCGCCTCGACTGGTTCCAGACCCAACTCGCCCGCCTGGGCGAGCGCGGCGCCGGGGGAGCGGAGCAGGGCTAAGGATGTCGGGCCTGGGTACCCGGACATTCCCGCACAGAGAGGAGGCGGAGCACCGTGACCGTGACCCCCCAGGCACGGCCCGCCGTCGACGGTCACCCCACCACGGGGGAGCTCGTCGGCCGGGCCACCGAACAGCTTTCCCGGCTCCTGCGGCAGGAGGTCGCCCTCGCCAAGGTGGAGCTGGCCGAGAAGGGACGCCGTGCCGGACGGGGCGGCGGCCTCCTCGGCGCCGCGGGCGCCCTCGGGTACGTCGGCCTGATCGTCCTGGCCGGCGCCGCCACCGCGGCCCTCTCCCTCGTGCTGCCCGTGTGGGCGGCGGCGCTCGTCGTCGCCGCGGTGTTCTTCGCCGTGGCCGCCGTGCTCGCCGCGATCGGACGCGGTCAGCTGCGCCGCGCCACGCCGCCCGCACCCGAGCAGGCGCTCGGCAGCGTCCGGGCGGATGTCGACGAGATCAGGGAAAGGGCACATCGATGACGCACAGGAACCCCCACGGCTCGGGCGCCAAGGGGCCCGACGAACTGCGGCACCAGATCGAGCAGACCAGGCACCAGCTGGGCGACACCGTCGCCCAGCTCGTCGAGAAGACCGACATCAAGGGCCGGGCCCGGGCCCGGGTCGCCGACCTGCGGGACAAGGCCGGCGCCATGACCGTGCAGCTGCGCTCCAGCGCGGCGCAGGCCGGGCACGGCGCCCAGGGCAGGGCGGCCGGCGCGCGGCACGCCCTGCAGGGCCGGGCGGCCCAGGCGGGACACGCCGTCCAGGGCGCGGCGGCCCGTGCCGGGCACGCGGTCGAGGGCCGGGCTGCCCAGGCCGGGCACACCGTGCAGGGGGCGGGGCAGGCCGTCGAGCGGCACACGCCGCAGCCCGTACGCTCCGCCGCGCAGGCCGTGGGCCGGCTCCCGCGCCCGGTGCTGATCGCGACCGCCGCCGGGGCGGTGCTCGTCACGGTGGGCCTGCTGCGCCGCCGGCACCACTGACCCCCGGCCGGGCCCGCCCGGCCGCTCGGGACTGGCTGGACGGTGTTCAGCCAGTCCCGACGCATCCGACGAGGTTCACGGGCGGAAGCGCAGCACCTGCGGGTCGTGGTCGCTGATCTGGTCCCTGAACTCCGAGTTGATGTGCACGCTGTCGTACTCGAAGTCGCAGCCGCGCCGGATCGCCGGGCTGATCAGGATCTGGTCCAGGACCTGCTGGTTGCCCTGGTAGTCGTAGGTGTACCGCTCACCGCGGGGCAGCGACTTGATCGCCGACCACAGCTCGCCGTCGCCCTCGAGGATCTTCGCGGTCCCGGAGAACTCGAAGTCGTTCATGTCGCCGAGCGCGATCACGTCCGCGTTCTTCTGGACGGCGAGGATGTCCTTGACGAACGCGTTCACCGCGGTCGCCTGCGCGTGGCGCTGGATCTCCGAACTGCGCGCCGGCGGCTGGTACTGCGAGGTCAGGCCCTGGTCGCCGCCCTTGGACGCCAGGTGGTTGCCGATCACGAAGACGGTCCTGCCGCGGAAGACGAACTCGCCGGCCAGCGGCTTGCGGCTGTGCTCCCAGGCCGCGTTCGCCGGGTCGATCCGGCCCGGGGAGAGGGTCAGTTCGGCCTTGCCGTGCTCCTTGACGACACCGACCGCGGTGGTGGAGTCGCCGCCCGCGCGGTCCACGAAGGACACCCGCTCCGGGTTGAACAGGAACACCTGGCGGATGTTGCCGCCCGGCTCGCCGCCGTCCTGGTCGTTGACCGGGTCGATCGAGCGCCAGTCGTACTTCGGGCCGCCCGCCGCGACGATCGCGTCGATCAGCTTGTTCACGGTCACGCTCGCGTCGACCGTGCCGTCGTCCTTGGCGCCGTTGTCGTCCTGGATCTCCTCCAGGGAGACGATGTCCGGCGACTGCAGGTTGTTCACGATCGCGGCGGCGTGCGCGTCGAACGTGCCGTCCGACGGGTCGAGGTTCTCGACGTTGTAGGTCGCCACCGCCAGCTCGCGGCCCGACTGCTTCCGGGTCGTCTCGCGCTCCAGGCCGCCGTCCTCCAGCGTGCCGAGCTTGCTCGCGACCAGGGTGTAGCCGCCGAACTGGTTGTAGTCCAGCGGGCCGGTGGTGGTGCCCTCCAGCGTGTCGCCGACGTTCGCCTTCGGGAAGTCGGCGGTCGAGCCCAGCGACTCGATCTGCAGCCGGCCGGTGTTCTGGGAGTCGTAGGAGCCGTAGACCGTGCCCCCGCGGCGATTGCGGTGCTCCCACGGCTTCACCGTGACCCACAGCTCGCTGTACGGGTTGGTGGCGGTGACCACCCGGGTGTCGGCGACCTGGACGTTCATGCCCTCCAGGGACTCGTAGTAGTCCAGGGCGTACGCCGACGGCTCCAGCGGCAGGCCGTTGATCGAGCCGTTCGCGGCGGTGTCGCCGTCCGGGGTGTACGCGTCCGGCACCGAGTCCGCGTCGACGACGACCGGCGCCGGGACGGCGTTGCCGGTCGAGACGGTGGTGACCACCGGCTTGGTGATCTCCGTCACCGACTGGTTGCCGGAGGAGGTGCCGCCCGGGACGTACTCCGAGACCGTGCCGCTCACCGTGACCGCGTCGCCGACCGCGACCTTCGGCGTGGAGCCGGTGAAGACGAACACGCCCTCGCTGGTCGCGGGGTTGTCGTCCGGGTCCGGGTCCTGCAGCCAGAACCCCTTGGAGGAGCCGTAGGTCCGCGTGGCCGTGACGATGCCGGGCACGTCCGCGACCTTCTGGCCCGCGAACGGCGATATCCGGGTGGTGCCCTGGATGTCGTGGACGCGCACCGAGTCGGCGTGCGCGGGGGAGGTGAGGACGACGGCCGACGCGGCGGAACAGACGGCGGCGACGGTGAGCGCGGCGAGACGCGCGGAAGACCTGCTCGGCAAGGAAATCCCTCCGGGGACGAACGTGAGCGCCGGGACGAGGGTGGAACGGGAGCGTGCCGGGCCGGTGGCCCTGCGTGACACGCATAGAGCCGAGTGAACAGTTGTCCCCCCAACTTCTACGCGCGTCAATCTCGTGCCTGGCGGCGGGAGTTGTCAAGGTTTCGGCCATGTACGGATCCCGGCCGGGAGATGAACCGGGCGGCATGGGTGGAAATCCGTCTAGGCTGAGCGGCTGAGCCCTTTCACGCTCCGAGGAGAACCAGCCGATGTCAGACAGCTCCCCCCTGCCGCCCGTACGGCTGCACCCCGAACCGGAGCTGGCGCGCGCCGCACTGTCCACGCCGGTGCTCTCCCGGGCCGCCCTGCTCGCACGCTGGGCCGGGCCCGGGACCCGTGTCGACGCCGGGGGCGGCCTCGTCGAGGAGCAGCTGCCGGCCGCCGCCGAACTGCTCGGCCTGAGCGGGGACGACGCCGCCGCCGACGCCAGTGCGGCCTGGCGCGTCGCCCTGGACGCCGGACTGGTGGAGATCGTGGACGAGGACGCCGGGACCGTGGCGTCCGGCGAGGACCTCGCGCTGCTCACCGGTGGCTCCCCGCACGACGTGCTCACCGTGTGGCTCTCCGCCCTGGAGACCGTCGTCGCCGACGCGACCGTGCCCGACCTCGACGGCCTGGCCGAGGCCCTGGAGCAGGGCGGCGAGGTCGATTTCTCGTCACTCGACTGGGACCCGCAGGCCGAGGCCGATTTCCTCGACGGCGTCCTCGGCAACCTCTACCTGCTGACCGTCAGTGAGGACGGCCCCGCCGGCGGCCCCGTCCCGCTGCCCGCCCTGGCCGCCTCCGTGCTCGTCCCGGGCGACATGGCCGAGCCCACCAACGACGTCCTGCAGCAGGTCTCCGACGCGATGATGCGCCTGGACGACCAGTTCCGGATGCTGGAGCCGATCGGGCTCGTGGAGTACGAGCCGGTCGACGAGGCGCTGATGGCCGACGCGGACGAGGAGCCGGCGGCGCCGGTGGACGACACCGACGTCTCCCGCTACGGCATGGTCCGGCTGACCCCGCTCGGCGCCTACGGGCTGCGGGCGCGGCTGCTGGAGGCCGGCTTCCAGGCGCCCGCCGTCGGCGAACTCGCGGACAAGGGCGCGGACGTGCTCCTCGACGCCACCGCGCGCTTCGGGCAGGCCGCCGCCCGCGCCGAGACCGAGCAGTGGCTCGTCCGGCGCGAACCCCTGTCGGCGGCACGGGAGTTGCTGGCCGCGGCCCGCGGCGCGGACGCCGGGGCGCCGCTGCGCAGGCTGCGCTGCCAGCAGGCCCTGTCCCTGGTCGGCCCCGAGGCGGAGCCCGCCCTGCGGGAGGTGCTGGACGACCCCGAGCTGGGCGGCCTCGCCCGTGTGTGGCTGAGCGAGCGGGGCGCCCTGGAGGTGCCCGCGCCGTCACCCGACCTGGTCTTCTGGCTGACCATCGACACGGTGGCCGCCCAGCTGGCCGCCGAGGGCAACTCGGACGAGCTCCAGTCGCTGGTGGAGGGCCTGGCCGAACAGCACAGCGGCTTCTTCGCGGCCGCCTGGCGGGTGGAGCACCCGGCGACGGCGGACGTGCTCGAGGCGATGGGACGCCTGCACCCGGACAAGAAGGTGGCCAAGGAGGCCCGCAAGGCCGCGTTCAAGGCACGGTCGCAGCAGGCGGGTTGAGCCCGCGGCGGTGAGCCGCCCGGAGGGCGAGCCCGAGTCCGTCAGTGCCGGCCGAAGCGCCCGTCCCGGCGCCGTCCGCCCGAGCGGCACGGCGCGGCGCTTTGGCCGGGCATGGGGTGGCGCATACGGATTCATGGAACAGGGGCCCGTGCGGTAGCCCGGAGTTCAACTTCTGTTCAGCGGTGGGCGGGAGCGTGAGCGGCGATCGAGGTCCGCCACCCTCCACGGCACGCCCACCGTCACAGGAGATTCCATGTCGCTCACCCGCAGGGACTTCGCCAGGACATCCGCGATCACCGGGGCCGGGGTCGCACTGGCGGGCAGCGTCGGCGCCCTCGCCAGTGCTCCGGGTGCCCTCGCCGCCACGGAGACCGACGGCACGGACACCGCGTCGGCCCACGGGCACCACGGCGTCGGCTACGGCCCCCTGCTCCCCGACCCCGACGGCATCCTCGCCCTTCCGGCCGGTTTCACCTACCGGGTCATCACCCACAGCGGCCGGACCACGCTGGAGTCGGGCGAGCCCACCCCGTCGAACCACGACGGCACCGCCGCCTTCCCCGGCCCCCGCGGCGCCACGCTCCTGGTCAACAACCACGAGCTGAAGGGCCCGCGCACCGACTGGGCGTACCCCGTACCGCTCACCGAGGGGCTCGTCTACGACCCCGCCGCCTCCGGTGGCTGCACGGTGGTCGAGGTGCGCCGCGACCACGTCGCCGAGTGGGTCGGCATCGCCGGCACGTCCACCAACTGCGCGGGCGGCAGCACCCCGTGGGGCACCTGGCTGACCTGCGAGGAGACCGAGGACAAGGCCGGCCAGCACGGCATGACCAAGGACCACGGCTACGTCTTCGAGGTCGACCCCGCAGACCGCCGCGCCAACCGCGACCCCCGGCCCGTCAAGGCCCTCGGCCGCTACACACACGAGGCCGTCGTCGTCGACCCCCGGCGCGGCCACCTCTACCTCACCGAGGACGCCTCCGGCCCCAACGGCCTCCTCTACCGCTGGACCCCGCCGGCCGGCTTCCGCCACGGCCGCGGCCGGCTGCGCACCCTCGCCGACGACGCGGGCGTCCTCCAGGCCTTCCGCTGCTTCGACTCCGGCGGCCGGTTCGTCGACGACCTCTCCCGTGCCACCAGGACCGGCACGGTGTACGGCGTGGACTGGGTGGACGTCCCCGACCGCGACGCCAGGACCTCCTCCGTCCGCAAGCAGTTCACCGACGGCCAGGTCACCCGCGCCCGCAAGCTGGAGGGCATGTGGTGGGGCGACGGCGGCGCCTACGTCGTCTCCTCCTACGCCCGTGCCGAGAGCCCGGTGCAGCACGACGGCCAGGTCTGGTTCTACGACCCGGCGCGCCGCACCCTGACCCTCAAGGTCCTGCTCGGCGTCAACCCGGACCCGTCCGCCGACGGCGCCTTCGACGGCCCGGACAACATCACCGTCTCCCCGTACGGCGGCCTGGTCGTCGCCGAGGACGGCGAGGGCGTCCAGCACCTGTTCGGCGCCACCGACGGCGGCCGCACCTACCCGATCGCCCGCAACGAACTGAACATCGGCACCGCCGAGGCCCCCGAGTACAGCGAGTTCACCGGCGTCACCTTCTCGCCCGACGGGAAGACCCTGTTCGCCAACATCCAGGAGCCGGGCGTCATGCTCGCCATTACCGGGCCCTGGAAGCGCCAGAAGCGGTGATTTAATTCGCTCGCCCGTCCCGCGGACCGCCTCCTAGAGTGATGCACGTCCAGGTGCGAAGGCAGGACCTACTTCCACTCATAATGGGGCGGCCGCGGGTTCGAGTCCCGCCACCGGCACCACGCGCCGGTGTAGCTCAGGGGTCAGAGCACCACACGTCGGTTCCGCCGGCCTCGATCTCTGGACACCACAACTTCATCGCACCTCCCGGTGCGCGGGCCGCGGCTACTTCTTTCCTCAAGAATCCCCTGCCGCAGCCGACTTGATCTCGGGAGGCGCAGCAGAAGGTGGGTGCCCGGTGCGCAGGCAGCGGATACTTCAGGGACGTGGTTCCTGGGAACAGGAATGCGGGTTCGAATCCCGTCACCGGCTCTGGGCCGGTGTGGCGGAAAGGGAAGACGCGCCAGGTTGTAGTCCCGTCGCCGACCCCTGATCTCGGGCACCTTCCCCTTGCCGCGCCTCTCTCCGAAAAAGCGACGAATTCGGGGGAATTCACCATGGCGCGATTCAACACGCGTACCGTGAAGGCGCGGCCCGTGTCGGCGGTGACGTCGACCGGCCGCATCCTGCGCACCTACGAGGGCGGCCGGGGCCAGGAGCGCGACGCGCGCTCCGAGCTCTTCCTGCTCGCGGTGTCCAACCTCGTCTCGCAGCAGACCTTCTACGAGAGCGGCGGCGAGCGCGACGACCGGTTCGCCGGGCTCGTCCGCGGCCTCGCCGTCACCGACCCGTCCTGGACGGCCGGACTGCTCGGCTGGCTGCGCGGCGAGGGCAACATGCGGACCGCCTCGCTCGTGGGCGCCGCCGAGTACGTGCACGCCCGGCTGGCCGCCGGCGCGACCGACGGCCCGTCGAACCGGCAGGTCGTGGCCTCCGTGCTGCGGCGGCCCGACGAGCCCGGCGAGCTGCTCGCCTACTGGACCGCGACCTACGGCCGCGCCGTCCCCAAGCCGGTCAAGCGGGGGATCGCCGACGCCGTACGGCGGCTCTACCACGCCAAGTCGCTGCTCAAGTACGACACCGCGTCCAAGGGGTACCGCTTCGGCGACGTCCTCAACCTGGTGCACGCGGCCCCGGACCCGGACAAGCCGTGGCAGGGCGAGCTGTTCCGGTACGCGCTGGACCGGCGGCACAACCCGGACACCGCGCTGCCGCCCGCGTCGAGCCCGCTGCTCGCCGCGCACCGCGAGCTGATGGCGCTGCCCGTCGCCGAGCGGCGGGGGGTCGTCACCTCGCCCGGCGGTGCCGAGCGGCTCGCGGCGGCCGGCCTCACCTGGGAGGCGCTGGCCGGCTGGCTCCAGGGGCCGATGGACAAGGCGGCCTGGGAGGCGGTCATCCCGTCCATGGGGGCGATGGCGCTCGTCCGCAACCTGCGGAACTTCGACGAGGCGGGGGTCTGCGACGAGGTCGCCGCGCAGGTCGCGGCCCGGATCAGCGATCCGGCGGAGGTGGCGCGGTCGCGGCAGTTCCCCTTCCGGTACCTCGCCGCCTACCAGCACGCGCCGTCGCTGCGCTGGTCCTACCCGCTGGAGCGGGCGCTCGGCCACTCGCTGGCCAACGTGCCCGCGCTGCCGGGCCGGACGCTGGTGCTCGTCGACCGCTCGGGCTCGATGTTCTACTCCCGCCTGTCCGACCGCTCGGAGCTCACCCGGGCCGACGCGGCGGCGATCTTCGGTACGGCGCTCGCGCTGCGGGCGGCGGACGCGGACCTCGTCGAGTTCGGTACGACGAGCAAGCGGCTGTCCTTCGAGCGGGGCGAGTCGGTGCTGAAGATCCTCGGCCGCTTCGGCGACCTGGGCGGCACCGACACCACCTCGGCGATCCGCGCGCACTACCGGGGGCAGGACCGGGTGCTGATCGTCACCGACGAGCAGTACACGCACCACCGGCACGGCGACCCGACCCGGCAGGTCCCGGCGCACGTCCCGGTCTACACCTGGAACCTGGCCGGCTACCGGGCGGGCCACGGCCCGTCCGGCACGGCGGACCGGCACACCTTCGGCGGCCTGTCGGACGCGGCCTTCCGGATGGTGCCGCTCCTGGAGGCGGCCCGGGACGCCCGCTGGCCGTGGGAGGCCTGAACCACGGCCGGTCCCGATCGTGGCCCGCACCGCAAACGGGGGATGCGGGCCACACCTCTTCCCCCGCGCGGCACTGACATCTAACATTTCAGTCTATGGAGGCCCTGCGACCCGTCCCCCGCACCCTGCTGCGCGACCGTGCCTACGCGGCGATCCGCGACGCCATCGTGGCCGGCGAGATCGAGCCGGGCGCGGTGGTGCGCGACGCCGACCTCGCCGAGCGGCTCGGGCTGTCCCGGGCGCCGGTGCGCGAGGCGTTCGCCCGGCTCGTGGACGAGGGGCTGCTGGAGAGCAAGCCGCAGAGCTACACCCGGGTCACCCCGCTCCTCGCCGCCGACGTGCGCGACGCGGCGGCCGTGGTCGGCGCGATGCACGAACTGGTCACCCGGATCGCCGTGCCCCGGCTGCGGGAGGCGGACCTGGCGGCGATGCGCGCGGCCAACGAGCGGTTCGCCGCGGCCGTGCGCGCCGGTGACGTGGACGAGGCCCTCCGCGCCGACGACGACCTGCACGACGTGCTGGTGGCGGCGGCCGGGAACCGGGCGGCCGCCGCCACCGCGGCCCGCTACACCCCGCTCATCCGCCGTCTGGAGCGGCAGCGCTTCGGCGAGGGCGGATCCTGCCGCTCGGCAGGACTGCACGAACGGCTGATCGAGGCCTGCGCCGGCGGTGACGTGGCCGGCGCGGTCGCCGTCACCGCGGAGATCTGGCGCACGCTCACGGCCCTGGCCGACCCCGACTGACCGACCCTGGAGGCCCCGTGTCCCTGCCCGAGTCCCTGTCGTCCCACGCCCGCTACCCCCTCCTGTTCGGACCTTCCCCGGTCCACCCCCTGGAGCGGCTGACCGCCCACCTCGGGGGTGCCTCGCTGTGGGCGAAGCGGGAGGACTGCAACTCCCCGATCGCCTACGGCGGGAACAAGACCCGCAAGCTGGAGTACCTGGTCGCCGACGCCCTCGCCCAGGGCTGCGACACGCTCGTGTCGATCGGCGGCGTGCAGTCCAACCACACCCGCCAGGTCGCCGCCGTCGCCGCCCGCGCCGGACTGAAGTGCGTGCTGGTGCAGGAGAGCTGGGTGGAGTGGCCGGACTCCGTCTACGACAAGGTGGGCAACATCCTGATCAGCCGGCTCGCCGGGGCCGAGGTGCGGCTCGTGCGGGCCGGGTTCGGGATCGGGTTCAAGGAGAGCTGGGAGCAGGCGCTGCGGGACGTCGAGACGGCGGGCGGGAAGCCGTACGCCATCCCGGCCGGCGCCTCCGACCACCCCCTCGGCGGCCTCGGGTTCGCCCGCTGGGCGCACGAAGTCGCCGAGCAGGAAAGGGAACTGGGCGTCTTCTTCGACACCGTCGTCGTCTGCTCGGTGACCGGGTCCACTCAGGCCGGCATGGCCGCCGGCTTCCGCGCGCTGGAGGAGGCCGGCGGCCGGCCCCGCCGCGTCCTCGGCGTCGACGCCTCCGCCGAGCCCACCCGGACCCGCGAGCAGATCGCCCGCATCGCCCGGGCGACGGCCCGGCTCATCGGAGTGCGGGGGGAGGTGGACGTCGAACTGGACGAGCGCTACCACGCCGGGACGTACGGCATCCCCGACGAGGCCACCCTGGAGGCGATGCGGCTGGCCGCCCGCACCGAGGGCATGGTCACCGACCCGGTGTACGAGGGGAAGTCGATGGCCGCTCTCGTCGACCTCGTCCGCCGCGGCGAGATCGGCAAGGACTCCACCGTCCTCTACGCCCACCTCGGCGGCCAGCCCGCGCTGAACGCGTACAGCGCGCTGTTCTAGGCCCGCCGCCCAGGCGGTCTGCGGCCGCCCCTGAGCACGGTGGCCGCCACCAGCAACGCGGCCACCGCGATCAGCGCGCCCGCCCCGAACGCGCGGGACGCCCCGTGGGTGAGGATCTCGTCCGGTGTCCCGGTGGCGTGCCGGGTCGCCGTGCCGTAGACCGTGACCAGGGCGGACAGTCCCACCGTGCCGCCCAGCCACTGCAGCGTCTGCAGCAGGCCGGAGGCGGCGCCCGCCTCGCGCGGTTCGACGGCGGCCAGGATCACCGCGTTCAGCGGCATGAAACTCAGTCCCATCCCCAGGCCCACGAGCAGCAGCGGGCCGAGCAGCCCGGTGGCGTAGCCGTCACCGGGCCGCAGCCACCACAGCAGGCCGGTCCCCGTGGCGGCCAGCGCGATGCCGGTCAGCAGCACCGGCTTGGTCCCGAACCGGGCCAGCAGGCGCGGCACCAGCCGTACGGTCGTGAACATCACCAGGGTCAGCGGCAGGAAGGCGAGGCCGGCGCGCAACGGGCTGTAGCGCAGCACCTGCTGGCAGAACAGGGTGAGGAAGTAGAAGGCGCCGAACATGCCCGCGGGCAGCAGCAGGATGGCCGCGTAACCGCCCGCGCGGTCGCGGTCGGCGAACAGGCGCAGCGGCATCACCGGCTGGTCCGCCCGGGACTCGGCCAGCAGGAAGGCGGTCAGCAGCACGGCCGCCGCGGTGAAGGCCAGCAGGGCCCGGGTGTCGCTCCAGCCCGCCTGGGAGACCCGGATGAACGCGTACACCAGCGACCCCGTGCCGGCCGTCCCGGTGAGCGCGCCCGGCAGGTCGAAGCGGCCCGCGTGGCGCGGGGTCTCGGCGACGAAGCGGGGCAGGGCGAGGACGAGGGCGACGCCGATGGGCACGTTGACGAGCAGCGCCCAGCGCCAGGACGCCCAGGTGGTGAGCGCGCCGCCGAGGAGCAGGCCGACGGAACCGCCGATGCCCGCCGTCGAGGAGTAGACGCTCAGCGCGCGGTGGCGGCGCGGGCCCGCGGGGAACCCGGCGGTGATCAGGGCGAGGGTGCTCGGGGCGATCAGCGCGGCGCCCACGCCCTGGAGCGCGCGGGCGGCCAGCAGCAGGCCGCCGCCGGTGGCGCTCCCGCCGAGCAGGGAGGACAGGGCGAACAGCAGGACGCCCGCGGTCAGGGTGCGGCGGCGGCCGAGGACGTCGCCGACCCGTCCCCCGAGCAGCAGCAGGCCGCCGAAGGCGAGGGTGTAGGCGTTGAGGACCCAGGACAGGCCGGTGCGGCTGAAGCCGAGACCGCGCTGGATGTCCGGCAGCGCGACGTTGACGACGGTGGAGTCGACGCCGACCATCAGGTAGGCGGTGACGACGACGAGGAGGGTGGTGCCGAGCCGCGCGGCCGGTGCGGGCGGAGACGGCTGCGTGGTGGCGGACGGCGCGGGCGGGGTGGACATGAGGGTCTCCCGGTCTGGGCGTCCCCGGGCACGCGCGTTCACGGGCAGGGCGAACTGCCGGCGAAGCACGACGAACGGAAAAGCGGGGACTGTCTCCGTTTAGTGCTCGATAAGATACGGAGACAGTCCCCGGTTCGCAAGGAGTTACTGGATGGCCCAGAGCAGGCCCATGCGCGCGGACGCCCGGCGCAACTACGACCGGTTGCTGGCGGCGGCGACGGAAGCCTTCGCCGAGCAGGGGGAGAACGCGTCGCTCGACGACATCGCCAAGCGGGCGGGCGTCGGCTCCGGCACGCTCTACCGGCACTTCCCGACGCGGCTGGCGCTGCTGGAGGCGGCTTACGTGGACCGCATCGAGGCGCTCGGGGCGCGGGCCGACGAACTGGCGGAGGAACTGCCGCCGGGCGAGGCACTGACGGAGTGGCTGTACGAGCTGGGCGTCGCCACGATCCGGATGCGGGGGATGAAGGCCCTGCTGGGCTCGGCGGTCGCGGACGGCAGCTCGGCCGCCCTGACGGCGTGCGGTACGGCGATGAAGGGCGCGGCGGCCCGGCTGGTGGAGGCGGCCCAGGCGGAGGGCACGCTCCGGGCCGACCTCGAACCGGTGGAGCTGCTGAGGCTCGGGCACGGCGTGACGACGGCGTCGGAGCTGGCGAACGGGCAGGGCCGGGAGCTGCGCCGGTATCTGACGCTGCTGACGGAGGGGCTCCGGCCGGCCGGGTGAGGTCCCGCTCGCGAGGACGGCCGCCGGCCCCTCGGGGCCGGCGGCCGTCCTGCGCAGGACGGGTGCGGCTACAGGGCCCTGGCCCCCGGTTCCACCATGTTCCGTACCGTGCGGGCCTTCACGAACTCGCCCAGGGCCGTCATCTCCCACTCCCCGGAGAACTGGCGGATCAGCTTGGCCATCATCACACCCGTCTGCGGCTCGGCGTTGGTGAGGTCGAAGCGGACCAGCTCCTCACCCGTGGCCGCGTCCAGCAGCCGGCAGTAGGCCTTGGCGACCTCGGTGAACTTCTGGCCGGAGAAGGAGTTGACCGTGAAGACCAGGCCGGTGACCTCCTGGGGGAGCCGGCCGAGGTCGACGGTGATCGCCTCGTCGTCGCCCGCGCCCTCCCCGGTGAGGTTGTCACCGGAGTGCTGGACCGCGCCCTTGAGGATCTTCAGCCTGCCGAAGTAGCAGCTGTCGAGGTGGTTGCGCTGCGGCCCGTAGGCGATCACCGAGGCGTCCAGGTCGATGTCCCTGCCGCGGTACGCGGGCTCCCAGCCGAGGCCCATCCGCACCTGGGACAGCAGCGGGCGGCCGCCCTTGACCAGGGACACCGTCTGGTTCTTCTGGAGACTGACCCGGCCCTTGTCCAGGTTGATCTTCCCGGCGCCGGGCGCCGGCGCCGGCGGGGCGGCCGGGGCCGGCGGCACCGCCTGCTGCGGCTGGGCGGGCGGTGCGGCCGGAGCGGGCGGTGCGACGGGGGGAGCAGGCGGAGCGGCGGCCGGGGCGGCCGCGGCGGCGGCCGGTTCCTCCACCGTCACCCCGAAGTCCGTCGCGATGCCGGCCAGCCCGTCGGCGTACCCCTGGCCGACGGCGCGGGCCTTCCAGGCGCCGTTCCTGCGGTAGATCTCCACGACCACCAGAGCCGTCTCGGTGCCGAGCCGCGGCGGCGTGAACGTGGCCAGCACGGCCCCGCCGTCCGCGTCACGCACGGTGGCCGTCGGCTCGATGCCCTGGAAGGTCTGGCCGGCCGCGTCCGGGCTGGCGGTGACCACGATCTTCTCGATCTCCGGCGGCACCGCGGCGGTGTCGACGGTGACCGCGTCGGGCGCGGCGCCGCCGCCGGACGTGTAGCTCACGCCCGGCCCGCTGGGCTGGTTGTAGAAGATGAAGTCGGCGTCGGAGCGCACCTTGCCGTCGGCGGCGAGCAGCAGGCCCGACACGTCGAGCCGCACCGGTGCGGCGACGTCCACCGTCACTCGGGCGACCGACAGAGGGATGTTCGAGCCAGGGGTCATAGCTGTCATGCCGGGTGAACGAACGACATCACTTTGCCGTTCCCTTACCGACGCGGTGCCCCCCGATCGGCTCACGGCACCACGACGATCTTCCGTCCCACGCCCGCCGCGAACTGCTCCAGCGCCTCCGGGTAGCGCTCCAGCGGGATCCGGTCGCTGATGAACACCTCCGGGTCCAGCACCCCGCCCGCGAACAGTTCCGCCGCGCGCTCGAAGCTGTGCAGCACGGCCATCGAGCCCGTGATGGTGATCTCCTGGTTGTAGATCCGGTACGGGTCGATCGTCACCCGGGTCGCGTAGTCCGCCACCCCGAACTGCAGGAACGTCCCCGCCTTGGCCACCCGGTCCAGGCCGTCCTGGATCGCCGCCGCGTTGCCCGTGGCGTCCACGACCACGTCCCAGCCCTGGGGGCGGTCCAGTTCGTCCGCGTGGGCCGCCGAGGCGGAGACCCCCAGACGGCGGGCCGTCTCCAGCCGGCCGGGGTTGAGGTCCACGACGTCCACGCTCGCCGCGCCGGTCCGCTTGGCCAGCTCCAGCATCATCAGGCCCATGGTTCCCGAGCCGTAGATCAGGACGTGCGCGCCGAGCCGGGACTGCAGGACGTCGTAGCCGCGGACGGCGCAGGAGAGGGGTTCCACCAGGGCCGCGTCCTGGGTGCGGACGTGCTCGGGCAGCTTCACGCAGTTGGCCACCGGTGCGAGGGCGTACTGCGCCGCGCCGCCCGCGGTCGTCACGCCGATCGCGGCCCACCGCTCGCAGAGGTTGTTGTGGCCGGTACGGCAGTAGCGGCACTCGTAGCAGTGCAGGGACGGGTCGACGGCCACCCGGTCGCCGACCGCGACCTCCGTGACCTGGGTGCCGACCCCGACGACCTGCCCCGCGAACTCGTGGCCCGGCACGATCGGCAGCTTCGGCGCGAACTCGCCCTGGAGGATGTGCAGGTCGGTGCCGCACAGGCCGCACGCGGCGACCTCGACGACGACCTCGCGGGGGCCGGGGGTCGGGTCCGGGACCTCGGTGACGACGGCACGGCCCACGGACTCGATGACGGCGGCCTTCATTTCACGGCTCCAAGCGACAGGCCCTGGACCAGCTTGTCCTGGGCGGCGAACCCCGCGGCGAGCACGGGCAGGGACACGACGAGCGACGCGGCGCACACCTTGGCCAGGAACAGGCCCTGGCTGGTGATGAAGCCGGTCAGGAAGACGGGGGCGGTCTCGGCGACCACGCCCGTCAGGACCCGGGCGAACAGCAGCTCGTTCCAGCTGAAGATGAAGCAGATCAGCGCCGTCGCCGCGATGCCCGGCAGGGCGATCGGCGCCACCACGCGCGCCAGGATGGTCGGCAGCCGGGCGCCGTCGATCTGCGCCGCCTCGATCACCGCGACCGGGACCTCCGCCAGGAAGGACTGCATCATCCACACGGCGATCGGCAGGTTCATCGAGGTGTAGAGGATGACCAGCAGCCAGATGTTGTCGAGCATCCCGGCGTTCTTGGCGAACAGGTAGACGGGCAGCAGGCCCGCTACCACCGGCAGCATCTTCGTGGACAGGAAGAAGAACAGCACGTCCGTCCACTTCCGCACGCGGCGGATGGAGAGCGCGTACGCCGCCGGGAAGGCCAGCAGGAGCACGAAGAGGGTCGAGGCCACCGACGCCGTGACCGAGTTGATCAGCGCCGGCCAGGGGCTGGCGCCGCCGCTCACGCCGAAGAAGTCGCGGTAGCCGTCCAGGGTCAGGGCGGCGGTGAAGGACGGGGGGTTGGCGGCGGCGTCCGCCTCCGAGTGGAACGAGGTCAGGGCCATCCAGGCGATGGGCAGGAAGAACAGCAGCCCGACCAGCCAGGCGACCAGGCCGAGGCCCGCTCCACCGCGGCCGCGGACCCGTACGGCGACGGTGCTCATGCGCGTGACACCTCCTCACGGAACAGGGACGACACCACGCGCAGCGCGAAGGTCGCGATGACGATCGAGCCGATGACCACCAGGACGCCCGCGGCCGAGGCGAGACCGTTCTCGTGCGCCTGGTAGAAGCTCTGGTAGACGGTGTACGGCAGGTTGGCGGTGCCCAGGCCGCCGGACGTGATCGTGAAGACCGCGTCGAAGTTCTGGACGATGTAGATCGAGCCCAGCAGGGCGCCGAGTTCGAGGTAGCGGCGCAGATGCGGAAGCGTCAGGTGGCGGAAGACCTGCCAGTCGCTCGCGCCGTCCACCCGCGCGGCCTCGATCTGCTCGTGGTCGCGGCTCTGCAGCCCCGCCAGGAGGATCAGCATCATGAACGGTGTCCACTGCCACACCAGTGAGGCCTCGACGGCGAGCAGCGGAGTGTGGGAGATCCAGTCCGGCTGAGGACCGCCCACATAGTGCAACAGCCCGTTGAAGAGACCGTATTCAGGGTTGTACAGCACGTGTTTCCACAGCAGGGCGGCGGCCACCGGCACCACCAGGAACGGGGCGATCATCAGCGTGCGCACCACGCCGCGGCCCCGGAAACTCCGGTTGAGCAGCAGCGCGACGGCCAGGCCGAGGACCAGGCTGACCAGGACGACCGTGACCGTCAGCAGGATCGTCGTCCACACCGAGTGGCGCAGGTCCGGGTCCGTGACGACCTGCCGGTAGTTGTCGACGCCGGTGAAGTGACGGTCCTTCGGATACAGGGCGTTCCAGTCGAAGAACGAGATCACCAGGGTGGCCACGAACGGCAGCTGGGTCACCACGATCATGAAGACCAGCGCGGGCAGCAGAGGCGCCCGGGTGGCCCACGCGCGCATACGGTTCGACGGCCGGGCCGCCGGCCTCGCGGTGGCGGCGGCGACCCGGGCGGAGGTGGTGACGGTCATGATCCCTCGTACTTCTTGCCGACGGCTTCGGCGAGCCGCTGGGACTTCTTCAGCGCGCTGTCCACGGACTGCCGGCCGGCGACGGCGGAGCTGAGCTCCTGGGAGACCTTGGTGCCCAGGTCGGTGAACTCGGGGATGTCGACGAACTGGATGCCGGGCGCGGGCCGGGGCTGCACACCCGGGTCGTTCGGCTTGGCACCGGCGATGGCGCTGCGGGTGACGTCCGCGAAGGCGGCCGCCTCCTTGCGGTACTCCGGGATGTCGTACGTCGACGAACGCTTGCCGGCCGGCACGTTGGCCCAGCCCGCCTTGTCGCCCACGAGCTTCTCGTAGTCCTTGCCGGACGCCCACGAGATGAACTTCCAGGCGTCGCCGGCGTTCTTGGACGCCTTCTGGATGCCCCACGCCCAGGTGTAGAGCCAGCCGGAGCTGTCCGTCTTCTCGACCGGGGCCGGCACGTAGCCCATCTTGCCCTTCACGGGGGAGCCGGAGGCCTCCAGCGAACCGGCGCCGGACGTGGCGTCGTACCACATGGCCGTCTTGCCCTGCGTCATGTTGTTCAGGCACTCCGCGAAGCCGGACTGCGGGGCGCCCGCCTCGCCGTGCTTGCGGACCAGGTCGACGTAGAACTGCGCGGCCTTCTTGAAGGCGGGCGCGTCCAGCTGCGCCTTCCAGTCCTTGTCGAACCAGGTGCCGCCGAAGGTGTTGGCGACCGTGGTCAGCGGAGCCAGCATCTCGCCCCAGCCGGGCAGCCCCCGAAGACATATGCCCTTCATGCCCGGCTCGGCGCCGTCCACCTTGGCGGCCAGGTTCGCGACCTGCTGCCAGGTGGGCTTGGCCGGCATGGTCAGGCCCTTCTTCCGGAAGACGTCCTTGCGGTACATCAGGAAGGAGGACTCGCCGTAGAAGGGCTCGCCGTAGAGCTTGCCGTCCGCCGCCGTGAGGGCCTGCCGCATCGGCTTGAGGATGTCCTGCTGGTCGAAGGCGGTGTCCTGCTTGACGTACGAGTCCATCGAGTGCAGCCAGCCGTTCTTGGCGTAGATCGGGATCTCGTAGTTGCTGAGGGTGGCGACGTCGTACTGTCCCGCCTGGTTGGCGAAGTCCTGGCTGATCTTGTCGCGGACGTCGTTCTCCGGCAGGACGGTGAAGTTGACCTTGATGCCGGTGTCCTTGGTGAAGTGGTCCGCGGTGAGCTTCTGCAACTCCACCATCTGCGGGTTGTTCACCATCAGGACGTTGATGGAGTGGCCGCCGGAGGAGCCGGACCCGCCGGCCCCCGAGCAGGCGGCGAGTGAGGCGATCAGTGTGGCCGTGGCGGTCACTGCGAGCAGTCTGCGGGGCGCGGGTCGGCTGTGGGGTGGCATGCGGCTCTCCTGATGTTCCGTGACAAAGGGGACAGTTGTAAGGCGGATGTGCTCAACGGGCGGGCCGGTTCGGTCACCGGCCGCCCGTCCGGGGCGGCCGGGGGCGGCCCGCGGTCAGACCCGGACGACCTGCGGGCCCAGCAGGGAGTAGCGGTGGGCCTCGGCGGCCGGGAGCAGGGTGCTCGTGACGATCGCCTCCAGCGCGCCGACCTCGGCGAACCGGCAGAAGCTGACCGCCCCGAACTTGGTGTGGACGCCCACGAACACGGTGCGCCGGGCGGCCCTGACCGCCTGCGCCTTGACCTCGCTCACCGCCGGGTCCGGCGTGGTCAGGCCGTGCTCCCGGGAGATGCCGTTGGCGCCGATGTAGGCGAGGTCGAGGACGAAGCCCGAGAGCATCTTCGTCGTCCAGTGGTCGACGGTGGCCAGCGTGCCGGGGCGGACCCGGCCGCCGAGCAGCAGCACCGAGATGTTGCCGGACTCCGCGAGGGTGCCCGCGACCGGCAGGGAGGCGGTGACCACGGTCAGCGGCCGGTCCGCCGGCAGGGCCTCGGCGATGAGCTGCGGGGTGAAGCCCTCGTCGACGAAGACCGTCTCGGCGTCCCCGAGCAGCCCGGCCGCCGCCGCGGCGATCCTGCGCTTCTCGGGCACGTGGCTGGTGGCACGGAAGGCGAGGGTCGTCTCGAAGCCGGCGCTCTCCACCGGGTAGGCGCCGCCGTGGGTGCGGCGGACCAGGCCGTGGTCCTCCAGCGCGCGCAGGTCGCGCCGGATGGTCTCCTTGGCCACGCCCAGTTCGGCGGCGAGCGCGGTGACGTCGACGGCGCCGCTGGCGCGTGCGGTCCGCACGATCTCCCGCTGGCGTTCCTCCGCCGTCCTGGTGCTCATCCGGTCACCCACTTCCCTGCGCAGCTGGTGGAGCTGGTGGAGCTGCCCGTTCGGGCCTTGGGGGAAGTTCTACAACGGGTGGGCGGCGCCGACCAGGCCTGTTGCGGGCCCGATGATGCCCGGGTGTGCCCGGATGCCGCCGGCGGTGCCCGCGGCGGACCTGCGGGGGCGGAGCGGGGCGGGTGGGATCGGGCACGGCCGGTGCCCGAACACGCGGGCGGGCGGGCCCGTTCGGTGCCCGCCCGCGCGCGTGGACGATGGTTTCCGGCCCGCCGGG
Source organism: Streptomyces bungoensis (assembly GCF_001514215.1). GTDB lineage: Bacteria > Actinomycetota > Actinomycetes > Streptomycetales > Streptomycetaceae > Streptomyces > Streptomyces bungoensis. Next base: position 55,232 of record NZ_KQ948871.1, read on the forward strand.
GCCGGTGGAGGGGTCAGTACGGCCAGATCGGCGGGTCGTTCACGAAGTGGCCGCCGAGGTGGCTGTGGGCCGGGTCGGCCGGGTCCGGTTCGCCGTGCTCGGCGATCAGCTTCCCGGCGTACGGCTCGGAGTCGTCCCGCGGCTCGTAGCCGAGCTCCCGCGCGGAGGTCAGGTCCCACCACAGGCGGGTGTTGGCGGAGGAGCCGTAGACCACCGTGTGGCCGACCCCCTCGGCGGTCAGCGCCGCGTGGAAGAGCCGGGCGCCGTCGGCCGGGCTCATCCACACCGACAGCATGCGCACGCTGGTCGGCTCCGGGAAGCAGGAGCCGATGCGTACCGAGACGGTCTCCAGGCCGTGCTTGTCCCAGTAGAGCTGGGCGAGGTCCTCGCCGAAGGACTTCGACAGGCCGTAGAAGGTGTCGGGGCGGCGCGGGGTGTCGACGGGGATCAGCGGCTCGCCCGGGCGCGGGGCGGGGGTGAAGCCGACGGCGTGGTTGGAGGAGGCGAAGACGACGCGGGGCACGCCCTCGAGGCGGGCGGCCTCGTACAGGTTGTAGGTGCCCTCGATGTTCGACCTCAGGATCTTCTCGAAGGGCGCTTCCAGGGAGATGCCCGCGAGGTGGAGGACGGCGTCCACGCCGCGCACCGCCTCGCGCAGCGCCCCGGTGTCGGTGAGGTCGGCGGTGACGGCGTCGGGCGCGTCCTCGACGGGGCGCACGTCGAACAGGCGCAGCGTGTAGCCGTACTCCGGCAGCAGGGACCGCATCAGGGTGCCGAGCCCGCCGGCGGCGCCGGTGAGCAGAATCGTGCGGGGAGCGGGCATCCTCGGTCTCCTTGGCATTCAGTGGCCGCCTGCATGGACAGGGTTCACATGCATGGACACGCTAGGGAGCGGTCGCCGACCTCGTCAAGTGTGCCGTGGCGTGCGGAAATCCGCTGCCGTGTTGCTCGTTCGCCCGCTTGACCGCCCTCGGCGGGCCCCGTAGCGTGAGGCCGTTCAGAGATATAGACACCGATCAGGCACATGCATCGATGGCAGGGATGGACATGGATGGACAGGGAACGCCCGTGACGCCACCGCCTCTCGCCGACCGGCTCCGCGACCCGCGCGGGCCGCTGTTCTTCCCCGTCACGGCCTACGGTCCCGACGGCTCCGTCGACCTCGACGTCCACCGCACCCATGTCCGCCGGGGCGTCGCGGCCGGGGCCGCCGCCGTGTTCGCCGCGTGCGGCACCGGCGAGTTCCACGCGCTGCTGCCCGAGGAGTTCCAGGCCGCGGTGGAGGCGACCGTCGAGGCGGCCGGGGGCCGCGTCCCGGTCGTCGCGGGCGCCGGCTACGGCACCGCCCTCGCCGTCCGCTACGCGCGGCTGGCCGAGGAGGCGGGCGCCGACGGGCTCCTCGCCATGCCGCCGTACCTCGTGCGCGCCGGGCAGGAGGGCCTGCTGCGGCACTACCGGGAGGTCGCCGCCGCCACCGCCCTGCCGGTGATCGTCTACCAGCGCGACAACGTCGTCCTCACCCCGCGCACCGTGGTCGAACTCGCCCGCACCGAGGGCGTCATCGGCCTCAAGGACGGCCTCGGCGACCTGGACCTGATGCAGCGGATCATCAGCGCCGTGCGCACCGAGGCGCCCGGCGACTTCCTGTACTTCAACGGCCTGCCCACCGCCGAGCAGACCCAGCTCGCCTACCGGGCCCTCGGCATCACCCTGTACTCCTCGGCGGTGTTCTGCTTCGCCCCCGAGATCGCCCTCGCCTTCCACCGGGCCCTGGAGACGGGCGACCAGGACACCGTGCGCCGCCTCCTCGACGGCTTCTACCGCCCGTTCGTCGAACTGCGCGCCCAGGGCAGCGGCTACGCCGTCTCCCTCGTCAAGGCGGGCGTGCGGCTGCGCGGCCTGGACGTCGGCGAGGTCCGGCCCCCGCTGCACGAGCCGGCCGAGGACCACGTCAAACAGCTCGCCCATCTCATCGAGCGCGGCTGCGCGCTGCTGGAGGAGGACGCGTGAAGGCGTCGGCGTTCGTCTACCCCTGGGACGTCACCGGGGACCCGGAGGCACCCGCGCGGATCGCCGCCCTCGGCGTGGAGCAGGTGACCCTCGCGTCCGCCTACCACTCCACCCGCGCCCTCACCCCCCGCCACCCCCGCCACCGGATCGTCACCGCCGAGTACGCGGCCGTCCTGTACCCCGCCGGGGACCGCTGGGCGGGCCGCGGCCTGCGCCCCTTCCCCGCCGGCCGCTGGGCCCCCGGGAACGCGTACGGCGAGGCCGCCGAGGCGCTCGCGGCGGCCGGCCTGGAGGTGCACACCTGGGTCGTCCTCGCGCACAACTCCCGGATGGGCGCCGAGCACCCGGACACCTCGGTCGTCAACGCCTACGGCGACCGCTACCCGTGGGCCCCCTGCATCGCGCAGCCCGCCACGCGCGCGTACCTGGTGGACCTGGCCGCCGAGGCCGCCGTACGGCCCGGCGCGCGGGGCGCCGAACTGGAGTCCCTCGGCTGGTACGGCCTGCAGCACCTGCACGCCCACGACAAGACCGCCGGGGTCGGCCTCGGCGAGGCCGGCCAGTACCTGATGTCGCTGTGCTTCTGCCCCTCCTGCCGCACCGGCTACGGAGACCACGGCCTCCACGCCGACGCGCTGGCCGCCGCCGTACGGGCCGCCCTGGAGCCGCTGTGGCGGGGCACCGCGGACGACGGCGGATGGCCGGCGGTCGAGAAGCTCCTCGGCGAGGACACCGCGGCCGCAACGCGCGCGTGGCGCGACACCACCGCCCGCACCCTCCAGGAGGAGGCCGTGGCCGCCGTGCGCGCCGCCGCGCCCGGCGGTTTCCAGGTGCTGCTGCACGCGGACCCGGTGCCGTACCACTGCGGCGCCAACGCCGGCGTCGACCCCGCCCACATCCTCTCCGTCGCGGACGGCGTCGTGGTCCCCTGCGCCGGCGGCACGTCCCTGCTGGCGCCCTTCGCCGAGCACGCGCGCGTGGGGACGGTGCTGGCCGCCAACTTCACCGTGGTCTCCGGCATGGGCGGCAGCCCCGGCACCCTCGCGGCCGACGCGGCACGCGCGCGTGCGGAGGGGGCGACGCAGCTGCGGCTGTACCACGCGGGACTGGCGTCGGACGGGGACCTCGCGGCGGTGCGGGAGGCGCTGGCCGCCCGCTGAGCCCTCCGGGGGCTCAGCGTGGCGGGTGCGGGCGGCGGCGATCCGCCGGAACCACTCGACGCGCGGTGGGGCGGACGCGCGGTGGGGCACCGCCCGGTCGAGCGAAGCCGAGAGCAGGGGAGGCCGCCGGCGCGGGCGCCGCCTGCCTCGGTGGCGGCGGCCCGGGCGGCCGGGAGTTCGCGTTCATCGCCTGGTCACCTGCGTCGCCTACCGCGGCCTGGGCTCCCGGACCTTCGGCTCCCGGACCTTCCCCGGCACCGCCCGGCCGCTGCCCGGTGATCGCGGGGCGGTGCCTCACGGGCGGCCGTTCGCCGTGGCGGTGGCGGACCGGCCGGGACGGCGTCGGCGCGTGCGGGCGAACCCGCCGCGCGGCGATGAGTCTCCGCGAGCCGGCCGGTCATCACTCCGTACGGGTGCCGCACTCCCGAAGGAGCGAGACATGACAACGGTCGACCTGGGCCCGCAGGCCCGCATCGTGGCACGGCTCGCCGAGGCGGTCGCCGACGAGCGGCTGCCGGGCCCCACACCGTGTCCCGGCTACACGGTGCGCAACCTGCTGGGCCACGTGCTGATGCTGTCCGTCGCCTTCCGCGACGCCGCCCGCAAGGACCTCGGACCGACGACCGGCGGCAGCCCGGGCACGGTCGTCCCGGACCTCGGGCCCGGCTGGCGCGCGGAGCTGCCCAAGGCGCTGGACGAACTCGCCGACGCCTGGCGCGACCCGGCCGCCTGGACCGGCACCACGCGCGCGGGCGGCGTGGTCCTGCCCGGCGAGGTCGCGGGCGCGGTCGCCGCCGACGAACTGGTGATCCACGGCTGGGACCTGGCCCGCGCGACCGGGCAGCCCTACGATCCCGACCCTGCCGCCCTGGACGCGGCCCACGGCCTCCTGCTCGCCGCCGCCGAGGACCCGGAGCGCGGCGGCGGCCTCTTCGGCCCGGCCGTCCCGGTCCCGGCCGGGGCCCCGCTGCTGGACCGGACGGTGGGCCTGAGCGGCCGCGACCCCGGGTGGCGGCCGGCCGGCGAGTAGCCCGGCCGGTCCGGCACGAGTACGCGGACCGGTGGGCCGTCCCCCGGCGCACCGGTTCACTGCTGCCATGACCGCACCGCACCCCGCGCCGCGGCCGGGAGCCGCCGACCGTGATCCCGGCGCCCGCGTGGCACCGGCGATCGCGACGGCCCCGATGAGCGGGCTCGGCCCGGCCGCCGTCCTGTTCGGCGGCCGTCCGCCATGGCGACGGACGGCTGCGGCCCCGACGACTGCCCGGCCGCGCTGAACACGTCCCTGGCCCGGATCTTCGAGCTGATCCACTACGGCGGCCCGCTCTCCGCCGCGGCCCTCCTCGCGCCCCGGCCGCTGCCCGCGAAGCGCCGCCGGTCGGTGCCGCGCGCCTGGACGGCCGGCCTCGCGCTGCCGCCACCCGCGACGGTGCTCCACCTCGTGTGGACCTTGCCCGTCCCGTGAGGGAAGCGCCCGGCACGGACAAGACCGGGTTCCGGTTGTCCGGGTCACCCCGAAAAGGGGCACCCGGCGTCGTACGCTCCCTCCTATGCCGCTCACGCTCACGGTCCTCGGCACCGCCTCCCCGCACCCCGGACCGGACCGCCCCTGCTCCGGATACCTGCTGTCCGGCGGAGGCGCCGAGGTGTGGGTGGACGCGGGCCCCGGGACGTTCGCGCAGTTGCAGCGGTACACGGATCCGGCGCGGCTCACCGCCATCTGGATCTCGCACCTGCACGCCGACCACAGCGCCGACCTGCTCGCCGCCGCGTACGCCTTCGCGTTCGGCGGCATGACCCCGGCCGCCCCCGTCCCCGTCTACGCCCCGCAGGACTGCGCCCGGCGGCTGGCCGGCTTCTTCGGCCGCCCGGACACCGGCTTCCTCAAGCACGTCTTCGACTTCCGCGACCTGTACGACGGCCATGACGTGCGGCACTGGAACCTGCGGCTGACCTCCCGCGCCGTCGCCCACGACGCCGAGACGTACGGGCTGCGCGCCGAGTGCCAGGGGAGCGTGCTGGCGTACTCCGGCGACAGCGGCCCCTGCCCGGCGCTCACCGAGCTCGCGGCCCGCGCCGACCTGTTCCTGTGCGAGGCGGACATCGACACGCATCGCGAAGGCGAACACTTCCCGCAGGTGCACTGCACCCCCGAGGACGCGGGCCGCACCGCCCGCGAGGCGCGGGTGCGGGAGCTGATGATCACCCACGTCGGGCCCACCCTGACCCGTGAGGCGGCGACCGAGCGGGCCGCCGAGGCCGCAGGCCGGCCGACGTACACCGCCGTCGAGGGCGACATCCGCGCCGTCTGAGCCGCTCGGGACCGCACGGCGCGAGTTCCTCTGTCAGAAGCATTGACGAAACACGGGCCCCCTCCTACCTTCAACGCGTCGTACTTCGTACGTCATATATGAGACGCGATATGTGAGATCCGAGAGGGCCGCATGACCTCTGTGCCCACCCCGATCCCGTCCCGCACGCAGTACGTGCTGGACGCGATCAAACACCGCATCCTGACGGGGCAACTGACGCCCGGACAGGCCCTGGTCGAGACGGAACTGGCCGCGCAGTTCGGGGTGTCCAAGACCCCGGTGCGCGAGGCGCTGAAGACCCTCGCCGGGACCGGTCTCGTCGTGATGAGCCAGTACAAGGGCGTCACGGTGCGCATGGTGGACGCGGACATGGCGCGCGAGGTCTACGACGTGCGGCTGCTGCTGGAGCCCGAGGCCCTGCGGCGCGCCGTGCGGCGCGGCGCCTCCCTCGACGCCGCCCGCGACGCGCTGACCCGCGCCGACGACGCCACCGACACCGCCGAACGCTCCCTCGCCAACCGCGAGTTCCACCGCGCCCTCTACCTGCCCTGCGGCAACCCGCTGCTCGGCCGGATGCTGGACGAGGTGCGCGACCAGGCCGCCCTCGTCTCGGCCGTCGCCTGGGCGACCGACCCCTCCTGGGACCGGGAGGCCGCCGAGCACCGGGAGATCCTGCGCCTCGCCCTGGACGGCGACGCCGACGGCGCGGCCGGCGCCCTGCACGCCCACATCGCGTCGTTCGTACGGCGGGCGTTCCCCGCGGACGCCGACGGCACCGGCGACACCGCGGGCACCCAGCCCCGCCCGGAGGAAGGCCAGGAATGAGCAGCGTGACGTTCGAGACCCAACGGGCGGCCCTGGCCGACGTGGTGGCCATCCCGGTGACCCCCTTCGCCGAGGACGGCTCCGTCGAGCAGGACACCCACCGGGCCCTGCTGCGTCGCCTGCTCGACGGCGGAGTCAGGACCCTCACCCCGAACGGCAACACCGGCGAGTTCTACGCCCTCACCCCCGAGGAGCGCCGCCTCGTCACCGAACTGACCGTGGCGGAGGCCGGCGAGCGGGCCGTGATCCTCGTCGGCGTCGGGCACGACCTGCCCACCGCGATCGCCTCCGCCCGGCACGCCCGCGGGCTCGGGGCCCAGATGGTCATGGTCCACCAGCCCGTCCACCCGTACGTCTCGGCCGGCGGCTGGGTCGACTACCACCGGGCCATCGCCGCGGCCGTGCCCGAACTCGGCGTGGTGCCGTACATCCGCAACGCCCAGCTGCCCGGCGCCCGCCTCGCCGAACTCGCCGACCACTGCCCGAACGTCATCGGCGTCAAGTACGCCGTCCCGGACGCGGCCCGCTTCGCCGCCTTCGCCCGGGACGCGGGCCTCGACCGGTTCGTGTGGGTCGCCGGCCTCGCCGAGCCGTACGCCCCCTCCTACTTCTCGGCCGGCGCCACCGGTTTCACCTCCGGACTGGTGAACGTCGCCCCGGCCGTCTCGCTGAACATGATCGAGGCGCTGCGCGCCGGCGACTACCCGGCCGCCATGAAGGTCTGGGAGCAGATCCGCCGCTTCGAGGAACTGCGCGCCGCGCACGGCTCCGCCAACAACGTCACCGTCGTCAAGGAGGCCCTCGCCGGCCTCGGCCTGTGCCGCCGGGACGTCCGCCCGCCGAGCAGGCCGCTGCCCGAGGAGCAGCGCGCCGAGGTCGCCGCCATCGCCGCCGGGTGGTCGATATGAGCACACCGAACCCGCCGCGCCGGAACCCCGAGGACCTCAGGAGCCACCAGTGGTACGGCACCGACGGGCTGCGCTCCTTCAGCCACCGGGCCCGCACCCGGCAGCTCGGCTACCTCCCCGAGGAGCACCTCGGCAAGCCGGTCATCGCGATCCTGAACACCTGGTCCGACATCAACCCCTGCCACGTCCACCTCCGCGACCGCGCCCAGGCGGTCAAGCGCGGGGTGTGGCAGGCGGGCGGTTTCCCGCTGGAGTTCCCGGTCTCCACCCTCAGCGAGACCTTCCAGAAGCCGACCCCCATGCTCTACCGCAACATGCTCGCGATGGAGACCGAGGAGCTGCTGCGCTCCTACCCCGTCGACGGCGCGGTGCTCATGGGCGGCTGCGACAAGTCCACCCCGGCCCTCCTGATGGGCGCGGCCTCCGTCGACCTGCCCGCCGTCTTCGTGCCGGCCGGCCCCATGCTGCCGGGCCACTGGCGCGGTGAGGTGCTCGGCTCCGGCACCGACATGTGGAAGTACTGGGACGACAAGCGCGCCGGCCTCATCGGCGACTGCGAGATGCAGGAACTGGAGAGTGGCCTGGCCCGCTCGCCCGGCCACTGCATGACCATGGGGACGGCGTCCACGCTGACCGCCGCCGCCGAGGCACTGGGCGTGACGGTCCCGGGCGCCTCCAGCATCCCGGCCGTCGACTCCGGGCACGACCGGATGGCCGCCAAGGCGGGCCTGAGCATCGTCGACCTGGTCCACCGGGACCTGAGGCTGAGCCGGATCCTCACCCGGGAGGCCTTCGAGGACGCGGTCACCACCGTGCTCGGCCTCGGCGGCTCCACCAACGCCGTGATCCACCTGATCGCCATGGCGGGCCGGGCCGGAGTGCGGCTCACCCTCGACGACTTCGACCGCATCGCCCGCACGGTCCCCGTCCTCGCCGATGTCCGCCCCGGCGGGCAGAAGTACCTGATGGAGGACTTCCACTTCGCCGGCGGCCTGCCCGGCTTCCTCTCCCGCATCCCGGACCTGCTCCACCTCGACCGGCCGACCGTCTCCCACGCCACCCTGCGCGAGCAGATCGACGGCGCCCAGGTGCACGACGACGACGTCATCCGGCCCCGCGGCAACCCGGTCGCCCGCGAGGGCGGCGTCGCCGTCCTGCGCGGCAACCTCTGCCCCGACGGCGCCGTCATCAAGCACATCGCCGCCGAGCCCCACCTGCTCAAGCACACCGGACCCGCGGTGGTCTTCGACGACTACCGGACCATGCAGCGCACCATCAACGACCCGGCGCTGGGCATCACCGCCGACAGCGTCCTCGTCCTGCGCAACGCCGGTCCCAAGGGCGGCCCCGGCATGCCCGAGTACGGCATGCTCCCGATCCCCGACCACCTGCTCAGGCAGGGCGTGCGGGACATGGTGCGGATCTCCGACGCCCGCATGAGCGGCACGAGTTACGGCGCCTGCGTGCTGCACGTGGCACCGGAGTCGTACGTCGGCGGGCCGCTCGCCCTGGTGCGCACCGGGGACCTCGTCACGCTGGACGTCGAGGCACGCACGCTCCACCTCCACGCGGACGACGCGGAGCTGGCGCGCAGGCGGGCCGCCTGGACACCGCCGCCCGCCCGCTACGAGCGCGGCTACGGCGCCCTCTACAACGAGCAGATCACGCAGGCCGACACCGGCTGCGACTTCGAGTTCCTGGCCCGCCCGGGCCACGTGCCGGACCCGTACGCCGGCTGACCCCGCCTCCTTTCCGGCACACCAGACCCATGTGTAGGTAGCAAGCGCTTCCTACACCCGCTGTACCCGTCCCACTGCGAAACGGAGAACAGTCATGGCCCAAGCCGCAGCCGTGGCGAAACCGCCCGCGCCACCCCGGCGGCGCCGTGCCTCCGCGACCCCGCGCAGGCTGCCGTACCTGCTGATCGCGCCGGCGGCCCTGCTGATGCTGGGCTTCATCGCCTACCCCGTGCTCAGCGTCTTCTACTACAGCCTGCAGGACTACAACCCCACCAAGCCGTGGCGGAACGGCTTCGCGGGCCTCGGCAACTTCACCCAGGCCTTCGCGCACGACCCGCAGTTCTGGGACACGCTGACCTTCAGCGCCAAGTGGGTCGTGGTCGAGGTCGGGCTGCAGCTGCTGTTCGGGCTCGTGCTGGCGCTCATCGTCAACCAGACCTTCGTCGGGCGGGGCCTGGGACGGGCCCTGGTGTTCTCCCCGTGGGCGGTCTCCGGGGTGCTGACCTCCGCGATCTGGGTCCTGCTCTACAACTCCCAGACCGGCATGACCCGTTACCTCGCCGACGCCGGCATCGGCTCCTACGGCACCAGCTGGCTCTCGGACACCTCCACGGTGTTCCCGGCGGCGGTGGTCGCCGACCTGTGGCGGGGCGTCCCCTTCTTCGCGATCCTCATCCTCGCCGACCTGCAGTCCGTCTCCCGGGACCTGTACGAGGCGGCCGAGGTCGACGGCGCGAGCAGGCTCAAGCAGTTCTGGCACATCACCCTGCCCCACCTGAAGGACGCGATCGTCCTGTCCACGCTGCTGCGCGCGGTGTGGGAGTTCAACAACGTCGACCTGCTCTACACCCTGACCGGCGGCGGCCCCGCGGGCGAGACCACGACCCTCCCGCTGTACATCGCCAACACCAGCGTCGACGCCCACAACTTCGGCTACGCCTCCGCCCTGACCACGGTGGCGTTCGTGATCCTGCTCTTCTGCTCGATCGTCTACCTGCGGCTGAGCAAGTTCGGAGGCGACACCAAGTGATCACCGAGATCGCTCCCGCGCCCGAGCGCACGGTGCCCGCGCCCGCCCGGCCGCGCCGCGGGCGCCGCGCCTGGGACGAGGTCCCGCGCTGGCAGATCTACCTCCCGCTGTCGGTCTACCTGCTGTTCACCCTGGTCCCGTTCTACTGGATCCTGCTCTTCGCCCTGCGCCCGGCCGGCTCCACCTCCCTGGTCCCCTGGCCGATGACCTTCGACCACTTCCGGAAGGTGTGGACCGAGCGCAGCTTCGGCACCTACTTCGCCAACAGCGTCTACGTCGGTCTCGCCACCCTCGTGCTGACCACCCTGGTCGCGCTGGCCGGCGGCTACGCCCTCGCCCGCTTCGACTTCCGCCTCAAGCGCGGCTTCATGCTGGCCCTGCTGTGCTCCCAGTTCGTGCCGGGCGCGCTGCTGCTGGTCCCGCTGTTCCAGATCTTCGCCAAGCTGTCGATGATCAACTCACTGGGCAGCGTCGTCCTCGCCGAGACGGTGTTCCAGCTTCCGCTGTCGATGATCCTGATCAGCGGCTTCATCCGGAACGTGCCGTACTCCCTGGAGGAGGCCGCCTGGGTGGACGGCTGCAACCGGCTGACCGCCTTCCGGATCGTCGTCCTGCCGCTGCTGCGGCCCGGGCTGATCGCCGTCGGCTCCTTCGCCTTCGTGCACGCCTGGAACCACTTCCTGTTCGCCCTGATGTTCCTCTCCGACCAGAGCAAGCAGACCATCCCGGTCGGCCTCAACACCCTGATGAGCGCGGACAGCGTCGACCTGGGCGCCCTCGCGGCGGGCGGCATCGTCGCCGCCGTACCCGTGGTGATCGTGTTCGCCTTCATCCAGAAGTGGCTGATCACCGGCTTCAGCGCGGGGGCGGTGAAGGGATGACGACGACACCGCTGCCCGTCGTCCTGGCGGGCGCGCGCGGCCACGGCCACTGGCACCTGGACAACATCCGCCGGCTCCAGCGCGCCGGGCTCCTCCGGCTGGCCGGGATCTGCGAACTGACCCCGCTGACGGCCGAGGAGATCCCGGACGGGCTCGGCGCCCCCGAGCAGTCCGCCGACCTCGGGGCGCTCCTCGACGCCACCGGCGCGCGGATCGCCGTGATCTGCACGCCGATCCCCACCCACACCGACCTGGCCCTCACCGCCGCCCGGCGGGGCGTCCACGTGCTGCTGGAGAAGCCGCCCGCCCCGTCGTACGCCGAGTTCCGGCGCATGGCCGACGGGGTCGCCCGGGCCGGGGTGGTCTGCCAGATCGGGTTCCAGTCGCTGGGCTCGCACGCCGTGCCCGCGATCCGGCGGCTCGTCGCCGAGGGCGCGATCGGCGAGCTCGTCGGGGTCGGCGGCGCCGGGGCCTGGGCCCGGGACGAGGCCTACTACCGGCGGGCGCCCTGGGCGGGCAAGCGGCGGCTGAACGGCGCCGACGTGGTCGACGGGGTGCTCACCAACCCCCTCGCGCACGCCGTCGCCACGGGTCTCGCCCTGCTCGGCGCGACCCGCGCCGAGCACGTCACCGGCATCGAGACCGAACTGCTGCGCGCCAACGACATCGAGTCCGACGACACCTCCTGCGTCCGCGTGAGCACCGTGCACGGCCCGGTCACGGTCGCCGCCACCCTGTGCGCCGAGGAGCCGGGGGAGCCGTACGTGCTGCTGCACGGCGGCAGCGGGCGGATCACCTTCTGGTACAAGCAGGACCGGGTGCTGCTCCAGCGCGCCGGGCACGGCCCGCAGGAGACCGAGTACGGCCGTACCGACCTGCTGGAGAACCTCGTTCAGCACCTCACCGCCGGTGCGCCGCTGCTGGTCGCCCCGGACGAGACCGGCGCCTTCATGCGGGTCGTCGAGGCCGTCCGGACCGCCCCCGACCCGGCCCCGCTGCCCGAGAGCGCCTGGCGCCTGCTGCCCGACGGGCCCCGCCGGGTGGTGACCGGCGTCGACGGCATGGTCGCGGCCAGCGCCGACACCCTCGCCCTCTACTCCGAGCTGGGCGCCTCCTGGGCGCTGCCGAAAGAGGTGAGCACCTGATGACGTCCCCCGACAGCCTGGTCCTCAAGGTCGCCGGCAGACCGGTCGGCCGGTACGTCACCCGGCCCGAACTGCCCGCCCGGCTCTCCCCGCGCCCCTACCTGCACCCCGTCACCACCCTGGCCGGCACGCCGGTCACCGAACTGGGCCCCGCCGACCACGCACACCACCTCGGCGTCGGTGTCGCCGTCCCCGACGTCGAGGGGCACAACTTCTGGGGCGGACGCACCTTCGTCCGCGACAAGGGACCGACCGAGCTGGACAACCACGGCGCCCAGCGGCACACCGCCTTCCAGCTGCGCGACCCCGACGGCTTCGTGGAGGAGCTGCGCTGGGTCGCCGCCGGGGCCGAGCTGCTGCGCGAGCGCCGCACCGTCGCCGCCACCGAACTGACCGACGGCGCCTGGGCGCTGGACTTCACCTTCTCCCTCACCAACGTCACCCCGGGCCCGCTGTCCTTCGGCAGCCCCGCCACCAACGGGCGGCCCGGCGCGGCCTACGGCGGCTTCTTCTGGCGGGCCCGCAGGGAGACGGCGGCGCCGGACGTCTTCACCGCCGACCGCGAGGGCGAGCACGCCGTCCACGGCAGCCGCGCCGGCTGGCTCGCGCTGGCCGGCGCGGACTGGACGCTGGTGTTCGCCGGAGCCACGGAGGACACCCGCCGCGACCCGTGGTTCGTCCGGGCCGCCGAGTACCCGGGGGTGGGCTCGTCGCTGGCCTCCGGACAGCGGCTGCGGGTGGCGCCCGGCGGGACCGTCGTACGGCGGATCGTCACCGTCGTCGCCGACGGCCGCCCCGGCCGGGACGCCGTCGCCGCGCTGGTGCGCAAGGCGGTGAGCCGGTGACCGCCCCCGCCACCTACCGCAACCCGGTGCTGAACGCCGACTGGTCCGACCCCGACGTCGTCCGCGTCGGCGACGACTTCTGCCTCACCGCCTCCAGCTTCGGCCGCGCCCCCGGCCTGCCGCTGCTGCACTCGCGCGACCTGGTGAACTGGACCCTCGTCGGCCACGCCCTCGAACGCCTCGAACCCGAGGCCGAGTTCGCCCGGCCCCGGCACGACCGCGGGGTCTGGGCGCCGTCGATCCGGCACCACGACGACCGCTTCTGGATCTTCTGGGGCGACCCCGACCAGGGTGTCTTCCAGGTCAACGCCCCGGCGATCCGGGGCCCGTGGACCCGCCCGCACCTGGTGAAGGCGGGCAAGGGGCTGATCGACCCCTGCCCCCTGTGGGACGACGAGACGGGCGACGCCTACCTGGTGCACGCCTGGGCCAGGTCCCGCTCCGGCGTCAGCAACCGGCTCACCGGCCACCGGATGCACCCCGACGGCGGCTCGCTGCTCGACGAGGGCAAGGTGATCGTCGACGGCGACCGCATCCCCGGCTGGTTCACACTGGAGGGGCCCAAGCTCCACCGGCACGACGGCTGGTTCTGGATCCTCGCGCCCGCCGGGGGAGTGGAGACCGGCTGGCAGGGGGCCTTCCGCTCGCGCGGCTTCTTCGGGCCGTACGAGCAGCGGATCGTCCTGGAGCAGAAGGACACCGACGTCAACGGGCCCCATCAGGGCGGCTGGGTGCGCACGGCGGCCGGCGAGGACTGGTTCCTGCACTTCCAGCAGCGCGGCGCCTACGGCAGGGTCGTCCACCTGCAGCCGATGCGCTGGGACGCCGGCTGGCCGGTGCTCGGCGACGACGGCGCCCCCGTCGCCGTGCACCGGCGGCCCGCCCTGCCCCCGCAGCCGGCCGCGGCACCCGCCACCGACGACGACTTCCCCGGCGGACGGTACGGCCGCCAGTGGCAGTGGACGGCCAACCCCGGCGACGGCTGGGCCACCCAGCACTCCGCGGACGGACTGCGGCTGACCTGCGTCCGCTCGGCCGACGCCCACGACCTGCGCCGGCTGCCGCACGTGCTGACCCAGCGGCTGCCCGGCAGCCCGTGCGCGGCCGAGGCGGAGGTGCGCCTCGACGGCACCGAGCCGGGTGCCCGGGCGGGCCTCGCGGTGCTCGGGGACGCGTACGCGTGGATCGGGCTCGAGCGGGCGGCCGACGGGACGGTCCGGCTCGTGCACCGGTTCGCCGAACCCGGAGCGGAGCGCGAACGGGACGCCGGCACCGTGTGCCGCGCGCCCGGCGGCCGGGCCCGGCTGCGGATCGAGGTGGCGGCCGGAGCGCGGTGCCGCTTCGGGTTCGACGTCGGGGACGGCCCGCGCTTCTCCTCCGGGCCGGTCTTCACGGCCACCCCCTGGCGCTGGGTCGGCGCCCTGCTCGGCCTGTTCGCCGCCGCGCCCGAGGGACCGGGCGGTGCGGGAACGGCGACGTTCACGAGGTTCCGGATCGACGACCTGTAGTTCCTTCCCACCGGTCCGGTTCCACCCCTCCTGTCCAGTTTCTAGAAGAGAAGAGCCGACTCGATGAAGAGCAGCATCCGCAGCAACAGACGTGCCGCCACGGCCGTCGCCCTGGGCTCCGTCCTCGCGCTGGCCGCCACCGGCTGCGGCGACGACGGCAGCGGCGGCGCGGGAGACAAGGGGGGCGAGGGCTCCGGCAAGGGCACGATCACCTTCTGGGACAACAACGGCGGTGTCCGCACCGACATCTGGAAGCAGGTCATCGCCGACTTCGAGAAGAAGAACCCCGGCATCAAGGTCAAGTACGTCGGCATCCCGGCGGCCGGCGCCCAGTCCAAGTACGACACCGCCATCCAGGGCGGCGGCCTGCCCGATGTCGGCGGCGTGGGCACCGCGATGCTCGCCGAGGTCGCGGTCCAGGGCGCGCTGGAGCCGCTGGACGGCCGGCTGCGGAAGAGCTCGCTGAACGGCAAGCTGAGCCAGAACCTGCTCGACGTCAGCAAGGCGGCGGGCGGCGGGGACACGCTGTACCAGGTGCCGACCTCCGCCAACAACGGCACGCTGTGGTACCGGACCGACCTGTTCAAGAAGGCCGGCCTGGACGCGCCGACCACCTGGTCGAAGTTCTACGAGGCCGCCGACAAGCTCACGGACAAGGGCCGGAACCGGTTCGGCTTCACCATCCGGGGCGGCGAGGGCGCCATCGCGCCGGCCCTCGACGCGGTGTACGGCCAGACCGGGATCACGTCCTTCTGGAACGGCGACAGGACCACGGTCAACGACCCCAAGAACGTGGCCGCCCTCGAGAAGTACGTCGCGCTGTACAAGAAGGACACCCCGTCCGCCGACGTGAACAACGACTTCACGAAGATGGTCGCCCAGTGGGACAGCGGCACGATCGGCATGCTGAGCCACAACCTGGGCTCGTACCAGGACCACCTGAAGGCGCTGGGCAAGGACAGGTTCCGGGGCATCCCGAACCCCACGCTGGACGACGGCACCCGGGTGCAGGTGTCCAACCCGGTCGACGGGCTGAGCCTGTTCAAGTCGAGCAAGAACAAGGCGGCCGCCTGGAAGTTCATCGAGTTCGCCGTCTCCGCCGCGGAGAACTCCAAGTTCAACGAGTCGGCGGGGCAGGTCCCGGCGAACACCGACGCGGCCAAGGACGCGTGGATCCAGCAGGCCGAGCCGACGAAGCTGGCGGCCGAGGCGCTGAACGGGGCCGACACGAAGATCGTGCAGTTGCCCTACTACCTGCCCGACTGGAACACGATCTCCAAGGCGGACAACGAGCCGAACTTCCAGAAGCTGCTGCTCGGGAAGATGAGCGCGAAGGAGTTCCTGGACACGCTGGCGGACCAGCTGAACAAGGCTCAGGCGGACTGGCAGAAGAACCACTGAGCGCGGGTGGTTCGGTTTCGCGGGGGCTGCGGGCCGGTGGGGGCCGGTCGCGCCCCCGCGGCGGAGCCGCATGCCGATGCGGCCCCGCGCCCCTGAGGAACTTCCCCTTCGTCGAAAGGCACAGGTGTGTCCGTCACCCGTCGGCAGGCCGGCCTCGCGGCCCTCGCCGCCGTTCCGCTGACCCTCGCCGCCACCGGTACCGCACAGGCCACGCGGCGGTCCCGCACCCTCCACATCGCCGGCGACTCCACCGCCGCCCAGAAGTACGCCGACGCCGCCCCCGAGACCGGGTGGGGCATGGCGCTCCCCTTCTTCCTGGCCAAGGACGTGACGGTCGCCGACCACGCGATGAACGGCCGCAGTTCCAAGAGCTTCGTCGAGGAGGGACGGCTCGACGCGATCCTGGCCGTCATCCGCCCCGGCGACATCCTGCTCGTCCAGTTCGCGCACAACGACGAGAAGGCCACCGACCCCGCCCGCTACACCGAGCCCTGGACGTCGTACCAGGACTACCTGCGGCGGTACGTCGACGGCGCCCGTGCGCACGGCGCCCGGCCCGTGCTCGCCACCCCCGTCGAGCGCCGCAGGTTCGACGCCGACGGGAACGCCGTGCCGACCCACGGCGACTACCCGGCGGCGATGCGCGCGCTCGCGCAGAAGACGGGCGTCGCGCTGCTGGACGTCGAGGCGCTGTCGCTCGCGCTGTGGCAGCGGCTCGGGGTGGAGGAGACGAAGACCTACTTCAACTGGACCGCGACCGAGCAGGACAACACGCACTTCAACCCGCCCGGCGCCGTCGCCGTGGCCCGGCTCGTGGCGCGGGAGCTGCTGCGCACCCGGGTGGCGGCCCGCGGCGACGTGATCCGGCTGCACGACGAGATCCCGACGTCCTGGATCACCTGGCCGCCCGCGCCGCAGCCGTCCGTTTCGTGAAAAAGGAGACCCGCATGCGCACCAAATGTCATGGACGTGTCATAGGAACGCTGGTGGGCTGCACGGCTCTCGTGCTCACCGTCACCGGGACCGCCTCGGCACAGCCCGCCCACCGCGCCGGCCTCGGCCGGCAGACGCTGCCCGCCGACGACGGCTGGGCCGCCTACGGCACGGGGACGACCGGCGGCGCCGGGGCCGACGCCGCGCACGTCTACACCGTCACCACCTGGGAGCAGTTCAAGGCCGCCCTCGCCGACGGCGGCAGCGCCCCGAAGATCGTCCGGGTGAAGGGCACCATCGACGCCGACGGACCGAGCTGCGACACCTTCGCCGTGCCCGGCTACGACTTCGCCACCTACCTGAAGACCTACGACCCGGCGGTGTGGGGCCGCACCAGGAACCTCGACGGCGAGCCCGCGGACAGCCCCGAGGGCCTGCGCCGCGCCTCCGCCGCCCACCAGGACGCCTACGTCAAGGCGGCCGTGCCCGCCAACACGACGATCGTGGGCATCGGCAAGGACGCCGGCTTCAAGGGCGCCAGCCTGCAGATCACCGGCGTCGACAACGTCATCGTCCGCAACCTGGCCTTCGAGAGCCCCCTCGACTGCTTCCCGCAGTGGGACCCGACCGACACCGCCGACGGCAACTGGAACTCCGAGTACGACAGCGCGGTGGTCTACGGCTCCACCCACGTCTGGATGGACCACAACACGTTCACCGACGGGGACCACCCCGACTCCACCCTGCCGCACTACTACGGGCGGATCTTCGAACAGCACGACGGCGAGCTGGACATCGTCAAGGGCGCCGACTACGTGACCGCTTCCTGGAACGTCTTCGAGGACCACGACAAGACGATCCTCATCGGCAACAGCGACAGCGCCGCCACCGCCGCCGTGGACCGCGGCCACCTGAAGGTCACCTTCCACCACAACCTGTTCTCGAACCTCGTCGAGCGGGCGCCCCGCGTCCGGTTCGGCCAGGTGGACTCCTACAACAACCACTTCGTCGCGGGCGACGACTACGGATACAGCTACGGCGTCGGCATGGAGTCGGCGATCGTCGCCGAGCACAACGCCTTCACCCTGCCCGACGGCGTCAGGACCGGCTCGATCCTGAAGAAGTGGAAGGAGGCGCCGCTCACCGCCGACGACAACTACGTCAACGGCAGGCCGACGGACCTGATCGCCGTCCACAACGCCGAGGTGCCCGGCGAGACCCTGCGGTCCGGGGCCGGCTGGACGCCGGTCCTGCGCACCCGGGTCGACCCCGCGCGGGCCGTGCCGGGGCTCGTCGACCACTGCGCGGGCGCCGGCCGGCTGCGCTGACGCAAGCCCGGGGGCCGGGAGCGACCCCGGCCCCCTCCTCCGGCCCGAGCCGCAGGGGCCGCCCGAGCCGCCGTCCCCGCCCGGGCCGCCCGGTCCGCACCCGCCGCACCGCGAAGGAGCCCCGCATGCCCTCACCCCGCACGCCCCTTTCCAGACGGCGGCTGCTCGCCGCCGGAGCCGGAGCCGCCGCCGCGCTCGGCCTCGCCGCGGTCCCCGCCCGGGCCGCCGGCCCGTCCCGCCCGTTCGGCCGGTACGGTTCCCCGGCCCGCCGCCTGACCCCGCAGACCCTGTACGTCGACCCGTACGGGCGCGGCGACTTCACCTCCGTGCAGGCCGCGGTGACCGCCGCCACCGGCAGCGGCCGCACCCTCGTCCTCGCGCCCGGCACCTACCGGGAGACGGTCGCCGTCGACCCCAGCCGCACGGAGATGACCTGGATCGGCGCCTCGGAGGACCCCCGGGACGCCGCGATCGTGTACGACAACGCGGCCGGCACCCCCAAGCCCGGCGGCGGGACCTACGGCACCACCGGCTCCGCCACCACCACCGTGCAGGCCGACGGCTTCACCGCCCGCTGGATCACCTTCGCCAACGACTGGCTGCGCGCCGACCACCCCGGCGTCAGCGGCACCCAGGCCGTCGCCGTCAAGGTGCAGGGCGACCGCAGCGCCTTCCTGCACTGCCGCTTCCTCGGCCACCAGGACACCCTGTACGCCGACTCCATGGCGCTCGGCACCTTCGCCCGCCAGTACTACGCCCACTGCTACGCCGAGGGCGACGTCGACTTCGTCTTCGGGCGGGCCACGGCGGTGTACGAGCACTGCCACTTCCGCACCCTGAACCGTACGGACCTCGCGGCCGCCCCGTACGGCTTCGTCTTCGCGCCCTCCACCGCCGTCGCCGACCCGCGCGGCTACCTGGTCGTCCGCAGCCGCGTCACCAGCGAGGCGCCGGACGCGTTCTACAAGCTGGCCCGGCCCTGGGTGCCCGGTTCCGACCCCACCGCGCGCCCGATGCTCACCGTCCGCGGCACCTGGCTCGGCTCCGGCATCGACGCGGTCGCGCCGTACACCGACATGTCGGCCACGTATCCCTGGCAGGACCAGCGGTTCGCCGAGTACCGCAACACGGGCCCCGGCGCGACCGTCACCGTCCCGCCGAACCGGCCCCAGCTGACCGACGCGCAGGCCGCCTCGGCGACCCGGGAGGCGTACCTCGGGGACTGGGCTCCGTGGGGGGAGTGCTGACCGTGCTCCGCTCGGCGACCGGCGTCCCCGCATGCTGTGCCGAACACGGGCGCGGGGGACGCCCGTTCCGCTCGATGGCTTGATATCGATCAGGCAACGGGCCTCGCGCTCCCGGGGGTGACGCGCGTAGAAACCTGTCATGCATAAAACACTTCGGATCGCGGCAGTCGCCGCCGCGGCTACCGTCGCCGCCGGCGCGCTGTACGGCGCGGGCGCGGCCACCGCCGGGCAGTCGACGGCGAACTCCACCCACGAGCCCTACAACATCGGGCTGCTGGTGAAGGACATCGACACCTACTACGGCACCACGGCGGATGCCGACGGCGTGTACCAGGCGTCCCCGGACAGCCCGTACGCCAAGGACCTGGCGCGGATCGACGCCGACGCCCGGGCGTACATCGACAAGGCGGCCCGCAAGGCCCGCCACCACGGCGAGAAGCCGGCCGTCATGTTCGACATCGACGACACCCTGCTGCTCAGCCTCGACTACGAGAAGCGCTACAACTACACGTACAACCCCACCACGTGGAACGACTACGTGCTCAAGGCCGACCGCCCGGAGGTGTTCGGCAGCCCCGAGCTGGTCCGGTACGCCGAGTCCAAGGGCGTCGAGGTCTTCTACAACTCCGGCCTCTCCGAGGCGCAGCGCTCCGCCGCCGTGGAGAACCTGAAGAAGATCGGCGCCGACGTCAACCTCGACACCGGCCACATGTTCCTGAAGGACAAGGCCAACCCGCCGGCCTACCTGGCCGGCTGCGCCACCCCGGGCACCTGGACCTGCACGACCGTGCAGTACAAGTCCGGCACCCGCAAGCACGTCGAGGACGACCTCGGGTACGAGATCGTCGCCAACTTCGGCGACCAGTACTCGGACCTGGACGGCGGCTACGCCGACCGCACCTACAAGCTGCCGAACCCGACGTACTTCGTGTCCTGAGCGGCCGCTTGCTCCCGGCCCCCGCCACCGGCCACCGCGCCGGCGGCGGGGGCCGGCGCGTCGCCGCTACGAGCCGCCGCCGTCGTGCCGTGCGAAGCCGCCGGTGACCGTGTACGGGTGGCCGTCCGCCGCGGCCGTGATCGTGTAGCCGTCGTCCCCCGCGTCGCGGCCGCCGCGCGCGTGGTTGTACTGCCCGGCGAACTCCCAGGTGCCCGCGGGGACCCGGCGGCCGTCCTTGAGCGTCCAGGTGTAGACGAGGAAGCCGTCCCGCTCCCGTACCGCCTGGGTGAAGTCCTGCTCGGGCGGCGAGCGCCAGGCACCGGCGGAGGATACTCCCTCGGTCAGCCGCACCTCCAACCGGACCGTCAGCGCGGTCAGTTCGCGGGAGGTCTTCAGGGTCACGTTGCTCTGCGCCCAGAAGTCGTTGCTGTGCGGGTCGACCGAGCCGTCCGACCACAGCGGGCCGTCCTGCTCGCCGCCGGCCGCGGGCGGCCGCGCGGGGGCCGCCGGGGTCCGGGACGCCGGGGCCGCGGGCGTGCGGGACGGGCGCGGGCTGCCCGGGCCGGGCGCGGGGGGCGCGGAGTGCGCCGGCGGGCGTGCGGTGGCGTCGGGGGAGGGGGCGGGCGTCGGCGAGACCGCGACCGTCCGCCGCGCGGGCGGGTCGTCCTTCACCGCGGACGCCACCGCGTACCCGCCGACCGCCAGGACCCCGGCCACCGCCGCCGTCGCCGTGGCCACCCGCGCCCAGCCGGCCACCCGGGGCCGGGCGGCCCGGTGGTCGGGGTGCGCCGGCCCGGCCATGCCGCGCTCCACGCGGGCCAGGATGCGCGCGCGGTCGGGTGCGTGGGCCCCGGCGGCCTCGTGCAGCCGGGCGCGCAGCTCGTCGTGCACGTCCTGCTGCCTCATCGGTTCGTTCCTCCGCTCTCGCCGCCGCGCGCCATCGCCACCTGCACCCGCCGGGCGGCGCCCTGACCGCCGAGCAGGCGCTGCAGTTCGGCCATGCCCTTGGACGTCTGGCTCTTCACCGTACCCACCGAGACGCCCAGGGCCAGCGCGGTGTCCTTCTCCGACAGGTCGAACGCGTGCCGGAGCACCACGCACGCCCGTTTGCGGAACGGCAGCCTGCGCAGCGCCTCCTGCACGTCCACCACGCCCGCGACGTCCGGGTTCTCGGTCCGCTCCTCGCGGTGCGGCCAGAACAGCGCGATCCGGCGCCGTTCGCGCACCGCGCTGCGGATCCTGGTGCGGGCCAGGTTGGCGACCACCCCGCGCGCGTACGCCACCGGATGGTCGGCCGCGCGCACCCGGTCCCAGCGGTGCCACAGCGCGAGCAGCGCGTCCGCGGCCAGGTCGTCGGCCGCGTCCGCCTCACCGGTCAGCAGGTGGGCGAGGCGGGAGAGTTCGGCGTAGTGCCGTTCGAAGAAGGCGTGGAACTCCACCGAGGCGGCGTCGTCGACGACTGTGCCCACGGGGTGACCTCTCTCGATCCGGCGCCGGCTGTGCGGGTGTCAGGTGTGTGGGTGTCATGGAGATGACACGAGTGACACGCGGACATCGTACGGGGGTTCGGGCGGCGTACGGTGCGCCGGACGTGCGGCGAAGGTGAATCCGTAACACGGGGAAAACCTGAGACGCCTTCATGGAGGGAACAATCCAGCCAGCATCCGCACACCGCTCAGCAGCCGACGAGGAGTACGACCATGTCCGAGACCCAGAAGGTGGACCAGCGGCCGGGCGCCGCTCCACCGGCCGGGAACAGCGTCGACCGGTACTTCAGAATCTCCGAACGGGGATCCACCTTCGGCCGGGAGATACGCGGCGGCTTCGCCACGTTCTTCACCATGGCCTACATCCTTGTCCTGAATCCGATCATCCTGGGCAGCGCCAAGGACAAGTTCGGCCACTCCCTCGACACCGGGCAACTCGTCACGGCGACCGCGCTGGTGGCCTGCGTGATGACGATCATCATGGGCGTCGGCGGCAACCTGCCCCTGGCCATCGCCGCCGGCCTCGGCCTCAACGCCGTCGTCGCCTTCCAGCTCGCTCCCCTGATGAGCTGGGCGGACGCGATGGGCCTGGTGGTCCTCGAGGGCCTGGTCATCTGCCTGCTGGTGCTCACCGGGCTCCGCGAGGCGATCATGAACGCGATCCCGCAGCAGCTGAAGCAGGCCATCGGCGTCGGCATCGGCCTGTTCATCGCCTTCATCGGCTTCGTGGACGCCGGGTTCGTCAGCCGCATCCCCGACGCCGCGCACACCACCGTGCCCGTGCAGCTCGGTGCCGTCGGGCGGCTGACCGGCTGGCCCGTCCTGGTCTTCTGCGTCGGCGTGCTGCTGACCATCGCGCTGCTCGCCCGCAAGGTGAAGGGCGCGATCCTCATCAGCATCGTCACCATGACCGTCGTCGCGATCGTCATCGACGCCGTCGCCGACGTCACGTCCTGGGGCCTGACCACGCCGAAGCTCCCCGACAAGGTCGTCGCCGCCCCGGACTTCGGGCTGGTCGGCCACTTCAGCCTGTTCGGCGGCTTCGCCAAGGCCGGCGTGCTCACCGCCGTCCTGCTGGTCTTCACCCTCATCCTGTCCGACTTCTTCGACGCCATGGGCACCATCGTCGGCATCAGCGCCGAGGCCGGGCTGCTGGACGAGAAGGGCCAGGTGCCCGGCATCGGCCGCGTGCTGTTCATCGACGGTGCCGCGGCCGTCGCGGGCGGTGTCGGCTCCGCCTCCTCCAACACCGCCTACATCGAGTCCGCGGCGGGCGTCGGCGAGGGCGCCCGCACCGGCTTCGCCAACCTGGTCACCGGCGGCCTCTTCGGCCTCGCCCTCTTCCTCACGCCGCTGCTCACCATCGTCCCGCTCCAGGCGGCGGCGCCCGCGCTGATCGCGGTCGGCTTCCTGATGATGACCCACGTCAAGCACATCGACTGGGACCGGTACGAGATCGCCATCCCGGCGTTCCTCACCATCGCAGCGATGCCGTTCACCTACTCCATCACCGACGGCATCGGCGCGGGCTTCGTGTCCTACGTCCTCATCAAGACGGTGCTGGGCAAGGCCCGCGAGGTCAACTGGCTGCTGTGGGGCGTCTCGGCGCTGTTCCTGCTGTACTTCGCGATCGACCCGGTGGAGCAGGTGCTGGGGGTCAAGTAGGCCCGAGGGGGCGGCCGACGGACCGGAACCGCCCCCTCCCGCCCGGTCACTTCAGCGCGGCCCGCATCATCGCCCGGGCCACCGGCGCGGCCAGCCCGTTGCCGCTGACCTCGGAGCGGGCCGCGTCCGACTGCTCGACCATCACGGCGACGGCGACCTCCTTGCCGCTGCTGTCCGACTTGCCGTACGACGTGAACCACGCGTACGGCGTCTTGCTGTTGTTCTCGCCGTGCTGGGCGGTACCGGTCTTGCCGCCGACGGTCACCCCGTCGATCAGGGCGTTGGTGCCGGTGCCGTCCCGCACCACCGTCTCCATGGCGGACCGCAGCTGCCCGGCGGTGGCGGAACTGATGACCTGCTTCGACCCGGCGTCGGAGTCGTAGTCCTGCAGCACCTCGCCGCCGCTGTCGGTGACCCGGGACACCATGTGCGGCGAGACCAGCTTGCCGCCGTTGGCGATGGCGGCCGACACCATGGCCATCTGCAGGGGCGTCGCGGTGACGTCGAACTGGCCGATGCCGGACAGCGCGGTCTGCGCCTTGTCCATGCCGGAGGGGTACACGCTCGCGTAGGCCCGCACCGGCACGTCCAGCTTGTCGTCGTTGAAGCCGAACTTCTCGGCCATGGCCCGGACCTTGTCCTGGCCGAGGTCGACGGCCATCTTGCCGAAGACGTTGTTGCAGGAGTACTGCAGGGCCACCCGGATCGAGGCGTTCTCGCAGGGAGCGGAGGCGCTCTCGTTGCGCAGTGGCTTCGTCGAGCCCGGCAGCGTGTACGGGTCGGGGCTGTCGGTGTGCTGGTCCGCGTCGCGGTACAGCCCGTCCTCCAGCGCGGCCGCCGCCACGACCAGTTTGAACGTCGAGCCGGGCGGCAGCGGCTGGCGCAGGGCCCGGTTGGTGAGCGGCTTGTCCTGGTCGGCGTTCAGCTTCTGCCAGGCCGACCCGGCGGTGTTGGCGTCGGTGAGCGACGAGGGGTCGTACGACGGTGTCGAGACCACCGCGAGGATCCTCCCGGTCTTCGGGTCGACGGCGACGGCCCCGCCCTTCTTGCCGCCCAGCGCCCGGTACGCCGCCTTCTGCACCGCCGGGTCGATCGTCGTCAGCACGTTCCCCGGATCGGCGCGCCGCCCGGTGACGGTGTCCATCACGTTCTTCAGCCGGTTGTCGGTGCCGTCGAGCAGATCCTGGTAGATGCCCTCCAGCTGGGTGGGCGCGTAGGCCTGCGAGGCATAGCCCGTCACGGCCGCGTACAGCTCGCCCTGCGTGTAGGTCCGCTTGTACGCGAGGTCGCTCCCCTTCGTCCGGGCCGAGCCGGTGATCGCGCTCCCGGCCACGATGATGTTGCCGAGCGGCCGCGAGTACGTGGCGATCGCGTTCCGCCGGTTGTCGTTGTCGTCCGCGAGGGCCTTGCCGTCGTAGTACTGCACCCAGGTCGCCCTGACCAGCAGGGCGAGTACGAGCAGCAGCGCGAAGACGGACGCCCGCCTGATCGTCTTGTTCATGCCGCTGGTGAAGACGAGCGGCACGAGGGCATCCGTTCCCGTACGCCGGTTTTCTCATCGAGGGTTCAGGAAGCGGCCCGCACGCCGTCGGCTCACTCCTCGAGGACGAGGATCACCTCGTCGATCTCCTCGCCCCGCCCGGCGGCGTACCCGCGCGCCCGGGCGCTCTCCAGGAACCCGCACTTGTGCAGCACCCGCAGCGATCCGGTGTTGTCGGCCGCCGCCCGGGCGTACAGCGGGCGCTCGGGCACCTCGGCCAGCAGGGCCCGCAGCGCGGCCGTCGCCACGCCCCGCCCCCAGTAGATGCGGTCGATCCAGTAGGTCACCTCGCGCTCGCCGGCCACCCCGTAGACCGCCGCGCTGCCCGCCACCTGCCCGTCGGCCAGGACCGTGCGCAGCACGTCGGAGGAGGCGCGCAGACGCTTCCAGTGGACCGCGAAGGCCGCGCTGTCGTAGGGGTCCTCCGGTCCGAAGGCGGCCATCCGCACCGCCTCCGGATCCGTCATCTGCCGGAAGAAGACCGGTAGATCGCTGTCCTCCACGGCACGCAGCGCGATGTCCATGGCGCAGAGCCTACGCGGTTCCCGCCGCGGCGGACCCCGCTCAGAGCCTGCGGGTCGCCAGCGTCAGCCGGTCCCGGGCGTCGAACAGCGCGTCCTTGATCAGCTGTTCGTGGGCCGGGGTCAGCCGGGCCACCGGGACCGAGCAGCTGATGGCGTCGCGGGCGGGGGTGCGGTAGGGGATCGCCACGCCGAAGCAGCGCAGGCCCAGCGTGTTCTCCTCGCGGTCGACGGCGAAGCCCTGTTCGCGGATCTGGTGCAGCTCCTCGATCAGCTTCTCGCGGTCGGTGATGGTGTGCTCGGTGAGCGCAGGCAACGTCTCCGGCAGGAGCTTGCGGACCTGCTCGTCGGTGTGGGTGGCGAGCAGCGCCTTGCCCAGCGAGGTCGAGTGCGCGGGCAGCCGGCGGCCGACCCGGGTGAAGGGGCGCAGGTAGTGCTGCGACTGCCGGGTGGCCAGGTAGACGACGTTCGTGCCGTCCAGGCGGGCCAGGTGGATGGTCTCCGTGGTGTCGTCGGAGAGGCGGTCCAGGGTCGGCCGGGCGGACGCGACCACCTCGTCGCCGTCGATGTAGGACGTGCCCACCAGCAGCGCCCGCACCCCGATGCCGTACCGCGTCCCCGTCGCGTCGGTCTCCACCCAGCCCAGCTCCACGAGGGTGCGCAGCAGCATGTAGAGGCTCGACTTGGGGTACCCCACGGCCTCCTGCACGGCCGCGAGCGAGTGCATACCGGGCTTCCCGGCGAAGTACTCGAGCAATTCAACGGTCCGCACCGCGGACTTGACCTGCGCGCCGCCTGTCTCGCCTGCCGACATCGCCCTTGACCCCTTCGTTCGCCGGGAAATAGTCTCCGAGCAGCACATTCATCATCAGAGACAGTGTTCAGTATATCGAACGCGGCTGATGGTTGACCCAGGTAATGCGGTTTTTGACGGGAGGAACCCGCGGTGGCAGCAGCACCAGTCTGGAGTGTCGACCCGCGCACCGGGAAGCAGCGCGAACAGGTCGCGGTGGAGGCCACGGCCGAGGAGGTGGACGCCGCCGTCCGCGCGGCCCACGCCGCCCGCGGCTCGCTGGCCGACCGCGCCGTCCGCTCCGCGTTCCTGCGCTCGGCCGCCGCCGGGCTGGAAGCGGCCAGGGACGAGCTGATCGAGGTCGCCGACGCCGAGACGGCGCTCGGCTCCGTCCGGCTGACCGGCGAACTCGCCCGGACGGCGTACCAGCTGCGCGCGTTCGCCGGCATCGTCGACGAGGGGGCCTTCCTCGACGTCATCATCAACCACCCCGACGACACCGCCACCCCGCCCGTCCCGGACCTGCGCCGCTACAAGGTGCCGCTGGGCGTCGTCGCCGTCTACTCCGCCTCCAACTTCCCCTTCGCCTTCTCCGTCGCCGGCGGCGACACCGCGAGCGCGCTGGCCGCGGGCTGCCCTGTGGTCGTCAAGGCCCACCCCGACCACCCGGCCCTGTCCGAGCTGGTCGCCGGGGTGCTGCGCCGGGCCGCCGCCGGGCACGGCATCCCCGAGGGCGTCGTCGGTCTCGTGCACGGCTTCACGGCGGGCGTCGAGCTGATCAAGCACCCGCTGGTCGCCGCCGCTGGCTTCACCGGGTCCGTGCGGGGCGGGCGGGCCCTGTTCGACGCGGCCGCCGCGCGCCCGGTGCCGATCCCGTTCCACGGCGAACTGGGCTCGCTGAACCCGGTCGTGGTCACCGAGGCGGCCGCCGCCGAGCGGGCCGAGGCCATCGGCTCCGGGCTCGCCGGGTCGATGACCCTGGGCACCGGGCAGTTCTGCGTCAAGCCGGGCCTGGTCCTGGTGCCGGCGGGCGCGGCCGGCGACGGCCTGGTCAAGGCCCTCACGGACGCCGTCGGCGACACCGGCGCGGGCGTGCTGCTCGACCACCGGATGCGGGACGACTTCGTCGCCGGAGTCGCCGAGCGCGCGGAGCTGGACGGCGTCGAGGCCCCGGTGACCCCGGGCGCGGGCGGCGAGCACACCGTCAGCGCGGGCTTCCTGACGGTCCCGGCGGCCCGGCTGGCCGAGGAGGGGGCGTACGACCTGCTCCTGGAGGAGTGCTTCGGCCCGGTCACCGTGGTGGTGCGCTACGCGGACGACGGCGAGGCCAGCGCGGTCCTGTCGCGCCTGCCGGGCAACCTCACCGCCACCGTGCACCTGTCCGCCGAGGAGGCCGCCGGCGAGGGCCGGGGCGCGGAGATCCTGGCGGAACTGACCCCGCTCGCGGGCCGCGTCCTGGTGAACGGCTGGCCCACGGGTGTCGCGGTCGCCCCGGCCCAGCACCACGGCGGCCCCTACCCCGCGACCACGTCCACCTCCACCTCCGTGGGCGGCACGGCCATCGAGCGGTGGCTGCGCCCGGTCGCCTACCAGAACGCGCCCGAGGCGCTGCTGCCCGCGGAGCTCCGCGACGACAACCCCCTCGGGCTGCCCCGGCGGTTCAACGGCGTGCTGGAGCGGTAGCGTCGGCCGATGGACATGGAGCTTCCCGAACTGCCCTTCCCCCTGCGGACCTACGGGCCCGACGGCGACTGGTCCTACGACGACGGCGTGCTCACCGGGTGGGCCGGACCCCGGCAGGACCGGTTCGTGCCGCCCACCGGGGAGGCGCTGGACACCGCCTCCGACGCGCCCCGCCTGCTCGGGGCGCCCGAGGGCGACTTCCGGCTGAGCGCCCGGGTGACGGTGGGCTTCAACGGGGCCTTCGACGCCGGGGTCCTCTACGTCCACGTCGGCGACCGGGCCTGGGCCAAGCTCTGCCTGGAGTACTCCCCGGACGTGCCCACCGTCTGCACGGTGGTCACCCGGGGACACTCCGACGACGCCAACTCCTTCACCGTGGACGGCAGCTCGGTCTGGCTGCGGGTCAGCCGCACCGGCCGGGCCTTCGCCTTCCACGCCTCCCGCGACGGCGAGCACTGGACCTTCGTCCGGCTGTTCACCCTGGGCGGCGAGAAGGAGACGGGCGCCGCCCTGGTCGGCTTCATGACCCAGGCCCCCCTGGGCGAGGGCTGCGTCGTCACCTACGACCACCTGGACTTCCGGCCCGGCTGGCCGGACGACCTGCGTGACGGCGGCTGAGGGCGGGCGCCGGCCCCGGCCCGGAACCGGGTCCGGCGGACGCCGCGTCCTGTCTCGCATGATCAGCGATCGTGTGCACGACGCCCTGGTGATCCGCACCGCCCTGCCCGCCGAGGCCGAGACCGTCGCCGCCCTGCACCTGCGGGCACGCTCGACCTACTACCCGGACGGCGTACCCGATGCCGGCACCGACTGGGCCGAGGCCTGGCGCGGCTCCCTCCGGCGCCCCGGGGCGCGGGTGCTCTGCGCCGTCGAGCGGGGCCGGATCGTCGCCGTCGCGTCCTTCCGCACCCCGGACGGCGCACCCGCGGACACGGTGAAGCTCTTCCAGTTCCACGTCGACCCCGGCCGCTGGCGCTCCGGCATCGGCACGGCCCTGCACGCGGCCTGCGTGGAGGAGTGGCGGGCCGACGGCAGACGGCGGGCGGTGCTGGAGGTGCACGCGGGCAACCGGCGCGCCCAGGCCTTCTACGCCCGCCGGGGCTGGCTCCCCGACCCGGAGAACCCGCCCGCCGAGGGCGACCACCACCTGTACCTGCGGTACGCCGTGGAGCCCCGGGAATGAAGCGCTCTGCTTGAACGTTCATGTACCGGGCGGAGAGGGTCTCCGTGCCGTACGAGCTGGAGTGAGCCGAGAGCATGCGCGTCGAAATCTGGAGCGACATCGCCTGTCCGTGGTGCTACGTGGGAAAGGCCCGCTTCGAGAAGGCGCTCGCGGCCTTCCCGCACCGCGAGCAGGTCGAGGTGGTGCACCGCTCCTTCGAACTGGACCCCGGCCGCGCCAAGGGCGACGTCCAGCCGGTGATCACCATGCTCACCCGGAAGTACGGCATGAGCGAGGCACAGGCCCGGGCCGGCGAGGACAACCTGGGCGCCCAGGCCGCCGCCGAGGGCCTGGACTACCGCACCCGGGGCCGCGACCACGGCAGCACCTTCGACATGCACCGCCTGCTGCACCTCGCCAAGGAGCAGGGCCGGCAGGACCAGCTCATCCAGACCCTGTACCGGGCCAACTTCGCCGAGGAGCGCTCCGTCTTCACCGAGGGCGACGAACGCCTGGTGGAGCTGGCCACCGAGGCCGGGCTGGACGCCGAGGCCGCCCGCAAGGTGCTCGCCGACCCGGACGCCTACGCCGACGAGGTCCGCGCCGACGAGCGCGAGGCCGCCGAGCTCGGCGCCACCGGGGTGCCCTTCTTCGTCCTCGACCGGAAGTACGGCGTCTCCGGCGCCCAGCCCGCCGAGGTCTTCACCCGGGCGCTGACCCAGGCCTGGGGCGAGCGGCCCCCGCTGCGGCCGGTCGGCCAGGGTGACGCCGAGGCCTGCGGCCCGGACGGGTGCGCGGTGCCCCAGCAGGACTGAAACCGCAGGTCGGCGCGGACGTATAAGGATCGCTACGCGGACCTGCGCAAGAAATCGCGATGGACTGCGACTTCCGCGGGCCGCAGAGTGGACCCATGGAGACCACGGAGACGTTCGAGAGCCTCGTCCGCGCCGAGTTCACCCCCAAGAGCATCTACCTGAACACCGCCAGCAACGGCCTGCTGCCCACCCGTACCGTCACCGCCCTGCACGAGGCGGCGCTGCTGCGGGCCGAGGGCCGGCCGCTGCTCGCGCTCCACGAGGACGTGGAGGCCTGCCGGGCCGCCTACGCCCGGCTCGCCGGCGTCCCGGCCACGCGCGTGGCGGCCGGCGCCTCGGTCGCCGCCCACACCGGAGTGATCGCGGCCTCCCTGCCCCCGGGCGCCGAAGTCCTCACCGCCGAGGGCGACTTCACCTCCGTACTGAACCCCTTCCACGTCCGCGGTGACCTCAAGGTCCGCGCGGTCCCGGTGGAGCGGATCGCCGAGTCCGTCCGCCCCGGCACCGCGCTCGTCGCGGTCAGCGCCGCCCAGTCCGCCGACGGACGCGTCGCCGACCTGGCCGCCGTGCGCGAGGCCGCCCGCACGCACGGGGCCCGCACCTACGTCGACCACTCCCAGGCCGCCGGCTGGCTGCCGGTGGACGCGGCCGCCCACGACTTCACCGCCTGCGTCTCCTACAAGTTCCTGCTCGGCCCGCACGGGGCGGCCTTCCTCACGGTCCCCGAGGACTTCGGCGGGCTCACCCCGGGGCTCGCGGGCTGGGTCGCGGGGGAGCGGCCCTGGGACAGCTGCTACGGCCCGGTCGCCGAACTCGCCCACTCGGCACGGCGGTTCGACCTCACCCCCGCCCTGTTCACCTACGCCGGGCTGCGCCGCTCCCTCGAACTCCTCGAGGAGATCGGGGTGCCCGCCCTGCACGAGCACGCCGTCGCCCTCGCCGACCGGTTCCGCGCCGGGCTCGTGGACCTCGGCCGCGAGCCGCTGCCCGCCCCGGGCTCGGCGATCGTCTCCGTGCCGGGGCTCGGCGCCCGCCAGGAGGAGCTCAGCCGGGCCGGCATCGAGGTCTCCGACCGCGCGGGCAACCTGCGCGCGGCCTTCCACCTGTACAACACGGCAGCCGACGTGGACCGCCTGCTCGACGCGCTGTCGGACTGACCCCGGACACGGCGCCGGGCCGGGGCCTCCCGTCCCACACGAGGAGGCCCCGGCCCGGTGGTCGGAGGGGTGTCACGTCGAGGCGGTCACCGCACGGGGGTGACGTCCCTGGCCCCGATGCCGCGTACTCCGGGGGACGACCCCCGGACCCCCGGCCGGCCCGGCTCACCGCACGGGAGTGAAATCCCTCGCTCCGATGAACGCGGGCCGCCGCACCGGCGCCGCGAACGGCTCCACCGCCGTGTTCTCCACGCTGTTGAACACGATGAAGACGTTGCTGCGCGGGAACGGCGTGATGTTGTCGCCGGAGCCGTGCATGCAGTTGCAGTCGAACCAGGTCGCCGAGCCCGCCCTGCCGGTGAACAGCCGGATGCCGTGCTCGCCCGCCAGCGCGGTGAGCGCCTCGTCGGACGGCGTGCCCGCGTCCTGCATCTGCAGCGACTTCTTGTAGTTGTCCTCGGGCGTCGCGCCGGCGCAGCCCAGGAACGTCCGGTGGGAGCCCGGCATGATCATCAGACCGCCGTTGGTGTCGTGGTTCTCGGTCAGCGCGATCGAGACGGACACCGTGCGCATGTTCGGCAGGCCGTCCTCGGCGTGCCAGGTCTCGAAGTCCGAGTGCCAGTAGAAGCCGCTCGCGCCGAAACCGGGCTTGACGTTGATCCGGGACTGGTGGACGTACACGTCCGAGCCCAGGATCTGCCGGGCGCGGCCGACCACGCGCTCGTCGCGCACCAGCCGCGCGAACACCTCGCTGATCCGGTGCACCTCGAAGACGGACCGGATCTCCTTCGACCTCGGCTCCACGACGGAGCGCTCGTCGGCGCGGATCGCCGGGTCGGAGACGAGCCGGTCCAGCTCACGCCGGTAGACCTCGACCTCGTCCGGGGTGATGAGCTGGTCGACGGTGAGGAAGCCGTCGCGCTCGTACGTCTGCAGGTCGGTGGTGGAGACCGGCCCCGGGGTGTCCGGGGAGCCCCAGACGACCGGGTCCTGGCGCGGGACGGTCACCTCGCTGGTGCCGCGGGTCGGGTAGAGGTCCTTCACGGGGGCGGTGGTCATGGTCCTCACACCTCCTCGGGCTCGGTGAGCAGCGGGTAGACGCCGTTCTCGTCGTGGTCCTCCCGCCCGGTCACCGGCGGGTTGAACACGCAGATGCAGTGGAAGTCCTCCTTGACGCGCAGCGTGTGCCGCTCGTGCCCGTTCAGGAGGTACATGGTGCCGGGCGTGACGGTGTAGGTCTGCCCGGTCTCGCGGTCCGTCAGTTCGGCCTCGCCCTTGGTGCAGACGACGGCCTCGATGTGGTTGGCGTACCACATGTGCGTCTCGGTCCCGGCGTACAGGATGGTCTCGTGCACGGAGAAGCCGACCCGCTCCTTGGCGAGGACGATCCGCTTGCTCTCCCAGGTGCCGGACTTCGACTTGACGTGCCGGTCGGTGCCTTCGAGTTCCTTGAACGATCGGACGATCACGTGGTGCTCTCTCCCGGTTGGTCGGAGGGTCGGTCGGGCGGTTTCCCGTTCGGGCGCTTCGCCGGTCAGGCGGTTTCCCGGACGGCGCGGGCGAGGACGCTCAGCCCCTCGTCCAGTTCCTCGGGGGTGACGGTGAGGGCGGGCAGCAGCTTGACGACCTCGCCCTCCGGGCCGGACGTCTCGATGAGCAGCCCGAGTTCGAACGCCCGGCGGGCGATCCGCGAGGCCCGGTCCTTGGCGTGGAACTCCAGGCCCCACACCAGTCCGCGCCCGCGGTACTCCTTGACGTCGGCGAGGTTCTCCTCGGTGATGGCGATCAGCCCCTGCTCGACCTGCTCCCCGCGGGCACGGGTCTGCTTCTCCATGGCGGAGCCGTCGGTCCAGTACGTCTCCAGCGCCGCGGTGGCGGTGACGAACGCGGGGTTGTTGCCGCGGAAGGTGCCGTTGTGCTCGCCCGGCTCCCACAGGTCCAGCTCGGGCTTGAACAGGCACAGCGACATCGGCAGGCCGTAGCCGCTGATCGACTTGGAGACGGTGACGATGTCGGGCGTGATCCCGGCCTCCTCGAAGGAGAAGAAGGCACCGGTGCGGCCGCAGCCCATCTGGATGTCGTCGACGATCAGCAGCATGTCCTGCCGCTCGCACAGCTCCTTGAGCGCGCGCAGCCACTCGGGCCGGGCCACGTTGATGCCACCCTCGCCCTGCACCGTCTCCACGATCACGGCGGCCGGCTTGTTGAGCCCGGAGCCCTGGTCCTCCAGCAGCCGCTCGAACCACAGGAAGTCCGGGACCCGGCCGTCGAAGTAGTTGTCGAACGGCATCGGCGTGCCGTGCACCAGCGGGATGCCCGCGCCGGCCCGCTTGAAGGCGTTGCCGGTGACGGCGAGGGAGCCGAGGGACATGCCGTGGAAGGCGTTCGTGAACGACACGATCGCCTCCCGCCCCTTCACCTTCCGGGCGAGCTTCAGCGCCGACTCCACGGCGTTGGTGCCGGTCGGGCCCGGGAACATGACCTTGTACGGCAGGTCGCGCGGGCGCAGCACCAGGTCCTGGAAGGTCTGCAGGAAGGACCGCTTGGCCGTGGTCGACATGTCCAGGCCGTGGGTGATCCCGTCCCGCGACAGGTAGTCGATCAGCGCCCGTTTGAGGACCGGGTTGTTGTGGCCGTAGTTGAGCGATCCGGCCCCGGCGAAGAAGTCGAGGTACGCGTGGCCGTCCTCGTCGTACAGACGGCTGCCCTGCGCACGGTCGAACACGGTGGGCCACCCGCGGCAGTAGCTGCGCACCTCGGACTCGACGGTCTCGAAGACGCTGAGGTCGGGCTGGGTGATGGTCACGGTGAAGGGCTCCTCAGTGCGCGGTGGCGGGGGTCAGCGGGCCGATGCGGTACAGGACTTCGGGGTCGTGCGGGCCGTCCGGGAACAGTCCGGCGGGGAACAGCACCTCGCGGGTCAGCCGCGCGCCGTGCCGCTCGGCGAACGAGCTGAACAGGCGCTCGGAGGCGGTGTTGCCGGGTGTGATGGTGGTCTCCACGTCGGTGATCGCGCGCTCGGCGGCGAGCCGTGCGGTCAGCCCGTCCAGGAGCGCGGCGGCGATGCCGTACCCCCGGTGGGCGGTGTCGACGGCCACCTGCCAGACGAGCAGGGTGCCGGGGCGGTCGGGTCGCACGTAGCCGGTGACGAAACCGACGGGCTCGCCGTCCGCGCCGCGCGCCACCGCCGAGGTGGCGGCGAAATCCCGGCACCACAGCAGATAACTGTACGAGGAGTTCAGGTCGAGGGTTTTCGAGTCTTTCGCGAGACGCCAGAGCGCGGCTCCGTCCGTCACCGCCGGTCGGTCGATGAGCAGGTCTGCGGGTGCGGCAGTCATGCGGCACGAATTTAGCGAGGCAAATTGAAGAATGCACGAGCGAGGTGCCGTGAAGAGACTCCGGAACATCCGATATGTCGGATTTACCCCCGGGAAAACCGGGACATATCTCTACCTGTGTGGAGTGTGTCACAGCCCGGAAACCCGCCTGCAAACTCTCTTGTTTAGCCCTGTGGGAACCGGGCAGAAGAAGACGGGAAGCTATCGTTCAATGAATTCGATGAAATTGTGAAGCTGATTTGAATTCCGGGACCGCCCATGAAAACGGCCCGCACATTCCGTGCGGGCCGCTGTTCGTCGTGCGGTGCTTCTCAGCGCCAGGCCTCCGCCACCGCGTCGCGGGCGGCCGCGGGGTCCACCGTCAGGCCCCGCTCCTCCAGGGCCCGCCCCAGTGCCGCCAGGCACGCCCGCACCGCCTCCGGCGTGGCGTCGGGTCCGTAGTGGTTGACCCGGATCATCTCCCGGGCCAGGGCGCCCCCGCCCGCGGCCAGCGGCAGCGCCGGGTCGTCCGCCAGGGCCCGGGCCACCAGTTCCGAGGCCGCGACGCCCGACGGCACCCGGAGGGTCGTGGCGACCGGCGCAGCGTCCCCCGCCTCGTGCACGTACGGCTCCAGACCCCCGCCGAGCGCCACCGCACCGGCCCGCGTGGCCAGCGCGGCCCCGCGGTGCCGGGCCGTCACCGTCTCCAGGCCCGCCGACTCCACCCGCTCCAGGCACGCCTCCAGGGCCAGCATCTCCAGCTGGGCCGGAGCGTGCGGCAGCGCCTTGCGGCCGGCGTCGAGCCAGCGCTCCTTCCAGTCCAGCAGGGACAGGTAGGAGCGGCGCGGGGCGCCGGGGTTGGCCGCCATGCGGGCCCAGGCCCGCTCGCTCACCGAGATCGCCGAGACGCCCGCCGGGCCGCCCAGCGCCTTCTGCGCGCCGATCACGCACAGGTCCACGCCCCACGCGTCCGGCAGCACCGGCTCCGCGCCGACGGAGGCGACCGCGTCCAGGTAGAACAGCGCGCCCCGCTCGCGCACCACCTCGCCGATCGCGGCGACCGGGTTGGTGTTGCCGGTCGCCGCCTCCGCGTGGACGAGCGACACGAAGTCGATCTCCGGGTGCTCGTCGAAGGCGTCCCGGATCTGCCCGGCGGTCACCGCCGTGTGGAAGGGGACGGCCAGGTCGTGCACCGTCGCGCCGGAGTCCCGCAGCCAGTGGCCGAACGTCTGGCCGTACGGGCCCGTGATCACGTTCAGCGCCACCGTGCCCGGACCGGCCGCCGCACGGATCGCGCCCTCCAGCGGCAGCAGCGCCTCGCCCTGGGTGACCAGGACGTCCTGCCGGGTGTCCAGCAGCCGGGCCACCCGGTCCTCGATCGCGGCGAACCGCTCGGCACTCAGCGGGGGCAGGTCCAGGAAGGGGTGCGTCACGGCGGTGCTCTCTTCGCTCTCGGAGATCGACGGTATCGACGGTGTCGACGGGGAGGTCAACTCCCTCGATCCTAGGTCGGGCTCCCACGCGACCATCGGTTTGGTTTGAGGGACCCCAACATCTCCTTATAATCGGAAGTCACAGTTCCCCCACAGGAGACATTCCTCATGAAAACCCCCCTCGGGCGCCGGACCCGCATCCTGGCCGCCACCACCGCGACCGCCGCTCTCGTGCTCGTCGCGGCCGGCTGCTCCTCCAGCGACTCGGGGAGCGGCGGGAAGACCACCGTCAAGGGCGTCCACCTGGTCAAGGGCGGTCAGCTGACCACCTGCACCCACCTGCCGTACCCGCCGTTCCAGTCGGAGATCGACGGCAAGGTGCAGGGCTTCGACGTCTCCCTCGTCGACCTCGTCGCCAAGAACCTCGGCGTCAAGCAGCAGATCCTCGACACGCCGTTCGAGAACTTCAAGACCGGCGCGTTCCTCAACTCCGGCCAGTGCGACCTGGCCGCGGCCGGCATGACCATCACCGCCGAGCGCAAGAAGAACGTCGACTTCTCCGACCCCTACTTCGAGGCCACCCAGGCGGTGCTCGTCGCGAAGAGCAGCGGCATCACCTCCCTCCCCGACGTCAAGGCCAAGGGCAAGAAGCTGGGGGCCCAGGCGCAGACCACCGGCGAGGACTACGCCAAGAGCAAGGGCTTCGACCCGGTCTCCTTCCACTCCTCCGACGCGGTCCTCAACGGCCTGCGCACCGGCCAGGTCCAGGCGGTCGTCATCGACTACCCGGTGGTCCAGGGCTGGCTGAAGGACAAGGCCAACGCGGACGCCTTCAAGGTCGTCGGCAACCTCAAGACCGGCGAGCAGTACGGCTTCACGGTCAAGAAGGGCAACAGGCCCCTGCTCGACGCCGTCAACAAGGCCCTGAAGGACGCCAAGGCCGACGGCACCTACAAGAAGATCTACGAGCAGTGGATCGGCCCGTACGACGCCTCCGCCGCCTCCCCGTCCGCCTCCTGAACCCATGACCGACACGGACACCCGCGTCCAGCCCCGCAAGACCGGGCTGACCCGCAGGCAGAAGCGCCGGCTCTCGCGCGGAGCGCAGTACGCCGTCTTCGCCGCCGCGGTGATCGCCTTCGCGGTCACCGCGGACTGGGGGCGGCTGCAGAACCAGTTCGCGCAGGTCGACATCGCGCGGCAGCTGTTCCCGGACCTCATCACGGTGGCCCTGAAGAACACCGTGCTGTACACCCTGTCCGGCTTCGTGGTGGGCCTCGCCCTCGGCCTGGTCATCGCCCTGATGCGGCTGTCGTCCGTGGGGCCCTACCGCTGGCTCGCCGGCGTCTACATCGAGATCTTCCGCGGCCTGCCCGCCCTGCTGATCTTCATCTTCGTCGGCGTCGGCCTGCCGCTGGCCTTCCCCGGCATCCAGTACCCGGGCGGCACCTACGGCAAGGTCGCCGTCGCCCTCGGCCTGGTCTCCGCCGCGTACATGGCCGAGACGATCCGCGCGGGCATCCAGGCCGTGCCCAAGGGGCAGACGGAGGCCGCCCGCTCACTCGGGTTCTCGCCCGCCCGGGCCATGGTCTCCATCGTCCTGCCGCAGGCCTTCCGGATCATCCTGCCGCCGCTGACCAACGAACTCGTCCTGCTCTTCAAGGACTCCTCGCTGGTGCTGTTCCTCGGCGTCACCCTGGAGGAGCGCGAACTGTCCAAGTTCGGCAACGACCTGGCCAGCACGACCGCCAACTCCACGCCGATCCTGGTCGCCGGCCTGTGCTACCTGCTCATCACGATCCCGCTCAGCCTCGTCGTGCGCCGCATGGAGGCCCGGGCCCAGAGGGAGATCCGGTGACCCGCCCCGAGATCCGCGTCGAGGACCTGCACAAGTCCTTCGGCGGCAACCACGTCCTGCGCGGCATCGACCTGGAGATCGCCCAGGGCGAGGTCGTCTGCGTCATCGGCCCCTCCGGCTCCGGCAAGTCGACCCTGCTGCGCTGCGTCAACCTCCTCGAGGAGCCGACCGGGGGCCGGGTCTTCGTCGGGGACACCGAACTCACCGACCCGGACGTCGACATCGACGCCGTGCGCCGCCGTATCGGCATGGTGTTCCAGCAGTTCAACCTCTTCCCGCACCTGAGCGTCACCGAGAACCTCACCCTCCCGCAGCGCCGGGTGCTGCGCCGGGACAGGGCGACGGCGGCGCGCGTCGCCGCCGAGAACCTCGCCCGGGTCGGCCTGTCCGAGAAGGCGGATGCCTTCCCCTCCTCCCTCTCCGGCGGCCAGCAGCAGCGCGTGGCCATCGCGCGCGCCCTCGCCATGGGCCCGGAGGTGATGCTCTTCGACGAGCCGACCTCCGCGCTCGACCCGGAACTCGTCGGTGACGTCCTCGCGGTGATGCGCCGGCTCGCCGAGGACGGCATGACGATGATGGTCGTGACCCACGAGATGACCTTCGCCCGCGAGGTCGCCGACCGGGTCGTCTTCATGGACGGCGGCGTGATCGTCGAGGAGGGCAGCCCGGACCGGGTCATCGGCGACCCGCGGCACGAGCGCACCCGCCACTTCCTGTCCCGCCTGCTCGACCCGGCGATGGCCGAGGTGGAGGAGGAGACCCCGGACCAGGTGGGGAAGGCGGAGGCGTAGCTCACTACGCTGCACTGCATGAGCGATGACGCGGTGCTGCACGTGAAGGGGCGGGTCCTGGCCGGGCCCGAGGACGTCCGCGACGAGCTGTGGGTGGTCGGGGGCCGGATCTCCTACGACCGCCCGGCGGGCGCCGGGGACGTCACCACCGTCGAGGGCTGGGCGCTGCCCGGCCTGGTCGACGCGCACTGCCACGTCGGGCTGGGCGCCGAGGGCCCGGTCGACGCGGAGACCGCCGAGAAGCAGGCGCTGACCGACCGCGAGGCGGGCACCCTGCTCATCCGGGACGCCGGCTCGCCCTCCGACACCCGCTGGGTCGACGACCGGGACGACCTCCCGAAGATCATCCGCGCCGGCCGGCACATCGCCCGCACCCGCCGCTACATCCGCAACTTCGCGCACGAGATCGAACCGGACGACCTGGTCGCGTACGTCGCGCGGGAGGCCCGGCGCGGCGACGGCTGGGTCAAGCTGGTCGGCGACTGGATCGACCGCGACCTCGGCGACCTCGCCGCCTGCTGGCCCCGCGACGCGGTCGAGGCGGCCATCGCCGAGGCCCACCGCCTCGGCGCCCGCGTCACCGCCCACTGCTTCGCCGAGAGCTCGCTGCGCGACCTGGTCGAGGCGGGCATCGACTGCGTCGAACACGCCACCGGCCTCACCGACGACCTGATCCCGCTGTTCGCCGAGCGCGGCGTCGCGATCGTCCCCACCCTGGTCAACATCGCCACCTTCCCGCGGCTGGCCGCCGGCGGCGAGCGGCGCTACCCGCGCTGGTCGGCCCACATGCGCAGGCTGCACGAGCGCCGCTACGACACCGTGCGCGGCGCCTACGACGCCGGCATCCCGGTGTACGTCGGCACGGACGCGGGCGGCTCGCTGGCGCACGGGCTGGTCGCGGCCGAGGTCGCGGAACTGGTCACCGCGGGCATCCCGCCGGTCGAGGCGCTGTCGGCCACCGCGTGGGGCGCGCGGGCGTGGCTCGGCCGCCCCGGCCTGGAGGAGGGCGCACCGGCCGACCTCGTGGTCTACGCGTCCGACCCGCGCGCGGACGTCCGCACCCTGGCGGCGCCGCGCCGGGTGGTGCTGAACGGCCGGATCGTGGAGTAGCGGGCCGCCGGCCGGCCGGCGGGAACGCCTGTACCCGTCCACTCGAACCGGCGTGCGGAAAGTCCACGAAGGGGTGAAGTAACGCAGGATCGCTGACCGTTCACCCACAGTGCGTAATGGTTGACGGGTCCCGAGCATGTCCCGTCTGGGGGTCCCACGCCTTGAACAGCACCAGCTTCCGCCTGCCCGCACGCCGTCTGGCCGCCGTCGCGACGGTCACCGCCCTGTCCGCGGCGCCCCTCGCGCTGGGCGCGGGCGCCGCGCACGCCACCGCGCGGCCCGGTCACGCCTCCGCCGTCGTGCTCCGCACCGGCCTCGACGTGTCCCTGCTCAACAAGTCGGTGAACGTCCCGCTCGCCGTGTCCCTCAACGAGGTCCAGGCGCCGCGCAGCGCCGACCGGACGGCCCTCGCGGCGCGCCTGGACGGCGTCGACGGGGGCAGGCCGTTCACGGTCCTCGGCGCGCAGGTCGCCACGGCGAAGGCCACGGTGACCGGCCGGCGCGCGCAGGGCTCGGTCCGCCTCGCGCACGCCAGGCTGCATGTCCCCGGCCTGCCCCTGCTGTCCGTCGTCGAGGTCGGCGCGGTCACCGCGCAGGCCACCTGCGAGGCGGGCCGGGCACCGTCCGCCTCCGCGAACGTCCTGGGCGCGGTCACCGTCCTCGGCAGGCGCACCACCCTCACCGCGGGCGGCCCGACCGACGTCAAGGTCCCCGGTATCGGCGAGGTCCGCCTCGACCTCTCCCAGCGCCGCACCACCTCGAGCACCGCGGCCGCCACCGCCCTCGAACTGAAGGTCTCCGTCAACCCGCTGAGACTCAACGTGGCCGAGGTGCACGGCACGGTCACCCTGGCGAAGGCGACCTGCGAGACGCCCGTACCGGCGCGCCACCCGGCACCGCACCCGGCCCCGAGCCACGACCCGGCCGCCGGCACCAAACCCCAGGGGGCCCGTGCGGACCTCGCGGAGACGGGAGGCAGCCCGGCGACGCCGTACCTCGCGGGCGGCGCGCTGGCGCTGCTGCTGGTGGGCGGGGGAGCGGTGACGGTGGCACGGCGCCGCAGGGGCTGATCACCGGGAGGTGGGCGGGCGTCACGGCAGCGCGTCCGACAGCGCGCGCAGGAACCCGTCCACCGTCCCCCGGTCCCGCACGGCGACCCGGACCCACTCCTCCCCGAGCCCGGGGAACGTGTCCCCGCGCCGTACCGCGTACCCCCGCTCGCGCAGCCGGTGCCGTACGACGGCGGCCGCGTCCATGCGGACCAGCACGAACGGCCCCTCCGCGGGCGACACCACCCGCACACCGCGGGACGCGAACGCGGACAGCCCGGCCACCAGATGGGCCCGGTCCGCCGCGATCCGGTGGGCGGCGTGCGCCGCCTCCGCCAGCGCCCGCGGTCCCACGCACGCCCGCGCCGCCACCAGCGCCGGCGTCGACACCGGCCACAGCGGCTGGACCCGCGCCAGCTCGGCGACGACGTCCGGGGGAGCGAGCACGTAACCGATCCGCAGCCCGGCCAGCCCCCAGGTCTTGGTCAGGCTGCGCAGCACCACCAGCCCGGGCACGTCGGTCCGCCCCGCCAGCGCCTCCCGCTCGCCGGGCACCGCGTCCATGAACGCCTCGTCGACCACCAGCACCCGCCCGGGCCGGGCGAGCCGGACGACCGCCTCCGCCGGGTGCAGCACGGAGGTGGGGTTGGTCGGATTGCCGATCACCACCAGGTCGGCGTCCCCGGGAACGGCGGACGGATCCAGCCGGAACCCCTCCGCCTCCCGCAGCAGCACCCGGTCCACGCTGTGCCCCGCGTCCCGCAGCGCCGCCTCCGGCTCCGTGAACTGCGGGTGCACGACGACCGGCCGCCGCACCTTCAGCGCCCGCGCCAGCAGCACGAACGCCTCCGCCGCGCCCGCCGTCAGCAGCACCCGCTCCACCGGCACCCCGTGCCGCGCCGCCACCGCCGCCCGCGCGGCCCGCCCGTCCGGGTAGGCCGCGAGCGACGACAGGGACGCGGCCATCTCCTCCCGCAGCCAGGCGGGAGGCGTGTCCGCACGGACGTTGACGGCGAGGTCGACCAGCGCCGCGCCGTCGTCGCGCACTTCGGCGTCCCCGTGATGGCGCAGGTCCGGCCCCGTCCCCTCAGTGCGCATGACTGTGCGAGTGCCCCCCGTGAGGGTGCCCGTGGTGGTGCCCGTCGTCGTCCGGGTGGAAGTGCGGCTGCTGCGGCAGCCCCACCTTGTCCTCGAAGCCGGGCAGCGCGATCCGGTACACGCACGAGTCGCAGTTCATGCGCAGATCGCCCTCGACGGCCTCCGCGTACCGCTCCATGACCAGGTCCAGCAGCTCCGGCTCGGGCCCGATGACGTCGGCCGACCGCACGTCCGCCTCGGGGTGCGCGGCCGCCCACGCCCCCGTCTGCTCCCGCACCCGGTCCGGCAGGATCCCGGTGAACAGGAAGTAGGGCAGCACGACGATCCGCCGCGCCCCCAGCCGCGCGCACCGGTCGAGCCCGGCCGGCACGTCCGGCGCCGCCAGCGACACGAAGGCCGTCTCCACGCCGGCGTACCCGCGCCCCTCCCACAGCAGCCTGGCCGCCTTGTACACCTCGGCGTTGGCGTCCGGGTCCGTCGACCCGCGCCCGACCAGCAGCACGGTCACGTCCGAGCGGTCCGTGCCGCCCAGCACCTCGTCCAGCCGCCGCTCCAGCACGTTCAGCAGCGCCGGGTGCGGGCCCAGCGGACGGCCGTACGTGTACGAGACGCCGGGGTGCCGCTCCTGCTCGCGGGCCAGCGCGGCCGGGATGTCGCCCTTGGCGTGCCCGGCGGACACCAGCATCAGCGGGACGGCCGCGAACCGGCGCACCCCGCGCTCCACCAGCTCGGTGACCGCCTCGCCCAGCGGCGGCGGGGACAGCTCGATGAAGCCGCCCGCGACGGGCAGTTCGGGGTGGCGGCGGCCCAGCTCCCGTACGAAGGCGCGGAACGCCTCGGCTCCGGCCTCGTCCCGGGTGCCGTGGCCGGCGACGAGCAGGGCGGGCGGCGGCGGGGTGGTCACAGGTTCTCCTCGGGCGATGCGAGCGGATCAGGGGAAGTGGGGTGGTACAGCAGGGCGTTGAGCGCGGCCGCGGCGACCGCCGAGCCGCCCTTCTCGGACACGTTGCTCACGGCGGGCAGCCCGCTCGCGCGCAGCGCGGCCTTGGACTCGGCCGCGCCGACGAAGCCGACGGGCAGGCCGATGACGAGCGCGGGGGAGGCGTCCAGGGTCAGCAGCTCCTCCAGGGCGGTCGGCGCGCAGCCGATCACCCACAGGGCGCCGGGCCCGACCTCCTCGTACGCGAGCCGGACCGCGTGCGCCGAACGGGTCAGGCCCGGACCGGACCCGGCGTCCTTCAGCCGGCAGACGGTCTCGCGCCCGGTGATGCCGGCCGCGACCATCTCTACGTCCACGACGACCGGCGCCCCGGCGTGCAGCGCCGCGTGCCCCTTCACCAGGTCGTCCTCGGCCGTGACCAGGTCGGTCGCGTACTCCAGGTCGGCGGCGGAGTGGATGACCCGCTCCACCACCGCCCGGGTCAGCGGCGGGAAGCGGGAGGTGTCCAGCCGGGCGCGCAGCCGCCGGAAGGACTCCTGCTCGATGGGGTGCACCACGCGGTTCACCGGGCGCCCTCCTGCCAGCGGTAGCCGCGCGGGGTCACCATGCGCCCCGCGACCGTCCGGGTCGCGGTGTTGCCCACGGTGACGACCGTCATCATGTCGACCGTCGCCGGGTCGAGTCCGGCGAGCGTCGTGACCCCGCTCGACCCGTCCGGCCGGGACGCGTTGCGGACGACCCCGACCGGCGTCTCCGGGTCCCGGTGCTCCGCGAGGATCGCCAGCGCCTTGGGCAGCTGCCAGTCCCGGCCGCGCGAACGGGGGTTGTAGAACGTGACCACCAGATCGGCCTCGGCCGCCGCCCGCACCCGCCGCTCGATGACCTCCCACGGCGTGTGCAGGTCGGACAGGCTCAGGGAGACATGGTCGTGGCCGAGCGGCGCGCCCAGGATCGCGGCGGCGGCCAGCGCGGCCGTCACCCCGGGCACCCCGACCACGTCGATGTCGTCGGAGGCCTCGGCGAGCGCCGGGGAGGCCATCGCGTACACGCCCGCGTCACCGCTGCCGATCAGCGCCACCGCGTGCCCCGCGCGGGCCTCCGCGACGGCCGTACGGGCCCGCTCCTCCTCCGCGCCGAGCCCCGACTCCAGCACCCGGGTGCCGGGGCGCAGCAGGTCGCGGATCTGGTCGACGTACTGGTCGAGCCCGACCAGCACCGAGGCCCGCCGCAGCTCGGCCGCCGCGCGCGGGGTGAGCAGGTCCCGGGCGCCGGGCCCGAGCCCGACCACCGCGAGCCGCCCGCGCCCCGGACGCCGTACGACCGCGCAGGTCGCCATCGCG
The DNA here is from genome assembly GCF_001514215.1 of Streptomyces bungoensis. GTDB lineage: Bacteria > Actinomycetota > Actinomycetes > Streptomycetales > Streptomycetaceae > Streptomyces > Streptomyces bungoensis. The sequence goes on from NZ_KQ948871.1 coordinate 99,200, forward strand.
GGCCGCCCGTCGCCGCGCACCGACTTCCGCTTGGACACGAGGAGTTCACCGCCGCGCGCCAGGGCGGCCGCCTCGGCGACGGACGGGGTCCCCACGGCCGCGAGCGGCGCGTCCGACGGGTGGGGCACCGCCACGGCCGCGAGTTCCGCGGCCGGGTACGTCACCACGGGCACGCCCAGCCGGGCGGCGGCGCCGGTGATGCCCGGCTCCTCCGACTTGGCGTCCACGGTGGCCAGTTCGGCCACCGACGCCACCGCCAGCCCGGCGTCCGCGAGCGCCTCCTCGACCAGCCCGAGCACCTCGTCCACCGGAGCCCCCCGGGAGGCGCCGACCCCGACCACCAGGGACGGCGGCCTGAGCAGCACCTCCCGCTCACCCGGCGCGATCGCCAGGTCGGTGAGCCGCACGGTGTACGCGCCCCGCGCCGAGGTGGGCAGCGCGGGCAGCGGCCAGGGCAGCTCGGTCTCCAGGGCGACCGGTTCGCCGTCGAGCAGCGCCCGGGAGACCGCCGCCACCGCTCCCTCGCAGGGGAACCCGAGCGTGTCCAGACCCGGCAGCCCGACGGCGTCCGTCGCGGTGGTCACCACCGGCTCGGCCCCCAGCAACGCGCCCACCTCGCGGGCGAGTTCGTTGGCGCCGCCGCCGTGCCCGCCGACCAGGGACACCGCGAACCGGCCGCCCTCGTCCACGCACACCACACCCGGGTCGGCCGCCTTGTCGCCGAGCAGCGGCGCGAGCAGCCGTACCGTCGCGCCCGTCGCCAGGAAGCACACCAGCTGGCCGCACTCCGCGAACGCCGCCCGCACCGCCTGCCCGACCGGACCGTCGTACACCCGCGTACGGTCCGGCCAGGCCGCGGCCAGCCGGTCCCGCGCCACCGCCCCCGCCGCGGTGGCGGAAATGAGGCCGATCACTGCACAACTCCTTCGTTCGACACCGGGGTTCTGACGCCCCACAGCAGAAAGACCGGATTGGCGGCCGCCAGCCGGGTCACGTCCCCCGGCAGCGGCGCCAGCCGTGCGGACTGCAGCAGCACCCCGTCGCAGCGGAGCCCCGCACGGGTCAGCGCCTCGCGAGCCGCCGGCACCCGGTCCAGCGCGGCCAGGGCCACGACGACGGCCCGCCGCGCCCGCCGCGCGCACGCGCCCACGACGGCGGGCAGCTCGCGCCCCCCGCCGCCGACGAACACGGCGTCGGGATCGTCGGCCAGCCCGCTCAGCGCGTCCGGCGCCGAGCCGTGCACCACGTCCACGTCCACCCCGTGAGCGGCCGCGTTCGCCCGGATCCGGTCCACCCCGTCGGCGCTCTTCTCCACGGCGACGACGGCCGCGCCCAGCCGCGCGCACTCCACGGCCACCGAACCGGAGCCCGCCCCGACGTCCCACACCAGGTCGCCCAGGCGCGGGCCCAGCCGGGCGAGGGCCAGCGCCCGCACCTCGAACTTGGTGATCATGGAGTCCCGGTGCGCGAACGCGCTCTCCTCCAGGGCCCACCCGGCGGGCCGGTCCGGCACCCCCGCGACCGTCCGCGCGGCACCGAGCGCACGCCGCTCGTCCAGGCACAGCACCACGCTCACCGCCGCGCCCCAGTCCCGGGCCGCCGCCTCCTCCGGCGACACCCGCTCCACGCGCTCGCGCTCCGGATCGCCGAGCGCGCTCGCCACCACCAGCACCCGGCCGGCGCCGCCGAGCCGCGCCCCCAGCTCCGCGGGCCCGGAGCCCGGGCCGGTCAGCACGGCCACCTTCGGCTGCGCCCGGCACACCTGCACGGCCGTCCGCAGGTCCCGCCCGTGCGCGCTCACCACGACCGCGTCGTCCCACGGCAGCCCGATCCGCGCGAACGCGGCGGCCACCGAGGACACCCCCGGGCGCACGTCCAGCAGCCCGGCCCCGAACCGCTCGGCCAGCGCCCGCACGATCCCGAAGAACCCGGGATCCCCGGAGGCCAGCACGACCACCGGCAGCTCCTTGCCCGCGTACTCCCCGATCGTGTCCAGGGCGGGCGCCAGCGGCCCCAGCACGATCCGCTCCGCGCCCTCCGGCAGCCGTACGGCGTCCAGGTGGCGGCGCCCGCCGACGACCAGGGCGGCCCCGGCGAGCACGTCCGTGGGGACCGGCGCCCCCGTGCCCGTGCCGACGACCGTGATCAACGCTTCGCCCGCTGCTCGCGCAGCGCCCGCCGCGCCTCCGGGTCGGCCTTGCGGTAGCCGTGGAAGTGACCCGGGTGGTACAGGTGCGAGCGGGTGCCGTGGGCGTCCAGGGCGGGACCGACCAGGAACAGCGTGTGCTTCCAGAGCCGGTGCTCCTTGACCGTCTCCTCCAGCGTGCCGACCGTGCACCGGACGATCAGCTCCTCCGGCCAGGTCGCCTGGTACGCGACGACCACCGGGGTGTCCGTCGGGTAGCCGCCCTCCAGCAGCTCGCGCACCAGCTGCCCGCTGCGCGCGGCGGACAGGAAGATCGCCATCGTCGTCCCGTGCCGGGCGAACTCGCGGACCTCCTCCCCGGGCGGCATCGGCGTCTTGCCGCCGCCGAGGCGGGTGAGGACCACGGACTGGGCGACCTCCGGAACGGTCAGCTCACGCTGCGCGAGCGCGGCCACGGCGGAGAAGGACGACACCCCCGGCACCACCTCGGTCGCGATGCCCAGCTCGGCGCACCGGTCCAGCTGCTCCTGCGTGCCGCCCCACAGCGCCGGGTCGCCGGAGTGGATCCGCGCCACCCGCAAGCTCTCCGCGCGGGCCCGCCGGTAGACCGCGACCACGTCCTCCAGCGACATGGCCGCCGAGTCCAGGACCTCCGCGTCCTCGCGTGCGTGCTCCAGCACCTCCGCCTGGACCAGGCTCGCCGCCCAGATCACCACGTCGGCCTCCGCGATCGCGCGCGCGGCCCGGAACGTCAGCAGGTCGGCGGCGCCGGGGCCGGCACCGACGATCGTCACCTTGCCGGTGGGGGCATCGGCCATGGGAAGGGGTCCTCTCGTACAGAGATCGCGCGTCGGGGTCGGTCGCAGGCCGCGCACGCGGCCGGAGAGCCGACCGGGGAACGCGGGTCGGAAGCGGATGAAATGTCAGGGTCTGGGGGAGTGCGGACAGCCGTGGATGTGCGCGAAGGCACCTCCATCGGATAGCAAGGGGCTATGGCGGTCTTCGTCGCGCTCGGCGCGTTCCTGATGACGCTGGCCGGCGGCTGGACGGCACAGCGCGTGACCGACCGTCGCCATCTCGTCCTGGGACTGGCCGGCGGGCTGATGCTGGGCGTGGTCGGCCTCGACCTGCTGCCCGAGGCACTGCGGGCGGCGGACCGCGAGATCTTCGGCGTGCCCGCGGCCCTGCTGCTGTTCGTGGCGGGCTTCCTGCTGGCCCACCTGGTGGAGCGCACCCTGGCCGCCCGCCAGGCCGCGCACGGCGCGGGCGACCACCACAACCACCGGGCGCCCGAGGTGGGGCTGACGGCGGCCGCCGCGATGGTCGGCCACAGCGCCATGGACGGCGTGGCGATCGGCGCCGCGTTCCAGGTGGGCACCGGCATGGCCACGGCCGTCGCACTCGCCGTGATCGCGCACGACTTCGCCGACGGCTTCAACACCTTCACCCTCACCAGCCTGTACGGCAACGACCGGCGCCGGGCGATAGGCATGCTCGTCGCCGACGCCTGCGCCCCGGTCGTCGGCGCCCTGTCGACCGCCTTCTTCCACATCCCGGAGCCCGTGCTCGGCGGCTACCTCGGCCTGTTCGGCGGCGTCCTGCTCTACCTCGCCGCCGCCGAGATACTTCCCGAGGCCCACCACGAGCACCCCGCCCGGTCCACCCTGCTGTGCACGGTGGCCGGCGCGGCCTTCGTCTGGCTGGTGGTCGGCCTCTCCGGCGGCTGACCGCCGCACCCCGCTCACAGCTTCCCGCCCCGGCCGCCGTCGCGCCGCGGGGGCGCGATGAGCGTCGACAGGTACGGCAGCGGCGCCCCGTCCAGCTCGGCGGCCGGCCGCACCGACTCCTCCGGCAGCCCGAGCGCCGAACCCCACACGGCGCCCCCGGTCCGGCCGGTCTCCCGCAGCGCCTCGGCCACCTCGGCGGCCTGCCGCCCGAACTTGTACGCCACGACCGTCCCCGGCCCGGCCAGCGCCTCCCTGAGCACGGCGGAACCCGCCGTCACCGGCACCAGCGTCAGCGGCTCCGTCCCCTCCGTGAGCACGGCGCCCGAGCGCGCGGCCAGGTCCTGCATGGCGGTGATCCCGGGCACCGTCTCCACGACCACGCCCGGCACCAGCTCCGCGACGGTGTGCGCGAGATACGTGAACGTCGAGTACACGTTCGGATCGCCGATGGTGGCGAAGGCGACGGACCCGTGCCGCTCCAGGAGCGCGGCGACCTCGCTCCCGGCCGCGTCCCAGGCGGCCTCCCGGCGCGCCCGGTCGGTCCGCTCGTTCAGCGCGAACACCACCCGGACGATCTTCTCGCCGGCCACGTAGTGCAGCACGGTCGCCTCGGCCCGCCCCCGCTCCCCGGTGTCCATCACGGGGACGACCACGACCTCGGCCGCGCGCAGCGCGTTGACCCCCTTGACGGTCACCAGCTCCGGATCCCCGGGACCGACTCCGACCCCGACCAGCCTGCTGCTCATGACGTCCGGCACCTCTCCACGAACCGACGGGCCACGCCGGGCTCGGACGCCCAGTGCGTGTGCAGATAACTCGCGTGCACGCCCCGCTGCACGAATCCCTCGACCCGCCGCACCGGGGTGCGCAGCCCCCAGGCGGGAGCGGCGCCGGCGCCCGGCTCGACGGCCGTGCGGTGGAACTCGTGGCCGCGCATCCGGGTGCCGGCGGCGGCCAGCACACTGTCCCCGACGGCCACGGCGTCCCGGTAGCCCAGGGTCAGCCGTTCCGTCATGCGCGCGGTGGCGTCCAGCACGCCGCACATGGGCCGCCCGTCCAGCTCCCGGCACAGGTACAGCAGCCCCGCGCACTCGGCGGCCACGGGGGCGCCGCTCAGCGCGAGCTCGGCGATGTCCTTGCGCAGCGACTCGTTCGCGGACAGGTCGCTCGCGTACACCTCCGGGAACCCGCCGCCGACGACCAGCCCCGCGGTGCCGTCGGGCAGCCGCTCGTCCCGCAGCGGATCGAAGGTGGCGACCTCGGCTCCGGCGGCGGCGAGCAGCTCGGCGTGCTCGGCGTAGGCGAAGGTGAACGCGGGACCGCCGGCCACGGCGACCACGGGCGCCGGCTTCCCGCCCGGCCCGGCCGGGTGCCGGCCGGGCAGGTCGGGGGTCCAGGGGGCGGAGCCCCCCGGTACGGGACCGGCGGCGCGCGCGAGTGCTTCCAGCGCGTCCAGGTCACAGCCCCGCTCGACCTGCGCGGCCATCGCCCCGACGGAGTCGACCGCGTCGGCGTGCCGCTCGGCGACCGGCACCAGCCCCAGGTGCCGCGACGGCGTGTCCACCGCGGCGACCCGCCGCAGCACCCCGAGGACCGGCACCCCGGCCGCGTCCAGCGCCTCCCGGAGCAGCTCCTCGTGACGGTCGGAGCCGACCTTGTTCAGGACGACGCCCCCGACCCGCACCCCCGGGTCCCAGGACGCGAACCCGTGCACCAGCGCCGCCACCGACCGCGACTGCGACGACGCGTCCACCACGAGCACCACCGGCGCCCCCAGCAGCTTGGCCACCTGGGCGGTGGACGCCAGCTCGCCCTCCCCGGCCGCCCCGTCGTACAGGCCCATCACCCCCTCGACCACGGCCAGGTCGCAGCCCCGCGCCCCGTGCAGGAACAGCGGAGCGATCAGCTCCGGCCCGCACAGGTACGCGTCCAGGTTGCGCCCGACCCGCCCGGTCGCGAGCGCGTGGTACCCGGGGTCGATGTAGTCCGGCCCGACCTTGTGCGGGGACACGGCGAGCCCCCGCGCGGCGAACGCGGCCATCAGCCCCGTGGCGACGGTGGTCTTGCCACTGCCCGAGGAGGGCGCGGCGACGACCAGCCGGGGAACGGACGTCACCACTCGATGCCCCTCTGGCCCTTCTGGCCCGCGTCCATGGGGTGCTTCACCTTGGACATGTCGGTCACGAGGTCGGCGAAGTCCACCAGCTCGCCGGGGGCGTTGCGCCCGGTGATCACGACGTGCTGGGTCCCGGGCCGGTCCCGCAGCACCTCGATCACCTCGGCGGTGTCCACCCACCCCCAGTGCATCGGGTACGCGAACTCGTCCAGCACGTACAGCCGGTACGTCTGCGCCGCCAGGTCCCGCTTGACCTGCTCCCAGCCCTCGCGGGCCTTCTCCTCGTTGTCCATCTGGGCGTCCCGCTGGACCCAGGACCAGCCCTCGCCCATCTTGTGCCAGTCGACCGTGCCGCCCTCGCCGGAGGCGCCCAGCACACGCAGCGCGTTCTCCTCGCCGACCTTCCACTTGGCCGACTTCACGAACTGGAACACCCCGATCGGCCACCCCTGGTTCCAGGCCCGCAGCGCCAGCCCGAACGCGGCCGTGGACTTGCCCTTGCCGACGCCCGTGTGCACGACGACCAGCGGACGGTTCCGGCGCTGACGGGTCGTCAGCCCGTCGTCCGGTACGACGCTCGGCTGTCCCTGCGGCATTACGCGGCCCTCCTGTCGCCCTGAACGTCCCGCACCAGCCCGGCGATCGAGTCGGCCCGCAGCTCCTGAAGCGTCACGGCCGTACCCCCCAGCTCACCCGCCAGCCGCCCCGCGAGGCCCAGCCGCACCGGCCCCGCCTCGCAGTCCACGACCACCGACGCGACCCCGTCGGCCGCGAACAGCCGCGCCGCACGCCCCGCCAGCGCCACCGGCTCGGTCCCACCCGTCGCCCGGCCACCACCCCGGCCGGAGGCTCCCCCAGAGCCGGAAGCCTGGGGGGACCCCCATCGCGCCGCCCCTCCACCGGTCGCCCGCCCGTCGGTCACCACCACGACCAGCGCCCGCCGCGCCGGGTCCCGCAGCCGCTCCAGGCGCAGCACCTCGTGCGCCCTGAGCAGCCCGGCCGCGAGCGGCGTACGGCCACCGGTCGGCAGCGACTCCAGCCGGACGGCCGCCGCGTCCACCGACGAGGTCGGCGGCAGCGCGACCTCGGCCGAGGCGCCCCGGAAGGTCACCAGACCCACCTTGTCCCGCCGCTGGTAGGCGTCCAGCAGCAGCGACAGCACGGCACCCTTCACGGCGCCCATCCGCTGCCGCGCCGCCATCGAACCCGAGGCGTCCACCACGAACAGCACGAGGTTGCCCTCGCGGCCCTCCCGGGTCGCCTGCCGCAGATCGTCCCGGCGGACCACCAGTCCCGGCCCGGACCGGCCCCGCGCCCGCTGGTGCGGTGCGGCGGCCAGCACGGTCGCCGCGAGGTGCAGCCTGGTCAGCGCGCCCCGGGGCCGGCGGGCCCCGGTCGTGCGCCCGTGCTCGGTACGCGCCCGCGAGCGCCGGCCGGCGGCGCCCTCACCGACACCGGGCACGCTCAGCGCCTTGGGACGGAACGGCTGGGCGGCACGCGCGGCTGCCTGCTCCTGCGAACCGGACCCCTGCGGCTGCCCGCCCTCACCGGCCTCGGGTCGCGCGGCCGAGCCGCCGTCGCCCTCGGGACCGCCGCCGGGCGCGGGCCCGCCACCGCCGCCAGGACCGTCGGGACCGGGATCGTCGTCTCCGCCGTCCCCGTCCTGCCCCTCACCGTCGCCGTCGCCTTCGCCGGAGAACTGCTCCAGCGTCTCGTCCAGCCTGTCCTCGTCCAGGCCCGGCGCGTCGAAGGGGTTGCGGCGCCTGCGGTGCGGCAGCGCCAGCAGGGCGGCCTGCCGCACGTCCTCGGCGAGCACGTCCGTGCGCCCCGCCCACGCGGCCAGCGCGGTCGCCGTACGCGCCATCACGATGTCGGCCCGCATGCCGTCCACCTCGAACGCGGCACAGGTCGCCGCGATCTGCCGCAGCGCCCCGTCACCCAGTCGCACCTGCGGCAGCAACTGCCGCGCCGCGACGATCCGCTGCCGTACGGCGGCCTCCTCGCCGGCCCAGCGCGCGGCGAAGCCGGCCGGGTCGTCGTCGTAGGCCAGCCTGCGCCGCACCACCTCGACCCGCTGGTCCGGCTCCCGCGAGGCGGCGACCTCCACGGTCAGCCCGAAGCGGTCCAGCAACTGCGGCCGCAGCTCGCCCTCCTCGGGGTTCATGGTGCCGACGAGCAGGAACTTCGAGGCGTGCCGCACGGAGACGCCCTCGCGCTCGACGTAGGAGGCGCCCATCGCCGCCGCGTCCAGCAGCAGGTCCACCAGGTGGTCGTGGAGGAGGTTGACCTCGTCGACGTACAGGATGCCCCGGTGCGCGTCGGCCAGCAGGCCCGGCTCGAAGGCCTTCACGCCCTCGGCGAGCGCCCGCTCGATGTCCAGGGCGCCGACCAGCCGGTCCTCGGAGGCGCCGACGGGCAGCTCGACCATCCGCGCCGGGCGCGTCTCGAACGCCCCGGGCTCGTGCGGCCCGTCCGGGCAGGCGGGGTCGGGGGAGCCGGGATCGCAGGAGAAGCGGCAGCCGGAGACGACGTCCAGCTCGGGCATGAGCGCCGACAGGGCGCGCACCGCCGTGGACTTGGCGGTGCCCTTCTCGCCGCGCACCAGCACACCGCCGACCGCCGGGGATACGGCGTTCAGCAGCAGCGCGAGCCGCAGGTCGTCCTGGCCGACCACGGCCGTGAAAGGAAAGGGGGTGGTCACTGGTCGTCGCCCTCCAAGTCGCCTTCCAGCTCCAGATAGGTGGCGCGCAGCCGCTCCAGCGTGTCCGCGTCCGGCTCGGCCCACAGCCCGCGGTCCGCCGCCTCCAGCAGGCGCTCGGTGATGCCGCGCAGCGCCCACGGGTTGGACGTGCGCATGAAGTCCCGGTTCTCCGGGTCGAAGACGTACTCCGCGCTGAGCTTCTCGTACATCCAGTCGTCGACCACGCCCGCCGTGGCGTCGTAGCCGAACAGGTAGTCCACGGTCGCCGCCATCTCGAAGGCGCCCTTGTACCCGTGCCGCCTCATGGCCGCCATCCAGCGCGGGTTCACCACCCGCGCGCGGAAGACCCGGTGGGTCTCCTCGCCCAGCGTCCGTGTCCGCACCTGGTCCGGGACGGCGGAATCCCCCACGTAGGCCTCGGGGTTGGCGCCGGTCAGGTGCCGGACCATGGCGACCATGCCGCCGTGGTACTGGAAGTAGTCGTCGGCGTCGACCAGGTCGTGCTCGCGCGTGTCGACGTTCTTCGCCGCCACCGCGATCCGCCGGAACGCCGTCTCCATGTCCCCGCGCGCCGCCCGCCCGTCCAGGCCCCGCCCGTAGGCGTAGCCGCCCCAGACGGCGTACACCTCGGCCAGGTCCGCGTCACTGCGCCAGTTGCGGGCGTCGATCAGCGGCAGCAGGCCCGCTCCGTACGCGCCCGGCTTCGAGCCGAAGATCCGGGCCGTGGCCCGCCGCCGGTCGCCGTGCCCGGCCGCGTCCTCCTCCACGTGCGCCCGCACGTAGTTGGACCCGGCCGGTTCGTCCAGCTCCGCCACCGCCCGCACCGCGTCGTCGATCAGCCCCACGACGTGCGGGAACGCGTCCCGGAAGAAACCGGAGATGCGCACCGTGACGTCGATGCGCGGCCGGCCCAGTTCGGGCAGGGGGATCACCTCGAAGCCGGTCACCCGGCGCGAGGCGTCGTCCCAGACCGGGCGGCAGCCCAGCAGGGCCAGGATCTCGGCGATGTCGTCGCCCTGGGTGCGCATCGCGGACGTGCCCCACACCGTGAGGCCGACGGACCGCGGGTACTCCCCGGTGTCCTGCAGGTAGCGGGCCACGAGCGAGTCGGCGAGCGACTGGCCGACCTCCCAGCTCAGCCGGGACGGAATGGCCTTGGGGTCCACGGAGTAGAAGTTGCGGCCCGTCGGCAGCACGTTCACCAGGCCGCGCGTCGGCGAGCCCGACGGGCCCGCCGGGACGTAACCGCCGTCCAGCGCCCGCAGGATGTGACCGATCTCGTCCGTGGTCCGGGCGAGCCGCGGCACGACCTCGTCGCACGCGAACTCCAGCACGGCGGCCGCGGCCGGGAGCTCGGTGCCGAGGACGTCCCGGAGGACGGCGGGGACGGCCGTGCGGTCCCACGCCCGGGCCTCCAGGCCCTCGGCGGCCCGCCGGCACAGCCGCTCCAGCAGGTCGATCGCGTCGGCGGCGGTCCGGGCCGGGCCGTCGACCAGGCCGGTCAGCTCCGCCGGCACCTTCACCGGGGCGCCCGGCTCGGCCAGCAACTCCTTCTCCACCAGCCCGAAATGCTCCGCGAGGCAGGCCCGCAGACCCGGCAGGGCGTTCGCCTGCCCGCCCCACACCTGGGACGCCCGCAGCACCGCCAGCACCAGGTTCACGCGCGGCTCGCCGACCGGACCGCCGCCGAGGACGTGCAGGCCGTCGCGGATCTGCACGTCCTTGATCTCGCACAGGTAGCCGTCGATGTGCATGACGAACTCGTCGAACGCGTCGTCGTCCGGCTGCTCCGCCACGTGCAGGTCGTGGTGCAGCTCGGCGGCCTTGACCAGCGTCCAGATCTGCGCGCGCACCGCCGGTGCCTTCGCCGGGTCCAGGTCGGAGACGAGCGCGTACTCGTCCAGCAGCTGCTCCAGCTTGGCCAGGTCGCCGTAGGTGTCGGCGCGGGCCATCGGCGGCACGAGGTGGTCGACCACCGTGGCGTGCCCGCGCCGCTTGGCCTGCGTGCCCTCGCCGGGGTCGTTGACGATGAACGGGTAGACCAGCGGCAGGTCGCCGAGCACGGCGTCCGGGGCGCAGCCGCGCGACAGCCCCAGCCCCTTGCCGGGCAGCCACTCCATCGTGCCGTGCTTGCCCATGTGCACGATCGCGTCCGCGCGGAAGGTGTTCTCCAGCCACCGGTAGGCCGCCATGTAGTGGTGCGACGGCGGCATGTCGGGGTCGTGGTAGATCGAGATCGGGTTCTCCCCGAAGCCGCGCGGCGGCTGGATCATGACGACGACGTTGCCGAACCGCAGGGACGCCAGCACGATGTCGTCACCGTCGACGTACAGCGAGCCCGGCGGCTCGCCCCACGCCTCCAGCATGGCGCCCCTGAGGTCCGGATCGAGCCGGTCGAACCAGGCCCGGTAGTCGGCCAGCGGCACTCGCGCGGGCGCCGCGGCCAGCTGCTCCTCCGTGAGCCACTCGACGTCGTGGCCGCCCGCCGCGATGAGACGGTGGATCAGCTCGTCGCCGCCCTCCGGGTAGCCCTCGGCCGCGTACCCGGCGTCCCGCAGCGCGTCCAGCACCCGTACCGCCGAGGCGGGCGTGTCCAGGCCCACCGCGTTGCCGACCCGGGAGTGCTTGGTCGGGTAGGCGGTGAAGACCAGCGCGATCCTCTTCTCCGCGTTCGGCCGGTACCCCAGCCGCGCGTGCCGTACGGCGATCCCGGCGACCCGGGCGGCCCGCTCGGGGTCGGCGGCGTACACCGGGACGTCGTCCGGGCCCTGCTCCTTGAAGGAGAACGGCACCGTGACCAGCCGGCCGTCGAACTCGGGGATCGCGACCTGCATCGCCGCGTCCATGGGGGAGAGGGCGGCGTCCGACTCCGCCCAGGCGGCCCGCGAGGAGGTGAGGCAGAGCCCCTGCAGCACGGGCACGTCCAGGTCGGCGAGCGCCCCGATGTCCCAGGACTCGTCCTCGCCGCCGGCCGAGGCGTGCGAGGCGTGCGTGCCGCCGGCCGCGAGCACGGTGGCGACCAGCGCGTCGGCCCGCCCCAGCAGCTCGTACAGGCCCGGGTCCGCGCCGCGCAGCGAACCGCAGTACACCGGCAGGGCGTTGGCGCCCAGTGCCTCCACGGCGTCGCAGAGGGTGTCCACGAAGGCGGTGTTGCCGCTCAGCTCGTGCGCCCGGTAGAACAGCACGCCCACGGTCGGCCGGCCGTCCCGGAGTTCGTAGGCGCCGTGGACGCCGTACTCCGGCATCTTCCGCGGCGCCTCGAACCCCTCGCCGGTCAGCAGGACGGTGTCCGACAGGAACCGGGACAGCTCCAGCAGGTTCTCCGGGCCGCCCTCGACCAGGTACTTCAGCGCCTCGGCCACGACACCGGCCGGCACGGTCGACTCGGCCATCAGCTCGGCGTCCGGCACGGCCTCGCCGCCCAGCAGCACGGCCGGGATCCCGGACGCCTTCAGCGCGGCCAGCCCGTCCTCCCAGGCGCGCTTGCCGCCCAGCAGGCGTACGACGGCGAGGTCCGCGCCGTCGAGCAGCCGCGGCAGGTCCTGCCGGACGTCCACCCGGGACGGGTTGCCGATGCGGTAGCCGGCGCCGCAGGACCGGGCCGCCAGCAGGTCCGTGTCGGCGGTCGACAACAACAACACTGTGCTCATGCGGGCGCTCCCGGTGGGATGAAGGGCAGTCCTTGCGGCGCGCCGGACTCGATGAGCCGCCACAGCGCGTCCGTGTCCGCGTGCTGTTCGATCAGGTCGCCGAGCCGGTCGAGCTGCTCCTCGCGCAGCGCGGCGAAGGAGGTGTCCGGTGCCGGGACGAAGCGGCGGCCCGCGGCGGCGGCCACCTCGCGCAGGAAGGCCCGGCGGAAGCCGTCCGACTCCAGCGAGCCGTGCCAGTGGGTGCCCCAGACGCCCCCGACCCGGCAGCCGTCGAGGCTGTGTCCCCCGTCATCGGAGATGAACGCGTCCCCGCCGTCGACCGTGGCCACCCCGTGGTGGATCTCGTAGCCCTCGACGCGCTCGCCGAGGGCCTGCCCGGTGGGCCGGGTGAGGGTCTTCTCGCGGGCGAACCGCACCCGCACGGGCAGCAGACCGAGCCCTTCGACCTCGCCGGCGCGCGACTCGACCTCGTCCTCGATGCGCTCCCCGAGGATCTGGAAGCCGCCGCAGACACCGAGGACCGGGCGTCCTTCGGCGGCCCGCCGCACGAGGGCGTCCGCGAGCCCGCGCTCCCGCAGCCACCGCAGCGCCCGCACGGTGCCGCGCGTGCCCGGGATCACCACCAGGTCCGCGTCGGCCAGTTCCGCCGGGCGGTCCACGAACCGCACCACGACGCCCGGCTCGGCGGCCAGCGCGTCCACGTCGGTGAAGTTGGACATCAGCGGGACCGCGCACACGGCGACCCGCAGCACGTCCTCCCCGACCGGCTCGGCGACCGCGGACTCCCGCACGGTGCCGCGCAGCGACACGCGCAGGCCGTCCTCCTCGTCGATGCCGAGCCCGTGCCGGAACGGCAGCACGCCGTAGGTGCGCCGCCCGGTGAGCCCGTGGAGCATGTCCAGGCCGGGCCGGAGCAGGGAGACGTCCCCCCGGAACTTGTTCACCAGATAACCGGCGACGAGTTCCTGGTCCTCCCGGGACAGCAGCGCCACCGTGCCGAAGAAGGAGGCGAAGACACCGCCCCGGTCGATGTCGCCGACGACGAGCACGGGCAGCCGCGCCTTGCGCGCGAGTCCCATGTTGACGATGTCGGTCCGCCGCAGGTTGATCTCCGCGGGCGAACCGGCCCCCTCGCAGATCACCGCGTCGTACGTGCTCCGCAACTCGGCCAGGCAGTCCAGCACGGTGCCGAGCAGCCGGTGCTGCCTGCCCCCGTGGTAGCCGCGCGCGCTCATCTCGCCCACCGGCCTGCCCAGCAGCACCACCTGACTGCTCTGCTCGCCGCCCGGCTTGAGCAGCACGGGGTTCATCAGCGCGGTCGGCTCGGTCCGGCAGGCCTGGGCCTGCATCGCCTGGGCCCGGCCGATCTCGGCGCCCTCGCGGGTGACGAAGGAGTTGAGGGACATGTTCTGCGCCTTGAACGGCGCCACCTTCACGCCCTGGCGCACCAGCCACCGGCAGATCCCGGCCGTCACGACGCTCTTGCCGGCGTCCGAGGTGGTGCCGGCGACGAGGAGACCCCCGTTCACTTCCCACGTCCCTTCACGAGTCGGCGCGCGGCGACCGTGACGCCGAGCGCGAGCAGGCCGACGCGGCGGGAGAGCCGTACGGCCCGGTCGATGTCGGTGACCCGGACGGCGCGCCCGGCGTCCCCGTTGAGGACCGGCCGCCGCTCCACGCGCCCGCCGTAGGAGAGCGTGCCGCCCAGCCGGACGCCGAGGGCGCCGGCGAAGGAGGCCTCCACGGGCCCGGCGTTGGGGCTGGGATGCCGGGCCGCGTCCGCCTTCCAGGCGCGCAGCGCACCGCGCGGGTCGGGGCCGGCGAGGGCGGCGAGGACGGCGGTCAGGCGCGCCCCGGGCCACCCGGCGACGTCGTCCAGCCGGGCCGAGGCCCATCCGTAGCTCCGGTACCGGGGCGACCGGTGGCCCACCATCGCGTCCAGGGTGTTGACGGCGCGGAACCCCAGGAGGCCGGGCACCCCGCCGAGCGCACCCCACACCAGGGCGCCCACGACGGCGTCGGAGGTGTTCTCGGCCACGGACTCGACGACGGCCCGGGCGATCCCGTCGGCGTCCAGGGACTGCGGGTCCCGGCCGCACAGGTGCGGCAGCCGCGCCCGGGCCGCCTCGACGTCCCCCGCCTGGAGGGCGCGCCCGATGGTCCGGGCCTCCTTCACGAGGGAGGTTCCGCCGACGACGGCCCAGGTCGCGACGGCGGTCAGCGCCGCGCGGGCGGCGGGGGAGCGGCGTACGGCCCGCTCGGCCACGGTTCCCAGCGCGACGGCGCCACCGGCGCAGACGGCCGTGTGGAGGGCTCCCCACCCGCGGTGGTCGCGCCACAGCCCGCGCTCGACAGCCCCCGCCGCCCGTCCGAACAGGGCGACGGGATGGCCCCGGCGCGGATCGCCGAGGAGCAGATCGCCGAGGAGGCCGGCAGCGGCGCCGTACGCGTAGGAGCGATCGGCACCCATTGGCTCAGCCGGCCGTGGGCCGGGGGACGGTCCTGGTGCGTGTCCTCGATCGGCAGCCGAGCATGGCGATACGTGTCCTCACTCAGGGTGTCCGCGCCCTGGTTCGACGAGACCGGCGGCGAGAGTTCCTGGCTCCCGGGGGTTTCTACCCCGGTGACAGTGGCGGGACCGCGCCGGATTCGCACCGGCTTCCTCTCCTGCCGCCGTAGATGGCGTGGGCAGTCCACCACGGGCCGTGAACGGCCGTCAACCTGGCCGTGACCTGGGACGCCCGACTGTGCACAAGCCCACACCGGCCGGCTTCCGGCATGCGCGAGGCCCCCCACCGGAACGTGCCGGTGAGGGGCCTCGACCGCGGTCGATCAGGCCTTGGCCATGATCAGGTAGATCCCGTACGCCACCGCGGCCGCGCAGGCGGCGAAGCAGACGTACGCGCCCGTCAGGGCCAGGCCCGCGGAGCCGCCCTGTGCGGCGGCCTTCTCGCGCCGCACCAGGCCGTTGACGCCGAGCGTGAACACGGCCACGAGGCCCACCGTGAACACGAGGCTGACACCGAAGACGGAACCGATGGCCGCCCAGTCGATCTTCATATCAGTACTGCTTTCCTGTCACCGGGTGCTCGGGTCAGACCTTGGCGGCCGGCGGGGCCGCCTGGGTCGCGGAGGCGGGTTCGGCGCCGGCCGGAGCCGGGATGGTGGCCGCCAGGTCCTCGGCGGCCGCCGTGGGAGGCGGGATCACCGCGGCGATCGCGGCGGTCACCACGCCGGCCGGCTCGGTCTCGTCGACCTCGTTGACGTTGCTGTGGTCGACGACCTGGCGGCGCGAGAGCTTCCAGATGGCGGCGCTGGAGCCGACCAGGAACACGGCGACGACCGCGGTGCCCCAGTCGCCGAGGTCCGTCACGGCCTCGGCGCCCGCGCCGACCAGCGCGGCGGCCGGCAGGGTCAGCGCCCAGGCGACGACCATCCGGGTCGCCGTGGACCAGCGGACCACTCCGCCCTTGCGGCCCAGGCCCGTGCCCATCACCGAGCCGGAGACGACGTGGGTGGTGGAGAGGGAGAAGCCGAGGTGCGACGAGGCGAGGATGGCGGTGGCCGCGCTGGTCTGGGCGGCGAAGCCCTGCTGCGGCTCGAGGTCGGTCAGGCCCTTGCCCATGGTGCGGATGATGCGCCAGCCGCCGATGTAGGTGCCGAGCGCGATGGCCAGGCCGGCGGAGAGGATCACCCAGGTGGGAGGGTTGGAGCCGGGGGCGATGGCACCGCCCGCGATCAGCGCGAGGGTGATGATGCCCATCGTCTTCTGCGCGTCGTTCGTGCCGTGCGCGAGGGAGACCAGGCCGGCCGAGGCGATCTGGCCGGCGCGGTAGCCCTTGCGGGAGGCCTCGCCGTCGGCGTTCTTGCCCATGCCGTAGGAGAAGCGGGTGGCGAGCATCGCCGCGACGCCGGCCACGATCGGCGCGGCGACGGCGGGCAGCAGCACCTTGGTGACGAGGACGTCACCGTGGACGGCGCCGAAGCCCGCGGAGGCGATGGTGGCGCCGATCAGGCCGCCCATGAGGGCGTGCGAGGAGCTGGAGGGCAGTCCCACCAGCCAGGTCAGCAGGTTCCAGAGAATCGCGCCGACCAGGGCGGCGAAGATGACCTCGGGACGGATGCCGTTCTCATCGACGAGCCCCTTGGAGATCGTGTTGGCGACCTCCACGGAGAGGAAAGCGCCTACAAGGTTCAGCACGGCGGACATGGCCACCGCGACCTTGGGCTTGAGCGCGCCGGTCGAGATGGTGGTGGCCATCGCGTTGGCGGTGTCGTGGAAACCGTTCGTGAAATCGAACGCGAGTGCGGTTACCACCACAATCGCGAGGATCAGCGAGAAGCTTTCCATTTACCCAGGCAATCGTTCGAGCGTCATTGGCTGGATGAACGTAGGCAACCTGGGTGAACGGAAGGTGAACTGGGCCGGGCATCAGGGTGTCGGAAACAGGGGTGTGCCATTCCGGTCGCTCCCCGCCGCCACCGTCCGTGCCCGGCCGGTGGCAGGATCGGTACGGAACCGGCCGCGGCAGGCCGCCCAGGAGGGGAGCGAGCGGTGAGGGACGAGGAATCGCGGGTCTGGGAGACGTTGGTCACCACCGCCCGCCGGACCGTCGCCGACGGCCTGGTCGTCGGCACCTCCGGCAACGTCTCCGCGCGCGTCGGCGACCTCGTGCTGGTCACCCCCTCGGGCGTGCCCTACGACCGGCTGACCGGGGACGACCTCACCGCCGTCGACCTCACCGGGCGGCAGGTGCGCGGCACGCTCGTGCCGACCAGCGAGCTGCCGATGCACCTCGCCGTCTACCGCACCACCGACGCCCGCGCCGTCGTCCACACCCACGCCGTGCACGCCACGGCCGTCTCCACCCTGGTCACCGAGCTGCCCCCGATCCACTACATGGCCGCCGCGCTCGGCGGCCCGGTCCGGGTCGCCCCCTACGCCACCTACGGCACCGCCGAACTGGCCGAGAACATGCTGCGCGCCCTCGCCGGCCGCTCCGGCTGCCTGCTGCAGAACCACGGCACGATCACCTACGGCGCCGGCCTCGACCAGGCCTACGACCGCACCGCCCAGCTCGAGTGGATGTGCCGGCTGTGGCTCACGGCGTCCGCGGTGCCGGGCCGGACGCCTTCTCTGCTCAGCGAGGCACACATGGCCGAGGCCGGGGCACGTTTGAAGGGGTACGGCCAACGGAGGTGACCCTTGCTGTCCCGTTCCCTGTCCCCCCTGCTGCACGGCCCCCTGTTCCGGCGCCCGCCGTTCCCGGCCCGGTCCGGCCCTCGGCTGGCCGGTGACGGCGACCGCCCCGACACTGGAGCCGTGCGCACCGTCAGAGCGACCGCCGCCGCGCTCACCGCCGTCCTGGCCGCCGGCGCGGCCTCCGTGGCCGCCGGACGCCTCGCCAGCGACGCCGCGCTGAAGGCGCCCGCGGGCCGGCCCCTGCCCACCGAACCGCGGCTGACCGTGCACGCCACGGCCGCGGGGCAGATCACCCTCACCCGCGACCTGGCCTCGCTGCGGCCCGGCACCTACGGCCTGGCGGGCGACGGCTCCCACGCGGTCGTCGGCCCCGTCCTCGACGCGCCCGCACCCAGCGCGGACACGGTCGTGCGCCGCCTGGAGCGCGTCACGCACGGCACCCTCGCGCCCGGCGACTCCGTCCGGCTCACCCCGAACCTGTACGTCGGCGACCCGGGCACCGCCCTGGGACTCGAACACGCCGACATCGACATCCCCGGCGAGCTGGGCGCGCTGCCGGCCTGGTTCGTGCCCGGCGACCGGGACACCTGGGTGATCGCGGTGCACGGCCTCGGCACCACGCGCGAGCAGGCGCTGAACGTCATGAGATTCCTGCACGGCCGCCGTCTGCCGGTCCTCGCGCTCGCCTACCGCGGCGACCCGGGCGCCCCGCGCCCGCCGGACGGGCTGAACCACCTCGGCGAGACGGAGTGGCGCGACGTGGACGCGGCGATCCGCCACGCCGTCCGCCACGGCGCCCGCCGGGTCGTCCTGCTCGGCTGGTCCACCGGCGCCACCATGGCCCTGCTCGCCGCCCAGCACTCCGCGGTGCGTGAGCGCGTCGCCGGACTCGTCCTCGACTCGCCGGTGCTCAGCTGGCAGGCCACCCTGCGCGCCCTCGCCCGGGCCCGCCGCACCCCCGGGCCCCTGCTGCCGCTCGCGGTGCGGGCCGCGCAGGGCAGGGCCGGGCTGAACGCCGACCTGGCGGCCGGCCTCACCGATCCCGGCCGGCTCACCGTGCCGACGCTGATCGTCCACGGCCCGGACGACACGGTGGCCCCCTGGGTGTACTCCCGGCGTCTCGCCGACCGGCGTCCCGACGTCGTCGCCCTGCACACCGTCCCGCAGGCGCCGCACGCGGCCATGTGGAACGCGGACCCCGCGGAGTACGAGGAGCGCCTGCGCCGGTTCCTGACGCCGCTCATGTGACGCATCCCCGGTTCTCGACCGGGTTCCCGAGCCTGCTCCCGATCCGGCTTCCGCTCCGGTCGCGAACGAGGCGGAAGCCCCGGTTCCAGTGGTTCCGTTCACGGCTGTACGACTGGCCTGATGAGGACCACCGGCCCAGCCGGGAACGGTGTGCCTTGGCCAGCCCCGTCGCCCCGCGTGACATTCCGTTTGGGTTTTCGGACCGTCAACCGGAAGACTGCACCCGTGACGTCCCGTATCCCGCGCGACTCCAGGCTTCGACTCGTCCGACCGCGACCCCTGGCCGCCGCCCCCAGAGCTGTGAACCAGCGGCGCTCGCGCCGCCCCGCACCCCGGCCGCCGGAGGGCACCCCGGCCCCCGCCGAACTGGCCAGAATGGCGCGCATCGGCCTGGCCGGCGCGGTCCGTGTGGCCCGCTGGGCCGACGCCGCCCTCGGCCCCGGGAGCGACGCGGCCACCGCCGACGGCAAGGCCACGCTCTCCGAGGCGACCGCGGAACGTGCCGCCGCCGCGCTCGGGCTGAGCGCCGCTCAGATCCGCGCCGACTGGGACACCGCCCGCCTCGCCGGACTCGTCGAGGTGCACGGGGACAGCGCGCGCCCCGGCTGGCGCCTGCGCGCCTGGGACCGGGACGACAGCGCCGTGCTGCGCGGCTGGGTGGCCCTGTTCGACGCCTGGTCGCTCGCCTGCCCGGAGCCCGCCGGCCACGAGGCCGCCGGCGTCGCCGAGGTCGTCTCGGCCATGCCCCAGGTGCTCTCCTTCCTCCAGCTCTCCGCCGGCCCCGTGCCCGTCGACCAGCTCCTCGACCTGCTCCAGCAGCGGGTCACGGAACTGCGCACGGCCCGCTGCGAGGTCCCCTACGAGCCCGCCGCCGCGGGCCCCGCCGAGCCCGCGGCCACCGCCCCCGCCGGCGCCGCGGTCGCCGGGGCCACCGTCCTCGCCGAGGACCCCGCGGGCGCCGGGGAGGCCTCCCTCGCCCCGCTCCTCGACTGGGCCCTCCAGGCGCTCGCCTCCGTCGGCGCGCTGACCTACGGGGACGGCCAGGCGACGCTCACCCCGCTCGGCAGCTGGGCGGTCTGGGTCAAGCTGGAGCAGATCTGCGTGGCCGCGCAGAGCCCCGCCGGGAACATCGAGCAGTCCGCCGAGGACATGCTCCGCGGCTGCGCCCAGCTGCGCCCCAACGCGGCCCGCGCCGAGTACCGCGCCTGGCTCGCCGCCCGCCCCGTCGGCAGCGCCGTCACCGAACTGCTCGCCGCCGCCCGCGGCGAGGACGCCCTGCTGCGCGGCCTCGCCTTCGAGGCGCTGCGCGTCGTCGGCGCCCCCGCCGAGCCGGACGTGCGCGCCGTCGTCGAGGAGCCCGCCCTGCGGCCGTACGCCCTGCTGTGGCTCGCCGAGCACGACGGCGTCGACCCCGAGGACGCCCACGAGGTGCTCACCCGCGAGGAGGCCACCTGGCTGTGGGTCGACACCGCGGCCGCCGTCAGCGACCACGGCGAGACCGCGATGCTGGTACGGCACCTGGAGGCCGCGGTGCAGCCCACCGTGCCCGCGCTGCTGGACGAGGTCCGCGCCGTGGGACACCCGCGCACCGTGCAGGTCCTGGTCGCCCTCGCCGCGGCCCACCCCGACCCCGCCCTCGCCAAGGCCGTGCGCCGCGCCGCCTTCCAGGTGCACACCGGCGGATAGACCGCCGGGCGGGCGGTCCTCAGACGCCGGTCTGCGGGGCGTACGTCCCGAAGCTCCACACGTTGCCCTCGGTGTCCCGGGCCATGTAGTCCCGCGAGCCGTGGTCCTGGTCCGTCGGGGGCATCAGGATCTCCACGCCGTGCTCCACGGCCCGCTGGTGGTGGGCGTCGACGTCGTCCACGGCGACGTACACCCCCGCGGGCCCCGCGTCCTTCATCACCGCGTCGAAGAGCCCGCCGCGCCCCCTGGACCCGATCATCACCGCCCCGCCGCCCTGCACGAGCTCGGCGTGCAGCACCATGCCGCCCTCCGTCTCGTACACCGACAGCTCGGTGAAGCCGAGACCCTCCGTGAGCTGCCGGATCGCCGCCTTCGCGTCCGCGTACAGCAGCGTGGGGAACACGCCCGGCCGTCCACCCGTACCTGCCATGCCGATCACTCCCTCGTGTGCCGGTTCCGCCGGACCCCCGAGTCTTCCAGCCGCCACCGACAACGCCCCGCCCCCGACGCCCCGCCCCCGGACACGCGGACGGGGAAAACCGCTTGCACGGCCCCGTTAGACTGGTCCCCATGGCCATTCTCCTCGCGCATTAGACGGCGGGAACGTCCGCAGCCGCCCACCGCCAATCCCAGTACGCCCTGGAGTCTGTCCGTGATCACCGCCTCCGGTATCGAGCTGCGCGCCGGTGCGCGCGTCCTCATCGAGAACGCCACCTTCCGTGTCGCCAAGGGCGACCGCATCGGCCTCGTCGGCCGCAACGGCGCCGGCAAGACCACCCTCACCAAGTGCCTGGCCGGCGAGGGCATCCCGGCCGCCGGCCAGATCGCCCGCTCCGGCGAGGTCGGCTACCTCCCGCAGGACCCCCGCACCGGCGACCTCGACGTCCTCGCCCGCGACCGCATCCTCTCCGCGCGCGGCCTCGACGTGCTGATCCGCAAGATGCGAGAGAACGAGCAGCGCATCGCCAACGGCCAGGGCGCCACGCGTGAGAAGGCCCTCAGGCAGTACGAGCGCCAGGAGACGGAGTTCCTCACCAAGGGCGGCTACGCCGCCGAGGCCGAGGCCGCCACCATCGCCGCCGCGCTCAACCTGCCCGACCGGGTCCTCGGACAGCCGCTGCACACGCTCTCCGGTGGTCAGCGCCGCCGTATCGAGCTGGCCCGCATCCTGTTCTCGGACGCCGACACCCTGCTGCTGGACGAGCCGACCAACCACCTCGACGCGGACTCGATCACCTGGCTGCGCGACTACCTGAAGACGTACCGCGGCGGCTTCATCGTGATCTCCCACGACGTCGACCTGGTCGAGACGGTCGTCAACAAGGTCTTCTACCTGGATGCCAACCGCGCCCAGATCGACGTCTACAACATGGGCTGGAAGCTCTACCAGCAGCAGCGCGAGTCCGACGAGAAGCGCCGCAAGCGCGAGCGCGCCAACGCCGAGAAGAAGGCCGCCGCGCTCAACGCGCAGGCCGACAAGATGCGCGCCAAGGCCACCAAGACGGTCGCCGCGCAGAACATGGCCCGCCGGGCCGAGAAGCTGCTCTCCGGGCTCGACGAGGTCCGGATGTCCGACAAGGTCGCCAAGCTCCGCTTCCCCGAGCCCGCGCCCTGCGGCAAGACCCCGCTGATGGCCGAGGGCCTGTCGAAGTCGTACGGCTCGCTGGAGATCTTCACCGACGTCGACCTGGCCATCGACAAGGGCTCCCGGGTCGTCATCCTCGGCCTCAACGGCGCCGGCAAGACCACCCTGCTGCGCCTGCTGGGCGGCGTGGAGCAGCCGGACACCGGCCAGGTCGTCCCCGGCCACGGCCTCAAGCTCGGCTACTACGCCCAGGAGCACGAGACCCTGGACCCCGAGCGCACGGTCCTGGAGAACATGCGCTCGGCCGCGCCCGACCTGGACCTGGTCGAGGTCCGCAAGGTGCTCGGCTCGTTCCTGTTCTCCGGCGACGACGTCGACAAGCCGGCCGGTGTCCTCTCCGGCGGCGAGAAGACCCGGCTCGCGCTCGCGACCCTGGTCGTCTCCTCCGCCAACGTCCTGCTGCTCGACGAGCCGACCAACAACCTCGACCCCGCCAGCCGCGAGGAGATCCTCGGCGCCCTGCGCACCTACAAGGGCGCGGTCGTCCTCGTCACGCACGACGAGGGCGCCGTCGAGGCGCTCCAGCCGGAGCGGATCATCCTGCTGCCGGACGGCGTCGAGGACCTGTGGGGCTCCGACTACGCCGACCTCGTCGCCCTGGCTTGATCGAAAATCTGATCCACTGCGTATGGATCATTCGGCCGAGCCGTGATCCATCATCTGAGTGAGATCTCCTCGTATCGAGGTGTGTCCTACATCCATCCGCCGGCTGATCCCCCAGCATGCGGGGGGTCGGCCGACGCGCGCCTCTGACCTGGTACTTCGCGATTCCACCCGTTCGGCCCTGCGGACACGAGCCCCTGGAATACCGTCTTCCGCTTGTGGGGATCGGCTCCTGTCGTCACAACGATGTCTCACGGACCTTGCCGAATGGGTGGCCATCCCGCCCCGGAGGGGTGATCATGAGGAGACCAGAGCGCACTTCCCATGAGGAGGCACGGGTGGCCGAGACTCTGAAGAAGGGCAGCCGGGTGACCGGCGCCGCGCGCGACAAGCTCGCGGCAGACCTGAAGAAGAAGTACGACTCCGGTGCGAGCATCCGGGCGCTGGCCGAGGAGACCGGCCGCTCGTATGGCTTCGTGCACCGGATGCTCAGTGAGTCGGGCGTCACGCTTCGTGGGCGTGGTGGAGCGACCCGGGGCAAGAAGGCCGCTACGTCCTGACTCCGGGCGGCCCATCGGCTTCGATGGTGGCCACCCGGTCGGCCTGGTGATCGGCCGGGTGGTTACTGTGCAGTCACTTAGCATGCCGGTACGGCACTGCGCACTGACCGCACCCATCGGAGGCGCCCCATGGCTTCGCCCGACCAGGACCTCGCTCCTGTACTCGACAAGGACGGCGTACGGCTCACCGTCGACGACGCGCTCGCGACGGTGACGCTGGCCAACCCGGCCAAGCGCAACGCGCAGAGCCCCGCCCTCTGGCGGGCGCTCACCGAGGCCGGCCGGCTGCTGCCGGGCTCCGTCCGGGTCGTGGTGCTGCGCGGCGAGGGCAAGTCCTTCTCCGCCGGGCTGGACCGGCAGATGTTCACTCCGGAGGGGATCCCGGGCGAGCCGACCTTCATCGACCTCGCGCGCCGTGACGACGCCGGGCTCGACGCGACCATCGCCGAATACCAGGAGGCTTTCACCTGGTGGCGGCGCAACGACCTCGTGTCCATCGCCGCCGTCCAGGGACATGCTGTCGGTGCCGGTTTCCAGCTCGCGCTCGCCTGTGACCTCCGGGTGGTCGCCGACGACGTGCAGTTCGCCATGCGCGAGACCAGCCTGGGCCTGGTCCCGGACCTGACCGGTACGCATCCGCTCGTCGGTCTCGTCGGATACGCCCGCGCGCTCGAGATGTGCGTGACCGGGCGGTTCGTCGGGGCCGAGGAGGCGGTGGGGTCCGGCCTGGCCAACCTCGCCGTGCCCGCCGGTGAACTCGACGCCGCCGTACGGGACCTGGCCGCCGCGATGCTGGCCGCGCCCCGCGACGCCGTGGTGGAGACCAAGGCGTTGCTGCGCGGCGCACAGGGCCGGGACTACGAGTCCCAGCGCGCCGCCGAGCGGGCCGCCCAGGCCCGGCGCCTGCGGGACCTGGCCGGCCTCGGCGAGTGACCCGCGGGCCGGGCACCGGCCACCGCACGGATCCGCCGGGCCGCCTGCGCGGCCCGGCACTCCCGTCGGGTGCGCGCGGGACCGGCCTCCTCAGAAGCCGTGCCGCATCCCGCCGTCCACCGGCAGCATGATCCCCGTGAGGTAGGAAGCGGCCGGGGACAGCAGGAACGCCGCCACGCGCCCGAACTCCTCCGGCGTGCCGTAGCGCCGCAGGGGGATCCGCGACTCGTTGGCGGCGCGGGTGGCCTCCGGGTCCGCGGACAGGGAGTCCAGCTCGCGCACGCGGTCGGTGTCGATGCGGGACGGCAGCAGCCCCACGACCCGGATCCCGCGCGGCCCCAGCTCGTCGGAGATCGACTTCGCGAACCCGGCGAGCCCCGGCCGCAGCCCGTTGGACAGCGTCAGGCCCGGGATCGGCTCGTGCACCGATCCGGACAGCACGAAGCCGATGACACCGCCCGCCTCCAGCTCGGCCGCCGCCGCGCGGGCGAGCCGTACCGCACCGAGGAACACCGACTCGAACGCGTCCCGCCACTGCTCGTCGGTGTTGTCGGCGACGAAACCGGGCGGCGGGCCGCCGACGCTGACGAGCACCCCGTGGAAGCCGCCGAAGTGCTCCCGTGCCGCCGCGACGAGCCGCTCGGGCGCCCCCGCCTCGGCGTTGTCCACGGCCACGCCCACCGCGTTCGGGCCCAGCTCGGCGGCCGCGTCGGCCACCCGCTGCTCGTCACGGCCGGTGACGACCACCTTCGCGCCGTCGGCGACGAGCTCCCGTGCCGCGGCGTTGCCCAGCCCGCGGGTGGCGCCCGTGACGACGTACACCCGGTCCTTCAGTCCAAGATCCATGGTTCCCATCCTGCCGTGCGGTCATCCGGCCGTGTCCCCGGCCCCCGGGTCCCCGAAGAGGATCATGGCGGTGTTCACGAGGGCGATGTGGCTGAAGGCCTGCGGGAAGTTGCCCAGCTGGCAGCCGCCCACCGGGTCGTACTCCTCGGCCAGCAGCCCGACGTCGTTGACGAGCCCCGCCAGCCGCTCGAACAGCTCCCGCGCCTCCTTGGCGCGGCCCGTCAGGTGCAGGGCGTCGGCCAGCCAGAACGAGCAGGCCAGGAAGACGCCCTCGCCGTCCGGCAGCCCGTCGACCGCCGAGCCCTCGGTGTCGTAGCGGCGCAGGAACCCGCCGTGGCCCAGGTCGTCGCGCAGGGCGTCGACCGTGCCCACCACCCGCGGGTCGTCCGGGGGCAGGAAGCCCACCCGCGGAATGAGCAGCAGCGCCGCGTCCAGTTCCCGCGAACCGTAGTACTGCGTGAAGGTGTTCCGCTCGGGGTCGTACCCCTTCTCGCACACCTCCCGGTGCACCTCCTCGCGCAGCCGGCGCCAGCCCTCCAGGTCGCCCTTCAGGCCGGGGTGCTCCTCCAGGGTGCGCACGGCGCGGTCGGCGGCCACCCACACCATCACCTTCGAGTGGACGAACTGGCGCCGGCCGCCGCGCACCTCCCACAGCCCCTCGTCCGGCTGCCGCCACTGCGCCTGGAGGAACTCCATCAGCGCGCACTGCAGCGCCCACATGTGCGGCCGGGACGGCAGCCCCGAGGCCCGGGCGAGTGCCAGCGAGTCCATCACCTCGCCGTAGACGTCGAGCTGGAGCTGGTCCGCCGCGCCGTTGCCGGTGCGCACGGGCGTGGACCCGGCGAAGCCGGACAGCCAGGGCAGCTCGGTCTCCGACAGCCGCCGTTCACCCGCCACGCCGTACATGATCTGCAGGTCCGCCGGGTTGCCCGCCACCGCCCGCAGCAGCCAGTCGCGCCAGGCCGCGGCCTCCTCGTGGTAGCCCGCGGACAGCAGGGCGCCGAGGGTCAGGGTGGAGTCGCGCAGCCAGCAGTAGCGGTAGTCCCAGTTGCGCACGCCGCCGAGCTTCTCGGGCAGTGAGGTGGTCGGCGCGGCCACGATCCCGCCGGTCGGGGCGTAGGTGAGCGCCTTCAGGGTGATCAGGGACCTGACCACCGCGTCCCGGTGCGGACCGGCGTAGCGGCAGCGCGACGTCCAGCGCCGCCAGTCGGTGACGCTGCTGCTCAGCGCCTCGTAGGGGTCGACGAGCGGGGGACGCGGCTCGTGCGAGGGGTGCCAGGTGAGCACGAACGCGACCCGCTCGCCCTCGGCGACCGTGAACTCGGCGTGGGTGCCCATGTGCTCGCCCCAGGTGTGCACGGCCGGCTCGGAGCGCAGCCACGCCGAGTCCGGTCCGGCGACGGCCACCCGGTGACCGTCGGAGCGGCGCATCCAGGGGACGATCGAGCCGTAGTCGAAGCGCAGCCGCAGCGTGCTGCGGACGGTCACGCGCCCGCTGACGCCCTCCACGACGCGTACGACGTCGGGGGCGCGCTCGCGCTGCGGCATCAGGTCGGTCACCCGGACCGTGCCGTCGGCGGTCTCCCACTCGGTGTCCAGCACGAGGGTGCCGGGCCGGTAGGCGCGGCGGGTGGAGGTGTCCGCGCCCTTCGGCGCGATGCGCCAGTACCCGTTGTCCTCGTCGCCCAGGAGCCTCGCGAAGCAGGCGCCGGAGTCGAAGCGCGGCAGGCACAGCCAGTCGATCGAGCCGTCCCTGCCGACCAGGGCCGCGGTCTGTTCGTCGCCGATGAGGGCGTAGTCCTCGATGCGCGCGTTCACGGGGAGCGGTTTCCCTGCGGAAATGGGGGCCAATCAGGTGGTGCGCCGGGGGAGTGACGCCGCGGCGGCCTGCCGCGGGGCGCTCAGACCGTGGCCGGTTCCGATTCCTCCGTCTCGTTCTCGGCCGTGGCCTCCTCCTGGTCGCGGATCTCGCGCCGCACCAGGAACCACCAGCCGACCGGGACGCCCGCGGCGAACAGCCACCACTGGATCATGTAGGCGTAGTTCAGCGGGGCGTCCTCGCTGCCGGGGTCGGAGATCTGCTCCGGGGAGCCCCCCTTGGGCGCGGGCGCCGTCTGCTGGATGTAGCCGCCGAGCACCTCCGCGCCGAGCCGCCGCGCCTCCTGAGCGCTGTTGATCAGCATGATCTGCCGGTCCGGGAGGCCCTTGATGTTCTTGATGCCGCTCGCGGCGGTGGTCTCGTCCGCCATCAGCCGCCCGCTGACGGTGGTCCGCCCGGCGGGCGGCGCGGGGATCTTCGGGAAGGCGGTCTGGGCGCCGTCCGCGGGGATCCAGCCCCGGTTGACGAGCAGCACCTTGCCGTCACTCAGCACGAACGGGGTGAGGACGTGGAAACCGACCTCGCCGTCGGAGCCGGTCCGGCGCCGGACCACCACTTCGCGGGAGGTGTCGAAGGTGCCGGTCGCGGTGACCGTGCGGTACCTCTCGGTGCGGGTCACGGCGTGTCCGGGGGAGGTGAGGCGCTCCACCGGCACCGGCTTGGCGCGCAGTGCGGCCGAGACCAGGTTGTTCCGGGCGGTGCGCTCCTCGTACCGGTGCTGCTGCCAGAAGCCGAGCCTTATCATCGCCGGGATCAGTGCGATCGCGACGAGGGTGAGGATCACCCACTGGCGGGTCAGCAGGAAGCGGTAGCGGTGCACCCCACGACGGTACCTCCGGGCCGCGGGGTGCATTCAGGCGGGTACCGGGTCACACCCGGTCGACGATGCCCACCTTTCCCTCGGCGCGGGCGCAGTGGGCGCCGCAGTAGAACTTGCCGTCGGCCTCCACGCCCTGCCCGATGATCTGCACCCGGCAGTGCTCGCAGATCGGGGCCATGCGGTGGATCGCGCACGAGAAGCAGTCGAAGACGTGCACGGCTCCCTGTGCGTGGACCTCGAAGGTCATCCCGTAGTCATTGCCGCAAACTTCGCATTTCGCCATGCGCCACAGGGTGAGCCGTCACCCGGGTCCGGGCGAGCGCGTGCCGGGCGAGTCGCGGGCCAATCACCCGGTCGTACGATCATCCCCCCGGCGGGTCGCCCGGGTCACTCCCCAGCGGGCTCCACATCCCTCAGCAGCTGCCCGAAGGCGGCCTCGTCGACGATCGGCGTGCCGAACTGCCGGGCCTTGACCACCTTGCTCGTGCCCGAGTCCGGGTCGTTGGTGACCAGCAGGCTGGTCAGCCGGGAGATGCTGCCCGCCACGTGCAGTCCGGCCTCGGTCGCCCGGTCCTCCAGCAGCTCGCGCTCGGTGGAGGTGTCACCGGAGAACGCCACCCGCATGCCCTGTTTGAGTCGTTCGCCGTCCTCGTACCGGCCCGGGTTGGGGTACGGGCAGGCGGGTCTCTTCCGGGCGGGACGCCAACCGCCGGGCCGGTAGCCGCCGTAGCCGCCCGTGGACTGCCGGGGCACGGGCCGGTCCGACCACTCCGTCAGCGGCCGGCACTCCAGCAGCGGCAGCCGGACGCCGCCCGCCGCCGCGGCCCGCAGGCTCGGCCGGAACACCTCGGCGAGCACCCGCGCGTCGTCCAGCGCGTGGTGCGCCCGCTGCTGGACGACCCCGAAGTGCGCCGCCAGCGACTCCAGTTTGAAGTTGGGCAGCACCAGGCCCAGTTCCTTGGACAGCGCGATGGTGCACAGCCGCTGCCGCACCGGGGCCTCGCGCCGGGCGCGC
Source organism: Streptomyces bungoensis (assembly GCF_001514215.1). Classification (GTDB taxonomy): domain Bacteria; phylum Actinomycetota; class Actinomycetes; order Streptomycetales; family Streptomycetaceae; genus Streptomyces; species Streptomyces bungoensis. Next base: position 127,978 of record NZ_KQ948871.1, read on the forward strand.
GCGTACTCGCGCGCGATCATCTGCCAGTCGAAGACCGCGTTGTGCGCGACCAGCACCCGGCCGTCCAGCCGGGCCGCGAACTCCTCGGCGACCTCCCCGAAGAGCGGCGCCCCGTCGAGCACCTCGCTCGTCAGGCCGTGTATCCACACCGGGCCCGGATCGCGCTCCGGGTTGACCAGCGTGTACCAGTGGTCCTCGACCTCGCCGCGCTCGTCCAGCCGGTACACGGCCGCGGAGATGATCCGGTCGTCCCGGGCCAGGCCGGTGGTCTCCACGTCAACGACCGCGTATCCCTTCGGATACGCGGCCGGCCACTGGGTGGGGGAGGACACTGCGGTCGCACGGTCTTCGAGCATGGTCACTGAGGATAAGGGCCCCGACCGACACCGCGGTCCCGCAGGTGCCGGCCAGGGGCCTGCGACGCGCCCTGCCGCTCGAGGCCCGCACGCGCGTGCGCGTGCGGAAAACCGGCCGCGGCGCTCCGCCTGGCGCGGACGGCACGGTGCCGGGGACCTCCCGAACACCGGTCGACCGCAGGCCGCTTGGAGTGCCGGGCGCCGGTGCTTGCGCCGCGGACGGTTCCCCTGCCGTGGGCGGTTCCGGGTCGCGGTCCGCCCGCCGTCCCCCGTACGTCTGCCGCAGGTGACGGGCCGCCAGGAAAAGCGTCGCCGGAACGTGGGGGCGGTGGCGGCAGGGGCGTCGGTACGGGTGTCGTGAGCGTCGGGATGGGAAGCTGGACCGTGTGATGGAACCCACCCACGACGAGGCCCACGCAGGAGCGCTCGGCTCCCGGCTGAACTGGCTGCGCGCGGCCGTGCTGGGCGCGAACGACGGCATCGTCTCCACCGCGGGCCTGGTCGTCGGCGTGGCCGGCGCCACCCAGGACCGGGCCGCCCTGCTCACCGCGGGCCTGGCCGGGCTGCTGGCCGGATCGATGTCCATGGCGGCGGGCGAGTACGTCTCCGTCTCCACCCAGCGCGACTCCGAGCGGGCCGCGCTGGCCATGGAGAAGCGCGAGCTGAGGGAGGAGCCGGAGGCCGAACTGCTGGAGCTGACCGGGCTGCTGGAGGAGCGCGGCCTGTCCCGGGAGGTGGCCCGGGAGGCCGCCGAGCAGCTCACCGAGCGGGACGCGCTGCGGGCCCACGCGCGCGTGGAGCTCGGCATCGACCCGGACGAGCTGACCAACCCCTGGCACGCCGCCTGGGCGAGCTTCGTGGCGTTCACGGTGGGCGCGCTGCTGCCCCTGCTGGCCATCGTGCTGCCCCCGCCCGCCTGGCGGCTCCCGGTCACCGTCCTGTCCGTGCTGGGCGCCCTCGTGTTCACCGGCTGGAGCAGCGCCCGCCTCGGCTCCGCCGCCCCGAAGCGCGCGGTGCTGCGCAACGTGGCGGGCGGGGCCCTGGCGATGGCGGTCACGTACGCGGCGGGCAGCCTGCTGGGGGCGGCCGGAGTGTGACGCCCCGCGGGGTCCGGGTACCCCCGGTACGGCGGGACCGCCCGGCCGCGTACCGTGAAGGGCCGCCCACCACCCCCGGGCGCACCGCACGACCCCGCACGAGAAGGACCCTCGCCATGCGCGCCACCACCATCCACGCCCCCTACGACCTGCGCGTGGAGGACGTCCCCGAGCCGGCGGTGCAGCTGCCCACCGACGCCGTCGTACGGGTGCTGCGCGCCTGCATCTGCGGCAGCGACCTGTGGGCCTACCGCGGCGAGGCCGCCCGGCAGCCGGGCCAGCGGATCGGGCACGAGTTCCTCGGTGTGGTCGAGGAGACCGGCGCCGAGGTGGGCACGCTCCGGCGCGGCGACCTCGTGGTGGCGCCCTTCATGTGGTCCGACGGCGTCTGCGACTACTGCCGCGAGGGTCTGACGACGTCCTGCGAGCACGGCGGCTTCTGGGGCTCCGTCGGCCACGACGGCGGCCAGGGCGAGGCCGTGCGCGTGCCGTTCGCCGACGGCACCCTGGTGCGGCTGCCGAAGGAGGCGGCCGGCGACGACCGCCTGCTGTCGGCCCTGCTCACCCTCTCCGACGTCCTGGGCACCGGCCACCACGCCGCCCTCGGCGCGGGCGCCCGCCCCGGCGCCACGGTCGCCGTCGTCGGCGACGGCGCGGTCGGTCTGTGCGCCGTCCTGGCGGCCAGGCGGCTGGGCGCCGAGCGGATCATCGCGCTCGGCCGGCACGAGGCCCGTACCGGCATCGCCCGCCGCTTCGGCGCCACGGACGTCGTCGCCGAGCGCGGGGAGGCGGCCGTCGAGGCCGTCCGCGCGCTCACCCGCGGCCAGGGCGCGCACGCCGTCGTGGAGGCGGTCGGCACGGAGCAGTCCATGCGGACGGCCGTGCACATCACCCGCGACGGCGGCGCGATCGGCTTCGTCGGCGTGCCCCACGGCAGCGGGACCGGCCTGGACCTCGGCGTCATGTTCGACCGGAACATCGCCCTGCGCGGCGGCGTCGCCCCGGTCCGCGCCTACATCCCCGAGCTGCTTCCCGACGTCCTCGACGGCACGATCGACCCCTCGCCCGTGTTCGACCTGACCGTCGGCATCGAGGGCGTACCGGACGGCTACAAGGCCATGGACGAGCGCACCGCCCTGAAGGTGCTCGTCACCAACGGCTAGGCGTTCACGACCAGCGGATCGGCAGCGGCAGCGCCGTCAGCAGGCCCGAGACCGCCACCACCGCCCCCAGCGCGGCCAGCTCGGCCCGTGCGGGGACGCGGGCGGTCAGCGGGTCGGCCGCCCGGCCGAGCCGGATCCGCGCCCACAGGGCGAGCGCGGCGACGACGGCGACCAGCAGCACCTTGGCCAGCAGGGCGCGCCCGTAGGCCGTCGCCGTCAGCTGGTCCAGGACCGTGGCCGCCGGCATGCGCCGCAGCGCACTCCACACGCCCGTCGCGGTGAGGGCGGCGAGCAGAGCGGCCGCCACGCGCGCGTAGCGCCCCAGCAGCGCGGCCCCGGCCGCGTCGCCCCGCCACCGCCGCACGGTCCGCAGCGCGTGCAGCAGCCCGCCCGCCCACAGCGCAGCGCAGGTCAGGTGGACCAGCGTCAGGACGGAGCCGGTCAGCGGGCTCTGCTCGCTCACGGGATGCGCGCGCAGCACCTCGGCGACCACCACCGCGGCCAGCGGCCACACCTGGGCCGCCGGGCGCCGGGAGCGCGCGCACAGCGCCGCCGACAGGAAGGCGTTGACCTCCAGCAGCGCCTGCCTGCCGTCGCGGGTGCCGTACAGGCCGCCGGCGTCGATCTGGCCGAGACGGTGCGGGACCAGACCGCCGGCGGCGACCACCGCGGCGAGCGCCAGCGCGGCGACGAAGCCGACGGCGTTCGCGAACGGCGCCCAGCTGCTCGGCCGTGCGGGCGGGGCGCCGGGCAGGCGCCGGGCCAGCCGGAGCACGAACAGCTCGCCGAGCGGGACGCTCAGCGCGGCGAACAGCGTCCCGCGCAGCAGGGCCGTGCCGCCCGCTCCGGGGGCCGCGGCCTCGCCGGTGCCGTGCAGTGCGGCGGACGGGCCGAGCAGGGGGATCAGGGCGGCCAGGGCCACCAGCACCAGTGCGGTGACGGCCCGGCCGGTGCCGGGCCGCCGGGCCGCGGTGTTCGTGTCGGCCGCCGCGCCGGCCGGTGGTGACGGGCTCACCCCGTGATCCTGGCGAGCCGCCACGGAACGGGGCAAGTCCGGGTGGCCAAGCGGAGCCACGGCCTCCCGTCCTGCGTGCGTTTCCGGCCGCCGCTGCGGTCAGCTCCAGCGCGCGGGGCTGGTACCCCACGGCACCGGGGGCCGGCTCCAGCCGGTGGGGCCGCCCGCGAAGGACACCGGCGGCAGGGCGTACCGCAGCCGCCCCAGCGGGCCGTCCGTCTCGGCGAGCCAGGCCTCGGGGCCCGGATACGGCTCCCCGGCCGGGTCCGGGTCGTCCGGGATCCCGTCCGTCAGCCAGCGTGCGGTGCGGGCCAGCGCCAGCCGCACGCACCGGCCCTGCCCGTCGTACGACCGCTCGGTGACCGCCCGCAGGACGGCCGCCGCCAGCAGGTACCCCGTGCCGTGGTCCAGGGCCTGCGCGGGCAGCGCGCCGGGCTCCCGCGCCGAGCCCTCGGCCACCGCGATGCCGGTCGCGACCTGCACCAGGCTGTCGAAGCCGCGCCGCCCGCTCCAGGGCCCGTAGGCGCCCCAGGCCGACACCTGCGCCACGATCAGACCCGGGCGCCGCTCGGCCAGGGCCTCGGGGGAGAGGCCGAACCGGTCCAGGGCGCCCGGCCGGTAGCCGGTGACCACCACGTCGGCCGAGGCGAGCAGCTCCTCGAAACGCTCCCGGCCGGTGTCGAGGTCGAGGGTCGCCGACCGCTTGCCGAAGCCCGTGTCGGCGTGCTGGTCCGGCAGTTCGGGCAGGTGCGGGGCGTCCAGGCGCAGGACGTCCGCGCCGAGCAGGGCGAGGGTGCGGGTGGCGACCGGGCCGGCGAGGACCCGGGTGAGGTCCAGGACGCGCAGCCCGGCGGCGGGCAGCAGGGGAGCGGTGGCCGGGTCCGGCGCGGGCAGTACGCGCGCGGGTGCCGCGTCCGGCAGCTCCCGCTCGACCAGCGGCCGGGCGGCCACCTCGGCGGCCTGCTCGTGCGCCGCCCACTCCCCGGGGGTGCGCAGGGCCACGGCGAGGCCGCCGGCGCGGTACACCGCCTCCTCCGACTCCACGGCGGTCCGTTCGGCGAACCGTGCGGCCACGGCGTCCACGCCGGCGTCGTCCGGCAGGCCCAGTGCGGTCAGCAACCGGGCGCGGTGGTGCGGGTAGTTGGCGTGGGTGCGCACCCAGCCGTCGGCCGTCCGCCAGAACCGGGACAGCGGCGCGAACAGGACCGGGGCCCGTCCGTCGATCCGCACCAGCCGCTCGCTGTGGAAGGCGGCGGCGAGCGCACCGTCGTCCACCCGGACCTGCGGGACCCGCGCGAGCCCGGCCCGGCGCGCGCCCAGCTCGGCGGCGGCCAGCGCACAGGCGCCGACGCAGGCGCGCGCCAGCCGGCGTACGGGCAGCCGGGCCTCGAGCGCTCCGGGGCGGGCGACGACCGACACACGCGACACCAGGGCGGGATCGCCGCCCACGGCACTCCAGGCGTACTTGAGTTCAGTCATGACTGCACTATGCGGTATTGACTGAATCAACATATGGACCGGGCTGCCGGCTCCGTCGAGCCGGCAGCCCGGCGATCAGCCTCCGATCGCTGCCCGACCGCTACTTCACGGCGCGCAGCGCGTCGACGACGCCGAAGCCGTAGAAGCCGTTGACCCGCTTGCCGCCGACGCAGGTCGCGTCCACGACCCCGTCGCCGTTCCCGTCGTACGGCTCGGCCGGGCAGCCCGGGTTGTCGGCCTGGGCCTTCAGCAGGGCCTGCAGCTGGGCCGGTGTGGCGTGCGGGTGCGCCGACTTCAGCAGCGCGGCCACTCCGGCCACGTGCGGGGACGCCATCGAGGTGCCCTGCAGGAAGCCGTACTGGCCGCCCGGCAGCGTGGACAGGATGCGGCCGTTCTTCGACGGCGTGTCCGGGATCTGGTACTTGTCACCGCCCGGCCCCGCCACGTCCACGACCCCCTGGCCGTAGCTGGAGTAGTACGACTTGGCGTCCTTGACGCCCACCGCGCTCACCGTGACCACGCCCGGCAGCTGGGTCGGCACGTCGAAGCATTCGTGCGGGTCGACCGTACGGGTCGTGGCCGTCGAGTCGTCCGGGCTGGAGTCGTCCACGAGCGCGTGCGAGTCCAGGTCGTCGTTGGAGTTGCCGGCCGAGGCCACGTTGAGCGTGCCCTTGCGCTGTGCGTACAGCTGGGCCCTGTTGACCGCGTCGACGATGGCCCGTTGATCGGGATCGTCCATGCAGTTGTACATCCACGGGTCAACGTAGTAGCTGTTGTTGGTGACCTCGATGCCGTGGTCGGCGGCGAACACGAAGGCGCAGACCACGCTCTCCGGATAGAAGAGCTGCGTCGAGTCCGGCTGGGCCACCGTGATGCTCGCGACCTTCACCCCCGGCGCCACCCCCGCCACGCCGATGCCGTTGCGGGCCGCGGCAATCTCCCCCGCCACATGGGTGCCGTGGTAGTGGTCGGCGTCGGCCGGCCGCCAGGCACCGTACGTCGTGTCCGCCTTGCCGCTCACGCAGTTCGCCGACTGGGAGGCGGAGAAGTTCGGGGCGATGTCCGGGTGGGTGTCGTCCACGCCCGTGTCGATGACCCCCACGGTCACGCTCCGGCTGCCCGGGTCGATCTTCGCGGCCTTGTCGGCGCCGATCGACCGCAGGTCCCACTGGTCGGCCTCCAGGGGCTCCTCGCCCGCCGTCGCCCGCTGGGTGATCTTCGCGGCCTGCGCCTTCGACAGGACCTGCACCGCGCCCTCGTCCGTCGTCCCCGCCGCGGTCAGGGGCGCCGTGCGCGTCGCACCCGCCGACTGCACGCCCCGCACGGCACGCATCTGCCGGCCGAAGTCCGGGTTCGCGGAGTGGACGACGATCACGCCGATCCGGTCGTAACTCGCCACGACGCTGCCGCCGTTGCGGGTGATCGCCCGCTGCACCGACGCGAGCGTGCGGTGGTCCGTCCGGGTGTTGACCACGTACGCGAGGCTCGGGCCGTCCGCCGCTCGCGTCGTCGCGGCCGGCGGAACCGCCGCCGAGGCCGTCTGCGGCAGGAAGCCGAGCGAGGCGGTCAGCGCCAGCGCGGCCGGCACGGCGAGCGCGAGCCGCCGTCTGGAGCGCGAATGAACCATGGGATCTCCACATCATCCGGATACGGAACCGCCCGAGACACGGATGGTGCTCGGGCAGGTACATGACGGGTGGTGCAGGCCGAAGCTATCCCGCCGATCCGATCTCCGAAAGAGCCCGGCCGACTTGAACCGCTCCGCGCGTGGCGTCGTGACCGTGGACGAGGGGCCCATCAGGATCGTGCCCCCACGGGACTCGCGCACCGGAGTCGCACCCTCACCCCCGGTGACGGATCCCGTCCCCGTAAGGCCGGCAAGCGCATGTCCGTGAAGCGAGGAGACCTCCGTGGCCACCGAGACACCGCCCCCCGCGAAGCCCCAGGCCCCCCTACCCTCCGCCGAGCAGTTCACCGAGGTGCGCGACAGCGCGGAGTTCGGTGAACTGCGCCGTGCCCACCGCTCCTTCGCGTTCCCCCTCACCATCGCCTTCATCGCCTGGTACCTGCTCTACGTCCTGCTCTCCAACTACGCGGGCGGCTTCATGGGCACCAAGGTGGCGGGCAACGTCAACATGGCCCTGGTGCTCGGCCTCGCCCAGTTCCTCACCACCTTCCTGATCGCCTGGTGGTACGCGCGGCACGCCGCCGCCAGGCTCGACCCCAAGGCGGAGGCCATCAAGTCCCGGATGGAGGGCGCGGAATGAGCCCGGCAGTCACTCTCGCCGCCGGCGAGGCGAGCCAGCACCGGCCGCTGATCATCACCCTGTTCGCGGTCTTCGTCGCCGCGACCCTGGTCATCACCGTCTGGGCCGGCCGCCAGACCCGCAGCGCCGCCGACTTCTACGCCGGCGGACGTCAGTTCACCGGCTTCCAGAACGGCCTCGCCGTCTCCGGCGACTACATGTCCGCCGCGTCCTTCCTCGGCATCGCCGGCGCCATCGCCCTGTTCGGCTACGACGGCTTCCTCTACTCCATCGGCTTCCTGGTCGCCTGGCTGGTCGCGCTGCTCCTGGTCGCCGAACCGCTGCGCAACTCCGGCCGCTACACCATGGGCGACGTACTGGCGTACCGGATGCGCCAGCGCCCGGTCCGCACGGCGGCCGGCACCTCCACGATCGTCGTGTCGATCTTCTACCTGCTGGCCCAGATGGCCGGCGCCGGCGTCCTGGTCTCCCTGCTGCTGGGCATCACCAGCGACGCCGGCAAGATCGGCATCGTCGCCCTGGTCGGCGTCCTGATGATCGTGTACGTCACCATCGGCGGCATGAAGGGCACCACCTGGGTCCAGATGGTCAAGGCCGTGCTGCTGATCGCGGGCGCGATCCTGCTGACCTTCCTGGTGCTGCTGAAGTTCCACTTCAACGTCTCCGACCTGCTCGGCCGGGCCGCCGACAACAGCGGCAAGGGCACCGCCTTCCTGGAACCCGGGCTGAAGTACGGCGCCACCGGCACCACCAAGCTGGACTTCATCTCGCTCGGCCTCGCCCTGGTCCTCGGCACCGCGGGCCTGCCGCACATCCTGATCCGCTTCTACACGGTCCCGACCGCCAGGGCCGCCCGGAAGTCCGTCATCTGGGCGATCGGCCTGATCGGCGCCTTCTACCTGATGACCCTCGCCCTCGGCTTCGGCGCGGCCGCGCTGATCAAACCGGAGGAGATCATCGCCTCCAACAAGGCGGGCAACACCGCGGCCCCCCTGCTCGCCCTCCACCTGGGCGGAGTGGACTCCGACTGGGGCGCCGTCCTGCTCGCCACCATCTCGGCGGTCGCCTTCGCCACCATCCTGGCGGTGGTCGCGGGCCTCACCCTGGCCTCGTCGTCCTCCTTCGCCCACGACATCTACGCCAACGTCATCAAGAAGGGGCAGGCCACCGAGAAGCAGGAGGTGGGCGCGGCCCGCTGGGCGAGCGTCGGCATCGGCGCGGTGTCCATCGTCCTCGGTGCGCTGGCCCGCGACCTGAACGTGGCGGGCCTGGTCGCCCTCGCCTTCGCCGTCGCCGCCTCCGCCAACCTGCCGACGATCCTCTACAGCCTGTTCTGGAAGCGGTTCACCACCAGCGGCGCCCTGTGGTCGATCTACGGCGGCCTGGTCACCGCGGTCGGCCTGGTGCTCTTCTCCCCGGTGGTCTCCGGCTCGCCGGCCTCGATGTTCCCCGACGTCGACTTCCACTGGTTCCCGCTGGAGAACCCCGGCATCATCTCCATCCCGGTCGGCTTCCTTCTGGGTGCCGTGGGCACTCTGCTGTCGAAGGAGGTCCCGGACGCGGACAAGTACGCGGAACTGGAGGTGCGGTCCCTCACCGGAACGGGAGCGCACTGAGGTTCCCACCGGCGGCCGCGTCGTGAGGGACTGTAGGGTCCTACGACGCGGCCGCGCCGTACCTCGTGGGATCGGGATGCTGTCGCTGTCAGTGGTCTGGCCTAGGCTCACAAGTGACGGAAAATGAAGCTCCGCGACGAGGGAGGGGGCCACGTGCTCATCGACACATACGGCCGGGTGGCCACCGACCTGAGGGTCTCGCTGACCGACCGGTGCAATCTGCGGTGCACGTACTGCATGCCCGAGGAGGGCCTGCAGTGGCTGGCGAAGCCCGACCTGCTCACGGACGACGAGATCGTCCGCCTGATCGACGTCGCCGTCCGCCTGCTCGGCATCCGCGAGGTCCGCTTCACCGGCGGAGAGCCCCTGCTGCGGCCGGGCCTCGTCGGCATCGTCGAGCGTGTCGCGGCCCTGGAGCCGCGCCCCCAGACGTCCCTGACCACCAACGGCATCGGCCTCGGGCGCACCGCGTCCGCCCTGAAGGCGGCGGGCCTGGACCGGGTCAACGTCTCCCTGGACACCCTCCGCGCGGACGTCTTCAAGGCCCTCACCCGCCGCGACCGCCACCAGGACGTCCTCAAGGGCCTCGAGGCCGCCCGCGCGGCCGGTCTGACCCCGGTGAAGGTCAACACGGTGCTCATGCCGGGCCTGAACGACGACGAGGCCCCCGACCTGCTGGCCTGGGCCGTGGAGAACGACTACGAACTGCGGTTCATCGAGCAGATGCCCCTGGACGCCCAGCACGGCTGGAAGCGCGAGGGCATGGTCACCGCCGGGGACATCCTCGTCTCCCTGCGCACCCGGTTCGAGCTGACCCCCGAGGGCGCCGAGGAGCGCGGCTCGGCCCCGGCCGAGCGCTGGATCGTCGACGGCGGCCCGCACCGCGTCGGCGTCATCGCCTCCGTCACCCGCCCGTTCTGCGCGGCCTGCGACCGCACCCGGCTGACCGCCGACGGACAGGTCCGCACCTGCCTGTTCGCCACCGAGGAGACCGACCTGCGCGCCGCCCTGCGCTCCGGCGCCGACGACGAGGAGATCGCCCGGATCTGGCGCCTGGCGATGTGGGGCAAGAAGGCGGGAGCGGGCCTGGACGACCCGTCGTTCGTCCAGCCGGACCGGCCGATGTCGGCGATCGGGGGCTGAGCCGGGCGCCGGCTAGGCCCCCTCGGGCTCCTGCCAGTCCGCGAACCCCACCACGTCCTTCAGGAACCCCCGCATCCCGAGGAACTGCGCCAGGTGCTCGCGGTGCTCCTCGCACGCGAGCCAGGTCTTGCGCCGCTCCGGCGTATGGATCTTCGGGTTGTTCCACGCCAGCACCCACACGGCGTCGGCACGGCAGCCCTTGGCGGAACAGATGGGCGTCTCACTCACAGGTTCGTCTCGCAGAACGGGGCGCAGAAAGGTGCGGAACGGGGTGCGAACAAGGCGACGCCGAGCAGCCACGGGGGGAGCTGCCCGGCGTCGGTCTGTCGCTCCGACGGGGGATGCGGAGCGCATACGCAGTATGTCACGGGTCACCCATCGCCCGGCACCGGAACTGCATGATTGATCTGAGGTTTTCTTGAGCTTGGCGGGCCGTCCCCGGCTCCCCGCGCATACGCCGTGGTCACGCCCCGTCGGGCCGTTCCCCGTGCACACCCGCCGCCGGATCCGGCGACACGCCCTCCGCGGCGGGATCCGTCCCCGCCGCCTCGTCCTGCGCGCGCGGGGGAGTGATCATCGGCCGCATCGGCACGCTGACGAAGGTCGACGGGAGCGAGGGCGGCCGCTCCCGGCCCGCGTTGGCGACCACCACGGCGATGTAGGGGAGCACCGCGCCGGCCACCAGCGCCACGATGGCGAAGTACCGCTCGACGTTCCACAGGGTGGCGGCCAGGATCACCGCGATCGTGCGGATCGTCATCGAGATGACGTACCGCCGCTGCCGGCCCCGTACGTCCTCGGCCAGCCCGGTCCGCGCGCCGGTGATCCGGAACACCGGGGCGCTGCCGCCGTGCTGCTTGCGCATCACACTCCACCATCCGCCCGCATCGCAGTCCCACCGTCACCGGTCCCGTCCTGCCGCACGCGCGGCGGGAAACCGGGCCGGGACACCTCCACGGTACGCCGCGCCGGCACCGCCCACGAGACCGGGTCGCCGCACCGCCCGCACGACTCCGCGCACGCCCGCGGCCGTGCGGGGGCGCCCGACATGCGCCGTGGGGCGGACGCGCCGAGACTGGGCGTAACCCCCGCGCCGAGCCGTTCGCGTCGAGTCGTTCGCGTCGAGCCGTTCGCAGAAGCCGTACAGGAGGAGCCATGGGCTGGTTGTGGGCGATCATCGTGGGATTCGTGCTGGGCCTGATCGCCAAGGCGGTCATCCCGGGCAAGCAGCACAGCCCCCTGTGGCTGACCACCATCTGCGGCATCCTGGGCGCCATCGTGGGCAACGCGGTCGCCCGCGCCCTCGGCGTGGAGGCGACCCGCGGCATCGACTGGAGCCGGCACATCTTCCAGATCGTCGCAGCGATCATCATCGTCGCCGCGGTCGACGCCCTGTACATGGCGACCCTGGGCAAGAGGAAGCAGCAGCGGGCCCGGGCCTGACGGCGCCGGGCCCGGACCGCCGGGGCGTCAGCCGGTGACCTCCACCGCGGCCAGGTTCTTCTTGCCGCGTCGCAGCACCAGCCACCGCCCGTGCAGCAGGTCCTCCTTCGCCGGGACGGCGTCCTCCGCGGTGACCTTCACGTTGTTGACGTAGGCACCGCCTTCCTTGACCGTCCGGCGGGCGGCCGACTTGCTGGCCACCAGCCCGACCTCGGCGAGCAGGTCGACCACCGGGGCCGGCTCGGCGACCCGGACGCGCGGCAGCTCGGACAGCGCCGCGGCCAGCGTCCGCTCGTCCAGCTCCACCAGCTCGCCCTGACCGAACAGCGCCCGCGACGCGGCGATCACGGCGGCCGTCTGGTCCGCGCCGTGCACCAGCGTCGTCAGCTCCTCGGCCAGCGCGCGCTGCGCGGCCCGGGCCTGCGGGCGCTCCTCGGTCTGCCGCTCCAGCTCCTCCAGCTCCTCACGGGAGCGGAAGGACAGGATCCGCAGGTACTTCGAGATGTCCCGGTCGTCCACGTTCAGCCAGAACTGGTAGAACGCGTACGGCGTCGTCATGTCCGGGTCGAGCCAGACGGCGCCGCCCTCGGTCTTGCCGAACTTGGTGCCGTCCGCCTTGGTCATCAGTGGGGTCGCCAGCGCGTGCACCGACGCCTCCGGCTCCAGCCGGTGGATCAGGTCGAGACCGGCCGTGAGGTTGCCCCACTGGTCGCTGCCGCCCTGCTGGAGCGTGCAGCCGTGGCGCCGGTACAGCTGCAGGAAGTCCATGCCCTGCAGGATCTGGTAGCTGAACTCGGTGTAGCTGATGCCCTGGTCGGACTCCAGGCGGCGGGCCACGGAGTCCTTCGTCAGCATCTTGTTGACGCGGAAGTGCTTGCCGATGTCCCGCAGGAACTCGATCGCGGAGAGGCTCGCGGTCCAGTCCAGGTTGTTGACCATGACCGCCGCGTTCTCGCCCTCGAAGGACAGGAACGGCTCGATCTGCCGGCGCAGCTTGTCCACCCAGCCGGCCACCGTCTCCGGGTCGTTGAGCGTGCGCTCGGCCGTCGGGCGCGGGTCGCCGATCAGGCCCGTCGCGCCGCCGACCAGCGCCAGCGGCCGGTGCCCGGCCTGCTGGAGCCGGCGCACGGTGAGCACCTGCACCAGGTGCCCCACGTGCAGCGACGGCGCGGTCGGGTCGAAGCCGCAATAGAACGTGACGGGACCGTCCGCGAGCGCCTTGCGCAAAGCGTCCTCGTCGGTGGACAGGGCGAACAGCCCACGCCACTTCAGCTCGTCGACGATGTCCGTCACGGTTCTCTTGTCTCCTCGGTGATCTCCGGGTGGCCGGGTGGGACCCGACCACGAACGCCTACGAGGTTATACGCCCTGGCTGACAGAGCTCATGTTGAAATCGGGGATCCGCAGCGACGGCATCGCGGCCCTGGTGAACCAGTCGCTCCACTCGCGCGGCAGCGTCTTCTCGGTGCGCCCCGCCTCCGTGGCGCGGCCCAGCAGCCCGACCGGCGACTCGTTGAACCGGAAGTTGTTCACCTGACCGGTGACCTCGCCGTTCTCCACGAGGTAGACGCCGTCGCGGGTCAGCCCCGTCAGCAGGAGCGTCGCCGGGTCGACCTCGCGGATGTACCACAGGCAGGTCAGCAGCAGCCCGCGTTCCGTGTCCGCGACCATCTCCTCCAGGGAGCGGTCCCGGCCGCCGTCCAGGATCAGGTTGCCGAGCGCGGGGGCGACGGGCAGCCCGGTCAGGCCCGCGCTGTGCCGGGTCGTGGTCAGGTTCTTCAGCACGCCCTCGCCGATCCACTCGGTGGCGTGCGCGGGCAGCCCGTTGTCGAACACCGACTGGTCGCCGCCGGAGGAGTGGGCGACCACGAACGGCGGGCACTCCAGACCCGGCTCGTGCGGGTCGCTGCGCAGGGTGAGCGGCAGCTCGCTGAGCTTCTCGCCGACCCGCGTGCCCCCGCCCGGCTTGGAGAACACCGTGCGCCCCTCGGCCGCGTCCCGGCCCGAGGCCGACCACAGCTGGTAGATCAGCAGGTCGGCGACCGCGGTCGGCGGCAGCAGCGTCTCGTAGCGGCCCGCGGGCAGCTCCAGCCGGCGTTCGGCCCAGCCGAGCCGTACGGCCAGCTCGGCGTCCAGCGCGCCCGGGTCGACGTCCTTGAAGTCCCGCGTGGACCGGCCGGCCCACACCGAGCGGGTCCGGTCCGGCGACTTGGCGTTCAGCTCCAGCGTGCCGGTGGGCTGGTCGTGCCTGAGGCGCAGCCCGGTGGAGGTGCCCAGGTACGTCGACACCATCTCGTGGTTGGCGAAGCCGTACAGCTCGCGCCCGCCGGCCCGCGCGCGGGCGAAGGCCTCGCCGAGCGCGGGGGCGAAGTCGGCGAACACGGCGGACGAGGTCTCGGCGGGCGCGTCGGTGAAGTCCGGCGCCTCGGGCACACCGCCGACCAGCGGCTGCGCGTCCTCGGCGGGCCCGGCCCCGCGCGCGGCGGCCTCGGCGGCCCGCACCAGCGGCTCCAGCTCGCCGGCCGTCACCGCCGACCGCGACACGACACCCGAGGCCGTGCCCTCCTTGCCGTCCACGGTCGCGATCACCGTGAGGCTGCGGCCGCGGGTGACGCCGTTGGTGGTGAGCGCGTTGCCGGCCCAGCGCAGGTTGGCGGTGGAGTACTCGTCGGCGATGACGACGCAGCCGTCGGCCCGGGACAGCGCGAGCGCCTGCTCGACGACCTCGTGCGGCTTGTGGGTACGGGCGCTCATCGGCCGGCCTCCTGCGTGGTGTTCAGAATGTTGACGCCCCGGAAGAGGGCGGAGGGGCACCCGTGGGACACGGCGGCCACCTGACCCGGCTGGGCCTTGCCGCAGTTGAAGGCACCGCCCAGGACGTAGGTCCCCGGACCGCCCACGGCGGCCATCGAACCCCAGAAGTCGGTGGTCGTCGCCTGGTAGGCGACGTCCTTGAGCTGCCCGGTGATCCGCCCGTTCTCGATCCGGAAGAAGCGCTGCCCGGTGAACTGGAAGTTGTAGCGCTGCATGTCGATCGACCAGGACCGGTCGCCGACGACGTAGATGCCCCGGTCGACGCCGCCGATCAGGTCCTCGGTGGACAGTCCGGCGGGGTCCGGCCGCAGCGACACGTTCGCCATCCGCTGCACCGGCACGTGCCCCGGCGAGTCGGCGAACGCGCACCCGTTGGACCGCTCGAACCCGGTGAGCTTCGCGATCCGGCGGTCCAGCTGGTAGCCGACCAGCGTCCCGTCCTTCACCAGGTCCCAGGACTGCGCCTCGACGCCCTCGTCGTCGTACCCGACGGTCGCGAGGCCGTGCTCGGCGGTGCGGTCGCCGGTGACGTTCATCAGCTCGGAGCCGTACTTCAGCTTGCCCAGCTGGTCGAAGGTGGCGAAGGAGGTGCCGGCGTAGGCGGCCTCGTAACCGAGGGCGCGGTCCAGCTCGGTGGCGTGCCCGATGGACTCGTGGATGGTCAGCCACAGGTTGGACGGGTCGACGACCAGGTCGTACAGGCCCGGCTCCACGCTCGGCGCCCGCATCTTCTCGGCGAGCAGCTCCGGGATCCGCTCCAGTTCCCCGTCCCAGTCCCAGCCGGTCCCGGTGAGGTACTCCCAGCCGCGCCCGGCCGGCGGCGCGAGGGTCCGCATCGAGTCGAACTCCCCGCTCGACTCGTCCACCGAGACGGCCGTCAGCTGCGGGTGCAGCCGCACCCGCTGCTGCGTCGTCACGGTGCCGGCGGTGTCGGCGTAGAACTTGTTCTCGTGCACGGTGAGCAGCGAGGCGTCCACATGGTTCACCCCGTTCGCCGCGAGCAGCCGCGCGCTCCAGTCCGCCAGCAGCGCCGCCTTCTCCTCGTCCGGCACGGTGAACGGATCGATCTCGTACGACGAGATCCACGTCCGGTCGGCGTGCACCGGCTCGTCGGCCAGCTCGACGCGCTCGTCGGATCCGGCGGCCCTGATCACCTGCGCCGACAGCTTCGCCATCGCCACCGCCTGCGAGGCGACCTTGGCGGCCGCGTCCAGGCTCAGGTCCACCCCGGAGGCGAAGCCCCACGTGCCGCCGTGCACCACCCGGACCGCGTACCCGAGGTCGGTGGTGTCCGACGACCCCGCCGGCCTGGCGTCCCGCAGCCGCCAGGAGGCACTGCGCACCCGCTCGAACCGGAAGTCGGCGTGCTCGGCCCCGAGCGCCCGCGCGCGGGCGAGCGCGGCGTCGGCCAGGGCCCTTAGCGGAAGCGCCGTGAAGGCTTCGTCGATGGAATGAGGCACGGAGGTCTCCCTGCTGTCGTCGCCTGTCGGGTCCGATCATGTCGCGGGAGCGGTCCCGCGGACCACAGGGTTTCGCCCCGCCCGGCCGTTTTCTGTAGGGACCCGACAGCGACTCACCCGCGCCACTGTCGGTGCCCGCTTGCCCCCGGGCACGGCGCTACCGATAGGTTTTCGATGAAGCCGCCTGTCATCGAGGTGTCCGGGCGGATCGTCGGACCGCAGCAGACCTATCGAAAGGGTGATCCGTTGAGCCGCTCGGTTCTCGTCACCGGAGGAAACCGGGGCATCGGCCTCGCCATCGCCCGCGCGTTCGCCGACGCCGGCGACAAGGTCGCCATCACGTACCGCTCGGGTGAGCCGCCGGCCGCCCTGACGGAACTGGGCTGCCTGGCCGTCAAGTGCGACATCACCGACGCCGAGCAGGTGGAGCAGGCCTACAAGGAGATCGAGGCCGAGCACGGCCCCGTCGAGGTCCTGATCGCCAACGCCGGCGTCACGAAGGACCAGCTCCTGATGCGCATGTCGGAGGAGGACTTCACCTCCGTCCTCGACACCAACCTCACCGGCACCTTCCGCGTCGTCAAGCGCGCCAACCGCGGCATGCTGCGGGCCAGGAAGGGCCGCGTCGTCCTCATCTCCTCCGTGGTCGGCCTGCTCGGCTCGGCGGGGCAGGCGAACTACGCCGCCTCCAAGGCCGGCCTGGTCGGCTTCGCGCGCTCCCTGGCCCGTGAGCTGGGCTCGCGCAACATCACCTTCAACGTCGTCGCGCCCGGCTTCGTCGACACCGACATGACCAAGGCGCTCAGCGACGAGCAGCGCGAGAACATCGTGTCGCAGGTGCCGCTCGGCCGGTACGCGCAGCCGGAGGAGATCGCCGCGGCGGTGCGGTTCCTCGCGTCGGACGACGCCTCGTACATCACTGGAGCCGTCATCCCCGTTGACGGCGGACTGGGAATGGGTCACTGATCACCATGAGCGGAATCCTCGAGGGCAAGCGCGTCCTGATCACCGGTGTGCTGACGGAGGCCTCCATCGCCTTCCACGCCGCGAAGCTCGCCCAGGAGCAGGGCGCCGAGGTCATCCTCACCGCCTTCCCGCGGCCCACGCTGACCGAGCGCATCGCCAAGAAGCTGCCGAAGCCCGCCAAGGTCATCGAGCTGGACGTCACCAACGACGAGCACCTCGGCCGGCTGGCGGACGTCGTCGGCGAGGAGCTGGGCGGCCTCGACGGCGTCGTGCACTCCATCGGCTTCGCGCCGCAGGACGCGCTCGGCGGCAACTTCCTCAACACGCCGTTCGAGTCCGTGGCCACCGCCATGCACGTCTCGGCGTACTCCCTGAAGTCGCTCACCATGGCCTGCCTGCCGCTGATGCAGAACGGCGGCTCCGTCGTCGGCCTCACCTTCGACGCGCAGTTCGCCTGGCCGCAGTACGACTGGATGGGCCCGGCCAAGGCCGCGCTGGAGGCCACCAGCCGCTACATCGCCCGCGACCTGGGCAAGCAGAACATCCGCTGCAACCTCATCTCCGCGGGCCCGCTCGGCTCCATGGCCGCCAAGTCCATCCCGGGCTTCAGCGACCTGGCCGCCGTGTGGGACACCCGCTCCCCGCTGGAGTGGGACCTGAAGGACCCCGAGCCGGCCGGCCGCGGCATCGTCGCGCTGCTCAGCGACTGGTTCCCGAAGACCACCGGTGAGATCGTCCACGTCGACGGCGGACTGCACGCCATCGGCGCCTGACCTCGGTCCGGCCCACGACGGACACCGGCGCCCCGTCCCCCGCGGTCAGCGGAGGGCGGGGCGTCACCCGTTCGGCGTACCCGGCCGGGCGGCGCCGGGAGCGGGCCGCGCACCCTGGAGGCAGCGTTCACCCTCGCGCATCCCTCCGCAGCCCGGCCGAGGAGGTTCCCTTGTGCGCCTGTCCCGCAGCCTGGCCCCGGTGACCGTGGCCCTCGCCCTCGTCCTGTGCTTGCCGTCCGACGCGGCGCCCCACGCGCGCGGGAGCGACGGCAAACCGCCCGCCCCGGACCTCTTCGGCGCCGCGTGCCGCACGAGCGTGCGCGGGTCCCACGTGGTGGCCTACTGCCACAACCCCTACACCGGCACGGACCGCGTCCGCCTGCACATCGAGTGCGCCCGCTGGTGGGACATCGACACCGACAGCGCCCCCGTGGACACCGCTCCCGCCATGACCGTACGACTGGCCGGCCGGTGCTGGAAGGAGGTCCGCTCGGTGTGGATCAGCCACCAGAAGCGGCGCTGAAGCGGTCCGGGCGGCACAGGAACGGATAGCTCGCGGCCTCCGCGGCCGCCGCCTCCGCGTCGCCCGCGCGGATCGCGTCCACCAGCCGGGTGTGGTCCATGTGCGCCCGGGGCGTCAGCTCCGCGCCGACGTCCGCGCGCAGCCAGTCCCGCAGCACCTCGCCCAGGTCGGCGTACATCGCCGTCATGACGTCGTTGTGGGAGGCGGCCACGACGGCCAGGTGGAAGGTCGCGTCGGCCGCCACGAACGCCTCCGCGTCGCCCGACTCCCAGGCCTCCTCGCGACGCGCCAGCAGGGTGTCCAGTTGCGTGAGGTCCCTCCCGGTGCGCCGCTCGGCGGCCAGCTTCGCCGCCGCCGACTCCAGCGTGGACCGCAGCTCGGCGATGTGCCGGGGATCGGCGCCGGCGAACCGGCGGTGCATCACACCGGCCAGCTCGCTCGTCGCCGCGACGTACGTGCCCGAACCCTGGCGGATGTCCAGCAGACCGTTGTGCGCGAGCGCGCGGACGGCCTCGCGGACCGTGTTGCGGGCGACACCGAGCTGCTCGACCAGCTCCGGTTCGGTCGGGATGCGCGAGCCGACCGGCCACTCGCCGGAGCTGATCTGCTGACGCAGCACGGCGATGACCTGCTCGGACAGCGCGGAGCGGCGCGGGTGGCTCAAGGGCATGGCACACCTTCGCACGACGGGCCCGGAAGCCGGACCCCCGGGAATGGACAACCAATCATCCCATGATTCTATGATGTGCGGCATGGTGAGTGAGGAAACGCGGACCGCGGACACCCGTACGGGGATGTCCTCCACCGAACGCGGTACGACCGCGCAGGCGGAGCCCCGCAAGGCGCCGCCCGCGCGCGCGTGGACGACCCGGCTGGTCGTCGCCGGCATCGTGCTGTCCGCGCTGAACCTCCGCCCCGCCATCACCAGCCTCGGCGCGCTCCTGGAGGAGGTCCGCGACGGGCTCGGCATGAGCGGCGGCGTGGCCGGGCTGCTCACCTCCGTGCCCCCGCTCTGCTTCGCCGTCTTCGGCGTCACCGCGGCCCGCCTGGCACGCCGCTTCGGTCCCGCCGCCGTCGTGTGCGCCGGCATGGCCGCCATCACCGCGGGCCTGCTGATACGGCCGTACGCGGGCGGCACGGCCGGCTTCCTGGTCTTCAGCGCCCTCGCCCTGATGGGCATCGCCGTCAGCAACGTGCTGATGCCGGTCATCGTCAAGCGCTGGTTCCCGGACCGGGTCGGCCCCATGACCGGCCTGTACTCGATGGCCCTCGCCCTCGGCACCTCCGCCGCCGCGGCCGTGACCGTGCCCGTGACCGGCGCGCTGGGCGGCGACTGGCACGCCGGGCTCGTCGTGTGGGCGGGCCTCGCGGCCGCCGCAGTGCTCCCTTGGCTGCCGCTGGTGCGCGAGCGGGGCACCGCGCCCGCACCGGAACCGGCGCGGGAACCGGAGCCCGCGGCCACCCGGCTGAGGATCACCCGCAGCCGCACCGCCTGGGCGCTCGCCGTCTTCTTCGGGCTCCAGGCGACCGCCGCCTACATCACGATGGGCTGGATGGCGCAGATCTTCCGGGACGCCGGCGTCGCGGCCGGCACGGCGGGCCTGCTCCTCGCCGTCACCATGGTGATGGGCGTGCCGCTGGCCTTCGTCATCCCGCGCATCGCCGCCCGGCTGCCCCACCAGGGGCCGATCGTGCTGGTCCTCGGCCTGTGCGGCCTCGCCGGGTACGCCGGCCTGTACCTCGCCCCGGCCGGCGGCGCCTGGGCCTGGGCGATCCTGCTCGGCGTCTCCAACTGCGCCTTCCCGCTCGCGCTGACGATGGTCGGCATGCGGGCCCGGACCGGCCCGGGCGTCGCCCAGCTGTCCGCGTTCGCGCAGAGCACCGGCTACCTGATCTCCGTCCCCGGCCCGCTCCTGGTCGGCGTGCTCTACCAGCACAGCGGCGGCTGGGGGCTGCCGATCGCCCTGATGGCGGCCCTGATGGTGCCGCAGATGGCGGTGGGCGTCCTGGCGGGCCGGGACCGCACGGTGGAGGACGAGGCGGCGCGCTAGGCGGCCGCCGGGCGGCCCCGTGCGCACGGGCGCGGGCCGGGGTGCGAGACTGGGCGCATGCAGCCTGTGCTCGACCCGAACCCGCAGAACGGCCAGAAGAAGATGCTGCTCGTCTTCGGCGCGTTCTTCGCCATCTTCGCCGTCATCGCCATCATCGCGACCCTCGTCTCGCCGTGAGCGTCGCCCGGCCGTGAGAACCGCACGCCGACCTGGCCTGTCGCGGCGGACGGTGGGGGCAGCCCCACCATCCCCTAGGGGGCCAGGGTCAGGGTCAAGTGGGTGGCTCTCCGGATGGGGCGGCGGCCGCGGATTGCGTAGCTTCGAGTGGTGACCGCGGCACGCGGCCAGAACCACCCGGAGACCCACGGAGGCGACCATGCCGGCCCGCACGCACCCCCGGCCCCACCCGGCGCGCCCGGGCAGCGTCGACATCCGGCTGCCCTGGTGGGCGCTCGCGCTGCCCGCCCTCGGCTTCGTCGCCCTGCTCACCCTGATACTGAACCCCTCGGACGCCCATGCGGCGAGCGGCGACCCGGCGGTCACCCAGCTGCTCCTCGAGCGCGTGCAGCAGTTCCTCGCGCGCTGATCCGGCGCCCCCGCGCGGGAGTGAATGCGCCGGTCGTTTCCCCATGTCAACTCCCTGCGCCACATGGCCTGTTTCGTGCGAAGCTGGGTGCCATGAGCGTCGCAGAACCCCGCAGGATCGTCCTCTTCCGGCATGCGAAAGCCGACTGGCCCCAGGTGTCCGACCATGAGCGCCCGCTCAACGAGCGGGGCCGCAAGGACGCCGCAGTCGCCGGACGCAAGCTGGCCGACACCGGCATCACCTTCGACCTGGCCCTGTGCTCCACCGCCGTGCGCACCCGCGAGACCTGGAAGCTCGCCGTCCACGAACTCGCGCACCGGCCGAAAACCGTCTACGAGGAGCGGGTCTACGAGGCCTCGCCCGGCGAGCTGATCGCCGTGCTGAACGAGATCCCGGACGACGTGCAGACCGTGATCCTGACCGGGCACAACCCGGGCGTGCACGGCCTGGCGGAGGTCCTGGCCGGCGACGCCGGGGACGACACCCGGCAGCGGATGAACAGCCGGGGCTTCCCCGCCGCCGCCTTCGCGGTGCTGACCTTCGACGGCCCCTGGAAGAGCCTGGAGCCGGGCACGGCCACCCTGGCGGACTACTGGGCACCCTCCGAGTGACGACACGCGTCGCGGAGCATGCGGCAGGGCCCGGCACCACGGGTGGTGCCGGGCCCTGCGCGTACCGGGTCACGGGGACCCGGGGTCAGCCCTCGTCGTGCGTGTCGGCCGCCTCGACCTCTTCACGGGTGACGCCCAGCAGGTAGAGCACCGTGTCGAGGAAGGGGAAGTTCACCGCCGTGTGAGCGGCCTCGCGGACCACCGGCTTGGCGTTGAAGGCGACCCCGAGCCCGGCCGCGTTCAGCATGTCCAGGTCGTTGGCGCCGTCCCCGATCGCCACCGTCTGCGACAGCGGCACCCCGGCCTCGGCGGCGAACCGGCGCAGCAGCCGCGCCTTGCCCGCGCGGTCCACGATCTCGCCGGTGACCCGGCCGGTCAGCTTGCCGTCGACGATCTCCAGCGTGTTGGCCTGCGCGAAGTCCAGCCCGAGCCGTTCCTTCAGATCGTCCGTGACCTGGGTGAAGCCCCCGGAGACGACGCCGACCTGGTAGCCGAGCCGCTTCAGCGTACGGATCAGCGTGCGCGCGCCCGGTGTCAGCCGGACCTCGTTGCGCACCTTGTCCACCACCGAGGCGTCCAGCCCGTTCAGCAGCGCCACGCGCGCGTGCAGCGACTGCTCGAAGTCCAGCTCCCCGCGCATCGCCGCCGCCGTCACCTCGGCGACCTTGTCCTCGCAGCCGGCGTGCGCGGCGAACAGCTCGATGACCTCGTCCTGGATGAGGGTGGAGTCCACGTCCATGACCACGAGCCGCTGGGCGCGGCGGTGCAGGCCCGCCGAGACCACGGCGACGTCGACACCCAGTGCCGCGGCGTCCGACGCCAGGGCCGTGCGCAGCGGCTCGGTCTCCACGCCGGAGACGGCGAACTCCACCGCGGTCACCGGGTACTTGGCGAGCCGGAAGATACGGTCGATGTTGCCACCGGCCTTGGCGATCCGGGCGGCGATGGCCGCCGTCGACTCGGCCGTCAGCGGATGGCCGAGCACGGTGACCAGCGAGCGCCCGAGACCGCGCGGACGGTTGTCGCCGTGGCCGGAGATGATCTCCGCCTGCATCTTCACCGACTCGGCCCAGCTGTGCACGGTCGCCCGCAGATCGCCCTCCAGGCCGGCCGGCGGCTGGGTGACCAGCGCGCACAGCACCAGGCGGCCCCGGGTGACGACCTGCTCGATGTCGACCACGTCGACGAGGTAGGCGGCAAGGGTGTCGAAGAGTCCGGCCGTGATGCCCGGCCTGTCCTTGCCGAAGATCTTGACGAGGAGAGTGGGGACCTCGGAGGTCTGCGAAGCGCTCATGGTGTCACCACCGTATCCGGCACCCAGTGCCGTCCGCCCGCGAGGTCCGCCTGACGGACACGGAACAATGGGTGTCCACCCGATGTCGGGAACCAGGCCTCCCGGCGACCTCCGCCGCCGGCCCGGCCCGGTTCTACGACGACTGTGCCATGCCGCCGGCCGCGGAGGGAGCCGGAGCGCGCCACTGGACCCGGCCGGCGCCGGGGTGTGACCAGGGGCGGCGACGCCGGGCCGGGGCCCGGCACCCTGGGAAGGCAGCCGGACGACGCACGGCCGCCTGCCGGGTGGGCCAGGAGCGGACGGTCCCGCGGGCGGCCGGGCCGGGCAGCGCGCGAAGCCCGCAGGCGCGGCCTCACCTCCTACCGATCGGGTCCCGCCCTCACCGTCCACGCCTCCGTGGTGGGGCAGGCGGGGGAGGCGGTGGCGGTCCCTCGTCGGACGCGTTCCGGGCGCGGCGCTGAGGCGGAGTGTCCGGAAGCGGGCCGATCGGGCGGGTGATGGTGGGGGCGCCGTACACGTCGTTGCCGGGGGAGGGCGGCCGCGCGTCCTCCGGTTCCGGCCGAGGTACCTCCGGCAGCCGGAGGTAGGGGTTCGTGTCGGGGTTCGGCGGCCGGTACGGCCTGCTCGGGGCGTACGGCCCGGCCTCGCCGCCGTACCCCGGACGCCCGGGCACCCCACCGCCGTATCCGGAGCCGTCACCCCCGTCTCCCCCGTCAGCCACAGCTCCGCCCGTGTCCCGCCCCGGCCACACGGCCCTCGTTCCCGCCGCCCCCACGGCCAGGGCGAGCAACGCCCCCACCGCCCCGGCACCCGCGCCCCACACCGCCCCCAGCAGCAGCGCCATGCCCGGGTGCCCGTGCAGCTCGATGCCCGCGCCGAACGCGTCGAAGCCCAGCACGGACAGCGAGGCGTGCACCGAGACGTCCGCCAGCCAGGCGAGGAACGGCAGCGCGAGCGCGCAGACGGTCCCCAGCCGCAGCGCGCAGCGCCCGGCGAAGCCCGCCGCGCCCGTGCCGCCGCCCACCGGTGTCCGCACCGCCGTCAGCACCCCCGCCAGCAGCATCATCAGCGCCGCGGCCACGAGCAGCAGCCACACCCGGCCGTCGAGCCCCGCCAGGCGGCCCAGCGTGACGGGCCGGCCGGACCCCGTGCCCAGGAGCCGGTCCAGCGGATGGGGCAGCACCGTGCCCAGGGCGCCGCTGGCCCGGCCCGTCCAGGGGACGAACAGGCCGAGGAGCACGCCGAGCCACACCCCGTTCGGGGCCCCGAGCAGAGCCGCGCCGGCGATCCGCCCGGGATGGTCGTCACCGAGCGCCGCGTAGCCCGCCGCCGCGAGCCCGGCCGCCTCGGCCACCAGCAGCACGGTCACGAGCGCCGAGACGGCCGGCCGCACCGTCCGGTGCACGGCGTCCCAGCCGGGCGGCAGCGGAGTGCGCCGGGAGGCCAGCAGGGCGATCAGCAGGACCCCGGCCGACCAGCCGAGCCCGCCCAGCAGCGTGGGCGCGGTGTCCACGGTGAAGCCGACGGCGGCCTTCGCGTGGATCAGGTCGCCGATCCGGTCCGGCAGCAGCCCCCCGACGTCCCCCAGGCCGGGGACGGTCAGGCCACCGCCCTTGCCGCCCCCGCCGGTCAGCCGGTCCAGGCCGAGCGAGCCGCCGTCGATGGTGACGACGTCGTGCCCGGCCCAGGCGAGACCGCCCAGCACCGCCACGAACAGCGCGACCACCATCCCCGCCCGGGCGAGGAGTTCGGACGGGGCGACCACAACTCCGGCCGTGCGCAGCGACCGCAGGAAGAACCACGACAGCAGCAGGGCACCGACCAGGCTCACCCCGAGTGGCGTGATCTCGACGGCCGTGTGCGCCTGAGCCCCTTTCAGTCCAAAGGCGGAGACATCGCCCGACGGCGACACCGAACCACCCGCACCGAGGGCCACAACAGCCGCTGTCATGGGGCCCAGTGAGCCCGCAGCGTCCGCCCGCAGCAGATGCAGACCGAGCGCGGCCGTGCCCGCCATCCCCATCAACGCCCAGCTCACGGAGGCGATGGCGGACAACAGGATGTCGGCCCACGGCAGCGCACCGCCGTGCCGTGCGGTCCCTGCGCCCCTCGCAGCGCTCATGGCAGACCCCCCGATCCGCGGCGCGGCACCACAGCCGCGCTTGTCCCCCTCGCGGGGGATTACCACTCTCCGCCCCGGTTTCAACCCCGTCAACGGGGCGGGCCGGAGCGCGCACCGGCGCTCGACGCAAGGCCCGGCTTTCGGTCAGGGGGGCGAGCCTGAAATAGTTCCCCCCGATGTTCGACATCCCTAGACTCCCTGCGATGGGGGTAATTCGGGGGACAACTCAGTGGGGCATGGAGTGCCGGAACTCGTACTGGAATCAAACGGACGGACCTGGACGCTCGACCCGTCCAGGCCCTACACCCTCGGCCGCGATCCGCAGGGTGACATCGTCTTCGACGACGCCAGGGTCTCCTGGCGACACGCCACGGTCAGCTTCGACGGCCGCAGTTGGGTCATCGAGGACCACGGCAGCACCAACGGCACGTTCGTGCGGGGGCAGCGGATCCAGCGGACGGAGATCGGTCCCGGCTCGTCGCTGCACCTCGGCAACGCCACCGACGGACCGCGCCTGAACCTCTCGGGCGCCACCGTGGCCCAGCCCCAGCAGCAGCCGCAGGGCGCGCCGTTCGCCGCGCAGGGGGCGGGTCCCGGCTGGGCGCAGCCGCAGGTCCCGCACCAGGCCGTGCCGCAGCAGGGCCCGCGGGCCGACTGGCAGCAGCCGCCGCAGCAGCCCTCGCCGTTCCCGCAGCAGCAGAACGGGCCGGCCGAGGGACTCGCGCAGAAGACGCCCGGTGGCGCGGCGGGGGCGCCGCCGGTCTACGGCGACCGCAGCCCGACCACGTTCCACCAGTTCGCCGTCGGCCGCGTGATGCGCATCGGCCGTGCCCTGGAGAACGAGCTGGTCGTCTCCGACCTGCAGGTCTCCCGGAACCACGCCGAGTTCCACTCGACGCCCGACGGCCGCTTCGAGATCCGCGACCTCGGCTCGCACAACGGCACGTACGTCAACGGCCAGCCGATCGCCAAGGGCGGCTCGGTGCTGCTCGGCCCGAGCGACATCGTCGGTGTCGGCCACTCCACGTTCCGCATCGTCGGCGACCGCCTCGAGGAGTTCGTCGACACCGGTGAGGTCTCCTTCTCCGCCCGCCACCTGACCGTCACGGTCGACGGCGGCAAGCAGATCCTGAAGGACGTCTCCTTCGGCGTCCCGGAGAAGTCCCTGATCGCGGTCATCGGCCCGTCCGGTTCCGGCAAGTCGACCCTGCTGAAGGCGCTCACCGGCTACCGGCCCGCCAACCAGGGCGAGGTCCTCTACGACAACCGGAACCTGTACAAGCAGTTCGCCGAGCTGCGCCAGCGCATCGGTCTGGTCCCGCAGGACGACATCCTGCACAAGGAGCTGACCGTCAAGAAGGCCCTGAAGTACGCGGCCAAGCTGCGCTTCCCCGCCGACACCACGGCCGCCGAGCGCGACGCCCGCATCGACGAGGTGCTGCGCGAGCTGAAGCTCGACATCCACAAGGACAAGAAGGTCACCTCCCTGTCGGGCGGCCAGCGCAAGCGCGTCTCGGTGGCCCTGGAGCTGCTCACCAAGCCGTCGCTGATCTTCCTGGACGAGCCGACCTCGGGCCTCGACCCGGGCATGGACCGCGACGTCATGCAGCTGCTGCGCGGCCTCGCCGACGACGGCCGCACGGTCCTGGTGGTCACCCACTCGGTGGCCGAGCTGGCGATCTGCGACAAGCTGCTGGTGATGGCGCCGGGCGGCGCGGTCGCCTACTTCGGCCCGCCGGAGGAGGCGCTGAACTTCTTCGGCTACGACAGCTGGGCCGACGTCTTCTCCGCCTTCGAGAACTACCGCGACTACGACTGGGCGGGCCGCTGGAAGGGCTCGCAGCACTACCAGATGTACGCCGCGGACATCGACGCCGTCGCCCCGCAGTCCGTACACATGCCTCCGCCGCAGGCCATCAAGCCGCCCAAGCCGCAGGGCTGGGGCTCGCAGCTGATGACCCTGATCCGGCGGTACGTGTCGGTCATCGCCTCCGACAAGGGCTTCCTGGCGCTGACGGTGATCCTGCCGGCCGTGCTCGGCGCGGTCAGCCTGCTCATCGACCACAACCGGGGCCTGCTGGTGAACGCGGCGGTCAACCCGAGGACCGGGGCGCACGTCCCGAACGGCACGGCCACCACCGTTCTGCTGATCCTCGCCGTCGGCGCGTGCTTCGCGGGCGCCGCGAACTCCGTCCGTGAGCTGATCAAGGAACGGGTCATCTACGAGCGGGAGCGCGCGACGGGCCTGTCCCGGTCGGCCTACCTGATGTCCAAGGTCGTCGTCCTCGGGGCCGTGACCGTGCTCCAGGGCCTGATGGTCGGCGTGATCGGCTTCTCCAGCCGCGAGATCCCCGACCGGGGGCTCGTCCTCGGCGGCTCGACCCTGTTCGAGCTGTGCGTGCCGATCATGGCGCTCGGCTTCACCTCGATGATGGTCGGCCTGGTGATCTCATCGCTGGTGAAGACCGCCGAGAAGACCATGCCGCTGCTGGTGATGTTCGCGATCATCCAGGTCGTCTTCACCGGCTGCCTCTTCACCCTGCACGGCACGCTCGGCGTCAACGAGTTCTCCTACCTGATGCCGTCGCGCTGGGCGGTGGCCGCCGCGGGCGCCACGCTGGACTTCAACAACATCGCCCCCAACACCGACGACCCGACCAGCACCGACCCGCTGTGGAACCACGCGGCCTCGGCCTGGGGCGTCGACATGGTCATGCTGGTCGTACTGGGTGTGGTCTGCGGCTTCTTCGTGGCCCGGTTCCTGCGCCGGCACGAGCCGGAGGTCATGCGGAAGTAAGGGCCGTTGCACAGCGCGAAGGGCGGCATCCCCCCGAGGGGTGCCGCCCTTCCGCGTCACGTCAGAGGTCCGCGCCGGCCTCAGTACGCGCTGTTGACCTTGTCGATCGAGCCGTACTTGTCGGCCGCGTAGTTGGCGGCGGCGGTGATGTTGGCGACCGGGTCGTAGATGTTCCACGAGGTGCCGGAGACGTGGTACGCGTTGAAGGTCGGCGGGATCACCTGCAGCAGACCCTTCGACGGGATGCCGTTGACCGCGTTGACGTCCCAGTCGTTGATGGCCCGGGGGTTGCCCGAGGACTCCCGCATGATGTTGCGGTGCAGGCCGTTGTAGCTGCCCGGGATGCCCTTGGAGTGCATGATGTCCAGCGCCTGCCGGATCCAGCCGTCCAGGTTGTCGGAGTAGGTCTTCGCGGCGACCATCTGCATCGCCGGGCGCTGCGCGGAACGGCTCGCGGCCTCCTTGGCGGTGCGCTCCTGCGCGGCCTTCCGCGCGGCGGCGTCGGCGGCGGCCTTCCGCTTCGCCTCGGCCTGCTGCCTCACCTGGGCCTGCTTGCGGGCGACGGCCTGGTCGGCGGCCTTCTTGCGGGCGGCGATGTCGTCGAGCTTGACGGTCTGGCCGGCGAGCTGGCCGGTGAGCGAGCCCCGGACGTCCTGGACCTGGGTGGCGGCGGCGACCTGGGCGGTCGTGGCCGGGGAGCCGGTGGTCACGGTCTCGGCACTGCTGGGAACGGCCGAGAAGGCGAGGGCGGCGGCACCGAGGGTGCTGACACCGGCGATCGCGATCTTGTGCTGCTTCGTCAGGGTGCGACTGAGACGGCGATTGAGGATGTTCTTGGGCATGGCGTGATGGACCTCTTCGAGATAGCGCGGAGGTCGCTCCTGCGTCCGCCGGGGGAATCGGCTCCTCCCACACGAACGCCGCGGGGGAGAACCCACGGCGCTGAGCGACGGAAGCAATTCTTAGCGGCCGCAAAATGGCCAGGCAAAGGTGTGACGTACGATCCCGCATAGTGGATCAGGGAGGGGCAAAACGGGACAGACCAGGCTGTCTGTCCCGTTCATATAGGGCCGGTTTATCTCCTATGCCCGTTCGTACGTGATGTGGCTCCTATGCGCGGGCTCACATCGGCGGCGCGTTGGTCTCACCACGAGTTGCCGCCGCAACGCACTCAGTGAGGATCCTCCCCGGGGAGCACGAGATGCACGTCGCCGAACTCGTGCCACAGATAGCGCCCGCGCAGCGCCTCCTCGTAGGCGCGCGCGACCGCCGCCCGCCCCGCGACCGCCTCGAGCATCAGCAGGTGCGAGGCCCGCGGCTCGTGCAGCCCGGTCAGCAGCCCGCCGACCGCGCGTACCCCGCGCTCGGGCGTCACCACCAGGTCGGTCCACCCATCGGCCGCCCGCACCACCCCGTCCGGCCCCACCGCCGACTCCACGGCCCGCACGGCCGTCGTCCCCACCGCGATCACCCGCCCCTCCCCGGCCCTCCCGGCGTTGATCAGCCGCGCCGACGCCTCCGGCACCGCGAACCGCTCCGGGTACGGCGGCTCGTGGGCCTCCGCCGACGCCACCCCGGTGTGCAGCACGACCGGCGCGAACCCCACCCCGCGGCTCACCAGCTCCGTCACCAGCCGCGCGGTGAACGGCCGGGCCGCACTCGGCATCTCCGCGCTGCCCGCCCGAGCACCGGGGCCCTTGGGCGTACACCGCACGCCCGGGGCCCACGGACCGGGGTGCCCTACCCCACCGGTCCTAGGCCCAGCGGCCCAGGGCCCCCGCCACCGGCCCGATCCGCCCCGCCGCAGCCCGCCGGTACCGTGAGCACATGAGTCACGGCCCCCGGTCCGGCCTCGCCGCGGTGAGTTCCGCGCTGCTGGCCATGAGCAGGCACCTGGAGGTGCGCGACGTCCTGAAGACGATCGTCGCCTCCGCCCGCGAACTGCTCGACGCGCAGTACGCCGCCCTCGGCGTCCCCGACGACCACGGGGGCTTCGCCCAGTTCGTCGTCGACGGCGTCAGCGACGCCCAGTGGAAGGCCATCGGCCCGCTGCCGCGCCGGCACGGCATCCTCGCCGCGATGCTGGACGAGGCCCGCCCCGAGCGCCTCGCCGACGTGCGCAAGGACCCCCGCTTCGAGGGCTGGCCGGCCGCCCACCCCGACCTGGCCGACTTCCTGGGCCTGCCCATCCGCGACGGCGACGAGGTCATCGGGGCCCTGTTCCTCGCCAACAAGCGCTGCCCCAAGCCCGCGGGCACGTGCGGCTTCACGCAAGAGGACGAGGAACTCCTCTCCATCCTCGCCCAGCACGCCGCCATCGCCCTCACCAACGCCCGCCTCTACGAGCGCAGCCGCGAACTGACCATCGCCGAGGAACGCTCCCGCCTCGCCCACGAGCTGCACGACGCCGTCAGCCAGAAGCTCTTCTCCCTGCGCCTGACCGCCCAGGCCGCCGCCACCCTCGTCGACCGCGACCCCGCCCGCGCCAAGGGCGAGCTGCAGCAGGTCGCGGCGCTCGCCGCCGAGGCCGCCGACGAACTGCGCGCCGCCGTCGTCGAGCTGCGCCCCGCCGCCCTCGACGAGGACGGCCTCGTCGCCACCCTGCGCACCCAGATCCAGGTGCTCGACCGGGCCCACAGCGCGCGCGTGACCTTCACCGGAAACGGCTTCCGCGCGCTGCCCGCCGCCCAGGAGGAGGCCCTGCTCAGGGTCGCCCAGGAAGCCCTGCACAACGCCCTGCGCCACTCGGGCGCCGCCCACGTCGACGTCACGGTGGACCGGCGCGGCAGCGGCGCGGTGCTGCGCGTCACCGACGACGGCGGCGGCTTCGACCCGCGGTCCGTCCGCCGCGCCGGACGCCATCTGGGCCTGGTCTCGATGCGGGACCGGGCGAGCGGGGTCGGCGGCACGCTGACCGTGGAATCGGCGCCCGGCAAGGGCACCACGATCGAGATGGAGGTCCCCGGTGGCTGACGCGATCAGGGTGCTGCTCGTCGACGACCACCAGGTCGTCCGCCGCGGCCTGCGCACCTTCCTGGAGGTCCAGGACGACATCGAGGTCGTGGGCGAGGCCGCCGACGGCGCCGAGGGGGTCGCCCGCGCCGAGGAACTGCGGCCCGACGTCGTCCTCATGGACGTCAAGATGCCGGGCACGGACGGCATCGACGCCCTGCGCCGGCTCCGGGAACTGGCCAACCCCGCGCGCGTGCTCGTCGTCACCAGCTTCACCGAGCAGCGCACGGTCGTCCCGGCCCTGCGCGCGGGCGCCGCCGGATACGTCTACAAGGACGTGGACCCCGACGCCCTGGCCGGCGCCATCCGCTCCGTGCACGCCGGGCACGTCCTGCTCCAGCCCGAGGTCGCCGGCGCCCTGCTCTCCCAGGAGGAGACCAACTCCGGACAGGGGAGGGGGGGCTCGCTCACCGAGCGGGAGCGCGAGGTGCTCGGCCTGATCGCGGACGGCCGCTCCAACCGCGAGATCGCCCGCGCCCTCGTCCTGTCCGAGAAGACCGTCAAGACGCACGTCTCCAACATCCTCATGAAACTCGACCTCGCCGACCGCACCCAGGCCGCGCTGTGGGCCGTACGCCACGGCGTGACCGGCTGAAACGCCCACCCCAACGCCTCACCGGCGGCGACGCGAAAGGTTCCGCTCCGGGCTGAGATTCATACGGTCGTGGGAATGTAACCCGGATGGCGCATCCTCCGGCGATCTCCGGCGTTCTCCAGTGCGTGCTGCGGCGATCGCCGCGGTGAACGCTCAGGAGGGGTTGGAAAGTGAAGAACCTGAAGAAGGCGGCGGCCGTGACGATGGTGGCCGGTGGCCTGGTGGCCGCCGGTGCGGGGATGGCCTCCGCCACGGACGGGGCCTGGGCGGGCGGCCAGGCCCACCACTCTCCGGGTGTCATCTCGGGCAACGTCGTGCAGGCCCCGGTCCACGTCCCGGTGAACGCCGTCGGCAACACCGTGAACGTCATCGGCGCGCTGAACCCGGCCTTCGGCAACCTGGGCCTCGACCACTGAGCCCCGGCCGTCCATGACCCAGGCCTCCCGAGTGCACCGGGAGGCCTGTCGTGTCCCGCAACGCCGGTCGCCGGCCGCCCCTCACCGGGCGCCGCGCTCCCGCTCCTCCACCAGCGAGTTGTACGCCGCCACCTGCGCGCGCCGGGCCGTCCGCTCCACGGGCCGCAGCGCCTGCGACCGGGCCGCCATCTCCGAGGAGCTGACCGCACCTCCATGCCCGCGGTCGTGGGCCAGGGACACCAGCAGCCCCACCCGCTGCGCCAGCTCCAGCACCCGCACCGCACGCGGCGGATACCCCGGCGCCAGCACCTCACGGCCACGCTCGGCCCGCGCCCGGTACGCGTCGATCGCCGCCTCCGCCACCGGCCCCGACCCGGCGACGTCCAGCTTCGACAGCACCTCGGTCGCGTCCCGGAGGGCCTCCGCCAGCTCACGCTCCGCCTCGCCCAGCGAGGGCACGTCCGCGGGCGGCGCCTCCCGCACCGGCAGCACCTGCCAGACCACCTCGGCATGGACATCTCCGGCCGGCCCCGCCTCGTACACCTGAGGGACCAGCCCGAACGCGGCACCGAAGCAGACCACCGCCTCCTCGGCCTCCAGCGCCCGCGCGTTGAACTCCGGCGGCCCGCTCAGCCCCAGCGGATGCCCCGGCGCCGGCAGCGCCAACCGCAGCCCGGTCACCCCCAGCGCCCGCAGCCGCCCCAGCGCGAGCGTGAGCCCGACCTGCGCGGACTCCCCGGGCAGCCCCTCCACCCGGTGCACCGTGTCCCCGCCCACGATGGCGAGGGCGGCGTCGTCCGGCGAGACGTGTCCGGCCAGAAGGGCGTTTCCCCAAGCGGCGAGGCGTCCTGAACGCGGTTCCGAGAGCATGCCCCCCACCCTAAGGACCGGACCGATGGAATGGGGCGGGGCACTCGTGGCGTAGATTTCATAGGGGCTGCGCCCATCGGCGCGGCGGACCGAGCCACAGGCGTACGCCACAGCCGAGACCGGCACACTGCAAGGGGAGACAACGCGCTCATGAGCGATGTTCTGGAGCTTCAGGACGTATCCGTGATCCGCGAGGGCAGGGCCCTGGTGGACCAGGTCTCCTGGTCGGTGAAGGAGGGCGAGCGCTGGGTCATCCTCGGCCCCAACGGCGCCGGCAAGACCACCCTCCTGAACGTCGCCTCCAGCTATCTCTTCCCCAGCAAGGGCACCGCCACCATCCTCGGCGAGACCCTCGGCAGGCCCGGCTCCGACGTCTTCGAGCTGCGCCCCCGCATCGGCGTCGCCGGCATCGCCCTGGCCGAGAAGCTCCCCAAGCGCCAGACGGTCCTGCAGACGGTCCTCACCGCCGCCTACGGCATGACCGCCGGCTGGCAGGAGGAGTACGAGGAGGTCGACGAGCAGCGCGCCCGCGCCTTCCTCGACCGCCTCGGCATGAGCGACTACCTCGACCGGAAGTTCGGCACCCTCTCCGAGGGCGAGCGCAAGCGCACCCTCATCGCCCGCGCCCTGATGACCGACCCCGAGCTGCTCCTCCTCGACGAGCCCGCAGCCGGCCTCGACCTCGGCGGCCGCGAGGACCTGGTCCGCCGCCTCGGCCGGCTCGCCCGCGACCCCATCGCCCCCTCGATGATCATGGTGACCCACCACGTCGAGGAGATCGCCCCCGGCTTCACCCACGTCCTCATGATCCGCCAGGGCAAGGTCCTCGCCGCCGGCCCGATCGAACTCGAACTCAGCTCCCGCAACCTCTCCCGCTGCTTCGGCCTGCCGCTCGTCGTCGAACAGGTCGGGGACCGCTGGACCGCCCAGGGACTGCCGCTGTCCTGACGCCGGGTCCGCTCCCGTTCGCGCCCTGTCCGCCGTCCGGCCGCGGACCTACCATGACCATGTGAACGACATCGACGCATGGGTGTGGTGGCTCGTCGGCGCGGCGGCGCTCGGAATCCCGCTCGTCGTCACCGCCATGCCGGAGTTCGGCATGTTCGCGGTGGGAGCCGTCGCGGGCGCGGTGGTCGCCGGTCTCGGTTTCGACGTGGTCGTCCAGGTCCTCGCCTTCGTCGTCGTCTCCGTCGCCCTCATCGCCGTGGTCCGGCCCATCGCCGCCCGGCACGGCAGCCAGCGGCCCCGACTCGCCACCGGCGTCGACGCCCTGAAAGGCAGACAGGCCGTCGTCCTGGAGCGCGTCGACGGCTCCGGCGGGCGCATCAAGCTCGCCGGAGAGGTCTGGTCGGCCCGCGCCCTCGACACCGGCCGCGCCTACGAAGTGGGCCAGGAGGTGGACGTGGTGGAGATCGAAGGGGCTACCGCGATCGTCATCTGAGGTATCCGGCCCCCGAGTTGGGCAGCGGTCTGTCAGACTCGACCAGCAAGATCTTCAACGACAACAGGATCTGCCGAAGGTGCCGAGGCGGAGAGGGGTACGGGGAACCGATGGAACCGGTCATCATCGTCCTGGTCATTCTGGTGGTGTTGGTCTTCATCGCCCTGATCAAGACCATCCAGGTCATCCCACAGGCCAGCGCCGCCATCGTCGAGCGCTTCGGCCGCTACACGCGGACACTGAACGCGGGCCTCAACATCGTGGTCCCGTTCATCGACACCATCCGCAACCGCATCGACCTGCGCGAACAGGTCGTGCCGTTCCCGCCCCAGCCGGTGATCACCCAGGACAACCTGGTCGTCAACATCGACACCGTCATCTACTACCAGGTGACCGACGCCCGGGCCGCCACCTACGAGGTCGCCAGCTACATCCAGGCCATCGAGCAGCTCACCGTCACCACCCTGCGCAACATCATCGGCGGCATGGACCTGGAGCGCACCCTGACCTCCCGCGAGGAGATCAACGCGGCCCTGCGCGGCGTCCTCGACGAGGCCACCGGCAAGTGGGGCATCCGCGTCAACCGCGTCGAGCTCAAGGCCATCGAACCGCCCACCTCCATCCAGGACTCGATGGAGAAGCAGATGCGCGCCGACCGTGACAAGCGCGCCGCGATCCTCACCGCCGAAGGCACGCGCCAGGCCGCCATCCTCACCGCCGAGGGCGAGAAGCAGTCACAGATCCTGCGCGCCGAGGGTGAGGCCAAGGCCGCGGCCCTGCGCGCCGAGGGCGAGGCCCAGGCGGTCCGTACGGTCTTCGAGGCGATCCACGCCGGCGACCCGGACCAGAAGTTGCTGTCCTACCAGTACCTGCAGATGCTCCCGAAGATCGCCGAGGGCGACGCCAACAAGCTCTGGATCGTCCCCAGCGAAATCGGCGACGCCCTCAAGGGCCTGTCGGGCGCGATGGGCAACTTCGGCCCCCTGGGCGGCGGTTCGGGCAACGGCGGCGCCTCGGTCCCACCCCAGAACAACGGCCCGAGCACGGAACGCCGCGAGAAGCCGAGCATCGACTGAGGACCGCTTCACGACACCGGTTCCCCGCGCCCCGCAAGGGGCGCGGGGAACCGCGCGATCAGCCACGAACAACCGGCAGCCGCCACCGGAGAGCACCCGGCGGACGACTAGGCCGCATCCCGACCGAGCCACTCAGGCAGCGCACCGAACTCCTCCTGCCCCAGAGCCAGGAGCATCGCATCCGCCGGCGTCGGCTCGAACGGCTCTCGCAGCAGAGCCATCCCCGCCTCCTCGGGCGTCCGGTTCGCCTTGCGGTGGTTGTCCTCCGCGCACGCGGCCACCGTGTTCAGCCACGTGTCCTGCCCACCCTGCGACCGCGGCAGCACGTGGTCGACGGTCGTCGCCCTGCGCCCGCAGTACGCGCACCGGTGCCGGTCCCGGACCAGCACGCCCCGCCTCGACCACGGGGCTCGTCTTCGGAACGGCACCCGTACGTACCTGCAGAGCCTGATCACCCGGGG
The DNA here is from genome assembly GCF_001514215.1 of Streptomyces bungoensis. Lineage (GTDB taxonomy): Bacteria > Actinomycetota > Actinomycetes > Streptomycetales > Streptomycetaceae > Streptomyces > Streptomyces bungoensis. The sequence goes on from NZ_KQ948871.1 coordinate 163,425, forward strand.
CGCGGGTATGTCCACATCGGCACCGCGCATGCGCAGTTCGGGGTGGGCCTGCTCGACGACGGCCTTGTCCGTCAGCACCAGAACGACGGCTCGGTTCAACGTCACCGTCGACAGCGGCTCGAAGCTCGCGTTCAGCACCAGCGTGTCACGCATCCAGCCCACCTCCCGTGTGCACCGGCCCACCCCCCGGCGGGCGCGGATCAACTCTGGACGGGCGCGCCGAGATGGACAACGCAATAAAAAGATGCCCGCCCCTGATCACTTCCAAGACCAGAGGCGGGCAAACGCTCCATGAACGCTCGGCTGAAACCGACCGGTGCGTCAGCTGCCGGTGTTCTCGTACTCCCCGATGAGCTGGGCGCGCGCGAGCGTGTGGAACCGCAGGTTGAAGCCGACGGCGGCCGGAGAGGCGTCCGAGTCCGGGCCGAGCTTCTCCTGGTCCACCGCGTACACCGTGAACACGTACCGGTGCGGACCGTCCCCGGGCGGCGGGGCGGCCCCGCCGAAGTCCTTCGACCCGTAGTCGTTCCGCGCGTGCACGGCGCCTGCGGGCAGCCCCTCGAACGCGCCGCCGCCCGCACCCGCGGGCAGCTCGGTCACGGACACCGGGATGTCGAACAGAACCCAGTGCCAGAACCCGCTGCCGGTCGGCGCGTCGGGGTCGTAGCAGGTCACGGCGAAGCTCTTGGTCTCCGCGGGGAAGCCCTCCCACCGCAGCTGCGGCGAGGTGTTGCCCTCCGCGTACACCTGAGCGCTCTTCAGCGTCGCACCCTCCTCGATGTCCTCGCTCGTCACCGTGAACGACGGCACGGGCGGGTGGAAGTCGTGGGGGAGCGGCCGCCGCTTGAGCTCGGTCACGTCGGTACCTCCTGATCGATGATCTGGAACCAGCAGTTCCCGAGCCTAGAACCAGTTCCGCTTGCTGCCGACCTCGGACAGCCACTGGTTGAGGTAGGCCGCCCAGTCGGTCCCGTGGAAGTCGTTCAGTCCCACCTGGAACGACCGGTAGGTGTCCGAGCCCTCGCTGAACAGACCCGGCTTCTTGTCCATCTCCAGGACGACGTCCATCGCGTGCTCGTCGGCCACGAAGCTCAGCTCGACCTGGTTCAGCCCCCGGTACTGCGACGGCGGGTAGAACTCGATCTCCTGGTAGAACGGCAGCCGCTGCCGGGTGCCCCGGATGTGGCCGCGCTCCATGTCCGCGCTCTTGAAGCGGAAGCCCAGCTGGATGAAGGCGTCCAGGATCGCCTTCTGCGCGGGCAGCGGGTGCACGTTGATCGGGTCCAGGTCGGAGGAGTCCACCGCGCGGGCGATCGCCAGCTCGGTGGTGACGCCGATGTTCATGCCGCGCAGCGACTGCCCGTCGATCATCGTGACCGGCGTCTCCCAGGGGATCTCCAGGCCGAACGGCACGGCGTGCACGGCGCCGGCCTGCAGCTCGAAGGCGCCGCCGAGCCGCACCTTGGTGAACTCGATGTCCTGCTTGTACTCCTCGTCGCCGCTCTCCACCTCGACACGCGCCTGCAGGCCGACGGACAGCCCCTCGATGTCCTGGTTCACGGACCCGCCCTGGATCCGCACCTCGCCCTGGACGACCCCACCCGGCACGACGTTGACCTCGGTGAGCACCGTCTCGACCGAGGCACCGCCGGCTCCGAGGCTCGCGAGCAGCTTCTTGAACGCCATTGACTCTCCCTTTACGAAGGACCCTCGATCCCTACAAACGCGCTCCGCCCCCGACCGGTTCCGCCCGGTGCCGACCCGGCCGCCGAACGGCCTGGACTACCCTCGGAGAGCATGATCGCGCCCCCGGACCGTACGCCACTGCTCCGTGACTTCTTCGACCGGCCCGTTCTGGAGGTGGCCCCCGACCTCCTCGGCCGCACCCTGGTCCGCGCGACGCCCGACGGCCCGATCGCCCTGCGCCTCACGGAGGTCGAGGCGTACGACGGCCCGAACGACCCCGGCTCGCACGCCTACCGCGGCCGCACCGCGCGCAACGCCGTGATGTTCGGACCGCCCGGACACGTGTACGTCTACTTCACCTACGGCATGTGGCACTGCATGAACCTCGTCTGCGGACCCGAGGGCAGGGCGAGCGGTGTCCTGCTGCGCGCCGGCGAGATCGTCGAGGGGGCCGAGCTGGCTCGCAGGCGCCGCGTTTCGGCCCGCAACGACAAGGAACTGGCCAAGGGCCCGGCCCGCCTGGCGACCGCGCTCGGCGTCGACCGGACCCTGGACGGGACGGACGCGTGCTCCTCGGGCGAGACGACGCTGCGGATGCTGACCGGGGCTCCCGTACCTCGCGACCAGGTACGCAACGGCCCGCGCACCGGGATCGCCGGCGAGGGCGGCGACGGGGACGTCCACCCCTGGCGCTTCTGGGTCGCCGACGACCCGACGGTCAGTCCCTACCGGGCCCACGTGCCCCGGCGCCGTCGAAGTTGACTCTGCGGTGGAAGGTGCGTAACGTAGCCCAAGCCGCTGAACCGGGTACGGCGATCGCCTGCAGCCGGAGCGGCCAACCCACTACCTAGCTACAACCCCTCGACGGGGTCGATTCCGACGCGCCCGCGCGCCCGAATTCGAATCCGTGAGACTCGATTATGAGTTGCCGAGGGAATCGGCTAACGTAGTGAATGTCGAAAGGGCGAACGGCGAAAGCCGAAAACCCCGAAGACACCCCGCCGACCGGGAATCAGACGCCGAAAGG
>NZ_KQ948872.1:0-106944 GCF_001514215.1 Streptomyces bungoensis
GCTCGCATACATGCGCTATGACCTCGTCATCTTCGACAACGACGGTGTGCTCGTCGACAGCGAGCCCATCTCCAACCGGCTGCTGGCCGCCCATCTGACCGAGTTGGGGCACCCGACGTCCTACGAGGAGTCCATCCGGGACTACATGGGGTCGGCGATGCACCGGATCCACGAAATGATCCTGGAGCGGACCGGGCAGCGACTGCCCGACGACTTCGACGACGTCTTCCACGCGCGCGTGTTCGCCGCGTTCGAGCGGGAGTTGCAGCCCGTGGCCGGCGTCGACGGCGTGCTGGAGAAACTGGCCGCCGACGGGGTGCCGTACTGCGTGGCCTCCTCCGGGAGCCATGAGCGGATCCGGGTGGGGCACCGGTCGGCCGGCCTCGACCGGTGGTTCGAGGAGGACCGCATCTTCAGCTCGCAGGACGTGGGACGGGGCAAGCCGGCGCCGGACCTCTTCCTGTACGCGGCCGAGCGGATGGGGGTCGCGCCGCAGCGGTGCCTGGTCGTCGAGGACTCCCCGCTGGGTGTGCAGGCGGCTGTGGCGGCCGGGATGGACGTGTACGGGTTCACCGCCATGACACCGGCCGCGCGGCTCACGGGGGCGAACCAACTGTTCAGCACCATGGGCGAGTTGGCTGACCTGCTGGTGTGACCGTCGTATGACGCCGGCCACCGTCTCGTACCTGACATTCGTCATGCGGACCTCCGGACGATCGTTCCTACTGCCGGACCCCCTCCGGCGGCGAAGCTGAGGGCATGACGAAGAACTCGAGCGTGCTGGACAACTTCAGGCCCCTGATCGTCGACGTGGCGGTGCCGCTCGGCTCGTACTACCTCCTCAAGGGCGGCTTCGGGACGAGCACCTTCGCGGCGCTCGCCTGGAGCAGCGTGGTGCCGGCGGTCAGGACCCTGTGGGGCCTGGTCAGGGAGCGCAGGACCAACGCGCTGGCCGGCCTCATCCTGGTCGTCAACGTCGTCTCCCTGCTCCTGAGCTTCGTCTCCGGTGACCCGCGGCTGATGCTCGCCAAGGACAGCGGGATCAGCAGCGTGGTCGCCCTCGGGATCCTCGTCTCCGTGGCGCTCGGCAAGCCGATGATGACCGCGGGCATGAAGCCCTTCCTCATCAAGGGCGACGCGGCCAGGGAGGCCGCCTGGGAGCGCCTCGCGTCCGGGGCCGCCGCCGACTCCGCGGCCTTCCGTCGGAAGGAGCGCGCGTTCTCCCTCGTGTGGGGGGCGGTGCTCCTCGCCGAGTGCGTCGCGCGCGTGGTGGGTGCCTACACCGTCCCCGTGGACACCATGGTGTGGCTGGGCACCGTCGTCCTGGTCGGGGCGTTCGCGGTCGCCTTCGTCGTCAGCGGCGGCCTGGCCGTCGAGCCGATGGGGAGGATGCTGACCGCCGAGGCCCAGGCCCAGGCCCGGATCGAGGCCGAGGGCCGGAAGACCGGGCGGTCCGCCGTGACCGTCGCCGCCTGATCCGCCGGCCAGGTAAAGCTGAAGGAAATTCACCTTTGGCTGGATCTACCCACAGGTAGCCCGGGGCCCTACGCTCGCCGCCATGACAGATGTGCTGCGGCGCGGCAGGGCCTCGCTGGCGTTCAGCTTCTTCGCGCAGGGCGTCACCTTCGCACTCCTCGTCACGCGCATCCCGGCCATCCAGGACCGGTACGGCGTCTCCGACGCGCTGCTGCCCGCGTTCCTGGCCGCCGTGCCGATCCTCGCCGGTGTCGGCAGCGTGACGACCGAGCAGCTGGTGCGGCGGATCCGGCCGAGCCGGCTGCTGCGCTGGTCCCAGCCGGTGGTGCTGCTGGCGCTCGTCGGCGTCGGGGCGGGCGGGGCGCTGGGCGAGCTCGGCCTGGCCCTGGCCGCGTTCGGACTGGCCGTGGGGGCGCTGGACGCCTCCATGAACATGCTCGGGGTGAGCCTGCAGCGGACGTACGGGCGCAGCATCATGCTGAGCTTCCACGCCGCCTACAGCCTGGGCGGCATCCTCGGGGCCTCGCTCGCCTGGGCGGGGGCGCACTGGCACCTCACGCTGTGGGTGTCGTACCTGCCGGTGGTCGCCGTACTGCTGCCGGCGGTGCTGGTGGGCAGCCGGTGGTACGTCGACGGCGAGGCCGCGCCCGCTCAGGAGCAACAGGGGGAGCAGGAGCGGTCGGGCGGTGTCGTCTTCAGGCTGCTGCTGCCGCTGTGCCTGGTCATGACCTTCGCCTACATCGGTGACTCGACCGTCTCCAACTGGAGCGCGAAGTACCTGAAGGACGTGCTGGGCGGCTCGGAGCAGCTGGCGACCGTGCCGTACAACGTGTACATGGTGACCACGCTGCTGGGGCGGTCCCTCGGGGACTTCGGGGTACGGCGGTTCGGGGCGGCCGCGGTCGTACGGCTCGGGGCGCTGGTGGCGGCCGGCGGGTTCGCGGTGGTGGCCGTGGCGCCGGACGCGTGGGCCGGCATGCTCGGATTCACCCTGCTGGGGCTCGGGCTGTGCGTGCTGGTGCCGCAGACGTTCGCGGCCGCGGGCCGGCTGTTCCCGGGGGCGTCGGACGCGGCGATCGCCCGGCTCAACATCTTCAACTACGTGGGTTTCCTCGTCGGTTCGCCGTTGGTGGGGGCGCTCGGCGACGCCTGGAGCTACCGGGGGGCCATGCTCGTGCCGATGGTGTTGGTGCTGGTGACATTGGTGTACGCGAAGTCGTTCGCGGCTCAACCGGACCGATACGGTGGCGGACATGAGCGGCCGCGCACAGCTGATGTGGGACGAGGCAGTAACGGGATATGACTTCGGCCGGAGCCATCCGATGGATCCGGTCCGGCTGGAGCTGACCCGGAAGCTGGTGGGTGCCTTCGGGCTCGACCGGGCGATGGAGGTGGTCGCGGCGAAACCGGCCGGGGAGTCGACGCTGCGGCTGGTCCACCGGGAGGACTACATCGACGCGGTGAAGGCCGCCTCGGTGGATCCCGACTCGGCCGACGGGTCGTACGGGCTCGGTACGCCGGACGACCCCGCGTTCGCCGGGATGCACGAGGTGTCCGCGCTGATCGCGGGGCAGTCGGTGGGGGCGGCGGAGGCGGTGTGGCGCGGGGACGCCGACCACGCCGTGAACTTCTCGGGCGGGCTCCACCACGCGATGCCGGGGGGCGCGTCCGGGTTCTGCATCTACAACGACGCCGCGCTGGCCATCGCCCGGCTGCTGGAACTCGGGGCCGAGCGGGTGGCGTACGTGGACGTCGACGTGCACCACGGGGACGGGGTGCAGGCCGCGTTCTGGGAGGACCCCCGGGTTCTGACGATCTCGCTGCACGAGCATCCCCGGACGCTGTTCCCGCAGACCGGGTGGCCGCAGGAGACCGGCGGCGGCGCCGGCGAGGGGGCCGCGGTGAACGTCGCCCTGCCGGCGGGGACCGGCGACGCGGGGTGGCTGCGGGCGTTCCACGCGGTGGTGCCGGAACTGCTCGCGGACTTCCGGCCGCAGGTGCTGGTGTCGCAGCACGGGGCCGACACGCACTTCGAGGATCCGCTGGCGCACCTCGCGGTGTCGCTGGACGCGCAGCGGGCCGTCCAGGTGGCGTGCCACGACCTGGCGCACGAGCACGCGGACGGCAAGTGGGTCGCGCTGGGAGGCGGCGGATACGCGGTGGTCGAGGTGGTGCCGCGGTCGTGGACGCACCTGGTGGGGATCGCCGCGGGACGGGAAGTGCCTCCGGAGACGGTGATTCCCGAGGAGTGGCGGCAGGCGGTGTACGCGCGGACCCGGGAGTCGGGGCCGCGGCGGATGACGGACGGGCGCTGGCCGGTGTCGTGGGCGTCCTGGGACGAGGGGTACGACCCCGCCGACCGGGTCGACCAGGCCGTGCTGGCCACCCGGCGGGCCGCCTTCCCGCTGCGGGGGCTGCTGCCCTGACCTGCTCCCGGGGGCAGGCCCCCCGGACCCTCGGCGTGGGGCAGGCGGGCCGCACTAGGCCAACCGAGCCCTCTTCCCCGGTTCCCCTCCCGGCCCCTCACCCGATCCGCCAGCATCGCACCCGTGTCGACCCACGAAGGCCTCCGCGCGCATCTGCTGGCCGCCCGGCTGGCCGGGTGGGTCGGGACCACGCGTGAGCAGAGCCTGCGCAGTTACCGGCTGTTCGCCGCCCGGGATCCCCGTGTGCTGATCGGGCTCGATCCGGAAGGCGCGTGGGGGCAGCGGGAGTTGCTGGCGCTCATGGCCTCCAGGTGCGGGGTGCCGGCCGATCCGCGGTACACGTCGGGGCCGGACGCCATCGATCCGGAGCGGACGCTGGCCGCGCTGGACGCCTTCGCGGAGCGGATCCGGAGCGTGGCCCGGCGCAGGGCGCCGGTGCTGCTCGGCACCGGGCATCCGCACCGGCTGCTCGGGTTCTACGGCGGCCTGGCGGACGCGCTGTCGGCGGTGGGGTGTGAGGTGCTCACCCCCGCGCAGGGTCGCTGTGTCGACATATTGACCCGGTTCGGTCTACGCACGTACCGGCTCGACTACACACGAGGTGTTGCCTTGGTGCGGGAACCGGAGGGCGAGCGCCCCGGTTGTGAGCCGGGTGCCCACAGCCATTCCCCGCTGCCGGTTCGGGTCGCCCTGGCGGCCGCGGCCGACGCCGGCGGGCCCCTGCCGGAGCTGGTGATCGGCGATCACGGCTGGGTCTGCGGCGCAGGTCAGCTGGGGTTCGAGGCGATCGGGCTGGCCGACACGGACGATCCGGCGCTGTTCGTCGGGGAGGCCGAGGGGACCGTGTCCGTCGCCGTTCCGGTTGACGACGGGGTGCGGTCTGGTCACTACCTGCCGCTTACCCGCTACGTACTCAAACGAGCGTGCTTGTCACAGTAGCCGCCGATGGGTGCACCTCTTCCCCACTCGCATCACCCGCCCCTACATTGGGGAGTGAGCACGCAACGACGAAGAGTCACCGGAAGGGGAAGCCGGTGGCCGTCGAGTGCGGAAGGTTCAGGTGTGTCATGGCTGCAGCTGGCGAAAGGCCTCTGAACGAGGTTCAGTTCCTTACCGTGGCGGAGGTCGCCTCGGTGATGCGAGTGTCGAAGATGACCGTGTACCGGCTGGTGCACAGCGGTCATCTGCCCGCGATCCGGGTGGGGCGGTCCTTCCGCGTCCCGGAGCAAGCGGTACACGAGTACCTCCGCGAGAGTTATGTGGGGGTGGAGACGGCCTGACGGCGCTCGGGGAGACCCCGAGCAACCCCTCGATTACAAGCTCGGCGCGCGACCGGGTAGGCTGACCCCTCGTAGGTCGTGTGGGCCCATGGCGCCCAAACAACCGAGTGATGAGAAGTGAGCGAGGGTAGTCGTGGGCTCTGTTATCAAGAAGCGGCGCAAGCGGATGGCCAAGAAGAAGCACCGCAAGCTGCTCAAGCGCACGCGCGTTCAGCGCCGCAACAAGAAGTAAGCGGCGCCGCGAGAGCGTGTTCCAGTGGCCCCCCACCGGCAGGTGGGGGGCCACTGGCGTCTTCCGGGAACCCGCGTCCGGGCGGTACCGGCATATTCCGTCTGGGGAAATTCCGCCGCCCCGCGCCTCGCGTGGTCATCACAGCGCAACACCGAGCCGCTAAGTTGACCGCACACGGGGAACGCGGCTGGGACCAGGTTTCGCACGAGGTCGGGAAGGAAGGCGCTGATCTTGGGGAAGGTCGTGCTCGTCACCGGAGTCGCCCGGCAGCTCGGCGGCCGGTTCGTGCGGCGCATCCAGCGGGACCCCGAGGTGGAGCGGGTGATCGCCGTGGACGCGGTGCCCCCGGCACACCACCTGGGCGGGGCCGACTTCATCCAGGCCGACATCCGCCAGCCCGGGATCGCCCGGGTGCTGGCCGAGACGGGCGCCGACACGGTCGTCCACCTCGACGTGACCGGGACCGCGCTGGGCGGCGGCAGCCGGGCCACGGTCAAGGAGACCAACGTCATCGGCACGATGCAGCTGCTCGGCGCCTGCCAGAAGTCGCCGGCCGTGCGGCGGCTGGTGGTGAAGTCCAGTACGAACGTGTACGGGTCCGCGCCGCGCGATCCGGCCGTGTTCACCGAGACCACCCCGCCCAAGTCGCTGCCCAGCGGCGGGTTCGCGAAGGACACCTGCGAGGTCGAGGGGTACGTGCGCGGGTTCGCGCGGCGGCGGCCGGACGTGGCCGTGTGCGTGCTGCGGTTCGCGAACATCCTCGGGCCGACCGCGGACACCCCGCTCGCCTCCTACTTCGCGCTGCCGGTCCTGCCGACCGTGTTCGGCTACGACCCGCGGCTGCAGTTCGTGCACGAGGACGACGTCGTCGAGGTACTGCGCATCGCCTCGCACGAGCCGCGCAGGGGCACGCTCAACAGCGGCACGTTCAACATCGCCGGGGACGGGGTGCTGCTGCTGTCGCAGTGCTCGCGGCGGCTCGGGCGGCCCACCGTGCCGCTGCTGCTGCCCGCGGTCACCTGGGCCGGCTCCCTGGTGCGTACGCTGGGCATGACGGACTTCTCGCCGGAGCAGATCCGGCTGCTCACCCACGGCAGGGTGGTGTCCACCGACCAGATGCGCGAGACGCTGGGTTTCACGCCCAAGTACACGACGGCGGAGACGTTCGCGGACTTCGCGCGCAGCCAGGGTCCCGGGCTGCTGCCGCCGGAGGCCCTCGCGGGGGGCGTGGACCGGCTGGCCGCGCTCGCCGCGAAGGGCAGCGGACACCTCCCGACGCAGAGCGCCAACCAGAGCGCCAACTGAGGAGCGCAGCAATGGCGGACGCCAAGGTCATTCCGTTCGACGACGACCGGTCCCGCGGGGGTGCCGCCCAGCGGCCGTCGCGGCGCCGCAGCGGGGCGAGCCGGCGCGGCACGGCGGGCGAGGGCGCGCCGGTCCACGAGGTCCAGTCCCTGCCGACCAGGGCGACGGCGCAGGAGGAACCCGTGACCTCGCAGGAGCAGCCGCCGGCCGGGCCGCGGGACGACGACGGCGGGCTGGAGCGGCGCGTCGCGCGCGGCCTGTCCTTCCTGCGCCGCCGGCTGACCGGGGACTACGAGGTCGACGACTTCGGCTACGACGAGGAGCTGACCGACCAGGTCCTGATGTCGCTGCTGCGGCCGCTGTACGAGAAGTACTTCCGGGTCGAGGTGAAGGGCATCGAGAACATCCCGGTGGACGGCGGTGCGCTGATCGTCGCCAACCACTCCGGGACGCTGCCGCTGGACGGGCTGATGCTGCAGGTCGCCGTGCACGACCACCATCCGGCCGACCGGCACCTGCGGCTGCTGGCGGCGGACCTGGTGTTCGTGCTGCCGGTGGTCAACGAGCTGGCCCGCAAGCTGGGGCACACCCTCGCGTGCGCGGAGGACGCCGAACGGCTCCTCGCGCAGGGCGAGCTGGTCGGGGTCATGCCGGAGGGCTTCAAGGGCATCGGCAAACCCTTCGGCGAGCGCTACAAGCTGCAGCGGTTCGGCCGCGGCGGTTTCGTCTCCACGGCCCTGCGGCAGGGGGTCCCGATCATCCCGTGCTCGATCGTCGGGGCCGAGGAGATCTACCCGATGATCGGCAACGCCAAGACGCTGGCCCGGCTCCTGGGCTTCCCGTACTTCCCGCTGACGCCGACCTTCCCGTGGCTGGGGCCGCTGGGCGCGATCCCGCTGCCGACGAAGTGGACCATCCAGTTCGGTGAGCCGATCGCGACGGACGGCTATCCGCCGGAGGCGGCCGAGGACCCGATGCTGATGTTCAACCTGACCGACCAGGTCCGCGAGCAGATCCAGCACACGCTGTACAAGCTGCTGGTGCAGCGGCGGTCGGTGTTCTTCTAGCTCTCGTCCGTACGCCTGTGGGGGCGCCCCTGCTCGGAAAGGGGCGCCCCCACAGGGGTGTTTCCGCTCTGCTAGTTGGTGTCCTGGCCGTCGATGCCCAGGCCGGGCAGCAGGCCCGGCAGGAGCGGCGGGACGGTGACGTCCGGGGGGCTCGTCGGGGGCTTGCCGGTGGACGTGGAGCCGCCGTCGGAGCCCGTCTTCGGCGGGTCGAGCAGGCCGCCCGTGTTGCCCCCGATCAGGCCGTCGCCGCTGTCACGGGTGGCGGAGCCGCTGGGGCTGCCGGGGCTCGCGTGCTTGCCGGAGGAGGGCGTGCCGCCGGCGCTGGGCCCGGCCGACCGGTGGGCGCCGGCGGAGCCGGTGGACGACGGTCCGCCGCCCCGCGAGGTGCCCGCGCCGGGCTGGGCGGGGGCCGGCGGGAGCAGGGACTGCAACGGGGCGACCTCTTGGTCTATGGCGTCGAAGACCGACGACACCTGCTGTTTGACGTCGTGCAGCTGCATCGGCAGCCGGTCGCTCAGCCGGGTCCAGGCCTCGCGGTGGGACCGGGAGAACGTGGAGAGGGCCTGGATGGGGCCCAGCGACCCGGGGTCGGCCTCGTACGCGGCGTGCAGCAGTCGGTGGCCCTCGGTGACGTCGCGCTGCATCCCGGAGAGGGTGCGGCGGATCTCGCCGATGGACTCGTGGTCGAGGTGGCCGCCGCGGTCGCGCTCCATGAGCCGGCGGGCCTCGTTGAGCCGGGTGGAGGCCTGGTCGAGGTACGTCTGGCCGCGCTCGTCGTTGCCGTCGCTCAGGTAGTCGAGCTTGAAGTCCTCGATGCCGCGCTTGAGCCCGTAGAGCGAGTCGCCGGGCAGGGCGTCGGAGCTGGCGGAGGCGACCCCGCCGAAGGCCCCGGCGGCCACGCCGACGCTCAGTCCGCCGGCCGCGAGCCCCTTGGTCAGCCGTGAGCGCGGCCGGAGTTTGCCCAGCGGGCTCGTCGCCCGGTGGGCACCGTGGGCGCGGGAGCGCTGCTCGGGTAGGGACGCATCCGCCGCTCCGCCCTCCTGGAGCATGGCCTCCATCGCGGCCACCAGCTGGGCCCGCTGGACGACCTTGACGTCGGGGTCGAGCTGCGGCCTGGGCAGCGCGCCGAGACCCGTCGCGAGGGCCAACAGCTCGCCCTGCTCGGCGTGTTCCTCGGTGGTCGGCGGTGATCCCGCCGGTGCTGCGGACTGCTCGGCCGCCGTGTCCCGGTCGGACTGCTCCTCCAGGGCCTGGGCGAAGGCGTTCGCCCGCCGGTGCGCCGATACGTTCGCGATCACTGGCGGCACCTCCTCTCGTCATGACGGTCGACTCCCCAGGGGGTCCTGAGGGTTGCACGCCGGGGCCGCTTGCACACGATCGGGTGAGCTGGGTCGGCCAGGCGTGACCACAGGGAGCCTGTATCCCGCACAACGAGCGGCTCGGCACTTGGGTTACGGACGCCGGATGAGTGGATCAAAAAGTCAATGCCCTTTCACGGAACGTGAGTTGACCGTTACGTGCCGTGGTCGCCGTTCGCCGGTGGTGGGTGGGGTGGGCCGCGGCGGGCGGTCAGCGGGCGTCGTCCGGCAGGAGCCGGGCGAGGGTGCGCACGGCGCGGTACTGGAGTGTCTTGATGGCGCCCTCGTTCTTGCCCATCACCCGGGCGGTCTCGGCGACCGAGAGGCCCTGCAGGAAGCGGAGCGTGACGCACTCCTGCTGCTGCGGGTTGAGCCTGCGCACGGCGTCCAGCAGGGCGGCGTTGGACAGGGACTCCAGCACGGAGTCCTCCGGGGAGCGCTCGACCTCGTTGGCGTCGAGCATCTCACCGGTGGTGACCTCCAGCCGGAAGCGGGAGGACTTGAAGTGGTCGGCGACGAGGTTGCGGGCGATCGTCACCAGCCAGGCGCCGAAGTCGCGGCCCTGCCAGGTGAAGGTGCCGATCCGGCGCAGGGCGCGCAGGAAGGTCTCGCTGGTGAGGTCCTCGGCGGTCGCCTTGCCGCCCACCCGGTAGTAGATGTACCGGTACACGGTGTCGCTGTACTGGTCGTAGAGGCGGCCGAAGGCCTCGGCCTCCCCGGCCTGGGCGCGCTCGACGAGGTCCATCATCCGGGCGCTGTCGCTGTCGGCGGCCGGGCGGCGGGCGGTGGCGCCGCCGGTCACGCGGCCGCGTCTGCCGACGGCGGCGCTGCCCTCGGCCAGCGCGTAGCCCGGGCCGGCGGGCGCGGCGGTGGCGAAGGCGGGGACGGCGTACGCGGTGGGGACGAAGCCGCGCAGCGTCTCCTTGACCGCGGCGACTGCTGCGCGCAGCGTAGCCAGGCCCGAGGCGTCAACCCCGACGTGTGGGTACACGGGACTCCCAGAGGCAGAGCTTCCATCACGTGCAGTGCGGAACCGTTCACCCGTCGTGGCGACGGAGAGGTACCGGTTTGCGTCTGAGGAGAATAACGCTTCGTGCAGGCAATGCTACACCGAGTTGCTCAAATCACCGAGTGCGTCGCTTCTGTTGCGGATTGATGCCGTATCAGGGGCCGCACCTTGATCGGTTGTTGACCGAAATCTTGCCGTTTTCGGTGAACTACCGGGCGTCTTGAAATGGCCGCGGCATAATCTCGGCGGGGTCGGGGCGACGGGGCACGGGATCCCGTGGGATCGGCCGGACGCGGTGGACCTGGGGCCGGATCACGGCGGCCCGAGGCCCGAGCCCGGCGCAGGGGCCGGCCGACGCCGGTCCGAGCCGGTGTCCGCGGGGCCGCACCGCACACCGGACACCCCCAGTGACCACCCGCGCCCGGCGATGCGTGCCCCGAGCGGGGGAGTGGGGACCTGTGCGGAGCCCTGCGTCCGGAGCCGGACGGTGAAAGTCGGCCCTCGGCCCTCGGCGCTCGCAACCTGCGGCCCGGTCAGCGTCGCGCCCGGCAGCCGCGAATGCGCGTGCCCGCCGCTCGTCTCGTGCCCGCTGCCCGCCGCCCGACAGCGAGAGTCCGCGCCGGACGCCCGGGGGCGAGGGGGTGCCGGGACCCGTGCGGGCGGTGGGCGTGCGGGACGCGGTGGACATCGGGAGCCGGGCCGGACCCGACGGACGCGGAACCTCCGCGAGGCGTGCCGGACGCCGGGCCCCGAGCCTCCGCGCCTCCGCGCCTCCGCGCCGACCCCGTCCGGCTAGCGGCGGCGGCGGCTCAGCGCGATGGCCGCTGCTGTGCCGCCGGCCACCGCGCCGACTCCCGCCGCCGCGGGGATGCCGACCTTCGCCGCCTTGCGGCCCGTCCGGTAGTCGCGCAGGCGCCAGTCCTTCTCGCGGGCGTGCCTGCGGAGCTTGGCGTCGGGGTTGATGGCGTAGGGGTGGCCGACCAGGGAGAGCATCGGGATGTCGTTGTGGCTGTCGCTGTAGGCCGCGCAGCGGGACAGGTCCAGGCCCTCGGCGGCGGCCAGGGCGCGTACCGCCTCCGCCTTGGCCGGGCCGTGCAGCGGCTCGCCGACCAGCTTGCCGGTGTAGATGCCGTTCACCGACTCCGCGACCGTGCCGAGCGCGCCGGTCAGGCCGAGGCGGCGGGCGATCACCGTGGCGATCTCCACGGGGGCCGCCGTGACCAGCCACACCTTCTGGCCCGCGTCCAGGTGGGCCTGGGCGAGCGCGCGGGTGCCGGGCCAGATGCGGTCGGCCATGTACTCGTCGTAGATCTCCTCGCCGATCGTCTGCAGCTCGGCGACGCGGTGGCCCTTGACGATGGACAGGGCCGAGTCGCGGGCCTCCTGCATGTGCTCGGGGTCCTCGACGCCGGCCAGCCGGAACCACGCCTGCTGCCAGGCGAACCGGGCCAGGTCGCGGGTCTCGAAGAACTTCCGCTTGTACAGGCCCCGGCCGAAGTGGAACAGCGCGGCGCCCTGCATCACGGTGTTGTCGAGGTCGAAGAAGGCGGCGGCCCTGTCGTCGCCGAGGACCGGGAACTCCGGTTCCTCCGCGGCCGGGGCCGCGACGACCTCCTGGGAGGTCTTCCGGGCAGCCTCCGCCGAGGCCTCGCCTGCCAACACGCTCCGCGCCGTGGCGGAGCGCCTACGGGGGGTGAGCCATCCGAGAGCGGCCATGTCGTGAGCATAGCCATTGTGTTCGGTGGTTCCGGTGCAGCCAGGTTGGGAGGATGTGAACTCTCCGCGATGAACGCGCCGCCCGCGCGTCGGTGGAGAAGCGCGAGAATGGCTGACATGAGTCCCCTCTTCCGGCGCAGGCCCGCCCCCCAGGAGCGGCTGGTCACCCTCATCCGCAAGCCCGGCTGCCATCTGTGCGACGACGCGCAGGCCGTGATCGAGAAGGTCTGCGGCGAACTCGGCGTCCCCTGGGAGCGCAAGGACATCACCGAGGACCGCGCGCTGCACGACCAGTACTGGGAGCAGATCCCCGTCGTCCTCGTCGACGGCCGCCAGCACACGTTCTGGCGGGTGGACGAGGGCCGCCTGCGCAAGGAACTGACCGACTAGTACAAGACCGCGCCGGACGTCGCTTAGGATCGACGGTGTTCGTCTCGGGGGCGGGATTCGCAAGGAGCGTGCTGCTTTGCCCCCACATCGGGCCCCGGGAAAGACACGCGTGACCCCGGTCACGTTGGCCGGGCAAATCGGACACCATCTTTGTGCACGCGTTCACAAAGACATAGCCTGCTTTCGACGGGGCGGTCTGGGGACGTATGACCGCCTGCAGCCCCGCTCAACCCGCAGGAGCACCGTGGCAACTGGCCGAACACACCGACCGGCGACCCGTAGCCGAGGGATTCCCGAGGCCACCGTCGCCCGCCTTCCGCTGTACCTCCGAGCCCTGACCGCACTGTCGGAGCGCTCGGTCCCCACGGTCTCCTCCGAGGAACTGGCCGCGGCCGCGGGGGTCAACTCCGCCAAGCTGCGCAAGGACTTCTCGTACCTGGGCTCCTACGGAACGCGCGGTGTCGGCTACGACGTCGAGTATCTCGTCTACCAGATCTCCCGTGAACTCGGCCTCACGCAGGACTGGCCGGTTGTCATCGTCGGTATCGGCAACCTGGGCGCCGCCCTGGCCAACTACGGCGGGTTCGCCTCCCGCGGTTTCCGCGTGGCCGCGCTGATCGACGCCGACCCGGCGATGGCCGGCAAGCCCGTCGCCGGCATCCCGGTGCAGCACACCGACGAGCTCGAGAAGATCATCAAGGACAACGGTGTGTCGATCGGCGTGATCGCCACCCCCGCCGGTGCCGCCCAGCAGGTCTGCGACCGGCTCGTGGCCGCCGGTGTGACCTCCATCCTGAACTTCGCGCCGACCGTGCTGTCCGTCCCGGACGGCGTCGACGTGCGCAAGGTCGACCTCTCCATCGAGCTGCAGATCCTCGCCTTCCACGAGCAGCGCAAGGCCGGCGAGGAGACCGCCGCCGGCGACGGCGCGCGGCCCGCGGCCACCCCCCGCGAGGAGTCCGCCGACCAGGGGCCCGACGGGGACGTACCCGCCGTGATGCCGGCATGAGTCTCCTCGTCGTCGGGCTGAGCCACCGCAGCGCCCCGGTCAGCGTGCTGGAGCGCGCCGCGCTGGCCGCGGAGGCCCAGGCCAAGCTGCTGCAGGACACCGTCGCCGCCGAGCCGGCCACCGAGGCCGCCGTCCTCGCCACCTGCAACCGGATCGAGCTGTACGCCGACGTGGACAAGTTCCACGCCGGTGTCGCCGAGCTGTCCACGCTGCTCGCCCAGCACAGCGGCGTCGGCCTGGAGGAGCTCACCCCCTACCTCTACGTGCACTACGAGGACCGGGCCGTCCACCACCTGTTCTCGGTGGCCTGCGGACTGGACTCGATGGTCGTCGGCGAGGGGCAGATCCTCGGCCAGATCAAGGACTCCCTGGCCCGCGCCCAGGAGCTGCACACGGCCGGCCGGCTGCTGAACGACCTGTTCCAGCAGGCCCTGCGGGTCGGCAAACGCGCCCACTCCGAGACCGGCATCGACCGCGCCGGCCAGTCCCTGGTCACCTTCGGCCTGGAGCAGCTGGCCGCGGGCGGTGCCATACCGGCCTGGGCGGCGGGGCGGACGGCGCTGGTCATCGGCGCCGGCTCGATGTCCTCGCTGGCCGCCGCGACGCTCGCGCGCGTCGGCGTCTCCGAGGTCGTCGTCGCCAACCGTACCTTCGAGCGCGCCGAGCGCCTCGCCCAGATCCTCGCCGAGGGCGACGACACGACGGTGGCGGCCCGCGCGGTACCGATGGACGCGGTGCCGGGCGAGCTGACACGTGCCGATGTCGTCGTCTCCTGCACGGGTGCCACGGGCCTGGTCCTGACGGCCGAGGCGGTCGCGCTGGCGGTCGAGGGCCGCACCGGGCAGCCGGCCGCCGAGATCGCCCCGGAGGCCGAGGAGCCCCGCACGCCGCTGCTGCCGGCCGGCGCCGACGACAACTGCCCGCTGGACCTGGCCGCCGCACAGCCCGGCTTCTCCGTCGCCGGGGAGGCCGCCGTCGCCGGCATGGACGCGGCCACCCTCGAACAGCACGCGGCCTGGGCCGCGGGAGCCACGGTGGACCGGCGCGAGCGCCGTACCCCCGAGGCCGACGCCGAGCTGATCGCCGCGCTCGCCGCGACCGCCGCCACCGTCGGCCGCATCCCCGAGCGGCGCAGGCCCGAGCCCGTCGCCGAGGTCCCGCGCCCGGCGCCCGCCCTGTTCCTCCTCGACCTCGCCATGCCCCGCGACATCGACGCCGCCGTGCACCGGCTGGCCGGGGTGCGCCTGGTGGACATCGAGTCCCTCGCCGAGGCCTCCGCCGACGCGCCGATGGCGGCCGACGTCGACCAGGTCAGGCGTATCGTCTCCGACGAGGTCGCGGCCTTCGGCGCGGCGCAGCGGGCGGCGCACATCACGCCGACCGTGGTGGCGCTGCGCACCATGGCCGCCGACGTCGTCGCCGGCGAGATCGCACGGCTCGACGGCCGCCTGCCCGACCTGGACGAACGCCAGCGCGGCGAGATCCGGCAGGCCGTGCACCGGGTCGTCGACAAGCTGCTGCACGCGCCGACCGTACGGGTCAAGCAGCTCGCCGCCGAACCCGGCGGCGCCGGGTACGCGGACGCGCTGCGCACCCTCTTCGACCTCGACCCCGAGACGGTCGCCGCCGTCTCCCGGGCCGGGGACAGCACGGACGAGAAGGACCGACCGGCATGACAGAGCCACGTGAGCCGCAGGGGCGCGCCGGTGTCGAGAACCCGAGCGCGCGGAGGCCCGAAGGGTTGAGCACGGTCGGGTTCTCGACACCGGCTGGAGCGCCCCGAAGGCGAACACACGACAATGGGGCGTTGCGACTGGGGACCAGGCGGAGCAAGCTCGCCATGGCCCAGTCCGGCCAGGTGGCGGAGGCCGTCCGCCGGGTGACCGGGCGGCCCGTCGAGCTGGTCGAGATCACCACGCACGGCGACGTCGACCGATCGCACCTGACGCAGATCGGCGGCACCGGCGTGTTCGTCACGGCGCTGCGCGACGCGCTGGTGCGGGGCGAGGTCGACTTCGCGGTTCATTCGCTCAAGGACCTGCCGACCACGCAGCCCGAGGAGCTGGTCCTGGCCGCCGTACCGGAGCGCGAGGACCCCCGCGACGTGATCGTCGCGCGCGACGCGCTGAAGTTCACGGACCTGCCGCGCGGCGCCCGCATCGGCACGGGTTCCCCGCGCCGCATGGCGCAGCTGAACGCGTACGCCCGCACGCACGGCCTGGACATAGAGACGGTCCCGATACGGGGCAACGTCGACACCCGGATCGGCTTCGTGCACGCCGGCGAGCTGGACGCGGTGGTGCTGGCCGCGGCCGGCCTCAACCGCATCGGCCGCTCCGACGAGGTGACCGACTTCCTGTCGGTCGACACGGTTTTGCCCGCCCCCGGCCAGGGGGCCCTGGCGATCGAGTGTGCCGCGGACCACGCGGACCTCGTCGCCGCGCTCGGTGAGCTCGACGACCCGTTCACGCGGGCCGCCGTGACCGCCGAACGGTCACTGCTCGCCGCCCTGGAGGCCGGCTGCAGCGCCCCGGTGGGCGCGCTGGCCGACTTTCCCCCACTCTCGGCTCCGCTCGAGCGGGGGGACCCCCAGGCCGACGGGCAGTCTGTCAAGGAAATGCGCCTGCGCGGCGTCGTCGGCACGACCGACGGCACCTGCATGGTGCAGCTGTCCACCACCGGTCCCGTGCCCCGGACACACGACGGGGCGACGGCACTCGGGCGTGAACTCGCCTCCGAGATGCTCGCCCAGGGCGCGGCCGGTCTGATGGGGGAGCGAGCACAGTGAGCCCCACCACCCTTCCCGCCGCCGGTCCGGAACACGGGCACGTCACCTTCCTCGGTGCCGGACCCGGGGATCCGGGACTGCTGACTCTGCGCGCCGTGGAGGCGCTGTCGAACGCGGACGTCCTGGTCGCCGAGCACGAGGTGCTCGACGTGATCCGGACGCACGCCCGGCAGGGCGTCTCCGTCGTGCCGACGGACGACCCCTCTTCGGTCTCGCCGCCGGGCACGGGCACGCCCCAGCTGACGGTCGTTGACGGCACGTCA
Organism: Streptomyces bungoensis; assembly: GCF_001514215.1. Lineage (GTDB taxonomy): Bacteria > Actinomycetota > Actinomycetes > Streptomycetales > Streptomycetaceae > Streptomyces > Streptomyces bungoensis. The sequence continues at coordinate 16,320 of NZ_KQ948872.1, forward strand.
ACACCCGCCGCTGTCCCGGCCGCTGCCCGGGATGCCGCTCATCTTGTCATGGAGGCCGCGCGGGGCGGCAGGCGGGTCGTCCGTGCGGTGTCCGGGGACCCGGGACTTGATACGTACGCCGCCGAGGAAATGCTCGCCTGCGCCGCCGCCGGTGTGCCCTTCGAGGTCGTACCGGGCGTGGCCGCCGCGGTCGGCGTGCCGGCGTACGCCGGTGTGCCGCTGCGCGACCCGCACGGCGCGGACGTCCGCTTCGTCGACGCCCGCACCGCCTCCGACCGCTGCTGGGCCGAGGTGGGCGCGTCCGACGGCACGGTGGTGGTCTCCACGACGCTGGACGCGGTGGCCGCCGCGGCCGGTGAACTGGTGTCCGCGGGCCGCAAGCCCGACACCCCCCTGTCGGTGACCGTCGCCGGTACGACGACCCGCCAGCGCACCTGGACGGCGACGCTCGGCACGATCGCGCAGACCCTGAAGCAGGCCAAGGTCCTGCCGTCCCCGGACGGCGGGCGGCCGGTGATAGCCGTGGTCGGCGAGCACTCCGCCCCCGCCCGGCGCGACCAGCTGTCGTGGTTCGAGTCCAAGCCGCTGTTCGGCTGGAAGGTGCTCGTCCCGCGCACGAAGGAGCAGGCGGCGTCGCTCTCCGACCAGTTGCGCTCCTACGGCGCCGTGCCGCACGAGGTGCCCACGATCGCGGTGGAGCCCCCGCGCACCCCGCAGCAGATGGAACGTGCCGTCAAGGGCCTGGTGACCGGCCGCTACGAGTGGATCGCGTTCACGTCGGTCAACGCGGTGAAGGCGGTCCGCGAGAAGTTCGAGGAGTACGGCCTCGACGCGCGTGCCTTCGCCGGCATCAAGGTCGCGGCGGTGGGCGAGCAGACGGCCAAGGCCCTGATCGCCTTCGGTGTGAAGCCGGACCTGGTGCCGAGCGGCGAGCAGTCCGCGGCGGGCCTCCTGGAGGACTGGCCGCCGTACGACCCGGTGTTCGACCCGATCGACCGCGTCTTCCTGCCGCGCGCCGACATCGCCACCGAGACCCTGGTGGCGGGCCTGATCGAGCTGGGCTGGGAGGTCGACGACGTCACGGCCTACCGCACGGTCCGTGCCTCGCCGCCCCCGGCGGAGACCCGCGAGGCCATCAAGGGCGGCGGCTTCGACGCGGTGCTCTTCACGTCGTCGTCGACGGTCCGCAACCTGGTCGGCATCGCCGGCAAGCCGCACAACGTCACGGTGATCGCGTGCATCGGCCCGGCCACGGCCAAGACGGCCGAGGAGCACGGCCTGCGCGTCGACGTCATGGCCCCGGAACCGTCCGTCCACAAGCTGGCGGAGGCGCTGGCCGACTTCGGCATGAAGCGGCGGGCTGCGGCCTTGGAGGCCGGGGATCCGGTGACCCGGCCCAGCGAGCGGCGGCCGGGGGCGCGGAGGCGTCGGTCCACGACCTGATCCGGCGAGTACGACGCCGCCCGTAGGGGTGCTCCGGTTCCTGGAGCACCCCTACGGGCGTTCTCGATCCGGTCGTGCGGCGGCCCGGCCCGGGTGTTGTCGCGATCAGACCAGGGTGGTGATGCAGAACGGGTGGCCGGCGGGGTCGAGGAGGACCCGCCAGCGGTCGGGGTCCGGCTGGTGGCCGGGCTTGACGGCGCCCAGGGACAGCAGGTGGGTCTCGGCGTCGTCCAGGTCGTCGACGCCCAGTTCGAGGTGGGCCTGCTTCTCCTGGGCGGGGTCCGGCCAGGTGGGGCGCCGGTAGTCCGCCAGCCTGTTGAAGCCCAGTCCCGCCGCTCCGTCCTGGCCGAGCAGGACGAAGTCGTCGGTGGAGAAGGCGACGGGCAGACCGAGGGCGTCGCCGTAGAAGCGGGCCAGTTCGGCGGGGTCCGGGCAGTCGAAGGTGACGGCCGCGTAGCGGAAGGCGGGTGCCGGGTTGCTGTTCTCAGCGCTCATGGCGACGACCGTATGACGGGACCAGGACAGTTCCGGTCCTGGTTTGTGCGGTCCTGGTCTGTGGATGCCTGTGGAAGACTTCCGAAACGTGATCAGCGCCTCCGCCCGTCTGCTTCGGCTGGTCTCCGTACTGGCCGCCCGCCCGTCGTGGACCTGCGCCGAGCTGGCCGAGCGGACGGGGGTCACCGAGCGCACGGTGCGGCGGGACGTCGCCAGGCTCCGGGAGATCGGCTACGTCGTCGAGTCCGATCCGGGGCCGTGGGGCGGCTACCGGCTGCGCGCCGGATCCCGGGTGCCCCCGCTGATCCTGGACGACGAGGAGGCCCTCGCCGTGGCCGTCGGGCTGCGCGAGGCGGCGCTCAGCGGTGCTCTCGGCGGAGATCAGGCCGCGCTGTCGGCTCTGCTGAAGTTGCGTCAGGTGCTGCCCGGGCGGATCGCGGAGCGGCTGGCGGAGATGGACGCGGCGTTCGTGCACACGCCCAGACCGAGCGAGCCGCAGATCACGCCCGGGACGCTGCTGGAACTGGCCGCCGCCTGCCGCAGGGGCGAACGGGCCCGCCTGTCGTACCAGGACGGGAAGGGCAGGGCCACCGTCCGGGAGGTCGACCCCTACCGCCTCGTCCACACCGGGCGCCGGTGGTACTTCGTCGCCCGGGACGTGGCACGGAACCAATGGCGTACGTTCCGGGCCGACCGGGTCGTGCGGCTCCAGCCGACCGGACGTCCGGTGGAACTGGCCGACCCTCCCGACCCGGCCCGGCTCGTGTCCCGTTCCACCGCGAACGGCCCCTACCCGCTGAGCGCGACGATCCGGCTCCCGCTGCCCATGGACCGGGCGCTGCGGCTGATCCCGGCGACGGTCGGCACGCACCGTCCCGACGGCCCCGAGGCCACGATCGTCGAGGTCGGCGGCCCCGACGCGGACGGACTCGCCGGCTACCTCCTCGGCCTGGCCACGCCCCTGCGGGTCCTGGGTCCGGAGGCCGTCCGGCAGGCCCTGGTGCGCCGTGTCCGGGAACTGCTGGAGGACAACGACGGCGGCGAACGCGGTGCTCGTCCGTGACGGTACGTGAGTGTGGCCGGTCGCTCGGGTGTCAGCGCCCGGAGGTTTACGGCAGGAGTCGCGGACGAGGACGTGGGTCTCGTCCGGGGCGGCCACCTCGACGCAGCCGGGGCCGCTGGACGAACGTCGACTCCGGCAACACGGCCGAGCACGTCGCGCAGGCGCGACTACGCCGCTTCTCCTGGGACACCTGCCCACTGCGTCCCTGGGGCAACTCCTGACTGAATTCGCCTTCTTCGTCATCGCGCGTCTGCGATGCTGACCGGCATGGATGGGGGAGATCGACGGCGTGGTGGCGCAACACGCTGGTTACGGCGTCGCGCCGGGGCGGTGGTGCTGACCTGCGTCGGTGCGGGGCTCGCCGTCGTACATGTGCTGGCGCCCGATCTGCGGATCGACGGTGTCACGGTGATGCTGCTGGTGGTGGCCGTCGTGCCGTGGCTCGGGGAGTTGTTCCGGAGTATCGAGGTGCCGGGCATCGGGAGGATCGAGTTCCGGGACATCGAGCGCCGGATCGAGGCCGTCCAGCGGACCGCGAACGCGGCGCTCGTCGGGGACGGTCCCGAGGGCGGGGCCGTGGACGACACCGCCGCCTGGGACACGGTGCGGGACCTGGCCGCCGAGTACGTGAACGTACGGCTGCGGCAGCGCAGCGGTCCTGCGCGGAACCACCGGATGGACCAGATCTTCACCCGCATGGTGCGCGCGACGCAGCGGGTGCGTGAGTTCGACGCCGGTGAGCTGCTCGGCTCCGAGGACGCCGGACTGCGACTGGCCGCCTACGCGCGGCTGTATGCCATGCCCGAGCCGGAGCGGCTCGACGCGCTGGTGGACGCGGCGACCGGCGAACCGCTCCCCTTCAGCCAGTACTGGGCGCTTCAGGCCGTCGGCAGGTGCGTGGACGACATGGCGGCGGAGCAGGTGCCGCTCAGTGTCGTGCGCCGACTGGAGGAGTACCGGTCCGGGCTGTTCCGCGCCAACGACAGGAAGGAAATCGTCGATCGGGTGCTCGCGGGGTTCGGCCGGCGCTGAGCGGGAGGGGCGGGTGCCGGGCCGGCACCCGCCCGCCGCGCTTCGACTACGCCGCCGTACCGCCCGCGTAGTCACTGCCGAACGTCGTCTCGACGGTCTGCGCCACCGGTTCGGCGACGCCCGTGCCGGTGAGGATGATGCCCAGCTCCCGGTTGTTGCTGAGGGAGTTGCTGCTGATGTTCATGGAGCCGGCCTCGACCTCCTGGGTGGCCAGGCCGTAGTCGGCGACCATGGCCTTGGCGTGGATGTAGAAGCCGTTGGGGTCCGAGTAACCGACGACGGTGCCGCCGGCCGCCTTGACGGCGGCGACCTGGCTGGAGTAGCTGGAGGGGTTCTCCAGGACCACGCGGACCTTCACGCCCGCCTGGGCGCGCGCCACGATCGCGTTGACCACCGTGCTGTCGCTGAACTCCAGTTCCTCCACGTCGAGCGTCGTGGTCGCGGAGTTGATGAAGGAGACCAGGCGGTTGCGGGAGTCGTTGGGGGACCACAGGAGGTGGTCGCCGTCGGTGGGGGTGACCGAGGTGGCCGTGTAGTCGGCGTTGAAGACCTTCTCGATCGCGGCGACGTCCCGTGTGTCGTCGGTGAAGACGCCGTAGTCCCGGCTGGTCGTGTAGTACTGGGCGGTCAGGTTCCCCGTCATGACCAGGGACTTCACGCCGTCCACCGTGATCGTCTTCTGGTGGGTGTAGACGAAGGCGGAGGAGGACCACACGACGCCTATGCCGGCGTTCGTCAGGGACGTGTACGCCGAGTCGTTCGCGGTCTTGTGCTGGCGGTCGAGGATCACCCGGACCGTGACGCCCTTGTTCCTCAGGGCTATGAGGTCGTTGACGGCGGTCGTGTCCTCCAGCTCGTACATCGTCATGTCGAGCTTGGTGGTGGCCGAGTTGATGAAGTCGTAGATGGTGGGCTGGCTGCCGCTCTGGGAGAAGCTGAACGCGGAGTAGCTCGCGGCGTTCGCGGGGACGGCGGTGATGACGACGGCGGCGCCGGCGGTCAGGGCGACGGCCGCACGGGTGAAGGCCTTCCGCAGCATGCGGGACTCCTGTCGGACGCAGGGGGAGGTGGGGTGGCGCGTGCATGACACCACGCGCGTAGAACGCTGGGGAGTCGTGCGGCTCCAGCAACGGCCAGGGGAGCGCAAAGACTTGGTATCGGCGCTCCGCTATGCCCCCGAATGCGGCCTCCGGGCAGCCGGCCTCCCGGCTCCCGACGGCCGACGGCGGGTCGTCCCCGCTCCGCCCGTGGGGGTGCCGGCGCCCGACCCGCGGCCGGGCGCCGGCAACCCCCTCACGTCAGGCCGACGCCCTCACCGCCCCGCCCAGGTGCCGGGTGAAGAAGCGGGCCGCGCTGTCCGCCTCGAAGCGGGGGACTTCCTTGTGGCCGCCCGTGTTGGCGTGCAGGGTCTTCTCCTTCGAGGCGAAGGCGTCGAAGAGCGCGAGACCGGACTCGCGCGGGATGTGCTCGTCGTCCCACTGGAGGTGGAACTCGACCGGGACGGTGATGCGCCGGGCCGTCTCGGCCAGCGGGTCGGGCCAGAACAGGCCGAAGACCGCGGCGGTGATCCGGGGGTCGGCCGCCACGAGGGGCACGCCGATGGCGGTGCCCATGCTGAGGCCGTAGTAGCCGACCGGCCCCTCGGCGCCGATCTCCGGCAGCCGCTGGAGTGCGTCCAGGGCGCCCTGCCACTCCGGTACGGCGCGCTCGGCCAGGTGGGCGTTGAAGCGGACGACGACCGGGCCGACCGGTTCGCCCGCCGCCATGGCCCGCTGCATGACGGCGATCTCCCGCTCGTCGTGCGCCGTGCGCGGCCGGCCGCCGTGGCCGGGCGCGTCGATGCAGGCGACGTGGAAGCCGCAGTCGGTCACGATGCGCTGCGCGCGGCCCGTCATCGCCGGCCACTTCTTGTGGGTGCCGCCGCCGTGCCCCAGCAGCACCAGGGGGGCGCGCTCGGCGCCCGACGCGGGGGACCAGAGGACACCGGGGACGCCGCCCACGGTGAAGTCGCGTTCACGAACGCCGTTCGCCGAGGTCTCGGCGGTGAAGTCAAGAGAGTTCATGGGGTGTTGCCCTTCGGGAGTGCCTGTTCGTCGAGGCGCTCCCGGCGACACCCGCGTCAGTCGCCCGGCCGTGAGGAAAGGGGGAGCACCCACACGGAAACTGCGTTCACGGGGTCTCACCTCCTCCGGTGACGTCACGGTCGACCGTAAGCTAGCAGTGCGGGGCGTCACGGCGCCCGGCCTTTTTCCGCCGCACCCGCGTCGACACCACGTCGGCAAAGACACGCACGGGGCGGGCGTAGCGTAGAAGGCATGACGAAGTACGGATCCTTCCCCGGTACGCGTCCTCGTCGGCTGCGCACCACGCCCGTCATGCGCCGTATGGTCGCCGAGACCCGGCTGCACCCCGCCGATCTCATCCTCCCGGCGTTCGTCCGGGAGGGCGTGAGCGAGCCGGTGCCCATCGCGGCCATGCCGGGTGTCCTGCAGCACTCGCGGGACAGCCTGAAGAAGGCCGCGGCCGAGGCGGTGGAGGCCGGGATCTCCGGGATCATGCTGTTCGGCGTGCCGGAGGACGCGAAGAAGGACGCCCAGGGCACGGCGGGGACCGACCCGGACGGCATCCTGCAGGTCGCGCTGCGCGACGTGCGGGCCGAGGTCGGGGACGAGCTGCTCGTCATGTCCGACCTGTGCCTGGACGAGTTCACCGACCACGGGCACTGCGGTGTGCTCGACGAGCAGGGGCGCGTCGACAACGACGCCACCCTCGAGCGGTACGCCGAGATGGCGCAGGTGCAGGCGGACGCCGGTGCCCACGTCGTCGGGCCCAGCGGGATGATGGACGGGCAGATCGGGGTCATCCGGGACGCGCTCGACCAGATCGGGCGGGAGGACGTCGCGATCCTCGCCTACACCGCCAAGTACTCCTCCGCCTTCTACGGCCCCTTCCGCGAGGCCGTCGCCTCCTCCCTCCAGGGCGACCGGAAGACCTACCAGCAGGACCCCGCCAACTGGCGTGAGTCGCTGCGGGAACTGGAGCTGGACCTGGCCGAGGGCGCCGACATGGTGATGGTCAAGCCCGCCGGGCCCTACCTCGACATCCTCGCCCGGGTCGCGGACGCCGTGGACGTGCCGGTCGCCGCCTACCAGATCTCCGGCGAGTACTCGATGATCGAGGCCGCCGCCGAGAAGGGCTGGATCGACCGCGACCGCGCCATCCTCGAGACCCTGACCGGCATCAAGCGCGCCGGCGCCCGCACCATCCTCACCTACTGGGCCACCGAGGTGGCCCGGACGCTGCGCTAGCCGCCGCGCGACGGCATGCGGCCGCCCCGGCGTCCGCATGCCGAAACCCCTCGGTGTAGACGGCACGTACTTCCCTAGGCTGCCGGGCAGACGCCGTCCCGCAGCCCGAGGAGAGCCGTGCCATGACCGTCGCCGGAGCCGCACCGACCCGCGCCCCGCTCCCGCCGCTGGCCGCCCGCGCCCGTACGGTGGCGGGCTCGCCCGTGCGGGACATCCTCGCCGTCACCGCCCGCCCCGAGGTGATCAACTTCGCGGGTGGCCTGCCCGCGCCCGAGCTGTTCGACCGGCAGGGCATCGCGGCCGCGTTCCACGAGGTGCTGGCGGACGCCCCGGCACGGGCCCTGCAGTACTCCACGACCGAGGGCGAGCCGGTGCTGCGGGCGGGCCTCGCGGCCCGGGTCACCGCCCAGGGCCTGCCGACCGCCGCCGACGACCTCCTCGTCACCACCGGCTCCCAGCAGGCCCTGTCGCTGCTCGCGACCGCCCTGCTGGAACCCGGGGACACGGTCCTCGTCGAGAACCCCTGCTACCTCGCGGCGCTCCAGGTGTTCGCCCTGGCGGGCGCGCGCGTGGTGGCGGTGCCGGGCGACGAGGACGGCGTGGACCCCCAGGCACTCGAAGAGGCGGTCCGGCGCGAGCGCCCGAAGCTGCTCTACCTGGTCCCCACGTTCCAGAACCCCACGGGCCGCACGATGCCCGCGCCGCGCCGCGAGGCCCTCGCCGCCGTCGCCGCCCGCGAGGGCCTGTGGATCGTCGAGGACGACCCCTACGGCGACCTCCGCTACGACGGCACCCGCGTCCCCTGGATCGCGTCCTGCCCCGGCGCCGAGGACCGCGTGGTCCTCCTCGGCTCCTTCTCCAAGGTGATGGCCCCCGGCCTGCGCCTGGGCTGGCTCAGGGCCCCGGCGCCGCTGCGGCGGGCGTGCGCGGTGGCCAAGCAGGCCGTGGACCTGCACACGCCCACCCTCAACCAGCTCGCCGCGGCCCGCTACCTGGACGGCCTCGACGCCCACGTGGCCCGGGTCCGGGCCGTCTACGGCGAACGCCGCGACGCCATGCTGGCCGGCCTGCCCGGCACACTCCCGGCAGGATCGGTGTGGAGCCGCCCGGAGGGCGGCATGTTCCTGTGGGTCCGGCTCCCGGAGCCGTACGACACCACCGCGCTGCTGCCCCGGGTGGTCGAGCAGAACGTGGCGTACGTCCCCGGCGCGCCCTTCTACGCGGCCGCCCCCGACCCCGCCACCCTCCGCCTCTGCTTCGTCACCCAGACCCCCGAGGACATCGCGGAGGGCCTGCGCAGGCTGGGCCGGGGACTCGCCGCCTGAGCCCCCGCGCCGGGCGCGGGGGAGGGAGGACGGCCATGGCCAAGGCGGTACGGGCTTCGCTGGGGGACACGTGGATCACCTGCCAGGTCTGCCGCGGCGACCAGTTCCGTGAGCGGGGGGTCAAGCTCGACAGCACCGGCCTGGAGTTCATGAACTGGGCCTGGGCGGACGAGACCGCGACGCGGCTGATCTGCCACCGCTGCGGCTACGTCCACCTGTTCGTCAACCGGAACCTGCGGTTGCACAAGGTCAAGGGCTGACCCCGGCCGGCGGGCCCGCTCAGTCCCACCAGAAGGACCAGGTGGGGCTGCCGACGAGGTCCTTGGCGTACCCGCGCAGCGGGCCCTCCTCCACGGCGGTGTCCGGGCAGAACGCGAAGTGCTCCGCCGCCACCGCCTCGGCGTCCTCCTCGGTGGCGGGCGGGGCCGCCACCGACACGACCAGGCAGTCCCGGCCGAGGGCCACGACCCGCACGCCGAACCGGTCCTCCCAGGAGCGCAGCACCGCGCAGAGCCGGCCCGTGTCACCCTCGTGGTTCGCCGGGCCGGACCAGCCGATCGCCGCGGGTATGTCGGCCGACCGGCGCGCCGGCACCAGGGCCAGGTGCGGCTCCTCGATCACCGCGTCCCGGCCGCCCCGCAGCGCGTCGGCGACCTGGGCGGCGCGGGTGTCCGGGTCCGCGGACAGGACACCGGCCGGCGCGAGCCCCGGCCACTCGGGCCCGAACGGGGCGAGGTCCTCGGCGGCCCCGTCGTAGACCGCCTCGTCCTCCCAGTACTCCGCCAGGAGATCCTCGGCGTCGTGGTCGCCCGCGTACGACATCGCGCCGGGCAGCAGCCCCCAGTCCCCGAGGGCGCCGCCGGAGGCGGCCAGGTCCACGAGCACCGGCAGCAGGCCCGCGCGTGCCGCCGGCACGCCCAGCGCCTTCCAGGTCCCCGGCGCCGCCTGCTTCTCCGCGTGCCACAGCAGGGGTTCGTGCCACGGGCCGTCGTCGGTCACGTCGACCAGCCGCCCGGGCGGCAGGTGCAGTCCCAGGGAACGACCGCTCGGGTCGGTGGCCAGCCTGGGCAGCGGGTTCGGAAGAGTCGCCATGCCGGTGACTGTAAGGCCGGCCACTGACAATCCCACCGGCCGGCCGTCCCGATGAACCCGCCGCCCCGGCAGCCCCTCTTCACAAGGGGTGCCGTGCAGTGAAGGAAGGACGCGGACGTGCGGATCGGGCGTTACCCGGTGCGGTGGCACATCGTGCTGCTCACCCTGTGGACGGCCGGCTGGTTCGTCGTGGCCGAACGCCACGGAGCCGTGTCCTGGCACTACCTGAGGACCGGTCAGCGACTGCTCTTCGAGCAGATGCCCGGCGGGGGCCTCGCCCTCTACGCCAACCACCCCGAACTCCAGATCGGCCCGGTCAGCTTCGCGGTCGCCGGGCTCTTCGCACCCTTCCCGGCCGAACTGGGCGAGAAGCTGGCCGACGCCTTCATGTCCGGCCTGGGCCTCTACATGCTCGTCCTGGTCGGCCGCGCCGCCGCCGACCACAACCGGGGCACCGGCCTCAACCACCGGCGCCTGCAGCAGCGCGTCCTGATCGCCGGAGCCGCCTTCATCCCCATGTGGGTGGAGGTCGCCGTCCGCTTCGCCCACCTCGACGACGTCCTGGCCCTCTTCTTCACCACGCTCGCCGTCCGCGCCCTGGTCCGCGGCAACGCCACCGCCGTCGGTGTCCTCCTGGCCCTCGCCGTCGACTCCAAGCCGTGGGCCGTGGGCTTCCTGCCGCTCCTGCTCGCGCTGGAGCGCCCGGCCCGCACGCGCTCGGCCGCCTGGGTCATCGCCCTGGTGGCCGCCGCCTGGCTGCCCTTCTACCTCACCCACCTGGACACGCTGGCCGCGGCCCGCTTCACCATCCCCAACCAGCCGGCCTCGTCCCTGCGCTGGTTCGGGGTGCACGACCCCGCCACCCCCTGGTGGGACCGGCCCGCGCAGATGGCCCTGGGCGTCACCCTGGGCACGCTCGCGGTACGGCGGGGACGCTGGCCGGCGGTCGTGCTGCTCGCCGCCGACGCGCGCATCGCGCTGGACCCGAGCGTGTACACGTACTACAACGCCTCGGTCCTCCTCGGCACCCTGATCTGGGACTCGATCGGCCAGCGCCGCCTGGTCCCCTGGGTCAGCTGGATCGCCCTCATCACGCTGTACGGCAGCGCCCTGCTGGTCCCGTCCGACGCCACGCGCGGCCTCATCCGCCTGGCCTTCGTGGTCGGCTCCGCCGCGTACGTCCTGCTGTGGCCGCACCGGGCGCCCCGCGGCCGGCACCCGCGCCGGCGCGGAGAGGCCCGGACCACGCAGGGACACCCGGACCCGGAACGCCACCGGACCCTGGCGCCGGAGTAGGAACTCGGCGCCAGGGTCCGGCGGGTGGGTACGTCGTCGGGTACGGAGTGGTCAGAGCTTCTCGGGCGTCCTGATGCCCAGCAGCGCCATGCCCCGGTGCAGCGTGCGGGCCGTGACGTCGCACAGGAACAGGCGGTTCTCCACCTGCTCCGGGGACTCCGCCTTCAGCACCGGGCACTTGTCGTAGAACGACGTGTACAGCGACGCCAGCTGGTACAGGTACGCCGTCAGCTTGTGCGGCGCGTACTCCGCCGCAGCCTCCGCCACCGTCTCCGCGAAGGCGTCCGCGTGCAGGCCCAGGGCCCGCTCGGCGTCCGTCAGGGCCAGCTCCGGATGGGCCACCGGGTGGGCCTCGCCGGCCTTGCGGAGGATGGACCGGATACGGGCGTAGGCGTACTGCAGGTAGACGGACGTGTCACCGTTCAGCGAGACCATCTGGTCCAGGTCGAACTTGTAGTCCCGGTTCGCCGACGTCGACAGGTCCGCGTACTTCACCGCGCCGATGCCCACCTGGGCACCCCGCTCGGCGATCTCCTCCTCGGACAGGTCCTGCGCCTTCTCCCGGACCACCGCCGACGCGCGCTCGATGGCCTCGTCCAGCAGGTCGACCAGCCGGACCGTCTCGCCCTCACGCGTCTTGAACGGCTTGCCGTCCTTGCCCAGCACCGTGCCGAACGCCAGCTGCAGCGCCTTGACGTCCTCGTTCAGCCAGCCGGCCCGGCGGGCCGTCTCGAAGACCATCTTGAAGTGCAGCGACTGACGGGCGTCCACCACGTACAGCAGCGTGTCCGCCTTCAGGTTGAACACGCGGTCGCGGATCGCCGACAGGTCGGTCGCCGCGTAGCCGTAGCCGCCGTCCGACTTCTGCACGATCAGCGGGACCGGCTTGCCGTCCGGGCCCTTGACGTCGTCGAAGAACACGCACAGGGCGCCCTCGGAGCGGACCGCGACGCCCTTCTCCTCCAGCAGGCGGCACGTCTCGGCGAGCATGTCGTTGTAGCCCGACTCGCCGACGATGTCCGCGTCCCGGATCTCCATGTCCAGCTTCTCGAACACGGAGAAGAAGTAGATCTTCGACTCGTCCACGAACCGCTGCCACATGGCCAGCGTGTGCTCGTCGCCCGCCTGGAGGTCGACCACCCGGCGCCGCGCCCGCGTCTTGAACTCCTCGTCGGAGTCGAACAGCCTGCGCGCGGCCTTGTAGAGGCGGTCCAGGTTGGACATCGCCTCCTCACCGGTCACCTGCGCGTCCTTGTGGTCCAGCTCGTGCGGGTGCTCGTCCAGGTACTGGATGAGCATGCCGAACTGGGTGCCCCAGTCGCCGATGTGGTGGCGCCGCACCACGCTCTCGCCGGTGAACTCCAGCAGCTGCACCACCGAGTCGCCGATCACCGCCGACCGCAGGTGCCCGACGTGCATCTCCTTCGCCACGTTCGGCTGGGCGTAGTCGATCACCGTCGTGCCCGGGTCCGCGGCGAACGGCACGCCGAGGCGGCCCGTGTCGTCCGCGTACCGCGCGGCCAGGTTCCCGGTGATCGCCCGGTCCGCGACCGTCACGTTCAGGAAGCCGGGGCCGGACACCTCGACGTCCGCGATCACGTCACCCGTGGCCACCTGGGAGACGACCCGCGCGGCCAGCTCCCGCGGGTTCGCCTTCGCCTTCTTGGCCAGCGCCAGGATCCCGTTGGCCTGGAAGTCGGCCCGGTCGCTTCGTCGCAGCAGCGGGTCCGCGCCGGCGGCCTCCGGCAGGGTGGCCGAGAGGGCGGACGCGAGGCGCTGCTGGACGGAATCGCTGAGGGACGTGACCGAGGCCATAGGAATGGGTGCCGTTCTCCTCGTGGGAATGGATAGTCCCAGCCAGTATCCCACGGCGGGTAAAGCCGTTTTCCCGGTCGCATCCCGGTCTGTGACAATGGAGTGTCACCCGTTCAGAAAGAAGGACGTGCCGATCGTGGCTCAGAGCACCGAGACCACCGACTGGGTCTCCCGTTTCGCGGATGAGGTCATCGAAGAGTCGGAGCGCCGTGCCCCGGGCAAACCGGTCGTCGTCGCGTCCGGACTCTCCCCCTCCGGGCCCATCCACCTCGGCAACCTCCGCGAGGTCATGACCCCGCACCTGGTCGCCGACGAGATCCGCCGCCGCGGCCGCCAGGTCAGGCACCTGATCTCCTGGGACGACTACGACCGCTACCGCAAGGTGCCCCAGGGCATCGCGGGCGTAGACGACTCCTGGGCCGAGCACATCGGCAAGCCGCTGACCTCCGTCCCGGCGCCCCAGGGCTCGCCGCACCCGAACTGGGCCGAGCACTTCAAGGCCGCGATGACCGAGTCGCTGGCCCAGCTCGGCGTGGAGTTCGACGGCATCAGCCAGACCGCGCAGTACACCTCCGGCGTCTACCGCGAGCAGATCCTGCACGCCATGAAGCACCGCGGCGACATCGACGCGATCCTCGCCCAGTACCGCACGAAGAAGGCCCCGAAGAAGCCCCAGCAGCAGAAGCCGCTCGACGAGGCCGAACTGGAGGCCGAGGAGGGATCCGGCGCCGCCTCCGAGGACGACGGCAGCTCCGGCTCCGCCGGCTACTTCCCGTACAAGCCGTACTGCGGCAACTGCGAGAAGGACCTGACGACCGTCACCTCCTACGACGACGACACCACCGAGCTGTCGTACACCTGCACCGCGTGCGGCTTCGCCGAGACCGTACGGCTCAGCGAGTTCAACCGCGGCAAGCTGGTCTGGAAGGTCGACTGGCCGATGCGGTGGGCCTACGAGGGCGTCGTCTTCGAGCCGAGCGGCGTCGACCACTCCTCCCCGGGCTCCTCCTTCCAGGTCGGCGGGCAGATCGTGCCGATCTTCGGCGGCGAGCAGCCCATCGGCCCGATGTACGCCTTCGTCGGCATCAGCGGCATGGCCAAGATGTCGTCCTCGCGCGGCGGCGTACCCACCCCGGCCGACGCGCTGAAGATCATGGAGCCGCAGCTCCTGCGCTGGCTCTACGCCCGCCGCAGGCCCAACCAGTCCTTCAAGATCGCCTTCGACCAGGAGATCCAGCGGCTCTACGACGAGTGGGACAAGCTCGCCGCCAAGGTCGCGGACGGCACGGCCCTGCCGGGCGACGTCGCCGCCCACACCCGGGCCGTCGGCACCGCCGCCGGCGAACTGCCGAAGACCGCGCGCCCGCTGCCCTACCGCACGCTCGCCTCCGTCGCCGACATCACCGCCGGACACGAGGACCAGGCGCTGCGGATCCTGTCCGAACTGGACCCCGAGCAGCCGCTGGCCTCCCTGGACGAGGTCCGCCCCCGCTACGACCGGGCCGAGGCGTGGATCAACACCCACGTCCCCGCCGACCAGCGCACCATCGTGCGCGACGAGCCCGACGTCGACCTGCTGAAGTCCCTCGACGAGGCCTCCCAGCAGTCCGTGCGCCTGCTGCTCGACGGGCTCGCCGACCACTGGTCCCTCGACGGGCTCACCCACCTCGTCTACGGCGTCCCCAAGGTCCAGGCCGGGTTCTCCGCCGACGCCACGCCCAAGGAACTGCCCCCCGAGATCAAGACCGCCCAGCGGTCCTTCTTCGCCCTCCTCTACCACCTGCTGGTCGGGCGGGACACCGGCCCCCGCCTGCCCACACTGCTGCTCGCGGTGGGCCAGGAGCGGGTCCGGACCCTCCTCGGCGAGTAGACGAGCAGGGGAACGGGCAGGCAGGCGACGAGGAGGGGGCGCCCGGTCACACCGGGCGCCCCCTCCTCACACGTCCACGCCCGGCCGGCGCGTCACGCGATGTGGTCGTCCTCCAGCTCCGCCGAATGCCGGTGCTGGAAACGCTCCGCGAGCTCCTTCAGCTCACCCGGGCTCAGCGTCGTGCCGTACGTCGCCTCGATGTTGTCGCCGAGGACCCGCGGCGTCGGGTAGCTGCCGTCGATCGACTGCCGGAACACCTGGTAGTACGCCTCCTCGTCCGGCTCCGGCGTCCCACCGCCCTCACCCAGCTCACGGGTGCGGTTCGGGCCCACCGGAATGGGGAAGCTGCCCGTCTCCTCCGAGGAGGGCTGCTGGAACTGCTCCGGAGGCTGCTCCTCGTACCAGTCCTCGTACTGCTCCTCCGGCTCGTACTGCGGATCCGGCACGGGCTCGTAGGCGGGGTCGTAACCGCCGTGGTAGTCGATCTCCCGCGGAGCCTGGAACCACGGACTCTCCTCGTCCACCGGCGGCTCGGGCCGCCGCTCGACGGCGGGCGCCGACGCCTGCAGGGGCACCGGCGCCTGCACCGGCGCCACCCCACCGGCACGACCCACCGCGGCCACCGCCGGGACCACCGCCGGCTCGATCCCCGCCGCCGCCAGGCCCGCCGGAGCCGTCTCCGCCAGCGGAACGCCGTACCGCGCCAGCCGCAGCGGCATCAACGACTCCACCGGAGCCTTCCTGCGCCAGGCACGGCCGAACCGCGAGCGCAGCCGCGCCTGGTAGACCAGCCGCTCCTGCTCCAGCTTGATCACCTGCTCGTAGGAACGCAGCTCCCACAGCTTCATACGGCGCCACAGCAGGAACGTGGGCACCGGGGAGAGCAGCCAGCGGGTGAGGCGCACGCCCTCCATGTGCTTGTCGGCCGTGATGTCCGCGATCCGGCCGATCGCGTGCCGGGCCGCCTCCACGGCGACCACGAACAGGACCGGGATCACCGCGTGCATGCCCACACCCAGCGGGTCCGGCCACGCGGCGGCACCGTTGAACGCGATCGTCGCCACCGTCAGCAGCCAGGCCGTCTGGCGCAGCAACGGGAAGGGGATGCGGATCCAGGTCAGCAGCAGGTCCAGGGAGAGCAGGACGCAGATACCCGCGTCGATGCCGATCGGGAACACGTAGGAGAAGTTCCCGAAGCCCTTCTTGATGGCCAGCTCACGGACGGCCGCGTACGAACCGGCGAAGCCGATACCGGCGATGATCAGCGCGCCGGCCACGACCACGCCGATGAGAACGCGGTGCATCCGAGTCAGCTGCAGTGGCGCGGCCACTCGTACTCCCCTCCCATTGCGTGTTGGTGCGCGCAACAGAGTGGCACACGTGTGCGGCGCACGTGATGCCGGTCAGTTCTTCTTCGTGGCCGACTTCGACGGGGACGCGCTCGACGACGGGGACGCCGACGCCGACTTGGACGGCGCCTTCGAGGCGGACGCGGACGGCGAGGCCGGCGCCTTCGACGACGAACTCCGCGCAGAACCTTCACCGTTGGCCGCCGTGACGGCGGCGACCGCCTCCTTCGCGGCCCTCTGCGCGTCCTTGGACAGGCCGTCGGCGTCCGGAGTCTTCTCCCCCGCGAGGCCGGCGCCGTTGTAGTCCAGGGTGACGACGACGTTCTCGACCCGGGCGACCATCGTCTGCTGCTTGAAGGCGCCCTCCTTCTTCGTCAGGTCGTAGCGCACCAGCGTCGCCTCCGCGCCCACACCGGAGACCGGCAGCACCTTGGCGTTCTTCGCACCGTCCACGTTCTGCGCGTCCTTGACCTGCTGGGTGAAGTACGCGTGCGCCTGCTTGTCACCGGCACCGCGAGTGGCGTCCGAGTCGAACCGCAGCAGGGACACGTTCAGCCAGCGGAACTGGGAGCCCTTGACGCCGTTGTTGTCCAGGCTGCTCCAGGAACAGGAGCCACGGGTCGCGGGAGCGTCACTGCTGCCCGTCTTGCCCGACTTCGCCTTCGGCACCAGATCGGTCAGCGTCTTCTTCGACAGCACCGCACACGGCCCGGGAAGCTTCCCGTACGCGGCGGCCTGCACCGTCGGGGACGCGCTCGCCGACGGCGACTTGCTCGAACCGGCGGTCGCGGACTGCTGGGCGCCGCTCCCCTTGTCCTTGGAGTCGCCGGAGTCCGAGGAACAGGCCGCCGTGATCAGCACCGCCGGAACGGCTGCCGCGCACACAAGAGCACGGCGGAGGCGCTTGGCGCGCTGGTCGTGGTGGACACGGTCGGCTCGCTGGGCTGCTCGCTGCATGGTTCCTTCACTCGTGACACTCGGTGTTCGTGCGGGTTCCTGCGGGGCCACGGTACGCGGTGAAGGAGCGGTGCGGCTTGCGTTCACCCGCTTCCCGGGCGAGGACGGAAGCGGTCTGAGGGACCCTCAGCCACCCAGCGCGTCGTCCAGCCCGGAGGCCAGCTCACGGGCCCTGTCCTGCATTTCCTTGCTGTCCGGCACCGCTCCCGTGGCCATCGGCTGCTCCTCGTACTCGAGGGTCACGATGACGTTGGACGTGCGGAACACCACAGTCACCGTCCGCTGCTCGGCCGTCGGACCGGACGTGCTCAGCCGGTCGTCCAGATACGCCTCGTCACCGAGGTCGGGCAGCACCCGCGGCTGCAGATCCGCCGACTCGTCCGTCCCGGACTCCGAGGCCGACGGGGAGGCCGGGGAGGCCCCACCGCTCGCGGTGGCCGTGGCAGACGGCGAGGAACCGGGAGCGGCGGATCCGGAAGACCCGGAGGGCGAGGCGGAGGAGGTTGAGGAGGGGGAGGACGCGGCCGGCGTGGGCAGATCCGCGGCGGACTCCCGCTCCTCGAACAGCTTCCGCGCCTGGTCGTCGTCGCTGACCGCGTTGTCGTACGACACCACGCGCTCGAAGTCGACCGAGAGCCGGTCGGTGGCGTCGGCGGACTCCACCTTCCAACGGCAGCCCGTCCTGCGGTCGGTGTTGTAGGTGAGCTCCGCGTCGCCCTGGTACGCCTTGTCCCGCTGGTCCGGGTCGGTGATCTGCTTGATGCCGGGCAGCAGGGAGTCGAGCGTGTCGTGGTCGACCGCGCCGCAGGCCTCCGGCAGGCTGCGGTACTTGCCGGGCTGGGCCGCCACCGTCGCCGTACCGGCGTCCCCCGGGTTGGAGTCGTCCGTGCGGTCACCGCCCCCCGAACCGCTCGTGCAGCCGGCCAGCAGCGCCGCGAGGAGGGCGGCGGTACCGGTGACGTACGCCTTCCGCTGCACGATCGGGCTCCTCTCGACGGTCCCCGCTGGTTATTCGCTTGCTGCGGCGGGGCGCTCCCTGGAGACAATGTGTATCGCACGCACTGCCGTGGACGCCGGTCCCGCGTCCCTTTTCGCCAACGATGGCGCGGCTTTTGCGTTCTGCTTCTTATCTGCCTTTTGTTTGCTTTTCCGGGGGAACGAGGAACACATGTCGTACGTGGAGATGCCGGGCACCAAGGTCCCGATCCGGATGTGGACCGACCCCGCGACGGTCGAGGACGTGGCCCTCCGCCAGCTGCAGAACGTCGCCACCCTGCCCTGGATCGAGGGCCTGGCCGTCATGCCGGACGTCCACTACGGAAAGGGCGCGACGGTCGGCTCGGTCATCGCGATGCGGGGCGCGGTGTGCCCGGCGGCGGTCGGGGTGGACATCGGCTGCGGGATGTCGGCGGTGAAGACGTCCCTGACGGCAAACGACCTCCCCGGCGACCTGTCGCGGCTGCGGTCGCGGATCGAGCAGGCGATTCCGGTGGGTCGGGGAGTTCACCGGGACCCCGTGGAGCCTGGCCGCTTTCACGGGCTGGCGACTGCCGGGTGGGACGACTTCTGGGGACGGTTCGACGGGATCGCCGAGGCAGTGAAGTTCCGCCGGGAGCGAGCGATCACGCAAATAGGAACCCTTGGCCAAGGGAATCACTTTATCGAACTTTGCGTCGATACGTCCGACGTCGTGTGGCTCATGCTCCACTCCGGCTCCCGCAACATCGGCAAGGAACTCGCCGAGCATCACATCGGCGTGGCCCAGAAGCTCCCGCACAACCAGGGCCTCGTCGACCGCGACCTCGCCGTGTTCGTCTCGGACACGCCCCAGATGGCGGCGTACCGCAACGACCTGTTCTGGGCGCAGGAGTACGCCAAGTACAACCGCACGCTGATGATGGCGCTCCTGAAGGACGTCGTCCGCAAGGAGTTCAAGAAGGCGAAGCCCGTCTTCGAGCCGGAGATCTCCTGCCACCACAACTACGTGGCGCAGGAGCGGTACGACGGCATGGACCTGCTCGTGACCCGCAAGGGCGCGATCCGGGCCGGCTCCGGCGAGTACGGCATCATCCCGGGCTCCATGGGCACGGGTTCGTACATCGTGAAGGGCCTCGGCAACGAGAAGGCCTTCAACTCGGCGTCGCACGGCGCGGGCCGGCGGATGAGCCGCAACGCGGCCAAGCGCCGCTTCACGACGAAGGACCTGGAGGACCAGACCCGGGGCGTGGAGTGCCGCAAGGACTCCGGTGTCGTGGACGAGATCCCGGGTGCCTACAAGTCGATCGACCAGGTCATCGACCAGCAGCGGGACCTGGTGGAGGTCGTGGCGAAGCTGAAGCAGGTCGTGTGCGTGAAGGGCTGACGCGGCCGGACTCGCGGTGCGGCTACTTCGCGTGCCGCACCGCGTAGATCATCACGAAGGCCACGAAGTGGATGCCGAAGAGGAAGTACGCGAGGAAGTACCAGACCTGGCGTTCGTTCTTCGTCTCCTGGGCCAGGCGGCGCTGTTCGAGGCTGTTCGCGGAATCGTCGGTCGGCATCACGGCTCCCGGTGGACCTTGGTGTTGGAGGCCTGGGCGCGGGGGCGCAGGACGAGGAGGTCGACGTTGACGTGGCTGGGACGGGTGACCGCCCAGGTGATGGTCTCGGCGACGTCGTCGGCGGTGAGCGGCTCGGCCACGCCCTCGTAGACCTTCGCGGCCCGCTCGGTGTCGCCGCCGAAGCGGGTGAGGGCGAACTCCTCGGTCTTGACCATGCCGGGGGCGATCTCGACGACACGGACCGGTGTGCCGACGATCTCCAGGCGGAGTGTCTCGGCGAGGACGTGGGCGCCGTGCTTGGCGGCCACGTAGCCGGCGCCGCCCTCGTAGGTGCCGTGGCCGGCGGTGGAGGAGACGACGACCACCACGCCGTCGCCGCTGGCCTCCAGCTTGGGCAGCAGGGCCTGGGTGAGGTTCAGGGTGCCGATGACGTTCGTCTCGTACATCGCGCGCCAGTCGGCGGGGTCGCCGGTGGCGACCGGGTCCGCGCCGAGGGCGCCGCCCGCGTTGTTGACCAGGACGCCGATCGTCTCGAAGGCCGTCGCGAACTCGTCGACGGCCGCGCGGTCGGTCACGTCCAGCGGGTAGGCGACCGCCGAGTGGCCCGCCCCGTTCAGCTCCTCGGCCAGCGCCTCGATGCGGTCCTTGCGGCGGGCGGTGAGGACGACGCGGTAGCCCGCCTCGGCGAGCCGGCGGGCCGTGGCGGCGCCGATGCCGCTGCTCGCACCGGTGACGACGGCGATGCGGGAGGCGGCGGGCGGGGCGGCGGTGGCCATGGCTGCTCCAGGGGAGTAAGGGGTCGGCGCCCCTCCAGGGTAGGTGAGGGTCAGGAGCCGTTCCTCGGCGCCCACATGATCACGGCCATGCCGGCCAGGCAGATCAGGGCACCCGCGATGTCCCAGCGGTCGGGCCGGTAGCCGTCGGCGACCACGCCCCACAGCAGGGAGCCGGCCACGAAGATGCCGCCGTACGCGGCGAGGATGCGGCCGAAGTGGGCGTCGGGCTGGAAGGTGGCGACGAACCCGTAGGCGCCCAGGGCGAGGATCCCGCCGGTGATCCACAGCCAGCCGCGGTGTTCGCGCACGCCCTGCCAGACCAGCCAGGCGCCGCCGATCTCGAACAGCGCGGCGAGGACGAACAGGGCGGCGGAGCGGAGGATCGGCATGCGCGCAGCTTGGCACGCCGGGCGGCTGTCACCTGTTGGAGGGGGTCTGGCGGCCGCGGGGCGTGGCATACATCGGTACGGACATCACGGGGCCGGGCAGCGGGGGCCGAGGCGAGGTGGCGTGCGGATGAGTCGGGTGCGGCTGCTGGGCGTGTGCGGTGCCGTGGCGGTGGGCGCGGGCGTGACCGGTCCGGCCGGGGCGGTCCCGGGGCCGGAGGCCGATCTGTCGTTCCACGGGAGCGCGGTGATGAGCGGGGACGCGGCGGAGGTGCGGCTGACCCCGCGGGACGACGGGCCGGCCGAGGTGAGCGACGCGAGCGTGCTGCTGCGCTGGTCGGTGCCGCCGGCGCGGGAGCAGCGGTTGCCGGATCGGTGCGCGCGCACGGACGAGCGGACGGTGGTGTGCGGGACCGGGGCGCTGTGGCCGGGCGGGGCAGGAGATCGATGCCGTGGTGCGGCTGGCGGACCGGCCGTCGGAGGTGACACTCGAGGTGGAGACGGCCTGGAGCGGGGGCGCGGTGGAGCGGGACCGGACGAACGGCCGGCTGAGGGTGCTGGTGCTGGACACCGGTGACGCGTACGCCTTCCGAGCCGCCGGCGTCGTCCCGGCGTCGTACGATCGCTGCTCCACCGATCTCTGCTCCACGTGGACGAAGGGGAGTGCGGCATGGCCGGGAAGGGGACCGGGCGGTCCGGGCTGCTGGCGGAGCTGGCGGTGGTCTCCCGGCGCTACATGGCCTCGTACGCCCTGTTCAACCAGGCGGTCGCCGACCGTATCGGGCTGCATCCGACCGATCTGCAGTGCCTGAACCTGCTCACGCTGGAGGCGGAGCCGGTGACCACGGGCCGGGTCGCGGAGCTGACGGGGCTGACGACGGGGTCGGCGACCCGGCTGGTGGACCGGCTGGAGCGGGCCGGGTACGTGGTGCGGCGGCGGGACGAGGCGGACCGGCGGCGGGTGCTGGTGGCGACGGTGCCGGAGCGGATCGCCGAGTTCGGGCGGATGTGGGAGGCGCTGGCCGGTGACTGGTCGCGGATCTTCGACGAGCTGGACGACGACGAGCTGGCGGTGATCGTCCGGCACATGGCGCGGACGGTGGAGTTCAGCGGGGAGCAGATCGCGCGGCTGCGGGACCGCTCCCGGGGCTAGGCGACCCGGGTTCGGCACTCGCCACCGAGGCGGCGGTCCTGGCCGGTGCGGCGGAGGTGTCCGGGCTGGTGGACGAGGGTGTGCCGAGCCGGCGGGCGGCCGGGGCCTTCCGTCTCGCGGACGCGGGCCAGGCGCATGCGCGGCCCGCGGACGGCGGGGTGCGCGGCCGGGTGGTGCCGGTGCCCCGGGCGGCCCGTCGCGGTCCGGGCGGCGGGGCGGCAGCGGTGAGAAGACGGCAGGGCCCCGGCCCCGGGTTGCCTGTGTGACGGTGAGAGCCGGGTAAAAAGGGTGATCGTAGGTCCGATCGCCCCAGGCCAACCAGCGCGCGCCTTGGCAGACTGGGGGCGTGTCCCAGACTGTGCTGCTCGCCGAAGACGACCGTGCCATCCGCCATGCCCTGGAGCGGGCCCTGAGTCTGGAGGGCTACGAGGTGACGGCGGTCGCCGACGGGGTGGAGGCGCTGGCGCAGGCCCACCGGACGCCGCCGGACGTCCTCGTGCTCGACGTGATGATGCCGGGCATCGACGGGCTGCAGGTCTGCCGGGTGCTGCGCGCCGAGGGCGACCGCACGCCGATCCTCATGCTCACCGCCCTGGTGGAGACCGCGGACCGGATCGCGGGCCTGGACGCCGGCGCCGACGACTACGTCGTGAAGCCGTTCGACGTCGAGGAGGTCTTCGCCCGGCTGCGCGCGCTGCTGCGGCGGACGAGCCCGGTGCCCGCGGGCGGCGCCGGCTCCGGCGGCGACGGCGGCGGGCGGGAGGTGCAGGTCTCCGACCGGCAGGTGGAGGCCGCGGGCATCCTGATGGACCTGCAGGCCCGGCGGGCCTGGCGCGGCCGGCGTGAGCTGGAGCTGACCCGTACCGAGTTCGAGCTGCTGGAGCTGCTGGTGCGCAACGCGGGCATCGTGCTCGACCACTCCACGATCTACGACCGGATCTGGGGCTACGACTTCGGCCCGGGCTCGAAGAACCTGGCCGTGTACGTCGGTTATCTGCGCCGCAAGCTGGACGAGCCGGGCGCTCCGCAGCTGATCCACACCGTGCGGGGCGTGGGTTACGTGCTGCGGGAGGACTAGTGGGGGGCGGCTGGCGGCTGCCTGCCGGGCCCCGGCCCAAGCTGGTCTCCCTGCGCACGACGTTCGCGGTGTCCTTCGCGGCGGTCACGGCCGCCGTGACGATCCTGGTCGGCATCCTGTCGTACGGCTCCGCGGCCCGTCTGGTCCGGGTGGACCAGCAGTCGGTGTTCACGCAGGTCGTGCAGGACGTCCAGGACGAGGTGCGGCAGCACGAGATGGTCCCGGAGGACTTCTCCTCCTCCCGGCCGGGCCACGACGTGGTCCGGCCCGCCCGCACCGATGTGCAGGTGCTGGGCGCGCGGGGGCAGATCGTCGACCACGGCAGCCCGGTGCTGCCGGTGACCGTGCGCGACAGGGGCGTGGCCCGGGCGGAGGCGGCCGGGAAGCTGGCCGAGCACCGGGACGTGCGGGTCGGCGAGGACCTGTTCCGGGTCGCCACCGTCTCCCTCGGGGACGGCAAGGGCGCGGTGCAGGTGGCGCAGGAGTTCAGCGACACCGAGGACCTGCTGCGGGCGCTGCAGCAGCGGACCCTGATCCTGATGTCGGCGGTCGTGGTCGCCGCCGGGCTGTTCGGCTGGTGGCTGGCGCGCCGGATCACCAGGCGCCTGGTGGTCCTGACCTCCGCGGCCGAGGACGTGGCCCGCACCCGGCAGCTGGGCATCCAGGTGCCCGTCGCGGGTCTGGACGAGGTCGGCCGGCTCGGCCGCGCCTTCGACCGCATGCTGGGGCGGCTCGCCCAGTCCGAGGAGGACCAGCGGCGGCTGGTCCAGGACGCGGGCCACGAACTGCGCACGCCGCTGACCTCGCTGCGGACGAACATCTCGCTGCTGCGGCGCATCGACGAGCTGCCGCCGGCCACCCGGGAGGAGCTCGTCGCCGACCTCACGCAGGAGGCCCGGGAGCTGACCGACCTGGTCAACGAGCTGGTCGACCTCGCGGCCGGGCAGTTCGACACCGAGCCGCCGCAGCGGGTGGACCTGGCCGACATCGCCGAGGACGTGGCGGGGCTGGCCAGGCGGCGGACCGGGCGGGAGGTGGTGCTGCGCGCGAGCGGCGACACCAGCACCGACGGGCGGCCCGGGATGCTGCAGCGGGCCATGTCGAACCTGGTCGAGAACGCGGCGAAGTTCGACCGGGACGGGACGGCCCCCATCGAGATCAACGTCACCGGTCCGGCGCGGTCGGGGACGGTGCGCGTGGAGGTCCTCGACCGGGGGCCGGGCATCGCCGAGGGCGACCTCATCCGTATCTTCGACCGTTTCTACCGGGCCGCCGACGCGCGGTCGCTGCCCGGGTCCGGGCTCGGGCTGTCCATCGTCCGCGAGGTCGCCATGGCGCACGGCGGGGCGCCGTTCGCCTTCCGGCGGGAGGGCGGCGGGGCGGTCATCGGGTTCACGGTGGGCGGCGGGCTCGGCGGCAGCGGCGGGGGCGGCCACCAGGGCCACCAGGGGCATCAAGGCCACCACGGTCCCCTCGGCCACCTCGGTCACCTCGGCCGAGGGGGCGGCCGAGGAGAGGGCGGCTGAGGGGCCGTCGCGGCCTCCGCCGGGCGTGCGGCCCCCGCCGGCGTGCCGCCCGCGGTTACGAGCGTGCGCCCAGCCCCGGCAGGGTCAGGAACCCCTCCGCGCGGGCGCTGGCCAGGCCGATGCGGGGGATGTCGCTGCTCTTGGCGAAGAGCAGGAAGCGGGGTTCCCACAGCGGGCGGTACTTGGCGTTCGCGCGGTAGAGGGACTCGATCTGCCACCAGCGGGAGAAGAAGGTGAGGACGGAGCGCCACAGCCGCAGCACCGGGCCGGCGCCGAGGCGGGAGCCGCGTTCGAAGACCGAGCGGAACATGGCGAAGTTCAGGGAGACCCGGCGGATGCCCAGCTCCTCGGCCCGCAGCAGCAGTTCCACGACCATGTACTCCATGAGGCCGTTCTCGCAGTCCCGGTCGCGGCGCATCAGATCGAGCGAGAGGCCGTGCTCGCCCCAGGGCACGAAGCTGAGCACGGCCCGCGGCTGTCCCTCGGCGTCCCGGCACTCCAGCATCACGCAGCGGCCGTCGGCGGGGTCGCCGAGGCGGCCGAGGGCCATGGAGAAGCCGCGTTCGGTGGTGCCGTCGCGCCAGTGGTCGGCGCGGTCGACGAGGACGGACATCTCGTCGGCCGGGATGTCCTCGTGGCGGCGGATGCTGACGGTGTAGCCGGCCCGGCGCACCCGGTTGTGGGCCTGCCGGACGACCCGCATGGCCCGGCCCTCCAGGGTGAAGTCGGCGAGGTCGACGATCGCCTCGTCACCCAGTTCGAGGGCGTCCATGCCGTGCCGGGCGTAGACGGTGCCGGCTTCCTCGCTCGCGCCCATGACGGCGGGCGTCCAGGCGTGCCGGCGGGCCTCGGCAAGCCAGGCGTCGATGGCGCCGGGCCAGGCCTCGGGGTCGCCGATGGGGTCGCCGGAGGCCAGGCTGACGCCGCCGACGACCCGGTAGGTGACGGCCGCCTTGCCGCTGGGGGAGAACATGGCGGCCTTGTCGCGGCGCAGCGCGAAGTAGCCGAGCGAGTCGCGCTCGCCGTGCCGGTCGAGCAGCTCCCGCAGCCGCGCCTCGTCGTCGCTGCCGAGCAGGCAGGCGCCGCGGGGGGCGCGGAAGCAGGCGTAGAGGACGAGGAGGAAGGTCACGGCGATCAGGACGTTGACGATGATGTCCACCCAGCGGGGCGCGTGCACGGCGTCGACGCGGTCGGCGAGCGGGCCGACGCTGATGCCGCGCAGCAGGGTGTAGGCGATCTCGTCCTGGACGGTGGCGCCGGGCAGGGTGTTCGTCGCGTGCACCAGCAGGGTGCCGAGGGTGCCGCTGACCAGGACGCCGCCGGTGCCGACGGCGAGGGCGAGGCGCGGGTTGGAGCGGTCGCCGATGGCGTCGAACTCGCGCCGGGAGATCAGCAGGGCCGCCACGAACAGGCCGGTCAGGGCGGTGGAGAGCCAGTTGAAGAAGTGGTCGCCGTACGGGTCGCGGGTGAGCGCGAGGACGTAGAGGGCGAGGAGGGGGCCGGCGAGGAGCAGGTTGGACACCCAGGCGGCGCGTTTGCGGCGGCGCATCACCACGGCGAGGAAGGAGGCGAGCGCCGCCGAGACCAGGCCGGCCGTGGCCAGGTACGGGGTGAAGAACTCGCCCGCGTTGTGCTCGTGGACCTCCTCGCGGAACGGCAGGGAGAGCACGGCGGCGATGTTGAGCACGGCCATCAGCCGCAGGTACCAGACGGTGGCCACCGCGGCGCGTTTCCTGAGCCGGCCGCCGGTCGGCAGGGAGGGGAGGCGCGGCTTGCGCTGCGCGGGAACCTGTGGGGAGATCAGGCTCGGCTGACGTGCGGGCATGGTGACGGGCACCTTGGGGGAGGGGACGGGGCAACGCTGACCCTACAGCGCGTAGGGTAGCGCGGATGCGGTGAGCACACATCCCGCGCACAGGGTCTCACCCGCAGCGGTGAGCGGGTGCCCGCGCGCGGCACGGGCACACGCCCGCGGGGCCGGCCGCCGGTACTCTCACCGGCTTCTCACCCGGGACCCTCCGTGTCGCGCCGGGCCGCGGCCAGGGTCCAGGCCAGGTTGCCGACGGCCGCCCCGGCCGCCACGACGGCGACGATCACCCCGCCGGTGGCCAGGCCGTCGCTGAACAGGTGCGGGCGCCGGTCGAGGCTGTGCAGCCCGAAGCCGCTCAGCTCGTACACGCCGACGGCGGCCACCACGAGGCTGACGGCCAGCAGGGCCAGCGTCGGGGCGAGGCCGCGCGCAGCGATCCGCCCCGCCGGGCCGGGCTCCGTCTCCGTGTCCTGCATGTGTTCCCCCGTTGAACGGACAGTGGTCCTGGGCGGTTGGAACCTACATTACGTAGGGTCGGGTGAGGGGCGGGTTAGGGTCGGCTTCATGCGGATCTACGTCAGCGCCGACATGGAGGGCGTCACCGGACTGGTGGACTCCGACGACGTCCAGCCCGGCGGGCGGGACTACGAGCGGGGCCGTTCCATGATGGCCGAGGACGTCAACGCGGCCGTACGAGGCGCGCTGGCGGCGGGGGCGAGCGCCGCACTGGTGAACGACGCCCACGGTCCGATGCGCAACCTGCTGCCGGAGGCGCTGCACCCGGCCGCCCGCCTGGTCCGCGGCAAGCCCAAGCAGATGGGCATGCTGGAAGGGCTCACCGGCGAGTACGACGCGGTGGTCTGCGTCGGCTACCACGCCCGGGCCGGCGCGCTCGGCGTGCTCAGCCACAGCTTCATGGGCCACGAGATCGAGGACATGTGGCTGGACGGCCGCCCCGTCGGCGAGATCGGCCTCGCCCACGCCACCGCGGCGGCCCTGGGCGTCCCGGTGGTGACCCTCACGGGTGACGACGCGGCGTGCGCGGAGATGACGGCGTGGGACGCGTCGGTCGCCACGGTCCCGGTGAAGTACGCCCACGACCGGTTCGCGGCCGAACTGCGCCCGCCGCGGGAGGCGCGCAAGGCCATCGAGGAGGGGGTCGCGCGGGCACTGGCGGAACTGCCGCCCCGTGCGCGGGACGGGGTGCGGCCGGCCGCCGAGGCGACCCTCACCGTCCGCTGGCAGTCCGCGTCGGTCGCCGCGACCCTGCTGGGCATCCCCTCGGTGACGGCCGTGGACAGCCGCACCGTCCGGGCCGCCGGCCCGCTCCCCGCGCTCTACCGCCTGTTCGGGGTGTGGATGCGGGTGGCCTCCGCGCTCACCAACCAGCCGCCCTACTGCTGAGCACGGCGCGTCGACCCCCTCTGTGGTCCGTTCAGCCCCCGATACCACGGAAGTCGGGCAATCCGGGCCATAGCGTGGCGGGTGGGGCGTCGGACGCGGGCGCCCGGTCGAGAGAGAGGGCGCACATGATCGACGCACGGCAGCTGACCAAGAGGTACGGGGAGAAGACGGCCGTCGACGGGCTCGACTTCGTCGTGAAGCCGGGCTCGGTGACCGGCTTCCTGGGGCCGAACGGCGCGGGGAAGTCCACGACGATGCGGATGATCGTCGGTCTCGACGCCCCGACCGGCGGCACCGTCACCGTGAACGGCCGGCGCTACGCCCGCCACCGGGCGCCGCTGCAGGAGGTGGGAGCCCTGCTGGAGGCGAAGTCCGTCCACCCGGGCCGCTCGGCCCGCAGTCACCTCCGGGCGCTCGCGCTCACCCACGGCATCCCGGCCCGCCGCGTGGACGAGGTGATCGAGCTGGCGGGGCTCGGCAGCGTCGCGAAGAAGCGGGCCGGTTCGTTCTCCCTCGGCATGGGGCAGCGGCTCGGGATCGCGGCGGCGCTGCTCGGCGACCCGCAGACGGTGATGCTGGACGAGCCGGTCAACGGGCTCGACCCGGAGGGCGTGCGCTGGATCCGCACCCTGCTGACCTCGCTCGCCGCCGAGGGCCGGACCGTCTTCGTCTCCTCCCATCTGATGAGCGAGGTGGCACAGGTGGCCGACCACCTGATCGTCGTGGGCCGGGGACGGCTGCTCGCCGACACCACCGTGCAGGAACTCGTCCGCGCGGCGGACGGCGCCTCGGTGCGGGTGGCGACGCGGGACCCGGCCCGGCTGCGGGACGTCCTGACCGGTCCGGGCGTCGACATCAGCGGCCGGCCCGGCTCCGAGGAGCTGCAGGTGACCGGGCTGACCGCCCGCGAGATCGGGCTGAAGGCGGCGGAGCACGGCATCCCCCTGTTCGAACTGACGGCGCGGAGCGTGTCGCTGGAGGAGGCGTTCATGGAGCTGACCCGGGACGCCGTGGAGTACCACGGCTCCACGACGGCCCTCGGCGCACCCGGGTCCCCCGAGCCCGCCGGGAGGACGGCATGAGCGACACCCTCACCACGGCCGGCGCCGGCACCACCGCCCCCGCCCGGCCCGCCTACCGGGTGACCGGCCCGCGCGTGCTGCGCGCCGAGTGGGCCAAGCTGTGGTCGCTGCGCTCCACCTGGATCACCCTCGGCCTCGCCCTGCTCTTCCTCGTCGCCTTCGGGATCATCGCCGCGACCCGTTTCCGGTCCCTGACCGGTTCCGCGCGCATGCCCGGGGACTTCGCCCGGTCGACGGCCCTCAGCCTGTCCCTCTTCGGCACCAACTTCGCCCAGCTCGCCCTCGGTGTCCTCGGCGTGCTGGTCACGGCGGGGGAGTACTCCACCGGCCTGATCCGCTCGACGCTCACGGCCGTACCGCGCCGGCTGCCCGTGCTGTGGTCCAAGGCGGCCGTGTTCGGCCTGGTCGCGCTGGTGACCGGCACCCTGGGCGCCTTCACCGCCTTCCTGTTCGGCAGCCGCGTCGTCGCCGGCACCTCCGCCGCGATGGGCTTCACGCACGCGGGAGTCGTCCGCAGCCTGCTGGGCGCCGGGCTCTACCTCGGCCTGGTCGGCGTCATCGGCACCGCCCTCGGCGCGCTGCTGCGCTCGGTGGCCGCCGGCGTCGCGGTCCTGGTCGCCACCTTCATGCTGATCCCCGGCCTGATGTCGCTCCTGCCGAGCTCCTGGCAGGCCGACATCAGCCCCTACCTGCCGAGCCACGCCGGCGAGTCCCTGTTCACCCTGGCCCCCGACCCCACCGTCCTCTCCCCCCAGTCCGGCCTGCTGGTGTTCCTCGCCTGGACGGCACTGGCCCTGGCGGGCGCGGCGTACCGCCTCCTCCGCAGCGACGCCTGACCCCGGACGCGGAGCGCCCTCTCACCGGCGTCCGGCAGGCCGCGGCCCACCGTGGAAGACCTGACCGGTGTGCCGGACCCGGTGGGAGGCCGCGACGGGACGGGCACCCGGCTGTGGTGCGGTGACCGCCGCCGCCACGCTCATGCGCTCGGGGCGGTGGCCTCTTCCGGTTCCGGCTCCGTCAAGGTGACCGCGGTGTCGGGCAGGCCCAGGCGGAGGTGCTCGACGTGGTAGATGGCC
Source organism: Streptomyces bungoensis (assembly GCF_001514215.1). Classification (GTDB taxonomy): domain Bacteria; phylum Actinomycetota; class Actinomycetes; order Streptomycetales; family Streptomycetaceae; genus Streptomyces; species Streptomyces bungoensis. The sequence continues at coordinate 46,196 of NZ_KQ948872.1, forward strand.
TGGTCGATGAGTTCGGCGACGTGGTTGTCGTAGAGGGAGTACACCACCGAGCGGCCCTTGCGGGTGCCGACGACGAGGCCGAGGTTGCGCAGCAGGCGGAGCTGGTGGGAGCAGGCGGACTGCTCCATGCCGACCTCGGCGGCCAGCTCGGTCGCGGGCAGCGGGCCTTCGCGCAGGCGGGCGAGGATGAGCAGCCGGGAGGGGGTCGCCAGTGCCTGCAGGGTGGTGGCGACCTTGGCGGCGCTGGCGGCGTCCAGGCGCCCGCGCGGGACGCTTCCGGCCTGCGGTGCGGCTCCATGACCCATGCGTCCATGGTACGGCACCACTCATGAACACATGAATGTCTCTTCATTCATTCCTGCTACGGTGGATGCCGTGTCGATGTCATCCACGTCCGCCCCGCCCACCCGCGAGACTTCGCCCGGCGCCGCGCGCGAGGCCGCGCTGCCCCGCCGCCGCACCCGGATCCTCGCCCTGCCCGAGGCCCGCTGGGCGGCCGCGGCGCTGGTGCTGTTCCTGATCGCCCTGCCGCTCTACCTGGCGGGAGCCCCGGCCTGGGCCTGGGGTCCGCTGTTCGCGGCCGTCTACGTGACCGGCGGCTGGGAGCCGGGCCGGGCCGGCCTCCAGGCACTGCGCGAGAAGACCCTGGACGTCGACCTGCTGATGGTGGTCGCCGCTCTCGGGGCCGCGGCGATCGGGCAGGTGCTGGACGGCGCCCTGCTCATCGTCATCTTCGCCACCTCCGGCGCGCTGGAGGCGATCGCCACCGCCCGCACCGCCGACTCGGTGCGCGGCCTGCTCGACCTGGCCCCCGCCACCGCCACCCGGCTCGACGACGACGGCACCGAGGAGACGGTGCCGACCGGGCAACTCGCCGTGGGCGAGGTCGTGCTGGTGCGGCCCGGCGAGCGGATCGGGGCCGACGGCCGGGTACTGGACGGGACGAGCGAGGTCGACCAGGCCACCATCACCGGCGAACCGCTGCCCGTGGCCAAGCGGCAGGGCGACGAGGTGTTCGCCGGAACCCTGAACGGCACGGGCGCCCTGTGGGTGAAGGTCGAACGGGACCCGGCCGACTCCGTGATCGCCCGGATCGTGGCCATGGTGGAGGAGGCCTCCGAGACCAAGGCCCCCACCCAGCTGTTCATCGAGAAGGTCGAGCAGCGCTACAGCCTCGGCATGGTCGCCGCCACCCTCGCCCTGTTCGCCCTGCCGCTCGTCCTCGGCGCCGACCTGCGGTCCACGCTGCTGCGCGCGATGACCTTCATGATCGTCGCCTCCCCCTGCGCGGTGGTGCTGGCCACCATGCCCCCGCTGCTGTCCGCCATCGCCAACGCCGGCCGCCACGGCGTGCTGGTGAAGTCGGCCGTCGTCATGGAGCGGCTCGGGCAGGTGGACGCGGTCGCCCTGGACAAGACCGGCACGCTGACCGAGGGCACTCCGCGCGTGGCCGACGTCCGCCCGCTGGCCGCCTCCGGCCTGACGCAGGACGAGGTGCTGCGGCTGGCGGCCGCCGCCGAGCGCCCCAGCGAGCACCCGCTGGCCCGCGCGGTCGTCGCCGCCGCCCGCGCCCGCGGCCTGGTCGTCCCGCCGGCCGAGGACTTCACCTCCACCCCGGGCGCCGGGGTGAGCGCGACGGTCGAGGGCCGCACGGTCGGGGTCGGCAGCCCCGCCCGCGTCCTCGACGACCGCACCGGTCACCCCGTCGCCGCCGCCCTGGAGGAGGAGGGCCGCACCGCCGTGCTGGTCACCCTCGACGGCACACCGGTGGGGGTCCTGGGCATCGCCGACCGGCTCCGCGACGAGGCCGCCGCCACCGTGACCGCCCTCGGCGAGCTCACCGGCACCGCCCCCGTGCTGGCCACCGGCGACAACGCCCGCGCGGCGGCCCGGCTCGCCGCCGAGGTCGGCATCACCGACGTGCGCGCCGGCCTCCTCCCGCAGGACAAGGTCACCGCCGTCCTGGAGATGCAGCGGGCGGGCCGCAAGGTGCTGGTGGTCGGCGACGGCGTCAACGACGCCCCCGCCCTGGCCGCCGCCCACACCGGCATCGCCATGGGCCGGGCGGGCTCCGACCTGGCCCTGGAGACCGCCGACGCGGTCGTCGTACGCGACGAACTCGGCACCATCCCCGCCGTCGTGCGCCTCTCCCGCCAGGCCCGCCGCCTGGTGGTGCAGAACCTCGTCGTCGCCGCGGTGTTCATCACCGGCCTGGTCGTCTGGGACCTGGCCGGCACGCTGCCGCTGCCGCTCGGTGTCGCGGGACACGAGGGCTCCACCGTCATCGTCGGCCTCAACGGCCTGCGCCTGCTCGCCGACGGCGCCTGGCGCCGCGCCCGCGACGGGTACGGCCGGTGAGCCGCCGCAGCCGCGACACCGCCCCCGCCGGGGCGGCCCGCTGCACCGTGACCGTCTGCCGCGGCTGCTGCTGCGGCACGGCGAAGATCCCCGGCATCGACCACCCCGCCCAGCTCGCCGGGCTGCGCCGCGCCCTCGACGGCACCGCCCAGGTGCGGGTGACCGACTGCCTGGACGCCTGCGAGCACGCCAACGTGGTCGTCGTCCAGCCCTCCGCCGCCGGCCGGGCGGCCGGCGGACGCCCGGTGTGGCTGGGCCTGGTCAACGACACGGACGCCGCCGACGACATCGCCACCTGGGTCGAAGCCGGCGGCCCCGGGCTCGCCGACCCGCCCGGCGTGCTCGACCTGTACGCGTTCAGCCCCTCCCGCCGCGTCCGCCGGGCCGTCGACGGCTGACCTCCGCCGGCCCGGGGCGTTACCCTGGTCGTCGGCCGCGGTCCGTGATCGCGGCGCGGCGGTGGGGCTCGCCGTACCCGAACCGCGGCAGGGATGCCGCCAACAGTCCCTACTTGCGAAGGTGCGTGCCCGTGCACCCGTGTACCCGGGCCCCGGCGAGTAGGAGATCCATGACAGCCCCACGACCCACGACGACCGGCGAACCCGTGGACCCCGACGTCGACCTGCGCGTGCCCGCCCGGCGGCGCCCGTCCTGGCGGGCGCAGGGACCGATCGTGGCGGCGGTGGCCGTCGGCGGGGCGGTCGGGGCGTCGGCCCGGTACGCGGCGTCGCTGGCCTGGCCGGTCGCGGCGGGAGGCTTCCCCTGGACGACCCTGTGGGTCAACGCCGCCGGCTGCGCGGTCATCGGCGTCTTCATGGTGCTGATCACCGACGTGTGGGCGGCGCACCGGCTGGTGCGGCCCTTCTTCGGGACCGGGGTGCTCGGCGGGTTCACGACGTTCTCCACGTACGCCGTGGACATCCAGAGACTCGTGGCCGGGGGGCATCCCCGGACCGGGCTCGCGTATCTCGCCGCGACGCTGTGCGCGGCGCTGGCGGCGGTGTGGCTCGCGGCGACGGCGACGCGCCGCCTGGTGGCATGGAGGCAGCGGTGACACGGCTGACGGGCAGGGCCCTGCGCGTGACGATCTTCGTCGGGGAGAACGACTGCTGGCACCACAAGCCCCTGTACAGCGAGATCGTGCACCGGGCGCACCAGGCAGGGCTGGCCGGTGCCTCGGTGTTCCGGGGGGTGGAGGGCTTCGGCGCCTCCTCCCTGATCCACACCTCGCGGATCCTGTCCCTCAGCGAGGACCTGCCGGTGGCGATCGTGATCGTGGACACCGAGGAACGGGTGCGCGACTTCCTGCCCCAGCTGGACGAGCTCGTGGCGGAGGGCCTGGTGATGCTCGACGACTGCGAGGTCATCCGGTACGTCGGCAGGGACAAGGACACGGACAAGAGCAGGGACAGGAAGAAGTGAACTGGCTGCTCGTGGTCGTCGGCGCCATGGTCGGCGCGCCCCTGCGCTACCTGACCGACCGCGCGGTGCAGAAGCGGCACGACACCGTGTTCCCGTGGGGCACCTTCACCGTGAACCTGTCCGGCTGCCTGGTCCTGGGCCTGCTGTCCGGGGCCGTGGCGGCCGGCGCAGCCTCCTCCCACCTGCAACTGCTGCTGGGCACCGGCCTGTGCGGGGCGCTGACGACGTACTCGACGTTCTCGTACGAGACGCTGCGGCTGGCGGAGGACGGGGCGAGGTTCTTCGCCGCGGCCAACGTCGTCGCGAGCGTCGTGGCGGGCCTCGGGGCCGCCTTCGCCGGGGTGTCGCTCGCCCAGGCCCTGTGGGGGTGAGCCGTCCGGTGTCCGCGGAGGAGAAGGGGCAGGCGCAGGGGCCGTCGGCGCGGATGGGGCCGTGGCGGTTCGTGGTGTGGTTCGGCACGGTCAGCATGCTCGCGGACGTCGTGTACGAGGGCGCCCGCTCGATCACCGGCCCGCTGCTGGCCTCGCTGGGCGCCTCCGCCCTGGTCGTCGGCGTGGTGACGGGCGCCGGGGAGGCCGCGGCCCTGGGCCTGCGCCTGGTCTCCGGCCCGCTGGCGGACCGCACCCGCCGCTTCTGGGGCCTGGCGATCGCCGGGTACGCCCTGACGGTCGTCTCGGTGCCCCTGCTGGGCGTGGCCGGGGTGCTGTGGGCGGCCTGCGTGCTGGTGATCGCCGAACGCGTCGGCAAGGCGGTGCGCTCCCCCGCGAAGGACACCCTGCTCTCGCACGCCACCGCCGCGACCGGCCGGGGCCGGGGCTTCGCGGTCCACGAGGCGATGGACCAGATCGGCGCCCTGGTCGGCCCCCTGCTGGTGGCCGGCGTGCTCGCCGCCACCGGGAACGACTACGCCCCCGCGCTCGGCATGCTCGCCGTCCCCGGCATCGCCGTACTGCTGCTGCTGTTCTGGCTGCGGGCCCGGATGCCGGACCCGGAGGCCTACGAACGCGAGGTGACGGCCGCGGCACCCGCGGCACCGGCCGCGCGCGACGGGCGCCTGCCGAGGGCGTTCTGGACCTACGCCGCCTTCACCGCGGCCACCACGACCGGGTTCGCCACCTTCGGCGTGCTCTCCTACCACCTCGTCCAACGGCACCTGCTGGCCACGGCCTGGGTCCCGGTGCTGTACGCGGCGGCGATGGCCGTGGACGCGGTCGCGGCCCTGGCCACCGGCTGGCTCTACGACCGGATCGGCCCGCGCGTCCTGGTCGCGCTGCCGGTGCTGACCGCGGGCGTGGTGGCGCTGGCGTTCACGAACACGGTCGCGATCGCGGTGGCCGGCTCCCTGGTGTGGGGCGCGGCCATGGGCATCCAGGAGTCCACCCTGCGCGCCACGGTCGCGGACCTGGTGCCCAGCGGCCGGCGGGCGACGGCGTACGGCCTGTTCGCGGGGGTCGTGGGCGCGGCGAGCCTGGCCGGCGGTGCGCTGACCGGCGGCCTGTACGGCTACTCGATCCCCGTGCTGATCACGGTGGTCGTCGCCATCCAGGTGCTGGCCCTGGTGCTGCTGGCCGTCACCCGGGCCGACCGGCGCTGAGCACGCGGTACGCCCCCGGCGGGTCGCGCTCGTTGCCGGATCCCCGCAGCCTCGCCCCCGCAGGGCTGCCGGGACCGGCCCTTCTCGCGCCCCGGCGGGCACGGGCACGATGGCCGTGTCGGTGAGGTGGGTGCGGCAGAAAGGGGAGGGCGCGTGCTGACGAGTCCGGCTGCTGCGGCCGTGGCCTTGTGTCCCGTTCGGCCGGGCGGGGGGTGACCGGCCGTGCCCCTCGGCTTCCTCACCTCCGTCGCGCTGCTGTCCCTGTGCGCGTTCGCGGCCCTGCGGCCCCCCATGCCGAAACACTCGAGCCCGTCGAACCTGTGGTTCTGGCTCGCGTTCCTCCTCAACGAGCAGCCGTTCCTCGGCCTGGCCCTCCTGGCCGTCAGCGTCGCTCCGACCCTGACGACGTCGATCGGTGCGCCGGTGTGGTGGCTCGCGGTCGCCCTCACCGCCGTCCCGGCCTGCGCCCTGGCCGCCCTGGCGGTCCGCACCCGCTCGGCGCGAGGCGTCCTGGAGGCGGCCCTGGCGGCCGGGCCGGGCATCCGGATGCCCCACACCCGGCTGCCCCTCCTGCGGACCCTGCTGCTGCCGCTGGTCTCGTGGCGGCCCGGCGTCCGCCTGCTCCGGGACCGCCGGTACGGCGACGCCCGGACCCAGCGCCTCGACGTCTACGTCCCCCGCAGCCGGCCGGACGGCGCCCCGATCCTGCTGTACCTGCACGGCGGGGGGTTCGTGACGGGCAGCAAGCTCTTCGGGGCGCGACCGCTGCTCTACCGCCTGGCCGGCCACGGCTGGGTCTGCGCGAGCGCCGACTACCGGCTGCGGACCGCCTATTCGGACTCCCTCGCGGACGCGAAGCAGGCGATCGCCTGGCTGCGCGACCACGCCGGCGAGCTCGGCGCCGACCCGTCACGCGTGGTCGTCGCCGGAGGATCGGCCGGCGCCCACCTGGCCGCGACCGTCGCGCTGACCGACGACTCGATCGCCGGCGCGATCGGCCTGTACGGCTACTACGGCGAGGCCGGTGCGGACGCCTCGGGCGCACCGGCGACCCCGCACGCCCACGTCCACGCCGGCGCACCGCCGTTCCTGATCGTGCACGGCTCCCTGGACACCCTGGTCCTGGTCGAGGACGCCCGCCGCTTCGCGGACGAACTCGCCCGCGCCTCCACCGCACCGGTCGCCTTCGCCGAACTGCCCGGCACCCAGCACAACTTCGACTTCTTCACGTCGCTCCGCTGCCACGCCGTCGCCGACGCGGTCGAGAGCTTCGCGGCCTGGGCCACGGGCCGCTGACCCGGCCGGCGAAAACCGGTGGAGCGCGCCGCCGCGCTCCCCTACCGTGCTGCCGGACCAAGTCGTCCAGGAAGGGACGTGCCGTTGTACACCGTGTGAGACCTCCCGAGCGCTGATCGGTCGCGCGTCGCACCTGTGCGCCGCGCTGCTTCTTGCTGCGGACTTCTCACTGGAACCGGTGTACTCCTGTGCTCAATAGCTGGGTGGTCGTGCCCACCTGCCTGCCGCTCGTCCGGCGCCGCTGCCACGCGTGCGCGTCCGAACGTTTCCTGACGAGCGGAAAGTTTCGCGTCAACGCGAACCACAAGCTCATCGACGTCTGGCTCCTCGCGCTCTGCGCCGCCTGCGGGGAAACGGCGAAACTCACGGTCCTGGAGCGGACGAACGTGCGCTCCGTGCGGTCCGGTCTGCTGGACCGGGCGCACGACAACGACCCTCTTCTGGCTGCCGAGTTGCTCCAGGACCCGGTCGTGCGGCGACGCAATCGCATCGCACTCGACTGGGACGGCGCCTGGCGCCTCGACACCGGAGGATCCGGTCACCTGGACCGCGAGGTGCTCGACGTCTCGGTCCGCTTCGCGGCGCCGATCCCCGTCCGGCCGGTGCGCCTGATAGCCGAAGGCTGCGCTCTGTCCCGGGCCGAGGTCGGGAGGCTGATCACCGAGGGGAACCTCGTGTCGGCGGTCCGGCTGAACGGCAGGCGCACGGGCGACTTCACCTTCACGCTCAAGCGCTGAGCCCCTCTCGCGACCGGGGGCTGTCCGGCGGGACGGATCCGCCGGACGGCCCCCGGCCGGGTCACGCCTCCGGTCCGGCGTCGATCTCGGCGATCAGTGCCTCGACGCGCTCCCTGATCTCGTCGCGGATCGGCCGGACGGCCTCGACGCCCTTGCCGGCCGGGTCCGCCAGGGCCCAGTCGAGGTACTTCTTGCCGGGGAAGACCGGGCAGGCGTCGCCGCACCCCATGGTGATGACGTAGTCGGACGCCTGGACGGCCTCGGTGGTGAGCACCTTGGGCTTCCGGCCGGCGATGTCGACTCCGACCTCCCTCATCGCCTCGACCGCGGCCGGGTTGACCCGGTCGCCGGGCAGCGAACCGGCGGACCGGACCTCGACCCGGTCGCCCGCGAGGTGGGAGAGGAATCCGGCGGCCATCTGCGAACGCCCGGCGTTGTGGACGCAGACGAACAGTACGGAGGCGAGCGGGCTGGAGGGCATCGGTTCTACCTTCATATCAGTCTGGAATGATGTGAAAGTATCAGTCCATGCTGACGTCGGTCGACACTGATCTGCTGCGGGTCCTCGCGGACCCGCTGCGTCTCCGGATCGTCACCCTGCTCGCCGGGGAGACGCTCTGCAGCACGCACCTGATCGAGGAGACGGGGGCCAGGCAGACCAACCTCTCCAACCACCTGAAGGTGCTGCGGGAAGCGGGGGTCGTGGAGACCGAGCCGTGCGGCCGGTTCACCTACTACCGGCTCAGGCCCGACGTCATCGCCTCGCTCGCCGGCCGGTTCGCCGACCTCGCGGAGACCGCACGCGCCACCGCGGAGAACGACGTCAAGCGGTCCTGCCCCTGATCACCCGCCCTGACGGCGACCCGCACCGAGGAGTCCACATGACCGCAACCGAGGCCACCGCGCACGGCGGAACCGGGGAGTCCCCCGGGGCCCCGGCCACCGAGCCGCAGCCCGCTCCGGGCGCGACCCCGCCCCAAACGCCTCCCCTGCTCGCCAGGGCCGCCGCCGAGCTGGTCGGCACGGCGGCGCTCGTCGCGGTCGTGGTCGGCTCCGGCATCCAGGCCACCGAACTGACGAAGGACGTCGGTCTCCAGCTCCTGGCCAACTCCACGGCCACCGTCTTCGGCCTCGGCGTCCTGATCGCCCTGCTCGGCCCGGTCTCCGGCGCGCACTTCAATCCGGCCGTCACCCTGGCCGAGTGGTGGACCGCCCGGCGCGGCGGCGCGGGCGTCACCCCGCGCGAGGCGGCCGTGTACGTCCCCGCCCAGATCGCCGGGGCGATCGCCGGCTCGGTCCTGGCCGACGCGATGTTCGGCGAGCCGCTGGTGAAGTGGTCCACGCACGACCGGTCGGCAGGTCACCTGCTGCTGGGCGAGGTCGTCGCCACGGCCGGCCTGATCCTGCTGATCTTCGGCCTGGCCCGCACCGACCGGCTGCGGTTCGCGCCGGTCGCGGTCGCCTCGTACATCGGCGCCGCGTACTGGTTCACCTCGTCCACGTCCTTCGCCAACCCGGCGGTGACCATCGGCCGCGCCTTCACCGACACCTTCGCGGGCATCGCGCCCGGCTCGGTCGCGGGGTTCGTCGGCATGCAGCTCGTCGGCGCGGTGGCCGGCCTGGCACTGGTGGCCCTCATCTTCATGCCCGGCCGGGAGGGCACCGGGTGACCCGGGGTCAGGTCACGGCCGGCGCGATCGTCAGCAGCCGGCCCATGGCCGCCAGTACCGACGGCTCGACCCGGTAGTACACCCACGTGCCGCGCCGCTCGGAGGTCAGCAGGCCGGCCTCCTTCAGCTTCTTCAGGTGGTGGGAGACGGTCGGCTGGGAGACGCCCACGTCGGAGATGTCGCACACGCACGCCTCGCCCCCCTCGTGGGAGGCCACGGCGGAGAACAGGCGCAGCCGCACCGGGTCGCCCAGTGCCTTGAACATCCGCGCGGCGGTCTCCGCCTCCTCCGTGGTGAACGGGCGCTCGGTGAGCGGCGGGCAGCACGGCGCCGCGGCGTCGGACGCGGGCTCGATCAGCGGCAGCGCCTTCGTGGTCGACGTGTTCGACATCCATCTATGTTGACACACGTCGAACCAGGCGCCCTGTTTCGATAGATGTCTATGTTGAAGTACATCGAAACAAGTGCCAAGCTGACCGGGTAAGCCATCGACGAACGTCGAAGCAAAGGGGAACCCCGTGGCCGAGCCCATCACCAGCGTGCCCGCCGACCAGCTGCCCGTCGTCGTCATCGGCGCCGGTCCCGTCGGCCTGGCCGCCGCCGCCCATCTCGTCGCGCGCGGACTCGACCCGCTGGTCCTGGAGGCCGGCCCCTCCGCCGGTACCGCCGTGCGCGACTGGGCGCACGTACGGCTGTTCTCCCCGTGGGCCGAGGTCACCGACCCGGCCGCCGAGAAGCTGCTCGCCCCCACCGGCTGGTCCCGCCCCGACGGCGCCGCCTACCCCACCGGCGGCGACTGGGCCGAGCAGTACCTCCAGCCGCTCGCCGACACCCTCGGCGAGCGGGTCCGCTACGGCGCCACGGTCACCGGGGTGGCCCGCGCGGGCCGCGACCGGATCGTCGACGCCGACCGGGACCGGCAGCCCTTCACCGTCCACGTCCGGTCGGCGGACGGCCGCGAGGAGCGCATCGGCGCGCGCGCCGTCATCGACGCCTCCGGCACCTGGTCCGTCCCCGGCCCGATGGGCGCGGACGGCCTGCCCGCCCTGGGCGAGAAGGCGGTGGCCGACCGCGTCTCCTACCGCGTCCCCGACCTGCGGGACCCCGCCGTCCGCGCCCGGTACGCGGGCCGGCGCACCGCCGTGATCGGCTCCGGCGCCTCCGCATTCACCGCGCTCGCCCACCTCGCCGACCTGGCCCGGGAAGAGCCGGGCACGCACGCGGTGTGGATCCTGCGCCGCGGCATCGGCACGAACACCTTCGGCGGCGGCGAGGCCGACCAGCTCCCCGCCCGGGGCGCCCTGGGCCTGCGTGCCAAGGCCGCCGTCGAGGCCGGCCACGCCTCCGCGGTGACCGGCTTCCGCACCCGGGCCGTGGAACACGAGGGGGGCCGGCTCGTCCTGGCCGCCGAGGACGGCCGCCGCCTCGACCCGGTCGACGAGGTCGTCGTGCTGACCGGCTTCCGCCCCGACCTGTCCTTCCTCTCCGAGGTCCGCCTCGGCCTCGACGAACGCCTCCAGGCCCCCGCCGCCCTGGCCCCGCTCATCGACCCGAACGTCCACTCCTGCGGCACGGTCTACCCGCACGGCGTGAAGGAGCTGTCCCACCCGGAGCAGGACGTCTACCTGGTGGGCATGAAGTCCTACGGCCGCGCGCCGACCTTCCTCGCCATGACCGGCTACGAGCAGGTCCGCTCCGTCGTCGCGGCGATCGCCGGCGACCGCGAGGCCGCCGAGCGCGTCGAACTGACCCTCCCGGAGACCGGCGTGTGCGGCGGCGCGGGCCTGTACGACGACCCCGGCGCCGCCCGCGGCGACGAAGCCGGAGGCTGCTGCGGCGCCCCGGCCACCCTCCGGATCGGCATCGGCGCCCCGGCCGACTCCCCGGGCGGCTGCTGACCGCCCCGCCCGGCACCGGCGCGGCTCAGCCGCCGTGGGGCCGGGCCAGCCCGTGGTCGTAGGCGAAGATCACCGCCTGGACGCGGTCCCGGGCGCCGATCTTGGACAGCACGCGTCCGACATGTGTCTTCACCGTGGACTCCGACAGCACGAGGCGCGTGGCGATCTCGCTGTTGGTCCAGCCCTTGCCGATGGCGACGAGGATCTCGCGCTCGCGGCCGGTGAGGGCACTCAGGCCCGGATCCCCGGCCCCGTCGCCCCCGGGTGGCACGAGACGGCTGAACTCGTGCAGCAGGCGGCGGGTGAGCGCCGGCGCGATCACCGCGTCGCCGACGGCCACGGCACGGATGCCCGCGAGGAGTTCCTCAGGACGGGCGTCCTTGAGCAGGAAGCCACTGGCCCCGGCGCGCAGGGCCGCGTAGACGTACTCGTCCAGGTCGAAGGTGGTGAGGACGAGGACCCGGGACCGGTCACCCGTGGCGACGATGCGGCGCGTGGCCTCGATCCCGTCCATGCCCGGCATGCGTACGTCCATGAGGACGACGTCGGGGCGCAGTTCGGCGGCCTTGCGGACGGCCTCGGTCCCGTGCGCGGCCTCGCCGACCACCTCCGTCTCGGGCACGGAGTCCAGCAGCATGCGGAAGCCGTACCGCTGGAGCGGCTGGTCGTCCACGACGAGCACGGTGGTCACCCGGCGGCACCGCCCCGGGGCGCGAGGTCGAGGTCGGCCCGCACCGTCCAGCCCGGGCCGGCGGGACCGGCGCTGACGTGTCCGCCGTAGAGAGCCGCTCGTTCCCGCATGCCCACCAGGCCGTGTCCTTCCTCGCCCGCCGTCGCCGGAGCACCGGCCGGAGCAGGCCGGCCGGAGTCCTCGACGGTGATCGTCAGCCGGGTGTCCGCCACGGCGATCGCCAGGTTCGCACGGGCGCCCGCGCCGGCGTGCTTCAGGGTGTTCGTCAGAGCCTCCTGCACGATGCGGTAGACCGTGAGCTGCACCCCGCTGTCGAGGGCGTCGACGTCACCGGCCGTACGGTAGACGACGTCCAGGCCCGCGGCGCGCACCCCCTCGCACAGCGCGTCGATGTCCGCGAGTCCGGGCTGCGGGCTCAGCTCCGGCTCGGCCGGCGGGCCGTCCGCCTCGCGCAGCACGCCGAGCACCCGCCGCAGTTCGCCCAGGGCCTGACGGCCGGTGTCGCCGATGAGGTGCAGGGCCTCCTCCGCCCGCTCGGGAGCGACGGCCGTGGCGTAGGCGCCCGCGTCGGCGAGCGTGATGATGACGGACAGGTTGTGGCCGACGATGTCGTGCATCTCGCGGGCCACCCGCGTCCGCTCGGCGGCGACGGCGAGCCTGCCGCGCTGGTCGCGCTCGATCTCCAGCCGGGCCGCCCGGTCGCGCAGCCCGGCCAGCTGGGCCCGCCGGATGCGGATCACCAGGCCGAGGGCGAGGGCCGCGGTCGCCGTGCTGAGCAGGAAGAACAACGCGTCCCAGACCGACACCGCGGTCGAGACCCGGGCCGCCACCAGGCCCAGCGCACCCGCCGTGACCGCACAGGCCCACGGCAGCTGCCGCAGCCGCCCGTGCAGGGCCAGGCTGTACAGGGCGACGAAGAGCGTGACGTCCGCGCGGAGCGAGGCGCCGAGCGACCACTGCAGGACGAACACGGCCGTGACGGCGCCGAAGGCGACGGCCGGTGCCCGGCGCCGCCACAGCAGCGGCAGCACCAGCCCGGCCTGCAGGGCCGCCATGGCCACCACCGGCAACCGGGTGAGCGCCACACGGAAGTGGCGCGGGCCGTCGCCGTCCCCGTCGAGCGCACCGGCCGCGTGCAGCAGGTCCGGCAGGCAGAACAGCAGGAAGACCAGGACCACGACCGCGGTGTCCAGCACCCACGGCCGGGCCCGGTCGGCGTGCCGGAGCCGCTGGCCGGCCCGGCCCAGCCGGGCGACCAGCGGACCCATCCCGCTGAGGTCTTCTGTGGTCACGAAGGTCACCGCCCCATGATGCGGGTGGCCGGCGGTCACACGTCGCTGCGCACCAGCCGGTACGCCGCGCCGGCCAGCGCCAGGACCGTCCAGCCGAGGAAGACCGCGAGTCCCGCGCCCGGCGACAGGGTGGTGGAGTCGTGGGTCAGCGCGAAGAGCGACTCGCCGGCGTGGCTCGGCAGGTAGGGGTCGATGTTTCCCTGCCACGAGCTGGGCAGCAGGGAGACCAGCCCGGGTACGAGCATGAGGGCGGCCACGAGCACCGAGATGCCACCGGCCACGGACCGCAGCAGCGCGCCCAGGGCGACGCCGATCACGCCGACCAGGCCCAGGTAGAGCCCGGCACCCAGCAGACTGCGTACGACGCCGGCGTGGCCGAGGCCCATGGCGGCGGGCGTGCCCGTCACGATCCGGCCGCCGACGAGGAAGGCGGGGAACGTGCCGGCGGTCGCGACGACCAGGGCGACCAGCCCGTACACCGCCGCCTTGGACCACAGCACGGGCAGCCGGCGCGGTACGGCGGCGAGGGTGGAGCGGATCATGCCGGTGGAGTACTCGCCGGCCGTGACCAGCACGCCGAGCACCCCGAGGGCCAGTTGAGCGAAGTTCGTGCCGAAGAGGGACAGGCTCACGGCCGTCGCGGTGGCGAAGTCGCGGTCCATGGGCCGACCGGAGGTCAGACCGGACTTGTAGTGGCTCGCGGCGATGACACCGAAGGCCACGAGGAACAGCAGGCCCAGGCCGAGGGTGATCCAGGTGGAGCGCAGGGACCACAGCTTGGCCCACTCCGAGGCCAGCACGCGCCGTCCGGTCACCCGGTAGGCGGGCCGGGCCGGCGCGACCTGGTCGGACTCCGGGGTTCCGGGTGTTGCCGTGAGGGTGCTCATGCCGCGCTCCCGGAGGTCTCGGTGCCGCTCGTGGTGCCGTGGTACTCCACGGCGTCCCGGGTCAGTTCCATGAACGCCTCCTCCAGCGACACCGCCTTCGTGGACAGTTCGAACAGCGGGATGCCGTGCTCGGCCGCCTTCAGCCCGATCCTGCGGGCGGACATCCCCGTCACCTGCAGCTCCTCGGAGCCGATGCGGCCGGTGATCTCCACGTCCGGCCCGGACAGCACGTCCCGCAGCCGCGCGGGCTCGCTGGTCGCGACCCGGACGGTGTCGCCGCCCGCCGCGTACACCAGGTCCTGCACGGTCGTGTCGGCCAGCAGCCGTCCCCGGCCGACGACGATCAGGTGGTCCGCCACCAGTGACACCTCGCTCATCAGGTGCGAGGAGACGAACACCGTGCGCCCCTCGGCCGCGAGGGAGGTGAGCAGGTTCCGGATCCAGAGCACACCCTCGGGGTCCAGCCCGTTGACGGGCTCGTCCAGCATCACGGTCTGCGGGTCGCCGAGCAGGGCGGCGGCGATCCCGAGGCGCTGCCCCATGCCGAGGGAGAAGGCGCCGGCCCGCTTCTTCGCGACGCTGCCGAGACCGGCCAGTTCGATGACCTCGTCGACCCGGCGGGCCGGGATGCCGTGGGTGAGCGCGAGCGCCCTGAGATGGTTGTGGGCCGAGCGGCCCGGGTGGATCGACTTCGCCTCCAGCAGCGCCCCGACCTCCTGCAGGGGTGCCCGGTGGCGGGCGTAGCGCCGGCCGTTCACGGTGACGGTGCCGCCGGTCGGGGCGTCGAGACCGACGACCATCCGCATCGTCGTGGACTTGCCCGCTCCGTTGGGTCCCAGGAAGCCGGTGACCGCACCCGGCTTCACGGTGAAGTCCAGCCCGTCGACGGCCGTCTTCTCCCCGTACCTCTTGGTCAGTTGCTGTGCCTCGATCATCGGCGCTCTCTCCTCCGGACCGCGGCGCCCGGACCGCCTGGCGCCTCCTTCCTCACGCTAAGTCCGTGATCCGCCGGATCCGGTGGTACCGGGGACTGAAGCCCGCAGGTCAGGTGGTACCGGGGTACTACGACCCGCCCTGGTGCGCACGGATGCGCGGCGACCGGTGCGCGCCGTGCCGCGCGACTGGCTGTCCGCCGCCCTGTTCGCGGCGGCCATCGCCGCCGTGGCCGTCGCGCCCGTCGCCGGGTTCGGCGCGCCGGCCCGGCTGGAACAGCTCGTCCGCGAACGTCTCCGGCACACCGGGACCGTCGTCGGCGACGTCGATCCGCACGGTGCCGGGGAGGCGCCGCGCGCACACGGTCGGTGGCGCCGTCGGCGGCCGGGACCGGGTCGAAGTCCTCGTCGCACAGGCCCCGGCGCAGCACGTCCCGCAGGGCGTGGTCGTCCTCGACGATCAGGATCTCGGGGCGCGTGGTTCTCCGTCGGTCGCGGCGCGGTCGCGGCTCAGGGGGTCAGCAGCAGAGCGCCCAGGCGCCGGGCGGTGAGCCACCGCGCCCAGGTCTCCGACCGCCGCCGGGCCGCGGCCATCGCCGCCAGTGCGACCAGGGTGCCGACCACGAGGCCGGCCAGGACGTCGTGCGGGTAGTGCGCTCCGACCCACACCCGGGAGGCTCCCATCGCCAGCGCGGCCACGATGGCGACCGCCGCGAGACGGCGTGAGACGAACAGCAGGGCCACGGCGCCGGCGGCGGCGATGGCCGCGTGGTTGCTGGGGAAGGCCCAGTCACCGGGTGCCGGGCACGCCTCGAGGGTCCTGACGTGCAGGCTCTGGCACGGCCGGTCCTCGCGCACCGCCAGTTTCAGGACGGCGTCCACGCCGTACGCGAGGACGACGACCACCGGCACCGCCAGCGCGGCCACCGCGGCGACGGCCCCCGAGCGCCGGGCCCGCCACCAGCCGACGGCGGCGAGGACGGCGAACACCGCGAGCCCGTACGTCGACCAGGCCGACACCGTGTCGTCCAGCCAGCCGGGGGAGTGCTGGGCGAGCCGCACGACGTCCGAGTAGGCGGAGCCGTCGATGCCGGAGCCGTCGAAGGCGAGGATCACGTGGTGCGGGGCCGGGGGCGGCGGAGTGGTCATCTGGGGCGGGCCCTTTCCCTGCGGAACAGGTGGTGCGGGTGAACGGCCGGGAAGGAGCGAGCGCACAGCAGGCCAACCGTCTACGGAACTGTAGACGAACGAGGGCCGCAGTCCGTTCCCGGACGCCGGGTGTCCCGGGCTCAGTCGCTCGCCCGGTAGTTCTCGAGGAAGGGGGTGTCGTACCAGCGGGCCAGCGTGAACGTGTGGTGCGGGTCGACGAGGGCGCGGCAGACGAACTCCGCGGCCTGGCAGTCGAAGAGGTGGTCCTCGTTGACGAAGGACCGGACCACGGCGGGCCGGCGGTCGGGGTCGCCGTCGGTCCGCCAGCAGTACAGGTCCTCGTGCTCGGTGCCCGCCCAGATGAGCAGCCCGTCCTCCCGGAGATCCGTCCACGGCTCCTGGACCAGGTCCAGCTCTCCGTCGAAGGCGCCCTCGCCGAACGTCTCGACCATGCGCTTGTAGTCGCCCGGCAGCGCGGTGCCCAGGCGGGACTCCACCTGCGCCCAGTCCATGCCGGGCCGCCGGGAGGTCCGGGTCCAGCCGGTGATCCTCACGAGCCGCTCCACCCAGTCGACGCCCTCGTCCCCGTCCGGAGCGACCGCCAACGGCTCGGGCACCTCCCGGCGGGCGACCACCAGCACCGGCCGCTCGGCCCCCTCGCTGTCCCGTGCCGTCCCTGTGCCGACCCACCGATCCTCGTCCGCCCAGGCCCGTATCCTCACGGCCCGGTCCCCGAACGGAGCGAGGAGAGCCGCGCCCCCGGACGCGTCGACCGTCGGATCGGCGAAGCCGTCGAGCACGAGGGTGCGCGGGACGCCGTACCTGCCGGCGAGCAGGTCGGTCAGCTCCTGCGCGGCCCAGTCGCCGGGCAGGTGGACGTGACCGTCCGGGCCGAGCCGGGCCAGCAGGGCGTCGACGGTCGCTTGCGTGAGCTCCATGGCGGACAGTGAAGCGGACGGGACCGACAGTCCCTGCGAAACGTTCGGGTCAGGGCCAGACCAGGCAGTACGGCTGGTGCCCCGCCTCGTGCAGCCGGTGGCTGAAGTCCTGCCACTCGTGCAGCAGTTGGTACACGTTGAACGCGTCGCGCGGCCCGCCCCGGTCCGGGACCGTCGACCAGATGAAGGCCGCCGCGCCCACCGCTTCCTCGCCGATGCCGCGCAGGGGGTCGACCACCGTCATGGGGAGCTTGACGACCGCGTAGTCGGGGTGCAGGACGACCAGCTCCAGCGGGGGGACCTTGTGCAGGGGCACGCCCTCGATGCCGGTGAGGACCATCGCGGCCATCGTCTCCGGCTTGATCTTGGTGAACATGCCGTTCATGCCCAGCTCGTCGCCGCCGAGTTCCTCGGGGCGCATCGAGATGGGGACGCGAGCCGCGGTCGCGCCGTCCGGCGCGCCGAAGTATTTGTACGTCACCCCCACCCGACCACCATTCCTGCTCCCCGCCCGGAGGCGGTCGGCCCGCGAGTCGAGCCGGCGGTCGGCCGGGCGCTCCAGCTGCCGGTCCAGCCGCTGGTCGAGCTCTCGGTCGCGCTGCCGGTCGAACCGCTCGGGCTCACCCGGTACACCTGTCTGACGTGCTTCGGTCGCTTCCTCCGCTTCGCGCCGGTGCCTTCCCCGCCGGGCACGTCGAGGACCCAGGTCGTCAGTCCCCTCGCCCAGTCCGCCACCGCGATGCATATCTCCACCCGACTGCTTTTCTAGGACGCGTGGCCCCCGCCGCGCAACCCGATCATCGTGTCAGTGACCTCCCCCACGGCCGCTCGCCGAAACGTGCGGTGAACCATCGGGTCCGCGGGAGCTTCCCGGTCACTGATCACTACGTGCCGTATGAGCTGTGTGTATCAGTTCTCAGTCTCGCAGATGCGGCGGCAGGGACCGGGTGATTGCCCGGGCGGCGCCCGCGGCGGCCTACCCTGAGGGGGTCACCACGCAGCCCGGAGTCCGAGAAGCCGGAGAAACCGCACGTCATGAGTGCCGCCAGCGAACTGCCCTATCCGTACGACGCGCCCGTCTCACAGGCGCTCTTCGACCGTGCCTCCGCCGTCACCCCGGGTGGTGTGAACTCCCCGGTGCGCGCCTTCCGCGCCGTGGGCGGCACGCCCCGCTTCATGGTGTCGGGGAAGGGGGCGTACCTGACCGACGCCGACGGGCGCGAGTACGTCGACCTCGTCTGCTCCTGGGGACCGATGATCCTCGGGCACGCGCACCCCGCGGTGATCGCCGCCGTGCAGGAGGCCGTCGCCCGGGGCACGTCCTTCGGCACGCCCGGTGAGGGCGAGGTCGCGCTCGCCGAGGAGATCGTCGCCCGGGTGGCGCCCGTGGCGCAGGTGCGGCTGGTCAGCAGCGGCACCGAGGCGACCATGTCCGCGATCCGGCTCGCCCGGGGGTTCACCCGGCGCTCCAAGGTGATCAAGTTCGCCGGGTGCTACCACGGGCACGTGGACTCGCTGCTCGCCGCCGCCGGCTCCGGGGTCGCCACCTTCGCGCTGCCCGACACGCCCGGCGTCACCGGCGCCCAGGCCGGTGACACGATCGTGCTGCCGTACAACGACCTGGAGGCCGTGCAGGAGGCCTTCCACCGGCACCCGGGCGAGATCGCCTGTGTGATCACCGAGGCCTCGCCCGGCAACATGGGCGTCGTGCCGCCCGCCCCCGGGTTCAACCAGGGGCTGAAGAACGCCTGCCGGGAGAACGGCGCCCTGTTCATCTCCGACGAGGTCATGACCGGCTTCCGTACCAGCCGGAGCGGCTGGTACGGCGTCGACGGGGTCGAGCCCGACCTGATGACCTTCGGGAAGGTCATGGGCGGCGGCTTCCCGGCGGCCGCGTTCGGGGGCCGGGCCGACGTGATGGCCCACCTCGCGCCCGCCGGGCCCGTCTACCAGGCCGGCACCCTCTCCGGGAACCCGGTCGCCACCGCCGCCGGGCTCGCCCAGCTGCGGCTCCTGGACGACGCCGCGTACGAGACGGTGAACGCCGTCTCCGCGCAGATCCAGGGCCTCGTCTCCGAGGCGCTCACCAAGGAGGGTGTCGCGCACCGCGTGCAGACGGCCTCCAACATGTTCTCCGTGTTCTTCACCGACCGGCAGGTGCGGGACTACGAGGACGCCAAGCGGCAGGATTCGTTCCGCTACACCGCGTTCTTCCACTCGCTGCTGTCGAACGGCGTCTACCTGCCGCCGTCGTCCTTCGAGTCCTGGTTCGTCTCCACGGCCCACGACGAGCGGGCCGTCCAGAAGATCGCCGACGCCCTCCCGGCGGCGGCCCGAGCGGCCGCGGAGGCCACCGCGTGAGTGACAGCAGCAAGGACATCACCGTCGTCCACCTCATGCGGCACGGCGAGGTCGCCAACCCGGACGGGATCCTCTACGGCCGGCTGCCCGGCTACCACCTCTCGGAGCTGGGCCGGAAGATGGCCGACCGGGTCGCCGAGCACCTCGCGCCGCGGGACGTCACCCACGTCTGCGCCTCCCCGCTGGAGCGGGCGCAGGAGACGGCCACCCCGATCGCCAAGGCGCACGGCCTCGACCTCGCCACCGACGAGCGGCTCATCGAGGCGGAGAACATCTTCCAGGGCAAGACCTTCGGCGTCGGGGACGGCGCGCTGCGCAAGCCCGACAACTGGAAGTACCTGGTCAACCCGTTCCGGCCGTCCTGGGGCGAGCCGTACGTCGACCAGGTGGTGCGGATGATGGGCGCGCTGAACGCGGCCAAGGACCGGGCGCGCGGCCACGAGGCGGTGCTGGTCAGCCATCAGCTGCCGATCTGGATCGTGCGGTCGTACGTCGAGAAGCGGCGGCTGTGGCACGACCCGCGCAAGCGGCAGTGCACCCTGGCGTCCCTGACGACTTTCACGTACCTGGGCGACAAAATCGTTTCCGTGGGCTACAGCGAGCCCGCCATCGACCTGGTCCCGGTCCACCTGCGCGCCGGTGCCAAGCCCCAGAAGGGGAAGGGCGCGGCCCAGGGGAAGGCGTTCGGGGCCTGACGGCGCCGCCCGGCAGCGCCTGACGGGCCGCCAGACACCTCCAGTTTCAGGCGACTTGATGCGCCATTTACCGCATATGTTGCGAAAAGTATAAGAAAATATCGGAACCATACCGATCGTCGCGCCCTCTGACTGGGTGACCACCAGACGGCGTGACGAATCGGGGTTCCTCATGCGCACCTTCACTCGGCCCCTCTCCCGGAGGGGCATGCTCGGTCTCGGCGCGGGCGCCGCGGCCGCCGCCGGACTCGCCGGCTGCGGGACCTCCACGTCCTCGGACGGCGGCGGCCGGCCGGACGGTTCCCACCAGGGCGGGGGAGCCGGCGGTGCCGGGCAGGGCGGCGGGCGCGGCGGCGGCCGGGACGCGCATCCCGCCCGGCCCATCGGCGACGGCTCCACCTCGTTCACGGGCCGGCAGCCGCACCAGCCGGCCAGGCCGGAGCCGCTGGAGCCGGGCCAGACCCCGCCGCAGTTCGTGATCTTCTCCTGGGACGGCGCCGGCGAGGTCGGCAACGGCCTCTTCCCCCGCTTCCTGGACCTGGCCCGGGAGCACGGCGCGAGCATGACCTTCTTCCTGTCCGGGCTGTACCTGCTGCCCGAGGCGAAGAAGCGGCTCTACGAGCCCCCGAACAACCCGCGCGGCGCCTCCGCCATCGGCTACCTCAGCGACCCGCACATCAAGGCCACCCTGGCCAACGTGCGCCGGGCCTGGCTCGAGGGGCACGAGATCGGCACCCACTTCAACGGGCACTTCTGCGCGGGCTCCGGCTCCGTCGGCAACTGGACCGCGCAGCAGTGGAAGAGCGAGATCCAGCAGGCCAAGGCGTTCGTGAAGCAGTGGCGCACCCACACCGGCTGGACCGACCTGCCGTCCCTGCCGTTCGACTACGACAAGGAGCTGGCCGGCGGCCGCACGCCCTGTCTGCTCGGCCAGAACAACCTGCTGCCCACCGCCCGCGAGCTGGGCTGGCGCTACGACGCCTCCTCGCCGGGCGGCCGCCAGGTCTGGCCGGCCAAGCGCCTGGGCATATGGGACCTTCCCCTGCAGCAGATACCTTTCCCCGGACGTTCCTTCGAGGTGCTGTCCATGGACTACAACATGCTGGCGAACCAGTCCGTGAACTCGACCAAGGCCCCGGCCTACAACTACCCGAACTGGCGCAGGCAGTCCGCGCAGTCCTACATCCAGGGCTTCCGGCGGGCGTACGAGACCAACCGGGCCCCCTTCTTCGTCGGCAACCACTTCGAGCAGTGGAACGGCGGCATCTACATGGACTCCGTCGAGGAGGCCTTCAAGCACATCGCGCGGGAGAAGGAGAAGGGCGCGGATGTGCGTCTGGTCTCGTTCCGGCAGTTCGTGGACTGGATGGACGTGCAGAAGCCGGAGGTGCTCGCCCGGCTGCGTACGCTGGAGGTCGGGCAGCGGCCGGCCGGGGGGTGGAAGTCCTTCCTGCGGGACACCAAGTCGGCCGCCGGTGACGCCGCCTGAGCCGATGCCCGAAATGCCCCGTGTAAATACGTCCTGAAACGCGGATTTCCGCCCGGCAGGGGGGTGGCGGAGATCCCCGGAACAGGCATGCGAAACTTTTCACATGAGTACCCGTAGCCGCGCCGCCCTGATCGGCGCCACGGCCGCCCTGGCGGCCCTGACCCTGTCCGCGTGCGGCAACGGCGGCACCTCCGGCGGGGGCGGCAACACCCACTTCGTCACCGGCAACAACGGCATCGACACCGTGCCCGAGGGGAAGCGGAGCGCGGCCCCGGACCTGTCCGGCAAGACCATCGACGGCAGGACCCTGGACGTCGCGTCCTACCGGGGCAAGGTCGTCGTGATCAACGTCTGGGGCTCCTGGTGCGGGCCCTGCCGGGAGGAGGCCCAGTACTTCTCCAAGGTCTCGAAGGCGTACCAGGACAAGGGCGTGCAGTTCGTCGGGATCAACACCCGCGACACCAGCACCACCCCGGCCGTCGCCTTCGAGAAGGAGCACGGGATCGCCTACCCGAGCCTCTACGACCCGACGGGCCGGCTCATGCTGCGCTTCAAGAAGGGCACGCTGAACCCGCAGCTCATCCCCTCCACGCTCATCATCGACAAGGACGGGAAGGTCGCCGCGCGGGCGCTGGAGGCGCTCGACGACACCGGGCTGCTGAAGATGCTCAAGCCGGTCCTCGCGGAGAAGTGACGTGAGCGCGACTCTCCTGCTGGCCGCCGCCGGAACGGGCCCGAACGGCACCGTGATGAACGGCGCCCTGCTGGTCGCCCTGCCGATCGCCCTGCTCGGCGGCCTCGTGTCCTTCTTCTCGCCCTGCGTGCTGCCGCTCGTCCCCGGCTACCTCTCCTACGTCACCGGGATCGCCGGCACCGACCTCGCCGAGGCCAGGCGGGGCCGCATGGTCGCCGGCGCCTCGCTGTTCGTCCTGGGCTTCAGCGCCGTGTTCATCTCCAGCGGGGCGCTGTTCGGCTACTTCGGCTGGACCCTCCAGGACAACAAGGGCACCCTGTCCCGGGTCCTCGGCGTGCTCATGATCCTGCTGGGCGTCTTCTTCATGGGGCTGATGCCCTGGTTCACCCAGCGCGAGTTCCGCTTCCACAAGCGGCCGACCGCGGGCCTGGTGGGCGCGCCCCTGCTGGGCGCCCTGTTCGGCGTCGGCTGGACACCCTGCATCGGACCGACCCTCGCCGCGGTGAACTTCCTCTCCTGGCACGAGTCGAGTGCCGGACGCGGGGCGGTGCTGATGATCGCCTACTGTCTGGGCCTCGGTGTGCCCTTCGTCCTCACCGCGGTCGCCTTCCGCAAGGCGCTCGGCGCCTTCGGCTGGGTCAAGCGCCACTATGTCTGGGTGATGCGCGCCGGCGGCACGATGATGATCGTGACCGGTGTGCTGCTGCTGACCGGGGTCTGGGACCACCTGGTGAACGAGATGCAGAGCTGGTCCGACGGCTTCACTGTGGGGATCTGATCCATGAGCACAACCGACACCGACAACGGCCGGGACCAGGAGGAGCTCGGAGCGGCCGGCTCCCAGCTGTCCACCGCCCCGCGGGAGGAGCCCGTCAGCGCCGGGCCCGGCCTCGGCGTGCTCGGCTGGGCGCGCTGGTTCTGGCGGCAGCTGACCTCCATGCGGGTCGCGCTGCTGCTGCTCCTGCTGCTCTCGCTCGCCGCCATCCCCGGCTCGCTCATCCCGCAGACCGGCGCCGACGTGAACAAGGTCGACGCCTTCCGCCAGGCGCACAAGACGCTCGGCCCGGTCTACGACAAGCTCGGGCTGTTCCACGTCTACAGCTCGGTGTGGTTCTCCGCGATCTACATCCTGCTGTTCGTCTCCCTCATCGGCTGCATCATCCCGCGCACCTGGCAGTTCGTCGGCCAGCTGCGCGGCCGCCCGCCGGGCGCGCCCAAGCGGCTGACGAGACTGCCGGCCCACACCACCTGGCGCACCACCGCCGACCCCGAGCAGGTGCGCGAGGCCGCGCTCGCGCTGCTGAAGAAGCGCCGCTTCCGCGCCCACGTCGCCGGTGACGCCGTCGCCGCCGAGAAGGGCTACCTGCGCGAGGTGGGCAACCTGGCCTTCCACATCGCGCTGATCGTGCTGCTGGTCGCGTTCGCCTCCGGACAGCTGTACAAGTCGGACGGCACCAAGCTGATGGTGGAGGGCGACGGCTTCTCCAACGCGCTGCCGATGTACGACGACTTCCGCTCCGGCAGCCTCTTCAAGCCCGACGACCTGGTGCCGTTCAGCTTCGACCTGAAGGACTTCCGGGGCACCTACGAGATCAGCGGCCCCAACCGGGGCACCCCGCGCACCTTCGAGGCCAAGATCGCCTACAGCAAGGGCGCGGACGGCAAGGAACAGCGGACCACCATCAAGGTCAACGAGCCGCTGAAGATCGGCGACTCCAAGGTCTACCTGGTCAGCCACGGCTACGCCCCCGTCGTCACCGTCCGGGACGGCAAGGGCACCGTGGTCTACCACGACGCCGTGCCGCTGCTGCCGCTGGACGGCAACGTCACCTCCAACGGCGTGGTCAAAGTGATGGACGGCTACCGCGACCCGCAGGGCAAGAAGGACCAGCTCGGCTTCCAGGCCTTCTTCGTACCGACCTTCGACCCGAAGGCCGGCACGATGCTCTCCCGGTTCCCGGCGCTGCTGAACCCGCTGCTCGCGGTGAACGCCTACCACGGCAACCTGGGCGTGAACTCGGGACAGGCACAGAGCGTCTACCAGCTCGACACCACGCACATGAAGGCGTTCAAGGACGCCAAGGGCCAGCTGCTGAAGAAGCTGCTCCAGCCGGGCGACACCATGCAGCTGCCGAACGGCGCCGGCTCCATCACCTTCGACAAGCAGGTCAAGGAGTGGGCCGGCTTCGAGATCGTGCAGGAGCCGGGCAGCGGCTGGGCACTCGGCGGCGCCCTCGCCGCGATCTTCGGACTGGCCGCGTCCCTGTTCATCCAGCGCCGCAGGGTCTGGGTGCGGGCGGTGCGCGGCGCCGACGGCGTCACCGTCGTCGAGATGGCCGGGCTCGGCCGCAGCGAGTCCGCCAAGGTGCCCGAGGAGCTGGGCGACCTCGCCGGAATCCTCTACGACCAGGCGCCCGGGGCCCCCGACGGCCCGGAGGCGGAGCCGGACGGTGCGTCCGACTCCGACGTCCCGGCTACTGAAGGGGTTGAGAATTGAATCCTCTCCCTCGCGGATCCAGGGAGCTTCCTGGCTCACGCCGCCCGACGGGCCAGCGGTCCGCCAGGTCTTCCACGCTCAACGCCAGCCGGGTTGAAACCAGCCCGGTAAACCGCCCGACCGCAAGTCGCCGGGATATTCACCCGAAGGAGTGCTGAGGTGACTCTCGCCGCAACCGAGCTCGCCGTAGCGACCAACGAACACCTGGCGAGCATCAGCAACACGCTGATCTACTCGTCCATGGCCGTCTACACCCTGGCCTTCTTCGCCTACATCGCCGAGTGGCTCCTCGGCAGCCGCAGCAAGGTCGGCCGGACGGCCGCCGCGCTGACCTCCGCCGGCGCGCCGAAGGAGGCGCCCGCCGTCACCGTGAAGCGGGGCGCCGGCACCGCCGTGCTGGAGCGGCCCAAGGTGGTCGTGCGCTCCGCGTCCGGCGCCCGGGACGTGCCGGACGGCCCCGGCGCGCACGGCGGCGACGCGCAGGGCGACATGTACGGGCGCATCGCCATCTCGCTCACGGTGCTCGCGTTCCTGGTGGAGCTGGGCGGCGTCGTCGCCCGCGCGGCCTCCGTGGAGCGCGCGCCGTGGGGCAACATGTACGAGTTCAACATCACCTTCTCCACGGTCGCCGTCGGCGTGTACCTGGGGCTGCTGGCGCTGAAGAAGAACGTGCGCTGGATGGGCCTGTTCCTGATCACCACGGTCCTGCTCGACCTGGGCCTCGCCGTCACCGTGCTGTACACCGCCAGTGACCAGCTGGTCCCGGCGCTGCACTCGTACTGGCTGTACATCCACGTCTCCACCGCGATCTTCTGCGGCGCGGTGTTCTACGTCGGCGCGGTCGCCACGATCCTGTACCTGTTCAAGGACTCCTACGAGAGCAAGCTGCAGGCCGGCGGCAAGCCGGGCTCCTTCGCGTCCTCGGTGCTGGAGCGGCTGCCCGCCTCCGCCTCGCTGGACAAGTTCGCCTACCGGGTCAACGCGGCCGTCTTCCCGCTGTGGACGTTCACGATCATCGCGGGCGCGATCTGGGCGGGCGACGCCTGGGGCCGGTACTGGAACTGGGACCCGAAGGAGACCTGGTCCTTCATCACGTGGGTCGGCTACGCCTGCTACCTGCACGCCCGCGCCACGGCCGGCTGGAAGGGCCGCAAGGCCGCCTACCTGGCGATGATCGCCTTCGGCTGCTGGCTGTTCAACTACTACGGCGTCAACATCTTCGTCAGCGGCAAGCACTCGTACGCGGGCGTCTGAGCCGCCGGTCGGTGACACTGGTGCCATGAGCGGTTCCATCGAACAGGGCACCAGCCAGACACACGGGAACACGCACATCCTCCACTTCCTGGTGCGGATCCCGCGGCGCATGGAGGACGTCTGGACGGCGGTGGCCACCCCCGCGGGGCTGGGGGGCTGGTTCACCGCCGTCGACGTCCTGGAGCCCCGGCTCGACGGCGAGGTCACGCTGCGCGAGCTGGGCAGCGGCCGGATCACGGCGTGGGACGTGGACCGGGTCGCCGAGTACACCGTCGGGGACGGCGGCCGGATCCGCTTCCACCTGGAGCGCGACGGGGAGCGGGGCACCGTGCTGCGCTTCACCCACGAGTGGCGGGGCGAGCGGGAGTCCGAGGCCCGCTGGCGCACCAGGTTCGAACGTCTGATCGACAACCTGGAGCCGTCCGGGCCCCCAGTGCCGTCCGAGCCGTCCCCACCGGACCGGGAAGGCCCCGGGCAGGAGCAGCTCCTGCCCGGCCAGTTCACCTGAGCGGGGCCAACGCCCCGCTTCCGCCGCCCTACGGCGACGGCGGCAGGCAGTCCTTCGCCGGCGGCTTCCCCTCCGGCCAGGCGATCCGCACGAACCGCGCGCCGCCCTCCGGGGTCAGCTCCACGATCGGCACGGCCTTGTCGTACGGGTTGCCGTGCACGTCCAGGCAGATCCAGCCGCTCGCGCCGTCCACCCGCAGCGAGCCCTTGACCTGCGGCCACTGCAGGCCGACGTCCGCCAGCCCCGGGATCTTCCGCCCGTCCGGCACCGCCTCCCGGATGCCGTGCACCGCCAGCTGCAGGGTGTCGTAGCCGGTGATCAGCTGGCCGTCGTCGAGGGCGGCGGAGCCGATCGGGCCCACCGGGGCGCGCCGGGCGCCGGCCAGCAGCTCGTTCAGCGCGCCGAAGTCCGCCGCCGAGCCGCCCGTCCGCGCCGTGTCCCGCGCCCAGGCGTCCGGATGGGCGAGGGACGTGTAGCGCACGGCCAGCCGGTGGCGCAGGGCGGTCCGGTCCAGCTCGCTCTCGTGGGTCAGGTACGACGCCTCGTCGCCGGTCAGCACCGTGAACCGGCGGTCCTGGCAGCCGCGCCCGCCCAGCGCGTTGATGAACTGCCGCAGCTGCGTGTGCCGGCCCGCGAACAGGATCGTGTCGGTCTCCCGGGAGGTGTCGCACACCAGGTGCGTGATCTGCCGGAAGGTGTTCGCGGTCGTGCCCTCCTGGCTGCGGTCGGCGGGCGGCGTGAACGGCTGCGGCTCGTACGGCGAGCCCTTGATCAGCGCCGCGAACGACCGCTGCAGCGTGCGCGTGTACGGGTCGCCGGGCTTGTCGTACACCAGCAGTGCCTTGCCCGCGCTCACCCGGGCGAACGACGCCAGCGCGCGGGCCTCGTCGGTGTTGGTCGGCGACACCCGGGCGAGCCCCGGGTAGGGGTCCTGGCCGTGCTGCCCGTTGGCCAGGTCGTCGGCGGTGATGGAGGAGCCGACCACCGGGACGTGGCGCCGGGTCAGCTCCCGGACGGCCTTCTTGGCGTTGTCGGTGCTCTGCCCGACGCCCGCGACCGCCCGCAGCCGGTCCGCGCTCGTCGTCATCCGCGTGAGCTGGTCCACCGTCTGCCGCCAGTGGCCCCCGGTCGCCCCCGGGTTGGCGAGCACCAGCCGGATCGCCGGCGCCTCCCCGTTGGAGTCGTGGTTGGCCCGGTACTGCGCCAGGTAGGCGCCCTGCAGCTGGTGCAGGATGTCGTTGAGGCTGGTCGCCGAGGTGGAGGTGTACGGGAGCAGCAGCGCCACCGTCACGTAGCCGCCGGGCTTCAGCCGGTCGTTCTCCCGCCGGATCGCCCGTACCACGTCCCGCAGCCGCGTCTGCCCGAAGTCGTACGAGCCCGTCGCCACGCCCACGCACTCGTCGCTGCCCTCCGGCCGGGACACCCCGGGCGCGCAGGACCGGTCGTCGCGCAGGAGCGGGCGGACCGCGAACACCAGCCCCGCCACCAGGGCCGCCGCCACCAGCAGCGCCAGATAGCGGCGCAGCGGGATCTCCCACACGCTCTCCCGCACCCATGTGCCCACACCCCTGCGCGCCATCACGCCTCCCCGCTCCGGTCGTCCGCGCCGCCGGCCCCCTGGCCGTCGTCGGGGCCGTCCATCGGGCGCCCGGCCAGCGCCGCCGCCGGCCAGTCCCGCGACGCCCGCCACAGCAGCGCGTTGCCCGCCGGCCGCAGGTTGGACAGCTGCTCCAGCTCGAAGCGGAGCCGGTCGCACACCTTCGCGTCGGGCAGCACCAGCGGATCGGCCAGCAGCCACACCGCGTGCAGCAGCCGGCGGATCCGCAGGTGCAGGACGGCGTCCACGCCCTCCGGCGGCTCCTGCCCGGCGTCCGTGCGGCCCAGCGCCACGGCGGCCCGCCGGTCGCCGGGGCCGGTGGAGTCGCGCCCCTCGGCGTCGTGCGCGTGGAAGTAGGGCGCGGACGCGACGAAGCGCAGGGTGCGCAGCCAGGCGCGGGTGTCCAGCGACAGGAAGCCGTCCCGCAGGTGGGCGACCGCCGACTCGGTCCGGCCGAGGGCGAGTTCGTGGTGGAGCCGGTAGGGGGCGTGCTCCGGGTCCGGGTAGTGGGCGCTCAGCGTCTCGTGCGCCGTGCGCCAGGAGGCGTGGTCGGGGTCCCGCAGGTGCAGCCGGAGCAGCAGCAGGGTCCGCACGAACGGGTCGCCGACGAACCGGCCCGGCACGGTCGGCAGCCCCTCCTCGGCCAGCCGGGTCTGCAGGGCCCGTACGTCCGCCGGGCCGAAGGTGTCCGGCAGCAGGGCCGCGGCCAGCGCGCACGCCGAGTCGTGGTCGTGGGCGGCGGCCAGCACGGTCAGCTCCTCCAGGTGCTCGGCCGGGACCAGCCGGTCGAGCAGCGCCTGGTAGGTGGGTACGGCCGGCCGGTCCTCGGCCGGCCGCACGCCGGCGGTGAGCAGCTCGCCCAGCGAGGACGCCCCGGGCAGGTTCTGCGCGGCGGACTCGGCGAGCAGGACGATGCCCAGCGGGTTGCCGCCCGTCAGCCGGTGCGTGGCGTGCGGCAGTTGGGGCGGGACGGGGGTGTCGCCGCAGACCGCGCCGATCAGGTGCAGGGTGTCGTCCGGGGTGAGCGGGGCGAGCGCGACGAGCAGCGCGCGCGACGAGGGGGCCGCCTCCGGGGCCCAGCCGCTGCGCCGGGCCACCTCCGCGAGCTCCCGCCGGACCGCGCTGCGCAGGCTCTCGCGGCCCTCCCCGCGCCGGGCCGCGACGAACGCGACCTGGTCGGTGACGCCCTCGGCGCGGTCGCGCAGCACGGCCTCCACGAGCCCCGGGCCGGGCGCGGTCTGCGCGTTGTCGATCAGCACCAGCGGCCGGCCGAGGCGCTGCATGCGCGGCAGCACGCCCGCGTACGCCTCCGTCAGGTCGGCGAGCAGCGCCCGCACCAGGTACCGCTCGGCGTGCTCCCGGGAGGTGCCGCCGGCCCGGAAGTGCCCCGACAGCAGCATCAGGCCGCGCTGGGCGTGCCCGCCCGCGTTCGGATACGTCCGGTACCACACCGACGCCTTCTGGTGGCGGCGGCTGGTGAAGCCCTCGGCGACCGACTCCAGGGTCGCCTCGATCGCGCCGGACAGCAGCGGGCCGGTGCCGGTGGCCGCGGCCACCACCTTGGCCGCCACCTTCCCGGCCCAGCGCCCGGCCAGGCCGCTGACCCACGAGCCGCTCTCGTTCAGCAGCAGGATCCGCTCGACCTCCCGGCGGATCCGCTCGGAGTCGGCGTCGCCCCAGCCGCCCGCCGCCACGGCCACCAGGCCCGACATCAGCCGCGGGAAGGTGATCCGTCCGGCCCCCGTCACCGGTGCCGCGAGCTGCTCGGCGATCACCAGCAGTCCCTGGGCGACCGGCGACCACGACTCGGCGGGCCGCTCGGCGGGCGGACCCGCGAACTGCGGCTCCGCGCAGTCGATCAGCGCGACCGGCGTGTGCCCCCGGTAGGCGTCCAGCAGCTCGCCCAGCACCGCGCTCTTGCCCAGGCCCCGGGCGCCCGTGAGCACCACGAAGGGCAGCTCCTGCGGGTGCTCCACCGGATGCCCGCGGTGGTGGTGGGGGCGCAGCCCCACGAGCCGGGGCGCGAGACCGGCCGGATCGGCATCGAACAACGCACCGCGCCCATGCAGATGTCTGCCCACCGCACCCCCCTCAACAGCAGTGTAGGAAGGGGAAGTTGCACCGGGCCAGGGTCAGTGGTGTCCGTTGGGTCACGAAACAGTCGCGGTGCGTACGGAAGGCCGGCGTCCGCCGCCGGTCACGCGCCGATGTCCTCGTTCCACAGGGCCGGGTGGTCCGCGACGAAGTCCCGCATCAGGGCGACGCACGCGGGGTCGTCGAGCAGGACGATCTCCACGCCGTGCTCGGCCAGCCAGCGGTGCCCGCCCTCGAAGGTGACGGCCTCCCCGATCACCACCCGGGAGATGCCGAACTGCCGGACCAGGCCGCTGCAGTACCAGCACGGGGAGAGGGTGGTCACCATCGTCGTCCCGCGGTACGAGGGCCGCCGCCCCGCCGCCCGGAACGCGGCCGTCTCCGCGTGCAGGGAGGGGTCGCCGTCCTGCACCCGGCGGTTGTGCCCCCGCCCGAGCAGCGCGCCGTCCGGCCCGTACAGCGCGGCCCCGATCGGGATCCCGCCCTCGGCGAGCCCGGCCCGCGCCTCCTCCAGCGCGGTCCCGAGCCAGGAGCGGGCCAGTTCCTGGTCCATGGGATCACTGTGCGGCAGGACGGGCGCCGGGGCAACGAGCCTGGGCTCCTCAGACCCGCAGCAGCAGCTTGCCCGTGCTCGTGCGCGAGCCCATCAGGCGGTGGGCCTCCGCCGCCTCCTCCAGGGGGAACTCGGCCGTCACCGGCAGGGACACCGTGCCGTCGGCCGCGGTGGCGAAGGCCAGTTCGGACAGGCGGCGCAGGGCGGCCGGGGCCGTCCGGGCGAGAGTGAGGATGGAGAAGCCGGAGACCGAGACGCCGAGCGGGTACAGCTCCGGCTGGCCCACGCTCCACGGCTCGGCCGAGCTCGCGTTGCCGAAGGAGACCAGGCGGCCGAAGACGGCCAGGGAGGCGAGGCCCGCGCGCAGGGTGTCCCCGCCGACCGGGTCGAGGACCAGGTCGACGCCCCGGCCGCCGGTCGCCTGCCGCACCGGCTCCTGGAAGGCGCCGGTGAACACCTCGTCGTAGCCGTGCTCCTTGGCGTACGCGGCCTTCGCCGCCGAGGACACCACGCCGTACACCGCCCCCGCGCCCGCAGCCCGCGCCAGCCGGCCCGCCGCCGTGCCGACCCCGCCGGCCGCTCCCTGGACGAGCACCGTCTCGCCCGGCTGGAGCCGGCCCACGGAGTGGATCAGGGCGTAGGCCGTCGGCAGGACCGTCGGGAGGGTGGCCGCCGTGCGCAGGTCCATGCCCGGCGGGAGCGGGAAGACGGTGGCCGCCTCGGCCACGGCGACCTCCGCGTAGGCCCCGCCCTCGGTGAGCGCCGCGACCTCCTGGCCGACGGTGAGACCGGTGACCCCCGCGCCCAGCGCCCGCACCCGGCCGGAGACCTCCAGGCCGGGGACGTACGGCAGGCGCGGCACGCGGTAGCCCTCCGCGCGGGCCTTGAGGTCGGCGAAGTTGACGCCCGTGTACGCCACGTCGACGCTCACCTGCCCGGGGCCGGGCTCGGGCACCTCGGCCGCGACCGCCCTGAGGACCTCGGGACCGCCGTACTGCTGGAACTCGACCGCACGCATGCCACACTCCCGGCTCGGCAAAGGCTCATGGTGTTCGTCGACGAGCGAACACATGGTGAGTGTATGACGCTTATCGAACACTCGGCAAGCGGCCGGGGTCATCGGCGGCGCCGATGACCCCATCGGCACAGCGCCCCGCCGGCGCGTAGACCTGCGCCTGCAACCGTTCGTAACGTCGTCGGCATGACCCCACAGACCACGGGCCAGATCACGGGACAGGCCACCGGACAGGCCTCCGGCACGGCCCAGTTGACGGCCGCGATGATGCTCTCCGGCACCCTCGGCGTCTTCGTCGTCGAGTCCGGCGCCCCGCCCTTCGACGTCGTCTTCTTCCGCGTCCTGTTCGGCGCCGTGGCGCTCGGCGGCTACGTCACCGCCCGGGGCATGCTGCGCGGCCACGGCTTCACCCGGCGCACCCTCGCACTCGCCGTCCTCGGCGGGGTGCTCATCGTCCTGAACTGGGTGCTGCTCTTCGAGTCGTACGAGAACACGTCGATCTCGGTCGCCACGGTCGTCTACCACACGCAGCCCTTCTACGTGGTCCTCCTCGGCGCCCTCCTCTTCCGGGAGCGGCTCACCGCCGCCCGGGCCGGCTGGATCGCCGTCGCCTTCGCCGGGCTGGTCCTCGTCTCCGGGGTGACCCCGGCCGACTTCACCGGCGGCGGCGCGTACCTCACCGGCATCGGCCAGGCCCTCCTCGCCGCGCTGCTCTACGGCCTGTCCACCCTGGTGACGAAGCGGATCACCGGCGTGCGCCCGCACCTGATCGCCCTCGTCCAGGTGCTGGTCGGCATCCCGCTGCTGCTGCCCCTCGCGGACTTCGGCGCCATGCGCGGCACCGGCTGGGGCTGGGGCTGGCTGGCCGGCCTCGGACTGATCCACACCGGGCTCATGTACGTCCTCATGTACGCCGCCTACGCCAAGCTGCCCACCGCGAAGATCGCCGTCCTGGCCTTCGTCTACCCGGCCGTCGCGATGGTCATGGACTGGGCGGTGTACGGCCACCACATCGGGATCGTCCAGGCACTCGGCGTCCCGCTGATCGTGACCGCGAGCCTCAAGGTCACCCTTGCTCGGCCACCAGCCGCCGCGCCTGCTCCACGAACAGCCGGGCGTGCGCCGGAAGCCGCTTTCCGGCCCGCCACGCCAGCTGCGTGCGAAGCGTGAACGGCGGCTCCCAGGCCAGCCGTACGAGGGTGCCCTCCGCGAGTTCGGCGGCGACCGTCACCTCGGGCAGCAGCGCGATCCCGAGGCCGGCCGCCGCCGCGCGCTTGGTCGCCTCGATCGTGCCGAACTCCATGAAGTCCACCGGCTTCAGCGCGGTCAGCTCCCGCTCGAACAGGTCCCGGTAGGCGCACCCGGGTTCGGTGGCCAGCAGCGGCTGCTCCGTCAGGTCGGCGGTGGCCAGGGCCCGTTCGGCCAGGGCGTGCCCGGGCGCGGCCACCAGCGCCAGCGGCTCCACCGCGAGCACCACGCTCTCCAGGCCCGGGTGGTCGGTCTCCTCCTCCATCAGGAAGCCGACGTCGTACGTGCCCTGCCGCAGGGCCTGCCGGGTGTCGTCGCCGATGGTGG
This sequence comes from Streptomyces bungoensis, assembly GCF_001514215.1. Lineage (GTDB taxonomy): Bacteria > Actinomycetota > Actinomycetes > Streptomycetales > Streptomycetaceae > Streptomyces > Streptomyces bungoensis. The sequence continues at coordinate 79,392 of NZ_KQ948872.1, forward strand.
TGCGCAGGGCGAGGCGCACCTTCGGGTGGCGGTGGTGGAAGTACTCCAGCAGCGGCGGCAGCCGGTAGGAGGTCAGGGACTCCATGGTCCCGACGGTCAGGGCGCCGGAGGGCTCCCCGGTCCCGGTGACCGCCGCCCGGGCCTCCTCGGCCAGCTCGATGATCTGCCGGGCGTAGGGCACCAGCCGCTCGCCCGCCTCGGTGAGCCGGATGTGCCCGCCGAGCCGGTCGAACAGCTCGACGCCCAGCGAGGACTCCAGGGCGCGGATCTGACCGGTCACGCTGGACTGCGCGTACGACAGCTCGGCCGCGGCCCGGGTGAAGCTCAGCACCGCGGCGACCTTGTCGAAGGTGACGAGCAGCCTCAGTTCCACGGGTCAGCCGTCGTTCTTGGGGTCGTCCCGCTCGAGCGACCTGAGGAACTCGGGGTTGTCGTCGGGCGCGACCCACCGCGCGGCCCCGTCGCGGTGCCACCGCGAGGGCGCCGAGCCGTCCGCCGGGGCGTGCCGCACCTTGCCGGTGAGCAGCCAGGCGACCGGGCCCACCAGCACCTCGCCGAACAGCAGGATGACGATGACCCACACCACCTTCGGCAGGTGGCGCACCTCTTCCTCGGGGGTGTTCAGGCAGTCCACGAACGCGTAGATCCACAGCGCCAGGACCAGCAGGAACGGCAGATACCTCAGCATGGTGGTGCGAACTCCCCGCGCTCTGGAACGGCCCCGGTGACCGGCCCAGGCTATCGTCCGCCGTCCGTCCCGCACCGCGCCGGCGGTTCCGCGTACGAGGTCCGGCTCGCGGATCGGCCGGATCACGGTGTCGCCCACCTGCGCGATCGGCGGCCCTCACGTGCCGGTGGATCACCGCCGCCGGACGACGGAGGCCCCCCGGTGCCCGGCCCACCGCACCGGGTGGCCGATACTGGGACGCATGGCTTACGACGATCTTCGCTCCCTGTTGCGAGCGCTGGAGCGCGAGGGCGACCTCAAGCGCATCAAGGCCGAGGTCGACCCCTACCTGGAGGTCGGGGAGATCGTCGACCGGGTCCAGAAGGCAGGCGGGCCGGCGCTGCTCTTCGAGAACGTCAAGGGCTCGGCGATGCCGCTGGCCATGAACGTCTTCGGCACCGACCGGCGGCTGCTCAAGGCGCTCGGGCTGAAGTCCTACGCCGAGATCAGCGACCGGATCGGCGGACTGCTGCGGCCCGAGCTGCCGCACGGATTCGTCGGCGTGCGCGAGGCGTTCGGCAAGCTCGGCGCGATGGCGCACGTGCCGCCGAAGAAGGTGAAGTCCGACGGCGCCCCCGTGCACGAGGTCGTCCTGCACGGCGACGACGTCGACCTCGACCGGCTGCCGGCCCTGTTCACCTGGCCGAAGGACGGCGGCTCCTTCTTCAACCTGGGGCTCACCCACACCAAGGACCCCGAGACCGGCGTCCGCAACCTCGGCCTGTACCGGCTGCAGCGCCACGACAAGCGCACGATCGGCATGCACTGGCAGATCCACAAGGACAGCCGGAACCACTACCAGGTGGCCGCGCGCCGGGGCGAACGCCTGCCGGTCGCCATCGCCTTCGGCTGCCCGCCGGCCGTGACCTACGCCTCCACCGCGCCGCTCCCCGGCGACATCGACGAGTACTTCTTCGCCGGGTTCGTCGCGGGCCGGCGGATCGAGATGGTCGACTGCAAGACCGTCCCGCTCCAGGTACCCGCCAACGCCGAAGTCGTCCTGGAGGGCTGGCTGGAGCCCGGCGAGATGCGGCCGGAGGGTCCCTTCGGCGACCACACCGGCTTCTACACCCCGCAGGAGCCGTTCCCGGCGCTGACCATCGACTGCGTGACGATGCGCAGGCGCCCGCTGCTCCAGTCGATCGTCGTCGGCCGGCCCCCGACCGAGGACGGCCCGCTGGGCCGCGCCACGGAACGCTTCTTCCTGCCCCTGCTGAAGATCATCGTGCCGGACATCGTGGACTACCACCTCCCCGAGGCGGGCGGCTTCCACAACTGCGCGATCGTCTCGATCGACAAGAAGTACCCCAAGCACGCGCAGAAGGTGATGCACGCGGTCTGGGGGGCGCACATGATGTCGCTGACCAAGCTGATCGTGGTCGTGGACTCCGACTGCGACGTCCACGACCTGCACGAGGTCGCCTGGCGCGCGCTCGGCAACACCGACTACCACCGGGACCTCACGGTCGTCGAAGGCCCCGTCGACCACCTCGACCACGCGTCGTACCAGCAGTTCTGGGGCGGCAAGGCGGGGATCGACGCGACGAGGAAGTGGCCCGAGGAGGGCTACACCCGGGACGGGGGCTGGCCGGACATGGTGCTGTCCGACCCCGAGACTGCGGCGAAGGTCGACCGCCGCTGGAAGGAGTACGGCCTGTGACCAGCGCTTCGGCGGCACTCCCGCAGCCAGGACGCACCAAGGCGTTCCTGCGCCTGGTGATGATCGAGCACTCGGTCTTCGCGCTCCCCTTCGCCTACATCGCCTCCCTCACCGCGATGTACCAGTGGGACAGGAACATCCACTGGGGCCGCCTGCTGCTCGTCACCGTCTGCATGGTGGGCCTGAGGACCTTCGCGATGGCGGTCAACCGGATCATCGACCGGGAGATCGACGCGCGCAATCCGCGCACGGCGCACCGCGAGCTGGTGACCGGCGCGATGTCCGTGAAGCACGCCTGGACGGGCGCGCTGATCGCCCTGGTGGTCTTCCTCGGCGCGGCGGCCCTGCTCAACCCGCTGTGCCTCGCCCTGGCCCCCATCGCCGTCATCCCGATGGTCGTCTACCCGTACGGCAAGCGGTTCACGAACTTCCCGCAGGCCATCCTCGGCCTCGCCCAGGCCATGGGCCCGGTCGGCGGCTGGCTCGCGATCTCGGGGCAGTGGTCCTGGGACGCGGTGGTCCTCGGCCTCGCCGTCGGCGTCTGGATCGGCGGCTTCGACCTCATCTACGCCTGCCAGGACGTCGAGACCGACCGCGAGATCGGCGTCATGTCGGTCCCGGCGCGCTTCGGCATCCCGGCGGCGATCCGGGGCGCCCGCGCCTGCCACACGATCACGACGGCCCTGTTCGTCTGGTACGGCCTGGCCACCCACGCCGGCGCCTTCTTCTGGCTGGGCCTGCTGATCGTCGCGGCCGCCTTCTGCTACGAGCACACGATCGTCCGCCCGCACGACCTGTCCCGCCTGAACAGGGCGTTCTTCTCCGTCAACGGGTTCATCGGCATCGCCCTTTTCGTGTGCGCGCTGCTGGACCTGCTGGTGCGCGGCCTGACCGTCTGAGCGGCCGCGCCCCACCCGGCCTGAGAGGCAGGCGACCCACCGGTACGCTCAAGGTGTGAACGCAGGAGAAACGCGGCGTGTGCCTTGGATCGTGGGGGTGTCCGGAGCTTCCGGGACGCCCTATGCGGCAGCGGTGCTGCGGGCGCTGCTGGCGGCGGGCGAGGCGGTGGACCTGGTGGTCAGCCGGGCCTCGCGGCTGACGCTGCTGGACGAGACGGGCATCTCGTTCCGGGACGCGCACTGGCAGGACGACCTGCGGGAATGGCTGGGCCGGGGGGCCGACGGCAAGCCCGGCGCCTTCGAGGTGGACGTCAGCGGCGTCCGGTACTGGAGCGCGGGGGACCTCGCCGCCGGGCCGTCCTCCGGGTCGTACCCGGTCAAGGGGATGCTCATCGTGCCGGCGTCCACGGCCTGTGTGGCCGGTGTCGCGCTCGGGCTTTCCAAGGATCTGCTGCAGCGCGCGGCCGGCGTCACACTGAAGGAGCGCCGGCCGCTCGTCGTGGCCGTACGGGAGACCCCCTTGAACGGCCAGACCCTGCGCCACCTCGTCGCGCTGGACGACGCCGGGGCGAGCGTGGTGCCGGCCTCGCCGGCCTTCTACGCGGGCGCCACCCACATCCAGGACCTGGTCGACTTCGTCGCCGGGCGGGTGCTCGACGCGGCGGGCGTCGGGCACGGCCTGTACCGGCGCTGGAAGGGCGAGCTGGGCGGCGGCACCCCGAGCTAGCCCTCGTCACTTCGGCAGTTCAGCACTTTCACAACCTCAGGCAACTTCAGCGGAAGGCTTCGATCGCATGGACGCGGTGGACAGGCAGCTCATCCAGGCCCTGAGGGAGAACGGCCGGGCCTCCTACGCCGAGCTGGGGCGCCTCGTCGGACTCTCGGGGCCCAGCGTCACCGACCGCATCAACCGGCTGGAGGCCGCCGGTGTCATCACCGGCTACCGCGCCACCGTGAACGCGGCCTCCCTCGGCCTCGGCGTGACCGCCCTCATCGGCATCTCCCTGTCGGACGCCGCCGACCACGAGGACGTGGCCCAGCGGCTGCGGGACCTGCCCGAGATCGAGGACTGCTGGTTCATCGCCGGCGACGACTCCTACATGCTCAAGGTGCGCTCGACGGACGTCGACGGCCTGGAGCGGACGATCCGGCGGCTCAGCGGCACCAAGGGCGTCTCGCGGACCCGGACCACGATCGTGCTGTCCACGAAGTGGGAGAACAGGGTCGGGGAGCTTCCCGAAGAGGTCTAGGGATACCGTTGGGCGAGCTGTCGGAGAAAGGTGTGGGCATGGACGTCGGACTCAAGCGCGAGCTGGAGGAGAAGGTCCGGGCGGGTGTGCGCCTGACCCGTGAGGACGGCATCGCGCTGTACGAGTCGGACGACCTGGCCTGGCTGGGCGGCCTGGCGCACGAGGTGCGGACGCGGCTGAACGGCGACGTCGTGCACTTCAACGTCAACCGCCACCTGAACATGACCAACGTGTGCACGGCCTCGTGCGCCTACTGCTCCTTCCAGCGCAAGCCGGGGGAGAAGGACGCGTACACGATGCGCATCGAGGAGGCGGTGAAGCTCGCCAAGGCGATGGAGGGCGAGAACCTCACCGAACTGCACATCGTCAACGGCCTGCACCCGAACCTGCCGTGGCGCTACTACCCGCGCTCGCTGCGGGAGCTGAAGGCCGCTCTGCCGAGCGTGTCCCTGAAGGCGTTCACGGCGACCGAGATCCACCACTTCGAGACGATCTCCGGGCTGAGCGCGAGCGAGATCCTGGACGAGCTGATCGACGCCGGTCTGGAGTCCCTGACCGGCGGCGGCGCCGAGATCTTCGACTGGGAGGTCCGGCAGCACATCGTGGACCACCGCACCCACTGGGAGGACTGGTCCCGCATCCACCGGCTGGCGCACGAGAAGGGGCTCAAGACCCCGTGCACCATGCTCTACGGCCACATCGAGGAGCCGCGCCACCGCGTCGACCACGTGCTCCGGCTCCGTGAGCTGCAGGACGAGACCGGCGGCTTCCAGGTCTTCATCCCGCTGCGCTACCAGCACGACTTCGTGGACATGAAGGACGGCAAGGTCCGCAACCGGCTCCAGGCGCGGACGCAGATGGCGACCGGTGCCGAGGCACTGAAGACGTTCGCCGTCTCCCGGCTGCTGTTCGACAACGTGCCGCACGTGAAGGTGTTCTGGGTGATGCACGGCGTGCAGACCGCCCAGCTCGCCCTGCAGCACGGCGCCGACGACATGGACGGCTCGGTGGTCGAGTACAAGATCACTCACGACGCGGACAACTACGGCACGCCGAACAAGCTGACCCGCGAGGACCTGCTGGAGCTGATCCGGGACGCCGGGTTCCGCCCGGTGGAGCGCAACACGCGCTACGAGGTCATCCGCGAGTACGACGGCCCGGACCCCCTGCGCCGGGAGTCGCCGCAGCCGATGCGCCTCTGACACCGAGGGACCCCTCTCGTTACCCGCCGCCTCCACGGGTACTCGTCCGCCATGGCTGAGACGAAGGCCCCCGAGGACCTGTACACGGCGGCCCCCTTCGTTCCCGCCGGCGCCGACCTGGCCACCCTGCGCCGCGCGGCGGCGGACTGCCGGGGCTGCCCCCTGCACCGCGACGCCACCCAGACGGTGTTCGGCGCGGGCAACGCGTCCGCGCGCGTGATGCTCGTGGGGGAGCAGCCCGGTGACCAGGAGGACCGGCGGGGTGAGCCGTTCGTCGGGCCGGCGGGCAAGCTGCTGGACCGGGTCCTCGCGGACGCTGGCATCGACCCGTCGCAGACGTACGTCACCAACGCCGTCAAGCACTTCAAGTTCACGCAGGCCGAGCCTAGCAAGCGGCGCATCCACAAGTCGCCGACCCTGCGCGAGACGGCCGCGTGCGCGCCCTGGCTCGCGGCCGAGCTGGCGCTCGTGGAGCCCGAGCTGATCGTGGTGCTGGGGGCCACCGCGGGCAAGGCGCTGTTCGGCTCCTCGTTCCGGGTGACGGAGGTGCGCGGGACCGTGCTGGAGCGGGAGATCCACGGGCGGCCGGAGCGGGTGGTGCCCACGGTGCACCCGTCGGCCGTGCTGCGGGCGGACGACCGCGAGGGGGCGTACCGCGGGCTGCTGGCGGACCTGAAGGTGGCCGCACACGCCCTTGGGTAGGGGTGCGGGTAATGGATAGCATCGGCCCATGCCCCTTACCTTCACGCTCGATCCCGCGATCGGCCCCGCCCTGCGCGACGGCGTACTCGACCTCTGGGCGGACGTCACGAACGCCGGCGGAGCCGTCGGCTTCGTGCCGCCGGTGACCCGGGAGGACGTGCGGCCCGAGCTGGTCAGGCACTTCGTCGCGATGGCCGAGGGGCGCCACCGGCTGCTGGTCGGGCACGACGAGGAGGGGCGGGTCGCCGCCACCGCGTTCTTCGCCTTCAACACCCACCGGCTGATGACGCACTGGGTGTGGCTCTACACGGTGATGGTCCACCCCAAGCACCAGGGCCAGGGGTACGGCCGCGCGCTGATGGCGGCCGCCGCCGACGCGGCCCGCACCTTCGACGGCATCGAGGCCGTCCGGCTGACCTGCCGGGGCGGTCTGGGGCTGGAGCGGTTCTACGGCTCCTGCGGTTACCAGGAGGTCGGCCGGGTGCCCGGCGCCATCCGGGTCGCCCCCGGCGACCACCGCGACGACGTCTTCATGCTGCTGCCGCTGCGCTGACCGCGCCGACCCCGGTGAAAGATCGCCCCCCGAACGTGCTTCACTGGACGATGACCCCTTTTGGAATCGGACGAGTGGATTGAGATGCTCCGCTACACGCTGATGCGCCTCGGCATCTTCGCCGGCTGCCTCGTGGTCGTCTGGGGGGCCGTCTACTCCGGCATCTTCCCGCGCGGCTTCGGCGCCTCCAACGGTCTGTGGGTGCTGCTGCTCGCGCTGGTCCTGTCGGCGCCGATCAGCTGGGTGGTGCTGCGCAAGGAGCGGGACCGGGCGTCGGTGCAGATCGTCACCAAGGTCGACCGGATGAAGGCCAACCTGGACGCCAACCGCAGCCAGGAGGACGTGGCCGACGACTCCGCCCGCACCCAGGGCCAGCCCTCCTGACCGAGCCACCGGGAGCACGGCGCCCAACTAGGCTTGTGCCATGGGTGCCGTGAAGACCAAGCGGATGCCGCGGGCGGTCCGTGAGCAGCAGATGCTCGACGCCGCCGTACAGATCTTCGGTCAGCGCGGCTACATGGCCGCCTCGATGGACGAGATAGCCGAACACGCGGGCGTGTCCAAGCCGTTGGTCTACCTGTACCTCAATTCCAAGGAAGACCTCTTCACCGCCTGCATCCGCCGTGAGGCCGCCGCGCTGACGGCGGCCGTCCGCGCCGGGGTCCGCCCCGGGCTGCCCGCCGACCGGCAGCTGTGGGACGGGCTCCGGGCGTTCTTCGCGTACACCGCCGAGCACCCCGACGGCTGGTCCGTGCTGCACCTCCAGGCCCGCACGCACGGCGAGGGCTTCGCCGCGGAGGTGGCCACGATGCGCGAGGAGATCGTCGCGTTCGTGACCGAGCTGATCGTGGTCGCCGCCCGCGAGGCCCACCGCGATCCCGACCTGCCGCGGCGCGAGGTCGCCGGGCTCGCCGAGGCGCTGGTCGGCGCCGCCGAGTCCCTCGCCACCTGGGCGAACGCCTCCCCGGGCACCACCGCCCGGCAGGCGGCCGCGACCCTGATGAACTTCGCCTGGGCAGGCCTGGGCGACCTGATGGACGGCCGTCCCTGGACCCCGCCGGGCGGCCCCTAGCGGACAGCGGGCCTCCCTGGGCCGCTAGTCCCGGTCCACCGCCCGCACCTCCCCGCTCACGTGCAGCCGCCCCCCGGCGCCGCGCAGTTCGAAGCGGCCGCTGCCGTCCGCGCCGTAGGCCACCGTGCCCGGCAGCAGCACCGGCGCCCGGAAGCGGGCCCGGACGGCGGCCGTGGCGGGGGTGCCGTGGGCGGCCAGGCAGCGGGCGACGGTCCACATGCCGTGGGCGATGGCGCGGGGGAAGCCGAAGAGGCGGGCGGTGAGCGGGTGGAGGTGGATGGGGTTGCGGTCGCCGGAGGCGGCCCCGTACCGGCGGCCGACGTCCTCGGCGAGCCGCCACTCGGCCACCACCGGCAGCGCGGCCGGCGGTTCCTCCCGGGGCTCCGCACCGGGCCGCCCGGTGCGGTGCCGTGCCAGGTAGGTGCTGCGCGACTCCCACACCACCGCGCCCGCCGCCCGCAGTTCGGTCACGACGGTCGCCTCGGTGCCGCGCCGGTGCGGTGCCAGCCCGGCCACGTGCACCGCGAGGTCGTACGTGCCGTCGGCGGGCAGCGCGGCCCGGTGCGAGATGCCGACCGACGTGTGCACCAGCCCCAGCAGCGGCAGCGGGAAGTCCCGGCCGCTCATCAGCCGCATGGCCAGCGGGAAGCCGAGGACGTGCGGGTAGGTGACCGGCAGCGTGTCACCACCGCCGGCGGGGCCGGGCGCGAAGCCGCAGACCCGCTCGTAGGCGGCGAGCCGGGCCGGGTCGACGCGCAGGCCGGGCAGCACCAGGCGGGTGCGGGGGAGGCCGGCGTCCGCGGAGGGGCGCTTGAAGGGGGAGCGCAGGGCGCCCCGGGCCAGCAGCGGGGCCAGGGCGGGGGCGGAGGCCAGGGTGACGGCGGTCATCATGCCCCCGGCGGCCTCCGGCCGCAGACGGTCCACCATGTCCAACTCCCGCGCGACTCGTCCGAAGTCCTTACCCTGGAGTAAGGTTACCAGCGGTAAGTCCGCGTGCGTCATCGGTCGGGAACAGGCCGGGCCCGCAGGCCGGGGGCGAAGCCGAGCGTCCCTCGGCGCATCCCCGAGGCTGCACATCCCCGGCCCCGGATCATCCCCGAACCCGCACAAGGCCCCCACAGGGGCCCCGTACCATCGGCTGACTAACCGTCGGTAACCCCTGGCGTCGGCACCGTCGGTGAACGCCTCGCCACGCGGGGCACGTACGTCATGCAGCAAGCAGTCGACCGCTGCACGCCCGAGGAGCCGCCCGTGACCACCCCCACCCCGTACCCGGACGCCCCCGTCTCCTCCGGCACGCACGTCGCGGCCACCGACTACGACGGCCGGCCGGTCCTCGTCGAGCCCGAGACCCGGCGGCTGGACGGTGCCGTACGCGAGGCGTACGTCCCGCCGTTCGCCCCGCCGGTGACGCACGGCTCGCTCGCGGACCTGCCGTTCGACAACGCCGAGGCCGACCCCGGCGCCACCGTGCTCAGCCGCAGGCTCCCCGACGGCGGCTGGACGGACGTCACGGCGGCCGAGTTCGCCGCGCAGGTCCTCGCGGTGGCGAAGGGGCTCATCGCGGAGGGCCTGGTGCCGGGCGACCGCATCGCCATCATGTCCCGCACCACCTACGAGTGGACGCTGCTCGACTTCGCCGCCTGGGCGGCCGGCCTGGTCACCGTCCCGATCTACCCCACCTCCTCCGTCTTCCAGACCCGCTGGATCCTGCACGACTCCGGCGCGGTGGCCCTGGTCACCGAGACCCAGGGCCAGGCCGCCGCCATCGGCCCCGAACTCCAGCGCATCCCCGACCTCCGGCACCTGTGGGTCACGGAGAAGGGGCACGTGGAGCGGCTGGCCGAGCTGGGCGCCGAGGTACCGGACGGCGAGGTGGGCGTCCGCCGGGGCATGCTCGTCCCCGACACGCTCGCCACCCTCATCTACACCTCCGGCACCACCGGCCGCCCCAAGGGCTGCGCCCTCTCCCACGGCAACTTCTTCGCCGAGGTCGACAACGCCGTCGAGCTGCTCCACCCGATCTTCAGGGCGCAGGGCTACGAGGCGTCGGTGCTGCTCTTCCTGCCCATGTCGCACGTCTTCGGCCGCATGGTGGCCATCGCCTGTGTGCGCGCCCGGGTCCGCCTCGGCCACGCGCCCAGCCTGAAGGCGGAGGACCTGCTCCCGGACCTGGCCGCCTTCCAGCCCACCTGCCTGCTGACCATCCCCTACATGCTGGAGAAGGTCTACAACTCCGCCCGCGCCAAGTCCGAGGCCGGCGGCCGGGCGGCCGTCTTCGACCGGGCGGCGGCGGTGGCCGTCCGGTACGGCGAGGCGCTGGAGGCCCGGCAGACCGGCTCGGGCAGCGGACCCGGCCGCGCGCTGAAGACCCAGCGCTCCTTCTACGACCCGCTGGTCTACCGGCGCATCCGGGCCGCCATGGGCGGCCGCGTCCGCTACGCCATCTGCGGCGGCTCACCCCTCGGCCGCCGCCTCGCCGCCTTCTACGCCGGCGCCGGCATCGAGATCTTCGAGGGCTACGGCCTCACGGAGACCACCGCCGCCTCCACCGTCACCCCGCCGCTCAAACCCCGCCTCGGCACCGTCGGCTGGCCCCTGCCCGGCACCCGGGTCCGGATCGCCGCCGACGGCGAGATCCTCCTCGCCGGCGACCACGTGCTGCGCGGCTACTGGGACCCGGCCGCGGGCGGCGTCGTCCCCGCCACCCGGGACGGCTGGCTGGCCACCGGCGACCTCGGCGAACTGGACGACGAGGGCTACCTGACCATCACCGGCCGCAAGAAGGAGCTGCTGATCACGGCGGGCGGCAAGTCGGTGGCCCCGGCCCCGCTGGAGAACTGGCTGCGCCAGCACCCCCTGGTCTCCCAGTGCATGCTCGTCGGCGACGGCCGCCCGTACGTCGCCGCCCTCTTCACCCTCGACCCCGACGGCATCACCCACTGGCGCCAGATGAACGGCAAGCACCCCGTCCCGCCGGAACTCCTGACGGACGACCCGGAGCTGATCGCCGTCCTCCAGCGGGCCGTGGACGAGGCCAACAGGCTCGTCTCCCGCCCCGAGTCCATCCGCCGCTTCACCGTCCTCCCCACGGACTTCACCGAGGAGGCGGGCCACCTGACCCCGTCGATGAAACTCCGCCGCGATCAGGTGCTGCGGGACTTCGAGGGGGAGGTGGAGGGGCTGTACGGGGGATGAGTCGACTGACGTAGGCTCATTGTCGTGCCATAAGGCGAACTGTGTGAATACCAGGCCCTTTTCGCATCATGTCGCGTTGCGCAACGGAAATCCTGATGCGATCATGACAGTCGGCGCGAGCGTTTCACTGCTCATGCCTTTCAGTCAACCACCGGTGGTGGAACAAAGGTTGGGGTTACGGCGGGGCAACGCCGTTATCCCACCCCGCCGCCGGTCTGCACATCAGGAGAAATGAATATGGCGGAACTCACTCGATCCGCGGCGCAGACGAGAAAGAAGATGGTGCGAGCGGTCGCGATCGCGGGCCTGGCCGCGGCAGCCGTCACCGTGACCGCCCCGACCGCGATGGCCAGCGGCACGAGCAGCAAGACGTACGGCTGTTATTCCACCTGGGGCAACACCGGCTCCAACGGACACTGCCAGTCGGTGACGCGTACCGGTGACTTCCAGAACGAGATCGATTGCAGCCTCTCCGGAGACTCGTCGATCTGGTACCTGTTCCACTCCGGCTCCGCCCACGCCAGTTGGGGCTACGTGGAGTGCACCTTCTCCGCCAACAAGTCCTGGATCAACTTCAAGGTCGACTCGTAAGAAGCGACGCTGGTTCAGTACCGCAGGGGTGCCCCGGCTCGGGGCACCCCTGCGGTGCGTCCGTGGCAGACGATTCCCCTGCCCGCTACCTGCTCCGCCGGAATGCGCGCAGGAAACGGTTGAGGCGCCACGGAGTCAGCGCCATCGCGCCGCCGCCCGCCAGCAGGCTGCCGACGGCGATCCCCCAGCACGGCATCGAGGATCCGGGCTGATCCGTCCAGTCCCACCACCGGAACCGCCCCAGGCCGTCGATCTGCCAGTACGTCAGGGGGAACAGGGTGACCAGGGGAAGGATCCAGGAAAACCTCCATCCCCATGCCCGCCCGGAAAGCAGAGCGAGCCCGACCCAGATCAGCAGGCCTCTCAGGAGCAGCAGAACGGTGTCCATGGGGCTGACGAACGCCTCCGCCGCGACGAGCAGCGCGGCCGCCGCCGAGACGGCCCCGACGATGCAGGAGATCTCGACTCGCCTGAACCCGCTCGCCGCCGTCTCCTCCAGGGAGTCCATGGCGCTGCCGAGACCGCCTACGGCGAGCACGGCCAGGGCGAGGGGGATCTCATGCCGCAGAGGGGTCGCCGAGGACCCGCTGCCGCTGAAGGGGAAGTCGAGCCGGGCGGACCCGAACGCCACATCGCACGCGATCAGCACGGCCCAGCCCACCGCGATGCCGCGGAAGCGATGAGCCCGGAGGTAGTCGATCAAGGACTCCCGGAGATCAGGCACAGCGCGTACCCTCGATCACCTTGAGCCGCTTCTTCGCCCAGGACTGCTGTGCCGGCTCGGGCTGGTGGATCAGCCTCGCGATCGCCTTCTGGTCGACACCAGGCGGCCCCCCGTGGATGTCGGACGGCTGCCCGGCGCCCGAGATCCGGGCCGCGAGCCACGAGTCGAGCTCGAAGTACGCCATGGTGCGCCGGTCTTCGGCGTCGCTGTTCTGCGCCGGGCAGTAGCGCGGGGTGGACGCCCGGGAGACCGCGATGGACATGCTGTCGGCCACCTCCCACATGGACCCTTCGAAGATCTTGAAGTCGGTGTCCTGCCCCTTGCCCCCCCTCAGCCCTTCCTCGTAGAACGCCGAGGGGGAGGTGATGGCGGGAGGCAGTTCGGACACGCGCTTCGCCATCGCTTCCAGCCGCGGCATGTACTTGCGCTCCTCGGGCCATACACAGATCTTCGGCTCGGCACGCGTGCACATCGGGGCACTCCGACTCGCTCGCGCCGTCTGCACCGGTCCTGCCGTGAGCACGCCGGCCAGGCACGCGACGGCCAGTGCCGCGCTGCCGATGGCCGGCAGCCTGGCGATCACCTTCCCTCGTGCGCCGCTGTATCCGGGCAGCGTGCGCGGCGTGAGAACGGCGACGGCCACCGCGGTGAGCGCCAGACCCCAGCGAACGGCCAGGTGCTCCGGACTCACTTCCACGGCGGGCCCGCCGGAGAGCACGAACAGGCCGGCCTCCATCGGGCCGCCGTTCATCGTCACCACCACGAAGCAGGCCAGTCCGCAGATGACCGGGGCGGCGAACGCGGAGGGGAACCACCGCCCGGCCATGTGGCCGATGGCGATGCACAGAACGATGAGCGCCGCCCCCAGCAGCAGGTAACCGGGCCACAGGAATCCGGGTCCCGCGTCGTCGTAACTGACCGCCGCGGCGACCCCGGCACCCACGGCGTAGGCGACACCGCCGTACACGGCGACTGCCGCGAGGTGAGCTGCCTCGACCTGCCATCTGGGCCTGGTGCCCGCGGTGTGCTGGTCCTCGAAGCCGAGCCGGTGGATCCGGCCGGAGGCCCAGGCGGCGTAGGCCGCCAGGAACGGGCCGAGATAGAAGGCGGGTATCTGGGCCGCCGCACTCGCCTGCGGCCAGACGCCGATCCACCACTGGGAGCGGCCGAAGAGCACCGCCACGTCCAGGGCGACGAGGACGGGGAACCACCAGCGCAGGGGAGAGCGCCGCAGCTCCATCAAGAGGATGCGCATCAGGAAAGCGCCCCCTGCCCGGACAGCGCCGCCATGTATCCGCGTTCCAGCGGGCTGTCGCCGGCGACTCCCGATCGGGCGTTGTCCGCGAGGGCCTCGGGGGTGCCGCGGAAGAGGAACCTCCCGGACTGCATGACGACGACCTGGTCGCAGACCGCCGCCACGTCCTCGACGAGGTGGGTGCTCAGGACGATCGCGGAATCCGTCAGCGACCTGATCAGCTCGCGGAACTCCAGGCGCTGTTTCGGGTCCAGTCCGACGGTCGGTTCGTCCAGGAGCAGCAGTCGCGGCGAGCCGACGATGGCCGCGGCTATGCCTGCGCGCCGCAACATGCCACCGGAGAGGGACTTCATCGTGGCCTGTGCTCGTTCGTCGAGAAGGACGGATGCGATCGCTTTCCGAGTCGCGTCGTGGGCCTGACCATGGGGGACCCCGCGCAGCCACGCGCTGTATCGGACGAAGTCGTAGACCGAAAAGGACGGGTAATATCCGAATTCCTGGGGCAGGTACCCGATCGTGGTGCGGGCCGCCCTGGCCGACCGCTCGGAGTGCACTTTTCTGCCGCAGATCTCCAGGGTCCCCTCCTGGGGAGGCGTGACCGTGGCGAGAGTGCGGAGAAGTGTCGACTTTCCCGCACCGTTGGGGCCCAGAAGCCCATAGACCCCCACGGGGAGATCCCAGTCGAGACCGGTGATCACCTGGTGCCGACCGTAGCCCTGAGCTATTCCCGACAGCGATGCGATCGGTTCCACGTTGTTCCTTTCACGTGCGTGACCGGGTGCCGCCCAAGGGCGGCACCCGGTCACATCACCTCTGCATGCCGAGCTATCTCAAGACGTGTACATGATGTAGGACTTGCTGATGTTGTACGTGCACTCGACTCCGCCCCACTTCGGGTTCGAGTCCCCGATCCAGAAGTCCGTCCAGAGGGAGTCCTCCTTACCGAACGTGCACTCGCCGCGGTTCTTGTACTGGCCGTTCTTCGTCACCTTGACGCAGTGACCCACCGATCCGGTGCTCCCCCAGGTGGAGTAGCAACCGTTGAGCTTCGGGCTCGTGCCGCTCGCCAGCGCGGACGGGGTGGCGAGGGCGACGGCCGCGATCACCACGCCGGCGAGCGCGGTGACGCGCGCTATCGTGTTCCGCGCCTGTCTTACTGGCTGGGTGTGCTCCGTCATCACTGTCTCCTCCTGATGTGCAGAGCGATGGCGGGGGTGGGGCCGCAGCGTTGCCCCGCTGCGGCCCCAACCATGCTGTCCCACCATCGATCG
Organism: Streptomyces bungoensis; assembly: GCF_001514215.1. Classification (GTDB taxonomy): domain Bacteria; phylum Actinomycetota; class Actinomycetes; order Streptomycetales; family Streptomycetaceae; genus Streptomyces; species Streptomyces bungoensis. The sequence goes on from NZ_KQ948872.1 coordinate 94,496, forward strand.
ATCGATTGCGAAGGCCTGAAAAGCACCCTTCGCATTTGTCATGATCATACCAAATTAGTGGATCTTGCGACGGCTTGGTGGAGTAGCCGCGCTCCGCCCCGGCTACTCGGATCGGCCGGCCCGGCGCGAAGCGGACGCCTCGATGCCCGCCGACAGGGCGGCGGCGAAGCGGGGCCACGTCAGCAGGACGACCGGGTAGATGGCGTAGCCGATGCGGGTCGCCGGGGACAGCACGATCGCCAGCGTCAGACCGAGCGCCAGCCGGTCGGCACCGGCCACGGGGCTCCGCGGCGGACGGATCAGGAGCGAGAGGCCCACACCCGCGGCGCTCAGCGCGATGAGTGCCATCGTGACCGCCTCACCGTGCGGCACCAGTGCGGTGATCAGGCGGCCCAGTAGCGGGCTCTGCGCGGACGATGCCGTGGGACCGAGCCCCGACGGGTAGAGGACGACGTTGCGGTAGAAGGCACCGCTGTGTGCCACGGCCACGGGCAGGACGGTGACCAGGGCGATTCCCACGGATGCCGCTGCGCACTTGAGCGCGGCACGCCGCCCGCCGCGTATCGCCAGCACGGCGACCAGTACCGGGATGGCCGGCCAGGCGGTCCACTTCAGCGCGGCCGCCGCGCCGAGGGCCAGCCCGGCCCGGCCGGCGTCGCCCCGCTGTGTGAAGGCCAGGGCCAGGCACATCAACCCGATGACCGGCGGGTCCACGCCACCGATGGTGAGCGGCAGCGCGACGACGGGACAGGCGGAAAGCCACAGCACGCCCGTCCTGCCGGTGACCCCGCGCGGGGTGCCGGCCCGGCGGGCCTCCCCGTCCCGGCCACTGGTCAGCACCCGTATCGCGCACGCCATGGCTGCCAGGAAACCGACGAGGAACCACAACCGGGCGCTGCTGAACGGCGAGTCGCCGAACAGCATGTGCGGTATCCCGAAGAGCGCCATGCCGGGGAGGTAGGGGTTGAAGTCCCGCACCACGTGCGGTGTGGGGCGGTACGGATTCCCGGAGGCGAACAGCAGGTCGGCCGCGCGTTCCACGACACCGACCTCCATCTGCTCCTTGCTGATCACCGTGAGGTACAGCAGGGGCACGACGAGCGCACCGACGACCGCGACCACGGCCGGGGCCGGCGCCCACGGCGCGGACGATCTCGCCGCGACCAGTGCGGCACAGCCGTACCCCACCGCGGCGGCCAGACCCCATGCCTCCTGCGAGGTGTCGGCGGGCGACAGCAGGCCCACCACGAGTGCGGACACGGCGCAGACCACCAGCAGCGGCCAGTCCCACCGTCGCTCGAGGCGCGGCGACTCGGCGGTGACGGCCGCGGCTGCCGGGGTGGTGCCCGACTCCTGTACGGAAACGGTGGTTGACATCAGGCGCCGGACCTTCGGCGTTTGCGGAGGCCGAGGCCTGCCGCGCGGTACTGCCGTCTAGGCGCGTCGGATCCGTGGAAGCCGCGTGGGAGTAAACCGCCGGTGATGGCGCAACTCATAACTGGCGTACACATGTTGTAACCACTTTCGACTGTCGGCCCGACCGTGCTGCTGCGGGCATGCCCATGCCGAGCAGCTAGATGCGATCCAGTGGGTCTTCGTTCCATCCCCCACCGAGCTTCAGTTCCGCCCACACCGTCTTGCCGACCTCCCGTCGGCTCACCCCCCACACCGACGCCAGCACCTGCACCAGGCCCCGCCCGGTCTCCGCCTCCGGGTCCTCCGCCGCGAACCGCAGGGGGCGGTCGCCCCTCGGGTCGCTCACCTCGATACGCAAGGTGTTCGCCGCCGGCGTCAGCAGCAGCCGCAGCTCGAAGTCCCGCCCGGGAACGCGACCGTGGGTGACCGCGTTCGCGGCCAGTTCCGCCACGAGGTGCTGTGCGGTGTCGTTCGGGTCGCCGCCGTGCGGGTAACCCCAGGTGGCGAGCTGGTCGGCGGTCAGCCTGCGGGCCAGCCGGGCACCCCGGGGTGTGGCGCTCAGACGCTGGACGAGTTCCGTGGCGGGGGTGGAGATTTCTACGTTCACGTCACCGAGCGTGGTCGCTTCTCACTACGCTGACCAGGGGTGATCCCGCGACTACGCGGAGTCGTACGGCAGTCGTACGGCCGCTGTACGAGGTGTCGGCAGTGACCTGGAGGGTGGCGTGACGGAGGAGCAGGAGCGCAGGCCGGAGACCCCGGCCGAGGCCAACGGTGCCACGGCGGTGTTCGTCGTCCTCGGCAAGCAGTTGAAGTTGTTGCGGGAGAGGGCGGGGCTGAGCCAGAAGGAGTTCGGGCGGCTGGTGGGGTACGGGCCCGACCAGATCTCGGCGATGGAGCGGGGGGTGCGGACGCCGCGGCCGGAGTTTCTGGACCGGGCGGATGAACTCCTCAAGGCGGACGGCCTGTTCCGCGAGGTGATTCCCCAGGTCGAGGAGGCGATGACCAAGGCGCGGACGCGTCATCCCGAGTGGTACCGGAGCTATGCGGGGATGGAGGCGGAGGCGGTCGAGCTGCACGTCTACGCCAACCAGGCCATTCCCGGCCTCCTGCAGACCGAGGACTATGCCAGGTCCGTCTTCGGGCAACGGCGACCGTTCCTGAGCGAGGAGACCATCGAAAAGCGGGTGGTCGACCGGCTCTCCCGACAGCAGGTCTTCGACCGGTGGCCGCCACCGGTCGTGAGCTACGTCCTCGAAGAGGTCCTACTGGACCGGCCCATCGGTGGCCCGGCAGTCTTCAGGGACCAGCTGCGCAACCTGCTCCGGGTGGGCGGTCTGCGGAACGTCGAGATTCAGGTGATGCCCATCCGGTGCACCGAACACCCCAACTTGGACAGTGCGTTCAATCTCCTTGTGCCTAAGGGGTACGCGCAAGTCGCGTACCTGGAGGCGCAGGGCTTCCCGCAGCTCATTCATGACGGGGAGGAGGTCCGCAAGATCGCCGATCGCTATGGAATCATGCGCGCAATGGCACTCAGTCCCTTGGAGTCCCGCTCTCTGATCGCCCAGAAGCTGGAGGAGCTATGAGCATCGAGAACCTCGTCTGGTTCAAGTCAAGCCATAGCAGCGGGGAAGGGGGCGAATGCCTCGAACTCGCCTACCACTGGCGCAAGTCGACATACAGCGACGGTGAAGGCGGCCAGTGCCTCGAAGTCGCCGCCCACCCCACCGCCATCCACGTCCGAGACTCCAAGCAACCCCCCGCCGCCCCCCACCTCACCCTCACCCCCGCCGCCTGGGCCGCGTTCCTCCCGGTGGCCGCCGGGAACCGGCCGGGAACCAATCGGTAACGTCCCTTCGTAGCCTGCCTTAACACCCTCGCCGACTCCGTCCCCCGAGCAGAGGCATGAAAGAAGACATCGACGTCCGCCGGATCTTCCTGCTGAACCCGGACCAGCGCCTCCTGGAGGAGGCCGCTCACTCGGGTGTCCAAGTGCGCTCGGCCCAGGTCGACGCGATGGACGAGTCGGCGCTGCGCATACCCCTCGCGGAGGCCGCCGCGGCCGGGCTGTACGTCAACCCGGCCCGCGCCCTCTGGACGCTCGCGGACCCGGCCGCCGTACAGCGCCTGGTGCGGGACAACCGGCTGGCGCCCTGCGGCATCGAGGCCGCGCCCGGTGATCCACGGCTGACCGTGGAGACGCTGAGCGTGCACGGGATGCACCAGGCCGTCGGGATCACCGCCCGGACGCCGTACGGCCTGCTGCACCCGGCGCCGCTCACGGACGACGCCGCCGCCGAGGTGCGGGCGGTGGTGACGGCGCTGCTGGACCTGACCGGGTACCAGTACGGCCCGGCGCACACGAGCGTCGCCCTGACCGCGCGCGGCCCGGTCATCACCGGCTGCCGGGCGGGGCTCGGCGACGACCCGGTGCCGGAGCTGGTGCGGGCGGCCGGCGGGTGCGACCTGGCCGCCGGGGCCGTCGCCGTGCTGGCCGGGCGGCTGGTGGAGCCGGCGCGCCCGCACCGCTTCGCGGCCGCCGTCGTGCTGGAGGCGCCGTGGAAGCCGGGGAGCGCCGAGGTGGGCGGGCTGCCGGGGGTCCTGCACGTGGTGGCGCCCGAGCCGCCGCGGCCGGGCCACGTCGTGATCGAGGTCGACTCGCCGGAGACGGCGGAGCGGCAGGTGGCCGACCTGCGGGCCCTGGTCCTCGGCGAGGACGGCTGACCGGGGATCCTTGATCGGGAACGGATCGGGAACGATCCGGTAGGGGCCGCCCGCACTGTTGATACGTCGCCGGGAGAAGGACGACGACGCCACGTCAACGGGAGGCGGAGTCAGGATGCTGAAGTTCTCGATCCTCGGTGCACTGCAGATCCGCACCGTGTCCGGTCCTGCGGAGATCTCCGGTGACCTGCAGCGCACGCTGGTGCAGACCCTGCTGGTCAGCGAGAGCCGGCCGGTGTCCGGGGAGACCCTCGTCGAGGAGATGTGGGGCGACGCCGGGCCCGACAACCAGGCCAACGCCCTGCAGGCGCACGTCAGCCGGCTGCGCCGCAGGCTGCGCGTGCTGGAGCCGGGCCGGCCCGCGTCCCGGGTGACCATCCACCCCTCCGGCTACCGGCTCGTGGTCGGCGAGGGCGAACTGGACGCCGCCGAGTTCGTGCGGGCCGTACGGCAGGCGGAGTCCGCCGGGCCGCACGACGCGGCGCACACCGCCCGGCTGCTCGGGGAGGCGCTGGCGCTGTGGCGCGGGCCCGTCTTCGGCGGGTTCGCCGCCGGGACCGTGTGCCAGCTGGCCGGCGCCCGCTACGAGGAGTACCGGATGCGGGCGATGGAACTGCGGTTCGACGCCGAGCTGCGGCTCGGCCGGCACGCGGCGATCCTCGCCGAACTGACCGAGGCGCACACCTACTACCCGCTGCGTGAGCGGTTCTGCGAGCAGCTGATGATCGCCCTGTACTGCTCGGGCAGACAGGCCGACGCGCTGGACGTCTTCCAGCGGATGCGCCGCCACCTGGACGACGAACTCGGCATCCAGCCCTCGCCCGCACTGCGCCAGGTGGAGAGCGCGATCCTCTGCCACGACCCGGCGCTGGCCGGTGATGCGCGTTCTTCCCTCCTCCAGCTCGCCTGAAGATGGTTAGCTGTGCGGGTGGGCCGACAGGCACCGCACGCTGATGCGAACGCGCTCTTTCGCGGGAATGGTTCGGGATACAACCTAGGATTGTCCCGAGCATCTCGGGCTGGGGATCGCGACGGGGCGGGGGGTACGGGTTCGTGGAGTCGGCGGCATCCGGTCTGCCTGGTGTGCGGTTCAACATCCTCGGCTCGTTGGAAGGCTGGCACGGCGAGCACCGGCTGAGACTCGGCAGTCCCACCCAGGAGCGCGTCCTCGTCACGCTGTTACTGGAGCCCGGGCGCATGGTGCCGATGCCCCGGCTCGTGGCCGCCGCCTGGGACGAGGAACCGCCGCAGACCGCCGGGCACCAGGTCCGCAAGGCCGTCGCGGCGCTGCGCACCCGCATCCCGGGCGGCGCCCAGGTGATCGTCACCGACGGCGCCGGGTACCGGGCGGTGCTCGGCGAGGACCAGCTGGACCTGCACGAGTTCCACCGCCACGCGCGGGAGGCCCGGCAGGCGGTGGCCGCCGGACGGCCCCAGGAGGCCGTCCACCACCTGCGGACCTGCCTGGACCTGTGGCGCGGCCCGGTGATGGCCGGCGCGGGCGGCGACGTGATCTCCGCGGCCTCGGCGGCCCTCGAGGAACGGCACATGGCGGTCGCCGAGCAGTACTTCGAACTCCAGCTGGAACTCGGCCAGTCCGGCGACCTGGTCGGCCCGCTGCGCGAGCTGGTCACCGCCCACCCGCTGCGGGAGACCCTGCGCGGCCGGCTGATGCTCGCCCTGTACCGGGCGGGCCGGCAGGCGGAGGCGCTGGAGGAGTTCGGCCGGATGCGCGAGCTGCTCGTGGAGGAGCTGGGCATCGACCCCGGCGCCGAGCTGACCCGGCTGTACGAGGCGATACTGCGCGACAGCCCCGAGGTGGCACCCCGGGTGCCGCAGTCGGTCGCCGAGCGCGCCGCCCTGCTCGTACCGGCCCCGCTCGCCCAGCCCGACGCCTCCGAGCCGGCGCCCTGCACCCTGCCGTACGACCTGCCGGACTTCACCGGCCGGGACGGGGAGCTGGCCCGGCTCCTGGAGGCGGGCCGCGCCCCGGGCGGGCAGTCCACCCGGATCGTCGGCGTGGACGGCATGGGCGGCAGCGGCAAGACCGCCCTCGCCGTGCACGCGGCGCACCTGCTGGCCGCCGACTACCCCGACGGGCAGCTCTTCGTGGACCTGCGCGGCTTCAGCCCCGGCGAGAAGGCGCAGGAACCGGGCGCCGTGCTGCACTCCCTGCTGCGCCTCGTGGGCGTCCCGGACGAGCGCATCCCCGAGGACGTGGAACGGCGCCACACACTGTGGCGAACCGTTTCCGCCCAGCGCAAGCTGCTGCTGCTCCTCGACAACGCCGCCGACGCCGCCCAGGTGCGCCCGCTGCTGCCCACGTCCGAGAACTGCCTGGTCATCCTCACCGGCCGGGTCCGCATGCTGGACCTCGACGGCGCCGAGTGGCTCTCCCTCGGCCTGCTGTCCGCCGGCGACAGCGCCACGCTGCTCACCCGCATGCTCGGCGACGGCCGCACCGCCGCCGAGCCCGGGGCCGTCACCGAGCTGGCCCGGCTGTGCTGCGGGCTGCCGCTCGCCCTGCGCATCACCACCGCCCGGCTGCGCAACCGGCCCCGGTGGACCGTGCAGTACCTGGTCGACCGGCTCGCCGACGAGACCCGGCGGCTGCGTGAGCTGAGCGCCGGGGAACGCAGCGTCGAGGCCACGCTGAGACTGTCGTACCAGGCGATGGAGGCGGACCAGCGCGGCGCCTTCCGGCTGCTCGGGCTGCACCCCGGCAGCGCCATCGACGTCCACTCCGCCGCCGCGCTGCTCGACACGGACGTCCACGACGCCGAGGACGTCCTGGAGGACCTGCTCGACGCGCACCTGCTGGAACAGCACGAGGCGGGGCTGTACGGCTTCCACGACCTGGTGCGCACCTACGCGATGAGCGTGCGGGAGGCCGAGGACGACGAGACGGGCGCCGTCGAACGGCTGGTCGGCTACTACGCGCAGGCCGCGAACCAGGCCTGCGAGGTGCTCTTCCCCGGCCGCGAACGCTTCGACGACTCCGGCGAGGACGGCGTACCCGAACTGCCCCGGATGGAGGGCGACGAGCAGGCGCTGCGCTGGTTCGACCGGGAGCACGAGGCGCTGCTCGCGGTCGTCGCCAAGGCGGGCGCCCGGGGCATGCACCGGCGCGCCGCGCTGCTCGCCCGCGACATGCTGTTCCACCTGGACCTGCGCGGCCATTACGAGGAGTTCCGGGCGGTCGGGCGGATCGGCGTCGACGCCTGCCGGCAGCTCGACGACCCGACGCTGCTCGGCGTCAGCCTGGGCAACCTGGCCGTCGGCCACTGGTGGCTCGGCGACTTCCAGGACGGCATCACCACCGCCCAGGAGGCGCTGGAGCTGGCCGCCTCCCGAGACCGCCGGGGCGAGGCGCTGTGCATCGACGTGCTCGGCCTGCTGCACGGGGCCCTCGGCGAGTTCGACGAGGCCCGCGCCTACCTGGACCAGGGCATCGCGCTGCACCGGGAGCTGGGCAACCACCGGGCGGAGGCGGTGGCGCTGGCCAACCTCAGCACCGTGCAGACCTGGGCGGGCCACTACGCCGAGGCCGCCCGGCACGCGGCCCGGGCCACCGAGCTGAACCGGCGCCTCGGTGAGCGCAGCAACCAGATCTCCTCGCTGTCCTGGCTGGCGCTGGCCCACCTGGGCACCGGCGAGGACGAACGGGCGCGGGCCTGCCTCGCCCAGGCCCTGGAACTGTGCGACGAGTCCCGCAAGCCCGGGAACGTGGCCTTCGTCCTCGCCCACTGGGCGCGGGTCTGCCAGCGCCTCGGCGAGGTCCGCTCGGCCGCCGCCCACGCCGAACGCGCCCTGGACCTGGTCCTTGCGGAGGGCACGGCCCTGCGCCAGGCGGCCGTGGTCAACGCGGTCGGCCTGGTCCACCTGCACGGCGGCGCCCCCGGGCGCGCCCTGGACCTGCACCGCCAGGCCCACCAGCTGGCCTCCCGCCTCGGCTACCGCTTCGAGACGGCCCGCGCCCTCCACGGCATGGCCGAGGCGTCCCGCGCTCTGGGCGACACCCCCACGGCCGACGCACACCACCGCGCGGCGGAGGAGCTGTACGACGCGATGGGGGTCACGGAGGCGGGGCGGCGGTTGTAGGGGCGGCTGGGGGCGGGGCTTGCTGCCGTGCCGTCCTGTCTGCTCGGTGGCCCGGTGGCCCGGTGGCCCGGTGGCTCGGTGGCTCGGTGGCGCGGTGGCCCGGAGGTCTGGCGGTCTGGGGCGGTGTGGCGACTGCCGCGGGCGTGCGGCCGAGCGGAACTCGCGGCCCCGTCCCCCCCGGTGGTCGGCTTCCCGCTCCTGGCGCCTGGCTCCTGACGCCTGGCGCTGAGCGCTGTGCGCTGTGCGCTGTGCGCTGTGCGCTGTGCGGCTTTCGGCCTCGCGGCCGGGTGGCCCCGCGCACCCGCGCCGGCGGTGTGGCGCAGGCCCGGCCTGCCTGTTCTCCGGGCTTGCGGCTCCCCGACGGCCCTCCGGCGGCGCCCGCGGTCACCGCCCAAGAGGGAACGGCACCGGCGGGGTGGGGGCCCGTCGGTGCCGTTCGGGTGGTGCGGTGGGGCGTCCGGTCAGGGCTGGACGAGGCGGGGGCCGTGGTCGTCGGCCAGGACCGGGCCGGGCTGCGCCTGGGGCGACAGACCGGAGGCGATGTGCGCCAGGTACTGCTCCACACCGGTGGACGGAGCGGTCGCGGCGATCCCGAGCGTCAGGACACCTGCGCCGGTGAGCGCGACCAGAACCGTCTTCGTACGCAGTGCGAAGGTGCGCATAGCTGAGTTCCCCCCAGGCGGAGTCGGCGAGTCGGCTTCTGTTCCGGCCCCGGGGCTCTCCCTCCCCGGTGCCGCAACAGATGCTCCGGGGGAGCGGTCCCCGTGCCGTCCCCGCTGGTTCCCGGGACAGGTCGCGCCCCCGGTACTCCCGCTTTCAACCGGTATCAGGCCTGCTTACGGGCCATGAGGAGGGCCTGCGGGGTCGATTCGCCGAGCCGCTCGTCGGTCTCGCGGACGGTGCGGGAACCGAGGCGGAACCCGGCGTCCGCGAGCAGCCCGGCGACGTGCTCGGGGCGGCGCCGGTGGAAGTCCAGCGTCACCGGGTGCCCGAACGGCCGCTCCAGGCGCAGCGGCTCGTCCCCCACCTGGAAGGCGAGGAGCAGGTGCCCGCCGGGCGCCAGGACCCGGTGGAACTCGCCCAGCAGGCCGGGCAGCCGCTCCACCGGGGTGTGGATGATCGAGTACCAGGAGACGACACCGGCCAGCGCGCCGTCCGGCAGGGCGAGGTCCAGCATGGAGCCCTGCTCGTAGCGCAGCTCCGGATGCTCCCGCCGGGCCACCGCCAGCATCGACTCGGACAGGTCCACGCCGAACGCGTCCAGCCCCAGCCCGGCCAGGTGCGCGGTGACCCGCCCGGGCCCGCACCCGAGGTCGGCCACCGCCGCGCCGGCGCCCACCAGCTCCGCGAAGGCCGCGAACAGGGCCCGCTCCAGAGGCCTGCCGGAGAGGTCGTCGGGGAAGTGGTCCGCGTAGTCGTCGGCCACGGTGTCGTAGAAGGTGCGAGTGGCGGCGAGGAAGTCGGTCGCGTCAGGGGCATTGGTCATGGTGAGTGACCGTAGTGGGGACGACTGACAGCTCCGGGCCGTGGCCATGGGGCCGCTTTTCGGCCGGACATTTGATCCGTCCGGCTGAAATCATGCCGTTGCGGCGGTGTTTATGAACGGCGAATGAACTCACGGAAAAGGCAGGAGCCCCGTCGCCGGTGGCGCGGGGCTCCTTGGGTACTGCACTCAGGTTCTGCGATCAGGCAGTGATCAGACGGGAGTGACGTTCTCCGCCTGCGGACCCTTCGGGCCCTGGGTCACGTCGAAGCTCACCTGCTGGTTCTCCTCGAGGGAGCGGAAGCCGGAGGCGTTGATCGCGGAGTAGTGAACGAAGACGTCGGGGCCGCCGCCCTCCTGGGCGATGAAGCCAAAGCCCTTTTCGGCGTTGAACCACTTCACGGTTCCGGTAGCCATAAGCCCTCCTTGGGCCCAAAAGGGTTGCCCTGCTCCAGAACCTGCACGTGCGAACCACTGCTGCACAACTGCATTCCTCTGAAAACGACGAGAGCCCGCGGTCACATGCTCCGCAGGCTCTGTACTGCAAGGGAAACCAAACTGCAACTTGCGGCGAGCCTAGCACGCGGGCAGCCGAAAGCAATAGAGGTCAAGATCACGTCACCCGAATGTTTGAACCCCGGATGGACGCGTTGACGGTGGGGCCGGTCCCAGCACCGTACCGCACGGGGTCTAGTCTCGCGATGTGGACAATTCTCGCACCCGGCCGCGCGTCGGCCACATCCAGTTCCTGAACTGCCTGCCCCTCTACTGGGGGCTCGCGAGAACCGGCACGCTCCTCGACTTCGAGCTCACCAAGGACACCCCCGAGAAGCTCAGCGAGCAGCTCGTGCGCGGCGACCTCGACATCGGCCCCGTCACCCTCGTCGAGTTCCTGCGCAACGCCGACGACCTGGTCGCCTTCCCGGACATCGCCGTCGGGTGCGACGGCCCGGTGATGTCCTGCGTGATCGTCTCGCAGGTCCCGCTCGACCGGCTGGACGGTGCCCGCGTCGCCCTCGGCTCGACCTCCCGCACCTCGGTCCGCCTGGCCCAGCTGCTGCTGGCGGAACGGTTCGGCGTCGCGCCCGAGTACTACACCTGCCCGCCCGACCTCAGCCTGATGATGCAGGAGGCCGACGCCGCCGTCCTCATCGGCGACGCCGCGCTGCGCGCCAACCTGGTCGACGGCCCGCGCTACGGCCTGGACGTGCACGACCTCGGCTCGCTCTGGAAGGAGTGGACCGGCCTGCCGTTCGTCTTCGCGGTCTGGGCGGCCCGCCGCGACTACCTGGAGCGCGAGCCGGAGATCACCCGCAAGGTCCACGAGGCCTTCCTGGCCTCCCGCAACCTCTCCCTGGAGGAGGTCGGCAAGGTCGCCGAGCAGGCCGCCCGCTGGGAGGCCTTCGACGAGGCCACCCTGGAGCGGTACTTCACGACCCTCGACTTCAGCTTCGGCACGCCCCAGCTGGAGGCGGTCGCCGAGTTCGCCCGCCGCGTCGGCCCGACGACCGGCTTCCCGGCGGACGTGGCGGTGGATCTGCTGCGGCCGTAGTCGCGCCGGGATCCCGCGGGGCACCCGTCCCACCCAATACGCTGCGGGCGGTGGGGCGCCCTCGCGTTACGGAGCGGCGCCCGCCGGGGAGAGGCGTTACGGGGGAGAGGCGTTGGGGGGAGAAGTGGACGCCATGCAGCCGCTCGGAGCCGGCGAACCGGCCACCGTCGGGCCCTACCGGCTGCTCGGCCGGCTCGGCTCCGGCGGCATGGGCCGGGTCTACCTGGGCCGCAGCGCGGGCGGCCGTACGGTCGCCGTGAAGATCGTCCACCCGCACTTCGCGCTGGACGAGGAGTTCCGGGCCCGCTTCCGGCGCGAGGTCGAGGCCGCCCGCAGGGTCGGCGCCGCCTGGACCGCGCCCGTCCTGGACGCCGACCCGGAGGCCGCCGTGCCCTGGGTCGCCACCGGCTACGCGGCCGGCCCCTCGCTCGCCGCGGCCGTCGCGGACGCCGGCCCGCTGCCCGCGCACACCGTGCGGGCCCTGGGCGCGGGCCTCGCCGAGGCGCTGGCGGCGGTGCACGAACTGGGCCTCGTCCACCGGGACGTCAAGCCGTCCAACGTCCTGCTCACCCTGGACGGCCCGCTCCTCATCGACTTCGGCATCGCCCGGGCCACGGACGGCACCGCCTCCCTCACCTCGACCGGCGTCTCCGTCGGCTCACCCGGCTACATGTCCCCCGAGCAGATCCTCGGCCAGGGGGTCACCGGCGCGGCCGACGTCTTCTCCCTCGGCGCCGTCCTGGTCCACGCGGCGACCGGCGCACCGCCGTTCCCCGGCGACTCCTCCGCCGCGCTGCTCTACAAGGTCGTCCACGAGGAGCCGGAACTGGGCTCCCTGACCGGCGAGTTGCGCGAGGTGGCCACCGTCTGCCTGGCCAAGGACCCGTCGGCCCGCCCGGCCCCCGCCGACCTCGCGCGCCGCCTGGCCCCCGAGGGCGCCGCCCGCCTCGTCGCCGGCGGCTGGCTCCCGGGCCCCCTGGTGGAACAGGTCAGCCGCGCCGCCGTACGGCTGCTGAACCTGGACACGGGGGAGGTCGCGCCCTCGGGAGTGGTGGAGTTCAGCAGGACGGCGGTCGCGGGGCCGGAGGCGGCGGCCGATTCCGGCGCAGCCGGCCCGGACCTGGGGCCTGGTTCCGGACCGGTGCCCGGCTCGGGGGGAGGGCCCGGGGG
>NZ_KQ948872.1:107564-151218 GCF_001514215.1 Streptomyces bungoensis
GGGGAAGTCCGGGGCGGTTGCCGAGAGTTCGGTGGCCGGTCCTGGGCCGATGGCGATGCAGGTGCCCGTGCCCGGGAGCGTGTCCGGCCCGGACCTGGGGCCTGGTTCCGGGCCGGTGCCCGGCTCGGGGGGAGGGCTCGGGCACGCCGGTGCCGGGGGCTCGGGAGCCGGGGAGTCCGGGGTGGGGGCCGAGGGCCCGGGCGCCGGGCAGTTCGGGCCGGCGCCCGTCATGGCCCCGGACGGAGCCGGTTCCGGCGGTGCGCCCGCCGTCGTACCCGCCCCCAGGAACGCCGCACCGCACGACGGCTCCCCGCACGACGCCCCGCCGCGCGGCAAGCTCACCGTCAGTGTGGCGGCGGGCTCCGCCCCGGGCGCGAGCGGCCGGGGCCGCAACGTGAGCTGTACCGTCGCGCTGGCCGTGGCGGGGGCACTGGCCGTGGGCGCCGTGGGGCTCGGGGCGCTGCTGCGCCCCTGGACCGGCGGTGAGAACGACTCGGCGGGCAGCGGACCGGCCGCCACCCGCACCCCCGGACCGTCCTCGCCCGGCGGCGCCTACTCGGGCGCGCCCGATCCCACCGACGGCGCGACCGCCCCCGAGCCCGCGGGCACCGTCCCGGCCCGATACCTCGGTACCTGGGAGGGCCCGGCCACCGGACTCGACGGCAGCCTGCCCATGGGCACCTTCCGGCTCACCGTCCACCGGGCGGGCGTCGGCGGGGAGTTCGGGCGGCTCACGCAGACCGACCAGCTCGGCGGCGTCTGCACGGACATCCTGACCCTGAAGCAGGTGACGAAGACCCGGATCGTGGCGACCTCGACCGGCGCGAAGGACAACCACGCCGGCTGCGACCCCGCCCCGCACCCCGTCCAGTTGACGCCCGTCGGCGACGACCTGCGGTACACGTCGGACAGCGCGGCGGAGGGCAACCCGGTGTCCCGCATGTCGAGGGCCGGCTAGGTGACCGCCCCGGTGGACCTGCTCGTGGTGGTCCTGGCCGCCCTGTGGGGCGCGGCCGCGGGCGCCCACCTGCCCCGCGCCGCCTACCGCTTCGCCGTCCCGGAGGAGGAGCCGTGGCGCTCCCACTGCCCCGACGGCCACGCGCTCGAGGGCTGGCTCGGCCGCCGGGCGTGCGGGGACTGTGCCGAGGACGCGAAGGGCGCGAAGGGCACGCAGGGTGCGCCCGGTCGACCGTACGCCCCCTCCGCTCTCCTCCTCGCCACCGCCACCGCCCTCACCTGCGCCCTCCTCGCCGCCGCCACCGGCACCCGGCCCGAGCTGGCCGCCTGGCTGCTGCTCGCGCCGGTGTGGGTGCTGCTGGCCGCCGTGGACCTGCGGGTGCGGCGGCTGCCCGACCCGCTGACCCTGCCGATGGCGGCCGCCGCGCTGGCCCTGCTCGGGGCGGCCGCACTGCTGCCCGAGCACGCCGGCGACTGGCTCACCGCCCTGTACGGCGCGCTCGCCCTCGGCGCCGGCTACTTCGTGCTGTTCCTCGTCAACCCGGGCGGCATGGGCTTCGGCGACGTGAAACTGGCGCTCGGCACGGGCGCCGTCCTCGGCTGGTACGGCTGGCCGACGGTCCTGCTCGGCACGTTCGCCGGGTTCCTGCTGGGCGCCCTGTACGGCGGCGCGCTCGTCCTCGCCGGGCGGGCGGGCCGCAAGACGGCCGTCCCGTTCGGCCCGTTCCTCCTCGCGGGGGCCTTCGCCGGACTCCTGATCGGCGCGTACGCGGCCTGACGACGGCCACCCGAACCCCCTGGCGTAGGCTGGTTCGGTCCGCCCGTACCCGAGAAAAGGACGCCCTGGTGACCGAGAAGGCCGACCTCCAGTCTGTCCTCGACCGTGCCGCTGCCGGTGGGCGGATCACTCCGGAAGAGGCCCTCGTCCTCTACCGCGACGCGCCCCTGCACGCGCTCGGCGCCGCCGCCGACGCCGCACGCCGCCTGACGTACGCGGGCATCGAGCACATCGCCACGTACATCATCGAGCGCAACATCAACTACACGAACGTGTGCGTCACGGCGTGCAAGTTCTGCGCCTTCTACGCGGCCCCCAAGGACACCGCGAAGGGCTGGACCCGCGACCTCGACGACATCCTGCGCCGCTGCGCGGAGACCGTCGAACTGGGCGGCACCCAGATCATGTTCCAGGGCGGCCACCACCCGGACTACGGCGTGGAGTACTACGAGAAGCACTTCTCGGCCATCAAGAAGGAGTTCCCGCAGCTCGTCATCCACAGCCTGGGGGCGAGCGAGGTCGAGCACATGGCCCGGATCAGCGGCGTGTCCGTCGAGGAGGCCATCACCCGCATCCACGCGGCCGGTCTGGACTCCTTCGCCGGCGCCGGCGCCGAACTCCTGCCCGAGCGCCCCCGCAAGGCCATCGCCCCGCTGAAGGAGAGCGGCGAGCGCTGGCTGGAGATCATGGAGATCGCGCACGGGCTGGGCGTGGAGTCGACGTCCACCATGCTCATGGGCACCGGCGAGACCAACGCCGAGCGCATCGAGCACCTGCGCATGATCCGCGACGTCCAGGACCGCACGGGCGGCTTCCGCGCCTTCATCCCGTACACCTACCAGCCGGAGAACAACCACCTGAAGGGCCGCACCCAGGCGACCCTGTTCGAGTACCTGCGGATGATCGCGATCGCCCGCCTCTTCCTCGACAACGTCCGGCACATCCAGGGCTCCTGGCTGACCACCGGCAAGGAGGTCGGCCAGCTGTCCCTGCACTACGGCGCGGACGACCTCGGCTCGATCATGCTCGAGGAGAACGTCGTCTCCTCGGCCGGCGCCAAGCACCGCTCCAACCGGCTGGAGATCATCGACCTCATCCGCCGCGCGGGCCGCGTCCCGGCGCAGCGCTCGACGACGTACGAGCACCTCGTGGTCCACGACGACCCGGCGAACGACCCCGTCGACGACCGCGTGGTCTCCCACATCTCCTCCACGGCCATCGAAGGCGGCACGGCCCACCCCGAGCTGAAGCTGCTGGCGTCCAACTGACCCGGCCGTGCTGACGATTCACGCCGACTCCCGCGGCCGCGCCTTCGCCGTCAGGGGGGAGTGGATCGAGGCCGTGGGGTCCCCGGAGCGGCTGGCCGCCGCGTACCCGCGGGCGCGCGTGCGCGAGTGGCCCGGCATCCTCACGTCCGGGTTCGTCAACCTCCACGGCAACGAGCTGCTGGAGGAGGCGTACCACCCCGACCCGCGGGAGGCCGACACGCTCGGCACCGAGCCGCTGACCGGGGACGTGCTGGCGGCGCTCACCCTGGACAGCGCCCGCTGGGGCGCGAGCGCCCGGCGCGGGGTGCAGCGGATGCTGGCGCACGGCACGGTCGCGGCGGCCTGCGAACCGCTGCGCAACCGCGCGGTGCGGGACGCCGTGCGCCGTACCGGCCTGGGGATCGTGGGCCGGCTGGGGCGTCCAGGCGGCGTGCCCTCCCTCGACCCGTGCGCCTCGGGCCTGCCCCTGGACCTCCCGCCCGAGCGCGAGGCCGGCTCCGCCGCCCGCTTCGCCGTCTTCGACGTGCGCGACGCGGCCGAACTGGCCGAGCGCGGCTCCGGCACGTGCGTGGCGACGGTGGTGGCCGGACGGCTCGTGTTCCGCCGCCGCTGAGCCCGATCGCCGTCCGCCTCCGGCCTGCGGCCGGTCCCGGGCGGGCCTCCTGCAAGAATGGGCGGGTGACCCGCGCTTCCCTGAACAAGCAGCCGCACGAAGTCGCCTCGATGTTCGACGACGTGGCGGAACGGTACGACCTGACCAACGACGTGCTGTCGCTCGGCCAGGACCGGCGCTGGCGCAAGGAGGTCGCGAAGGCGGTCGACGCGCGTCCCGCGCAGAAGGTCCTCGACCTGGCGGCCGGTACGGCGACCTCCTCGCTGCCCTTCACGCGCTCGGGCGCGTACGTCGTCCCCTGCGACTTCTCCATCGGGATGCTCCAGGTCGGCAAGAAGAGGAACCCCTGGCTGCCGTTCACGGCGGGCGACGCGACGAGACTGCCGTTCTGCGACGACACCTTCGACGCCGTCACCATCTCCTTCGGCCTGCGCAACGTGCAGGACACCGACGCGGCCCTGCGCGAGATGTACCGGGTGACCCGGCCCGGCGGGCGCGTGGTGATCTGCGAGTTCTCGCACCCGACGTGGGCGCCCTTCCGGACCGTCTACAGCGAGTACCTCATGCGGGCCCTGCCGCCGGTCGCGCGCGCGGTGTCCTCGAACCCCGACGCGTACGTCTACCTCGCCGAGTCCATCCGCGCCTGGCCCGACCAGCCGGCCCTCGGCGAGCGGCTGCGCAAGGCGGGCTGGTCGAAGGTGGCCTGGCGGAACCTGACCGGCGGCGTGGTCGCGCTGCACCGGGGCTTCAAGGAGAGCTGACCCCGGCCGCGCGCACCGCTCAGCGGTCGATCGTCTCGAAGGCGTCCCCGGGCCGGCCCAGCTCGCGCCGCAGCCCGCCCGTGGGCGGCCGCGGGACGCGCGGCTCGCGCACGCCCCCGCCCCCCTCGCCCTCACCGAAGTCGAACCACACGTACACCATGGCGTCCGGCGGCACCTCGGCGCCGGGCTGCGGGTACTGGCGTACGACGTAGTCGACGACCGTGTGAAGGAAGTCCGGACGGTCCGGCGCGTTGAGGAACAGGCCCCGCGCCCGGGCCGTCTCGCGCGCGTCCACGGCCATGAGGCCGACCAGACGAGGAACGCGCACATCGGGTGTCTTGGGTGTTATGCGCACAGATGTCACCCCCAGCGGTAGGTGCAGGGTAACTCCGCACCCGGGCCGCCCGGAAGCGCCATGTCGCTTTCTGTGACAATCAGTTACTCTCGGTCACAGTTCGAGCCGGTAGCAGTGCCCCTGCCGGGCCGAGGAGGGGGTCGTGAACGTCTCCGCGAGGCGCATGCCGAGGCGCCGGGTGACCGCGATGGAGCGCTCGTTGCGCGCGTCGACCATCGCCACCACCTGCTCCACCCCCGCCGCCCGCAGCCGCTCCAGGGTCTCCTCGGCGGCGGCCGTGGCGTACCCCCGCCCCCAGTGCGGCCGGCCGAAGCGCCAGCCGATCTCGATCTCGCCCGCCGGACCCCACGCGTGCGGCCACGGCTGGGCCCCGGTGAAGCCGACGACGTCACCGGCGTCGTCCAGCACCGACCACAGGCAGAAGCCGCGCTCCGCGTCGTGCCGCCGCTGGCGGGCGGTCAGCTCCTCGTAGACGGACAGCTCGGCGGCGCGGCCCCCGTGGAACTCCATGACCTCGGGGTCGGCGAAGACCCGGTGCCAGGTGAACGCGTCCTCGTCGGTGGGCACGCGCAGTCGTACTGCGGGGAGAGCTCGGTTCACGGGGCAGCCCTTCAGCCGGGTGATCAATTCTGCTGAATAGACTGCCCATGTCCAGTGCCGGTCGGCACGCTGATTCCGAACTTGGGGAGATCCCGCCGTGACCGTCGAGACTGAGCCCCTCTCCGAGAACACCGCCGATGTGATCGTCGTCGGCGCGGGGCCGGCCGGCTCCACCACCGCCTACCACCTCGCGAAGGCCGGACTCGACGTCCTGCTGCTGGAGAAGACCGAGTTCCCGCGCGAGAAGGTCTGCGGCGACGGCCTGACCCCGCGCGCGGTCAAGCAGCTCGTGGCCATGGGCATCGACATCTCCGAAGAGGCCGGCTGGCTGCGCAACAAGGGCCTGCGCATCATCGGCGGCGGCTCCCGCCTCCAGCTCGACTGGCCGGATCTCGCCGCCTACCCGAACTACGGACTCGTCCGCAAGCGC
Organism: Streptomyces bungoensis; assembly: GCF_001514215.1. Lineage (GTDB taxonomy): Bacteria > Actinomycetota > Actinomycetes > Streptomycetales > Streptomycetaceae > Streptomyces > Streptomyces bungoensis. The sequence goes on from NZ_KQ948872.1 coordinate 113,327, forward strand.
GACGACTTCGACGAGCAGCTCGCCCGCAACGCCCAGAAGGCCGGCGCCCGCCTCTTCGAGCGCTGCAACGTCTCCGGCCCGGTCGTCGACGACCGCACCGGCCGCATCACCGGCGTGACCGCCAAGCTCGGCGAGGAGAAGCGCGAGGTCACCTTCCGCGCGCCGCTCGTCGTCGCCGCCGACGGCAACTCCACCCGGCTGTCCCTCGCGATGGGCCTGCACCGCCGCGAGGACCGCCCGATGGGCGTCGCGGTGCGTACGTACTTCACCTCCCCGCGCCACGACGACGACTACCTGGAGTCCTGGCTGGAGCTGTGGGACCGCCGCGGCCCCCAGGACCGCCTGCTGCCCGGCTACGGCTGGATCTTCGGCATGGGCGACGGCACCTCCAACGTCGGCCTCGGCGTGCTCAACACCTCCGCCGCGTTCAAGGAGCTGGACTGGCGCGAGATCCTCAAGGCCTGGTGCGCCTCCATGCCGGCCGACTGGGGCTACACCCCGGAGAACATGACCGGCCCGATCCGCGGCGCCGCCCTGCCCATGGCCTTCAACCGCCAGCCGCACTACACGAAGGGCCTGCTGCTCGTCGGCGACGCCGGCGGCCTGGTGAACCCCTTCAACGGCGAGGGCATCGCCTACGCCATGGAGTCCGGCCAGCTCGCCGCCGACGTCATCGTCCAGGCCCACGCGCGGGCCACGCCCGCCCAGCGGGAGATCGCCCTGCAGCGCTACCCGCGGGTCCTCAAGGACACCTACGGCGGCTACTACACCCTCGGCCGCGCCTTCGTGAAGCTCATCGGCAACCCGAAGGTCATGCAGATCGCCGCCCAGCGCGGCCTCACGCACCCGATGCTGATGAAGTTCACCCTCAAGCTCCTGGCGAACCTCACCGACCCGACGGGCGGCGACGCGATGGACCGCATCATCAACGGCCTGACCAAGGTGGCGCCGAAGGCGTGACCCGCGACGGCGGCCCGGCGGACGTCCACCTCGTCCCGCCGGGCCGCTCTCGTCCGCCTCGCGGCGAACTGACGACGTATCCGACATGCCGGGCATGCCGGGGAACGCGTGAGGGCCGCAGCCCCCGAGCGGCTGCGGCCCTCACGCGTGAGAAGGGTGTGGAGCGCTCAGAGCACCCGCACGGCGCCGGTCGGCGGGTCGTACGACAGCGGCTTCTCCTGGACGCCGCTGGAGGGGTTCTGGGCGCCCACGAACATACCGTCGCCCACGTACACCGCCACGTGGTACGCGCTGCCCGCGCTGCCCCAGTACAGGATGTCGCCCGGCTGCAGGTTGCTCAGCGACACCTGGGTGCCGGCCGTCGACTGGTCCTGCGAGACGCGCGGCAGGCTGATGCCCACCTGCTTGAAGGCCGTCTGCACCAGGCCGGAGCAGTCGTAGGCGGACGGACCGGTGGCGCCGGAGACGTAGGCCTTGCCGACCTGGGCCTTCACGAAGGAGATGACGGCAGCGGCCGAACCCGTGGCCGTCGAGGTGGAGGTGGAGGTGCTCGTGGAGACGGAGGCGCTCGCGGTGGTGGACAGGGTCGTCCGTGCCGCACTGCGCGAGGCCCGCGCGGCGGCCGCCTTGCGGGCGGCCTCCTCGGCCTTCTTCTTCGCCTCGGCGGCCTTGTGCTTGGCGTCGGCGAGGTCCGCCTTGGCCTGCTTCGCGGCGTTTGCGGCGGCCGCATCACGCTCGGCCTGCAGCTCGTAGTTCGCGGCGGCCTGCTGCGTGGCGTCCGCGGACTGGGCCACCTGGGCGGCCAGGTCGGCCGTCAGGGTGGGCAGTTCAAGGGTCTGCGTCACCGGCTCGGCAGCGTTCGCCGAGCCCGACGCCCCGGCGACTGCCAGGGTGCTGAGGACGCCACCGGCGACTCCGGCCCGCATCGCGAGGGACGACGCGCTGCGGCGGGGCTTCCGGTGGCTGCGTATGTGAGCGGTGTGGGACATGGGAATAACCGGTACCAGGGGCTCCTTCATATCTTCAAGAAACGTGTGCTGCGCCACAGTTGCTCAATCGGGGGGCGAAATCCCGGTCGTGCCGTTCCTTATTGACGCCGTAACGGACATTTTGGATGCACGCGATCAAGCCCTTGATCACGGTGTTTGATCATTTAGTCCGGATTGCCCCGCGCCTACCACTGGTTGGGGTCGATGGCCAAGCCCCGTTCTCAGACACCTCTCATGGATGTGGCGGAGGTCACGGAACGGTCACCGGAAGCGCGGCGTCCCGCGTACGCGGGAGCTCGTGAACGCATGCACGCGCCGTCGCGCGTCCACACACCGTCCCGAAGCTCCCCCTGATGTGTGAACGCGTCCCTCTATCAAGGCGGGGCGTCCACCGCGAATTTGCATGCAGCGGAACTCTCTTGATATGGAGACGACCCCTCCGGCCTGCGATGACGAGCGAACTTGTCACTTCTGGTGATCACCTGGACGCTTCGCGTATGAAGATCACTCATCATCCGACTTCATGATCCTTCGTCAGGTGGTGGAGATCACAAAGCTTGTGGAATACCCCGTGTCGCAGATCACAGGGCGGCAGGCATAGGATGCGAGGCAGTTGGGCTTGTGACCTGCTTCACATGCTCCCGATCTTGGCCCGGGACGCCCGGGCCGGAGGGGACTCGTGGGGCGGCTGTGAGCCCAGTGCAACCGCCAGCAGTCAGTGCCGACTGAGAGGAGCGAGGAGCGGTGAACGCGTATGCGCCCATCCTCGTACTGGGAGCCCTCGGGGCAGGCTTTGCGATCTTCTCCGTGGTCATGGCCACGCTGATCGGTCCGAAGCGGTACAACCGCGCCAAGCTCGAGGCCTACGAGTGCGGTATCGAGCCGACCCCCACGCCGGCCGGCGGCGGGCGCTTCCCCATCAAGTACTACCTGACGGCGATGCTCTTCATCGTCTTCGACATCGAGATCGTCTTCCTCTACCCCTGGGCCGTCACCTTCGACGCCCTGGGGATCTTCGGGCTCGTGGAGATGCTGCTCTTCGTGCTCACCGTCTTCGTCGCGTACGCGTACGTATGGCGGCGCGGCGGCCTGGAATGGGACTGAGGGGCCTTTACAGACATGGGACTCGAAGAAAAGCTGCCGAGCGGCTTCCTGCTGACCACCGTGGAGCAGGCCGCGGGCTGGGTGCGCAAGGCGTCCGTCTTCCCGGCCACCTTCGGCCTGGCCTGCTGCGCCATCGAGATGATGACCACCGGCGCCGGCCGGTACGACCTCGCGCGCTTCGGCATGGAGGTCTTCCGCGGCTCGCCGCGCCAGGCTGACCTGATGATCGTCGCCGGCCGGGTCAGCCAGAAGATGGCGCCGGTCCTGAGGCAGGTCTACGACCAGATGCCCAACCCGAAGTGGGTGATCTCCATGGGCGTCTGCGCCTCCTCGGGCGGCATGTTCAACAACTACGCGATCGTCCAGGGCGTCGACCACATCGTCCCGGTCGACATCTATCTCCCCGGCTGCCCGCCCCGGCCCGAGATGCTGATGGACGCGATCCTCAAGCTCCACCAGAAGATCCAGTCCTCCAAGCTCGGCGTGAACGCCGAGGAAGCGGCACGCGAGGCGGAGGAGGCGGCCCTCAAGGCCCTGCCCACGATCGAGATGAAGGGGCTGCTGCGGTGAGTGACGCGAACGGCACCCACGGCGTCAACGGGTCCGCGAACGGGGTCAACCCCGAGAAGGATCTCTCCGCCTCCAACCTCCCCGGCCGGCGCGGCCAGGGCGGCGAGGAGATCCGCGTCCAGCGCGGCATGTTCGGCGCCAACAACGGCGGCGACACCTCCGGCTACGGCGGCCTGGTCCGCTCCGTACGGCTCCCGGGACCGGCGAGCAGGCCCTACGGCGGCTGGTTCGACGAGGTCGCCGACGAGCTCGAGGGCGCCCTGGAGGAACAGGGTCTCCTCCCCGGCAACGCCATCGAGAAGACGGTCGTCGACCGCGGCGAGATCACCTTCCACGTCGAACGCGAGCACCTGCTCCGCGTCGCCCGCACCCTGCGCGACGACCCCGCGCTGCGCTTCGAGCTGTGCACCGGCGTCAGCGGTGTCCACTACCCGCACGACACGGGCCGCGAGCTGCACGCCGTCTACCACCTGCGCTCGATCACCCACAACCGGCTCATCCGCCTCGAGGTCAGCACCCCCGACGGCGACCGGCGCGTGCCGTCCCTGGTCTCCGTCTATCCGACCAACGACTGGCACGAACGCGAGACCTACGACTTCTTCGGAATCGTCTTCGACGGTCATCCGGCCCTGACGCGGATCATGATGCCGGACGACTGGCAGGGCCATCCGCAGCGCAAGGACTACCCCCTCGGCGGCATCCCCGTCGAGTACAAGGGCGCCCAGATCCCGGCTCCGGACCAGCGGAGGTCGTACTCGTGAGCACTCAGTCAGCATCGGCACGTGAGACCACCGAGGGCACCGTCTACACGGTCACCGGTGGCGACTGGGACGAGGTCGTCCAGTCCGCGGCCCGCGCCGACGACGAGCGCATCGTCGTCAACATGGGCCCCCAGCACCCCTCCACGCACGGGGTGCTCCGGCTGATCCTGGAGATCGAGGGCGAGACGGTCACCGAGGCCCGCTGCGGCATCGGCTACCTGCACACCGGCATCGAGAAGAACCTCGAGTTCCGCACGTGGACGCAGGGCACCACCTTCGTCACGCGCATGGACTACCTGACGTCCTTCTTCAACGAGACCGCCTACTGCCTCGCCGTCGAGAAACTCCTCGGCATCGAGGACCAGATCACCGAGCGCGCCAAGATCATCCGGGTGCTCCTGATGGAGCTGAACCGGCTCTCCTCCCACCTGGTGTGCATCGCCACCGGTGGCATGGAGCTCGGCGCCACCACGATCATGATCTACGGGTTCCGTGATCGTGAAATGATTCTCGACATCTACGAGCTCATCACGGGCCTGCGCATGAACCACGCGTACATCCGGCCCGGCGGACTCGCCCAGGACCTGCCGCCCGGCGCGGTGGACCAGATCCGCGAGTTCGTGAAGAAGATGAAGAAGAACCTCCCGGAGTACGACAAGCTCGCCACCGGGAACCCCATCTTCAAGGCCCGCATGCAGGACGTCGGCTACCTCGACCTGGCCGGCTGCATGGCCCTCGGCGCCACCGGCCCGATCCTGCGGTCCACCGGCCTCCCGCACGACCTGCGCAAGGCCCAGCCGTACTGCGACTACGAGACGTACGACTTCGACGTCCCGACCGCCGACACCTGCGACTCCTACGGGCGCTTCCTGATCCGCCTGGAGGAGATGCGCCAGTCGCTCAGGATCGTCGAGCAGTGCCTGGACCGGCTCCAGCCCGGCCCGGTCATGGTCGCCGACAAGAAGATCGCCTGGCCCGCCCAGCTCGCCCTGGGCCCGGACGGACTGGGCAACTCCCTCGACCACATCAAGAAGATCATGGGCACCTCCATGGAGGCCCTGATCCACCACTTCAAGCTGGTCACCGAGGGCTTCCGCGTCCCGCCGGGACAGGCGTACGCGGCGGTCGAGTCGCCCAAGGGCGAGCTCGGCGTGCACGCCGTCTCCGACGGCGGCACCCGCCCCTACCGGGTCCACTTCCGCGACCCGTCCTTCACCAACCTGCAGGCCATGGCGGCGATGTGCGAAGGCGGCCAGGTCGCCGACGTGATCGTCGCCGTGGCGTCCATCGACCCCGTGATGGGAGGCGTCGACCGGTGACCACCAGTTCCTCGGAGCGGGGCGTCAGCCTGGGCATGCCCGGACTGCCCGCACCCGCGTACCCGGACGACGTCCGGGCCCGGCTCGAGGCGGACGCGCGCGAGGTCATCGCGCGCTACCCCGACTCCCGGTCCGCCCTGCTGCCGCTGCTCCACCTCGTGCAGGCGGAGGAGGGCCACGTCACCCGCACCGGCATGCGGTTCTGCGCGGACATGCTCGGCCTGACCACGGCCGAGGTCACCGCCGTCGCCACCTTCTACACCATGTACCGGCGCAAGCCCTCCGGTGACTACCAGGTGGGCGTGTGCACCAACACCCTGTGCGCGGTGATGGGCGGCGACGCGATCTTCGAAGAGCTCCAGGAGCACCTGGGCGTCGGCAACGGTGAGACCACCGACGACGGCAAGGTCACCCTGGAGCACATCGAGTGCAACGCGGCCTGCGACTACGCGCCCGTCGTGATGGTCAACTGGGAGTTCTTCGACAACCAGACGCCGGGCAGCGCCAAGCGCCTGGTCGACGACCTGCGCGAGGGGCGCCCCGTGCAGCCCACGCGCGGGGCGCGCCTGTGCACCTTCAAGGAGACCGCGCGGATCCTGGCCGGCTTCCCCGACGAGCGGCCCGGGGCCGTCGAGGAGGGCGGCAGTGCGGGACCCGCGTCGCTGGTGGGCCTTCGCCTGGCAAGGGGAGAGGCCGCACCCGCGCGCGTGGTCCATCCGCGCGACGGCGGTCCGCAGGACGAACCGCGGGACCGGGTGCACGAGCCGTCGCCGACCGAGCACCTCAGTTCTCATGACGCGCCGCAGGAGACCTCGGCCTCCGACCCGGCCCACCCCGCGGGGCCTGCCGCAGAGGAGGGGGAGTGATGACCGTGGCACCCGAACTCAAGGACTCGAGCCCCGAGAAGCTGCTCGCACCCGTGCTGTCGGCCTTCTGGGACGAGGACCGGTCCTGGTCCCTGGACGTCTACCGGAGGCACGAAGGGTACGAGGGGCTCCGCAAGGCGCTCGCCATGTCGCCGGACGACCTGATCGCGTACGTCAAGGATTCGGGTCTGCGCGGGCGCGGCGGCGCGGGATTCCCGACGGGGATGAAGTGGCAGTTCATTCCCCAGGGTGATGGGAAACCGCACTATCTTGTTGTCAACGCCGACGAGTCGGAGCCCGGGACGTGCAAGGACATCCCGCTCCTCTTCGCGAACCCGCACAGCCTCATCGAGGGCATCGTGATCGCGTGCTACGCCATCCGGTCGTCGCATGCCTTCATCTATCTGCGGGGTGAAGTCGTCCCCGTTCTGCGGCGGTTGCACGAGGCCGTGCGCGAGGCCTACGCGGCGGGCTTCCTCGGCGAGAACATCCTGGGCAGCGGACTCGACCTCGAACTCACCGTGCACGCGGGTGCGGGCGCGTACATCTGCGGTGAGGAGACCGCCCTGCTCGACTCGCTCGAAGGCCGCCGTGGTCAACCGCGGCTGCGTCCCCCCTTCCCTGCCGTGGAAGGCCTCTACGCCTGTCCGACTGTTGTGAACAACGTCGAGTCGATCGCGTCGGTTCCCGCCATCCTGAAAAACGGGAAAGAATGGTTCAGGGCGATGGGCAGCGAGAAGTCCCCGGGCTTCACGCTCTACTCGCTCAGCGGCCACGTCGCGAGCCCAGGCCAGTACGAGGCCCCGCTCGGCATCACGCTCCGCCAGCTCCTCGACATGAGCGGCGGGATGCGCCCCGGGCACCGGCTGAAGTTCTGGACGCCGGGCGGCTCCTCGACCCCGATGTTCACCGACGAGCACCTCGACGTCCCCCTCGACTACGAAGGGGTGGGCGCCGCGGGCTCCATGCTCGGCACGAAGGCCCTGCAGTGCTTCGACGAGACGACCTGCGTGGTGCGGGCGGTGACCCGCTGGACCGAGTTCTACGCCCACGAGTCCTGCGGCAAGTGCACCCCCTGCCGTGAAGGGACGTACTGGCTGGTGCAGTTGATGCGGGACATCGAGGCCGGCAAGGGCAGCATGTCCGACCTCGACAAGCTGAACGACATCGCCGACAACATCAACGGCAAGTCCTTCTGCGCCCTCGGCGACGGCGCCGCCTCACCGATCTTCTCCTCGCTGAAGTACTTCCGCGAGGAGTACGAGCAGCACATCACGGGCCGGGGCTGCCCCTTCGACCCGGCCAAGTCGACGGCCTGGGCGGACCGCCCGGAGGTGAACGCATGACCGTGACCACCAGTGCTCCCTCCGGAGGGGGAGAGGCGGCGGTCCCGCCGGAGGACCTCGTCACGCTGACGATCGACGGCGTCGAGATCAGCGTGCCCAAGGGCACCCTGGTCATCCGGGCCGCCGAGCAGCTCGGCATCGAGATCCCGCGGTTCTGCGACCACCCCCTGCTCGACCCGGCCGGCGCCTGCCGCCAGTGCATCGTCGAGGTCGAGGGCCAGCGCAAGCCCATGGCCTCCTGCACCATCACGTGCACGGACGGCATGGTCGTGAAGACCCAGCTCACCTCGCCGGTCGCCGAGAAGGCCCAGCACGGTGTGATGGAACTGCTCCTCATCAACCACCCGCTGGACTGCCCGGTCTGCGACAAGGGCGGCGAGTGCCCGCTGCAGAACCAGGCCATGTCCCACGGCAACGCCGAGTCCCGGTTCGAGGGCCGCAAGCGGACGTACGAGAAGCCCGTGCCGATCTCGACGCAGGTGCTGCTCGACCGCGAGCGGTGCGTGCTGTGCGCCCGCTGCACCCGCTTCTCCAACCAGGTCGCGGGCGACCCGATGATCGAGCTGATCGAGCGGGGCGCGCTGCAGCAGGTGGGCACCGGCGAGGGCGACCCGTTCGAGTCGTACTTCTCCGGCAACACCATCCAGATCTGCCCGGTCGGCGCGCTCACCTCGGCGGCCTACCGGTTCCGCTCCCGCCCGTTCGACCTGATCTCCTCGCCGTCGGTGTGCGAGCACTGCGCGGGCGGCTGCGCCACCCGCACCGACCACCGGCGCGGCAAGGTCATGCGGCGGCTCGCCGCCGACGACCCCGAGGTCAACGAGGAGTGGATCTGCGACAAGGGACGCTTCGCGTTCCGCTACGCGCAGCTCAAGGACCGCCTCGACACCCCGCTCGTCCGCAACGCCGAGGGCGTCCTGGAGCCCGCGTCCTGGCCCGAGGCGCTGGAGGCGGCCGCCCGCGGGCTGACCGCCGCCCGCTCCCGGGCCGGTGTCCTCATCGGCGGCCGGCTGACCGTCGAGGACGCCTACGCCTACAGCAAGTTCGCGCGCGTGGCGCTCGCCACGAACGACATCGACTTCCGCGCGCGCGTGCACAGCGGCGAGGAGGCCGACTTCCTGGCGTCCCGGGTGGCGGGCCGCGGCCGCGACCTCGACGGTACCGGCGTCACGTACACCTCCCTGGAGAAGGCGCCCGCCGTCCTGCTCGTCGGCTTCGAGTCGGAGGAGGAGGCACCCGGGGTCTTCCTGCGGCTGCGCAAGGCCTGGCGCAAGCGCAAGCAGCGGGTCTACGCCCTGGCCACGCACGCCACCCGGGGCCTGGAGAAGGCGGGCGGCACCCTGCTGCCGGCCGCCCCCGGCACCGAGACCGAATGGCTGGACGCCCTCGCGGGCGGTGTCGGCCTGGAGGAGCCCGGCACCGGCGCGGCGGACGCGCTGCGCGCCGAGGGCTCGGTGATCCTCGTGGGCGAGCGGCTCGCCGCCGTCCCCGGCGGCCTCACCGCCGCCGTACGGGCCGCCGCCGCGACCGGCGCCCAGCTGGTCTGGATCCCGCGGCGCGCCGGTGAGCGCGGCGCGGTCGAGGCCGGCGCGCTGGCGTCGCTGCTGCCGGGCGGCCGCCCGGCGACCGACCCGCGCGCGCGGCAGGAGGTCGCCGCCGCCTGGGGGCTCGCCGAACTGCCCCTGCGCTACGGCCGCGACACCCACCAGATCATCGAGGCGGCCGCCACCGGCGAACTCTCCGCCCTCGTGGTCGCCGGTGTGGAGGTCGCCGACCTGCCCGACCCGGCCCGCGCGCGTGAGGCGCTCGACGGCGTCGGCTTCCTGGTGTCCCTGGAGCTGCGGCCCAGCGAGGTCACCGACCGCGCCGACGTCGTCCTGCCGGTCGCCGCGGTCGCCGAGAAGGCGGGCACCTTCCTCAACTGGGAGGGCCGGGTCCGCTTCTTCGAGGCCGCGCTCAAGCCCGACCAGATGACCCGCCGCCTCGCCCCCACCGACGGGCGGGTGCTGCAGATGCTGGCCGACGCGATGGACGTCCACCTGGGCCTGCCGGACCTGCGCACCACGCGTGCGGAGATCGACCGGCTCGGCGCCTGGGACGGCCCGCGGCTCGACGGGCCCGGGCAGTCCGCGGGCGTGCTGCCCCGCCCGGCCGCCGGTGAGGCCGTGCTCGCCGGGCACCGGCTGCTGCTCGACCGGGGCGTCCTGCAGGAGGGCGACGAGGCGCTGGCCGGCACGCGGCACGCCGCACGCGCGCGCGTGTCGGCCGCGACGGCCGCGGAGTCGGGCGTCGCGGACGGCGAGCTCCTCGCCGTCACCGGCCCGGCCGGCCGCGTCGAACTCCCGCTCCAGATCACCGAGATGCCCGACCGCGTGGTCTGGCTCCCGCTGAACTCGGTCGGCTCGGGCGTCGCCTCCTCCACCGGAGCGGTGCCCGGCTCCCTCGTCCGCATCGGCCCGGCGGCAGTCGCCGAAGAAGCCCCCAAGGAGGTGGAGGCATGAGCCCGTACCTCGCCGCAGAAGACCTCTCGATGTTCGGCCGCGACCCCTGGTGGCTGGTCGTCGTCAAGGCGGTGTTCTGCTTCGCCTTCCTGATGGTGACCGTGCTGTTCTCCATCGTCTGGGAGCGCAAGGTCGTCGCCTGGATGCAGCTGCGCATCGGCCCCAACCGGCACGGTCCCTGGGGCATGCTCCAGTCGCTCGCCGACGGCATCAAGCTGATGCTGAAGGAAGACGTCATCGTCAAGCGCGCCGACAAGGTGGTCTACGTCCTCGCGCCGATCGTCGCGGCCATCCCGGCCTTCATGGCGATCGCGGTGATCCCGTTCGGGCCGGCCGACAACGAGGTCTCGATCTTCGGCCACCGCACCGCGATGCAGCTGACCGACCTGCCGATCGCGATGCTCTACATCCTCGCGGTCGCCTCCGTCGGCATCTACGGCATCGTGCTGGCGGGCTGGAGCTCCGGCTCCACCTACCCGCTCCTCGGCGGCCTGCGCTCCTGCGCGCAGATGATCTCCTACGAGATCGCGATGGGCGCCGCGTTCGCCTCCGTGTTCCTCTACTCGGGGTCGATGTCGACGTCCACGATCGTCGAGCAGCAGCACGACCGCTGGTACATCCTGCTGCTGCCGGTCTCCTTCATCCTCTACGTCGTCACGATGGTCGGTGAGACCAACCGGGCCCCCTTCGACATGCCGGAGTCCGAGGGCGACCTGGTCGGCGGCTTCAACACCGAGTACTCGTCGATCAAGTTCGCGATGTTCATGCTTGCCGAGTACGTCAACATGGTGACGGTCTCGGCCGTGTCGACCACGCTCTTCCTCGGCGGGTGGCGGGCGCCCTGGCCGATCAGCACCTTCTGGGAGGGCGCGAACCACGGCTGGTGGCCGCTGCTGTGGTTCGTCATCAAGGTCCAGCTGCTGCTGTTCTTCTTCATCTGGCTGCGCGGCACCCTCCCGCGGGTGCGCTACGACCAGCTGATGAAGCTCGGCTGGAAGGTCCTCATCCCGGTCTCCGTGACCTGGCTGATGCTCGTCGCGACCGTCCGGGCCCTGCGCAACGAGAACTACGACTTCGCCGACATCGCCCTCTACGTGGGCGGCGCGGTCCTCGCCCTGCTGCTGATCTCCTTCGTCGCCGACCTGTTCCGCGGGAAGGCCCAGCCGGCCGAACCGCCCGCGCAGCCGGCCGGATTCGACCCGATGGCGGGCGGATTCCCCGTACCGCCGCTGCCCGGACAGGAGCTTCCGCCGGTGCCGAGGCGCCGCTCGCACCGCGAGCGGGAGCTGATTGTCAGTGGTGGCCCCGACACTGTGAGTGACGGACCTACGGATGGAAAGGAGGCGTCCGATGGCTGAGGAGCCCAAGGAGACCAAGCCCGGTTTCCTGAACCCCGTGGCCGGCTTCGGCGTGACCTTCAAGGCCATGTTCAAGAAGCGGCTGACCGAGCAGTACCCGGAGCAGAAGAAGACCACGGCTCCGCGGTTCCACGGACGGCACCAGCTCAACCGCCATCCGGACGGCCTGGAGAAGTGCGTCGGCTGCGAGCTGTGCGCCTGGGCCTGCCCCGCCGACGCCATCTACGTGGAGGGCGCCGACAACACCGACGAGGAGCGCTACTCGCCGGGCGAGCGGTACGGCCGCGTCTACCAGATCAACTACGCCCGCTGCATCCTGTGCGGCCTGTGCATCGAGGCGTGCCCCACGCGCGCGCTGACGATGACCAACGAGTTCGAACTGGCCGACTCCAGCCGCGCCAACCTCATCTACACCAAGGAGCAGCTGCTCGCCGGCCTCGAGGAGGGCATGGTCGACACGCCCCACTCGATCTTCCCGGGCACGGACGAGCAGGACTACTACCGGGGCCTGGTGACCGAGGCCGCGCCGGGCACCGTACGGCAGGTCGCCGTCTCCAAGGGCGAGGTCGCACAGGAGGCCGACTCCACCTTCGGGGAGAGCGAACCGGCGTCGGAGAAGGTGATCCGCCGATGAGCGCCACTCAGCTCGCCGCCTACACCACCTCCACCGGTGAGGCCTTCCAGTTCTGGGTCCTCGGCACGGTCGCGGTGATCGGCGCCCTGTCCACCGTCTTCATGAGGAAGGCCGTGCACAGCGCGCTCAGCCTCGCCGGGACCATGATCGTCCTGGCGGTGTTCTACCTCGCCAACGGCGCCTACTTCCTGGGCATCGTGCAGATCGTCGTCTACACCGGCGCGATCATGATGCTGTTCCTGTTCGTGGTGATGCTCGTCGGCGTGACAGCCGCGGACTCGCTGAAGGAGACCATCAAGGGCCAGCGCTGGCTGGCCCTGCTGTGCGGGGCCGGCTTCGGCGTCCTGCTCCTCGCGGGCATCGCGAACGCCTCGCTGAAGGAGTTCGACGGCACCGGCCAGGCGAACGCGAACGGCAACGTGCAGGGACTGGCCTCCCTCATCTTCACCAAGTACGTGTTCGCCTTCGAGATCACCGGCGCCCTGCTGATCACGGCCGCCGTCGGCGCCATGGTGCTCACCCACCGCGAGCGCACCGAGCGCGCCAAGACGCAGCGCGAGCTGTCCGAGCAGCGCGTCCGCGAGGGCACGCACGTGCCGCCGCTGCCCGCCCCCGGTGTCTACGCCCGGCACAACGCCGTGGACATCGCGGGTCTGCTGCCCGACGGCACCCCGTCCGAGCTGACCGTCAGCAAGACGCTGCGCGAACGCGGTCAGATCCGTGACGTGTCGACCGAGGCGCTCAACGACCTGCGCGCGCTGGAGCAGCGCGCGGAGGAGCGCCTGGAGCGCAGGCAGATCGAGCCGGCGACGTTCAAGCGGGCCGAGGAGGCGTCGAAGTGAACCCCGTCAACTACCTCTATCTCGCCGCCCTGTTGTTCACCATCGGCGCGACCGGTGTGCTGATCCGGCGCAACGCGATCGTCGTGTTCATGTGCATCGAGCTGATGCTCAACGCCTGCAACCTCGCGTTCGTCACCTTCTCCCGGATGCACGGCAACCTCGACGGCCAGATCATCGCCTTCTTCACGATGGTCGTCGCCGCCGCGGAGGTCGTGGTGGGCCTGGCGATCATCGTGTCGCTGTTCCGCACCCGCCACTCGGCCTCGGTCGACGACGCCAGCCTGATGAAGCTGTAAGGGGTCGGAAGAATCGTGGAGAACCTGATCGCGCTGCTCATCGCGGCGCCCCTGCTCGGAGCGGCCGTCCTCCTGGTCGGCGGCCGGCGGCTGGACGCCGTCGGCCACTGGATCGGCACGCTGCTGTCGGCCGCCTCCTTCGTGATCGGCCTCGTCCTGTTCGCCGGCCTGCTCGGCAGGGACGCGGGAAGCCGGACGCTGATCCAGCACCTGTTCAGCTGGATCCCGGTGGCCGGCTTCCAGGCGGACGTCACCTTCCGCCTCGACCAGCTGTCCATGACGTTCGTCCTGCTCATCACCGGCGTCGGCTCGCTGATCCACCTGTACTCGGTGGGGTACATGGAGCACGACGAGCGCCGCCGCCGCTTCTTCGGCTACCTGAACCTGTTCCTCGCGGCGATGCTGCTGCTCGTCCTCGCCGACAACTACCTGCTGCTCTACGTCGGCTGGGAGGGCGTCGGCCTCGCCTCCTACCTGCTCATCGGCTTCTGGCAGCACAAGCCCAGCGCCGCCACGGCCGCCAAGAAGGCCTTCCTGGTCAACCGCGTCGGCGACATGGGCCTGTCCATCGCGATCATGCTGATGTTCACGACGTTCGGGTCCTTCGCCTTCGGGCCGGTGTTCTCCCACGTGGGCGACACCTCGCAGGGCAAGCTGACCGCGATCGCCCTGATGCTGCTCCTCGCCGCGTGCGGCAAGTCGGCGCAGGTGCCGCTGCAGTCCTGGCTCGGGGACGCCATGGAGGGCCCGACCCCGGTCTCGGCCCTGATCCACGCGGCGACGATGGTGACCGCGGGCGTGTACCTCATCGTCCGCTCGGGAGCCGTCTTCAACGCCGCCCCCGACGCGCAACTCGCCGTCACCGTGGTCGGCGCGGTCACGCTCCTGTTCGGTGCGATCGTCGGTTGCGCCAAGGACGACATCAAGAAGGCGCTGGCCGGCTCGACCATGTCGCAGATCGGCTACATGGTGCTGGCCGCCGGCCTCGGTCCCATCGGCTACGTCTTCGCGATCATGCACCTGGTGACGCACGGCTTCTTCAAGGCCGGGCTGTTCCTCGGCGCGGGCTCGGTCATGCACGGCATGAACGACGAGGTCGACATGCGCAGGTACGGCGGGCTGCGGAAGTACATGCCGGTCACGTTCATCACGTTCGGCCTCGGCTACCTCGCCATCATCGGCTTCCCGGGCCTGTCCGGCTTCTTCTCCAAGGACAAGATCATCGAGGCCGCCTTCGCCAAGGGCGGCACCGAGGGCTGGATCCTCGGCGGTGCGGCCCTGCTGGGCGCGGCCATCACCGCGTTCTACATGACGCGCGTGATGCTGATGACGTTCTTCGGCGAGGAGCGCTGGCGGAACCAGCCCACCCGCTCGCCCGAGGCGCCGAGCGCCGAGCCCGCGGCCGAGCACCGCGGCGAGCACGCCGAACCGCACCCGCACGAGTCCCCGAAGGTCATGACGATCCCGATGATCGTGCTGGCCGTCGGCTCGGTCTTCGGCGGCGCGTTCTTCAGCATCGGCGACCGCTTCCTGCACTGGCTGGAGCCGGTCACCGGGCACAGCGAGGGCAACTCGCCGGTCAGCGCCTGGACCGTGACCGGGGCGACGATGGTGTGCCTGGTCGTCGGCGTCGCCATCGCCTGGGCGCAGTACGGCCGCAAGCCCGTCCCGGCCGTCGCCCCGCGCGGTTCCCTGCTCACCCGGGCCGCCCGCCGCGACCTGCTCCAGGACGACTTCAACCACGTCGTCCTCGTCCGCGGCGGCGAGCACCTGACGCGCTCCCTGGTGTACGTCGACCACACCCTGGTCGACGGCGTCGTCAACGGCACGGCGGCCGGCTTCGGCGGCCTGTCCGGGCGGCTGCGACGGGTCCAGAACGGCTTCGCCCGCTCCTACGCGGTCTCGATGTTCGGCGGTGCGGCACTCCTCGTCGCCGCGACCCTGCTGATGAGGGCGGTCTGATACCGATGTCCTTTCCCCTGCTGACAGTGACGGCGGCGCTCCCGGCGCTCGGGGCCGTCGCCACGGCCGCCGTGCCGGCCGCGCGGCGCACCGCCGCCAAGTGGCTGGCGCTGGTCGTCTCGCTGGCCACGCTGGCGCTGGCGATCACCGTGCTGGTCCGCTTCGACCCGGGCGGCGCCCGCTACCAGCTCACCGAGTCGCACGCCTGGATCGCGGACTTCGGCGTCCGCTACGAACTGGGCGTGGACGGCATCGGGGTGGCGCTGGTCGCGCTGACCGCCCTGCTGATCCCCTTCATCATCCTCGCGGGCTGGCACGACGCCGACCCGCTGGAGACCGGCAGCCGCCGCTGGCGGCCCAC
This sequence comes from Streptomyces bungoensis, assembly GCF_001514215.1. Lineage (GTDB taxonomy): Bacteria > Actinomycetota > Actinomycetes > Streptomycetales > Streptomycetaceae > Streptomyces > Streptomyces bungoensis. The sequence goes on from NZ_KQ948872.1 coordinate 129,196, forward strand.
CCAGGGCTTCTTCGCGCTGATCCTGGCGGTCGAGGCGATGGTGGTCCTCTCCTTCGAGGCCACCGACGTCTTCCTCTTCTACATCTTCTTCGAGGCCATGCTCATCCCGATGTACTTCCTCATCGGCGGCTTCGGGGACCGTGCCCACGAGCACGGCGAGGAGACGGCCTCCACCCAGCGGTCGTACGCCGCGGTGAAGTTCCTGCTCTACAACCTGGTCGGCGGCCTGATCATGCTGGCCGCGGTGATCGGCCTCTACGTCGTCGCCGGGAACTTCTCGCTCCAGGAGATCGCCCACGCGCGCGCGACCGGTTCGCTGCACATGGCGACCAGCACCGAACGCTGGCTGTTCCTCGGCTTCTTCTTCGCCTTCGCGGTGAAGGCGCCGCTGTGGCCGCTGCACACCTGGCTGCCCAACGCCATGCAGGAGTCCACCGCCCCGGTCGCCGTCCTCATCACCGCGGTCGTCGACAAGGTGGGCACCTTCGCGATGCTCCGCTTCTGCCTCGGGCTGTTCCCGGAGGCGTCGAAGTGGGCGACGCCCGTCATCCTCGTCCTGGCGCTGATCAGCATCCTCTACGGGGCGCTGCTCGCCGTCGGCCAGCGGGACATCAAGCGCCTGGTGGCCTACGCGTCGATCTCGCACTTCGGCTTCATCATCATGGGCATCTTCGCGATGACCAGCCAGGGCCAGTCCGGTGCCACGCTCTACATGGTCAACCACGGCCTGTCGACGGCCGCGCTGCTGCTGGTCGTCGGCTTCCTGATCTCCCGGCGCGGCTCGCGGCTCATCGCCGACTACGGAGGCGTGCAGAAGGTCGCCCCGGTGCTCGCCGGCACCTTCCTGATCGGCGGCCTCGCCACCCTCTCGCTGCCGGGACTCGCGCCGTTCGTCAGCGAGTTCCTGGTCCTGGTCGGCACGTTCACGCGCTACCCGGCGATCGGCATCGTCGCCACCCTCGGCATCGTCCTCGCCGCGCTCTACGTCCTCGTCCTGTACCAGCGGACGATGACGGGCCCGGTGAAGCCCCAGGTGTCGGCGATGCCCGACCTCCGGGTGCGGGAACTGGTGGTCGTCGCCCCGCTGATCGCACTGCTGATCTTCCTGGGCGTCTACCCGAAGCCCGTCACGGACATCGTCAATCCGGCGGTCAAGCAGACCATGTCCGACGTACACAAGAAGGACCCCAAGCCCGAGGTGGAGGCCGCCAAGTGAGCACCGCAGCCGTCCACAGCCTGTGGACAAACGCGGCCGACCCGATCGCGAAGATCGGTGCGCCGAAGATCGAATACGGACAGCTGTCGCCGACCCTGATCGTCCTCGGCGCGGCGCTGGTCGGGGTGCTGGTCGAGGCCTTCGTCCCGCGCAAGTCCCGTTACTACGCGCAGGTGTTCGTGTCCGTCGTGGCCCTGTGCGCCGCGTTCGCCGCGGTCGTCGCACTCGCGTCCGACGGGTACGGCACCACCAAGGCGCACATCGCGGCCATGGGGGCGATCGCGGTCGACGGACCGTCCCTGTTCCTGCAGGGCACGATCCTGCTGGCCGCCCTGGTCGGCCTGTTCACCTTCGCCGAGCGGCGCCTGGACCCGGCGGCGCACGGCAACCGGGTCGACTCCTTCGCCGCCCAGGCCGCGTCCGTGCCGGGCAGTGACAGCGAGCAGGCCGCGGTGAAGGCCGGGTTCACCACCACCGAGGTGTTCCCGCTGCTGCTCTTCGCGGTCGGCGGCATGCTGGTGTTCCCCTCGGCCAACGACCTGCTGACGCTGTTCGTGGCCCTGGAGGTCTTCTCCCTGCCGCTGTACCTGCTGTGCGCGCTGGCCCGCCGCAAGCGGCTGATGTCGCAGGAGGCCGCGGTCAAGTACTTCCTGCTCGGCGCGTTCGCCTCGGCGTTCACCCTGTTCGGCATCGCCCTGCTGTACGGCTACGCCGGCTCGGTGTCCTACGGGCGCATCGCCCAGGTCGTCGACGGCACCGTCACGGGCATCGACCCGGCGCTGGCCGACACGATGGGCAGCGACGCGCTGCTGCTGATCGGCGGCGCCATGATCGTGATGGGCCTGCTGTTCAAGGTGGGCGCGGTGCCGTTCCACATGTGGACGCCCGACGTCTACCAGGGGGCGCCGACTCCGGTCACCGGCTTCATGGCGGCGGCCACGAAGGTCGCGGCGTTCGGCGCGCTGCTGCGCCTGCTGTACGTCGTCCTGCCCGGCATGCGCTGGGACTGGCGGCCGGTCATGTGGGCGGTGGCGATCATCACCATGCTGGGTGGTGCGATCGTCGCGATCACGCAGACCGACATCAAGCGGCTGCTGGCGTACTCGTCCATCGCCCACGCGGGATTCATCCTCGCGGGTGTCATCGCGACCTCGAAGGACGGCGTCTCCTCCGTCCTGTTCTACCTGGCCGGGTACTCCTTCGTGACGATCGGCGCCTTCGCCGTGGTCACGCTGGTGCGCGACGCGGGCGGCGAGGCGACGCACCTGTCCAAGTGGGCCGGCCTCGGCCGTCGTTCACCACTGGTGGCGGCGGTGTTCGCGGTGTTCCTGCTGGCCTTCGCCGGTATCCCGCTGACCTCCGGGTTCGCGGGGAAGTTCGCCGTGTTCAAGGCCGCGGCGGACGGCGGGGCGGCCCCGCTGGTCGTGATCGGTGTGATCTCCTCGGCGATCGCCGCGTTCTTCTACATCCGCGTGATCGTGCTGATGTTCTTCAGCGAGCCGAAGCCGGAGGGCCCGACCGTGGCCGTGCCCTCGCCGCTGACCATGGTGGCGATCGGCGTCGGCGTGGCGGTCACGCTGGTGCTCGGCGTGGCGCCGCAGTACTTCCTGGACCTGGCCAGCCAGGCGGGAGTGTTCGTGCGCTGAGCCCCGTACCCGCGGCGTGCGGCCCCGGTTCCTCGGTGACGAGGCGCCGGGGCCGTCGCGTGTCCCGGTCACCGGCCGAAAGCGTCCGATGGGCTGATAGGACAAGTTCTCGCACCTGTGGACAACGGTCGGGCTCTGTCGGTGCGGGCGCCTATCGTGGACGCAGTGGTCGCAGGACGACGCACGGGGGACCGGTACACGGGGGACACCACGATGAGCGCGACAGGCGGGATCAGCGAGATGCCAAGCACGACGGAGAGGCCGGGGGCGGCCGACAGCGAGACGCTGGCCACGCTGCACCGGGTCTTCGGGTACGAGGCCTTCCGCGGCGAGCAGGAAGCGGTCATCGAGCACGTGGTGGCGGGCGGCGACGCCGTCGTCCTGATGCCGACCGGCGGCGGCAAGTCGCTGTGCTACCAGATCCCGGCCCTGGTCAGACCGGGTACGGGCGTGGTGGTCTCCCCGCTGATCGCGCTCATGCAGGACCAGGTGGACGCCCTGCGCGCGCTCGGCGTGCGGGCCGGCTTCATCAACTCCACCCAGGACTTCGACGAGCGGCGCATGGTCGAGGCCGAGTTCCTCTCGGGCGAGCTCGACCTGCTCTACCTGGCCCCGGAGCGGCTGCGCGTCGAGGCCACGCTCGACCTGCTCTCCCGCGGCAAGATCTCGGTCTTCGCGATCGACGAGGCGCACTGCGTGTCCCAGTGGGGCCACGACTTCCGCCCCGACTACCTCACGCTGTCCCTGCTCGGCGAGCGCTGGTCGGACGTGCCGAGGATCGCCCTCACGGCCACGGCGACCCACGCCACCCACCAGGAGATCACCCAGCGGCTGAACCTCCCGGCGGCCCGCCACTTCGTCGCCAGCTTCGACCGGCCCAACATCCAGTACCGGATCGTGCCCAAGGCCGACCCCAGGAAGCAGCTGCTCGCCTTCCTGCGGGAGGAGCACGCGGGCGACGCGGGAATCGTGTACTGCCTCTCCCGCAACTCCGTCGAGCGCACCGCCGAGTTCCTGACCGCCAACGGCATCGAGGCCGTGCCGTACCACGCGGGCCTGGACGCGGGCACGCGCGCCACCCACCAGGCGCGGTTCCTGCGCGAGGAGGGCCTGGTCGTGGTGGCGACCATCGCCTTCGGCATGGGCATCGACAAGCCCGACGTGCGCTTCGTCGCCCACCTCGACCTGCCCAAGTCGATCGAGGGCTACTACCAGGAGACGGGCCGCGCGGGCCGCGACGGCCTGCCCTCCACCGCCTGGATGGCCTACGGCCTGAACGACGTCATACAGCAGCGCAAGCTGATCCAGTCCGGCGAGGGCGACGAGGCGTTCCGCCGCCGGGCCTCCGCCCACCTCGACGCCATGCTCGCCCTGTGCGAGACCGCCCGCTGCCGGCGCGGCCAGCTGCTCGCCTACTTCGGCCAGGACCCCTCCGCCGCCGGCTGCGGCAACTGCGACACCTGCCTCACCCCGCCGGAGACGTGGGACGGCACGGTCGCCGCGCAGAAGGTGCTGTCGACGGTGGTCCGGCTGCAGCGGGAGCGCGGGCAGAAGTTCGGTGCCGTCCAGATCATCGACATCCTGCTCGGCAAGCGCACCGCCAAGGTGATCCAGTTCGACCACGACCAGCTGTCCGTCTTCGGGATCGGCGACGAGCTCACCGAGGGCGAGTGGCGCGGCGTCATCCGGCAGCTGCTGGCGCAGGGGCTGCTCGCGGTCGAGGGGGAGTACGGCACGCTGGTGCTCACCGGGGAGAGCGGCTCGGTGCTGCGGCGCGAGCGGGAGGTGCCGCTGCGCAAGGAACCGAAGAAGCCGGCCGCCACCCGGTCGGGCTCGGGGTCCTCCGGCCGGGGCGACCGCAAGGCCAAGGCGGTCGCGGCCGAGCTGCCCGAGGAGCTGCTGCCCGCCTTCGAGGCCCTGCGCGCCTGGCGGGCCGAGCAGGCCCGGGAGCAGGGCGTCCCGGCGTACGTCATCTTCCACGACGCCACCCTGCGGGAGATCGTCTCCCGGTGGCCCGGCTCGGTGCGGGAGCTGGGCACGGTGAACGGCGTCGGTGAGAAGAAGCTGGCGACGTACGGCGAAGGCGTCCTCGAGGTCCTCAACACCCTGGACGGCCCCGGCAGACCGGCCGGCACCGCCGCGGACGCCGGTGCGGCATCCGGCCCCGACGACTCCCCGGTGGACGACTGGCCCGAACCGGACGAGGAGCCCGAGCCGGAGGACTGGGCCTAGAGCGTGTCTCTTGGGCCGGCCCGGGCAGACCGGGGCGGCGGCACGGCGCGGCGAGTGCCCCGGGGGTCAGGACAGGGCCGTCAGGCCCGGGGCGAACGTGATGAGCAGGGGCAGCAGGGGCACCAGCGCGGCCACCGTCGTCGTGAGCGCCCGGTGCCGGCGCAGCAGGCGCGGCGGCGGCGTGAGGAGGCGGTCCACGCGCTCGCCGAGGAGACGGCGGCTGGACGCGCAGGACAGCACGCCCCGGTGCTGGTTCAGCTCGATGAGGGCGAGGGCCGTGGTGAGGTGGCCGCAGCGGCGGGAGGCCGCGTCGTCGGCGGCCAGTTCGACCAGCCGGTGCGTCTGGTCGCAGAAGTGGGCGAACAGCGGGACGTGCGGGAACCCCGTGGCCAGCGCCGTGGACAGGTGCAGCAGCCAGTCGTGGTGCGCGCGGGCATGACCGCGCTCATGGGTGAGGACCGCGTCCAGCTGGTGGTCGGTGAGCCGCTGCAGGGCTCCGGTGGTCACGACCAGCTGGGGCGGGTGACCGGGCATCCACCAGGCGTCCGGGTACTCGTCCTCCAGCACCAGCATCGGCCCGCGCGCCGCGGGCAGCCCCGCGGGCAGGTCGGGCGCGCGCTCGCGCAGGTGCGCACGGGTCCGGCCGCGGCGCCGGCGGGCCTCGGCGAGCTCCCGGCCGAGCATCGCGGTCGTCCACGCGGCCCCGCAGGCCAGCAGCACGGTGAGCGCGGCGGCCCAGACCGGCGCCGCGGAGAGGTCGTAGGCGGCGGTGACGGCGGGCGGCGCGGGGGCGAACACGTGGTCGCGGACGGTGTGGAAGACGGCGGCCGCGCCGAGGACCAGCGCGGTCAGACAGCACAGCAGCACCGTGGCGACCAGGCACTGCCACGCCCACAGGGCGACGACGGGCTCGCGTTCGGGCCAGGCGGCCCGGGTCAGCGCACGCGGCGCCGGCACGGCGGCCGTCAGGGCCACGACGCTCAGCAGGAGCAGGCAGACGGTCATGCCGGGGCTCCGGTTCTGGTCCGAGGAGGGGTGCGGGTGTCGGGTGGTGCGGTGACGACGCGCCCCGGTGCGTGGGGGCGCGTCGCGTCGTGCGTGTCCCCGTCAGTATGACGGGGAAGGGGCGCACGAGTCAGGTGTCCGGCAGCGATCGCGCCGTCTCCGGCACACCGGCACCACCCCACGCCCCCTCGACGCACCACCGCGCCGCGGCAGCGTCTCAGCCGGAGACGACCCGCCCGCCGACCTCGCCCAGTCCGACCCGGCTCCCGTCCGCCCCCGGCGCCCACGCCGACAGCGTCACCACGTCCCCGTCCTCCAGGAACGTCCGCTTGCCGTCGGGCAGTTCGAGCGGGTCGCGGCCGTTCCAGGTCAGCTCCAGCAGGGAGCCGCGCTGGCGCTCCGCCGGCCCGCTCACCGTGCCCGAGCCGTACAGGTCGCCGGTGCGCAGCGAAGCCCCGTTCACCGTCATGTGGGCGAGCTGCTGGGCGGCCGTCCAGTACATGGTGGAGAACGGCGGCTCGGACACCACGTGCCCGTTGATCGCGACGGAGATCCGCAGGTCGTAGCCGCCGGGCTCGATCCCGGGCGCGGAGTCGTCCAGGTAGGGCAGCAGCGGGTGGGTGCGCTCGGGCGGCGCCACGCGCGCGTGCTCCAGCGCCTCCAGCGGGGTGATCCACGCCGACACCGAGGTGGCGAAGGACTTGCCGAGGAAGGGGCCCAGGGGGACGTACTCCCAGGCCTGGATGTCCCGCGCCGACCAGTCGTTGAGCAGGCACAGCCCGAACACGTGCTCCTGGAAGTCGCCGAGGGCGACCGGCCGGCCGAGGCCGGAGGGCGCGCCCACCACGAAGCCGACCTCGGCCTCGATGTCCAGCCGGATCGACGGGCCGAAGACGGGGGCCGGGTCGGCGGGGCCCTTGCGCTGCCCGGAGGGCCGTACGACGTCGGTGCCCGAGACCACGACCGTGCCGGAGCGGCCGTGGTAGCCGATCGGCAGGTGCTTCCAGTTGGGGGTCAGCGAGTCCTCCGCGTCCGGGCGGAAGATCCGGCCGACGTTCCGGGCGTGGTTCTCGGAGGCGTAGAAGTCCACGTAGTCCGCGACCTCGAAGGGCAGGTGGAGGGTCACCGACGACAGGGGGTGGAACAGCGGTTCGATCACCGTCCGGTGTGCCGGGACCGTGACCCACGCGGTCAGCGCGCGCCGCACGTCCGACCAGGCCGTGCGCCCGGCCGCCAGCAGCGGGTTCAGGGTGGGCTGCCCGAGCAGGGAGACGTACGGCGAACCGAGGGCGGCGGCCGCGGCGCCCGCGTCGAGGACGTGGTCGCCCAGCCGGACGCCGACCCTCCGCTCCGTGCTGCCGGAGGGCGAGAACACGCCATAGGGAAGGTTGTGCGGGCCGAAGGGGTCGCCCTCGGGGACGTCGAAGGGGGGCATGGGGTACTGCCTCACTCTCATCCGGGCCATGCATGGCGATGCGTTCCATGTGGTCGCGGCACACGTTACGTGCGAGTCGCCCGTCTTGGGCAGTGCCGCAGGGGGCGTTCGAAAGGTTGCCCGGACACGGCCTAAAGAGTTCGCAATGTCCGTATAAGTCTTGTCGGAGCGGGCAATTCCGGCTTAGCGTCCTTCGGGGGGACGCGGACGGGGTGGGTCCGGTCCATAGGGGGGACACGTGGGGGGACCCGTGGCCGTGAACCGCGCCGGTGCGCCGGTGGAGGCGGACCGTGACGTGCCGGGCCTGATCGTCAAGTTCGGCGACTACCCGCTGCACCACGGCGGCGTCGGCGCGATCCGCAGCCTGGGCCGCCTGGGCGTCCCCATGTACGCCATCACCGAGGACGCCTACACCCCGGCGGCCTCCTCCCGTTACCTCACGCGGGCGTTCGTCTGGCCGACGACCGGCGCCGAGGAGCCGGCCCGCCTGGTCGAGGGCCTGCTGCGCATCGGCCGCCGGATCGGCCGCCCCGCCGTCCTGATCCCGACGGACGAGGAGGCCGCCGTCCTGATCGCCGAGCACCAGGGCGAACTGGCCGGTTCCTTCCTCTTCCCGCCCGTCGACCCCGCGCTGCCGCGCCGGCTGGCCAGCAAGCAGGGCCTGCACGAACTGTGCGCGGAGCACGGCGTGGTCAGCCCGTCGGCCGCGTTCCCGGAGTCGTACCAGGAGGTCGTCGCCTTCGCCGACACGGCCAGGTTCCCGGTGGTCGCCAAGAACCGGGAGGCGTTCGTCCGGCGCAGACGCCCCGCCGTGGGCGGCACCACGCGGATCGCCACCCGCGAGCACCTGCTCGCCCTCGCCCGCGACTGGGGCGAGCGACCCGGCGTCATCCTCCAGGAGTACCTGCCCCGGGAGGAGGCCGAGGACTGGATCGTGCACGCCTGCTTCGACGCCGACTCCGCCCCGCTCGCCCTCTTCACCGGCGTCAAGGTCCGCTCCTGGCCGCCGCACGCTGGCATGACGGCGCACGCGTACGTCGTCGACAACCCGGAACTCGCCGACCTCGCCGCACGTTTCGTCGAACAGATCGGCTTCAGCGGCGTCGTCGACCTCGACCTGCGCTTCGACCGGCGCGACGGGCAGTACAAACTCCTCGACTTCAACCCGCGCACCGGCGCCCAGTTCCGGCTCTTCGAGAACGAGTCGGGCGTGGACGTCGTACGCGCGCTGCACCTGAACCTGACCGGCCGCCCCGTTCCGGAGGGCGAACAGCGCGCCGGCCACCGCTACATCGTGGAGAACATCGACCTGCCCGCCCTCCTCGCCTACCGCCGCAGCGGCTACACGACGCCGCACGCGCCGGCGCGGGCGAGCGGGACGGAGCTGGCCTGGCTCGCGGGTGACGACCCGCTGCCGTTCCTCACGATGCTCGCCCGGTTCGTCCGCCCGGGCGCGAAGCACCTCTATCAGCTGTGGCGGGCGGCCCGCCGCGGCAGCCGATCCGCCACAGCCACGAAGTAGGCAAGGCCACGAAGGTGGCACACCGTGTTCCTGGGGAGGGACTTCGTGATTCGACCGGTTGCAGTCATCGGGGCCGGGCCGTTCGGCCTGTCCACCGCCGCCCACCTGCGGGCGCGCGGCATCCCCGTCCGCGTCTTCGGCGACCCCATGGTCAGCTGGCGCGACCACATGCCCGAGGGCATGCTCCTGAAGTCGACCCCCGCCGCCTCCAGCTTCGACTGCCCGCAGCCCGGTCACACGCTCGCCGACTACTGCGACGCGGCCGGCGTCCGCCGGCTGGTCACCGACGAGGACATCATCCCGGCGGACACCTTCGTCGCCTACGGCGAGTGGTTCCAGCAGCGGCTGCTCCCCGACCTGGAGCGCGTCCGCGTCGTCTCCGTCGACCAGGCCCAGGGCGGCGGGTTCGACCTCAAGCTGGACTCGGGGGAGCAGTTCACCGCGCGCGCGGTCGTGGTCGCCACGGGCCTGTCCGGCCTCGCGCACCTGCCGCCGGAGCTGGCCGGAGCGGCGGCCGACGGCCCCGCGCCCACGGGCCCCGTCTCGCACAGCTCCCAGCACCACGACCTCTCCCGCTTCGCCGGCAAGGAGCTGATCGTCGTCGGGGCCGGCCAGTCCGCGCTGGAGACCGCGGCCCTCGCGGCCGAGGCCGGCGCGCGGGTGCGCGTCGTCTCGCGCGGCCGCGGCCGGGTCGCCTTCGGCGCCCCGCCCTGGGAGCAGCCGAGGTTCCGCCCGGAGTCGCCCTTCGGCCGGGCCTGGTCGCTGTGGGCGCTCAGCCACCACGCCGACCCGTACCGCTTCCTGCCCGAACCGGCCCGGCACTACCTGGTCCGGCGGGTCCTCGGCCCGCTGGGCGCCTGGTGGCTGCGCGACCGCTTCGAGGGCGCGGTCCAGGTCCAGGAGGTGCGGCGGGTGCTCGGTGCCGACGCCGGGGACGGGGCCCCGGGCCTCACCGTCCGCACCCACGCGGGCCGCACCGAGCGGCTCGGCGCCGACCACGTCATCGCCGCCACCGGCTACCGGGTGGACATCGCCGCGATGGACTTCCTCGGCCACGAGTTGCGCACCCGGCTCGTGGTGAGCAGGGGCGCTCCCCGGCTCGGCGCCGGGTACGTCTCCTCCGTCCCCGGCCTGTACTTCACCGGCCTGCCGGCGGCGTCCTCCTACGGCCCGGTGATGCGCTTCGTGTGCGGCACGGAGTTCGCCTCCCCGCGGCTGGCCAGGCACCTGGCGGCCGCGCACGGCTGACACCCGGCGCCGGGCAGCGGTCGCCCGGCACCCCGGCCCGCCATCCGGGAGGGTACGGACGCCACTTGCGCCCGGGCAGCACACAAGTCCGGGAAGAGCGGGGTGAGTCGGCGGGCCCCGCCCTCCGTATTCTCTGATCATGGCCGCACCCCCCGCATACGCCCTCATCGCCACCGACCTGGACGGGACGCTGCTGCGCGGCGACGACACCGTCTCCGACCGCTCGCTCGCCGCGCTCCGGCGGGCGGCGCGGGCCGGTGCCCGGCACCTGGTGGTCACGGGCCGGCCGGCCCCCCGGGTGCGGCCGCTGCTGGAGAGCCTCGGCTGCACGGGGCTCGCCGTGTGCGGGCAGGGGGCGCAGGTCTACGACGCCGCCGCCGGCCGCCTGCTGTGGTCGGTGCGGCTGGAGCGGGAGCCGGCCGAGACCGCGCTCGGCAAGATCGAGGCCGAGGTGGGGCAGGTGTACGCGGCCGTCGACCAGGACGGCGTGGACGGGCTCACGCTGATCGAGCCGGGGTACCGGATGCCCCACCCGACCCTGCCCGCCGTGCGGGTCGGGCGGCGCGACGACCTGTGGCGCCGGCCCATCAGCAAGGTGCTGCTGCGCCACCCCACGCTCTGCGACGACGAGTTGGCGGCGGTCGCACGCTCGGTGGTGGGCTCGCTGGCGACGGTGACGATGTCGGGGCCGGGCACGGTGGAGCTCCAGCCGTGCGGGGTGACCAAGGCCACGGGGCTGGCGCTGGCCGCCGGCCACCTGGGCATCGCCCCCGGGCGGGCCCTCGCCTTCGGCGACATGCCCAACGACATCCCGATGTTCGACTGGGCCGCGCACGGTGTCGCCATGGCCGACGCCCACCCCGAACTCAAGGCGGTCGCCGACGAGGTCACCACGACGAACGAGGACGACGGCGTCGCCGTCGTCCTCGAAAGACTGTTCCCGGCCGGCTGACCGGACCGACCGACCGGACCGACCGACCGGACCGACCGACTGACCGGGATATCAGTAGCGGCCCGCCGCGGCCGCCCGCCGGACCCGTCAGTAGGCGCCGAACACGTTGTCGATCGACCCGTAGCGCGCGGCCGCGTAGTTGCAGGCGGCGGTGATGTTCGCGACCGGGTCGTAGATGTTGTAGGCCGTTCCGGCCACGTGGTACGCGTTGAACGTGGGGTCGATGACCTGAAGCAGGCCCTTGGACGGGATGCCCTTGGCCGCGTTGGAGTCCCAGAGGTTGATGGCGTTCGGGTTGCCCGACGACTCGCGCATGACGTTGCGGTAGATGCCGTTGTAGGTGCCCGGGATGTGCTTCTCCGCCATGATCGCGAGGGACTCGCGGATCCAGCCGTCGAGGTTGTTCGGGTACCCGGCCGGGGTGGTGGAGACCGTCGTGGCGGCCGGGGTGGCCGCGGAGGCGCTGGTGGCGCCGACGAGCGGAAGGACGAGCACGGCGGCGCCGGTGCCGGCGACGGCGAGCGTGCGCAGCAGGCGGGTGGTGCGGGCGCGGCGGGGCTGGGCGGCAGCAGGCATGGCGGCAGCAGGCATGGCGAAGTTCCTCTCCGTCGCCTGCGAGGTGAGCTGTCGGGTTCGGGCGGGGAGGTGCCCGGCCGCGCCCCCGTGAGGAGGCACGGCTTCACCCCTAGCCGTTCCGGCACGGCGTGTGCCGGCCGGTCCGGCGGCTTACCTGGGTCCCCCGCTCCTGCCGTACGGATGCGTCCGTCGATGGGTGATGCCAGACGCGGCAGGATTCGGCGTCCGTCTGGCGTGGCGGGAACGTATGCGAGAGCACATGTCGGGAACAAGTAGCGGATTCACACAACGAGCTGGTTGATCTTGTTGTGAGGCATTTGGCCCGCTTGATCCTTTGCGGTTGCCAAGGCTCAACTCGCCGACGGCGCAAGGCGGGGACGCGGTGAGGGGCGCTCCGGCGCACCGGTGGGGTGCGTGACCCACTTCACGAAATAGCAAATTACTCTAAGTCGGGCATGGGCGATTTGCGAATCCGCGCACCGGCCGACGCCGCAGGTCGGGCGGCGTCTCGGGCGCGCCTCGTGCCGGTGTGCTAAGCCAGTGGATATGCCCTCATACCGCCCGATCGAAAACATAACGGTCGTGATCCGATACCGCCCGGGCTGGACCGGTGGGCGCTATCGGTGATCGAAACAGGACCGGATACGCTGACTTGAGTGAGGGCAGCGACCTATCGACAAACCCCGTAACCGCCAGCAGACACCAGCAGACAGGAGACCCCTCGTGACCGTCGTCGGGCCGTTCGGGCTGAGCGTGCGGGACCAGGCTCTGGAAGCCGATGTCCAGGCCGGATTGACGGCTGTCGAGGAAGGCCTGCTCGAGGCCACCAAGAGTGAGGTCCCGTTCATCACGGAGGCCGCCCAGCACCTCGTACGGGCGGGCGGGAAGCGGTTCCGTCCGCTGCTCGTGATGCTCGCGGCGCAGTTCGGCGACCCCTACGCGCCGGGCGTCGTCCCGGCCGCCGTGGTCGTGGAGCTCACCCACCTGGCCACGCTGTACCACGACGACGTCATGGACGAGGCGTCCGTGCGGCGCGGTGTGGCCAGCGCCAACACGCGCTGGGGCAACTCCGTCGCGGTCCTGACCGGCGACTTCCTCTTCGCCCGCGCCTCCCAGATCCTCGCCGACCTCGGCCCGGAGGCGGTCCGGGTGCAGGCCCTCGCGTTCGAGCGGCTGGTCACCGGCCAGATCCTGGAGACCGCCGGCCCCTCCGACGGCCGCGACCCGGTCGAGCACTACCTGGACGTGCTCGGCGGCAAGACGGGCTCCCTGGTGGCGGTGTCCTGCCGGTTCGGCGCGATGATGTCGGGCGCCGACGAGACGGTCGTCGACGTGCTCACCCAGTACGGCGAGCGGCTCGGGGTCGCCTTCCAGCTCGCCGACGACGTCCTGGACATCGCCTCGGACTCCCACGAGTCCGGCAAGACCCCCGGCACCGACCTGCGCGAGGGCATCCCGACCTTGCCCGTCCTGCGGCTGCGCGAGCGGGCCGCCCGCCTGGGCCTGCCCGAGGACGCGGCGCTGTGCGAGCTGCTGGACTCCGACCTCACCGACGACGCCCGGCACGCCGAGGCGCTGGCCGCGCTCCGCGCGCACCCCGCGCTGGAGCAGGCCCGCCGGGACACCGTCCGGTACGTGGAGGAGGCGCGGTCCGCGCTCGCCCCGCTGCGGGAGTGCGAGGCCAAGACGGCGCTGCTCGAACTGTGCGACGCGGTGGTGCACCGCGCCGGCTGAGCCGGCCCGCTCCCCGCGCGCCCCGGGCGACCCCTACGGGTTGCCCCGGGTACCGCCCCCGCGTGTCATACCGCAGGCGTACGCGGAGTTGCCTCCGAGGGCTGACGCTTCCTGACGGACCATTTGGTGAGATGGAAACCACGGAAATCACCAATCCTCACCGATTCGGGTGAGAATGGCGGCTCAGGTGGACCAGTGTGGGTGACAGCCGCCGCCGACGACGGAGGTAAGGCACAGATGGCACCGTACGAATCCGACGACGCAACGGCCGCCGCGCAGGCGGAGGACGCGCCCTCCGGACGCCGCAAGGCCGCCCGGTACGCGGTCCCGGTCGCGGTGGTGGGGGTGGCGGCGGCCACGATCGGGCTGGTCCCGGCGCTCGCCGACTCAGGCGACCCCGCCCTGCCGAAAATCACCGCACAGCAGCTCATCGACAAGATCGCCAAGTCGGACGTGCAGCGGCTCTCGGGCACGGTCAAGGTCAGCACCGACCTGGGTCTGCCCAACCTCGGCGGCCTGGAGAGCACCCTGGCCTCCGGCGCGGCCCGGGGCGGCGACGGCTCCTCCGCGGACCCGAAGTCGCACCTCACCGAGCTGGTCTCCGGCACGCACACCCTGCGCGTGGCGGCCGACGGCCCGGACCGGCAGAAGCTGTCGCTGCTGGAGAGCGGCGCCGAGTACAGCATGATCCACGACGGCAAGGACGTCTGGGGCTACGACAGCAAGACCAACGAGGTGTACCACGGCACCGCGGCCGCCTCCGCAGGCCGGCACCGGGCCGCGCCGCCCGCCACCCCGAAGGACTTCGCCGACGAGGCCCTGAAGGCGGTCGACGGCACCACGTCCGTGACCGTCGACGGCACCGCGCAGGTCGCCGGACGCGACGCCTACAAGCTGCTGATCAAGCCGAAGCAGTCCGGCACCACGGTCGGCGCGGTCAGCATCGCGGTGGACGCGAAGACGGGCATGCCGCTGAAGTTCACGCTGACCCCGCGCAGCGGCGGCGCCGCCGTCCTCGACGCGGGCTTCACCCAGGTCTCCTTCGCCCGGCCCGCCGCCTCCACCTTCGACTTCACCCCGCCCAAGGGTGCGAAGGTCACCGAGGAGAAGGACCGGCGCGCTCCCCAGGCGGGCGGCGAGGACTTCGCCAAGGGCCTCGGCGGGGCACACGGGCCGCAGGGGGCGCACGGGCCGAAGGTGCTCGGCAAGGGCTGGACCTCCATCGCCACCTTCGACACCGGCGCCAAGGGCGGCGTGCCGAGCGGGTCCCGGGGCGGTCAGCTCGGCGGCTTCCTCGGCTCGCTCGGCGACCAGGTCTCCGGGAAGTTCGGCAAGGGCACGGTCTTCTCCACCCGCCTGGTCAACGCCCTGATCACCGACGACGGCAAGGTGTACGCCGGAGCGGTCACCAAGGACGCGCTGGTGAAGGCGGCCGACCAGGGGAAGTGACCCTGCGCGGGCCGAACGAGTCGAGGGGGAGCCGATGGACGCACCGTCCGCCACGGAGCGGCGGGGCGATGACGGGCCGGCGCCCGTCATCGCCACGCGCGGCCTGACCAAGCGCTACCGCGGCGGACAGCTCGCCGTGGACGGTCTGGACCTGACCGTCCCGGCGGGCAGCGTCTTCGGCTTCCTCGGCCCGAACGGCTCCGGCAAGACCACCACCATCCGCATGCTGATGGGCCTGATCGCACCGACCTCGGGTACGGCCCGTGTCCTGGGCCGGCCCATGCCCAGGGCCACCCGCGCCGTCCTCCCGCAGGTCGGCGCGCTGATCGAGGGCCCCGCCCTGTACGGCTTCCTCTCCGGGCGGGACAACCTGCTGCGCTACGACGCCGCCGACCCGACCGCCGACCCGCGCACCCGGCGCGCCCGCGTCGCGGCCGCCCTGGACCGGGTGGGTCTGACGGCCGCGGCGGGCAAGAAGGCCAGGGCGTACTCGCTCGGCATGAAGCAGCGCCTGGGCCTGGCCGCCGCGCTGCTCCAGCCGCGCCGGCTGCTCGTCCTGGACGAGCCCACCAACGGCCTCGACCCCCAGGGCATGCGGGAGATCCGCTCCCTGGTGCGGGAGTTGGCCTCCGACGGTACGACGGTGTTCCTCTCCTCCCACCTCCTCGACGAGATCGAGCAGGTGTGCACCCATGCGGCGGTGATGACCCGGGGCCGCCTGGTCACCCAGGGCTCGGTGGCCGACCTGGCGGCCGGGGCACGCGGCCGGCTGGTGGTGCTCACCCCCGACCCGGGCGACGCGGCGCGAGTGCTGAAGGAGCAGGGCGTCGGGGACGTCGGCGCGGACGGCGACCGGGTCACCGGCGAGCCGCCCGAGCGTGACCTCGCCGAGGTGACCGCGGCCCTGGTCACGGCGGGCGTACGGGTCCGCGGGCTCACGGTCGAACGGGCCTCCCTGGAGGACGCGTTCGTCGCACTCACGGGGGAGGGCTTCGATGTCGCGGGCTGAGGCACCACCGGCACCGGCCGGACGCCGGCCCCGTGCCCTGTGGACCTTCGGGCTGCTGCGCAGCGAACTGGTCACCACCCTCCGCCGCTGGCGCACGCTCGCGCTGCTCGGGGTGCTGGCGGCGGTGCCGGTCCTGGTCGGCATCGCGGTGAAGGTCGAGACTCGGGGCGGCTCGTCGTCGGGTCCGGACGGCGGCGGGGGACCGGCGTTCATCGCGCAGATCACCAACAACGGCCTGTTCCTGGTGTTCACGGCACTGGCCGCGACCCTGCCGTTCTTCCTGCCGATGGCGGTCGGCGTCGTCGCGGGCGACGCGATCGCCGGCGAGGCGGGCGGCGGCACCCTGCGCTATCTGCTGGTCGCCCCGGCCGGCCGCACCCGCCTGCTGCTCACCAAGTACACGACCGTCATGGCCTTCTGCCTGCTGGCCACCCTGGTCGTGGCCGTCTCGGCGCTGGCCGTCGGGGCGCTGCTGTTCCCGCTCGGCGACCTCACCACCATCTCCGGCACGCGCATCGGCTTCGCCGACGGACTCGGCCGGGCCCTGCTGATCGCGCTGGTCGTCGCGGCCTCACTGGTCGGCGTCGCCGCCCTCGGCCTGTTCGTGTCGACCCTCACCAACAGCGGCATCGCGGCGATGGCGACCACCGTCGGCCTGCTCATCACCGTCCAGATCCTGGACCAGATACCGCAGCTGCACGCGCTGCGGCCCTACCTCTTCCCGCACTACTGGCTGTCCTTCGCCGACCTGATGCGCGACCCGGTCTACTGGGACGACCTGGTGAAGAACCTGGGACTCCAGGCGCTGTACGCGGCCGTGTTCGGCTCGGCGGCCTGGGCGCGGTTCACGGCGAAGGACATCAGCGCGTAGCGCCTCTCAGGCGGCCTGGTGCGGGAAGCGGGCGAGCGGCGGCTCCTGCGCGAAGAACGTCTTCGCGCGCGCCAGCGCGCCGGCGTCGTTCCGTACGTCCCCCCGCGCGCTGCCGTTGCCCAGCAGCACCCCGCCGAAGCGCATGCCCAGGTAGGCGGCCGAGTGGTGGAGCATGCCGGTGAGGGGCTCGGCGACCGTCGGTTCGCGGTCCGCGAGCGCCGTCACCCCCCACAGGGTGCGGCCGGCCAGGGTCTCCCGGAAGTCCACGCCCGGGGTGCGCAGCCAGCCCGACCAGTAGTCCAGGTAGCGCTTGGTCAGGCTGGAGACGGAGTACCAGTACAGCGGCGAGGCGATCACGATGTCGGTGGCCGCGAGGGTGGCGTCGAGCAGCAGGCCGGTGGCGGCGTCCGCGGGCGGCCGCACGTGGTCGGCGTCCCGGCGCAGGTCGGTGAAGTCGGGCAGCGGGAGCTCGGCGAGCCGGATCCAGCGCTGTTCGACGTCACCGGGCAGCTGCTCGGCGGCCGTGCGGGCCAGCAGCTCGGTGTTGCCGTCGAGGCGGGCGCTGCCCAGGACGAAGAGGAAGCGGCGGCTCATGGGTCCCCCAGGAGGAGCGATGTCGTACCGCGAATAAAGGCGCATGCATCATATGCACACACAAGCACTTTCCTCCAGGGTCGCGGCTGATGCGAGGCTGTGACGTCTCGGTTACGCGCGAGGCGGGCGGAGCGGACAGACTGGTCGGTAGGACGCGTACGACCGGATCGTGACGCCGGGGGAGTGAGGGAACCGATGTCTCGACTCAGCTTCGAGAAGAAGCGGGCGCAGCAGCCCGCGGCACACCCCGCGGTGGTGCACGTCCGCGTGTCCGGCGCCGGCAGCGCGTCGGTGGGAGGGACGGCGGTGACGGCGGCGCCGGGCCAGGAGATCCAGCAGGCCGTGCTCGACCACCTCCAGCGCCTCGCCATCAGCCTGGGCGCCCCCATACGCGCCACGATCCACGACGACCGCGTCGGCTGCGTCGTCCCGCTCGAGGTCTCGGCGGACGGCTCCAGCCGGGTGGCGGGAGAGCCCGCCCGGGTGGCCCCGCGTGCCGCGCCGGGCGTCGTACAGGCTCCCACCGGGCAGTTCGGGCCGGCGCCCGTCATGGACCTCCCCTCGCCGCGGACCGCCGTACCGGCCGTGCCGGCTCCCGCGACCGCGCGGGACCGCGAGGCGGCCGCCCCGGCCCCCGCCCCCCTGCCCGACCCCGAGTCCACGCCCGCCGCCGCCTCCACCCCCGCCCGCGGTTTCGACGCCGTCGCCGAGGAGGTGCTCGGCGACGAGCCCGTGACCGAGACCGCGGAGGGGGCCGAGCTGCTCGCCGAGCCGATGCGGCGGATCAACGCGGCGGTACGGGACGGCCGTATCGAGGAGGCGGCCGGGCTCGCCGACCGCACCGTCGCCGAAGCCTCCGCCGTGCTGGGCCCCCGCCACGCCGAGGTGCTGCACCTGCGCGAGCTGACCGCCTACATCGCCTACCTGGCGGGCGACCCGGTCCGCGCCTGCGGCCTCTCCCTGGACCTAGCCCGGCTCCGCCGGCAGGCCCTGGACGCGGAGTCCGCCTACGGCAACGTGCAGAGCGCGGCCACCGCCTGGCGCGCGGTGCGCGACCCCGAAGAGGGACTGCGGCTGGGCCGGGACCTGATCGCGCTGTGGGCGGACCTCGCCGCGGAGCCGGGCCCCGCGGCCGGCGACCCGCGCCCCCTGGAGTCCGCGCGCGCCCGCATGGTCCGCCTCACCGACCGCGCGGCGAAGGCGGCGCGGGCGTAGGCCGGTGCAGGGTGCGTCCGGTGCGGCTAGTGCACGCAGAACTCGTTGCCCTCCGGGTCCGCCATCACCACCCACTGCCCGGCGGGCTCCTCCACCTCCCGCACCACCCGCGCCCCGAGGGCCGTCAGGCGCGCCACCTCCTGCGCGCGCCGTCCGTCGCCGGGGTGCAGGTCGAGGTGGAGCCGGTTCTTGCCGGTCTTGGCCTCCGGGACGCGCTGGAACAGCAGCCTGCGGCCCAGCCCGGTACCGGAGTCCGGGTCGTACGGGTCGTCGGGGTGCCGCACGGCGATCAGGTCGCGGAAGGCGGGGCGGCCGTGGTACTCGACGGTCGCCTGCCCGGGCAGCGCGCCGAGGGACAGCAGGCGCTCGACGAGCGCGCTGTTGTCCTCGGCCTCGTAGCGCAGCGCGGCGGCCCAGAAGTCGGCCTGGGCGTGCGGGTCGGCGGCGTCGATGACGAGCTTCCAGTGGACCGCGGCGGAGGTCGGTGTCGGCATGCTCCCACTTATAGCGGTGTCAGGCCTCCACCGGGGTGGAGTCCGGCGCATCGACGCGGGGCGCGCCGAGCATCGCGGCGGCCGTCCGCGCCCGGTGCGCCGAGTGCAGCGCGTTCCACGTGAGCAGGCCCAGCGCCACCCACACCAGTGCGAAACCGGCCCAGCGCTCGGGCGGCATGGCCTCGTGGAAGTAGAGGATGCCGAGCAGGAACTGGAAGACGGGCGCCAGGTACTGCAGCAGCCCCAGCGTGGACAGGGGCACCCGGATCGCCGCGGCGCCGAAGCAGACCAGCGGCAGCGCCGTGACGAGGCCGGTCGAGGCGAGCAGGACGGAGTGCCCGGCGCCGCCCGTGGTGAAGGTGGACTCGCCGTGCGCGGTGAGCCAGAGCAGGTAGCCGAGCGCGGGCAGGAACTGGACGGCGGTCTCGGCGGCCAGCGACTCGACGCCCCCGAGGCCGACCTTCTTCTTCACCAGCCCGTAGGTGGCGAACGAGAACGCGAGGCACAGCGAGATCCACGGCGGGCGGCCGTAGCCGACCGTCAGGACGACGACGGCGGCGAAACCGGTACCGACCGCCGCCCACTGCACCGGCCGCAGCCGCTCCTTCAGGAGCAGCACGCCCATCGCTATGGTCACCAGCGGGTTGATGAAGTACCCGAGGGAGGCCTCGACGACGTGGCCGGAGTTCACCGCCCAGATGTAGACGCCCCAGTTCACGGTGATGACGGCCGCCGCCACCGCGACGAGCGCCAGCCGCCGGGGCTGCCGCAGCAGCTCCCCGGCCCAGGCCCAGCGGCGGACGGTGAGCAGGGCGGCGACGACGAAGGCCAGCGACCACACCATGCGGTGGGCCAGGATCTCCATCGCCCCGGCGGGTTTCAGCAGCGGCCAGAACAGCGGGACCAGTCCCCACATGCCGTAAGCGGCGAAACCGTTCAGCAGGCCTGTCCGGTGCTCTGCCTTGGATGTCCCGGCCACGGGGCCCCTCCTTCTCGCCTCACCCTGCGCGTCACCCGTACGCGCCACAGAGAAGGTAGCGCCGCCCACCCCCGCCTGTCATGCCCGTATCGCCATACGGTCATGACAGGCGGGGTGGAGGTGCCGGAGGGCCCGCGCCGGGGGCTCAGCCCTTGAGCGCGGTGGTGACGGCCTCGGCGAGCGGGGTCGTCGGGCGGCCGGTGAGGCGGGAGAGGTCACCGGAGGAGACGGCCAGCTCGCCCCGCTCGATCGAGGCGTCGACGCCGGCCAGGACCGCGGCGAACGGCCCGGGCACCCCGGCGCCCGTCAGGATCTCCTGGAGGGCCTCGACGGAGACGGGGCGGTAGGCGATCTCCCTGCCGGTCTGCCGGCTCAGCTCGGCCGCGTACTCGGCGAAGTTCCACGCCTCGTCGCCGCCCAGTTCGTACGTCGTGTTCTCGTGGCCCTCGCCGGTCAGCACGGCGACCGCGGCGGCCGCGTAGTCGGCGCGCGAGGCCGAGGACAGGCGGCCGTCGCCGGCGGCCTGGACGACCGCGCCGTGCTCCAGCACCGGGCCCAGGTTCTCGGTGTAGTTCTCGTGGTACCAGCCGTTGCGCAGCAGGCTGTACGGCAGCCCGGAGGCGAGCAGCGCCTCCTCGGTGGCCCGGTGGTCGTCCGCGAGCGCGGCGGTCAGGGTGCCGGGGGCGCTGGTGTAGGCGAGCAGGGCGACGCCCGCGGCCCCGGCGGCGTCGATGACGACCCTGTGCTGCCGCACCCGGTCCTTGTCGAACTCGTTGCCGGAGATCAGCAGGACCTTGTCGCCGGCCGCGAACAGGCCGTCGAAGGTCTCGGGCGCGTTGTAGTCGGCGACGGCGATCCGGACCCCGCGGGCCGCGAAGCCGGCGGCCTTCGCCGGGTCGCGCACGACGGCGGTGATCCGCTCCGCCGGAACCTTCTCCAGCAGCTGCTCCACGACGTGACGGCCGAGGTGTCCGGTGGCTCCGGTGACGACGATGCTCATGACTCGGTTCTCCTTGTGGGGGTGCGTAGGACACTCACCCTAGGAGTGGCGCTAACTGAAAGAAAGTACCCACTTTGAAGTAAGGTACTGGCATGGCAGTAAGCAAGCAGGTCGCCGAAGCCGAGGCGCTGTGCCCCTACCGGCTCGTCCTCGAACACGTCACCAGCCGCTGGGGCGTCCTGGTCCTGGTCGAGCTGCTCGAGCGGCCGTACCGCTTCAGCGAGCTGCGCCGGGCCGTCAACGGGTACACGGGCCGGGGCGTCAGCGAGAAGATGCTCACCCAGACCCTGCAGACCCTGGAGCGCGACGGCCTGGTCCACCGCGACGCCAAGCCGGTCATCCCGCCCCGCGTCGACTACTCGCTCACCGCCCTCGGTCGCGAGGCCGCCGAGCAGGTGCGCGTTCTCGCCCGGTGGACCCACGACCGCATGGACGAGGTGGAGCAGGCCCGCCGGGCATACGACGAGGCCCGGGACGCGCGGTCCCGGGCCTCGTGACAGCCGTACCGGCTCAGCCGACGACCGTCCAGGTGTCGCCGCCGGCCAGGAGGGCGGCGAGGTCGCCCTTGCCGCGCTGCTCGACCGCGGTGTCGAGCTGCTCCGACATCAGCGTGTCGTACACCGGCCGCTCGACGGAGCGGAAGACGCCGATGGGGGTGTGGTGGAGGGTGTCGGGGTCGGCGAGGCGGGAGAGGGCGAAGGCGGTGGTGGGGGAGGCGGTGTGCGCGTCGTGGACGAGGATGTGGGCCTCGTTGTCGGGTGTGACCGTCACGACTTCCAGGTCGCCGGTGCGCGGGTCGCGGAGGACGCCGCGGGAGCCGTCGGCGCCGAAGCGGATCGGCTGCCC
>NZ_KQ948873.1:0-126850 GCF_001514215.1 Streptomyces bungoensis
CCACGGCGACCCGGGCGGACGGGTCCTGGGCGAGCAGCGCGTCGAGCACGGTGTCGCTGATCTGGTCGGCGATCTTGTCGGGATGGCCCTCGGTGACCGACTCCGAGGTGAACAGCCGTTTCGTCATGCCCGCATCAGACCGGTGAGCGGTACCGGCCGGCAACCGGACCTGCCCGAGTCACCGGCGGACCGCGGACGAGGAGACGCTTCGGCATGTCAGGCCGCGGCCGGGACCTTCTCATCGGACTCACGGGAGTCACGCACCGCGACGATCGACCGGTACAGCAGCATCGCGGCGCAGCCGGCCGTCCCGTACAGCAGGCTCATGCCGAGGGCGGGGACGAACGCGCCGAGGGTGACACACAGGGCGGCGACGAGGAGCCCGATCCGGGCGTTGAGCGCGTAGGCCGCCATGTACTTGGTGCGGGCCTCGGGGTCGATGAGGTCGGCCAGGAGCGCCTGGCGCACCGGGACGCTGGCGATCTCCCCGAACGTGAGAAGGACAGCCGCGGCGATGAGCACCCAGCCGGCGTCGCTGACGGCCCACACCATGTAGCCGGCGGTGAAGAGGGCGATGCCGCCGTAGAGCCGGATACGTTCGGGGACCCGTGCCAGCATCGTCTTGGCGAACAGGACGAGGGCGACGACCAAGGCGGCGTTGACGGCCCGCAGGATGCCGAGGACGGCGACGCCGTCGATGTCCAGACGCCGGCCGGCGATCGCGAGGAGGGTCTGGCGGGGGAACTCGCGGGAGAGACGTACGGCGATGTAGTAGCCGATCTGCATCTCGACGGCGGCGATCAGGGCGGCCGCGGCCAGCTGGCGCAGGAAGATCCGGTCGCGGGCCACGGCGAGGTAGCCGCGCAGCATGGCGGCCGGTCCCGCCGCCGCCCGGCCGGTCCGCGGGGCGGTCTCGCTGATCCACCGCCACATCACCGACGTGGTCAGCAGGCACAGCGCGGCGGCACCGGTCAGCAGTTGCAGGAAGTGGCCGTCGTAGAGGAAGCCGCCGAGCAGGGCGCCCACGGTGAACGCCAGGTTGATCGACCAGTAGTTGATCGTGTAGACGAGCTGGCGGTTGTCGGGGGTGGAGACGTCGACCATCATCGCGTCGGCCGCCGGAGTGGCCAGTTGCGAGCAGCACGTGTTGAGCAGGAACAGGCCGAACGTGGCGGAACCGGAGCTCCACCAGGGCGAGTTGGCGAGGGCGAGCAGGCCGAAGGTGAGGGTGGCGCCGAGTTCGCCGGCCACCATCACGGGGCGCCGGCCGTGGACGTCGGCGAGGTGGCCGCCCAGGAAGTTCGCCGCGATGCCCGCCCCCGCCACGCAGACGGTGAGGACGCCGGCGACGGCGGGGCCGTAGAGGTCCGCCAGGTGGATGACGAGCAGCGGCATCAGCATGACCGACAGCAGTCGCTGGACGAAGCCGACCGCCATCCGCAGCCGGATGTTCGGGTGCAGGGAGCCGAGGGTCATCGCCGGCCTCCCCGCGGCCGCAGTTCGTCGGCGAGGTGACCGCCCTTGCCCCAGTGGTCGGGGGCCACGTCCCGCACGATGACGGTGACGGCGTCGTCCGGGCAGCCGGACACGCGCGTGACGACGTCGGTGATGCCCGCCACCAACTCCCTTCGCGCTTGCCGGTTGTTGCCCTGCCACCAGTTGACGGTGATCACTGGCATGTCAGCAGTCCTTTGCTCCGGAGGACGATTGAAGGGCGCGGCGGCTAGAGAATCGCCGCGCCGGCCCGGCGCTGACAAGCCAAGGCCGCGGACGCAATGCGACTTGAACAAGTCGGCGTATCCCCTGGAATTCTCGGGCCTTCCGGAGTGCGAGTTGGTGAAGTCGTCGTTCGTTTTCGGCGTCGGTTGCCGCCGGATTGAGCCACGTGTTGTGATTCGAACACCGGGAGGGACATGGGGCGCCGCGTCCCTGCTCCCCCGGCCGGCACGGCCGCGCGAGTCCCTGACATATTCGGAGGGAATGCTGGTGTCCCTGTTCGACATACGCCGGATCGGCGGAAAGATCGGCGCGGAGGTCACAGGCGTCGACCTGTCCACCGAGCTGTCGGATTCCGTTTTCCGCCAGATCCACGAGGCATTCCTGCGGTACAAGGTCCTCTTCTTCCGGGACCAGGACATCTCCGACGAGCACCAGCTGGCCTTCGCCGGCCGTTTCGGGCCGCTCACCCAGCCGCACCCGATGATGCGCACCGTCGAGGGCACCCCGCAGGTGATTCCCGTCGACGGTGAGGACCAGCGGGCCGACCACTGGCACACCGACATCAGCTTCACCACCGCGCCGTCGCTGGGTACGACCCTGCGCAGCGTGGTGCTGCCCCCGTACGGCGGGGACACGCTGGTCGCGAACGCGGCCGCCGGGTACCGGGACTTGCCGGCCGAACTGCGCGCGGTGGCCGATCGGCTCTGGGCGGTGCACACGAACCACGCCGAGCAGCCGAGGCTGGGCACGGAGCGCGGTGAGAAGGTCCGCGCGGCGTTCCTGGCCCGCCGGTTCGAGACCGCACACCCGGTGGTGCGGGTGCACCCGGAGTCCGGTGAGCCGAGCCTGTTCCTCGGCGGTTTCGCCCAGTGGCTGCTCGGTGTGACACCCCGTGAGTCCCGGCCGATCCTCGACGTGCTTCAGGGATATGTGCGACGGCCGGAGAACACGGCGCGCTGGCGCTGGCGCCCCGGCGACGTACTGATCTTCGACAACCGCAGCACGCAGCACTTCGCGGTCAACGACTACGGGGGCCACCAGCGAGTGCTGCACCGGGTGTCCATCAACGGCGACGTGCCCTACGGCCTCGACGGCAAGCAGAGCTACGCACTGAAAGAAGGGGAATGACCATGACGTCCGTCTCCCACCCGGATCCGGGGTTCGCGGCACGGTTGCGCCGCCGGGAGCCCCTGGTGGGCTACTGGATCTCCCTCGACAGCCCGGTCGCGACGGAGCGGATCGCCGGGCTCGGCTACGACTACATCGGTGTTGACGGCCAGCACGGGGTGACGCACCAGCCCGGATGGCAGGCGGCGATGCTGGCCGTGGATGCCCGGGGCCGTTCCGCCGGGCTGATCCGGGTGCCGTCGGCGGACCCGGTGGCCATCGGTGTCGCGCTCGACAGCGGGGCGCGGGGCGTCATCGTCCCGATGGTCGAGAACGCCGAGCAGGCGCGCACCTCGGTGCGAGCCTGCCGGCACCATCCGGCGGGGACCCGCAGTCTGGGCGGTCCGGTCCGTGCGGAGCTGCGGCTGGGGTCCGTGCCGGCGGAGATCGACGACCGTGTCGCATGCATCGTGATGATCGAGACCGCGACCGCGCTGGACGATCTGGACGCCATCTGCGCCACGGAGGGTCTCGACGCGGTGTACGTGGGGCCCGCCGATCTGTCGGCCGCGCTCGGCGCACGCTGGTTCGGCGACCCGGCTGCCGCCGACACGCTGGAGGCCGCGCTGCGGCGGATCACGGAGACCGCCCGGCGGCACGGCATCGCGTGCGGCATCCATGTACCGGACGGTGAGAGCGCCGCGAAACGACTGGCCGAGGGTTTCACGTTCGCCACGGTCTCCAGCGACATCACCCATCTGCAGCAGGCAGCCACCGCGCACCTGCGCGCGGCGCGCGGCCTCGCCGACGCCTGACACCGCTGGACCCGGGGGGGACCGTGACGACGGACATACGAAACACGGCGGCCGGCCCGGCCCGGTCCGTGGAGGAACTGGTCGGGCGCACACCCCTGCTGGAGGTTCCACTGCCGGGGCTGCCCGGCTCGGCGCGGCTGCTGGCGAAGCTGGAGATGGCCAATCCGCTGGCCAGTGTGAAGGACCGGGCGGCACTGTTCATGATGCGGGCCGCCGAGGAGGCCGGGCTGCTGCCGGCGAGCGGGGGCACCGTCGTGGAGTGCTCGTCCGGCAGTACCGGCATCTCGCTGGCCGCGCTGTGCGCACGCCGCGGTCACCGGTGCGTCATCGTGATGCCGGACAACGCCTCCGAGGAGCGCCGCCTGATCCTGCGGCGGCTGGGCGCCGACGTGCATCTCGTGCCGCATCAGGACGGGCTGCCGGCCGCCTGGGCCTACGCCGAGGAGCTGCAGCGCGGCATGCCCGGCTCGTGGATGCCGCGCCAGGACCGCAACCCCGCCAACGTGCGGGCGCACTACGAGACCACGGGCCCGGAGATCTGGGAGGCCACCGGGGGCCGGATCGACGTGCTGGTGTGCGGGGTCGGCACCGGCGGAACGCTGACGGGCACCGCCCGCTATCTGAAGGAGCGCACGGCGCTGCACGTGGTCGCGGTGGAACCGGCCCGCAGCGCCGTGCTGTCGGGGGGCGAGGCCGGTCCGCACGGCATCCCCGGCATCGGCGCCGGTTACGTCTCCCCCATCAC
The DNA here is from genome assembly GCF_001514215.1 of Streptomyces bungoensis. Lineage (GTDB taxonomy): Bacteria > Actinomycetota > Actinomycetes > Streptomycetales > Streptomycetaceae > Streptomyces > Streptomyces bungoensis. Next base: position 4,387 of record NZ_KQ948873.1, read on the forward strand.
CGACCTGACCCTGGTCGACGAGGTGGTGGCCGTCCCCGACGCGGCGGCCTCGGCAACCGCCGAGGAGGTGACGCGTGCGACCGGCCTGCCGGTCGGCATCTCCTCGGGGGCCGCCGCCTGGGCGAGCCGTGCCGTGGCAGTCCAGCCGGGCTGGGCGCGCGCCACGGTGGTCACCGTGTTCCCCGACAGCGGGGAGCGCTATCTGTCGACGGCCCGCTGATCCGCCGTCCTCACGGAAAGACAGACACGCATGTGCCGGATCTTCGGTTACTTCAACGCGGCGGTGACACCGCACGCGATGCGGACCGTCGCTGCCCTGCAGCGGCACGGCGGTCCGGACGCGACGGGTGTCGCGCGGGGGGCCGGTTGGGGCCTGGGCAACAACCGGCTGGCCGTCGTGGGCCTGGACGGCGGACAGCAGCCCTACGGGCGGGGCGGGCCGGTGCAGGTGGTGTTCAACGGGGAGATCTACAACCACGAGGAGCTGCGCCGCCGCCTGGAGGCGCTCGGCCACGTGGTCCCCGACCGCTGCGACGGATCGGTGCTGCCCGCGCTGTACCTGGAGTACGGCGACGACTTCACCGAACACCTCGACGGGATGTACGCGCTGGCGCTGCTGGACACGCGCGGCGCGGTGCCGCGGCTGCTGCTGGCCACCGACCACATCGGGATGAAGCCGCTGTACTGCCGGTGGCACGCGGCGGACCGGTCGCTGCACTTCTCCTCGGAGCTGCCCGCGCTGCTGGGGTTCGGCGCGGCGGGCGGCCGGGTGCGGGAGTCGGCGCTCGACGCCTTCCTCGCGACCCGTACGCCGTTCGGCACGCGGACGATGTACGAGGACGTGGAGGTGCTGGAGCCCGGCACCACCTGGGTGTGCGAACTGGGCGGCCTTCCTCGGGTGCGACGGCGCGAGCCGCAGGTGCCCGTGGTGCAGGAGGGACCTGCCGGTGACGGGTTCACGGTGGCCCGGCAGGTGCGGCGCACCCTGCGTCACGAGGTGGGCCGGCTGCTCGAGGCGGACGTGCCCGTCGCCGTGATCACCTCCGGCGGCCTGGACTCCTCTCTGGTCACGGCGCTGGCGGCCGAGTACGGCCTGCAGCACACGTTCACACTCGCCTACCGGGGCAGTTGGCCCTGCGACGAACGGCACTTCGCCCGCGAGGTGAGCGACCGGGCCCGTACGGTCCACCACGAGGTGGAGATCGACCCGGCCGGTTTTCCCGCGCTGCTGGAGGAGACCGTCTGGCACCTGGGCCAGCCCAACGCCGACCCGATCGCGCTGAGCACGTACGCGCTGTTCCGGGCGATCCGGGAGGCCGGGTTCACCGTGGCGCTCACCGGTGACGGCGCCGACGAGGTGTTCGGCGGGTACGAGCGGATGCGGCGGGCGGCGGAGCGGGCGGCGGCGGGCGCCGCCTGGGCGCCCGGCTACCTCGACGCGTTGTCCGCGGTTCCGGCCGCACTGAGGGCCCGCCTGTACACCGACGCATACCGGGCCCATGTCGCCACCGACCCTGCGCTGCCCGCGGCGGCTTCGGAGGACCTGCTGCACGGCCCCGGCACCGTCCTGGACCGGATCACCCGGTTCGAGCTGGAGCAGCGGCTGCCCGCCTACCATCTGCGCCGGGTCGACCATCTCAGCATGGCCTCCGCGGTGGAGGCGCGGCTGCCGTTCTGCCAGCGGTCGGTCCTGTCCCTCGGCCGGCCGCTTCCCGACCACCGGCGTATCCAGGGCGGGCAGGTCAAGCGGACCCTGTACGCGGCGGCGGCCGGTCTGCTGCCCGATGGGGTGCTGTCCCGGCCGAAGCAGCCGTTCACGCTGCCGGTGACGGCGATGCTGCGGCCGGGCACCGCGCTGTGGGAGTACGCGCGGGACCTGCTCGCGCCGGGCCGGACGGCCGCGGCGGGGCGGCTGGACGGCCGGGCCGTCGACGCCCTGTTCGCCGCGCAGGCCGAACGCCCCGACGACACGGCCTCGCTCGCACTGTGGGCGCTGCTGGTGCACGAGGTGTGGGACGACCAGTTCCGGCGCTCCCCGCGCGGCTCCGGCGCGGCCGGAACGGTGCCGGGTACGGCACCGCTGGCGGTGGCGGCGTGATCGGGCATCTGGCCTACGCGGCGGACGCTCCTTGCCCCACCTTCGTCCTGGACGCGGGGCGGCTGCCGCGCGAGGACGAGCCTCTGCTGGCTCGTCTTGCGCAGGCCCGCGAGTATCTGGCGTCGGCGGGCGGCGCGCACGTGCTGAAGATCGCCCTCATCGAACCGTCCGCGCACCCGATGTTCGACCTGGACTACCGCTTCGTGCAGGCGCTGCCCAGCGGCCCGGACCGGTTCGACCTGCGCGGTTCGTGCGGGCACTCGGTGCTGGCCGCGGTGCTGGCCGCGTCCCGTTCGGGGATGCTGCCGCGGCTGGTGCCCGGCGCCCGGGTCCGGGTCCGGGTGCGCAACAACGGCGACAGCGTGGTGTGCGAGGCCGGACAGGTCGAGCGGGACAGTGCCGGGTTCACGGTCACCTTCGTCCAGCCGTCGCCGGTGCCCTTCGCGGATCTGCTGCCGGCCGGCCGGCCGCGCACCGTGCTGGCGACCGGCGGGGAGTGCGTGGAGGTGTCGCTCGTCGCCAGCGCCAACACCTATGCGTTCGTCGACGCCCGCACGCTCGGTGTGCCGGACCAGGCGGCTCTGTTCCACGCCGGTGGGGAGTTGCTGGAGCGGCTGGAGTCGATCCGGGGCGCGGCGGCCGACCTGCTCGGCTGGCCGCGTGGCGGAGCCTTCCCCAAGATCGCGGCGGTGCTGCCGGGCGTGGACGGCGGCATCGCGGCCCGGGCCGTGACGGTCCCTGGCTGGCATCCGTCGATCGCGCTGACCGGGGCCGTCTGTCTGGGGTCGGCGGTGCGGATCCCCGGCACGGTGCCGTGGCGGATCGCCCGCGAGCACGGTACGGCCGACGGCCTGGTGGACATCACGACCGCGGGCGGACGCACGGCGGTTTCGGCGGTCACCACAGCTGCCGGGGCGCCCGGCGACGAGGGCGCCCTGCTGTGGGCGACCGTCGCGCACAAACACGTCACCTTCCAGGGCTCGTTCGCCCTGCCACCCCTGGGTCATCTGCAGTTCGAGGAGGTCGCCCAATGCCTGGCGCTGTCCGGGGCGGCGTGAGACCGCCGCTGAGTGCCGAGCTGCGTGCCCGGCTGTCGAAGTCCGCCGCGCGCGGCGGTCCGGCCGGTGCGCCGGACCGCGAGACGCTGGAGGCGCTGCGTGCCGGCGGGCTACTGGGCACGGCCGTCGCGGTGCGGTTCGGTGGCACGGGCGGGGACGCCGCCGCCGTCAACGACGTCGTGGAGGAGATCGCCGCCGTCAACCCGTCGCTGGCCATCATCGCGTTCCAGCACTTCGCCGTGTCCGCCCGGATCGCCGAGTGGGGCACGCTGGAGCAGCAGCGGCGATGGCTGCCGCGGCTGGCCGACGGCACCTGGCTGGCCGCCTCGGCGTGGAGCGAGACGGGCGCCGGGGCCGCGAAGCGGAACCTGGCCAGCCGCGGTGAGCGGCTCGCGGACGGCCGCTGGCGTCTGGAGGGCGCGAAGACGTTCACGACCGGCGCCGGCGTCGCCGACCTGTACCTGGTCCTGACGCAGACCGGCCGGCCGTCCGCCGCCACGCAGGGGTACGGCTCGGACGGTCAGACGTTCTTCCTGGTCGAGGCCGGCACCCCCGGGCTGGTCCCGGATCTCGGCCTGGACCTGGCCGGGATGAGGGACTCGGCGACCGGGCTGCTCGCCCTGGACGGATGCGTCGTGCCGGATGCCGACAGGCTCGGTCCGGTCGGCGGGGCCGCGTCGGTCATCGCGGGTGTGCGCGAGTCGGGGGCGAGCCTGGGTGCGGTGTCCGTCGGTATCGCGCGGGCCGCGCTGGAGCTGGCGGTCCGCCATGCGGAAGGCCACGGGCTGCTGGAGCTGCCGACGGTGCGTCACCGGTTGGTGGATCTGGCGACCCGGTTGGAGGCGGCGCGCGCCGTGGTGGCCCGGGCCGGTGCCCGGACCTCGGTGGATCCCGGAGTGACCACGCTGCACAGCAAGCTGTACGCGTCCGCGGCCGCCGAGGACATCTGCCTCGACGTGGCCCGGATGCTGGGCTCGGCCGGATACCGGGAGGGTTCGGCGATCGGCAGGCTGCTCGCCGACGCGCGCGGTGTCGCCTTCATGGGGCCGACGAACGACCTGTGCCGTGACCTGGTGGCGGCGGCGTGGACCGGCTGACCCCCTTGCCCGACCTCGTGGTCAGCGGCCGCCGGCTGGTGACCCCGGACGGCGTGCGGCCGGGGCACGTACTGATCAACGACGGCCGGATCATCGCCGTCACCGGCCCGGGGAGGGTGCCCGCGGCGGCCGGGCACCTCGACGCCGGCGCCCACTACGTGCTGCCCGGGCTCATCGACTCCCATGTGCACTTCCGCACGCCCGGTCTGACGTACAAGGAGGACTGGGAGCACGGCAGCCGGGCGGCGGTCCGCGGTGGGGTGACCACGGTGATGGACATGCCGAACACGGTGCCGCCCACACTGGATCCGCAGGCTCTGTCCGACAAGGCCCGGATGGTACGGGGCCGTTCGCTGGTGGACATGCGCTTCCACATCGGGGTCGACCCGGCGCGCCCCTGGCTGCTGGCGGACCTCGATCCGTCGGTGGCGACCAGCGCGAAGGTGTTCATGGCGGGCCATCACACCGCCCCGACGGTGGTCCGCGACCCGGCGGTGCTGGAGCAGGCGTTCACCGCGGCGGCCGAGGCGGGAGTGCAGCTCGTCCTGCACGCCGAGGACGACGGGCTGTTCGCGCTGCTCGACGGGTGGTGGGGGGAGCCGGACGGCTACCGGGACTACGAGCGGCGCAGGCCGCGCACCGGGGGCATCGTCGCCGTCGCCAAGGTCGTCGAGCTGGTACGCCGGCACGGCACCCGGGCGCACATCCTGCACCTGTCGAGCGCCGAGGAGGCCGACCTGGTGTGCGCGGCGCAGGCCGCCGGGTATCCGGTCACCTTCGAGGTCACCGGCCACCATCTGTCGTTCACGGACGAGGACACCCGCCGGCTGGGCGCGCGCACGCGGCTGTCGCCGTCGATCCGCTCCCAGGCGGACCAGGACCGGCTGTGGCGGGCGCTGGCGCACGGTCAGCTCGCCACGCTGGGCAGTGACCACGCCCCGCACACCGTGGCGGAGAAGACCCGCTCGGCGGCGGCCTCACCGCCGGGGCTGCCCGGGGTGCAGGAGCTGGCCGTCGCCGTGTGGACGGGGATGCGCCGCAGGTGGCCCGAGGAGGACCCGGACGTCGCCGTGTCGCGGCTGGTCCGGCATCTGGCGCAGACGCCCGCCGAGTTGTTCCGGCTGCCCGGCAAGGGGCGGATCGCGCCGGGCGCCGACGCGGACCTGGTCTTCTTCGCGCCGGACACGCCCTGGATGTACTCGGCGCACGACGTGGAGAGCAAGTGCGGCTGGTCGGCGTACGAGGGATGGACGTTCACCGGGCGCGTCGAGCGCACCCTGCGGGCAGGCCGCACCGTCTGGGACGCCTCCTCGGGCACCTTCGGCACGTACGACGGCCGCCTGCTGGCGGCGGCCGGGGACGGACCGCGGCCGGCGGCGCTCGCCGCCAGGGAGGGGATGACATGAGCAGGAAACGGTCGGTGGTGGTGGCGGGTGGCGGTATCGGCGGGCTCGCGGCGGCCGCCGGTATGGCCGCGCGTGGCCTGGACGTGACCGTCCTGGAGCGGGGGGATCGGATCGGGACCGGCGGCTCCGGGCTGGTGCTCTACCCCAACGGGCTGCGGGCCGCCGACGCCCTGGGCACGCGGATCGGCGCCCGGGTCAGGGCAACCGGCCGTGTCACCCGGTCGGATGAGGTGCGGGTCCTGATGGACGCCCGGGGCACGGTGCTGGCCGAGGAGCCCGTCGGCGCCGTCGGTGCGTTCGCGGCTCCGCAGATGCCGGTGCTGCGTTCGGCGCTGCACCGGGCCCTGCTGGACGAGGCGCTCACCGCAGGCGCGGCCGTCGTCCTGGCGACCGGCGTCACCGACTACACCGAACGGGGCGGGCAGGTCGCCGTACAGCTGTCGGACGGCACCGTGACCGCCTGCGACGCGCTCGTCGGCGCCGACGGCATCCACTCGGCGGTGCGTGCACGCATGCTCGGCGACGGCCCGCCGCAGTACCGGGGGTACACCTCGGTGCGCGGCCGGACGACCGGCTCGGCGCTCGGGCAGCGTGGCCACGTCGTCAACGGCCGCGGCATCCAGCTGTTCGTCGCCCCGGTCAGTGACGACACCCTGTACTGGACAGCGAAGATCACCGCACCTGCCGGGGTGTGGCCCGCGCTGGGCCCGGCGGGGGCCCGGCTGGCCCTGCTGGAGGCCATGGAGGGCTGGTACGGCCCTGTCGTCGACCTGGTGCGCGCCGCGGACCCCGAGGACGTCGTCGTCACCGACATCCACGATCGCGACCCGACGCCGCGCTGGGTGGACGACCGGGCGGCGCTGCTGGGCGATGCCGCGCATCCGATGGTCCCGGCGCTCGGCCAGGGCGCGAACCTGGCACTGGAGGACGCCGCCGTGCTCGCCGAGGCGCTCGCCTCGCCGGCACCGGTACCCGAAGCACTCGCCGAGTACGCCCTTGAGCGCATGGAACGGGCCGCGGCCGTCGTCCTCGCCTCCCGCCGCCAGGGCGCCCTCGACCAGGGCGCGGACCGGGCGGGTGAGGAGCGGCGCAACGCGCACATCAGGTCCGCCGGCCGCAAGGACGCCGACCTCGCCGACGTCGTCGGCTGGCGGCCCCGGCCGCGTCTGCCGGAGTCGGGCACCACACCGGCCCCGACGACCACCGTCCGTCCGAAGAAAGGGGCCACCGCCATGGGGGCACCGCACATCGTCCTGATCAGCGGATCACTGCGCCCGGGTTCGACCTGCGACCGGGTGGCCGAGTGGTGTGCCCAGCGGTGCGCCGAACAGGGCGCGTCCGCCCGCGTCTTCAGCGGATCGGAGATCGACTTCCCGGCGTACCGGCCAGGGCTGGCCGACCGGCACGCGGCCGTCGCCGGGTTCCTCGGCGAACTGCGCGCCGCCGACGGCGTGATCCTGGTGTCGCCGACGTACCACGCGACCGTCTCGGGGCTGCTGAAGAACGCCCTGGACTACGTCAACGACATCGGCGGGCCGGTGCCGTACCTGCAGGGGAGGGCGATCGGCACGGTCGCCGTCGGCTCGGCCGCCCAGGGCGCGGTCTCGGCGCTGACCACACTGCGCACCATCGGGCACGCCCTGCGCGGCTGGCCCACGCCGGTGGGTGTGGCCGTGTCGCAGGCGCCGGAGCAGTCCGGCGCGGACGGCGGTGAAGCCGGGCCGGACGCGGCCCGGCTGGTGGAGATGGTGTCCCAGGTGGTGTGGCTGGGCGGCGTCCGGGCCGAGGACGCCCGCCCGCCCGTCCTCGGCGCCGTCGCCTGACCGGCCCGCCCGTCCCGTCGACCCCCGCGGCCGCGTGCGATGGGCACGCGGCGGAAGGAGACAACCATGTCCGTGTCGCCCACCGGCCATCACGTCCTGCAAGCCCCCCTCGGGCCCGTGTGGCGTGACGCCAACATCCGTTCCGGACCGTCCCTGGACAGCCCGGTGCTCCGGGTCGTGCCGCCCGACGCGGCCGTCGGCTACACCGCCGAGGTCTGGTCCGCGGGCGACGAGGTGGTCGAGGACCAGCACCCGGACGGTGTGATCACCAGCTCCGTCTGGTTCCGGCTGTCCGGCGGCGGCTGGTCCAGTGCCGTCAACTTCGAGCCCGTCACCGTGACCGGGCTGCTGGCGCATGCCGTCGGCATCACGCCGCGCCAACCTGGCGACGCCGCATAGCAGTTCAGAAGATGCGGTGTCCTCCGACTCGCTGAAAGCATCCAGGGAGCAGGGGCCGTACGGCCTTTGCCCCCCTTCTCCCGCGGGCTGCGCCCGCCCGAACCGAAAGGTGTGCGTCCATGGCCACCGCTCTGAGCACCGAGATCCAGCAGCGCATCGTCGAGGAGACCGGCAGCGCCGCCCCGAGCACCGACGACGCCACCGCGTTCGAGGCGTGGCTCGACGGCATCAAGGACTCCCACGAGGACCTCTACGCGGGTGTCGCCGCCGAGATCGAGGGCGCCGTGATGCAGAAGATGCCGTGACCTGCCGCATCCTGACGCAGTGATCCTGCCGGCCGGTGCCGTGGCCTCGCGTCGCGGGGCACCGGCCGGCCGATCGCGCAGGCCGCACGGCCCGCGCGGGCACCACGGAGACGAGAGGAAGGACGCCGGCGGGTGCGCTGGACGACGCTGCTGTTCGACGAGGCCGGTCTGGACGAGCTGTCCCGGCTCGACGCCGAGGCCCTGCTGGGCGGCGCGGGAGACACCCTGGAGCGGCGTTTCGACCCCCGTGACCTCTACCGCCGCTGGGAGCGCCAGCAGTGGCGCGCCTGCGACATCGACTTGGAGCGGGACCGCCGTCACTGGCACCGCCTGCTCGGTCCCGGCGCCCGCGACTCCCTCGCGTCCTTCGTCACCAGCTTCCTGGTCGGCGAGTACACGGGCCTGGACCTGATGAGTCCGATCCTCGCCGGCTGCCCGGACGAGGAGTACCTCCTGTTCCTGGGCACGCAGGCCGCCGACGAGGCCCGCCACACCGTGTTCGTCAGCCGCCTCGCCGAGGAACTGCTCGGCCTCACCGACTCCCTGCGCGACCAGCTGATCGCCTCCTGGTCGACGCTCGGCCCCGCGAACCGCGCCGTGCACACCCTGGAGAACACGGTCCTGCGCGAGTTGTACGACGCCCCGCGCGACTACGAGCGGTGGCTGCGGGCCGTCACCTTCTTCCATCTCGTCACCGAGGGCGTTCTCGCCCTGCACGGTCAGCGCGGTCTGGTGCGCGGCCTGCAGCGCATCCCCCTGCTGCCCGGTATGAGGGCCGGGTTCACGGCGATGACCCGGGACGAGTCCCGGCACGTCAGCTTCGGTCTGCACGCCCTGCGGCGCGGCGAGCGCGAAGGACACTCCGACGCGATCCGCGAGATGATCGAGACGGGGATGCCGCTGGCCGCCGTCGTCGGCATCTCCCCCGGCGGCACGCCGGAACACGCCGCAGCGGCCGCCTCCTCGGCGCGTGACCTGCTCGCGACGATCGCCGTGCGGCTGCGCCAGCTGGATCTTCCCCAGGACTTCGCCGAGCACGTGCTCGGCAGATGCCGGGCGGCCCAGGACGCCGCCCTGCGTGCTCCGGTGACTGCCACCGCGAACGGGTGAGGGACATGACAGACGACACGCGGACGTCCACCACGAAGGGCGGCGGCTTCGCCCGGGTCCTGCGCAACCCGGGCGCGCTGCGCCTGGTCGGCTCGCTGTTCGTGCTGGAGACCGGGTCGGCGATGACGACCGTGGGCCTGCCGCTGCTGGTCATGCAGCGCTACGGCCTGGGTCTGGAGGTCGGTTTCACGCTCGCCGCCCGATTCCTGCCCAACATCCTGCTCGGTGCGCTCGCCGGCCAGGTCGTCGACCGGCACGATCCGCGCCGGGTGGCGACGCTCGCCGCGCTCGGCAGCGGCCTGGCCGCCGCGCTGTTCCCGCTGACCACGGCGATGTGGCAGATCCAGCTGCTGGCCCTGGCCATCGGCATCGGCTACATGTTCGGCTTCCCCGCGACCATGGCGCTGCGCCCGCAGGTGATCCCCGAGGGCAGCGAGCTGGAGGGCAACGGGCTGATCGTGACGGCGGAGCGGGTGCCGAAACTCCTCGGGCCGGCCGTCGCCGGGCCGATCGCCGCCGTCGCGGGCATCACCTGGCTGTTCACCGCCGAGGCCGTGACCGCGCTGGTGGCGGCTGCTCTGCTCACCCGGCTGCCGCGGGCGGCCGACGGGGCCGCGGCGAGGGCTGCGGGCCGCACCGCCCAGACCGGGGAAGCGGCCGCGGCGGCGACCGTGCGGACCGCCGTCGTCCGCCGGCTCGGTGCCTGGGCCCGGGCGGTGGCGGGCGGTGCGCGCGACCTGGTGCGCATGGTGCGCGGTGACGGGCGGCTCTCCTCTCTGACGATCACGGCGTTCACGTACATGGTGGCGCTGGGCCTGGGCCGCACCTTCCTCGCCGCGTACTCGCTGCACGGTTTCACCCATGTCCCCGGGATGCTCGGCTATCTGCTGGCCGCGATGGGGCTGGGCGGCGCGCTCGGCGGGATGGCGGCAGCGGCCTTCCGTTCCTGGAACCAGGGCTGGGTCTACATCCTCGGCAACGTGCTCGAGGGCGTGTGCTGGGTGCTGCTGATCGCGACCGGCGACTGGTACACGTCGCTCGCCCTGCTGTTCCTCGCGGGAATCTTCGAGTCCGTCGCCTCCGTCGTCTACTTCGCCGAGGTGCAAAAGCGCCTGCCGGCAGGTCTCCAGGGCCGCTACTACGCCACCCTGGTGCCGCTGTCGGACGTCTTCCTCGTCGCGGGAACCGTCGCCGGCGGCGTGCTCGTCGACCGGGCGGGCGTCTCCTGCGGCGCCGTCCTCGTGGGTCTCGCGATGGCCCTGCCGGTCCTGATGCTCGTGACCCGGCTCGTGCCGCAGCGGCCTGTCCCGGCGGGGAAGCCGGGGGCGCCGAAGGCGGAGCAGGCCACCCCGACGGAGCCGCCGCAGCTCCGGGAGGCCGAACGGGCGGTCCCCGTGTCCGAGAGCACGGCGGCATGAGCGACGGTTCCTTCCCCTTTCTGAGCCCCTCGCTGGACTCCGTCGAGGACCTCGCGCACTCCCGGATCTCCTGCTGGGTGCACTGCCTGCGCGACAGCCTGTACGCCGTCGGCTTCCGCGACACCGTCCGGGCGCTGGCCCAGCCGCTCAACTTCGCCGTGGAACGCACCGCCGACGGTGAACTCCTCACCCTGTACGGCGGCCTGGACACCGACTACCACGCGCCCCGTTTCCAGCGCGGGGTCAGCGCCCGCTGGGAGACCTCCCCGGACGCGGAGGACCTCGCGTTCGACGTCCTCGAGCGGGAGCTGGCCCGCGGGCACGCCGTCCCGGTGTCCCCGGACCTGTCGGGCATGCGCCACTCGGAGTTCTACCGCGTGCCGTTCTCCGGCTATGCGCACACCTTCCTGGTGCACGCTCTGGACCGGGACACGGTCCGGGCCGCCGACCGCAACACCCGCCGCCGCAGCGGCTTCACGGACAACCGCGGCACCGTGCCGGCCGAGGAGCTGCGCCGGGGCCTGGCCGGGCGCCCGGTGCTGGTGTGGGACACCGGTACACCCGTTGCGGACTGGGCGGAGGAACGGCGGCGGCTGCTGGCCCGTTCCGTCGCGAACCTGACCGAGCCGGGCTCGCCGCACGAGGGCCTCGCCGGGCTGCGCACCCTGCCGGACGTCGTGGCCGGGCTCGAGGAACACCCCAGCCGTTCGTCCGTGCTGCGCATGCGGGTGTCAGGACCACTGCAGCGGCAGGTCGCCGGTGACCGCCATCTGCTCGCCGCGGTCCTGCTCCGGGACACCACGTCACGGGACGGCGGCGGCCGGGCGGTGGCCGCCGCGGAGGCGGCCGAGCTGCTGCGCGCCTCCTCCGACGCCTACGTCGACCTGGCCCGGCTGGTGTTCCTGCTCAGCCGCTCCTGGTCCGGTGAGGCCCTCGACCTGTGCCGAAGTCGTGTGGCACGCATCCACGACCTGGACGCCCGGGCCGTGGAGCGGCTGGCCGCCCTGGTCTGAGCGCGGCCCTTTCAGACGAGGGCGGCGGCGTTGGAGAAGCCACCCATGTAGTAGTCCACGGTGGGCCGTTCGCTGCACACCGCGACGACACCGGCCCGCAGCAGCCGCTCGCACAGCGCCATGTCCTCGGTCGTGCCCAGGATCCGCTGCCAGAGGGTGAAATCGGTGGGGAACGGTATCCGCAGCTGCGTCTCGCGGCGCAGCAGCAGCTCGTTGGTGTCGACCCGGTTCAGCATGCCCTCGTCCGTCATCCGCATCGTGTCGCGGACCACGGACGAGCCGGGGACGAAGATGCCGTGGCGGGCGAGCGACCGGTACGACGCAGACCGCTGAAGGGCGATCGGATGCCACGGGTCCTCGCCGTCGGGCACGAAGTCGGTGCCGTCCTCGGTGAGCAGGCGGCGCCAGCTGTGGGCCACCTCGGCGCCGGGGTTGCTTTCGAGCAGGTCCACCAGGGAGCGCAGATGGGCGGGGGCGTAGGCGTTGTCGTCGTCGAGATGGGCGACGTAGGGGGTGCGGGTGAGGCCGGCGCCGAGGTTGCGCAGATAGGACAGCCGGGCCGGCAGGTAGCCGCGGGGCATGTCCGGGTGCTCGCCGGGCACGACGTTGACGAACCGTGCGTGCGGGAACTCCTTCTGCAGGGCCCGGCGGTGGTCAGCGTCCGCGAGGTGCGGGCAGTCGTCGCCGACGACCACGTGGGCCGCGGTCAGTCCCTCCTGCGCGGCGACCGAGCGCAGCGCGCGCCTCAGGGGGCCGGGCCGCCCCTTGGTCGGGGTGACGACGGTGACGGTCATGCGTTCTCCTCGTGCGGTTCGTGGGTCAGCCGCCGGCGGTGGACAGCACCAGGGAGGCGTTGTTGCCGCCGAAGCCGAAGCTGTTGACCAGGGCGTGCTCGGCGGTGGTGGCGCGGCCCGGGCCGGCGAGGGCGAGGACGCCGTCGGGCAGTGGGGCGGCCCTGCGCAGTCCCGGGGTGCCGGGGAGGCGTGCCTCGCGCAGGAATCCGGCTGCCGCCACCAGGCCGGGGAAGGCGGAGGCGTGCAGGAGGTGCCCGATCGCGCCCTTGTGCGAACTCGTGGGCAGCGGAACGTGGTGCAGACTCCCGGCGAGTGCGGCGATGGCCTCGGCCTCGGCCGCGTCGCCCTGGACGGTGCCGGTGGCGTGGGCGTGGACATAGTCGACGCGGCGGGTGCCGGCGTCGTCGAGCGCGGCTCGCATGCAGTCGAGCACCGCGGCGGGCGCGGAGGCGACGGACTCGGCGGAGTCGACCACGCAGGCCGCCCCGGACAGCCATGCCTGGGGCCGGTGGTCGCGGACGCGGGCGGTCCGGGCCGTCTCCAGGACGAACGCGCCGCCGCCCTCTCCGACGGTGATGCCGTCGCGATCGGCGTCGAAGGGCCGCGCGCCGTGCGGGCTGAGTGTCCTGACGACGTCCATGCTGGCGTACTCGTACCGGTTGAGGGCGCTGGCGCCGGCGACCAGCGCGGTGCTGCCCAGCCCGGACAACAGCCAGTCGCGGGCGAAGGCGGCGGCGAAAGCGGCGGACGCGCATGCATGCGAGAGGTGGACGACGTGGGTGCGCCGGGCGTCGGCGCGGCAGGCCGCGAGCAGCGCCTCGAAGCGCGGGCCCGTGAAGTCGCCGCCCTCGTCCGGTGCGCCGCCGAACGCGGGTGCCTGGGAGACGACGACGAGCAGCGAGCCGTCGGGCAGGCCGGGCAGGCCGGCCGCGGCGAGGGCCTGGCGGACGGCGGCCGTCGCGAGAGCCTCCTTGCGCCGTCCGGCCAGGGCGGCGCAGTCGCCGGGCGGCACGGTGGCCACCACGCGGCTCCGGAAATCGCCGTCGGGGCAACCGTGTTCGCCGAAGGCCCGCTGCCCGCGCAGCAGGCCGTGCCAGAAGGCGTCCGGGGTGGCGCCGAGCGGGCTGACCAGACCGAGGCCCGCCAGGGCGACGGCGGTCATACGGGGGCCTCCCTGACGTCCGTGCGGGACCGAGCGGTGCCGGGTGTGGATGCGGGAGGTGCCGTCGGCCGGGCCGGTGCGCTCATGCCGCCACCGCGGTCGCGTCCGAGGCCCAGACCCGCAGCCGCACGCGGTCGTGCTTGCCGCTGCTGGTGCGGGGCAGTGCGGGCACCACGCGGACGGCGCGGGGGCGTGCGTGCGGGGGCAGCCGGCGCCGGCATGCCTCGGCGACCCGGCCGGCCACGGCCGCGTGGTCGTTGTCCGGGCTCTCCACGAACGCCCATACGGCGTCCCCGCGGTCGCCGTGCCGGATGCCGACGACGGCGGCGTCGACGACGCCGTCCGCGGCGCGCGCCGCGTCCTCCACGACGGTGGGGGCGACGGTCTCGCCGTGCACCACGAGGATCTCTTTGATCCGGCCGCCGACCGTGAGCCAGCCGTCGGCCGTGACGGTGCCGGTGTCGCCGGTGCGCAGCCAGCCGTCGGCGGTGAACGGACCGCGGTCGAGGGCGCCGGTGGCCGGATCGAGGTAGCCCCGCATCAGGCCGGGGCCGGCGATCTCGATCTCCCGGCGCGGTCCGGTGACCCGGGCTCGGACGCCGTCGAGCAGGCGTCCCACGGTGCCGGGCCTGAGGTCACCCGGCGCGTTGAGGGCGACGTTGGGTCCGGCCTCGCTCAGTCCGTAGCCGTCGTGCAGCGGGGCGCCGGTGGCCGCGAGGAAGTCGTCGTACAGGGTGGGGGTCAGCACGTCGCCGCCGCAGCCTCGGATCCGCAGCGCGGCCAGCAGCCGGGCCGAGCCGGCGTCCCGGGCGGCCTCGGCGGCGAGCATCCGGTACATGGTGGGCACGCCGTCCAGAGAGGTGATGCCCTCCACGGCGAGCCGGGTCAGGGTGGTACGCAGGTGGAAGCCCGACTCCGCGTACAGGTGGGCGCCGGAGGTGCGCCACACTCGCAGCACGCTGTGACCGTAGGCGTGCCGCAGCGGCAGCGGGAGCAGCAGCCGGTCGGCGGCGGTGATCCCCATCCGGGTGGCGGTGGCGCGGCCCTGATGGGCGAGGGCGGCGGCCGGGACGGCGACCGCCTTGGGGTCCCCGGAGCTGCCGGAGGTCCAGAAGACGGCGGCGGTGTCCTCGGGGAGGGCCAGGGGGCGGGGCCTCACCTCGACGACGGGCTCGCCGGTGGAGGTGGCGTGGACGGCGGCGGCCGCGGCGATCCGGCGGGAGGGGGCGGCGCCGTCGAGCAGCAGGGGTGCGCCGGCGGCCTCGGCGGCCAGCGCGGAGACGACGGCGGTGAGCGGGTGGTCGCAGGCGAGTGCGGCGGCCCGGCCCGGTCCGGCTCCGGCGGTGGTGAGGGCGCGCGCGGTACGGGTGACCAACCGGGCCAGGTGACGGGGCGGGACGTGCTCCCCGTCGACGGTCAGGCGCGGCAGCCCGGCGACGCCGCGGGGGGTCATGCGGTGCCTCCGGCGGGCGGGGCGGTGTCGAACACGCGGCGGACGCCCACGGGGACGTCGTCGTCACGGACCGGGACGGTGATGACCGTGGTCCGGCCCTCGGCGTGTGCCTTGGCCGCGCCCTCGAGGGCCGCGACGAGTTCGGCGGCCGTCGTGCAGTGCGCGGTGAGGCCGCCGAGGGCGCGCACGGCGGCGTCGGTGTGCGCGGGTGCGGTGAAGCGGGTGAGGGTGTCGGGTGCCCGCTCCTCGGCGCGGACGAAGCGGGGCCAGCCGTAGCCGCGGTTGTCGAGCACCAGGACGGTCAGGCCGAGGTTCAGTTCGGCGGCTGTCGGCAGCGCGGCCAGTCCCATCTCGAACGCGCCGTCGCCGCAGACGAGGACCGTGCGCCGGGCGGGGTCGGCGAGGGCGGCGCCGACCGCGGCGGGCAGGCCGAAGCCGACCATCGTCTGCTCGCCGGGGGTGATGACGCGGGCGCCGTCGCCGACGGACACCACGGGATAGTGGTAGCCCCACATGTCGTGCAGGCCGTTCTCCTGGACGAGGGTCGCCTCTCGGGTCACCGACTCCTGCAGCAGTCGCAGCGCCGCGGTGACGGTCAGCTCCGGGTCGTCGGCGGGGGTCCGGCGGGCGCGCATCGCGGCGCGGACGGCGGTGACCTCGGCCCGGCGGGCGGCGCCGTCCGCGGTCATCGCGGGCGCCTCGGCCACCACGGCGTCGGCGAGTTGGCCGGCGACCACGGCAGCGTCACCGAGCAGGGCCACCTCGGGCTCGACGGCGGTGTGGAAGACGGCCGGGTCGACGTCGACGTGCACCAGCGTCTTGTCCTCCAAGCCGTTCCAGCCCATACGGGCGGTCTCCTCCAGGCGGGAGCCGATGGCGAGGACCACGTCGGCGTCGGCGAGGAGGCCGTCCGCCGGGGGTGTGGTGTACAGGCCCACCAGGCCGCAGGCGAGCGGGTGTTCCTCGTCGACGAGGCCGCGCCCGGCGGCGGTGGTGAACAGCGGCGCGGCCAGCAGCTCCGCCAGCCGCCGTACGGCGGCGCCGGCGCCGGCGGGCTTGCAGCCGCCGCCCACGACGACGACGGGCAGGCGCGCCCCGGTGAGCAGCCGGGCGGCCCGGCGCACCTCCTCGGCGTCGGCGGCGAAGCGCAGCCGGCGTACCGGCGGGGCGGGCCGCCGTTCGGGGGCGGGGGCCCGCAGCACCTCGTCGGCGATCTCCACAAGCACCACGCCGGGGGCGCCGTTGACGGCGAGGTGAACGGCTCTGCGCAAGGCCCAGGTCAGCTGCCGCGGGTCCTCGACGAGGAAGTCCCACTTCGTCAGGGGGCGGGCCATGGCCGCCTGGTCGGTGTGCTGGAAGCCGCCGCGGCCGATGCCGAGAGCGGGCACGCGGGTGGTGACGACGACGATCGGGGCGCCCAGCGAGGAGGCCTCCAGCAGGCCGGTGAGGGCGTTGGCGAAGCTGGGGCCGGAGTTGACGGCGAGGACGGCGGGCCGCCCGGAGACGGCGCTGTGTCCTATGGCCGCGCAGGCACCGGCCCGCTGGTCTCGCACTCCCAGGACCCGCAGCCCGGATGTGGTGCGTGCCGCGTCCATCAGTCCGGGTTCGTCGGAGGGCAGTCCGACGACGACGTCGCATCCGGCGTCCGCGAGGGTGGCGGCGACGACGTGCCAGGGGTGGGTGTCGGGGGGCGCGCTCACTGCTGCTCCTCGGCGGGGTCGTGGGGACGGGGACTCAGATGGGCGCGCAGGACGGCGCTGCGGTCACGGGTGACGGGGTCGAGCCCGGCGGTGAGCAAGGCGGGTCGGACGGGATCGCCGGGCAGCGGCTGCGCCGGTGCGCGGCGGACCCGGGTGGCCACGGCCCAGAAGGCGCCCGTGTCGAGGCGGCGCAGGACCTCGCAGAGGTAGACGACGCGGGCGCGGTCGGCGGCGACGAGGCCGCGGGCGAGGCGGAGGGCGGCCGTGCCGTCGCCGGCGGGCTCGGCGACGACGTAGCCGGGTCCGCGCCAGCCGGTGAGTTCGGTGAACCGCCGCAGCAGGCCGGACGGTTCGAGGCCGACGGAGTCGGCCGGGCGCAGTCGGCGGGCGCGGTCGTCGCAGTGCGCGGTGAAGGTGCCTGCGGCGTGGGCCGTGTAGTCGCCGGCGGCGAGGATCACCGGCACCGTGCCGGGGGCGTCGTCGTCGTGCAGCGCGGCGAGCGCCTCGCCGACCGCGTCGACCGCCTCGGGGTCGGCGGCCAGGCGCCGGGTGCCGGTGGCGGGCGGCGCAGGCGGGTCGCCGGCGGCCCGGCCGCGGGCGACGGGCGGGTCCAGGACGACACGTTCCCGGGCGGCCGGGGGACGTACGGAGAGACGGTTCCGGATGGCCGGGGAGCCTGGGAGGGCTGTCACCGCGGGGCTCCGGTGCCGGCCTCGGCGGACAGCAGCAGGGGCCGCCCGGTGGCGGTGCCGTGGCGGTGCACGCTGCCGGCCAGGGGGCCGTAGCCGCCGAACGGGCGGTTGCCGTCCTCCACGTCGAAGGTGACGCGTTCCTCGCAGACCACGCTGGTCGCGATACGCGTCCGGCCGGCCAGGGCGGGCTCACCGAAGACGGAGACGTACATGCCGCGCGCGCTCTCCTCGGTGGAGTGCAGCCACCGGGTGATCTGCTCCGGGTCGTCGTACTCCATGGTGAGCACGACAGGGGAGAAGAACTCGGGCGGGTGGAAGGCGTCCTGCCAGGGCAGGTGGAGGAGAGTCGGCTCGACGACCTGGCGGGCCAGGTCGACCCGGCCGCCGTGGACGGTGAACTCGCGGTGGGCGGTGAGGAAGGCGGCCGCCTCCTGCACAGCGTCCGGGTAGACCAGTGGCGCCACCCGGGTGGCGGGGTCGCGCCGGTCGCCGACGCCGATCTCGGCGAGCGCCGCGGCGAGCCGGGGTACGACCTCGCGGGCGAGCGAGCGGTGGACGAAGACGATGTCGGTGCACAGGCAGTCCTGGCCCGAGTTGTACAACCGGGCGGCGAGGACGGTGCGGCAGACCGCGTCGGTGTCGGCCTCGGGCCCGATGACCAGCGGGTTGGGTCCGGAGCCGAAGGTGAGCAGCAGCGCGTCGCCGGACAGCTGGGAGGCGATGGTCCGCCCGTTGTCGGGCTGCCCGGTGAAGACGACGGCGTCGGAGCGGGCGCAGTCGGCGAGAAACCGCCGCTGGGAGACGGGTTCCATGAGAACGTGTCCGCCGCCCAGGCCGCTCACATGCGGGCCGAGGATCTCGTGCACGGCCATCGCGGCGGGCGCCACCCGGGCCGAGGGACGGATGCGGACCTCGTCTGTGTAGAGCGAGGGGATGACGCCGAACAGGACGTAGGAGTACAGCAGGTTGTTCGACGGCAGGAACGTCGCGAGCCGGCCGAGCCGCCGCGGTGCGTTGCGAAGTACCTCCCACGGGGCGCCGGCGAGCGCGCGCAGCGAACGGAAGTGTTCGTCGGTCGCGGCCTGGGCGGTGGCCACC
This sequence comes from Streptomyces bungoensis, assembly GCF_001514215.1. Taxonomy (GTDB): domain Bacteria; phylum Actinomycetota; class Actinomycetes; order Streptomycetales; family Streptomycetaceae; genus Streptomyces; species Streptomyces bungoensis. The sequence goes on from NZ_KQ948873.1 coordinate 23,013, forward strand.
TGGGTGAGGACGCGGTGCAATTCGTCCCGGTGCCGCAGCAGCGTGTCGACGAGTCCGGGAACGACCGTGTCCACCGCCGCCGGTCCCGCCGGATGCGCCGGTCCCGCCGGATGCGCCGGTCCCGCCGGATGCGCCGGCCGCGCGTCCGGCCCCGTGGCTGACGATGTCTCGCGCCCTGCCTCGATGACGCTGCTCTGCATGCGCGTACCCCCTCGCACTCGCCAGGATCTCCGGGCTCGGTCAGGAAGCCTCTCCCGGTCCGGCGCCGGCGCGCATCTCGGTTCGTGCTCTCTTTCCCCGGCCGCGAACCCACTGAGCATTCTCGGAGAAGGAGGGTGGCCGAGCGGCCACTAGCATCCACAACTGCACCGGTGAACAGCCTATGGAGTCGGATTCAGCCATCCGCGCATAAGCCCGGAAAAGAAACCGTGAAGGGAGGGAATAAACGCTGTGGACGCCCACGAATTCAAATTCAGCGTATTCCTTTCCACGGTGATCCTCGAATCGGGAATTCTGCTCGCCCACGGACCACTCCAGCAGCGGATCGTGCTGGACGCGGCCTGGGAGCGGCCGGTGCGCGCCCTGTCCGCAGCGCCGTTCGGGCGGGACGCGTTCACCGCGCTGGCACCGGACCGCGCCGCCGCCCCGGCCGTCTTCCGGGCCCTTCGGGAGCGGCAACTGATCGTGCCCGAGGGGTGCGACGAGGTGGCCGCGCTGCGGGACTCGTTCGGGCGCCGCCCCGAGGACTCCGGCCATGACGCGGCAGCGCCCGCCGCGTCATGGCCGGCCAGCCGCTACGGGCTGCCCCAGCGGCTGTCCACGGCCGCCGCGGCCGCGGGGGCCGGGAAGCCGGTGCGAGTGCTGCTGATCGGCGGCTGCGTCACGCAGTTCACCGAGGAGCCGCTGCACGCTCTGGGCCGCGAACTCGGTCTCGACGTGCGCACCGAACACGTGTGGCCGGGCCCCTCCGCGGACCTCGCGCGTTCGGTGCGCCGGTCCCGCCCCGACGTGACGGTCTATCAGCCCGGTGTCCAGCCCTTCCTGACCGGCCTGTTCGACGGCGCCCACACCTGCGACGACGAGGAGCGGGCGCACCGGCTGGCGCTGATGAAGAACGCGCTGACCCTGTCCGTCCGGGCCCTGGCGGAGGCGCTGGAGGGCTCCCTGGGCCTGGTGCACAACGTGGCGCCGCCGGCGTTGTCGCCGTTCGGCCGGTTCGACTTCGCCGAGGAGTACGGTCTGCGCCGGGTCGTGGCCGAGCTGAACCTGCACATCGACCGGTGCGTACGCGGCCACTCCCACCTGATGGTCGTCGACGAGGAACGGCTGGTCGCCCGGTACGGCGCCGCCGCGCTCTTCGACGACCTCGTCTTCCCGTTCGGCCACCACGGCGGCTCGGTCGATCCCGGCGACGAGCGCCCGCACCAGCTGCCCGCGCTCGGCCGCGCCCTGGCCGGCGAGTACCTGGCCTGCCTGCGCGCCCACCGCGGCATCGGCCGGATCAAGCTGGTCGTGACCGACCTGGACGGCACGCTGTGGCCGGGCATCGCCGCCGACGACGGCTTCGACTGGATCGACGGCGACGCCACCAGCCGCTGGACGCACCTCGGCCTGCACCAGGCGCTGTCGGTGCTCAAGAGCCGCGGCGTGCTCCTCGCCACCTGCAGCAAGGGGGACGCGCACGCCACCTTGGGCACGTGGGAGAAAGCGGCCGACCGGCTGCCGCTCGGCCCCGATGACTTCGTGCTGCACCGCATCAACTGGCTGGCCAAGTCGGAGAACATCGCCGACCTCTGCACCCGGCTCGGCTTCACACCCGACCAGGTCCTCTTTCTCGACGACAACCCCGTCGAGCGGGCCGAGACGGCCACCGCCCTGCCCGGGCTGCACGTCGCCGAGGGCCCCGTGCACGGCTTCCGCGAGCTGCTGCTGTCCAGTGCCGCCCTGGAGGGCGGCCGGCGCACCCGGGAGGCGGCGCGCCGTACCGACACCACCCGCGCGATGCTGCGCCGCGAAGAGCTGCGCGCCGGCCTGGACCGGAACGCGTTCCTGCGCTCCCTGGACGTCCGGGTGCGCGTGACGCGGGCCGGTGAGGAGCACCTGGCCCGGGCGGCGGAACTGTTCAACCGCACCAACCAGTTCACGACGACGGCCTGGCGCACCACCCCGGAAGAGCTGCGCCGCGTCCTCACGGAACCGGACACCCATCTGCATGTCGGTGACGTCTGCGACCGGTTCGGCGACTACGGCCTGACCGCAGCCTGCCTGGTGCGGAACGGGACGGTGACGGCGTTCGCGATGAGCTGCCGGGTCATCGGCCTGGACGCCGCGGTGCCGTTCCTGGTCGCCGCCCTGGAGGACGGCGCAGGCGGACGGCACGCCCTGTCGGCCGGGCTGACCGGACGGATCGTCGTCACGGACCGCAACACCCCGGCGCGGGAGCTGTTCGCGGACGCCGGGTTCGAGGCGCGCGGCGACGACGGCCTGTACCTGCTGACCGACCCCGGCCGGCTTCCCGAGCTGTCCGAACTGCCCGTGACCGTGCTGTCCGCCACCGCGGCCGGCGCGGGCGGGCCGTGAACAGGGCCGGCCGGGCACCGCGGCGGCAGATGCAGCAGACCGAGACAGTCAGCAGAAGGGGGCGGACCGTGCGAGCAGTGGTGACCGGAGGCGCGGGCTTCGTCGGATCGCACCTGTGCGAGCGGCTCCTGTCGCGCGGCGACGAGGTCGTCTGCGTGGACGACCTGTCCACCGGCCGTGCCGCGAACATCGCGCACCTGCTCGACGACCCCCGCTTCCGCTTCCTGCACCAGGACGTCACCGAGGGTCTGGAGGTGTCCGGCCCGATCGGCGCGGTGTACCACCTGGCCTCCCCCGCCTCGCCGCGCGACTACCTGCGCCTGCCCGTGGAAACGCTGCTGGTGGGTTCGTACGGCACCCGCAACGCGCTGGAGCTGGCCCGCCGGCACGGCGCGAGGTTCCTGCTGACGTCCACGTCCGAGGTGTACGGCGACCCCCAGGTCCACCCACAACCGGAGAGCTACTGGGGCAACGTCAACCCGGTCGGTCCGCGCTCCGTCTACGACGAGGCCAAGCGCTTCGGCGAGGCGCTGACCATGGCCTACCGGCGGACCCATGGCGTGCGCACCACCATCGTGCGGATCTTCAACACCTATGGCCCCCGGATGCGCGCCGACGACGGCCGTGCCGTGCCCGCCTTCGTCACCCAGGCGCTGGCCGGCCTGCCGCTGACGGTCACCGGCGACGGCAGCCAGACCCGCTCCCTCTGCTATGTGGACGACCTGGTGACGGGGCTCGTCGGGGCCTTGGAAGCGGGCGTCACCGGACCGGTCAACCTCGGCAACCCCGAGGAAGTGACCATGCGCCGACTGGCGCTGGCGATCCGCGACGTGTGCGGGTCGTCGAGCCGGCTCACCTTCGTTCCGCGACCGCAGGACGACCCGCGGCTGCGCCGGCCGGACATCTCGGCCGCCCGCGACGAGCTGGGCTGGGCGCCGCGGACTCCCCTCGCCGAGGGCCTGGCCCGCACCGTCGCCTGGTTCCGGAACGCTTCCGCGCCCGGCGAGATGACCGCGGCGGAGCTCGACGGCCCCCGGCCGACGCCGGCGCCTCCGCCCGGGCGCCCGCGACCCGAACGCTCCGGCCCGACCGCCGGACCCGAATCCCCCAGGAAGGGGGGCATGATCCATGACCCCGCAGGAACCGTTCGCCGTCAGGCGTCCGGCCGACGTGCCGCTTGAGCAACTCGTCGATCTGGTGCGCTCCTACGAGGAGCACATCACCGGAGTGGCCAGTTGCACCCGCGAGGACATCGTCCTGGAGACCGGCCACCCAGGCTACGAGGAGAACAGCTGGTGCCTGACCGGCCCCGGCGGCCAGGTGTTCGCCTGGGCGGCGCTCACGGCGCATGACGGCACCCTGGACGCCGCGCTCACCGTACGTCCCGGCCGGCATGCCGAGAGCGCGGCCCGCACCCTGCTGGCCCGGCTGCTGGACCGGGCCGACGAACTCGCCGCCCAGCAGGGCAGACCTCTCACCGTCACCGTCGGCGGTGTGCTCAGCGGTGACGAGGTGGTCCCGTCGGTCCTGCGCGAGGCGGGGTTCGCCTCCGGCGCCAGCGCCGGCCAGTACACGATCGACCTGACCGTCCCCCCGCTGCCGCCCGTGCTCCCCGAGGGCGGAAGCATCCGGGAGGCGGGCCCGCACGATCTCGGCGCCCTGCACACGGTGCACCTCAGCAGCCGCGGCAAGGGCCCCAAGACCGGGGATCCGGCCCTGTTCGACACCCGCCTGCGGCGGTTGCGGGACGCGGGTGGCGCGGCCCTGCTGATGGAGGTCACCGGCCGGCCGACCGGCTACATCCTGACGCAGGCCACCGACGCCAAGGAGGGACGCGTCCTGGAGCTGGCGGTGGCCCCCGCCTTTCGGGGACTGGGCATCGGGTACGCCCTGCTCGCCGCCGGGCTCGCCGAACTGCGGACCCGGGGTGTGGCCCGGGCGCGAGTCCTGCTGGACACGGGCGACCTGCACGACCAGGAGTCGCTCGGGCGGGTGCTCACCGTTCAGGCGGCGCGCACCGTCACCCGCTTCCACCGCAGCACCGACGACTGACCCGGCCGCACCGGGGCCCACGGGCCCGTTGCCGCACCGGACAAGGACGGTGCTCCCGACCGAGTCCCGTCCCGACATCTGCCGCAACGATATCGATCCCTCTCCCGCCCTCGAAGCACTCGACGGGCAGTCGGCGCTTCTTCGTGAAGTCCCGCCCGCGCCCGGCCCACCCGTTCACCCCGCTTCAGATCGGAGCCCCTGCCATGACCCGCACCGCCGCATCCCGGCGCCTGCTGATGGTGATGCCCTACAGCCAGTTCGTCCGCAAGGCCGCCGAGGCGGGCTTCGAGGTCTGGGCCATCTGGGATCCCTCGCTGCGCGAGCGGGAGTACCTCGACGAGGTCGCCGCGCACGCCCGGGAACTGCTGCTGACCGACTTCGGGGACGAGGCCGGTCTGCGCGCCCTGATCGCCGAGACGGTCCGCGCGCACGACATCGGCACCGTGCTGCACCTGGGCGCGGAGGAGTCGATGCCCCCGGCCGTCGCGGAGGCCGAGGCCCTCGGTGTCTCCCCCAACCCGGCCGCCGCCGTCACCGCCCTCAACGACAAGGCGGCGATGCGGGAGCTGCTCGCCGCGCACGGCCTGTCGCCGGTGCGCTCCCAGGTGGCGGCGACCGCCGAGGAGGTCGCCGCGGCCGTGGCCCGGCTGCCGCTGCCCGTCGTGGTCAAGCCGGCCCGCGCTTCCGGCAGCCGCGGTATCGCGCTGGTCCGCGACATCGACGACCTCGAGGAGTGGACCGGCCGCGTCACCGAGGGCGCCCTCGCCGGCCCCTACCTGATCGAGGAGTTCCTGGAGGGCCCTGAGTTCAGCGTGGAGACGCTGTCCGCGGACGGCGAGCACCACGTCATCGGCATCACCGCGAAGCAGACCACGGGCGCGCCGTTCTTCATCGAGACCGCACACGTCCACCCGGCCCCGCTCGGCCCCGAGGAGCGGGCCGCCCTGCACGCGGTCGTGATCGGGCTGCTCGACCTGGCCGGCTACCGCTTCGGGCCCGCGCACACCGAGATCGTCCTCACCGCGCACGGCCCGCGCGTCGTGGAGTCGCAGACCCGGCTGGGCGGCGACCGCATACCGCTGCTCATCGAGACCGCGTCCGACTACGACATCGAGGCCGCGATCTTCCGCACCTTGGCCGGGGAGCCCGTGGAGCCGCCCGCCCCGCGGCACACCGCCTCCGTCGGCTTCTTCTTCCTGCCCGCCGGCCGGCTTCGGTCCGTGGAGGGCGTGGACGCCATCCGCGCGCTGCCCTACGTGCAGGCGCTGCACTTCCCGTTCCAGCCGGGCGACGAACTGCCGCCCACCACCAATTCGTTCACCCGCCACGGCTACGTCGTCGTCGACGCCGAGTCGCCCGCCGAGGCCCGTGCCCGCATCGCCCGGGTCCGCGGTCTGCTGCGCGCCGACGTCCGCGAGGCCGCCCTGGCCGCCCCCGAGGGAGTCCTTCGATGAGCACCCGCAAGACCGTGTTGCTGATCGGCGGCGTCGACGCCCATGTGGACCGCTTCACCGCGCTCGGTGTCGAGGTCGTCCTGATCCAGCACCCCGACAAGGTCACCGAGCACCAGACGCGCGCCGCCGACGTCCTGCTCGTCGTCGACTACACCGACTGGGACACCGTCCGGCCGTTCGCCGAGGCGGCGCGCGCCGTGTACGGCGTCGACGCCGTGGTCTCGCTCACCGAGCCGGGGCTGAATCCGGCGAGCCGGCTCGGCGACCTGTTCGGGCTGACCGACGGCCGCCGCCACCAGGTGAGCCGCCGGATGCGCGACAAATGGCTGATGCGCCGCCACCTCGCCGAACAGGGGCTGCCCGTCCCGCACGCCGCTCAGGTGACCGACCGGGCCTCGCTGGACGCCTTCGGCACGCTGGCCGGCTATCCGTTCATCGTCAAACCCGTCTCCACCACCGCGGGTTTCGGCCTGATCCGGGCCGAGAGCCCGCAGGACCTGGACCGGGTGTGGGCGCGCGTGCGGGAGCTGGACGGCGGGCGCACGGACCGCGGCTCGACGATGTTCACCGTCGACGGCTTCCTGATGGAGTCCTACATCGACGGCCCGGAGTTCAGCGTCGAGGCGCTCAGCTTCGCCGGCCGGCACGTCGTCGTCGCCGTCACCGAGAAGCTCACCGCCGAGGATCACTTCGCCGAACTGGGGCACGCCGTGCCCGCCCGGCTCTGCGCTGCCGAACGGCAGCGGCTGACCGGCGCGGTCGAGGAGTTCCTGACCGCCATGGAGGTCACCGACGGCCCGAGCCACACCGAGATCCGGCTGTCCTCGCGCGGACCGGTGGTCATCGAGTCCCACAACCGGCTCGGCGGCGACCACATCGTGGAGCTGGTCGAGGCGGCGTACGGCATCGACATGATCGCCTATGGCGCGGCCTGGCCGCTCGGGCTCACCGAGCCGCTCGCCGAGCCGCCCGCGCCGAAGGCCGCGGCCGTCATGCGGGCCGTGGTCCGTGAGCCGGGCACCGTCTCGGCGGTGAGCGGCGTGGAGGAGGTCCGGGCCCGGCCCGGCGTGCTGATGGCACAGGTCTCCGTACGCCCGGGCGACACCGTGCGGCCGCTGCGCGACAACTGGGACCGGCTCGGCAGCGTCGTCGTCACCGCCGCCGACACCGATACCGCGGTGGAGCTGTGCGAGCGCCTCGTGGGCGAGGACATCCGGATCGACGTCGAACCCGAGGCGGCCCCCGCGCCGGCCCGGGCCGCCTGAGCCGGCCGCCCGGGCCGGAAGGAGTCGGCATCATGTCGGAGAAGCTTTCCCTGTGGCGCACCATGGGCGAGGACCTCGACGTCGTCGTCGCCCGCGACCCGTCCCTGTCCGGCCGGCTGGAGGCGCTCGGCCACACCGGGTTGTCCGCCGTGTGGGCGCACCGCGTGGCGCACCGGCTGTACCGGCGGCGTCTGCGCACGGCCGCGGGGGTCCTCGCCCGGGTCGCCCGCCGCCGCACCGGCGTCGAGATCCATCCCGGCGCGGTGCTGGGCCGCCGCGTCTTCATCGACCACGGCGCATCGGTGGTCATCGGGCAGACCGCCGTCGTCGGCGACGACGTGACGATCTATCAGCAGGTCACGCTGGGTGCGGTGGGGTGGTGGACGGACAACCACCGCCCGCCGGGCGCCCGGCGGCACCCGGTCGTCGGCGACGGGGTGATCCTCGGCGCGAACGCGACTGTGCTGGGGCCCGTGACCATCGGCGACCACTCCCTGATCGGTGCCATGGCCACCGTCACCGAGGACCTGCCGCCCGGGGCGCGCGTGTACGCGCCGCGCTGCGTCGTCCGCCCCGGCCCCGGGCTGCGGCCGGTACCGGACGCCGGCACGGCACCCGGCACCGTCCAGGGCGCGGTTCCCGCCGACGCGCCCGACGCCCTACGGATCCTCGCTTCCGCGGGTTCCTGGTGACCGCACCCACCCCCTTCTCCCTCCTCACCCAGGAGTTGGTCCATGACCACCGTCCTCTCCCCGGCGCCCGCCGCCCGGCGTGTCGCCGCCGGCCTCGAAGAACTCATCGGAAACACCCCCCTGGTCCGCCTCACCGTGCCCGGCGCCGCGCCCGGCACCGAGGTCCTCGCCAAGCTGGAATCCGCCAACCCGTTCTCCAGCAGCAAGGACCGCGCCGCCCTCGCCATGCTCCGCGGCGCCGAACTGCGCGGCGAGCTGGTCCCCGGCGGCACCGTGGTGGAGTCCACGTCCGGCAACACCGGCATCGCCCTGGCAGCGCTGTGCGCCCGGCGCGGCTACCGCTGTGTGGTGGTCCTGCCCGACAGCGCGACGCCGGAGCGGACCGGGCTGCTGACGGCGCTCGGCGCGCAGGTCGTGCAGACCCCGAGTGCCGAGGGGTTCGCCGGCGCCATCGCCGAGGCCGAGCAGATCCAGGCAGCCACCCCGGGCGCCTGGTACGTGCGCCAGCACGAGAACCCCGACAACGTCCGGGCGCACTACGAGAGCACGGGACCGGAGATCTGGGCGGACACCGCCGGCCGGGTCGACGTCCTGGTCGCGGGTGTCGGCACCGGCGGCACCCTCACCGGTGCCGGCCGCTTCCTGCGCGAGCGCAATCCACGCCTGGAGGTCGTCGCCGTGGAGCCGGAGGGCTCGCCCGTCCTCTCACGCGGCCATGCCGGCACCCACCGCATCCCCGGTCTGAACGGCGGCTTCGTCTCCCCCACCACGGACGTCGCGCTCATCGACCGGGTGATCACGTGCTCCGACGAGGCAGCCCTCACGGCCTCCCGGACGCTCGTGCGGGAGCAGGCCGTGTTCGCCGGGCTCTCCTCCGGTGCCGCTGTGCACGCGGCGACGCTGCTGGCCCGGGATCCCGCCTACGCCGGCCGGACGATAGTCGCCGTTCTCCCCGACACCGGCGAACGGTACGTCAGCATCTGGAACGAAGGGACTTCCCTGTGACCACGCTCGTGCTCCACCGCGGTTCGCTGCGTGCCAACCCCTACGAGCGGTGGCTGGCCGACCACGGCGAGAAGCTCGTCCTGCTGGGCTCGGCGCAGCAGCTGGCCCTGTTCGGCGAGGAACTGCCCACCGGGGCGCCGTATCTGCACGCGGAGGTGCTCGACGACTACGACACCGGCCCGCACGTGCTCGAGCGGGCCGCCGAGCTCGTCGAAGAGTTCGGTGTCACCGACGTCGTCGCCTGCCAGGAGTTCGACATCGAGCGGGCGGCGGCCTTGCGCGAGCGCTACGGCCTGCCCGGCCAGCGTCCCGACTCCGCGCGCGTGTACCGGGACAAGTGGGAGATGAAACAGGCCGCGGTGCGGGCCGGGATACCGGTCGCCGACCACACGCTGCTGGGGTCGGCCGCGGACCTCGAGGCCTTCGCCGACCGGCACGGGTTCCCCGTCGTGCTCAAGCCCCGCAAGGGTGTGCTGTCCATCGGTGTGGCCGTACTGCGCACCCGGGAAGAACTCCGGCGCCGGCTGCGGGAGGTGGAGCTGCTCGCCCCGGACGGTACCCCGCAGTGGCTGGCCGAGACGTTCGTCGAGGGCTCCATGTGCCACATCGACGGCACGGTCCTGGACGGCCGGATCACCACGCTGTGGCCGTCGCAGTACCAGTACGCGCTGGCCGACTTCCGGGACCGCAAGGGCCGCGTCGACATGGCCCTGGACGTCGCCGACCCACTGGCCCGCCGTCTCGTGGCGTTCGGTGAGCGCGTGCTGGAGGCGTTCGGCGGTCCGGAGCACTTCGCCTTCCACATCGAGGTGTTCCACACCACCGGCGGCGACCTCGTCCTGTGCGAGGCGGCCTCCCGGGCGGGCGGTGCCGGGGTGCGGGACGTGCAGCGGGTGCTGTTCGGCTTCGACCCGATGGAGTACCCCGTCCGCCGTCAGCTCGGCCTGCCCGTGTCGGCCGTCGAGCGCCGGGACCCCGACCGCCTCGCGGGGCAGCTGCTGTTCACCAAGCGTCCCGGGGTGCTGCGGGCGCTGCCGGACCCGGCGGCCTTGCCGCCGGGCGTGGTGAAGTACACCACGTACGCGGAGGTCGGCCAGAGCGTGCCGGATGCCACGCATTCGGGTGACTTCCTCGCCGCGTTCGTGGTCACCGGAGCCGACCGGGCCGAGACGGAGGCCCGGATCCGGGTGGCGGAGACCTGGTTCCTCGCGGGACTGGACATGGCCTGACCACGGGCTGCCGCGCAGCCGACGGAATCACTGCCCGCAGCGGCGCAGGACGGCGACCAGGCGGGCGGCCAGGGCCACGGCGAGGGCGGCGATCGCGACCTCGGTGACCATGGCCGGTGTGTAGCGCAGTGGCAGCGCGGCTGAGGACGGGTAGAGGACCATGCCGACGACGGCGATGCCGAGCGCCGCGGCGAGCTGCTGGGTGGTGGCCAGGACGCCGGCTCCGGCGCCCGCGTCGCGCGGTGGCACCCTGCTCATCACCGCCCCGGTCAGCAGCGGGACGATCATGCCGTTGCCGAGCCCGTACACGGCCATACCCGTCAGCAGTACGGTCATGAAGGCGTCCTCGCCGGCGAGCAGCGCGGCGCAGGGCGCCGCGGCAAGGCCCAGCGCGATCAGCGCGGCGGCGAGCACGAGCACCCGGTCTCCCAGCCGTGCCCGCAGCGGGACGGCGAGCCGCGAGCCCAGGGCGATGGCGACGGCGGCGGGGGTGAACGTCAGCCCCGCCGCAGCGGAGCCGAGCCCGGCCTGGTCCTGCAGGTACAGCGCGAGGACGACGGCGAAGGGCACGCTGGCCATGTAGAGCAGGAAGTTGAGCAGAACGCCGTGCACGAAGACAGGCACGGAGAACAGGCCCACCGGCAGCAGCGCGGGCCGGCCCCGGCGAAGCCGGGCGCGCTGGTTGCGTACGAAGGCGGCCGCCAGCAGGCAGCCCGCCGCGCAGAGGGCCAGGCCGGTAGGCAGGAACGGCCACTGCCGGACGGCGGCCAGCGGCAGCAGGACCAGCGCCACGGACACCGCGCTGAGAACCGCCCCGGTGACGTCGGCGCCCTGGCCCGCGAGCGGCGGCCGGTCGGTGTCCAGGGTGGCGGGCAGCAGCAGGAACACGATCGCACACAGCGGTATGGCGACGAGGAAGACCGGGCGCCAGCCCAGACCGAAGACGTCCCAGGCGGGCAGGGCACCGCCGAGGATCTGGCCGAGCACCATGCCGAGGCTCATCGACACCGCGAACCAGGACAGCGCTCTGGGTTGTTCGGCGGGCGGGAAGTGCGTCCGTATCAGGGCCAGTACCTGCGGCTGGAGCACCGCGGCAGCGGCACCCTGGGCGAGCCGGGCCGCGATGAGTGAGCCGGGGGAGACGGCGAGGGCACAGGCCAGCGTGGTGAGCGCGAACACGGCGATGCCGGCCCGGTACATGCGCCGCCGTCCGAACAGGTCGCCGAGCCGGCCACCGGTGATCAGTCCGAGTCCGTAGACCAGGCCGTATCCGCCGACCACCGCCTGGAATTCGAAGGGGGTGAGCCTGAACGACTGGTTGATGGACGGCGCCGCGAGATTGACGCAGAACTGGTCGAAGAGCGACAGGAAGGGCCCGACCAGCAGCAGGGCCAGCGCCTGCCGGCGGCGCGGGTGGGCCGGTGGCGGTGCCGGGCGGTGTCCGGTGCCGCCGCGCTCGTGCCCCCCGGGGCGGGCCGCGGGATGCCGATCGACGAGTTCCGCCATGTGTCCCTGTTCCCTTCACGCGTGTCCTGCGGACATCACAGGAGCACTGCGCGGCGCACGGCAAGCGGACCTGGCCAAGTCGCCGCCAGCCCGCGAAGCGGGAGCAGGCTTTCGCAACTCGCCGTCGACACGCTCCGGGCGGGTCGCACATGCTGCCGACGCAAAGCAGACGCAGAGAGGCTGTGCGATGGACAGCGGTCGTTCGGCGGTGCACCTGCCCTCCGGAAGCGAAGTCGGTCACGACGAGGCCCGAACCCTCGTGCTGCGGTTCCTCCGCGGCGACATCCAGGCCGATCCGTATCCCGCGCTGAACCGCCTGCGGGAGGCAGGACCGGTGTGGCTCGGTGACGGGGTCGTCGTCCTGTCCTCGTACGCGCACTGCGCGGCCGCGCTGCGCGCGGCGGACCCGGCGCCGGCCTCCGCCGGCGTCTGTCCCGTGCACCTCTCACGGCTGCACGGGGTACTGCGCCGCGCCTTGAGTACGCAGGCGGTGGCGGACCTCGCGCCGCTCGTGCGCACCCTCGTCGACGACCGCCTGGACTCGGTGGCGGCCAGAGGCCGTCTCGACGTCGTCAGCGACCTCGCCCATCCTGTGCCGCTGGCCGTCCTGTCCCGGCTGCTGGGCCTTCCGGACGGTGACGCACGGTGGCTGCACCGGCGGTTGACAGCGCTCGGCACCGCTCCCCTCCTGCCGCTCGCCGACACCGGGGGCCCGTCGGTGCCGGCCGCGCGCTGCGAGGCGGAGACCGAACTGGAGACGTATCTGGCCGCGGCGGTCCGCGGCCGGCGGCTCCGGGAGGACAGCGGCGACCTGCTGTCCCGGCTGGTCCGGGCGGATGGAGGGCGGCTCACCGACGCCGAGGCCGCGGCGGCGGGCCGGTTCCTGCTGGCCTCCGGATACGAGACGACCGCCGCGCTCGTCTCGGGCGGCGTCCTGGCGCTGCTGCGGGCCCCGCACGAGATCGACGCCCTGCGTCGCGACCCCGGCCACGCGGTGCGCCTGGTGGAAGAGACGCTCCGTGTCGACCCGCCGATGCAGATCGTCCGGCGCCGGGCCGGCGCCGATCTCAACCTGTGCGGAGTGCGCGTACCGCGCGGCACTGTGCTGCTGCTCCTGCTCGGGGCGGCGCACCGCGACCCGGAGCTCACCCCACATCCCGACGTCTTCACCCCGGACGGCGTCTCGCCGCACCTGGGATTCGGAGCGGACCCGCACCACTGCGTCGGGGCGCCGCTGGCCCGGCTGGTCGCGCAGACCGTCCTCGTCCGTTTCGCCCAGCGCGTCGCCGGACCGCGGTTCGCGGTCGGCAGCACCTCCTACCGCCCCTCCGCCGCGCTGCGCGGACTGCGGGCGCTGTGGGTGGACGCGGACGGCTTCGCCGACCGGGACCTGCCCTGGCAGCCGGCTGCCGCCGGCCCGCCGGCCCCTCCCTCAGCCGCCCATGCCGCGCGCACCGCGGCGGGAAGGACATCGTGACCGTCATACACCCGGAGACCGGGGCCCTCACCGCCGCCCTCGACTGTTTCTTCATCAGGCCCGGCGAGGACGAACGTGCCCGCACGGCCGGCCGGCACGTGCTCGGCCGGATCACCTACGGTCACGGCGGCCGGGCACCCCTGCTGCACGACGGCGCGCCGCTGGTGCGGATCGCCATGGCCGGTGCGGGCGCCGAGCGGGTGACCGAGGTGTGGACCACCGACCGTCCGGTGCGCTGCGGCCGCGACGGTGACCTGGTGTACGCCGAGGACGGCGAACACCTGCTGTGTGCGGTGCGCATCGAGGAGCGCGGGGTGTACCGCGACACGGTGCGGGCGGTGTACGAGGCCGCGTTCGCCCTGATGGCACGGCTCGGCTACCCGGATCTGCTGCGGATGTGGAACCTCGTCGGATCCATCACCGGGCCCAACGAGGAGGGCACGGAGAACTACCGGGACTTCTGCGTGGGCCGCGCCCAGGCGTTCGAGGCCTGGGCGGGACGGATGGCGGGCATGCCCGCGGCCACCGGCATCGGCTCCCTGCGCCCCGGCATCGATCTGTACTTTTTGGCCTGCCGCACCGGCCGGGCGCGGCACCTGGAGAACCCGCGCCAGACCCCGGCCCACCGGTATCCGGTTCAGTACGGCCCCAAGCCGCCGAGTTTCGCCCGGGCCACGCTTTTGGAGGCGGCCGGGTGCAGCGGGCCGGTGCTGTATGTGTCCGGAACCGCCAGCATCATCGGCGACGACTCGGTCTATCCGGGTGACATCGACGCCCAGTGCGCCGTCACCCTCGCCAACATCGAGGCGCTGATCGCGCCCGAGAACCTGGGCCGGCACGGGATGGCCGGCGGTTTCCGCCTGAGGGATCTCGACTGCGTCAAGGTCTACGTCCGCGACGCCGGGCACCTGCCCACTGTCCGAGCCCACTGTGCGAAGGCGCTGGGGGCCGACCGCGGCATCGCCTTCTTCAACGTCGACGTCTGCCGCCCCGAGCTGCTGGTGGAGATCGAGGGGATCTGCCGATGACCAACTTCGTGAAGCGGCTGGCGGACACCGCCCTGTCAAGGGGCTGGCTGGAACGACCCGCCTACCACGTCGAGGACAGCGTGTACCGGTTCGAGGACGTGTACACGGGGGCGGCGCGGGCCGCCGCCGCGTTCGCCGCGCGAGGCCTGGGACGCGGCGACCGCATCCTGATCGCCCTGCCGGACGGTATCGAGTTCGTCTGGGCGTTTCTCGGTGCGCTGCGCACAGGCGCCGTGGCCGTGCCGGTCAACTCCATGTTCCACCCGCAGGAGATGCGGCGCGCAGCGCTCATCGCCGAACCCGCCGCCGTGGTGGCGGACGCCGCGTTCGCCGACCGGTTCACGGCGCCCGTGGTGACCGCGGACAACCTGTACGGCGATGCCGTGGTGCCGCCGTACGCCGCTGTGTCGCCGGACACGCCGGCATTCGCGGCGTTCACCTCCGGTACGACCGGTGCGCCGAAGCTGTGCTTCCACACCCACGGCGATCCGGACGTCCTCGCCCGGGCGGCCGGCAGGGCCGTGGGCGTCGGCGCGGGGGACGTGAGCTACTCCATACCTCGCATGAACTTCGCCTACGGGCTCGGCAACTCGCTGTTCTTCCCGCTGCTGACCGGTGGCGCCACCGTGCTCACCCCCAGGCGGCTCGGACCCGGCGACGCGCTGGCCGTGCTGGAGAAGTACGGGGTGAGCGTCTTCTACAGCCAGCCGACCTTCTTCGCGCACATGCTGGGCCACCCCGACGCCCGGCGGGTGCTGGGCGGTCTGCGGACGGCGGTGGTGGCCGGGGAGGTGCTGCCCGAATCACTGGAGCGGCAGTTGCGCAGCGTTCTCGGGCCGCGACTGCTGAACGTGTACGGCACCACGGAGATCGGCCATGCCGTGCTCGCCAACGGACCTCGGGCGGTACGTGAGTTCACCCTGGGCACGGTCCTGGAGCCCTACCGGCTGCGGATCGTCGACGAGGCCGGCGAGCCTGTCCCGGCGGGCGTCGAAGGACGGCTGGAGGTGTCCGGGCCGACCATCGGGCTCCCCGTCCCGCGCGGCGGCGACACCCCTGCCCGGCTCGCGCCCGGCGCATGGTTCACCACCAGTGACGCCGCCGCCATGGACGCCAACGGGTTCGTCCGGGTGCACGGCCGGCTCGACGACGTGGAGATCGTCGCCGGGATCAACGTCCACCCGGCGGAGATCGAGGACCGGCTGATGGCGCACCCGGCCGTCGAGGAGGCGGCGGTGTGCACGGTGCGGCGCAGCACCGGCGCGACCGTGTTGCGGGCGTACGCCGTGCTGCGGCACACCGTGGACGACACGGCCGGCCAGGCGCTCCGCGAGGAACTCCTGGGCGCCTGCCGCTCGTCCCTGACCTGGTACAAGGTGCCCGAAGACATCACTTTCGTCGCCGGGCTGCCCCGTAATCCGACCGGAAAGCTGTTGCGCCGCACCCTGCGCGCGCTCGCCGCCGAGGACGCCGTGCGCTGATCCGGGGCGCCCTTCACCTCTCTTTCGGCTCCGTCCTGTCCATCCCCACCCATGCCTGGAGTGCAAGCGTGACCGCAGTCGAGACCACCGCCGCTCCCGTCTCCTTCGACGGCCGGACCCTGACCATCGACGCCGTACGGCGCGTCGCCGAGGAGGAGGCGCGGGCAGACGTCGCTGCCGAGGCAGTCGCCAGGACCCTGCGCAGCCGGGCGATGCTGGAGGAGCTGGCCGGGCAGAACGTCCCCATCTACGGCGTCACCACCGGGTACGGCGAGATGATCTACATGCAGGTCGACAAGTCGAAGGAAGTGGAGCTGCAGACCAACCTGGTGCGCAGTCACAGCGCAGGTGTCGGCCCGCTGTTCGCCGAGGACGAGGCGCGGGCCATCGTGGCGGCACGCCTGAACACCCTCGCCAAGGGACACTCCGCCGTGCGCCCGGAGGTACTCCGGCGCCTGGCGCTCTATCTGAACCGGGGCATCGTGCCGGCCATCCCGGAGATCGGTTCGCTGGGCGCCAGCGGGGACCTCGTCCCGCTGGCGCACCTGGCGAGCACGCTGATCGGCGAGGGACACGTGCTGCGGGACGGCCGGCGGGTGGAGACGGCGACGGTCCTGCGGGAACAGGGCATCGAGCCGCTGCAGCTGCGGTTCAAGGAGGGCCTCGCGCTGATCAACGGCACGTCGGCGATGACGGGACTGGGGTCGCTGGTCGTGCATCGTGCGCTGATCCAGACCCGGCAGGCCGAGCTGGTCTCCGCCCTGCTCAACGACGTTCTGCGTGGCTC
The DNA here is from genome assembly GCF_001514215.1 of Streptomyces bungoensis. Classification (GTDB taxonomy): domain Bacteria; phylum Actinomycetota; class Actinomycetes; order Streptomycetales; family Streptomycetaceae; genus Streptomyces; species Streptomyces bungoensis. The sequence continues at coordinate 39,569 of NZ_KQ948873.1, forward strand.
GGCGAGCCCGTTCCTCGCCCAGGGCCACGACGTGGCGCGTCCGCACCGCGGGCAGATCGACTCCGCCGCCAACATGCGGGCCCTGCTGGCCGGCAGCCGACTGGTCGTCGAGCACGCGGAGCTTCGCCGGCAGGTGCAGGACGTCAAGGAGGACGGCAAGGACGTCCAGCGCACCGACACCTACCTGCAGAAGGCGTACACGCTGCGGGCCGTGCCGCAGATTCTGGGCGCGGTGCGGGACACCCTCTATCACGCGCAGGACAAGCTGGAGATCGAGCTGAACTCGGCGAACGACAACCCGTTGTTCTTCGAGGACGAGGAGATATTCCACGGCGCCAACTTCCACGGCCAGCCGATCGCGTTCGTCCTGGACTTCGTCACCATCGCCCTCACCCAGCTGGGGGTGCTCGCCGAGCGGCAGCTCAACCGGCTGCTGAACCGTCACCTCAGCTACGGTCTTCCCGAGTTCCTGGTTGCCGCCAACCCTGGTTTGAACTGCGGTTTCGCCGGTGCCCAGTACCCGGCGACGGCGCTGGTCGCGGAGAACCGGACGATCGGGCCGGCCTCCACGCAGTCGGTGCCGTCCAACGGCGACAACCAGGACGTCGTCAGCATGGGCCTGATCGCCGGACGCAACGCCCGCCGAGTGCTGGGCAACAACAACCGCATCCTCGCCGTGGAGTTCCTCGCCGCCGCCCAGGCGGTCGACGTCTCCCGTCGCTTCGAGGACTTGAGCCCGGCCTCCCAGGCGACGTACGACGCGGTGCGCTCCCTGGTGCCCGCCCTGGGCGTGGACCGGCACATGTCCGAGGACATCGAACTCGTCGCGGCCGCGCTGTCGCGAGGTGAGTTCCTCACCGCGCTCGCCAAGTACACCGGGACCGAACTTCGCTGACGTGGGCCGGAAACGACGAGCGCCGCCGGCCGGCCTCCTCGGCCGTCCGGCGGCGCTCGTCGTGTGTCGGATCCTGGAGATCAGGCGGCGAGGATCTGCTCCTGAGGGGCCTCGGTCCCGTCCTCGGCCGGGGCTTGTTCCTGGCCGATCGGCGGGACGTGCCGCATCAGCACCACGAAGAACACACCCGCGACCGCGATCAAGCCTGCGGCGACCGCGGCAACGGTGTGGATGCCGCCGGTGAAGGCAACACGAACCGGCTCCATCAGCGCGTCGCCCAGCCTCTCGGGCAGGCCCTGTGCGGAGGCCGCGGCGCCGGAGACGCTGTCGCGAGCGGCGTCAGCCGCAGCGGACGGGACGCCGGCCGGGATCGTGGAGTGCACCTGATCGCGGTAGATGGTGAGCCCCAGCGTGCCGAGGGTCGCGACGCCGAGTGCGGCGCCGAACTCGTTGCTGATCTGGGAGAGCGCACCGGCCGAACCCGCCTTCTCCGGCGGGACGGTGCCGACGACCATGTTGGTGCCGAGCGCGACCAGCGGGGCGCCGCAGAAGGAGAACACCGCGAAGCCGACGATGAGGGTGGCCGTGCCGGAGTCGGCGCTCAGCTGGGAGAAGGTGAGCAGGACGGCGACCACGCCGACCAGGCCGGCGCCGATGACGTAGGCCGGGCGCACCTTGCGGGCGATGATCGGGCAGACCATGAAGGAGACGGTCGCCGCCGCCATGCCCGGCAGCAGGCCGAGACCGGAGTCGAACGGGCTCATGCGCTGGGCGGCCTGGAAGTACTGCGTCATCAGCAGCATGACCGTGCCGCCGATCAGGCTGTAGGCGAGCAGGCCGAGCAGCGAGGCGTTGAAGCGTCCGTGCCGGAAGAGGGTCACGTCGAGCAGCGGGGCGGTCAGCGTGCGCTGGCGGCGGACGAAAAGCACGCCGAGGACGACACCGACGACGATGGAGACGACGGGCAGCGGGTGCCAGCCGTTGCGGGCGAGGTCCTTGATGCCGTAGATGACCGGGATGGTCGTGCCCAGGTTGAGGGCGACGCTCGGCAGGTCGATGCGGCCGGCCTCGGCGTTGGCGGACTCCGGCAGCACCTTCGGGCCGGTGATCAGCAGCAGGACCATCACCGGCACGCCCATGAGGAAGAGCGAGCCCCACCAGAAGTGCTCGAGCATGACGCCGCCGAGCATGGGGCCGATGATGGCGCCGAGGGTGAAGCAGCTGGCCCACAGGCCGATGGCGGTGGCCCGCTGCTTCTCGTCCTTGAACATCGTGGAGATCAGCGCGAGGGTGGACGGGCTGATGGCGGCACCGGCGACACCCAGCAGCACCCGGGCGGCGATCAGCATGCCGGGGCTGGTGGCGAACGCGGCGAGCAGGGACGCGGCACCGAAGGCCGCGCCGCCCATCAGCAGCAGTTTGCGGCGGCCGATGCGGTCACCGAGAGTGCCCATGGGCACCAGGAAGCCGGCAACCATGAAGCCGTAGATGTCCATGATCCACAGTTGCTGATTGCTGTTCGCGCCGAGGTCTGCGCTCAGATGCGGCAGCGCGAGCAGGAGTACGAAAACGTCGAGGGCGACGAGCAGGGTGGGCAGGGCGAGGATTCCCAGCCCGATCCACTCCTTCCGCCCGGCCTTGGGAGCACCGCCTGCAGTCATGTGCGTGTTCTTCCCGTCGTCGTGTGTGGTGGGGGCTTGGGCTTCGCCGCCCCACGGACAGGCGAGGCCCGCCCCCGAGCGTCCCGTGCGGGGCGGGCCGTGCGCATCTCGCAGAGTGCCCTTCTGCACGGGGATCCGAGTGGGTTTCATGAAGCAACCTCGAAGATGCCCGTGGTGATCAACGGCTCCTAATGTCATTGGCGGACACCGGGAAGCGGCCCCGAGAAAAGCCCGATCCCACCGTCCGTCTGTCCCCTCACAACTGACATGGAGTCAACGATCATGACCGTCAAGAACAAGCTCGGCCTCGTCACCCGCCTCGGCGCCGCCGCCGCCATCGCCGCCGGCCTGGCCGTCGCCGTCCAGCCCTCGGCCATGGCTGCCTCGCCGGTGGTCTCGGTTTCTCCGGTGAACGGTCTGGCGGACGGCCAGCAGGTGACCGTCGCCGCGTCCGGCCTGACCCCGAACACCGTGTTCCACGTCGGTCAGTGCGCGTTCGTGGAGCCGAGCGTGTACGGCTGTGACGCGACCACGTCGAAGGACGTCACCTCGGACGCGCAGGGCAAGCTGAACACGACGCTGGTCGTGCACAGCTCCTTCCAGGCGGTCGTGGGCGCCGACCGCCACGTCTGGGGCACGGTCGACGCCAAGACGACCCAGACCCAGGTCGGCCTGGGCAGCGACACGGGTGAGGGTGGCGGCCAGCTCATCTCCTTCAAGTAGTCCGGTACCCGCTCCCACGCACCCTTCCGAAGCCCCCGGCACGTCGGCCCCCGGCCGGCCTGCCGGGGGCTCGGGCGTGTCCGGGGTCCCGAGCGGGCGCACCCGAAGCCCCCGGCACGTCGGCCCCCGGCCGGCCTGCCGGGGGCTCGGGCGTGTCCGGGGTCCCGAGCGGGCGCAGCACGACGGCGCGGGCCCCTGTGGGGCCCGCGCCGTCGGTCGTGGAGCCGGGACTCAGCCGATCGCGGTTGCGCCGGGCGCGATGTCGCCGGCGAAGCGGCGGTGCGGGTCGACCCGTGCCCGGATCCGGTCCACGGCGGCCACGGCGGCGGCGTCGAGATGGCACTGCGGCCGGTCCGCCCCCTCGACCAGCGACGGCACCGTGCGGCCGGTGTTCCAGGGCTCCAGCGCGGACCGTACGGCGGCGCAGTGCTTGTCCAGGTCCGCCGGGGTGACCGGCCCGAACGGCGGGCCCGATCCCATGTAGGCGTAGGCCGCGTCCACCTGGTTCAACACACCGCCGCGAGGGTCGGCGTCGGCGAATGCTCCGCCGAGCTGGCGCAGCGTCGCCACGACGAGCGGTGAGCCGGAGCCTTCGCCGCACACGCCGAGGAACGCGTCCACCGCGTCGTCGCCGAGCTCCGTCAGGAGGAAGTGGTCGCCGATGAAGGGGACCGGGTCCGCCGGGTCCATGTGGGCGTCGAGCACCCCGGCGGCGGCGGTGAGCGTCCAGGTGTCCATGAGCGGCTCGGCGAGAGCGCGCAAGGGTGCGAGCAGGTCCTCGGCCTCGCGCCGGGCGTCGGCCTCGTCGTCCGCCGTGGCGGCGAACACCGCGCCGTCGACGCAGATCACCGGGCCGGCTGCCAGCGCGGGCGGGACGCCGGGGACCGGCGGCAGGTTCATCACACGCAGCGAGGTGGTCGCCCGGCGCGGCGCGCCCGCGGCCCAGTCACGCCAGGCGGTGAGCAGCGGGCGGGCGTGGGCCGCGGACCAGTAGGTGCCCCCGGTGACCACCTTGGCCACAGGGAACAGCTCGACCTCGACGGCGGTGACGACGCCGAAGCCGCCTCCCCCGCCACGCAGGGCCCACAGCAGTTCGGGGTCGCTCTCGGCGTCCGCGCGGACCGACTCTCCTTCGGCTGTGACGAGTTCGACCGCGCGCACGCTGTTGACCGCCAGCCCGGTGTGCCGACCGTAGAAGCTGACGCCCCCGCCGAGCAGATAACCGACCACGCCGACGGAGGCGGCCGAGCCGTGTGCGGCGGTCAGGCCGTGCGGCGTCGCCGCCGCGACGACCTCGCCCCAGGTCGTGCCGGCCGGAACCCGGGCGATCCGGCGCTCGGCATCCACGACGACGCCGCCGTCGAGGCGGGTGCGGATGAGCAGTCCCCCGTCGACGGGCGGCCGGGCGCCGGAGGCATGGCCGGTGGTGTGCACACGGACGGGCAGGTCGCGGGCAGCGGCCTCCCGTACGGCGGCGCGGACCTCGGCCGCGCTGCGGGCGGTGACGGCTTGCTCGGGCCGCGCCGGAGCAGCCAGGTTGAAGACGGCCGTGGCCTCGTCGTACGCGGCCGTACCGGATGCGGCGAAGACCGTCCGCAGGACGTCGTGCGGGTTCATGTCGGTGCCTCTTCCTTCCGTGCGTCTGTGCGCGCTGCCGGTCGCCGGGGTCAGTGTTCGCGCACCGCGGTGAGGAACACGAACGTTCCGGGACCGCTCTCCTCGCGCACGGTGAAGCCGGCGTCGGCCAGCCAGCGCTTGACCTCGTCGAGGTCGAACAGCTGCAGGCCGCCCTGGTGCTGCGGGAACCGGTGCGCGGACTGGAAGTAGCGGTAGACCGGGTCGTCGGAGCGGCGGAAGGTCATCAGGGTGAAGGTGCCGCCCGGCCGCAGTACCCGGCCGACCTCGGCGATCGCCGCGCCGGCGTCGGCGTAGAAGGCCTGCAGGGCGTTCCAGCAGACGACGGCGCCCAGGGAGGCGTCCTCGAAGGGGAGTTCGGCGGCGGATGCCAGGACGGACGGCACCTCGGGCAGCCGGCCGCGCAGCACGGTGAGCATGGGCAGCGCACTGTCGAGGGCGATGAGCCGCTCGGCGCCGACCGTCTCGGCGATGACGGCGGTCCACCGGCCGGCGCCGGCCCCGAGGTCGAGGACGGGCCCGTCGACGGGCCGCACGTGCTCGGCGATGTACCGGTCCTCGTCCTGCGGGGTGACGGTGCCGCCCCAGTTGGAGCCGGACACCCGCAGGAAGGCCGGGCGGGCGACGGCCTCGTAGAACAGGCCCATGCTGGGCACCCGGGACAGCTTCTCCAGGAAGTCGGCGGAGGCGTCGCCCTCCTGTTCCCGGGCGGGCGCGGTCAGGTCGAGGATGCCGCCGGCCACGGGGTAGCGGGCGGCGCAGCCGGCGCAGCGCAGGGCGCCGTCGTGGGAGGCGAGGGAGTCCCGGCAGGCGGGGCAGCGCAGGGCACCGAGGTGCTCGGCGAAGAGGGCCGCGTCGGCGACGGGGGCATGGACGTCGCGGCGCTCGGGCAGCGGGTCGGCCGGCAGGTTGCGCGGCTCGCCGTGGCACACCGCCCAGTACGCGCGGGCGCCGGTGCAGCCGAGGACCGTGCGGGTGTCGTTCTCCCAGTTGGCCACGATCTGCTGGGGCGTCAGTTCCTTGATCCAGCCCTGGTCGAAGGCGCGCTCGTCCGCGTTCAGGGTCCACGCCGAGGGCGACGGCCACACCCGGCCGAGGTCCGGGCGGTCCACGTCGAGCGTGCTCAGCGACCGGTCCAGGCGGGAGAGGTCCTCCGCCTCGAGGCCGAGCACCGAGACCGCGGCGAGGACCCGCTCACGGTCGTCGGGGAAGTGGGAGAGCAGGTAGAGCAGGGCGAGGGTGAGCGGTGTGCCGATGCCTTCGGTGCCCAGCAGGTCCAGGTAGAGGTCCAGGTGGGCGCGTACGGCGCGGGTGAGCGTGCCGTCCGGGTCCGGATAGTCCGTCTCGGCGAGCAGGCCCAGCAGAACGGCCAGGTGTCCCTTGCGGTCGGTACCGGCGTGCTCCAGGGCGGCGACGAGCGAGGGCACCGCGGGGAGGGCGTCCGCGCTCGCCGTGCCGTCATCCCACAGCGTGTCCACCAGCGCGCGGAAGGCCGCGGGCACGTCGTCCGGCGCGGCGCGTACGAACGACTCTGCGAGGCCGACGGCGGCGGGGGCGGGGGAAACGGTCATCAGGGTGTCCTTCCTGGGTCGGTGCTGCGGGGCGCCGGCGCCGCGCGCGATGCGCCACGCTGCCAGCGGCCGCTGGACCGCCGCATCTTCCTGGCTGCGCTCCTGCGCCCGGGCCCACGGACAGGCGTGCGGGTGCAGCAATCCGCAAGATGCGGCGCGATCCGGGGGCGGCGGACGATACGGCTGGGCGCTCCGGGTCCGGGAGCCGGTCCCTTCCCGCGCGAGCCCGCACGTTTCCCTCGACCGACGACCGCCTCGCGGTTCAGCCCTCTGACGGAGCGCTCATGTATCCCTTCCGCATCGACATCCCGCAAGCCCAGCTCGATGACCTGCACCGCCGTCTGGACGCCACGCGCTGGCCGGACGAGCTGCCCGGCGTCGGCTGGGACCGCGGGGTGCCGCTGAGCTACCTCAAGGAGCTCGTCGCGTACTGGCGCACCTCGTTCGACTGGCGTGCCGCGGAGGCCCAGCTGAACGCGTATCCGCAGTTCATCGAGGAGATCGACGGCGCCGATGTGCACTTCCTGCATGTGCGCTCCCCCGAGCCGGACGCCACGCCGCTGCTGCTCACGCACGGCTGGCCGGGCTCCGTCGCGGAGTTCCTGGACGTGATCGGGCCGCTGACCGACCCGCGCGCGCACGGCGGCGACCCGACGGACGCCTTCCACCTGGTGATCCCTTCGATCCCGGGCTACGGCTTCTCCTCGCTGACCGAGACCGGCTGGGACACTGCGCGGATCGCCCGTGCCTGGGCCGAGCTGATGGCGCGTCTGGGCTACGACCGCTACATCGCCCAGGGCGGCGACGCCGGTGCGGTGATCTCACTGGAGCTGGGCCGCATCGACCCCGAGCACGTCATCGGCGTGCACGTGAACATGCTGATGACCTTCCCCTCCGGTGACCCCGCCGAGCTGGCCGGTCTCGACGAGCGCGACCAGGCGCGGCTGGGGAAGCTGGCCCGCTTCGACGCGGAGCTGTCCGGCTACATGAAGCTGCAGCAGACCCGCCCGCAGACGCTGGCGTACGCGCTCACCGACTCTCCCGTGGGGCAACTGGCCTGGATCGTGGAGAAGTTCCTGGACTGGACGGGGGCGACGGAGCTGCCCGAGGAGGTGGTCGACCGCGACCGTCTGCTGACGAACGTGACGATCTACTGGCTGACGGCCACCGCGGGTTCGTCCGCCCAGTTCTACTACGAGGGCGCGGCCGGCGTGCGCGCCGCGGCGGCCGGTGCGGTACCTCCGCCGGTGACCGTGCCGGTGGGCGTCGCGGTCTTCCCGGACGACATCTTCGTTCCCATCCGCAGCCTCGCCGACCGGGACCTGCCCACCATCACGCACTGGACGGAGTTCGAGCAGGGCGGCCACTTCGCCGCGCTGGAGGAGCCCGCCGCCCTCGCCGGCGACATCCGGGCCTTTGCCCGCACCCTGCGCCCCGCGACCGTCGCGGCCTGACGGCGCGAACGCCCCCGACCGGTTCGAGTACGACAGACCAAGAGAGACGAGGCACCGCATGACAGCCAGGACCGTGATCGACGTCTGGGTGGCCGACCTGACGTTCCCCGGCTACATGGACCGGCTCCACCGGCTCGGGGCGGAGTTCGAGAAGGCGCACCCCGAGTACCGGATCAACATCGAGGGCCGTGACTTCCGGCTCCTGTCGCAGCAGATCGCCGAGGCGGCGGAGGAAGGACGTCCCCCGGCCGTCGCGGAGTACTACTTCGCCGTCACCCAGGCGGCCCGCGACTCGCGCGGCCGCGACGGCAAGCCGCTGTTCGCTTCGGTGCAGAAGGCGATCGCGGGCCGCAGCGAGATCCTCGGCGAGCCGGTGGTCGTCGACGACCTCATCCCGGCCGTGCGCGAGTACTACTCGGTCGACGGCGACCTCACCTCCATGCCCGCCGTCGTCACCGCCATGCTGATCTACGGCAACCAGACGGTCCTGGACAAGGCCGGCATCGGCTCGCTGCCCACGACGTGGGACGAGATCGAGGCGGCCTGCGAGGCGGTCGCGGCCCTGGAAGGCGGCCCGTCGCACGGTGTCACCTGGTCCAACCACGGGCTGTTCTTCCAGCAGGCGCTCGCGGTGCAGGGCGGCGAACTGGCCGACAACGCCAACGGCCGCGCGGGCCGGGCGACCCGTCTGGACCTGTCGTCGAAGGAGATGCTCACCTGGGCCGAGTGGTGGCGGGAGCTGCACAGCAGGGGCCACTACCTCTACACCGGGAAGATCCCGGACTGGGAGGGCAACATCAAGGCGTTCGCCGACCAGGATGTGGCGCTGCGCATCACCTCGTCCAACGACCTCAACTACATGGCGATGGCCGCCGAGAACGCGGGCTTCGAGATGAGCGTCGGCCGCTTCCCGGGCCGTGCGGGCGAGGCGTACGGCGGCAACATCATCGCGGGCACCTCGCTCTGGCTGGCGAACGGCCTCGACGAGGTCACCGAGGACGGCGCGCTGGCCTTCATGCAGTTCCTGAACAACCCGCGCAACGCCGCCGACCGGCACATCGCCTCCAGCTTCGTCCCGGTCACCCGCTCGTCCTACCGGCTGCTGGAGGACGAGGGCTGGTTCGACGCCCACCCCTCCCACCGTCTGGCCAGCGCGCAGCTCGGCTCCTACGCGCCGGGCCAGGGCGAGGGCGTGCCGCCGTGCCGCGGCGCCCTGTTCGGCGACTTCGCCGGCGCCCAGGACGTCATGACCCGGGCCATGGACGACGTGCTGCGGCGCGGCGCCGAAGTGGCCGAGCGGTTCGCCGAGGCCACGGCCGAGGCGCAGGCACTCCTCGACGCCTACGAGAGGGACCGCGTCGGCAACGGAGTGCGCGACCCGCAGAGCCTGCGGGTGGAGTACTTCCGCGACGCCGAGGCCTACACCGGCGCCCAGCTGGAGGATGCGGTGAAGGGCTCGAAGTAGCCCCGACGGACGAGAGGGGGGCGGGCCGGTACGGTCCGCCCCCCTTCGGCTTTCAGCGCCGCCGCGGGGTGCAGTGAGCTTCGAGGACCCCGTCGGGGAAGCTGCGGGTGGCCTTCAGGTCCACGGGAATCTGCTCGCCGCCCGCCAGGGTGCGGCCGGAGCCGGCGATGACGGGTGCGATCTGCGGTGAGGCTGGAGGAGACGACGTACTTGGGAGCCGCGTTCAGCCAGTCGTACGACACCGGAGCGGCAGCCGAGGCAGTGACCAGGCTCTTCGACAGGGCCGACACCGTGCTGCTGGGCCGCGGCACGTTCTTCCCGCACGTCACCGACGAGTAGGTGCCCACCGCGGCATGCTCCACTTCTCCGGGGCCTCCACGACCCCGTCGAGCGACATGAACAGGCCCGCGACGATCTTCCTCATGCTGTCTCTTCTCCCACGGCTCCCGGTGTTTCCCGGGAGCGCTCGTACACGGTCTGCCGGGTGACCCCGGCGTCTTCGTCTCCCGCGATGCCCGTCCTGCTCGTCGCCGGGCACACCGGCAGGAGCGTCCGCGGCTCAGGCCACCGCGAGGTCCGAGGCTGCCTGGTACCAGGCGGTCGAGGCCGGGCGGTAGTAGTCGTCCAGTTCCACCGCCTGACCGTCCAGGGCGACGCGCAGTTCGGCGAGGGCGCCGCGCAGGGCGGCCTGGACCGCCGGCACCCGGCAGGCGGCGCAGAGGTCCGTCAGGGTGCGGTAGCTCTCCAGGAGCCCGTCCCGCTGCTCAGGCGTGAGCGAGGTGTCGTTCGTCATGAAGTCGTGCCGCCTTCCACTTGGTTCGGGGCAGGCTGCCCGGCGGGGCGAGCTCCACCTGGGGCCGGATACCGATCTCGCGCTTGAACTCGCCGGCGATGCGTGCGCACAGGGCCGCCGCGGCCTCGCCGGCGATGCCGCCCGCCTCGGCCTGGACGTGGACGGTGTCGAGGCCGCGCACGGTGCGGATGGACGAGCGGAACTCGGTGACCTCGGGGAAGGAGCGCAGCACGTCCTCGATCATCACCGGGGTCACCGACACGCCCCGGATCTTGCGCATGTCGTCGACGCGGCGCAGGATGCCGCCGTCGAGGAAGTCCCAGGTCCGGCCGCAACCGCACTCGTTGTGGGGCCGCTTGACCACGATGTCCTCGGTCCAGTGGCGGAAGAGCTGCATGCTCTCGCGCCACAGGCCGGTGGTGACGCGGACGCCTTCCTCGCCGTAGCCCACCGGCTGCTTCGTCTCGGGGTGCAGCACCTCCTCGATGACGGTCGGCTCGATGATGTGGCAGGCGTTGCGCCGCGACGGGCACTCGAACATGAACACCGCGCCGAACTCGGTGGTGCCCGCGGCGTTGAAGACGCGGGCACCGAAGGCCTGCTCGATGGTGTGTGTGGTGAAGTCCGAGCGCGGTTCCGCGCCCGCCAGGATGATCTGCACGTTGGCGTCGCGGGCGAGGTCCACACCCATCTCGCCCGCGGTCTCGATCAGCCGCATGGCGTAGCTCGGGGTGAGGCCGAGCACCTCGATGCCGTAGTCGACGAGCAGCCGGATCACCGTCCGGGAGTCCAGGCCGCCGGCCGGGACGATGGTGCACCCGAGGCGTTCGAGGGCGTAGTGCATGCCCCAGAAGCCGGCGAACAGGCCGTATCCGAAGGACACCAGGCCCTTGTGGTGGCTGCGTACGCCGTTGTTGTAGAGGGCGGTACAGAACGTGTCGGTGATCCACTTCCAGTCGCGTTCGGTGTCGAACGTGCGCACCGGGGGGTTGCCGCTGGTGCCGCTGGTCTGGTGGTGGCGCACGCCGTGCACCGGGTCGAGCGAGGGCCAGGTGCCGTACGGGGGTGCCGCCTGCTGGGCGGCGAGCAGGTCCGCCTTGTACAGCAGGGGCATCCGCTCGGTGTAGTCGGCCATCGAGGTGATGCCGTCCGGGATCCGCTCTGCCCAGAAGGGGGAACTGTGCCGGGCGTGGTCCAGGGCGCGCCGCAGCCGGCGCCACTGCCACTGCTCGAGTTCCTCGCGGGGCATGGTCTCCGCTGTGCCGTTCCAGTACTCCACGTCGCCTCCGGGGTGCGTGACACTGACCCGTCGAGCCCATCATGTTCGCGGCGGACCCGGCATCTCGGTCCGTGCCCTCTTCCGGGGCGCCCGTTTCAGGCCGCCAGGATGTGGCCCTTCTCGGCGGCGAACTCGCGTACACCGCGCATGAAGTTGGAGATCATGCGCATGCCGTGCTCGGTGCGGAAGCTCTCCGGGTGGAACTGGACGGACTCGATGGGGAGGGTGCGGTGGCGCAACCCCATCACATAGCCGTCGTCGGCGGAGCGGGCGGTGACCTCCAGGTCCGCGGGCACGGTGGGCTCGGGCACGATCAGCGAGTGGTACCGGGTGGCGGAGAAGTGGTTCGGCAGTCCGGCGAACAACCCGCGTCCGTCGTGGTCGACACGGCTGGCCTTGCCGTGCATCAGCCGCTGTGCCGGCACCACACGGGCGCCGTAGGCGCGGCCGACGGCCTGGTGGCCGAGGCAGACGCCGAGCAGCGGCAGCCGGCCGGCGAAGGCGCGCACGATCTCGACGTGCCCGGAGTCGTCGGGATGGCCGGGGCCGGGCCCGAGCAGAATCGCGTCGGGCCGGTGCTGTTCGACGTCCGTCAGCCGCAGGACGTTGGAGCGCACCATCTCCGGTTGGGCGCCGGCGGACATCAGGTACTGGCGCAGGATGTCGACGAAGCTGTCGAAGGCGTCGACCACCAGGACGCGCGGCCGCGGCGCGGGGCGAGTGGCCGTGGCGGTGGGCGGAAGCGTCACAGCAGCTCCTTTCCGGTGACCGCCCAGTGGGCGGCACTCATCTTCGCGAGCGTCTCGCGCCACTCGCTCGTCGGGGCGGAGTCGGCGACGATGCCCGCCGAGGCGCGCGTGCGGTAGGCGCCGTCCTGGTGGAAGAGGGTGCGGATGCACAGTGCGAGGTTGGTGTATCCGCCGACGTCGATGACGCCGAGCGCGCCGGCGTAGAGGCCCCGGCGGCTGCGTTCGACGGACTCGATGATCTCCATGGCGCGGATCTTGGGGGTGCCGGTCATGGTGCCGGCGGGGAACAGGGCGGCGATCGCGTCGTAGACGTCCGTGTCGGCCCCGGCCTGTCCGGTCACGGTGGACACCAGGTGCAGGACGTGGGAGTACCGTTCGACGGCGAACTCGTCGGGGACGTGCAGGGAGTCGGCCTCGGCGATCCGTCCGATGTCGTTGCGGCACAGGTCCACCAGCATGGTGTGCTCGGCGATCTCCTTGGGGTCCGAGCGCAGTTGCCGGGCGCCCGCCTCGTCGTCGCCGCTGCGCGGCAGCGTCCCGGCGATGGGCCGCATGGTGACGGTGCCGTCCTCGATCCGGACGAACAGTTCCGGGCTCGCTCCGATGACGCACTGGCCGCCGACGCTCGCCAGGTACATGTAGGGGGAGGCATTGCGGCGGCGCAGCCGCTGGTAGACGTCGACGGGGTCCGCGCCGGAGCGCATGGTCAGCTCGTGGCCGATCTGCACCTGGTAGATGTCGCCGACCGCGATGTGTTTCAGGCAGCGTTCGACGTCGCGGCGGAACGTCTCGGGGTCGGTGTCGTCGCTGACGTCCGCCTCGGGGACGGTGTCCGCGACGCGTTCGGGATAAGCGCTCTCGGCGCCTTCGAGCAGCGCGGTGATCTCCCGCTCGTCCAGCGCGGGCCAGGCGTCGCAGTCGTGCAGCAGCAGTTCGGTGCGGCCTTCGGCGACGTCCCGGACCACCACCGCCTGGTGGAGGACGAGCTGGACGTCGGGCAGGTCGGGCCGCTGCTCGATGAGGTGGGGCAGGTCCTCGACGTAGCGCACGGTGTCGTAGCCGAAGTAGCCGAGGAAGCCGAACCGGAAGCCGGACGCCGATCCGGGGGCGTCGAACAGCGCCTGGACGGTGCGCAGCAGCGGCCACAGGCCGGTGAGGTCGCGCAGCCGCGGGGTGCCGCCGGCGTCCTCGGTGAGCAGCGGCCGGATGCGTTCCGTCAGCAGGTCGCGCAGCGCGGGGACGCCCTCGACGCGGACGGCTCCGTCGGTGACCGCCACGGACAGCAGTGCGCCGAAGCCCACGAACTGGAAGCGGCACTCGCGGACCGGGCCCGCCGCCGATTCGAGCAGATAGACGCTGTCGGCGCCGAAGCGCCCGGCGAGGGCGCGGTAGGCGGGCAGCATCGGCACCTCGGGGAGCCGGCGCGTCCGGGTGGTCACCCGGATCGCGGCCGGTGCCGTGCGGGGCTCGGTCATCGGGGGATCCTTAGAGTTCAGGTGGTGATCGCGTAGCGGTGCGCGACCCGCTGGGCGGTGACGGCCGCGCTGTCGGGAGTCGACCGCAGATCGAGCACCCGGGCCGCCTTCCAGCTCACGAAGGAACCGGTGTGGGTCACCGGGTCGAGTTCGGTCTCGATGACGACCCGTGCCCGGGCGCCGGTGAGTGCGCGCAGCCGCTCGGCCACGGCGTCGGCGGTGGCGTCCGGGTCGGCGACCCCGGGCAGCAGGTCCATGCGGACGGTGATCTCGTCGTCGCCGTCGCTCGTGTGGTCGATGACGACCTGGTAGCCGAGGCAGCCGCGCACCTGGTCGAGGACCGCCGCCTCCAGTTGCCCGGGGTGGAGCCGGGCCCGGCCGACCGCGATGCGGTCGGCGACCCGGCCGACGACCTCGACGACGGGTCCCGGCAGCGGCGCGCCGGCCGGCGCGGGGGTGAGGCGGACCAGGTCGCCGGTACGGTAGCGGATCAGAGGCTTGATCCCGTCGACGAGCATGGTGAGCACCAGTTCGCCCTCGCCGCTGTCGCCGAGTACGGCGCCGGTGTCCGGGTCGATCAGCTCGGTCAGGTAGTTGGGGGCCGACAGGTGGAGCCGGCCGTCGTCGGCGCCCGTGGCGATGCACAGCGCCTCCTGGGAGCCGTACAGCGCGGGGCGTACGACGGCCTGCGGCCAGACGGTGGAGACGTTGGCGGCGAACTGCGGGGTGCAGATCTCGCCGAGCACCAGGAACAGCTTCACCGGCGATCGGGCGAGGTCGTATCCGTAGTGCAGTGCGGCCTTGGCGAGGCTCAGGCACAGAGCGGGCGCGCAGACCACGACCTCGACGTTCAGCTCCTCGATCAGGCGCAGCGCCTTCTTGAAACCGACCCGGGGTGACTCGGGCCAGATCTTGACGTGGCAGGCGTCGAGGGATGCGGTGACGGCGCTGAACACGTCGCCGAACGCGTACAGTTCGGAGGGCCCCATCAGTCCGACGACGGGCATGCGGTCGCCGAAGTGCGAGCGCAGCAGCCGCCGCCAGGCCTCCTCGACCGCCGCGTTGGAGGTGGCGATGTCCCGCGGACCGCGCGGGCACGGCGTGGAGGCGCCGGTGGTTCCGTTGGTCTCGTAGTAGATGCTGGCTTCGCCGACCCGGCCCGACAGCACGTCGTACATCTCACGGCGCAGGTCGTCCTTGGTGGTGAAGGGCAGCGCCGACAGGTCGTCGGGGGTGACGGCGTCGATGTCCACACCCGCCAGGTGGCAGCGGTAGAACGGGGAGCGTTCGGTGACGTGGTGCAGGACGGTGGTCAGCTGGTCCTGGCGCCAGTCGGCGAGTGCGGCGTCGGTGAGGGTGCCGTCGTAGAAGCCCCGGCTGACGTTCCGGTAGACGGCCAGGAAATCGTCGAGGTCCCGGCCGCGCGCGGGGGCCCGCAGGACCTGCAGTGCGGTGGTCATGCCGGCACCTGCATCTCGTTCAGGGCGAGCCCCACCCGCTCGTTGACGTCGCCGCTGGTCAGCAGGTCGTCGCGGCCTGTCAGCCGGCGGTGCTCGTCGAGCAGCTGGATCATGTCGACCATCCGGTCGACCATGCGCTGGACGTTCTTCAGGCCCTCGTCGTCCTTGAGCGCGTCGCCCCGGTGCAACGCGTGCACCGTCGCGGGGAATCCGCTGCCCACCAGGATCATCCGGTTGAGCAGGGCGTTGACGGTGAGCTGCGCCCACACCTCGCCGGCGCTGTAGCGGCGGGCGACGGAGATGATGCCGGCGACCTTGTTGCTCAGCGGCCGGTCGAAGCGCAGATAGCCGACGCCGGCCCGCTCGATGAAGGTCTGCATCAGGCTGGCGGTGCCGAATCCGTGCACCGGTGCGGCGAAGATGATGCCGTCCGCGTCGATCATCTTCTGCACGACTCCGGGCACTCCGTCGGCCAGTGCGCAGGGGATCGTGCGATCGTTGCAGTCGCCGCACGGCCCGCACCGCTCCAACCAGACGGTGCGCAGGTCGACGCTCTCGAAGTCGACACCACGCTGCTCGGCGATCGAAGCCGCGTGCCGGAGGACGTCGGCGGTGTTGCCGTCCCGCTCCGAGCCGTTGATGGCGAGGATCTTCAGACGTGCTGTCACGAGTGTCTCCTTCGAAGGATCCGGCCGGCGCCGATGCTCGGCGAGCACTTTCCCTGCCGCTCTCGGCCTGTTGACTCCCTTAAATCGTCATGTCTCCGCACGGATCGAGGCATCTTCGTAAATGCTGGATGGACCGACGGCCCCGGACCTGGTAGGGGCTCGGGCCCGTTGGGGGCGTGCCGGGGCCCCGGCGTGTACGCGAGATCGGCACAAGGGGGGTGCGCGCCGGATGGGTGCCGCTCAGGCGGTCACGGCGACGGGGAAGGTCTCGAGGCCGCGGACGACCCAGCGGTCGCGGTAGACGGGCGGCTCGGCCGCGGTCAGACGGGGGAACCGGGCGAACAGCCGGGGCAGCGCGATCTGCGCCTCCAGGCGGGCGAGCGGGGCGCCGAGGCAGAAGTGGCCGCCGGCGCCGAAGCTCAGCGGCCGGTTGTCGCGCCGGTCAGGGTCGAACCGGTCCGGGTCGGCGAAGCGCCGCGCGTCGCGGTTGGCGGCGGCCAGGATCAGGGTCAGCCGGGTCCCGGCGGGCACGGTGGTGCCGGGCAGCTCGGTGTCGGCGGCGGCCCAGCGGCTGGTGACGTGCACAGGAGGCTCGAAGCGCAGGATCTCCTCGACGTAGCCGGTGACGAAGTCCGGCTCGGCGCACAGTCGTTCGGCCAGAGTGGGCTGTCGCAGGGCGAGCAGCGCACCGTGTCCGACGAGGAAGCTGGTCGTCTCGAACCCGGCCGTGAGCAGGACCATCAGGGTGCCCATCAGCTCGTCGTGCCCGAGCCGCCGCGGGTCGTCGTCGTGGGTGTGCACCAGGTGGGTGACGAGATCGTCGCGGGGCTCGCGGCGGCGCCGGCCGGCCAGGTCGGCGAAGTAGGCGGTCATCTCGTCCATCGCGCGGTCGGCGCGTTCCAGGGCGGCGGCGTCGCGGAAGCCGTCCGTGGAGACGGCGATGGTGGAGGCCATGTCACGGAACCACATCTGGTCCCGCTCGGGAAAACCGAGCATGGTGCTGATGACGGCGACGGGCAGCCGGGAGGCGAACTCGGCGATGAGGTCGACGGCCGCTCCGGTGGTGCCGAGGGCGGCCATGCGGTCGAGCAGCCGGTCGGTCATCTCCTCGATGACCGAGCGCAGCCGGCGGATCCTCGGCGGGGTGAAGGCGAAGCCGGCCACCGTGCGCAGCCGGGCGTGGTCGGGCGGGTTGCTGTACAGCATCGAGCTGGTGAAGGCACGCAGCGAGGAGTGGTCCCGCCACCCTGGCGCGGAGGCGTCGTACCGGGCGGCGTCCTGTACGTGGAGGCGGGTGTCGCGCAGTGCGTGGTCGCACTCCTCGTAGCCGACGACGACGAGCTTCTTGGGCCCGAGCCAGACAGCCGGGCCGTGGGACCGGACGGCCTCGTACAGGGGGTAGGGGTCCTGGCGGCCGCGGTGCGTCGCCAGGGCCGCCCAGGCTTCCTCGGCCGTCGTCGCGATGCCCGGACGCCGGCTCATCGGGCCGCGGCCAGCTCGATGATCACGGACGGTCCCGCGGGGTGGACCGCGACCACGTCGAGTCCGGCGGCGGCGCCGAGCGCGGAGAATTCGGCGACGCCCCGCTCCTTGGCGCCGTACACGCAGAGCATGCGCAGGTCCATGCCGGTGTGCGGGGTATGCCCGCCGGAGCCGACGGTCTCGATGACGAGGACCGAACCGTCCGGGCCGGCCGCCTCGGCGCAGCGCCGCAGGATGGCGGTGGCGGGTTCGTCGTCCCAGTCGTGGAGAACCAGCGAGAGCACATAGCCGCCCGCGCCCGGGGGCAGCGGGTCGAAGAAGCTTCCGGCGACGGCGTCGGCGCGGTCCCCCAGCCCGGCGGCGGCGAACCGCTCCTTGGCGGTGCGGGCGGTCTCGGGCAGGTCGACGACCGTGCCCCGCAGGCCGGGGTTGGCCCGCAGCAGCTCGGACAGCAGGGAGCCGTCGCCGCCGCCGACGTCGACGACATGGCCCAGCGACGCCCAGTCGAACCCGGCGACCACACCCGGTGCCCGTTCGGCCACGTCGGCCCCGAGGAGCTTGTTGAAGGAGGCGACGCGGTCGGGGTCGGCGGTCAGGTCCTCCCAGTACTCGCGTCCGTAGCGGACCGGGAAGGCGGCCTCGCCGGTGCGGACGCTGTGCAGCAGCTCGACGAACGACAGCTCGCCGCGGCCCGCGCCGTCGATGTCGAACCAGGCCCGGATGCCGGCCGGGTGGTCTTCGCGCAGCGGTTCGCCCAGGGACGTCAGGGTGTAGTGCCCGCTGTCGTCGCGGTTCAGGACGCCCCGGACGGCGAGATAGCGCAGCAGGCGGTCGAGCGCCTCGGTGTGTGCGCCCGCCGCCTCGGCGAGCTCGGCCGCGGTGCGGCGGCCCGCGGCGATGTGGTCGGCGATCCGCAGCGTGGCCCCCACGCGCACGGCCATCGGCGTGCCCAGGCTCGCCATCGCCCACAGTTTGGCGGCCGAGCCGTCCCCGTCACCCAACACGGCAGGTCCTCCCTTGGTCGGTGGCCCCTTGCGGAGCCCGTGGCTTCATCGTTGCGCACGGGCAGTCGCAGGCCATCTCCCTTGTTGCGCTGCTGACTCGGGGACGGAGACGGATGGTCGGCGCGCCCTCGTCAGACGTTCTCGAGCGTGTGCCGGCGCTCCGGTTCCGAGGCCTGCGCCACCGCGGCCGTACGGCTCTCGGACAACCGGCCCGGCGCCCAGAAGCGCGGGCCGAGGTCCAGGGCGAGCGCCGGGACCATGATCGTGCGGACGAGGAAGGTGTCGATCAGGACACCGATGCAGACGACGAAGCCCATCTGGGCCATCGCCACCAGGGGCAGCCCGGCGAACACCGCGAAGGTCGCGGCGAGCACCAGACCGGCCGAGCTGATGACTCCCCCGGTGCTGCTCAGGCCGGTCAGGATCCCCCTGGTATGGCCGTGCCGGGCAGTCTCCTGCTTCACCCGGTGCATCAGGAAGATGTTGTAGTCGATGCCGAGGGCGACGAGGAAGACGAAGCCCAGCAGCGGGACCGTCCAGTCGACGCCGGGGTAGCCCATGACGTGGTCGAACAGCAGGTTCGAGGCGCCGAGGGCGGCGAAGTACGACACGACGACCGTCGCCAGCAGGACGAGCGGCGCGACCAGCGCGCGCAGCAGCCACACCAGTACCAGCAGGACGACGAGCAGTACCAGGGGCACGACGACATCGAGGTCGCGTGAGGCGGCGTTCTCCTTGTCCAGGGTCTGGGCCGCGGTGCCGCCCACGAGTCCGTCGACCCGCTGCCGCAGGGCCTCGACGGTGTGCTGGGCGGCGGCGCTGTCGGGGGTGCCGGGCAGGACGGCGGCCAGCTGAGTGAGGGTGCCGTCCGGGGTGCGGCCGACGGTGCTGACCGCGACGACTCCCTTCGTGCCGCGGGCGGCACGGACGGCCTCGGACGCGTCCGGCGTCTTCACGATGATCGTCGCCGGGTCGGCCGAGCCGGACGGGAAGTGCTGCGAGAGCTTCTCCTGGGCGACGACCGACTCCGGCTTGTTCGCGAACCAGTCGGTCTGGCTGAGGCCCATGTTCAGGCCCAGGGCGCCGAGGGCGAGGGCGCCGGTGACGGCCAGCGACGTGATCCACGAGGCGCGGGGCCGGGCCGCGACGATCCGGCCGACGCGCTCCCACACCGGGCGGGTGGCGCGGGCGGGCGCACCCTCGCGCGGCACGAGCGGCCAGAAGACCCAGCGGCCGGCGATGACGAGCAGGGCCGGCAGGATCGTCACCATCGCGAGGAAGCCGCACAGGACGCCGATCACACCGACCAGGCCCATGGAGCGGGAGGAGTTGATGTCGGCGAAGGCGAGGCAGGCCAGTCCGATCGCGACGGTGCCGGCGGAGGCGAGGACGGCGGGCCCGCTGCGGCGCAGGGCGGCCTGCATAGCGGTGTGGCGGTCGGCGTTGCGGTGCAGTTCCTCGCGGTAGCGGGCGATGAGGAGCAGCGCGTAGTCGGTTCCCACGCCGAAGACCAGAACCATCAGCACGCCCGAGCTCTGCGGGTCGACCTGCAGGCCCGCTTCCTTGGCGAGGAGATAGGTGCCGGCCTGGGTCAGCACGGAGGCGAAGCCGACGGCGAGCGCGGGGAAGAGCCACAGAACGGGGCTGCGGTAGGTGAGCAGCAGCAGGACGACGACGATGAGGCCCGTGGCCATCATCAGCGTGCCGTCGAGGTTGTCGAAGACGGTGAAGGCGTCGGCGAGCGACCCGGCGGGGCCGCCGACCTTGGCGTCCAGCCCGGGCGGGGCGTGGGCGTCGGCGATGCGGCGCAGTTCGGCGATCTTGTCGGCGACGACCGACTGCTCCTTGCCGGGCAGCGGGACGACGACCATGAGGGCCTTGCCGTCCTCGGACGCGACGGCCGGCGGCACCTGCCGTCCCTCGGCTGCGATCTTCACGAACGCGGCGCGGTCGGCCTGGACCTTGGACCGGGCCTGCTCGCTCAGCGCGTCGTGGCCGCTGTAGACGACGACGGCGGAGGTCAGGTCGTCGGTGCGGAACTTCTCCAGCTCCGTGTTCACTCGGGCCGATTCGGCGCCGCGTGGCAAAAACGCGTTGGCGCTGGTGTCCTGGACCTCGCTGAGCTTGCCGGCGAGCGCGCCGAGCGCCATCACCGCGATCAGCCAGGTCACGAGGACGAGCCATTTTCCGCGACGGCCGCCGGGCACGCCGACGGCTCGCTCGAGCCATGCTCGCATGGAGATCTCTCCTTCAGGGGGGAAGGTTCCGCGGCCGGGCGCGACGCGGGCCGCACGGCGGGGACGTTTCATCGTCCCGGCCGTTCATCCGGGAGCGCATCTTCCGGATTGCTGTGTGTGCGCATGCCGCAGCGCCCGTGG
Source organism: Streptomyces bungoensis (assembly GCF_001514215.1). Lineage (GTDB taxonomy): Bacteria > Actinomycetota > Actinomycetes > Streptomycetales > Streptomycetaceae > Streptomyces > Streptomyces bungoensis. The sequence continues at coordinate 60,261 of NZ_KQ948873.1, forward strand.
AGCCGCGCTCCACGGGCGCTGCGCGGTGCCGCCCGGCCAGTCGAGCCGGGGTCGGGCTCCGGCGGCCTCAGTTGGTGAAGAAGTTCTTCAGCTCGGGCGCGAGGACGGCCGGTTCCACGGCGATGCCCTGACCGGGCAGCGCGTGCAGGCGGGCGTCCGGCAGGGCAGCGGTGACCGCCTTGGCAGAGGCCTGCAGCCATGCGTCCGCCTCGCCGCCGTGCACCACGAACACCGGGACGGCGACGGAGGCCAGGTCCTCGGTCGGCAGGGCGAAGTCGTCGCCGACGATGGTCGTGTCGTACGGCAGCGTGTGCGCCAGGGCCTCGAGGCCCGCCCAGAACGGGGCGAACTTCATGCCGGCGACGGCCTCGGCCGGCGCCCCCATGCCCTCGGTCATGAAGAACTCGACGGCCTCGGCACGCTGTCCGGAGGCGCTGAGCTCGGTGAGCTTGGCGGTGAAGCCGGCCGGGGGGCGCGGTCCTGTCTCGTCGACGACGTACGGCGGGTCGTAGACGGCGATCTGCGTGATGGGCAGACCTGCGGCGGCGGCCTTGAACGCCAGGGCGCCGCCGGCCGACAGGCCGAACACCCTGGCCGAGCCGCCGGCCTCGGCGATGAGCGCCGCGAGGTCCTCGATCTCCCGTTCCACGGCGTACTCGGCGGCGTCGCCGCTGTCCCCGCGGCCGCGGCGGTCGTAGTTGAAGACAGTGAAGTGGGGGGCCAGTTCCTCGGCCAGCTGCGTCATGGTCGGATGCGCCCGCTCGCTGAAGGAACCGCCGATGAGGATCAGCGGTTCGCCCTCGCCGGAGCGGTCGTAGGCGATCGTGGTGCCGTCGGCGGACTGAACTGTGTTCATTGTTCTCCTGAAGGACATGGGCGCCGGGCTGGGCGGGCGGGTGTCGGGTTGGTGTGCCCACCCAGGGTGCTGACGTCGGGGGATGCGGCGCATCTTCGGAATTGCTGCGTCCGCACCGGGGCGCGCCGAGCCCCGGAGACCGACGGGTCTCCGGGGCAGGTGGTTCGGGCTCGTACGCCGGTCAGCGCGGTCCGGCGACGGTGTAGGCGTCCCGCGTGGTGACGGCGGTCTGGGTGGTGCCGTTCCTGCGGGCGGCCCAGCGGCCGACGGCGTTCACGATCGGACGTTCGATGAGGTAGTGGCTCGCGGTGGCCGCCAGGATGCTGCCGACGAGCACCGCGGTCATCAGCTCGGGGAAGCCGATCGTGCCCCGCAGTTGGTTCATCAGTCCCGGCTGGGTGCCGAAGACGCTGCCCGTCTGGAACCAGAAGTACATGATCGCGAAGTGCCACAGGTAGATGCCGTAGGAGATACGGCCGAGGTAGCGCGAGACGGGGTTGGCGACGATCGCGTCGACGACCCGGGACTTGGCACCGGGGATCGAGAGCGGCATCACCATCAGGTAGGAGAAGACCAGCAGCAGGAAGTACTGGGTCAGGGCGAGGCCCACGCCCTCGTAGTCACCGTAGCCGGGGCGGCCGAAGGGCTGGGTGCAGTTGAAGGCGTAGACGGCCGCCGCGCCGATCCAGAACAGCAGCGGGTGGTTGGCAGCGACGCGGTACAGAGCGGGCTTGCGGTCGGGCCGCAGCTCTGCGAGGACGTGCAGGAGGGCCATCCCCATGCCGAGGGCGAAGGCTCCGCCCACACCCAGCGGCCACCAGTACTCGTTGGGGTAGATGCCCATCTGCGGTCGGTGGATGTACCACGTCCACACGGCCGATCCGGCCGTGATCAGCACGAGCGGGACGGACATGCGGCGCACCTTGCGCACCGGGTCGTCCGTGCCGCGGGCCAGCCAGTGCATCAGCAGGGCGAGCAGGGGCAGCGCGAGGTAGTACTGCATCTCGGCCGGGACGGTCCAGGCCGGGTCCATGCCGGCGATCCACGTGTAGTCGTACACCTGGAGCATCAGGATCGGTCGCAGCACGTACCACACGCTGTGGACGGCCTGGAAGTTGAGCAGGAACACGCAGACAAGGGAGAGCAGGATGTAGGCGGGCCACAGCCGCGCCGCGCGCTTGGCGAGGAAGGGCCCGATCTTGGGGCGCTCTCCGGCGCCGAGGCTCCAGCGGGCGAAGGGCCGGTAGAGCAGCATGCCGGACAGGACGAAGAACGGGCCGAGCGCCAGCGGCCGCATACCCGCCAGCAGGTCGGCCAGGGCCGGGTTGCCCGGCTTCGCCGTGTAGGCACCCATGACTCCGGCGGCGAAGGACGTGTGGACGGCCGCCACTCCGAGGGCACACAGCGCGCGGACACCGTCGAGGCCCCCGACGCGCTTGGTCTGATGGGCCGGTGCCGCGGCCCGCTTGGCATTCACTGCGACGAAGCTCCTCTGCGTCTCGATGGCTTGTTCAGCATGGGCATGGCGTGAATGCCGCGCCATCTCCTGCCGTGCTGTGTTGCCGGGGCCCTCCGCGCCCCTTCCGGTGGGTCGCCAACGGCCCTGTGACGCACGGCAATCCAGGAGATGCAGCGCGCGTCGAGCCTGTGTGACCGTTCCGGCTGACCCGTCAGGCCGCCTGCGTGCGGGCTGCCCTCGGCAGGGACGAGCGATTGGACAACACGATGGGTTCCACCTCGATTCACGAACGTTTCGCCGCGCAGGCGCGCCGGACGCCGGACGCGGTGGCGGTGTCGGCGGGTGACCTGAGGCTGACCTACCGTCAGCTGGACGAGCGGGCCAATCGGCTCGCCCACCGCCTGCTCCAGGCAGGTGTCGAACCCGGGGATCCGGTCGCGGTGCTGATGGAACGCTCCCCCGACGTGGTGGTGGCGATCCTCGCCGCTCTCAAGGCCGGCGCCTTCTACTTGCCGCTGCACAGCGCCTATCCGCTGCCGCGGATGCAGCAGATCATGGATCGGGCCGGCTCCCCCGTGCTGCTCACCGACCTGTCGAGCGAGGCGCGCGGGCTGCCCCGCACCCGCCGGGTGATCCTGCCCGCCGGCGACCGGGCCACAGCCGAGGCACCCAGCACCGACCCGGATGTCCCGGTCGGCCCGAACGCGCCGGCCTACGTGATCCACACGTCCGGCTCCACCGGTGAGCCGAAGGGCGTCGAGGTCCCCCACCGCGGCGTCCTCGGCCTGGCCGACGACTCCTGCTGGGACGGGGAGGCGCACCGGCGGATCCTGGCGCTCGCCCCGTACGCCTTCGGTGTCTCCACCTACGAGCTGTGGGTCCCGCTGCTGCGGGGCGGTCAGATCGTGCTGCCGCCGCCGGGCGACCTGGACGTGCGCACGGTGCGCCGGCTCATCAGCGCGCACGACATCACCGCACTGCACGTCACCGCCGGTCTGTTCCGCCTCTTCGCCGACGAGGCCCCGGACAGCTTCGCCTCCGTGCGCGAGGTCCTCACCGGAGGGGACGTCATCTCCCCGACGGCCGTCAAGCGCGTCCTGGACGCCTGCCCGGACCTCGTCGTGCGTGCCATGTACGGCGCCACCGAGGTGTCCTCGTTCGCCGCCTGCGCCACCCTCACCGCGCCCTACGAGCCGACGGCGGTGATCCCCGTCGGCCACCCGCTGGACACCGTCGACGCTCGGCTGCTGGACGAGCGGATGCGACCGGTCGCGGACGGCGCGATCGGCGAGCTGTACATCGCCGGCGACCGGCTCGCCCTCGGCTACCACGGGCGGCCGGACCTGACGGCGGAACGCTTCGTCGAGGACCCCCGGACGCCGGGGTTGCGGATGTACCGAACCGGCGACCTCATGCGCGGCGGCCCCTGGGGCCTTGAGTTCGCCGGCCGCGTCGGCGACCAGGTCAAGATCCGGGGCTTCCGCGTGGAACCCGCCGAGGTGGAGCACGTACTGGCGCGGCAGCCGGGCGTGGCGCACGCCGCCGTCGTCGCCCAGGAGCTGGAGGGCGGTGAGCGCCGGCTGGTCGCGTACCTCGTGCCCAAGACCCCGGGCCTGGACGAGGCGGGGCTGCGGACGGCCGTCGCCGCCGTGCTGCCCGACTACATGGTGCCCGCCGCGTTCGTGGAGCTGGCCGGGCTGCCGCTGACGGCCAACGGGAAGCTGGACCGCGCGGCACTGCCTGCGCCCGCCCCGCAGACGGCCGCGGGCTCCGCCCCGGCGGCCGGCGCGCGGCAGGACGCGCTGTGCGCGCTGTTCTCCCGGGTGCTCGGCGTCCCCGGCGTGGGCGTGGACGACGATTTCTTCGCCCTCGGCGGCGAGTCGCTGCAGGCCGTACGCCTGGCCTCGCGCATCGAGGCCGAACTGGGCTACGAGATCTCCGTCGGTGACGTGCTGAACCATCCGACGGTCGCCGAGCTGGATCGCCATATGGAGGAAATCGCCCAGGCGGACGGACTCGCGGAGGCGGCGCGGTGACCGGCCGGCCCGCCCCCGGAGGCGGCGCCGGGCGCGACTGCGTCGTCCTCGTCAACACTCTGGGGCGGCACTCGCTGTGGCCCGCCGACCTCGACACCCCCGCCGGCTGGCCGGTCGCCTACGGCCCGGCTTCCCGCGCGCGATGCCTGGACTTCATCGCCCGGGCCCCGATCCGCCATCCCGCCGCCGCGGCGACCGCCGCCTGAACCCGGCGGCCGCGCCTGCGGGCGCACCGCCCCACCACCCGGAGAGGACTCGATCACTGTGAGCATCACCGCCGCACCGCCGGAGGCGGAGACCACCGCCGAGCGCATCCCGCTGTCGTACAACCAGGAGTTCCTGCGCGCGTTCGACAAGGGCGGGACGGACGGTGCGTTCGGTCACCGCCACACCCTGGTGTGCGGGTGGCGGGTCACCGGCGCGATCGACCTCGTCGCCCTCCAGAAGGCGCTGGACGACGTCGTGGCCCGCCACGAGATCCTGCGGACCGCGGTGCGCGGCGACGAGCAGGGCGGCCACCAGGTGATCGAACCGCCGTCACCGGTGCTGCTGGAGGTGCGGGAGCTGGGCGAGGGCGCGTCGCGTGAGGCGCGTGCCGAGGAGTTCCTGAACGAACTGGACGCCCGCCCGTTCGACGTGCGTGAACTGCCGCACCTGCGGGCCGCGGTGGGCCGCTTCGACGCCTCCGACGCGGTCCTGGTGCTGGCCACTCACCACACATCCACCGACGCCTGGTCGCTGCAGGTGATCATGCGCGACCTCGCATCCGCCTACGCGGCCCGCGTGGCGGGCGGCGGGCAGGCCCGGCAGGACGTGGCCGCTCAGTACCGGGAGTTCGCCCGCTGGCAGCAGGAGACCGCCGCGAGCGCCCGGGTGGACCGTGCGCGCGGCTACTGGCGCGAGCGGCTGGCGGGAGCGCGGATCACCGGCATCACCTCGGACCGGCCGCGTGACGAGAACCTGGCGAGCGCCTACGGCGTGCACCGGTTCGTGTTCGACGCGCAGCTGTCCTCTGCCGTCCTGAGGACCGCCCGGGACAAGCGCTGCACCCCGTTCATGGTGATGGCCGCCGCCTACAGCGTGCTGCTGCGCGAGCGCACCGGCACCACCGACGTGGTCTTCCCGACCTTCTCCTCGGGCCGCTACGAGGAGCGGTTCATGGACGCGGTCGGTCCGTTCTTCAACTTCGTGCCCGTCCGGATCGACACCACCGGCTGCGCCACCGTGGGCGAGGTGCTGGGCCGGGCCCGCGAGGCCTGCGTGGGCGCCTACCAGCACGAGATTCCCTTCGCCAGGATCGCCGAGGACAGCCCCGAGCTGCTCGCGCCGTTCGCCGACGGATCCCTCGCCGTCGTCGCGTTCGAGGTGCTGCAGACCGCGTTCCCGATGGAGGGATCGGACGCCGGCGGCCCGGAGTTCGCCGAGATCCGGCACCGGACCCGTTCGCAGCAGGTCAGCTCGGCCATCCCGGACGGCGGCCTGTGGGCGATGGACGTGCTCCCGAACGGGCAGCTCGCCGGAAGCCTGAAGTTCGACCACCACCGCTTCGACGAGTCCACCGCGGCCGACCTGGTGGCCCGCTTCCGCGAGCTGCTGAGCACGCTGGCCGACGCGCCCCACACCCCGCTGGACTGACCCGCGGGAGCCGAGCCTCCCTTCCGACGCCAAGAGGACCGATCGACGATGACTACCCTGGCCCCCTTCGCCCCTGTGGCTCCCCCGGAGCCCGGCCTGACCCCCGAGGAGATCGTCGCCCGGGCCGAGGCCCTGGCCGCGACCCTGGTCGAGCGGCAGGCCGAGACCGAGCGGCGCGGCTTCTACGCCGAGGACACGCACGAGGCCTTCGCTCGCGCCGGCTTCTACCGGATCCTCGTACCGCGCCGTTACGGCGGCTACGAGTTCGGCCCGGAGACTTTCGTGAAGGTCTCCATGGCGCTGGCCCGCGGCTGCCCGTCGACCGGCTGGATGTACCTCTTCGGCGCGGCGCACGCGCTGGTGGTGGGCACCCTGTTCGACGAGGCCACCCAGGCGGAGCTGTTCGCCGGCGGCGACTTCATCTGCCCCGCGACGGTCGCCCCGGCGGGCTCCGCCCGGCCCGACGGCGAGGGCGGCTGGCTGCTCGACGGCACCTGGAGCTACTGCTCCGGCGCCCCCTACGCCACCCACTTCATCGGCCACACCCTGGTGGCCCGGGGCGAGGGCGAGCCGCCCGCGCCGATGCTGTTCATCGTCCCGCGCGAGCAGTTCGAGCGCCTGGACGACTGGGGTGCCCAGCTCGGCCTCAAGGGCAGCGGCTCGCACAGCATCCGGATCGAGGGCGGCCGGGTGCCCGGCAACCACACGCTCGGCGGGCACCTGAGCCAGATGGCGGTCACCGAGGACCTCCCGGGTCGCCGTCTGCACGGTCCCGAGTACGGCGGCGGTCCGCTCAGCTTCATGCTGCTGGAGCTCGGTGTGCTCGCGGTGGGCATGGCCAAGGGCGCGCTGGACGCGTACGAGGAGCTGATGCGCTCCCGGACGACGGCGTTCTTCCCCATCGTGCCGCGCACCGAGGATCCCGACTTCCAGTTCCGCTACGGCGAGGCGACCGGCATGATCGCCGCGGCCGAGGCGGCGGTGCTGCACGCCACACAGCAGTGGCAGGACCTGTGCCGGAAGGATGCGGCGGCCTTCACCCGTGAGGAGGAGCTGCGGCTGGCCACCATCAGCCGGGAGGCCGTGCGGCTTGCCTGGCGGGCGGTCGAGGGTCAGCTGTTCCCGACCGCGGGGTCCAGCTCGGTGCGGGCCGGGGAGCGTATCGAGCGGGTCTGGCGCGACCTGTCCACACTGCACAGCCACGCCGGGAACGGCGTCTTCCTCTCCTCGCTCGCCAACCGCGAGCTGGCCCAGGCGCACTTCGGCACCGGCGTCCGGTGAGTGCCGCCGCGCTGCGCCCCTGGACACCGCATTCGCATACGAGTCCACGTCCGACAGATCGGGATGAACCCATGGAACAAGGCTGCCCCTTCGCCCTCGACACCACCGGCCGCGACATCCACGGCGAGGCCGCGGCCCTGCGGGCCCAGGGCCCGGCGACCCGGGTGGAACTGCCGGGTGGTGTGTTCGCCTGGTCGCTGAACGGCCACGCGGTGATCAAGCAGGTGCTCGCCGACCCGCGCGTGACCAAGAGCGCCCGGACCCACTGGCCGGCCTTCGTCAACGGTGAGGTGCCGCCGGACTGGGAGCTGATCAGCTGGGTCGCGATGGACAACATGGTGACGGCCTACGGCAAGAACCACGTGCGGCTGCGCAAGCTGGTCGGCGCGGCGTTCACTCCGCGCCGCGCCGAGGCGTTCCGGCCGCGTGTGGAGGAGCTGACCGACCAGCTGCTGGACGCGCTGGAGCAGGTGAAGCCGGGCGAGACGGTGGACCTGCGCGAGCGGTTCGCCTACCCGCTGCCGGCCCGGCTCGTGGCCGATCTGATCGGGATGCCGGAGGAGGCCCGCGCCAAGACCGCCAAGGTCATCGACGCGATGGTGGACACCACCATCACCCCCGAGCAGGCCCAGGCCGTGCTGGCGGGCTGGCGCGGCGCGATGGCCGAGCTGATAGCCGACAAGCGGCGCGAGCCGGGTGAGGACATCACCAGCGACCTGGTCGCCGCCCGCGACGAGGACGGTTCGCGGCTGTCCGAGGACGAGCTGACCGACACGATCTTCGCGATCCTCGGAGCCGGCTCGGAGACCACGATCAACTTCTTCGACAACGCCATCACCGCGCTGCTGAGCGACCGCTCCCAGCTGGAGCTGGTCCGTTCCGGACGCGCCACCTGGGACGACGTGATCGACGAGACGCTGCGGGTGGAGTCGCCGCTGGCGCATCTGCCGCTGCGGTACGCGGCGGAGGACATCGAGCTGGACGGGGTGACCATCCCGAAGGGCGACCCGATCCTCGTGAACTACGCGGCGGTGGGCCGCGACCCCGCGCTGCACGCCGAGGCACCGGAGACTTTCGACCTCACGCGGACCGACAAGTCCCACCTGTCGTTCGGATTCGGCCCGCACTACTGCATGGGCGCGGGCATCGCCCGTCTGGTGGCCACGACCGGCCTGTCCCGGCTGTTCGAGCGCTTCCCCGACCTGGAGCTGGCCGTCGAACGTGACGCGCTGCAGCCGCTGCCCACGTTCATCATGAACGGCCACCGCAGCCTGCCCGTGCGGCTGACCGCGAGGGTGCCCGCGGGCGCGGGCGTCCGCTGAGCCGCGCGCGCCGAAGGGCCGTCCGGGACGTCTCGTCGCGGGCGGCCTTTCGCGCTGCGGTGCCGCCGGCCGGCGGCGCCCGGCGGCACGCGTGAGCCCGCCCCGCGGTGGACGCGGGGCGGGCTCGTGGTGCACGCCGGGGAACCGTACGGCGGCCGGGGCTAGGCGGCGAGGGGCAGCGCGGCCTTGGCCGCGCCTTCCTCGACCCGGCGCAGCATGTCCGGGCTCATCAGCGCGTCCGGGGTGGCGACCAGGCCCGCGACGCGCATGAAGGTGGCCGTGACCTCGCCGTCGACGACGGCGGCGGCGTGCAGCGCGGCCATGAAGGCGCCGGACGCCTCCCACTCGGGAGTGCGCTCGCCCTCGACCTCGGGGTAGCCGAGGTCGGCGCCGGCGGAGAACTGCCAGGGCACCTCGATGACCTGTGCGATGTCCGCGAGGAACGCCGTCGGGTCCACCTCGCCCCGGCTCAGGTGCTCGCGCAGCACCAGCGCCTCCAGCGCGGCGACCGTCATGCCCTGCCCGTACACCGGGTTGAAGCTGCACGCGGCGTCGCCCAGGACCAGGAAGCGGCCGGGGAAGCGGGACAGCCGCTCGTAGCGGCGGCGCTGGCTGGCCGGGTAGCGGAAGACCGCGCCGTCGTCGACCGGCTCGGCGTCGTGGATGACGTCGTAGATGTCGGACACCGGCAGGGTGCGAGTCCACTCGAGGAAGCCCGGGAGGTCGGCGGGGGCGCTGTCGCCGAGGACGCCGGTGAGGGAGACCACGACGAGGCCGTCCTCGATCCGGGAAAGGAACGCACCGCGCCGGTGGCTCGGCGAGGAGACGGGGTTGATCGACAGGTCGCCGTCGAGCACCGCCTCGTCGCGCAGCCGGAACTTGCGCGTGGTGTAACTGAGGTCGATGCGGATGCGCTCCTCGTCGGGGCGCTCGTAGCCGAACTCCTCCAGCCACAGCGGGGTGCGCGAGCCGCGCCCGGTGGCGTCGACGACGAGGTCCGCGTCGATCGTCCGCTCCTGCGACCCCGCTTCCTGGGACTGCACGCGGACGCCGGTGACGGTGTCGCGGTATTCGTCGGTGACCAGCCCGACGATGTCGTACTGCTCCAGCAGGACCACGCCGGGCAGCGCCGAGACCCGCTCGCGCACCCGGCTCTCGAGTACCGGGCGCGTGGCCGAGACGCAGATCAGCCCGGTCGTACCGGGGCTGAGGCGGCGGCCGTTGAAGAACCAGCGCAGTTCGCCCAGATCTCCGGTCGGGATGCCGGCCTCGACGGCGTCGCGGGTGAAGCCGGGGAACAGCTCGTCGAGGATCTGCTGGCCGCGGGCGAGCAGCCCGTGGACGTGGCGTCCCTGTCCCACGCCCTTGCGGGCCGTGGTCGTTCCACTGATCGTGTCGCGCTCCACGACGAGCACCTCGTCGTAGGAGTCGGCGAGCACGCGCGCGGCCAGGAGCCCCGCCATGCTGCCGCCGAGCACCACCGCGCGCTCGCCCACCCTGTCGGTCATGGACCTCACCTTTCTAGCGATGCGGGTGCCGTCAGGCGGCGTGGCGCGGGCTGTTCTGGTACGCGGCGAGGAACCACTGGCCCTCGCGCTTGATGACGACCCAGGAGGCGTGGACGGCGCGCTCGGCGCTCGGCTCGGTCTCGCCGGGGGCGAGGATGCCGCCCTGGGTGATCAGGATGCCGGACTCGGCGTTGGCGAAGCGCAGGTCGACGGGGGTGCCGGTGACACGGGTGCCCTTGAAGGCGCCCTGGAACGCCTGGGTCAGGAAGGCGCGGATGGCGTCCCGGCCCTTCTGGAAGTGGCCCGGGATGATCATCGTTCCGTCGGGGGTGAAGACGTCGGCGAAGGCGTCGGCGTCGTGCGCGGCCCACGCCTCGACGACGCGCTGGGGCAGTGCGGCGATCGCGGCCTTGTCCTCGTCGGTCACGGCGGCGGTCTCGATGGTCTGCGCGGTCATGTGCTTCTCCTGGGTGTGGGGTCGGACGTGTCCGAGCGGGGTGTCGAGTGGCTGGAAGGGACTCAGATGTAGAGCGTGTTGGGCTCGAGACCGCACAGGACGCGGCCGTACAGCTCGTTGTTGGTGTCCGGATTCATCAGCGCGTGCAGGCTGACCGCCTGGATGTCGCGGCTGATGCGCTGCATCGGGACGTCGCGGTAGATGGAGGAGCCTCCGGAGGCCGCGGCGAGGATGCCGACGGCCTCCTTGGCGAGGCGGACCACCGCGCCCATGTCGGCACGGGCGCGGGCCCGCTCCTGCAGCGTGAACTCCTCGCCGGCCAGTCCCTTGGCGTCGACGAGGTCGGCCAGCCGGTAGGCGTGGAACTCGGCCTGGTCGATCTTCAGGGTGGCCTCGGCGACCTGGTGGTGGGTCAGCGGTGCCTGGGCCTGGGACTCGTAGGCGGTGTAGGTGAGGGTGCGGCCGGGGAGCCGCTCGAAGAAGACGTCGCGCGCGGCGCGGGCGAGGCCGAGGGCGGTGCCGACCGAGGAGGCGGCGGCGACGGGCAGCAGCGGGACGCGGTAGACGGGGCTCGCGGCGTTCAGCTCGGAGGCGTACTGGCCCTGCAGGATCGCCGGGAGCGGGATCACCCGCTCCTGCGGGACGAAGACGTCCTGGGCGACGGTGCTGACGCTGCCGGTGCCGCGCAGCCCGGAGGTGTCCCAGTCGTCGACGATCTGCAGGTCCGACATGGGCACGAGGGCCATCACCGGCAGATGCTGTCCGTCGGGCGTGGGCTGGACGGCGATGATCTCCTGCCAGTGGGCGTGGCGGGCGCCGCTGACGAAGCCCCACTTGCCGTTGACGACGATGCCGCCCTCGGCCGGCGCGGCCAGCGCGGAGGGGCTGAGCGTGCCGCAGATGCGCACGTCGGGGCTGGCGAACACCTCGTCCTGGACGCTGTCGGGGAACAGGCAGGCCATGAAGGTGGGGATCCAGTAGACCGACGTCGTCCAGGCGGCCGCCCCGTCGGCGCGGCCGAGTTCGGCGGCGACCTCGACCAGGGTGCGGGTGTCCGCCTCGTAGCCGCCGTACCGCTTGGGCACGCGCAGCTTGAAGAGTCCCGCCCCGGCGATCGCCTCGATCGTCTCGTCCTGCAGCCGCCGGTCGTCCTCCGCCTGCGCTGCGTTCTTCTTCAGAAGCGGTGCGAGGTCGCCGGCGCGCTGCACCAGGTGCGCTCGCGTGGGGATGTCGGCGGTGAGCATCGTGGGTCCTCCCGGAAGGTACACAGGTGTCGGTCGCCGGAAGCGGGACCGTGTCGCGCACCCGACGCTCACATCGCGGCCGCCCTCAAGGCACCTCCTTCGTTGCGGAGTTGAGCCGCTCACCGCGACTTCGGCACGTCGGCGCGGGATCCGGCCCGCTGCCGCACGCAGCAAGAAGCGCCCCCAGGCCGGCGGCTGCCACGATGAGGCTCATGACGGATCAGCAGCACGCCGGGGAAGGCCGCGAGAAGGCGACGACCACCCGTCCCCTGACGGGCGACGAGTACGTCGAGAGCCTGCGCGACGACCGCGAGGTGTACCTGTACGGGGAGCGTGTCAAGGACGTCACCGCGCATCCGGCCTTCCGCAACCCGGTGCGCATGACGGCCCGCCTCTACGACGCGCTGCACGACCCGGCCCACCGTGAGGTGCTCACCACCGGGACCGACACCGGCAGCGGCGGCTTCACCCACCGGTTCTTCACCACGCCCCGCAGCGCCGAGGACCTGGTGGCCGACCAGAAGGCCATCGCCGCCTGGTCCCGGATGAGCTACGGCTGGATGGGGCGCAGCCCCGACTACAAGGCCGCCTTCCTCGGCACACTCGGCGCCAACGCCGACTTCTACGCCCCCTTCTCGGACAACGCGCGCCGCTGGTACCGCGAGTCGCAGGAGAAGGTCCTGTACTGGAACCACGCGATCGTGCATCCGCCGGTCGACCGCAGCCGCCCCGCGGACGAGGTCTCCGACGTCTTCGTGCACGTGGAGAAGGAGACCGACGCGGGTCTGGTCGTCAGCGGCGCCAAGGTGGTCGCCACCGGTTCGGCACTCACCCACCACAACTTCATCGCGCACTACGGGCTGCCGGTACGCAAGAAGGAGTTCGCACTGGTGGCCACGGTGCCCACGGGCGCTGCGGGCGTGAAGCTGATCTGCCGCCCGTCCTACACGGCGATGTCCGCCGTCATGGGCAGCCCCTTCGACTACCCGCTGTCGTCGCGGCTGGACGAGAACGACACGATCCTCGTCCTGGACAAGGTCCTCATCCCGTGGGAGGACGTGTTCATCTACGGCGACACGGCCAAGATCCAGATGTTCTCCGGGCAGTCGGGCTTCCTGGAGCGGTTCACCTTCCACGGCTGCATACGCCTCGCCGTGAAGCTGGAGTTCCTGGCCGGCGCGCTGGCCAAGGCGCTGGAGATCACCGGGACGCAGGACTTCAGGGGGGTGCAGACCCGGCTCGGCGAGGTGCTCGCCTGGCGGAACCTGTTCTGGGGGCTGTCGGACGCGGCCGCACGCAACCCGGTGAAGTGGCGCAACGGGGCGGTGCTGCCGAACCCGCAGTACGGCATGGCCTACCGGTGGTTCATGCAGATCGGCTATCCCCGGATCAAGGAGATCGTCCAGCAGGACGTCGCCAGCGGTCTGATCTACCTGAACTCCAGCGCCGAGGACTTCAAGAACCCGCAGATCCGTCCCTACCTCGACAAGTACGTGCGCGGCTCGGGCGGTGTCGAGGCCGTCGAGCGCGTCAAGGTGCTGAAGCTGCTGTGGGACGCGGTGGGCACCGAGTTCGGCGGCCGGCACGAACTGTACGAGCGCAACTACTCGGGCAACCACGAGAACGTGCGCACCGAGTTGCTGTTCGCGCAGACGGCGAGCGGACAGATCGACGACTACAAGGCGTTCGTCGACCAGTGCCTGTCCGAGTACGACCTGGACGGCTGGACGGTGCCGGACCTCGACTCGTTCCCCGGGCTGCGCGAGGCCCGCGGGGGACTGCTCGGCGGCTGAGCGCGCTCAGATCCGTTCCAGCAGGTCGGCCAGGAACGGCGCGATCACGCCGGGCACCACCTTGCAGTCCAGGACGAGCGTGCCCGGGCAGCCGGCCGTGCGCCACCGCCGTACGGCGTCGAGGTCGTCCGGGCGGCGCACGGTGACCGCCCTGGCGCCCAGGCCGCGGGCCACCGCGGCGAAGTCGGTGTCGGCGAAGGACAGCGTCGCCGGGTCGGCGCCCTGCGGAGCGTACATGTGCTCCTCGAAGCCGTAGGCCGCGTCGTCGTAGACGACGACGAGCACCGGCCGGCCCGAGCGCACCAGCGTGTCCAGCTCGGACAGACCCATCAGCGCGCCGCCGTCGCCCACCGCCACCACGGTCATCCGGTCGGGGCGGCCCACCGCCGCGCCGACCGCGCCGGCCAGGCCGAGGCCGATGCTCTGGAAGGCGGCGCCGGTGAAGACGAACCCCGCCGGGTCGGGCACCGGCCAGTACATCCCGGGCCAGGCGATGAAGTGCCCGCCGTCCAGGACGAGCGTGCGTTCCTCGGGCAGCAGTGCGGCCAGGGAGCGGGTCAGGGTGCGCGGGTCGATCCGGTCGGCGGTGGACGCGTCCTCGTGGGTGAGGTCCGCCCATCCGGCGCGCGCCCGGGCGACCCGCGCGGCACACCGCCCGCGCCAGTCCGGCACGGGCAGCGTCCGCTTCTCCACCGCGTCGAGCAGCGTCACGGCGACGGCGTGAGCGTCACCGCACACCACGAGGTCGGCCCGCTGCGCCCGCTTGTGCCCGTCGATGTCGACCTGGACGACGGTGGCCGCCGGGTCGAGGATCCGGCCGCCGTGCAGGGTGAAGGTGTCCAGGCTCGCGCCGAAGGCGACGACGACGTCCGCTTCGCCCATCAGCGCGGCCGCGGCCGGTGCCGCGAAGCCGCCGCAGACCCCGAGCGACCAGGCGCTGTCGCGGAACAGCCCGCCGGCCATGACCGTGGTCGCGAACAGGGCGCCGAGGCGGTCGCCGAGTTCGCGCAGGATCTTGCCGGCGCCGGACTGCCAGGCGCCGAGCCCGGCCACGAGCAGCGGGCGGCGCGCACCGGCCAAGGCGTCGAGGAGCGGCTCCAGGTCCTGTTCGGCCGCAGCGCCCGACGCGCCGGCCGCGGCCGGTACGGCGGTGCTCGGCGTGTCGGGCAGCGTTCGGTTGAGCAGGTCGCCCGGCAGGAACACGGCGACGGGACGGCGCTCCTCCCGGGCGGCGCGTACGGCCGCGGCGGTGTCGGCGCGGGCGGTACGCGGTTCGGTGAGCCGGACGACGCGGACACCGAGCGCGGCCATGAGCGCGCTCTGGTCGATGTCGTGCGGCCTGGGGCCGCCCACCGGGGCGTCGCCGCACAGCAGGACTGCTCCGCTGCGGTTCTTGGCCGCGTCCGCCAGCGCGGTGACGGTGTTGGTGATGCCGGGGCCGTGGGTGGTGGTACAGATCGCGACGTCACCGGTCGCCCGGAAGTAGGCGTCGGCCATCGCCATGGCACCGCCCTCGTGCCGGGCCGCCGTGTACCGCACGCCCGCCGCGGTGAGCGCGGCCGTGGCCAGGATGTTCCCGCCGCCCACCACCCCGAACGCGTGCCGGATGCCACTGTCGGCGAGGGTCTGCCCCACGGCCTGCGCGAGTGTGGTCATGCGTGACTCCATGTTCATGGGTTGTGTCAAACAACTTACTGATCAGGCGGGACGTGCCCGTGCGGGTTGCGGGGCCCCGGGCGGGGCGCGGTACGCCGTCCGCCCGGGGGCCGGTGTGCCGTTCGGATCAGGCGAGTTCGAAGATGACCTCGCCGACGGTGATGTCGATGCGGTTGGTGCGCACCAGCTCCCAGCCGCCCTCCTCGAAGACCGACTCCCAGTCGTCGACGGTCGGCAGGAAGGTGCCCATCAGGTCGTGGCCGAGCTCGAAGCCGAGGGTGAAGACGGGCAGTTCGGTGTCGGGCAGCGCGGTGCGGGTGGCGTCGCCGATCAGCAGGCGCCGGGCCGCGGGAAACACCTCGCGCAGCCGGCGCAGGGTCGCCACGCAGTTCTCCCGCGGCCAGAAGTCGTGGCCCATCATGAAGCAGGTGAGCAGTTCGATGTCGGCGTACTCGGGACGGGGCTCGAGTCGCAGCACGTCGCCCTGCACGAACTCGGCGCGGTCGGCGAACCCTGCCTCGGCCGCCTCTTTGCGCGCCACGTCGAGGGACGGCTGGGCGATGTCGACGCCGACGCCCGTCGCGCCGGGATGGCGGTCGAGGATCTGCATCAGTCGTGCGCCGGAGCCGCAGCCGAGGTCGGCGACGCGGGAGAAGGGGAAGTCCACCCGGTCCATCGCGGCCCAGAAGGTGGGCGCGTAGGTGATCTGGTCGATCTCCCGGCAGGCGTAGGCGATGGCGGCGGCGTCCCGGTGGTAGTAGTCGCCGGTGCGGTTCTCGGTGCGCAGCACGGCCGGCATCTGCCGGAACAGTTCGGCGCTGCCCCGGGTGAGCCAGTGGAAGAACGACTTGTTGCGGTACATGTCGTCGAAGCCGTCGAGGGTGTGGACCACGGCGCCATCGCGCCGTACGAGCCCGACCGAGGCGAGGGCGCGGAACAGGCCGGAGGTCGACAGCGGGTCGAGGCCGGCCCGTGCGGCGAAGTCGGCGGTGTCCAGCGTCCGCGCGCGGTGCAGTTCGTCCAGGGCGCCGACCTCCCAGGCGGCGGCGATCGCCCATGCGGCCACGGCGGAGTTGTAGATGGAGGCAATGCCGCGCGCGTTGCCCTGTGCGATGTCAACAGTCACTGCTCAGCACCTCGTCCTTGGGAATCCGGGGATCTGCCACCCTTCGTTCCATGCTTCGGGCGAGGGGCGGGTGGGGCATCTTTGACATTGCTGTCCGGCGGCGGTGTCAGGCGGGCCGTGACGGCCCGGTCGGCGAACTCGGTCGTGAGTCCGCCAGTTCCCGCTCCAGGGCGTGCTCCAGCGGGGTCAGAGGCAGGCCGGTGAGCCGCTCGGGGTGGCCGGGCGCGGGCTCGTCCCGTGGATCGGGGCCGTATACGGGCGGCACCGGGCCGATCCAGACCCAGCCGAAGTCGGACAGGGACCAGTAGGCGGAGCGCAGCAGCTGCCGGGCCAGCCGCAGGGCGGCGGGCCGACGGCCGCCGGTGGTGTCCGGGCAGGGCGTGGAGGAAGTGGTCACGGGCCGACCGTCACATCCGTTCCCCGGCCGGCGCATCTCGCAGGGTGCGCCGCTCGGCGACCCGCTGCAGCGCGGCCTGCCCGCGCCGGCCCTCCTCGAGGGTGGGCGCGAGTTCCAGGGGTGCGCAGGCGTCGCCCTCGCGCAGAATGGCGGCGGCCCGGGTGAGCTGTGCGGAGACCCGGTCGAGGACGTCGGCCACCGGGCCCGCGTTGTGGGCGAGGACGTCGCCCCACAGCCACGGGTCGCCGCCCGCGCTGCGCACCGCGTCGCGCAGCCCGTTCCCGGCGAGTTTGAGGAACGCCTCGGAGCTGTCGGCGAACCGGGTGGCGAGGGCGGCGGCGATCAGGTGCGGACCGTGGGACAGTTCGGCGGCGATCCGGTCGTGCACGTGGGCGGCGAGGTCGATCCGGTACGCCCCGCACGCCTCGATCAGCGCGTCCACCGTCTCCAGCGCCCAGTCGGGCGTGGTCTCGAACGGGCACACCACCCAGGGCCGGCCGGTGAAGCGGCCGGCCGCCGCGGTGTCGTCCCTGGCGGGTGCGTCGGAGCCGGCCAGCGGATGTCCGGGCACGTACCCCTTGAGGTCGCAGCCGCGCAGCTCGGCCTCGGCGCAGACGATGTCCTTGGTGCCTGCCGTGTCGGTGTAGACGTGCCCGAGCCCCCTGCTCTGCGCGCTGTGCAGGACGTCGACGACGGCCGAGGGGGCGGTGGCGACGACGACGAGGTCGGCGGGGGGCAGTCCGGGCGTCCATGCGGTCCCGGCGCCGAGGGACACGGCCTCGTCCAGGGCCCGCGGGTCGTCGTCGATCAGGGTGACCCGGACGCCGGTGAAGCCGAGGGCGAGGGCGACGGAGGTGCCGGTGGTGCCGCAGCCGATGACAACGGCGGTGCGCAGGGTGGTGGTCATGGGGGCTCCTTGCGGCGGGGCGCCTTCGCGCCGTGGCCGGTGGGCTGCGGGTGGTGCGGGTAGGGCGGGTACGTGGGGGGCGGCGGCCGGGGTGGGGCGACCGCCGTGGAGCGAACCGCTCAGTGGTCGCAGCCGGGGTGGGTGAACTGGCCCGGCTTGCGGCCCTCTCCGGCGGGGCCGCGGTAGGCCTGTGCGATGTCGAGCCAGCGGTCGGCCTCCGCGCCGGTGGCGACGAGGGCCAGGTCGTCGCGGTGGCGGCGGCGGGTGACCAGGAGGCAGAAGTCCTCGGCGGGGCCGGTGACCTTGTTCTCGGCGTCCTCGGGGCCGTACGCCCACACTTCGCCGTTCGGGGCCGTCACCTCGATGCGGAAGGGCTCGGCCGGCGGGGTCAGGCCGCGCGAGAGGTAGCCGAAGTCCCGTGTGAGGAAGGCGAAGAAGACCAGGTGGCGCAGCCGTCCGGTGGGTTCGCGGCGGACGCCGAGGGCGTCGGCGATGTCCTGGCCGTGGCCGAAGATCTCCATGATCCCGGCGGAGGCGAGGACGGTCGGCGGCAGCGGGTTGACCAGCCACGGCACGACCTGGTTCTCGGGGACGGCGGCGAGGGCGTCGACGGACCGGCGGCCGAGGGCGCGGAAGCGGCCCAGCAGTTCGGCGGGCGGGAAGGCGTTGAACTGGCGCAGGGCGGCGTCGACGGCGGCGTCGAAGTCCCCCGCGGCGCCGGCGGCGAGCCGGGCGAAGGCCTCGGGGTCGCAGGCCGCGGTGCCGGCCAGGTGGAAGATGAAGGTCAGGTGGGCGATCTGGTCGGCGACGGTCCAGCCGGTGGCGGGGGTCGGCGTGTGCCAGGCCTGCTCGTCGAGGCCCTCGACGAGACGGGCGGTCTCCTCGATGTCGGTGGCCAGGTCCTTCACGACGTCGTTGAGCGTGCTCATGATCGTTTCTCCTTGGGTGGGTGAAGCGGTGGCGGGGGATGAGAGCGGGTGCCGCCGGTCAGCGGGCGGCGGACGATGCGGGGCGGACGGCTTCGCCGAGGCGGGCGCCGGTCCGGACGGCGGCGGTGAGCGCCGCCCAGGAGGCGAGTTCCACCAGTTCCCGGTCGCCGGGGTGGGCCGCGCGGAACGCGTCGATGTCCGTGTCGGTGATCTGGTGGGGGTTGAGGGCGATGAGGAGGGCGAGCCGGGCGGCGGGCAGCTGCCCGACCGGCAGGCCGTTGGTGGCCTCGCCGAGCCAGGCGCGGCTCGGGCCGGGCACGGTGCCGTCGTGCACGGCGAGTTCGGCGTGCAGCAGGTCGCGTACGGCTTCGGGGATCCAGCGCTCCGCCGCGGCGTCGACGGACGCCACGGCCCGGGAGAGGGCGCCGGCGACGGCCGGATTGGTCTTGGCCCAGTCGAGTCCGGCCGGCAGTGGAGCAGCGGGAAGCAGTCCGAGGGAGGCGCCGGGCGTCACGGTCCGGCCCCGGTCGGGGCGCAGGGCGCGGGCGACCATGCGCATCGCCGGTCCGCGGCCTGCGGCCGGGGCGGAGGCGGGGACGGGCGAGTCGGGCAGGAAGAGCCGGACCATCCGGTTGAGGTAGTGGAAGGTGACGGCGGTGCCCAGGATCTCCGGGGCCTCCTGTGCGTCGAAGGGTGCCGGTGTCTGTCCGGCGGCCGGGACGGTGCCCGCGCTGCGTGCCCACTGGGCGAGCGGTCCGTGGCGGTCGGCGGCGCCCAGGGTGGCGAGGGTGGCCTCGTGGACCTCGACGCAGTAGGGGCAGTCGTTGGCCTGGGAGACGGCGGTGGCGACGGCTTCCTTGGCGGCCCGGCCGACGCGGCCCTCGGCGAGGAGGGTCTCGCGCAGCAGCAGCCAGGCCGCGGCGAGTGCCTCGGGGGCCGGCGAGTGCAGCGCGAGGGGTGGGGCGACGATGCCGAACTCCTGTCGGGCCTGGGCGTAGACCTCGGCCACCGGGCCGCGGGCCGCGTCCTGCGGGACGGCCGTGATGTGCCGGATCTGCTGCAAGGAGCCCTTCAGCAGGATTCTTACGAGCGGTCGCACCGCCGCCTCCTGGTTCCCGGTTCGGATCGGGTTGCGTGAAGCAACTGACTGGACGAATGAAAGGTTTTGTGCAACTCACTGGGCCGTGAAGGGCCGCTCGAGGGGGTCACACCGTGGTGAGACGCTTCTGCTTCAGCAGGGGCAATACACCCGCGCGTCCGCTCTTGTGGCCGGTGGGCGCGGGGGCGCCGTAGGTGACATCCACTCCCCTGGCCCGGGCGGCGGCCACGATGTGCGGCACGGCGCGCTCGGCGAGTGCGGCGATGGTCATGGCCGGGTTGACGGTCAGTGCGCCGGGGACGGCGGAGCCGTCGGTGACGAAGATGCCGGAGTGGCCGCGCAGTTCGTTGGTGTCGTCGAGGGCCGAGGTGCCCGGGTCGTCGCCCATGCGGCAGGAGGCCAGCGGGTGGACGGTGTAGGCGCCGACGAGGTCGTTGGTCCAGGGCATCACCTTGGCAAGGCCGTCCTTCTCCAGAATCTCCTTCACGTCGGCGTCGGCCTGGTTCCAGCCGTGCCAGGTGTTCTCGGTCGGCTTGTACGACAGGTTGCCGCGGCCGAGCATCTGCTGGGAGATCCGGTGGGAGTTTCCGGTGGCGGGCGGTGGCCCGAAGACTCCTTCGTTGTCGTCCTCGGTCATGCAGAAGATCGTCAGCCAGGACTTCCAGTTCTTCAGGATCTCCTTCTTCTCCTTGCCGAACCAGGTCGGGCCGGAGGCGTCGGGGACCTGCGCGAGGATGGTGCCGAGGCCGGGCGGGAAGTAGAGCTGCTCCAGGGAGTAGCGGGAGTACTCCGGCAGGGATCCGTCGAGCTTGTCCCAGCTGGCCACGGTCGGGCCCTTGCCGATCGCGTTGGCGCCGTAGGGCAGTTCGCCGTCGCCGCGGGACAGGCCGAGGATCTGTGCGACCTTGTCCTCGTCGAGGACGGCCGTGTTGAGGCGCTCGCCGTTGCCGGAGAAGTAGCGGCCGACCGCGTGCGGCATCGTGCCGAGGTGGGCCTCGCTGCGCTGCAGGATGACCGGAGTGGCGCCGGCGCCCGCCGCCAGTACGACGATCTTGGCCTCGATGACACCGGAGCCGGCCTGCAGGCGGTAGTCCTCGTCGTCGACGATGTTGTAGTGGACGCGGTAGCCACCGTCGGCGGTTCGCTCCAGGTGCTGCACCTCGTGCAGGGGGCGGATCTGTGCGCCGTGGGCGAGGGCGGCGGGCAGGTAGTTGACGGTGAGGGACTGCTTCGCCTCGAATCGGCAGCCGGCCATCATGAAGTTGCAGTTGACGCACTTGGAGTTGTCGACGGCCGCGGCGAGCGGGTTGGCGGTGCGTCCGGCGTGGTCGCAGGCCGCCGCCCACAGGCCGCCCGAGTAGGAGGCCTCGCTCCAGTCGGGCTTGCTGACCGACAGGGACTCCTCGATGCGGTCGTACCAGGGGTCCAGGGTGTCGCGACTGACGGCCTGCGGCCACATCCTTCGGCCGATGCTGCCGTGCCGGTCGAATACGAACCGGGGGGCTCGCGGCATGGCTGCGAAGTAGACGACGCTGCCGCCGCCGACGCAGTTGCCGCCGAGCACGCTCATGCCGTCGCCGACGACGAAGTCGAAGATGCGGGTGTAGGAGGAGCCCAACTTGTAGTCGTGCTCGAACTCGTCGTTCTTCAGCCAGGGCCCGCGTTCCAGGACGGTGACCTTGGCGCCACCGGCGGCGAGGTGGTAGGCGGCGATCGCTCCGCCGAAGCCGCTGCCGACGACCAGGACGTCGGTTCTTTCGATCGCGTCGCTCATGCGGGGCTCCCGGTGGGGGTGGTGTCGGGGTGGGTTTCGGCCAGCTGCCGGCCGTAGCCGGAGCTCTTGAAGCGCCAGAGTCCGTCGGCGTCCGGCTGGGTGATGCCCATGGCCGTCAGACCCGGGTGGCCGTCCGCGAGGGCGTCGGCGGTGTGCAGGTGGGCCGCGGAGTCGTAGGCCATGTTGCAGAAGAGGGAGAGCAGGACCCAGAAGTCCTTCTCCGGATGGCCGGGGGTGGTCAGTTCCTGGATGAGGCGGACCCGGTCGTCGTAGTCGAGGGAGACGAAGGGCGGCACGGTCGCGTCCAGGGCGATGCCGGCCTTCTCGGCGTAGACCCGGGTGTGGCCGTTGACCCGGTCGGCCAGGTCTTCCAGGCCGTCGTGGATTCCGGTGGCGTCCCAGCGGAGCAGGTCGATGGCTCCGCAGTCGACCGCGCCTCCGCCGGTGCTGACTCCGGCGATCGCCCGGTCACCGGGCCACCGCTTCTCGCCCGGGACGATGGTGTCCGCGTAGGCCTCGAGGGTGAGGGTGGTGTCGGGCCCGATGTCGACCCTGCGCTCGGGGATTCTTCTCACTGCAGGCAACTGGGCCTCCGGTCAGGTCATTCGGGGTTCCTGATGGCGTGAGAAGAAAGCTAGAAGTGCTGGGTCTTTTCAAACAACCAACCAGAAGGGTGTTCGCCCGAACACCGGTCCGCGCACCCGACCCGCCAAAGTCGCACCATCCCCGCCGACGGCCCCGCAGAAAAAACAGGTCGTTCACTATGCTCTTTCCGGATGCGTTGTTTTCCGTGGCGTCCGGGCCGCTCTCACACGGTTCGAGGGAGTCCGGGCACGCCTCGATCTCGCCGAGGGGGAAGGGGAGAGGTGAACAGCAACGACAGATCTCTGACGCTGCCCGCCAACTTCACTCACCGGGTGCGGATAGAGGCGCTTCTGCCGGCCGATTCACCCCGTCTGAACGGTGTCGACGACAATCACGTGCGCCGCCTCGCCGACATCTACGCCACGCTGCCCCCCATTCTTGTGCACCGCGCGACCATGCGCGTGGTCGACGGAATGCACCGGGTCGCCGCGGCAGCCGCCAAGGGGCTCACCTCCGTGGAGGTGCAGTACTTCGACGGCGCGGACGAGGAAGCGTTTCTGCGCTCGGTGACGGCCAACATCGCGCACGGCTTGCCGCTGTCCGTGTCGGACCGCAAGGCGGCTGCCGAGCGCATACTGCGCTCCCATCCCGACCTGTCCGACCGGGCCGTCGCCGCCTACACCGGACTCGACGCCAAGACGGTCGCGACGCTCCGTCCCTGTTCGACCGCGGATTCTCCTCGGTCGAACATCCGGATCGGCGCCGACGGCCGCAGCCATCCGCTCGACCGCACGGCCGAACGGATCCGGGCCGCCGAACTCATGACCCGCAGACCCGATCTGCCGCTGCGGGCGATCGTCAAGGAGACCGGCCTGTCCCTGGGCACGGCCCACGACGTGCGCCAGCGACTGCTGCGCGGCGAGGCCCCGGTGCCCACGGGCCGCAGGACGCCCGCCCGACGCGAGCAGCCGGCCGCCGTGGACCGCTCCGCTTCCCCGGCTGCCCCGCGTGCACCGGGCACCGGCAACCCGGCCGGCGCAAACGTCTCCGCCGGCTCGAGCCGCACCCGCAGTTCGCTGGAGATCCTTCGCCGGCTCGCCGGCGACCCCTCCCTGCGGCACTCCGAGTCCGGGCGCCAGTTCCTGCGCTGGCTGCACACCCACTTCATGGTCGACGAGGCCTGGCGCCAGCAGGCCGAAGCGGTCCCTCCGCACTGCACCGGCACCGTCGCGGAGCTGGCCCTCCAGTGCGCGGGCGCCTGGAAGCGGTTCGCCGAAGACCTCGACCGGCGGCGGCTGACCCACACGACGCCCGCTCCACCACGGCAAGCGGCCCCCGAATCACGCCAGGGAGCATGATGCACAGACAGGGAGACACGGTGACCACCACCGCCATCGAAGCCGCTGTCCTTCGAGTCATCGACGAAATGCACGCGAATCTCGGCCAGGAACTCACCATCGACGACATGGCCCGCACAGCCATGTTCAGCAAATTCCATTTCACCCGGGTTTTCCGGGATGTGACCGGCACGTCTCCCGGCCGTTTTCTCTCCGCCCTGCGGCTGCAAGAGGCGAAACGCCTGCTCCTCCAGACGAATTTCAGCGTCGCCGATATCAGCAGCCAGGTGGGGTACAGCAGCGTCGGCACCTTCAGTTCACGTTTCAAGTCCTGCGTCGGCGTCTCGCCGAGCATGTTCCGGGAACTGGACGGATTCACCGCGGAAATCAGTCCCGGCCAACAGAACGAAGCGGCGGCCGAGCAGTCCCGGGGCACATTGCGCGGCCGTGTGCACCTGCCCGAGGACCGCGCGTCAGGCCACTGCTTCGTAGGCCTGTTCCCCACGCCGGTCCCGCAGGGGCGGCCTGTGCGCTGCGCCGTCCTGGACGGTCCCGGCTCGTTCGAGTTGCGCGACGTCCCGGCCGGCACCTGGCACGTGCTGGTTCACTCCGTGCCGTACGGCTACGAGCACATGCCGTCCGGAACCGGCGACCGTGACGTCGTCTCCGTGGGCAGCTACGGACCGCTGACCGCGCACGAGGACACCCTGCTGATGCCGGCCGAGATCGTCCTGCGCCCGCTGGACGCCCTGGACCCGCCCGTGCTCATGGCACTGCTCGACCTGCGCACCGACGCCCTGGACCGCATCGCCGGCTGACCGGATGGGCATGCGCGAGGGGGCGGGCACGGAGATCCGTGCCCGCCCCCTCGCGCATGCCCGGACGCGGTGCCCCGCCTCAGTCCACCGCCCGTATCGTCATCGGCAGTCCGCCCCGCATCCGCAGCGACATCATCGGCTCCGCAACTGCCCGGTGCCCGGGCACCACGGCCAGGTCGAGATCCCGGCTGACGAGCGCGGTGACGAACACCGCCTCCATCATCCCCAGGTTGCTGCCCACGCAGAACCGCGGCCCCGCACCGAAGGGGATGTAGGCGTAGCGGTGCCGGTGGGCGACGCGTGCGGAGTCGAAGCGGCCCGGGTCGAACCGCTCAGGGTCGTCCCACAGGTCCGGATGGCGGTGCAGGGTGTAGGGACACACCAGGACGTCGGCCTTCGCCGGCACGTCGAACCCGCCGACCCGGTCGGGTCCCTGGGCGATGCGCGGCAGGATCCACACCGGCGGATACAGCCGCATGGCCTCCTGCACGACCTGCGTGGTGTACGTCAGCTTGTGCAGATCCTCCGCGTCGGGCAGCCGGCCGCCGGCGAGCACGCCCCGGGCTTCCTCGCGCACCAGGTCCCGTACGTGCGGGTGACGGGCGAGGAGCAGCAGCGTCCAGCCGAGCGTGCTGGCGGTGGTCTCGTGGCCGGCCAGCAGCAGCGTGACCAGTTCCTCCTGCAGCAGTCGGCGGCCGAGAGCGGCGTTCTCGCGCTCGCGGGCGGCGAGGATCATCCGGGCGAACGCGTCGTCGGCGCCGTCCCCTTCCGTGAGGCGGGCACTGCGGTCGGCGACCAGTTCGTCGACGATCCGGGTGAGTTCCCGACGGGCCCGGCGAAACCGGCGCTGCGTGGAGAACGGCACCCATGTGGGCACCAGGCCCTGGGTGACCATGTCGAACATGGCCTGATCCTGAACGGCCTCGAAGGCGTGTGCGATGCCGCCGTGCGCGTCGAGCGGGGTGTCCATGAGGGTGCGGCCGAGCACGCCGAGGGTGAGCCCGGTGACCTCGTGCAGCACGTCGACCGGCGTGTCGCCGGCGCGCCGGCGCAGCAGCTCCACCAGCCGGGCCGACTCCTCGGCCACGGCCCCGGCCTGCGCGGCGATCCTCCCCGGCTTGAACGCGGGCTGCACATTGCGGCGCTGGGCGCGCCACAGCTCGCCCTCGCTGGTGAGCAGGCCGTCGCCGAGGACCTTGCGGGACTCCACCAGGCCGATGCCTTTGTGGTAGTTGCCCGCGTTGTCGGCCAGCACGTGTTTGGCGTAGTCCGGCCGGTTGAAGATGTAGAGCTTCTTCGGCCCCATGGAGACGCGGACGGCATCGGAGAGGTCGGCCGCGTCCCGCATCATGCCGAGCCGGTCCATCGCGAGCTTGCGCAGCAGGCCGGGCAGCCGCCACACGGGCGGCCCGGGCGGGTGGACGCTCATGGGCGCGCCCCTTCCGCGGGTTCGGCCAGCCGCCGGAAGCGGCCGTGGTGGAAGATCAGCGGCTCGCAACCCGGCAGGGCGTCCAGGGTGAGCACCCGTCCGAGGTGGATGGTGTGGTCGCCGCCGTCGTACGCCCGCCACCGGGCGCACTCGAAGTGCGCGGCCGCGCCTGCGATCAGCGGGGCGCCACCGGCCTGGCCGGGCAGCCAGTCCACGGCGTCGAACTGGGCGGCGCCCACCGGACGGGAGCGGTCGGCGAAGTGCCGGGCGACGTCCTCCTGGCCGGCGCCGAGGACCGACACCGCGAAGGTGTCGGTCCCGGCGAGGACCCGGTTCATGACGGCGTCGTTGCCGACGCACAGCAGCACCAGCGGCGGATCCAGTGACACCGAGGTGAAGGAGTTGGCGGTCATGCCGCGCGGGCTGGACCCGCCGACGGTCACGACCGTCACCCCGGTGGCGAAGGATCCGAGGGCCCGCCGCAGCCTCGCGGGATCGCCGGTGACGGCGTCCCGCGGCGGCGCGGCGGCCAGGGTACTCATGCCGCCCGCCCCGTCAGCGCCCGGCCTTGGGCGGTGTACGGCTCGAGGGCGTGGGCCAGTGCCTCGGGGATGAGCGAGGGCACGGTGTGGGTGTTGGGGCCGCGCATGCACGCGATCCGCTGGCGCCCGCGGGCGATCAGCACCTCCGAGCCGCCGGTCACCTTGACATAGTCGAAGGTGAACTCCAGCTGCGTCTGGCCGAGTTCGGCCAGACGCATCCGGATGGACAGCTCGTCGAAGGCGGTGATCTCGGCGAAGAACTCGCAGTCCACCTTCAGCGTGAACAGCTTCAGGTCGTGCTGCACGTCGGCCAGGACAGCCGGTGCCTTCTGCTGCAGGAACAGCTCCCGGCACCGGCCCTGCCAGCGCAGGTAGTTCACGTAGTACACGTTGCCGACGAGGTTGGTCTCCTCGAAGCCGACCGTGTGCCGGTACTCGAAGTAGTCGTCCGCCATGATCTAGGCCCTCCCTTCGGTGAGGTGCGTCTCGTGCGTGAGGAACGCGAAGACGGCCGGCTCCAGGGCGTCGCGCAGTGCGGTGACGAAGGTCGCGATCCGCAGGTCGCCGGCGGCGAAGACCACCCAGGCGTCCTTGCGGCGCGGCAGCACCGTCAGCGGCGCGCCGGCCATGATGCCCGCCTTGCGCAGGCACTCCACCGCACCCCACACGCGGGTGGCGGCGGTGTCCGGCGCCTCGCCCGTCTCCCGGGCGACCAGTTCGGCGACGGCGGCGTGGTCCCCGAGGAGTCCGCGCCACTCGTCGGGCGAGCGCATGCTGACCGCCTCGATGTCGCAGGCGACCTCGGTGTCGGAGACGGCGCTGAGGGTGACCCCGAGACCGTGTGCCGCCGACATCGACATGTGCCGGGCCGGCTCCAGCTCCGGTCGCCCGTCCGGGCGGTGCCGGACCGCGACCGGGCTGCCCAGGGCCCGTGCCGCCGCGTCGGCGGTGAAGCCGCGGCGCTGGGCGACGGAGCCGGCCGGGGTGTCCCCGTGCGGCTCGACGGCGACGGCGACCCGGCTGCCGACGACGTCCTCCAGCGAGCGCTCCAGGTACGGGCCGAGCAGCGGGGCGACCCACGGACCGGAGCCGTCGGTCTTGCGCACGGCGTGCAGGGTCAGGCCGTCCCAGCGTTCGACGACGGTGCCCTGCTCGTCACGGACGGCGATGTCGTACACGTAGGTGTCGCCGTCGCGGCTGCGTTCGACGGCGGTGTACCGCAGCCGGTCGGGTACGTGGTCGCCGGAGCCGAGCGTGTGGATCCGCTCCACGCCGGACGGCAGCAGGGTGGCGTCAGGGACGCACACCTGGTTGCCGTGCATCAGGGCGTCGCGCATACCCGGGTCGGCGAGCAGCAGTTCACCGGGCAGGAAGCCGGCGAACCAGCCCTCCGGCCGCTGCTGCACGGCGACCTCGGCGTCCACGTGCCGGGCGGCGGCCCGGTGGAAGCGGCGCAGCCGCTGGAAGCGTGCGCCCTGGAACAGGACACTGCCGTACAGGTCGGCGGCCGGGTCCAGCGGGACGACAGGGGTGTCCTCGGGCACCTGCAGCGGTGGGCCGTCCGGCGCCGCGGTGCCGGTGAACAGCAGACGGGCGCGGAAGTGCTCGGCGACGAAGCCGGTGTCCTCGGCGTGGATGGCCACGTCGACGGCGTCGGTGCCGGTGACGGTCGCCGCGATACGGATCCGGGTGCTGCCGCTCGGCGGTACGACGATGGGCCGCAGGAACTTCGCGCCCTCGATGACCGGGGCGCCGGTGCGGCCGGTCACCGCGGTGGCGACCTGGGTCATGGCCTCCATGCCGATGACGGCGGGCAGCAGCAGGTTGCCGTCCAGCAGGTGGTCGGACAGGTAAGGGTCGGTGCCGGCGTTCAGCTCCACCTCGGTGACCAGCTCGACGCCGTGGTAGCGCACGAGCGGGTTGCCGGTGAAGCGCAGCAGCGGCAGGGCGGGCAGGTCACGGCGGACGGTGTCGATGCCCTCGGTGCGGCCGCTGATGACCGTGACGACCGGCGCGTCCGGGTCCTCGATCAGGCGCAGAAGGATTTCCACACCCTGGTCCGGGGAGACGGGGGTGATGCCCTCGCGGGAGAGGGACTCCACGACGGAGAGCTTCTCGCCCATGCCGACGCCCGACCACACCGACCATTCCATGCAGCGGGCACGCAGACCCGGGTGGGCGCGGGCGACCTCCTCTGTGAGGTCGGCCAGCCACTCGTTGGCGGTCGCGTAGTGCGCCTCTCCGCGCAGACCGGCCCGGCCGATGATGCTGCCGAAGGTGACCAGGAGCTTGAGGCGGGCAGCGCCCACCGCGTCGAGGACGGTGCGCAGGCCGTCGACCTTCGGGGCGAAGGTCCGCTCGAAGTCCTGCGCGGTGAGCCGCGTCAGCGCGTTCGGCTCGTTGCGGCCGGCGCCGTGCAGCAGAGCGGTGATCGTTCCCAGCTCGGCCGTCAGTTCGGCGACGGCCGCGATGACCTGCTCGGAGTCGGTGACGTCGGCGCGGGCGTAGTGCACCCGTACCCCGTCGGCGCGCATCCGCTCGAGGTTGTCGGCCAGTTCACGGTCCTGTGCCGGGTCGGAGCGGCCGAGGACGGCCAGCTTGGCACCGGTCCGCCGGGCCACGGCCAGCGCGCACTCGGCGGAGATGCCCTTGCCGCCGCCCGTCACCAGCAGCACGTCGGAGGAGCCCAGCGGGGACTCGGTGCGCTGCGGCGCCACGGGCAGGGCCCGCAGGGTCGGCACGCGGCGCACACCGGCGTCGTCGTAGTGGACCTCGACGAACCGGCTGGTCGCCGCGACCTCGGCCACGACCCGTTCCACCACGTCCGGCACCGTCGGGGTGTGGACGACGGTGGTGCGCAGGTGCGGGGCCTCCAGGTACAGGGTCTTGGCCAGCCCGGCGGCGCCTCGTCCGTCCTGGACGAGGACGAAGCGCCGTGCGCGGTCGCCGGCGAGCGCGCTGTGCGCGGCGGCCAGCACCCGCTCCACCTCCCGGCGCCCGCAGCCCTTGGCCAGTACAGCGAGGACACCGCCGCCGACGCCGGCGCCCACGAGTTGCCCGCGCAGGCGTTCGGCGTACGGGTGGCCGTCGGTGGCGAACAGTTCCCAGTCGCCGTCGGCGCCGCCGGAGGCGGCATGCGGCCGGGCGACCTCGTCGAGGTCCACGGCGAAGGGACGGGCCCAGGGAGCCGCGCCCGCCACGACGGGCGCCTCGGTCTCCACGGCCCCGCCGGTGCTGACCAGGGTGTCCAGCGCCTCGGCCAGTTCGGCCAGGGTGGCGGTGGCGAAGTTGGTCGGCACCTGCGCGGTGGCGATCCCCAGGCGGGACGCCGCCTGGTTGACGATCTGGCCGACGGTGATCGAGCTCATGTGGAGGTCGTCGAGGAGTCGACTGTCGACGTCGACCAGTTCGGCGGGCAGTTCGGCCCGCTCCGCTACGAGCGTGCGTAGCACCTCGAGCGCGTCGGCGCCGCGCTCGCCCTCGCCCGTCTCCTGGGCTGCGGGGATCTGCACGGGTGCCGTCATGCCGGTGGGCGTCGGTGCCGTGTGCTCGGTCCGCGGTGCCTGCGCCGCCGTGGCGGTGGAGGCCGGACGACGCGTGGCCGTCGGCACCTGCTCGCGCGGCGCCTGCTCGCAGGGGCTTGCGAGGAAGGAGAACTCCTGCCCGATCTCGAGGGGCCGTATGAGCCGGTCCTCGAAGAGCCTCTCCAGGGCGACGGGTGCTCCGGCGACGAACGCGGCTCCGGCGACGGCCAGGACGCTGCGCAGTGACTCGTCGTCGGTGTTGAGGGCGACGGCGGGGACGCCGGTGGCCGCCTGGGCGAGGCCGGTGAGCACCCGTCCGGGGCCGACCTCGACGAACAGGTCGACGTCCCGGGCGGCCTCGCGCACCGCCTGGGTGAAGCGGACGGGGCCGGTGATCTGCTCGGTGAGCAGCGCGGCCAGGTCCGTGTCCCGGGTCAGCTCCTCGCCGGTGACGGTGGAGACGATCCGCGCGGAGGGGACGCCGAGGCGGGCGGTGGCCAGCCAGGTGCCGAAGGTCGCGGCGGAGCCGGCGACGAGCGGCGAGTGGAAGGCGTGCGAAACCCTGAGGGGGGTGCAGGTGACGTCGGCGCGCTCGGCGCGGCGCCGGACCTCCTCGATGTCCGCGGGGGAGCCGGCGATGACGGTCTGCTCCGGGCCGTTGTACCCGGAGATGACGGCGTCGAGCCCGGCGAGGAGTTCCTCGGCCCGCTCGGGTGCGGTCCCCAGCGAGGCCATCGTGCCCGGGTCGCCGTGCTGGGACATGGCCCGGCCGCGTACCCGCGCCGCTTCGAGCAGGGTCTCCTCGTCGAGGGCCTGGGCCCAGTGCAGGGCGGACAGTTCACCGAGGCTGTGTCCAACGGCGACGGACGCCTCCAGGCGCAGGCTGTCGAGGACGCGCAGTCCCGCGGCGGAACCGGTGGCGATACGCGGCTGTGCCACGTCGGTGGCGACCATGTCGCCGGTCGTGGGCAGCCCGGCCCGGGCGAAGACCTCGGCGGCCTCGGGGAAGCGGCGGCTCAGCGCCCCTCCGTCGGCGCCGTGACCGGAGCCCTGGCCCGGGAAGAGGAAGCCGATCCGGGCGCGTCCGTCGGCCCGGCCGAGGAAGCCTCGGCCGTCAGCGGCGGTGTACGACGTCTCCCCCGTCTCCAGGAAGCCGGCGAGGTGGGTCAGGCGGCGTTCGGCGTCCTCGGGGGAGGAGGCGACGACGGCCGCGCGGTACGGCAGGGCGCGCAGTTCCCGCTGGAGCGTGGCGGCGAGGTCGGCGACCTGGCCGTAGGAGACCCGGGCGGCGAAAGCGGCGACTTCGGTGAGCCGGGCGCGCAGCGCCTTCGGGGACTCCCCGTCCAGGAGGAGGAGTTCGCAGTCCTGCGAGGCGTGCGCGAGGGTGGCGGAGCGCCGGCTGGGGGCCGTGCGTCGCCGGCCGGCGGGCTCGTCGAGGACGATGTGGGTGTTGATGCCGCCGAAGCCCATGGCGGTGACGCCGGCCCGGCGGGGTGCGTCCGCGGGCCAGGCTTCCGCCTTGCGCAGCGCCGTGAGGTTGGCCTGGTCGTCGGCGAGCAGCTCGTGCGGGTCGACGGTGCCGATGGCCGGTGGGAGTGTCTGGTGGTCGACGGCCATGGCCGCCTTGATCAGACCGGCGACGCCGGCGGCGGCCTTGGTGTGGCCGATCATGCCCTTGATGGACGTGATGGCGGCGGGTGGCGCGTCGGGGTCGGCCTGGCGGCGGGCACCCATGAGGGCGGCCAGTTCGGTGGCGTCGCCGACGGCGGTGCCGGTGCCGTGTCCCTCGAAGAGCCGGACGGTCTCGATGCCGAACCCGGCCCGGTCGTACGCCCTCTTGAGGGCGAGCTGGTATCCGCTGACCTCGGGGCGGGTGATGCCGCCCTGGCCGTCGGAGGAGACGCCCCAGCCGGCGATGGTCGCGTAGACGCGGTGGCCGGCGGCGAGGGCGTCCTCCTCGCGCATCAGGACGATCATGCCGCAGCCCTCGCCCGGCCAGAAGCCGTTGGAGCCGCGGTCGTACAGGCGCATCTCGCCCTTGGCGAGCGCGCCGGTCTTCGCGAAGCCGATGATCTCGAACGGGTCGATCGACAGGTCGACGCCGCCGGCGACGGCGACGTCGATGTCGCCGTTGATCAGTGCGGTGCCCGCGGTGGTGACCGAGAGCAGTGAGGAGGAGCAGGCGCCGTCGACGGTGTACCCGCCGCCGTTGAGGTCGAAGTGGTTGCAGATCCGGCCGGCGATGGTGTTGGCGAGTCCGCCGGCGAGGGTGTCCTCGTCGATGGCCGGGAACGGCTCCTTGTAGGCGGTCTCGACGTCACCGAGGAAGTGGGCGATGCGGTCGTCGTCCCAGTCCTGTTCGCCCTTGAGGGCAGCGGCCAGGATTCGCCGTACGTACGGCCAGCGCAGCCGCATCACGTTGGCGCGGGAGAACTCGCCGGTGAGGGTGTTGCCGACGACGACGCCGGTGCGTTCGCGGGGCAGGCCGTCCCCGGCGGGGAACCCGGCGTCGGCGAGTGCTCGCCCTGCGGTGTCCAGGGCGAGCCAGTGCGTCAGGTCGGTGGACCGGAAGGTGCTGCCGGCGATGCGGTGGGCGATCCGGTCGAACTCGTAGCCTTCGATGACCGCGGCGTTGCGGGCGTAGAAGGTGTCGGGTGTGGTCGGGTCCGCGTCCCAGTAGTCGTCGAGGTTCATGCGGACGTCGGGCAGGCGGCGGAACGCGCGCCGTCCGGCGACGGCGTTGTCCCACAGCTGCTTGGGGTCGGTTGCGTCGGGATAGCGGCAGGCCATGCCGACGATGGCGATTCTGGTCATGCGACCACCGGTGTCTTCACAGTCTCGGCCTCGGCGTCGGCCGGGGCGGGGCAGGAGCAGGCGCCCTCCGGGCAGGCGCACGCGGTGGCCTCGGCGTCGGCCGGGGCGGGGCACGCGCAGGCGCCGTCGGGGCAGGAGCAGGTAGCGGTGTCGGCGGCCGTCCGGGCCGCGGCGTCGGCCTGGGCGACGGACCGGGTGACGGCGGCGAGCGCGAGGGCCTCCTCGGCGCGCTTGCGGGCCACGATGTCGGCGGTCCACAGGAAGGTGCCGCGGATCGCGCAGGCCAGGGCGGTGGCGAAGAACAGGCCGTAGGCGATGTGCAGCGCGGTCACCACGCCGTACAGCGCGGCCACACCGCCGCCGAAGGCGATCTGTCCCCACTTGGAGGACGGCGTCGTACCCGGGTCCGTGATCATGTAGTTGGTGAAGAGAACGAACGCCACGCCGGTCATCATCGCGATGCCCGCGGGGATGGAGGTGTCGAACAGCAGGCCGCGGACGATCGCCTGGAGGGCGAAGCCGCCGACCCAGGCGAGGATCAGCCACATGCGCTCGGTGAGCTTGGCGTTCAGCATGGTGCCGAGCGAGAGGATGATGGCCGGCACCAGCCAGTCGAAGCCGCCGTCGATGTACTCGGTGAACTGGTAGGGCGGCGCGATCGACGCCCAGGGGAAGAGGACCAGGATGACGGCGATACCGAAGTTCGACGGGTTCATGAAGTGCCGCATGCGGCCCTTGACGGGGGCGCGCAGTACCCACTTGGTGCCTACGGCGACGATGACGCCGAACATCATGACCCATACGACGTCGTTGACGTAGGACAGCATGTTCACCGCGAGACCGGTGATGTGTGCGGGGTACAGGAACTCCATGACGCCGCGCGCGCCGTTGCCGCGGAAGCGCGGGGTGCGGCCCTCGGCGCGGGCGCCG
Source organism: Streptomyces bungoensis (assembly GCF_001514215.1). Classification (GTDB taxonomy): domain Bacteria; phylum Actinomycetota; class Actinomycetes; order Streptomycetales; family Streptomycetaceae; genus Streptomyces; species Streptomyces bungoensis. The sequence continues at coordinate 93,719 of NZ_KQ948873.1, forward strand.
ATCATCTCGAGGACGATCTCGAGCGAGTAGGCGGTGGCCAGGGCGATCAGCGGCCACGTCCAGGGCTGTTCGAAACCCAGCACGGTGTAGCCGAAGACGTTCAGCACGGAGATGGAGATCGCGAATCGGCGCAGCGCCGTGACGACCTTCGGGTTGTGGCGTGGTGTGTTGGTCTGCGGGGACATGGTCACTTCTCCTTGGCCCGGTCGCCGAGCTCGAGGCTGTGCCAGCCCGGCTTCAGCGTCAGTTCCTGCTCGTGGACGTCACCGTTGCGGTCGCGCCAGGTGATCTGGGTGGGCAGCGGGCCCTTGATGTCCCTGCCGAGACCGATGTGGATGTCGGTGCTGCGCTTGCCGGAGTGGCCGCCGCCGCCGTCGATGCGGTCGATGCGCTTGGTGCCGTCGGGCAGCTGGACGCAGACCTCGGCGCCGACGACGGGCGCCCCGTCGGGGTGGGTGAGCTTCAGGCCGAGGTAGGAACCGGTGTGGGGGCTGATGTTGTGGTAGAAGATCGGGTCGCCCCACTGGCGGGCCACGGCGAGGTCCAGGCGGCCGTCGCCGTCGACGTCGGCGGTGGACAGGCCGCGCGTGGGAACCGGCTCGCCGATGCCCAGCGCCTCGGACAGGTTGACGTACTTGCCGGTCGCCGGGTCCTTGGCGAAGAAGCGCATGCGCTGGTTGCCGGCGAGGTCGTCACCGTGGCGGACGTTGGGCCACCACTGCGGGTTGGGCGTGAGGGCGTCGTTGGCGGTGGCGAGTTCCTGCAGCTGCGGCCAGCGGTTGGTCTTGCCCTTGACGAAACCGTTGGCCTGGGTGATCTCCAGGTCGCCGTTGTTGTCGAAGTCGCCCATCTTGACGTCCCAGCCCCAGCCGGACCAGGCCAGGCCGAGTCCGGAGGACTTGTCCTTGAACGGCGCCTCGCCCTTCTTGAAGCTGTTGCGCAGGTCGGCCTTGCTCTTGGCCTGGTCGAAGAAGGCGAAGTTCGACTCCTGGATGCCGAACGACGTGGTGATGTTGCTGACGAACATGTCGTACATGCCGTCGTGGTTCAGGTCGCCGAAGTCGACGCCCATGCCCTTGAAGGAGCTGCGGCCCAGTTCCTTGGACTTGGGCACGCTGCCACTGTGCACGGCCTTGACCTGGGCGAACTTGATCCTGCCCGGCTTGGACTCGTTGTAGAGCAGCGCGGAGGTGCCGAAGTCGTGGGCGAGGAACATCTCCGGCAGGTGGTCGCCGTCCAGGTCGGCGGCGGAGGCGCCGAGCGTCCAGCCGTGGTTGAGGCCCTGGGGGATGGCGTCGTCGACCTTCTCGTAGCCGTTCTTCGTCCAGCGGAAGAAGTGGCCGCCACCGCCGTTGGTGGCGTGCGACAGCGAGGCGTTCATGGTGACGTCGCCGTCCTTGGTCGGATCCAGGACGGGGCTGTCGGGGAAGTAGTTGCCGATGAAGATGTCGTCGTGGCCGTCACCGTCGAAGTCGGCCACGGCGGCGGCGTTGGAGTTCCACAGCGGGCCGGTGTACGTCGCGCCGCTCTTGCCGGGCAGCAGCTCGGTCGGCCGGAAGGAGTGGGCCGTGAGCGGCTTCCCCTTCTGCCCCTGGTTCTGGAAGATGACCGGCGTGCGGCCCCAGTAGTAGACGAGGAGGTCCATGCGGCCGTCCTCGTTGTAGTCGCCGGGCACGCAGCCCATCGGCGCCATGGTCTTACTGGTGCCGAGCGGCGCCGGGTTCAGCGCGAAGGGCGCGTAGGCGTGCTTGCGCGTGGGTGCCGGGGTGACGAAGGCCTGGTCGATCCGCGGGTCGACGACGCAGAGGTCGTTGGGCAGGCCGTCCCCGTCGAGGTCGTTCATGGCGATGCCGGCACCGACCGAGGAGATCCATGCCTCGATGTGCTTGTACGCCTTGTTGACCTGCCGAACCTCCTGCTCCTTGAATCCGGCGGGCTCGGCTATGGACATCGGCTCGAAGGCGTAATTCTTCGCGAGGCTTTGGACCTCGGCGGCCGACGACTCAGGCAGCCTGACTGCGTAAAAGGTGCCCACCATCAGGGCCAGGGCGATGATTCCCGGCGAATTTCTGCGAATCCAGTTCTTTGCGACCGTCACTGGTCAGTACCTTTCGAAACGAGCGAGGCGGATGCGAGGCGCGCGGCGATGTCGTGCCGCCAGGTCTCATAGGCCGGGAAGGGGCCTGCGGCGCCGGGCGCCTGGGGCCGGGTGTCCCGGCACACCTGCGCGGCGTGTTCGGTGGTCGTGCCGCACACCACGCGGGCCGCGAGGTGGGTGTGGTCGATGACGGTGCCTGCTTTGACGCGTGCCTCGGTCGCGAAGGCGGATCCCTGGGCGAGTGCCCAGCGGTGCTCACCGGCGTCCTCGACGAAGTGGGTGAGTTCCTCCTCACTGACGCCGCCCGCGTAGGCGCAGGCGAGGCCGGCGCCCGCGTACAGGTCGCCGTGACGGTGCTCGGGATAGGCGCGGATGAGGCTGGTGACGACATCGGGGTCGGTGCCGCCGACGAACCACAGCGCGCGACCGATGCCCTGGTCGATGGCGTTGAGCGTGTAGTGGTTGTGACCGCCGGACCAGCGGAAGGGGTGCTGGGTCTGCGGGTTGCGCACGTAGGCGTCGGTCTTGAAGTACGCCTGATGGAAGCCGTATCCGTCGAGCGCGAGCCAGCGCAGCAGCGGGTCGGTGGCGCGGATGTCGGGCCACAGCGGCTTGGGCAGGCGTGCCATCGCCCAGCCGATGCCGACGTAGATCATGTAGTCGTGGTGCCTGCCCCGGCCGGCCAGCAGCCCCCGGAGCCGGCCGCCGTGCCCGGGGAGCGAGTCGTACACCGCGGCTCCCATGCCGGCGCCCTCGTAGGCGAAGCCGCGCATGTCCTGGGGGACGGTCTCCAGTAGTTCCTCGGCCTCGGCGGGCGAGCCGGCCTCCACCGCGTAGGCATATCCTTGGAGGAACACCTCGCCGATGTACTCGAGACGTTTCTTTGCTTCCGCGTTTTTCACGTGGAAGCCGCGCACCTCCATGGTCGTCTCGGAAACCGGAGGTGTGAGCAATCGGCGCCGGAGCGCGCCAAATACACTGGCCACAGCAGTAAACCGCCCCTCTCGAATCCCTGAATCCCTCAGCGGATCGAATGTAGTCAGGGGCCTCGGAGGGGCGTCTACTTCAGGCGTGCTCAAACAATGGCTTCACATGTGCTCAAACAACGGCGGCACTCAATTGCAGGCGCACATTGCGCCGCCAGACCTCATAGGCGGGTACGCCCGCGCCCTCGGGTGCGGCGGCCGCGCAGTCGTCGGCGAGGCGTGCGACGGCTTCGACGGTGCGTCCCGTGAACGCGTGCACCGCGGTGCTGCTGTGCTCGGGGACGAACCCGGCGTGGTGGCGGGCCTTGGCGGCGAACACCGCACCCTGCGCCAGGTGATCGGCGAGATCCCCCGCCTCCGCGCGCAGCGCGTCGAGGTCGGTGATCGTGCTGCCGCCGGCGAAGGTGGCGGCAAGACCGACGCCACTCCACAGGTCCGCCCACCGGTCGCCGGCGAACGCCCGCACGGACGCGGATACGTTGCCGACGTGGCCGCCGTGGATGAACCACAGCGCGCGGCCGACGCCCTGGTCGAAGGCGCGCTGCCAGTACGAGGGGGCGCCGTCCCAGGTGTAGGGGGTGTCCGTGCGCTGTCCGTCCACCCAGGTGCCGGTGTCGAAGTAGGCGCGGTCGAATCCGTAGCCGTCGACGCACAGCCAGGTCATCGCCGGATAGAGGTCGGGCTCGTGCAGATCCGGGACGAGCTTCTTCCACAAGGGCCTGGGCAGTTTGGCCATGGCGAAGCCGATGCCGATGTAGTTGAGGAAGATGTGCGGCCTGCCTCCGCCTCGCAGCAAGTCGCGGGTGCGGTGACCGCCGCGGCTCATCGCGTCGCGGATCGCGCAGGCCATGGTGGCGCCCTCGTAGGCGAAGCCCCGGTTCAGCGGATCGACGAGCGCGAGCCGACGCTCGGTGGTCGCGAGGTCCCGGTCCTCGATGGCCCATTCGAAGCCCGTCACCACCGCTTGTGGCACGGCCTCCAGCTGACGCGTGCGCTCGGTGGGTTCCACGCTGAAGCCCCGTCGTGCGAAGCCCACTTCCTCCAGAGACGGAGCCATGATCAGTCTGCGCAATGCTCCCAGTGCGGGCACGGACGCCTCCTCCTACGGCCGCTCCCTTACCGGCGGCGGGGGCTGTCATCGTGTTCGACCCGGCCGCGAGGCGGCATCTTCGTCTGTGCGCTCCCGGGCGTGGTCACCGGATGGGGCGGACGTCCACCTCCTCGTCGTGCACGATGCGCCCGCAGTGTGTGCAGCGGAGCTCGACCTCGACGGTTCCCTCGCAGCCGATGTGGTCGGCTCGGCGCGGCGGACCCAGTTCCTGCGGCAGGTTGCGGTCTCCCCACTGCATGAGGGCGACGACCGCGCGGGTCAGGTCCCGGCCCGCCGGGGTGAGCCGGTACTCGTGACGCACCGGCTTGTCCTGGTAGGGCACCCGCTCCATGAGGCCCTGCTCGACCAGCCGGTTCAGCCGCGAGGACAGCACGTTACGGGCGATGTCCAGGTGGGAGAGGAACTGGTCGAAGCGCGAGGTGCCGAGCAGTGCCGAGCGGATGATCAGCAGGGTCCAGCGCTCCCCGATCACCTCCAGGGAACGGGCGAGGTTGCAGTCCTGTCCCTCGTACGTGTGTCTCAGCATGGGCTCACTCTAGGAGGATGCGAGTTGCGTGACGGTACCCGACTTGGCGAAGACGTCACCGGTTTGTCGGGCCGCTCAGGCGGCCATGAGCCGCCGCTCCCCGTCGCCCGTGGGACGCCTGTCGAAGCGGTCGTAGGCGTATGCGGCGGACACCAGGGTCATGTGGTGGTGCCAGCCGGGATAGGAGCGACCCTCGAAGTCGAGCAGACCGAAGTCGTCCGCCATCGTGCGCACGGACTCGTCCGCCCGGGCGAGCGTCCGGGTCAGGGCGAGCACCGACTCCATGCGCGTGTGGGTGAGGCTGGTCAGCCACAGCTGGACGGGCCGTCGTCCTCCCTCGGGGCGGACGGCGAAGAGGCGGTAGGTGCGGTCGGTGCGCTCAGCGCTCTGCCCGTGCCTGGGCAGACGTACGAAGCCGGACATGACCGTGGTGTGCCGGCCCTGCCCGTCCCAGGGGGCCACGGTCTCCATCCGGGTCAGGGTGCCCGCGTCGAACTCGAACAAGTTGCGTGCGGCGAGTACCAGGCCCGGGCCGTCCTCCCGGTGGGGAGGCTGCAGCCGCAGCCGCCGGCCCACGGCGACCTGGAGCCGGTCCGGGATGGCGACCAAGAAGTCACGTCCCCGCTGGGCGAGCCCGTTGATCAGGGAGGTGGTGTTGGTCCCGCCGACGGACTCCAGGTCGGCGACGACCGGCAGCGCCACGGTTCGGCTGGTGCCGGCGAGCGTGTCGAGGAGGTCGAGGGCGTGCTGCTCGACGGAGCGGGGACCCACCTCTGCGGGGATCCGGGTCCTGACGCGGCGCTCTTGATCCTTCACCCAGGAACCGGGGAGCAGGAGGCGCCAGTCGACGGGTACGGCTCGGTCGTAGGACGACAGGAACATGCCGATGCCCACCTGGCAGGTGACGGAGCGGCCGGTGGAGGCAAGGAAGCGGCGGTGTACACCGCAGGAGTGTTCGCCGCGCTTGCGCAGCACGGCCGGGCCGATCACGCAGGCGCGAGGAGTCATGCGCTGCTCGGCCCACCGGGTGAGTTCCGCGCGAACGGGCATCCAGTCCCAGGGGCTTGCGTTGACGAACTGGTGCAGCGACTGCGAGGCGGCCGGTGAGGACGAGATCGCCGCGGCGAGCCGACGGACCGACTTCTTGCCCGGAGTGGTGAGCAGGCTCTGCACGTATGCGTGTGCCCAGCGCCGCTGGTCCGCTCGCGGCAGACACTCGAAGAGCCTCTCGTTGAAGGCCGCTACCGGGGCGTGATCGATCGTCAGAGCGTGTGCGCCCATGGCTGGTTCCCTCCCTGATCTCGGTCTGCGGCTGCCGACCAGGCTAAAATAATAGCGAACACCCTCTTTTTTTCGCGACTCAGGAGAGTTGCCACATGTACTTCGCCAAGTCGGTCCCCGCCGCGCACGGTGACGGGTACCGCTCCAGCAACGCTTCCGCAGGGGTCACCCTCCTGTGGATCGACCCGTCAACCACTCCCGTCACGGCTGTGAGCTGCGGAAATCCAGGACGTCTTGGCCAACTCCGTGTTGTGCGGCGCAAGAAGAAAGCGTCAACCTTGAGGCGGAGGCTGACTGCCAGCTCTCCACGGGATGCCCGGACGGTGGACCGTCGGGCCGTACCCGGGGCCGCCCCATCTCCGGCCGCTCAGAGCCCTCTACGGGAGACAGTGTGGTGAAACAAGAGAGGGCCCTGCGCACACGTCAGGCCCTGATGAAGGCGGCGGCCGAGGAGTTCGACCGCCACGGATACGACGCCACATCCCTGTCACGGATCAGCGCGGTGGCCGGCGTCTCGATCGGCGCCGTGACCTTCCACTTCTCCTCGAAGGCAGATCTGGCGGACGCGGTGCAGCAGGAAGGACGCGCGGTGACTCTGGGCGGCCTCGAGCGCCTGACCGCCGGTCCGTTGTCCCCGCTGCGCCTGGTGATCGACCTGACGCTGGAGCTGGCCAGGCTCATGGAGCAGGAGTCCTCGGTACGGGCCGCCATACGCTTGGCCCGCGAGCGCCCTGACACCGACGCCTGGTCGGATGCCTGGCTGCCGATGGTCCGCGCGCTGCTCGACCAGGCGTATGAACGCGGCCAACTCCGCACGGATGCCCTGCCTGCCGACGTCACTCTGCTCGTCGAACATCTGACCAACGGGGCGGAGGCCTATCTGCGCGGGCGGATGGGCTCCGGTCCGGCATTCGAAAGCACCGTCGCCCAGCTCAGACGCATCTGGCACCTGGCGCTCGTCGGCGTTTCGTCCGACGATGGGGTCATCCTCCCTCAGCCGCGCACAAGGGCCCCGTCGCAGGCGGGGGCTGCCGACTGAGAGCTCGTCAGGAGACGCGATGCCGGCATGCCGAAGGGGGCGGTGGACGAACCGACATGTTCGCCTACCGCCCCCTCGGCATTGCCGTGTCAGACGGCGGTCAGGCCGCCGTCCACTGCCATCGCCGTCCCGGTGACGAACGAAGAATGCGGGCCGGCGAGCCAGAGCGCGGCGTGCGCTACCTCGTCCGGATGCGCCATGCGCTTTTGGATCTGCCGCTCGACGAACGCGGTCTCCAACTCGGGGTGCTGCTTGACCGCACCCTCGATCAGTTCGGTCCGCGTGGTTCCGACCACCAGGGAGTTGACGCGGATTCCGCGTTCGCCGTATTCGGCTGCTGCGGCCTTCGTCAGCCCGATCACCGCGTGCTTGGCGGCGACGTACGGCGCTCCAGCCCCGGTCGCCACCACGCCCGCCGTACTGGCGGTGTTCACCACGGCACCGGTTCCCGCGCGGAGCATGGCCGGAAGCTGGTGGCGCAGGCAGTTCCACAGGCCGCCCACGTTGACGGCCATCACCTTGTCGAACTCGGCGTCCTCGGTCTCGTGGAGCGGGGTGCCCGCGGTGCCCCAACCGGCATTGTTGAAGGCCACGTCCAGACGACCGAAGGTCTCCTCGGCCCTGGCCACCACCTGGCGGACGTCCTCGGCGCACGCCACGTCGCCCGGTGCGGCCAGCGCTCGGCCTCCGCCGGCTTCGATGTCGTCGGCGAGTTGCTTGAGCCGGTCTTCGCGCCGGGCCATCAGTACGACGGCCGCTCCCTCTGCGGCGAACAGCCGGGCGGCGGCGGCGCCGATGCCACTGGATGCTCCGGTGATCATGGCGACTCTGCCGCTCAGCAGACCGCCGGATCGGTGCCCGCTGTCGTTCACTGTCCCTATCCCCCCTGTTGAACAGGCAGCTCTCACCTTGGCTGGTCGCACCATCTCGGTCTCAGGACCGTGAGTTGTGGGCCGCCTGCGCGTTGGCCCAGACCGTACCGCAAGCGGCTTCGGTATCAACAGCACTGAGCAGCGACTCATCGATGGCATGCAGGGAGTCGACCACATGGCGGACGCCCGCTTCCCTCATCAGCTGACGCTGGAAGCCGTGCTCGAAGCCGCTGGGACAGCCGATGAACGGCACGCCGAGCTCCTTGGCGTTCTCGGCCACGCGGGCCACATCGTCGACGAAGAGCACCCGGTCAGGAGCGAGTCCGAAGATGTCCTGGGTGATCTCGCGGACCCCGGGACGGAAATCGTTGGTGCACACGTAGCCCGGCCCGTCGAACAGATGCGCCCACGGCCCCAGGAAACGGTCGAAGTGCTCTTTGCCCAGTCCGCCGTAACACACCGTGCGCAGCCCCAGGTCCCGGATGCGGTGCACCAGTGCCACGGCGCCGTCGGACAGCCGGACCGGGTGCTCGCGCAGGTAGACGTCACGCTCGCGGAAGTAGGCCTCGAGCACCTGCGAGGCCGTCATCGGCACGGGCACGGACCGCGCCAGGTACGCGCTCGCCACCTGCTGGGGCTGGGAGAAGACGTGCCGCTCCAGCTCGGCCGTGTACCGCCCGCCGCGGCTGACGACGAAGTGATGGATGACCGGGCTGAACGAGTCGTTCAGCAACACGCCGTCGATGTTCAGCGCGACTAGGCGCAGCTGACGATGTCCTGAGGCCACGCGAGATCTCCTGGGTCGGTGGAGGGCGGGAACAGCCGTGGGGCTGTGCGCGGAGGATGTCCGGGCGCGGTTGCCGGTCAGGCGAAGCGTCGTACGTCCAGGTTGATCGACGCGGCGATCCGTGCGGGCGCGACGCCCGGCAGGAGGATCCGCCACATGGCCACGACCCGGTCGGGCAGGTCCTGCCGGCCGCTCACGGCCTTGGCGAACATCTGCATACCGGTGCACGCGCTGACGAGGAGCTCGGCGAACTGGCGTACGTTCACCGATTCGTTCACTTGGCCCTCGTCCTGAGCCTGCGTCAGGCTAGTCTCAAGTATGCGTGCCCAGTCCACGTACGGCGAGGCGTCGTGCATCCCGGTGCCGTCCTGCTCATTGGTGAGCCGGACGCCCGCGCGCAGCAGGACGTCTCGCTGGATCTGCCATGCCCAGACGAACGTCATGTCGACGATGCGCTGCAGTCCGTCCGAGTCCAGTCGCGGGACGATCGTGTCGGGCTGCGCGTTCATCACGGCACGCGCCAGCTCCTCCTTGGACTTGAAGTGGAAGTACATCGCCCCTTGGGAGACACCGGCTCGCCGCATGATCCTGTTGACGCTGGCGCCGTTGTATCCGTACTGGTCGAAGACTTCGGCAGCGCCCCGGACGATGGCTTCCCGCGTCTTGACTGCTCGGTCTTGCTGCAGCTTCACCATTTGGGGCGAGCTTCCTCTCGACAAAAAAAACGAACAACCCCTATTTTATAGCCCGCCCCACCCATCCGGTAGGGGCCCAGGGGGAACATCGCACGCCCATGGGGAGAGGCATGCTTACAACCGCAGAGTCACAGAACCCGGCTAGACCCACACTCACCACGACCGTCGCCAGGGAGTACGTGCACCGGGCGGCTCTGTCGGAAGTCCTACTGACCGGATGGGCCAAGGTGGGGCAGGACGCCTTCACCGCCACCGCCCAGTGGCCGCGCTGCCACAGCTTCTACGTGCCGGAGTACGGCCTGCACGACCCGCTGCTGCTGTGCGAGACCATCCGGCAGACCAGCACCCTGATCGCCCACGTCGGCTACCACGTGCCGCTCGGCCACCATCTCACCTGGTCCCGGCTGCAGTTCGCCGTCAACCCCGAGGCCCTGCGTATCGAGGCCACCCCCGCGGACGTCTACCTGCGCGTGACCTGCTCGGACATCCGCTACCGCCGTTCGGTGCCGGTCTCGATGTCCATGCACATGGAAGCAGCCCGGGACGGTGTCCTGGTCGCCAAGGCCAGCGTCGGCTTCGGCAGCCACTCCCCCGCCGTCTACCAGCGCCTGCGCGCAGGTCGGGAGGTCGGCGAGATCTTCGCGAGCGCACCGCAGCCGCCGGAGCCGGTCTCGCGCAGCACGGTCGGCCGGCTCCGCAAACAGGACATCGTCCTCGCGCCTACGGACGAGCGGCTGCGGTGGCAACTCCGAGTCGACACAAGCCACCCCGTGCTCTTCGACCACGCACTCGACCATGTTCCGGGCATGCTGCTGCTGGAGTCGGTGCGCCAGGCGGCGCACGCCGTCGACCCCGCACGAGCGGGAGCGGTGCTGCCGACGTCGATGGACGTCTCGTTCAACCGCTACGTCGAGTTCGACGCACCCTGCTGGATCGAGGCCGAGCCGATGCCGGCGACCGCCACATCGTCCGGCACGCGCGACAAGATCCGGGTCAACGCCACACAGAAAGGTTTCTCCGTGTTCCACGCCAGCGCAGAGTTCGCGGATGCCGCCTGGCTGTGAGAAACCGGCGTTACGATCCGGCGTGAGAGTCACCACGCCACGGGGGGCCGTGCCGACCGAACGCCGCGGGTGATACGAACCGGGGGAGGAACCATGTAGAGCGCAGAGTGCGACTGTGCCCGGGAGGGCAACGGTCGGCGACCGATCCCCAGTGAGCCATCACTGGGGTCAACGGTCTTCTCACACCGCCCGTCGAGCTGCCAACTCGACGGGCGAAGGCTCGTTTCCGGGTGCCACCCCAGGAACGTGCGATGCCAGGTTCTGCCGGAACCGTCAAGCCGCCGCAGAGCGGCTTCGTCATGCCTCCCTACAGAGACCTCTCTATGATGAACCAGAGTGCCGCGATTCTCCAGCCCTCGGACTGTGCTTTTGGGGCTGAAGGTCGCTTTGATAGTGATTTTTCGCCGACTGAATCCAGTCAATCTCCGGCTGGAATCGAGCGTTGCGTCGCCGTCGTGCGCCGTGGTCGGGTGAAGGTGCCGATGCGGATCGTCGAATCCCCGCACTACACCGACGCCGCACTCAGCGTCTACGTCAAGGTCAAGGCTCTCGGCCTGCGCCCTGAAGGCTGCACCGCAGGGGTCGCCACCCTCGCCTCCTACCTGGGTATGTCCGCATCGACCGTTCAGCGTGGTCTGGCGCAGCTGCGGGCTGAAGCCCCCGACGGCATCATCGAACTTCCCGACAGCCGGCGCCGCTCCCTGCCGGGCGGAAGGGGAACCACCGCATGCCGTCGGGTCCGTCCGCTGCAGTCCGCCGAGCGGTTCATCTGGCTGCCCGTGGCCGCAAGCGAACACCTGCGTCCTCGCCTGCTCCGCGCTTTGGCGGTCATCGCCTTCGCCGTCGCGCAGAAGATCCCCCTGACCGAGAGCGCGCTCGCCGGCTTCCTGCACCACCATTCCGGTCCACGGGCCGGAGAGGCGATCAGCACCGACGCGGCGGGCCGCATCGTCGACGAACTGGCCGCGTCGGGTTGGATCAGCGTGCGGCGGCGGGCCGGGCTCCAGGGACGCCACGTGTTCGTGGTCCACGACGAGCCGGTCGTCGTCTCTTCCTACTTCGATGACCGATCAGGTCTCGACGCTGATGCGCGTTCGCTCGCGTATAAGGAAGACCTGAAGATTGACCGACCCGAGAACGACGCTGCGCCTTTGCCATCCGCCGTAGGCGAGGTACCGGTGGACAAGCACGTCGAGACGTCCGCCCGAACGCCGGGCGCCATCAGGGCAGCGGATGGTCGCGCGCTGCGCGCGGAGGACCGAACCCCACCTGTCCCGCCCTCCCCCACCCGCAAGGAGCCCTATGACGGGCCGCAACTGACCTTCAGTGGCAGGCTTCACGCCGTCCTGGAGCCGGTTCGCTTCCTGCTCAAGAACGTGAACACCTACGTGCAGCGCAGAATCGGTCGGGAGATCGCCCGACAACTCGACGACGGCGTCACTGTTCCCCGCCTGCAGGCCAGGCTCACCCAACGCCTCGCGCAGACCTTCCTCGACGACATCCGGGACGCGGGGCGGTGGCTGCTGGGTGTCGCGCTCCCCCGCTGGGGCTGCGCCAATCCGGACTGCGAAACAGGCGTGCTCTGGTCGACCGGCACGCGCTGCCCCGCCTGCCGCGAAGTGGCGTCGGTCCGCCGGCACCGCACACCACTCCCCCGTACGGAGCTGGGCGGGGAAGCCGGAGCACGAAACGTCTCGTGTTCCGTGGTCGTTCCACCGCCCCCTGAGGCCCGCATCGTGTCCTGCTGCCCTGGCTGCGAGCGTCCTCACCGCCCAGGGAACTCCGGCCTGTGTGATGGATGCCGGACCGCCAACGAACCTGTTACCGCGGGCGACGGCGCACGGTGCCGGGGTAACGACGGCATGTGCGGCCGCCCGGCACCGCACGGCCTGTGCTGGCGGTGCCGCATCGCCTCGGAGGGACAGTCGGTTGCCGCACCGCCAGGTACCGAGCGCAGGCAGGACCTTCAGGGGCGGCCGGCCAGGGTCGTCTCACGCACCGGGCTCTCCTCGGAAGCGTCGAGTTCCGAAGTAGCCGGAGCCACGGCCTCTGCCGTCTCAGACGCGGCGGGTACGGCAGCCTCGTATGCCGCCTTGACCGCTCGCCGCTCCTTCCACAGGTGGTAGACCGCGATGGCGAGAATGGCTGTGCCGATCAGGTTGGCGACGAAGTGCCACCACACCCGGTACGTCACCAGTGCCGGACCCGGTTCAATCAGGCCGAACCAGGTGGACAGGCCGATGGCGCGGGTGGCGCCGAGCGCGACGGAGAGGGTCAGAACGACGTGCTCCAGGCCGTGGATGGTCTGCATCCACACGCCCATCCTGGCCCACTTGCGCGACTTGAGGTTGCGCGCGGCGCGCTGCGTGATCTGGGCGATGCCGACAAGCCCGGCGAGGAAGATGAAGTTGCCTACGAGGTGCAGGATCTCCATGCCGAGCGTGGGCTTGGTGGGATCCACCTGGCCCATGCCGCGTGCCAGACCGGTTCCCCAAGGAGTCATCCAGGCCGGGGAGTACGGATGGGCCACCCAGTAACCGACCTGCGCGACGTGCTCCTGGAAGTGACCGACCTGGCCGATCACACCGAGCCCGATGACGGCGACGGCAGTCTTGTACATCCAGGGCCGGACCTGCCGTCGGTTCCCGAAGGCGAGCACGACCACGGCCGCCCACATCGCGACGGCCCATCCCGTGAGCAAGAGGGCTCCCAGCGTGTCCCAGGATGAGACACCGCTCCCCCCCATACCCGACATGCTTCCCATCCCGTGCGCTCCGTGCGCGTGATCCATGGGTGCCCCCTCATGGGAATCGACTCCGGACAGCGACCTGAAGGGCGCTCGGCGTCACGCTAGGGATCGTCGGTACCCGGCGGCCACTTCAAATGTGCGGACTTGCGGTACCCCGGGTGCGCCCTCCTCCTGGCCTCCTTGCGGCGCCTCGCCCAGGTTCACCGCTTGCACGAAAGCCAGCAAAGCTGGCAGGTGCTGTCCCGCGTCCGACGACCGATCCGGAATTGGGCATCGCGGCTGATTCCGTAGTACGTGCGGGGCGACCGCGCCTATGACCTCACGCCGGCGGCGACCTGAAGACACGACCGCGCGGCTGCCCCGTAGGCGATGGGACAGCAGACAGGCGAAGGCCGGGATACCACCGGGATCTCCGGTCTCGGCCGGGTACGGCGGTCATTGCCGCAGTACGTGAGGCGGTAGCCGGGCTGGCAAGGCTCGCGGCCCGCGATGGGTCGGTGCAGTGCGCGGTGAGCGCGGCCTCCACGATCCGCTCGTCCGAGCCTATCTGGCGGCGACTGTCGCGCTGGACGAGTGCGGGGTGGCGGCGGGCTTCCGCTGGCGGCGCCGGAGCGGCCGGTCGTCCGTCACGGCGGCGGATACCGGCGGCGAGTCCCCCTCTTTGCCCACATCGACGACGACCTGCGCGGGGATCGCTTGGGCCGTGGCTGGACGCGCTCAAGGATGGACCCATTGCCGAACTGAGCCCATCGGGGTTGCTCAGATGCTAAGGAAGACGTCCTGGAGACCGCACCTCATTGACGTGACGTACATGAGGTGCGGTCCGGAGGACGTCATGTGGCGCGGCGAAGTGGGATGACGACGTTTTCGCCCATGCGCTTGGGGTCGAGCCGGTAGTACCTGATGTGACCGAGCCTCTCGGTTTCCTCGAGCCAGCCGGCTTCGATGACCTGCTTGCGGGTGCGGGAGAAGACTGGAGGGGCCATGCCCACGAGCTTGGCCAGGTTGGCGGCGGTCTCCAGGACGGCGCCGGACCGGTCGGTGGGGTGGAGGGCGTACAGCATGACGACGAGTCGCTGATTGGCGGTCATGCCAGCTGTCTTCTCAAGCAGCTCGAGGTTCTTCTGCTTGGCGTCGTTGTCAATCACTGGGCCTCCCACCGCGCAGGGGCGCTCTCGTCGAATCCGGGGATATCCGGCGGGTTACACGTCTTCACCGCTTCACGCTGCTCGAGCCCCGTCCCGTGGAAAGCGATGTAGGGGCTGATCCGGTAGAAGTTGTAGTTGCCGACCCGTCCACGAACGATCAGGATGCGGTGTTTGACCAGCTTCCTGTTGATCTTGCCTACCGCGTCAGCGGACATTCCCACACGCTTGGCGATGTCCGCGCCGGTGGCTCGCAGCGGTTCCATGCCCTCCGGGGACACCCCGATCCACCAGAGAACCAGGAACTTCTGACTCGGTGTGAAGGCCTTGGATTCGGTGATCGCCTCGACACGCGCCTTGTCGACCTGCGTGTGCCTGCCCGAGAAGGCGTACGGCGCATAGGGGACCGGCTCGCCCGTATCGGCGTCGACCAGCCTGCGTACTGCTCCCAACGAGCCCTCCGAGCGAGGAGATAACTACTGGTTCATGAGTGGCGGCTGTGAAGCCGACCAGATGAACTTAACGTACATGAGCAGGAAGTCAATCAACTCCGCCTGTCAGCCGTGTCGGTTGCTGCGTCGCTCGGGTCGTGGGTCATCGGCACGCAGTGCCCGTTCGGCAGAGTCATGTACTCCACGTCAATTTGGTGCGGTTGCAGGAACCGGGTGCCAGATCCTGTGGCCGTGGTGGCAGTTCCCTTGACCGTGGTCCCGGTTCCTGGAGTCGTGGTGCCTGGTCTCTGGAACCGGGTCCCGGGTTGAGGGATCTGGGCACTCAGATCCCTGAGTCGTGCTCCACGATCTCCCGAACTGCCTGCCAGTCCTGGCGATCGTGGTGTACGCATACGTTTCTGCAGGTCAGGACCGCTTTTGGGGTGGCGCTCTCTTACCTTGGTAAGCAGCACGCCGTTCACCACACCTCACCCCGCTAGTGGCATGGTCCTGTCCTGCGCCTGCGACGAGGTTGGTGGGCCGACTGTTTGCTTGCACTGCTTCGCACGACGGCCGACAACCGCTGCCCACGCACGCGAGCCCTCCACGGGCTCGCAGCCGGCCCAGGTCCCTCACTGCCTCGGTAGCTGGGATCAAGGCCGCCGGGAAGCTCAACCCGCCGCTTTCCGGCGCGCACGGTCTTCGCCACGACGAAACGGGTTCGCGCCGGGAAGCGGCGGGGCAGCGGGGTCCAGGGGCCGGCGAAGGCCCCTGGTACCACGCTGCCGCACCACGTCCGGGGACGTCACTAAGCCCGCAGGCTCCAACGGCGGGTGCGTAGGCAACTGCTGAGGAAGCAGTGAGGCGCACCCGCGGACCTACCGGACCCGGCAGGAGAGGTCTGCGGTGGCCCGCATCGGAGACATGCACATTCTGAAGTCATCCGAGTGGCGGAACCTGTGAACCGGAGGCTAAAGGTCGAACTCGATGTACTCGATGTCGGTGAAGCGCACCTCTTCCAACATCCCGGCGCGGCGGCCGCTGTCTTGGAAGTACACGTCCTTGAGCGCTTCAGCGGCGATCTCCTGGAGCCGCTGGTCGTTGGCGCCCTGTTCTTGGGCTTGGAAGAGGCGGGCAGCGTACTGGGGTGGCAGTGCGACGGTGAGGTGACGCAGGCGGGCGTCGTCGGTGGAGCCGATCGGGGCGGTGTAGCCGATCCTGGCGCGGGTGTCGATGACGATGCCGTCCGTGGTCGCCGCCCGCTGCTTGGCCTGGGCGCGGATCTGCGGTTGCCACCGCTTCGTCACCTCAGCCTTCAGGCGGGCGGCGAGGTCGGGGCGAGGCTTTTTGATCTGGTCTTTGACGTACCGCTCGACGGTGCGCTGGGAGATCCGCAGCATCTGGGCGACGGGCCTGGTGCCCTTGAGCTGTTTGACCAGGTAGCGCATCTGCGCGCCGGCCGACTTGGGGATGGGTCGGGTGAACGCCCCCTGGACCGCCTTGTCCAGGCCGGCCCCGAACATGCTCATCGAGGTCTACCTACTCCCCGTTGTCCTTGTTGGTGACCTGACCGTCCTTGATGTACCGGGCGAGGTTGAGTTCTGGCGCCTGGAACTGCTCTCGGACTCCTTCGCCCCACAGCACCGTCTGGGTGCCCTCGTGCTTGACCATCCCTGGCGAGACGCCGAGCCGCCAGCCACCCGGCAGCGGCTTGCCGTTGCGGTAGGGCAGGAAGTCCAGCGGGGACGGGCCGTCGGCGGCGTACACCGCGCAGTCCGAGAGGATCGCGGTGGGGTACTGCCCGGTGAACGCCGCGTGCTTGACGAGCTTGCGGTGCATGTTGATCCGGGTACGGGAGATCACGGCGGCGCGGATGTCCGGGCGCCAGGTCGGCCGGGACAGGGCTCGCCAGGGCTGCCCCGGCTTCCATCCCTCGCCGCGCGGCCGCTCGCGCAGCTTGCCGATGCCGCCCTTCACCGTGGCCTTGATCGCGGAGACCAAGATCGCCATTTCCGGGTCACGGTCCCGGTACCCGTCCATCGCCGTGAGGAATTCTTCCGGGGATGCGTCGGCGGGTACGCCGAGGTCGGCCATGGTGGTGATGTAGGCGTCGCGCAGGCGGTTGTACCAGGCGTCAAGGTAACGGCCGTTGTCGTGCCGCACGTATGCCTCGATCGGGCGGACGTCGTAGCCGAGCTCGACGGCGTAGGCGACGGTGGGCGTGGCGTACCAGGCCGGCCCACCGGGACGCTCGCCCGTCGGGGTGAACGGGCTGGGCAACAGGTCCCCATTCAGATCCGCCCACTCTTTGCCGAGCTTGATTCGGGACAGGTCGACATGGGACAGGTCAACGAGCCAGGAGCCGGGCAGCTTCGGGTCGAACAGGGGCTGCTGGACGTGTGTCGGTGCGCCGAGACCCACGGTCAGGCCGTTGGCGCCGGCGGCGAAGGCCATATTGACGTCGATGCCGACCAGGTACCGCTTAGTGCATTCGTCGTCGGTGAGCGGCCGCGCCCAGTCATACGCCTCTTCGAACAGCTTCTCGGCAGGGGTGCGCTGGTGGAAGCGCGGCAGGTCCTTGAGGAGAGGGTGCCCGTCGGGAGCTTCGCACGGGGCGCAGTCGACCGGGTGCTCACCCAGCGAGCCCGGGTTCTTGGTGTCTGCCTTCCGGAAGCCGCCGGTGGCTTCGTCGCGTACAGCGTGGGTTGGGGGGTGCAGCGCAGTCATCAGCTCGAGGCCGGTGACCGCGGTGGAGCCGCGCGGCGTCATCACCCGGGACGCGTAGGTGCCCAGGAGCCGGGCGAGTTCCGCCGGCGGTAGCTGCCCCGCAATGCCCCAGTGCCGGGGGTCGAGCGCGCGCCAGGACGGGATGCACAGCTGCACGCACTGGCGCTCAGATCCCTGCGCCGGGCGGTAGATCCGCGCCCAGGGCCCGAACCCGCGCTTCGTCAGCTTCCAGTCGGCGCGCGCCAGCTGCCTGAGGACCTTGTGATCCTCCTGGAGGCGACCAGTGCGCCGCTCTTCGTCGGTGAGGGCGACCGGCAGGCCGTAGTGTTCCAGCGCGGCCTCGGTGAGCACGAGCAGCGGGTCGGCGTCCTTGCCCGGGCCGGACAGCTTCGGCTGCCCCAGCTTGCCCTCCTTCAGAGTCCACTCCACCAGGGCCGAAAGAGAACTTGTGGGCACGTCGAGGACCAGGCCGCCCACGCAGTACGCCAGGACCTGCCCGTCGTCGGCGTCGACGACCGCAAGCGGACCGTTCTCGAAGTGTGGGTCGGTGCCGGCCACCGGGGCATGAACCGCAGCGGCCTTCTTGGTGCCAAAGGATGTCGACGAGCGCCTGGCAGCGTGTGGCACCGGATGCGGCGCTGTAGCCCCGGTGGCAGCCGTGGGTGCAGCGGGACGGGATCGGGTGTGTCCGGGAACATGCGCAGCTGCGGACTCGGGCGTTGGGGGTGGCTCTTCGGTCCGCTTTCCCGTCGGTTCGGGCTGATGGGGGCGCGTGTCGCCCTGTGCCGTGTCCTGCTCGGACGCAGTCACGGTGGGGGTGGGGTAGAGCTCCGCGAGTTGCTTGAGTAGCCGGGCGTACGCGTTGCGTTCCGGCGGCCGCGGCTCCGTCTTGCCGGACTCCCAGCCGCTGACCGTGGCGCGGCGCACCTTGAGGGCTGCGGCGACTTCTTCGACCGTGAGGCCGTGTGCTTTCCGCAGCCGCCTGCGTTCCTCCGGCGGCGGCAGCGGGGAGCGGGACGCGATCAGCGCGTCGACCGCGTCGAACAACTCGGACATGGAGTACCTCCACCCCGGATCCTACCACCGAACGCACGAACGGCGCATTTTCCGCGTACATCTTGCGTACGAATGTCGTCTGCTCGATCAATATTGGCAACAAGGCTCGGGGTGATCACCTGATGCAGCGGCGACATCGGATCTCGCCTTCGTGCCGCTCGTCGGTCGGAACGAGCCCGGCGGCAGTGGCGACGGCAGCGGATGCCCGATGCTCAGGGTGGATGTGGGCGATGACGGTGTGCACCGCTGTCAGCTAAGCCAGTCGACGAGGCCTCGGGCTGCTTCCCTGCAGGGCTCGTGGAATGTCCGGCGTGCCGCCGATGAAGGTGTGCAGGGCTGGCGCGCGTGTATGCGGATCACCACTTCGGGACGGGCTGCTACCACCGGAAGAGGTCAGCTGGGATTCAGTGGCGTGATGCCGGTTGCGGCGTACACCTCAGGCTCAAGCGACAACACTGTCAGGGGCGCGCCTTCCCTGGCTGCCTGCCAGGCGATCGCCGCCGCGTGAGCCACCGGCCAGTCCACGTCCTTCCAGGCCATCGCATCGACCGCGTGCGCCGCGGTGAAGGGCACCTGCTCCGCGAACCGCAGCGACGCGGCATGCTTGCCGGCGCCGACAACGTGCCGCTCGGCGGCCCGCACGGACAGCGAAGGAATGATCACCTGGCCGCTGCCGCGCGAGGCCTCGATGTAGAGGCCGGTGAGGAAGGGATCCGCACGGTACAGGGCGGCCAGAGCGGTGTGGTCCAGGACGGCCGTCAGGGTCATGCGGCGGCGCCGCCCTGATGGGCGCGGATCTTCGCCCAGGCGTCCTGACCGGCCTGCTGGACCTGCTCGGTGTACTCGATGCCGAGCTCGCGAGCGGCCTCGGCAGCCCGCTGCTCTCGCTCGGCTGCCGTGAGCTCGCGGGTGGCGAGCTCCTCGAGCAGCTCGGTGATGGTGGTGCCACGCTCCTCAGCGAGGAGCCGCAATCGGTTACGCACTTCCTCGCTGGTCTTGATGCTGGTTGGCTTGCCCATGCCCCTGATTCTACCGCCGGTAGAATCAGGGGCAGCAATGAGTCTGCAGGGATTCACTACTCCCCCGCCCGTCGGCGACGCTTGCCGACCAGCCTGATCTCGGTGCAGCCGGTGACGATGGATGGTGGGCGATGCGCGGTGGGCATGGAACGAACTCGAAGGCGCGCACGCGGTCAGGAGCCCGTCCGCGTCAGGTCCTGCAAGCCCACCACCCGCAACAACTGCAAGCGCTCGTACGACTCCGTGCCCGGGCGGGCCGTGTGGATGACGAGCAGCTGGTTGTGGCCCGAGTTGACGAGGACCTCGCAGTCGAGTTCGAGGATCCCGATCGCAGGATGCCGGAAGCGCTTCATGGAGGCGCGGCGTACGGCGACCTCGTGGTCGTCCCAAAGACGGGCGAACTCCTCACTCGCGGCGCGTAGTTCGGCGACGAGGGCGGCGGGTTCGGGGTCCGTGGGGCGGGCCGAGGCCACCGCTCGCAGGCCGGCCACCTGCTCGCGGGCGCGCTCCGGGCGGTCCTCGAGCGGGAACAGTTCCTGGGCCGAGGGGTCCAGGAAGTAGCGGCGGATCATGTTGCGTCCTCGGGGCGGGCGGGCGAGGACGTCTCCGCTCAGCGCCCGCGACAGCGCGTTCTGGGCCAGGACCTCGCCGAGGTCGGTCGCCACCATTGCCGGGGTGTCGTGAAGCCGGTCCAGCACCAGGAGTAGCCCCGGGCGCACGTGCGTGCTGGTCGCCTCCCGGCGCGGCGCCTCTTCACCGGTGAGGTGGAAGAGGTGGTCGCGTTCGTCCTCTGTCAGGCGCAGGGCGCGGGCCAGCGCGGTGAGCATCTGGCGGGACGGGCGCGGTCCCCGGGCTTGTTCCAGCCGCGTGTAGTAGTCCACGGACATGCCGGCCAGCTGGGCCACCTCCTCGCGGCGCAGCCCCGGCGTACGGCGGCGGGCTCCGGTCGTGAGGCCCACGTCGGAGGGGTCCAGGCGGGCGCGAGCGCGGCGCAGGAAGTCGGCGAGTTCGGCTCGGTTCACCTGTCGAGGGTGCGGGAGGCAGGCCGGCTCATCCAGGGACTGGTGATCCCCTGATCACGGGGTCTCTCCCCCTTCTCCCCGCGTCGGCCGAGGTTGGTCGTCGACGACAGGCGACACAAGTACGTGAGGAGCACATCGTGTTGACTTTGGTGACCGGTACGACGGGACAGGTCGGACGCCGCTTCGTGCCGAGGCTGCTGGGCCAGCGGCAGCCGGGCGAGCAGGTGCGGGTCCTGGTGCGGGACGCGGCCCGCGGCGAGCGCTTCGCGGAGCTGGGCGCCCAGGTCGCCGTAGGAGACATGCGCGACGAGGAGACACTGGGCAAGGCGCTCGCCGGCGTGGACGCCGTCGTGAACGTCGCCGCCTCCTTCCGCGGGGTGCCGGACGAGGAGGCGTGGGCCGTTAACCGGGACGCCGCGGTGGCCCTGGGCCGCGCCGCGCAGGCCGTGGGTGTGGAGCGGTTCGTGCAGGTCAGCACGAACAACGTGTACGGCCTCGGACGCGGCCGCCCGCTGACCGAGGAGGACGAGAGCCGGCCGGGCGGCGCGATGTGGGGCGCCTACCCCGAGTCCAAGGCCGAGGCCGAGCGTGAACTGCTCGCGCTCAAGGGCTTGGACGTACGCATCGGACGGCTCCCCTTCCTTTTTAGGCGCTGCGCGGACGGCGTCCTGACGTCTTCTTCGTGGCCGTCTTCCTGGCTGGCTGCTTCTTGGCGGCCGCCTTCTTCTGGGACTCGGGCAGTTCGTGCACCTCGGCCTCTTCCGCTGGCTCCCCTCGGGATGACTTGGCGACGTCCCATTCCGCCCCGCCGGGTATCCGGGCCGTCCGCGCAGGAGGTGACAACCCGGCGCGGAGGCAGACGCGCAGGCGAGGGCCCGCTCAGGGGCAGGAACGATTTCTTACACATGACAAAGCCCGCACCGGGGGTCGGCCCTACACTCGACACCCGACCCATAGTCCCCAGGTGAGTGACAAGAGGTACTCATGGATCCGATGGCGCCGGAACTGCTGACGGCCCTGGCATCCGGCACGGCGGGCGCTGCCGGCCAGCAACTGTGGGCGTCCCTGCGCGCCCTGGTCCACCGCCCCTCCCCGGTGGAACCGACCGGGACCCTCGAACTAGACGCGCTCGCCGCTGCTGCGGACACCGCCGAAGGAACCGCACGGGCAGCTGACTTGACCCGCGCCTTGGCCGAACGGGCCCGCCAGGATCCCGCGTTCGCAGACGCCCTGGGCACTTGGCAGCGGACGCCCGCTTTCGCCACCGTACGCACGACGGGTTCCAGCGACGTCCACAACACGGTCTCCGGCGGCCGCCAGCAGACCGTCATGGACGGGAGCGGTGGCGTACCGACCGATCTGCAATCACGCCTTGCCCGCAGTCCCATGCTGCCGGGCGAGTGACCGACTACCCACGCATGCCCGCTCCGTAGCCGGGCCAGCCCAGCAAATCGTCCTCGTACAGGTCGACCATGGTTGCCACCGGCCGCACTGGCCCTTCAGCCGTGATCTGCAGCAGCCCAGTCAGGCAGAGGGGCGCCGCCTGGTGCCGCCGCCGCTGCCGTTCAGCGGGATCAGCGTCTCCAGATGAGCGCCTTTGACCCAGGAGCCCAGCAGGTCGCGGTGCAGCGCCACGATGTCCTGGCGCAGTGCCAGGCCCAGCGCGGCCTTCGTGAACGTGCGGCAGGTGGTGACGAACAAGGCGACGTCCGCGCCGTGCTCGAGACGGGCTGTACCGACGAACTTCTGCATGTCCTGCGACGACACGCTCCGGTGCGGCGCGTACTTCTTGCACTGAACGACCAGCTTGCGGCCGTCGGCCATGTAGCCGACGACGTCCGCGCCCAGGTCGCCGCTCTTGCCGCTGACGACGACCTTCTTGCAGCCGTCCCGTCGGCACAGCTCCGCGATGTACGCCTCGAATCCCTGCCACGATAAGGCGTCGACCTCGGCCATGGACAACTCGCGCGCTCGGGCCTCCTCCTGTGCCCGCCACGCGCGGTCCTGGCCGACCGCGTGACGGTGCGCCCGCAGCAGCGCCCAGCCGACCCCGCCCAACACGGCAGCGGCGAGTACGGCCACCAAGAGGGGCCACACCATCGACCAGTGCCCGGCGACCCACACCACTGCGGCCAGCGCTGCTACCGCACCCCAGCCTTGCAGTTGTCTGCGGGTCCGCTTCTTCAAGCGCCGGCGCCGTCGACGTGTGGCCATCACCTTCCCGCTCCCCTGACACGTGATCCGCAGTATGCGCTGACGGGCGCCATCCAGCCCGTGCACGTGCGAGAGCTCATCGGCTGGCCTGTGTAATGCCGCTCGCAAGCTGCCCCAGAATGTTCATGATCCCCTGACCG
This sequence comes from Streptomyces bungoensis, assembly GCF_001514215.1. Taxonomy (GTDB): domain Bacteria; phylum Actinomycetota; class Actinomycetes; order Streptomycetales; family Streptomycetaceae; genus Streptomyces; species Streptomyces bungoensis. The sequence goes on from NZ_KQ948873.1 coordinate 116,681, forward strand.
GCTGGGGTGGGAGCGATCAGGACTCCCAGCGCCAGGACGATGACGACGGTCAGCTTCTCGTCGAAGCGACTACGGGCCTCCGTACGCCGTCGCAGCCGCCAGACGACGATGACTGCGAGCAGCACCGCCACGTTGATGGTCAGCAACCGTCCAGACCTCCCCCACCGACCGGCCACCACTACGCGGGAACGGCAGAGCGCCGCTCTAGCCTTCCTGTGTAGCGGCGTCTCAGTGACTGTGGAGACGGGTTGCCGACGAATGACACAAAGCCATCGGACCTGGCTGAATACCGCAGCGGCTGTGTTTCACGCCTCGATCCGCACGCCTACGCACAGATCACCCGCCTCGCCACCGTGAGCAGCGCCCCGGAGGAAGAATGCGCAACGTCCGGACGACCGTGCGGCCCGCCGGACGTTGACGGCCTCGATGACGCAAGCCCGTTCCAGGCGCGCCTTCGTCGCCCAGACCGTCGACTCCGGGCGCACGATGATCTGGCCCCAGTCGGCGTCGAAGGCGACGGCCGCAACCTTCCCAGCCAGTTCCGGAGCGATGGACGCCTACCGCTTACGCGGCGTGACGCCGGCGGCCTGGAACCCCCAGGCCCGCTCGGTGACCAGCGCTCCGAGCACGTCGCCCACCCAATGGATCGTGACTGGTCCAGGGCAGCCGTGCCAGAGTCCGAGCCAGCCGTCGGCCTTCGAAGCCAGGCCGCCTATGCCTTCCAGCGCTCTTGCAAGTGTTCCGGTTTCCGCTTCGCTGAGAGCGCTCGCATCTGCAGTCGACGGCCATGATGTATAGCCAGATCGGCCCGTTTGGGAGTGAGATCGCTATAGGCTCCCGCTGCACTTGCTCAGCTTCCCAGGGGGATCCTTTCGCGTGCTCGTCTTGCTGCCGCAGCCGTGGCTGCCGCCGTCGCCGGTGTCTTCTTCAGCGCACCGGCCGCTTCTGCGGCGACGCTGCCGTCCACCAACACCGCTCACCACTGCGTCCACCACACCACTGGGGTGTGCGGATGGACGCACCACAAGAAGCCCGCGAACAAGTACGAGACCGCGAAGTGCTCCCACCACCACGGCGTCGCCTCCTGGTTCAAGTAGGCATGTACGTGCCGCGTGTGGCGAGGTGGGCCGCCCATATCGTCCATTTATGGGGCGGCCTACCGGCCCTTCACCGGCCGGCGTAACCGTCGGCTGGTGAGGCCAGGCGCGAGAGCCTGCACGGCGGTCACGTCGTTAGACAGCGGTCGCAGTCGCGAAGGTGGTCGCGCCCCCGGGAGCTGGCGTCGATGAAGCGGCCGTGGTCGTCCGCAGAAGCTACGGCGGAGAGGGCAGGATTCGAACCTGCGTGGGCCCCGAAGGGGCCCGACCGTGAGCCGAGCTCATTGGTCCCCGATCAACCACTCCGGGCACCTCTCCCTGCTCCCGGCTCCCTGTCCTGCGCGCCGGTCACAGGAACAACAGTGGCAGGAGACTCTGACCGCGCTCTGACACGCTGCTGACTGAGCCCTCGGCCGCCTTGAAGCCTCCATCCCCCGGGAACACACCACGAGCGATCAACTCGAGCACGGGCGCAGGCTCGTGCCCGTGCAGTATCACCAGCTCGTGGAGGACATCTGGCCAGGCTTGCGCTAAGGATCCCATCGCGTGTGGGTGATCAGCGGGTTGCGGTGGTTGATGCACGTGGTGCGTGCACGATGCCGTCGCCCGGAGGGCTGGTAAGAGCAGTAGGTATCAGCAGGCCCAGGATCGCGGCGGCGACTGTTTGCCCCGTCGGCTGAGACACCTGCACAATCAGCGACATCCGCGTCTATCCCTTCGCCTTCCGCCACCGACGCCGACCTGCCCAAGGTTGCCCAGCTCGACAGAGGGCCCAGCCCCCACTACCCTACGGCCCGCACCCGGACCGCCAGGTGCGGGCACATGCGCATATGAGCCAGCCTCACCAGCACTGGAATGCGAGAAGGCGGTCATCTCGAATGGCTTACAGACCGTCGCGACCCTCGGCATAGACGCGACGACCTGGACCTGGCCAACGGGCCGCTGCGACATTCCGGAACGCGCGACCGCATAAGGGTGAAGAGGCGCATCAGCTCGTACAAGTTGTGAAGGTGGGCCACGCGGTCACGAGCAACCGGTGGTCGGGCCGGGAGGCCCTGCCCGGGGTCACCCTTTGTAGCGGGTGGCCAGGGTCCGTACCGTCTCGGCGATGCGGTCGCGTAGTTCCGCCGGTGCGATGACCTCGACGTCGGTGCCCAGCCGCAGGAACTCTCCGTGGGCGTGTTCGATCGATTCGATGGGCACCCGTGTCTCCGTCCAACCGTCACCTGCGGGTGTCAGGCCGAGGCGGCGGGCTCCCTCCGGTGTAAGCCGTACCAGGGCCTCCCCGGTGTGCAGCCGGGCCCGGAAGTCGGCCAGATAGCTGTTCCAGTGCGCGGACAGGTCGAACCCGTCCGGCGTGACGACATTCTCGTCCAGGGAGTGGAGTTCGAGGATCTGGTCGACCCGGTAGGTGCGGGTCCCGGACGGCCCTCCGGCTACCAGGTACCAGCGGCCGGCCTTCAGTACGAGCCCGTAAGGCTCCACGCGCCGCTCGATCTCCTCCGGCGCGCGCCAGCGCCGGTACCGCAGGACCACCGCCCGTCGCGTCCACACCGCGGCGGCGACCGCGGCCAGGTGAGGCGTACGGTCGGCGTCGCCGTACCAACCGGGGGCGTCGAGCAGGAAGCGTTCCTGGATCCGGCCGGCGTGCTCGCGCAGCTCCGCCGGGAGAGCGGCCCGCAACTTGAGCTGTGCGGCGGCGAGTGCCTCACCGAGGCCGAGGTCGGCCGCGGTGCCGGGGAGTGCGGCGAGGAACGCGGCCTGCGCTTCGTCCGCGGTCAGTCCGGTGAGACGGGTCCGGTAGCCGTCGACGAGCCGGTAGCCGCCCGCGTGTCCGGCCGCGCCGTACAGCGGGATGCCGGCCGCGCCGAGCGCATCGACGTCCCGGTAGACCGTGCGGACGGAGACTTCCAGCTCATCGGCCAGCTGTCGGGCCGTCATCCGGCCCCGGTTCTGCAGCAGCAGGAGCAGGGTGACCAGCCGGCTCGCGCGCATGCCCTCCAGTATTTACTGACACTGGATGTCAGTAAAGTGCCCCTAGCCTGCGGCGCATGGACGACTTCGACTTCCTGCACGGCTTCTGGGACGTGGCCAACCGCCGTCTCACCTCACCGCTCGGTCCGGGCCCTGCCACCTGGGCCGAGTTCCCCGGTCACGCGGCGGTCCGGCCGCTGTTCGGGGGTGCCGGCAACATCGACGAGATCACCTTCCCCACCCTGGGCCGCCAGGGCGTGACCCTGCGGCTGTTCGACCGCGACACGGAGCGCTGGTCGATCCACTGGTCCGACAGCCGGACGGGACGACTGGATCCTCCGGTGATCGGCGGCTTCACGGGCGACCGCGGTGACTTCCACGGCGAGGACACCTACGACGGCCGCCCGGTCCGGGTGCACTTCACCTGGTACCGCCTCGGCCCGGGTACCGTCCGCTGGGAGCAGGAGTTCTCCACCGACCAGGGCCGCACCTGGGAGCTCAACTGGACCATGGACCTCACCCGCATCGGGCGGGCCGGCGCATGAGCATCGTCGAACTCCGCCAGTACACACTGCATCCCGGCGCACGGAAGACGCTGATCGAACTGTTCGAGCGCGAGTTCGTCATCGGCCAGCGGGCGGTGGGCATCACCGTCGGCGGCCGGTTCCGGGACCTCGACGACCCGGACCGTTTCGTCTGGCTGCGCGCCTTCCCCGACATGGTGCAGCGCCGACGCGCACTCGAGGCCTTCTACACCGGCCCGGTCTGGCGGAAGCACCGTGACGCGGCCAATGCCACCATGATCGACAGCGATGACGTCCTGCTGCTGCGCGGCCCTTGCTTCTTCCCGCAGCCAGGAATCTGCGAGGTGGCCGCGACGGTCTGTCGGCCGTCGGACGCGGCTGTGTTCGACGCGTACGCGTTCCGGCACCTGGACCCCGGCCATGCACTGCACCGCACTGAGCACGCCGAGAACGACTATCCCCTCCTGCCCGTCCGCACCGGGGAGGACGTCCGGGTCTGGTTCGGCCCGGCCGACCCGCCGCCCTGGCCGATCCGACGGCTGCGGCTGGAACCCGTGACGGCTTGCAGCTGAGAGCTGCGGCTGGTCGTATCGGCGGCAATACCGGTTGCTGGGAGTCATTCAGACGGTGAGCGAACCGTGCCGCTCGGCCGGTGGCACGGATCCAGTTCAGCCCCTCCCCCACCGCGGACACGTATCAACACCACATGGATAGCCGCTCACCCTGTTGTCCCTCGGCTCCCTGGAGGCCGGGGCTGAGGGACAGCAGGAGGAGATTGCGGAAGCTCATGCGGAGTGGATGGGGGTTTCAGCTGGCGGGTACCGACTGACTGTCCCTGTGCTTGAGGAGCAGGTCCAGCATCTTGTTGAACTCCTCTGGCGGCATTTTGTGGGACAGGAGCTGTGCCGCGTACACGCCGTCCTCATAGGGAAACCTCTTCAGCTGCTGCCGGTCCCCATTACCAGAGGTCGCCCTGGAGGCGGTGGTTTGGACAGGAACAGAGGAAGTCTCCTGTATACCGTGGGCAGGCATTTCGGCCTCAGTGGCTACGGGAGCGGGAACCTGAGGCGCTCCTGCGGCAGCCGGTCCGCTTGATGCCGGGGATGGGTCTGCATCTGACTCGCTGGTGGCTGGACCGTGATGAGCTGCGGGGCTCGCTTCAGAGGCACCCCCGTTCCGGTCAGGTCGACCGGTGATTACGCCGTAATCACCGGGGAGACTCGCCTCCGGGCGAGCCGCGCGGCCCTCCGCTGTCTGCTCGTTCAGGCCCTTGACCGCGCGGGTCCTTGCCTCCTCCTTCCTGGTCCGCTCCGCTTTCATCTCCTCGAGAGCTGCTTGCTGTTGCTCGGCCGGCTTGTTGCCGACAGCGCGCAGGAGGTCGATGGGTTCTTCGCCGATGCGGGCTTGGAGTTCGGGCGTCAGGTTCAGCAGCGCCAGGCGTTGTGACACCCAGCCCTGGGAGCGGTGCAGGCGCTTGGCCAGTGCTCGTTGGCTGCCGTGGATGGCCAGGAGCCGTTGCAGGGCGCGAGCTTCGTCGATTTCGTCGAGGTCTTGCCGGTGGATGTTGGCGACGAGAGCGGACTCGAGGAGTTCCTCTGAGGTGCCGCCTTGGTCGTCGCTGACCATGACTTTGATCGTGGCAAGGCCGGCTTCGCGGGCGGCTGCGAGACGGCTGCTGCCGTCGACCACGACATGGGTGGTGTCGGGCTCGAGTGCGGCTTCCTGGCCCGGGTTGGCTTTGACGTAGGCGTCACGGTTCATGATCGTGATCGCCTGCTTTTGGCCGTGCGTTTTCAGGCTGCCCGCAAGATCGGTGAGGTCTCCGAGAGTCGAGCGCGGGTTGTCGGGGTTGAGGCTGATGCGGTGGACGGGGAGCTCTGTAGGGGCTGTGACGCCTTCGGTGGGTACCCCGGTGGCAGCGGCCACGGCTTGGCGGCGTGCGCTGACCGGGCGCACTCCCCCGCCGAATCGTCCGGCGCCGAGCTGATCGGCCTTGCTCACATGACCTCCCTTGCCAGGGCGCGCATGCCGACAGCCTGCTGCGATTTCGGTGCGTAGGCCAGCAGGGGCCTCTTCACTCGGACGGCTTCCTTCTGTTCCTTGAGGTCACCGATGAGTCCGACGACTCGGGGATCCTTTATGTCGACCCACCCTTGAAGGGATGAGGTGGCGATGTAGCCGCGGCGGGAGTCGTAGAGGTTGACGACGATGCCGAGGTAGTCGATGTCGATCGCCAGGTCGCCGCGGAGGTCGTCGATCTGTGTGGTGAGTAGCTCGTATGCGTCCGCGGAGCTGTCTTCGGCCTGGACGACGATCAGGGCTCCGGATTGTCCGGGCTTCTCACCGTCGCGGCGGCGTCCGTAGTAGGCGGCGGCGTCCATGCTGAGGCCGAGGCTGGGGGGGCAGTCGACGATGATTACGTCGTAATCACCCTCGAGCGGGGCGAGAGCGCGCTCGAGGGCGGCTTCCCGGGCGCGGACGGCGGAGAGACGCACGTCGAGGAGGAAGGCGTCGTTGCAGGCGGGCAGGAGGTGAAGCCGGCCGGCGAAAGTGTCGTCGTCGACGGAGACGATGAGATCGCGGATGTCGCCCTTGGGATCGCCCGCCATGTGGTTGGTGAGGCTGTCGCCGTTCATGGGCAGGGGAGTGGCGCCGAGCTGGTTGGTGAGGTGGCACTGCGGGTCGAAGTCCACGAGCAGTACGTGCTGGCCGGGGCCCGGCAGGTTCTCGATGTCGAGCGGGCTGTCGGTCGGCTCTGCCTCGTCGGCGTGGGTCTCGCTGGCGCGCAGCGCTTTGGTGAGGGCCTTGGCGATGCGTACGGGGTGGAGGGTGTTGGGGTCTTCGGCGAGTGCTTCGCCGAGGCCGGCGGTGATGGCGGTCTTGCCGACGCCGCCCTTTTGGTTGCAGACGATGATGCGGCGGGTGATCTCAGGCCGTTCGACGTCGGGGGCCGGGTTGGTGTCGAGCCACAGCTGGATGGACTGGGCCAGGCCCTGGATGAGGGAGACGCGTCGATCGGTTGCGATCTGCCGGAACTCGTCCCACTGGCCGGGCGGCAGGAAGGTGGAGAACGAGTCGGCGCCTGAGGTGTCGACGTTGGCGGTGGCGGAGGCCAGGTTGCACCAGTCGCTGATGCCCTGTTCGACCGCGGCCTGGATCTCGATGCCGTGCTGAGCGGCTCTCACTTTGAGGTTCTGCCGGAGCCATCCCGGCAGTTTGGAGACGACCTTCTCGCGGTCGCTGGACGTGGCTGGCGAACTCATGAAGACACCATACTAACGTTCAAGATCTTTAGCGCGCCCGACACGTTAGTAATCGCTACCTGACGTCTTGTCAGTCCAGGGTGTACGGGTGATTACAACCTGATTGTCGGCTGTCATGGGGGGTGCTGGTCTCTCCCCCGTGCTGGGTGATTACGGCGTAATCACCCAGCACGGGCTCCTGTTCCGGTCCCACAGCCATCTCCACGGACCAGCACAACGCCGTATCGCGAACCCAACCTGAAGCTGCGCGGCTTCGGGGCCGTCGCAGCGATTCGCTCCGACCATGCCGGATGTGATGAGGCGATAGAAGGATGCCGACGCCCCACCTCCGCAACGCACTTCTCACCAAGCCGCCCGGACAGTGACGCGCACTCGCCCCCCGACACGGGATCAGCGGGGCGCGGCACCGCGGCCCGAACTCCCGATGGCGGGCGGAGGGCTGCGCGCGGGCGGGGGTGCAGGTCGCAGTCGGCAGGGGTTACGAATCCCCTATGAACGCGGTGGCGTGGTCGGCTGCCCACTCGCGAAACGTTCGCGGAGCCTTCCCGAGGATGTCCGCCACCGCAGTGGTGAGGTATGCGGGCTGTCCGACCGCCGCGCTCCACGCGGCCAACAGCATGTCGACGACCGAGCTGGGCGCCGTGCCCTCCGACAGGCTGCGGAACTCGTCCGGCGTCATCTCCTCGAATGCGATCCGGCGCACCAGGGCTTCACCGATGACGTCCACCTGCGCGGCCTGGGTCAGCGATTCGGGGCCCGTGAGGACGTAGTCCCCTCCGGCGTATCCGTCCTGATGGAGCGTCCGCGCCGCGACGGCTGCGACGTCGCGGTCGTCGACCGGTGCCGTCTCGGCAGCGCCATAAGGCCAACGGACGACCTTGCCCGTCCTGATCGCGGGCGCCCACCAGGCCAGCGAGTTCGATGCGAGCATCCCCGGCCGGATGATCGTCGACTCGAGTCCGGTGGCCGCGATGAGCCGCTCGATGTCGGCGTGCAGGAGCGCCATGTGATTGGGCTGCTGGAAGAAGGGGTGCGGCGTCCGGTGCGGGGAGGAGAGGAAGACGACCCGCCGCACGTAGGCTGCCAGCCGGTCGACGGCTGCCGCGGTGGTATGAGGCGGCGCTGTCCAGACGAGGAAGGCCGCACCGGCGCCCTTCAATGCCGGGTCGAGCGACTCGGGCACGGTGAGGTCGCCGGTGAAGACCTCGACGTTCGCCGGCAGTGTTGCCGCCGCCTCGGAGCGATGGGTGAGGGCGCTGACTGGCACGCATCCAGGGGATTCACGCCGCTCATAAAAACGTTACTCGGTTAAAAAAGCAACCTAGTTATGAATGTTACGTTGGTCAGATGAGCGAGCCGACGGGACTGCGGGCCCGCAAGAAGGAGCGGACGCGTGACGCCATCGGCGATGCGGCCGTCTCGCTGTTCCTGGAGCGCGGCTTCGACCGCGTCTCGGTCAACGACGTCGCCGCGGCGGCCGAGATCTCCAAGCCGACCCTCTTCCGTAGTTCCCCACCAAGGAAGACCTGGTGCTGCACCGGTTCGCGGACCACCAGGGCGAGGCGGCACGCGTCGTACGTGACCGCAGGTCCGGCATCGAGCCGGTGACAGCGCTGCACCGGCACTTCCGGGCCGGCCTCGATCGGTACGACCCCGTCACCGGCCTCAACGATCATCCCGAGGTGGTGGCGTTCCATCGGCTGGTTTTCACCACACCGAGCCTGGCGGGACGACTCACGCAGTACCAGCTCGACGACGAGGCGGCGCTGGCGGACGCGCTCGGCGACGGCATCCAGGCCCGCCTGCGCGCCGCCCAAGTACTCGCGGTGCAACGAGTGCTCGCCCGGACCAACTGGCAGAGGATCGCCGACGGTCGAACCGCCCACGACGTCCAACCCGAGGCCGTGGCCGACGCCGACCAGGCATTCAGCCACCTCCATTAACGGGCGACGCTCGATCAAGTTCCACAGCGCCGACCGGGGAGGCTGGGGAGACCGCTGCGTCTCTCCACGGTCCCGGGAAGGCCGTTCGGCGGGTGGTGATTACGGCGTAATCACCACCCGCCGAACGGCGCGCACCGTGGAAGCGCTCTTGGGGAGTAGGTCTTCCAGCTCGCGTACCCTCGCCAAGGCTGCGATGCGTGCGAGTAGCGTGGCGGCCTCCTCCTCGTGCACGGGGCAGAACCGCAGCGGTTCTCGAGTGGCCGCGAGAGTCCGGCACGTCCCGAACGTGCAGCGGCGGACCAGGCTGGGCTGCTCGATGATTCGGATCGGATCGCGGCAGCATCCGCATCGGAACGCTCCGCGGCCTCGGCGGCTGTCCGGGGACATGTCGCGGCGAGAAGATCGCCCTCAGCGATCCAACGGCTCCCCACGCAGCCGGTCCCACGTCTTCGCACTCACAATGCCGTCGGCCTTCAACCCATAGCCCCTCTGGAGTCGCTTCACCGCCGACTCCGTTCCCGCCCCGAAGTAGCCGTCCACACCCTTCGGGCCTACCGAGTAGCCGTGGTGATGGATCAGCAGTGCCTGGATCTCCTTCACCTTGGCCCCCGCATCACCACGATCGGTGTACGCCGACCCCGAGTAGTAGCCGCAGTACGTACCGTCCACCGACGACTTGCACACCCCCGCCTTGGCCCCAGCGGCGAAAGCCTCACTCGCCAGACCAACCGGCACCACAGCCCCAGCAAGCACGGCAGCCGCAGCTACCGACAACCCCGCACGCTTCAGCAAGCCAGCGCTCCTTCCAGTCCGGCGGGCCCGGCCCGCCACTTGGGATATTTGGCAACGAAGCTATCCCCGCACCGGCCACAGAGGCGGTATATCGAAGGGGCGTATAAGACGTCGTTTCAGTTGGTGAGTCGGCGGTAGCAGATGAGGGCTGCGGCGATGCCGACGAAGGCCAGGAAGTGCTCAGCCATTCGCTCGTAACGCCGGTGCAGCCTTCGGCATCCGGCCAGCCAGGAGACCGTTCTCTCGACGACCCAGCGGTGTCGGCCGAGCCGCGTGGAGGACTCGATGCCCTTGCGGGCGATGCGATGGCGGATGCGACGCTCGCGAAGCCATTTCCGCAGGTGGTCGTAGTCGTAGCCCTTGTCGGCATGGAGCTTGGCCGGACGTCGGCGGCGCGGACCGCGTCGGGAGCGGATGGGCGGGATCCCGCGCATGAGCGGTTGCAGGCCGAGACTGTCGTGCATGTTGGCGCCGGAGATGCCCAGCGACAGCGGCACGCCGTTTCGGTCGGTGATGAGGTGGATTTTCGATCCCGGCTTGCCGCGGTCGGTCGGATTCGGTCCGGTCAGTGGCCCCC
>NZ_KQ948873.1:127400-130635 GCF_001514215.1 Streptomyces bungoensis
TAAGAGCACACGCCGCATCACCCGGCGCACAACTCACCACCGGTACAGCTGCCCCTTGGCGGCGGCGGTATCGCGGCGGAGCCGGGCCAGGACCTGGGCGACCGTGTTCATCGCCGTGGCGGCGGCCGGTGCGCGCCGCGCAGGGCGAGCGCGGTGGTCTCCATCGCCTCGACCGCCTCGTCGGCGGCGGCCGCGTTCCAGCTCCACACACGTTCCGGAGCGGTAGGCAGGTCGGAATGCCGCGCAGGACGCACGCTGCTTGGCCACCACCTGGCCGTGGCAGGGTGCGCAGGCGGGCGACGGACCGTACGAGCCTCAGGCGCGCGCGTCGGGGCTGCCGTAGATCACGCAGTTCACGAGGGCATCGTGGCGGAGGGGTCTGGCATCGAGTCGACCCACCACGGGGCGGTGGTGGGGCGGGGTCTCAGTGTCGCAGTGGGATGTGACAGCTCATGGCTCGGTCTCTCGCGGCTCGGGCGTCCGTGTCAGCAGGCGTCGTACTTCCAGGCGCCGCCCTGCCACGTCCACGGTTGCTGAGTCTGGTCGAATTTGGGCAGGCCCTTCACCTTGTACGAGACGCGGCCCATGTCCCCGGAGACAGTGGCGTGCACGTCCGTCGCCGGGTGGTCGGGCCCGTAGTCTTTCGCGGCCTGCTTCACGGTGGCCGCGTACATGGTCGGGTCCGCCTTGGCGCGGCAGCGTTTCGACAGGAAGGCATACGCGCTCTTCCCTACCCCTGCGAAGTACAGGTCCGTGTACGTGCTGGCGACGCGCTCCAGCTCGACCGCGTCGCCGGCCGCGGGGGCGGTGGTGGTGGGCTCGGCGGCCTGGCTGCTGGCAGTGGTGACCGGAGTGCTCGGCTTGGCGTCGTCGTCGCTGGACGACGAGGAGCAGCCGGCGAGCGCCAGCAGGCAGGTGGTGGCGAGCGTGACGGTGGCGCGGGTGCGCATGTGTCCCCCCATGGACGGTGCGGCCTGAGGGACATCGTGCCATGGCGGGCATGGGTGAGGCTCGCGCCCGGCGGATTGCCGTGTCCAGAACGAGTCCGCGGGTGGTCCCACTGCGCCAGCAAAGGTTGCGGGACTGGAACGAGGCCGGTGTCTGGCAACGCTTGCATGAGGTCCTGCTGGCCGAGCTATACGCGGCCTCCCGGCTGGACTGGTCCCGCTGGGTGGTCGATTCCTCGCACGTCAGGGCGCTAAAAGGGGGAGCCAGACGGGCCCGTCGCCGGTCGACCGTGGACGGGCTGGCTCTCATCACCGACGGCTATGGCAGTCTGCTCGCGGTCCTGTTGACCGGCGGCAACCGCAACGACGTCACCCAGCTCCTGCCCCTGATCGACGCGGTCCCGCCCGTCCGTGGCCGCGTCGGACGGCCGCGCCGCAAGCCCGACTCGCTGTTCGCGGACCGCTGCTATGACCATGGCGTCTACCGTGATCAGGTCCGAGCTCGTGGCATCGTCCCGGCGATCGCCCGGCGAGGAACACGGCATGGTACTGGCCTGGGCACCTACCGCTGGGTGGTCGAGAGGACGTTTGCCTGGTTGCACGGCTTCCGGCGCCTGCGCATCCCTTGGGAACGCAGGGCCGACATGCACGAAGCTCTCCTCAAACTCGCCTGCTGCCTCATCACCCACCGACAGCTCAGGGCATTGCGCTGAACCTCGAGGCAGGGTTGCCGGGCGCACCGTCGATGTCTGCGGCCCGTGCCATGATCCGGCCTTATGAGTGACCGTTCGCTTTCGCCCACCTGGCTGGCCTCGTGGGCGAGCAGGGTCTCGGAGGCCCTGAAGGCAATGACAGACGAGTTCGAGCGCCGGCACGGCTTTCCCCTCGGAGCCAATAGGGTCCGGCTGGCCGACCGCGCCGACCAGGCCGCGGCGCGCACGCTTGCCCAGGCCGGCATCGGCCCTGGCGACCTGGTCACCTTCTACGACAACATCGGCGACGTCACCTGGGCGGACGTCGGCAACGGCTACTTCGTCGACCCGGCGGGTGATGTCCTTCTACGGTTCAAGCAGTACGGCGCTGTCGATGTAGACGCGGACAAGAAGGCCGGTGGCCTGGTCATCGGCTCGAACGGCGGCGGCCTGTCCTACGTCGCTAGCCCTGGCGGAGTGATCTACCGGACGCGAACGGCGTCGCTGGACGAACCCGAGTTCGACCAGGTGGCCGACGACCTGAGGCACTTTCTCGAGCTGCTGGAGCGATCCCTGAAACGGTTCGTCGCCAACGGCGAGCCGGGATGCCTGTCGCTACGTCCTCAGCACTTCATTGTGTTAGCCGCCGTTAACGCGGATCGTGCGCCATCGATGCCTGACCGATGAGGAAGGGCTGACCTGGCGCTTATCCGGATAGTTCGGCCCGCCATTGCCGTGGCCACTCACCGGATGGCGGCGGATCTCCCGCTATGCCGAGGTCACGCCGCGCGCTCGCGTAGAAAGCATCACGCGCCGCGCTCGCCAGCCGGTGGGCCTTGGTCCACTTGGCGGTGTCGACTGGGCCCTCCCGTACGAGCAGCTCAATAGTCCAGATCGTCTCGTGCCAGCGCCGCGCCGCCCCGATCGTTGCCGCGTCTCCGACGAGCAGGACAGACTCCCATTCCGTCGCACGGCGGGACTCCGCATCGGCCAGCAGCGGTAGACCGTCGGCCGGCTGCAACGGATCGGCCACGTCCGCGAATCCGAGACTTGCACCAATGCGTTGGGCGACACGAAGCTGCGCCTTGAGGGCGTTGGCATATCGGCCGTACGTCTCGAAGCGTTTCTCGTCCCACCGCTCCTCCCGTTGCCGCCTCCACTGCCGATGCTCGGTCAGGCTCTGCACGGCGTACGAGCCGAGCGAACCGACCACGACGCCTATCAGAGCGGGCAGTTGATCGCTGAGCGCCACAGTTCCTCCCCGGTCGGTTCTCTGATGCCGCATGCGCGTCGCTCCATGGCTAGCAAGCTCTACCCACCTTTGCCGTGGAGCACATCTGCTCGGGGATGCCCAACGGCAGGTTTGTAGCCGGTAGATGGACGCCGCGCCGCCCCAGGGCGGACGACCTGGAGATGGGGCGAGCGCGTTGGGAGCGGTGTCTCGTGCTACAAACGTCACCGCCGGCCCGGACGGCGCGATGACCGACGAGAGGTCGGCGTCATCACTGGCAACCTCGCGGGCTGGCGAAGCTTCTGGAGGCGCTCCGGGCGCACGACGCCCGCGTCGTCGAGGCACTCGCCGAACCCCAGGCCCCC
>NZ_KQ948874.1 GCF_001514215.1 Streptomyces bungoensis
GGGCCACGAAGTGCTTCGCGACCGCCTTCTCCTCGCCCTGGAAGGCCTTCAGCAGCCAGGAGCGGGCCGAGGTGGCGTTGGTGATGGTTTCGATGGTGGTGAACGTCTTGGAGGCGACGATGAACAGCGTCTCCGCCGGGTCCAGGTCCCGGGTGGCCTCGTGCAGGTCGGCACCGTCCACGTTGGAGACGAAGCGGACGGTGAGGTCGCGGTCGGTGAAACCGCGCAGCACCTCGTACGCCATCGCCGGGCCGAGGTCGGAGCCGCCGATGCCGATGTTGACCACGTTCTTGATCCGCCGGCCGGTGTGACCGGTCCACTCGCCGGAGCGGACCCGCTCGGCGAAGCCGGCCATCCTCTCCAGGACCGCGTGCACCTTCGGAACGACGTTCTCCCCGTCGACCTCGACCACCGCGTCCCGCGGCGCGCGCAGCGCGGTGTGCAGGACCGCCCGGTCCTCGGTGACGTTGATCCGCTCACCGCGGAACATCGCGTCCCGCAGACCGAAGACATCGGTCGCGGCGGCCAGTTCCTGGAGCAGGGCGAGGGTCTCGTCCGTGATCAGGTGCTTGCTGTAGTCGATGTACAGGTCGCCGACCTGGAGGGTGTACCGCTCGGCGCGGCCGGGGTCGGACGCGAACAGCTCACGCAGCTGCGGCGCTCCCTTGGCGCGGTGGTCGGCCAGGGCCGTCCACTCGGGCCGGTGGGTGAGGGTCGGGAACTCTGACTGGGCCATCTCAGGCGTTCTCCTTGGCGGCCTCGCCCTGGAGGGCGATGGCGTACATCTCGTCGGCGTCGAGGCGGCGCAGCTCCTCGGCGATGAGTTCGGAGGTGGGGCGGACCTTCAGGGCGAGGGTGCGCGGCGGCTGGCCGGGCAGGGTCAGCGTGGCCAGCGGTCCTTCGGGCCGGTCGACGACGATCTCGCCGTGCTCGGTGCCCAGCCGTACGGCCGTGACGAACGGCCCGCCGGTCACCACCCGGTCCACCGGGACGCCCAGCCGGGCACCCAGCCAGCGTGCCAGCAGCTCGGCGCTGGGGTTGTCCGCCTCGGCCTCCACGGCCGCCGACGTCACCTTCTCGCGGGCCTGGTCCAGGGCGGCGGCCAGCATCGACCGCCACAGGGTCAGCCGGGTCCAGGCCAGGTCGGTGTCCCCGGGCGCGTAGTTGCGCATGCGGGTGTCGAGGACCTCCAGGGGCCGCTCGGCGGCGTACAGGTCGGTGATGCGGCGCTGCGCGAGGGCGCCGAGCGGGTCCTTGGCCGGGGCGTCGGGGGCGACCACCGGCCACCACACGACCACCGGGGCGTCCGGCAGCAGCAGCGGCAGCACCACCGAGTCGGCGTGGTCGGACACCTCGCCGTAGGTGCGCAGGACGACCGTCTCGCCGGTGCCGGCCTCGGAGCCGACCCGGACCTCGGCGTCCAGCCGGGAGTGGGTGCGGTCGCGCAGGGTGCGGGCCTGCCGCTTGATGACGACCAGCGTCCGCGAGGGGTGCTCGTGCGAGGCCTCCTCGGCGGCCTTGAGCGAGTCGTAGGCGTTCTCCTCGTCCGTGACGATGACCATCGTCAGGACCATGCCCACGGCCGGCGTGCCGATGGCGCGGCGGCCCTGCACGAGCGCCTTGTTGATCTTGCTTGCCGTGGTGTCGGTCAGGTCGATCTTCATGGCCTGCGCCAGCTCCGTCCGTCTCGTGCGAGCATCTCGTCGGCTTCCCCCGGTCCCCAGCTGCCCGACGCGTACTGGGCCGGCCTGCCGTGCTCCGTCCAGTACTGCTCGATCGGGTCGAGGATCCGCCAGGACTCCTCCACTTCCTGGTGACGCGGGAAGAGGTTGGCGTCGCCGAGCAGCACGTCCAGGATGAGGCGCTCGTACGCCTCCGGGCTCGACTCGGTGAACGACTCGCCGTAGGCGAAGTCCATGGACACGTCCCGGATCTCCATCGACGTGCCCGGCACCTTGGAGCCGAACCGGACGGTCATGCCCTCGTCGGGCTGGACCCGTATGACGATCGCGTTCTGGCCCAGCTCCTCGGTGGCCTCCGAGTCGAACGGGGAGTGCGGGGCCCGCTGGAAGACCACCGCGATCTCGGTGACCCGGCGGCCCAGCCGCTTGCCGGTGCGCAGGTAGAACGGGACGCCCGCCCAGCGGCGGTTGTCGATCTCCAGCTTCACGGCCGCGTAGGTGTCGGTCTTCGACTTCTTGTCGATGCCCTCCTCCTCGAGGTAGCCGATCACCTTCTCGCCGCCCTGCCAGCCGGCCGCGTACTGGCCGCGCACGGTGTGCCGGCCGAGGTCCTCCGGCAGCCGCACCGACTTCAGCACCTTCAGCTTCTCGGTGAGCAGCGCCTCCGCGTCGAACGCGATCGGCTCCTCCATGGCGGTGAGCGCGAGCAGCTGCAGCAGGTGGTTCTGGATGACGTCGCGGGCGGCGCCGATGCCGTCGTAGTAGCCGGCGCGGCCGCCGATGCCGATGTCCTCGGCCATGGTGATCTGCACGTGGTCCACGAAGGACCGGTTCCAGATCGGCTCGTACATCTGGTTGGCGAAGCGCAGCGCCAGGATGTTCTGGACGGTCTCCTTGCCGAGGTAGTGGTCGATGCGGAACACCTGGTCCGGCTCGAACACGTCGTGCACGATCTTGTTCAGCTCGGTCGCGCTGGCCAGGTCGCGGCCGAACGGCTTCTCGATGACCGCGCGCCGCCAGGACCCCTCGGCCGCGGAGGCCAGGCCGTGCTTCTTCAGCTGCTGCACGACCTTCGGGAAGAACTTCGGCGGCACCGACAGGTAGAAGGCGAAGTTGCCGCCCGTGCCGCGGGAGGCGTCCAGCTCCTCGACGGCGTCCTTCAGCTGCTTGAACGCCGTGTCGTCGTCGAAGTCACCGGGGACGAACCGCATGCCCTCGGCGAGCTGCTGCCACACCTCCTCGCGGAACGGGGTGCGGGAGTGCTCGCGCACCGCGTCGTGCACGACCTGCGCGAAGTCCTGGTCCTCCCAGTCGCGGCGGGCGAAGCCCACCAGCGAGAAGCCCGGCGGCAGCAGACCGCGGTTGGCCAGGTCGTACACGGCCGGCATCAGCTTCTTGCGGGAGAGGTCGCCCGTCACCCCGAAGATCACCAGGCCGGACGGGCCCGCGATCCGGGGCAGCCGCCGGTCGCGGGCGTCCCGCAGCGGGTTCAGCCAGGCCTCGGCCGGTCCGGCCGGGACCCGCACCTCCTCGGCGGCAGGCGTCGCCGGTTCGGCATCCTTGCTCGTCATCACGCATCGACTCCCTTGCTGTCCAGGGACTTCGCGACCGCGTCCAGCAGTTCCTGCCAGGCCGCCTCGAACTTGGCGACGCCCTCGTTCTCCAGTTGCCGGACGACCTCGTCGTAGGAGATCCCGAGCCGCTCCACGGCCGCAAGGTCCGCGCGCGCCCGGTCGTAGCCGCCGGTCACCGTGTCGCCGGTGACGTCACCGTGGTCGGCGGCGGCCCGCAGGGTCGCCTCCGGCATCGTGTTGACGGTGCCGGGGGCGACCAGCTCGTCCACATACAGCGTGTCCTTGTAGGCGGGATCCTTCACCCCGGTGGACGCCCACAGCGGACGCTGCTTGTTCGCGCCCGCGTTCTCCAGCGCGCTCCAGCGCCCGGAGGGCCGTGTCGAATCGTCGGCAGAGCCGAACACCTCCTCGTACGCCTCGTAGGCCAGGCGCGCGTTGGCGAGGGCGGCGCGGCCCTTGAGCGACAGGGCCTCGTCGGTGCCGAGGGCGGTCAGCCGCTTGTCGACCTCGGCGTCCACGCGGGACACGAAGAAGGACGCCACGGAGTGGATCGCGGAGAGGTCCAGGCCCCGCTCCCTCGCCTTCTCCAGGCCGGCCAGGTAGGCGTCCATGACCGCGCGGTAGCGCTCCAGGGAGAAGATCAGCGTCACGTTGACGCTGATGCCGAGGCCGATGACCTCGGTGATCGCAGGCAGGCCCGCCAGGGTGGCCGGGATCTTGACCATCACGTTGGGGCGGTCGACCAGCCAGGCCAGCTGCCGGGCCTCGGCGACCGTCGCCTTCTCGTCGTGCGCCAGGCGCGGGTCCACCTCGATGGAGACCCGGCCGTCCCGGCCGTCCGTGGCGTCGTACACCTCGCGCAGGACGTCGGCGGCGTCGCGCACGTCGGCGGTCGTCATCATCCGCACGGCCTCGTCGACCGTGACGCCTCGCACGGCGAGGTCGGTCAGCTGCTCCTCGTAGCCCTCGCCGGAGCCGATGGCGGCCTGGAAGATCGAGGGGTTGGTGGTGACGCCGACGACACCGCCGTCCGCCACCAGCGCGGCCAGGTCACCCGAGGCGATCCGGCTGCGCGACAGGTCGTCGAGCCAGACCGACACCCCCTCGTCGGCCAGCCGCTTGAGGGCTCCCGGGGTCGCGATTGCTTCGGTCACAGTGATCTTCTTTCCTGTCGCGTCGGTATCAGGCGTGCGCGGCGGCCAGCGATGCGCGGGCGGCGGCGACGACGTTCTCGGGGGTGAAGCCGAACTCGGCGAAGAGGGTGGCCGCGTCGGCGGAGGCACCGAAGTGCTCCAGGGAGACGATCCGGCCCGCGTCCCCGACGAACCGGTGCCAGGTCAGGCCGATCCCGGCCTCCACGGCCACGCGCGCCTTCACGGCCGGCGGCAGCACCCGCTCGCGGTAGGAGCGGGGCTGCTCCTCGAACCACTCCACGGACGGCATCGACACCACCCGCGTGCCGATCCCCTCGGCCTCCAGCCGCTCCCGGGCGGCGACGGCCAGCTGCACCTCGGAACCGGTCGCGATGAGGATCACCTCCGGGGTCCCGGTCGAGGACTCGAACAGGACGTAGCCGCCCTTGGCCGCGTCCGGGTCGGGCGCGTACACCGGCACGCCCTGGCGGGTCAGCGCGAGCCCGTGGGGGGCGGGGGCGGTGGCGTGCCTCCTCAGGATCTCGGCCCACGCGATCGCGGTCTCGTTGGCGTCCGCCGGGCGGACGACGTTCAGGCCGGGGATGGCGCGCAGCGAGGCGAGGTGCTCGACCGGCTGGTGGGTGGGGCCGTCCTCGCCGAGGCCGACGGAGTCGTGCGTCCACACGTACGTCACGGGCAGCTGCATGAGCGCAGCCATGCGCACGGCGTTGCGCATGTAGTCGGAGAAGACGAGGAAGGTGCCGCCGTAGATCCGGGTGTTGCCGTGCAGGGCGATGCCGTTCATCTCGGCGGCCATCGAGAACTCGCGGATGCCGAAGTGGACGGTGCGGCCGTACGGGTCGGCCTCCGGCAGCGGGTTGCCCGCGGGGAGGAAGGAGCTGTCCTTGTCGATGGTCGTGTTGTTCGACCCGGCGAGGTCGGCCGAGCCGCCCCACAGCTCGGGGATCACCGCGCCGAGCGCCTGCAGCACCTTGCCGGAGGCGGCACGCGTGGCGACGGCCTTGCCCTCCTCGAACACCGGCAGGGCGTCCTCCCAGCCCCGGGGCAGCTCGCCCTTGCTGACACGGTCGAACAGCGCCGCCCGCTCCGGCTGGGCGGCGCGCCACTCGGCGATCCGCTTGTCCCAGGCCGCGTGCGTCTCGGCGCCCCGGTCCAGGGCCCGGCGGGTGTGCTTCAGGACCTCGTCGGGGACCTCGAAGGTCTTCTCCGGGTCGAAGCCGAGGAGGCGCTTGGTGGCGGCGATCTCGTCCTCGCCGAGCGCGGAGCCGTGGGCGGCCTCGGTGTTCCGCGCGTTCGGGGCGGGCCAGGCGATGATCGTGCGCATCGCGATGATCGAGGGCCGGCCGGTCTCGGCCCGGGCGGCCAGGAGCGCGTCGTACAGGGCGGACGCGTCGACGTCGCCGTCGGCGGTCGGCTCGATCCGCTGGGTGTGCCAGCCGTAGGCCTCGTACCGCTTCAGCACGTCCTCGGAGAAGGCGGTCGCGGTGTCGCCCTCGATGGAGATGTGGTTGTCGTCGTAGAGGAAGACCAGGTTGCCGAGCTTCTGGTGGCCGGCCATCGAGGACGCCTCGGCGGAGACGCCCTCCTCCAGGTCGCCGTCGGAGACGATCGCCCAGACGGTGTGGTCGAAGGGGGACTCGCCGGGAGCGGCCTCCGGGTCGAACAGGCCGCGCTCGTAGCGGGCGGCCATCGCCATGCCGACGGCGTTGGCGACACCCTGGCCGAGCGGACCGGTGGTGGTCTCGACGCCGGCGGTGTGCCCGTACTCGGGGTGGCCCGGCGTCTTGGAGCCGTGCGTCCGGAACGCCTTCAGGTCGTCCAGCTCCAGCTCGTACCCGGCGAGGAAGAGCTGGGTGTAGAGCGTCAGCGAGGTGTGGCCGGGGGAGAGCACGAAGCGGTCACGGCCGGTCCACTCAGGGTCGGCCGGGTCGTGTCGCATCACCTTCTGAAAGATCGTGTACGCGGCGGGGGCCAGGCTCATCGCGGTGCCCGGATGCCCGTTGCCCACCTTCTGCACGGCGTCGGCCGCGAGAAGCCGGGCCGTGTCCACGGCACGCCGGTCCAGGTCGGTCCACTCGAAGCCGTCGGATGTGTGCGTGCTCATCTTCAAGAAGTCCTCGCTCCATGCGTGATTGCTGGTCGGACGCGTTCAAACTTAAAAGTCTGACTTTTACGGGGGAAGGTGGGGGTGTGCCAGCCTCTGGTGAATCTGGGACAGTGATCCCGCGACAGGCACGGCGCGAGGCGGACATGACGGACAGAACACAGCAAGCCGACGGTGACGGGATCAGAACCTTCCCCTTTCCGGTCGAGCTGGCCGTCGGCGGCGTCGGCCTGCAGATAGGCCCCATGGGCGCCGGCGGCACCTGGCACGCCGAGGCCCCCCTGCACCGTGTCCACCGCATCGACTTCCACGTGGTCATGCTGTTCACCGGCGGCCCCGTACGGCACATGATCGACTTCGCCGAGTACGAGGCCGCGGCCGGCGACCTGCTGTGGATCCGCCCCGGGCAGGTCCACCGCTACTCCCGGGACAGCGAGTACCGCGGAACCGTCCTGACCATGCAGCCCGGCTTCCTGCCCCGCGCCACCGTCGAGGCCACCGGCCTGTACCGCTACGACCTGCCCCCGCTGCTGCGCCCCGGCCCGGCCCAGCTCTCCGCGCTGCGGGCGGCGCTCGAGCAGCTGCGCCGCGAGTACGAGGACACCGCGACCCTCCCGCTGAGCCTGCACACGGCCGTGCTCCGGCACACCCTGACCGCGTTCCTACTGCGCCTCGCCCACCTCGCGGCCAGCTCCGCGGAGGTGTCCCGGCAGCAGACGGACACCACGTTCACCCGCTTCCGGGACGCCGTGGAGCGGGGCTTCGCCACCCAGCACAGCGTCAGCGCCTATGCCGACGCGCTCGGTTACTCCCGCCGCACCCTCGTCCGCGCCGTCCGCGCGGCCACCGGCGAGACGCCGAAGGGATTCATCGACAAACGGGTCGTCCTGGAGGCCAAGCGCCTCCTCGCGCACACGGACATGCCGACAGGCCGCGTCGGGGTGGCCGTGGGCTTCCCCGACGCGGCGAACTTCTCCAAGTTCTTCCAGTTGCACACCGGTCTCACGCCGGTGGCGTTCCGGGCGGAGCTGCGCTGACGCCCCGCCCGGAACGGCGGCCGGCGACGGTCAGTGAGCGAAGTCGAACCAGTTCACGTTCACGAAGTCGGCCGGCTGGCCGCTGGAGAACGTCAGGTACACGTCGTGCGTGCCGGTCACCGCGCTGATGTTGGCCGGGACCGTCCGCCAGGACTGCCAGCCGCCGGTGTTGCCCACCGCGAAGCTCCCGACGGGCGCGTTGCTCCGGCTGTCCAGGCGTACCTCGACCAGCCCGCTGACCCCGCTCGCGGCCCCGCTCGCCACCCGGGCGTCGAACTGGGTGGCCGCCGTGGAGCCGAAGTCGACGCCCTTGTACAGCGCCCAGTCCCCGTTCGAGACGTAGCCGATGTCCTGCCCGCCGCCGGTGTCCGTGGTGGCCTCCGTCTGGACGCCGGACTGGCTGTCGTAGGACTCGGCCTGGATGGCGCTGTAGGCGTCCCGGTTGCCGGAGGGCGGGGGGGTGGTGGTCCCGCCCCCGCCGCCCGACTGCAGCACCTGGACGTAGTCGACGACCATCGGGTGGCCGGGCTCGGTGTCGCCGTCCAGGCCGCCGCCGAAGGCGTCGGGGAAGCCGCCGCCCATGGCCACGTTGAGGATGACGAAGAACCCGTGGTTGGTGGCGTTGGCCCAGGTGGTGGCGTCCATCTGGTTGGCGGTGACGGTGTGGTAGTTGACGCCGTCGACGTAGAAGCGGATCGCCTCGGGGCTCACCGAGCGGTCCCACTCCATGGCGTAGGTGTGGAACGCCGACTGGCAGGTGCTGCCCGGGCAGGCGGTGGAGTTGCCGATGCCGGAGGTCTCGTTGCACGGGCCGCCCGGGTTGGTGCCGCAGTGCATGGTAGCCCAGGTCTTGTTCAGACCCTGGACGTTCTCCATGATGTCCAGCTCGCCGACGCCGGGCCAGTTCTGGTAGTTGCCGCGGAACGGCGCGCCCAGCATCCAGAACGCGGGCCAGTAGCCCTCGGCGGCCGTGCCGGTGACGTTCGGCATCTGGATGCGGGCCTGGACGCGCAGCTTGCCGCCGGCCGGGGGCTGGAAGTCGGTGCGAGTCGTCTCGATGCGCCCGGAGGTCCAACTGGTGCCGCTCCGCAGCGGGGTGATGCGCAGGTTGCCGTTGCCGTCGAGCGAGACGTTGCTGGTGCTGGACGTCATCCTTTCGACCTCGCCGGTGCCCCAGTTGGCGGCTCCGCCGGGGTACGACGTGCCCGTGTCGTACTGCCAGTTGGCGGTGTTGACGCCGGAGCCGGCCGGGCCGTCGAAGTCGTCCGCGAACACCTGGGTCCAGCCGGACGGGGGCGTGGGCGCCGACGCGTTCGCGGACCCGGTCGCGGCGGTCGCGGCGGTCACGGCCAGGCCGAGCGTGGCGACGACGGCGAGCAGCGCGCGCCGGAACGCGCGGGGTCTGGGTATGCCGGAGGATGCGCTGGATGCGCTCATGGGGAGGCCTCTCGGTACGGAGTGGGGGTGTGCGGGGCTCCTCGAAAGCGGAGAGAGCGCTCTCAGGAGTGGCCTCAATGTGCTCTCCGGCACCGGCTTTCGTCAAGACTTGAAACAAGGGGAGTGTCCTGTGTGTAGGGGGGTTCACTCCATGAAGCCGCTCGAACCGGCGCAGACCAGACCTCGGTTCACGGCTGCGACGGTCTCGTCCGGCCGATCGCCGCGAGGACGAAGGTGACGCTGATGAGCAGCGCCCAGGCGCCGAACTTGGCGACGCCCACGGGCTGCCAGCCGTGCAGCTGGTACGGGTACCGCCAGGCTCCCAGGTAGGTGGCGAGGTTCTCCGCCAGCCACAGGAAGAAGCCGATCAGCGTGAAGGACAGCGACAGCGGCATCCGGCGGCGCACCCCCCGCACGGTGTAGCGCACGGAGGTGCCCGCCGTGACGGCCAGCAGGAGTACGGCGAGCGGCAGGCGGGCGTCGGGCAGCCAGTGGTGGCTGAAGAAGTTGACGTAGACGGCGGCGGCCACCACCGCGGTCGCCCGCGGCCGGTAGCGGACCAGTTCCAGATCGAACAGCCGCCAGGCCCGGCAGACGTAACTGCCCACCGCCGCGTACAGGAAGCCGCCGTACAAGGGCACGCCCGCGAACTTCAGCACGGCCGGCTCCGGATAGCTCCAGGAGCCGAGCGACACCTTCACCAACTCGAAGGCCAGGCCGATGACGTGGCAGGCCGAGACGACCGCGACGTCCCGCCCGTCCTCCCAGCCCCGCACCCAGAACAGCAGCGTCAGCAGGACGCCGTAGACCAGGAGCAGGTCGTACCGGGCCACGGGCAGCCGTGGCAGCAGGGTCGAGGCCGCCACCCCGGAGAGCAGGGCGACGGCGAACGCGCAGGCGCGGGTCTGGTTCCACGCGAAGTCGAGCAACTGGCGGGTCCAGGCGGCCGGGAGGCCGGGCGGCAGCGGCGTGATCATGTAGGTGGAGGACGGTGTGCGAGCGGTGTTCGGTTGCGCGGTGGCCGACGGCGGAGCGGACGGTCCTCCCCGATGCGCCCCGCCGCCGCTCATCGTCCCGGTCGGCCGGGTCGCCAGCCCAGGGCTCGGGAGATGCCGCGGGCCGCCAGGCGGACGGCCGGGGCCAGGATCGCCACCTCGGCGGTCTCGTGGGGTACGACGACCGACACCGCCGCGACGACCTCCCCGGCGGGGCCGCGTACCGGGGCCGCCACCACCCCGGTCGGCGCCGGCGAGACCGGCGAGGTCGTGGTGCGCGGGCCGCACGTCATGGCCGGCTACTGGGGACTGCCCGAGGAGACGGCCGCCTGCTTCGCCGACGGCTGGTTCCGCAGCGGCGACGCGGCCCGCGTCGACGAGGACGGCTACGTGTACGTCGTCGACCGCATCAAGGACATGATCATCTCCGGTGGCGAGAACGTCTACCCCGCCGAGATCGAGGACCTGCTGCTCGCCCACCCCGGCATCGCGGAGTGCGCGGTCATCGGCGTCCCCGACGGCACCTGGGGCGAGGTGCCCCGCGCGGTCGTCGTCCCCCACGAGGGCGTGCCCCTGGACCCGGACGAGGTGCTCGCCTCGCTGGCCGGGCGGCTCGCCAAGTACAAGATCCCCACGTCGGTGGTGATCACCGACGGACTCCCGCGCACCGCCTCCGGAAAGCTCCTCAAGTCCCGGGTGCGCGGGCGCTACGGAACCCCGAACACCTGAAAGGCCGCGCATGAGCATCACGGTCAACGGCCTCGGCGAACTGAGGAAGCTCGCCGGCGCCGACCTCGGCACCAGCGAGTGGATCGAGGTCACCCAGGAGCGGATCGACACCTTCGCCGACGCCACCGGCGACCACCAGTGGATCCACGTCGACCCCGAACGCGCCAAGGAGGGTCCCTTCGGCGCGCCGATCGCGCACGGGTGCCTCACCCTGTCCCTCTTCATCCCGCTGTTCACCGGCCTGCTGGACGTGCGGGGCGTGTCCACGAAGGCCAACTACGGCCTGAACAAGGTCCGTTTCCCCGCGCCGGTGAAGGCCGGCTCCCGCATCCGGCTGGCCGCGCGGCTCGCCTCGGTGGAGGAGGTGCCGGGCGGGGCGCAGATCGCGGTCGACGGCACCATCGAGATCGACGGCGGCGCGAAGCCCGCGGCCGTGCTGCAGAGCCTGTCGCGGTTCTACGCCCGAGGTCCGGTCGCGTGCCCCCGCACCGTCACCAAGGGATCGCCGGTCATCTGGCGCCAACAGCACGGTATCCACGGTCGACGACGTCAAGTGCCGTGGATCGCGCATTCCGGCACGGGTGCGCGAACCCTAGCGTTCTGCCCATGACAGACACCCCTCTCACCAGTGCGGCGATGCGCGTCCCGCCCGCGGCCCCCGGCGAGGCCGCCGCCTTCTTCGCCGCCCGTCTCGCCGTCCAGGCCGACGTCTCCGACGTCCACGCCTCGCTGCGATCCGGCGACCCCGGCTTCGTCCTGGTCGACTCGCGGGCGATCGCCGGCTGGCGGCAGGGCCGTGTGCCCGGAGCGGTGCACCTGCCCACCGCCGAGATCCCCGCCCGGGCCGCACAGCTGCTGGACCCCGCGGTTCCCGTGGTCACCTACTGCTGGGGGCCCGGCTGCGACGGGGCGACCCGTTCGGCGCTCGCACTCGCGCAACTGGGCTACCGGGTCAAGGAGATGATCGGAGGCATCGAGTACTGGATCCGGGAAGGCTTCCCGGTCGAGAGCGCGACCGGTACCGAGCAGCGCGAACCCGACCCGCTCACCGGGCCGGTGGGCTCCGTCAGCTGCGCGTGCTGAAGCCGGGGCGCGGCCGGGCGGGACAGTCCCGTCCGGCCACCGTGGCCGACCCGCCGGCGTCTCCCGGATCCGGTCCGGCCGAGGCGCCCCGCCGCCACCCGCAGGCCCATGCGACCCCGTTTCACCGCGGCGGTGACACGATGGTCGCGAACGCGCGGGTCGACCCGGTGGGCGTGGCGGGAGAGGTGCAGGCGTGAGGCTGACGATTCTGGGCGGCGGCGGGTTCCGGGTGCCGCTCGTGTACGGGGCGCTGCTGGCGGACCGCGGGGAGGGGCGGGTCACCGAGGTCGTCCTGCACGATCCGGACGGCGGCCGGCTGGACGCCGTCGCCCGGGTGCTGGCCGAACAGGGCTCGGCCGTCGGCGGCGCCCCCCGGGTCACCGTCACCACCGACCTCGACGAGGCCCTGCGCGGTGCCGACTTCGTCTTCTCCGCCATCCGCGTCGGCGGACTGGAGGGCCGCGCGGACGACGAGAGGGTGGCGCTCGCGGAGGGCGTGCTCGGTCAGGAGACGGTCGGCGCCGGGGGCATCGCCTACGGGCTGCGGACGGTGCCCGTCGCCGTCGACATCGCGCGCCGGGTGGCCCGCCTGGCCCCCGACGCCTGGGTCATCAACTTCACCAACCCGGCGGGACTGGTCACCGAGGCCATGTCCCGCCACCTCGGCGACCGCGTCCTCGGCATCTGCGACTCGCCGGTCGGCCTCGGCCGCCGGATCGCCCGGGTGCTCGGCGCGAACCCGAAGGAGGCGTGGATCGACTACGTCGGCCTCAACCACCTCGGCTGGGTGCGCGGCCTGCGCGTCGCCGGGCGCGACGAACTCCCGCGCCTGCTCGCCGACCCCGCTCTGCTCGGCTCCTTCGAGGAGGGCAGGCTGTTCGGCGCCGACTGGCTGCGCGCGCTCGGCGCGATCCCCAACGAGTACCTGCACTACTACTACTTCAACCGCGAGACCGTCCGCGCCTACCAGGAGGCGGAGAAGACCCGGGGCGCGTTCCTGCGCGACCAGCAGGCCCGGTTCTACGAGGAGGCCCTCCGCCCGGACCGCTCCGCCCTCGACCTCTGGGAGCGCACCCGCGCCGAACGCGAGGCGACGTACATGGCCGAGAACCGGAAGACGGCGGGCGCCGGCGAGCGCGAGGCCGACGATCTGTCCGGCGGCTACGAGAAGGTCGCCCTCGCCCTGATGCGGGCCATCGCCCGCGACGAGCGCACCACCCTGATCCTCAACGTCCGCAACCGCAGCACTCTCGCGGTGCTCGACGCCGACGCAGTCATCGAGGTGCCCTGCCTGGTCGACGCGAGCGGCGCCCACCCGGTCTCCGTGGACCCGCTGCCCGGCCACGCCACCGGCCTGGTCTGCGCGGTCAAGGCGGTCGAGCGCGAGGTCCTGGCCGCCGCCGAGTCGGGCTCCCGCGCGACGGCGGTGAAGGCGTTCGCGCTGCATCCCCTGGTCGACTCGGTCAATGTGGCCCGCAGGCTGGTCGAGGGGTACACGGCGGTCCACCCCGGGCTGGCGTACCTTGGGTGACCACCTGAGGGGAAAGCGCTTTCCCGCCTCCCTGCCGCCTGGTTCCCTGGAGACCGCCATGCACGACGAACGCCGCCGGATCGAGGAGCGCGCGGAGCGCCTCCACACCCAGCGCATCCAGCCCGCGCTCTACGCGGCCACCGTCCCCCTGGAAGTGGCCGCCTGGCAGGCACCGGGCGAACCGGTCCCGTTCGAGGAGGCCGCCGCCGCCCCGTACGAGCCGTTCGCCATGGACACCCCGTGGGGCCCGCCCTGGGGCACGACCTGGTTCCGGATGAGCGGGCAGGTGCCCGCCGACTGGGCCGGCCGGCGCGTCGAGGCCGTCATCGACCTCGGGTTCGTGGGCGGCTGGCCCGGCAACCAGGCCGAGGCGCTGGTGCACCTGACGGACGGGCGGCCGCTGAAGGCGGTCAACCCGCTCAACCGTTACGTGCCGGTCGCCCATCCGGCGTCGGGCGGGGAGCGGATCGACTACCTGGTCGAGGCGGCCTCCAACCCCGACATCCTGGCCGGCGGCTTCGCCGCCCCGACCCCGCTGGGCGACGTGCGGACCGCGGGCGACCGGCCGCTCTACGTGTTCCGGCAGGCCGACCTCGCGGTGCTCGACGAGGAGGTCTTCCACCTCGACCTCGACCTGCAGGTGCTGCGCGAGCTGATGGCGGAGCTCGGCGAGCACGACCCGCGCCGGCACGAGATCCTGCACGCCCTCGACCGGGCGATGGACCTGCTCGACCTCGACGACGTCGCCGGCTCGGCACCCGCCGTGCGCGAGGCGCTGAGGCCCGCGCTGTCCCGGCCCGCGCATGCCGGCGCGCACATCATCTCCGGCGTCGGCCACGCCCACATCGACTCCGCCTGGCTGTGGCCGATCCGGGAGACCAAGCGCAAGACCTCCCGCACCTTCTCCAACGTCACGGCACTGGCCGAGGAGTACGAGGAGTTCGTCTTCGCCTGCTCGCAGGCCCAGCAGTACGCGTGGG
Source organism: Streptomyces bungoensis (assembly GCF_001514215.1). Taxonomy (GTDB): domain Bacteria; phylum Actinomycetota; class Actinomycetes; order Streptomycetales; family Streptomycetaceae; genus Streptomyces; species Streptomyces bungoensis. The sequence continues at coordinate 14,307 of NZ_KQ948874.1, forward strand.
TGCGCGACCACTACCCGCACGTGTGGGCCCGGATCCAGGAGTCGGTGAGGAAGGGCCAGTGGGCGCCGGTCGGCGGCATGTGGGTGGAGGCCGACGGCAACCTGCCCGGCGGCGAGGCACTCGCCCGCCAGCTCGTCCACGGCAAGCGCTTCTTCATGGAGCACTTCGGCGTCGAGACCAAGGGCATGTGGCTGCCGGACTCCTTCGGCTACACCGCCGCCTACCCGCAACTGGCCCGGCTCGCCGGCAACGAGTGGTTCCTGACCCAGAAGATCTCCTGGAACCAGACCAACAGGTTCCCGCACCACACCTTCTGGTGGGAGGGCATCGACGGCACCCGGATCTTCACCCACTTCCCGCCCGTCGACACCTACAACGCCCGCTTCAGCGGTGAGGAGATGGCCCGCGCGGTCCGCAACTACGCCGAGAAGGGCGCCGCCACGCGCTCCCTGGCCCCCTTCGGCTGGGGCGACGGCGGCGGTGGCCCCACCCGCGAGATCATGGAGCGGGCGCGGCGGCTGAGGAACCTCGAGGGCTCCCCGCGCGTCGAGATCGAGCACCCCGACGCGTTCTTCGCCAAGGCCCGCGCGGAGTACCCCGACGCGCCGGTGTGGGTGGGCGAGCTCTACCTGGAGCTGCACCGCGCGACGTACACCACGCAGGCCCGCACCAAGCAGGGCAACCGGCGCTGCGAACACCGGCTGCGCGAGGCCGAGCTGTGGGCGGCGACCGCCGCGCTGCACGCGCCGGGCCAGGCCTACGCCTACCCCTACGAGCGGCTGGACCGGCTGTGGAAGACGGTCCTGCTGCACCAGTTCCACGACATCCTGCCCGGCTCGTCGATCGCCTGGGTGCACCGCGAGGCCGAGGCCGAGTACGCGCGGGTGCTGGCGGAGCTGGAGGAGCTGACCGGGGACGCGGTGGCCGCCCTGGGCGACGGCCCGGCCCGGGTCTTCAACACCAGTCCCTACGACCGCGCCGAGGTCGTCCGCACCGCCACGGGCGCCCCGCTGTACGTGGAGGTCCCGGCGAACGGCAGCGCGCCCGCGGGCCCTGGAGCCGTGCCGGCACCGGTGACGGTCAGCGGCCGTGTCCTCGACAACGGCCTGGTGCGGGTCGAGGTGGCCGAGGACGGCACGCTCGCCTCCGTGCGCGACCTGCGCGCCGGCGGCCGCGAAGTCCTCGCCGGCCGGGGCAACCTGCTGCGCCTGCACACCGACCTGCCGAACCACTGGGACGCCTGGGACGTCGACAAGCACTACGGGAACCGCTACACGGACCTCCTGGACGCCGACTCCGTCACGGTCGCCGACGAGCACCCGCTGCTCGGCTCCCTGCGCGTCACCCGCTCCTTCGGCAGGGGCTCGACGATCGTCCAGACGATCACGCTCCGCGCGGGCAGTCCGCGGATCGACTTCGAGACGGACCTCGACTGGCACGAGGCCGAGAAGTTCCTCAAGGCGGGCTTCCCCGTCGACCTGCGCGCCCCGCACTCCTCGGCCGAGATCCAGTTCGGCCACGTCCAGCGCCCCACCCACACCAACACCAGCTGGGAGGCCGCCCGTTTCGAGGTGTCCGGCCACCGCTGGGTGCACGTCGGCGAACCCGGCTACGGCGTCGCCGTCCTCACCGACTCGACGTACGGCCACGACGTGTCCCGCACGGTCCGCGAGGACGGGGGCACGACGACCACGGTCCGGCTCAGCCTGGTGCGCGCCCCGCGCGTCCCGGACCCGGGCGCCGACCAGGGCCGGCACCGCTTCACCTACTCCCTGTTGCCCGGCGCGGGCATCGAGGGCGCGGTCGCCGAGGGCTACGCGCTGAACCTCCCGCTGCGCCTCGCGGAGTCGGCCGGTGCGCCGGCACCGGTGGTCTCGGTGGCGGGCGAGGGCGTCACGGTGGAGGCGGTGAAGCTCGCCGACGACCGCTCCGGCGACGTCGTCGTCCGCCTCTACGAGTGCCGGGGCGGGCGGGCGAGCGGGGTGCTGCGCACCGGGTTCCCGCTGGCCGCGGCCGAGGTCACCGATCTGCTGGAGCGCCCGCTGGAGGACGCGGTCGTGGCGGCCGGCGGCACGGTCGCCGTCGGCCTGCGGCCCTTCCAGATCCTGACGCTGCGGCTGCGGCGGGCCGAGGGGAGCTGATCGTTGGCCGCCACGGCCGCCACGGCCGCCACGGCCGCCACGGCCGCCACGGCCGCCACGGCCGCCACGGCCGCCACGGCCGCCACGGCCGCCACGGCCGCCACGGCCGCCACGGCCGCCACGGCCGCCCCGGCCGAACGGCTCCTCGGGCGGGCGTCGTTCGGGTCGGCCGGTCGCTCCCCGTGACCGCGGCCGGCCGACCCGATCCCCCGTTCCCCCGTCCCCCTGGCGGTGCTTCCCCCCGGGGGGTTCCCCCGTGGTTCCCCCGTGGTTCCCCGTTCTGAGAGTTAGAGCGGCCCGGTCGCCCCCTGATACACCCCGCGCGGAAAAAAATTCCCCCCGGCCCGGAAGCCGGGGGGAATCGCTCGTACGGGGCGCCTCGTTCAGCCGGTGAAGCCGGCCGTGATCGAGGTGAACTGCCAGGTGTTCTGGCTGATGCCGGAGCAGTTGCTCACCACGCCGCCGCCGGGGCAGGCCCGGTCGCGGTTGACCGCCCAGTAGGCGAGCCGGGCGATGTGGTGGGAGTTGGCCCAGTCGCGGATCTGGGTCCAGATCGCCGGGGTGGTGTTCTCCTGCTGGTCGGACAGGCCGTTCATGCCGGAGATGCCCATGTGCGCGTAGGCGGTCGCGTCGTCCCAGCCGAACGTGGACTTCAGCTTGGCCTTCAGCCCCTCGGCCGCGTTCACGGTGCTGCCGTACATGTCCGAGCCGCCGCCGAAGTCGAACGGCATGATGGTGAAGACGTCGATGTTCGCGCCGAGCGACTGCGCCTGCTCGATCAGCCGGTTGCCGTAGTACGTCGGCCCGGTGGTGGACGTGCCGAAGGTGACGATGGTCTTCAGGCCCGGGTTGTTGGCCTTGACCGTCTTCAGAGCGGTGAGGATCTTCGCCTGGACGGCCTCGTTCTCGAACTCGTCCGTGTTCTCGATGTCCATGTCGATCGCCTTCAGCGAGTAGGCGTCGATCACCTTCTGCAGGGCCCCGGCGAGCGCGGCCGCGGAGGAGCAGTTGGCGCCCAGCTTGCTGCCCTGCCAGCCGCCGAACGACGGGACGACGTCGCCGCCCGCCGAGCGGATCTGGTTGATGGCGGTCTGGTCGGCGCCGCCGGTCAGCGGCCTGCTGCCGTCCCAGGCGGGCGTGCAGCCACCCGAGTCCAGCACGAAGGCCATGGTGAACCACTTGATGCCGGTGGCGCTCATCACCGTGCTCGGGTTCGGCGGGTCGCCCCAGCCCTCGTACAGGTACGGCGCCGCCTGTTTGAACCCGGTCCCGCCGGAGCCCGCGTCCGTCGTCACGCCGACGGAGTTGGAGGCCGCAGACCGGTTCCCGGCCGCGTCCCGCGCCTTGACGGTGAAGGTGTACGCCGTGCTCGGCGACAGCCCGCCGACCGTGGCGGACGTGCCCGAGACGCTGAGGACCTGGTTGGAGCCGCTGTAGACGTCGTACGCCGTCACGCCCACGTTGTCGCTGGAGGCGTTCCACTGCAGCGACACGCTCGAGGAGGACTTGCCGGTGGAGGTGAGCCCGCTCGGCGCGGTCGGCGCCTGGGTGTCCCCGCCGCCTCCGCCGCCACCGGGGCCGTCGAGGCTGATGTCGTCGGCGTAGTAGGTGCCCTGCGCGTACCAGCCGTGCACGTAGATGGTCGCGCTGGTCTGCGAGGCGCCGGTGGTGAAGGAGACGCTGAGCTGGCTGTACGCCGACGGGGACGTCGTCCACGTCGAGGCGCCGCCGTCCACGCCGAGGTAGACGTAGCTGCCGCGGACCCAGCCGCCGAGGGTGTACGTCGTGTTCGGCTGGACGGCGACGGTCTGGCTGCACTGCGCGTCGTCGCTCGACGTCACCGCTCCCTGCAGGGCCTTGGAGCCGCTGTGGACGAGGGAGGAGACGACCGAGCCGAGGTTGCCGGTGCAGGTCCACGGGGACAGACCGCCCGACTCGAAGCCGGGGTTGGTGAGGATGTTGGCCGCCTCGGCGGTGCCCGGAAGGGCGATGGCCCCGCCGAACGCGAGGGCGGCGGTGCCGAGCAGGGCGAGGAGTCGGCGTCTGGAACGACGCAGTGTCTGGCGCACGCGATCTCCCTGTGGGGATGGGGGTGTTGGGAGTGCACGGGGGTGCGGGGATGCGCCACTGAATTTGGTATGGACCAATCCTGCTGTCAAGGAGAATGACGAGATTGGTCCATACCGGTGGGTGCGGCGGGAGCAGGGAGGCGCCCACGGAGTTCGCGGAAGAGGGTGCACGGCGAGTGGAAGCGGACCGACCGGTACTACGAGACCAGGAGTCCGCGGACCTTCCGGGTGGTGGACCGCATCGGGCAGCGCCGCTGAGTCGCACGGCCCGGCCGGCCGGCGCCTACAGCGGCAGCGCGCCGGCCGTCTCGGCCGGCTCCACGGGCGCCGGTACGGCCGGCAGCAGGACCCCGGTCTCCCGCCGCTGGTGCGGCAGCGACACCGGCCGCAGCGGCCGGGGGCCGGCCACCACCGTGTAGTCCTGTCCCAGGAACGGCGGCTCGACGGGCCCCGGGTCCTCGCCCAGCGCCAACTGGACAGCGGCCCACGGGGCGTTCACCCCGCAGAGGGACAGCTGGTGCAGGCCGCCGGCGGGCCGCGTGTTGACGTCCATCAGCACCGGGCGGTCGCCGAACATGCGGAACTGGACGTTGGACAGGTAGTGCAGCCCGAAGCCCTCCGCGATCAGCCGGGCCGGCGCCAGCCACTGCTCGTGCAGCGTGAAGCCCCGGCGGCGGCCGTTCTTGGTGCGGCCCACGGCCAGCCGGACGCGGTTGTCCGTCCCGGTCAGGCAGTCGACGGACACCTCCGGCTGCCCCAGGCGCGGCATCACCAGCCAGTCCACCGGCTCCTCGGCCGCCCGCAGCGCCCCGACGACCAGGTCGAGCGGGACGTGCGGCCCGGGGAAGCCGCCGAGGTGCGTCAGCGAGAAGGGAGCGCGGGTGATCACCCGGAAGCCGACCCCGCCGGCGCCGGAGGCCGGCTTGAAGCACGCCGTGTGCCCGGCCGCCTCCAACTCCTCCACGGCCGCCAGGAGTTCGTCGGCCGTGCGGACCCGCCACCACGGCGGCACCGGCACGCCGACCGAGCGGACCGCCTCGTACGCGGTCACCTTGTCCTCGAAGACGGCCACCGCCTGCGGCGTCGGTGCCAGCAGGGCCGTACCCGCCGCAGCGAACTCGGTGCGGTGCGCCACGATCGCCGCCTGGTGCAGCCGGGGCACGAACACGTCGATGCCGCGCCGCGCGCACTGGTCCAGGGCGTACTCGACGTACCCGGCCGGGGACAGGCCCTCCGGCTCCAGGTCGGCGGTGTCGGCGGCGGCCAGCACGGGGGAGTCGGGGTCCCCGTGGGTGGCATGGATCTCGACGGCCCGGTCGCTGGGATTCCTCCGCAGCTGATCCATGAAGAACACGTTCTCCGCGTACGTGCGGTTGAGCCAGACGCGTACGCGAGAGAGCATGCAGGCCGCCTTTCAGGGTTTTCGGGCAGGACTCGGCGGCCCGTGCCCGGGCAGGAGGAAGGAAGGGACACCAAGCAGCCCCGGGAAAAGGGAGTTGGGTGCTGGTGTTGGGGCGATCATACGGCTTTCAAGCGCCCGCGCGTGCAACGCACGTGTTACGGATTCGCCCGGCCGTCCGGGGCACGCGGCCGGGGTTCCCCTTGTCCGCGGACGGTGAATGTGCTGTCGTGGTGCCGACCGGATGATCGCGAGGGGGTACGGGTGGAGCCGACGGCCGGGGCCGGACAGCTGCTGGCCATCAGCGACCTGCACGTCACCTATCCCGAGAACCGCGCCCTCGTCGAGGCGATGCGCCCCGGCACGGACGACGACTGGCTGATCGTGGCCGGGGACGTCGCGGAGACGGTCGAGGACATCCGGTGGACCCTCGCCACGCTCGCGGACCGCTTCGCCAAGGTGCTCTGGGCGCCCGGCAACCACGACCTGTGGACCCACCCGAGGGACAGCGTCACCCTGCGCGGCGTCGCCCGCTACGAGCACCTCGTCGCCCTGTGCCGGGACCTCGGCGTCACCACGCCCGAGGACCCCTACCCGGTGTGGCACGGCCCCGGCGGGCCGGCCGTCGTGGCCCCGCTGTTCCTGCTCTACGACTACTCCTTCCTCCCGGCCGGCTGCGCCACCAAGGAGGAGGGCCTGGCCTACGCGCAAAGCACCGGCGTCGTCTGCAACGACGAGCACGTGCTCCATCCCGACCCGTACCCGGCCCGCGAGGACTGGTGCCGGGCCCGGGTCGCCGAGACCGAGCGCAGGCTCGCCGCGCTGCCCGCCGGCCTGCCCACCGTCCTCGTGAACCACTACCCGCTGGACCGGCACCCGACCGACGTGCTGTGGTACCCGGAGTTCGCCATGTGGTGCGGCACCACCCGCACCGCCGACTGGCACCGCCGGTTCCGCGTGGCGGCCATGGTCTACGGCCATCTGCACATCCCGCGGACCACCTGGCACGAGGGCGTCCGCTTCGAAGAGGTGTCCGTGGGATACCCCCGCGAATGGCGCAGGCGCCCGGAACCCCCGGGCCGGCCGCGCCGCATTCTGCCGATGGAGGTCGGACCCGGTGATCGAGGAGCTGCTCCCGGAGTCGGTGGTGGCCGTGGAGGCGTACGGTGACCAGGACGCCGAAGCCCGGCTGTACCCGGAGGAGGAGCGGCTCGTGGCGCGGGCGGTGGCCAAGCGCCGCCGGGAGTTCGCGGCCGTGCGCGCCTGCGCCCGGCGCGCCATGGAGAAGCTCGGCGTGCCGCCGCAACCCGTCCTCACCGGTGAGCGCGGCGCACCCGTCTGGCCCCGGGGGCTGACCGGCAGCATGACCCACTGCGACGGCTACCGCGCCGCCGCCCTCGTCCGCGCCGGCGACCTGGCCGCCGTCGGCATCGACGCCGAACCGCACGGGCCGCTGCCGGAAGGCGTCTTCGACACCATCGCGCTCCCCGCCGAGCAGGACCGGGACCGCGCGCTGCACGCCGGCGGATCCGCCGTGCACTGGGACCGGCTGCTGTTCAGCGCCAAGGAGTCCGTCTACAAGGCGTGGTTCCCGCTCACCCGCGCCTGGCTCGACTTCTCCGAGGCCGACATCGAGCTGGCGTGCCACCCCGGGCGCGGTACGCGCGGCCGGTTCACCGCCCGGCTGCTCGTCCCCGGGCCGGTGGTGGGCGGCACCCGCCTCGAAGGGTTCGACGGGCGCTGGCTCATCGAGGACGGCCTGGTGCTGACCGCCGTGGCCGTCCCGCACTGACCGGGACGGCCACGCGACTTCCCGGCCGGTCTCACGCCTCGTGGCACCAGTGGCGCACCAGCCGGAAGAACTCCTCCTCGTTGCCCGCGAGTCCGGCCCCCGCCAGGGCCCGCTCCGCCTCGGCGAGCACGGACGGCGGCAGCGCGACGGGCCGGCCGCCGTCCGGTGGCCCGTCGAAGGCGGCGCGGACCGTATGGAGCAGCCGCAGATAGGCCTGGACGGCGGTGCGCTCGCGGTCGGTCGGTACGGCGGTCTGCATCGGTCGGCTCTCCCCGGTTTCGGCGTCACGGATCACGCGCCCTGCGGCGCCGCGCACCGCGTCCTGCGGCACACCCCTCCAGCTTGCCGTCCCCCACTGACAACGCCCCGCGACCGCACGGCCGTACGGCGGCCGGCGTCACCCCCCGGGCACCTCCGGGCCACTCCCGGCGGCGCCCGGCACCCCCTCAGCCCTGCGGCCCCGGATACCCTAGGGACGCCTCGATGCGGCCGGCGACGCCGCCCCGCCGGACCGGGGCGCGCAGGGCCGAACCGGCCAGCCACGTACGGCATCTGCTGGCGAGGAGCAGGCCGAAGGTCTCGGCGTCGCGCTCCTCGCTGCGGTCGAACCGGGTGCGCGCGGCGACCCGGTGCACCGCGGCCTGCAGGGCGGCCTGGTCGGTGTCGTCGCCGAGCAGCCGGGTCGCCACGCCGGTTCCGGCGACGTGATGGCCCGAGTGGTCGGCCTGCATGTGCCACAGCTCGTGGCCGAGGATCACCAACTGGTGCCCGGGAGCGGTGCGTTCCTCCACCACGACCAGGTCACGGTCGGCCATGTCCAGCCACAGCCCGCTGGCCGTGCCCGGCGGGAAGGCGGCCGTGCGGAACTGCACGGGCCGGCCGCGGCGGCGGCTCATCGCCTCGCACAGCGCCCGGTACAGCTCCCGCGGCTCCGCCGGCGCCGGCAGCGCGAGGCCCCCGACCAGCTCGGCGCACAGCCGGCGCATGTCCCTGCCGATGCCCACGCTCCTCACCCGGCTCACGACTCGGGCCGCTTGACGCTCTCCAGGAGCATGTCGAGCCACTCCGCGACCTTGTCCCGGTGCTGATCGGTGGGCAGTTGCGCGGCCCGCCAGGCGATCCCGCGCACCCCGTGGTCCTGCAGCAGCCGCTCCAGCGGGTCCTCGGCCGACTCGGCGGCGGCCCGCTCCCGGTCGGCCAGCTTCTGCAGCAGGTCCTGCTCGGTGCGCTGCAGCGCACCCGCCAGCGCCTCGGGATCCTCCGCGGTCAGGAAGCCGGCGTGCACGCGGAAGAACCGCTGCAGCGCGTCGCAGTGCTCCATGGTGGGCCGCCGGTCGCCGTTGATGAGGGCACCGGCCTGCTGCCGGGACATGCCCGCGCCGTCCGCGATCTCCTGCTGGGTGTACTTGCGGCCGCCCGCCTTCAGACGGGTGCGGCGCAGCAGGTCCAGACGCTGCAGGAAACGCGCCTGGACGTCCGGCTCGCCCGCCGGCCGGCCGCCGAGCAGGGCCCTGACCACCGGCTCCGGCACCCCGCAGGCGACCGACAGCCGCGCGGTGTCGAACACCTCGGCGTGCGGCACGCCGAGCCGGTCCGCGAGCGCGGTGACGCGGGCGACGACGGCAGGCAGCTGAGCGGTCTCCGTGGCGCCCGGATCCTCGTAGCCATCCGTCACCGACAGAACTCCTACGTCTCTCGAGGGCAACTGGTTCGTCCGTGGCTGTCACAGACGGCTGCCGTGAACTTCCCGGAGAGTAGCGGGTGCCTCGAACCCGCATCCAGGTCTCGCCACAACTGTGGCGAATTTCAGCCGTCAAGCGGCATGAAATGCCACGATAGTTGACACGACTCTCGTCGGGGCAGCAGGATCGCATCGCCGCGTGAAGGCCGCAGAGGCAAGAGGGGTGACCTCCCGATGGCACATCAGGCAGGAGGGCAGTGGCCGGCGCCGCGGGCCGTTCCCGAGGGCTGCGAGGCCCAGGCGTACCTCCAGGACTACGCCACACTGCTGGAGGCCGCGTCCTTCCCGTCCCTGGTTCTCGACCACCGCTGGAACGTCCTGATGTCCAACGGCGCGTTCCGGACACTCTTCGGCTCGGTGGGCCCCCACCCGACGGCCATGCCCGGGGACAACTTCCTGCGGTTCGTCCTGTTCCACCCCGACGCCGGCGACGTCCTCGGCGAGCACGAGGCGGGCTGGTGCCTGCCGATGCTGGCGCACCTCAAGACCGCTCTGGAGCGCCACGGCCACGACCACGAACTGCAGGCGGTCCGCCGGGACGTCGCCCAGGACCCGATCATGGAGGCCGCCTACCGGCAGGGCCTGCCGCACTGGATCCACGCCGTGGGCGAGGCCGCGGTCCAGCTCGACGGCGCCGTGCGCCTGCTGCGCCACCCGGACCCGCGCCGCGGCCCCACGGAGTGCCGGATCGTCGACGAGACGCCGCCCACCCTGCGGGAGACCGGCCGCACCCGGCTGACGATGGTGCTGCGCGACGCCCGCCGCCCGGCCGCCGCCGCGCGGCGCCCGCGCCGGGCGGGCTCGCACCTCACCGTCGTGCCGGTCCCCGAGGACTGACCCGGCCCCGTCGGCGTTCAGGTCGCCGACGGAGCCGGGCCGGAACCCCCCTCGCCTGGCGGCTTTCACTCCCGGCTCCCCTTTATGCAAGTAGCTTGCGTCTCTTGCGCTAGGCTTGCGTCCATGACGCGACGACTTGCGGAAGTGGCGAAGAAGGTCGGGGTCAGCGAGGCCACGGTCAGCCGGGTGCTCAACGGCAAGCCCGGAGTCTCCGACGCCACCCGGCAGGCGGTGCTGACCGCCCTCGACGTCCTCGGCTACGAGCGGCCCACCCAGCTGCGCGGCGAACGCGCCCGGCTCGTCGGCCTGGTCCTGCCCGAGCTGCAGAACCCCATCTTCCCGGCGTTCGCCGAGGTCATCGGCGGAGCCCTCGCCCAGCTCGGGCTCACCCCCGTGCTGTGCACCCAGACCAAGGGCGGGGTCTCCGAGGCGGACTACGTCGAGCTGCTGCTGCAGCAGCAGGTCTCCGGCGTCGTCTTCGCCGGCGGCCTGTACGCCCAGGCCGACGCCCCGCACGACCACTACCGGCTGCTCGCCGAGCGCAACATCCCGGTCGTGCTGGTCAACGCGGCCATCGAGCACCTCGGCTTCCCGGGCGTCTCCTGCGACGACGCCGTGGCCGTCGAGCAGGCCTGGCGGCACCTGGCCTCCCTCGGCCACGAGCGGATCGGCCTGGTCCTCGGCCCCGGCGACCACGTGCCCTCCGCGCGCAAGCTGGCCGCCGCCCGCGCGATCGCCGGCGACCTGCCGGACGAGTTCGTCGCCCGCGCCATCTTCTCCCTCGAGGGCGGCCACGCCGCCGCGTCCCGCCTGATCGACCGGGGCGTCACCGGCATCATCTGCGCGAGCGACCCGCTCGCCCTGGGCGCGGTCCGGGCGGCCCGCCGCAAGGGGTACGACGTGCCCGGCCGGATCTCGGTCGTCGGCTACGACGACTCGGCGTTCATGAACTGCACCGAACCCCCGCTGACCACCGTCCGCCAGCCCATCGAGGCCATGGGCCGCGCTGCCGTGGAGCTGCTGAACGCGCGGATCGGGGGCACCGCCGTCCCCGCCGAGGAGCTGCTGTTCGAGCCCGAGCTGGTGGTGCGCGGATCCACCGCGCAGGCCCCGCGCGACTGAGGCGCCCACGGCCATCGGAAAGATCCGCCCGGCTGTCGAATAATTGCAGATTCTGCGCGACATGTTGCGTGACGATGTCGGCGGTGCTTGAGTGTGCGGCGCCCACCGCTCCTGCCATGAGTGCCATGAGGGGTCCACCGATGAGACACACCGGGTTCCGCCGTACCTCCGTCGCGATAGGCGCCTGCTGCGCGCTCGCCCTCGCCGCAACCTCCTGCGGCTCGGGCGGCGACGGCTCGGCGAACGGCAGGACGCGCATCACCGTCAACTGCGAGCCGCCCAGGAGCGCCAAGGTCGACCGGCGGTTCTTCGAGGAGGACGTCGCCTCCTTCGAGAAGCGGCACCCGGACATCGACGTCGTCGCCCACGACGCCTTCCCCTGCCAGGACCCGAAGACCTTCGACGCCAAGCTCGCCGGCGGGCAGATGGAGGACGTCTTCTACACGTACTTCACCGACGCGCGACACGTCGTCGACATCCACCAGGCCGCCGACCTCACCCCGTACGTCGGGGACCTGAAGTCCTACCCGAGCATCCAGAAACAGCTGCGGGACATCTACACCGTCGACGGCAAGGTGTACGGCATCCCGCGCACCGGATACAGCATGGGGCTGATCTACAACCGCAAGCTGTTCCGGAAGGCCGGCCTCGACCCCGACAAGCCGCCCGCCACCTGGGACGAGGTCCGCGCCGACGCCCGGAAGATCGCCGCGCTCGGCGACGGCACCGTCGGATACGCCGACTACAGCGCCCAGAACCAGGGCGGCTGGCACTTCACCGCCGAGCTGTACTCCCAGGGCGGCGACGTCGTGGGCCCCGACGGCAGGACGGCCACCGTCGACACCCCCGAGGGCCGTGCCGTCCTGAAGAACCTGCACGACATGCGGTGGACCGACGGCTCCATGGGCAGCAAGCAGCTCCTCGTCATCAACGACGTGCAGCAGATGATGGGTTCGGGCACGCTCGGCATGTATCTCGCCGCCCCCGACAACATCCCGATCCTGGTCAAGGAGAAGGGCGCGAATTACGACGACATCGCCATCGGCCCCATGCCCGGCGGCGAGGGCACGCTCATCGGCGGCGACGGCTACATGTTCAACAGACACGACACGCCCGCCCAGATCCGGGCCGGCCTGAAGTGGCTCGACCACATGTTCCTCACCCCGGGAGCGGGCTTCCTCGGCGACTACGCACGCGCCAGGAAGAACGACGCCCCCGTCGGCCTGCCCGAGCCGCGCCTGTTCACCGGCGCCGCCGACGCCAAGGACCAGCAGGCCAAGAAGGCCGACGCCAACGTGCCGGTGGAGAACTACCAGGCGTTCCTCGACGGCAACCAGCGGCTCCGGATGAAGATCGAGCCGCCGGACGCCCAGCAGATCTACTCCGTCCTCGACGCCACCGTCTCCGCCGTCCTCACCCGGAAGGACGCCGACATCGACCAGCTGCTGAAGGACGCCTCCGGGAAGATCGACGGCATCCTGGCCCGGAGCTGACCGCGATGACCAAGACGGCCGAGCGGCGGCCCGTGCCGAAGGCCGCCGTCCACCCGGTCCCGGCGCCGCCTCCGGTAGGGGGCCGGAGGCGGCGCCGCCTCGCCGACCAGGCCCGCGCCTACGCCTTCCTCCTCGGCGGCCTGCTCTGCTTCGCCCTGTTCTCCTGGTACCCGGCGATCCGCGCGGTCGTGATCGCCTTCCAGAAGTACACGCCCGGCTCGTCACCCGAGTGGGTCGGCACCGCCAACTTCACCCGCGTCCTGCACGACCCCGAGTTCTCCGCCGCCTGGCGCAACACCCTCACCTTCACCGCGCTGGCCCTGCTGATCGGGTTCGCGATCCCGTTCCTGCTGGCCCTCGTCCTCAACGAACTGCGGCACGCCAAGGCGTTCTTCCGGGTCGTGGTCTACCTGCCGGTGATGATCCCGCCGGTGGTCAGCGCCCTGCTGTGGAAGTGGTTCTACGACCCCGGCACCGGCCTCGCCAACGAGACGCTGCGCTTCTGGCACCTGCCCACCTCGAACTGGTCCAACGGCACCGACACCGCGCTCGTCTCGCTGGTGATCGTGGTGACCTGGGCCAACCTGGGCGGCACCGTCCTCATCTACCTGGCCGCGCTGCAGTCCATCCCCGGCGAGCTGTACGAGGCCGCCGAACTGGACGGCGCGAACCTGCTCCAGCGCGTCCGGCACGTCACCGTCCCGCAGACCCGCTTCGTGATCCTGATGCTGATGCTGCTTCAGGTCATCGCCACCATGCAGGTGTTCACCGAGCCGTTCGTCATCACCGGCGGCGGACCGGAGAACGCGACGGTCACCGTCCTGTACCTCATCTACAAGTACGCGTTCCTCTACAACGACTTCGGCGGCGCCTGCGCGCTCAGCGTCATGCTCCTGGTCCTGCTCGGCGCGTTCTCCGCCGGCTACCTGCGGCTCACCCGCTCCGAGGGGGACGCATGAGCACCCGCACCCTGGTCTCCCCGGCCACGCTCGCCCGCCCGCGCGGCAGGGCGGTCTACTGGACGGTGTTCACGGCCGTCGTCGTCCTGTTCGCCCTCGCCTTCCTCTTCCCGGTCTACTGGATGGTGACCGGCGCCATGAAGTCGCCGGACGAGATCGCCCGGACCCCGCCCACCCTCGTCCCGCGCCACTGGCACCTCGGCGCGTACACCGACGCCTGGGACCTGATGCAGCTGCCGCAGCACCTGTGGAACACCGTCGTGCAGGCGGCCGGCGCCTGGGCGTGCCAGCTGGTGTTCTGCACCGCCGCCGCCTACGCCCTGTCCAAGCTGCGGCCCGCCTTCGGCAGAGTGGTCCTCGGCGGCATCCTCGCCACCCTGATGGTCCCGGCGCAGGCGCTCGTCGTACCCAAGTACCTGACGGTCGCCGACCTCCCGCTGATCCACACCAGCCTGCTCGACGACCCCCTCGCCATCTGGCTGCCGGCCGTCGCCAACGCCTTCAACCTGTACCTGCTCAAGCGGTTCTTCGACCAGTTGCCGCGCGACGTGCTGGAGGCCGCCGAGATCGACGGCGCGGGCAGGCTGCGCACCCTGTGGTCGGTGGTCCTGCCCATGTCCCGGCCCGTCCTCGGCGTGGTGTCGATCTTCGCGCTGGTCGCCGTCTGGCAGGACTTCCTGTGGCCGCTGATGGTCTTCCCCGACACCGGCAAGCAGCCGATCAGCGTGGCCCTCGTCCAGCTGTCGCAGAACATCCAGCTCACCGTGCTCATCGCCGCGATGGTGATCGCCAGCATCCCGATGGTGGCGCTGTTCCTCGTCTTCCAGCGGCACATCATCGCCGGGATCAGCGCGGGCAGCACCAAGGGCTGACGCCGGCGCACCGACTGCAGAAAGGGAAGCCCAGTGGGACAGCCCACCCATGCCCCCACGGACCGTGACTGGTGGCGCTCCGCCGTCATCTACCAGGTGTACGTCCGCAGCTTCGCCGACGGCGACGGCGACGGCACCGGCGACCTCGCGGGCGTCCGAGCCCGGCTGCCGTATCTGGCCGAACTCGGTGTCGACGCCCTGTGGTTCACCCCCTGGTACCTGTCCCCCCTGAAGGACGGCGGCTACGACGTCGCCGACTACCGGACCATCGACCCGGCCTTCGGCACCCTCGCCGAGGCGGAGAAACTCATCGCCGAGGCCCGGGAACTGGGCATCCGCACCATCGTCGACATCGTCCCCAACCACGTCTCCGACCAGCACCCCTGGTTCCGTGCCGCCCTCGCCGCCGGCCCCGGCAGCCCCGAGCGCGAACTGTTCCACTTCCGGCCCGGACGCGGCGCGCACGGCGAACTCCCGCCCAACGACTGGCCGTCGCAGTTCGCCGGCTCCACCGAACCGGTGTGGACCCGGCTGCCCGACGGCGACTGGTACCTGCACCTGTTCACCCCCGAGCAGCCCGACCTCAACTGGGCGCATCCGGCGGTCCGCCAGGAGCACGAGGACATCCTGCGCTTCTGGTTCGAGCGCGGCGTGGCCGGCGTCCGCATCGACTCCGCGGCCCTGCTCGCCAAGGACCCGGCCCTGCCCGACCTCGCCACGCACCCCGAGCCCCACCCCTTCGTCGACCGCGACGAACTCCACGCCGTCTACCGCTCTTGGCGGCGCGTGGCGGACGAGTACGACGGCGTCTTCGTCGGCGAGGTCTGGCTCCCCGACCCCGAACGCTTCGCCCGCTACCTCCGCCCCGACGAACTGCACACCGCGTTCAACTTCTCCTTCCTCACCTGCCCCTGGGACGCCGGCCGGCTGCGCACCGCCATCGACACCACCCTCGCCGAGCACGCCCCGGTCGGCGCCCCGGCCACCTGGGTGCTGTGCAACCACGACGTGACGCGCACGGTCACCCGGTACGGCCGCGAGGACACCGCCTTCGACTTCGCCACCAAGGCGTTCGGCACCCCGACCGACCTGGCGCTCGGCACCCGCCGGGCGCGCGCCGCGGCGCTGCTGTCCCTGGCGCTGCCCGGGACCGTGTACGTCTACCAGGGAGAGGAACTGGGGCTGCCGGAGGCCGAGATCCCGGCCGGCCGCATCGAGGACCCGATGCACTTCCGGTCGCAGGGCGCCGACCCGGGCCGCGACGGCTGCCGGGTGCCGCTGCCCTGGGCGGCCGACGCGCCGTACGCGGGGTTCGGCTCGCGCGAGGAACCGTGGCTGCCGCAGCCGGCCGGCTGGGCATCGTACGCGGTCGACCGCCAGCAGCGGGATCCGGACTCCATGCTCTCCCTCTACCGCCGGGCCGTCGCCGCCCGCCCCGCCTTCGGCGACGGCCCCCTGACCTGGCTCCCCGCCCCCGAAGGCGTGCTCGCCTTCTCCCGCGCCCAGGGCGCGACCTGCGTGGTGAACCTCGCCGCCGCGCCCGCCGCCTTGCCCGCGCACTCCCGGTCCCTGCTCACCAGCGGCCCCCTCGACGAGGCGGGCCGGCTGCCGCAGGACACCGCGGCCTGGCTGCTCGGCTGAGCCGCACCCCGCACCAGCTGTCCCAGCACCCCCACCGTCGAAGGGATCAGCCCATGCACAGCAGCAGCACCGCCCGGCATGCCGGGCGCATGCCCGCCGTCGGGGCGGTCGTCGCCCTCGCCGCCGGCATGCTCGTCTCCGTGGCACCCGCCGCCCACGCGGCCGCGGGCGCCACCCTCCCCTTCACCTCCGTCGAGGCCGAGTCGGCCGGCACCACCGGCACCAGGATCGGCCCCGACCACACCCAGGGCACCCTCGCCTCGGAGGCCTCCGGCCGGCAGGCCGTACGGCTCACCTCCGGGCAGCGGGTGGAGTTCACCGTGCCGCGCGCGGCGAACGCGGTGAACGTCGCCTACAGCGTCCCGGACGGGCAGTCCGGTTCGCTCGACGTGTACGTCAACGGCACCAGGCTCACCAGGACGCTCCCGGTGACCTCGAAGTACTCCTACGTCGACACCGGCTGGATCGCGGGCTCGAAGACGCACCACTTCTTCGACAACGCCCGCCTCCTGCTGGACCGGGACGTCCAGGCCGGCGACAAGGTCGCCTTCCAGGCGACCGGTACCCAGGTCACCGTGGACGTCGCCGACTTCGAGCAGGTCGCGCCGGCCGCCGCCCAGCCCGCGGGGTCGGTGTCCGTCGTCGCCAAGGGCGCCGACCCCAGCGGCAACGGGGACTCCACCCAGGCCTTCCGGGACGCCATCGCCGCCGCGCAGGGCGGCACGGTCTGGATCCCGCCGGGCGACTACCGGCTCACCTCCTCGCTGAACGGCGTCCAGAACGTCACCCTCCAGGGCGCCGGCGCCTGGTACTCGGTCGTCCACACCTCCCGCTTCGTCGACCAGTCGAGCTCCTCCGGGAACGTCCACATCAAGGACTTCGCGGTCATCGGCGAGGTCACCGAACGCGTCGACTCCAGCCCGGACAACTTCGTCAACGGCTCCCTCGGCCCGAACTCGTCCGTCTCCGGCATGTGGATCCAGCACCTGAAGTGCGGGATGTGGCTGACCGGCACCAACGACGACCTCGTCGTGGAGAACAACCGCATCCTCGACACCACCGCCGACGGCATCAACCTCAACGGCACCGCCAAGGGCGTCCGGGTCCGCGGCAACTTCCTGCGCAACCAGGGCGACGACGCCCTGGCGATGTGGTCGCTGTACTCCCCGGACACCGACTCCAGCTTCGAGAACAACACGATCTCGCAGCCCAACCTCGCCAACGGCATCGCGATCTACGGCGGCACCGACCTCACGGTGAGGAACAACCTGGTCTCCGACACCAACGCCCTCGGCAGCGGCATCGCCATCTCCGACCAGAAGTTCATGGACCCCTTCCAGCCGCTGGCCGGCACCATCACCGTCGCCGGCAACACCCTGGTACGCGCCGGGGCGATGAACCCCAACTGGAACCACCCGATGGGCGCCCTGCGCGTCGACTCCTACGACAGCGCGATCGACGCGACGGTGAACATCACCGGCACCACGATCACCGACAGCCCGTACAGCGCCTTCGAGTTCGTCTCCGGCGGCGGGCACGGCTACCCGGTCCGCAACGTCACCGTGGACGGGGCGACCGTGAAGAACACCGGGACGGTCGTCGTCCAGGCCGAGGCGCAGGGCGCGGCCACCTTCCGTAACGTCACGGCGACGGGCGTCGGCGCGGCCGGGATCTACAACTGCCCCTACCCGGCGAACTCCGGCTCCTTCGCCCTCACCGACGGCGGCGGCAACTCCGGCTGGTCCACCACCTGGTCGGACTGCTCCACCTGGCCCCAGCCCGGCCAGGGCAACCCCGAGCCCGACCCGAACCGCGACCTCGCCCAGGGCCGCCCGGCCACCGCGACCGGCTCCCAGGACGTGTACACGCCCGGCAAGGCGGTCGACGGCGACGCGAACAGCTACTGGGAGTCCACCAACAACGCCTTCCCGCAGTCCTGGACGGTCGACCTCGGCTCGTCCTACGCCGTGCGCCGGCTGGTGCTGAAGCTGCCCCCGTCCGCGGCCTGGGGAGCCCGCACCCAGACGATCACGGTGCTGGGCAGCACCGACGGCTCTGCCTGGTCCACGGTCGTCGCCGCCCAGGGCTACCGCTTCGACCCGGCCACCGGCAACACGGCCACGGTCGCGCTGCCGAGCGGCACGAACCTGCGCCACCTGCGGCTGACCGTCAGCGCCAACACCGGCTGGCCCGCAGGCCAGTTCAGCGAGGTGGAGGCGTACCTGGCGAATTGACGTCGCGCCGAGGCGCCGGTCGGTCGGCCACCGCGATCCGCCAGGCCGACCGGTCGGCGGGGTCGCCGCACAGCGAGTACTGCCGCTCCAGGCCCGGATCCAGCAGCAGGTCCACGTGCGCGCCGGGCTCCCACTCGGGCAGGTCCCGCCCGAGCGGATCGCGCAGGGCCAGGGCGACCACCTCGTCGGCGACGAACGACCGCTCGGCCACCACCAGTTCGCACTCGTTCATCGCGCGGTCCCGCCCTCCGGGAGACGGTGCCCGTCGGGGTGGGCGAGCATCCACTCCCACATTCCGACCGGGTCGTCGCCGGTGTGCTCGGCCCCGCAGCGGCAGGTGCCGTGCAGGACGTCGGTGCCCGGCAGCCGGTCGATGCGGTAGACCTCGCCCGTGGGCGCGCTCACCGGACCCCCTCCGCCGGCTCCGCCCCCTCCTCGACCAGCCGGCCGAGGATGCGGCGGGCGGCCAGGCCCCCGGTGTCGATGTTGATGCTCAGCTCCTGGTGACCGGTGCGCTCGGTGCCGAGCGTGCGCTGGAGCAGGTTGAGCGCGTCGACGTCCTGCATCACCACGGTGTGGTTGTTGCCCCGCAGGAACTCGGTGACCTCGCCGTCGTCCGTGGCCCAGTCCCGGGAGACCATCCAGAAGTCGTACACCTTGCCGTAGGCCGACGGCGTGATGGCGTACGTGATCTCTGTGTGGAAGCCGTGCGGGTCGCTGCCGTCCGGCTCGGGCACCACGCCCACCGGGGCGATCCGGCTGTGCAGCAGGTACAGGCAGGGCGCGTGGTACTCGATGTCCTGCCGGCGGGTGATCCGGCCCTCGATTCCGGTCGAACGGGCGTGGAACGAGGGGCATTCGGTGTCGTCCATGTGCCGGCTGATCCGGATGATCCCCGCGCCCTCGTCCACCTCCGTGGTGATGGGGGTCTCGGCGACCTCGGGGGTGCCGATGTGGCCGCCGTGCAGGTACGTCTCGTGGGAGAGGTCGAGGAGGTTGTCCACGAGCAGGCCGTAGTCGGCGTCGATCGGCTCCATGCCCCGGACCGTCACCCAGCCCGGGCCGTCCAGGTGCCGGGCCCGCGGAATGGTCCGAGGGTCGGCCAGGGCGGGGTCGCCGATCCACACCCAGACCAGCGAGTCCTGCTCGACGACCGGGTAGGAGGCGACCCGGGCGGTGCGCGGCACCCGCTTCTGGCCGGGTACGTACACACAGGCGCCGGTCCGGTCGTAGGTGAACCCGTGGTAGCCGCACACGATCCGGTCGCCGTCCAGACCGCTCGCTGAGAGCGGGAAGCGGCGGTGCACGCACCGGTCGTGCAGGGCGACCGCCGCGCCGTCCTCCTCGGCGCGGTAGAACACCAGCGGCTCCCCGATGACCGTCCGGCCCAGCAGCTCGCGGCCGACCTCCTCGCTGTAGGCGGCGACGTACCACTGGTTCCTGGCGAAGGCGGTGCTGTGGGGCATCGTTGCGGCTCCCGTCTGTCTGCGTCGACGACATGGTCGAAAAGGACGCCTCGGTACCGCAACAGCCCTTCCATCTCACGGAAGGGGATCGGTGGAAGCCTGCTCGGACCTGCGGTGGTGTCAGGAGGACGCCGGGCCGGTCGCGGGATCGGCGGGCAGGCTTCCCGGGACGGCCAGGGCCGAGGTCTCCACCAGCCGTTCGGCGTACAGCCAGGCCGCGGAGGCCACCCAGCCTTCCCGCACCAGAAGCGCCTGGAACGCCACCAGCAGCGCCTCGGCCACCAGAAGGACCACCAGCAGCGGGGTACTCGGACGTCCCGTGAATCCGGGAGGGGCGAAAGCCCAGGCCGACACCGCGAGCAGCCCCACCACGGCGATCGGGAGGGCGTACGGGCGCAGCCCGAGCGTGTTGCGCCGGAAGCCGTACTCGCAGTTCTGTTCCTGGACGAGATCCGCCCCGGGCAGCCCCCGTGCCCGTACCCTCAGAGCCAGTCCCGCCGCGTCGTAGATCTGATCCGCCCGCTGCGGATCCGCGAGTTCCTCCTGTTCGGTGGGCAGCGGCAGTGAGGAGCCGATGATCTCCTGGATGCGGGCGTGCAGAAGCCTCAGCCGCTGCCGGTCGGTGGGGCCGCGCCAGCGCAGGAGCTGCACGGTCGGCTTGCCGCCCCAGGAGCAGTAGAGCCGGGCTTCGATCCGTTTCCCCCTGCTGCGGCCCAACTGATCGGCGAATAGGGGCAGACCACTCAGCAGGATCAGCGACCACAGCCACCGGCCGCGGGGGAGTGCGGGTACGCCCACGACGGCGGGCAGTGCCAACGGCAGCAGCGTGATCAGGACCGGCCTGAGGCGAGCCCGCCGGCTGTATTTGTCGAACAGGACGAACAGCGTTCCATGGCCCATGGCCGACCTCCCCCGAAGTCCACGTGTCGGGCCCGGAGGCTCGCGCGAACCCGTCAGCAGGGATACCCGCCCAGCACACAGGTCATGCGACTGCCCGAGGCGTCCGCCGACCAGCCGGCCGCGGCAGGCTCCACCGCCACGAACGACACCGAGCCCGACCGGCCATGGCCCCCGGCCGCTCGTGGAGGCGAATGAGCATGGGCCACGCCGTCCTGACCGCCGGGGTGCCGGACGCCAGGAGGGATGCGGGACGGCCCGTGGAGGTCATCGGGACGGGGCCTGCGTCACCCGCCCCCGGTCCACCAGGACCGTGATGCCTTCCGCACCGGGTTCGGGGTAGGCGGTGTGGACGTCGAACTCGGCGAGCGACACGTCGGCGTAGCGTTCGGTGCTCGGCACCCGGTGGTTGAACCAAAGGGTCGGCCTCGGTCCCGGCCTCAACATGATGCGGGCCATGGCGCTCAGACTGGGGTGGGCGCCTTCCCCGTACCGGTACGACGCCTCCTTGGCCCGGTGGGACAGCGCCCTTCCTCCGTGCGTCGAGATCAGCCAGTGCCGGCAGTCGAGGGCGTCGAGCAGTGCGGGGCTCATGTTGTGGGCGCTGCCGTGGTGCGGGACCTTGCACAGGTCGACGCGGTAGGGGTGGCCCGAGTTGATTCTGCCCAGCGACGCGGCCAGCGTCTCCGCGTGGGCGTCGGCGCCGAACAGCACCCGGGCACCCGCGGTGTCCTCCACGCAGAAGGCTATGCTCGAACCGTTGTGGGGTGCATCGTCACGTATGTAGCCGGCATCGTCCGTGAGCTCCCCCCAAGGAATTCCGGCACCGTCCTCGTCAGGATCGACACTGCGCGGGTCTCCGAGCAGATCCGGTCGATCCGGCACCGGGTCCTCGGTCGCCGGCTCCGGCCAGGCGTCACGCAGCTTCTTCAGCCTTTCTCTGTCGGGAGAGAGCACAGTGAGCCGGAGGCCGGGTAGGTGAAAGACGGGCGGGGCGCCGTCGTCGGGCACCATGACGGCCTCGCCACCGGCGCGGGTGTTCCAGGCGACGCCCCGCGCACGCAGCAGTTCGGCGAACTGATCCCCCTGCCTCGGCCCGAGGAGGTCGGCGGCGAGCAGGTGGTCGCGGCAGTTGAACCACACCTCTTCGGCGGTGAAGCCTTCCGGGGGATCGGTGAAGAGAGCGAGCAGACCGCCGATGTGGTCGGTGTCGATGTGCGTGCACACCACCAGGTCGAACCGGCGGTCGTGCACCGGCTGGCGGTCGAGCCGGTCGCTGAGGCCCTCGGGGAGCCGCGCGCGGCTTTTGCTGCCGCCGTCGATGAGCATGCGGTGGGGACGTCCGGCGTGCGTCCATTCGACCCACAGACAGTCCCCTTCCGCGGCGGGGAGGGCCTCGACCCGGATCACTGTGCTGCTCCTTCCCCCGGTGCGCCGATTCCGCGGGGCGCGCGCACCTCCCAGTCCGTGTCTCCATAGCCCACGAGGGCCAGGGCGCACGCCTCACCCTTGAGCAGGGCCGCGCGCCGGGCGCGGGTGAGTGCCTCCCCCAGCAGCAGACCGGCACCGGTCGCTGCCGCCAGCCGTCTGATCTCCGACATCAACTCGACCGCCACGGGCACTATGTGACGGGCGAGGACGGGCGTGAGAGTACCGACCACTCCGGGTGCTCCGGCCTCGAGCATCCGGAGCTGGGCTCCGAGCAGCGGGGTACGGTGATCGGCGGTCGAACAGCCGAGGAGCAGGACCAGCGGGTTCGGCTCGGCCGGCCCGGTGAGCAGCGGTTCCAGTGTTTCGTAGAGGGAGAGCTGGTCGTTCGTACCCAGCACGAGGCATGGCATGCCGCGTGCTGGGCCCGCCGCGACCTTCTCGCTGTGGACCACGAGAAGGAGCGCGCCCGGCGGTTCTCCTCCCTCCCGCAGCTGTCGCGTGCGTTCGGCCAGTTCGCGCCAGCTGGCGGCAGGGGCGGAGTCGGCGCCGAGCAGACGGACCGCGGTCGACCATGCGCGCTCCGCGTTGCGGTCGGCGCGGTCGCAGGCCGCCGTCAGGAGGGATCCGCCGAACTCGATCATGCCGCGCTGGGCGGCCGGGCCGACGGCGAGCGCGAAGTCCTTGGCGAGTCCGGCGGACCGGTCGGCGTGGACATGCCGTTCGATCACTTTGCTCGCCCCCCAAAACCTGAAGGGGCAAACGACGTCGTCCTGGTAATGCCCGGGGCAGCGCGCCGCGCAGTCCTCGTGATCGGAGAGATCCGGCGCTTCGGGGCAGAGCCGACCGGCCACGCCCAAGGGGCCGCCGATGCGCAGCGGCTTGTCGTAGACGAGTTCCAGCGGGAGGAGGTCACCGGGCCGGGCGGCGAGCACGGAGATGCCGGCCGCGCGCCGCAACGCCTCGGCGCTGTCCCTGGGAACCAGCCCGATGCGCTCGCCGAACAGACCGCGGTAGAGAGCCTGACCACTCTGGGCGAGACTGATCAGCAGCTTCTCGTAGGCCGGGCTGCGGTAATCGCCGTACTCCTCAGGGCGCTCCACCGGGTCCCGGAGTGCGGCCGTCAATGCGCTCACTGTGCCGGAGAGATCCGCCGGAGCCCTGATCTCGACGGCGTCCGAGGTCACGGTGGTGAGGAGTGGTGCCCCTGCGGAGTCCGGGCCGAGGGCCAGAGCGGCGTCGTGCGGCATCCGGGCGGCGAGGTCGTCGGTGTCCGCGCGGACCACGGCGTCGATCTCGAAGACGGGCGCGTGCCCGGATCCCACGGTGCCGCTGAGCACACCGGTCTGCAGGAAGCGGTTGCGGTGGAAGACGGTGATGCGGACCTGGAAGGAGCTGCCCGGGGGGCCGGACACCACCGTGAACACGGCCTCTTCGGACCGTCCGACGGGTGGCAGGTCCACGTCTCGGAACCGGCCCGTGAGGGGCGGTGGCGAGCCGTGCAGTTGCACGGCGGTGATCCGGAGCCGATGTGTCCGGTCGGGTAGGAACGAGCTCGTCGGCAGTGGCTCCTGGCCCGCAGCCTCCCTGCCAGGCCGGCCCACCCAAACCGTGAGGCCGTAGACCGTGTGGGGATCGACGGCCGCCGCCCGGGTTCCCTCCCCCGCCACCGCGAGCGCGGTGCGCACCACGCGGTGCGGCTGCCGGTGCCGGTCGTGCCCGACCTCCCGCAGCAGGCGTGACCATCGTCGCGCGGTGGCCTCGGCGTCGGCGGGTGCCTCCTGCCGCGTCCGCGGGTCGGGCAGGGTGCGCGACCATCCGGCGCTCGGGTCGCCGGAGAAGCCGACGCCGCTCCGGGCGATCACCGCGCTCAGCCGGGTGGTGTCCAGCAACCGCGGATCGGCCCGCAGCGAAGGAGGGGACGCACCCACCACAGCGGCGGCCCGGTCCAGGGCGACATCGAAGGGCGCGTCGTTCGCCAGTGCGGACAGCAGGGCCACCAACCACTCGGCCACCTCGCCTCCGGTGTCCGCGAGGGCCGCGTTCGTGGTGCCGTAGCGCGCCGCGATCCGCGACAGCAACGTGCCGGCGCCGGAAGACGCCCGGCCCGGCTCGAGCAGGCCGACGGCCACGGTCGCCGTCGGCCCCGTGGTGGGACGTGCGGGCGGCAGGGACGCGGTGTCCGCCCGGCACAGCACGAGGCCCGCGCGGGCCCACCGGCCGTCCGCTGCGGTCTCGGTGACGCACTCCCGCCATAGCGCGCTGCGCGCGGTAAGACGGCGGCCGAGGTCCGAACGTTCCTCCGACAGTCCGTCCGGGAGCAGGGCGACGGGAAGCGGCCAGGCCCAGTCCGGGCACGTGGCCGGGGTGGGCGGGGCGGCGGTACTGACGGCGACCACGTGGCGCCCAGTGCGCAGCAGATCACCGATGCCGCGATACGTGCCCTGCGGCGACGACACGGACAGCCGGACCCCCGGCGTCCCGGCGCAGGCGCGGGCCCACCCGTCGGCGAGCCGGGACGCGGACGCAGGGTCACGCTCGAACAAGGCGAGCGGGTCCGTCCAGGGAACGAGAACGGCTTGCCCGGCGGCCCGTCCCGCGAAGAGTGGCCCGAGCAGTTCACCGAGTCCGGGTGCCCGTCCGCCGGGCTCCGTCGCTGCGGCCACGACGCCGCCGGCGACGACCGCGTCCAGGACCCTGCGGTCGTCCGTCCGCGCGCCGAGGGCCCGGCCGGCGGCGCGCAGTGGTGCGTACGGTTTCACGCTGTCCTCTCGACGGTGCGGCGGTGCGGGGCCGTTCGGCTCCCACTATCTCAACTAAAAACGTCGAAAGGACAGTTGTGGCACTCTTGCCCATACGACCGGGTAAGGGGCAGGGGTGAGCCGTGACGGCGGACGAGTCGGCAGGGGGTCTGACGCTGACTGTGGAGGACTTCCACGCCGACGCGGACGGAATGTCCTGGCGGTGGCTGCTGACCGGCCCCGGAGGCGTGTTCGAGGCGGACGCCGAGATCCGGCTGCGGCGCGAGGAATGGCAGTACGACGCCTTCGAGGATCTCTACGGATACCTCGCCTGGCGTGTCGATCCGGAACGGCGCACGGACCGCGAGGCCGCCGTGGTGCGCGAAGTGGGTGAGTGGATCGGCGCCCGGGCGCTCGGAGAAGTGGGTGTCCGGCTGTCCCGGATCGCTGAGGACTGGGCCGGCTGCACGGTACTCGTGACTCTGCCACCGGAGGCGCGAACCCTCGCGGCGCGCCCGCTGGAAGCCGCCGTGGTCGACGGCGTTCCGCTGCGGCGAAGAGGGGTGATCTTCGTCCACGACGTGCCCGCGCCGGGCGGGACGGCGCGCAGGCTGCCGAAGCGTCCCGTCGGCGCGGCCCTGAGGATTCTCGCGCTGTTCAGCCTCCCCGACACCACCACGGCCCTCGATCTGCGACGCGAGCGCCATGAACTGTCCCGGATCGTGCTCACGGTGGGAGCCGTGCACGGTCGCGCCGTCGAACTGAGGGTGCTGCAGTACGGCGTCACCCGGAAGCGGTTACGGGAGATCGCGGAGGACGGGCGGGGGTGGGACATCGTCCACGTCTCCGGACACGGCAGTCGTCACGTCCTCACGCTGGAGCACGAGGACGGCAGCCCCGACGAGGTGCCCCACGACGTACTGGTGGGCCTGCTCTCCCCGCTGCGCCGCCAGGTCAAGCTGATCACCGCGTCGTCCTGCTCGTCGGCCGACGATCGAACGCGCGAGTCCTTCGATGCGCCCGGTCTCGGTCCCACGCTGCGCCGTCCGCGCGCCTCAGCAGCCCCTTCCGCCCCGCTGGCCGATCTCGCGTCCTCGCTCGCCGGACGGCTGGACTGCGCGGTGGTCGGCATGCGCTTCCCCGTCGTCGACGACTTCGCGATCACGTTGAGCGAGAAGCTGTACGAGGCGCTCCTCGTCCGTGAGCAGCCACTGGCCACGGCGTTGGCCCGGGCGCTGGCGGCGAGCACGCCGGACCGGCCAACCGCCTCCTTTCCGGCACTGTCCGAGGTGACGCCCGCGCTCTTCGGAAGCAGCGCAGCCGGTCTGTGTCTTTCCGCGCCCCGCGGTGGTCCCCTCGTCTACGAAGCGGAGAAGCTGAAGCTGGCCGGCTTCCCCGTGCCACCGCAGCGCTTCGTGGGCCGGGGAGCGCTGATGAGCCTGGCCAACGCCGCACTGGCTCCCCGCAGCGGCGTGTCCGGGATCGTCTTGCACGGCATGGCCGGAGCGGGCAAGACGACCGCGGCCCTCGAACTGGCGTACACCCAGGAGGACAACTTCCAGGCCCTCGTGTGGTTGCGTGTCGGGGGAGCCGAACCCGCCGGCGACGTCCCCTCCGCACCGAGCGCCCACCTGGTCGACAGCGCACTGACCGATCTGGCCATCGCCCTCGAACAGAAGCTCAGAAACCTGTCCATGACACCGGCACTCACCGATCCTCAGGAGCTGCGACAACTGCTGCCGCTTCTCACGGAGTTCTTCGAACGACAGCGCGTTCTGCTGGTCATCGACAACGCGGAAGGTCTTCTGACGAGCCGTGGCACCTGGCGGGACGAACGCTGGCAGGCCGTGTTCACGGCGCTCACCTCGCACACGGGCCTGTCGCGCACCGTGCTGACCAGCCGGATCTGTCCTGCGGCGGTCCCCGATCCGGTCTCGGTCGTCCCCGTCCACGCGCTCGCCCCGCGCGAGGCCGTGCTGCTGGCGCGCGAACTGCCGCGGCTGGGGCAGTTGATCGATGGCCGGGCGCCGGACGTTCCCGCCGAGCGAGGGCGACAGATTGTCGCGGACGTCCTCGCCGCAGTCGCCGGCCATCCTGAACTCCTGGTCCTCGCCGACGCACAGGCCACGGATCTCGATCGGCTGGGCTCGCTGCTGGACGCTGCACGGCGTTCCCGGGAGGCCGGGCTCCCCAAGGGCGGTGACAGTGGTCCGGACCCGGGCGACGCGCCGTCGGCCGCGGACTACGCGCTCCTCCTGGACTCCTGGACTCGGGGCATCGCCGACGAACTCGGTCCGGCGGAAAAGAGGTTGTTCCACGTACTGAGTGCGATGGAGGAGGGCGACCGTGGCCAGGAGATCGTCACCAGGGTGTGGGACGGGTTGAACCGGAGTGGACCGCACGGGCCGGGCTCCGCCCCAGCGCCCGCGCTCGTGCGCAGCGGTCTGGTGGCGCAGAGCACCGGTGCGGACGGGCAGCCGCGCTGGGACCTTCATCCCAGTGTGGCCGGCACGGGCCGGGTGACCGCAGCCCCGTCCCTCGTTTCCCAGGTCGACGGCATCCTCGCTGACCACTGGTGCGCCGCGCTCGACGAGGCACTCGCTCACGAGGACACCGGCCGCACCGGCAGTGACGTGCTGCGTGCGGCCCGCGCGGCGTGTCCGTACCTCCTGCGGCTGGGCGACTGGGAGCGGACGGTCGACGTGGTGAGCCAGGTCCTCGCCCGTGACCTGACCCGGCCCACCGCTCTGGCCCTGCTCCCGTTCGCGGAGGAGGCGGTCGTGCACGCCGGGGACGCCGACCGTGACGCGCGGGTCGCCCGCACCCATGCCAGGATTCTGCTCCGGGTGGACGCGGCGGCCGGTGAACTCCGTCTGACGGAGTTGTTCGGCGAGGCCGTACGCCGCGGGGACCACGAGCGGGCCGCCAACCTTGCCAGTGATCTCCGGGCCCGGCACCGCAACGCCGGCCGGATCGCCGAGGCGCTCACGTGGGCGGAGCGTTCCGTGGAGCACATCGCCCTGACGGACCGCGGACCCTGGACGAGGCTGGGTGTCGAGGCGGCGCACGCCCAGCTCCTGGCCATGGCGGAGCGTTTCGAACAAGCGCTGGAGCGGAGCCGGGTCCTGCTCGACCGCTCCGGCTCTCTGTCCCGGGACCCGGATGCGTCCGAAGGACTGGAGCCGTGGACGGTGGAGGAGATGCTGCTCGACGTGGGACGGCTGGCCGCGCGCGGCCTCGGCAGGCTCCAGGAGGCCCTGGACTTCAACCGCCGCATCGCCGACTGCGAAGAACGGCGCGACGCCCCCGTACTCGAACGCACCCACACCCGGTTCAACACCGGGGAGCTCCTCCTGGACCTCGACGAACTCGACGAGGCCGCCGACGTGTTCCAGCGGTGCCGACAGGAGTACGAGCGGCAGTTGTACGGGCCGGGCCTGGCGTGGACGTTCACCGCCTTCGCACGAGTGGCGCACCGGCGCGGTCACGGCCAGACCGCCCTCGAACTCGCCCGTGACGCGCTGCGTTACGCCTATAGCGCGGACCTGGCCGCGGACATCGTCGTGGCACACCACGACATGGGGATGCTGATGCGGGCCCACGGAGGCGATCCGCGGGCCGCGGCCGCCCATCTGCTGGCCGCCGAGCTGATCCGGACCGCCGGCAGGCCGGACGGCGAGGCGGGTCCGCCGGCCCCGGCCGGCATGGACGACGGCCTGGTCCTGCCCCACACCGTGGACGAAGTGG
The DNA here is from genome assembly GCF_001514215.1 of Streptomyces bungoensis. Taxonomy (GTDB): domain Bacteria; phylum Actinomycetota; class Actinomycetes; order Streptomycetales; family Streptomycetaceae; genus Streptomyces; species Streptomyces bungoensis. The sequence continues at coordinate 42,886 of NZ_KQ948874.1, forward strand.
CCGATCTGGTGGGCCGGGTACCGGGGGTGGAGCTACGCCGCGTCCTGAGCACGATCATCGGCAGGGACGCCTCGTCCTCCTGGGGCAGCCTCCTGGAGAGGGTGCGGGCCACGGTCCAGCCCCGCTGAACGGCGCCGCCGGGCGGCCTGGCCCGCGGGACGGTACGGCCCGCCTCCCTTCCCTCAGCCGACGGATGCCTCGGACCACGCCGCGACGACAGCATTCCACGTCTGCCGCACCGCTTCGGGCGCAGCGACTCGGGTCAGGACGTCGGCCAGCCGTACACCAGGCTCGCCGTCCACGGCACGGCACAGTTCCTCGACGGTGGCGGGAGGCGACTGGTCCACCGGTGCGAGCCGGTGGATCAGCGAGGTGGCGGACACAGGGTCCACGCTATCGACGAGAGCGCCCAGCAGCACCGCCGCCAGGCCGTGCACGACGGTCCGCCGGCCGTCACCGGATGTCGTCGTCGCGGAGGAGGCGAGGAAGACCGCCAGGTTGTGGTGGGCCACCCGCAGCCCGTGGACGGGAGCGCCGCCCGAGTCGTAGAGCCCGCGCAGTGCCTGGGTCATGAGACTCACGGCTGCTTCGGTGTGGCCACGACCGGCCTCCACGTCGGCCAGTGCGCCGGTGGTCAGCGCCACCTGCTCCCAGTCCTGCTCGCGGGCGAACAGGTCGCGGCAGCCCAGGAGCACCTCGCGCGCTTCCTCGACCCTGTTCAGGCGTTGCAGCGGCCCGTACCGGTTGAAGAGGGTCTGGGCGGTGTCCGCCTCGGGAGCGTCCCGTGCTCGCTGGGAGGCCAGGATCTCGTCGATGAGTGTCAACTCCAGTTCCCAGGCACCCATGGCGTCGGCCGCGGCGCACCCGATGCCCAGCACCGCCTCACGGACGTTCCAGGAGTCCACGTTCTCCGGGACCTCGCTGTGGGTCGGCAACGCGTCCATGCGGGCCAAGAGGTTTTCCACGGCGGTGAGGACCGTCTCGGGCGGGTCCCTTCGCTGCAGTATCTGGAGTCGTTTCGCCTCGTCACCGAGAACCGACCAGGGCCCCAGACCGGCCTGGCGAGTGTGGTCCCGTTTGCGGTCGATCAGTGCGAGGGCACCCTCCAGGTCACCGAGGCGGAACGAGTGCCAGCTGAGGTCGCCCGCGAGCCCGGTCGCCGCGATGTGGTCGCCGCGTGCGAGGGCGGTCTCCAACAGCCGTTCCAGGTGGGCCCGGGCCTCCTCGGGGGCGACGCGTTCCAGGACCCGGGCGAGGACCCGATTGGCGGCGAGTTCCTCGTCGCTGCCCTCGGCCCGGCGCGTGATGTCCCGCAGTGCGGGCAGCAGCCCGGCGGCGGTCCTGGGCGAGGAGTCACGGAACAAGACCCGTTCGAGGAGCAGCGCGGCCCGGCTCCAGTCCCCCCGCCGCAGCAGGTACGGCATGGCGGAACGGGCCGCGTGCACGACCCGGCCGGAGCCGCCCTCCTCCTCCGCCGCCAGGCTCTGCGACGCCCGGCCGCTCCAGTACGCGGCGAGCCGCCGGTCCACGGCCTCGCGCAGGTGCTCGGCGGTCTGCCGTCCGGCCTCGGCGACCTCGGGATGCACGACCAGCACGGCGGGGTCTCCGTCGGCGTCCCGCTCGACGGAGACGAGGCCGCTCTCGGCCAGCTCGGTCCAGTGCCCCCACCACCTGTCCCCGCCGTCGGACCCACCGTGCACCTTCTCCGGCGGCAGCGGCCCGGTCCCGTCGAGGACCGCGGGCCTGCGGTCGGCGGGTTCCAGACAGCACAGGACGCGGAAGAGACGTTGGGCCGGCCCGGACAGCGCGGCGACCACTCCCGCGGTCCACACGGCCAGCACGGTCGTGTAGGCGGTGGCGTCCGCGCGTGTGGCGACGCTGAGGTCGAGGTAGCTCTGCGGGACGATGCCCAGCTCTTCCCAGGAGCGGTCCACTTCGGTGAGCCGTGCGCTGAGTTCGGCCGGGTCGGACAGCTCGCCCTCGGCCAGTTCGACCAGGGTGGGGTGGCCCTGCGCCGAGGCCAGGACACGCACGGCCAGGGACCGGCACCGGCTGGCGGGCAGCCCGGGCAGGTCACCGTCCAAGAGCGCCCGGAGCTGCGGCATCTCACGAGCGAGCAGGACGCTCTCGCGCAGCGACAGCGCGTCGACCAGGCTTACGGTCACGCCGGGGTCGAGAGACCGGGGAACGCGTCGTCCTGTCATGATCAGCCGGGACAGCCCGCGGTGCCGGGTCAGGGCGCCGATCACCTGCCCCCATCTCGGGTCGCGCCACCGCCCCGACGTGCTGAGCAAGGACTCCACGTTGTCGAGGACGATCAGGATCCGCTGCTCCTTGCAGAACTGGGTGAGCATCGGCAGGAAGGCCGACAACTCTTCGCTTTTATCGAGCAGTTCGACGAAGCGCAGGCCCTCGATGCGCTGGTGCATGGCGCGCGCGAAGTCGGCCAGGGATGCGGCGACGTCGGGTGCGGCCTCTCCGGTCTCCTCGGGTGCCCGGTACCAGACGAGCGTCTGGAAGTTGTTCTCCTGCCCGTAGGCGAGTTCGAGGGCGCATGCGGTCTTCCCCGCCCCCGCCATGCCGTGCAGGAAGATGCCGGAACGCCCGCTGTGCGGAGCCAGACAGCGGTTCGCGGTGGACATCAGGGCGCCGCGCCCGACGAACCGCGCGGGCTGGTCGGGGAAGCCTGCCAGTTTGAGTGCGCTCTTGTCGAAGACCAACCCAGGGCCCTTGGGCGGCTCGAGCCGGAGTTCCACGGCGGTACCGCCGAACAGGGCGGGTAAGCTGGCGGCGAGGGGCGGGCTGGCCTCCGTCGCCGGCGTGACGACCACGCGGGGCAGGGCGAGCGCCACCGCGCGCCCCAGTGGATTCGCCTGCTCCACCATCAGCTTGAAGACCGCGCTGTTCAGCTGCGTCACGAAGTCGTCGGTGACGGTGTGCCGCATACCGAGCACCGCGCAGTCGAGGCGCTCGGCTAGGACCTCGGCGAGGGTGCCCACGTGCGGCGCGTCACCGGGCGGCTCAGGAGCCTCCGCTCCGCCGTGCCGCAAGGGCTCGGCGGACCGGTGCGCGGAGCCGAGCCCGAGCGCCTCCAGCCGCTCGTCGGCCGAGGTGTCCGCCGATGAGCAGGCTGCCGCCAGAACGAACTTGACACGTCCGCGCAGCGGCGCGAGCACTCCCACCAGGTCGTCCCCGCCGATCGGGTCACGGCTGCCGTCGGCGTTCTCGAGGACGAAGACGCCCTCCCCACCGTGACCTGACAGCACGAGGACGTCCCAGCCGTGTCCATGATCCGCGAACTTGCGCAGCCGCTTCCGGGTCACGCCGTATTGAAGGACGGCCAGTTCGATGGCGGTACCGCCCGTCTTGGCCACCGTGTCGAGCAGGCGGGCGAGTTCGAGACGTTCCCGCCGGAGATTCAGCGCCGAAGTGCCGTCGGGCAGGCTGAAGAGGGCCAGTACCCGCAGGGCCTTTCCGATCGGACGCTTCCTTCTGCGGGTCGGCACGGCGGACGCCGCCGCGAGGTCCCGGACGAGGATGACATGGTGCAGAGGCAGGGCCTTGCCGTCGATCACCGCGGCTTCCCAGGGCAGTCGTGCGACGAAGCGTGCCTCGGGGGGGACCTTCATCCTCACCACACACGGGCCGTCGGCCGCCAGGGTGCGACTGATCCCCTTGAGGGCGTGCCGGGTGATCCATTGGCCCAGCTCGTCGAGGAGCCGGCTCTCGTCCTCCAGCCGCCGGTGTGGATCCGCCCGCCAGCGCAGGTAGGCTTGCAGGTCGCGGAAGGCGTCGACGTGCCAGTCGGAGCCGTTCAGGTGGACGTCGACCTCCTCCGCCGGAAATCCGTCGGCCTCCAGGACCCAGCGCCAGCTCGCCTCCGTCAGCTTGCCCGTGGCGGGCTCCGTCACCGAGCGGAAGCCGGTCACCCTGAGGCAGAAGTCCGCCGGTTCGGATTCCACGGTCCCCCCTGCGCCTCGCAGCTTCTGTCGCAGGATCATAAGACGCCTCGGACATGTTCCCGCCGGTTGTCGAGGGCGGAGAACATGCGTCGAGCCTCTCCAAGGGAGTTCGAGGACTTGGTTTCGCCGGTCCGGCTCGTCACGAGGGCAACAGGGCCGAGGCCGCGGTGGGGCGTGGTCGCCTTCCGCCCACTCCCGGACGAGGGGCGGACCACCGGGCCCGCCCCTCGTCGGGACTGCCTTCGGTCCCCGGCGTGCCTGCCCTGCCCGGCAGCGGGGAACGTGGCACCGTCAGGCGTAGGTCTCGAACTCGGCGACCTGGGGAGTGCCGGCCGATCCGGTGATCTCGTAGGTGATCTTGCCGAGTGTGGTCCGGGGGAAGCCGACGACGCCCGCCCCGCTGCCGGAGGCCAGGACGGCGCCGGTGTCCCCGTTGACGACCCGCCAGGACCTGATGGTGCCCGAGGTGCCCGCCGTCTCGCGGATGCCGACCGTCGACACCGCGGTGGGAGAGCCCCACTTGATCGAGACCGAGCCGGTGGAGCCGGCCGGCGACCAGTAGGTGCTCAGGTTGCCGTCCCGCACGTTGCCGTAACTCGTGCCGGAGGCCTTGCCGGACCCGTCGGAGCCCGCCCCGATGCTGAGGTTGGTGCCGGCGGGCCGGGTCGGCGTGGGGGAGGTGGGGACCGGGGAGGTCGGTGCCGGGCTGGTCGGCGTCGGCCCGGGGGTCTGCGGGGAGCAGCTGCCGTCCGACACCCGCAGTCCCTTGCCCGCGCCGGCCGTCGCCGTGACGACGCCCGGCACGCAGGCGGCCGGGTCGAGGCTGTAGGCGTACGGGATGGCGACGGTGGTGTTGGACTTCGGGTCGGGGCCCGCCGGGTGGTTCTCGGCGCCCTCGGCCGACCAGGTCACGTTGTCGTAGACGTTGCCGCTGACCTGCCAGTACCCGAGCTCGTCGGTGTAGAACGTGCCCAGGACGTCCTTGGAGTCCCTGAAGTAGTTGTTCTCCACCTTGACGTGCGCCCCGACCCGGGAGTTGATGCCGGACTTGTTCAGGCTCACGAAGTAGTTGTCGTAGGTGTGGGCCGTGCCGCCGCGCAGCAGGGGGGCACGGGAGTCGATGTTCTGGTACAGGTTGTGGTGGTAGGTGACGAAGCTGCTGGAGACGTCGCTGTCGCTGTGCCCGACGAGGCCGCCCCGGCCGGAGTTGCGCAGGACGCTGTACGACAGGGTCACGTACCGGGTGTTGTCCTTCAGGTCGAAGAGGCTGTCGTAGCCCTCCGCCTCGCCACCCGAGGCCTCCAGCGTGGCGTGGTCGACCCAGACGTTGTGGACGTCGGTCTCCATGCCGATGGCGTCGCCGCCGTTGGAGGTGGGGGAGCCCGACTTCTTGACGTTCCGGACCGTCACGTTGCGGATGACGATGTTGCTGGAGTTGCGGACGTGGATGCCGAGTTGGTCGAACACGGCGCCGCCGCCCACCCCGACGAGGGTGACGTTGCTGATGTCCTTCAGCTCGATCTTGTCGTCGGCGGTGTTGCAACTGCCGCCCGACACCTTGCTGGTGTTGCCGTGGTCGATGGTTCCCTCGACCTCGATGACGAGGGGCGTGCTGCTGGATGCCCGGCTGCACAGGGCCTGGTGGATCTGGGTCCCCGTGGTGGCCCGGACCGTCTGCCCGCCCGCTCCACCGGTGGTGCCGCCGTTCTGGGCGGCGTAGCCGTCGGCGCCGCCGGTCGCCGCCGATGCCTCGGGCATCGACAGGACCGCGCCGGTCGCCGCGGCTGCCGCGAGCGCCGTCGTGGCCAGTGCCGCGCGCAGCCGCGTTGCTCGTGATCGTCTCATCTCGCCCCGCCCTTTCGTCATCGAATGCGGTGTCAGCTGTTCACGGACATGCATCAGCGATGAGTAGGTGAACGACACCCTGGAGGTTCAGAAAGCGCTTTCTCGATGGGAGGTTAGGGTGACTCGCAGGGACCGGCAAGGTTTTGCGCAGTTGTGGAATCGACATCTCCGTTTCATCAACGTGAACGCCGTGAAGGTGAACTGCCGTGAAGTAGCCCGGCGCGGACTCCGGCGCCCCGCATCCGGTACGGCCTGCTGCCCCCTACCGGTCACAGTCCGCGCCGACCGTGGCCGACGGGCACCTCATGGACCGCCGGGTTTCACACAGGCGCCATCGCACCCTTCCCTGACGTTCGCTGCTCTTGGAACACTCGCTGCGCGCAGATCCCGTCAACCGCCGGTATCGCGTACGCGCGCACGTCAGTGACGAGAGGACCCTCACGCTCATGCCCGAAGCAAACCGGCGCCGCTTCCTCCAACTCGCGGGCGCCACAACGGCGTTCACCGCGCTGTCCAACAGCATCCAGCGAGCGGCCGCACTGCCCGCGCACCACCGCACGGGGTCGGTCGAGGACGTCGAGCACATCGTCGTCCTGATGCAGGAGAACCGTTCCTTCGACCACTACTTCGGTTCCCTCAGAGGCGTCCGGGGCTTCGGCGACCCCCGCCCCGTCACCCAGAACGGCAGGTCGGTCTGGCGGCAGTCCGACGGCACGAAGGACGTCCTGCCCTTCCACCCGGACGCCGACGACCTGGGCCTCGCCTTCATCCAGGACCTCCCGCACGGCTGGAACGACGGGCACGCCGCGTTCAACGGCGGCCGGTACGACCACTGGGTGCCCGCCAAGTCCGCGACGACGATGGCGTACCTGACCCGCGAGGACATCCCCTTCCACTACGCGCTCGCCGACGCCTTCACCATCTGCGACGCCTACCACTGCTCCTTCATCGGCTCCACCGACCCCAACCGCTACTACCTGTGGTCGGGATACACCGGCAACGACGGCAAAGGCGGCGGCCCGGTCCTCGGCAACGACGAGGCGGGCTACGGCTGGACCACGTATCCGGAGCGCCTGGAGCGGGCCGGTGTCTCCTGGAGGATCTACCAGGACGTGGGCGACGGGCTCGACGCGAACGGCGGCTGGGGCTGGATCCAGGACGCCTACCGCGGCAACTACGGCGACAACTCCCTGCTGTACTTCGACCAGTACCGCGACGCGAAGCCCGGCGACCCGCTCTACGACAAGGCCCGCACCGGCACCGACGCCCGCAAGGGCGAGGGCTTCTTCGACCGGCTGCGCGCCGACGTGACGTCCGGGAAGCTGCCCCAGGTCTCCTGGATCGTCGCCCCCGAGGCCTTCACCGAGCACCCCAACTGGCCCGCGAACTACGGCGCCTGGTACATCGCCCAGGTCCTGGACGCCCTCACCGCCGACCCGGACGTGTGGGCGAAGACCGCCCTCTTCCTGACCTACGACGAGAACGACGGCTTCTTCGACCACGTCGTACCGCCCTTCCCGCCGGCCTCCGCGGACCGGGGCAGGTCGACCGTCGATCCGTCGGCGGACCTGTTCCCGGGCGACGCCGGTCACGTCGCCGGGCCGTACGGGCTCGGCCAGCGGGTGCCGATGCTGGTCGTCTCGCCGTGGAGCAAGGGCGGGTACGTCTGCTCCGAGACCTTCGACCACACCTCGGTCATCCGGTTCATCGAGCGCCGCTTCGGCGTGCGCGAACCCAACATCTCGCCCTGGCGCCGAGCCGTCTGCGGCGACCTGACCGCCGCGTTCGACTTCTCCCGCCGGGACACCCGGCCCGTCACGCTGCCGTCCACGGCCGGCTACGCGCCGCCGGACCGCGACCGGCACCCCGACTACGTGCCCAAGCCGCCCGCGAACCCGTCGCTGCCGCGGCAGGAGCGCGGCAGCCGGCCCACCCGGCCGCTCGGGTACGCCCCGGTGTTGGACGGCGCGGCGGACACCGCGGCCGGGACGTACACCCTCACCTTCGCCTCCGGGCCCCGTGCGGGCGCCGCGTTCCTGGTCACCTCCGGCAACCGCGCCGACGGCCCCTGGACCTACACCACCGAGGCCGGCAAGAGCCTCGACGACACCTGGAACTCGGCGTACTCCGCGGGCGTCTACGACCTCGCCGTGCACGGGCCCAACGGCTTCCTGCGCGTCTTCAAGGGCCGGAACGAGACCGCCGGCCCCGAGGTCACCGCCCGGCAGGCGGGCGACGACGTGGAACTCACCTTCACCAACAAGGGCTCGGGAACGGTGAGGCTGAAGCTGGTGAACGGCTACGGCGGCGACACCCGCGCGGTCACCGTGCGGCCCGGGGCCACGGTCCGCCGGACGGTCGGCCTGGCGGCGAGCCGGCGCTGGTACGACCTCACGGTCACCTGGGACGCCGACCCGGCCTTCTCGCGCGTCTTCGCCGGGCACGTCGAGAACGGGCACCCCGGCGTCAGCGACCCCGCGATCGCGGCGAAGTGACGGCGAACGGGCGATGAACACCGCTCCGTGCGGACTGGTCGGGTACCGGTCACATCAGGGTAGTGTGCCCCGGTGACCACGCAATCGAACACTCCTGCAGGCTGGTACCCCGATCCGCACGGGGCGGCGCAGACGCTCCGGTACTGGGACGGCGCGCAGTGGACCGAGCACACCAACCCGGCCCAGCAGGCCCCCGCACAGGCACCGCAGCAGCAGGCCGCACCGCAGTTCCCGCAGCAGCAGGCCTCCGACGCCAGGGTGCAGCGGCAGGTGCAGAAGCAGGCGGGTGTCGCGGCCGGTGGTCCGGGCGGCGGCACCCTGTTCACCGAGCCGGTCCTGGTCGTGAACCAGAAGGCCAAGCTGATCGAGCTCACCAACGAGTACAAGGTCATGGACCAGAACGGCCGGGAGATCGGCGCGGTCACCGAGGTCGGCCAGAGCGCGCTGAAGAAGATCCTGCGCTTCGTCTCCAGCCTCGACCAGTTCATGACCCACAAGCTGGAGATCCGCGACGCGTACGGGCAGCCGCAGCTGGTGCTGACCCGGCCGGCGAAGTTCTTCAAGTCGCGGGTCGTCGTGACCCGCCCGGACGGCTCGCCGGTCGGCGAGATCGTCCAGCAGAACATGATCGGCAAGATCAACTTCGCGATGAACGCGAACGGCCAGAAGGTCGGCGCGATCAAGGCGGAGAACTGGCGGGCGTGGAACTTCGCCATCGTCGACCACGCGGACAACGAGGTCGCCCGGATCACCAAGACCTGGGAAGGCCTCGCCAAGACGCTGTTCACGACGGCGGACAACTACGTCCTGCAGATCCACTACCAGCTGCCCGAGCCGCTGCTGAGCCTCGTGGTGGCGACGGCCCTCACCGTCGACACCGCCCTCAAGCAGGACTCGCGGGGCTGGGGCTGAGCGGGACCCGCGTCACCGGGCGGTGAGGTGCCCCGGCTGTTCCGGCCGCCGGGGCACGAGCGCCGGCTCCGCCGTGGCCGTGCCCGGCTCCAGGGCCAGGACCGCCGCCACCGGGTGCTCCTCGTCGTCCACCGGCCCGGCGGGGCTCCGGGTCAGCAGGAACACGCCCCGGGCGGCGACGCCCGCCCCGGCCAGCGCCAGCAGCACGCCGGAGGCGCCGCCGCGCAGGCCCTGGCCCAGCAGGGTCAGCCCGATGACGGCGGCGGCCAGCGGGTTCGACAGCGTGACCACGGCCAGCGGGGCGCCGAGGCCGCCGCGGTAGGCGGTCTGGGACAGCAGCAGCCCGCCGGTGGCGAACGCGGCGACCAGGACGGCGACTACGACCTCCGCCACGCTCAGGCCCGCGCCCGTTCGGTCCGTGGCCGCCACCGTCACCGTCTGGGTCAGCGCGGAGGCGACGCCCGAGGCGACACCGGAGGCGGTCGCGTGCCGCAGGCCCGGCCGGGCGCCGGGCCGGGAGAGCACACCGATCAGGGCGGCCGTCGTCCCCGCCACCGCGAGCGCCTCGGTCAGGCTCAGCACCCGCTCGGGTGCCGGACCCGACGCGGTGACCAGCAGCGCGGCGAGCCCCAGCAGCGTCAGGGCCGTACCGCGCCACTCCGCCGTGCCGACCCGCCGCCCGGCGGCCCGCGCCCCGAGCGGCACCGCCGCGACGAGGGTGAGCGCCCCGAGCGGCTGGACGACGGTCAGCGGGCCGTACTTCAGGGCCACCACGTGCAGCAGCGCGGCGGCCGCGTTCAGTCCCACCGCCGACCACCAGGCGCCGGTGCCGAGCAGCCGCAGCAGGCCCGTTCCGGGGCCGCGGGAGGCCAGGCGCTCCTGGGCGACGGCCGCCGCGGCGTAGGCGACGGCCGAGACCAGGGACAGGCCCACGGCGAGCAGTGTGGCGGCGCTCATCGGCCCGCCCCCACCAGCACGGCGTCCTGCGCGGCCGGCGGCGCGGCGGCGCGCCGGACCGGGACGGGCGCCCGGCGCGGCGGGGGCACCACCGCCAGGGCGGCGCCCAGCAGGGCGGTCGCGGCGAGCGCGTCGAGCCAGTAGTGGTTCGCCGTGCCCACGATCACCAGCAGGGTGATGAGCGGATGCAGCAGCCACAGCCACCGCCAGGCCGACCGGGTGGCCGCGATCAGGGCGACCGCCACCATCAGCGCCCAGCCGAAGTGCAGCGAGGGCATCGCCGCGAACTGGTTGGAGAGGTGGTCGTGGGCCGGCGGGCCGTAGACGGAGGGGCCGTAGCGGCGGGCGGTGTCCACCAGGCCGGTGCCGGCCAGCATCCGCGGCGGGGCCAGCGGGAAGGTGAACGGCAGCACCAGCGCGGCCGCGGTCACCGCGGCCAGCACCCGGCGGGCCCACAGGTAGTGGGCGGGCCGCCGCAGGTACAGCCAGACCAGGAGGGCCAGCGTGGCCGGGAAGTGGACGGTCGCGTAGTAGGTGTTCGCCAGGTGCACGAGGACGTCGCCGTGCAGCAGTGCGGACTGCACGTCGCCCTCGCCGGGCAGGTGCAGGGCGCGCTCCCAGTCCCACACCCGGTGGGCGTTGCGGAACGCGGTCGCGGTGTGCCCCGTGGCCAGCTGCCGTCCGAGCTTGTAGACGAGGAAGAGCCCCGCGACGAGCAGGAACTCGCGCGGCAGCGGCGGGCGCGCTGTCACGGGCGCGTCCGCCTCCGGCACTGCAGGCTCGGTTCGGGCAGTCATCCCCCGGCCCCTTCGCTGACGGTTGGTGCGTGGTCTGGTGCGGCGCATCGATACGTCCTCGTACCGAAACGACCGTGTACCGATACGCCAGTGTACCGATACGCATGAGTACCGGTACACTGGCGTATCGATTGAGGTGCGAGACACTGGACACACAGCCGGTGGCCGCACCCGGGCGAGGCTTCAGCAGGCCGCACCCGGGTCGAGCCGTACTCGAGCGCGAGGAGATGCAGCACATGACGTCGCAGGCCGCGGACGGACCGGACACGGTCGCCGCCACGCGCCGCTCCAAGATCACGCCGGAGCGTGAGCGGGAGTTCTTCGACGCCGTGCTGGAACAGATCCGCGAGTGCGGCTACGACTCCGTGACCATGGAGGGCGTCGCCGCCAGCACCCGCTGCAGCAAGTCCACGCTCTACCGGCAGTGGAAGACCAAGCCCCAGTTCGTCGCGGCCGCCCTGCGCGCCAGCCGCCGGGTGCGCTTCGCCGGCATCGACACCGGCTCGCTCGCCGAGGACCTGCGCCAGGCGGCACGGGCCGCGGGCGACTGGTCCGTCAAGGACACCCGGCTGATGCAGGCACTCGGGCACGCGGTCACGGCCGACCAGGAGCTCGCGCAGGCGCTGCGCGAGGCACTGATCCTGCCGGAGGTGGCCGCGCTGCGGGAGATGCTGGGGCGGGGAGTGGAGCGCGGCGAGGTGCCCGCGGACCACCCCGCGCTGGAGTACGTCCCCGCCATGCTGTTCGGCGTGCTGCGGGTGCGGCCGGTCCTGTGCGGCCAGTACGCCGACTCCGGCTACCTCGTCCGGTTCGTGGAGGCCACCGTGCTGCCCGCGCTCGGACTCACCGAAGACCCAGGCCACCGTTCACGGGATGACTGAACGGTGACCTGTCCGCGCCGCACCGTGGGGACGGGGGCGGCGCGCACCCCCCCGGCCGGGCGGGGTCCCCCTTGAGCGGAGGGGCACCCCGTCCGGCCGGTCCCGTGTGGTCAGACGTCCTGGCCGTCGCCGCCGCCCGACGCGACCCTGATGCCCTTCAGGATCTCGTCGACGACCCCCAGGTTCTGGCCCACGTCCACGCCGAAGCGCACCACGACGATCTTCTTGGCGTCATTGGGCGAGGGGAAGGCGACCGACTCCACATAGCCGTCGGCGCCCTTGCTGGTGACCGCCTTCCAGCGCACCAGGTAGCCCTTCTGCCCGGCCACCGTCACCGCCTTCGAGGCCAGCACCCGGTGCGAGGTGATGCTGCCGTAGGTGGTGCCGCCGTAGGCGTGCTCGGCGTTGGACGCGATGTCCGCCCGGGCGACCTGCTCCGCCGTGTCGCCCTTGGTGCCCAGCGTGTCCGCGGACGCCGTGTAGGCGCCGCCCGCGGTGCAGGTCTGGGAGGTGTCGCCGGGGCACTTGTACGCCTTGTCCGACGTCACCTGCGCGCCGATGCCGATCACCCCGCCGGTCCAGCCCTGCGGCACGGGCAGGCTGATGCCGTTGCGCGGGTCCGGCACGGTCCCGCCGCCCGGCACCTTGGGCGGCGCCGACAGGCCGGGGGACGGCGTCCCGTCGGGACCGCCCGGGCCGCCGCCGGGACCGCCCTGCCCGCCGTCCGGTCCGCCCCGGTCCTGCTGCTGCCCGGCCCGGTCGCCCCGGCCGCCGTCGCCCTTGGTCAGCACGTACACGCCCACCCCGACGCACGCCAGGACCGCGGCCGCCGCCGCGACGGCTATGCCCGTGCGCAGGCCCCGCCGGGGCGCCGCCGGCGGCTGGCCGGGGTACGCCGGATAGCCCGGGTAGGCGCCGTACCCGGCGGGGGCCGGCGGGGTGCCGTACGCCGGGGCGGCCGGCTGCGGGCCGGCCGGGGGCTGCGTCGTGGGACCCCAGAGGGCGGCCGTCCCGGCGGGGCGGGTCTGGTCCGTCCAGGCCTTGCCGTCCCACCAGCGCTCGGTGGGCGGACCGTCGTTCGTCTGCCCGGGGTCGGGGTACCACCCGGGAGGAGTCACCTGCGTCATGCCCTTACCGTATGAGGCATCGGTGAAAGCGGGATGAGAAGATCCGCCGCCAAACCCGCCAACCGGAACATTTCGCCCCGGATTTCTGCGCGACGTCTTCGCCGGAGGAGCGCACCGGGCCCGGGCGAGCGGCCTGACGGCCCGTCGGACCCGCTCCGCCGGCCCGGGCGGACCGCGCGTCGACCCGCCGTACCCCACATCACCCGGCGGGGCAACACCTGCCCCGAGCGGCCACCACGGCTCCGCTCGGAGGGCTACGCTCGTGGTCGGTACATCGTTCGGGCTACCCGGGGAGGGAACGGGATGACGGAGGGACGGCCGTCGGCCGGCGGCTCGGCATCCCTGTGGGAGCGGGACGCGGAGATGGCCACCGTCACGGCGGCGCTCGACGTCCTGTGCGCCGACCGGTCCTCCGCGGGCCGCCTGCTCGTCTTCCGCGGCGAGGCGGGACTGGGCAAGACCGCGCTGCTGGCCCAGATCCGCCGCATCGCCGAACGCCGGGGCTGCACGGTCTGGTCCGCCCGCGGCGCCGAGACCCTGAGGTCCGTGCCGTTCAACGTCGTACGGCAGCTGCTGCAGCCCGCGCTGGTCTCCTTACTGCCGGACGAGGCCCGCGAGTACCTCGGCGACCGGTACGACATCGCGGGCCCCGCCCTGGGCATAGCGGACCCCCAGGAGACCAGCGCCGACCCGCGGTACGTGTGCGACGGACTCGTCGCGGCCGTGCGCCGGCTCGCCCGCCGCGCCTGGCCGCTCGTCCTGCTCGTCGACGACGCCCACTTCGCCGACCAGGAGACCCTCGGCTGGCTCGCCGCCTTCGCCGAACGCCTGGACGAGGTGTCCGTGCTCGTCGTGGTCGCCCGCCGGCCCGGCGAGGTGAACGGCGACAGCGCCCGCCACCTCGACACGGTGGCCGCGGCCGCGGGCCGCTCCGTCACCAGCCTCAGCGCCCTCACCCCGGAGGCCACCGCCGGCCTCACCCGCGCCACCCTCGGCCGGTACGCCGACGACCCGTTCTGCCGCGAGGTCTGGGCCGTCACCGGCGGCAACCCCTACGACACCGTCGAACTCCTCGCCAAGGTGCAGGACGCCGAACTCCAGCCGACCGAGCCGCAGGCCGCCGAACTGCGCGAGCTGAACCGCTCCGCCCGCGGCGGCGGCCTCGTCGACCGGCTCACCGGTCTCGGCATCGACGCCACCCGGTTCGCCTGGGCCGCCGCCATCCTCGGCACCGGCATCTGCGTCGACCTCGTCGCCCGCCTGGCCGGCATGCGCCCCGACGTCGCCCAGGGCTGCGCCGAACTGCTGCGCACCGCCCGCATCCTGACCGAGCCCGACCCCGCCGCCGGCGCCGAACCCGTGGACGGCCAGCTGGAGTTCGTCCACCCGCTGATCGCCTCCGCCGTCTACCACTCCATCCCGGCCGGTGTCTGCACCGCCATGCACGGCGTCGCCGCGCAGATCCTCACCGAGACCGGCCACGGCGCCGCCGAGGCCTCCCGGCACCTGCTGAAGGTGCACCCGGACGACGACGAGGAACTCGTCGAACAGCTGCGTGCGGCGGCCCGCGAGCACCTGGCCGTCGGCGCGCCCGACGCGGCCCGCCGCTGCCTCGAGCGGGCTCTCGCCGAACCGCCCCGGCCCGAGGTCCACGCGTCCGTCCTCTACGAACTGGGCTGCGCCACCCTGCTGACCGCGCCCGCCGTCACCATCGAGCACCTGCGCAGCGCCCTCGCCATGCCGGGCCTCCAGGACGGCCGGCGCGTGGACGCCGTGATCCGCCTCTCCCAGGCCCTGCTCCACAACGACGAGCTGGAGGAGGCCGTCCGCACGGTCGAGGCCGAGGCCGCCCGGCACGAGACCGGCCCGGTCCGGATGCGCCTGCAGGCCGTGCAGTTCATGTGGGAGGCCATCCACGGCGAGACCGTCTCCCCGGAGCGCTCCCGGCGCCTGGCCGACCTCGCCGCCACCTGCACCGGCCGGGACAACTCCGAGCGCGCCCTGCTGATCCTGCGCGGCTTCGACGCGATGACCCACGGCGAGAACGCCGAGGAGATCGTCCACCTCTGCGACCGCGCCCTCGTCAACGGCCGCCTCGCGCCCGGCCTCGGCTGGACCGACGGCGAGTGGGGGATCGAGCTGCTGATGATGCTCGGCAGCGCGTACACCTACGCCGACCGGCTCGACCGCGCCGAGAGCCTCTTCGCCGAGGCCCTGCGCGCCTACACCGGCGCCGGCTGGCGCGGCGGCCACCTCTCCCTGGCCAACGCCTTCCTCGGCCTCGCCTACCGCCGCCAGGGCCGGCTGAAGGACGCCGAGGACACCCTGCGCGAGGCCCTGGAGCTGGCCGAGCGGGTCGGCCGCGGCCTGCCCCTGCACTGGTCGGCGACCTGCGGACTCGTCGACACCCTGCTGGCGCGCGGGCGGACCGGCGAGGCCTGGTCGGTCGCCGAGCAGTACGGCTTCGCCCCGCCCTACCCGTCCACCATCGTGCTGCCCGACATCCGCTCCGTCCGCGGCCGTCTGCTGCTGGCCGTGGGCCGCACCGAGGAGGGCGTCAACGAGCTGGAGGCCGCCGAGAAGACCGCCGCCTCCCGCGGCGGCCACAACCCCGTCCTCGCGCCCTGGTCCCTCGACCTCGCCAAGGCTCTGGCCGGCCAGGACCCGGCCCGTGCCGCCCGGCTCGCCGCGGACGCCCGCCGGCAGGCCGAGCGGTTCGGCACGGACACCGCCATCGGCGAGGCCCTGCGCTGCGCCGCCGCCCTGGAGACCGGTCAGCGCGCGGTCCGTCTCGCCGCCCAGGCCGTCACCTACCTGGAGGCCTCGCCCTGCCAGTACGAGCACGCGGCGGCCCGGGTCGAGTACGGCGTCGCGATCCGCTCGACCGCGGAACTCGACCGGGGCCTGGCCCTGGCGCGCTCCTGCGGGGCCGACGGGCTGGCGGCCCAGGCCAAGCAGGCGCTGGACACGCTGTCGGGGCGGGGGTAGCGACTCCTCCCTCGACTCCCTCCTACGGAGCCTCCTCCGCGAGGACCCGCTGGGCCGTCGCGAACGCCGAGTTGGCCGCCGGCGCCCCGCAGTACACCGCGGTCTGCAGCAGCACCGCCCCGATCTCCTCCGGCGTCAGCCCGTTGCGGCGGGCCGCCCGGACGTGCAGGGCCGGCTCGTCGAGGTGACCGTGCGCGACCAGCGCGGTCAGCGTGATCATGCTGCGCTCGCGGCGCGAGAGCGTCGGGTCGGTCCAGATCTCCCCCCAGGCGTAGCGGGAGACGAAGTCCTGGAACCGCGCGGTGAACGGGGTCTGCCGGGCCTGCGCCCGGTCCACGTGCGCGTCGCCCAGCACCTCCCGGCGCACCGCCGTGCCGCTCGCCGGAATCCCGTCGAGCCGGCTGCGCAGGGCGGTCAGGACGGCCCGCGGGCACTGGGCGGGCGCCAGGTGCGAGGCGCCGGGCAGCTCCACCAGCAGGGCGTCGCGCACCGCGTCCGCGATCTCCCGCAGATGCGCGGGCGGCGTCGCCGGATCCCGCCGGCCGGCCACGAGCAGGGTCGGCACGGTGATGCCGGCGAGCCGGTCACGCAGGTCGAAGGCGGCCAGCGCGTCGCAGCAGGCCGCGTACGCCTCCGGATCGGCCTCCCGGTGGTCCCGTACGAGCCGCGGCACGGTGAAGCCGGGGGTGAACCAGCGGGCGTCGGCGTTGTCCGCCAGCCACTCCAGGCCCTCCCGGCGCACCCGTTCGGCACGCTCCCGCCACGGCTCGCCGCCGCCGAAGTGGGCGGAGGAGCAGATCACCGCCAGCGAGGTCAGCCGCTCGGGGTGGTGCACGGCCAGGTGCAGGCCGACCGCGCCGCCCAGGGACACCCCGGCGTAGGCGAACCGCTCGACGCCGAGGGCGTCGGCGAGGCGGAGCACCAGCCCGGCGAGGTCGCCGACGGTGGCCCCCGGCCCGATCAGGTCCGCCGCCGAACCGCCGTGCCCCGGCAGGTCCCAGCGGATCACCCGGTGGCCGGCCGACAGCTCGGGAGCGACCGCGTCCCACAGCGCGTACGAGGTCCCGAGCGAGGGGCCCAGCAGCAGCGGCGGAGCGCAAGCCGGGCCTTCTTCCAGGTGGTTGAGGAGTTTCGCGGTCGAGCCGGTCAAGGTCGCTCCAGGGCGCGGTCGGTGAGGGGTCCGGCGAAGCCGGTGTACCGGGTGAGGTCGGTCAGGCCGTCCAGGTCGACTCCCACCAACTCCGTTTGCTCTCGCAGCAGTTCCCGCAGCGGGCGGTCCTCGTCGCGGGCGCGGCGGGCCAGTTCGGTCAGCAGTTCCTTCGCGCGGGCGCGGCCGAGGAGGCGGGCCAGCTCGGCGGAGAGCCGTTCGGAGACGATCAGCCCCCGTGTCCGGCCGCGGTTCGCGGCCATCGCCCCGGGGTGCACGCGCAGCCCCTCGGCCAGTGCGGCGGCCCGCTCGGCCGCCCCGCCCACCAGCCGGAGCAGGTCGCGCAGCGGCTCCCACTCGGCGTGCCAGGCGCCGGCCGGCCGCTCGTCCTCGGCGGCGAGGCAGCCGTACAGCGTGGCCGCGAGCTGCGGGGCGCGCCGGGCGGCGGCCGCGAGGAGGGCGGCCGCGACCGGGTTCGCCTTGTGCGGCATGGCCGACGAGCCCCCGCCGCTGCCCTCGCTCACCTCGCCGATCTCGGTGCGCGACAACGTCAGCACGTCCACCGCGAGCTTCCCCAGCGTGCCCGTCGCGAACGCCAGGCAGCCCGCCAGGTCGGCGACGGGGGTGCGCAGCGTGTGCCAGGGCAACGACGGGGCGGCCAGCCCCACTTCACGGGCGTACACCGCCGTCAGCGCGCCCGCGTCCTCGGCGCCGTACACCCCGAAGGCCGCCAGGGTCCCGCCGGCGCCGCCGAGTTGGGCCGGCAGCGAGTCCCGGACCCGGGTGAGGCGGTCGCGGGCGTCCAGCACCAGCGCGCGCCAGCCGGCCGCCTTCAGCCCGAACGTCGTCGGTACGGCGTGCTGGGTGAGCGTCCGCCCGGGCTACCGCCACGGCAGCCCGCCCTCGGCGACCTGCGTGCCGACCCCCGCCGGGGTGTAGAAGGCCGGGATGCCGGCGCCGCCCGCGCGCAGCCGCTCGGCCAGCGTGCCCTGCGGGATCAGCTCCAGCTCCAGTTCGCCGCCCAGGTACTGGCGGGCGAACTCCTTGTTGCCGCCGATGTAGGAGCCGGTCACGCGGGCGATCCGCCCGGCCGCCAGCAGTACCGCGAGGCCGGAGTCCATAGGACCACCGTCGCCGGGGCCACCCGCCCGCCGCCGGACGTCACCGTGGGCGTGCCGTCCATCGCGACGAGCCAGCCGTGCCGCCGCGCCGACCAGGTGAAGGCGAAACGCGCCGCCGGGTAGCGCACCGTGCGCGCGGACGCGGGACTTCCGCCGGACGGCGCCGGGCCGTAGCGGAAGCCGGTGGTCAGCGCGGGGCGGCCGGGGCGGAGGGCAGCAGCCGTGGTGGGCGCAGGTACAGGTGTTGTGCGGGGCGGGCCGGTCCCCGGCGCGGTAGTAGGCGCGGGCCGCCTCGTCGGGTGACTCCGCGTGCAGCGGCGCCCGGTCGATCAGCGGGAGCAGTTTGCGCTGGGCGCCCGAGAAGGCCAGCGTCGGTTCGTGGAACTGGCGCAGCAGTTCCAGGTCGGACTCCCTGGCGCTGCGCACCGGTCCCACGGTCCGCGGCAGCTTCGTGGCGTACAGCGCCATCAGCCGGCTCAGGCCGCCCTCGACCTGCTCGGCGTAGACCACGTCCGCCGCGTCCAGGCCGGTCTGCGGGCGGGCGGCGGACACGTTGTCGATCTTCACGGCCAGTACGGAGCCGGCCGGCGCCGCCGAGGAGGCCGGGGGCGCCGCGGTCCGGGCCGGGGTCCGGCCGCCGCCACCGGGCGGGCCGTGCCGGGTGCAGCCCGCCGTCAGGGCCGCGGCCGTCGTGGCGGCCAGCAGCGCCGCCGTCAGCGCGGTGCGCCGCGCCCGCGCCCCGTGTCTCGTACCCACCGCGACCACCCCCGTTTTCTCCGATTGTGCGCTCGTATGCCCGTCGCGGGCCATGGGCGCGAGCCGAGATTGGCGTACGGACCTTCGGGTACCCGGGCGCCACCGCAAACCGGACGCGCCAGGGCGAACCGGCGCGCACGCGACCAAGGGAGCGCGACCCCATGAAGGCAGTGACCTGGCAGGGCAAGCGGGACGTGCGGGTGGAGGACGTGCCCGACCCGCGCATCGAGGAGCCCACCGACGCGATCATCCGCATCACGTCCAGCGGACTGTGCGGTTCGGACCTGCACCTGTACGAAGTGCTCACCCCGTTCATGACACCGGGCGACATCCTCGGCCACGAGCCGATGGGCATCGTCGAGGAGGTCGGCCCCGGCGTGCCCGACCTCGCGGTGGGCGACCGCGTGGTGGTGCCGTTCCAGATCGCCTGCGGCAACTGCTGGATGTGCCTGACCGGACTGCCCACCCAGTGCGAGACCACGCAGGTCACCGGAGAGCACATGGGCGCCGCCCTGTTCGGCTACACCCGGCTGTACGGCGCCGTACCCGGGGCCCAGGCAGAGTACCTGCGGGTCCCGCAGGCGCAGTTCGGGCCGATGAAGGTGCCCCAGGGGCCGCCGGACGACCGCTTCGTCTACCTCTCCGACGTCCTGCCCACCGCCTGGCAGGCCTTCGAGTACGCCTCCGTGCCGCCCGGCGGCACCCTCGCCGTCCTCGGCCTCGGCCCGATCGGCGACATGGCCTGCCGCATCGCCCTGGCCCGCGGCGCCGAGCGGGTGTTCGGCGTCGACCTGGTGCCCGAGCGGCTGGCCCGGGCGGCCGGACGCGGCGTGCAGACGTTCGACCTCAGGGCCTTCGACAACGAGAAGGAACTCATCACCGCGATCCGCGACGAGACCGGCGGCCGGGGCCCCGACGCCGTGATCGACGCCGTCGGCACCGAGGCCCACGGCAGCGCCGCGGCCAAGCTCGCCCAGCAGGCCACCGCGCTCATGCCCCGCAAGCTCGGCGCCCCGCTCGCGGAGCGCTTCAGCGTCGACCGGCTCAGCGCCCTGCACACGGCCATCGAGCTGGTCCGGCGGGGCGGCACCATCTCGCTGAGCGGCGTGTACGGCGGCATGGCCGACCCGATGCCGATGCTCACCCTGTTCGACAAGCAGATCCAGCTGCGGATGGGACAGGCCAACGTCCGCCGCTGGAGCGACGAGATCATGCCGTACCTCACCGAGGACGACCCGCTGGGCGTCGACGACTTCGCCACCCACCACGTGCCGCTCAGCGAGGCGCCGCACGCCTACGAGATGTTCCAGCGCAAGCAGGAAGGCGCCGTCAAGGTCCTGATGCGGCCGTGAGCGCGGCCGCCGGTCACGCACCGCCCAGGATCTCCGCGAGGTCGTAGCGCACCGGCTCCTCCAACTGGGCGTAGGTGCAGCTCTCCGCGGTGCGGTCCGGGCGCCAGCGGCGGAAGCGCGCCGTGTGCCGGAAGCGGGCGCCGTTCTCCATGTGGTCGTAGGCCACCTCGGCGACCCGCTCCGGCCGGAGCGGCACCCAGGACAGGTCCTTCTTGCCCGACCAGCGGCTCGGCGCCCCCGGCAGCCGGGCCGTCTCATGGGCCGCCACGTCCGACCAGGCCGCCCAGGGGTGGGCGCTCGCGTCGTCCATGCGCAGCGGCTCCAGCTCCTCCACCAGCTCCGCTCGCCTCTTCATGGCGAAGGCGGCCGACACTCCCACGTGCTGCAGGACACCCCGGTCGTCGTACAGGCCCAGCAGCAGCGAGCCCACCACCGGCCCGCTCTTGTGGAACCGGTAGCCGGCGACCACCACGTCCGCCGTGCGCTCGTGCTTGATCTTGAACATGACCCGCTCGTCCTGCCGGTAGCGCAGGTCGAGCGGCTTGGCGACGACCCCGTCCAGCCCGGCCCCCTCGTACTGCTCGAACCACTCCCGCGCCACCTCGACGTCGGTCGTCGCCGGCGCCACGTGCACGGGCGCGCCCGCCCCGGCGAGCGCCCGCTCCAGCAGCGCCCGCCGGTCGGTCAGCGGCACGTCCAGCAGGGAGTGGTCGTCCAGTGCCAGCAGGTCGAAGGCGACGAACGAGGCCGGGGTCCGCTCGGCCAGCGTGCGCACCCGGGAGTCAGCCGGATGGATCCGCTCGGTCAGCGCGTCGAAGTCCAGCCGCCCCTCCCGCGCGATCACGATCTCCCCGTCCAGCACGCACCGATCCGGCACCCGCTCCTTCAGCGCCTCCACCAGCTCGGGAAAGTACCTGGTCAGCGGCTTGCCGGTGCGGCTGCCCAGCTCGACCTCGGCGCCGTCGCGGAACACGAGGGCCCGGAACCCGTCCCACTTCGCCTCGTAGTGCATGCCCGGCGGGATCCGCGCCACCGGCTTGGCGAGCATCGGCTTCACGGGCGGCATCACGGGCAGGTCCATGAACCGATTCTGCGCGCGGTCGCCCGCCGCCGCCCGGTGTGCGCGCCGCGCCGGACGCGCCTACCGTGGCCGCATGGGTGACGCGGTGGAACTGCAGGTGGGCGGCCGGACCGTACGGCTGTCCAGCCCCGGCAAGGTGTTCTTCCCCGAGCGCGGTTTCACCAAGCTCGACCTCGCCCGGTACTACGCCGCCGTCGGCCCCGGCATCCTGCGCGCCCTGCGCGACCGGCCCACCACCCTGGAGCGCTACCCGGACGGCGTAGGCGGCGAGTGGTTCTACCAGAAGCGCGCCCCCAAGGGCATGCCGGACTGGATCCCGACCGCCCACATCACCTTCCCCAGCGGCCGCAGCGCCGACGAGATGTGCCCCACCGAGGAGGCCGCCGTGGTGTGGGCCGCCCAGTACGGCACGCTCACCTTCCACCCCTGGCCGGTGCGCCGCACCCGGGTCGACCACCCCGACGAACTGCGCATCGACCTCGACCCGCAGCCCGGCACCGACTACGCCGACGCCGTTCGCGCCGCCCACGAACTGCGCTCCGTGCTGGAGGAGTTCGGCGGCCTGCGCGGCTGGCCCAAGACCTCCGGCGGCCGGGGCCTGCACGTCTTCGTGCCCATCGAACCGAGCTACACCTTCACCCAGGTGCGCCGTGCCGCGATCGCCGTCGGCCGGGAGATGGAACGCCGGATGCCGGACCGGGTCACCATCAAGTGGTGGAAGGAGGAGCGCGGCGAGCGCATCTTCCTGGACTACAACCAGACCGCCCGCGACCGCACCATCGCCTCCGCCTACTCCGTGCGCCCCCGCCCGCACGCCCCCGTCTCGGCGCCGCTGCGCTGGGAGGAGGCCGACGCCGCCCACCCCCGCGACTTCGACCTCGCCACCATGCCGGCCCGGTTCGCCGAACTCGGCGACGTGCACGCCGACATGGACGACCACGCCTTCTCCCTGGACGCCCTGCTGGAGCTGGCCCGCCGCGACGAGCACGACCACGGCCTGGGCGACCTGCCGTACCCGCCGGAGTACCCGAAGATGCCGGGGGAGCCGACCCGGGTCCAGCCGAGCCGGGCCCGGCGCGACCGGACGCCCTGACGGCCTCTCCGGTTCACCCCTCCGCGGCTATCCTGATCGCCACCCGCCGAGGAGGAGCCGCGAAGTGACCGAGGCAGCGTCGCGTCCCACGCTGGAGGCCGTGGCCGCGCTGGCCGGGGTGTCCCGGGCCACCGTGTCGCGGGTCGTCAACGGCTCGGAGGGGGTCAGGGAGCCGCTGGCCGCCCGCGTCCGGCAGGCGGTCGAGGAACTCGGGTACGTACCCAACCAGGCGGCGCGCTCCCTGGTGACCAGGCGGCACGACGCCGTCGCCGTGGTCATCGCCGAACCCGAGGCCCGCGTCTTCGCCGACCCCTTCTTCGCCCTGCAGCTGCGCGGCATCAGCAAGGAGCTGACGGCCCACGACAACCAGCTCGTGCTGCTGCTGACCGAGGGCCGCGCCGACCACGCCCGCGTGGCCCGCTACCTCGCCGGCGGGCACGTCGACGGCGCGCTCGTCTTCTCCCTGCACCTCGACGACCCGCTGCCCGGCCTGATCCGGAACGCGGGCCTGCCCACCGTGTTCGGCGGCCGGCCCGACTTCCGCGACGGCGGCCCGGCCCCGGTGTACGTCGACAGCGACAACCGGGGCGGCGCCCGCGCGGCCGTGCGCCATCTGAAGGACCTCGGCCGGACCCGGATCGCGCACATCACCGGTGCGCTGGACCAGACGTCGGCGGTCGACCGCCTCGACGGCTACCGGGACGTGGTGGGCGGGGCCGACGCCCGCCTCGTCGTGGAGAGCGACTTCACCCCGGGCGGCGGCGAACGCGCGATGCGGGAACTCCTCGACCGCTGCCCGGACGTGGACGCGGTGTTCGCCGCCAACGACCTGACCGCGCTCGGCGCGCTGCGCGTGCTGCGCGAACGGGGCCGGCGCGTGCCCGACGACGTGGCCGTCATCGGCTTCGACGACGTGCTGCCCGTCGCCGAGCAGTGCGACCCGCCGCTGACCACGGTCCGCCAGGACATCGAGGAGATGGGCCGCCTGATGGCCCGGCTCCTGCTGCGCGGCCACCCTGACACGGACCCGGCCGGCGACCCGGCGGACCCGGCGGATCCGGCTGCCCCGGTGCCGCCCGGCGTGGTCCTGCCGACCACCCTGATACGGCGGGCCTCCGCCTAGACACGCCCCCGCGGGCGGTACACGGAGCCCACCGCTCAGTCCTCCGCCCGCCCCTGCGACGGCTCGCTCCGGATCACCGCGAACCGGGCGCCGTACGGATCGGCCAGTCTGGCCATGCGGCCGACACCCGGCACGCTCGTCGCCGGCCCGCGCACCGTGCCGCCCAGCCGCCGCGCCTGCTCGACCACGGCGTCGGTGTCCTCCACCTCGAAGTACGGAAGCCAGTACGGGCCCGCCTGCGCCTCCACCGGATCGTCCGCCAGCGGGACCACGCCGCCGAACATCGCGTCCTCCCCGGCACCCTCGGGGTTGAGGCACGTGTACGTACCGCCGGGAAAGGGCACGCCCGAGGTCTCCAGGCCGAGGACCCGGTGGTAGAACGCGGCGGCCGCCGCGATGTCCGGCGTGTACAGCTCGGCCCAGCACAGCGCGCCGGGCTCGCTCGCCACGTCCACGCCCTTGGTCCGCCCCGGCTGCCAGACCCCGAACACCACGCCCGCCTGGTCGGCGAGGACCGCCATGTGCCCCTCGCCCATCACGTCCATGGGCCGCACCAGCACGCGGCCGTGCGCCTGCTCGGCCGCCTCGGCGGTGGCCTGCGCGTCGTCGCTGCGGAAGTACACCGTCCAGGCCGGCGGCCCCTGCTCCGGGCCGCTCCGCATGCCGCCGGCGACCGTTCTGCCGTCGCGCTGGAAGAAGCCGTAACCGCCGGCGTCCGGTCCCGCCGAGACGAACTGCCAGCCGAAGAGACCACCGTAGAAGGAGAGCGCCCCGTCGAGATCGGGGGTGGCGACGTCGAGCCAGTTCGGAGCGCCGTTGACGAAACGGGTGGTGAGCATCTTCGCCCTCCTTGGCAGGCCCTCCGCGAAACGGGGGCCCGGGAGACGGGTCCTGTCCTGTGCACTGCCGAGTCTGGCACCGCCCACCGACATTTCCCGGCGGACCCGCGCGCCGCCGTGCGCCGGACGTGTCCTGCGGAGCACCATCGGGGGACCGGACCGGACCGGACCGGACCGGACCGGACCGGACCGGCCGGGGCGGGTCAACGCGCGGCCCGCGTCCCCGGCGTGCCGTTGACCCGGCGTTGATCGAACGTTTTTCGCCGCGCGGCACGATCCTGGCCATGCACATCGAAACGATCAGCCCGGCCGACACCGACTGGCAGGCGCAGGCCCTGTGCGCGCAGACCGGGGCCGACTTCTTCTTCCCCGAGCCCGGCAGCTCGGTGCGTGAGGCGAAGCGCATCTGCGGCCTGTGCGAGATGCGCTCCGCGTGCCTCGACTACGCGCTCGCGAACGACGAGCGCTTCGGCGTCTGGGGCGGACTGTCCGAAAAGGAACGCCTGGCCCTGCGGCGGACCTCCCGCTGAGGCCTCAGCCGGCCGCCCGCGCCGCCATCCGCGCCTTGCGCGCGGCGAGCCGCTCGTCGAACCGGAGAGCCTCCGCGTCCAGGCCGCCGAGGAACAGGCCGAGCTCCTCCTGGGCCTGGCGCCCCTCCGGGCCGAGCCCGTCGATCTCCATGATCTTCAGGAAGCGCAGCACGGGCTGCAGGACGTCGTCGTGGTGGATGCGCAGGTTGTAGACCTCGCCGATCGCCATCTGCGCGGCGGCCCGCTCGAAGCCGGGGATGCCGTGCCCGGGCATGCGGAAGTTGACCACGACGTCCCGGACCGCCTGCATGGTCAGGTCGGGGGCGAGCTCGAAGGCGGACTTCAGCAGGTTGCGGTAGAAGACCATGTGCAGGTTCTCGTCGGTCGCGATCCGCGCCAGCATCCGGTCGCAGACCGGGTCGCCGGACTGGTGGCCGGTGTTGCGGTGCGAGATCCGGGTCGCCAGCTCCTGGAAGGCCACGTAGGCGATCGAGTGCAGCATCGAGTGCCGGTTGTCGGACTCGAAGCCCTCGCTCATGTGGGACATACGGAAACGTTCCAGCTCGTCCGGGTCCACGGCGCGCGAGGCCAGCAGGTAGTCGCGCATCACGATGCCGTGCCGGCCCTCCTCGGCGGTCCAGCGGTGCACCCAGGTGCCCCAGGCGCCGTCGCGGCCGAACAGCGAGGCGATCTCGTGGTGGTAGCTGGGCAGGTTGTCCTCGGTCAGCAGGTTGACGACGAGGGCGACGCGGCCGATGTCCGTCACCTTGGACTGGTCCTTGGCCCAGGCCTCGCCGTCCTCGAACAGGCCGGGGAAGTTCCGGCCGTCGCTCCAGGGCACGTACTCGTGCGGCATCCAGTCCTTGGCGACCTGCAGATGCCGGTTCAGTTCCTTCTCGACCACTTCCTCCAGCGCGTACAGCAGCCGGGCGTCGGTCCAGACGGACGGGCTGTCGAGATGCGGGGAGGTGATCGTCATAAGAACTCCAGGGGACGCCGTGCTGAGCGGGTGGAAGGGGACGGTCCGGCGAGCGGTGCCGGAAAACCTACGTGATCGTAGGCTACGAATCCGTAGGTTACGTAGCCGTAGGTTAAGCCCGCTGTAAAGAGTGCTGATCAGCCAATCCCCGTCGGCCGTTCACGGATCACCCGGACGGCGACGGACGGTCCCGGGACCCGCAGGTCCCGGGGCTGCCGGGCCGAAGGGATCGACCGATCAGGCGTACAGCTCCCGCAGGCGCACCGAGAGGCAGGTCACACAGCCTTCCAGCTTCTCGAACTCGCCGATGTCCACCGTGACCACCTCGTGGCCGAGATCCGTCAGCAGCTCCGCCGTCTGCGGGGCGCTCGCCGCCATGAGCAGCTTGTGGGCGCCGAGCAGCACCACGTGCGCGCCGGACTCCTCGGGCACCGACAGGAACCCCGGGAACAGCGACGGCCGGTCCACCTTCGGGATGTGGCCGACGACCGTGCCGTCCGGCAGCGCGGTGACCGCCGACTTCAGGTGCAGCACCTTGCTCACCGGTACGGCCACCACGCGCGCGCCCAGCGGCTCGAACGCGGCCCGCAGCTGCTGCACGCCGGCCGCGTTGGTCCGACCGCCCCGGCCGACGTACACGGTCTCGCCGACCTTCAGCACGTCGCCGCCGTCCAGCGTGCCCGGTTCCCATATCCAGTTCACCGAGCAGCCGAGCCGGGCGACCGCCTCCTCGACCCCGGCGGTCTCCTCGCGCCGGGACTCGGCGCCGGGCCGGGTGATCAGGGCGACGTTCCTGTACATGACGACGGTGTCCTCGACGAACACCGAGTCCGGGCAGTCGTCGGCCGGTTCGACCTCGATCGTCTCCCAGCCGTGCGTGCGCAGCGCCTCGACGTACGCCTCCCACTGCTCGACGGCGCGATCCACGTCGACCTTCTCCCGCTCGATGTGCGTCACCAGGCCTTCGGCGAGGCGCGGGCTGGGGCGGCGGACGAGGGCCTTCTTGCTGGGCACGAGGGGCCTTTCCTGGTCGGCGGTGGGGTCCGGCGCCGTGCGGCGGCGCCGGTCCGCCATCATGCAGGGCGCCGTGGCCGGGGCAAAACCCCTGTGGCCGGGCTGTGGCCCTCCCGAGACGCCCGCTAGTCCAGGACGCCCACCTCCTCCGGCGAGGTCTCCCGCACCTGCCCGTCCTCCATGAGCAGCCAGCGGGTGATGCCGATGGACCCCAGGAACGGCAGGTCGTGGGCGGCCACCAGCAGGGCGCCCTGGTAGGACTCCAGGGCCGAGGTGAGCTGCCGCACGCTCGCCATGTCCAGGTTGTTGGTCGGCTCGTCGAGCAGGAGCAGCTGGGGCGCGGGCTCGGCGAGCATCAGCGCGGCCAGGGCCGCCCGGAAGCGCTCACCGCCGGAGAGCGTCCCCGCCTTCTGGTCGGCGCGTGCGCCCCGGAACAGGAAGCGGGCCAGCCGCGCCCGGATCCGGTTGTTCGTGGCACCCGGCGCGAACCGGGCCACGTTCTCGGCGACCGTCAGCCCCTCGTCCAGCACGTCCAGGCGCTGCGGCAGGAAACGCAGCGGCACATGCGCGCGTGCCTCGCCGGCGACCGGCGCCAGCTCCCCGGCGACGGTCCGCAGCAGGGTCGTCTTGCCGGCGCCGTTGCGCCCGACGAGCGCGATCCGCTCCGGTCCGCGCAGGTCGAGGATCCCCGGCACGCGCGCCCCGTAAGCCGTCTCCAGGTTCTCCAGCGTCAGCACCTGACGGCCCGGCGGCACGGCGGTGTACGGCATGTCGACGCGGATCTCGTCGTCGTCCCGCACGGCCAGGGCCGCCTCGTCCAGCCGCTCCCGGGCCTCGGCGAGCCGCTCCTCGTGCAGGACGCGGTGCTTGCCCGCCGACTCCTGGGCGGCCCGTTTGCGCGCGCCCACCAGGATCCTCGGCAGGCTCCCGGATTCGCCGAGCTTCTGCCCGTACTGCTTGCGGCGGGCCAGCTTCACCTGGGCGTCGGCCAGTTCCCGCTTCTGCTTGCGCACGTCCGCCTCGGCGACGCGCACCATCCGCTCGGCGGCCTCCTGTTCGACGGCGAGGGCCTCCTCGTAGGCGGAGAAGTTGCCGCCGTACCAGGTGACCTGCCCGGAGCGCAGGTCCGCGATCTGGTCGACCAGGTCCAGGAGTTCACGGTCGTGGCTGACCACGACGAGGACGCCCGGCCAGGCCGCCACGGCGGCGTGCAGCCGGCGCCGCGCGTACAGGTCCAGGTTGTTGGTGGGCTCGTCCAGCAGCAGGACGTCCGGGCGGCGCAGCAGCAGGGCGGCCAGGCGCAGCAGCACCGACTCGCCGCCGGAGAGCTCGCCGACGGTGCGGTCGAGGCCGATGCGGCCGAGACCGAGCTCGCCGAGGGTGACGAGGGCGCGCTCCTCGACGTCCCAGTCGTCGCCCACCGTCTCGAAGTGCTCCTCGGAGACGTCGCCCGCCTCGATGGCGTGCAGGGCGGCCCGCCGGGCGGCGATGCCGAGGGCCTCGTCGACGCGGAGGGCGGTGTCGAGCGTGACGTTCTGCGGCAGCAGGCCGATCTCGCCGGTGGCCCGGACGGTGCCGCCGGCCGGGGCGAGTTCGCCGGCGAGCAGCTTCAGCAGGGTCGACTTGCCCGACCCGTTGACGCCGGTGAGTCCGGTCCTGCCGGGGCCGAAGGCGATGTCGAGGCCGTCGAACACCGGGGTGCCGTCGGGCCAGGCGAAGGAGAGGGAGGTACAGGTGAGGAAGGTTGACATGAGGGCCTCACGGTTCGTGGAAGCGGTCCGGACGGGCGTGTCGAGACACCGCGAGGCGGAAACCGAAAGGCCTGGGCAGGAAGAGGGCCCGGAGAAGAGGGCCTGTGCCGGAGGACGGCTCGGACGCCGAGGTCGTACGCCACGCACACCTCACCGGTGTGAGCGCGGTGTCTCAGAACCTCAGACGAGCAACGTCCTTCTCCATTCGACGGCAACAGAGCCGTCGACAACGGTAGGAGGGGGTGGAGGGGCTGTCAACGCGTTAACCGGGCGGCGCCGCCGCCCGCGCGCGGGCAGGGGTTCAGCAGGCGTCCCGCATCAGTTCGGCCAGGTCGTGGTCGAGGTCGAACTGCAGGTGCTCCAGGCCGACGGGCACGAGGTCGCCGGTCGCCTCCAGGAAGCGCCGTATCTCACCGGAGCGCACGTGCACGATCGCGGTGCCCTCCGGCGCGTGGAACTCCAGGACGGTGCGGTCGTAGCCGTACGGGCGCACCCGGACGTCGCCGCAGCCCTCCGGACCGCGCAGGCCGGCCGTGAGCAGCTCGCGGGAGAAGGTCCAGCACACCTCGACACCCTCGAGGGTGGCCGGGGCCGGGAAGGTCATGCGGATGGCGAACGGGTCGCTCCGGTCGTAGCGCAGCGTGGCGGGAATGCTCGGCATGCGCGGTGCGGCGGCGACAAGGCGGGCCTCTACGGGCTGCTCGATGACGGTGGACAACGCCTTGCTCCCTCGTGACGGCTGGACGTGCTCCGGGCGTGTGAGACCTGGCACTGGAAGAGACGACGGAATCGGCCCGCCCGTGCACACCCCGAACGAGTGACCTCGGTCACCGCGTTCATGCACGGGAGCACGCCCGGCGACGCCCTCTGGACGGCGGCGGACGGCTGGACTAGCTTCGCCCGCCATGGGACGACCGGTGAGCACGCGACGCGGGGGACGGACGGGCCGGCTGGTGGCGGCGGCGGTGGCGTGCGGGGCGGCGCTGGCCGCGCTCGCCGTGCCGCCCGCCGCGGCGGGACCGCTCGGCGGCGGGCCGCCGCACTGGGCGGCCAAGGACAGCGGCGCCCCGCAGGTGCGCTTCCGCGGCCTCGCCGCCGTCGGCCGCGACACCGCCTGGCTGGCCGGTACGGCGGGCACCGTGCTGCGCACCACCGACGGCGGGGCGAGCTGGCGGAACGTCTCTCCACCCGGCGCGGCCGACCTGCAGTTCCGCGACGTCGAGGCGTTCGACGCGCGGCACGCGGTGGTGCTGGCCATCGGCGAGGGCGAGGCCTCGCGCGTCTACCGCACCGACGACGGCGGAGCGACCTGGACGGAGTCCTTCCGCAACACCGACCCCAGGGCGTTCTACGACTGCCTCGCCTTCTTCGACCGCCGCCACGGCCTCGCCGTGAGCGATCCCGTCGACGGCCGGTTCCGCATCCTGTCGACCGGCGACGGCGGCCGCTCCTGGCGGGTGCTGCCGGCCGACGGCATGCCGGCCGCCCTGGACGGCGAGGCCGGCTTCGCCGCGAGCGGCCAGTGCCTGGTCACCTCCGGCCCGAAGGACGCCTGGCTGGCCACCGGAGGCGGCGCGCACGCGCGCGTGCTGCACTCCGCCGATCGCGGACTGACCTGGACGGCCGCCGACACGCCCCTGCCCGCGGGCGACCCGGCCAGGGGAGTCTTCGCGCTCGCCTTCCGCGACCGCGCCCACGGGCTGGCGGTCGGCGGCGACTACCGCCCCGGCGAGTCCTCCCCGCGGGCCGCCGCGGTCACCGCCGACGGCGGCCGCACCTGGCGTCCCGCCGCCGCGCCGCCGCCCGCCTACCGCTCCGGCGCCGCCTGGCTCCCGCACAGCCGCACTGCCGCGCTCGCCGTCGGCCCCACGGGCACCGACCTGACCACCGACGGCGGACGCACCTGGCGGACCGTCGACACCGGCTCGTACGACACCGTCGACTGCGCCGCCGACCTGAGCTGCTGGGCCGCCGGAGAGCAGGGGCGGGTGGCCCGCCTGGAACGCTGACGTAACCGCCGGGAAGCCGGGTACTCGTTCCGCACCGCGTAGGACCTCCCGCCGCGGGAGGGCGAGGAAGGGAGCGATCATGCCAGCCGGTTCGAGCCCCAAGCGCGAACGTCAGTACGAGCACATCAAGGAGAGCGCGCAGGACCGGGGCGAGAGCGCCGCGCGCGCCAAGGAGATCGCCGCGCGGACCGTGAACAAGGAGCGCGCCCGTTCCGGCGAGTCCAAGACCGCCAGCCGCAGCTCCACGCAGGACAGGAAGTCGTCGAGCGAGCGCGGCGGGCAGCGGTCGGGCAACCGGGTCGGCTCCCACGGCCCGACCCGCGACCAGCTGTACAACGAGGCCAGGCAGCGCGGCATCGGGGGCCGTTCGCACATGAACAAGGACGAACTGCAGCGCGCGCTGGACGACAGGAAGGGCTGAGCCCCCCGTTCAGCCCAGCGTCTGCCGGTGGCGCGCCAGCTCGGGAGCCGTCTTCGTGGCGATGAACTCCGTGATGCGGTAGGCGCACACCCCGGCGGCCACGAACGGGTCGCCCGCGGTGACCTCCTCCACCTGGGCGCGGTCCTCCGCGACGGCCAGGATGATCCCGCCGTCGCGGGGGTCCTTGCGCCCGGAGGCCAGGAACAGGCCCTTCGCGTACTGCTCGTCGAGCCAGGCCACGTGCGCCGGTATGACGGCGTCGACGGCCTCCAGCGGGGCGGTGTAGGTCAGCTCCAGCACGAACATGATCGCGAGGGTACCCCCGCGGGCCGGCCGGGCGGCCCGGGACCCTACAGTTCTGGCCGTATGACGACCGTAGGCGTACCCGCGGGCTGGCCCGCGACCGAGGAAGAGGCCGCCGAACAGGACCGGCTGCGCGGCCGGGTGGTGCTCGACGAGCCCGGGCCGCCGCCCGGGACCGGCCATGTGACCGGTGTCGACGTCGCCTACGACGACGAGCGCGACCTCGTGGCCGCCGCGGCCGTCGTCCTGGACGCGGCCACCCTCGCCGTCGTCGCCGAGACCACGGCCGTCGGCCGGATCTCCTTCCCGTACGTGCCCGGACTGCTCGCCTTCCGGGAGATCCCGACCGTACGGGCCGCCCTCGACGCCCTGCCCTGCCAGCCCGGCCTGGTGGTGTGCGACGGCTACGGCCTCGCCCATCCGCGCCGCTTCGGCCTCGCCAGCCACCTCGGGGTGCTCACCGGCCTGCCGGCCATCGGGGTCGCCAAGAACCCGTTCACCTTCACGTACGACGAGCCGGACCCCGCCCGGGGCAGCACCGCACCACTCCTGGCGGGCACCGAGGAGGTCGGCCGCGCGCTGCGCACCCGGGACGGCGTGAAGCCGGTCTTCGTCTCCGTCGGCCACCGGGTGAGCCTCGCCAACGCCCTGGCGCACGTGCTGGCCCTGACCCCGCGCTACCGCCTGCCGGAGACCACGCGCAGGGCCGACGCGCTGTGCCGGCGGGCGCTGCGGGAGGCGGCCGGGAGCTGAGCCGGGGCGATCACGCCCTCTGAGTACGCGTACGGATGTGCGCGCGCCGCCTCACGGGGCAGGCTCCCCCTATGACGACACACCGCTCCGCCAAGCCCCTGACCGGCCTCGCCCAGCCCGTCGAGCGCCCCGTGACGGCCGCGCTGGTCCTCGCCGTCGTGGCGGGTCTCGCCTGGACGGGCGGGATGGTCTGGACCCTGCTGGGGTGGCAGGCGTAGCCGCCGCGCCCGCCAGTGGCCGTGGCCGGCGCGCGGGCTACCGGGAGTGGGCCACCCGGAAGGTGATCCCCGCCCGGCGCAGCCGCCCGGTCAGCGCGTCGCCCATCGCCTGGGCCGTGGTCACCTGCCCGGCCGTCGGCGGCAGGTCGTCGAAGGCCAGGCTGAGGGCCGCCTCCGCGAACATCTTGGCCGTCTCGTCGTAGCCCGGGTCGCCGCCGGCGACCTCCGTGAGGACGCGCCGCCCGCCGCCCTCGCCGACGAAGCGCACGGAGAACCAGCTCTTCGCGCGCTTCTCGGCGCTCGGCCCCTGCCCGGGGCTGAGCCGGCCGGACAGCCAGCGCCGGGCGGGCGGCAGCTGTGCGGCGGCACCCAACGCGCCGACGGCCGCGATGCCGCCCAGGGCGACCGGCAGGTGCCGGACGGCCGCGTAGTGCCGGTAGCGGAAGTCGGGGCCGTAGCGGTCCAGGGCCTTCGCCGAGCGGCGCACGATCCGCGGATCGATGGTCGGCAGCGGCAGCGCCCAGGCGCCCACCTCCGGGGCGAAGCGCGGCGCTCGCGCCGTGGCCGCCACCCGGCGCCCCATCAGCCGCGGCTCGTGGCGGCGCCGTTCACGCGCCGCGGCCAGCAGCTCCCGGCCGCGCGCGAACTGGTTCAGCGCCGAGGCCAGCGTGCCGCCGGAGAAGGCCGCGTGCACCCTGACGTACCCGTCCACGGTGAGCGGGACCCCCTCCGGGAGCTGCCGGACTGTGAAGTACACGCCCAGGTCGTGCGGCACGGAGTCGAAGCCGCAGGCGTGCACGAGACGGGCGCCGGTCTCCCGCGCGCGCGTGTCGTGCCGGACGTACATCAGGTCCACGAACTCGGGCTCGCCTGTGAGGTCGAGGTAGTCGGTCCCGCTGTCCGCGCAGGCGGCGACGAGCTCCTCGCCGTAGGTGACGTACGGGCCCACGGTCGTGGCGACCACGCGCGCCTGCTCGGCGAGCGTGCGCACGGTGGCCGGTTCGCGCACGTCGGCGCGGAGCACCGCCGGCCGCGAGGCGGCGGGCAGCCGGTCGCGCAGCAGCTCCAGTCTCCGCTCGTCGCGGCCCGCGATCGCCCAGCGCAGGTCCGCGGGGGCGTGGGCGGCGAGGTAGCGCGCCGTGAGCGTGCCGACGAAGCCGGTCGCTCCGAAGAGCACGATGTCGTAGGGACGATCCGTCCTGTTTAGCCTGCTCATGACACCCCATTGGTCGTTCAGCACGCGCCGCTGTCGGTGGCTGAGGCTAGCGTGAGGGGTGCGGGGCCCGACGGCCGGGCACTTGGCTAAGCGCTTGCTCGTTCAGGTCTTGTGCCCGGTGGAACGTGTTCCTAGCATCACCGGTGTTACATCAGTTGTGTCACATGGGTGCGGAGCAGGGGGCAGGACGGCATGACGACGGCAGGGACGCCGGGCCAGGGCCCGCTGCACGGGGTGCGCGTGGTCGAGCTGGCCGGCATCGGGCCGGGCCCGTTCGCCTGCATGCTCCTGGCTGACCTGGGCGCCGACGTGGTCCGGGTCGACCGCCCGGGCGGCCCGGGCCTCGGCATCGACCCCGCGTACGACGTGACGAACCGCAACAAGCGCTCGGTCGTCGTCGACCTCAAGGCGCCGGACGGCCCCGCGCGCGTGCTCGACCTCGCCGCGCGCGCCGACGTCCTCGTCGAGGGCTACCGGCCCGGCGTGGCCGAGCGGCTCGGCGTCGGCCCCGGCGCCTGCCACGCCCGCAACCCCGCTCTGGTCTACGGCCGGATGACCGGCTGGGGCCAGGACGGCCCGCTCGCCGACCGCGCCGGGCACGACGTGGCGTACATCGCCCTCACCGGCACCCTCGGCATGATCGGCCGCCCGGGCGAGCCCCCGGCCGTCCCCGCCAACCTGCTCGGCGACTACGCCGGCGGCTCCCTCTACCTGGTCGTCGGCGTCCTCGCCGCACTGCACCACGCGCGCGCGACCGGCACCGGGCAGGTCGTGGACGCGGCCATCGTGGACGGCACGGCGCACCTGTCGGCGATGATCCACGGCATGCTCGCCGCCGGCGGCTGGCAGGACCGGCGCGGCGCCAACCTGCTCGACGGCGGTTGCCCGTACTACGGCACCTACGCGACCGCCGACGGCGGCTACATGGCGGTCGGCGCCCTGGAGCCGCGGTTCTACGAGGAGTTCCTGCGCCTGCTCGGCCTGGACGGCCTCACCGGGGCCCGCACGGACGTCACCCGCTGGGACGAACTGCGCGCACGCGTCGCCGCCCGCTTCGCCTCCCGCACCCGCGACGAGTGGACGGCCGTCTTCGCGGGCTCGGACGCCTGCGTGGCCCCCGTGCTGTCCCTGCGGGAGGCCCCGCACCACCCGCACCTGGCCGCCCGCTCCACCTTCACCTGCCAGGGCGGCATCACCCAGCCGGCCCCAGCCCCCCGCTTCTCCGCGACCCCCACCGCGGTCCGCACCGGACCCGCGCTGCCGGGGGACGGCGCGGCGGCGGTGGCCCGCGACTGGGGCATACCCGGCCTCGTGACCGACGGCCCCGTGACCGACGGCGCCCTGCCCGACGACCTCGTCGCCGACGGCGACTGACCCGCCCGCCCGGACCACCCCCGGCGGCCGGCTCCGCCCGGCCCACCCTCCCGAAAGGCACACCAGTGAGCACCGAAGCGTACGTGTACGACGCGATCCGCACCCCGCGCGGCCGCGGCAAGGCGACCGGCGCCCTGCACGGCACGAAGCCCGTCGACCTGGTCGTCGGTCTCATCCACGAGATCCGCGACCGCTTCCCGGGCCTGGACCCGGCCGCGATCGACGACATCGTGCTCGGCGTCGTCGGTCCCGTGGGCGACCAGGGCTCCGACATCGCCCGGATCGCGGCGATCGCCGCCGGGCTGCCGGACACGGTTGCGGGCGTGCAGGAGAACCGCTTCTGCGCCTCCGGCCTGGAGGCCGTCAACCTGGCCGCCGCCAAGGTCCGCTCCGGCTGGGAGGACCTGGTCCTCGCCGGGGGCGTGGAGTCCATGTCCCGGGTGCCGATGGCCTCGGACGGCGGCGCCTGGTTCAACGACCCGATGACCAATCTGGCCGTCAACTTCGTGCCGCAGGGCATCGGCGCCGACCTCATCGCGACCATCGAGGGCTTCTCCCGCCGGGACGTGGACGAGTACGCGGCCCTGTCCCAGGAGCGCGCCGCCACCGCCTGGAAGGAGGGCCGCTTCGACCGCTCCGTGGTGCCGGTCAGGGACCGCAGCGGCCTGGTCGTCCTCGACCACGACGAGCACATGCGCCCCGGCACCACCGCCGACTCGCTCGCCGGGCTCAAGCCGTCGTTCGCCGACATCGGCGAACTCGGCGGCTTCGACGCGGTCGCGCTGCAGAAGTACCACTGGGTGGAGAAGATCGACCACGTCCACCACGCGGGCAACTCCTCCGGCATCGTCGACGGCGCCTCGCTCGTCGCGATCGGCTCGAAGGAGGTCGGCGAGCGCCACGGCCTCACCCCGCGCGCGCGGATCGTCTCCGCCGCCGTCTCCGGCTCCGAGCCCACCATCATGCTCACCGGCCCCGCCCCGGCCACCCGCAAGGCCCTCGCCAAGGCCGGGCTGACCATCGACGACATCGACCTGGTCGAGATCAACGAGGCCTTCGCCGCGGTCGTGCTGCGCTTCGTCAAGGACATGGGCCTGTCCCTGGACAAGGTCAACGTCAACGGCGGCGCCATCGCGCTCGGCCACCCGCTCGGCGCGACCGGCGCCATGATCCTCGGCTCGCTCATCGACGAACTCGAGCGCCGGGACAAGCGCTACGGCCTCGCCACCCTGTGCGTCGGCGGCGGCATGGGCATCGCCACCGTCGTCGAGCGCATCTGACCTCCCCGCGGCATCACGACCCTCAGACCTCAACGGAGACGACCGTCATGACCGAGAGCACCACCATCCGCTGGGAGCAGGACGACACCGGTGTCGTCACCCTCGTCCTCGACGACCCGAACCAGTCCGCGAACACCATGAACCAGGCGTTCCGCGACTCCCTCGCCGCGATCACCGACCGGCTGGAGGCCGAGAAGGACTCCCTCCGCGGCGTCATCCTCACCTCCGCCAAGAAGACCTTCTTCGCCGGCGGCGACCTGCGCGACCTGATCCGGGTCACCCCCGAGACCGCCCAGGAACTGTTCGACGGCGGCCTCGCCATCAAGCGGAACCTGCGCCGCATCGAGACCCTCGGCAAGCCCGTCGTGGCCGCCATCAACGGCGCCGCCCTCGGCGGCGGCTTCGAACTCGCCCTCGCCTGCCACCACCGCGTCGCCCTCGACACCTCGGGCACCCGGATCGGCTGCCCCGAGGTCACCCTCGGCCTGCTCCCCGGCGGAGGCGGCGTCGTACGCACCGTGCGGCTGCTCGGCATCGCCGACGCGCTGCTGAAGGTGCTGCTGCAGGGTCAGCAGTACAACGCGCGCCGCGCCCAGGAGAACGGCCTGGTCCACGAGGTCGCCGCGACCCCCGAGGAACTGCTGGCCAAGGCCCGCGCCTTCATCGACGCGAACCCCGAGTCCCAGCAGCCCTGGGACCGGCCCGGCTACCGGATCCCCGGTGGCACGCCCGCCAACCCGAAGTTCGCCGCCAACCTCCCCGCCTTCCCGGCCACCCTGCGCAAGCAGACGAACGGCGCCCCCTACCCGGCGCCGCGCAACATCCTCGCCGCGGCCGTCGAGGGCTCCCAGGTCGACTTCGAGACCGCGCAGGTCATCGAGGCCCGCTACTTCGTGGAGCTGGCCGCCGGACAGACCTCGAAGAACATGATCCAGGCGTTCTTCTTCGACCTCCAGGCCGTCAACTCCGGCGCCAACCGCCCCCAGGGCGTCGAGCCCCGCACGGTCCGCAGGGTCGCCGTCCTCGGCGCCGGGATGATGGGCGCCGGCATCGCCTACTCCTGCGCCCGCGCGGGCATCGACGTCGTCCTGAAGGACGTCTCCCTGGAGGCGGCCCTCAAGGGCAAGGGCTACTCCGAGAAGCTGTGCGCCAAGGCCGTCGCCAAGGGCCGCACCAGCCAGGAGAAGGCCGACGCGCTGCTCGCCCGCATCACCCCGACCGCCGAGGCGGCCGACCTCGCCGGCTGCGACGCGGTGATCGAGGCCGTCTTCGAGGACACGGCGCTCAAGCACAAGGTCTTCCAGGAGATCGAGGACGTCGTCGCGCCCGACGCGCTGCTGTGCTCCAACACCTCCACCCTGCCCATCACCGCCCTCGCCGAGGGCGTGCAGCGCCAGGCCGACTTCATCGGGCTGCACTTCTTCTCGCCCGTCGACAAGATGCCGCTGGTCGAGATCATCAAGGGCGCCCGCACCGGCGAGGAGACCCTCGCGCGGGCCTTCGACCTGGTCCGGCAGATCAACAAGACCCCGATCGTCGTCAACGACTCGCGCGGCTTCTTCACCTCCCGCGTGATCGGCCACTTCATCAACGAGGGCGTCGCCATGGTCGGCGAGGGGCTGGAGCCCGCCTCCGTCGAGCAGGCCGCCGCCCAGGCCGGCTACCCGGCCAAGGTGCTCTCCCTGATGGACGAGCTGACGCTCACCCTCCCGCGCAAGATCCGGCACGAGAGCAGGCGGGCCGTGGAGGAGGCGGGCGGCACCTGGACCGCGCACCCGGCGGAGGCGGTCATCGACCGCATGGTCGACGAGTTCGGCCGCACGGGCCGCAGCGGGGGAGCGGGCTTCTACGACTACGCCGAGGACGGCAGGCGGGCCGGCCTCTGGCCGGGGCTGCGCGAGCACTTCACCCGGCCCGGCCACCGCATCCCGTTCCGCGACATGCAGGAGCGGATGCTCTTCTCCGAGGCGCTGGACACCGTACGGCTCCTCGAGGAGGGCGTGCTGACCTCCGTCGCCGACGCGAACATCGGCTCCATCCTCGGCATCGGCTTCCCCGGCTGGACCGGTGGCGTGCTGCAGTACATCAACGGCTACGAGGGCGGGCTGCCCGGCTTCGTGGCACGCGCGCGTGAGCTCGCCGAGACCTACGGGGAGCGGTTCACCCCGCCCGCGCTGCTGGTGGAGAAGGCGGAGCGGGGGGAGCGGTTCGCCGACTCAGTCCGTTCCTGACCCGGTTCCCGACGCGGTGAGCCACTCGCCCAGCTCCTCGCGCAGCGAGCGCTGGAACGCCGTGAGCAGCGCCTGCACCACCAGGGGGTGCATGTGCGCCGACAGGGACTTCACGTCCCGGGCCGCACGTTCGGCGACCTCGCCGCGCAGGAGCCGGGAGAGCTCCCGGGCCGCGGCGCGCGAGTGCTCCATGAGCACTTCGCGCGCCGCGAGGATCGTCTCGTGCGACAGCGGTACGTCGAGCAGCCTGACGCCGAGCCGGAGCAGCCCGGAGTCGACCCGGAACGTCCCGTCGTCACCGGCCGTGACGACGTTCATCGCCGCCAGCCGGTCGATGTCCTCGGCGGTCAGCGGCCGCCCGGCCCGGCGCTCGAGTTCCGGGCGCGCCAGCTCCTCCACCGCGTCCGGCGCCCACGAGGCCACCACCGCGCGGTGGATGGCCAGGTCGTGCGGGGTGAGGCCGGGCGGCAGCTGCCGCAGGTACCGCTCGATCGCCGCCAGGGTCATGCCCTGGTGCTGCAGCTCCTCGATGAGGGCCAGCCGCGCCACGTGCCCGGACCCGTAGTGACCCACCCGGCGCGGACCGATCACCGGCGGCGGGAGCAGCCCCCTGCTCGCGTAGAACCGCACGGTGCGCACCGTGACGCCCGCCCGGGCGGCCAGCTCGTCGACGGTGAGGGTCGTCTCCTCGGCATCGGTCGTCATGCGCAGCAGTATCGCTGTCGCACCGGTGCTGTGACACACGGGACGCCCGTGTGAGAAGGGCCGCTGTGTGACGTGGGCCATCGCATGCCCGGCGATCCCCCTGGGAAGGTGCTGCCTTGGTCTGTGCCGCGACACGAGGGTGGTGCGGGCCGAACTGTACGGACACCCGGGCCCACGAGGCGCGGGCGCACCAGGAAGTGGAACCACCCGTGAGCAGCAAGGACGCCGTGCAGACGGCACAGGCCGCCGCAGGTCCCCAGGCGGCGCGGACACCCGCGGACGCGGGCGACTCCGGCTACAGCAAGGACCTCAAGGCCCGCCACGTCAACATGATCGCCATCGGCGGCGCCATCGGCACCGGCCTCTTCCTCGGCGCCGGCGGACGCCTGCACAACGCGGGTCCGGCGCTCGCCCTGGCCTACCTGGTCTGCGGAGTCTTCGCCTTCTTCGTCGTCCGGGCCCTCGGCGAGCTGGTCCTGTACCGGCCGTCCTCCGGCTCCTTCGTGTCCTACGCGCGCGAGTTCCTCGGCGAGAAGGGCGCGTACGTCGCCGGCTGGATGTACTTCCTGAACTGGTCCACGACCGGCATCGCCGACATCACCGCGATCGCGCTCTACACGCACTACTGGAGCCTGTTCACCACCGTCCCGCAGTGGGTGATGGCACTGATCGCCCTGGCGGTGGTGCTGACGGTGAACCTGATCTCGGTGAAGATCTTCGGCGAGATGGAGTTCTGGTTCGCGATCATCAAGGTGGCGACCCTCGTGAGCTTCATGTTCGTCGGCATCTTCCTGCTCGCCACCCAGCACGAGGTGGACGGCGGCAAGCCCGGCCTGGACGTGATCACCGGCCACGGCGGCGTCTTCCCGCACGGCATGATGCCGGTCGTCCTCGTCATGCAGGGCGTGATCTTCGCCTACGCGGCACTGGAACTGGTCGGTGTCGCCGCCGGTGAGACGGCCGAGCCGGAGAAGGTCGTCCCGCGCGCGGTGAACTCGATCATGTGGCGGGTGGCCCTGTTCTACGTCGGCTCCGTCGTGCTGCTCGCCCTGCTGCTGCCCGGCTCGGTGTACTCCGCCGACGAGAGCCCGTTCGTCACGGTCCTGTCGAAGATCGGCGTCCCGGCGGCCGGCGGCGTGATGAACCTGGTCGTCCTGACCGCCGCCATGTCCTCGCTGAACTCCGGCCTGTACTCCACCGGCCGCATCCTGCGCTCCATGGCCATGGCCGGCTCCGCCCCGAGGTTCACCGCCCGGATGAACCGCAGCCGGGTCCCCTACGGCGGCATCATGCTGACCTGCGCGGTCTGCGTGCTCGGCGTCGGCCTGAACTACCTGGTGCCCAGCCAGGCCTTCGAGATCGTGCTGAACGTCGCCTCCCTCGGCATCATCAGCACCTGGGTGATCATCATGATCTGCCACCTGGTGTTCGTCCGCCGCGCCCGCGCCGGCCTGCTCACCCGCCCGCACTTCAAGCTGAGGTTCAGCCCGGTCACGGAGATCGCCACCATCGCGTTCCTGCTGGTCTGCCTCGGCATGATGTGGAACGACCCCGAGGTGGGCCGCAAGACCCTGCTCCTCATCCCCCTGATCGCCCTCCTCCTCGTCGCCGGCTGGTTCGGCGTGCGCCGGAGGGTGGCGCAGAGCAGTGCCGAAGGACGGCCGACACCGGTGAAGTGATCACCCGCGTCCCGCAGGGGCGCCGGGAACTGCCGACCGGCCACGTCCGACCTGTACGAGAATCACTGCCGGGAGGTGCCGCGGGGAGGAACCCGGCCCGCCCGGCGCAGTGACGCAGTGACGGTGTACGACCCAGGGGAGGGCCGCGGATGACCGGGCAGGTGGATGTGCTGGTGGTGGGTGGGGCCGGGGTGGACACGATCGTGTACGTCCCGGAGCTGCCCCTGCCGTACGCCGACAGTTACTCGATCGACTCCGGGATCCGCACCCGGGCCGGGCAGACCGGTGACTTCGTGGCCCTGGGGCTGACCAAGCTCGGTCTGGACACCCACCACCTGGACGTCCTCGGCGACGACCCGGAGGGCGACCTCGTCCGCGCCCTGCACCGCGAGCACGGCATCGGCCTCACGGCGATCCCCCAGCCCGCCGGGACCAAGCGGGCGGTCAACCTGGTCGGCCCGGACGGGCGGCGCCTGTCGCTGTACGACACCAGCCGGGCCCACCCCGGCGACCGCTTCCCGGAGGAGACCCTCCGCACGCTGGCCGCCGCGAGCCGGCACGTGCACGTGGCCATCACCCAGCCCGGCGCGCACGCCCTGCCGACACTGCTCGCGACGGGCGTACCCCTCTCCACCGACCTGCACGACTGGGACGGCGAGAACCCCTACCACCAGCCGTTCGCCGACGCCGCGGACGTCGTCTTCGTCTCGGCGGCCGCCCTGGCCGACCCCGAGCGGACCATGCGGCGCATCGCCGAGCGGGGCCGCGCCGAGGTCGTCGTCGCCACCGCCGGAGCCGAGGGCGCGTACCTGCTGGCCGACGGGGAGCTGACCCGGGTCCCGCCGGTGGCCCCGCCCGCGCCGGTGGTCGACTCCAACGGCGCGGGCGACGCCTTCGCCGCCGCGTTCCTCTACGGCCGCCTCACCGGCGAGCCGCCCGAGCGGTGCGCCCTGTTCGGGGCGGTAGCGGGGGCGTACGCCTGCACGGTGCCGGCCACCCGCGCGGACGCGATGGACCGGGAGGCCCTGGTCGAGCAGGTGGCCGAAGCGAGCCTCTAGGCCCCCGCGACGTCAGCGCCCGTGGACGTCGTTCGTCGCCTCGATCTCCCGCCACGAGTCCGGCCGGGCCACAGCGGCGCCGGTCCTCACCAGGGACCGTGCCGCGGGCGCGGCCGGCTTCGACGGCTGGAACAGCCAGGTGTCGAACAGCGCCGCGAGCGGCTTCCCGGACACCTGCTCGGCGTACCGCCGGAAGTCGGCCACGGACGCGTTGCCGTACGCGTGCTCCTTCGGCCAGCCCTTCAGGACGGCGAAGAACGCGTCGTCCCCGATCTCGTTCCGCAACGCCTGGACGGCGAGCGCGCCCCGGTCGTAGACCGCCACGTCGAACTGGTCGTCCGGGCCCGGGTCACCGGGCGCCACCGTCCAGAACGCGTCGTCGGCCGGGTGGGAGGCGTACACGTAGCCGGCGAGCTCCTGCGCGGTGCCCTCGCCCTCGTGCTCGGACCACAGCCACTGGGCGTAGCGCGCGAAGCCCTCGTTGATCCAGATGTCCTTCCAGCCCTTCAGCGACACGTCGTCGCCGTACCACTGGTGGGCCAGCTCGTGCACGACCACGGAGGTGTTGGAGCCGCCTGCGAACTGCTTCGGGCTGTAGTAGACCCGGGTCTGCGTCTCCAGCGCGTACCCGGTCGTGGTGTTCGGGACGTACCCGCCGGCCGAGCCGAACGGATACGGCCCGAAATAGCCGGTCAGCCAGTCCACGAGCTCGCCGGTGCGCTCCACGCTCGCCCGCGCGGCCCCGTCGTTCGCGCCCAGGTCCCGGCTGTAGGCGTTGACGACCGGCACCCCGCCCTCGGAGGTACCCGTGGTGATGTCGAACCTGCCGAGGGCGAGCGTGGTCAGATAGGTGGCCTGCGGCTTGTCCTGCCGCCAGGTGTAGCGGGTCCAGCCCAGCTTCGAACTCGCGGACTGCAGCGTGCCGTTGGAGATGGCCTGGGTGCCGTCCGGCACGGCGACCGACACGTCGAAGGTGGCCTTGTCGCTCGGGTGGTCGTTGCTGGGGAACCACCACCAGGCGGACTCGGGCTCGTCGGCGGCGACGGCGCCGTCGGGCGTGCGGTGCCAGGTGGTGAAGCCGTAGGCGCTCTTCGTCGACGGCACCCCGCTGTAGCGGACCACCACCGTCATCGGGGCTCCCTTGGCCAGT
The DNA here is from genome assembly GCF_001514215.1 of Streptomyces bungoensis. GTDB lineage: Bacteria > Actinomycetota > Actinomycetes > Streptomycetales > Streptomycetaceae > Streptomyces > Streptomyces bungoensis. The sequence goes on from NZ_KQ948874.1 coordinate 86,033, forward strand.
GGGGTCTTCGGGGTGACGACCAGTTCGTGCTGCCCGGAGGCCGTGAACGACGCCTCGGCGCCGTTGACCCGCACCTCGCTCACGTCCAGCAGGAAGTCCAGGTCGAACCTGGACAGGTCCTGCGTCGTCCTCGCCAGGACGGTCGCCGTGCCCTGCAACTCGTCCGTCCGCGGCTGGTACTTCAGCCTCAGGTCGTAGTGGGAGACGTCGTAGCCGCCGTTGCCGTAGTACGGGTAGTAGGGGTCGCCGATGCCCGGCGCGCCGGGGGACCAGCTCGCGGCCGATGCCGGGATCGCCAGCAGGAGGGCGGCCGCCGCCGGCACACCCGGCGCGAGGATTCTGCGGTGCACGTCAGCTCCAAGTCGTCGATTTCGAGTCGTCGGGACGACAGATCCGTTCTGTGCGGAACCTATTCAGTCCCCGGGGCCCGGACCTGTCCACGGCCCCCGCTGTCACACGATCGCCATTCGGCCGTCACGAGCCGCGGAGCCGCACGAGCCGCACGAGGTGCCGGAAATCCTCCTTCTGCGCGGGAGTTGACCGGGGTAACGTCCGCGCATGCCGACACACACCCCCCGCCGCGCGCGCTCCACGATCTGGAGAGTGCTCGCCCTCGCGGCCGTCGCAGCCCTGACGGCCGCCCTCCTCACCCCCGCCGCCGCCCAGGCCGCGCCCCGCGAGAGCCGGCCCGTCTACTCCTACGCGCACGCCGTCCGCGAGGCCGTCTGGGTGGACACCGGTCTCGACGAGGACGGCGACGGCAGGACCGACCGCGTCGCCGCCGACATCGTCCGGCCCGCCGAACCCGCCCGGCAGGGGCGGAAGGTGCCGGTCGTCATGGACGCCAGCCCGTACTACTCCTGCTGCGGCCGCGGCAACGAGAGCCAGCTCAAGACCTACGACGCGCACGGCCACGTGGTCCAGATGCCGCTGTTCTACGACAACTACTTCGTGCCCCGCGGCTACGCCGTCGTCGGGGTCGACCTGACCGGCACCAACCGCTCCACGGGCTGCGTCGACGTCGGCGGCCGCTCCGAGATCCGGTCCGCCAAGGCGGTCGTCGACTGGCTCAACGGCCGCGCCCGGGCCTACACGACCAGCACGGGCACCAGGACCGTCAAGGCCACCTGGAGCAACGGCAGAACCGGAATGATCGGCAAGAGCTGGGACGCCACCATCGCCAACGGCGTGGCCGCCACCGGCGTCAAGGGCCTGAGGACCATCGTCCCGATCAGCGGCATCTCCTCCTGGTACGACTACTACTTCGCCCAGGGCGCCCAGCTCTACGACGGCGGCCCCGGCGACCTGGCCGGCTACGTCGAGAACGGCGGCGCCCGGGCCCACTGCGCGGCGGTGCACAAGAGGCTCGCCGACGGCAGCCCCGCCGACGGGGACTGGACGCCGCTGTGGACCGAGCGCGACTACGTCAAGGACGCGGCCAGGGTGCGGGCCAGCGTGTTCCTCGTGCACGGCATGCAGGACCTCAACGTGCGCACGAAGCACTTCGGCCAGTGGTGGGACGCCCTGGCCCGGCACGGCGTCCGGCGCAAGATCTGGCTCTCCCAGACCGGGCACGTCGACCCCTTCGACTACCGGCGCGGCGCCTGGGTCGACACCCTGCACCGCTGGTTCGACCACGAACTCCTCGGCTACGACAACGGCATCGACCGCGAGCCCATGGCCGACATCGAGCGCCACCCGGACCAGTGGGTCACCTCCCGTGCCTGGCCGCCGCACGGCACCCGCGCCACCACCCTGCACCCGGCCCCCGGCACCCGCCCCGGAGTGGGCACCCTCGGGCTGCGCCCGGCCACCGGCACCGAGACCTTCACCGACGACCCGGGCCTCAGCGAGAGCGACTGGGCCCCCCACGCCACCACCCCCACCCCGGAGAAGGCCGGCTTCGTCACCGCGCCGCTCACCCGTGACCTGCGCCTGTCCGGCTCCTCCCAGGTGACCGTGACCGTCACCCCGACCACCTCCTCGGCCCACCTGTCCGCCGTGCTGGTAGACCTCGGCCCGGACACGATCCGGGACTACGCAGACGGCGACGAGGGCATCACCACGCTCACCGCCCGCGACTGCTGGGGCGCGAGCACGCCCGGGGACAGCGCCTGCTTCAGGAAGACGAAGGCGAAGACCGCCAAGGTGGACCACACGGTGTTCAGCCGCGGCTGGGCCGACCTCGGCCACCACGCCTCCCTCGCCCACGGCGTCCCGCTCGTCCCCGGCACGGCCTACACGATGACCCTCGACCTGGCGGCAACCGACCACGTCGTCCCCCGGGGCCACCGCCTGGCGCTGATCGTCGCGGGCACGGACAGGAACCTCATCGAGGCGCCGGCCACCCGGCCGTCCCTCACCCTGGACCTGTCCCGCACGACGGCCCGGCTCCCGCTGGCCGGCGGCGCGCCCGCCTTCGCCCGGGCCACCGACGGCAGCACGCCCGCCGTCCCCGGGCCACGGGTCCTGAAAGGCCTGCGCACGCCGGACGTCCCCGGGCTCCTGCCCGCGGGCTGACCCTCAGGCGGCCGGGTGCGCCAGCCCGGCCGCCTCCCGCGCACATCCCCAGGCCACGGTGATCCCGGCCCCGCCGTGCCCGTAGTGGTGCACCAGCACCCGCCCGTCGGGCAGCGCCGTGCGCTCCAGCCGCACGGCGTCCCGGGCCGGCCGCAGCCCCACCCGGTGCGCCAGCACCCGCGCCCCGGCGATCTCCGGCCGCACGGCCGCGCACCGCGCCACGATCGCCCGGGCCGTGGCGGGATCCGGCTCCAGGGACCAGTCGTCCTCCTCGGCCGTGCCGCCCAGCAGCAGGACGCCCGGCTGCGGGATGAAGTAGGTGGAGGCGGCCGAGGAGTGGTCCACGGACGTGTACCACGTCGTGACCCCCGGGTTCTCCACCACGACCAGCTGACCGCGCACCGGACGCACGGCCGGGTCCGGCACCAGCGAACGGGCGCCCAGCCCGGTGCAGTTGACGACGACGCCGGCCGGCACGGCGGCCAGGTCCGTCACCTCCCGCCGCTCCAGCGTGCCGCCCGCCTCCGCCAGCCGCTCCCCGAGCCACGCCAGGTGCACCGGCATGTCGATCACCGGCAGCCGCGCCGCCAGACCCCCGGCCATCGCCCGCAGCCCCGGCACCCGGCCCGCCCACTCGCCCAGGTCGTCCAGCCGCGTCCCCGCGTGTACGCCCTCGACCAGTCGTACGCCCGTCCGGCCGGGGTGGTCCGCCAGCTCCTCGTACACCCGCAGGGACTCCAGGGCCCACGCGCCGGCCAGCGGCTCGGGCTCGATCCGGTACGGCCACCACAGGCCGCCGGCGACCGCCGAGGTCGTGCGCTCGGCGGGCTCCCGCGTCCACACCCGCACCCGCCGCCCGGCCTCGGCCAGCACCACCGCCGTCGTCAGGCCGGCGATCCCGCCGCCGACCACGATCACGTCGTCACCCGCTGCGCGCTCCACACCGGGACGCTAACCGATCCGCCGGGCCGTGCTCACCCCCGTCCCCGGACGGGAATACTCACCGCATGTCTGCCGCATACGCGACCTTCGCCCTGGCTCCGGCGACGCGCGCCGGCGCCGTCCTCGCCGACGGCGGCTACCAGGTCCACCGCGACTTCGTGGACTTCGTCGTGGACGGGCGCCCGCTGCTGTTCCGGCTCGCCGACCTGGACGCCGTCTCCCCGCTGGCCTCGGACGTGCCGCCCGCCATCTTCACCGCCCAGGTGCGCGCCCTGCTCCTGGAGGCCGAACCACCGCTTCCCGACGGCCGGTTCGTCCTCTACGGCTGCCCCGAGTGCGCGGACCTGGCCTGCGGCGCGGTCACCGCCGTCATCGAGCGCGACGGCGACGACTACGTCTGGCGGGACTTCGCCTGGCAGACCGGCGAACACGCCGACCTGGAGCGGGACGGCTACCACGGCATGGGCCCGTTCCGCTTCCACGGCCCCGGCTACCGTGCCGCCCTGGCGGCCCTCGCCGGGGACGCCGGCGGCCCGCCCGCGCCCCGCCGGGTGCTGCTGGTCGGCGCCCGCGTCGCCGTCCTGGCCCGGCTGGCCGCCGCGCTGCGCGGCATCGGCGTGGGCGCCGACATCACCCAGGACGCCGCCGCCGTCCCCGCCGAGGAACTGAGCGGCTACGGCGCCGTCCTCTTCGGCCACGCGGTCGGCGAGGCCGAACGGACCGCCGTACGGCGGGCGTTCGAGCGCGCGGGCGTCGAGGTCGCCTGCGTGGACGGCCTGGCCCCGATCGTCCCGCTGCTCGTCGCGCAGATCGAGCACGCCCTGGACCGCAGCCCGCTCCCGCGGCGCCGGCTCACCGCCCTGGCCGCCGCCGGCACCGCCGCGGACCTCGAGGTCGCCTCGCCCTGCCGGGTCCGCGTCACCGCGTACCGCCTCGGCCGCCTGCACCGCACCCGCGCCCACGAGGTCTTCGACGGCATCCTGGAACCCGGCCGGCACCGCGTCCCGCTGGACGCCGGGGCGGTCCGGGGACGGTCGTTCGTCGTGGCCCGGACCTCGGGGAGCGTGCTGGTGGAGCCGGTGACCCGGGGGAATTCCGGCAGGCCCTAGGATCGCCCTCTGATGACTGCCACCCTCGTCGCCAAGAACCTCGCCGCCGGACACGGCGACCGCTCCCTCTTCTCCGGGCTCGACCTCGTCGTCGCACCCGGTGACGTGATCGGGCTGGTCGGCGCCAACGGCGCGGGCAAGTCCACCCTGCTCAGGATGCTCGCCGGGCTCCTCGCACCGGAGCAGGGCGAGCTCAGGCTCTCCCCGCCGGCCGCGACCGTCGGGCACCTCCCGCAGGAGCCGGAGCGGCGGCCGGGCGAGACGGTGCGGGAGTTCCTGGCCCGCCGCACCGGCGTCGCCGCCGCCCAGCGGGCGATGGACGAGGCCACCCAGGCCCTGGTCGACGGCGCGCCCGGCGCCGACGACGCCTACGCCACCGGCCTGGAGCGCTGGCTCGGCCTCGGCGGCGCGGACCTCGACGAGCGGGCCGAGGAGGTCGCCGACTCCCTGGGCCTGGCGGTCGGCCTGGACCAGCCGATGACCTCCCTGTCCGGCGGCCAGGCCGCGCGGGCGGGCCTCGCGTCCCTGCTGCTGTCCCGCTACGACGTGTTCCTGCTCGACGAGCCCACCAACGACCTCGACCTGGACGGCCTGGAGCGCCTGGAGCGCTTCGTCACCGGCCTGCGCGCCGGCACCGTCGTCGTCAGCCACGACCGAGAGTTCCTCACCCGCACGGTCACCAAGGTCCTCGAACTCGACCTCGCCCAGCGGCAGATCAACCTCTTCGGCGGCGGTTACGCGGCCTACCTGGAGGAGCGGGAGGTGGCCCGCCGGCACGCGCGCGAGGACTTCGAGGAGTACGCCGACAAGCGCGCCGCCCTGGAGGACCGCGCGCAGACGCAGCGCTCCTGGATGGACAAGGGCGTGAAGAACGCCCGCCGCAAGGCCGGCAAGGACAACGACAAGATCGGCCGCAAGTTCCGCAGCGAGGCCAGCGAGAAGCAGGCCGCGAAGGCCCGGCAGACCCAGCGCATGATCGAGCGCCTGGACGTGGTCGAGGAGCCGCGCAAGGAGTGGGAACTGCGCATGGAGATCGCGGCCGCCCCGCGTTCGGGCGCCGTGGTGGCCACCCTGCGGGACGCCGAGGTGCGGCGCGGCGGCTTCACCCTGGGACCCGTCACGCTGCAGATCGACTGGGCGGACCGGGTCGCGGTCACCGGAGCCAACGGCGCCGGCAAGTCCACCCTGCTCGGCGCGCTGCTGGGCCGGGTGCCGCTGGACTCCGGGCACGCCGCGCTCGGCTCGGGCGTCCTGGTCGGCGAGGTCGACCAGGCCCGCGGGCTGTTCCACGGCCCGCAGACGCTCCTCGACGCCTTCCGCGCGGCCGTCCCCGACACCGAACCGGTCGAGGTCCGCACCCTGCTCGCCAAGTTCGGCCTGAAGACGGGCCACGTCCTGCGCCCGGCGGGGACGCTCTCCCCGGGCGAGCGCACCCGTGCCGCCCTCGCGCTGCTGCAGGGCCGGGGCGTGAACCTCCTCGTCCTCGACGAGCCGACCAACCACCTGGACCTGCCGGCCATCGAGCAGCTGGAGTCGGCCCTCGACGCCTACGACGGCACGCTGCTGCTGGTCACCCACGACCGCCGCATGCTGGACGCGGTCCGTGTCACCCGCCGCCTGGAACTGGCGGCGGGCAAACTCACGGAACGCTGACCCACGGCCCGCGGGGGCCGCGGGGACGGGTCAGCGGCGCCCCTTCTTCGGGTCCAGCAGGCCCGCGCGGCGCAGCGCGTCGGCCATCGCGCCGTTCGCCGGGGGCGGAGCCTGGCGGCCGCCCCGGTCGCCGCCCCGGTCGGCGCCCCCGCCCTGGCGGCGGCCCTGGCCGCCCTGCCGCTGCTGGGGCGGCCGGGCGCCGCCGCGCTGCTGCCGGCCGCCGCCCTGGCCCTGCGGGGCGGCCTCGTCGTCCAGCCGGAGCGTCAGCGCGATCCGCTTGCGCGGGATGTCCACGTCGAGGACCTTCACCTTGACGATGTCGCCCGGCTTCACCACGTCCCGCGGGTCCTTGACGAACGTCTTCGACATCGCCGAGACGTGCACCAGACCGTCCTGGTGGACGCCGACGTCCACGAAGGCGCCGAAGGCCGCCACGTTCGTGACCACGCCCTCCAGGACCATCCCGGCGGACAGGTCGGCGATCTTCTCCACGCCCTCCTTGAAGGTGGCCGTCTTGAACGCGGGTCGCGGGTCGCGGCCCGGCTTCTCCAGCTCCCTGAGGATGTCCGTGACGGTCGGCAGACCGAAGGTGTCGTCGACGAAGTCGGCGGGACGCAGGGAGCGCAGGACGGACGTGTTGCCGACGAGGGAGGCGACCTCCTGGCCCGTGGTCTTCACCATGCGGCGCACCACCGGGTACGCCTCCGGGTGGACGCTGGAGGCGTCCAGCGGGTCGCCGCCGCGGATCCGCAGGAAGCCCGCGCACTGCTCGAACGCCTTCGGGCCGAGCCGCGCCACCTTCTTCAGCTCGGAGCGGGAGGTGAACGGCCCGTTGGCGTCCCGGTGCGCGACGATGTTCTCGGCGAGCCCGGAGGAGATGCCCGAGACCCGCGCCAGCAGCGGAACGGACGCCGTGTTGACGTCCACGCCGACGCCGTTCACGCAGTCCTCGACCACCGCGTCCAGCGAGCGGGACAGCTTCACCTCGGACAGGTCGTGCTGGTACTGGCCGACCCCGATCGACTTCGGGTCGATCTTGACCAGCTCGGCCAGCGGGTCCTGCAGCCGCCGGGCGATCGACACGGCGCCGCGCAGCGACACGTCCATGTCGGGCAGCTCCTGCGAGGCGTACGGCGACGCGGAGTACACGGACGCGCCCGCCTCGGACACCATCACCTTGGTGAGCTTCAGCTCCGGGTGCTTCGTGATCAGTTCACCGGCGAGCTTGTCGGTCTCCCGGGACGCCGTGCCGTTGCCGATGGCGACCAGCTCGACGGCGTGCTCCTTCGCCAGCCGGGCCAGCTTGGCGAGGGCCTCGTCCCACTTGTTGGCCGGGACGTGCGGATAGATCACGTCGGTGGCCACCACCTTGCCGGTCGCGTCGACCACGGCCACCTTCACGCCCGTGCGGAAGCCCGGGTCCAGGCCCAGCGTCGCGCGCGTGCCGGCCGGGGCGGCCAGCAGCAGGTCCCGCAGGTTCGCGGCGAACACGTTCACCGCCTCGTCCTCGGCGGCCGTGCGCAGCCGCAGGCGCAGGTCGATGCCGAGGTGGACGAGGATCCGGGTGCGCCAGGCCCAGCGGACGGTGTCCTTCAGCCACTTGTCGCCGGGCCGGCCCCGGTCGGCGATGCCGAACCGGTGCGCGACGATCCCCTCGTACGACGTCGGTCCGTCCGTGGGCTCCTCCGGCTCCAGGACGAGGTCGAGGACCTCCTCCTTCTCGCCGCGCAGCATCGCGAGGACGCGGTGCGAGGGCAGCTCGGTGAACGGTTCGGTGAAGTCGAAGTAGTCGGCGAACTTGGCGCCCGCCTCCTCCTTGCCCTCGCGCACCTTCGCCGCCAGCCGCCCGCGCACCCACATGCGCTCGCGCAGCTCGCCGATCAGGTCGGCGTCCTCGGCGAACCGCTCGGTCAGGATCGCCCGCGCGCCGTCCAGCGCGGCCTGCGGATCGGCGACGCCCCGGTCCGGGTCCACGAACGCGGCGGCGGCCGCCGCCGGCTCGACCGACGGGTCGGCCAGCAGGCCCTCCGCCAGCGGCTCCAGGCCCGCCTCGCGCGCGATCTGCGCCTTGGTGCGCCGCTTGGGCTTGTACGGCAGGTAGATGTCCTCCAGGCGCGCCTTGGTGTCGGCCGCCCGGATGCGTCCCTCCAGTTCCTCGGTGAGCTTGCCCTGCTCGCGCACCGACTCCAGGATCGCGGTCCGCCGCTCCTCCAGCTCCCGCAGGTAGCGCAGCCGCTCCTCGATCGTGCGCAGCTGCGCGTCGTCGAGCGTCTCGGTCGCTTCCTTGCGGTAGCGGGCGATGAAGGGCACCGTCGAGCCGCCGTCCAGCAGCTCCACCGCGGCCTTCACCTGCCGCTCCCGTACGCCGAGCTCCTCGGCGATCCTGCCTTCGATGGACCCTGCTACGAGGGACCCGGGTGTCGTCACGATCCCGTACCGCCTTCTCACTGAGGTTGCGCGGCAATTGTGGCAGGTCGCACCGGCAACCGGGGATCAGGGCGGCGCGCGGCGGGGCGCCGGGTCGGGAAGTCAGGCGCCGCTGCGGCGAGCGGAGGACGAGGCACCGCCGAACAGGCGGGCGAGGGCCCGGAACGGCAGCGTGACCACCGTCGCGATGGCCCCGCCGATCTGCCGCAACACGTCTGCGATGGCACGGAACACGAGAAGATCTCCCTTCCACCCGGACCCGCTGCCCGGGAGCCGTCCGGATACCCGGGCCGGCGGCGGTCACGCCCGGCGGCCCCGCGGGGTTCGTCCCGCGGTGGTCCAGGTGAAGCGCGGCTGCCTGCGCTCCAGGAACGCGGCGACCCCCTCGGCGGTGTCACCGCTGCCGAGGGCCTGATCGGCCCAGTGGGCGTCCCGGTCGGTCCGGCCGTCGGCGAACTCCTTCGCCGCCGCCTGGGTCAGCTGGGAGCGCGACACCAGGATCCGGGTCAACTCGGCGACCCGCTTGTCGAGTTCCCCCTCGGGCAGCACCTCGTCCACCAGCCCGGTCCGCAGCGCCCGCCCGGCGTCGATCAACTCGGCGGTGAACAGCAGGTACTTGGCGGTGGCCGGCCCCACCAGGGAGACCAGCCGCCGGGTGGAGGAGGCCGGGTACACGATCCCGAGCCGGGCCGGCGTCACCCCGAACAGCGCGCCCTCCTCGGCCAGCCGCAGGTCGCAGGCCGCGGCGAGCTGCGCCCCGCCGCCCACGCAGTGCCCGCGCACCGCGGCCAGGGTCGGTTTGGGGAACGCGGCGAGCGCCTCCTCGGCGGCCACCGCCAGCCCCTGCGCCTCGGCGGTCGACCCCTGGAGCGTGGCGATGTCCGCGCCCGCGCAGAACGTCGCGCCCTCGCCGGTCAGCACCAGCGCCCGCACCGCCGGATCGGCCGCCAGCCGCGCCAGCAGCGGCGGCAGGGACCGCCACATCGCGGCCGTCATGGCGTTGCGCTTGGCGGGGTTGCGCACGACGACCGTGGCGACGGAGTCGGTGACCTGGTGCGACAGCTGGGGCTCCATGCGCGGGATGCTATCGGCCCGCGGCACCGGGCGATCCGGGGGAGCGGCCGAACCCGTACAACCCGAAGAGTTCGCGAACCGGCGTCCGGGCGACAGGAACAGTCCCACAACCGACCATGTCATACGCCAACGGTCAGAACCGTTCGATAAGCGCTGACTTGTGTTCAGCCATCCGGAACCGAGCGGATCGTTACCAACACTCGACGTGTGGTGACAATCGAGCGTGAGGGCGGCGACCCGACGATGGACGACCACGGGCGCGGGGACGACCCGCGCCCAGCGGGCAGCGCCGGGCGGCCGCCCGGTCCCCTGCCGTACGAGGGCGTCTGGCGGTTCACCGCGGCCGCCGTGGACGCCTCGGTCCCGCAGGCGCGGCACGCCGTGCGCGACCTGCTGCTGCGCCAGGGCGTGCCGGTCTCCGACGACCTGGTGCACGGGCTGCTGCTGATCGTCTCCGAGCTGGTCACGAACGCGGTGCGGCACGCGGCGCTGCTGTCCCCGATGCTCGCCGTGGAGGTGGCCGTCGGCGCGGAGTGGGTCCGGGTGTCCGTGGAGGACAACCACCCCTACCGCCCGACAGCCCTGGAGGCCGACCACGCCCGGACCGGGGGCCGGGGTCTGCTCCTGGTCCGGGAGGTGGCCCGGGAGGCCGGCGGAGTGGTCGACGTGGAGCACACGGCGAGCGGCGGCAAGGTGATCTGGGCCGCCCTGCCGCTCAAGCCGGCGGCCCTGACGTAGCCCCGCTCACCAGCCCGCGGACGGGCCCGTCAGCTCCCTGATCGCCGGGCGGGCCGCGTCCAGGACGGTCATGAACCACGACGAGAAGGGGTCGCGGGCGTGCCGCTCGGCCAGCTCGGCCGCCGTCACGAAGGCGGTCTGCCCGACCTCCTCCGGGTCCGGCGCGAGCGGCGCCTGCACCAGGCCGACGAACAGGTGGTTGAACTCCTGCTCGACCAGGCCCGAGTCCGGGTCCGGGTGGTTGTAGCGGACCGTGCCCGCCTCCGCCAGCAGCGACGGCGAGACCCCGAGCTCCTCGCCCGTGCGCCGGGCCGCCGCCGCGAAGGGCGCCTCGCCGGGGTAGGGGTGGCCGCAGCAGGTGTTGGACCACACGCCGGGGGAGTGGTATTTGCCGAGCGCCCGCTGCTGGAGCAGCAGCCGGCCCTGCTCGTCGAAGAGGAACACCGAGAACGCGCGGTGCAGCTGCCCCGGCGGCTGATGGGCGGCGAGCTTCTCCGCGGTGCCGATCGTCACGCCCTTCTCGTCGACCAGTTCCAGCAAAATCGCCTCTGCGGTGCCGTTCGACGAGCTGTGCGTCTCGGTGGCAGGTGTGATCGGCATACCCATCCTTCGCCTCGGTCTTCGCACCCCAAGTCTGCCGTACGAATCCGGCACTAACGGCACTTCCCGCACCTCCGCATGTCCCGCGCGGGGCGGTGCCGCAGGGGGACTCGGTAGATCATCGTGCCCGGCCGCCGGGCCCCGGAACCGTCCGGGGGTGCGCCGAACAGGTGTCCGGGACGCCGGTCCGTACGGTCGGTCGCGTCAGTGGCAGAGCCGCGCCTCGTGCTCCGCGTGTCCGCCCGGTTCCAGCTGGAACGTGCAGTGCTCCACGTCGAAGTGGTCGCCGAGGCAGCCCTGCAGCTCGTGCAGCATCTTCTCGTTGCCGATGGCGTTCAGCACCTCGGAGCTGACCACCACGTGCGCGGAGAGCACGGGCATGCCGGAGGTGATCGTCCACGCGTGCAGGTCGTGGACGTCCTCCACGCCGTCCAGCGCCAGGATGTGCGTCCGGACCTCCGCCATGTCGACGTTCTTCGGCGCCGCCTCCAGCAGCACGTCCAGCGTCTCGCGCAGCAGCTTCACCGTTCTCGGTACGATCATCAGCCCGATGGCCAGCGAGGCGACGGGGTCGGCCGCCTGCCAGCCGGTGAGCAGGATCACGGTCGCCGAGACCAGCACCGCCACCGAGCCCAGCGCGTCCGCGGCCACCTCCAGGAAGGCGCCGCGCACGTTCAGGCTCTCCTGCTGCCCGCGCATCAGCAGGAGCAGCGAGACGCTGTTGCCGACCAGGCCGACCACACCGAACACGATCATCAGCCCGCCGTGGGTGTCCGCGGGCGTGACGAACCGCTGGACCGCCTCGTACAGGACGTACCCGCCGACGCCGAGCAGCAGCACGCAGTTGGCCAGGGCCGCGAGGATCTCGGCGCGGGCGTACCCGAAGGTGCGCTTGGTGCTCGCCGGGCGGCCCGCGAAGTGGATGGCGAGCAGGGCCATGCCGAGGCCCACCGCGTCGGTCGCCATGTGGGCCGCGTCCGCGATCAGGGCGAGCGAGTCCGCGACGAGCCCGCCGGCGATCTCGACCACCATGATCATCAGGGTGATGCCGAGCGTGATCCGCAGCCGGCCCCTGTACGCGGCGGTGGCCGTCCCCGTGGGCGGCGCGTGGGAGTGCGTGTGCCCGTGGTCGTGCCCTGCCCCCATGAGGAGACCGCCCTTTCGCATCTTCCGCCCGGGCTCACAGTGAACTACGGGGGCGGGGTATCGGGCAACGCGGCACTGAACACCGTTGTCATGTGCCCTGACCTGCGGAAACGATGCGCAGGTCAGGGAGGTGCCGCCTCACAGGCCGTGGTGCAGCCGCCAGCCCGCCCAGGCCGACTCGATCATCTCCGGGACCCCGCGCCGGGCCCGCCAGCCCAGCGCCTCGGCGGCCCGCGCGGCCGAGGCGACCGCGCGCGGCGCGTCGCCCGGGCGGCGCCCCTCCACCACCGCCGGCCGCCGGTCGCCGGTGACCTCGCCGATCACCGTGACCATCTCGCGCACGGAGACGCCCTCCCCGCGGCCGACGTTCAGCGTCAGATCACCCGCCGGGGCGCCTCCGTCCAGCCGCCGCGCGGCGGCCAGGTGCGCCTCGGCGAGGTCGGCCACGTGGATGTAGTCGCGGACGCAGGTGCCGTCCGGCGTCGGATGGTCGTCGCCGAAGATCCGCGGCGCCTCGTCGCGGGTGAGCCGGTCGAAGACCATCGGCACGATGTTGAACACCCCGGTGTCCGCCAGTTCCGGTGCCGCGGCCCCCGCCACGTTGAAGTAGCGCAGGCACACCGTGGAGATCCCGTGCGCCCGCCCGGCCGCCCGCACCAGCCACTCCCCGGCCAGCTTCGTCTCGCCGTAGGGGTTCACCGGCGCGCACGGGGTGTCCTCGGTGATCAGGTCCACGTCCGGGTTGCCGTACACGGCCGCCGACGAGGAGAACAGCAGCCGTGTGACCCCCGCCTCGGCGATCGCGTCCAGCAGGGTGGCGAGGCCCTCCACGTTCTCCCGGTAGTAGCGGGTGGGCCGCGCCACGGACTCGGCGACCTGCTTGCGCGCCGCGAGGTGGACCACGCCCGTCACGCCGTACTCCGCGAGGACGCGCTTGAGCAGGTCCCCGTCCAGGGTCGAGCCCTCCACGAGCGGCACGTCCGCCGGGAGCCGTGCGGGCACGGCGGCCGACAGGTCGTCCAGCGCCACGACGCTCTCTCCGGCGCCGGCCATGGCCCGAGCCACATGCGCCCCGATGTATCCGGCTCCGCCGGTGATCAGCCACGTCATGGTCGCCCACCCTATGCCGCGCCGGCCGTGTGTCCGGTCTGCCGGGCCTGCCCGGGTCTGGGGCCGCCATTTGTGGGGCGGGCCCCGGATCAGCGAGGATGATCGCGGCAAAGGCCCGGGCAGCCGCCGTGGACCGGACCGTGAACGGCCGGTGAACACGGGCTCCGACCCATCCGATACCCTCTGCCGACATGCCGCCCGGGTGCCGCAGGCAGGGCGTCCCACCACGCAAGAGACCGGCGCGCCGCGCGCCGGCGCCCAGGGAGTGAGTTCGGTTGTCGACCGCCATCGTCACCGGTCAGCCGGTCCCCGGATCGTCGCTCGAACACGATCTGCGGTCCCTCGGCTTCGACGTGTGCGTGGCCGGCGACGCCGCCGAGGCGGAGACCCTGCTCGCGGCCGTGCCCGCCGACCGGCGGGTGGCCCTGGTCGACGCCCGCTTCGTCGGCCACCCGCACGCCCTGCGCCTAGGCCTCACCGACCCGCGCTTCCCGCTCTCCGCCGTCCCCGGCGCCGTCACCGCCCAGCCCGCCGCCCGGCCGGCGCTGACCCGGGCCCTGGCCCGGGAGACCTCCGCGGGCGGGGGCACGGCGGTCGCCGTCGGCAGCCTGGCCGACCGCGCGGTCACCGCCCTCGCCGCCGACGGCGCCGAGGTGCACCGCCCCGAGCTGGGCAGTCTGGTCGCCGTCGTCCCGGCCGACCCGCAGGCCCGCAACGAGGCCCGGCAGGCGGTCGCCGCCGTCGACGACGAGGCCGTCCGCCTGAAGTCGGCCGTGAAGTCCCGCGACGGCTTCTTCACCACGTTCTTCATCAGCCCCTACTCGCGCTACCTCGCGCGCTGGTGCGCCCGCCGCGGCCTGACCCCCAACCAGGTCACCACCGCCTCGCTGCTCACCGCGCTCGTCGCCGCCGGCTGCGCGGCCACCGGCACCCGGGCCGGCTTCGTCGCGGCCGGCGTGCTGCTGATCGCCTCCTTCGTGCTGGACTGCACCGACGGCCAGCTCGCCCGCTACGCCCTGAAGTACTCCACGCTCGGCGCCTGGCTCGACGCCACCTTCGACCGGGCCAAGGAGTACGCCTACTACGCGGGCCTCGCCCTCGGCGCGGCCCGCGGCGGCGACGACGTCTGGGCGCTGGCGCTGGGCGCGATGGTCCTGCAGACCTGCCGGCACGTGGTCGACTTCTCCTTCAACGAGGCCAACCACGACGCGACCGCCAACACCAGCCCCACCGCCGCCCTCTCCGACCGGCTCGACGGCGTCGGCTGGACGGTGTGGGTGCGGCGGATGATCGTCCTGCCGATCGGCGAGCGCTGGGCCATGATCGCCGTCCTGACGGCGGCCACGACCCCGCGCGTCACCTTCTACGCGCTGCTTGCCGGATGCGCCTTCGCCGCGACGTACACGACGGCGGGCCGGGTGCTGCGGTCGGTGACGCGCAAGGCCCGGCGCACCGACCGGGCGGCGCAGGCGCTGGCCGACCTCGCGGACAACGGGCCGCTCGCCACGTTCGTCGCGCGCGTCACCCCGGGCCGTCTCGGCGCCGCGCCGCTGGTGGCCCTGGCCGGCACGGCCGTCCTCGCGGTGTCCCTCTTCTCCGGGGTGACCTGGGCGCCCGTCGCCGGTGCCGTGGTCTACGCGATCGCGTCGGGACAGGCGCTGTACCGCCCCCTCAAGGGCCCCCTCGACTGGCTCCTGCCTCCGCTGTTCCGGGCCGCCGAGTACGGCACCGTCCTCGTCCTCGCCGCCCGGGCCGGGGTGAACGGAGCCCTTCCCGCGGCTTTCGGCCTGGTGGCGGCGGTCGCCTACCATCACTACGACACGGTGTACCGCATCCGCGGCAACGCCGGAGCGCCCCCCGCCTGGCTGGTGCGCTCCATCGGGGGGCACGAGGGGCGGACGCTACTGGTCACCGTCCTCGCCGCGGTGCTCACCGCCTCACAGTTCAAGGTCGCGCTCACGGTGCTCGCCGTGGCCGTCGCCCTCGTGGTGCTCGCCGAGAGCATCCGCTTCTGGGTGTCCGCCGGGGCGCCCGCAGTACACGACGAAGGAGAACCCGCATGATCGGCCTCGTGCTGGCGGCCGGCGCCGGAAGGCGTCTGCGCCCCTACACCGACACCCTGCCCAAGGCTCTGGTGCCGGTGGGCCCCGCCGGCGTCGAGGGCGAGCCCACGGTTCTGGACCTCACCCTCGGCAACTTCGCCGAGATCGGCCTCACCGAGGTGGCGGTCATCGTCGGTTACCGCAAGGAGGCCGTCTACGCGCGCAAGGAGGCGCTGGAGCAGAAGTACGGCCTCAAGCTCACCCTGATCGACAACGACAAGGCCGAGGAGTGGAACAACGCCTACTCCCTGTGGTGCGGCCGTGACGCCCTCAAGGACGGCGTGATACTCGCCAACGGCGACACCGTGCACCCGGTCTCCGTCGAGAAGACCCTGCTCGCCGCACGCGGCGAGGGCAGGAGGATCATCCTCGCGCTGGACACCGTGAAGTCCCTCGCCGACGAGGAGATGAAGGTCGTCGTGGACCCCGCCAAGGGCGTCCAGAAGATCACGAAGCTGATGGACCCGGCCGAGGCCACCGGCGAGTACATCGGTGTCACCCTCATCGAGGGCGACGCCGCCCCCGAGCTGGCCGACGCGCTGAAGACGGTCTGGGAGACCGACCCGCAGCAGTTCTACGAGCACGGCTACCAGGAGCTGGTCAACCGCGGCTTCCGCATCGACGTGGCGCCCATCGGCGACGTCCAGTGGGTCGAGATCGACAACCACGACGACCTCGCCCGCGGACGGGAGATCGCGTGCCTCTACTGACCCGGCTCATCCCCTCGCCGGTCGTCGTGGACATCCGCCCGGGTGCCCTGGACGACCTGGGAGCCGTACTCGCCGACGAACGCATCGCCCAGTCCGGCCGGCTCGCCGTCGCGGTCAGCGGCGGCTCCGGCTCGAAGCTGCGCGAGCGCATCGCCCCCTCCCTGCCCGGCGCCTCCTGGTACGAGGTAGGCGGCGGCACCCTCGACGACGCGATCCGGCTGGCCGGCGAGATGAAGTCCGGCCGCTACGACGCGGTGGTCGGGCTCGGCGGCGGCAAGATCATCGACTGCGCCAAGTTCGCGGCGGCCCGTGTCGGCCTGCCGCTGGTCGCCGTCCCCACCAACCTCGCCCACGACGGCCTGTGCTCGCCGGTCGCGACCCTCGACAACGACGCGGGCCGCGGCTCCTACGGCGTGCCCAACCCGATCGCGGTGGTCATCGACCTGGACGTCATCCGCGAGGCCCCCGCCCGGTACGTCCGGGCCGGCATCGGCGACGCGATCTCCAACGTCAACGCGATCGCGGACTGGGAGCTGTCCAACCGCGTCAACGGCGAGAAGATCGACGGCCTGGCCGCCGCCATGGCCCGGCAGGCCGGCGAGGCGGTGCTGCGCCACCCCGGCGGCATCGGCGACAACGAGTTCCTCCAGGTCCTCGCCGAGGCACTGGTCCTCAGCGGCATCGCGATGTCGGTGTCGGGCGACTCCCGCCCGTCCTCCGGCTCCTGCCACGAGATCAACCACGCCTTCGACCTGCTGTTCCCCAAGCGGGCGGCCGCCCACGGCGAGCAGTGCGGCCTGGGCGCGGCCTTCGCGATGTACCTGCGCGGCGCGCACGAGGAAGCGGCGCACATGGCCGAGGTGCTGCGCCGGCACGGGCTTCCGGTGCTGCCGGAGGAGATCGGCTTCAGCGTGGACGAGTTCGTCTCCGCCGTCGAGTTCGCCCCGGAGACCCGGCCCGGCCGCTACACCATCCTCGAACACCTCGACCTCAAGCCGAACCAGATCAAGGACACCTACGCCGACTATGTCAAGGCCATCGGTAGCTGAACTCCGGCCGGTCGTCCACCCCGCCGGGGTGAAGGACCGGCGCAGCGGTGAGCACTGGGCGGGACGCCTCTACATGCGCGAGGTGTCCCTGCGCGTCGACCGCTACCTGGTGAACACCAGGGTCACGCCCAACCAGCTCACGTACCTGATGACCGTCTGCGGCGTGCTCGCGGCCCCGGCCCTGCTGGTGCCGGGGATCGCGGGCGCCGTGCTCGGCGTCGTCGCCACCCAGCTGTACCTGCTGCTGGACTGCGTCGACGGCGAGATAGCGCGGTGGAAGAAGCAGTACTCCCTCGGCGGGGTCTACCTCGACCGGGTCGGCGCCTACCTCACCGACGCGGCCGTGCTGGTGGGTCTCGGGCTGCGCGCCGCCGACCTGTGGGGCGGCGGCCGCATCGACTGGCTGTGGGCCTTCCTCGGCACCCTGGCCGCGCTCGGCGCCATCCTGATCAAGGCGGAGACCGACCTGGTCGGCGTCGCCCGGCACCAGACCGGGAAGCCCCCGGTGCAGGAGTCGGCCGCCGAGCCGCGCTCCTCCGGTATGGCGCTCGCCCGCCGGGCCGCCTCCGCGCTGAAGTTCCACCGGCTGATCCTCGGCATCGAGGCGTCCCTGCTGATCGTGGTCCTCGCGGTCGCGGACCAGATCCGCGGCGACCTGTTCTTCACCCGGCTGGGCACCGCCGTCCTCGCCGGCATCGCCCTGGTGCAGACCCTCCTGCACCTGGTGTCCATCCTCGCGTCCAGCAGGCTGAGGTGAGTGCCGTGGCTTCATCCCTCAAGGTCGGCGCCGTCGTCATCACCATGGGCAACCGGCCCGAGGAACTGCGGGCACTGCTCGACTCCGTCGCCCGGCAGGACGGCGACCCCGTCGAGGTGGTCGTCGTCGGCAACGGCTCGCCCGTCCCGGACGTCCCCGCGGGCGTGCGGACCGTCGAGCTGCCGGAGAACCTGGGCATCCCCGGCGGCCGCAACGTCGGCATCGAGGCCTTCGGACCGGGCGGCCAGGACGTGGACGTCCTGCTCTTCCTCGACGACGACGGACTCCTCGCCCGGCAGGACACCGCGCAGCTGTGCCGCGAGGCGTTCGCGGCCGACCCGGAGCTCGGCATCATCAGCTTCCGCATCGCCGACCCCGACACCGGCGTCACCCAGCGCCGGCACGTACCGCGGCTGCGCGCCTCCGACCCGCTGCGCTCCTCGCGGGTCACCACCTTCCTGGGCGGCGCCAACGCCGTCCGCACCCGGGTCTTCGCCGAGGTCGGCGGCCTGCCGGACGAGTTCTTCTACGCCCACGAGGAGACCGACCTGGCGTGGCGGGCCCTGGACGCGGGCTGGCTGATCGACTACCGCGCCGACATGGTGCTCCACCACCCGACGACCGCGCCCTCGCGGCACGCGGTGTACCACCGCATGGTCGCCCGCAACCGGGTCTGGCTGGCCCGCCGCAACCTGCCCGCGCTCCTGGTCCCCGTCTACCTCGGGGTGTGGCTGCTGCTCACCCTGGCGCGCCGCCCCTCCGGACCGGCCTTGAAGGCCTGGTTCGGCGGCTTCAGGGAGGGCTGGGCCACCCCGTGCGGTCCCCGGCGCCCCATGCGCTGGCGTACGGTGTGGCGGCTCACCCGGCTGGGCCGGCCCCCGGTCATCTGACAAGCTCGACCGTGAGGGGGACGCGCATGGCGCGGACACGAAGACGTAAAGACGCACCCGAGGACGAAAGCTTCCACCCGTGAGTGAGACAACGCATGACGGCAGGGTCGCGGTGACCGCGGCCCCGTCGCCCGACGAGGGACTGACGGCGGAGCGGCTCGCCGCCAGGTACGGGCTGGCCGTGAGCGGCGCCCGGCCCTCGCTCGCCGAGTACGTCCGTCAGCTGTGGGGGCGGCGGCACTTCATCCTGGCCTTCTCCCAGGCGAAGCTGACCGCGCAGTACAGCCAGGCCAAGCTCGGCCAGCTGTGGCAGGTGGCGACCCCGCTGCTGAACGCGGGCGTGTACTACTTCATCTTCGGCGTCATCCTGCACGCCAGCCGGGGCATGTCCCAGGACGTCTACATCCCGTTCCTGGTGACCGGCGTGTTCGTCTTCACCTTCACGCAGAGCTCGGTCATGTCGGGCGTCCGCGCGATCTCCGGCAACCTCGGCCTGGTGCGCGCCCTGCACTTCCCGCGCGCCTCGCTGCCCATCTCCTTCTCGCTGCAGCAGCTCCAGCAGCTGCTGTTCTCGATGATCGTGATGTTCGTCGTGGCGATCGGGTTCGGCAGCTACCCCGGTCCGTCCTGGCTGCTGATCGTGCCGGTGCTGGTGCTGCAGTTCCTGTTCAACACCGGGCTCGCGCTGATCGTGGCCCGCATGGGAGCCAAGACCCCGGACCTCGCCCAGCTGATGCCTTTCATCCTGCGTACCTGGATGTACGCCTCGGGCGTCATGTTCTCCATCAGCAAGATGATGGAGGGACGGTCCGAACTGGCGGTCCGGCTGCTGCAGGTCAACCCGGCCGCGGTCTACATGGACCTGATGCGCTTCGCGCTGATCGACGGCTACGGCGCCTCGAACCTGCCGCCGCACGTGTGGGCCATCGCCCTGTTCTGGGCCGTGGTCGTCTTCGCCGGCGGCTTCGTGTACTTCTGGAAGGCGGAGGAGCGGTACGGCCGTGGCTGAGCACACCCCCCAGGTCGAAGCCGACCGGCGGCCGACCGTCATCGCCGACGACCTGCACATCGTCTACCGGGTCAACGGCGCCCGGACCGGCAAGGGCAGCGCCACCTCCGCGCTCAGCCGGATACTGAGGCGCGGCGAGGAACGCGGCGTGCGCAAGGTGCACGCCGTGCGGGGCGTGTCGTTCGTCGCCTACCGCGGCGAGGCCATCGGCCTCATCGGGTCCAACGGTTCCGGCAAGTCCACCCTGCTGCGCGCCATCGCCGGCCTGCTGCCCGCCGAGAGGGGCAAGGTCTACACCGACGGCCAGCCCTCCCTGCTCGGCGTCAACGCGGCCCTGATGAACGACCTCACCGGCGAGCGCAACATCATCCTCGGTGGCCTGGCCATGGGCATGTCCCGGGAGGAGGTCAAGGAGCGCTACCAGGGCATCGTCGACTTCTCCGGCATCAACGAGAAGGGCGACTTCATCACCCTGCCGATGCGCACCTACTCCTCCGGCATGGCGGCCCGGCTGCGGTTCTCCATCGCCGCCGCCAAGGACCACGACGTCCTCATGATCGACGAGGCGCTGGCCACCGGCGACCGCAAGTTCCAGAAGCGCTCCGAGGAACGCATCCGGGAACTGCGCAAGGAGGCCGGCACGGTCTTCCTGGTGAGCCACAACAACAAGTCCATCCGCGACACCTGCAACCGCGTCCTGTGGCTGGAACGCGGTGAGCTGCGCATGGACGGACCCACCGAAGAGGTCCTCAAGGAGTACGAGAAGTTCACCGGCAAGTAGCCGGTTCGACCCAGGGCCCCGCCGGAACCCGCCCGGCGGGGCCCCACGCTTGCAAAGGAAGCGTCAACTCGTGCTGCCCTTAGGAATCTTGACACCAATCGGTGTGTTGTTGTGATGCGCGGGACACCCCCCGGTATCAGGCTTGGCTGTACAACGTAAGCTGTACCGGTCCCCGAAAGCGGCAAGTGGGGCGATAATGCGCGACACCCTCCGCAGGCGGCCCGCGGAGGGTCAGGCGGCGTGTCCGAAATAGTGTGTATCGGATCGGCAGTGTAGAACGGGAGATGTGACGGCAATGGCTACGGAAACTCCCCAGCTCAACGGAGCATGTGCCGTCCACGCCCGGGGCAGCGCGCGGTGACGGCACCCCGCACGGCGCCGGACCTCGAACGCGCCACGCTGGACAAGGCCGCGAGCGAGAACTTCCCCGTGGCCCCCTTCTTCCTGCCCCGCGCGTGGCGCGACGACCTCATGGCCGTGTACGGCTTCGCCCGGCTCGTCGACGACATCGGCGACGGCGACCTGGCCCCCGGCGGAGCCGACGCCCACGCCCTCGGCGTGTCGGCCACCGACGCCGGCGACCGCCTGGTCCTCCTCGACGCCTTCGAGACCGACCTGCGCCGCGTCTTCGACGGCACCCCCCGCCATCCCCTGCTGCGCCGCCTGCAGCCCACCGTCCGCCGCCGCGCCCTCACCCCCGAGCCGTTCCTCGGCCTGATCGCCGCCAACCGCCAGGACCAGCTCGTCACCCGGTACGAGACCTACGACGACCTCCTCGCCTACTGCGAGCTGTCCGCCAACCCCGTCGGCCGCCTCGTCCTCGCCGTCACCGGCACCGCGACCCCCGAGCGGATCCGCCTGTCCGACGCGATCTGCACCGCGCTGCAGATCGTCGAACACCTCCAGGACGTCGCCGAGGACCTCGGCCGCGACCGGATCTACCTTCCCGCCGAGGACATGAAGCGCTTCCACGTCCAGGAAACGGACCTCGCCGCGAAAATCACGGGCGCATCGACGCGCGCCCTGGTTGCATACGAAGCGCAACGCGCCCGCGATCTGCTGAATGAAGGCGCCCCCCTGGTGGGTAGCGTCCACGGCAGGCTGAAACTGCTGCTCGCGGGGTTCGTGGCGGGGGGAAGGGCGGCGATCGACGCGATCGCCGCCACCGAGTTCGACGTACTTCCCGGCCCGCCCAAGCCCGGCAAGGTCCAGTTGCTGCGTGAGGTGGGCGTGACCCTGCGAGGAGAGAGGTGATCCGGACCGTGGATTCTCCGCCGCACGTGTCCGCACCGGTACTCGCCGCCTACAGCTACTGCGAGGCCGTCACCGGGCAGCAGGCCCGCAACTTCGCCTACGGCATCCGGCTGCTGCCGGCGCCCAAGCGCCGCGCCATGTCGGCGCTGTACGCGCTTTCCCGGCGTGTCGACGACATCGGCGACGGCACGCTGCCCGACGAGGTCAAGCTGGCCCGTCTGGAGGACACCCGGGCGCTGCTCACCCGGATCCGGGACGGGGAGGTCGCGGAGGACGACACCGACCCGGTGGCCGTCGCCCTCACCCACGCCGCCGGCGCCTTCCCGATCCCGCTCGGCGGCCTGGACGAGCTCATCGACGGCGTCCAGATGGACGTGCGCGGGGAGACCTACGAGACCTGGGACGACCTGAAGGTCTACTGCCGCTGCGTGGCCGGCGCCATCGGCCGTCTCTCCCTCGGCGTGTTCGGCACCGAACCGGGCGCGCGCGGCGCCGAGCGCGCACCCGAGTACGCCGACACGCTCGGTCTCGCGCTGCAGCTCACCAACATCCTCCGGGACGTCCGCGAGGACGCCGAGGGCGGCCGCACCTACCTCCCCGCCGACGACCTCGCCAAGTTCGGCTGCTCGGCCGGGTTCCGCGGGCCGACGCCGCCGGAGGGCTCCGACTTCGCGGGCCTCGTGCACTTCGAAGTGCGGCGGGCCCGCGCCCTGTTCGCCGAGGGCTACCGGCTGCTGCCCATGCTCGACCGGCGCAGCGGCGCGTGCGTGGCCGCCATGGCCGGCATCTACCGCCGGCTGCTGGACCGCATCGAGCGCGACCCGGAGGCCGTGCTGCGCGGCCGGGTATCGCTCCCCGGACGCGAGAAGGCCTACGTCGCCGTGCGCGGCCTGTCCGGCCTGGACACCCGGCACGTGTCCCGGCACACCGTCAGGAGGCGCGCCTGATGGAGTCCCTGGAACGGAGCGCCCGGGAACGGGCCGGCCGACGCCGGCGCATGCGGCGGGCAACCCTCCGCCCCGGCGTGGCGTCCCTGACAGCGACGGCTGAGCGTGCACCGTACATCCAGCACGCCCGGCACGCACGGAAGGACGCACGATGAGCGACGGGTCACGCCCCGCCCCGGCGCACGCCGGCACCCCGGCCGCGCCCGGCCGCAGCGCCGTCGTCGTGGGCGGGGGACTCGCCGGCGTCACCGCGGCGCTCGCGCTCGCCGACGCGGGCGTCCACGTCACCCTGCTCGAAGGCAGACCGAGACTCGGCGGCCTCGCCTTCTCCTTCCGGCGCGGCGACCTGACCGTCGACAACGGCCAGCACGTGTACCTGCGCTGCTGCACCGCCTACCGCTGGTTCCTCGAGCGGATCGGGGGCACGGCGCTGGCACCGCTGCAGGACCGCCTCGACGTGCCCGTCGTCGACGCCGCCAAGCCCGAGGGCAGGCGGCTCGGCCGGCTGCGGCGCGACCCGCTGCCCGTCCCCCTCCACCTGGGGCGCAGCCTGGCCGCCTATCCGCACCTCTCGCTCACCGAACGCGCCGCCGTCGGGCGTGCCGCGCTCGCGCTCAAGGGGCTCGACCTCACCGATCCGGCCCTGGACACGCAGGACTTCGGCAGCTGGCTGGCCGCCCACGGCCAGTCGGCGCGGGCCGTCGAGGCCCTGTGGGACCTGGTCGGGGTCGCCACCCTCAACGCGGTCGCGGGCGACGCCTCGCTGGCGCTCGCCGCGATGGTGTTCAAGACCGGTCTGCTGTCCGACCCGGGCGCGGCCGACATCGGCTGGGCCCGCGTCCCGCTGGGCGAACTGCACGACCGGCTGGCCCGCAAGGCGCTCGACTCCGCGGGCGTGCGCACCGAGGTCCGTGCACGCGTCACCTCCCTCTCCACGAACGACAACGGGAGCTGGAACGTTCAGGTTCCCGGCGAGACGCTCCGGGCGGACGCCGTCGTGCTCGCCGTACCGCAGCGCGAGGCCCACGGCCTGCTGCCCCCCGGCGCCCTCGACGCCCCGGAGCGGCTGCTCGGGATCGGCACCGCCCCCATCCTCAACCTGCACGTCGTGTACGACCGCACGGTGCTCGCCCGGCCCTTCTTCGCGGCCCTCGGCACCCCCGTGCAGTGGGTGTTCGACCGCACCGACGCCTCCGGTCTGCGCGCGGGCCAGTACCTGGCGGTGTCCCAGTCGGCGGCCCGGGACGACATCGACGCACCGGTCGCCGTGCTGCGCGAGCGCTACCTGCCCGAGTTGGAGCGGCTGATTCCGGGCACGCGGCGCGCCGTGGTGGAGGACTTCTTCGTGACCCGGGAGCGCACGGCGACGTTCGCCCCGGTCCCCGGCGTCGGGCGCCTCAGGCCCGGCGCCCGCACCAGGGTTCCCGGCCTGTACCTGGCCGGAGCGTGGACCGCCACCGGGTGGCCCGCGACCATGGAGAGTGCGGTCCGCAGCGGAGTGAGCGCGGCCGACGCCGCGCTGAGCGCCCTGGGCCGGCCCCGCCCCCGCCACCTCTTCGAGTTCGAGGAGGCGGCCTGATGCTCGATCAGCACAGCCCGGTGGGCCCCCGCACCCCCGGTACCGCAACAAGAGGAGAGACTGTGCCCACTGTGCCCCCGGCCCCGACGCCCGCTCCCCGGGCCGCGGTGGACGTGACCGCGCTGCTGGAGCGCGGCCGGACCCTGGCGACACCGGTCCTGCGTGCGGCCGTCGACCGCCTGGCTCCTCCCATGGACACCGTCGCCGCGTACCACTTCGGCTGGATCGACGCCGCCGGCAACCCGGCCGACGGCGACGGCGGCAAGGCCGTCCGCCCGGCCCTCGCCGTCCTCTCCGCCGAGGTCACCGGCGCCGCACCCGAGGTCGGCGTCCCGGGCGCCGTCGCCGTCGAACTCGTCCACAACTTCTCCCTGCTGCACGACGACCTGATGGACGGCGACGAGCAGCGCCGCCACCGCGACACCGTCTGGAAGGTGCACGGCCCCGCGCAGGCCATCCTGGTCGGCGACGCCCTGTTCGCCCTCGCCAACGAGGTGCTGCTGGAACTCGGCACGGTCGAGGCCGGCCGCGCCACCCGCCGGCTGACCACCGCCACCCGCGCCCTGATCGACGGTCAGGCGCAGGACATCTCCTACGAGCACCGCGACCGCGTCAGCGTCGAGGAGTGCCTGGAGATGGAGGGCAACAAGACGGGCGCCCTGCTCGCCGCCTCCAGCTCCATCGGCGCGGTCCTCGGCGGCGCCGACGACGCCACCGCCGACGCGCTGGAGCGCTACGGCTACCACCTGGGCCTGGCCTTCCAGGCCGTCGACGACCTGCTCGGCATCTGGGGCGACCCGGAGGCCACCGGCAAGCAGACCTGGAGCGACCTGCGCCAGCGCAAGAAGTCCCTGCCGGTGGTCGCCGCCCTCGCGGCGGGCGGGGACGCCTCCGAGCGGCTCGGCGAGATCCTCGCCGCCGACGCCAAGAGCAGCGACTTCGAGAACTTCTCCGAGGAGGAGTTCGCGGCCCGCGCGGCCCTCATCGAGGAGGCCGGGGGCCGCGAGTGGACGGCCGGGGAAGCGCGCCGTCAGCACACCATCGCCATCGAAGCCCTCGACGCCGTCCGCATGCCCGACCGGGTACGGGCCGCGTTCACGGCCCTCGCCGACTTCGTCGTCGTACGAAAGAGATGATCATTATCGGTCGAATAGCCCTCGCGTAGTCGCCGGCCGGTGTCGAGGGACGCGGACACCGGCCGACGGCGGACCCACAGCAGCACGACTCGCACGACTGCACGAAGGGGAAGCCATGACAGCGACGACCGACGGAAGCACCGGGGCGACCCTGCCGCCCCGCGCTGCCGCGGCCAGCGACACCGCCATCACCACCCCCGCGGCGGCCGGGGCACGCCAAGCCGCCGAACACGCGGCACAGCGCGCCACCGACTTCCTGCTCGCCCGGCAGGACGTCGAGGGCTGGTGGAAGGGCGACCTGGAGACCAACGTCACCATGGACGCCGAGGACCTGCTGCTCCGTCAGTTCCTCGGCATCCAGGACGACAGCACCACCCAGGCCGCCGCCCTGTTCATCCGCGGCGAGCAGCGCGAGGACGGCACCTGGGCCACCTTCTACGGCGGCCCCGGCGAACTGTCCACCACCGTCGAGGCCTACGTCGCCCTCCGCCTGGCCGGCGACGCGCCCGACGCCCCGCACATGGCGAAGGCCGCCGCCTGGATCCGCGAACGCGGCGGCATCGCCGCCGCCCGGGTCTTCACCCGGATCTGGCTGGCCCTGTTCGGCTGGTGGAAGTGGGAGGACCTGCCCGAACTCCCGCCCGAGCTGATCTGGTTCCCCACCTGGTTCCCGCTCAACATCTACAACTTCGGGTGCTGGGCGCGGCAGACCATCGTGCCGCTCACCGTCGTCTCCGCCAAGCGCCCGGTGCGCCCGGCGCCCTTCGCGCTGGACGAGCTGCACACCGACCCGGCGAACCCCAACCCGCCGCAGCCGCTCGCCCCGTTGGCCAGCTGGGACGGCCTCTTCCAGCGGCTCGACAAGGTTGTCCGCGGCTACCGCAGGGTCGCCGTGCGCGGGCTGCGCCGGGCCGCGATGAACTCCGCCGCCCGCTGGATCATCGAGCGGCAGGAGAACGACGGCTGCTGGGGCGGCATCCAGCCCCCGGCCGTGTACTCGGTCATCGCCCTGCACCTGCTCGGCTACGACCTCGAGCACCCCGTGATGCGCGAGGGCCTCGCCTCGCTGGACCGTTTCGCCGTCTGGCGCGAGGACGGCGCCCGGATGATCGAGGCGTGCCAGTCCCCGGTGTGGGACACCTGCCTCGCCACCATCGCGCTCGCCGACGCCGGGCTCCCGGCCGACCACCCGCAACTGGTCAAGGCGGCCGACTGGATGCTCGGCGAGGAGATCGTCCGGCCCGGCGACTGGGCCGTACGGCGGCCCGGACTGCCGCCGGGCGGCTGGGCGTTCGAGTTCCACAACGACAACTACCCTGACATCGACGACACCGCCGAGGTCGCCCTCGCACTGCGCCGGGTGCGCCACCACGACCCGGAGCGCGTGGACAAGGCCATCGGCCGGGGCGTGCGCTGGAACCTCGGCATGCAGTCGAAGAACGGCGGGTGGGGCGCCTTCGACGCCGACAACACCAGCCCGTTCCCCAACCGGCTGCCGTTCTGCGACTTCGGGGAGGTCATCGACCCGCCGTCGGCGGACGTCACCGCGCACGTGGTGGAGATGCTCGCCGCCGAGGGCCTCGCCCACGACCCGCGCACCCGGCGCGGCATCGCGTGGCTGCTCGCCGAACAGGAGCCGGACGGCTCGTGGTTCGGCCGCTGGGGCGTCAACTACCTCTACGGCACCGGGTCGGTGGTCCCCGCGCTCACCGCGGCCGGGCTGCCCGGCTCGCACCCCGCGATCCGGCGGGCGGTGTCCTGGCTGGAGGGCGTGCAGAACGACGACGGCGGCTGGGGCGAGGACCTGCGCTCCTACAAGTACGCCGGGGAGTGGAGCGGCCGCGGCGCCTCCACCGCCTCGCAGACCGCGTGGGCGCTGATGGCGCTGCTCGCGGCGGGGGAGAAGGACTCCAAGGCCGTCGAACGCGGCATCCAGTGGCTGGCCGGTACCCAGCGGGCGGACGGCTCCTGGGACGAGCCGTACTTCACCGGCACCGGCTTCCCCTGGGACTTCTCCATCAACTACCACCTCTACCGGCAGGTGTTCCCGCTCACCGCCCTCGGCCGGTACCTGCACGGCGACCCCTTCGAGCGGAACCTGCTCGCCAGGAAGCCCCTGCCCGAGGGCAAGGGGGGCTGACCTTGAGCAAACAGCCCGCCCCGGCCCCGCTGCTGATCGCCTGCGCGCTCGGCATCGAGCACCTCGCCCTGCGCACCGGCGACCGGAGCGGGGCGGACGGGCCGGTCACCTTCGTCCGTACCGGCATGGGCCCCCGGGCGGCGGAACGCTCCCTCACCCGACACCTGGCCGAGCCGGCCCTGACCGAGGCCGCCGTCCTGGCCACCGGCTTCTGCGCCGGCCTCGCCCCCGGCATGCACCCCGGCGACCTGGTCGTCGCCGAGGAGACCCGCGACCCGCGCGGTTCGGTCGCCTGTCTGGGCACCGAGCTGCTGGTGAAGGAACTCGTGCGCATCCTGCCCGGGCGCACGGTCCACACCGGCCCGCTCACCGGCTCCGACCACGTCGTGCGCGGCACCGAGCGGTCCGACCTGCGCGCCACCGGCGCGATCGCGGTCGACATGGAGTCGGCGGCCACGCTGCTCAGCGCCGTACGGGCGGGTGAGCGCCCGGTGGCGGCCGTCCGGGTGGTCGTGGACACACCCGAACACGAACTCGTCCGGATCGGCACGGTGCGCGGCGGAATATCGGCTCTTCGCGTACTCCGCCGCGTCCTCCCCGCATTTTTCGAATGGCACCGTTCTTTGCTGCTCCCCCGGAGGTGAGCCAGATGGCCATGCCGTTGCGTCAGTCCATCAAGGTCGCTACATACCTGGCCGAACAGAAGCTCCGCAGGCGGGACAAGTTCCCGCTCATCGTGGAGCTGGAACCCCTGTTCGCCTGCAACCTCAAGTGCGAGGGATGCGGCAAGATCCAGCACCCGGCCGGGGTGCTCAAGCAGCGCATGCCGGTCGCCCAGGCCGTCGGCGCGGTGCTGGAGTCCGGCGCGCCGATGGTGTCCATCGCCGGCGGCGAACCGCTGATGCACCCGCAGATCGACGAGATCGTGCGGCAGTTGGTGGCGAAGCGCAAATACGTCTTCCTGTGCACCAACGCCATGCTGCTGCGCAAGAAGATCGACAAGTTCACGCCCTCTCCCTACTTCGCCTTCGCGGTGCACATCGACGGGCTGCGCGAGCGGCACGACGAGTCCGTGGCGAAGGAGGGCGTGTTCGACGAGGCCGTGGAGGCCATCAAGGAGGCCAAGCGGCGCGGCTTCCGGGTGACCACCAACTCGACCTTCTTCAACACCGACACCCCGCAGACCGTCGTCGAGGTGCTCAACTTCCTCAACGACGACCTCCAGGTCGACGAGATGATGATCTCGCCCGCCTACGCCTACGAGAAGGCCCCCGACCAGGAGCACTTCCTCGGTGTCGAGCAGACCCGCGAACTGTTCCGCAAGGCCTTCTCGGGCGGCAACCGGGGCCGCTGGCGGCTCAACCACTCCCCGCTCTTCCTGGACTTCCTGGAGGGCAAGGTCGACTTCCCGTGCACCGCGTGGGCCATCCCGAACTACTCGCTCTTCGGCTGGCAGCGCCCCTGCTACCTGATGAGCGACGGGTACGTGCCGACGTACCGCGAACTCGTCGAGGACACCGACTGGGACAAGTACGGCCGCGGCAAGGACCCGCGCTGCGCCAACTGCATGGCCCACTGCGGCTACGAGCCCACCGCCGTCCTCGCCACCATGGGCTCGCTGAAGGAGTCGCTGCGGGCCATGCGCGAGACCGTCTCCGGAAACCGGGAGTGAGGCCATGACCGCGGTTTCCCTGGGCGTTCCCGAGGTGCCGGCCCGGCCGGTCGCGCCGCGGCGCGTGTCGCGCC
>NZ_KQ948875.1 GCF_001514215.1 Streptomyces bungoensis
AGTCCCGACCCGCATGCAGCAGCGTCCCGGCATAGCAGGGCCTCCGCCCGGCTGCCCCGCCCACGGCAACGTCCAGCTCTACGGCCAGCAGTTCGGCTCCGATCCCGACGCCCACTACGCGCACCTGCGCAGTCTCGGACCGAGCGCGCCGGTGGACATCGCCCCCGGGGTGGAGGTCGAGCTGGTCACCAGCTACGACGCCGCCCTGTACATCCTGCAGAACCCCGCCTCGTTCGTCCGGGACTCGCGGCGCTGGCGCGCGCTGAACGAGGGACGCGTCCCGGAGGACAGCCCCGCGCTGCCGATGATGGGCTACCGGCCCAACGCGCTGTTCAGCGACGGGGCGGCGCACGCCCGCCTGCGCCAGGCGGTCACCGACAGTCTGGCGACCGTCAACGAGCTGCAGCTCGTCCGGCAGACCCAGCAGTCCGCCGACTACCTGATCAGCCGGTTCAGTTCGGACCGGCTCGGGCAGGCCGAGCTGATGGCCGAGTACGCCCAGCCGCTGCCGCTGCTGGTCTTCAGCGACCTGTTCGGCTGCCCGCCGGAGATCGGTGACCGGGTCATCGTCGGCATCAGCGGCATCTTCGACGGCACGGCCGGCGCGGACCAGGTGCTGGGCGAGGCGCTCGGCGAGCTGATCGCGCTCAAGCGGCGCCGCCCCGGCGACGACCTGACGACCCGTCTGATGGAGCACTCGGCGCGGCTGTCCGACGAGGAGGTGCTGCACCAGCTCGTGACCCTGCTCTCGGGCGGCACCGCGCCGCTGTCGGCGACGATCGGCACCACCAGCGCACTGATCCTCGACGAGGACTGGCAGGCCGGACTGCCGGTCGAGGACGCGGTCACGCAGGCGCTGTGGAACTACGCGCCGATCGCGAACTACGCGGCCCACTACCCCACCCACGACGTGGACCTGGGCGGCCGGACGCTGCGGGCGAACGACCCGGTGGTGATCTCCTTCGCGGCCGCCAACACCGATCCCCGGCTGGCCGAACACCGCGAGCAGCTCAGCGCCAAGGCCCATCTGGCCTTCGGTGCCGGGCCGCACGCCTGCCCCGCCAAGGACCCGGCGTTCGTGATCGCCGTCACCGCGGTCGAGACCCTGCTCAACCGGCTGCCGGACGTCGAGGTGCGGCTGCCGTTCAAGGACCTGAGCTGGGTGCCGGCCCCGTGGAGCCGTTCCCTGGTGGCGCTGCCGGTCCGGTTCACGCCCCGCACGGTGACGCCGGCGCACGCACCGGCACCCGCACCGGAGCCGCAGCCCGCCGCGGCGGCCGCACAGCACCACCGCGCACCGGGTCACGCGGCGCAGCCGGGCGCGCACAAGGCCAAACCGGGACTGTTCAGCCGGTTCCTGGCGTGGACGAGGGGAGAGTGACGTAGGCAACTCCCGCGACGCATAGTCATCTTGTATGTGTCAGCCGTGGGTGGGGTATGCATGGCGGCTGACACGGAAGATCAAAAAGGAGACGTCGTGGAGACTGCGATAACCCCGCCCTCGGACAGGCGATTCGCCGTCTCGCTCTTCGCACGGCTGCGAACGGCGCAGGGCCAGGCCAATCCCTTTCCGATCTACGCGGAGCTCCGGGCGCGGGGCGCGGTCGTCGCAGCACCCTGGGGAGGGCATCTCGTCACCGGCTTCGACCTGTGCGACCGGGTGCTGCGCAGCCGCGACTGGCTGGAACCGGACGCCCGCTGGCGGGAGCGGCAGGGGGACGGCACCCGCTGGACGGCGCCCTCGTCGCGGGAGATGAGCAGGACGCTCCCGGCGCTCAACCCGCCGGACCACACGCTGGTGCGGCGGTCGGCGGGCATGTTCGACCGCGCGTCGCTGGAGGAGCTGCGCGGCACGCTGAGCCGCGTCACGAGCCGGCTCCTCGACACGCTCGCCGAGCGGCTGCACGACGGCGAGGCGGACTTCAACGCCCTGGTCGGCGAGGAGCTGCCGGTCGCCGCGATCGGCCACTGGCTCGGGCTGCCGGCCGCCGATTTCCCGCGCCTGCGCGATCTCACCCACGACCAGGTCTTCACCCAGGAACTGCTGCCGTCGGCGAGCCAGTTGGCGCTGTCGGACGCGGCCACCGCGGAACTGCGCGGCTACTTCACCGACCTCGTGCGCCACCGGCGGGCCCATCCCGGGGACGACCCCGTCTCGCGGTGGATCACCGTGTGGGACGGCCTGGAGAGCGACCGCGACAAGGCGGACGAGGCCGTCTACTTCCTGACGCTGTTCGTCCTGCTGGCGGCGCTGGAGACGACGTCCACCCTGCTGTCGACCATGACGCTGCTGCTGCTGGAGCACCCGCGGCAGTGGGAGTGGCTCAGCGTCCATCCCGACCTCGTGCCCGCGGCGGTCGAAGAAACGTTGCGCTACGACCCGCCCACCCACGTGATCAGCCGCGTCGCCTCCCGGGACTGCGTGCTGGGCGGTGCCGAGGTCCGCAAGGACGAGATGGTCCACCTCATGGTGGGCGCGGCCAACCGCGACCCGGCCCGGCACGAGGACCCCGAACTGTTCAACCTGCACCGCAGACCGGCCCACCTCGCCTTCAGCGGGGGCATCCACTACTGCCTCGGCGCGCCGCTGGCCCGCCTGGAGGCGCAGACCCTGCTCCACCAGCTGGTCCGGCGCTTCCCCCGCCTCACCCTCGTACGCCGGCCCACGTGGGCGCCCCGCGTGGCCTTCCGGCGCCTGCTGAACCTGGACGTCACCCTGTCATGACCGACCTCGTCACCACCTCCCCCCACTTCCCGTACAAGGCGCTGCACGTCGAGCACGACGGGCCGGTGCTCCGGGTACGGCTCAGCCCCCCGGCGCAGGACGCCACGCTGGGCGTCGCCGCCCTCGACGACCTCGCCGCCCTGCTGCACAGCCTCCACGACCGCCCCGACATCCGGGTCCTGCTGCTGTCGGCCGACGGCGAGGACTTCTGCCTGGGCGCCGACCGGGGCGAGTACCAGGCCGCGCTGGCCGAGGACCCGACCGGTGCCGCGATGCGCCGGATCGCCGACAAGGCGTACCGCGTGTGTGACGCGCTGGAGAACACGCACGCGGTCACCATCGCCCGGCTGCACGGCAGGGTCATCGGCGCCGGTCTCGCGCTGGCCTCCTTCTGCGACCTGCGCGCGGGAGCCGACACCTGCCGCTTCCGCATGCCCGAGATCGGCATCGGCCTGCCCCCCGCCTGGGGCGGTGCCATGGGCCGGCTGATCGTGGAGGGCGGCGCCGCCCGGATCCGCGAACTCATGCTGACGTGCGAGACGTTCGACGCGGCCACCGCCCACCGCATCGGGCTGCTGCACAAGGTCGCGCCCCTCGACCGGCTCGACGCGACCGTGGCCGCCTGGGTCCGGCCCCTGGTCCGCCGCTCCCCCGAGGCCCTGACCCTCACCAAGCGCATGTTCGCGGGCCATTCCCGGGCCGCCCGCACCGCCGACGTGGCCATGCTCGACGCCCACCTGCTGACCGCGCAGCTCGGCCGGTCCCGCCCGTAGCGGTGGCCGAGCGTCCGCGGGTGCGCGGTCAGTAGCTGGAACCCAGTGTCCGCGTCGTGTAGGCGCACTCGGTGTAGACGTAGCCCGGCCGGAGTTTCGCCGTGTCCGACGCGGGCGTGGCGGTGCTGTCCCCGTGCGGCTTGTGCAGGAAGTACGTGGTGCCGACCGGGAGGCTGAGCGTGCGGTGCGGGTAGTCCCTGCTGCCGGAGGAGCAGGGCTTGAAGCCGGGTCGGAGCGTGTCCACGAGCGCGTACGACCTGCAGCCGCCGCAGCCCTTGAGGGTGAAGCTGCCGGTGACCGGGCCGGTGTAGAGGACGGTCACGTCGTGCGGGCTGTCGTTCTTGACGGTGACCGTGATGCTGCCGCCGGAGGCGGTGGTGGGCAGCTTCTTCCCGGCGGCCGGCAGGGTCTGGGCGACCTCGGCGGCTATCGCGATCTTCTTGGCGCGGGCCCGGTCGCCGCCGTGCGCGCCGGAGGAGAGGTAGCCCTCCAGGGTCTTCTGGGCGGCCGCGAAGTCGCCGTCCCCGTACTGGGCGACGCCGCAGGCGTACTCCCCCGCGTCGCCGCTGCGGCCGGCCCGGTCGGCGGACACGGTCAGGTCGTCCGCCGCGTCGCCCGCCTTCCCGGACAGGTCGCGGATGCTGCCGCTCAGGTCGCGCAGCCGCGCGACGGCGCCGCACGGGTCGCCGCCGTGCACCGCCTTCTCGGCGTTCTTCACCCGGGCGTCGACGGCCGGTGCCACCTCGGCGGCGGGCGCGGACCGCGGGAAGGTGCCGAGCAGGTCGCCGAAGCGCGTGGGCCAGTCGTCGCCGCCCGCGTCCAGCGCGGCCGATCCGCACTCGTACAGCGAGGTGGCCAGGCGGTCGTCGGGCCACCGTGTCAGTGCGCCGAGGTCCTTCCCGGGCATGGTGCCCGGGACCGTGCGCAGGTACTTCAGCGGCTCTATGGCGTCGCAGTACCGCCGGTGCCCGTAGGCGACGCCGACCGTGGCGTAGTAGGTCCGCATGCGGTCGGGGACCCGGCCGGCCGCGCGGGAGCCGGCGTGGTGGACGGCGAGGTCCCGGTAGACCTCCAGGGCGTCGCGGTAGTCGGACCGCGCGGTGGCGAACGGCTGCCGGCCGGCCTCGGCGACCAGGCGGTCGGCGCGCTCGAGGCGGTCCAGGAGGGCCTGCTGCACGGCCTCCTCGTGCGCGTCGTCGTACCAGAGCGCCCCGCTCGCCGGGACGGCCAGCAGCAGGACGCCCAGCAGCAGGGCGAGGGGCGCCCGGCCCGGCCAGGTGAGCCGGGTGCGCAGGGCGACGGCCGCGCCGTGCACGGCCGCGAGCAGCAGCAGGACGGCGTAGCCGGCGAGCGCGGCTCCCGGGACGCCGTCGGCGTCGGCGGGCAGGGCGACCAGCAGCAGGACGGCGGTGGCCGCCCAGCAGACCGCCATCGGGAGCCATCTGCGGACGAGCGCGTACCCGAGCCCGAGACCGCTCAGGTTCAGCACCGCGACCGCGGCCGCGCGCACACCGTCCGGCGGTGCGGGCGGCGGGGCCGACGGCATCGGCGGCACGAAGGCCGGGCTCGGACCGTACGGAAAACCGGACATGACAGGCTCCCCCCGTTTCAACTGCGCCTGTACATCTGCGGATCGGACAGTGTAGGGCTCACCGGCAGGGGCCCGACAGGGGGTTTTGACGCCGGCCGCCGGCGGGTGCCGGTCACCGGCCGGGTCGGACGGGATGCTCCGGCTTGCGCCGGTGGCAGGGCGCCCGGGGCGGGGGCACGGGACACTTGAGGGACAGCGCCGGCGAGCGGGGCGGGAGGCGAGGGCGGTGATCGCTGTCGATCCGACGGACAGCGCCTCGCTGCTCGCTGCCTTCGGTGCGCTGGCCGTCCTGACGGTGATCTTCGCCGAGTCGGGTTTGCTGGTCGTCGGCTTCTTCCTGCCCGGGGACACGCTGCTGTTCCCGGCGGGCGTGCTGTGCGCCGCCGGCGCGGACCATCCCCCGCGGCTCCAGCTGTGGCAGGTGCTGCTGTGCGCGGCCGTGGGCGCGGTGGCCGGCGGGCAGGTGGGGTACGTGCTCGGTCGGCACGGCGGGCGGGCCCTGCTCGGGCGCACCTCCAGCCGGCGCGTGAAGGAGGGGGCGGCGCGGGCCGAGCGGCTCCTGGCCCGCTACGGCTACGGCAAGGCGCTGGTCCTCGGCCGCTTCATCCCGATGGTGCGGACGGTTCTGCATCCGGCGGCCGGTGCGCTGGGCGTGCCCGCGCGGCCCTTCACCGTCTGGCAGACCGTCGGCGGCCTGCTCTGGTCGCAGAGCCTCGTGCTCGCCGGGTACCTCCTCGGATCCTCGGTCTCCCACGTCGACGACTACCTGCTGCCGCTGGTCGCCGTGGTCGTCGCGCTCTCCCTGCTGCCCCTGCTGGCGGAGGCCCGCCGGACACGGCACGCCTCCCGCCGGGAGCGCTCCGGCCCCGACGGCGGCTGACAGGACGGCTGCCCGAGGCCGCCGCACCCGCAGGAAGGCCCGCCCGGCCGCCGAAGCCACGCAGTCGCCGCTGACGACGGCCGCCCTGCGGGTGGGGGCGCGTCGCCGCCGGGCACGGCCTGGGCGTACCGCCCGTGGACGGATGGCGACACGCTCCCCCCGGCTTCCCCCATCGGCGGAAGGCCCGCCGCCCACGGCACGCCTCCCTCCGGGACCGCACCGGCCCCGACGGCCACACCTGCCGGAAGGCCCCGAGCACTCCACCCGTACGGAACCGGGGCCTGCCCGGCTCGCACCGTCCCGGGACCACGCAGTCACCGCTGACGGCGACGGCCGACCTGCGGATGGACGCGCTCGTCGACGGCACGGCCTCGGCTGCTGCCCGGGGGCGGACGGCGACACGCTGTCCCTCCCGGCGGAGGCCCCCCGAGGCGGCGCGCCCCCGGCGGCCCCGTCATCCGGAGCCCATCGCCTCCTCGCGTCCCCTGACCGGCCCAATGCCGGTCCGCCGGAGGGGCGAGCGGGCGTGATGGGTGTGACCGTGGGGGAAGGGATGCCGCGGTGCACCGGTGGTGAGGAGGCGCAATGGCTCGGACGGGCGGCGAGAGCGGCACGGCATGCGTGGCCGAGGCGGGCGGCGCGTCGGCGGACGAGGAGTCCGGCGACGTCTTCGCGCAGATGAGCGGCGTGGCCGACGCGGTCCTGTACGAGGGGTACCTGCTGTACCCGTACCGCCGGTCCTCGGCCAAGAACCGCGTCCGCTGGCAGTTCGGGGTGCTGCTGCCCCGGGACTGGGTGGAGGCGGACGGGCCCGTCGTCCCGGGGGTGTCCGGCTCCGCCGACTCCTGGTACCAGCAGACCGAGTGCCTGGTGCGGGTGCGGCCGGGCGCGGTCGTCCGGGTGCGCGTGCGGTACCTGCAGCTCCAGCACAAGCAGGTGGAGGCGGCCGGTGCGGACGGCCGGTACGCGCCGGTGGAGTCGCTGCGGACGGACGACGGCACGACCCACCTGACCTTCGACGAGGCGGTGCCGCACGAGATCGGCATCGAGTGGCCCCTGGAGCAACTGCTGGGCGGTGCCTGCGGCGCCGCCTGCGGAGCGCCCGAGGGGATCCGGACGGAGCCGCTGCCCGGGGGCGCCGGGCGCGTCGTACGGCGGCGCGAGGAGGCCCGGGCGCGTACGACGGTCAGCGCCGAGCGGCTCACCGGCGACGTGTGCCGGCTGCGCGTGCGCACCGAGCACACCGGGCCCGCCCGGGACACCGGATGTACCCGCGCCGAGGCGCTGCGCCAGTCGCTGCTGGCCGCCCACACGCTGATCGGCGGCGACGGCGTGGAGTTCGTCTCGCTGATCGATCCGCCCACGGGCCTGCGCGAGCAGGTGCGCGGCTGCCGCAACGACTTCACGTTCCCGGTGCTCGGCGGCGGGCCGGAGGAGACCGGCGGGACCGGCCGGGTGGTGCTCTCCGCCCCGATCATCCTCCCGGACCGCCCCCAGGTGGCGCCGGAGAGCCCGGGCGATCTGCACGACGCGGCGGAGATCGACGAGATCCTGACGCTGCGCACGATGCTGCTGACGGACGAGGAGAAGGCCGAGGCCCGCTCCACCGACCCGCGGGCCGCACGGATCATCGACCGGGTCGACACCATGCCCCCGGAGGTCTTCGCCCGGCTGCACGGCGCCATCCGCTCGATCGGCCCCGCGTCCCGGCGGCCGGCGCCCTCGCCGGAGCGGCCCGCGTGGTGGCGGGAGGGCGGCGACGACGGGCTGTCCCCGGCGACCGACACGGTGCTCGTCGGCGAGGTGGCCGTCGGCCGCGGCAGCCGGGTCCGGCTGCGCCCGCGCGCCCGCGGCGCCGACGCCCAGGACATGTTCCTGGCCGGACGGCCGGCCGAGGTGGCCGGGGTCTTCCACGACGTGGACGGCAGCGTGCACCTCGCGGTGACCGTGGACGACGACCCGGCCGCCGAACTGCACGGCTGGTACGGCCGCTTCCACTACTTCCGGCCCGACGAGCTCGAACCGCTGCCCCACGCGGACGGGCCGGGCCCGGCGCACGAACCCCGGCCGCAGTCCCCGCGGCCCCGACGTCCGGCCGGCCGGCCGGAGGAGGGACGGCCCTATGGACGCCCTTGAGGTGCTGGCGCACGACCACCGGATGGTCGAGCAGCTGTTCCGCGACTACGACGCCGCCGCCTCCGACCGGCAGCGGCGCGGGGTGGTGGAGCTGCTGGTGCGCGAGCTGTCCCGGCACGCCGCCCTGGAGGAGATGCTCCTGTACCCGCTGGCCCGCAGGGTGCTCCCGGACGGTGAGCGGGAGATCGACGAGCACCTGAGCGAGCACATGGGCGTGAAGAGGACGCTCGCCGAACTCGACGGGCTGGGCGAGGGCGACCGGCGTGCCGACGACCTCGTGGCCGAGCTGCGGCGCGAACTGACGGAGCACATCCAGGAGGAGGAGGTCGTCCTCATGCCCCTGCTGCGGGAGGCCGTCTCCCCCGAGGACCTGGACGAGCTGGGCGGGCTGATCGGCCGGGCCAGGCGGACGGCGCCGACGCGCCCCCACCCGCACGCCCCGGACCAGCCGCCCGCGCTGACCCTCGCGGCCCCCGTGGCCGCGGCCTACGACCGACTCCGAGACCGAATGCAGCGGAGGCCGACGACATGACCACCCAGAGCGGTACCACCGAGGTGCGCGGCGAGACGAGCCGGGCCGACGAGCGCAAGGGCTTCGACGAGATCACCATCCTCTGGATCTCCGAGGGGATGAGCTGCGACGGCGACACCGTGTCGCTGACCGCCGCCGGCCAGCCCTCCATCGAGGACGTGGTGCTCGGTCTCATCCCGGGCCTGCCGAAGGTCAACCTGGTCAACAAGGTGCTCTCGCCGAGCCTGGGCGGCGAGGACTTCCTCGCCCCCTACCGGGCGGCCGCCCGCGGTGAACTGGCCCCGTTCATCCTCGTCATCGAGGGCTCGATCCCCAACCAGAACATCATCGAGGGCGACGGCTACTGGACGTCGTTCGGCAACGACCCGGACACCGGCGAACCGCAGACCCTGAACTGGTGGATCGACCAGCTGGCGCCGAAGGCGTGGGCGGTGGTGGCCGCCGGCACCTGCGCCACCTTCGGCGGCATCCACGCGATGGCCGGCAACCCGACCGGCTGCATGGGGCTCGCGGACTACCTGGGCTGGGACTTCAAGTCGCAGGCCGCGCTGCCGGTGGTGAACGTGCCCGGCTGTCCCATCCAGCCCGAGAACTTCATGGAGACCCTGGTCTGGCTGCTCCAGCACGCGGCGGGCGCCGCTCCCCCGCCGCCGCTGGACCACATGCTGCGTCCGCAGTGGCTGTTCGGCAAGACCGTGCACGAGGGCTGCGACCGGGCCGCGTACTACGAGCAGGCCGACTTCGCGAAGGACTACAACTCCCCCAAGTGCCAGGTGAAAGTGGGCTGCTGGGGCCCGGTCGTGAACTGCAACGTACCCAAGCGCGGCTGGATGAACGGCATCGGCGGCTGCCCCAACGTCGGCGGCATCTGCATCGGCTGCACGATGCCCAGCTTCCCCGACGCCTTCATGCCGTTCATGGACGAACCCCCGGGCGGCACGCTGTCGTCGATGGTGATCCGGCCGTACGGGGCGGTCATCCGCCGGCTGCGCGGGCTGACCAACGACATGGTGAACCACGAGCCCAAGTGGCGGCACAACAAGCAGAAGCTGACCAGCGGTTACGACCCGCACTGGCGCGCCTGACGCCGTCCGTCCCCGTCCCGCCACCGATCCGCCCGACCCGAACAGCGAGGGGCAGAACCGCAGATGACCACCACCCAATCCCGGCCCACCGAGCGCAAACCCGCGCAGATCGTCGACATGTCCTGGGATCCCATCACCCGGATCATCGGGAACCTGGGTATCTACACCAAGATCGACTTCGCCAACCAGGAAGTCGTGGAGTGCCACAGCACGTCGTCGCTGTTCCGCGGCTACTCGGTGTTCATGAAGGGCAAGGACCCGCGGGACGCCGGATTCATCACCTCGCGGATCTGCGGCATCTGCGGCGACAACCACACCACCTGCTCCAACTACGCGCAGCAGATGGCCTACGGCGTCAAGCCGCCGAAGCTCGCCGAGCACATCACCAACCTGGGCGAGGCGGCGGAGTACATCTTCGACCACACGATCTTCCAGGACAACCTGGTCTTCGTGGACTTCTGCGAGGCGATGGTCAAGGCCACCAACCCCGGTGTCCTGGCCCGTGCCGAACGCACCGACGCGCCCCGCGGGGACGTCCACGGCTACCGCACCATCGCCGACATCATGAAGGCCTTCAACCCCTTCGAGGGCGAGGTCTACAAGGAGGCGCTGAAGGTCAGCCGGATCACCCGGGAGATGTTCTGCCTGATGGAGGGGCGGCACGTGCACCCCTCCACGCTGTACCCGGGCGGGGTCGGCACGATGCCGCAGCCGAGCACCTTCACCGACTACCTCAGCCGCCTGATGCGCGTCATCGACTTCATCAAGAAGGCGGTGGCGATGAACGACGACGTCTTCGACTTCTTCTACGAGGCGCTGCCCGGCTACGAGGAGGTCGGCAAGCGCCGCATCCTGCTGGGCTGCTGGGGCGCCTTCCAGAACCCGGACGTCGTCGACTACCGCTACGCGACGATGAACGAGTGGGGCCGGGCGATGTACGTCACGCCGGGCGTCATCGTGGACGGCAAGCTGGTCACCAACAACCTGATCGACATCAACCTCGGGCTGCGCATCATGCTGGGCAGCTCCTTCTACGAGGACTGGGTGAACGAGGACCCGTTCGTCACCCACGACCCGCTCGGCAACCCCGTCGACATGCGCCACCCGTGGAACCAGACCACCGTGCCGGTGCCGCAGAAGCGGGACTTCGACGGCAACTACAGCTGGGTGATGAGCCCGCGCTGGTACCACCAGGACAGCGGCGAGCACCTCGCCCTCGACACGGGCGGCGGTCCGCTCGCCCGGCTGTGGTCGACCGCGCTCAGCGGCCTGGTCGACACGCCGTACGTCAAGGCGGCCGGCGGCGCCGTCCGCATCACCCTGCCCAAGGGCGAGAAGCTGCCGGAGACGACCCTGGAGTGGCGCATCCCGAAGTGGAGCAACACCCTGGAACGGGACCGCGCCCGGCCGTACTTCATCGCCTACGCCGCCGCCATGGCCCTGCAGTTCCTGGAGGAGGCCATGGGGATGCTCCGCAGCGGGGACACCAAGGTCTACGAGAACTTCGAGGTGCCGGACGAGTCGATCGGCTGCGGCTTCCACGAGGCGGTGCGCGGTGTCCTCTCCCATCACCTGGTGATCCGCGACAAGAAGATCGCCAACTACCACCCGTACCCGCCGACCCCGTGGAACGCCAGCCCCCGCGACATCTACGGCACCCCCGGGCCGTACGAGGACGCCGTGCAGGGCCAGCCGATCTTCGAGGAGAACGGGCCGGACGACTTCAAGGGCGTCGACATCATGCGGACCGTGCGCAGCTTCGACCCCTGCCTGCCGTGCGGCGTCCACATGTACATGGGCAAGGGCAGGACCCTGACCACGGTGCACTCGCCGACGTACGGCGCGAACCATGGCTGACGCCGGCGCGGCGCGGCTGGCGGACCCGGCGGTGGAGGCGCGGCTCGCCCGCCTCGACGAGGTGCTGGCCGGGCTGGAACCGGCTCCCGGCCCGGCCCTGGAGGCGGTGCGGCTGCTGACCGAGGTCTACGGCGAGGCCCTCGCGCGGGTCCTGGACCACGCGGACACCCGGCTCGGGGAGCTGCTCGCCGGCGACGAACTGGTGGGACACCTGATGGTGCTGCACGACATCCACCCGGAGTCCCCGGAGGACCGTGCCGCCCGTGCGGTCGAGCGGCTGCGGCCCGCGGTGCGCGAGCGCGGCGGCGACCTGGAGTGGGCGGGGACCGACGGCACGGTGGCGCGGGTGCGGCTGAGCACCGGCGGCGGGTGCGGTTCCGGGTGCGGCGGCGGCTCCTCGGACGTCGAGGAGGCGGTCCGGGCGGCGGTGCTGGCGGTCGCCCCGGAACTGACCTCGGTGGAGACGGTGCGGGAGGACGCCGCACGCACGGCGGCCCCGGCGTTCGTACCGCTGGCGACCGTCAAGCGCCGGGCCGCGCCGCAGGAGGCGCGGTGAGCGTGGACGGGGCACTCGCCCGGGTCATCCGGTCCGCCGCCGACCGCGCGGCGGCGGCCGGGGCGGAGACCTGCGAGCTGTGCGCCGCGCGCGTGGCCGGCGAGCACCCCCATCTGTACGACACCGGGGCCGACGAGGTGCGGTGCGTGTGCGGCCCCTGCTCGGTGCTGTTCGCCGACGACGGCAGCGGACAGGGCCGCTACCGGCTGGTGCCCCGGCGCCGGCTGCGGCTGCCGCCGGTCGACACGGCGGTGCTGGGCGTCCCGGTGGGGCTGGTGTTCTTCGTGCCGCGCTCCGACGGCACGGTCACCGCCCAGGGGCCGAGCCCGGCCGGGGCCATGCGGTGGGAGGTGGACGCGGCGGCCTGGCAGCGGCTGGCCGCCACCGTTCCGCGGCTCGCCGCCATGACCCCCGATGTCGAGGCGCTGCTGGTGAACACCGTGCGCGGCCTCGACGAGCACTGGATCGTGCCGGTCGACGACTGCTACCGGATGATCGCCCTGATCCGCCGCGAGTGGCGGGGCCTGTCCGGTGGCGGCCGGGTCTGGCCGGCCGTAGAACAGTTCTTCAGGGAGCTGACCGAGCGGTCGTAAGGACCCGGAAGGAGATCCGACATGGGCAGCATCCGAGTGGGCCGCCCCCAGGCGAAGCCCGACACCCCCACCCACGTGCGCGGGCTGCACCAGGGCAACAAGGGCCCCTATCAGCACCAGCCCGGACACCACGAGGACGGCAGCTCCGACGCGCGCCGTTCCACCGGGGTCCACTGGAAGCGGCATGACGCCCTGGTGAAGGCCATGCCGAACATCTCGCCCGGATGAGAGAGCAGATGAGAGAGCAGGAGTGACGCCATGAAGTTCGGCAGGAGAAGGCGAACCGCGCGAGCGGGGATGTCGGGACGTCAGCTGCTGGTGGCGCAGGCCGCGCTGGCCGGCGGCCTGGTCGCGGCCCTGTTCGTCAGGGAACTCCC
Source organism: Streptomyces bungoensis (assembly GCF_001514215.1). Lineage (GTDB taxonomy): Bacteria > Actinomycetota > Actinomycetes > Streptomycetales > Streptomycetaceae > Streptomyces > Streptomyces bungoensis. The sequence continues at coordinate 13,106 of NZ_KQ948875.1, forward strand.
CGGCGTGCTGCGCGAGTTGCGCATCTACCGGATGACGGGTGGCCTGCGCGCGGGCCGCCGGTACCCCTGAGCGCCGTGCACGAGCTGTCGATCGCGACCGCGATCGTGGAACAGGCCGGCGAGATCGCCCGTGCGGACGGCTCGGACCGGGTGTCGTCGGTGACGGTCCGCGTCGGCGAGCTGGCCGGTGTCGTCCCGGACGCGCTGCACTTCGCGTTCGAGGTCGCCCGGGAGGGCACGCCGCTCGCCGGGGCGCGGCTCGTCGTGGAACCGGTGACCGCGCGGGCCTGGTGCGGCGGGTGTGCCGAGGAGTTCACGCTCGGCATGCCGCCGTTCTTCTGGTGCCCGCACTGCGACCGGCCCTCGCAGGAGCTGCGCAGCGGCCGGGAGCTGGAGATCACGGGCGTCGAAGCGGTGCTCTGACCGCGGCCGGCCCCCGCCCTTCGAGGGCGGGGGCCGGCCGTCGTCCCGGGGCGGGTCAGCAGATGCGCGGCAGCTGCTCCCCGAGCGGCAGGTCCACCACCCGGGTGCCGCCGAGACCGGTGGCGACGGTGACCATGCCGGGGTGGTCCGCCACGCACTCGCCGATGACGGCGGCGCCGCTCCCCTGCGGGTGGGCGTGCATCGCCGCCAGCACGGCCTCGGCGTGCTCAGGGGGCACGAAGGCGACGAGCCGGCCCTCGTTGGCGACGTACAGCGGGTCCAGGCCGAGGAAGCCGCAGGCGTTGACCACCTCGTCCGGCACGGGGATGGCGCGTTCGCGCAGCCGGACGCCGGTGCCGGAGGCGCGGGCGATCTCGTTCAGGGAGGCGCCCAGGCCGCCCCGGGTCGGGTCGCGCAGGACGTGGATGTCGGGGGTGACCGCCAGCATGGCGGCCACCAGCCCGGCCAGCGGCGCGGTGTCGGAGGCGATCTCGACCCCGAACTCCAGGCCCTCCCGCACGCTCATGATCGCCACGCCGTGCAGGCCGATCGGGCCGCTGACGACGACGGTGTCGCCGGGCCGGGCCCGCTGCGGGCGGATGTCGACGCCGTCGGGGACGAGGCCGACGCCGGCGGTGGTGACGTAGACGCCGTCGCCGTGCCCGGACTCGACGACCTTGGTGTCGCCGGTGGCCACGGTGACCCCGGCCGCCTCGGCGGCCGTGCCGATGGCGCGGGCGATCCGCCCGACCACGGCGAGCTCCACGCCCTCCTCCAGGACGAAGGCGCAGGACAGGTACGCCGGCCGCGCCCCGCTCATCGCGAGGTCGTTGACGGTGCCGTTGACGGCGAGGTCGCCGAGGCTGCCGCCGGGAAAGAACAGCGGCCGGACGACGTAGGAGTCGGTGGAGAAGGCCAGCCGGGCCCCGCCCAGGTCCAGGACGGCCGAGTCGGTGAGGGCGGCCAGGGTGGGGTTGCCGTAGGCAGGGGCGAAGACCTGCTCGATCAGCTCGGCGGACAGGGCGCCGCCGCCGCCGTGGCCCATGACCACGACCGGCTGGTCGCGCAGGGGGGCGGGGCAGGTCCAGTTCGCGGGGTCGACTGCGGGGCCGGCGGCCGCTTCGGGGGTGGCGAGGTCAGCCAACGGGGTTCATCTCCTCCTGCGGGATGCGGGAGCCCGGCGCCGGGCTGCCGTTCATCCGGCGGTACAGGTAGTAGGCCGCGCAGGCGCCCTCGGTGGAGACCATGGTGGCGCCGAGCGGGGTGCGCGGGGTGCAGGCCGTGCCGAACGCCTCGCACTCGGTGGGCTTGATCAGGCCCTGCAGCACCTCGCCGGCGCGGCACACGGCGGGTTCCTCGGTGCGGATGCCGGTGACGTCGAAGCGGTACTCGGCGTCGTAGGCGCGGAAGGCGTCGGTCAGCCGCCAGCCGCTGGCGGGGATGCGGCCGATGCCGCGCCAGTTGCGGTCGGCGACCTCGAAGACCTCTTCGAGCATGCGCAGGGCCGCCGGGTTGCCCTGGTCGCGCACGGCCCGGGGGTAGGCGTTGTCCACCCGGTGCTCGCCGCGCTCCAGCTGGTGCACGGCGCGGCGGACGCCTTCGAGGATGTCCAGGGGTTCGAAGCCGGTCACCACGATCGGCACCCGGTGCCTCTCGGCGAGTGCCGGGTACTCGGCGGTACCCATGACGCTGCACACGTGCCCGGCGGCGAGGAAGCCCTGCACCCGGCAGGCGGGGGCCGACATGATGGCCTCGATCGCCGGGGGGACCCGGACGTGCGACACCAGCAGGCTGAAGTTGTCCAGGCCCAGGCGGCGGGCCTGGTGGACGGCCATGGCGTTGGCGGGGGCGGTGGTCTCGAAGCCGATGGCGAAGAACACGACCTGCCGGCCGGGGTTCTTGCGGGCGAGGTCGAGGGCGTCGAGCGGGGAGTACACGACGCGTACGTCGCCGCCCTCGCCCTTGACCCGGAACAGGTCGCGGTCGGTGCCGGGCACGCGCAGCATGTCGCCGAACGAGCAGAAGATCACCTCGGGGCGGGCGGCGATCGCCAGCGCCTTGTCGATGACCTCGAGCGGGGTGACGCACACCGGGCAGCCGGGGCCGTGGATCAACTCGACCTTTTCCGGCAGGAGCTGGTCGATGCCGTGCCGGATGATGGAGTGCGTCTGGCCGCCGCAGACCTCCATCAGGGCCCAGGGCCGGGTGACCGTGGCGTGGATCTCGTCCAGCAGCCGGCGGGCCAGATCAGGGTCGTTGAACTCGTCGATGTACTTCATCGGACCTCACTCCCGCTCTCCTGCCGGGCCGCCTGCTCCCAGGCGTCACCGAACTCCTCCTCCAGCAGTCCCAGTTGCTCGAACAGCTCCAGGGACGCCCGCGCCGACTCCTCGTCCAGGCGCTGCAGCGCGAACCCGACGTGGACGATCACGTACTCGCCCACCCGTACGTCGGGCAGGTACTCCAGGCAGGCCTGCTTGCGTACTCCGCCGAAGTCGATCAGCCCGGTGAGCGGGTCGGCGCCGTCGTCGATGGCGACGACCTTGCCGGGCACGGCCAGACACATGGGTCACTCCGTCTCGTGGTGGGTTGCTGTTCCCGCGACCATGAGCTGGCCGAGCGCCAGCCCGCCGTCGTTCGGGGGGACTTCGCCGTGCCGCAGGACGGTGAACCCGTCCCCGGCCAGCAGGGAGGCGCACTCCTCCTCCAGCAGGCCGTTGGCGAAGACGCCGCCGGTGAGGGCGACCGCGGTCAGGCCGGTCGCGGCGCGGGCCCGGCGGCAGATCTCCGCGACGGCCCGCGCGGCGCCCCGGTGGAAGCGGGCGGCCAGTTCGGGCGCGGGGACGCCGCGCCGCCGGTCCGCGAGCAGCGCCGCCAGGGCCGGGGCGGGATCGCAGACGACCGGGTCCGCGCCGGTCACGGCGAAGGGGTACGCCGCCGTGTCCGCGTGCCAGGCCCGGGCCGCGGCGGCCTCGAGCTCCAGCGCGGCCTGTGCCTCGTAGCCGGCGCGGTGGCACACCCCGGCCAGGGACGACACCGCGTCGAAGAGGCGGCCCATGCTGGACGTGGGCACGCAGGCCACCTGCCGCTCCAACTGCCTTCTCAGCACGGCCAGTTCGGCGTCCGGGCAGGCCAGGACACTCGGCAGGTCCGGCTCCCACGGCAGCCCGGCCGCCCACAGCCGGGCCAGCGCCAGCCGGCAGGGGTTGGCGACGCCCGCGTCCCCGCCGGGCAGGGGGGCGGGGGCCAGGTGGGCGAAGCGCCGGTAGCCGGTGTAGCCGGCGAGCAGGATCTCGCCGCCCCACACGGTGCCGTCGTCGCCGTAGCCGGTGCCGTCGAAGGCGACGCCGATGACCGGGGTGGTGCCGTCGAGGCCGTGTTCGGCCATGGCCGAGGCGACGTGGGCGTGGTGGTGCTGGACCAGGACCGGGGCCGCGGCGCCCAGCTGGCGCGCGCGGCGGCGGGCCCAGCCCGTGGAGTGGTAGCCGGGGTGCCGGTCGGCGGCGATCAGCCGCGGGGTGACGCCGGTGAGGCGGGCGAGGTGCCGTTCGGCCCGCCGGGCGGCCTCCAGGGTGGCCAGGTCGCCCATGTCGCCGATGTGCGGGCCGAGCCAGGCCTGGTCGCCCTCGCCGAGGCACAGGGCGTTCTTCAGGTCGCCGCCGACGGCGAGCGTGGGGCGCACCGGTACCGGCAGCCGCAGCGGGCGGGGCACGTGGCCGCGCGACCGGCGCAGCACCTGTGTGCTGCCGTCGGGGCGCACCCGCAGCAGGGAGTCGTCGCACGGGGAGGCGACGGGCCGGTCGTGGGCCAGCCAGGCGTCGGCCAGCCCGGCGAGGCGGGTCAGCGCCTCGGCGTCGTCGGTGACGATGGGTTCGCCGGAGCGGTTGCCGCTGGTCATCACCAGCACCCGGGGGCCGGGGGGATCGCCGGGCAGCCCCAGCAGCAGGGTGTGCACGGGGGTGTAGGGCAGCATCACGCCCACGTGCGGGCTGCCCGGGCAGACCTGGTCGGCGAGGCGGGGACCGCCCGCCTCGGTGCGCCTGCGCAGCAGGACGACGGGGCGCCGGGGGCCGGTGAGCGCGGCGCGCTCGGCGGCGGAGAGGTGCGCGACGCGCTCGGCGGTGGCGAGGTCGGCGCACATGACCGCGAACGCCTTGCCGCCCCGCTCCTTGCGGCGGCGCAGGGTGGCGACGGCGCGGGCGTCGGTGGCGTCGCAGGCCAGGTGGTAGCCGCCGACGCCCTTGACGGCGACGATCCGCCCGGCGGCGAGCAGGGCCCGTGCCGTGGCCAGGGCCTCGGCGTCCCGGGCCGGGCGCACATCGGTGCCGTCGGCCGGGACCAGGCGCAGCCGCGGGCCGCAGTCGGGGCAGGCGACGGGCTGGGCGTGGAAGCGCCGGTCGGCGGGGTCGCCGTACTCGCGGGCGCAGGCGGGGCACAGCGGGAAGCCGGCCATGGTGGTGGCCGCGCGGTCGTAGGGCATCGCGGTGGCGATGGTGAACCGGGGGCCGCAGTGGGTGCAGGTGATGAACGGGTGGCGGTGCCGGCGGTCGGCGGGGTCGGCCAGTTCGCGCAGGCAGTCGGCGCAGGTCGCGGTGTCGGGCGGAAGCTGGGTGCGGCCCGGGGACTGCTCCGTGGAGCGGATGGTGAAGGGGCCGGTGGCGCCGGTGGCGGGGAGGTCCTCGGAGCCGATCGCGGTGACGGTGGCGAGCGGGGGCGGCTGCTCGGTCAGCCGGCCGTGGAACCGGTCCACCTCACCGGCCGGGCCCTCCACCTCGATGAGCACGCCGTCGGCGGTGTTGCTCACGAACCCGGCGAGGGCGAGGTCGGCGGCCAGGCGGTGCACGTACGGCCGGAAGCCGACGCCCTGCACGGTGCCGCGCACGGTGATGCGGCGGCGGACCGGCCCGGTGACGGGCGCGGTCACGACAGGGCCGCGGACGCGGGGTGGTGGTGGCCGTGGGGGTGGGGGGCGAGCGGGGGCCGGTGCGCCGGGGCTCCGTCCCGGGCGGCGAGGGCACGCTCCAGGAGGGTGCCGACGCCGTCTCCGGTGCGCGCGCACGACCGTACGATCTCCACCCCGGGGTTGACCCGCTGGACGTTCGCCCGGAAGGCGGCCTCGTCGAAGCCGGCCGGTTCCGCGAGGTCGGTCTTGGTGATGACGACGAGGTGCGCGGAGCCGAACGCGGTGGGGTACTTCAGCGGCTTGTCCTCGCCCTCGGTCACCGCCATGAGCACGATCCGCAGGGTCTCGCCGAGGTCGTAGGACGCCGGGCACACGAGGTTGCCGACGTTCTCCACGAACAGCACGGCGGTGTCCGGCGGCAGCCAGCCCTCGAGGCGGCCGCGGACCTGGCGGGCCTCCAGGTGGCAGAGCCCGTCGGTGAGGAGCTGCTGGACCGGCGCGCCCGAGCGCGCCAGCCGCGCGGCGTCGTTCTCGGTGGCGAGGTCGGCGGTGAGCGCGGCGACCGGGGTGCCGCGCCGCACCGCCAGGGCCAGGACCCGGCCGAGGAGTTCCGTCTTGCCGCTGCCCGGGCTGGAGAGCAGGTTCACCAGGGTGACGCGCTGCCGGGCCAGGTCGTCGCGCAGGCTCGCGGCCAGGTCGTCGTTCTTCGCCAGGACGGCCTGCTTGACGTCGGACCGGCACATGGGCGCAGCTCCTCACCGATCGGTAGGCGGAGCCCCGGCCGCGTCCGGTGCGTCCCGGGGTCTCACCGATCTTCGGCCGCGCCGGGGACGACGCCGTGCAGCGCAGCCGCGCGCGGGGCCCCGGATTCCACCGGGCGGCCCAACGGCGGTGCCGGCGCGGCCGGGTCGGCGAGCAGGACGGGGACGAGCGTGTGCAGGGCGTCGACGGCCCGGCCGACCGCCTCGCGCACCTCCATGCCGAGTCCGGGCAGGATGTCCTCGTCGCCGCTCGGCAGCAGGCCCGGCTCGCAGGCCAGCACCAGGACCCGGGGCAGCGGTTCGTCGCCCAGGTGGGCGGCCAGGGCGAGGACCTTCTCCGGGTCCATCCCGTGGGCCTCGGGCACGGCCGTGCCGTCGGGGGGTTCCGCCTCGATCAGGCTGAGCGTGCCGGGGGCGTGCCCGCGGGCGGCCGCGTCGACCAGGACGGCGGTGTCGTAGCCGTCCAGCAGCGTGTAGGCGAGGTCCATCCCCCGGATGCCGAAGTCCCGCACGAGCACCCCGTCCGGCAGCGGCCGCTCCCCGAGGGCCCGGATGACCTCGGGCCCGAACGCGTCGTCGCCGAGGAAGATGTTCCCGACACCGGCGACGAGCAGCCGGGCGGCCGAGGGGGTCACGCGGTGTCTCCGGCCGGCATGGTCAGGGGGCGGGGTGAGCCGGTGGGCCGTTTGCGGACGAAGGCGGAGCGCAGGGCGTGGTACGGGGCGGTGGGGTCGAAGAAGATGGCGTGCATGCGGGCGAGTTCGTCGCGCCGGTAGTCCGCAAGGGGCCGCTCCTGCTCGTCGGCGCGGCGCGCCGCGGCCTTGGCGGCGATCCGTTGCCGCAGGTCGGGGGCGGCGGCGAGGCCGGCGGCGAGGAGTTCGGCCTCGGCGGCGAAGTCCCCGGCCCCGGCGGGCACCAGCCGGTCCACGAGCCCGAGCCACTCGGCCGACGCGGCGCTGACCGGCAGTGCCTGCGTGGTCAGCCGGCGCGCGGTGCCGTCGCCGACGCGGCGCGGCAGCGTGTACGTCCAGAACTCGGAGCCGTACAGCCCCATCCGCCGGTAGTGCGGGTTGAGGACGGCGCCGGTGCGGCACCACACCTGGTCGGCGGCGAGGGCGAGCATGACGCCGCCGGCCGCCGCGTTTCCGGCGAGCGCGGCCACCACCAGCCGGTCGGTGGTGCGCAGCACCGCCTCGACGAGGTCGTCCATGGCGTTGAGGTTCGCCCACGACTCCTCGGCGGGGTCGGCGGCCGCCTCGATGACGTTCAGGTGGATGCCGTTGGAGAAGAAGTCGCGGGCCCCGCCGAGCACGAGCACGGAGGTGGGCCGGGCGAGCGCGTACTCGTAGGCGGCGAGCAGCCTGCGGCACTGGTCGGTGCTCATGGCGCCGCCGGGGAAGGAGAAGTCGAGGAAGCCGACGTCGCCCTGCTGCCGGTAGCGGATGTCGGTCCAGGTCCGGCGGTCCGCGGGCAGGTCGAGCGGGACGGGGGCCTCCGGAAGCGTCACGGAGAAGGACGCGAGGACGGAGGCGGCGGGGCGCCGGAAGGGCGCCGGGTCACCGGAGCTCTTGCGGGGGCGCAGTTCCGGGATCCACACGGCGCCGTCACGGGTGGCCCGGCACACCGCGCCCGCCCGGGTGGCGAGCAGTTCGCCGGGCCGGCCGCGGAGCTGGTCCTCGGGGTGCCCCCCGTGCAGGAACACCTCGTGACCGAGGAGTTCGTCCAGGACGCCCGGCTGGGAGTCGGCGCCGCGGAGCTTGCGCAGCACGGTGTCGGTGCTGTCGTTCTCCCAGTCGATCCGGCGCCGCTCCTGCCGGAGGAAGTCGCGCCACACGACGGGTACGAAGTCGCCGGTCTGGGGCCGCGGCTTGTAGGAGGCGCCCGCGTACCGTTCGACGGCGAGCAGAACGGCGGCCGCGGCGGCGTCCGAGGCCTCGTTGCGGTACAGGTCGCTCTTGCCGACGGGCGGCACGGGGAACGACTGCGACGCCCAGATGTCCCCCGCGTCCATGGCCGCCTCCGCCTGCAGCACCGTCACGCCCCAGGACGGAGCCCGGTCGGCGATCGCCCAGTCCAGCGAGGAGGGCCCCCGGTCGCCGGGCGGCCCGGGGTGCACGATCAGGCAGGTGTGCTCCCGCCAGACGTCCTCGGGCAGGGCGGTCCTGAGCATAGGCGCGACGACCAGGTCGGGACGCAGCTCGTGGACGGCGGCCCGGACGGCGTCGGGCCCGTGCGTGTCGAGCACGACGTCCACCCGGTGTCCCCGGTCCGACAGCTCGGCGTACACCCGCTGGGAGAGACTGTTGAACGCGCTGGCGACGAGCAGAATGTCCATGACACGGCATGTTCGTCGCTCGCCGGGATCCCGGGAAGAACCCCTACGGCGTTTCGTCCGCCCCGCTCAGGTCTCTTCCTCCATTCGGATCGCATTCCTCAGGTCCTCGAAGGCCTTCCCCTTCCCGTCCTCGTGCGCTTCGAGCAGGGCGGCGGCGATCGCGTCGAGCTTGCGCTGGATGGCGTGCTCCGCCCGCATCTCGGCGTTCTTCAGCAGCGCCAGCAGCAGCAGGGTCACGGCGGTCATGGACTCGCCCGCGAGCAGCAGCAGTTCGATGTCGAGGTGAGCGGCGTGGGCGGTGAGGAAGAAGCCGACGAGGAGGAGGCAGAAGAGGAAGAAGGCCGGGGAGCTGGTGAAGTTGGAGGCGTACTCGGCGAGCTGCTCGAACCGGCCGCGGCGCGCGCCGCCGCGGTGGACGGGGTTCTGGAAGGTCATGCGCCACGCTTACCCCGCGGACGGGCGACGACGGCCGGGACATACCCCCGCAGACAGGTCCGACCCGGTGGGGGACGCGGACGCACGGGGCCCGGGCGGCGGCAGGGGGGGCGCCGGCAGCTGGCCCCCGGCCGTCAGGCGGCGAGGGCCGGGCCCGGGAGCAGACGGTCCAGGAGCTGGTCCTGGTGGAGTCCGGCCACCGGCGCGAGGAAGTCGGGGTGGCGCAGCAGTGCCGCGGCCCGCCGGTCGCTGTCGTCGGGTGCGAGCAGGCGCCGGAACTCGACCGGCAGGCCCGAGGTGTGCTCCCCGCCGGCGACGGCGCCGACGGCCAGCACGGCCAGCGCGGGGTCGGTCAGCAGGGCCGCGGCCCAGCTGGCGACGACCTCGTCCACCCAGGTGCGCCACGCCCACTCCTCGCCGGCGGCGTCGCCGGCGTCCGCACCGGTGATCCAGTCCAGGCGGGCGGCGCCGCCCGGGCCGGACAGGGTGACGAGACCGGCGTCGATCTCGGTCGGGTACCGCAGCCATGCCGCGACCGTCACGGCCTGCCGGGCCTGCGCCTCGCACAGGGCCGAGGCCAGCGCGCCGCCGCACGGCGGGTAGGCGCCGGTCAGCCAGCGGGCCGTCGCGGCGATGAGGGGAGAGAGATCGGTGAGCACTGCCGGGCCGTCCGTGGTGCGTATGGGAACAGGGGCTCGTCCCCACGGTAGTCCCGGGTCCGGCGCGGCAGGGCGCGGCTGGGACCTTCGTCATATGTGGCCTCGGCCACGCCGCGCCGACGGCGGCGTGTGGCCCCGGGGACCGGGGGAACTCGGGGCGCCCCGCCACCGGGTGGGCCGTGCCGGGCCGTACCCGGCCGTACCAGGAGGCCCCATGACGACGGACGCCGGACGAACGGACGCCGGACACTACGACGACGAGGGTGACGTCCCCCTCGCGGGCTACGCCGTGCTCGCCTCCGTCTTCGCGGCGAGCGTAGGCACCTACGCCCTGGTGGCCCGGTCCCGGGGCGTGCGGCTGCCGCCTGAGGTGCCGCCGTGGGACGTCGCCCTGCTGGGTGCCGCGGCCTACAAGACGTCCAGGCTGCTGACCCGGGACAAGATCACGAGTTTTCTGCGCGCCCCGTTCACGCACCGCTCCGGTGAGGGCGAGGCGAGCGAGGTGATGGACGAGCCGCGGGGCCGCGGGGTGCGGCGGGCGGTGGGCGATCTGCTGTCCTGCCCGTTCTGCACCTCGGCGTGGACGGCCACGGCGCTGGTCTGCTCGTACACCGCCTCGCCCCGGCTGACCCGCCTGGTCTGCGGCGGCTTCGCGGCGGTCACGGTGGCCGACTGGCTGCAGTACGCGTGGACCTGGACGCAGGCGGCGACCGAGGACTGAGCACCGCGGGCCGTAGGACGGCCCGATGGGTGGGTACTCGCCGGTTGCGGGGCGTCCGGGCGCCACCTCCGTGAGGAAGGAGCCGGCCCATGCATCACGACGAGATGATCGGAAAAGTGCAGGCACTCGCCGCGCTGCCCGACCGGCGGTCGGCCGAGCGGGCGGCGCACGCCGTGGTCAGCACGCTGTCGGAGCGGCTGCCGTCCGGTCTCGCCCGCCACGTGGCCGCCCAGCTGCCGCCGGACCTGGCGGCCGCCATGCGGGAGGCGGCTCAGGCGGGCGCCGGAGCCGACGCGGGAACGGCGGGCGAGCGGTTCGGGCTGACCGTCTTCGCCGGGCGGATCGCCGGCCGGGCCGGCACGGACGAGGACACGGCGCTGCGCGAGGCCGCCGCCGTCCTGGAGGTGCTGGACGCCGCCCTCGCTCCCGAGCTGACCGAGCGGATGGCCGGGGCGCTGCCCCCGGACATCCGGGACCTGCTGCCCGTGGGGCGCGCCGCGGACGGCGGCGAGACGGGCTGAGCGGCAGCGACGCGGGCCGGCCGGTGTGACGGTGGTCGCGGGGCTGTTTCCCCGCGTGTGCGGGGGGTCACCGGAGGGCAGCCGAGAGGTGATGTCCCCGTTCGCAAAGGTGCTCCATGGCCTTCTTCGCGCTCTCCCGCCACCAGCCACTGGTCCTGCTCTCCGCCACCGACCTCGCCCAGGCGTACGAGCGGCTGGGTGACGAGAACCGGCATCTGCAGCACGCGGTGCGGTCGCACGCGGTGATCGACCAGGCCATCGGGGCCGTGGTGGTCCTCGGGCAGCTCGCGCCGGAGGAGGCCTGGCGGGCGCTGCGGGACGTCTCCCAGCGCACCAACACCAAGCTGCGCACGGTCGCCGAGCACGTCCTCGCCTACGCCCAGGGCGGCCCGCTCCCCGAGGCGGAGCGCTCTGAGCTGGGCCGGGCGATCACCCGCTACCGCCCGGTCACGCCCGGTCAGTGACGTCCGGCCGGACGCCGGCGCCGGGCGTGGCGGGGCCCGGGGGGCCTGGTGACCCAGTGGTCCTCGACCCGGTCCAGACCGTAGAGCAGCAGGCTGAGGACGGGGAGCAGCAGAAGCGCGACGACGATCATGGCGGGACCCTCCCTGCCGAGGACCCGGCCCGGGTGCCCCCGCGCCCGAGCACCCAACGCCGGCACGTTGTGAAGTTCCTGTGACCGTCCGCGGGGCGCGAGGCGCCCGGCGCGCCACGTGCGGCCCTGGGCGCGTTGTCCGGCCGGTGTCCCGGGGTTGCCCTTACCGTTCTTGAGCGAGTGACGGGCCGTCAGGTCCGAGGCGGGATCGGAGGCGGGTGACCTGGTGGGCGGTGCGGGGCGGTGGACGGGGCGCGGTCGGCGTGCGCGGGCCGCGGTGCTGGGCAGCCGGGCGGCGTACTCCGTACGGCTGCCGCCGGTCCCTCGCGGCGTCCCCGTGGTCCCCGCCGCCCCGGGCGCGCCGCGGGCCGGTCGCACGGTGCCGTGGCTGCGGATCGCCGGGGCCTACGCCTGGCGGCTCATCCTCGTCGGCATCGTCGTCTACGGCGTCTTCATCGTCCTCGGCCGCTTCCAGCTCATCGCCGTGGCCCTGTTCCTCGCCCTGGTCGTCACCACCGTCCTGCGCCCGGTCACCGATCTGCTCAACCGCGTGCTGCCGCGGCCCCTGTGCGTCGCCGTCGCGCTGGTCGGCAGCCTGCTGCTCCTGATGGGTCTGCTCGCGCTGGTGGGCAACGCGGTGGCGGGCGAGTCGGCGAAGCTGGTGGGCGACTTCCGGGACGGGGTGCACCGGATCGAGCAGTGGCTGCAGCGGCCGCCGTTCCGGCTGGGCGCGGGCCGGCTGTCCTCGCTGCAGGACCAGGTGACGCACTACGTCTCGACCCACCGGGCGAGTCTGCTGAGCAACGCCGTGTCCGAGCTGGGCGTGATCGTCGAAGTGATCACGGGCGGCGCGCTCGCGCTCTTCGCCTCCGTCTTCTTCATCCACTCCGGGGAGCGGCTGTGGTGCTGGATCCGCGACCAGCTGCTGCCGAGCGGTGCGCGCCCGGCGTGGGACCGGGCGGGCAGCGCGGCGTGGCGGACCTTCGCCGGGTACACGCGCGGCATCATCATCGTCGCGGCCACCAACGCCGTCCTCGTCGGCGCCGCCCTGCTGGCCCTGCGCGTGCCGCTCGCGCTGCCGCTGGCACTGCTGGAGTTCTTCGCCGCCTTCGTCCCGCTGGTGGGCTCCCCGGTCGCGCTCGGCGTGGCCACGATCGTCGCCCTGGCCGGCCGCGGGCCGCTGACCGCGGTGGCCGTCCTCGCCCTCATCGTCGTCATCGGCCAGATCGAGGGCCACGTGCTCCACCCGCTGGTGATGAGCTGGGCGGTCCGCCTGCACCCGCTCGTCGTCGCCGTGTCCGTCCTCGCGGGCAGCATCGTCGCCGGAGTGATCGGGGCCGTCGTGGCCGTGCCGTTCGTCTCGGTCGCCTGGGCGGTGCACCGCGCGCTGCGCCCGTCACCGCCCCCGTAGCACATCGGCGCCCACCCCCGCCGCGCACCGCCCGGACGTCCCGCAGGCGTGATCCGCGGGCCCGTGGCTACCCGGGGGCCCATGCGAACGGTGAACACGAGGGGTGTGCCCCGGGGAGAGGCATGCGGGTGATGTGGCAGGCGATCGGACTCGGGAGGTCGGCGGCGGTGAACGCGGTGCGGCGGGCCTGTGCGGGGCCGTCGCGGGAGCGGGATGTCGCCGTGCAGGCGCTGAAGGCGGCGCTGGCCGCGTGGGTGGCCTGGGCGGTGTCGGGCTGGTGGCTGCGCGCGCCGGTCGCGTTCGTCGCGCCGTGGGTGGCGGTGGTCCTGGTGGAGTCGACCGTGTACCGGTCGATCCGGCACGGACTGCAGCAGCTCGCGGCGATCGCGGCCGGCACGGTGGTGGCCACCGTGGCCGGGCTGCTGCTGCCCGGTACCGTGGCCGCGATGGCGATCGTGCTGCCCGCCGCCCTCCTGCTCGGCCACTGGCGGCGGCTGGGCAGCCAGGGGATCTACGCGGCCACCGGCGCCCTCTTCGTCCTCACCGGCGGGGCCGTGTCCGTCGCCACCTCCACCGCGCGGCTCGCCGAGGCGCTCTTCGGCGCGCTGGTCGGCATCGCCGTCAACGCGCTGATCCGGCCGCCGGTGTACCTGCACGACACCCGGGCCGTCCTCCAGGACGCGACCGAGGAGGCACACGACATCCTGCGGGCGGTCGCCGACGGGCTGGCGGAGGGCCGCTGGGACCCCGAGGAGGCCGCGGACCGGCACGAGCGGGCCCTGCGCCTGCACCGCCTGGTGGACCGGGCCCACGCCGCGGTGGAGTGGAGCCGGGAGAGCCTGCGGGTCAACCTGCGCCACCGCAGGGCCGCCGCGTCGCTGCCCGGCAAGGGGTACGAGGACGCGGTGGTGGTGCTCGACTACGCGGCCGTCCACACCGCGGGCGTCACCCGCACGGTGCTCGAGGCGGCGGCCGAGGACCGCCCGGCGCCCCGCCCCCACCCGGAACTCGCCCGCCACTACGCCAGGTTCCTGTGCCGGACCGCCCACGCGCTGCGGCTCTACAGCCGCAGCCGGTTCGGCCAGGCGAGCGACGACGGGCTGCGCGAGGCGGTGGAGGAGCTGCGTGACACGCTCCAGGAGCTGCGCCGGGACCTGGTGCGTTCCACGACGGACGACCCCGACGAGGTCGCCACCTACGGCGCCCTGCTCGCCCAGGCCCACCGGCTGGCCGACCAGCTGGTCACCTCGGCGCCCTGAGCCCCGCCCCGCCGCGGACCCCGAAGACCGCGGGCCCCACGGTCAGGATGCCGTCCGTCAGGGGACGGCAGCGCACTCCCCCGCCGCCGCGCAGCGCCCGCTGCGCCCCGGGGCCGAGCGTGGTGTCCATCCACGAGCAGGGCCGGGCCGCGCTGCGGACCTCCAGGTCCACGGGTCCGGCGCCGCAGTCGAGGTAGACCGTCGCGCCGACGTAGGCGTCGATGTCCACGCCGCGCAGCAGGACGTTGCGCCGCGTCCGCAGCAGGTCCGCCCCGGCCGGGTCCGGCCGGGGCAGGCGCTCCAGGGCCATGAGGGTGACCGACGCGTCGCGGTGGGCGGGCCGGTTGAAGTAGCGGTCCCCGACGATGCCCAGTCCCGCGCGGACCCGGGTCGTGGCCACCAGTTCGCCGGGCGGCAGCTCGGGAAGGCCGTCGCCCGGCCGGCCCGCGAGCCGGTGCACCGGCGAGACCAGCAGCTGAACGATGTCCACGTGCGGCACGGCACGAGCCTATCCGGCGCCGGCCGGCCGGCTTCGGCGGGTTCACCTCAGCCGGTGGCCAGGTTCTTGACCTTGTCCAGGGAGCCGTTGAACCGGTCGTGGTCGCCGACCGTCGGTCCGGTGGAGGTGTACTGCCACATCGTGTAGAACGACCAGCCCGCCGGAAGGGTCCCGGCGGTCGAGGCGTACCGGGCGATCCACAGCGGGTTGGCCCCGGCGAAGCCGCCGTAGTCACCCGTGCAGTCGGACCACCAGCTCGTCGCGGTGTAGATGACGGCCGCGCGGCCGGTGCGGGACTTGTAGCGGTTCAGGAAGTCGCGGATCCAGGTGACCATCGCGCTCTGCGACTTGCCGTAGCAGGCGTCGCCGTACGGGTTCCACTCGATGTCGAGCACGCCGGGCAGCGTCTTGCCGTCCTTGGTCCAGCCGCCGCCGTGATCGACGAAGTAGTCGGCCTGGGCGGCGCCGCCGGTGGTGTCGGGGGTCGCGAAGTGGTAGGCGCCGCGGATCAGTCCGGCGTCGTAGGAGCCGTTGTACTGCTGGGGGAAGGAGGGGTTGGTGTAGTACGTGCCCTCCGTCGCCTTGGTGTAGGCCCACTTGACGCCGGCCTTCCACAGCGTGGACCAGGCGACGTCGCCCTGGTGGCTGGAGACGTCGACGCCCTCGGTCTGGGTGACCCGCGGGACCGTCTCGGTGGTGTCGGCGGAGGTGCTCGCGCCGTCGTGGGCGAGGACCCCCATCCCCATGTAGGCGCTGCCGCGCGCGGGTGGGGAACCGGAGTCGGCCGACGAGGGCACGGCCTGGGGCAGGGACAGGGTCAGCAGCAAGCCGGTCAGAGCGCCGGTGACGGACCAGCGTGAGCGGCGGCCGGGGTGGTGTATATCGCTTCGCACAGCTCCATCTGACCCTCGGCCGGACCGCGCCGCACTCCGGGTACCGCCCAACGATGCACCGGAGGGCGGGAATTACGCCATGTGAGTGGCACGGCGGTCGCGGGCGGCCCCCTCGGGGCGCCGCCCGCGACCGGTGCGGGCGGGTCAGCCGTCGATGCGGTGCTGGGTCCAGAAGGAGGTGAGGTCGGTGCTCGTGGCGGCCTGGGCGGCGGCCTTGAACTCGGCCGTCGTCGACACGCCGTACCAGTGCGCGGTCGCGTAGTCCTTCAGCAGCTTGGCCATGGCGGTGTCACCGAGGACGCGCCGGAGGTCGTGCAGGGCGCACTTGCCGTAGCCGTAGACCACGGTGGAGTAGCGGGAGGAGTGCGCGTCCCAGTAGGCCATCGAGTTGGTGATCTTCTCGGTGCTGGAGGCCCAGGACACCGAGCTCCAGCAGTTGCTGCCCGTCTTGCCGAGGGCCAGGTCGGTGGCGTAGTCGGTGAACGCCTCGTCCAGCCAGGGGCTGTTGTACTCGTCGTCGCCGACGATGCCGTACCACCACTGGTGGCCGATCTCGTGGGTGAGAGCGGTGGTGCTGACCAGGTCGAGGACGAAGCCGGGGTACTCCATCCCGCCGAACCAGTAGTTGTTGTCGAGGACCGCGTCCAGTTCGCCGTAGGGGTAGGCGCCGAACCGGGCCGCGTGGGCGTCCACGGCGGACTCGGCGGTGCTGAGCATCGACTGGGCGCTGGAGGAGCTGATGCCCGAGACGGAGTACACGTTCACCGGGACGCCGGCGGCGGAGGTGCCGGAGACCTTGCCGAACGGGCCGGCGGCCCAGGCGAAGTCGCGGACCTTGGCGGCGGTGGCGGTGGTCACCGTGCGGCCGGAGGTGCCGGGGGTGTCGGTGGAGGTGCCGGTGGCCGGGACCAGCAGGGAGCTGGGGTGGTCGAGGGTCACCCGGAAGTCGGCGGCCAGGGAGTAGAACGCCTCGCCGTTGTTCGTGTACGGGTCCAGGTGCCAGCCGGCGCCGTCGCGGACGGCGAGCACGGGCAGGGCGTTGCCGATGAAGCTGAACGCGCCGTCGTGCCCGAACCGGTCGGCGCCGCTGGGCACGGTGATGCCGAGGTCGAAGCCGACGGTGGCGCTCTGGCCCTGGTTCAGCGGGGCCGGCAGGGTGACCTTGAGGGCGGTGCAGTTCACCGAGAGGCCGCCCGCGGTGCCGCCGGTGACGTTGGTGACCTGGATGGGCATCGCCGAGCAGGTGCCGTGGTAGTTGTCCCACAGCCGCAGGTACACCTCGCCGAGCGCGGTGGCGGAGGTGTTGGTGAAGGTGACGCTCTCGTGCCCGTTCCAGGTGGTGCCGCTCGTGTCGCTGCTGAGGCTGACGGTGTAGGACGGCGCGGCGGGGGTGCGGGTCTGGTCCGCCGGGGGCGGGGTGGTGCCGCCGGAGGTGTCGAGGGAGACGTCGTCCAGGACGAAGCTGGTCTGGAGGCTGTAGTCCTCGGTGCCGGTGAAGGTGAGGTTCACGGTCTGGCCCGCGAACGACGACACGTCGAACGACTTCTGCACGTAGCCGGTGTTCTCGTCGAGGTTGGAGTAGGTCGCCAGGGTCGTACCGCCGATCTTGGCGGTCAGCTTGTCGTAGGCGGTGGACGAGGTGGTCTCGTCGGTGTCGACGTGCAGCCAGAAGGTGAGGGTGGCGCCGGCGCAGCCGCTGGGGACGGTGACGCTCTGGGAGAGGGTGTCGGTGCGGCTGCCGCCGGTGCCGTCCAGCCAGGCGTACGAGGAGCCGGCGTGCGGGCTCTCGCCGGTGCGGCTGGTGATCAGGCCGGACGAGGACTGCGTCCAGGGCGATGTCCCGCTCTCGAAGCCGCCGTTGGTGACGGCCTGCGCCGGGGTGCAGTCGGCGGCCACCGGGGTGTGGGCCGGCGCGGCGGCGGCGGGGGTGACGGGCAGGCAGAGGGCGGCCAGTGCGGCGAGGGTGACTGCGCCGGCGCCGAGTGCCTGGTGGGGGGTCGGTCTCACACGCTGCTCCTTTTACGGCGGCCGGGGTACCGGCCTGCTCGATGACCGCCCGGCCGGCTGGGGTGCGCCGGGGCGGCCGTGGGGTGGGGTGGCGCGGGCCGTGCGGTGAGAGCTGCACCGCGCCTCGTGGGTCGCGGCGGCGGTTGCCGAAAGCGTGACAGATTTGACCGGGTCATGCCATACGGCGGCGGTAAGTGGGGGGCCGCGTTCCCCGGGGCGGCCGCCGGCCGCGGACCGCCCCGGGGGCGACGGGCCCGAGGCCGGATCAGTCCGTGCCGAGGGTCATGAACACGCCGCCGGTGCGGGTTCCGTCCGGGGTGTTCCAGACGCCCGCGACGTGGCCGACGGCTCCTTCGGCGGGGCCGGCGCCCCGCTGCAGGACACGGTGGATCCGCAGGAACGTCCCGTGCGGAGCGGCGAGGCGGGTGCCCCGCGCGTCGTCGGCGGGCTCGGGGGTGAGACCCGTGGCGGCGAAGGGCTCACCGGTGAAGGAGCGGGTGACCTCGTGGTCCGGGGTGTCCGTGACGCTCTGCGCCACGGCCTGGGCCCGGCCCTGGATCAGGGCGAGCAACTCGCCGACCAGCACCGGGTCGTGGCAGCCGTCGTAGACCCAGCGCCGGCCCAGCACCCCGTGCTCCGCGGTGCCGACGAGCGCGCGCTCCGCGCCCGGCAGGGGCGCGCCGCGGTAGGTCAGCGGAAACAGGTAGGCGGTCGGCTCGGGGTTGGAGGTGTCGGTGGCGACCATGAACTCGACGCCCACCTCGCCCTCCGGGTCGTCCAGCCGGAAGCCGCCGGACTTCTCCAGCACGGGGGCGTCCGCGCCGCCCCGGTACCACGGGCGGGCGGGCAGCCAGGCGGTGAGGAGTTCCAGCTTGGTCGGTGTGAGCGTGGTGCGGTGGATGACGGCCATGAGCGTTCCTCCTCCATGGGGCCGGCACGGGCCCTCGCAGCCTTCCACACCCTCTCCCCCGGCCCTCGCCCCGCCCCGGCCGGAGACGGCACGAACTCCCGAGGGAAGCGGATCAGTTCACCGGCCGGCGGCCGCGGGCAGCGGGGCGGTGGGCGCCCGTCCGCCGTGGGCGGGCCGGTAGGTGACGTCGTACTCGCGGCCGAAGTCGTTCGCCTCGGTCGCCGAGGCGGCGACGCGGTGCAGCCAGAAACCGTAGGCCGCCGACTCCATCTGCCGCTGGGTCAGCAGCAGCCGCCACCGGTTGCCGGCGCGGTGGAACACCGCGGCGTCCACCTGCTCCGCCAGGCCCTCGGCCGGCCGCCGGTGCAGCCCGCCGGTCAGCCGCAGGTACGTGCGCAGCGCGCTCATCTGCGACGGCCTCAGCTCCACCAGCCGCTGTCCCGGCCCGGGCTCCGGCGTCCCGGACCCCGGCCGCCGCCGGCCGGCGTAGGCGAGCACGTCGCGCCCGTGCGCGGACAGGCGCACCGCCTGCCGCACGGGACGGCCCCGCAGCGCGGACAGTTCCGCCCGGGTCTCCCGGTCGGCCCACTCCACCAGCGCCAGCCGTGTCGGCTCGGCCAGGGCGGAGCGCAGCCGGACGGCGTGCGCGTCGAGCATCCACCCGTGCGTGGCGGCTCCCGCGGTGCGGTGGACGGCCTCCAGTGTGGCGAGCAGCGTCTCGTGGCTCACCCCACGCACCCCCTCGTGTTCGTCGGTTGCAGATCCCGTGACCGTAGCCCCCGGACGGTGCGCCAGTGGCATATTCACGGCGCCGTACACCGATCGGGGGAAACGGGGCCCAGGATGGAACCGGAGCGCGAGGCGGCCCACCGGGCGGACGTGTCAGCCCGGCGTCAGCGGGCCCTGGCACGGTGGTTCCCGTGAGCGGCACGGGAAACCGGACGAGCCGGTCACGGGGAGAGGTGCCCGGAGTGGCTGATCGGGGACCAGCGAGTACGGCTCATGGTCGGGCCCCGCGAGGAGCCCGCGCAGGTTCGAATCCTGCCCTCTCCGCCTGTCGCCGCGCGGCCCGGCACCGTCCGGGCCGCGCGGCCCCGCTCCCGGGAGCATGCCGGGTGGCAACGCGGGTATCCGCGCAGCCAAGTGATCATTGCCGGCCGCGCACGAAAGAGGCGGAACTCATGCTGATGGCACACCCCGCGGTACTGCAGGACCTGATCGACCAGTACGAGGCCCTCACGCTGCTGGGAGCCGAGGAGAGCACGCCGCAGGCCCGGCAGCGGCTGGCGGACGTCTCCTACTCGCTGTGCGTGGCGACGGGCACCAAGGACCCCGACATGGCTCTGATAGCCGCCCGGCACCGCCTGTCCGGGGCCCGCCCGGAGGACGACTCCCTCCTGACCGCTTCCTGAGCGCGGGACCCGCCCGGAACGGCGGGACCCCGCGGAACTCCTCCCCCGGCTGACGCGAATGTTCGCTCCCGCTTCTGGTCCAGGTGACCGACCGGACGGTATACAGGGCCAGTCCAGCGCACGGGACCACTGTCCCGTGCGGTGCAACGGCCTCTGGGGGCGGATTTCATGACGAACGACACGCGTGGGGCGGACGGCGCGAGAGGCCGGCGGCGGGCCGCCGTACTGGGGGCGGCGCTCGGGGGCTGCGCCCTCGTCGCCGCCTCCACGTCACCCGCCGCCGCGGGGCCCGCCGGACACGGCCACGGCCTCTCCTACGTCTCCCTCGGGGACTCCTACACCTCGGGCCCGGTGATCCCCACGCAGGTGGACGCCAACTGCGCCCGCTCCGACCAGAACTACCCCTCGCTGCTGGCGGCACGGCTGGGAGCCACCGCGTTCAAGGACGTCAGCTGCTCCGGGGCGACGACGGACGAGATGTGGAAGGAGCAGGGCACCAACGGGCCCCAACTCGACGCGCTGGGACGGAACACCGACCTGGTGACGGTGCAGATCGGCGGCAACGACGTGGGCTTCGGCCCGATCATCTCCACCTGCGCCCGGCTCGCCGCCCAGGACCCGGCCGGCAACCCCTGCGAGCGCTCCTACGTGGCCTCCGGGTACGACGAGCTGGCGCTCACCGTTCTGCGGACCGCGCCGAAGATCGACCGGGTGCTGCGCGCCGTGCACGCCCGTGCGCCCCACGCGCGCGTGCTCCTCGTCGGCTACCCGGACCTGCTGCCGGACGACGGCAGCGGCTGCGCCCCCTCGGTGCCGTTCGCCGCCAAGGACTTCCCCTACCTCCGGGACACCGAGAAGCGGCTCAACCTGATGCTGCGTCTGGTCGCCGCCTGGAACCGGGCCGAGTACGTCGACACCTACGGCCCGACGGTCGGCCACGACATGTGCCAGGCGCCGGCGGACCGCTGGATCGAACCGCTGCGGCCGGCAGCCCCCGCCGCACCCGCCCACCCCAACGCCAAGGGTGAGGCCGCCATGGCGCAGGCCGTGCAGGACCGGCTGGAGGACGGGCGCGGGCACGACCGCGACTGAGCCGCGCCCGGCGCGGGCGGCCTCCGCACGGACGTCACGGAGGCCGCCGCACGCTCCGTCAGCCGCCGAGCGCGGCCTGCACCACGCCCTTGGCCTCCTCCTGCACCCGGGTGAGGTGGTCCGGGCCGAGGAAGGACTCGGCGTAGATCTTGTAGACGTCCTCGGTGCCCGAGGGGCGGGCCGCGAACCAGGCGCTCTCGGTGCTGACCTTGATGCCGCCGATGGCGGCGCCGTTGCCGGGCGCCTCGGTGAGCACGCCGGTGACCGCCTCGCCGGCCAGGGTGTCGGCGGTGACCTGGGCCGGTGACAGCTTGGCCAGCAGCGCCTTCTGCTCGCGGGTGGCGGGGGCGTCGATGCGGGCGTAGGCGGGTTCGCCGAAGCGGGCGGTCAGGTCGGCGTAGTGCTCGGACGGCGTCCGGTCCGTGACCGCGGTGATCTCGGAGGCGAGCAGGGCCAGCAGGATGCCGTCCTTGTCGGTGGTCCACACCGAGCCGTCCCGGCGCAGGAAGGACGCGCCGGCCGACTCCTCGCCGCCGAAGCCGAGGGTGCCGCCTGCCAGTCCGTCGACGAACCACTTGAACCCGACGGGCACCTCGACCAGCCGGCGGCCCAGGTCGGCGGCGACCCGGTCGATCATCGAGGAGGACACGAGCGTCTTGCCGACGCCCGCGTCGGCGGGCCACTGCTCGCGGTGCCGGTAGAGGTAGGAGATGGCGACGGCGAGGTAGTGGTTGGGGTTCATCAGGCCCGCGTCGGGGGTGACGATGCCGTGCCGGTCGGCGTCGGCGTCGTTGCCGGTGGCGATGCGGAAGCGGTCGCGCTGCTCGATGAGGGACGCCATCGCGTAGGGCGAGGAGCAGTCCATGCGGATCTGGCCGTCCCAGTCCAGCGTCATGAACCGCCAGGTGGGGTCGGTGTGCGGGTTGACCACGGTCAGGTCGAGGCGGTGCTCCTCGGCGATCCGGCCCCAGTAGGCGACGGACGCCCCGCCGAGCGGGTCGGCGCCGATGCGCACCCCGGCCGCGCGGATCGCGTCGAGGTCGAGGACGCCGGGCAGGTCGGCGGTGTAGGTGCCCAGGAAGTCGTAGCGCCCGGTGGTGTCGGCGGCGAGCGCGCGGGCGTACGGCAGCCGGCGCACGTCCTTCAGGCCGCCCGTGATGATCTGGTTGGCGCGGTCCTGGATCCAGCCGGTCGCGTCGGAGGCGGCCGGTCCGCCGCTGGGCGGGTTGTACTTGAAGCCGCCGTCGGCGGGCGGGTTGTGCGACGGGGTGACGACCACGCCGTCGGCGAGCGCGGCGGTGCGGCCCCGGTTGTGGGTCAGGATGGCGTGCGAGACGGCCGGGGTGGGCGTGTAGCCGTCGGCGCTGTCGATGAGCACGGTGACGCCGTTGGCGGCGAACACCTCCAGCGCGGTGACCTTCGCGGGCTCGGACAGGGCGTGGGTGTCGGCGCCGAGGAAGAGGGGGCCGTCGGTGCCCCGCTCCGCGCGGTACTCGCAGATGGCCTGGCTGGTGGCGGCGATGTGGTCCTCGTTGAAGGCGGTCGCCAGGGACGAACCCCGGTGCCCCGACGTGCCGAACGCCACCCGCTGCGCCGGGTCGGCCGGGTCCGGGTGCAGTGCGTGGTACGCCGTGACCAGCCGTGCCACGTCGACAAGGTCCTCGGGCCCGGCCGGCCGGCCGGCTCGCTCGTGCGGCATGAGTCCGCTCCTCCGCTTCGTCGGATCGCTCACCGCCCATCCTTCCCGGTCAAAGCCCTGGCACGCGAGTGGGCCCCGCCCTGTGATCCAGTGCTCGCGATCTCGGTGCCGTCCCGCCGTCCGTGCGGGACGCCTTCACGGACAGGCCCTCACCGTGCCCGGATCCACCGTCAGGGCCCCTTGGCCCCTCGCGCGTTCCGCCCGGACCGCAGTCGTCGCGGCGGCCGTCGCCGACGTGGCGCGGGTGTGGGACCTCCGCGCTCGCGGCGGCTCCCTCCGCCTGTCGCAGATCTACGTCCACGTGGTCGCGGGACCGGGGGCACGACCCCGCCGCCGCTGATCGTGGCGGGAGAGGTCCTCGTACTTCTGGCCGCCGCCCCGGCCGTGATGGTGATCCAGCGCATCACCGCACGGCAGGCCGCCGCGCCGGGCCCCGGTGTCCCGGGGCCCGCGCCCGCCGCCCTGCCGCACGGCTCCTGACCTCCGCGGGTCAGCCGATGTGGTAGGGGTCGCCGTACACCTTCCAGTCCAGCGGGGTGTTCAGGTCGAGGTTGCCCTTGCGCAGGAAGACCCGCTGCTCGGTGTCGACCCGGCTGGTGTCGCTGTGGGCCTCCTCCTGCTTCATGGCCCACACCCGGGCGTCGAGGAAGGCGTTCAGGTACGCCGTCTCGTCGCCGCCCTGCGCCGGCGGCCTGGCGCTGCGCAGGGCGCGCTTGCGGATGCTGGAGAAGCTGGTGGGGTCACCGCCGTCGCCGTGCATGACGATCGCGTCGTAGTAGCAGAACTGGCCGAGGGCGTGCAGGCCGTCCGACCTGCCGCGGGAGACGGCGGGGTCGAAGTAGACGCGGTCGCGTTCGTCGTTCTGGCACTGCTGGAAGACGGTGTCCTGCGCGGCCTTGCGCCAGTCCTTGGGGAAGTTCGGGTCGAGGCCCTGGTGCGAGTCGGTGCCGTCGACGTCGCGCAGGGCGGGCAGGTACCTGGCGAGGACGTTGCCGGGCTTGCGGTCGGCGTAGAGCTGGACGAGGTCCAGCATGTCGCCGGTGCCGGAGCAGAAGCCGATGATGCCGGCGGTGTAGCCGCGCCCGTCGCCGATGTCCTCGATGTACTTGTACTGGGCCTTCCAGTCGAGGGAGGAGTTCTCCGCACTGGAGACCAGTCGCATGGCGATCTCCTTCTTCGCCGGGTCGTCGAGGCCCGGTGCGGCCGCCGACGCGGCGGCGGGGCGCTGAACGCCGAGCAGGGCGCCGGAGGCGACGGCGCCGAGCACGGCGACGACGGTCCGGCGGGAGGGGCGGGCGGAGGCTGTCGTCTCACTGTCCGGGTGCACCACAGGGACTCCAAAGAGGGGTGGGGGGTGGTGAGTTGAGCCGTACTGCACTGGTAGTAAAGTTTCCTATCAGAGCCACGGGAGGGCGGGCACCCGCCCCGCGCGAAGTTCGTAGGATCCGACAGTGCCCGATTCAGAAACCGGGCAGCTCAATCCCATAGGAGGCATCGGTTGGACTTACGGATCATGCGGGCGCAGGGTGGACGAGCCGCCGCACACCGGCGGTTCCCCCCTACGGCACCACCCGGAGACGACCCGATGACCCATGTCGCGGACCCCGCCCGCTACGACGGCACCATGCGCTACCGGCGCACCGGCCGGTCCGGACTGGACCTCCCGGTCCTGTCCCTCGGCTACTGGCACAACTTCGGCGACGACCGCCCCTTCGAGACCCAGCGCGAGATCGCGCTGCGCGCCTTCGACCTCGGGATCACCCACCACGACCTGGCCAACAACTACGGCCCGCCGTACGGCGCCGCGGAGCAGAACTTCGGGCGGCTGCTGCGGCGGGACCTGGCGCCGTACCGGGACGAGCTGATCGTCTCCACCAAGGCGGGGTGGGACATGTGGCCGGGGCCGTACGGGCAGGGCGGCGGCTCCCGCAAGTACCTGCTGGCCTCGCTGGACCAGTCGCTGCGCCGCACGGGCCTGGACTACGTGGACATCTTCTACTCGCACCGGCTGGACGCGAGCACGCCCCTGGAGGAGACGATGGGCGCCCTCGACACCGCCGTCCGCCAGGGCAAGGCCCTCTACGTGGGCATCTCCTCGTACGACGCCGAGCGCACCCGGCAGGCGGCCGCGATCCTGCGCGAGCTGGGCACCCCGCTGCTGATCCACCAGCCGTCGTACAGCATGCTCAACCGCTGGATCGAGACCGACGGCCTGCTGGACACGGCCGAGGAGGAGGGCTTCGGCGTCATCGGGTTCACGGCGCTCGCGCAGGGGCTGCTCACCGGCCGCTACCTCCAGGGCGTGCCGGAGGACTCCCGGGCCGCGCGGGGCACGTCGTTCGACCCGGCCTGGCTGACCGAGGAGATGCGCGGGCGGCTGCGCTCGCTGAACGACATCGCGGCCCGGCGCGGGCAGACCCTGGCCCAGATGGCACTGGCCTGGGCCCTGCGCGACGAGCGGGTCACCTCCCTGGTGATCGGCGCCTCCCGCACCGAGCAGCTGGAGCAGAACGTGGCCGCGCTGGAGAACCTCGACTTCAGCGCCGGGGAGCTGGCCGAGATCGACAGCCACGCCACCGAGGGCGGCGTGGACCTGTGGCGGGAGGCCAGGCTGGGGAACCTGGAGTGATTCCTGGCACTCGGTGACATACGCCATGGACATCTGGCATAAGTCGGACATAATGGAAGCAGTTCGGACCGCGACCCCTGATCTCGCACCCTGGTCTCAAGGAGCCGCTCCCCGTATGGTGTACGGAGCCCCCCGCACACCCTGCCCGCCCCCTCACCCCGATCTCGGCCTGGCCCGCGGCTGCGAGCACTGTCTCGGCTGGGGCACCGTCGTCACCCGCGACGGGGGACACGAACTCTGCTACACCTGCCAGCGCGACCCGGGCGAGGGCGACGGCGCATAGACCGCCCGCCGGGCACCGCGGCGTACGGTGGGGGGTATGGCAGCTCCTCCGCTTCCGGGCCCGCTGGCCCATCTGGCACCGCTGCTCGGTGACTACGGCTACTGGGCCGTGGGAGCCGTGGTGCTGGTGGAGGACTTCGGGGTACCGGCGCCCGGCGAGACCATCCTGATCGCCGCCGGCGTCTACGCCGGGGCGGGGCGGCTGAACATCGCCGCCGTGGCGGGCATCGCCTTCCTCGCGGCAGTGCTCGGGGACAACATCGGCTACCTCATCGGCCGCAGCGGCGGGCGGGCGTCCGTGCACCGCTGGGGCCGGTACGTCCTCCTCACGCCGAAGCGGCTCCACGCGGCCGAGGAGTTCTTCCGGCGGCACGGCGGCAAGGTGGTCACGGCGGCCCGCTTCGTCGAGGGGCTGCGCCAGGCCAACGGGATCATCGCGGGCACCGCCGAGATGCCCTGGCGCCGCTTCCTGGTCTTCAACGCGCTCGGCGCGGCCCTGTGGGTCGGCCTGTGGGCGTCCCTCGCCTACCTCGCGGGGAGTCACATCACCGCGGTCTACGACGAGATCAGACGCTACCAGCTCGCCGCCCTCGTCGGCTTCGGTGTGATCGTCGCCGCCCTGGTGACACGCCACCTCGTCCGGCGGCGGCGCGAACGCTGAGCTCGGGGGCCCGGTCAGGCGCCCGGGGTGAAGTCGTCGAGCGCGTGGGCGAGCCGTCCGACGGACTCGGAGCGGCGCTCCGCCAGGACCGTCCGGCCCGCCTCGGTGATCGACACGATGGAGCGCCGGCCGTCGGTCGCGTCGGGGGCGCGGCCGACCAGTCCGCGCTGTACGAGTCCGGCCAGCGTGGTGGCCATCGCCTGGGGCCTGACCCGCTCCAGCTCGGCCAGCGCGCCGGGCGAGTCCGGTCCCGCCGCGGCCAGCCGGGCCAGGACCGAGACGCCGGAGAGCGTCAGATCTCCGACAGCGTGCGCCTGGCGCAGGCGGCGGACGATCCGGCCCATGGCCAGCCGCAGCGCGGCGGCGAGGGCCGCCGTGTCCTGGTGCTCCGCGTTCTGCCCCGCGCTCTCCGCGCTCTCCCCGTCCATGGTTACTGACCACAGGTTTATCAGTCTGGACTGTTCAATCAAGGGGCGGTGATTTGCCGGGCCCGCTCCGAACGGAATCGGGCCCCGGCCTCGGGACGGGTTTGGGTCGCGGCAGAGGGGCAAACCGACAAGGGACCGCACACCGAACAGACGTGGGGATGTGACGACCCGATGGCTGGCAAGGAAAAGGCGAAGGCCAAGGCAGAGCAGGCCAAGGGCAAGGCCAAGGAGGCCGCCGGCCGCGCGGTGGGCAACGAGCGCATGGAGGCCGAAGGCCGCATGGAGGGCGCGCGCGGCGACGCCCGGCAGGCCAAGGAGAAGGCCAAGGACACCTTCAAGCACTGAGTCGGACACCGCTCGGGGCAGGCCCGGGAGATCCGCCGGAGCGGATCTCCCGGGCCTGCCCGCAGTACGTCCGGGCGGCGTGCCCGTGCCGGGCCGGGGCACTCACCTGGGGCGGGTGCGCAACCGGAGGACTACCCGCGATCGTCCCCTTGACCGGCGGTCCAGTGGGTAGCCGGGAGAGGGACGGCACCGGTTCCCTGGTCACAGGAAGGGCCCCAGATCCCGGAGGAAAAGGGCAACGAGGTATGGACATCCCCCTCAGGACGCACACGATGATGCGGACCCGGCCCACGCCCCAGCGCTACAGCCGCACCTGGGACGCCGGCTCGTCCTGCATCGCCGATGCGAGAGACGCCGTCCAGGCCCTGCTGTCGCGGGCCCGGCCCGCCCCGCACCGGCGGGCGGTCCAGGATGCCCAGCTCGTCGTCAGTGAACTCGTCACCAACGCCGTCCGGCACGCTCCCGGCCCCTGCGGGCTCCGGCTGGAGCTGTCGCCCGACTCCACGGCGCTGCACGTCTCCGTCACGGACACCTCTCCCGAGCGGCCCCGGCAGCGCCCACCCGACCCGTGCCGGGTGGGCGGCCACGGGCTGCATCTGGTGAGCCTGCTCACCGGCGGGTTCGAGGTCACCCCGCTGGCGCACGGCAAGCGCGTCACCGCCACCGTCGCCCTCACCGGCGCGTGACAGGTGTGAACCTGCGGGGGTGGCCGCTCAGCCGAGAGTCACCTCGGAGCGGCGGCGACGCCCGCCCCGTCCGACCCGCCCCGCCCGGCCCCGTCCGCCCGCCCGGCTCAGGTGAGCCGGATGCCCACGATGCAGGTGTCGTCGTCGGTGTCCGACCTGCTGTAGGTGAGCAGCCGGTCCAGGTGCTGGTGCAGACTGCCGGGCGCCGAGCGGGCCGTGGACAGCAGGTGGGAGAGGGACTCCTCCACGGAGCGGTCACGGCGCTCGATCAGGCCGTCGGTGTACATCAGCAGGGTGTCCCCGGCCGCCAGCTGCACCTCGGTCTCCTCGTACACCGCCTCCGGCACGGCGCCCAGCAGCAGCCCCTTGAGCCTCGGCAGCGCGCTGGCCTCGGAGTCCCGGACGAGGACCGGCGGGAGATGCCCCGCCCGGGCCCAGCGCAGGGTGCGCCGCTCCCCGTCGTACAGCCCGCACACGGCGGTCGCGGTGACGGCGCCGGTCAGGTGGTGGGCGACGATGTTCAGCCAGGACAGCAGCTGCGCCGGACCGGCGCCGGTCACCGCGAGGCCGCGCAGCGCGTTGCGCAGGACGACCATGCTGGTCGCCGCCTCGATGCCGTGTCCGGCGACGTCCCCGACGCACAGCAGCACCAGTCCGGAGGGCAGCACGACGGCGTCGTACCAGTCGCCGCCCACCAGGTGCTCGGTCTCGGCGGGCCGGTAGCGCACCGCCACCTGGAGGTCCGGGATCTGCAGCGGCGTCTGCTCGGGGGGCATGATGGCGTGCTGGAGCTGCAGGGCCAGGCGGTTGCGCTCGTCGGCCTGCTGCTCGGTGTGGGCGAGCTGGTCGCGGGTGGCGGCGAGGGCGACCTCGGTCCAGTGCTGGGCGGAGATGTCCTGGTAGGCCCCGCGTACGACGAACGTCTGGCCGTCGGTGTCGAGGACGGGTTCGGCCACCACCCGCATGTGCCGGGTCACCCCGTCCGGCCGCATCAGCCGGAAGGCGGCGGACGCCGGGCGCCGGCGGTGCAGCAGCGTGCGCAGGAACCGGCCGATGGCGACGGCGTCGTCCGGATGGGCGTGGGCGGCCAGGTTCTCCAGCGGGACCGGGGTGCTGGTGGGCGGACGGCCGTAGAGGCCGAACAACTGGCTGTTCCAGGTGATCTCGCCGGTCAGCAGGTTCTCCTCGAAGCCGCCGATGCGGCCGAGGCGCTGGGCGTTCTGGAGCAGGCTGGCCAGGCGCGCGGTCTCGTCCTCGATGCGCCAGATCAGCAGCACGCTGGAGCCGTGCCGGCTGATGCTGATGTCGGCGACGGTCGTCAGCGGCACCTCGTCGACCAGGGCGGTGAGCCGCATGCGGTGGGCGCGGAACGGCTCGCCGGTGGCGTAGACGCGCTCGACCCGCTGGAACAGCTCGCTGGTTCCGGCGGCCATGGGGTAGGCCTCCAGCAGCAGGGCGCCGCTGACGACGGCCCGCGAGCGGCCCGCCGGGTCGAGGAAGCGGCTGTTGACGTGCTGGATGCGGAAGTCGGCCAGCCGGCCGGTGTCGTCGAGGTGCGGCACCAGCACCAGGGCCGGGTCGTGCAGCCCGTCGGCGAGGTCCATCAGCTCCACGGCGTCGGGCAGCACCCGGGGTTCGTGCCCGGTGCCGGCCGGCGGGGTGTGGGCCTCCAGGGTGTGGGCGCACAGCTCGGCGAGCGCCTCCACCTGGCGGACCACCTGCGGTGGCTGCGGGCCCTCGGGCTTGGGCCAGGCGATCTCCAGGACGCCGTGGATCCGGCCGCCGACACCGGCGGGTAGGGCGACCCGGGCGCCGTCGGCGAACTCCCGGCGGCCGATGGTGGGCAGCCCGGACTCGGCCAGGGAGGGCAGCCACTGCCCGTCGGGGTCGGTGAGGCCGCGCCGGGCCACCGTGGCCACGTCCGGCGGGACGTAGCGCCAGCGGGCGGACTCGGCCGGCGTGAACCCTGCGCTGCCCGCGAGGGTCAGCGAGCCGTCGGAGCCCGCGGCCCAGATGGCCACGGCGCACGCCCCGAGGGGGCTCAGGGCGTGCTGGAGGAGGGAGTCGGCCACCGCCTGGGTGTCGTCGGCGGCGAGCACACCGCTCTCGGCGGCGCGCAGCCGCACGGCGGCGGACTCCTCGACCGGCTCCTGGCTCCGTGCGGTGGCGGCCAGGAAGGCGCCGGCCACCTCCGAGACGCGGTCCCGGGCGGCCTGGTTGATGACCTCGACCGCGAACTCCAGCGGGGTCACCCGGGCCTGCTCGGCCAGCTCGCCGAGCTGCCGTGCGGCCTGCGCGGGGCCGCAGCCCAGGCGCTCCACCAGGATGCCCTTGGCCAGCTCGACCAGGGCCCGTCCCTCGGCCTCCGCCTGCGCCTCCCGTACCTCCTTGCGCAGCCGCTCGACGGTGGCGGCGAGCCGCCCCACGGGCGAGGTGGCCGGCACCTTGGGCAGGTCCACCCCACCCAGTTCCAGCTCCGCCAGCTCCAGCTCCAGCTCCCCCGGCTCCAGCTCTCCCCCAGGGGCCCCGGAGTACTCGGCGGGCAGGCCCGGCCCGGCCTCGGAGGGGCTCGGCCCGGACGCCGGTTCGGCGCCGGCCGGATCGGTGCCGGGGACGTCCGGACCGGCGGGAACGCCGGTCCCGGGCCGCTCGGCGGTCGCGGTGGCCCCGGCGGGCTCCACGACCCCGGCGGGCCCGGGCATGGCGGGCTCGTCGGGCGCCGCGGCGCCGGACGGCCCGGGCGGCCGGTTCGCGCCGGCCTGGTCAGGGTCCGGGACGGCGGGGTCTGAAGGCGGATCGTAGGCGTTCACCGGGTACCTGTTCCTCGGCTGCGTCGGCCTGGGCTCGTTCCGGACTGCGGGCTCGTCCTCATGCGGGCAGCCAGCGCCGGACGCACGCGATGAGGTCGTGCGTGTCCACCGGCTTCGTCACGTAGTCGCTGGCTCCCGAGGCGAGGCTCTTCTCCCGGTCGCCCTGCATCGCCTTGGCGGTCACGGCGATGACCGGCAGGTCGGCGTACTGCGGCATGCTGCGGATCTCCGCGGTGGCCGCGTAGCCGTCCATCTCGGGCATCATCACGTCCATCAGGACGAGTTGCACGTCCGGATTGTTCACCAGCGTCTCGATGCCCTTGCGGCCGTTCTCCGCGTGCAGCACCCGGAAGCCGTGCAGTTCGAGGATGCCGCTGAGCGCGAACAGGTTGCGCGCGTCGTCGTCGACGACGAGGACGGTACGGCCGCGGTTGCGGTCGTCGACCTGGTGCACCGCCGTCACCTGCGGTTCGTCGCCGCGGACCAGCGTGAGCACCTCGCCGGGCTCCTCCGCGGAGACGTGCAGGGCGATCCGCTCGCGCAGCTCGTCCAGGCTGTACAGGTACTCCAGCGAACCCGCGCCGGTGTCCTCGGTGATCGGCTCGGTGCGGTGCGAGCTGTGCACGAGGACGGGCACGCTGGCGAGGGCGGAGTCGCCGCGCAGCGCCTCCAGGAAGCGCGCGGACTCCCCGTCCGGCGCGCCGAGTTCGACGACCACGCAGTGGCACGGCTCGGCGGCCAGCGCACCGGCCGCCTCCTGGGCGCCGACCGCCGTGATGACGTCGACGGGCGTGCCGCCCGTCCCGTCGGGCCGGACCTGCGCGAGGTCCCCGACGACGCTCTCGGCGACGAGCGTGAGCAGTCCGCGCGGCCGCTCCTCGACGACGAGCAGGCGGCGCGGGCGCTGCCGTCTGGCGGTGGCCGGCGGCGCGCTCTCGGTCAGTTCCCGACCGTTCGCGGTGCCCGCCCGGGACAGCTCGGGCGGCTTCGGCGCGGCCTGCAGCAGCTGCTCGAAGTCGGCCCGGGCGGCGGGCAGGAAGAGCGTGAACGTGCTGCCCTTGCCGGGCGTGCTCTCCACGGTGACGGCGCCGCCGAGCAGGTGGGCGATCTCCCGGGTGATGGACAGGCCGAGACCGGTGCCGCCGTACTTGCGGCTGGTGGTGCCGTCGGCCTGCTGGAAGGCGCCGAAGACGGTCTCCCGCTGCTGTTCGGGGATGCCGATGCCGGTGTCCACCACGCGGAACGCGACCACGGCACCGCCGCGCACGACGCCCTCGGGCACCTCCTCGTCCGGCGCGGGCTCGATGCGCAGTTCCACCCGGCCCTGCTCGGTGAACTTCACCGCGTTGGACAGCAGGTTGCGCAGGATCTGGCGGAGCCGGGTGTCGTCGGTGAGCAGGTCGGCGGGCGCGCCGGGGGCGGTGGTGATGGCGAAGTCCAGGCTCTTCTGCGACGTCATCGGCCGGAAGGTGGCCTCGACGTACTCGATGAGCTGCCGGAGCGGGACGCGCTCGGGGCTGACGTCCATCTTCCCCGCCTCGACCTTGGACAGGTCGAGGATGTCGTTGATCAGCTGCAGCAGGTCCGAGCCGGCGGAGTGGATGATGCCGGCGTACTCGACCTGCTTCGGCGTGAGGTTGCGCGAGGGGTTCTGCGCCAGCAGCTGGGCGAGGATGAGCAGGCTGTTGAGCGGGGTGCGCAGCTCGTGGCTCATGTTCGCGAGGAACTCGGACTTGTACCGGGAGGCCAGCGACAACTGCTGGGCGCGGGCCTCGAGCTCCTGGCGGGCCTGCTCGATCTGCAGGTTCTTCGCCTCGATGTCCCGGTTCTGATCGGCCAGCAGGGAGGCCTTGTCCTCCAGTTCGGCGTTGGACTGCTGCAGTTCCTCCTGGCGGGCCTGCAACTCGGCCGAACGGGAGCGCAGTTCGCTGGTGAGGCGCTGGGACTCCTCCAGCAGCTCGTCGGTGCGGGCGTTGGCGACGATCGTGTTGACGTTGACGCCGATGGTGTCCACCAGCTGCTGGAGGAAGTCGCGCTGGATCTGGGTGAAGGAGGTGACGGCGGCGAGCTCGATGACGCCGAGGACCTGCTCCTCGAAGACGATGGGCAGGAGCAGCAGGGCGGTGGGCTCGACCTGCCCCAGCCCGGAGGAGATGGTGACGTAGCCGGGCGGCAGCTCGTCCACGGCGATCGTACGGCGGCTGCGCGCGGCCTGGCCGACCAGGGACCGGCCGAACGGGATCCGGGCGGGCCGGTTGTCCTCCTCCGGCCTGCCGTAGGAGCCGACGAGCCGCAGCTCGGGGCCGTCCTCGCCCTCCTCGGCGAGGTAGAAGGCGCCGTACTGGGCGGAGACCTGGGGCACCAGCTCGTCCATGATCAGCTCCGCGACGACGGGCAGGTCGCGGTGGCCCTGCATGAGGGCGGAGATGCGGGCGAGGTTGGTCTTGAGCCAGTCCTGCTCCTGGTTGGCCAGGGTGGTCTCGCGCAGGGACTCCACCATGGAGTTGATGTTGTCCTTGAGGTCGGCGACCTCGCCGGAGGCGTCGACGGTGATCGACCGGGTCAGGTCGCCCTCGGCGACGGCGCTGGCGACGTCGGCGATGGCACGCACCTGCCGGGTTAGGTTGCCGGCGAGTTCGTTGACGTTCTCGGTGAGGCGCTTCCAGGTGCCGGAGACGCCCTCGACCTCGGCCTGTCCGCCGAGCCGGCCCTCGGTGCCGACCTCGCGGGCGACGCGGGTCACCTCGTCGGCGAACGCCGAGAGCTGGTCCACCATCGTGTTGATGGTCGTCTTCAGTTCGAGGATCTCACCGCGGGCGTCGACGTCGATCTTCTTCGACAGGTCGCCCTTGGCCACCGCGGTGGTCACCAGCGCGATGTTGCGCACCTGGCCGGTGAGGTTGTTGGCCATGGAGTTGACGTTGTCGGTGAGGTCCTTCCAGGTCCCGGCCACGTTGGGCACGTGGGCCTGTCCGCCGAGCCGGCCCTCGGTGCCGACCTCGCGGGCGACGCGGGTCACCTCGTCGGCGAACGCGGAAAGCGTGTCGACCATGGTGTTGATGACGTCGGCCAGCGCGGCGACCTCGCCCTTGGCCTCGACGGTGATCTTCTGCGACAGGTCACCCTTGGCGACGGCCGTGGCCACCTGGGCGATGGAGCGGACCTGCCCGGTGAGGTTGGAGGCCATCACGTTGACGTTGTCGGTGAGGTCCTTCCAGGTGCCGGAGACACCGCGGACGGTGGCCTGGCCGCCGAGGTTGCCGGCGGTGCCGACCTCGCGGGCCACGCGGGTCACCTCGTCGGCGAACGCGGAGAGCTGGTCGACCATCGTGTTGATGGTGTTCTTCAGCTCCAGGATCTCGCCGCGCGCGTCGACCGTGATCTTCTGCGACAGGTCGCCCTGCGCGACCGCCGTGGCCACCTGGGCGACGTTGCGGACCTGGGCGGTCAGGTTCCCGGCCATGAAGTTGACCGAGTCCGTCAGGTCCCGCCAGGTGCCCTTGACCCCCTTGACGTCCGCCTGGCCGCCGAGGCGTCCCTCGGTGCCGACCTCGCGGGCCACGCGCGTGACCTCGTCGGCGAACGCGGACAGCTGGTCGACCATCGTGTTGATGGTGCTCTTCAGCTCCAGGATCTCGCCGCGCGCGTCGACCGTGATCTTCTGCGACAGGTCGCCCTGCGCGACCGCGGTCGTCACCTGGGCGACGTTGCGGACCTGGGCGGTCAGGTTCCCGGCCATGAAGTTGACCGAGTCCGTCAGGTCCCGCCAGACGCCGGCGACCCCGGGCACCTGCGCCTGGCCGCCGAGCCGCCCCTCCGTGCCGACCTCGCGGGCCACGCGCGTGACCTCGTCGGCGAACGCGGACAGCTGGTCGACCATCGTGTTGACGGTCTCCTTCAGCTGGAGGATCTCGCCGCGCGCAGGCACGTCGATCTTCTGGGACAGGTCGCCCTTGGCCACGGCGGTGGCCACCTGCGCGATGTCGCGGACCTGGGTGGTGAGGTTGCCCGCCATGGCGTTCACGGAGTCGGTGAGGTCCGCCCACGTGCCGGAGACGCCGGGCACCTCGGCCTGGCCGCCGAGGGTCCCCTCGGTGCCCACCTCGCGGGCGACGCGGGTGACCTCGGAGGTGAACACGGACAGCTGGTCGAGCATGCCGTTGAAGACGGTGGCGATGTCGCCCATCAGGCCGGTGGAGTCGTCGGGCAGACGCCTGCCGAAGTCCCCGTCCCGGACGGCGGTGAGCCCCGCCAGGAGTCGCCTCAGTTCCTGTTCGCCCGGGACCGCGTCGGTCGTCCCGGTCGCCTTGCCGGCCATGCGCACCCTCGTTCCGCTCCCCAAGAGCCTTCCGCGCAGAAGACTCGGAACCACTGCCGGGAGCAGGGCTGCGGCCCGGCGACTGGTGGTGCATTTCCGCAGATCACGGATTTGCTCGATGAGAAAAATACGCCGCAGGCTAACCCACTTTCCCAGACCTTCACAAAGCAGCCCGTCCTCCCGAAGGATCGGGAAAACCACAGGTGTGAGCCGTGCGCAGCGGGGTACTCGGATCGTTTTGCCCAGCTCAGGAGGCGCGCAGCGCGGGAGGTCCGCCCCGTCGGCCCAGGCGGAGGCGACGCGCCGGGGGCGCTCGCCGCGGACGGTCACGGCGACGCCCGGGCGACCGCGGCCCCGGCGGGCCGTTTCGGACGAGCGGGTCGAGGGCACTCGTGCCAGGCTCGGGACAGAGCACCGAGCGTGAGGAACCCGGTACGGGGCGGAGGGCTGGCACGCAGTGGCGGTGTCCGACGAGCAGGAGTCGCCCCGGGGCGACGGACGCGGCGAACGGCCGGCGACCGCGCTGGACCGGCGCCTGCCGCGGCCACTCACTCCCCGACGACCTGCGGTCCGGCACCGGTCCGCGCACCTCGCAGGGCATCGTGCTGCCGATCCCGGTCACCGGCACGTACCTGTCGTTCCTCGTCTTCGGCGGCCGGTACCCGGGGCACGAGATCATCCCGCGGCTGTACGTGACGCACGTCCCGCTGGTGCCGGGGCTGCTGCTGACGCTCGTCACCGTGCACCCGTTCTTCGTGACCTACCACGAGCACACCCAGTGGGCGAAGCAGCCCGGCCGCACCACCCGCGACGTCGTCGGCAGGCCGCTGGTCCCGCGGTACATCGACACCGGGAGGTGCGTCGCAGGCGGCCGGCGGGTACGAGGAGGCACGCTGCCGTCGCGTGCGGAGGCACACCGGATCATGGTGCGCGACACGCCGCGGCCGCGCGCCGGCGGCACCGAGGCGTGAACGGGAGAGGCGGCGGGTGGAGTTCGTGAGGGCCGGCCCGGGCGAGGTACCCGGGGCGGCGGACGAGTCGTGAGCGAGGAGGGTGCGGCATGAACCCGGACGACAGGACGGGGGCGGACGGCGCAGCCGTGGGCGGCAACCTGCTCTTCGGTCCGCAACCGGACGTGGCCGGCGCGGCCGGCTATCCGCAGGCGCCGCCGCGGATGGGTTTCTTCACGGACACCTCCGTGTGCATCGGCTGCAAGGCCTGCGAGGTGGCGTGCAAGGAGTGGAACGCCGTCCCGGAGGACGGCCTGGAACTGACCGGCATGTCGTACGACAACACGCAGGGGCTCGGCGCCGACACCTGGCGGCACGTCGCCTTCATCGAGCAGCGCAAGCCGTTGGGTGGGCAGGAGCCCGGGGTGGCGCACGAGGACGTCGACGTGTTCGCCGCCGCGACCCGGCTCGGCACCGACGCCGGCTCGCCCGGCCCGGGCGCCACCGCTCCCCCGCCCGACCGGGCATCCGAGGCGGCCCCGGCCGGGCGGATCTCCCCGCTCGCCCCCGAGGGCCGCACGGAGCTGCGCTGGCTGATGGCCTCCGACGTGTGCAAGCACTGCACCCACGCGGCGTGCCTGGACGTGTGCCCGACGGGGGCGCTGTTCCGTACCGAGTTCGGCACCGTGGTCGTGCAGGAGGACGTCTGCAACGGCTGCGGCTACTGCGTGCCCGCCTGCCCCTACGGCGTCATCGACCAGCGCAAGGACGACGGCCGGGTGTGGAAGTGCACGCTGTGCTACGACCGGCTCGGGGTCGGCATGGAGCCTGCCTGCGCCAAGTCCTGCCCGACCGAGTCGATCCAGTTCGGGCCGCTGGAGGAGCTGCGCGAGCGGGCGCAGGGCAGGGTCGCCCAGCTGCACGCGGCCGGCGTGACCGACGCCCGCCTCTACGGCGAGAGCCCGGACGACGGGGTCGGCGGCGACGGGGCGTTCTTCCTGCTGCTGGACGAGCCCGAGGTCTACGGCCTGCCGCCGGACCCGGTGGTCACCACCCGGGACCTGCCGGACATGTGGCGGCACGCGGCGCTGGCCGCCGTGTCGCTGGCCGCGCTGGCCCTCGGCAGCTTCGTGAGGAGGCCGCGATGAGC
The DNA here is from genome assembly GCF_001514215.1 of Streptomyces bungoensis. GTDB lineage: Bacteria > Actinomycetota > Actinomycetes > Streptomycetales > Streptomycetaceae > Streptomyces > Streptomyces bungoensis. Next base: position 49,900 of record NZ_KQ948875.1, read on the forward strand.
GGATCGGACGTCACCCGGGGCGGTGTGCGGGGCGCCCGGCCCGACCGGGAGGCGCTGACGGGCGCCGCGGCGGGGCGCCGCCGGCGCCGGCGCGGCCGGGGCGAGCAGCCGATGGTGCCGGAGGCGGAGTTCTCGTCGTACTACGGCAAGCCGGTCCTGAACAGGCCGACCTGGAAGCCCCTGGACATCGCCGGTTACCTGTACCTCGGCGGGCTGGCCGGGGGGTCCTCGCTGCTGGCGGCCGGGGCCGACCTCACCGGGCGGCCGGTGCTGGCCCGAGCTGCGAAGCTCGGCGCGGCGGGGGCGATCTCGCTGTCGCTGGCCGCGCTCGTGCACGACCTGGGCCGCCCGGCCCGGTTCCTGAACATGCTCCGGGTCTTCAAGCCCACCTCGCCGATGAGCGTCGGTTCGTGGCTGCTCACGGCGTACGCACCGCTGACGATGGCCGCCGCGGCCACCGACGTGGCGCGCCGGTACCGGCTGGTGGGCTCCGCCGCCACGGCGGGCGCGGCCGTCCTGGGGACCGGGGTGGCGACCTACACGGCGGTGCTCGTCGCCGACACCGCGGTGCCGTCGTGGCACGAGGGCTACCGGGAACTGCCGTTCGTGTTCGCGGGATCCGGCGCGTCGGCGGCGGCCGGGCTCGGGCTGCTGGCCGCGCCGGCCGGCCAGGCGGGGCCCGCCCGCCGGATGGCCGTGCTCGGGGCCGCGCTGGAGCTGGGCTCCTTCCAGCTGATGAAGCAGCGCATGGGCCTGTCCGCAGAGCCCTACGAGCAGGGCCGCCCGCACCTGCTGCTGCGGATGTCGGAGGTCCTGACGGCGGGCGGTGCGGCGCTGGCCGTGGTGTCGGGACGGCGGCGCGACCGGTGGCTCGCCGCGGCGGCCGGGACCGCGCTGCTCACCGGGTCGGCCGCGCTGCGGTTCGCGGTGTTCCACGCCGGGGTGGCGTCGGCGGAGGACCCGAAGTACACGGTGGTGCCGCAGCGGGAGCGGCTGACGGAGCGCGGCCGCTGAGCCCGCCGGTGAGGAACTGCGGGACGAGGGCGAGCCGGTCCGTCCGCGTTTGGCCCTGACCGGCAGGGGTACCGGTCCGCACGCCACGGTCACCAGATGCCGTGGCCGAGCCGCCGCGCGAGAATCGGGACACCGAGCGGGAGGAGCACGTCGTGGGCGTACGCACCTGGATCGGCTCGTGGCCGGTCTACCGCCAGCTCACCGGGACCGACCCGCTGGGCCGGGGAGCCGCCGCCAAGAGCGGGCCCACCGCACGGCTCGAACCCCGGGTGGCCCGCGCCGACCGGGTGGTGAAGTCGGTGTGCCCGTACTGCGCGGTGGGCTGCGGACAGAACGTGTACGTGCAGGACGGCAAGGTCACCCAGATCGAGGGCGACCCGGACTCGCCGATCTCCCGCGGCCGGCTGTGCCCCAAGGGCGCGGCGAGCCTGCAGCTGACCACCGGCGGCGCCCGTGAGCACCAGGTGCTCTACCGGCGGCCGCACGGCACCGAGTGGGAGCGGCTGGACCTGGACACGGCGATGGACATGATCGCCGACCGGGTGATCGCGGCCCGCCGGGACGGCTGGGAGTGGGAGGCCGACCAGGTCCGCACCCGGCGCACCCTCGGCATCGCGAGCCTCGGCGGGGCCACGCTCGACAACGAAGAGAACTACCTGATCAAGAAGTTGTTCACCGCCATGGGAGCGATCCAGATCGAGAACCAGGCGCGTGTTTGACACTCCTCCACCGTTCCCAGTCTGGGAACCTCGTTCGGACGCGGCGGCGCGACCACCTTCCAGCAGGACCTGCAGAACGCCGACTGCATCGTCATCCAGGGCTCGAACATGGCCGAGTGCCATCCGGTCGGGTTCCAGTGGGTGATGGAGGCCAAGGCGCGCGGGGCCAAGGTGGTCCACGTCGATCCGCGGTTCACCCGCACCAGCGCGCTCGCGGACGTGCACGTGCCGCTGCGCGCGGGCTCGGACATCGCGTTCCTCGGCGGGATCATCAACTACGTGCTGCGGGAGGAGAAGTACTTCCGCGACTACGTGCTGGCGTACAGCAACGCGCCGGTGATCCTGCGGGAGGACTTCCGGGACACCGAGGACCTGGACGGCGTCTTCTCCGGCCTGGACACCGACAGCCGCTCCTACGACAACAGCACCTGGCAGTACGAGGGCACCGAGGTGCAGGCCGCCTCGGGCCAGCGTGACGCGGAGTACGACCAGCGCACCGGCGGCGGCAGATCGGTGACCGAGGCGGCCCGCGGTGAGGCGCACGGCTCCGGCGGTGCGGTGATCGGGGAGGGCGAGCCGGAACGGGACGAGACGCTCACCCATCCGCGCTGTGTGCTGCAGGTCCTCAAGCGGCACTACGCCCGGTACACGCCGGAGCTGGTCGAGCAGATCTGCGGGGTGCCGCAGGACCTGTTCCGGCAGGTGTGCGAGCTGGTCACGGAGAACTCCGGCCGCGACCGGACGACGGCCTTCGCCTACGCGGTCGGCTGGACCCAGCACACGGTCGGCGTGCAGTACATCCGCGCGGCCGCCGTCCTGCAGACGCTGCTCGGCAACATCGGCCGGCCCGGCGGCGGCATCCTGGCGCTGCGCGGGCACGCCTCCATCCAGGGCTCGACGGACATCCCGACCCTGTTCAACCTGCTGCCGGGCTACATCCCGATGCCGCACGCGCACCAGAAGCAGGACCTGGACGCGTTCGTGGAGGCCGAGGCGGCCCACAAGGGCTACTGGGGCAACATGCGCGCGTACCTGGTGAGCCTGCTCAAGGCCTACTGGGGTGACGCGGCGACCGCCGAGAACGACTACTGCTTCGACTACCTGCCGCGGCTCACCGGCTCGCACTCGACGTACGAGACGACGATGGCCCAGCTGGAGGGCACCTGCAAGGGCTACTTCCTGGTCGGGGAGAACCCGGCCGTGGGCAACGCCAACTCCAAGCTGATGCGCCTGGGCATGGCCAACCTGGACTGGCTGGTCGTGCGGGACTTCTCCCTCATCGAGTCGGCGACCTGGTGGAAGGACGGCCCGGAGATCGAGACCGGCGAGCTGCGCACCGAGGACATCGGCACCGAGGTGTTCTTCCTGCCGGCCGCCGCGCACACCGAGAAGGACGGCAGCTTCACCAACACCCAGCGGCTGCTGCAGTGGCACCACCAGGCCGTGGAGCCGCCCGGCGAGGCGCGCAGCGACCTGTGGTTCGCCTACCACCTCGGGCGGCTGATCCGGCGGAAGCTCGCCGGGTCCACCGACGAGATGGACCGTCCGCTGCTCGACCTCACCTGGGACTACCCGGTGAAGGGCACGATCGCGGAGCCGGACGCGGAGGCGGTGCTGGCGGAGATCAACGGCCACGACGCGGAGGGCCGGCCGCTGTCCTCGTACGAACAGCTCAAGGACGACGGCTCCACGGCCTGCGGCTGCTGGATCTACTGCGGGGTCCACGCCGACGGCGTCAACCAGGCGGCCCGCCGCAAGCCCGGCGGGGAGCAGGACTGGGTGGCGGCCGAGTGGGCGTGGGCCTGGCCGGCCAACCGGCGCATCCTGTACAACCGCGCCTCGGCGGACCCCGACGGCAGACCGTGGAGCGAGCGCAAGGCGCTGGTGTGGTGGGACGCGGAGCGGGGGCAGTGGACCGGGCACGACGTGCCGGACTTCAAGAAGGACAAGGCCCCCGACCACCGGCCGCCGCAGGACGCGACGGGGCCGGAGGCCCTGTCGGGCACGGACGCGTTCGTCATGCAGGCCGACGGCAAGGCCTGGCTGTACGTCCCGTCCGGGCTGACCGACGGTCCCCTGCCGACGCACTACGAGCCGCAGGACTCGCCGTTCCCGAACCTGCTGTACCGGCAACAGCGCAATCCGGTACGGCAGTTGATGCCCACGGTCCCGAACAACCGGTACCAGCCGAGCGCCGGTGAGCCCGGTTCGGAGGTGTTCCCGTTCGTGGCCACCACCTACCGGCTCACCGAGCACCACACGGCGGGCGGCATGTCCCGCTGGCAGCCGTACCTGGCGGAGCTGCAGCCGGAGTTCTTCTGCGAGGTGTCCCCGGAGCTGGCCGCCGAGCGGGGCCTGGAGCACACCGGCTGGGCGACGATCGTCAGCGCCCGGGGCGTGGTGGAGGCGCGGGTGCTGGTGACGGACCGGATGGCGCCGCTGACCGTGCAGGGGCGCAGGCTGCACCAGGTGGGGCTGCCCTACCACTGGGGTCCCAACGGCTACAGCACCGGGGACGCGGCCAACGAGCTGCTGCACCTGTCCCTGGATCCCAACACGCACATCCAGGAGTCGAAGGCGTTCGCCGTCGACATCCGCCCGGGGCGGCGGCCGCGGGGCCCGGCGTCGGTGGAGCTGGTGCGTGCCTACCGGATCCGGGCGGGCATCGACGACAAGACCGGTACGGAGCAGTGACGGGAGCCGGGGAGGGGCCCGCGTGGGCCCCTCCCCGGCTCCCGTGCCGCGCGAGCGGCCGGGTGTCGTCTACCTGAGCACGATCGAGTGGGCTCCGCGGGGCACCAGTTCCCCCACCACCGGCGCTCCGGGGACCTCTCCGGCCACCAGCAGCCCGCCGGACGTCTGCGCGTCGGCCAGCAGCAGCCGGGTGTCCGCGTCCGTGCCGCCGAAGTCGGTGAACGGCGCGACCCACTCCAGGTTGCGCCGGGTGCCGCCGCTGACGTAGCCGTCCCGCACGGCCTCCCGGGCGCCGTCCAGGCAGGGCACCGCGGCGGTGTCGAGCACGGCCGTGACGCCGGAGGCGCGGGCGAGCTTGTGCAGATGGCCGAGGAGGCCGAAGCCGGTGACGTCGGTCGCGCAGGTGGCGCCGGCGGCGAGCGCGGCGGCGGACGCGTCCCGGTTCAGGGCGGTCATGGTGGCGACGGCCTGCTCGAACCGCTCCCCCGTCGCCTTGTGACGGTTGTTCAGCACGCCCAGACCGAGTGGCTTGGTCAGCGACAGCGGCAGCCCGGCCCGGCCCGTGTCGTTGCGCAGCAGCCGTGCGGGGTCGGCGACCCCGGTGACGGCCATGCCGTACTTGGGTTCCGGGTCGTCGACGCTGTGGCCGCCGCCGACGTGGCAGCCCGCCTCGGTGGCGATGTCGAGGCCGCCACGCAGCACCTCGCGGGCCAGTTCGAAGGGCAGCCGGTCGCGGGGCCAGGCGAGCAGGTTGACGGCGAGCACGGGCCGGCCGCCCATCGCGTACACGTCGGAGAGCGCGTTGGCGGCGGCGATGCGCCCCCAGTCGTACGGGTCGTCGACGACGGGGGTGAAGAAGTCGGCGGTGGCGACGAGGGCCAGGTCCTGCCCGGACAGGGTGACGACGGCCGCGTCGTCGCCGGTCGCGAGGCCCACCAGCAGCGAGGTGTCGCCCCCGGTCAGCGGCGCGCCGAGGCCGCTGACCACCTCCTCCAGCTCACCGGGCGGGATCTTGCAGGCGCAGCCGCCGCCGTGGGCGAACTGCGTGAGGCGGACGGACGCTTGGCGGGTCGGTGTCATACGTGTCTCCCGGGGCACTAGCCTGAGCGAGCGGTGGAGGCGTGTGGGTGCCTGGTGGCCCTCCCGGTCTTCAAAACCGAGGTGTCCGAGGATCTCGGGCAGGCGGGTTCGATTCCCGTCCGCCTCCGCTCCGGGACCGGGTCCGGCAACGCCGGTGCTGGTCGTCGACGCGTTCCGTGTACCCGTGCGCGTCCAGGTACTCCAGCAGCGGCACGGCCACCCTCCGGGTGGTGTCCAGGGCCCGCCGGGCCTCGCTGAGCGTGAACGGCTGCGGCAGCCCGCGCAGGACGGCGGCCGCCTCCGTGTCCGCGCCGGGCAGCAGGACGATCCCTTCGGCGACGCGCAGCAGGGCTCCCGCGGACACCGCGGCGGCCAGCGTCTTGCGGGTGAGCCCGAGCCCGGCCAGCCGGTCGGCCTCGGGCGCGCGGAACGGCGTACGGGCCAGGTCCCGGCGTACGGCGTCCACGGCGGCCCGCACCGGCGGGGGCAGGGCGGGCCGCAGCGCGCCGGCGGGGTACAGCCGGCCCTCGCGGCCGGTGATGCCCGGCGTGTTCCGGGCGAGGGCGTCCACGAGGGCCCGGTCGGGCAGGTCCAGCAGGCGGCGGGCGGCCTCGGCGGGCAGGCCGGGTTCCAGCGGGTGCGCGCGGGCGTGCCGGGCGGTCTCGGCTGCCAGCCGGTCGCGCAGCGCCGTCCAGTGCGCCGGATCGGCCAGCCAGTCCCCGGCGACCGGCTCGGCCGGGGGCGCGACGCCCATCGCGATCAGGTCGGCGCGGCGGACGAGGGCGCGGCGGCGCAGCTCGGCGGCGCCGTCGGGCAGGCCGGTCATCCCGGCGAGCTCGGCGGCGCGGGCCCGGCCGGCGCCGCGCCGGGTGAGCCGGGGCGGCCGCACGTCGAGGACGGTGACCGCGCAGGGCGTCCGGGTGCCGCCCGGTTCGCGCAGCACGGCGCGGTCGCCGACGCGCAGCGGCAGCGGCCGGACCAGGGTGAGCCGGGCGGTGTCCTCGCCCAGCGGGCGGACGGTGACGGGGACGGCGGCGGTGCCGATGTGCAGGGTGACCGAGCGGGGCAGGTCGGCGACCGGTTCGCCGGTGACGCGGGCGTCGACGACGCTCGTGTGCAGCCAGCGGTCCGGGGTCAGCAGCACCTGCCCGCGGCCGAGGCCGCCGTCGCCCGGTCCGTGCACGTTGACGGCCACCCGGGCCACCGCTCCGGCCTCTCTCCTGTCCTCGTGCAGGCTCTGCAGCCCGCGCACCCGGAGCACGGCCGTCCCGTCCCCGGTGGCCAGCCGGTCGCCGACGCGCAGGGTGCCCGCGCCGAGGGTGCCGGTCACCACGGTGCCGTGGCCGCGCACGGTGAAGGCGCGGTCGAGCCACAGCCGTACGTCGGCACCGGGGTCGGGCACGGGCAGCTGTGCGGCGGTCCGGGCGAGTTCGGTGCGCAGTTCGTCGAGGCCGGCGCCGGTGACCGCGCTCACCGCGACGGCGGGCACCTTGCCGAGGGAGGTGGCGGCGATCCGCTCGACGGCGTCGGCGCGTACGGGTTCGGGGTCGGCGAGGTCGCTGCGGGTGACGGCGAGGACGGCGTGCCGGACGCCGAGCGCGTCGAGGATCGCCAGGTGCTCCTGCGACTGGGGCTGCCAACCCTGGTCGGCGGCGACCACGAACAGCACGGCGGGCACCGGCCCGACGCCGGCCAGCATGGTCGCGACGAACCGCTCGTGGCCGGGTACGTCCACGAAGGCCGTCGGCTCCCCGTCCGGGCCGCCGATCCGGGTCCACACGAAGCCCAGGTCGAGGGTCAGGCCCCGGCGGCGCTCCTCCTCGTACCGGTCGGGTTCCATGCCGGTGAGCGCCCGGACGAGGGTCGACTTGCCGTGGTCCACGTGGCCGGCGGTGGCGAGTACCCGCATGTCTCACCTCCCCGCGGCCGGGCGGGCCGCTCGCACGGCGTCGGCCAGCCAGGTGTCGTCCTCGGGCGGCACGGCCCGCAGGTCCAGCAGGCAGCGCCCCGCCTCGAGGCGGCCGACCACGGGGACCGGGCCGGTGCGCAGGGCGGCGGCGTACGGCTCGGGCAGGGAGACCGCCGCGCTGTCGAGGGTGACGCCGGGCGCCCCTCCCCCGCCGACCGTGGCGGCGCTCTCGACCGCCCGCGCGTCGATGCCGTCGCCGCTCAGGGCGGTGGCGAGCCGATCGGCCCGGTGCCGCAGGGCCGCCGGATCGGCGGTGAGGGCGGTGGCGGTCGGGGCGGGCGGCCCGGTGAGCGTGGCCTCCAGGGCGGCCAGGGTCAGCTTGTCGACGCGCAGGGCGCGGGCGAGCGGGTGCCGGGCCAGCTCGCGGACCAGGTCCTCGCGGCCCAGCAGGAGCCCGCACTGGGGTCCGCCGAGCAGCTTGTCGCCGCTCGCGGTGACCAGGGCGGCACCGGCGCGCAGCGCGGTGTCGGCGTCGGGTTCCTCGGGCAGCCCCGGGTGCGGGGCGAGCAGTCCGGAGCCGATGTCGACGACGACCGGGACGCCCAGGGCGGCGAGTTCACCGGTCCCGGCGGCGCGGGTGAAGCCGGTGACGCGGAAGTTGGACGGGTGCACCTTCAGCACGAAGCCGGTGTCGGGGCCGATCGCCGCGGCGTAGTCGGCGGCGCTGGTGCGGTTGGTGGTGCCGACCTCGCGGAGCCGGGCGCCGGTGGAGACGAGGAGGTCGGGCAGGCGGAAGCCGTCGCCGATCTCCACCATCTCACCGCGGCTGATGACGATCTCCTTGCCGGCCGCGAGCGCGGTGGCGGCCAGGATCAGCGCGGCGGCCCCGTTGTTGACGACGTGCACACCGCCGGCCGCGGGCACCCGGTCGGCCAGGGCGGCCAGGGCGGACCGGCCGCGGCGGGCGCGTACGCCGCTGGCCAGGTCGAGTTCCACGTCCGTGGGCCCGGCGGCCGCCGCCACGGCCTGCCGGGCCGCCTCCGACAGCGGGGCCCGGCCGAGGTTGGTGTGCAGCAGGACGCCGGTGGCGTTGATCACCGGGCGCAGTCCGCCGGGCGTGGCGGGCAGCAGGGCCACGGCCGTGTCCGGCACCCGCTCGGGCGGGATGCCGCCCGAGCGGGCCCGGTCCTGCGCCTGCCGGATCGCCGCCTTGACCACGCGCTCCCCCAGCCGGCCGGCCGCCGCCGCCAGCCGCGGGTCGCGCAGCAGCGCGTCGGTACGGGGGATGCGGCGCCGCGCGTCCTGAGCCGGTGGGCCGGGGTTCTCCGGGGGCCGGGCCGCAGGCCGGGTGGCCGGGTTCGTCGTCTCGGCGTCCCGGTCGTCCCGTCCCGGTGCCACCCGCTGTTCCATGCCGCCCCTGTCCCTCCGGACCGACCCAGTGCCCGTGCGGGCATCGCCCATCGTCTCCCAGTGCCCCGGTGCGGCCGTTCGACACGCCGTGACCGGGGAGCCCGGCACGGGCGGTACGTGACGTGGCGCCGTACGAACGCAGGCGGCCGCAGGCTTCGGAATGGCGAGGCGAAGGAGCGGGAACCCGCCGCCCCGCAGCCGGCCGATCACCCCTGCCCCGACCGCCGGGGGCGGGCACCTGGGCCCGACGGCACATCACCGAGGAGCAGGCGACGCCGGGACAGCGGCAATCGTTCCCGGCGGGTGCGGCACGAGGACCGACGAAAGCGCACGCGGCGGCGACCAGCGTGGCGCCGGGCCGCCGCCTGATCGCCCGGCGGGCGGAGCCGGGCCCGGCCCGGCGGGGCCGGCGCGGGCCTGCGGGCGGCACGGGGACGACCCCCTTCGGAGCCGGCCGGGCGGCGACGAGGAATCCGCCGACACCCCGTCACCGGCCGTCGCCGGGCCGGGCACGTTCGTCGGTGTCCGGTGGCGGGCGGGGCGGCGGGGTGTCGCCGGCGGTGAGGTGCTCGAGGACCTCCGCCAGCTCCTTGCACGCCTGTTCGACGGAGCGCCGGGTGTTGCGCTGCTCGGTGATCACGGCGGACAGCAGCAGCGCGGTCAGCGCCATCGCGCCGTTGAACGCCTGGAGCTTGGCCATGATCTCGACCCGGCTCAGCCCGGAGAAGGAGCCGACGCCGTCGGTCGCGGCGACGGTGGCCAGCACGGAGGTCAGCAGCGCGCACAGCGTGCTGCCCGCGAGCTCGAACCGCAGCGCGGCCCAGATGATCAGCGGATAGACGAGGAAGAGCAGGCTGATCGAGCTGTAGGCGGCCAGCGGCACCACTGCGCAGGCCACGAGCGCCAGCGCGGTGGCCTCCTTCCAGCGGGCCGGTGACGGCGGCCACCGCATCCGGTGCAGCAACAGCAGCAGGGGCGTGACGAGCAGGACGCCCATCGCGTCCCCCACCCACCAGGCCAGCCAGACCGGCCAGAACCGGCCGACGGCCAGCTTGTTCATCAGGATCGACAGGCCGACGCCCACCGTGGCGCTGATCAGCATGGCGGTGAACGCGCCGAGGAACACCAGGGCGAGTCCGTCGCGCAGCCGGGTCAGCTCGATGCGGAAGCGGGCCCGGCGCAGCAGCAGCACGGCGCACACGGGCGCCGCCGTCTGGCCCAGGACGGTGATGACCACGTCGGGGCCGGGATCGGGGGTCACGGCCAGCACGATGAAGAAGGCCCCGAGCGCGATGCCGGGCCAGCAGCCCATCCCGAGGAGCAGCAGAGCGGCGACGGCGACCCCGGTCGGCGGCCAGATGGGGCTGACCACGGCGTCCTCGACGATCAGCCGGCGCAGGAGTCCCAGCCGTCCCGCCGCGTAGTAGCAGGCGGCGACGGCGACCACCTGGGCGGCGTAGCCGCCCGGACGGCGCAGATCCTTCAAACCCACCACAGCAGCCATCTCACACCGGCGGGCCGCCGTCGGCCAGGCGAGGGGAGCCCCGTCCGGCCCTAAGGCTGAACACCGGCCTGGTCGAGTCCGGGGACGCACGGCGCGTCCAGCCCCACGACGAGGACCGCGGCGTCGTCCTCGTGCCCGACGCTCTCGGCCCCCTTGATCACGGCCCCGGCCAGTGCCTGCGCCTTCAGGCCGGCGACGGCGGCGATGGCCGCGAGCCGCACCACCTGGTCGAGGCCCTCCTCGATGTCCAGCGACGGACCCTCGACGACGCCGTCGGTGAGCAGGACGAAGACGCCGCCCGTGCCCAGCCGGTGCCGGGTCACCGGGTACCGCGTGCCGCTGTCGATGCCGAGCGGCGGGCCTCCCTCGTCGTCCGCGACGCCGGCCCTGCCGTCCGCCGTGGCCCACACGAAGGGGATGTGCCCGGCCCGGGCGCTCTCCAGCACGCCCGTGACCGGGTCCAGCCGCATGAAGGTGCAGGTGGCGAAGAGCTCGCTGTTCAGGGAGAGCAGCAGCTCGTTGGTCCGGGCGAGGAGCTCGCCCGGGTCGCCGGTGACCGAGGCCAGGGCGCGCAGCCCGGCGCGGACCTGCCCCATGTAGGCCGCGGCCTCGATGTTGTGGCCCTGGACGTCGCCGATGGACAGCCCGATGCGCCCGTCGGGGAGGGTGAAGGCGTCGTACCAGTCGCCGCCCACGTTGAGTCCGTAGGTGGCGGGTGTGTACTGCACCGCCAGGCGCAGGCCGGGGGCGGCGGGCAGGTCCCGCGGGAGCATGCCCCGCTGCAGCGCGATGGCCAGCTCGACCCGGGTGCGCTGCTGTTCGGCGCGCTCGCGTGCCTGGGCGGTGAGCGATCCGAGTCTGGCCAGCAGCTCGTCGCCTTCGTCCGTGGAGCGCTTGCGGGGCATCGGTCACTTCCGACTGGACGGCAGTCCTGTGCGGCAAACGTCTAGATTTTATCCTCATATGAGGATTCGCCCCCGGCGAGCAGCCGTCCGCGATGGCAGGAGGTCAGCGGACGTCCGAGTCGATGCCGGTGATCACCGCGGGTCCCAGAGGTGCCGTCCGCTCGTCCAGCCCGGCGTCGTGCAGGGCGGAGTCCGCGAGGCGGCGGGCCTCCTCCTCGGCGTGCGGGCCGGTGTCCGCCTCGACGGTCAGGCGGAGGGTGAACGTGTTGTCCTCGTTGACGTTGAGCACGTCCAGGTCCTCGGTGCTGCCCATCCGGGTGGTGTGCGGGTCGGCGGGCCGCAGTGCCCGGCTCAGTCGCGCTCGGGTGTCGGGCCCGGCCCCCGCGGTGAAGGTACCGGGGACGGTGATGACGTAGGTCGTCATGACGTTCCTTTCCTCGGACTTCCGCCTCGCCTACCCCGATAACCGGCTTTCGCACGGGCCCGTGCGGACCGGGCCGGCTCACAGCGGGGAGTGGGCCACCACCGTCACGTAGGCGCCGTAGAGCAGCGACACGGCGGCGAGGGCGCCGCCCAGCAGCAGGACGTGGGCCGGGCGGGTGCGCCAGGTGCGGGCGAGGGCCCGGGCCGGCGGGATGAGCAGCGGGAAGACGGGCAGCAGGAAGCGCGGCTTGGACGAGAACGAGCCGGAGCCGCCGACCACGAGCAGCAGCAGCACGCCCGCGAAGACCACCAGGGCGAGCGGCGCCCGGTCCAGGCACAGCAGCCCGAACAGCACGACGGCGGTCAGGACGATCACCAGGGCCACCGGGTAGACGACGTGCCCGCCGTGCAGGGCGAGCACCTTGACGAAGCGCAGGGCGCCGACGCCGAGGTCGAAGCGCGAGTTCCAGGCGCTCTGCACCGTGAAGTAGCCGTGCAGCAGGTCGCCCGTGCGGTGGCCCACCCACAGGATGTAGCCGAGCCAGCCGAGCGGGGCGAGGAGGGTGCCGGCCCACAGGGCGGCCGGGACGCGGCCGCGCCGGCGCACCGCCTCGTGCACGGCGGCGACGGCGACGGCCGCGGCCACCGCGCACCCGGTGGGCCGGCACAGCCCGGCCAGGGCGGCGAGCGAGCCGGCCCACAGCCAGCGGCCCCTGAGCACGCAGTACAGGGACCACACGGCGAGCGCGGAGAAGAGGGACTCGGTGTAGGCGATGGTCAGTTCGACGGCATGCGGCAGCACGGCCCACAGGCCGACCAGGACGGTGGCGACGGCCCGGCCGTACAGGTGGTGGCCGAGAACGTAGAGGCCGTACGCGGCAGCGCCGGCGGCGGCCCAGGCGACGAGCACGGCCGCCTCGCCGGGGGTGAACGGAAGAGCCGTGTCCAGGGCCCGGATCAGCCCCGGGTAGAGCGGGAAGAACGCCCAGTCGATCTGCACGCCGCCGGTCGGGGTGATCCGGATGAGGTGTTCGTAGCCGTGGGTGGCGATGTGCAGGTACCAGCGGGAGTCCCAGGAGTGGGCCAGGTTCCTGACCAGCGGGCGGCCGGTGAGGTGGTTGACGGCGATCACGACGGCGACTCCCGCGAGCCGGACCGCGGCGAACAGCGCGAGGGCCGTCCGGGCGCCCTCGGGGATCCGGTGCCGGGCGGCGCGGGACGGCGCGGGACGGCGGAGGGCGGCGCCGGACGGAGCGGCAGGATCGGGCCGGGGTACGGAAGACGTGCTCACGCACCGACCATGGTCACGCCGGTGGGGGCGCGCAAAGCGCGACTCGGGTTTCTCGCGGTCTTCCACCCTGATTCAGGAACCGCGGGGCGCCTGCCGGGAACGCGAGGACCGCTTCACCTCGAAATCAGGACAAACCCCTCGTCACCCGCTCCCCGGCGCAGACCACCCGAATGATCGAAGTAGGGTGTGGTTACCATATGAGCGCTGCCTAGCTCGAAAGATAGATCTGTGACTGTCAACGACGACTCGTTCACCAACTGGATGCACCGCGAGGAGATCGCGGAGTCGATGATCCCGCTCATCGGGAAGCTGCACCGCGAGCGGGACGTGACCGTCCTGCTGCACAGCCGCTCCCTGGTGAACAAGTCGGTGGTCAGCATCCTCAAGACGCACCGCTTCGCCCGGCAGATCGCCGGGGCGGAGCTCTCGGTCACCGAGACGATGCCGTTCCTGCGGGCCCTGACCACCCTCGACCTCGGGCCCTCGCAGATCGACCTCGGCATGCTCGCCGCCACCTACAAGGCCGACGACCGCGGGCTGAGCGTGGCGGAGTTCACCGCGGAGGCCGTCGCCGGCGCGACCGGCGCCAACAAGATCGAGCGCCGTGAGCCGCGCGACGTCGTCCTGTACGGCTTCGGCCGCATCGGCCGGCTCGTCGCCCGCCTGCTGATCGAGAAGGCCGGTTCGGGCAACGGCCTGCGCCTGCGCGCCATCGTGGTCCGCGGCGGCGGCGCCCAGGACATCGTCAAGCGCGCCTCGCTGCTGCGCCGGGACTCCATCCACGGCCAGTTCCAGGGCACCATCACGGTGGACGAGGACAGCAGCACGATCGTGGCCAACGGCAACGCGATCAAGGTCATCTACGCCGACGACCCGTCGCACGTCGACTACACCGAGTACGGCATCCGGGACGCCATCCTCATCGACAACACCGGCAAGTGGCGCGACCGCGAGGGCCTGTCCAAGCACCTGCGCCCCGGTATCGAGAAGGTCGTGCTGACCGCGCCGGGCAAGGGCGACGTCCCGAACATCGTGCACGGGGTCAACCACGACACGGTCAAGCCGGACGAGCAGATCCTGTCCTGCGCCTCCTGCACCACCAACGCCATCGTCCCGCCGCTGAAGGCCATGGACGACGAGTACGGCGTGCTGCGCGGCCACGTGGAGACCGTCCACTCGTTCACCAACGACCAGAACCTGCTGGACAACTACCACAAGTCCGAGCGCCGTGGCCGTTCCGCGCCGCTCAACATGGTGATCACCGAGACCGGTGCCGCCTCCGCCGTCGCCAAGGCGCTGCCCGACCTGAAGGCGAGGATCACCGGCAGCTCGATCCGCGTGCCGGTGCCGGACGTCTCGATCGCGATCCTCAACCTCCAGCTGGCCCGCGAGGCCACCCGCGCGGAGGTGCACGACTACCTGCGCGAGGTGTCGCTGACCTCGCCGCTCAAGCGCCAGATCGACTTCACGACGGCGCCCGACGCGGTCTCCAGCGACTTCATCGGCTCGCGCCACGCCTCGATCGTCGACGCCGGCGCGCTCAAGGTCGAGGGCGACAACGCGATCCTCTACCTCTGGTACGACAACGAGTTCGGCTACTCCTGCCAGGTCGTCCGGGTCGTCCAGCACGTCTCGGGCGTGGAGTACCCGACGTACCCGGCGACGGCGGTCTGACGCCTCGCACCGCACCGTCCGCGGCCGCCGACCGGATCCCGGTCGGCGGCCGTCGTACGCAAGGCGTCGTCGGCGTTCGTCCGGGGCCCCTACGATCCGGCCGTGCTCCACAGGCGCGAGGCCCAGGTCCTCAGGTGCGGGGCCTGGGCGGCCAGGTCGCGGTACGCCGCGGTGGCCGACTGGACCAGGGTCTCCGCGACGTCGTCGGTGACCGTGCCGGGCCGCCAGGCCAGCACGTAGCGGCACCACAGGGGTGAGCCCGCCAGCGGCTTGACGGTGACGTGCGGGATCGGGCGCAGCGTCGGCTGCACGAGGGACACCCCGAGCCCGTCGGCGATCATGCTCTGCAGCTGCGTCTGGTCGCCGAGGAACTCGTGGACGGCGACCGGGGTGAACCCGGCCGCGGCGCAGGCGTCGTAGAACACGCCGGGCCAGCCCGCGCCGTCGTCGGGCGTCACGAACCACGGGTCCTCGGCGAGGTCGGCCAGCTGCACCTGGGCACATTGGCGCAGCCGGTGGCGGGCCGGCAGGGCGACGAACGTCGGCTCGGTGACGATGCCGCGGTGTCTCACGGCCGCCGAGTGGCGCAGCTCCCGGCCCGGGTAGTCGGCGGCGATGGCCGCGTCCGCCGCGCCCTCCTCCAGCAGCTCCACGATCCGCGAGGAGGCGTAGACGCTGGTGACGGCCAGGGACAGCTCCGGCAGCCGGGTGCGGACGCGGGACACCGTGCCGGAGAGCATGGGCGAGTTGGTCGCGGCCACGCGCAGGGGCCGGCGCGGCCGGCTCCCGGCCGGGCGGCGCCGGCCGAGGGCGTCGGCGCGGGTCAGCACGTCACGGGCCTGGGCGACGACCTCGGCACCGTAGGGGGTGGGCCGCACCCCGCTCGCGCCCCGCTCGAAGAGCGGCTCGCCCAGGTGGCGCTCGATGCGCCGGAGCTGGGTGCTGACGGCGGGCTGCGAGTAGCCGAGCTGGGCGGCGGCGCGGCCCACGCTGCCCGCGTCGGCGATCGCGCACAGCACCCGCAGGTGCCGCAGCTCCAGCTCCATCGTTTTGCTCCCGGTCGTCGAGGAGTCCCATTGTGCCCTCGCCGGCGGGGCCCCGGGCACGGCCGGACCCTTGACGCGCGCCGACCACCGATGGGAGCTTTTTATCGATACAAACGATCTCCGCTCCACGATGCCCACTCCACGATCCCCACGCCACGATCTCCGCCCTGCGACGGGAGTCCGCCGTGCCCACCGCCTCCGCGATCATCAACCTGGACATCGAGGGACCCACGATCAGCCGCCATCTCTACGGGCACTTCGCCGAGCATCTGGGCCGGTG
The DNA here is from genome assembly GCF_001514215.1 of Streptomyces bungoensis. Classification (GTDB taxonomy): domain Bacteria; phylum Actinomycetota; class Actinomycetes; order Streptomycetales; family Streptomycetaceae; genus Streptomyces; species Streptomyces bungoensis. Next base: position 65,849 of record NZ_KQ948875.1, read on the forward strand.
CGTGTACGGCGGCTTCTGGGTCGGCGAGGACTCCCCCGTGCCGAACGAGGGCGGCATCCGGCTCGACGTCGTCGAGGCCCTGCGCGCGCTGGACATCCCCAACCTCCGCTGGCCGGGCGGCTGTTTCGCCGACGAGTACCACTGGAAGGACGGCATCGGGCCGCGCGGGCAGCGCCCCCGGATGGTGAACACGCACTGGGGCGACGTCGAGGAGAACAACCACTTCGGCACCCACGAGTTCATGGCCCTGTGCGAACTGCTGGGCGCGGAGCCGTACATCAGCGGGAACGTCGGCAGCGGCACCGTCCGGGAGATGAGCGAGTGGGTCGAGTACCTGACCCGGGACGGCGACAGCCCCATGGTGCGGCTGCGGAAGGCCAATGGGCGCGAGGAGCCGTGGCGGGTCAGGTTCTGGGGCATCGGCAACGAGACCTGGGGGTGCGGCGGCAACATGCGCGCCGAGTACTCCGCCGACCTGGCCCGCCAGTACGCCACGTACTGCCGCGACCACGGCGGCAACGAGCTGTACCGCATCGCCTCGGGCGCCTCCGACGACGACTACCGGTGGACGGAGACGCTGATGCGGCAGATCAGCTGCTTCGGCTGCGAGGCCACCCCGAAGACGTTCTTCCAGGGCGTCTCCGTCCACTGCTACACCCTGGCCGGCCCCTGGGAGGCGAAGGGCAGCGCCACGGACTTCACCACCGACGACCACTACCGGACGATGCTGTCCGCGCGGCGCGTGGACCGGATCCTGACCGGCCACTCCACCGTCATGGACGTCTACGACCCCCGGCGCACGGTCGGTCTGGTGCTGGACGAGTGGGGCACCTGGTGGGACGTGGAGCCGGGCACCGACCCGGGTTTCCTGTTCCAGCAGAACACGATGCGCGACGCGCTGGTGGCGAGCACCCACTTCGACGTCTTCCACCGGCACGCCGCCCGCCTGCACATGGCCAACATCGCCCAGACGGTCAACGTGCTGCAGGCGATGCTCCTCACCGACGGGGACGCGCTGGTCCTGACCCCGACGTATCACGTGTTCGAGATGAACAAGGGCCACCAGGACGCCACCTCGCTCCCCGTCCACCCGCGCACCGGCTCGGCCCGGCGCCGGGTGGGCGACGCCGAGCTGGAGACGGTGTCCGTCTCCGCCAGCGTCAAGGACGGCCACCTGCTCGTCTCGGTCAGCAACCTGGACGCCGAGGAGCCCGCCGAGGTGGCCCTGGACCTGCGCGGCGGGACGATCGGTGAGCCGTACGCCCGCCTGCTCACGGCCGACCGGCTCCAGGCCCACAACACCCCGCGGGCGCCCGCGGCCGTGGCGCCCCGGCCGTTCGAGGGCCTGGCCGTCACCGGCCGCGGGCTCGCCCTCACGCTGCCGCCGCACTCGTTCGTCACGGTGCGCGCTCCCATGGCCCTCACGGACTGAGGGACCCCTCGCGCCACGCCTGACGGCCGGCCCGCCCGTCCACGACGGCGCCCTCTATCGTCTTGCGGAGGACACCGGGCGGGAGTGAGCGTGACGACGATCCAGGACGTGGCGAAGGCGGCCGGGGTGTCGGCGATGACCGTCTCCAACGTGATCAACGACCGTCCCCACGTCCGCCCCGCCACCCGCGAGCGCGTCCTGGAGGCGATGGCCCGGCTGGACTACCGGGTCAACGTGGCGGCCCGCAACCTGCGCAAGGGCCGTACCGGAACCATCGGCCTGGCGGTGCCGGAGGTGAACAGCGCGTACTACGGCCGGCTGGCCGCCGCCCTCGTCGCGGCGGCGGCCCGGCACGGCCTGCGCGTGAGCATCGAGCAGACCGGTGCCCGCCGGGAGGACGAACTGGCGGCCCTGACCCTGTCCCGCAACCGGCTCTACGACGGGCTGATCCTCGCCACCGTCGGCATGGGCCCCGCCGACGCCGGGCTGCTCCGGGTCGACCACCCCGTGGTCATCCTGGGCGAGCGGATCTTCGGCGGGCCCGTGGACCACGTCGCCATGCCCAACGTGGAGGCCTCGGCGGCCGCCACCCGGCACCTGGTCGAGCGGGGCTGCCGGCGCGTGGCGATCCTGTGCGGGGAACTGCGCGACGAGGTCGACGTGTCGGGCCTGCGCCACAGCGGCTACCGGCAGGCGCTCCAGGCAGCGGGACTGGCGGCCGGTCCGGAACTGGTGCAGTGCCTGCCGTCGCTCACCATGGACGCCGGCGCCCGGCGGGTGCGCGCGATGGTCGCGGACGGGCTCGACTTCGACGGCCTGTTCTGCGTGACGGACACCGTGGCGACGGGGGCGCTGCGCGGCCTGGCCGACGCCGGGGTGCGCGTGCCCGGGCAGGTGCGGGTGATCGGCTTCGACAACGTCGACACGAGCGCGTTCCTCGTCCCCTCGCTGTCCACCGTGGATCCGGACCACGACCTGATGGCCGAGCGGGCCGTCGCCCTGCTGGCCGCGCGGATCGGGCGGACGGGGCCGCCGGCGGAGCAGGTCGAGTTCGTCAGCGGCTACTCCCTGGTGATCCGCGAGTCGACCGCCTGAGACCCGCCCGCCCCCACCTCCGCCGCGCCCGCGCCCACTACACCCGTACGCCATTTGCCTATAGGCTTTAGGAAAATGCATAATCACTACAGGAAGGCGGGAGGTGCCCGATGGTGCGCGCGGGTCTGACGACCGGGCGTCTGGTCCGGGCCGGAGCCGAACTGGCCGACGAGGCCGGCTTCGACCAGGTGACGCTGTCCGCGCTGGCCCGGCGGTTCGACGTCAAGGTGGCCAGCCTCTACTCGCACCTGAGGAACTCCCACGACCTCAGGAGCAGGATCGCCCTGCTGGCGCTGGAGGAACTCGCCGACCGGGCCGCCGACGCGCTGGCGGGCCGGGCCGGCAAGGACGCCCTCGGCGCGTTCGCGGACGTCTACCGCGACTACGCCCGCGAGCATCCCGGCCGCTACACGGCGGCGCGGTACCGGCTCGACCCCGAGACGGCCGCGGCGAGCGCCGGCGTCCGCATCGCGCAGATGACCCGGGCGGTCCTGCGCGGCTACGACCTGTCCGAACCCGACCAGACCCACGCGGTCCGGCTGCTCGGCAGCGTGTTCCACGGCTACGTCGACCTGGAGTCGGCCGGCGGGTTCAGCCACAGCGCGCCCGACTCGCAAGCGTCGTGGACCTGGATCGTGGACGCCCTCGACACCCTGCTGCGCACCCGGCCGACCCCCTGACCCACCCCGACCGACAGGCACGCATCATGTCCTCCACCCCGCACGACTGGATCACCACGCCGCTCACCGCCGCGCTGATACGCGGCGCCCTGGACCTCGAGCGCACCGCACACGGGCTGCTCCCGCACCGGCTGCCCGCCCGGGCCCGCGCCCAGTGCGCCGACCCGCAGCTGCACATGGCCGAGGCCCAGCCCTCCGGCGTCCGGGTGGTCTTCCGCACCCGGGCCACCGCCGTCGAACTCGACACCCTGCCGACCAAGCGGGTGTACGCCGGCGCGCCACCGCGTCCCGACGGGGTGTACGAGCTGCTCGTGGACAGGCTCCCGGCCGGCAGGGCCCACGTGGCCGGCGGCAACACCCTGACCATCGACATGGCCACCGGCGGCGCCGAGCACCGGCCCGGTCCGGTCGGCACCGTGCGCTTCACCGGGCTGCCCGACCGGGACAAGGACGTCGAGATCTGGCTGCCGCACAACGAGACCACCGAACTGGTCGCGCTGCGCACCGACGCACCCGTCGAGGCCGTACCCGACCGGGGCCGCAGAGTGTGGCTGCACCACGGCAGCTCCATCAGCCACGGTTCCGACGCGGCCGGCCCCACGACCACCTGGCCGGCGCTCGCCGCCTCGCTCGGCGGGGTGGAGCTGATCAACCTGGGTTTCGGCGGCAGCGCCCTGCTCGACCCGTTCACCGCCCGCGCGCTGCGCGACACGCCCGCCGACCTGATCAGCGTCAAGATCGGCATCAACCTGGTCAACACGGACCTGATGCGGCTGCGCGCCTTCGGGCCCGCCGTCCACGGCTTCCTCGACACCGTCCGCGAGGGCCACCCCGACACGCCGCTGCTCGTCGTCTCGCCGATCCTGTGCCCCGTCCACGAGGACACACCGGGTCCCACCGCCCCTGACCTCGGCGCCCTCGCCGAGGGCCGGCTGCGGTTCCGGGCCGCCGGGGACCCGGCGGAACGGGCCGCAGGGAAGCTCACGCTGCGGGTCGTACGGGAGGGGCTGGCCCGGATCGTCGGGCAACGGGCCGCCGAGGACCCGCGGTTGCACCATCTCGACGGTCTCGCGCTCTACGGGGAGCCCGACTTCGCCGAGCTGCCGCTGCCCGACGGCCTCCACCCGGACGCCGCCGCCCACCGCCGGATCGGTGAGCGCTTCGCCGCGCTGGCCTTCGCGCCGGGCGGCGCCTTCGCGGACCCGGCGGCGGCCCCCGCCGCGGCCGGCTGACCGGCGGGGGCGAGCCGGCGGGGGCGAGCCGGCGGGCGCGTCACACGAGGTGGGCGAAGACGACCAGGTTGTCGGTGTAGTCCTTGACCGCGTGGTCGTAGTCCCCCGCGCAGGTGATGAGCCGGACCTCGGGGCGTGCCGCGTCGGCGTACACACGCTCGCTGGGGAAGTCGTCCTTCGGGTAGGTCTCGGTGTCGTCCACGACGAAGGTGGCCGTCCGCCCGTCGGCCCGGTCGACGGAGAAGCGGTCGCCGGGTTCCAGCTCGTAGAGGTTGGCGAAGACGGCCGCGGAGGTCGTCGTGTCGACGTGTCCGGCGATGATCGCGGTGCCCGTCTCGCCCGGCGAGACACCCTCGGTGTACCAGCCGACGAGGTTGGTGTTGGCCGCCGGTGGTGGCTCGAGCTGGCCCGACGGGAGGATCGAGAGGCCGGTGAACGGGGCGTCCACGGAGATCTTCGGGATGAGCAGCCGGGTCGGTCTGGCGTGCGGCAGCTCCTTGCCGTCGCGGTGGGTGTCGGCGCGCGCGGCCTCGGTCGCGACCGGGGCGCGGGGGGCGCCCGGGGTGTCGTCGGCGCGCTGGTGGCCGCCGAACACGGTGACGGCGAGGAAGGCGAACGCCACGCCCCACAGGGTCAGCCGCCCTCCGCGGCCGGAGGTCTGCCCGTCCGGCGCCGGTGCGGCGGGGGGCGGGGAGGAGGGGTCTGCTGCCATCGGGTACCACCTCACTCGGGGTCGGCAGCACGGGGTTTCGGGGGGGGGGAGGCCGGGGCCCGGGGGCGCCGCCGCCGGCACGGTGCGCGCCGGCGGCGGCCGCGTCCCCGAGAGCGGCGGACCGGGTCAGGACGCCGGCGCGACCGCCTTCTTGCGGCGCAGCGCGTACAGGCCGGTGGCGCCTACGGCGAGCACGGCCAGACCGCCGGTGGTGACACCGGGCGTGGCGAGCGCGCCGCCCCCGGTGTGCATGCCGCCGTGCGGCTTCTCGTGGTCGCCACCGCCGCCCCAGTCGCCCTTGCCGCCGCCGTCCTCCCTGCCACCGCCGTCCTCCCTGCCACCGCCGTTCTCCTTGCCGCCGTTCTCCTTGCCGCCGTCCTCCTTGCCGCCCTCGCTGTCGCGGCCACCGTCCCGGCCGCCCTTGTCCTTGTAGGTCTCGGGATCGAACCTGGAGTCGTCGCGGTCCGAGGAGCCCCAGTCGCCGCCGCGCACGGCGGCCAGCGCGCCACCACCCGTGTGCATTCCGCCGCGCGGCCCGCCGTGGCTGCGGCCCCCCTCGTCCCCCTTGCTGTAGTCGTTGTCGTGTTCCTTGCCGGACCCCTTGTCGTGGTCGCCGGAGTCACTGTCGTGGCCCCTGCTGTACGAGGAGTCTCCGTGGCCTCCGTCGTCCCCCGCGGGGACGGCGAACGCGGCGGCGGGTGTGCCGAAGGCCAGGGCGGCACCGGCGGCCGCCGTGGCGAGAAGGATGCGGGCAGAACGCATGTCGGTGTCCTTCCGCCGTGACCGGGCAGCGGATACGGCATCAGCTGAATGGACCCGGCCTCGACATGAACCACCGTCAGTCAGCGCGTCCCGGCGCACCATCCGGGCCGCCCAGCCGGGTCAACGCGCCACCCGTCTGCCCCAGCGACACGCCGAGGCGCGCCCGTCCGGGCCGGTCCGGCGTCACCCGGGTGCCCGCAGCCCGGCCGGCACTCGGCCACGACACCCCTTGTTATGACGGCCGTCATAGCGCAGGCTGGTGCCGACGGCACGACAGGCGAGACAGCGGGAGGACGCGGTGACGGGTGGGACGGCGCGGGGGATGTGGGAACGGCTGGAGCCGGTGCACGACCTCGTCTACTTCGCACCGGAGGCGCACCACGCGGCGGACGCCCTGGGGATGCGCGGGTTCTGGATGGGGTACTTCGCGCTGCGGGCCGCACCGCTCGGACCGGTCTCCCCGTCCGTGGTGACGAGCTGCTTCTACGTCTTCCACCCCGCCCGGGTGCACCGCGCCCTTCCCGACGCCTGGCACCGCGCCGCCCCGGGCGACGTGCTGACGGCCCGCACGGAGGCCATGGACGCCGCCATGACCCGGCTGTTCGGGCCGGAGGCCGTCCGGTCGGCCGAGTTCGCCGAGGCGGCCGACCTCGCCTGGGAGGCGGCGGCCGCAGCCGACACCACGGGACGGGTGCTGGCCGCGGCCAACCAGGCGCTGGAACGGCCGGAGCGGCCCGCCGGGCGGCTGTGGCAGGCACTGACGACCCTGCGGGAGCACCGGGGCGACGGGCACGTCGCGGTCCTGGTGAGCATGGGGCTCGGGCCGGTGGAGGCCATGGTGCTCAAGGCGGCCGCCGGTGAGTCCGACGCCACCTTCCTGCGCGAGACCCGCAAGTGGGCCGCGCAGGACTGGGCTGCGGCCGAGGCACGCCTGCGCGAGCGGGGCCTGCTCGCCGGGGACGGAACGCTGACCCCGGCGGGCGTGGCCGGGCGCGCGGCGGCCGAGGCGCGGACCGACGAGGCGGCCGAGCGCCCGTGGACCGCTCTGGGCGCGGAGCGCACCGCGCGTCTCGCCGGGCTCCTGGAACCGCTGGCCCGCACCGTCGAGGAGTCGGGGATGCTGCCGGCGGGCAACCCCGTCGGACTGACCGGACGGCAGGCCGCGGGCCGCTGAGGGCCCCGTACCTCGCGCCGGGCGGCACGGCGACCGCCCGGGTTCGGCCGGAAACCGTCGCGGCAGCGGGGCAAGTGCCCTCAGGAAAGCCTCATTTGCGGGCCGTACGCTGGTGCGGTGGACAGACGGGACGAGGATCCGGCGCAGGTGGCGGCCCGGCTCACCGGGCGCCGGGCGACCGGCGCGCGGAGCGGGCCCGGGTCGCCCGCCGAGGTGACGCTCGAGGACGGTACGGCGGTGATGGTCAAGCGCGGCGACGCCCCCGGCGCCGTCCGGGCGGAGGTGTCCGGGCTGCGCTGGCTGGGCGCGGCGGGCGCCGTCCGGGTGCCGGCGGTGCTGGGCCACGACGCGCGGTGGCTGGTGACCGAGCGGGTGCCGACCGGGCGTCCCGACGCCGCGGCGGCGCTGCGTTTCGGGCGCGCCCTGGCGGCCCTGCACGCCGCGGGCGCCCCGGCGTTCGGCGCGCCGCCGCCCGGCGGGGCCGAGGAGGCCTTCATCGGCCGCGCTCCCCTGCGCAACACGCCGGGGGACGACTGGCCGCGCTGGTACGCCGAGCACCGGGTGCTGCCGTACCTGCGGGACGCGGTCGACGCCGGCACGCTGCGGTCCGGGGAGGCCGCGGTCGTCGAGGAGGTCTGCGCGCGGCTGCCGGACCTCGCGGGGCCGGCCGAGCCGCCCGCCCGGCTGCACGGCGACCTGTGGAACGGCAACGTGCTGTGGGGCGCCGACGGCGAGGTGCGGCTCATCGACCCGGCCGCGCACGGCGGGCACCGGGAGACCGACCTGGCCATGCTGCGGCTGTTCGGCTGCCCCCACCTGGACCGGGTGCTGGCCGGCTACCAGGAGGCCGCGCCACCGGCCGACGGCTGGCGCGACCGGGTCGGGCTGCACCAGCTCTTCCCGCTGCTGGTGCACGCGGTCCTCTTCGGCCGCGGCTACGCCGAACAGGCTGTCACGGCGGCCCGCGGCGCACTCGCCGGGTGAGTGTCCGTCAGCCCCGCGGCGAAAGCAAACGGGGCCGTGGCGCGACCGGTTCGGGTGTTCCCGCGTCCTACTACCCGACCGCCTCGCGCTCCCCCTCCGGACCCCGGTCACGGAGCGTAAGGAAACCAACCACCCGTTCGATTCGTATAAGGACGTGAAAGCCGAATCAGGGAGAGACCCATGCAACCGTTCACGCTCAACTACGCGCGCCCCGCAGTGCAGTTGGACGTCACCACTCCGTACGCGTACGACTCCGGACTGCAGTTGAACGTCCTCCCGGACGGGCGGATCGCCGCCACGGACCACGCGACCCTGAGAGCACTGGGGACGACGACCTCGACGGCCGGGTCCAAGACGCACTTCGACGACTGACCGCGGGCCCACGGAAGATGACCGTGCTCATCCTGACCAGTGAAGAGGACGTGACGGCGGACATGGTGGTCCTCCGGCTCGGCGAGGCCGGCGTGCCCGTCGTCCGGCTGGACCCGGCCGACCTCACCAACGGGGTCGCTCTGTCGGGCGAGTACGTGCAGGGCGCCTGCCGCGGGCACCTGTCCGTCGGCGGGCGCCTGGTGAGCATGAACGGCCTGCGCTCGATCTGGGTGCGCAGGCCGGGCCAGGCCGCCGCGCGCGCCGCCCAGCCGTCCGCCTGGCTGACCGAGGAGTCCGACCAGGCGCTGTACGGCATGCTGCGCAGCACCGACGCGCGCTGGATGAACCATCCGGACGCCGCCCGCCGGGCCCGGCACAAGCCCTGGCAGCTGCGGCTGGCGCAGCGCGCCGGTCTCGCCGTGCCGGCCACGCTGATCACCACGTTCCCGCAGGCGGCCCGGGAGTTCGCCGAGCGCTTCCCGGACCTGGTGGTCAAGCCCGTCTCGGGCGCGCACCCGCAGGAGCCGCCGCGGGCCGTACCCACCAGCCGGGTCGCGCCGGACGCCGACTTCTCGGCCGTCGCGTTCGGCCCGACGCTGCTGCAGCGGCGGGTCCCCAAGCGGGCCGACGTCCGGCTCACGGTCGTCGGCGAGCGGCTGCTGGCCGCGCGCAAGCCGGTCGATCCCGGGGCCCACCCGGACGACGTGGACGTCCGCTTCGCCCCGTCGGTCTCCCCCTGGCTCCCGGCGCAGGTGCCGCCCCGCGTCGCCGAGGCCGTCCACCGCTACATGAAGTGCGCCGAGCTCGCCTACGGCGCGTTCGACTTCGCGGAGGACGCGGACGGCATCTGGTGGTTCCTGGAGTGCAACCAGTCGGGCCAGTTCGGCTTCGTCGAGATGGACACCGGTCAGCCGATCGCCGCGGCCATCGCGGGCTGGCTGGCGGGCGACGGGGACGCGGTGCCGTCTGCCGGGGGCGACGGGGACCAGGCAGGATGAGGCCGCGGGGAGCGGGCGGGAGGAAGCAACGAGGAATGCGCACAGGACTGCTGGGCACGGGGCCGTGGGCCCGGGCGGCGCACGCCCCGGCCCTGGCCGGGCACACCGGGCTCGACTTCGCCGGGGTGTGGGGGCGGCGACCGGAGGCGGCCGCCGCGCTGGCGGCGGAGCACGGCGTCCGGGCGTACGGGGACGTGGACGCGCTGCTGGCCGACGTGGACGCGGTGGCGCTCGCGCTGCCGCCGGCCGTGCAGGCCCCGCTGGCGGTGCGGGCCGCACGGGCGGGGCGCCACCTGCTGCTGGACAAGCCCCTGGCGGTGACGGCCGCCGACGGGCGGGCCGTGGCCGAGGCGGCGGAGCGGGCCGGGGTGGCGTCGGTGGTGTTCTTCACCACCCGGTTCCAGAAGGAGCCCGAGGCCTGGATCGAGGAGCAGGCCGCCGAGGCGGGCTGGTTCACGGCGCGGGGGCAGTGGCTGGGGGCGGTGTTCACCGGCGACAGCCCGTTCGCGGCCTCCCCCTGGCGGCGGGAGAAGGGCGCGCTGTGGGACGTGGGGCCGCACGCGCTCTCCGTGCTCCTGCCGGTGCTCGGCGACGTACGGCAGGTGCTCGCGGCCGCGAACGGCCCCGCCGACACCGTGCACCTGGTCCTCGACCACGCCACGGGCGCGTCGAGCACCCTCACGCTGAGCCTGACGGCGCCGCCCGCGGCGGCCGGGGCGGACCTGGAGCTGCGCGGCGAGGCCGGGGTGTCGCTCCTGCCGCGCGGTTCCGAGGACGCGGTCGCCGCCCTGACCCGGGCCGCCGACGCCCTGCTGACCGCGGCCCGCACGGGCCGCCCCCACCCCTGCGACGCCGGCTTCGCCCTGCGGATCACCGAGATACTCGCCGCGGCGGAAGCCCGGCTGGCGGGGCAGCCGGGCGACTAGCGGGGTCCGTGCCTGCTTTCGGGCGGAGCGGGCCGCCCTCGTGGGGGCGGCGTAGCGTGGGAATGTGGGATCGGTCCGCGGCCGGGGGTCGCGTGGGAACGAGGAGGAGCGCGGCTGGCTGCGGGGCGCACCACCGCCGCGCTGGATCCGTGTGCTGCCGGTGCTGCTGCTGGTGGCGGTGGCCACGATCACGCTGAGCACCCCGGACGCCCGTGATCTCGGTTTCCTGCTGGGCGCGATCCCGCCGCTCGCCGTGCTGTCGTACGGGCCGCTGGCGACCGCCGGGCTCGGCGCGCTGGTCATCGGCGTCCTCGTCGTGCACGCCACCCACCTGGACCGTCCCGGCAACACCGATCTGCTCACCGTCGCCTTCGTCGCGGCGCTGAGCGTCTTCGTGTCGTACGTGCGCAGCCGCCGGGACGCCCAGCTGGTCATGGCGCGGGGGGTCGGGGAGGCGGTGCAGCGGGCCGTGATGCCGCCGCTGCCCGAACGGGTCGGGCCGGTCGGCTGCACGGGCTTCTACCGGGCCGCGCAGGACGGGACGCTGGTGGGCGGCGACTTCTACGACGTGCGGGACGGGCCCTGCGGCGTGCGGGCGGTGATGGGGGACGTGCAGGGGCACGGGCTGGCGGCCATGGCGACGGTGGTGTCGCTGCTGGGCGCGTTCCGGGAGGCGGCACTGGACCAGCCGGACCTGGCGTCCGTCGCCGCCCGCATGGACCGCAGGCTCGCCAAGGACTCGGCCGGCGTCCGGCACGCGGAGCTGTTCGCCACCGCGGTGCTGCTGGAGTTCTCCGCGGACGGCCGGGCGGTACGGGTGCTGGCGTGCGGGCATCCGGCACCGGTGCTGCTGCGGGAGGGGCGGGCCCGGGAGGTCGCCGTCGCGCCCGGGCCCCCGCTGGGCATCGGGCTGATCGGCGTCGATCCGCCCAAGGAGGTGACGGTGCCCCTCGGCCCCCGGGACCGGCTGCTGCTGGCCTCCGACGGGGTCTGGGAGGCCCGGGACGCCTCCGGGTCGTTCTACCCGCTGCCCGAGCGGCTGGCCGCGCTCGCCGCCACCGCCTCCGCCGACCTGCCCGCGGCGGTCTGGGCGGACCTCGGCCGGCTGCGGTACGAGGTCCGCGACGACGCCACCATGCTGGTCCTCACCCCGGGGCCGCGGGCCGGCTGACGGTCAGCCCACGTCCCAGAGGAAGCGGTGGGTGTGGATCCCGAAGTACGGGAAGGACCGGATCTCGCGCACGCCCTCCAGGGGCCGCACCACGTCGTTGACGAAGTCCAGCAGGTCCTTGGGGCCCGGCGTCACCACCTCGGCGAACAGGTCGAACCCGCCCGAGGTCAGCACCGCGTACACGACCTCGGGGCGCTCGGCGAGGGCGTCGGCGACCAGGCGGGGGTCGCCGTCGACGCCGATGCCGAGCAGGGCCATGGCCTGCCCGCCCATGGCCATCGGGTCGGTGACGCCGACGACCTGGACGGCCTTGGACTCCAGCAGGCGCGTCAGGCGCTGCCGGGCGGCCGACGGGGACAGGCCCACCCTGGGGCCGAGGTCGGCGTAGGCGATCCGGCCGTCGGTCTGCAGCTCCCGCAGGATGGCCCGATCGGTGTCGTCCATGTGCACCACGGTCCGCTCACCCCGCCAGTTCGGCCAGGGCGGCGGCGAACACCTCGGTGTGGGTGTCGACGTCCTGCTCGGTGGTGTCGGGGCACATGAGCGCCATGTTGTGGAACGGGGTCAGCAGGATGCCGCGGTTGGCGAGGTAGAGGTGCAGGAAGTCCTCCAGCTCGGGGTCGGCGGCCGCCGCGGAGTCGGTGCCGGTGCGCGGGGCCGGGGAGGTGAAGCGGTACTCGGTGCGGGCGCCGAGGCGGCTGACGGACCAGGGCAGCCGGTGGGCCTCGATGCCGGCCAGGACGCCCGCCTCGAAGCGTTCGGAGAGCTTGTTCATCCGGGCGAACGCCTCGTCGGTCAGCACGTGCTCCAGGGTGGCCCGCATCGCGGCCACCGACAGCGCGTTGCCCGCCAGGGTGCCACCGACGCCGCCCATGTCGACGAGGTCCAGGTCGGCGCGGGACAGCAGCCGGTCGGCGAGGCCGGCGGACAGCCCGTAGGCGCCGGCCGGGATGCCGCCGCCGATCGCCTTGCCGATGGTGAGCAGGTCGGGCTCCAGGTCCCAGGCCGCCGTGCAGCCACCGGGGCCCGCCGAGAAGGTGTGCGTCTCGTCGTTGATCAGCAGGGTGCCGTACCGGCTGGTCAGCTCGCGGACGCCGGCGAGGTAGCCGGGGTCGGGCAGGACGATGCCGATGTTGGTGAGCGCGGGCTCCATGAGGACGGCGGCGACGTCGCCGTGGGCGAGTTCGCGCTCCAGTCCCGCGAGATCGTTGAACTCGGCGACCCGGCTGGTCAGCGTCACGTCGCAGGGGGCGCCGACGTTGCCGGGGCGGGCGGTGCCGTGGCCGTCCGGGCCGACGACGATCAGCGACTCGTCGACGCTGCCGTGGTAGCAGTAGCTGTTGACGAGGATCTTCGGGCGCCCGGTGACGGCCCGGGCGAGCCGGATCGCCCACCGGTTGGCGTCGGTCGCGGTCAGCGAGAAGCTCCAGCGGGCCAGGCCGAAGCGGCGGGTCAGCTCGGCGCCGACCCACTCGGCGTCCTCCGTCGGCAGCATGGCGGTGGCGCCGCCGAGGCCGGCGTACCGGTGGTGGACCGCGTCGGTGACGGCGGCGGGCGAGTGACCGGCCATGGCGCCCGTGTCGCCGAGGCAGAAGTCGATGTACTCGTGCCCGTCGATGTCGCTGATCCGGGCTCCGCGCGCGCCCGCCAGGTACCGCGGGAAGGCTCCGGCGGTCTTGTTCATCCAGGTCATCGGTACCCGGCCGAAGAGGTGGTCGGCCCGGGCGTAGGCCTCCCTGGAGCGCGGGTTGCGGCGTTCGGCCTCGGCGCTCTCCCGGGCCAGGAGGGTGTGCAGGCGCGTGCGGTCCATGGCGTACCTCGGTGGGTGGGGTGACGGAACGACGTGAGCGTACGACCGGAAACGCGGCCACATCAAGAGCCTACGCTCGAATCGATTGCCAGCACGCTCGAATCGTGCGCATCGTGGAGTGAGGCTCCCCCGTCGGCACCGTCGACCGCCGAACCGGCGCTCGGCGTTCGAACGCGGCACCTCAAACGCCAGCCCGCGCCACCCCTTCCGCCGGATAGAAATATCTATCAGCATGCATATGCGCCGATGGCGGACGAGCGAACTCACCCGGAGCAGTGCATGGCGAACACGATGTGGAGGCGGGGCGTGGAGTGGCTCGCCGCGGCCGCGGCCGACCCCCGCGCGTGCAAGTGGGAGTGGGACCACGGCGAGGGCATCGCGCTGCTGGAGGCGGGCCGCTTCTGGGACGTGCTCACCGTGCCCGACCGCCTCGGCCTGCTCGCCCTGGACCTGCTGTGGCGCCCCGGGCTGCCCGTGCCGGGGCCGACCCTGGTGGACACAGCGGCGGGACGGGTCGGGTTCTTCCTGCCGCCGGACCCGTCCGGGGGGTGGGTCGGTTCCGGCCTGCGGTACGCGGCCAAGGGGTCCTGGGTCGCCGTACCGCCCCCGTACCGGTCCGCCCGGTTCCTGGAGTGGCTGATCCCGCCGGACGGCAACGGCGTGCTGCATCCGCCCGGCCCCCTGGAGAAGGCCCTGCGGGAGGCGCACGGCGCGCTGGCGGTCCTCGCGCCGATGTGCGGGCGTTAGCCGCGTTCGGGCCCGTCCCCCGTGCGCGCCGGTGAGGCGGCCCACCGCGCCTCCGGTTCCGCGGGCACGGTGCGTCCCTGGGCACTCCACTGCGCGACGAGCTCAGCGTAGATCGGCTCGCGGTCCCGGTCCGCCGGGGCCCTGCGCCGCGTCCGGTCCCCGCGATCCGTCCGGTCCACCCGGTCCACCCGGTCGATGACGTCCATACCGGGGGCAACGCCCGGGGCGGGCCGGCGCTACGCCCTGGCGTCGCCGGCTCACCGGGTCGGGTGAGCCCGGCCCCCGAACGGGGCGTTCCGCCTGTCCGACAAGCATTACGCGGCGGGCGCCGAGGCCGGCGGGCGCCCGGGCACGGGCGCTCCTATGCTGGGACGACAGGGCTCCGGCGTCCCGCCCCACCGCACGTTCGCCTTCCCGTGCCTGGAGTCAGCCCATGCCGCTTCGGTCCGCACGCCTGCGCAGGGGGGCCGCGACCGCCGCCGTGGTGGCGGCGCTGACGGCACCGCTCGCCGCTCCCCCCGCCGGGGCGGCGCCCCCCGTGGCGCCCGCCGCCGGCTCGCCGAGCCCCTCCCCCAGCGACTCCACACCAGGCGTCCGCGCCCTGACTCCCGGCGTCGCCCGCCGGCTGGACGCCGCCGTGCGCGAGGTGATGCGGGAGGCGCACGTGCCCGGCGTCACCGTCGGCGCCTGGACGCCGGACCGGGGTGCTTACGTCCGCTCCTTCGGTGTCGCCGACCGGCGCACCGGACGGCCCATGACCCCGGATCTGTACATGCGGATCGGCAGCGAGACCAAGACGTTCACCGTGACGGCTCTGCTTCAGCTGGTGGACCGGGGCAGGGTGCGCCTGGACGATCCGATCGGCCGGTACGTCGACGGCGTGCCGAACGGCGACCGGATCACGCTGCGGCAGCTGGCCGGCATGCGCAGCGGGCTGTTCAACTACTCGGAGGACGACGCCTTCTTCAGGGCGCTGACCGCCGACCCGCGACGCCCCTTCACGCCGCGGCAGCTGCTCGGCTACGCCTTCAGGCACCCGGTTCTGTTCCCGCCCGGCAGGAAGTTCTCCTACTCCAACACGAACCTGATCCTGCTCGGCCTGGTGGTCGAGAAGGAGAGCGGGCAGTCGCTCGGGGGCTACATCGAGCGGCACGTCCTCCAGCCGGCCGGCATGGGGGACACGCTGTTCCCGGGCGGCGCCGGGTTCCCCCGTCCGCACGCACAGGGCTACACGAACCAGACGGCCGACGGCAGGGTCGCGGAGACGGCCGGCTGGAATCCGTCCTGGGCATGGGCGGCCGGCGCGATGGTCTCCACCCTGCGGGACCTGCGGGTGTGGGCGCCCACGGTGGCGACCGGCCGGTTCCCGGACGGCCGGCCCATGGTCTCCCCGGCCACCCAGCGGCAGCGGCTCGTCACGCCCCCGGGGGCGTTCCCGGGCGCGGGGTACGGGCTGGGCGTCTTCGACGTGCGGGGCTGGATCGGGCACAACGGGTCGCTGCCGGGCTACGAGTCCCTGACGGTGTACCTGCCCTCGGCGCGCACGACGCTCGTGGTCCTGCTCAACACCGACATCGGCCACGCCGGGCAGGAGCCGAGCACGCTGTTCGGGGAGGCGATCACGAGGATCATCTCCCCCGGGCACGTCTTCGCCCTGCCCGCGCAGCCGGCGGCCCGCTGAGCCGGGGCCATTCGTCCGGGGCGGGGCACCGACCGGTCCCCCGTTCCGGTCGTGCCCCGCGGATGCCGAACTTAGCCCCGGGGAACGGCCGTGGGTACCGCGCCGGTGCCCTTTCCGGAATGCCGAGGACTCACTTGTGCACAACCGCGCCCGCTTGGCCCCGGTTCGCCCCCTGGTCGTGGAGCACGGGTGCGGGAAGGGCGCCGGTGGCCAGGTGGGCGAGGACGATCTCCCCCAGGTCGCTGCCGCCGGCCAGCAGCTGGCGTTCCAGCACCGGTTCGGCGGCCCGTACGTGCTCGCGAACGGTCTGGGCGTGCACCCCCAGTTCGCGGGCCGCGCGCTCGGCGTTGGCGTCGGCGGCGATCCAGGCGCGCAGGGTGCCGCGCAGGTCGCGGCCGTCGCCGTCCAGCCGGCCCAGGAGGTCCTCGGCCCAGGCGCACAGCGCGGGCGAGGCGAGCAGGTCGGCCAGCCGGACGGGGGCCGGGGGGTGCGGGGCCGCGGGGTCGGGGGCGAGGCCGTACGACTCCCGCGCGGCCTCGGTGTTGAGCGCGAGGTGGGCGGCGGCGCGGGTGGTGAGGGTGGAGAAGTCGGCGCCGAGCAGCGCCTCGACGCGGTCCATGCGGGCGCGGACGGTGTTGCGGCTGACGCCGAGGACCTTGGCCGCGCTCACGGCGGTGAACTCCAGGCCGAGCCGGGTGGTGGCGAGCAGCTCGGCGCGGATGTGGTGGGGCAGCGCGTCGAGGGGGCGCAGCACGCCCGCCGACCAGGTGCCCAGCAGGGCCGGGTCCATGAGCCGTTCCGGGTGGGTGCGCTCGGCGTAGACGGCCGCCTGGTCGGGGCGGAAGCGGGCGACGGCGAGGGCGCTGACGGCCTGCCCGTAGGCGGCGGCGGTCCGGGCCAGGCGCTGGCGGAGGCTGCCGCCGAGATAGGTGCCCGGCCGGCCGCCGACGAGGGCGCGCAGCCGTTGCCCGGCGCCCTGGCCGGGGCTGACGACGATGACGTGCCCGTCCATCGCGGGGCAGCGCACGACCAGGGCCCGGCCCTCGGTGGCGTCGGCGCAGGCGTCGGCGAGCGCGTCCCGTTCGGCGGGGGACCCCTCGACGACGTATACCCGGGCGGTGTCCTCCTCCAGGAGCCCCGGCCACAGCCCGGCGGCGACCCGGCGGGCGGAGACGGTCTCCTCCACCATCAGCAGCTGAAGGATGGCCAGCCGCAGGTCGGCGGTGGCCCGGCGCAGCCGGCGTCCCGCGTCGGACAGCTCCTGCTCGCGCAGCAGCAGTTCGAGGACGCCGGCGGTGCGGGCGACGATCTCGGCGGCGCGCCGGTCGAAGGGGCCGGGGCGGGCCACGGCCAGTACGGCTCCGGCCGCCGGGGCCTGTTCGGGGTGGCGTATCCCGGCCATGCGGACATGGCGTGCGCCGTCCTGCAGGGCGGCGGCGGCGATGCGGCCGGTGACGACGTCGGCCAGCACGCCGGCGTCGAGCGGCAGCCGCTCGCCGGCGAGCAGCCGGCCGTGCGCGTCCTGGAGGCAGACCGCCGCTCCGACCGTGTGCCCGAGCCAGGTGACGACCCGGCGCGGGTCGCGGACGGCGGGGCGCAGATGGTCCAGCAGCTCCTGCGACCACCGGTCCGGCGGCTGCCCGGGGCGGGGGCCCTCGTCTGCTCGGCCGGCCACCTCATCCCCTCCTCGTCGTCGCGTTGACCTCGGCTTTCGAACGGGGACGTTACCCGACGCGCGACTCGGTCCGGTCGCCGGTGCCGTGACATGGCTCCGCCGGCGGCCCGGGGGGGATGGGACGCCGGCGGAGGACACCGCAACCCGGAGCGGGGGGGATGGCCCCGGGTGCTTCACAGGTCGGTTGCCCCGCGATCCGCGCCGTACACCTGGCGCCGGCGAAACTTCCTCCGGTCTTTTTCACCGGGCGCGCGGCGGCGCCGGGGAGCACCGCGCGTTGCCGCGTCCCGGGTACCGCATAAGCTCGGTGAATGGCGAAGTACTTCGACGTGCACCCCGAGAACCCGCAGCCCCGCAGCATCGGACAGATCGCCGACGCGGTGCGGTCGGGTGCGCTCATCGCGTATCCGACCGACTCCTGCTACGCGCTGGGCTGCCAGATCGGCAGCCGGGACGGCATGGAGCGGATCCGTTCCATCCGCCGTCTGGACGACCGGCACCACTTCACGCTGATGTGCCGGGACTTCGCGCAGCTCGGCCAGTTCGTGCGCGTCGACAACGACGTGTTCCGGGCCGTGAAGGCGTCCACCCCGGGCAGCTACACGTTCATCCTCCCGGCCACCCGCGAGGTGCCGCGCAAGCTGCTGCATCCCAAGAAGAAGACGGTGGGCGTGCGGATCCCCGACCACGTGGTCACCCAGGCGCTGCTGGCGGAGCTGGGCGAGCCGCTGCTGTCGAGCACGCTGCTGCTGCCGGACGAGGAGGAGCCGATGACCCAGGGCTGGGAGATCAAGGACCGGCTCGACCACGTGGTGGACGCGGTGGTCGACTCCGGGGACTGCGGCACGGAGCCGACCACGGTCGTGGACTTCTCCGGCGGCGAGGCGGAGATCGTGCGGCGGGGCGCGGGGGACACCAGCCGCTTCGAGTGAGCGGGCGCCGGCACCGGCCGCGGCGGAATGGATCTTGCGTGGCAGCATGGCCCGTACCCGCGGCGTTCGCCGGTCCCCCGCCGGCGGCGCCCATTCCTCCAGGGAGGGCCTTCTCACCATGACCGATGTTCAGGGAACCGCCGTCGACGTCCCCGCCGCGGACGGTGTCGCCGACGCCTACCTCGCCCATCCGGCCGACGGGCGCCCCCGGCCGGCCGTGCTGTTCTACCAGGACGCCTACGGGCTGCGCCCGCACCTGCGGGCGATGGCCGACCGGCTGGCCGGCGCGGGCTACACCGTCCTGGTGCCGAACGTGTTCTACCGGCTGGGCCGGACCCCGGTCGTCGAGCTGCCCGAGTTCATCGACCCGGGCGCCGACCCGACCATCTGGAAGCGGCTCGGCCCGGTCGTCGCCTCGCTGACGCCGGACCTGGTCGAGCGGGACGCGGACGCGTACCTCGGCTGGCTGGCGGACAGCCCGCTGACGACGGACGGCCCGGTGGCGGTCACCGGGTACTGCATGGGCGCCCGGCTCGCGCTGCGGACGGCGGCCGCCCGCCCGGACCGGGTCGCCGCGGCGGCCGGGTTCCACGGCGGGCAGCTCGCCACCGACGCCCCGGACAGTCCGCACCGGGTGGTGGGACCCATCACCGCCGAGCTGTACTTCGGTCACGCCGGCGACGACCCGTCGCTGCCCGCGGAGCAGGTCACCCGCTTCGAGGAGGCGCTGACGGCCGCCGGGGTGCGGCACACCTGCGAGGTGTACGGCAAGGCGCGCCACGGCTTCACGCAGGCGGACACCCCGGCCTACGACCGGGAGGCCGACGAGCGGCACTGGGCGGCCCTGCTCGACCTGCTCGCCCGCACCTTCTGACGGGGCCCGGGCGCCCGCCACGAACGGCGGGCGCCGGCCCGATCATGTCCGAAACATTGACATGTACTCGTCTCAGCAGCACCCTGAGAGCGCTCTCACAACAGGTACGGACCAATATCCGTACGACCCCGACCCCACACGGAGGTGGAGAGTGCTCCCCAGCACGACACGGCCGGCGCTGCCCCTCGCGGCCGCCGCCGCCCTGGTCGGCGGCCTGCTCGCCCTCGGCGCACCGGACCGCGCCGGCGCCGCGGTACCGGACACCGTGCCCCTGAAGATCACCAACAACTCGGGCCGCTCCGAGCCGGTGTACGTCTACGACCTCGGCACGCAGTTGTCGTCCGGCCGGCAGGGCTGGGCCGACGCGGGCGGCGCCTTCCACGCCTGGCCGGCGGGCGGTACCCCGCCGACCCCCGCTCCGGACGCGGCGATCCCCGGCCCGGCGGCGGGCCAGTCCCTGACCGTCCGGATACCGAAGTTCTCCGGCCGGATCTACTTCTCCTACGGCCAGAAGCTGGACTTCCGGCTCACCACCGGCGGGCTGGTGCAGCCGGCCGTGCAGAACCCGTCCGACCCCAACCGGAACATCCTGTTCAACTGGTCGGAGTACACGCTCAACGACTCCGGGCTGTGGCTCAACAGCACCCAGGTGGACATGTTCTCGGCGCCGTACGCGGTCGGCGTGCAGCGCGCGGACGGCAGCGTGAGCACCACCGGGCACCTGAAGTCCGGTGGGTACGAAGCGGTGTTCGACGCGCTGCGCGGTCAGTCGGGCGGCTGGTCCGGTCTGGTGCAGACGCGCTCCGACGGCACCGTGCTGCGTGCGCTCTCCCCGCTGTACGGGGTGGAGACCGGGGCGCTGCCGGCGAACGTGACGGACGACTACGTCAACCGGGTGTGGCAGAAGTACACGACGTCGACGCTGACGGTCACGCCGTTCACCGACCGGCCGGGCACCAAGTACTACGGCCGGGTGTCGGGGAACGTCATGAACTTCACCGACTCCTCGGGCGCGGTGGTCACCAGCTTCCAGAAGCCGGACGCCTCCAGCGTCTTCGGCTGCCACAAGCTGCTGGACGCGCCCAACGACAACGTGCGCGGGCCCATCTCCCGCACGCTGTGCGCCGGTTTCAACCGCTCGACGCTGCTGTCCAACCCGAACCAGCCGGACACCTCGGCGGCCGGCTTCTACCAGGACGCGGTGACGAACCAGTACGCCCGCGCGGTCCACGCGCAGATGGCCGACGGCAAGGCGTACGCGTTCGCCTTCGACGACGTCGGCCACCAGGAGTCGCTCGTCAACGACGGCAGCCCGCAGCAGGCGTACCTGACGCTGGATCCGCTGAGCTGACCCGAGGCGGTGACGTGCCGCGGTCCCGCACCCCTGGCCGGGGTGCGGGACCGTGGCGTGTGTGCCGGTGTGTGCGTCAGCCGGTCGTCAGGGCGGTGTCGTCCACGACGAAGCTGGTCTGCAGCGAGGAGTCCTCCACGCCGTTGAACTTCAGCGTGACCGTCTGACCCGCCAGCGAGGACAGGTCGAAGGACTTCTGGCTGTAGCCGGAGGCCGCGTTGGCGTTCGAGTACGTGGCCAGCGTCTTCGAGCCGGCGGTGACCGTCAGCTTGTCGTACGCGGTGCTGCCGGACTCCGCGGTGTCGATGTGCAGGTAGAAGGTGAGCGTGGCCTTGCAGCCGGACGGGATGGTCACCGACTGGGACACGGAGTCGGTGTGCGAGGAGCCGTAGCCGTCCATCCAGGCCTTGTACGAGCCGCTGTGGGCCGCCTCACCGGTGTCGGTGGTGATGACACCGCTGGTCGCCGTCCAGCCGGTGCTGCCGGACTCGAAGCCCGGGTTCGCCAGCAGCTGGCTGGAGGTGCAGCCGCCGCCACCGCTGGAGCTGACCGTCCAGGTGAAGGAAGCGGTGCCGGTCTTGCCGGCGGAGTCGGTCACCGTGACGGTGGTGCTGTAGGTGCCCGCGGTGGTGGGCGTGCCGGTGATCAGGCCGGTCGAGCCGTTGATCGACAGGCCGGCCGGCAGGCCGGAGGCGCTGTAGCTGAGCGCGCCGCTGTTGCTGCTGCTGGCCTGGATCTGCAGGCTCACGGCGGTGCCGACGACCGAGGACTGGCTGCCCGGGTTGGTGACCGTCACTCCGCTGCTGGGCGGGGTGATGTGGCTGCCGACGTTGATGCCCGCGAAGGCGTTGCCCACGGCGGCGTACTCGGCGGAGTTCGTGCCGTACAGCGCGCCGGCCGCGTTGAGGGCGGCGGTGCGGGCACCGGCGTAGTTGGTGCTGGACGTCATGTACGACGTCAGCGCCTTGTACCAGATCTGCAGCGCCTTGGCGCGGCCGATGCCGGTGACGGCGACGCCGTCGGAGGTCGGGCTGTTGTAGGTCACGCCGTTGATGACCTTGCTGCCGCTGCCCTCGGACAGCAGGTAGAACATGTGGTTCGCGGGGCCCGAGGAGTAGTGCACGTCCAGGTTGCCGACCCCGGAGTACCAGCTGTCGGCGGAGCCGCCGTCCTTGCTGGGCTTGTCCATGTACCGCAGCGGCGAGCCGTCGCCGTTGATGTCGATCTTCTCGCCGATGAGGTAGTCGCCGACGTCGGTGGAGTTGTTCGCGTAGAACTCCACGCCGGTGCCGAAGATGTCGGAGGTCGCCTCGTTCAGGCCGCCCGACTCACCGGAGTAGTCGAGGCCGGCGGTGTTGGAGGTGACACCGTGGCTCATCTCGTGGCCGGCGACGTCCAGCGAGGTCAGGGCGTGGGTGTTGCTCGTGCCGTCGCCGTAGGTCATGCAGAAGCAGGTGTCGTCCCAGAAGGCGTTGACGTAGGCGTTGCCGTAGTGGACGCGGGAGTAGGCGGCCTGGCCGTCGTTCTTGATGCCGCTGCGCCCGAAGGTGTTCTTGTAGAAGTCCCAGGTCTCCTGCGCGCCGTAGGCGGCGTCGGCGCCGGCGGTCTGGGTGTTGGAGCCCGACCCGTTGCCCCAGACGTCGTCGGAGTCCGTCATCAGGGTGCCGGTGCCGGACGTTCCCCCGTTGAGGGTGTACGTCTTGTGGCCGCCGCGCGTGGTGTCGTACAGCTGGTACGTCGAGCCCGACAGCGTGGTGCTGAGGCTGACCGAGCCGCTGTACTGGGTGTTGCCGGTGCCGGTCTCGATCGCCTGGTAGCGGTACAGCTCCTTGCCGGTGGTGGCGTCGGTGATGACGTGCAGCCGGCTCGGGGTGCCGTCGTCCTGGAAGCCGCCGATGACGGTCTCCCAGGCGAGCTTCGGGGTGCCGTTGCCGGCCCAGATCACCTTGCGGGCGCTGTCGGCCTTGGCCTTCGTGGCGTCCAGGGCCTTCGCGGTCTTCAGGGCCTTGGTCTCGGCGGCGGCCTTGGCGAAGGTCGCGGTGGTCGAGGAGACCTTGATGCGGTGCTTGTTGTTGTACGTCGTGCTCACGGTGCCCTTGGCCAGCGAGGCGGGCGGGGTGTGCACGACGAGGTCGCCGCCGAGGACGGGCAGGCCCGCGTAGGTGCGCTCGTAACGGGTGTGCAGGGTGCCGTCGTTGTCCTTGACGACGTCCTTGACGACCAGCTTCTCCTTGGCGCCGAGGCCGAGGGTGCGGGCGGTGGTGGCCGTCTGCTGCCGGGCGCTCGTCAGCAGCGCCGCGTGCTGGGCCGGGCTGAGCTTGGCCTCGAGGCCTCCGGTACGCACCGGGCCGGGGTGGGGGCCCGCCGGTGTGGCGACCGCCGGCACGGACTGCATGCCGACGGCCAGGAAGGCCGCGGTGGAGACCAGGGCGGCTCCGACCGTGGCCCCCTTGCGGGAAAGGCGTCTGTGGGGAAGGCGTCTCACTCGTACTCCTCCTGCTGCGGCCGCCGGATCGCGGCCGGTTAACAGACCGGGCAGACGGGTGTGCTGCCCGGACGAGCTGAGCTGTGCGGGAACCGGGAAACCGTGGTCCGGTCCGTGAACAGATGGGGATGCTCTGCGAGCGGAGAATGACAGGATTGAACGGTCCATGTCACTGGCCTGCCGGTCAATCGAGGGTTATCCCTATGGCCGCCACCACCCCTCACCTGCCCCAAATCCGCCCCGCGGGCGGCGCGTTGTTACCGTGCACCGCGTGTCTGAATCCTCACGCGATACCGCCCGGGGAGCCGGCTGGGGCTCGGCCCGGCGCGGCACCTACCAGCAGCTGATGCCCGGCCACGTCCAGAAGCTGTCGTGGCTGGACCCGAGGATCCTGTGGGCCGCCCGCAACGGGGTGCTCGCCTCGTGGTTCGGCGACCCGACGGGCCGTACCCGCGGCCGCTGGGTGGCGCGGCGGGCCGCGGCGGGCGCGCCCGCCGACAAGGTGATCCGCCGGGAGGTACCGGAACGCTTCTCCTTCATGGTCATCGGCGACACCGGCGAGGGCGACGCCTCCCAGTACGCCGTGATACCAGGCTTCCTGCGGGTGAGCGGGGGAACGGAGTTCGCGGTGATCGCCAGTGACGTGATCTATCCGGTGGGCGGTGCGGACGACTACGGGCCCAAGTTCTTCCGGCCGTACCAGGACTACCCGGCGCCGATCTACGCGGTGCCCGGCAACCACGACTGGTACGAGGATCTCGGTGCGTTCATGCGCGTCTTCTGCGCCGACCCGGCGCCGCTCGACGCGGAGCCCGCGCCCCGCCCGTTCACCCGGGCCTGGTGGCGCACCCGGCTGTGGCACCGGCCGCGCGCGGCGGACGAGCAACGCCTCGCCGAGGCACAGGAGTTGCGTGGGGCGCCCGGACAACAGGCGGTGCAGCCGGGGCCGTACTGGGCGATCGACGCCGGGCCGGTGCGGCTCGTCGGCATCGACACCGGGCTGCTGGGCACGCTCGACGCCGAACAGGGCGCGTGGCTGCGGGAGGTGTCCCGGGGCCCGCGGCCGAAGATCCTGATCACCGGCTCACCGCTGTATGTCGACGGGGAGCACCATCCGTGCGCGATCGAGGGCGGCGGCACGGTGGACGACATCGTCCGCGACCCGGACCACCACTACGTGGCCGCGATCGGCGGCGACATCCACAACTACCAGCGCTATCCGGTCGACGTGGACGGGCGCACCGTCCAGTACGTCGTCTCGGGCGGCGGCGGCGCGTTCATGCACGCCACGCACACCATCCCCCGGGTGTCCGTGGCGGGCGTCACCGAGCGGGACTTCCGCTGCTATCCGCTGCGCGGCGACTCGCTGGCCTTCTACAGCCGGCTGTACGGCCGGCGGCTGCGCCTGCGCCGCTTCTTCACCCTCACCGAGGCCGAGGCCACCGCCGTGATCGCCGAGCGGCTCGGCATCGAGCCGGCCCGCGCGCCCGGCCCGGACGTCCGGATCACCAGGCGTGCCCGGCTGGTCGCGAGCCTGCTGGGCGCGGGCGGGCGTCCCGACCGCACCTCCCGGGTCCGGCTGCCCGTCCGCAAGATCTACACCCAGCTGTTCTCGCCGTCCTCCGCCACCTACAGCCCGCCCTTCTTCAAGTCCTTCCTGCGCCTGGACGTGACCCCCGAGGCGGTACGGCTGCGCTGCTTCGCCGCGACCGGGAACCTCGCGCAGGAACTCGACCCGCCGGTCGAGGACGAGGTGACGATTCCGCTGCGCTGACCCCGCGGCGGGCGGGGACGGGCCGGTTTCCGGGGGCGGTGTTCACGGACCCTGGTCCCGCCCCACTCCCCCGGCCTCCGGCGGTGGACGCGGTCAGCGCGGCGGCGGCTTCTGGCCGGGGCACCGGGCAGCCGGACGAGCACGGCACCGGCTTCGCCCGTCCGGCCCCTCCGGGCCGAGACGAGCCGGGTTCCCCGCCGCGCGGCGGGGAACCGCGGCCCTCTCCGCGGGCCCGGATCAGCGCGCTGGGCATGCACCGCGCGGCGCGTGTCCGGCCGGCGCCGTTCGCCGGGCGGCCTCGTCCGGCGACCAGTGCCTGCCGCCGCCCTCGTCCAGGCCGGGCCACGCGCAGCGCACACGGGCAGGCCTGTCTCGCACGGACCGGCGTCCGGACATCGGACGGCTCTCGAACGGCTGTCGGAGCCCGGCCCTCGGCGATCGGCCGCGCGGCTCACCAGCGGCCCGCCTCCGTCCCCGTGACCGGCTCCGACGGGCGGCCGTCCACGCCCACCGGCACCTCCCCGGCGAGCATCACCCGGTGCATGATCCGCGGGGCGGCCAGGTGGGCGTGGTCGGCGGGGGCCAGGTGGATGGTGGCCCGGTTGTCCCAGAAGGCGACGCTGCCGGGCTCCCAGCGGAAGCGGACCGTGTACTCGGGGCGCACCGCCTGCTCCAGCAGCATCTGCAGCAGGGCCGCGCTCTCCGGACGGGAGACGCCGGTGATCTGCTCCAGGTAGTAGCCGTTGACGAACAGGATCCGCTCGCCCGTCTCCGGGTGGACGCGCACCAGGGGGTGCACGGAGGCGACCTGGTGGTCCAGGAGGTGGCGGAGGTAGGCGTCGTCACCGGGCCGCGACTGGTAGCCGACGCCGAGCCGGTGCTCGGCGCGCAGTCCGTCGACGAAGGCGCGGACCGGTGCGGACAGCCCCGCGTAGGCCGCGGCCAGGTCGGCCCAGGTGGTGTCACCGCCGTAGGGCGGTACCGTCTCGGCGCGCAGGACGGTCGCGGCGGGCGGGTCGACGCGAGCGCCGTGGTCGCAGTGCCAGCCGCGCAGCAGGGTGTGCCGGCGGCGCTGCAGCCACTCCTCGTGCTCCATGCCGAAGCGTCCGCCCAGCTCCAGCCGGTCGGCGGTGGTCTCCACCTCGGGGAAGTCCGGCGGCGACGCGCTGCCGCGCCGCCCGGGCACGACCGGTGTGCCGAAGCGGCGGGCGAAGGCCACCTGGCCGGCATGGTCCAGGCGCTGCCCGCGGAAGAACACCACCTTCCAGCGCAGCAGGGCCCGGCGGACGAGGGCGACCACCTCGTCGGCCGGTGGCCGGGCGAGGTCGACGCCGGTGATCTCGGCGCCGATGTGCCCGGACATCGGCAGCACCCGCACGCCCTCGGCCTGCTCCTGGTGTCCGGCGGTGGCCCTGTGCGTAGTCATGCGCGCTCCGATGCTCGTCGGTACCGGCTCCAGGGCGATCGTGACAGTGTCGCGGCGGCCCGGCGACAGGGCCTGGGGCCTGTCCGAACGATTGGCGTCGTCCGCCCGGATCGCGGGCCAGACGGGAACCGGCGGACCGGCCCGGTGCTGCCCGGGACGCGGCCGCCGGGCTCGACGGCGCGGCGAGCCGACCGGCCCGGCACGGGGTACCCGGGCCGTGAGGCGGACGCGGCGGAAGGAGCGGCTCGTGACGACGGAGGAACGGCTGGGGACCTACCGCGGCAGGCGCGGCTTCGACCGGACCGGGGAGCCGTCGGGACGGGCGGCGGCCGCGGCGGGCGAGCGGCCCCGGTTCGTGGTGCAGATCCACGACGCGCGCCGGATGCACTTCGACTTCCGGCTCCAGGTGGACGACGTGCTCAAGTCGTGGTCCGTGCCCCGGGGCCCGTCGGCGGGCCCCGGGGACAGGCGGCTGGCCGTGCCCACCGAGGACCACCCGCTGGAGTACGAGGACTTCGAGGGGGTCGTCCCCAGGGGCGAGTACGGCGGCGGCACCGTGATCGTCTGGGACCGGGGGACGTACGAACCCCTCACCCACGACCGCCGGGGCCGTCCGGTGGACTTCGCCGCGGCCCTGGAGCGCGGGCACGCCACGTTCCGGCTGCACGGCACCAAGCTGCACGGCGAGTACACGCTCACCCGCTTCCGCGGCGGCACGGACGAGGCGGAGGCCTGGCTCCTCGTCCGCAAGGGCTCCGCCCGCGCCGCGGGACGCGGCACCCCGGACCCGCGGCGGGCGCGCTCGGTGCGCACCGGACGCACCCTCGCGCAGGTCGCCGCCGACGGCGCCGGGGGGGTGACCCGCGGGCGCCCGCGGGTCAGGGGCCCGGCAGGGGCTGTTCCGCCCAGATCGTCTTTCCGCCGGCCGTCTGCCGGCTGCCCCAGCGCTGGGTGAGCTGGGCGACCAGCAGCAGGCCGCGGCCGCCCTCGTCGTAGGCGTGCGCCCGGCGCAGGTGCGGTGAGGTGGAGCTGGCGTCGGAGACCTCGCAGATCAGGGCCCGGTCGCGGATGAGCCGCAGCTGGATGGGCGGCGCGCCGTAACGGATGGCGTTGGTGACGAGTTCGCTGACCACCAGTTCGGTGACGAACGCCGCCTCCTCCAGGCCCCAGGCCGCCAGGCACTCGGTGGCCGCCTGCCGGCAGGTGGCCACCTCGGCGGGGTCCGGGCGGACGTCCCAGGTGGCGACGCGGTCGGCGCCGAGGGCGCGGGTGCGGACCAGGAGCAGGGCGACGTCGTCGGTGGGCTGTCCGGGCAGGACGGCCTTGAGGACGTCGTCGCTGAGCGCCTCCAGCAAGTCGGCCGGGGCGCCGAGGGCGCGGCGCAGCTCCTCGGTGGCGTGGTCGACGTCCCGGCCGCGGTCCTCGACCAGCCCGTCGGTGTACAGGGCGACGACCGAGCCCTCGGGCAGCTCGAGTTCCGCCGCCTCGAACGGCAGCCCGCCGACGCCGAGCGGCGGTCCGGCGGTCATGGTGACGAACTCGGGTTCGCGGCCGGGCAGGACGAGGGCCGGGGCCGGGTGGCCGGCGGCGGCCAGGGACAGGCGGCGGGAGACGGGGTCGTAGACGGCGTAGAGGCAGGTGGCGCCGAGTTCGGCGACCTCCTCGCCGCTGTCGTCGGAGGCCAGGTGGGTGACCAGGTCGTCGAGGTGGGTGAGCAGCTCGTCCGGGTGCAGGTCGACGTCGGCGAGGGTGCGTACGGCGGTGCGCAGCCGGCCCATGGTGGCCGAGGACCTGATCCCGTGGCCGACCACGTCGCCGACGACCAGGGCGACCCGGCTGCCGGAGAGCGGGATGACGTCGAACCAGTCGCCGCCGATACCGGCCAGCGATCCGCACGGCAGGTAGCGGTGGGCGACCTCGACGGCGGCCTGGCCGGGCAGGCCCCGGGGCAGCAGGCTGTGCTGGAGCGCGAGGGCGGTGGAGCGTTCCCGGGCGAAGCGGCGGGCGTTGTCGATGCAGACGGCGGCGCGGCTGGCGAGTTCCTCGGCGAAGACGGCGTCGTCGCCGCCGTAGTCGTCCGGGTGGGCAGCGCGCACGCAGACCGCGACGCCCAGCGGGGTGCCGCGGGCGCGCAGCGGCACCGCGATCATGGAGTGGACGCCGAGGCGGTGGCGCCGCCCCTCGGGCGAGCGCGCGTCGCGCTCGGCGAGCCATTCGACGAACGCCGGTTCGCCGGCCTGGGCCAGGACGGCGCGGCCCTCGCGCAGGGCGCGGGCCGGCGGGGAGGACGGCTGGTAGACGTCCGTCTCGCCCAGCTTCAGCGCGGCGCCCGGGTTGCCCTCCCGGGTGGAGCCGTGGGCGACCCGGCACAGCTGGACCGCGCCGTCCGGGATCATCGGGGGCTCCTCGGCGCCGAGGACCCAGTCCAGCAGGTCGACACTGGCGAAGTCGGCGTACTGCGGGACCAGGAGCCCGACGAGTTCCTCGGCGGTGCGCACCACGTCCAGGCTGGTGCCGATGCCGGTGGCGGCCTCGTTCAGCAGGGCGAGGCGGCGCCGGGCCCAGTACTGGTCGCTGCTGTCGAAGGCGGCCAGGGCGACGCCGGCCGGTTCGCCGGAGTCGTGGGCCAGGGGCCACATCTCGATGCTCCAGGCGTGCTCCCGGTTCAGGGCGGGGGCGCCGGTGTAGCTCTCGTAGCGGACGGGGCGGCCGGTCCGGGCGACCTGGCGCAGGTGCTGCAGAAAGCCCCGGCTGTGCTCGGTGTCCTCGACGGTCTCGGGGAAGAACCGGCCGAGCAGCGCCTCCTCGGACACGCCCATCAGCCGGCCGACGGCGTCGTTGACGCGCAGGTAGCGCTGGTCGAGGTCGAAGACCGCCATGGACATGGACGCCTGCTGGAAGGCGCGGGCGGCCAGGGCGGCGGGGGGCGGGCAGGGCGGGCCGGCGGTCACCACGTAGCCGGTCGGTGTGCCGCCGGGGCCGAGGACCGGGCAGACGGTGACGGGCAGCTCGACGCGGTGTCCGTCGCGGTGGCGCACGGCGACGTTCCCGCCGCGGGCGGCCAGGAGGCGGGCGGGCAGGGCCCCGGCGAGCAGCTCGGTGGCGGGCCGGCCGACGACCTCGTCCGCCGCCCGGCCGGTGAGCAGCCGCGCACCGTCGCTCCATCCGGTTACCCGGCCCTGGGCATCGATGACCGCCGCGGCCGCGACATGCTCCATAAGCCCCAGGATGATCCGATTGTCCCCGTGCCTCAAGCGCGGAGGGGCCGGGCTCAGCCCCGGTGGGCGCGCAGGGCGGACAGGGCCCGGTCGGCGTGCGTGTTCATCCGCAGTTCGCTGCGGACGATCTCCAGTACGGTGCGGTCCTGGGCGATGACGAAGGTGACCCGTTTGGTCGGGGCGAGGGTGAAGCCCCGCTTGACGCCGAAGCGCTCGCGGACGGTGCCGTCGGCGTCGGAGAGCAGGGGCATGCCGAGGGTGTGGCGTCCGGCGAACTCCTGCTGCCGGTCGACGCTGTCGCCGCTGATCCCGACCGGGCGGGCGCCGACGGCGGCGAACTCCGCGGCGAGGTCGCGGAAGTGGCAGGCCTCGGCGGTGCAGCCGGGAGTCAGGGCGGCGGGGTAGAAGAACAGCACGACCGGTCCGTCCGCCAGCAGTTCGGTGAGGTGGCGGACGGTGCCGGTCTCGTCCGGCAGGGCGAAGTCCTCGGCCTTGTCGCCGACCTCCAGGCGCCCGGTCATGACCGCCCCTCCCCGCCCCGGGCGACACCGCGGGCCCACAGCACGAGCGGCACCTGCAGGGGCAGCCGGGCGAGGGCCGCGGTCCGCTGGGGCGCGGGCCGGTGGCGCCAGTCGACGGCCATCTTCACGTTGGCCGGGAACACCCCGACGAAGAAGGCCGCCGCCGCCTTCGCGGCCACGGGGCGCGTCCGGCGCGAGGCGATGCCGGCCGCCAGCGCCAGTTCCGCGATCCCGCTGCCGTAGGTCCACATCCTGCGCGAGCCCGGCAGGGCCTTCGGCACGATGGCGTCGAACTGCCGGGGCACGGCGAAGTGGGCGGCCCCGGCCGCGGCCAGCAGCCCGGCGAGCAGCAGGGGTGAACGTTCGGACCGTGGCACGGTTCCTCCTCCGGTGGACCTGCCGATGGATATTACTGGACGGTAGGCACCTGCGGGGGCCGTTCCCGGGAGCCGAGGGGGGCGGGGACGGCGGTGGGACACCCGCGGCGGAGGACGAGGTGAGCCCGGGTGCGGGGCGGGGGCCCGTCCCCGGGACCGTCCCCGGCGTCCCACGGGACGCGGGGACGGCTTCGCGGCGGCCGGTCACGGCAACGCTGGCTGTCGTGGTCACGGTTCGTGGTCACGAGAACGACAGCCGGAGGTTTCCATGATCCGACGGACTCTCAGAAGCGCTCTGCTGACCACGGTCGCGGTGCTCGCCTTCCTCCCCGGGGCAGCCGCCGCCACGCCGGCGAGCGCCGCCCCGTACCCGGTACCGGCCCAGCACCGCGTGCACCCCTCGCACCCCCACGCCGTGCCCACCGCCGGCCGCGTCGTCACGCACGGCGCCCGGCTGAACGTCCGCTCCGGCCCGGGCACCGGCTACCGCGTGATCGGCCACCGGCACGTGCACCGGGTGCTGGCGCTGCGCTGCCGGACGTTCGGCTCCGGTGTGTACGGCAACCACCTGTGGTACCGGCTGCGCCACCACCGCGGCTACGTCTCGGCCCGCTACGTGCACGTCGACCGCGCGCTGCCCTGGTGCTGACGGCACCGCGCCGCAGCACCCGCTGATCCCCGAAGGCCTGTTCGCCGCCCCCCGAACAGGCCTTCGGCGTGTCCCCACCTCGACCGTCCCGCCGCCCCGCAGGGGTTCCGGAGGCCGCTTCCCCGGGAAGCCATTGCGGCAACAGGGGCGAAAGCGCCCATAGCGGAACGGGAGTCGAGGGACGTACGATGCCGCATCCCCGAGGATCGGCCACGCAGGGCGAGTCACTGGTGGCGACTCTGCGTGAACTGAAGGACCGCACCGGACTGAGCCTGGCGGCGCTGGCCGCGCGCACTCCGTACAGCAAGTCGGCCTGGCACCGCTATCTGACCGGCACCAAGCGGCCCCCGCGGTCCGCGGTGGAGGCGCTCAGCCGGCTGGCCGGTGCCGATCCCGTCGCCGTACTGGCCCTGTGGGCGGCGGCCGAGAACCCTCCGGCGCCGGTCCCGCCGCCGCGGCGGGAGAAGGGCCGGCCGCGCCGGCGGCTTCCGCTGTGGGTGCTGGCGCTGCTCGGTACGGCCGCAGCGGTGGCCGCCGCCGTCACGGTGGCCGGGCGGCAGGGCGCCCCGGCACCGGCGGGGCAGGGGCTGGTGGCCGTGCCGCACTGTCATGCGCGCTCCTGCCAGGGCGAGTTGCCCGACGCCTCGGTGTGCGCCCGGGACGCGCAGACCAGGAGCACGGTCACGGGCGCCGGTTACGACGTCCGCCTGCGCTGGTCGCCGACGTGCGGTACGGCGTGGTCGGAGGTGCGGGTGCGGTCGGCGCAGGCCCGGGAGGTGTCGGTGCGGGCCGGTCAGGACGTGCTGTCGGCGCGCTACCCGGCGGACGACGCCACCGGGATCGCCAGCCCGATGCTCGCCGTGCCGTCGGCCCTGGGCGTGGAGGCGTGCGCCGCGGTGGGCGGGCGGCTGGCCTGCACGGGCCTCGACGTGGAGCCGGCCGCCCCGGAGTGAGGCGGCCGGCTCCCCGCCGCCCGCTCGGCGCTCGCGGCGGCCGGTGCCGGGCCCGCCGCCGCGGGGGTCAGCCCGCGGCGATCAGCTCCTGCGGGGCGTCGCTGGGCTCCGGCCGGCGACCCGAACGCAGGGCGGCCACGCCGATGAGGACCATCGACGACAGGCCGGCCAGCGCGAAGGCGGTGAAGCCCCAGTCCCCGTGCCCGGCGGCGAGCAGCTGGCCGCCGAGCCAGGGGCCGAAGACGGCGCCGAAGCGGCCCATGCCGGAGGTCCAGCCGACGGCGGTGGCGCGGTTGCCCGGGCTGGAGCGGATGGAGACGGTCGCGTAGATCATCGTCTGGGCGCTGTTGAGGAACACGCCGGTGAGGAAAACCACCAGGAAGGTCACGCCCAGCGGCATGCGGACGCTGAGCAGGAAGACGCCGGCCGCGGTGAGCGCGAACCAGATGGCGGAGATGCGCGGGGCACCGGTGGGGGTCCCCCCGCGCGAGCGGAGCCGAGCGTGGGGGAGGTCGGAGGCACGGCCCGCGACCAGCATGCCCACGATGCCGCCGAGGTTGAACAGCACCACGAAGGTGAGGGCGGAGCCGAGGTTGTAGCCCTCGCCGCGCATCAGGGTGGGCAGCCAGGTGGCGACGCCGTAGACGAGGAGGAGTCCGCCGAAGGACGCCAGCCAGTGGAGCAGGGTCTGCAGCCACTCTCCGCCGCGGAAGAGGCCGAGCAGCGCGTCCCAGCGGTCGGCCGGGGCCTTCGGGGCGGTGGCGGTGGGGAGTTCGGTCCCGTACCGGGCGGCAAGGGAGCGGGCCTCGTCGGTGCGGCCCTTGGCGACCAGGAAGCTCAGCGACTCGGGCAGGGCCTTGGCGAGGACCGGGACGAAGAGCAGGGGGAGGACGCAGACCCAGAACGCGGAGCGCCAGCCGTGGGGCTCGACGAGCCACTTGGCCACGTAGGCGGAGAGGATGCCGCCCGCGTGGTGGGCGGTCATCAGGGCGCCGATGGTGAGGGCGGCGCGGCCGCCGCGCGCGTAGTCGCTCACCATGCTGATCGCGGTGGGCAGCAGGCCGCCGAGGCCGACGCCGGCCAGAGTCCGGCCGAGGCCGAAGACGGCGACCGAGCCGGAGAGGGCGCATATCCCGGAGGCCAGCGAGAACAGGGTGGCGCAGGCGACCATCAGCTTCTTGCGGCCGATCCGGTCGGCGACCGTGCCCGCCGTGAGCGCGCCCACCAGCATGCCGAAGGTGGCGTAGCTGCCGAGGTCACCGGCCTGGGCCGGGGTGATGCCGAGCGCCTTGCTCTCGAGCATGTGCGGCAGCACGGAGCCGTAGACGAACATGTCGAGGCCGTCGAAGAGGACGGCGAGCCAGCACAGGACGACGACCAGCAGGGCCAGTCTGCTGCCGCGGGCGGCGGAGGGGGAGGGTGAGGGGGACATCGTTGTTACCTCTCATGCGTGGTGCGCCAGACGCTAGAAAGCCACCCGAAAAGAGTCAACAGTTTTGTCAACAATCTTTCCGGCGAGCTGGTCTCAGGGCTGCGCGGGCGGGTGGTCTCACTCCACCGGCGGCGTGCCGTGGGTGTGGAAGGACCGGATGGTCTGCAGACCCCAGGCCTGCCCCTTCCTGCGCTCGGCCTCGGTCCAGGTGACGAGCGGCCAGTCGGGGGCGAGCACCAGGCGGGTGAGCGGGTTGCACAACTCGACGCGGTTGCCGCCGGGTTCGTACACGTACAGGAAGAACGTCTGCTGGATGGCGTGCTTGTGCGGGCCGGTCTCGATGAACACGCCGGTGTCGATGGCGAGATCGGCGGCGCGCAGGATGTCCTCGCGGGTGTCGGTGGCGAAGGCCAGGTGGTGCAGCCGGCCGGTGGAGCCCGTCCAGTCCTCCGTGTAGACGACGTCGTACGACTTGTTCGTGAAGGTCAGCCAGCGGGCCGCGATCCGCCCGGTGTCGAGCCGGATCTGCTCGGTGGGCCGGGCGCCCAGCACCCGCTGCTGGAACTCGGCGTTGGCGAGCACGTCGGCCGCGAGGAAGTTGACGTGGTCGAGGCGGCGTACGCCCACGCCCCGGTTGGGCTTGGCCTGCGGCTGGTTCTTCAGCGCCGGCTTCAGCTCGTCGGGGGCCCGGTAGTGCTCGCTCTCCCAGTACAGGGCGTGTTCGTGGCCGTCCGGGTCGTGCGTGACGTACAGCTTGCCGAGGCCCGGTTCGTCCTCCGTCCAGTGGCCGGTGCCGCCCGCCGCCTCGATCGCCGCGACCCGGCGGCGCAGGGCCTCCTCGCTCGAGGTGCGCAGCGCGAGCCGGCCGAGGCCGGGCTGCGCGCGGGCGGTGAGGACCAGGCTGTGGTGCTCGTAGTCGTCGAAGGTGCGCAGGTGGACGGTGTCGCCGTCCTGGCCGCTGACGGTGAGTCCCAGGTAGTCGGTGAAGAAGGCGACACTGGCGTCCAGGTCCGGGGTGAACAGCTGGGCGTGGCCGACATGGGCGATGTCACCGAGGGGCGGAGCCATCGTTGCCTCCAAGGGGTTGCGCGGGTGCGGGTCCGGCGGCGCGGGGGAAGACCGTGCCGTCGAAGATCTTGCGGGCCGTGCGGACCACGGCGGTCCGGCGCGCCGCCGGCGCGTCCGGGTCGATGTCGGTGTCGATGTCCAGGTAGCCCGTGGGGTGTTCGAGGCGGACGCGGTCGCCGCGCTCCGCCAGGTGTGCGATGCCCTCCCCCACCGAGCCGGGCAGCCTGATCCCGGCCGCCACGCTCGCCGCGCCGAGGACGCCGATGGCGGTGTGGCAGCGGACGGGGATGAAGGTACGGGTGGTGACCGCGCCGCCGTGGCGCGGCGGCGCGAGCAGGGTGACCTTGGGCACGGTCGCGGTCTCGACGTCGCCGAGTCCCATCAGCCGCCCGGCCGCCAGGCGGATCCCGCGGAGCCGGTCGGCGAGCGCGAGGTCCTCCTCGAGGTCCTTGGGGGCTTCGTGCCCGGTGACCTTCAGCGCGGCCGCGGGGACGAGCACGGTCGGCATCCCGTTGTCCACGCAGGTGACTTCCGTCCCCGCGACCGTGTCCCGGACCCTGCCGGTGGGCAGCAGCGGGGTGCCGCCGGCCGGGAACTCGATCACGACGGGAGCGGCGGTGCCGGGGACGCCGGAGATCTCCGTGCCCCCGGTGTACGCGACCCGGCCGCCCG
The DNA here is from genome assembly GCF_001514215.1 of Streptomyces bungoensis. Classification (GTDB taxonomy): domain Bacteria; phylum Actinomycetota; class Actinomycetes; order Streptomycetales; family Streptomycetaceae; genus Streptomyces; species Streptomyces bungoensis. The sequence continues at coordinate 101,032 of NZ_KQ948875.1, forward strand.
GGGTGGGGAAGGTGGCGACGGCCCGCTCCCCCGTGTTGAGCATGCGGATGCGGACGGAGGTCTCGCCGTCACCGGGGGCCACGAGCCCCCGCTCGACGGCGAACGGGCCGACTCCGGCGAGGATGTTCCCGCAGGTCTGACGGTCGCTCACCTCCGCCCGGTCGACCGCGACCTGGAGGAACAGGTAGTCGACGTCGGCCGCCGGGTCGTCGGAGCGGGAGACCACGGCCACCTTGCTGGTGAGCGGGTGGCCGCCGCCGAGGCCGTCGATCTGGCGCGGGTCGGGGCTGCCCATGACGCGCAGCAGCAGGCCGTCGCGGGCGGCGGGGTCGGCGGGCAGGTCCCCGGCCAGGAAGTAGGCGCCCTTGGAGGTGCCGCCGCGCATCAGCATGCAGCGCACCCCGGTGGACCCGGTCACGCCCCGGCTCCGTCCCGGACGTGGTCCTCGTACGACGTGTAGGTGACGCCCAGCTCGGCGAGCCTCTCCCGCAGCCCGTAGCGGTCCAGGCCGAGTTGGCCCTCGAGGAACGCGGCCCGGGAGGCGGCCTCCTTGGTCTCGCGCGCCTCGGAGGCCTCGGCGGCCGCGCGGGCCCGCTCCCGGGGGACGACCACGACACCGTCGTCGTCGGCGAGGATCACGTCACCGGGCCGGATCACCCGGCCGCCGACGGCGACGGGCACGTTCACCGAGCCGCCGGTGGCCTTCACCGTGCCCTGCGCCGAGACGGCCGCCGACCAGGCGGGGAAGCCGAGGTCGCGCAGTTCCTGGGTGTCGCGGATGCCCGCGTCGATGACCAGCCCGCGCACCCCGCGCCGCTTCAGGGCCGTGGCGAACAGTTCGCCGAACATGCCGTCGGTGGACGGGGAGGTGGTGGCGACGACCAGGAAGTCGCCCTCGCGGCACTGCTCGACGGCCGCGTGGATCATGAGGTTGTCGCCGGGCCACGACAGCACGGTGACCGCGGTGCCGGCGACCCGGGTGCCCTGCTGGATCGGGCGCAGCCGCGCCGGCAGCAGCCCGGTGCGGCCCATGGCCTCGTGCACGGTGGCGACGCCGTACCGGGCGAGGGCGTCGACGTCCTGCGCCGCGGCCCGCGGGGGGCCGGTGACGATCACGCCGCTCATGCCAGCTCCTTGGTGACCTGCGGGTAGGGGCGCATGTAGGCCTCGGCCATGGTCTTGTGGGGCAGGCCCAGGTTGGGACCGGCGTTCCTCGTGAGCTGGACGCCGCGGCGGACGGCGAGGTCGGTGTAGTAGTCCCACAGGTGCTGCTGGGCGCCCAGGCACTCCATCGCCTTGCGCTTGGTCGCCCACACCTCGGTGATGTCGAGCAGCACTTGCGGCCTGAAGCCGCTCATCTCGGGCTGGTGCGGCTCGAAGTAGAAGACGGGCGGGGCGCCGATGATCTCCCCCGGGCCCGGGTAGCCGATGGCCTGGGCGAGGACGCGGGCCTCCAGGGCCATCCGGTTGGCGGCCGGGTGGTCGCCGTTGTACGGGTCCTCGACGGGATGGGTGAGGACGACGTCGGGCTGGGTCTCGCGGTAGACCGCGACGAGCCGGTCGGTCAGCTCGGCCGTGGCGACGAGCGGGTAGTCCCCGGCGTCGAAGAAGCGGACCTCGGCGCCGAGGGTGGCGGCCGCCTGCTCCGCCTCCTCCCGGCGTATCGCCTTGATCTCCTCGAGCGCCCTGCCCTCGCGCCACGCCTTGGCGGACTCGCCGCGCTCACCGAAGGTCAGGCAGGCGATGGTGACCTTCTCGCCCCGGGCGGCGGCCAGGGCGACGGCTCCGCCCGCGCGCCACACGAAGTCCCCCGCGTGCGCGGTGACGACCAGGGTGGAGCGTGGTGGGGTGGAGGGCACGTCGGCGTGCGTCATTGCGGGAATCTCCTTGTCGGGCCCGGTTCCGCCGGGGTGCGCCCGGCGGCTTCCGGCCTCGGTGGACAGGTGTGCGCCCGCCCCGCGTTCCGCGCGCGGCGCGTCAGTCGCCGAGCGCGTCGATCACGCTGGTGAGGTGGGCGCGGACGGCCGCTTCGGCCGCCTGCGGATCCCTGGCCCTGATCGCCTCGATCATCGCCAGGTGCTCGTTCAGGGACTGCTGCGGACGTCCGGGCCTGAGCGCCAGCTGGAAGCGGTGGCGCACCAGTTGTGCGTTGAGCCGCTCCAGCAGCTCGACGGCGGTCTGCTGCCCGGAGATCTCCCGGATCCGGTCGTGGAGCCGGTGGTTGAGCTCGGAGTACGTCACCGGCTCGCCGTCGGCGACGGCCTTCTGCATCGCCGCGCCGAGGTCGGCCAGTTCGGTCAGCTGCTCGTCGCTCGCGGCGACGGCGGCCTTCGCCGCACAGAGTCCTTCCAGGACCATGCGGCACTCCGTGATCGCGACCGCTTCCTCCACGGTCACCACCCGCACCCGCGAGCCGCGGTTGCGGATCCGCTCGACCAGCCCCTGGGCCTCCAGATCGATCAGTGCGGCCCGGATGCTGGCCCGCGTCACACCGAACTGCTCGGCGAGTTCGTTCTCCACCAGCCGCTGGGCCGGTGCCATCTCGCCGTTCAGGATCGCCTGCCGCAGCAGCGCGAGCGCGTGCTGTTTGGCCTGCTCTCCGGTGGTCGGACCGGCTTCCTTCGGCATGTGCCCTCCCTGAGTGAGTGCCTGTCGAACGTAAATCTAGCCAGACAAGATTGTCAACAATTTTGTTCGCCACTTTTGCGGCGCCTGCGGCGGGTCCGCCGCCGGGGGCGGGCCCGTTCAGGGGAACCGCGGGCGGAACGGGCGTGCGGGCAGCGGGCGTGGTCGACACCTTCAGCCGTGACCGCCGAGACCCTGCCGTTCGTCCCGCCGATGCTGGCCACCCCCGGCACGCTGCCGCCCGCCGCCCAGGACGCGCGCTGGGCGTACGAGACCAAGCAGGACGGCCAGCGGGTGATGGTCTACGCGCCCGGCGACGGCAGTGTGCTGCTGCGCGCCCGCTCCGGGGAGGACATCACCGGCGCCTACCCCGAACTCCGGCCCCTCGGCGGCGTCCTGGGCGGGACACCCGCCGTACTGGACGGCGAGGTGCTGGCCCTGGACGAACAGGGCCGGGCGAGCTTCCAGTTGCTGCAGAGCCGGATGGGGCTCGCGCACGCCCCCGCGCGGGCGGCGCGCCGGGCCGCGCAGGTGCCGGTCCACCTGGTGCTCTTCGACGTGCCGTACCTGGCCGGGCCGCTGCTCCGGCTCCCCTACGCGCGGCGGCGGGCGCGGCTGGAGGAGCTGGGGCTCGCCGGGCCGCACTGGTCGACGCCGGCCGCGGTGACCGGGCACGGCGCCGAGGCGCTGCGGATGACCCGGGAACACGGGCTGGAGGGCCTGGTGTGCAAGCGGCTGGACTCGGTGTACGAGCCCGGGGTGCGCTCCCGCGCCTGGATCAAGATCAGGAACATGCGCAGCGAGGACGTGATCGTCGGCGGCTGGCTGCCCGGCAAGGGACGGCTGACGGGGCTGCCGGGCGCGGTGCTGGTCGGCCAGCGGGCGGGCGGCCGGCTGCGGTACGTCGGCGGGGTGGGCACCGGCTGGAGCGAGGCGGAGCGGGCGGAACTGGCGGCACTGCTGGGGGCCGCCGCGGCGGACACCTGCCCGTTCGATCCGGTGCCGCGGGTCGCGGGCGCCCGCTGGGTGGTGCCCCGGCTGGTCGGCGAGGTCTCCTACAGCACCCGGACGCGGCACGGGATGCTGCGCCAGCCGTCCTGGCTGCGGCTGCGCCCGGACCTCGCGCCCGAGGAGTCGGCCGCGGACCTTCCCGAGGGCCTCGGCTGATCCTCCCTCACCGGCGCCCGCCGGGCGGTTCCGGAAGCGGTTCCCGCCGTGCGCGGGCACCGCCGTCGAGGGTCTATCGTGTCCCCCATGTCCGTGCCCGAGCTGATCCGTATCGTCTCCCGTGACTCACCGATGGCTCTCGCGCAGGTCGAGCGCGTGCGCGCCGAGTTGGGCGCGCTGCACCCGGGGATGCGCACCGAGGTCGTACCCGTGAAGACCACCGGGGACAAGTGGCTCGGCGACCTGGCGCAGGTCGAGGGCAAGGGGGCGTTCACCAAGGAGGTGGACGCGGCGCTGCTGGCCGGCGAGGCGGACCTCGCGGTGCACTGCGTCAAGGACGTGCCCGCCGACCGGCCGCTGCCCGCGGGGACGGTCTTCGCCGCGTTCCTCGCGCGGGACGACATCCGTGACGCGCTGGTGCACCCGGACGGGCTCACCCTCGACGAACTGCCGCCGGGCACCCGGATCGGCACCTCCTCGGTGCGCCGGGTGGCCCAACTGGCCGCCACCCACCCGCACCTGGACTGCGTGCCGTTCCGCGGCAACGCCAACCGCCGGCTGGCCAAGCTGGCCGCGGGAGAGGCGGACGCGCTGCTGCTCGCGGTGGCCGGCCTGGAGCGGATCGGCCGCCGGGACGTGATCAGCGAGGTGCTGTCCCCCGAGACGATGATGCCGCCGATCGGCGCGGGCATCCTCGCCCTGCAGTGCCGGGAGGGCGACACGGAGCTGATCGACGCGGTCAGCGGGCTCGGCGACCCCGGCACGCACCGGGAGGCGACGGCCGAGCGGATGTTCCTGCACGTGCTCCAGGGGCACTGCAACAGCCCCATCGCCGGCTACGCGCGCGTGGACCGCGGCGGGGAACTGTCCCTGCGGGCCTGTGTGTTCACCCCGGACGGCAAGACCCGGCTGAACGCCCACGAGTGGGCGGGCCGGCTGGACGCGGCGACGCTCGGGACCTCGGTCGCGGTGTCGCTGCTGCGCCAGGGCGCGCGGGAGATCATCGACGGCATCCCGCACTGACCCGGGAGCCGGGCCCCGGTCAGGCGGTGCCCGGCTCGCTCTGGTCCTTGAGGAAGGTGCTCAGCTGGTGGGCCAGGCTGCCCGGTCCGGTGCCCGCCGCGGCGGCCGCCGGGCCGCCCTCCAGGACGCCGGTGCCGCCCGCCCACAGCCGGCGGTCGGTCCACTCCTCCTCGACCCGCAGCTGGACCTGTACGTCCACGTGGGTCAGGGCGGCCTCGGGGGCCGCCGCGAAGAGCACGGCGGTGGCCCGGCGCAGCGGGTAGACGTCGAAGCCCTCGATGAACTGGGAGTTGCGCCAGTCGATGAAGGCGCCCTCGCCGTCCGGGCCGACCCGGACGTCGATCTGGCCGTCCTCCAGCTGGATGCCGTAGGAGCGCGGCCCGCGGTTCTCGACCGTCACCCGGACGCTGAAGTACGTCAGACCGGCCGCGGCGTCGTCACGTCCACGCGGCGGCTCGGCCGCCTCCAGACGGTGGACGCGGACCCGCAGACCGGCATGCTCGTCGTACTCCTGCCAGTCCCCGACCACGTTCGGCTCGTACACAGTGCCCCTCTCGACCTTCGAGAGCTGCTGTCTATCTGTGCCCTGAGCGCACTGTCAAATGAGCGGAATGCGCTGTGGCCAGGGGGTTCGCCCGCTTTGATCGGTGATCAAGCGCTGCGCAGCAAGAATCCCCTTCGCACGCTCGCGGGCGGGTCCGGGCCGCGTGCCGCACATCACGTTCGAGGGCAAGATCAGCGGGCCAGCCGGCCGAGCAGCGACGAGGCCGCGGCGATGCCGAGGACGGCGGCCACCCCGAGGACGGCGACGGCCCTGGTGTCCCCGAAGGCGTAGGTCAGGCCGGCGCAGGTGACGGCGTCGGCGGGCGGGGCGGGGATGTCGCTCGTCATGGCTCTCCGGCCTCCTCGTGCAGGGTGACGGCCAGCTTCCGCAGCGCGGGGAGCGCCGCGCCCAGGGCCGCCCGGTCGTCCTCGCCCAGCTGGGCCACGTGCCGGGCGACCAGTTCGGCCCGCCGGCGCCGCCAGTCGGCGAGCCGCTTCTCGGCGTCCGCGGTGAGCAGCAGACGGGCGGCCCGCCGGTCGGCGGGGTCGGTCTCGCGGAGCAGATGGCCGTCCCGGACGAGGCGGTTGACCAGGGTCGACACGGAGTTGCCCGCCAGGTAGAGCTCCCTGGCGGCGTCCGAGACGCCGATGCCGGGCCGGGCCTCGACGAGCCGCAGCAGCTCCACCTCGGCCCCGCCCAGCCGTGGTCCGGCGAGCCCGCCGCGCAGCCGGCGCCGGATCAGCCGCTGGATGCCCACGAGAGCGCCGGCGAGTTCTTCGGCCTCGGAGAAGTCCGCTTCCACACCTGGAAGATTACCTCTGTTACAGAGCTATCACCGTTCAAGGACGCGCCAGGAAACAGGGGCGGGAATCAGGAGGGCCGGGCGCGCGCGTACGACCTGCCATCCGCCCCTAAAGTCCGTATTGTTTAGATATGACCGCAAGCGGGCAACCGCATGTATGTGCTTCGGACAGGAGGCACATCCGTGGGACCGGCTGCCGCCGGAGGCCCCGATGTCCTCTCCCTGGTCCGCCCGCACCTCCCACGGTGTCTGCAGTTCCAGCACGTGCTGAGATGAGGTGCGCGATGCCTGTCGCCAGCAGCACGAAGCCCCACTCCCACGACGACGCCCCCGACACCGGCAAGGCGTTCGAACGGCTCGCGGGGCTGTCCGAGGGACCCGAGCGCCGGGCGCTGCGGGACGAACTGGTCCGGCTCTGGCTGCCCATGGCGGAGCGGATCGCCGTACGCTTCCGCGGCCGCGGGGAGTCGCTGGAGGACCTGTACCAAGTGGCCGCCCTCGGGCTGGTGAAGGCCGTCGACCACTACGAGCCGGACCGGGGCCGCGCCTTCGAGGCGTACGCGGTGCCCACCATCACCGGTGAGATCAAGCGCCACTTCCGCGACCACATGTGGACCCTGCACGTGCCGCGCCGGGTGCAGGACCTGCGCAACCGGGTCCGCGGCGCCATCAAGGAACTGGCGCAGACCACGCCCGGGCGGGCGCCGACCGTCGCCGAGATCGCCGCGCACACCCGGCTCAGCGAGGCGGAGGTGCGCACCGGCATGGAGGCGCTGGAGTGCTTCTCGGCGCTGTCGCTGGACGCCGAGGTCGCCGGAACGGACGGGTACGCCCTCGGGGACTCCCTCGGCGGGCCCGACCCCGGCTTCGACCTCGTCATCGACCGGGCCGCGGTCAAGCCCTGTCTGGAGGCGCTGCCCGAACGCGAACGCACCATCCTCTACCTGCGGTTCTTCGGCGGGATGACGCAGAGCCGGATCGCCCAGCAGCTCGGCATCTCGCAGATGCACGTCTCCCGGCTGCTCAGCGGCTGCTTCGACCGGCTGCGCGAGGAGCTGCTCTCGGAGACCGGCTGAACCCTCAGTCCGCCTCCGAAGGCGCGGGAGCCGGCCTCGGGGCGCCGGGCACCTGCACCGGTCCGTGGCGGTCGAGGGAGTTCTCGAGCGCCGCGCGGACGTCGGGCGGGATGTCGCCGCGGCGCCCCCAGACGAGGATCAGGTCCGCGATGTTGCGCAGTTTGATGTTGGTGTGCTGGGAGACCTCCTTGAGGATCTCCCACCCCTCGTCCGGGGACACCCGTCCGAGGGCCACCACCATCCCGATGGCCTGGTCGACGACCGCGTGCGAGGCCATGGCCTCCTTCAACTGGTCCACCTCGGCCTGCAGCTCGGCGATCCGGTGGAGCTCGGTCTCTCGCATGCGTCCATCGTGCTCACCCGCCTGGATCACCGCCACCGGGGTACCCGGCAGGCGCACCGCCCGCTCCGGCCGGACACTGGTCCAAGACCGGTGGCGCGCCGGTCCCCGAGACCAGGACAGCGACTGCCATGAACGTTGACACGCCTCCCGGCGGTGGACCGAGGACGAGGGACGTCGTCTCGACGCACTCCGTCTTCGGCGCCCCGTGCTGGGTCAGCCTGACCAGCCGCGATCTCGAGGCCACCCAGGAGTTCTACTCGGCCCTGCTGGGCTGGCGGTGGCGCGGCGCCAAGCTCGGCGAGCACTTCCGGATCGCGCTGGCGAACGGGGTGCCGGTGGCCGGGATCGCCGCGGTCGCCGCGATGTGGCAGATGGCGGTGGCCTGGACGCCGTACTTCGCGGTCCCGGACGCCGACGAGGCGGTGGCCCGGGCCAGGGAGCGCGGCGGTACGGCGGCGGTCGGGCCGCTGTCCTTCCCGCCGGGGCGGGCCGCCCTGCTCGCCGACCGGGACGGGGCCACCTTCGGGATCTGGCAGGGCGAACTGGTCTCCAACTGGGAGGCCTGGCGGCGGGCCGCCCCGACGTTCATCCGGCTGCACACCCGCAACGCGTTCGACTCCGCGATCTTCTACGGCGAGATCCTGGGGTGGGCCTCCGAGACCCCGGGGTGCTGCGAGGTGCAGTACGAGGGCGGCGAGGTGGTGCTGCGCAGCCGGGGCGACGTGGTGGCCCGGATCGACTCGGGTGCGGTGGAGGCCGCCCCGGACCCCTCCGTACGGCCGCACTGGCAGATCCACTTCGCCGTCTCCGACGTGGCGGGCTGCGCCCGCACCGCCGAGAAGCACGGCGGCAGCGTCCTGAGCGAGAACGCCGAGGAAGCGATCCTGCGCGACCCGGACGGCGCCCAGTTCACGGTGACGTCGGTCTCCCGCCGCTGAGCCGTCGGAGCGCGACGGGAGCCGAGGAGCGGGGCGCACCGTCCCAGGCCGCCGTCAGGCGGCGCACGGCACCGGCGACGTCCGTGCGGCGACCACGGCCGGCCCGCCACCGGGCACGCCCCCGTCCCTGCGCGTGACGACGACCGCCGGCGGCCCTCCCCCGACCGTCCGGCACGCCCGCGCGCACCGCCGAGGACCGCCTCCGTGCCGACGCGGCTACTTGCGGCCGCGGGACGGGCGCGACAGCAGGATCAGGCTACGGGGTTCCGTGCGGAGCCTGGTGCCGGGCTTGCGTTCGCGTTCGTCGGGGATGCCCTCCGGGTCGGCGGTGTCGATGAGGGTCGTCCAGCGCTCGCCGAAGGACTGGTCGGGAAGGCGGAAGACGACCGGTTCCCAGTAGCCGTTGAGCAGCAGCAGGAACGAGTCGTCGACGACGCGCCGCCCGTAGGAATCCCGTTCGGCGATGGCGTCGCCGTTGAGGAACACGGCCACCGAGTGCGCGTCACCACGCTGCCAGTCCCGGTCGGTCATCTCGCGGGCGTCGGGCCTGAGCCACATCAGGTCGGGCAGCGGCTGCTTGGCGTTGGTCGCGGTCTCACCGCGGAAGAAGCGGCGCCGGCGCAGCACCGGATGCTCCGCGCGCAGCCCGATGACGTACCGGGTGAAGGCGGCGAGCGCGCGCTGCTCGTCGGTCAGCTCCCAGTCGACCCAGGAGACCTCGTTGTCCTGGCAGTAGGCGTTGTTGTTGCCCCGCTGGGTGCGGCCGAGTTCGTCGCCGTGGCAGAGCATCGGGATGCCCTGGGACAGCAGCAGCGTGGCCAGCAGGTTGCGCTGCTGGCGGGCGCGCAGTTCCAGCACGGCCGGGTCGTCCGTGTCGCCCTCCGCCCCGCAGTTCCAGGACCGGTTGTGGTTCTCCCCGTCCCGGTTGTCCTCCCCGTTGGCCTCGTTGTGCTTGTCGTTGTACGAGACGAGGTCGCGCAGGGTGAAACCGTCGTGCGCGGTCACGAAGTTGACGCCGGCGCGCGGCAGGCGCCGGCTGTGCTGGTACAGGTCCGAGGAGCCGGTCAGCCGGGAGGCGAACTCGCCGAGCGAGCCGGGCTCCCCGCGCCAGAAGTCCCGTACGGCGTCGCGGTAGGGGCCGTTCCACTCCGACCACAGGGGCGGGAAGTTGCCGACCTGGTAGCCGCCCTCCCCCACGTCCCACGGCTCGGCGATGAGCTTGACGCGGCTGATCACCGGATCCTGCTGGATGAGGTCGAAGAACGCCGACAGCCGGTCCACCTCGTGGAACTGCCGGGCCAGGGTGGCCGCGAGGTCGAAGCGGAAGCCGTCGACGTGCATCTCGGTGACCCAGTACCGCAGCGAGTCCATGATGAGCTGCAGCACGTAGGGGTGCCGCATCAGCAGGCTGTTGCCGGTGCCGGTGGTGTCGTAGTAGTGCCCCCAGTCGCCGTCGACGAGACGGTAGTACGAGGCGTTGTCGATGCCCCGGAAGGACAGCGTGGGGCCCCGCTCGTTGCCCTCGGCGGTGTGGTTGTAGACCACGTCGAGGATCACCTCGAGCCCGGCCGCGTGCAGCGCCCTCACCATGGCCTTGAACTCGTTGACCTGCTGCCCCAGGGAGCCGAAGGCGGCGTAGGCGTTGTGCGGGGCGAAGAAGCCGATGGTGTTGTAGCCCCAGTAGTTGGCGAGGCCGCGGTCCTGCAGCACGCCGTCCTGGACGAACTGGTGCACCGGCATCAGCTCCACCGCGGTGACGCCGAGCGTGGTCAGGTGCTCCAGCACCGCCGGGTGGGCGAGCCCCGCGTAGGTGCCGCGCAGTCCCTCGGGGACGTCCGGGTGGGTGCGGGTCAGACCGCGCACGTGGGCCTCGTAGATCACCGAGTCCGCGTACGGCGTGCGCGGCGGGCGGTCGTCGCCCCAGTCGAAGTAGGGGTCGGTGACGACGCCGAGCATGGAGTGCCCGGCGCTGTCGGCCGGTGCGGGACCGTCGGGCGCGCGCTCGTAGAGCGAGGCGTGGTTGTCGATCTGGCCGTCCACGGCCCGGGCGTACGGGTCGAGCAGCAGCTTGGCCGGGTTGCAGCGGTGGCCGAGGGACGGCTGCCAGGGGCCGTGCACGCGGTAGCCGTAGCGCTGGCCGGGGCCGACGCCGGGCAGGTAGGCGTGCCAGACGAACCCGTCGACCTCGTGCAGCCGTACAGGGGTCCGGGCACCGGCCTCGTCCACCAGGATCAGGTCGACGCGTTCGGCGACCTCGCTGAAGAGGGCGAAGTTGGTGCCCTGCCCGTCGAAGGAGGCTCCCAACGGATAGGGGTGCCCGTTCCAGACGGGCACCCCTTTCCGGGACGTGCGGGCCGTCACCGGGCGCCCTCCAGAGCATGGTCGGGGGCGGTGACCCGGGCGGCGAGGGCGGCCACCGGCAGCTCGCGCGGCACCTGGAGCCCCTCGCTGAGGTTCGGCGCCGGGGCGCTCGGGACCAGCGGGACGCGTTCGCCGGCCCGGGCGCGCTGCGAGAACCAGATGATCTTGGTACCGGTCTCGGTGGCGCAGCAGCCCCAGCCGTCGCTCATGGCGGCGATGTCCACGAGGCACGCGCGCAGGTCCTGGTCCGGGCGCAGGTCGGGGTCGTCGCCCCCGAAGGCGGTGATGAGATGCTGGCCGTTCCACCACATCTCGATCGACGTGGTCTTGTCCGTGGCGTGCCGGTCGATCGCCGTGAGCAGCAGTTCGGCGCCGCGGCAGACGGGATCCGCGAGGTTCTCGAGGTCCCAGTAGCGGAGGTGGGCGGCCAGGATGCGGCTGACCTGTCCGACCCGCTCCGGGCTGACTTCCACGTCGAGGTGGTAGTAGCAGGGCACTGCGGTCTTCATCGTCGCTTGCTCCTCACCCGCGAAGCTCCCGCTCCCCCGCGCCCCGTCCGGGAGGGATCCCGGACTCCGGTCCGTCCGGGAGGGATCCCGGACACCCAGCGTGAGCATCGTTCGCTTCTGAGTCACCTCCACAGTGCGGTCGCTACGCCATTCGTGCAACACGATCATCCCGAACGGCGGGTTGGTTGAAGGTCCAACAGGACGTTGCGTCGTCATACGTGCACCATGAGTGAAAGCCTCGATCGCCGTAACGGTGCCGCGCCCACCCCTGCGCGGACACCACCCGACCGTCGGGAACGCGCCCAGTCGAGAGCGTGGAAGGTGAAGAGGGTCATGCTGCTACCCGCCAAGGCCGAAGTGGCCCGGCAGTTGCGGCGTTACCGGGCGTGGGAGCGCGTCATGCTCGCCTCGCCCCACGACCGCACGGTCCGGGCCACCTTCGAGGACTCGGGCTACACCTTGTGCGTGCTGATGGGAAAACGCTGCGCCCGTGAGGCGGCGGACGCGGCCGAGCGGTATCTGCGCTCGACCCCGGCCGGCTATCTGCGCGAGCAGGACGGGCGGCCACAGCCGGGCCGGTTGGCGCGACGCACGCCGCCACCGGAGCGGCGTTCCACGGCGTCGAGCCCCTGAGCTGGCACCGTACACGGAACGGCAGCAGCCGAACCGTTTTCTCGGATCGCGAAGCCGGGCCCGGGGCCCGGCTTCGCGTACGGCGGAGGTGAGATCCATGCGCAGGACCCCGGCCATCGGCCGTGTGCCGGTACGTGACGTACGGCCGGCCGTGGAGTGCGGCAGGCGCCCGGCGAAGGCGGTGGCCGGGGAGACGTTCCAGATCACGGCGACCGTGTTCCGCGAGGGGCACGACGTGGTGGGCGCCAACGTGGTCCTGCGCGATCCGAAGGGCCGCCGCGGCCCGTGGACGCCGATGCGGGAACTGTCCCCCGGCAGCGACCTCTGGGGCGCCGACGTGACCCCGGACGCGACCGGCCGCTGGACGTTCCGGGTGGAGGCGTGGAGCCATCCGCTGGCGACCTGGCGGCACACCGCCTCGGTCAAGGTGCCGGCGGGCATCGACACCGGCCTGGTCCTGGAGGAGGGCGCCGAACTCTACGAGCGCGCGGCCGCGTCGGTGCCCAAGGGGCCGGAGCGCGACCTGGTCCTGGAGGCCGCGCGCGCCCTCGGCGACGACACCCTGTCGGTGCACCACCGGCTGAAGCCC
>NZ_KQ948876.1 GCF_001514215.1 Streptomyces bungoensis
CTTTTCTCGACCCGATTTCCTCGGTGCTTTCCAGGTTTCCACTCTCGCGGTTTCCTTTCCGGCGGTTCCGACTCTATCAGATCCTTTTTCGATCCGATCCCCGGTCAGCGGGGTTCGTCTTCCCTGCCCTTCTGCCGTTCCGACGAGTGAGACTTTAGCGGATTCCTCGCTCCCGAGCTAATCGGGGGCTGCGCTCTTTCGAACGCGGATTCCTCATTTCGCAAATAGCGCGCCAGTGCCGACGACGCGACAAAGCATCGCCGAGTTACGGCTGGTACCTGCGGAATGGCTGTCCGGGGACCGACCGGAGTCGGCTCTCACGTCGGACAACTCGAAGTACGTTACGGATCACCTCGGTGCGTGTCAACTCGCTGCGGGCGGCCACCCCCGGGGCGTACCCTGGGCCGCATGACCACGCGTACGTGCAACCAGTGCTGGTGGGCCGCCTGACGGCGGCCGGCACTCACGTATGCGCTCAACGGCCGCCGCTCCGGCGGCCGTTCTCGTATCTCCCTCCAGGACTCCGGGAGCCGGCCGGCCGGGACGGCGGCCCCGATCCGGAGGTGGAGTAGGGATGACACGGGTCTTCAGTGGAGTGAAGCCGACCGGGCACCTGACCCTGGGGAACTACCTGGGGGCCATGCGCCGCTGGACGGAGGTGGACCAGCACCGGTCGGACGCCGTGTTCTGCATCGTCGATCTGCATGCGCTGACCGTGGACCACGATCCGGCGCGGGTCCGCAGACTCAGCCGGCAGGGCGCGACGCTTCTGCTGGCGTCGGGACTCGACCCTGAGCTGTGCACCGTGTTCCTGCAGAGCCACGTCGACGAGCACACGCGGCTGTCGTACCTGCTGGAGTGCGTGGCGACCGACGGCGAGATGCGGCGGATGATCCAGTACAAGGAGAAGGCCGTGCGGGAACGGGAGCGGGGCGGCAGTGTGCGGCTGTCCCTGCTGACGTATCCGGTGCTGATGGCGGCGGACATCCTGGCGTACGGCGCCGACGAGGTGCCGGTCGGGGACGACCAGGCGCAGCACGTGGAGCTGGCCCGGGACCTGGCGGTGCGGTTCAACCAGCGCTACGGCCACACGTTCGTGGTGCCGAAGGTGACGAGTCCGCGGGTGGCCGCGCGGGTGATGAACCTGCAGGACCCGACGTCGAAGATGGGGAAGTCCGACGACTCGGGGCCGGGGATCGTCTATCTGCTGGACGAGCCGGACGTGGTGCGCAAGAAGGTGATGCGGGCCGTGACCGACAGCGGTCAGGACGTCGTGTACGACCGGGAGCAGCGGCCGGGCGTCACGAATCTGCTGGATGTTCTCGCTGCGTGCACGGACGGGAACCCTGAGTCACTGGCGGGCGTTTACCGGTCGTACGGCGCCTTGAAGAAGGACACCGCGGAGGCGGTGGTCGAGGTGCTCAGGCCGGTGCAGGAGCGGCACAGGGAGCTGTGCGCGGATCCTGCGTACGTGGAGGGGGTGCTGCGCGATGGTGCGGAGAAGGCCCGGGCGATGGCCCGGCCGACCGTCGATACCGCCTATCGGGCGATCGGGCTGCTGCCGCCCGTCCCGGAGCCCGCGCTGAGTCCCGGTCGCTAGCGGTGGGGCGGCGGGGTTCCCCCGCCGCCCTCTCCCGGTCCGGCTTTCAGTCCTTCTTGCCGGAGGCCAGCTCCCGGCTGCGGTCGCGGGCGGCCTCCAGGGCGGCGATGAGGGCGGCGCGCACTCCGTGGTTCTCCAGTTCGCGTATGGCGTTGATCGTCGTGCCGGCCGGGGAGGTGACGTTCTCGCGGAGTTTGACGGGGTGTTCGCCGCTGTCGCGGAGCATCACCGCGGCGCCGATGGCGGACTGGACGATGAGGTCGTGGGCCTTGTCGCGGGGCAGCCCGAGCAGGATGCCGGCGTCGGTCATGGCCTCGACCAGGTAGAAGAAGTACGCCGGGCCGGAGCCGGACAGGGCGGTGCAGGCGTCCTGCTGGCTCTCGGGGACGCGGAGGGTCTTGCCGACGGCGCCGAAGATCTCCTCGGCGTGGGCGAGGTGCTCGGCGGTGGCGTGGCTGCCGGCGGAGATGACGGACATGGCCTCGTCGACGAGGGCGGGGGTGTTCGTCATGACGCGGACGACCGGGGTGCCGGTGGCGAGGCGCTCCTCGAAGAAGGAGGTGGGGATGCCCGCGGCTCCGCTGATGACCAGGCGGTCGGCGGGGATGTGCGGCGCGAGTTCGTCCAGGAGGGTGCCCATGTCCTGCGGCTTGACCGTGAGGATCAGGGTGTCGGCGGTCTTGGCTGCCTCGGTGTTGGTGACCGGGCTGACTCCGTGGCGGGCACGGAGTTCTTCGGCGCGTTCGGGGCGGCGGGCGGTGACCAGGAGGTCGGCCGGCGCCCAGCCGGCCCGGATCATTCCGCTGAGCAGGGCTTCGCCGATCTTGCCGGTGCCGAGGACTGCGACTTTCTGGCTCATGCGGTTCAGTCTCGCACCGGTGCGCAGGGGGCGGGGGTGCCTGTCCGGTGGGCGGGACGCGCGTCGCGGGGCGGCCGCCGGGGTCAGGTGGTCCGGCGCCGCAGGGTGGCCGCGCCCAATGTCAGTACCAGCAGGGCGCAGCCCGCCACGATCAGGACGTCCCGCACGAAGGTGGCGGTCATGTCGGCGTGGTGGAGGACCTCGTTCATGCCGTCGACGGCGTACGACATGGGCAGGACGTCGGAGACGGCCTCGAGGACGGGGTGCATGCGGTCGCGTGGGGTGAAGAGGCCGCAGAGGAGGAGCTGGGGGAAGATCACCGCCGGCATGAACTGGACCGCCTGGAATTCCGAGGCCGCGAAGGCCGAGACGAAGAGGCCGAGGGCCGTGCCGAGGAGGGCGTCGAGGAGGGCGACGAGCAGGACCAGCCAGGCCGAGCCGGTGACGTCCAGGCCGAGGAGCCACAGGGCGAGTCCGGTGGCGAGAGCGGACTGGACGATGGCGAGGGCGCCGAAGGCGAGGGCGTAGCCGGCGATGAGGTCGGCTTTGCCGAGGGGCATGGCGAGGAGGCGTTCGAGGGTTCCCGAGGTGCGTTCGCGCAGGGTGGCGATGGAGGTGACCAGGAACATCGTGATGAGCGGGAAGATGCCGAGCAGGGAGGCGCCGATGTTGTCGAAGGTGCGCGGGCTGGCGTCGAAGACGTAGCGCAGCAGGACCAGCATCAGGCAGGGCACGACGATCATCAGCGCGATGGTCCGCGGGTCGTGGCGCAGCTGGCGCAGGACGCGGGCCGCGGTGGCGGTGGTGCGGGAGGCGTTCAGGGCGCCGGTGGGTGCCGTGGCGTTCATCGGCTCGTCTCCTTGGTGCGGTCGGTGGTGCTCGCGTCGGCGGTGGCCGCTTCGTCGACGAGGTGGAGGAAGGCGTCCTCGACGGTGTCGGTGCCGGTGCGGGTGCGCAGGGCGTCCGGGGTGTCGTCGGCGAGGATGCGGCCGTCGCGCATGAGGAGGAGGCGGTGGCAGCGCTCGGCCTCGTCCATGACGTGGGAGGAGACGAGGAGGGTGGCGCCGCGGGCGGCGAGGTCGTGGAAGAGGTTCCACAGGTCGCGGCGCAGGACGGGGTCGAGGCCGACGGTGGGCTCGTCGAGGACGAGGAGTTCGGGGGTGCCGAGGAGGGCGACGGCGAGGGAGACCCGGCTGCGCTGCCCGCCGGAGAGGTTGCCGGCGAGGGCGTCGGCGTGGCTGGTGAGGTCGACGTCGGCGAGGACGCGTTCGACGGTGCCGCGGCGGTCGGAGGCGGCGCGGGCGGGGTCGAGGATCGCGGCGAAGTAGTCCAGGTTCTGGCGGACGGTCAGGTCGTCGTAGACGGAGGGCGCCTGGGTGACGTAGCCGATGCGGCTGCGCAGACCGGGGTGGCCGGCCGGGCGGCCGAGGACGTCGAGGGTGCCGGTGACCTTGGCCTGGGTGCCGACGATCGCCCGCATGAGGGTGGACTTGCCGCAGCCGGAGGGGCCGAGCAGGCCGGTGATCTGGCCTCGGGGGACGGTGAAGCGGAGGTGGTGGAGCACGGTGCGGGAGCCGCGGACGACGGTGAGGTCGTCGGCGTGGACGGCGTCGGGGGCTGTGGGGCGGGGTGGGTCGGCCACGTTATTCATCACGTGATGAATAATCTTCCCGAGTGCCCGCGCCGTCAAGGGGGTGCGGTGTCGCCCCGCACACGAAAACGACGGCCCGGAAAGGAACCGGGCCGTCGAGCGGAGGGAAGAGAGGGGTGCGGGAGCGTCAGCGGCGGCGCTTCTTCTTCGACGGGTTGCCCGTCCGGCGAGTGGTGCGGCGGTCGTACTCCTCGCGTGCCCTCTCGTACTCCTCGCGGTGCAGCTTCTCGCCCGGGGCCTCGGTGAGGGAGCGGAAGAAGTAGGCGAGCAGGGAGCCGACGAAGCCGATGGCGAGCAGGCCGCGCAGGGAGGCCTGGCGCTGCGGGTCGGGGCGCTTGCCGAAGCCGTCCCAGGTGTTGCGGAAGGCGAGGGCGCTGCAGATCGCGAACATGGCGATGATCAGCACGGTCACGAAGGGCCCGCTGTCGGCGATCCGGATGCCCTCGTAGGCGAAGCGCAGCACCAGGCAGGAGGCGACGGCCGCGGCGAGCGAGCCGACGGCGACCGCGGCGCGGCGGGCCGGGTAGCCGTGGTCGTGGCTCACCCAGGACGTGCCGAAGAACCGGAGGGGTTCGGGGCGGGGACCGCCGGCCGGGCCGGCCGAACCGTCCGCGGAGCCCGCCGGGGTGCCCGGGGTGCCGTTGTCGTCGCTCACGTGACGATTATGGCGCCGGGCGGGGGCGGGCTCCGGGTGGGGTCAGGCGCAGCGCGAGGCGACGTAGCCGTCGGTGCCCGTGTTCACGTAGGCGTCCGAGACGTACTCGCCGTTGTCGATGTTGTCCCAGATCTTCGACGTGCCGTAGTAGCCCGACACCGTGGTGCCCGGCGTCTGGCAGAAGATCGGTACGCGCGTCCCCTCGGGCAGGACGCGCACGATGCCGTAGCTGGTACCGGGTCCGCTGCGGACGTTCAGGCGGACGCCGGGGGCGACCGCGTAGGTGAGCGCGGTGGCCGCCGCCGTCACGGCCTCGGGCTCACCGCCGGACTCGATCTTTTCGGCACGGTCGATGGACATGCGAAACCTCCCCCGTTGAGCGCATGCGCAACTCGCAGGCGGAGACTAGCAAGCCGCCTCTGTCTCGCACGAGTCATCGACTAGGCTCCGTGCGTCGCGCGCGCGGACGAACAGCACGGGGGTGGTCCCATGGCGCCATGGAGGAACACCGGAGCCGGCGCGGAGGCGGAACTTCCGGAATACGCCGGTCACTACCACCTCCAGTCATGTCTGGGCTCCGGCGGCATGGGTGTGGTGCACCTGGCCCGCAGCGCCTCGGGGATGAAGCTCGCGGTGAAGGTCGTCCACGCCGAGTTCGCCAGGGATCCCGAGTTCAGGGGCCGCTTCCGGCAGGAGGTGGCCGCCGCGCGCCGGGTGAGCGGCGCCTTCACCGCGCCCGTCGTCGATGCCGATCCGGAGGCCGAACGGCCGTGGATGGCCACCCTGTTCATCCCGGGGCCGACCCTTTCCGACGAAGTCAAGCGGAACGGGCCCATGGCTCCGGCTCAGGTGCGCCGGCTGATGGCGGGGCTCGCGGAGGCGTTGCGCGACATCCACCGGGTCGGGGTCGTGCACCGGGACCTGAAGCCGAGCAACGTGCTGCTCGCCGAGGACGGGCCGAAGGTCATCGACTTCGGCATCTCCCGGCCCAAGGACAGCGAACTGCGGACCGAGACCGGCAAGTTGATCGGTACGCCGCCGTTCATGGCGCCCGAGCAGTTCCGGCGGCCGCGCGAGGTGGGTCCCGCCGCCGACATCTTCGCGCTCGGGTCGGTGATGGTGCACGCGGCGACCGGGCGCGGGCCCTTCGACTCCGACAGCCCGTACGTCGTCGCCTACCAGGTCGTGCACGACGAGCCGGACCTCACCGGTGTGCCGGACGACCTCGCTCCGCTGGTGCTGCGGTGCCTCGCCAAGGAGCCGGAGGACCGGCCGACCCCCGATGAACTCATGCGGGAGTTGCGGTCGGTGGCGGCCTCGTACGACACGCAGGCGTTCATACCGGCGCAGCGGTCGGGTGGCGGACCGGCTCCGGAGCCCCGTACCGAGCAGCCCGGGTCATCGACCGGGAAGCGCGTCGGCCGGAAGGCGGCTGTGGGCGCCGGAGTGCTCGCTCTGGTGCTGGGCGCCGCCGTGGCCTCCGTTCAGATGGCGGGCGGCGCCGGCCCCGCGCGGACTGCCGCGAACCCGCACACCAGGACGGCCGCGTTCAGCTCCTGGGTCGCCAGGCCGACACCGGGGACGACGGGGATGCCCCAATGCTCCTACGGCGACGGCAAGCTGTTCTGTGCGCGGCCCGGCGTGGTCAGCGCCTTCTCGCCCGCTGACGGCAAGCCGCTGTGGCGGCACTCGGTCGCCGCCGGAGCCACCGGCGGTCCGCCGGTCGTCTCGGCCTCTCGTGTGCTGCTCCGCACCGGTGGTGGCGCGCTCACCGCGCTCGATCCGGGGTCGGGCGACGAGGTCTGGAAGCGGCGTCTGGCCCAGGGGACGATGGTCCGGTACGCCGGCCGTACGGCCCTGCTCGTCGGTGCCGACGGCACGGTCACCGGCGTGGACGGCAAGTCGGGCGGCACGAGGTGGAGCCGGCGGATACCGGGCTACAGCACGCCGGACCTCACCTCGTTCGCGGGGGACCGACTGGCGTATGCGACCAGCGTCTCCGGTGACGGGGCCCGTACGCGCGTCACGGCGGTGGATCCGGCTACGGGCGCTGTGCGATGGGAAGCGCGGCTGGAAGGGGCGCTGCGGCCCGTCGGCAGTCACGGCGGCTCGCTGTTCTTCCTGTCCGTCGACAGGACCTCCGGCGAGACGCACGCGGTGGTCCGCTACACACCGGCTTCCCGGACGTCGCGCCGGGTGACGCTGCCCGTCTCCCGTCTGAGTCCCCAGGCCACCGCACATGGCGACGTGGTCTACCTGCTGGCCTTCGGCGGCTCGCTGGAAGCCGTCGACCTGCACAGCGGTAAGCGGCTGTGGCATCTCGAGACGTCCGTCAGCCGCGGCTCGGCACCGGTCGGCGACGGCAGGCACGTGTACTTCACCGCGGCCGACGGGCGTCTGCTGGCCGTGGACGCGCGCGACGGGAGCCTTCTGGGGTGGACTCCGCCGCGGCTCGGCACGAACACGGGCGCAGTCACCGCCGCGCTTCCGGCACCCCTGGTGGCCGGCGGCCACGTCTACGCCGGCGCCCCCGACGGCACCGTGTTCGGCGTCAACGCGCGAAACCCGGCCGACTGGTGACGCGCGAAGGGGGCCGCTCCCGTGCGGGAGGCGGCCCCCTTCGTCGGGAGACCGGGGTCAGCCCAGCTTGCTCACGTCCCGCACCGCGCCCTTGTCCGCGCTGGTCGCCATCGCCGCGTAGGCGCGGAGGGCGGCGGAGACCTTGCGGTCGCGCTTCTTCGGGGCGTAGGTGCCGTTCAGCGCCTGCTCGCGGCGGGCCAGTTCCGCGTCGTCGACGAGCAGCTCGATCGTGCGGTTCGGGATGTCGATGCGGATGCGGTCGCCGTCCTGGACCAGGGCGATGGTGCCGCCGGACGCCGCCTCCGGGGAGGCGTGGCCGATGGAGAGGCCGGAGGTGCCGCCGGAGAAGCGGCCGTCGGTGATCAGGGCGCAGGTCTTGCCCAGGCCGCGGCCCTTCAGGTACGAGGTCGGGTAGAGCATCTCCTGCATGCCGGGGCCGCCCTTGGGGCCCTCGTAGCGGATGACGACGACGTCGCCGTCCTTGACCTCCTGGGTGAGGATCCGCTGGACGGCCTCCTCCTGGGACTCGCAGACCACGGCCGGGCCCTCGAAGGTCCAGATGGACTCGTCGACGCCGGCCGTCTTCACCACGCAGCCGTCGACGGCCAGGTTGCCCCTGAGGACCGCGAGGCCGCCGTCCTTGGAGTAGGCGTGGTCGACCGAGCGGATGCAGCCGTTCTCGGCGTCGTCGTCCAGGGCCTCCCAGCGCTCGGACTGGGAGAAGGCCTCGGCGGAGCGGACGCAGCCCGGGGCCGCGTGCCAGAGTTCGACCGCCTCGGGGGACGGGGAGCCGCCGCGCACGTCCCAGGTCTTCAGCCAGTCGGCGAGGGAGGGGCTGTGCACGGCGTGCACGTCCTCGTTGAGCAGGCCCGCGCGGTGCAGCTCGCCGAGGAGGGCGGGGATGCCGCCGGCGCGGTGCACGTCCTCCATGTAGTACGTGCGGTTCTTCGCGACGTTGGGCGCGACCTTCGCCAGGCAGGGGACGCGGCGGGAGACGGCGTCGATCTGCTCCAGGCCGAAGGGGACGCCCGCCTCCTGGGCGGCGGCCAGCAGGTGCAGGATCGTGTTCGTGGAGCCGCCCATCGCGATGTCCAGGGCCATGGCGTTCTCGAAGGCCTGGAAGGTGGCGATGTTGAGCGGCAGGGCCGACTCGTCGTCCTGCTCGTAGTAGCGGCGGGTGAGGTCCATGACCGTGCGGGCGGCGTCGACGTAGAGCCGCCTGCGGGCGGTGTGGGTGGCGAGGACCGAGCCGTTGCCGGGGAGGGAGAGGCCGATGGCCTCGGTCAGGCAGTTCATCGAGTTGGCGGTGAACATGCCGGAACAGCTGCCGCAGGTCGGGCAGGCGTTCTCCTCGATGCGGAGGATGTCCTCGTCGGAGATCTTGTCGTTGACGGCGTCGGAGATCGCGTCGACCAGGTCGAGCGTGCGGACCGTGCCGTCGACCAGGGTGGCGCGGCCGGACTCCATCGGGCCGCCGGAGACGAACACCGTCGGGATGTTCAGGCGCAGGGCGGCCAGCAGCATGCCCGGGGTGATCTTGTCGCAGTTGGAGATGCAGACCAGGGCGTCGGCGCAGTGGGCCTCGACCATGTACTCCACCGAGTCCGCGATCAGGTCGCGGGAGGGCAGGGAGTACAGCATGCCGCCGTGGCCCATGGCGATGCCGTCGTCCACGGCGATCGTGTTGAACTCGCGCGGGATGCCGCCCGCCTCGGTGATCGCCTCGCTGACGATCCGGCCGACCGGCTGCAGGTGGGTGTGGCCCGGGACGAACTCGGTGAAGGAGTTCGCGACGGCGATGATCGGCTTCCGGCCGATGTCCGCACCGGGTACACCGGAGGCGCGCATCAGGGCGCGGGCGCCCGCCATGTTGCGGCCGTGGGTGACTGTGCGGGACCTCAGCTCGGGCATCGTCGCTCGCTCCTTCAATGACCTTCTGGGAATGAGCCCCGAGGACCGGGCTCACTGTCGAGCCTACGCCGCCGCTCCAAGGGATGGACACGCTTGTCCGGAATGCGGGATGCGTGTTTCACGGACGGGGGACGTCAGGGGGCCGTCAGGTGGTGCTGCACGACCGGCGCCAGCCGCGCGACGATCTGCTCCAGGTCCGCCGACGCCAGCGGCTCCAGCTTGATCACGTACCGCATCATCGCCGCGCCCACCAGCTGCGCGGCCGCCAGCTCGGCGCGCAGTTCCGCGTCCGGCAGGTCGAGCTGGACGGCGATGCGGCGCAGCAGCTGGCCGGCGACCAGCCGGCGGAAGACGGCGGCGGCGGTGTCGTTGGTCACCGCCGAGCGGACGATCGCGAGCAGCGGGGCCCGGGTCGCGGGGTTCTCCCAGACGCCGAAGATGAAGCGGGCCAGCCGCTCCCCCACTCCGTCCAGCGGCCCGGCGGCCACCGCCTCGGGCGCGTCCAGCGCGGGCGCGAAGGCGACCGCGACGGCCTCCTCGAAGACCTGTTCCTTGGTGCCGAAGTAGTGGTGCACGAGCGCCGGGTCGACCCCGGCCGCCTTGGCGACGCCGCGGACGGAGGTCTTCTCGTAGCCGCGTTCGGAGAACTCCTCGCGGGCCGCGGCGAGGATGCGGTCGCGGGTGTCGGCGGACTCGGCGCGCGGGGGGCGGCCGCGGCGGCGGGCGCCGGGGGCCCCGGTCACCGCCGGGGCACCCGCACGTCGGAGGTCAGGTGGCGGCGGGTGAAGGCGAGGGCCTCGGCGAGGTCGGCCTCCCGCTCGGCGCTGGACATGGCCCGCCGGGTGTTGACCTCGATCACGACGTGGCCGTCGAAGCCGGTGACCGCGAGGCGTTCCAGCAGCTCGGCGCAGGGCTGGGTGCCGCGCCCGGGCACCAGGTGCTCGTCCTTGGCGGAGCCGCGGCCGTCGGCGAGGTGGACGTGGCCGAGGCGGTCGCCCATGCGGTCGATCATCTGCAGGGCGTCGGTGCGGGCGGTCGCGGCGTGGCTGAGGTCGATCGTGAAGTGCCGGTAGTCGTCCTTGGTGACGTCCCAGTCGGGGGCGTAGGCGAGCATCTCGCGGTCGCGGTAGCGCCAGGGGTACATGTTCTCGACGGCGAACCGCACGTCGGTCTCGTTCGCCATCCGCCAGATCCCGGAGACGAAGTCGCGGGCGTACTGCCGCTGCCAGCGGAAGGGCGGGTGGACGACGACCGTGTCGGCGCCGAGCCTCTCGGCGGCCGCGCGGGCCCGCTGGAGCTTGACCCAGGGGTCGGTGGACCAGACGCGCTGGGTGATCAGCAGGCAGGGGGCGTGCACGGCGAGTATCGGGATGCCGTGGTGGTCGGACAGGCGGCGCAGGGCGTCGATGTCCTGGCTCACCGGGTCGGTCCACACCATGACCTCGACGCCGTCGTAGCCGAGGCGCGCGGCGATCTCGAAGGCGGTCGCCGTCGACTCCGGGTACACGGAGGCTGTCGACAGCGCGATACTCACGTCCGTTGGTTCAGCCACGTCGTCACCTTACGGGGTCCGGCCGTGACGGCGTGGGGTGCCTCTTCGCCGTTGTGATGTTTGCCATGGGCGGGTGCGGCTCCGTCGTGGTTCCTCGCGCGGTCGTGCCTGCCGGGCGCCCGGGGTCTTCCGGCTGGGCCGGCCCGGCATGGCCCGAACGGTGGGCCCTGGTCCTACCCCATGTGATCGAGGCGCCGCAGGATCACTCCTTCCCGCAGGGCCCAGGGGCATATCTCCAGGCTCTCCACGCCGAACAGGTCCATCGCGCCCTCGGCGACCAGGGCGCCGGCGAGGAGCTGGCCCGCGCGGCCGTCGGAGACCCCGGGCAGCTCGGCGCGCTGCTGCGTGGTCATGCCGGCCAGGCGCGGGACCCAGGCCTCCAGGGACTCCCGCTTCAGCTCGCGCTGGGCGTAGAGGCCCTCGGCGCTGCGGGCGGCGCCGGCGATGCGGGCGAGCTGCTTGAAGGTCTTGGACGTGGCGACGACGTGGTCGGGGGCGCCGAACCGGCTGAACTCGCCGACCGTGCGGGCGATCTCCGTGCGGACGTGGCGGCGCAGCGCCCGGACGGCGTCGGGCTCGGGCGGGTCGCCGGGCAGCCAGCCGGCGGTCAGCCGGCCGGCGCCGAGCGGCAGGGAGACGGCGGCGTCCGGCTCCTCGTCCATGCCGTAGGCGATCTCCAGCGAGCCGCCGCCGATGTCCAGGACCAGCAGCTTCCCGGCGGACCAGCCGAACCAGCGGCGCACGGCGAGGAAGGTGAGCCGGGCCTCCTCCGCGCCGGCGAGCACCTGGAGCCGTACGCCGGTCTCGGCCTCCACGCGCGCGAGGACGTCGTCGGCGTTGGTGGCCTCCCGGACCGCGGAGGTCGCGAACGGCAGCAGGTCCTCGACACCCTTGTCCTCGGCGGCCTGGAGCGCGTCCCGTACGACGTCGATCAGCTTGTGGACGCCGTCGTCGCCGATGGCCCCGTCCGCGTCCAGCAGTTGGGCGAGCCGCAGTTCGGCCTTGTGCGAATGCGCGGGCAGCGGGCACGCGCCGGGGTGGGCGTCGACCACCAGCAGATGCACCGTGTTGGATCCCACGTCCAGGACACCGAGTCTCATGTACGGAACGCTACTGCCAGATCGCCGGTCCACGGTCCCCGCTGCGGGCCCTGGCCACTTACCCTGGACGCGTGCCAAAGACGAAAAAGGCGAACTCCGGAAAAGCTGACAAGGCGGGCAAGGCCGGCAAGACGGCCGCTTCCGCCAAGGGGTCGAAGGTGAGCGACGAGAAGGGGCTCGACTTCGCGCGCGCGTGGGTGGAGTTCCCCGATCCGGCGGACGAGGAGCAGGTCTTCCGCTGCGATCTGACATGGCTGACCTCTCGCTGGAACTGCATCTTCGGCAGCGGCTGCCAGGGCATCGAGGCGGGCCGCGCGGACGACGGGTGCTGCACGCTGGGCGCCCACTTCTCCGACGAGGACGACGAGAAGCGGGTCGCCGGGCACGTGGCGAGGCTGACGCCGGAGATCTGGCAGCACCACGCGGAGGGCGTGCGGGGCGGCTGGGTCTCCGAGGACGAGGAGGGGTCCCGGCAGACGCGGCCCTACCAGGGCTCGTGCATCTTCCAGAACCGGCCCGGCTTCCCGGGAGGCGCGGGCTGCTCGCTGCACATCCTCGCCCTGCGGGAGGGCCGGGAGCCGCTGGAGACCAAGCCCGACGTGTGCTGGCAGCTGCCGATCCGGCGGACGTACGACTGGATCGACCGGCCCGACGACACGCGGGTGCTGCAGATCTCCATCGGGGAGTACGACCGCCGCGGCTGGGGACCGGGCGGTCACGACCTGCACTGGTGGTGCACGTCGGCGACCTCGGCCCACGGTGCCGGCGAGCCGGTGTACGTCTCCTACCGGGCCGAGCTGACCGAACTGATGGGCAAGGCCGGCTACGACCGCCTGACCGAGCTCTGCGAGCAGCGCCTGGCGTCCCGGCTCCCGCTGGTGGCCCCGCATCCGGCGGACCCGGACCCGGCCGGCTAGCCGTCGGACGGGCTCGGGGCGCCGGTGCCGTCCGTCGGCGCCGGGGACGAGGCCGGCGGGTCGGACGGGACCGGGTCGGTCGGGCTGGCCGGTGGGGCCGAGGGGGACGGGGGCTCACCGGACGGGGGTTCCGTGGGGGCCGAGCTGGTCGGGGCCGGGTCGGGGGACGAGGGCCGGGGCGTGGGGCGGGTCGGGGCGGTGCCGTAGCCGCTGATGGTGATCACGGCGCCGGCCGGGGAGACGGCCACCTGGGCGCGCCAGTGGCCGGACGGCTCGCGCAGATGGTCGACGTACACCTTGATCGTCAGCGTCTCGCCGGGCCGGAGGGTTCCCGAGGACCGGCTGAGGTAGAGCCAGCCCGCCGAGGTGGTCGCCGACCAGCGGACCGGGCCGGAGCCGGACGCGGTGAGGGTGATCAGGGTGGTGTCGCCGTCGTTTCCGGCGCCGACCGTCAGCTCCCCGGCGCCCTTCCGGCCGGCCCCCGAGACGCTGACGACCTCCACGGAGACGTCCGCCTTGCCGCCCCCCTTGCCCGGCCGGGCGCCCGGTCTCACGCTGGCGTTGCCCGCGTTCTCGTAGCCGCCGCCGGTGCCGCCGCCCAGCGTCTCGGGGCCCTGTGCCTCGGGCACGGTGGCGGAGCGCCCGTCCGCGTCGGCCGGGCCGCCCCGGTAGGCGGCCCACAGCGCGAGCACGGGGGCCGCGACGACCGTGGCGACCACGGTGGTGGTGACCGCGCCGGCGCGGAGCCGGTCGCGCCGGGCCGCGCGGTCCTTGGGGTCCATCGGGAAGCCGCGCCGGTCGAAGCGGGGCACGGCGGCGCCCCGCGCGCGCGGGTGGTGCGCGAGGGCCATGTGCAGGTCCGCGCGCGGGGCCTCCAGCACGGGCAGCTCGGCCGGGGTGACCGTGGCGCCGGGCCAGTGGCCGGGGGCGGCGCGCTCGGCGGTGCGGCGGCAGCGGGGGCAGTCGTCGACGTGGCGGACCAGTTCGCGACGCAGGGCGGAGCTGAGGACCAGCCGGCTGTCGCCGGTGAGGTGGGCCACGCTCGGGCAGCCGCCGGTCTCGACGACGGCGAGGGCCGCGCGGGTGCGCTCGACCTCGCAGGCGGCGGAGGCCAGCAGGTCGCGCGCGGAGGCGGGCTCCATGCCGAGGACGGCGGCGACTTCCCGGGGGGTGAGGTGGTGGCGGACGGCCAGCTCCAGGGCCTCGCGCTGCTCGGGGGAGGTGCCGGCGGCCTCCGGCCAGGCGAGCAGGGCGAGTTCGCGGCGCCGCTGCTCCTGGGTCTCCGGGGAGACCGGCCGGTCGGCGGCCTGCTTCCCGGTCGTCTTCCCCGGCTCTCTCCCTGCCCCCCTCGCCGGCCCTTTCCCCGCCGTGCGGCCGGCCGCGTGGGTGGCCTGACGTTTCTGCTTGGCCTCGGCGAGTCCCCGCAGGCAGGCCCAGCGGGCCAGGGCGTACAGCCACGCCCTGCGGTCCGCCGTCCCCGGGGCGCGCTGTCCGCGCCGCTCGGCGAGCGCCAGGACGTCCCCGAGGGCCGCGGTGGCCGCGTCGTGGTCGCACAGCACCGACAGGCAGTAGGTGAACAGACCGTCCAGGTACGGCTCGTAGCGCGCCGGCGGCCGCTGGGCGAGGGTGCGTGCGGCGGCTCGGTCGCGCGCCTCGCGGTGCGCCCGATGCGCCCCGGTCGTGCGGGTCGTGGTCTCCGGACTGCTGCTCATCACCCGTGCGACCGTATGCGGCGGCAGAGTATCCCTTCTTGCGGCTTGAGCACTTTTAATCCGTACGGGTGAAACGATCCCTCATAAGGGGACAGGAACCCCGCGTTCCGCGGCTCGGCCCGGGCCGGCCGCGGCCCGTACCGGATGTTCCGCAGGTGACCGCCGGGGGGCGTTGTCAGTGGCGCGGGCTACGGTTTCCGCATGGCTGCCCGTACCAAGACCACCAAGGACCGCCCGTCCTACCGCTGCACCGAGTGCGGCTGGCAGACGGCCAAGTGGCTCGGCCGCTGCCCCGAGTGCCAGGCGTGGGGGACGGTCGAGGAGTACGGCGCGCCCGCGGTCCGTACGACGGCACCGGGCCGGGTCACCAGCTCCGCCGTGCCCATCGGCCAGGTGGACGGCCGCCAGGCCACCGCCCGCACGACCGGCGTGCCGGAGCTGGACCGGGTGCTCGGCGGCGGTCTCGTGCCCGGCGCGGTGGTGCTGCTGGCGGGCGAGCCGGGCGTCGGCAAGTCCACGCTGCTGCTGGACGTGGCGGCCAAGTCCGCGAGCGCGGAGCACCGCACGCTCTACGTGACCGGCGAGGAGTCGGCGAGCCAGGTGCGGTTGCGCGCCGACCGCATCGGCGCCCTGCACGACGACCTGTACCTGGCCGCCGAGACGGACCTGTCGGCCGTCCTCGGCCACCTGGACGCCGTGAAGCCGTCCCTGCTGATCCTCGACTCGGTGCAGACGGTCGCCTCCCCGGAGATCGACGGGGCGCCCGGCGGCATGGCCCAGGTCCGCGAGGTCGCCGGGGCGCTGATCCGCGCCTCCAAGGAGCGCGGGATGTCCACGCTGCTGGTGGGACACGTCACCAAGGACGGCGCGATCGCCGGCCCGCGTCTGCTGGAGCACCTCGTGGACGTCGTGCTGCACTTCGAGGGCGACCGGCACGCGCGCCTGCGCCTGGTGCGCGGGGTGAAGAACCGCTACGGCGCCACCGACGAGGTGGGCTGCTTCGAGCTGCACGACGAGGGCATCACGGGCCTCGCCGACCCCAGCGGGCTCTTCCTGACCCGGCGCGACGAGCCGGTCCCGGGCACCTGCCTGACCGTCACGCTGGAGGGCCGCCGCCCGCTGGTGGCCGAGGTGCAGGCGCTCACCGTCGACTCGCAGATCCCCTCCCCGCGCCGGACCACCTCCGGCCTGGAGACCTCCCGGGTGTCGATGATGCTGGCGGTGCTGGAGCAGCGCGGGCGGATCAGCGCGCTCGGCAAGCGGGACATCTACTCGGCGACGGTGGGCGGCGTGAAGCTGTCGGAGCCCGCGGCCGACCTCGCCATCGCGCTCGCGCTGGCCTCCGCGGCGAGCGACACCCCGCTGCCGAAGAACCTCGTCGCGATCGGCGAGGTCGGCCTCGCGGGCGAGGTCAGACGGGTCACGGGCGTGCAGCGCAGGCTCACCGAGGCGCACCGGCTGGGCTTCACGCACGCGCTGGTCCCCGGTGATCCGGGCAAGGTCCCGCCCGGCATGAAGGTCCTGGAAGTGGCGGACATGGGGGACGCGCTGCGGGTGCTGCCGCGCTCCCGTCGCCGAGAGGCCCCACGGGAGGCGGAGGAGCGCCGGTAGACTTTGCCCAGGTCTCGCCCGTCCGTACGAACCGAGTGCGCACGACGGAGCGCCCCTGAACCTGCGACCGGAGGAGTGCAGTGGCAGCCAACGACCGGGCAGCAGCTCCCGGAAAGTCCGGTGGGAGTGCCGGCTCCGATCGCCTGATGCGCGCCTCGTTGAGCGCCGTGGCTCCGGGTACACCCCTGCGCGACGGCCTGGAGCGGGTCCTGCGCGGCAACACCGGCGGGCTCATCGTCCTCGGCTCCGACAAGACCGTCGAGGCGATGTGCACGGGCGGCTTCGTCCTGGACGTGGAGTTCGCCGCGACGCGGCTGCGGGAGCTGTGCAAGCTGGACGGCGGCATCGTGCTCTCCTCCGATCTGTCGAAGATCCTGCGGGCCGGCGTGCAGCTGGTCCCGGACCCGACGATCCCGACGGAGGAGACCGGCACCCGGCACCGCACCGCCGACCGGGTCTCCAAGCAGGTCGGCTTCCCCGTGGTCTCCGTCTCGCAGTCCATGCGGCTGATCGCGCTGTACGTCGACGGGCAGCGGCGCGTGCTGGAGGACTCGGCGGCGATCCTGTCCCGGGCGAACCAGGCGCTGGCGACCCTGGAGCGGTACAAGCTGCGGCTGGACGAGGTCGCGGGCACGCTGTCGGCGCTGGAGATCGAGGACCTGGTGACGGTGCGGGACGTGTCCGCCGTCGCGCAGCGCCTGGAGATGGTGCGGCGCATCGCCACCGAGATCGCCGAGTACGTCGTCGAACTGGGCACCGACGGGCGTCTGCTGGCGCTCCAGCTGGAGGAGCTGATCGCCGGTGTCGAGCCCGACCGGGAGCTGGTCGTCCGGGACTACGTGCCCGAGCCGACGGCGAAGCGGTCCCGCACGGTCGACGAGGCGCTGTCCGAGCTGGACGCGCTGAGCCACGCGGAGCTCCTCGAGATGGGCACGGTGGCGCGGGCGCTCGGCTACACCGGGTCCCCCGAGACGCTGGACTCCGCGGTGTCCCCGCGGGGCTTCCGGCTGCTGGCCAAGGTGCCGCGGCTGCCGGGGGCCATCATCGACCGGCTGGTGGAGCACTTCGGGGGGCTGCAGAAGCTGCTCGCCGCCAGTGTGGACGATCTCCAGACGGTCGACGGCGTCGGCGAGGCGCGGGCCCGCAGCGTGCGGGAGGGGCTGTCGCGGCTGGCGGAGTCGTCGATCCTGGAGCGGTACGTCTGACGTTCCCGGCTGCCGGGCACCTCTGGGTTCGGAGGTGCGCGTCATGGTGCGGGTGCGTCGTGGCCGGTCGCGCCGTTCCCCGCGCGCCTGGACGGTAGCCGCCTGGGCGCCGGCGGATCCTCCGTCAGTCCGCCGACAGCACGAACGACGCCTGGAGCTTCGCGAAGCCCGGTGTCCTGGCCTCCAGGAGATACGTTCCGGGCTTGGCCGACCCCGCGGGAGGCGTCTCGCACTGGGCGGCGCTCGGCTTGCGGTCCCACTTCACGGTGTAGGTGATGCTCTGCCCGGCGGGAACCCGGAAGTACAGGCTCGACGCGCCCTTGGGGCAGTCGGCCGACGACCAGAAGGCGTTGTCGCCGTCGGCCGGTGTGACCGTCAACACCGCGTGCTTCGGCCCGAGGTCGACCTTGCAGTCCCCCGACGAGGTGTTCTTCGCGATGAGTTCGAACGCGGGCGTCTGGTCCGGCGAGTAGGAGTTGTGCAGGCTGCGCAGGCTCAACGAGACGGACCCGGCGGTGCAGTCGGCCAGCGAGGAGGAGGCCGGCACCGCGTCCCCCGCACCGACGCCGCCGGCGGAGCCGCCGGCGGAGCCGCCGGAGGACGAGCCGGAACCGCCACCGGAGCCGTCGCCGGAACCGCCGTCTGAGCCGGAACCGCCGTCTGAGCCGGAAGAACCGGACGCCCCGGCGGAACCAGCGCCCCCGGAGCCGCTCCCGCCGCTGCCGCCGCCGCTCGACTCGTCGCGTCCGCCCGGGTGCTGGCTGATCGCGGAGCCAGAGGGGGACGGCCCCGGCGTGATGGTGGACGCGGGATTCTTGCCGTTCGACCCGCCGGCGCCGTTCTTGCCGCCCCCGCCACCGGACACGACGATCCAGGTGATCAGCAGGGCCAACAGGGCGACCACGGACAGCAGTAGGGCCCTCCGTCGCCAGTAGATGGAGGAGGGAAGCGGCCCGACCGGATTGCGCAGAGATCCCACGGCGCAAACTGTACGAGAGATCGCCGCACTTGCTTGCGTCCCCCGCCGCCCGAAGAGCAACTTTTCCGGATCATCATTCCGGCAACTGCCGTCAACACCAGGGCCCTTCGTTCCACGGCGACACTGTGCAGCCGGTTGATCACCGAGCATGACCGCCCGACCCGTGGCAGGATCGGATGGCCATGACTGAGAAGCTGCACACCCCCGTGATCGCCTGGTTCGACGCCCACGCCCGCGACCTCCCCTGGCGCCGCCCGGAGGCGGGCCCCTGGGGGGTGATGGTCAGCGAGTTCATGCTGCAGCAGACCCCGGTGAACCGGGTGCTGCCGGTGTACGAGCAGTGGCTGGCCCGCTGGCCGCGCCCCGCGGACCTCGCCGCGCAGGCGCCGGGCGAGGCGGTGCGCGCCTGGGGGCGGCTCGGCTACCCGCGCCGGGCCCTGCGGCTGCACGGAGCGGCCGTGGCCATAACGGAACGGCACGGCGGTGACGTCCCCACGGACCACGCGCAGCTGCTGGCCCTTCCCGGCATCGGGGAGTACACGGCCGCCGCGGTGGCCTCCTTCGCGTACGGGCAGCGGCACCCGGTGCTGGACACGAACGTGCGCCGGGTCCTGGCGCGGGCGGTGACGGGCGTGCAGTACCCGCCGAACGCCACCACGGCCGCCGAGCGGCGTCTGGCGCGCGAGCTGCTGCCCGAGGACGAGCGCACGGCCGCGCGCTGGGCGGCCGCGTCCATGGAGCTGGGCGCGCTGGTGTGCACGGCGAAGAACGAGGGGTGCCCGCGGTGCCCGATCGCCGCGCAGTGCGCGTGGCGGCTGGCCGGCAAGCCGGAACACGCGGGCCCGCCGCGGCGCGGGCAGACGTACGCCGGTACGGACCGCCAGGTGCGCGGCAAGCTGCTGGCGGTGCTGCGGGAGGCGCACGCGCCGGTGCCGCAGGCGGTGCTGGACCGGGTGTGGCACGAGCCGGTGCAGCGCGCCCGGGCGCTCGACGGACTCGTCACGGACGGACTGGTGGAGCCGCTGCCGGGCGGTCTGTACCGGCTGCCGCTCACCTGACGCTCACCTGACGCCCAGCCAAGTCACAGCGTCACGGGTGCCGTTACGGTCCACCTGACGGACAAAGCAATCGATAAGCGGACATACCTTCCGCCTGCTTTACCCCGTTCCTACTTCCGTTACACAACCGACGGACAGCCGATTGCCAGCCGCAGGCTGCTGCGCACAGCCCCGTGACAACAGCTCCGTAGCTTCATTCCCGTGCCCGACAGACCACGGGCGCGTCGATACAGCGGGACTTCAGGCACGGGGCCGGAGTGAACGGGGAACGGGAGGCGGTCGATCATGGCGCAGGGCGAGGTGCTCGAGTTCGAGGAGTACGTCCGCACCCGGCAGGACGCGCTGCTGCGCAGCGCCCGCCGGCTGGTCCCGGACCCGACGGACGCTCAGGACCTGCTGCAGACCGCCCTGGTGCGGACGTACGGCCGCTGGGAGGGCATCGCCGACAAGCGGCTCGCGGACGCCTACCTGCGCCGGGTCATGATCAACACCCGTACCGAGTGGTGGCGGGCGCGCAAACTGGAGGAGGTCCCGACCGAGCAGCTGCCGGACGCGTCCGTGGACGACTCCACCGAGCAGCACGCCGACCGGGCCCTGCTGATGGACATCATGAAGGTGCTGGCGCCCAAGCAGCGCAGTGTCGTGGTGCTGCGACACTGGGAGCAGATGTCCACGGAGGAGACGGCCGCCGCCCTCGGCATGTCGGCGGGTACGGTCAAGAGCACGCTGCACCGGGCGCTCGCCCGGCTCCGCGAGGAGCTGGAGGCCCGCGATCTGGACGCACGCGCGCTGGAGCGTGAGGAGCGGGAGCGTTGCGCGGCCTGACGGAGGCCGGGTCCGAAGGGATCCGAGGGAGCACCCAGGCGGTGATCGCGGGGGGAACCGCGCTCGCCGCCGTCGCCCTTTTCGTCGTCGCGTGCGGCACCGGGGGGACGGGGGCCCGCGACGAGGGCCCGGCGCACGCCTCGGCGGTGGCGGGAGCCATCGCCTCGCCCAGCCCGAGCCCCTCCGGCGGCTACCGGCGGGTGGACGCGGTCGCGCTGATCAAGGGTGACCCGGCGGTCTCCGCGACGGTGAAGCGGGAGCTGAAGCCGTGCAGCGGCGACCACTACCCGGTCGACGTCTCCTACGGCGATCTGACCGGCGCCACCGCCAGAGACGTCGTCGTCAACGTGGTGACCTGCGGTGACTGGGTGGGCCTCGGCACGTACGTGTACCGGGACGTGGCCGGGTCGTACAAGAATGTGTTCAAGGCGGAGGAGTCGCCGGTCTACTCGGAGATAGACGGGACCGACCTGACCGTGACCCGGCAGGTCTACGACACGGACGACCAGATGTCGAACCCGTCCCGGGAGACCGTGATCACCTACCGCTGGAAGGCGGGCCGGTTCGCCCAGATCAGCAGCCACGAGACGGACTACAGCAAGGCCGGCGGCGACGCCTCGTCCGCGGACGGCTGACTCCCCACACGCACACCACGAGGACTGAGAGCACCGCCGATGGCAGACCAGACCCACGTCCTGTTCGTCGAGGACGACGACGTCATCCGCGAGGCCACCCAACTCGCCCTGGAGCGGGACGGCTTCGCGGTCACCGCCATGCCCGACGGCCTGTCGGGCCTGGAGGCGTTCCGGGCGGACCGGCCGGACATCGCGCTGCTGGACGTGATGGTCCCCGGCCTGGACGGGGTCAGCCTGTGCCGCCGCATCCGGGACGAGTCCACGGTGCCGGTGATCATGCTGTCGGCGCGCGCCGACTCCATCGACGTCGTCCTCGGCCTGGAGGCGGGCGCGGACGACTACGTGACCAAGCCGTTCGACGGGGCCGTGCTGGTCGCCCGGATCCGGGCCGTGCTGCGGCGCTTCGGGCACGCGGGCGGCAGCGCGCAGTCCGACGCCGACGCGGACACGGTGACCGGCGGGGTGCTGGTCTTCGGGGACCTGGAGATCGACACCGAGGGCATGGAGGTGCGCCGGGCCGGGCAGCCGGTCGCGGTCACCCCGACCGAGATGCGGCTGCTGCTGGAGTTCTCCACCGCGCCGGGCACTGTGCTCTCCCGCGACAAGCTGCTGGAGCGGGTGTGGGACTACGGCTGGGGCGGGGACACCCGGGTCGTCGACGTGCACGTGCAGCGGCTGCGGCAGAAGATCGGCCAGGACCGGATCGAGACGGTCCGCGGCTTCGGCTACAAACTGAAGGCCTGAGCGGGGCGACGGCATGAGGGGGATCATTCGGCACCCGGTCCGGCACGTGGAGCGCGCGGGCCTGCACACGGGGCTCAGATGGAAGCTGAGCGCGGCGATCGCGCTGGTGGCCGGGCTGGTGGCGATCGCGCTCAGCCTCGTGGTGCACAACGCGGCCCGGGTCTCGATGCTGGACAACGCGCGCGACCTGGCCAACGAGCGGGTCCAGATCGCCCAGCGCAACTACGAGCAGAAGCGCGGGCCGAACTTCCCCGGCATCAAGATCGACGACCCCGGGCTGCCGGCCGCGCTGCGCGAGAAGGTCGAGGAGGGCCGCAGGGCCAGCGACGTCATCGACCGCGCCGGGGTGCCGGACATCTGGGCGGCCGTGCCCACCAAGGACGGGCGCGTGCTGTCCCTGCACAGCAACATGCCGGATCGTTCCACCGACGTCATGAAGGACCTCGACCAGGCCCTGGTCATCGGCTCCGTCGCGGTCGTGCTCGGCGGCAGCGCGCTCGGTGTGCTGATCGGCGGCCAGCTGTCGCGGCGGCTGCGCAAGGCGGCGGCCGCCGCCGGGCGGGTCGCCAAGGGCGAGACGGACGTACGGGTGCGGGAGGCCATCGGCGGGGTCGTCCGGGACGAGACCGACGATCTCGCGCGCGCGGTGGACGCCATGGCGGACGCGCTGCGGCAGCGGCTGGAGGCCGAGCGGCGGGTCACCGCGGACATCGCGCACGAGCTGCGCACCCCGGTGACGGGTCTGCTGACGGCGGCCGAACTGCTGCCGCCCGGCCGCCCGACCGAGCTGGTGCTGGACCGGGCCAAGGCCATGCGCACCCTGGTCGAGGACGTGCTGGAGGTCGCCCGGCTCGACGGAGCCTCCGAGCGGGCCGAACTGCAGGACATCATGCTCGGCGACTTCATCGCCCGGCGGGTGGCCGCGAAGGACCCGGAGATCACCGTACGGGTGGTGCACGAGTCGGAGGTCACCACCGATCCGCGGCGCCTGGAACGGGTGCTGTTCAACCTGCTCGCCAACGCGGCCCGGCACGGCCGGCCGCCGATCGAGGTGACCGTCGAGGGCCGGGTCATCCGGGTCCGCGACCACGGCCCGGGCTTCCCGGAGGAGCTGCTCGCCGAAGGGCCGAGCCGCTTCCGCACCGGCAGCAAGGACCGCGCCGGCCAGGGCCACGGCCTGGGCCTGACCATCGCGGCCGGCCAGGCCAGAGTCCTGGGCGCCCGCCTGACCTTCCGCAACGTCCGTCCCGCGGGCGCTCCCGCGCACATCCCGGCGGAGGGCGCGGTGGCCGTGCTGTGGCTCCCGGAGCACGCGCCGACCAGCACCGGGAGCCACCCCCTGCTGCCGCTGTCCGGGGGCGGGCGCTGACGGCCCGCAGCGTCCGGACGGCGCCGGAGAAGGGGCAGACCCCCGGGGCGGACACCACCCGGGGGCCTGCGGTCCGAGCGAGGCTCAGACGGCCTCGATCACCTGCATCGGAGCCGCCTCGTCGCCGTCCTGCGCGGCAGACTGCTGCGGCCCGCCCTTGAGTGGGACCTCCTTCACGAACAGCGCCGCGATCAGCACGACCACCGCCACGGCCGCGCCGAGCACGAACGCCGCGTGCGTACCGGCGGACACCGCGTGCTGGTACGCCTCCCGCGCCACCGCCGGCAGCTTCTGCAGGCTCTTGGCGTCCAGCTGCGCCGACTTCTCGGTGACGCCCTTGCCCAGCGCGCCGGCCCGCTCGGCCATGACGTCCTGGACCCGGTGGTTGAACAGCGCGCCCATGATGGCCACGCCGAAGGAGGAGCCGAGCGTGCGGAACAGGGTGGTCGAGGAGGAGGCCACGCCCATGTCCCTCATCTGCACGCTGTTCTGCGCCACCAGCATGGTGATCTGCATCAGGCAGCCCATGCCGGCGCCGAGCACGGCCATGTAGATGCCCGAGGTCAGCCGGGTGGTGCCGGTGTCCATCAGCGACAGCAGGTACAGGCCGGTGATCATCAAACCTCCGCCGACGATCGGGAAGACCTTGTAGCGGCCGCTGTTGGTGGTGACACGTCCGGCGACCATCGAGGTCACCAGCATCGCGCCGAGCATCGGCAGGAGCAGCAGACCCGAGTTGGTCGCGGAGGCGCCCTGCACCGCCTGCTGGTACAGCGGCAGGAACAGCGTGGCGCCGAACATCACGAAGCCGGTGATGAAGCCGATGACCGACATCAGGGTGAAGTTGCGGCTCCGGAAGATGTGCAGCGGCAGCACCGGTTCGGCGGCCCGGGTCTGCCAGAACACGAACCCGACGAGCGCGGCGACGCCGATGCCGATCAGCTCCATGATCCGCGCGGAGGTCCAGGCGTACTCCGTGCCGCCCCAGGTGGTGACCAGCACGATGGAGGTGATGCCGACCGTCAGAAGCACGACACCGAGGTAGTCGATGCCCGCCCGGGACCGCTTCCTCGGCAGGTGCAGCACGGCGGTGATCGCGGCCAGCGCGACCGCGCCGAGCGGCAGGTTGATGTAGAAGGCCCAGCGCCAGCCCCAGTTGTCGGTGATGGTGCCGCCGACGAGCGGGCCGCCGATCATCGCCAGCGCCATCACGCCGGCCATCATGCCCTGGTACTTGCCGCGCTCCCGGGGCGGGACGAGGTCGCCGATGATCGCCATGACGCCGACCATCAGACCGCCGGCGCCGAGGCCCTGCACGGCCCGGAAGCCGATCAGCTGGCCCATGTCCTGGGCCATGCCGCTCAGCGCGGATCCGATCAGGAAGAGCACGATCGAGCTGAGGAAGGCGCCCTTGCGCCCGTACATGTCGCCGAGCTTGCCCCAGATCGGGGTCGAGGCCGCCGTCGCCAGGGTGTACCCGGTGACCACCCAGGAAAGGTGTTCCAGGCCGCCCAGTTCACCGACGATCGTCGGCATCGCCGTGCCGACGATCATGTTGTCGAGCATCGCGAGCATCATCGCGATCATGAGCGCGAGCAGGACCACCCGCACGCTCCTCGGCTGTTTCCCCGCCTGCTGTTCCGGCTCGCCGGGCCTGGCCTCGCCCGCCATCGCCGCCTGCGTGTCCGCCATCTCTCCCACTCCCCCTGGCGGCTGCACTTACTTGCCGCCCGGCTAGTTCACTACACTGGGAAAGGTAGCCCCGTCACTAGCCGGGCGTCAAGTAAGTTTCCGCGGGAGCGCGAGGAGTACGAGGATGGGCGTCACCATGGACGGCACCAAGCAGCAGCGCCGCGGCAACACCCGCCAGCGCATCCAGGACGTGGCGCTCGAACTCTTCGCCGAGCAGGGGTACGAGAAGACCTCCCTGCGCGAGATCGCGGAGCGTCTCGACGTCACGAAGGCGGCCCTGTACTACCACTTCAAGACGAAGGAAGAGATCATCGTCAGCCTCTTCGAGGATCTGACGCAGCCGATCCAGGAGCTGATCGACTGGGGCCAGGGCCAGCCGCACACGCTGGAGACCAAGCAGGAGATCGTGCGGCGCTACAGCCGGGCCCTGGCCGGCGCGGAACCGCTGTTCCGGTTCATGCAGGAGAACCAGGCGACGGTGCGGGAACTGCGCATCGGCGATTCCTTCAAGGACAAGATGCGCGACCTGCGGGACATCGTCATCGACCCGGAGTCGTCCCTCGTCGAGCAGGTCCGCTGCGTCAGCGCGCTGTTCACGCTGCACGCGGGGATGTTCGTGATGCAGGACCTGGAAGGCGACTTCGAGAAGCGGCGGGAGGCCGTTCTCGAAGTCGCGCTGGACCTGGTCCGGCAGGCGCACGAGGGCGCCCGCCGGGAGAGCTGACTCAGACCTTCACACCGTGGTCGCGCAGGAACGCGACCGGGTTGACCGCGGAGCCGTAGTTCGGGGTCGTACGGATCTCGAAGTGCAGGTGCGGGCCGGTGGTGTTGCCGGTGTTGCCGGACCGGGCTATGTGCTGGCCGGTCTTGACGACCTGCCCGACCTTGACGTCGATCCGGGACAGGTGGGCGTACTGCGAGTACAGGCCGTCGCCGTGCTTGACGACGATGGCGTTGCCGTACGCCGGGCCGTCGCCGCCGCCGTTGGGGCCGGCCTTGACGACGGTGCCGCCGTGCGCGGCGACGACGTCGGTACCCACCGGCACGGCGAAGTCCTGGCCGCTGTGCTTGTGCATCCAGTGGCTGCCGCCCTGGTCGAAGCTGGCGGTGAGCGTGTACTTCTGCACCGGGTCGACCCAGGACGCGGCCGACGGCGCGGCGCTCGCGACCCCGGCCCCCAGCACGGCCGTGGCGCCGACTCCGGCGGCCAGGACGGCGACGCGGGCGCGGAGCGAGGACGTACGGGAGGAACGGGACGTGACGCGCTGGAACATGCGGGACCTCGTGGGCTCGGAGACAAAGGGGCCACCCGGCGGAGAGACATTCGCCGTGCGACCCGTCATTGGTAACCCGACATCCCGGTTCTCCTCAAAGCCCCCCATCTACGGCGACACGTAGTAGCAATCCCCAAAACGGTCCACTTCTTGACAGAGCGCCCATGAAGGGCGAAGGGCGACACACCCCCGGCTACCTGCCCATACCCCGGAAGCCCGCGGACGGTTGCGTACATTTAATGCCGCTTTGTCCGAATTAGATGTCCCACTATCTCCACTAGTAACGGACATTTCGCCTGTGCGGCATATCACCGGGGGCCGCGATTAATGGCCGAATAAATGTGACGCAGACCTCTAGGCTCCTACCCATCGGTAACCCTACGGTTCCCCTCGCGCCATCCTCACCTCAGATCATGCACCTGCCAACAGGCACGCGTACGGACGTGAGAGGACCCCCACCGATGACCAGACGCCCCTGGGCGCGCCGTATTTCCGTCACCGCCGTCTCCGTGACGGCCCTCACCGCGCTGGCCGCGCCCGCCGAGGCCGCCGAGGCGACCTCCTCGGCCACCGCCAAGGTCGACTACGCCACCTGGCAGAAGGACTGCCAGACGGTCATGGACCAGGCCCTGCCGTACCTGAAGGACCGCATCGCCGCCGCCCGGCCCGGCGAGAAGCAGGCCGTCGTCCTCGACATCGACAACACCACGCTGGAGACCGACTTCGGCTTCAGTTTCCCGCAGCCGGCCAACAAGCCGGTGCTGAACGTCGCCCAGTACGCGCAGGCGCACGGCGTCTCGCTGTTCTTCGTCACCGCCCGCCCCGGCATCGTCGAAGAGCCCACCGAGTGGAACCTCCGCCACGACGGCTACCAGGTTTCCGGCCTCTACGTCCGCGGCTTCCTCGACCTCTTCAAGGACGTCGCCGCCTACAAGACGGCCCAGCGTGTCGACATCGAGAACAAGGGCTACACGATCATCGCCAACATCGGCAACAGCGCCACCGACCTGTCGGGCGGGCACGCCGAGAAGACGTTCAAACTGCCGGACTACGACGGGCAGTTGTCGTAGCGCAGAGAGCACGCGAAGCACGCAGAGGGGCCGGTGCCCGAAGGCACCGGCCCCTCTCGCGTCTCTCGGCCGACCGGCCGGAGGCCTACTCCTTGTTCAGGTTCGGGCCGCCACCGGCCGCCTGCTCGATCGGCGGGACGTCGGGCAGGGCCGACTTCTCCTCACCCCGGAAGGTGAAGGTCTGGGCCTCGCCCTCGCCCTCGGTGTCCACGACCACGATGTGGCCCGGACGCAGCTCGCCGAAGAGGATCTTCTCCGAGAGCGTGTCCTCGACCTCGCGCTGGATCGTGCGGCGCAGCGGCCGAGCGCCCAGCACCGGGTCGTAACCCTTCCTGGACAGCAGCTCCTTGGCGGACTGGGAGAGCTCGATGCCCATGTCCCGGTCCTTCAGGCGCTCGTCCACCTTGCTGATCATCAGGTCGACGATCCGCAGGATGTCCTCCTGCGTCAGCTGCGGGAAGACGACCACGTCGTCGACGCGGTTGAGGAACTCGGGCCGGAAGTGCTGCTTCAGCTCGTCCTGGACCTTGTTCTTCATGCGCTCGTAGTTGGTCTTCGTGTCACCCGAGGCCGCGAAGCCCAGGTTGAAGCCCTTGGAGATGTCCCGGGTGCCGAGGTTGGTCGTCATGATGATGACCGTGTTCTTGAAGTCCACGACCCGGCCCTGGGAGTCGGTCAGGCGACCGTCCTCCAGGATCTGCAGCAGCGAGTTGAAGATGTCCGGGTGGGCCTTCTCGACCTCGTCGAAGAGGACGACCGAGAA
This sequence comes from Streptomyces bungoensis, assembly GCF_001514215.1. Classification (GTDB taxonomy): domain Bacteria; phylum Actinomycetota; class Actinomycetes; order Streptomycetales; family Streptomycetaceae; genus Streptomyces; species Streptomyces bungoensis. Next base: position 27,763 of record NZ_KQ948876.1, read on the forward strand.
CGGCTTGCGGCGCACCTTCTCCGTCAGCTGACCGCCCTCCTCGTAGCCCACGTAACCGGGGGGCGAACCGAAGAGACGGGAGACCGTGTGCTTCTCGCTGAACTCCGACATGTCGAGGGAGATCAGCGCGTCCTCGTCACCGAAGAGGAACTCGGCGAGCGCCTTGGACAGCTCGGTCTTACCGACACCGGACGGGCCGGCGAAGATGAACGAACCACCGGGACGCTTGGGGTCCTTCAGACCGGCGCGCGTACGGCGGATCGCCTTCGACAGCGCCTTGACGGCGTCGACCTGGCCGATGACCCGCTTGTGGAGCTCGTCCTCCATGCGCAGCAGGCGGCTGGACTCCTCCTCGGTCAGCTTGAAGACCGGGATGCCGGTGGCCGTGGCGAGGACCTCGGCGATCAGCTCGCCGTCGACCTCGGCGACGACGTCCATGTCGCCGGCCTTCCACTCCTTCTCGCGCTTGGCCTTGGCGGCCAGGAGCTGCTTCTCCTTGTCGCGCAGGGAGGCGGCCTTCTCGAAGTCCTGCGAGTCGATCGCGGACTCCTTGTCCCGGCGGACGCCGGCGATCTTCTCGTCGAACTCGCGCAGGTCCGGCGGCGCGGTCATCCGGCGGATGCGCATCCGGGAACCGGCCTCGTCGATCAGGTCGATCGCCTTGTCCGGCAGGAAGCGGTCGGAGATGTACCGGTCGGCCAGGGTGGCGGCCTGGACCAGCGCCTCGTCGGTGATGGAGACGCGGTGGTGCGCCTCGTACCGGTCGCGCAGGCCCTTGAGGATCTCGATCGTGTGCGGCAGGGACGGCTCGGCGACCTGGATGGGCTGGAAGCGGCGCTCGAGGGCCGCGTCCTTCTCCAGGTGCTTGCGGTACTCGTCCAGCGTGGTCGCACCGATGGTCTGCAGCTCACCGCGGGCCAGCATCGGCTTCAGGATGGAGGCCGCGTCGATGGCGCCCTCGGCGGCACCCGCACCGACCAGCGTGTGGAGCTCGTCGATGAACAGGATGATGTCGCCGCGGGTGCGGATCTCCTTGAGGACCTTCTTCAGGCGCTCCTCGAAGTCACCGCGGTAGCGGGAGCCCGCGACCAGGGCACCGAGGTCCAGGGTGTAGAGGTGCTTGTCCTTGAGGGTCTCGGGCACCTCGCCCTTGACGATGGCCTGGGCGAGGCCCTCGACGACGGCGGTCTTGCCGACGCCGGGCTCACCGATCAGCACCGGGTTGTTCTTGGTACGGCGGGATAGCACCTGCATGACCCGCTCGATCTCCTTCTCGCGCCCGATGACCGGGTCGAGCTTGGACTCACGAGCGGCCTGGGTGAGGTTCCGGCCGAACTGGTCCAGGACGAGGGAGGTCGAAGGCGTGCCCTCGGCCGGCCCGCCCGCGGTGGCGGTCTCCTTGCCCTGGTAACCGGAGAGCAGCTGGATGACCTGCTGCCGCACGCGGTTGAGGTCTGCACCCAGCTTGACCAGGACCTGGGCGGCGACGCCCTCGCCCTCACGGATCAGGCCGAGCAGGATGTGCTCCGTGCCGATGTAGTTGTGGCCCAGCTGAAGGGCCTCGCGGAGCGACAGCTCCAGGACCTTCTTGGCACGGGGGGTGAAGGGGATGTGACCCGACGGGGCCTGCTGGCCCTGGCCGATGATCTCCTCCACCTGCTGGCGGACCGCCTCAAGCGAAATGCCGAGGCTCTCCAGGGCCTTAGCGGCGACACCTTCGCCCTCGTGGATGAGACCCAGGAGGATGTGCTCGGTGCCGATGTAGTTGTGGTTGAGCATCCGGGCTTCTTCCTGAGCCAGGACGACAACCCGCCGCGCGCGGTCGGTGAACCTCTCGAACATCGTTAATCGCTCCTCAGAGCGGTCAGGCAGTGGGGGGAACTTCCCCTCCCTGTCCTTCCGCAGCTTAGTCCCGCAAGCGGGGACCGCTCATTCCAACTGCCGACACCGTCGATGGCCTCCTGACCCCGAACGCCGACATCTGCTCCAACCCGATGGTGCGAGACGATGTTCCCGCAGGCCAGACAGATACCCCAGTCGCCAGTACGCCGATGGCGAACGTGAGACCGCCCGTGCTGCGTGTCGCCCCCTCCCACTAGGCATGTCTTACCCGCTGGGACTGACACTCCATGCCGCGCGCCCCGGTTCCCTCCGCTATGGGCGAACAACCTTGCGCCTCCCCACACCCCGACGCGCCCCGTTTCCCGGCACCTTGTGTACTCGTACAGCCACCCAGCGTAACCCTGGTGGCGCTTCGCCGGTTCACCTGGCATGGCTGGCTCGGTCCCCACGACCCCCGCGGTCCCCCTTCCTCGTCGCCCGCTCGATCCGGTGGCCCCCGGCCACCGGGACGGCCCGGACGCCCGGGCCCGGTACTGGTACGAGAACGATCTGGGCTGGCCGACCGTGCCCGGGCGTCCGCTGCGACTGCTCACGGGTGTCCGGTTCGACGTCCTGGACGTGCCGGCCGAGGCGGGTGCGGGGGCGTTCCGGCACCTCGCGCCGGGCTCTCCGGTGGCCCTGCGGGGCGACCGGATGCTGCTGCTGGTGGCCGCGGGCAGCGCGGAGGTGCTGCCGGAGGTGCTGGACTGGCTGGAGTGGGGCGCGGGAGCGCTGGCGCTGGACCTGCGGGCCCTCGGCGCCGGCGACGCGATGGAGGCGCCCGTTCCGCCCGCCGCTCTCCTCCCTCCGCCCCGGCGGCCCGGCTCGGCCTGCTGCCGCAGCACCTCGCCGTTCCGGGCGGTTCCGGACGGGGGCACGGCGGATCACGGCCGGGAGAGAGCCGAGTCGGGCGGGGAGGGGCCCGATTTCCTCGAAGGGGCGGCCGGTGTCGCCGAGGCGGTGGCCCGTATCGCCGGCAGGGCTGCCGGTATCGCGGAAGGGGTATCCGTTTTCGCCGGATACGGGGCGGATTCCGCCCTTGGGGGCGGCGATTCCCCCGGGAGCCGCGTCGGCCGCACCGGGGGCGGAAGGGATTCCGCCGGTGTCTGCGCCGGCTGCGCCGGGGATGCGGCGGATTCCGCCGGGAGCCGCCCCGGCTGCGTCAGGAGTGCGGCGGATTCCGTCAGGGGCCGCCCGGCTCTCGACCCCGCCCGGGAGGCGACGGATTCCCTTCGGGGCCGCCGGGTCCCCGCCGGGGAGGGAGTGGAAGTGGATTCCGCCGTAGGCGGGCGCGAATCCGCCGGCCGCGGAGCGCGTTCCGCCGGGGGCGGCGCCGATTCCGTCAGCGGGTCCTCACCGGAAAGCGGGGCCGGTCGCGCCGGGTTCGGTGCCGGTTCGGTGCAGGGGGCCGCCGTCTGGCTGCGGCCCCCCGAGCCGGGGGGTGAGGCCGAGGCCTCGTTGCCTGCGTTGCCGGCCATGGGGGGCTCCAAAGGCGGCCCCGACCTGGTGCGGCTGGTGGACACGGTGGCAGCGCGGTGCCACCGGATCCGGCTGCGGCGCGCGAGCGCCCGCCCGTCCGCCCGCCGGCGGGATCAGCCGTTGGCCTTCTCGTAGGCCTCGCGAATGGACGCGGGAACGCGGCCGCGGTCGTTGACCTCGTAACCGTTCTCCTTCGCCCAGGCGCGGATCGCCGCGGTGTCCTGGTTGCCGCCGGAAGCCGCACGCGTCTTTCCACGGCCACCCGAGGAACGGCCTCCGGTCCGACGACCACCCTTGACATAGGGGTCGAGAAGGCCGCGCAGCTTGTCCGCATTGGCGGTCGTGAGATCGATCTCGTAGGTCTTGCCGTCGAGCGCAAACGTCACGGTCTCGTCCGCCTCGCCGCCGTCGAGGTCGTCGACAAGAAGGACCTGAACCTTCTGTGCCACCGGATTTCCTTTCATCGATAACGTGAGGGGCCAGGGGTGTGCGGCGTCCGCCGTTTCGCCGCCCCTGTTATATGCAGTACTGCAGTACGTCGGAAAGCAAACCGCTTTTGCCGGAAAAACACAAACCCCTGGGAGAGCACCGGGGCCCCGGCCCGGCCCGGAAACATGCGCGTTTCGGACATAGGGCACCCGGGCAATGACGATCACAGATGCAGAAGCATCCGGCTGTTGCCCAAGGTGTTCGGTTTCACTCGTTCGAGACCGAGGAACTCCGCGACGCCCTCGTCATAGGAACGCAACAGCTCCGCGTAGACATCGGTGTCGACCGGGGTCTCACCGATCTCCACGAAGCCGTGCTTGCCGAAGAAGTCGACTTCGAAGGTCAGACAGAAAACCCGGCGAACCCCGAGCCAGCGGGCGGTCTCCAGCAACTTCTCCAGCAACTGATGACCGACGCCGGCGCCCTTGAGGCCGGGCTTGACCGCGAGAGTGCGCACTTCCGCGAGGTCTTCCCACATGACGTGCAGTGCGCCGCAGCCGACCACCTCGGCGTTGTCGTCGCGTTCGGCGACCCAGAACTCCTGGATGTCCTCGTAAAGCGTGACCGTGGCTTTGTCGAGCAGGATGCGGTCCCGCACGTAGGCGTCGAGGAGGTGGCGCACGGCCGGGACATCGCTGGTCCGGGCCCGCCGGACGGTGATGGCTTTCGCGGAGACTTCGGGACGCTCTGCTGACATGAGCGGACGCTATCGCCCGGCGGTGTCCCCCGCCGACCCGGGGTTCCGCTCTTCCCGGGGTTCCCCGCCTTCCCCGCCTTCCCGGCCCCGCGCCGCTTCCCGTGCCGACGCGGTTTCCGGTCCCTGGACGATGCGTACGGCGTCCTGGAGGGCCTGGCGCTGTTCCTCGCTCATCATCCCGAAGAAGGCGACGAGAGCGGCGGCGGGGTTGTCGCTCTGCGACCAGGCCTCGTTCATGAGAGCGGCGGCGTAGGCGGCCCGGGTCGACACCGCCTCATATCGATAGGCGCGCCCTTCCGCCTCGCGGCGCACCCAGCCCTTCTGATGGAGATTGTCCAAAACGGTCATCACGGTGGTGTACGCGATGGACCGTTCCTGCTGGAGATCTTCCAGGACTTCCCGAACGGTCACCGGGCGGTTCCACTTCCACACCCGCGTCATGACCGCGTCTTCGAGTTCTCCCAGGGGCCGAGGCACGCTCAGAACAATAGTGGGAGATCCCGGCAATGGCCCGCCGAACGTGCGTTTAGGTTGCGAACGCTGACAAAAGGGACGCACGGCACCTCCGGGAGGTGCCGTGCGGTCGCCCCGGGACGTCAGGCGTCGCCGCCGGCGGAGGTCTTCGAGGCGCCCTCCGCGCGCGCGAGGGCGGCGTCGACGGCCGCGTCCTCCTTGGCCTTGGCGGCGCCGCCCTGGGTCTTCACGATCACCCTGACCAAGGCGATGAAGAACGCGGCCATGACGACCGGGGGCACGAGCGCGGAGACGTAGTCCATGGGTCCAGGGTAGCCAGTGGGTCCGGCGGGCGGGGCGAGGGTTCAGCCGGCGGCGAGCTGGCGGGGTCCCGACGGCTCGGCGGGGCTCGTCGGCGCGGCGGGGGGCTTGCGCCGCGGGAAGACCTCGCCCGGGGTGGGGACGGGGCGCTTCGGGGCCGCCGGTTCGGTGCCGGGACGCTCGGACGGACGCTCGGCGGGCCGCGCGGGAGGGGTCTGGCCGGGCTTGGGAGCGGGCTTGTGCGCCGGTTTCCCCGGCTCCGCGGCCATGGAGGCCGGGGAGTCGCCCACGCCACCGGGAAGGGCCCTCAGCGGCGTCCGGGAGGGCGGTACGGCCGGGGCGGGGACCGTGCGGGCGCCCTGCGCGAAACGGGCCCGCAGGTCCTGCTCGGCGAGCACCTGGCAGCGGTCCAGCAGGGCGGCCGCCCGGGGGTTGCCGCGCAGCGCCCGCAGTGCGGCGAGGTCGTCCGGCGTGGGCCGGTGCCCGGCGCACAGGGCCTCCTCCAGAAGCGCGAGGTAGCCGGCGACCGCGCCCGGCAGGGCGGCGCGGTACCGGCCGAGGTCGGCCACCAGGAAGGCGCGCAGCCGGGCCCCCTCGCGCATCGCCTCGTCCAGGGACTGGGCGAGGCGGAAGCAGTCCTTGACGTCCTCGGCGGACGCTCGGCCGGGGTGGAGGGCGAGGGCGAGAGCGCGGCGGAGCACACGCAGCTCCTCCACGCCGAACGCCATGCCGCCGCGGGATCCGTATGGCGTGGGCATGCGGCGACGCTATCGCTAATCGGACAAAAGTGACGAATCAGGGTGGGTTTGTCGCTGCGTGTCGTTCGCGCCGTTCCCCCGACCGGGGTCGGCCCGCGCGCCCCGGCCCACGCGCCGACGACGGAGGACCGGCGCCCACGGGGGCGCCGGTCCTCAGAGGCGGTCGATCACAGCCGGTCGCTCACTGCCGGGAGACGTTCCGCTCGTACACCAGCCGCAGCCCGATCAGGGTCAGCCAGGGCTGGTGCTCGTCGATCACCGTGGACTCGCCGAGCACCATCGGCGCCAGGCCGCCCGTGGCGATCACGGTGACGTCGTCCGGGTCGTCGGCCAGTTCCCGGGCCATCCGGCCCACCACGCCGTCGACCTGCCCGGCGAAGCCGTACACGATGCCCGACTGCATGGCCTCGACGGTGTTCTTGCCGATCACGTTCCTCGGCCGGGCCACCTCGATCTTCCGCAGCATCGCGGCCCTGAGCCCGAGTGCCTCCACCGAGATCTCGATGCCGGGGGCGATGACCCCGCCGACGTACTCCCCGCGCGCGGAGACCGCGTCGAACGTGGTCGCCGTGCCGAAGTCGACGACGATCGCCGGACCGCCGTACAGCTCGTTCGCGGCGACCGCGTTGATGATGCGGTCGGCGCCGACCTCCTTGGGGTTGTCGAACTGGATCGGCACCCCCGTCTTCACGCCGGGCTCCACGAGCACCGCCGGCACGTCGCCGTAGTACCGCCGGGTGACCTCGCGCAGTTCGTGCAGCACGGACGGCACGGTCGCGCAGATCGCGATCCCGTCGATGCCGTCGCCCAGCTCGTCACCGAGCAGCGGGTGCATGCCCATCAGGCCCTGCAGCAGGACCGCCAGCTCGTCCGCGGTACGGCGCGCGTCCGTGGAGATGCGCCAGTGCTCGACGATGTCCTCACCGTCGAACAGCCCGAGCACGGTGTGCGTGTTGCCGACGTCGATCGTGAGCAGCATGGCCGTTACTCCGCCTCGCGCAGGTCCAGGCCGATGTCCAGGATCGGCGAGGAGTGGGTGAGGGCGCCGACCGCAAGGAAGTCCACGCCGGTGTCGGCGTACGCGCGCGCGGTGTCGAGCGTGAGCCGGCCGGAGGCCTCCAGCAGCGCCCGGCCGCCGACGATGCCGACGGCCTCCGCGCACTCGCCGGGCGTGAAGTTGTCGAGCAGGATCAGGTCGGCGCCCGCGTCGACCACCTCGCGCAGCTGGTGCAGGGTGTCGACCTCGACCTCGATCGGCACCTCGGGGAAGGCCTCCCGCACGGCCTTGAAGGCCTGCGCGACACCGCCGGCGGCGACCACGTGGTTGTCCTTCACCAGGGCGGCGTCGGACAGCGACATGCGGTGGTTGACGCCCCCGCCGCAGCGCACCGCGAACTTCTCCAGCGAACGCAGCCCCGGGGTGGTCTTGCGGGTGTCGCGCACCCGCGTCCCCGTGCCCTCCAGAACGTCCGCCCACGCGCGCGTGGCGGTCGCGATGCCCGACAGGCGGCACAGGATGTTCAGGGCGCTGCGCTCGGCGGTCAGCAGGTCGCGGGTGCGCGTGGTGACCGACAGCAGCTTCTGCCCGGCCTCGACGCGGTCGCCGTCCTCGACGTGCCGCTCGACCTCGAACTCGTCCGTGCAGACCACGGAGAGCACGGCCTCGGCGACGCGCAGGCCCGCCACCACGCCGGCCTCGCGCGCGGTGAAGTCGCCGGTGGCCACCGCCTCCTCGGAGATGGTCGCGACGGTCGTCACGTCGACGCCGCCGTCCAGGTCCTCCTGGATGGCGACGTTGGCGACGTCCTCGACCTCGACGGGGTCGAGCCCGGCGGCGGCCAGCAGCTCGGCGAGGGCGGGGTCGAGCCCGCTCTCCAGGTACTCCTCGTCCCCCTCGGCGCCGCAGGCGCAGCCGTCGCCGCAGCCGCCGGTCGGGGCGAGGGGAAGGTCGTCGGTGCTCACGTCTGTCACTGCTCCTGGGCGCTGGTGTTAGCGGGTGGGGGGGAAGTCTGCGGTGCCGGTCGTGGTGACGGCCAGCGACCGGTCGGGGTGGAGCGTCACGACGATGTGGCGCCGCCAGTTCGTGTCGTCGCGGTCGGCGTGGTCCTCGCGCCAGTGGCAGCCGCGGGTCTCCTCGCGCAGCCGCGCGGCGGCGACCAGGACGCGGGCCACGCACAGCAGGTTGGTGGCCTCCCAGGTGTCGACGCCGGGCTCGGCGGTCTTGCCGTTCTCCTCCAGCGCGTCCCGGGCCTCGGTGTGCAGGCCCTGGAGCTGGTCCGCGGCCTTCTCCAGGGAGTCCGCCGAACGGAGCACGCCCGCGCCCTCGGTCATGATCCGCTGGACGGCGAACCGGGCCTCGGGGGCGAGCAGCGGGTACGCGGGCTTGCCGGGCTGCGGCACGGGGGCGGGCACGCGCGCGTGGAGGCCGTCGCCGGCGTGGGCGGCGGCGATGTCGGCGGCGATCCGCTCGGCGTAGACCAGGCCTTCGAGGAGGGAGTTGGAGGCGAGCCGGTTGGCGCCGTGCACGCCGGTGCAGGCGACCTCGCCGCACGCGTACAGGCCGGGGACCGTCGTACGGCCCCGCGCGTCGGTGCGCACGCCGCCGGAGGCGTAGTGGGCGGCCGGGGCGATCGGAATGGGCTCGGTGACCGGGTCGATGCCGTTCGCGCGGCAGGCGGCCAGGATCGTCGGGAAGCGGTGCTCCCACATGTCGGCCCCGAAGTGCCGGGCGTCCAGGTACATGTGCTCGGCGCCCTGCTCGAGCATCCGCCGCGTGATGCCCTTGGCGACGATGTCCCGGGGCGCCAGCTCGGCCAGCTCGTGCTGCCCCACCATGAAGCGCACGCCGTCGGCGTCGACCAGGTGGGCACCCTCGCCGCGCACCGCCTCGGAGACGAGCGGCTGCTGCCCCTCCGCCTCCGGGCCGAGGAACAGCACCGTCGGGTGGAACTGCACGAACTCCAGGTCGGAGACCTCCGCACCGGCACGCAGCGCCAGCGCCACGCCGTCGCCGGTGGACACCGACGGGTTGGTGGTCGCGGAGAACACCTGGCCCATGCCGCCGGTCGCGAGGACGACCGCGGGGGCGTGCACGGCGCCCACGCCGTCGTGCTGGCCCTCGCCCATCACGTGCAGCGTGACGCCGGCCGTACGGCCCTCGGCGTCGGTCAGCAGGTCCAGCACGAGCGCGTTCTCGATCGTGCGCACGCCACGCGCGTGCACGGCCTCCACGAGCGCCCGGGAGACCTCCGCGCCGGTGGCATCGCCGCCCGCGTGCGCGATCCGGCGCCGGTGGTGGCCGCCCTCGCGGGTGAGGTGGATGCCGCCCTCGTCGTCGGTGTCGAAGTGCGCGCCGGTGGAGATCAGCCGCCGTACCGCGTCGGGACCCTCGGTGACGAGGATCCGCACGGCCTCCTCGTCGCACAGGCCCGCGCCGGCCACCAGGGTGTCCTCGAGGTGCTGCTCGGGGGTGTCGCCCTCGCCGAGGGCGGCGGCGATGCCGCCCTGCGCCCAGCGGGTGGAGCCGTCGTCGAGGCGGGCCTTGGTGACGACGACCGTCGTCAGGCCCGCGGCCTCGCAGCGCAGTGCGGCGGTCAGGCCTGCCACTCCGGAGCCGACGACTACGACGTCCGCGGAGATGGACCAACCGGGTGAGGGTGCGTGCAGTCGTATGCCTGTGCTGGTCACGAGGCGGCTCCGAGGGTTCCGAAGGTGAGGGGGATGTTGTCGATCAGCCGGGTGGTGCCCACCCGGGCGGCGACGGCGAGGACGGCCTCACCGGTGAAGTCGTCGCCGATCTCGGTGAAGTCACCGGGGTCCACGAGGGCGAGGTAGTCCAGGTCGAGCGGGGGGTCGAACCGGGCGGCCTCGTCCAGGACCTGCCGGGCGGCGGCGCGGACGGCCGCCGGGCCGCCGGGCGCGGCGGTGGCCACCGCGTGCGCGTCGGCCGCCGCGCGGGACTCCCCTATGGCGCTCAGCGCCTCGGCACGCGCCTGCGTGGAGGGCACTTCGCGGGCCCGCGCGCGCAGTGCCTCCTGCGCGGCGTGCCGGTCCCGGCCGGCGAACAGCGCCCGGGACAGGGCGAGGGCGGTACGGCGCTCGCCGGGCGAGAGGTAGCGGTTGCGGCTGGACAGGGCGAGCCCGTCCTCCTCGCGCACGGTCGGTACGGCGACGATCTCGACGCCGAAGTTCAGGTCCCGCACCATGCGCCGGATCAGGGCGAGCTGCTGGGCGTCCTTCTGGCCGTACAGGGCGATGTCGGGGCGGGTGAGGTGCAGCAGCTTGGCGACGACGGTGAGCATGCCGTCGAAGTGGCCGGGGCGCGAGCCGCCCTCCAGCCGCTCGCCCATGGGGCCCGCGCTGATGCGCACCTGGGGTTCGCCGCCCGGGTAGACCTCGTCCACGGACGGCGCGAACACGGCGTCGGCACCGGCCTGTTCGGCGAGCTTCAGGTCGGCGTCGAGGGTGCGCGGGTAGCGGTCGAGGTCCTCCCCGGCACCGAACTGCAGCGGGTTGACGAAGACGGTGACGACGACCTCGCCGTCCGGGCCGGCGATCTCGCGCGCGGTGCGGATCAGCGTGGCGTGTCCCTCGTGCAGGGCGCCCATGGTCATCACGACGGCACGGCGGCCGCGGCGCACGCGCGCGTGCAGCTCGTCGGCGGTGCTCAGCAGGGCGGTGGTCATCAGGCGTTCCCCTCGGTGCCGTTGGTCCCGTTCGTGCCGTCGGTGCCGCCGGATCCGTCGGCCAGGACGCCGAGCAGGTCCTCGGCGAGTTCCGGCTTGAGCAGGCCGTGGGCGAGGGCCCGGTCGGCGGTCGCGCGGGCCATCGCCAGGTAGCCGGCGACGGCCTGCGGGGCGTGCTTGCGCAGCTCGCCGACGTGCGCGGCGACCGTCCCGGCGTCCCCGCGCGCGACCGGGCCGGTCAGGGCGGCGTCGCCGGAGCGCAGCGCGTTGTCCAGGGCGGCGCCGAGCAGCGGGCCGAGCATCCGGTCGGGCGCCGCGACGCCGGCCGTGCGCAGCAGCTCCAGGGACTGCGCGACCAGGGTCACCAGGTGGTTGGCGCCGAGGGCGAGGGCCGCGTGGTAGAGCGGGCGGTTCTCCTCGCTGATCCACTCGGGCTCGCCGCCCATCTCGATGACGAGGGCCTCGGCGGCCAGCCGCAGCTCCTCGGGCGCGGTGACGCCGAAGGAGCAGCCCGCCAGGCGCTGCACGTCCACCGGGGTGCCGGTGAACGTCATCGCCGGGTGCAGGGCCAGCGGCAGCGCGCCCGCGCGCAGGGCGGGGTCGAGCACCTTCGCGCCGTACCGCCCGGACGTGTGCACGAGCAGTTGCCCGGGACGTACGGCGCCGGTCTCGGCGAGGCCCGAGACCAGGCCGGGCAGCGCGTCGTCGGGGACGGTGAGCAGGACCAGGTCGGAGCGCTGGAGGACCTCGGCGGGCGGGACGAGCGGTACGTCCGGGAGCATGGTCTCGGCGCGCCTGCGGGAGGCGTCGGAGACCCCGGAGACGGCCACCGGGCGGTGCCCGGCGAGCTGGAGGGACGCGGCCAGCGCGGGGCCCACGCGGCCGGCGCCTACGACGCCGACGGTGAGCCGCGCGGGGCGGTCCTCGATGTCTTGCTGGTGGACTGTACTCACGCGACGGCGGCCTTCCCGTTCCAGTCCGCTCTGGGTACCGGACGATTTCTCGTCATGTTAACGCTATCGGGTCGGCCGGCGGCCGGTCGTCCACAGGCTGTGGGTTTCCCCACGCCGCCTCCGCGCGGAAATTCCGCTGACCTCGGGAGGCCGGGGCGGGATGATCCTCGGCATGAGCGATACGGCTGACCAGGCGGAGCGGACTGACGAGCGGACGGTGCGGGAACGGCGCGCGGCCTGCTACCGGGAGGCGCGGCGCTCGCTGTCGCGCGCGGGCTTCCGCGGCACGATCCGCGAGCGCCTCACCGACCTCGTGGAGCACGCGCCCGGGGTCCACGACCTGGACGACCGGGCCGACATCTACGGCGACCGGATCGTGGCGGCCCTGGAGGAGCGGGTGGCGGGCCTGCTGGGCATGGAGGCCGCCGCGTTCTTCCCGACCGGCACGATGGCCCAGCAGGTCGCCCTGCGCTGCTGGGCCGGCCGGACGGGCAACCCGGCGGTCGCCCTGCACGCCCTCGCCCATCCGGAAGTGCACGAGCGGCACGCGCTCAGCCAGGTCAGCGGGCTGCGCCCGGTCCGGGTGACCGGCGCGCCCCGGCTGCCCACGGCGGACGAGATACGCGACCTGCCCGAGCCGTTCGGCACGCTGATGCTGGAACTGCCCCTCAGGGACGCCGGTTACCTGCTGCCCTCCTGGGAGGAGCTGACCGACGTGACCCGGGCGGCGCGGGAGCGGGACGCGGTGGTGCACTTCGACGGCGCGCGCCTGTGGGAGTCCACCGTCCACTTCGACCGCCCGCTGGAGGAGATCGCCGGCCTCGCGGACTCCGTCTACGTCTCGTTCTACAAGTCCCTCGGCGGCTTCGGCGGCGCCGCGCTCGCCGGCCCGAAGACGCTCGTCGAGGAGGCGAGGACCTGGCGGCACCGGTACGGCGGCGCGGTCTTCCAGCAGTTCCCGACCGTGCTGTCGGCCCTCGTCGGCCTGGAGCGGGAGCTGCCCCGGCTGCCCGACTACGTGCGCCACGCGCGCGTGGTGGCCGCCGCGCTGCGCGAGGGCTTCGCGGCGGCCGGCCTGCCGTGGGCGCGCGTGCACCCGGAGGTGCCCCACACCCACGAGTTCCAGGTGTGGCTGCCGTACGAGCCGGAGGTGGTCGCGGAGGCCGCCGTGCGGCAGGCCGAGGAGACGTCGGTGCTGCTGTTCGGGAACGACTGGGACCGGGGCGGTCCGGGCCTCGCCTTCACGGAGGTCACGGTCTCCGGCGCGGGCCTGGAGTGGACGGCGGACGACGTACGGGACGCGGTCGCCGGGTTCGCGGCGCGGCTGCCCGGCGCCGCACGTCCGTAGGCCGACCCGGGCGGCGGCGCGGCGTCAGCCGTGGCCGCCGGCTCTGACCAGCCCGGTCTCGTAGGCCAGGACCACCACCTGGACCCGGTCCCGCAGGCCGAGCTTGGTCAGGATGCGGCCCACGTGGGTCTTCACGGTCGCCTCGGACAGCACCAGCCGGGCGGCGATCTCACCGTTCGACAGGCCCTGGGCGACCAGCACCATCACCTCGCGCTCCCGGTCGGTGAGCCGCTGCAGCTCCTTGTGCTGGGGTGCGGCGCCCGCGGAGGGCAGCATGGGCGCGAACCGGTCCAGCAGGCGCCGCGTGGTGGAGGGCGCCACGACCGCGTCACCGCTGTGCACGGCACGGATGGCGGCCAGCAGGTCACCGGGCGGCACGTCCTTGAGCATGAAGCCGGAGGCGCCCGCCTTCAGCCCGGAGAACGCGTACTCGTCCAGGTCGAAGGTGGTCAGGATCAGCACCTTCGGCGGTTCGGGCTGCGAGCAGATCCGCCGGGTGGCCTCCACGCCGTCCAGCTTCGGCATGCGGACGTCCATCAGGATGACGTCGACGGCCGTGGTGCGCAGCACCTGGAGGGCCTCGACGCCGTCGCCCGCCTCCGCGACGACCTCCATGTCCGGCTGGGCGGCGAGCACCATCCGGAACCCGGTGCGCAGCAGCACCTGGTCGTCGACGAGCATCACGCGGATCGTCATGGGTCCTCTTCCGTGTTCGTACCGCCGGGCGGCGCGCCGTCGGCGGGGGGCCTGACCTGGGTCAGCGGGGTCAGCGGGGGCGTAAGGGCTGCGCTAGGGCACCGGTTTGAGCGGGAGCAGCGCGCTGATGCGGAATCCTCCGCCCGGGCGCGGTCCGGCGTCCAGGGTGCCGCCGACCATGCCGACCCGCTCGCGCATGCCGATCAGGCCGTGCCCCTGGCCGTCGGCGCCGCCCTCCTCGTACAGCTCGTGCGGGGCGCCCTTGCCGTCGTCCTCGACGAGCAGGCCGAGCCCGTCGTCGAAGTAGACCAGCCGCACGCTGGCGCCCGCGTCCGGACCGCCGTGCTTGCGGGTGTTGGTGAGCGCCTCCTGCACGATGCGGTACGCGGTCAGCTCCACGCCGCTGGGCAGCGGGCGCGGGGTGCCCTCCACCTTGAAGTCGACGGGCAGGCCGGAGCTGCGGCACTGCTCGACGAGGTCGTCGATCTGCTCCACGTCCGGCTGCGGGACGTACTCCCCGGTCTCCTGGTGCTCCCCGGTGCGCAGCACGCCCAGCAGGCGGCGCATCTCGGCGAGGGCCTGCCGGCCGGTGGACGAGATCGTCTCCAGCGCCTTCTTGGCCTGGTCGGGGGCCGCGTCGAGGACGTAGGCGGCGCCGTCGGCCTGGACCACCATCACCGACACGTTGTGCGCGACGACGTCGTGCAGCTCGCGCGCTATCCGGGCGCGCTCGGCGGCGACCGCCACCTTGGACTGCGCCTCGCGCTCCCGCTCCAGCCGGGCGGCGCGCTCCTCCAGCTGGGCGAAGTAGGCGCGGCGGGTGCGCATGGAGTCGCCGAGCACCCAGGCCAGCGCGAACGGCACCGTCTGGAACACCGTGATCGCGGCCTGCCCCAGGAAGCCGGTGTGCTGCGCCGGCCAGCGCACCTGGGCCAGGACCGCCGCGACCAGGCTGACGGCGAGCGCGAGCCGGGAGGCCCAGCGGGCGCCCATCGTGGCGACCGTGTAGGTGATCACCAGCATGGCGAAGTCGGCCGCGGTGGTCTCGAGGTCGAAGACCAGCTGGGCCAGCCCGGCCGCCAGGGCCAGCAGCAGCATCGCCTCCGGGAAGCGGCGGCGCAGCGCGACCACGGCGCAGAGCACGGCGGACACCGCCAGCCCCCCGGCGACCGACATGTGGTGACCGGGCGCCCCGCTCAGACTCGTCACGCTCACGCCGGAGATCCCGAACAGGACGACGGCCCAGAAGGTGTCGACCCATGTCGGGTGCCTGCGGAGGAAGTCATAGAGGCGCTGCACGTAACCCAGAGTAGGGACACGGGATGCGTGCAGGGGTCAACCGGAGGGCCGATCCGCACCCGGGACGTGTACTCCGCAAGGTGGAGGCCGTGATCACCTGTGCGCCTAGTCTGTTGCGGTGACGGATGGGGCGACGGCGGAGAGCATCCGCGCGGGACGCGGCTGGCGCGAGGCCACCGAGGAGGCGCTGTACGGGCCGGGCGGCTTCTACCGGCGTCCCGAGGGCCCGGCCGGGCACTTCCGGACGTCCGTGCACGCGTCCGGGCTGTTCGCGGGGGCCGTGGCCCGGCTGCTGTGCCGGGTCGACGAGGCGCTCGGGCGGCCGCCTGCGCTGGACTTCGTGGACATGGGCGCCGGTCGCGGCGAACTGGTCGCCGGCGTCCTCGCCGCCCTCCCGGCCGACGTGGCCGCCCGCGCGCGCGGGTACGCCGTCGAGCGGGCCGGGCGCCCGGCGGGCCTGGACGCGCGCATCGCCTGGCGCGCCGAACCCCCGGACACGGTCACCGGGCTGCTGTTCGCCAACGAGTGGCTGGACAACGTGCCCGTGGACGTCGCCGAGGTGGACGCGGAGGGCGTGCCCCGGCTGGTGCTCGTCGCGGCGGACGGCGCCGAGCGGCTCGGCGAGCCGGTGTCGGGGGCGGACGCGGACTGGCTGGCCCGGTGGTGGCCGCTGCCCAGGGAGCGGGGGCTGCGCGCGGAGATCGGACGGCCGCGGGACGAGGCCTGGGCGTCCGCGGTGGGCCGGGTGGAGCGGGGGCTCGCGGTGGCCGTGGACTACGCGCACACCGCGCGGGAGCGGCCCCCGTTCGGGACGCTCACCGGGTTCCGGGAGGGGCGCGAGACGGCACCCGTGCCGGACGGCTCGTGCGACATCACGGCGCACGTGGCACTGGACGCGTGCGCGGCGGCATGCGAGGCGCGCGGGGCGCATGGGGCGCTCAGCGCGGCGCGCACCTTCCCCGCCGCGCGCCTGCTCACGCAACGTGCCGCCCTGCACGCCTTGGACGTCACCGGCGCACGCCCCCAGCTCGCCCTGGCCTCCACGGACCCCGCGGGCTACGTGCGCGCCCTCGCGCGTGCCGGAGAGGCCGCCGAACTCACCGCCCCGGGCGGCCTCGGCGACTTCCGCTGGCTGCTCCAGCCGGTCGGCGTCCCGGACCCGCTCGCCTGAGCCCTCCCCCTGGGCCCCGCTGAAGGCCGCTACTTGTCGATGTCCCCGACCACGAAGAACATCGACCCGAGGATCGCCACCATGTCCGCCACCAGCGTCCCCGGCAGCAGCTCGGTCAGCGCCTGGATGTTGTTGTACGAGGCCGAGCGCAGCTTCAGCCGGTACGGGGTCTTCTCACCCTTGCTGACCAGGTAGTAGCCGTTGATGCCGAGCGGGTTCTCGGTCCACGCGTAGGTGTGCCCCTCCGGCGCCTTGAGCACCTTGGGCAGACGCTGGTTGATCGGCCCGGGCGGCAGTTCGGCGAGCCGGCCCAGGCAGGCGTCGGCGAGGTCGAGGGCGTTGTGGGTCTGCTCCAGCAGGCACTCGAAGCGGGCGAGGCAGTCGCCCTCGCCCCGGGTGACGACCTTCAGCGTGTCCTGGAGCTCGCCGTAGGCCAGGTACGGCTCGTCGCGGCGCAGGTCCAGGTCGACACCCGAGGCACGCGCGATGGGCCCGCTCACCCCGTAGGCGTGCACCGCCTCGGGCGCGAGCGCCCCCACGCCCCGCGTGCGCCCGCGGAAGATCTCGTTGCCGAGCACCAGGTCGTCGAAGACGTCCATGCGCGAGCGCACGGCGGAGACGGCGGCACGCGCGCGTGCCGTCCACCCGGCCGGCAGGTCCTCCTTGAGACCGCCGACCCGGTTGAACATGTAGTGCATGCGCCCGCCGGAGACCTCCTCCATCACGTTCTGGAGCACCTCGCGCTCCCGGAACGCGTAGAACACCGGTGTGATGCCGCCCAGCTCCAGGGGGTAGGAGCCGAGGAACATCAGGTGGTTGAGCACCCGGTTCAGCTCGGCGAGCAGGGTGCGCGTCCACACCGCCCGCTCGGGGACCTCCATGCCGAGCATCCGCTCGACGGCGAGGACCACGCCGAGCTCGTTCGAGAACGCCGACAGCCAGTCGTGCCGGTTGGCGAGCATGATGATCTGCCGGTAGTCGCGCGCCTCGAAGAGCTTCTCGGCACCCCGGTGCATGTAGCCGACCACCGGGTCCGCGCGCACGATGCGCTCGCCGTCCAGCACGAGCCTGAGCCGCAGCACGCCGTGCGTGGACGGATGCTGCGGGCCGATGTTGAGCACCATGTCGGTGCTCTCCGCGGCGCCGCCGATCCCGACCGTCGTCTGGGTCGTAGGAGTCATGGCCCCAGTCTCCCCTACGTACGCTGGGCACATGGAGACGGGGAGCCCGGCGGAGACCGGGGTGGCGGGGGACGAACCGGTGTGGCGGGGGCTGCCGCCCGGCCTGCTGCGGATGCGCCGGCTGCTGCTGGTGGTGTGGGCGGGGGTGCTCGCCCTCCTGGCGGGCGTGCTGCCGGGCCTGCTCGCGGGGCCGGCCTGGGCCGCCTGCGCGCTGCTCCCGGCGGCCCTCGCGGCCTGGGGCTGGCGGCTGCTGGGCCGCAACTGGGGGTCCTGGCGGTACGCCGAGCGCGCCGACGACCTGCTGATCAGCCGCGGTGTGCTCTGGCGGGAGGAGACCGTGGTGCCCTACGGGCGGATGCAGCTGGTGGAGGTCACCTCGGGACCCGTGGAGCGGTACTTCGGGCTGGCCAGTGTGCAGCTGCACACCGCCGCCGCGGCGACCGACGCGGCCATCCCCGGCCTCGACCCGGCCGAGGCGGAGCGGCTGCGCGACCGGCTGACCGAGCTGGGCGGGGCCCGATCGGCGGGACTGTGACGACGCCGGCCGGCCCCGGGGAGCTGCCGGGTCCCGGTCCCGGCGGCGCACCGGCGCGGCCGCCCGTCGCCGAGCGGCGGCTGCACCCCGTCACGCCCTTCCGGCGCGCCTGGGCGCCGGTCACCGTCCTCGCCGGCTGGGCCGTGCACGACCCGAACGCGGCGCAGGAGCAGCTGACCCGGCTGACCGGCACCATGCTGCTGCTCGCGCTCAGCGTGCTGGTGCCGGCGGCCGGCCTGTACGGCTTCCTGTCCTGGTGGTTCACGCACTTCGCGGTCACCGACGCCGAACTGCGCATACGCACCGGCCTGCTGTTCCGGCGCACCGCGCACATCCGGCTCGAGCGCGTCCAGGCCGTCGACGTCACCCGGCCGCTCCTCGCGCGCGTGGCGGGCGTCGCCAAGCTGCGGATCGACGTCGTGGGGGCCGAGAAGAAGGACGAACTGGCCTTCCTGGGCGAGCGGGAGGCGCGCGCCCTGCGCGCGGAGCTGCTGGCGCGCGCCGCCGGTTTCGCACCCGAGACGGCGCACGCGGTGGGTGAGGCGCCGGCGCGGGAGCTGATGCGCGTGCCCCCGCGCGAGCTGGCACTCTCCCTGGTGCTGACGGGCACCACCTGGGGCGCCCTGTGCGCCGCCGCCGTCGTACCGCCCGTGCTGTGGCTGGCCACCCACAGCGTGTGGACGGTCCTCGCCACCGGCCTGCCGCTGCTGGGTGCGGCGGCCGCGAGGAGCGCCGGGCGGTTCGTCACCGAGTACGACTGGTCGGTGGCCGAGTCCCCGGACGGGCTGCGCATCGACCACGGGCTGCTCGACCGCACGCACGAGACCGTGCCGCCGGGACGGGTGCAGAGCGTGCGGATCGTGGAGCCGCTGCTGTGGCGGCGCCTCGGCTGGGTGCGGGTGGAGCTGGACGTGGCCGGGTCCGACAACTCCGTGCTGGTGCCGGTCGCCCCGCGCGCGGTCGCCGAGTCGGTCCTCGCGCGCGTGCTGCCCGGGGTGACCGTGCCGGCGCGGACGTCCCGGCCGCCGCGCCGGGCCGGCCGGTGCGTCCCGGTGTGGTGGCGCGGGCAGGGCCTGGCGGTCACCGGGGCGGTGTTCGCCGCCCGGCGCGGCCTGCTGCGCCGCCGTCTGGCGCTGGTCCCGCACGCGAAGGTGCAGAGCGTGCGGCTCACCCAGGGGCCCTGGCAGCGGTTGTGGCGGCTCGCCGACGTCCACGTGGACACCGGCGCCGGGAAGACCGTCACGGCCCGTCTGCGGGACGCCGAGGAGGCCGCACGGCTGCTGTACGCCCAGGCGGACCGCTCCCGCACCGGCCGCGGGGACGCCCGCCCGGACCGCTGGATGGCCTGAGCCGGTCCCCGCCGCGCACACCCTTGCGCGACCGAGCCCGGCCCCCTGACGGAAGGGCCGGGCTCGGTAAGCCGGGTGACGGCGGGTCAGGACGCCGCGGTGCGCAGGCGCTGGACGTCGATCTGTTCCGTCTCGTCGTGCGCGGTCAGGTCGATGACCTGGCCGACGCCGCGCGACCCGGCGTCGGCGGGCTTGTACCGGCCCTCGGTCTCCGCCTTGTGCAGCGCGAGGGCCTCCTGCCCGACGACGTCCGCCAGGTCCTCGTTCTGCACGGACTCCAGGGCGGTGGACGACGTGTGCTTCTGGGTGCCGAAGAAGTCGAACCCGCCCTCGACCGCCGGGCGCCGCGCGGGAGCGGCCGGTACGACGGCCACCGCGGTCGGCACCGTGAAGTGCCCCGCCCGGTGCGGCTCCTGGGGCTTCGCGGGCTCGGCCGGGGCCGTGGGGGCGGCGGCCGCGCGCGCGTGCCCGTCGGCCGCCCCGGGCTGCCCCTCGCCCTCGTCCTCCTGGGCGGCGCCCTCGTCCCCGGCGGCCCCGGAAGCCGCCGTCACGCCTTCTCGGGCGCCTTCGTCAGCGCCGTTGTCGGCGCCTGCTCCTTTGGCCGGCACGGCCGGTTCGGACATCACCGGTTCGGGCGTCCCCGTCGCGGAGGGCACCGGCTCGGGCCGCGTCGCTTCGGGCTCGGCGGGCTTGGTGGGCGCCTCCGGGTCGAGCCGGGCCAGCGCCGCGCCGGCCCGCAGGAACAGCCGGGAACCCTCGGGCGAGAACACCGCGCACACCGCCGGTTCGTCCCCGGCGTCCGCCGGGGCCGTCCCGGCACCCTCGGGTGCCTCGGGCTCCCCGGTCTCCGGCTCGGCCTTCCGCGCGGGCGGCAGGGCGAGGGAGGTGGACGGCTCGGCCGCCTCGATCTCCAGCAGCCGACGTCCCTCCAGGGCACTGGCGCGCTCGGTCTCGGCGGTGGCGTAGCGGCGCAGCAGGGCCGCGTGCTCGTTGCGCAGCCCGGCCAGCTCCGCGCGCTTGGCGCGCAGCCGCTGCTCGAGCTTGGTGCGCAGCTCGCGCGACTCCTCGAGGTCGGTCTCCAGTTCGGCGACCCGCTCCTCGTAGCGCCACTCGTCACTGGCACGCGCGCGCGTGAGGTCGGCGACCTGCTTGCCCGCCTGGGCGTCCCAGCGCCGCATCACGACCGCGCCGAGGACCGCCGTCACCGCGGCCGCCGCGGCCAGCGTGCGCACCATCGCGGCCTCGGAGAACACCCAGGGACCCAGCGCGCAGACGACGGAGACCCCGGCGATCACCGAGGGAGGCAACAGCCGGTGCAGAGGTGGGGAATGGCGGTGGCGTCCACGTGGCATGGCCAGAAACTTACCGCGAGTAGGCGGATCGCGGACCCCCGCCCCGTAAAAACCCGGCCACACCGCGGGCTTCACGGGGAATCAGGGGCCCCCGGCGGGCTCAGCGGTCGCTGAGCCGGCCGCTGAGCCACTGCAGCGTCGCCGGGATCTCCCGCCGCCAGGTGTTGAAGTTGTGGCCGCCGCTGCCGAGGATGATCGACGAGATCCGGGTCCGGCCGGTGGCCTGCACACGCTGTATGAACCGCATCGTGTCCGCGTAGTTGCGCTCGCCGATCCTGCTGCTGGTGACGAGCAGCGAGGTGTCCGGAGCCGGCTCGTGCTTGAGCAGCCACCACAGGTCGGCACGATTCCGCAGGCTCGTGTCGCCGCGGAAGAGGTCGCCGGTCGTGGGGTCGATCAGCGCGTTGTAGTACGGCGACAGGCCCGCGGCGGCCGCGTAGACGCGCGGGTGGTGCATGGCGAACTTCAGCGCGCAGTAGCCGCCCGTGGAGTCGCCGACGACACCCCAGCTGCCGGGCCGCCTGCCCACCCGGTAGTGCGCGAGCACGGCGTCGGGCAGGTCCTTCGCGAAGAACGTCTCCGCCTGGGGGCCGCCCGGGACGTCCACGCACTCGGTGTCCCGCGGCGGCGCCACGGTCGGCCGCAGCATCACCAGGATCATCGGCTGCATCCGCCCGGTCTTGGCCAGCTCCTGCGCCGTACGCGGGTAGTGCAGCTTGTCCACCAGCGCCTGCGCCGTACCGGGGTAGCCGGTCAGCACGACGGCCGCCGGGAACGTCCGCGTGCGGTACTGCGGCTGGAAGTACTCCGGCGGCAGGTAGACGAACGCCGGTACGGCGATGTGGGTCGTACGGCCCACGATGTCGACCTTCTGCACCTCCCCGCCCGTCTCCGGCCGGGTGCCGGACGCGCCGACCACCTCGGAGGTGGACACCACCTGGAGCGGGCCGCCCGTGCCGCCGTTGGCCGAGTGGTCGACGACCACGCCCTGGTCCGTCTCCCGGCCGAACAGGTCCGCCCAGCTGGCGTAGAACCCGAAGGCCTGGTTGGCGGCGATCCCCAGGGAGGCGAAGAGGACGAACTGGGTGGCGAGGAGCAGGCCGACGCGGCCGGTGACCGCCCGCCAGCTGCGCCGGGCCAGCCGCGGCCACAGCCACACCGTGGCGACGAACAGCGCCACCGCGCACATGACCGCCAGCGCCAGCACTTTGTTGCTCGTGAGACCCATGGGCTGCTTCCTGCCTGCGCTCCGTGCCCCCGGCCGCCCCCACACCGTTGCGAGGGCTTGCCCGAGGCTTTCCTTGGCCTTTGACCCGACTTTCCGGAGGGGAGTGAACCTCTCTCCCCGAGACACCGTCCTAGAGGGCGCAATGTCGCCGGATGCCCCGATCGGCACCGGGTTCAAGGTCTCTCGCAGAACTACGGGATGCGATGTCTGTCAGGATAGATGGGGAAATGTCGGGCGGGGTTCCGAGCCGATCAAGCCGGGCGCGGCGCGTGTTGCGCGGCCCACGCCCCGAGGCCGTCCCCGCCCTGGTCGCCAGGGCGTGCGCCCTCGTGGGCGTACTGGACATCGCCGCGGGCGTGTTCCCGCGCTTCCGCCACAGCCGGATGCACGCCATGGCCGAGGTGCTGCCCGGCTCCTTCGGGCCCTTCGCCGCGGCGCTCTCGCTCAGCGCCGGAGTGCTGTTGCTGTTGCTCGCGCACGGGCTCAAACGGCGCAAGCGCCGGGCGTGGCGCGCCGCCGTCGCGCTCCTGCCGGCCGGCGCGGCCGCCCAGTTCGTCTACCGGCACTCGCCCCTCGGCATGCTGATCTCGGTGGCCCTGCTGGTGCCCCTGCTGCGCCACCGCGACGAGTTCGCGGCCCTGCCCGACCCGCGCAGCCGCTGGCGGGCACTCGCCAACTTCGTCCTCATGAGCGCCGGTTCCCTCGCGCTCGGCCTGGTCATCGTCAGCGTCCACCCGGACCGCACCATCGGCGACCCGAGTCTGGCCGACCGGCTCACCCACGTCCTGTACGGCCTGTTCGGCTTCGAGGGCCCCGTGGACTACGCCGGCAACACCTCCTGGACGGTCGCCTTCTCGCTCGGCGCCCTCGGCTGGATCACCGTGGCCACCACGAGCTACCTGGCCTTCCGCCCCGAACACCCGGCCGCCCGCCTCACCGAGGAGGACGAGGCCCAGTTGCGCGCCCTGCTGGACAAGCACGGCCGCCGCGACTCCCTCGGCCACTTCGCGCTGCGCCGCGACAAGGCGGTCGTCTTCTCCCCCAGCGGCAAGGCGGCGGTCACCTACCGCGTCGTCTCCGGCGTCATGCTCGCCAGCGGCGACCCGATCGGCGACGTCGAGGCCTGGCCGGGCGCCATCGAGCGCTTCATGGACGAGGCCAAGGCGCACTCCTGGACCCCGGCCGTCATGGGCTGCTCGGAGACCGGCGGTGAGGTGTGGACCCGCGAGACCGGCCTCGACGCCCTGGAACTGGGCGACGAGGCGGTGGTGGACGTGGCGGATTTCTCGCTCGCCGGACGCGCGATGCGCAACGTGCGCCAGATGGTCAAGCGCATCGAGCGGGCCGGCTACGAAACCCGGGTACGGCGCATCCGTGACCTCGGCGAGGCCGAGCTGGAGCGCATCCGCCGGGCCGCCGAGGACTGGCGCGGCACCGACACCGAGCGCGGCTTCTCCATGGCGCTCGGCCGCATCGGCGACCCCGCCGACGGCGACTGCCTGATCGCCACGGCCCACAAGACCGACGAGCACCCCGGCGAGTACGGCGACCTGAAGGCGATCCTGCACTTCGTGCCCTGGGGCACCGACGGCGTCTCACTGGACCTGATGCGCCGCGACCGCAGCGCCGACCCCGGTATGAACGAACTACTCATCGTCGCCGCCCTGCAGGCCGCCCCGAAGTTCGGCATCACACGCGTCTCGCTGAACTTCGCGATGTTCCGCTCCGCCCTCGCGCGCGGGGAGAAGATCGGCGCCGGTCCGGTGCTGCGCGCCTGGCGGGGGCTGCTGGTGTTCCTCTCCCGGTGGTTCCAGATCGAGTCGCTGTACAAGTTCAACGCCAAGTTCCAGCCGCGCTGGGAACCCCGCTTCGTCGTCTACCGCGCCTCCGCCGACCTGCCCCGCATCGGCTTCGCCGCCATGCAGGCCGAGGGGTTCGTCGACCTCGCCCTGCCGCTGCCGCGCTTCCTGCGCCGGCGCCGGGCGGCCGCGCAGCGGCCCTGCGCGCACGCGGTCGCGGAGCGCGACGTCCGGGCGGCCTGACGGCTGCCCGGCACCGCCCCGGGAACGACTCCGCCGGGGGCCGGCGGGGTCCCGGCGGCACCCCCTCGGGCCCCGGCCCGACCCCCGGCAGGCCCGGGCGGACGCCCCACCCCCTCCAGCAAGGTGGCCTCCGCCCGGGCCGCGGCACGTGTGCGGACCCGCCCTGGGCCTACGCTGAACGTATGAACAACCTCAGCGGGCGCGGCCAGGTGGCGGGCCTTCCGGCATGGGACCGGTGCGCGGTCATGGGAGTCGTCAACGTGACCCCCGATTCCTTCTCCGACGGGGGCCGCTGGTTCGACACCACCGCCGCCGTCAAGCGCGGACTGGACCTGGTCGCCGAGGGCGCGGACCTGGTCGACGTCGGCGGCGAGTCCACCCGCCCCGGCGCCACCCGCGTCGACGAGGCCGAAGAGCTCAGGCGCGTCGTCCCGGTCGTCCGCGGCCTGGCCTCCGAAGGCGTCGTCGTCTCCGTCGACACCATGCGCGCCTCCGTCGCCGAGCAGTCCCTCGCGGCGGGCGCCGCCCTCGTCAACGACGTCAGCGGCGGCCTCGCCGACCCCGCGATGATCCCCGCGGTCGCCGCGGCCGGCGCCCCCTTCGTCGTCATGCACTGGCGCGGCTACCTCCAGGGCGGCAACGTCAAGGGCGTCTTCGAGGACGTCGTCGCCGAAGTCGTCGACGAACTGCGCGCGCGCGTGGAGGCCGTCCTGGCGGGCGGCATCGCCCCCGACCGCATCGTCGTCGACCCCGGCCTCGGCTTCTCCAAGGAGGCCGAGCACGACCTCGCCCTCCTCGCCCACCTCGACCGCCTGCACGCCCTCGGCCACCCGCTGCTCGTCGCCGCCTCCCGCAAGCGGTTCCTCGGCCGCGTCCTCGCCGGACCCGAGGGCGCTCCCCCGCCGGCCCGGGAGCGCGACGCCGCCACCGCGGCCGTCTCCGCGCTCGCCGCGCACGCCGGCGCATGGGCCGTGCGCGTCCACGAGGTGCGCGCCACCGCGGACGCCGTACGCGTCGCACGCGCCGTGGAAGGGGCGCGCACCGCCGCCTCAGCGCAGGCGCCCGGCGCGGAAGGAGCCCGGTGAGCGCCCCCCATACGGACGTCGAACAGGTGGAGGCCGCCAACACGGCCTTCTACGAGGCGATGGAGCGCGGTGACTTCGAGGAGCTCTCCTCCTTCTGGCTGACCCCCTCCGACCTGGGCGTCGACGAGGAGTACCACGACCCCGCCGACACCGGGGTGATCTCCTGCGTGCACCCCGGCTGGCCCGTGCTCACCGGCCGCGGCGAGGTTCTGCGCTCGTACGCGCTGATCATGGCGAACACCGACTACATCCAGTTCTTCCTGACCGACGTGCACGTCTCCGTCACCGGCGACACCGCCGTCGTGACCTGCACCGAGAACATCCTCAGCGGCGGGCCCGCCCCGCAGGAGGGCGAGGAGCTCGGTCCCCTGGTCGGGCAGCTCGTGGTCGCCACCAACGTGTTCCGCCGCACCCCCCTCGGCTGGAAGCTCTGGTCGCACCACGCCTCACCCGTCCTGGCCGAGACCGACGAAGAGGAAGAAGAGGGACCGGACGGGATCAACGGGGTGGATCCGGACGAGAATCCGCTCGCCTGAGCGATCCCGCACCCCGCGGGGACCAACAAGTGGTTGGAATCACGAGCCCCGGGGTAGGAGCCGCTACCAAACCCTGACGCGTCCGGGTTTCCCTGGGGAAACACCCGGTGAACCCTCCGGAACCCGGCCCGGACCCGCGCCGCCGTGGCCCGGCCGTGTCAGTGCCCGCAGGTAGATTCGTCCGTGGCCGGTGTGCCGCCCGCACGCGGCACCGACCGGCCGTTCCCGACGATTGCAGGAGTGATTCGCGTGGATCGTGTCGCGCTGCGCGGCCTGAAGGCCCGCGGGCACCACGGAGTGTTCCCCCGGGAGCGCGAGGAGGGCCAGACCTTCCTCGTGGACCTCGTCCTCGGGCTGGACACCCGGCCGGCCGCGGCGGACGACGACCTGACGAAGACCGTCCACTACGGCATCGTGGCCGAGGAGGTCGTGGCCGTGGTCGAGGGCGAGCCGGTGAACCTCATCGAGACGCTCGCCGAGCGCATCGCCCAGACCTGCCTGAAGCACGACGGGGTCCAGGAGGTCGAGGTCTGCGTCCACAAGCCCGACGCGCCGATCACCGTCCCCTTCGACGACGTGACCGTCACCATCATCCGGAGCCGAGCATGACCCGACCGTTCCTCCCGGGGCACAGCGACCCCACCGTCCAGCCGGTCCCCGCCTCCGTCGTCGAGCAGGTCGACGCCGCCGACACGACGCTCAGCAACCCCAAGCCCGCCGTCATCTCCATCGGCTCCAACCTCGGCAACCGGCTGGAGACCCTCCAGGGAGCCGTCGACGCCCTGGAGGACACGCCCGGCGTGCGCGTGAAGGCCGTGTCGCCGGTGTACGAGACCGAGCCGTGGGGCGTCGAGCCGGGCAGCCAGCCGTCGTACTTCAACGCGGTGGTCGTCCTGAAGACGACCCTCCCGCCGTCCTCCCTGCTCGAGCGCGCGCACGCCGTCGAGGAGGCCTTCAACCGGGTCCGCGACGAGCGCTGGGGTCCGCGCACCCTGGACGTCGACATCGTCGCCTACGCCGGTGTCACCTCCGACGACCCGCGCCTGACCCTCCCCCACCCGCGCGCCCACGAGCGCGCCTTCGTGCTCGCCCCCTGGCACGACGTGGACCCGCAGGCCCAGCTGCCCGGCCGCGGCACGGTGGCCGACCTGCTGTCGGCCGTCACCCGCGACGGCGTGGAAGCCCGGCGGGACCTGGAACTCCGACTGCCCGAGTAGCCGTTAAGGTCAACACGAGCACGGTCCGGGAGCGGCCCGGGGGAGCTGAAGGGACACCGTGAAACAGCTGCGCATCAGGGTGCTGGCCGGCGTGTTCGTCGTGGCCGGGATCCTCTCCTGGGCGGGCGCCCGCCTCTGGAACTCGATCGGGACCCTGCCCAGCGTCCCCCTGGCCGCCCCCGTCGTCCTCGCCCTGATCGCCGTGGTGCTCCTCGCCACGGCCCTCTCGCTGCGCGCCCGCTTCAAGGCCCAGCGCGAGCGGCGCCCCGGGGCCAAGGGCGTCGACCCCCTGATGGCGGCCCGCGCGGTCGTCTTCGGCCAGGCCAGCGCCCTGGTGGCAGCCCTGGTCGCCGGCATGTACGGCGGCACCGGGGTCTTCCTCCTGGAACTCCTCGACATCCCGGCCCGCCGCGACCAGGCCTTCTACGCCGGCTTCTCGGTCCTCGCCGGCATCGCCGTGATAGCGGCGGCCCTGTTCCTCGAACGCGTCTGCCGCCTCCCCGAGGACGACGACGAGAACCACCCGGGGACCGAGCCGGTGGCCTGACCCACCGGTGCGCCGTAGGGTCAGCCCGCCATGATGAGGCTCATCGCCTCGTTCCGCGTCGCCGCGTCCCGCAGCTGACCGCGGACGGCCGAGGTGATGGTCTTGGCGCCCGGCTTGCGGATCCCGCGCATCGACATGCACATGTGCTCGCACTCCACGACCACGATCACGCCGCGAGGCTCGAGGATCTTCATCAGGGAGTCCGCTATCTGCGTCGTCATGCGCTCCTGGACCTGGGGGCGGCGCGCGTAGACGTCCACGAGACGGGCGAGCTTGGACAGGCCGGTGATCTTGCCCGACACGGACGGGATGTATCCGACGTGGGCGACTCCCCGGAACGGCACCAGATGGTGCTCACATGTCGAGTACACCTCGATGTCCTTCACGAGCACCATCTCGTCGTGCCCGAGGTCGAACGTCGTCGTCAGGACGTCCTCCGGCTTCTGCCACAGGCCCGCGAAGATCTCCCGGTACGCCCGCGCCACCCGCGCCGGCGTCTCCCGCAGGCCCTCGCGGTCCGGGTCCTCACCGACCGCGATCAGCAGCTCCCGTACGGCGTTCTCGGCGCGCTTCTCGTCGAACTCGCCGATGGTGCCCTCGCCGTCCAGCGTCACCGGGTCGGTCATCTGATGCCTCGTTCCTGTGCGTCTTGCTCGCGGGCATACCGAAATGCCACGCCCCCCAGGCTAGAACCTGGGGGGCGTGGCAATCATTCCGGGCCTGTTGGCCGGAAAGTGATCAGCTGTCCGGGCGGTCCTCCGGGGTCGGGTCCGTGATCGGGGCCGACTCCGTGGCCGTGGACTTGGCCGTGCTGATCGCCGCCGTCGCGCCGTTCGCACCGTTGGTCAGTGCGAGCTCCTTGGGGGAGAGCACCGGCGGACGGGTGGAGGGGGTGCGGCGGGAGGAGCCGGTCCACGCGGGCCGCGGCGGGCGCTTGTGGATCGGGGCGAAGATCTCGGCGATCTCCTCCTTGCCGAGGGTCTCCTTCTCCAGCAGGTGGAGGACGAGCTGGTCGAGCACGTCGCGGTTCTCGACCAGGATCTCCCAGGCCTCGTTGTGCGCGGTCTCGATGAGCTTCTTGACCTCTTCGTCGACCAGCGCGGCGACCTCTTCCGAGTAGTCGCGCTGGTGCGCCATCTCACGTCCGAGGAACGGCTCGCTGTTGTCGCCGCCGAACTTGATGGCACCGAGCCGCTCGGTCATGCCGTACTGCGTGACCATCGCGCGGGCCAGGTTGGTGGCCTTCTCGATGTCGTTGGCGGCGCCGGTGGTCGGGTCGTGGAAGACCAGCTCCTCGGCCGCGCGGCCGCCCAGCATGTAGGCCAGCTGGTCGAGCATCTCGTTGCGCGTGGTCGAGTACTTGTCCTCGTCCGGCAGGACCATCGTGTAGCCGAGGGCGCGGCCGCGAGACAGGATCGTGATCTTGTGGACCGGGTCGGAGTTCGGCGAGGCCGCCGCGACCAGGGCGTGTCCGCCCTCGTGGTACGCGGTGATCTTCTTCTCCTTGTCCGACATGATCCGGGTCCGCTTCTGCGGGCCCGCGACCACGCGGTCGATCGCCTCGTCCAGCGCCCTGTTGTCGATCAGCTTCTGGTCACCGCGGGCGGTGAGCAGCGCTGCCTCGTTGAGCACGTTCGCCAGGTCCGCGCCGGTCATGCCGGGGGTGCGGCGGGCGACGGCGGCCAGGTCGACGTCCGGGGCGACGGGCTTGCCCTTCTGGTGGACCTTGAGGATCTCCAGACGGCCCTGCAGGTCCGGCGGGTCGACCGCGATCTGGCGGTCGAAGCGGCCGGGGCGCAGGAGGGCCGGGTCGAGGATGTCGGGGCGGTTCGTGGCGGCGATGAGGATCACACCGCCCTTGACGTCGAACCCGTCCATCTCGACGAGCAGCTGGTTCAGGGTCTGCTCGCGCTCGTCGTGACCGCCGCCGAGGCCGGCGCCGCGGTGGCGGCCGACCGCGTCGATCTCGTCGACGAAGACGATCGCCGGGGCGTTCGCCTTGGCCTGCTCGAAGAGGTCGCGGACGCGGGAGGCGCCGACGCCGACGAACATCTCGACGAAGTCGGAACCGGAGATCGAGTAGAAGGGCACTCCGGCCTCGCCGGCCACGGCGCGCGCGAGGAGCGTCTTGCCGGTGCCGGGACGGCCGTAGAGGAGCACGCCCTTGGGGATCTTCGCGCCGACGGCCTGGAACTTGGCCGGCTCCTGCAGGAACTCCTTGATCTCGTGGAGTTCCTCGACGGCCTCGTCGCAGCCGGCGACGTCGGTGAAGGTGGTCTTGGGGGTGTCCTTGGTGATGAGCTTGGCCTTGGACTTCCCGAAGTTCATGACCCGGGAGCCGCCGCCCTGCATCTGGTTCATCAGGAACAGGAAGACGACCACGATGAGAACGAAGGGAAGCAGGGAGAGCAGGACGCCGACGAACGGGTTCTGCTTGGACGGCGACACGGTGTAGCCGTCGGGAATCTGCTTGTCCTGGAACTTGGTCTGCAGCGTGCCGGCGATGGCCACGCCCTGGTCGCCGATGTAGCTCGC
The DNA here is from genome assembly GCF_001514215.1 of Streptomyces bungoensis. Classification (GTDB taxonomy): domain Bacteria; phylum Actinomycetota; class Actinomycetes; order Streptomycetales; family Streptomycetaceae; genus Streptomyces; species Streptomyces bungoensis. Next base: position 57,600 of record NZ_KQ948876.1, read on the forward strand.
CTGGATCTTCGAGCTGCCGTCGACCTTCTGACCGTCCTTGAGCGTGACCTTGACGGTCTGCTCGTCACCTGTGGTGAGTTTGGCCGACTGGACCCTGTTCTCGTTGATCGCCGCAACGACCTGGCCGGTGTCCACCGTCTTGTAGCCGCCGGACGAGCCGACGACCTGCATCAACACGACCACGGCAAGGACGGCCAGCACGATCCACATGACCGGCCCACGGAAGTATCGCTTCACGTCCATCCATACGGAGCGGTGCCGCCCCGTCCCTCCTGCCATAGTGAGTTTGATAAGACAGTTCTTCTGACGGTACCCCAGCATCGTGGTCCAAAGCCGCACGGAGCGGCGTGGACGGCCGGCAATCCCGTCTCTGCATGCTCCAACGCGGAGAGACCCGCTGGGGTTCCCGAGCGTCTCGGAAGAGCCGGCCCTGTGGGCTCAGCCGCCGTAGACGTGGGGCGCGAGCGTACCGACGAACGGCAGGTTGCGGTACTTCTCGGCGTAGTCGAGGCCGTAGCCGACGACGAACTCGTTCGGGATGTCGAAGCCGACCCACTCGACGTCGATGGCGACCTTGGCGGCGTCCGGCTTGCGCAGCAGCGTGCACACCTTGAGGGAGGCGGGCTCGCGCGAGCCGAGGTTGTTGATCAGCCAGGACAGGGTCAGGCCGGAGTCGATGATGTCCTCGACGATCAGGACGTGCCTGCCCTTGATGTCGGTGTCGAGGTCCTTGAGGATGCGGACGACACCGGAGGACTGGGTGCCCGCGCCGTAGGAGGACACGGCCATCCAGTCCATGGTGACGGGGGTGGACAGCGCCCGGGCGAGGTCCGCCATGACCATCACGGCGCCCTTGAGGACGCCGACGATGAGCAGGTCCTTGTCCGCGTATTCCGCGTCGATCTTCGCGGCCAGCTCGGCCAGCTTCGCGTCGATCTCTTCCTTGGTGATGAGTACCTGCTTGAGGTCGGCACCCATGTCTTTCGCGTCCACCCGCATCACTTTCGGTCGTCCCGCACTTACGGCCGCTGGTACTACGGCCACCGGCTGCCCGGCCCACCGGAGGGTCTCTCCGGGGGTCGCGATTCAGCCTTGCCGAATCACCAGTCTGCCACCCTGGCGCCGGGCGACGACTTTGCCCGGGAGATTGATGGCCTTCTGGCCGCGCCAGCCGGTGATCAGCCGGTCGACTTCCTCGATGTGCCGGGCGAAGAGGGATCCGGCGGGGGCGCCGGCCTCGATGGCGGCGCGGCGCAGGATGCGGCGGCGTACGGCGGCCGGCAGGGCGTAGAGCTTGGCGCACTCCAGCAGGCCCGCGGCGTCGCGTACGGAGGCCTCGGCCTGGCCGGCCCAGGCGTCGAGGGCGTCGGCGTCGTCGCGGGAGAGCCGGGCGGTGCGGGCGAGGGCTTCCACGACGCCTTTGCCGAGGGCCTTCTCGAGGGCGGGCAGGCCCTCGTGCCGGAGCCGGGAGCGGGTGTAGGCCGGGTCGGCGTTGTGCGGGTCGTCCCAGACCGGCAGGGACTGGACCATGCAGGCCTTGCGGGCGGTCTGCCGGTCGATGTGCAGGAACGGGCGCCGGTAACGGCCGCCGGCCCCCGAGACCGCGGCCATGCCGGACAGGGAGCGGATGCCGGAGCCGCGGGCGAGGCCGAGCAGGACGGTTTCGGCCTGGTCGTCGCGGGTGTGGCCGAGCAGGACCGCGGCGGCGCCGTGGCGTTCGGCGGCGGCGTCGAGGGCGGCGTAGCGGGCGTCGCGCGCGGCGGCCTCGGGTCCGCCTTCGCGGCCGACGCGCACCGTGACGGACTCGGCGGGGTCGAGACCGAGGCCGCGCAGCCGGAGGACGACCTCGTCGGCGCGCAGGTCGGACCCGGCCTGGAGGCCGTGGTCGACGGTGACGCCGCCGGCGCGGATGCCGAGCCGGGGGGCCTCGAAGGCGAGGGCGGAGGCGAGCGCCATGGAGTCGGCGCCGCCGGAGCACGCGACGAGCACGAGCGGGGAGGGGGGCCGCTCGGCCGGGGCGTCCTGGCCGGGGGCGCGCCGGGTGCGCCCGGGGGCGTCGAGGGCGCAGCCGTGGTCGGTGAGGATGTCGTGGAGGACGCGGCGGACCGCCAGGCGTATCGCCGCGACCGCAGGATGGGGACCCATGTCCGGTTCCCTTCATGAAGTTTCCGGGGGGTGAGCCCGAAGTCGGTCACTCAGAGTGTGTAGATGGTGACAGAAGCGGGCCGTTCCCCGAGCATTGCACGCCTACCCATCGCTCACGGTCCCTCGGACGGGTGATTGGTGGGGCGTTCGTCTGCCGTCGGCCGGATTCGTTTCACACCCGCCGTGCGGCGCTCACGCCTCGGGCTTGCGGTGCACCCGAGTGACCCAGTCCGCCGGTTTGGCGATCTCCGCCTTGGTGGGCAGGGTGTTGGGGGAGGTCCAGACGCGGTTGAAGCCGTCCATGCCGACCTGTTCGACGACGGCGCGCACGAAGCGTTCGCCGTCGCGGTACTGCCTGAGTTTGGCGTCCAGACCCAGCAGTTTGCGCAGGGCGAGGTCGAGGCGGGAGGCGCCCTTGGCGCGGCGCTGCTGGAACTTCTCGCGGATCTCGGCGACGGACCGCACGACGTCCGGGCCCACTCCGTCCATGACGAAGTCGGCGTGGCCCTCGAGGAGGGACATCACGGCGGTGAGGCGGCCGAGGATCTCGCGCTGGGCCGGGGTCTGCACCAGTTCGACGAACGAGCGTCCGCCGTCCTCCTCCTCGCCCTCGGGGCGGCCGCCGGCGAGGGACTGCGCGGCGTCCCGGACGCGCTCGAGGACGGTCATCGGGTCGACGTCGGTCTCGGCCAAGAACGACTGGATTTCGCCCTCGAGGTGGTCGCGGAGCCAGGGCACGGCGGTGAACTGGGTGCGGTGGGTCTCCTCGTGCAGGCAGACCCAGAGCCGGAAGTCGTGCGGCTGGACGTCGAGTTCGCGCTCGACGTGGACGATGTTGGGGGCGACGAGGAGCAGCCGGCCGCCGCCGTTCTCCCCGGCGGGAAGGTCGCGGGTGGCGGGGGCGAAGGTCTCGTACTGGCCGAGGACGCGGGAGGCGAGGAACGACAGCAGCATGCCGAGTTCGACGCCGGTGACCTTGCCGCCGACGGCGCCGAGGACGGCGCTGCCGGGGTTGCCGCCGCGCCGGTCCTGCATCTTGTCCAGGAGGGGCTTGAGGATCTCCCGGAAGCCGGCGACGTTGGCGCGGACCCAGCCGGGGCGGTCGACGACGAGGACGGGGGTGTCGTGGGTCTCCTCGGTGCCGAGACGAGTGAAGCCCCGGACGTGTTCCTCCGAGGCCTTCGCGTGCCGGCGCAGTTCCGCGACGACGGACCTGGCCTCGTCGCGGCTGACCTCCGGGCCCGGGCGCACGAGCCGTGTCGCGGTCGCCACCGCGAGGTTCCAGTCGACCATCCCGGGAGATGCGGTGCCACCGAAGCTCGTCATGGGTCAACGGTACGTGAGCCTCACCACTTGGGGCAGGCCGTGTGGGGTGGGCGGGGTGGCGGCGGGGCCTGCCCGGGGCTACCCGCAGCCGCAGCCGGCCAGGGCCGTCGCCGTCCGGTCCAGGGCCGACTGGGCCGCCTGGGGGTCGGTCGTGCCGGAGGCCAGGAAGGCGAAGGCGAGGAGGTGGCCGTCGGTGTCGACGACGGTGCCGGCGAGGGTGTTGACGCCGGTCAGGGTGCCTGTCTTGGCGCGGACGACACCGGCGGCGCCGTCGGTGTAGCGGTGGGTCAGGGTGCCGGTGAAGCCGGCGACGGGGAGGCCGGTGAGGACCGGGCGCAGGCCGGGGCGGGCGGGGTCGCCGGCCGTGACCAGGAGGGCGGTCAGGAGGTTGGCCGTGAGCCGGTCGTCGCGGTCGAGGCCGCTGCCGTCGTGGAAGGAGGCGCCGGACAGGGGCAGGCCGAGCTTGGTGAGGCGGGCGGCGACGGCCTTGGCGCCGCCCGCGAAGCTCCCCGGCTCGCCGCTCGCCAGCGCGGTCTGGCGGGCGAGGGCCTCGGCGATGTCGTTGTCGCTGTTGGTCAGCATGCGCTCGACCACGGCCGACAGCGGGGGCGAGGAGACGGTGGCGAGGGTCTTCGCGCGCGTGGTGGCCTTGGACGGGCCGGGGGCCGTCGTCGTGATGCCGGCGTCCTTCAGGAAGCCGGCGAAGGTGCCGGCCGCGTCCGCCGCCGGGTCGCTCACGCGGGTCGCCGGGCCGCTGCTGGAGTCGTCGGTGCGGCCCTCGTCGGCGATGAGGGCGCTGACGGGCGCGAGGTTGTCGTTGACGCCGATGGGGTGCAGTGCGGGCCCGGAGTAGAGGGTGGTGTCGTACGACAGGGTGACCTTGCCGATGTGGCGCCGGGTGAGCGCGGCGGCGGTGTCGGCGGCGAGGGTGCGCAGGCTCGCCCAGCCCGCGGCCTTCTTCCGGGCGGTGAGGGTCGGGTCGCCGCCGCCGACCAGGACGAGCTCCCCGGTGTCGGGTTCGAGCGCGGCGCGGGTGGTGAAGCGGTGGTCGGGGCCGAGCGCGGACAGGGCCGCGACGGCGGTGGCGATCTTGGTGGTGGAGGCGGGGGTGAGGGGCTTGCCCGCGTCGCTGCCGTAGAGCCGTCTGCCGGTGGTGACGTCGACGACGGCTCCCGTGTGGCCGCCGCTGAGCGCGGGGACGCCCAGGAGGGGCTCCAGGACGTCGGCGAGGGCCTTTCCGGTGGGCGGGGCCTTCTTGGTGCTCACGGTGCCCGTGGCGCTCCCCAGTCCCGCGAGGACCGCCGCCGCGCTCGGTGCGGGCCGGGGCAGTCCCGCGGCGGTGCCGGAGCCGTCGTGATCTGTGCCACCCGGCCGCTCCAGGGCAGCGGCACGGTCCCGCTCGGCCGTACGCTGACCGTTGGCGTCCCAGGGCCCGGCGGCGGTCACCACACCGGCGGCCAGTGCCAGCCCGGCGGTGGCGGCGCCCGCGCTGTACTGCCAGGTCCTGATGTTCCGGGGACGGCGCAGGTGGGAACGCGGGGACCGTACGGCACGGGCCAGCCGCGCGACCCGCGGCCTCGCGGCCGTCACGGCACGCGTCACCCGCGGTCGTAGCGCGTTCGCGAGCCGCTCAACCCGCGGTCCCGCGGCTCGCCAAGGCCCGAGCTCTGGCACGACCACCAGCCCCTTTCGCGATCACACACCTGCGTGAGGGACACTTAACCACCAGAACTATGTGTTGATCATGGAGGAGCCACCGGTGGAGTTCGACGTCACGATCGAGATCCCGAAGGGTTCGCGCAACAAGTACGAGGTGGACCACGAGACCGGTCGGATCCGCCTGGACCGTCGTCTCTTCACCTCGACCGCCTACCCGACCGACTACGGCTTCGTCGAGAACACCCTCGGCGAGGACGGCGACCCGCTGGACGCGCTGGTCATTCTTGACGAGCCGACCTTCCCGGGCTGCCTGATCAAGTGCCGCGCGATCGGCATGTTCCGGATGACGGACGAGGCCGGCGGCGACGACAAGCTGCTGTGCGTCCCGGCGACGGACCCGCGCGTGGAGCACCTGCGCGACATCCACCACGTGTCGGAGTTCGACCGCCTGGAGATCCAGCACTTCTTCGAGGTGTACAAGGACCTGGAGCCCGGCAAGTCCGTCGAGGGCGCCAACTGGGTGGGCCGTACGGACGCCGAGGCGGAGATCGAGCGGTCGTACAAGCGCTTCAAGGAGCAGGGCGGTCACTGACCCCCGGTTCGTGACGGGCCGCACACACGCGCCGTGTGTGCGGCCCGTTTGCGTGTCGGCCGTGCGCGCATGCGCATACTGTGGTTTGCGCGAAGTGTCGTTCAGGAAGCGGTGTGAGGTGACGGAGGCGGAGGAGCGGAAGCCCCGGTCGGACGAGGCGCGGTACGACCCCGAGATCACGTCCGAGTTCGCCGTACCCCAGGGCCTGGAGCTGGCCCGGGCGGGTGCCGAGCCGGAGACCACGTCCGAGTTCGCCGTCCCCGAGGGACTGCAGACGCCGCAGGCGCCGAGCGCCGAGCCGGAGGGGTCGGCGTTCACCCGGCCGCGCACCTACAGCGCCAAGGACGCCCCGCCCGCGTTCACCCCGGCGGCCGGCATGCCGGTGGTCAGCCTGGTGAAGGACGCGCCCTGGCAGGACCGGATGCGCACGATGCTGCGCATGCCGGTGGCCGAGCGGCCGGCGCCCGAGCCCGTCCAGCGGGCCGACGAGGCCGGGCCCGCCGTCCCGCGCGTGCTCGACCTGACCCTGCGTATCGGTGAGCTGCTGCTGGCCGGCGGTGAGGGCGCGGAGGACGTGGAGGCCGCGATGTTCGCGGTGTGCCGGTCCTACGGCCTGGACCGCTGCGAGCCGAACGTCACCTTCACCCTGCTGTCGATCTCGCACCAGCCGTCCCTGGTGGACGACCCGGTCACCGCCTCGCGCACGGTCCGCCGGCGCGGCACCGACTACACCCGTCTGGCCGCGGTGTTCCGGCTGGTGGACGACCTGACCGACCCGGAGACCCATGTCTCCCTGGAGGAGGCCTACCGGCGGCTGGCGGAGATCCGCCGCAACCGGCACCCCTACCCCGGCTGGGCGCTGACCCTGGCGAGCGGGCTGCTGGCCGGTGCGGCCTCGGTGCTGGTCGGCGGTGACCTGATCGTGTTCGTCGCGGCCGCGGTGGGCGCGATGCTCGGCGACCGCCTGGCCTGGCTGCTGGCGGGGCGGGGGCTGCCGGAGTTCTACCAGTTCACGGTGGCCGCGATGCCGGCGGCGGCGATCGGCGTGGCGTTCGCGCTGGCCCACGTCGACGTCAAGGCCTCCGCCGTCGTCACCGGTGGGCTGTTCGCGCTGCTGCCCGGGCGGGCGCTGGTCGCGGGCGTGCAGGACGGCCTGACGGGCTTCTACATCACCGCCTCCGCGCGCCTGCTGGAGGTCATGTACTTCTTCGTCGGCATCGTCGCCGGCGTGCTGATGGTCCTGTACTTCGGCGTGAAGGTCGGCGGCACGCTGAACCCGGACGCGGCCCTGGCCGTGTCCAAGCGGCCGCTGATCCAGATCGCGGCCTCCATGCTGCTGTCGCTCACCTTCGCTGTCCTGCTCCAGCAGGAGCGGTCGACCGTGCTGGCGGTGACGCTGAACGGCGGTGTGGCCTGGTCGGTGTACGGCGCGCTGCACTACCCCGGGGGACTCTCGCCGGTGGCCTCCACGGCGGTGGCGGCGGGGCTGGTGGGGCTGTTCGGGCAGCTGCTGTCGCGGTACCGGTTCGCCTCGGCGCTGCCGTACACGACGGCCGCGATCGGTCCGCTGCTGCCCGGTTCGGCGACCTACTTCGGGCTGCTGTCCATCGCGCAGAGCAACGTGGACAAGGGGCTGGTGTCGCTGGCGAAGGCCGCCTCCCTGGCGATGGCCATCGCCATCGGGGTGAACCTCGGTTCGGAGATCTCCCGGCTGTTCCTGCGGATCGGCTCCGCCGGGAAGCGGCGCGCGGCCAAGCGGACGCGCGGGTTCTGAGCCGCCCGGCAACCGCTCCTTCAGTGGTTGCGGTGGTCGTACGGGTACTGGTCCTGGTCGTACTGCTGCTGGCCGTACTGCTGCGGCGGCGGCTGCTGGCCGTACTGCTGCTGGGGCTGCTGCTGCGGGTGCTGCTGCCCGTACTGCTGCTGTGGGTACTGCTCCTGCCCGTACTGCTGCTGGTCGTAGTACTGGTGGTCGTAGCCGCCGCCCTGGTCCCAGTACTGCTGCTCCTGCTGGGCGCCGTACGGCTGCTCCGGCTCTATGCGGCGCAGCCGGGTGGTGGCGTCGTCCATCACCGGCGGCGCCGCGGGCGTGACCTGCGGCGTGGTCTGCTGCGCGGCCGCCTTCTTGCTCTTGCCGCGCGCGCGGAGGAACTCGATCGCGATCGGGATCACGGAGACGAGGACGATCAGGATGAGGATCGCCTCGATGTTGTTCCTGACGACCGCGTGCCCGCCGAGCCAGGAGCCGAGCAGGGTGACGCCCGCGCCCCACAGGACGCCGCCGATGACGTTGAAGGTCAGGAACGAGCGGTACCGCATGCCGCTGACGCCGGCGATGATCGGCGTGAACGTGCGCACGACGGGCACGAAGCGGGCGAGGACCAGGGACTTCGGGCCGTACTTCTCGAAGAACTCGTGCGCCTTGGTGACGTTCTCCTGCTTGAACAGGCGGGAGTCCGGGCGGTTGAACAGGGACGGGCCGACCTTCCGGCCGAACATGTAGCCCGCCTGGTCGCCGAGGACCGCGGCGAGGCAGATCAGGGCGATCGCGCCCCACAGCGGGAAGTCCATCTGGTGGGACGTGATCAGCAGACCGCACGTGAACAGCAGCGAGTCGCCCGGCAGGAAGAAGCCGATGAGCAGGCCGGACTCGGCGAAGACGATGAGCAGCAGACCCCAGATGCTGTAGGTGCTCAGCAGGTGGTTGGGGTCCAGCCAGCTCGGGCCGAGGGCGAGTGTCGTCACGGGTCCGGGCTCCTGAGGTGGTGATGGCGGCTACGGCGTCCCGGTGAGGGGCCGCACAAAGCTATCAACGTGAGGTGACCGCCCCGGGTTCCACCGGTGGCTCCAGCATGCACCGCGGGGTGAGCGGGAGAAAGCCGCGGCCCGGGAACGGGCGTCCCGGGCCGGGGGTCACGCGGAGTGCCGGTCGGCGTTGGCGAGGATCGCGCCGCGAAGGTGCCCGGCGAGACCGGGGCGCATGCCGTCGTAGTAGGCCTTGAAGCGCTCGTCGGAGACGTACATCTCCGCGAAGCACCGGTGCATCTCGTACGGGACCTCGAAGAACCACCGGCACACGTGCTGCCGGTGCTCCTCGGCCATGTTCATGGCCGCCTCGCCGGCCGGCGGCTCACCGGCGGCCATGAGGGCGCGGTACCGCTCGCTCCAGTCGTCGGCCTCGGCCTGCAGGCGCTTCCAGTCCTCCTTGGTGTAGCCGGCGGCCCGGCGCTGCGACTCGGTGTACGCATCGGTGCCGCCCCAGCGCTGCTCCGCCTCCTCGGCGTACTGATCGGGATCCTTGTCCCCGAAGACCTCGAACCGCTCCTCGGGCGTGAGGTTGATGCCCATCTTGCGTGCCTCCATGGCGTGCTCCACGGCCGCGGCCATCTTCTGCAGCTTCTCGATCCGGGCGGTCAGCAGCTCGTGCTGGCGGCGCAGGTGCGCGCGCGGGTCCGCGTCCGGGTCGTCGAGCAGGACCGCGACCTCCTCGAGCGGAAAGCCGAGCTCCCGGTAGAACAGGATCTGCTGGAGCCGGTCGAGGTCGGCATCGCCGTAACGCCGGTGACCGGAGTGGGTGCGCTCGCCGGGCACGAGCAGGCCGATCTCGTCGTAGTGGTGCAGGGTGCGCACCGTGACCCCGGCGAACCCCGCGACCTGTCCCACGGAGTAGCTCACTGTCCGCTCCTTGTCGTCGGTACGGCCTCCACGCTCGCGCCTCACGCCACGTGAGGTGCAAGCCGGATCCGGGCGGACAGCCCGCGCGGGCTTCCGTCCGCTTCCGCGCGCTTGCGTCAGCGGGCGTCCCCGGGGTGCCGCTCCCCCGTCGCGTACGGGTTCTCCCGGCCCTCGGCGAGGACGCCGACGAACGGGGCGCCCTCGCCGGAGAAGGTGTAGGCGCCGTCCTCCAGGCGGGCGACGAGGCCGTGGGTCCACGCGGCCTCGGAGTCTGCGGTGTGGATCCACATGTTCATGATCTCGCCGATGTGGCCGAGCTGTTCCGGGCCTTCCTCGGGCACGTAGTGCTCGGTGACCGAGGACCGCCAGGCCTCGATCCGGCGGATCCGCTCCTCGAGCAGGGTGACCGCCTCGGCGCGGGAGAGGTCGACCATGAAGCCGACGGCTGCCGTCTTCATGTCGCCGCGCTGGTCGTAGGTGACCAGGGCCTCGCGGAGCAGGGCGAAGTACTCGGCGGTGCCCTGCTCGGTGAGCTCGTACTCGGTGCGCGGCGGGCCGCCCGCCGTGGACGGCGCGATCTCGTGCGCGTGCAGCAGTCCCTGCCGGGCCATCTGCTTCAGGGCGTGGTAGATGGAGCCCGGCTTGGCGTTGGACCACTCGTGCGCGCCCCAGTACTCCAGGTCGGCCCGGACCTGGTAGCCGTGGGCCCGCCCGTGCTGGCGGACCGCGCCCAGCACGAGGAGACGGATCGCTGACATGCCGTCCAGGTTAGGGCCGGGTGTCTATCCGGCCTGTTCCAGGGCCACCAGCTCGAAGGCGGTCTTCCCGTCGAGGGACTCCCGGATGATGTCGGCGTGACCGGCGTGCCGGGCCGTCTCGCGGATCAGGTGCAGGCAGAGCCAGCGCAGGGAGACGCGGCCCTCCGGCGGGAACCAGGGGTCGGGCGGCAGCGGGAAGGTGTCGTCCAGGCTCGGCGCGGAGCGGATGAACTCCTCCGTCTCGGCGGCGACCTGCTCCCAGCGCGCGAGCTGCGAGGCGACCGTCTCGTCCCCGGCGAGCCGGAAGCTCTCGTGCCAGTTCGACTCGTCGCGCCGTACCGCCGGCGGCTCCCGCCGGGCCCGGGCCACCCAGCCCTGCTCGACCTCGGCGACGTGCTTGAGCAGCCCGCCGAGGGACAGTTCGCTCGCGCTCGGGCGGGAGCGGGCCTGCTCCTCGGTCAGCCCCAGCAGGGATCGGCGAACGCCGCCGCGCTGATCCTCGATGAACGCGAGGAGTGCTCCCCGCTCGTCCCCGCTCGTCTCCGACGCCACGTGCTCGACCATGACCGGCCGCCTTCCCTCGGGTCCTCCGGGACACCCTGCTCTTCCCTGACACCGACGACGCTACGGGCCCTTGCGGTCAGGTTCTGTCCGCAAGGGCCCGGAGGGAGGAAGGAGTCCGGAAAGGTTCCAGGAGGGGTCCTGAGAGGTCCTGAGGGGTCCTGGAAGGTCTCCTAGAAGGGGAAACCGCTGCGTCCGTGCTGCACCGAGATCCACTTGATCGTGGTGAACGCCTCCAGGGTCGTCTCGCCGTTCAGGCGGCCGATGCCCGAGTGCTTCTCACCGCCGAACGGGACGAGCGGCTCGTCGTGCACGGTGCCGTCGTTCACGTGGAACATGCCGGTGTCGATCTGCCGGGCGAACGCCACGCCGCGCTCGATGTCACCGGTGTGCACCGCGCCGCTCAGGCCGTACGGCGTGTCGTTGACCAGGCGTACGGCCTCCTCCTCGCCGTCGAACGGGACGAGGAAGACGACGGGACCGAACACCTCCTGGCGCAGCAGCGCGGAGCCGGCGGGTACGTCGGTGAGCACGCTGGGCTCGACCAGGTTGCCGTGGGTGCCGCCGCGCACCAGGGCGGTGGCGCCCTCCTCGAGCGCCTGCTCGACGGCGCCGGCGAGGGCGTTCGCCTGCGCGGAGTTGATCACCGGGCCGATGACGGTCTCCGGGTCGCGCGGGTCACCGACCTTCAGGCTCCGCACCTTGGCGACGAACTTCTCGGTGAACTCGTCGGCGATCGAGCGGTCCACCAGGACCCGGTTGGCGGCCATGCAGACCTGGCCCTGGTGGACGAACCGGCTGAAGACCGCCGCGTCCACGGCGTAGTCGATGTCGGCGTCGTCCAGCACGACGAGCGCGCTGTTGCCGCCCAGTTCGAGCACCGAGCGCTTGAAGTTGGCGGCGCAGACGGTGGCGACGTGCCGGCCGATCTTGTCGGAGCCGGTGAAGGAGATGACCTTCGGGATCGGGTGCTCGATGAAGGCGTCGCCGATCTCCGCTATGTCGGTGACGACGACGTTGAGCAGGCCGCCGGGCAGCCCCGCCTCCTCGAAGATCTTCGCGACCAGGGTGCCGCCGGCGATCGGCGTGTTCTGGTGCGGCTTGAGGACCACGGCGTTGCCGAGCGCGAGGGCGGGGGCCACCGACTTGATCGACAGCAGGAAGGGGAAGTTGAACGGGCTGATCACGCCCACGACCCCCACCGGCACCCGGTAGACGCGGTTCTCCTTGCCGTCGGCCGGCGAGGGCAGGATCTTCCCCTCCGGGCGCAGCGCCAGGTGGACCGACTCGCGCAGGAACTCCTTGGCGAGGTGCAGCTCGAAGCCGGCCTTCACGCGCGTGCCGCCCAGCTCCGCGATGATCAGGTCGGCTATCTCCTGCTCGCGCTCCTCTATCAGCCGCAGCGCCCGCTCGAAGACGGCCCGGCGGGTGTAGGGGTTGGTGGCCGCCCACTGCTTCTGCGCCCGGGCCGCCGCCCGGTAGGCCTCGTCGACCTCGTCGACGGTCGCCACGGTGATCGAGGCCAGCTTCTCGTCGTCGTACGGGTTGAAGTCGATGACGTCCCAGGAGCCGGTGCCCGGTCGCCATTCACCGTCGATGTACTGCTGGGCCAGGTCGCTGAAGTAGGACGACATGTGATCCCTCAATCACTCGCGGGGCCAGATCCCGGTCACGGTCTGAGCACGCGTCATCGTACTTGTGTTTCAAGAGAGTTGAAGGAGACCACGGAGAAGATCCCGGCTCTCCTCCGGCCCGGGGCTGTCCTGCTGCAGCTCCTTGAGCGCCTGCTCGTACTGGGCGACGTCCTCGCGCTTGTCCAGGTAGAGCGCGCTCGTCAGCTGCTCCATGTAGACCACGTCCGACAGGTCCGACTCGGGGAAGCTGAGGATGGTGAAGGCGCCGCTCTCCCCGGAGTGCCCGCCGAAGCCGAACGGCATGACCTGCAGCCGTACGTTGGGGCGCCGGGAGACGTCGATCAGGTGCTGCAGCTGGCCGCGCATCACCTCGCTGTCGCCGTAGGGGCGGCGCAGGGCGGCCTCGTCGAGGACGATGTGCAGCTCGGGCGCGTGGTCGGACAGGAGGTACTTCTGCCGCTCCAGCCGCAGCGCGACCCGCCGCTCCACGTCGGCCGCGCTCGCGCCCTTCATGCCGCGCCGGACCACCGCGCGGGCGTACTCCTCGGTCTGCAGCAGGCCGTGCACGAACTGCACCTCGTAGACCCGGATGAGGGAGGCGGCGCCCTCCAGCCCCACGTAGGTGGGGAACCAGCTGGGCAGCACGTCGGTGTAACTGTGCCACCAGCCGGCCACGTTGGCCTCCCGGGCGAGGGAGAGCAGCGACTCGCGCTCCGCCTCGTCGCTGATGCCGTACAGCGTCAGCAGGTCTTCCACGTCCCTGGTCTTGAAGCTCACCCGGCCCAGCTCCATCCGGCTGATCTTCGACTCCGATGCGCGGATCGAGTAGCCCGCCGCCTCACGCGTGATCCCCCGTGCTTCACGCAGTCGCCTGAGTTGCGAGCCGAGCAGCATGCGCCGCACCACCGATCCGGGCTCTCCCGCGCTCACTTTCGCCAGCCTCCCCAACCGTCTTCAGGGCCCGAAGTCTGCCACTAAATCACTCCGAGCAGTACTCGTCCGGTTACGGAAACGGAAAGAGGTCGGCCGTTTTACACGAGCAGAGGTCCGTACCTCTGACATTCAGCCGATCCAACATGGCGGAAAAAATGACCAAGAAGCGGTACGGGCATGCCCATTTCGGTCGCGTGCACGTGCATCTGCCCTTGCATCTGCTGTGCGCATCCGAAACCATGGTGCCGCGCCACCGCTGCATCGCAACGACCGCGAATTCCCGGGAGTGCCTCGCATGGGGACGAATGGATCGACCATGCTCAAGCCGTTACGGCAGGGCCTTCCGCCGCTGGATCCCGCGGCCGTGTCCAGTGCCGCCTCCTGCGCCCTCCCGGCCCGGTACGAGGCGGTGAGCGAGGCCCGGCGCTTCACCCGCGGCACCCTGGACCAGTGGGACGTGGGCGACCGCTTCGACGACATATGCCTCGTCGTCTCCGAACTCGTCACCAACGCCCTGCGGCACGGCCTGCCGGCCGACGCCGTCTGCGCCGATCCGCACGCCTCGGTGCGGCTGCACCTGATGCGCTGGACCGAGCGGCTGGTGTGCGCGGTGCGCGACCCCAGCCACGAGACGCCGGAGCCGCGCGATTCGGACGACTTCGCCGCCGAGTCGGGCCGGGGGCTGTTCCTGGTCGACTCCTTCGCCGACAGCTGGGGCTGGCACCCGCTCGCGGGCACCCTGCACGGCAAGGTGGTGTGGGCGCTCTTCCGGCTTCGGACAGCAGGCTGATCCGCCCGGCCGACCGACCCGTTCGCCCGCACGCCCGGTCGGGGCACGTGCGCCGGCCCGCCGCGCACGGGGGCACCGCGCGACATCGTTGCCAAGGGCCGCGGCGAGTCCGAACAGGGGTGCGTCAGCTCGTCACGAGGTGGTCGAACTCGCCGTCCTTGACGCCGAGGAGCATGGCCTCGATCTCGGCGCGGGTGTAGACGAGCGCGGGTCCGTCCGGGAAACGCGAGTTGCGCACGGCCACGTCACCGCCCGGCAGTCGCGCGAACTCCACGCAGGAACCCTGCGAGTTGCTGTGCCTGCTCTTCTGCCAGGCCACCCCGTCCAGCTGCGTGGCAGCCATGCCGTTGTACACGTCGAACCCCCCGTACACGCCGTCAACGTCGCGGTTCACAGGTCGCTCCCCGGTGGTGCACTGGCTGGTGTGGCCATGGATGCTGGTGCCAACTGACCCGGATCATAACCTTGTTCATGTGCAGTTGCATGAGCAGATGCACGTGCACGAGGGGTGTTCCCGCGATTACAGCTTTGACGTCGGCTTTACCGAAGGCGTTCGGCGGTCACCGCGGCCGTTCCGGCGGCGTCTGCCCCCAAAACGGCCGTGCATGCCGCGTTCGCTCCCCCGCGCAGAAGGAAAGACGCGCGCCGGGCCTGTCCTGTTCCCCGTGTCCGCGGAATGGTCCGGTCCACGGTCCAGGTCGTTGGTCCAGGCCGTCGGTCCAGGTCGTCGGTCCAGGCCGTCGGTTCGATCCATGCCACACGGCTCATCGAGGGCTGCCGGGTGCGGCTGGTAGCTTGCTGCGGTCACTCCGGCCTCGGCCGGCCACGGAAGCTTGGGAGCACGACGTGACTACGGCTACTGCAAGGGTGCGGATCGCGGCCGCGGCCGCGGGGCTGGTGGGCGCGCTCGCGCTGACCGCGTGCAGCGGAGGCGGCTCCCCGGACGACTCCTCGGCCGACTCCACGGCCACGGCCGCTGCGAGTTCCTCGCCCACCGCCGGGTCCACCGGCACGGTGACCGGCTCCTCCGGCAAGCTCCAGGGCAGCTGGGTCACCACCAGCAAGGGCGCCGTCGTGGCCCTGGTGATCACCGGCGGGAAGGCCGGGCTGTTCGGGACCGGCGGCACCGTCTGCAGCGGCACCGCGGGCAGCGAGTCGGGCATGCGGATGATTCACCTGACCTGCAGCGACGGCAACAAGGACCGGGTCACCGGCATGGTCGACTCGGTGACGAAGGACGGCATGAGGGTGACGTGGTCCGGCAAGCTCGGCCAGGAGACCTACACCAAGGCCGAGGGCGGCAAGCTGCCGTCGGGGCTGCCGACGGCGATCAAGCAGTGACGGCCTCCCACCTGAAGCGGTGAATTCGGCAGGGGTGCCTGCTCCGGCCCCCGGCGCAGGGGCCATGATGCGGGAAGACCGCCACGACCTCGATGGGACCTGCTCATGCGCGCCATTCCGCTCACCGTCACCGCCCTCGCCGCCGCCCTGCTCCTGACCGCCTGCGACGACGGGGGCGGCGGCAAGAACGGCAAGAGCAGCTCCGCCTGCGAACTCGGCGGGGTGTCGGTGCAGATCGGGTCGGCGAGCGTCGCCCCGGCCGCCGGGGACACCGGTGAGGTGCCCGTCAGCATCACCAACCAGAGCAGGGCCTGCACCCTGGACCGCTTCCCCGTGGTGTCGCTGGGCTCGGGCGGCTCGGTGGTCTCCCTGAAGGCCCAGGAGGGCGCCAAGGCGCAGCAGCTCAAGCTCGCCAAGGGCGACTCGGCGTCCTTCAGCATCACCTACGTGCGCGGCAAGGCGGGTGACCGGGGCAGCATGGGCGCGACGACGGTGAAGATCGGCCTGCCCGGCTCGACGGACACGCGCACCTTCCCGTGGAAGTACGGCCCCGTGGCCGGCAAGGGGGGCGCCGCCGGGTCCCCGGACGCCTCCGTCAGCGCCTTCCAGCAGGTCGGGGACTGAGCGCGGGCGCGGGCCGCGGACCGGCGCTCACTCCAGGGGCGGCCGGGCGGTGACCTGGGCCCGGTCCGCCGCCCGGGCGCCCTCGGTCCAGCCGGCCGCGTCGCTCACCCCGCGCAGCCGGGTCGCGGTGGTCTCCGGGAACATGCGCTCCAGCCGGTCGGCGACGGATATCTCCCGGGTGGCGAGCACCGGCAGCAGGTCCTCGGTCACCTGGGTCCCGGCCGCGGTGGCGAGGCGGTCGCCGACGCGGTGGGCGTAGGCCGCGAGGAACGACTGGCGGAAGGTCTTGGTCCGCTTCCGGCCGCCGGCCCGCTGGGCGGCCTCCGCCCTCGTCATCGCGTGCGTCGCCTGCACCAGCAGCGAGGTGTAGAGCAGCTCGACCGCCTCCAGGTCCGCCTCGAAGCCGACCACCGTGGAGAAGCCGAGCGGTTCGTTCCACACCGCGCGGCAGTGGTTCGCGGTGGCGACCGCGTCCAGCAGCACCGCCTTGGCCTGCTCGTACGGCGGCTCGACGCCGATCCGGCAGGCTCCGGGCGCGTCCGGCGCGGGGGCCCCGGCGGCGAGCAGGGCCTCGTCGACGCTGTGCCGTGCCATCAGCTCCTGCGCCTTGGCGCTGAGCGCCTCCGCCTCCTCGGGATATCCGGTCGCCTCGGCCTTGGCCAGCAGGGCGCGGATCCGGCCGAGCATGCGCGAGGCACCGGGCCCGGGATCGCGGCGGGGCTCCTCGAGGACCTCCAGCGCGGGCAGGCGCAGCAGCAGGCGGTAGAGCCGCAGGACGGCGGTGGCCCGCGAGAAGCGGTCGCTGGCGCGCTCGGGCTCGGGCCGCTGGGGCAGGGCCGCGAGCTGGGCGGCCCAGCGGCGCCCGCGCGGGCCGTCGTGCGACGCCTGGTCGCGGATCAGTGCCGCCGCCAGGTGCACGTGCGGCTCGTCCAGCTCCCGCCGCACGAGTCGTACGACGTCGGCGGGCTGCCAGCCGCGCCGCCAGGCCCCGGCCATGAACTCCTGGCCCCGGCGGGCGAGTTCGGCGTCCGCGGCGGGGTCGGCCGCGAGCAGGGAGGCGCCGGAGTCGAGGCCGGTGTCGGTGTCGTCGTACAGGGCGGCCCGGAAGGCCCGCTCGACGGTGCTGGCAGTGCTGGTCACGCCGTCGATCGTGCCACGCCCGGCGGACACCCGGCGGGCGCCGTCCACACCCTGTGGACAACCGGACCCCCGACATGCGGCTCAGCGCCCCGGACACACACTGTCAACCATCGGTTGACACCAGAAGGGTGGCAACCTACGGTTGACACATGGCGACCAACCCGAACATCACGGCATCCGTGCGCCTCGACGACCTCATCGAGGCGATCAAGAAGGTTCATCCCGAACCCCTCGACCAGCTCCAGGACGCGGTGATCGCCGCCGATCACCTCGGTGACGTGGCCGACCACCTGATCGGCCACTTCGTCGACCAGGCCCGCCGCTCGGGCGCCTCCTGGACCGACATCGGCAGGAGCATGGGCGTGACCCGGCAGGCGGCGCAGAAGCGGTTCGTGCCGAAGGAGTCGGCCGACCTCGACCTCAGCCAGGGCTTCAGCCGCTACACCCCGCGCGCGCGGAACGTGGTCATGGCCGCCCACAACGAGGCGGTGGCCGCGCGCAACGCCGAGGGCCGGCCCGAACACCTGGTCCTCGGGCTGCTCGCCGAGCCCGACGGCCTGGCCGCGAAGGCGATCACCGCCCAGGGAGTCCTGCTGGACTCCGTGCGCCAGGCCGCGACCGCCGCGCTGCCGCCGGCCGCGGACGACGTCCCCGACCTCGTCCCGTACGGGCCGGAGGCCAAGAAGGCCCTGGAACTGACCTTCCGCGAGGCCCTCCGGCTCGGCCACGACTACATCGGCACCGAGCACCTGCTGCTGGCCCTGCTGGAGCACGAGAACGGCGAGGGCGTGCTCAGCGGTCTCGGCATCACCAAGCCGGCGACCGAGGAATACGTCGGCAAGGTGCTGTCGCTGCTGCTGGAGCAGCAGAGGGCGGCGACGGACGCGGCGGAGGCGGCGACGGGCGGACGGGAGGACTGACACGGCGGATCGCGCCGGGCCACGGCGGGCCGCCGTTCGCGGGGGCCCGCCCATGGTGGTGTCTCTCACCGCCGCTCACCGTGAAACCGCAGCTCAGACACATTGTCAGACCCCCCTGCCACACTCGCAGTCATGACCGACCGGTGGGCACTCGCGCCGGCCGAGGACGGCGGCGTGGACGTCGCCCCCCTCGGCCCGGACGGGCTGCCCTCCGGGCCGGTGCGGCGGGAGAGCGATCCCGCCGGGGCGGTGCGGAGCCGTCCGGAGGTGACGCGCTGGGTGTGGCGGTCGACCGCCGAGGTCTACCCGCGCCTACTCGCCACGGGGGTGCGAGTAGCGCGGTGCTACGACGTCGAGGACGCCGAGACACTCCTGCTGGGCCACGAGGGCCGGTACGGCGAGCCGCGCTCGGCCGCCGCCGCCCTGGCCCGCCTCCGGGGCGGCCCCGTACCGCCCGATCCGCCCCAGCGCCCCGCCGATCCGGGCGCCCAGTCCCCGCTGTTCGAGCCGGCCGGCGCGCGACTGCCCCTCGAGGACCTGCTCGCGGTCTACGCCGACCAGCAGCGGCGGCACGAGCGGACGGCCCGTCCCGACCGCATGCGGCTGCTGACCGCCGCCGAGTCGGCGGGGATGCTGGTGGCCGCCGAGATGAACCGCGCCGGGCTCCCCTGGAGTGCCGAGGTCCACCGCGAGCTGCTGCACGACCTGCTGGGTGAGCGCTATGCGGGCGGCGGCGAACCCCGCCGCCTGGCCGAGCTGGCGGACCAGGTGTCCGCGGCCTTCGGCCGCCGGGTGCGGCCCGACCTGCCCGCCGACGTGGTCAAGGCGTTCGCCCAGGCCGGGACCAAGGTGCGGTCCACCCGCCGCCGGGAGATCGCGTCCGTCGACCACCCGGCCGTCGAACCCCTGCTGGAGTACAAGAAGCTGTACCGGATCTGGGTCGCCCACGGCTGGTCCTGGCTGCAGGACTGGGTGCGCGAGGGGCGGTTCCGGCCGGAGTTCCTGGCGGGCGGTACGGTCACCGGCCGCTGGGTGACCAACGGCGGGGGCGCGCTGCAGATCCCCAAGGTGATACGGCGGGCCGTGGTCGCCGACCCCGGCTGGCGGCTGGTGGTGGCCGACGCCGACCAGATGGAGCCGAGAGTGCTGGCGGCGATCTCCCGCGACCCCGGGCTGATGGAGGTGGCCGGCCGCCCCGGCGACCTCTACCAGGCCGTCTCCGACCGC
Source organism: Streptomyces bungoensis (assembly GCF_001514215.1). Lineage (GTDB taxonomy): Bacteria > Actinomycetota > Actinomycetes > Streptomycetales > Streptomycetaceae > Streptomyces > Streptomyces bungoensis. The sequence goes on from NZ_KQ948876.1 coordinate 76,925, forward strand.
GCCTTCTCCGGCGACCGCGACCAGGCCAAGATCGCGGTGCTCGGCGCGGTCTACGGCCAGACCTCCGGCGACGGCCTGAAGAACCTGGCCGCGCTGCGCCGCCGGTTCCCCAAGGCGGTGGCCTACGTCGACGAGGCCGCGCGGGCCGGCGAGGAGGGCCGGCTCGTGCGCACCTGGCTGGGCCGGACCTGCCCGCCCGTCACCGGGGCCGGCGAGGACGCGGCGGAGGAGGCGGGCATCCCCGTGGCGGACGACGACGCCGAAGGGCGGGCGGACGGCCAGGCCTGGATCCCCGGCCACTCGTCGGCCGACTCCCGCGCACGGGGCCGCTTCGCCCGGAACTTCGTCGTGCAGGGCAGCGCCGCCGACTGGGCCCTGCTGCTGCTCGCCGCGCTGCGGCAGACGCTGTGGGACATGAGGGCCGAGCTGGTCTTCTTCCAGCACGACGAGGTGATCGTGCACTGCCCCGCCGAGGAGGCCGGCACCGTCGTCGAGGCCGTCCAGGACGCCGCCGGCCTGGCCGGCCGGCTGACGTTCGGCGAGACCCCGGTGCGCTTCCCGTTCACGACGGCGGTGGTGGAGTGCTACGCCGACGCCAAGTGACCGCCCGCTACGGCGCCGCGCTGCCGGCCAGCAGCTCCCGCAGCTCCTCCCGCACCGTCTGCTCGTCCGTTCCGTCGAGGGACGCGAGAGCCGCCCGCCAGGCGTCGCGCGCCTCCGCCGTCCGCCCCTGCTCGCGCAGCAGCACCCCTTGCTGGTGCCGGGCGAGCCCGCCCATGTAGCGGTCGGCGCGGGCGTCGGCCCGGCGCAGCAGCTCGGCGCACTCGCGCAGGGCGCGCTCCCCCTGGCCCAGCCGCCGCAGCGCGCGGACCAGGCCGAGCCGGGTCTGTGACTCGCCGTGCCAGTCGCCGTGGCAGCCGAGGATGCGCAGACTCTCCTCGAAGTGCCCGGCGGCCGCCTCCGGTTCACCGAGCGTGAGATGGGCGTACCCGAGGTTGCAGTGCGCCGAGTGCTGCACGATGACCGCGCCGATCGCGTCCCCTATCGCCAGGGAGCGCCGGTGCTGCTCGATGGCGGCGCGCGGGTCGGTGTGCTCGTAGAGGTTGCCGAGGTGGCTGCGGGTGACCGCCTCGCCGTAGGGGTCGTTCAGCTGCCGGGAGTGGGCGAGGCTCTGGCGCAGCGCCTCCCCTGACTCCGCGAACCGGCCGAGCCCCTCCAGCAGCAGGCCCCGGTTGTTCAGGCAGCGCCGGATCCAGGAGACCCGGCCGAGCCGCCGCCAGACCGCCAGCGCCTGGTCGGTGAGAGCCAGGGCGTCGTTCTGCCGGCCGGTGAGGAAGTGCAGGCCCGCGAGGTCGCCCAGCGCGCAGGCCTCGGCCGGCTCGTCGCCGAGCCGCCGTGCCGTGGCGAGCGCGGCCCGCCCCAGCACCTCCATCTCGGCGACGCGGCCCCGGCGCTGGACGCAGGGGAAGAACAGGCGGACGAGCGTGGACAGGTGGGCGGCCCTGCGGTCGTCGTCCGTGCACGCGTTCCGCGCCACGAGCGCGACGATGTTCTCCAGTTCCCCGTCGCTCCACCCGAACGCCTCCTCGGCGGACGCGAACGGGGGTACGGCGGCCACGTTCGCCGCGTGCTCCGGGGGCTGGGCGCGGGTGGGCCGCCGGCGGTCGTCCTGGTCGAGCCCGGGCTCCACGATGGCCGTCAGGACACGCTCGGCGACGGCGGCGTACCAGCGCAGGGCGGTCAGGTCGGCGGTGGTGGCCGCGACGGTGGCCGTGGTCGGGGCGCCCGTGGGGGTGGCGGATCCGTCACCGGCGAGCTCACGGGCGAAGTCGCGGACCAGGGCGTGCGGGGCGTAGCGGCCGTAGGCCGTCTCCTCCAGCAGGGCCACGTCGACCAGGCGGTCCAGGGCGGCCTCGGCGCGGCGCTCGTCGGTGCCGGTGAGGCGGGCGATCAGCGGGGCACCGTAGGCCGGCAGGTCGAGGGTGCCGATGCGGCGCAGGGCGAGGGCCGCGTCCCGGTCGGCCTCGCGTTCGGCGGCGGCGAGGGCGTCGTGGGCGACGGCCAGCGACCGGCGGACGCTCAGGTCGTCGTACTCCAGGTGGTGCAGCCTGCCCTCCTCGGCGGCGAGCTGACCGGCCAGCACGTCCGGGGCGAGGGCCCGGCGGGCGGCCAGCCGGGCGGCGACGACGCGCAGGGCCAGCGGGAGCCTCCCGGTCAGCTCCACCAGGGCGTGGTCGGCGCCGAGCCCCTCGCGTCCGCTCACCGCGCGCAGCAGCGCAGCGCTGTCCTCGCTGGTCAGCGGACCGAGCGGGAAGCGGCCGGCACCGTCCAGCGCGGTCAGCGGCGAGCGGCTGGTGACGATCACCGCGCAGCCCGGGCCGGCCGGCAGCAGGGGGCGTACCTGGGCGGCGCCGGCCGCGTCGTCCAGCAGCAGGAGGACGCGGGCCGGGGCCAGGAGGGAGCGGAGCAACGCGGCGGCCGCGTCCGGGTGTTCCGGGATGGTGCGCGGGTCGGCGCCGAGGTCGCGGAGCAGGGCGGTGAGCGCCTGCGCCGGGGTGAGGGGGGTCATGCCGGGAGTGGCGCCGTGCAGATCGACGTACAGCTGCCCGTCGGGGAAACGTTCCCGCAGGGTGTGGGCCGCGTGCAGGGCCAGGGCGCTCTTGCCCACCCCGGCCATGCCGCTGATCACGGCGAGCCGGCCGCGGCGGGCGACGAGGGTGTGCCGCAGCGCGTCGAGTTCGGCGGTTCGGCCGGTGAAGTGGGCCGGTGGCGGGGGAAGTTGCGCGGGCGGGCCGGGAAAGGCCGGCTCAGCGCCGGTCGGCTCGCTTCCGGCCGGCGTACGGGTGGAGCCCTGCCCGGGCGCGGACGCCGTGGCAACCGGTGGCTCGTGGGGAATGCCCGATAGCTCGGCGGACGTGTCCGGTGACCCCTGGGGGGTACCGGGTGACCTCCGGGGAGTGGCCGGCGGCTCGAGGGGGGGCCCGGCCGTGCGGCCGAGGTCGCGCAGGACCTCCGCGTGGGCCTCGCGGACGGCCGGTCCCGGCTCGATGCCGAGTTCCTCGATCAGGCGGGTGCGCAGGTCGCGGTGGACGGCGAGGGCCTCGGCCTTGCGGCCGGTGCGGTGCAGGGCGAGCATCAGCTGGCGGTGGTACGCCTCGCGCAGCGGATGCTCCGCGACGATCGCCGCCAGATCCGGCACGAGAGCGGGCAACCCGTCGCCGCCGAGGGCGAGTCGCGCCTCGTACCGCCACTCCAGCAGGAACAGCCGCGCCTCCTCCAGGCGCTGGACGAAGGCGTAGCCGCCGAAGTCGGCGGGCAGCCCGGTCAGCGGGGTGCCGCGCCACAGCGCGAGCGCGGCCGTGGACGTGTCGATCACCCTGGCCCAGTCGCGCCGGGCGTGCGCGGCGCGCGCCTGCTCGGCGCGGGCGTCGAACACGTGCACGTCCAGCTCTCCGCCGTCGACCCGCAGCAGGTACCCGGGCGGCACGGCCCTGAGCCGCTCGGGGTCGTCCAGGAGCCGGCGCAGCCGGGTGACGTGGTTGTGCAGCGAGGCCTGCGCCGAAACGGGTGGCGCCCCGCCCCACAGGGCGTCCTTCAGCGACTCGACCGACACGACCCGGCCGGGCTCGAGCAGCAGCGCGGCGAGCAGGGCGCGGACCTTCGGGCTGCCGATGGGGCGGGGGGAGTCGAGTACGTCACCGGGATCGCCGTACGAAATCCCGTACGGCGATCGGTCGAAGAGGACCGGGGGCCCCAGCAGTCCGAACCGCAGCTCGCACCGCCGCTTCACACCGCTCCTCTGTCTTCCCCGTCTGCCCAGTCCGACCGTGCCGCGCGACGGGCCCGCATCCGCCGCCTCTTGGCGGAATTCCGCCCGCCCACAACGGTTTCCCGCCACGCTCCGCCTGCCCGTCGGCGCCGGAATCCGTTAGGGTTCCGGCTTGCCGCCGCCGCGTCCGGCGACTTCCGGCCAACTGCTCCGTGGCCTACGGACCAAGCTCTGGCCACATGTTAGCGATCCGTTGGCGAGCCTTGATGTGATCCTTTCATCGGACCGGATCCGACGGCGCGCGCGTGATGTCGCGCAACTCGGGGGAGTGTCGCCGCAGGCCCGGTCCGGGGACGCAGAAGGGCTCCGGCCGTCGGAGGTGAACGACCGGGGCCCTGTCCTGTCCCCGCACGCCTGGCAGGTCCGGCTCGCACGAGCGGGGGCCCAGGTCGGCCGGGCCGCCACGGGCTTCCGCAGTGGCGGCGTGACCGGGGCCGATCCGGTGTCGTTGACCCGGCTATGAAGAAGATCACCGCGCTCGCCGCGCTCACCATGACCGGCCTCGCGCTCGCGACCCCGGCCCACGCGGGCAACGGCGGCCACCCCGGCGGCATCAACGTCAACGACCGGGCCCTCACCACCGCCGACCTCTGCGAACGGGCGCTCGCGCTGGTCCCCGTCGCCGCCCCGTGGACCGGCGACGCGGTGGACGACGCCTGCAACGACCGGGAGCACGTCCATCAGGGCCGCAGTCTCTCCCAGCAGCCGCACGCCCTGTCCGAGTGGCGCTGAACGCGCGCTGCCTCCGGAGCGGCCGCCGCTCCGGAGGCAGGGGCGGACTACGTGCCGGCCTGGCTCTCGGCCTCGCGCTCGAGGTTGCCGAGCCAGTGGTGGAGGGAGTTGTCGAGGGCCGCCTGCGGCGCGGCCCGGTCGGCGGTGACGGGGTCGCCGGCCCATGACTCCTCGGTGTGGACGAGGACGCCGTCGGGGGTCGGGGTGAAGGTCCACACGTGAACGGCGCCGATGCCCTGGGCGGGGCCGCCCCAGGCCAGGCGCTTGCCGTGGTCGGCCTGCCGGACGGTCGAGGTGATGTCCAGGCCCTCGGTGGTCCAGCGGAAGACGGAGCCGGGGCGCAGGCGGCCGGGGGTGTCCTTGACCACGGTGTCGACGTCGGGCTGCCAGGTGGGCCGGTTCTCGACGTCGGTCTGGATCTTCCAGACGGTGCGCAGGGGGGCGTGGACGAGGATGTCCTCGCGGGTGATGACCGGCGCGCCGAGCTCGATCCGCACGTCGCCGGCGCCGGCGCCCGGTCTGGTGGGCTTGTCGGCGCTCAGCGCGTAGGCGGTGCCGTTCGCGAGGAGCAGGGCGCTGGTGACGGCGGCGGCGGACTTCGCCGCGGTGAGGAGGCGCATGGTGGATGCCTTTGCGGGGTGAGGTCGTACGAGGCTGGCGGCGGGGCGCTCAGCCCGGGGGAAGTGCTGGGGCTACTCGCGTGTGCTGTCGGTGTCCGGGATCCAGGAGCCGTGGATGCCGCCGGTGACTCGGCGGGGAAGGTGGACGGTGGCGATCCGGTCGAGGCCGGAGGCGTCCAGGACGAGGAGCTGGGACGCGTCCTGCTTGAGGTCGGAGATGACGGTGAGCAGGTAGCCGTCGTCCTCGCGGGTGGCGCCGGCGGCCGGGACGAAGACGGCCTCGCTGGGCAGGCGGGCGTCGCCGGTCTGGTGGATGCGGCGGGCGCCGGTGGCGCGGTCGTACTTGACCACGCCGTAGCCGCCGAAGCCCTGCTGGTCGGGGAAGGAGACCGCGTACTGGTAGCGGTGCTCGGCGCCGAGGAAGTCCTCGTTGAGGGTCGGGAACTCGACGGCGAGGTCGTCGATGATCCGCTCGTCGACGCTGCCTGCGGTCAGGTCGATGACCCAGCGGCGCGTGTGGGAACGGGTGTTGGGTTCGGTGCCGCGGTCCGGGGCGCCGACCCACCAGTTCCAGGAGAGCTGGAAGCCCTCCCGGTCGACGGTGGGACCCTCCAGGACGATGCGGCCCCGGTCGTCCTCGTAGGCGTTGGCGGCGTGGAGCATGTTGCCCGGTGCGATGGGGAACCAGCGGATCTCGTCCGTGCCCCGCGGGCCGCGGGGCATGACGCCGATCCGGGCGGGCTGGGCGTCGTTCCAGCTGTAGGGGATGCCGGAGTGCTCGTCCGGGTCGAAGGTGACGGAGCCCTCGATGAAGACCACGTGGTGGCGCGTGATCGCGAAGTCGTGCTTGAGGGAGGCGGTGGCGCCGGAGACCTCGGCGCCGTGCGTGATCCGGCCCTCGGCGTCGGCCACGTAGTAGAGCAGGTGGGGCGGGAACGGGGAGGAGCCGAAGAAGTGCAGCTCCCCGGTGACCGGGTCGGTCTTCGGGTGGGCGGTCATGGCGCTGCGCAGCTTGCCGTCGAAGTCGAACGCCCCGACGGTGTCCAGCTCGGGGGTGAGTTCGAAGGGGAGGTTGGCCTCGCACAGCGCGAGCAGGCGGCCGGCGTGCTCGACGACGTGTGTGCCGGCGGTGCTGGCGGTCAGGTCGGGGCCGTGGTCGGTCAGGTAGGGGGCGCCGTCCAGGGCCGGGGTGTGCACCCAGCGGTTGCGGTACCACTCGGCGCGGCCGTCGCGCAGGCGGATGCCGTGGACCATGCCGCTGCCCTTGAACCAGTGGGTGGGGGTGACGCCGGGCTTGGGGTTGTGGCTGTTGCGGATCAGCCGGCCGGTGAGCTCGGGCGGGAGGGCTCCCTCGACGGCCAGTCCGGTTGCGGTGATCTCGTCGACGGCGGGCGTGTAGTGGCCGGTCAGGTAGGGCTTGCTGGTCATGGCGGACCTCTCCAGGGGTTTCGTCGGTCGGGTGGTCGAGGCGTCGGGGGTCAGTCGGTGCGCTCGGCCCGGGACTTCAGGCAGGCGAGCCAGGCGGTCAGCGACTGCTCCAGGGCCTGGCCGAGCTGTTCGGCGGCGGCGTCGACGGGGGCGCCGCTCCAGGACTCCTCGGTGTGGACGGTGACCTGGCCGCCGGTCCGCCCGAAGGTCCACACGTGGACACCCTCGATGCCGTTGGCCGGCCCGCCCCAGACCAGGCGCTCGCCGGGGACGATCTCGCGCACCGTGGAGACGATGTCCAGCCCGTGGGTCTTCCAGCGGAAGGAGTTGCCGGGCAGCAGCGGGCCGTCGAGCTCGGCCTGGTCGACGTCGGCGTTCCACTCGGCCCAGGCGTCGATATCGGTGTGCAGGGCCCAGACGCGCTCCAGCGGGGCGTCGATCACGGTGGACAGCCGGACGATGACGGGAGCGGTCTCGTCGATGGTGAACATGGTGCTGGTTCCTCTCGGTCGGTGTGACGTCGGATGTTCTGCGGCGAGGGGTTCGGATGGTGAGCGGTGGTCAGCGGTGTTCCGTGGCGGGCTGCGGAGCGGGGCGGCCGGCCGGCGGCGCGGCGGGGGTGCGGGGACGACGGAACAGCAGGAGCGCCAGGCCGGCGGTGGCGGCCAGGACCACCGCGCCGACGCCGAAGGCGGTGCGGTAGCCCGCGGTCAGCGCCTCCAGGTGTGGCTCGCGGGTGGCCGCGTGGGCGGTGGCGGTGCCGGCGAGGGTGGCCAGGACGGCCAGGCCGATCGCGCCGCCGACCTGGCGGGTGGTGTTGACGAGACCGCCGGCAAGTCCCGCGTCCCGTGCGGGGACGCCCTCGAGGGACAGCGCGGTCAGCTGGACGAAGGCGACGCTGAGGCCGAGGCCGATCAGGATGCTGGGGCCGAGAATGTCGGCCGCGTAGCCGCCGTGGGCACTGATCCGTGACAGCCACAGCAGTCCGGCGGCCTCGGTCAGCAGCGCGCCGGCGACGGTGGCGGTGGCACCGATCCGGCGGGAGATCCGGGGTGCCAGCGTGGAACCGAGCATGTTGGCGCAGGCGAGCGGGAGTTGACCGAGTCCCGTGACGAGCGGGCTGGAGCCGAGGACCCGTTGCTGGTAGAGCGGCAGGAAGAAGAACAGGGCGATCCACACCGACCCCAGCAGCGCCATCAGCGCGTTGCCGGCGACGACACGGCCGGTGCGGAACAGGCGGGGCGGCAGCAGCGGGCTCGGGTGGCGACGCTCGACGAGGACGAGGACGGTCAGCAGTGCGGCCGCGACGGCGAAGCCCCCGAGGACGGCGGGGTCCGTCCAGCCCGTGCCCCGGGCGGTGGTCAGGCTCCACACCAGTGCGGTGAGGGCGAGGGTGACGGTGGCGGTGCCGAGGACGTCGAAGCGTCCGCTCTCCCCGGCCCGCGTCACCGGGACGCCGGCGGCCGCGCCGGCCAGGACGAGGACGGCGCCGATCGCGACCGCGTAGAAGATCCACGGCCAGCCCCACGCCTGCGTGAGCACCCCGCCGAGGAGGACCCCGGCCGCGCCTCCCGCGCCCGACACCGCGCCCCAGACCCCCAGGGCCTTGCCCCGGCCGGGCCCCGGCGGGAACAGGTCCATCACCAGCGCCAGCGCCGCGGGGGCGATCGCGGCCGCCCCGAGCCCCTGAACCGCCCGCGCGGCGATCAGCACCGCGGACGAAGCCGCGAGCCCAGCGGCCAGGGACGACACCGCGAACAGGGCGAGGCCCGCGAGCAGGATCCGCCGTCGGCCCAGCAGGTCCGCCGCCCGGCCCCCCGCCGGCAGCAGGGCCCCGAAGACCAGCCCGTAGGCGTTGACCACCCAGGTGGTGCCGTCGTCCGACAGCCCGACGCCCGACCGGATCCGCGGCAGGGCCACGTTCACGATCGAGGTGGCCAGCATGACGGTGAACTGCGCCCCTGCCAGCGCCGTGAGAGCGGCTCCCGGTCGGCGGGTGGTTTCGAGGGTACTCACGAAAGACTCCTTGTGTGGTTGACCACTCACATAGAAGGTCGAAAAGAAGGCGGGACGGTGCGCCCCGCCGGCCAACCCGCTCCTCGGGCCTCAGTAGTGCCTGATGCCCGCCGCCAGAGTCCGGGTCCAGGGGGCGTCCACCTCGTCCGCACCCATGGAGACGATGAGGTGGCAGAGCATGCCGCGCGCGAAGAACTCCTGGACCTGCTCGTCCGTGCCACCGGAGGCGCCGCGCACGTACTCGACCAGCCGGGCGTAGCCCTGCCGCACGGCCTCGCGCACGGCCGGCTCGGAGACCGCCGCCGCCTGGGCGTGCAGTTGGATCAGCATCAGGTCGTTGTCGCTGATCAGCCGGGCGTACGCGTCACCCATCCCCTCCAGGACCGCCTCCGGCGAGCCGCCCCCCGCCCCGGCCGCAGCACTCTCCAGGGCGGCCCGGACCTGCACGAAGCAGTGCTCGACCACTGCCGTGAACAGCAGTTCCTTGCTCGGGAAGAGCCGGTAGACGTACGCCTGGGAGATGCCCGCGGCCTTGGCCACCTCGGTCGTGGTGGTGCCCCAGTAGCCGCGGGCGGCGAAGGCGCCGATGGCCGTGCGCAGCACCGTCTCGCGGCGCTCCTCGGCCGTGGACAACCGGCGGGGACGTTCGTTCTTCATGTGAGTACTCAACCACTCACACTTGGGGATGTCAATCGGCGCCTCCCGCTCTTCTGCCGGCCGACGCGCACCACCGGGCAGCGTGGTCACCGAAACGACGAAACCCCAGGTCAGTTTTCTGACCCGGGGTTCACGGTGGAGCCGCCTTCGGGATTCGAACCCGAGACCTACGCATTACGAGTGCGTTGCTCTGGCCATCTGAGCTAAGGCGGCGCGCTGCCCGCACCATGGTGCGATCGGCAACGTCGGTAAGTCTACACAGTTTCCGGGGGTGCTTCGTACCGGCCCCGGAGGAGGCCCAGGGGCCGGTAGGGCGGGGGCTAGGAGCAGCGTTTCCCGGGGGCCGGCGGGGTGCCGTGGAGGAGGTAGGTGTCGATCGCGGAGTCGATGCAGGTGCTGCCGCGGCCGTAGGCGGTGTGGCCGTCGCCGGCGTAGGTGAGGAGGCGGGCCGAGGAGAGCTGGCGGGCCAGGGACTGGGCCCAGGGGTAGGGGGTCGCCGGGTCGCGGGTGGTGCCGACGACCACCATCGGGGCGGCGCCCTGCGCCTTGATGCGGTGCGGCTCGCCGGTGGCCCGCACCGGCCAGTACGCGCAGTTCAGCGAGGCCCAGGCCAGGGCCCGGCCGAAGACGGGGGACGCCTTCTGGAACGTGGGCAGGGCCTTCTCCACCTGCTCGGGGCTGCTGAAGGCGGGCGGCAGGTCGAGGCAGTTCACGGCGGAGTTGGCCATCATCAGGTTGCTGTAACGGCCGCTCTGGTCGCGTTCGTAGTAGCTGTCGGAGAGGGCGAGCAGGCCGGCGCCGTCCTGCTTCCTCATGGCCGAGGTCAGCGCCTCGCGCAGCTGCTCCCAGGCTCCCTGGTCGTACATCGCCGCGATCACGCCCGTCGTGGCCAGCGACTCGCCGAGCCGGCGGCCGTCCGCGTCGCCCGCCGGGATGGGGCGGGCGTCCAGCTTGCGGAAGAAGGCCGCGAGCCGGTCGCCGACCTGTGCGGGCGTGGTGCCGCGGCCGCCGAGAGGGCAGTCGGACTGCCGTACGCAGTCCTTCGCGAACGCCCGGAAGGCCGTCTCGAACCCCTTCGTCTGGTCCAGGTTCAGCGTGCGGGCGTCCAGGGACGGGTCCATCGCGCCGTCCAGCACCAGGCGGCCCACCCGCTCCGGGAACAGCCCCGCGTACGTCGCGCCGAGGAACGTGCCGTACGACGCCCCCACGTAGTTCAGCTTCCGGTCGCCCAGCACGGCCCGCAGGATGTCCATGTCCCGCGCCGCCTCGGCGGTGGACACGTGCCGCAGCACCCGCGCCGAGTGCGCCCCGCAGCCCTCGGCGAACGCCTGGTACTCCCCGACCAGCCGGCTCGTCTCCTTCCGGTCGTCGGGGGTGATGTCCGTCGCGGTGTACGTGTCCATCCGGCGGCCGTCGAGGCACTCGACCGGCTCGCTGCGGGCGACGCCGCGCGGGTCCATCGCGACCATGTCGTAGCGGGCGCGGACCTCGGCGGGGTAGCCGACGCCCGCGTAGCTCTGCAGGTAGTCGATCGCCGAGCCGCCCGGACCGCCCGGGTTGATCAGCAGCGAACCGAGCGGGGTGCCCTTGCCGGTGGCCTTCTTGCGGGCGACGGCGAGCCGGACGTCACCCGCAGCGGGCTTGGCGTAGTCCAGCGGCGCCTTCATCGTGGCGCACTGGAAGCCGGGGACACCGCAGCTGCGCCAGCGCAGGGTCTGCGCGTAGTACGGCGACAGCGCCGACGGCGTCGACCGGGGCAGCGCGGCCAGCGCCGCCTCGACCGCCCCGCCGGCCGAGGTGCGCGGGCTTCCGGAACAGGCGGAGACGAGCAGCGCGGCGGCCGCGACGAGGGCGCCCGTGACGCGGGCCGGCGCTCCGGTGCGGACACGGGTCCGCATCCGGGGGGCTCGGGTCTTCGGTCGGCGGGTCCGGCGGAGGGAAGGCCAGGTGTCCATCAGGCGAGCGTAACGGTGAGCGACGGCGCGGGTGCGGTGCGTACGGGCGGTCTGCTCGTACGGGGGACCCTCGTACGAGGGACGCCGCGCGTCAACCACCGTACGCCCGGCTCACCCCGCCCGCAGTGCCATCGTCATCGCCTCCACCGCCAGCAGCGGGGCCACGTTCCGGTCCAGGGCCTCGCGGCAGGCCGCGATCGCCTCGATGCGGCGCAGCGTGGACTCGGGGCTGCTGGAGCGGGCCAGCCGGTCCAGGGCGTCCTCGGCGTCCCCGTTGGCGAGGGCGATCCTGGAGCCGAGCTGGAGGGCGAGGACATCGCGGTAGAAACCCGTCAGGTCGCTCAGCGCCACGTCGAGGCTGTCGCGCTGCGTGCGGGTTCTGCGGCGCTTCTGCATGTCCTCCAGGTCCTTCATCACGCCCGCCGTACCGCGTGGCAGCCGGCCGCCCTGGGCCGCGCCCAGCGCCGCCTTCATCTCCTCCGTCTCCTTGCCGTCCGTCTCCTCGGCGAGCTGCTTGGCGTCCTCTGCGGCCGCGTCGACCAGTTCCTGGGCCGCCTTGAGGCAGGCGCCCACCTCGTCCAGGCGGAGCGGCAGCCTGAGCACGGCGGTACGCCGTTCCCGGGCCGCCGGGTCGGTGGCCAGGCGGCGGGCCCGGTCGACGTGGCCCTGAGTGGCCCGGGCGGCGGCCGCGGCCACCTCGGGCTCGATGCCGTCGCGGCGCACCAGCATGTCGGCGACGGCGTCGACGCCGGGGGTGCGCAGGTTCAGGTGGCGGCAGCGGGAGCGGATCGTCGGCAGGACGTCCTCGATCGAGGGCGCGCACAGCAGCCAGACCGTGCGCGGGGCGGGTTCCTCGACGGCCTTGAGGACGGCGTTGGCCGACTTCTCGTTCAGCCGCTCGGCGTCCTCGACCAGGATGATCTGCCAGCGGCCGTTGGCCGGGGCGGTGAACGACTTGCGGACCGTGTCCCGCATGTCCCTCACCAGGATCTCGGCGCCGACGGCGGCGACCGTGCTGACGTCCGCGTGGGTGCCGAGCAGGGCGGTGTGGCAGCCGTCGCAGAATCCGCAGCCGGGGGCTCCGCCGAGGGCGCGGTCGGGGCTCACGCACTGCAGGGCGGCGGCGAAGGCCCGCGCCGCCTGGTTCCGGCCCGCTCCGGGCGGGCCCGTGAACAGCCAGGCGTGCGTCATCTTCGACGCCTCGGGCAGCGGCTGGTCCGTCGCGGCAGCCGTGACGAGGGCGTCGGCGTCCCGCGCGGCGGCGTCGAGCACCGCGCTCACCTTCTCCTGCCCGACGAGGTCGTCCCACACGGTCACGGGTCACGCCGCCCTTCCGTCACACTGCGCGTTCCGGGATCCATTGTGCGGGTGGGGACTGACAACCGGGGCCCGGGACGGAGCGGGAACGGCGCGGCGCCCGCCGGAGGGACGCAGTCCTCCGGCGGGCGCCGACGTGCTTGCCCGGTCAGCCGCGGCGGCCGCGGCCCCGGCCCCGGCGGCCCTGGTCCTCGCCGGGCTCGCCGTACTGCCCCTCGTCGTGCGACCCCAGCAGCTCGTCCGCCAGCGTCGGCAGGTCGTCCAGCGGGGTCTCCTCGGCCCAGTCGGGACGCGGACGGCGACGCGGCGTGCCGTCGGCGTCGAGCTGCGGCATCTCGCGGGTGCGGTCCTCGCCGTCGGGGTCCTGGGCCGGCCGCTCGTCCCGGAAGAACCCGGCCGGCACGCGGTCCGCCGCGGAGGCCCCGCGTACGGGCGGCAGCACGGCGGTCTCATCGGCGGCACCAGGAGTCACCGGCGGCAGCACGGCCGTCTCGTCGGCCGGGCCCGAAGGCACCGGCGGCAGCACGGCCGTCTCGTCCGCCGCGCCCGAAGGCACCGGCGGCTGCGGCAGCTCGGCAGTCACCTCGTTGTCGGGGACGCTCCGGGCCTTCCGCTTGTCACCGGCCAGCTTCTCGCGCACCCCCCGCAGCACCGCCGTCTCCTCCGCGTCCGGAGACACCACGGGGGTGGGGACCGTCTCGTCGGCGCCCGGCGGGACGGCCTTCGTCCCGGCTCCCGCCCCGGTCTGCTCCGGCGTCCCGCCCGGCACCGCCGGCCGCGGTGCGCTGGGCCGGAGAGCGGCCGCATCCGCCGCCGCGGCGGCCTCGGCCGCCTGGCGGCGGGCCTCCTCGGCGCGCAGCAGGGCCTCCTCGGCCTTGCGCTGCGCCTCCAGGCGGCGGGCCTCCTCCTCGGCGCGGAGCCTGGCCTGCCGGGCCTCCTCGTCGGCACGCAGCCGGGCCTCCTCCTCGGCCTGCCTGCGGCGCCGCTCCTCCTCGGCCTTGCGGCGGGCCTCCTCCTCGGCGCGGGCCTTCTCCTCGGCGATCAGCCGCTGCCGCTCCTCCTCGGCGCGCCGGGCGGCTTCCGCGGCCCGCTGCCGGGCCTCCTCCGCCTGCCGCTCGGCCTCGCGGCGCTGGGCCTCCTCCAGCTCGCGCCGCTTGCGCTCCTCCTCCTCGGCGCGCAGGCGGGCGAGCTGCTCCTGGCGCTCGCGCTCCAGTCGCTCCTCCTCGACCTTGCGGGCGGCCTCCTCCTCGGCCTTGCGGCGGGCCTCCTCCTCGGCCTTCTTCCGCGCCTCCTCCTGGGCCTTGACCTCGGCCTCGGACAGCGGCAGCACGGTGTCGAGCCGGTGCCGGATCACGGTGGTGACGGCCTCGGGCTCCTGCCCGGCGTCCACGACCAGGTAGCGGCCGGGGTCGGAGGCGGCGAGGGTGAGGAAACCGGCCCGCACGCGCGCGTGGAACTCGGCCGGCTCCGACTCCAGCCGGTCGGGGGCCTCGGTGAACCGCTCGCGGGCGGTCTCCGGGGAGACGTCCAGCAGGACGGTGAGGTGCGGGACGAGCCCGTGGGTCGCCCAGCGGTTGATGCGGGCGACCTCGGTCGGGGACAGGTCCCGCCCGGCGCCCTGGTAGGCCACCGAGGAGTCGATGTAGCGGTCCGAGATGACGACCGCGCCGCGCTCCAGGGCGGGCCGTACGACGGTGTCGACGTGCTCGGCGCGGTCGGCGGCGTACAGCAGCGCCTCCGCGCGGTGGGACAGGCCCGCCGAGGACACGTCCAGCAGGATCGAGCGCAGCCGCTTGCCCACGGGGGTGGCCCCCGGCTCGCGGGTGAGGACGACCTCGTGGCCCTTGGCGCGGATCCACTCCGCGAGGGCCTCGGCCTGGGTGGACTTGCCGGCGCCGTCGCCGCCCTCCAGGGCGATGAAGAAACCGTTCGCCGCCGGGGCGGTGGCCGGGTCGTCGCCGCCGAGCAGCGCGTCCTTGAGGTCCTGGCGGAGCGGGACTCCGGAGCGGTCGTCGACCTTGGCGAGGACCAGGGCGGCCACCGGCAGCAGCAGCGCCCCGACCAGCATCAGCGTGAAGGCGGCGCCCCCGTGCGCGAAGACGAACCGGCCGTTCTCCAGCCGGTGCGGGCCGATCAGGGCCGCGACCAGGGGGGCGATCAGGGCACCGAGCGCTATGAAGACCCGGACGACCGCGTGCAGGTGCTCGGTGGTGCGGGCCCTGCGGTACTCCTCGGTCTCCTGGTCGAGCAGGGCGTGCCCGGTGTTGGCGGCGACACCCGCGGACACTCCCGCCAGGGTGACGAGCAGCAGCACGGTGGTGACGTCCGGGACGAGCCCGGCGGCCAGCAGGGCGATGCCGGTGAAGGCGATCGCCAGCGCGAGGAGCCTGCGGCGCGAGAGCGAGGGCAGCACCGAGTGCGCCGTACGGATGCCGACGGCGACACCACCGGTCAGGCCCAGCACGAGCAGGCCGTAGAGGACCGGGCCGCCGCCCAGGTCCTTGGCGTGCAGCACGCACACCGCGACCGCGGTGGAGATGGCCCCGGCCACGGCGGCGCAGGCCGGGACGAGCAGCGGGATCGCGCCGGTGCGGCCCTTGTCGACGCCGGCGCCGGTGCGCGGGCGGCGCAGGCCCTCCAGCGGCGACCGCGCGCGCGGGGTGGGCGTGCCGGGCAGCTCCAGGTAGACCAGCACCGACAGGGACGCGGCGAACAGCCCTGCCGCCACGTACGCGGCGAGGGCCGCCTTGTGCTGGTCGAACCAGGCCACGCCGGTGCCGAGCAGGTTGTTCAGCAGGGCGGCCACGACCAGGGCGGCGGCCGCGAGCGGGATGGCCAGGAAGCTCGTGCGCAGCGCGAGCCGGCGCAGGGCGTCGATGTGGTCCGGCAGCGGCCGTACCGTCGCGCCCTCAGGCGGCGGGGCGGGCAGCAGGGCGGGGGCGGCGCTCTCCCGGCACACCGTCCACAGCCGCTCGGCGACGCCGGTGAGGAAGGTCGTGACGAGCAGCAGCGCGAGCGCGTCGTCCGGGGTCCAGTCGATCCACAGCGGCGCGACGATCAGCAGCGCGGCCCGCACGCCGTCTGCGCCGACCATGGTCCAGCGGCGGTCGAGCGGGCCGCCGTGCGCCGTGAGCGCGGTCAGCGGGCCGAGGAGGACGGCGCCGAAGAGCAGCGTGGCCAGGATGCGGGCGGCGAAGACGGTCGCCACCGCGAAGGCCACTCCCCGGTACCCACCGCCGAAGGAGCCTTCGGCGATGGACGTCTGCAGGACCAGGAGGACCAGCACCAGCAGCGCCAGGGTGTCACCGACACCGCTGACGAGCTGCGCGCTCCACAGGCGCCGCAGCTGCGGTCGTTGCAGCAGTGAGCGGACGGCGCGCTCGCGGGAGTCCGCGATCAGGGCGTCGTCCGGTTCTGCGGCGGGTGGCGTTTCGGGGGTGTGGGCCGCCGTAGGCTGCTCGGCTCGCGTCATGCGTTCAGACTATCCGCAGCCGCTGACCCCACACCTGGTCCGTGCCGCACAAGCGATCGCCCCGACACCAAAGCGATGCCGGGGCGTTCGATTCGCACATCGGGCGCCGGGTGGAGGTGTGAACTCGCCGTGCGGATACGGCTGATGAGCGCGCGTCGCCCAGCGGCCACGCACGCTCATCCGCTCGCTCGGTCCTCCGTCGCCGGTCTTGCGCCGTCAGTCGCCCGTGCCGGAAGCCGTCGCCTTCTTGGCGGCCGTCTTCTTCGCCGTGGTCTTCTTCGCGGCAGCCGTCGTCTTCGTCGCCGCCGTCTTCTTGGCGGCGGTCTTCTTCGCCGGCGCGGCCTTCTTGGCCGTGGTCTTCTTGGCGGTCGCCTTCTTCGCGGTCTTCTTGGCGGGCGCCTTCGCCCGCTTCTCGGCGAGCAGCTCGTAACCGCGCTCGGGAGTGATCGCCTCGACGCTGTCGCCGGAGCGCAGGGTCGCGTTGGTCTCGCCGTCGGTGACGTACGGGCCGAAGCGGCCGTCCTTGACCACGACCGGCTTGCCGGAGACCGGGTCCTCGCCCAGCTCCTTCAGCGGCGGCTTGGCGGCGGCCCGGCCACGCTGCTTCGGCTGGGCGTAGATCGCCTGCGCCTCCTCCAGCGTGATCGTGAAGAGCTGGTCCTCGGACTGCAGCGAGCGCGAATCCGTGCCCTTCTTCAGGTACGGGCCGTAGCGGCCGTTCTGCGCGGTGATCTCCACACCGTCGGCGTCGGTGCCGACGACACGCGGCAGCGACATCAGCTTCAGCGCGTCCTGGAGCGTCACCGTGTCGAGGGACATCGACTTGAAGAGCGAGGCGGTGCGCGGCTTGACCGCGTTCTTGCCGGTCTTCGGGGTGCCCTCGGGGAGGATCTCCGTGACGTACGGGCCGTAACGGCCGTCCTTGGCGACGATCTGGTGGCCGGTCTCCGGGTCGGTGCCCAGCTCGAAGTCGCCGCTCGGCTTGGCCAGCAGCTCCTCGGCCAGCTCGACGGACAGTTCGTCGGGCGCCAGGTCGTCCGGGATGTCCGCGCGCTGGTGCTGCTCGCTGTCCTTCTCGCCGCGCTCGATGTAGGGGCCGTAGCGGCCGACGCGGAGCACGATGTCGTTGCCCACCGGGAAGGACGACACCTCGCGCGCGTCGATCGCGCCCAGGTCGGTCACCAGCTCCTTGAGGCCGCCGAGGTGGTCCCCGTCGCCGTTGCCGGCCTCGGCCGCGCTGCCGACGCCGCCCAGTCCCTCGCCGAAGTAGAAGCGCTTGAGCCACGGCACGGCCTGGGCCTCGCCGCGCGCGATGCGGTCGAGGTCGTCCTCCATCTTGGCGGTGAAGTCGTAGTCGACGAGCCGCCCGAAGTGCTTCTCCAGGAGGTTGACCACGGCGAAGGACAGGAAGGACGGGACGAGCGCCGTGCCCTTCTTGAAGACGTAGCCGCGGTCGAGGATCGTGCCGATGATCGACGCGTACGTCGACGGGCGGCCGATCTCGCGCTCCTCCAGCTCCTTGACCAGGGATGCCTCGGTGTAGCGGGCCGGGGGCTTGGTGGCGTGGCCGTCGACCGTGATCTCCTCGGCGGACAGCGCGTCGCCCTCGGCGACCTGCGGCAGCCGGCGCTCGCGGTCGTCCAGCTCGGCGTTCGGGTCGTCGGCACCCTCGACATAGGCCTTCAGGAAGCCGTGGAAGGTGATCGTCTTGCCGGAGGCGCTGAACTCGACGTCGCGGCCGTCGGCGGCGGTGCCGCCGATCTTCACGGTCACGCTGTTCCCGGTCGCGTCCTTCATCTGGGAGGCGACGGTCCGCTTCCAGATCAGCTCGTAGAGCTTGAACTGGTCACCGGTCAGGCCGGTCTCCGCCGGGGTGCGGAAACGATCACCCGAGGGGCGGATCGCCTCGTGGGCCTCCTGCGCGTTCTTGACCTTCGCGGCGTACGTGCGCGGCTGCGGCGGCAGGTAGTCGGCGCCGTACAGCTGCGTGACCTGGGCGCGGGCCGCCGTGATGGCGGTGTCGCTCAGCGTCGTGGAGTCCGTACGCATGTACGTGATGTAGCCGTTCTCGTACAGCTTCTGCGCGACCTGCATGGTCGCCTTCGCGCCGAAGCCCAGCTTGCGGCTGGCCTCCTGCTGCAGCGTCGTCGTACGGAACGGTGCGTACGGCGAGCGGCGGTAGGGCTTGGACTCGACGGAGCGCACCGAGAAGCGGGTGTTCTCCAGAGCGGCGGCGAGGCCGCGGGCGGTCGCCTCGTCGAGGTGGAGGGTGTTCGCGCCCTTGAGCTGTCCCAGGGAGTCGAAGTCGCGGCCCTGCGCGACCCGCCTGCCGTCGACGGTCTGCAGACGGGCGACCAGCGACGACGGGTCCGACGGGTCCCCCGCGCGGCCGGTCGCGAACGTGCCCGTCAGGTCCCAGTACTCGGCGGAACGAAAAGCGATGCGCTCGCGTTCCCGCTCCACGACGAGCCGGGTCGCGACGGACTGCACGCGGCCGGCCGACAGGCGCGGCATGACCTTCTTCCACAGGACCGGCGAGACCTCGTAGCCGTAGAGGCGGTCGAGGATGCGGCGGGTCTCCTGGGCGTCGACCAGCAGCTGGTTGAGCTGGCGCGGGTTGGCCACGGCCTCCCGGATCGCGTCCTTGGTGATCTCGTGGAACACCATGCGCTTGACTGGGATCTTCGGCTTGAGGACTTCCTGGAGGTGCCAGGCGATGGCCTCGCCCTCCCGGTCCTCGTCCGTTGCGAGGAACAGCTCGTCGGAGTCCTTCAGCAGGTCCTTGAGCTTCTTGACCTGCGCCTTCTTGTCCGCGTTGACGACGTAGATGGGCTGGAAGTCGTGCTCGACGTCCACCCCGAGGCGGCGGACCTCGCCGGTGTACTTCTCGGGCACCTCGGCGGCGCCGTTGGGAAGGTCGCGGATGTGCCCGACGCTCGCTTCGACTACGTAGCCGGGGCCGAGGTAGCCCTTGATCGTCTTCGCCTTGGCAGGCGACTCGACGATGACGAGTCGGCGGCCGCCCTGTGCGGTCTCGCTGGTCGGGGACAACTTGGCTCTTCTCTCCGGTCGACGCTGGGGCCTCCCCAGGGTCTTCGTCCCGGGGTCGCGGCGTGCTTCTGGCTCGTGTGACGCTGCGGAGTGTGACGGTACATCCCGCCCCCGTGTCAAACGGGAAAAGCCCACAACGGCCACTCGAACGGTAACCCGACTACCGGTATTCCTGCCGCCCGGAGTCCGCGCCAGTCCCCCCGCCCCTGTCCGGAGCGTGACGCTCCCCTTACTCGTTCGACCGTACGGCCCCCGCGGTCAGAGGCGGGTCAGGCAGTACACGCCGAGGGCCAGCGCCAGGGTTCCGGCACCGCCGGCGAGGGTCGCCGATGCGACCCGGCTCACATCGTGGGCGACCGGCAGACGCCGGTGCACGCGGGTGCCGGTCCAGAGCAGCAGAGCGGCTCCGAACAGGGCGAACACCACCCCTGCGAAGATCGCCGGCCCACTCTCCATGGCCCCGCCCGCCCCTTCCGTGCCGCCACCCGTACCCAGCGCGGGGAGGATGGCACGCGGGGGAGACGGGCGGGCGACATCGGGGTGAACGGGAGACCGGCACGACTCCGGACGTGTGATCGGACACGGCCTCCTCACCCCCGGCCGTATTTTTCCGGCCGTTTTACCGGAACCGGCGCGCCCGGGCCCGTGCCACCGGCATACGACGGCGTTCCGGACGCGGGTACGGCGGCTCGCGGAGCCCGGCTACGGACACGGCGGGCGCGAGGCCCGGGGGCCCGGGCGGCCCGGACACGGCGCCGGGGCCCGTGGGCTCGTTCCGGCCGGGGCGCCGCGCGTTCCGGCGGGTCGCCACGCGTCGGCCGGGGCGCCGCGCGTTCCGGCGGGTCGCCACGCGTCGGCCGGGTCGCCACGGCTCCGGCCCGGTCACCGCTCGTTCCGGCCGGTCGCCACACACTCCGGCCCGGTCACCGCTCGTTCCGGCCGGTCGCCACGCACTCCGGCCCGGTCACCGCTCGTTCCCGCCGGTCGCCACGCACTCCGGCCCGGTCACCGCTCGTTCCGGCCGGTCGCCACGCACTCCGGCCCGGTCGCCACGCGCTCCGGCACCGTCGCCGCGCGATTCCGGGTGCGTCCGCGACGCCGGTCGGATACGCCGAGGCCGAGGCGCGCTCGCCGGTCTCCGGGCCCGGCGGCTCAGCCCGCGGGCTCCAGGAAGCCCTGCTCGACCAGCAGACGGATCTGCGCGGGCGTGCGGTCGCGCAGCCGCACCGGGTCCTCGCCGACGAGCTGGGCGATGGCGTCCAGGATGCGGCCCGCGCTCAGCGTGCCGTCGCACACGCCGGCGAAGCCCGCGCCGACCGTGTCCACCTTCGTGGCGCGCCGCATCCCGCGGTGCTGGCGCAGCACGACGTGCTCCGGGTCCTCGGCGCCGGGCAGTCCGACCTGTTCCTGGACCACCTCGGCGGTCAGCCGGAAGCGGCCTTCGAGCAGGGCCGCGTCGTCGTGCTCCCGGAGGTAGTCGAGACGGTCGAAGTGCGCCCGGATCGTCTCCCCGAGCGGCTGTTCGACCGGGTGCGGCCACTCCTCCACGGTGACCGACGGCTCCTGCGCCCCCGTCCTGCGCAGGGTGATCCAGCCGAAGCCGACCGCCCTGACCTTGCGCGCCTCGAACTCGTCGAGCCAGGCGTCGTAGCGCGCCTGGTACTCCGCCGGGTCGCCGCGGTGGTCACCGGCGTCCCGGAGCCACAGCTCGGCGTACTGCGTGACGTCCTGCACCTCGCGCTGCACGATCCAGGCGTCGCACCCGCGCGGCACCCATGACCTGAGTCTGTCCTGCCAGTCCTCCCCTGCCACGTGCTGCCAGTTGGCGAGGAACTGCGCGAACCCGCCCTCGCGCAGCCGCTCCCCCGCCTGCTGAACGAGCGAGCGGCACAGATCGTCCCCGCCCATGCCGCCGTCGCGGTACGTCAGCCGGGCGCCCGGCGAGATCACGAAGGGCGGGTTGGACACGATGAGGTCGAACGTCTCGTCGTCGCGGACCGGATCGAACAGCGAGCCCTCGCGCAGGTCGGCGGCGGGCGCGCCGGAGAGCGCGAGGGTGAGTGCCGTGATGTGCAGCGCGCGCGGGTTGACGTCGGTCGCCGTCACCCGCGTGGCGTGCCGGGAGGCGTGCAGCGCCTGGATGCCGGAGCCGGTGCCGAGGTCGAGCGCGGAGGCGACGGGCGTGCGGACGGTGATGCCGGCGAGCGTGGTGGAGGCGCCGCCGACGCCCAGGACCACTTCCTCGTTCCGCCGGCCGATGCCGCCGGCGCCGCCGACCGCGCAGCCCAGGTCGGACACGATGAACCAGTCCTCGCCCTCGGGACCGCCGTAGGGCCGCACGTCCACGGTCGCGGCGACCTCGTCGCCGCCCACGCGCGCGAGCCACCCGGCCTCCAGGGCCTCCTCGACCGGCAGAACGTCCGCCACGCGCGCATGGGGCACCGGTTGCTGGAGCAGGAGGAGCCGTACGAGCGTCTCCAGCGGCGTGTCGCCGCGGGTCGCCCGGAGCGCGGGCACGGTCTCGCTGCGGGCCAGCGCGGCGTAGGCGGGCGCGCCGAGCAGGTCGAGCAGCCCGTCGGCGGTGAAGGAGGCGGCCAGCAGGGCGTCTCGCAGCCGTGCGGCGACGTCGGGCCGGTCGGAGGCGGGCAGGGGGGCGGAGCCGGAGTCAGTCACGTCGTCCATTGTGTCCCGCGGCGGCCCGCGCGGCGGCCCCGGCACGGCCCGTCGAAGGGTCCCCGCGCGGCTCCTCCGCGCGGCTCCACCGGCCCGCGGACGGCCCCGCCCCTGTCAGCCGCCCGTCGTCAGCCGCTCGTGGCGGGCGCCGACGACGACGCCTTGACCTTGCAGCTGGGCTGCTTGGCGATGGCCTCCTGGACGTCGCCCTGTTCCAGCCTCTTCAGCGCCTCGGTGCCGCTGTTGTTCTGCTTGCCGATCTCCTTCGTCTGGTCGGCGACGTCGTGCAGGCCCTGGGCGAACTTGCCCTGGTCCTTGGTGTCGAGTCCGTCGACCTTCTTCTTCAGGTCGACGTACGCCGTGGAGAGGCCGGCCAGGTTCTTGGCGGCGTCCTGCTGACGCTGGGCCCCGCCCTTGACCCCGGGGGGCGCCCCGGCGTGGCTGATGGCGTCGGCGAGCGCCTTGTAGCCGTCGGCCATGTCCTGGAAGGCCTGCGCGTACGTCTTCTGGGCGTCCTTGGGCGGGAGGTTGCTGTCGGTGGCGATCGCCGCTATGGACGCGTTCGCCGACCTGATCTTCGCGTCCTGCGCGGGCACCGCCTCGCACACCGTCTTGGCCCAGGCGACCAGCTTGGGGTCGGGGCCGCTGTCCTTACTGCTGCTGCTGCATCCCGACAGCGCCACTACCAGTACCGCACCGCCGGACAGTGCGGCCGCGAGCTTCTTGTTCACCGGATCGGTCCCTTCCATGGCTCTCGGCCCCCGGAATCTACACGGGGTACCGACGCCTCCCCCATGCCGAAGACCGGGAAAGTCAGCTTTTGTGACTCTTCGCACCATGGGAGAGAAGGCTCACGAAGACACCGCACGCCCCCTGCACGCGGACGGGCGGCGCGTCAGAACGCACCGCCCGTCCGCCCGTTGACCAGGCCTTCCGGAGAAGGTCTACGAAACCACCGCGTGGTCGGCCGAGTTGGAGACCCCCTCGGCGCTCTCCTCGTCGTCCCCGACGGCGATGCCGCGCCGCTTGGAGACGTACACCGCGATGATGATCACCAGCAGCGCGAAGACCGCGACACCGATCCGTACGCCGAGGTTCTTGTCGCTGCCGTAGGAGAACTTGATCACCGCGGGCGCGATGAGCAGCGAGACCAGGTTCATGACCTTCAGCAGCGGGTTGATCGCCGGGCCGGCGGTGTCCTTGAAGGGGTCGCCGACCGTGTCGCCGATCACCGTGGCCGCGTGGGCCTCGCTGCCCTTGCCGCCGTAATGCCCGTCCTCCACCAGTTTCTTGGCGTTGTCCCAGGCGCCACCGGAGTTGGCCAGGAACACCGCCATCAGCGTGCCCGCGCCGATCGCGCCGGCCAGATACGAGCCGAGCGCGCCGACGCCGAGCGTGAACCCGATGAAGATCGGCGCCATGACGGCGAGCAGGCCGGGGGTGGCCAGCTCCCGCAGGGCGTCCTTGGTGCAGATGTCGACGACCTTGCCGTACTCGGGTTTCTCGGTGAAGGTCATGATCCCGGGCTTCTCGCGGAACTGCCGCCGCACCTCGAAGACCACCGAACCGGCGGACCGGGACACGGCGTTGATGGCGAGTCCGGAGAAGAGGAAGACGACCGCGGCGCCCGCGATGAGGCCGACGAGGTTGTTGGGCTGCGAGATGTCCAGCGACAGGCTCAGCGGGGAGCCCGGACCGGTCAGCTTCGCCCCGACGTCCTGCACGTTGGTGGTGATCGCGTCGCGGTACGACCCGAACAGCGCCGACGCCGCGAGGACGGCGGTGGCGATGGCGATGCCCTTGGTGATGGCCTTGGTCGTGTTGCCGACCGCGTCCAGGTTGGTGAGCACCTGCGCCCCGGCGCCCTGGACGTCACCGGACATCTCGGCGATGCCCTGGGCGTTGTCGGAGACCGGCCCGAAGGTGTCCATGGCGACGATCACACCGACCGTGGTGAGCAGGCCGGTGCCGGCCAGGGCGACCGCGAACAGCGCCAGCATGATCGACGTGCCGCCGAGCAGGAACGCCCCGTACACGCCGAGCCCGATGAGCAGGGCGGTGTACACGGCCGACTCCAGGCCCACCGAGATGCCGGCCAGGATGACGGTGGCCGGACCGGTGAGGGACGTCTTGCCGATGTCCCGGACCGGGCGCCGGGTGGTCTCGGTGAAGTAGCCGGTCAGCTGCTGGATGACGGCGGCGAGCAGGATGCCGATGGCCACCGCGACCAGCGCGAGGATCCGCGGGTCGCCGTCCTTGCCCTTGATCGCCGCGTCGGTGACACCCGCGAGGTCGGAGTACTTCGCGGGCAGGTAGACGAACACCGCAGTCGCCACCAGGGCGAGGGAGATCAGCGCGGAGATGAAGAAGCCGCGGTTGATCGCCGTCATGCCGCTGCGGTCGGCGCGCCGTGGGGCGACCGCGAAGATGCCGATCATCGCGGTGAGCACGCCGATGGCGGGCACGATCAGCGGGAAGGCGAGTCCGGAGTCGCCGAAGGCGGCCTTGCCGAGGATGAGTGCCGCCACCAGGGTGACGGCGTACGACTCGAACAGGTCGGCCGCCATGCCCGCGCAGTCGCCGACGTTGTCGCCCACGTTGTCGGCGATGGTCGCGGCATTGCGCGGGTCGTCCTCCGGAATGCCCTGCTCGACCTTGCCGACCAGGTCGGCGCCGACGTCGGCGGCCTTGGTGAAGATGCCGCCGCCCACACGCATGAACATGGCGATCAGGGCGGCGCCGAGGCCGAAGCCCTCGAGCACCTTCGGCGCGTCGGCCGCGTACACCAGCACCACGCAGGAGGCGCCCAGCAGGCCGAGCCCCACCGTGAACATGCCGACGACGCCGCCCGTGCGAAATGCGATCTTCATAGCGGTGTGCGAGACGGTGGTGAGATCCTTTTCCGGTTCACCTTCGGCCGGGGTGGCCTCACGGGCCGCCGCGGCGACGCGCACATTGCTGCGTACGGCGAGCCACATGCCGATATAACCGGTGGCCGCCGAGAACCCCGCGCCGATCAGGAAGAACGCCGATCGTCCGGCACGCTGATTCCAGCCGTCCGCGGGCAGCAGCATGAGCAGGAAGAAGACGACGACGGCGAATACGCCGAGCGTGCGCAGCTGCCGGGCGAGATACGCCTTGGCACCTTCCTGGACCGCCTCGGCGATCTGCTTCATGCTGTCGGTGCCCTCGCCCGCTGCCAGCACCTGGCGTACCAGGACGCCCGCGACCACGAGCGCGGCCAGAGCGACGGCCGCGATCACCGCCACGATGATCCGGTTGTCGTCCGTCAGGACCGCTGCCGCGAGGGTTGTGGGGTGGCCCAACTGATGAGGGGTAGAAAGCCCCGCCATTCGTCCTCCTTGACGCTTGGGCTGAGCTCAAGATGTGGACGGATTCTAGGTACCTGTGGGTGATCTAAACAGAGTACGGCAAACGGAATTGGTCTTCCTGTCCCTCATCAGCAAATGATCGAGGTCCCGCCATGGACCCGAAAGAGGTAATGCCTCAAAGGCATTGACGGCCGGATTGATGCTTGATCAAATTATCAGGCTATTGATCGTGAATAGCTTCACGAATTCGGCGTGTCGCCGGAAACAGCAGGAAGGGCCCTGCTCAGCAGGGCCCTTCGATGCGCTGTGCGCGGGGGTCAGGCGAGTGCGACGGCCGGCGGCGCGGTCGGCCATGTCATCCGGATCAGGCCGCCGTCCCGCCCGGAGGTGACCTCCACGTCGTCCACGAGGCCGCTGATGACCGCGAGGCCCATCTCGTCCTCCTCGACGTCACCGTCACCGTCCTCGGCGGCCCCGGACTCGCCCGGGGTGTGGGGGGCGTGCGGGACCTCGTCGCCGACCTCGATGGAGAACTGCTTCTCCTCCTCGATCAGCGCCACCTTCACCGGCGCGGTGATCTCATGGCTCCGGTGCAGGCCGACGGCGCGGGAGCAGGCCTCGCCCACGGCGAGCCGGACCTCGTCCAGGACGGCCTCGTCCACTCCGGCCCTGCGCGCCACCGCCGCCGCCACCAGCCGGGCGGTGCGGACGTGCTCGGGCAGCGCGCTGAAGCGGAGTTCGACGGTGGCCATGCATCCCCCTCGCTACGGGCGTGCGCTTCGGGGAGCGGGGCCACGCATGGGCCCGCACCCCCTGATGAACTTCTGGGCCCCGGGCACACCGGCCCGGGACGGGGCCGGGCAGCGTCCGGGCCCACGGCCCGGACGCGGCGCACGACCCTCGGTCAGTCGGTGGCCGCCACCGCTTCCTCGACCGAGGTGTGAATCGGGAACACCTTGGTGAGGCCGGTGATACGGAAGATCTTCAGAATGCGCTCCTGGTTGCAGACCAGGCGCAGCGAGCCCTCATGGGCACGCACCCGCTTCAGGCCGCCCACGAGCACGCCGAGCCCGGTGGAGTCGAGGAAGTCCACGCCCTCCATGTCGACGACGAGGTGGAAATTCCCGTCGTTCACCAGCTCGACCAGCTGCTCGCGCAGCTTGGGCGCGGTGTATACATCGATTTCGCCACCGACCTCGACGACCGTACGATCGCCGACGGTACGGGTCGACAGGGACAGGTCCACGGATCCTCCAGCACCTTGCTATCGAGCGGTCGCCCCTCGGAACACCTCGGCTTAAGGCCCCCGGGACGCATCGCCAGCCGCGATGGCATTCAATCACTTACCGGCAGGCGTGCACGACGCCTTGGCTCCATTGTCCGTCACGCCAGTGACACACTCGGTCCCGATGGCCAAGAATCACCGATCCGATCGACCCCCGGCCGACCCGGCGTCCCGCCCGTCTCCGGGCACGGTCCTGCACCGGCTGGCCTCGGGGCCGAGCCGGGCTGCGCGCATCACTCATACGGAGCACTTGCCCCCGCGGGCGGGTCGCCATGCCCTCTGGCCCGACCGGATTCGGCCGGAGGTGATCGCGGCCGTCCAGGCGTGCGGCATCGAGCACCCGTGGGCGCACCAGGCGCTGGCCGCCGAGCACGCCCTGGACGGCGACTCCGTGGTGGTGGCCACCGGCACCGCCTCGGGCAAGTCCCTCGCCTACCTCGTACCGGTCCTGTCCACCCTCCTGGACGGCTCCGAGGCCCCCAACGGCCGCGGAGCCACCGCCCTCTACCTGGCGCCCACGAAGGCGCTGGCGGCCGACCAGTGCCGCTCGGTGAAGGAACTGGCACAACCCCTGGGCACCGCCGTACGCCCGGCCGTGTACGACGGTGACACCCCGTTCGAGGAACGGGAGTGGATCCGCCAGTACGCCAACTACGTCCTCACCAACCCCGACATGCTGCACCGCGGGATACTGCCCTCCCACCCGCGCTGGTCCTCCTTCCTGAAGGCCCTGAAGTACGTCGTCATCGACGAGTGCCACACCTACCGGGGCGTCTTCGGCTCGCACGTCGCCCAGGTGCTGCGCCGCCTGCGCCGCCTGCGCGCCCGCTACGGCGCCTCTCCCGTCTTCCTGCTGGCCTCGGCGACCGCCGCCGAGCCGGCCGTCGCCGCCCGCCGGCTGACCGGTGTGCCGGTGGTCGAGGTCGCCGACGACGCCTCGCCGCGCGGGGAGCTCGTCTTCGCCCTGTGGGAGCCCCCGCTCACCGAACTGCACGGAGAACGGGGTGCACCCGTTCGGCGTACCGCGACCGCCGAGACCGCCGACCTGCTGACCGACCTCACCGTGCAGGGCGTGCGCTCGGTCGCCTTCGTCCGCTCCCGGCGCGGCGCCGAGCTGATCTCGGTGATCACCCAGGAGCGGCTCGCCGAGGTCGATCGTTCTCTGGCCCGGCGTGTCGCGGCCTACCGGGGCGGTTACCTCCCCGAGGAGCGCCGGGCCCTGGAACGCGCCCTGCACTCCGGGGAACTCCTGGGCCTGGCCGCGACGACGGCCCTGGAGCTCGGCGTGGACGTCTCCGGCCTGGACGCCGTGGTGATCGCCGGGTACCCGGGCACGCGCGCCTCCCTGTGGCAGCAGGCCGGCCGCGCGGGCCGTTCCGGCCAGGGCGCCCTGGCGGTCCTCGTGGCGCGCGACGACCCGCTGGACACCTTCCTCGTCCATCATCCCGAGGCCCTGTTCGGCCGTCCGGTGGAATCCACCGTGCTCGACCCCGACAACCCCTACGTCCTCGCCCCGCACCTGTGCGCCGCGGCGGCGGAGATACCGCTGACCGAGGAGGACCTGGACCTCTTCGGCCCCGCCTGCGCGGACGTGCTGCCGCAGCTGGAGGCCGCGAAGCTGCTGCGCCGGCGGGCCACCGCCTGGCACTGGACGCGCCGGGAACGGGCCGCCGACCTGACCGACATCCGCGGCGCGGGCGGGCGCCCGGTGCAGGTCGTGGAGACCGGCACCGGCCGCCTGCTCGGCACGGTCGACGCGGGCGCGGCCCACTCCACCGTCCACGAGGGCGCGGTGCACCTGCACCAGGGCCGCACCTACCTGGTGCGCTCCCTCGACCTGGAGGACTCGGTCGCCCTGGTCGAGCAGGCCGAGCCGCCGTACTCGACGGTCGCGCGTGACACCACGTCGATCGCGATCCTGGAGACGGACACCGAGATCCCGTGGGGTTCCGGCCGCCTCTGCCTCGGCTCCGTCGAGGTCACCAACCAGGTGGTCTCCTTCCTGCGCAGACGGCTGATCACCGGTGAAGTGCTGGGCGAGACGAAACTCGACCTCCCTCCTCGTACGCTGCGCACGCGCGCGGTGTGGTGGACGGTCACCGAGGACCAGCTGGACGAGGCCCGGATCACCCCGGAGATCCTCGGCGGCTCCCTGCACGCCGCCGAGCACGCGTCGATCGGCATGCTGCCCCTCTTCGCGACCTGCGACCGCTGGGACATCGGCGGCGTGTCGGTCCCGCTGCACCCGGACACGCTCCTGCCCACGGTCTTCGTCTACGACGGGCACCCCGGCGGGGCGGGGTTCGCCGAGCGTGCCTTCCACACCGCCCGGGCCTGGCTCGCCGCCACCCGCGAGGCCATCGCCTCCTGCGAGTGCGACGCCGGCTGCCCTTCCTGCATCCAGTCCCCCAAGTGCGGCAACGGCAACGATCCGCTGCACAAGAGGGGGGCGGTACGGCTCCTCACGGTGCTGCTGCGAGGAGCTCCGGAGGAGAAGCCGGACGACGCACCGGCGGGCGG
>NZ_KQ948877.1 GCF_001514215.1 Streptomyces bungoensis
AATCATTGAGAAAGGCCCACGCCGCATGGCGTGGGCCTTTCTGCGTTCCCAGGAAAAAAACCGCCGCTCACAGGCGGCCGGCCGCCTTCAGAGCCAGATACGCATCCGCCAGTGCCGGGGCGAAATCATCCGGTGTCGCGTCCACGACCGTCACCCCATGACGACGGAGCTGCTCCGCCGTACGCTGACGCTCGCTCTGCGCCTGAGCCGCCGCGGCGGCCTCGTACACCGCCTCGGCATCCCCTCGCGCCTGCGCCATACGGGCGATCCGGGGATCGGCGACCGAGGCGACGAGGATGGTGTGGCGTTGGGTGAGCTGCGGGAGCACCGGCAGGAGCCCCTGCTCGACCGGCGCCGCGTCGAGCGTCGTGAGCAGCACGATCAGGGAGCCACGCGGAGCCGTCCGCAGAGCCGTCGCCGTCAGACCGCGGGCATCGGTCTCGACGAGCTCCGGTTCGAGCGTCGCCATCGCGTTGACGAGGGACGGCAGGAGATCGCCGGCGGAGCGGCCCTGGACGAGGGCGCGCACACGACGGTCGTAGGCGAGCAGGTCGACACGGTCACCGGCGCGGGAGGCCAGCGCCGCCAGGAGCAGGGCCGCGTCCAGCGAGGCGTCCAGACGGGGAGCGTCACCGACGCGACCGGCCGACGTCCGTCCCGTGTCCAGGACGAGGACGATGTGGCGGTCCCGTTCCGGCCGCCACGTGCGGACGGCCACCGTGGACTGGCGGGCGGTGGCGCGCCAGTCGATGGAACGGGTGTCGTCGCCCGGTACGTACTCGCGCAGGCTGTCGAACTCGGTGCCCTCACCGCGGGTCAGCACGCTGGTGCGTCCGTCCAGTTCGCGCAGTCGCGCGAGTTTCGACGGCAGGTGCTTGCGGCTGGTGAACGGGGGCAGGACCCGGACCGTCCAGGGCACCTTGTGGGCGCCCTGACGGCAGAAGAGGCCGAGCGGGCCGTAGGAGCGGATCGTCACGCGGTCGGCCTGGCGGTCGCCGCGGCGGGTGGGACGCAGCCGGGTCGTCACGCGCCGGCGCTCGCCGGCCGGAACGGTGACGCGGTGCCGGGAGCCCTCGATCTCGGTGCCGGGCTGCCAGCTGCTCGGCGGCCACGCGTCCCGCAGACGTGCCCGCAGGAGGCGGCGCGACGGATTGGTGATCGTCAGCGTGACGCCGGCAGCCTCGCCGAGCCGGGTGGAGGTGTCACCGGAGCGGGACAGGACGAGCCGTCGTACGGGGGCCGCGAGTGCGTAGTCGCAGGCGCAGGCCAGTGCCAGGGAGCCGTTGACCGCGAGGAGCCCGGTCCAGCCGGGTTCCAGGATGCCGACGGGGAGGGAGCCGAGTGCCGCGAGGAGGGCGGCGCGTCCGGTGAGAGCCATCAGCGGGGGACCGGGACGTGGGCGAGGATCGCGTTGATCACCGAGTCGGCGGTCACGCCCTCCATCTCGGCCTCGGGGCGCAGCTGGATCCGGTGGCGCAGGGTGGGCAGGGCGAGTGCCTTCACGTCGTCGGGCTGGACGTAGTCGCGGCCGGTCAGCCAGGCCCAGGCGCGCGAGGTGGCGAGCAGGGCCGTGGCGCCGCGCGGCGAGACGCCGAGGGTGAGGGAGGGCGACTCGCGGGTGGCGCGGCAGATGTCCACCACATAGGCGGTGATCTCGGGGGAGACGGTCGTCTTCGCCACCGCGGCCCGGGCCGCCTCGAGGTCGGCCGGGCCGGCGACGGGGCGCACGCCGGCGGCGCGCAGGTCGCGGGGGTTGAAGCCGGAGGCGTGGCGGGTGAGGACGTCGATCTCGTCCTGGCGGGAGGGCAGCGGGATGGTCAGCTTGAGGAGGAAGCGGTCCAGTTGGGCTTCGGGGAGGGGGTAGGTGCCCTCGTACTCGACCGGGTTCTGCGTCGCGGCGACCAGGAACGGGTCGGGGAGCGGGCGGGGCGTGCCGTCGACCGTGACCTGGCGCTCCTCCATGGCCTCCAGCAGCGAGGACTGGGTCTTGGGCGGGGTCCGGTTGATCTCGTCCGCCAGGAGGAGGTTGGTGAAGACCGGACCCGGCTGGAAGGAGAACTCGGCCGTGCGGGTGTCGTAGACGAGAGAGCCGGTGACGTCGCTCGGCATGAGGTCGGGGGTGAACTGGACGCGCTTGGTGTCGAGTTCGAGTGCGGACGCGAGTGCCCGGACGAGCAACGTTTTGGCGACCCCGGGGACTCCTTCCAGGAGAACGTGTCCGCGGCAGAGGAGGGCGACGACGAGGCCGGTCACGGCGGGGTCCTGGCCGACCACGGCTTTGGCGATCTCGGTGCGCAGGGCTTCCAGGGAGGCTCGGGCGGTGCCCGCGTCCCCGGTGTTCCCGGCGTCGTCAGTGGTCGGGTCCATCATGAACGGCGTACCTCTCTTTCGAGGGCGTCGAGGTGGTCGGTGAGGGCGATGAGGGCCGCGTCGTCGCCGGGGGGCGGCCCGAACAGGAGTGAACGCAGGTCCTGTCCGTCACCGTGGAGATGGGCGGACAGAGCGGGGAGCAGGGCCTCGGGCGCGTGTGCCTGGGCGACGGGGACGCCGACGAGGGGGGCGAGGCGCGTGCGGGTGGTGGAGCGAAGAGCGGTGGCCGCGCGGTCGCGTGCGTTGGCCTTGCGGTAGAGGCGGGCGCGGCCTTCGGTGGTCTCGGAGGCGCGGATCACGACGGGAAGTTTCTCGGGCACGAGGGCGCCGAACCGGCGTGCCCGCCAGAAGGCGGCGAGGGCCGCCGCGACGAACAACTGCAGGGTGCCCCACAGCCAGCCCGAGGGGAGCAGGTCGACGAAGGTCTCCCGGTCGCCCTTGGTGGCGGAGGCGTCGGAGAGCGAGGGGAGGTACCAGACCAGATGGGGGCGGGAGCCGAGGAGCTGAAGGGCGAGCGAGGCGTTGCCCTGACTGCCGAGACGCTTGTTGTAGAGGATGGCGGGCGCGCCGAGTACGACGGTGTCACCGCCCCCGGAGGCGGCCGGGACGCGGAGCACGGTGGCGAGGCGCTGGCTGGGGTAGCAGGAGTCCGCGTCGAGGTGGGTGGTGGTGTAGCGGATGCCGCCGGTGTCGGCGCTGCCGGCCCGCCGGGCTTCGGGCAAGGTGCACTCGGGGGCGAAGGTCGAGCCGATGCTGGTGGCGGGATCCGCGGTGACACCGGGCGCGAGTCGCTCGATGGACCAGCTTCCGGCGGCGACGAGCACGGTGCGCCCACCGGAGGCCGCGGTCGCCGCGTGCAGACGGGACTGCTGCCGGTGGGTCAGGCGGTCGGGGGCGGCGACCAGGAGTGTGGTGTCCGGGCCGGCGGCGGCGCGCGCCGCGCCGAGCGAGGTGACGACACGCGTGGAGACCCCCCGGTCGGCGAGGAGTTCGGCGACGGCACGGCTGCCGTAGGGGTCCACGGAGCGCGGGTCGAGTTCCCCGTGCCGGACCTGGGAGCGGACGGCGGCCATGACGAAGGCCGCGACCAGGATGAGGACGGCGGCGACGGCGATGCCCCGCCCGCGGGTCCATACCTGGCGGGTGGTGGGCGACGTCGAAGTGGCCGGCAGGGTGGCCGCGTCGGTCATTCGGCGGCTCCCGGGCGGTGCTGGTCCGTGCTGGGGGCGCTAGCGGCGAGGACCGGCCTGCTGCGTTCCAGGTCCCGGTCGAGTTCGGCGATGCGCTGGTACGAGGGCTCGTCGGCGCTGCGGCCGCCGTACGTGACGTCGTCGAACTCCCGGGCGGCGGAGCGTAGCCGGTCCCGGTGCCCGGGGAGGGCGCGGCCGGCCTCGGCGGCCGATTCGTCGGCGGTGCGGCCCGGTCGGTCGTCGAGCAGGGCCCGCTCCTCCAGGGAGCGGACGATCGCCCGCATGCGCTCCTGGACGGCCTGGTTCCAGTGGCCCTGGGCGGCGTGCGCCTCGCTGGCCGCGCGGTGTTCGGCGGCGCTGCGGGGACGGTTCTCGAAGAGGGCCGCCGTGGAGACGGGCCCGCGCCGCGGGGTGCCCAGGCGCCACCAGAGGGCGGCCAGCACGACGAGGACGAAGAGGACGACGACGACCAGGCCGAGCGTGCCGCCCGGGGTCGCCGAGGCGGCCCGGTCGAGCAGCCTGCCGACCCAGTCCCAGAAGGCGTCGAGGGCACGCTGGATCAGGCCGGGGTCGTTCTCGTGGTACATCCGCTTGGACAGCTCGCGGCGCGCCGCCTCCCGCGCGGGGTCGCGCGGTGTGGTCACGGGCGGCTCGCCGCCGGAGCCGCCGGCCGCCGCCGCGGTCGCGTGGGCGGCGGCGAGCAGGCGTCGTGCGGCCGGTCCGGCGGCGCCCGGCAGTGCTGCGGGTACGGCCGTGAGAACTCCCCCCGCCAGGTTCACCGCATCAGCTCCCCGGGACGGGGCCGGGGGCGGCACCGGGGGTCTGGACACCGGCGGCGCGGGCCAGTTCGAGGTCGAGGGCCTCGCGGCGGATGCGCTGGTCGATGTACAGGAGCACGGTGACGCCCGCGTTGATCGGGAGGGTGACCATGGAGCCGATCACCGCACCGATGCCGCTGACGACGAGGAACGTCCAGCCCGGGTTCTGGCTCTGGGCGGCGAAGAGGCTCATCATGCCGTCGCCCTGGCCACCGCCGCCGGAGGCCGCAGCCGCGATGAACCGGAAGGGGACCTCGACGATGCCCGCGACGATGTTGGCGATGAGACCGGCGAGGAGCTGGATGCCGAGGACACGCCACCAGGAGCCGCGCACCAGCTTCGCGGAGCGGCTCATCGACTTCACGACGCCCTGCCGCTCCAGCATCAGGGCCGGCGAGGCAAGCGAGAAGCGGACCGCCAGCCATGCCGCGACGACGAGGGCCGCGAGGATGCCCACGACGAACAGGGCGATGGCGGCTCCTTGGCTGCCGCCGGCCACCCCGACGACGAAGCCGGGCAGCATGCCGCAGAAGATCACGCCGAACGAGATCAGGCCCAGCAGGAACAGCAGCCCGAACAGCTTGGGGACCTGCGAGCGGGCTTCGCGCCAGGCCTCTCCGACGCTGACCGGCCTGCCGAGGACGGCACGGCTGGTGACGGTCGTGAGCAGGGCGGTCGCGATGATGCTGCCGACCACGGCGATGAGTCCCACCGCCACGAGACCGGTCATGACCGTGCCGAAGGCCCGGAATATCTCACTGGCGGAGGCGCTGGGGTCGTTGAGGGTGTCGACGGTCCCGCTGTCGCCCAGGACGAGACCCTGCAGGAGGATCATGCCGACGTTGATGAGGACCGCGACCGTCAGCGAGATGCCCAGTACCGTGCGCCAGTAGGTGCGCATGGTGGAGACGGCGCCGTCGAGGATCTCCCCGACGCCGAGCGGGCGCAGCGGGATGACGCCGGGCTTGGCGGCCGGCGGGGGGCCGCCCCATCCGCCGCCCCAGGCTCC
Organism: Streptomyces bungoensis; assembly: GCF_001514215.1. Lineage (GTDB taxonomy): Bacteria > Actinomycetota > Actinomycetes > Streptomycetales > Streptomycetaceae > Streptomyces > Streptomyces bungoensis. Next base: position 5,388 of record NZ_KQ948877.1, read on the forward strand.
GTAACCGCCGGGAGGGCCACCGGGAGCGCCGTGACCCCCGTGTCCGCCGGGGGGACCACCGTATCCGCCCCATCCGCCGCCCGCGCCGGGGCCGCCGGGCTGTCCTGCGCCCCAGCCGGGGCCGGGCGGCGGGGGTGGAGGGGCCTGGCCCGGGCTCGGGGGGCCGGTGGGCGCGGACCACTGGCCCGCCGGCGGCTGCTGGTCGGACCACTTCGCGCCTGGGCCCTGCGGATGCGTGCCGGGCTGCGCGGACGGCGCGGCGGGGCCGGCGGGGTCCGGACGGTCGGCGGGTTCGGCGGGGCCGGACGCGCCGGGTTCCCGCCCGTCGGACGACGGGGCGGATCCGGGCGAGGCCCAGCCCGGAGTGTCAGTCATCGAAGCTCCTTCACGGTGCCCGTCCGCGGGCGCGGCGGCAGGTTGGCAGACATCGTGCCACGCGGTCGTCCCCGGGTGACCGGCCGCGGTGACGACCGCACTCCTTCAATTGTCCGCCGGATACAGGGCAGACTGACCGCATGGCTGATCAGCACGCGCAATCAGGCGAGGACAAGCGGCCGACCGAGATACCTGCGATCCGATGGGAGGAACCACCCGAAGGTCCCGTCCTGGTCCTGCTCGACCAGACGAGGCTCCCGGTCGAGGAGGTCGAGCTGGTGTGCACGGACGCGCCGGCGCTGGTGGAGGCGATCCGCACGCTCGCCGTGCGCGGGGCGCCGCTGCTCGGGATCGCGGGCGCGTACGGCGTCGCGCTCGCGGCCGCTCGGGGCTTCGACGTGGAGGACGCCGCACGGGCGATCGAGGGTGCCCGGCCGACCGCGGTGAACCTCTCCGTCGGGGTGCGCAGGGCCGAGGCCGCGCACCGGGCGGCGCTGGGCACGACCGGGGACCCCACGGCGGCCGCCACCGCGGCGCTGGCCGCGGCGCGCGCGCTGCACCAGGAGGACGCCGCGGCCAGCGCCAGGATGGCGGCCCACGGACTGGCGCTGCTGGACGAGCTGCTGCCGGCCGGCGGGCACCGGATCCTGACCCACTGCAACAGCGGATCCCTGGTCTCCGGCGGGGAGGGGACGGCGTTCGCGGTGGCCCTCGCCGCGCACCGGCAGGGGCGGCTGCGGCGGCTGTGGGTGGACGAAACGCGTCCGTTGCTGCAAGGTGCTCGCCTGACGGCATACGAGGCGGCCCGCCACGGTATGGCGTACACCTTGCTCACCGACAACGCGGCCGGTTCGCTGTTCGCGTCGGGTGAGGTGGACGCGGTGCTGGTCGGGGCGGACCGGATCGCGGCCGACGGTTCGGTGGCGAACAAGGTGGGGAGCTATCCGCTCGCGGTGCTCGCGCGGTACCACCATGTGCCGTTCATCGTGGTGGCACCGGTGACGACGGTGGATCCGGGAACGCCCGACGGGGCGTCCATCGAGGTGGAGCAGCGCCCGGGTTTCGAGGTGACCGAGATCACCGCGCCCCAGGTGCAGGTGACGGGAGCAGGAGGCGGGATTCCGGTGGCACCCCTGGGGACCCAGGCGTACAACCCGGCGTTCGACGTGACGCCGCCCGAGCTGGTGACGGCGATCGTCACCGAGGAGGGAGCCGTCTCGCCCGTGACCGCCGAGGCTCTCGTGGAGCTGTGTGCCAGGTCACGCCAGGTAACGATTTAGTTAATGGGATGATGTCGTTTATGAAGGGAAGAGTCCTTGTCGTCGACGACGACACCGCACTGGCCGAGATGCTCGGCATTGTGCTGCGTGGTGAAGGTTTTGAGCCGTCTTTCGTAGCCGACGGCGACAAGGCGCTGGCCGCTTTCCGGGAGACCAAGCCCGATCTGGTGCTGCTCGACCTGATGCTGCCCGGCCGGGACGGCATCGAGGTGTGCCGCCTGATCAGGGCTGAGTCCGGGGTGCCGATCGTGATGCTGACGGCCAAGAGCGACACCGTCGACGTGGTCGTGGGCCTGGAGTCGGGCGCCGACGACTACATCGTGAAGCCGTTCAAGCCCAAGGAGCTGGTGGCCCGGATCCGGGCGCGGCTGCGCAGGTCGGAGGAGCCGGCGCCGGAGCAGCTCACGATCGGTGACCTGGTCATCGACGTGGCCGGGCACTCGGTGAAGCGCGACGGCCAGTCGATAGCGCTGACCCCGCTGGAGTTCGACCTGCTGGTCGCGCTCGCGCGCAAGCCGTGGCAGGTGTTCACCCGCGAGGTGCTGCTCGAGCAGGTGTGGGGGTACCGGCACGCGGCGGACACGCGGCTCGTCAACGTGCACGTCCAGCGGCTGCGCTCCAAGGTCGAGAAGGACCCGGAGCGGCCGGAGATCGTGGTGACCGTCCGTGGTGTCGGTTACAAGGCCGGACCGAGCTGACATGGCCGGGGACAGCGCCGCTTCGGCCCCCGGCCGGTCCGGGACCCGGCCGGAGCGGCCTGTCGGCCGGCAGGGGGCGGATCCGGGCCGGGGACGCCTCTTCGAGGGCGGGCTGCTGCAGGGCGGGGTCCAGGGCAGCCCGGTCCTCCGGCTGTTCATGCGCTGGGTGCGCCGTCCGCTGCTGCCCGTGATGCGGCTGTGGCGGCGCAACATCCAGCTCCGGGTCGTCGCCACGACCCTGCTGATGTCGCTGGGCGTCGTCCTGCTGCTGGGCTTCGTCGTCATCGGGCAGGTGCGCAACGGTCTGCTGGACGCCAAGGTGAAGGCGTCGCAGAGCCAGGCCACCGGCGGGTTCGCGGTGGCCAAGCAGAAGGCCGACGACGAGGCCGCCAGCGGGGGCGCGGGCGGGGCCACCGGCTCCGGTGACGCGGCCGCCGACGCCGACGGACGGCAGTCGCAGAGCGTCATCCAGTGGATGAGCGACCTCGTGGAGTCGCTCTCCAGCGGTGGCGCCGGCGCCTTCGACGTCGTGACGCTGCCCGTGGGTGACGACAGCGGCGGCGGGCGCAGCCCGCGCGGCTCCGGGAACGTCAGTCCCACCGACAGCGTGCCCGGCGACCTGCGCGAACGGATCAGCGACAGCACGACCGCCGCCCAGAGCTACACCCGGATCGTCTACAAGGACGGCAAGGAGTCCCAGCCGGCGCTGGTCATCGGCAAGCAGGTCAACGATCCCAACGGCCACCCGTACGAGCTGTACTACCTCTTCCCGCTCACCCAGGAGGAGAAGTCCCTCAGCCTGGTCAAGGGCACACTGGCGACCGCCGGGCTCTTCGTCGTCGTCCTCCTCGGAGCGATCGCCTGGCTCGTGGTGCGGCAGGTCGTCACGCCGGTGCGGATGGCGGCCGGGATCGCCGAACGGCTGTCGGCCGGACGGCTGCAGGAACGCATGAAGGTCACCGGCGAGGACGACATCGCACGCCTCGGCGAGGCCTTCAACAAGATGGCCCAGAACCTGCAGGTGAAGATCCAGCAGCTGGAGGACCTGTCGCGGATGCAGCGGCGGTTCGTCTCGGACGTCTCGCACGAGCTGCGCACCCCGCTGACCACCGTGCGGATGGCCGCCGACGTCATCCACGAGGCCCGCGAGGACTTCGACCCGGTGACCGCCCGGTCGGCCGAACTGCTCGCCGACCAGCTGGACCGGTTCGAGTCGCTGCTCGCGGACCTGCTGGAGATCAGCCGCTTCGACGCGGGCGCCGCCGCGCTGGAGGCCGAGCCGATAGACCTGCGGGAGGTCGTGCGGCGGGTGGTCGGCGGGGCCGCGCCGCTCGCCGAGCGCAAGGGCAGCCGCGTGCGCATCGTCGGCGACCAGCAGCCGGTCGTGGCCGAGGCCGACGCCCGGCGGGTGGAGCGCGTCCTGCGCAACCTAGTCGTCAACGCCGTCGAGCACGGTGAGGGCAAGGACGTCGTCGTCAAGCTCGCCGCCGCGGGCGGCGCGGTCGCCGTCGCGGTGCGCGACTACGGCGTCGGGCTCAAGCCCGGCGAGGCCACGCGCGTCTTCAGCCGCTTCTGGCGGGCCGACCCGGCACGCGCGCGTACCACCGGCGGTACGGGCCTGGGGCTGTCGATCGCCCTGGAGGACGCCCGGCTGCACGGCGGCTGGCTGCAGGCCTGGGGCGAGCCGGGCGGCGGTTCGCAGTTCCGGCTGACGCTGCCCCGCACCGCGGACGAGCCGCTGCGGGGATCGCCGATACCGCTGGAGCCCAAGGACTCGCGGCGCAACCGCGGGCTCGCCGCGGCCGGTCCTGCCCGCGGCGGCGAGGAGAAGCGGGCGACCGTGCCGGTGCAGCCGGGCGGCGGCCAGGCACCGCCGCTGCCGGCGCATGCCGCGATCGCGCCGCACCTGGCCTCCGTGACGCCGGCCGTCGACCCGAGCGCGCTCCCCGGCAGTGGCGCGCGCGTGGTGCCCCGGCCCACCGGCGGCACCCGGCACCCCGGCGAGCCGCCCGCGCACGGCCCGGGAACCGACACGTACGACGCTCGACCCGATGCGGACGGGCGCAAGGACCCGAGTGAGCCAGGGGAGGCATTTCGTGGGCGTTGACCGCGAGGGGGGCGTCCGGCACCGGTCCGGGCGCGCGGTGGTCTTCGCCGCCTGCGGAGTCGTCCTGCTGGCCGGGTGCGCCTCGATGCCCGACAGCGGGGACCTGCGCAACGTCGAGTCCACGCCGCGGCAGGACACCGGCGTGCGCGTGTTCGCCATGCCGCCCGCCGAGGACGCCGAGCCCAGCGAGATCATGCAGGGCTTCCTGGAGGCGCTGACCAGCGACGACCCGCAGTACGACACGGCACGCAAGTACCTGACCGCCGACGCGGCCCGCGTCTGGCGCCCCGAGCGGTCGGCCACCGTCCTGGCGAACGGGCCGAGTGTCGTGCCCGACCGCGAGCCCGCCGGCCGGGAGACGACCGGCAGCCTCTCCTACGTCCTGACGGGCAGTCGGGTCGCCACGGTCGACGCCCAGCAGGCGTACGCGCCCGCCGACGGGCCGTTCCGCAAGAAGGTGCACCTGACCAAGGACGCCAAGAGCGGCCAGTGGCGCATCGACTCGCTGCCGCAGGGCGTCGTCATGGGCAAGACGGACTTCCAGCGCAACTACATGTCCGTCAACAAGTACTACTTCGCCTCCGGTCCGACGGTCGGCACGACCGGGCAGCCGGTGGCGGTCGCCGACCCGGTGTTCGTCCGCAGCAAGGTGGACGCGATGACCCAGGTGGTGCGGTCGCTGCTGAGCGGGCCCACCCATTGGCTCGGACCGGTCGTCAGGTCCAGCTTCCCGACCGGCACCGCCCTGCAGAAGGGCGTGTCGGGGCTGACGCCCGACGACCGGAACACCCTGACGGTTCCTCTGAACGCCGACGCGTCCCGGGTCGGGCAGGCCAAGTGCACCGAGATGGCGACCCAGTTGCTGTTCACGCTGCGGAACCTGACGCCCACGTTGGACTCGGTCGAACTGCAGGGGCCCGGCGGGCGCCTGCTGTGCGAACTGAACGAGCAGGACGCCGAGTCCGCCGCCTGGCAGGCCTCGGCCCAGCGCCCGCAGAACCTGTACTTCCTCGACGGCAAGCACCGGCTGGTGCGGCTGTCGACCGGGGACCCGACGCCCGCCACCCTTCCGGTGCCGGGGCCGCTGGGGGAGGGCGCGAAGGAACTGCAGTCGGTGGCGGTCTCCCGGGACGAGCACACCGTGGCGGGAGTCGGCGCCGACGGCAGGTCCCTGTACGTGACCTCCCTGGCGTCGGGCGGTTCGCTCGGGGACCCGGTGGTCAGCAGCCAGGGAGCGCGGCCGGAAGACCGGCTGACCAGGCCGAGTTGGGACGCCGCGGGCGACCTGTGGGTGGCCGACCGCAACCCGGACGCGCAGAAGCTGTACGTCCTGAAGCAGGGCGCCGGGAAACCGGTGCAGGTGACCCTGCCGAGCCTGCCCGGGCGCATCCAGGACGTGCGGGTGGCCGCCGACGGCGTACGGGTCGCGATCGTCGTGGAGAAGGACGGCAAGCAGTCCCTCCTCATCGGCCGGATCGAGAACGAGGGCAAGCCGGGGGAGAGCCCCTCGGTCCTCGACCTGCACTCGGCCGCTCCCGACCTGGAGCAGGTCACCGCCATGTCCTGGGCCGGGGACAGCCGGCTGCTCGTGGTCGGTGTCGAGCAGGGCGGCGTGCACCAGATGCGGTACGTCCAGGTCGACGGCTCCACGATCGACGGTCCGGCGCCCGCCGCCCTGTCGGGCGTGAAGGCGATCGCCGCGGCCGAGGACGACCGGGTGCCGCTGGTCGCCTGCTCGGAGGACGGGATCGTGCGGCTGCCGTCCGGGGCCCAGTGGCAGAAGGTGGACAAGGACGGGACGGCGCCGGTCTACCCGGGCTGACGGCACCCTGACCCAGCGCCCCGACGGCGCCACTCGTACGGGTGACCGTCGGCGACGGTCTCTTCCGGTTGTCCACAGGGCGTTGTCCACAGGGCGTTGTCCACAGGGGTGGCCGGCTCCCGCGGCCCCGGGCACAGTGGTGGCCATGCGGGGGTGGTGGCAGGACCTCACCGACCTGGTGCTGCCGACCGAGTGCGCGGGCTGCGGAGCACCTCGTACGGTGCTCTGTCCGCGGTGCCGTAGTGCTCTTGGGGGAGCCGGGCCGCGCCGGGTGCGGCCGGTGCCGGAGCCGCCCGGGCTGCCGGTGGTGCGTGCGGCTGCTCCGTACGCGGGGGAGGTGCGGGAGCTGCTCCTCGCCCACAAGGAGCGCGGGGCGCTGGCGCTCACGGGGGCCCTGGGCGCGGCCCTGGCCGGCGTGGTGCGTGCGGGGCTTCGTGCGGGCGGCGGCGGACCGGTGCTGCTCGTCCCCGTGCCCTCCGCCCGATGGGCCGTGCGGGCGCGCGGGCACGACCCGGTACGGCGGATGGCGCTGGCGGCGGCCGGGCAGCTGCGACGCGCCGGGACGTCCGCCCGGGTGGCCGCGGTACTGCGGCAGCGGCGGGCCGTGGCGGACCAGGCGGAGCTCGGCGCCCGGCAGCGCCTGGAGAACCTCGCCGGCGCCCTGGAGGTGACGGCGGGCGGGGCGGCGCTGCTCTCCGGCGGGCGGGTCGTCCTCGTGGACGACCTGATCACGACGGGCGCGAGCCTCGCCGAGGCCGCGCGGGCCCTGCGGGAGGCGTCCTTGTCCCGGTCTGGCGTGAGATCGGCCGTGTACACGGCCGTAACTCGGGAAGGAAGGGGAGAACGACGGATCGGAGCACGACCGGAGAGGGAGATGTGGGTGCATGGTGCACCGGAAATGGCGGCATCGAACGCCGCCGGAGAGACCCTCCAAGCAGCCGTGATCGCCGCTCCTCGGGATTCTTTCGAAATAAACAGGAACTGAGTACTAACTCGCGTCGTTGCAGCTAGCGAGGGACCCAATTCACCTGAAGGGAGGTACGCGGCAGTAGAGGGTGACGCCATCCGTCCGGGCGAGATATGTTCGGTTGTGAGGAAAGCCGCAGGCCACACCTCTCCTATCCGAATGCCGTGCTGCGGGTTTTGCGCAATCACCCGCACTGGTGAGGTGGAGATCGCGCCCATGGGGGAGGAGGAGGTGGAAGTCACCGAGTCCGAGGTTCCGGAGCTCACCGGAACCTGGTGCAAAAGGGAGATGCTCCGCCGGCAGAGCGGAGCGATCCGGGAACGGAGTTCTGCGTGGACATCGTCGTCAAGGGCCGCAAGACCGAGGTGCCCGAGCGGTTCCGCAAGCACGTGGCCGAGAAGCTGAAGCTGGAGAAGATCCAGAAGCTCGACGGCAAGGTGATCAGCCTCGACGTCGAGGTGTCCAAGGAGCCCAACCCCCGTCAGGCCGACCGCTGTGACCGAGTGGAGATCACGCTCCGCTCCCGCGGCCCGGTGATCAGGGCGGAGGCGGCGGCCAGCGATCCGTACGCGGCACTCGACCTGGCGGCGGACAAGCTGGAGGCCCGGCTGCGCAAGCAGCACGACAAGCGTTTCTCACGGCGCGGCGCGCGCCGGATCCCGGCGGCGGAGGTCGCCGACCACGTTCCTGACGCAGCGACACTGGGTGGAGACGGCCTCCCCGTCACACAGGAGGAGACCGAAGGAGTGCCGACCAAGAAGATCGGCTCCCTGGAGGTCAAGGGTGAAGGCCCCCTCGTAGTCCGCGAGAAGACCCACGTCGCCTCCCCGATGAGCCTCGACCAGGCCCTCTACGAGATGGAACTGGTCGGCCACGACTTCTACTTGTTCGTCGACTCCGAGACGAAGGAGCCGAGCGTCGTCTACCGGCGACATGCCTACGACTACGGCGTCATCCACCTCAGCACGGACCCGATGGTCGCCGAGGCGCAGCCCCCCGCGGCCGGAGGCACGCTGGGCGGCTGACCGCCCGGCCCCAAGCCGAGCCGGTGCCCCTGGAGCGCGTGTGCGCCCCCAGGGGCACCGGCGTGCGACCACTTCGCGCCCCTGCGCGTCACCGCGGTGACGGCCGGGCATGGAATCATGGCCGCACCGGCCCAACCGGTGGGCCGCTGCCTTGGGTTGGCGATGGCACAGGACCACAGGCCACAGCCTTCAGGGGGAGGAACGATGGCGGACACCTTCGGACCGATGCGAGACGCGGACGCCGACGACGGTGTCACCGGCATGGGCCCGGACCCGGCCGCTGCGCGCAAGGAACCGATCAGAGTCCTGGTCGTGGACGACCACGCCCTCTTCCGCCGTGGACTGGAGATCGTGCTCGCGGCCGAGGAGGACATCCAGGTCGTCGGCGAGGCGGGCGACGGTGCCGAGGCCGTCGACAAGGCCGCGGACCTGCTGCCGGACATCGTGCTGATGGACGTGCGGATGCCCAAGCGGGGCGGGATCGAGGCCTGCACCTCCATCAAGGAGGTCGCCCCCAGCGCGAAGATCATCATGCTGACGATCAGCGACGAGGAGGCAGACCTCTACGACGCGATCAAGGCGGGCGCGACCGGATACCTCCTCAAGGAGATCTCGACGGACGAGGTGGCGACGGCCATCCGCGCGGTGGCCGACGGCCAGTCGCAGATCAGCCCGTCCATGGCGTCCAAGCTGCTCACCGAGTTCAAGTCGATGATCCAGCGCACCGACGAGCGCAGGCTGGTGCCCGCGCCCCGGCTGACCGACCGCGAGCTGGAGGTCCTCAAGCTCGTCGCCACGGGGATGAACAACCGGGACATCGCCAAGGAGCTGTTCATCTCCGAGAACACCGTGAAGAACCACGTCCGCAACATCCTGGAGAAGCTGCAGCTGCACTCCAGGATGGAGGCGGTGGTCTACGCGATGCGGGAGAAGATCCTCGAGATCCGCTAGGGTCCCCGGCCCTCAGGCCAGGGCGCGGGCGAGTTCCCTGGCGAGGGGCTCGCGCAGCTCGGGGGCGTCCACGCGCTCCACGCGGACGTCCGTGCAGGAGACCCAGCTCGCGGCCTCGACCAGGGCCTGCGCCACCGCCGGGACCGCCTTCGGGCCGTCCAGGGTGACCTGCCTGGCCACCAGTGTGCGGCCCTCGCGCGCCGGGTCGACCCGGCCGACGAGCCGGCCGCCGGCCAGCACGGGCATGGCGAAGTAGCCGTGGACCCGCTTGGGCTTGGGGACGTAGGCCTCCAGGCGGTGGGTGAAGCCGAAGATCCGCTCCGTGCGCGCCCGCTCCCAGACCAGGGAGTCGAACGGGGACAGCAGGGTGGTGCGGTGCCGGCCCCGCGGCGGGGCCGCGAGCGCCGCCGGGTCCGCCCAGGCCGGCTTGGACCAGCCCGCCACCTCCACCGGCACCAGACCCGAGTCCGCTATCACCGCGTCGACCTGCTCGCCCTTGAGGCGGTGGTAGTCGGCGATGTCCGCGCGCGTGCCGACGCCCAGGGACTCACCCGCCAGCCGGACCAGACGGCGCAGGCACTCGGTGTCGTCCAGCTCGTCGTGCAGCAGCGCGGCCGGGATCGCGCGCTCGGCGAGGTCGTACACGCGCTTCCAGCCGCGGCGCTCGACACACACCACCTCGCCGTACATCAGCGCACGCTCGACCGCGACCTTGGTGCCGGACCAGTCCCACCAGTCGCTGGTCTTCTTCGCGCCGCCCAACTCCGTGGCCGTCAGGGGACCTTCCGTGCGCAACTGCTTGACGACCTGGTCGTAGGCGCCGTCCGGGAGCTTGTGGTTCCAGTGCGGGCGGTCGCGGTAGGCGCGGCGGCGGAAGGCGAAGTGGGGCCACTCCTCGACCGGGAGGATGCAGGCCGCGTGCGACCAGTACTCGAAGGCGTGGGGGCGGGCCGCCGTCGCACCGTCCGGCCGGGCGTTCCAGTAGGCGGCCTCGACCGTCCGGCGGCCGACGGCGCCCAGGCGCGCGTACGGAACCAGTTCGTGGGAGCGGGCGAGGACCGAGATCGTGTCGAGCTGGACCGCGCCGAGGTGGCGGAGCACCCCGCGGACGCCGGCCCGGCGGTCGGGCGCGCCGATGAAGCCCTGGGCCCGCAGGGCGATGCGGCGGGCGTCGTCCGCGGAGAGGGCGAGGACGGGACGCGGAAGGGTCGTCATGCTCCGGACGATAGAGGGTGGCACTGACAGCGCGGGACGGCCCGCGGTGTCACGCGCGGGCGGGCAGGTACGGAGCGGTGGACGGCAGACCCAGGTCCGAGGGGAGCAGGGAGCCCACCCAGCAGTCGCGGCGCACCCCCTTGTTGGCGACGCCCGAGCGCAGCGTGCCCTCGACGGTGAATCCGGCGCGCTCGGCGACGGCGCGCGAGGGGAGGTTGCCGACCTCGGCGCGCCACTCCAGGCGGTCGACGGCCAGGGCGGTGAAGGCCCAGCGGGCGGCGGCCAGGGTGGCCTCGGTGATGTAGCCGCGGCCGCGGTGCTCCCTGACCGCCCAGAAGCCGACCTCGCCGACACCCGGTGCGCGCATGGTCACCGCCAGCATGCCCACGAGCGTGCCCTCGGGAAGGAAGACGCCGAAGGTGAACATCGAGTCGCCGGCCCAGCCGTCGGGCACCGTCCGGCCGGTGAACCCCTCCGCGTGCTCGCGCAGATAGGGGGACGGGAACTGGGAGATCCAGCGCTGCATCGCCAGATCCTGGGCGGCCGCGAACACCGCCTCGGTGTCGTCCGGGCCGACGGCACGCAGCAGGAGGCGTTCGGTGGTCAGCGTGACGGGTTCCATCGGCCGATTCTGTGCGGACCGCACCCGCCACGCCAGCGTTTTCCCCCCGGCCGGTGAGCGGGTGATCACATTTCGCGCAATTTCCCCGTGACGGGGCGGCACCATCCGCGCGACCCGTCCGTTGTCGTGAGTGAAGCAGTCGTCGGGCCGCCAGGCTCCCGGCGCAGCCGGGTCCTCGCATACGATGGCCGTTGCTCAGTACGTCAGAAGGAAACCGACCGTCCCAGGCCCGACCGGCAAGGAGACCAGCCCCCGTGTCCGTCCTCTCGAAGATCATGCGTGCAGGCGAAGGCAAGATCCTGCGCAAGCTGCACCGCATCGCGGACCAGGTCAACTCCATCGAAGAGGACTTCGTCGACCTCTCCGACGCCGAGCTGCGGGCCCTCACCGAGGAGTACAAGCAGCGGTACGCCGATGGAGAGAGCCTGGACGACCTGCTCCCGGAGGCCTTCGCCACCGTCCGTGAGGCCGCCAAGCGCGTCCTCGGCCAGCGTCACTACGACGTGCAGATCATGGGCGGTGCCGCCCTGCACCTCGGCTACGTGGCCGAGATGAAGACCGGTGAGGGCAAGACCCTCGTCGGCACGCTGCCCGCCTACCTGAACGCCCTGTCCGGCGACGGCGTCCACCTGATCACGGTCAACGACTACCTGGCCGAGCGCGACTCCGAGATGATGGGCCGCGTCCACAAGTTCCTGGGCCTGAGCGTCGGCTGCATCCTCGCCAACATGACGCCGGTCCAGCGCCGCGAGCAGTACGCGTGCGACATCACCTACGGCACCAACAACGAGTTCGGCTTCGACTACCTGCGCGACAACATGGCGTGGTCGCAGGACGAGCTGGTGCAGCGCGGCCACAACTTCGCCATCGTCGACGAGGTCGACTCCATCCTCATCGACGAGGCCCGGACCCCGCTGATCATCTCCGGCCCGGCCGACCAGGCCACCAAGTGGTACGGCGACTTCGCCAAGCTGGTCCTGCGCCTGAAGAAGGGCGAGGCGGGCAACCCGCTCAAGGGCGTCGAGGAGACCGGCGACTACGACGTCGACGAGAAGAAGCGCACGGTCGCCATCCACGAGGCCGGCGTCTCCAAGGTCGAGGACTGGCTGGGCATCGACAACCTCTACGAGTCGGTGAACACCCCGCTCGTGGGTTACCTGAACAACGCCATCAAGGCCAAGGAGCTCTTCAAGAAGGACAAGGACTACGTCGTCATCGACGGCGAAGTCATGATCGTCGACGAGCACACCGGCCGTATCCTCGCCGGCCGCCGCTACAACGAGGGCATGCACCAGGCGATCGAGGCGAAGGAAGGGGTGGACATCAAGGACGAGAACCAGACGCTCGCCACGATCACCCTGCAGAACTTCTTCCGCCTCTACAAGAAGCTCTCCGGCATGACCGGTACGGCGATGACCGAGGCCGCCGAGTTCCACCAGATCTACAAGCTCGGTGTGGTCCCGATCCCGACGAACAGGCCGATGGTCCGAAAGGACCAGTCGGACCTGATCTACCGCACCGAGGTGGCCAAGTTCGAGGCGGTCGTCGACGACATCGCCGAGAAGCACGAGAAGGGCCAGCCGATCCTCGTCGGCACGACGTCCGTCGAGAAGTCGGAGTACCTGTCCCAGCAGCTCAGCAAGCGCGGCATCCAGCATGAGGTGCTGAACGCCAAGCACCACGAGCGCGAGGCCTCGATCGTCGCCCAGGCCGGCCGCAAGGGCGCCGTCACGGTGGCCACCAACATGGCCGGCCGTGGTACGGACATCAAGCTCGGCGGCAACCCCGAGGACCTCGCCGAGGCGGAGCTGCGCCAGCGCGGCCTCGACCCCGAGGAGCACATCGAGGAGTGGGCGCACGCGCTGCCCGCCGCCCTGGAGAAGGCCGAGCAGGCGGTCAAGGCCGAGAAGGACGAGGTCGAGCAGCTCGGCGGCCTGTACGTGCTGGGCACCGAGCGGCACGAGTCGCGCCGTATCGACAACCAGCTGCGCGGTCGTTCCGGCCGTCAGGGCGACCCCGGCGAGTCGCGTTTCTACCTGTCGCTGGGCGACGACCTGATGCGCCTGTTCAAGGCCCAGATGGTCGAGCGCGTGATGTCGATGGCCAACGTCCCCGACGACGTGCCGATCGAGAACAAGATGGTCACGCGGGCGATCGCGTCCGCGCAGTCGCAGGTCGAGCAGCAGAACTTCGAGACGCGCAAGAACGTCCTGAAGTACGACGAGGTGCTCAACCGGCAGCGCGAGGTCATCTACGGCGAGCGGCGCCGCGTCCTGGAGGGCGAGGACCTGCACGAGCAGGTGCAGCACTTCATGGACGACACCATCGACGCGTACATCGCCGCGGAGACCGCCGAGGGCTTCCCCGAGGACTGGGACCTGGACCGCCTGTGGGGCGCCTTCCGGCAGCTGTACCCGGTGAAGGTCACCATCGAGGAGCTGGAGGAGGCGGCCGGCGACCGGGCCGGCCTGACCGCCGAGTTCATCTCCGAGTCCATCAAGGACGACATCCACCAGCAGTACGAGGCGCGTGAGGCGCAGCTCGGCTCCGAGATCATGCGGGAGCTGGAGCGGCGGGTCGTGCTGTCGGTGCTGGACCGCAAGTGGCGTGAGCACCTCTACGAGATGGACTACCTCCAGGAGGGCATCGGCCTGCGCGCCATGGCCCAGAAGGACCCCCTGGTCGAGTACCAGCGGGAGGGCTTCGACATGTTCACCGCGATGATGGAGGGCATCAAGGAGGAGTCCGTCGGCTACCTGTTCAACCTGGAGGTCCAGGTCGAGCAGCAGGTCGAGGAGGTGCCGGTCGAGGAGGCCCAGCCGGTCGCCGAGGGCGTCCAGGACACGGTGCCCGCGCAGGCGGGTGCGCGGCCGGAGATCCGGGCCAAGGGCCTGGACGTTCCGCAGCGGCGGGACCTGCACTTCTCGGCGCCGACCGTGGACGGTGAGGGCGGCATCCTGGAACGCGACCTCGAGGACGACGAGCCGGTGCGGTCCGAGTCCGACGGGCTGACGCGGGCCGAGCGGCGGCGGCAGGCGAAGGGCGGCCGGCGCCGCAAGAAGTAGCCTGCGGCGCTTCAGCCCGTCGAGCCTGGGCCGGGTCCCCTTCGGGGGGCCCGGCCCCTTTGCGTCCGGCGGAGTCGCGCGAGGGCGTTGCGCAGTGCCCTGTGCCGCTGCCCGCAGCTACGTGGGGTCCACCGTGCGTGGCGGCCGTGGCCCCAGTTCCACCGCCGTGCAGCGCCAACGGTGGTCGGGGCCCTGTTCCAGGCGGAAGGCCATGGCGCGCAGCTGGTTGCCGGCGGCGATGCGGGCGAAGACCTCCAGGGCGCCGGTGCGGGGGACGTAGTAGCCGATGTCGCGGACGACGGGGCGGGTGCCGCGGGTGCGCAGGGGGCCGCGTTCGGCGAGGCGGGCGAGCTCGTCGTAGGCGCGGCCCGCGGTGTGCCGGAGCATCCAGTGGACGGGCCGCTGGCCGCTCAGCACGGCCAGCAGGCGGTCGGCGAAGACGTCGGTGGGGCGCGGCTGCGCCACGGCCGTCGCCGGCGCGGTGGCGGTCCTGCCGCGGACCGGGGTGCGGGGCGGGGCACCGCCCGGGCGGCGGGAGTCGTGGCGGGTCGGGGGGCGGTGGCGCGGGCGGGGCTGTGCGGTGCGGCTCATGACCTTGTTCATGGGGGTCCCCGTTTCGAGGGCCCGGAGCGTACCGGGCGGTAACTAGCTGGTGGGGATCTTGTACGGGGGCGGGGTCCGCGAGAGCAAGGAAGGCGGGGCTCGTGGCGAGGGGCCCGGAAGTTCACTTATCCGAGGGACGGCGGGCCGCGGAAACCCCGGGGACGAGCGGGGGGACCGGGTGACACGGGCGGTGCCGGGTTGACGGGGTCGGGGGTGTGGACGGGGACCCGAAAGGGGACGGGCGCACGTATCCTGAAGGCCCGTCGGTGACCAGGAAAGAGCGGCCAGCCATGCGCGTCTACGTCCCCCTGACCCTTCCCGGTCTCGCCGAGGCGTACAAGACGGGTGAGCTGGGGAGCGGCCCCTCCGTCGCCTACGCGGTGACTCCCGGGCTGCGCGAGTGGTACCTCTCCGACGACATCGAGGAGCTGGAGTACGCCGCGCTGAGCCGCGCCGCGCTGGCCTCGCTGCGGCTGCTGGCGGCCGATCCGGGTGCGGCACGGCGCCGGGTGGTCGTGGCCGTCGACGTCGCCGACGGGGCGGCCACGGCGGACCCCGACCGCGGACTCGACCCGGCCGCGCTGGGGGAGGTGACGGTCGCCGGAACGATGCCGCTGGCCAAGGCCGCCGCCGTGCACGTGGACGCCGGCGACGCCGAGGAGGACGTGGCCGCGGCGGCGCGGGCGCTCGAGGCGGCGGACGGCGGTGACGACGACGCGCAGTTCGTCGTGGACGGGGCCGAGGACCACGAGCTGCTGTGGTTCGCCACGCAGGAGATCGCCAACCTGGTCGACGGGGTCTGACCCGGCCCCCGCTCCCCGCTGCTCCCTCCCCGCCCCCGACTGCTCCGGCCCGCTCCGGCCGTCCGCCGTGATTGTCGGTGGGGGCGGGTACGGTCTTGGACATGGGGACGCACGCAGGGGCGCACATCGTGTGGGACTGGAACGGGACCCTGTTCCACGACAACGACGCGATCGTCGGGGCGACGAACGCGGCCTTCGCCGAGCTGGGGCTGGCGCCGATCACGCTGGAGCAGTACCGGACGCTGTACTGCGTGCCGGTGCCGAAGTTCTACGAGCGGCTGCTCGGGCGGCTGCCCACGGACACCGAGTGGGAGCTGATGGACTCCGTCTTCCACCGGTGCTACACGGAGCACCGGGTGCGGTGCGGGCTGACCCGGGGGGCGGCGGAGCTGCTCGCGGGGTGGCGCTCGGCGGGCAACAGCCAGTCGCTGCTGAGCATGTACGGGCACGAGGACCTGGTGCCCCTGGTGCGGGGGTTCGGGATCGAGGCGCACTTCATACGGGTCGACGGGCGCACGGGGCCGTCCGGCGGCAGCAAGGCCGAGCACATGGTGCGGCACCTCGAGGCGCTGAGCGGGAGGGTGGAGCCCCGCCGGACCGTGGTGATCGGTGACGCCGCGGACGACGCGGTGGCCGCCGGGCACGTGGGCGCGCGGGCGGTGCTGTACAGCGGGGGATCGCACAGCAGAGCCAGCCTGGAGGGCGTGGGGGCGCCGGTGGTGGACACCCTGGCCGAGGCGGTCGAGCAGGCGCAGCGGATGGCCGCGTAGCCGCTAGGCCCGTTCCCGCAGCACCCCGAGGAACTCCCGCATCCAGCTCGCGACGTCCGGCCAGGCGCGGGCGGAGACCAGGGTGCCGTCGGCCACCGTCCCGGTGTCCTCGAAGTGGGCGCCGGCGACCTGCATGTCGAGCTCCAGGGCGGGATGGGCGGTGACCCGGCGGCCCCGGAGGCTGTCGATGGCGGCGGTCAGCAGGGCGCCGTGGCAGATCTGGGCGACCGGCTTGTCGGCGTCGAAGAACGCCTTGAGGATCTTGCGCAGCTCCAGGTCGTTGCGCAGGTACTCGGGGGCCCGGCCGCCGGGGATCACGAGGGCCGCGTAGGCACCGGGGTCGACCTCGCAGAAGGCGAGGTCCGCGGGCCAGGTGTAGCCGGGCTTCTCGGTGTAGGTGTCGTAGCCGGGCTCGACGTCGTGGACGACGAAGCGGAGCGTCTTGCGGGCGGGGGCCGCGATGTCGACGTCGTAGCCCTCCTCGCGCAGGCGCTGGTAGGGATAGAGGACTCCCAGGGACTCCGCGGCGTCACCGGTGATGATGAGGATCTTCGCGGGCATGTCGGCTCCTCCTGGGCGGGCACGGCCCCTCCGCTCTCAGGGTGCGACCTGGACCCGCACGCCGCGACCGGATCCGCACCGCACCCCGGATACGCCACCCGCGCGCGCCCCGCCCCTGTGCAGAACGTCAAACTTCACCCCCAGGTTTTGTACACATACGGCTCATGACGACCCCCCGGTGAGGAGCGATAGCCTTGTGGCGTGATCAGCGCGATAGCTCGCGGGGGCGACGCCGCCCCTGCCTTGCGCCCGGGTCGCACGGAGCACCTCCGTGGCCGGGCGGCGGTCGCTGGTCTTCGCGGGCGGGACGGGGGCGCGGAAGCCCCCAGGACGCCGGACACGGCCCGGGACAGGGCGGTGCCGAGAGCAGCGTCACATCCGACAGGCCCCTCCGGAATGGCCGAATACCCCCCGCTCATCTCATCCCGCGGCATAGCGTCGGATCGGACCGGACACCCCGGGCCGTGGCGTCGGGCCGGGGGGAAAGAGACCGTACTTCCTTCTACGTCACGCAACGGCGCGCGACAGGAGCCAGAGGACAATGCAGACCAAGCTGGACGAAGCCAAGGCCGAGCTGCTCGAACGGGCCGCCCGGGTAGCTGAGAACAGCCCGGTCGGGGGGCACCTACCGACCGGGACCACGGGCGAGGGCACGGCCGGCACTCCCGACAGCGAGTCCGTGCTCGCGTTCCTCCAGCGCTACTACCTGCACACCGCCCCGGAAGACCTCGCGGACCGCGACCCGGTCGACGTCTTCGGCGCCGCGGTCTCGCACTACCGGCTCGCCGAGAGCCGGCCGCAGGGCACCGCCAACGTGCGGGTGCACACCCCGACCGTGGAGGAGAACGGGTGGACCTGCAGCCACTCCGTGGTGGAGGTCGTCACCGACGACATGCCCTTCCTGGTCGACTCGGTCACCAATGAGCTGACCCGGCAGGGCCGCGGGATCCACGTCGTCATCCACCCGCAGGTCGCCGTCCGCCGGGACGTCACCGGCAAGCTCATCGAGGTGCTGCCGACCGTGCGCACCCGCGACCTGCCGCACGACGGGCACGTCGAGTCCTGGATCCACGTCGAGATCGACCGGGAGACGGACCGCTCCGACCTCAAGCAGATCTCCGCCGACCTGCTGCGCGTGCTGTCCGACGTCCGCGAGGCCGTCGAGGACTGGGAGAAGATGCGGGACGCGGCGATCCGGATCGCCGACGGCCTGCAGGACGAGCCCACCCCCGCCGACCTGCCCGGACCCGAGGTCGAGGAGGCCCGCGAGCTGCTGCGCTGGCTGTCCGACGACCACTTCACCTTCCTCGGCTTCCGCGAGTACCAGCTGCGCGGCGACGACACGCTCGCCGCCGTGCCCGGCACCGGGCTCGGCATACTGCGCTCGGACCCGCAGCACGCAGCCGACGACCAGCACCCGGTCAGCCCGTCCTTCGAACGCCTGCCGGCCGACGCCCGGGCCAAGGCCCGCGAGCACAAGCTGCTCGTCCTGACCAAGGCCAACAGCCGGGCCACCGTGCACCGGCCGTCGTACCTGGACTACATCGGCGTCAAGAAGTTCGACGAGCAGGGCAACGTCGTCGGTGAGCGGCGCTTCCTCGGCCTGTTCTCCTCCGCCGCCTACACCGAGTCCGTGCGCCGGGTCCCGGTGATCCGCCGCAAGGTGGAGGAGGTGCTGGAGCGCGCCGGGTTCTCGCCGCACAGCCACGACGGCCGCGACCTGCTGCAGATCCTGGAGACCTACCCGCGCGACGAGCTGTTCCAGACCCCGGCCGTCGAGCTGCAGTCCATCGTCACGAGCGTCCTCTACCTGCAGGAGCGGCGGCGCCTGCGGCTCTACCTGCGCCAGGACGAGTACGGCCGCTACTACTCGGCCCTCGTCTACCTCCCGCGGGACCGCTACACCACCGGCGTCCGGCTGCGGATCATCGAGATCCTGAAGGAGGAGCTGAACGGCGTCAGCGTCGACTTCACCGCCTGGAACACCGAGTCGATCCTGTCCCGGCTGCACTTCGTCGTCCGCGTCCTGCCGGGCACCGAGCTGCCCGAGCTGTCCGACGCCGACAAGGAGCGCATCGAGGCACGCCTGGTGGAGGCCGCCCGCTCCTGGACCGACGCGTTCGCCGAGGCGCTCACCGCCGAGTGCGGCGAGGAGCACGCGGCCGAGGTGCTGCGCCGCTACAACAACGCCTTCCCCGAGGGCTACAAGGCGGACCACTCCCCGCGCGCCGCGGTCGCCGACCTCTCCCACCTGGAGGCGCTGGGCGAGGACAAGACCTTCAGCCTGAGCCTGTACGAGCCGGTGGGCGCCGGGCCCGAGGAGCGCCGGTTCAAGATCTACCAGAAGGGCGGCTCGGTCTCCCTCTCGCACGTGCTGCCGGTGCTCAGCCGCCTCGGCGTCGAGGTCACCGACGAGCGGCCGTACGAGCTGCGCTGCGCGGACCGCACCACCGCCTGGATCTACGACTTCGGGCTGCGCATGCCCCGCTCGGCCGGCGCCGCCGGGGACCTCGGCGACGACGCGCGCGAGCGGTTCCAGGAGGCGTTCGCGGCGACCTGGACGGGCAAGGCGGAGAACGACGGGTTCAACGCCCTGGTGCTCAGCGCCGGGCTCAGCTGGCGGCAGGCGATGGTGCTGCGCGCCTACGCCAAGTACCTGCGGCAGGCCGGCTCCACCTTCAGCCAGGACTACATGGAGGACACCCTCCGCAACAACGTCCACACCACCCGGCTGCTGGTGTCCCTCTTCGAGGCGCGCATGTCGCCGGAGCGGCAGAAGGCCGGTCTGGAGATCACCGACGCGCTCCTGGAGGAGCTGGACGCGGCCCTGGACCAGGTGGCGAGCCTGGACGAGGACCGCATCCTGCGCTCGTTCCTCACCGTCATCAAGGCCACCCTGCGCACCAACTTCTTCCAGCAGACGGTCGACGGCGAGCCGCACGACTACGTCTCCATGAAGTTCGACCCGCAGGCCATCCCGGACCTGCCCGCGCCGCGCCCGGCGTACGAGATCTGGGTGTACTCGCCGCGCGTCGAGGGCGTGCACCTGCGCTTCGGCAAGGTCGCCCGAGGCGGCCTGCGCTGGTCGGACCGCCGCGAGGACTTCCGCACCGAGATCCTCGGCCTGGTCAAGGCGCAGATGGTGAAGAACACCGTCATCGTGCCGGTCGGCGCCAAGGGCGGCTTCGTCGCCAAGCAGCTCCCGGACCCGGCCGTGGACCGGGACGCGTGGCTCGCCGAGGGCGTCGCCAGCTACAAGACCTTCATCTCGGCGCTGCTCGACATCACCGACAACATGGTGGCCGGAGAGGTCGTGCCGCCGAAGGACGTCGTACGGCACGACGGGGACGACACCTACCTGGTGGTCGCGGCCGACAAGGGCACCGCGACGTTCTCCGACATCGCCAACGGGGTCGCCGGGCAGTACAACTTCTGGCTCGGCGACGCCTTCGCCTCCGGCGGCTCGGCCGGCTACGACCACAAGGGCATGGGCATCACCGCGCGCGGCGCCTGGGAGTCCGTGAAGCGGCACTTCCGCGAGCTGGGCGTCGACACCCAGGCGGAGGACTTCACCGTCGTCGGCATCGGCGACATGTCCGGTGACGTGTTCGGCAACGGCATGCTGCTCTCGGAGCACATCCGCCTGGTCGCCGCCTTCGACCACCGGCACATCTTCATCGACCCCGACCCGGACGCGGCCACCTCCTACGCCGAGCGCCGCCGCCTGTTCGAGCTGCCCCGCTCCAGCTGGGCCGACTACGACACCGGGCTGCTGTCCACGGGCGGCGGCATCTTCCCGCGGACCGCGAAGTCGATCCCGGTCAACAGCCACATCCGGGAGGCCCTCGGCATCGAGGAGAAGGTCTCCAAGATGACTCCGGCCGACCTGATGAAGGCGATCCTCGAGGCGCCGGTCGACCTGCTGTGGAACGGCGGCATCGGCACGTACGTGAAGTCGTCGGCGGAGTCCAACGCCGACGTCGGCGACAAGGCCAACGACGCCATCCGCGTCGACGGCAGCGACCTGCGCGTCAAGGTCGTCGGCGAGGGCGGCAACCTGGGCCTGACCCAGCTCGGCCGCATCGAGTTCGCGCTGCACGGCGGCCGGATCAACACCGACGCGATCGACAACAGCGCCGGCGTGGACACCTCCGACCACGAGGTGAACATCAAGATTTTGCTGAACGGCCTGGTCGCGGACGGCGACATGACCGTCAAGCAGCGCAACAAGCTGCTCGCCGAGATGACCGACGAGGTCGGCGCGCTGGTGCTGCGCAACAACTACGCGCAGAACACCGCGATCGCCAACGCCCTCGCCCAGTCCAAGGACATGCTCCACGCCCAGCAGCGGTTCATCCGCCACCTGGTCCGCGAGGGCCACCTGGACCGGGCGCTGGAGTTCCTGCCCACCGACCGCCAGATCCGCGAGCGCCTCGGGCAGGGCCAGGGCCTGACCAGCCCGGAGACGGCCGTCCTGCTGGCGTACACGAAGATCACGGTCGCCGAGGAGCTGCTGCACACCTCCCTGCCGGACGACCCGTACCTGCACGGCCTGCTGGAGGCGTACTTCCCGTCGGCGCTGCGCGAGCGGTTCCCGGACGCCATCCACACCCACCCGCTGAGCCGCGAGATCACCACGACCGTGCTGGTCAACGACACGGTCAACACGGGCGGTACGACGTACCTGCACCGCCTGCGCGAGGAGACCGGTGCCTCGCTGGAGGAGATCGTCCGCGCCCAGACCGCGGCCCGCGCGATCTTCCGCTCGGCGCCGGTGTGGGACGCGGTCGAGGAGCTGGACAACCAGGTCGACGCGGCCGTCCAGACCCGCATCCGCCTGCACTCGCGCCGCCTGGTCGAGCGCGGTACGCGCTGGCTGCTCAACAACCGGCCGCAGCCGCTGCAGCTCGCCGAGACGGTCGAGTTCTTCGCCGAGCGGGTCGAGCACGTCTGGCAGCAGCTGCCGAAGCTGCTGCGCGGCGCGGACCTGGAGTGGTACCAGTTCGTGTACGACGAGCTGTCCGCGGCCGGTGTCCCGGACGAACTCGCCACGCGTGTCGCCGGGTTCTCCTCCGCCTTCCCGACGCTGGACATCGTCTCGGTGGCCGACCGCATGGGCAGGGAGCCGCTGGACGTCGCCGAGGTCTACTACGACCTCGCGGACCGGCTCAGCATCACCCAGCTCATGGACCGCATCATCGAGCTGCCCCGCGCCGACCGCTGGCAGTCCATGGCCCGCGCCTCCATCCGCGAGGACCTGTACGCGGCCCACGCGGCGCTCACCGCGGACGTCCTCGCGGTCGGCAACGGCACCTCGACGCCCGAGCAGCGCTTCGAGGCCTGGGAGCAGAAGAACGCGCCGATCCTGAGCCGGGCGCGCACCACCCTGGAGGAGATCCGCGGTTCGGACTCCTTCGACCTTGCCAACCTGTCGGTGGCGATGCGCACGATGCGGACGCTGCTGCGCACGCATTCGTAGTCGTACGGCGCCGAGGGCGCCCCGGGCCGGTTCACGCAACCGGGCCGGGGCGCCCTCGTCTTCGCCGCGGCCGGCTCACCGCTTCTTGCCTGCTGCTTGCCGAAGTCCAGGACAGAACGCGTGGCCTATTTACCGTTTCCTGCTAGTCGGGGCGCTTCGGCTAGGGTCTGCACTGTGACAGCGATCCCCACCGAGAACTGATGCGCGCCGAGTCGCCCAGCACCGAAAAGCCCAGCACCGTGGCCCGGCCCGGGCCGGCCGGCGCGGTGAGCGCCGGCCGGGCGCTGCCGCAGGCCGTCGTGGCCCTCCTGCTGGTCCTGATGCTGTTCGTGATCGTCCGCCTGCCGTGGGCGGGCGACCTCGGCATGCACGCGGCCACCGTGCAGCGGCTGCGGCACAGCGTCCTGCACCCCGGCAACCCGCTGGTCGACGCCGGCACACCGAGCCCGTACTACTCGCCGTGGATGGTGCTGCTGGGCTGCGTCGCCCGGATCACCAGCCTGTCGGTGTTCGACGTCCTGCGGATCGGCGCGCTCGCCGGGCTGGCCCTGCTGGTCACCGGGGTGTGGCGGTACGTCCGCACGCTCAGCGCCCACCGCGCGGCGCCCGCGCTGGCGTTCCTCGGCCTGGTGCTGCTGTGGGGCCCGCTGCTGTTCGAGTGGAGCGGTTTCCTCGGCCTCAACTCCCTGGCGCTGACGGTGGCGTACCCCAGCGTGTTCGCCCTCGGCCTGTCCTTCCACTTCTGGGCGTGGCTCACCCGTTCGCTGCGCGACGAGGCCACCGGGTGGGGCGGCCGGCTGGGCCTCGGTGTGCTGTGGGCGCTGATCCTGCTGTGCCACCAGTTCACCGGGGTCGTGGCGTCGCTGGGTGCCCTGGCGACGGTGATCGCCGCGCGCCCGGGCCGGCAGGCGCTGCTGCGGCTCGGCGCCGCGCTCGCGCTGGGCGTGGTGCTGCTGTGGCTGTGGCCGTACTACGACTTCTTCGCGCTGTTCTCCGCGGGGGCCGACCTGGAGGCGATCCACCGGCCGCTGTACGAGCACCTGGCCGGACGGTTCGGGTTCGTGCTGCTCGGGGTGGCGGCGCTGGGGCTGAGGTGGCGCCGGGACCGGTGGGACCCCCTGGTCCTCTTCTTCCTGCTGGGCGCGCTGGTGTTCGCCGCGGGCGGGCTGACCGGGCACTACTCCTGGGGCCGCGCCCTGCCCGCCGCGCTGATCCCGGCCCAGCTCGCGGCCGCCCTGGAGGCCGTGTCGGCGGGGCGGCGGGCCGTGCGGACGGGCTGGGCGTGCGTGCTGGGCGCCGCGCTGGCCGTGGGGGCGTGGACGCAGGCCGGGACGCTCGGCTACGTGCTGGGGCGGGACGCGCTGCCCGCGGCGGTGGCGGCGAAGTACCACCAGCCGTGGGTCGGGTACCAGTGGCTCACGCCGTGGGTGAAGTACGGGGACGTGGTGATGGCCGGGACGTGGCCGGCGCGCCAGATCCCCGCCTACGGCCCCTACACGGTGGCCCCCGGGTACCCCGACGTGTTCCTGCCGGACGCGGCGGAGCGCGCGGCGGCGGTACGGCGCTTCTTCGCGGCGGGGACACCGGACGAGGCACGGCGGGGCATCGCCCGCGAGTACCACGTGCGCTGGGTCGTGGGCGGCCGACACTCCACCGAGCCGTGGCTACGCCAGGTGGCCACGGGCCCGGGCGGACAGGTGCTGTACGAGGTGGTCCGCTGAGGTCCTGCGGCGACTGGCCGGGCACGCGGGGGCTGCGCTCCCGCGTGCCCGCAGCCGAGGTCCCGCAGGGTGGCCCGCGGCCAGGCGGGCAGGTGCCGTACGAGGTGGTGCGCCGAGAACCCACGGTGGCCGGCCCAGGGGCGCGGGGAACTGCGCGATCAGCCCCCACGCGCCCGCAGCCGAGCTCTCGCAGGGTGGCCAGGGGGCCGGACAGGCAGGTGCCGGGTGCCGTACGAGGTGGTGCGCTGAGGACCCACGGCGGCCGGCCTGGGGGCGCGGGGAACTGCGCGATCAGCCCCCACGCGCCCGCAGTCGAAGACGCACGCAGCCGAGCTCTCGCAGGGTGGCCAGGGGGCCGGACAGGCAGGTGCCGGGTGCCGTACGAGGTGGTGCGCTGAGGACCCACGGCGGCCGGCCTGGGGGCGCGGGGAACTGCGCGATCAGCCCCCACGCACCCGCAGTCGAAGACGCACGCAGCCGAGGTCCCGCAGGGTGGCCAGGGGCCGGGCCCGGCAGGGTGGTTTTCAAGGTGGTGCGCTGAGAACTCACGGCGGCCGGCCTGGGGGCGCGGGGAACTGCGCGATCAGCCCCCACGCGCCCGCAGTCGAAGACGCATCCGCAGCCAAGGCCCCGCAGGGTGGCCGCACGGCCACGCGGGCAGGTGGTGCTGAGGGGCACGGCGGCCGCCCAGGGGCGCGGGGAACTGCGCGAACAGCCCCCACGCGCCCGCAGCCGAAGACGCACCCGCAGCCGCGCCCTCCCCGCCCTACTCCTACCTCAGCACACTCGCCACCAGCCGCGCAGCGTTCCGCACCTTCGGGCGGTCCACCTTCTTCACCAGCGGGCGGATCACGTGGGCCGTGACGCCCACGGGGTGCCAGCGGATCTGGAGGCGGCCGGGGTTGCGGCCCTCCGGTTCGACGGTGACGTCGTGGGGGGTCGCGCCGGAGCGGTAGTCGATGCGGGCGGTGCGGGTCGGGAAGTCGAGGGGGGCCAGGAGCAGGCCGGAGTGGGCGAGACCCTGCTGCTCGAGGCGGAGCAGCGGGTGGCGCACCCCGTCGAAGCCCTGCACGGGCAGCGGCGCCGCGGACAGGTCCACCTGGACCCGCCCCTCGAAGACGCCGGGGCCGACCGGGTCCAGCCGGAAGGGGACCGTCAGACGGCGGCGGCCCGGCGCCAGCACCAGGCTCGCGCGCTGCGGGCCCACCGGAAGCCGCAGCCCGGGGTCGTAGGTGCGGATGCCGAGGGTCAGCCGGGCGCCGGGCCCCGGCGTCAGCTCGGTGATCTCGTGCCGGAACTGGGCGCTGGTGAAAGGACGGGTGTCCAGGTCCAGGTCGGAGACGTCCAGTTCCCGGCGGGCCTGCGCGGAGGCGGGGACGGTGTCGCCCCAGTAGGTGGCACCGGAGTCGTCGCCGGTGACGTGCCGCGGAGCGACCCCGTGGCCGAGGCCCCGCGCCGCCAGCTGGGCGTCGGACAGGCGGCCGTCGCGCAGGAGCTGCAGCACCACCCGCTCCGGCCGCGGGAGCCGGGCGTAGGCGTCCGGCGACAGCGTGTCCAGGTACGGGTTCACCACGTCGGCGAAGGACCGCAGCCACTCCTCGTCCCGGTAGGGCAGGTCGCCCGCGTACATCCGGAAGTCGTGCTTGAGGAACTTGAAGTCCTTGTCCTCCCGCAGCCCCGCGTGCCCGCTCTCCACCAGGAACTCGTCGATCAGCCGCTGCACGTGCACGCGGTCGCGCACGTTGGAGATCTTGTGCCGCTGGTTGGAGATGGACGCCGCGGCGGCGGCCGCGAACGGCTCGATGTACCAGACGTACACCGGGTCGGGGATGATCGTGAACGCCTTGGCCAGGCAGTACGCCTGCGCCGAGAACAGCTGGTCCTCGTAGTGGATGCCCTCGGGGAACCGCAGCTGGTGGCGGTCCAGGAACGCGCGGGCGTACATCTTGCTCGTCGACAGGTGCTCGAACAGCAGCCGAGGGTCGGCCTCGATGCCCTCCAGGGTGCGGCGCTCGGCGACCAGGTGCGGCATCCAGGTCGACTGGCGCCCGCTGTCCACCCGTACCCGCCGCACCGCGCCCATCGCGAAGTCGATCTCGCGTTCGCGGTGGGCGGCCAGCAGCGACTCGACCGCGTGGGGCGGGAGTTCGTCGTCGCTGTCGAGGAACATCAGGTACGGCGCCCGGGCGATCTCGACGGCCCGGTTGCGCGGCGCGCTGCAGCCGCCGCTGTTCTCCGGCAGCCTCAGGTAGCGGATGCGGTCGTCCTCGGCGGCCAGCCGCCGGGCCACGGCGGGCGTGTCGTCGGTGGAGTGGTCGTCGCTGATGACGATCTCGATGTTCGCGTGGGTCTGGGCGCGCAGGGAGGCCACCGCCCGGGGGAGGCGGGCCGCGTCGTTGTAGACGATGACGGTCACCGTGACGTCAGGGGTCGGGGTCGTCATGCCGTGGCCTCCTCGGGGGTCGGGGCGGGGGTGCGTTCCTCGAGCGGGAGCACCGGGGGCAGCGCCTCCTCGGGCTCCCCCAGGAACACCCGTCGTACGACCCGCTCGGCGGCGCGGCCGTCGTCGTACTCGCAGAACCGGCGGCGGAACGCGGCGCGCGCCTTGCCCGCGGCCTCGTCGCGCCAGGCGCCCGAGGTGAGGATCTCCGCCAGTTCCTCCTGGGTGCGGGCGACCCGCCCGGGCGCCTCGGCCATCAGGTCGAAGTAGACGCCGCGGGTGGTCCGGTACGTCTCCCAGTCGTCGGCGTGGATGACGATCGGGCGGTCGAGGTTGGCGTAGTCGAACATGATCGACGAGTAGTCCGTGACCAGCGCGTCGGCGGCCAGGCACAGTTCCTCGACGGGGTCGTAGGCGGACACGTCGATGATCCGTCCGCTGCGGCGCAGGCCGGTCAGGGGGCTCGCGGAGCCGCCGTAGAAGTAGTGGGCGCGCACCAGCAGGACGGTGTCGTCGCCCAGGCGGTCGGCGAGCGCGGCGAGGTCGAGGCGGGGGGTGAAGCCGGCCTCGTAGTCGCGGTGGGTGGGGGCGTACAGCACGGCCCTGCGGCCGGGGGCGATGCCCAGGCGGCGGCGGGCCGACCGGACGTCGTCGGCGGTGGCGGTGTAGAAGACGTCGTTGCGCGGATAGCCGTGGTCGAGGGAGGTGTAGCGGGCCGGGTAGGCGCGCTCCCACATACGGGTGGAGTGGCTGTTGGCGCTGACGCTGTAGTCCCACTTGTCGATGCGGGCCAGCAGCGCGGTGAAGTCCAGGCCCTTGGCGGCGGCCGGGTGGTCCATCTGGTCCAGGCCCATGCGCTTGAGCGGGGTGCCGTGGTGGGTCTGCAGGTGGATCGCGTCGGGGCGTTTGACGACCGCGTTGGGGTAGTTGACGTTGTTCGTCAGGTACTTGGCGGTGGCCAGCGTCTCCCAGTAGCGGCGGGTGCCGGGGATGACGTGGTCGGTGCCGGGCGGCAGCAGGGCCTCGTTCTCCTTGCTCACCACCCACACCCGGCGGATGTGCGGGGCGAGTTCGGCGAGCTTCGCGGCGATCGCGGCCGGGTTGCAGGAGACCCCGCGGTCCCAGTAGGCCGAGAACACGGCCAGGTTCGGGTCGACCGGGCTGCTCAGCGCCCGGTGGTACTGCTGCTCGCGGAGCTTGGCACCGACCTGGCGCTTGCGGGTGCGCACGGTCTTGCGGGCGGCGCGGCGGGTGCGGTTGGCAGCCTGGAAGGCGCGGTACTTGGTGTAGGCGCCCTCCTCGAGCAGGGCGTGCCGGACGCCCTCGACGCCGGCCGGGCGCTGGTGGCCCTCGGGGCGCCAGCGGGCCGCGGCGAGGGAGGCGCGGCGGAAGAACTCCCGGGCCACCGGGTCGGGCAGGTTCTCCCCGGCGAAGGTGCGCACCAGGTCGCGGACCATCAGGTCGTACAGGACGGCGCGGGCGGCCCGGCGCTCCTTGGCGAGCGGGAGCAGCGACTCGTAGCGGTCGACCAGGGCGTAGCGGTCCTCGGGGGTGAGGGGCGGCAGGCTCTCGGGGCGCAGCGCGCGGTCGTCGTACGCCACCTGGTTCAGGCAGGCGACGCGGTCGGCGTGCAGCAGGGCCGCGTGGGCGGCGTACGCCTCGTCGTCCGTGCCGAGCTCCTCCTCGTGGGCGCGCCAGAACGCGGCGCGCATCGCGCGGGTGCCGAGCAGCGGGGTCAGCCGGAGCAGGTCGGCCGCGTCGTCCAGGCGGAGCGGGGCGCGGCCGGCGCCGGCCAGGAAGCGGCCGTCGCGGGAGGGGCGGGCGGCGGTCTGCCAGGTGCTGGTGACGTGGTCGAGGAGGAGCACGTCCGCCGTGTCGCCGAGCTCGGCGGTCCGCTCGGCGATCAGCCGGGGCGCTCCGGCGGGCAGGCCGTCCTTGGCGTGCACGAAGTGCAGCCAGTCGCCGTTCGCCCGGGCGGCGCCCGCCGCCCGGGCCGCCGCGTCACCGGTGCCGTCCGGCAGCGGCACCACGACGGTGTCCGGGGCGTGCGCCTCGGCGGTCTCCCGGGCCCAGTCACCGACCGCGGCGACGATCACCTCGGCGTCCGCGAGCGGGCGGGACTCCACTGAGCCGAGCAGTTCGGCCAGATGCCCCTGGGTGTTGGGCCCGTAGACGATGACACTGAGGTGGGGCATCGCGGAGGACTCCTTCGGCTGGTCGTCTCAGGGTCGCCTTTCCTAACATACTGTCACCAGATGGATGAAATGGATAACCACGCCTGGCGTCAGGGCCCGGGGTGACAGGCTCGAGGCAACGGGCTCGACGTTAGAGGCCCGAGGTAAGAGCAGGGCTCACGAGGGAAGAGGGCCCTTGGCCGCGGGGTTCTTCGCGGCCGCCTTCTTCGCCGGCTTGTCGCTCTTGTCGCCGGTGAAGGCCTCGTACTCCTTCAGGACGTCCTCGGTCGGCCCGTCCATCCGCAGTTCGCCGCGCTCCAGCCACAGCACCCGCTCGCAGGTGTCGCGGATGGACTTGTTGTTGTGACTGACCAGGAAGACGGTACCGGCGTGCTGCCGCAACTCGCGGATCCGTTCCTCGGAGCGCTTCTGGAAGGAGCGGTCGCCGGTGGCCAGGGCCTCGTCGATCAGCAGCACGTCGTGGTCCTTGGCGGCCGCGATGGAGAACCGCAGGCGGGCGGCCATGCCGGAGGAGTAGGTCCGCATCGGCAGGGTGATGAAGTCGCCCTTCTCGTTGATCCCGGAGAAGTCGACGATGTCCTGGTAGCGCTCCTTGATCTGCTCCCGGGACATGCCCATGGCGAGACCGCCGAGGTGGACGTTGCGCTCGCCGGTGAGGTCGTTCATCAGCGCCGCGTTGACGCCGAGGAGCGAGGGCTGGCCGTCGGTGTAGATGTGGCCGTTCTCCACCGGGAGCAGCCCGGCGACCGCCTTCAGCAGGGTCGACTTTCCGGAGCCGTTCGTGCCGATGAGGCCGATCGCCTCGCCCTTGTACGCGACGAACGACACCCTCTTCACCGCGTGCACCCGGCGTACGCCCGCGGCCTTCTCGGCCTGCTTGCGGCGCAGCATGCGGTTGAGGGCGGCGGTGGCGGTGCCGCGGCCGGCGCCGGTCCCGTTGACCCGGTAGACGATGTCGACGCGGTCGGCGATGACGGTGGGGATCTGCTCGGTGGGTCCGCTGGGCCCGGTGCCCCCGGTGTGTGCGGTGTACTCGGTCTGCTCAGCCACGGCCGTACGTCTCCTCAGCCTTCCAGAAGTAGATGAAGCCGCCGATGCCGGCCAGCAGGGCCCAGCCGGTGGCCGTCGCCCACACGTGCGGGGGCAGCTGCCGGGAGTGGAAGCTGTCGATCAGCGCGTACCGCATGAGGTCGATGTAGACGGCGGCCGGGTTGCTCTGCAGCAGGACGGTGACGACGTGCGGCAGGTTGTCCTTCTTGGTGAGCTTGTCGATGCTCCACATCACGCCCGACACGTACATCCAGGTGCGCAGCAGGAACGGCATCAGCTGCGCGATGTCCGGGGTCTTGGCGCCCATCCGGGCCATGACCATCGACACGCCGGCGTTGAACACGAACTGCAGGAGCAGCACGGGGAGCACCAGCAGCCAGGACGCGGCGACGGGCACGCCGAAGCAGAGCAGGATGACGATCAGCGCCGCCATCGAGAACAGCAGCTGCTGGAGCTGCTGGAGGGCGAAGGAGATCGGCAGCGCGGCGCGCGGGAAGTGCAGGGCGCGGACCAGGCCGAGGTTGCCGGAGATCGCGCGGGTGCCCGCCATGATCGAGCTCTGCGTGAACGTCCAGATGAACACGCCCGTGACCAGGAACGGGATGTAGTCCGGGACGCCGTGCTTGGTGTTCAGCAGCACGCCGAAGATGAAGTAGTAGACCGCCGCGTTCAGCAGCGGGGTCATGACCTGCCAGACCTGGCCGAGCTTCGCCTCGCTGTACTGGGCGGTGAGCTTGGCGGTGGCGAAGGCGGTGATGAAGTGACGGCGGGCCCACAGCTGGCGGACGTACTGGGGCACGGTGGGGCGGGCGCCGCTGACCGACAGGCCGTGCCGGGCGGCCAGCGCCGCGAGGTCGTCGTCGGCCGTCGCCTGGATCGGGGGCGGTGTGTGGAGGACCTGGCTCACATCCGCTGCTTTCGCTCGGGGGAGGGGGGTGGGGGCGGGCGTCCGGCTGCCGCCGGCGTCGCCGTCCGTCGTCCTGGCCCGTCACCCGGCGTTTCCTTACGCTTCTCTTCACGTTCTCTTACGTCGGGACGGGACCGTATCGTCGCAACGTGAGCGTAGAACCACCGACCGTCGGAACGCAACCGTTTCGTCGTAACGGCCTATGCTGTGCGTATGACGACGAACGCCGACGAGGCCCCGAAGCGGACGCGCCGGCGGACCCCCGCCGGGGCCGCCGTGCTCCGTGAGGACGTGACCGAGGCCATCCGGGCCGCCGTCTTCGAGGAACTGGCGGCCGTCGGGTACGCCCGGATGTCCATAGAGGGAATCGCGCGCCGGGCCGGCGTCGGCAAGACGGCGGTCTACCGGCGGTGGCGGTCCAAGCTGCACCTGGTGCTGGACGTGGTGTCGGCGATGGCGGTGCTGGGGCTGCCGGTGCCGGACACCGGGTCCCTGCAGGGCGACCTGCGCCTGCTCTACGAGGTCACGTCCCGCGCCCTGCGCCACCCCGTCGCCTCGCAGATCATTCCCGACCTCCAGGCGGAGGCGGCGCGCAACCCGGACATCGCCGAGGCCTTCCAGAGGGCGCTGCGGGACGGCCAGGAGGGGGTGGCCAGCAAGATCGTGGCCGCGGCGGAGGAGCGGGGTGAGGTCCGTGCGGGCCTCGACCCCGACCTGATACTCGACCTGATCTCCGGGCCGCTGTACTGGCGCTCGGTGGTCATCCGCGCCCCCAAGCCGCCGAAGGGCTACCTGGACGACCTGGCCCGGGCCACGGCGGGCGCGCTCAAGGCCCTGTAGGGGCGTCTCGCGCGGCCGCCGGGCGGAGCCTAGGACCGGGCCGCCTCCGGGTGGTGGTGGAGCCAGCCCTCCCACGCCGACGTGATCATGTCCTCGACGTCGTACTTGGCCTGCCAGCCCAGCTCCGTGGCGATGCGGTCGGCGGAGGCGACGACGCGGGCCGGGTCGCCGGGGCGGCGGGGGGTGACCGTCGGGGGGCGGTCGTAGCCGGTGACCGCGTTGACCTGGTCGATCATCTCGCGCACGGAGACGCCCTCACCGCGCCCGATGTTGAGCGTCAGGTCGTGGCCGGGAGCGGAGCGCAGGGCGCGGGCGACGGTCACATGGGCCTCGGCGAGGTCGGCCACGTGGATGTAGTCGCGGACGCAGGTGCCGTCCGGCGTCGGGTAGTCGTCGCCGAAGATCCGCGGGGACGCGCCCTCGGTGAGCTTCTCGAAGACCATCGGGACCAGGTTCGACACGCTCGTGTCGGCGAGGGCGGGCCCGGCCGCGCCGGCCACGTTGAAGTAGCGCAGGGACGCGGTCGCGAGACCGGTGGCCCGGCCCGTCGCGCGGACCAGCCACTCGCCGGCCAGCTTGGTCTCCCCGTACGGCGACAGGGGCAGGCAGGGGGTCTCCTCGGTCACGAGGTCCACGTCCGGCATGCCGTAGACCGCCGCCGAGGAGGAGAACACGAAGGAGGCGACCTCCGCCGCCGTCACCGCCTCCAGCAGGACGCGCAGACCCTCCACGTTCTGGTGGAAGTAGTGCAGCGGCCGCTCCACCGACTCGCCCACCTGCTTCTTCGCCGCCAGGTGGACGACCCCCGTGACCTCGTGCTCGGCGAGCGTGCGCGCCAGCCGCTCGCCGTCCAGGACCGAGCCCACGACCAGGGGCACCTCCTGCGGCACCCGCTCGCGCACGCCGGAGGACAGGTCGTCGTAGACCACGGTCCGCTCACCCGCCTCGGCCATCGCGCGTACGACGTGCGCCCCGATGTACCCGGCGCCGCCGGTGATCAGCCAGCTCATCTACGGCCGTTCCTCTCGTTCCCTGCTGCCCGTGCTGTCGTGTCCGTGCCGTCGCATCCGTGCCCGCCCGCTCAGTGAAGCAGGCGGCGGAGCCTGCCGCGGGCCACCTTGGTGACGCCGCGCACGCCCGTCGCCACGCGCAGCGCCAGGGCGCCGGAGTGGGTGGCGTACGGCTGGACCAGCAGCACGCCGTACCGGGCGCTCGGCACGGCCTGCCGGCGCAGGCGGCCGGCGCCCGCGAGGGCGTGCGCCGTGGCCCGCCGGGACGCGCCGTCGGCGAAGCGCACGGTCACCCGCAGGTCCCAGGTGCCCTCGCCGAGCCCGGCCAGGTCGACGGGCAGCTCCGCCGACCAGCCGTCCGGGCCGGAGGGCGTGAGGGCGGCCGTGGCCCGCCGGGCGGTGCCGCCGCCGTTCCGGGACCGCCACTCCACCTCGACCTCGCGCGGCCCGGCCTCGGCCACCCGCCCGTACAGCTCGTGCAGCCGCAGGCACAGCCGGCTGCCCCGCGCGCGGGGGCGCAGTTCCGCGTCCACCGCCACCGGGAGGAGCCCGGTGCGCCGGGTCAGGAGCGGGGCGAGACTCACCTGCGGCAGGTCGGCGGACCAGACGGGGGTGCCGTCGGAGGTGCGGGCGTAGGGCGGGAGCAGCCGGGCCGGCCGCGCGGCGAGTTCCTTCAGGCGCGGCAGATCCCGTGGCTCCGGGGACTCCAGGACGATCCGCCCGAGGAGCCGGCCGGGCCCCCCTGGGTTCAGCTCCCAGTCGGCGGCGTCGTAGCGCGTGAGGTACTCGCGGGTGTGCGCCCACCACGCGCGCTGGTACTCCGCGTCGCGCAACCCCAGCTCGCGGACGTACATGCGCACCTCGTGGTCGAGGAACTTCGTCCGCGCGGCCCGCGCCAGTTCCTTCTGCCCGGAGCTCAGCAGGATGTCGTACGCCAGCTCGCACGCCCGCGTACGCGCCTTCCAGTTGTCGACGCACCCCCGGTCGAGGGAGAGCGACAACCGCTCGGCGGACCGGCGCACGTGCCACACGTAGACGCGGTCCGGGATCAGCGCCATGCGCGGCGCGGCGGCCAGGACGCGCGCGGTGAACACGATGTCCTCGTAGAGGAAGCGCCCCTCGGGGAAGCGGATGCCGTGGGTGTCCAGGAACGCGGTCCGGTACAGCTTGTTCACGCACAGGGTGTCGTGGACGAGCCGGGGGTGCTGGGCGGGGCGCGCGAGGACGGCGGGTTCCGCGTAGAGGGGCGCCTCCCAGGGCTGCTCCCGTCCCGAGGGCAGCTCCCGGCGCACGCACAGCCCCGCCGTCACGTCGGCGCGCGCCTCGGCCGCCGCCGCCAGCAGCGCGTCCACCGCGCCGGGCGGCAGCAGGTCGTCGCTGTCCAGGAACATCACGTACGGCATCGTCACCGCGTCGATCCCGGTGTTGCGGGGGCTGCCGCAGCCTCCGCTGTTGGCGTCGCGGCGCACCACCCGCAGCCGGGGCTCGCCGGCCGCCAGGCGGTCGAGCAGCTCGGCGCTGCCGTCCGTGGAGCAGTCGTCCACGGCGACGACCTCCCCCACGGCCGGCCCCTGCGCGAGGGCGGAGCGGACGGCGTCGGCCACGTGGGCGGCGTCGTCGTAACCGATGACGACGACGCCGACCTGAGGTGCCGGATGCGGGGCTCGCGTTTCTGGATGCATGGGGTCCACGGGTCGGGAGCGTAGATTCGCTCGGTAATACCCCGTTAAGAGACGCTTAGCGCTCTACCCGGAAGACGGTCTGAATCGGGTCGGGGTTCCGTCGCGGGCGAGGTTCTTCCGGCCGGCGTCCGCGCCGAGCGCCACAGCCGGACGAAGGACAGCACCGCGGCGGCCCCCAGCAGCCCGTTGCGGGTCAGCATCAGCAGGCAGCCCGTCCAGGTGCCGTCGATCACCTCGCCGTAGAACACCGGGTACGCCAGCGAGCTGACCGCGGTCGCCGCGAGCACCAGCACGGCCACCGGGCGCTGGCCGGTGTGCCGCGAGGTCAGGCAGACGGCGGCGAGCCCCACCAGCCAGATCATGTACTGGGGGCTGATCACCCGGCTGGTGACGGTGAACAGCAGCACCGCCGCGAGCGCCGCGTCGTACGGCGTCGCCGGGTTCCAGTGCCGCGCCCGCAGCCGCCACAGCACCAGCAGGCCGAACGCGGCGGCGGTGAGCGCCAGCGACAGGCCGGCGACACCGTGCACGTACGGGCCGACCAGTTCGATCGCGCCGTACTGGTAGATGGGCCGGCCAGGCCAGCCGGCGTGCCGCGCCAGGTTGAGCGCCGTGCCCCCGAACGACTCGATCTGCACGCCCCGGCCGCCCTGCTCCCCCAGGAACGCCAGCGAGTTGTCGAACGAGACGGCGAGCAGGGCGAGGCAGGCGCCCCCCGTGGTCACCGCCCACCCCCACGTCCGGCGGGTCGCCGGGCCCCGCGGGGTGCCCAGCAGCACCAGGGCCGGCCACACCTTCACCAGCGCGCCCAGGGCCACCAGGACGCCGCCCGCACGTGCGGACCGCGTCAGCGCCAGCAGGGAGACGACCGCGAACGCGGTGACCAGCACGTCGTAGCGCGCGAGCGGCAGTTGCAGCAGCAGCGGCAGCCCGCAGGTCCACAGGGCCGCGCCGAGCAGGCTCCGTCCCGGACGCGTGCCCGCGCGGACGAGCGCCGCCGTGATCAGGGCGTCCGCGGCCAGTGTCAGCGCCACGAACGCCTGGAAGTACGTCAGCCCGGGCAGCAGGCCCGGCGCGAGGAGCACCGCGCCGGCGCCCGGCGGGTACTGCCACATGCTGTCGTGCGCCGGGAACGCGCCGTGCGTGAGCACGGCGTACCAGTGGGCGTACAGCCGCCACACCTCACGCGGCACCGCGCCCCCGCCGAGCAGGGGCGAACCGTCGTGCGTGAGCAGCCAGGCCATCAGGGCCCGGGTGGCGAGCCAGACGGCGGTGAGGGCGAGGACCGGGCCGGGGGTGACACGGAGACGCTTCATCACGTGGGAGGGTAATCCGCGCGGATGGTGTATCCCTGCCGATACGCCGTCATTGACCGGCAAAGATTGGCTAATCGCAATAGATCGGGCCGTGATGGGCGTCGGGCCTCAGGTGGAAGAGCAGTCGGGCGGGGTGTCACGGGCCGGCGGTGCGGGCCGGACGCGGCCCGCCGTCGCCGTCGTGGTGCCCGCGGTGGTGATGGGCGCCCTCGGGCTCTGGGGGCTCGACCGCGGCGGGATGTGGCGCGACGAGGCCGTCACCTTCCAGGTGGCGCGCCGCACGGTGCCGCAGATCTGGCGGCTGCTGCACGGGGTGGACGCGGTGCACGGCCTGTACTACCTCCTCATGCACGCCGTGCTCGCCGTCCACCCCGGCGAGGTCGTGCTCCGGCTGCCGTCCGTGGGGGCTGCCGCGGTGACCGCGGCCCTGGTGGCCGCGCTCGGCACCCGGCTGCTGCGGCCGCGGGCCGGGCTGGTGGCCGGGCTGCTGTACGCGATCACGCCGATGGCCGGGCACTACGCGCAGGAGGGCCGCTCGTACGCGCTGGTCGCGGCCGGGGCGACCGCGGCCACCCTGCTGTTCGTACGCGCCGTGCAGGACGGCGGCCGCTGGCGGGCGTACGGCGTCGTCCTCGGCCTCACCTGCTGGCTGCACGAGTTCGCGGTGTTGGTGCTGCTCGCCCACGCGGTGTCGCTGGCGCTGGCCCGGCCGGGGGCGCGGGTGTGGCGGGGCTGGGGATGCGCGGCGGCCGCGGTGTCCGTGGCGCTGCTGCCGATGGTCCTCGTGTCCCACGCCCAGTCGGCCCAGCTGGCCTGGCTGCGGCAGCCGACGCCGGCCACGGCGCGGAACGTGCTGCGGGCGTTCCTCGGCGGCCCGGCCCCGGCCGTGTACTGGACGTGCCTGACGCTGGCGGTGCTGGGCCTCGCGGGGCTGGTGGGCCTCCGGTCCGGGCTGACCTGCGCGCGGGTCGCGCTGCCCCTGGCCGTGGTGCCCCCGGCCACGCTGATGCTGGTGTCCCGGCTCGCCCCGCTGTACGTCGACCGGTACGTGCTGTACGCCCTCTCGGGAGCGCCCCTGCTGGTGGCGGCGGGCGCCGAGCGGGTGGACGGAGGCGTACGCCGCCTGTGGTCCGCCTACTCCCGAAAGTCCTGTTCCTCGCAGGCCTTGAAGTTCACCCGACCGAGGGAAGCGGCCACCGTCCCGCCGCAGGCCTGGGAGTTCACTCGATCGGAGGAGGCGGCTGCGGCCCCGCCGCAGGCGGAGTTCACCCGACCGGGGGAAGGCGCTGCCGTCCCGCCGCAGGCCTTGGGATTCACTCGACCGAGGGAAGGCGATGATGTCCCGCCGCAGGCCCTGGAGTTCACCCGACCGGGGGAAGTGGCTGCGGTCCTGCCGCCGGGCTCGGAGTTCACCCGATCGGGGGGAGCCGCCGCGGCCCCGCGGACCGGCCTCCGTGACGGCGGGGTGCCCTCGCCCCCCGGCGGGCCTCGGCCACTCCGCCGTGGCCGTCTCCGCCTCGCCCGGGCGGGTGCCTCCGCCCTGGCCGTCGCCCTCGGGCTCGGGCTCGCCCTGAGCTGTCAGCTCCCCGTACTGCGGGCCGACCGGGATCCGGGCCGGCGGCCCGACGATCTCGGCGCCGTCGCGCGGGTCGCCGCGCGGGAGGTGGGGCCGGGGGAGGCCGTGCTGTTCCTGCCGGTGCGGATGCGGAACGCGGCGCTCGCCTACCCGGGGGCCTTCCGGGGCGTGCGGGACGTGGCCCTGGCGGAGCCGGGGGACCGGTCCGGGACCCTGTACGGGCGGGAGGCCGGCGCCGGGGTGCTGCGGCGGCGGGTGGCCGGGCTCGGCCGGGTGTGGGTCGTCGGTGATCAGGCGCTGCTCGACGGGCGCCGGCGGCCGTCGGATCCCGCCGAGCGAGCGGAACTCGACGCTCTGGCGCAGGCGTTCGTACCCGGTGCGCAGTCCACGCGGGGCGGGGCGACCGTGCGGCTCTACGTCCGCCGGGCCCGGCTCAGCCGCAGCTCTGCGCCTCGTGCAGTGCCGCCGCGTCCAGGGCGCCGGTGAGCCGGTCGAGGTGCTCGCGCAGCTCGCCGATCTCCTCCAGGCCGAAGCCGGTCGCCGCGGCGATGCGGCGCGGCACCTCCAGGGCCCGCTCGCGCAGCGCCGCCCCCTGATCGGTCAGCCGCACCCGGACCGACCGCTCGTCCTCCGCGCTGCGCTCCCGCCGTACCAGACCGGCCCCCTCCAGCCGCTTGACCAGCGGCGAGAGCGTGCCGGAGTCCAGACGCAGGTGCTCGCCCAGCTTCTTGACCGGCAGGTCGCCCTGCTCCCACAGCACCAGCATCACCAGGTACTGCGGATAGGTGAGCCCGAGGTCCTTGAGGACGACGCGGTAGACGCCGTTGAAGGCGCGGGAGGCCGCGTGCAGGGAGAAGCAGATCTGGCGGTCCAGGCGGAGCCAGTCCGCGTCGGAGGCGGCGGGGGTCGGCGAGGCGGTCATGGGTCCAGGATAGCTCTGGTGGGCCATTTAGTTGTGCACAACTTAATTGTGTGCTCTACTTATGGCCGTGAGGCGGCCGGACCGGGCCGCCGGACACACCCCGACTTCCGAGAGGGATGGTCTTCCATGGACGCGCTCTACACCGCTGTCGCCACCGCCACCCACGGCCGCGACGGTCGCGCCGTCTCCTCCGACGGCAGGATCGACCTCCAGCTGGCCCCGCCGGTGGAGCTCGGCGGCAACGGCGAGGGCACCAACCCCGAGCAGCTCTTCGCCGCCGGCTACGCGGCCTGCTTCGGCAGCGCGCTCGGCCTCGTCGGCCGGCAGGCGAAGGTGGACGTCAGCGACGCCGCGGTGACCGCCGAGGTCGGCATCGGCAAGCAGGGCGAGGGCTTCGGCCTGAAGGTGACGCTGCGCGTCGAGCTGCCCGACACCGTGGACGAGGCGACCGGCCGCAAGCTGGTCGAGACCGCCCACCAGGTCTGCCCGTACTCCAACGCCACCCGCGGCAACATCGAGGTCGACCTCGTCATCGAGTAGCACCCGGAACGCGGTGACCTGCCCGGCCTCAGATCGCGGCCAGCAGGTCACCCCCCACGGTCTGGCCCGGGATCCGCACAGTGGCGCTCCCGGGCATCGGCTCGCCCAGCAGCAGCGCCCGCACGACCCGCTCGGCGGCCCGCCCGTCGTCGAACTCGCAGAACCGGCCCCGGAAGTCCGCCCGCAGCCGCGCCGACTCCTCGTCCCGCCAGGCCCCGGAGGCGAACAGCCAGGTCAGCTCCCGGTAGGAGCGCGAGACGTGCCCCGGCGCCTCCGCGGTGATGTCCAGGTAGGCGCCCCGGCTCGCGGTGAACGCGGCCCAGTCGTCGGCGTGGACCACGATCGGCCGGTCCAGGTTGGCGTAGTCGAACATCAGGGCGGAGTAGTCGGTGACCAGCGCGTCGGAGGCGAGCATCACCTCCTCGACGTGCGGCTCGTCCGTCGCGTCGACCACGGTCCCGCGCCGGGCCAGGTCCGCCAGGCCCATCCCGCGCGCGGGACCGCTCGCCAGCGTCGGGTGCAGCCGCACGACCAGGGTGTGCCCCTCGCCCAGGTCCGCGGCGAACCGGGCCAGGTCGATCCGCTCCACGTGCCCGCCCCGGCGGTAGTCCCGGCGGGTCGGCGCGTACAGCACCACCGTGTGGTCCTCGGGGATGCCGTGCCGCAGCCGGAAGTCCCGGCCCGCCCCCTCGCCCGCCCGGACCAGCACGTCGTTGCGCGGGCTGCCGGTGCGCACCGAGGTGAAGTGGCAGGGGTAGGCCCGCTCCCAGACCAGCTCGGAGTGGCGGTTGGCGACCAGGCTGTAGTCCCAGCGGTCGGCCCGGCGCAGCATCTGCGGCACGCTGAACCCGTGCCGCGCGCCCGGCTTGGTCAGCAGGTCGGCGCCCATGTACTTCAGCGGCGTGCCCCGGTGCGTGTGGATGTGCACGCTGCCCGGCCGCTTCACCGGACCGCCCGGCCAGTTGACGTCGTTCACCCAGTACGCGGCCCGCGCCGCCACCGCGTGGAAGCGCGCCGAACCCGGTGTCACGTGGTCGACGCCGGGCGGCAGGGAGTCCACCACGTCCTCCCGCACCACCCACACCCCGCGCAGCTGCGGGGCGATCTCGCGCGCCATGGCGTGGATGGCGGCCGGGTCACCGCTCACGCCCCCGTGGTGGGCGGACGAGTAGACCACCAGGTGGGGGTCGAGGGGCAGTCTCGACCGGGCGGCATACCAGGCCCCCCGGGTCCGCGCCGACACCGCCCGCACCGTGCGCTGCCGGTTCCTCTCCGCCACGGCGCGCACCTCGCGCAGGCCCCGCAGCGCCGCGTACGACGCGTAGGGCGCCGACGCCAGCAGCCGCATCTCGGTGCCGCGCGGCCCCTCCGGCGGGGTGAACCCTTCCGGGAGGTGGCGGCGGTGGAAGGCGCGGATCTCGCGGTAGAAGTCCGGGCGGTCCGCGGGCGTCACCCGGTCCGGGCGGGAGAGCACGAACAGCATGTGGTCCAGCGCCCGTTCGAACAGCAGCGGCCGCGCCCACACCAGGTCGGGCCGCTCCTGGAGGAAGCCGAACAGGCCCTCGTACTGCCGGAAGATCTCGAAGTGCCGGCGCCCCGGCGTCCTGGTGATCGCGCCCTGCCGGCGCTGCCGGTACTCGACGCCGATCCGGTTCAGGCAGACGATGCGGTCCGCGAGGACCATCGACCGGTAGGTGACCGGCGCGTCCTCGTACAGTCCCGGCCCGTACTCCAGGCCGTGCTCCTGGAAGAACGAGCGCCGGTACGCCTTGTTCCACGCGACCAGGAACAGGCCCGCGTACTCAGGCCGTTCGCGCAGGCTGAAGGCGTCCGGGCCCGCCGCCTCCAGCAGGGCGGAGGCGTCGCTGCGACCGCCCCGGCCCCACCAGTGGGTGCGCACGTGGTCGAAGACCAGGACGTCCGGGTCGCCGGCCTCCGCGAGCCGGCCGGCGACGGCTGCCAGCAGGCCCGGTGTGTAGGCGTCGTCGCTGTCGAGGAAGAGGACGTAGTCGCCCTTCGCCTGTTCCAGGCCGGCGTTGCGGGCCCGGCCGAGGCCGACGTTCTCGGACAGGTGCAGCACCCGCACCCGCGGGTCGAGGTCGGCGTACTCGTCGAGGATCGCGCCGCAGCCGTCGGGCGAGCGGTCGTCCACGGCGACCACCTCGAAGTCGCCGTACGACTGCCCGAGCACCGAGTCGAGGCACTCGCGCAGGTATCCCTGCACCTTGAAGACGGGGACGATGATGCTGAAGCGGGGCACTGCTGGAGTCAGCTCCTCACGAGGGTGGCGGCGGGGGCCGGGATGCGCTCCGCGAGCGGGATCACGGGCGGGATCGACTCGGGCGGCTCACCGAGCAGCACCCGGCGTACGACGCGTTCGGCGGCGCGCCCGTCGTCGAACTGGCAGAACCGCGCGCGGAACGCGGCCCGCGCCGCCGTGGCCTCCCGGCCCGCGTAGGAGCCGTCCCGGAAGACGCGCGCCAGTTCCTCGGGCGTCCGGGCCACCGCGCCCGGCGGGGTCTCCATCAGGTCGAAGTAGACGCCGCGGGTCTCCCGGTAGACGTCCCAGTCGTCGGCGTACACGACGATCGGCCGGTCCAGGTTGGCGTAGTCGAACATGATCGACGAGTAGTCGGTGACCAGCGCGTCGGCGGCCAGGCACACGTCCTCGGACGAGCGGTGGGACGTGACGTCGATGATCCGGCCGCTGCCGTGCCGGCCGCCCCGGTCGTAGAAGTAGTGGGCGCGCAGCAGGACGACCACGTCCTCACCGGCCGCCCGGCAGAAGGCCTCCAGGTCCAGGCCGGTCTCGAACCCGGTGTGGTAGTCGCGGTGGGTGGGCGCGTACAGGACGGCCGTGCTGCCCTGCGGGATGCCCAGCTCGCTGCGGATGCGCGCCACGTCGTCCGCCGTCGCCGTGCAGTACACGTCGTTGCGCGGATAGCCGTACTCGAGGATCTCGTGGGCGCCGGGGAAGGCCCGCTCCCACATCTCGGTGGAGTGCCGGTTGGAGGCGAGGTTGTAGTCCCAGCGGTCCACCCGGGCCAGCAGCCTGGCGAAGCTCCCGGTCGCCGCCGCCACCACCGGGTACGCCGCCTGGTCGACGCCCATCCGCTTCAGCGGGGTGCCGTGCTGGGTCTGCAGGTGCACGCTGCCGGGGCGCTTGACCACGGCGTCCGCGAAGTTGGCGTTGTTGACCAGGTACGTGGCGCGGGCCAGCACCTCCCAGTAGCGGCGCGAGCCGATCACCGCGTGGTCGACGCCCTCCGGCATCGCGTGGACCTGGTCGGCCTCGACCAGGAACACCGAGCGGATGTGCGGGGCGAGTTCGCGGGCCTTGGCATGGATCGCGGCCGGGTTGCAGGCGTAGCCCCGGCCCCAGTAGGCGCAGAACACCGCCAGGTCCGGGTCGAGCGGGCGGCGCAGTTGCCGGGCGTAGTGCAGCCGGGTGCGCAGCGCGCGGGGGCGCGGGACGCGGGCCGCCGCGCCGGCCGAGACCCGGTTGACGCCCCGCAGCGCGCGGAACGCCGTGTACGCGCCCGCCGCCAGCAGCCGGTGCTGCACGCCCAGGCTGCCGGCCGGGGCCTGGTACCCCGCGGGCCGGTGCGCCCGGTACAGCCGCCCGGCGCGGCGGAAGAACGCCCGGTGCCCGGAGGGCAGCCGCTCCGGCCGGGACGCCGTCTTCAGCACCAGGGTGAACAGCTGCTCGAAGAGCGCCCGGGTCCGGTCGGCCGCCAGGCCCTGCGCGGCGGCCCGGGCCAGCGCCGACTCCACCTGCTCCAGCAGGGCGTGCTGGTGCGGCCCGGGCAGGTTGAGCCGGCTGCCCTGCCGGCGCAGCCGGTGCCGTACGACGGCCTGGCGCAGCACCGCGAGCCGCCCGGCGGCCGGCATGATCCGCCCGGCCCAGCCGACGTCCGTGAAGTACCCGTCGGGAAAAGCGAGTTCGTGCTCGGTCAGGAAGGCCCGGCGGTAGACGGCGCTCCACGCGGGCAGGGCCACACCGGTCAGCTCCGGGCACTCCTCCGGCGCGAAGGCCCCCCGCGGGGCCCCCGACAGCAGTGGGGCCGCGGGACGGGTCGGCTCGCCCTCCCACCAGGGGGTCCGCTCGTGCTCGGCGTAGAGCACGTCCGGATCGGCGGTCTCCGCCAGCCGCGCGTCCAGTGCCGCCAGCGCGCCCGGCAGCAGCAGGTCGTCGCCGTCGAGGAAGAGCACGTACGCCCCGGTCGCCGCCGCCACCCCGGCGTTGCGCGCCCCGCTCAGGCCGGCCGCCGGCGGCGAGTCGACCGGGACCACCCGGGAGTCCCGCTCGGCGTGTCCGGCGGCGACCGCGGCGGCCGGGGCGTCGGGGCCGTCGCAGACCGGGATCAGCTCCAGGTCGCCGAAGGACTGACCGAGGACGGAGTCCAGCGCCTGGGACAGCCGGCCGGCTACCCCGTGGGACGGGACGATGATGGTGAAGCGGGGCATTCTGCTCTTTCTGTTGTCATGCGGACGCGGTGGGGCCGCCCCGTGGGACGCCAGGCGGACGGCCGGACCGGAGTGGGCCGCGTCGTGCCGAGGGGCATGGGAACTCCCGCTGGGTCCAACGGTGTTCAGCGGCCCTCGGTGACGGGACGCGGGCCGGAAGGTTGCGGCACGCGGGCGAGCGGCGCCCGCGCGAGGGCGGCGGCCGCCGACGGCACCGGCCGGCGGTCGGCGAGCGGTACGAACGCCGGCAGCCCCGCCGTCTCCCCCAGCACGACGTGCCGGACGACCCGCTCGGCGGCCCGCCCGTCGTCGTACGGGCAGAACCGCTCGCGGAACGCGGCCCGCAGCTCGGCGGAGCGGGAGCCGTGCCAGTGGCCGGTCGCGAAGAGGTCGATCAGCTCGTCCTCGCTGCGGGCCACCGCTCCCGGCGGGAAGGCGCGCAGGTCGAAGTAGGCGCCGCGGGCGGCCTCGAACGCCTCCCAGTCCTCGGCGTGCACGACGATCGGCCGGTCCAGGTTGGCGTAGTCGAACATCAGCGGGGAGTAGTCCGTGACCAGCGCGTCCGACGCCAGGCACAGCGACGGCAGGTCCGGGTGGCCGCCGACGTCGACGATCCGGCCGCCCGGCCCGGGGGAGAGGCGCCCGGCGGCCTGCGGGAGGCGGGCCAGGACCACGAAGCGCGGGCCCAGGCGGCGCACGATCCGCTCCAGGTCCAGCGGCGGGGGCTGGGTACGGCGGTGGTCGCGGTGCGCGGGCGCGTACAGGAGCGCCACCGAGTCCTCCGGGACGCCCAGCGACTCGCGCAGCCGGGCCACGTCCGCCGGCGTGGCCCGCTGGAGGACGTCGTTGCGCGGGCTGCCGTACTCCAGCGTGGTGTAGCGGCCCGGGAGGACCCGCTCCCAGGTCAGGGTGGAGTGGCGGTTGCC
Source organism: Streptomyces bungoensis (assembly GCF_001514215.1). Taxonomy (GTDB): domain Bacteria; phylum Actinomycetota; class Actinomycetes; order Streptomycetales; family Streptomycetaceae; genus Streptomyces; species Streptomyces bungoensis. The sequence continues at coordinate 49,323 of NZ_KQ948877.1, forward strand.
GGACAGGACGTAGTCCCACTGGTCGACGCCCCGCAGCAGCTCCTCGAAGTCGGTGTCCCGGGCCGCCGCCGGGCGCTCCTGCAGGTCCAGGCCCTGGTGCCCGAGCGGGGTGCCCTGCCGGGTCTGCACGAACACCTGGCCGGGGCGCTTGCGCACCCGCCGGCCGAGGGCGGTGTCGCTCACCAGGTACCGGGAGCGGGCCAGTGCCGTCCAGTACGCGGCCGTGCCCGGGCGCAGCCGGCGCGGGCCCGGCGAGGCGGCCGCCCGGTGCCCGGGGCCGTCGATCCAGGCGGTGCGGACGTGCGGGGCGTGCGTCCGGAACGCCTCCTCCAGCGCGCCCGGATCGCAGGCGTGGCCCCGGCCGTCGTCGGCGGCGAACACCGCGCGGTCCGGCCTGAGGGGCAGCCGCAGCTGGATCCGGTAGTGCAGCCGCAGCGCGGCCGTCCTGAGGGCGCGGGCGAGTTTCACCGCCGCTTTCAGCGCCCGCCGGCGGGCGGCCGAGGCCAGCCGCAGGGCGCGGAAGGTGCGGTGCAGGCCGAACCGGACCAGGGCGTGCCGCAGCCGGGCGCGCAGCGGCGCCCTGGTGCCCGGGACCCGGTAGCGGCGGTGGTGGGCGCCGGCCCGGCGCAGGAACTCGGCCCGGCTGCGGCGCGGCAGCCGGTCCCGCTTGGTGAACACCACGATGTAGTGGTCGATCATCCGGCGGAACAGGTCCGGCCGCCAGCGGGCCAGTTCGGGCCGCTGCTCGACGTAGGCGAACACCCGCTCGTACTGGTCGAAGATGTCGAAGTGGCGCCGGCTGGTGGTGCCGAGGATGTTGCCCTGCCGGCGCTGCCGGTAGTGCACGCACACCCGGTCCAGGGTGGCGAGGGACTCGGCCGCCATCAGGGCCGGGAAGGTCCAGGGGGTGTCCTCGTAGTACCCGGGCGGGAACCTGAGGCCCTGCTCCTCGACGAACTCCCGCCGGTACGCCTTGTTCCACGCCACCATCAGCACGCGCAGCAGCCCCGGCCGGTCCGCCAGGCGGAACGGCGCCGGGCCCTCCTCGGTGAGGGGGGCGGCCGTCTGGTTGCGGATCACCTCGCCGTTCCAGAAGGCGCGCGCGTAGTCGTAGACCAGCACGTCCGGCCCGCCGGTCTCCTCGATCCGGCCGGCGATCGCGCGCAGCGCGTGCGGGGTGAGGGTGTCGTCGCCGTCCAGGAACACCAGGTAGTCGCCCGTCGCCTCGGCCATCCCCGCGTTGCGGGCGCGGCCGAGCCCCTGGTTCTCGGCGAGGTGGACGGCCCTCACGCGCGTGTCGCGGGCCGCGTACTCGTCGATCAGCACGCCGCAGGCGTCCGGGGAGCAGTCGTCGACGGCGATCAGTTCCAGATCGGGGTACGACTGCGACAGCACCGAGTCCAGGCACTCGGAGAGGTACGCCTGGACCTTGTACGCGGGGACAATGACACTGAACCTGGGCAAGGGACATCCATGGGTCGTCGGCGCGGGCGTTCTGCCCGGCAACGGCCGATGGAGTGAATTGGTTACGGTTCCTCAGCCGTCCGGGGGACGGCGCGGGACCGCCGAGGGGCGGGCCGCCGGCGGCCCGCCCCTCGAAGAACGCCCGGTACCGGCCTACTTGACCGCGCCGGCCATCACCCCCGACACGAACTGCCGCTGGAACGCGAAGAACACGGCCAGCGGGATCACCATCGAGATGAACGCGCCGGGCGCCAGCACGTCGATGTTGTTCCCGAACTGCCGTACCTGCGTCTGCAGCGCCACCGTGATCGGCTGCGAACCGGACTTGGTGAACACCAGCGCGACCAGCATGTCGTTCCACACCCACAGGAACTGGAAGATGCCGAGGCTCGCGATCGCGGGCCCGCCGAGCGGCATCACCACCCGGGCGAACAGGCGCAGTTCACCCGCACCGTCCAGCCGGGCGGCCTCCAGCAGCTCGCGCGGGATCTCCGCGAAGAAGTTCCGCAGCAGGAACACCGCGAAGGGCAGGCCGAAGCCGACGTGGAACAGGATCACCCCGAGGATCGACCCGAACAGGCCGATCTTCCCGAACAGTTCGGCGATCGGGATGAGCGCCACCTGGACGGGCACCACCAGCAGGCTGACCACGCCGAGGAACCACCAGTCACGGCCCGGGAACTCCATCCACGCGAACGCGTAGCCGGCCAGCGAGCCGATCACCACGACCAGGACCGTCGCGGGCACCGTGATCAGCACCGTGTTCACCAGGGAGCCGGTGATGTCGCCGTTCTCCAGCAGCTTCTGGTAGCTGTCGAAGGTCAGCTGGGACGGCTTGCCGAACACCGTCCACCAGCCGCTCGCGCTCATGTCGCCCGGCGCGCGCAGCGAGGAGATGAGCAGGCCGATGGTCGGCACCAGCCAGAACAGGCCCACCACGAGCAGGAAGACCCGCACCAGGCCGCCGCTGAGCCGTCCCGCGATCCGCGACCCGAGTGACTCCCGGGCCGGTGCCACGGGGCCGGGGGACGTCGTCTTGCCGATGCTTCCGAGGGTCGCCGTCATCGCCTGACCTCCCGCCGCAGCCTGCGGATGTTGAACAGCATCACCGGGATCACCAGCAGCAGCAGGAACACCGCGATCGCGCTCGCGATGCCGGGCTGGCCCTCCGCGAAGCCCTTGCGGTACAGCTCCAGGGCCAGCACGTTGGCGTCGTCCTGGGAGGAGCCGGGGGCGATGATGTAGACGAGGTCGAACACCTTCAGCACGTTGATCATCAGCGTGACGACGACCACCGCGAGGACCGGCGCGAGCAGCGGCACGGTGACCTTGCGGAACACCTGCCACTCGTTGGCCCCGTCCACCCGCGCGGCCTCCAGCAGTTCCCGGGGCACGCCCGCGAGCCCCGCCGCGATCAGCACCATCGCGAAACCGGCCCACATCCACACGTACGACCCGATGATGGCCGGGGTGACCAGCGACGGGCCGAGCCAGTCGACGCCGTTGTACGGCTCCCTGAAGTTGCTCGCGGGCAGCCGCAGCCGGGCGCCGTCGGCCGCCGCCGGCAGCGTGAAGGTGCCGTCGGCGGCCGCCTCGGCGGATGCCACCACCGTGCCGCCCTTCACCGCCTCGATCCGCATCCCGGCGTAGCCCAGTTCGGACGGGTCGGGCGCGCCCAGCCTGCCGACGCCCTTGCCGCGCGTGAAGTCCTGCCAGGTGGTGCCGGTGATCCTCCCCGGCTCCGCCTTCGCCGCCACCGCCCGCTCGGCGTCGCCGGGCATCTGGTCGGGTGCGACACCGACGAGCGGCAGGGCGACCGGCTGCCCGGCCCGCACGGCGGACCTGGTGAGGAAGCCGCCGCCCTGCGGCACGAGCGGCGACTCGCGGCCCGGGTGCGCCCTGGGGAACGCCGACGACGAGGCGAAGGTGTCGTGCACCCCCACCCACACCGCGTTGGCGACGCCCTTGTCCGGGTCCTGGTCGTACACCAGCCGGAAGATGATCCCGGCCGCCAGCATCGAGATCGCCATCGGCATGAAGACGACCAGCTTGAACGCCGTTCCCCAGCGCACCCGTTCGGTCAGCACCGCGAAGACCAGACCCAGCGCGGTGGAGACGGCGGGCGCGAACACCACCCAGATGACGTTGTTCTTCAGGGCGGTGCGGATGCCGTCGTCCGTGAAGATCGCCTTGTAGTTGTCGATCCCGGCGAAACCGTCGCCGTTCGCGTCGTAGAGGCTGCGGACGATCGAGTACCCGATCGGGTAGACCACGAGCGCGCCCAGCAGCACCAGGGCCGGCAGCAGGAACAGGGCTGCCACGGCCTTGCGGGTGCCGGTCACGCTCTTGCGGCTCCTGGGTGCGGCCGGGCCCGGTGAGGCCCCGGCCGCCGCTGCCGACGCCATCGCCGGATCAGCCCCCGTTCCCGTACGCGGCCGCCGCGTCCTTCTCCAGCTTCGCCTGCGCGCCCGCGACGTCCTTCGGGTTCTTCAGGAAGTCCTGCAGGTCCTTCCACTCGCCCTTGCCCGGCGTGCCGCCGAACGCCTGCGGGGCCTGGTCGGACATGTCGAAGCGGAAGTCGTCGCCGGACGCGATCAGCGCCTTGGCGATCTTGCGCTGCACCTCGTTCGGGTACGCGGAGTCCGGCACGTTCTTGTTCGGCGAGAGGTAACCGCCCAGCTTGGCCTGGATGGTCGCCGCGTCCGGGGAGGCCAGCCAGGTGGCCAGCGCCTGCGCCGCCTTGGAGTCCTTCAGCACGACGGCCGCGTCACCGCCGGAGACCACCGGGGCGGCGGAGCCCACGGCCGGGAAGGGGAACACCTTCGCGTCCGTGCCCACCTTCGCCTTGGTGTCACCGATGTTGACCTGCGCGAAGTCGCCCTCGTAGACCATCGCCGCCTTCGGCTGGTCGCCGCCGGTGAAGGTCTGCGTGACGGAGGCCGGGAACTCGGTCTGCAGCGCGCCGTCCGCGCCGCCCGCCACGTAGTCCTTCTTGCCCCAGACCTGGGCGAGCGTGGTGAGCGCCTGCTTCACCGACGGGTCGGTCCACTTGATCTTGTGCTGGGCGAGCTGGTCGTACTTCTCGGGGCCCGCCTGCGACAGATAGACGTTCTCGAACCAGTCCGTCAGCGTCCAGCCGTCCGCGCCGCCGACCGAGAACGGCGTCACACCCGAGTCGTACACCGCCTGCGCGGCGGTCAGCAGCTCCTGCCAGGTCTTCGGCTCCTTGGCGCCCGCGTTGCCGAACGCCTTGGTGTTGTACCAGATCAGCGACTTGTTGGCGGCCTTGTAGTAGACGCCGTACTGCTTGCCGTCGACCTTGCCGATGTCCTGCCAGCCCTGCGAGTAGTTCTTCTGGAGCTCCTTGACCGCCTCCGGGCCGAGCGGCTTGGCCCACTTCTTGTCCACGGCCTGCCTGATCGCGCCCGGCTGCGGCAGCAGGGCCACGTCCGGCGGCTGGCCGCCCGCGATCTTCGAGCCGAGGAAGTTGATGATCGGGTCCTGCGCGGGCACGAACGTCACCTTCGCGCCGGTGCGCTTCTCGAACTCGGCCAGCACCTGCTTGAAGTTCTTCTGCTCGGTGCCGGTCCAGACGGCGGCGACCTCCAGGCTCGCGCCGTTCAGCTTCGGCAGGGTCACGGTGGAGCCGGACGCGCTCGCCCCGCCGTCGCCCCCGCCGTCCCCGGACTTGCTGTCACCGCCGGAGCAGGCGGTGAGCGCGAGGGCCCCCGTCAGCAAGGCGGCGCCTGTGGTGACGGCCCTGTGGGTCCGGATCGTGCTGCTCTTACTGCGCATCACTTCCCCGTTCGTCGTTCTTCGTTGAACGTCAGAACTCTGTCCCGTGCGCTCCGGTCTACGCCGGGCCGTCGGAGGGCGGCAAGAGCGCCTGCGCCGTCCGGCGGTTGATCGTGACCCGCTCGTGATCGGGGAGGCATGCGTGCCGGGGGGGGTGACTTCGGGCTTCCTAGAGGAGCGAGGGGACCTCCGCCGCCGCCACCTCGCGCGCCGCGCGTTCGACCGCGCTCGCGAGCAGGGCCAGGTCGGTGGGGCCGTTGCCGAGTTCGCGGACGGGGCGGCGGGCCGGCGGATCGCCCATCCGCTGCCACTCCAGCGGGACCACCGTGGGCCGCTGGGTCGCGGTGCGCGGGATGCGGCCCGTGACCCGGCCGCCCTGGAAGCCGATGGCCCGCCCGTCCGGATACGTCAGCCTGCCCCGCCCCGGCGCCGGCTCGTCCGGCCCGGCGGACGGCCCGTCCAGGGCTATCCGCAGGCCGGCCCGCCTCGCCGGTTCCGTCTCCGCCGTGCGGCCGCCCGTCCCGGCCGCCGCCACCAGGTGCACGCCGAGCCGCTCGCCGTCCCGGGCCACCGCCTCCAGCGCCCGCATCACCGACCCGGCTGCCGGCCGGCCCGGCGAGCCGAGCGCGGGGGAGACCAGGGCGTCCAGGTCGTCCACGACCACGACGAGCCGGGGCAGCGGGGGCGCGGCCTCGGTGCGCTGCCGGGCCGCGGCGCCGGGCCGCAGCCGCAGCGTGGAACTGGGCGGCGCCTCTATGTCGCCGCTCCCGCCGCCGGGCGCGGGGGCGGCCGGGCGGCCGCCCGAGGTGCGCTGGGTGACCATGCGGCCCGACACCTCGCGTCCGGTGTGCCACCGGGCGAAGTCGGTGCGGCCCACCAGCTCGGCCCGCCGTTTCAGCTCGGCGCTCAGCGACTGCGCGAACTCCCGCATGCGCACGGGGTCGTTGGCGATGAGATGGGTCGTCACATGCGGTATGTCCGTGCAGGCCCGCAGCCCCTCGGCGCGGCCCGCGCCCGTGCCGACGCCGTCCCGGCCGTCGATCAGCACCAGGCCCAGCCGGTCGGGCCGCTCGGCGGCGGCGAGCGAGGCGACCACGGCCCGCAGCAGCTCGGTGCGGCCGCTGCCGGCCGGCCCCTCGATGAGCAGGTGCGGCCCGTCGGCCACCAGGTCGGCGCTCAGCGGGCCGCGCGGCCCGGCGCCGAGTACCGCGCGGGCCCGGCCGCCCAGCGACTCGGTGTCGTCGGCCGCGTCCGCCCAGCGGGCCATCAGCGAGGCGGGCGTGGCCCGGGCCAGGCCCAGTTCGTCCAGCAGCCGCGCCGACTGCGGCAGCGGCACGGCCACGCGCGCGTGCCGTTCCCCGCCGGGCCCGTCCGGCCGCAGCGGCGCCAGCGCCCGCGCGAACCGCTCCGCCCAGGCGGGGGACACGGCGTCGACGGCGGCGAGCGTGCCCGGGCCCACCGGACCGGCGGGCGCGACCCGCATCAGGTGCAGCGCTCCGGCGACGTCACCGCTGAGCAGGGCCACCGCCCCGCAGTGCCGGAAGGTGGGCACGGCCGCGCAGGCGGCCTCGTACGTCTGCGCCACCGGGGAGGCGGGCGTCGCGGCCGCGGTCTCGGCCAGGCAGAGCACATGGATCCCGGCCCGCGGCCCGGCCGCGGCCAGTCGCGCCAGGGTCTCCTGGAGGGCGGCCCCACCGGGGTCCCCGTCCACGACGACGACCGTGTAGGGCCCCGGGAACCCGCCGATGCCCGCCGGCTCGCCGTTCTCCCTGGCCCAGGAGGGGCGGCGGCCGGGGGTACGGGGGTGGGCCGGCGCCGGCGTCCGCCCGGGAGCGGTGCCGAGGTCCGGTCCGGCGGGGCGGGCCGGATCCGGTCCGGCGGTCGCCTCTGCGGCCGCTGCCGCGGCCGGCTGGGCCGTGCCGCGGCCCGTCGCCGCGTAGTCCTCGACGCGGCGCAGCAGTTCCTCCGCGCGGGCCGCCGCCTGCTCGCGGTCGTATGCCAGCAGCAGGCGGCAGTCCTGGCCGTGGCCCGGGCGGACGTGCGGGAGCCAGCCGAGCCAGGACCACTCGGCGGTGCGCTCCTCCACCGGGCGCGAGCGGTCCGCGCTGATCAGCACGATCTCCAGCAGGTCGGGCGAGTGCAGCGCGGCGAGCTGGGCCAGCACCGCGCGGGCCAGGCCGGACAGCCGGGGACGCGGGCCGGCCAGGCCCAGGGCGCCCGCCTCGCGCAGCGCCGCGGTCACCGGGACGGCGGGCAGCACGCCCGACCCGTCCGGGGCGCTCCGGTCGGCCGTGCCGAGCCGGACCGTCAGCGCCTCCGGGTGCCCCGGCCCCCGCTCCCACAGCCGGGGCCCGGGGCCCAGGGCCGTCAGCAGCAGCGCGGCGGGGTCGGGCCAGGTCTCCGGCCGCTGGAGGAGATCGGCGACGGCCGGGGCGCCGTCCGTCGCGGCGCCCTCGTGCTCGTACGCCTCCGCCTCGCCCGCGAGCGGCTCCGCGCGCCCGCCGGCCAGCCGCCGCGCCCACGCGCCGAGCCCGCCCCGCCGGCGGCCGGAGGGGGGCGCGTCGGTGCCGCGCAGGGGGGTGTCCTTGCGGCTGCCGCCGTCCGGCGCCGCGTCCTGAAGGGCCGCACCGGCCGCGTACGCACCACTGGGGCCGACGACGCCGTAGTACCCCGCGTGGGTGGCCCCGTCGCCGACGACGGCCGCCGGACCCGGCGTGCCCGGCTCGGGGAGCCGCCCCGCACCGGTGTCCCCGGCCCGGCTCTCGACGCTCGGCGCCCCGGCCTGACCGGGTACCGCGGGCTGCTCGGCGTGCCGGTGCTCCTGGGCGGAGGCGTCCGCACCCGTGGTGGCCCAGCCGGCCGAGCCGAACGCGTGGGGGGCCGGTCCGGACGCCGCGCCGGCCGGAGCGGCCCCGGCGTCCGCCGCCGTGCCGTCCCCCGGGACGACCCGCACGCACCCCTCGCCGTCCGGCACCGTGCGCACCCGGGCGCCGGGCCCCCCGGACGGCGTCACCCTCAGGGCGGACTCGCCGACGCGGAGCAGGGCGCCCGCGGGGAAGCGGACCGGGCGGTCGGTCAGGCGCGTGCCGTTCAGGGACGTGCCGTTCGTCGAGCCGAGGTCGGCCACCGCGACGCGGCCGTCGGCGCCGACCGTGACCGCGCAGTGCAGGCGGGAGACGTCCGGGTCGTCGAGCGGGACGTCGGCGTCGGCGGAGCGGCCTACGGTGATCCGGCCGCCGTGCAGCAGGTGCACCCCGCCCGCGTCCGGGCCCGCGACCACGTGCAGCTGGGTCGGGGCGTCGTCCAGCTCGGGATGCGGCTCGGGGGCCGCCGGACCGCCCAGGGACAGCACGGCGCCGTCGACCAGCGGCGGCTCGCCGAGGACCGAGCGGCGGGGGTCCAGCCGGTCCGTGCCCGCGTACAGCACCACGGGGGCGCCGCCGGTGTCCCGGCCCGCCCCGCTCTCTCCGGTGACCGCCGTGGCCAGCGCCGACGCCACCGCGGCCAGGTCCGTGCCCGTGGGCGCCGTCACCAGCACGTCGCGGCTCGCGGCGCGCCCCTGCTGCGGGGACGGGCCCTGCGGGTCTACGACGGTCAGCCGGATCTGCATCGCCGTCAGCGGTCCCTTCTGCCCGGGCGCGGACTTCCCCCGCCCCCGCACGGGCACGTCGGCCAGTACTGCACGCATCCTTGCACCTGCGACCGACAACACGCCCACGGACCGGCATCAAGTGATCTTGATTGGTCGGCTCTGCCCCCAAAAGTGCCTGACCAAGGGTGCGCCGATGATCAGTTGAGATCGGTCACGCGCGCGTCCCGGCAACCATGGGACCGGGGCGAGCGTCTTCCCTTCGAACCGGCGCACAGGCCGGACACCGACCCCGACCGAGGTCGCCGGGCCCCGGCCCGAACGGACCGGCGAACATCGCCCGCAGCGCTTACGTAGTGCCCTGTGGACCGGCACTACAGTGGGTCGGAACAAACGGAACACAGGCAAGCAAGCAGCAGGGAGCGCGTGACGTGCGGCCAGTCGGCAGCAAGTACCTGCTCGAGGAGCCGCTCGGACGCGGCGCCACGGGCACCGTCTGGCGTGCCCGCCAGCGCGAGACCGCGGGTGCCGAGGCGGCCGTGCCCGGCCAGCCCGGCGAGACGGTCGCCATCAAGGTCCTCAAGGAGGAACTGGCGAGCGATCCGGACATCGTGATGCGCTTCCTGCGGGAGCGCTCCGTCCTGCTCCGGCTCACCCACCCCAACATCGTCCGGGTCCGCGACCTGGTCGTCGAGGGCGATCTGCTGGCGCTGGTCATGGACCTCGTCGACGGCCCCGACCTGCACCGCTACCTGCGCCAGAACGGCCCCTTCACACCGGTCGCCGCCGCCCTGATGACCGCGCAGATCGCCGACGCGCTCGCGGTCAGCCACGCCGACGGCGTCGTCCACCGCGACCTGAAGCCCGCCAACGTGCTGCTGCAGCAGTACGACGGCCGGATGCACCCGATGCTGACCGACTTCGGCATCGCCCGCCTCGCCGACTCCCCGGGCCTGACCCGCACCCACGAGTTCGTCGGCACGCCCGCCTACGTCGCGCCGGAGTCCGCCGAGGGCCGCCCGCAGACCTCCGCCGTCGACATCTACGGCGCCGGCATCCTGCTGTACGAGCTGGTCACCGGCCGCCCGCCGTTCTCCGGCAGCACCGCCCTGGAGGTGCTGCACCAGCACCTGAGCGCCGAACCGCGCCGCCCCTCCACCGTCCCGGACCCGCTGTGGACGGTCATAGAGCGCTGCCTGCGCAAGAACCCCGACGAGCGGCCCAGCGCCGAGAACCTCGCCCGGGGCCTGCGCGTCGTCGCCGAGGGCGTCGGCGTGCACGCGAACGCGGCGCAGATCGCCGCCGCCGAGGGGGTCGGCGCCCTGCTCGCCCCCGACCCGGCGCCGGCCGCCGTCCCGGACGTGCCCGGGGCCGCCGACCCCACCCAGGTGCTGCCCACCAACGCACCGCAGGGCGCCTACGACCCGAACGCCGCCACCAGCTTCCTGCCGCACACCGGCGGCCCGGCGGGCGCCGCCGACCCCACCGCCGTCCTGCCGAACACCGGCGCGGCCGACCCGACGGCCGTCCTGCCGCCGGTGCCGCAGGGGCAGCCGGGACAGCAGCAGCCCGATCAGCCGCACCCGTGGCAGAACCAGCTGCGCGCCGCCCGGGACCGCAACGAGCAGACCCAGATCCAGTACCTCGACCCCGACGAGGACCCGCTGCGCCGCCGCCCCCAGCGGCAGGTCGCCCGGCCGCAGCAGCAGCCCCACCCGGGTCAGCAGCCGCGCGCGCAGCAGCCGCAGCCGCGCGGCCGGCAGCGCCCGCCCGCCGGGTACGGCCAGCCGCAGCAGCACCAGCCGCAGCGGTACTCCACGCCGCAGCCCCAGCAGTACGCGCCGCCCGCCCGCCCCGAGCCGCGCCCCGCGCGCGAGCCGAGGGCGCCGCGGCAGCGCAGCGCCAACCCGATGAAGATCCCCGGGCTCGGCTGCCTGAAGGGCTGCCTGTTCACGATCGTCATCCTGGTCGTCGCGGGCTGGCTGATCTGGGACCTGACCCCGCTGCACACCTGGGTCGGCGAGGGCAGGGGCTACTGGCACCAGCTCAGCGACTGGGCCGGGAAGGTGAGCCACTGGGTCAAGCAGCTGGGCAGCGCCTCCGGCAACGGGAACTGATCGCCGGTCTATGGATTTGTCGACATCCGGCGGGTGATTTCCGTCTCCGCGGTGAAGGTTGGCTCCCCGGACGCGTAGTTTTAACGACAACACGCGTCTGTAGGAGCAGCCTTGGCACGGAAGATCGGCAGCAGGTACACCGCGAACCAGATCCTGGGGCGGGGCAGCGCCGGCACGGTGTGGCTGGGCGAGGGGCCGGACGGGCCGGTGGCCGTGAAGCTGCTGCGCGAGGACCTCGCCTCCGACCAGGAACTGGTCGGGCGCTTCGTCCAGGAGCGCACGGCCCTGCTCGGCCTGGAGCACCCGCACATCGTGTCCGTGCGCGACCTGGTCGTCGACGGCAACGACCTGGCCCTGGTCATGGACCTCGTCCGGGGCACCGACCTGCGCACCCGGCTGGAGCGGGAGCGGCGGCTCGCGCCCGAGGCGGCGGTGGCGATCGTCGCGGACGTCGCCGACGGGCTCGCGGCCGCCCACGCGGCCGGGGTCGTGCACCGGGACGTCAAGCCCGAGAACATCCTGCTGGACATGCAGGGCCCGCTGGGCCCCGGCGGCGCCCACCCGGCACTGCTCACCGACTTCGGAGTCGCCAAGCTGATCGACTCCCCGAAGCGCACCCGGGCCACCAAGATCATCGGAACGCCCGACTACCTGGCCCCGGAGATCGTCGAGGGCCTGCCGCCGCGGGCGGCCGTGGACATCTACGCGCTGGCGACCGTCCTGTACGAGCTGCTCGCCGGCTTCACGCCGTTCGGCGGCGGACACCCCGGCGCGGTGCTGCGCCGGCACGTGACCGAGACCGTCGTGCCGCTCCCCGGCATCCCCGAGGAGCTGTGGCAGCTGCTCGTGCAGTGCCTGGCCAAGGCGCCCGCCTCCCGGCTGCGCGCCTCGGAGCTGGCGACGCGGCTGCGGGAGCAGCTCCCGCTGCTGGCCGGCATGCCGCCGCTGGACGTGGACGAGCCGGACCCGGCCGAGGAGGCGGAGCAGGAGCCGGCCGCCGTGCCGGCGCCGCGCGGGACCGAGCCGGTACGGCGGCGGGGCGCGGTGTCCCTGGTGCCCGGCGCCAAGCCGGACTCCAACCGGGACACGCACACCTCGATGCGGGTGCCGGGTCCGGACGAGCTGGCCGGCGGGGCGCGCGGCACGGCCCGGGCGCCCCGGGCGGCGGGCGCGCCGCGGCCGGGGTCGGCGCGGCACCGGGCGGCGGCCCGGCGGCGCCGGATCACGCTCAGCGTCGCGGCGGTGGCCCTCGCGGCGGCCCTCGGGGTGGGGGCCTGGCTGGCCACCTCGGGCGACGACCGGCCGCCGCAGGACACGCACAGCACCTCCGCGCCCTGAGCAGGGGGACGGGCGGGCTGTCCCGGCCCGGCTCTGCCCGCTCGGCGGAGCCGTTACGCTGGAGGCGTGGCAGTCGTCGATGTATCCGAAGAGCTGAAGTCCCTCTCCTCGACCATGGAGTCGATCGAGGCCGTCCTGGACCTCGACCGGATGAGGGCAGACATCGCCGTGCTCGAGGAGCAGGCGGCCGCGCCGTCCCTGTGGGACAACCCGGACGAGGCGCAGAAGATCACCAGCCAGCTCTCCCACCTCCAGGCCGAGGTCAGGAAGGCGGAGGCGCTGCGCGGCCGGATCGACGACCTCGCGGTGCTGTTCGAGATGGCCGAGGAGGAGGACGACCCGGACACCCGCGCGGAGGCCGAGTCCGAGCTGACCTCCGTGCGCAAGGCGCTGGACGAGATGGAGGTCCGGACGCTGCTCAGCGGTGAGTACGACTCCCGCGAGGCGCTCGTCAACATCCGGGCCGAGGCGGGCGGCGTCGACGCCGCCGACTTCGCCGAGAAGCTCCAGCGCATGTACCTGCGCTGGGCCGAGCAGCGCGGCTACAAGACCGAGCTGATCGAGACGTCGTACGCCGAAGAGGCCGGCATCAAGTCGACCACCTTCGCGGTGCACGCGCCCTACGCCTACGGGACGCTGTCCGTGGAGCAGGGCACCCACCGGCTCGTGCGCATCTCGCCCTTCGACAACCAGGGGCGCCGCCAGACCTCCTTCGCGGGTGTCGAGGTGCTGCCCGTGGTCGAGCAGTCCGACCACGTCGAGATCGACGAGTCCGAGCTGCGGATCGACGTGTACCGGTCCTCGGGCCCCGGCGGCCAGGGCGTCAACACGACCGACTCCGCCGTCCGCATCACCCACCTGCCCACCGGCATCGTGGTCTCCTGCCAGAACGAGCGGTCGCAGATCCAGAACAAGGCCACCGCGATGAACGTCCTCCAGGCCAAGCTGCTCGAGCGGCGCCGGCAGGAGGAGCAGGCCAAGATGGACGCCCTCAAGGGCGACGGCGGCAACTCCTGGGGCAACCAGATGCGTTCGTACGTCCTGCACCCGTACCAGATGGTCAAGGACCTGCGCACCGAGCACGAGGTCGGCAACCCGGAGGCCGTGTTCAACGGCGAGATCGACGGGTTCCTGGAGGCCGGGATTCGCTGGCGCAAGCAGGCAGAGAAGTAACTTTGTCGACACGACCACCGACGTGACAACTGCCGCCCGCGAGGCGGCAGTTGTCTTTTGTCTGGGTTTTACATCACACTCACAGGCGCCAAGTCCCGCCAAACGACACACCGTTGGACATTGCGCGCGCAACGGCCTTGACGTTGCTTTGAAAAGTGGGAAGGGTGAAGCGTGGCATGCGTATCTTCGGGGCGCATGTGAACCGGGGGAACGGATTCGCTCGAGACTGACTCGGGCATCGTCGGCTGCCTCCGTCGATCACGGCAAGCCCCGCACGCCGCCTCATTGACGAAGAGCTACTGGGGGTAGCAACCATATGACGAAGAAGACGCGGGTCCGGGTCGCGCGCATAGCGGCCGGCGCCGTGATCGCGGCCGGGGCCTCACTGACCGCCGCGGGCGCCGCTTCCGCTCTGGACCTCGGTGTCCAGGCGGGGCCGGTCACCCTGGGTGTGAGCGCGGACGGCGGCGACGACGGTGGGAACACCGACGGCGGCGGCGGTTGTGACCCCATCGGGGTCTGCGACACCAGCGGCGGCACCTCGGACGGTGGCTCCGCCAGTATCGGCGGCTCCGCCAGCGTGGGCGGCACCACCTCTGACGGCGGTACCTCGGACGGTGGCTCCGCCAGCATCGGCGGCTCCGCCAGTGTCGGTGGCACCACCTCTGACGGCGGTACCTCGGACGGTGGCTCCGCCAGCATCGGCGGCTCCGCCAGCGTGGGCGGCACCAGCACCGACGGCGGCTCCGCCAGCATCGGCGGTTCCGACGGCGGCTCCAGCTCCAACGGTGGTAGCTCCGACGGCGGCTCCAGCTCCAACGGCGGCAGCTCCAACGGCGGCTCCAGCAGCAACGGCGGTGGCTCCAACGGCGGCGGCAGCAGCTCCGGCGGCTCCAGCTCCAACGGCGGCGGCTCCAACGGCGGCGGCTCCGACGGTGGCTCCAGCAGCACCGGTGGCAGCGGCAGCACCGGCGGTTCCGGCAGCGGCGGCAGCACCTCCGGTGGCAACCACACCACGCCCGACGGCGGCAACAACAACGTGTCGCAGGAGGAGGGCTCCTCGGCCCTCACCGACACCGGCTCGGACACCACCGCTCAGGGCGGTGACAAGCAGCTCGCCGAGACCGGTGCCGGCCAGACCGCGTTCCTGCTCGTCGGCGCCGCCACGATGATCGCCGGCGGCATCGGCTTCCGCGTGCTGCCGCGTCTGGCGAGCGGCCGGGGCGGCGCGTCCGCCTGAGCGTAGCCCCACGGCTACCCTCCGCGCACAGCGCACTCGTCGAAGGGCCCGGAGCGTGACGCTCCGGGCCCTTCGGTCGTCTTTTCAGGTGTCTGTCGAGGACTTCCTACCGCGGGCTTCTCACGCGGTCTGGTGCGCCAGCAGCGCCACCGCCGCGATCAGCACCGCGAGCAGGGCGATCAGCGCCATCGGGTTCAGCCCCGACAGGAAGCCCTCCTGCTGCAGCCGCTCGCGGTTGGCACGGCACACCGGGCACCGGCCCTCACTCACAGGCGACGCGCAGTTCGCGCACACCAACCGGTCGTACGTCATGCGCTCGCCCTCCTTGCACCGGTCATCACCCGTATAACGCGCGCGGGAACCAGAACGTTCCCACTCCACTCTGCCAGGTTCCCCCGAAAAGAGCCCGGGCGCCCGGGCAACCCGGAATCCGGCGCGGTACAAAAGCGCACAACTCTCGCCCAACCGCAACCGGGCACTGCGCCGACACACCCGGTTCGCGTAAGGTCACGCTCATCTACCCCCGGCGACCCGTGGTGCATCCGTGATCCGATTCGACAACGTCTCCAAGGTCTACCCCAAGCAGACCCGCCCCGCCCTCCGGGATGTATCCCTGGAGGTGGAGAAGGGCGAGTTCGTCTTTCTCGTGGGATCCTCCGGCTCCGGAAAGTCCACCTTCCTCAGGCTCGTGCTGCGCGAGGAGCGCTGCAGCCACGGCCAGGTGCACGTCCTGGGCAAGGACCTCGCGCGCCTGTCCAACTGGAAGGTGCCGCAGATGCGCCGCCAGCTGGGGACGGTCTTCCAGGACTTCCGCCTCCTGCCGAACAAGACGGTCGCCGAGAACGTGGCCTTCGCGCAGGAGGTCATCGGCAAGTCGCGCGGAGAGATCCGCAAGTCCGTGCCGCAGGTGCTCGACCTGGTCGGGCTCGGCGGCAAGGAGGACCGGATGCCGGGCGAGCTGTCCGGCGGTGAGCAGCAGCGCGTGGCCATCGCGCGGGCCTTCGTCAACCGGCCCAAGCTGCTGATCGCCGACGAACCCACCGGCAACCTCGACCCGCAGACCTCCGTCGGCATCATGAAGCTGCTCGACCGGATCAACCGGACGGGCACCACCGTCATCATGGCGACGCACGACCAGAACATCGTGGACCAGATGCGCAAACGCGTCATCGAGCTGGAGAAGGGCCGCCTCGTGCGCGACCAGGCCCGCGGCGTCTACGGCTACCAGCACTGAACCAAGTTCACGACGGAAAGGCTCGACCAGACGCCATGCGCGCCCAGTTCGTCCTGTCGGAGATCCGAGTAGGTCTCCGCCGCAACCTGACGATGACCTTCGCCGTCGTCGTCTCCGTGGCCCTGTCCCTGGCCCTCTTCGGCGGCTCCCTGCTGATGAGCGACCAGGTGAGTACCATGAAGGGCTACTGGTACGACAAGGTCAACGTCTCGATCTTCCTGTGCAACAAGAGCGACGCGACGTCCGACCCGAACTGCGCCAAGGGCGCGGTGACCGAGGACCAGAGGAAGCAGATCCTCGCCGACCTGAAGAAGATGCCGGTCGTCGAGCAGGTCCTCTACGAGTCGCAGGACCAGGCGTACAAGCACTACAAGCAGCAGTTCGGCAACTCGCCGCTGGCCAGCTCGCTCACGCCGGACCAGATGCAGGAGTCGTACCGGATCAAGCTGAAGGACCCGGAGAAGTACCAGGTCATCGCGAGCGCTTTCAACGGACGTGACGGCGTGCAGTCCGTGCAGGACCAGAAGGGCATCCTGGACAACCTCTTCACGCTCCTCGGATACCTGAACTGGGCCGCACGGGGTGTGATGGCGGTGATGCTGATCGTGGCGATGCTGCTGATCGTCAACACCGTGCGCGTCTCGGCGTTCAGCCGGCGGCGTGAGACCGGGATCATGCGGCTGGTCGGCGCGTCCGGGTTCTACATCCAGGCGCCGTTCATCATGGAGGCCGCCGTCGCCGGGCTCATCGGCGGGACGCTCGCCTGCTCCTTCCTGGTGATCGTGCAGTACTTCGTGATCGACCACGGAGTGGCGCTGTCCCAGAAGCTGCAGCTCATCAACTTCGTCGGCTGGGACGCGGTGGCGGCCAAGCTGCCGCTCATCCTCGCCACGAGCTTCCTGTTCCCGGCGCTGGCCGCGTTCTTCGCCCTGCGCAAGTACCTCAAGGTGTGACGCACGCCAAGACGGGCCGCGCGGTCAACCGGCCGTGCGGCCCTTCGCGTTGTCCTAGACTCACCGCCATGTCAGGCCATGACCCCTTCTGCAAGCCCCGGCGATTCGGCCGTGGGGCCGCCCTGACACTGGTCTTCGCGGGCGTGCTGGTCGCCGGGGCCGCCACCGGCTCCTTCCCGGACCCCGGTCAGGCGGGCCCGTCCGGCCGCAGGAGCGCGGCGGGACCGGCGCGTACGGACACCCGGCACGAGGCCGTGCGGCGGGCCGCCGCCGAGGCCATGGCCGACGGCAAGTCGCCCATGGAGGCCGCCGAGCGGGCCGTCAGCCGCAGCGGGGACCGCTGGGGCGCCGTCTACTCCGAGGGCGAGTACCAGGAGTTCCAGCAGGCCCTCGACGGCCGGTACACCGGTGTGGGCCTGTGGGCGCGGCGCGAGCGGGACGGCCGGATCGAGGTGACCCGGGTGCGGCCCGGATCGCCCGCGGCCGACGCCGGCATCCGCCCGGGCGACCGGCTGCGCAGCGTCGACAGGCGGCCCGTCGCCGGGCGGCCGGTCACCGAGGTGGTGTCGTTACTGCGCGGGGACGCCGAGGACGCGCCCGCCGGCACCACGGTCACCCTCGGCCTGCAGCGCGGCACGCGCGCGTGGACCGAGACACTGCGCCGGGCCCGCCTGTCCACCGACTCGGTGACCGTCCGCAGGCTGCCCGGCGGGGTCACCCTCATCCGGATCAGCGCCTTCACCCGGGGCAGCGGCGACGCCGTACGCGCCGCCCTGCGCCAGGCCCCGGCCGGCGCCGGCGTGGTGCTCGACCTGCGGGGCAACTCCGGCGGCCTGGTCACCGAGGCCGTGGACACCGCCTCCGCCTTCCTCGACGGCGGCCTGGTCGCCACCTACGACGTCGACGGCGCCCAGCGCGTCCTGCACGCCGAACCCGGCGGCGACACCACCCGGCCCCTGGTCGCCCTGGTCGACGGCGGCACCATGAGCGCGGCCGAGATGCTCACCGGCGCCCTCCAGGACCGGGGGCGCGCCGTGGTGATCGGCTCGCGCACGTTCGGCAAGGGCTCCATCCAGATGCCCACCGGGCTGCCCGACGGCTCGGTGGCGGAGCTGACCGTCGGCCACTACCGCACCCCCTCGGGCCACGCCGTGGACGGCCGGGGCATCACCCCCGACCTGGAGGCGGGCCCCACGGCCCTGCAGCGGGCGGAGACCGTTCTCACCGGGCTCGGCGACCCGTCGTAGCCCACCCGTAATGCACTTCCCCCGCACCCCCTCCATGGTGCGAAAATGGACGGCACTATGGCTAAGGAAAAAGGGCGCAAGCTGATCGCGCAGAACAAGAAGGCGCGGCACGACTACCACATCATCGACACCTACGAGGCCGGTCTCGTCCTCATGGGCACCGAGGTGAAGTCACTGCGCCAGGGGCGGGCCTCGCTGGTCGACGGCTTCGTGCAGCTGGACGGCCACGAGGCGTGGCTGCACAACGTGCACGTGCCCGAGTACAGCCAGGGCACCTGGACCAACCACAGCGCCCGCCGCAAGCGCAAGCTGCTGCTGCACCGCGCGGAGATCGAGAAGCTGGAGTCGAAGTCCCAGGAGACGGGTCACACGATCGTGCCCCTCGCCCTGTACTTCAAGGACGGCCGGGCCAAGGTCGAGATCGCGCTCGCCAAGGGCAAGAAGGAGTACGACAAGCGCCAGACCCTGCGCGAGAAGCAGGACCGGCGCGAGGCGGACCGCGCGATGGCGGCCGTGCGGCGCAAGCAGCGCGGCTAGCCGGCGGGCCGGGTCGGCAGGCCGGGGGAATACGCTGGCACCGACCCGTGTTGGTCACGTACGATGGCACCTGCACCGCACAGCAGGTGCGCAGATTGAGCTGTTTTTCAATTGAACACAGCAACATGGGGATGATCGGTTTCGACAGCGGATGTCGAAGCAGGGGAAGCGTGTCGAGGAAGCGGCCATGATCTCGTAAACCACAGGCCGAAAAAAATAATCGCCAACACCAAGCGCGATTCCTCCTCGTTCGCCCTCGCTGCCTAATCAGCAGCTGAGCGAACTCTCATAGGAGTGTCAGCCCGGGGCTGTTCCCGACCCGGATCCTGGCATCAGCTAGGGGACTAAACCTTGATCCCGGTCACGGGGTGAAGAGGGAAACCACACAGTGACTGGGCCCGTCGGCGACTTGTTCGCGTGATCGCCGGGGCCGAGAAAAGCACAGCGAACTGCACACGGAGAAGCCCTGATTCCGCACCGTTGGACGCGGGTTCGATTCCCGCCATCTCCACCTTGAAGACCCCCTCCGAGCTGCGGAAACGCAGAGCGGAGGGGGTCTTCCCATGTCCGGGCGCCTAGTAGCCGCACATCAGGCGGCGGGCGGCGGCGAGCACGCAGGACGCGACCGCCGCGCACACCGCGGTGACCGCCTCCGGCTCGTCCGCCCGCGCGGCCCGGCCCGTCGGCGCCCAGCGCCGGTGGGCGGCGTACAGCAGCCGGGACACGGTCTCGGACCGCGCCGGATCCACCGGCTCGCGCTCCGCGCCGGGATGCAGCCGTACGGTCCACCGGCCGGGTTCGGGGAACAGCAGACCCCGGGCCACCAGCCCGTCCAGGACCCGGTCGCGCACGAGCGGCGCGAGCCGCTCGATCCACTCCTCGGCCGAGCCGGCCCGCCACCGCGCGGCCAGCCGGCGCAGCACCTCGTCCTGCACCGGGTCCGCGAGCGGGCCGGGACGGTTGATCAGCAGCTGCCCGGGGCGTACGACGACCCGGCCGGCCAGCGCCAGGTCGAGCAGCACCGCTCCCGCCAGCGCGCAGCCGAGCTCCACCCGCCACGACGCCGTCCGGCCGCCGGTCGCGGCGGCCACGTGCAGGGCGACCTCGTCGGCCAGGGACGTGCTCACGCCGGCACGCGGAAGGACGCCCACTCCTCGGGCAGGTCCTCCTCGTAGAAGATCGCCTCGACCGGGCAGACCGGCTCGCACGCCCCGCAGTCCACGCATTCGTCGGGCTGGATGTACAGGGAGCGCGTGCCCTCGTAGATGCAGTCGACGGGACACTCGTCCAGGCACGCCTTGTCCCTGACGTCGACACAGGGCGCGGCGATCACGTACGTCATCGGAGGTTCCTCGGAGTCGGGACCGTCCAGGTGTCGCCGCCGGCCAGGAGGGCGGCGAGGTCGCCCTTGCCGTGCTGTTCGACGGCGGTGTCGAGCTGGTCGGTCATCAGGGTGTCGTAGACGGGGCGTTCGACGGAGCGGAAGACGCCGATGGGGGTGTGGTGGAGGGTGTCGGGGTCGGCTAGGCGGGAGAGGGCGAAGGCGGTGGTGGGGGAGGCGGTGTGCGCGTCGTGGACGAGGATGTGGGCCTCGTTGTCGGGTGTGACCGTCACGACTTCCAGGTCGCCGGTGCGCGGGTCGCGGAGGACGCCGCGGGAGCCGTCGGCGCCGAAGCGGATCGGCTGCGC
>NZ_KQ948878.1 GCF_001514215.1 Streptomyces bungoensis
GCCATGACGGTCACGAGATCCGCCGGACAGGCCCTGGCGGCCACTTCTCCGATCCGGCGGTGCGCAACGGGTTTTGGGAACGCTTTACGCGACACACGCAACTGCGGGCCGCGCCCGTGATGTCTGACTGGGCGTCGGGCCCGTCAGGGCCGGAGAGCGAGAGAGCGGGGCGGGTCGTGGGACGGCGCATGGGCGGCATAGGGATCGCAGTCGTCACTGGTGCGATGCTGGTGGGCGTGAGTGCCTGTGGCGCGGGCGGCAGTGGAAAAGCGGGCGGGGACGACGCGAAGGCGCCGGGCAAGCAGAGTGCGAGCGCGTCTCCGTCGCCGACGAAGCCCGCGGGCCCCCCGATGCTGCTGGAGACGATCACCCCGCAGACGGGCACCAAGGTCGGCGTGGCCATGCCCATCTCGGTGGTCTTCACCGACCCGGTGGCGGCGAAGGCTCGGGCCGCGGTGGAGAAGCACATGAAGGTGAGCGCGTCGCAGCCGGTGGCCGGCGCCTGGCACTGGTTCGGCGACAAGCGCGCCGACTGGCGGCCGAAGACGTACTGGCCCTCCGGTACGAAGGTGAAGATCGACGCCGACCTGACGGGTGTCAGCAACGGCAACGGGCGCTACGGCGTGCACGGCTACACCCACACCTTCACGATCGGCGACGACGTACGAGCGGACGTCTCCGTGACCGGCCACACCATGAAGGTGACCCGGAACGGCAAGCCGGTGCGCACCCTGTCGATCAACGCGGGCAGCCCCCAGTATCCGACGTGGAACGGCACGATGGCCGTGATCGACAAGCAGGAGAAGGTCCACATGACCTCCTGCAGCGTCGGCATCAGCTGCGACAAGGGCAGCCCCAACTACTACGACCTGACGCTGCCCTGGGACGTGCACCTGACCCAGTCCGGCACGTACGTGCACTACTCGACCGGCGACCCGAACCCGGGCAGCGGCAGCGCCCGCGGCTCGCACGGCTGCGTCCACCTGTCCATGTCGGACGCCAAGTGGTTCTACGGTCAGGTGAAGCAGGGCGACCCCGTCACCATCACCGGCTCCTCCCGCGCCAAGGCCCCGGCGGACAACGGCTACGCCGCCTTCAATCTGGACTGGCAGCAGTGGCTCTCGGGCAGCGCCACCGGTGAGGGCACGACCGGGACGCTGTGAAGCACCTCCGGCGGCGGGCAGCCCGGCCGTCGCCGGGCCTGACATCGTGATGCCGTGACCTGGCGCCCCGGTCCTGTCGAGGGTTGGGCCGGGGCAAGGGTGGTTCCCTGGCATCGAGGCCACGACCGGTCTCGGCATCGACACCGCCGTCCTCAACGCGACGCACCGCTCGATGGCAGAGCCGGGAACAGGCGAGGAACAGGAACCGGACGCCTGGAACGGCGGCGTCGCGACAACGTGGAGCCGCCCGCGGTTGCACATGCCGGGCGGCTCCGCCGTTCCGTGGCGCCTACTGCCTGGGACGACACGGGCAGCCCGGTCGCGCGCCGCTGAAATGGTTGAACCGTCATCCCGGCCGGGCGTGCGGCCGGTGGCGCCTTCGCGCAGGTCGTGGCCTCCCCCGCCCCGCAAGGACCGGCCTGTCCGGAACACGCGCCGGATGTTGCGGTGCACGCCCGCCACTGGAACCTTCAGGTCCTGAACACACCAAGGGCTCGTTCACGGCGAATGCCCAGAACCGTGTTGACTTTCCGGACACACTCTCACGGAGCCGATCCATGAAAAAGCGGATGAAGCACGCCCTCCTGACCGCCAGTGTCGTCATTGCTTCAAGCATCCCGCTGACGCTCGCGGCACCCACCCCGGCCGCGGCCCAGACCCTGTCACCGGCCCCCGCCTGCGTCTCCCTGTACGAGAGCTGGCGGTACGTCAACGCGTCCAACGACTGCGCCGACACCGTGAGCGTGGCGACCGTCTACCAGGACGGCGCGACGGGCCTGTGCTACACGCTTCCTTCCGGTGCCTTCAGTACGGTCGGCGAGGGATACCTCGGCCTGCACGGCCACGCGGACCACCTCGCCCTCTGCCAGCCGTGACCGGCAGGTCGGCAACGAACGACGCCTGAGTCTGCCGGACTACGGCATGCTCCCGCCGGGACGGACCTGCGACCATACGGGCGACGCGATCAGCGGTGTCGATCCGAGGAGCGGCTGTGGCGTGGTTCGTGGGAGCCGGCGTGGCACTCGGGGCGCTGCTCATCGCCTCCGGGATCGCCTCCCTGCGTACGGGGTGGGTGCCGCCCTGGGTACGCCGTCGCGTCACCCGTCCCCGGCTCTTCGGCGTGGGCGCCCTGCTGGTGGGCACGCCCGAGGTGGTTCAGGGTCTGCTCTACTTCCAGAGCGCGTTCGCGCTGTCCTGGGAGGTCCGTTTCCTGGGCGGCAACCTCCTCACCTTCGCCGGACTGGCGCTCCTGGTCGCCGGCCACATGCTGCCGCCGAAGGCAGCCGGCCACCGGGACGGTCACTGATCGGCTGACGTCCGGTCACCTGGCGACACACCCGGCGTGTCACTGTCCATTTTGAGCTATTTTCACTCTAATCTCCACAGCAGTCGGTGGATGATCTGTGACGGAACACCATCCACGCTCACATTTTGGAGATTTCATGCGCAAGCTTCGCAAGGCTGCCGTCCTGGTCGCGGCCCTGGGTACCGTCGGGCTGCTGACCGCCGGAACCGCACACGCGGGCGAGGGGGGCAAGGACGGCGGCAACCACGTCCTGCAGAGCACCAGCTGCAAGTCGCACGACTTCAACCTCGACCTCCTCGGCGAAGTCGGTCTGCTCGACGGCGCGCTGGGCAACGCGCTCAACGGCGAGGGCAACCCCGGCGCGCAGAAGACCCACAACGGCTCGACCATGGGCTGCAGCAACAGCGCCTGGTAGGGGGCCGGTTCGCGCCCATCGATGGTGGAGAGGCCGAGCGGGGCCCGGAGGCTACGATGCCTCCGGGCCCCGTCGGCCGCGTCTGCCTCCCTGTGCCCGCGACTGTTTGACGGATCTTCACTTCCCGGCACCTGAAGACCTCCGGAGTGGACCCCTACGCTCCTTCCTGCCCGAGCAGAAGGCGACCGCCCGAGGAGAGACACCTCCCCGCGGTCGGCACCGCTCCCACAGGAGGTCCACCGTGTCCCTGCTGTCCCGCATCAAGCGCTCGCGCCAGGCGCTCGGCCTCGTCGCCGCCCTCCCCGCCGCCCTGGTCGGGGTGTGGGCCGCAGCCCCGGCGGCGCAGGCCGCCGCGCTGCCGACCCCCGACCACGTGGTCGTGGTGGTGTTCGAGAACCACTCCTACGAGCAGGTCATCGGCAGCTCCAGCGCCCCGTACCTGAACAACACGCTGAAGGCGGGCGGCGGGAACCTCACCAACGCCTACGGCGTCACCCACCCCAGCCAGCCGAACTACCTGGACCTGTTCTCCGGCAACAACCAGGGCGTCACGACCGACAACTGCTACATCCCGCAGTTCAGCAGCGCCGCGAACCTCGGCTCCGAGCTCATCGCCGCCGGCCGGACCTGGGGCAGCTACAACGAGGGCCTGCCCTCCGCGGGCTCCACGGTGTGCACCAACTCCGCGACCAAGTACGCCCGCAAGCACAACCCGTGGTTCGCCTTCAGCAACGTCCCGCTGAGCACGGCGCACACCGTGGCCCAGTTCCCGACGGACTACACGACCCTGCCCAAGGTGTCGTTCGTCATCCCCAACCTCTGCGACGACATGCACGACTGCTCGATCACCACCGGTGACACCTGGCTGAAGAACAACCTCGGCGCCTACGCCTCCTGGGCCCAGACGCACAACAGCATCCTGGCCGTCACGTTCGACGAGGACGACAGCTCGCACAGCAACCACATAGCCACCGTGCTCTACGGCGCGCACGTGGCTCCGGGCAGCTCCACCTCGACGCATTACACCCACTACGACACGCTGCGCACCCTCGAGGACCTGGCCGGGCTGACGAGCCACGCCGGGGCCGCGGCCGGCGCCTCCGACATCAGCGGCATATGGAACTGACGGCCGGTCGACCCGCACACCGGGCCCGGCCGCGACACTGACCCGCCGCCGGGGAGCGCCCCCTCGCCGGAGGCGGCGCTCCCCGGTGTACGGCCTCAACCGGCGGCGGTGCCGAACCACTTGGGCAGCTGACGGAGCAACTCCCGCCGGTCCTCGCCGGCCCACACCACGTGGCCGTCCGGCCGCAGCAGCACGGCGGGCACGTCCAGTTCCTCACTGACGTCGACGACATGGTCGACCCGGTCCGTCCAGCCGGCCACCGACAGCCGGCCGGTCTGGTCCAGCAGGATGCCGCGGCCGCCGTGCATCCGCTCGTAGAGACTCCCGCGCTTCAGACCCACGTTCCGCAGCCGCCGGCCGAGCAGTCCGTGGCCGTCGCCCAGGTCGTAGCGGACGCCGATCGCGATGATCTTCTCGATCAGACAGCGGTTCACGTCCTCGAACTCCATGAGTTCCGCCAGCAGCCGGCGCACCGCCTGCGGGCCGGGCTCGGTGGACATCAGCTCCATCTGGGCGCGGGTGTTGTCCAGCACGTCGGCGGCCACCGGGTGCCGTTCGGCGTGGTAGCTGTCCAGGAGGCCCTCCGGTGCCCAGCCGGCCACCTCGGCGGCCAGCTTCCAGCCGAGGTTGAAGGCGTCCTGGATGCCGAGGTTGAGGCCCTGGCCGCCCGTCGGCGGGTGGATGTGGGCCGCGTCGCCCGCGAGCAGGACCCGGCCGGCCCGGTAGCGCTCGGCCTGCCGGGTGGCGTCGCCGAAGCGGGAGAGCCAGCGAGGCGAGTGCACGCCGAAGTCGGTGCCCGCGTACACCCGCAGCTGCCGCTCGAAGTCCTGGAGGGTCGGCGGGACCGAGCGGTCCTCGGCCACTCCCCCGGCGGGCACGACGACCCGGTACACCCCGTCCCCGAGGGGGCCGAGACCGAACCGCTTGTGGGTTTGCCGGACTTCGGCGACCACGGCGGCCACCGTCTCCGGTGGCACGGACACCTCCATCTCGCCCAGCAGCGTCTCCACCCGGCTGGGCTCGCCGGGGAAGCCGATGCCGAGCAGCTTGCGCACCGTGCTGCGGCCGCCGTCGCAGCCGACGAGGTAGCGCGACCGCAGCCGCGAACCGTCGCCCAGCTCGGCGGTCACCCCGTCCTCGTCCTGGCTCAGCCCGGCCAGTGCGCAGCCGCGCCGGATCTCGACGCCGAGCTCGGTGGCGCGCTCGGTCAGCAGGCGCTCGGTGACGGGCTGCGGGATGCCGAGGACGTAGGGATGCGTGGTGTCCAGGCGTTCGGGCGCGGGCCTGGTGATGGCGGCGAAGAAGCCGCCGAGCGGGTACTGCCGGCCGTGTGCGAGGAAGCGCTCCAGCAGACCGCGCTGTTCCATCACCTCGATGCTGCGCGCGTGCAGGCCGAGCGCGCGGACCACCCTGGTCGGCTCCGCCTCCTTCTCCAGCACGAGCACGCGCACGCCGTGCAGGCGCAGCTCGCAGGCCAGCATCAGACCGGTCGGTCCGCCACCGGCGACGATCACGTCGAACATCCAACCCCCATGGGAAAAGGTCACTCCGCGACAAAGGCGCGCATACCGCGTGGATCGAGGAATTCCGCAGGTTCTGGCCTCGGGCGGAGATTCTGTGGCATGACGGGGGTCTTGCCGCAAGGCCCCATGTGCGCTATACGTTGAGAGTGGCAAGGAGTGGACGACTCCTTGCCTTTGTCTTTGTCCGGCCGTGGGGCGTCAGGAATCCGCAGCGAGGTCGATCAGGTGCCGGGCCGTTCCCGCGGGGTCGACGATCTGGTGGAGGTGGGCGCCGGGCAGGTGTGCCACGCGCCAGCCGCGGTCGCGCGCCTCGGCGGCGCAGCCGTCGTACGGCGGGCCGAACAGCAGGTACGAGCAGGGGTGGTCGTCCCAGCCGTCGGGGACCGGGATGTGCTGCTCGTAGTAGGACAGCGGCAGGCTGGGCTGCTCCTCGGTGACGGTCCGGCGCACGACCGGGTCGGAGAACATGGGGGCGACGTCCGCCTCGTCCCACCAGTCCGTCCAGCGCGGCAGCCTGCCGTTCACCGCCAGCGGTGACAGGAACTCCAGCAACTCGGGCGGGGCCACGGGGGTCGGCCCGACCCGGGCCGGCAGCGGGGCGTCGACGAAGACCGAGCCGGTCACCGGACGGTCGAGGGCCGCGCGGACGACCGGGAGGAAGAGGCCCGCGTTGCTGTGTGCCACCAGCGTGACGGGGTGGTCGGCCGGGACCTGCCGGAGATCGTCGCGGACGGCGTCGGCGACGCGGGGCCAGAAGGGCGGGTCCCCGGCGCCGATGTGCAGCAGGGACGGCACCCGTACCCGGAATCCCGCCGCCGTCAGGTGCTCTGCCACGGAATGCCAGCTGGAGGGGCCCATGGACGGGCTGTGCAGGAGAAGGAAGAGCGGTTCCATGGGGTGAGCCTGCCGCGTCCGCGCTCCCCGATGCCACCGTCTCGGCCGACGGCAGAATCGCGTGGCCGGATCGGGACGGTGGGGCCATCAGGGTGGCTCCAGGCCGTGTCGGGCGGCCGGTGCGGGTCCGGTTCGCCATGCTGGCCCGGAGCGGGACCCTTCCAGCGACAAGGAGCACGGCATGCCGACGGACCCGGTCGCACGATTCCTCGCGGCCCTGGACCCAGCACACCGGGAGGCCGTCGGTGCCAGACCGCAGGAGGAACAGCGGCAGCTCGCGGCGGCGTGGGAGCGCGAGCTGGAGGCGGACGACGAGCTCGACACCCTCGACGAGCTGTCCCCGGCGGCGGCCGAGGCGGAGGCGGCCCGCCGCGTCCTGGACCGCGAGGCAGGCTGACCGGCGCCGCCCGCTCCGGCGGGCGGTGCCGCGCTTCGTACGGTGACGGGTGGCGTCCGGACCATGCCGCTGTTCGCGGTGTGCGCCGGGTACTTCATGGTGATCCTGGACGTGACCGTCATCAACGTGGCCGTGCCGGTGATCGGCCGTGAACTGGCCGCCTCGCTGACCGGAATCCAGTGGATCACCGACGGGTACACGCTCGTCCTCGCCGGGTTCCTGCTCACCGCCGGAGCACTGGGCGACCGCCTGGGCAACCGGCGCGTGTTCTGCTGGGCGCCGGGGTGTTCGTGCTGGCCTCGGCCGGGTGCGCGCTCGCGCCGAACGCCGCGTCCCTGGTGGCGGCCCGGCTGGTCGAGGGGCTCGGCGCGGCGCTGATCGTGCCCGGGTCGCTCGCGCTGCTCCAGCAGTCCTACCCCACGCCGGCCGCGCGCTCACGGGCCTTCGGGTTGTGGGGTTCGATGGCGGGCATCGCCGCCTCGGCCGGGCCGCTGCTCGGCGGGCTCCCGGTGTCGACGATCGGGTGTCGGTGGGTGTTCCTCGTCAACCTGCCGGTGGGTGCCGCCTGCCTGGCGCTGACCCTGCGGTGCGTCGCCCCGTCGCCGCGGCGCGCGGACCGGGCCCTGGACGTGCCGGCTCAGGGTGCGGTCGTGGCCGCGGTCGCGTTGCTGACGGCCGCTCTGAACGAGGCCGGGCGGCGGGGGTGGTCCGACGCCGCCGTGCTCGCCGGACCGGGCCTGGCCGTGGTGGCCGCCTCCGCGTTCGTCCTGCGGGAGCGGCTGGCCCCGGCCCCCGCCCTGCCCCCTGGGCCTGCTGCGCTCGCGCGCGATGAGCGGCGGAGCGGTCATCGGCATGCTGTTCAACTTCGCCTTCTACGGCATGGTGTTCACCGCCAGCCTGGATTTTCAGCAGCAGCGCGGGTACGGCGCGCTGCGCACCGGGGTGGCGCTGTTCCCCGCGGTGGCGATGACCACGTTCGCCTCGGTGCTGTCCGGGCGGCTCGCCCGGCGGACCGGGGACCGGCCGCTGGTGACGTCCGGCATGCTGCTGGCCGCGCTCGGGCTGGCCGGCTGGGCCGCGGCCGGCGTCGACCCGGCGTATCCGCTGCTCGTGGCCCCCATGATGGCGGCGGGGTTCGGTACCTCCTTCGCCCTGACCGGCTCGACCGCCACCATGATGGGTGCCGCGCCCGCGGCCTACTCGGGTACCGCCTCGGGGCTGTTCAACACGGCGCGGCAGATCGGCAGCGCCTGCGGGGTGGCGCTCGGCGGCAGCCTCCTCGCGACGGCGCACGGCTACGGCAGCGGGCTGCGCACCAGCATGGCGGTCGGCGCGCTCGCCTACCTGACCGCCGCGGGCCTCGCCTGGTTCTGTGTGCCGGCCAGGTCCACGCCGCCGTAGCGCGGGCGACGGCGTCAGCGGGCCGCCAGGCAGGACACGGTGGTCGTCGCGGCGGAGACGGCGAGCAGCGCGCACGCGCAGAGGGCGTGGCGTCTGAGCAGGGCCCCGCGCAGTTCGGCGTAGCGGGCCTCGTACTCCCCGCGCAGGCGCTTGGCCCGGTCGGCCGTGGCCTGGAGCGCCTGCCGGGTCAGGCCGAGGCGCTGCTCCAGGTAGTGGCGCGTCAGGTCCTCGGCCTGACCGTCCGTGAGCCAGGGCAGGCGGGCGCACAGGGCGGCGGCCTCGTGCTGTGCCTGCTCCCGCTCGGCGTGCAGGAGCAGGTAGCCCTCGACCTCGTTGGCGAGTGCGCCGGCCTGCCGGTCCAGCGGTGTGTCCCGGCCCGTCCCGGGACCGGGACGGTTCGGGGTGGTCACGGCCGGTCGCCTTCGCGCCCCGTCCGCTCCACCGGGCCACGGGCGCCGGAGTAGGCCTCGTGTTCGACTTCGGCGATCTCGGGGTGGTGCAGGTCGAACGCCGGGGACTCGCTGCGGATGCGCGGCAGGGTGACGAAGTTGTGCCGGGGCGGCGGGCAGGACGTCGCCCACTCCAGCGAGCGGCCGAAGCCCCAGGGGTCGTCGACGCCGACCGGCTTGCCGTACTTGGCCGTCTTCCACACGTTGTAGAGGAACGGCAGCATCGACAGGCCCAGCAGGAAGGATCCGATGCTGGAGACCGTGTTCAGGGCGGTGAAGCCGTCGGCCGCCAGGTAGTCGGCGTACCGGCGCGGCATGCCCTCCACGCCCAGCCAGTGCTGGACGAGGAAGGTGGTGTGGAAGCCGACGAACAGCGTCCAGAAGGTGATCTTGCCGA
Organism: Streptomyces bungoensis; assembly: GCF_001514215.1. Lineage (GTDB taxonomy): Bacteria > Actinomycetota > Actinomycetes > Streptomycetales > Streptomycetaceae > Streptomyces > Streptomyces bungoensis. Next base: position 9,072 of record NZ_KQ948878.1, read on the forward strand.
GGCCCTCGTCCAGCATCTTGCCGGTCATCTTCGGCCACCAGAAGTGGAACCCGGCGAACATCGCGAAGACGACCGTCCCGAAGACCACGTAGTGGAAGTGGGCCACCACGAAGTACGAGTCGGACACGTGGAAGTCCATGGGCGGCGAGGCCAGGATGACACCGGTGAGACCGCCGAAGAGGAACGTGACGAGGAAGCCCAGCGCCCACAGCATCGGGGTCTCGAAGGACAGGGAGCCCTTCCACATGGTGCCGATCCAGTTGAAGAACTTCACTCCGGTCGGGACGGCGATGAGGAACGTCATGAAGGAGAAGAACGGCAGCAGCACACCGCCGGTGACGAACATGTGGTGCGCCCACACCGTGGCGGACAGGCCGGCGATCGAGATCGTGGCCGCGACCAGACCCATGTAACCGAAGATCGGCTTGCGCGAGAAGACCGGGATGATCTCGGTGATGATGCCGAAGAACGGCAGGGCGATGATGTACACCTCCGGGTGCCCGAAGAACCAGAAGAGGTGCTGCCACAGCAGTGCGCCGCCGTTGGCCGCATCGTAGACGTGGGCGCCGAACTTGCGGTCCGCCTCCAGCGCGAACAGCGCGGCGGCCAGGACCGGGAAGACCAGCAGGACGAGGACCGCGGTCAGCAGCACGTTCCACACGAAGATCGGCAGCCGGAACATCGTCATGCCCGGGGCCCGCATGCAGATGATCGTGGTGACGAAGTTGACGGCGCCGAGGATGGTGCCGAAGCCGGAGAACGCCAGACCCATGATCCACAGATCGGGGCCCAGCCCGATGCTGTGTTCCGCGTCCGACAGCGGCGAGTAGGCGAACCAGCCGAAGTCGGCCGCGCCGTCCGGGGTGAGGAAACCGCTCACCGCGACGAGCGAGCCGAACAGGTAGAGCCAGTAGGCGAACATGTTCAGCCGCGGGAACGCCACGTCGGGCGCGCCGATCTGCAGCGGCATGATCCAGTTCGTGAAGCCGGCGAACAGCGGGGTGGCGAACATCAGCAGCATCACGGTGCCGTGCATCGTGAACAGCTGGTTGTACTGCTCCTTCGAGATGATCTGCAGGCCCGGCCGGGCCAGTTCCGCGCGGATCAGCAGCGCCATCACGCCACCGATGAGGAAGAAGGCGAAGGACGTCGCCAGGTAGAGCGTGCCGATCGTCTTGTGGTCGGTCGTCGTCAGCCACCTGACCACGACGTTGCCGGGCTGCTTGCGCCTGAGGGGCAGCTCGTTCTCGTACGAGTCCTCAGCCGTCGGGGCACCCTGGGGTTCGTTGAGGATACTCACCAGTCGCTTCTCTTTCGGTGGTCGCCGTTCGCCGACGTCAGTCACCGGCCATCGTTGCGGTACCGGTGGCAGGGCCCACCCCCGGAACGAGCGACACACGGCCGATCGGATGACACAGCCACACCAACGGAGCAGTCCGGCCGGTACCTCCCGTGCCGGCGGGCGCCTCGTCCTCCGATCCGTCGTCGGCGCCGGTGTGTGAGAGCCTGGTGACAGGGTCTGCCGGAAAGGGGACCAGGTGATGGGCGTGTCGGGCCTGCCTCACAGCGACAGCGTGACTGATCCGTTCGACCTCGCGACCGCCGCGCTGGTGATGGTGGATGCGTCGGGGCTGATCGAGTGCTGGACCCCGCAGGCCGAGAAGCTGCTCGGCCACGCGGCGGCGGACGTGGTCGGCCGACCGGTGTCGGCCGTACTGCCCAGTCCGGAGGGGTTGTCCGCGCTCCTCGACGGGCGGCTGGTGGCCGACGGCTGGGAGGGCCGGGTCACGGTCCGCGACCACGGCGGCCACGACGTCCCGCTGGGCCTGCGGGTGCGCGCCGTACCGGCGCGGGACGGGGACTGCCACTGGCTGGTCGCCCTGTGCGGGGCGGACGCCCTGAACCGCTGGGAGCTGGGCCAGGCGGCCCTGCGCGGGCTGCTCACCCAGTCGCCGATCGGTGTCGCCGTACTCGACACCGGACTGCACTACGAGTGGCTCAACGAGGTGCTCGCCACCATGGAGGGGGTGCCGCAGGAGGACGGCGGCACCCGGCCGGGCCGGGAGCGGGCCCCGCTCGGGCCCGTCGAACGGCAGGCGGGGCGGGCGCTGACGACGGGGCACGCCCTGTCGTCCGTCGAGCACGTGGCGCCCCTGCCCGAGACCGCCGGGCAGCCGGGCGCGGACCATCTGCGGCTGCGCTCGTCGTTCCCGCTGCACACCAGGAGCGGTGCCACCGTGGGCGTGTGCCAGACCGCCGTGGACTTCACCGATCACGACCCCTCGCGCAGGCGGCTGCTGCTGGTGAACGAGGCCAGTGAGCGGATCGGCACGACGCTGGACCTGGGCCGTACCGTCCAGGAACTGGTGGAGATCCTGGTGCCCCGGATCGCCGACTTCGCGGCGGTGGACCTGCTGGACGGCCTCGGCCCCACGGCGGATCCCGCCCGCCGGACCCGCAGCGGCGGCGGTCTGTACCGGGCGGCTCATCTGTCGATCCGGCCCGACCACCCCGAAGTGGTCGTGACGACCGGTGCACCGGCGCGCTACCCGGACCAGTCACCGCAGAACCGCTGCCTGGCCACGGGCCTGACCATCCGGGACGCGGCCCTCACCACCACGACGCCCTGGCTCGCCGCCGATCCGCTGCGCCGGCGCAAGCTGCTGCCGCTGGGAGTGCACTCGCACATGGTGGTTCCGCTGCGCGCGCGGGGTGTCACGGCGGGCGTGGTCACGCTGCTGCGCTGGGAGACCCCCGAGCCGTTCGACGACGACGACCAGCTCCTGGTCGAGGAGCTGGCCGCCCGGGCGGCCGTGTGCGTCGACAACGCCCGGCGGTTCGCCCGCGAGCACAGCGCGGCCCTGGCGCTGCAGACCAGCCTGCTGCCGCCGGTGCTGCCGGACCTGAGCGCGGTCGAGGTCGCCTACCGGTACCTGCCGGCCGACGCCGAGGCCGGGGTCGGCGGGGACTGGTTCGACGTGATCCCGCTGTCCGGCGCGCGGGTCGCGCTGGTGGTGGGTGACGTGGTGGGCCACGGCATCCACGCGGCGGCCAGCATGGGCCGGCTGCGGGCGGCCGTGCAGACGCTCGCCGACATCGACCTGCCGCCCGAGGAGCTGCTGACCCACGTCGACGACCTGGTCCTGCGGCTGTCGGAGGAGGCGGAGGCGGCCCAGGACGGCCCGCTGGTCATCGGCGCCACCTGCATCTACGCCGTGTACGACCCGATCGTGCGCAGGCTGCGGGTGGCGCGGGCCGGGCACCCCGGTCCGGCGATCGCGCACATGAGCGAGCCCGTGGAGATCCTCGACGTCCCGGCCGGCCCGCCCCTCGGGCTCGGTGGCCTGCCGTTCGAGTCGGCCGAGTTCGAGGTGGAGGAGGGCAGCGTCATCGCCCTGTTCACCGACGGCCTGATCGAGGCGTCCGACCACGACGTGGACGCCGGGCTGGAGCGGCTGTGCTTCGCCCTGGCGCATCCGGACCGGCCGCTCGAGGAGATCTGCGACACGATGGTCCGCACGCTGCTGCCCGACCGCCCGCCCGACGACGTGGCCATCCTCGTGGTGCGGGCCCGCAGCCTGGACGAGGAGCGGGTGGCCTCCTGGGACATCCCGACGACCCCGTCGGCGGTCTCCGAGGCCCGCCGCGAGGCGGTGGAGCAGCTCGCCCGGTGGGGCCTGGACGACATGGTGTTCACCACCGAGCTGATCGTCAGCGAGCTGGTCACCAACGCGATGCGGCACGCGCACGGGCCCATCGGCCTCAGGCTGATCCACGACCGGATCCTGGTCTGCGAGGTGTCCGACGCCAGCAACACCTCGCCGCGGCTCAGGCGGGCCCGCTTCTCCGACGAGGGCGGCCGCGGGCTGTTCCTGGTGGCCCAGCTCGCGCAGCGCTGGGGGACGCGCTACACGACGCACGGCAAGACCATCTGGGCGGAGCAGCCGCTGCCCGCCCGGGCCGTGAACCTGCTGGACTGCCCCGGCCCCGACCCCGCCCCGGGGCCGCTCTGAGAAGAGCGGTCACGACGGCGGCCTCGTACATTGGACACGTGGGCGTCACAGCAGCCGAGGGGCAGCCGACCGCGGAGCACATCGACTACGCGGCCCTGTTCGCCGCCACGCCCAGTCCCTACCTGGTGCTCAGTCCCGACCTGCACATCGTCGGCGTCAACGAGGCGTACTGCCGGGCCACCGGCCGCGACCGCGACGACCTGCTCGGGCAGTTCCTCTTCGACGCCTTCCCCGACAACCCGGCCGACCCGCAGGCCGACGGGGTGCGCAACCTGTCCGCCTCGCTGCGGCGGGTGCTGGCCCGGCGGGAACCGGACACCATGGCCGTGCAGCGCTACGACATCCCCGTCGCCGGCCGGGCGGGCGGCTTCGAGAAACGCTGGTGGTCCCCGGTCAACACCCCGGTGCTCGGGCCCGACGGGCAGGTGGCGTGGATCATCCACCGGGTCGAGGACGTGACCTCCTTCGTCAGCGAGCGGGAACAGCGGCAGCCGGACGGCACCCGGCCGCCCCGCACCCGGCGGCTGAAGGGCATGGAGGCCGAGCTGTACGCCCGCGCCAAGGAGCTGGAGCGCCTGAACGAGGAGCTGCGGCGTGCCCACGCCCGCGAACGGCAGGTCGCGATCACGCTGCAGGAGGCCATGCTGCACTCCCCCGACCTGGCCCGGCACTCCGACGTGGCGGTGCGCTACCTGCCGGCCGTCGGCTCGCTGAACGTGTGCGGGGACTGGTACGACACCGTGGACCTGCCCGAGGGGCGGTTCGCCCTGGCCGTCGGTGACGTGGTCGGCCACGGCCTGGGGGCGGCCACCGTGATGGGCATGCTGCGCAGCGCGCTCTCCGCGGCCAGCAGGGCCGTCGCGGGCCCCGCGCAGGCCCTGGAGGTGCTGGGCCTGTACGCCCGCTCCGTCGAGGGTGCGCTCGCCGCCACCGCCGTGTCGGTGCTGGTCGACCCGCGGGCCCAGGTGGTCGTGTACTCCAGCGCGGGCCACCCGCCGCCGGTCCTGATGCATCCCGACGGCACGTGCCGGCTGCTGGACCAGGCGACCGATCCGCCCCTGGGCGCCCGGCCGGTCCATGTCTCGCGTCCGCAGGCGGGCGTCCCGTACCGCTCCGGTGACGTGCTCGTGCTCTACTCCGACGGCCTGATCGAACGCCGGGACGAGGACATCGACGTCGGCCTGCACCGTCTGACCAGCACGCTGGCCGGGTGCCTCGGGCTGGATCCGGAGCGGCTGGCCGACACCCTGCTGGCGCGGCTGGGCCTCAGCCAGGGTGCGCCGGACGACATCGCTCTGGTCGTCGTCCAGTTGTGACTCCTGCCGTGGAGGGCCGCCGATCGGGTGATTGGTGGCGGGCCGCGCTGCCGTGGAAAACCGGAAAACACCGGGTCACCGGGCGTTTGGCAATCGCTTGGTGATCGATTCGAAGTGGCAGGCCGACGGTGGCGGGCCGAAACTGAATCCGGCGGTTCGTGATCGGGAATGTGCGTCCGCCCCGAGTTTTCCATGGCTCGGCAGCCGTTGGTCCGATGCATCCGCCGGCGGCCATCGGCGATTCAGGAGCCCTTCGGGAGGTCCCATGGCGGAGCAGTCCTCCGGAGTCCATTCCGAGGTCCCTTCAACGGTCCCCTCCGAGGCGGATTCCGAGGTCGGCACAAGCGGTCCGGACGACGGCGCCGTCGCCGCACGGATCGGCGCCGGCGCGGCGGGCACGGGGACCGAGCGGGAACTCGCGGACATCCTCGCGGACGTGCTGGGCACCGAGCGGGTGCCGGGTGACAGCCACTTCTTCACCGACCTCGGCGCCAACTCCCTGGTGATGGCGCAGTTCTGCGCGCGGGTCAGGAAGCGGACCCACCTGCCGTCGCCCTCCATGAAGCACATCTACCGGCATCCCACGATCCGGAGCCTGGCGGCGGCCCTCACGGAGACGGCCGCGGAGACCCCCGCCGCTCCGGTGCCCGACGCGCCGTCGGCGGGGGCCGTGGAACCGGCCGCGGTGCCGCGCACGGGCCGGCGCGCCCATCTGCTGTGCGGTACGGCGCAGTTGCTGGCTTTCCTGGCCTATTCGCTGGTCGCCGGACTCGTCACCTCCCGCGGATACGAATGGGTCGCGGCCAGTCCGGGACCGGTCGACGTCTATCTGCGGTCGACGCTGTTCGGGGGCCTGGCATTCCTTGCCCTGTGCGCGTTCCCGGTCGCCGCCAAATGGCTGCTCGTCGGCCGCTGGAAACCGGGCGAATTTCCGGTGTGGGGGCTGACGTACTTCCGTTTCTGGTTCGTGAAAGTGCTGCTCCACGCGAATCCGATGATCCTCTTCGTCGGAAATCCCCTGTACGTGCTGTATCTGCGGGCGCTGGGCGCCCGGATCGGCAGGGACGTCACGATCCTCTCCCGCTCCGTGCCGGTCTGCACCGACCTGCTCACCGTCGGCGCGGGGACCGTGATCCGCAAGGACTCCTTCTTCCTCTGCTACCGGGCCCACGCGGGGCGCATCCAGACCGGCCGGGTCACGCTCGGCCGGGACGTGTACGTCGGCGAGAAGACGGTGCTGGACATCGACACGTCGATGGGCGACGGCGCGCAGCTCGGGCACGCGTCGGCCCTGCACCGCGGCCAGGGTGTCCCGGCGGGCGAGCGCTGGCACGGGTCCCCGGCCGAGCACACGAGCACCGACTACGTCCGGGTCCCGCCGGCCGGGTGCGGCACAGCGCGCCGGGCCTGGTTCGCCGCCGTCGCGCTCGTCCAGTTGTTCCTCGTGTACATCCCGCTCGGTGTGGGCGGGACGTACCTGCTGTTCACGGCGGTTCCGGCGATCGGCGAGCGACTGGATCCGCGGGCGAACTCGCTGACGGCGGCGCAGCTGCTGTCCGACGCGCTGCTCCTGTCCCTCGTCCTGTTCTTCGGCTTCGTCGTCGGGGGCCTGCTGGTGCTGTGCACCGTGCCCCGGCTGGTGGGCCTGGTCGTCAGGCCGGACCGGGTGTATCCGCTCTACGGATTCCACTACGCGCTGCACCGGGCGACGGCGGGCCTGACGAACGTCAAGTTCTTCGCGTGGCTCTTCGGCGACAGCTCCTACGTCGTGCACTACCTGCGCGGCATCGGGTACGACCTGTCGCGGGTGGAGCAGACGGGGTCGAACTTCGGCACCGAGGTGCAGCACGAGAGTCCCCTGCTGGTGTCCGTCGGCAGCGGCACGATGGTGGCCGACGGGCTGTCCGTCGTCAACGCGGACTTCTCCGCCACGTCGTTCCGGCTGTCCCGGGCGTCGATCGGCCCGCGCAACTTCCTGGGCAACAACATCGCGTATCCCGCGGGCGGCAGGACCGGCGACAACTGCCTGCTCGCGACGAAGGTGATGGTGCCGCTCGACGGGGAGGTCCGCGAGGGCGTCGGCCTGCTCGGTTCGCCGTGCTTCGAGATCCCCCGGTCGGTGGAGCGGGACACGCGGTTCGACCACCTGCGGACCGGGGACGCGCTGCGCCGCGCTCTCGCCGCGAAGAACCGCTACAACCTGCGCTCGATGGCCCTGATGCTGCTGGTGCGGTGGCTGCACACCTTCGTCCTCACGGTCTTCGGACTGGCGTCCGTGGACCTGTACGGCGTGCTCGGGCACGTGGTGATCGCCGGGTACCTGGCCCTCACCCTCGTGTTCAGCACCGGCTACTTCGTCCTGCTGGAGCGGTGCATCGCGTCGTTCCGCGCGCTGCGGCCCCGGTTGTGCTCCATCTACGACCCCTACTTCTGGTGGCACGAGCGCCTGTGGAAGGTGCCGGACCACTACCTCGACCTCTTCAACGGAACCCCGTACAAGGCGCTGGTCTGGAAGCTGCTGGGCGTGCGGATCGGCAGCAGGGTGTTCGACGACGGCTGCTACCTGACGGAGCGTTCGCTCACCACCATCGGCGACGACTGCACGCTCAACGTGGGCAGCAAGCTCCAGTGCCACTCGCAGGAGGACGGCACGTTCAAGTCCGACGGCACCACGCTCGGTGCCGACTGCACGCTGGGCGTCGGCGCCCATGTGCACTACGGCGTGACGATGGGCGACGGCGCGGTCCTGGCACCGGACTCCTTCCTGATGAAGGGCGAGGAGGTACCGCCGCACGCGCGGTGGGGCGGCAACCCCGCCGTGGAGATGCCGGACACCGACGACCGGCCGGGCGGCGGCGGGCGCGCGGCGAGCGCCGCCGCGGTGACGGTGAGCTGAGGAAGGCCATTCGATGGGAGCGCGCGTGGAAGCGGACCGGGAGTTCTGGAGCCGGGTGCTGACCTCCGGCGGTGTCACCGCGGTGCCGCGGTGGACCGGGGAGCCGGCTCCGGGCGTGGCCGGGCACGAGGTGCCGGTGCCGGACGAGGTGGCGGCCGGGGTGCGGGACCTGGCGCGGCGCTGCGGCGTACCGGTCAGCGCCGCGCTGCTGGCCGCGCACGCCAAGGTGCTGGCCGCGCTGTCCGCCGAACCGGAGGTCGTGACCGGGTACGTGGCCGGGGAGCGGGGCGAGCCGCTGCCGTGCCGCCTGGTGGTGCCGGCCGGGTCCTGGACCGCGCTGGTGGCGGCCGCCGCCGCGGCCGAGGCGGAGCTGCTGGCCCACCGGGAGTTCCCCGTGGAGCCGTTGCGCCGGGAGCTGGGGCTGACGGAGCCCTCGTACGAGGTCGTGTTCGCACCCGAGGACGGGGAGGCGGCGGGGGACGCTGTGCTGCGGGTGTGCTGGTCCGACCGGGACGGGCGGTCGCGACTGCGGCTGCGGTACCGCACCGATGTGCTGGACGCCGCCTGCGCGGAGCGGATCGCCGGCTACCACCTGACGGCGCTCCGCCTGATGACGGCGGACCCGGACGCCGGGCACACCGGGCAGAGCCTGCTGTCGGCCGACGAGGTGCGCGAGCAGCTGGAGGGCCTGGCGGGTCCCCACCGGCCGCTGCCCGACGCGCGGGCGCACGAGCTGTTCGAGCAGCGGGTGCGGGAGCATCCCGACCGGGTGGCGGCCGTGCACGGCGCACGGCGGTGGACGTACGGGGAGCTGAACGCGCGCGCGAACCGACTGGCGCGGGCGCTGCTGGCCCGCGGCCTGGGACGCGAGGACGTGGTCGCCGTGGTCACCGAACGCGGCCTCGACTGGCTGGCCGCGACGCTGGCGGTGTTCAAGGCGGGCGGCGCGTACCTGCCGGTCGAGCCGGGCTTCCCGGCGGGCCGCATCGCCGCGATGCTGGCCCGGGCCGGGTGCCGGCTGGTGGTGACCGAGTCCGGCAGCTCCCGGTCCCTCGACGAGGCCCTGGCCACGACGGCGGGCATCGAGAAGGTGCTGATCGAGGCGGCGTACGCGGAAGAGCACGGCGACGGCGATCCCGGCGTGCGGGTGGACGCGGAACAGCTCGCCTACATCTACTTCACGTCCGGCTCCACCGGTGAGCCGAAAGGGGCGATGTGCGAGCACGCGGGCATGCTCAACCATCTCCACGCCAAGATCGACGACCTGGGGATCGGCGAGGGGTGCGTGGTGGCGCAGACCGCGCCGCAGTGCTTCGACATCTCGCTGTGGCAGCTGGTGTCCGCGCTGCTCGTGGGCGGGCGGACGCTGCTGGTCGGCCAGGACGAGATCGTGGACGTGGAGCGGTTCGTGGACACCCTGGCGCAGGGCCGGGCCGCGGTGGCCCAGCTCGTGCCGTCCTATCTGGAGGTCGTGGTCTCGTACCTGGAGCAGCATCCGCGGGCCCTCGCGGATCTGCGGTGCGTGTCGGTCACCGGTGAGGCGCTGAAGCGGGAGCTGGTCCAGCGCTGGTTCGCCGTCCGGCCGGGCGTCCGGCTGGTCAACGCCTACGGGCTGACGGAGACCTCCGACGACACCAACCACGAGGTCATGGACGCGGTGCCCGAGCGGGTGCTGCTCGGGCGCGCGGTCAACAACGTGCGCGTCCTCGTCGTCGACGAGGACCTGTCGCTGGTGCCGCTGGGGGCGCCGGGGCTGATCGCCTTCTCGGGCGTGTGCGTGGGCCGGGGGTACGTCAACGATCCCGAGCGGACCCGTGAGGCGTACCGGCAGGACCCGTACCGGCCGGGCGAGCGGCTCTATCTCGGGGGCGACTGGGGGCGCTGGCATCCCGGCGGGAAGCTGGAGTTCCTGGGCCGCCGGGACAACCAGGTCAAGATCCGCGGCTTCCGCATCGAGATCGGCGAGATCGAGAACGCCCTGCTGCGGGTGGCGGGCGTGCGCGACGGCGCGGTGGTCGTGGCGGAGCTGGCCGGGCAGAGCAAGCACCTGATCGCGTTCTACACGGGCCGGCGGATCGAGGAGCGCGCGCTGCGCGAGGAGTTGGGGGCGGTGCTGCCCGGCTACATGGTCCCCTCGGCCTTCCACTGGGAGTCCGCCCTGCCGCTGACCGGCAACGGCAAGATCGACCGGAAGGCGCTCGCCGCGTCGGCACGGCGGACCGGGGCGCAGGCGCCGGTGTCCGGCGACCGGGGCCCGCTCAGCCCGGCCGAGCGGAAGCTGGCGGCCGCCTGGGCCGGGCTGCTGGGCGTTCCCGAGCACGGGATCGGCCGCGGGGACGACTTCTTCGCCCTGGGCGGCACGTCGCTGACGGCGGTCAAGCTCACCCTCGCGCTCGACCGCGCGGTGTCCCTCAAGGACATCACCCGGCACCCGGTCCTCGCCGACCTGGCCGCGCTGCTCGACGGCGCCGCCGGGCAGCGCGCGGAGCTGCTCCAGCCGCTGTCGGACGCGGGCGGGGCGGGGCAGGGCGTGCTGGTGTGCTTCCCGTACGCGGGCGGCAACGCCGTCAACTACCGGCCGATGGCCGCCGCGCTGGCGGACAGCGGCACGGCGGTCCTCGCCGTCGATCTGCCCGGTCACGACCTGGCCGCCTCCCCCGAGCCGTTCGCGCCGATCGAGCAGGTGGCGGAGCGGGTCGCGCAGGAGATCGCCGCGCGCGGGCTGACCCGGGTGATGCTGTGGGGCCACTCCTCGGGCGCCGCGCCGGCCCTGGAGACGGCCCGGCGACTCGAGGAGCGCGGTGTGGAGGTGGCGCGGGTGTTCCTCGGCGCGCAACTGCTCGGCACCGCGGGCGAACGGCACGCCGCCGCCGGCGAGCTGACCGCCCGCAGCGACGCCGAGATCGCCGCTCGGCTGACCGCGGACAGCGGATACACCGAACTCGCCGAGCTGAACGCGCGCCATGCCGAGCACATCGGCGCCGCCTACCGGCACGACTGCGTGGCCGCGCACCGCTGGTTCTGCCGCGCCCTGGAGACTCCCCCGGCGGCGAAGCTGTCCGCACCGGTCACGGTGGTCGTCGCCGCCGACGACCCGCACACGGCCGGCCACGCCGACCGCCACCGCGACTGGCTGCTGCTCGCCGAGCACGTGGAACTGCACGAACTCACCGACGGCGGCCACTACTTCACCCGGACCCGGCCGGACGCGGCCGCACGCGCCGTGCTGGGTGCCGTGGCACCGGTCGCGTCCTCCTGATCGTTCACCCCCTCGCTCAACCTCGCGCACCACTTCCCGAAGGGAGAACCGAGATGCCGTCCTCACCCGTGGCAGCAGCCCTCGACGTGGAGCTGCGGCCCGACCGGCCCGCGGTCCTGCACGTCGAGCCCCCAGGCGACCCGGCGAGCTGGGCGGCCGCACACCGCGAGTCGCTGCGGGCCCAGGTCACCGAGCACGGGGCGCTGCTGGTCCGCGGCCTGGACCTGCGGGAGACCTCCCGGGCCGGTGCCGTCTTCGACCGGCTGGCCGGTGAACTCATGCCCGAGCGCGAGGCGTTCGCCCCCCGTGAGGCGTACGGTCCCGGCCTGTACGGCTCCACGCCCTGGCCGGCGAACCAGCCGATGTGCATGCACCACGAGCTGAGCTACGCGCTGGAGGTGCCCGGGCTGCTGCTGTTCGCGTGCCTGACCGCGCCCGGCGAGGGCGGGACGACCGCGGTGGCCGACGCGGAGGAGGTGCTGCGGGCGCTGCCCGCCGCGATGGTGGAGCGGTTCGAGCGGGAGGGCTGGCTGCTGACCCGCACCTACAACGACGAGATCGGGGCGTCCCTGACGGAGTCGTTCGGCACCGACGACCGCGCGGAGATCGAGCGCTACTGCCGGGCCCACGCCATCGACTTCACCTGGCTGGCAGACGGTTCGCTGCGCACCGAGCAGCGCCGCGGCGCCGTGGTGCGCCACCCGCTCACGGGCCGGCGCTGCTGGTTCAACCAGATCGCCTTCCTCAACGAGTGGACGCTCGACCCGGAGGTGCGCGCGTACATGGTGGACGTCTACGGCGAGGAGGGGCTGCCGTTCAACACCCGCTACGGCGACGGCAGCCCGATCGGCGAGGAGGTGGTCCAGCTGCTGAACACCACCTACGAGGAGCACACCCGGCGCGAGCCGTGGCAGGCCGGCGACCTGATGCTCGTCGACAACATCCGCACCGCGCACAGCAGGGAGCCCTTCGGCGGCGAGCGGCACATCCTGGTCGGCATGGCGGAGCCCCACCGCCTGGCGGACTCCGCCCCGATGCCGGAGGCGAGCCGGCGATGAACCCTTCGTCGTCCGCCCCCGCCCGGCCGGCCGCGCGTCCCCCGGCCGACGTGCCGACGTTCGCGGTGATCTCCGGCGCCCAGGTGCAGCAGCTGCTCAGCGGGCGCGAGAAGCAGATCGTGGAGCTGGTCGAGGCCACGTACCGGCTGCACGGTGCCGGGGACTCGGTCAACCCGCCGTCGTACTTCCTGCGCTTCCCCGACCGTCCCACCGCGCGGATCATCGCGCTGCCGGCCTCCGTCGGCGGGTCGGTGCACGTGGACGGCCTGAAGTGGATCTCCAGTTTCCCGGACAACGTGCGCTCCGGGCTGCCGAGGGCCTCCGCGGTCCTCATCCTCAACGACCCCGCCACGGGCTACCCGTTCGCCTGCCTGGAGAGCTCGGTCATCAGCGCCACCAGGACCGCGGCGTCCGCCGCGCTGGCCGCCGACTGGCTCAGCCGCGGCCGGACCCGCCCGACCCGGGTCGGGTTCTTCGGCACCGGACTGATCGCCCGCTACATCCACACCTTCCTGGCGGGCACCGGCTGGTCGTTCGACACGATCGGCGTGCACGACCTGTCCGCCGACAGCACCGGCGGCTTCTGCGGCTACCTGCGGCAGGCGGGAACCACGGCGCGGGTCGTCGTGCACGACGACGCCGAGGACCTCGTGCGCTCCAGCGACCTGGTGGTGTTCGCCACCATCGCCGGTGAACCGCATGTCACGGAGCCGGCCTGGTTCACCCACAATCCGCTGGTCCTGCACGTCTCCCTGCGCGACCTCGCCCCCGAGGTCCTGCTGGCGTCGGCCAACTTCGTCGACGACGTCGAGCACTGCCTGAAGGCCGACACCTCCCCGCATCTGGTCGAACAGCGCACCGGCAACCGGGACTTCCTGAACGGCACGCTCAACGACGTGATGCTCGGCAGGGCCGCGCCCCCGGTCGACCTTCCGGTGATCTTCTCCCCCTTCGGACTCGGCGTCCTCGATCTCGCGGTCGGCAAGTACGTCTACGACGAAGCAGCATCGGCGGGCGACCTCCGCCTCATCGACGACTTCTTCCACGAACTGCGCCGCTACGGCTGAGGCCACAGCCCCGGCCCTGGCACCAGGAGGCCCACGTGCCCGTCATCTCAGCTCCCCATGAGTTCAACGAAGAACGGCTCTTCGTCGACCTGGAGTCGATCGTCGGACAGCCCTTGTATCTGAAGTGCGAGGGCTTCAACTTCGCCGGCTCCATCAAGCTGAAGGCCGCGAACGAGATGGTGGAGAGCGCCGAACGGGACGGAGTCCTGAGGCCGGACTCCGTCCTCGTCGAGTCCTCCTCCGGGAACCTGGGCGTGGCGCTCAGCATGATCGCCGCGAGCAAGGGCTACCGGTTCCTGTGCATTACGGACGCCCGGTGCAACCTGTCGACAAGGCTCCTGATGGAGGCGCTGGGCAGCCAGGTGCACGTCGTGGCCGACCTCGACGCGAACAACGGGTTCCTGGGCACGCGGATCGCGTACGTCCGCGAGCTGTGCGCCTCCGACGACCGGTACGTGTGGCTCAGCCAGTACACGAACCCGGGCAACTGGCGGGCGCACCACCGCACGACGGCACCGGAGATCGCCGCCGACTTCCCGCAGCTGGACGTGCTGTTCGTCGGGGCGGGCACCGCCGGCACCCTGATGGGCTGCGCGCGCTACTTCCGCACCTGGCACCGGCCGGTGCACATCGTCGCCGTGGACGCCGTGGGCTCGGTGGCCTTCGGCGGGGAACCGGGCCGCCGGATGATCCCCGGGCTGGGCATGAGCATGCGCCCGCCGCTGCTGGACGAGTCCTACGTGGACGAGGTGATCCTGGTGGAGGAGGCGGACACCATCCGTACCTGCCACCGCCTGGCCCGCCGCGGCTTCCTGTTCGGCGGCTCCACCGGGACGGTCGTCAGCGGCGCGGCCGAATGGCTGGCGCGGCACGGCGCGCGCGACCTGACGGCGGTGGCCATCGCCCCCGACCTCGGTGAGCGCTACCTCGACACCATCTACCAGACCAACTGGCTGCAGGACCTGTACGGCGATCTCGTCCTCGACGACGAGCGGATGAGCACCGCCGCCCGCACGGACGAGGCCGCCACCCGCACGCCGGACCGGCAGCGGCGTGCGTGACGGCCGGGTCAGGGCCTGCCGGCGTCCAGCCCGGCCCTGTCGCAGGCCGGCCGGACGGCGCGGGTGCAGATCTGGGCGACGGTGTACACGCCGTCCTTGACCAGGGTCTGCCGGACGGTGGCGGCCGTCACCTCCCGCGGGGTGAGCAGGCGCGCGGGGATGTGCCGGGTGGTGGGGCTGTCGACCGTCGTCGTGGCGGCGCCGCCCGGGCGCCCGCCGCGCGCGAGGGCGACGGCCATCTCGGCGGCCGCGGCGGCTTCCAGCCGGAACGGTTTGTAGACCGTCATGGTCTGCTCGCCCTTGACGATGCGCTGTACGGCCTCCAGGTCGGCGTCCTGGCCGGTGACGGGCGGCAGTCTGCGGACGCCGGCGCTCTTGAGGGCGGAGACGACGCCCGCGGCGATGGCGTCGTTGGCCGCCAGGGCGCCGTCGATCCCCCGCGGGCCCAGCGCCGCTATGGCGGCGGCCATGGCGGCGTGCGCGTTGTCGGTGCTCCAGCCCGGGGTGTCGTAGGACCGGGCGATCCTCACCCGGCCGGTGAGGACGGACAGCGCGCCCTGCCGGAACCAGGCCGCGTTGGGGTCGCCGAGGTCGCCGTTCATCATGACGATCCGCCCCCCGCGCGCCCGGTCGCCCATGGCGGTGAGCAGGGCCCTGCCCTGGAGCCGCCCGACCTGGCCGCCGTCGAAGCTGACGAAGCCCGAGACCGGGCCCTCGGCGAGCCGGTCGTAGGCGACGACGGGCACCCCCGACCGGTGCGCGTCCCGGATGGAGGAGCGCAGCGCCCTGGTGTCGGCGGCGTCCAGGACGATCACCTTCACCCCCTTGGTGATCATCGAGGTCATCTGCTGCCGCTGCCGTGCCGGGTCGTCGTCGGCGTTGGCGTACTCCACGGCGCAGCGGGGGCACAGCTCCTTCACCCGCTTCTCGATCAGCGGTCTGTCGGCGTGCTCCCAGCGGGGCAGGATCCGGCTCGGGAGCAGCACGCCGACGGTGAAGCTGTCCGCGCCGGTCCGTTCGGTGCCGGCGCAGGCGGCCGCGGGCAGCGCCATGAGCCCGGCGGCGAGCGCGGCGAGGAGGTGGCGTGTACGGCGTCTCATGGCACGTCCCTCTGGTTCGGGCGGGGCCCCGGGTCCGAGGGGGACGGCTCGCGCCGGGGTACGGCTATCTCGCTCCACACCTGCTTGCCGCTCGCGACCGGCACCGAGCCGAAGGACTCCGACATCGCCTCGACCAGCAGCAGCCCCCGGCCGCCGGTCGCCTCCCAGTCGTCGATCACCGGCTTGGCGGGGGCGCGCGGCGAGGCGTCGCTCACGCTGACGCGGACGCGGTCCCCGCGGAGCGTGAGGTCGACGTGGACGGGGCCCTGGGTGTACACGAGCGCGTTGGTGACCAGCTCGGACACCACCAGCAGGACGGCGTCGGCGACGTCCTCGACGTGCCACCGGCGCAGCGTGCGGGCGGTGAACCGGCGGGCGTGCATGACGGCGTCCGGCAGCCGCCACACCGTCCAGCCGGCGCGGATCGGCCGGGTCGTCATGCCGTCGTAGCGCAGGAGCAGCAGGGCCACGTCGTCCTCGCGCCGGCCGGCGGCGCCGAGCAGCTGGTCGGCCACCCGGCCCGGATCGGACGGATCGGCGGCGGCGAGCGCGCTGCGGACGCGCCGCATGCCCTCGTCCACGGGCAGGTCGGCGGCCTCGACCAGGCCGTCGGTGACCAGGGCGAGCAGGGCGCCGGGGGCCAGGGCGACGGCGGTCATGGGGAAGTCGGCCTCGGCGGAGATGCCGAGCGGCAGGGCGCCCTCGACCGACACCTCCTCGGTGCCGCCGTCGGGGTGGCGGACCAGCGGGGCGAGGTGCCCGGCCCGCACGAACAGGGCGGTGCCCTCCTCCAGGTCGAGTTCGGCGTAGCAGCAGGTGGCGAAGAGGTCGGTCTCCATGCCGACGAGCAGCCGGTTGGCGTGCGCGACCACCACGTCCGGCGGGTGTCCCTCGACCGCGTACGCCCGGACCGCGGTGCGCATCTGGCCCATGATCGTGGCCGCTCCGGCGCTGTGTCCCTGCACGTCGCCGATGACGAGGGCGACCCGGTCCTCGGCGAGGGCGATGGCGTCGTACCAGTCGCCGCCCACCTGCAGCCCGCGCCGGGCGGGCAGGTAGCGGGCGACGGCCGTCGCGCCGGACAGGTCGGGCAGGCGCCGGGGCAGCAGGCTGCGCTGCAGCATGGTGGCGAGTTCCTGCTCGGCGTCGTGGGCGTGGGCGCGGGTGAGGGCCTGGCCGACCAGGGCGGCGGTGGCGGTCAGCAGGGACCGCTCCTCGGCGGCGAACACGTGCGGCTGGTCCCAGCCGATCAGGCAGAGGCCGGCGGTCCGGCCCTTGGCGGGCAGCGGCAGGACGGCCAGGCCGCCGGGGCCGACGCCGGCGAGCCCGGGTTCGAGGGCGGTGCCGGCGGGCCACAGCTCCATGCGCCCGTCCCGCAGCGCGGACCGCAGCGTGGGCAGGGCGCCGACCGGTGCGTCGGGGCCCTCCGCGCGCCGTTCGGCCTGCCACGCCGACGGCCAGGCGGCCGCGTCCGGCGGGTCGAGGACGGCGACCTGGAGCCGGTCGTCCCGCAGCTCCGCGAGTGCCACCCGGTCGGCGCCCAGCGGCTCGCGCAGGGCGGTCACCACGACCCGGCCGACGTCGGCGACCGTGGTGGCGTCGTCGAGGGCGACGGTCAGCCACTGGATGCGGGAGACGTCGTCGGTGCTCCGGGGCAGCACCGGGGTCGCCGTGACCACGCCCAGCACCTGCTCCGGCCGGCCCGCGGCGCCGGCCACGGCCCGGCAGTGCAGGCTCAGCCAGCGGGTCCCGCCGCTGGGCCGGCGGACCCGGAACTCCAGCCTGCGGCCGCCGAGCACCCGGGGGGTCGGCTCCAGGACCGACAGCAGCACGTGCATGTCCTCGGGGAGGGCGTGCGCCAGCAGGGTGTCCACCTTGCCGTCGAAGTCGTCGGGCGCGATGCCGACCAGCTCCAGCAGGGTCCGGTCGGCCTCGATCAGACCGGTGTCGGGCACCAGGGCGAACGAGCCGGCGCGCAGACTGCGCAGGGCGGGGCACAGCAAAGGCGGGGACGCCTGTCCCCCGCCGGTGCCGGCGGGGAGCAGGCCGGTGACGGCGTCGGCGTAGCGCTCCAGGAAGCGCTGCTGCTCGGGGTCGAAGCCGTCCGCGCCCTCGCCGACGACGACGAGACAGCCCAGCGCCCCGCCGCCCCTGCGCAGGGGCAGCGCGCCGAGCGACGCCTGCGCCGGTGGTGTGGGGGCGCCCTCGGAGAAGGCGGCGAGGGCGGCGTGGTTGAGCCACAGAGGCCTGCCGGTGCGGACGACGTGGGCGGCGGGTGAGTCGCCGGACAGCGGCAGGCGCTCCGGCAGGGCGTACGCGGCGACGGCGGAGCCGGTGATGTCCGCCAGACGGAGTTCGCCGGAGGGGCCGGGCGCGTAGACCGCCGCCAGGGCCGCTCCGGTGAACGCCAGCACGCGGACGCTCGCGGCGGCCTCCGGCACCGGGGGCGGGGTGCCGGAGGCACCGGGACCGGCCCCGGTGGCGCGTGGCTTGGCGACGCGGGCCCGGGCACTGCCGTCGTGAGGCATCGTCCGCACCTACCTCCCGTCCAGGCCGAGGTGCGACAGGTCGAGCTGAGGGCCTTGTCCCAGAATCGCACACGGGGACATAGGAGACAGAGCGGCTCGGGCGCCGTCACCGGCGGGTCCGGGCGGCGCGTTCGCGGATCACCGTGGCCGGTGTCACACTGACGACGTGCCGCCCGGGTTCCCACGCGCGTCTTCCCGCCCGGCCCACGTCGTTGCGGGCCTGTGCCGGCCGCGCCGTTCCGGCCGGAACCGGCGGACCGGGGGCCCGCGGCGCACGGGACGTGAGGACGAGGGAGGTCCGTCCCATGAAGGCCCTCGCACGGCAGGCGGTCCTGGTGGTGGCGGCGGTCTCGACGACCGTGGCCGTCGTGGCCTGCGGTACGGACGCCCGCCGGAGCGTGGACGGCCCGCGCGCGCCGAGGATCGGCGTGCTGCTGCCGGACGCCGTCACGGCCCGGTGGGAGACGCGGGACCGTCCCCTGCTGGAGAACCGGATCAGGGAGCTGTGCGGCACCTGCCGGATCGAGCACGCCAACGCCCGCAACGACGTGGCCCTGCAGCAGGAGCAGATGGACTCGCTGATCACGAAGGGGGTCGACGCCATCCTGCTGGTCGCCGTGGACGCCAAGTCGCTCGGCCCGTCGGTGCGCAAGGCCCATCAGGCGGGCATCCCGGTCATCGCCTACGACCGGCTCGCCGACGGCCCGATCTCGGGCTACGTCTCCTTCGACGGCGAGGAGGTGGGCAGGGAGCAGGGCAGGGCCCTGCTGACGGCCATGGGCGACCGGGCGCACGACGGACGGATCGTCATGATGAACGGCGACCTCAGCGACCCCAACGCGGTGGCGTTCAAGCGCGGCGCCCTGTCGGTGCTGCGGGGCAGGGTGCGGATCGCCAGGTCGTACGACACGGAGCAGTGGAGTCCGGAGGCGGCGAACAAGAACATGTCGGCCGCCATCTCCGCGCTCGGCGCCGACGCCATCGACGGGGTCTACGCCGCCAACGACGGCCTCGCCGGCGCCAGCATCTCCGCCCTCAAGGCGAACAAGGTGCGCCCGCTGCCCCCGGTGACCGGGCAGGACGCCGAACTCGCGGCCGTCCGGCGCATCGTCGCCGGCGACCAGTACATGACGGTCTACAAGCCCTTCGGGCCCGAGGCCGCGGCCGGCGGCGCCCTGGCCGTGGCCGCGGTCCGCGGGGACAGCATCGCCCGGGCGGCCACGGACACGGTGCGCACCAGCGACGGACGGACCGTGCCCGCGGTCATGCTGACCCCGGTGCCCGTCACCGTCTCCGGCATCAAGGACACCCTGGTGAAGCGCGGCGCGTACACGGTCCGGCAGATCTGCACCCCCCAGCTGAGGGCCGCCTGCCGGCGCGCGGGGCTGACCTGACCGGCCGGCGCCCGGCACGGACCGGCCCCGGGAAGGAGATGGTTGTCGTGCCGACCCCCTTGCTGGCGCTGCACGGCGTGTGGAAGCGCTTCGGCGTGGTGGAGGTGCTCAAGGACATCGAGCTGGAGATCCACGCCGGCCAGGTCCTCGCTCTGCTGGGTGACAACGGGGCCGGCAAGTCCACCCTGGTCAAGGTGATCTCCGGGGTCGCGCCCGCCGACCGGGGCGCCCTGGAGTGGGAGGGCCGGCCCGTGCAGATCAGGCGCCCCCACGACGCCCGCGACCTCGGCATCGCCACCGTCTTCCAGGACCTCGCGCTGTGCGGGAACCTCGACGTCGTCGGCAATCTCTTCCTCGGCCGGGAGATCCGCAGGTTCGGTCTCCTCGACGAGGTGGAGATGGAGCGCCGCAGCCGTCAGCTGCTGGAACGCCTGACCCGGGGCATCCGCGACCTGCGCGGGCCGGTGGTCTCCCTGTCCAGCGGCCAGCGGCAGACCGTCGCCATCGCGCGCTCCCTGCTCGGCGACCCGCGGGTCCTGCTCCTGGACGAGCCGACCGCGGCCCTGGGGTTCGAGCAGACCACCGAGGTGCTGGACCTGGTGGACCGGCTGCGCGACCAGGGTGTCGGCGTCCTGCTCATCAGCCACAACCTGGGCGACGTGAAGGCCCTCGCGGACCGGGCGGCGGTGCTGCGGCTCGGGCGCAACAACGGCTTCTTCGACGTGAACACCGCCTCCCAGGAGGCGATCATCTCCTCCATCACCGGTGCGACGGAGAACGGGCCCCGCCGGACGGCCCACCACGAGGCGAGGTGAGGAAAGCGATGCACGACATGGCGGACAACACGCGCGCCGCGCCCCCCGCGCCCCCCGGACCGGGCCGGCGCCTGCGCGCCGGGGCCGCGGGCCGCGCCGTGGCCGGCTGGGCCGCGTCGTTCCGGCACAGGCTGCGCGCCGGCGAAGCGGGCTCACTGCCCGTCCTGCTCGTCCTCGCGCTGGTCTGGATCGTCTTCCAGTCCCTGAACCAGAACTTCCTCTCCCCCCGGAACCTGTCCAATCTCGGCGTGGACATCGTCGGGACGGGACTGATCGCGGTCGGCGTCGTCTTCGTGCTGCTGATCGGCGAGCTGGACCTCTCGGTGGGCTCGGTCAGCGGTCTGGCGGCGGCGGTGTTCGCCGTGCTGAACGTGTACCACGGCGTGCCGGAGTGGCTGGCGCTCGTCGTCGCGGTGCTCGCCGGCACGGCGGCGGGCACGGTCCAGGGGTTCTCCTTCGCCCGCACCCGGGTGCCGGCGTTCGTCGTCACCCTCGCCGGGCTGCTCACCTGGAACGGCGTGATGCTCGCCGTCCTCGGGACCAGCGGCACCGTCAACCTCGACGAGAACGGGCTGGTGGCGATGCTGACGAACTACTACTTCACCGACGACGCCGTCGCCTACGCGGTGGCGGCGCTCGCCACGGGCGCGGTCTTCCTCTCCTCCTACCTGGAGCGGCGGCGGCGCCTGGCCGTCGGCATGCCGCACCGCTCGCTGCACGACATCATGGTGCGCACGGCGGGGGTGGCGGTGCTCGCGTTCGCCACCGCGTACGTGCTCGACCGGTTCCAGGGGCTGCCGCTCGCTCTGCTGATCTTCCTCGTGCTGGTGGCCGGGCTCGACGTGCTGCTGCGCCGCACCCACTACGGGCGGCAGGTGTACGCCCTGGGCGGGAGCGTCGAGGCGGCACGGCGCGCCAGTCTCAGCGTGGCCCGGGTGCAGACCGCCGTGCTCGCCGCCTCGGGCACCCTGGCCGCGTGCGGCGGCATGTTCCTGGCCTCGCGGATCACCTCGGTCAGCCAGAGCTCGGGGTCGGGCGTGCTGCTGCTGAACGCCGTCGCGGCCGCCGTCATCGGCGGCACCAGTCTGTTCGGTGGGCGCGGGACGACCTGGTCGGCGGTGCTCGGCATCCTGGTCATCCAGTCGATCGCCTCCGGCATGGCGCTCACCGACACGCCCACGGCCGTACAGCTGGTGATCACGGGCGGGGTGCTGTTCGCCGCGGTGGTCATCGACTCGCTGTCGCGGCGCTCGCAGGAGGCGCACGGCCGGGCCTGAGGGGCGCGGCGGTCAGAGCTTGGCGCCGAAGTCCTGGGTCCACCAGGGGCCGCCCGTGCCCCGGTGGACGCCCACGCCGATGTCCTTGAACGCGCAGTTGAGGATGTTGGCGCGGTGGCCGGGGCTGTTCATCCAGGAGTCCATCACGGCCTGCGGGGTCTGCTGGCCCTGGGCGATGTTCTCCCCGTAGGTGGACCAGCGGTAGCCCGCTGCGGTGATGCGCTGCCCGGGGTCGGCCCCGTCCGGGTTGGTGTGGTCGAAGAAGCCGCGGGCGGCCATGTCGTCGGAGTGGCCCTGCGCGGCCTGCTCCAGCTGGGGGTCCTCCGTGAGCGGACCGCAGCCGGCGGCGGCGCGTTCCTTGTTCACCAGCGCGACCACCTGCGTGACGGTGTCCGAGGGGGTCGCGCTCAGCAGGGCCGTACGGGTCGGCCGGGGAGCCGACGGCGAGGTGGAGGGCTGCTGGGCGGCCGGTGCGGTCGCCTTCTTCGTGGGGCGGTGGGTCTTCGCGGTGGCGGCCGTCTTCCTCGCCGCGGGCGTGGACGGGGCGGGCGAGGCGGGGGCCGACGGCGGGCTCGTGGCGGCGCCGGACTCGGAGAGGTCCACGACGGGGTCGCCGGCGGTGCGTGTGGCGGCCGCCCCCTCACCACCCGCGCCGGCATCCGTGCCGAAGTACCACAGGCCGCCGCCCGCGACACAGGCCGCCACGACGGCGCCGCCGACCGCCCGGCGCCGCCGGGTGCGCCGGCGCCGGCGGGCCTCCCCGCGGGTGGCCGACCGGCCGCCGGACGCGCGGTGACCGGGCGACCGGCCCCCCTCGGCGGCGCGCCCGGACGGGTCCGGCCGGGACGCCGAGCCGGCCGCGGACATCCGGCCGGCGCCCGGGCCCGTCTCGGCCAGGAGCGCGGGCGACACGGCGACCAGGGCCAGGCCGGCCAGCAGGCCCTCCGCGGGCACGAGGCCGCTCCACAGGCCGGAGCAGCGTCCGCAGCCGCGGGCGTGCCGGGCTATCCGCTTGCGCCACAGCGCCGAGGGCCGGCCGTCCCAGGGAAGCAGTACGGTCCGCAGCTCCTCGCACGGCGGTTGCGCGTCGAGCGCGCGCACCACGACGCGGGCCGCCTCCAGTTGCGCCTTCATCCGCTGCACCCGGACGGCCGTGTGCTGCGGCGACAGCTCCAGCGCCGCGGCGACCTCGCCGCGGGTCAGCTCACCGGCGCACTCCAGCCACCACAACGACAGCAGGCCGCGGTCGTCGGGCTCCAGCCAGCGGGTGGCGCGGGCCGTCTCCCGGCGCTGGCCGGAGAGCTGGAGCTGCACCAGGGTCAGGTCGACGAAGTCGGCGCCGGGGTCGGCGAGTTCCTCGGCCTCCTCCACGGTGCCGGGGGCGAACCGGCGGTCCTGGCAGTGCGCCCGGACCTGGTTCATGGCGATGGCCACCAGCCAGGAGCGGAAGCTCGCCGGACTGCGCAGGCCGCCCAGGCCGTCCAGGGCCCGGAGCATGGTGTCCTGTACGACGTCGTCGACGTCGACCGAGCCGTTCAGAGCACGTCCCACGATGTTGTAGACCAGCGGGAGGTAGGCGCTGACCAGGGCGTCCTGCGCCTCCGGGTCACCTCCCCGGGCAGCGCTCACCAGTGCCGCCGGGTCCACCGTGTGCTGTGTGCTCATCTCAAGCTTCCCTGTCGTCGATACCGAACGGTGCTGTTCGATCTGGGAGACCGTTCGGCGAGCCCCGGATAACAGTTCTTCGGGAACCCGTTCGACGAGAGGTTGGTCGTACGAGGTGCGGCGCCGCAAGGATGAAGGTCACAGCGGGGCCGGTGAGGCCCGTCCGGGATCGGCGGGCGGGGCTAGCGGCAGAGTGCGTCGCCCAGGGACGTGCGGCGGTAGCGGACCGTGCGGCCGGCGCGGGTGCGGCTGAGCAGGCCAGCGTCGTAGAGGACCGCCAGGTGCTGGCTGACCGCCCCGGGGGTGACGTCCAGACGGTGGGCGAGTTCGGTGGTGGAGGCCGGTTCGGCCAGCAGGCTCAGTAGCCGGGCCCGGGGGCGGCCGAGGAGGCGTACCAGGGCGCGGTCGGTGACCGGCGGCGGGGCCTCGGAGAGGACGGCGCGGCCCCGGGCCGGATACACGAGCATCGGCGGGCGCGACGCGTCGATCACCGTCTGGGCGCCCCGCGCGAACAGCGTCGGGATCAGCACCAGCCCGCGTCCCGCGATCCGGATGTCGGCGGTCGGCCAGGGGGCCGTGTCGCCGTGCCGCTCCAGCAGCAGCTGGTCCCCGGTCCACACCAGCCGCGGGTCCAGTCCGGCGAACAGCGCCGCCGCCCCCTGTTCGGCCAGCACCCGTGCCTGGTGGGCGAGATCGGCCTCCAGGATGCTCTGCACGCGCGGCCACCAGCCGTCGCCGAGGCAGGTGTGCCAGTAGGCCTCGAGGGCGTCGGCGACGCGGTCCAGGAAGGCCGCCGGGTCGGCGATGCCCCGGGCGACCACCGGCGGGAGCGCCTCGTCGGTGCGGTAGGTGGCACGGAAGTCGGCGGCGACGGTCCCGGGCGGGGTACGGCGGACCGCGCGGAGCTCGTCGGCGAATGCCGGGCGGGCCCGCGACGGGCGCGGGGTGAGGAAGTCGGGCACCCACAGCCAGGGCGCGACGAGCGCGGTGAGCAGTTCGCGGTCGAGGCTCTCCAGGCGCGGCCGGAAGCGGCGCAGCCACGGCCGGTGGTGCGGGTAGCGCGCCGGATCGTGCAGGCAGCGCAGCGAGAACACCGCCTCCTGCAGCGGCGAGTAGGCGAAGGAGGTGCTGGCGAGGTCGTCGACGACGAACCTGAACTCGATCATTGAGCGCCACGCTAAATCATTGTCGGCCGCCGCAGAAGACCGAGTTGGCTGTCGGGCATGACCACGACACCCGTTTCGCCCGCTCCCGGCAAGCCCGGCAGTGCCGGACCGGCCCGCGCCACCCGCGCCGGCGGCCTGCTGCCCGCCGACCCGGTGCTGCGCCTCGCCACGGTGCTGACCGCCGTCAACTCCCTCGGCAACGGCCTGTACTTCCCGCTCGGCGTCCTGTACTTCACCCGGATCGTCGGCCTGGACCCGACCGCGGTGGGCCTCGGCCTGACAATCGCGGGCCTGGTCGGCGTGGCCGCCGGGGTGCCCGCCGGGCGGGCGGCCGACCGGTGGGGCGCCCGCCGGGTCGGGGCGCTGCTGTGGGGCGGTACGGGGATCGCGACGGCCGCGTACACCCTGGTGCACTCCTACGCCGGGTTCCTCGCGGCGGTGATCTGCGCGACGGGGCTGCAGATGGCGAGCCGCGGGGTGCAGGGCGCGCTGTACGCCGATGTGCTGCCGGCGGCGACGCGAGTGGAGGCGCGGGCCTACCTGCGGACGGTGACGAACATCGGCATGGGGCTGGGCGGCGCGCTGGGCGCGGTGGCGCTGCAACTGGACACGCGGGGCGCCTATGTGACGGTGATCCTGCTCGACGCGCTGTCCTTCGCGGGTCCCGCCCTGCTGCTGCCGCGGCTGCCGCTGGCGGAGCATGTCCGCGAGCGCGCCCTCGCGGAGGCGGGCGCCCCGGCCGCCGGCCGCTGGCGCGCGGTGCGTGACCTGCCGTTCCTGGCGGTGACCGTGCTGAACGCGGTGCTGGTCGTGCAGTACACGCTCGCCGAGGTCGGACTGCCGCTGTGGATCGTGGAGCGGACCGGGGCGCCGCGCTGGACGGCGGCCCTGCTGATGATCGTCAACTGTGCGCTGGTGGCGCTGCTCCAGGTGCGGGCCGCCCGCCGCGCCTCGCAGGTGCCCGGTGCGGTGCGGGCGATGGGCTGGGCGGGACTGCTGCTGGCGGTGTCCTGCGCGGTGTACGCGCTCTCCGCGGGCCTGTCCCCGGTATGGGCGGTGGTGGCGCTGACCGCCGGTGCGGTGGTGCAGGTCCTCGCGGAGGTGCTGTCGGCGGCCGGCGGCTGGACCCTGGGGTACGAGCTGGCCGACGCCCGCGCGCACGGCGTGTACCAGGGGGTGTTCGGCGCGGGCATGTCGGCGGGGATGACGGCGGGGCCGGCGCTGGTCACGGTCACCGCGATCGCCCACGGCGCGATCGGCTGGGCGGTGCTCGGCGCGGTGTTCGCCGCGGCCGGTCTGGCGGTGGCACCCGCCGTGCGCTGGGCCCGGCGGGACGGCGACTGGCGCGGCGAGCCGGCCGCCTGAGGGCGGCCGGCTCGCCGTACGTCGAAGCGGGGTTTCGTCAGCCGGTGGCGAGCATGCCTTCGCGCAGGCGCTTGAGGACGCGGGAGAGCAGCCGGGAGACGTGCATCTGGGAGACGCCGAGCCGCTCCCCTATCTGCGCCTGGGTCAGCTCCTCGACGAAGCGCAGGTGCAGGATCAGCCGGTCCCGGTCGTCGAGTTCGCTGATCATCGGGGCCAGGGCGTGGAAGTCGTCCACCAGGGACAGCGCCGCGTCCTCGGTGCCGATGAAGTCCGCGAGCGCGGCCTCGCCTTCCTCGCTGCCGTTGATGGTGGCGTCCAGGGATGCCGAGTTGTAGCCGTTGGCCGCGAGGCGGGCCTCGATGACCTCCTCCTCGGACAGGCACATCAGCTCGGACAGCTCCCGGACCGTGGGGGTGCGGCCGAGCCGGCTGCGCAGTTCCTCGGTCGCGCGCGCCAGCTGGACGCGGGCCTCCTGGAGCCGGCGCGGCACGTGCACGGCCCACGAGGTGTCGCGGAAGAAGCGCTTGATCTCGCCGACGATGTACGGCACGGCGAACGAGGTGAACTCCACCTCACGGGTCAGCTCGAACCGGTCGATCGCCTTGATCAGCCCGATCATGCCGACCTGGACGATGTCCTCCATCTCCTCCGGACCCCGGCTGCGGAACCGGGCCGCGGCGAAGCGGACCAGGGACATGTTCATCTCGATCAGCGTGTTGCGGGCGTACTGGTGCTCCCGCGTCCCCTCCTCCAGGACCGCCAGCCGGTCGAAGAACACCTTCGACAGCTGCCGGGCGTCCTGGGGAGCGACACTCGCGGGGTCCGCGACCTCCGGCAGCCCGGCTGCGCGCGTGTGAGTCGTGGCCGTGGTGACCGCCGTCATGCTGTTCCCCTCCTGGACCCGGTGAGCCGTTCCTGGCGCGCTTACCCGGAACCTCGCGGGGCATGCACCTCAGTGCGGAAAAAAACCCTGCCGGTCCCGTGAGGGTCCGGCAGGGCTGTTCCCCGGCGTGGGTGGTGTCACCCGCGGCGGCCCGCCGGGTCCTGGGGGACCGCGTCGTGGTCCTCCCCGGCGGAGGCGGGGCCGGATCCGGTGGACCCGGGTCCCGTGCCGGCCTCCGTACCGGTGGCCCGGTCGCCGTGTCCGGGCCACCAGGCCGCGTGGCCGATCAGCGCGGTGAGGCTCGGCGTGAAGAACATCGCCATGACGAAGGCGGCGACGGCGATGCCGAAGGAGACCGCGAAGCCCATCTCCGACAGCAGCGAGTTGCCCGCCAGCATCATCGTGGCGAAGGTCGCCGCCAGGATGAAGCCGGCCGCGGCGACGGTCGGTCCGGCGTGGCGCAGGGCCATGCCGGCCGCCTCGCGGGGTTCGCGGCCCTCACGGGCCTCCTCCCGGAGCCGGGCGATCATGAGGATGTTGTAGTCGGTGCCGATGGCGACCACGAACAGGTACATGATCACGGGCAGCATGAACATCAGGCCGGAGTGCCCCTGCGCCTCCTGGAAGATCCAGACCGTGGCGCCCAGGGTGGCGCCGAAGCCGAGGCCCACCGAGGCGATCAGGTACCAGGGGGCGACCACGCTGCGCAGCAGCAGCCCGAGGATGACCATGATCAGCAGGGCGGCGACCGGGAAGACCGTGCGGTAGTCGTGGGACACCGCGGCGTCGATGTCCTTGAAGATCGAGGACATGCCGCCGACGAGGGCCTCGGTGCCGTCGGGGGCGTCCGCGTGGGCCACGTCCCGTACCTCGCCCACGACGTCCAGCGCCTTGTCCGAGGAGGCCTCGTACTTGAGCGTGACGGTGAAGTCGGCGGTGGTGCCGGCCTTGTTGAGCTGGGTCATGCGGGCGTTCGCGACGCCGTCCACGGCGCCGAGCCTCTTCGCGTACCCGTCGAAGGCGGCCTTGTCCAGCGGCTTGCCGTCGGTGCTGGACAGGTAGACGTCGGTGGGTGCGGCCGCGCCCGCCGAGTAGGCCTTCTGCATCTCGTCCTGGACGACCATGGACTCCTTGGTCTTGGGCATGGAGCCGGAGGCCAGGTCGAAGGTGGCGTTGAAGCCGAACGTGCCGAGCGAGAGCACGAGCAGGACGAGGCCGGACAGGGCCGCGGTCAGCGCCGGGCGGCGCTGCACGCCGCGGCCGAGCGCGGCGAACCGGGCGTTGGCCGGCTCGTGCTGCCAGGACTTGGAGGGCCAGAACACCTTGGGGCCGATGAGCGAGACCACGGCGGGGATCAGGGTCAGGCCCGCGACCAGGGTGGCGGCGACGGCGATGGCGAGCGCCGGGCCCATCTGCTTGAGGAAGCCCAGCGTGGACAGCACCAGCGCGAGGAAGGCGATGATGACCGCACCGGCGGCCGAGGCGATGGCCTCGCCGACCCGGCCGACCGCGTTCACCATGGCTTGTTTCGCCTCGTCGCCGGCGCGCAGGCGTTCGCGGTAACGGAACATCAGGAACAGGAAGTAGTCCGTGCCGACGCCGAAGAGCACGACGATCAGGATGGACGAGATGGAGCTGTTGGCCTGCAGGTCGAACAGCTTGGTGGCGTAGGCGATCAGCCCGTTGGCGACGGCGGACACCAGGCCGATCAGGATCAGGGGCAGCACGGCGAGGATCGGCGCCCGGAAGATGATCAGCAGGGTCACCAGGATGATCGCGAAGGTGCCGAACCCGATCAGGGCCTGGCCGCGTTTGGAGGAGTCCTGCTGGTCGAGGGCCTGTGCGGCGGAGCCGCCCAGCTTGACGTCGAGGTGCGTGCCCTTGGCCAGCCGCTTGACGTCCTCGCGCAACACCTTGGCGGCGTCGGCCTGTTTGGGCTGCCCGGCGTTCTTGCTGTCCATCTGGACCAGGGTCATGGTGTACCTGCCGTCCTTGGACGGCTGGCCGGGGACGACCTTCTGCACCTGGTCGATGTGCTTCCGGCCCAGTTCCGTGGTGATCCGGGCGACGTCCTTCTGGTCGGCGGCGGTGAGCCTGCCGCCGTCGGTGCGCTGGTAGAGCGCGATCGCGGACGGCGTGAAGGCGCTGGGGAACGCCTTCTGCTGGAGGTCCGCGGCCTTGATGGACTCGTAACTCTTGGGCAGGAAACTGCTCTCGTCACTGTTGGAGGGGAGGCTGGGAGCGGTGGCGACGATCGCCACCGCGGCGATCAGCCAGGCCACGATCGTCCAGACCGGATGCCGGACGACAGCGTTGCCAATACTTCGGAACATGCGGGAGGGTCCTCCTGGGCAGGAAGATCACCGCAGCCCGGGGAGCGGTCCCTGGCATCGGCGACCCCGGGCGGCCCGCACCGAACGGGCCGCCCGAATGGTTGTCTTGGTGTCACATCGTAGTGACTCGCCGGAAGATCATTTCATTTCGCGGCGCGTCGGCACGAGCGGTTTTGCGGCAGATGCGGCCTACACCAGGAAGGCGTTGACGCGGCCTGCGGCGATCTGCTTCTTGCCGGTGACCGGCTGGGCGACCGCCGGCTGCGGCGTGGCGGAGTTGACGCTCCACCGGTATCCGGCGAAGAGGTCCGTGCCGGGGTCGGCGTAGAAGACCATGTGGCCGTACCCGACGCCGCTGTGCTCGGTGTACGTGCTGTTGTCGTCGGCGATCTCGGCCCGGCTGTCGGGGTAGGCGCGGTAGCGGTCGATGCTGCTCTGGCTGGCCAGGTCGGGGCCGCCGTGCGGGCTGTTGGTGCAGTCGACGATCTGGAAGAGGTGCGGGACCACCCCGGTGATGCCGAGCTTGCTGTCCACCGAGGAGGAGAAGGTGCCCAGGCAGGAGCGGATCATCACCGTGTGACCGGTGTACGGGGTGCTCTTGACCGCCGGGTCGTAGTCCCAGGCGACGATGTCGCCCGGGCGCAGGTTGACCGGCTTGGTCACCGGGTCGAAGTGCGGCACGGCGGAGGCGTTCAGGAACCCGGCCTGCAGGTCCTCGGCGTTGGGGTACGAGGAGGTGCGGGTGGAGCCGTCCTTCGGCGGGAAGTACTGGTCGAAGTATGCGGACGTGGCCCAGCCGTACGCGGTGCCGGTGCCGTAGGAGTGCTCCAGCAGGGCCGTCATGAAGGACGCGCACTGGGAGAGGTTCTCGAACTCCTCCGGGTGTCCGGCACGGCCCCAGGTGACCTGGGTTCTGCCGAGGTTCTCCCCGTCGGCCTGCTCGACGTTGTACCGGTTGTGGTCCCACTGGCCGGTGCGCAGCCGCAGGTACTCCACCAGCGTCTCGGCCTCCAGCAGGTGCGGCGGCTTGAGCTTGAACAGTTCGGCGGTCGCGGGTTCGGCCGCGGCGGCGCGCGTCGGTGACACCAGGGAGGCGGCGGACGCGGCGAGCGCCAGGCCGGCGCTCCCGGCGAGCAGGTGACGGCGGGACGGGCGTGCGGAAGAGGCGGACAACGCGGCTCCTGGGATCGGGCTTCCGGTACGGCGCGGGGGAGCCTGACCCGACGCGGTGCGGGACCGGCCCGGGGCGTGCGGCCGCAGGGCGCGCCGAGGCGCGCACCGGTGCCGTGCACGGCCTGCCATGGACCCCCGTCCGTCGCGTCGACTCCCCGCGGTCTCCCCCGTCCCGCGGTGAGTGCCGGCGTCCGCCGGAGCGGACCGCCGCCTGATCAACATACGCGGTGTCAGCGGGAGTCGGCCCGCCGGGGCAGGTTCCGCCCGAGGTGGACGCCCACGGCCGCGACGAGCAGGACGGCGCAGCCGGTGAACACCAGCCCGGCCACGCGCAGGCCCAGCGTCACCGCCATCGCTCCCACGCCGACCACGGGCAGGGAGATGCCCACGTAGGCGACGACGAAGAACGCCGAGATGGTGGCGCCCCGGTGCTCCGCCGGCGCGGCGCCGCCCACCTCGGTCAGTCCGGCGCGGAACGCCATCCCCTGCCCGACGCCGCCGATCGCCGCGCCGGCCAGCAGCACCGGGAACGACTTCAGGTACAGGGAGGCGCCGATGAGCAGGAGCCCGGCGACGAGCACCGCGCAGCCGAGCGGCAGGGACCGTCGCGCACCCACGGTCGCCATGAGCATCTGCCCGCAGGTGGAGGCGCAGAACACGGTGAAGACGACGGCGCCGGCGACCGCCAGGTTGCGCTCCCCCAGCGTCCGGGCGAGGAAGGCCGGGGCGACGGCGGTGAAGAGGCCGAGCATGGAGAAGCCGGCGAAGGCGGCCAGGGCGCACGGGGCGAACACCCCGCGCACCTCGGGTGGCACCGTCATGCCCTGCGGCCTGAGGGAGGGCCGGGGGCCGGTGTGGTGGACCGTCTCGGGGAGCAGGAGCAGGACCACCAGGGCGACGGCCAGGAGCACCAGGTGGACGGCGAACGGCAGCTTCAGCGGCCACGGCGCGTACTCGGCCAGGATGCCGGAGACCAGGGGGCCGAGCCCGAGGCCGCCCATGTTGGCCGCGGTCGCCGCGAGGCCGGCCCGTCCGCGCCGCCCGGGCGGGGCCAGGTCGAGGACGGCCGCGGTGCCCGTGCCGCTCAGCAGCCCCGCCGACAGGCCCGAGAGCACCCGGCCGGCGTACAGCAGCGGAAGACCGCTCTCGCACAGGAAGCACACGGCGCTGAGGGCGGACAGGCCGAGCGCGGCCGTCAGCACCGGCCGCCGGCCCAGCACGTCGGACCAGCCGCCGGCGACCAGGAGGGCGACGATGACGCCGACCGCGTAGGCGGCGAAGACCACCGTGACGATCAGTTCGGAGAACCCGATCTGCTGCCGGTACAGGCCGTACAGCGGTGTGGGCAGTGTGGTGCCCATCATGCCCACGGCGAAGACGCCCGCCGCCGCCTTGTACCCCGGCCGTCGTCCGCGCCGCCGGCGCGGCTCCGTGTCGCTGCTGATCACACCCCACCATAGGCATCCGCGTCGCGCACGGTGCGCGACCGGGGTACCGCGCTGAGCGGTCACCGTGCGCCGGCCGTCGTCCGTGGTGCTTCGGGCGCACGCTTGGCTGTGATCCCCGCCGGGGCATATCGTCCTGGTACGGCTGCATTGGCACCAGGAGTGAAAGGGACTGCCGCGAGGGAAGCGGAGGGCGCCATGGGGCCCCGGGATCTGCCGGACGCTGGTGGATCACTGGACGACGCGCTCGGGGCGGGCCTGACCGATGTCATGCGCCGCACCGGCGCCTCGATCGGCGGGCTGTTCCTGATCGAGGAGCCGGTGCCGAGGCTGCGCCTGGTCGCCCTGTGCGCACTGCCGGCCGAGTTCGCCGAGCCGTGGCTGCGGCTGCCGCTGACCGCCCCGCTCCCCCACCGCGACGCGATCCGGGACGACCGGCTGGTGTGGATCGGCAGCCAGGAGGAGATGACCCGCCGCTACCCGCGGGCCGCGGCCGTCCTGCCGTACGACTTCGCGCTCGCGGCGATCCCGCTGAGCGGGGCGCGCCGCTGCTGGGGCGCCATGGTGCTGCTGTGGCCCGGCGACCACCCGTGCGAGGCGTCCCCGCGCGAACGCGGGGAGATCACCGCCGGCGCCCACCGGGTGGCCCGGCTGCTGGACGAGTCGTCCCGGCCGCCGGCGCTTCCCGAGCGGCCGCTGCTCTTCCCGCTCGAGACCGTGCGCCACCCCGCGCAGACCGGTATCGCCGCGCTCGACTACGTCGAGCGTCTGCCCGAGGGTGCCGTCGCCCTGGACCTGGAGGGCCGGATCACCTTCGTCAGCGGCACCGCCGCCCGTCTCCTCGGCCGTCCCGCGCAGCAGCTGCTGGGCACCCGTCCCTGGCGGGCGCTGCCCTGGCTGGACGACCCCCGCTACGAGGACCAGTACCGCACGGCCGTCGTCAGCCGCACCGCTCTGACCTACGACGCCCTGCGGCCGCCCGACCAGTGGCTGACCTTCTCGCTCCACCCGGACAGCAGCGGCATCAGCGTCCGGATCACGCCGTCGGGCCGGTGCGCCGCGCGGGAGGCGGCGCCCGCCGGGCAGCACCCGCCGGCGGCGCCGACCGGGCGCCTGTACCAGCTGGTGCACCTGGCGGCGGCGCTCACCGAGACGGTCACCGTGCGCGACGTGGTCGCCCTGATCGCGGACCAGATCCTCCCCGCCTTCCAGGCGCAGGGCATGGTCCTGTCCGTGGCGGACGCGGGCCGCCTCAGGATCACCGGGCACCGCGGCTACCGCCACGAGATCATCGAGCACCTCGACGGGCTCGCCCTGGACACCGACCTCACCCCGGCCGGCGCCGTCCTGGCCAGCGGGACGCCGGAGTTCTTCGCGAACCCCGCCGACCTGGCACGCAGCCATCCCCGGGCGCCCCGGGCCAGCGACAAGCGGGCGTGGGTGTTCCTGCCCCTGGTCATCACGGGACGGCCGGTGGGCTGCTGCATCCTGTCGTACGACCGTCCGCACACGTTCACGGCCGACGAGCGCGCCGTCCTCACCTCGCTGGCCGGCCTGATCGCCCAGGCGCTGGACCGGGCCCGTCTCTACGACGACCGGCACCGCCTGGCCGAGGAACTCCAGCAGGCCCTGCTGCCGCGCACCCTGCCGCGGACGCGCGGGCTGGAGGTCGCCGCCCGCTCGCTGCCGGCCGGTCACGGGCTCCCCGTCAGCGGGGACTTCTACGACCTGCTGCGGCTGGACGCCACCACGGTCGCCGCGGTCATCGGCGACGTGGAGGGCCACAGCATCGCAGCGGCGACGCTCACCGGCCAGGTCCGCACCGCCGTCCACGCCCACGCACGCGCCGGGGCGACGCCGGACCAGGTGCTGTCCCGCACCAACCGGCTGCTCGCGGACCTGGACTCCGAGCTGCTCGTCACGTGCCTGTGCGCGCAACTGGACCTGGCCCCCGGCCGGCTCACGCTGGCCAGCGCCGGCCACGTACCGCCCCTGCTGCGGGGGGCGCACCACGACGGGCGGATCCTGGAGATCGAGCCCGGCCCCCCCGATGGGCGTCGGCCCGGATCCGGACTATCCCGTCACCGAGGTGGCGCTGCCCGAGGGCGCCGTGCTGGCCCTCTACACCGACGGCCTGGTGGAACGGCCCGGTCACGACTCGGCGCGCGCCACCGCCGACCTCCTGAAGCACTTCGCGGACAGCGACGAGGCGTGCCTGGAGCGCCTCGCCGACAGTCTGCTGCGGCGCGCCTGGCCGACGGGCCGGTACACCGACGACGTCACCCTGCTGCTCCTGCGCGCGACCCGCAACCACCCGCAGTGACACGGCAGTTGATGTGCGAAGCTGTCGTCCACCGCAGGCGGGGGCCCGTGGCGGTCGTCGAGAGGAGCGCAGGGTGAGTCAGGACGGCGGCTTCGGCCTCGGGGAGATCGACACCAGCAGGCCGCACCCCGCCCGGATCTACGACTACCTGCTGGGCGGCAAGGACAACTACGAGGTGGACCGGCAGGCCGGCGACCGGCTCGCCGAGGCCGCGCCCGAGGTGCGCGCCGGACTGCGGGCCAACCGGGCCTTCATGCGGCGGGCCGTCCGGTACGTCGTCGGCAGCGGCGTGCGGCAGGTCCTCGACATCGGCACCGGGCTGCCCACCTCGCCCAACGTGCACGAGGTCGCGCAGGCGCTGGCGCCGGACGTGCGCGTGGCGTACGTCGACAACGATCCGATCGTGGCCGCGCACGCCAACGCGCTGCTCAGCAGCTCCGGTACGACCAGCGTGATGCTCGGCGACCTGCGCGACCCGCGCTCCGTCCTGGACGATCCGGTGGTCCGCCGGACGATCGACTTCGACGAGCCGGTGGCGCTGCTCCTCGTCGCCGTCCTGCACTTCCTCTCCGACGCGGAGGATCCGGCCGGGGCCGTCGCGACCCTGCGGGACGCGCTCGCGCCCGGCAGCTTCCTCGTGCTCTCCCACGCCACCGGTGACTTCGCCGACCGCACCGCCGCCCAGGCCGTCTACAGCAAGGCCACGGCCACGCTGAACCTGCGCTCCCGCGCCGGGGTGGAGCGGTTCTTCGACGGCTTCGACCTGGTCGAACCCGGCCTGGCGCAGGTCCCGTTCTGGCGCCCGGACGGCCCGCCGGAGCCGGGGTCCGACGGGATCGGCTTCTACGGCGGGGTCGCGCGCAGGGCCGGCTGAGCGGACGGACCGGCCTCCCGGGGTGAGCCGGCGACTGTGGTGAACGTCGCCGGTGTGGGCGGCAGATGACGGGATATCCGCAGCTCATGAGAGTGCGCGCTGGTTTCCATGGGGTCGATCGGGTCCTGACGCAGCAGGCGGCTTCCCGCATACCGAAGCGTGCCGGCAGGGTGCTGTCGGCGGTGGAGGAGGCGGCGGAGTCCAGCAAGCTGTGGTGGGGCGCCGCCGCGGTGATGGCCGCGGCCGGAGGGAGGCGGGGGCGGGCGGCGGCGGTCGCGGGCGTGTCCGCCGTCGCGGTGGCGCAGCTGGTCTCGAACGGGCTGTGCAAACAGCTCGCCGACCGGCCCCGGCCGCCCAAGGAGTGGATCCCGCACGACGAGGTGTACGACCGGCCCGACTCCTCCTCGTTCCCCTCGGGGCACACGGCGGCCGCGGTCGCCTTCACCGC
This sequence comes from Streptomyces bungoensis, assembly GCF_001514215.1. Taxonomy (GTDB): domain Bacteria; phylum Actinomycetota; class Actinomycetes; order Streptomycetales; family Streptomycetaceae; genus Streptomyces; species Streptomyces bungoensis. Next base: position 44,531 of record NZ_KQ948878.1, read on the forward strand.
CGCCGTCACGCCCGCCTGGCCCGCGGCCGGTGCCGTGTGCGCGTTGCCGGCCGCGATGGTCGCTCTGGAGCGCGTCCAGTCCGGTGCCCACTACCCCAGCGACGTCGCAGCCGGCGCCGTGATCGGTGCGGCGAGTGCCTGGCTCGTGCGGCGCGCACCGTACCCGCTCCTGCGCCGCACGACCTGAGCGGAGCCCTCGTAGCAAATTTGCGAGTGCGTGCGTGCGGGGGATGTGAGTGGGTAGGTGGGCCGACCGGAAGCTTCGACGGGCCGAGCCCAGGAGGTAGATCATGAAGCTGACGCGACGTATCGCGATGGCGGGCGTTTCCGCGGCGATCGCCGGAGGTGCGGTGCTGGCCACCGGCGGCGCGGCGACGGCCGCCCCCACGCCGGCGCCCGGACACGTGCCGGCCCCGCACGCCGCGGTCCGCACCGACACGCACTGCCAGGGTCACGGGACGGCCCGGCAGGCCACGGATCCGTGGATCGAGGGCCAGATCGCGACGTTCTACCCCTCGGCCGCCCACCGGCTCGCGGTGTTCGACCCCTGGGTCAAGGACCAGCTCGCCACGTTCGGCACCGCCGGCCAGTGAGCTCCGCCGGTGGGCGGAGCCCCGCTACAGGCCGAAGTCGACCTGTTCGATGTCGGTGAACTCCACCTCGAGGCCGTGGGCACGGCGGCCGCTGTCGCGGAAGTAGACCTCGCCCAGCGCCTGCGCGGCGATCTGCCGCAGCTGGTCCTCGGTGGCCCCCGCGTCCTGCGCCTCGAAGAGGCGGGCGGCGCGCCGGGGAGGCAGGGCCGGCCGCCCCGGACTCGGTCTTGCACGGCGGCCGGGCGACCGTGCCGGGCCCGCATCCCACGTCCAGCAGCCGTCCCGTCCCGTCGAGCCCCAGTACGCCGGCGAGCACGGGCACGAGGTCGGGGGCGTACGGCAGTCTGCCCCGTGTGTGGAAGGCGGCCGTGCCCGCGAACAGCGTCTCGACCCACACCCAGCCGTCGGTCACGGCGCTCTCCTCGCGCACGACACCCGGCCTCAGGGGGACCCTTCCGCGCGCCGGTGCGCCGCTCGACGGTAGGTTGATCGCCATGAGTGACAACGTGTACTTCGACATCACCATCAACGACGAGCCGGCCGGCCGGATCGTGTTCAAGCTCTACGACGACGTGGTCCCCAAGACCGCCAAGAACTTCCGTGAGCTGGCCACCGGCCAGCACGGCTTCGGTTACGCCGGTTCCTCCTTCCACCGCATCATCCCGCAGTTCATGCTGCAGGGCGGCGACTTCACCCGGGGCAACGGCACCGGTGGCAAGAGCATCTACGGCGAGAAGTTCGCCGACGAGAACTTCGACCGCAAGCACGACCGTCCCTACCTGCTGAGCATGGCGAACGCGGGCCGCAACACCAACGGCTCGCAGTTCTTCATCACGACCGTCGTCACGGACTGGCTCGACGGCAAGCACGTCGTCTTCGGCGAGGTCGTCGAGGGCCAGGACATCGTGGACCGCGTCGAGTCCCTCGGCAGCCGCAGCGGGACCCCCAGCGCCAAGGTCACCATCGCCTCCAGCGGCACGGTCTGACCCGGCACGGGCTACCGGGGCCGCGGACGCGGCCCGGTGCCGGCGCCGGCCGGTCCTTCCGGCCGGCCCGGGCGCCGGGCGCCGGGCCCGCCCGGTTTGCCGGGGCCTGACTGGGCTGGCGCTCCGGGCCGTTCCGGGCCCGCTGGCGGCGTGGCCGCCGTGGACGGCCGTGACGGACCTGCCCGCGCGGCTGCTGCTGGGGGTGCGCACCCGCGGCAGTGCCGGCGGGGGCCGCCGGGAGTGGTACGGCGCCCGCGACCTGCACCGTGTCACCGCCGTCGCCGCCACCCACGAGGGCCGGGACCTCGGCTCGCCGGCACTCGTCGTACCTCCGGTGCGCTTCGGTTTCGGCTCGACCCCGCGCCGTCCCGCGCTCGTGCGCGTCACCACCACGGTGGGGCCCGAGCGGGCGGGCACCGGCATGTCCGGCCGGGCACGGCGGGGTGTCTCGTCCGATCATGGCAGCGGGGACCCGGCCGGGGCCTGGTCCCGCGGCGGCGAGCACGGGAGGGCCCGGTGAGACAGTGGTGGCGCGGCCCGCACCGCGCGTGGGAGTGGCTGCATCTGCGCGTCCTGTTCCGGCACGGACGCGACCTGGAGCTGATGCACCGGGCGATGGGCTTCGCCACGCTGGCCCTGGTGACCCTGGCGCCGCTGCTCATCGTGGTCGCGGCGGGCGATCCCCTGGGGCGGGGCGGCTTCGCCACCTGGCTCACCGACGGCATGGGCCTGTCCGGCCGGTCCGCCCGTGCCCTCACGGACATCATCAGTCCGCCGCGGAAGGTCATCGACACCACCAGCGTGCTGAGCCTGGTCCTGCTGGCCGTGTTCGGCGTGTCCTTCGCGGGCAGCGTGCAGAACGGCTACGAACGCGTCTGGGGCGTTCCCGCCGGTCCCTGGCACCGGGTCTGGCGGCAGGCGACCTGGCTGGTGGTGCTGACCGCCTACCTCTACCAGGAGGTGCAGACCCGCGGCGCGCTGCACGGGTGGCAGCGGGTCGGGCTGTCCGCGCTGAGCGGGCTGCTGTTCTTCTGGTGGGGCCAGTGGTTCCTTCTGGGCGGCCAGGTGCGCTGGCGGTCCCTGCTGCCGGGCGCGCTGGCCACCATGATCGGCCTGGGCGGTCTGCGGGCCTTCTCCTACCTGGTCTTCACCCCGATGATCGTCACCAACGCGCTCAACTACGGCGCCGTCGGGACCGTGCTGGTGGTGGAGTCGTGGCTGATCGGCGTCGGGTTCGTGGTGTACGGGGGTGCCCTGTTCGGCCGCTGGTTCTGCGACCACCACTGGACGTCGCAGGAGAAGTGAGCGGGCGGGGGCCTCAGTGGCCCGGGACGGGTTCCCTGGGGTCCGGTGCGAGCAGGGCGGGCCAGTCCTGGGCCGCGGCCCAGTCGGCGAAGGTGTGCCAGCGCACCTCGGGGTGGGCGCGGCGCAGCCCGGTGACGTCGACGTCGAGGCCGGTGGTGCCGAGGTAGGCGAACATCGCGGCCAGGTCGTGCGAGCGGGTGCGGACGTGGGAGAGGGGCACCTCGCGGTGCCCGACCGGGCGGCCTGTCGCGGCGGACAGGGCGGCGGCGATCTGCGTGGCGGTCAGTGCGTCGGAGGCGAGGTCGATGCGGCGGCCGGTGAAGTCGTCGCGCCGGCGCAGGGCCAGGGCCGCGAAGGAGCCGATGTCCTCGGCGGGGACGAGCGTCAGGAGGCGGTCGGCCGGCATGGGCCAGGCGAAGGTGTCCTCGCGCAGGCCCCGCAGGGTCCAGCCGGAGGCGAAGTTGTCCATGAAGGCCGCCGGCGCGATGACCGTCCAGGGGACGCCCGTCGCCCGGAGATGGCGCTCGATCTCGGCCTTGCTGTCGTAGTGCGGGACGCCCGTTCCGCGGTCGGCGTGGGCGGCCGACGTGAACACGATGTGCCCGACGCGGGCGGCCGCCGCCGCGTCGAGCAGGGCCCTGCCCTGCCGGACCTCGGTCGCGGTGTCCGTCCCGAACGGCGTCGTCACCGCGAACAGCGAGCCGGCGCCCGCGAGCGCGGCGTCCAGGGAGGCGCGCTCGTCGAAGTCGGCGTGGCGCACGTCCGCACCGAGCCGGCGCAGTTCCTCGGCGGCCGGGCCGGCGGGGTCGCGGGTGAGCGCGCGGACGCGGTGCCCGCCGGCCAGCAGGGCACGGGCGGTGGCACCGCCCTGGACACCGGTCGCGCCGGCGACGGCGATGGTGGTCACGGAGGCTCCTTGTGAAGCGGGTCGGGGACGGACAGGATTATCACTGCGTTGCACATTGTCTGCGCTACGCAGAGGACAGGCTATCGGAATCTCGCTGCGTCACGCAGCTGATTAGGGCGCGGTGCGTCAGGGCTCGCGGTGCTCCCGGGCGGCCTGTTCCAGGGCTGCCGCCTCTTCCCGGGCCAGGCGGGTCTCGGCCTCGACGTCGATCGAGCGGGTCAGCCACCAGTACAGCAGCGCGGAGACCGGCAGGCCGATGAACAGGGAGATGTCGGCTCCGCCGAGCGCCTTGGCGGCGGGGCCGGCGAACATCGTGCCGACGGAGAAGAAGGGGACCATGGCGGCGAAGCCGACCAGGTAGGAGACGATGCCCTGCCATCCCCAGCGGCCGTAGATGCCGTTCGGGTTGAAGATCTCGGCGATGGCGTAGTGCCCCCGGCGCACCACGTAGTAGTCCATGAGGTTCACCGCCGTCCACGGGATGAACAGGTACAGCACGACGAGCAGGAAGTCGTTGAAGTTCCGCAGGAAGTGCGAGGTCGCGGCCAGCGCGCCCACCAGGGAGAGCCCGGCGGTCAGGCCGAGGGTCAGCAGGCGGACGCCGAGGGTCGGCCGGACCCGTTTGAAGGAGTCGATGCCGCTGATGAGGGTCAGTGAACCCCCGTACATGTTCAGCGCGGTGACCGAGATCAGGCCCAGGGCGGCGAAGAGCAGCACGATGGCGCCGAAGCCGGTGAACACCTTGTCGCCGGCGGCGTTGATGGACGGGATGGTGTCGAAGTTCTTGCCGGCCCAGGCGGCGAGCAGCGTGCCGAGCACCATCAGCCAGATGCCGCCGAGCGCCGAGCCGAAGTAGGTCCAGTAGAAGGTCTTGCGGACCGTCACGTCCGGCGGGAGGTAGCGCGAGTAGTCGGAGACGTAGATGGCCCAGCTGATCTGGTAGCCGGCGACCACGCCGAACTGCGCGAGGAACGGGGTCCACTTGAAGGCGCCGAGGTCGAAGGAGCCCGCCGGGTAGTGCAGGGTGACCAGGACGCCGACGGTGAAGATCCCGAAGATGACCAGGAAGGTGTACGTCAGGTAGCGCTCGGCCCTGTGGATGATGTCGTAGCCGACCAGCGCGATGAGCAACGCCACCGCGGTGACCACGACGACCCACAGTTTGACGCCGCCGTGCAGCGTGGCGTGCAGGGAGTCCGCGGCGAGGATGCTGTTGAAGACGTTGAACCCGGCGTACTGCACGTAGGCGAAGAGCCACACCAGCAGGGCGCCGACGTAGCCGAACTGGGGCCGCGACTGGATCATCTGCGGCAGGCCCAGCTGGGGGCCCTGGGCCGAGTGGAAGGCCATGAAGAAGGTGCCGATGACGGTGCCGGCCACGATCGCCAGCAGCGACCAGATGAGGTTGCCGCCCTCGGTGATGCTGATCAGCCCCACCGCCAGGGTGGCGATCTGGGCGTTGGACATGAACCACAGCGGCCCGAGGTGCCAGAGCTTGCCGTGCCGCTCGTCCAGCGGGACGTAGTCGATGGACCGGACCTCCAGGCCGGACACTCTGGGCTCCGCTGATGTGCTCATGACGCCTCCCGAGGCCGGTCCGCCTCTCCGGTCATCATCTTCCCCCCGCGCGGACACGGGCAACAGCGGGCGCCCGGCGGAGCCGGGGCCAAGTTCCCGCGATCTGTCGTTCTGCTCACAAACGGCGCCCGGAGGGGCCTGAAGTGGCACCGGTCACCTCGCCGGGCGGGCGTTTTGTTTAGGTTCGCAGTTCTGTGTCCCTGCCGTCTGCTCCGCCGAGGCCCCGCACCATGCCCTACCGAACCCTGTCCGCACGCCTGCGCCGGAACCCGCGCGGACGTACCGCCGTCCGCGGAGTGCTCATGGCCGCGACGGCCGCCCTGCTCGGGTCCGGTGCCCTCGCCCCGGCACCGGCCTCGGCCGCTCCGCGGGCCACGGCCCGTGTGACGGCGGCGGTGCTCGACCTGGACGCCACGGGCCGGACCCCGGCGGTGTACGGCGACGACTCCCCCTACGACACGGCCAGCATCATCAAGGTCGACATCCTCGCCGCGCTGCTGCTGCGGGCGCAGGACTCCGGGCACCCGCTGACCGCGCAGGACCGCGCCCAGGCCGAGAAGATGATCGAGCACAGCGACAACGCGGCGGCCAACGCCCTGTGGCGGCGCGTCGGCCTCGCCCCGGGCCTCGCGAAGGCGAACAGGCGGCTGGGGCTGACCTCCACCCAGGGCGGCCCGGGCGGCCGCTGGGGGCTGACCCGCACCACGGCGAGCGACCAGATACGGCTGCTGCGCGCGGTCTTCGACACCGCTGCGGCGGGCTCCCGGCCCGCCGCGCTCAGCGACGGCTCCCGCGCCTACCTCCGCACGCTGATGAGCCGGGTCGCCGCCGAGCAGTCCTGGGGCGTCTCGGCCGCCTCCGGCGCCGGCTGGGCCCTGAAGAACGGCTGGCTGCAGCGCGACACGACCGGCCTGTGGGACGTCAACAGCGTCGGCCGGATCACGTCCGGCGGACACCACTACCTCGTCGCGGTCCTCTCCGACGGCAACGCGTCGATGAAGGACGGTGTCGCGCTGGTGGAGCGGACGGCGCGGGCCGCCGTCTCCTCGGCGGCCCGCTGACCGCGTCCGTCAGGATGCGGCACGGCGCGTTCAGGCCGGCTTCACCGTCGAGACCGCTGTCGCGGTGACCTTGTTGTCGCACTCCGCGAACAGGCCGTCGTCCAGGGCCACCTGCTGGGCACCCGAGCCGGGCAGGCCGACCACCAGCGTCGGGTAGGCGACGGGCCGGGCGCCGGACGCGCAGTAGCCGTCGCCCTCGCCCTGCACCTGGACGAAGGTCAGCTTCACCCACGCCTTGCCGCCCGGCGCGAGGCGCACGGCGGTGGCGGCGCCGGCGGGGGTCACCGTCAGCGGCTTGTTGCGCTCGGGCGAGCCGTTGCCCGCCCCGGCCACCGTCGGGTGGCCCGTGACGGTGCAGGGCCGCGCGGAGACGTTGGTGAACTCGACGACCGCCGCTCCGGTGCCGGTGCCGTCCGGGCGGTCGGCGGCCTGGCGCGCCGTCGCCTTCAGGGCGGTGGCCGCGCACGTCGGTGCCGTACCGGCCGACGTGGCGGACGCCGGGGAGGCGGGGGCGGCCGGGGCGGTCGCCGTGCCGCCGGAGGAGGGCCGCGAGGTGGCGGGAGCCGGGCCCTTGGGCGAGGAGACCGGCGTGGACGGGCTCTTGCCGGCCGGGGCCTTGCCCGTGGGCGTGCTGTCGCCGGGCTGGCAGGCCGAGAGCGACAGGACGGCGGCGACGGCGGTCAGTGCCGACGCGGTGACGCGGACGGCGGTGCGGTTCTGCATGGGATCCCCCGAGGTCGTGGATGTGCGAGGACGCCGGCTCGGTGCCGGTGTCATCGACGGAGACCGGTCCTCCCGGTCGGGGGTTTCCGCTGTGGATCACCTGTGACACGCCGGTGACAGGAACCGGGCGGGACCGGCACGCGGAAAAGCCGGGCCGCACCCCCGGCGGCGTGGCGTCCGGGGGGCGGCCCGGTTCGCGGTCACGATGGCTGTCCGGGCGAGCCGGCTGGGAGGCGGTGGCGGGTATGACGGTGAACCGTGTCGGCCTGGTCGTGCACGAGGGACGGGCGGAGGCCGTGGCCGCCGCCGACACCGTGCGCGCCTGGTGCGCCGAGCACGCGGTCGGATGCGCCGACATCGACGTGTGGCAGGAGGGGGCGCGGCGCAGCGCCCGGGAGGAGATCGACGCGGCGGGCGGCCCCGACCTCATCGTCACCCTGGGCGGCGACGGGACGTTCCTGCGCGGGGCCCGGCTGGCCGCCGAGAACGACGCCCTGGTGCTGGGCGTCGACCTCGGCCGGCTGGGCTTCCTGACGGAGGTGCCGGCCCCGTCGGTGCGCGCGGCCCTGGACGCCGTACGGGAGGAGCGGATCACCGTCGAGAGCCGGATGCTGCTCACCCTGCGGGCGTCCTGCCGGCTGGAGGTGCCCCCGCACATGGAGGCGCTGCTGCACTACAGCCATGAGCCGACGCTGCCCCCGCCCCGGGTGCGCGTGGAGTGCGAGACCGGTGACGACTGGGGGGTCGCCCTGAACGTCGTCGCGCTGAACGACGTGGTCGTGGAGAAGCTGGCCCGGGACCGCCAGGTGTCGGTCGGCGTCTACCTGGCCGGCCGGCTCCTCGCGTCGTACTCCGCCGACGCGCTGCTGGTGGCCACGCCCACGGGCTCGACCGCGTACAGCTTCGCCGCCGGCGGTCCGGTCGTCTCGCCGCGCGCGGAGGGCCTGGTGTTCACGCCGGTGGCCCCGCACATGGCCTTCGACCGCTCGGTCGTGGCCGCTCCGGACGAGCCGATCGCGCTGCGGGTGCTCGAACGGTCGGGGCAGGCCGCCGTCAGCATCGACGGCCAGGTGCGGGGCGTCCTCGACCCGGGCGACTGGATCGGCGTGTACGCCGCTCCGCGCCGGCTCAGGGCGGTGCGGCTGGGCCCCACGGACTTCTACGGCCGCCTGCGCGAACGCATGAACCTCACCGACGCGCCGGCCGCGGTCGCCGACGGCACCGCCGCTCCCCTGTGGCCGGTGAGGTCTCCCCCGCCCGGCGACCTCGCCCACCTCGCGCTGCCCCCGGCTCCCGACGAGGCCCCTCCCCCGTTCTGAGCCCGATCCGGCGGGCGTCCCGGGACGGGGATGCAACCATTCGCCATACCCGCATGTCTCACCCCATAAGAGCATGGCGCGACCAAGGGGGTCATCATGCGACGAACATGGGCGATCGGGGCGGCGTTGCTGCTGGCGGGCGGCGCGGCGGGTGCGACGGCGACGGCGGCGCAGGCCGCTCCGGCGGCCGCCGTCCGGGCCACCGCCTGCCCGACCGGCTGGGGCAGCGGCGCCAAGGGCGGACCGTCCACCGGGACCCAACCGCTGACGGACGTCAGGGCCGGTCGGCACGACTGCTACGACCGGCTGGTGTTCGACGTGCCCGGCGGCGGCCGGTCCGTCGGCTTCTCCGTCCGGTACGTCGACCGGCTCCGGGCGATCGCCACCGGCCGTCCGATTCCGGTCGGCGGCGGTGCCGTACTGGAGATACGGGTGGGCGCTCCGAGTTACGACCCGGGCAGCGGCGCGCCGACGTACCCCGGCCGGGTGGGCCGCGCTCTCCCGGGCGTGGACGTGCGCGGGTACCGCACCTTCCGGGACACGCGGTTCGCCGGCAGCTTCGAGGGCGAGACGCAGGTGGGGCTGGGGGTCCGCGCCCGGCTGCCGTTCCGGGTGGTCCAGGTGCCCGGCCGGGTGGTGGTGGACGTGGCCCACGACTGGACCGGCAGCCGCTGACCGGGCGGCGGCGTCCTACTCCCCGTGACGGGTGGCGCCGAAGTGGCTCTCGTGCGACCAGACGTGGCGGCAGGAGGGGCACTGCAGGTGCAGCAGGCTGCCGGTGTTGGAGAGCAGGTAGCGCCAGTGGGCGTGGCAGGCTCTCCCCTCCTGGCACGTGGTGCACCTGCGGTGGTCGGCGCAGTTGGGGCAGGGCACCCAGGCGCGGCGCCCGATGTCGGCCTGCGGGTCAAGAGGCAGCACGGCCGCCCCCGGGTCCGGGCAGCACCCCGGCCGCGACGAGCTCGTCGTACAGGCGTTGCTGCTCCGCGTCGAGGCCGGAGTACAGCAGGGCGTAGGCCTCCTCCTCGCCGCGCAGCGCCGCGACCGGGTCCCAGCCGGGGCCCAGCGCGGCCATGGTGTGGGTGCGCCGGAGCATCTCGTGGGAGGTCAGGTCGACCGTGAAGGGGAACGGCTCGGGGGCGGGGCCGGAGGAGGACATGCTTCGAACGTAAGGACGTCCCGGAGGCCGCGGCAAGGGCAGGTGGGGGAAGTCACAGCAGGTCAGCGCGGGCCGGGGCGGTGGCCGGGCGGTCACTTCAGGATGTTGACGGCCCGCGCGACGACGAGGACGACGGTCACCAGGGACACCGAGGACTGCACCATCATCAGCATCTTGGCCCACCGCGACAGGGGCATCACATCGGTCGGGCTGAAGGCGGTGGAGTTGGTGAACGACAGGTACAGGTAGTCCAGGAACGCCGGTTCCCAGTCCGTCGGGGCGAGCTCCGGGCTCTGCATCTGCACGAAGAGGAAGTCGGCGAACTGCTGCCGGCCGAGGACCCGGTTCATCGGGCCGCCGCGGTCCAGCTCCCAGTACCACAGGGCGAACACGATGACGTTGGTCAGCCAGATGCCGCCGCCGGTCACCAGCAGCGGTACGGCGTCCGTCCCGGCGCGGCCGCGCGCCAGGTCCGTCACGAGCCGGACCGCCGCCCAGCCGTTGGCCAGGCTGATGACGGCGGTCAGGACCAGTCCCAGCCAGCGCAGCGGGCGGGTGCGCGGCTCGACGCGCCGGGGGTTGGCGGCGATCAGCCCGGCCAGCAGCAGCAGTTCCAGGAACGGCAGCGCCCAGTACGGCGGGAGCGCGAGCCGGTGCGGCAGCATCAGCTGGAGGGCCACGGCGGCCAGGATCACGGCGGTCACCGCCCAGCGCGGCTCACCGCGGGTGGCGCGCCGCCAGGCGGGGGCCAGCTCGCGTTCGCGGTCCTCCACCAGCCGCTCGATGCGGGCCAGGCGGCCGCGGGCGTCGTCGTCGCTGTCGTCGGTCATGGCGAGGATTGTCCCGGGCCGGATCACCGGGTGGGGTGCCGGGTGGGTCAGCGGCCGAGGAGCGCGGCGAACCGCTCGCTGTCGATGTTGCCGCCCGAGGCGATCACGCCGATGCGCCGCGGCGGGTTGTCGATCCGTCCGGCCATGAGGGCGGCCAGGGCGCTGGCGCCGCTCGGCTCCAGGACGATCTTCAGACGCTCGAAGGCGAACCGCATGGCGTCGACGATCTCGTCGTCGCCGACCAGGGCCACGGCGTCGACCAGGCGCTGGTTCACGGGGAAGGTGAGCGCGCCCGGGGTGTCGAGTGCCTGGCCGTCCGCGATGGTCCGGGGCACCGGGATGGTGACGCGTTCGCCCTGTTCGAGGGAGCGCTTGGTGTCGTCGCCCGCCTCGGGTTCGACGCCGATCACCCTGATGCGGGGGCACAGTGCCGTGGCGGCGGTGGCGCTGCCGGCGATGAGCCCGCCTCCGCCGACGGGGACGAGGAGGGCGTCGAGGTCCCCGGTGTCCTCCAGGAGTTCCAGGGCGGCGGTGCCCTGCCCGGCGATGACGTGGGGATGGTCGTAGGGCGGGATCAGGGCCAGCCCGCGGTCCTCGGCAAGGGCCTCGCCGAGCGCGGTGCGGTCCTCGGTGTAGCGGTCGTAGGTCACGATCTCCGCCCCGTACCCGGCGGTCGCCTCCCGCTTGGAGCGGGGGGCGTCCTCGGGCATCAGGATGACGGCGCTGGTGCCGAGTTCGCGGGCGGCGAGGGCGGTGGCCTGGGCGTGGTTGCCGGAGGAGTAGGCGGCGACACCCTTGGCGAGCTGTGCGGGGGTGAGCTGGGCGGCCGCGTTGTAGGCGCCGCGGAACTTGAAGGCGCCGACCCGCTGGAAGTTCTCGCACTTGACGAACACCTCTGCGCCGACGAGGGAGTCGAGGGTGCGGGAGGTGAGGACGGGGGTGCGGTGGGCGATGCCCGCGAGGCGTGCGGCGGCCGCACGGACGTCGTCGAACGATACGGGGGAAGCGGCGGCCATGGTGTGTCCTCGGAGTCATGGGAGGCGGGGTGGTGGGAGCGGGGTGCCGGCCGGGGCGGCTGGTCACCAGCCGGTGACGCGCGGCCAGTAGGCCTGGATCTCCGGTGCGCGTGCGGTGGTGCGGGTGCCGTCGACGACGTGGTAGCCGTGGTGCTGGGCGGCGGTGGCGCAGGCGTGGTTGGGCAGGACGCGCAGGCGGGTGCCGACGGGCAGGTCGGGCAGCGGCGCGCCGTCGCGTGCGGTGAGGGTGCCGTGCTCCTGGCTGGCGCCGGTCATCACCAGGCCCGGGATCGGCCGGCCGGTCAGATCGGTGACCAGGCCGTAGCCCTGGTCCTGGGGCTGGGCGGACGTGCCGCGGTCCCGGGACAGGGCCATCCAGCCGCCGTCGGTGATGATCCAGCCGTACTCGGGGCGGTGCCCGATGACGGTGACGGTGACCGACAGCGCCAGGTCGTCGAGGTCGCAGACGCCGAGCCCGGCCATGACGAGGTCGAAGAACAGGTAGTTCCCGGCGCGCAGTTCGGTGACGCCGGTGAGGTCCTCGGCCGCGTGGGCGGTGGGTGTGGAGCCGACGCTGACGACGTTCACGGGCAGGCCGGCGCGGCGCAGCCGGCCGGCGGCGGCGACGGCGCTGTCACGTTCGTTCTCCGCCGCCAGGCGCCGTTCCCCGGCGGTGTAAGCGAAGTAGGACTCGCCCGCGTGGGTCAGCACGCCGTCGAGGCAGCCGGCGTCGTGCAGCACGCGGGCGACGACGGGCAGTTCGGGCGCGCCGGGCGTCAGGCCGCCGCGGTGGCCGTCGCAGTCGATCTCGATCAGGGCGGGTACGGCGATGCCCGCCTCCCGCGCGGCCTCGGCGACGAAGGCCGCCTGCGCGGGGCTGTCGAGCAGGACGCGCAGGGTGACACCGCGGCGCAGCAGGGCGATCACGCGGGGCAGTTTGTGGCGGGCGATGCCGACGGCGTAGGTGATGTCGCTGTGGCCGCCGTCGGCGAACGCCTCGGCCTCGGCGAGGGTGGAGACGGTGACGGGGCCCGGGCCGGCGGCGTCGTGCAGGAGCGCGGCGACGGGGAGGCTCTTGGCCGTCTTGACGTGCGGGCGCAGGGTGACGCCGAGCCGGTCCGCACGCCGGGCGAGGCGCTCGGCGTTGCGCAGCACCTTGGCGACGTCGACGACGGCGAACGGGGTGTCGGGGTCGGCCAGCGTGGCGGCGGCCGCTTCGGCGGCGGCCGGGCGGCCGGGAGCGGTGCCCGGTCCTGCGGTGCTCATGAAGCGGTCCTTCACTTGGTGTAGTTGTAGACGGTCGCGCGGGAGACGCCGAGGAGGTCCGCGATGGTCTGCGCGGCGTCGCGCGAGTCGAAGTAGCCGTCCCGGTGCAGCTGCCGTACGAGTTCCCTCTTGCCGTCGCGGCCGAGGGACCGCGGGGTGCCCCCGCGCTCCGCGGCGCCCGCCTCGACCGCCTCGCGCAGTGCGCGGGCGTTGCGGTGACGCAGGCTTTCCAAGGGCTCGTCGGGGTGGCCGGTGTCGGTGGCGACGAGCTGGGACAGGGCGAGCGTGACCGGGGAGAGCACGGAGACGTCGAGGTTCAGGCAGAGGGCCGCGATGTAGTCCCCGGCGCTGTTCCTGATGCCGATCGACGTGCTCTTGGCCGGGCGGCCGTCGGGGAAGCGGTTGGGGTAGTTCTGGACGACGCTCGGGTACCGGGGGTCGGCGATGCGGGCCAGGCCCAGCTCGGTCGCGGAGTCCCCCACCCGGCGGCCGGAGAGGTTGTTCTCGATCGCGCGGACCGCCTGCCGGGGGTCGCGCAGGTCGTGCAGCACGACCTCGCACAGGCCCGGGAACATGCGCCCGAGGGCGACGGCGACCTTCTCCAGCTCGCGGACGAGGTGCTCGTCGGCGTCGGTGTGGGCCGCGGCCGTACGGCTGCCGGCATCCGGCTCCGCGCTGTCCATGAAGGCCTCCCCCACTGTCGCGCCCGCGATCCGCGGGGTCGACAGAAAATCCAGTTCTGGACAGCGAGTCTAGGTGAGGGTGGGTGACCCGTCCAGCCCTTCCCGCCCCGCCCCTCCGGAGCGACGCCGGTCGGGGGGCGGGCCGGGGGCGGGCGTCAGCCGTGCGCCTCAGCCCAGAAGTTGGAGTGGTCGACCCGTGTAGTCGATGCGGCCGTCGCCGGCACCGGTGCGCACCAACCGGCCGCCCATTCCAGTCGTTCGTCTGCCCCTGACGGCCGACCGGTGTGGCCGGAACGCGCCGCTCCGCCCGCTCCCGGCCGGTGGGCCTGTGCGGTGGGCCCGGACTGCGTGGCACTATCGTTGCGCCCTCGAGCACCGGGTAGGAGAAGGGACATGGGCGTGGCGATGAAGGCCTTGCGCGCGGCGCTGGAAGCGGTCTACGTACGGCGTCTGAACCGCAAGCTGGAGGGCCTGCCCCGGCCACGGCACGTGGCGATCATGCTGGACGGGAACCGTCGCTGGGCGCGGGGTGCGGGTCATCAGGACGTCCGGGAGGGCTACCGCGTCGGCGGTGCCAAGGTCACGGACTTCCTGCACTGGTGCACCGACGCCGGTATCAAGCACGTGACGCTGTGGATGCTCTCCGACGACAACCTGCACCGTCCGGCCCATGAACTCGGCCCGCTGCTCGACATAATCGAGGAGACGGTGCGGCGGATCTGCGCGCCCGGTGAACCGTGGCAGATCGAGATCATCGGCGCACTGGACCTGCTGCCCGGGAACACGGCGCGCGTCCTGAAGGAGGCCGCCGCCACCACGACCGGCCGCGGCGGTCTCAAGGTCGACGTCGCCGTCGGCTACGGCGGCCGCCGCGAGATCGTCGACGCGGTCCGGGCGGCGTTCGACAAGCACATCAGCGCGGGCGGCGATCCCCGGGATCTGGCGGCGGACTTCGACCTGGAGCACATCACCGACAACCTGTACTCGCCGGCCGGGCACGACACCGACTTCATCATCCGCACCTCCGGTGAGCAGCGCCTGTCGGGCTTCCTGCTGTGGCAGTCCGCGTACGCGGAGGTGCACTTCGTGGACGTGCTGTGGCCGGCTTTCCGCCAGATCGACCTGCTGCGCGCCCTGCGCTCGTACGCCGACCGCGACCGCCGCTACGGCCGCTGACGGCCGGGACGGGCTGCGCGCCTCAGGAGCCGGCGGGCACCCACTCACGCACACCCTGGCCGTTCGTGCCGTACCAGTAGCGGGGCAGGCCCTTGGTGCCACTGGTACGGAACGGGCGGCCGTGGTCGTCGATGCGGACCGTGCCGGTGCGGCCCTGGGACGACCAGTCGAGTTCCAGGTACCAGGCGCAGTCGTAGGCCTCGGTCGTCGCGGTGACCAGCAGCACCTCCGGCTCCCCGGCGGAGACGCGGTAGGGGAACCGCACCGCCGGGAGGGGCTTCCCGCTGTCGTTGCCGGGGCGCGCGTGGGCGACGGGGCGGTCGACGTCCAGGTCCACGGAGAAGTCACGGGGGGTCAGACCACCGCCGCAGCCCTGGTCCATGGCGTACGCGGTACCGGTGACCGGGGCGCCGCGGCTGACGACACGGACCCGGAGGGCCGTGAGGACCACGGCCGTGGACGACTTCCCCTGAACCGAGATCTGCACGATCGTCTGCCGCCCGTGCACCGCCCCCTGCGTCGCCGCCCACACCCCGGCGTCCTGCTGCACCGGCGGTGGAGGCACCTGGGCCGGTGCCTTGTCGATCACGTAGTCGTGCCCGCAACCGTCCTGCCAGACCTGCGAGTCGGCAGTCCAGGTGAGCGGCACACCGGTCGGTACGGGGGTTTCCCCCTTCGTGTTCGCCGACGGTCCACCCGTTGCGCCGGGAGGTCCCGCAGCCCGTCTTCCCGCGGAGGGCGGGGCCGGCGAACGGCTGGGCGAGGGGCCGGCCGAAGTGGCCGAGGGGTGGTGTGACGTACCGCTCCCCGCCGTGGGGGACGGAACGGGGGCCTTGGCCGAGTCGCCGTGGGACCGGTCGGCCGACAGTGCCGACAGACCGCCCAGCGTCACCAGCAGCACGGTCGCCGCGGCGGCGCCGACGACGGTGCGCCGACGGCGGTACCAGGGCCGGCCGGTGGAGCGGGCCGCGGTGGAGCGGGCCGCGTCCCACGGGACCGTCGGCTCGAAACTGCCCGGCCCCGGAGCGCCGGATGCGGGGACTCCCGCGCCGTCTGCTTCCGCGTCATGTCCCGGCCGTGCACCGCTCGTTCCGCCCTCGTCCCCACCCGTGCCGTCCGCGCCGCCGTCCACGTCGCCCGCGCTGCCACCCGCGTTCCGTGCCGTCCGGCTGTCCCGGTCCGGATTCCGCTCGCCCCCTGCCGGTTCCAGCGCCCCCTTCGTGCTCGGCGGCTCCGCCGGTTCCCCCGCCCCTGTCGGTCTCGCCACTCCCTCCCCCGCCCTCGGCCGCTGTCGTGCCCTCACCGCGAGCAGCCACAAGCGGTGCAGGGCGAGCCGTTCCTCCGGTGTCGCGCCGCAGAAGACGGCCAGGCGCTCCACCGGGGCGTAGTCCTGCGGGACCGCCTCGCCCGCGCAGTAGCGGTGCAGCGTGGAGGTGTTCATGTCGAGGCGCCGCGCCAGAGAGCCGTAGCTCCGGTCCGCGCGGTCCTTCAGCCGGCGCAGCAGCGCCGCGAACTGCTCGACGTCGTTCCCGGTCGACACCGCTCCCCCGTCCTCCCACGTGTGCCCGTATCCGGTATCCCGGTATCCCAGGCGGCCCATATACCTGCACGTCAGATGGGCTGGGATGGTTCCACCACCGCCGGACGGGCATCCGGCGTTGCGCCGGCCCGCCCTGACCGCCGATGCTCTGGGTGTCGCACCGACCAGGGCCGCACCGACCAGCCGGCGGCGGGCGACAGACGACACCCATGCACTCATCCACGGGGGACACCCATGCCCAAACGCACCCGAGCAGGCGCGCTCCTCACTCTCGCCGCCACAGGCCTCACCCTCGGCGCGGCGCTCGCCACACCGGCGAACGCCGCGGCCAGGGCGCCCGGCTTCCTCGCGGCGGCCGATCTGCCGCCGCACCCGAGCTCGCCCTGGACGGCCGGCAAGGTCACCGCCGGCGTACCGGAGGCCGTGGAACAGGACCGCTGCCTGAGCAAGGCGCTCGGCGGCTCCGGGTCGGACACCTGGTACCGGGAGTTCGGTACCGACCTCGACACGAGCGCCCGTCAGGTCACCGTGCGGCTGTCCACGACGGCTGCGGCGAAGGGGCGCTTCTCGCGGCTGGACAAGGACATCAAGTCCTGTGCGGCACGTACCGAGAAGGCCGACCCGGGGACCGAGGCCACGCTCGAGGACTACGGCACGCTGCCCGTCGAGGAGGGCGCCCACGTGTACGGCCTGCACACGGTGACCTCCTGGGGCGCCTCCGACATCCGTCTGCTCTCCGTCGGCCGGGACGGCAGGACCGTCACGGTCGTCGGGTGGGCGCAGCTGGGCGACTTCGGGGACGCGCCGGTCAAGGCCTTCGAGAAGACGGCTGTCACAGCCGTGAACAAGCTCCACTGACCGCCCGACCCGCCTGACCGCCGACCGGGACCGCTCCTCGCCACGGGGGTGGCGGAAGCGGCCCGTCGACCACCGACAGCGCCACCCGGCGCGACTCGGCCCTACTCCGAAAACGGGGAACACACATGAGCAGCAAGACCCGTACCGTCCTGGCCGCCGGCGTCCTCGCCGCCGCCCTCGGCCTCGGCGCCACCGCCCAGGCCTCGGCCGGCGCCCCGCGCAGCGTCAGCGGCAAGCCGTCCGACGACATCACCCGCATCGCCGACTTCTACGGCACCTACATCGACGCGGTGCTCGACGAGGACAGCGGCAACCTCGGGAAGGCCCTGCGCAGCCACTACCTCACTCCGGCCTTCCAGAAGGAGCTGGCGGCCTGGGAGGACCGGGCGCACGCCGACGGCGTCCTGCGCGCCCAGAACGTCCCGCTCGCCTGGAAGGTCACCGACGCCGGAACCGTCCGCAACCACACGGAGGCCGTCGTCACCCTCACCTGGAGCCGAGGCAGCACCACCAAGCTGGTCGTCGACATGACCCGCGACAGCCACCGGATCTTCCACATCGGCGAGAAGGGCGCGGGACGCAACTAGCCACTCCGGTCGCATCCGCAGCGCGCGGATGCGGAACGGCCGCAGCTCGAAGGCGTGGGCGCCTTCGAGCTGCGGCCGTTCCAGCAGGTCCGTCACCGCGACCAGCTCCCGGGACCCGGGCAACGCTCCCGACGCCGTATGCGGGTGGCAGCAGCCGTTCCTCGGCCACCGTCGAGGATCCTCCCCTGCACCCGATCGGCTGTCCGCTCGGCGTTCGGTCCCGGCTTGTCACGATATGATGCCGGGGCGCATTCCAGGCAAATGCCTTGTGCAGCAGACGACTTGGCGCCCGGCACCGTCGGCGGCCGGTACCGGGGGCTTCGCCTCTGTCGCAGGACCACCGCGGGATTGTCCGTGATCCGTAACAGAGGGATCCCGCGGCCGCCCCCGCCCGTCCTGACAGGTGCACGGGGACACAGGGACCGATCGACTTGGCGAGGAACGGGGCGGACATGGCACGGCACGGCGGGCGGGGATGGTACGGCCGGGTGATCGCGGCGGCGGTCGGGGTGACGGCGGTGGCCGCCGCCACGTCGGTGTGGACCGCTCAGGCCGGTCCCGTCGGCGGGCAGCACCCGGCGGCGCGGCCCGCCGCCCCCAAGGCGGCGCCGGTGTCCGCCACGATCGTCCACGCCTCCGACCACGGCGACCACGCGGTGAACATCACCATCGACGACGGCCCGGACCCGAACTGGACCCCGCAGGTGCTGCAGGTGCTGAAGGACAACGGCGTGAAGGCCACGTTCTGCATGGTCGGCCCCCAGGCCGAGGCCCATCCCGACCTGGTCCGGCAGGTGGTGGCCGCCGGGCACCGGCTGTGCGACCACTCGGTGTCGCACGACACCGCCATGGACAAGAAGTCCGAGGCCTACCAGTCGCAGCAGATCCTGGACGCCGAACGCCAGATCACCAAGGCGTCCGGCGGCGTACGGCCGATGTACTACCGGGCCCCGGGCGGCGCGTTCACCCCGTACAGCCGGCACCTCGCGGCGGGGCGCGGCATGCGCCCGCTGGGCTGGAACGTCGACTCCAAGGACTTCGAGCGCCCCGGCACGGCGGCCATCGTCGCCACCGTCAAGAGCGAACTGACCAACGGCCCGACGCTGCTCTTCCACGACGCGGGCGGCGACCGCTCCCAGACCGTGGCTGCCCTGCGCACCCTGCTGCCCTGGCTGAAGCAGCAGGGCTACGCCTTCGGATTCCCGGTCCGCTGACCGGAGCCCGCGGCGTACGGCCGGTGAAGGCGAGCGGAATTCCAGGTCAACGTATCGTCCGGACGGCTGTGCGGGCCCCTGAGGCTGTCTAGCATGAGGCGGTCCGGCCGGCGTGTGTGCGGCCGCGCGGACACCTGCGTACGTCGTTTCCGGAAAGGCTCGCCATGCCGTTGCCCCGCCTGGGCACGCGGTCCCTCTCCGGCCGCATGGCCGGAGTACTGCTCTTCGCCCTCGCCCTGGTGCTGGGAGGAAGCCTGCTGGCGCTCTCGCTCGGCGACGGGCGCGACGACGGCGGGCGGGCGCGGCCGGTCACCGTCGAGGTCTCGCCGAGCCACTGCGGCCGGGGCTGGACCCGGCCGGCGCCCGGAGTGCAGACCTTCGACCTGCGCAACACCTCCGACCGGTCCGCCGAGGTCTATCTCGAGGATCCGCTGAGCCATGTGGTGTTCGGCGAGGTTGAGGGCGTCGGACCGGGCACGACACGGCAGTTGACGGTCCGGCTGGGCAAGGGCAGCTACGCCTTCACCTGCGTGCCCGAGGACGCCGACGCCGTCACCGGCCCCCGTGTGCGGGTCGCTTCGGGGCGGCGCGGCCCGGGCGCGGCCCCCGTCACGGAGCACGACCTGATCCCCCCGGCCATCGCTTACCAGAAGTGGGTCGGCGGCGGCCTGGACGAGGTGGTCCGGCTGACGGGAACGCTGCGGCGGGCGATCGACCGCGGCGACCTCGCCGGTGCCCGGTCGGCCTGGCTGCAGGCCCATCTGCGGTACGAGCGGCTGGGAGCGGCCTACGACGCCTTCGGGGACGCGGCCGCGCGGATCGACGGCACGGACGCCGGGCTGCCCGGCGGGGTGCAGGACAAGGACTTCACCGGGTTCCACCGCGTCGAGTACGGGCTGTGGCACGGGGAGCCGGCCGGCCGGCTGCGGGCTCCGGCGGCGGCACTGGTCAAGGCCGTGACCGGGCTGCGCGACAGCTGGGCGCAGACCCGCATGGACCCGGCGCAACTCGGCCTGCGCGCGCACGAGATCCTGGAGGACACCCTCCGGCTGGAGCTGACCGGCCGCACCGACTTCGGCAGCGGCAGCACCCTCGCCACCGCGCGTGCCAACCTCGACGGCACCCGCGCGGTACTGACCCGGCTGCGCCCCCTGCTCCGCACCCGGTACGCACAACTGAACGAGCTGGAGGAGAAGGTGGACGCTGCCGGGCACACGCTGGACGGGTTCCGGCACGACGGCCGCTGGCCCCCGGTGGACCGGCTCAGCCGCGCCCAGCGGGAGCGGACCGACTCGGTCGTCGGCGACCTGGTGGAGCGGCTGGCGTCGGTGGCGACCCTGTGCGACCCGCGGAGGACGGTGTGAGCGCGGCGGAGCGGGCCGGTGGTGTGGGCCGGCGCGGCTTCCTGCGCGGCGCGGCCCTCGCGAGCGCCGGACTCGCCGCGGGCGGCGCGGCCGCGCCCACGGCCGCCGAACCGTCCACGGGGGACACACCCCTGGCCCCCTTCCACGGCGTCCATCAGGCGTCCGTGCTCGCCTCGCCCCGCCGCAGCTGTGTGTTCGCCGCGCTGGACGTGACGGCGCAGAGCCGTGCGGACCTGGCCGAACTGCTGCGTACGCTCACCAACCGGGCCCGCTTCCTGACGTCGGGCGGCACACCGTCCCCGGTGGGCATCACCGGCCCGCCCGCCGACTCCGGCATCCTCGGGGACCGGCTGCCGCCCGGTCAGCTGGCGGTGACCGTCGGCGTCGGCGCCTCGCTCTTCGACGACCGGTTCGGCCTCGGCGCGCTCAGGCCCCGCAAGCTGACGGCGATGCCGTCCTTCCCGGACGACGACCTGCGGCCGGAGTGGTGCCACGGCGACCTCAGCCTCCAACTGCACGCCGACGCCCCGGACATCGCCCTGCACGCGTTGCGCGACCTCGCCCGGCACACCCGGGGCGGCCTCCAGATCCGCTGGCGCATGGACGGCTTCACCAATCCGCCGCGGCCGTCCGGCACCCCGCGCAACCTGATGGGCTTCAAGGACGGCATCGCCAACCCGGACGTCAGCAGCGCCCGCGAGATGGACCACCTGGTGTGGGTGGGCAGGGGGCTCGGCGAGCCGGACTGGGCGACCGGCGGCAGCTACCAGGTGGTGCGGCTGATCCGGATGCTGGTGGAGTTCTGGGACCGGGTCGCGCTGAGCGAACAGGAGCGCATCTTCGGCCGCGCGCGTTCCTCCGGAGCGCCGCTGGACGGCGACCACGAGCACGACACGCCCCAGTACCCCGACGATCCCAAGGGCGACGTCATCCCGCTCGACGCCCACATCCGCCTCGCCAACCCCCGTACGGCGGCCACCGCCGGCCAGCGGATCCTGCGCCGCGCCTACAACTACGACCGCGGCATGGACCCGGCCGGCAACCTCGACATGGGTCTGCTGTTCAGCTGCTACCAGCAGGACGTGGCCCGCCAGTTCGAGACGGTGCAGCACCGGCTGGCGGGCGAGCCGCTCACCGACTACATCACGCCGTTCGGCGGCGGCTACTTCTTCGCCCTGCCCGGCGTGCGGAACACCTCGGACTGGTACGGGCGCGCCCTGCTGACCTGAGGGTCCGTCCGGTCGGCCGGGCCGCCATACGGGTCAACACACCGTCAAGTTTTCACCCTGGATCCATGACGGGGGGCGCACTCCTGCGTCACCATGGCTGCGCCGTGCGCCTGTGCGCCCCGCGCCGGGTGCGGCACGCCTGCTCGTACCACGCACCGACGTTCCAGCCCGGAGGGTGACCGCCATGGCCAGCAGAGGAAGACGAGCGGCGACCAGGAGCCTCGGGGCACTCGCCACCGCCGCGCTCACGGTCCTCGGCACCGGCGCGCCCGGCTGGGCGGCGGTGTCCT
>NZ_KQ948879.1 GCF_001514215.1 Streptomyces bungoensis
GGGGCGCTTTCCTCGCCGACCCGGCGCCGGTAGACCTCGACGACCCGCTCCAGGGAGTCGGAGAGGTAGGTGTCCAAGAGCCGCTCCGCCCCGCGCCGGTCCCCGGCCTGCAGGGCCTGCAGGATCTGGCCGTTGCGGGCGAGGTACGGCTCGTGGAGGCGCCGCGGGTCGTCCACGACGTGGAAGGCGAGCCGCAGTTCGGCGAAGACGCTGCGCATCAGTTCGTCGGTGCGTTCGCTGCCCGCCAGCGCGACCAGTTCGCGGTGGAAGTGGATGTTGGCGGTACCGAGTGCTTTCCAGTCATTCTCGTGGGCGGCCAGCCGGCCCTCGGTGACGGCGGCGTCGAGGCGGTCGAGCGCGTAGGGCGGCTCGCCCAGACCGCGGACGACCGCGCACTCGACCAGGGCCCGGGTGCGGTAGATGTCCTCGACGTCCTCGACCGTCAGGACCCTGACGAACACGCCCCGGTTGAGTTCGTGGACGAGCAGGCGCTCGTGGGTGAGCAGCCGGAACGCCTCGCGCAGCGTGTTGCGGGAGACCCCGAGGGCGCCGCCGATGGCGTCCTCGGACAGCCGGGTGCCCGGCGGGAAATAGCCCTCGGCGATGCGGCTTCTGAGGATGTCGGAGACCCGTTCGGCGGTGCTGGTGCGCCCCAGGAGGGCGCGGTCGTCGGCCAGTCCCGTCAGCTGCTCTGCCATGCCCGGAATTCAATCGCACACCTGGGGACGAGACAACGCGGGTATTGAAGGATCGTTGAACGATCCTCTACGGTGCTTCACACGGCCCGCCTCCGCACGGTCCATCTCCCTTACGGCACTGCTCAGTTACCCGCACCCTCCGTCCCCTTCCTCTGCGAGGTGCCCATGAGCACGACCCCTCCGCCCCGCTCCGCGACCCCCGGCGCACCACCGGCGCAAGGTGAACGCCCCGCCGCCGACGGGCCGTTCGGCTGGCTGCGCGCCCTCGGCCCCGGCGGCCGGCGCGCGTTCGCCGGCGCTTTCGGCGGCTATGCCCTGGATTCCTACGACTACTTCACGCTGCCACTGAGCATGGTGGCGCTCGCGGCGTACTTCGGCCTGGACAGCGGCCAGACCGGCCTGTTCACCACCGTCACGCTGGTGGTCTCGGCGATCGGCGGTGCCGCGGCGGGTGTGGTCGCGGACCGGGTGGGCCGGGTCCGGGCACTGATGATCACGGTGGTCACGTACGCCGTCTTCACCGTCGCCTGCGGCTTCGCGCCCGACTACGGGACGCTGCTGGTCTTCCGCGCCCTCCAGGGCCTCGGCTTCGGCGGCGAGTGGGCGGTCGGCGCCATCCTCGTCGCCGAGTACGCGAGCGCGCGGCACCGGGGCCGTACGCTCGGCGCGATCCAGAGTTCCTGGGCGGTCGGCTGGGCGCTGGCCGCGGTCGTCTACACGCTGGTCTTCTCGTTCGCCGGCGACGACCTGGCCTGGCGCGTCATGTTCTGGACCGGGGCGCTGCCCGCGCTGCTCGTGGTGTGGCTGCGCCGCCGGGTGCACGACGCGCCCGAGGCGACGGCGGTCCGTGAACAGAGCCCGCGCCGCGGCTCGTTCGCGGCCATCTTCCGCCCCGGCCGGGACGGCGAGCCGGGACTGCTGCGCACGACGGTCTTCGCGAGCCTGCTGTCCACGGGCGTCCAGGGCGGCTACTACACGCTGGCGACCTGGGTGCCGACGTACCTGAAGACCGAGCGCGGCCTGTCGGTGGTGGGCACCGGCGGCTATCTGACGTTCCTGATCTCCGGTGCCTTCCTCGGCTACCTGACCGGCGGCCACCTCACCGACCGGCTCGGGCGGCGCCGCAACATCTGGCTGTTCGCGCTGCTGTCCGCGGTGTGCGTCCTCGCCTACGCGAACATCCCGCACGGCGCCGACACCCTGCTGCTGGTGCTCGGCTTCCCGCTGGGCTTCTGCATGTCGGCGATCTTCAGCGGCTTCGGGTCCTATCTGAGCGAGCTGTACCCGACGGCGGTGCGCGGCACCGGGCAGGGCTTCACGTACAACACCGGGCGCGCGGTGGGCGCGGTGTTCCCGACCGTCGTCGGCTACCTGGCCGACAGCTGGGGCGTGGGCGGTGCGCTGGTGTTCGGCGCCCTCGGTTACGGCCTCGCGGCGCTGGCCCTGCTCGGGCTGCCCGAGACGCGCGGGAAGGAGCTGGCGTGATGCGGGTGCACCGTACCGAGGACCGGCCCGTGATCCTGGCGGACCCGCACGCGCGCGCGTGGAGCCCGGAAACGGCGCGGCTGCGCTTCCGCGAGGGCCTGGCGGGACCCACCGCGGGCGTCGCGGCGGGCCACACGCAGGCCAACCTGATCGCTGTGCCGGCCGACTGGGCGTACGACATGCTGCTGTTCTGCCAGCGCAATCCGAAGCCCTGCCCGGTGCTCGACGTCACGGACGCGGGCTCCTGGACGACCGTGCTCGCGGACGGCGCGGACCTGCGCACCGACCTGCCGCGCTACCGGGTGTGGCGGGACGGCGAGCTGGTCGAGGAGCCGACGGACGTGCGCGCGTACTGGCGTGACGATCTGGTCGCCTTCCTGCTCGGCTGCAGCTTCACCTTCGAGTGGGCGCTGAGCACGGCGGGAGTCCCGATCAGGCACGTGGAGCAGGGCCGCAACGTGCCGATGTACGTGACCGGCCGGCAGTGCCGTCCGGCGGGCCGGCTGCGGGGGCCGATGGTGGTGTCGATGCGCCCGGTGCCACCGGAGCACCTGGGCGCCGCGATCCGTGAGAGCAGCCTGCTGCCGGCCGTGCACGGCGGTCCGGTGCACTGCGGCGACCCCGCGGCCCTCGGCATCGAGGACCTCGGCCGCCCCGACTTCGGCGAGCCGGTGGCCGCCGCGCCCGACGACATCCCGGTGTTCTGGGCGTGCGGGGTGACCCCTCAGGCGGCCGTGATGGCCTCGCGCCCGCCGTTCGCCCTCACGCACGCACCGGGGCAGATGTTCCTGACCGACGCCCGCGACGAGCAGTACCGCGTGGCCGGTGCCGGCTGACACCGGCCACGCGCCGTCCAACCGACGAGGACCGGAGACAGAGAAGACCATGACCGCGATCGATCTGAACGCCGACCTCGGCGAGGGCTTCGGCCGCTGGCGGCTGACCGACGACGAGCGGCTGCTGTCCGTCGTCACCAGCGCCAACGTGGCCTGCGGGTTCCACGCCGGGGACGCGGCCACCATGCGGCGGGTGTGCGAGCTGGCCGCCGCGCGCGGGGTGACGATCGGCGCGCAGGTCTCCTACCGGGACCTCGCCGGGTTCGGGCGGCGCGCGATGGACGTACCGCCCGCCGAGCTGGCGGCCGAGGTCGCCTACCAGATCGGCGCCCTGGAGGTGTTCGCGCGGGCGGCGGGCGCGCGCGTGGCCTACGTCAAGCCGCACGGCGCGCTCTACAACCGGGTGGTGCACGACGAGGAACAGGCCGGCGCGGTGGTCGACGGCGTACTCCTGGCCGACGCCTCGCTGCCGGTGCTGGGCCTGCCCGGATCGCGCCTGCTGGAACTGGCCGCCAAGGCGGGTCTGCCACCCGTCACGGAGGCGTTCGCCGACCGTGCCTACACCGACGAGGGCACGCTGGTGCCGCGGGGCCGGGACGGCGCCGTGGTGACGGACCCGGACGCCGTCGTGGAGCGCTCGGTGAGCATCGCGCGCGACGGCGCGGTCGCCTCGCACTCCGGCGCCGATATCCGGGTGCGCGCCCGCTCGCTGTGCCTGCACGGCGACACCCCCGGCGCCGTGGAGCTGGCCCGCCGGGTGCGCGAGCGGCTGGTGGCGGCGGGCGTGCGGGTGGAGGCCTTCGCATGAGGGTGCTTCCCGTAGGCGACGACGCGCTGCTGGTGGAGGCCGCCTCCGGCGCCGAGGCGCAGGCCCTGCACGCGGAGCTGCTGCGCCGCCGCGCGGAGGGCTCGCTGAGCGTCCGGGAGATCGTCCCGGCGGCCCGTACGGTCCTGCTCGACGGCCTGGACGACCCGGTCCGCCGGGCGTCGGAACTGACCGCCTGGGACGCGCCGGCCGCCGCCCCGCGCGCGCGGGAGCTGGTCGAGCTGCCCGTCCGCTACGACGGCCCGGACCTCGCCGAGGTCGCCGCGCACTGGAAGGTGTCCGCGCGCGAGGTGGCCCGGATCCACGCGGCGACCGAGTTCACGGTGGCCTTCTGCGGCTTCGCGCCCGGCTTCGGCTACCTCACCGGGCTGCCCGCCCGCTACGACGTGCCGCGCCGCGCCACCCCGCGCACGGCGGTCCCGGCCGGCTCCGTCGCGCTGGCGGGGCCGTACACGGGCGTGTACCCGCGCTCCTCCCCCGGCGGCTGGCAGCTGATCGGCACGACGGAGGCGGTGCTGTGGGACCACGCGCGCGTACCGGCCGCGCTGCTCTCCCCGGGCACGCGCGTGCGCTTCGTACCGGTGGGGGACGCGTGAGCGACCGAGCGCTCGTCGTCGTGCGGGCCGGGGCCCTGACCACCGTCCAGGACCGGGGACGGCCCGGGCACGCGCACCTCGGTGTGCCCCGCTCGGGGGCGCTCGACCCGCCCGCGGCCGCCCTGGTCAACCGGCTGGCCGGCAACGCCCCGGACGCGGCCGTCCTGGAGACCACCCTCAACGGCTGTGCGCTGCGCCCCCGTTCGACGGTGACCGTCGCCGTCGGGGGCGCGTTCTGCCCGGTCGCGGTGGGCGGCCGCCCGGCCGCCTGGGGTGCCCCGGTGGTCGTACCCGCCGGTGAACTGCTGGAGGTGGGGGCGGCCGTGGCCGGCGTGCGCGCCTACGTCGCCGTCTCCGGCGGGATCGCCCCGGAGCCGGTCCTCGGCAGCCGGTCCACCGACCTGCTGTCCGGCCTCGGGCCGCCGCCCCTCACGGACGGCACCGTGCTGCCGCTCGGCACCCCGGCGGGGCCGCCCGCGCGCGTGGACGCGGCGCCGCAGCCGCGCCCGCCGGCCGAACTGGTGCTCCGGGTGACGCCGGGCCCGCGTGACGACTGGTTCACCGGGCGCGCGGTCCGGGAGCTGACCACGCGCGCGTACCGGGTGTCCTCGGCGAGCAACCGCATCGGCCTGCGCACCGAGGGCCCGGCCCTGGAGCGGGCCCGGACCGGCGAACTCCCCAGCGAGGGGATGGTGCTGGGCGCGGTCCAGGTGCCGCCGGACGGCCGCCCGGTGGTCTTCCTCGCCGACCACCCCACCACGGGCGGCTACCCGGTGATCGCCGTCGTCCGCGCCGCCGACCTGCCGGCCGCCGCGCAGGCGGTCCCGGGCACCGCCGTGCGGTTCGTGGCGGTACGGCGGCGCTGAGCCCCCGTGCCCTTCGGAGCGGCGGGCAGGGCGGCGAGCGCCTCGGACACCGCCGCCGCCGCGCACAGGTCGAGACGGGCGCCCGTGCCCCGCGCGTCGTGCCGCAGTTCGCCGGCCGCCAGCCACAGCAACTGGGGCAGCAGATCGGTGCACCGCCGGGCGACCCAGCCGGTGCCCGCGGTGGCGAGCCACCACAGGTTCGCCGAGCGGCCTGGAGCGGGCGACCGGGGTTCGGGGGACGGGGGCGGCCCGGTCGCCAGGCCCGCCTCGGCGAGCAGGGCGTGGAAGCGGACGGCGAGCTGCCGGTGGCCGCGCTCGCCCGGGTGCAGCCGGTCCGCGCTCCACAGGGCGCGGTCGGCGACCCAGGCACCCTCCGAGAGGTGCAGGTGCACGGCCCCGTACCGGTCGGACAGCGCGTGGACGACGTCGTTGACCGCCCGCTGCCGCCGGGCCAGCGGGCGCGCGAGCGCGCCGGGCAGTCCCAGCATCGCTCCGGGATCGGGCAGGCAGGCGGTCAGCAGGGTGGCGCCCCGGCCGCTGAACGCGCCGTACACCTGGTCGAGCCGGGCGGCCACGGCGCGGATGTCGAAGGTGCTGCGCAGGGTGTCGTTGACGCCGACGACCACGGACGCCAGGTCGGGGCGCAGCGCCAGACCGGCCGGGGTCTGCCGGTGGAGCACGTCCCGCGTCTGCGCCCCGCTGACGGCGAGGTTGGTGAACTCGACGCCCTGGGCGTCCCCGGCGGCGAGGGCGCCGGCCAGCCGGGCCGCCCAGCCCCGCCGGCCCGCGCCCGCGCCCGCGGGGTCGCCGACGCCCTCCGTCAGCGAGTCCCCGAGCGCCACGAAGCGGACGGGTCTCATGCCACGCCCTCCCGGGCCGCGGCCCCGGCCTGCGTGTCGGGATGCCCGGACGCCGGGGCGTCGTGGGCGGCGAGGAACGCCCGCACCGCGGTCTCCCAGCGGAAGCACTCGGCACGCTCGCGTGCGGCCTGCCGCCGCCGCTGCTCGGGCCGGGACAGGAGCAGTTCGACGGCGTCCGCGAACGCCTCCGCGTGGTCGGCCGCCGCCACCCCGGACGGCCCGATCACCTCGGGCAGTGCCGAGGACGCGCTCGCCACCACGGGCGTCCCGCAGGCCATGGCCTCCAGCGCGGCCAGCCCGAAGGTCTCGGCGGGCCCGGGGGCCAGGCACACGTCGGCGCTCGCCTGGAGCGCGCCGAGGGCGGCCCGGTCTCCGACGTGGCCCAGGAAGGTCACCGGCAGACCGCGCTCGCGGGCCCGCTGCGCCAGCCGCGGCCGCAGCGGCCCGTCCCCGGCCACCACCAGCACCGCCCGCCGCCTCCGGCGCAGCAGGGCCTCCAGTGCGCTCAGGGCCGTGCCGGGCCGCTTCTCCACGGACAGCCGGGAGCACAGCACGAGCAGCGCCTCGTCCCCGCGCGCGTGGCGGGCGCGCAGCCCCGGGTCGTACAGGGCGGGGTGGCTCGCCGTCAGGTCGACGCCCAGCGGCGCGCGTACGACGTTGCGCGCGCCGATGCGGACGAACTCGCGCTCGGCGAACTCCGTGGTGCACACCACGCGCGCGTAGACGTGCGCGGTACGGGTGTTCAGGGTGTCGGCCGTCCGGCGGGCGACCGGCTCCGGCAGGCCCCAGGTGCGCAGCACGCCCTCGGCGCTCTCGTGGGAGACCATCACGGCGGGCACGCGCGCGCGGCGGGCCCAGCGGCCGGTCCAGCGCAGGGTCGTGCGGTCGGATACCTCCAGGCGGTCGGGGGCCAGCTGCTCCAGCAGGGCCGCCAGGCGCCGCCGGTCGGTCAGGACCCGGTAGCCGCCGGTGCCGGGCAGCACGGGGCCGGGCAGGGTGATGACCCGGCCCTGCTCGGTGTCGCGGTCGGTGTGCCGCTCGCCGGGGACGACCAGTACCGGCTCGTGGCCCGCCTCCCGCAGGCCCCTGCCCAGTTCGCGCAGGGCGGTGCGCAGGCCGCCGGAGGCCGGGGTGACGAAGTTGGCGAGCCGGACGATGCGCAGGGGTGCGCCGGTCATGCCGCCACCGCCGTCCTGCGCGCGGCGAGCACGTCCTGGTAGTGCCCGATGAGCTGGTCGCCGACGGCGGCCCAGGTGCGGCCCTCGACCAGGGCGCGTCCGGCGGTCCCGTAGGCGGCCCGGCGGGCCGGGTCGGCGGCGAGGGCGCCGACGGCCTCCCGTACGGCGTCCGCGTCGCGCGGCGGCACGAGCAGGCCGGTGCGGCCGTGGGCCACCAGGTCGAGCGGACCGCCGGCGGCGGGCGCGACCACCGGCACGCCGCTTGCCATGGCTTCCTGGACGGTCTGGCAGAAGGTCTCGAACGGGCCGGTGTGCGCGAACACGTCCAGCGAGGCGAAGATCCGGGCGAGCTCGTCGCCGGTGCGCCGGCCGAGGAAGACGGCGCCGGGCAGGGCCTCGGTGAGGTGGGAGCGGCTGGGCCCGTCGCCGACCACCACGACCCGCACGCCGTCGAGGCCGCAGACTCCGGCGAGGAGTTCGACCTGCTTCTCGGGGGCGAGCCGGCCGACGTAGCCGACGATCAGCTCGCCGTCGGGGGCTAGGGTGCGGCGCAGCGCCTCGTCGCGGCGGCTGGGCCGGAAGCGCACGGTGTCGACGCCGCGCGGCCACAGCCGTACCCGGGGCACCCCGTGGTCCTCGAGGTCGCGCAGGGCGGCGCCGGAGGGGGCGAGGGTGCGGTCGGCGGCGGCGTGCACGGAGCGGATCCGGCGCCAGGCGGCTGCCTCGCCGGCTCCCATGTACGTCCGGGCGTACCCGGCGAGGTCGGTCTGGTAGACGGCGACGGCGGGGACGCCGAGCCGGGCGGCGGCGGCCATGCCGCGGACGCCGAGGACGAAGGGGCTGGCCAGGTGGACCAGGTCGGCGCGGTGCTCGGTGAGCGCCGCGGCGAGGCGCCGGCTGGGGAGGGCGACGCGGACCTGGGGGTAGCCGGGGAGCGGGAGGGAGGGGACCCGGACGACGGGGCACGGCGCCTCGAGGGCGTCGGCCTCGGTGCCGGGCGCGGTGGCCGGGGCGACGACGAGCGGGAGGTGACCGCGATCCACGAGGTGCCGGGCGGTCTGCAGCGCGCAGTGGGCGACGCCGTTCACATCGGGGGGAAAGGATTCGGTCACGATGACGACACGCATACGGGTGTTGTCGCCGGGCCGGACGTGGCCGCGTCAACGTCGATCTTTCCGGCCGGGGAACGTCCCATGAGCGTTGGACCGCGCACCCGGGCAGGTCGCACCGCGGCCATGCGGGTCAGGTCTCCGGGTCACCCGGGGTTCACCCGCGGGCGGTCCCGCCCGCGGGTGCGCGGCGGCGCCCCGGGTGGTCACATGGTCTGCGCGTCCGGTCCGAAGCGGCTGCGGACCGCCGTCTGCACCTCGTCCTCCTCGGCCGGGTCGGAGGCGAGGCGGCGGAGCCGTTCCACGACGCGGGCGTCACCGGTCTCGGCGTGCCGGGCGGCGAGTTCGCGGGTGGTCTCCTCGCAGTCCCACAGGCATTCGACGGCGAAGCCGGTGGCGAAGGAGGGGTCGGTGGCGGCCAGGGCGCGGGCGGCGCGGCCGCGGAGGTGGGAGGAGGCCGTCTCGCGGTAGATGTGGCGCAGCACCGGGGCGGCGCAGGCGATGCCGAGCCGGCCGGTGCCGTCGACGAGGCTCCAGAGGGTGGGCGCGTCCGGCCCCTCGCCGCGTACGGCCTCGCGCAGGGCGCCGAGGACGAGGTCGCTGTCCTGGGCCCCGCCGCGGCAGGCGAGCACGCGTCCGGCGGCGGCGCCGAGTGCGTCGGGGCGCTGGGCCCAGCGGCGCGCGCGGTCGACGGCGGCGATGCTGCGCATGCGTTCGAAGGCGTCGACGGCGGCCTCCACCACGGGCGCCGATCCGTCGGCGACCGCGGCCTCGATCAGGTGCAGGGCGTCGGGGTCGTTGCTGTCGGCGAGGTAGCGCAGCGCCGTGCAGCGCGCGCCGTCGGTGCCGTTCCCGGCGGCCTGGACGATCTCCGGCCGGTCCTCGGGGCCGGCCACCGCGGCCAGACATCGGGCGGCCGGCACGTGCAGGGCGGCGCCGCGTTCGACGCCCTGCTGGGCCCACTCGAGGACGGCGGCCACGCTCCACCCGGGGCGCGGCCCGGTGGGCCGCATCTGGCGCTGCCAGCGGTCGAAACAGCCGGCTTCCTGGGCGGCACGCACGCGCGTGGCGATCGACTCCCGGGGATCCTCGGCCCACAGCCGCCAGGGCCGCGGCTCGAAGGCGTCGCGCACGGCGGCGGCCAGCTCGGCCTCGCCCTCCGGGTCGGCGGGGAAGCGGGCCAGGACCGGCGCCGCGAGGGCGCGCAGCGCCGCGTCCTCGTCGCGCAGGGCCAGCTCGTCCAGGGCCCAGGCCCAGTTGGCGCCCTGTGCGGCGTACCTGCGCAGCAGGGCGAGCGCGTCGCGCCTGCCGTAGGAGGCGAGGTGCCCGAGGACGGCCAGGGCGAGGCCGGTGCGGGACTCCTCGCCGTCGAGGACGTCCTCCGCGCAGAACAGGTGCGCCTCGATGGCGTCCAGCTCGCCGTTCAGGTCGAGGTAGAGCCGGGCGTAGTACAGGGAGCGGTTCTCCACCTGCCAGTCGTGACGGGGGTCGCGCAGCACGCAGTGGTCGAGGGCCGCGAGCGCCTCCGCGCGCGGGGCGGTGAGTGCGTGCAGCGTGCCGTCGCCGCGGCCGCGCTGGAGCAGGCCGAGCAGCGTACCGCTGGGCGCTATGACCGGATCGAACATGGGAAACAGCCTCACATCAAGCGTCGACGCAACCGGGAAACACGCATTACCTGGCCGCGTGACACAACGTCGGAGCGCCCGCCGTCTCTTGCTTGCTGTAGACCATCTCTCTCTGCCTCTCGTCGGTGGCCCATGCGGACCGCGTCACGGTCCGCGCGGTGCGGCAACACCTGCCCGGCCATCGCGTCCGTGAATCACGTCGTCATGATGACCCGCGCTGTGTGCTGTCGCGACCGTATTTCCGGCGGCCCCGTACCGCCTCCCCCGTTTTCCGTGCCGTAACTGGTCAGGACATGTCCGTCAGTGCGCGCCGAACAGTTGCAGCAGTTCGGCCCGGCCGAACATGCGCGCCGTGTCGACGGCCGAGGGGGTCCCCGCGGCGGGGTCGGCGCCGCCCTCCAGGAGGGCCTTGATGACGTCGGTCTCCCCCTTGAAGACGGCCCCGGCGAGCGGGGTCTGGCCCCGGTCGTTGACCCGGTCCGCCTCCGCGCCCCGGGCGAGCAGGGCGCGCACCGCGTCGGCGTGGCCGTGGTACGCGGCGAGCATCACCAGGCAGTCGCCGCGGTCGTTGGTGAGGTTGGCCGGGACGCCCGCGTCGACGTACGCGACCAGCGCCTCGGTCTGCCCTCGCCGGGCCAGGTCGAAGACCTTGGTGGCCAGCTCCACGACCTCGGGGTCGGGGGCTTCGCTCATCGGCCGGACCGCCTCTCGTTGCAACCGTTCAGGTGAATCGCAAGGGTACTGGCTCGCGCCTCACATGACCCGAAGTGCCCGAGGTAAAGATCACTGCAGCCCCCGCCGGGCGCAAGCGCCCTCCTCAACCGGCCTACCGGTGGCTCCGCCGCCCGAGTGAAAAGGCCCGAGATTCACCCGGTTGCACCTTTTGTCGTATAGACACATCCTGTGATTCTGGAAGTACTCATGGTGACTGTCCCCTATCGACACCAGGAGACCCCAAATGATCCTCTCCATGTCCGGCGTGGTCCTGCTCGGCACCATCGTCTTCCTCTTCTTCCGCAAGGACGGGCTCAAGGGCTCGCACGCCTGCGTCTCGGCCCTCTTCGGCTTCTACCTGTCGAGCACGGCGATCGCACCGAGCATCAAGGCCGGAGGCGAGAGTCTGGCGAGCCTCCTCGGCGGCATCAAATTCTGAAGCCGCACCTCCCGCCCGCACGCACCATCAGGAGACAGCAGTGGCCCGGCGCCCTCTCCCCCGCATTCTGAGCAAAGACAGCGCGCAGATCGCCCGGACGCAGATCGCCCGGAGCCGGGAGCTGGCCCGGACGGCGGCCGACAGCGCCACCGACGTCCTCCACCCGCTGATCACCATCTCGCGCGGTCTGCGCCGGCTGGCCTCGGCCGGGCGGCGCAGGTGGGCCGAGACGCCGAAGGACAAGCGCGGGCCGCTGCTGTTCCTCGCGGCCTCCGTCGTCCTGGTCGTGGTCCTGGCGCCATACGGCCCGCTGCTCGCCGTCATCACCCTCATGGCGGCGTCCGCCTGGCAGGGCCGCGACCGCACCCCACCGGCTCCCGAGGGGCCGGACGAGTCGCAGGCCGAGCGGCTCCGGGCGGTGTACGAGGCCCTGGTGCCGCACTTCTCCGTCCCCGAGGACCCGGCACCGCTCTACACCCACGGCGGGGAGTGGGAGAAGGTGGTCGAGGAGCACGAGTTCGACGACACCGGACGCTTCGGCCACCTCGTGATCCGCTACCCCGCCTACTTCCCGGACGGCGAGGCCGTGGCACGCGCGCGGATCGAGCAGCTGCTCACCGCCAAGGCCGGGCGGGGCCGTGAGTACCACTTCGACTGGGACGAGGCGGGCAACCGGCTGACGGTCACCGTCCTCGCTCCCCTGCCCACGGACATCGCCGCCCAGCGCTTCGTCGCCACGCCGGGCGAGACGGTCCTCGGCTTCACCGACCCCGGCGAGGTGCAGCGCACGCTGCCGCTGTCCTACGGGCGGGACCGGCGCGACGTGCCGCCGGTCGTCTGGCGCACCGGCGTCCGCTCCACCGAGCCGCACCTGCTGGCCATGGGACACCCCGGCAGCGGTACCTCCACACTGCTGCGCTCGATCGCCCTGCAGGCCCTGCAGCACGGCGACGTCCTCATCGTCGACGGCGGCGGCACCGGCGAGTACGCGTGCCTGACCGGCCGGGACGGCGTGCTGGCCGTGGAGTGCGCGCCGGCCGGGGCGCTGGCCAGCCTCGAGTGGGCCGCGCAGGAGACCGAGCGGCGGCTCATCGCCGTCAACCGGGCCCGCCAGGCGGGCGACCCGCCGCCCGGCGACACCCGGCGCCCGCTGTGGCTCCTCCTGGACCGCCCGACCGTCTTCACCCACCTCGCCGAGGCGGAGCACCGCAAGGACCCGCAGGTGCTGCTGCAGATGCCACTGCGGCACGGGCGCGCGGCGAACGTGACCGTCGTCGTGGCGGAGCAGTTCGACAGCGCGGAGACGCTGTGCGAGGCGGTACGGCAGCACACGCGCGCGCGGGTCGTCCTGGGGCCCGCGGCGCCCGAACAGGTGGAGGCGGTGCTGGGCCTGCCGCCGCACACGACACCGCCGGCCCAGGTGCCGGCCGGACGGGGGTACGCGCGGCTCGGACACGGCCCCGTGCACCGGCTCCAGGTGCCGCGCACCCCGGACCCGTACGACGACGCCACGAGCGAGACGGACCGGGAGGCGGTACTGGCCCTGCTGCCCCCGCGGACGACACCGGTGGAGGCGATCACCACCGAGCCGGCGGAAACGGCACCACCGACCGCGAAGGCGGTGGCAGCCGAGCATTCCTAGCACCGGCGGCTGCCCCACCAGGGGCGCGGGGAACTGCGCGACCAGCCACAACGAACCCGCAGCCGAAGAAACACAGCCGGACCCGAGCCCCGCCCCCGAGGGGACCGCTTACGCCACGAACGTGCGCGGCCCCTCCGCGCCGCCCGTGGCGCCCGTCTCGACCAGGCGGGCCGCTGCCGAGAGGCGGGACGCCGCCTCGTCCGCGACCGCCCCCGCCACCGTGAAGGGAAGGCGCACGTACCCCTCGAAGGCGCCGTCGACGCCGAAGCGGGGACCGGAGGGCACGCGGACACCGACCCGCTCCCCCGCCTCGGCCAGCCGGGAGCCGGAGAGGCCGCCCGCGCGGACCCACAGGGTCAGGCCGCCCCGGGGCACCTCGAACTCCCAGCCGGGCAGCTCCCGGCGCACCGCGGCCACCAGCGCGTCCCGGTTCTCCCGGGCCTGCCTGCGGCGCAGCTCCACGGCCTGCTCCCAGCCGCCGGTGCTGAACAGCCAGTTCACCGCCAGCTGTTCCAGGACGGGGGTGCCGAGGTCTGCGTACGCGCGCGCGGCGACGAGACTGCGGATGACGTCCGGGGCGGCGCGCACCCAGCCGATGCGCATGCCCGCCCAGAACGCCTTGCTCGCCGAGCCGACCGTGATGACGGTGGACCCGGCCGGGTCGAACCCGCACACCGGACGGGGCATGCCGGCGTCCCCGAGGGACTCGTCCAGCCACAGCTCGGTCATCGTCTCGTCGGCGACCAGGACGGTCCCGGCCGAGCGGGCCGCGTCGACGAGCCGGCGCCGCTGGTCCTCGTCGGCGAGCGCGCCGGTCGGGTTGTGGAAGTCGGCGACGACGTAGGCGAGCCGGGGCGCCGCCTCGCGGAGCACCTGGCGCCAGCGGTCGAGGTCCCAGCCGGAGAGCCCCTCGGCCATCGCGACCGGCACCAGCCGCGCTCCCGCCTCCCGCATCAGCTGGAGGATGTTGGCGTAGGAGGGCGACTCGACGGCGACGCGTTCGCCGCGGCCCGCGAAGAGGTGGCAGATCGCGTCCATGGCGCCCATGGCGCCGGTCGTCACCATGATCTGCTCGGGCATCGTGGGGATCCCGCGCGCGGTGTACCGCTCGGCGATCATCGAGCGCAGGGCGGGCAGGCCCGCGGGGTAGTCGCCGTGCGTGTGGGCGTACGGCGGCAGTTCCTCCAGCGCGCCCTGGACCGCCCGGGTCAGCCAGGGCTCGGGGGCCGGGAGCGAGGCGCAGCCCAGGTCGATCACCGAGCCGAGGGCCTCGGGCGGCAGCGGCTCCAGGCCGCGCGCGGGCAGCGGGTTGCCCGCCGGTACGGCCGTCCAGCTGCCCGCGCCGCGCCGGGACTCCAGGAAGCCCTCGGTGCGCAGCGCCTCGTAGGCGGCGGCGACCGTGGTGCGGCTGACGGACAGGGCCAGCGCCAGCTCGCGTTCCGCGGGCAGGCGCGCGGCCACCGGCACCCGGCCCTCCAGGACCAGCAGCCGGATGCCGTCGGCGAGGGCGCGGTAGGCGGGCGGACGGCGCGTGCCGGGTGCCGGGCGCTCCTGCTGGGAGGTGAGCAGCCGGGCGAGCTGCGCGGCCCCCACCGCCGAGGTCCATTGCGCCATGACGATCAGTCCACCTTCCCCGAATTGGCCATGGATGGCGATCCATCCCACGCCACAGAGTGTCACGCGTCAGGCCACCGCCACCACCCAGGGGGGTACGTCCGTGTCCACTCGTGGCCGTCTCGCGAGACGGTTGATCCAGCTGTACGCGGGACTCGCGCTCTACGGCGCGAGTTCCGCACTGCTCGTGGAGGCGCATCTCGGCCTCGAGCCGTGGAACGTGCTGCACCAGGGGCTCGCGGAACTCACCGGACTGTCGATCGGCACGGTGTCGATCGTCGTGGGGGCGGTGGTGCTGCTGCTGTGGATCCCGCTGCGCCAGCGGCCCGGGCTCGGCACGGTGTCCAACGTCTTCGTAGTCGGTCTCGCCCTGGACGGCACCCTCGCCCTGGTCCCGGACGCGCACGGCCTCGCCGTGCGGATCCCGCTGCTGGTGGCGGGCGTCGTGCTGAACGGCGCGGCGACCGGGCTGTACATCGCGGCGGACTTCGGGCCGGGTCCGCGCGACGGGCTGATGACGGGGCTGCACCGGCGCACCGGCCGCTCGATCCGGCTGATGCGGACGGTGGTCGAGGTCGCGGTGGTGGTCACCGGCTTCGCGCTGGGCGGCACCATCGGCGTCGGCACCCTGCTGTACGCGCTGGCCATCGGCCCGGTGGCCCAGCTGTTCCTGCGGGTGTTCGCCGCCCCGGCGGCATCGGAGCGCGGCACGGTGGTTGCCGCGCCGTCACCGGGGCGGGCGATACTGCGTCCGTGACCACCACGACGCCACCGGCACGCCACCCCTACCTGGACCACCCGGGCCCGATCGCGTTCGCCCACCGCGGCGGGGCCGCCGACGGGCTGGAGAACACCGTGGGGCAGTTCCGGCGCGCGGTGGAGCTCGGCTACCGGTACATCGAGACCGATGTGCACGCCACGGCGGACGGCCGGCTCGTCGCCTTCCACGACGCGACCCTGGACCGGGTCACCGACGGGGCCGGCCGGATCGCCGACCTGCCGTGGGCCGAGGTGCGGCACGCGCGCGTGGGCGGCAGCGAACCGGTGCCGCTCTTCGAGGAGCTGCTGGAGACCTTCCCCGGGGTGCGCTGGAACGTGGACGTCAAGGCGGAGCCGGCCCTGCGGCCCCTGCTGGAGCTGGTCGAGCGCGCGGGCGCCTGGGACCGGGTGTGCGTGGGCTCGTTCTCCGAGGCGCGGGTGCTGCGGGCGCAGCGGCTGGCCGGGCCGCGGCTGGCCACCTCGTTCGGCACGCGCGGGGTGATCGGCCTGCGGCTGCGCTCCTGGGGGCTGCCGGCCGCGGTGCGCCGGTCCGCGGTCGCCGCGCAGGTGCCCGAGGCGCAGTCGGGCATCCCGGTGGTCGATCACCGGTTCGTCCGCGCCGCCCACGCGCGCGGGCTGCAGGTGCACGTGTGGACCGTCAACGAGCCGGAGCGGATGCACCGGCTCCTGGACCTGGGCGTCGATGGCATCATGACCGATCACATCGACACGCTGCGCAAGGTCATGGAGGACCGCGGCGCCTGGGTCTGAGCGCCCGTCGCGCCGGGCCCTGCCTTCGCACGGCACTTCTGCGGGAAGCGAGGGCACGGGTGGGCACCGACACCGTGCGGGCGGGGACGGCCGACGAGGCCGGGGGGCTGCGCCGCGAGCAGCGCGGCTGGTACTTCTACGACTGGGCGTGCTCGGTCTACTCGACGAGCGTGCTGACCGTGTTCCTGGGCCCCTACCTCACCTCGGTGGCCGAGAACGCGGCGGACGCCGACGGCTATGTGCACCCCCTGGGCCTGCCGGTGCGGGCGGGCTCCTTCTTCGCCTACTCGGTGTCCCTGTCGGTGATCCTCGCGGTGCTGGTCATGCCCCTGGTGGGCAGTGCCGCCGACCGTACGGGCCGCAAGAAGCCGCTGCTGGGGGCGGCGGCCTACACGGGGGCGGCCGCGACGGCGGGCATGTTCCTGCTGGACGGCGACCGGTACCTGCTGGGCGGGGCGCTGCTCGTCGTGGCCAACGCGGCGCAGTCCGTCGCGATGATGCTCTACAACTCCTACCTGCCGCAGATCGCCCCGCCCGAGGAACGCGACGCGGTCTCCTCGCGCGGCTGGGCCTTCGGCTACGCGGCGGGCTCCCTGGTCCTGGTGGCCGACCTCGTCCTCTACACCGCGCACGGCTCCTTCGGCCTGAGCGAGACGGCCGCGGTCAGGATCTGCCTGGCCTCCGCCGGGCTGTGGTGGGGCGCCTTCACGCTCGTACCGCTGCGCCGGCTGCGCGACCGTCAGGCGCGCGTGGCGGGCGCCACCGCCCCCGGGCTGCGGCAGCTGGGCGCCACCGTGCGGGACATGCGGCGGCATCCGCTCACGCTCGCCTTCCTGCTGGCCTACCTGGTCTACAACGACGGCATCCAGACGGTGATCTCCCAGGCCTCGGTGTACGGCTCCGAGGAGCTGCGGCTCGATCAGTCGACGCTGATCGTCGCGGTGCTGCTGGTGCAGGTGCTGGCCGTGGCGGGCGCGCTGGCGATGGGGCGCCTGTCGCGTGCCTACGGGGCGAAGCGGACGATCCTCGGCTCGCTGGTGGCCTGGACGCTCACGCTGGCCGCCGGCTACTTCCTGCCCGCCCGGGCCCCGGTGGGGTTCTTCGTGCTGGCTGGCGGGATCGGCCTGGTCCTCGGCGGCAGCCAGGCGCTGTCCCGGTCGTTGTTCTCCCACCTGGTGCCGCCGGGCAAGGAGGCGGAGTACTTCTCGGCCTACGAGATGAGCGACCGCGGGATGAGCTGGCTCGGACCGCTGCTGTTCGGCGTGACCTACCAGCTGACCGGAAGTTATCGGTCGGCGATCGTCTCGCTGGTGGCCTTCTTCGTCGTCGGATTCGCCCTGCTCACGCGGGTTCCGGTACGGCGTGCGATCGCCGCGGCGGGGAACCCGGTGCCGGAGAGGATCTAACTGGATTTAGCGCTCAGCACGAAAGGGCGGTAGTGTACGCGTTTGGCCTGCCAGGCGTACCGTTACTGCGCGTCAAAGATGCCGGAACGCTGGGTGACATCTGTTATCAGATGTGACAAACCGGGCGCCTGTGGGTACAACAAGGGGCGGCTACGACGGCGACGCATGACCCGGAACGGGACTCGGAACGGGAATCTTTACCGCCGACCGGACGTTGACCGGATGACGACGACAGCGACACCTGTCCTGTGGGCGACAAGCCCGGGAGGCACGATTCATGAGTGAGCGAGCTCTTCGCGGTACGCGCCTCGTAGTGACCAGCTACGAGACGGACCGCGGTATCGACCTGGCTCCGCGCCAGGCCGTGGAGTACGCATGCGAGAAGGGGCACCGGTTCGAGATGCCCTTCTCGGTCGAGGCGGAGATCCCGCCGGAGTGGGAGTGCAAGGTCTGCGGGGCCCAGGCACTCCTGGTGGACGGCGACGGCCCGGAAGAGAAGAAGGCCAAGCCCGCGCGTACCCACTGGGACATGCTGATGGAGCGGCGCACCCGCGAGGAGCTCGAAGAGGTCCTCGAGGAGCGTCTGGCGGTCCTGCGTTCGGGGGCGATGAACATCGCAGTTCACCCCCGGGACAGCCGCAAGTCCGCCTAGCGGGAAGCCGCCGGGCGACACACGAGTAACCGCGGGCGCCGTACGTGACCTGTCACGTACGGCGCCCGCGGTTTTCGTTGTGCGCGCCCCGCCTACCGGGTCAGCGGAGGCCGCTGCTCCCCCGGCTCGGGGCGCTGCTCGCGGATGACCTCGCCCTGGACCACCTTGCCGTCGGGCCGGTGGATGCGTGCCTGCTGGAAGGCGTCGCCCAGGGAGCCCGGGGCGGCCCGGCGCAGCCGCTGCCGCAGGGCGCTCTCCGTGGAGCGGGCGACGGCCTTCTGCACCGGCGGCAGCAGCAGGAGCAGACCGGCGGCGTCGGAGATCAGGCCCGGGATCATCAGCAGCAGGCCGCCGAGCATCGTCAGGCCGTTGCCGCCGCCGCGGGCCGGTGACCCTCCGTGCCGGAGGGCCTCGTTGAGGTTCTGGAAGGCGCGGCGGCCGGCCCGCTTGATGACCACGGAACCGGCGACGGCGCCCGCCACCAGGAGCAGGACCACGGTGAAACCGCCCGCGCCGCCCGCCACCCGCGTCAGCAGCCAGATCTCCAGCACCAGCCAGGCGGCGACGCCGAGCGGCAGATACCTGCGCAGCCGGGAGCGCCGGGGCCGCCGGGGCCGGGCGGTGGTCGCGGAGGTGGGAGCGCCAGTCGTCATGCTCCCAGTGTGCCTGGACGCGGCTCAGCGCGGGATAAGGGGCTTCCGGGCCCCTGCCCCGGACCTAGCGCTTGCCGCCCTTGCCCTTGAGCCTGCCGACCCGGTCGCCGACGCCCCAGGCGGTGACCCGCCACAGCGCCTCGACGAGGATGTCGCGGCTCATCTTGGAGTCGCCCAGCTCGCGCTCGACGAAGGTGATGGGGACCTCGACCACGTGGTAGCCGGCCTTGACGGCGCGGCGGGCCAGGTCGACCTGGAAGCAGTAGCCCTGCGAGGCGACCTCCGCCAGGCCCAGCCCCTCCAGCGTCTCGCGCCGGAAGGCGCGGTAGCCACCGGTGATGTCGCGCAGCGGCAGGTCGAGGGCCAGGCGGGAGTAGAGGCTGCCGCCGCGGGAGATGAACTCGCGGGACTTGGGCCAGTTCACCACGCGGCCGCCGGGCACCCAGCGGGAGCCGAGCACCAGGTCGGCGCCCTTGAGCGCGGTGAGCAGCCGGGGCAGTTCCTCGGGCTGGTGGGAGCCGTCGGCGTCCATCTCGACGAGTACGCCGTAGCCGCGCTCCAGGCCCCAGCGGAAGCCCGCCAGGTAGGCGGCGCCCAGGCCC
Source organism: Streptomyces bungoensis (assembly GCF_001514215.1). Lineage (GTDB taxonomy): Bacteria > Actinomycetota > Actinomycetes > Streptomycetales > Streptomycetaceae > Streptomyces > Streptomyces bungoensis. The sequence continues at coordinate 19,332 of NZ_KQ948879.1, forward strand.
TCCTTGCCCTTGCGGTGCAGCACCTGGACGTGGTCGTCCTCGGCGGCCAGCTCGTCGGCGAGCTTTCCGGTGCCGTCGGGGCTGTTGTCGTCCGCCACCAGCACGTGTGCCTCGGGGACGGCCTTGCGGACCCGGCCGACGATGGTCTTGACGTTCTCCGCCTCGTTGTAGGTCGGAATGATCACCAAGGTCGTGCCGAGCGGGCCGAACTGCCTCCCCTGGGCTCTGGCCGCGAGAGTCCCGTCGCCGTCGTTCACTGCTGCCCCTTCATGTCGTACGCAGAGGTCCACCATAGTGGCCGCCGCCTGCCGTGATGTGACAGCACGTTCGTACTGTGGTGTCGATTCCACAAGAGTGGGGTAAGAACGTGCTTTTCGGCACCTTCGTACGCGACGGATGGGGGCCCGGCGCCCTTCGGGCCGACCTGGGACCCGCTGGCTGCGGATCGTCCGAAAGCCGTTGTCTACTGAGCACCCGGGCCCCACCCGGGTCACACCTGGCCGACCGGCTGGAGGGTCCCTCGCCGGCGCGGGCGCTGAGCCTGGCTCCCAGCGACGGTGCCCCGGTGCGGCACACCGCCCCTGACCCAGCGGCGCTGCGACGCGTGCGCGAACACTCCCCGGTCGGGCGTCCGGTGGTGGACGCGGCCGAACCTACCGGCCCCCGGCCGCCGACTGTCAACAACCACCTGACCTGCGCAGACAGCCGTTCCCCGGCGGTGGGTGCGGAGGATGCGCAGGTCGGGCGACGCGGCGGCGGGCCCCGGGCGCCGCCGCGCCACCCCGGGAGATCACTCGCCCGGCCGTACGAACACCGTCCGTCCGCCCACGACGGTGCGCAGGCAGACCGGCAGGTCCCGGCCGGGGGTCAGGTCGGGCAGGCCGGGGGTGCCGGAGCGGGGGTCGGTCGACCAGCGGGCCACCCGGTCGTCGGGGGCCTGGACGACCAGGTCGCCGGTGCGCCAGACGGCGTAGTCGGCGGGGGCGCCGGGCACCAGGACGCCGGCGTCGTCGCGGCCCACGGCCCGCCAGCCGCCGCGCGTGTGGGCGGTGAACGCGGCCCGGACGGAGACGCGGTGCTCGGGGGTGTGGTGGAAGGCGGCGGCCCGCACCGTGCCCCAGGGGTCGAGCGGGGTGACGGGACTGTCGGAGCCGAAGGCGAGGGGCACGCCGGCCCGCAGCAGCGCGGCGAAGGGGTTGAGGGTGCGAGCCCGGTCGGCGCCGAGGCGCCGGGCGTACATGCCGTCCTCGCCGCCCCACAGCGCGTCGAAGGCGGGCTGAACGGAGGCGATCAGGCCCAGCTCGGCGAAGGCGGCCACGGTCTCGGGGGTGAGCATCTCCGCGTGCTCGACGCGGTGCCGGGCGGCCCGTACGCGGGCGAGGCCGGTCTTCTCGGCGGCCGCCCGCACGCCGTCGACGACCGTGGTCACGGCGGCGTCGCCGATGGCGTGGAAGCCCGCCTGGAGACCCGCCTCGGTGCAGGCCACGACATGGGCGGCGACGGCGTCGGCGTCCAGGTAGGCGGTACCGGTGTGGCCGGCGTCGGCGTACCGCTCGTGCAGGCAGGCGGTGTGGGAGCCGAGGGCGCCGTCGACGAAGAGGTCGCCGGCGGCGCCGAGCGCGCCGAGCTCGCGGGCCCTGGCCACGCCGTCGCCGGCCTCGGCCCAGTAGCCGACCACCCGGGGGCCGGGCAGCTCGGCGGCAAGCCGCAGCAGGTCCGTGAAGTCGTCCTCGGAGGAGATCCGCGGGCCACCGCACTCGTGCACGGTGCCGATGCCGAGCGAGGCGGCGTGGGCGAGGGCGGCGCGCTGGGCCTCGGCGCGCTGGGCGGGGGTGACGGCGGCGAGGGCGGCCGCCCGTACGGCGTGGTGGTCGTCGGCGGTCAGGGGGCCGTCCGCCGGCCGGAGACCGGGCACCAGGTCGAGCAGGGCCGTGGTCACGACCGCCGAGTGCACGTCGATGCGGGAGAGGTACAGCGGGCGGCCGCCGGTGGCTTCGTCCAGCTCCGCGCGCGTCGGCGGGCGGCCGCCGGGCCAGCGGGCGGCGTCCCAGCCGTGGCCCAGCAGGACGCGGTCGGCCGGGCGGGCGGCGGCGAAGTCCCGGACGCGGGCGAGGGCCGCCTCCAGCGTGGGCGCGCCGGACAGGTCGAGGCCGGTGAGGGCGAGGCCCGTGGCGGTGGTGTGCACATGGGCGTCGGTGAAGGCGGGGGTGACCAGGGCGCCGTCGAGGTCGACCACCTCGTCCACGCCGTCGGCGAAGGCGTCGGCGGCGCCCTCGGAGCCGACCCAGGCGACTTGACCGGCCTCGACGACCATCGCCGTCGCGAACGGGTCGGCGGGGCTGTGCACCTCACCACGGCGCAGGAGGACGGTCTTCAGGGGCTCGGCGGTGCGCTCACTCATGGCCGACAGTCTCTCGCGCCGCGGCGGCGGAGCCGCACCCGGGGCGGCGGGCCGCCGCCGTCAGATCCGCGGCGGGCGCGCCTCGTACGGCGTCGACAGGACCACCGTCGTCCGGGTCGACACCCCCGCCAGGGAGCGCAGCCGGGCGAGCAGTTCCTCCAGCTCGTGCGGGGTGGCCACCCGCACCTTGAGGATGTAGTTCTCGTCCCCGGCGACGCTGTGGCAGGCCTCGATCTCGGGGACGCCCGCGAGCCGGTCCGCGATGTCGTCGGGGGCGCTGGGGTCGAAGGGTTTCACCGAGATGAAGGCGGTCATCGGCAGCCCGACGGCCTCGGGGTCGACGACCGCGGCGTACCCGCGGATGACGCCACGCTGTTCGAGCCGGCGCACCCGCTGGTGCACGGCCGACGTGGACAGGCCCGTGGCCTTGCCCAGGTCTGTGTAGCTCATCCGCCCGTCCTTGACGAGCAGCTGCACGATCTGTCGGTCCAGCTCCTCCATGGCGCCACAACCTACAGTGCCGCTGATCTCCACGGATAGCTCGGCAGCGCAGGTCACACCGGGTTCGGGGCAAAAACCTCCGCATCGGGCACCTGCGCACGGCATGTGACGAACGCCACACCTTTCGAACAGGCTCCGTGATGTCCTCGTGATTACCTCCCGAAGCGGGCGGGAAGTGCTTGCTGTGGTCGAGGCCGCAGCGCCTTCACGGCCCAGCCTTAGGGGGAGAATCCCATGCAGAGTGTCAATCGCCGTGGTCGTTCCGTGTCCAAGCGGCAGCAGCCGGTCGTCGAGCCCGAGCCGGAGGGCGTCGAATCCGACGCCCTGGAGCCCGAGGAGTTCGACGCGTACGACACCTTGGAGATGTACCGGGTGATCTGCCCGGACTGCGCGCAGCCGATCGCGCTGCTGGCGGACGAGGAGATCCTGCCGGAGCACGCGCTGTGCGCCTCGCCGTGGAACCCGTTCGGGCTCACGGTGTGCGCGGGCACGGGCCGCGCGGCGGCCGACGCCCGCCCGGCGGACGAGTCCGTCGCCCCGCAGGAGCAGGACACCGCCCTGCTGCTGACGCTCCCCCAGGGCCTGAACTGGCGGACGCAGCCCTTCTCGCACGTCGGCGGTCCGGGGTCACGCCCGATGCGGGCGATGCGCCGCCAGGCCGCCTGAGGCTCCGCCTCCGCGCCTTCCCGTGACAGAGCCCGCACCAGGGCGTACCGACTGCCGTGGTGCGGGACCGTGAGCCCGGAAGCCGACGCCGGTGAACTCACGCGCGATTCCGGTGGGCGGTGACCTGAGGCGCCGCCGTCGCGTTCCCCCGGTATGACCCCCACGTACTCGGTCACCGGGCGTCGGCGCCGCGTCTTCGTCCCCCGCCCCACCGCGCCGGTGGCGCCTCCTGCCCCGCAGGATCCGCCCATCTACCGCGATCTGATGCGTGTCTGGGCCGACCGGGGCCGCACCCTGCCGGGCCGCCACGACCCGGAGTGGATCAGGCTGGCGGCCCCGACGGTCCTGCGAGGGGAGTTCAGCGACCCTCCGGCCCTGCCACGTGACGGGCGATGACCATGCGCTGGATCTGGTTGGTGCCCTCGACGATCTGCAGGACCTTGGCCTCGCGCAGGTAGCGCTCGGCCGGGAAGTCGGCGGTGTAGCCGTAGCCCCCGAGGATCTGCACGGCGTCCGTGGTGACCTTCATGGCCGTGTCGGTGCAGTGCAGCTTGGCCATCGCGGCCTGCTTGGCGAAGGGCAGGCCCGCGTCCCGCAGCCGGGCGGCCGCCAGGTACAGCGCGCGGCCCGCCTCGATCTGGGTCGCCATGTCGGCGATCATGAAGCGCAGGCCCTGGAAGTCGGCGATGGGCCGGCCGAACTGCCGGCGCTGGGTGGCGTAGGCGACCGCCTCGTCCAGCGCCGCCTGGGCCACGCCGATGGCGCAGGCGGCTATGCCGAGCCGCCCGGAGTCGAGGGCGGCCAGGGCGATGGCGAAGCCCTGCCCCTCCTCGCCGATGCGCCGGTCGTCGGTGACGCGCACCCCGTCGAAGTGGACCTGGGCGGTCGGGCTGCCCTTCATGCCCATCTTCTTCTCGGGCACCCCGGCGCTCAGGCCCTCGGCGTCACCGGGCACCAGGAAGGCGGTGATGCCGCGCGGGCCGTCCTCGCCGGTGCGGGCCATCACGGTGTAGAAGTCGGCGATGCCGCCGTGCGTGATCCAGGCCTTCGTGCCGGTGATCACCCACTCGTCGCCGTCCCGGACGGCCCTCGTGCGCAAGGAGGCCGCGTCCGAGCCGGAGGACGGCTCGGAGAGGCAGTAGGCGCCGAGCAGCCCGCCGCCGAGCATCGCGGGCAGGTGCTCGACCTGCTGCTCCTTCGAGCCGTGGGCGGCGAGGGCGTAGGAGGCGAGCGTGTGCACGCTGACGCCGAGGCCGACGGTGAGCCGGGCCGCGGCCAGCTCCTCCAGGACCTGGAGGTACACCTCGTAGGGCTGGTCCCCGCCGCCGTGCTCCGCGTCGTAGGGCAGGCCCAGCAGGCCCGACTCCGAGAGCAGGGTGAAGACCTCGCGCGGGAAGCGCCCGGCGTCCTCTTCCTCGGCCGCCTTCGGCGCTATCTCGCGCTGGGCGATCTCACGGACGAGCGCGAGCAGATCGCGCGCCTCCTCCGTGGCCAGTTGACGCTCCACCGGCTGCGGGTCGCGGTCGGACATGGCGTCGCTCCTCCCTGTTCGGGCGCATCGACGGAGGTGCGCCTTGGGTGGGGGCGGCTCCGCCTCATCGTTCGGATTCGGCCGAAGGCGCCCGCTTCCGGGTCTCGGAAGCTGCTGACCAGCGGCTGTGCCGTGAGTATGCCCGATCGGCACCCTCCCGTCACCAGTTAACGACCGCTTACTTCAGGAAAGCCCGGGCACCCGGCGCGCGCAACAGATCGGCGGATGAGGCAGGCCGTGGGCAGGACCTCAGACGCCGCGGCGGGCCGGGGGCGGCGCCGGGTGGGACGGGTCCAGTTCCTCGATCGCGCGCAGGACGCCGCCGAGGGTCTTCGTCAGCAACTCGCACAGGGTCTCGCGGGAGAGTTCGGGACGGCCGATCCAGTCGAGGGTGGCGCCCTCGACGCTGCACACCCAGGACAGCAGGCCGATGCGGGCGGCCGCGGCGACGTCGTCGCGCCCGTACGCACCCTCGGCGATGATGCTGACGATCGCCTCGCGCACGCCGTCCCGGATGGCGTGCACCTCGGCGTCGAAGCCGACACCGCCGCTGACGATGGTGCGGTAGGCGGCCTGGTGCTGCTCGGCGAAGCGCAGGTAGCTGTCGATGGTGCGGTGGACGCGGTCCACGGCCGGCAGTTCGCGCCCCCGCGCGGCGAAGGTCACCAGATCCGCGGCGGAGTCCTGGATGATCGACAGGTAGTAGCCGCGCTTGGACTGGAAGTAGTAGTAGATCAGCCCTTTGGCGACATGCGCCTGCCGGGCTATGTCGTCCATGGACAGCGCGTCGTAGGGGGTGTCGGCGAACAACTTCCGCCCGATGGCGATGAGTTCGGTGCGACGCGCGAGAGAGCGCTCGGTGCCGCGCACCCGGGGGCGGACGGCGGCACGCTGCTGCGGCATATTCAATTTCGACCCTGGTCTGGGAGGTCGGTGGGACGTCCGCAGTATGTCAGAACATGCCAATACCGTGCGGGGGCCGCTCAGATGAGGCCGAGCCGGGTCACGAGCATCGCGAGCACCGCGACGAGGACCCAGCCCAGGACGTGCTCGAGGATCTCCGGGCCGTCTTCGCGGGGGCCGCCGGTGCGGACGCGGGTGGCGGTGGCCGGGTGTGCGGTCATGGCTTCTCGCAGAGGTAGGGCGTACGGACTGGTCCCCCTGCGTTCCACCTTGCCACCCGCGGCGGCGCGTACGGCGGAGAGGTTCCTCACACGGGCCCGGTCAGCACACCCCCACGGCCGCGAGTGCCCGGCTCTGGCGCGGGGTCGGGTGGGCCGGGAAGTAGAGGTAGCAGACTCCCCCGGTGCCGGAGACCACCTTGCCGGAGGCGTTGTACCGCTTGGTCCTGAGCCAGATGTTCTCGAACTCGCGGCGCAGGTACACCCGCCGTACCGCCTCGTCGCTCGGCGAGGCCGGGTCGTTGGCGATCACGTCCCCGTCCGCGGTGAAGCCGATCACCGTCATGAGGTGGCCGGAGGTGCCGTAGCCGGCGCCGGTCAGCTCGGTCTTGAGGAACGACTGGGACGTTATGGCCGGGATGCCGGCCGCGATCAGGGTCTCCAGGTCGGTGAGCGAGGCGAGCCGGGTGATCACTGCCTGCAGGCCCTTGAAGGTGGCGGCGTAGGCGGCGTTGAACGGCCAGTTGCCGCAGCCCTCGTACTGGTAGTCGTAGGTGTGACGGGCCGCGTGGTCGACCTGCGGGTCGGCATAGGACGGGTCGACCCAGGACAGCTGCTCGGGGGTGAGCCGGCCGCCCCAGTACTCGATGATCATTTGCGAGGAGGTGGGGCTGCACCAGGCCTCGCCGCCGCCGTCGTACTCGGGGTACTGGCCCTTGTGGATCTCCTGCGAGTAGCGCGGTACGGCCAGTTCCCGGCTGAGGCCCGGCGTGGAGGCCGGGACGGTGAAGCGGTCCGGGATGTCGGAGCCCATCGCGCCGAGCCGCCAGACGGTCGGCGTGAGGTGGGTGTCCGGCCTGCGGTAGAGGGTGAGGCGCAGCCGGTAGTCGGTCAGGCGCAGGCCCGTGCTCGCGTCGTCGACGGCGAAGGTGTCGGTCCAGATGGAGCTCTTGCCGTCGCTCTGGCCGTCCACCGAGGTCCGCCTGATGTCCTGGTCGCCGGCCGCCCAGCGGCCCATCACGTACCAGGGGGTGGCGGTGCCGTCGGAGTAGGTGCCCTGCAGTTCGGCCTGGAGCCAGGTGCCGTCGGGCGTGTGCGCGTTCCAGGAGGCGATGACCTCGGTCGCGGGCACGGTCAGCCGGTGCACGGGAGAGGTCCAGGTGGCGTAGTCCCAGGCGGCCGTCAGCCCGGTGTGCGGGTCGGTGTAGTCGGTGCGTCCTGCCGGGGTGCCGATCTCGACGCCGGGACGCGGCCCGGCGACGGCCCGGACGCCCTCGGCGGTGCCGCGGCGCCAGTCGTGGTACGTGGTCCAGGCGTGGTAGTCGACGGGACGGGACGGCGCCGGGGCGGGGTCGTCGGCGGCGCGCGCCGACGCGGGAACGGCTCCCGAGGCGACCGCCGCGACCACGGCGGCGGTGAGGACGGTTCTACGGGACGGCTGCTGGCCTGTGCTCATGGGCGCGGTTACCCCCAGGTGACCGGTCGTGGCTGCTCGGATGCAGGTGCGTGGGCCAACTATGGGGGCACACGGCATGCCCCTGCCAGCACTTCGGCACATGGCGCGCCACCAATATTGGTCTCAGCCACTGGCGGGACCTGCGCGGTTGGCTGCCCTACCCGGGGCTGAACCGCCCCGGGCCGGGACCGTACGGCCGGACGACCGCTGCGCGGGACGTCGGACCCGGGGCTGTGGGCGCGCATGGCGACACGCCCACACGCGGGATGTGGCCCGACCACACCGTCTCTCGAGCAAAGACGGCCCCGGACCCGAGCCGGCCCCGGACCCAGCCACAAGCGCGGGCACCGGCCTATTCGCGTTCCGTGCTCACCGGACCGCCCGACCCGGACCACGGCCCGCGCGCCGGGAGCATGGCCACATCAGCCGGACGACGCCCCGGGCACGGCGGGTGTGCCGGTGTCCGGGGAGCGCCGGCCGGCCCGGGCGCGGGCCACGGCCCCGGCCGGGCCCGGGCCCAAGGGCCGGTCGAGCCGGGCCGGGGTCTGCCGGCCCGCGTTCAGATGAGGTCCATCGCCGCGACCTCGTCGGGGCGGCCGTAGCTGACCGGGCCCTGGAAGCGGCGGCGGGCCGTGGCGAACCACCACACCGTGGCCACGAGCAGTACGGCGGCCAGCGCGATCGGCGCGTAGTTGAAGGAGTCGACGGTGACCGGAGAGGCCTGGGGCAGCATGAACAGGACGCTGCTGAGCGCGATCCAGACCACCGCGACCCAGCCGATCGGCCGGCCCCAGCGGCCCAGGTGCCACGGCCCCGGCTGGAAGTCGGCGCCGAGGCGCAGCCGCAGGAAGATCGGCACCGCGTAGGCCAGGAAGAGCCCGACCACGTTGACGCTGACGATGGCGGTGAACGCCGTGTGCGACCACCATCCGGGCAGCACCAGGGCCAGCGAGCAGGCCACCGCGAGCCACACCGCCTTGACCGGCGTACGGGTGCGCAGCGAGACCGTGTGCCACCAGCGGGAGCCGGGCATGGCGCCGTCCCGGGAGAACGCGAAGATCTGCCGGGTGTTGCTGGTGAGGTTGGCCAGGCCGCAGAAGAGCATCGCGCCGATCACGATGAGGAGCATCGCCTTGGCGGTGCCGAGACCGAGTCCGTCTATGAGGATCTGGACGGGCGGCGCAGTCGAACCGGCCACCTCGGCGTAGTCGCCGATGCTGTACACGAGGGCGAGCATGAGGATCAGGCCGGTGATCGCCGAATAGCCGATGGAGCGGGTGATCCCCTTCGGCGCGTTGACGGTAGCGTGGACCGTTTCCTCCGACATGTGGAAGCTGCCGTCGAACCCGGTGAACGTCCAGCTCGTGACCAGCAGGCCGAGCATGCCGCCGTAAAGCCCGCTGGAGAAACCCGTGTTGTTCTCGAAATGCGTGACGAAGGACGCGGACTGGTGGTGGTCGGGCATCACGACGAGTGTGCTCACGATCACCACGAGTCCGATCAGCAGCCACCACACGGAAATCCGGTTCAGTACGGCGACGAGCTGGACGGTGTAGGTGTTCGCCAGCCCCTGCAGCACGATGATCAATGCCGTGATCAGGACCGTCTGGTGCGCGGTCGGCCGGTAAGAGGACCACTGCAGGGCGATGAACGCCTGGATGAAGGTGGCCGCCGCATAGCCGGTGGCGGCGGTGCCGCCGATCTGGCCCACGAAGTTCAGCCAGCCGGTGAACCAGGACCAGGCGCCCTTGTGCCGTCTGGCGAGTTTGCCGGCGGAGAAATACAGCGCGCCGCTCGTCGGATAGGCGGAGGCGACTTCCGCCATCGCCGCCCCGATGAACAGCACCATGACGGAGACGCCTATCCAGCCGAACACGAGAATGCGGGGGCCGCCCGCGTTCATGCCGTATCCGAACGAGGAGAAAATACCCGAGAGGATATTGATGATGGTGAAGGAGATGGCAAAGTTGTCGAACGCCTTGAAACGGCGGGTGAGTTTCCGCGGATAACCCATCGCGTGCAGGGTGGCGTCGTCGTCGAGCATGACCGGGTCTTCTCTCCGGTGGGCCTTCGCCCGTGGAGCCGGCGTCCGTTCCGACACAGTTCGGCCTTTCTCTCGGTGGGGGGTGGGGCACGTGCGGGTCAGGCGGGTCAGGTGGCTCCCGGGACGGGCAGGCCGCAGGCGCGGCGGGCCCGGGAGAGCTGCTCGGCGGGGTCGCCGAAGACGCTCCACGGCATGCGCGAGGCGTAGGGGCCCATCGCCGTGAACACCGCCCGGGCCTCGAACTCGCGCTGGGCCATGACCAGCGCGTGCGCGAGGTAGGCCAGGTCGAGCACCGGGGTGTGGCGGTAACGGGCCACCGTCGGCAGCCAGTTGCGGTAGACCGCCAGGGCGGTGGAACGCCACTGCGGCTGCTCCCACACGTGGTCGGCGAGCAGCCGGCTCGCGTCGTAGCTCTCCACCAGGGCCACCAGGGGCAGCAGCCGGAGGGCGGAGTCGGCGGGGGCCCGCTGGCTGAGGAAGGCGGCCACGTCCCAGGCCGCGTTGACCGAGCCGCCGTGGCGGGTGAAGAAGAACGACAGGAAGCGGTGGTGGGCCTCGCGGTGCCACGGGTCCAGCGTCAGGATGTGCGCGAACAGCCGCCAGGGCCCGGGCGGAGCGGTGAGCAGCCCCTGCGGGGCGGGGTCGCGCAGCCGGTGCAGCCGGGCCATGGCGAGCTTGGCGACCCAGGGGGTCGGGTCTCCGGGGGCCAGGGCGGCGGCCCGGTCGCAGGCGGCCAGCGCGATCCGCTCCAGCGCCTCGGCGCGCTCGTCGTGCGCGTCGGCGGCCCGGACGGCACGCTGCACGGCGACCCGGGCCCACATCAGCGCCGCCTCAGGGCTGGGCTCCTCGGCCAGCCAGCGCTCGACCAGGTCGGTGCCGGCGGCCTCGGAGGCCAGCACCAGCGAGCGGTGGGCGCGCAGGGCGAAGTCGGAACGGGTCTCGGCGAGCGCTTCGCAGGCGCTGCGGCAACGACCTGCCCGCACATCGACGCATACGCTCGCCAGGACTCGGTCGTCGGCCGCCGGATGCCAGACGTAGTGCCCTTCGAATAACTCCGCGGCCATGTTCCCCTGTCCGTCCCCGTACCGAGCGTCGCGGTTGTGCAGGAGGCACCTTACTCAGCACCCGCCACACCGGGAACGCCCCAATTCGCATTTCGGTCAGCGGATTGGGATGCGAATCGACCCATTGACCGGAGGTCAGCAGTTAGTTCAAGGAGTGACTTTTTCTCCGGCCCCAGGGACCCCGCCTCTATGGGCTGCTACTACACTGTTTCCGGAAAACGCCTCACACCGCACCACACCTCGGGATACGCCATTCACGACCTCGCCGCCCGGCTGCGCGGGCTCCCCGCGTCCTGCGGACCGGTCCGGCTGATCGGCGTCGACGGACACGCCGGTTCCGGCAAGTCGACGTTCGCCGGCCGGCTGGCCCGCGCGCTGGGCGGGGCGCCGGTGCTGCACCTGGACGACATCGCGAGCCACGAGCAGCTCTTCGACTGGACGGGCCGGCTGCTGGCCGAGGTCATCGCCCCGTTCTCCCGCGGCGAGTCCGCGCGGTACGCCCCCTACGACTGGCGGGCCCGCGCCTTCGGTCCGCCGCGTCCGCTCCCGCCCGACCCCGTGATACTGGTCGAGGGCGTCGGCGCCGGACGCCGCGCGCTGCGCCCGCATCTGGCGCTGCTGCTGTGGATGGAGTTGCCCGCCGAGGAGTCCTGGGCGCGGGGCAGGCGCAGGGACGGCGTGGAGCAGCGCGAGTTCTGGACCGGGTGGGTGGAGGCCGAGCGCGCGCACTTCGCCGACGACCCCTCGCGCCCCCGTGCCGACCTCCTGGTGCACGAGACACCGGCGGGTTACGAGGTGCTGCCGGGGCCCGCGATGACGCTTGGAGCGGACCGGTCCGTCACGCTGGGTGAGGGGCCGTCCGCAATGTGCTGAAGCTGTGAAGGCCCTTGCGGGGGAACTTGTTTGAGCCCTTCGACGACGCTTGACCCAACGGCCGTACAGGGCTTACGTTCCCCATGTGCGGCCCCTGGGAGCCGCCCTCAGACGCGAAGCCCCCGGTTGTTCCCCCGTGATCGGGGGCTTCGTTCTGCCCGCGGCCCGCTTTCCGGACGCCACGCGCACCGATCCGCTCACCCTCGGTCACCGCCCGCCGTGCGCCCCGTCCGCCCCCACCTCGTCGAACGTCCTGCGCGGCACCCTTCGGCACGCGGTCGTACCCCGGGTACGATGCCCTCGGTGCGACCATCGGGCGGCTGCCTCGCGCACCTGCAACTCCGGTCCGCGGCACAGCGGTTCGACCGCGGCGGCCACCGGGCGACGGCCCGGCGGTGAACCAACGGGGGCACGGTCTGTGGGGGACGTGATGGACTTCGGCACGCAGGGCCCCGAGGCCCCGGCCGACCTCGCCTGGATGCGAGGTGTGGACGCCTACACGATGGGTGCCTATCCGCAGGCGGAGGAGGAGTTCCGCGTCGCGGTCCGGATGGATCCGGGGATGGCCGACGCCTGGCTGGGGCTGCACGCGCTGCGGGTCGACACGACGACCGCGCTGCTGCGGATGTTCCGCCACCGGGAGCGCTTCGGGGAGCAGCGCGCCCGGCACCGCCGGGCTCTCAACTCCTGGTACTGGCTGGGCTGGTGGGTGCAGCCGGTGCTGGAGAGCCCGCGGGATCTGCTGCTGGCGCACGCCTCGCACTGGCTGGACGGCAGGCACGTGCCGGAACTGGACCGGGCGCTCGCCGGACTCCCGCCGGTGGACACCGACCCGCAGGTCCGCTTCCTGCACGCCTGCCGCGCCTATCTGGTCAAGGACTGGGACCAGCTGGTGCGGCACACCGACCCGCTGCTCGACGACCCCGTGCTCGGCATCGAGGCCGGCCTGTTCGGCGGCATGGCCCGGGTCCGGCTGGAGATGTACGGGCAGGCCGAGCCGCTGCTGTCGGCGGCCCTGATGCGCTGCCGCAGCGAGCAGCCGCAGCGCAAGGAGCTGCGGTACTGGCTGGCCCGGGCGCACGAGGGCACGGGACGCAGCGCCGCGGCGCTCCCCCTGTACCGGGCGGTCCACCGGGCCGACCCCGCCTTCATGGACACCTCGGCGCGGCTCGCCGCGATCGCGGAGGGGGACGACGATCCGGTGGGGCTCGCGGCGATCACGCTGACCGGTGCGGGCGCGGACTCCGTGGACGGGCCGGACATGCTCGACCCGATCTTCGGCACCGAGGGCCGTGATCTGCGGCTGCCGGAACCGGACCTGCCGACCGGGCCGCTGCCCTCGGTCCCGGACCCGGCGGTGCGGGTGAGGCGCGGCGCGGGCTCCGGGCCGCTGCCGGCCGGCCCGACCGATCCCGGCTTACTCGAGGAGGCGCTCGCCGAGCTGGAGCGCATGGTGGGGCTCGAGCCCGTCAAGCGCCAGGTCAAGGCGTTGTCGGCGCAGCTGAACATGGCGCGGCTGCGCGCCGGGCAGGGCCTGCCGGTGCAGCCGCCGAAACGGCACTTCGTCTTCTCGGGGCCGTCCGGGACGGGCAAGACCACGGTCGCACGCATCCTCGGACGGGTGTTCTACGCGCTGGGCCTGCTGGGCGGCGACCACCTGGTGGAGGCGCAGCGGGCCGATCTGGTCGGCGAGTACCTGGGCCAGACGGCCGTGAAGGCCAACGAGCTGATCGACTCCGCGATCGGCGGGGTGCTGTTCGTGGACGAGGCGTACTCGCTGTCGAACTCGGGGTACGGCAAGGGGGACGCCTACGGCGACGAGGCGCTGCAGGTGCTCCTCAAGCGGGCCGAGGACAACCGGGACCACCTGGTGGTGATCCTGGCCGGCTACCCGGAGGGCATGGACCGCCTGCTCGCCGCCAACCCCGGGCTCTCCTCCCGCTTCACCACCCGCGTGGACTTCCCCTCGTACCGGCCGCCGGAACTCACCGAGATCGGCAAGGTGCTCGCCGCCGAGAACGGTGACCTGTGGGACGAGGAGGCGCTGGAGGAGCTGCGCTCCATCGCCGGTCACGTGGTCGACCAGGACTGGATCGACGAACTGGGCAACGGGCGGTTCCTGCGGACCCTGTACGAGAAGAGCTGCGCGTACCGGGACCTGCGGCTCTCGGTGTATCCCGGCGCCCTGTCCCGGGGGGACCTGGCGACGCTGCGGCTGCCGGACCTCATGCAGGCGTACGGCGAGGTGCTCTCGGGGCGGGGACCGCAGGACCCGTCGTCCTGGTGAGACCGGCCTACGCCATGGCCTCCTCCGGTTCGCCGCTCGTCCTCGGTTCCGTCAGCCGCACGTCGGCCATGTCCCGGTGCGCCGGATCCCGTACCTCGCCCACCAGCAGTTCGAGCACGTCCTCCAGGGCCACCAGGCCCAGCACCTTGCCGTTCGCGCCCGCCACCTGGGCCAGGTGGGTGGCCGCCCGGCGCATGACGGTGAGGGCGTCGTCCAGGGGAAGCTCGGAGCGCAGGGTGGTCATCGGGTGCCACAGGTGCTGGGGCACCGCCCGGTCGGAGTCCTCCAGGTCGAGGACGTCCTTCACGTGCACGTAGCCCATGAAGGAGCCCTTCCCCGCCGTCACGGGGAAACGGGAGTAGCCGGTGCGTGCCGTCAGCGCGACGATCTCCCCCGGGGTGACCGACGGGGTCACCGTCACCAGGGACTCGCGGCGCAGCAGGACGTCCGTCACCGGGCGCGAGCCCAGTTCCAGCGCGTCCTCCAGGCGCTCCTGCTCCTCGGGGTCGAGGAGGCCCGCCTGGCCGGAGTCCTCCAGGAGGCGGTTCAGCTGCTCGCTGGTGACGACGGCCTCCACCTCGTCCCGGGGCTCGACGCGGAAGAGCCGCAGGATGCCCCGGGCGCAGGCGCCGAGCGCCGCGGTGATCGGCCTGCACAGGCGGGCGAAGGCGACCAGGCCGGGGCTGAGCCACAGGGCGGCCTTCTCGGGTGCGGCCATGGCCAGATTCTTCGGCACCATCTCGCCGATGACCAGGTGGAAGAAGACCACCGCGGCGAGCGCGATGACGTATCCGAGCGGGTGGACCATTCCGTCGGGCAGCCGGACCGCCGCGAACAGCGGCTCCAGCAGGTGCGCCACCGTCGGCTCGGCCACGGCGCCGAGCGTCAGGGAGCAGACGGTGATGCCGAACTGGGCGGCGGCCATCATCTGCGGCAGCCGCTCGAGCCCGTACAGCACCTGCCGGGCCCGCGCCGTGCCGAGCGGCTCGATCTGGCTGCGGCGGACGGAGACGAGCGCGAACTCGGCGCCGACGAAGAAGCCGTTGGCGAGGACGAGGAGCGCGGCGAAGAGCAGTTGGAGGACGCTCATCGGGCGGCCTCCATGACGTTCGCGGCCGGGGCGCTGCGGACCAGGCGGACGCGTTCGGCGCGGTAGTGGCCGACCTGGCGGACGGACAGCCGCCAGCCGGGCAGCTCGGCCCGGTCGCCGGGGGCCGGGATGCGGCCCAGCAGGTCGGCGACGAGTCCGGCGACGGTCTCGTACGGCCCCTCGGGCACGGCGAGGCCGATGCGCCGCAGGGTGTCGACCCGGCAGCTGCCGTCCACGTCCCAGGCGGGCCGGCCCTCCTCCGGCGGTGCCGGGGCGAGCTCGGGCACGTCCTTGGCGTCGTGCTCGTCGCGGACCTCGCCGACGAGTTCCTCGACGATGTCCTCCAGGGTGACCACGCCGGCCGTGCCGCCGTACTCGTCGACCACGACGGCGATGGGCTGCTCGCTGCGCAGCCGCGCGAGCAGGGGCTGCACCGGCAGGGTCTCGGGGACGAGGAGCGCCTTGCGGGCGATGCGGGTCACGGGGGTGCGCAGCCGGTCGTGCGCGGGGACCGCCAGGGCGTCCTTGAGGTGGGCCATCCCGACGATCTCGTCGATCTTCTCCCGGTAGACGGGGAACCGGGACAGGCCGGTGGCGCGGGTCAGGTTGACCACGTCCTCGGCGGTCGCCGAGTCCTGCAGGGCGCTGACCTTCACGCGGGGGGTCATGACGTGCTGTGCGGTCAGGTCGCCGAGGGACAGGGTGCGCACGAAGAGGTCGGCGGTGTCCTGCTCCAGGGCGCCGGCCTGCGCGGAGTGCCGGGCCAGGGACACCAGCTCCCCCGGGGTGCGGGCGGAGGCCAGCTCGTCGGCGGGTTCGACGCCGAGGGCGCGCACCAGCCGGTTGGCGACCGTGTTGAGCACGGCGATCACCGGGCGGAACAGCCGGGAGAAGTGTGCTTGCGGCCCGGCGACGAAGCGCGCGACCTGCATCGGCCGGGACACGGCCCAGTTCTTGGGCACGAGCTCGCCGACCACCATCTGGATCGCCGAGGCCAGCAGCATGCCGGTGACCACGGCGACACCGGGGACGGCGCCCCGGGGGATGCCGATCGCGGTGAACGGGCCGTGCAGCAGCCCGGCGAGCGCCGGTTCGGCGAGCATGCCGACGACGAGGGAGGTGATGGTGATGCCGAGCTGGGTGCCGGAGAGCTGGAAGGACAGTTCCTTCAGCGACTCCACGACCGCGTCGGCGCGCTTGTCGCCCTCGGCCGCGGCCTGCTCGGCGTCCGGGCGCTCGACCGTCACCAGGCCGAACTCGGCCGCCACGAAGAATCCGTTGGCGAGGATGAGCAGGAAGGCAGCTGCCAGGAGCAGCAGGGGGGTGGTCATGATGCCGCCGCCTCCAGGTCCGCGCGGACGCGGTCCGCGGTATGTCGGGAGGGGGCGGCGCAGGTACTACAGGACGATCCGTCCATCGCCGGAGAGGGTCACTCCTCGGGTAGCAGGAACCCCTGGGCGCCGGGCGGCACGCAGGGGCGGAGGCGCAGCGAGGAGCGCCTCCCACACCAGGTTAATCAAGACAGGGCCCGCCGTGGCAGGGTGAAGGCCCCGACTCAGCCCTGATCTTCCCCACCGGGGGGCGCCGTGTGCGCCTCGGCGAGGGCCCGCAGGGCGCGCGCGTCGGCGATGGCCCGCTGTTTGGCCAGGCCGGGCTGGATGCCGAGGGCGGGGAGGCTGGTGCCGTCGCTGAGGTCGAGGAACACCCAGGGGTCACCCGGGCGGAGGTTCACCCTGAGGATCTCCGCCCAGGCCAGACGCCGCTTGCCGGTGATGTTGACGACCGTGACGCCGGACTCGTCGGCGACGACCTTCACCCGGGCGAGCTGGGCCAGCACCCAGAAGATCAGCGCCCCGGTGACGACGAAGCTGAGCCGCTCCCCCGGGCCGAGCTGCTCGAGGAGCATCGCGACCCCGGAGATCACCACGAAGATGACGACGCCGGCGGTGAGCAGGATCGCCCTGGTGTGGCCGGGCCGGAAGGTGACGGGCAGGGTGGGCAGGTCGGACATGGTCGTGCGGGTCCCTCAGAGGCGGCAGGCGTGGATGGCCGTGGTCAGGATGGCGCGGGCGCCGATCTCGTACAGGTCGTCCATGATCCGCTGGGCCTCCTTGGCGGGGACCATGGCGCGGACGGCGACCCAGCCCTCGTTGTGCAGCGGGGAGACGGTCGGCGACTCCAGGCCCGGGGTCAGCGCGACGGCCTTCTCCAGCTGCTCGACGCGGCAGTCGTAGTCCATCATCACGTACGTCCGGGCGACCAGGACGCCCTGGAGGCGGCGCAGGAACTGCTGGACCTTGGGTTCCTCGGCGTCGGCGCCGGTGCGGCGGATGACGATCGCCTCGGACTTCATGATCGGCTCGCCGAAGACCTCCAGGCCCGCGTTGCGCAGGCTGGTGCCGGTCTCGACGACGTCGGCGATGACCTCGGCGACGCCCAGTTCGATGGCGGTCTCGACGGCGCCGTCCAGGTGGACGACGGAGGCGTCGACGCCGCGGTCGGCCAGGTGGCCGGCGACGATGCCCTCGTAGGAGGTGGCGACCGTCCGGCCCTTGAGGTCCTCGACACCGCTCGCGGTGCCGGGCTTGGCGGCGAAGCGGAAGGTGGAGCGGGCGAAGCCGAGCGGCAGGATCTCCTCGGCACCGGCTCCGGAGTCGACCAGCAGGTCGCGGCCGGTGACGCCGATGTCGAGGCGGCCGGAGGAGACGTAGATCGCGATGTCGCGCGGGCGGAGGTAGAAGAACTCGACCTCGTTCACCGGGTCGACGATCCGCAGCTCCTTGGACTCCCGGCGCTGCTGGTAGCCGGCCTCATGCAGCATCTCCGCCGCAGGGCCGGACAGGGAACCCTTGTTCGGGACGGCGATGCGCAGCATGAGGTCGGCTTCCTTCGTGTGACGGGGGTTGGTCTACGGCGTGTTCGGCAGGGGGATCACAGGTGGGCGTAGACGTCGTCCAGGGAGATCCCGCGGGCGACCATCATCACCTGGACGTGGTACAGCAGTTGCGAGATCTCCTCGGCGGCCGCCTCCCTGCCCTCGTACTCGGCGGCCATCCAGACCTCGGCGGCCTCTTCGACGACCTTCTTGCCGATGGCATGAACGCCCTTGCCGACCAGCTCTGCGGTGCGGGAAGTGGCGGGATCGCCGTGGGCGGCCTTGTGCTGGAGCTCGGTGAAGAGCTCCTCGAACGTCTTCTTGGACATGGTGGTCCTTACCCTACGCGCTCCGGCCGGTGCCTCAGTGCCAGGGTTCGGATACTGAGCGAAGTGTGGCCGCGGTCGACACAGCCGCGATCACCGCCTCGTGTCCCTTGTCCTCGTTCGACCCTTCCAGACCGGCCCGGTCCAGGGCCTGCTCGTCGGTGTCGCAGGTGAGCACGCCGAAGCCGACCGGGACGCCGGTCTCCACGGAGACCTGGGTGAGTCCCTGGGTGACGCCCTGGCACACGTAGTCGAAGTGGGGGGTGCCGCCGCGGATGACGACGCCGAGGGCGACGACCGCGTCGTAGCCGCGGCTCGCCAGGACCTTGGCGGCGACCGGGAGTTCGAAGCTGCCGGGGACCCGGATCAGCGTCGGCTCGTCGATCCCCAGTTCGTGCAGGGCGCGCAGGGCGCCGTTCACCAGGCCGTCCATCACCTGCTCGTGCCACTGCGCCGCGATGACGGCGACCCTGAGGTCGCTCGCGCCCCGTACGGACAGCTCCGGTGCACCCTTGCCGCTCACGTCTCTCCTCAGTGCGTTCTTGCTTACTGGTTGCCGCAGGTGGCCGCGGGGGCCGCCACGGCCGGTGTGTCGAGCCAGGGCAGGTCGTGCCCCATCCGGTCCCGCTTGGTGCGCAGGTAGCGCAGGTTGTGCTCGCCGGCCTGGACCGGCATCGGCTCACGGCCGGTGACCTTCAGGCCGTGGCGCAGCAGCGCCTCGCTCTTCTCGGGATTGTTGGTCATCAGGCGGACCCCGCGCACGCCGAGGTCCCGCAGGATCTGCGCGCCGGCGCCGTAGTCGCGGGCGTCGGCGGGCAGGCCGAGTTCGAGGTTGGCGTCGAGGGTGTCGTGGCCCTGCTCCTGCAGTTCGTAGGCCCGCAGCTTGGACAGCAGGCCGATGCCGCGTCCCTCGTGGCCGCGCAGGTAGACCAGCACTCCCCTGCCCTCCTCCTGGATCCGCCGCAGGGAGGTGTCCAGCTGGGGGCCGCAGTCGCAGCGCAGGGAGGAGAAGACGTCCCCGGTGAGGCACTCGGAGTGCACGCGGACCAGGACGTCCTCGCCGTCGCCGATGTCGCCGTGGACGAGCGCGACGTGCTCGACGCCGTCGACGGTGGAGCGGTAGCCGTAGGCGGTGAAGGTGCCGTGCCGGGTGGGCAGGCGGGTCTCGGCCTCGCGGCGGACGGTGGGCTCGCTCCTGCGGCGGTAGGCGATCAGGTCCTCGATGGAGATGATCGTCAGGCCGTGCTTGCGGGCGAACGGGATGAGCTCGGGCAGGCGGAGCATGCGGCCGTCCTCGCCGGCGATCTCCACGATGGCGCCGGCCGGGCGGAGCCCGGCGAGCCGGGCGAGGTCGACGGCGGCCTCGGTGTGGCCGTTGCGGGCCAGGACGCCGCCGGGCCGGGCGCGCAGCGGGAAGACGTGCCCAGGCTTGACGAAGTCGCCGGGCCGGGCGT
This sequence comes from Streptomyces bungoensis, assembly GCF_001514215.1. Lineage (GTDB taxonomy): Bacteria > Actinomycetota > Actinomycetes > Streptomycetales > Streptomycetaceae > Streptomyces > Streptomyces bungoensis. Next base: position 39,021 of record NZ_KQ948879.1, read on the forward strand.
CGCCGCTCGCGAGCAGCTGGAGGGTGGTGGCGCGGTCGGAGGCCGAGATGCCGGTGGTCACGCCGTGCGCGGCGGAGGCGTCCACGGAGACGGTGAAGGCGGTCTTCATGGACTCCGTGTTGTCCTCGACCATCTGCGGCAGCCGCAGCCGGTCGAGCTCCTCGCCCTCCATGGGCGCGCAGATCAGGCCGCGGCACTCGCTCATCATGAAGGCGACGATCTCGGGGGTCGCCTTCTCGGCGGCGACGACGAGGTCGCCCTCGTTCTCCCGGTCCTCGTCGTCCACGACCACGACCGGGCGGCCGGCCGCGATGTCGGCGACGGCCTGCTCGACGGGGTCGAGGGCGAAGTCCTCGATGTCGTCCGTGCGGTGGAGGATCGGTGCGGAGGTCATGCCGGCGCTCCTTCCAGAACGGGCTGCGCGCTCTTGCGGGAGCGCAGCCACCAGTCGCGCATGCCCCACAGGACGAGTGCGCCGTAGATGACGTAGACGAAGCCGGAGAATGCGTAGCCGTTGGCGAAGTTGAGGGGCACGCCGACGACGTCGACGAGCAGCCAGGCGAACCAGAACTCGACCATGCCCTTGGCCTGGGCGTACATCGCGACGATGGTGCCGACGAAGATGTAGGCGTCCGGCCAGGGGTCCCAGGAGAGGCTGGGGTAGGCCTGGAAGAGGAGGGCGACGGCGACCGTGCCGGCGGCGGCCGCGGCCACCATCGCCACGCGCTCGCGCCAGGTGGCGAACCGGGGGACGATGTGGCCGTCCGCGGCGCGGTCCTTGGACCGCTGCCACTGCCACCAGCCGTAGAGCGCCACGGCCATGACGACGGCCTGCTTGCCGGCGCTGCCGGTGAGGTGGCCGTAGAAGGCGGCGAACAGGACGAGGCCGGAGAGGAACTGCACGGGCCAGGTCCACAGGGAGCGGCGCCAGCCGAGGGCCAGGGTGATGAGGCCGAGTATGTTGCCGGTCATGTCCGACCAGATGATGCGCTGGCCGAAGAGCGTGAACGCCTCGGAGTTGAGCCAGTTCACCGGCCGGCCCCCTGACCGGCCGCGAGCAGCCGCTCCACGTACTTGGCGATGACGTCGACCTCGAGGTTGACCGGGTCGCCGGCCTGCTTCACGCCGAGCGTGGTCAGGGCGAGGGTGGTCGGGATCAGGCTGACGGTGAAGTAGTCGGGGCCGGCGTCCACGACCGTGAGGCTGATGCCGTCGACGGTGATGGAGCCCTTCTCCACGACGTAGCGGGCGAGGTCCGCCGGGAGGGAGATCTTGACGATCTCCCAGTTCTCGGACGGCTTGCGCTCGATGACCCGGCCGGTGCCGTCCACGTGGCCCTGCACGATGTGCCCGCCGAGCCGCGCGCCCACGGCGGTGGGGCGCTCGAGGTTGACGCGGGAGCCGACGGTGAGCGCGCCCAGGCTGGAGCGGTTCAGGGTCTCGGCCATGACGTCGGCGGTGAACTCGTCGCCCTCGTGCTCGACGACGGTGAGACAGACCCCGTTCACGGCGATGGAGTCGCCGTGCTGCGCGCCCTCGGTCACGACGGGGCCGCGGAGCCGGAAGCGGGAGGCGTCGCCGAGGTTCTCGACGGCGGTGACCTCACCCAGCTCTTCGACGATTCCGGTGAACACTTCCCGGGTCCTCCTGCCTCTTCGGGCACGGACTCCGGGGCCTGTCGATGACGACAGAATGAAACGGGTGAGCACGCCGTGGAACTGTGTCGACGCCGAAAAGGACCCGTCCGGATGCGGACGAGCCCAGAGACGGCGGCGCGCACACGTGCATGCCGACCCGCCGCGCACTGCCTCCCATCCGGACTTTAACCGTCGGTCCAGGAATTTCACCTGGTCAACCGGCCGCTGGAAGCGACCGGGTCGCGGACTGTAACCGCCGGTTCGGACTTTCACCGACCCCGGAGTGCGCTGCTTCTGGTACAGGGCCAGTGTGCCACGGCCGGCAACCGTCCATGGGGGCGAATGCTGTGGATTGGCTCACAGCATCCTTGCCGGACTTCTCCGACGGGTCGTTAGTCCGGACCATTGACCGAACTGGTCTAGTCCTTTTATGGTGCGAGCGGTCCCGGCGGCGGTGACGAAGGCCCTTGCCCGCCGCCGGGCCGCCAGGTCCCACCCGGGGCTTGTCACCCATCGGGCAGCTGCGCGGGTAGCGGCGGGGCGGCCGCTAACGCTGGTCGGCCGGGGCGAACAGATCGTCCTGGGCCCGGTCCCGGGCGGTGAGCAGGGCTCCGCGCAGGACCGCCGTGCCGCCGAGGCTCCCGGCGCGCACCTCGGTGGCCAGCGGCGACATCCGCCGCAGCCGCTCCTCCACCATCCTCGCGAGCACCGGCCCCCCTGCCTGCCCGACCTCCCCGCCGAGCACCACACACCCCGGGTCCAGCACGGCCACGACGGACGCGGCCCCCACGGCGATCCGGTCGGCGAGGACTTCGAGGAACCGGGCGGCACGGTCCGCACCGGCATGCGCGGGCCTCTCGGCGCCGCGGGGCCCCACGGACGCGGCAGCAGCGTGCCCGCGCACGGCGGACCGCGGCGCCGGGCCGGCCGCAGGCACGGCGGCCGCGCGCACCCCCGGCACCGACGACGGGGCATCGGCTTGTACGGCGTACTCCGCGAGCCTCTCGACCCCTCCGGGCCCGGCGGACGCCGCACCGATCGGCCCGCACGTGGCGGACTCCGGAGCCGGGTCCCCCGTACGTACGTCCGCCGCGTGCACCTCCGGCACCAGAAGCTCGGCGCCTACCGCACCGGCGGCTCCTGCCGCTGCGGCAGCGGCACCGGCGCGCCCGCGCACGGCGGACCGCGGCGCCGGGCCGGCCGCAGCTACGTCGGCCGCGCGCACCCCCGGCACCGACGACGGGGCATCGGCCTGTCGGGCGTCGTCCGCGCCGGCGGCCTCCGCCGCGGCGTCGGCCCGGTCCCCGTCCGGCAGTGGCCGGTCGTGGGCGTCGCGCACGCCGGTTCCGGAGCCGGCCGCAGGGGTTCCGCCGGCCGCCGTCACCGTCGCCACCGCCCCGCGGACCACCTCGGCGGCCCCCGGCCCGTCCGTCACCGCCGCCGTCGGCAGACCCAGCCCCCTCGCCAGGTCACCGATCGCCGCGGCCGCCGCCAGCGAGTGGAAGCCGCCGTCGCAGTCCGTCGAGGAGGGGAGGGAGGCGGTGCCGGGGACGGGGAGGAAGCCGATCTCCCCGGTGCCGCCGGAGGCGCCCCGGCGGAGGGTGCCGTCGAGGACGACCGCGGCGCCGACGCCGTGGCCCAGCCACAGCAGGACGAAGGTGTCGCGGTCGCGGGCGGCTCCTTCGCGCTGCTCGGCCAGGGCGGCCAGGTTCGTCTCGTTCTCGACGGTGACCCGGGCCTCGGGCAGGCGTTCCTGCAGGGTCGCGGCCAGCCGCCGGTGCCAGGCGGGCAGGCCGCCGGAGTCGCGGAGGTCACCGGTGGCGGGATCGATGAGCCCCGGCGCCCCGATGCCGACGGTGTGCAGCCGGTCCGCGCCGGCCTCCTTCACCGCCCGCTCCACCGCCGCCACCGCCAGGTCCACGGCGGGCCCGGTCCCGGTGTCCCCGCCGATCGGCACGGACGCCTCGGCCAGCACCCGCCCCACCAGGTCGGACACCAGCACGAAGACGCCCCCGGTGCGCACGTCGAGCGCGGCCAGGTGGGCACGGTCGGCGACGATGCCGTAGAGCCGCGCGTTGGGGCCCCGGCGCTGCTCGCCGGACTCGCCGACCACCGTGACCAGGCCGGAGGCGGTGAGCCGTTCCACCAGGTCGGCGACCGTCGGCCGGGACAGTCCGGTCAGCTGCTTCAGCTGCCCGGCCGTCAGCGGGCCCTCCTGCTGCAACAGCCCCAGGGCCAGCCGGTCGTTGATGGCCCGGGCGGTGCTCGGTGATGCGGGCATGACGGGCATCCTCCCAGACGCGGGGTGCCGGAATATCCACTATCTATCAGGCAGGGTCCCTGATAGTTTACGGCGGTACTTCACGGCGGTGCCGCGAGCGCGCGGCGGGGAACTCCTCAGGAGGGGCTGGACCATGAGTGAGGCGGACTTCTCACGCGAGGAGGTCAGGCGCGCCCGGTACGCCGTGGCGGCCGTGTTCGCCGTGCACGGCGCGGTGACCGGATCCTTCGCGACCCGCGTGCCCTGGGTCCAGGACCACGCCTCGCTCGGCGCCGGCCAACTGGGGTTCGCGCTGGCGTTCGGCGCGTTCGGCGCGTCCTGTTCGATGCCGCTCGCGGGCCGGATCAGCCACACCTTCGGCAGCCGCACGGCCCTGCGCGGGCTGATCGCGCTGTGGACGGTCTCGCTGATCCTGCCGGCCCTCGCGCCGAACCTGTACACGCTGTGCCTGGCGATGTTCGCCTACGGCGCGAGCGCGGGCATGGCGGACGTGGCGATGAACGCGCTGGGTGTCGAGGTCGAGCGGCGGCTCCACCGGTCGATCATGTCGGGGCTGCACGGGATGTGGAGCGCGGGCGCGCTCGTCGGCTCGGCCGCCGGCACGCTCGCCGCGCACCTCGGCTCGGACGCCCGCGTGCACTTCGCGTGCGCGGCGGCCGTGCTGACCCTGCTCGGCGTGCTGGCCGGCGGCTGGGTCCTCGACGTGCAGCCGACCGAGGACGAGGAGCCGCCGCCCCGCTTCGCGCTGCCGCCCCGCTCGGCCCTGCTGATCGGCGCGGTCGGCTTCTGCGCGGTGTTCGCCGAGGGGGCCAGCCTGGACTGGTCGGCGGTGTTCCTGCGGGATCGGCTCGACAGTTCGGCCGGTGTGGCGGCCGCGTCGACGACCGGGTTCATGCTGACCATGGCGGTGGCCCGGATAGCCGGGGACGCGGTGGTCAACCGCTTCGGCGCGGTCCGCACCGTGCGCGCCGGCGGTGTGCTGGCCGTGCTGGGCGGCCTGCTGGTCGTCGTGGCCGGCAACGCCGCGACGGCGATGACCGGGTTCGCGCTGATGGGGCTCGGCATCGCCGTGGTCGTCCCGCTGTGCTTCGCGGCGGCCGGGCACGCGGGGCCCAACCCCAGCCAGGCCATCGCGGGCGTGGCGACCATCACGTACACCTCGGGACTGGTCGCGCCCAGCCTGATCGGCGGAGTGGCGCAGGCGACCAGCCTGATGGTCTCGTTCTGCGTCGTCACGGCGCTGGCCTGCGGGCTGGCCGTGTTCGCGGGCGTGCTGCGCACCGCCGAGCGGGCGGGCCGCGGCGAGGTCAGCCTGCAGGACGCAGCAGTTCCCGGCCCACGGCCCTGAAGGCCTCGCTCCAGGGGGCGGGCCGCAGCGTCGCCGCGTCCAGCCGGACCAGCACCCGGGAGCCCCGCGCGTACGTCTGCGTCCCGTCGGCCGAGCAGAAGCGGAAGCCGTAGGTGAGCCCGGTGTTGCCGAGCCGTTCCAGCCAGAGGTGGACGGCGTAGGTGCCCGGGCGGGTCACCGGGGCCTCGTAGCCGATGCGCAGCTCGCGGACCGCGTTGCAGGCGTCGCCGGCGGCCTGCCAGTCGCCGTCGAAGCGGACGCCGTGCCCGCTCCACAGCTCGGTCCAGGCGCGCTCGACCATCAGCGGGTAGCGGGCGTTGTGCAGGAGCCCGAGCGCGTCCAGGTCGTCGAAGTGGACGGTGACGGGGATCAGCCGGCCGTAGGAGACGGTGGGGGCGGTCGGGGCTTCGGCGGTCACGAGAGGGGCTCCTGAACGTTGCTGGCGGGGCGTGCTCACCCCCGGGCACATCCGAGTCTAAGCGACCGCTCAGGAGACCCCCGCCGGGAAGGCCGCTGGTCAGACCGGCCCCTCCCGCCCCGGCAGCCCGGCACCGCACCCCTGACAATGGGGTGGACCGTCTTCACGTACGTAAGAAAGCGAAACCCCACCATGGACCTCGGCGTGCGCTGGAAGCTGCACGGTGACGGGCGTACGCCCGCGCCCGGAGCGGTGGTACGCCCCGACGAACGGCTCTCCTGGCCGCGCACGGTGGGCCTGGGCGCCCAGCACGTCGTGGCGATGTTCGGGGCGTCGTTCGTCGCCCCTGTGCTGATGGGCCTCGATCCGAACCTCGCCATCATGATGTCGGGCGTGGCGACCGTGATCTTCCTGCTCGCCACCCGCGGCCGGGTGCCGAGCTACCTGGGCTGCTCCCTGTCGTTCGTCGGCGTGGCCGCCGTCATCCGCGCCCAGGGCGGTACGAGCGCGACGGTGACCGGCGCGGTCCTCGTGGTCGGTGCCGTGCTGTTCCTGGTGGGGCTCGCGGTGCAGCGCTTCGGGGCGCGGATCATCCACGCCGCGATGCCGCCGGTCGTCACCGGCGCGGTCGTGATGCTCATCGGCTTCAACCTGGCCCCGGTGACGGCGTCGACGTACTGGCCGCAGGACCAGTGGACGGCGCTGCTGGTGATGTTCTTCACCGGCCTGGCCGTGGTCGGCCTGCGCGGCTTCTGGTCGCGCATCGCCATCTTCCTCGGCCTGGTCTTCGGCTACGGCATCTCCTGGGCCTTCGACCGGATCTTCGGCAGGATCCACTCGGTGGACGCGAGCGGCAAGCTCACCGACCACTGGCGGCTGGACCTGTCCGGCGTCTCCAAGGCCGACTGGATCGGCCTGCCCTCCTTCCACGGGCCGTCGTTCCAGTGGTCGGCGGTCCTGGTCGCGCTGCCGGTCGTCATCGCGCTGATCGCGGAGAACGCGGGCCACGTCAAGGCGGTCGGCGAGATGACCGGCCAGTCACTGGACGACAAGCTCGGCACGGCGATCTCGGCCGACGGCGTGGCCTCCGTGCTGTCGACCGCCGTGGGCGGCCCGCCCAACACCACCTACTCCGAGAACATCGGCGTGATGGCCGCGACCCGCGTCTACTCCACCGCCGCCTACTGGGCCGCCGCCGGCTTCGCGCTGCTCTTCGGCGTCTGCCCCAAGTTCGGCGCGGTCGTGGCGGCGATCCCGGGCGGCGTCCTCGGCGGCATCACGGTCATCCTGTACGGCATGATCGGCCTGCTCGGCGCGCAGATCTGGCTGCACGCCGGAGTGGACCTGCGCAACCCGCTGAACCTGGTGCCGGCCGCCGCGGGCATCATCATCGGCGTCGGCAACGTCACCCTGAAGTTCACCGACCACTTCTCGCTCAGCGGCATCGCGCTCGGCACCCTGGTCGTCATCACCGGCTACCACGCGCTGCGGGCCTTCGCGCCCGCGCACCTGAAGCAGCAGGAGCCGCTGCTGGACGAGGGCACGTCCGCGTACGACGAGAGCGCCGAGCGCGCCGAGCCGTAGGCACGGGGCGGACCGCCGGCCCGCCCCCGCGTTCCCCCGTTCCGGGGAAGCGCCGGGCCGGTCGCCGTGCGGGGCGGTCCGGGACTGGGACCCTTCCCCCATGGCGCAGCTGGAACACTTCACCGCCCCCGTCGGCACCGTGCTCACGCGGATGCGGGCCCTCGACGCGGAGTTGCCCGAGCGGGACGGGGTCGCCGTGTTCAACCGCGTCTACCTCGCCGTCACCGAGGAGGTCGTCCGGGGCCTGGCGGCCGGGGAGTTCACCGACCCGCGGGCGGCGAGCGCGCTGGACGTGCGGTTCGCCGAGCGGTACCTGGCGGCGGTCGACGCGGTGGCCGGCGGGCACCGGCCGCCGGCCTGCTGGCGGCCGCTGTTCCAGTTCCGGCGCCATCCCGGCGTACGGCCCCTGCAGTTCGCGCTCGCGGGCGTCAACGCGCACATCGGGCACGACCTGGCGCTCGCCGTGGTGGACGCCTGCCGCACCCTCGGGTGCGAACCGGCCGCCCTGGAGGGCGAGTTCGAGCGGGTGGGCGAGCTCCTCGTCGCGCTGGAGGAGCGGGTCCGCGAGGATCTGATGCCGGGCCCCGACCTGCTCCAGGTCGCCGATCCGCTCACCCATCTGCTGGGCTCCTGGAGCCTGGAGCGCGCCCGGGAGGCCAGCTGGGCCGCGGCCCGGGCGCTCTGGGCGCTGCGCCACTGCGCGGACGTCGCCGAGGAGTTCACCGAGCGCCTGGACGCGGCCGTCGGTTTCGCGGGGCGCATGCTGCTCACCCCGCTCCCCGACTGAGCCGCCTCCGGGCGGCTGCCGCTCAGTCCTCGGGGAGTTCCACCGGGGCGATGTCCTCGTAGACGTCACCGGGGCCGGGGTTGGTCGCGTCGGTCGCGCCGCCGAAGTGGTGCATCACGCCCCAGACCGCGTTGAGCGCGGTCTGCACGGCGCCCTCGGCCCAGCCGGCCGTCCAGGAGATGTCGTCGCCGGCCAGGAAGATGCCCCGCTTGTCCTCGGGCAGCCGGTCCTGCATGAAGTGCGTGAACAGGCGCCGCTGGTAGCGGTAGTGGCCGGGCAGGTTGGCCTTGAACGCGCCCATGAAGTAGGGCTCGTTCTCCCAGGAGACCGTCACCGGGTTGCCGATGACGTGCTTCCTGATGTCGACCTTCGGGTAGATCTCGCCGAGCGACTTCAGCATGACCTCCATCCGCTCGTTCGCGGACAGCGGCAGCCACTTCAGGCTGTCGTCGCACCAGGTGTAGGACAGGCAGATGACGGCGGGCTTGTCCGGGCCGTCGTCCAGCAGGTAGGTGCCGCGGGTCATGCGGTCGGTGAGCGTCATCGACATGACGTCCCGGCCGGTCTCCTCGTCCTTGTCCAGCCAGAACGGCCGGTCGACGGGCACGAAGAGCTTGCTGGACTCCATGTAGTGGGTGCGCTCGATCGCCGTCCAGTGGTCGATCGGGAAGAGCGAGTCGTCGCAGGCGATCTTGGACAGCAGCATCCAGGACTGGGCGGTGAAGATCGCCGCCCGGTACGTGCGGATGTCGCCGCCCGCGTCCGTGACGGTGATCCGGTTGCCGGCGGTGCGGTGCAGCCGGGTCACGGCCGGGCGCGGTTCGCCGTCGACGTGCAGGGACTTCAGCGAGGTGCCGTAGGGCCAGTGGACGATCTTCTCCGGCTCGCGCTCCCAGAGCCGGAGCGGCAGCTGCTGGGAGCCGCCGACGATGCCGCGGTGGTGGTCGTCGGCCTCGGTGTAGACGACGCGGAGGATCTCCAGGATGGAGTTCGGGAAGTCGGTGTCCCAGCCGCCGGTGCCGAAGCCGACCTGGCCGAAGATCTCGCGGTGCCGGAAGGACTTGAAGGCCTCGGAGTCGCAGAGGAAGCCGTAGAAGGTCTGGTTGTCGAGCTTCTCGACCAGCTTCGCCCAGATCTCGCGGATGCGCGGCACGTCCCGCTCGCGCATGGCGCGGTTCATGTCGGAGAAGTCGGCGCCCTCCTCCAGGCACTTGTTCCAGGCCGCGGCGACGTCCCGGTAGACCTGGGGCAGGTCGTCGATGGTCTCGGCGTAGTGCGACTCGCCCTTGAGGTCGACCACGGTGGACGGGGTCGCCTCGGCCAGCGGGTTCGGGAACGGCCTGGTCTCCAGGCCGACCAGGTCGATGTAGTGCTGCAGGGCGGTGGAGGACGGCGGGAAGCGCATGGCGCCCATCTCGGCCGTCAGCGACTCGTCGCAGCCCTCGAAGCCGACGGTGCGCAGCCGGCCGCCGAGCTGGTCGGCCTCGTAGACGACGGGCTTGAGGCCCATCTTCATCAGCTCGTACGCGGCGACGACGCCGGACAGGCCGCCGCCGATGACGGCGACCTCGGTGCCGTGCTCGGTCGCGGGGACCTGGCCGAGGCCGGCCGGGTGGGCGAGGAAGTCGTCGTAGGCGTAGGGGAAGTCCGGGCCGAACATGGTGATCGGCGGCTGCTGCTCGTCGGCGTGCTCGACGGCGTTGGGCACCGTGGAGGTCATGGGGTACGGACTCCTTGCGCGGGGTGGTTCGGGGAGGGGCTCAGGGGGCTCGGGGGATTCAGGCCAGGGACCCGTACAGGCCGGGGCGGCGGTCCTTCAGGTACGGGTTCGCCTCGCGGGAGGCCGCCAGGAAGGCGGGGTCGGCGTCGGCGAACACCAGTTCCTCGCCGCGTCCGGCGCGGGCGCGGGCGACGCCGTCGGGACCGGCCAGGACGGACAGCCCGACGAACTCGAAGTCGCCCTCCGCACCGGCCCGGTTGACGTACGCGACGTACATCTGGTTCTCCCAGGCCCGCACCGGCACGAGGGACTCGGCGACGAACTGGAAGGGGTGCATCTGCGCCGTCGGCACGACGAGGAGATCGGTGCCGGCCAGGGCGTGGGCGCGGACGTTCTCCGGGAACTCGACGTCGTAGCAGATCATCAGGCCGACGGTCAGGCCGTTCAGCTCGGCCTGGACGACGGGCTGGTCGCCGGGCGTGAAGTGGTCGCGCTCGAAGCCGCCGAAGAGGTGGGTCTTGCGGTAGTTCGCGAGCCGGGTGCCGTCTGCGGAGATCAGCTGGGCGGAGTTGTAGACCGTGTCGCCGTCCCGCTCGGGGTAGCCGTAGGCGATGGCCAGGCCGTGCCGGGAGGCCAGCCAGGCGATCGCGTCCGCCGCGTCGCCGTCGGCGGGCTCGGCGAGGCGGCCCACGCCGTCGCCGATCGCGTAGCCGGTGAGGAACATCTCCGGCGCGACGAGCAGCGCGGCACCCGCGGCGGCGGCGCGGCCCGCGGCCTCGTCGAGGACCTTGAGGTTCTCGACGGTGGAGCCGGGGCGGCCGGAGCTCTGGAGCAGGGCGGTGCGCATGCGTGTCCTCACCGGAAAAGGGTGGTCTGGGGTCAGTTAGAAGGTACGGTCGGCGCGCTCGGCCGGACAAGAAGGAGCCGTTGCGCGCCGGTGCGCGGTTCGTTGCGTGCCGAGGGCCCCGGACGGCGATTCGTTGCGCGTCCCGGGACCGGGCCGCGGCCCGGCCGGGGGAGGGTGCCCGTCGGGCGTGCCGGGCGGGGAAACACCGGCGCCCCGCGGCGGTGGGGCCACGGGGCGCGGGGTGCGGCGGACGAGGTGCGCCGGGGAGGTGGGTCTAGCCCGGCGCCCCGGAGGAGAAGCGGCGCAGGAGGGGGGAGAGCACCAGCACGGACTTGGTCCGCTCCACGAAGGGCTCCCCCGCGATGCGCTCCAGCACCCGTTCGAAGTGACGCATGTCGGAGGCGAAGACCTGGGCGATCGCGTCCGCGTCGCCGGTGACGGTGGACGCGGCCACGACCTCCTGGTAGCGCTCCAGGCCCCGCTGGATGGTCTCGGGCGAGGTGTTGCGCCGGCAGTAGATCTCGATGTAGCCCTCGGTCTCCCAGCCGAGTGCCGCCGGGTCCACCCGGACGGTGAACCCGGTGATGGCCCCGGTGGCCCGCAGCCGGTCCACGCGCCGCTTCACGGCGGGCGCGGACAGCCCCACCATCTGCCCGATGTCCGCGTAGGACCGGCGGGCGTCCTCGGCGAGGGCGTGCACGATACGTTCGTCGAGGTCGTTCAGCACGGCGGGTGGTTCATTTCTCCGGGTCGGTCACTTCCGCACCGCCACCGTGACGTCGTCACCGGTCGCGAGGCGGGAACGGCGGTAGCCGTACAGGAAGTAGAACACGAGCCCGACGGCCATCCAGACACCGAACACGACCCAGGTGACGGTGGACAGGCTGCCCATCATCCACACGCAGAAGGCGAAGCCGAGCGCGGGCAGCACCGGCGAGAGCGGCACGCGGAAGGTGCGGTTCATCTCCGGGCGGGTCCGGCGCAGCACCACCACGGCCACGTTGACCAGCGCGAAGGCGAACAGGGTGCCGATGCTCGTGGCGTCGGCCAGCCGGCCCAGCGGGACGGCGGCCGCGAGGACGCCGCAGAACAGGGAGACGATCACCGTGTTGGCGCGCGGCGCGCCGGTCTTCGGGTGGACCCTGGCGAACACCTTGGGCACCAGGCCGTCGCGGGACATGGCGAAGAGGATGCGCGTCTGGCCGTAGAGCACGGTGAGGACGACGCTCGCGATGGCGATGACCGCGCAGAAGGCCAGCAGGGTGCCCCAGAAGCTCTGGCCGGTGACGTCCGTCATGATCTGGGCGAGGGCGGCCTCGGAGTCGTCGAACGTCCGCCACGGCTTGGCGCCGACGGCGACGGCGGCGACCAGCACGTACAGGGCGGTCACGATGACCAGGGACAGCATGATGGCGCGGGGCAGGTCGCGCTGGGCGTCCTTCGCCTCCTCGCCGGCGGTGGAGGCGGCGTCGAAGCCGATGTAGGAGAAGAACAGCGTGGCGCCGGCCGCGCTGACGCCCGCCATGCCCAGCGGCATGAAGTGCGCGTAGTTGCCGGACCTGAAGCCCATGAAGCCGATGGCGCAGAACAGCACCAGCGCGGCGATCTTCACGCACACCATGACGGTGTTCGCCCGCGCCGACTCCTTGGCGCCGCCGAGGAGGAACACCATCGCGAGGACCACGACGATCAGGGCCGGCAGGTTGAAGACACCGCCGTCGACGCCCGGCGGGTTGGCGAGGGCGTCCGGAATGGTGACGCCGATCGTGCCGGACAGCAGCTCGTTGAGGTACTCGCCCCAGCCGACGGCCACGGCGGCGACCGAGACGCCGTACTCCAGGAGCAGGCACCAGCCGCAGACCCAGGCGATCAGTTCGCCCATGGTTGCGTATGCGTACGAGTACGAGGACCCGGAGACCGGGATGGTGCCCGCCAGCTCGGCGTAGGAGAGGGCCGAGAACAGCGCGGTGAGGCCCGCGATCACGAAGGAGAGGGTGACGGCCGGACCGGCCTTGGGGACGGCCTCGCCGAGCACGACGAAGATGCCGGTCCCGAGGGTCGCACCGATGCTGATCATGGTCAGCTGCCACAGCCCGAGCGAGCGCCGCAGCGCCCCGCCCTCACCCTGGCCGCCCTCCGCGACCAGGCGTTCCACGGGTTTGCGGCGCATGAGGCGCGCGGCGACGCCCGGGGACGCGGGGACGGCCGTTCTGGGGTTCTGCGGGGGTGCGCCTTGGTCGAGCACGCGCTGGCTCCTTGTCGCCGCCGGTCGGTGCGCGCGGAGACCGGCGGCCGCCTGCCGGGGCAGGGACCACCGAGCGGAAGTCCCCGCCGCGTTGCGTACAGCGCAGCACCCTACGGGGCCCGGCTTCACGGGCGTAATGCAGCAAGCTTGCGCATGCCCGCATGATCATTGCGTTCATCGGGGAGGGATGCCCATTCGTTGCGCCCGGGCTGTCGACCGTTGCGCGACGCCTTCGCCGGCCTGGCTCCCCGCCCCCCGCACGCGGCTGGGGGCGGCCATGCCGACGGCCCCCGCCCGTCCCGGGAGACGGGACGGGCAGGGGCCGTGCGGGGCCCTGCGGGAGGGAGCGCGGGGGTCAGTTCCAGCTGGCGTGCAGCGGCTTGCCCTCGGCGTAGCCGGCCGCGCTCTGGATGCCGACGATGGCCTTCTCGGCGAACTCCTCCAGGGAAGCGGCACCGGCGTAGGTGCAGGAGGAGCGGACGCCCGCGATGATCGAGTCGATCAGGTCCTCGACACCCGGGCGGGCCGGGTCGAGGAACATCCGGGAGGTGGAGATGCCCTCCTCGAACAGCGCCTTGCGGGCACGGTCGTAGGCGGACTCCTCCGAGGTGCGGTTGCGCACGGCACGCGCGGAGGCCATGCCGAACGACTCCTTGTACAGGCGGCCGTTCGCGTCCTGCTGGAGGTCGCCCGGCGACTCGTAGGTGCCCGAGAACCAGGAACCGATCATCACGTTGGAGGCGCCGGCCGCGAGGGCCATCGCCACGTCGCGCGGGTGGCGGACACCGCCGTCGGCCCAGACGTGCTTGCCGTACTTGCGGGCCTCGGCGGCGCACTCCAGGACGGCGGAGAACTGCGGCCGGCCCACGCCGGTCATCATGCGGGTGGTGCACATCGCGCCGGGGCCCACGCCGACCTTGATGATGTCCGCGCCGGCGTCGATCAGGTCCTTGACGCCCTCGGCGGAGACGATGTTGCCCGCGGCGATCGGCACCTGCGGGTCGAGCGCGCGCACCAGCCGGATGGCGCTGATCATCGACTCCTGGTGGCCGTGCGCGGTGTCGATGACGAGCGTGTCCACGCCCGCGTCGAGCAGCTGCTTGGCCTTGCCGGCCACGTCGCCGTTGATGCCGACGGCGGCGGCGACGCGCAGCCTGCCGTTCCTGTCCACGGCCGGGGTGTACAGCGTGGCCCGCAGGGCGCCCTTGCGGGTCAGGATGCCGGCGAGCCGGCCGTCCTCGTCCACGGCCGGGGCGTAGCGGCGGTTGTGCGTGTCGAGGGTGTTGAAGGCCTCGCGCGGGTCGATGCCGGCGTCCAGCAGCAGCAGGTCCTTGGACATGACCACTTCGAGCTGGGTGAAGCGGTCGACGCCGCTGAGGTCCGCGTCGGTGACGACGCCGACCGGCCGCTGCTCCTCGTCGACGACCACACCGGCGTTGTGCGCGCGCTTGGGCAGCAGGGCGAGCGCGTCGGCGACGGTCTGGTGCGGGGCCAGCACGATCGGGGTGTCCAGCACCAGGTGGCGGCTCTTCACCCAGGAGACGACGTCCGTGACCACGTCGATCGGGATGTCCTGCGGGATGACCACCAGGCCGCCGCGCCGGGCCACGGTCTCCGCCATGCGGCGGCCGGCCACGGCGGTCATGTTGGCGACGACCAGCGGGATGGTGGTGCCCGTGCCGTCCGGCGAGTCGAGGTCCACGCCCTGACGCGAGCCCACCGCGGAGCGGCTCGGCACCATGAACACGTCGTCGTACGTCAGGTCGTACGCGGGCTGGATGTCATTGAGGAAACGCACGTGCTGCACATCCCAGTCGATCAGAGGTGACCCCCCGACGGGTGCGCCGAGGGGAAAAGAGCACGTACTTCATTGTCCCATGGCGGCCCGCCCGGAACGCCCCCACAGAACCTCCAGGCCCGCCGGAGGGCACTGGGAGGTTCCTCCAAAGGGGAGAGCGAGCCGGCGAGGGCGGCCCGGCCCGGCCGAGCCGGGACGGGCCGCCCTCGTCAGTGCCCGTCCGGGTCGTTCCGGCCGAGCGCGGGCTTCGGCGTCGGGCCCGCCGTCATCAGGTAGTCGGCGGCGGAGGTGTCGGTGACCAGGCTGGTGACCAGCCCGGAGCGCAGCACCGCGTCGATCGCGGCCGCCTTGCGCTGGCCGCCGGCGATCGCCACGACCTCCGGGATACGGCGCAGCTGGTCGGCCTTGACCGTGATGCACCGCTCCCCCAGGTCCCGCCCGATCCGGCGCCCCTCGGCGTCGAACAGGTGGGCCGCCATCTCGGCGGCGACACCCAGGGAGGCGTAGTGCGCGCGCTCCTCGTCGCTGAGCATGTCGTGCACGGTCGAGATGCCCGGCTCCCAGGAGCCGATGGACACACAGGCGACCGTGACCTTGTCGAAGTACTCGAAGGCCCGGGCGATCCCCGTCTGGTGACGCAGCGCGGCGGCGGTGGCCGCGTCCGGGAGCAGCATGGGCGCGTAGATGGGGTGGGCGTCGCCGCCCGACACCTGGGCGGCCCGGCGCACGGCCTCGACCGAGCCGCGCTCGGAGGTCCCGGCGTCGTACACGCCCGTGAGCTGCACCACCGTGCAGGGCGGCAGCCGGTCGAGCGCCGCCGCCATGTGGATGGTGGACCGGCCCCAGGCCAGGCCGAGCACGGCCCCCTCGTCGACGAGCTCGCCGAGCAGGTCGGCCGCGACCTCGCCCAGGTTCTCGGGGTCGGGGGTCTCCTCGGCCTCGGCCGGGGACTCCACCACGACGGCGTGCCTGAGGCCGTAGCGGGCGCGGAGCGCGTCCGAGCGCTCGGCGTCCAGCTCGGCCGGGACGCGGATCTCGATGCGTACGAGATCCCGTTCGAGGGCGGTCTCCAGGACCCGGGCCACCTTGAAGCGGCTGACGCCGAACTCCTCCGCGATCTGGATCTTGGACTTGCCCTCGAGGTAGAAGCGGCGGGCCATGGCCGCCGCCTGCACCAGCTCAGCGGGTCCCATCCGCACTGCTGACCGGCCCGCCGACATACCCGACACGGCGATCTCCTCACTGCTGTTCACACTCTGGATTCGCCGTTCATCCTTGCAGATTCGGCGTTGCTGATCCGCCCCGATGGGCGCCGTTCATTCAAGCGTTCACGTAGCCGTGGTTCAGTGGTCGCATGCCCAGGCCGCCCGGGCGGTGGCCGTCTCCGCCTGGCCGCGCAGGGCACGGATCGCGTCGGCCGGGTCCTGCGCCCCGTACACGGCCGAGCCGGCCACGAAGACGTCCGCCCCCGCCTCCGCGCACCGCTCGATCGTCGTGGCCGAGACGCCGCCGTCGACCTGCAGCCACAGCTGCAGACCGTGCTTGTCGATCAGCTGCCGGGCGCGGCGGATCTTCGGGAGCATGATGTCGAGGAAGGCCTGGCCGCCGAAGCCCGGTTCGACCGTCATGACCAGCAGCATGTCGAGTTCGGGCAGCAGGTCCTCGTACGGCTCGATCGCCGTCGCCGGCTTGAGGGCCATGGAGGCGCGGGCGCCCTTGGCGCGGATCTCCCGGGCGAGCCGCACGGGCGCGGCGGCCGCCTCCACGTGGAAGGTGACGGACGAGGCCCCGGCCTCCACGTACTGCGGAGCCCAGCGGTCGGGGTTCTCGATCATCAGATGGCAGTCCAGCGGGGTGCCGGTCGCCTGCGCCAGGGACTCCACGACCGGCACGCCGAGCGTGAGGTTGGGGACGAAATGGTTGTCCATGACGTCGACATGGAGCCAGTCGGCTCCCTCGACCGCCCGCGCCTCGTCCGCGAGGCGGGCGAAGTCGGCGGACAGGATGCTGGGGTTGATCTGCACGGCCATGACCCAAGCCTGCCATGTCCGGGGCACGGATGTTCGCGCCGGTCCACAGGCGAGACAGTTCATCGCACTTGTACGACGATTTACGCACGCCTGTGGACAGCCCCGGTCGGCACCGTCCCGGCCCGCCGCCCCTTACCGCCTGCCGTCAGCCGGTCCGCCGGACCAGCGCCAGGTACATCGCGTCGGTGCCGTGCAGGTGCGGCCACAGCTGCACGTCCGGCCCCTCGCCGAGCGCGGGCACACCGGGCAGCAGCGGGCGGGCGTCGATCAGTTCGGTCTCCGGGTACTGCTTGAGCACGTCGGCGACGACCGCCCGGGTCTCGGCGAGGTGCGGCGAGCAGGTGGCGTACGCGACGATTCCGCCGACCCGCACGGAGTCCAGCGCGGTGCGCAGCAGGCCGCGCTGCAGCGGCCCGAAGTTCTCCAGGTCCTCGGGGCGGCGCCGCCAGCGGGCCTCGGGGCGGCGGCGCAGGGCGCCGAGCCCGGTGCAGGGCACGTCCATCAGCACCCGGTCGAAGCTGCCGGGCCGCCACGGCGGCCGGGTGCCGTCGGCGGTGATGACCTGGTAGGGCCCGGGGTTGCCGTGCAGGGCCTTCGCCACCAGCCCCGCCCGGTGCGGCTGCTTCTCGGCGGCGAGCAGCGCGGCACCGCGCTCGGCCGCGAGGGCGGCCAGCAGGGCCGCCTTGCCGCCGGGGCCGGCGCACCCGTCGAGCCAGGTGCCGTCGGGCCCGTCGAGGGGGGCGTTCGCCAGCGCGAGGGCGACCAGCTGGCTGCCCTCGTCCTGCACGCCGGCGCGCCCCTCGCGGACGGCGGTCACGGCACCCGGCTCCCCGCCCTCGGCCAGCCGCACCGCGTACGGCGACCAGCGCCCCGGCACGGCGGCCTCCTCGCGCAGCAGTTCCTCGGCGGTGGCCCGGCCCGGCCGCGCCACGAGGGTCACCTCGGGCCGCTCGTTGTCGGCCTCGAGCAGCTCCTCGATGCCGGCCCGGCCGCCGCCGAGGGAGTCCCACAGCGCGGAGACGACCCAGCGGGGGTGGGAGTGCACGACGGCGAGGTGCTCCTCGGGGTCCTCGTCGTAGGGCGGCGCGACCTTCGCGAGCCACCCGTCGAGATCGTCCTGGGCCACCTTGCGCAGCACGGCGTTGACGAACTTGGCCCGCCCGTCGCCGAGGACGACCCGCGCCAGCTCGACGGAGGCGGACACGGCGGCGTGCGTCGGGATCCGCGTGCCGAGCAACTGGTGCGCGCCGAGGCTCAGTACGTCCAGCACCGGCGGGTCGACCTCCCGCAGCGGACGGTCGACGCAGGCCGCGATGACGGCGTCGTAGGTCCCCTGCCGGCGCAGCGTGCCGTACACCAGCTCGGTGGCCAGGGCGGCGTCCCGCGCCTCGAAGCCGTCCTTCTCGCGCGCCTTGCGCAGCAGCGGCGGCAGCACGAGGTTGGCGTACGCGTCCCGCTCGTCCACCGCGCGCAGCGCCTCGAAGGCGAGGATGCGGACGGGGTCCTTCTGGGGACGGCGGTAGGGCTTGGCGGGCCGGCGCGGCCGCCGGGACTGCTCGCTCACGAAAAAGGTGCTCCGGAAGATAAGGATGGGGTGCGGTTCCAGCGTACGTCGGCACCGCGCCCGGGCCGCCGTCCGGGGCGTCAGCCGCCCAGCGTCTCGCCCTCGGCGATGCGCACGCCGCGCGCCCAGTCCGCCGCCCGCATCGGTTTCTTGCCCTGCGCCTGCACCCACACCAGCTCGACGGCGTACGACCCGGTGCCGACGTGCACGCTGTTCTTGGCGACGGCGAGGTGCCCCGGGGCGAGGTCGGTGCGCCCGGGCACGGGCGTCACCTGGATCAGCTTCAGCCGCTCGCCGCGGAACACGGTCCAGGCGCCGGGCGCCGGGGTGCACCCGCGCACCACCCGGTCGACCCGCAGCGCGGGCGCCGCCCAGTCGATCCGGGCGTCCTCGACGGTGATCTTCGGCGCGAGGGTGACGCCCTCGGCGGGCTGCGGCACGGCCTTCAGGGTGCCGTCCTCGATGCCGTCCATGGTCGCGGCAAGCAGCCCGGCCCCGGCGAAGGCGAGCCGGGTGAGCAGGTCGCCGCTGGTGTCGGTGGGGCGGATCTCCTCGGTCACGGTGCCGTAGACGGGCCCGGAGTCGAGGCCCTCCTCGATGAGGAAGGTCGACGCCCCGGTGATCTCGTCGCCGGCCATGAGGGAGTGCTGCACGGGCGCGGCGCCGCGCCAGGCGGGCAGCAGCGAGAAGTGCAGGTTGACCCAGCCGTGCCGGGGGATGTCGAGGGCGGCCCGCGGCAGCAGGGCGCCGTAGGCGACGACCGGGCAGCAGTCCGGGGCGATCTCCGCGAGGCGCCGCAGGAACTCCGGGTCGCGCGGCCTGACCGGCTTGAGCGCCTCGATCCCGGCCTCCTCCGCCCGCTCGGCCACGGGCGACGCGACCAGCCTGCGCCCCCGCCCGGCGGGCGCGTCGGGCCGCGTGACGACGGCGGCCACCTCGTGCCGCCCGGAGGCGAGAAGGGCGTCCAGAGCGGGAACGGCGACCTCGGGGGTACCGGCGAAGACGAGCTTCATGGGCGGGATCGGGCCTCTCGGGCGGGGGTCGGACGGGCAGCGCACCAGTCTATGACCCCGAGCGGGACCCAGGTGTGCGCGGCCGCGGGCGGCGTACGCATATGCCCGCACGCCCCCGCACCGTGACCCGCGGAGCGCACAGGCGTTGTCAAGGATGAGTTGACCCCATCGGGCCCCTTTCGCGGCCCGCTTCCTTTCAACGCCGGTTCGAGAGGCTTGTTCATGGCCGACCACGCAACCCACGACGCCCAGGCCCGGGCCAGCCTGCACTTGCTGGTGCGGGACATCGAGCGGGTCCGCCGGCAGGTGGACGCGCTGCGCACGCTCACCGCCCAGCTGGGCAACGTCTACCGCCCGCGCCGTTCCGGCCCGTCCACGGGCTTCGTCGTCTACGGGCGGGCCCCCGCCCCGACGGTCCGCCTCGCCCAGGAACTCCGGGACAGCGTCGAGACGCTGGTCACGGCCGCCGTGGACTTCGACCGCTCGCTCGGCTTCTCCTGGGACGCGGTGGGTTCGGCGCTCGGGGTCACCAAGCAGGCGGTGCACCGCCGTTACGGCGCCCGGCGCGCCGTGGCCCAGGCGGCCGCCGAGGCCGACCGGGCGACGGAGTCCTCCGGCGCCCGCACGCTGAACATGAACGCCGGGCTGCCCGCGGTTCCGGCCGTCCCCGGCGCCCGTTCCATGCCGACGCAGCCGACCGCGGGCAGCCCGACGCTGCGCGACGACACCCGCCCGACGACCTTCCCCGCCCCGCGCAACGGCTGACCCGCGGGGCGGCCGACCCGCGCTCGGCCCGCCGTCGCCCCGCCCTCCCGGCTGTCTCCGGGAGGGCAGCCGTACACCCGGCACGGGCGGGCCGTGCGATCGGCCGGCCATCCGGCGGTCAGGGCCGGTCCGCGGCGGTCAGCCGATGTCCGGCGGATCGATCCGGACCCGCACCGGTTCCCCGGTCCCCCGCGCCATCCGCGCCGCCTGGGCGGTCTTGAGGGCGGCGGCCAGCGCGGCCCCGGTCCCCGGCGGCACCCGCACCAGCGCCCGCTCCCAGTGCTCCCCGGGCGGCGGCGCCCCGGGCCTGCGCGGTCGCCCGGGCAGCGTGGGCGGCACCGGAACCGGGCCCAGCACCTCGGCGTCGGGCGGCAGTTCGGCGGCCCCCAGGAACTCGGCGACGGCCTCGGCCGTCCCGGACACGGCCGCCATCCGGGACACGGGCGGAAACCCCAGCTCGGCCCGCTCCGCCAGTTCCCGCACCGCGTGCCCCACCGGATCCCACCGCACCAGCGCCTGGACGGGTCGCAGCGTCGGCTCGGCCACGACGACCACGGTCCCCTGCTCGCCCTGCGGCCGCACCAGCGCCGCGGCCGCGATCCACCGGCGCAGCGCGTCCTCCCCGGCCCGCAGGTCGGGCCGCCCGAGCATGGCCCAGCCGTCCAGCAGCAGGGCGGCCGCGTAGCCGCCCTCGGCGACCGGTTCGGCGCCCGGGGTGCTCACCACCAGCGCGGGCGTCCCCGGCACCGTGTCCAGTACGTGCTCGCGGCCCGAGGTGCGCACCGGTACGGCGGGGAAGGCACGCCCCAGTTCCTCGGCGGTCCGCCGGGCTCCCACGACCTGGGCGCGCAGCCGGAACCCGCCGCACTCCGGGCAGTGCCAGGCACCCTCCCCGCGCCCGCACCAGCCGCACCGCAGCGCCTCGGCGTCCGCGCCCTGCGCCTCCAGGGGCCCGGCGCAGTGCCGGCAGCGGGCGGGCGCCCGGCACTGGACGCAGGCCAGCCGCGGCACGTAGCCGCGCCGGGGCACCTGGACCAGCACCGGCCCGTGCCGCAGCCCCTCCCGGGCCACCTGCCAGGCGAGGCTGGGCAGCCGGGCGGCGCGTGCGGCCTCGTCGCGCGCGAGGTCCGCGTCCCCGACCGTGCGCACCAGGGGCGCGGCCAGGCGCACCTGCTCCCGTCCGGCGACCAGGGGACGCGCCCAGCCGGTCTCCACCAGCTGCGCGCCCTCCACGGTGCAGCTCCAACCGCCCAGCAGGAAGGCGCACTTGTCCTGGGCGGCGCGCAGCAGCAGCACATCGCGCGCGTGCGGCTGCGGGGCGTGCTGCTCGCTGTGGCTGTCGTCGCCGTCGTCCCAGAGGGCGACGAGCCCCAGGTCCCGCACGGGAGCGAACATGGCCGCGCGCGTCCCGACGACGGCGCGCACGGACCCGCGCCGCACCGCCAGCCACTGCGCGTACCGCTTCTCGGGTCCGGCGTCGGCGGTGAGCAGGACGTGCCGGCCCTCGCCCAGCAGCGCGGTGAGCGCGGCGTCGACGCGCGCGGCGGCCCGCCCGTCCGGGACGACGACGAGCGCGCCGCGCCGGGAGGCCAGCGTCGCGGCGACGGCGCGGGCCAGCTCCTCGCTCCACAGCGGCCCCGGCAGGGCGTTCCAGACGGCCCGTGGGGCGCCGCCGGAGGCCAGCGCGTGCAGGAAGGCGCCCCCGTGCTCGTAGCGCGCCCAGGACCCGGCTGCGGGCTCGGCGGGCGGTGGCAGGGGCGCCGGGGACGGCCGCTGCTCGGCCCGCGCGCTGCGGGGCGGCACGGCCAGCTGGAGCACGTCGGCGAGGCTGCCCGCGTACCGGTCGGCGACGGCCCGGGCGAGCCCCAGCAGTTCCTCGCCCAGCACGGGCTCGGGGGACACCACCTGGGCGAGGGCGGCCAGCGGCCCCGAGTAGTCGGACTCGGCGCGCCGCTCGACGAGGAAGCCGTCGACGAGCCCGCCGCCCTCGCGCCGCCCGTCCCGCACCCGGCCCCGGCCGGCTCCGAACCGCACCCGGACCCGGACCCCCGGCTGCGCGTCGGCGTCCAGCTCCTGCGGCACGGCGTAGTCGAAGTACCGGTCGAGATGCAGGACGCCCTTGTCGACGAGGACCCGCGCGACGGGCCGCTCCTTGGCCAGCGCGGCTCCCCGCCAGGTCCGCGGCTTGGCCCGGGGCACCTTGGCCCCGCGCACGCTCTCCCGGATGAGCGCGAGCTGCTCCGGCGGCGCCCCTTCGGCCCCGCCGTCCCCCGGCCCGTTCTCGCTGCTCACGCCTGCATTCTTACCAAACGGCACTGACAGACGGGACCGGACGCCGGTGCCCGCCCGAGATCGGCCCGGCCACGGAGCGCCCCACGAGACGCCTTCGCCTTCGGCCGCTCGGCCATACCGCTCCCGTCACGGGACCGGCAGCAGGATTCGAACCTGCGAGGGATTCACCCAGAAGTATCCGCGGCCCGCGCACCGGGCGGGCGCCGGTCTCCCGAGATCAGGTCGGCAGCGGTGTCGCGTTCTGGATTCACCGCACGCACGCAGCGCGCTCCACCGAAGTAACCGCCGCCGGCGCACCGGGAGATCATCAGCCTGTGGTGCGGCCGCGCGCACGGCGAGCGCTTTTCGCGCCCGGCGGCCGGGAAACGCCGGGGCCCGGCCTCCCCCGAGGGGAGACCGGGCCCCGGTCCGGAGCCGAGCCGGGCCTA
>NZ_KQ948880.1 GCF_001514215.1 Streptomyces bungoensis
TGCCGGCTCTTCCGGCGCTCGGCGAGCTTGGTCGGAACGGACGGCATGCCGAGAGAAATCGCAGTCATCTGCTGTGCAACCCCAAGTCGTGGATCAAGGTCCAGGTCCCGTGAACGGCGGGCTCCAGGCTTCGAGATTACGGCACGGCCGCCGGCACCCACACATCCCACCCGGCAAACACACCCGATGGAAGGCGGCCCGGAGCGAGGTGCTCCGGGCCGCCGTGAACGCGAGGTGGCTAGGAGATTTTCACCGGGTTCACCACGTCCGCGATGAGCACCAGCACGGTGAAGCAGACGAAGATCCCGGCGACCACGTACGCCACCGGCATCAGCTTCGCCACGTCGAACGGGCCGGGGTCCGGGCGGCGCAGGACGCGGGCCACGGCCCGGCGCAGCGACTCCCACAGGGCGCCCGCGATGTGGCCGCCGTCGAGGGGCAGCAGCGGGAGCATGTTGAACAGGAACAGGGACAGGTTGAAGCCGGCCAGGACGAAGACGAACATGGCCAGCTGCTGCGAGGCCGGGATGTTCAGGGTGGCGATCTCGCCGGTGACGCGGGCCGCGCCGACGATGCCCATCGGGGAGTCCGGCTCGCGCGGCCCGTCACCGAAGGCCGCGTTCCACAGGGCCGGGATCTTGCCGGGCAGGGCGACCAGGGAGTCGACGGCGTCGCCGACCCGGTCGCTCATCCAGGTCACCGACTCCCCGAAGCTCTGCTGCTGGACGGCGGTGGCGGCGCTGAAGCCCAGGAAGCCGGCCTTGACGTACTTGCCCTGGACGTAGGTGCCGCTGGAGTCCTTCTTGGCGACCTGGTTGGTGGCGATCGTGGCGTGCAGGGTGAGCTGCCGGCCGTCGCGCTCGACCACGATCGGGACGGTCTTGCCCGCGCTGTCGCGGATGAGGTCGGACAGCGTGTTCCAGTCCTTGGTCGGCGTGCCGGCGAAGGAGACGATCCTGTCGCGCTTCTGCATGCCGGCGGCCGCGGCCGGGGAGGCGGGGTCGGACTTCCTGCAGCTGTCGCGGTGCTGGCTCTCCGCGATGACGCAGGGCGAGACGGCGGCGACGGTGGTCGTCTGCTGCTGGATGCCGAAGCCCATCAGCACGGTCAGGAACAGGCCGATCGCGAGCACCAGGTTCATGAAGGGGCCCGCGAACATGACGATGACCCGCTTCCACGGCTTGCGCGTGTAGAACATGCGCGTCTCGTCACCGGGCTTGAGCTCCTCGAAGGCGGCCGAGCGGGCGTCCTCGATCATGCCGCGCCACGGGGAGGTGGAGCGGGCGGAGATCCGGCCGGCCTCGTCGGGCGGGAACATCCCGATCATGCGGATGTAGCCGCCGAGCGGGACGGCCTTGATGCCGTACTCGGTCTCGCCCTTGTGCCGCGACCAGATGGTCGGGCCGAAGCCGACCATGTACTGCGGGACGCGGATGCCGAAGAGCTTGGCCGTGGACAGGTGCCCCAGCTCGTGCCACGCGATCGAGACGAGCAGGCCGACCACGAAGACCACTATGCCGAGGATGAACATCAAGGTCGTCATGCACGCGCCTCCGCGGTCGCCGTCGTGGCTGTCAGTTCCCGGGCCCGGGCCCGCGCCCAGGTCTCCGCTTCGAGGACGTCCGACACGGTGAGTGAAGTTCCCGTGACCGGGGTGCCGTGTTCCTCCACCACCCGGGTGACGGTCTCCATGATGCCGTTGAAGGGCAGTGCGCCGTGGCGGAAGGCCTCGACGCACTCCTCGTTGGCGGCATTGAACACCGCCGGGGCGGTGCCCGCGAGCTGCCCCACGTGCCGGGCGAGGTTCACCGAGGGGAAGGCCTCGTTGTCCAGGGGGAAGAACTCCCAGGTGGAGGCCTTGCTCCAGTCGAAGGCGGGAGCCGCGTCCGGCACCCGTTCGGGCCAGCCCAGACCGATGGCGATGGGCCCGCGCATGTCGGGGGGCGTCGCCTGGGCGATCGTGGATCCGTCGGTGAACTCGACCATCGAGTGAACATACGACTGGGGATGCACGACCACCTCAATGCGGTCGAAGGGAATGTCGTAGAGCAGGTGTGCCTCGATGACTTCCAGGCCCTTGTTGACGAGGGTCGCGGAGTTGATCGTGATGACCGGACCCATGGCCCAGGTGGGGTGGGCGAGGGCGTCCTCGACGGACACGTGCGCCAGCTCGGCCTTCGTCCGGCCGCGGAAGGGGCCGCCGGAGGCGGTGACCACCAGCTTGCGCACGTCGGCGCGGGTGCCCGAGGCGAGGGCCTGGAACAGCGCGGCGTGCTCGGAGTCGACCGGGATGATCTGGCCGGGCTTGGCGAGCGCCTTGACCAGCGGGCCGCCGACGATCAGCGACTCCTTGTTGGCCAGGGCGAGGGTGCGGCCCGCCTCCAGGGCGGCCAGGGTCGGGGCGAGGCCGATCGACCCGGTGATGCCGTTGAGCACGGTGTGACAGTCGGAGGCGGCGAGCCGGGTGGCCGCCTCCGGCCCGGCGAGGATCTCGGGGAGCGGTTCCCCGGGGCCGTAGCGCTCGGTCAGGGCCTCGCGCAGGGCCGGTACGGCGTCCTCGCGGGCGACCGCCACGACCGGCACCCGCAGCCGGTGCGCCTGCTCGGCGAGCAGGGCCGGCCGGCCGCCGTTCGCGGACAGGGCGGTGACCCGGAAGCGGCCGGGGTTGCGCAGCACGAGGTCGATGGCCTGGGTTCCGATGGACCCGGTGGAGCCGAGGATCACCACGTCCTTCGGGCCGTCGCCCGCGACGGGGTCGTACACGAGGTGCGGGTCGGCGAGGGGTGCGGGACTGGCGGGACTGTCGGTCATCCCCCCATTGTCGCGTGCGGCCGCGGTGCTCCGGACAGGGTGTCCCCCGTCCGCGTCAGGGCCGGCCCGGACCGGACCGTCGGGGGTCCCGCCGGTCCGGTCCGGAAGCGGGCTCCTACGACCCGAAGGGGCGGCGGGCGTTCTCGCGGGTGCTCGGGCCGGGGGTCGCGTCGGCGATCCAGGGGCCGTCACCGGAGGGGTCGACGACTCCCTCCTCCAGCCACTCGTAGGCGCCGCCGAGGACGCCCCTGACCACCTTGCGGTCCAGCTCGTCCGTGTTGGACCACAGGCGGCCGAAGAGCTCCTCGACGCGGACGCGGGCCTGGTGGCAGAAGGCGTCGGCCAGTTGGTAGGCCTCGCGCCCGTGCCGGCCCTCGCCGCGCATCCGCTCGGCGCGCACGCAGGCCGCGCTCATCGCGAACAGTTCGGCGCCGATGTCCACGATCCGGCCGAGGAAGCCCTGCTTGGTCTCCATCCGGCCCTGCCAGCGGGACATGGCGTAGAAGGTGGAGCGGGCCAGCTTGCGGGCATGCCGCTCGACGTAGCGCAGATGCCCGGACAGGTCGACGCCGTGCTTGAACTCGGCGTACGAGGTGGGCAGTTGCCCGGGGCCGGCGACCAGTTTCGGCAGCCACTTGGCGTAGAAGACGCCGGCGTTGGCGCCCGCCCTCGCCTTGTCGGACAGGGTCTTGTCGGGGTCGATGAGGTCGCCGGCGACGGAGAGGTGTGCGTCGACGGCCTCGCGGGCGATGAGGAGGTGCATGATCTCCGTGGAGCCCTCGAAGATGCGGTTGATGCGCAGGTCGCGCAG
Source organism: Streptomyces bungoensis (assembly GCF_001514215.1). Classification (GTDB taxonomy): domain Bacteria; phylum Actinomycetota; class Actinomycetes; order Streptomycetales; family Streptomycetaceae; genus Streptomyces; species Streptomyces bungoensis. The sequence continues at coordinate 3,623 of NZ_KQ948880.1, forward strand.
CATCTGCTCGGCCGGTACGCCGCGTTCCCCGCGCGCCTTGAGGGACTCGGCGGTCTCGTAGCCGCGCCCGCCGCGGATCTGGACCAGTTCGTCGGCGATCAGCCAGGACATCTCGGATCCGTAGAGCTTGGCGAGGGCGGCCTCGATACGGATGTCGTGGCGGTCCTCGTCGGCCATCTGGGAGGACAGGTCGACGACGGCCTCCAGGGCGAAGACGGTGGCCGCGATGAAGCTGATCTTGGAGCCGACGGCCTCGTGCAGCGCGACCGGCTTGCCCCACTGCTCCCGCTCGGCCGCCCACTGGCGGGCGATCTTCAGGCACCACTTGCCGGAACCGGCGCACATGGCGGGCAGCGACAGCCGGCCGGTGTTGAGGGTGGTGAGCGCGATCTTCAGGCCCGCGCCCTCGGGCCCGATCCGGTTGGCGGCCGGCACGCGGACCCGGTGGAAGCGGGTGACGCCGTTCTCGATGCCGCGCAGGCCCATGAAGGCGTTGCGGTTCTCGACGGTGACGCCCTCGGAGGCGGCTTCCACCACGAAGGCGGTGATGCCGCCCGGGTGGCCCTCGGACTTCGGCACGCGGGCCATGACGACGAGCAGGTCGGCGACCACCCCGTTGGTGGTCCACAGCTTCACCCCGTCGAGCACGTATTCGTCGCCGTCGGGGACGGCCGTGGTGGCCAGGCGCGCCGGGTCGGAGCCGACGTCGGGCTCGGTGAGCAGGAAGGCGGAGATGTCGGTGCGGGCGCAGCGGGGCAGGAAGGCGTCCTTCTGCTCCTGGGTGCCGAACATCTTCAGCGGCTGCGGTACGCCGATCGACTGATGGGCGGAGAGCAGGGCGCCGAGCGCGGGGCTCGCGGAGCCGGCGAGAGCGAGTGCCTTGTTGTAGTACAGCTGGGTGAGGCCGAGGCCGCCGTACTTCGGGTCGATCTTCATGCCGAGGGCGCCGAGTTCCTTCAGGCCCGCGACGACCTCGTCGGGGATGCGGGCCTCGCGCTCGATGCGGGCCGAGTCGACCTCGCTCTCGCAGAAGGCGCGCAGCCGGGTGAGGAACTCCTCGCCGCGGCGCTCGGACTCGGGGTCCGGGAGCGGGTGGGGGTGGATGAGATCGAGCCGGAAGCGGCCGAGGAAGAGTTCCTTGGCGAAGCTGGGCTTGTGCCAGTCCTGCTGCCGGGCGGCCTCCGCCACCTGGCGGGCCTCGCGCTCGGTGACGGTGGTGCGGGGTGTGGTGGTGGCGGACATGGAGGGCTCACCTCGCCGCGAAGAGGGATGATGCGGACCGTTCGTTACCGACCAGTGCTACTGGATCGTTGGTACCCGAAACGGGCCGACCTCACCACCCCTCGCGCGTCCGATCGGCCGAAAGCGCCGCCGCCGCGACGGGGCGCGGGTGTGTACTGCTGCCCTCGGCCGTCTCCCGGGTCGCAGGAAATACTGTCGAAGCGCTTCGACAGCCTATGGACACCCACTCGCGCTGGAGCTACTGTCGAGACACCCTCACTCGCCCTTGTCAGCCATGCGCCGTGTCGAAGCGCTTCACAAAGCTTGGAGAGCTGGATGGTCACCCTTGCCGAGGTCGCCCAGCACGCCGGAGTCTCGGCGAGCACGGTGAGCTATGTCCTCAGCGGCAAGCGGTCCATCTCCGCCACCACCCGGCAGCGGGTCGAGCAGAGCATCCGGGAGCTCGGCTACCACCCGAACGCGGGGGCCCGCGCCCTCGCGAGCAACCGGTCGAACATCATCGCGCTGATGGTCCCCCTGCGCACCGACATGTACGTGCCGGTGATGATGGAGATCGCCATCGCGGTGGCCACCGCGGCCCGTACGCACGGCTACGACGTGCTGCTGCTCACGGGTGAGGAGGGCCCCGACGCGGTCCGCCGGGTGACCGGCAGCGGGCTGGCCGACGCGATGATCCTGATGGACGTCCAGCTCGAGGACGAGCGGCTGCCGCTGCTGCGCGGCAGCGGCCAGCCGTCCGTGCTGATCGGCCTGCCCGCCGACGCGTCCGGCCTGACCTGCGTCGACCTGGACTGGACGGCGACGGGCGCGCTGTGCGTGGAGCACCTGGCGGGACTCGGCCACCGTGACGTCGCGGTCGTCGGCGAGGCCCCGGCCGTCTACGAGCGGCACACGGGCTTCGCCGAGCGCACCCTGGAGGGCCTGCGCTCGCGCGCGCGTGCGGCGGGCGTGCGGCTGCTGCACCGTGCCTGCGAGGGCGGGTACGACGCGATGGCCGTGACGCTGGCCCGGATCCTCGAGGAGCGCCCGGGGACCACCGGGTTCGTCGTGCAGAACGAGTCGGCGGTGGAGCCGCTGCTCGCGCTGCTGCGCCAGCAGGGCCGGGCGGTGCCCGAGGACGTGTCGGTGGTCGCGATCTGCCCGGACCAGGTCGCGGTGCAGGCCTCCGTGCGGCTGACCTCGGTCGCCATCCCCGCGCAGGAGATGGGCCGGCACGCCGTGGAGCACCTGGTGGCCAAGCTGGACGGGCGGGGCGGCGACGAGGTCGTGCTGCTCGCGCCCGAGCTGACCGTGCGGGCGAGTTCGGGGCCGGCGCCCGCCGCGTCCTGACGGCTCCCCCTCACGCACACCGTGCTCCGGCGGACGGGGCACACCGCTGCCTGCTTGTTCTGCCTGCTTGTTCTGCCTGCTCGTTCTCTCCGCTTCCTCTGCCTGCTTCCCCTGTCTGCACTCCTTCAGGAGCGTGCCCGTGAACCAGCCTGCCGGAATCCAGCCCCGGATCAGCCTCGCCCAGTCCTCACCCACCGTCGGCACCTTCCGTGAGCGGGACGGCGCGCTGGAGTGGAGCGGGCGCCAGGAGACGGTGCGCATCGAGCCGTGGGGGCCGGACGCGGTCCGGGTGCGCGCCCGGCTCGGCGGCCCGGTCCTGGAGTCGCTGCCGGGCGCCCTGCTCGACGGGCGCCCGCCGGCGCACGGCACCGTGAAGACCGGGGACGGCGAGGCGCGGCTGACCGTCGGCGCGCTGACCGTGGAGGTGAGCGCCGAGGGCCTGATCCGCTTCCTGCGCACCGACGACGGCGGCGAACTGCTCGCGGAGGAGCGCGCGCACTTCTGGTGGCCGGGCTCGCGCCTGTACACGGCGGTCGGGGGCGGTCACCACCGGCTGGAGCAGCGGTTCGCCGCGTACGAGGGCGAGAGGCTCTACGGCCTGGGCCAGCACCAGCACGGCCGCCTGGACCAGAAGGGCCTGGTGCTGGACCTGGTGCAGCGCAACGCCGAGGTGAGCGTGCCGGTGCTGGTGTCCAGCCGCGGTTACACCCTGTTGTGGAACAACCCGGCGATCGGCCGGGTGGAGCTCGCGGCCAACGGAACCCGCTGGGTGGCCGACTCGGCCCGGCAGCTGGACTACTGGATCACCGCGGGCACCCCGGCCGACGGCCAGCGCGCCTACGCGGCGGTGACCGGCCGCACGCCGATGCTGCCGGAGTGGGCGGCGGGCTTCTGGCAGTGCAAGCTGCGCTACCGTACCCAGGACGAACTCCTCCGGGTGGCCCGGGAGTACAAGCGCCGGGGACTGCCGATCTCGGCGATCGTCTGCGACTTCTTCCACTGGACTCACCTCGGCGAGTGGAAGTTCGACCCGAAGGAGTGGCCCGACCCGGCGGCGATGGTCCGCGAGCTGGAGGAGCTGGGCATCAAGCTGGTCGTCTCCGTGTGGCCGTCGGTGTCCCCGCTGTCGGAGAACCACCCGGTCATGGAGCAGCGCGGCTACTTCATCGGCACCCAGTACGGCCCGATGGCGCACGCCGACTGGCCGGACAAGGAGGTCGCCTCCACCGTGCAGGTGGCGTTCTACGACGCCACCAACCCCGGGGCGCGGGAGTTCGTGTGGTCGAGGGTCAAGGAGAACTACCTCGACCCGTACGGCATCACGGCGTTCTGGCTGGACGCCTGCGAACCGGAGCTGAAGCCGGGCTTCCCGGAGAACCTGCGCTACTGGGCCGGGCCCGGCCTGGAGGTCGGCAACCTGTACCCGGCCGAGAACGCCCGCACCTTCGACGAGGGGCTGCGCGCGGCCGGGGTGGACGAGGTGATCACCCTCAACCGCTCGGCGTGGGCGGGCAGTCAGCGGCACGGCGCCGCCCTGTGGTCCGGTGACATCGGCACGGACTTCGCGACCCTGCGCCGGCAGATCGCGGCCGGCCTGAACACCGCGCTGTCCGGCATCCCCTGGTGGAACACCGACATCGGCGGCTTCCACGGCGGCGACCCGGACGACCCGGCGTACCGGGAGGTGATGGTGCGCTGGTTCCAGTTCGGCGCGCTGTCCCCGCTGATGCGGCTGCACGGCTTCCGCGACCCGGGCATGGAGCTGGGCCCGGACATGACCGGCGGGCCCAACGAGGTGTGGTCGTACGGGGAGGAGGCCGGCGCGATCCTGGAGCGGTACCTGCGGCTGCGCGAGCGACTGAAGCCGTACGTCCTGCGGGTCATGCGGGAGGCGCACGAGGAGGGCCTGCCGGTGATGCGGCCGCTGTTCCTGGAGTTCCCCGGGGACCAGGCGGCCTGGAGCGTGGACGACGCCTACCTCTTCGGCCCGGACCTGCTCGTCGCGCCGGTGCTGACCGCCGGGGCCACGGCCCGCACGGTGCACCTCCCGGCCGGCGCGCGCTGGACCGACGCCTGGACGGGCGCGTCGTACGAGGGCGGCGCGGCGGTGACGGTGGACGCCCCGCTGGACCGCATCCCGCTGTTCCTGCGGGACGGGGCCGAGCTGCCGATCGCTGAGTGAACGGGAGGGCCGGTCCCGCACGGGACCGGCCCTCGTCCGCCTCGGTTGCTCAGCCGCTGCTGACGCTCTCGCTGTTGACGGTGAAGTTCAGCCCGCCGGAGGACGAGGTGATCTCGAAGCCGAACTGGAGGTCGCCGATGGTCACGTTGCCGAACCAGCCCTTGGTGTCCTTGATCCACTTCAGGATCGGCAGGATGTTCACCGTGCCGGAGCTGGAGTTGGAGCTGCGGACGAAGGAGAACACGTCGTTGGAGCCGTTGTTGCCCTTGTAGACGGTCCAGGTGGAGCCGCCGAGGGACACGGTGCCCTGCGAGCTGCCGAGCGGGCCGACGGCTCCGGTCTTGTTGACCCAGAGCATGATCTCGTACTTGTAGCCGGTGTCCCAGATGTCGTACGACGTGTTGTACGCGCCCGACGACGGGACGCTGACGTTGTAGCCGCTGGTCAGCGAGGAGAGCGAGGTGATCGACTTGTTGATCACCTTCTTGGCGTTGGGGTAGGCCTTGATGCCGCCGGTGTTCGGGTGGTTGGCGTTGACGCCCCAGTTGGTGCCGGAGTCGGCCCAGATGCACTGGGTGCCGGCGCCGGAGCCCCAGATGTCGTTGTAGAGCGTGTAGCCGTTCAGGGTGGTGCTGCCCCACTGGTCGCAGGAGGACCAGACGGCGGCGGAGGCGGGTGCCGCAGCGAGGCCGGCGGTGGCGCCGAGGGCCAGGGCGGGGGCGATCAGGGCCGTGGCGATCCGGCTCGGGAGGGTGGTTGCCATGGTGTCCTTCCATGGGTGGGGGGGTTTCCTTCGCTCACCGCGCCCCCAGGGTGAGGACGCGGTCTTCTCCGGCGACCAGGTCGAGCGGCTCGGCGCCGGAGGAAGTCCGCAGTTCGATGCGGTGGGTGCGGCCGGGCCTCAGGACGGCGCGGGCGCCGTCCGGGTCCCAGGCGAGGTCCAGCTCCGCGCCGAACCGGGTGCGCACGCCCCGCAGTTCGCCCCGGGGGAAGGCGGCCGGCACGGCGGGCAGCAGCACCAGGCGGTCCGGGGTGGACTGCACGAGCATCTCGATCAGCACGGCGGGCAGGGCGTGCGCGGCGTCGGCGTTGTAGACGTCCCGGTGCGGATAGTGGGAGCTCATCAGGGAGGCGTGGAAGAAGTCGCCTTCCAGCACCTGGCGCAGGGCGTGCGCGACCCGGCCGGCGTCCCGGAGGCGGGCCGCGACGAGGGCGTGGTGGAGGTGGCCGTGCGCCGAGTCGTTCTCCGCGCCGCGCAGTTCGAGGGCGCGGTGCGCGGCGGCGGCCAGGTCCGGGGTGTCGTAGGGGGTGATCTCCTCCAGGGGCCAGACGCCGTAGAGGTGGCTGAGGTGGCGGTGGTCGTAGGTGTCGTCCAGGCCGGGCCAGGCCCACTCGGCGAGGGCGCCATCGGCGTTGACCCGGTGCGGGGGCAGCCGGTCGGCCAGCGCGCGCCACTTCGCGGCCCGGCCGGGGTGGTAGCGGGCGGCGGTGAGCAGGGCGTGCCGGGCGGCGGAGAGGTCCATGGCCGCGTTCAGGGCGCCCCAGCTGCCGCGCGCGGGGCGGTTCTCGGGCGAGTAGGAGGGGACGACGACGAGCCGGCCACGGGCGTCGGTGCGGGTGAGGAAGTCCTCGTAGAAGGCGGCGGTCTCGGCCAGGGCGGCGGCGGTGCGCGGGTCCGGTGCGCCGCGGGTCTCGTCGTGGTCGACCAGCGGCTTGAGCAGCCAGTCGGCCCCCGCGGTCCACAGGTGCAGGGGGTACTCCCGGCTGAAGTGGTAGGCGTACCCGGACTCGCCGTCGGTGTGGGTGGGCGCCACCGCGCCCCGGGCGCCGTAGACGGCGCGCGCGTTCTCCCGCCAGTCACCCAGCTGACGGTGCACCAGGCCGGCTTGTGCCTCGGTCACTTCGGGGAGTGCCGCGGCGGCCGCCGAGGCGGTCTGCAGGTTGAGGTTGGCGTTGGTGGTGAACGCCCCCGACCAGGCGGTGTCCCAGTCGCCGGTCCACAGGCCGGGCAGCCGGGGCGGGAACAGGCCGCTGCTGGAGAGCAGGTGGTAGCGGCCGGCGGCGAAGAGCCGCTCCACGAGGGCGGTGCCGGGCGGCCGCCTCAGCAGTTCCGAGCCGGGCAGGGCGCGCTCTGCCGGGTCGGCGCCGAGGTCGAGGGTGACGCGCCGGTAGGCGGTGCGGTGCCGGTCCAGGTGCCGGCCGAGGAGCTCGTCGTAGACCCGCGCGCCGTCCCCGGCGAGGTCGCGCAGCAGCCGGCCCTCGGCGGTGACGTCGAGTTCGCCGGTGTGGCGGCGCACCCGGGTGAGCAGCAGGACCGAGCGGGCGCCGGTGATCCGGACGCCGGGCGGGACGAGCTCGGTGGTGCCGCCGCGGACCGCGAGGAGCGTGACCCCGGTGTAGGCGCGGTCGCTGCCCGGATAGCGGGCGCGCAGGCTGAGCAGGGCGCCCTCGGGGGTGAGCAGCGCGCCGTGCCCGACGCCCAGTCCGGTCGGGACGCCCGGGAGCCGGTGGTCGAGGGTGACGGCCAGGTCCGGCGCCGTGACCTCCTGCACGATCACGTCGTCGGCGCGGGAGACGAAGACCCGGCTGCTCCAGCCGGCGCGGGCGGCGGTGACCTCGCCGGTGCGGAAGTCGACGGCCCTGCGGTAGCCGTGTTCGTCGTCGGCGGGCCTGCGCAGCCGGACCTGGAACGCCGGGTGGAAGGGCTGCACCCACTGCAGGGGGCGGCCGTCGGTGAACTCCTCGGCGGCGGTGAGGTAGCCGGCGAGCAGCCGGTCCCGCAGCGCCGGGAGCCGGGCGGCGAGGCGGGGCGGGCGGGCGTGTTCACCGCCGTTGGGGCGGACCAGGGTGTGGTGGGTCACGACCACCCGGTCGTCGTCCGGATCACCGAACACGAGGACGCCGTGGTGGCCGTTGCCGGCCAGGAACGCGTCCTCCCAGCGGGCGGCGGGGGCCGGCTCCCAGGTGCCGTGGACGGGCCCGTGCGCCTCCGGTTCCGGTGTCACGGCCGCAGCACCGCCACGCCGTGGCGGCCGAGGGCGACCTCGCCCGTGACGGCCGTGTCCCCGAGCAGCTCCACGTGGGTGCCCGGCACCCGGACGGTGACCGGTTCGCGCCCGTGGTTGAGCAGGAACAGCAGCTCGCCGCGGCGCACCGCCTCGACGCCGGCCGGGAGGCCGTCGAGGACGGGGGGCACGCCCGCTCCGGCCGCGATGCGGGTGAGCAGCGCGCGCAGCGCGCCGGGTTCGGGGAGCGTGGAGACGTACCAGGCGCGGCCCCGGCGCAGCACGGCGGGCAGCCCGTCCAGCTCGCCGCCCCGGTACACGGCTTCGGCCGAGGCATCCTCGGTCGCGTCGATCTCCTCGGACCACAGGGTCCCGCGGAAGCCGTCCGTCGCCGCCGTCTCCCCCGCCTCCAGGGGCCACCACTCGTGCAGGGTGCGGATGCCGAGCAGCTCGCGCAGCCGGGCGTCCATGCCGCCGGGGCGGACCCGGTCCTGCTCGTCGGCGATGCCGGTCAGGAAGCCGCAGACCAGCGTGCCCCCGTCGCGGACGTGGGCGAGGAGGCTGTCGATCGCGGTGTCGGTGAGGAGGTAGAGCTGAGGGACGACGAGCATCCGGTACGCCGACAGGTCGTGGCCGGGGTGGGCGAAGTCGGTGGGCAGGTTCGCCTCCCACAGCGCCCGGTGCCAGGCGTGCAGCACGGTCGGCAGGTCCGCCTCGGTGGACGGCCGGCCCTCGTGGTCGCCGGCCCACCAGGAGTGCCAGTCGTGCAGGATCGCGATGTCCGCGCGGCTGTGCCGGCCCGCGACGTGCTCCCCGATCCGGGCGAGTTCGCCGCCGAGCCGCATCACCTCCTGGTACGTGCGGCCCTCCTCGCCCGCGTGACTCACCATCCCGGAGTGGAACTTCTCCGCGCCCTGCCGGGACTGGCGCCACTGGAAGTAGCAGACGGCGTCGGCGCCCCGGGCGACGGCCTGGAAGGACCACAGGCGGTTCAGGCCGCGTGGCTTGGGGTGGTTCACCCCGCGCCAGTTGACGGGCCCGGCCGCCTGCTCCATCAGCATCCACGGGCCGCCCGCCTGGGACCGGGCGAGGTCCTGCACCAGGGCCCCGTGCTGGGCGCCCAGCGGGTCGCGCGGGTCGGGATAGAGGTCGACGGAGACGACGTCCTCCTCCTCGGCCCAGCGCCAGGCGTCCTGCCCGGGGAACAGCGGCATGAAGTTGGTGGTGACCGGCAGGTGCGGGGTGTGCCGGCGGACGATGTCCCGCTCGGCCGTGTAGCACTCCAGCAGCATGTCGGAGGTGAAGCGGCGGAAGTCCAGCACCTGGCCGGGGTTGTTCATGTAGTGCGCGTGGCGCGGCGGCAGGACGCCGTCCCAGGTGTCGTAGCCCTGGCTCCAGAAGGCCGTGCCCCAGGCGGAGTTGAGGGCGTCGAGGGTGCCGTACCGGGCGCGCAGCCAGCGCCGGAAGGCGGCGGCCGCCTCGTCGCCGTAGTCGGCGGTGCAGTACTCGTTGTTGATGTGCCACATGGTGAGGGCCGGGTGGCCGGCGTAGCGGGCGGCCAGGTCCTCGGTGATGGCGGCGGCGTACCGCCGGTAGGTGGCGCTGGAGTGGGAGAAGTGCTGCCGGCCGCCCCACCACTCGACACGGCCGTCGGCGTCGCGGGGCAGGGTGTCCGGGTGCAGGCGGCCCAGCCACGGGGGCGGGGAGGAGGTGGGGGTGGCGAGGACGACGCCGACGCCGTGCTCGTGCATGAGGTCCATGACCCGGTCCAGCCAGCCGAACTCCCGCCTGCCCGGCTCGGGTTCGAGCCGCGCCCAGGAGAACACGCCGAGCGTGACGGAGTTGACCCCGGCGTCCTTCATCAGCCGGACGTCCTCGGGCCAGGTCTCCTCGGGCCACTGCTCGGGGTTGTAGTCGCCGCCGAAGAGGACGCGGCCGCGGGTGGCGTCGGCGAGGGTGGGCGTCGGCCGCCGTGGGGTGGATGGCATGGGTGCCTCGCTGAGCGTGGTGGGTTGGCGGACCGGTACGGGTGTCAGCCCTTGACCGCCCCGGTGAGCATGCCCTTCTTGAAGTGCCGCTGGACGAACGGGGAGGCGACCGCGACCGGGACGAGGGCGAGGACCATGACGGCCATCTGCAGCCCCAGGGCGGAGAGCTGCCCGGTGCGGACCGCCTGCTGCAGGCCGGTCGGCGCCTCGGTGTTCTTCTGGACCAGCTGGATGAGCACGTTCTGCAGCGGCATCATCCGCTGGTCGGTGAGGTAGATGGACGCGTTGAACCAGGCGCTCCAGTACCCGACGGCGTAGAACAGCGAGATGACGGCCAGCACCGCCCGCGACAGCGGCAGGACGATGGTCAGCAGGATGCGCACGTCACTGGCCCCGTCGATGCGGGCGGACTCGGTGAGTTCGGGTGAGATGCCCATGAAGAAGGCGCGCAGCACGAGGATGTTGAAGACGCTGACCGCGCTCGGCAGGATCAGGGACAGGTAGGTGTCGGTGAGGCCCAGCGACTGCACGAGGAGGTACGTCGGGATGAGGCCGGCCCCGAAGAACATGGTCGCCATCATGGCCATCAGCAGGAACCGGTGGCCCAGGCTGTCCCGCCGGGACAGGCCGTAGGCCGCGAGCACGGACACCGTCATCGAGAACAGGGTGCCGGCGAGGGTCACCCCGACCGAGACCGTGATCGCCCGGCTGACCTGGCCGCCGCTGAGCAGTTCCCGGTAGTTGACGAAGGTGATGCCCTGGGGGATCACGACGAGGCCGCCGACCCGGTCGATCACGGGCTTCGGGGACAGGCTGGTGACGATCACGATCCACAGCGGCCCGAGCACGCCCAGGCAGCAGAGCACCAGCAGGCCGCCCTTGGCGGTGAGACCGGCCTTGCCGGGCGGCTCCTCCCAGGTGGGGCGGGCGGGAGCCCGGAGGCTGCGGACGAGCTGCGTGTTGAGGCTCACTTCTGGTACACCCCCTGCTCGCCCAGCAGGTGCGCGAACTTGTTCGCGCCCAGGACGAGACACACTCCGATGGCTCCCTTGACGAGGCCGACGGCGGCCGCGTAGCTGAAGTCGCCGTTCTGGATGCCCATGTTCCACACGTAGGTGTCGAGGACCTCGCTCGCTCCCGCGCCGACCGCGTCCCGCTGGAGCAGGAACTGCTCGAACCCGACGCTCAGCGCGTCGCCCACCCGCAGGACCAGCAGCAGCGCGATCACCGGGCGCAGCGCGGGCAGCGTCACGTGCCACATGCGCCGCCAGCGTCCGGCGCCGTCCATGGCGGCGGCCTCGTACAGGTCGGTGCTGACGGCGGCCAGCGCGGCGAGGAAGACGATGATCCCCCAGCCGGCGTCCTTCCAGACGGCCTGCGCGGTGACCAGGTACTTGAACAGGCTCGCGTCGGTCATCAGGTCGAAGCCGCCCCAGCCGTGGTTCTCCAGGGTCTGCGCGATGATGCCCGCGCCGCCGAAGATCTGCTGGAAGACGGTGACCACGAGGACCCAGGAGAAGAAGTGCGGCAGGTACATGATCGCCTGCGCCACGGCCCGGACCCGGGGTCGGACCACGCTGTTGACGAGCAGCGCGAGGGCGACGGGGACCGGGAAGAACAGCACCAGCTGGAGCACGAACAGCACGAGGGTGTTCTTGGCGGCGCTCCAGAACAACGGGTCGCCCAGCATCCTGGAGAACTGCTGCACGCCGACCCACGGGCTGTGGAAGATCGCCGTGACGCCGTTGCTGGAGACGTACGGGTCGTAGTCCTGGAAGGCGACGACGTTGCCGAGCAGCGGGATGTAGTTGAAGAGCAGGAGCAGCAGGATGACGGGCAGCGTCATCAGGATGAGCGCGCGGTCGCGGCGCAGCCGGATCCGCCAGGGCACCTTGCCGGCCCTGCCCGCCCGGCGGGGCATCCGCTCCTTGGCCGCGGCCGTGGTGACCGCGGCCGTCGGTTCCTCGACGGCCGCGGGGGGACGGGTTCCGTCGGGCCTGCTCCCGGCCGTGAGAGACATCAGTTGCCGCTGCCGTTCTTGTCGAGGAGCTGCTTGTACCAGTCGCGCAGCTTCTCGCCGCCGGAGGACTTCCAGGTCGAGATGGCGGCCTGCACGTCGGACAGCTTCTTGTTGCCGCGCACGTAGTCGATCTCCAGCTGCTCGAACTGGCTGGAGAGGTTGGCGTAGCGGTTCGGCTCGACGATGTTCATGCCGTACGTGGACGTCTTCTTCATGAAGGCGCCCATCCGCTGCTGCCACTCGACCTGCTTGCGGGCGACGTCGGGGTAGTCGGGGTGGGCGAAGTAGGGGGCCGGGGCGGCCAGCATCACCCAGGCGTTGATCACCTCGCTGTTGCCCTGGTCGGTCTTGACCGGGACACCGCCCTTGACCGTGTAGTGGGTGCCCTCGACGCCGTAGTCGACGAGCATCCGCTCCTTGGTGCCGTAGGGGGCGGCCGCGAAGTCGGCGGCGGCCAGCGCGTTCTCCACCGTCGTCTTCGAGGCGCCCTTGCGGATCAGCGACCAGATGGTGGCGGGCTGGGAGGCGTACAGCGTCGGGTGGCCGCCGTCGGGGCCGAAGATGTCCATGCCCTCGATCCGGAAGTCCGGGTTGGCCTTGGCCTGTTCGGCGGTCTTCCCGTACCAGGCGGAGGTGTCGTTGTTGAACACCAGGATCTGCCCGGCGGTGAACCGCTGGCCCGCGTCGCCCGAGCGCGCCTTGTCGTCGGGGTGCACCACGCCGGCGTCGAACAGCTTGCGGCTCCACTCCAGGGCCTCGAGGTACTCGGGCTGCTCGATGCGGTACGTCAGCTTGCCGTCGGAGCCGATGGTCCAGCCCAGCGGCCCCGAGCTGCGGACGCCGAAGATGTTGAACGCGGTCCACGACATGTCGCCGCAGGCGTACACCTTGGCCTTGGCGCTGGTGGCGTCCTTGGCCCAGCTGAGGAACTCGTCGGGCGACGTGGGTACGGACCAGCCCTTCTTGTCGAAGAGGTCCTTGCGGTAGTAGGGCACGATGAAGGTCGCGGCGGCGGAGGGCATGGGGATGCCGCGCAGCGCGCCGCCGAAGATGCCCATGCGCCAGGCGTCGGAGGGGATCGCGGCCAGGTTCGGGTACTTCTTGACCTTGTCGCCCGCGAGGTAGGGGCCGAGGTCCATGAACTTCGCGGTGACCGCGTTCGCTATCTTGCCGACCAGTTCCCAGCCCGGCACGACGACCATGTCGGGTATGGAGCTGGAGGCGAGGACGGCGCCGAGCTTCTGGCCGTAGGTGTTGCCGTCCTGGTTCTGCCAGGTGACCTTGGTGCCCGCCGCGGCGTCGAGCGCCTTGTAGTAGGCGCAGTCGCCCTTGGGCGGGGAGCCCCAGAACGGGGACATGATCGTGAAGGGGGCGCCGGTGCCGAGCTTGTGCGGGACCGAGGTCTGCAGGGCCGCGAGGTCGACCTTGCCGGTGTAGCCGGCCGCCGAGCCGTTCTTCGAGGGAAGGTCCGGCCGCGCGAGCGTGCCGGCGACGTACGCCGGGAGCAGCTTGTCCGCGGCCCTGCCCGACGTGGTGCCCTCCCGCGATCCGCTGTCCGACCCTCCGCAGGCGGCGAGCAGGGGCATCCCGCCGGCGACCGCCGCGGTGGCGACCGCGGTGGATGCGAGGAAGCTTCTCCGGCTCGGTCCGGCAGGACCGGAAGAGGGGGAGGCGGCGTTCGGCGTCATTGCGTCAACCCTTCATGGCGCACCAGGACACCCGGCGGTGGGCCGTCGGCTGCGGTGTCTCGAGTGGATCTGGCTGAGCCGAAGCGCCCTGCGGAACGAGTCGAAGCGCTTCGATGTTGCAGCGAGGTTAAGTGAACACCCGGGGGTGCACAAGGGCCGCTTCCAAGATTCCCCGGACCTGCCGAGGAAGGTGACGATGCCTCCCTTGCCTTACTGCGCGATGCGAAATGCCGCCGGATCCGGACCGGCACCTTGACACCCACCCGGTGGCCGAACGAGCATCGAAGCGCTTCGAAAGCGCCGTGCCGTTCCGTCCAAGGGGAAAACCGCCCGTGACCGTTGACTCGCCGCCCACGCCGCCCTTCCGCGACCCGCAGCTGCCGCATCCGAAGCGCGTCGACGACCTGCTGGCACGGCTCACGCTGGACGAGAAGACCGCCTTCCTGCACCAGTTCGCGCCCGCCGTCGAGCGGCTGGGCGTCGCCGCCTTCCGCACCGGCCAGGAGGCCCTGCACGGGGTGGCCTGGATGGGCCCGGCGACGGTGTTCCCGCAGGCGGTCGGCCTCGGCGCGACCTGGAACCCGGACCTGGTGCGGCGCGTGGGCGAGGCGGTGTCCCGGGAGGTCCGGGCGATGCGCGCGCTCGACGACCGGGGCGGCCTCAACGTGTGGGCCCCGACGGTGAACCTGCTGCGCCACCCGCTGTGGGGCCGCAACGAGGAGGGCTACTCCGAGGATCCGCGGCTGACGTCGGCGATCGCGACGGCGTACACGCACGGCCTGCGCGGCGACCATCCGCTCTACTGGCGCACCGCCCCCGTCCTCAAGCACTGGCTGGCGCACAACAACGAGACGGACCGGGCCACGTCGTCCGCCTCCGTCCGCCCGCGCGTCCTGCACGAGTACGACCTGCGCGCCTTCCGGGACACGGTCGAGGCGGGCGCGGTGGCCGGCGTCATGCCCGCCTACAACCTGGTCAACGGCCGCCCCAACCATCTCTCCCCGTACCTGCGCTCCCACCTGCGCACCTGGACCGAGGAGGACCTGCTGGTGTGCTCGGACGCGGGGGCGCCGAGCAACCTGGTCGACGCCGAGCACTACTTCGACACCCACGAGGAGGCCACCGCGGCCGCCCTGCTGGCCGGCGTGGACAGCTTCACCGACCACGGCACGGACGGCTCGCCGATCACCGCGCGCGTCCGGGGGGCGCTGGAGCGGGGCCTGCTGACCGAGGCGGACGTGGACACCGCGGTGCGCCGCCAGCTCTCGGTGCGCTTCCGCCTCGGCGAGTTCGACCCGCACCACGACCCGCACCTGGCCGGCGAGTTCGACACCCCGGCGCACCGGGCGCTCGCCCAGGAGGCCGCCGAGCAGGCCGTCGTCCTGCTGAAGAACGACGACGGCCTGCTGCCGCTCGCGCCCGGCACCCGGATCGCCGTGGTCGGCCTGCTCGCCGACGAGTGCAAGCTCGACTGGTACAGCGGCGGCCTGCTGCACCGCTCCACGCCCCTGGAGGGCCTGTACGAGCGGTTCGGCGCCGAGCGCGTGGAGTTCGCGGAGGGGGTGGACCGGGTCCGGCTGCGGACCGCGGCCGGCGCCTTCCTGCACGTGCCGGCCGCCGACGCCCCGGACGAGGCCCGGGGCGCGGAGGGCGCCCTCGACCCGGCGCTGCTGTCCGGCCGCACCGACCTGCCCCCGCTGACCACGGACCCGGCCGGCACCGAGTTCGCGCTGGTGGACTGGGGCGACGGCGTCCTCACCCTGCGCGCCCCCGACGGCCGCTACCTGTCCGTCGCCGAGGACGGCCGCCTGCGCGCCTCCGCCGACCAGCCGGGCGGCTGGGTCGTCCAGGAGACCTTCCGTCTGGAACCCCACGGCAGCGGTCACCTCCTGAAGCACCTCGGCACGGGTCGTCACGTCCGTGTCGGCGCCGACGGCGTGAAGGTTGCCGACCCCGGCGACAACGGCGGGACCGGCGAGGTCTTCGAGGTGATCACGGTCGAGCGCGGCGAGGACGCGGTCGCGCGGGCGGCGGGCCGGGCGGACGTCGTCGTGGTGGTCGCGGGCAACGACCCGCACATCAACGGCCGCGAGACCGAGGACCGCACGACGCTGGACCTGCCGGCCCACCAACGGCGGCTGCTGGGCGCCGCCCGCGCCGCGAACCCGCGCACCGTCCTGGTCCTGACGTCGGCGTACCCCTACGCGGTGGACGTGACGCGGCTGGCGGCCGTGCTGTGGACCGCGCACGGCGGCCAGGCGGCCGGCACGGCCCTGGCCCGGATCCTGGCCGGCGACGCCTCCCCCGCGGGGCGCCTCCCGCAGACCTGGTACGCGTCCGACGCCGACCTGCCGGACCTGCTCGACTACGACGTGATCGGCGCCCGCCAGACGTACCTGTACTTCGAGGGCACCCCCCTCTTCCCGTTCGGCCACGGCCTGTCGTACGCGAGCTTCGCCTACGACGGCCTGTCGGTCCGGGTCGCGGACGCCTCCGTGCACGTGTCCTGCACCGTCACCAACACCGGCGACCGGACGGCCGACGAGGTCGCCCAGCTCTACGGCCGGGCCGTGGACCCGTCGGTGCCCCGGCCGCGCCGGGAGCTGCTCGGGCACCGCCGGGTGACGCTGGCGCCCGGCGAGCGCACGACGGTGGCCTTCGACGTACCGCTGTCCGCCCTGGAGTTCTGGGACGTGGCCCAGGGCGGGTGGCGCCTGGAGCAGGGGCCGTACGAGCTCCTGCTCGGCGCCTCCAGCGAGGACGTCCGGCTGCGCACGACCCTCGCCCTCGACGGCGAGCGCCCGGCCCCGCGCCCGGTGACCCGGCGGGGTCTGGAGGGGGCGGACTTCGACGAGCAGTCCGGCATCGCGATCGTGGACCGGACGAGGCGGGCGGGTGACGCGGTGACCCCCGCGGCCGGCACGTCCGCCGAACTGGTCCACCGCTCCTGCGACTTCGCGGACGGCGTGCGCGAGGTGAGCGCCCAGCTCGCCGGCGAGGGCGTTCTGCGGCTCTCCCTGGACGGCGGCCCGGTGCTGGCCGAGCTGACCCTCCTCACGCCCACGGCCGACCCGTACACGTACACCACCGTCACGGCCCGCATCCCGGCCGTCGAGGGCGTGCACGACGTCCGCCTCGCACTGCGCGGCCCGCTGCGGCTCGCGCACGTCGGGTTCTCCGGTTGAGGGTCCGGAGCCGCCCGGCGTCAGGAAGGGGCCCGGCACCGGAAGGCAGCGGTGCCGGGCCCCTTCGGGTGACGGCGGTTCAGTGGACCGAGAACCCGCCGTCGACGAAGATCGACTGGCCGGTCACGTAGGCGGAGCCGGGACCGGCGAGGAAGACGGCGGCCCCCGCGAAGTCCCCGGCGAGCCCGTTGCGCCCGACCAGGGTGCGGGCGGCGAGCGCGGCCACCTTCTCCGGGTCCGAGGACAGGCGCGCGTTGAGCGGCGTCGGGACGAAGCCCGGCACGAGCGTGTTGCAGGTGACGCCGTACGGCGACCAGGCCTCGGCCTGGGAACGCGCCAGCGACTCCAGCGCTCCCTTGGACACCCCGTAGGCGCCGCTGTGCACGAACGCCCGGTGCGCCTGCTGGGAGGTGACGTGGATGATCCGGCCGTAGCCCCGCTCGGCCATGCCGGGCCCGAACCGCTGCCCCAGCAGGAAGGGCGCCTCCAGGTTCACCGCCATGGTGGTGTCCCACACCCGCTCGTCCAGTTCCGCCATCGGCGGCCGCAGGTTGACCCCGGCGCAGTTCACGAGGATGTCGGGCTCCCCGAACACCGCGGCCGCCGCGTCGGCGGCCGCGCGCACCCCGGTCCGGGTGCCCAGGTCCCCGCTCACCCAGCCGGCCCGGCATCCCTGCTCCGTCAACTCCTCGGCGGTCTCCTTGAGTTGCGGCTCCTTGCGGGCCAGGACCACCACCGCCGCACCGGCGCGGGCGAGCGCCCCGGCGACCGCGCGCCCGATGCCGGAGCTGCCGCCGGTCACCAGGGCGACGCGGCCGTCGAGGGAGAACAGTTCGGAGAGATAGCCCTGCGATGTCATGCCCGAAGCCTACGGACGGGCACGCGCCGCATCGGACACCCCCCACTTGCCGACAGAAGTGTCGGGAACATCGGCTAGGATCCCGACGCAAGTGTCGGCAAGTGATGCGCCGACCGTGATTCCTTCCTGCCTGAAAGACGGTGTCGAGAGATGTACACGGTGATGAACCGGATTCCGGTCCCGGCGGCCGGTGCCGCGGTCTTCGAGGAGCGGTTCGCCGCGAGCATGCGCGAAACCCTGCCCGGTGTGGTCGGCCTGGTCGGTGCGCGGCTGCTGCGCCCGGAGCGGGAGGACGGCGCGTACGTCGCGGTGATGGACTTCACCTCCCGTGACGCGTTCGAGGCCTGGACCCGGTCGCCCGCCTTCCGCGCCGCCCACGGGCCGTCCGCGCGCGGGGTGGACGGCCAGGCCGAGGCGTACCGGACCGTCGCCGCCGTCGGCGCCTGAGAGCGGACGGACCCCTCCCATGTTCCTGGCCGTACGCGACCTGCGGTTCGCCCGCGGGCGCTTCGCTCTCATCGGCGCCGTCGTCGCCATGATCGCCGTCCTCGGCGTCATCCTGTCCGGACTCGCCAGCGGGCTGGCGGACTCCGGCATCTCCTCGCTGCGCGCGTTGCCCGTGACGCACCTGGCGTTCGACAAGTCCGCCTCCGGCGAGCTGTTCTCCCGGTCCACGGTCACCCGGGACACCTGGCGGGCCTGGGCCGCACAGCCCGGGGTGCGCGAGGCCGAACCACTGGGCCAGCAGCTCGTCCACGCCCAGCTCTCCGGCCCGGGCGGCAAGCAGCTCGACCTGGCCGTGTTCGGCGTCCGGCCGACCGGCTTCCTGGCCCCCGCGCCCGCCACGGGCAGGCCGCTGTCGGCCGACCCGAACGGCATCCTCGTCAGCGAGGAGATCGCCAAGGACGGCGTGAAAGTCGGCGACCGGCTCATCGCCGGGCAGGCGGACACGCCGCTGACCGTGATCGGCACGATCGGCCACGCCTCGTTCGGCCACGTCGGTGTCGTCTACGCACCACTGGCCCTGTGGCAGAAGCTCCACTACGGCCTGCCGGGCGCCCTGCCGCCCGCGGCGACGGGCCAGGCGACCGCGGTGGCCCTGCGGCTCGCCCCCGGTGCCGGCACCGCCGCGATCGACCACCGGCTCGGCACGCGGACCGTCGGCAAGGCCGGCACCTACGCGGCCTCCCCCGGCTACACCGCCGAGTCCAGCACCATGACCCTGATCCGCGGCTTCCTCTACGCCATCTCCGCCCTCGTGGTGGGCTCGTTCTTCACCGTCTGGACCATCCAGCGCCGCCAGGAGATCGCCCTGCTCAAGGCCATCGGCGCGAGTACGGGCTACATCCTGCGCGACGCCCTCACCCAGGTCGCCGTCGTCCTGCTCGCCGCCACCGCGGCCGGCACCGCCGCCGGGCTGGCGCTGGGCGGAGCCATGAACGCATCGGCGCCCTTCGCACTGAAGACCGGCCAGGTCACCGCGGCCGCACTGCTGCTCACCGCCCTCGGCCTGGCCGGAGCCGCCGTCGCGGTCCGCCGCATCACCGGAGTCCAGGCCCTCACCGCCCTGGGAGCCGACCGATGACCCACCCCACCCCCGCCGGGACCCCCGCCCCGGACTCCACCGCCGCCGCGGCCGTCCTGCGCCTGACCGACGTCACCCTGCGCCTGGGCACCGGACAGCAGCAGGTCACCGCACTCGACGGGGTCGGCCTGTCGGTCGCCCCGGGCCGGTTCCTGGCCGTCACCGGCCCCTCCGGCTCGGGCAAGTCCAGCCTGCTCGCCGTCGCGGGCGGCCTGCAGACCCCCACCCGGGGAAGCGTCCACGTCGCCGGCGTCGACCTGACCACCCTCAAGGAGCACCAGCGCACCGCCCACCGGCGCCACCACATCGGCTACGTCTTCCAGCACGCCAACCTGCTGGCCTCCCTCACCGCCCGCGAGCAGCTCCTGCTGCCCGCCCACGTCGCGGGCCGCCTCGACGCCGCCGCCCGCCGCCGTGCCGACGAACTGCTGGACGCCGTCGGCATGACCGCCCGCGCCGACCGGCGCCCCCACCAGCTCTCCGGGGGCGAACGCCAGCGCGTCGGCCTGGCCCGCGCGCTGCTGCTCGCCCCCGAGGTCCTGCTCGTGGACGAGCCCACCTCGGCCCTCGACCGCGCCCGCGCGCGCGAGATCGTCGAGCTGCTGGCCCAGCAGACCCGCGCCCACCGCACCGCCACGGTCATGGTCACGCACGACACCGAGATACTGGACGCGGCCGACCACGTCCTCGTCATGCGGGACGGCCGGCTGACCTGACCCCGGCCTCGAAAGGCACTCCCGCGCCATGCCCAAGATCAACGCCGCCACGGTCGCCGAGCACCGGGCCCAGCAACGCGCCGCGCTGATCCGGGCAGCCGTCGACATCCTCGTCGAGCAGGGCGCCACCGCGGTCACCCCGGCCGCGGTCGGCGCCCGGGCGGGACTGGCCCGCTCCAGCTTCTACCAGTACTTCCCCTCCGGCGCGGCCCTGCTGGCAGCCGTCGTCGAGGAGTCCTTCACCGCCGCGAACGCCGCCCTCGCCCGGGCGCTCGACACCGTGAGCGACCCCGCGGACCGCATCGACGCCTTCGTCCGGACCGAACTCCGCCTCGCCGCCGATGGCATGCACCGCCCGGCCGCCGCCCTCATGCGCGCGGAACTGCCCCGGGAGTGCCGCGACCGCGTCCACGAGCTCCACCTCGTGCACTACGCGCCGCTCCAGTCGGCGATCGCCGCCCTCAGCCCCGCCCACCCGCAGCTGACCGCCCAACTAATCGGCGGCCTCCTCCAGGCCGCCATGACGGCCGTGGAACACGGGGCCGACCCCGAGGACGTCGCCGACCGGGCCCTGCACCTGGTGCGCCACGGGCTCGACTGACAGCCGTCGGCCGGGCAGACGGTCGCGGTCTTCCCGTAGGGGCTGTTACCTGAAACGCGGAACAGGCGACACTCACCTTTCCAGTTGATGGGAAATCCGCTTTTCACTGCCTACCCTGTGAGCGAATCAGCGGGGGAACTCGATCGCATTCGGCGGAGTGAAGCAGCGGTCATCACCATCGGAGATCACGCATGAACGGCCAGAGCAATTCCCAAGAGGTCCCTCGGCGTCAATTCTTCGCCCTTTCCGGCGCTGTGGGAGCGGCGGCGCTCCTGGCCGGTGCGGCGGGGACCGGGAACGCGGCAGCCGGCCCGGTGCCCGGGACGCCCGCACCCGACCCGTGCGCCCCCACCCCCGCTCCCCCCGGATCAGGGGCGAGCCCCTGCCCCCCTGCGCAGTTCCAGCGCCTGTGCGGCAGCCCGGCCGACAACGACCCGCTGTGGAACGACGTCCAGTACTGCACGCACGGGACGATCCCGCCGCCGCCACAGCTCCCGCCCGACTGCCTGAAGACGACTCCCGATTACGTCGTACTGCACGGCAAGCCGGAGAACCCGCACAACTACCTGCTGGTTCCCACGTGCCGGATCACCGGCATCGAGTGCCCGTTCCTCACGACCCCGGGCGTGGAGAACTACTGGGACGACGCGTGGCAGAACGCGAGAAGCGGGGGGAGCGTGCCCGTCCAGTATCCGAATATCGGATTGGGCATCAACTCGCAGGGCATCCGCAGCCTCAACCAGTTGCACATCCACATGGCCGGCGTCCAGGCGAGTACGCAGCGGCGGCTGCAGGATCTCGAATCGATGGGCCGCATGGCCTTCCAGCCCTCGGACTGGGCGAAGCCCGGGAGTCAGGCACTGATCACGGGTCGCCCGGGCACCGGGGGGGATCGCACCTACCGGATCCTCAGGCTGCCGAACCTCGCGCAGAACCTGTTCAGGCTGCTGTACGACAACGTGGTGCAGCCGGCCGGGCTGGACATGGCGAACGAGACACTGATCGTGGTTCCGAAGATGTCCGCCACCGGGTTCGCCGGGTCCTTCTACGTCCTCAACAGTGACACCTCGCTCCACGACGGTACGAGCACGTGCGACAAGTTGCTGGTGTACACCTGACGCTCCCCCGGCGCAGGACGTGCCCGACGCGGGCAGGTCACCGGGCACAGGACGTGAGACAACGGCCGGAGCCCCCGCACAGTGGGCTCCGGCCGTTGTGTGACCTGTTCGTGGCAGGTCAGAGTGCGAGGCCCGTGAGGACCAGGACGCGCTCGTAGGTGTAGTCGTCCATCGCGAACTTGACGCCCTCGCGGCCGACGCCGGACTGCTTGGCGCCGCCGTACGGCATCTGGTCGGCGCGGTAGGACGGGACGTCGCCGACGACGACGCCGCCGACCTCGAGGGCGCGGTGGGCGCGGAAGGCGACCTGGAGGTCGTGGGTGAACACGCCCGCCTGGAGGCCGTACTTGGAGTCGTTGACCGCGGCGAACGCCTCGGCCTCGCCGTCCACCCGCTGCACGGTCAGGACGGGCCCGAAGACCTCCTCGCAGGAGAGGGTCACGTCGGCCGGCACGTCGGTGAGGACGGTCGGCGCGTACGAGGCGCCCTCGCGCTTGCCGCCGGTCAGCAGCCTGGCGCCCGCCGACACGGCCTCGTCGACCCAGGACTCCACGCGCCGGGCGGCGTCCTCGCTGACCAGCGGGCCGACGTCGGTCGCCGAGTCGCTCGGGTCACCGGTGACCTGGGCCTCGACGGCGGCGACGATGCGCGGCAGCAGGCGGTCGTACACCGAGGCGTCGGCGATCACGCGCTGCACGGAGATGCAGGACTGGCCGCCCTGGTAGTTCGAGAAGGTCGCGATGCGGTTCGCGGCCCAGTCGAGGTCGGCGTCGGAGGAGTAGTCGCCGAGGACGACCGCGGCCCCGTTGCCGCCCAGCTCCAGGGTGCAGTGCTTGCGCGGCACCGAGTCCATGATCGCGTAGCCGACCTTCTCGGAACCGGTGAAGGAGATCACCGGCAGGCGCTCGTCCTGGACGAGGGCCGGCATCTTGTCGTTGGTGACCGGCAGGACCGACCAGGAGCCGGCCGGCAGGTCGGTCTCGGCCAGCAGCTCGCCGAGGATCAGGCCCGACAGCGGGGTGGCCGGGGCCGGCTTGAGGATGATCGGGACGCCCGCGGCGATGGCGGGGGCGACCTTGTGCGCGCACAGGTTCAGCGGGAAGTTGAACGGCGCGATGCCGAGGACGACGCCCTTGGGGAAGCGGCGGGTCAGCGCCAGCCGGCCCTGGCCGCCGGCGTCGGTGTCGAGCCGCTGGGCCTCGCCGCCGTTGAACCGGCGGGCCTCCTCGGCGGCGAACCGGAAGACGGAGACGGCGCGGCCGACCTCGCCCCGGGCCCACTTGACGGGCTTGCCGTTCTCGGCGGAGATCAGCTGGGCGATCTCCTCGGTGCGCTCGGCCAGCCGCTTGCCGACGTGGTCGAGGGCGGCGGCACGGACGTGGGCCGGGGTGGCGGCGAAGTCCTCGAGGACGGCGTGGGCGGCGGCCACGGCCTCTTCGACCTGGGCGTCGGTCGGCACGCTGACCGTGCCGACGAGACGGCCGTCCCACGGGGAGGTGACGTCGAAGGTGTCCTCGCCGGTGGCCTGGCGGCCGGCGAGCCAGAAGGCGTGGAGGGAAGTCATGTGTCGAGTCCCGGCCCTTCCGCGTAGGAGTGTGCTTTCGGTTCGTCGTCCACGGTAGGGCCGGGGCGGGCGGGGAGCGCTTGTCCGAGTCGGCGCAGTCGGGGGCCGGGTCACTCCGGTTTGGCGCGGTGGCGTCAGTCGGACGACGTCGCCTTCAGGGCGAGCCACAGCTCCATGCGGACGTCCGGGTCGTCCAGCGAGCGCCCGAGGATCTCCTCCACCCTCCGCATCCGGTACCGCAGGGTGTGCCGGTGCACGCCGAGGTCGGCGGCGGCCGCGTCCCACTGCCCGTGCCGGGACAGCCAGGCCCGCAGGGAGGCGACCAGGTCACCGCGGCCGGTGGCGTCGTGCTCGTGCAGCGCCCGCAGCAGCCCGTCCGCGAACGCCTTCACCGCGTCGTCGGCCAGCAGCGGCAGCACCGAGCCCGCCGCCAGCTGCTCGTGCTCGACCAGCACCCGGCCCCGCCGCCGGGCCACCGACAGCGCCTGCTCGGCCTGCTTGTAGGCGGCGGCCGCGGCGATCGGCCCGGCCGGCGCGGACAGGCCGACGACCAGTTCGTCCTCCTCCGGCTGCGCCTCCGGCGCGGACCGGGCCTTCTCCCGTCCCGCGGCGTACGCGGTGCACGCGGCGGCCGCCGCTCCCCCGTCCCCGGCGAGCACCACCAGCCGCTCCCCCTCGGGCACGACGAGCACGGCCTCCCCGGACCGGGCGGCCGCCGACTCCACGGCCTCGGTGAGACCGCCCAGCGGGTCGCCGCCGGACACCGCCTCGGCGACGATCACCCGGAACGGGGCGTCGAGCAGACCGCCGTACAGGTCCCCGGCGACGGCCCGGGCGTGGTCGGGTTCCCCGGCGAGCAGCATGCGCAGCACGGCGGCGCCGATCCGCTGCTCGGCCGCGTGCAGGGAGCGCGAGCGCTCGGTGGTGAGGGTGAGCAGGGCGATGGCGGAGTGGACGGCGTACCGCTCGGCGGTGCCGAGGGCGGCGGCGGTGCCGACGGCGAGCGCGGCGCGCGGGCGGCGGCCGGTGCCCAGGGAGTGCAGCTCGACCCGGTCCTCGGTGTCCGGCCCGCCGACCACCGAGGAGGCGGGCGCGGGGCGCTCCCTGAGCCGTTCGACGTCGGCCGTGATGCGGGCGGCCCGGCGGCCGGCCCACTCCGGTGCGGTGGCGACGACGGCGCCCGAGGCGTCGTACAGCGCCGCCCATCCGTCGACCTGCGCGGCGAGCGCGGCGAGCAGGCCCTCGGGCCCGTGGGTGAGGGCCTGCCGGGTCAGTTCGCGCTGGGCGGCGAAGCCGGCCGTCACGGCGCGGTACTGGTCGGCGGCGATCGCGGCGGAGACCGCCTTGCTGATGGCGAGGAAGGGGGTGCGGCGGGGCACCTCCAGCAGCGGCAGCCCCTCCCGCTCGGCGGCCTCGACGAGGGCCTTGGGTACTTCGTCGTAGTTGACGCCGACGGCGAAGCCGAGCCCGACGACACCGGCTCCGACCAGCCGCTTCACATACCGCCGCATGGCCTGCGGATCCTCCGCGTCCAGCTTGAGCGCGGTGATCAGCAGCAGCTCGCCGCCCTCCATGTAGGGGACGGGGTCGGCCAGCTCGCTCACGTGGGCCCAGCGCACGGGCACGTCGAGCCGGTCCTCGCCCGCCCGCACGGTCAGCTTGAGCGCGGAGTGGTGGACGAGCGAGGCGAGCGTCGGGGGCATGAGGCCTTCACGGTGAGGGAGATCCGGTGATCGAAGTGATCAGTTGGCCGCCGCGTATGAACGACCTATGCCGATTCTGCCTCACCGTACGGTCCGGCGAGGACCGGAAAGGAGCGATCCGGGCGCTTCACCCCCGCAGGTCCACCAGCACCGGTGGCGCGTGCTCCCCCCGGACCGTGGTCAGGGACAGCACCGCGTGCCCCGGCGGCACCCCGTGCGCCAGTTCGGAGGCCGACCAGCGTTCGCGCTCCACCTGGCGGACGGTGACGGCGCGGGCGGTGGGCGCCTGCCCGGTGATGACCCGGCGCAGCATGTGCACGGCCTTGCCGGCCGGGGTCTCGGCGATGATCTGCCGGTCGGTGACGTCCCGGGTCTCGGTCCACTCCTTGCCCCACACCTCGGCGAAGTCCTGCCCGTCCCAGGGGGTGAGCCCGGACAGCGCCATCCGGCAGCCGGTGGCGCCGAGCAGCGGGCCGCGCAGCGGCCGGGGGGCGTCGTCCAGGGTGCGCAGGGTCAGGACGACCCCGGCGTTCACGGACCGCAGCCGCTGGATGCCGCGCACGGCCTCCGGGGTGACGACACCGGAGGCGTCGTCCAGCAGCAGGCAGGCGAACAGCGAGCGGTCCTCCCGTACCGTCACGCCGGCCGTGAACTGGGCGAGCACCAGCCGGGCGAGGATCCGGGAGGCGTCAGCGTGCCCGCGCTGGGGCAGGTCGATGCGGACCCGGACGGGGTGGTCGAGGGCCTTCAGGGAGAACGGCCGGGACTGTCCTGAGGTGTCGAAGAAGTCGGCGAAGGCGGGCCGGTCCAGCAGCGCGATCCGGTCGGCGAGGACGGCGCCGACGTCGCCGGGGTGGGCCATCTGCCGCTCCCGGGCGTCGAGTTCGCGCAGCAGCGAGTCCTGTCCGGAGTCGGTGAGCGCCTTGCGCAGGGCGGCCAGCGGGCCGGTCGTGCCGTCGAGCAGCTGGCGCAGCTCCGGCACCGACGGGAAGCGGCCGTGGACGGCGCGGAAGGGGCCGAGCAGCTGGGCGAGGACGGTGGTGGAGCGGCGGCTGTCGCTGCCGGGGTGCGGGTCGGTGAGGTCGCCGACGAGCGCCTCGGCGAGTATGGCGGCGGCCTCGTCTGGGTCGGTGGTGCCGCCGTAGAGGTCCAGGTCGTGGACGGAGTCGGGGTGCCCGACGCGGACGACGACGTCGTACGACGCGTCCGGCCCGAGTCCGGCGCCGGCCGCGCCGACGGCCACGACGGCGGCGCGGCCGGCGAGGGCGTGCAGGCACAGCGACTCGGCGAGCGGCCGGACCAGGGAGCCGGTCTTGCCGGAGCCGGCCGGGCCGACCGCGAGCAGCGAGGTGCCGAGCAGGTCGGGGCCGAGGGCGAGTCCGGCGCCGCGGTAGTGGTACGGGTTGCGGGGGTCGTCGGCGGCGGTGCCGAGCCGGACCTGGCCGGTGAGCAGGTCGTGCCGGGCGTGCCGGGCGGGCAGGTCGCGCTCGCCGGAGGGGTGCGGGCAGGCCGCGGCGCCCTGGCGCAGCACGGTGCCGGTGAACGCGGCGAGGCTGTGGGTGCCGGACCGCACGCCCTGCCAGGCGCGGTCGATCCGGGCCAGGTCGACGTCCCGCATGAGGCCGGCCCGGGCGTCGGCGGCCAGCCGTTCGGCGGCCTCGTGCGCCCCGGCCCGGCGCAGCTCGGGCCACTCGGCGGGGTCCTGCTCGGGCGCGGGCGGCGGAGCGGTGGCGGGCTCGGCGGGACGCCAGGCGGGCGGGCCCCAGCGGCGCCAGACCTCGCCCCAGCGCCCGAGCCGGCCGACGACGAGCATGATGGCCAGGGCGATGAGGGTGTAGTAGCCGTACCAGACGACCGCGTTGCCCACGGCGTCGTTGCTCTGCCGCCAGGAGTCCGGGGTGAACAGTTCCAGCGGCAGCACCCACCAGCCGCCGAGGTAGCCGTTCCACAGCAGCGACCACACCAGCCAGCCGACCAGGAACGCGATCAGCGCGCCGCTCAGCAGCTGCCGGGCCGGGATCAGCTCGGGCTCCCGCTCGGGCCTCGGCCGGTGGCCCAGCCGCCACACGCCCGGTGCCGCCTCGGGCCGGGGCGTGCGCAGCCAGGCGAGGAACGCCGAGCCGTCCGGCCGGGGTGGCGCGCCCGGGGGGACCGGGGGCCTGGGCGGCACGGCCGCGGCCTCCCGGGGCACCGCCGGGCGCGGCACCGGGTTCGGATGCGTGCCGCGCACGTCCCGCGTCCCGTCGCTGTCCATCTCGCTTGCCCCCTGACCAGCCGTTCCGTCCACCGTCAGCGAGCCAATCTAACGCCCCGGCAAGGGGAGTTCACCGCTTACGCGGCCGTAGGACGGGCCCGTCCGGGGGTACCGCCTCCGAGCGGCTATGTCCACCACGGACAACCGGCCCCGGCGACAACGCCCACATGGAGCATGCCCAGCCCCCGGCGCCCGGCCTAGCCTGCGAGATGAAGAAGAAAAGCGTCTGCAACACCCCAGGAGCCCCGCATGACCGCACTTCCGCAGGAGCGCCGCGTCGCCACCGCCATCCCCGGCCCGAAGTCGCAGGAGCTGCAGGCCCGCCGTACCGCCGTGGTCGCGCAGGGCGTGGGCTCCACGCTGCCGGTCTTCGTCACCCGCGCGGGCGGCGGCATCATCGAGGACGTCGACGGCAACCGCCTGATCGACTTCGGTTCCGGCATCGCCGTGACGAGCGTCGGCGCGTCCGCCGAGGCCGTCGTGCGCCGCGCGAGCGCCCAGCTGGCCGACTTCACCCACACCTGTTTCATGGTCACCCCGTACGAGGGCTACGTGGCGGTCGCCGAGGCGCTCGCCGAGCTCACCCCGGGTGACCACGCCAAGAAGTCGGCGCTGTTCAACTCCGGCGCCGAGGCCGTCGAGAACGCCGTGAAGATCGCACGCGCCTACACCAAGCGCCAGGCGGTCGTCGTGTTCGACCACGGCTACCACGGCCGGACGAACCTGACGATGGCGCTGACCGCGAAGAACATGCCGTACAAGCACGGCTTCGGCCCCTTCGCCCCCGAGGTCTACCGCGTCCCGGTCGCCTACGGCTACCGCTGGCCGACCGGTCCGGAGAACTGCGGTCCGGAGGCCGCCAAGCAGGCCATCGACCAGATCACCAAGCAGGTCGGGCCGGACAACGTGGCCGCGATCATCATCGAGCCGGTGCTCGGCGAGGGCGGCTTCATCGAGCCGGCCAAGGGCTTCCTGCCGGCGATCCGCCAGTTCGCCGCCGACAACGGCATCGTGTTCGTCGCCGACGAGATCCAGTCCGGCTTCTGCCGCACCGGCCAGTGGTTCGCGTGCGAGGACGAGGGCATCGTCCCGGACCTGATCACCACCGCCAAGGGCATCGCCGGCGGTCTGCCGCTGGCCGCCGTGACCGGCCGCGCCGAGATCATGGACGCCGCGCACGCGGGCGGCCTGGGCGGCACCTACGGCGGCAACCCGGTGGCCTGCGCCGGTGCGCTCGGCGCCATCGAGACGATGAAGGAGCAGGACCTCAACGCCAAGGCGAAGAACATCGAGGCGATCATGAAGTCCCGCCTCACCGCCATGGCCGAGAAGTTCGACGTCATCGGCGACGTCCGGGGCCGCGGCGCGATGATCGCCGTCGAGCTGGTCAAGGACCGCGCCACCAAGGAGCCGAACCCGGAGGCCACCGCCGCGCTCGCCAAGGCCTGCCACGCGGAGGGCCTGCTGGTCCTGACCTGCGGCACCTACGGCAACGTGCTGCGCTTCCTGCCCCCGCTGGTGATCGGCGAGGACCTGCTCAACGAGGGTCTGGACATCATCGAGCAGGGCTTCGCGCGCATCTGACGCGGCGCGTCCTGGAGGCCGGAAGTCGCGCATCTGAGCGAGTGGTCCGCACCTCTGACGACGTCCTGCGGCAGGCCGTGTGAAGAAGGTGTGCGAGGTGGATGGCGGGTCGGGATTACGGCTGCCGAAGCGCCCCGGCCTGCCGTAGGTTCTTCCTCAGATGAGAGATACACCCCGCCCACAGGGGACTGTGGGTGGTTTCAGGCCGGGGCCTCCCCAGCTTCGACCTGGTCGTGCTTAGCGCACACATCCGGGGCCTGACGGCTTCGGGATCTCCTCACCGATCGGACGGTCGCCGCCCCAAACCCCCCGGGGCGAGCGACGTTCCGATCCGGACGGCCGCCTCGGAACTACCCCCCCTGTTCCGGGGCGGCCGACCTCCTTCCTCTTCCTCCGGATGCCGGTGCTCGCGGGCCGCGGGTGCGAAGCTGGTCCCCGTGTCGACCTCAGCGCCCGCCCGCCGCTCCCTCCTCCTCGGCGTCCCGGCCCTCGTCCTCGCCGTCCTCACCTGGCAGGTCGTGGCCGACGGCCCGCTGCTGCGCGTGGACGCCCGGCTCAGCCGGGCGCTCGTCCATCCGGACACCCTCTCCCGGCTGCTGACCTACCTCGGTGACTTCCGGATCGCCGTCCCCGTCCTGCTGCTGGCCGCGGGGTACGTCGCCCGGCGGGGCCGTGCGACGGGGGCGGACCTGTGGTGGGTGCCGCCCGTGGCCGCGCTGGTGCTGATGGCGCTGGTCCCGGCGGTCGTCGTCCCACTGAAGGACTGGACCGCCCGGCCGGGGACCCCGTTGATGCCGCCGGGCACCGGTTACTTCCCGTCCGGCCACACGGCGACGGCGGGGGTCGCCTACGGCTCCGCGACCCTGCTCCTGCGGCCCTGGCTGCACTCGGCCCACGTCCGCCGGGAGCTGGTCATCGGCTGCGCCCTCGTCACCTTCGGCGTGAGCTTCGGGCTGGTCCGGCACGGCTACCACTGGCCGCTGGACGTCGTGGCGAGCTGGTGCCTGTGCGCGGTGCTGCTGACCGCGCTCTCACTGGTCCTCGACCGGGTCACCGGGCTCGCCCTGGAGCGCGGTGCGCGCCGCGCGCGCACCGGCACCGCCGGGCAGGACTCCCGGCGTCAGCCCTGGCGGGCCTTGTAGCGGGGGTCCTTCCTGTTGATCACGTAGGTCACGCCCCGCCGGCGCACCACCTGGGCACCGGGCCTGGCCTTCAGCGAGCGCAATGACGCGCGCACCTTCATCGTGGACTCCTCTCCTTCGCCGTCCCGGGTCGCCGGGTGGCGTGTCAGCGCTCCTCGCGGAACAGGACGTGCTCGCCGGCCACCCGGTCGTACTTGCGCAGGACCAGGCGGTCGGGGTCGTTCAGACGGTTCTTGCGGGTGGTGTAGGTGGCTCCGGTACCGGCCGTCGACTTCAGCCTGACGACGGGCCGCGCGGTGCTGCGTGCCATGAGGGGTTTCCTTCCGCCATCACCCGAGCTGCTTGACCCGGGCATGTCATTCGACGCGTACAACACGAGCATCCCTCGGGACATTCCCAGCCCCGGCGTACGAAAGAGGGCCTCCCTCTCCCGTGGCCCGTGGACGCCGGACGCGTCACGAGGGAGAAGGAGACCCTGTCGGGACACCGTCAGCTGTCGAAGCCCAGGCCCAGTCGGTCCATCGTGCGCAGCCACAGGTTGCGGCGGCCGCCCCGGGCGTCCGCGCGGGCCAGTGACCACTTGGTGAGGGCGATGCCGGTCCAGGCGAAGGGCTCCGGTGGGAAGGGCAGCGGCTTGGTGCGGACCATCTCCAGCGCCGTCCGCTCGGTCCGCTCCCCGTCCAGCAGGTCCAGCATCACGTCCGCCCCGAAGCGGGTCGCGCCCACGCCCAGGCCGGTGTAGCCCGCCGCGTACGCCACCCTGCCCTGGTGGGCGGTGCCGAAGAACGCCGAGAAACGCGAGCAGGTGTCGATCGCCCCGCCCCAGGCGTGGGTGAAGCGGACGCCCTCCAACTGCGGGAAGCAGGTGAAGAAGTGCCCGGCGAGCTTGGCGTAGGTCTCCGGCCGGTCGTCGTACTCGGCGCGGACCCGGCCGCCGTAGTGGTGGACCGCGTCGTAGCCGCCCCACAGGATCCGGTTGTCCGCGGACAGCCGGAAGTAGTGGAACTGGTTGGCCGAGTCGCCGAGCCCCTGTCTGTTCTTCCAGCCGATCTCCGCCAGTCGGCCGGCGGAAAGCGGCTCGGTCATCAGCGCGTAGTCGTAGACCGGCACGGTGTAGGACCGCACGCGCCGCAGCAGGTTCGGGAAGACGTTGGTGGCGAGCGCGACCCGGCGGGCGCGGACCCGGCCGTACGGGGTGCCGACGGCCATCCCGGCGCCGTACTGCCTGAGGGTCAGCGCGGGCGTGTGCTCGTACACCCGCACCCCGAGCTCCAGGCAGGCCTTCTTCAGGCCCCAGGCGAGCTTGGCCGGATGCAGCATGGCCACGCCCCGGCGGTCCCACAGGCCGGCCCGGAAGGTGGGTGAGTCCACCTGCTCGCGCACGGCGTCGGCGTCCAGGAACTCGACGCCGTCGGCGAGGCCCTTCTCCCGGAGCTCCCGGTGCCAGTCCTTCAGCTCCCGGGCCTGGTAGTTCTCGGTGGCGACGTCGATCTCGCCGGTGCGCTCGAAGTCGCAGTCGATGCCGTGCCGGGCGACCGCGGCCTCGATCTCGTCGAGGTTGCGCCGGCCCAGCTCCTCCAGCTTGTGGATCTCGCCGGGCCAGCGCGCCAGGCCGTTGGGCAGCCCGTGGGTGAGGGAGGCGGCGCAGAAGCCGCCGTTGCGGCCGGAGGCGGCCCAGCCCACCTCGCGGCCCTCCAGCAGGACCACGTCCCGCTGCGGATCGCGCTCCTTGGCGTTGAGCGCGGTCCACAGTCCGCTGTAGCCGCCGCCGACGACCAGCAGGTCACAGGTCTCGGCGGTGGTGAGGGCGGGCTCGGGGCGGGGCTTGCCGGGGTCTTCCAGCCAGTACGGGACCGGCTGGGCTTCGGAGAGAGAGGAGATCCAGTCTGTGCCACGGCTCATGGCGCCTGGGGCCATGATTTCAACTCCCTACGGGGCTCTACGCCTTCTTGTTCCGGCGGTTGCCGATGACCATCGAGGTGAGGACGAACAGCACGGCGACCAGGAACATGGCCGTGCCGATGACGTTGATCTGGACGGGCGTGCCGCGCTGCGCCGAACCCCACACGAACATGGGGAAGGTGACGGTGGAGCCCGCGTTGAAGTTGGTGATGATGAAGTCGTCGAAGGAGAGCGCGAAGGACAGCAGCGCGCCCGCGGCGATGCCGGGTGCGGCGATCGGCAGCGTGACCCGCAGGAAGGTCTGCACGGGGCCGGCGTAGAGGTCCCGGGCGGCCTCCTCCAGGCGCGGGTCCATCGACATCACGCGCGCCTTGACCGCCGTGACGACGAAGCTGAGGCAGAACATGATGTGGGCGATCAGGATCGTGAGGAAGCCGAGCTGGGCGCCCATGTTGAGGAACAGGGTGAGCAGCGAGGCGGCCATGACGACCTCGGGCATCGCCATCGGCAGGAAGATCAGCGAGTTGATGGCGCCGCGCGCGCGGAAGCGGTAGCGGACCAGCGCGAAGGCGATCATCGTGCCGAGGAGCGTGGCGCCGAGGGTCGCCCAGACGGCGATCTGGAGGCTGACGGACAGCGAACCGCACATGCCGGCGACCCCGCACGGGTCCTTCCAGGCGGACGTGGAGAACTGCTGCCACTGGTAGTTGAAGCGCCCCTTCGGCTTGTTGAAGGAGAACACCGTGACGATGACGTTCGGCAGCAGCAGGTAGGCCAGCGTGAGCAGGCCGGCGATGACGACGAGTCGGCGCTTGAGCCAGGTGACGACGGGCATCAGACCAGGTCCTCCGTCCCGGAGCGACGGATGTAGATCGTGACCATGGCCAGGATCGCGGCCATGAGGATGAAGGACAGGGCGGCCGCCGTCGGATAGTCCAGGATCCGCAGGAACTGCGTCTGGATGACGTTGCCGATCATGCGGGTGTCGGTGGAGCCGAGGAGTTCGGCGTTGACGTAGTCACCGGCCGCCGGGATGAAGGTCAGCAGCGTGCCGGAGACCACGCCCGGCATCGACAGCGGGAAGGTCACCTTGCGGAAGGTGGTCCAGGGCCTGGCGTACAGGTCGCCGGCCGCCTCGTGCAGCCGCCCGTCGATCCGCTCCAGGGAGGTGTAGAGCGGCAGGATCATGAACGGCAGGAAGTTGTACGTCAGACCGCACACCACCGCGAGCGGTGTGGCCAGGACCCGGTCGCCGGCCGTCCAGCCGAGGGCGCTGGTCAGGTCCAGGACGTGCAGCGAGTTCAGGGCGTGCACGACCGGGCCGTTGTCGGCGAGGATCGTCTTCCAGGCCAGCGTGCGGATCAGGAAGCTGGTGAAGAACGGCGCGATCACCAGGATCATGATCAGGTTGCGCCAGCGGCCGGCGCGGAAGGCGATCAGGTAGGCCAGCGGGTAGCCGAGCAGCAGGCACAGCACGGTCGCGGCGGCCGCGTAGAGCACCGAGCGCAGGAACTGCGGCCAGTACTCGGTGAGCGCGTCCCAGTAGGTCGCGAAGTGCCAGGTGACCTTGTAGCCCTGCTCCAGGGAGCCGGTCTGCACGGACGTGGAGGCCTGGTAGACCAGCGGCAGCGCGAAGAAGACGACCAGCCACAGGATGCCGGGCAGCAGCAGCCAGTACGGGGTGAGGCGGCCGCGCCTGCGCGGGGGCTTCGGCGCGGGTTCGGCGGGGGCGAGGGGCGGGGGCGCCTCGGTGAGGGTCGACATGTCTACGCGGCCTCTTCCTCGACGGTCTCCACGCCGGCGTCGATGTCCTGCGCCGCGTCGAGGCCGAAGGTGTGCGCCGGGTTCCAGTGCAGGACCACGTCGGCGCCGGGGACCAGGCGGCCGTCGCGCTCGACGTTCTGGACGTAGACCGCGAGTTCGTCGCAGACCGGGCTGTCGATCACGTACTGCGTGGAGACGCCGATGAAACTGGCGTCGGCGATCCTGCCGGTGAGGCGGTTGCGGCCCTCGGGGATGGCACCGGCGTCGTCGGCGTGCGTGAGCGCGATCTTCTCCGGGCGGACGCCGACCAGCACCTTGCCGCCGGCCGCCGCCGGGGCGGAACAGCGCGCCGCGGGCAGGACGAGCTTGCCGCCGCCCGCCTTGAGCACGACGTCGTCGCCGTTCCTCGTGTCGACCTCGGCCTCGATGAGGTTCGAGGTGCCGAGGAAGTTCGCGACGAACGTGGTCTGCGGGTTCTCGTACAGGTCGGTGGGGGCGCCCAGCTGCTCGACCCGGCCCGCGTTCATCACGGCGACCGTGTCGGCCATGGTCATGGCCTCCTCCTGGTCGTGCGTGACGTGGATGAAGGTGATGCCGACCTCGGTCTGGATCCGCTTGAGCTCCAGCTGCATCTGGCGGCGCAGCTTCAGGTCGAGGGCGCCGAGCGGCTCGTCGAGCAGGAGCACCTTCGGGTGGTTGATCAGCGCGCGGGCGACGGCCACCCGCTGCTGCTGGCCGCCGGAGAGCTGATGCGGTTTCTTGCGCGCCTGCTCCCCCAGCTGGACCAGCTCCAGCATCTCCTCCACCTGCTTCTTCACGCTCTTGACGCCGCGCCGGCGCAGGCCGAAGGCGACGTTCTCGAAGATGTCGAGGTGCGGGAAGAGGGCGTAGGACTGGAAGACCGTGTTCACCGGCCGTTTGTACGGCGGCAGGTGCGTGACGTCCTGGTCGCCGAGGTGCACGGTCCCGCAGGAAGGTTCCTCCAGGCCGGCGATCATGCGCAGGGTCGTCGTCTTGCCGCAGCCGGAGGCTCCGAGCAGGGCGAAGAAGGAGCCCTGCGGCACGGTCAGGTCCAGCGGGTGCACGGCGGTGAAGGAACCGTAGGTCTTGCCGATGCCCGTGAGGCGGACGTCGCCGCTGTGGTCTGTCGTCGTCATCGTCGTCACGCCCCTGTGAGCTTCGAGAACTTCTGCTGGTAGGCCGTCTCTTCCTTCTGCGTCAGGGCGCGGAAGGCGTGGGACTTGGCCTGCATGGCCTTGTCGGGGAGGATCAGCGGGTTCTTCGCCGCCGACTTGTCGATCTTCGCGAGGTACGGCTCGACCCCGGCGACCGGGCTGACGTAGTTGACGTAGGCGGCGAGCTCGGCGGCCGGCTCGGGCTCGAAGTAGAAGTCGATGAGCCGCTCGGCGTTCGTCTTGTGACGTGCCTTGTTGGGGATGAGCAGGTTGTCGGTCGACGTCATGTAGCCGCTGTCGGGGATGACGTAGCCGACGTCGGGGTTGTCCGCCTGGAGCTGGACGATGTCGCCGCCCCAGGCGACGCACGCGGCGAAGTCGCCCTTGGAGAGGTCGGACGTGTAGTCGTTGCCGGTGAAGCGGCGTATCTGGCCCTTGTCGACGGCCTTCTGCAGACGGGCGATCACCGCGTCGTAGTCGTCGTCGGTGAACTTCCCCGGGTCCTTGCCCATGTCGAGCATGGTCATCCCGATGCTGTCGCGCATCTCCGTCAGGAAGCCGACGCGGCCCTTGAGCCTGGGGTTGTCCAGCAGGTCGGAGACCGACTTCACCTCTATGCCGTCGAGCGCCTTCTTGTTGTACGCGATGACGGTCGAGATGCCCTGCCAGGGGTACGAGTAGGCGCGGCCCGGGTCCCAGTCGGGCGCCCGGAACTGGTCCGACAGGTTGGCGAAGGCGTGCGGCAGGTTGGACGGGTCCAGTTTCTGGACGTAGCCGAGCCGGATCATGCGGGCGGCCAGCCAGTCGGTGAGGACGACGAGGTCGCGGCCGGTGTCCTGGCCGGCGGCGAGCTCCGGCTGGATCTTGCCGAAGAACTCGTCGTTGTCGTTGATGTCCTCGGTGTACTTGACCTGGATACCGGTCCGCCGGGCGAAGGCGTCGAGCGTGGGATGACGCTTGCCCTTGTCGTCCACGTCGATGTACTCGGGCCAGTTGGAGAAGTTGACGACCTTCTCCTCGGCCGAGTGGTCGTCGGCGGACACACCGCCCTGCGTCTTGGTCGCCGCGGGGATCCCGCAGGCGCTCAGCGCCCCGAGTCCACCGGTCATGAGCGCGCCGCCGGCGGAGGCGCGCAGCAGCGACCGGCGGGTCAGGGCCGCCCGCCCGTTGCGGAGGCTGCGCCGTACGGCGGCCGCTACGGCCGGCGTCGGGCGGTCGGGCTCGTACTGCTCCATGCGCGTGGTGCCCTTTCGGAGGGATCGGCCTTGGGTCACGGCCGGTTCGTGGCTAACGGTCCCCGAAGATGGTGCGGTGCCAGTCCTTCGCGGCCACCGCGGTGTTGTCGAACATTACGTGCTTGACCTGCGTGTACTCCTCGAATGAGTACACGGACATGTCCTTGCCGAAGCCGGAGGCCTGGTAGCCGCCGTGCGGCATCTCGCTGATGATCGGGATGTGGTCGTTGATCCACACGCAGCCCGCCTTGATCTCGCGGGTGGCGCGGTTCGCGCGGTAGACGTCTCGGCTCCACGCGGAGGCGGCGAGGCCGTAGGGGGTGTCGTTGGCCAGGCGAATGCCCTCCTCGTCACTGTCGAACGGCAGGACGACCAGCACCGGGCCGAAGATCTCGGACTGGACGATCTCGCTGTCCTGGGCGGCGCCGGCGACCAGGGTGGGCCGGTAGTAGGCGCCCTTCTCCAGGTCGCCGCCCGGTGCCTCGCCGCCGGTGACCACGCGCGCGTAGGCGCGCGCCCGGTCCACGAAGCCGGCGACGCGGTCGCGCTGGGCGTGCGAGATGAGCGGGCCGAGGTCGGTGCCCGGGGCGAACGGGTCGCCCAGGCGCACGGTCTCCATCAGCGCGGCCGTCCGCTCCACGAAGGCCTCGTAGAGCGGGCGCTGCACGTACGCGCGCGTGGCGGCCGTGCAGTCCTGCCCGGTGTTGATGAGCGAGCCGGCGACGGCCCCGTGGACGGCCGCCTCCAGGTCGGCGTCGTCGAAGACGACGAACGGGGCCTTGCCGCCGAGCTCCAGGTGGAGCCGTTTGACGGTGGCGGTGGCGAGCTCGGCGACCCGCTTGCCGACGGCGGTGGAGCCGGTGAAGGAGGTCATGGCGACGTCGGGGTGGCCGACGAGGTGCTCACCGGCCTCCCGTCCGGTCCCGGTGACGATGTTGACGACCCCGTCCGGGATGCCCGCGTCCGTGGCGGCCCGGGCGAACAGCAGCGAGGTGAGCGGGGTCAGCTCGGCCGGCTTCAGGACGACGGTGTTGCCGGCGGCGATCGCCGGCAGGATCTTCCAGGCGGCCATCTGGAGCGGGTAGTTCCAGGGCGCGATGGACCCGACGACGCCGATCGGCTCGCGCCGGACGTACGACGTGTGGTCGCCGGAGTACTCACCGGCCGACTGCCCCTGCAGGTGCCGGGCGGCACCCGCGAAGAAGGCGGTGTTGTCGATGGTCCCCGGCACGTCGAACTCGCGCGTGAGCTTCAGCGGCTTGCCGCACTGCAGGGACTCGGCGCGGGCGAACTCCTCGGCGCGGTCGGCGAGTACGGCGGCGAACCGGTGCAGGGCGTCGGAGCGCTCGCCGGGGGTGGTGGCCGCCCAGCCCGGAAAGGCCTCGCGGGCGGCGGCGACGGCCGCGTCGACGTCGGCGGTGCCGGCCAGTTCGTAGGTGTACACCTCCTCGCCGGTGGCGGGGTCGACCACGGCGTGGGTCCGCCCGGAGGTGCCCTTCGCGGGCCGTCCGGCGATGAACTGCGCGCCCTCGGCGAACCGGTCCTGCGCGGGGAATCGTTCCGGGGGGGCGGTGCCCGGGTTGTGCATGTCGCTCTCCTCCGCCGTGCGTCCCTCCCCAAAGGGGTGGGTGGCGTAGCTCCAGCTCGATTTGAGTGCCGATCCTGACAGAGGAGGCGCACTCCAACAAGTGATTCCGTTGTTGCCTTTTGGTTACGCGACGGAATCTGTCGACCAGGTGTCGAGTCGGCGTCGTAAAGGGCGGACGGAGTGTCAGTGGTGCCTGCCAGACTCGCGTGCATGGGGAAGATCGACGGGGTGGAAGCCCTGATCAGGGAGGTCCGGGCCGGTACCCGGATCAGGTACCTCCACTTCTGGGGGCACCGGCCGCGCCCGGACGGCCGGATCGGCCCGGCCTGTCTGAGCCAGTGGTGGCCGTCACCCTTCGTCGTCGACGGGGTGCGCTACGCGACGGCCGAGCACTGGATGATGGCCGGCAAGGCCCGGCTGTTCGGCGACCCGGAGGCCGAGCGCCGCGTCCTGGCGGCGGAGCACCCGGCCGAGGCCAAGAGGGCAGGGCGCCTGGTCCGCGGCTTCGACGAGGAGACGTGGGCCCGGGAGCGCTTCCGCATCGTGGTCGAGGGCAGCGTCCACAAGTTCACCTCGGACGACGACCTCGGCCTGTTCCTCCTGAACACCGGCGACCGGGTCCTGGTGGAGGCGAGCCCCGTCGACCGCGTGTGGGGCATCGGCCTGGCCGCCGACGACGAGGCGGCCTCCGACCCCGCCCGCTGGAGAGGCCCCAACCTCCTGGGCTTCGCGCTGATGGAGGCGAGAGAGCACCTGGCGGGTGCGGGGGCCTGAGCGGCCCTGCGGGGCTTTCGCGCCCCGGGGCACTCCCGGCTCGGCTGGGCCGACCGGGGCCGGTCGGCCGGGGCTGACGAGTCCGGCTCGGCCTGCATCATGCGGCGGTGACCCCGGACGGGATCGGCCGGGTCACCGTGGAGCGGGCGCCCTGTGTCCCCACCGAGTCGGACGGTGGGTGGGCGACGGCCGGGAGCCGGAGCGCCCGGCCCCTGGTGCGCCGGCGGCTCCGGCCGCGGCGCACTCCGGCCGAGGGGGCGCGCGGCTCAGCCGTAGTGGGCGATCGCGAAGGCGAGCAGGGCGAGGATCAGGACGAGACTCGTGGAGCCGCAGATGATGCCGGCCAGGGCCACGCCCGGGTTCGTCGCCTCACCCCGGCGGGCCTTGCCGCGGCCGAGGGCGCCGAGCACGATCGCCACGATGCCCATCACCAGGGCCAGCGGCCACGCGCAGAACCCGACCGTCGCCAGGATGCCCAGCACCAGGGAGGCGGTGCCCATGCCGTTGTTCGGCTGCGGCGGCATCCCGGGCCAGCCGTAGCCGGGGGCCGCGGGGTAGGGCGGGACGCCGGGCATGCCGTAGCCCGGCTGGGGCTGCGGGGCGGCGGGGTAGGCGTACGCCGGTGCGGGGGCGGCGGGGTAGCCGTAGGGGATCTGCCCGGGGCCGTCGGGCGCTATCGGGGGCGGGGGCACCGCCTCCACCGGCTGGGCCGCGGCGGCGGGCGGCGGGTACGGGCCCGGAGCGGCCGGCGGGGCGTACGGGTGCGCCGGGCCGGCGGGCGGAGGCGCGAACGGGTTCGCCGGCTGGGCCTGCGGCGGATAGGGCTGCGCGGCCGGTTGCGCGGTGGGGGCGGCCCAGGCCGGTTGCGCGGTGGGGGCGGCCCAGGCCGGGGGCGCCGCGTCGGTGGGGCCCGGCTCCTGCGAGGTGGGCAGCGAGGTGACCGTCTGGTGGTCATGGAGGGTGGGCCCCGGCCCGGGGGCGACCGTGTCGCCGGAACCCTGCGCCGGAGGCGGCCACGAACCCGCGTCTCCCGGCCGGGCGGCCGCGTCCTTGTCCAGGGACACCCGGCGCTCCGCCGGTGCCGGCTGTGCCGCCTCGTCGGCCATGGTGCGCGACCCCCTCTGCTGGATGTCCCGTCATGCTACGGCGCGTCCCCGGCCGCGGTCGGCCGGGGCCTACGATGATCCCGAGTCACCCGATCAGCCGATCACCCGCGCCCGCCCCCGGCTCCGGCCCCACGGGCGGCGCGCCGTTCCGGGGAGGAACCTTGACCGACCGCAGCGACCACACCGACGCCGTCCCCGCCGAGGGCACCGCCGACCGCGACCTGCGGGCCTTCATCACCGGTCTGCCCAAGGCCGAGCTGCACGTCCACCACGTCGGCTCCGCCTCCCCGCGTATCGTCGCCGAGCTGGCCGCCCGCCACCCCGACTCGAAGGTCCCCACCGACGCCGAGGCCCTGGCCGACTACTTCACCTTCACCGACTTCGCGCACTTCATCGAGGTCTACCTGTCGGTGGTCGACCTCGTGCGCACCCCGGAGGACGTCCGGCTGCTGACCTACGAGATCGCCCGCGACCTGGCCCGGCAGCAGGTGCGCTACGCCGAGCTGACCATCACCCCGTTCTCCTCGACCCGGCGCGGCATCGACGAGAAGGCGTTCATGGAGGCGATCGAGGACGCGCGCAAGGCGGCCGAGGCCGAGCTCGGCACCGTACTGCGCTGGTGCTTCGACATCCCCGGGGAGGCGGGCCTGGAGTCCGCCGAGGAGACGGCCCGGCTGGCCACCGACGACCGGCTGCGCCCGGAGGGCCTGGTGTCGTTCGGGCTCGGCGGCCCGGAGATCGGCGTCCCCCGGCCGCAGTTCAAGCCGTACTTCGACCGGGCCCTCGCCGCGGGCCTGCACTCGGTCCCGCACGCCGGCGAGACGACCGGCCCGGAGACGGTGTGGGACGCGCTGACCGAGCTGCGCGCCGAGCGGATCGGGCACGGCACCAGCTCGGCACGGGACCCCAGGCTGCTGGCGCACCTGGCCGAGCACCGCATCCCGCTGGAGGTCTGCCCGACCTCGAACATCGCCACCCGGGCCGTGACCACGCTCGACGAGCATCCCCTCATGGAGTTCACCCGCGCCGGGGTCCTCGTCACGATCAACTCCGACGACCCGCCGATGTTCGGCACCGACCTGAACAACGAGTACGCCGTCGCCGCCCGCCTCCTCGGCCTGGACGAGCGCGGCGTGGCCGACCTGGCGAAGAACGCCGTCGAGGCGTCCTTCCTGGACGCGGCCGGCAAGGCGCGGATCACCGCCGAGATCGACACCTACACCAGCACCTGGCCGGCCGGCTGAGGCACCGCACAATGGGGGCCATGCAGACCGTGACCGCCGTGGCCCACCGCGGCGCCCCCTACCACTCCCGCGAGAACACCCTCGCCTCCCTGCGCGCCGCGCTCGCCCTGGGCGCGGACGCGGTGGAGATCGACGTACGGGTCACCCGTGACGGTGTCCCCGTCCTGCTGCACGACGGCACGCTGAAGCGGCTGTGGGCGCACGACCGGCCGCTGCGCTCGCTGTCGGCCGACGAGGTGCGCGGACTCACCGCGGGCGGGGTGCCGACGCTGGCCGACGCGCTGACCGCTACGGACGGCACCCGGGTGATGATCGACCTGCCGGGCCGGGCCGATCCGCGGGCGGTGCGGCAGATCGTCGGCGTCGTGCACGAGAGCGGGGCGCGGGACCGCGTGTACTACTGCGCCCACGCCGAGACGATGCTCGCGGTGCGCGCCGCCGACGCGTCCGCCGAGATCGCCCTGACCTGGACGACCCTGGCGCCGCCGCGGCCCGGCCTGCTCGACGCGGTGCGGCCGCGCTGGCTGAACTACCGCTTCGCGCTGGTCGACCGCGCGCTCGCGGCCCGCGTCCACCGCGACGGCTACCTGCTCTCCGTCTGGACGCCCGACACCCGCCGCTCGCAGCGCCGCCTCCTCGGCCTCGGCGTCGACTCGATCACCACGAACCGCGTCGACCTGCTGCACACCCTGCGCTCCGCCGGCTAGCCCCCCGAGCGCTGCCCCGGCCGGCGGCTCGCCTCGGGCACGCGCGGTGCCGCCGACACCGCGCGGCTCGGCGCGGTCGTGGGCACCTGCGCGGCCGTCCCCCGCCGGTCCGTGGAGCTCGCCGCGGAGGGGCGGGGGCTCGGGCGGGTCTCGGGAGCGGTGGAGCGGTCGCGGCCGGGCGGGGCCGACGGGGACGGTCCGGCCGGCGACGGCGGGCTGCTCGCGGGGGGCGGGGCGAGCGGGACCACCGGGGAGGCGGGCGGCTCGTGCGAGGTGCGCGGCAGCGGCAGCGCGAGGAGCGCGGCGGCCGCGGCGACCGCGCACGACACACCGGCTCCGGCCGCCGCGCGGAGCAGTCTGCGGCGGGCCGCACTCCGGCGGATCTGCTCGAACCGGCCGGCGGGCGGGGCGAGATGCCCGGTGGCGGGCCGCAGGACGACGGTGAGGGGGTCGTCGGGTTCGAAGTCCGGACCGTCGTCAGAGTATGTGATCAAGACTTCTCCTCAGGTGGGCGCGGAGCAGTTCGCGGGCCGCGTGCAGGTCGGCCTTGACGGTCCCCTCCTTGCGCCCGGTCAGCACGGCCACCTCCCGGATCGGCATGTCAGCGTAGTAGTGCAGCAGGATCGGGGTGCGCAGTCGCTCCGGCAGTGCCTGCACGAGCAACCGGACCGACGGGTCGGCCTGTTCGGCGGGCGGGCGGACGGCCGCCTCGACACCGGCGCGGTGCACGGCCCTGCGTTCGCGCTCCAGCTTGCGCCAGTGGTCCCGCACGAGGTTCGCGGCGGTGACGTAGAGGAAGCCCCGGGGCTCCGCCACGGACGTCCAGCGGGCCCAGAGCCGGGTGAACGCCTCCGAGGCGATCTCGTGGGCCGTCCCGTCGTCGTCGACCAGACGGCGGCACCAGCCGGCCAGGCGCGGGTAGAGGGCGGCGAACAGCTCGGCTGCCGCCTTCTCACGGGACCGTTTCAACGCTCTCCAGGGGGTTCGGGTGACTCGCCGGGGAAGACCCCGGGCCGGCGGCGGGGGTTCCGCCGGCCCGGGGCCGGGTGGACCGGCCGGGTCAGGACGTGCGGCCGCTCAGCGCGGCGAACACGATCACGTTGTCGGGGTATCCGCCGCCGGTACGGGGTCCGCCGCAGGTGATGAGCCGCAACTCCGGCCGGTCCACGTCCCCGTAGACGGCCTCGGTGGGGAAGTGGGCCTTGGCGACGGTCCGTACGGTGGTGACGGTGAAGCCGGCCGAGGCCCCGTTCTCCAGGCGCACCGCGATCCCGTCGCCCCGGCGCAGCCGGTCGAGGTGGCGGAAGACGCCGTCCCCGTAGGCGCCGACGGTGACGTGACCGAGGATCACCGACGGGCCCACCTGACCGGGCGTCGGCGAGTGCCGGTACCAGCCCGCCCGGTCGTGGTCCGTGACCGGGGGCACCTGCACGCTGCCGTCGGCGGCCAGCCCCAGCCGCAGCACCGGGGTGTCGACCCCGATGGCCGGTATCGCGAGCCGCACCGGGACCGAACGCGCCAGTGCGCGCACGGCGCCGGCAGGGGCCCGGCCGGGCGTGGGCGGGCCCGCGGAGGGGGCGGCGGACGCGGCCGGGTGGGGCCGGGGTCCGCAGCCCGCGAGCAGCGAGGCGGTCGCCGCGGTGACGAAGGCGCGCCTGGAGAGGGAGGTCATGCCCCGGTCGCCCGGCGGCGGCGTACGACGAGGAACGCCGCACCGCCCACGGCGAGGGCACCGGCGGCACTTCCGCCGATCAGTCCGCCGTCCGGCCCGGATGCCCGCGACGCGGGGACCACGCCGGTGTCGGGCGCCCCGGACGGCACGACGGCGACCTGGCCGCGCCTCCGGCCCGGCGCGGTGCTCGGCACGGGGCTCGCCGCCCTGGTCGGCGCCGCGGACGGAGCCTGGCTCGGCCGGGTCGAGGGCACGGTGGTGGACGTCGGCACGGGCGACGGGCTCGCGGTCCGGCCGCCGGCGAACGCGGGCACCGTGGCCGCCAGCACGGCGGCGCACGCGAGTGCCGTGGCACTGAGGACAGTTGAACGCATGGGTGGCTCTCTCTCGTCGGCGGGCCCGCCCGTCGGGGCGGGCCGTGTCAGGGATCGAGCGGAGAGACGAGGCAGGGGCAGGGCACGTTGTAAAGGGATGGCAAAGTCGCCGCCGGTCCGGGGCGCCGGGGAACGCCCGGTGAACGCAGGCCGAGGTGACGGTGTGGCGGGAGCGGCGAGTTGGTTCAGTCTTGGACGACCGCCCGTCCGTGATCGCGCCGGTGGCTACTTTTGGGCCGTGCGGACACAGCAGCAGTCGGGGGACGGCCGGACGGAGGGCTCCCCGCGGGCGCCCCTGGCGGCCCGCACCCCCGGTCCCCCGTCGCAGCCCCTGCTCGCCTTCCAGCAGTCCGCGGGCAACGCGGCCACCGCACGGGCGCTCCGGCACCGGCAGGACGGGATGTCCCGGCCCCTGCCCGGGCGGCGCCCCGCAGCCCCGCCGCCCGGCATCCCCGAGACCGAGCGGGGGTTCACGCTGCCGCCGTACCTGAGGGACCTGACGGCGTCCGGGCTGTCCACGGTGTACGGGCTGACCGGGCACGAGTTCGTCCGCACCACCGTCGCCGCGGCCGTCGGGCACGGTGACGGCGCGGTCGCCGAGATCGCCGGTGAACTGGCCGGGCGGCCGGAGAGCTTCTTCGGGCGGGGCCGGGCCTTCGCGGTGCGGGGGACGAACGGCAAGGAGTGGTTCGACGTCACCGTCACCGTCTCCCCCGCGCCCGACGACCGGCCGCCGGTCTTCCACCCGGGCGGTGTCCTGGGCGAGGTCGGCCCCGACCCGGACGGCGCGCCCCTGGCGCGGCTGGACGACGCCGAGGGCAAGGAGACCAAGGTCGACGTCCAGCACAACACCGCGGCCACCGTGAGCACCACGGCCGGCGCGTCGTCGAACAGGGGCGCGGGCGGCATGGCCTTCGGGCTCGCGCCGGTCGTGCCGGGCCTGTGGCTGGGCGGCGCGGCCACGGGCACCGTGCAGCCCTGGCAGTCCTCGCGGGAGTCGCGCAGCCAGAAGAACGTGGCCGAGCCGCGCGTGCTGCGCAGCGACAAGGGGTCGGTCGAGGTGCCGCGCCGGGTGCGGTACGGGGTGCGGATCAGGAAGCACGGCGCGCGGGACGAGCAGACCGCCCAGGGCGCGGGCACGCTCACCCAGCGGGTGCCGACCGAGCATCTGGTGC
Source organism: Streptomyces bungoensis (assembly GCF_001514215.1). Taxonomy (GTDB): domain Bacteria; phylum Actinomycetota; class Actinomycetes; order Streptomycetales; family Streptomycetaceae; genus Streptomyces; species Streptomyces bungoensis. Next base: position 48,104 of record NZ_KQ948880.1, read on the forward strand.
CCGCCGGCACCGGGGCGCCGCGCGCCCCGCGGCCCGTCGGCGAGGACAGCGCCCGGCTCGTCTCACTGGCCGACTCCCTGGCCCCGGTGGCCGTGGCAGACAGCGCGGCTCCGCACCAGGGCGGCGGCGGGCTCTTCGACGCGGTCGCCTCCGTCCTGCACCCCTCGCTGACCGCGCCCGGCGCGCCCGGCCGGGCGCGGCTGTACGAGGCGACGTCCACGGCGACCGTCCTGGAGGACCTGCCCCGGCTGCTGCGGGACGGTGTGACGGGTGAGGACCTGCCGTCCAAGGACGGCCGCACGGTGGGCAGTTACCGCATGCACGCCGCGATCACGGGCCTCTCCCCCGCCTGGGGCACCGGCGGGACCCAGTTGCGCACCCACCAGCAGACCCAGCACTCGGTGGCCGAGTCCGCGGGCAAGGGGCGTGCGGTGGCGGCCGGGCTGGGGCCGGCGATCGGCGTCGGCGCGGCCGGGAACGCGGCGGTCGTACGGGCCACCGCCATGCCGGTCGCGGCCGCCCGCAGCGCACGGTTCACCGTGGCCGAGCAGACGGTGTCGAGCCGGCAGGGCGCGGAGGTCCGGGGCGACAAGGTGCTCTACCTCGGGATCGTCGCCCTCACCGTGGAGGGCACGGGCCCCCGTTCGGCCGGGATGGTCCTCGACCCGCGGACCCGGGTCGCGCGGCACACGATGAACGTGTGGATCAGTCTGCGCGCCGACGAGGCGCACTCGCTCGGGCTGCCGCTGCCGCCGGGGGTGACGGCGGGCGAGTTCATCGACAAGCCCCGGCGGAAGGCGCGGGCCGCGGACGGCACGGAGACCGAGGAGGACGCCGAGCGCCATCTGCCCTTCGGCGCCATGGGTTCCAGTGTCGCCCTGAGCCGGGTGGACACCGGGCCCCTGCGCAAGGCGGTCCAGGAACTGTTCGCGACGGACCCCCGGCTGGCCGGATACCTGCCCGCGTTCGGCGCCACCCCTCCCGCGGCCCTGCCCGGCAGGGAGGAGGCGGAGGTGCAGCGGCGCAACCACCGGGAGCTGACGGCCGCCCTGTCGGAGACCAACCTGCGGGTGAACAAGGACCAGTTGCTGTCCACCGGCATCCGGGTCCGGCTGCGCCGCAAGAGCACCCTGCACGCGCACGACGTGCAGATCCGGGTCAAGGGCGCACTGCGCGAGACCGGCTACCTCGGCGACATCGGGGACTGGCTGGTGCGCAGCCACTCGGGCGTCACGAGCAATACCCAGAGCGGGCGCGGCAGTTCCCGGTCCATCGGCGGTCTCGTCCTCGCGCAGGCCCGGCTGGTGCCCGGCTTCCTGACCGGCTCGGCCCGCTACGAGCGGCAGCGTGCGGGCACCCGCCGCAACCAGGCCGGCCCGACCACCCGTACCGACGTCCTCACCAACGGGTCCGAGCAGGCCAGTGCCTTCGGAGCCGCGCTGCGCCTCGACGTGGACGTCACCATGACCTCGCGGCAGCGCAAGCTCGCCCGCGCCCTCACCCCCGGCAGTCCCGGTCAGGACGCGCCCGAGCCGGCGACCCTGGCGGGCCTGCACCTGGACGAGCAGGACGTACGGCTGCTCACCCCGGCGGAGTTCACGCTGGACGAGGAGGGCAGGCAGCGGCGGGACGCGGTGCGAGACCGGCGCCGGGCGCAGGCACCCGCACCGGACCACGACTTCGCCGCCGCGGGGATCGGCGACCTGGCCGCGCTCACGCCCCGGCCGGCCGTCGGGCGCGCGCTGCGCGACTGGCAGCTGGTGGAGACGGTCGGCGACGGGCAGCCCATCCGGGACCTGGCGTTCGAGCTGCTGGCCCGGGCCGCGGCCCGCACCAAGGACGGCCGCGAGGACCCGGCGCTGGCGACGGAGGGGCTGGCCCCGCGGCTGGCGGTCGAGGAACGCTTCAGCCCGCAGGCGATCACGGCGTCCCTGCGGCAGGCGGCCTCTTCGGGCTGGGTGGTGAAGAACCTGCGTCATCCGCGCCGCCTGGCCGCGCTGAACGGGGCGGTCGGCACCCGGCTCGCCCTGACGAACCCGAGGTTCCTGCACCGGGGCGCGGGCCCCGGCACGGAGACCTTCGTGCTCGGTGGCCACCAGTCCGCCGGACAGCAGGGGCAGAGCACCACCAGCACCGTGCAGGTCGGGGCGACGGGCTCGGAGAACGGCCCCCAGTGGCGCACCGGCCAGGGCCTCGCGGGCTACCGCACCACGGGTGAGGGCGCCGCCGAGGCGTCCGCCGTGTCCGGCACCGTCGAGCGCAACGCCCACACCCCGAAGAAGGCCCCGCTCTACCTCGTCCAGTGCGACCTGCTGGTCAACATGGTCGCGGAGGTGAAGGTCACCGGCGGCGGCCCCTGCGTGACGAAGGCCGCCCGGACCCTGCCGGGCGCGGCGGCGGTCTGGCTGACCGAGGCGCAGCTGCCGGCGCCGATCCGCCGGCAGCTCGGGCTCGACGCGGAGCCGGTCGCGGCGCCGTCCGCCGCGCGGGGCGGCAGCGGGGCGGAGAGTTCCCGGGCCGGCGCCGGGCGGGGCACCGGCCGGGAACGGGACCGTGCCACGGACCCGGGCGGGTCCTCCTCGTCCGCGCCGGTCCGCTCCGGGCCGTCCCTCGCGCGGGAACTCCCCCTCGGCTTCGGCATGATCGAGGACCTGCCGAACTTCGTGCCGCTGCTGGAGCGGCTGCGGGCCCGCCTCGCCCGCAGCGGGCGGCAGGGCCTCGCCGACGACCTGCTGCCCCGGCGGCAGCTCGAGGACCGCAACGACAACGTGCAGCGCCTGCTGCGCGTCCTGGACCGGGACGGTTCGGCCGGGCTGCTGTCGGGCGCCATGGACGGCGGGGTCACCGTGGAGCTGTTCGACGGCCGGCGGACGCCGTACTGGGCGGTGTTCCGGGTCGACCGCGTGGGCGACGCCGGCTTCCAGGGTGCGGCGGGCGACGGCCGGGACATGGAGTACATCACCTCGGCCGTCGCCCAGCGGGCCGGCTCCCGCGACGCGGGCTCGGTGACCGGCGTCGAGGGTCTGCTCGCCGGGTCGGGCAAACCGGACGAGGGGGTGGGTCAGTTGAAGAGCACGGGTGCCGCGGCGGGCCTGGGCATGGCCTCCGCCGGCTCCCGGCGCGACGGCTCCGTGAGCCGGGGCCAGCTCGGCATGAAGACGGTCGCCGAGGCGAAGACCGCGAAGGCGGCCCGGATGACCGTGCCGATCCGGGCGAGCCTCGAACTGTACCGGGGCGGCACCCGGGTCGAGCTGTCCCGGCTGGACGGTCTGACGCTGACCCACCGCGTCCTGGAGAAGGACCTGGAGGCCCTCGGCCGGGTGGCCGCGCCCCGGCGCGGCGCCTCGGCCGCCGGTCACGCCTCCGGGGCCGGGGCCGGCCCGGCGGCCGATCTCGGCACCTGGCGCGCGGGCGGGGTGCGGCTGCCGATGGAGGCCCAGGTCAACGGCTTCCGGGGGGCGCCCCGCGTACGGGAGTCGGTCGCCTCGGCGGTCCGCGCCGCGGGCGGCGGCGACCGCTTCCGGGACCGGGGGCAGGCCGCCGCGTACGCCCTGCACGAGGCGGTCTCCACGGAGTGGCTGATCGCGGCGCTGCCGCTGCTGACCACCGCCGGTGCCGAGCTGCCGCCGGTGCACGCCACCGGCGTCGAGGGGCAGGACCTGCGGGCCTCGCTGCACGCGCGGCTGCGCGAGGGGCGGGTGCTGGGCCGGGGCGACAAGATGACCTTCGAGACGGTGGGCCAGAGCCACCTGGACGCGCCGCGCCCCACCCAGACGGACGGCCAGAGCTCCGCCGACCACGGCAGGCAGGGCCGGGGGCTGTTCGGCGCCGGCCTGCTGAACGCCGACGAGTTCCGGCTCAACCAGCTGATGGGCGGCACCGGCGGCTCGGGCGGGGCGGCCGACGCTGCGGTGAACTCCTCCGGTTCCATGCCGCTGCACAAGCCCAAGATGACGTCGGTGCTGGTCCAGTTCACGCTGGACTTCAGGGTGGTGGCCGAGGTGAGCGGCCGGGTGCGGTCCGGCCGCGCGTCGAGCGCCGTCCGGGAGGTCACCCTGCCCACGCCGGTGGTGGTCCGCATGCCGGAACCGATGGTCCGCCGCATGCTGACGGCGCGGGCCGCGCTCCAGGACCCCGACGACCACCTGGGCCTGCGCCGGACGGCGGCACCGCCCGCCCCCACCGCTTAGCGCCCCTCGTTCGGATCACGCCGGCTCGCGGGCCCCCGGCCCCTGATCCGGCCTGATCCGGACGAAAGACCCTAGTCGCCGCCCAGTGCCTCCCGCAGCTGCACCCGGCGCCGTATCCCGAGCTTCTTGTAGACGTGGGTGAGGTGGGTCTCCACCGTGCGGCGGGCGAGGTGCAGCAGGGCGGCGATCTCCGTGTTCGTGCGGCCGTCGGCGGCCAGCTGGGCGATGCGGCGCTCGCTGCCGGTGAGGGCGCCGGAGCCGGTGCGGGCGGCGTCCGCGCGGCGGGCACCGCCCTCGCGCAGGGCCTCCTCGGCGAGCGCGCGCAGCCGCGGGGCGCCGAGGCGCTCGGCGCGTCCGGCCGCTTCGCGCAGGGCTTCCCGGGCCCGCGTGCGGTCCCCTGCGGCGGTGAGCTGCCGGCCCCGGGCGACGAGCGCGGCGACCAGCTCCGGCTCCGTGCCCGCGCCGGCGTCCCGCAGCAGCGTCACGGCCTCCTCGGCCAGCTCCAGGCCGCGCCGGCCGCCGGTGACCGTGCCCAGCACCCGCAGGGCGCGGCCCACCGTGCGGGGCGTGCCCCAGATCCGGGCCAGCCGCAGCTCCTCCTCGGCCAGCGCGAGCGCCTCCCGGGGGCCGCCGAGGGCGAGGCGGCACTCGGCGGCGGCCGAGCGCCACGGGGTGACGACCGGGCTGACCACCTCGCGGGCCGACTGGCGGCGGCCGCACTCCAGGAAGTCGTGCAGCGCCCCCGCGGTGTCACCCGCGGCGGCCCGCTGCACGCCCCGCGCGTACAGGAACCGGTTGAGCTGCCAGGAGTCGGGCGCCGCCCGCAGGTCGAAACCGTCCGCGAGTCGCCGGGCCTCTTCGGTCCGGCCCAGTTCGACGAGCGCGATCAGGGTGTGGGCGTGCGCGTTGGCGGGCCCGGCGTCCGCGGTCACGGGCGGCTCCGCGGGCAGCCGCCCGTACTCGCCGCGGGCCGCCGCGACGTCGGCCCGTACGTCGAGCAGCGCCTCGTGCATCGGGTGCAGCAGGTCGGGGCGCTGACCGGCCAGCCCGCGCTCCACGAGCCGGTCGGCCTCGTCGAGTTCGTCGGCCCACTGGGCGACCGCGGCGGCCGTGCCCAGCAGGAACGGCTCGGTCAGCGGGTCGGCGGGCTCGGCGAGCAGGGCCCGCATCTGCCGCATCGCGTCGTCCGCCGAGGTGAGCCCGGCGGTGACCGCGTACCGGACGAGCAGGGCCCGGGCGGCCGGCCCGATCAGCTCGGGGCGGCGGGCCGCGGTGTCGCACAGCCACCGGTACACGTCGTGGCGGACCGCCTGGTCCTGCTCGGACAGCAGTGCGCAGGCGCTGCGCAGCAGGCCGGTCAGATCGGGGCGGTCGGCGAGGTCGCCGGCCACCGCGCGCAGTATCCCGACGGCGGCGCGGGCCTCGCCGCGCCCGGCCAGCGCGGTGCCGAGGGCCAGGGCCGCCCGGACCCGGTCCTGCGGGGCGCCGGGCAGGCGCAGGGCCTCGGTGAGCCGGGAGATGCCGGACGCGGTCCCCGGGCCGGCGCACTCCAGGGAGCCCAGCTCGGTCAGCAGCCGCTGCCGGTGCGCGTCGGGCAACGGCTCGTCGAGGGCCCGGCGCAGGAAGGCGGCGGCGGTGTCGGCGCGGCCGTCGCGCAGGGCGAGGCCGGCCGCGTCCTGGAGCACGCCCGGCACCCAGGGGTCGCCGACCGGCCCGGACACCAGCAGGTGCCGGGCGACCGTCCCGGTGGGGGCGCCGCGGTGCAGCATCGCCTCCGCGGCCTGCCGGTGCGCGGCGCGCCGCCGGGCCGCGGGCACGCCGGTGAGCACCGCGTCCCGCAGCAGGGGGTGGGCGTAGCGGGGGCGGCCGTCCGGGTCGGGGCGCAGGACGCCCAGACCGGTCATCGCGGTGAGCCAGCCCGTCACCCGCGCCGGGTCGGCGCCCGCCAGGTGGGCGAGCAGCCCGCCCAGCCCCCCGGCGGTGCAGCCGGGGTCGTCGCCCGCCGTGCCGTCGAGGGCCTCGTCCAGGGCGGCGAGCGCCCGGGCCACCTCCGCCGTGCCGGGCCCGGCACTGTCCAGCCACCAGGAGACGGCCGCCGGGTAGGCGCCCGGGTACAGCGCGGCGGCCGTCTCGGGCACGGCCGGGTGCCGGTCCGGGTCGCCGAGGTCGTCGAGGAGGGCGCGCAGCAGCATCGGGCTGCCGGCGCCGGCCCGCACGCAGCCGTCGACCCAGGCCGCGCCGGCCGCCGGGAAGCGGGCGCGCACCAGCTCGGCCGCCGAGCCCGCGGTGAGCGGGGCGAGGGTGTGGGTGCGGACGACGGCGGGCGAGAGGGTGTGGGTGAAGCCTGGGGCGGGCGGGTCGACGTCGTACTGGCTGCGTTCGGTGACCGCCAGCAGGACGGGCAGCCGTAATCGGTCCACGTGCCGGGCGGACTCCACCAGCCAGCGGTGGGAGGGCGCGTCGGCGAGGTGGACGTCGTCCACGGCGACCAGCAGCGGGGACTCCTCGGCGTGCTCGCGCAGGATCCGCCACAGCAGCGCCCCCTGTTCCCGCTCCCCGCCGGTCTCCTCCGGCTCCCCGAACGGCTCCCCGAACGGTTCCCCGAACCCCTTCACCGGGCCGAGCAGTTGGAGTACGGCGGCGAAGGGGACGGCGCTGTCGCCGGGTGCGCAGCGGGCGCGCAGCACCCGCATGCCGCGGCCGGCGGCGGCTTCGGCGGCGGCCTCCAGGACGGTGGTCCGGCCGGTGCCGGTGGCCCCGCGCAGCAGCACCAGGCCGCCCGCGCCGGCGCGGGCGCGCTCGGCCGCGTCCGCGAGCAGCGCGGCGGCCTCGCGGTGCTCGCGCGGCTGCTCACCGTGCGGTGCGGACATCCCTGCCTCCTTGCTCGGACGAGCCGGCGTCGTGGACGCGGCGCTGGTCGTGGACGTCCGTGACGTCCCGCATGTTCTTCCTGTGGTGGTCGTCGTGGACCTCGTGGTCCTCGGGGGTCCGATCTCGTGGTGCCGCTCGTGGTGCTCCACGATTGCGCGGGTCCCTCCCGTCCCAGGAGTGTGGGGAGCGCAGGTCTGCCACCGACCTCTCACAGGTGGCCTGCACGTGGACATGGGGGAAACGCTTGCTCAGCTCATCGCGGACCACACACCCCGGTGCGGCCGACACCGCCGAGCGGATTCCGGTGGCGGTGCACGCCCCGGACCCGATCCTGCGCGAAGGCGTGGTGAGCCAGTTGCGCCGGTACCCGGAGATCGGCCTCAGAGAGGACTCGGGCCCGGGCACGGTGGCGCTGCTCGTCGACGACGTGCTCGACGAGGCCGGGCTGACCCGGCTGCGCCGGCTGGTGCGCAGCGAGGGGGCGCGGGCGGTGCTCGTGGTGCGGTCCCTGCGGGAGGCCGAGCTGCTCGACGTGATCGAGTGCGGGGTGGGCGCCATCGTGTGGCGCCACGAGGCCACCGCGACCCGTCTGGTGCAGGCCGTCCTGGCGGCGGCCCGCGGCGACGGCGACCTGCCCGCCGACCTCCTCGGCCGGCTCATCACCCAGGTGGGCACGCTGCACCGCAGCGCGGCCGGCCGGGCGGGCGGCGCACCCGCCTCGGGACTGACACCGCGTGAGGTTGACGTGCTGCGGCTGGTCGCCGAGGGGTTCGACACCGGAGAGATCGCCAGCAAGCTGTCCTACTCCGAACGGACCGTCAAGAACGTCATGCACGGGCTGACCACCCGGCTGCACCTGCGCAACCGGGCGCACGCCGTGGCGCATGCCCTCCGGGAAGGCTACATCTGATCGAACGGGCAAGCGGCACCGGCCCCTTGGGCATGTCGCTCTGCCCCGGGGCCGTCCCCGGCGTGCCTGCGGGGACGGCCGGGGGGCAGGGCAGGATCGGTCGGGGCGGCAGGCGTACGGGCGAGGCCGGGCACGGCAGGGCAGGAGCACGACGGTGATCCACGAGGTGGACGAGGTCCTCAAGACCCTGCTCGGCGGTGGCGCGCTGGCCGGTTCCGGTATCGACGTGGCCTTCGACGCCCCGACCCGCGACTGGGCCGCCCGCCGCAACGCGCCCACGATCAACGCCTACCTGTACGACATCCGGGAGGACGTGAACCGGCGCCAGCGCGGTCACGTCCCGGTGCTCGACGCGCGGGACGTGGTCGTCAAACGCCGCCAGCCGCCGCGCTGGTTCCGGCTGTCGTACCTGGTGACGGCGTGGACCAAGCAGCCGCAGGACGAGCACCGGCTGCTGTCCGCCGTGCTGGCCAACCTGATCCCGCGCGAGCTGCTGCCGCCGGCGGAACTGCCGGGCGCGCTGGGCGCGCTGGGCCTGACGGTGCCGCTGTCGGTGGCCGGCATCCAGACGGAGTCGCGTTCCCTGGCGGAGATCTGGTCGGCGCTCGGCGGCGAACTCAAGCCGTCCCTCGACCTGGTGGTCACCGCGCCCTTCCCGGCCTACCCGGAGTACGACGCCGGCCCGCCGGTCACCGAGGGCGCGGCGGTCCGGGTGCGCACCCTGGACGGCGTCCCGGAGGAGGCGGAGGAACGCGCGCACCGGCCCCGGCAGGTGGCAGCGGCCCGGGACGCCCGGAAGGCGGCCGGGCGGCGCGGCGGGACGGGCCGGGCGACGTGACCACGTGGACCCCGCCGTACGACGCGACGGCACCGGCGGCCGACCCGGCCGCCCCGCTCCTCGCCCGCCTCGCCGTCCTGCGCGACCGGGTCGCCCTGCTGGTCGAGCACCGCTCCGCCGACGATCCCACGGCCGGCGACCCGCTGCGCGGCCTGTACCTGTCGGAGGAGGCGGTACGGCACCTGCTGCGTCCGGCGGAGCCCGCGCCACCGGGTCCGCCCGGTCCCGCCGAACCGCCGGACGACCGCCTGGCGGCCCTGTCCGCCCGCCTCGGCCTGACCGAACTCGACGCCGCCCTGCTCCTCATCGCCGTCGCCCCCGACCTGGACCGGTCCTTCGAGCCGCTGTACGGCTACCTCAACGACGACGTCAGCAGGCGGCGGGCCACCGTGGCCCTCGCCCTCGACCTGTGCGGGATCGCCGCCCACTCGGCGGGCGCCCGGGCCCGGCTGCACCCCACGGCCCCGCTGCCCGCGCTCGGTCTGCTCGCGGTGGAGGAGCCCGAACGACCCTTCCTCAGCCGGTCGTTGCGTGTGCCCGACCGGCTCGTGGCCCACCTGCTGGGAGACGACACCCCCGACGCCGCGCTCACCGGCCACCTCCATCCGCTGCCGCCGCCCCCGGAGCCGGACGGCGAGGAGCCCGGCGGGGACGGCGACTTCACGCGCTTCGCGCACCGGCTGGCCGCCCGGCTCGCCGGGCCCCCGCTCACCGCCTACCTGCGCGAGGGCCGGGAGGGCGACGGGCTAGCCTGTGCCGCCGCCGCCCTGGACACGGCGGGCCTGGCCGGCGTGCGCTTCTCGGGCCCCGAGGACCGGGTGCCCGAGCTGCTGCGGGAGGCGCGGCTGGGCGGGCACGCCGTCGTGGTCTCCGGGCTGCCCGAGCAGCCCGCCGCCCTGCTCCGGCAGCTCCGGGCGGCCCCCGACGTCACCGTGCTGATCACCGGGCCGCGCCCGTACGACCCCCAGTGGTCCGAGCAGGACCCGCTCGTCCTGGAGGTGCCCGGGCGCCGCGCGGGGGTGGTGGGCGCCTGGTCGGCCGTCCTCGGCGCGCGGCCCGGCTTCGACCTGGCGGCCACCGTCGCCCCGTACCACCTTCCCGACGACCGCGCCGCCCGGGCCGCCCACGCCGCCCGGGCGCTGGCCGGCTTCGACGGCACCCCGCTCTCCCCCGCCCACCTGCGTGTCGCCGCCCGCCAGCAGTCCGCCTCCGGACTGGAACAGCACGCCCGCCGGATCCGGCCCGCCGTCGACTGGACCGACCTGGTGCTGCCCGACCGCCCGCTGACCCAGCTGCGGGAGCTCGCCCTGCGCGCCCGGCACCGCGACCGGGTCCTGGGCGACTGGCGGCTCAGCGCGGGCGGCGGCCGGGGCCGGGGCGTGCTGGGCCTGTTCGCGGGCGAGTCCGGCACCGGCAAGACCCTCTCGGCGGAGGTGGTCGCGGCCGAGCTGGGCCTCGACCTCTACGTGGTCCAGCTGTCGTCCGTGGTCGACAAGTACGTCGGCGAGACCGAGAAGAACCTCGAGCGCATCTTCACCGAGGCCGACCGGACGGACGCCGTGCTCCTCTTCGACGAGGCCGACGCCGTCTTCGGCAAGCGGTCCGAGGTGAAGGACTCCCACGACCGGTACGCCAACATGGAGAGCGCCTACCTGCTCCAGCGGCTGGAGTCCTTCGACGGCATCGCCCTGCTCACCACCAACCTGCGCGCCAACATCGACGAGGCGTTCACCCGGCGCCTGGACCTGGTGGTCGACTTCCCCTTCCCCGACGCAGGCCAGCGCCTCGCCCTGTGGCGGCACAGCCTGTCCCACGTGCCGTGCGCCGACGGCGTCGACGCCGGGCCGGTGGCCGCCGACTTCGAGCTGGCCGGCGGCTCCATCCGCAGCGCGGTGGTCACCGCCGCGTACCTCGCCGCCGGCCGCGGCGACCTCGTCACCTCGGCGGACCTCCTGGAGGGCGCCCGCCGCGAGTACCGCAAGGCGGGCCGGCTGCTGCCGGGCGAGGGCGCCTGGTAGCTCCGGCGCCAGGGGCCCTAGTCCTGCAGCCGCCACTTCTGGTTGGGCGTGCCGGCGCAGGTCCACAGCTGCAGTTTCGTCCCGTTGCCGGTGCCGTTGTCGACCGCGTCCACGCACTTGTCGGCCTGCGGGTTCACCAGGTCGCCTCGGGTGCTCAGCACGAACTGCTGGGCCGGGTTGCCGCTGCACCGGGCCAGCTGGATCGCCGCCCCGTCGTCCTTGGAGCCCCAGGCCACGTCCATGCACAGGCCGAGGGAACGCACGGTGCCGTCGCCGCGGAAGTCCCACTTCTGGTTGGCGCTGCCCGCGCAGTCCCACAGCTGCAGCCGGGTGCCGTCCTTGCCCTTGCCGCCCTGCGCGTCGGTGACGTCGACGCACCGGTTCGACGCCTGCCCGATGATCAGCTGCCCGACGGCGGCGGCCGCGGTCTGCTCGGGGACGGCCTTCGCCCCGCCCGGCTTCTGGCCGCCGCCGCCCGAGCCGGAGGAGTCCGAGCCGCCACCCGGCTGCTTCGAGCCCCCCGACCCGCTCGGCCGCTCGCTCCGCTCCCCACCACCAGGTATCGGAACGGACGCCTCCGGTGCCGCCGGAGTCAGCAGGGGGCTCGGCGAACGGGTGGGTGCAAGGGTACTGCCGGCTTCGACGACCTTCTCGGTGGCGCCGGTGCTCACGTTGGGCTTGTAGGCGAGCCACAGCATCACGAAGGTGATCGCCAGCGCCGTGATCACACCGAAGAAGGTGGCGAGCCAGCGGGGAAGGAACCCGCGCTGGACGTACGTCCCCTCCACGGGCAGCGGCTCGACGCCCGAG
>NZ_KQ948881.1:0-1028 GCF_001514215.1 Streptomyces bungoensis
CGCGGACCGGCTCCGTCGTCGACGACTCCGGTTCGGACGACTCGCCCAGCAGCTGTTCCCGCAGGTGCCGTGCCAGTGCCAGCGGTGTCGGACGGTCGAACACCACGGTCGAGGCGAGACCGGAGACACCGGTGAGGGCGGTGAGAGCGTTGCGGAGTTCCACGGCGGTGAGGGAGTCGATGCCCAGATCGCGGAAGGCACGCTTGGCGATGACCGATTCGGGATTCGGGTAGCCGAGGACGGCGGCGGCGCAGGACTGCACCGTCTGCAGCAGGACACGATCTTGCTCGGCAGGGGGAAGACCGGTCAGCTGGTCGAGGAGGCCGGTACGGCCCTGGTGTCCGGTGTGCTCGGCCGCGCCTCCGGCGTTCTCGGCGGCAGCGCGTGCTTCCGGGAGGGCGGCGATGAGCGGACTCGGGCGCGTCGAGGTGAAAGCGGGGGCGAAGTCCGTCCAGTCGAGGTCGGCGACGACGAGTGCGGGAAGCGCGTACGCCACCGTGCGGGCGAGGACGTCCAGGGCGGCCTCGGCGTACAGGGGGATCACGCCGCCGCGCCGCATGCGCGCGCTGGACGCGGCGTCGTCGGCCATGCCGCCGTCGGCCCACGGGCCCCACGCGATCGAGGTCGCGGGCAACCCCTGCGCCCGGCGCCGCTCGGCAAGCGCGTCCAGATAGGCGTTCGCGGCGGCGTAATTGCCCTGACCAGCCGCGCCGACGCTTCCGGCGAAGGAGGAGAAGAGGACGAAGGCGTCCAGGGCGCGGTCCCGGGTGAGTTCGTCCAGGTGCACGGCACCGAACGCCTTGGTCCGCAACACCCCTTCGAACCGCTCCGCAGTCAGCGCGTCGATCACACCGTCGTCCAGCACACCCGCCGCATGCACCACCGCATCCACCGGATACTCCGCCAACAGCTCAGCCAGCGCGTCACGGTCCGCCACGTCACACGCGGCCACCGTCACCCGCACACCAGCCGCCACCAACTCATCCCGCAGCGCCACCGCCCCCGGCGCATCCATCCCCCGGCGACTG
>NZ_KQ948881.1:1705-5576 GCF_001514215.1 Streptomyces bungoensis
ACCCGCAGACCTGTGCGGCGTCCGCGTCGGGCGGGGTGACGAGGACGACGCCCGAGAGGTCGTCGTCGGAAAGGGACGCCAGTTCGGCGGCCACGGCGGTGCGTTCCGGGGTGCTCGGAAGTTCCAGGACCGAGGGTTCGGCACCCCGTGTGGCGAGGGCCGTCAAGAGGTCCTGGGTGTTGTGATCCCGGACGGTGCCCTCGGGGACGAGCAGGAGCCAGCGTCCGGAGAGCACGGCGTCGGAGGACAGGTCGAGGGGCTGCCAGCGCGACTGGTACAGCCACTCGTCGGCCCGGGCTCGCTCCTGGCGACGGCGCCGCCAGGAGGACAGGGCGGGGACGAGGCCGTTCAGGGACTCCTCGGCGAGGTCCAGTGACACGGCCAGGGAGCCGAGGTCGCCTCGTTCGACGGCGTCCCAGAACTCGGCGTCGGCGGTGCCGGCGGGCGGCTGTGTGCCGTGTGCGGCACCGGTCGCGGGGCGGGCCTGGTCGGCGAGCCAGTAGCGCCGGTGCTGGAAGGCGTAGGTGGGCAGTGCCACCCGGCGCCCGCCCGGGAGGACGGCCTGCCAGTCGACGGAGGCGCCGTGGGCGTGCAGGCGGGCCAGCGCCGTCATGGCAGCGGCCGGTTCGCCGACGTCCTTGCGCAGGGTCGCCGTGAACAGGGCCGCGTCACCGCCGCCGGTGTTCGCCACGGCCTCGGGGCAGGTCTGGGCGAGCGCGGTCAGGGTGCTGTCGGGGCCGAGCTCCAGATAGCGGGTGACGCCGCGGGCGGCGAGGCTACGGACGCCCTCGGCGAACCGGACGGTCTGGCGGACGTGGCGCACCCAGTACCCGGGGGAGCGCAGTTCCTCGGCGGTGGTAGCGCCCGTGACGGTGGAGACGATGGCGAGGGCCGGCTCCGCGTACTGAAGGCTCTCGGCCACCTCCTGGAACTCGGCGAGCATCGGTTCCATCAGCGGCGAGTGGAAGGCATGACTCACCCGCAGGGACGTGACCTTGCGGCCCTGGGCGCGGAAGTGCGCCGCGATCTCCTCCACGGCTTCCGCCACGCCCGAGACCACCAGTGCCTCAGGGCCGTTGACCGCGGCGATACCGACCCGGTCGTGAAGCAACGGCAGCACCTCGGCCTCGGTGGCCTGCACCGCGACCATCGCGCCGCCCTCCGGCAGCGCCTGCATCAGCCGGCCACGCGCCACCACCAGACGACAGGCGTCCGCCAGCGACCACACCCCCGCCACATGCGCCGCCGCGATCTCACCGATCGAATGTCCGGCCAGCACGTCCGGCCGCACACCCCACGACTCCAGCAGCCGGAACAGGGCCACTTCCAGGGCGAAGAGGGCGGGCTGCGCGAACTCGGTGCGGTTCAGAGCGTCTTCGTCCTCACCGAAGACGACCTCCCGCAGGCTGAAGGGGAGTTCGGCGTCGACCGCGTCGAAGGCTTCGGCGAACTCCGGGTAGGTCTCGTACAGCTCACGGCCCATACCCAGGCGTTGCGACCCCTGCCCCGCGAACAGGAACGCCGTGCGGCCGTCCGGCTGGGCGGTGCCGGTGACGATGCCGTCGGCGGAGGTGCCGTTGGCGAGAGCGGTGAGCCGGGCGACGAGTTCGGCCTGTCCGGTGCCGATGACGGCGGCCCGGTAGGGCAGGGCCGATCGGTGTGCGGCCAGTGACCAGGCGAGGTCGAGGGGGCCGGTACCGGGGTGTTCCCGCAGATGGGTGAGGAGCCGGGTGGCCTGCGCGGGCAGGGCTTCCGGGGTGCGGGCCGACAGGACCCAGGGCAGCACGCGGTCGCCGAGGGCGGCCGCGGAGGGCCGGGAGGTCCCTGAGCGGTCGGAGGCCTCGGCCGGTTCGGGGCATTCCTCGCGGGGTGCTTCCTCGAGGACCGTGTGGGCGTTGGTGCCGGACACCCCGAAGGCGGACACGGCGGCGCGGCGCGGCCGGTCCCCGTCACGGGGCCAGTCCCGCTCCTCGGTCAGCAACTCCACCGCACCGGCCGACCAGTCCACCCGCGAGGACGGCTCGTCCACGTGCAGGGTGCGGGGCAGCACGCCGTGCCGCATCGCCAGCACCATCTTGATCACACCCGCCACACCCGCAGCGGCCTGGGTGTGCCCGATGTTCGACTTCACCGACCCCAGGAACAGCGGACGCTCACGATCCCGGCCATAGGCCGCCAGGATCGCCTGCGCCTCGATCGGATCGCCGAGCGACGTCCCCGTCCCATGCGCCTCCACTACGTCCACATCCGCCGCGGACAACCCCGCACCGGCCAGCGCCTGCCGGATCACCCGCTGCTGCGACGGCCCGTTCGGCGCCGTCAGACCGTTCGACGCCCCGTCCTGATTGACCGCACTGCCCCGCACCACCGCCAGCACCCGATGACCATGACGCCGCGCATCCGAGAGCCGCTCCACCAGCAGCATGCCCACACCCTCGGACCAGCCCGTACCGTCCGCACCCTCCGCGAACGCCTTGCACCGCCCATCCGAGGCCAGCCCCCGCTGCCGCGAGAACTCCACGAACACGCCCGGCGTCGACATCACGGTCACACCACCGGCCAGCGCCAGATCACACTCCCCCGCCCGCAACGCCTGCACCGCCAGATGCAACGCCACCAACGACGACGAACACGCCGTGTCCACCGTCACCGCAGGCCCCTCCAGGCCCAGCACGTACGACACGCGGCCGGAGACGACCGACGTGGAGTTGCCGGTGAGCAGGTGGCCGCGCACGTCGTCCGGGATGTCGGTGAGGCCGGCGCCGTACTCCTGGTTGCTGCATCCCACGAAGACGCCCGCGCGCCCACCGCGTGCGGACTCCGGGTCGACACCGGCGTTCTCGAAGGCCTCCCAGGACGTCTCGAGCAGCAGGCGCTGCTGCGGGTCCATGGCGACGGCCTCACGCGGCGAGATACCGAAGAAGGCGGCGTCGAAGTCGCCGGCGCCGGGCAGGAAGCCTCCCTCGCGGGTGTAACTGCCGTCCGCGCGCGCCGAGGCCGGGTCGTAGAGGGCTTCGACGTCCCAGCCGCGGTCCGTGGGCCACGGGGAGATGGCGTCCACTCCGTCGGACAGGAGCTGCCAGTAGTCCTCCGGGGACCGCACCCCGCCCGGGAACCGGCAGCCCATCCCGATGATCGCGATGGGCTCGTCCCCGCGGGACTCCAGCTCCTGGAGCCGCCGCCGTGCGTCGGCGAGGTCGGCGGTGACCCACTTGAGGTAGTCCCGGAGCTTGTCTTCATTCGCCATTGGAACTTGCCCCATACGTTGTCGGCGGTAGGAACGGTTCGGCCTGCTGAGGCTGCTGCGCCGGCGCTCAGGACCGGCCGAGTTCCCGGTTGATGAAGTCGAAGATCTCGTCGTCCGAGGCCGCTTCGAGCTGCTGGGAGACAGAGGCCTTGGGCTCGCCCTCGTTCTGATCACCCAGCTCCGCCAGCATGCTGCGCAGGCGGGCCACTGCGAGAGCCCTGGCGCTCATCTCTGGGGAAAGCCTTGAAATCGTGGAGGCCAGTCGGTCCAGGTCGGCGACCAGGGCGGTTTCCGCGTCGGGCCCTTCCTCGCCGAGCAGTTCGTTCCCGAGGAAGACGGCCAGATGGCGCGGAGTCGGGTGGTCGAAGACGAGGGTGCTGGGCAGTTTCAGGCCGGTCTCGGCGGAGAGCCGGTTGCACAGCTCCACGGCCGTGAGGGAGTCGAAGCCGAGGTCGCGGAACGCCTGACCGGAGCCTACGGCGCCGGTGTCGCCGTGGCCCAGCGCCTCCGCTGCCCGCCTGCTCACGAGGTCGAGCAGTTCGCGGTCCTGTTCGGGCCGGGGCTGCCCGGCGAGCCGTTCACGCAAGTCCGCACCGGCCGGCCGGCCCGATCCGGGGTCCGTGG
>NZ_KQ948881.1:5601-8174 GCF_001514215.1 Streptomyces bungoensis
GACGTCCACACCCGCCAGCACCGCGGTGAGAGCACTGCGCGTGGAGCCTTCCAGGGCAGCCGGGAGGTCGAGGAGTCCGCCCCAGCGGCCGGAGGCTTCGAGCGCGGCCACGCGGCCCAGACCCCACACAGCGGCCTGCACCGCGTCCACAGCACCGTCCGACCGGCCCACCGACACCGCACCACGGGTCACCACCCACAGCGGAGCCACCACACCGGCATCACCCAGAGCCTGCACCAGCCCCAGGCAAGCGGACACGGGCTGGGGTACGGCGTCGTCGGCAGCGCCCTCCCGCGCCAGAGCGAGCAGTGACACCACGCCCGCGACCGCTCCCGCGCCCTTCAGCCGCGCAACCAGGTCCGCGCGCTTCGCGCTCGGGTCGCTCGTCCACCATTCGACTTCGGCGCCCGCGGCCGCCAGCGCTTCCTGGATCGAGGCGGCCAGAGGATCCCCACCGAGGTCCTCGGGGACGAACACCAGCCAGCGCCCCGGCAGCGACGTGTCACGAGGGATGTCGGTGACCGGTGTCCAGTGCACCCGGTACCGGTAACCGTCCAACTCGGCCTGTTCGAGGCTCTGCCGCCGCCAGGAGGACAGGGCCGGCAGCACCGCACCCACGGCCTCCTGCTCCAGTTGCAGCTCCCCCGCCAGCGACTCCAGATCCTCGCGCTCGACCGCCTCCCAGAACCGGGCGTCGACCTCACCCCCGGCCCCGGCCGAGGCCTGCGGCTCCGCGGGGGCCGGCCAGAACCGCCGGTGCTGGAAGGCGTAGGTGGGCAGTTCGACGGCCTCTGGAACAGAGTCGCCGATGACCGAAGCCCAGCCGACTTCGCCACCCGACACGAAGACGTCGGCGAGCGCGGCCAGCACCGACCTGGCCTCGGGGCGCTCCTTGCGCAGAGCGGGCACGAGCACCTGCACATCACCGTCCGGCCTGCTCACCGCGTCGAGCGTCATTCGCGCGAGGGCGGTCAGTGTTTCGTCGGGGCCGAGTTCGAGGAAGCGGCGGACACCCTGTCCGTCCAGGGCGGCCACGGCGTCGGCGAAGCGGACGGTCGCCCGGACATGCTCCACCCAGTACTCCGGCGACATCAGCTCATCCGCACTCGCGGACGCGCCGGTCACCGTGGACACGATCGGCAGCGTCGGCCGCTCGTACGACAGTCCCTCCGCCACCGCGCGGAAGTCGGCGAGCATCGGCTCCATCAGCGGCGAGTGGAAGGCATGACTCACGCGCAGGGACGTGACCTTGCGGCCTTGCGAGCGGAAGTGCGCGGCGATCTCCTCGACGGCTTCCGCCACGCCCGAGACCACCAGTGCCTCAGGGCCGTTGACCGCGGCGATACCGACCCGGTCGTGAAGCAACGGCAGCACCTCGGCGTCGGTGGCCTGCACCGCGACCATCGCGCCGCTGTCGGGGAGCGCCTGCATCAGCCGGCCACGCGCCACCACCAGGCGGCAGGCGTCCGCCAGGGACCACACCCCCGCCACATGCGCCGCCGCGATCTCACCGATCGAATGCCCGGCCAGCACGTCCGGCCGCACACCCCACGACTCCAGCAACCGGAACAGCGCCACTTCCAGAGCGAACAACGCCGGCTGCGCGAACTCCGTCCGATCCAGAACGTCGTGATCGTCTCCGAACACCACCTCGCGGAGTGGACGCGGCAGTTCGATGTCCAGATGCGCGCACACGGCGTCGAAGGCGTCCGCGAAGGCGGGGTACTCCTCGTACAGTTCGCGGCCCATACCGATGCGCTGGGCCCCCTGGCCGGCGAACAGGAAGGCCGTGCGGCCACCCTCGCCCACCTCACCGATCACCGCTCCACCGGCCGCAGACTCACCGGCGGCCACGGACTCCAGGCCGCGGAGCAACTCCTCACGGTCCGCGCCCCACACCACCGCACGGTGCTCGAACACCGACCGCGACCGCACCAGGGACGCGCCCACCGCAGCCGCCGAGATCCCCTCGCGCCCGGCCACGAACTGCGCCAACCGCTCCGCCTGCGCCCGCAGAGCCACCCGGCTGCGCCCCGACACCACCCACGGCACCAACGACGGCACCGGGCCGCCTTCGGCACCGGCGGGGAGCTCCTCCGCCACCGGCTGCTCAAGAATGACGTGCGCGTTCGTCCCCGAAACACCGAACGCAGACACACCCGCCCGGCGAACAGGCCCGGCGTCCGGCCACTCCCGCTGTTCCGCCAGCAGTTCCACCGCGCCGGCCGACCAGTCCACCCGTGAGGACGGCTCCTCGGCGTGCAGGGTGCGGGGCAGCACGCCGTGCCGCATCGCCAGCACCATCTTGATCACACCCGCCACACCCGCAGCGGCCTGGGTGTGCCCGATGTTGGACTTCACCGACCCCAACAGCAAGGGGTGCGTGCGGTCCTGGCCGTACGTGGCGATCAGGGCCTGCGCCTCGATCGGATCGCCGAGCGACGTCCCCGTCCCGTGTGCCTCGACCGCGTCGACATCGGTGGGCTTCAGCCCGGCACTCGCCAGGGCCGCTCGGATCACCCGCTGCTGCGACGGCCCGTTCGGCGCCGTCAAACCATTGGACGCACCATCCT
>NZ_KQ948881.1:8762-9403 GCF_001514215.1 Streptomyces bungoensis
GAACGCACCCGGCGTCGACATCACCGTCACACCACCGGCAAGCGCCAGATCACACTCCCCCGACCGCAACGCCTGCACCGCCAGATGCAACGCCACCAACGACGACGAACACGCCGTATCCACCGTCACCGCAGGCCCCTCCAGGCCCAGCACATACGACACCCGCCCCGACAACACCGACGCCGCGTTGCCCGTCCCCACATGCCCCTCGAAATCCTCACCCGAGGCCAGCAACACCCCCGCATAGTCCTGACCGTTCGTCCCCGCGAACACCCCCGTCCGACTGCCCCGCAACCCACCCGGCGCGACACCCGCCCGCTCCAACGCCTCCCACGACACCTCCAACAGCAACCGCTGCTGCGGATCCGCCGCCAACGCCTCCCGCGGACTCATCCCGAAAAAACCCGCATCGAAAAGATCCACACCATCCACAAACCCACCCACGTCGACCATGGTGGTTCCCGGACGGCTGCCCTCCGGGTCGTAGAGGGAAGTCAGATCCCAGCCTCGACCGGCCGGGAACGGGCCCACCGCGTCCCCGCCCTCGGCCAGCAACCGCCACAACCCCTCCGGATCCGTCACCCCACCCGGAAAACGGCACGCCATACCCACGATCACCACCGGATCACCGGACGCGCCGG
>NZ_KQ948881.1:9920-10948 GCF_001514215.1 Streptomyces bungoensis
TACTGACGGCCTCCAGCGCCGAGGGCTCCTCCTCCTCGACCAGGTCACCCAGCAGCTGCACCCGCAGATAGCGCGCCAGCGCCACGGGAGTCGGATAGTCGAACACGACGCTGGCGGCGAGCGGGACGCCGGTCGCCATGGCGAGGGTGCCGCGCAGTTCGACCGCGGTGAGGGAGTCGACGCCCAGGTCGCGGAAGGCCCGTTCGGCGGGAACGGCAGAGGCGCCCGAGTAGCCCAGCACGCCGGCGGCACACAGACGGACCACCTCGAGCAGGACACGCTCCTGTTCGGCGGGAGTGAGCCCGGTGAGCTGGTCGCGCAGGCCGGAGCCGTCGCCGCGACCGAACCGCTCGGACGCCGCTCCGGCGCCCTCCACGGCCGCGCGTGCCTCGGGGAGCGCCTCGATGAGCGGACTCGGGCGGGTCATGGTGAACGGCGGGGCGTACTCGCCCCAGTGGATGTCCGCGACCATGACGGCCGGTCGGGAGGCGCCGACCGCGCGTTGCAGCGCCAGGACACCGAGGGCGGGTTGCAGCGGCAGCACACCGCCGCGGTGCATGCGCCAGGCCACGACCTCTTCGTCGGCCATGCCGCCGTCGGCCCACGGGCCCCACGCGATCGAGGTCGCGGGCAACCCCTGCGCCCGGCGACGCTCGGCAAGCGCGTCCAGATAGGCGTTCGCGGCGGCGTAATTGCCCTGGCCGGAGGTGCCGAGTGTGCCGGCGACCGACGAGAAGAGGACGAAGGCGTCCAGGGCGCGGTCACGGGTGAGTTCGTCCAGGTGCACGGCACCGAGCGCCTTGGTCCGCAACACCCCTTCGAACCGCTCCGCAGTCAGCGCGTCGATCACACCGTCGTCCAGCACACCCGCCGCATGCACCACCGCATCCACCGGATACTCCGCCAACAACCCCGCAACAGCGGCACGCTCGGCCACGTCACACGCGGCCACCGTCACCCGCACACCAGCCGCCACCAACTCATCCCGCAGCTCGACCGCACCCGGCGCATCAATGCCGCGACGACTG
>NZ_KQ948881.1:11802-13753 GCF_001514215.1 Streptomyces bungoensis
TGGCGGGGCCCAGCGGCAGGCCGTCGGCGTCGGTTCCGGCGAGCCGGAGGAGGGCGAGGACTCCCCTGACGGGGTGCCGTTCCGTCACCGCGCGCAGCCGGTCGGCCAGGGCGGTGCGGTGCGTTCGGTCGTCGTCGGTGAGGGTGAGGGTGTCGACCCGGTCGGGGCCGCCGAGGGCCTCGGCCAGGGCGGTGACGGACGGATCGTCGCCGTCCGGGCTGTCCGGGGTGTCCGGGAGGACCAGGAGCCAGCGGCCGTCCGCCGTGTCCGTGGCAGTGGGCGCGGTCTCGGTCGTGGCCGGTTTCCACGCGACCTGGTAGGTGAGGGCGTCGACGGCGGTCTCCTGCTGCTGCCGCCGGCGCCAGGAGGCCAGGGCGGGGACGACCGCGCCGATCTGCTCGGCCTCCAGGCCCAGGGTTCGGGTCAGGGCGTCGACGTCCTCGCACTCGACGGCTTCCCAGAAGCGGGCGTCGGCGGTGTCGGCCGCGGTCCGCGCGGACGGTGCGGCACCGCTGCCGTGGGCGGTGCCGTGGTCGAGCCAGTAGCGCTCCCGCTGGAAGGCGTACGTGGGCAGGTCGGCCGCCGGCGTCGGCAGGTCGGGGGCGGGACCGAAGGCCGGGGTCCAGTCCACGTCGACGCCGTGGACGTGCAGCTCGGCGAGAGCACGGTAGAGGGAGACGGCTTCCGGGCGGTCCTTGCGCAGCGCGGGGACGAGCAGGGGGGCCGGGCCGGTGGCCGGGGCGTCGGGGAGGCAGGCTCGGGCGAGGCCGGTGAGCACGCCGTCGGCGCCGAGTTCGAGGTAGCGGGTGACGCCCTGTTCCCGCAGGCGGCGGATGTCGTCGGCGAAGCGCACGGGCTGCCGGACGTGGGCCGTCCAGTAGCCCGCGGCGCACAGTTCGCCGGGGTCGGCCAGGGTGCCGGTGAGGTCGGAGACGATCGGGATCCGCGGCCGGTGGTAGGTGAGGCTCTCGGCGACGCGCAGGAAGTCCCGCAGCATGGGTTCCATCAGCGGCGAGTGGAAGGCGTGGCTGACCCTCAGGCGTGTGGTGCGGCGCCCGAGTGCCGCGAGGTGTCCGGTGACCTCGCAGACGCCGGACTCGGTGCCCGAGACGACGAGGGACCGGGGGCCGTTCACGGCGGCGATGCCCACTTGGTCCTCCAGCCCGGCCAGGAGCGGCAGCACCTCGTCCTCGGAGGCCTGTACGGCGACCATCGCGCCGCCCTCGGGGAGCGCCTGCATGAGCCGGCCGCGGGCGGCGACCAGGCGGCAGGCGTCCTCCAGGGACCAGACGCCGGCGACGTGGGCGGCGGCCAGCTGTCCGATGGAGTGCCCGGCGAGCAGGTCGGGCCGCAGGCCCCACGACTCCAGCAGCCGGAACAGCGCCACTTCGAAGGCGAACAGGGCGGGCTGAGTGAACTCGGTCCGGTCCAGAAGTTCCTCGTCCTCGCCGAAGACGACCTGCCGCAGCGAACGTCCCAGTTCGTTGTCCAGGTGGGCGCAGGCCGCGTCGAAGGCGTCGGCGAACACCTCGAAGGCGGCGTGGAGTTCACGGCCCATGCCGAGACGCTGCGATCCCTGCCCCGCGAAGAGGAAGGCCAGACCGCCTTCCGGACCGCAGGCGCCCACGGCCGCGGTGGGGACCGGTTCGCCCCGGCCGACGGCCTTGAGGGCGGCGAGGAGGGCGGCGCGGTCGTCACCGACGACGACGGCGCGGTGTTCGAAGGCGGACCGGGAGGTGGCGAGCGCGTGCCCGACCTGGGCCGGACTCAGTTCGGGATGGGCCTCGACGTGTGCCGCCAGCCGCGCGGCCTGGGTCCTGAGTGCCTCACCACTGCGGGCGGAGACCGGCCAGGGCAGGTGGGCCGCCGGGGGCCGGAGGGCCGCGGGGAGGCCGGGGCTGCCGTCGGGGAGCGGCTGTTCCAGCACGACGTGGGCGTTGGTGCCGCTGAG
>NZ_KQ948881.1:14368-18054 GCF_001514215.1 Streptomyces bungoensis
CCAGCAGCATGCCCACACCCTCGGACCAGCCCGTACCGTCCGCACCCTCCGCGAACGCCTTGCACCGCCCATCCGAGGCCAGCCCCCGCTGCCGCGAGAACTCCACGAACGCACCCGGCGTCGACATCACCGTCACACCACCGGCAAGCGCCAGATCACACTCCCCCGACCGCAACGCCTGCACCGCCAGATGCAACGCCACCAACGACGACGAACACGCCGTGTCGAGGGTGATCGCGGGGCCTTCCAGCCCGAGCACGTACGAGACGCGGCCGGAGGCCAGGCTGGCGGCGCTGCCGGTGAGCAGGTGGCCGCGCACGTCTTCGGGGACCTCGGTGAGCGTGCTGCCGTAGCCCTGGTGTCCGCAGCCGACGAAGAGGCCGGTGCGGCTGCCGCGCAGCGACCGCGGATCGAGTCCGGCACGTTCGACCGTCTCCCAGGAGACCTCAAGCAGCAGGCGCTGCTGCGGGTCCATGGCGACGGCCTCACGCGGCGAGATACCGAAGAAGGCGGCGTCGAAAGTGGTGGCGCCGGTCAGGAACCCGCCTTCACCGACGTAGCTGGTGCCGGGGCGGCGTGCGTCGGGGTCGTGGAGCGTGTCGAGGTCCCAGCCGCGGTCCGCGGGGAAGCGGGTGATGGCGTCACCGCCCCGGGCCATGAGGTCCCACAGTTCCTCCGGTGAGGTGACCCCTCCGGGATACCGGCAGCCCATCGCGACGATCGCGACGGGCTCGTCGGGCACGCCGTCACCGTCGGTCGCCGGTGTCCGACGCGCCGCGGTGGTGTCGTGGACGGTCGGCGGGGTGCCGGCGTCCAGTTCCCGCAGCAGGTGGTCGGTGAGGGCGATGGGGGTCGGGTGGTCGAAGGCCAGGGTGGTCGGCAGAGCGAGACCGGTGGCGGTGGCGAGCAGGTTGCGCAGCTCCACGGCGGTGAGCGAGTCGAAGCCGCAGTCCTGGAAGGCGCGGGCCGGCTGGATGCTCTCCGGTGCCGGATGGCCGAGCGCGGTGGCCGCGCTGCGGCGGACCAGCCTGAGCAGCAGGTGGCGGCGTTCGGCGGGACCGAGCGGGGCGAGTTCGGCACGCAGCGGTCCGCCGTGGCCGGCGAGGTGGCCGCCGGCGGGGGCGGCCAGGCCGCGGGCGGCCTCGGGGATGCGGCTGAGCAGGGCAGCGCCCGGCAGTCCGCGCCGCCCTTCGGCGATCCTGCTCCAGTCGACGTCGCAGACCAGCGCCCAGGTGTCGTCGTGGGCCAGGATCCGGTCGAGGGCGGTGAGCGCCGGTTCGGCTTCCATCGGGGTCAGGCCCCCGCGGCGCAACCGGGCCAGGACCGCCGGGTCGTCGGCCATGCCGCCACCCGCCCACGGCCCCCAGGCGACGGAGGTGGCGGGAAGCCCCGCGGCGCGCCGCTGCCGGGCCAGGGCGTCGAGGAAGGCGTTGGCGGCCGCGTATCCGGCCTGTCCCGCCGAACCGAGGGCACCGGCGATCGACGAGAACAGCACGAAGGCGGCGAGGGGCTTCTCCAGCCGGCGCGTGGCCTCGTCCAGGTTGGCCGCCGCGCGCAGCTTGGCGCGCAGGACCGAGGCGTAGCGCCCGGGGCTCATGGCGCTGAGCGGTGCGTCGTCGAGGGCGCCCGCGACGTGCAGCACGGCGGTGAGCGGCCGGTCGGCGGGGACGGCGGCGAGCAGGGCGTCCAGGGCGGTGCGGTCGGCGGGGTCACAGGCCGCGACGGTGACCGCGGCACCGGCTTCCCGCAGTTCGCGGCACAGTGCGTCGGCGCCCGGGGCGTCGGGTCCGCGCCTGCTGACGAGCAGCAGGTGCTCGGCGCCCGCCCGGGCCAGGCGGCGCGCCACCTGGGCGCCGATGACTCCGGTGCCGCCGGTGATCAGCGTCGTACCGGTGAAGCGGGGTTCGGGGCGGTCCCGGACGTCGCGGAGGTTGCGCACGTCGCGCTCGTCGCGGACGAGCCTGCGGGCGAAGACGGCGGAGTCCCGGACCGCCAGTTCGCTGTCGTCGCCGGACTGCGTGACGAACGCGGCCAGCCGGGTCAGCGCCCTCTGATCCAGGCCGGCCGGCAGGTCGACGAGTCCGCCCCACAGGTCCTGGTGCTCGACGGCCACGCTCCGGCCCAGGCCCCAGGTGGTGGCCTGGACCGGACGGGTGAGCGGGTCTGCGGTGCCGACGGACACCGCGGACCGGGTGGCCGCCCACAGGCGCGCGTCCGCACGAGTGTCGGCGAGCGCCTGCACGAGCAGGGTGTTCAGGTGCAGGCCCAGCGGGACGTCGTCGTGGTCCGGGTGGGGCGTCTCGGTCAGGGCCAGCAGCGACAGCAGCCGCGTGGTCCCGGCGCGGTCCGCGACTGCTTCGCCCAGTGCCGCGGCGACCCGTCCCCGGTCGGCGTCGGCTGCGACGGGCAGGGGGCTGGCGTCGGCTCCGGCGGAGGCGAGCGCCCCGGCCACCGCCGTGGCGGTCCCTGCGGCCTCGGGGTCGTCCGCGCAGAACGGGACGAGCCAGAGGCCGGACGCCGAACCGGCGGGTGGCTCCAGCGGGGTCCACATCTCGCGGTACTGCCATGAGGCGGCGGTGGAACGCAGCACGCTGGTGTGGTGCCAGGTCGTCAGGGCCGGCAGTACGGGGGCCAGGACCTCGGGGTCGAGCGCCAGCCGCTCGGCCAGGTCGTGGACGTCGCCCTCGCGGACGGCCGCCCAGAACGCCGAGTCGACCGCCTCGCCCCGGACCTCGGCCGCGTCGGGGACGGCGTCGGAGAGCCAGTACCGGCGGCGCTGGAAGGCGTAGGTGGGCAGGGTGACGTCGCGTGCGCCGGGGAACAGCGCGGACCAGTCGGGACTGTGCCCGTGCACGTGCAGCGCGCCCACCGCGCCGAGAACAGCGGCCGGCTCCGGACCGTCCTTGCGCAGCACGGGCACGACCGAGGCCGAGTCGGGGTCCAGCACCGACCGGGCGAGGGCGGTGAGGGTGCCGTCGGGGCCGAGTTCGAGGAAGCGGCGGACACCCTGTCTCACCAGGGCGGCCACGGCGTCGGCGAAGCGGACGGTCGCCCGGACATGATCCACCCAGTACTCCGGCGACATCAGCTCATCCGCACTCGCGGACGCGCCGGTCACCGTGGACACGATCGGCAACGTCGGCCGCCCGTACGACAGTCCCTCCGCCACCGCGCGGAAGTCGGCGAGTATCGGCTCCATCAGCGGCGAATGGAAGGCGTGGCTGACGCGCAGGGACGTGACCTTGCGGCCCTGGGCACGGAAGTGCGCGGCGATCTCCTCCACGGCGTGGCCGGCGCCCGAAACCACCACCGCACGGGGCCCGTTGACCGCAGCGACACCGACCTCCGCACCGAGCAGCGGCAGGACCTCCTCCTCGGAGGCCTGGAGCGCGATCATCGCGCCGCCGTCGGGGAGCGCCTGCATCAGCCGGCCACGCGCCACCACCAGACGACAGGCGTCCTGAAGGGACCACACCCCCGCCACATGCGCCGCCGCGATCTCACCGATCGAATGCCCGGCAAGCACATTCGGCCGCACACCCCACGACTCCAGCAACCGGAACAGCGCCACTTCCAGGGCGAAGAGGGCGGACTGCGCGAACTCCGTCCGGCCCAGCACGTCGTGATCGTCGCCGAAGACGATGTCCCGCAGGCTGAAAGGCAGTTCGGCGTCGACCGCGTCGAAG
>NZ_KQ948881.1:18748-30314 GCF_001514215.1 Streptomyces bungoensis
CGGCCGGCTCGACCGCCTCAGCGGCCTCCTCCAGCACCACATGCGCGTTCGTGCCGGAGATGCCGAAGGACGAGACGCCCGCACGCCGGGGGCGGTCGGGGTCGCGGGGCCACTCCCGTGACGCCGTGAGCAGTTCCACGGCGCCCGTGGACCAGTCGACGTGGGAGGAGGGCCGGTCCACGTGGAGGGTGCTCGGCAGCAGTCCGTGCTGGAGGGCGAGCACCATCTTCATGACACCGGCGATCCCCGCGGCGGCCTGGGTGTGACCGATGTTGGACTTCACCGAGCCCAGCAGCAGGGGGTGCGGGCGGTCCTGGCCGTACGTGGCGAGCAGGGCCTGCGCCTCGATCGGGTCACCCAGCGACGTCCCCGTCCCGTGCGCCTCCACCGCGTCCACGTCCGCCGCCGACAGACCAGCCGCCGACAGGGCCGCACGGATCACCCGCTGCTGCGACGGGCCGTTCGGCGCCGTCAGGCCGTTGGAGGCGCCGTCCTGGTTGACGGCACTGCCCCGGACCACGGCCAGCACCCGGTGACCGTTGCGCCGGGCGTCCGACAGCCGCTCCAGCAGCAGCAGACCCGCCCCCTCGCCCCAGCCGGTGCCGTCCGCGGCGTCCGCGAACGGCTTGCAGCGGCCGTCGGTGGCCATGCCGCCCTGCCGGCTGAACTCGACGAAGGCTCCCGGGGTGGACATGACGGCGACACCGCCGGCGAGCGCCAGGGAGCACTCGCCCGCCCGCAGGGCGTGCACCGCGAGGTGGAGTGCGACCAGGGACGAGGAGCAGGCCGTGTCCACGGTGACCGCGGGGCCCTCCAGGCCGAGGCTGTAGGCGACGCGGCCGGAGACCACGCTGCCGGTGTTGCCGGTGAGGATGTGGCCCTCGACTTCTTCGGGGATCCGCCGCAGCCCGGAGCCGTACTCCTGGTTGCTGCAGCCGACGAAGACGCCGGTGCTGCTGCCGCGCAGGGCGGCGGGGGCGAGGCCCGCGCGTTCCACGGTCTCCCAGGCGACCTCCAGCAGCAGCCGCTGCTGCGGGTCCATGGCCAGGGCCTCGCGGGGCGAGATGCCGAAGAAGTCGGCGTCGAAGCGGTCCGCGCCCCGGACGAAGCCGCCCCGGGTGGCCGCGCTGCCGCCGGCGCCGTCGTGCCGGGACAGGGCGTCGAGGTCCCAGCCACGGTCGGCGGGGAAGTCGGTCATGGCGTCGCCGCCGTCCGCGAGCAGCTGCCAGAAGTCCTCCGGGGTGTCGGCTCCACCCGGCCAGCGGCAGGCCATGGCGACGATGGCGACCGGCTCGGTCATCGCCTGCTGCAACCGTTGGTTGTGCTTGCGCAGCCGTTCGTTCTCCCGCAGCGAGGCGCGGAGGGCTTCGACGACTTTTTCGGAGGACATGCTCAGCTCCACACTTCGCACTTCGATGCGGACACGGGGCCAGACGGGCTGGAGGTGGGGGGGAGGGGGAAGGGGCGCGGCGCTCAGTCGTCGTCGCCCAGGGCCATCCGGACCAGGTCGTCGACGTCCATGTCGTCGACGTCCACCGCGGAGCCGCCGGTCGCGGCGGGGTCGTGCGCGGCCGGATCGGTGCGCGGGGCCGGGGCGGCGGGTGCGAGCTCCATCAGGGCGTCCAGGAGTCCGGACTCCCGGAACCTGGTGATCGGGATGGAGGTCAGCAGCCTGCGGATGGCCGCCTCGTCGGGTTCACCCGGGGCCGCCGGGTGGGCCGCCGCCGGGGCGGGGTCGGCGAAGTGCTCCCTGCACAGGTGGTCGGCGAGCGAGGCCGGGGTCGGGTAGTCGAAGACCAGGGTGGCGGGCAGCAGGACGCCGGTCGCGGTGTTCATCCGGTTGCGCAGTTCCACGGCGGTGAGCGAGTCGAAGCCGAGTTCCTTGAAGGTCTGGTCGGGGTCCATCCGGGTCGCGGAGGTGTGACCGAGGACGGCGGCCACCTGCCGGCAGACCTCCTCCGCGAGCCGGCGGTGCCGCTCGGCGCCGTCGAGCCGGGCCAGTTCGGCGGTGATGCCGGCGCTGCCGCCCGCGTCGGCGACGGCCGTGCCGCGGATGACGGTGCGCCGGGTGCGGGCCAGGCCGGCCAGCAGGGGGTGCGGTGGGCCGTCGGCGCCGAGCCGTGCCGGGTCCACGGCCAGGGGCGCCTGGACGGCGGCCGGCTGGTCGAGTGCCTCGGTGAACAGGGCCAGGCCCTCCTTGGGGCTGATCGGGGGCAGTCCGGCGCGTTCCATCCGGCGGATGTCGGTGTCGGTGAGGCCGCTGGTCATGCCCGTGGTCTGGGACCAGGGCCCCCAGGGCAGCGACAGGGCGGGCAGGCCCAGGGCGCGCCGGTGCTCGGCGAGCGCGTCGAGGAAGGCGTTGGCCGCGGCGTAGTTGGCCTGGCCGGGGGCGCCGAGGGTGCCGGCGACGGAGGAGAACAGGACGAAGGCGGCCAGGTCGAGGTGGCGGGTCAGCTCGTGCAGGTGGACGGCGGCGTCGAGTTTCGGGCGCAGTACCGCGGCCAGCCGGTCGGGGGTGAGCTGGTCCACGACCGTGTCGTCCAGGACGCCGGCGGCGTGCACGACCGCGGTCAGCGGGTGCCGGGCGGGTACGGAGGCGAGCAGGGCCGCGGCCTGGTCGGGGTCGGCGAGGTCCGCGGCCTCGATCCGTACGTCGGCTCCGGAGGCGGAGAGTTCCTCGCGCAGCCGGGCGGCGCCGGGGGCGGCGGGTCCGCCGCGCGAGGCGAGCAGCAGACGGCGCACGCCGTGCTCGGTGACCAGGTGGCGGGCGAGCAGGGCGCCGAGGCCGCCGGTGCCACCGGTGATGAGCACGGTGCCGTCCGGGTCGAGGGAGGCCGGGACGGTGAGGACGACCTTGCCGGTGTGGCGGGCCTGCGACATGTACCGGAAGGCTGCCGGGGCGTGGCGGACGTCCCAGGCGGTGACGGGGAGCGGGGTGAGCACGCCGGCCTCGAACAGGTCGACCAGGGTGGTGAGCATGCGGCCGATGCGGTCGGGGCCGGCCTCGACGAGGTCGAAGGCCCGGTAGTGGACGCCGGGGTGCCGGGCGGCGACGTCGTCGGGGTCGCGGACGTCGGTCTTGCCCATCTCCAGGAAGTGTCCGCCGCGGGGCAGCAGGCGCAGGGAGGCGTCCACGAACTCGCCCGCGAGGGAGTCGAGGACCAGGTCGACGCCGCGGCCGCCGGTCGCGGTGCGGAAGGCGTCCTCGAAGGACAGGTCGCGGGAGGACGCGAGGTGGCTGTCGTCCAGTCCGGCGGCGCGCAGGGTGTCCCACTTGGCGGGGCTCGCGGTGGCATAGACCTCGGCGCCGAGGTGACGGGCGAGCTGGGTGGCGGCCATGCCGACGCCGCCGGCCGCGGCGTGGACGAGGACGGACTGGCCGGCCTCGACCCGGCCGAGGTCGACCAGGGCGTAGTAGGCGGTGAGGAACACGATCGGTACGGTCGCCGCCTGGGCGAAGGTCCAGCCGTCGGGGATGCGGGCGACGGTGCGGGCGTCGGCGACGGCGACGGGCCCGTAGGCGGCCGGGAACATGCCCATGACGCGGTCGCCGGGGTGGAGACCGGTCACGCCGGGGCCGGTCTCGGTGATCACGCCGGCGCCCTCGAGACCGAAGTCCCGCGCGGGGCCGGGATACATGCCGAGCGCGTTGAGGACGTCGCGGAAGTTGACGCCCGCGGCGCGGACGGCGATACGTATCTCGCCGTCGGCGAGGGGGCGTTCGGCGGCGGGTGCGGGGACGAGTTCCAGGCCGTCGAGGGTGCCCTTGCGGACCGTGTCCAGCCGCCAGGCGGCCCCGGTCCTGGGGTGCGGCGGCCGCAGGGCGGCGGACGGTTCGACGCGGGTCAGCCGTGGCCGTCGTACGGCGCCATCGCGCAGGGCGAGCTGGTCGTCCGGGCCCTGCAGGGCGGCGGGCAGCGCGGCGAGGGAGGCGGTGTCGGTGTCGACGAGGACGAACCGGCCGGGGTGCTCGGACTGGGCGGAGCGGACCAGGCCCCAGGCGGTGGCGGCGGCGGGGTGGCCGACACCGGGTCCGTCGGTGACGGCTCCCCGGGTCACCAGGACGAGCCGGGTGCCCGCGAGGGCCGGCTCGTCGAGCAGTCGGCGGACGAGGGTGAGCGCCTGCCGGGCCGCCGTGTGCCCGGCGCGGTCCAGGGAGGTGTCCGCGTCCTCGTCGGGGAGGACGGCGAGGAGGGTGGCGGGCGGGTCCCCGGCGGTGGCGAGGGCGGTGAGGTCGGCGGTGCCGGTCAGGTCGGCGGGCACGCCGGCGGCGGCGAGCCGGGCCGCGAACGCCCGTCCGGGGGCGTCCGCGAGGACGGTCAGCGGTGCCGGGACCGGCGCGGGCCGCCCGTCGGGGTCCGGGCGGGGCTGCGGCTCCGGTCGCGGCTGCCAGTCGAGCCGGTAGAGGTCTCCGGCGCCCCGCTCGGGGCGGGTGCGCAGGACGCCGGGGTCGACGGCGCGCAGGGTGAGGGAGCCGATGGTGGCGACGGGCCGCCCGGTGGTGTCGGCGAGGTCGAGGGCGACGGCGTCGCCGCCGAGCGGGGTCAGCCGGACGTGCACGGCGGTGGCGCCGGTGGCGTGCAGGGCCACGTTCCGCCAGGAGAACGGCAGCCGGCCGGGGGCGGAGTCGTCCAGCCGCAGGAAGGCGGTGGCGTGCAGGGCGGCGTCGAGCAGCGCGGGGTGCAGGCCGTAGCGGGGAGCGTCGGCGTGCCCCTGCTCGGGGAGGGTGATCTCGGCGTACACCTCCTCGCCGGAGCTCGGGCGCCAGGCCGCGCGCAGTCCCTGGAAGACGGGCCCGTAGTCGAACCCGGCCGCGGCGAGGCCGTCGTAGAGGTCTTCGACGGGGAGTTCCTCGGCGTCCGCGGGCGGCCGCACGGGGAGCGGGGCGTCGGGTTCGGGGGCGGGGCCGGCGGCGAGGACGCCGTCGGCGTGGAGGGTCCACGGCCGGTCGGGTCCGGCGTCCACGGGGCGTGAGTGGACGCCGATCGGGCGGTTGCCGTCGGTGTCGGGGGTGCCGAGGCGCACCTGCAGGGTGAGGGCCTGTCCGGGGGCCAGCGACAGCGGCTCGACCAGGGTCAGTTCGGCGACCCGGTCGCAGCCGGCGCCGGCGCCGGCCTGCAGCGCCAGGTCGAGGTAGGCGGTGCCGGGCAGGACGGCGGTGCCGCCCACGGTGTGGTCGGCGAGCCACGGCTGGTCGGGCAGGGAGAGCCGGCTGGTGAAGACGTGGCCGCCGGAGTCGGCGAGGTCGACGCGGGCGCCGAGCAGCGGGTGGCCGGCGTCGGCGAGGCCGGCGGCGGCCAGGGCGCCCGCGCTCCGGGTGGGAGCGCCGGGCCAGTAGCGCTGCCGCTGGAACGGGTAGGTGGGCAGGTCGACGACGTGGCCGGGGCCCGGCTGGACGGCGCTCCAGTCGACGTCCGCGCCGTGGCTGTGCGCGCGGGCCAGTCCGGCGAGCAGGCCGGCGGTCTCGTCCCGGCCGGGGCGCACCAGCGCGACGGCCGCGCATCGGTCGGGGGCGGTGACGGCGTCGGCGGCGAGCGCGGTGAGCGTGCCGTCGGGGCCGATCTCCAGGTAGCGGCGGACGCCGAAGCCCTCCAGGGCGCGGATGCCGTCGTGGAAGCGGACGGCCTGGCGTACCTGGCGTACCCAGTGGTCCGGGGAGCGCAGTTCGTCGGCGGCGGCCGGGCGGCCGGTGAGGTCGGAGATCACCGGGATGCGCGGCTCGTGGTAGTCGAGGGCCGCGGCGGCCTCGCGGAAGGGGCCGAGCACGGGTTCCATCAGCGGGGAGTGGAAGGCGTGGCTCACGCGCAGCCGCCTGGTGCGCCGGCCGAGGCCTTCGACGCGGGCGGCCACGTCGAGGACGGCGGCCTCCTCGCCGGAGACGACGACCGACCGGGGACCGTTGACGGCCGCGATGCCCACGTGGTGCTCGCGGCCCTCCAGGAGCGGCAGCACCTCCTCCTCGGTGGCCTGCAGCGCGATCATGGCGCCGCCGTCGGGGAGGGCGTCCATCAGCGTGGCGCGGGCGGCGACCAGGGCGCAGGCGTCGGGCAGCGAGAGCACCCCGGCCGCGTGCGCGGCGGCCAGCGCGCCGATGGAGTGGCCGAGCAGGTGGTCGGGGGTGACGCCGAGGGAGCGCACGAGCCGGTACAGGGCGACTTCGAAGGCGAACAGGGCGGGTTGGGCGTAGCCGGTCCGCTCCAGCAGCGGTCCGGTGTCGCCGAGGACGGCCTCGCGCAGGGGCGTGCCCAGGATCTCGGGGCCGAAGTGGGCGCACACCTCGTCGAAGGCGTCGGCGAAGACGGGGAAGGCGCGGTACAGCCCGGCGCCCATGCCCGGGCGCTGGGCGCCCTGCCCGGTGAACAGGAAGGCGGTGCGGCCGCTGCGGACGGCGGCACCGGTCTCGTCGGCCGGCGATTCGCCCGAGGCGAGCCGGGCCAGCCCGGCGAGCAGGTCGTCGCGTCCGGAGCCGAGGAGCACCGCGCGGTGTTCGAAGGGTGTGCGGGTGGTCGCCAGGGAGTGGCCGACGTCGGCGGCGGACAGCCGCGGGTGCCGGGTGAGGTGGTCGAGGAGCCGGGTGGCCTGGGCGCGCAGGGCCTCGGGGGTGCGGGCGGCCAGGGGCCAGGCGAGGGTGCCGTGCGCCGCGGGCCGGGGCGGTGCCGCAGCGGCCGGGTGTCCGTCCGGGGCGGGCGGTGCCTCCTCGACGATCACGTGGGCGTTGGTTCCGCTGAAGCCGAAGGAGGAGACGCCGGCGCGCCGGGGCCGGTCGGCGTCCTGCGGCCAGGGCCGGGCCTCGGTGAGCAGCCGTACGGCCCCGGCGTCCCAGTCGACGTGCGTGGACGGGTTGCCGGCGTGCAGGGTGCGGGGCAGTTCGGCGTTGCGCAGCGCCAGGACGGTCTTGATGACGCCGGCGACGCCCGCGGCGGCCTGGGTGTGTCCGAGGTTCGACTTGACCGAGCCGAGCCACAGGGGCCTGGTGCGGTCCTGCCCGTAGGCGGCGAGGAGCGCCCGCGCCTCGATCGGGTCGCCCAGGACGGTTCCGGTGCCGTGTCCCTCGACGGCGTCGACGTCGTCGGGGGCCAGGCCGGCGTCCGCCAGGGCGGCCCGGATGACGCGCTCCTGGGACGGGCCGTTGGGCGCGGTCAGGCCGTTGGAGGCGCCGTCGGAGTTGACGGCGCTGCCCCGGACCACGGCCAGTACCCGGTGCCCGTTGCGGTGGGCGTCGGAGAGCCGCTCGACCAGCAGCATGCCGGCTCCCTCCCCCCAGCCGGTGCCGTCCGCGTCGTCGGAGTAGGCCTTGCAGCGTCCGTCCGGGGCGAGGCCGCGCTGGCGGCTGAACTCCAGGAAGGCCGCCGGGGTCGACATGACGGTGACACCGCCGGCGAGCGCGAGGTCGCACTCGCCGGCGCGCAGCGCCCGTACCGCCCAGTGCAGGGCGACCAGGGACGAGGAGCAGGCCGTGTCCACGGTGACCGCCGGGCCCTCCAGCCCGAGGGTGTAGGAGACGCGGCCGGAGACGACGCTGGCGGCGTTGCCGGTGCCCAGGTATCCGTCGGTGTCCTCCGCGGAGTCGTGCAGCAGCGTGGTGTAGTCCTGGCCGTTGGTGCCGGCGAAGACACCGGTGCGGGAGCCGCGCAGCGTGCGCGGGTCGAGGCCCGCGCGTTCCACTGCCTCCCAGCTCACCTCCAGCAGCAGCCGCTGCTGCGGGTCCATGGCCAGGGCCTCGCGGGGCGAGATGCCGAAGAAGGCGGGGTCGAACCGGTCGGCTCCGGTGAGGAAGCCGCCGGTGCGGGTGTAGCTGGTGCCCTCGTGACCGGGGTCGGGGTGGTAGAGGGAGGCGAGGTCCCAGCCCCGGTCGTCGGGGAAGCCGGTCAGGCCGTCGCCGCCGGAGGCGAGCAGGTCCCACAGCCGCTCCGGGGTGTCGGCTCCGCCCGGCAGCCGGCAGGCCATGCCGACGACGGCGATGGGCTCGTCCGCGCCGGTGGCCGTGGTGCGGGTCCGGACGGCGGCCGGGTGCGGGGTGTGCGGATCGCCGGTCGGCAGGACGCGCAGCAGGTGAGCGGTGAGGGCGGCCGGGGTGGGGTGGTCGAAGGCCAGGGTGGGGGCGAGCCGCAGACCGGTCCGGCGTTCGAGCGCGTTGCGCAGGTCGACCGCGGTCAGCGAGTCGAAACCGAGGTCGCGGAAGGCGCGTTCGGGGTCGGCGGGGGCGCTGTCGGGGGCGTGGCCGAGGACGGCGGCGATCTCCGTCTGGACCAGACGCAGGACGGCGGCCGGCCGTTCGGCCTCGGGGAGCGCGGCGAGGCGACGGCCCGCTCGGCCCCCCGGCCGGGCGGCCGCGCCGGTACGGCGCACGGGGGCGGCGGGGTCGCGCAGCAGGGCCGGGGCGGGGGTGGCGGCGGCGCGGGCCGCGGCGAGGTCCAGCCGCATGGGCAGCAGCACCGCCCGGTCCTGTGCCAGGGCGCGGTCGAGCAGGGCGAGCGCGTCCTCGGTGGGCAGGGGTGCCATGCCCGCGCGGGTCATGCGTCCGCGGTCGGCCTCGCCGAGTCCGGCGGTCATGGCGCTGTCCTCGGCCCACGGTCCCCAGCCGAGGGCGAGCGCGGGCCGGCCCTGCGCCCGCAGGGTGGCGGCCAGCGCCTCCAGGAAGGCGTTGGCGGCGGCGTAGTTGCCCTGGCCCGGGCCGCCGAAGGTGGCGGCGGCGGAGGAGAACAGGACGAACGCCGACAGGCCGAGCTCCCGGGTCAGCCGTTCCAGGTGCACGGCGGCGTCCACCTTCGGCCGCAGCACGGCCGACAGCCGCTCCGGGCTCAGCGCTCCGATGAGCCCGTCGTCGATCACCCCGGCCGCGTGGAACACGGCACCGAGCGGGTGCTCCTCGGGCACGGCGGCCAGCAGCTCGGCCAGCGCGTCGGGATCGGCCACGTCGCAGGCGGCGACCGTCACCTCGGCTCCGGCCTGTTCGAGGGCCGTGCGCAGTGCGGCGGCACCGGGCGCCGCCGGGCCGCGCCGGCCGGCGAGCACCAGGTGGCGTACCCCGTGCGCGGTCACCAGGTGCCGCGCGACGGCGGCGGCGAGGGTGCCGCCCGCGCCGGTGATCAGTACGGTCCGCCGCGGGTCGAGGGCCGGGGCCGTGGCGTCGGCGCCGGTCAGGGGGCGGGTGAGACGGGCGGCGTGCACGCGCCCGCCGCGCAAGGCGATCTCGGTCTCCCCGCCGTGCACCGCGTCGGCGGCGGCGGCCACGAGGGCGTCGGCGCCGGGTGCCGTGAGCGGGCTGCCTTCGTCCGCCGTGCCGTCGGTGTCCACGAGGAGGAGCCGGTCGGGGTTCTCCGACTGGGCGGAGCGGACCAGACCGCGTACGGCGGCCGCCGCGAGGTCGGCGACCGGCTCGCCGCGGACGGACACCGCGTTCCGGGTGACGACGACCAGCCGGGCTTCCGCCGTCCGCTCGTCGGCCTGCCAGCGCCGCAGCGCGGTCAGCGCCCTGTGGGCCGACTCGTGTGCGGACGCGGGCAGTTGCCCACCGGCGCCGCTCAGGGGCAGGAACACCAGGTCGGGTACGGCCGCGCCCGAGTCGTCGGCAGCGGTGAGCAGGGCGTCGAGGTCCGAATACCGTGCGGCGCCCGCGGGGGCGGGCCCGTCGCCGAGGACGGCCACGCGTGCGGGCGGCAGCGGCCCGGCGCCGCCGGGCAGTTCGGCCCAGTCGACGGTGAACAGGTCGTCACCGGCCCGCACGCCGGCGGACGGCAGGGGCAGCTCGGCGGCCGGGGCCAGGGTGACCGCGCCGATGGTGGCGACCGGGGCCCCGTCCGGGTCGGTGAGGTCGAGCCGCAGCCCGCCGTCGGGCAGTGCCCGCGCCCGGACCCGCAGCGCCTCCGCGGAGGCGGTGTGCAGGGTGCACTCCCGCCACGCCACGGCGACCCCGCCGGGACGGCCGAGCGCGGGAACGGCGTGCAGGGCGGCGTCCAGCAGGACGGGGTGCAGCGCGACCCGCGGGGCGTCCCCCCGGAGCTCCTCCGGTACGGCGACCTCGGCGTACACCTCGTCGCCGGCCCGCCACACGGCGGTGAGCGCACGCAGGGCGGGACCGTGGTCGAGTCCGGTCTCCTGCAGCAGCTCGTAGAGGGCGTCGACTTCGGTGACCTCGAGCTCCCGCGCCCCGGGCGGAGGCCAGGCGGCGTCGGTCCCGGCCCGTTCCACGGACTCGGGGGGCTCGGCACCGCCGGGTGCCAGGACACCGCGGGCGTTGCGGGACCAGGGCCGGCCGGTGTCCTCGTCGTCCGCCCGGGCGGCGGTGCCGGTGACCGGACGGGAGTAGCAGGCGAAGGGCCTGGCACCGTCGTCCCTCGGACCGTCGAGCACGACCTGGACCTCGACGGGACTGTCGCCGTCCAGGACGAGAGGCTCCTCCTGGTCGAGTGCGGCGAGGTGGTGGCAGCCGACCCGGGCGCCGAGGTGCAGGGCGAAGTCGAAGTAGGCGGCCGTGGGCAGCACGATGGTGCCGGCCACGGCGTGGTCGGCAAGCCAGGGATGCGTCCGGGTGGAGAGCACCGTGGTGGAGACCACCGCGGACGAGTCCGCCAGGGTCACCGCGGAGCCGAGCAGTGGATGTCCGCTGCCGCGCCACCCGCTGCCCGGCGGCGCGTCGAGCCAGTACCGGCGCCGCTGGAAGGCGTAGGTGGGCAGGGTGACGTCGCGTGCGCCGGGGAACAGCGCGGCCCAGTCGGGGCTGTGCCCGTGCACGTGCAGCGCGGCGATCGCGCCGAGCACGGCGGCCGGCTCCGGACCGTCCTTGCGCAGCGCGGGGACCGCCACCCGCGAGCCGTGGTCCAGCACGGACCGGGCGAGGGCGGTGAGGGTGCCGTCGGGGCCGAGTTCGAGGAACCGGGTCGTCTTCGTGCCGGCGAGGGTGTGGAGGGCGTCGACGTAGCGGACGGTCGCCGTGACGTGGTCCACCCAGTACTCCGGCGACATCAGCTCATCCGCACTCGCGGACGCGCCGGTCACCGTGGACACGATAGGCAGCGTCGGCCGCTCGTACGACAGGCTCTCGGCGACCGCGCGGAAGTCGGCGAGCATCGGTTCCATCAGCGGCGAGTGGAAAGCGTGGCTGACGCGCAGGGACGTGACCTTGCGCTCCTGGGCACGGAAGTGCGCGGCGATCTCCTCCACGGCTTCCGCCACGCCCGAGACCACCAGTGCCTCGGGGCCGTTGACCGCCGCGATACCGACCCGGTCGTGAAGCAACGGCAGCACCTCGGCCTCGGTGGCCTGCACCGCGACCATCGCGCCGTCCTCCGGCAGCGCCTGCATCAGCCGGCCACGCGCCACCACCAGGCGGCAGGCGTCCTGAAGGGACCACACCCCCGCCACATGCGCCGCCGCGATCTCACCGATCGAATGCCCGGCCAGCACATCCGGCCGCACACCCCACGACTCCAGCAACCGGAACAGCGCCACTTCCAGCGCGAACAGGGCGGGCTGCGCGAACTCCGTCCGGCCCAGCACGTCGTGATCGTCGCCGAAGACGATGTCCCGTAGGCTGAAAGGCAGTTCGGCGTCGACCGCGTCGAAA
>NZ_KQ948881.1:31322-63824 GCF_001514215.1 Streptomyces bungoensis
GGGCCGGCCCCGCAGCCGGCTCGACCGCCTCCGCGGCCTCCTCCAGCACCACATGCGCGTT
The DNA here is from genome assembly GCF_001514215.1 of Streptomyces bungoensis. Taxonomy (GTDB): domain Bacteria; phylum Actinomycetota; class Actinomycetes; order Streptomycetales; family Streptomycetaceae; genus Streptomyces; species Streptomyces bungoensis. The sequence goes on from NZ_KQ948881.1 coordinate 31,384, forward strand.
CGTGCCGCTGACGCCGAAGGCGGAGACACCCGCGCGGCGGGGGTGACCGTCCGTGCGTGGCCAGTCCCGGGCTTCGGTGAGCAGTTCCACGGCGCCCGCGGACCAGTCGACGCGGGAGGAGGGCCGGTCCACGTGGAGGGTGCGCGGCAGCAGTCCGTGCCGCATCGCCATGACCATCTTGATCACGCCGCCGACGCCGGCGGCGGCCTGGGTGTGACCGATGTTGGACTTCAACGAGCCGAGCTGAACGGGCTTTTCGCGGTCCTGGCCGTAGGTGGCGAGCAGGGCCTGCGCCTCGATCGGGTCACCCAGCGACGTCCCCGTCCCGTGCGCCTCCACCGCGTCCACGTCCGCCGCCGACAGACCAGCCGCCGACAGGGCCGCACGGATCACCCGCTGCTGCGACGGGCCGTTCGGCGCCGTCAGGCCGCTGGAGGCGCCGTCCTGGTTGACGGCACTGCCCCGCACCACGGCCAGCACCCGGTGACCGTTGCGCCGGGCGTCCGACAGCCGCTCCAGCAGCAGCAGACCCGCCCCCTCGCCCCAGCCGGTGCCGTCCGCGGCGTCCGCGAAGGACTTGCAGCGGCCGTCCGGGGCGAGGCCGCGCTGGCGGCTGAACTCGGTGAAGGTGACGGGGGTGGACATGACGGCGACACCGCCGGCCAGCGCCAGCGAGCACTCCCCCGCCCGCAGGGCCCGGCAGGCCAGGTGCAGGGCCACCAGGGACGAGGAGCAGGCCGTGTCCACGGTGACCGCGGGGCCCTCCAGGCCGAGGCTGTAGGCGACGCGGCCGGAGGCGATGCTGCCGGCGCTGCCGTTGCCGATGAAGCCTTCGAGGCCGGCCGGCGGCACGTCGAAGCGGGAGCCGTAGTCGTTGTACATGACGCCGACGAAGACGCCGGTCGGGGTGGAGCGGAGGCCGTCCGGGGCCAGCCCGGCCCGTTCCAGCGCCTCCCAGGAGAGTTCCAGCAGGAGCCGCTGCTGCGGGTCGGTGCCGAGGGCCTCGCGCGGGGACATGCCGAAGAAGCCGGGGTCGAAGTCGGCGGCGTCGTGCAGGAAGCCGCCCTCGCGGGTGTAGCAGGTGCCGGGATGCTCGGGGTCCGGGTGGTAGAGGGAGCCGACGTCCCAGCCCCGGTCCTGCGGGAAGGGGGTGATGGCGTCCGTGCCGTCGGCGACGAGCCGCCACAGGTCCTCGGGGGTGCGTACGCCGCCGGGGTAGCGGCAGGCCATGGACACGATCGCGATCGGCTCGCGCTCCTTGGCCTCCAGTTCGCGTACCCGCCCGGTGGTGCGGTGCAGGTCGGCGGTGACCCGCTTCAGGTACTCGCGCAGGCGGTCTTCGCTCACAGCTCGGCCCCCAGGGTCGGGTCGCGCACCACGTCGGGCCCGACCTGCGGCAGGCCCGCTGCGTTCGGAACGGTAGACAGCACCGGATCTCCTCAGGCTCGGACGCCCACGCGGTCGGCATGGCTCTTCGAACACCTCGAACCCGGCCCAGTCTGGGGGCACCCGCGGCGTCGACGACCGCTTGACCTCCGACTCTGAAAAATCCCCTAGTTGCCCGCGGGTGCCCCCCGGCGTCCGCCGGCCGGCACCGGCAAATCCCTAGAGTTCGCGGGCACGTGTGGCCCCGGCTTCCCCGCTCGTGCTGCCCTGGGCTCGCTCCCGCCCGCCACCCGTGCGGTCTGCCCTACGAGAGGGGTTCCCCGATGACAGCCGTGCCCGCGCCCGACGGCCCCGACGTGTCCGCGCCGCCCGAAGTCGGTCTGGACGGTGGGGCGACGCTGCTGGCCTGGCTGCGGCGGATGCGCGACGAGCAGCCGGTGTGGCGGGACCCCGCCGGCCGCTACCACGTGTTCCGGCACGAGGACGTCCAGCGGATCACGGCCGACCCGGCCACGTTCTCCTCGGACACGGTGAGCCGGCTGTCGAACGGGGAGCGGCAGCCGCCCGGCGGCACGCTGCTCCTGCTGGACCCGCCCCGGCACGGCAAGCTGCGGCGGCTGGTGAGCAAGGTGTTCACCGCGCGGATGATCGAGGAGCTGGCACCGCGCATCACCCAGGTGGCCACCGAGCTGCTCGACGGCCTCGACGGCCGGGACCGCTTCGACCTGGTGGAGGCGTTCGCCAATCCGCTGCCGGTCATCGTGATCTCCTCCATGCTCGGCGTGCCGCCCGCGGACCGGCCGCTGTTCCAGGTGTGGGCCGACAGCCTGCTGACGGTGGACTGGGAGACACCGCAGGGCGCGGAGGTCCTCGGCCGGACGGTGCAGGAACTCGACGCCTACCTGCGCGGGCACGTCGCCGAGCGGCGGGCGCGCGCGCACGACGACCTGATGAGCCTGCTGGTGCGGGCGGAGGTCGACGGGGAGCGCCTGAACGACGACGACGTGGTGAGCTTCGCCGCGCTGCTGCTGCTCGCCGGCCACGTCACCACGGCGGTCCTGCTGGGCAACATGCTGCTGACCCTGGACCAGGAGGACGGGCACCGGGCGGAGCTGCGGTCCGCGCGGGCGGGCATCGCCCCGTTCACCGAGGAGGTCCTGCGCCTGCGGCCGCCGTTCCTGAAGGTCGAGCGGGTGCCCACGGTCCCGGTGGAGATCGCCGGGGAGAAGGTGCCGGAGAACACGATGGTGTACCTCTGGCTGCTGTCCGCCAACCGCGACGAGCGCGTGTTCCCCGAGCCGGACCGCTTCCTGCCGGGCCGGTCCAACGCCAGGCAGCTCGCCTTCGGGCACGGCATCCACTACTGCCTGGGCGCCCCGCTCGCCCGCATGGAGGGGCAGATCGCGCTCGATCTGATGCTCGAGCGCTACGCCGACATCCGGGTGGACCACGAGAGCCCGCTGTCCTACTTCGACAACCGCGTCAACGTCTTCGGCCTTCGGCGGCTGCCCCTCGCGGTCAGCCGGGCCTGAGCCGCGCACCCGGGCGTACGGAACCCACCAGACGGAGGAGTCACATGGCCTTCGAGCCGAAACCCCCTGTGATACCGACCCATCGCACGTGCCCCTTCGACCCCGACCCCGCGTACCGCAGGCTGCGCGAGGAGGACCCCATCAGCCCGGTGGCGTTCGACATCGCGCCGGGCCGCACCGACGGCTGGCTGGTCACCCGGCACGAGGACGTGCGGGCGATCATGACCGACCCGCGCTTCAGTCACCGGGCGGAACTGCTGGCGCTGGTGGCGTCCCCGCCGTTCGAGGTGGAGAGCTACGACCCCCAGCCGTCCGGCCCCGGTTCCTTCGTCCGGATGGACGCGCCCGAACACACGCGTTACCGGCGGCTGCTGACGGGCTTCTTCACGGTCCGCAAAATCCAGGAGTACGAGCCGACCCTCGCCGGCATCATCGACGACGTGCTGGAGGAGATGGCCGGGCTGGAGCCGCCGGTGGACCTGCTGCCGGCGTTCGTGCAGAAGGTCGTGTACCGCTCGGTGCACTCGGTGATGGGCGTTCCGGAGGAGGACATCGCCGAACTCGACACGCACTTCTCGGCGATCATGCGGATCGACTACACGCTGGAGGAGTTCGTCGAGCACAACACCGCGCTCGACCAGACCCTGGCCCGGATCGTGAAGGACCTGTTCGCCGCGCCCAACGACAAACTGCTCGGCAAGCTGGTGCGGACCGGCGAGCTGACCGAGGAGGAGCTCGCGAACATCGCCTGGATCACCATCGGCGGTGCCCTGGACACCACCCCGAACATGCTGGGCCTCGGCACGTTCGCGCTCCTGGAGCACCCCGAGCAGCTGCGGAGGATCCGCGAGCAGCCGGAGTTGATGGAGCGGGCGGTGGAGGAGCTGCTGCGCTACCTGACCATCTCGCACATGGGCGCGAGCCGGGTGGCCCTGGAGGACGTCGAGATCGGGGGGCGGACCATCGAGGCCGGGCAGACCGTGGTGCTGTCGCTGCCGGCCGCCAACCGCGACCCGGAGCAGTTCGAGAACCCGGAGGTCTTCGACGTCGCCCGGCCCTCCCGCCGGCACCTGGCGTTCGGTTTCGGCATCCACCAGTGCCTGGGCCAGCACCTGGCCCGGGCGACCCTGCGCCTCGGCTACCAGAAGCTGTTCGACCGGTTCCCGGACCTGCGGCTGGCGGTGGCACCGGACGAGATCCCGCTGCGCGACAAGGCCATGCACTACGGCGTGTACGCGCTGCCCGTGACCTGGGGGTGACGCCGCGTCCACGGCCTCTGCGGGGCCTGGGCGCGACGGGAACCGGGGGCGGCGCCGCGAGGGGCCGCCCCCGGTTCGCGGTGGACGGGGCCGCGGGCACGGCGGCGGGGTCTACCGTGCCGCGGAGTCGGCGTCGAGGTGGGAGAAGCGGGGCCACAGAGTGCGCCACGGCCCGCGCTCGCCCGCACAGACCCAGATCGGCGTGCCCCAGTTGAGGTTGTGCACCCGTTGCGCGTTGGTGACCGTGCCCCGCCGGTGCACGCTGGTGAAGAAGCGGCGCAGGTAGCGGGCGTCGGCGCCGACGAAGACGACGGGTGCGGTGTCGTCGGCCGGGCGGCTCAGGTACCAGTAGCCGCGGTGGCCGCTGTAGGGGCGGGGCAGGCCTAGCGCGGGGCCGAACCGGTCCAGTGCGCCGGCCTGGTCGTAGCGGTCGGTCAGGAGCAGGGCGCGACGGCGCCGGTCGGCCGGCAGGCCGCGGTAGACGCGGGCCACCGAGGCGGCGAGGTCGGGCCAGCCCACGCTCTCCATGGCCAGCCGGTCCGCGGAGCGGCCGGTGAGCCGGTGCACCGGATAGACCGGCAGCACCTGCACCGCGAGCGCCGCCGACAGCAGGTAGGCCAGGCCGGTCGCCCAGAGCCTCGGGCGGGTCGGGCGCAGGGCCTGCAGTCCGGTGGCGCCGGCCGCCCACAGGACGGGGAAGAGCCCGGCGACGTAGTAGGGGCGTCCGCCGACCAGGAGGTAGCAGGCGCACAGCCCGGCGAAGGTCAGTCCGAGGAACCGGTAGGGGCGCGCGCGGCGCGTGACGAGCAGCCGTCCCAGGCCCAGGCACAGCAGTACGGCACCGGCCAGTCCGGCGGCCGACAGCACGGTGGGCAGGAACAGGGCACGGCCGCCCTCGTCGGCGGTGACCTCCCGGGAGATGACCGAGGCCATGGCCAGTTGGGGCCAGCCGTGGCGGGCCTGCCACAGCAGTCCGGGCACCGCGGTGAGCAGGGCGCCGGCCGCCGACGCCCACAGCAGGGGACGGCGCAGCAGGGCGCGTGGGCCGGCCAGCAGCAGGGCCACGAGCAGGACCGCCCAGAAGGCGGCGCTGAGGAACTTGACCTGGAGGGAGACGGCCGCGGTCAGGGCGGCGAGGGGCAGCAGCCGGTCCCGCCGGGTGCGGACCCAGCGCACCAGCAGCCAGACGGTGACGGTCGTCAGGAAGATGTCGAGCGTGGCGGTGATGAGCAGGTGGCCCATCTGCAGCATGACCGGTGAGACGGCGTACGCGCCGGCCGCCGCGGTCTGGGCGGCACGCCGTCCGCCCAGTTCCCGGGCGGTCAGGGCGGTGGTCAGCACGCCGAGCGCCGTGACCGCGGCGGCCGGCGCGCGCAGCCACGTCAGCGACCCCGGGGAGGCGGTGTCCAGGGCGTGGGCGAGCAGGGGCAGCAGCGGCGGCTGGTCGGCGTAGCCCCAGGCGGGGTGGCGGCCGGCCGCGAGGAAGTACAGCTCGTCGCTGAAATAGCCGAAGCGGCCGGCGGTCAGCAGCAGCAGTGCCGCGGTCGCGCCGGCGATGACGGCCACCGGCCCCAGCGCGGGCGGGGGTACGTCGGTGGGCGGGGCGCCGGGGGCCGGGGTACGGGGGGTGGCCCCGGGCGGGCCGTGCCCGCCGTGGCGGGGCAGTGCCTCGTCCCGGGCGGTGGGGGGCATCGTGGCGTCCTCGATCCTGTCGGAGGTCGTGTCGGTGGTCCTGTCGGTGGTCCTGTCGGTCCGTGACCCGGAGCCGCCACGGCTCCGGCTGGGACGAACGTACGGCCCCCGGCCGGTACCGGAGGGGGCCCTTCCCCCTTTCGGGGGTGCGGAGTAGGGGCGATTCCCTAGTCTTCGGCGGCTTCGATGGCCGTCGTCGCCGTGCCTGTGCTGGTCTGGGGTGGCGCACCGCACCGCCCCGGAGCGGCACACGCTGCCGTCGCCGTCCGGCCGCTGCGCGCCATCGGCGGTCGGAAGCCGGGGGCCGGGCCGGCTCCCCCGCGGCCCGGCCCCGATCCCCCAACCGATCACGGAGAGACGACAGTCGAGTGATGGACCTTCAGTTCACGTGCGGCGGAGCCGGGCAGCGGCTACGCGGGGTCAGGGAGGACGCGTCATGACGACGGCGGCGCTCGTCGCGGACGGCGTACGGAAGCGGTACGGGGACATCCAGGCCGTCGACGGGGTCTGCCTGCGCATCGAGGCGGGCGAGTTCTACGGCATCCTCGGCCCCAACGGAGCGGGCAAGACGACCACCTTGGAGATCCTGGAAGGTGTCCGGGAACCCGACGAGGGCCGGATCGAGCTGTTCGGCAAGAGCCCCTGGCCGCGCAACCCCGAACTGCTGACGCGGATCGGGGTGCAGTTCCAGGCGTCGTCGTTCTTCGACAAGCTGACGACGCGGGAGACGATCCGCCTGTTCGCGTCCTTCCACCGGGTCGACGCCCGGCAGGCCGACGCCATGCTGGAGCGGGTGGGCCTGACCGAGTTCGGGAAGGTGCCCGCGGACAAGCTCTCCGGCGGGCAGGCGCAGCGCCTGTCCATCGCCTGCGGTCTGGTGCACGACCCGGAGATCGTCTTCCTGGACGAACCGACGGCCGGCCTGGACCCGCAGGCCCGGCGCAATCTGTGGGACCTGCTGCGCGACGTCAACCAGGAGGGCCGCACGGTGGTCCTCACCACGCACTACCTGGACGAGGCGGAGATCCTCTGCGACCGGGTGTCGGTGATGGAGCGCGGCAGGGTCCTCAGGACCGGCCCGCCGGCGGCGCTCGTCCGCGAACTCGACGACATGGTGCGGGTGAGCGTGGAGTCCGGGCAGCTGACGCCGGTCCTGATGCGGGAGTTGCTGGCGGCGGCCGGGGCCGGCGACGCCACCGTGGAGGACGACGGGGTGTCGCTGACGGTCGCCACCCGCACGCCGGGGCCGGTGCTGTCGGTCCTGGGCGATCATGGGGCCCTGCGCGGCCTGGAGGTACGCGGCGCCACCCTGGAGGACGTCTTCCTCCAGCTGACCGGACGGGAGTACCGCGCGTGAGCATCGAGAAGACCACTCCGCGGGCCACCGGGACGGCGGCCGCCGGCAGCGGTGGGCCGGAGGCGGGCAGGCCGGCCGGGCCGGAGGGTGCCGGCCGCCGGGACGGCCCGGGCACCGGTGGCCCGGCTCGGGGCGAACGGCTCAATCCGGTGCGTGAGTTGTCCCGGGCGATGATCCTGAGCGTGCTGCGGGACAAGGGCACGATCTTCTTCCTGCTGATCTTCCCGATCCTGTTCCTGCTGTTGTTCGGCACGCTGTTCAAGAGCGACGGCACCGCGCACATCAAGGTGGCCCAGGTCGGCCGGGTGCAGGTGCTCGACTCGCTCACCGGCTCCCAGCGTGAGCAACTGGCCAGGGCCGCCACCGTCACGAAGGTGAGCAGCGAGTCGGCCGCCCTGAAGAAGGTGCGCAAGGGCGACTACGACGCCCTGGTCGAGCAGGACGGCGGCACCGTCGTGCTGCGCTACAGCGCCGCCGACTCCGTCAAGGGCGCCTCCGCCCGCGCCACGCTCAACGCGGTGCTGGAACAGGCGAACCTGGCCGCCACCGGCAAGCCGGCCACGTACACGCTGAAGGCCTCCCAGGTCGAGGACCGGTCGGTCAAGCCGATCCAGTACCTGACGCCGGGCCTGATGGGCTGGGCGATCGCCTCCAGCGCCGTGTTCAGCACCTCGCTGACGCTGGTGACGCTGCGCCGCAAGAAGATCCTCCAGCGGATGCGGCTGTCGCCGATACGCGCCTGGGAGGTGGTGGCCGCCCGCATCTCCATGACCATGCTGATGGCGCTGACGCAGACGGCCCTGTTCCTGCTCGTGGCGACGCTGCCGTACTTCGGTCTGCGGCTCAGCGGCGACTGGTGGCTGGTGGTGCCCCTGGTGATGTGCGGCACACTGTCGCTGATGTCGCTGGGTCTGCTCATCGGGTCGGTCACCCGCACGGAGGAGTCGGCCGGCGGACTGGCACAGTTGCTGGTGCTGCCGATGTCGTTCCTGTCCGGCTCGTTCTTCTCGCTCGACGGCGCACCGCAGTGGGTCAGGGCCGTCTCGTACATGATGCCCCTGCGCTATCTCGTGAAGGGCAGCGAGGCCGTGCTCAGCCGGGGCGGCGGGCTGGCCGAGGCGCTGCCGACGATGGGCGGGATGCTCGCGTTCACGGCGGTGGTGACCGCGCTGACCCTGCGGTTCTTCCGCTGGAACGACGTGTGACGGAAGGTTCCCACCGGTCCGTGCGGCCGGGGCCCCGCGCCGCGTCGGCGGCGCCGGGGCCCCGGCCGCACGCCGTTCAGGGGCCCTGCCAGCCGTTGTGGTGCAGGACCTCCTCCAGTGGCAGGCGGGGTCCGGGCCGGAAGGCGGTGCGCAGCGGGTGGGCCGTCGGCAGCAGCGCGCCCTGCCGGACGGTGGCGGGCAGGCCCAGCAGGTCGGCGACCTCCTGCTCCCGGTCCAGGTGGACGGCCGTCCAGGCGGTGACCAGGCCGCGGCTGCGGGCGGCCAGCGCGTAGCTCCAGGCGGCGGGCAGCAGCGACGCCCACAGACCGGCCTGGTTGCCCTCCGGCAGCCGTCCGCCGGCCACGTCGAGGCAGGGGATGACCAGAACGGGCACCCGGTGCAGACGGTCGGCGAGGTACCGGGCGGCGGTGAGCACGGACCGGGTCGGCGGGGGCAGTTCGTCCAGCCGCCGCAGGGCGTCGGCGTTGCGGTCGTGGAAGGCGGCCCGGTACACCTCGGCGACGTCCGCGCGGACCGCCGGGTCGGTGAGCAGCAGCCAGCGCCAGTTCTGCCGGTTGTTCCCGTTGGGCGCCTGCAGGGCGACGCGCAGACAGTCCTTCACCTGTTCCGGGTCCACTGCCCGGTCCAGGTCCAGGCCGCGCCGCACGCACCGCGTCGTCGTCAGCAACTCCTCGCACGTCAGGGGAAGTTCGCCGGTCACGGCAGCAGCACCGCCCGGACGGTCAGCGCGAGGTACGTGACCACGACGAAACCGGTCGCGGCCGCCATCGGCCAGCCGCCGCTGCCGGCGGCGAGGAACCGCCGGGTGCCCCAGGCGGGCAGGGCCGCAGCCAGGCAGGGCAGCAGCCCGAGGGGACCGCCGGACGCGAACAGCGGCACCTGGCAGCAGACCGCACCGGCCGCGAGGCCCGCGGTGACCGCCGCGCTGCGGCGCGGTCCGAGGTCGGTGGAGTAGAGGCGGGCTCCCGGCGGCGCCTCCCAGGACGTCTTGCGGGCGAACTCGAAGTGCAGGAACACGCAGGCGCACAGGGCGAGCAGGACCGCGCCGCGCCAGTCGGCGTGGATGGTTCCGGCGGCGACGAGCGACCCGTAGACGTAGACGCCGAGCAGCACCTGCACCGGGTAGGTGACCGCGAGGTTGAGCAGCTGCCGGTCGCGTACCGCGGGCGACAGCCGCTCCAGAACGGCCAGGAACAGTCCGTAGCCGAGGGCCGCGAGGAGGAGCAGGGCCGCCGTGGCCGAGCGGGCCGCGTTCAGCGCCGTCACCGCCACGGTGATCACCGCCATCGCGCCGCGCAGTTCGGCCGCGGTGATCGCGCCGGTGACGAGCGGCCGGTCGGGGTGGTGCACGCGGTCGTGGGCGAGGTCCTTCTGCTCGTCCAGCATGCGCAGGAAGAGCAGGGCCAGGACGACGCTCACGGCCCGCACCCAGGTGGCGCCGGACGGCCGCCACGGCGTGCCGGTCAGGGCCACCGCCGACCCCTCCAGGGTGAGGACCCACAGCACTCCGTAGCTGGCGTAGATCTGCGGCCGGAACATGCGCAGCACGAAGCGGCCCAGTCTGGCGGGTACGCGGGGGGCGGCGACGGTGGTCACTGCGGGGGCTCTTCCTGTCCGGGGACGGGGCGGGGGTGGCACGCGCACGGCACTCACACGGCCCCGTGGACCGCCGGGGCCGCGAGGACGGCCGGCCGTCCCGGGGCGTCCGGATCGGCGAGTGTGATCCGGGCGTCGGCGGCCAGGGCTCCGGACTGGTGCAGGGTGCACTCGACGCCGGTGCCGGCCGGGTCGGCGACCGCGCGGCACTCCAGGGGCAGGTCCATCTCGGCGAAGCAGCGGAAGCGCACGGCCAGCCCGACCGGCAGCGCCGTGGGCGTGCGGACGGTGCCGGCGGCGACCGCCGCGGTCAGGGCGAGCTGGCGGAAGGCCTCCAGCTCCAGCATGCCGGGCACGTGGTCGACCCAGTGGTCGTAGAGGGTCGGGTGCGAGGTGTCGGCGACCAGGAGTGCCGTGCGGCTGCCGTCGTCGGCGGCGCGCGGCGGGGAGATGACCGCGTTCGCCGGGTCGCGCCGGCCGACGAGGACGGGGTCGACGTGCGCCACGGACAGGGCGACCGGCACCTCGGGCAGCCCGAGGGCGCCGCGCTGCCGGGCCCGCAGCCGCGTCCAGTCCTGCGGTGGCATCCAGGAGTAGTCGATACGGGCCAGCAGGGCCTCGCGGGCGCCGATGGCCAGGGTGAAGCGCAGCCGCAGGCCGGTGACCCCGGCCCGGGTGCGGAACCGGTGCTCGACCCGGGTGGCGACGACGGCCTCGGTGGGCCGGTCGCCGCGGGCGAGGGCCGCCGGGTCCGGTACCTCGAAGTCGATCGCGCGCAGCAGGAACTTGTGCCCGAGGGGGACGTCGAAGTAGCGGTGGGCGACCACGAAGATGCCCTGCCTGCACGCCTCCAGCAGCAGCAGGGGGTCGTGGCGGGTACGCGGGCCGAGGGTGTCGTGGTAGAAGGCGTGGTGCCGGGGGAGCTGGGCGGCCAGCAGCACCTCGTCCCGGCCGCTGCGCTCGGCGTCGGTCAGGAAGACCTCGGCGACCGCGGCGCGGTGCACCAGTTCCCTGGGGAGTGTCCGGGTGAACTGCACGGTCCGCTCCTCAGTTGCGGGGGGCGCGGACGGTGGCCAGGTGGCGGCGCCAGGTGCCGGCGTCGGCTCCGTCCAGTACGGGTGCGCGGCCGGGCTGCCGCATGGGCAGCACCTTGGAGCCGACGATGACGGTGTCCCACGGGTCGAGGTCGATCCCGCGCTCCCACGCGGTCTCCAGCATCGTGCGCGGGGTGGCGGCCGGGTCGGCGCAGCCGTGCCGGGCCACGGCGTCGGCCAGCCGTTCGACGGCGGGCTCGAAGTCGAGGTCCCGGGGCTTGGTCGCGGCATAGAGGCGGCCGGTCAGTTCCAGGGCGTGGGCGGTGCGGTCCTCGTCCGCGAGGGCGGAGCGCAGGAGGCTGTCGCGCGCGGTGTCGTCGAAGTGCACGGCCAGCTCGCGCAGCACGTCGGCGGGTTCGTCGGGCGTGTGCACCAGGTTCAGCAGGTAGCTGTGACGGCCGAGGAGGTGGCGCAGCTGGCCGGGCTGCCGTGCGTCGGGGTCCGTGGGGCCCTTGAGCCGGGTGAGTTCGACGGACGCGGGGACGTCGAGGTCGCGTTCGGGGCGTACGACGAGCACGAGCGCGTCGGCGTCCTCCAGGAAGAGCGCCGCCAGCCGCCTGCGGTAGGGGGTGGCGAGGTTCCACTGGAAGTACCACAGGGAGCGGATCATGGTGCGGGTCAGCCGGGTGACCGCGGCGCCCACGATGCGGAAGCCGTGCTCGGCCAGCCAGTCCACGGCCGCGTCGAGCCTGCGGGCCACCACCGCGTCGGGTTTCAGCAGCAGTGCGGCGTGCCGGTGGGCGAAGCCGGTGACGTCGCCGGTGAGGGCGGCGAGCTGTTCGTAACCCTCCTGGTAGTAGGTGTCCGCGCCGTACAGCCGCTGTTTGGCGGGATGGCAGGTCAGCAGCGGGGAGACGGGTATGCCGTGCGGGGGCTCGGCGGGGTGGGCGGGGGTCATCGGTGGGTGCTCCCGTCGGGTCGGGCGGCGGCCGGGTCCTGGCGCGGGTCCGGGCCGAGGTAGCCGGTCGTGAGGCAGTGGTCGAGGAGGCGGCGCAGGTAGGGCCGGGCGCCCGTGGGCGCCGGGGGGTGGCCGAAGGCCGCGGCCCGGGTGGCGTCGAAGTGGACGCGCCGCCGGAAGTAGGTGTCGTAGAGGGAGATGACGCGGTCGTAGTAGGGGCGTTCGCGGTCGGGCAGGGCCGTGGCGCGGAAGGCGGAGGGCGGGACGAACCGGGGCACCTGGAACGACGGGTACTCGGCGAGGACGTCGGAGACGTCCCGCAGGGTGAGTTCGTGGCCGACGGCGTGCAGGGTGTGGCCCTCGGCGTCCTCGAACCGGCCGGCGGCCGCGGTCACGAGGTCGGCGACGCGGTCGACCGGGACCAGGTCGAGGACGGCGTCGTAGCGGCCGGGCACGGTGCGCACCAGGCCTCTGGTGAGGACCCGGAGCACGGGGTAGATGGTCTTGTGGTCGCGGACGCGGCCGGTGCGGTGGGCGCCGGTGACGATGCTCGGGCGCACCACGGTCACGGGCAGGCCGTCCGCCGCCGCCTTGCGGACCAGGGTCTCGGCGGCCAGTTTGCTCTTCTCGTAGCCGTTGCCGGGGCGTTGGCCGACGTCGAGGTCGTCCTCGCGGGCGGTGCCGTCGCGTTCCCCGCACACGTAGGCGGTGCTGACGTGCACCAGCGGGGTCCGGTCGAGGAGGGCGAGGCTCAGGACGTGCCGGGTGCCGGCGACGTTGATGCTCTCGTACCGCTCCGCGGGCAGTCCGAAGTCGGTGACGGCGGCGCAGTGCACGATGCGGTCGGCGGTCCGGACGAGGCGTCGGTCGTCCTCGCTCAGCCCGAGGCCGGGGCGGGTGATGTCGCCGGTGATCCGGGTCAGGGCGCCCGGGCCCGGGGTGAGTTTTCTGCCGTTGTTGCGGACGAGGTCGCCGTTGCGGTGCAGCAGTGTCAGCACGGTGTGACCGGCGGCGGTGAGCCGGGCGGTCACCTCCGCGCCCACGAAACCGCTGGCGCCGGTCACCAGCACCGTCATCGGGTCGGACATCGGTGGCTCCTCGGGGAGGGTCGGGCAGGGTCCGGTCACCGGGCCTGGTGGGGCTGGGCGCCGTTGCTGGCCAGCAGGTCGCGGGCCTCTTCGATGGGCAGTTCCGCGTCGAGGTGGGAGCCGAGGCGCAGCCAGTCGTAGCCGAGTTGCAGGGTGGCCCGCCAGGTGTCGGCGGACTCGAAGGAGAGCGGGAAGGAGTCGGCGCCCGCGGCGCCGCGCACCAGAAGGACGCAGGAGCGCAGGTCGGCGAGGAGCGCGTCGCCCTCCTGCGCCGATCCGACGGTGCGCGGCAGCAGTTCCCGGGCGCGGGCCGTGGCCGGCCGGGTGGCGGGCGGCAGCAGGTCGAGGCGGCGTACGAGGTCGGAGTCGGCGGGCAGCGGGTGCACGCCGTGGGCGCTGAACAGTCCGCGCAGCGCGGCGTGCACGGCGCGGCGCGCCGTGAGCTCGGCGACCCGCCACTGGCCGCGCTGCAGAGCGCCGGTCAGATCCTCGACGGCGTTCTCGACGACCACGTTGGACCACACCAGGGCCATGGCGGCGGCGGCGAACCGGTCGGCGGGCAAGGGCAGCAGGTCGACGGCGCGGGGGCCGCCGACGGCCGCGCCGCGCACCGACAGCAGCGGCTGTGCGGTGGAGGGCGGCGGGGTGACGGGGCCGGACGGGGCGGCGAGCGGCAGCGCGGGGCTGACGGTTCCGCCGCCCTTCCAGGCGAGGCGGACCAGCCCGTACCGCAGGAAGGCGGCCAGCAGGGGGCCCGGTTCGGCGACACCGGTGCCGGCGGCCGCGGCCAGGACGCGGGGCAGCGGCCGGCCCAGGACCAGGGAGCGCCAGACGGCGCCGGCGTCGTCGCCCAGGACGAACACCTCCCGCCGGCCGCGGACGACGTGCACCCGGTCGCCGGTCTGCCAGGTGGTCACGCCGCGCACGCGTTCCACGGTGAGCGGCTCGGGCCGCCGGGGGACGCCGGTGAGGTCCAGGTCCTCGGCGAAGTCGAGGCAGGCGGTCAGGTGTTCGCGGGCGGCGTCGGCGTCGCCGGGCGCGGGGGTGGCGGCCTGCAGCCGCCAGTAGCGGTCGCGTACGTCCGGCCGGCCGGCCCGGTCCAGTTGCAGGGACAGCCACTTGGGTTCGAGATAGGTCTCGCCCAGGCCGGCCGCCCAGGACTTGACGGTCTGCACGAGTCCGGCGCGGGCCCAGTCGACCGCCTCGTCGCTCTCGCCGAGGCACAGCAGCGCCGTCGCGTGCCGCAGGGCCTGGCGGGCCCGGTGCGCCCACCAGTCGGCGGCGATCCGGCGGAAGCGCTCAAGGGGCAGCATCGCCTTGACCTCCTCGACCAGGGCGTGGCCGCGCAGCGGGTGGCTGTGCAGCAGGCGCTGGCAGCGGTTGAGGAGGTCCTCGGAGAGCCGGCCGGGCCGCGCGGCGTCCTTCTCCAGCTCGCGGAACTGGGCGGCGAGCCGGCCCACCGACCGGGTGCGGATCTCCACGCGGCGGCCGTCGACGAACAGCAGCGACGGCATGGTCGGCAGGTCGTCCTCGGTACGGCCGACGAGCAGGAAGTCGATGTCGGAGGAGGGATTGCCGAACCCCTCCGCGATGGAGCCCTCCAGGGTCACGGCCCACTCGGTGCCGTGCGGCAGTTCGGTGAGGGACTTCTCCAGCAGGTCCTGCAGCTGGTCCTCGGTGAGGATCACTGGTGTGTCTCCGTTCGGAGGGTGTCGGGGGCGCCGGGCGTGCCGTCGCCGGGCGGGCCGGCGAGCACGGTGACCGTCCCGGCGGCGCCGTCGACCCGCAGCCGGGTGCCGGATCGGATCTCGGTGGTGACGCCCTTGACCTGGACCACGGTGGGGATGCCCAGTTCGCGTGCCACCACGGCGACGTGGGTGAGCGGGCTGCCGCGTTCGATGACGAGGGCGGCGGCCGAGGACAGGGCGGCCACCCAGCCGGGGTCGGTGCGGTAGGTGAGCAGGATGCCGCCGCCGATGTCGCGCGGGGTGTCGGTGACCACGGCGGGCCCTTCGGCGGTGCCCGGGCAGCAGGGGATGCCGCGCAGCTCGCGGGCACCGCTGCGGGCGGCGGGGCCGCTGGTCCAGCCGGCCCGTTCCAGGTTCCCCGACCAGTACGGGGCGCCGCGCGTGGTGAAGCGGGACGGGGCGTGCAGGGCGGCGTCGGCGGCCAGCCGCCCGCGCCGCAGCGTGACCAGGTCCCGCAGCTCGGTGTGCACGATCATGCCCTCGTAGGCGCCCTCGACCTCGTCGAGGCGGAGCAGGAACACGTCGTCCCAGGCGTCGATGGCACCGGCCCGCGCCAGGTCCCGGCCCAGGGCGCGCAGCATGCGCTTGGCGGCGCCGAAGGCGCGGGTGCGGCAGAACCTGAGCCGTTCCCGGTCGGCGAGGGCCGTCCGGGCCTTGCCCCGCACCCGCTCGTACAGCAGGCGGCGCGGGCCGCGCAGGTGCCGGTCGAGGTAGGCGTCGGCCTCACCGCCGCGGTCCGGCGCGGCGCCGTCCGCGGTCTCCGGCAGCGCGTCGCGCAGCAGGGCGAACAGTCCCGCCGGGTTCTCGTGGAGATCGGGGACCTCCAGCTTGAGCTCGTCGGGGCTGCGGTAGCCGTAGTCGGCGATGTACGCGTCGACGGCGGCCAGGAAGCCGGTGTGGCCGGCGTCGCGCAGCGCCTGGTGGGCCTCGTCGTCCGGGGTGCGCTCCAGCAGGTCGAGGATCGCGGGGTCGGCGCGCGCCCGGTCGGCCAGTGCGCGCAGCGCCCACGCCGGTTCGGCGGACTCCACGGCGCCGCCGGGTGCGGCCGCGGCCCAGGTGAACCACTCGGGGGCCGCCGGCAGCCAGCGGCGGGTGAGCAGGGCCAGCAGCCCCACGGAGAGCAGGATCGTCGCGTCCAGGGCCTGCATCGGGCCCCATTTCTCGATGAGTTCGCGCTGCAGCCGCCGGAAGCGGCGATAGGTCTCGTCACCGGGCAGCGCGTCGTAGTCCACCTGGTTGAAATCCGCATAAGCACGGTAGAAATCGCGGTGGAAGGCTTCCACCGACGCACGGATGGTGAGGAATCTCCTGGTGAAGACGGCGGTGCGGACCAGCCGCGAGAACCGGCCGCGCAGTCCGGTTTCCGGGGTGAAGGGGTGGAGCGTGTCGGCGACCTCGTCGGGAATGCTCTCCGCGACGCCGAGGGATTTCTCCAGCACCCGCCGATTGAGGGGGTACAGCGGGGCAAGGCGCACCATGCGGTACCAGTGGAACAGGTTGTAGTAGACCCGTCCGTGGACATGGCCGAGCAGGTGCGGCGTCCACTCCTGGACCTCGCGCAGCCGCTCGCCGCGGACTCCCAGGGCGCGGGCGTAGCTCTCGTACACCTTGGCGTAGGTGTCGGCGGCGAAGGTGTAGGTGAGCGGGGAGACGACGCCGCTGAAGCTCTCGATGATGTTGGAGTTGTCCCAGACGCGCAGTTCTCCCTCGGGTTCCGGTGCGGGGCCGGTGGCGGTGAGGGTGGTGACCGGGCGGCTCTGCAGGATCCACAGGGTGTCCCCGGCGATCGCCCACTCGATGTCCTGGGGGGCTCCGTAGTGCGCGGTGACGCGGGCCCCGGCCTCGTGCAGCCGGACCAGGTCGGCGTCGGTCAGGCACGGCGCGGCGCGGTCTGCGGCGGGGATGGGCGACACCCGGCAGCCGGCGCCGGGTCCGGCGTCGTAGCGCTCCTGTTTGTCACCGATCACCGTGCTCAGCGGCTCGCCGGTGGCGGCGTCCAGGACGATGGTGTCCGCGTCGACCGCGCCCGAGACCAGCCCCTCCCCCAGCCCGTGCACGGCGCTCACCACGTGCCGGTCGGTACGGCCGGTCGTCGGGTCGGCGGTGAACAGCACGCCGCTGCGTTCGGCGGCCACCATGCGCTGCACGACGACGGCGACCCCGCCGGTGCCGGGCGGCAGCCCGCGCCGGGCGCGGTAGCGAAGCGAGCGCTCCGAGAATCCGGAGGCCCAGCAGCGGCGGACGTGGGCGGTGACCTCGTCGAGGCCGCGGACGTTGAGGAAGCTGTCGAACTGGCCGGCGAAGGAGTGCCGGTCCCCGTCCTCCTCCGCGCCGGAGGAGCGGACGGCCACCGTGCCGCCGCCGGCCTGCCGGTAGGCGAGGGCGATGGCCTCGGTGACGCGTTCGCCGAGCGGTGCCGTCTCGATCAGGCGGGCGATCTCCGCGGCGGTCTGCCCGGCCCTCGGCTCCCAGCCGTCGCCGAGCAGCCGGACCAGGTGCTCGTGCAGTCCGCTGCCGCGGCTGAATTCGGCGAACACGTCCAGGCCGAGGACCGACCAGCTGGGTATGTGAAATCCAGCCGCGGTCAGGGTGTGCAGGTTCTTTCCTTTACCGCCGGCCAGTGCGGCGACGAGGGATTCCCCGCTGGAGGGCGTGAGGACGTGCGGGGACCGGTGCGCCGATCCCGTGGTGAGTGACAACTCGTAATCCTTCCACAGGTGTTACTCAACCTCGCCCGAATGTTTCACAGCGGGGCGGGTCAAAACATCCGGCGGCTCCGCCGCCGGTGTTTTCCGGACGTCGTAGCAATTTCAATTTCCGGGGGTTCCGGCGCCGTTCGGCACCACCGGCAGCACCTCGTGACCGCGCAGGAAGATGCGGTCGCGGCGGACCGGCTCGGCTCCGGGAGCGGAGGTGAGGGCGGGGAACCGGGCCGGCAACCGGCCGAAGGCGACGGTCGCCTCGAGGCGGGCCAGCAGGGCGCCGAGGCAGTAGTGCGCTCCGCCGCCGAAGCTGAGGGGCCTGCTGTCCCGGCGGGTGGGGTCGAAGCGCCCGGGTTCTGCGTAGTGGGCCGGATCGCGGTTGGCGGCCCCCAGCAGCACCACGACGTGGGTCCCGGCCGGCACCGGCACGCCGCCGACCGAGACGCCGTCGGTCAGCGCGACCCGGTTGCTCAGCTGGACCGGTGTGTCGTAGCGCAGCACCTCGTCGACGAACCCCTGCACCGGTACGGTCCCGTCCCGGAGACCGGCCATGGCGCCGGGGTGGTCGAGGAGCAGCCGCAGGCCGTTGCCGAGCAGGTGCGTGGTGGTCTCGAAGCCGGCCACGAGCAGGATGGCGAGATTGGCGACGAGTTCCTCGTCGTCGCGCAGCAGTCCCTGGTCCCGCGCGGCGAGCATGGCGGTCACCAGGTCCTCGCGGGGCTCGGCGCGGCGGGCCCCGACCAGGTCGGTGAAGTACCGGCCGACCTCGGCCGCCACCCGGTCGGCGGTGTCCAGGTCGGCGGGTCCGGGCACCGGTTCCAGCATGGCGCTCAGGTCGGCGGCCCATGCGCGGAAGCGGGCGCGGTCGGCGGGCGGGATACCCATCAGGTCGCAGATGACGTGCGCCGGCAGGGGGAAGGCGAAGGCGTCCATGAAGTCCACCGGGGAGCCGCCGGCCTTCTCGAGGCCGTCGAGCAGCGCGTCGGTGATCCGGCCGATCCCGGCCTCCAGGGCGGCCACCCCGCGCGCGGTGAACGCCTGGGCCATCGACGCCCGCAGCCGCCCGTGGCCGGGCTCGTCGGCGACCAGCAGGGACCGGCTCAGCATGGCCAGGGAGGGACGCGAGTCCGCGTCGCCGCCCCAGGCGGTGAGACCGCTGTCGGCGCCGAGACCCGGATCGCGCAGGGCCTGGCGGGCCGCTTCGTAGCCGCACACCAGCACCAGGCCGTCACCGGCCGGGGCGACGGGCCCCAGTTCGTGGGCGAGGGCGTACAGCGGGTAGGGGTCGGCGCGTCCTTCGGGTGTCAGCAGGTGCAGGATGATCGATTGCGCGTCCACGGGTACTCCTGGCGGGTCGGGTTGCGTCGGTCGGGTGGCGTCGGTCGGGTGGCCTGCGGCGGTCTCGCGGCGGTCCCGGTCAGGGCCGCTGTGCCGGTGCCCGCGAGGGCCGGGGCGTGGCCGTCGCCGACGATGACGCCGGCGGCCGGTGCAGCCGGGGCCAGACCAGGGCGACCGAGCCCCAGGTGAGGCCGCCGCCGAACCCGGCCAGCAGCACCTTGTGCCCGGGGCGCAGCGCACCGGAGGCGGCGCCGTCGGCGAGGGCCAGCGGGATGGAGGCGGCGACCGTGTTGCCGCGCAGGGCGATGGCGTTCAGGAACCGCTCGGGCGGCAGCTCGAGCCTGCGGGCGACCGCCGTGAGGATCCGGGTGTTGGCCTGGTGCAGCACGAAGGAGTCGACCTCTGCCGGCGCCCAGCCGGCGCGCCGCGCAGTGTCGCGGACCGTCTGGGCCATCCGCCGCACGGCCTGCGCGTAGACGGCCTGCCCCCGCATCGTGAACCAGGTGTCCTCGGTCTTGGCTGGCAGTCCGGTGGACCGCTGCCGGGATCCTCCGGCCGGGACTTCGATGAGGTCGCCGAGGGTGCCGTCGCTGCCGAGAGCCAGCCCCGTGAGGGCGCCGGCCTCGGTGGGCGAGCCCGCGCGCAGCACGACCGCGCCGCCGCCGTCGCCGAAGATCACGCGGGTCGACCGGTCGTCCGGCGCGAGCAGGGTGGAGAACGCGTCCGCGCCGATCACGAGGACGCTGTCGGCGGCGCCGAGCGAGATCAGCCCGGCGCCGGTCCCCAGCGCGTACACGAATCCGGTGCACACGGCCGCCACGTCGAACGCGGCGACCGGGCCGAGTCCCAGCCGGGCGGCCACCTCGGGCGCGGTCGCCGGGCAGGGCCGGTCCGGGGAGCTGGTGGCGAGGACCACCGCGTCCACTCCCGCGGTGCCGGCCGACGCCAGCGCGCGCCGTCCGGCCTCGACGGCCAGGTCACCGGTGGACTGTCCCGGGCCGACCCAGCGCCGCTCACTGATTCCGGTACGGCTGCGGATCCACTCGTCGGTGGTGTCCAGCTCCCCGGCGAGTTGCTCGTTGGTGACCACGGTGGGGGGCGCCCACGCCCCCAGACCGGCGACCACTGCTGCTCGTGCCACGTTCTCCAGCTCCTTTCCAGCCCGCCGGCCGCCTCGGAGGCGAGCGACGGACCCGGCTTCGAGGGCCACCGGGCAGAACCGCGCGGAGCACCGGCGCCGCCGGTGGCTGCGCCGACTCCCGGGGCGGACACGGGCCGCGGCCCGGTCGGCACCGGTCCGGCCGCCACGCGGACGGCGCGCACCGGGCGGGTGGTTCCCGCGTCTGCGTGCGCCGGTTCCGGTGATCCGTCGCTTCCGGTGATCCGTCGCTTCCGGTGCTCCGGGCGGTGGTCCGTCGCCCCGCCGGTCCTGATGCCGCACCCGGTGCCGGTGCCCGCGTGCGGCGGGCGCCGGGGGCGGCAGGGCTCCGGGTGCGGCAGGGCTCCGGGTGCGACAGGGGCGCTTCCGCAGCGCCGCGGCGGCGCCGCTCGTGCCCGATGCCGTGCAGCCGCCGGCCGGGTGTCCGGCCGGCGGCGCTCGGCTCGTCCCGCAGTGTGGACCGGGCGGAGGCCCCGGCGAATCCGTCAACCGACTGCACCCCGAGGCGTGAGGCCGGCTCAGTCACTCCCGGCGGGCCGCGGTCCCGCACCGGGCGCCGGGCCGTCGGCGCACTCCTCGGAGAAGCCCTTTTCAGGAGATTCCTTAGAGGCGTCGTACGACGCGCGGACGGCGACCGTGGGCGGGGCTAGCGTCCTGCGCTGTCGGACGCCGCACTAGCGAGACCAGGGAGGCGCTCTTGACCAGTCCGCCGCCACCGTCGGGCGGCCCCCTCGTGGGCCGCACCTCCGAGGCCGCCCGCATACGGCGGTTCGCCGGTCCCCCTGGAGAGGGCGGCCCCGTGCTGGTGGTGACCGGTGATCCGGGAATCGGCAAGAGCGCCCTCGTCGGCCGCGAGGCGGGCGCCCTGCGCGAGGCCGGGTTCCGGATACTGCGGGCGGAGGGCTGCGAGACGGAACGGGAGCTGGCCTTCGCCGGGCTCCACCAGCTGCTGCGGCCGGTGCTGACGCAGGCGCAGATGCTGCCGGACCGGCAGCGGGACGCGCTGCTCAGCGCCTTCGGCATCACCGCCGGACCCGGCGAGCCCGACCCGCTGGTCCTCCGGGTCGCGGTGCTGACGCTGCTGTCCCACGAGGCGCGGTCGCGTCCGGTGCTGCTCGTCGTGGACGACGCCCAGTGGCTGGACGGCGATTCCCTGGACGTGCTCGCCTTCGTGGCCAGGAGGCTGGAGGGCGAGCGGATCTCGGTGCTGGGCGTGGTCCGCGGCGGCTCCGCGCCGCCCGCGTTCGCGATGGGGCGTCCGGTGCTGGAGCTGGGGCCGCTCGACGCGGACGCGGCGGGCCTGCTCCTGGACGCGCAGCCGCACCGGCCCGGCGGCCCCCTGCGGGCGCGCATCCTGCACGAGGCGGCGGGCAACCCGCTGGCGTTGATCGAGTTCGCCCGCGCCGAGGGCGGTCCGGCACCGTGGCCGGTGGAGCCGCTGCCGCTGACCGAACGGCTGGAGCAGTGCTTCACCGGCCGGCTGGACGCCCTGCCGCCGGCCACCCGGCAGGCCCTGCTGCTGGCGGCGACGGACGAGGACGCCGTGGCCGGGCTCCCGCCGCAGGTCTGGCGGCCGGCCGAGCGGGCGGGCCTGATCTGTGTCCGCGACGACACCGTACGGTTCCGGCATCCGCTGATCCGCTCCGCCGTCTACCAGGCGGCGCCGCTCACCCAGCGCCGGGCGGCGCACCGCCGGTGTGCCGCGACCCTGCGCGACGCCCCGGACCGGCGGGCCTGGCACCTGGCGGCGGGCGGCACCGGGCCGAGCGAGGCCACGGCGCGGGAGATCGAGCGCAGCGCCCGGGAGACCGGGAAGCGCGGCGGTTTCGCCTCAGCGGCGCTGGCGCTGCAGCGGGCCGCCGACCTCAGCCCGGACCGGCACGAACGCGCCCGCAGGCTGACGCTGGCCGCACGGCTGGCCGTACCGACCGGGCAGACGGCCTGGGTCGAGGAGCTGACGGACCGGGTGCGGACGCTGTCCGAGGATCCCGTGCTGCTCGCCCTCGCCACCCTGTACCGGGGGCAGGCCCTCGCCCTCACCCCGCGCCGCGGCGCCGCCTACCCGCTGCTGACCCGCACCGCGCGGGAACTGGCGCCGCACCACCCGGGCAAGGCGCTGCAAGCTCTCGCGACCGCCGCGCTGATCTGCTACTACCAGGGGGATGCCGGACGGCGCGACGAACTGCGCGGCGAGTTCTTCCGGCTGGGCGGGCGCATCGGCCGGCGTCCCGAGCCCGATCTCGCCTCGCTGTGGATCCGCACGGCGACCGATCCGTGCTCGGACCGGGCCGGACTGCTCGCCGGTGTGCGGCGGCTGGCGGGGATGGACGCGGCCGGGCCGGAGCTGACGGCGGCCACGGCCACGCTGGCCTGGCTGTTGGACGAGACCGGACTGGCCATGGGCCTGTTCGACAAGGTGGGCGGGTCCGCGTCGACGCCGTCGCCGCTGCCCGAGGGGCTGCGCTGCGTCGAGGGCTGGGTGTGCCTGGACCACGGCCGGTGGGACCGGGCCGCGGCCGTCGCCGCGGCCTCCGCGCGGGCGGCGGCGGAGAGCGATCCGCCGTACACGGCGGCGGCACCGCCGGCCCTCGACGCCGCGGTGCTCGCGCTGCGGGGCGAGACGGGCGCGGCGCGCGCCGCGGCTCTGCGGGCGCTGGACGCCGTCGCCGCGCCCGAGAACCGCTTCGTGGCGGTCCGGGCCCGGTGGGCGCTGGGGATGGCGGCCATGGCGGACGGCGATCACGCGGCCGCGTTCGACCAGTTCCGCGAGATGTTCACGGCCGGCGGCGACGAGGTCCACTATCGCGAGTCCCGGTACGGTCTGGCCGATCTGGCCGCCGCCGCCGTGCGCGTCGGACGGCACGAGGGCGCCCGCGGGATCGTGGACCGGCTCGCGGACCGGATGGCGGACGCCTCACCCCGCCAGCGGGCGCTGCTCTCGCGCGCCAGGGCGCTGCTGGCGGACGGGGACGGGGCGGAGCGTCACTTCCGGGCCGCCCTCGACGAACCGTCCACCGGGGAAAGGCCGTTCAGCCACGCCCAGACACAGCTGGAGTACGGCGAATGGCTGCGCCGGCGGCTGCGGTCCGGCCGGGCGCGGCCCCTGCTGACCGCCGCGCTGGAGACGTTCGTACGGCTCGGCGCCGAGCCGTGGGCCGGGCGCGCGCGGGCCGAGCTGCGGGCCGCCGGCATCCGGCAGAGCGCGGGCGTCCCGGAGCGACTGCCCGCCCTCACGCCCCAGCAGAGGCAGATCGTCCGGCTGGCCGCCCGCGGGCTGACCAACCGCGAGATCGGCGCCCGGCTCCAGCTCTCCCCGCGTACGGTCGGCTCGCACCTGTACCGGAGCTTCCCGAAGCTGGGGGTCACCGCGCGCTCCCAGCTCCGGGACGTCATCGACGGGCGCCCGGCCGTGGCCGGGAGGTTCGCCCTGGTCGAGGGGGGCAGCGGGGAGGAGAGCGGCAGCGCCCCGCAGCAGCATTCCGCCTGACCGGCGCCGCCGCGACGGCCCGGTCAGCGGGCCGCTCGGCGGCTTCCTCCCGCGGGGTGCGCGGCCGCCGCGTCGCGCACCGCGTCCACCAGCTCCGCCTGCCGCAGGATGTCCTCCCCGGGTCCGGCGAAGTCGCCCCCGTCGAGCACCGTGCGGGCGAACGCCGCGACCAGGGAGGCGAACTGGTGCCCGGCGGGGAGGGTCCGTTCCTCCACGACGTCCTGGCGCGCCAGGCGCAGGACGGGCCGCAGGCCCGGCGGTGCCGTGAACGCCCGGTCGAGGCTGATGCTCCCCTCGCTGCCCCAGAGAGTGCAGCCGCACCGGTACGACCGGTCGAAGCCGAACGTCAACTGCCCGGTCCGCCCGGCCGGATCGGCGACGAGCGCCGCCCCGGCCACGTCCACCCCGGTGCCGGAGTCGATCCGCAGCACCGCCCCGCGGACCTCGACGCGCGGCCCCAGGTACAGGGTGGCCGCGCGCAGCGTGTACACGCCCGCGTCGAGCAGCGCGCCGCCGCCCAGTGCCGGGTCGTTGCGGATGTCGCCTGCGGGCAGCGGCGGGAAGGCGAACTCGGCGGTGAGGTGCCGGGGTTCGCCGATGGCTCCCGCCTCGACGAGGGAGCGTACGGCGTCGTGCTGACCGTGGTGGAGGAACGCGAAGTTCTCCATCAGCAGCAGGCCGGCCTGCCGGGCGGCGGCGACCAGTTCCGCCGCCTGCGCCCGGTCGGCGACGGCCGGTTTCTCGGTCAGGACGTGCTTGCCCGCCGCCAGCGCGCGGGCCACCCACTCGGCGTGCAGGGCGGGCGGCAGGGGCAGGTACACGGCGTCGATGTCGTCGCGGGCCAGCAGTGCGGCGTAGCCGGTGACCGCCTCGCAGCCGAACCGCGCGGCGACGGCCTCGGCCTTGTCCCGGCTGCGGCTGGCCACGGCCACCAGCCGCACCGACGGCTCGGCCGCCAGCGCGGGCATGGTGGTGCGCTGGGCGATGGCGGCGCAGCCGACCACTCCGACGTTCAGCACCCGGTCCGACACGGTCTCGCTCTCCTCCGCTTGGTGGTTGTGGACGCGGCGGCCGGTCACGCCGACCCGAACTGCTGGTCGATGAAGTCGAACAGGTCGTCGTCGGTGGCCGTCTCCAGGTGTTCCTCGACCGCCACGGCCGTGTCCGGCCGCTCCCCGGTGCCGCCGGTCGGGGCCGTTGCGTCGAGGCGGGTCAGCAGCCCGCGCAGCCGGCCGGTCAGTGCGGAGCGGACCGGCTCGTCCCCGGCGATCTCGTCGAGCACGCTCTCCAGCCGTTCCAGCCCGGCCAGGACCGGTTGCAGGGACGCGGCGGCTCCCGGTGCGGTCTCCGCCCGCAGGTGCCCGGCCAGGCCGATGGGCGTCGGGTAGTCGAACAGCAGGGTGGCGGGCAGCCGCAGCCCGGTGGCGGTGCTGAGCCGGTTGCGCAGTTCCACGGCGGTCAGCGAGTCGAAACCCATCTCCAGGAAGCCGCGTTCGGGGTCCACGGCGTCGGAGTCGGCGTAGCCGAGCACCGCCGCCGCGTGGTCGCGGACGACGTCCACCAGGGCCGCCAGACGGGCCTCGGGGTCGAGGCTCGCGAGCCTGTCACGCAGACGCCCGTGGGAGGCGGTGGCGTCGCCGGCGGGGCGGCGGCCGGGGGCGGGCCGGACGAGGGACCGCAGCAGGGGCGGGACCTCTCCGTCCGGGGTTCGCAGCGCGGCCGTGTCGAACCGGGCCGGGACCAGCACCGTCCGGCCGGCGGCGACGGCGGCGTCGAACAGGTCGAGAGCCTGTTCGGACGGCATCGGCACGACTCCGCCCCGCGCCATGCGCAGCAGGTCGGCCTCGTCCAGCTTGCCGGTCATCGCCGACCGCTGCTCCCACAGGCCCCAGGCCAGCGACTGGGCGGGCAGGCCCTCGGCCCGCCGCTGCCGGGCGAAGGCGTCCAGGAAGGCGTTGGCGGCCGCGTAGTTGCCCTGTCCCGAGCCGCCGAAGATGCCGGCCAGCGACGAGTACAGCACGAAGGCGCGCAGTTCCACGTCCCGGGTCAGCTCGTGCAGGTGCAGGGCGGTGTCGACCTTGGCGGCGAGTACGGTGTCGAGGCGTTCCGGGGTGAGGGAGCCGATGACGCCGTCGTCCAGGACGCCCGCCGTGTGCACCACGGCGGTCAGGGGATGCGCGGCGGGAACCTCGGCGAGCAGGGCGGCCAGCGCCTGCCGGTCGGAGGTGTCGCAGGCGACCAGTTCGGCGCGGGCGCCGAGCGCGGTCAGCTCCTCGACGAGGTCCCGGGCGCCCGGCGCGTCCGGGCCGCGCCGGGCGGCGAGCAGCAGGTGACGGGCACCGTGCCGGGTGACGAGGTGCCGGGCGATCAGGCCGCCCAGCGCACCCGTGGCACCGGTGACCAGTACGGTGCCGTCCGGGTCGAGCAGGGGCCCCGTGGTGCCGTCCACGGTGTGCGGCAGGCGCATCCTGACCAGTCGCGGCACCCGCAGCTCGGCCTTGCGCAGCGCCAGTTGGGGTTCGCCGTGGCCGAGCGCGGCGGGCAGTGCCCGGTACGACTCCTCGGTGGCGTCCCAGTCGAGCAGCACGAACCGGCCCGGGTTCTCGGACTGCGCGGTGCGCACCAGGCCCCATACGGCCGCGGCCGCCGGGTCGGGCACCCGGTCGCCGTCGTGCACGCTCATGGCGTGCCGGGTGACCAGCACCAGCGGGGTGGCGTCGAACGTGTCCTCGGCGAGCCAGTCCTGCAGCAGCCGCAGCACGTTCCCGGTCGCGCGGCGCACCGCACCGGCCGGGTCGCACTCGTCCGGGTGCCCGGCCCCGTCGTTCCGGAGGCCGGGTACGACGGCCAGCACCGTGCGGGGTGCGGGCAGTTCGCCAGTGGCGACGGCGCGGGCGAGGGCGGCCGGGTCGCGGTAGTGGGCGGCGGCCGGTCCGGCGGCGGCCAGGGCGGCGCCGAGGGCGGGGTCGGCGTCGCCGTTCAGGACGGCCCAGCCGTTCAGGACGGCCCAGCCGCCCAGGGCGGCGCGGGCCGCTGCCGGGGCCGGGGTGACCCACTCCAGCTCGTACAGGTGGCGGGCGGCGGCGCGCCGGTCCTCGAGGCGGCCGGCGTCGGGCAGCGGCCGCAGCGTCAGGCCGGCCACCGCGGCGACGGGCCGCCCGGACGGATCGGTGATCCGCAGGGTCACCGCGTCGGGCCCGGCCGGACGCAGGTGCACCCGCAGGGCGGCGGCTCCGGGGGTGTGCAGGTGCACGCCCGTCCAGCTGAAGGGCATGACGGCGGTCCCGGCCGCGCCGGTGAGGCCGACGGTCTGCAGCGCGGCGTCCAGCAGCGCCGGGTGGAGCCAGTAACGGGCGGCGTCGGCGGCCACCTCGGTGGGCGGCTCGATCTCGGCGTACACGTCCCCGCCGAGCTTCCACGCGGCGGTCAGGCCCTGGAACGCGGGGCCGTAGGCGAAGCCACCCGCGGCGAAGCGGTCGTACAGACCGTCCAGGGTGACCGGTTCGGCCCCCTGCGGCGGCCACGCCTCGACCGGGACGTCGTCGGCCGGTGCGGTGGCCGGGGTGAGCCGGCCGACGGCGTGCCGGGTCCAGGGCTCGTCGTCCTCGGCCTGGTCCGGACGGGAGTGCACCGTGACCTCGCGCACGCCCTCCGCACCCGGTTCTCCGACGGTGACCTGGAGGTGGACGGCGCCCTGCTCCGGCAGGACGAGGGGTGCCTCCAGGGTGAGTTCGTCGACGGTCCGGGCGCCGACCCGGTCGGCGGCCAGCAGGGCCAGTTCCAGGAAGGCGGTGCCGGGCATGAGGGCCGTACCGGACACCGCGTGGTCGGCGAGCCAGGGGTGGCCGCCGAGCGACAGCCGCCCGGTGAGCAGGTAGCCGGCACCGCCGGCGAGTGCCGTGCCCGCGGCGAGCAGCGGGTGGTCGCCGGCCGCGAGTCCGGCCGCGGCGAGGTCGGGTGCGGCCGGTTCCGCGTCGAGCCAGTAGCGGGCCCGCTGGAAGGCGTACGTCGGCAGCTCGACCCGGCGCGCCGGGCGGCCGGCGAAGTAGGCGGCCCAGTCGGGGCCGGCGCCGTGCACGTGCAGGGCGGCCAGTGCGGTGACGACGGACGTCCGCTCGGAGCGGTCGCGGCGCAGCAGCGGGGTGACGACCGCGGCCCCCGGGTCGGTGAGGCAGTCGCGGGTCATGGCGGTGAGCACCCCGTCGGGGCCGAGTTCGACGTACGCGGTCACGTCCTGGCGTTCCAGGGTGGCGAGGACGTCGGCGAAGCGCACCGTGTCCCGTACGTGCCGCACCCAGTAGCCGGCGTCCTCCAGTTCACCGGGGCCGGCGAGGGCCCCGGTGAGGTCGCAGACGAGGGGTATCGCCGGGGCCGCGTAGGCGATGTCCCGGGCGACGGCGGCGAACGGGGCCTGCACCGGTTCCATGCGCGGCGAGTGGAAGGCGTGCGACACGGTCAGCCGCTTGGTGCGCAGCCCTGCCCCCCGCCACGCCTCGGCCAGTTCCTGCACCGCCTCCTCGTCACCGGAGACGACCACGGACGCCGGGCCGTTCACGGCCGCGACGGCCACCCGGTCCTCGTACGTGCGCAGGGCTTCGGCGACGTCCGCCTCGCCCGCCTGGACGGACAGCATCGCCCCGCCGTCCGGCAGGCGCTGCATCAGCCGGCCGCGGGCGGCGACCAGGCGGCAGGCGTCGGCGAGGCCGAACACCCCGGCCACGTGGGCGGCGGCGAGCTCGCCGACGGAGTGGCCGGCGACGGCGTCGGGGCGCAGCCCCCAGTGCTCCAGCAGCCGGAACTGGGCGACTTCCAGGGCGAACAGGCCGGCCTGGGTGTAGTCGGTGCGGTTCAGCAGCGCGGCGTCCGAGGTGCCGGCGGGGGCGAACAGCACGTCCTTCAGAGGCCGTTCCAGTTCCCGGTCCAGTTCGGCGCAGACCGCGTCGAGCGCGTCGGCGAACACCGGGTGGGCGTCGTAAAGTTCGCGGCCCATGCCGGGGCGCTGGCTGCCCTGGCCGCTGAAGAGGAACGCGGTGCGGCCGGTCCGGCGCCGCACCCCGCGCAGCAGTCCGGCGGCCTCCCGGCCGTCGGCCAGCGCCCGTACGCCGGCCACCAGTTCGTCCCGGTCGCTGCCGACGACGGCGGCCCGGTGATCGAACGCGGTCCGGCCCAGGGCCAGGGCATGGGCGACGTCGGCCGGGGCCGCGTCGTCCTGCCGCCCGGGGTCCTCCAGCCGGTCCAGCAGGCGGGCGGCCTGGGCGCGCAGCGCGTCGGCGGTCCGGCCGGAGAGCACCCAGGGGACAACGTCGGCGGCGGCCTGCGGTGGTGAGGCCACCGCCCGGGTCCCGGCGACGACCGCCGAGGCGGGCGTCCGCGTGCCGGGGTCGTCGGCGCCGGTGTCCTCCGGGTCCCCGGCGGGCGGCTCCTGGAGGATGACGTGGGCGTTCGTTCCGCTGATGCCGAACGCCGACACACCGGCGCGGCGCGGCCGGCCGGCACGCGGCCACGCGGTGGGCTCCGTCAGCAGCGACACCGCCCCCTCGGTCCAGTCGATCCGCGTCGACGGCCGGTCGGCGTGCAGCGTGCGCGGCAGCAGCCCGTGCCGCATCGCCAGGACCATCTTGATGACACCGCCGACGCCGGCGGCGGCCTGCGTGTGCCCGATGTTGGACTTGAGGGCGCCGAGCAGCAGCGGCCGGTCCGCGGGCCGGTCCTGCCCGTACGTCGCCATGAGGGCCTGCGCCTCGATGGGATCGCCCAGCCGGGTGCCGGTGCCGTGCGCCTCGACGGCGTCCACGTCGGCCGGGGACAGCCGGGCGGCGTCCAGCGCCTGCCGGATGACCCGCTGCTGCGCGGGACCGCTCGGCGCGGTGAGGCCGTTGCTGGCGCCGTCCTGGTTGACCGCGGAACCGGCGAGCACCGCGAGGACCGGGTGGCCGTTGCGGCGGGCGTCGGACAGCCGTTCCAGGAGCAGCATGCCGACGCCCTCGGCCCAGCCGGCGCCGTCGGCGTCGTCGGAGAACGCCTTGCAGCGGCCGTCCGCGGACAGGGCCCGCTGCCTGCTGAACTCGATGAACGTGTCCAGTGAGGAGATGACCGTGACGCCGCCGGCCAGCGCCATGGTGCACTCCCCGGTGCGCAGCGCCTGGGCGGCCATGTGCAGGGCGACCAGGGACGAGGAGCAGGCCGTGTCGACGGTGACGGCCGGGCCCTCCAGTCCGAAGGTGTAGGAGATGCGCCCGGACGCCACGCTGCCGGCGCTGCCGGTGGCCAGGTAGCCCTCGAAGTCCTTGGGCGCCTGCTGCACCCGGGAGCCGTAGTCGTGGTAGTTGGAGCCGACGAACACCCCGGTGCGGCTGCCGCGCAGCACGGCCGGGTCGAGGCCGGCCCGCTCGAACGCCTCCCACGACGTCTCCAGCAGCAGCCGCTGCTGGGGGTCGACGGCCAGCGCCTCGCGCGGGCTCATGCCGAAGAACTCCGGGTCGAAGTGGTGGGCGTCGTACAGGAATCCGCCGCCGCGGGCGTAGAAGGTGCCCGGCCGGTCGGGGTCGGGGTCGTAGCCGCCCGTCAGGTCCCAGCCGCGGTCCTGCGGGAAGGCCGACACCGCGTCGCCGCCCCGCACCAGCAGTCGCCACAGCTCCTCGGGGCTGCTCGCGCCACCCGGGTACCGGCAGCTCATGGCGACGATCACCACCGGGTCGTCGTCGGTCGCCGCCGGGCCGGCCCCGGCCGTCGGAGCGGGCTCCGCGGCCGCGGGCGCCGCGCCGAACAGGTCCTGGTGGAGTCGGCCGGCGAGCGCGGTGGCCGTGGGATGGTCGAAGACGAGCGTCACCGGCAGCCGCAGACCGGTCGCCTCGGCGATGGTGTTGCGCAGCGCCACCGCGGTGAGCGAGTCGAAGCCGAGGTCGCGGAACGCCCGGTGCTCGTCGACCTCCTCCGGGCCGGAGTACCCGAGCGCCCCCGCGGCCAACGTGCGCACCAACGCCAGGAGTTCGCGCCGCCGCTCGTCGGACGGCAGCACGGAGAGCCGCGCCGTGAGCGCGTTGCCGTCACCCCCGGCGCTCCCGGCCGTCCGCCGGGCCGCGGTGGCCGCCTGCACCTCCGGCAGGCCGGCGAGCGCACGGGCGGGCCGGTCGGAGTGGGCGAACGCGTATGTCTCCCACCGTACGTCGGCCACCGCCAGCACGGGTTCGCCGCCGAGGACGGCCTGTTCGAGCGCGGTCAGCGCCGCTTCCGGGTCCATGGCGGGCATGCCCGAGCGGGCCAGCCGCTCACCCGTCTCCCCGGCGGCCAGGCCGCCGCCGCCCCATGCTCCCCACGCGATCGACGTCGCCGGCAGGCCGTCGGCGTGCCGGTGGTGGGCGAGGGCGTCGAGGAAGGCGTTCGCGGCGGCGTAGCTGCCCTGTCCCGGTCCGCCCAGCGTGCCCGCCAGCGAGGAGAACAGCACGAAGGCGGTGAGTCCCAGGTCCCGGGTCAGCTCGTGCAGGTGCCACGCGGCAGCGGTCTTGGGCCGCAGCACGGTCTCGGCGCGCTCGGGCGTGAGCCCGTCGAGCACGCCGTCGTCCAGCACGCCGGCCGCGTGGACGACCGCGGTGAGCGGCTGGTCCTCGGGTACGGCGGCCAGAAGCGCGGCGAGCTGCTCGCGGTCGGCCACGTCGCACGCCGCCATCGTGACGCGGGCGCCGAGCCCGGTCAGTTCCGCCCGCAGTTCCGCCGCGCCGGGGGCGTCCGGTCCCCGGCGTCCCACCAGCAGCAGGTGCGCGGCGCCGTTGCGGGCCAGCCGGCGCGCGACCTGTGCGCCCACCCCTCCGGTGCCGCCGGTCACGAGCACGGTGCCATCCGGCTTCCACTCCGCGGGTCCGGCTTCCGACCGCTCGGCCCGGACCAGCCGACGCGCGAACAGACCGGAGCCGCGTACCGCCACCTGGTCCTCGCCCGCCGCGCCCGACAGCGCGGTCACGAGCCGGGTGCCGGCACGCTCGTCCAGCTCCCGCGGCAGGTCCACCAGCCCACCGAAGCGCTGCGGGTACTCCAGCGCCGCGATACGGCCGAGGCCCCACGCCCGCGCCTGGAACGGCGCGGTCAGCCGGTCGGCGCGCCCGGTCGACACGGCACCCCGGGTACCGATCCACAGCGGCGCGGTCACCCGGGCGTCGCCCAGCGCCTGGAGCAGGGCGGTGTTGAGGGCGAGCCCGTGGTCCAGAGCGCTGCCGGCCGCGTACGGCGACTCCTCCAGCGCCAGCAGGGACAGGATCCCGGTCGCCGGCGCGGGGCCGCCCTCACCGCCGAGGGCTTCGCCGAGCAGGGCGGCGAGCTGGGTCCGGTCGGCGCCGGCCGGTACACCGAGAGTCAGCACGTCGGCGCCGTGGCGGGTCAGGGCGTCGGCGACGGAGGCGGTCAGGCCGGTGCCGGCCTGCTCCCCCGCCACCACCAGCAGCCACCTGCCCCCAAGCACCACCGGCCCGACGTCCCGCCCGACCGGCTTCCACACCACCTTGTACCGCCAGCCGTCCACCGCCGACCGCGCCACCTCACCCCGACGCCAACTCGACAACACCGGCAACACCCCGGCCAACGGCGCACTGTCGACCAACCCGAGCGTCCCGGCAAGACCCTCCAGATCCTCCCGCTCGACCGCCTCCCAGAACCGGCCATCCACCCGCGAACCAGACGACGGCACCACGGGCAGGCTCTTCTCCAACCAGTACCGGCGGTGCTGGAAGGCGTACGTCGGCAACGCCACCACCCGGCCGCCCTGCCCGGCCTGCACCCGTGTCCACTCCACCGGAACACCGCGCACCCAGGCCTCGGCCAGGGAGGTCAGGAACCGGTCCGCACCACCCTGATCACGCCGCAGACTGCCGACGACCACCGCGTCCGGA
>NZ_KQ948882.1 GCF_001514215.1 Streptomyces bungoensis
CCCGGATGGAGGCCGAGGGCACCGCCTCCGGCGAGCCGTCGGTGTCGGTCACGGGCTGAGGCACCCGGGCGGGCCGGACGTCCCCTCCGCCTGTCCGCAGGCCCCCGGCCCGCCACGCCTGGCCCTTAGTTTCCCGCTCCCGCGGGGTTCCCCGGCAAGGGTGGTCCTGGGATCCCGCGATCGCGCGCTTCCTCAGGCGCGAGCATGCCCGCGTGGGCGCCACGGACCGCCGCCGTGGGCCCTGCTCGGGCGGCGGCGCTGCGGTCAGCCCCTGGCGGACCCGCCTCCACCCTCACTCCTCTTCCGCGTGAGCGCCCCAGCCGGCGCGGCCCTGCCTCTCGCGAGCACGTCTGCCGGGGAACTCCGGCCGTGGCCCCGGGGGCCCGCTGCCCGGGCGGGTGGCGGGACTCGTCTCAGCGACCGGTGCTCCTCCATGGGCGGCCCGGCAGGGGTGTTCTCGTGCCCGGCCATCGCACGCTTCCTGACGCGCGACCACGCCCGCGCCCGCCCGGCCGCCGACCTCCCGCCGGGCTCACTCCTCCCGTATGCCGCGCGTGGGGTCCGTCACCGGGGCGTCCTCCTGGAGGGAGCCGGGGGCCGCTCGGTCCGGGGCGGCCGGGCTGTAGCTGGACTGCGGGGGCATCGGCGGGCTGTGGTCGCCGGGGGCGCCCCGGCCCGCCTCCGGCAGGCGCACGGCCAGCAGCGCCACGTCGTCACCGCTCGGCGCGATGCGCTTCAGCAACTCGTCGCAGAAGTCGTCCACCGTCGTCTCGCCCGGCCGCCGCGCCAGCACGGCCGCATGGTGGCGCAGCGTGGCCATGCCCAGGTCGATCGGGCGGTCCCGGCTCTCCACCAGGCCGTCGGTGTACAGCAGCAGGGTGCCCTCGGCGGGCAGCTCCGCGTACGCGTCCGGCCAGGTCAGGCCGAGGTGCAGGGTGGCGCTCATGCCGATCAGCGGACCGTGTCCGCCGGTCAGGAACCGGGCCTCCCCCTCACGGGTCACCAGCAGCGGCGGCGGATGCCCGGCGTTCACCCAGTGCAGCCGCCACGGGCCGCCCTCGGGACCCTCGATCCGGGCGAACAGGACCGTGGCCATCGGGGCGTCGCTGGTGTTCGTCACCGCCTCGTCCAGCCGGCGCATGATCACACTGGGCGGCTCCCGGTGCACCCAGGCCAGCCCGCGCAGCATGTTGCGGACCTCGGCCATGTGCGCGGCGGCCTTCAGGTCGTGGCCCACCACGTCCCCGATCACCAGGGCCAGCATCCCGTCGCCCAGCAGGAAGGCGTCGTACCAGTCCCCGCCGACCTCCATCGCGCTCTGCGCGGGCAGGTAGCGGGCCGCCATCCGAAGGTGGTCCACCTGGGGCAGCGGGGCCAGCAGCTGGCGCTGCATGGTCGCGGCCACGTTGTGCTGCTCCTCGTAGAGCCGGGCGTTGTCCAGCACCAGCGCCACCCGCCGGCCGATGTCCGACAGCAGCCGGATCTCGGCGTCGGTGAACGGCGGGGAGTCCACCGTGCGGCCCACGGTCAGCATCCCGTAGTGGTGCCGGCGCGCGCTCAGCGGCGCCACCACCGCCGAGTGGCCGCCCAGCCGCTCGAACAGCATGCCGTGGGTCGCGGCGAGCGGTGCCTGCGGGTCGCTGAGCGCCTCGGCGGTCAGCAGCAGGGGCCGGTCGCCGCCCATCGCCTTCGCCACCGCCGGGCGGAGCCGGGACGGCAGCGGCGGCAGCGGTCCCTGCAGCCGGCGCGCCCGGTGCGGGCTCGCCGGACAGCGGACGGCGACCCGCTCCAGCGCCCCGGTCCGCTCGGAGCGCAGGGCCACTGAGGCCCAGTCGCCCAGCTCCGGGACCAGCATCCGCAGCAGCCGCCGCAACTGGCTGACGGGGTTCAGCCCCGACATCAGCACCCCGGAGACGTCCGCGACCAGGTTCAGCCGGGCCGTCATCGCCTCCAGGGCGGCCGTGCGCGCGGCCGCCCGGCGCTCGGCCTCCCGGTGCAGACTGAAGTCGCTGAAGACGATCACCAGCCCCGCCGGGCGATCCGCCAGACGCAGGGGAGTGGTCGACCAGATGATCGGCACGGTGGTGCCGTCGGCGCGCAGGAAGTACTCCTCGCTGCCCTGCTGCAGGGACCGGTTGTCCCGCAGCGGGGCCCGCATCCGGCACTCCTCGCGCGGCACCGGACCACCGTCCGGGCGACGGTGCAGCAGGTCGTGCGAGTCCCGGCCGAGCATGTCGCCGGCCCGCCGGCCCAGCAACTCCTCGGCCCACGGGTTGACATAGGTGATGCGCCCCGCGAGGTCGACGGCGAGGACGCCGGTGCCCAGGTCGCGCAGGATCGCGTGCGGGAACTCCGGCTCCCGGCCCGCGCCCGACCCGCTCATGCCTCACGCCCTCGTCCTCGTACCGGACGGCCCTCCGGTGCGCCTGCCGCGCACCACAGCGTTTTCCCGGGGCCGCCGGAAAAATGACTTCTCCTGACATTGTCACCTTTACCGGGCGCCCGGTCGTCCGCGCGGCGCACCGCCGCCCGCCCCCTTCCGGCCGGAGCCCGGCACCGGGGGCGGCGCGGCCGGATTTCCGCGGGTACAGTGCGGAGATCAGCAGAACCCCAGCGTGAGGCCCCCGCAGTGTTGACCCAGACCACCTCACGGGTGCTCGAACCGAGCGACCTTGACGCCGCGCTCGCCGTCCTCGACCGCGAGCCGGTCGCGAACGCCTTCGTGACCTCCCGGGTCCAGGTGGCCGGCCTCGACCCGTGGCGGCTCGGCGGCGAGATGTGGGGCTGGTACGAGGACGGCATGCTCACGTCCCTGTGCTACGCGGGCGCCAACCTCGTGCCGATCTGTGCCACCCCGCGGGCCGTCCGCGCCTTCGCGGACCGGGCGCGCAGGGCCGGGCGCCGCTGCTCGTCCGTCGTCGGGCCCGCCGAGCCGACCGCCGCCCTGTGGCGGCTGCTCGAACCCCACTGGGGACCGGCCCGCGAGGTCCGCGCCCACCAGCCGCTCATGGTCACCGACCGCATGCCCGCCGACGTCACCCCGGACCCGTACGTCCGCCGCATCCGCAAGGACGAGATGGAGACGATCATGCCGGCGTGCGTGGCGATGTTCACCGAGGAGGTGGGCGTCTCGCCGCTGGCGGGCGACGGCGGGCTGCTGTACCAGGCCAGGGTCGCCGAACTGGTCGGCTCCGGCCGCTCCTTCGCCCGCCTCGACGAGCGCGGCAAGGTGGTCTTCAAGGCGGAGATCGGCGCCGCCACCAGCCAGGCCTGCCAGATCCAGGGCGTGTGGGTGGCCCCCGAGTACCGGGGCAGGGGTCTGGCGGCACCCGGCATGGCGGCGGTGCTGCGCTACGCCCTGGCCGACGTGGCGCCGGTCGTCAGCCTGTACGTGAACGACTTCAACACGGCGGCGCGCAGGACGTACCACAGGGTGGGGTTCCAGGAGGTCGGCGCCTTCATGAGCATCCTCTTCTGAGGCCCCTGTACGCTCCCCGCATGGACCTCGTGATCGGCCCCCTGGACTTGTCGGCCCACGTCGACGAGGCCCTCGCCGTCCAAGCCGTCGCCTTCGGACTCGGCCCGGAAGAGGTGGCCGTACGCCGGCAGATCGTCCAGCGCCACATGCAGTACCCCGGCGCGCGCGCCCTGGGCGCCACCACCCCCGACGGCCGGCTCGCCGGCTTCGTCTACGGCATGCCCAACAGCCGCACCCACTGGTGGTCGACCGTCGTCGAGCCGTACCTGCGCGCCAACGGCAACGACTCCTGGCTGGACGACTCCTTCGTCATCACCGAGCTGCACGTCCACCCCGACCACCAGAACCGGGGCATCGGCCGCGCCCTGATCACCGGCATCACCGACGGCGCCGACGAGCCCCGCTCGATCCTCTCCGCCATCGACGTCGACAGCCCGGCCCGCGGCCTCTACCACTCCCTCGGCTACGTCGACCTCGCCCGCCGGGTCCACTTCCCGAGCGCCCAGCTGCCGTACGCCGTGATGGGCGCCCCCCTACCGCTGCGCCGCAAGTAGCCGCGTGGGGGGCCGCCGCGTCGCACAACCGATTTCCGCCGCCCCCACCCGCCCGGCTAACCTCCTAGCCATCACACCATTCCCGGCAGGAGTACGAGCCATGGCGAACGCACCGGTCCAGCGCATGTCCCAGTTGATGGTGAAGACGCTGCGCGACGACCCGGCGGACGCCGAGGTCCTCAGCCACAAGCTCCTCGTCCGCGCCGGCTACGTCCGCCGCACCGCCGCCGGCATCTGGTCGTGGCTGCCCCTCGGCAAGAAGGTCCTCGCCAACGTGGAGCGGATCGTCCGCGAGGAGATGGACGCCGTCGGCGCCCAGGAGGTCTCCCTGCCCGCCCTGCTGCCGCGCGAGCCCTACGAGGCCACCGGCCGCTGGGACGAGTACGGCCAGGAGCTGTTCCGGCTGAAGGACCGCAAGGGCGGCGACTACCTCCTCGGCCCCACCCACGAGGAGATCTTCACCCTCCTGGTCAAGGACCAGTGCACGTCCTACAAGGACCTGCCGGTGATCCTCTACCAGATCCAGTCCAAGTTCCGCGACGAGGCCCGCCCCCGGGCGGGCATCCTGCGCGGCCGCGAGTTCCTGATGAAGGACTCCTACTCCTTCGACCTGGACGACGACGGCCTCGCGAAGTCCTACGCCCTGCACCGCCAGGCCTACCAGCGCGTCTTCGAGCGCCTCGGCCTCGACTACCGCATCTGCGCGGCCACCGCGGGCGCCATGGGCGGCTCCCGCTCCGAGGAGTTCCTGGCCCCGGCCGAGGCCGGCGAGGACGTCTTCGCCGACTGTCCGAACTGCGACTTCGCCGCCAACACCGAGGCGATCACCTACGAGCTCGAGCCGGTCGACGGCTCCGCGGTCCCCGCGCTCGAGGAGATCCCTACCCCCGACACCCCGACCATCGAGACCCTCGCCGCCTCCCTCGGCGTCCCGGCCTCCGCCACGCTGAAGAACCTGCTGGTCAAGGTGGACGGCGAGATCGTCGCCGTGGGCGTGCCCGGCGACCGCGAGGTCGACCTGGACAAGGTCGAGGCGCACTTCGCCCCGGCCGCCGTCGAGCTGGTCACCGCCGAGGACTTCGTCGGCCGCCCCGACCTGGTCCGCGGCTACGTCGGCCCGCAGGGCCTGGGCGAGAAGGTGACGTACATCGCCGACCCGCGCGTGGCCCCCGGAACCTCCTGGATCACCGGCGCCAACAAGGACGGCATGCACGCGAAGAACGTCGTCGCGGGCCGTGACTTCGAGGTCGACGCGTACGTCGACGTGGTGGTCGTCCAGGAGGGCGACCCCTGCCCGAAGTGCGGCACCGGCCTGAAGCTGGACCGCGCCATCGAGATCGGCCACATCTTCCAGCTCGGCCGCAAGTACGCCGACGCCCTCAAGCTCGACGTCCTCGGCCAGAACGGCAAGCCGGTCCGCGTCACCATGGGCTCCTACGGCATCGGCGTCTCCCGCGCGGTCGCGGCCCTCGCCGAGCAGACCGCCGACGAGCAGGGCCTGTGCTGGCCCGCGGAGGTCGCCCCGGCCGACGTGCACGTCGTGGCCGCCGGCAAGGCCCTGCAGACCGAGGTGGCGCTCGACGTCTCCGAGAAGCTGGCGGCCGCCGGTGTCCGCGTCCTGGTCGACGACCGGGCCGGCGTCTCCCCGGGCGTGAAGTTCACCGACTCCGAGCTGATCGGCGTCCCCAAGATCCTGGTGGCCGGCCGCCGCTCCGGCGAGGGCGTGCTGGAGCTGAAGGACCGCAGGACCGGTGAGCGCGAGGAGCTGACGATCGAGGAAGCGATCGCCCGCCTGACCGCCTGACGGGGTCCGCGCAGCGGCGCGGGCCGTTCCCCGAGGGGGCGGCCCGCGCGCCCTACCGGGCCTCGGTGTGCGGCAGCCCGAGTTCCGCACGGGCGCCGGCCACCCAGCGCAGCACACCGTGCGCCCCGCTGCTCTCGGCCAGCGCCGCCGCCTCGGTGAGCAGCGCCGCCGCGTCGTCCCGCCGGTCCTGCTGTGCGGCGAGGTGGGCGAGCCCGATCAGGTTCGCGGCCACACCCGGCCGGAAGCCCAGCTCCCGGCGCAGCCGGGTGGACTCCTCGAAGCGCTCGCGGGCCTCGGCGAGCCGTCCGGCCATGTGGTCCGCGAAGCCCAGGTGCCGCAGGGCGTAGGACATGGTCAGCCGGTCCCCCGCCCGCGTGGCGAGGTCGAGGGCGCGGGTCAAGGCGGGCAGCGCCGCCTCCGTGTCGTCCCGGACCACCTGGTGGTAGGTCCCCACCCAGAACAGGGCCTCGCCCTCGCCCCGGACGTCGCCGAGCCCGCCGTACAGCTCCGCCGCGCGCGCGAACAGCTCCAGCTCCCGCGGCTCCTCGACCCGGTCCTCCAGGAAGCGGGCGTGGATCAGCCGGCCACGGGCCAGGGCGAGGTCGGCCTCGACCGCGTCGAGGCCCTCGTGCGCGGGCTTCAGCGCGCCGCCGTCGCCCCCGAAGACGGCGCGCTGGTAGAGGTGGTCGGCCTGCTCTATTCGCTCATCGGCGGTCATGCGGGCGATCGTAGCGACGGCCGTCGAGCCTGTTCGGCGATCACGCGCACACGGCGGTCACCCGCTCACAGCCACCCGGCGAACTCCAGCAGCAGTTCCGCGTCTTTGTCCCGGCCCACGCGCAGCGCCCGCACTCCCGACTCCACCGCCCGGAACAGCGTCCACCCCCGCAGCCGCTCCAGGTCCACCTCGAGCGAGTCGGCCAGCCGCTTGATCCGCCGCCGTGTGATCGACGCCCCGGACGGCGCCGCGATCAGGTCCTCCACCCGGTCCCGCACCAGCCGCGCCAGGTCGAAGGCGCTCTCCCCGACCACCGGGTCCGGGCCCACCGCCAGCCACGGCATCCGCTCCCCGGCGAGCACCTTGCTCTGCCGGAACGTGCCGTGCAGCAGCCGGTGCTCGGGCGGTGCGGCCAGCAGCTCCTCGCGGGCCGTCAGCGCCGCCTCCACCAGGGGCGCCGTCCCGGGCTCCGCCAGCGCGCCCGCCCGCATCGCCCCGGCCTGCCGCCCGGTCCGCTCGGCCACCGTCTCGAAGGCGTGCCCGGCGGGCGGCTCGACCCACAGCCGCCGCAGCGTCCCCGCCGCCTCCAGCAGCGCCTTCGCCTCCGGAAGCGAGCGCACCGACACGTCGGGGTGCAGCCGCTCCAGCAGCAGCACCCCCTCCTCCGCTTCCTCCGCGTCCGCGTCCAGCAGGTGCACGGCGCCCCGTCCGTCCCAGTGCGCCAGCGCCGCCCGCTCGCTCTCGGGCCGGGCCCGGGGCGGGGCCAGCTTCAGGACCGCCGGGGTGCCGTCGGCCCGCCGGACCAGCACCACCAGGCTGCTGCGGCCGCCCGGGACCTGGACCCGCTCCACGGTCAACTCGCGCCGGGCGACGGTTCGTTCGGCCGTCTCGGACAGCCGCGCCAGCCAGTCGTCGCCGGCCGGCGCCGTCTCACCGAGCGCCCGCACCAGCCGCTGGGGCGGTTCGAAAGCCATGCGCGAGTCGTTCCCTTCTTCCCGGCCCTGGACGTGCCGTTCCATCGCGTCGCGGGCCTGCCGTGCGGCAGGCCCGCGCGGTCACGGGGCCGGGGTCGCCGAGACGCCCGGCCCGGCCGCGCCCGTTTCGTCGCCCGCCCGCTCGGCGAGCCCTGGGAAGGCTACGCTCTCCCCGCTCCAGCGCACCGCCCGGACCGCGGCCTCGCGCAGCGCCGCCGCGGCCGCACCGCGCCGCGCGCCGGTCACCGCCCGCACCAGGTCCGAGTACACCCCGGCCACCCGCTCCTCGAGCTCGGCGGCCAGCCGCACCGCGGTGTCGGCGTCGCGCACCGGGAACGGCAGCGCGTACGCGGCGCTCGCGGCGACCGGCTCGCCGCCCAGGTCGCGCACCTGGCGGGCCAGGGCGTCCCGCCGCGCCCGGTGGGCGTCGTAGGCCGCCCGCGCCGCGGCCCGCCGGCGCTCGTCGATCCGCCCGCCGACGACCCCGTACCCGTACACCGCCGCGTGCTCCGCCGCCAGCGCCGCCTGCAGTGCGGTCAGTTCCGCCTCGGCCGTCTTCCCCGCGCTCACCGCGCCCCCTCGGTCAGCAGGTAGGCGTGCGCGGCCCCGGCCGCCGCGACGGATGCCAGCAGCCGGGCCAGCTCGCCCGGCACGTCCAGCAGGGCCTCGGCCCTCCGGTCGGCGAGGGATCGTTCGGCCGCGGCCAGGGAGGCCAGCGCGTCCTTCTCGGTGGCCGCGGCCGGGACCGGCGAGGACGACCCGGCGGGCGGATCCGTCACCGACGGCATCGATCCGGCGGGCGGGGTCGTGGCCCACGAGGACGGCCCGGTGGTGGAGACCCGCGCCGCCGCGGACGGCGACGCCGTGGCCGGCCGGCCGCCGAACGCCGCCACATGGGCCGCGACCTGCGCCCGCAGCGGGCGCAGCCGCTGCGCGAGCGACGGATGGGCGGCCAGCACGGCGTCGTACCGCGCCAGCAGACCGGAGCTGTCTCGGGCCGCACGCGCGCGTGCCCGCGCCGTCGCCGACGGGCCGGCGCCGCTGCCCCCGGAGTCCGGTCCGGCCGAGCAGCCCGCCAGCAGGGCGGCCCCGACGGCGGAGGCGAGCAGGGTTCTTCTGCGCGGCCCCGGAGGGCCGGGCGGCGGGGGGTACGGCACTGCGGACGTCCTCGGGGCACTCGTACGAAAGGAAGGGCGGGCAGCCCGTGATCACCGTACCCGCGCCCCGTCCCCACGCCACTCACCGGCACCGCGCGAACACAGGTGGACGGCAACACTCCCCGCGACCGGATACCCTTTGATCAGACACGCGACCCATCCCACAACAGCACACGCGGCCGAGGAGTCACCCGGATGAGCACCACCCAGAGCGAGAGGCTGCGAGAGCTGCTGGAACCGCTCGTCACCTCCCAGGGGCTGGATCTCGAGGAGATCGCCGTCGACTCGGTCGGACGCAAGCGGGTGCTGCGGGTGGTGGTCGACTCCGACGCCGGAGCCGACCTGGACGCGATCGCCGATGTGAGCCGCGCGCTCTCGGCGAAGCTCGACGAGACCGAAGCGATGGGTGACGCCGCGTACGACCTGGAGGTCGGGACCCCCGGCGCGGAGCGCCTCCTCACCGAGCACCGGCACTTCGTGCGCGCCACCGACCGGCTGGTGAAGTTCCAGCTGGCCGAGGACGGCGACCTGGTCGCCCGGATCCTGGCGGTCGACGAGGAGGGCCTCGACGTCGAGGTCCCCGGGGTCAAGGGCCGCAAGGCGACGACCCGCAGACTCGGCTTCCCGGAGATCGCCAAAGCGCGCGTGCAGGTCGAGTTCAGCCGCAAGGACAGCAAGAAGGACATGAAGGAAGAGGAGGAGGCGTAGCCGTGGACATCGACATGAGCGCCCTGCGGGGCTTGGTCCGGGAGAAGGAGATCTCCTTCGACCTGCTGGTCGAGGCGATCGAGTCGGCCCTCCTCATCGCGTACCACCGCACCGAGGGAAGCCGCCGGCACGCGCGCGTGGAGCTCAACCGGGAGACCGGGCACGTGACCGTGTGGGCGAAGGAGGACCCCGAGGACCTCGAGGAGGGCCAGGAGGCCCGCGAGTTCGACGACACCCCGTCCGGCTTCGGCCGGATCGCCGCCACCACCGCCAAGCAGGTCATCCTGCAGCGGCTGCGCGACGCCGAGGACGACGCCACGCTCGGCGAGTACGCCGGCCGCGAGGGCGACATCGTCACCGGCGTGGTCCAGCAGGGCCGCGACCCGAAGAACGTGCTCGTCGACATCGGCAAGCTCGAGGCCATCCTGCCGGTGCAGGAGCAGGTCCCCGGCGAGACCTACCCGCACGGCATGCGCCTGCGGTCGTACGTCGTCCGCGTCGCCAAGGGCGTCCGCGGCCCCTCCGTGACCCTCTCGCGCACGCACCCCAACCTGGTGAAGAAGCTGTTCGCCCTAGAGGTGCCGGAGATCGCCGACGGATCGGTCGAGATCGCGGCGATCGCCCGTGAGGCCGGTCACCGCACCAAGATCGCCGTGCGGTCCACCCGTTCGGGCCTGAACGCCAAGGGCGCCTGCATCGGCCCCATGGGCGGCCGAGTGCGCAACGTCATGGGCGAGCTGAACGGCGAGAAGATCGACATCGTCGACTGGTCGGACGACCCGGCCGAGATGGTGGCGAACGCACTGTCACCCGCCCGGGTGAACAAGGTCGAGGTCGTGGACCTGGCGGCCCGCTCCGCCCGGGTGACGGTGCCGGACTACCAGTTGTCGCTGGCCATCGGCAAGGAGGGACAGAACGCCCGCCTCGCGGCCCGGCTCACCGGCTGGCGCATCGACATCCGCCCGGACACCGAGCAGGCCGACCAGCCGGAGCCCCGGCCGGCCGGTGGGCGGGCCGGGGAATAGATCCAGGCCGCAGGCCGCTTGGATTACGACAACAGCCGTTCGATCTTTGCCCCGAAGGGGTGAGGTCGGTGCGGGGAGGTAGACTTAACCGTGTCTGGCCGGACGCAAGCCCGAGCATGCCCTGAACGCACCTGTGTGGGGTGCCGGGAGCGGGCGGCCAAGGACGATCTCCTGCGGATCGTGAAGAGCGGGGACGCGTGCGTCCCCGATCCTCGCGGTACGCTGCCCGGCCGGGGTGCGTACGTGCACCCCGCCCTGGTCTGTCTCGACCAGGCGGTACGCCGCCGGGCGTTCCCGCGGGCACTGCGCGTCCCGGGAGCGCTCGACACAAAGGCGTTGCGCCGATACGTCGAGCAGACAACAGTTGTCGAGCAGGCAACACCGTAAGACGTGCCGTACGGAACACCGTGCGGCCCTGGTACCTCGCGAGTCGAAAGCAGGTCGAGATTGCGATGAGCACTCGATGAGTACGCGATGAGTACGCCCATGAACTAGCGACGGTCCGGCTTCAACCCGGACCTCAAAGGAGCGAAGTGGCTAAGGTCCGGGTCTACGAACTCGCCAAGGAGTTCGGTGTCGAGAGCAAGGTCGTCATGGCCAAGCTCCAGGAACTCGGTGAATTCGTCCGATCGGCGTCTTCGACGATCGAGGCGCCCGTAGTACGCAAGCTGACCGACGCCTTCCAGGGCGGTGGCAACGGCAGGTCCGCCGGCCGTCCCGCCCCGCGCAAGGCTTCCCCCAGGCCCGCCGCGCCCTCCCCGGCGCAGGCGGCTCGTCCGGCTGCCCCGAGGCCGCCGGCCCCCAAGCCTCCGACGGCGCCCGCTGCCCCGCAGCCCGCCGCCTCGTCGGCTCCCTCGGCGCCCGCGCCGACCCCGGGTCCGCGTCCGGTCCCGGGCCCGAAGCCCGCGCCGCGCCCGGCTCCGGCCGCCCCGGAGTTCACCGCTCCGCCGGCCGCTCCGGCCGCCCAGACCCCGCAGGCCCCGGCCGCGCAGGGTCCGCGTCCCGGCGCCCGTCCGGGTGCCCCGAAGCCCGGTGGCCGTCCGGCTCCCGGTCAGGGCCAGGCCCGTCCGGGCCAGGGCGGCCCGCGTGCCGGTGGCCAGGCCCCGCGTCCCGGTGGACGTCCGGCCGGTCCCCGTCCGGGCAACA
Source organism: Streptomyces bungoensis (assembly GCF_001514215.1). Classification (GTDB taxonomy): domain Bacteria; phylum Actinomycetota; class Actinomycetes; order Streptomycetales; family Streptomycetaceae; genus Streptomyces; species Streptomyces bungoensis. Next base: position 11,565 of record NZ_KQ948882.1, read on the forward strand.
ACCCCTTCACCTCCGGTGGCTCCACCGGCATGGCCCGTCCGCAGGCCCCGCGCCCGCAGGGCGGCCCGCGTCCCGGCGGCCCCGGTGCTCCCGGCGGCGGTCCCCGTCCGCAGGCGCCCGGCGCCCAGGGCGGCGGTCCGCGTCCGCAGGCTCCCGGCGGTCCCCGTCCGTCGCCGGCCGGCATGCCCCGCCCGCAGGGCGGTCCGCGTCCCGGCCCGGCCGGTCCGCGTCCTAACCCCGGCATGATGCCGCAGCGTCCCGCTGCCGGCCCGCGTCCCGGTGGCGGTGGCCCCGGCGGCCGCGGTCCCGGTGCCGGCGGTCGTCCCGGTGGCGGCGGCGGTCGTCCGGGTGGCGGCGGCTTCGCCGGCCGTCCCGGTGGCGGTGGCGGCTTCGCCGGCCGTCCCGGTGGTCCCGGTGGCGGCGGCGGTGGCTTCGCCGGCCGTCCGGGTGGTCCCGGCGGTGGCGGCGGTGGCCGTCCCGGCTTCGGCGGCCGTCCCGGCGGTCCCGGTGGCCGCGGTGGCACGCAGGGCGCCTTCGGCCGTCCCGGTGGTCCCGCGCGTCGCGGCCGCAAGTCGAAGCGGCAGAGGCGCCAGGAGTACGAGGCCATGCAGGCCCCGAGCGTCGGCGGCGTGATGCTGCCGCGCGGCAACGGCGAGACCATCCGTCTCTCCCGCGGCGCGTCGCTCACGGACTTCGCCGAGAAGATCAACGCCAACCCGGCGTCGCTCGTCGCGGTCATGATGAACCTCGGCGAGATGGTCACGGCCACGCAGTCCGTCTCCGACGAGACGCTGCAGCTCCTCGCCGACGAGATGAACTACACGGTTCAGATCGTCAGCCCCGAGGAGGAGGACCGCGAGCTGCTCGAGTCCTTCGACATCGAGTTCGGCGAGGACGAGGGCTCCGAGGAGGACCTGGTCGTCCGTCCGCCGGTGGTCACCGTCATGGGTCACGTCGACCACGGCAAGACCCGACTGCTCGACGCCATCCGCAAGACGAACGTCATCGCGGGCGAGGCCGGCGGCATCACCCAGCACATCGGTGCCTACCAGGTCGCGACCGAGGTCAACGACGAAGAGCGCAAGATCACCTTCATCGACACCCCGGGTCACGAGGCGTTCACCGCCATGCGTGCCCGCGGTGCGAAGTCGACCGACATCGCGATCCTGGTCGTCGCGGCCAACGACGGCGTCATGCCGCAGACGGTCGAGGCGCTCAACCACGCCAAGGCGGCCGACGTGCCGATCGTGGTCGCGGTCAACAAGATCGACGTCGAGGGTGCCGACCCGACCAAGGTGCGCGGTCAGCTGACCGAGTACGGCCTGGTGGCCGAGGAGTACGGCGGCGACACCATGTTCGTCGACATCTCCGCCAAGCAGGGTCTGCACATCGACTCGCTGCTGGAGGCCGTGATCCTCACGGCCGACGCCTCGCTCGACCTGCGGGCCAACCCGAACCAGGACGCGCAGGGCATCTCGATCGAGTCCCGTCTCGACCGCGGCCGCGGTGCCGTGGCGACGGTCCTCGTCCAGCGAGGCACGCTGCGGGTCGGCGACACGATGGTCGTGGGCGACGCCTACGGCCGGGTGCGCGCCATGCTCGACGACAACGGCAACAACGTCGCCGAGGCCGGCCCGTCGACGCCGGTCCAGGTCCTGGGCCTGACCAACGTCCCGGGTGCGGGCGACAACTTCCTGGTGGTGGACGAGGACCGTACGGCCCGTCAGATCGCCGAGAAGCGCGCCGCCCGTGAGCGCAACGCCGCGTTCGCCAAGCGCACGCGCCGCGTGTCGCTGGAGGACCTGGACAAGGTGCTCAAGGCCGGCGAGGTCCAGCAGCTGAACCTGATCATCAAGGGTGACGCCTCTGGTTCCGTCGAGGCCCTCGAGTCCTCGCTGCTCCAGCTGGACGTCGGCGAAGAGGTCGACATCCGCGTCCTGCACCGCGGCGTCGGTGCGGTCACGGAGTCCGACATCGACCTGGCGATGGGCTCCGACGCCATCGTGATCGGCTTCAACGTCCGCGCGGCCGGCCGCGCGGCGCAGATGGCCGAGCGCGAGGGTGTGGACGTCCGGTACTACTCGGTCATCTACCAGGCGATCGAGGAGATCGAGGCGGCCCTGAAGGGCATGCTGAAGCCGGAGTACGAGGAGGTCGAGCTCGGCACGGCGGAGATCCGCGAGGTCTTCCGTTCGTCCAAGCTGGGCAACATCGCGGGTGTGCTCATCCGCTCCGGCGAGGTCCGCCGCAACACCAAGGCGCGCCTCATCCGCGACGGCAAGGTCATCGCGGAGAACCTCAACATCGAGGGCCTGCGTCGCTTCAAGGACGACGTCACCGAGATCCGCGAAGGCTACGAGGGTGGTATCAACCTCGGAAACTTCAACGACATCAAGGTCGACGACGTCATCGCGACGTACGAGATGCGGGAGAAGCCGCGGGCGTGACGCCCACGGTTCGCGCCGGCCGACGGGACTCCGCTCCCGTCGGCCGGCGCGCCGTTCCCGGGGCCTCGGCCCCGGGCCCACGGCACCGAAACCCTGTCGAGTGCCAGGCGGGTACGCGGTACCGTTCTTGATGTCCCCGGCCACACGGACCCGGGGCCATCGATCCCGAACCGGCGGGTGAACCGGTTGCACACATGTATGTGGGGACTCTGTCCTTCGACCTCCTCCTCGGCGACGTCCACTCGCTGAAGGAGAAGCGCTCCCTCGTCCGCCCGATCGTCGCCGAACTCCAGCGGAAGTACGCGGTGAGCGCGGCGGAGGTGGACCACATGGACCTCCATCGCCGGGCCGGCATCGGGCTCGCGCTGGTCTCCGGCGACGCGGCGCACCTCAGCGACGTACTGGACCGGTGCGAACGGCTGGTCGCCGGCCGCCCCGAGGTGGAGCTGCTGTCCGTGAGGCGGCGCTTCCACGGCGACGACGACTGACCACAGAACGCAAGAAGAAGAAAGAACGGGAGACGGACCAGTGGCCGACAACGCGCGGGCGAAAAGGCTGGCGGACCTCATCCGGGAGGTGGTGGCCCAGAAGCTGCAGCGCGGGATCAAGGACCCGCGGCTCGGCTCGCACGTCACCATCACGGACACCCGGGTCACGGGTGACCTGCGGGAGGCGACCGTCTTCTACACGGTCTACGGCGACGACGAGGAGCGTAAGGCCGCGGCGGCGGGCCTGGAGAGCGCCAAGGGCATCCTGCGCTCGGAGGTCGGCCGCGCGGCCGGCGTGAAGTTCACGCCGACCCTCACCTTCGTCGCGGACGCCCTCCCGGACACCGCCCGGACCATCGAGGACCTCCTCGACAAGGCACGGCAGTCCGACGCGAAGGTCCGCGAGACCTCCGCGGGGGCGACGTACGCGGGCGGCGCCGACCCGTACCGCAAGCCTGCCGACGACGAGGCGGACGACACGACCGAGACGGACGGCGACGCCACCGCATGACCCAGAAGCACACCACGCCCGACGGCCTCGTCATCGTCGACAAGCCGTCGGGCTTCACCTCGCACGACGTGGTCGCCAAGATGCGCGGCATCGCCCGCACCCGCCGCGTCGGCCACGCCGGCACGCTGGACCCGATGGCGACCGGCGTCCTCGTCCTCGGCGTGGAGAGGGCCACGAAACTCCTCGGGCACCTGGCCCTGACCGAGAAGGAGTACCTGGGCACCGTCCGCCTGGGCCAGAACACCGTCACCGACGACGCCGAGGGGGAGGTCACCTCCTCCACCGACGCCTCCCAGGTGACCCGGGACGCCATCGACGCCGGCATCGCCAAGCTGACCGGCGACATCATGCAGGTGCCGTCCAAGGTCAGCGCCATCAAGATCAACGGCGTCCGGTCCTACAAGCGGGCCCGTGACGGCGAGGACTTCGAGATCCCGGCCCGGCCGGTCACCGTCTCCTCCTTCGCCGTGTACGACGTCCGGGACGCCGTCGCCGAGGACGGCACCGCCGTGCTCGACATCGTCGTCTCGGTGGTCTGCTCCTCCGGCACCTACATCCGCGCCCTCGCCCGCGACCTGGGCGCAGGCCTTGGCGTCGGCGGCCACCTCACCGCGCTGCGCCGGACGCGCGTCGGGCCGTACAAGCTGGACTCCGCGAGGACGCTGGACCAGCTGCAGCAGGACCTGACGGTGATGCCGCTCGCCGACGCGGCCGCGGCCGCGTTCCCCCGCTGGGACGTGGACGACCGGCGCGCCCGGCTGCTCCTCAACGGCGTGCGGCTGGAGATGCCCGACGAGTACGCGGGCTCCGGCCCCGTCGCCGTGTTCGGCCCCGAGGGCCGCTTCCTCGCGCTGGTCGAGCAGCACAAGGGCAAGGCGAAGAGCCTGGCCGTCTTCGGCTGACCGGGAACCGCACCCGCTCGCCACGGCGCCCCCGGCCCTGCCCGTGGAGCGGCGGCCACGGGGTACTGCCGCTGTCCGCCGCTCCACGGTCCCCCCTCGGTTCCCCCACCCCTAGGGTGTATCCAGCCGCCCCCGCCTATTCACCCGACCGGGCAGGCGCTCGGAGTGAACCGGGGGAGCGGAAGGGGGCGCTTTCGCCCCGCTCGCTGTCCGGCTGATCATCACGCCCCTACCGTCGGACGTGAGGGCAGTGGGCACGGGCGGGAGGTACGGCCAATGGCGGAACGGAGCGGCGAGGCAGGGCGTACCGGCGTCTTCGGCCGCACCCGGTCGGTCTTCGGCGACCTCACCGCACCGCACGCCACCCGCCGCCCCACCGCTCCCGCTCCCACCGGCCCGCAGCCCCCCGCCGGTGATCCCGCCCGCGCCGACGTCCTCGTCCAGATCCGCGACCTGGCCGGACGCCCCCGCGGTGTCGGTTTCCTCGCCGATCACCACGGCACCCTCCTCACCAGCCACGAGGCCGTCGACGGGCTCGCCCGGCTGGTGCTGCACGCCGCGGGGGACCGCACCTGCGTGGTCGGCGCCGACGCCGTCACGCCGCTGCCCGCGCACGACCTGGCCCTGGTCCGCACCGACGGCCTCGGCCTGCCGCCCCTGCCGCTGACCGTCCGGGACCGCGTCGAGGCCGGCAGCTACGTCCGGCTCGCGGCGGGCTGCTGGCGCGAGGCCCGGGTGCTGGCCGCCACCCAGGTCACGTACACCGCCACCGATGGCTTCCACCTCGTCGAGGACGCCCTGGAACTGGCCATCGGCACGGCGGGCCAGGACGCGCTCAGGCTCGGCGGCGGGGCGGCCGGGGGACCGGTGCTGGACGCCCGCACCGGCGCCGTCCTCGGCATCCTCGGCACGGCCCTGCACACCGCCCGGCGCGACGCCGGCTTCGCGGTGCCCCTGCGCCCGGCCGACGGCCCGCTGGCCGACCTGCTCGCCCGCAACGCGGCCACCGTGCCCGCGTACGGCGCCGACCTCAACCCGGCCGGCGTCCTGGAGCTCACCACGGCCTCCGTGGGCCGCTACGGCCCGCCCGGCGCCCTGACCGGGCAGGCCGGCACCGTCGGAGCCCGCCCCGTGGAGCCCGTCGAACGGGTCCGCGTCGTCGCGGAGCTGACCGCCTTCACCGAGGGGGACCGCGGCGTGCTCGGCCTCGTCGGCGCCCCCGGCAGCGGCCGTACGACGGAACTCGCGGCCCTCGCCGCCCGGCGCCTCCGCGCCGAGCGCCCCGCCCCCACCCTGTGGCTGCGCGGCGCGGACCTGTGCGAGGCCGACGCCTGCGTGGCCGACGCCGTCCGGCGCGCCCTGCGAGACGCCGCCCGCGGTGTCGCCGCCTCCCGCTCCGTGCACCCCGCCGACCTCGGGGACGTCACCCCCGAGCGGGTGGCCGGCCTCGCCCGGCGCGCCGGCCGCCCGCTGCTGATCCTGCTCGACGGCCCCGAGGCGATGCCGCCGGCCCTCGGCCACCGGCTGCCCGAGTGGACCGCGGGAACCGCCCGGTGGCTGCGGGAGACCGGGGCACGGCTGGTGGTGGCCTGCCGCGAGGAGTACTGGGAGCGGGCCGGCGCCGCGTTCCCCGCGGACCTCCTCCACACCCCGGCGGACACCGCCGGCGCCCTCCCGCCGTGCGTGCGGCTGGACGGCCTCACCCCCGAGGAGGCCCACCGGGCCCGCGCCGCCTACTCCATCCCCGACCACATCCTCACCGGCCACGACGCCCGGCACCCGCTCACCCTGCGCCTCCTCGCCGAGGTCCGCGCCGCCCTCCCGGACGACGCCCTCACCGGCCCCGTCGACCGGCACGAGGTCCTCGCCGCCCACCTCGACCTGATGTGCCTGCGCGTCGCGCACCGCCTCGCGGAGGGGAGCGGACAGCGCGGCACGGCGGTACGGCGGCTCGCCGCCCGTGTGGCCGGACAGGTGCACGAGGCCGCGCGGCGCAGCCTCGGTCCCGGGCAGGGCGAGCTGGACCGGGAGTCCTTCGAGGCGGTGTTCCCACCGGGGGCCGCCCCGGCCCGGCTCGGCGGCGGCTCCGGCTGGGCCTCGGCCGTCCTCGCCGAAGGCCTGCTGGTCAAGGCGGGCTCCGGGTACCGGTTCGCGCACGAGGAACTGGCCGACTGGATCCAGGGCACGCACCTCGACCTGGACGAGGCCCTGCACGCCCTCGTCCACCGGCCCGTCACCGCCCGGGAAGCCGACCCGCTCCCCGTCCCGCACCACCGCGCCGGCCCGGTCGTCCAGTCCCTGCTCCTCCTCGCCCGCCAGCACGGCCCCCACCGACTCGGCGCCCACCTGCGCGAGTTGGTGGACGCCCTGGACCAGGACCCCACCTCCTGGTGGGCCGCCCGCCTCGTCACCGGAACCCTCCTCCAGCTCCCGGACGCGACGCCGTACACCCAGGTGCTGCGCCTCCTCGCCGACCAGGTCGTCACCTGGCGCCGCGGCGGGCGCCCCGTACCCGCCGAGTTCGGCCCCTCCTTCTGGCTGGCACTCCCCGTCCCGGAGACGGACCGCTTCGATCTGCTGCGAGAGCTGGTCCTGGCGGACGGCGCACCGGCGGAGACGGCCGCGGCGGGGGGCGGCGGGGGTGCCGGGCGCTCGGGCCGGGACGTGGACCAGGCTGCCGTGGGGTCCGGCGAGCGGGGCGGCGGTGGCGTGGAGGCGGCTGTGGGGGCACCCCGGGGTCCGGTCGATGGCGTGCACGTGGCCGTGGGAGCACCCCGGGTCCCGGTCGATGGCGTGTACGTGGCTGTGGGGGCACCCCGAGGCGGGGCCGATGGCATGCAGGTGGCTGTGGGAGCGCCCCGCGGCCCGGGCGATGACGTGGGTCTGGTGGTGGGAGCGCCCCGCGGTCCGGGCGATGACGTGGGTCTGGTGGTGGGAGCGCCCCGCGGCCCGGGCGATGACGCGGGTCTCGTGGAGGGAGCGCCCCGCGGCCCGGGCGGCGACACGGGTCCGGTGGTGGGAGCACCGCGCGGTCCGGGCGATGACGCGGGTCTGGCCGCTGGGGCACCCGTCGGCCGGGTCGCTGACGTGAGGCCGGCTTGCGTAGCGGCCGTCGACCGGACCGGCGAACCGTTCGCGCGCCCGGGCGAACCGGCCAGCGCCGGTGTCGGCGCGGGCGCGGGCACCCTCACATGTGCGTCCGCCCGTCCCGCGGAGACCGCCCCCGGTGGTGGCCGGTACCTGGACGCCGTGGCCCGGCTGCTCGCCGGCGCGCCCGGTGCCGTACAGCCGCACCTCATCCGCTGGTTCGACGACGAGCGGCCGTTGCCGGCGACCCCGAACGCCACCGTGGCGACCGCAGCCCAGGCGCTGCTGCACACACACCGGCACGGCGCGCTGGACGACCTCACCGAGGCGCTCGTCCAGAGCGGGCACCCGAGGGCCGACGAACTGCTCGCCGTCCTCGCCGAGGACGAGCCGCCGGCCGTGTGCCGGGCCGTCGACCGCTGGGCGCACGACGAGCGGCCCGCCCGCCGGGTGGCCGCCGTGACGTCCGGCCTGCGCGCGGCCCCGCACGTCCGCTCGGCGGCCGACCGCGAACTGCTGCGCTACGCCGCCCTCACCCTGCTCGCCCGCCCCGCCGACCGGAGCCTGCACGGCGGCGCCCTCGCCCTGCTGGTCCGGGACCCGAACACCCGCGACCGGTACCTCATCGAGGCCCTGCACCACTTCCGCACCGGCGACCCGCGCTTCCCGTCCGACGCCCTCGTACCGGCGCTGGCCACCCACCCCGACCCGGTCCTGGACGCCTTCCGTGCCCGCCTGCTCGCCGGCGGCCCGGACGCCGGCGAGGCGCTGCGCACGCTCGCCGGGATCACCGGGCCGGCCCTCGCCTGCCGCATCGCCGCCCTCGTCCGGGAGGTGGTGGTGCTGCGGCCGGACATCGCCGGTCATGTGGCCGCGTACGCCGACCGCCGCCTCGACCAGGGCCCCACCGCCCGCGCCGTCCTCCAGCCCCTGGTGACCGGCCTCCTCGACGGCGGTCCGGAAGAGGTCCGGGCGGCCCTCGCCGAGGTCCTGGCCGCCCCGGGCGCCCCGGTGTCCCGCCCGCTGCGCCGCGAGCTGCTGGACTTCCTCCTCAGCCACGAGCAGGACCCGGCCGTCCTGGACACGGTCCTGCGCACGGCGGTGCGGCAGGAGGAGGGAGACGAGCCGGCGGACGACCGGGAGGCCGGTCTCCGCGACCTGGTGCACCGCACCGGACTCCTCCTGGTCCGCACCCCCGAGGGCGCCACCCGCTTCGACTGGGCCCTCGTCGACCTGGCCCGGCACGTGCCCCGCTTCGCCGCCCGGGTGACCCGCTGGCTGACCGGGGACCCGGAGGGGTGGGCGGCGGTGGTGGGCCCCAGCGCCCGCCGCATGATCGAGAACCTGGCGGGGCCCCGCGTACCCGCCTGAGCCGCCCCGGCAGCCGGGACGTGCGCCCGGTCACAGCCCCCACGACGGTGCCGATGCGGGCCCGGCGCACCCGGCATGGCACCCTTAGACCTGCACAAGAGGTCAACGGTAGACACGGACACGGGTTCGAGGAGCGGTCACAGTGCAGCGCTGGCGTGGCTTGGAGGACATCCCCCAGGACTGGGGGCGCAGCGTCGTCACCATCGGTTCCTACGACGGCGTCCACCGCGGCCACCAGCTGATCATCGCGCACGCCGTGGACCGCGCCCGCGAGCTGGGCGTCCCGGTCGTCGTCGTGACGTTCGACCCGCACCCCAGCGAGGTCGTCCGCCCCGGCAGCCACCCGCCCCTGCTCGCGCCGCACCACCGCCGCGCCGAGCTGATGGCCGGCCTGGGCGTCGACGCGGTCCTCGTCCTGCCCTTCACCACCGAGTTCTCCAAGCTGTCGCCGGCCGACTTCGTCGTCAAGGTGCTGGTCGACAAGCTGCACGCCAAGGCGGTCGTGGAGGGGCCGAACTTCCGCTTCGGCCACAAGGCGGCCGGGAACGTGGAGTTCCTCGCCGAGCAGGGCAAGATCTACGACTTCGAGGTCGAGGTCGTCGACCTGTACGTCACCGGTGAGGCGGGCGGCGGCGAGCCCTTCTCCTCGACCCTGACCCGCCGTCTGGTCGCCGAGGGCGACGTGGCCGGGGCGCGCGAGATCCTGGGCCGCCCGCACCGGGTGGAGGGCGTGGTCGTCCGCGGCGCCCAGCGCGGACGCGAGATGGGCTTCCCGACGGCCAACGTCGAGACGCTCCCGCACACCGCGATCCCCGCCGACGGCGTCTACGCCGGCTACCTGCACGCGCAGGGCGAGGCCATGCCGGCGGCGATCTCCGTCGGCACCAACCCCCAGTTCGACGGCACCGAGCGCACGGTGGAGGCGTACGCGATCGACCGCGTCGGCCTCGACCTGTACGGCCTGCACGTGGCCGTCGACTTCCTGGCCTTCGTACGCGGCCAGGCGAAGTTCGACACGCTCGCGGCCCTGCTGGAGCAGATGGCCGAGGACGTCAAGCGGTGCCGGGAGATCGTGGCGACGGAGGACTAGGTCCTTCCGCCACCCACCCGGAGCGAGGACGCGCGAGGGCGGCCGGTGCGAGGAGCACCGGCCGCCCTTCGTCGTGCCGTCCGTCCTACTGCTGGGGCGGAGCCTGCGGGGGCTGCGGAGCCTGCGGGGGCTGCCCCTGCTGCGGCGGGTAGGGCTGCTGAGCGGGAGCGCCCTGCGGGTAGGGCTGCTGCGGCGGGTACGGCTGCTGCCCCTGGCCGTACAGCTGCTGCCCCGGACCCGGCTGCCCCGGACCCTGCTGACCCGGACCCTGCGGGTACGGGTACGGCTGGCCCTGCTGGGGCGGGTAGGGCTGCGGGGCCTGAGCCGGGTAGGGCTGTCCCTGCTGCGAGTACGGCTGGCCCGGCATCGGCGGGGCGGCGACCGGCGGCGGGTTGCCGTCGCTGGTCCACAGGCCGTGCGACTGCTGGTGCCGTACGAAGTCCTCGGCGACCATGGCCGCGAGGTTGAAGTACGCCTCGCGGACCTTCGGCCGCATCATGTCGAGGTCGACCTCGGCACCGGCGGCCAGGTGCTCGTCGAACGGCACCACGACGACCCCGCGGCAGCGGGTCTCGAAGTGGGACACGATGTCCTCGACCTTGATCATCTTGCCGGTCTCGCGCACCCCGGAGATCACCGTGAGAGACCGTGAGACGAGGTCGGCGTACCCGTGCGCGGACAGCCAGTCCAGCGTCGTGCTGGCGCTGCTCGCGCCGTCGACCGACGGCGTGGAGACGATGATGAGCTGGTCGGCGAGGTCGAGCACGCCGCGCATGGCGCTGTACAGCAGGCCCGTACCCGAGTCGGTGAGGATGACCGGGTACTGCCTGCCGAGCACGTCGATGGCGCGCCGGTAGTCCTCGTCGTTGAACGTGGTGGACACGGCCGGGTCGACGTCGTTGGCGATGATCTCCAGACCCGAGGCCGCCTGCGAGGTGAACCGCCGGATGTCCATGTACGAGTTGAGGTACGGGATCGCCTGGACGAGGTCGCGGATGGTCGCCCCGGTCTCCCGGCGCACCCGGCGCCCGAGGGTGCCGGCGTCCGGGTTCGCGTCGATGGCGAGGATCTTGTCCTGCCGCTCGGAGGCGAGGGTGGAGCCGAGCGCGGTGGTGGTCGTCGTCTTGCCGACGCCGCCCTTGAGGCTGATCACCGCGATCCGGTAGCACGACAGCACCGGCGTGCGGATCAGCTCCAGCTTCCGCTGCCGCTCGGCCTCCTCCTTCTTCCCGCCCAGCTTGAACCGGGACCCGGCGGCGGCGGGCCGGCCGCTCTTCGCCTTCTGCCGCTTGTTGTTGAGCAGCCGATCCGAGGACAGCTCCACGGCCGCCGTGTAACCGAGCGGCGCGGCCCCCGGGTTGGTCGGCTGCCGCTGGTCGTGCTGTATGGGCTGCGGCCAGGCGGCACCGGCCCGCGGATCGACGGCGGCCGGCGGCATCTGGCCGCCCGGACCACCCTCCGGCTGCTGCGGAGCCGGCGGCTGCTGCACCGGCTGCTGCGGGAAGCCGTAACCACCGGGCGCGGCCGGGGAGGTCGGGGCGGGCTGCCGGCCCACCTGGTGGCCTGACGGCTGGCCCGGCTCCTGAACCGGCTGCGGGCCCGGCTGCGGGAATCCGTATCCGCTGGGCTGCGGGCCGGGGACGGGCGGGTTGCCCGGAGTGCCCGGAGCGCCTGGGGCACCCGGCGGGAAGCCGTAACCACCCGGCGTCGTCGGGCCGTTGGCGTGCGGCTGCTGGCCCGGCTGCTGTGCCGGCTGCGGGCCCGGCTGCGGGAATCCGTATCCGCCGGGCTGGGGGCCGGGGCCGGCCGGGTTGCCCGGCGGGAAGCCGTAACCGCTCTGCGGCATCGGGGCGTTGGGGTAGGGCTGCTGCGCCGGGGCCGGAGGCGTGGGCTGCCCGGTCGCGGGACCCGGCACGCCGGGGCCTACCGGAGGCTGCGGCTGGCCGGGCTGGCCGGGCTGGCCGGGCTGGCCCGGCACCCCGGGCTGGTTCCAGGCGGCGGGCGCGGGCTGCGGTGCCTGCGGCTGGAACGGCGGCTGCTGCCCGGGCCCGCCCACGGGGCCGGGCACGGCGGGAGGCTGCTGCTGCGGCTGCCCGGGCCACTGGGCCGCGGGAGCGGGGGCGGCGGGCTGGTAGGAGGGGGGCAGCGGCGGAAGCCCGTGCTGCGGGGCGGGCGGGGGAGTCCAGGCGGGCGGAGACGCGTCCTGGGGGTTCGCGGGCGCGGCCGGGGCCGCGTTCCGCGGCGCGCCGTCCTGTGCCGCGGCGTCCGCCTCGGCCTGCGCCGGTCCCTCGGCCTCGGCAGCGCTGCCGACCTCGCGCTCGTCCTCCTCGGCGTCGTCCACCTCGGCCCCGGCCACCTCCTCGGCAGCCTCGGAGGACACCGTCGTACCGGCGTCCGTACCCTCGGCCTCCGCAGCCGCGGCGTCCACGGACCCGGCTTCCCCGGAGCCGTCCGCCGCCGGAGCCTCCTCCGCCTCGTCCGCCGGGGCGTCCCCGGCAGTGGCGGCCACGCCTTGGTCCTCACCGTCGGACGAGCCGGAATCCGCACCCGCCGGCGAGCCGGTACCCGCGCCCTCGGACTCGGCACCCTTCTCGGCGGCAGCCTCGCGCTCCGCGATCTCGGCCATCTCGCGCTTCAGGGCGACGGCGGAGAACCGCATGGTCGCCCCGCTCTCCAGGTCCCCGTTGCCCGACTCCGGCTCCGGTACGGCGGCGGACGCAGCCGGGGCCTCCTGCCGGGACGGCTCGGCCGACGCCGACGCCTGCTCCTGAGGCTCGAAGCCCTGGGGCAGCCCCGGCACCGGAACCGGGCTCCCGGTCGGCGGCGCGGGCGGAGCGAACGGCGTGCCCGGCGCGGGCGCCGGGGGAGCGGGCGTCGGCGGCACGGCCGGAGGCGCGCCGAACGGAGCCCCCGGCGTCGCCGTACCGGCAGCCGGCGTGGTCTGCGGCGGCGGGGTCGGCCCCGGAGCGGGCGCCCCCTGGGGGAACGGGGGGAACGGCGGGAACGGCGAGGCACCGGAAGCCCCCGGACCACCCGGCGTACCGCGCCCGTCGGGGCCGGCGGCCGCACCGTCGGCGCCGGAGGAGTCCTGGCCCACCACCGCTCCCGAGCCGCTCGACGTCCCGTTCGCGTTCTGCGTGTACCAGGCGGGCGGGGCGTAGTCGATGGTGAACTCGCCGGTGGTCTCGATGGCCGACTCCGCGTCGGGCTGGTCATCGCCGGGTGTCGCCCAGCCCCCGCGGATCCCGTCCCGATCGCTGCTCACAGTTCCTCCTGATGTGGTCGAGCACCCTCACCGTGCCGGGGCGACCATGTCGTGTCGTTCACGTCGTCCGTGGTCGTGCGAGGCGGTCCGGTCCACCGGTCCTCCCCCTGGACGACGACGCCTGGTCCACGGGCAGTGGCATCGCGCCCGCACCCAGCCTAATCACCACGAGGCACACCTCGGCAGGCCCGCCCGCCTCTCCGTTCGCGCCCAGCGGCACGACACGTGACCCAACCCGGCACGAACCACGTCCGGGTGACGGGCGGGCGCCGAACAAAGCGGACGGCAAGGGGCGGTTCAGTCCATTCGCCGGGGCGTGCCCAGCAATCCGATCTCGGCGTCCGTGGGTTGGGTCATCACGTACTGCCGGTCGCGGTCGGTGCACCACAGGGTGACGCCGTCGGGCAGCGTGGGCAACGACTCCACCTCGGCCCGGGACAGCCCCATCGTGCGCCCCAGTTCGGCGGCCTCGTCCGGCGAGACCCGCTGGATGCCGGCCAGCCGCGCCTGGCGCAGCAGCCGGGGAGCGACCGGGCTGAGGTACGGCAGCAGGGTCAGCACGGACTGCCAGGGCCCCGACACCGTGCGCCCGCGCGGCGGCCGCATGCCGCAGTCGCGCACCACCAGGATCGGGGTACCGGCCGACGCGCCCTGCGGCGGCACCCGGCCCACGTCGTACACGGCCAGCCCGTTCTGCCCGCCACCCATCGCGTGCACCATCTGCATCCAGGCCTGCGGCCGGCCGGTCTCCACGGCGACCCGCGCCCCCGTGGCCGCCGTACGCAGCGCCAGCACCTGCGCCGTCCACAGGCCGCCGATGAGCACGACGTCGTACGGTGTGGGCCGGTTGATGCCGAGCACGGCCGGCTGGCCCTCGGCGTCCACCCCGGCCACCACCCCGTCGTCCCCGATGGGCAGGGCGAGGGCGTCCAGTTGCTGCACGGGCAGCCCGTGCCGTCCGTGCCGGGGGCCGATCAGCCCGAGCCCGTTCCGCAGCCGCTCACCGGCCCGCCGCAGCGCGGAGCCGCCCGCCGGGCGCGCAGCGGCCGAAGCCGGCGTCGTCGTGGACAGGGTCGTCACCGCGCACCTCCGAGGGGCAACGTGGCCAGCATGCCGGGCAGCTGCTCACGGTCGAGCCGGGCCAGCCCGGCCCCGGCCTGCCGCGCCGCGGACTCCAGCGCCCGGCGCGCGGCCACCAGTTCGTCGTCGCTGCGGCCGGTCACCCGCAGATGCCCGCACAGCGACACCTCGTGCCGCTCGCCGCGCGCCAGGGTGAGGCTGAAGGTGGTGGCCAGCGCCGGTATCGCCGTGACCCGGGCGACGAACTGCGGCAGCGACTCGCCTCGCTCGCCGCCCAGTTGGGGCCAGCGCCGGACCCAGTACGTCGTGTGCCGCCGGTTGTCGCACCGCCAGCTGCGCCCGGACTCCTCCGTGCGCCGCTCCCGCGTCTCGCTGCGCCCCGCCTCGGCGGTGACCAGCGGATTGGCGCAGGCCGAGGTGGCGAGCGCGGCGATCAGCTCCTCCTCGTCCAGCACCCGGGCGCGGAACCCCGCCCCGGTCAGCCGGCTCGCGAGATGGTCCGCCGCCCGCACGACGCATTTCTGCGCCCCCGTCAGCCCGCCCCCGCGCGCCGCCACTGCCTCCGCGCACAGCTCGGGGTCGAGCTTCAGCGCGATCCAGGTGATGCGCACCGCGGGCGCGCCCGTCTGCTCCTGCAGCGGCACGTAGTTGGCGACCGCCACCGACTGCTGCGGCAGGTGCAGCGCGGGCGCCGGCTGCGTGTGCAGCACGATCTGCGCCGACTCCAGCCGGACACCGTCCACCTCGAGCGCGTCCCGCACCAGCCCCAGCGGCAGCGGCTGCCGGCTCCGCTCGGCCCGCAGCGCCGTCGCGTCGGCCTCCACCTGCAGCAGGGCGGTCACGAAGGTGCCGTCCCCGACGATCCCGACCGGCCGCCGGTCCCGCGCCCCGTACGAGTACGTCCGCAGCGCGGGCTCGCACTCCAGGGCGGGCACCAGGGCCGGTTCTGTCCCCGGCGGGATCGGGGTGGCCGCGGCCCGGCGCGTGCGCGCCTTCAACTCGCGTGCGGTGGACAGCCATTCGGGCAGCGTCCGGCCCCGCCGCCGGACGAAGGCGACCAGGAGCAGGGCGACGGCGAGGACCGCGGCCGGTATCAGGGCCATCGGCCCGACGGCCCATCCGACGAGCAGCGCGGCGGCCGCGATCTCCACCAGCACGAGCCGTTGCAGACGGAACGAACCGGCCTGCCCCGGCCGGGACCGGAGCCCGGGCGCGACCGGCTGCCGCGGCGCCGAACGCCGCTCGGACGCCCCACGCGGGGCCGCCGCCGGCGCCTCCGCCCGGCCCTGCGCCGCCGCCCGGCCGCGCGAACGGGTCCGCGTTCCCGAAGCCATCACTCCATCCCCCCGATTTGCTCACAACTCGCTGGAACCACGCGCCTGCACCCGACCCTGGAAGGCCCCGGTACCCTACCCGCTCCACAGGACCCGTCCCGTACCAGGCATAGTAGGGGCCGGGTCCGACAACGGAGGGCGGGGGAGCGGGTTTCCCCGGGCGCCCTGCGCGTGAGACACGGGGAGAAACGGGCACAGATGGCATCTCGGCGGGACCAACTCAACGCCTACACCTTCGCGAAGCGCCGCATGCTCGCGTCCTTCGTCCAGTCGTCACCGGATGCCTCCGACGAGGGGGCGCCCCGGCCGCTGCGCGCCGTCCTGCCCGGCGCGATCGTCGGCGTGGTCGTCCTCGCGGCCTTCGGGGCCTGGGGCATGTTCAAGCCGACGGCCCCGCAGGGCTGGGACGCCCCCGGCCAGAAGGTGATCATCGCCAGCAAGTCGACCACCCGGTACGTGGTGCTGAAGACCAACGGCAAGGCCCAGCTCCACCCGGTGCTCAACATGGCCTCCGCCAAACTCGTCCTCGACGGCCAGAGCGACGTCGACGTCGTCACCGTCGACGAGTCGATCCTCGACAACGGCAAGATCCCGCACGGCGTCACCATCGGCATCCCCTACGCCCCCGACCGGCTGCCCTCCGGCAAGGAGGCCGGCGAGGCCAAGCAGTGGGCCGTCTGCGAACGCCCCAGCGGCAGCGGCAGCTCCATCCAGAAGGCCGCGTTCGTCCTGGCGAAGCGCGACCGGGACAAGCTCAAGGGCTCCGACCGGACACTGCGCGGCGGCCAGCTCCTCCACGTGGCCACGCCGGACGGGAAGCAGTACGTCGTCGACGCGTACGGCCGCGCCTACCCGGTGGACGCCACCGACAGCCTGCTGCTGCAGACCCTCGTGGGCACCGACCCCAAGCCGCAGCAGGTCACCCAGGAGTGGATCGACACCCTGCACCAGGGCGACCCGATCCGCTTCCCGTCGGTCACCGGCGTCCCGGGCGCCCCGGCGCACGCCGGCGGCCAGCTGGACGACCGGGCCGACCGCGTCGGCATGGTCCTGAGGGCGCCCGTCGGCAACAAGGAGAAGTCCTACGTCGTCCTGCCCGGCCGGGTCGCCCCGATCTCCGACTTCGTGGCCCAGCTGCTCCTCGCCAGCAAGGACCTGGTGAAGCTCGGCCAGGCCGGGCACCCCCAGGAGGTCAGCGCGGGCGCCCTCGACGCCGGCGAGCCGTTCGCCGCCCAGTACCGGTGGCCCACCCGGAAGCCCAGCGCGGTCAACCAGGCCTCCACCGCCGCCGGCAGCCGCAACACCGTCTGCAACTTCCTGCTCCACGTCGACTCCGGCAACGGCGGCACGACCCTGAGCACCTGGGCGGGCACCGCGTTCCCCGAGGTCCTGCCCACCGGCTCCTCCAGCGCGTACGTCACCGCCGGCTCCGGCCAGCTCTACCGCCAGTTCCAGGGCAGGGAGACCCAGGCCGGCCCG
Organism: Streptomyces bungoensis; assembly: GCF_001514215.1. Classification (GTDB taxonomy): domain Bacteria; phylum Actinomycetota; class Actinomycetes; order Streptomycetales; family Streptomycetaceae; genus Streptomyces; species Streptomyces bungoensis. The sequence continues at coordinate 28,619 of NZ_KQ948882.1, forward strand.
GTCTTCCTGGTCACCGACACCGGCCTGCGCTACGCCCTGCAGTCCAACGACGACAGCGCCACCGAGGACGACAAGGGCGTCGGCATCACACCGAAGCAGCGGCAGCAGCTGCAGCAGGAGGCCAAGCTGGCGCAGACCCGCCTCGGCTACGCCGACGTGGCCCCCGCGCCCATTCCCCTCGCCTGGTCGAAGTTCCTGCCGACGGGCCCCCGCCTGTCGACCTCGGCGGCACGCCAGCCGCAGGGCTCGTGAGAGGGGTGCCGATGCCGCAGCGGCCCCGCCCCCGCACGACACTCGCCCGCACGACCCTGGCGACGGTGCTGGCCACGACGGCCACCCTGCTCGCGGCCCCCGCGGCCGCGGCCGACTCCGGCTCCGACCAGTGCACGTTCTCGCGGACCAACCACAAATACACCGGCACCCCCTGGGCCCTGCAGCGCGTCAACCTGGACGAGCTGTGGAGCCAGTCGAAGGGCGAGAAGGTCCGGGTGGCCGTCATCGACACCGGCGTCGACACCGCCAACCCGCAGCTGACGCAGGCCGTGGACGCCTCCTCGGGCACCAACCTCCTGCCCAAGAAGGACGGCAAGGGCCAGCCCCTCGAGCGCGGAAAGGCCAACGGCACGACGGACACGGTCGGCCACGGCACCCGGGTGGCCGGCATCATCGCCGCCCGCCCGGAGAAGGGCACCGGCTTCGTCGGCCTGGCCCCCGAGGCCACCATCATCCCGATCAAGCAGAACGACGCGGAGGGCCACGGCACGGCCGCCACCCTAGCCGAGGCGATCCGGTACGCCGTCAAGGCCAAGGCCCAGGTCATCAACATCTCCCAGGACACCGCCAACGCCGTTGCACCGGCGGAGTACCTGCACCGGGCGGTCGACGAGGCCCTGGCGGCCGGCGTCGTGGTCGTCGCCTCGGCGGGCAACGGCGGCATGGGTGGCAACGTCAAGCCCACGTACCCCGCCTCCTACCCCGGCGTCCTCGCCGTGGCCGCCTCCGACCGCAACAACGAGCGCGCGGCCTTCTCCCAGTCCGGCGACTTCGTCGGCGTAGCCGCCCCCGGCGTCGACATGGTCTCCACCGTCCCCAAGGGCGGCCACTGCTCCGACAACGGCACGAGCTTCTCGGCCCCGTACGTGGCCGCGGTGGCCGCACTCGTCAAGGCCAAGCACCCCCGGTGGACGCCCCGCGAGGTCGTCGCCCAGATCGAGCAGACGGCGGAGCGCTCCATCACCGGCCACGACCCCCGGGTCGGCTGGGGCGTGGTGGACCCGGTCCGCGCCCTCACGGAGGACGATCACCCGATCGAGTCCCCCCACCCCGACGAGGGCCTCACCCACGCGGAGCCCCCCACCCCCGCCAAGCTGACCCTCGGCGAAACCCCCGCCGAACACAACGCCCGCCTGGCCACCTACGTCGCCATCGGCGTGACCGCCCTGGTGGCGACCCTGAGCGGCGGAGCGGTGGCCCTCCGGGACGCGCGGCGGAGGCGGCGGGTTGTGGGGGGTGGGGTGTGACGCCGGCTTCGCCTCCTAGCAGGGGTGCTGCTTCCTGAGTGCCGCCGTGTAACCGGAGATCAGTCTGTGCATGGCGGACTCGTCTTCACGTCCTGACTTCACCGTGATGACGTACGTACTGACGGCTTCGTCGCGGTCACCCTTTCGGGCACAGGGAACGACGGAAACCGCTGCCCGATCCGCGTAGGCGACGGCGTCGCGGTCTCCGGTCTTCACGTGACCGATGCCGTGGTCGTACGACGCGATGTTCCAGGCGGAGCGCCCGGTGCTGACGCGTTCCCTTTCGACGGAGAGCACCACCTCGCACGTCGTGCATGGCCACGTCCCGGACAGAGGCATCGGCCTCACGCTTCTCCACAGTGAGTCCGACCACGACCATGAAATGTCGCCCTACGGCGGGGGTACCGACGCGCATCCGGGTGCTTCCTCGCCTTCAGCCGATAAGGGGTCGGCCGTTCGGCAGGTCGTTCGCGCCGTCGCAAGCCCACAGTTTCCGGGCCTCGAGCCGGAGCGTGTCCGCTGCGAGCGAGGCCATCTTCCGGATTACCGCCTGATCGGTCGTCTTCCGGTAGGTGACATCGACTTCGACCAGCGTCTTACCGTCCGACTGTTCGGAAGGACATGCGGCAAAAAGGGAGGTGGTATCTCCGTTATGGAACCCTTTGGCCTCACCGAGAGTGATCTCGGTGGCGCCGGAAGCATGTGCGTCTCGAGCTACGTCCTGCATGGTGTAACCCGCCCCCGAGTAAAGGCCGTGCTTGATCGTCACCGACTGGCCGCCGCCGTACACCTTGCACGTGCCGGGCACCTTTTTGACGTACGGCTCATCCGGGTTGAAGACGCCGGTGTGCCATTCCGAGAACGGCTTCCCCCTGGCCGGAAGGAGTGCTTTGACATCCGATCTTGGAAGGGCGTTGTCGCACACACGCGCCGGTACCGCGACATCGGACTCCCCGGCCGGCCAGAATCGCCAGGCCACCAATCCGGCCACAGCGAGGACCCCGACGATGGCCACCGCGATCCACATCGTGAATCGCCGACGTGCTTTCTCAGTCATGTTCACGAGTGGCTACTTCCTGCTCTCTGGCGCCCCAAGCCGTAGGAGTCCTCGATCTCCCGTTTGGCTGCTGTGGCCTGACTCTGTGCGTTCACGTCGTCGTAGCCGGCTTCCTTGGCCGCCGTGTACGTGGCATCGTAGATGGCCTGCGCCGAACTGGCCTGTTGCTGCTCCAGGAAGGCATCCCGGTCCTTGAGAGCCTCGGGGGTGGAATCCCTGGTGAAGTTCTCCACGACCGACTCCTGGATGTCCTCCACCACCCAACCCGCCACCTCGCCACCCACCGGAATCTTTCCGATCCCCATGCCGATGATGCGCCCGGCCCACTTGTCGGCCGTGGCGACCCCTTCGTTGAATTCGGCGTCCGAAGCGATTTTCTCGTCGACGACGGCTTGTGTGCGGGATTCGGCCATGATGCCGGCGATCTCACCGCCTGCGTTGACCCGGTTGGCGATCTCCGGAGCCAACTCCTTGTACCGGTCGGCATGGTGGAACGCGTCGTTGACGAGATCCGTGGTCACCGACTCCTGGGAGGTGATGATGGCCCCGTAGGCGTCAGGGTCCTTGCCGACCGCGCCCAGGAAGTTCTTGAGTACACCGGGTGAGAGCCCTTCGGGATTGCTCCCGGCATCGAAATTGCCAAGGTGCGCGCTGGCCCCGTGGGTCCCCGCCACGTTCCCGCCGTCTCCCATGAAAGCCCCCTGCACATCCCGCATGTAGTCGGCGGTGATGTTTCCAAGGCTGTCGCGCATGGGGGAGTCGTCCAGGTCCTCGGGGCTGGCCCCATACCGCTCGACGAGCTTGTGGTAGATGTCGGCCGCCTCCTTGGAGTGGGGCGGCGACACGGCATCGCTTCCGTAGGGGAGTCCGGTGGTCGCCGCCTCCAGGGCATGGCCGAGAGCATCAGGGCCGTAGCCCATGATTGTCTTGGCCCTGTCCTCGTCGGCAAGGATGTTCGCGCTGTTGGTATCAGCCGTCCACTCGAATTTCTTGTCCGTCAACAGGTCGAGATACGAGTCGAAGCCCAGCTTGCCGTCCTTCTTGACCGTGCCGTCCTCGTTGTACGCGGTCGGTGGCTGGGTGAAGAACTTCTCCGAGGCCTCCGGGCTGTGCCCCAGCGCCTCCAGCACGCTGTTCAGAGGATCGTTCCCGGAGCCGAGCTTGCCGGAGGGGTTGAACCCGTAGATGTCCGGGCTGCCGTCAGGCTTGTTCGACAGGAAGAAGTACGGGTCCTTCTTGTGGAGCTGGGTGATGTGCTCCGCGATGGGATTGATGAAGCGTGGATCGTAGTTGCCGTACCGCAGCAGCCCACCGAGCACCTGGTAGCCGTACGGCTTGTTCCACTGCCCCGGTTCCCACCCGATCTGCTGGGTGCCGAGGCGCCGGAACTCCGCGCCCCAGCTGTCGGGCAGATGGTGCGTGTGGTCCGGGTCCGTGGCGTTGGCGAGTGTGTACCCCATGACCTTCTGCAGGTCCCGCACCGCGTCGAGCCGGGTCTTCGTCGCGTCGCCGCCGGTGCCGTCGATCGACATCTCCGCGTAGAACTGCAGCGCCTTCTCGGGCCCGCCGAGTCCCTGGTAGAACTCGGTGGCGAACTCTCCATCCTTCTCGGCGGAGTTGAAGCGCAGAAGCCGGTTCAGCTCGCGCAGCTCCGCGTCGGACATCTTGTCGCCCTTGTGCGCCAATTCCAGGGCGCGCTCGACCTCCGCGTCGTTCAGCGACTCGTACTTGCTGTGACCCGCGTTGTAGGGGTCGTTCCCATGGCTCCTGGCCAGTGCGCGGGCGACCGACGCGTCGATCTCGGCGGCATGGGCGAGGATCCGGTTGATCCGGTCCTCCAAGGCCTGTTTGCCGTCGAGCTGATCCCGGGTGCGCTCGTCGGTGTCCCCGCGCACGTGAGGGAAGAAGCAGCGGACCTTGCCCTCGCCGATGTCCTGCACCCGGATGCCGAGCTTCGCGGCGTCGTCCTGGACGGCCGTGATCATCTGCTTCTGCAGACTCTGCAGCTCGGTGTGTCCGTCCTCGAGCACTTGGTAGACGCTGTTGGCCTCGGTGTGGAGATCGGCGATCTCCTTGGCCGTCCTGGCCACGAACTCGCGCGTCACCGTGGCGTTCACGCCGGCCCAACGCGCGGAGTCCGACTTGGCCTGCATCCCCGTACGAGCGCTCTCCGCCGACTTCTTCAGGCCGTCGACGGCCTTCTTCCAGTCCGACACGGCGGTCGCGAGCTTGCCGAGGTCGACCTCGACGAGGTCCGTGAATGTGAGAGCCACCGCAGGTTCCCCTATTTGAAGTACTCGTTGAGCTGCGACACGGACACGGCTGAGCCGTCACGGCCACGGAGCACAGCACCGATCTCGGCGTCGTCCTCCGCATGCCGCTTCTTGGTGTAGTTCAGGTGGTCGGAGATGTGCGCGCACGCCTGCAACACGGCCTTGACCTGCGAGGTCCACATCTCGACGGTGGTCTCGAGGGCACCGCCCGTCTGGAACCCGTGCGACTTCAGAGCAGCGGCGGCCTGCATGGTCGAGCCGGTGCCGGACCCGGCCGCGGCGATGTCGGCCTGGCTCTTCACGTCGTCGTAGAGGAGGTTGGCCTCGTGGCCCACGGCGCCCAGGTCGTCCTGGTACACCACCAGGTCCCCGGACCCCCCGCCTCCGTCATCCGCCGGCACATGATTGAGGCGCATGTGAGGCGACTTCGGTCCGGCCGCCCGGGCGGCCTTGATCTGCTCCCACTCGTCCCATGCCATGGAAGGACCCCTTCCCCCGCGCGGATGATCCGGTGTCGGTCAAATTAGCAACCCCGGCCAACACAAAACTGTGCCATGTCTGCTTTGTGTCGACTGTTGGTTGTGAAGATTCACGGGAGGTGGCGTCGGCGCCGCGGCCCGATCGCTGACGTCACTGGAGCGCACCGGCTAGCACTGGTCCCGGGGGCACGGGACGGCGGTCGAACTGTTCGGCAATCAAGGGCTGCTCATCCACCGACCGGTTTTGTGGTTGCAAAGTCCTGGTCCCGAGGGCGCGGAGTATGCAGCACGCCGGGTGAATGTGAATCTTCTGCATAGATGTCGGGATGCTTCTGTCTTTATCGACCACCTTGTTGCCACAGACCGCCGCGGAGCCGATCGCATCGGGACACCATTGCAACTGAACTGTCGCAGAGTTCAGTTGGCCGCGATTTGCCCAGTGACTACAGTGGTCGGCGATGGATCCGGGGGACGGAGCACCGCTCGACCCTCGGCAGCTGTACCAACGGGGAACGGGGAAGGGGTCGCGGTGAGTGGCGGTGGCGGCTCGGGCATGAGGCGCGGCATCGACGCGCTCAAGGACTTCAAAGGCAAACTCGACGCGGTGCTGGCCGACTTCGACGACGGGCACGGTGGCCCGTCCAGGATCGCGCAGCAGCAGCTCGGCCGCGCCTCGTTCGGTGGCACGAACGCCAAGTTCGATGAGGCGGGTGACCTGCACACCGCGTACGAAACCGTCCACTCCCGCCTCGTCCACCTCTCGCGGACCCTGGGCCTGCACATCCAGGCCCTGCAGCTCGCATCGCACGCCGCCGACACCACCTACGACATGACCGAGGAAGAGGTCCGGCGCCGGTTCTACGAGATCAGGGCGAAGCTCGACGCGGAGTACCAGAAGGAAGTGGAGAGGGCCGAAACCGCTGACAAGCCGGCGACTCCCCATCCGGCACGCAGCAACAACAAGTCGACGGGAGCGGACTTCTCGTGAGCGACGACTGGCAGAAGCAGCCCGAGTACAAGTCCGACGTGCAGCAGGTCGACAAGACGGTCGACACACAGGTCAAGCCCATCACGGCCGCGCAGGACATGCTGGCGAACATGCCGTTCTTCGGCGGTTTCCGGATCAACCTCGTCGGATCGACGAACTTCGAGGACCACCGCCTCAATGACATGATCGACCTGGTCGAGCATGCCAACCCAGAACACCTCGAGCTGACCAGCAAGGCTCTGTTCGACGCCGGCAAGGACATCCGCAAGGCCGCGACGGAGCTGGAGCAGCACCTCAAGGTCGACTGGGAGGGCCAGGGCGCCGACTCCTTCCACGGTTGGACGCAGCAACTGCTCCAGTACACCCACCACCTCGCGGGCTACGCGGACCAGGCAGGCACTCACCTCTCCGTGGCGGCCACAGGACTCGCCTCCGCCCGCATCTCCATGCCGCCCAGGGACACCCGGCCGGCCGCTGAGCAGAAGAAGCCCACCGAACTGCCGAAAGCCAAGCAGGTCGACGACAACCCGGACTACGTGGCCGCGGTGAAGGTCGAGAAGAACCGCCAAGAGGCCATCAACCAGATGAACCGGTTGGCCTCGTACTACAAGGTCGCGGCGACGGACCTGGGCAAGCAGAAGGAGCCGGAGCCGCTCAAGCCCATCACGGATGTCGGAGTTCCCGAGCCGAAGGGGGACGGTTACGACAAGTATCGGCGGTACGATCCGGTATCGCCGTCGTCACCCAGAACCGCACTCTCCGCAGACGTCCCGACGGGGCACCACACGACGGTCGTACCGAACAGCGCAGATGCCACAGGGCATGTAGCGCCGCACCAAGAGCCGCGCAACCCCGTCACGAGTCACGGTCACGACGTCGGTACGGAGATCAACACGGTCGGCACCCTGCCTCCGACGCCCGCACCGCACGCCACTCCGACGCCGACTCTTCCGACGACAGGCGGAGGAAGCGGGCACACGCCTCCGCTGCCCCCGGGCCCGGTGACGCCTCCCATCGGGCCGACCGTCGGGCGTTCCACCGGTTATGGCCCAGCAACCAGGCTGCCGTTGTCCCCGCAGGGTCGTACCGGCCCGTCCGGTACCTCGAGCGGTCGGCTCCCCCAGGGGGCTGGCAGAGTGCCTCAGGAGCCTGAAGCGCAGACCGGACGTGCCAATGCCAGTGGACGAGTGCCGCAGGGCCCGATGGGGCAGGCGGCCCGTGCCGCAGGGCGCGCGACTCCGACCGGTCAGCCGGGTATGAGGGGGGCGACGCAGGCGGAGCGCTCGCCCCTCGGCCGCGGTGTCACCGGCGGCACGCCGAGACCTGTCAACACGCCGACCGGGCGTACCGGAGCCACCGGTCCCGGCAGTCCGGCGCGTAACGGAGTCGTGGGAGGCAAGCCTGTCACCGGTCGTCCGAGCGGTGCAGGCCCCGGCTCGCGTATGCCGCGCGGTACGGTCGTCGGTGCCGAGGAACCGGTCCCACCCACGTCGGTGAAGGGCAGTGCCGGCCGGCGAGGGGTCGTGGGTTCACCCGCCGCCAAGGCGGAACCGGGCAACGCGCAAGAGGTGCTGCGCTCTGCGGCCAACCCGGAAGGCGTGATCGGAGCCCCGCGCACTGCCGCCTCGCCCCTGGAGGGTTCTGCGGGCCACGGCGGCGACTCCGGCCTCGGCCGTGGCGTCGTCGGTGACCGACGAGGGCCGGAGGGCGGCTCCGGTCGCGTCGGCGAGTCGACCGAGAAGGAACATCGCCGCCGGGCCCAGAAGCAGCGGCGCGACGCGTCACAGAAGAGCGACTGAACCCGAACGAGGACGTACACAGGCATGAAGCCAGGGACCCGCCGGCGCGGCATGAAAACCGCCCTCCTGTCGAGGCACAAGACAAGACGGCTGTCTGCTGTGTTCTCGGCACTCGGTGCATTGGTCGTCACATCGGCCGCGCTTGCTCCGGGAGTCGCTGCTGCGGACGAGCAGCCGAAGGAGTGGTACCTGGACGCGATGGGCGCCCAGGAGATGTGGAAGATCAGCACGGGCAAGGGGGTGAAGGTTGCCGTGATCGACACCGGGGTCAACCCGGCAACCTCCTCCCTCAAGGGCCAAGTGCTTGTCGGAGAAGTGCCCAAATCCGTGGCCTACCATGTCACCCAGGACTACACGGGGCACGGCACCTCCATGGCTGAGATCATCGCCGGTACAGGTGCCGGCGGTGGTATCAGGGGTCTTGCTCCGGGGGCGAAGGTCATTCCTTTTCGTATCGCACTCAAGGGACTGAAGGGTGCGGAGGAGAGGGAAACACCCGACGAAGCCGCGGTGATCCGAGCGGCCGCCGACAGCGATGCCAAGGTCATCAACATGTCCTTCGGTAGTGTCGCCCCCGACGACGGTGTCAAGGCTGCCATGAAGTACGCGGCATCCAAGGGAAAGTTGATGTTCGTCTCCATCGGCAACGACGGAGATGACGGAAACACGCCCTCTTACCCGGCTATCTACCCCTACGCGATCGGTGTCGCCGCGCTCGACAAGAGCGGCACGGTGGCCAAGTTCTCCACCCACGGTGATTACGTGGACGTCGCAGCCCCTGGCCTGGACATCCCCTCCTGGTGTGACAGCAGGTTCACCGCGTACTGCGACACCGGGGGCACCAGCCCCTCCTCCGCCATCGCCTCCGCCTCCGCCGCCCTGGTCTGGTCCGCTCACCCCACCTGGACGGGCAACCAGGTTTTGCGCACCCTGATCGACACCGCCGGCCGCTCCTGGCCGAAGAACAAGCCCAGCACGTACCTCGGCTACGGCGGCATCCGACCTCGGCGGGTACTGATCAACAAGGACATCGACCCGGGTCCGGCCGACGTCGACCCGCTTGCCGCCGAGAACTCCGACGGCACCGCGGCCACCCCCGCACCCTCGGCCACGGCTTCTTCCGGCAAGCAGGCGAAGGACGGCGGCTCTTCCGGTCCCACCTCCGCCGCCGCGAAAGACGCCGGCTCGGACAGCAACACCCGAACCTGGGTGATCATCGGTGCCGCAGCAGCCGTACTCGTCCTCGGAGGCGCCGGCATCGCCGTGCTGCGTGCACGTCGAAACACCTGACCGCTTCCCCCGCAAACCTGATCGCTCACCGAACGATCAGGTGTCCGCTTGCCAGCAGTGCTGACGCCCGACTCAGCGCCCGGCAAGGTCAGTTCACAACGAAAGGCAAGGAAATGGCGCAGCGCCAGAAGGTAAGTGACAAGGACATCATCGTCCTCGAAAAGGAGCTTCTGCACCGTTTCGAGGGCATCAAGGGCCAGCTGAAGGAACTGCAGGCCATCATCGACAGCCTCGAGGGCCACTGGAAGGGCATCGGCGCCGGCGCGTTCAACGCCAAGCAGACCGAGATCAACGAGCGCATGGTCCGCATCGGCAACATCCTGGCCAAGTTCATCGAGGCCATGACCAACACCCGGAAGATCAAGGACGGCACGGAGGACGAGGTCCGCGCCCAGGTCCAGAGCATCGACGTGGACTTCGGCGGATCCCACTCGGCGCTCTCCAGCCTCTGATCCCCACCAGGCCAGCCACAACTTCTGAACAACGGAGCAATCATGGGCGTCAACAACAACGGCGAGCTCGAGGTCACTTACTCCGGTCTCGACGACACCGCCACCAAGCTCGCCGACCACGCCAAGCGGCTCGAGGACAGCCTCGAGGCCATCAAGCACAAGGTCGCCGGCGTCGCCAGCATGTGGGAGGGCGAGGCCCACACCGCGTACGCCGAGCAGCAGGCGGCCTGGGACCGTGAGGCCCAGGGCATCCACGAGGCCCTGATGGCCATCGGCAAGGTCGTGCACGCGGCCGGCGGTGACTACCAGGGCGGCGACCGGAAGGCCGCCAGCTACTACATGTAAGGCTCACCTGCCGGGCTGACCCGGCAGGACGTAGCACCGGGGTGGGCACGCACGGGAGGTGCCCACCCCTTGCCTTGCCCGCAAGTGTTGCCGAGCTGCGCCGCCGCTTTCACACCGTCTGCCGACGAGCGGACGACAGCAGGGCACGACAGCTCCCAGGGTGCGTCGTCTTAACTCTTCGCCCCGTCCCGCCGGCCGCCATTTCGCGGCCTCGCGAACCGTATGCCCGCCCCCTGTCCGGAGCCGGGCACGGTCCGCCGGCGGGCCTCAGTACTCCACGTCCACCAACCCCGTCTGAACCAACGGCTTCCCCCGCTTCCGGGACACGAAGACGCCCCGCCCCGCGGGCATCGGACGGGGCCGGACGCCGTTGAGGACGTCGCCCTCGGCCGGGTCGCCGGCGAGGATCAGGCCCTGGGCGCCGAGTTCCTTCATGCGCTGCATGAAGGGCTCGTAGGAGGCGCGGCCCGCGCCCGCGGAGGAGCGGGCGATGACGAAGCGGACGCCGACGTCGCGGGCGAAGGGCAGCAGTTCCGTGATGCCGCTGAGCGGGTTGCCGCTGGAGGTGGAGACGAGGTCGTAGTCGTCGATGACCACGAAGACCTGCGGGCCCCGCCACCAGCTCCGGTCCCGCAGCTGCTGGGCGGTGACGTCGGCCGTCGGGGTGCGGCGCTGCATGAGGTCGGCCAGCGCCACCATGTGGTGGTCCATCTGGCTGGACATCGGGATGTACTCCGCCAGGTGGGTGGCCGGCGTGACGTCCAGCAGGGAACGGCGGTTGTCGACCACGAAGAACTTGGCCTCGTCGCCGGTGTAGCGCAGCGTGAGCTGTTTGATCAGCAGTCGCAGCAGGTTGGACTTGCCGGACTCGCTCTCGCCGAAGACCAGGAAGAACGGGTCCTGTTCGAAGTCCAGGAACACCGGCTCGAGGTTCTCCTCGTCCAGCGCGAAGGCGATGCCCCGCTTCGGGAACCGGTCGCCCGGCGGCAGTTGCACCGCCTCCAGCCGGCGCGGCAGCAGCCGCACCTTCGGTGCCCCCGGTGCCTGCCAGTGCCGGCCGACCTCGGTGGTCAGCGCGGCCGTGGCCTCGGCGAGCTCGGTGTCGGAGGTCAGGCCGTCGATCCGGGGCACGGCCGCCATGAAGTGCAGCTTCTGCGGGGAGAGACCGCGGCCGGGGACGCCGGCGGGGACGTTCGCCGCCACCTTGCGGTCGATCTCGGAGTCCATCACGTCACCGAGCCGCAGCTCCAGGCGGTTCATCAGGTGGTCCTTGAGGTTGGCGCGGACCTCCATCGAGCGCGACGCCGTGATGACCACGTGGATGCCGTAGCCGAGGCCGCGCGCGGCGATGTCCAGGACGGCCGGCTCCAGACCCTCGTAGTCCGTCTTGAAGTTGCCCCAGCCGTCGATGACGAGGAAGACGTCACCCCAGGGCTGGTCGGTGACGGAGATGTCGCCGCGCGCCCGGCGGGCCCGGAAGTCGGCGATGGACGCGATGCCCGCCGAGCGGAAGTACTCCTCGCGCCGCGTCATCACGCCGTACACCTCGGAGACCGTGCGGCGCACCCGCTCCGGGTCCAGGCGCGAGGCGATGCCGCCCACGTGCGGCAGCCCGTCCACCGCGGCCATGCCGCCGCCACCGAAGTCCAGGCCGTAGAACTGCACCTCGTGCGGTGTGTGCGTGAGCGCGAAGGCGCAGATCAGGGACCGCAGGAAGGTGGACTTGCCGGACTGCGGGCCGCCGATGACCTGCATGTGGCCGGCCGCGCCCGAGAAGTCGAGCAGCAGGCGGTCACGGCGCTGCTCGTACGGCTTGTCGACCAGGCCGACCGGCACGACCAGCCGGCCGGCACCCTCGTAGCCGGGCTGGGTCAGGCCGCGGCCCTGCACCGCCGCGAGGCCCGGCAGCAGCGCGTCGAGGGACGGCGGGCTCTCCAGCGGCGGCAGCCACACCTGGTGGGCCGCCGGGCCCTGCGCCTCGAGCCGGCGCACGATCACGTCCAGGACGGTGTCGGCCAGCGCGTCGTCCACCCGCTGCGCGGGCTCCTGGCGCTGCTGGGGCACGGCGGTGAAGTGCACCGGCACCTCCGCCGCCGTGAACAGCACGGGCCGCCGGTCCACCGGCAGCGGCCCGCCCGCGAGCGCCGCCCGCTGGGAGCCCGAGCGGTAGACGCCGGAGACGTACGCCGCCTTGAACCGGACCATTTCGTCCGTGCCGAACTTCAGGAAGCCCGAGCCGGGCACGTTGGGCAGCTCGTACGCGTCGGGGACGCCCAGCGCCGCGCGTGACTCGGCCGCGGAGAAGGTCCGCAGACCGATCCGGTACGAGAGGTACGTCTCCAGGCCGCGCAGCCGGCCCTCCTCCAGGCGCTGCGAGGCCAGCAGCAGGTGCACGCCCAGCGAACGGCCGATGCGGCCGATCTGCACGAACATCTCGATGAAGTCCGGCTTCGCGGTGAGCAGTTCGCTGAACTCGTCGATCACCAGGACCAGCGAGGGGATCGGCTGCAGGGGGGCGCCGGCCGCGCGCGCCTTCTCGTAGTCGTGGATGTTGGCGTAGTTGCCCGCGTCGCGCAGCATCTCCTGGCGGCGGTTGAGCTCACCGCGGATCGAGTCGCCCATGCGGTCGACCAGGGTGAGGTCGTCGGCCAGGTTGGTGATGACGGCCGCCACGTGCGGCATCTGCGCCATGCCGGCGAAGGTCGCGCCGCCCTTGAAGTCCGCGAGGACGAAGTTCAGGGTCTCGGAGGAGTGCGTGACGGCGAGGCCCAGCACGAGGGTGCGCAGCAGCTCCGACTTGCCGGAACCGGTCGCGCCGACGCACAGGCCGTGCGGGCCCATGCCCTCCTGGGCGGCCTCCTTGAGGTCCAGCATCACGGGACGGCCGTCCTCGCCCAGGCCGATCGGCACCCGCAGCCGCTCCGCCAGGGCGCGCGGCCGCCAGGTCCGCTTGGTGTCGACGGACGCCGCGTCTCCGAGCCCGAGCAGGTCGGTGAACTCCAGGTTGGCGAGCAGCGGTTCGTCGTCGTCGCCGCCCGACGCCATGCGCAGCGGCGCCAGTTGCCGGGCGAGCGCCTCGGCCGACTCGTAGGACAGGGCGTCCGGGGTGCCCTCGTAGACCTCGCCGTGCCCGGACTCCAGCCGCAGGGCGCCCGGCTGGACGACGACGGACAGGTCGCCGCCCGCTCCGGTCAGCTCGCCCGGCACCACCTCGAGCACGGTGACGCCCTGCAGGCCCTCCGGGTTGGCGAGCACGGAGTCGGGCAGCAGCGACAGGTCGTCCAGGACGAGCACGATGTGCGGCTCGTCCAGCAGCGGCGCCGCGCCGGGGTGGAAGCGCGGCCGGCCGGACAGCCGGGCGGCCAGCAGGTCCTCGAGCTCACGGGGATCGGTGCCGATCAGCCGGCGGGTGCCCGCGCCGTCCAGGGCGCCGGGCGCCTGCACGTGCGGCAGCCACTTCGCCCAGTCCCAGTGCGCCAGCGCCTTCCGTCCCGCGGCCACCGCGACGACCAGGTCCTCGGGGGAGTGCAGCGAGGCGAGCGAACCGACCAGCGCCCGCGCCGAGGCCCGTACCGCCTGCGGCTCACCGCTGACCGTGACGTGGTAGAAGGCGCGCAGCGAGACCGCCATCGGCAGGTCGCCGATCGTGTTGTGGGTGGCGAGGAAGCGCTGCATCGCGCCCGCGGTCAGCGGCTCCAGCTGCTCGACGGGGCCCGTCTCCGGCGGGACCAGGGGGGTGGCCAGCGGCTGCGGGCCGAGGCCGACGCGGACGTGGGCGAAGTCCTCGTCGCCGGGGCGCCGTTCCCACACCCGGCTGCCCTCGGCGACCAGCGCCCACAGCTGTTCGGGCGAGGGGTGCAGGTAGTACTGCGCGTCGCGCTGCGCCCGCGCCGTCGCCACGGCGGACTTGCGGGTCTGCGAGAGGTAGCTGAGGTAGTCGCGCCGCATGTCGGCCAGCTGGCCCTGGGAGCCGCGACGGAACCGGACCACCATCGCGATGGACATCGCCACCGTCGAGGCGATCATGATCATGCCCATGATCTTCATGAACGGCTGACCGTTCGTGAAGAAGAAGACCACCGAGCCGCCCATGCCCAGCGTGGGCAGCAACTGCATGAGCACGCTGTCCTGGTGCCCCCGGGGCAGCTCGGGCGGCGGCTGGACAGCGACCTCCTCCGTGGGCACTTCGGACGGAAGCGCCCGCGGGGGGCGCTTGACGACAATCTGGCTCACAGCTCACCAATTCCCTTGCCCGACCCAGGCGTTCCGCCCACCGCCCCGTGTCCGGCGAGCGCAGGCCGCCGCGCGATCCTACTGAGTTCGCCGGACGCGGGTGAGCGGTAGGGTGCCGGATGTTCGCGTGAGCACACGCCGAGCAGGCCGGACCTACCGGGCCGAACCCCTCGATTTCGAGAGGGGAGGACCCCGGGAGCCCGGGGCGCGGCACCCGTGCCGACGGGGCAGGAAGTGCACCGGCACGAGACCTTCACGAAGTAGACGCACCACCACCACTGAGGGGGAGCAGCAGGTGAGCATGACGGCCGCCGCCACCGGCGGATCCGGAACGGGAGCCCCTTCCGGGTCCGGCACCGGACTCGGCTTCTGCCGGGTCACCATCGTCGCGCCGGACAGTCGCATCGACGTGGCACTGCCCGACGACGTCCCGGTCGCCGACCTCTACCCGGAGATCCTCCGGCTGTCCCAGCAGAGCCCCGAGTCGGGCGCCCCGGTCGGCTACCACCTCGTCCGCACCGACGGCACCGTGCTGGACAGTTCCCGCTCGTTCGCCGCCCAGCACATCCTCGACGGCGAACTGCTCACCCTGCGGCCCTTCGCGGAGTCCCTGCCACCGGCCGTCTTCGACGACGTCGCCGAGGCCGTCGCGACCGCCGTCACCAGGCAGCACACGCTGTGGAGCGGCGACCTCACCCGGGCCGCGGGCCTCGTCGGCGGCGGAGTGCTGCCGGCTCTCCTCGCCTTCGTCGCCTGGACCGCCGATCCGCGCCACGACATGCACGGCCTGGCCGGCGTCCTCGCCGCCGTCACCGGCATCCTGCTGGTCGTCCTGTCCGCGATCCGGGCCCGCGTCTACGACGACCGCGCCTCGGCCGTCGCCCTCGGTCTCGGCGCCCTGCCCGGCGTGGGCGTCGCGGGCAGCGGGCTGCTGCCGCTGACCGCCGGCGAGGGCATCGGCAGGCTGCAGTTCCTGCTGGCCTGCGCGGCCGTCCTCGTCGCGGCACTGGTCCTCGCCCTGTGCTCCCCGCACGGTGACGGCCCGTTCGTCGCCTTCGTGTTCGCCTCGGCCGTCGCCCTGGTCGTCGTCTTCGTCGCGACCCTGGTGCACTGGACCCCCACCGAGATGGCCGGCCTGTGCGCCCCGATCGCCGTCGGCGGGCTCGCCTTCCTGCCGGGCATGTCGATGCGGTTCGCCCGGCTGCCGATCGGCTTCGAGTCCCCGAGCAACGCGCCGCGTTCCGCCTACGGCACCGAGGCCGCGCCGGAGCCCGTGGACATCGAGCGCATCGAGGCCCAGGCCCGGCGCGGGCACGAACTCCTCGTCGGCCTCGTCGGCGGCTGCGCGCTCCTGGCGGTCGGCGCCGCGGCCGTGCTCGGGTTCTCCGACGACGTCTGGGCCCAGCTGCTCGCCCTCGCCACCGGCGTGGGCATGCTGATGCGGGCCGGCCTGTTCCGCTACACCGCCCAGGTGGCCTCCGTCCTGGCGGCGGGCCTCGGCGCGCTGGTCCTGCTGGGTCTCGGCCTCGCGCTCAACCCGCCGCAGTCGGTGATGCGCGCGGCGCTGGCCGGCGACCGCACCGACCTGGACATCCGCACCGTCTGGCTGATCGCGGTCATCGCCGCGGCCACCGCCCTGGTCACGACCCTGGGCCTGATCCTGTCGCGCGGGGGCCTGACCCCGTTCTGGGGCCGCTTCCTGGAGATCTCCGAGGGCTTCGTCCTGCTGACGCTGATCCCCCTGACCCTGGCCGTCTTCGACGTGTACGCGACGGCCCGAGCGATGACCAGCAAGTAGCCGGGGCCGTCCGGCGGGAGCCGGAGCACTCCGCGAGGGGGAGGGGTGGGAGCCGGGGGAGCCGCACGGAGGCAGCCCGCTCCCACTCCCCGTCACTCCGCCGCCGACCCCCCGTTGTGCGGCATCGGCGTCAGGTCGAACTCCCCGTCCCGGGCGCCCAGGACGAAGGCCCGCCACTCCGCCTCCGTGTAGCGCAGCACGGTGTCCGGGTCGAGGGAGGAGCGCATCGCCACCGCCCCGCCCGGTAGGTAGGCGATCTCGACCCGCTCCTCGTGCTCCTCCGTGCCCGGCGCGCAGTGCCACTCCACGCCCGAGATGTCGAGCGCGTACAGCTCGTCCCGCTCCCGCTCCTTGCGCGCCCTGAGTTCCCTGTCATCGGCCTCGGTCATCGCGGCTGTGGTCCTTCCCTGTCGGCCGGCGATCTGCGCAGTCACCCTACTGGCCGGGGTTGTCGCTGGTCAGCGGTTTGCCCACACGGGGCGGTGACGAAGCGCGATGCCGCCGTCACAGGGCCGCAACGGCAAACGACGAGGCCTGGTGAGGGGCGTCCGGCGACCCTGGTACTCTGAGTGACGGCCGTTTGTGTACGCACCCCCGGAGCCCCCGCAGGTAGCACTGCGCGCCCTGGAGGCCGCGCCCAGCGGATCCCGCCTTCCGAGTAAAGGAAGCTCTCCCGAGACGCAGACCGGGGGCACTCGGCGGCAATCACAGACTATGAGGAGTACGCGTGTCGCTCGACGCCGCTACGAAGAAGCAGATCATCGGCGAGTTCGGTACCAAGGAGGGTGACACCGGCTCCCCCGAGGTCCAGGTCGCTCTGCTCTCCCGTCGGATCTCCGACCTGACGGAGCACCTCAAGACCCACAAGCACGACCACCACTCCCGCCGTGGTCTGCTGATCCTGGTCGGCCAGCGCCGCCGGCTGCTGCAGTACCTGGCGAAGAAGGACATCCAGCGTTTCCGTGCGCTGGTCGACCGCCTCGGCATCCGCCGCGGTGCGGCCGGCGGTGCCAAGTAAGACGCCGTGAGGGGAGCGGTTCCCGGTAGGACTCGGGGACCGCTCCCTTTGCCGTACGTACGGAAACGTGCGGAGTGTCACACACGCTTTGTAGTGTGGTAGCACAACGCAGTACGCACGACACAGCACGACACAGAACGAGGAGAAGCGCACCTCGCCGCCGCCGGTCCTCGGTAGTGGCCCCCGGGGGGAAGCGAGCCCCGGGTGCTTCGATCGAAGACCGGCCCGCACCAGACGGCGCGCTTCTCCGCCACCGTCCCCCTGCCACACGGGCAGCCGAGGGACGAGGACGAGGAGAAAACGCTAGTGGAGAACGAGACCCACTACGCCGAGGCCGTTATCGACAACGGCGCCTTCGGCACCCGCACCATCCGTTTCGAGACGGGCCGCCTGGCCAAGCAGGCCGCCGGCTCCGCCGTGGCGTACCTGGACGACGACACCATGGTGCTGTCGGCCACCACCGCCTCCAAGAACCCCAAGGACCAGCTCGACTTCTTCCCGCTGACGGTGGACGTCGAGGAGCGGATGTACGCCGCCGGCAAGATCCCCGGCAGCTTCTTCCGCCGTGAGGGCCGGCCGAGCGAGGACGCGATCCTCACCTGCCGCCTCATCGACCGTCCGCTGCGCCCGTCCTTCAAGAAGGGCCTGCGCAACGAGATCCAGGTCGTCTGCACCGTCATGGCGCTCAACCCCGACCACCTGTACGACGTCGTGGCGATCAACGCCGCGTCCGCGTCCACGCAGCTGGCCGGCCTGCCCTTCTCCGGCCCGATCGGCGGCGTCCGCGTCGCCCTGATCCGCGGTCAGTGGGTCGCGTTCCCGACGCACACCGAGCTCGAGGACGCCGTCTTCGACATGGTGGTCGCCGGCCGCGTCCTGGAGGACGGCGACGTCGCGATCATGATGGTCGAGGCCGAGGCCACCGAGAAGACGATCAAGCTCGTCGAGGGCGGCGCCGAGGCGCCGACCGAGGAGATCGTCGCCGCCGGCCTGGAGGCCGCCAAGCCCTTCATCAAGGTCCTGTGCCGCGCCCAGGCCGACCTCGCCGCGAAGGCCGCCAAGCCCACCGGCGAGTTCCCGATCTTCCTGGACCACCAGGACGACGTCCTCGAGGCCCTGGCCGCCGCCGTGCGGCCCGAGCTCGCGCAGGCGCTCACCATCGCCGGCAAGCAGGAGCGCGAGGCCGAGCTGGACCGCGTGAAGGCGCTCGCCGCCGAGAAGCTCCTGCCGGAGTTCGAGGGCCGCGAGAAGGAGATCTCCGCCGCGTACCGCTCGCTGACCAAGACCCTGGTCCGCGAGCGCGTCATCAAGGAGAAGAAGCGCATCGACGGCCGCGGTGTCACCGACATCCGCACCCTGGCCGCCGAGGTCGAGGCCATCCCGCGGGTGCACGGCTCCGCGCTGTTCGAGCGTGGCGAGACCCAGATCCTGGGCGTCACCACCCTCAACATGCTCCGCATGGAGCAGCAGCTGGACACCCTCTCCCCGGTGACCCGCAAGCGCTACATGCACAACTACAACTTCCCGCCGTACTCCACCGGCGAGACCGGCCGCGTCGGCTCCCCCAAGCGCCGCGAGATCGGCCACGGCGCCCTCGCCGAGCGCGCGCTCGTGCCGGTGCTGCCCGCGCGCGAGGAGTTCCCCTACGCGATCCGCCAGGTGTCCGAGGCCCTCGGCTCCAACGGCTCGACGTCCATGGGCTCGGTCTGCGCCTCCACCATGTCGCTGCTGAACGCCGGTGTGCCGCTCAAGGCCCCGGTCGCCGGTATCGCCATGGGCCTGATCTCCCAGGAGATCGACGGTGAGACGCACTACGTCACCCTCACCGACATCCTCGGTGCGGAGGACGCCTTCGGCGACATGGACTTCAAGGTCGCCGGCACCAAGGAGTTCGTGACCGCCCTCCAGCTCGACACCAAGCTGGACGGCATCCCGGCCTCCGTCCTGGCCGCGGCCCTCAAGCAGGCCCGCGACGCGCGTCTCCACATCCTCGACGTGATGATGGAGGCCATCGACCGGCCCGACGAGATGTCCCCGAACGCCCCGCGGATCATCACCGTCAAGATCCCGGTCGACAAGATCGGTGAGGTCATCGGCCCCAAGGGCAAGATGATCAACCAGATCCAGGAGGACACCGGCGCCGAGATCACCATCGAGGACGACGGCACGATCTACATCGGTGCCGCCGACGGCCCCTCCGCCGAGGCCGCCCGCGCCACGATCAACGGCATCGCCAACCCGACGATGCCCGAGGTCGGCGAGCGCTACCTGGGTACGGTCGTGAAGACGACCACCTTCGGCGCGTTCGTCTCCCTGCTGCCCGGCAAGGACGGTCTGCTGCACATCTCGCAGATCCGCAAGCTCGCCGGCGGCAAGCGCGTGGAGAACGTCGAGGACGTGCTCGGCGTGGGCCACAAGGTCCAGGTCGAGATCGCCGAGATCGACTCCCGCGGCAAGCTCTCCCTCATCCCGGTGATCGAGGGCGAGGAAGGCTCCACCGACGAGACGAAGGACGACGCCGAGCAGTGACGTCCCGTGGCTCCGAGGCGACGGCCCGCACCTCTTCGGAGGCGCGGGCCGTCGCCCGTACCCAAACCCTCATCAAGGGCCAGAACGGCATCGGCACGGTCCGTAAGACCACCCTCCCGGGAGGCCTGCGCGTCGTCACCGAGACCCTGCCCTCGGTGCGCTCGGCGACCTTCGGCATCTGGGCCCACGTCGGCTCGCGCGACGAGACCCGGGCCCTGAACGGCGCCACGCACTACCTGGAGCACCTGCTCTTCAAGGGCACGCGGCAGCGGAGCGCCCTGGACATCTCCGCCGCCATCGACGCGGTGGGCGGCGAGATGAACGCGTTCACGGCGAAGGAGTACACGTGCTACTACGCGCGCGTGCTCGACACCGACCTGCCGCTCGCCATCGACGTGGTCTGCGACATGCTGACCGGCTCCCTGATCCTCGAGGAGGACGTCGACGTCGAGCGGGGCGCGATCCTCGAGGAGATCGCGATGACCGAGGACGACCCGGGCGACTGCGTGCACGACCTGTTCGCGCACACCATGTTCGGCGACACCGCCCTCGGCCGCCCGGTCCTCGGCACGGTCGACACGGTCAACGCCCTCACCGCCGACCGCATCCGCCGCTTCTACAGGAAGCACTACGACCCGACCCACCTCGTGGTCGCCTGCGCCGGCAACATCGACCACAACAAGGTCGTACGGCAGGTCCGCGCCGCCTTCGAGAAGGCGGGCGCCCTCGACGGCGCCGGCACCGCGCCCATCGGGCCCCGCGAGGGCAGCCGGGCGATCCGCACGGCCGGGAAGGTCGAGCTGCTGGCCCGCAAGACCGAGCAGGCGCACGTCGTCCTCGGCCTGCCGGGCCTCGCCCGCACGGACGACCGCCGCTGGGCCATGGGCGTCCTCAACACCGCCCTCGGCGGCGGCATGTCCTCCCGCCTCTTCCAGGAGGTCCGGGAGAAGCGCGGCCTCGCCTACAGCGTCTACTCGTACACCTCCGGCTTCGCCGACTGCGGCCTGTTCGGGGTGTACGCCGGCTGCCGGCCGAGCCAGGTGCACGACGTGCTCAGGATCTGCCGGGACGAACTCGACCAGGTCGCCGCCGACGGCCTGTCCGACGACGAGATCGGCCGCGCCATCGGCCAGCTCCAGGGCTCCACCGTCCTGGGCCTGGAGGACACCGGCGCGCTGATGAACCGTATCGGCAAGAGCGAGCTGTGCTGGGGCGAGCAGATGTCCGTCGACGACATGCTGGCCCGGATAGCGGCGGTCACCCCGGACGAGGTCCGGTCGGTCGCCCGCGACATCCTGGGACAGCGCCCGTCGCTGTCGGTCATCGGCCCGCTGAAGGACAAGCAGGCCGCGCGGCTGCACGACGCCGTCGCCTGATCCCCTCCCGTAAGGAAGCAAGAGATGAGCAAGCTGCGCGTGGCGGTCCTCGGTGCCGGGGGCCGCATCGGGTCCGAGGCGGTACGGGCGGTCGAGGCCGCCGAGGACATGGAGCTGGTGGCCGCCCTCGGCCGGGGCGACAAGCTGGAGACGCTGGCGGAGACCGGGGCCGAGGTCGCCGTCGAGCTGACCACCCCGGCCTCCGTCATGGGCAACCTCGACTTCTGCGTGCGCCACGGCATCCACGCCGTCGTCGGCACGACCGGCTGGACCGACGACCGCCTCGCGCAGCTGAAGGGCTGGCTCGCCCAGTCCCCGCAGACCGGTGTGCTCATCGCGCCGAACTTCTCCATCGGCGCCGTGCTGACCATGAAGTTCGCGCAGATCGCCGCCCCGTACTTCGAGTCGGTCGAGGTCGTCGAGCTGCACCACCCGAACAAGGTGGACGCCCCCAGCGGCACGGCCACCCGCACCGCCCAGCTCATCGCCGAGGCCCGCCGCGCCGCCGGTACGGCCCCGGCGCCGGACGCCACCGTCACGGCCCTGGGGGGAGCCCGCGGCGCGAACGTCGACGGCGTCCCCGTGCACGCCGTCCGGCTGCGCGGCCTGCTGGCCCACCAGGAGGTGCTGCTCGGCGCCGAGGGCGAGACCCTCACCATCCGCCACGACTCCCTGCACCACAGCAGCTTCATGCCGGGCATCCTGCTCGGCGCCCGCCGCGTGGTGTCGACTCCGGGCCTCACCTTCGGCCTGGAGCACTTCCTGGACCTGAGCTGAGACACCCCTCCCGATGCGCGCGAAGATCTCCTACCTCGTCACGGCCGCCGTCCTCGTCTTCTACTTCGTCCTGGTCGGCAGCCGCGGCGTCATGCTCATCCAGGCCGGCACCCTCCTCACCGTCACCTTCGGCGTGGCGGTGCTGATCCTGCCGGTCATCGGCCTGTGGTTCCTGTGGAAGAACACCCAGTTCGTCCGCCGCGCCAACCAGCTCGCCGCCGAACTCGACGCCGAGGGCGGCCTGCCCGTCGACGAGCTGAAGCGGCTGCCCAGCGGCCGCGTCGACCGCGACTCGGCCGACGAGGTGTTCGCCAGGCGGCGAGCCGAGACGGAGGCCGCGCCGGACGACTGGCGCAGCTGGTTCCGGCTGGCCGTCGCCTACCACGACGCCCGCGACACCCCGCGCGCCCGCAAGGCCATGCAGCGCGCCATCGCCCTGCACGACGGCAGGCCCGTCCGGACCTGAGCCGGCCGGACCGGGCCGTACCGTCCGGACCGAGCCGTACGCCGAAGGGGCCGGCCCGCACTCCCGCGGACCGGCCCCTTCGGCGTACGGCGGCGGTCAGCCGCGCCGGTACTCCGCCGCCCAGGCCTCCACCGTGTCCGCCGCCCGGTCGAAGGCCATGGGACGGTTCAGGAAGTCCAGGCCGTGCGTGGTCAGCAGCGGCGGGGTGTCCGCCGGAGCCCGGTCCGTGCGCACCAGCCGCAGCGCCTGCCCCTGCACCGTGCGCGGCCACCCCAGCCAGCGGACCGGCTGCTGCGCGGTGCGCACCTCGGCCACCCGCTGCCAGGGCACCGTGCGCGTCAGCAGGAAGCCCACCTGGCGCAGCCCGCGCGCGCTCACCCACACGCCCATGCGCAGCATCCGCAGCGCCCCCGCGATGACCGCCAGGGCCACGGCGAGCACCACGACGGCGGAGTCCGGCGAGCCGGTCAGGGCGATGAGGACCGTACCGAACAGCACGAACGAGGCCAGCAGCAGCGCGAGGGCGGCACCGCCCACCCGCCACGGCCCGGGCCGGTAGGGACGCCGCCAGCGGTCCCGGTCGTCGTACGGAAGAGGGCTCTCGGATGCCGTCCCGGCGCTGCGGTCGGCCGTCAGGAAGGGCAGGGGCACGGCTGGTCCTCACTCAATCCTTGCGCGGGCTGTGCCCGGTGAGGCTATCCGGCCGTGTTCGAGCCCACCACCCGTGGGAGTCCGGAAGGGTCAGCGGCCCTGCGCGTGCCCCCGGGCCCCCTGCGCGTGCCCCGGGAGGTGCGCCTGCGAGGCCTGGGACTGCTGGGCCGGCGTACCGGACGGCGTGGACAGCGCCGGCATGCCGAGGATCAGTGACCCCACCAGCCCGGCGACGAGGGTCAGGCCCAGCAGCCAGCGCCCGGCCACCTCGGCCAGGGACGCCCGCGGCCGGGGCGGGGGAGCGACATTGCTGGGGAACCTGTCGGCCTCGGCCGGGAGGACGGAGGGCACGGACTTGAGCCGACCGAACATCGCGGGTACGTCTCCATTCGGGTCGAACGAGCAGGCCTCGCCGATACAGACGCTCGAGTGGCGCAAAAGGTGCCCATGTCAGAAAAAATCGTGCGGCAAGGTCACTGTCCGGGACTGTCAGGGGTGCCCCGTACAGTGGGCGCGAACCGCAAGCAGTGATGGGAAGGACCCCCGTGACCACCCCCGAGTCGCTCACGTTCCGCAGCGATGTCACCGTCGAGCTGGTGAAATCCAGCGCCTCGGACGCCGACGTCCTCTTCGCCGCCCGCGTCTCCACGGCCGGCGAGCAGTCGCTGGACGAGCTGAAGAAGGACCCCGAGCGCTCCAAGGGCCTGATCAACTACCTGATGCGGGACCGGCACGGCAGCCCGTTCGAGCACAACTCGATGACGTTCTTCATCAGCGCCCCGATCTTCGTCTTCCGCGAGTTCATGCGGCACCGGGTCGGCTGGTCGTACAACGAGGAGTCGGGCCGCTACCGGGAGCTGGAGCCCGTCTTCTACGTCCCCGGCGCCTCCCGCAAGCTCGTGCAGCAGGGCCGCCCGGGCAAGTACGTCTTCGTCGAGGGCACCCCGGCCCAGCACGAGGCCGTGCGCGGCACCCTTGAGGAGTCCTACGAGCAGGCGTACGCGGCGTACCAGAAGCTGCTGGCCGAGGGGGTCGCCCGCGAGGTCGCCCGTTCGGTCCTGCCCGTCGGCCTGTTCTCCTCGATGTACGCCACCTGCAACGCCCGCTCCCTGATGCACTTCCTCGGCCTGCGCACCCAGCACGAGCTGGCCAAGGTGCCGTCCTTCCCGCAGCGGGAGATCGAGATGGTCGGCGAGAGGATGGAGGCGGAGTGGGCGAAGCTCATGCCGCTGACGTACGCGGCCTTCAACGCGAACGGCCGGGTCGCCCCCTGACGCGGAACGGATGTACGCATCAGCCTGGTGAAGTGTCCGTATTGCAGCATTTAGAGAAGTTCATCTAGCCTGATCAAACGGACCCGGCACTGCTTGAACCCCCGAGCAGGCAGTGCCGGGTCCCCCCTTTGTCCTGACTTTCCCCGCCCCCGTGGGCAGACCACCCAGGGCGCACCGAGTAGCGTGTTACCCATGGCTCCGACCTCGACTCCGCAGACCCCCTTCGGGCGGGTCCTCACCGCCATGGTCACGCCCTTCACGGCGGACGGCGCACTCGACCTCGACGGCGCGCAGCGGCTCGCCGCCCACCTGGTGGACGCAGGCAACGACGGCCTGATCGTCAACGGCACCACCGGCGAGTCGCCCACGACCAGCGACGCGGAGAAATCGGACCTGGTACGAGCCGTACTGGAGGCGGTCGGCGACCGCGCCCACGTGGTGGCCGGAGTCGGCACCAACGACACCCGCCACAGCATCGAACTCGCGCGTGAGGCGGAGCGCGCCGGCGCGCACGGCCTGCTGGTGGTCACGCCGTACTACAACAAGCCCCCTCAGGAGGGCCTGTACCGGCACTTCACGGCCGTCGCGGACGCCACCGGGCTGCCGGTCATGCTCTACGACATCCCCGGCCGCAGCGGCGTCCCGATCAACACCGAGACGCTCGTCCGGCTCGCCGAGCACCCGCGGATCGTCGCCAACAAGGACGCCAAGGGCGACCTCGGCCGCGCGAGCTGGGCCATCGCGCAGTCCGGTCTCGCCTGGTACTCCGGCGACGACATGCTGAACCTGCCCCTGCTCTCCGTGGGCGCGGTCGGCTTCGTCTCGGTCGTCGGCCACCTCGTCACCCCCGACCTGCGCGCGCTCATCGACGCGTACGCCGCGGGCGACGTCGTCAAGGCCACCGAGATCCACCAGAAGCTGCTGCCGGTGTACACGGGTATGTTCCGCACCCAGGGCGTCATGACCGCCAAGGCCGCGCTCGCCCTGCGCGGACTGCCCGCCGGGCCGCTGCGCGCCCCCATGGTCGAGTGCTCGCCCGAGGAGATCGCCCAGCTCAAGATCGATCTTGCCGCCGGCGGGGTAGAGCTCTGACAACAGACTTGGCACCACCCGGACTTCACAACTGAATCCACAACCGCATACAGGGGCCACCGGTGCCCACACCCACAACGACAACTGCTTCTGCACGAACGTCACGCGCGCCACGTGCCCACCGGTACGTGGCGTGTGTGGTGAGGAGAGTCTTTTGAGTCATCCGCATCCTGAACTCGGTTCCCCGCCGCCGCTCCCCGAGGGCGGCCTGCGGGTCACGCCGCTCGGCGGTCTCGGCGAGATCGGCCGGAACATGACGGTCTTCGAGTACGGCGGCCGCCTGCTGATCGTCGACTGCGGGGTGCTCTTCCCCGAGGAGGAGCAGCCCGGAATCGACCTGATCCTGCCGGACTTCTCGTCCATCCGTGACCGGCTGGACGACATCGAGGGCATCGTCCTCACCCACGGCCACGAGGATCACATCGGCGGCGTCCCCTTCCTGCTCCGCGAGAAGCCGGACATCCCGCTGATCGGCTCCAAGCTGACCCTGGCCCTCATCGAGGCCAAGCTCCAGGAGCACCGCATCCGCCCGTACACCCTGGAGGTGGCCGAGGGGAACCGCGAGCGCATCGGACCCTTCGACTGCGAGTTCGTCGCGGTCAACCACTCCATCCCGGACGCCCTGGCGGTCGCCATCCGCACCCCGGCCGGCATGGTCGTGCACACCGGCGACTTCAAGATGGACCAGCTCCCGCTGGACAGCCGTCTCACCGACCTGCACGCCTTCGCCCGGCTGAGCGAGGAGGGCATCGACCTCCTGCTCTCCGACTCCACGAACGCCGAGGTCCCGGGCTTCACCCCGCACGAGCGGGACATCTCCAACGTGCTGCGCCAGGTCTTCGCCGCCGCCGGCAAGCGGATCATCGTGGCGAGCTTCGCCAGCCACGTCCACCGCATCCAGCAGATCCTGGACGCCGCCCACGAGTACGGCCGCCGGGTCGCCTTCGTCGGCCGCTCCATGGTCCGCAACATGGGCATCGCGCGGGACCTCGGCTACCTGAAGGTGCCGCCGGGCCTGGTCGTGGACGTCAAGACCCTGGACGACCTCCCGGACCACGAGGTGGTCCTGGTCTGCACGGGCTCCCAGGGCGAGCCGATGGCGGCCCTCTCCCGGATGGCGAACCGCGACCACCAGATCCGGATCGTCGACGGCGACACGGTGATCCTGGCGTCGTCCCTGATCCCCGGCAACGAGAACGCCGTGTACCGGGTCATCAACGGCCTGACCCGCTGGGGCGCCAACGTCGTCCACAAGGGCAACGCCAAGGTGCACGTCTCCGGCCACGCGTCCGCGGGCGAGCTGCTGTACTTCTACAACATCTGCCGCCCGAAGAACCTGATGCCGGTCCACGGCGAATGGCGTCACCTGCGGGCCAACGCCGAGCTGGGCGCCCTGACCGGTGTCCCGCACGACCGGATCGTGATCGCCGAGGACGGCGTGGTCGTCGACCTCGTCCAGGGCAAGGCGAAGATCTCCGGCAAGGTCCAGGCGGGCTACGTCTACGTCGACGGCCTGTCCGTCGGCGACGTCGGCGAGCCGGCCCTGAAGGACCGCAAGATCCTCGGCGACGAAGGCATCATCTCGGTGTTCGTGGTGGTGGACTCCTCCACCGGCAAGATCACCGGCGGTCCGCACATGCAGGCGCGCGGTTCCGGCATCGAGGACTCGGCCTTCGCGGCCGTCATCCCGAAGATCACCGAGGCCCTGGAGCGCTCCGCGCAGGACGGTGTCGTGGAGCCCCACCAGCTCCAGCAGCTGATCCGCCGGACCCTCGGCAAGTGGGTCTCGGACACGTATCGCCGCAGGCCGATGATCCTGCCGGTGGTCGTGGAGGTCTGACGGTCCCACGACCGCTCTACCAGGCCAACAGGGAGCGGGGCACCTCGATTTGCATCGGGGCGCCCCGCTCCAGTACGTTTACGGCTCCGCCCGAGCGGGAACCCCCAGTGCTTCATGCGCTGGACTCCGGTGCCCGGATCGGACGGGAAAACCGACTCAGAACTTCTGATAAAGTCGGAACCGCCGGAAAGGAAACCGCGAGAGCGGAAACCTGGAAAGCACCGAGGAAATCAGGTCGAGAAAAGATCTGATAGAGTCGGAAACGCAAGATCGAAGGGAAGCGCCCGGAGGAAAGCCCGAGAGGGTGAGTACAAAGGAAGCGACCGTTCCTTGAGAACTCAACAGCGTGCCAAAAATCAACGCCAGATATGTTGATACCCCGTCTCCGGTCATCACGATCGGGACGAGGTTCCTTTGAAGAAAAACACAGCGAGGACGCTGTGAACCATCGGACTATTCCTCCGGTGGTTCCGCTCTCGTGGTGTAGACCGC
>NZ_KQ948883.1:0-5962 GCF_001514215.1 Streptomyces bungoensis
CCGCTCTCGCGGCCGCCCGGCCGGTCAGCCGGGCGGCCCGGGCGGAGAAAAAATCTGTGGGAGCGGCAACCTCCGTACGGACGGCGGCCACTGAGGGGTCGTAAGGCGAGTTCGACGAGTTCAGCAGACCCCCTAAGGAATACCCCGTGGCAGCTCCCTCTCACCGCCGGTCCCTCCGCAAGCGGCGGCTCACCGCCGTGTCCGCCGCCGTCCTGGCCGCGGGAACCGGCGCCGGTGTGTTCGTGTTGCACGCGAACGCGGCCGCCGTCGACCTGTACCACCAGACGCTGCCCGCCAAGGACGGCTGGGCCGCCTCCGGCACGGGGACGACGGGCGGCGCGAAGGCCGACTCCGCGCACACCTTCACCGTCGGCACCCGCGCCGAGCTCGTGAAGGCGCTGGGCTCCGCGTCCGACACCACGCCCCGCATCGTCAGGATCAAGGGCACCATCGACGCCAACACCGACGACAGCGGCAAGAAGCTGACCTGCTCCGACTACGCCGCCGGCACCGGCTACTCGCTCGCCGCCTACCTCAAGGCGTACGACCCCGCCACCTACGGCCGCTCCAAGCTGCCCTCGGGCACCCAGGAGAAGGCGCGGGCCGCCGCGCAGCAGAAGCAGGCCAAGCGGATCGAGTTCAAGGTGCCGGCCAACACCACCGTCGTGGGCGTGCCGGGCACGAACGCCGGGATCACCGGCGGCATGCTGCAGATCCAGAACGTCGACAACGTCATCGTCCGCAACCTGGCGTTCTCCGCCACCGAGGACTGCTTCCCGCAATGGGACCCGACCGACGGCTCGGACGGCAACTGGAACTCGGAGTACGACTCCGTCACCCTGCGCGGCGCCACCCACGTCTGGGCCGACCACAACACGTTCACCGACGCGCCGCACTTCGACAAGGCGAACCCGAAGTACTTCGGCCGCGAGTACCAGATCCACGACGGCGCCCTGGACATCACCAAGGGCTCGGACCTGGTGACCGTGGAGCGCAACCGGTTCACCGACCACGACAAGACGATGCTGATCGGCAGCAGCGACACCGACTCCACCGGCAAGCTGCACGTCTCGATCCATCACAACGTGTGGAAGGGCATCGTGCAGCGGGCGCCGCTGACCCGCCTCGGCCAGGTGCACATCTACAACAACTGGTACGACACGACGACCGTCGACGGCTACGCCCCGCAGTACAGCATCAACTCCCGCGCCAAGGCCCAGGTCGTCGCGGAGGCCAACTACTGGACGGTGCCGTCCGGCGGCAAGGTGGCCAAGCTCCTCAGCGGCGACGGCACCGGCTCGGTCGCGGGCAGCGGCAACCTGGTCAACGGCACCGTCACCGACCTGGTCGCCGCGTACAACGCCGCGTCCTCGAAGAAGATCAAGACCACGGTCGACTGGACCCCGACCCTCACGGCAGGCCTGGAGCAGTCGGCGAAGAACCTGCCGACGGAACTGGCCACCACGACCGGCGCGGGGGTGCTGCGGTAGCGCATCCCCGAGCCGAGGGGCCCGGCGAGCATCCCCCCTGCTCGCCGGGCCCCGCCCACTTCCCGATCCACTTGGCTGCTTACCGCAGGTGTCCCCGGGCCTTGGCAGGCGCGGTTGCAGGTGTTGCGCGAGGCCTCCGCGTAACTGAACGGCCCAGGGACAGCTCACTCCCGGGCCGTTCGGCACACTCTGAGCAGCTTTACGCGCCGCTCCGCAGGTCGGGGGTGAACAGTTCCTCCGACGTGTCCACCGTGAGGGACCGGTCGAGACAGCGGGTGAGGACGTCCGGGTCCGGGCACAGGGAGAGGGGGCGGAAGATCTCCTTGGGTACGTCGATGTCACGCACCTCCAGCACCCGCAGGACCGCTCCGGCCCACGCCGCGGTGTATCCGGCGGTGTATCCCCTGACCCAGTCCTCGTCCTCATGCTCCTCCGCGGCCGCGGCCCGATTGTCCAGCCTGGCCCGGATGCGGGCCATGTCCCGGAGGGAGAGGGAGCCTTGCTGTCTCAGGTCCTCCAATCCGGAACGGAAGTCGCCCAGTGCGCGCTCCGGCGGTACGCCCAAGCCCACGGACACCAAGCTGAAACGGAGCAGGTCGAGTAGTTCCGGTGATGCGTCCAGATCGTCGATCACGACGCGAAGAGGTCGTCGACGCTCTCCACGTGAGGCGTAAGGTCCAGCCACCGGTTCAGGAGGTCGAGGTCGGTGCAGCCGGCGATGCGGTCCCGGGCCTCCTCGGGGACGCAGACGCCGCGTGCTTCGAGGAAGCGAAGGATGGCCTTGGCCTCACCCCTGGCCTCACCCCTGGCTTCCCCCTTGGCCTGGCCTTCCAGGTAGGTCTCCTCCAGCAGGGTGCCCCGGCCGGGAAAGAAGTTGGTGAAACTCATCAGCTTTCTCCATGTCTGTCGGGCCGGAGTGTCCCCCAGGCCGATCTCCAGTAGGCCGCTGAAATACAGGGCGGTCTGCGGATCTGTCTCCTGCAGGGCGCCGGACAGGGCCTCCAGTATGGCCGTGGCCTTCGGATTCTTGCTATGCGTGATGGCGGAGAACGTAGCCATCGCCAGATTCCGCGCGGCCGTACGCTGGTCGGTGATCATCGGTACGTTGTCCGGGCTCAGGACCAGGGGATGGGTGCTGTGAGTGGTCCAGCCTCGGACCTCGCAGACGAAGGGCCCTGTCGCCCACCGCGCTGTACGCCGGTCGGTGCAGGTGACGAGGAGCAGCACCGGGAGGCAGAACTTCTCGTGCAGATACGCCACGTAGTACGACCAGCTCGTCGCCTTGCGGTTGTCGCGCCGGCCCTGCGTCTCGATGGCGAGCAGGAAGGTGCCCCCGTCGGACGGTTCGACGCACAGGACGGTGTCCACACGTCTCTCCAGAGGCTGGATCTCCGTCACGTCGGCGCTGAGGACCGACACCGACGCCTTGGCGGACATCGGGACTCCGAGGAGGTCGAAGACAGGGGTGAGGAGTTCCGGCCTGTCCTGGAAGATCCGATGAGATGCCTCGTGGGTGGATGTGACCATGCGGTCAAGGTAGGCGGATCAAGAGACGGGATGCGCTGCGAAGGGAATGGTTCACTCGTTCGGGGAGGGAAGGAACGTTTAGCTTCATCGGTCGGTGCTGGCAAAGCACAGAGGCCCGGAAACCAGCGGTTTCCGGGCCTCTGTCTAATCGTTCGGCTTCATGCTTCTTGGCCGCCGAAGCGCTCCTTGTACGCCGCCAGGTCCTCGTCCGTCAGCTTGGCGAAAAGGACCGGCGGCACGGTGAAGGGGGTGCCGGCCGGCACGGAGGAGAGGGACTTCGCCTCCTCCTGGGTGACCCAGGTCGCGGTGTCGTCGGTCAGGGAGAACGCCTCGCGCATCGCCTGGGACGTCGCCGGGATGAAGGGCTCGGAGACCACCGCGTACAGGTGGATCAGGTTCATCGCCGTGCGCAGGGTGAGGGCCGCGGCGTCCTTGTCGGTCTTGATCTCGAGCCAGGGGGCCTTCTCCTCCAGGTAGGAGTTGCCGGCCGACCAGAGGGCGCGCAGGGCGGCGGAAGCCTTGCGGAACTGCAGGGCCTCCATGTGCTCCTCGTACTCGGCGAGCAGGCGGGCGATCTCCTCGCCGAGCCTGCTCTCCGCCTCGCCCGGCTCGGCACCCGCGGGCACCTCCTCGCCGAAGCGCTTGCGGGAGAAGGACAGCACGCGGTTGACGAAGTTGCCGAGGGTGTCGGCGAGGTCCTTGTTGACCGTGGCGGTGAAGTGCTCCCAGGTGAAGGACGAGTCGTCCGACTCGGGGGCGTTGGCGATCAGGAAGTAGCGCCAGTAGTCGGCGGGAAGGATGTCCAGGGCCTGGTCGGTGAAGACGCCGCGCTTCTGGGAGGTGGAGAACTTACCGCCGTAGTACGTCAGCCAGTTGAAGGCCTTGACGTAGTCGACCTTCTTCCACGGCTCGCGGACGCCCAGTTCGGTGGCAGGGAACATCACCGTGTGGAAGGGGACGTTGTCCTTCGCCATGAACTCCGTGTACCGGACGTCCGCGTCGACGTCGTACCACCAGGACTTCCAATCGCCGCCGGTGGCGTCGGCCCACTCCTTGGTCGCGCCGATGTACTCGATCGGGGCGTCGAACCAGACGTAGAAGACCTTGCCCTCGGCCGCGAGCTCCGGCCAGGTGTCGGCCGGGACGGGGACACCCCAGTCCAGGTCGCGGGTGATCGCGCGGTCGTGCAGACCCTCGTTCAGCCACTTGCGGGCGATGGAGGAGGCGAGCTGCGGCCAGTCCTCCTCGTGGCGGGACACCCACTCCTCGACCTCGTGCTGCAGCTTGGACTGCAGGAGGAAGAGGTGCTTGGTCTCCCTGACCTCGAGGTCCGTGGAGCCGGAGATCGCCGACCGCGGGTTGATCAGGTCCGTCGGGTCCAGCACGCGGGTGCAGTTCTCGCACTGGTCGCCGCGGGCCTTGTCGTAACCGCAGTGGGGGCAGGTGCCCTCGACGTAGCGGTCGGGGAGGAAGCGGCTGTCGGCGGGGCTGTACACCTGCCGGATCGCGCGTTCCTCGATGAAGCCGTTCTCGTTCAGCTTGCGGGCGAAGTGCTGGGTGATCTCGACGTTCTCGCGACTGGAGCTGCGGCCGAAGTAGTCGAACGCGAGTGCGAAGCCGTCGTAGACCGCCTTCTGTGCGTCGTGCGCCTGGGCGCAGAACTCGTCCACGGCGAGGCCCTGCTCCTTCGCGGCCAGCTCGGCGGGTGTGCCGTGCTCGTCGGTCGCGCAGATGTACAGGACGTCGTGGCCGCGCTGGCGGAGGTACCGGGAGTACACGTCCGCCGGGAGCATGGACCCCACCATGTTGCCCAGGTGCTTGATCCCGTTGATGTACGGAAGGGCGCTGGTGATGAGGTGTCGAGCCATCGCGGCTGCTCCCAGGTCGCTACGTGTATGAACCTTGAAATCGTAGCCGACGTGTGTATGCCGCCCGCTTCCCGTTTTGCGGGCTGAGAAGCGGGCGGCATGGCGGGAGCTTGCCGGGGCTACGGGCGCCAGGCGGCCAGGACGCCCTCGTACAGCTCGGTGTCCGTCAGCTCGCGGGGGGTGGGGCCCGCGTGGAAGAAGGACGTGTTGTCGGTCTTCAGTTTGCGGAGGTAGTCGAAGGCCTTGTTTTCGTGCTCGCCGAAGGCGACGAAGGAGAAGAAGACGGCGGGGTGGGTGTCCGCGGCCGTGGTCAGAGCCTGGGTCGCGGGGGTCTTGGCGTCCGGGGCGCCGTCGGTCTGGAAGACGACGAGGGCGGGCGTGCCGGGGGCCGCGTTCTTCTCGTAGTGGGCGAGGACCGCCTCGACGGCTGCGTGGTAGCTGGTGCGGCCCATGCGGCCGAGGCCGGCGTGGACGTCGTCGATCTTCGTCTCGTGGTCCGGGGACAGGGTGAGGTCGGTGGTGCCGTCGACCTCCGTGGAGAAGAAGACGACGTGGACCGCGGCCTCGGGGTCGAGGTGGGCGGCGAGGGCCAGGGTCTGGTCGGCGAGGGCCTGCGCGGAGCCGTCCTTGTAGTACGGGCGCATGCTGGCGGAGCGGTCCAGCACGAGGTAGAGCTTCGCTCGGGTGCCGGTGAGGTCGGTCTTCCTGAGAGTGGTGGTGGCGGCCTTGTAGGCGGTGGTGAGGGAAGGGGTGCTGGACTTGACCTTGGTGAGGGGGGTGGCGGGCTTCGCCTCGGCGGGCTTGGCTTCGCCTTCGGCCGGGTCGTTCCCACCCGTACCACCCGTGCTGCTTTCGTCCTCGACTGCGGGTGGCCCCTGCGGGGCTTCCTCGCCGTCGGCGGCCTGCGGCTCGTCCGGTGCGTCTTCCTCAGCCTTGTGCGGTGCCTCTTCCGGTGCTGCGGTCGCGCTCTGCTCCGGTGCCTCTTCCGGCGCCTTTTCCGGTGCCTCTTCCGTCTCGGCGGGCTCCGTGGGGGCTGCGACCGGCTTCAGCTCGATGACCGTCTCCGGCTCGGCTGCC
>NZ_KQ948883.1:6656-43862 GCF_001514215.1 Streptomyces bungoensis
GCCGGCTTCAGCTCGATGACCGTCTCGGGCTCCGGCTCGGCCACGGGCTCCGCCTCGGCAGCCGCAGGCTCGGGCTCGGCCTCAGCAACAGGCTCCGGCTCAGCCTCAGCCTCAGCCGCAGGCTCCGCCTCGGCAGCCTCGGGCTCTGCCTCAGCAACCACAGGCTCCTGCTCCGGCTCGGCCTCAGCGACGGGTTCCGGGTCAGCAACCACAGGCTTCGGCTCAGCCGCCGCAGGCTCCTGCTCCGGCTCCACGTCCCGTTCCGTCGGCTGCTTCGGCACCGTGATGTTGTCGAAGGCCGCCGCGACGAGGTCGTGTTCGTCGGGGGAGGCGGTGCGGGGCTCGGGGACCTGGGCGGTCGGGGCCGGGGTCGGAGCGGGGGGCTCCGGGGAGGAGGTCTGCGGCTCGGGAGACGGCGCGGGACGTCGGTCCGCACCCTCTGCTTCGGCGGTGCGCGTCTTGCGCCCTCGGCCGAATGCGTTCCGCAGGAGAGTGAGAATGCCCATGTCGCAACCCTTCACGTGAGTTGGTCCCGTCGATCCCTGGCCAGGACGGACACGTAAGGTTAGCGGCCCCGGATTGCGATTCCGCCAGAGGTGGATGTCAGGGGGCGTCGACGTCGGACAGGAACTCCGCCAGCACCCCGTTGAACTCCTCCGGCCGCTCCAGGTTGGGCAGGTGCGCCGCGCCCTCCACCACGCGCAGCACGGAGTGCGGAAGCGCCGCGTGCATCGCCTCCGCGTCCGCCACCGGCGTGTACGTGTCGTCGGCGCCGACCACGACCAGCGCGGGCACCGTCACCCGCGTCAACAGGTCGCGGTAGTCGGGGCGTTCGGCACGGCCCCGCAGCGCCGCCGCGGCGCCCCGCGGCGAGGTGGCCGTCATCATGCGGTGGACGTGGGCCTTCACCTCAGGGTCGGCGCAGGGGGCGACCATCCGCTCCAGGACCTCGTCGGCGTACCCGCGCATGCCCTCGGCGAGCAGCCGCTCGGCCATGGCCAGCCGGCCCCGCCGGCCCTCGGGCGTCTCGGCCTCCGGAAAGGTGTCCGCGAGGACCAGGCCCCGGACGCGGGCGCCGAAGCGGGCGTAGCACTCCATGGCGATCTGGCCGCCCATCGACAGCCCGGCCAGGACGAACGTCTCCACCTCGAGCGCGTCGAGCAGATCGAGCAGGTCCTGGGCGTGGCGGGCGAGCGGGACGGTGCCGGGGGTCACCGGGGAGGCGCCGTAGCCGCGCAGGTCGGGGGCGATCACGCGGCGGTCGGTGCGGAACGCGGTCAGCTGCGGGTGCCACATCGTGCGGTCGAAGGGGTGGCCGTGGACGAGGACGAGCGGGACCCGGGAGGGGACGCCGGGGTTTTTGTCCTCGTATGCGAGGAAGGGCTGCATGGGAGCGACCCTAGAAGCCCGCAACTTCTCGGTGCAATAAAATCTTTGCCCTCGGTGCAATCAAGGGGACCGGCAGAGGCAGGGGCTCGTGGACGACTACCGCCGTATCGCCGACCGGATCGCCGCCGACATCGGCCGGGGGCGGCTCCGGCCGGGGCAGCGGCTGCCGCCGCAGCGGGCGTTCGCGCGCCGGCACGGCATCGCCGCGTCGACGGCGGGGCGGGTGTACGCGGAACTGGTGCGCCGGGGGCTGGTGGTGGGGGAGGTCGGCCGGGGTACGTTCGTGCGCGCCACCGAGCCGGACGGGCAGCCGGGGCACGCGCTGACCGAGGTGGCCGGAGACCGGGGCGGGAGCGGTCCCTCGCTCGTCAATCTGGAGCTCAACTACCCCGCCACGCCGGGTCAGTCGGAGCTGCTCGCTCCCGCCCTCGCGGCACTGCTGCGGCCGGACGCCCTGGCCGGGGCGCTGCGGCCCGCCCCGGCCGCCGGCGGTGCGGCGGCCCGGGAGGCGGTCGCGGAGCTGCTGGCCACCGGCGGGTGGCGGCCGGACCCGGCCGGGATCGTGTTCACCGGCAACGCCCGCCAGGCCATCGCCGCCACCCTCGCCTCCCTGGTCCGGCCGGGGGGCCGGGTCGGGGTCGAACCGCTGACGTATCCGCTGGTCAAGGAGATCGCGGCGCGGCTCGGCTGTGTCCTCGTGCCGCTCGCCGCCGACGCCCGCGGGCCGCTGCCCGGGTCCGTCGCCGCCCTGCACCGCGGCGCCCCGCTGTCCGCGCTGTACCTCCAGCCGTCCCTGCACAACCCGACCTCGCTCACCCTGGACGGTGAGCGGCGTGGAGAACTGGCCGAGGTCGTCCACAGCCTGGGGATACCGGTCGTGGAGGACCGGATCTGGTCCTTCCTGCACACCGGCGGCGCACCGCCGCTGGCCGCCCTCGCACCCGGTCTCGTCCACCTGGTCGACGGGCTGTCCAAGCGGGTGGCGCCGGGGCTCACCGTCGGGTTCGCCGCCGTACCGGCCGGGCGGGCGGAGGCGGTGGCGCGGGCCGTCAGGTCCGGGGGCTGGAGCGCGGGCTCCTTCGCGCTGGAGGCGGCCGTGCGCTGGCTCGCGGACGGGACCGTGGACCGGCTGGTCGCCGCGCGGCGGCGGGACGCGGCGCGGCGGCAGCGGCTGGTCGCCGAGGAGCTGGCCGGTTTCGCCGTACGGTCCGATCCGGCGTCCTGTTTCGCCTGGTGGGAGCTGCCCGAGCCGTGGCGGGCGGACACCTTCACGGCGGCCGCGCGGGCGCACGGCATCGCGGTCACCCCGGGCACGGCCTTCTCGGTCGGCCCCGCCCGCACCCCG
Organism: Streptomyces bungoensis; assembly: GCF_001514215.1. Taxonomy (GTDB): domain Bacteria; phylum Actinomycetota; class Actinomycetes; order Streptomycetales; family Streptomycetaceae; genus Streptomyces; species Streptomyces bungoensis. The sequence goes on from NZ_KQ948883.1 coordinate 9,391, forward strand.
GACGCGGTCAGGCTCGGGCTCGCGTCGGTGCCGGAGCGGGAGCTGGCGCGGGCGCTGCGGATCCTCGCCGGTGTCGCGCGAGGCGGGGCAGCCGCGGCCGGCGGCTGAGCCAGGCGGCCAGGGCCACGACGAGGCCCAGCGCCAGCAGCAGCCAGGACACCGTGCGCAGGGTGGCGGTGAGGGCGTCGTAGACCGCGCCCACCGCCGGGTGGGGCACGTCGGCGGGCAGGCCAGCGAGGGTCAGGCCCCGGCCGACGGTGACGGCGAGGGAGAGCAGGGCGCCGCCCAGGGCCGTGCCGAGGGCGGTCGCGGCGACGGCGCGGCGGCGGTGGACGGCCAGGGCGATCCCGCAGACGGCGAAGACGACGGCGCCGACCGGCAGCCAGAGTCCGGCGACCTCCAGCACGTGGAATCCCTTCCGCAGGCGGTCCACCTCGCCCGCCTGGAGCACGGGGACCGCCGTGTGCTCCACCGGGATGTGCGCGCCGAACGTCACGTGTTCCTCGGCGAGCTGCTGCTTGAGCTGGGCGGTCACCGGGGCGAAGTCCACGGTGACCGGCTCCCGCGCGTCCCCGGCCGGGTCCTGCTCGCGCAGGGCGCGCAGCACCGCGTCGTGCGTGACCCGGTTGCCGGTGTCCCAGGCCGTCCGGAAGGCGCGGGTGCGGGTGAAGGAGCGCACCGCCTCGTGCACGAACGGGGCCACGGAGTCGCGCACGACGCGGACGTCGAGCCGCTGGTCGACCTCGCGCACGATGTCGTCCCCGACGGTCTGCGCGACGGCCTCCCGCACGTCCGGGTCGGCGGCGAGCGGGGCCATCGTGGTGACGTACCGGCCCGTGTCGGTGAGCCCGTACGCCGCCCAGGCCGCCAGCGCGCCGAACGGCACGAGCAGGCAGGCCACGGCGATCAGTACGGCCGAGAGGGCACTCCTGAGACGTCTGGACACCCTCCCAGGCAACGGTGTGCGGGGCGCGGACGCGAGCGGAGGGGCGCCAACCGGGGGACGCGGCGGGGCGGAGGGACGGACGCGGGGCCCCGGCCGGTCCGGCCGGGGCCCCGCGCCCGCCGTCGCGCTCAGCGGATCCTGTGGCCGGCGGCGTCCTCGCGGGTGTAGTAGCGGTAGAAGAAGGCGATGAAGGTGCCCGCGGCCAGGGCCAGCGAGACCAGCACCGCGATCCAGACCGGCGGGTTGGACTGGCTGTAGAGGAACCCGACGGCGGCGCCGGCGAACGCCGACCACAGCAGTGCGTGCACCTCCCGCGCCATCCGCGGACCCAGGGTCAGCAGGGTGCCGCAGATCACCGCGAAGACCAGCGCGGCGACGAGCCCGTAGAACACGTTCCAGCCGGTGACGGGTCCGCCGAAGCGCCGGTTGGCCGAGACCCAGTAGCCGTAGATCAGGCCGAGCCCCACCGGGACGACCACCCGGATGATCCGGTGGGTGCGGGCGTCGAGGACGTCGGGGGTACGGCCGCGGCCGGGGGAGGTGCCGGCCTCCACCGCGGGCGCCGGGCCGCGTCGGTACCGTCCACCGGGTGCGGGTGCCGCTTGAGCCATGGGAGCACTCCTCTCTCCTCGCCCCCGCCTTCCAGGGCACACCTGGGGCGACGGCCTGGCAAGTCGTCGCGAGTCGTCCAGGAGGGTGACGAGTGCCCGGAAACGCCACGTGTGTGCCCCTGTTTCGCGCAAGCTGCGGGTGCGGTGCCGGGGCGCGGCCACGCGGCCCGGCCGTCGCAGCGGTTACGGTGCTGGCTGTAGGGCGACGACAGGGGAGGGACGATGCCCGGAACCGTGCTGCTGCTCGCGGCCTCGCCGCTGGGCCGGGGGCGGCTGGTGGACGCGGCCGGCGTGCTGCCCGTCCTGGCCGCGGTCGCCCCCGCCGTGCTGTCCGGCACCGAGACGGCGAACGTGGTCGAGCTCGCCGACCCGCTGGAGCCGCAGGCCGTGCTCACCCGGCTGCGCGCCGCCGCGGCGGCCCCCGGACCGCTCACCGTGTACCTCACCGGGCAGCTGCACCTGGACCGCCGCCAGCGCCTGCCCCATCTGGCCCTGGCCCGCACCACGCCGGCGACCGTGCGCTACACCGGTCTGCCGTGGCACTGGATCCGGGAGGAGCTGCGGCTGCGCTCCGCCGCGGACACCGCGCTGGTGGTGGACCTGCACGCGGACGCGGAGACCTGGCAGTACCTGGCCGGGCGGCCGCTCGACTCCGGGCGCACCGTCTCGGTGTACGGCCGCGTCGCCCCGCCGCGGTCCGGCCGGCGGGGCCTGGCGGAGCCGTCGTACATGAAGGCGGTGGCGACCCTGCTGCGCAGCGGCCACCGGCCGCCCCTCGGTCATCTGCACGAACAGGCGCTGGCGCGCACCACCGGCGGTGGCCCGACCCACGACCTGGTGCTGTCCGGCCCCGGGGGGCACCCGGGCGCGCCGCCGTACCAGGCATCCCCACCTGGCCTGCACACCGTGGCGCCGCCTCCGCCCGGCCCGTCGGCCGCGGACCCGCATTCGGGGGCCGCCCCGGCGGCCCGGGCGCCCAAGGCTCGCGCGGTGGCTCCGGCCGGGCTGGTGGTCATGGACGCACGGATTCCCCCGGCACCCCCGGCACCACCGGCGAGTACGGCCGCGACGGAGGCGCGCACGTCTTCGGCGACCGCCGCCGGTCCGGCGGGCGCGGACTCGCCCGCCGCCCCCGTGGAGCCGCAAAGTCCCTCGGTACCCCCGGCCCGAACGGCTGAGGCGGATTTCCGCGTCTCCCCCGTGCCGATCGGCGACGACGCGGCGGTCGAGGGGTCGTACGCGGCCCTCGCGGGCCCGGACCGCCCGGCGGGGGTGGAGTCCACGACTGCGCCGGTGCCCCCGGGCCGTACGGTGGCCGCGGGCCTGCTCGCCTCCCCGGCGCCGGGCGCCGACGCGACGGGCGCGCGGCCGCACGTCTCCCACCCGGCGGCAGCCGATCCGCACGGGGACATCAGTGCCGCCGTGCGGGACGGGCGGCACGGGGACGCCGATGGGCTGGCCGCGCGGTACGAGGAGGACGCCGTGCGGGCGTACGGGGCCGCGTCGGACGAGGCGCTGCACTGGGCGGAGGTGCGGGCCGACCTGGCGATGTTCGCGGGGGACACCGTGCGCAGCTGCGAGGGGTGGCTGCGGGTGGCCGGGGTGCGGCTGGCGGCGGGGCAGCCGGCGGACGCGCCCGCCGTGGAGGCGGCCGTGGACCGGGCCCACCATCAGTGGGGCCGTATCGAGGACGCGGCGCGGGCCCGTGAACTCGGGCCCGCGCTGGCGGAGTTGAGGCTGCTTGTGCCGGGCCGCCGGCAGGGCGCGCTGGAGAACGTCCAGCGGCACCTGCGGCAGCTCCAGGACCGGTAGGGGCGTCAGCGGGTGTAGGTGAAGTACTTCCAGGCGCCGTGCGTCGTGGAGTTCACGTTGTCGCCGGAGGAGCCGTTGATGTACGACGAGCGGATCCGGAAGCGCCAGCCGACGTCCTGGCCGTGGTCGCCGGTGATCTGGACCCGGGAGACGCCGTCGGAGTCGAGCTTGAAGTACTCGGGGTCGCCGGGGTACCAGCTGCCCTGGTAGTACACCTCGAACTCGAGCTTCTGCGAACGGCCCGGGTAGTACGGCATCTTGGTCGTGACCAGCGGGTCCTTCGACTTGTGGAAGAAGTAGTACGTGTGGCCCCACGTGCTCTTCGTCTTGTACTGCCGGCTGAGCGAGGTGGACACGCTGACCCGGGCGCCGACCGTGCTGGCGGCGGAGGCGGGCGCGTACCGGGCGTCGCCCGCGAACTTCGCGGTGACCTTCGTGTCCCGCTTCAGGTCCAGCGTGACCGACAGGTTCCCGTGCGAGTTGACCTTGCCGGACTTCACCAGCTTCTTCGGCTTGTCGGCGCCGAACGGGTCGGCCCAGATCTCCACCGTGCGGTTCTTGTAGGTGGTGCCGAGGTGCGCGGTGAACGTGACGTCCTTGCCGTACGCGTACACCTTGCCGTTGTTGTTCACCGTCAGCGACGTCTTGGCCCGGGACACCTCCACGGTGTCCTTGCCGGAGCCCGCCGCGTGGTCGGCGTCGCCCGCGTAGGACACCGTGTACTTCACCTTGCCGCCGGCCGGCGGGGTGTCGGTGAAGGAGTAGGTGCCGTCGGCCTCGACGGTCACCGGGGCGAGCGCCTTGCCGTTCGGGGACTCCAGGTCGGTGCGGGTGACGGTCAGCTGGACGCCCGCCGGGAGCGCGGCCTTGGAGGTGACCGTGCCCTTGACGGTGAGCTTCTTGGCGCGGGTGGCCGTCGCCGGGGCGTCCACGGTGACGGTGGTGACCGCCTTGGTGGGGGCGTCGAACGCGCGCAGCGAGTACGCGCCCTCGCTGTTGGAGGTCACCGCGAACAGCCGCGAGCCGTCCGGCGCCCAGGCCAGGCCGGCGGCGGCGAGGGTGTCCGCGCCGCTCGTGTTGCCGGTGTTGGGGAAGTCGTAGGTGCGGACCGCCTCGCTGCTGCCCGGCTTGAAGATGTAGACGTCCGGGTCGTACCAGGCGAAGCTGCCGCCGGCGACCGTGCCGTTGGGCGCGATGGCGACGGAGTTCGGGTAGGCCGTGCTCACGTACTTGCCGTCCTCATTGAGGTCGGCGGTCTTGAAAACCTGGTGGTAGTACGGCGCCCCGCTGGCCACCACGACGTCCTTGCCGTCGGGGGTGACCTGGAAGTCGCCGAGGTTGCTGCCGGCCTCCCGGGTACTGGCCAGCTTCTGGGCGGTGCCCGACGAGACGTCGTACGAGGCGATCTCGGCCGGGCTCATGCCGAGCTGGCCCGCGACCAGGGTGTCGGAGCCGGGCGCGGCGTCCAGGACCGGCGCCGAGTACCAGCCCTTGTCCTGGTCGAGGGTGACCTCGTGCTGGTCGCTCGTGAGGTCGACGGAGCCGATGCCGCCGGCCGCGTCGCCGCCGTAGCCGAACCACAGCCTGCCGCCCGCGAGGGCGACGCTGAGCGGCTTGTCGCCCACCGCGTAGCGGGTGGACTCGGTGTCCGTCGCGGTGTCGATGACGGCGATGGCGTCCAGGTCCTTGACGGCCGCGTAGAGCGTGCCGGAGTCGGCGGACAGCTCCAGGCCGAAGACACCGGACAGGTCGGTGGTGAGCTGCTTGACGACGTTGCCGGCGTAGTCGGTGACGACGATCTTGCCGTTGCTCGGGTCGCTGACGAACACCTGCCGGTGGACGCCGTCGACGACGACGTCGCCGGTCGCCCTGACCGGCAGGAGCTTGCTGGAGTCGGCATGGGCGGGTGCGGCGGCGAGGGCCGCCGAGCTGAAGAGGACGGCCAGGGTCGTGGCAGCCGTCATGGTGCGCTTGGGCACGCGGATTCGAACCCCCCGGAACGAAAGAAGAGTGGGGCGCCACGGGGCAGGGGTCACGGCGTTCGTGCAGGTTCTGCGTGCGCCATGTGTGTGATCTGTGCCCTGCCGTGGCGGGTGAGCAAAGAGTAAGTCATGTCACTGACAACCGCAGCCGGTTACTTCACGCCATGGGCCTAAGTCCTGCTCACCAGGTGAAGCCCGGCTGCACGGCCATGCACGCGTCCTCCTTGGCGCCGTTCAGCACGGCCGCCGACGAGGGGGCCTTGGTCGGGCTCTTGGTCTTCGGGTAGGCCGCGCCGGTGCGCCAGTCGGCGCCCACGGCCAGCGTGATCCCGGTGACGCCGGTCGACCGGCGCACCTGCTTCAGCGGTATGCCGAGGGCCGTGGCCACCGCCTGGGCGTCGCCTTCCAGGTCCGCGCTCGGATACAGCAGGGCGGTCTTCGCCTCGGCGGTGGCGGTGGTGTCCACCAGGGCCCGGGTGAAGCCCTTGGCCCGCAGCGCGTCCGCGACGGCGGTGGCCCGCTGGGGCACCGGTGCCCGGCCGTCCGCGCCGGTGCCGTTGCGGACCTGCACCGCGATGCGGCCGTCCGGGGCGGCGGGGTCGTCCGACGTCCGCTGCTCCTCCCGGTGCTTGGCGCCGTGCCCGTCCAGCGGGGTGTCGTCGCGGACCATGGACAGCAGCTGGTCGGCGTCGCCGGGCGCGGGCACCAGCCGGTTGGTGTCCCGCGACCACTGCACGGTGGGCAGCGTCGTCATGGTGATCCGGCCGGTGGGGACCTTCTGCAGCTCGGTGGACAGGTCGTACAGCTTCTTCACCGTGCCGAGGCCGTCGTCGACCGTGAGCGCCTTGGTCGCGGCCTCCGCGAGCCGGCGCATCTCCCCCGGGTCGCCGAGCGTCGCGTTCGCGCGCAGCTGGCGGACCATCGAGGTCATGTACATGTGCTGGGCGTGGGTGCGGCCGAGGTCGGTGCCGTCCTCGAAGCCGTAGCGGGTGCGCAGCCACTGCAGGGCCTGCTCACCCTTGACCGGATGGGTGCCCGCCTTCAGTTTCAGGCCCGAGCCGTGGCCGTCGGAGGTGTGCGACCAGACGTTCTGCCTGACGCAGACCGGGACGCCGCCGATGGCGTCCGCCATCGAGACCACGCCGGAGAAGTCGACCATCATGAAGTGGTCGATGTGGATGCGGGTGAGCTTCTGCCAGGTGGCGACGGTGCAGCCCGGACCGCCGCGGCCCAGCGACTCGTTGGCCATGGCCAGCGACAGGGCCGCGTACGTCTTCGTCCCGTCGGGGTCGGTGCACGGGGGGATCGGGATCATCGTGTCCCGGGGCAGGCTGACCACCGACATGTTGCTGCGGTCGGCCGAGACGTGCAGCAGCATCTGCACGTCCGCGAGCGGCGGGCGGCCGACGTCGGCCTTGGAGCCGCCGAGCTTGAGGTCCGCGGCGGTGTTGCGGCTGTCGGAGCCGATCATCAGGATGTTCAGCGGCGTCTGGCCGGCCGCGTTCGGCGTCGCCTTGGGGACGTCGGTGACGCCGAGGTTCAGCCTCGCCTTCCTGATGTTGCCGTTGAGGTGCTCGTAGTAGAGGTAGCCGGCGCCCGCGGCGCCGAACACCACGGCCGCGAGGCCGAACGCCGACCAGCGCAGGATCCGGCGTCCGCGGCGCGGTGCCCCGGGCCCGTCGCCACCGCGTCGTCCCCCGCCCGAGTGCCGTCCCCCACGGTCACCCGGCCGCGCCTGCGCGTCCAGCGCCATCCCCCCGACCTCCCACCCCCCGACGAGGCACATCTGCCGTCGTCCGCCGCATCGGATCGCACACACTAGCGGCGGCTTCACCCGTACGGGGGTGCACGGTGAGAAACGCCACTCCCGTACAACCTTCTGGGGGGTTGACGAACTGAGGTTTTTTCTGGGCCGGTTGGCGTGGGGTGCGGGGGCCGGATCAGCGCCGGTACTGGTGGACGGCCGCCGGGCCGGGCCGGGTGTCCGCCGCGCGGGCCGGACCGGCGTTCGCGGCGATGATGAGGGCGGCGACGGCGAGCACGGCCGCGGCGACGCCTCGTGCGTACCGTGCGCTGGGGCGTCCGTAGGGGTCGGATGTACGTCCGTGCACGGCGACCTCGCAACGACAGCGACGTGTTCAGCGGGATTGATCCGCCGTTCAACCTAGGGGCTGCCGGACGCGGACGGCAAGGGGGCCCGGGGTAGTCGGGGAGCCCGGGTCAGACCTGGACCCGGCCCTGCCTGCGCACGGCCCCCAGGCGCAGGGCGCCGATCTGGACGGCGGCCTGGGTGGCGTCGTTCGGTACGTCGCCGAGCCCGCCGTTGGTGAGGGCGAAGGCGTCGGAGCCGACCCGCACCGCGGCCACGTCCATCGTGAGGACGACCTGCTGGTCGTCGGACGTGGTGGTGGCGACGGTGACGTGCAGGCCCTCGCGCGCGTCCCCGACCTCCGGCAGCGGCACCTCGGTGACCTGCACGTCCTCGACCAGGTCCGTCTCCGAGGTGGCCGTGAAGCGGGCGCAGTCGACCGGCATCGTGCGCAGCCAGGCCAGCTGGGCGTCGACCTCCGCGGGCCGCCGGGCGCCGATCTGGTAGCGCAGCTGGGCGTCGGTGTCGGCGTCGTCCAGGCCGACGGCGACGCGCGCCGGGCCGCCGAGGAGCTCGTCGGCGTACAGGGCGTCGAGCAGGCGCTGGCACTTCCCGGTCGCGGTGGTCGCCTTCAGCAGGCCGTCCCGCCAGGTGGCCGCCCCGCGGGTCGCGGCCCAGGGCGCCCCGAGGTCGGTCTGCGTGATCAGCGCGGCCCGCGCCTGCTCGTCGGTGAGCACCGCCCCGTCGCCCTGCGCGGAGCTCTTCGCCGTGGGCGAGGGGGAGGCCACGGTGGGGAGGGGCTGCTCCGCGGTCGGCGGGTGTTCCAGCCCCAGGGCCGCGCACCCGGTGACGGCGAGCAGCCCGGCGGCGGAGGCGGCGAGAACGGCGAGCGGGAGGGCACGGGGGCGTATCGCGGCGGTCATCTCGGGGTGCCTCCTGGACGGGCTCGGACCGGGGGCCGGTGGGGGTGCCTCCTCTCACGGCACCACCGGTACGACCCGCTCACCAGCGCTCCCGGCCGTCCGGGTGAGGCGGCGGGCGGGAACCCGGGCGCGGTGTGCCGCGGGGCGACCCGGCTCGTCTCGGACCCGGCGGTGAGCGGTGAGCGACGGCGGGCGGGCGCGGGGCTCCGGCCGCTGCCGCCGTACTGCTGCGGGGGGGGGGCAGCAGTACGGCGGCACCCAGACGCGCTGCTCGTCACCCGGGCCGCTGCGGCCCGGTGCCGGACTCGCCGTGGACGGGACCTGCTGTGGCAGGCACCCGCCGTGGACTGCTCCCGTCGCCGAGGGAACCCGTCCGGGTACTGAACTACTGTCGGAACGACGGAAGGAGTCCGCCGTGACCGACCGGCCCGCCATTCCCGTGATCATCGACTGCGACACCGGCGTCGACGACGCCCTGGCCCTGCTGCTCGCCGTGCGTCACCCGGGCCTCGACCTCAGGGCGGTGACCTGCGTGGCCGGGAACACGGACGTCGACGGGGTGGTGCGCAACACCCTGACCGTGCTGGAGCGGGCGGGCGCCCCCGACATCCCGGTGGCCCGGGGTGCCGAGCGCCCGCTGATCGAGCCGGCCCGCCCGGCCCGGCACGTGCACGGCTCGGACGGCATGGGCGACCTGGGCCTGCCCGCGCCCACCCGGGCACCGGCCGCCGTGGACGCCGTCACCCTGCTGCACCGGGAGATCCTGGCCTCCCCGCGCCCGGTGACCCTGATCCCCACCGCGCCCCTGACGAACATCGCCCTGCTGCTGCGCACCCACCCGGAGGTGACCCGCAACATCGAGCGGATCGTGTTCATGGGCGGCGCGGTCGCCACCGGCAACGCCACGCCGGTCGCCGAGTTCAACGTCTGGCACGACCCCGAGGCGGCGGCGATCCTGCTGACCGCCGGGGTGCCCGTCACCATGTACGGCCTCGACGTCTTCATGCGGGTCGTCGTCCCCGGCACCGAGGTCCACCGGCTGCGCGCGAGCACCGACCCCGGCACCCGGCTGGCCGGTGAGCTCCTCGCCCACCGGCCCACCACGCAGGGCGGCCCGCCGGAGGCCGAGGAGGCGGGCGGCCTCGGCGACGCGGGCGCGGTGTGCGCGGTCGCCGACCCCGGCGGGATCACCACCCGCCGCCTCCCGGTCGAGGTCTGCCTCGCTCCCGGCGCGGCCCGCGGCCAGACGATCGTCGACCGCCGCCCCCGCCCCGGCGAGTCCGAGATCCACGAGGGGACCCGCGAACAGGCACTGGTGGACGTGGCGTTGGAGGTGGACGTCGAGCGGTACGTGAAGCTGTACCTGGAGACGGTGGAGCGCCCGTAGGGCCGTCCACGGGGCCGTCAGTCGGTGGCCGCCGGAACCCGCGCCGCCCAGCGCTCCTCCACCCGCCCGATCCGCCAGTACGCCAGCGCCGCCGCCCACACCACCACGAACAGCCCGACGATGACGTAGCCGACGCTGTCCAGGTCCAGCCCGGCGATCCAGCCGGTGACGGCGTCGGTCAGGTCGAGCTTGTCGTGCAGGACGCCGACCAGCTCGATCGTGCCGATGAGGAAGGCGACCGCGATGGACAGCCCGGTGATGGTGAGGTTGTAGAACACCTTGCGGACGGGGTTGGAGAACGCCCACTGGTAGGCGAAGTTCATGAACGTGCCGTCGAGCGTGTCGAACAGGCTCATCCCGGCGGCGAAGAGCAGGGGCAGGCACAGGACCGCGTACCAGGGCAGGCCGGCCGCCGCGCCCGAGCCGGCCATCACCATCAGCGTGACCTCGGTGGCCGTGTCGAAGCCGAGCCCGAAGAGGAAGCCCAGCGGGAACATCTGGCCGGGCCGGGACACCGACTTGGTCAGCCGGCCGAGGATCCGGTTCATGAACCCCCGTGAGTCCAGGTGCTGTTCGAGCTCCCGCTCGTCGTACGTCCCCGCCCGCATCGCCCGGAAGACCCGCAGAATGCCGGCCAGGGCGACCAGGTTGAGGGCGGCGATGAGGTAGAGGAAGGCGCCCGAGATCGTCGTGCCCATGAAGCCGAGCACCTGGTGGGTGCGTGAGTGCTCGTTCATGACCCGGCCGGCGAGCCGGGTGCCGCCCGCGATCAGCAGGGCCAGCACCACGACCACGCTGGAGTGCCCCAGGGCGAACCAGAAGCCCACCGACACCGGCCGCTTGCCGTCGGCCATCAGCTTGCGGGTGGTGTTGTCGATCGCGGCGATGTGGTCGGCGTCGAAGGCGTGCCGCATGCCGAGGGTGTAGGCGGTGACGCCGAGGCCGATGCCGAAGACGTCCTGGCCCACGTGGTAGTGCCCGGGGGCGACGAGCAGGATCAGTACCCCGAAGGCGGCGACGTGCAGGGCGGCGATCACGGCCAGCAGGCCCGCCGTCCTGACCGTGTCCTCGCGTCGCCAGCGGAAAGAAGCAGGGTTGGCCATCAGGTTCACGCTCCAGCACCTCGTGGATCATCTCGTGAGCTGCCGTGGCCGGTCTCCTGGCTTACGGGGCGGTGCGTTCGCCGTCTCTGCCTTCCCAGCCGTACGAACGGCCAGTGGCCCGGCGGAAGCCGGACGGGACGTGAACTCCCCGATCACAGTGGCGAGGGCCGCGCCGGCATGGACCCCTGAGGGGCCGTCACCGGCTTCCCGAACACCACGGCGTGCCCACCGTAGGGGCACGGGGGAGCGCCTGCATAGCTGCGTATCCGCGCAGGTATTCAAGATCACACGGCGGCCTGCGAGGATGACGCCATGCATCTCGTGCCCGCCGACCGTGCCGGCCGTCGCACCATCGACGGCCACCGGGTGTGCGACGCGATCGCCGCCATCGGCGACACGGGGCGTCTGCGCACCTGGGCCGACCGCTTCTCCCTGCTGGCCGACGCCAACCGGCTGGCCCTCCTCCTGGCCCTCCACCGCACCGGCCCGCTGGCGGTCTCCGACCTGGCCGTCGCCACCGGCATGAACGACCCCGCCGTCTCCCAGGCGTTGCGGCTGCTGCGGGCGGCGGGGGTCGTGGCGGGCGAGAAGGAGGGGCGGGTGGTCCGCTACCGGGTGGTGGACCCCGAGGTGGGGGCGTTGCTGGGGCACTGCTGAGGAGCGGCCCAGGTGATGCCGGCCCGTCAGCGGACGACGTCGAAGACGTTCTTCTGCAGGCCGTTGGCGTACACCTCGTGCTCGACGAGGCGCAGCTTCTGCGTGTCCTTGTCCGTGGTGCTGAACAGCCGCTTGCCCGCGCCGAGCAGCAGCGGGAAGACGAGCAGGTGGTAGCGGTCGATCAGGCCGGCGTCCGAGAGGGACCGGTTCAGGGAGGCGCTGCCGTGGACGATGACCGGTCCGCCCTCGGTCTCCTTCAGCGCGGCGACCTCGTCGAGCGAGCGCAGGATCGTCGTCTCGCCCCAGTCCGCCACCAGGTCGCCCTCGGCGAGAGTCGTGGAGACCACGTACTTCGGCATCACCTTGTAGTCGGCGAACTCCGCCATGCCCGGCCACACCGGGCTGAACGCCTCGTAGCTGACCCGCCCCATCAGCATCGCGGTGGCCTCCTTCTGCTCCCGGCCCTTGATCTCGAAGGCCTCGGGCAGGAAGTCGATGCCCTTGAACGTCCACCCGGCGTTCCGGTAACCGGGCTCGCCGCCCGGGGCCTCCACCACGCCGTCGAGCGAGATGAAGGCGGTGCTGATGAGGGTGCGCATCTGGGGTCCTCGGTGTCTCGTGTGCGGATGTCCTTCGGCCGGTCCGTGCCTGCCATGACCTTCGACCGTCGCCCACGGGGAAACTCATCGGCCGGCGCGGGCCTCTTCGGCCGGTGCGCCGGTGACGGTGGTGAGACGGAGTCCGGTTCGTCCTCGCTGCCGGGCGCGGCGGTCATGACGGCCGGTACGCCAAGGGGCTCGAGGGACGGTGAGACGAAAGGGCCCGGCGAGGCCGCCGTCCGGTGCCGGACGGCCGCCTCGCCGGCCGCGGCCGCGTGCCTCGGGGGCGGCGCCTCAGAACTCCTCGTCCTCGTTCTTCACCGGCCGGGTGCGGCCCGGCTCGGGCAGTTCGGCGAGTTCGGAGCGCACCAGCAGGATGTCGCCGATGAACAGGTCGTAGACGATGATGCCGATGACACCGCCGATCAGCGGGCCGACGATCGGGATCCACCAGTAGTCGCTGAACGCGCCGGACACGCTTCCGGGGAACGCCAGGCTGCCCCAGCCCGCCGCGTACGTGAACAGGCGCGGGCCGAAGTCACGGGCGGGGTTGATCGCGTAGCCCGCGTTCGCGCCGTAGGACATGCCGATCGCGGCGACGGCGAAGCCGATGATCAGCGGGCCGAGGTTCGCCTTCACCGCCTGGTTGCGCAGGTCGATGACGGCGACGACGAACATGACCAGGAAGGCCGTACCGACGATCTGGTCGATCAGCGGGCCCGCCACACCGCCGTGGAAGTAGGGCGCCGGGAAGGTGGCGAAGATGGAGAACGAGGCGAGCGTGTGCCCGTTCGTCTTCGGCCCCTTCATGGCGCTGTCGAAGGCGCTGATCGCGTTGTGGTAGACGAGGTAGACCAGCGCCGCACCGGTGAACGCGCCGACCACCTGCGAGAAGATGTACGGCAGCACCTTGGCCCAGGCGAAGCCGCGGCGCACGGCCATCGCCAGCGTCACCGCCGGGTTGATGTGGGCGCCGCTGACGCCGCCGGCCACGTAGACGCCGAAGGTGACCGCGAGGGCCCAGCCCCAGGCGATCAGCAGCCAGTCGCCGGCCGCGAGGAAGATCGTCGTGGGGGTGGCGGCACGGCCCGAACCGGGCAGTGCGGCGACCGCCATCGCGACCACGCCGCAGCCGAAGGCGATGAGGACGAAGGTTCCCAGGAACTCCGCCAGGCACTCGCCCAGCAGTCCTCCCCGGGCTCGGAGCCTGGACGGCTTGATGAGCGGAGGGATTTCGACAGCCATGGAGGCCCCCTTGAAGAGAGCGGTACGGCCAACATCACCATCTTGGCCCACGATCGCCCGTCACGCAGTGCGGCGCTCGTCCCGTCGGCGCCGAGGGGGCCCGGCCGCGGGTCAGCCGTCCAGGTCGTCGGCGTAGTGCCGGAAGCCACGGCGGTCGCGGTGCATGCCCCACAGCACCTCGGCGAGCACCGCCGGGTCCTTGCGCGCGTGACCCGGGGTGATCGACCCCGGGATGATCAGCTGGGCGACGTGGATGCCCTCGGGCGCCAGCCGCTCGTGCAGCAGGTGCCCGTAGGCGCTCTCGGCCGCGAACGCGATCGAGGTGCCCGCGCGGTCGGGGTGCGGCACGGCGGCGGTGCCGCCGTTGACGAGGAGGACGGTGCCGCGGCCCAGCTCCCGCATGCCGGGCAGCACCTGCTGGACGGCGGCGACCGGCCCGTACACCGAGAACTCGATCGGCCCCAGCAGGTCCCGGTGCCGGGTCTCCAGCACGGGCCGCATGAAGTCGCGGTGCGGGACGGGGCTGTACTGCAGCACCTCCACGGGCCCGAGCGCCCCGGCCGCGGCCTTCAGCGCCGCCGCCAGCTCCTCGGGCCTGCGCACGTCGGCCGCGAAGCCGCGCGCCTCGACGCCCTCCCCGGCCAGTTCGGCGACGAGGTCGTCCAGCCGTTCGCGGTCCCTGGCGACGAGCGCGACCCGGAACCCCTCCCGGCCGAACCGCCGGGCGACGGCGGCCCCCAGGCCCGGCCCGGCGCCCACGATGGCCACAGTGCTCATGTCCCCTCCGATCCGTCTGGAGTGCCGGCCCGCCGCCGGGAACCGGCGGGGGTCCCGGCACACTCTGCATGGTGTAGTCGTCGAGAGGGGATGGCCGAAACATGATTACGCTCACGAAGGAAGACGGCCCGGCGGACCTGGACGGAGTGACCCACCTGTCCATCGGTGTGTCCTGGGACCCCACGGCCGGCAGCAGCGGCGGGCTCATGGGCAAGCTGCGGCGCAAGACCGGCACGGATCTCGACCTGATCGCCATAGCCATGCAGGGCGCGGACCCGGTGCGCCTCGCGGGCCTGGACTCGCTCGACCCGATGGGCAACGGCTCGCTGGTCCACAGCGGCGACAACATGACGGGGCACGGCGCCGGTGACGACGAGACGGTGACCGTGGAGTTCGCCCGGATCCCGCCCAACATCACGTCGATCGTGTTCGTCGCCGCCGCGTACAAGAAGGGCAGCTCGTTCCAGAAGGCCCGCAACATCAGCTTCAAGGTCTACGACGCGACCGGCGGGAGTTCCCAGCAGGTCGCCGACATCTGGCCCAGCCTGCTCACCCAGGACAACGGCTGTGCCGTGGCCAAGGCGGTGCGGGCCGGCGGGTCGTGGAAGCTCGAGGTGATCAACGTGACGGGGAAGATCAAGCAGGGGGACGAGTACGCCCTGATGCGCTTCGCCGTCAGCAAGTAGCGCGCGTGCGCGGGCCCTCGTGCGCCCGCGCTCACGGCGTGCGCGGCTCCGGCCGGTACGTCGCCAGGGCCCAGATCACGAAGAAGTCGATGCCGATCATGATCAGGGACCAGATGGGCAGGTAGGGGAGGAACAGGAACTGGGCGATGATGCTGAGCGAGGCCAGCCCGATGCCGACGCCCCGGGCCCAGTCGGCGCCCTTGAGGATGCCCGCGCCGGTGGCGACGGCTATGACGCCGAGGACGATCAGGATCCAGCCCCAGCCGGTGAGGTTGATCCGGTAGACGTAGCCGTCGATGCGGGCCCACACGCTGTCCCGGGCGATCGCGGAGATGCCCTGGAGGACGGCGAGGACGCCCTCCACCAGCATCAGCACGCCGGCGAAGACGGCGCCTCCCGCGGCCCAGCCGCTGTGCGGTGCCGGGGCCGCCGGTCGGGTCGTGTCCTGCGTCATGGCCGTACCTCCGCCGTGTCGTCGTCCCGAGTCGGTCGTACGCACGACGATCCGGCAGCCCCGTCCGGGTGACCACGCGGACTGCTCCGAACGGGTGAAGCGGCCGGGGGGGCGGGGCCGGTGAGGGCTCAGGCCATCCAGAAGAAGACCGCCGTCATCCGCTTCTCCTCCAGCGTCCGCCCGGTGTAACCGGTCGCGCTGTGCACGAGGTTGGCGTTGTAGAGCAGCAGGCGGTTGTAGCGGTGGGGCACGCGGACGTCCTCCGTGAAGGCGTCCGGGCTGACGAAGCGGGTGCCGAGGGCCTCGACGAGGTTGTTGTGCGGGGCCTGGACGACGTTGCCGCCGAGCCGGCCGCCGGGCAGGGACTGGCGGTAGAAGCTGGTGCCGCAGTCCTTCGGCACGTGCGGGTTGAGGTAGAGGACGGCCGCGTACCGGCACAGGGCGCGGGAGTCGGTGTGCGGGCGCGGCTCGCTCTCGCCCTCGCCGACGACCTGGACGCAGTTGTGGTTGAGGGTGCCGCCGCCGGGCGCCCGCTGCACCCACAGCTCCCCGGCCCCGGTCGCCTTCCTCACCAGGCGTTCGACGCGGGCGAGTTCGGCCGGTTCCAGGCCGGGCATGGCGCGCAGCCCGGGCCAGGCCTCCGAGGTGTACGGGTGGCCCCTGACCCAGTCGTCCTTGGCCAGGCACCGCTCCCGTACGGCGTCGGCGTCGGGCAGGACGTCGTCCAGCACCCAGTAGTCGCGCCCCTTGGTGGGCTTGCGGTAGGGCAGCACCGGGAGGGCGGCGGGCATCCGTGGAGGGGGTGGCTGCGGGGGCATGCGGCGAATCTAGGACCGCCCCTGACCTCGCTTCTCCCCGTGACCGGTCAACCTTTCCTCATCCGTCGCCCATCCGCCTGTCATGTACATCAATGAATGGCAAGGGGAAGGGCGAGGGAGCCCGGCAGCGGCCCGGCAGGAGTTTTTACCCGGCGCACCGAGACGGACGGCCTCCGCGTCCGTACTGCTGTGTGTCCGAACCGCCTTCCGGCGGGGAACCACGACCGGGCAGGAGGCACGGTGCGCTTTTCGCGTAACGCGACGGGAACTCTCTTCGTGGGCGGTGCGATGGCCCTGACCCTCGGCGCGCTCGCCTACCCGAGCATGCTCGGGGTGAACACCGTCTCCAGCGACCAGACACGGATCATCGCGCAGACGCAGTGGGGGCCGCTCACCGAGGGCGACCGGGACTTCGTCGTCAAGGTGCGGGCCGCCGGCCTCTGGGAGTACCCGCTCGGCCAGATCGGGCTGCAGAAGGGCAGCAGCAAGGGGGTCCTGGAGGCCAGCAAGCACCTGGTCGACGGGCACTCGGCGCTGGACGCGAGCTGCCGCAAGATCGCGCCGATGCTGAACATCACGCTGCCCAACATCGCCAGCCCGCAGCAGGAGGGCTTCGTCACCCAGCTGAAGGCCGAGAGCGGCAAGCAGTTCGACACGGACTTCGCCAACATCCTGCGGATGACGCACGGCGCGATCTTCAACACGATCGCGAAGATCCGCTCCACCACCAAGAACTCGCTGGTGCGGGCGCTGGCCGACCAGGCCAACGACACCGTCCTCGACCACATGACGGTGATGGAGAAGACCGGTCTGGTCGACTTCGACCAGACCATCTTCAACCAGACGACCCCGCCGAAGCTGCCGTCCACCGACACGACACCGCCGCCCCCGCCCGCGGGCCAGCCGCAGGTGGTGCTCACACCGCCGCCGAACCCCACGTCCACGCCGCTGGACCTCAGCGGCCTCGGGGGCGGCGGAAGCACCGGCGGCGCCGCGCCCAACCCGAGTCCGTCGGCGGGTTAGCCGAGCCGGACGGTCGTGCCGGAGGGCAGCACTGCGCCCTCCGGCCGTTCCGTGCCGACTTGTGGGGAAAGTGTGAGGGAACTCTGAACGCCCGCTGCATCGCCGCAGGTTGACAGGTTTCAGCAGGGCACACGACGATGTGCTCACGCTGGGGCGCACCTGACCGATGGGCCCAGTGTTCCTTCCGACTTTCCGCTGCTCCGCCCTGCGCGCACGCGCTCACACGCCTGCGCCCGGGCGGATTTCCGCGATGGGATATCCATGTCCATAGCCAGACGTGTCACCGCACGCCGCCTGCTGGGGACGGGCGCCGCGTCGCTCGTGCTCTGCGCCGCCTCCGTCGCCACCGCCACCGGCGCGTGGGCCCACGGAACGCCCGGCGGTGACGGCTGGAAGGCCGGCGGCCACTACACGCCGGGTACGGGGGCGGGCACCGAGACCGGCACCGACCGCTGCCAGTTCTCGCTGGACGGCGAGCACTTCTTCGACTCGGTGAAGGTGGACGACCAGAACCTGAGGCCCACCGGGGACGGCAAGGTCCACGTCACGGTGCGCGCCGCCGGGGACGCCTCCGCCTGCACCGCCTCGCTGGCGTCCTACCTGGCCCACGGCGCCACCTTCGCCACCTCCGGCGAGCAGGTCTTCGTGGACTTCGACTCGGTGAGCGTCAAGCCGGGGCAGACCGACACGCTCGACATCGCGGTGCCGGACGCGGGCTGCTTCGCGCAGATCGACCTGTACCGGGGTGCGGTGAAGTTCGACGGCAGGCTCGACGCGCAGGACGGATTCGAGCACGGCGACCTGCCCAAGGGGCCGGACCACCCGGTCATCAAGGACAAGCTGATCGCGGCCTGGAACGGCGGTACGAAGGACTGCGCCGCCACCGAGGAGTCGCCGTCGCCGTCCGCGTCCCCGTCGCAGAGCAGCCCCGTCTCGCCGGCGCCGTCCACTCCGGCGCAGGACTCCGCCTCGCCGTCCGCGTCGCCGACGCCCGAGGAGTCGTCCTCCTCCGGCACGCCGGCCCCGGCGCCCTCCGCGTCCAGCGCGGCGCCGTCGCCGAACGGCGGCGGTGACCTCGCGGAGACGGGCGGCGGCGGCAACACCGGCCTGCTCGCCGGCGGAGCGGCCGTCCTGGTCGCGGGCGGCGCCGGCTTCGTCGTGCTGAGCCGCCGCAGGAAGGCCGCGCGGGGCTGACGGCCCGGCAGGCACCGAGGGGGCCCGCGCACGCCGTGGGCCCCCTCGTGACGTCCGGCCTGCCTCACCACCCCGTCAGCAGCAGGTGGTTCAGCAGCAGGGCGAGCAGCACCTGCGCGGTGAGCCAGGCGCGCGGGCGGGGCAGGTACGCGCACGCCGGGAGCAGCCAGAGCGCGAACGGCAGCCAGATCCGCTCGGTCTCCGCCTTGCTCATGCCCGACACGTCGGCGACCAGCAGGGCCAGCAGCGCGGCCGAGACCAGGAGCGCCAGGCGGGTGCGGGCCGGGTCGGTGCGGCGCGCGAGCGCGGAGCCCGTGCGGCCGAGGCCCGCCGCCGTCGCCGCGCCCGTGATGACCACCGTGCACGCCAGGTTGGCCCACACCCAGTAGCCGTAGGGACGGGTGCCGCCCACGCCCTGGTAGTAGCGGACGACCAGCAGGTGGTACGCCGTCCACCAGTTGAAGCCGGCGAGCGTGAACGCCGCGGGCACGACGGCCAGTCCGGCGAGCAGGGCGAGGAGCAGGGCGGGGCGGACGCCGTCGCGGCACAGCAGCAGGACCGCAGCCGCGAGCAGGGCGAAGAGCGTGAGGCCGTAGGAGAGGTAGCAGGTCAGGCCGAACAGCAGGCCGGAGGCCGCGGCCAGGGCCGGGGAGCGCCGGGTGACCGCGAGCGCGAGGAGGGCCACGGACCAGGCCGCCACCGCCGCGAACCAGGCGTCGGCGGAGGTGCCCAGCCACACCGCCGCCGGGGCCAGGACCAGGAAGGGCGCGGCCCGGCGGGCGAGGGCCTCGTCGCTCAGCGCGCGGACCGCGACCAGTACGGCCGCGCACCCGGAGGCACCGAGCAGCACGCACCACATCCCGGCCCAGCCGCCGCCGTGCAGCCCGATCCGGTCGAGGAGCACGAAGGTGAGCGTCGCGGCCGGCGGGTGCCCGGCCACATGGGCCGGCCAGGGGTCCGGGGGGCCGTGGACGATGTGGTGGGTGAAGTCGCGCAGGGTGGCCGGGATGTCGTGGAAGCGGCCGATGACCTGGAGGTACTCGTTGCGGGTGGTGAGCCGGCCGGCGATGCCCCGGTGCCAGCCGTCGACGAGGGCGAGGGAGACGATCCAGGCCGCCGACGCCGCCCAGGCGGCGCCCAGCAGGGCCCGCCAGGGGAGGCGGGCGGCCAGCGACGGCCCGTACGCCACGCCGGCCGCCGCCAGCAGGACCGCGGCCGGCGTGCCGGGGCCCACGTGCGGGTCCCACTCGGCCAGCAGCGGGGGCCAGTGCACGAACAGGGTGCGGCGGGTGTCCTCGATGTGGCGGCCGGCCAGCACGGCCGCGGTCACGAGCAGGACGGCGGCCCCGGCGGCGTACAGGTCGCGGCGCGGGGCGGTGTCGGGGCGGGAGCGGGTCACAGCGGAACGCTAGGCCGGAAGATCCATCGGAACCCCTCCTACGGGCCTGACGTCAGCGTTTCGTCATGGGTCGGGCGCCCCTCGCGGGGCATCCCGCGGCCTACGGTCGAGACATGCGCGACCGTCTCCGGCTTCCCTCCTCACCCGGCTTCTGGCGCAGCCCCCTGCGCGGGCCGTGGTTCACCTCGGTGCTCGGGCTCGTCCTGCTTGCCGGGATCACCGTGCTCTTCGTGACCGGCCTGGTGTCGTACGCGGCGTACAACCCGGGTCTGTCCCCCGTGAACGACAAGACCCCGGACAAGGGGCTCCTCGGCTTCTACCTCTTCGCCTGGCCGACCGGGCCGGTGTGGCTGTACCGCTTCACGCAGGGCGTCCACGTCACCCTGGGCATCACCCTCATCCCGGTGCTGCTGGCCAAGCTGTGGTCGGTGGTACCGAGGCTGTTCACGCTGCCCCCGGCCCGCTCACTCACCCACGCGCTCGAACGGCTCTCGCTGCTGCTGCTGGTCGGGGGCGGCCTGTTCGAGTTCACCACCGGGGTGCTCAACGTCCAGCTCGACTACGTCTTCCCCGGCTCTTTCTACCCGCTGCACTTCTACGGGGCCTGGGTGTTCTTCGCCGCGTTCCTGGCACACGCCGCGCTCAAGACGCCGACGGCGGTACGGGCCGTACGGCGGCGGTCGCGGGGGGAGGGACACATGGACGGCGCGGAGAGCACGACGGCTGAGCCGGCCGCGGGGGCTGCGCCCCACCCGGGGTCCGCGCAGGGGCCGCGGGCTGCGGAGGGCACGGGGGCTGCGGACGTCGGGAGGAGTGCGGGGGCTGCGTCAGGCCCGGGAGCCGCTGAGGGGTTGCGGGCTGCGGCGGACGGTGCGGCGGGCGAGGGGCGTACCGGGGCTGCGTCAGGCCCGGAGGTTGCGAAGGGCGCGCGGGCTGCGGAGGGCGCAGGGGTCGCGCAGAGCGCCGGGGCCGCTGCGGGGGCGGGAAGCGGCAGGGCTGCGGAAGGCGTGGCAGGCGCGGGGCCCGGGCAGAGTGATCTCGTCTCGCCGTGTCCGGCGGAGCCGACCGTCTCGCGGCGGGGGGCGCTGGCGCTGGTCGGGGGTGGCTCGCTGCTGTTGTTCGTGACCACCGTGGGGCAGAGCCTCGGTGGGGCCTGGCGCCGTACGGCGCTGCTCGCGCCGCACGGCGGGGCCGATCCGGGGGGCGGCCCCAACGGGTTCCAGATCAACAAGACGGCCGCGTACGCCGGGATCACCCCGGCCGACCGGCACGAGGACGCGTGGCGGCTCGTCGTCACCGGGCGGACCGGAACCGTCCGCCTCAGCCGCGCCCAGCTGCTCGCCCTGCCCCTGCACAGCTCCGCCCTCCCGATCGCCTGCGTGGAGGGCTGGTCGACCGCCGACCAGTGGTGGCGCGGGGTACGGCTGCGCGACCTCGCCGCGCTCGTCGGACACGACGGCGACCCGCCGGACGTGCTCGTGGAGTCCCTGCAGCGGCACGGCGCCTTCCGCCGCGCGGCCCTGCGCGCCAACCAGGTGGCCGACCCGCGCTCGCTGCTCGCCCTCCACGTCAACGGCGAGGAGCTGTCCCCCGACCACGGCCACCCGGCGCGGATCATCGTGCCCGCCGCACCCGGCGTGCTCAACACCAAGTGGGTGGCCCGGCTGACCTTCGGAGACCTGTGATGCCGCACCTGCCGACCTTCCGCCGGCCCCCGCTGGGCAGCCCGCTCGAACTGCTGCTGCTCGCCTGCTCGTTCGCGCTCGCCGCCTACGCCGGCGTACGGCTGCTCGCCGGTGACTGGACCGGGGTGGCGCTGTGGATCGTCGGCGCCGCGCTGCTGCACGACCTCGTGCTGCTGCCGCTGTACGCGGTGCTGGACCGGGCGGTCACCCGCGGGCTCCGGGCGGCCGGGCGGCGCGCGTGGCTGCCGTACGTGCGGGTCCCGGCCGTGCTGTCGGGGCTGCTGCTGCTCGTGTGGTTCCCGCTGGTCAGCGGGATGGTGGACCGGCGTTACCGGTCCGCCACCGGGCTGTCCGCGGACGTCTTCCTCGGCCGCTGGCTGCTGATCACGGCCGTCCTCTTCGGGGGCTCGGCGCTGCTCCTGGCGGCCCGCCTGCGCAGGGCGGCGAAGCGGCGGTCGCCGGACGTCCACTGAGCCTCGGCCCGCCACCCGGCCCGGGCCGCGAGCCGCAGCAGGGCGGGGGTCCCGATCCGCGCCCAGGGGAACGGGCGGCCGGCCGGGACCCCCTCGGCGTCGCCCGCGACCTGGATCCGGGCCGCGTCCACGACCTGCACCAGGGCGCGCTCGTCGACGTCCAGCGGGGCGGTCTCGGCGATCAGCAGGCCGCCCGGGCGCAGCAGTTGCGCCATGCGGTGCAGCAGGAGGGCCGGGTCGCCGCCGATGCCGACGTTGCCGTCCATGAGCAGGACCGTGCCCCAGCGGCCCTCGCCGGGCAGCGGGTCGAACACCGAGCGGCGCAGCGCCTGGCCGCCGACGGTGAGCGTGCGGGTGACGGCGGCGTCGCTGACGTCGACGCCGAGGACCGTACGGCCCCGGGCGGCGAGTTCCGCCACCAGCCGGCCCGGACCGCAGCCGACGTCCAGGACGGTGCCCTCGCAGCGGTCCAGCACCGCCCGGTCCACGGCGTCGGCGCGGGCGCACCAGCGCTCCACCTCCAGCGGCAGCAGCCAGCCGTCGGCGCGGCGCAGGAACAGCGGGCCCCGGCCGGTGCGCAGGGCGGTGGCGTAGGGGTCGGAGGCGGCCCAGGCGGGCGGCGCGGTCGTGGCGCTCATCGGGGGTCCGTGTACGCGGCGAGCCGCTCGGCGAAGGCGCCGTGCGGGGCGAGGGCGGCGACGGCGCGGGCGTCGGCGGCGGTGTCGACGTCCCGCAGCCGGGGCAGGTCCCGTACCCGCAGCCCGGCGGAGACCAGCCGCTCGCGCTGCACCGCGCCGGTCACCGGCGACGACATGGGCACGCCCCGCAGCAGCGCGGGCTCGGGCCGGGCCAGGCCCAGCGCCCAGAAGCCGCCGTCCTCGGCCGGGCCGAAGCAGGCGTCGCAGTCCGTGAGGTCGACGTCCAGCAGGTCGGGGGTGACCTGGGGGGTGTCCATGCCGATGAGCAGGGCGGGGCCGGAGCAGTGGGCGAAGGCGTCGGCGAGCCGGGCGTCGAGGGCGCCCGCGCACTGCGGTACGACGTCGAAGCCGGGCGGCAGCCAGGGGCCGGGCCGGCCGTCGAGCACGAGGACGCGCCGCCGGGCCGGGGCGGCGGCCACCGCCCGCAGGGTGTCGGCGAGCGCGGCCTCGGCGAGGCCGGCGGCCTGGGCGGGGGTGAAGGGCGGGGTCAGCCGCGTCTTGACCCGGCCGGGTCTCGGCTCCTTGGCGATGACGAGGAGGGTGGTCACCGGGCACCGCCCGTCCCGGCCGACTCGGCCGCCTCGCGGGGTTCGCCGAGCACGCGGCTCATGTCCCGTACCGCCTGCCAGGTGCCGCGCCAGGTGCCGGTCACCTTGGAGGCGCCCGTGCGCGGCCGGTACGGCACGTCGTGCTCGGTGACACGCCAGCCGGCGTCGGCCGCGCGCACCACCATCTGCAGCGGGTAGCCGCTGCGCCGGTCGGTGAGGCCGAGGCCGAGGAGCGGCTCGCGGCGGGCGGCGCGCAGTGGACCGAGGTCGTGCAGGCCGAGGCCGGTGCGGCGGCGCAGCAGCCGGGTGAGCGCCAGGTTGCCGGCGCGGGCGTGGGCCGGCCAGGCGCCCCGGCCCTGCGGGCGGCGGCGGCCGAGGACCAGGTCGGCGCCGCCGTCGCGGATCTCGCGGACGAAGGGGACCAGGTGCCCGGGGTCGAGGGAGGCGTCGCAGTCGCAGAAGCAGACCACGTCGGCCGTGGCGGCCAGCAGCCCGGCGTGGCACGCGGCGCCGAAGCCGCGCCGGTCCTCGGTCACGACGGTGGCGCCGAGGGCGCGGGCGACGTCGGCGGAGCCGTCGGTGGAGCCGTTGTCGACGACGAGGGCGCGCCAGCCGGCCGGGATGCGGCCGAGAACCCAGGGCAGGGCACCGGCCTCGTTCAGGCAGGGCAGGACGACGTCCACGTCGGGCGGGGCGGAGGAGGTGGTCACGGCGTTCACCCTACGAACGGAAACCGGGAGGAACCGGACTTCGGCTCCTTACGAAACGCGGACGCCGGGCCCGCGGCCGGGCCGCGCCGGCGCGGTGGTGCCAGGGTGGGGACATGCAGCCGCAGCACCCCACCCCACCCCCCACCCCACCCCCCGCCCCGGACACCGGACCGGGCGCCGGACGGCAGCGGCCGGGCGCCCGGGGCCGGATCCTCGTCGTGGACGACGATCCGACCGTCGCCGAGGTCGTCGCCGGCTACCTGGACCGGGCCGGATACACCGTGGACCGGGCCGCCGACGGCCCGGCCGCCCTCGAGCGCGCCGCCGCGCACCGGCCGGAGCTGGTGGTGCTGGACCTGATGCTGCCCGGCATGGACGGTCTCGAGGTGTGCCGGCGGCTGCGCGCGCACGGCCCGGTGCCGGTCGTCATGCTGACCGCGCGCGGGGACGAGGAGGACCGCGTCCTCGGCCTGGAGGTCGGCGCCGACGACTACGTCACCAAGCCGTTCAGCCCGCGCGAGCTGGTCCTGCGGGTCGAGTCGGTGCTCCGGCGGGCCCGGCCGGCCACCGGGGACGACCGGCGCGGCCCGCTCCACGCCGGCGGCCTGAGCCTCGACCCGGCCGGCCGCCGCGCCACCAAGAACGGCACCGAACTCGCGCTCACGCTGCGCGAGTTCGACCTGCTCGCCTTCCTCCTGCGGCATCCGGGGCGGGCGTTCGGCCGGGAGGAGCTGATGCGGGAGGTGTGGGGCTGGGACTTCGGCGACCTGTCCACCGTCACCGTCCATGTCCGCCGGCTGCGCGGCAAGGTCGAGGACGACCCGGCCCGGCCCCGCCTCATCCAGACGGTGTGGGGCGTCGGCTACCGCTTCGACCCCGCCGGACCGGAGGGCGGCTGACATGCGGGACCCCCTGCTCATCGCCCTCTACGCCTTTCTCGGCGCCGCCGCGACCGGCCTGGCCGGGGCGGCCGTGCTGCGCCTGATCCGCCGCCGCTCGCTGACGGCCTCGCTGGCGGTGGTGGCCGCCGTCGGCGTGGTGGCGATGCTCGCCGGGACGCTGGCCGTGGCGCAGGCGATGTTCCTGTCGGCGCACGACCTGCGGGTCGTCACCATGGTCGTCGCCATGGCGGCCGTCGTCTCCCTGGTGACCGCGCTGCTGCTGGGCCGCTGGGTCGTCGCCCGCAGCCGCGAACTCACCGACGCCGCACGGCACTTCGGTGACGGCGGAGCCTTCTCCGCGCCCGCGGTCCCGGCCACCGCCGAACTGGACGCGCTCAGCCGGGAGCTGGCGGCGACGAGCGCCCGGCTGGCCGCCTCCCGGGAGCGCGAGCGCGCCCTGGAGACCTCCCGGCGGGAACTGGTCGCCTGGATCTCGCACGACCTGCGCACCCCGCTCGCCGGACTGCGCGCGATGGCGGAGGCCCTGGAGGACGGGGTCGCCGCGGACCCCGCCCGCTACCTCCAGCAGATCCGCACCGAGGTGGAACGCCTCAACGACATGGTCGGCGACCTCTTCGAGCTCTCCCGCATCCACGCCGGCACCCTGCCGCTGAACCCGGCCCGGATCTCGCTGTACGACCTGGTCGGCGACGCCCTCGCGGGGGTCGGCCCGCTCGCCCGCGAGCACGGCGTACGGCTGGTCGGCGACCGGGTGGCGCCGGTGCCGGTGGAGGTCGACGGCCGGGAGATGAGCCGGGTCCTCGCCAACCTGCTGGTCAACGCCATCCGCCGGACACCCGCCGACGGCACGGTCGCCGTCGCCGCCGAGCGGGCCGGGGACGGCGTGGTGCTGTCGGTGACGGACGGCTGCGGCGGCATCCCCGAGGAGGACCTGCCCCGCGTCTTCGACACCGGCTGGCGCGGCACGGACGCCCGGACCCCGCCGGCCGGGGCGGGCCTGGGCCTGGCGATCGTCCGCGGCATCGTGGAGGCCCACCGCGGCCGGACCGCCGTGCGGAACATCCCCGGCGGCTGCCGCTTCGAGGTGACCCTGCCGGCGGCGCGGGGGTAGGTCCGCCGGCCGCCGCCCCCTGCTCAGCCCGGGGAGACGAAGCCGGACTCGTAGGCCGCGATGACCGCCTGCGTGCGGTCCCGCACGCCGAGTTTGGCCAGGACGGAGCTCACGTGCGACTTGACGGTCTCGGTCCCCACCACCAGGCGTGCGGCGATCTCCGCGTTCGACAGGCCGCGCGCCATCAGCCGCAGGACCTCCTCCTCCCGCTCGGTCAGCGCGGCCCGCTCCAGGGCGGTCCGGGCCGCCGCGTTGCCGTGGTCGCGGCCGTAGGAGGCGGCCAACTGCCGTACCGCCGCCGGGAACAGCAGGGAGTCCCCCTCGGTCACCAGCCGGACGGCGTGCACGATCTCCGCCGGCCGCGCCCGCTTGAGCAGGAAGCCGTCGGCGCCCGCGCGCAGCGCCCCGTACACGTACTCGTCGTTCGCGAAGGTCGTGACCACCAGGATCTTCGGCGGGTCCGGCACCGTGCGCAGCACCGCCCGCGTGGCCTCGATGCCGTCCATCAGCGGCATGCGTACGTCCATGACGACGACGTCGGGCCGCAGCCGCCGCACCAGGGGGATCACGGCGGCGCCGTCGGCGGCGTCGCCCACCACCCGGATGTCCGGCTGGGTCTCCAGCACGGCACGCAGACCGGCCCGTACGAGCGGCTCGTCGTCGACCAGGAGAACGGTGAGCGGCATCCGGCCAGCCTAAGGCAGGCCCTGGTGTGCCGCGGGCTCAGCGCAGCGGCAGGTCGACGTGCAGCAGCCACTGGCCGCCGTCCTGCCGCGCCCGGGCCTCGCCGCCGAGCAGCGCGGCACGCTCGCGGATGCCGCGCAGCCCGCTGCCGGCGCCCGGGCCGGCCGGCGCGGCCGCCGCGGGCAGCGGATTGCGCACGTCGAGCCGCAGCCGCTCGTCCTCCACGGCGATGCGCACCCGGACCTCGACGGCGCCCGCGTGCCGCAGCACGTTGGTGAGCGCCTCCTGGAGCATCCGGTAGGCCTCACGGGAGACCGGCCCCGGCAGGTGCTCCAGCGGTCCGGTCACCTCGGCGTCCACCCGCGCGCCCGAGGACCGCGCGGACTCCAGCAGCCGGCCCGCCTCGCCGAGACCGGGACGGCTGCCGGCGGGCCGTCCCTCCTCGCGCAGGACGAGCAGGACCCGTTCCAGGTCCTCCAGCGCGGCCCGTCCCGTCTCCTCGATGGCCTCCAGCGCCCGGTCGGTGAAGTGCGGGTCGGCCGCCGCCCGGGCGGCGCCCGCCTGCACCACGGCCACGGTCAGCGCGTGGCCGAGGCTGTCGTGCAACTCCCGTGCGATGTGGTTCCGTTCGAGCAGCCGCTCGGTGCGCTTCTCCAGTTCGGCGAGCCGCTCCCTCACCGACGGCCCGAGCAGCCGGCGGGCGGCCCGGGCCATGAGCGCGCCCGCCCCGGCGACCACCGCGAGCAGCACCAGCACGGACACCGGGACCAGCAGGGCGTACACCCAGCGGGCCGTGGAGACGTGCAGGGGCCGGTCGGTGAGACCGGGCTCCCCGGCGGCCGCCCCGGCGAGCGACAGCGTGCGCGTCAGGAGCGCGTCGGTCACCAGCGCGACGGCGAGCCCTGCCTCCAGACGCAGGACCATCCAGGCGCCGGTCCTGGCCCGGTCGGTCCAGGAAGCGGAGGGAAGGGCGGAGACCCCCGGGTCCTCGCCGGTCCCCACGCCCGCGTGCGGACCGGGGAACAGCATCAGCCGCGCCTGCAGCCCCTCCGCACGCCGGGCCGCGGGGACCACGGCGACGGCCAGGACCAGGGGGACCGGAAGGACCGCGATCAGCAGCCAGTCGTACGGCGACGGGTGGACCAGCCCCGGATAGACCATGGCGCAGGCGAACGGGACGATCGCGCCCACCAGCATGTGCAGCCAGCGGGTGTACGTCACCGCACGGGTCAGCGGCAGCAGGAGGCGCGGCATGCGGTCATCGTGGCAGAGCGGCGGTGCCGGCGGCTCCCTCGCACGGGGGAGACGGTGCCCTCCGGCGGGGGATGCCCGGCCCGTGCCCTCCCGGCCACGCTGGGCCCATGACCAGCATCGACGTCAAGGACCTCACCAAGGAGTACGGCGGCACCCGGGCCGTCGACCGTCTGACGTGCACCGTCGCACCGGGCCGGGTCACCGGGTTCCTCGGCCCCAACGGCGCCGGCAAGTCCACCACCATGCGCCTCGTCCTCGGCCTGGACCGCCCCACCTCGGGCACCGCCACCGTCGGCGGCCGCCCGTACGCGAGCCTGGGTGAACCGCTGCGCACGGTCGGCGCCCTGCTCGACGCGCAGGCGGCCCACGGCTCCCGCACCGCCCGCGACCACCTGCGGTTCCTCGCCGTCGGCAACCGCCTGCCGGCCCGCCGCGTGGACGAGGTCCTGGACGAGACCGGTCTCGCCGCCGTGGCGCGCCGCAGGATCAGGACCTTCTCGCTCGGCATGCGCCAGCGCCTCGGCATCGCGACCGCGCTCCTCGGCGACCCGCCGGTCCTCATGCTGGACGAGCCCGCCAACGGCCTGGACCCGGAGGGGATCGTCTGGATCCGCCACCTGCTGCGCCGGCTCGCCGGCGAAGGCCGTACGGTCCTGGTCTCCAGCCACCTGATGAACGAGACCGCGGCCTTCGCCGACCACCTCGTCGTCCTCGGCCGGGGCCGGCTCCTCGCGGACCTCCCCACCCGGGACTTCATCGATCAGCACAGCCGTCCGCGGGTCCGCGTGCGGGCCGCCGACCCCACCCGGCTGCGGGCCACGCTGCTGGCCAAGGGGTTCGCGGTCGCCGGAGACGGTGACGGCCGGTGGGTGGTCGAGGGCGCCCGGGCCGAGCAGGTCGGGGCCGTCGCCGCCCGCGAGGGTATCGCCGTCCTCGAACTCGGCGACGAGCGCGCCTCGTTGGAGCAGGCCTATCTCGCTCTCACGGCGGACCAGGCGGAGTTCGCCGCCGCGGCCTCCGCGTCCCCGGTGTCCTCGACCCTTCCCCAGGAGGCCTGACCATGTCCGTCACCGCGGTGCTCCACTCCGAGTGGATCAAGATCAGGTCGGTCCGGGCGAGCTTCGGGTCACTCCTCGCGGTCTTCGCCGCCACGCTGGCCATCACGCTGCTCGTGTACGCCACCGTCGGCCGGGCGGAGGCGGACAACGGCGGCGACGCCGTCTTCGGAGCCTTCTACGCGATCAACTTCGCGCAGATCGCCGCCATCGCCTTCGGGGCCACCGCGGTGTCCTGCGAGTACACGGGCGGTGCCCTGCGGATCTCCCTGTCGGCCGTGCCGCGCCGCGGCCTGTTCTACGCGGCCAAGACGGCGGTCGTGGCCAGCGCCGCCCTCGCCGTGGGGCTCGTCACCGCGTTCACCACCTTCCTGGTGGGCCAGGCGTTCCTGGGGCCGTACGCCATCGGCCTCGGGGAGCCGGGCGCGCTGCGGGCCTGTGTCGGCGCGGGGATCTACCTCACGCTGATGGCCCTGCTCGC
This sequence comes from Streptomyces bungoensis, assembly GCF_001514215.1. Lineage (GTDB taxonomy): Bacteria > Actinomycetota > Actinomycetes > Streptomycetales > Streptomycetaceae > Streptomyces > Streptomyces bungoensis. The sequence continues at coordinate 38,697 of NZ_KQ948883.1, forward strand.
CGCGGGGCTCACGTTCCTGCTGCGCAGCGCCGTCGCGGTGCTCAGCCTGCTCATCCCGTTCATCCTGATCGCGTCCTTCGTGGCCGGAGACGTTGCCGGGAACGCCGCCGCCTGGTTTCCGGACCGCGCCGGGCAGCAGGTCCTGTACCAGCACCCGCCGGGCGGCCCCGGCCCGTGGACGGGTCTCGCGGTGACGGCGCTGTGGGCGGCGGCCGCGCTCCTGGCCGGCCTGCGGGCCGTGCACCGGCGCGACGCCTGACACCGCCGCGGCCGCCGCCGGGTCAGGCCCGGGCGAACTCCCGCATCCCCTCCGCGAAGCCGACCTCGGGCTTCCAGCCCAGGTCCGTGCGCAGGCGGGTGGAGTCGGCGGTGATGTGCCGTACGTCGCCGAGGCGGTACTCGCCGGTGACGACGGGGGCGGGGCCGCCGTGGGCGGTGGCGAGGGCGGTGGCCAGGTCGCCGACCGTGCGGGGCTCGCCGCTGCCGGTGTTGTACGCCGTGAGCGTGCCGGGGCGCGGCTCGGCGCGCACCGCCTCCAGCGCGGTCACGTTGGCGGCGGCCACGTCCCGCACGTGCACGAAGTCGCGCCGCTGGCGCCCGTCCTCGAAGACGCGCGGGGGCTCGCCGCGCCGCAGGGCGGAGCGGAAGAAGGAGGCGACGCCCGCGTACGGGGTGTCGCGGGGCATCCGGGGGCCGTACACGTTGTGGTAGCGCAGGGAGAGCGCCGTGCCGTCCGTCGAGCGGGCCCAGGCGGCGCACAGGTGCTCCTGGGCGAGCTTGGTCGCCGCGTACACGTTGCGCGGATCGGCCGGGGCGTCCTCGGCGACCAGGCCGGGGGAGAGCGGGGCGCCGCACACCGGGCACCCCGGTTCGAACCGGCCCGCCGCCAGGTCGGCCGGGTCACGCGGGCCGGGGCGTACGGCACCGTGCACGCGGCACTCGTAGCGGCCCTCCCCGTACACCACCATCGACCCCGCCAGCACCAGCCGCCGCACCCCCGCCCCGGCCATCGCGGCGAGCAGGACGGCGGTGCCCAGGTCGTTGCGCGACACGTACTCGGCCGCGTCCCGCACGCCGTCGCCGAGACCCACCTGGGCCGCCTGGTGGCAGACGGCGTCCACGCCGGACAGGGCGCGGGCAACGGCCGCCGGGTCGCGCACGTCGGCGCGGGGATCGTCGCGGACGTCGAACCCGACCGCCTCGTGCCCGCGCGCCCGCAGCGCGTCGACGACATGGGACCCGATGAACCCGGCACCGCCGGTGACCAGCACACGCATACGGCCACGCTAGGCCCGCGCCCGGCCCCGGGCATCCGGCCGCACCGGCACGTCACCGGTCCGTAAGACCCGCTCCGGGGACGCTCAGAGCGGCTTCTCCGGCCAGTCCAGGAGGCGCGCGCCGATGACGGCCGTCTGGAGCATGTAGCGGTGGGCGGGGTCGGCCGGGTCGGCGCCGGTCAGCTGGTGGATGCGTTCGAGGCGGTAGGTCAGGGCGCGGACGCTGAGCGAGAGCCGGCGTGCGGTCTCGGCGGCCACGCAGCCGCAGTCGAAGTAGGCGGTGAGGGTGTCCAGCAGCGGGACCGGGCCGCCCCGGGCGGAGGTGAGCGGGCCGAGGGCGTGCTCGATCAGGTCGGCCAGGGCCTGCCGGTCGCGGGCGAGCACCGGGTAGACCAGCAGGTCGGCGGCGCGCAGCACCGGCCCTTCCAGGCCGAGACGCGCGGCCATCTCCAGGGTGGCGAGGGCCTCCTCGTACGACTGCACGACCCCGCCGGGCCCGGGCTGCGGCCGGCCGACGGCGACCCGGCAGCCGTCGGCCGCCGCGTAGGCCTGCTTGGCGAAGTGGACGAGGACCTCGTCCTCGTCGCCGGGCGCGATGCACAGCAGCCGGCCGTTCTTGGTGGTCAGCAGAATGCTGCGGGCGTCGAACCGGGCCAGCACCGCCCGCTCCACCTGCCGGGTCACCGGGTCGTCCTCGGCGTAGGCGGCCGGGCCCTCGGCGACCGCCACCGCTTGGGCGCGGGAGAGCCGCAGGCCGAAGCGTTCGGCGCGCTCGGCGAGCCGGCCGAGGTCGCTGCGGCCGTAGAGCAGGTCGTCGATGAACTCCCGGCGGGCCGCCTCCTCGCGGCGCACGGTGAGCCGCTGGGCGCGCTCGTACCCCTCGGCCAGGGCGTCGACCGCCTGCTGTACGGCGGCCAGCGCGCTGTCGGCCGAGCCGGGTGCGCCCGGCCAGGCGGCGCGGGCGGCGGCCAGGTGGGCGGCGATCAGGGCCCGCAGCCCGTGCCCGGCGTGGGCGGCCCGCTCGCCGAGCAGCCGGCGGGCGGCCAGTTCCTCCCGGGTCAGCCGGCGGCCGGTGGCCGCGACCTCGGCCAGCGTGCGCGCGTAGCCGTCCAGATAGTGCTCCGGTATCGCCTGTTCCGTCACAACGCCCCCCGTTCCCCCGTGTCTTGACGTGCCGGTGACGTTTTCTTAGCGCCTGCCCGGCATCGAGACCCTAGTGAACGCTTCCGGAAACCGGCAATGCGCGGGCGGGCGCCCCTCGGGCACCATCCCGGCGGGGAGCAGTACGGACGGTTCCGGTGCCGGGTCCCGGCAGTCACCCGCACCGGAACCGGACCCCGCGCCTTCCGTTCGTGCCGGCAACGCCCGTCCGCACCACTCCTGTTCACCACCCGTCTCCACCAACCGTCGTCACCGCCCGACGCAAGGACGTATGCCATGGAAGCCCTCGGCGTGCTCGTCGCCGTCTGTCTCGTCGTCGTGCTGCTCGCGCTGTTCGCCGCCACCCGGCTGTACCGGAAGGTGGACCAGGGCCGGGCGCTGATCGTGTCCAAGACCCGCAAGGTCGACGTGACCTTCACCGGGCAGGTCGTGCTGCCGGTGCTGCACCGGGCCGAGGTCATGGACATCTCCGTGAAGGCCATCGAGATCAGCCGCTCCGGCCGCGACGGTCTGATCTGCCGGGACAACATCCGCGCCGACATCCGGATCTCGTTCTTCGTGAAGGTCAACAAGACCGTCGAGGACGTCATCAAGGTCGCCCAGTCCGTCGGCACCGAGCGCGCCAGCCACCAGGAGACGCTGCAGGAGCTCTTCCACGCGAAGTTCTCCGAGGCGCTGAAGACCGTCGGCAAGCAGATGGACTTCACCGACCTGTACACCAAGCGCGAGGAACTCCGCTATCACATCATCGAGTTGATCGGCGTCGACCTCAACGGCTACCACCTCGAGGACGCCGCGATCGACTACCTGGAGCAGACCCCGCTGTCCCAGCTCGACCCGGCCAACGTGCTCGACGCCCAGGGCATCCGCAAGATCACCGAGCTGACGGCGGTCGAGCACGTGCGGACCAACGAGGCCCGGCGCACCGAGGAGAAGGAGATCACCCGCCAGGACGTCGACGCCCGCGAGGCGATCCTGGAGCTGCAGCGCCGGCAGGTCGACGCCGAGATCAAGCAGAAGCGGGAGATCGAGACCTCCCGGGCCCGCGAGGAGGCGGAGACCGCCCGCGTGGTGGAGGAGGAGCGGCTGCGCGCGCAGGGCGCCTTCCTGCGCACCGAGGAGCAGCTGGGCGTCCAGCGCGAGAACCAGGCCCGCGAGGTCGCGGTCGCCGCGAAGAACCGCGAGCGGGTCATCGCCGTGGAGAACGAGCGCATCGAGAAGGACCGGCTGCTGGAGGTCATCGCGCGGGAGCGGGAGACCCAGCTGACGAGGATCGCCGCCGAGAAGGAGGTCGAGGCGGAGAAGCGGGACATCGCCGAGGTCATCCGGGAGCGGGTGGCGGTGGACCGTACGGTCGCCGAGCAGGAGGAGTCCATCAAGAAGCTGCGCGTGGTCGAGGAGGCCGAGCGCGAGCGGCAGGCCCTCGTCATCGCCGCCGAGGCGGAGGCGCAGGAGAGGCTGGTCAAGGACATCAAGGCCGCCGAGGCCGCCGAGCAGGCCGCCACCCACCGCGCCGCCGAGGAACTCACCCTCGCCGAGGCCCGGCTGAAGACCGCCGACCTGGACGCGCGGGCCAAGCTGCGGCTCGCGGAGGGCGTCCAGGCGGAGGCCGCCGCCGAGGGTCTCGCCGCCGTGCAGGTCCGCGCCAAGGAGACCGAGGTCACCGTCAAGGCCGGCCGGGCGGAGGCGGAGGCCACCGGGGCGCGGCTGCGGGCCGAGGCGGAGGGCACGCAGGCCAAGGCGCTCGCGGAGGCGGAGGGTGCTCGCGCCAAGGGGCTCGCGGAGGCCGAGGGCGCACGGGCGGCGGCGGAGGCCACCGAGGCGCGGCTGAAGGCCGAGGCGGAGGGCGCCCGGGCCAAGGCGCTCGCGGACGCCACCGGCATCGGCGAGAAGCTGAAGGCCGAGGCGGCGGGCCTGACCGAGAAGGCCGCCGCGATGGCCGCCCTGGACGAGGCCTCGCGCGGCCACGAGGAGTACCGGCTGCGGCTGCAGGCGGAGAAGGAGATCCGGCTGGCCGGCCTGGAGACCCAGCGGCAGGTCGCCGAGGCGCAGGCCACGGTCCTCGCGACCGGCCTGGAGAACGCCGACATCGACATCGTCGGCGGCGAGTCGGTCTTCTTCGACCGGCTGGTCTCCGCGGTCTCGCTCGGCAAGGGCGTCGACGGCTTCATGGACGGCTCCCGCACCGCGCGGGCGCTGGCGGGGCCCTGGCTGGACGGCTCGGGCAGCTTCACCGACGACCTGAGCCGCGTCCTCGGCTCCCTCGGCTCGGCCGACGTGCAGCACCTGACGGTGTCGGCGCTGCTGATGAAGCTGATGAACTCCGGCGGCGCGGAGGCCTCCCGCTTCCGTCAGCTGCTCGACCGGGCCGGCGAGCTGGGCCTGGCGGACACCCCGGTGACGGCGCTGAACGGAACCGCCCGGGCCTGAGGACAGCGGGGCCGGTCCGCCGTACGGGGGTCGGCGGCCCGGCCCCGCGCCGGATCCGCTCCGGCGTCCGGCGTCCGGTGTCCGGGACTTGGTCCGGTGTCCGGGACTTGGTCCGGTGTCCGGGACTTGGTCCGGTGTCCGGGACCTGGTCCGGTGTCCGGTCCGGCACCAGGCACACGGACCGGCACCGGTACCTGGTCCGGCATCGGGGACCTGGTCCGGCACCAGCCCTCGGTGCAGCACCGGCACCTGGTCCGGCACCGGCCACCGGTCCGGCACCGGGCACCCGATCCGGCAG
>NZ_KQ948883.1:44297-52379 GCF_001514215.1 Streptomyces bungoensis
CCAACACTCGCCCACTCGGCCACTCGGCCACCCGACCGGCACCCGGCCCCCGGCCACCCGGCCACCCGGCCACCCGGCCACTCGGCCACCCGACCAACACTCGCCCACTCGGCCACCCGACCGGCACCCGGCCCCCGGCCACCACTCGGCCCGAGCTGAAGGGAAGCACCCGCATGGCCACCGTCCCGGAGACGGGCCCGTACGACACCGCCGACGCCGGTACCTACGAGGTGCTGCGCGACCGGCTCCGTGTCCACGCCGCCGACCTGGCCCGCCGCGCCGAGGCCCTCAACGCCCGCCGCGCCGAGGAGTTCGGGTCCGCCGGGCTCGCCCTGGAGGCCACCGGGCGGCTGCGCACCGGGCACGCCTGCGTGCCGTGCGACGTCGTCGCCGTCGGGGACGTGCTGCTCTTCGGCAGCACCGGCCGCACCGGTGACGGCACGGGCGACGGTACCGGCGCGGCGGTCGCGGACGTCCTCGCCCTGTACGACCGCGACCTCGGCCGGCTGCCCGAGGACGCCGTGCCCGGACTCCTCGACGACCCCGCGTTCGTGCGCGAGTTCGCCGCCCTGCACCGCTACTACCGGCAGGCCCGCCTGCTGCGGCTGCGCCGCGTGGACGGACGGCTGCTGGCGGTGTTCCGCACCGGCGACAAGGCCGACGACGTCCGCGCCCTGCGCTGGCGGCTGACCGCCGACGGCCGGGCGGAGTTCCTGGACGCGCGCGGCGACCGCGACGACACCTTCCCGCCCGCCCACGACGTCACCTGGACCACCGCCGGCCGCGAGGACCACGTCCTCGGCCGGGACCCGTACGTCGCCGTGCCCGGCGGGCTGGGCGTGGCCACCGTCGGCGGGCGCCTCACCGTCCGCGGCCCGGAGGGCGAGGAACTGTACGCCGAGCCGGTCGAGGAGCCGCTCCAGGCCCTCGCCGACGCGGCCGTCGCGCACGCGCGGGTCGGCCCGCTGGTCCTGCTGCGCGTCCGGCCGTACAAGGAGGTCGCCGACCGGTACCTGGTGTTCGCCTCCCTGACCCGGTCGGTGGTCCGGCTCGACGGCCTCGGGCAGGCGTGCCGCCGGCTGCCCGAGGACCAGGGCGTCGTGTTCCCGGGCGGCTACTGCCTGGCCACGGGCGCGCACAAGACGTACGAAGTCGACACGGCGGGGCTGGAGTTCGAGCGGGAGGTGCGGGCGCCGAACGGCGAGGACGTGCTGTACGCGTTCCGCTCGCGCGCCGAGGGCCGGGCGCTGCTGCTGTCGTACAACACCCTCCGCAAGGAGGTCGCCACCCCGCTGCCGTGCCGGGGCTGGGCGCTGTTCGAGGACGGCGCCCTCGCCGTGCTGCGCGACGGGGGCGGGGAGCCCGCGCACGCCCACCCCGTGCAGTGGTGGGCCTCGCCGTACGTCTCCGACACCCACGCGGCGGCCCTGCGCACCGGCACCGGAGCGCTCGCCCGGGTCGGCAACGCCGACCTCGTGCGCGGGCTCGCCGACTGCCTGGGCGTCGCCCGGCTCGTCACCGAGGGCATCGGCACCGGCGAGGGCTACCGGGCGCTGGCCGCCGCCTGCGTCCGCGCCGCCGACACCCACCACTGGCTGGGCGATCCCGAACTCGGCTGCCTCGACGAGCCGTTGGCGGCGGTGCGGGAGACCGCCGAGCAGGTGCTCGCCGAGTTCGAGACCGTGCGGGACCTGACCCGGCGGGCCGCCGAGGCCCTGGAGGAGGCCGACGGGCGGATCGCCGCCGTGGTCCGCCGGCTGCGCGGCGAGGCACCCCGGGACGCCGCCGCCTGGGTCCGCGGTCTGACCGAACTCCGCCGGGCACACGGCCACTTGCTCACCCTCAAGGAGCAGCGGTACGCGGACACCGCCCGGGTGGACGAGCTGGCCGCCGCGACGGAGGCCGACCTGGCGGCCTTCGGGCGGCGCGCGGTGGCGTTCCTGTCCCGCGAGGACGCCTTCGCCGCCCACCACGCGGACGTCGAGCGGCTCGTGGCCGAGGCGGGCGCCCTGGAGACGGTGGCGGCGGCCGCCCCGGTGGCGGCCCGGCTGGACGACCTCGCCGACGGGCTGCGCACGGTCACCGAGGTCGTCACCGGCCTCGACATCGCCGACGCCACCGTCCGTACGGCCGTCCTGGAGCGGATCGCCGAGGTGCTGGGCGGCGTCAACCGCGCCCGCGCCACCCTCGACGCCCGCCGCCGCACGCTCCTGGACCGCGAGGGCCGCGCCGAGTTCGCCGCCGAGACGGCCCTGCTCGCCCAGGCCGTCACCGCCGCGCTCGCCACCGCCGGAGACCCGCAGGCCTGCGACGACCAACTGGCCGCGCTGCTCGGCCGGCTGGAGGACCTGGACGCCCGGTTCGCCGAGTTCGACGACTTCCTCGCCGAGCTGGACGGCCGGCGCACCGAGATCTACGAGGCGTTCGCCGCCCGCAAGCAGTCCCTCGCCGACGCCCGCGCCCGCCGGGCGGAGCAGCTCGCCGTCTCCGCCGCCCGGGTGCTGGACGCGGTCGCCCGGCGCGCGGCCACGCTTCCCGACACGGACGCGGTCACCGCGTACTTCGCCTCCGACCCGATGGTCGCCAAGGTCCGCCGCACCGGCGCCGAACTGCGCGCCCTGGGCGACAGCGTGCGCGCCGAGGAACTCGACGGCCGCCTCGCGGCCGCCCGCCAGGAGGCCGCCCGCGCGCTGCGCGACCGCACCGACCTGTACGCCGACGACGGCCGCACCCTGGTCCTCGGCGGCCACCGCTTCGCCGTCAACACCCAGCCCCTCGACCTCACCCTCGTCCCGCACGGCGACGGCCTCGCCTTCGCGGTCACCGGCACCGACTACCGGGCCCCGGTCACCGACCCGGACTTCGCGGCGACCCGCCCCTACTGGGACCGCCACCTGCCCTCCGAGTCGCCCGGCGTCTACCGCGCCGAGCACCTCGCCGCCCGCCTCCTCGCCGAGCACGGCCCGGCCGCCCTCGCCGCGGCCGACCTGCCCGCCCTGGTCCGGGAGGCGGCGCAGGCCGCGTACGACGAGGGCTACGAACGGGGCGTCCACGACCACGACACCACCGCGATCCTCACCGCCCTGCTCCCCCTGTACGAGGGCGCCGGCACCCTGCGCCACGAACCCGCGGCCCGCGCCGCCGCCCAGCTCTTCTGGACTCACGGCACGACGCCCACGGCCCGCGAGGCGTGGACCCGGCGCGCCGGGTCGCTGGTCCGCGCCCGGGAGACGTTCGGGGCGACGGGGGCCCCGGCCGAGCTGGTGGGGGAGCTGGCGGCGGCGATCGGGGGGTGGGCCCGGGCGGCGAGCACGGGCACGCAGGCGCCGGTCCGGCCACTCGCGGAAGCGGCCGGGTGGCCGTCGGGACCGGGGACGCCGGTGGCCGACCGGCCGCTGGGCGGGGCGGCTGGAGTGGAGGGGAGGACCACAGAAGCGGCCGCGCGGGCGTCGGTGCCGGTGGCCCGGAGGGCTTCGGCGCGCTCCGGGGCCACGGAGCCGGTGGCCCGGCCGGTCGGGCCACCCGGCGTGCCGGTGGGTGCGCCCGAGCAGCCGGGGGACGCCGGACCCGCCCGTCCGGCCGTGCCGTTGGTCGGGCCGGTGGGCGAGTCGCTCGCCGGCGCCGCCGCGGCGTACCTCGTCGACGAGCTGACGTCCGGGCCCGACGGGTTCGTGCTGGGGGCGGCGGCGCGCACCCTGCTGGAGAAGTTCCGGCAGACCGTGGGGGGGTCGTCGTACGCCGAGGACCTGCGGGCGCTCGCCGAGCCGGGTGCGCGCCGGCAGGTGGCCGAGGCGTGGCTGGCCTCGTACGCCGCCGCCTCCGGCACCGACGTGGACGCGGGGGAGCTGGCCGAGGCGGTGGCGGCCGAGCTGTGCCCCGGCCTGCCCCGCTACGACGGCGACGCCCCGCTCACCGCGACGGCCGAGGGACTGCTGGGCACGCACCCGCGGATCGGCGGGGGCCGGCTGGCGCTGCGCCTGGACGAGTTCCTGGCCCGCACGGCCCGGTTCGCCCGCCACGAGGTCACGGCGTTCCGGGCCTACCAGCGCCGGCGTACCGCTCTGGTGGCCGCCGAACGCGACCGGCTGCGCCTGGCCGACCACCGGCCCCGGATCATGTCCGCCTTCGTCCGCGGCCGCCTCGTGGACGAGGTGTACCTGCCGCTGATCGGCGACAGCCTGGCCCGGCAGCTCGGCACCACCGGCGCGTCCCGGCGCACCGACACCGGCGGCCTGCTCCTGCTGGTGTCCCCGCCCGGCTACGGCAAGACGACGCTCATGGAGTACGTCGCCGACCGGCTCGGCCTGATGCTGGTCCGGGTCAGCGGCCCGGCGCTGGGCCACGCCGTCACCTCGCTGGACCCGGCGGACGCCCCGAGCGCCAGCGCCCGCCGCGAGGTCGAGAAGATCAACTTCGCGCTGGCGGCCGGCAGCAACACGCTGCTGTACCTGGACGACATCCAGCACACCTCGCCCGAACTGCTCCAGCGGTTCATCCCGCTGTGCGACACCACCCGCCGCGTCGACGGCGTGTGGGACGGCGAGCCCCGCACCTACGACCTGCGCGGCAAGCGCTTCGCCGTCTGCATGGCCGGCAACCCGTACACCGAGTCCGGCGAGCGGTTCCGCGTCCCCGACATGCTCGCCAACCGCGCGGACGTGTGGAACCTCGGCGACGTCCTCACCGGCAAAGAGGACGCCTTCCGCCTCAGCTTCGTCGAGAACGCGCTGACCTCCCACCCCGTCCTCGCCCCGCTCGCGGCCCGCGACCGCGCCGACCTGGACCTGCTGGTCCGGCTGGCCTCCGCCGACCCCACGGCGCGCGCGGACCGCCTCGCCGCGTCCCTCGCGCCCGCCGAACTGGACCGCGTCCTCGCCGTCCTGCGCCACCTGCTCGCGGCCCGCGACACGGTGCTGCGCGTCAACGCGGCCTACATCGCCTCGGCCGCCCAGGCCGACGCGGCCCGCACCGAGCCGCCGTTCCGCCTCCAGGGCTCCTACCGCGACATGAACCGGATCGCCCAGCGGCTCAGCGCGGCCATGAACGAGGCCGAGCGGGAGGCCGTCCTCACCGACCACTACACGGCCGAGGCCCAGACCCTCACCACCGGCGCCGAGGCCAACCTGCTGAAACTGGCGGAACTGCGCGGCACCCTCACCCCGGAGCGGGCCGCCCGCTGGCAGGAGGTGAAGACCGCCCACGTCCGCACCCGCGCCCCCGGCGGTCCCGGGGACGACCCGCTGACCCGCGCGGTGGCGGCCCTCACCCTGCTCGCCGACCGGGTGGCGGCCGTCGAGTCCGCCATCATCCGCGCGGCCGGCCGGCCCGGCCCGACGACCGAGGAGCGCTGAACCACGGATGCTGTACTACCTGGCCCCCCTGTCCGCTGCCCTCGCGGTGGTCGCCGCCACCACGTACGTCCTGCTCCGCCGCGACCGCCGCCTGGCCCGCGCCTGCCTGGACCGGGGCCGCCCCGGACCCGTCGCGCGGGCCGCGCGGCCGGTCACGGCGGTGCCGGGATCTCCTGCTCGGTCCAGATGATCTTTTTTGTCGCCGGTGTGGCGGGTGCCCCAGCGGTCGGCGAACCGGGCCACCAGGAACAGGCCCCGGTCCCCCTCGTCCAGCGTGCGCCCGGCGCGGGTGCGGCGGGACGCCGCTGCCGTCGGACACCTCGCAGACGAGGGCCCCAGCCGGTCGGCAGCCGGGAGGCGGCGGCCCGGACCCCGGCGCGGCGGCGGGGCCGGACGGCACCTCCGGGAACGCGGTGTGCACCGCAGATGAGCCCGCCTCACCCCCCGGGAAGGGTGTTCCGCCGCGACCGGTTCGGGGGGTGTGCGGCCGTGTGCCAGGGTGATCTCAGGCCGGGATGCCGAGCAGTCCGACGGGCGTGCTGGTCGGCTGCCGTGAGCCGCCGGCCGGCTCGACGGTGATGCCGACGCCGGACGCCCCGTCCACCCGGCCCCGCATCAGCACGGTCTGCCCGGTCCTGCCGGGGCTCATCAGGCCGGCGGGGCGCATCACGCCGCCGTCGGCGAACCACAGCTGGTAGACCTTGCCGCGGGGCGGCGCGGCCATGCCCGAGGCGACGAACACCGCCCGGTCGCGGCGGGCGGAGACCACGAGCGTGCCCGTGCCGCCCGCGACCCGCGCCGACCGCGTCCGCGCGTCCGGAGCGGCCAGCACCGCCGCCACCTCGTCGGCCTGCCGCTCCGCCCGGGCCGCCTGCTGCCGGGCGTCCTGGGCGCGCTCGTACTGCCACACCGCCGTACCGCCGAACACGGTCGCGGCGGCCACGCAGGCGGCCAGTGCCCACCGGACCGGGCCACGGCCGCCCGGCACGCGGCGCCGCACCTCCTCCAGCACGGGGATGCCGGGCGGCACCTGGCGCACGGTGCCGATGCGGTCCAGCACCTGCTCGCGCAGCGCGGGCCGGACGGGCACGGCGCGGGCGGAGGCGAGCCGGGCGGCGGTGGCCGTGAACTCCGCGACCTCGCGGGCGCAGGGTTCGCAGCCGGCCAGGTGGCGCTCGAAGCCGGCCCGCTCGTCGTCGGGCAGCGCGTGCAGGGCGTAGGCGCCCGTCAGCGTGTGCGGATCGGCGAGGGCCGCCGGGTCGGTGCCGCGGCCGGTCATGCGGTCACCCCCAGGCAGTCGCGGAGCCGGATGAGGCCATCGCGCAGCCGGGTCTTCACCGTGCCCAGCGGCAGGGCGAGCGCCTCGGCGACCTGCCGGTAGGTCAGGCCGCGGTAGTACGCGAGGGTGACCGACTGCTGCTGCAGTTCGGTCAGGGTGCGCAGGCAGCGCCGTACCTGCTCCTGCTCCAGCCGGGTCTCGACCTGCTCGGTCACCTGGTCGTACTCGGGTGTCCGGTCCAGCAGCGCGGCCTTCGTGTCCCGCACGGCCGCCGCCTCCACCGACCGGACCCGGTCCACGGCGCGCCGGTGGGCGAGCGTCAGGATCCAGTTGACCGCCGTCCCGCGCTCGGGCCGGTAGCGCGGCGCGGTGCGCCACACCTCGACGAGCACCTCCTGCGCCACCTCCTCCGACTGGGCCCGGTCGCGCAGCACCGCCTGGACGACGCCGAGCACGGAGCCGGCCACCGCGTCGTACACGGCGGCGAAGGCCTCCTGGTCGCCGAGGGCCACCTCGTGCAGCAGCTGCTGCAGGTCGGGCTGGGACGACGGGTTTCTGCCGATGTAGACGGCTTCCTTCACAACGGTTCTCCCCAGGGGTCGACGGACCGGTACGTCCCGCGTAATCCGTGGCCGGGGGGCCCGCGGATTGGTCGGCTTTCGCCGGATCTTCCGGAGGGGGACTCCGTTCGGTTGCGGGACGTCCGGTCGGACCGTCGCAGAGTGGGCGCCGGTGGGACCCGCTACTTCCAGGGGCCGCCCGGCTGTCCCGGGGCGGGGCCGGTGGGAGGTGGGCCCCACGGGGGCCCGGGGGTCCGGGCGGCGGTGAGGCGGCGGCGGTGGCGGCTGCGCCGGACGGCCGTGACGATGGTGATGGCCGCCGCGGCGGCGAAGGCGGCGAGGAAGCAGCCGATCGCCGTGAGGATGCCGCCGACCATGGTCCCCACGCGGGGCTGGTCGCCCAGCGCGAACTCGGCCGGCCGCGGGCTGGCCCGGGCGCTGAAGGATCTGGGCGGCATTCCCGCCTACGGCAACCAGCGCACGGCCTGGGACGCCGGCTGCCGGCGCGACTACGAGAACCCGGAGCACCGGTAGGGCTCCGGACACGCAGCGGCCCGGTGCGGGCCAGGCGGTCCGCACCGGGCCGGTCACGCCGGTCGTGACGGTGGTGTCAGGCGGCGGCGCCGCGCTGCTTGCGGCGCAGCGTCAGGTAGGTGCCGGTGGCGCCCGCGGCGAGCAGGGCGCCCGCGGCGAGGCCCACCGGAAGGGCCGGGAACCCGGGGGCGTCGGTGGTCGCGGCGGTGTTCTGCATCGCCGGGCCGGGGGTGATGTCCGTGGAGACGGCCGCCACGTGGTGGATGGGGCCGACGGACTTGACCGAGCCGTCGGTGTTCAGCAGGACCTGCTTGCCGTTGGGGTGGCGGAAGTCGAACATGCCGCGCAGGGAGCCGGC
>NZ_KQ948884.1:0-709 GCF_001514215.1 Streptomyces bungoensis
AGCGCTGGTGCGTTACTTCCGCTATTGGACCCGGCGGGTTGCCCATCCCTTTCCGGGGGAGCTGGTCGGCGTCTGTTTCCGGCTCTAACGGAAGCTGACGCTGCTGGATGGGCACCCCTTGGAAGGGTTTGCCTCCCGCATCACGGTGTGCTCGACGCACACCACGGAGCGTGAGGCAGGCACCCCGCACCACGATCAGTGCAAGATCAAGGGGTGCGTCATGGCCAAGGCCTTTCAGGCAAGGTGGCGTCAACTACTGGGCATCGGACGAAACACAGCCCGTCGTGCCTCCGCCGCCCTGCTACTCGATCCGACCGTACCGGTGGGCAACTTCCCCACCGGGGTGGCCGTCAACTCCGCGGGAACACGCGCGTACGTCGCCAACGAGGGCGACGACACCGTCAGCGTCATCGACACCGCCACCAACACCGTCACCGCCACCATCAACGTCGGCAGCTCGCCGTTCGGCGTCGCGCTCACCCCCGACGGCGCGTTCGCCTACGTCACCAACGTCGCCTCCGACACCGTCAGCGTCATCGACACCGCCACCAACGCGGTCACCGCCACCGTCAACGTCGGCACCGCCCCCTTCGGCATCGCCGTCAACTCCGCGGGAACACGCGCGTACGCCGCCAACGAGGGCGACGACACCGTCAGCGTCATCGACACCGCCACCAACACCGTCACCGCCACCATCAACGTCGGCAGC
>NZ_KQ948884.1:1607-49806 GCF_001514215.1 Streptomyces bungoensis
GTGCTCGACACCAGCTCGAACACCACCGCCTTCGCCATCCCCGTCGGCATCTCCCCCTTCGGTGTCGCGTTCACACCCAACGGGCTGCACGCGTATGTCACCAACAACAGCGACAACACCGTGAGCGTGCTCGACGTCGCCCCCTTCCCCACCGCCACAACCCTCACCTCGACCCCCGACCCCACGGTGTTCGGCGAACCGAAGCTCCTCGTCGCCACCGTGACCTCCTCCACAGGAGTCCCCAGCGGAACCGTCACCTTCCTCGACGGCGCCACCCCCATCGGCTCCGTGCCCCTCGTCGGCGGGATCGCCACCCTCACCACCTCCAGCCTCGCCGTCGGCAGCCACAACCTCACCGCCGTCTACGCCGCTACTCCCACCCACGCCGGTTCGACATCACCGGTGGACATCCAGACGGTGAGCAAGGCCAACACCCTCACGGCCCTCGCCTCCAACCCCGATCCCTCGCTGTTCGGGGAACCTAAGGTGCTCACGGCCGCGGTCACCGTGGTTGCGCCCGGAGGCGGCACGCCCGCCGGCACGGTCGCCTTCTTCGACGGCGTCACCCCCTTGGGCTCCGCGCCCCTCGTCGGCGGGGTCGCCACGCTCACCGTCGCCAACCTCGGCGTCGGCAGCCACCCCCTCACCGCCACCTACGGCGGCGGGCCCGACCACAACGGGTCGACCTCACTCGTCGACCCGCAAACCGTGATCGCCGCCAACACCATCACAGCCCTCACCTCAAGTCCCGACCCGTCGGTGCTGGGCCAGCCGAAGGTCCTGACGGCTGCAGTCAGCGCCGTCGCCCCCGGAGGCGGCACCCCCACCGGTACCGTCACCTTCTTCGACGGCGCCACCCCCATCGGCTCCGCCCTCCTGTCCGGGGGCATCGCCACCCTCACCGTCTCCAACCTCGGCGTCGGCAGCCACCCACTCACCGCCACCTACGGCGGAAGCACCAACTACAACGGCTCCACGTCACCCGTGGACCCGCAGACGGTGAGCCCCGCGAACACCACTACCACCCTGGTCTCCGCCCCCGACCCGTCGGTGTTCGGCCAGGCCAAGGTCCTGACCGCCACCGTCACCGCGGTCGCCCCCGGGTCCGGCACCCCGACCGGCACCGTCGCCTTCTTCGACGGCGCCACCCCCTTGGGCTCCGCGCCCCTCGTCGGCGGGGTCGCCAACCTCAGCGTCTCCAACCTCAGCGTCGGGGCCCATCCGCTGACGGCGGTCTACGCAGGCAGCACCGACTACGTCGGCTCCACGTCGCCGGTGGACACCCAGACGGTGAACAAGGCCAACACCGCCACGGCCCTCAACTCGGTCCCCGACCCGTCGGTGTTCGGCCAGCCGAAGGTCCTGACCGCCACCGTCACCGCGGTCGCCCCCGGGTCCGGGATCCCGACCGGCACCGTCGACTTCTTCGACGGCGCCACCCCCCTGGGCTCCGCGCCCCTCGTCGGCGGGGTCGCCACCCTCACCATTTCCAGCCTCGCCGTCGGCAGCCACCCCCTCACCGCCACCTACGGCGGCAGCACCGACTACGTCGGCTCCACGTCGCCGGTGGACACCCAGACGGTGAACAAGGCCAACACCACCACGACACTGACCTCGGTCCCCGACCCGTCGGTGTTCGGCCAGGCCAAAGTCCTGACCGCCACCGTCACCGCCGTGGCCCCCGGCACCGGCACCCCCACCGGCACCGTCGCCTTCTTCGACGGCGCCATTCTGATCGGCTCCGCACCGCTGTCCGGAGGGGTCGCTACCCTCTCCACCTCATCGCTCGGCGTCGGCACCCACTCCCTGACGGCGACGTACAACGGCAACCCCAGCTACAACGGCTCGACCTCACCGGTGGACCCGCAAACGGTGAACAAGGCCAACACCACCACGACCCTCACCTCGGCCCCCGACCCGACCATGTTCGGCCAGGCCAAGGTCCTGACCGCCACCGTGAGCGTGGTGTCGCCAGGGGGCGGCACGCCGAACGCAACGGTGTCCTTCTTCGACGGCGCCACCCTGCTCGGCAGCGCCCCGCTGGTCGGCGGGGTCGCCACCCTCACCGTCTCCAACCTCGGCGTCGGCAGCCACCCCCTCACCGCCACCTACGGCGGAAGCACCAACTACAACGGCTCCACGTCACCCGTGGACCCGCAGACGGTGAGCCCCGCGAACACCACTACCACCCTGGTCTCCGCCCCCGACCCGTCGGTGTTCGGCCAGGCCAAGGTCCTGACCGCCACCGTCGCCAGCGTCGCCCCCGGGTCCGGCACCCCGACCGGCACCGTCTCCTTCTTCGACGGCGCCACGCCTCTGGGCTCCGCGCCCCTCGTCGGCGGGGTCGCCACCCTCACCACTTCCAGCCTCGCCGTCGGCAGCCACCCCCTCACCGCCACGTACAGCGGAAGCGGCGACTACAACAGCTCGACCTCACCGGTGGACCCGCAAACGGTGAACAAGGCCAACACCACCACGACCCTCACCTCGGTGCCCGACCCGTCGGTGTTCGGCCAGGCCAAGGTACTGACCGCCACCGTCGCCAGCGTCGCCCCCGGAGCCGGCACCCCGACCGGCACCGTCTCCTTCTTCGACGGCGCCACCCTGCTCGGTACCGCCTCGCTGTCCGGCGGGGTCGCCACGCTGTCCGTCTCCACGCTCGGCGTCGGCAGCCACTCGTTGACCGCCACCTACAGCGGCAGCGGCGACTACAACAGCTCGACCTCACCGGTGGACCCGCAAACGGTGAACAAGGCCAACACCACCACGACCCTCACCTCGGTGCCCGACCCGTCGGTGTTCGGCCAGGCCAAAACCCTCACCGCCACCGTCGCCAGCGTCGCCCCCGGAGCCGGCACCCCGACCGGCACCGTCTCCTTCTTCGACGGCGCCACCCCTCTGGGCTCCGCGCCCCTCGTCGGCGGGGTCGCCACGCTGTCCGTCTCCACGCTCGGCGTCGGCAGCCACTCGTTGACCGCCACCTACAGCGGCAGCGCCAGCTACAACAGCTCGACCTCACCGGTGGACCCGCAAACGGTGAACAAGGCCAACACCACCACGACCCTCACCTCGGTGCCCGACCCGTCGGTGTTCGGCCAGGCCAAAACCCTCACCGCCACCGTCGCCAGCGTCGCGCCCGGAGCCGGCACCCCGACCGGCACCGTCTCCTTCTTCGACGGCGCCACCCTGCTCGGTACCGCCTCGCTGTCCGGCGGGGTCGCCACGCTGTCCGTCTCCACGCTCGGCGTCGGCAGCCACTCGTTGACCGCCACCTACAGCGGAAGCCCCAACCACAACTCGTCCGTATCACCCGCGGACCCGCAGACGGTGAACAAGGCCAACACCACCACGGCCCTCACCTCGGCACCCAACCCGTCGACCTTCGGGCAGTCGGTGGTCCTGACCGCCACCGTCGCCAGCGTCGCGCCCGGAACCGGCACCCCGACCGGCACCGTCTCCTTCTTCGACGGCGCCACCCTGCTCGGTACCGCCTCGCTCTCCGGAGGGGTGGCCTCGTTGACCACCTCCAGCCTGAGCGGCGGCAGCCACACCCTGACCGCCACCTACGGCGGCAGCGTCAACTACAACGGATCCACCTCACCGGTGGTCACCCAGACGGTGGCCAACCCGAATCCGCCGACCCTGGTCTCCGCGATTCCGAGTTCCGGTTCCACGGCCGGCGGTGGCAACGTCCTGCTCGTGGGTACCAACCTCAACGGCGTCACCGGAGTCACCTTCGGCGGGACTCCAGCCACCATCGTCTCGCAGTCCTTCGGGACCTTCGTCACGGTCGTGGCTCCGCCCCACGTCGCCGGGGTCGTCCCCGTCGTCGTCAACACCACCTCCGGTCCGAGCAACTCGGTGAACTACACCTACGTGTGAGCGATCTGAGCAACTCTGTGCCCCGGTCGGGCAGCCCGGCCGGGGCACAGGCCTGTTCACATACGCGTCGCCGAGTGTTCCGGGGGCCGTCGAAGGTCCTCACTCACTGCGAGGTCCCAGATTAGTAGTGGGCAACACGTCAGGATTGTGTCAGCCTGATCAGAGTTGCTTGCGCATGGCGAAGCTTGCGCTTCGGGTCCTGGACGGACGGTGCTGCGAGTGGCGCTTGCCCGTGCGCATCGAACAACCCGGGCGAGGCCAACGGATCCTTGTCCGGCCGTGCGTGCCTTTGGGGCGGAAAGTGTCAGGTCAGCGCGCCCGACCCCGCGGTTTCAGCGGCACGGGAGGCAGCTCGGGCGCAGGCAACGGATCCCCGTCGTAGCCCTTCACCTCGCCGAATTTCGACCCGGTCATCCATTCCCGGCGGGCCTGTTCGATCTCCTCCTGGGTGCGCCCGACGAAGTTCCACCACATATCGCACGACGCCGCTGTTTCCGCAGGTCAACAACCTGCGCGACTGCTCCTGGTCAGCAAAAGGTCAGCATCAGTCGCGAGGAGTCGGTCGGCCGTGACGCGGGATACGTTGGTCCGTGGGATGGGCTCGTTCTTCAAGGAGTGCGAGCATCCGCGATCTCGGTGGCCGAAGTGCCCCCACCCCTACAAGATCCGATACCGGTCGGCAGCCGGCAAGCAGATGGAGGAGTCGGGGTTCGCGGACCGCGACAAGGCCATCGGGCGTTTGACAGAAATCTACAACGAGAAGAAGGCGGCACCTCAGGCTCGGTCGAAGGCGGAGCGCATCGAGAAGTACGGGTCAATGAGGTTCGAGGAGTACGTCGAGGAGTGGAAGGCCCGGCAACGGCACCTGGCTGTCGCGTCGGTGCGACACCTCGACTCCCTCCTGGAGCACCATCTCTGTCCGGCGCTCGCCAGCCGACGGATGAACTCCTTCGACCACAAGGTGGTTGACGGCTTCATCCGCCTCATGGAACGCAACGGTGCGGCTCTGGCCACCCAGGCCAACGCCTTCGACAAACTGCGCGCCATCCTTCTCGATGCACATCGGCTCGGTGTCTTCACCGATAACCTGGTGGCCGGCGTCAAGCCGCCACCATTGCGGTCGCGGATCAGTCGGATCACCGGTCCGAAACGCCATCTTCACAAGCTCGTTGACGTCCTTCACGCGAAGGTCAACGACCCTCACGACTCTCCGTCACCACCGAATGTGAGACAGGGCCATTGGCTGGACAGACCCTCGCCGCACGAAGCGTCATGGCAGAGGCATTCCCCGTCCCTCGCGCAATGCTGCAAGCCGGGCCATTTGCTCACCCATACCGCGTGCTCCGGCCAACGGCGTGTGGACGTGCGGCCAGACGGAGCGCACGAGGCTGATGTGTCGTGCACCGCCGAGGGCCACCACCGGGTCAAGGCCCACGAGGTCCCGCACGGTTGCCTGTTCCAGAAGGACCTGGCTCGTTACCGCGTCGGCCGCGCCATGCATCGGGCCCCTCGTACGCCTCCACCTCGGTCATACGCACCGCCGTCACGCCGCGCTGCGAGCGCGAGACCACGAGAGCCCCCAGCAGTTCGGGAGCCACCTCGAGGGCGGGCCGGTCGAAGAAGTGCTCGCGCAAGGCGGACCGCCCTGTCGACGCAGCCCCCGGCTCATCGAACGCCCGCAACTGCTCGTGATCGGTCCCGGCCACGCCCGGGACCGTCCGGTTCTCCGCCGAGCCGCTGCCTCCTGACGAGATTCCGGGACGCCGGATCCGACGCCCCCACCGTCTCAGCGCTCTCCTTGCGTCGCCCCATGGCCCGAGAAACTGCCGTGAGGCACTCGGATACGGACCTTCGAGCCGAACCAGGCCGTTGGAGGAAGGAACACGCTTCCGGACGAGGTGACATCGAGGCCGAGCACGCGATCCAGGCTGCGGACGCGATGCTGGACTATCCGCAGTCAGGCGAACGTGTCCGGGGCCGCGAGACAACGCGGCGGGCATCCGGCCGACCGGCGCTTCACCCTCCTGCGCGTCACCGGCCACGCGCATGTATGGGTGAGCGAATGCGTCACCATCCACGACGGCGCGCCTTCGTACTCGGCGAGCGTCATGGAATTCGCCGACCAGCAGGTCGTACACGAGACGCAGTACTTCGCCGGTCCTTTCGGCGCGCCCGCGTGGCGGGCCGCGCTCGCCGAGCCGGTGCTTGGGACAGACTGTCGAGGAGGCCTGACCGCTCTCGTCCGGCCCGGCCGGCCTGTCGGATTTCGGCGATTGTCTGTGCTCGCCGGATACATCCAGGGCTCAGGCGCCCTTGCCGTCGACTCCGGTGTGCGTGGTGCGGAAGCGTGCCCGGTAGGCTCCCGGCGTGATGCCGAGGTTGCGCGTGAAGGCCCGACGCAGGGACTCCGGTGACCCGAAGCCGGTGCGCCGGGCCACCGTGGCCATGGGGTCGTCGCTGTCTTCCAGCATCGCCTGGGCGGCCTCCATGCGGACCTGCTCGACGTAGCGGGCCGGGGTCGTGTGCATCTCGTCGTGGAACAGGCGTGTCATGTGGCGCGTGCTCACACCGGCCCGGCGCGCCATGGCGGCAAGGGTGTGCGGGGCGGACGGGTCCTCGGCGACCGCGTCCAGGACCCGGCGCAGCATCTCCTGTCTCGCGCGCGGGGTGTGGGTGCGGACACTGAACTGGGACTGGCCGCCCGGCCGCTGCATGAACACGACCATGTCCTTGGCCACGGCGCGGGCGACGTCGGCGCCGAGGTGCTCTTCGACCAGGGCGAGCGAGAGATCGATGCCCGAGGTGACGCCTGCGGAGGTCATGATGTGGCCGTCGCGTACGAACAGGGCGTCCGCTTCCACGGTCACCTTCGGGTAGCGCAGGGCGAGCTGGTCGGCGAAGCGCCAGTGCGTTGTCGCCTTGCGTCCGTCGAGCAGTCCGGCCGCGGCGAGGAGGAAGGCGCCGGTGCAGATGGACGCCGTGCGGCAGCCGCGTGCGTCGAGCCCTCGCATGGCGTCCAGCAGCGCGTCGTCCTTGATGAGGCAGGGCCACTCCGGGCCGCCGGGGATGACGACCACATCGCTGGCCGCCTGTACCTGCGCGGCAGCGAGGTCGACGCGCAGTCCGGTGCCGGCTGCGGTGACCACGTCGGCGCCGTCAGGGGAGACCGTGCGTACGCGGTAGCGGCCGCCGAATTCGTTGGCTGTCGTGAACACCTCGATCGGTCCGGTGACGTCGAGCAGCCGTACGCCGGGGAAGACCAGCACGGTCACCAGGAGCGGCTGCCTGCCGGACGGCCTGTCCTTCATCGTGCGCCTCCCGGACGGACTGGGGCCCACATCGGAGGACACCATCATCCGCCCGGCGATGCTCTGCCGCTCCCGTGCCGATTGTCGTCCGCGTCCCTGCGGCATGCTGCTGCCTTCCGTGGTGTGCAACGAGGCATCGGGCTTCGGCGCCTCGCCCGTGTTCAGCGATCGCTTACCGCTTCGTCATGACCACAGGTGTGGCCACAACACGCTCGGACAAGGACATCGGGGCATCGGGCCGGCAACGGGCCTGCACGGTGCTCCGTGTCCTGGTGTGAGGGCATCATGGCGCGTGCTGTTCTGTGGCGGAAGCCGTGCTTCGCCATAGCGTCGAGGGCGCCGATGGGCCGACGGTCCCGGCCGCGTCCCTGAGCTGCTGGGTGTGGTCCGGTCAGTCGGTCTGCCCGTCACCGTGGCTGGTCGTGGACGGTGACGAATCCGACACCCCAAGAGAAGGCACCCCGCGCCGTGACACCCCACCCCAGTACCAGCCGAGCGATCCCGTCCCAGGTCGGCCCGGCCCCGAGAGCGTCCGCGGTCGGCTCGGCCCCGAGATCATCCGTGCTTGTACGTGACCAGCCGGACGAGGCGAACGGCAAGGAGCGTGGCCGGCTCGGTCCCGGCTGGTTCGCCGCCGTCATGGGCAGCGGGATCGTCACCGTCGCGGCCGCCACCCTGCCGCGCGGTTTCCCCGGACTCGACGAGGCCGCCACGGTGGTCTGGGCGGGGACCGCGCTGCTGCTGATCGTGCTTGCCGTCAGCTATACCGGGCAGCGGGCGCTGCGGGTGCATGCCGGTGATCCGGTACTGGTCCAGTTCTTCGGGGCGCCGCCGATGGCTCTGCTCACCGTCGGGGCCGGGACGCTGCTGCTCGGCCGGCGGCTTATCGGGGAGCGTGCGGCGGTGGCTGCGGACTGGGTGCTGTGGTCGGCCGGTACGGTGCTGGGTCTTGCCACCGCCTGCACGGTGCCGTATCTGATGGTCACGCGGCACCGTTTCACGCCGGACGCGGCGTTCGGCGGCTGGCTGCTACCGGTGGTGCCGCCGCTGGTCTCCGCCGCGACGGGCGCGCTGCTCATCCCGCGGGCGCCGGCCGGGCAGGTGCGGCTGGCCCTGTTGCTGTGCTGCTATTCGATGCTCGGGCTCGGGTTGGTCGCGGTCCTGCTGGTGCTGGCCATGGTGTACAGCCGCCTGGTGCACCATGACGCGCCCGGCGGTGCGGTGGTGCCCACGATGTGGATCGGCGTGGGGGCGCTGGATCAGGCGGTGACGGCGCTGGGGACGCTGGCCACGGCGTCGCCGAGCGCGCTGCCCGCCCCGTACGCGCGCGGGAGCGGGGTGGTAGCGCTCCTGGGTGGGCTCGGGATCTGGGGCTTCGCCCTGCTGTGGCTGGTACTGGCCACGGCGCTGACCGTACGGGAAATCCGCAGAGGGCTGCCCTTCGCAGCCACCTGGTGGTCCTTCATCTTCCCCCTCGGTGCGTGCGTCACCGGCACCAGTGCGCTCGCTGCTCGTACTGGCTCGCAGCTGTTCGTCTGGATCGCCGTCGTCCTGTACGCCCTGCTCGTCGCCGCCTGGACGGTGGTCGCCTGGCACTCCCTGCGCCATGCTGTCCGGCAGCGTGAGCGCGCCCGCCGCTGACAGGGCCCGTGTGACGCTCCGCATGACACGGACGTGTCGCGCGAACCCGGCTGTCTGCCGACGGGCAGCCGGGTTCGCGCCGCACCGCAACACGTGCCTATGGCAGCGCCCCGGTTGCCGTCGAGGCCGTGCTCTGCGGGCGGGCCGTCTGCCCCGCACCGGCGGATCCGCGCGCGGTCGTGGGGCGGGCCCGGAGTCTGGCTGCCACCATGGCGGCGAACACGACAGCCCAGAACACCGCGGCGATCCAGACCTCCCAGCGGCCCACGCTCGTCATCCACGAGGTTGCGGTCGCGCGTCCCAGCTCATGCGTGGTGACCGCATATATGCCGACCGGGAGACGAGGTTCCATTAGCCGAGCTCGTAGCGCAGCGGGATACGGCGCAGCGCGTGCCGCCAAAAGCCCGGAGCCAGCAGGAGCGGAATCAGCCGGCTTGACCCGCGACCGCCACCGACTCCGATCCCACCGACCACAGGAACCAGGTGCCGTTCACCTGGTCTAGCGAGGGGCCCCGCGTCAGCGTGGTGATGAGCGCGAGCGGGATGCCGTAGTCCAGCACCACCCACCCCAGCGTCCCGAACGCCAGGAACGCTCCGGCGACCGCGGTGTGTCCGGCCGGCACAAAGCGAGCAGCCAGCACGTTCGAGGAGATCGCGAGGGTGCGGAACGCGAAGGCACGCTCCGGCACCGTCGAGCGCCTGTCTGCCCCAGCCGGCCAGACGCTTGTAGCCGGCATGGGTGCGCAGGGCCGCCACGTGCCGGGCGAGTCCGCCCACGGTCGGTGCGTACGAGCGTCCGTTGTCGTTGACGACGATCACCACCGGCCGGTCCGGTGCCGTCGCGATGTTGTTGAGGCCCTCCCAAGCCAGCCCTGCGGTGAGTGCTCCGTCGCCGACGACGGCGACGATGTGCCGGTCCGGCTCTCCTGCGAGCTGTGCGGCCCTGGCCATGCCATCGGCGTACGACAGGGCTACCGATGCGTGGGAGTGCTCGATGTGGTCGTGCGTGGACTCGTCCCGGCTCGGGTATCCGGAAAGCCCGCCACGCTGCCGCAGGCCGGAGAACTCACCGGCCCGCCCCAGCAGCCGGTCGCGCGGGGAGTCGAAGACCCGGTGCAGCGCCAGGGTCAGTTCCACGACGCCGAGGTTTAGCCCCAGAGGGCCTCCCGTGGCCGCGACGTGGCGGACCAGGAAGTCGCGGATCTCCCCGGCCAGCCGGACCAGCTCTGGATGGCTCAGACCCCTCAAGTCCGCGGGCTGGTTGATGCGCGTCAGCAGGCTCATGCCGCTGCTCCTCCTCGAGGCTGCCGTGGTGTCGACGGATACGCGCTGTGGGCAGCCCATGCGCATCGCGCGAGCCGCTGATCACTGGAAGGCCGATGTCACGAGAGCCTTCTGCTCCACGCCGTGCCGACGGGCCGAACCGACCGCGGGGGCGGGTGCCTCGGGCCGGCTCACGCACTCCACGGCGCGCCGGGTCAGCCGGTGCAGACGTGCCGCGACGAACGACCACGCACCCTGGTTCTCCGGCTCCTCCTGCACCCACCGCACGTCCGCGGCCGCGGGGAAGCGGGCGAGTTCCGCCGCGAGTTCCTCGTCGGGGAACGGGTAGAGACGCTCCACGCGGACGATCGCCGTGTCGGTCGAGCCCGCGGCGTGCCGGTGGGCGTCGAGGTCGTAGAAGACCTTGCCCGAGCACAGCAGCACGCGCGAGACCCGGGCCGGGTCCGTCGTGTCGTCCGGCAGGACCGGGCGGAAGCCGCCCTGGGTGAACTCGGCCAGGGAGGAGACGGCCGCCTTCGACCGCAGCATCGACTTCGGGGTGAAGACCACCAGTGGCCTGCGGCCGTCCAGCGCCTGCTGCCTGAGCAGATGGAAGTAGTTGCCCGGCAGGGACGGCGTGGCCACGGTCATGTTGTCCTGCGCGCACAGTTGCAGGAAGCGTTCGATCCGGGCGGAGGAGTGGTCGGGACCCTGGCCCTCCAGGCCGTGGGGCAGCAGCATGGTCACCGCGGAGCGCTGGCCCCACTTCTGCTCGGACGAGGCGATGTACTCGTCGACGACCGTCTGCGCGCCGTTGGCGAAGTCACCGAACTGGGCCTCCCACAGCACCAGGGCCTCCGGACGGGCCTGCGCATAGCCGTACTCGAAGGCCAGCGCCGCCAGTTCCGACAGCATCGAGTCGTACGGTGCGAAGCTCGCGGCCTGCGGGCTGAGGGAGTTCAGCGGCGTGTGCTCCGCGCCGGTGCGCCGGTCGGTCAGTACGGCGTGGCGCTGGCCGAAGGTGCCGCGCCGGGAGTCCTGTCCGGCCAGCCGCACCGGGACGCCCTCCAGCAGCAGCGAACCGATCGCCAGTGTCTCCGCGGTGGCCCAGTCGACGGTGCCGGTGTCGAGCGTCGCCGTGCGCCGGTGGAGCTGCGGCAGGACACGCGGGTGCACGGTGAAGCCCTGCGGCAGGTCGGTCTGCGATGCGATGACCTGACGGGCCCTCGCCTCGTCGATCGCGGTCGCCGTGCGCTGGGTGGCCGTCTGTCCGGCGTCGGCGCAAGGAAGGTCTTCGGCCGGTGCGGGAGCGGGCAGCGCCCGGGTCTCGGCGAAGGCCCTTTCGAGGTGATCCTGGTAGTTGCGGCGGGCACTGTCCGCCTGCCGCTCGCCGATGTCCCCGCGGCGTATGAGGGCCGCGGCGTACAGCGTGCGCACCGAAGCCTTGGCGTCGATGCGTTCGTACATCATCGGCTGCGTGATGGACGGGTCGTCGACCTCGCTGTGCCCGTGGCGCCGGTAGCAGACCAGATCGACCACGACGTCCTTGTGGAACGTCTGGCGGTAGTCGAAGGCCATCCGTGCGACGCGGTCGACGGCTTCGGGGTCGTCGCCGTTGACGTGGAAGATCGGGGCCTCCACCATCCGTGCCACATGGGTGGCGTACGTGCTCGAACGGCCGTTGGCGGGCAGGGTGGTGAAGCCGACCTGGTTGTTGACGACCACGTGGACCGTCCCGCCCGTGCGGTAGCCCGGCAGTTGCGACATGTTCAGGGTCTCGGCGACCACGCCCTGGCCGGCGAAGGCCGCGTCGCCGTGGAGGACGACAGGCAGTACGGGGAAGGGCTCGCCCTGGTCCCCGGCCAGGTCCTGCTTGGCGCGCACCACGCCCTGGGTCACCGGCCCCACGATCTCCAGGTGCGAGGGGTTCGCCACGACCGAGACGGCGATGGTGCCGCCGTCCGGGGCACGGTAGGTGCCCTCCGCGCCGAGGTGGTACTTCACGTCCCCCGAGCCCTGGACCGACCGGATGTCCACCGCGTCCTCGAACTCGTCGAAGATCTGGCCGTAGGACTTGCCGATGATGTTGGCCAGGACGTTGAGCCGGCCGCGGTGCGCCATCCCGATGACGGTTTCCTGGACACCGTCTTCGATGGCGCGGAGCAACAGGGCGTCGAGCAGCACGATGGCCGACTCGCCGCCTTCGAGCGAGTACCGCTTCTGGCCCACGTACTTGGTCTGCAGGAACGTCTCGAAGGCCTCCGCGGCCCCCAACCGGTAGAGGATCCGCAGCTGTCCGGCACGGTCCGGGCGGCGCTGCGGGCCCTCGACGCGCTGCTGGATCCAGCGGCGTTCCCGGGCGTCCTGGATGTGCATGTACTCGAACCCGGCGGTGCGGCAGTAGAACTCCCGCAATGCGCCCAGCACTTCGTCGAGTGTCATCGTGGCGCGCCCGGCGAACCCGTCCACGGCGAAGTCCTCCGCCCGGTCCGCGTCGTTGAGTCCGAACGCGGCGATGTCGAGTTCCGGATGTGCGAAGCCGGGCCGCGCCATGAGCGGGTCCGTGCCTGCCATCAGGTGCCCGCGCACGCGATAGGCGTGGATGAGCGCGGCGACCCGTACCGCCTTGAGCGCCGCCTCGTCGGTGCCCTTGTGGTGTTGGGCTGAGGCGGTCAGGGAGGCCGCGGCGGTCGGGGACACCAGAGTGGCGAAGAAGTCCCTCCACGTCTGGTCGACCGAGCCGGGATCCTGGAGGTAACGCCGCCGTTGCTCGTCCACGACCCATTCGTTGAGCCCGAAGTCCAGCCCGTGAGACGCTGCTCGAGCGGTGTCTGATTGCGACGCCATGGCGCGAACGCCTTCTTTCCTCTGCGAAGCCTTGGGATGGCGGACGCGGCTACGGCGGTCGTCCGCCTGCGTGTCAGGTGTTCGAGGACTTCGCAACCGTTGCGGAGACCGACCCGTTCGACCGCGTCGCACGGACGACGCTAGGACGCCGGGAGTGCGAAGACGGATGGTCGGGCGCGCCACGACGGCCTCACATCAGGACATCGGCCGGGTGACGGCCTGCTGCCTGCCGTCGTCCCACAGTCGGAGTGCGGGCGGGTGACGCCGTCCTGATCCGAGGGCTTCGTGTCCGTCCGCCCCGGGATCGACGTCGTACGGGACCTGGTTGTGATGCTGCGGCCACGGGCTTGCGGCCGGAGAACCGACCCCTGGGAAGGAATATGATCGACTACGATTTGTCGGACACCACGCGCTGGCAGTTTCCAGGGGTCCTGCGGACCTTGGGTCTCGTGCACGGTGAGTTGCGGGTGCAGCACGGACTGTCGCTCCATGACTACCTCATTCTCGGCGCGCTCGCCGAGGCCGCGAGCGGATCTGTGCCCGTTGCCAAGCTGGCGCCGTTCCTCCAGGAATCCGGGGACCGGATGTCCTACCTCCTCCGGGGTCTGCAGGCGGCCGGACTGATTGATCGCCATCGTCGTGCCGGAGACCGCAGGACGGTCGAGGCCACCCTGACCGACGCCGGACGCTCCAGGTTCGCCGCCGCCGAGGCGACCGCGCAGGCCCTGATGCGCCAGCACCTCGGTCCGGGACTGGATACCCAGGAGCCGTCCGGCCGATCGTGTGATGTCACTTGATCTGCTCGTTTTCCACGCCAACGGCTGTGGTCGGCGGACGGCACCTGGGCGCGGCTTCTGCGGCGAATCCAGCCCATGGCCTACAGAGGGCGAGCCGAGGCGGGTCCCGGCGGAGGTGATCACAACCGTACCCCTCGGACGCGATCCGAACCTGACACTGATCGCCGAACTCGTTGGCCGCAGCGAACACCTCGATGGGACCGGCCACATCGAAGAGCCGCACCCCGGGTGAAGACGAATACCGTCACGGTGGTCGGGCTTCGTCCGGGGCGTTTGTGGTTCATGGGGTGGCTCCGGGCCGTGCGCGGCGCAGACGCCAGCACTCCTACGAGCGCTGGTCGGTGAATGCTCCGAAGCGGTCGGCGAGCCGGTCGTAGCAGGGGTCGGGCCGCGAACCGTCGGATTTGCCTGGGATCGTCGTGCGCCTTCGAGTCGTACCGCGACTACGACCTGTTTACTCCCTGCTGGGAGGCAAGGGCTTCCAGCCCGCCACTTGGACGGGCCTCAGGCGCGCTTGCAACTCAGCGTTGCCGAGATCGACGCGCTGCTCTACCTCTCCGGTCGCGACCCCGCGAAGCTGCGTAAAGCACTGAGCATCCCCGCTCTCGGTCCGCCGTAGCGACCGTCCGATCATCAACTCGCCCAAGGGTCAGACCTGCGCGCTCCCGGCGACCTGGTGCGATGCCCCGTCGTCGCCCCCGAGGTCTACTGGACCTGGTCCCTCGTCCGACGCGAGGACGAGGCACGCGCGGCGGTCATCGCTGCCATGGACCCTGTGTGACGGCGTTGTAGACCTCGGCATACACGCCGCCGACGCCTGGCTGCCCGCCGGCGACCCGTACCGACAGTAGAGACCGAGTCCCCGCCGACGGAAGCCGCCGTTCCCCGGCATCGACGCGATCCGTCGGGTGCCGACGCAATCCGTGGTCCTCTACCTGCGACGTCCTCACCTGCACTGAGAGCCACGGCCTCCCAGACGGGAGGAATCGAGTCCCAGCGGAGGGGCCGCCAACCGTTGCCCCGCGGGCGCACGGCTGCCTATCGTCGAGTAGTCGACCGGTTGGCTAGTAATCCTTTCACCGGTCCGGAACAGTCCTCCCACCTCGAAAGTGAAGATCACCGTGAGCATTGCGCAGCAGAAGGTCGCCGTCATCACCGGCGCGTCACAGGGCATCGGCGCCGGACTGGTGGACGGCTACCGCGCACTCGGGTACGCGGTCGTCGCCACCTCCCGCACCATCGCACCCTCGGACGACGCGGAGGTCGTCACCGTCCAGGGGGACGTCGTGGATCACTCCACCGCCCGCCGTGTCATCTCCGCCGCGGTGGAGCGGTTCGGCCGGGTCGACACCCTGGTGAACAACGCGGGCGTCTTCGTCGCCAAGCCCTTCACCGACTACACCCTCGACGACTATGCGGCCGTGATCGGCGTGAACATGAACGGTTTCTTCCGTATCACTCAGCTGGCGGTCGAGCAGATGCTCGCCCAGGGCGGCGGTCACATCGTCAACATCACCACCAGCCTGGTGGACAGCGCTGACTCCAGGGTGCCCTCGGTGCTTGCCTCTCTGACCAAGGGCGGCCTGCAGTCCGCAACCAAGTCCCTCGCCATCGAGTACGCCCGCCGTGGCATCCGCACCAACGCGGTGTCGCCGGGCACCATCAAGACCCCCATGCACCCCGAGGAGACCCATGAGTTCCTCGCCGCCCTGCACCCGGTCGACCGGATGGGTGAAGTGAGCGACATCGTCGACGCCGTGCTCTACCTGGAGAAGGCGCCCTTCGTCACCGGCGAGATCCTGCACGTCGACGGCGGCATGAGTGCCGGACACTGACCGTACACCGAGTCTTGGACCAAGGAGTGGACATGACCGCCACGACCGACGACGCGGAGATCCTGAGCGGAGTGCTCGACCAGTGGAAGGCCGCGGTCGACGCGCACCAGCCCGACCGCGTCGCCGCCCTCTTCACCGAGGACGCCGTCTTCCAGGGGCTGCACCCCTACAGCGTCGGACGGCACGGCGTCGCCGACTACTATGACTCCCAGCCCCTCGGCATGAAGGCGGCATACCGGATCCTTGAGACCAGGCGGCACGCCGACGACCTCGTCCTCGGCTACCTCGCCGTCGAGTTCTCGTTCACGGACCGGCCCCCGCTGGACGTGAAACTCTCCGTCCTCGTTGTCCGCACAGGGGACGACTGGTCCATCGGCCACTATCAGGTATCCCGCCTGGATTAGCCTGTTCGGCCAGATCAACCGACCTCGTCTCTGGCGTAAGTTGACGCCCGCTCAGCGGGCGCTTCGCACCCGGGTTGCGCCGCACCGTGCCCCCTGAGCGGGGTGACCGGTGTGGCGTACCTGCGCTGTCAGCAACGCCTTCTCCCACTGCGGAAGCGTGCCAGCGGCTCCTTCTCCGCGGTCCGAGTCTCGGCCGGGCTGCGAGGTTCTTGTCGCACACCACACGGGCCTCGACTGCGGTCGACCGAGCCGGAGTCGCAGCCACGCGACCGCTCCACCCCGACCGTGCGGGTAGGACTGCTGACATCGAAGCTACCGAGCCGATTTGCACGTGCAGGCGCTGCGGAGGCTCCCGGCCCGAAGTGCCTCCCTCAGGTCCCGTTCGGTCGTGAGGTGGGTCACTCGCCTGCCGGGCGCCGTCGAGTTCGCCACGTCGGCCAACGAGTTCGGCGGGCGCTGTCGGGTGCAGCCTCGCGTCCGAGGACGGGGCGGAGGTGCTCACCTCCGCCGGGACCCGCCTCAGCGCTGACCTGCGTGTCGATGAGGTACGTGAGTCGTGCGACGTTCTGGTGATCCCGGGCGGTCCGGATTGGGAGACGCTGATCAAGGACGACGCCCTCCTGGATGCCGTCCAGTAGCTGAATGAGAAGGCCCGTTGTACGGCAAGGGTGTGCACGGGAGCGTTTCTGCTGGCCGCGGCCGGACTTCTGGACGGCCGTCGTGCCGTGCTGGCGGAACTCGCAGCAGCTGGCTCTGCGTTTTCCGTCCGTGGAGGTCCAGCCGGGCGCCATCTTCGTGCGGGACGGGCGGATGATGACATCGGCGGGCGTCAGCGCCGGTACCGACCTGTCGCTGGCGCTGGTCGGAGATCACTACGGCGCGGAGGTCGCTCGGGCGGTCGCCAAGGACATGGTCGTGTTCATGCAACGACCGGGTGGCCCGTCCCAGTTCAGCGTCCGCTCCCGTGCCCCGCACGGCCGCCAAGAGGTACTCCGCCGGCTCCCGGAGGCGGTCGCCGAGAGCCCCGCAGCCCAGGTGCTGCTGGAGACCTGCGATGACCCCATGGCTGTGGTAGCCCGGCGCACCGGGTTCGGCTCTCCGGAGTCGCTTCGCAGAGCGTTTCTACGGCAGCTGGGTGTGACACCTGGTGCGTTCCGGGCCGGTTTCCGCACGACCGGCGTGAGCACTTCCAAGGCGGCCTCGGCGTAGTCCGTGACCGTTGTGCTGGTCGCCAGTGGAAGACCGCGGAGGCGGAAGGGCCCTGATCGACGGTGGCCCGTAGGGAGGAAACCCATACCTGAGAGGAACCACGCCGCGGTCGCGGTCACCGGAGTGACGCCGCCGGCCTGCAGGCCCAGGGCTTCGCACGCTGCAACTCGACTCCTCATGCCTACGCTGTGGCCGCGGTGCGGTAGAACTCGGCCGCGGTGACGGTGGCAGGGACGCCGAGTTCGGCGGCGACCGCGGTGACCGCCTTGTCGCCGACAGCGAGGTCGGCCTGGCCGTCCGTGGTGAAGTACGGCGCGATGAACGTGTCGTAGTGGGCTCGGGCCTCTTCCGCGGTCTGTCCGCCGAGGAACGTCTGCATGTGGCGCACCGTGGTGTCGGGGTCGTCGTGGATCACCTGAAGGGCGCGCCGGTGGGCTCGTACGACGGCCAGGACCGCAGGGTCGTCCGGTGAGATGTAGGTGGGGTCGACGGCCACGCCCACGGTGGGGATCTGGAAGTGCTCGCCGACCCAGGCCAGCACCTGCCAGCCGTGCTCGGCGGCCACCGCCTCCGGTGCCATGGTGCTGCCGACGTAGGCGGCGTCGATGCTGCCATCGTTGAGCCGGCGCAGATCCATACCGTAGTCGCCGGGCGAGCGGACGATGGTCTTCACGTCACGGTCCGGGTCAAGGCCGGCCTTTCGCAGCACGATCCGGGCGAATGCGCCGGGCGGGGTGTGCGGGGCGTGGACCGCCAGCCGTCGCCCGGCCAGGTCGGCCAGGGAGGTCAGGCCGGGGCGGGCGAGGAACCAGAACAGCGGGCGGTGGGTGTTGGCGCTGAGTGCGACCCACGGGGTGCCGTCGGTCAGTCGTGACAGCAGTGCCCGGCCGAGCCCGATGGTGGCGCAGCGGC
This sequence comes from Streptomyces bungoensis, assembly GCF_001514215.1. Lineage (GTDB taxonomy): Bacteria > Actinomycetota > Actinomycetes > Streptomycetales > Streptomycetaceae > Streptomyces > Streptomyces bungoensis. The sequence continues at coordinate 19,706 of NZ_KQ948884.1, forward strand.
GCAGCCGTTCCACGTCCCAGTTGCAGCCGTCGCGCAGCGCGACGTGGACACCCTCCTCGGCGTAGTAGTCCTGCTGGTCGGCGATGTAGGCGGCCAGCTCCTCGTGCAGGCCTCGTCCGACGTAGGCCAGGTCGATCGTGTGCATGAACGTCTTTCCTTGATCGTTTAAGGGTTCGGCCGTGTGTGTGGAGGTCAGCGGGGCGTCAGTACATGGCCAGGCCGCCGTTGACCGCGGCCGTGGTACCGGTCATGAAGGAGTTGTCCTCGGCGGCGTAGAAGGCGACCGCCTGGGCGACGTCGGCCGGGTGGGCCAGGCGGCCCAAGGGGGTGGCGGCCACCTGCCGCTGCCTCGTCGCGTCGTCGAGCACGGCATCGGCGGTGCGGGACTCCACCGGGCCGGGCGAGACGACGTTGACCGTGATGCCCTGCGGGCCGAGTTCCTGGGCGAGATACCGGGCGAACTGCTCGAGTGCGGCCTTGGAAACGCCCAGCGCGATCATGCCCGCCCGAGGCAGGCGGCTGAGTCCGGTGCCGATATAGATGAGGCGTCCCCACCCTCGTTCGGTCATCGTGGGCAGTACGGCTTTGGTGACCGCGAACGCCGCGTGCATCTCGGCGTCGATCTTGCCGCCCAGTTCTTCCCACGTCATGTCCTCGAACGGCTTGACCGCATACGGGATGAGCGCGTTGTGCACGAGCACGTCGATGCCGCCCCAAGCTGCCTGGACCTGTCCGACCATGCTCTCGACGGCCGCCTCCTCGCGCACGTCGGCCTGCGTGGCCATGGCCTGGCCGCCCGCGGCCTCGATGTCGGCCACGACCTCCTCGGCCGCCTTGGTGTTGCGGAGGTAGTTGACCACCACGCGCATTCCTCGCGCGGCCAGAAGTCGCGCCGTGGCCGCGCCGATTCCGCTGCTGGCCCCCGTCACCAGTGCCACCCTGCCGGTCGTCCCGGTCATGGGCCTACCTCCTGATCGTCGTCGCGGGCCGTCGGGATGACCGCCCGGGATTGTTCGTCGTCGATGCCCCGGCCTGTCGGGCGGATCGCCCCGTACAGCACGGTGTCGACGGTCACCCGCAGCAGATCGGCCGCGGTCCAGTCCAGATCGCGCGGCAACTCCGACATGAGCAGCGCTGCGGGTACAGCGAGGCGTGCTCGGGGTTGCCGATGTGGAAGACCCGGTTCCAGGGGATGAGCACGTCCTCGAACACGATGATGCTGTCCAGCTCGTCACCCTGCGAGGCGAGCGGGTGCTCCACCTCCTCGCCGTCGCGGACGTTGCTCTCGCGGCAGATGATGGTGACCCCGGGTGTTGGGCTGCACCGCCCCGTAGATGATCTGCTCCGACACGATGCCGGGGCGGTAGAAGACGCCGATGTGGATCCAGTCCCCGAAGGCCGCGCCGGTGCTGATCGACTTCACACCCCGCACGGCGATGCCCTCGTCCGAGGTGGCGACCACCGGCAGTGCGGGGGAAATGACCCGTGCGGAATCGCGCGAGCGGTCCGCCTGCGGGTCGACGAAGGCCGGCGTCGCGTTGAGGTCGCCGTCCGGCATCACGTTCCAGAAGTCGAGGATCCCACCGGTGAGGTCCCGCCCGTCGGTCCCGACGGGCTGGCTGCTCCAGGGTTCGGGGTCGTCGACGTAGGTCAGCAGGACGTAGTTGTTGACGTCCGGCGTGCGCGGGATCGCACCGTCGCCCAGTTCCCGCTGCACCGTCTCCCGGTAGCGCCGCTTGCGCAGCAGGTCCTCCTTGGAGCGGTGCTGGAACCATGTCATGGACCGCCGGACACCGTCCTCGTCCAGGAACGGCATGACGTCCTGAAGGTCGGGACGGTGGTGCAGATCGTAGAAGTCCGCGATGCTCCGCCGAGCCTCTTGCTGGTGCCTGGCGTTGTCGACCAGGTAGAAGCACCGAATCATACGATCGGGGGCAACGTGGTAGCGGAATCCGATCAACCAGATGACGGTGTCAATCATTGTCGGCTCATCAGCTTCAACGAAGGGATGGGTGAATGGCATTTTATGTCAGTGATTCTCCTGGTCGACTGCCAGCCACGCTGAAAGCCAGGACTCCAGTCCGTCTGTGAATGTTTGGCCTGGCTCATACTTCGGAGAGTCGAGATCGGTGGTGGCACACTCCGGATGCGCGTGTGACAAGACGAGGAAGGTTGGGACTCGGCTGGCGTAGAGCTCAGGGCACTGTCAATACCGCTCATCGTGCAAAACATCCCCGGCTTCTATCGGGAACTAAATACCAACACCATCAGTGTTCGCTGTGCATCGCATAATCTAGTGAGCGGTCCTTGCGCAGTCAGCACTCCTGGCGCAAAGCTCTCTGTGGGCATCGCGACAGATCTACCTGACCTTGAATGCGTGATGTCGTCAGTCATTTGGGTCGGCGAAGGCGCGGTTGGCCACGGTGGTGCCTCGTAGGACGGACCAGATGCCCTCGACGGTTGAGGTCGGGTGCGTAGGGCGGCAGTTGGAAGACAGTGAGCCAGTCGCGGTCGGCGACGTAGCGGCGCATGCCGGCGGTGAGGTGGGTGTTGAGATTGTCCCAGACCAGCACGATCGGGCCGCCAAGCTGCTGGCGGGCGGTCTTGATCAGGTCGCGGTAGTCCTTCCACGAGAAGCTTTTGCGCCCGGCAGCAGGTTCGGCTCCGACGATCTCGTGCGCGCCGCCGACCACCTGTGTGAGTACTTCGCGGCACCGTCGATTGTCGTGCGTCCCGCCACCCTGAGGCCGCACCTTCGACCACGGGATCAGCGGCTTTGCGATCCCCAATAGACCGTCCGGCACAGCCCAACTCATCCCGCTTCATGCACAGTCCAACGACCGCCTCACCACACAGGGCGCCGCCTTAGCTGTGCTTCCGCCTCAACTCAGCGGTACCCCGGGCGGTGTTCGGCGCGGGCCACCATGCTGCGTTCGAGATCGGAGTCGCCGGTGAGCCGGTGAGTCGAGGAACCACGTCGGTGACCACGGAAACCTCGCCCCTCTCGATCGCCTGATACCACGAGATCCAGGTCTCGATCTGTTCCCCGCTCATACCCAGCCGCCATCGCCGTGCGAAGGCTTCCTCGAGGGTCTCGGGTTCGTAGCGGTAGGGCCGACCGGTGGCTGCGGCGATCCGGGTGACAGCTTCGTCGAGAGTCAGGGCCTCGGGCCCGGTGATCTCCAGGGTCGCGCCGTCGTGCTCGGAGCGGGGACCGTCCTCGATGGCGACGGCCGTGATCACGTCGGCGATGTCCTCGTGGGTGACGAAGGCGGCCCGGCCTGTCGGCGCAGGGCCGCTTACGACAAGTTCCTCGTTGGCGAGGGCGGCAGGCGTCGCCGCGTAGAAGCCCGCCCGGAGCACTGTGTGGCGGATCTCGGTCCCTGCCAGGAACTGTTCGGTCAGCCACTGGTCACGGGCGTTGACGTGGGTGGCGGTGGGCGCCGCGCTGACGAGGGACACATACAGGACTCGGCCCACGCCGACCGCGATCGCGGCCTCGACCGCGGTGGCGTGTTCTTCCAGCCGGCGACCCGTACGGTGTCCGGAGACCAGGATGAGGGTCGACGCGCCCTGGAGCGCCCTGCGCATGTCTGCGGCGTCGGCGTAGGCGGCCGGACCGCGTCGCTGGGCGCCTGGCAGTTCGGGCATGCGGTCGGGAGTACGTCCGACGAGGAGTTGCGGGACGCCGTGGTCGGCGAGTCGGGCCGCGATCCGGCTGCCGAGCGCACCGGTCACCCCGGTGACCGCCACCGTGGCGTGATTCTTGTCAGACATGTGTTTCCCCTTCAGCCCGGGCCGCTGCCGATCCCGGCGTTCTTGTTTTCCGCTTACGTCCAGCAAAGAGAGCGATGGTTTCGGCCACATCCTCCAGCCGTGCGATGGCGCCGGGGGCCACCGTCAGGCGACGCGGCGGCTTCCCGGGAAACCAAGATCGTCGCGGTGTGCATCGAGCAGGGCGCATCGACCTCGTCGGCCCCGGCTGGCGCCATCCGTGTGGTCTCAGGATCCGTGTCTCGCGTGTCCGAGGTCGAGGCGTTGAGCGCCCGCGCGGACTGACGTGCCGTTGCGCCGGTCGTGCAGGGTGAAGTCGGCCCGGACGGCCACACCGGACTGCAGCAGCTTCTGGTGGACCAGGGGGTCTCGGCCGGGGTGCGAGACGACGACGCTGATGTATCCCTCGGGCAGTCCGGTCACGGCGTACTCGCCGCGCGCGTTCGTCGTGGTCCGCACCAACTGCCGGCCGCCGGTGTCCATGACGGTCACCGCGGCATGGCGGACGGGCTGCTCTTCGCCGTCGTAGACGGCGCCCTCCAGCATCGGCAACGGCTCGCCGAAGTGGTGGGGGTGGACCGGTAGCGCGGTGGGTGTGGGCGTCTCCAGGGAGGGGTCCTCCACCGGCGGTTCGGGAATGTCCTGCGTCTCGTCCTGCGCTCCCCGTCGTACGGCCATGCGGTGGTGGTGCCAGGCGTCGAGGCCCAGTAGCGCCGTACCCGCGGTGATCCACCCGCACAGGACGAGGACCTGCTTCAGCACCCCGGCGCCGTCGAAGTACAGCACTCCTCTCAGGGCGTCGACCGCGTTGCCCAGCGGCATGACGGCGTGCAGGGCCTGGAAGAACCCCGGCAGCAGCTGGACGGGGACCAGGCCGCTGGAGGGAACGCTCAGCACGACGTACAGGCCCAGACCCGCCAGGGGGAAGAAGTGCTTGACGAAGGGCGCCATGCCGAGGGAGAACGTGGCCACGGCCGTGGTGAGCAGGAAGGCGATCGCCAGGGCCGTGGGGGCGTTGGGGAAGAAGCCCAGTCCCACGCCGACGAGGAAACCCACGGCGCTGAAGAGCCCGGCGGCGCACGCGACCGTGATGAGCTTGTTGCGCCGGTTGAAGGTCACCGCCCGCAGCAGGGTCGTGGCGAGTATGTAGCCGGGGACGTTCCAGGCGATCCCGAAGTAGACCAGGGTCGCGCCGGACCCGTCCTTGCTGACCGTGGGGGCTACGTCCGTGACGGTGAGCTTCTGGTGGTTGTGCGCCGCGAGCTGGGTGAAGCCCTTGGTCAGCGCCTGCTCGAGGGACGCGCCGTTGGCCTTGGCCACGTAGAGCACGGCGGCATGTCTGCCCGTGACGGCGAAGCCTGCCGCGGCGTCCCGGTCCAGCACCGCCCGGCGGGCTGCCCGTGCGTCCGGGACGGCGGTGACGTCGAACCCGCCGGGATGCTGCCGCTGCAGTGCGGTGCCGACCCTGTATTCCACCGCGGGATCGGCGATCACGAGCTTGGCGTGGTGGGGCTGAGGCTGGTGGAAGGCCATGGGGAAGCTGAACAGCAGGCCGAGGAAGAGCCCTGCCGGGATCGTGAGGGTCTCGACGAGGACTCTGGCCACGGATATGCCCCGGGGACGCGCGATCCGGTGTTTCACAGGACCACCCCCTGGCCGCCACGGCGGGCCATGCCGCAGAGACCGCGGCACACTTGGCCGACCGGACCCCCGGTCACCACTTGGCGGCCTCTCCGGTACCGGTGGTCCCTCACTGTTCGCGATCCAACCAGTTCCACGGCGCCTCCCTCGGCTGTGCCGCGCCTGACCGTCGCCATGGCGCCACCTCGATTAACGTACCGATCGGCACATTTACGTCTGCTGGACCTTACGCGTACCGATCGGTACAGTCAAAGCGTGCCTCGCCCCGTCAACGCCGAGAAGCGCGCCGAGCTGCTGAAGCAGGTGGTCAACCATCTCCAGCACCACGGTGTCGCGCAGATGTCGCTGAGTCCGCTCGCCGAGTCGATCGGCACCACCAAGCGCATGCTTCTGTACTACTTCGGCAGCCGTGAGAACCTGCTGGCCCAGGCACTGGCCGCTTGCCGTCCCGACGCGCACGCGATGTTCGACGACGTCCGCAACAGCGCGGGGCTGCGCAAGGCGGCTCATACCCTGTGGGAGGCGATGACCGTCGGGGAGCAGTCCGGGCCGGTCCGCATGCTGCTGCAGCTGCTCAGCCTGGCCGCCACCGATCCCGAGCAGTACGGCGACATCGCGGCCGAGACCGTCGAGGTCATGATCGGCCCCATCGCCGCGGCTTACGTCCGGCTGGGTCACCCGCCACAGCAGGCGCGGACAGCGGCCACGCTCCTCGTCTCCGGTCTGCGCGGTCTGTGCCAGGACCGCTTGGTGACCCATGACGTCGCCCGTACCGACGCGGCCGCCCGCCGCCTCATCAGGGACGCGGTCACGACGGCCGACTGAGCCTGCACCCCCGACCACTTCGGGGTCTCGGTATCACCCCGGCATTCGGGAAGCCGGGCTGGTAGTCCGGTCCTGCGGGTTAGTCCATGGATGGCGCCCAGCCTGGTGGCGCAGCCGATCAAGACCCCGGCGTACGACCTGCATACCTGTCAGTAAAGTCAGCTTTGGGTCAGCATTCGTCCGGCCAAAGCTGCCCTCATATGACCAGACCTTGGAAACGCGAGAAGCCTCGGAGGCGTCCCGGAGGCAGCGTTCAAGGGCCCGTGCCACCAGCGATCGTCGTGGGACGACAGGCCGAGAGACGGTCTCGAATGCCCTGGACCTCAAATCCGAGCTTTCCCAGGTCAGCGCACCCTTCCGCGTGGTTTCAACGGCACCGGCGGCAGCTCGGGTGCCGGCAGCGGAGCTCCGTCGTACCCCTTCACCTCCCCGAATCGCGACCCGCTCGTCCAGTCCTCCCGGGCCTGCTCGATCTCGGCCTGCGTACGCCCGACGAAGTTCCACCACATGATCAGCTCCTCGGCGAACGGCTCGCCGCCCAGCAGCATGATCGAGGCGTCCGACTCGGCGCGCAGCGGGAGGTCGGTGCGGCCGCAGCCGAGGTAGAGCATCGAGCCCGGCAGCACCGGCACGCCGTCCACGTGGACCTCGCCGGACATGGCCAGCACGCCGTACTCGAAATCGGGCTCCAGCGGGACGCGGACGTCGGCGCCCCGGGTGAGTGCCAGGTCGGCGCCGACGATCGGGGTGAACGCCGTGCCGGGGGAGGAGGCACCGTCGAGGTCACCGAGGATCACGGTCGCCTTCAGGCCGGGCGCGGTGACCTCGGGCAGGTCCGGGTGGAACTCGAACTTCGGTGCCGTGTGGCGGTGTTCGTCCGGGAGGGCGACCCAGAGCTGGGCGCCGTGCAGGAAGCGGGCGTGGGACTTCGGGCTCTCCTCGGAGTGGCTGATCGCCCGGCCCGAGGTCATCAGGCCCAGCTGCCGGGGCCGGATCGTCTGCAGGCTGCCGGTGGAGTCGCGGTGCAGCACCTCGCCCTCGTGCAGCCAGCTGACCGTCTGCAGCCCGATGTGCGGATGCGGCGGGACCTGCATGCCGGGCTCGTCGGCGATGTCGTCGGGGCCGTAGTGGTCCACGAACGCCCAGGCGCCGATCATGCGCCGGCCGAGGTTCGGCAGCAGCCGGCGCACCTCGGTGGACTCGCCGAGCCTCACCCGGCGGGGGCTCAGCAGTTCGCGGACGGGCTCGGCGACGACGAAGCCGCGTCCGCCGCACAGGCTCGGCGCGGGCGCGCGGTCAAGGTTGCTCATGCCGCCCAACTTAGCGGGAGGCCGTCCGCGCCGCCGACCACGGGAGGCGTTGCGCGCCCGCGCTCTTCCGGCCGTTGCCGGCCGAAGCGCACCCAGGGCCGCAGTGCACGGTGCGCCGCCGGCCCGCCGGCCTCGCCCGATCGAACTCCCCGGCACTGCCCGCGCGTCCGTGCCGATGTCCACCGAATCCACCGACAACGTTGTCCGCCGCATCCGAATGGCGGCTCCGCCTGCCCGGACCCACGATGGAGGCGTGGGGTACGGCCGCCGCCGCAGCGCCGGTGCCGTCCGAGGCCGCCGGGGGACGGTGGCCGGCCCCGGTCGCGGTCAGCGGCCGGAAGGGAGGACACCGTCATGCTGGAAGTGAAGACGCTGGAAGTGAAGGCGGTCGACAAGCCCGACGAGCGGCGCGACTTCCCCCGCGGTCACCTCGACGCCCTGCACCTGACCGGGCTCGACTTCGCCGTGGGCACCTTCGAACCGGGGTGGCGCTGGACGCAGAGCGTGGGACCGATCGCGGGCACCGAGAGCTGCATGGTCCACCACAACGGCTATGTGGTGCGGGGCCGGATGCGGCTGCGGATGGACGACGGCGCGGAGAGGGAGGTCGGCCCCGGCGACGTCTTCGTGTGCCCGCCCGGCCACGACGCCTGGGTGGTGGGCGACGAACGGGTCGTGGTGCTCGACTTCGCCGGAACCATGGCGAACGAGTACGCCAAGCGGCAGTCGTAGCGGCACCGCGGGGGCGGACCACCCCCGCGGCACCGTGCCTCACACCGGCAGCAGCAGGGCGATCAGCGCGCTGAGCTGCCGGGCCGTGCGGCACTCGTGCATCTCCACCAGCTCGGCGTAGGCGGGCGCGGCGGAGTCGCCGGTGCCCCAGTGGGCGCGCGGCTCGGGGTTCAGCCAGTACACCCGCCGGGCGCGGCGGGCCAGCTCGCGGACGGCGGCCAGGTTCGGGTCGCTCATGTTCGTGCGGGCGTCGCCCAGCACGAAGACCGTCGTACGGGGGCCGGCCGCGCCGCCGTACCGTTCGGTGAACTCGCCGAGGGCGACCCCGTAGTCGCTGCTGCCGTGCCAGCCGGTGAGCGTGGCCTGCGCGCGGATGCGGGCGCCGAGCCCGTCCGGGTCGGCGTGGCCGTGCCGGAGCAGTCCGGTCACCTCGTCGAGGCGGTTGACGAAGGCGAACACGCGGATCCTGCTGAACTGGTCGTGCAGGGCCTGCACCAGCAGCATCGTGAAGTCCGAGAAGCCCGACACCGAGCCCGACACGTCGCACAGCAGCACCAGTTCGGGCCTGACCGGGCGCCGTCGGCGCAGCACCGGCCGCATCGGCACCCCGCCCGTGGACAGCGAGGAGCGCAGGGTGCGGCGCAGGTCGACCGTGCCGCGCGCCGCACGGCGGCGGCGCGCCGCCAGCCGGGTCGCCAGCTTCCGCGCCAGCGGCCGCACCGCCCGGCGCAGCTCGGCGAGCTGGTCCCGGTTCGCGTACAGGAAGTCCACCCGGTCGGCGGTCGGGGCGACGGCCCGCCGGGCGATCTCGTCCCGTCCGCGCCGCTCGGCGACCCGGCGCCGCGCCTCCGCCGCCACCAGCCGCCGGAAGGCCTCGATACGGCGCCGGATCTCGTCGTCCAGCAGCCGGTCCGCGAAGCCCGCGCCCCCGTTCCGGCCCCGGACATCGGCCCGCACCCGGGCCAGCAGGGTCTGCGGGCGCAGCCGGTCGAGCGTCTGGTACGCCGACCAGCCGTCCGACCCGGGTGAACTCCCGTAGCCGCCGAAGCCGTCCACGGCCTCGGCCGCCAACCGGGCCAGGAGAGCGCGGTCGTCGGCGGCCAGTGCCTCGGCGAGCCGGTCGCGCAGGGTGTCGCGGTCCGCCGGCCCCGCGTCGGGGCCGCCGACGCCGCGCGGGAAGTAGAGGTCGAAGACCGGATCGAACACCGCCCGTTGACCCGGCCCGTGCAGCAGCGTCGCGGCGAGCCCCTCGCGCAGCAGTTCCCGGTCGGTGAACCCCAGCTCCGCCACGGCGCGGGCCGCGTCGACGGTCTCGCCCGTCCCGATCCGCACCCCGTGCCCGCGCAGCGCGCCGACCAGGGCGGTGAGCCGCCCCTCGACACCGCTCACAGGGCGTCCAGGTCCAGCTTGGCGGCGGCCTTCAGCACGTCGTCCTGGTGCTTGAGGATCACGCCCAGGCTGGCGCGGACCACCTGCTCGTCCAGCGTGCCGGCGCCCAGCGCCAGCAGGGTGCGCGCCCAGTCGATGGTCTCGGCGACCGACGGCACCTTCCGCAGGTCCATCGCGCGCAGCGCCCCGACCAGCCGCACCACCGACTCCGCCAGCGCCTCGCCGAGGTCCGGCACCTTCAGCCGTACGATCCGACGCTCCAGCTCCTCCGCGGGGAAGTCGATGTGCAGGAACAGGCAGCGGCGGCGCAGCGCCTCCGACAGTTCCCGGCCCGCGTTGGAGGTCAGGACGACGAAGGGGCGGCGGGTGGCGGTGATCGTGCCCAGTTCGGGGACCGTGACCTGGAAGTCGCTGAGCACCTCCAGCAGCAGGCCCTCCATCTCCACGTCGGCCTTGTCGGTCTCGTCGATCAGCAGCACGGTCGGCTCGTCGCCGCGGATGGCGGTGAGCAGCGGGCGCGGGAGCAGGAACTCCTCGCTGAAGATGTCGGTGCGGGCCTCGTCCCAGCTCTCGCCCCGGCCCGCGGTGATGCGCAGCAGCTGCTTGGCGTGGTTCCACTCGTACAGCGCCCGGGACTCGTCGACGCCCTCGTAGCACTGCAGCCGCACCAGCCGTGCCCCGGCGACCTGGGCGACGGCCTTGGCGAGCTCCGTCTTGCCGACGCCGGCGGGCCCCTCCACCAGCAGCGGCTTGCCGAGCCGGGCGGCCAGGAAGACGGTCGTGGCGACGGCGGGCGAGGCCAGGTAGCCGGTCTCGGCGAGGCGGGCGGTGACGTCGTCGACGGACGTGAACAACGGGGCCTCCGGCAGGGGTGGGCGGCGCGAACCGGACGCCCACTATCTAAGCGCTTGTTCAGCTCCCTGTCACTCGCCCGCCGACCCCTCCTCGCCCGCCATCCGCGGACGTCAGCCCACCAGCACGACCTCCAGCGTCCGCGGCCCGTGCACGCCCTCCACCCGGTCCAGCTCGATGTCGCTCGTGGCCGAGGGGCCGGAGATCCAGGTCAGGGGGCGCGTGGGGTCGAGGCGTTCCAGGGCCTGCGGCACCGAGGCGACGACCTGGTCCGGGACGCGGACGACGCAGATGTGGTGGTCGGGGACGAGCGAGATCCGCCGCCGGCCCTGGTCCGGGGAGCCGTCGAGGACGATGGTGCCGGTCTCGGCGATCGCCACGGCGCAGGCCGTGACGACGCTGTCGGTCCGGTCCAGCTCGGCCGGGGTGCTCCCGGCCCGGTCGGCGACCCGCGTGACGTCCGACTCCGCCAGCCAGCCGGGCTCCAGACCGGACGGCACCAGCACGGAGCCCGCCCCGCGGTCCGCCAGCAACCGGGCGATGAGCGTCGGGAGTTCACCGTCCGGGCAGCGGTGCACGACCGCCCGGTACTCCGCCAGGTTCTCGGCGAGCAGGTCCACCGTCTCCCCGGGCGTGCGCTCGCCGTGCTCGCGCAGGTAGTCGCGCGCGACGGCCTCCCCGTAGGGCGCCTCGTCCCGGGGCACGTCGGCCAGCGCGCGCCGCACCCGGCCCAGGATCCGTTCCCTGCTGCTCACTTGGCCTCGCCCTTTCCACCGTTGGTGCGCTGCCACCAGTCCCGGAAGGGTTCGGCGGGTACGGCCGGCAGGTCCCTGGTGCCGGTCCACGCCCGGCCCGGACCCGGCAGCGTACGGGGATGCAGCCGGCGGGTGCGGGAGGCGAGGCGCTGGCCGGTGCGCAGGGCGCCGGGGCGGGCGAACGTCCAGCGCGCGGCCCGCATGGCCGCCCGTTCCGCGGCATGCCCCTTGGCGGGCTTGAGGACCACCTTGTTGCCCTCGCGGACCGCGGGGCCGCCCTGCGCGACCCGCTCGCGCAGGTGCACCAGCACCTCGGGGATGTCGATCGCGACCGGACACACCTCGTAGCAGGCGCCGCACAGGCTCGACGCGTAGGGCAGCGAGGCGTCGATCTCGCTTCCCGTGCCGCGCAGTTGGGGGCTCAGGATGGCACCGATGGGGCCCGGGTACACCGAGCCGTACGCGTGCCCGCCCGCCCGCTCGTAGACCGGGCACACGTTCAGGCAGGCCGAGCAGCGGATGCAGCGCAGCGCCTGCCGGCCGACCTCGTCGGCGAGGGTGTCGGTGCGGCCGTTGTCGAGGAGGACCAGGTGGAAGGTGCGGGGGCCGTCGCCGTCCGTCGTGCCGGTCCACATGCTCGTGTACGGGTTCATGCGCTCGGCCGTGGAGGAGCGGGGGAGGGTCTGCAGGAAGACCTCCAGATCGCGCCAGGTGGGCACGATCTTCTCGATGCCGACCACCGAGATCAGCGTCTCCGGGAGGGTCAGGCACATCCGGCCGTTGCCCTCGGACTCCACGACGACCAGGGTGCCGGTCTCGGCGACCATGAAGTTGGCCCCGGAGATCCCCACCCTGGCCCGCAGGAACTTCTCCCGCAGGTGCAGCCGGGCGGCCTCGGCGAGTTCCGCCGGCGCGTCGGTGAGACCCTCGGGAGCGGGGCGGCCCCACGCGCTCATCTCGGAGCGGAAGATGTCGCGGATCTCGCCGCGGTTGCGGTGGATGGCCGGGACGAGGATGTGCGAGGGCCGGTCCCTGCCCAACTGCACGATCAGCTCGGCGAGATCGGTCTCGTAGGCACGGATGCCCTCGGCCTCCAGGGCCTCGTTGAGCCCGATCTCCTGGGTGGCCATCGACTTGACCTTGACGACCTCCGACTCGCCCGTCTCCTGGACGAGCCGGGCGACGATCCGGTTGGCCTCCGCCGCGTCGGCGGCCCAGTGGACCGTGCCGCCGGCCGCGGTGACCGACTCCTCCAGCTCCACCAGATACCGGTCCAGATGGCGCAGGGTGTGGTCCTTGATGCGCCGGCCCGCCTCCCGCAGCTCGGCCCAGTCGGCCAGCTCGCCCACCGCGCGCTCCCGCTTGGCGCGGATGGTGTGGGTGGCGTGGCGCAGGTTGCCGCGCAGGATGGGATCGTGCACGGCGTCGTGCGCTGCCCGGGGAAAGGCCGGCATCCCGACGAACGTTCCGCCCGTACCGCCGGTTCCGATTCCGCTCATGCCGCCGGCTCCTCCTCCGTGCTCGCCAGGATCTCCGCGATGTGCACCGGCCGCATCCCGGTGCCGAGCCGGGTCATCGTGCCGCCGAGGTGCATCAGGCAGGAGTTGTCGGCCGCGCACAGCACCTCCGCGCCCGTCGACTCGGCGTTGCGGACCTTGTCCGCGCCCATCGCCGCCGACACCTCGGCGTTCTTCACCGCAAACGTCCCGCCGAAACCGCAGCACTCCTCGGCACCCGGCAGCTCCACCAGGTCCAGCCCCCTGACGGCCTCCAGGAGCCGGCGCGGCCGGTCGCCGAGCCCGAGAGCGCGCAGGCCGTGGCAGGTGGGGTGGTACGTGACCCGGTGCGGGTAGTACGCCCCCACGTCCGTCACGCCCAGCACGTCCACCAGGAACTCCGTCAGCTCGTACGTCTTCGGCACCACCGGCGCCAGCGCCCGGGCCAGCGAGTCCCCGCGCCCCTCGGCCCGGGCCCGCTCGCCCATGCGGGGATACAGCTCCCGGACCATCGCCCCGCACGAGCCGGAGGGGGTCACGATCGCCTCGTACTCCTCGAAGACATCGGAGAAATGCCGGGCCAGCGGCTCCGCCTCGTGCCGGTAGCCGGTGTTGTAGTGGGCCTGCCCGCAGCAGGTCTGGCCCATCGGGAAGTCGACGTCCACGCCCAGCCTGGTCAGCAGTTTCACCACGGCGCGGCCGGTGTCCGGATAGAGCGTGTCGTTGACACAGGTCAGGAACAGTGCGACACGCATCGCGGCTCCTCTGGGTCGATCATCGGACGAGTGCAGGGTACTGGGCGCGAACCGCCCGGGGCAGGGCACGGCTCACCGCGCGGCGAGCCGCGCCGCCGCCTCCCGCCAGGGCCCGGTGCCGCCCCGGGGCGTGTACCGGGTCAGCGGCTGGGTGCGGGCCAGCAGCCCGCGCAGCGCGGCGAGGTCGCCGGCCAGCCCGTGGGCGCGGGCCTGCACCAGGACGTTGCCGAGGGCCGCCGCCTCCGTCGCGCCCGCCACCACCGGCAGCCCGCACGCGTCGGCCGTGAGCTGGCACAGCAGGGCGTTGCGGGTGCCGCCGCCGACGACGTACACCACGTCCACCGGATGGTCGGCCAGCCGCTGCGCCTCCCGGACCGCCCGGCGGTGGGCGAGCGCCAGGGAGTCGAGGATGCAGCGGGTGATCTCGCCACGGCCGCTCGGCACCGGCTGTCCCGAGGCGCGGCAGGCCTCGGCGATCCGCTCCGGCATCCGGCCGGGCGCGAGGAACGCCTCGTCGCCGGCGTCCACCACCGATCGCAGCGCCGGCGCCCCGGCCGCCTCCCGCAGCAGCACTTCCACGTCCGGCTCGCCCCAGGCGCGCTGGCACTCCTGCAGCAGCCACAGCCCCATGATGTTGCGCAGGAAGCGCACGGTGCCGTCGAGGCCGAGCTCGTTGGTGAAGTTCGCGGCCCGGCTCTCCTCGGTCAGCACGGGCGCGTCCAGCTCCAGGCCGGCCAGCGACCAGGTGCCGGTGCAGATGTACGCGAACCGCTCGCCTCCCGCGGGCACGGCGGCCACCGCCGAGGCGGTGTCGTGCGAACCGACGGCGGTCACCGGTACGGGACCGGTGAGCCCGGTCTCCTCCAGCACCTCCGGCCGCAGCAGCCCCGCGGGGTCACCCGGCTGCCGCAGCGGGGGGAACAGGGTGAGGTCGATGCCCAGCCGCTCGGCGACGCCGTACGCCCAGGTCCGCGTCCGCGGGTCGATCAGCTGGGTGGTGGAGGCGTTGGTCAGCTCGGTGCCCTGCTCGCCGGTCAGCCAGTACGTCAGCAGGTCCGGCACGAGCAACAGCCGCCGCGCGCGGGCGAACTGGGGCCTGGAGCGGGCGGCCACCAGCTGGTACAGGGTGTTGAAGGGGGCGTACTGCAGGCCCGTCGCCGCGTACAGCTCGGCGGGCGGCACGGTCGCCCAGACCTGCTCCGCGACGCCCTCGGTGCGGGCGTCGCGGTAGTGCACCGGGTTGCCGAGCAGCGCGCCGTCGGCGTCCAGCAGGCCGTGGTCGACGGCCCAGCTGTCGATGCCCACGGAGTCCACCCGGCCCGCCGCCCGCAGCCCGTCCAGGACACCCGCGTACAGGCCGAGGATGTCCCAGCGCAGCCCCTCCGGCACCCGCACCGGCCGGTTGGGGAACCGGTGCGCCTCGGTCAGCTCCAGGGTGTCGGGCCCGACCCGTCCGACCATCACGCGCCCGCTGGACGCGCCGAGGTCGACGGCGGCGTACGACTTCACGCCCCCGCTCATCGCAGGAACGCGGCGGCCACACCCGCGTCCACGGGGATGTGCAGGCCGGTGGTGTGGGAGAGGTCCCCGCCGGTCAGCGCGAAGACGGCGCCCGCGACGTGCTCGGGCAGCACCTCGCGCTTCAGGAGGGTCCGCTGGGCGTAGAACTCGCCGAGCCTCTCCTCCGCCACCCCGTAGACGGCGGCCCGCTGGGCGCCCCAGCCGCCCGCGAAGATCCCCGAGCCGCGCACCACACCGTCCGGATTGACGCCGTTGACCCGGATCCCGTGCTCGCCCAGCTCGGCGGCGAGCAGCCGCACCTGGTGGGCCTGGTCGGCCTTGGTGGCGGAGTACGCGATGTTGTTCGGGCCGGCGAAGACGGCGTTCTTGGAGGCGATGTAGACGATGTCCCCGCCCAGCCCCTGGGCGGTCATCACCCGGGCCGCCTCCCGCGACACCAGGAACGACCCGCGCGCCATGATGTCGTGCTGGAGGTCCCAGTCCTTCGCGGACGTCTCCAGCAGCGGCTTGGAGATGGAGATGCCGGCGTTGTTGACGACCAGGTCGACGCCGCCGAAGGCGAGCACCGCCGCCCGGAAGGCAGCGGCGATCTGCTCCTCGGAGGTGACGTCCACGGTGACGGCGACGGCCTTGTCCGGTCCGCCCAGCTCCTCGGCCACCGCCGCGGCGTTGCCGCCGTCGAGGTCCGCGACGACGACACAGGCCCCCTCGGCGACGAGCCGGTGCGCGATGGCCTTGCCGATGCCGCTGCCGGCGCCGGTGACGAGCGCGACGCGCGTCGCCAGCGGCTTCGGCTCGGGCATCCGCTGGAGCTTCGCCTCCTCCAGCGCCCAGTACTCGATCCGGAACTTCTCCGACTCCTCGATGGGCGCGTACGTGGACACCGCCTCGGCGCCGCGCATGACGTTGATCGCGTTGACGTAGAACTCGCCGGCCACCCGGGCGGTCTGCTTGTCCTTGCCGAAGGAGAACATGCCCACGCCGGGCACGAGCACGATCGCCGGGTCGGCGCCGCGCATGGCGGGGGAGCCGGGCAGAGCATGGCACTTGTAGTACGCCGCGTACTCCTCCCGGTAGACGGCGTGCAGCTCCTTCAGCCGGGCGACCGCCTCCTCCAGGGGCGCGGCCGGCGGCAGGTCCAGCACGAGCGGCCGCACCTTCGTGCGCAGGAAGTGGTCGGGACACGAGGTGCCGAGCGCCGCGAGCCGGGGGTGCTCGGTACGGGCCAGGAAGTCGAGGACGACGCCGGAGTCGGTGAAGTGCCCGACCTGCGGCCTGTCCTGGGAGGCGAGCGCCCGGACGTACGGCGCGAGCGCGGCGGCCCGCTCCCTGCGCTCGCCCTCGGGCAGCGCCTGGTGGCCCTCGAGCACCGGGCCGAAGGGCTCGGCCTTGCCCCTCTCGGCGAGGAAGGCCTCCGCGGTGCGGATGATGTGCAGCGAGTTGCGCTCGCACTCCTCGGAGGTGTCGCCCCAGGCGGTGATGCCGTGCCCGCCGAGGACGCAGCCGATCGCCTGCGGGTGGGCGGCCTTGACCGCGGCGATGTCCAGCCCGAGCTGGAAGCCCGGCCGCCGCCACGGCACCCACACCACGCCGTCCCCGAAGCACTCGGCGGTCAGCTTCTCCCCGTCGGCGGCACACGCGAGCGCGATGCCCGAGTCCGGGTGCAGGTGGTCCACGTGCGGGGCGTCCACCAGCCCGTGCATGGCGGTGTCGATCGACGGCGCGGCCCCGCCCTTGCCGTGCAGGCAGTAGTCGAACGCGGCGACCATCTCGTCCTCGCGCTCGACTCCGGGGTACACCTCGACGAGCGCCCGCAGCCGGTCCAGCCGCAGCACGGCCAGCCCGGCCCCGGTCAGCGTTCCGAGGTCGCCCCCGGACCCCTTGACCCACATGAGCTCGACGTCGCCGCCGGTGACGGGGTCGGTGCCGGTGCCTTTCGCGGACGCGTTGCCGCCGGCGTAGTTGGTGTTGCGCGGATCGGAGCCGAGCCGGTGGGAGCGGGAGAGCAGGGCTTCGGCTTCGGGATGGGTGGTCATACCTAGGGGTTCCTTTTCGAGAGAGGGGGGCGATTCAGAAGGGGCACGAGGCTGTGTCGACATGCGGCTCCGCCGGGCGGGCGCGAG
Organism: Streptomyces bungoensis; assembly: GCF_001514215.1. GTDB lineage: Bacteria > Actinomycetota > Actinomycetes > Streptomycetales > Streptomycetaceae > Streptomyces > Streptomyces bungoensis. Next base: position 36,879 of record NZ_KQ948884.1, read on the forward strand.
CGACCACAGCGGACGCGCACCCCGCGACGGCGCTCACCGGGCAGACGCTCTACGCCCCCCACCCGGCCTGCTCTCCACCCACCCGCTCAGCGACGATCTTCTCGGCCCACCCCGACCGCGCGTACGCGGCCGGCGGCTCGGGGTCGAGCCCCATCTCCTCGCGCACCTCGCGCAGCAGCGGACGCACGTCCGTGTTGTACGCGTCCATCAGCACGGCGTTCGCCCCCAGCACGTCACCGGCGGCCTGAGCCGCGGCCAGCGCCGGCCGGTCGACCAGCAGCGCCTTGGCGGTGGCCTCCTGCACGTTCATCACCGACCGGATGATCGCGGGGATCTTCGCCTCGATGTTGTGGCACTGGTCGAGCATGAACGCGACCTCGGAGGTGAGGCCACCCCCGCGCACCACCTCGTACATGATCCGGAACAGCTGGAAGGGGTCGGCGGCCCCCACCATCAGGTCGTCGTCGGCGTAGAACCGCGAGTTGAAGTCGAACCCGCCGAGCTTCCCCTCCCGCAGCAGCGTGGCGACGATGAACTCGATGTTGGTGCCGGGCGCGTGGTGGCCGGTGTCGACGACGACCTGCGCCTGCGGGCCGAGCTTCAGGCAGTGGGCGTAGGCCGTGCCCCAGTCGGGGACGTCCGTCGTGTAGAAGGCCGGCTCGAAGAACTTGTACTCCAGCAGCATCCGCTGTCCTTCGCCGAGCCGCGCGTACACCTCGGCCAGCCCCTCGGCCAGCCGGTCCTGCCGGGCCCGGATGTCGTCCTGGCCGGGGTAGTTCGTGCCGTCCGCGAACCACAGCTTCAGGTCCCGCGACCCGGTCGCGTCCATGATGCCGACGCACTCCAGCAGGTGGTCGACGGCCTTGCGCCGGACCGCCGCGTCCGGGTGGCAGATGCTGCCCAGCCTGTAGTCGTCGTCCTGGAAGGTGTTGGAGTTGATCGCGCCCAGCCGGACACCGCGCTCCTCGGCGTGCCTGGCCAGGGCCGCGTAGTCCTGGACCCGGTCCCAGGGGATGTGCAGCGCGACGGTCGGGGCCACGCCGGTGAACTCGTGCACCTTCGCGGCGTCGTCCAGTTTCTCGTAGGGGTCGCGTGGCACTCCCGGCTGGGCGAACACCTTGAAGCGGGTGCCCGAGTTCCCGTACGCCCACGACGGCGTCTCGATGGCCTGGCTCTTGAGGGCGTCCTTCACCGCGGTGAGGTCGGTCACTGGGGCTCCTGGGGGGTCCGGTGGAAAGTCGCAGCGTGTGAAACGATTCAGAACGGCAAGCTATGAGCCGCTCGTCGGGGTGTCAAGCGTTCCGGCCCACGCGGTTTTCCGTGACTCGTCCGTGACCTCAATCTCTCGAAACTTTTTCGACACGGACCCATTGACGTGACATGCCGGACCTGCCTAACGTCCCGGCAATCCAGTTGAAACCTTTCACAACGCCGGGGCGGCGCCTCCGGTGTCGTCGAGGAGCCCCCATGACCCACCCGCCTGACCCGGGACCGGCCCCGGTGCTGGCCCTGAGGGACGTCACCAAGTCCTTCGGGGCCGTCCGCGCCCTGCGGGGCGTCTCCCTGGAGCTGTTCCCCGGCGAGGTGCACGCCCTCGCCGGGGAGAACGGCGCGGGCAAGTCGACCCTGATCAAGACCCTCGCCGGGGTGCACCGGCCGGATGCCGGGCAGGTGCTGCTCGACGGCGAGCCCGTCGTCTTCCACGGTCCCGGCGACGCCCGCGACGCCGGCATCGCCGTGATCTACCAGGAACCGACGCTCTTCCCGGACCTGTCCATCGCCGAGAACATCTTCATGGGCCGCCGTCCCCGGCGGGCCCTCGGCCGCATCGACCACAAGGCCACGCACGCGGCCACCGCCGCCCTCATGAAGCGGCTCGGCGTCGACCTCGATCCCGACCGGCCGGCGCGCGGTCTGTCCATCGCCGACCAGCAGATCGTGGAGATCGCCAAGGCGCTCTCCTTCGACGCCCGGGTCCTGATCATGGACGAACCGACCGCCGCCCTCACCGGCAGCGAGGTCGCCCGGCTGTTCGGGGTCGTGCGCACCCTTCGCGAGCAGGGCGCGGCGGTGCTGTTCATCTCGCACCGGCTGGAGGAGATCTTCGAGATCTGCCAGCGGGTGACCACGCTGCGGGACGGCGCCCGGATCGCCGGCGAGCCGCTCGCCGGCATGACCGAGGACGACCTGGTCCGCCGGATGGTCGGCCGCGACCTGGACGAGCTCTACCCCAAGCAGGACGTCACCCCCGGCGAGGTCGCCCTCAGCGTGCGCCGGCTGACCCGCGAGGGCGTCTTCACCGACGTCTCCTTCGAGGTCCGGTGCGGTGAGATCGTGGGCCTGGCCGGACTCGTCGGCGCCGGCCGCACCGAGGTCGCCCGGGCCGTGTTCGGCATCGACCGCTGGGACGCCGGAGAGGTCGAGGTCGACGGGCGCCGGCTCGCCAACGGCGCGCCCTCCATCGCCATGGCCGCCGGCCTCGCCCTGGTCCCCGAGGACCGGCGCGCCCAGGGCCTGGTGATGGACATGTCCATCGAGCGCAACATCGGCCTGACCGGCCTGCGCACGACCGTGCGGGCCGGCCTGGTGGACCGGGGCGCCGAGCGCAGCCGGTCCCTGGACTGGGCGGTCAAGCTCCAGGTGAAGTACGCCCGGATCGCCGACGCCGTCTCCACCCTGTCGGGCGGCAACCAGCAGAAGGTCGTCCTCGCCAAGTGGCTCGCCACCGGCCCGAAGGTGCTCATCGTCGACGAGCCCACGCGCGGCATCGACGTCGGCACCAAGGCCGAGGTGCACCGGCTGCTGTCCCAGCTGGCCGCCGACGGGGTGGCGGTCCTGATGATCTCCTCCGACCTGCCCGAGATCCTCGGCATGGCCGACCGCGTGCTGGTGATGCACGAGGGCCGGCTCACCGCCGAGATCCCCCGCTCCGACGCCACCGAGGAAACCGTGATGGCCGCAGCCACCGGGAGGGCCGCCGCATGACGGTGACCACCCCGAACCCGACCCCCCTCGCCGAGGCACCCCCGTCCAGCGGCACCCGGCTGGTGGACCGCGTCTTCAGGATGCGCGAACTCGCCATCCTGGCCGTCTTCCTCGTCATGATCGCCGTCACCCAGGCCGGCAACAGCGAGTTCCTGTCGGAGCAGGGCGTCAAGGACCTGCTGCTCAACGCCACGATCCTGGTGCTGGTCGCCACCGGCCAGTCCCTGGTCGTCATCACCAGGAACGTCGACCTGTCGGTGGGCTCCACCCTCGGCATCACCGCCTTCGCCGCCGGCGACTACCTGCACGGCGGCGGCAACCCCGTGGTGGCGGTCGTGCTGGCCGTCCTGCTCGGCGTCGGCTTCGGCCTGCTCAACGGCCTGCTCGTCAGCCTCGGCCAGGTGCCCGCCCTCGTCGTCACGCTCGGCACCCTCTACATCATCCGGGGCGTGGACTCCATCTGGGTCGGCTCCCGGCAGATCACCGCGGCCGACCTCCCCGGCGGTTTCGTGGACTTCGGCTCCGGCGGGATCTCGGCGGTCCCCTGGCTCGCCCTCATCGCCCTCGCCGTGCTCGCCGCCACCGCCTACTACCTCAAGCACTACGGCAGCGGACGCGAGCTGTACGCCCTCGGCTCCAACCCCGAGGCGGCCCGCCTGGCCGGCATCCCCGTCCGCAAGCGGATCCTGGCCGCCTACACCGTCTGCGGCGCGCTCGCCGGACTCGCCGGCGCCATGTACCTGGCCCGGTTCGGCAACGTCGACTCCGGCACCGGCAACGGCTACGAACTCACCGTCGTCAGCGCGGTCGTGGTCGGCGGCGTCGCCTTCACCGGCGGCTCCGGCAGCGTCTACGGCGCCGCCCTCGGCGGCCTGCTGCTCACCTCCGTCAACAGCGTGCTGCCCGCGCTCGGCGTCAGCTCCGTGTGGGTGCTCGCCATCAACGGCGTCCTGCTGCTGCTCGCCATCGCGGTCGACCGGATCGTCGCCCTGCGCGTGGCCGCCGCCCTGAAGAAGAGGTCCGCCCGGCGGCGGACCGCTCCGACGAAGGAGAACGCCGGTGCCTGAGTCCCTGACCCGCGCCGTCCGCTGGGACACGGTCGTCGGAGCGCTGCTGATCGTGCTGTTGCTGCTGTCGTTCGGCTTCGTGGACGGCTTCGGCAACTCCCTCAACCTGTCGTTCCTCATCGGCAACACCCTGCCGATCGCGCTGATCGCCCTGCCGATGACCCTGCTGGTGGTCTCCGGCGAGATCGACCTCTCGGTCGCCTCCACGGCCGGGCTGTCCGGGGCGGTGATGGGCAGGCTGTGGAACGGCGGCATGGCCATCGAGACGATCATCCCGCTGTGCCTGCTGCTGGGCGTGGTCTGCGGGCTGGTCAACGGCCTGCTGGTGACCCGGCTCGGGCTGCCGTCCCTCGCCGTCACCATCGGCACCCTCGCCGCCTACCGGGGCATCGCGCAGATCGTCCTCGGCTCCGACGCCGTGACCGACTTCCCCGCCCGGTACCTGGACTTCGCGGCCGGCCGCCTCGGCGGTTCCTTCCTGCCGCAGGCCTTCCCGCCCTTCCTGGTGCTGCTCGCGGTCGCGGTGGTCGTCCTGCACGCCACCGCGTTCGGCCGGTCGCTGTTCGCGATCGGCGCCAGCGAGGAGGCGGCGCGTTTCGCCGGCATCCGGGTGAAGCGCAGCAAGTTGGTCCTCTTCGTCGCCACCGGTGTGATGTCCGCGCTCACCGGCGTCTTCTGGGCCCTGCACTACGCCAGCGCCCGCTACGACAACGCCACCGGACTCGAACTCTCCGTCGTCGCCGCGGTGCTGCTGGGCGGCATCGACTTCGACGGCGGCAAGGGCACGCTCGGCGGTGCGATCGCCGGCGTGTTCCTGCTGGGGGCGCTGCAGAACGTGATGAGCCTGCTGAACGTCTCCGCCCAGTCGCAGATCGTCGTCACCGGCGTGCTGCTCGTCGTCTCCGTGCTCGGCCCCCGGGTCGCACGGCAGATCACCGTGGCGAGGGCGGGCCGCCGGGCCGCCGCCTCGACCCCGACGCCGTAACCCCCGCACCGCCCGCCCCTCCCACCCGTCCTCGTAAAGGAACTCCGCCATGCGCACCTCCACGCTCCGCCGCACCTGCGCGGCCCTGGCCGCCGCCACCTCGCTCGCTCTCGCCGCCACCGCCTGCGGGGGCACCACCAAGAGCGACGTCAAGGACGACTCCGCCTCCGCGGCCACCGCCGGCAAGGCGGACCCGAACGCCGCCACCAAGAAGGGCCTGACCGTCGGCTTCCTGCCCAAGCAGGTCAACAACCCGTACTTCACCAGCGCCGACAAGGGCGGCGAGAAGGCCCTGGCCGAGCTGGGCTCGAAGTACAAGGAGGTGGGCCCGTCCAGCGCCACCGACACCTCCGGCCAGGTCTCCTACGTCAACACCCTCACCCAGCAGCAGGTCAACGCCATCGCCGTGTCCGCGCAGGACCCGGGCGCGCTGTGCACCGCGCTGAAGCAGGCCATGACCAACGGCATCAAGGTCGTCACCTACGACTCCGACACCAATCCCGGCTGCCGCAACGCCTTCATCTCACAGGCCTCCGCCGAGGACCTGGGCCGTACCGAGGTGCAGCTGCTGGCGAAGCAGATCGGTTACAAGGGCGAGATCGCGATTCTGTCGGCCGCGCAGACCGCGACCAACCAGAACACCTGGATCGGCTACATGAAGGACGAGCTGAAGGACCCGAAGTACAAGAACGTCAAGCTGGTCAAGGTCGCCTACGGCAACGACGACGCCCAGCAGTCCTTCCAGCAGACCCAGGGCCTGCTCCAGGAGCACCCGAACCTGAAGGGGATCATCTCCCCGACCACCGTCGGCATCAAGGCCGCCGCCCAGTACCTGTCGGGCTCCAAGTACAAGGGCAGGGTCAAGCTGACCGGCCTCGGCACCCCCAACGACATGCGCAAGTACGTCAAGAACGGCACCGTCGACGCGTTCGAGCTGTGGGACCCGGCCAAGCTCGGCGACCTGGCCGCCCGCGCCGCCGTCGCCCTCGCCTCCGGGCAGATCAGCGGCAAGGAGGGGGAGACCTTCAAGGCCGGCTCCACCACCTACACCATCGGCAAGGACGGCGTGATCAGCCTCGGCAAGCCGACCGTGTTCGACGCCGAGAACATCGACCAGTTCGACTTCTGATCGCGGAGCGGTACTGATGCAGCGCGTCTGTTTCCTGCTCAAGGTCCGCCAGGACCGGATCGCCGAGTACCGCGAACGCCACGCCGCCGTGTGGCCGGAGATGCGCGAGGCGCTCTCGGCCACCGGCTGGCACAACTACTCGCTGTTCCTGCGCGAGGACGGCCTGCTCGTCGGCTACCTGGAGACCGAGGACTTCGAAGCCGCCAAGGCCGGCATGGAGGCGACCGAGGTCAACGCCCGCTGGCAGGCCGAGATGGCCCCCTTCTTCGAGTCGCTCGACGGCACCCGCCCCGACGAGGCGATGAAGCCCCTGACCGAGGTGTTCCACCTCGCCCGACCCGGAGGCACGCGAGGATGAGACGACGTACCCGGCCGGCCGGCTTTCTCCTCGGCGCCGTCACCCCGCCCGCCCCCGGCACCGCACGGGCCGCCGGCCCCGGACCGTCCGTGAAGAGGGCCGGCACCACCGCGCTCGACGCACAGGCCGTCTACTTCGTCTCCTACGACGGCCTGATGAACGACAACTCGTTCCAGAAGAACGGCCTGCTGACCCACCAGGGCACCACGGGCGGCTCCGACCGGGTCGCCGTCACCGACGCCGGACCGGTGGCGGACCCGCTGAACCCGGACCACTCCCTGATGAACCGGGAGAGCCGGTGCACCGATTCGGCCGGCCTGCCGCACGCGATCATCAGCTACGTCCCCGGCCGCTTCGGCCGGTGCACCACGGACCACGTCGCCGACCGCACCGCCCACGGCCGGGCCTTCCACGTCCGCAGGAAATCCGCCGGCACCTGGCCGAAGACGCAGATCGTCCCGCTGCACTCCAGCCGGCGCACCGAACTGGTCCTCGACCGGTACGACAACGCCTACGCGGTCCTGCCCTACGGCCGGATCGCGGGCGCCGCGAAGGCATCCGGCCACACGGACTGGACGCTGCTGTGCGACGGCGCCTGCCTGAACGCCTTCGGCGAGGTCGTGATCGACGAGACGCGGGTGAAGGCGGACGACGACCTGTCGTTCCTGTACCAGGAGAGGTCCGGCGGCACCACACCGTCGCCGCTGCACGTCGTGGACTTCGAACTGCCCAGCTAGCGCCTGCCCCGGTGGGTCGGCCGGCCGGGCCGGTGACGGTAATGTGAGGGGCCACCCGCCGCCCCTCGTCCTTCTGGAGGTCTGAAGCCCGATGGCCCAGTCGGTGGGTATCAAGGACGTCGCCCGTGCCGCCGGAGTGTCGGTCGGCACGGTCTCGAACGTCATCAACCGCCCGGACACCGTCGCCAGCGAGACCCGGGCGCGGGTGCTGTCCGCGATCGACCGGCTCGGCTACGTCCGTAGCGAGTCCGCGCGGCAACTGCGCGCGGGCCGCAGCCGGATCATGGGGCTGCTCGTCCTCGACATGGGCAACCCCTTCTTCGTGGACGTCGCCCGCGGCGCCGAGCGGGCGGCCCGCGAGGCCGGGCTCGGCGTGATGGTCTGCAACAGCGCGCAGAGCCCGGCGGAGGAGGCCGAGTACCTCTCCCTCTTCGCCGAGCAGCGGGTGCGCGGTGTGCTGCTCACGCCCGCGGACGCGACGGGACGCAACATCGAGGCGTTCCGCCGCCACGGCATCCCCTTCGTGCTGGTCGACCGGGTCGCCGAGGGCGCCACCGAGTGCTCGGTCTCCGTCGACGACGTCGCGGGCGGCGCGCTGGCCGTGCGGCACCTGGTGGAGGCCGGGCACCGCTCGATCGCCTACGTCAGCGGTCCGCCCGGGCTCAACCAGGTCCGCGACCGCCGCACCGGCGCCCTGAACGCCCTCGCGGAGGCCGGGCTCGGCCCCGAGTCCCTGCGCGAACTGCCCACCGAGCGCCTCGACGTGGCCGCCGGCCGGGACGCCGGCGCCCGTCTGCTCGGCCTCGCCGACCGGCCGACGGCCGTCTTCTGCGCCAACGACCTGCTCGCCCTCGGTGTGCTGCAGGCCATGTACGCGGCCGGCGTCACCGTCCCGGACGACCTCGCGATCGTCGGCTACGACGACATCGAGTTCGCGGCCGCCGCCGCCGTCCCGCTCACCTCGGTACGGCAGCCCGCCGTCACCATGGGCGCCCTCGCCGCCGAGCTCCTCCTGGAGGAGACGGAGGCGCAGGACAAACCGGCGACGCACGAGCACCGCCGGGTGGTGCTCCAGCCGGAGCTGGTGGTGCGCCGCTCCAGCCTCGCCGCCCGCTGACCCGCCTTCGGCGGCGCTCCGGGATCCCGGCGGCCGGACGCCGCGGACACGTGTGCTGAACTGGGGCGCGACCGACCGTCCGTCCCGGGAGATCCGTTGACCGTCACCTACCGCCAGCCCGGCGTCGTCCTCACCGACCACCGCTTCACCGTGCCCCTGGACCACGCCGACCCCGGGGGCGAGACCATCGAGCTGTACGCCCGGGAGGCCGTCGCGAGCGACAAGGCGGACCGGGACCTGCCGTGGCTGCTGTACCTGCAGGGCGGACCCGGCTTCTGGGCGAACCGTTTCGTCGGCAAGGAGGCCTGGCTCGGCCGCGCCCTGGAGGACTACCGGGTGCTGCTCCTCGACCAGCGCGGCACCGGCCACTCCACGCCCGCCGGCAGGCAGACGCTCCCGCTGCGCGGCGGCCCCGCCGAACAGGCGGCGTATCTCGGTCACTTCCGGGCCGACTCCATCGTCCGCGACTGCGAGCTGATCCGCCGGCGGCTGACCGGCGGCGCCCCCTGGACCGTCCTCGGCCAGAGCTTCGGCGGCTTCTGCACGGTGACCTACCTGTCCCTCGCGCCGGAGGGCCTGGACACCGCGCTGATCACCGGCGGGCTGCCCGCCCTGGACGCACACGCCGACGACGTCTACCGGGCCGCCTACCCGCGCATGGAGCGCAAGGTCACCGCGCACTACGCCCGCTACCCGCAGGACGTCGAACGGGCCCGCCGCATCGCCGAGCACCTGCTGACCCACGACGTGGTCCTGCCCGGCGGCCACCGCCTGACCGCCGAGGCCTTCCAGTCCCTCGGCATCATGCTCGGCACCGGTGACGGCAGCCACCGCCTGCACCACCTCCTGGAACACGCCTTCGTGCCCACACCGCACGCCCCGGAACTGTCGGACGCCTTCCAGGAGCAGGTGCGCAGCCTGCTGTCGTACGCGAGCCACCCCCTGTACGCCCTCGTGCACGAGGCGATCTACGGCCAGGGCGACCGCCCCACCGCCTGGGCCGCGCAGCGGGTGCGCGCCGAGTTCCCGCAGTTCGACGCGGCCCGGACCCTCGCGGGCGACGCGCCGCTGCTCTTCACCGGCGAGACCGTCCACCCCTGGACCTTCGACTGCGACCCCGCCCTGCGCCCGCTGCGCGAGACCGCGGAACTGCTAGCCGCCCGCACCGGCTGGCCCGCCCTGTACGACCCGGTCCGCCTCGCCGCGAACGAGGTCCCGGTCGTCGCCGCCGTCTACCACGACGACCTGTACGTCGACACCGCCCACTCACTGCGCACCGCCCGCGCGATCCGGGGCCTGCGCACCTGGGTCACCGACGAGTACGAGCACGACGGCCTGCGGGCCGGCGCGCCGCGGGTGCTGGACCGGCTGCTGGCGATGGCCCGCGACGAGGTGTGACAGACTCGCGCCCCCGACGGGGTGCGGGGGCGCTTTCGCACGTCAGTAGGGTGTACGCATGGCTGATCGGACGACGGAACTGTCGAACCTGAGCGCTGACTGCGCCTCGTGCTTCGGGCTGTGCTGTGTCGCCCTGCCCTTCGCGCGCTCGGCGGACTTCGCGCTCGACAAGCCCGCCGGGACGCCCTGCCCGAACCTCCGGGCCGACCACCGCTGCGGCATCCACACCCGCCTGCGCGACCAGGGCTTCACCGGCTGCACGGTCTACGACTGCTTCGGCGCCGGTCAGAAGGTCTCCCAGATCACCTTCGGCGGACAGGACTGGCGTACGGGCCCGGACGAGGACGCGCGGCGGATGTTCGACGTGTTCCCGGTCGTCCGGCAGCTCCACGAACTGCTCTGGTACCTCACCGAGGCGCTCGGCCTGCCCGCGGCCCGTCCCGTCCACGCCGACCTGCGCGAGGCGCTGGACCGGACCGAGCGGCTCACTCTGGGGACCCCCGCGGAGCTGGCCGCCCTCGACGTGGCCGCCCACCGGCGGCAGGTCAACGTGCTCCTGCTGCGCACCAGCGACCTGGTCCGGGCGGGCTTCGCGGGCAAGGGCGGCAGGAGCGGCAAAGGCGGCGGGAAGAAGGACCGCCGGGGCGCGGACCTCATGGGCGCCCGGCTGCGCGGCGCCGACCTGCGCGGGGGCAGTCTGCGCGGCGCCTATCTGATCGCCGCCGACCTCACCGGCGCGGACCTGCGCGGAGCCGACATGATCGGCGCCGACCTGCGCGACGCCGACCTGACCGACGCCGACCTGACCGGCGCCTTCTTCCTCACCCAGCCCCAGCTCAACGCGGCTCGCGGCAGCGCGGGCACCCGGCTGCCGGACTCAGTCACCCGCCCGGTGCACTGGGCAGCGCGCGGCTGACCCGGACGCCGGGACGGCGGCCGCGTCCGCCCGCCCGGAGGCGTCGCCGGGCGGGGGAGCGGTGACCGGCGCGGGGGCCGCGCGCCGCTCGAGCCGCAGCCGCAGCCCCTCCGGCATCAGCGTGAGCCGTTCGACGACCCGCAGCCGGTAGTCCGGGTCGGCGCGCAGCTCGTAGCGGCGCAGCAGCAGGCCGAGGACGAGCGTCGCCTCGTGCAGCGCGAACTGGCGGCCGATGCAGGCCCGCGCCCCGGTGCCGAACGGCTTGAAGGTGTGCGGAGGCCGGGCCCGTACCGCCCCGGCGTCGAACCGGTCCGGATCGAACCGCTCGGCGTCCTCGCCCCACACCTGCGGATCGCGGTGCAGCATCGGCGTCAGCACCAGCGCCCACGCGCCGCGCCGCATAGGGTGCTCCCCGGCCAGCACGGTGTCCCGCCGGGCCTCGCGGGCGAAGGCCGGCGCGGTCGGCCACAGCCGCAGCGACTCGTCCAGCACCCGGCGGACGTAGCGCAGCTTGGCCACCAGCTCGTAGCCGGGCCGCTCGGCGCCGCCCCAGACGCGGTCCACCTCCGCGCGGGCCCGGGCCGCGACCTCCGGATGTCGGGCCAGGTAGTACAGGGCGAAGGAGAGCGCACCCGACGTGGTCTCGTGGCCCGCCACCAGGAAGGTGATCACCTGCTTGCGGACGTTCTCGTCCGACAGACGCTCCCCGGTCTCCGGGTGGGCCGTCTCCAGCATGCGGTCCAGCAGGTCGCCGTCCCCGCGGCCGGAGCGGCGCCGGGCCGCGACCAGTGCGTCGACGGTGCGGTTCAGGTGGGCGATGTCCGCGGTGTTGCGCCGCGTGGCGCGCCGCAGCAGCAGCGGCGCGAGCGGGACGGGGACGCTGTTCAGGCGCTGGGCGTGGGTGAGCGTGCCGACCATCGCCGTCACGAAGGGGTGCGGCCGGTCCCGTTCGAAGGAGCCGAAGTCGTGACCGAAGCCGGTCCGGGCGATGGTCTCCAGGGTCAGCCGGGTCATGTCACCGGGCACGTCGACGGTGTGCCCGGCGGCCAGCTCACGGTCCCAGTGCTCGGTCAGCCGGGCGGCGACCGCCAGCATCATCGTGTGGTAGCCCGCCATGGCCTCCCGGCCGAAACCGGGCGCCAGGACGTCGTGCGCCAGCTGCCAGTTGGGCTCGTGGTTGTACGCGGTGAACAGCCCGTCCCCGGCCACCGGGCGGAGATTGGCGACCCCGAGCCCCACGTGCTTGGCGAACCGGGACTCGTCGGCGATGTCGGCGGCGAGCCGGTGACCCCACACGAAGACGAACTCGTTCCCGAACGCCCGGCGCCGGAAGATCGGGCCCAGCCGGCGCGCGTAGCGCATCGAGTCCTGCACGGGCCGGCGCCGGTCGACGCCGAGCACGTCGCCGAGCAGCGGCACCCGGCGCGGCGGATGCGGGATGCGGCGCAGCTCGGGCCAACCCTGCTCGGCGCCCCGGAACCCCTTCGGCAGCCTGGTCCCCGTCGTCTCCGCCATGACGCGATCTCCCTTGACCAGCGGACGGTTGAAGCGGTCACCCACGCGTGTTGTATGTGAGTTCAATAACGAGGCCCAGTGTCGTCCGCTTGTTGAACCGGCGTCAAGTAAAGTGACGGCATGCCCGCGAACCAGGGGGACCGCGCCCGGCGCAGACTCAGCACCGGGGAGCGCCGTGAGCAGCTGCTGTCGGTCGGCGCGCGGCTGTTCTCGGAGAGCCCCTACGACGACGTGTGGATCGAGCAGGTCGCCGAGATCGCCGGGGTCTCCCGGGGACTGCTGTACCACTACTTCCCGACGAAGCGGGACTTCTTCGCGGCGGTCGTGGAGCGGGAGAGCGAGCGGATGCTGCGCATGACGGCGGCCGTGCCGGGGGTGCCGCTGCGCGAGCAGCTCACCGCCGGCCTCGACACCTACCTCGCATACGTGCAGGCCCACGCCCACGGATTCCGTGCCTTCCACCGCGCCGACGCGGCGGGGGACCAGGCCGTGCGCCGCGTCTACCAGCGGGCCCTGGCCGCCCAGGAGCAGCAGATCCTCGCCGCCCTGGCGGCGGACCCCGAGTTCGGGCCCGCCTTCGAGGCCGCCCCGCACCTGCGCCTGGCGGTGCGCGGCTGGCTCGCCTTCGCCACGGCGGTCTGCCTGGAGTGGCTGCGCGACGGGGAGCTGACGCGGGAACAGGTGCGCGACCTGTGCGCGCGGGCCCTGCTGGGGGCCATCG
>NZ_KQ948885.1:0-1182 GCF_001514215.1 Streptomyces bungoensis
GGGCCGCGTGTCCTACACCTTCGGTCTGGAGGGGCCGGCGGTGACGGTGGACACGGCGTGTTCGTCGGCGTTGGTGGCGTTGCATCTGGCGGTGCAGGCGTTGCGGGCGGGGGAGTGTGATCTGGCGCTGGCCGGTGGTGTGACGGTGATGTCGACGCCGGGGTTGTTTCTGGACTTCAGTCGTCAGCGGGGGCTGGCGGCGGACGGGCGGTGCAAGGCGTTCTCGGACGCGGCCGACGGGGCGGGGTTCTCCGAGGGTGCGGGTCTGGTGCTGGTGGAGCGGTTGTCGCAGGCGCGGGCTGCGGGGCGTCGGGTGCTGGCGGTGGTGGCTGGTTCGGCGGTGAATCAGGATGGTGCGTCGAACGGTCTGACGGCGCCGAACGGGCCGTCGCAGCAGCGGGTGATCCGGCAGGCGCTGGCCGGCGCCGGGCTGTCCGCGGCTGATGTGGACGTGGTCGAGGCGCACGGGACGGGGACGTCGCTGGGCGATCCGATCGAGGCACAGGCGGTACTCGCCACTTACGGGCAGGGCCGGGAGCGTCCGCTGTATTTGGGGTCGGTGAAGTCGAACATCGGTCATACGCAGGCGGCTGCGGGTGTGGCGGGTGTGATGAAGATGGTGCTGGCGCTGGAGCACGGGGTGTTGCCGCGGACTTTGCATGTGGGGGAGCGGTCGTCGCATGTGGACTGGTCGGCGGGTGCGGTGGAGTTGCTGACCGACCGGGTCGTGTGGTCGCGTGCCGAGGGTCGTGTGCGTCGTGCGGGTGTGTCGTCGTTCGGGATCAGTGGGACGAACGCGCATGTGGTGCTGGCGGAGCCGCCGGTGGACGGGTCGGGGCCGGTGGTGGTGCCGCCGGTGACGACGGGTGTGGTGCCGTGGGTGGTGTCGGCTCGTGCGGCTGGCGCGTTGCGGGAGCAGGCGGGGCGGCTGGCGGAGTTCGTGTCCGCGGCTGACGGTCCTGGTGTGGTGGAGGTGGCCGGGGCGCTGGTGCGGTCCCGGGCGGTGTTCGAGCAGCGTGCGGTGGTGTGGGGTGCGGACCGGGAGGAACTGGTCGGTGCTCTGCGGTCGGTGGCTGTGGGCGGGGAGGTCGCGAACGCCGTCACGGGGACGGCCCGGCGTGATGTGCGCACGGCGTTCCTGTTCGCCGGTCAGGGCGCACAACGCCTGCGTATGGGCGCCGA
>NZ_KQ948885.1:1746-2242 GCF_001514215.1 Streptomyces bungoensis
CTTGTACGAAACACACCCGGTCTTCGCCGAGGCTTTCGACGCAGTGGATGCGGAGCTTCCCTTCAGCCTCAAGGAAGTCGTCTTCGGTGACGATCACGAGCTTCTGAACCGGACGGAGTTCGCGCAGCCTGCGCTGTTCGCGCTTGAGGTGGCGTTGTTCCGGTTGCTGGAGTCGTGGGGTGTGCGGCCGGATGTGCTGGCGGGGCATTCGATCGGTGAGATCGCGGCGGCGCATGTGGCGGGGGTGTGGTCGCTTGAGGACGCCTGTCGTCTGGTGGTGGCGCGTGGCCGGTTGATGCAGGCGCTTCCGGCTGGTGGGGTGATGGTGGCGGTGCGGGCCTCGGAGGAGGAGGTGCTGCCGCTGCTCGGTGACGAGGTCGGCATCGCCGCCGTCAACGGGCCGGGTTCGCTGGTGCTTTCGGGTGCGGCGGAGGCGGTGGAGGATGTCGCCGCGCACTTCCGCGGCGAAGGCCGCAAGGTCACGTCCTTGCGGGTG
>NZ_KQ948885.1:3005-10808 GCF_001514215.1 Streptomyces bungoensis
GGCCCTGCCGACCTACGCCTTCCAACGCCGCCGCTACTGGCTGCCGGCTTCCGGGCAGGCCGGCGACCTCACCGCCGCCGGGCTGGAGAGCGCCGGGCATCCGCTGCTGTCCGCCGTCGTACCGGTGGCCGACACCGGCGGCCTGGTCCTCAGCGGGCTGCTGTCCGCCCGCACGCTTCCCTGGCTCGCCGACCACAGGGTGCTGGACCGGACCATCCTGCCCGCCACCGCCTACCTCGAACTGGCCGTACAGGCCGGTGACCGGGTCGGCCTCGGCCAGGTCGCCGAGCTGACCCTGGAGACACCGCTGCTGCTGCCCGAGCGCGGGGCCGTACGGTTCCAGCTCGCCCTCGCCGGCCCGGACGAGGACGGACGGCGGACGTTCAGCGTGCACTCGCGTTCCGCCGACGCCGCTCCCGAGGACCCCTGGACCCGGCATGCCCAAGGGCTGCTCGCCGACGAACCGGACGCGGTGCCGGCCGCCGACGCCGGTGACTGGCCGCCGTCGGACGCCGTGCCGGTCGAGCCGGGCGGCGACGGCGACTGGTACGAGCGGTTCGCCGCCGGAGGGTTCGGCTACGGGCCGGCGTTCCGGGGACTGGGCCGGGTCTGGCGGCGCGGCCAGGAGCTGTTCGCCGAGGTCTCCCTGCCGGTGGCCCACCGCGCCGAGGCGGCCCGCTACGGGCTCCACCCCGCGCTGCTGGACGCCGCCGTGCAGACCCTGCTCGTCCGCGCCCTGGACGGCGCCGACGGCGAGACGGCGGCCACGCTGCCGTTCGCCTGGCACGGCGTCCGCCTCCACGCGACCGGTGCGACCACCCTGCGCGTCCACCTCGCGCCCGGCGGGCACCCGGACGCCTACGCCGTGTCCGTCACCGGCCCGGACGGCCGACCGGTCGCCACGGCCGACGGTCTCGTCCTGCGCCGGATCGCCGCCCTGCAGCTGCCCGGCGCACCCGGCACCGGACCGGCGGACACCACCCCGCCGCTGCTGCGCCGGCACTGGCGGCACGCCGAGCCGCAGCCCGCCGCCCCGGCGTCCGGCACCGTGCGCTGGGCACTGCTCGGACAGGGCGACGGGGGGCTCGGCGAGGCACTCGACGCGTCCGGGGTGCACCTGGAGTGCTACGCCGACCTGGCCTCGCTCGCGGCCGCCGTCGACACCGGCACCGCGCCGCCCGGGACCGTCCTGGCCACGTGCACCACCGCCCCCGACACACCCGCGCCCGCGGCCACCAGGGAACTGCTGACGGCCGTGACGGACCTGACCCGCGCCTGGGTCGGCGACGACCGCTTCACCGGTTCCCGGCTGGTGCTGGTCACCCGGGGCGCGCTCGCCACCGCCCCGGACGAGGACGTCACCGATCTGCCGGCCGCCGCCGTGTGGGGGCTCGTGCAGTCCGCGCAGCTGGAGCATCCCGGCCGGCTGCACCTGCTCGACCTCGATCCCGCCACCGCGCCCGGCGCCGACGGCACCGGGCCCGCCGTCGTGGCCGCGATCGCCGCCGCGCACCCGCAGGGCGCCGTGCGCTCCGGGGCGCTGCTGCGGCCCGAACCCGGGCCGCTGTCCCCGGCCGCCGACGCCGCGGCCCGGCCGGCCGCGCCCTTCGACGCGGACGGCACCGTGCTCGTCACCGGCGCCACCGGTGCCCTCGGCAGCCTGGTGGCCCGGCACCTGGCCGCGGTGCACGGCGCCCGCCGGCTGCTGCTGGCGTCGCGGC
Source organism: Streptomyces bungoensis (assembly GCF_001514215.1). Lineage (GTDB taxonomy): Bacteria > Actinomycetota > Actinomycetes > Streptomycetales > Streptomycetaceae > Streptomyces > Streptomyces bungoensis. The sequence goes on from NZ_KQ948885.1 coordinate 4,727, forward strand.
GGGGTGCGCAGGCGCCGGGAGCCGACGCCCTGCTCGCCGACCTGACCGCGCACGGTGCCGAGGCCGACCTCGTCGCCTGCGACGTCGCCGACCCCGCCGCGCTCGAGGCGCTGCTCGCCCGGGTGCCCGCGGACCGCCCGCTGACCGGGGTCGTCCACGTCGCGGGAGTCGTCGAGGACGCCACGCTGACCTCGTTGACCGCCGACCGGATCGACGCGGTGCTGCGGCCCAAGGCGGATGCGGCCTGGCACCTGCACCGGCTGACGCGGCCGTGGAATCCGGGCCTGTTCCTGCTGTTCTCCTCGGCCGCGGGCACCTTCGGCTCGGCGGGCCAGGGAGCCTACGCCGCGGCCAACGCCTTCCTGGACGCGCTGGCCGGCCACCGCCGGGCGCACGGGCTCGCGGCCACCTCGATCGCGTGGGGCCTGTGGGCGGCCGACAGCGGCATGACCTCCGGGCTGAGCACCACCGACCGGGAGCGGATGGCCCGCGGCGGTATGGCGCCGCTGACCGACGAGGCGGGCCTCGCCCTGTTCGACGCCGCCCTGCACGCACCCGACGCCGCCGTGGTGGCCGTGGCCCGGCAGTCGCCGCCCGCCCCGCGCACCAGGACCCGCCGGGCCGCGGCCGCCGGGGCCCCGGACGACGGCGGGCGGACGCTGCGCGCACGGCTGGCCGGGCTCGACGCGGCGCGGCGGCCACCGGTGCTGCTGGACGCGGTCCGCGAGCAGGTCGCCGCGGTCCTCGGGCACGACTCGACCGACGAGGTGCTGCCCGACCGGCACTTCGCGGAACTCGGCTTCGACTCGCTCACCGCGGTGGAACTGCGCAACCGGCTCGGCTCCCTGACCGGCTTCCGGCTCCCGCCGACGCTCGTCTTCGACCTGGACACGCCGCAGGCGCTCGCCGCGGACCTCGCCGAACGGTTCGAGCCGGCCGGCGTGGACGCGGCGCACTCCCGCGCGGACCGGCCCGGCACCGATCCGGCCCGGACGGGCGGACCCGCGGAGGACTCCGTCGGCGCGCTGTTCCGCACCGCCTGCCGGGAGGGCCGGGTCGACGAGGGCTTCGCCCTGCTGCAGGCGGTCGCCGGACTGCGGCCCGTCCAGGACTCACCGGACGGCCCGGCCGGCCCCCTCACCGGGCTGCGGCTGGCCGCCGGGGACGAGGGCGCCCCGCTGGTCTGCTTCAGCTCCTACGTGGCGCTGGCCGGCGTGCACCAGTACGCGCGCTTCGCCACGGCGTTCCGCGGCCGCCGGGACGTATGGGCGCTGCCCACTCCCGGGTTCGGGCGCGGCGAGCCGCTGCCCGCCTCGCTGGACGTGGTGGCGCGCACCCAGGCCGAAGCCGCACTGCGCTGTGCGGACGGCAGGCCGTTCGTCCTCACCGGATCCTCCTCCGGCGGTGTCCTGGCGCTGGCCGCCGCACGCCACCTCGAGGAGACCGGGCGCCCGCCGCTGGGCGTGGCGCTGCTCGACACCTACATGCCGCGCGCCGACTCGCCGTTCACCCGCTTCTCGGCCGAGATGCTGAGCGGGATGTTCGACCGGGAGTCGATGTTCGCGACCATGGACGCCGACCGGCTGTCCGCCATGAGCTGGTACATCAACATGATCGGCGAGTGGGACCCGGGCGAGCTGTCCGTGCCCGTGCTGCTGGTGCGCCCGAGCGAGCCACCGGCCACCGTCGCGGGCCGGGGGCCCGCCGAGCCGGAGGAGTGGCAGAGCTCCTGGGACGGCGCGGGCAGCGTGGCGCAGGTGCCCGGCAACCACTTCACGATGATGGAGTCCCACGCCGCCGCCACCGCGGGCGCCCTCACCACCTGGATCGACACGGTGCTGCCGCCGTACGCCACCGGCCGTGAAGCGGCCCACCGAACCGAGGGAGCATGATGCGGGTCCTGTTCGTCAGCCTGTCCGAGAAGTCCCACATCTACCTGATGGCGCCGCTGGCGTGGGCGCTCAGCGCCGCCGGTCACGAGGTCCGCGTGGCGAGCCAGCCCATGGCCACCGAGACCATCACCCGAGCCGGCCTCACCGCCGTACCGGTCGGCAGCGACCACGCCATCCACCGGGACATGGCCGCCTACCGCGAGTCGCAGGACTACCGCACGGCCAACTGGAGCCGCTGCGAACGCGCCGACGTGGACTGGGCGGAGCTGAAGGAGCGCTACGAGCTGAGCGTGCCGTACGCGTTCGCCGTCTACAACGACTCCATGACCGAGGACCTCGCGGCGTTCGCCCAGGGCTGGCGGCCCGACCTGGTGGTGCGGGACCCGCTGGCGTACGCCGGTGCCGTCGCCGCCCGGATCAGCGGGGCGGCGCACGTGCGGCTGATGTGGTGTGCCGACGTGTGGGGCCGTACCCGGCAGACCTATCTGGAGCTGATGCGGGAGCAGCCCGCCGCCGAGCGCGTGGACCCGCTGGCCGAATGGCTGGCGGCGCGGTCCGAGCCGTTCGGTTTCTCCTGCGACGAGGAGATGCTGCACGGCCAGGCCACCATCAGCACCCTGCCGCCCGCCCTGTCCGTCCCGACGGCCTCACCGGAACTGCCCATGCGGCACGTCCCGTACAACGGCCGCGCGGTGGTGTGGGACTGGCTGCGCGAGGCGCCGAAGAAACCGCGGGTCTGCCTGAGCCTGGGCGCCTCCAACACCGAGGACTACGGCGGCGACTACGTCTCCGTGCCGGAGATCCTCGACGCCCTCGCCGACGAGGACGTCGAGGTGGTGGCGGCACTGCTGCCCGCCCAGCGGGAACGGCTCACCGCCGTCCCCGACAACGCCAGGGCGGTCGACTCGGTGGCCCTGCACACCCTGCTGCCGAGCTGCTCCGCCGTCATCCACCACGGCGGCTACGGCAGTTTCGCCACCGCCATGGCCGCCGGAGTGCCCCAACTGGTGCTGTCGACCCTGGTGTCCGACCACGAACTGCGCGGCCGCGCGCTCGAGCGGGCCGGTGCCGGTGTGTACCTGCACCATCGGGACGCCACCGCACAGAAGGTCCGCGACCACGTCCGCCGGCTCACCGGCCGACCGGACTTCGCGGACGCGGCCAAGCGGGTGCGGGCCGAGTGCAGGGCCATGCCGAGCCCGCACGACGTGGTCGCGGCCCTCGAACGGCTGGCGGAGGCCGGCTGACGGCCCGCCCCACCCCCGTCGACGGCCCGCCCCATGACCCCTCGACGACCCGGACCGCGACCCCTCGACGACCAGGACCGCGCACCCGCACGGATGAAGAAGCCCGTTCCCCTCGGGGAGCGAACAGGAAAGGACGGGAAAGACATCATGAAGATCAACGTGGACCGTGAGCGCTGCGTCGGAGCCGGCCAGTGCGTGCTGGCCGCCGCCGGTGTCTTCGACCAGAGCCGCGAGGACGGCCTGGTCGAACTGCTGTCGGCCGAGCCGCCGCAGGAGCTCCACGCGGCCGTGACGGAGGCGGAGCTGATCTGCCCCTCCGGTGCCATCGAGATCCAGCCCTGACGGCCGGCCACCTCACCGACGACACCAGTTAGGCGGGTTGGAAACCGTGAAGGCTCTCGTGCTGTCGGGAGGTGCGGGAACCCGGCTGCGGCCCCTCACCCACACCTCCGCGAAACAGTTGGTGCCCGTCGCCAACAAGCCCATCCTCTTCTACGGCCTCGAGGCGATCGCCGACGCCGGCATCACCGACGTCGCCCTGGTGGTCGGCGACACCGAGGACGAGATCCGGCGGGCCGTCGGCGACGGGGCCGCGTTCGGGCTCGACGTCACCTACCTGCGGCAGGAGGCGCCTCTCGGGCTCGCCCACGCCGTCCTGATCGCCCGTGACTTCCTCGGCGACGACGACTTCGTGATGTTCCTCGGGGACAACTTCGTCTTCGGCGGCATCACCGACTCCGTCGAGGAGTTCCGCAAGGCACGCCCCGACGCCCAGCTCCTGCTCACCCGCGTGCCCGACCCCTCCGCCTTCGGCGTCGCCGAACTCGACGACCAGGGGCGGCTGGTGGGGCTGGAGGAGAAGCCCGCGCGGCCGAGGAGCGATCTGGCGGTCGTCGGTGTGTTCCTCTTCGGTCCGGCGGTGCACGACGCGGTGCGCGCCGTCCGCCCCTCCGCGCGCGGTGAACTGGAGATCACCGACGCCGTCCAGTGGCTGCTCGACGGCGGCCGGGACGTGCGCACCACGGTGATCACCGGCTACTGGAAGGACACCGGCAACGCCGCCGACATCCTCGACGTCAACCGCAGACTCCTCGACCTGCTGGAGTACCGGGTCGACGGCGACGTCGACGAGGCCAGCGAGATCGTGGGACGCGTACGCATCGACGCGGGCGCCACCGTCCGCGGCTCGCGCATCGTCGGGCCCGCGGTCATCGGCGCCGGCACCCTCGTGCAGGACTCCTACATCGGGCCGTCGACCTCCATAGCCGAGGACTGCGTCATCCGCGACAGCGAGATCGAGTTCTCCATCGTCCTGCGGGAGTCCAGCTTCGACAGCATCCGCCGGGTGGAGGGCTCGCTCGTCGGCCGCAACGTGCACGTCTCCCTCTCGCCCCGGGTGCCCACCGCCCACCGGTTCGTCATCGGCGACCACGGGCGGGTGCAGCTCTCCTCGTGACCATCCGCATCCCGCTCGGTCCCGACGGTCCCGGCGGCATGGCGGCCACCGTCCTGGACAACCGCTGAAGAAGACCCGAGAGGTGACCCGTTGACCGGGCTGAACGACATCGTCGTCGTCGGCGCAGGAGCCGCCGGGGCCACCACCGCCGAGACCCTGCGCCGCCAGGGCTACGACGGCCGCCTCACCCTCCTCGGCGCCGAACCGCACCTGCCCTACGACCGCCCGCCGCTGTCGAAGCAGATCCTCACCGGCCACTGGGAGCCGGACCGCATCCGGCTGCGCGCACCGGAGGCCTACGACCGGCTCGGCATCGACCTGCGGCTGGGCATCCCCGCCACCCGCCTGGACCGCACCGGCCGGGCGGTCGAACTCGCCGACGGCTCCCGGCTGCGCGCCGACGCCGTGGTCGTCGCCACCGGTGTGCGTCCTCGGCGGCTGCCCGGCAGGGAGGGAGCGGACCGCTGCGGCGAACCGGCCGGCGTCTACGTGCTGCGCACCCTCGACGACGCCCTCCGCCTGCACGCGGCCCTGGCCGGGGGCCCGCGCCTGGTGGTGGCCGGGGCCGGGCTGCTCGGCACGGAGGCGGCCGTCGCGGCCCGGCGCCTCGGTGCGGACGTCACGCTCGTCTGCCCCGCACGCGTGCCGCTCCTCGACCTGCTCGGACCGCACGCGGCCGGGCTGGTCGCCGCCACCCACCGGGGCCTCGGGCTGCGCGTCCGGCGGGACCGGGTCACCGCGGTGACGACCGCCCGCGGAGCCGTCACCGGCGTACGGCTGTCCGACGGGAGCCGACTCGACGCGGACCTGGTGCTGGTCGCCACCGGATCGGTGCCCTGCACGGACTGGCTGCGCGGCAGCGGCGTGAGCGTGGAGGACGGTGTCGTGTGCGACCTGCTGTCCGCGGCCGGGCCCGGGGTGTGGGCGGCGGGTGACGTCGCGAACCGGCCCGACCCGCGCACGGGACGGCGCGGCCGCTGGGAGCACCGCACGCACGCCGCCGAACAGGCCATGGCCGTCGCCCGCAACCTGCTCGCCGGCACCGCGGCCCGCCCCTTCGCCCCGCTGCCCTCCTTCTGGACCGACCAGCACGACCTGAAGATCCAGGTCTTCGGGGACCTGGCCGGCACCGACCGGTGCCACATCGCCGAGGGCAGCCCCGCCGAGGGGCGCTTCACCGCCCTCTACGGTGCCGGAGACCACGTCCGCGGGGCCGTCGCCGTCAACATGCCCCGCCAGGCCCAGCGACTCCGCACCCTGGTGGAGACCCGGGCCGCCTGGACGGACCGGCCACCACAGCCGACGCCGCTCGGCGCGGCGGACACCTGAGACCGCCGTTGACCGGCGGCCGAGGCTGCTCCGAGCCGCCTCCGGGCGCCGAGGTTGCCCGCGGTCGGTGGGATCGGCGAAGCCGGTCGCGTCGGCGGTGTACAGCCGGAGCCCGGTGGGGAGGCGGCTGCTGACGGGCATGTGGGGAGCCTTGGGCC
>NZ_KQ948885.1:11484-18641 GCF_001514215.1 Streptomyces bungoensis
GCCGGTCGCGTCGGCGGTGTACAGCCGGAGCCCGGGGGCGAGGCGGGCAGTCGACGGGCCGGGGGCCCTGGGCCTGCCGCCCGGTCTGGTCGGCCGCGGGGCATCCCTGGTCCGGCTTCTGCTCGCCCGGGTGCCGGGGTTGGCCGCGGTCCGTGGGATCGGCGAGGTCGACCCCCGTCGGCGCCGGACAGCCGGAGCACGGTTGGCGAGGCAAACTCCTGACGGGTCATCAGGGCGCAAGCCGGGGTCGGTCGTGGTCGGCCGGACCGACGACGCCGGCCCGTCGGCGATACGGGCCGCTGACGGGCCGGCTCCCCGCCCCGCCCCGCGCTCCCGGCCTGCCGCCCGGTCAGCCGCGGTCGCGGCCCGGGCGGGGAGCGGACGCCGGGCCGGAGCCGTTCTCGCGTGCCGTGTCGTCCGGCTCCGGTGTCAGGATCGGCCAGAGTCCGGCCCGGGCGTGGTAGATGTTCACGATCACCAGCATCAGCAGGGTGAACACGCCGTACTGGACGCCGTTGAGGGCCGGCACGACGTGCACCGGCAGCGCGTACGCCATCAGCGTCCGGATGCCCGAGTCCGCCAGCAGCCCGACGCCCCACATCACCGTGGTGACCCGCCAGATCCGCCGGAAGCGCGGGACCTCCTCCCACAGCTCGTCCCAGTCCCGGCCACCGGCGGCCCGTCGCTCCAGCAGCCGCCGGGAGAAACCGAACGCCAGGGGGCGCCTGCCGCGCAGCGACACGAGGAAACCCACCCCGGCCACACCCGTCAGCCAGCCGTCCCGCACCAGCAGCAGCCGCGGACCGCCCCCGACCACCGACACGACGATGCTGAGCACCAGCATCGTCGTCACGAACACACCCAGCACGTCCACCCGCCGCGTCCGGGCGAACCGCACCAGCGTGGCCGCCGCGGGCACCACGGCACCCGCCGTCAACGCGATCACATCGCTCACTCCGGCCGCCGTCAGCCCGTAGTACAGGCCGATCGGCACGCCGAAGTCCACCAGCACGGTCACCAGCAGCGGCGGCCCGGACCCGGGCCCCGTCGAGTCACCGGCGGTCCCGCCGCGGCGGGCGGAGCCCGGGGGAGGCCGGTCCGGCAGTGTGCTTCCGCCGCTGGTCATGTGTTCTCCGTCCGCCGGAACCTAGGTGACCACTGCCCGGCGACCCGCACACCGACCCCTCGTCGACGCAACGGGCCACCAACGGCCCAGCGTACGGGCGGCTCCTCACCCATGGCCCACGACAACCCGTCGCATCACGCCAACCCTTTGGAATCCCCTAGAACTCGGCAGCGCTCCGAAAGCCCGCCGCCCCGCCGGTGCTAGCGTCGAGCGCCAGGTCGACCCCCCTCGCGTACACGCCCTCATTTCCCGCCGCGGCCGCGAAAACGCCCCCAACTCGCACAGACGGCACGGCGTTGAAGACCTGCCATCCTCCGCTGACCCAGGAGACAGCCGTGACCGACGTTCGAACGACTCCCGAGTCGCCCGCGCCGACGGAATCCATACCCGCTCCCAGCCCCATGCGGCTGAAGGAGATGCGCGAAGTCATCAGAAACGTCCCGCGCTATCTCACCGGCCTGCGCGACAAACACGGGCCCCTGGTCCGCGTCCCGATGGGAAAGACCGACGCATTCCTCGTCAGCGATTTCGACGTCGTCCAGGACGTCATCATCGCCTCCAGCCGCCGCTTCGACAAGGACGCCCAGAAGACCGGCCCGGGCCCCGACGACTGGGGCTCCAGCCTCGAACGCGTCCTCGGCAAAGGCCTGGTGACCAGCGTCGGCACCTACCACCGCAGGCAGCGCCGGCTCATCCAGCCCGTCTTCCACCGGCAGCGCATCGCCGGATACGGCACGGCGTTCGCCGCCATCGCCGACGAAGCGGCCTCCGGGCTCACCGACGGCCGGCGGTTCAACTTCCACGAGGCCATGTACGAACTCGCCCTCGGCATGGTCACCCGCACCCTGTTCGACGTGTCCCTCGACAGCGAGGCCGCGGACCGCATCCGCACCGCCTTCCCCCGCGAGGGCGGCCCCCTGCGCTGGGAACTGAGCCCGTTCGGCAAGATCCTGCTGCGCCTTCCACTGCCGGCCAACCGCCAGTTCAAGCGCGGCCTGAAAGCCGTCGACGACATCGTCTACGGCATGATCGAGGAACGGCGCAAGGGCTCCGGCGACGGCGAGGACCTGCTGTCCGTGCTGCTCACCGTCACCGACGCCGACACCGGTGAACACCTCACCGACCTGGAGCTGCGCGACGAGGCCATCACCCTGCTCATGGCCGGCCACGAAACCTCCTCCGGTTCCCTGACCTGGGCCTACTACCTGCTCGGCACCCACCCCGAGATCCGCGAGCGGCTGCACGCCGAGGTCGACGAGGTGCTCGGCGACCGACTGCCCACCGTGGCGGACCTGCCCCGTCTGCAGTTCACCGACGCCGTGTACTCCGAGGCGCTGCGCCTCTACCCGCCGGCCTGGGTGCTCGTCCGGCGCGCGCTGGAGGACTACACGGCCAACGGGTACCACATCCCCCGCAACAGCGTCCTCATGGTCAGCCCCTACGTCCTGCACCGTGACGCCACCTGGTGGCCCGAGCCGGAACGGTTCGCCCCCCAGCGGTTCCTGCCGGACCCGGACCCGTCCGACCCGCTCACCGGCCACGCCAAGACCCCCGGCCGTCCCAAGCTGGCCTACCTGCCCTTCGGCGCCGGACCCCGCCAGTGCATCGGCAACGTCTTCGCCCAGATGGAGGGCGTCATGGCGCTGGCGACCCTCAGCAGGCACTGGGAGTTCGAGCCCGTCGGCGACCCGCCGGACCGGGTCACGAGCGACTTCACGCTGCAGCCCCGCGGCGGCCTGGAGATGATCGCCCACCGCAGGCGCTGAGCGCCGCGCACGGCCGCTGACCAGGGCCGAACAAGTAGAAGTCTCCCTAGACCAGCGGCTGTCCGCGGGACGCGCCCGCAGGCGGCCGCCAGTATGACAAGCGACGCAACCACCGATTGTCCCGCGGAAAGCGCGGCAGTCGGATCCGGCCGGAATGCGCGGCCAGAAAACGAGCTGGATCCGTAGGGCGGAGGCAGTGGCCGTGTTGCCAGAAGACGCACACGCACGGGAAAACATGTCGGAATCCTCTCGGGAAACCGCTTCCGCCCGGGAAGCGGCATTCCCGGAGGGGACCGAATCCACCCGGGAGAACCCGGCGGGAACGCGGGACGCCATAGCCGTCGTCGGAATGTCCTGCCGTTTTCCCCAGGCTCCCGACCCGGCCGCTTTCTGGCAGTTGCTCATCCAGGGCCGCAACGCCGTCACCGAACCCCCCGACAGCCGCCGCGACACCTGCGCGGCCCCCCGCTCCGCCACCCTCGGAACCTCCCGCCGCGGCGGCTACCTCGACCACGTCGACCGGTTCGACGCCGGATTCTTCGGCATCTCACCGCGCGAGGCCGGGGCCATGGACCCACAGCAGCGCCTCGTCCTCGAACTCGGCTGGGAGGCCGTGGAGGAAGCGGCCGTCGTCCCCGCCCGGCTGCGCGGCAGCCGCACCGGCGTCTTCGTCGGCGCCATCTGGGACGACTACGCCGCCCTCGCCCGCCGCCTCGGTCCCGAGGCCGTCGGCCGCCACACCCTCAGCGGCCTGAACCGCGGGATCATCGCCAACCGCCTCTCCTACGTCCTCGGCCTGCGCGGGCCCAGCCTCACCGTGGACGCCGGCCAGTCCTCCTCGCTGGTCGCCGTGCACCTGGCCTGCGAGAGCCTGAGGCGCGGCGAGTCCGAACTCGCCCTGGCCGGCGGTGTCAACCTCATCCTGGCCCCCGACAGCGACCTCGCCTCCGCCGGCTTCGGCGCCCTCTCCCCGGACGGCACCTGCTTCACCTTCGACGCCCGCGCCAACGGCTACGTCCGAGGTGAGGGGGGTGCCCTCGTCCTCCTCAAACCCCTCGACCGCGCCCTGGCCGACGGCGACCGCATCCACTGCGTGATCCGCGGCAGCGCCACCAACAACGACGGCGGCGGCGACGGCCTGACCGCCCCCCTGCGCGAGGCCCAGGAGGAGGTACTGCGCCTCGCCTACCACCAGGCCGGCGTTCGTCCGGCCGACGTCCAGTACGTCGAGCTGCACGGCACGGGCACCCGGCTCGGCGACCCCGTCGAGGCAGCCGCCCTCGGCACCGTCGTCGGCCGCGCCCGCACCGACGGCACCCCCCTGCTCGTCGGCTCCGTCAAGACCAACATCGGCCACCTGGAGGGCGCGGCCGGCATCGCCGGGTTCCTCAAGACCGTGCTGGCCCTGCGGCACGGGCGCATACCCGCCGGCCTCAACCACGAGCACCCCCATCCCGACATCCCCGTCGACGACCTCAACCTCCGGGTCGTCACAGGCGGCCCCCAGCCCTGGCCGCACGGGGACCTGCCGCGCCGGGCGGGAGTCAGCTCCTTCGGCATGGGCGGAACCAACTGCCACATCGTGCTGGAGGAACGGCCCGGAGCCGAACCCGGAGCCGGAGCCGAACCGGGAGCCGTCACCGCCACGGCCGCTTCCACCGGACCCTGCGCCGCGGAATCCGGTGCCCCCCTGCCGTGGATCGTCTCCGCGCGCACCGGCAAGGCACTGCGCGCCCAGGCCCGGCGTCTGCTCACCCATCTGGAGTCCGACCCCGCGGCCGACCCGGCCGACGTCGCCTACTCCCTGGCCCAGACCAGAACCCGCTTCGAGTACCGCGCCGCCATCCTCGGCAGCCGCCGCGAGGATCTGCTGCGCGGCCTCACCGCCCTGGCCGCCGGCAACCCGTCGCCGCACGTCGTCACCGGAGTGTCCGACCCGGTCACCACGACGACACCGGCCACCGGAACCGCCGGAACGGCAACCGCCCCCCACCCACCGCGCACTGCCTTCCTCCTCGCCGGCCAGGGCACCCAACGCCCGGGCATGGGACGCGAGCTGTACCGGACGTTCCCCGTCTTCGCCGAGGCCTTCGACGCGGTGGACGCCGAACTGCCTTTCAACCTGCGGGAGGTGGCGTTCGGCGACGACGCCGCCCGGCTCAACCGCACCGAGTACGCCCAGCCCGCCCTGTTCGCCCTCGAAGTAGCCCTCTTCCGCCTCGCCGAGTCCTTCGGCGTACGCCCCGACGCCGTCCTCGGCCACTCCGTCGGCGAGATCGCGGCGGCCCACGTCGCCGGCCTGTGGTCCCTGGCCGACGCCTGCCGCGTCGTCCGCGCACGCGGCAGGCTGATGCAGGCCCTCCCGGCGGGTGGCGCCATGGTCTCCCTGGAGGCGGCCGAGGACGAGGTCCTGCCCCTGCTCGCCGACCGGGAGGACCGGCTCGGCATCGCCGCCGTCAACAGCCCCGGCGCCGTCGTCGTATCGGGCACGGCACAGGCCGTGGCGGAGGTGGCCGCCCACTTCCGCGCCCGCGACCGCAAGGTGACGGCGCTGAGCGTCAGCCACGCCTTCCACTCGCCGCTCATGGAACCCATGCTCGACGAGTTCCGCTCGGTCCTCGCCGACGTCTCCTACGAGCGGCTCGCTCTCCCGGTCGTCTCCGACGTCACCGGCCGCATCGCCACACCCGAACAACTGGCCTCACCCGACTACTGGACGCGGCACGTCCGCCAGGCCGTGCGCTTCGCCGACGGCATCCGCACGCTGAGGGAGCAGGGGACACGGCACTTCCTCGAGCTGGGCCCCGACGGCACCCTGACCGCCCTGACCGGACAGAGCCCGGACACCGACGACGCCCTCGCCGTACCCGCGCTCCGCAACGACCGCCCCGAGGCCCGAGCCTTCCTGGAGGCGCTTGCCGCGCTGCACACCCGCGGCCTGCCCGTGGACTGGACACCGGTCCTCACCCTGCACGGCGCCCGCCGCGCCGAGCTGCCGACCTACGCCTTCCAGCGCCGCCGCCACTGGCTGCCCGTACCGGCCGCGAACACGGCCACCGGGACGGCCGGCACGGAAGGGGAGACGAGGAGGAACGACGCGAGCAGCGCGGCCGCGAGTACCGAGTCCGAGAACTCCGAGCACGAGGACCGCGGGGCAACCGAGGAGGAGGCGTCCGAGGGCGCCGAGGACACGGCCGGCGCCCTGCGCGACCGCCTCCTCCGGCTGACCGCAGGGGAGCGGCGCGCTGCCCTCCTTCACCTGGTCCGCACCCACGCCGCCGTCCTCCTCCACCACGACTCGGCGGACGAGGTGGAGCCCCGCCGCACCTTCAAGGACCTCGGCTTCGACTCGCTCACCTCCGTCGACCTGCGCAACCGGCTCAGCACCACGACCGGACTGCGCCTGCCGGCCTCACTGCTCTTCGACCACCCCACGCCCGAAGCCGTTGCCGGGCACCTGGACGAACAGCTCTCCCCGACCGCCGCGCGCGCCGACACCGGCCGGTCGGCGGCGGTCGGTGTGGGTGCGGGCGACGATCCGGTGGTGATCGTGGGGATGGCGTGCCGGTTCCCGGGTGGTGTCGCTTCGCCTGAGGATCTGTGGCGGCTGGTGAGGGAGGGCGGGGACGCGATCGGTGCGTTTCCGGAGGACCGTGGCTGGGATCTGGACGGCCTGTACGACCCCGAGCCCGGCGCCACCGGCCGGAGCTACGTCCGCCACGGAGGCTTCCTGTACGACGCCGCGGAGTTCGATGCGGGGTTGTTCGGTATCTCGCCGCGTGAGGCGTTGGCGATGGACCCGCAGCAGAGGCTCCTCCTGGAGACCTCCTGGGAGGTGTTCGAGCGGGCGGGTATCGACCCGGCGAGTCTGCGCGGCTCCCGAACGGGCGTCTTCGCCGGCCTCGTGGAGCAGGGATACGGCGCCCGTCTGCGTGACGCTGTCGAGCAGTCCGACGGCTACGTCCTCACGGGCACGACGCTGAGCGTGGCGTCGGGTCGTATCGCGTACACCTTCGGTTTCGAGGGGCCCGCGGTGACGGTGGACACGGCGTGCTCGTCGTCGCTGGTGGCGTTGCATCTGGCGGTGCAGGCGCTGCGTTCCGGTGAATGTGACCTGGCGTTGGCCGGTGGTGTGACGGTGATGGCTGGTCCGGAGATGTTCATGGAGTTCTCGCGGCAGCGGGGGCTGGCGGTGGACGGCCGGTGTAAGGCGTTCGCGGAGGGTGCGGACGGTACGGCGTGGTCGGAGGGTGTGGGTCTGCTGC
>NZ_KQ948885.1:19293-20098 GCF_001514215.1 Streptomyces bungoensis
TACGCCGCTGGGTGACCCGATCGAGGCGCAGGCGTTGCTGGCGACCTACGGCCAGGACCGTGAACACCCGCTCCTGCTGGGTTCGTTGAAGTCGAACATCGGTCATGCGCAGGCGGCTGCGGGTGTGGGCGGTGTGATCAAGATGGTGCTGGCGATGCGGCACGGGGTGCTGCCCCGGACCTTGCACGTGGGGGAGCCGTCGTCGCACGTGGACTGGTCGGCGGGTGCTGTCAGTCTCCTCATGCAGGAGCGGGAGTGGCCGGCCGGCGACCGTCCGCGACGGGCGGGTGTGTCGTCCTTCGGGATCAGCGGCACCAACGCCCACGTCATCCTCGAACAGGCCCAGGAGCAGTCGGCCCAGGACGCGGATCCCGAGCGGGAAAACCTCCCCGCCAACCACCGGACCGTTCCGCTGCCGCTGTCCGCAGCCGGCCCCGACGCACTGCGTGCGCAGGCCGCCCGGCTCGCCGCTCTCCTCTCGGAGGACGACCGACGCACACCCGCCGACATCGGGCTGTCCTTGACGACCACCCGAGGCTCATTGGATCACCGTGCCGTGATACTGGCCGCCGACCGGGACGAGCTTCAAAGCGGCCTGAACGCCTTGGCAGCCGGTGCCTCCGACCACCGCCTCTACGTTGGTGCCGCCGAACGCTCGAGCCGGCGCCTGGCCTTCCTGTTCGCGGGGCAGGGCTCGCAGCGGCTGGGCATGGGGCGGGAGCTGTACGAGACGTACCCGGTGTTCGCCCAGGCCTTCGACGCGGTCGACGCTGAACTCCCCTTCAACCTGCGTGAGGTCGTCTTT
>NZ_KQ948885.1:21098-23132 GCF_001514215.1 Streptomyces bungoensis
GGTCGGCGTCGCCGCCGTCAACGGGCCGGGTTCGCTGGTGCTTTCGGGTGCGGCGGAGGCGGTGGAGGATGTCGCCGCGCACTTCCGCGGTGAAGGCCGCAAGGTCACGTCCTTGCGGGTGAGCCACGCTTTCCATTCGCCGCTGATGGAGCCGATGCTCGCCGACTTCCGCGAGGTCGCCGAGAGCCTGACGTACTGCGAGCCGCGTATCCCCCTGGTCTCCACGCTCACCGGAACCGCGGCGGACCCGTCGGAACTGATGAGCCCGGACTACTGGGTGCAGCACGTACGGCGTCCCGTCCGCTACGCCGACGGCATACGCACGCTGGACGAACAGGGTGTCTCCTGTTTCGTGGAACTCGGTCCGGACGGCACGCTGACCGCCCTGGCACAGGCATGCCTGGACGCGGACGCGGACGCGGACGAGCGGCTGTTCCTGCCGTCCCTGCGCAGGGACAGGTCGGAAGCGGAGGCGGCACTGACCGTGATCGCCGGGCTGTTCGTCCGTGGCGGTGAGGTCGACTGGCGCACGATCTTCGCGGGGAGCGGAGCCCGCACTGTCCCCTTGCCGACGTATGCGTTCCAGCGCAGGACCTACTGGCCGACGCCCGCCCCGGCAGGGCACGGCGGTGACATCTCCGGACTGGGCCTCACGGCCGCCGGCCATCCCCTTCTGGGTGCGGCGGTGACGCCGGCCGACTCCGAAGGAGTGCTGTTCACGGGGCGGCTGTCGCTGCGGAGCCACCCGTGGCTGCGCGATCACGTCGTCGCCGGGTCTGTCCTGTTCCCCGGGACCGGCTTCCTGGAACTCGTCCTCCACGGTGCCGAGCAGGCCGGCTGTGACCGGGTGGAGGAACTGACGATCGCCGTGCCCCTCGTGCTCACCGAGGACGGCGGCGTGCAGGTCCAGGTGCTCGTGAACGGCCCGGACGAAACGGGAAGCCGTGCCGTCAGCGTGTTCTCCCGGCCGGACGGCGGCGGACGTGACGAGCCCTGGACCCTCCACGCCACGGGCATGGTGGGCACCGGAGCGGCAGCTCCGGGTCCCGAAGTCTCCGGCGACTTCGAGGTGTGGCCGCCGCGGGATGCGGTGGCGGAGCCGGTCGAGGGCGTGTACGAGCGTCTCGCCGCCCTGGGTCTGGCGTACGGACCGGCGTTCCGGGGACTGCGTGGCCTGTGGCGGCGCGGCGAGGAAGTCTTCGCCGAGGTGGCGTTGACCGAGGCGCACGGGGACCTCGCCGACCACTTCGGCATGCACCCCGCTCTGCTGGACTCCGTGCTGCATGCGGCGCTCCACGGCCTCTTCGGCACTAATGGTCCGCTGCGGCTGCCGTTCTCGTGGAGCGGTGTGTCGCTGTGGGCGGCCGGTGCAACGGAACTGCGCGTACGCGTGGCTGCCTCCGGTCCCGATGTCGTCACCCTCGAACTGGCGGACGCGGCCGGGGGCGTGGTGGCCGCCGTTGACTCACTGGTGCTGCGGGAGGTGGCCGATGACCTCGCGGTGGCCCGCGACGGCCGCCTGGACAACCTCTACCAGGTCGACTGGGTCCGGGTGCCGGCGGGCGCTGGACCTGTTCCCGAGACGAGGGCGGGGCTGCCCGCCCCGGGTGAGGCCGTACTCGGTGACGTCCTCGTGCGCGTCGGTCGACCGGCCGACAACACCCCGTCCGCCGTCCACGCCCTCACGGTGAGCGCACTCGCCCTGGTGCGTGAGTGGTTGGGGGTGGAGCGTTTCGCGGGGGCGCGGTTGGTGGTGGTGACGGAGGGTGCGGTTGCTCCGGAGGGGGTGGGTGCTGATCCGGTTTTGAGTGCGGTGTGGGGTGTGGTGCGGGCTGCGCGGGCTGAGGCGCCGGGGCGGTTGGTGCTGCTGGATGTCGATGGTGGGGAGGAGTCCTGGTCTGTCGTCGGGGCGGCGTTGGCTTCGAGTGAGCCGGAGTTGGCGGTGCGGGGTGGGGTTGTTTATGTCCCGCGTCTTGGGCGTGTGTCGGGTGCGGGGGCGCTGACGGCTCCGGGCGGGGAGTCGGCATGGCGGCT
>NZ_KQ948885.1:23859-26425 GCF_001514215.1 Streptomyces bungoensis
GTTGGGTGAGGTGCGGGCGGGTGAGCGGGTGCTGGTGCATGCGGCGGCTGGTGGTGTGGGGATGGCCGCGACGCGGTTGGCCCGGTATCTGGGTGCGGAGGTGTTCGCCACGGCGAGTGCCGGCAAGTGGGGCACCCTGCGCGGACTCGGCCTGGATGAACAGCACATCGCCTCGTCCAGGGACACCGACTTCGAGGCGGCGTTCCTGGCGGTGACCGAGGGCCGGGGCGTGGATGTGGTCCTGGATTCGCTGGCGGGTGAGTTCGTGGACGCGTCGCTGCGGTTGTTGCCGGGTGGTGGTCGGTTCCTGGAGATGGGCAAGACCGACGTCCGGGACGCGGAGGCGGTTGCCGCGCAGCATCCGGGTGTGGCCTATCAGGCGTTCGACTTGATGAACGTGGCACCGGAACGGATCGGGCAGATGCTGGCCGAGCTGGTCGCGTTGTTCGAGCAGGGGGCCATCGCGCCGCTTCCGGTGACGTGCTGGGATGTGCGGCGGGCGCCGGAGGCGTTCCGGTATCTCTCCCAGGCCCGTCACGTCGGCAAGGTCGTGCTGACGGTTCCGGCTCCGCTGGACCGCGATGGCACGGTGTTGGTGACCGGTGGCACGGGTGGCCTGGGTGCCCTGGTCGCCCACCACTTGGTCACCGAGCACGGTGTGCGGCGTCTGCTGCTGGCCAGTCGCCGTGGCCCGGAGGCACCAGGTGCCGCCGAACTCGTCGCAGAGTTGCTCGACTTGGGCGTCCATGCCGAGGTCGTCGCGGTGGACGTGGCCGACCGAGACCAGCTTGCCGCCGCCCTCGGCACGATTCCGGCGGAGCACCCGCTGACAGCCGTCGTGCACACAGCGGGCATCGTCGATGACGGTGTGGTGGCTTCCCTCACCCCCGAACGCGTCTCCCGGGTGCTGCGGCCGAAGGCGGACGCGGTGGCGCACCTGCACGAGCTGACCCGGGACGCGGACCTGTCTGCGTTCATCGTCTTCTCCTCTGTCATGGGTACGTTCGGCGGCGCGGGCCAGGCGAACTACGCGGCCGCCAACGCTTTCCTGGATGCCTTCGCCGCCTGCCGTCGTACCGCGGGGCTGCCGGCGACCGCACTGGCCTGGGGCCCCTGGACGCCGGGTGCGGGGATGACGGCCGAGCTGACCGAGGCCGACCTGCGGCGCATGGCACGCGAGGGCATGCGGCCGCTGGCCCCTGATCTGGGTCTCGGACTGCTGGACGTGGCACTGGAGCAGGGCGGTGCTCTGGAGCGGGCCGGTGTGCTGCCGATGCACCTCGACCTGGACGGCCTGCGTCGACGGGCCGGCGACGAGGTGCCCGCGCTGCTGCGGGCCCTGGTCCGGGTGCGCGCCCGTCGTAAGGCAGACGTCGCTTCCGGGGCCCAGCGTCGGGACTTCAGGACACAACTGGGTGCAGCGCAGCCGGGCGACAGGGACCGACTCGTGTCCCAGCTGGTTCGCCATGCCACGGCGGCGGTTCTCGGTCACGGATCGGGCGCCGACATCGAGATGGGCCATACCTTCAAGGAGCTCGGTCTCGACTCCCTGACGTCCGTCGAACTGCGCAACCGTGTGAACGCGGCCACCGGTCTGCGGCTCCCGGCCACGCTGATCTTCGACTACCCCACTCCAGCAGCCCTGGTCCGGCACATGAAGACCGAGCTCCTGGGCGGGGACGAGGACGCCACTGAGGCGCTGCCCGCCATGACCGGCGTGGGCGACGATCCGGTGGTGATCGTCGGGATGGCGTGCCGGTTCCCGGGCGGTGTCACTTCTCCCGAGGATCTGTGGCGGCTGGTGACCGAGGGCGGAGATGCGATCGGTGCCTTCCCGGCCGATCGGGGTTGGGATCTGGACGGCTTGTACGACCCGGAGCCTGGCAGGGCCGGGCGCACTTACGTGCGTGAGGGCGGTTTCCTGTACGACGCCGCGGAGTTCGATGCGGGGTTGTTCGGTAT
Organism: Streptomyces bungoensis; assembly: GCF_001514215.1. Lineage (GTDB taxonomy): Bacteria > Actinomycetota > Actinomycetes > Streptomycetales > Streptomycetaceae > Streptomyces > Streptomyces bungoensis. The sequence goes on from NZ_KQ948885.1 coordinate 25,822, forward strand.
CTCGCCGCGTGAGGCGTTGGCGATGGACCCGCAGCAGAGGCTCCTCCTGGAGACCTCCTGGGAGGTGTTCGAGCGGGCGGGTATCGACCCGGCGAGTCTGCGCGGTTCCCGAACCGGCGTCTTCGCCGGCGCCATGGCCCAGGACTACGGTGCGTCGCTGCGCGGCACCTCCGAAGGCGTTGACGGATATCTGCTGACCGGTAACACCGGCAGCGTGGCCTCTGGCCGTATCGCCTACACCTTCGGTTTCGAGGGGCCTGCGGTGACGGTGGACACGGCGTGTTCGTCGTCTCTGGTCGCCCTGCACCTGGCCGCTCAGGCACTGCGTTCCGGTGAATGCGACCTGGCTCTGGCCGGTGGCGTGACGGTGATGTCGACGCCGGACACCTTCGTGGAGTTCTCGCGGCAGCGGGGGCTGGCCTCAAACGGCCGCTGTAAGGCGTTCGCGGAGGGTGCTGACGGTACGGCGTGGTCGGAGGGCGTGGGTCTGCTGCTGGTGGAGCGGCTGTCGGACGCGCGCCGCAACGGACACAAGGTCCTGGCGGTGGTGGCGGGCTCGGCGGTGAACCAGGATGGTGCGTCGAACGGTCTGACGGCGCCGAAC
>NZ_KQ948885.1:27017-28831 GCF_001514215.1 Streptomyces bungoensis
GGTCCGTCGCAGCAGCGGGTGATCCGGCAGGCGCTGGCGAGTGCGGGGCTGTCCCCGGTCGATGTGGACGCCGTCGAGGCGCACGGCACGGGTACGCCGCTGGGTGACCCGATCGAGGCGCAGGCGCTCCTGGCGACCTACGGCCAGGACCGCGAACACCCGCTCCTGCTGGGTTCGTTGAAGTCGAACATCGGTCATGCGCAGGCGGCTGCGGGTGTGGGCGGTGTGATCAAGATGGTGCTGGCGATGCGGCACGGGGTGCTGCCCCGGACCTTGCACGTGGGGGAGCCGTCGTCGCACGTGGACTGGTCGGCGGGTGCTGTCAGTCTCCTCACGGAGCAGCGGGAGTGGCCGGCCGGCGGCCGTCCGCGCCGGGCGGGGGTGTCGTCCTTCGGGATCAGCGGCACCAACGCCCACGTCATCCTCGAAGAAGTACCCCAGACAGGGACCGACACGGACAGCACCGGCCCTGGCCAGGGATCGCTGCACCCGAGAGTCCTGCCTTGGGTGCTGTCCGCGGCGGACGGCGCGCTGCCCGCCCAGGCGCGTCAACTGGCGAGCTTCGTCGAAGCGCGTAACGATCTCTCCCTCCCCGGCACCGCCCTGGCTCTGGCCACCACACGGACCGCGCTGGACAACCGCGCGGTGGTCCTGGCCGCCGACCGCGACGAGCTGCTGCGCACTCTCACCTCCCTGGCGGAGGGCCGTACCGAGCCCAACCTCGTCCAGAGCGCGGTACAGGCCGGCGGACAGCTGGCGTTCCTCTTCGCGGGTCAGGGCTCGCAGCGGCTCGGCATGGGCCGGGAGCTGTACGAGACGTTCCCGGTGTTCGCCGAGGCCTTCGACGCGGTCGACGCCGAGCTGCCGTTCGGTCTGCGTGAGGTCGTGTTCGGTGACGACGAAGGCGCCCTGAACCGAACCGAGTTCGCGCAGCCCGCCCTGTTCGCGCTGGAAGTGGCGCTGTTCCGGCTGCTGGAGTCGTGGGGTGTGCGGCCGGACGTGCTGGCCGGGCATTCGATCGGTGAGATCGCGGCGGCGCATGTGGCAGGGGTGTGGTCCCTTCAGGACGCCTGTCGTCTGGTGGTGGCGCGTGGCCGGCTGATGCAGGCGCTCCCCGACAGCGGCGCGATGGTCGCGGTGCAGGCCACCGAGGCCGAAGTGCTGCCGTTGCTTCACGACCGGGTCGGCATCGCCGCGGTCAACGGCCCTGAGGCACTGGTGGTCTCGGGCGTGGCGGAAGCCGTCGAGGAGATCGCCGCGCACTTCCGTGCCCAGGGCCGCAAGGTCACGTCCCTGCGCGTGAGCCATGCCTTCCACTCGCCGCTGATGGAGCCGATGCTCGCCGAGTTCAGGGAGGTCGCCGAAAGTCTGACCCCTGCGGAACCGCGGATACCGATCGTCTCCACGGTGACCGGCGGGCCGGTCGGGGCGGAGGAGCTGGCATCGGTCACGCACTGGGTGGAGCACGTGCGGCGACCGGTGCGTTTCGCCGACGGCGTGCGCCACTTGGTCGAGCAGGGGACCGCCCGGTTCGTGGAGCTGGGCCCGGACGGCACGCTGACCGCGCTCGTGCAGGCCGCCGCTGACGATGCCGACGGCCGTCTGCTGACGCCCACGCTCCGCAAGGACCGTCCCGAGACGTACTCGGTGCTGTCGACGGCAGCGGAACTCTTCACGAGGGGCACGCCGCTCGACTGGAACGCCATCTTCGTCGGCACGTCCGTGCCCGTCCATCCTGCGGAACTCCCGACGTACGCCTTCCAGCGCCGGCGTTTCTGGCCGGCAGCCTCCGCACTCCGCACCCGGGACCTGGG
>NZ_KQ948885.1:29243-33033 GCF_001514215.1 Streptomyces bungoensis
CGCACTCTGGAGATCCACTCCCGCGCCGAGGACCTGCCCGGCGATCTGCCCTGGACCCTGAACGCGACGGGTTCGCTGGCGCAGCTCGTGGACGCGTCTCCCCGGACCTCCTTCGACTTCGGCGTATGGCCCCCGAAGGACGCGGTGGCGGAGCCGGTCGACGATGTGTACGGACGTCTCGCCGCGCTGGGCCTGGCCTACGGGCCTGCGTTCCGGGGTCTGCGGGGCGCGTGGCGGCGGGGCGAGGAGATCTTCGCCGAGGTCGCGCTCTCCGCTGATGACGAGGAGTCCGGCGCCCTGTTCGGCGCGCACCCGGCGCTGCTGGACGCGGCCCTGCACGCGGTGATCTTCTCGCCGGTGTTCGGTGATGGCCGGGCGCGCTTGCCGTTCGCGTGGACGGGGGTCTCGCTGTGGGCGTCCGGCGCACGGGAGTTGCGCGTGCGGATGGTTCCGGTCGATGAGCAGACGGTGGCAGTCGAACTGGCCGATCCGTCGGGTGAGTTGGTGGCCGAGGTGGAGTCGCTGACGCTGCGGGAGGCGTCCGGTGAGCTCGCGAAGCCGACTGACGGAGGCCCCGCCGACAGCCTCTTCCAGGTCGACTGGACGCCGCTGCCGGCGCAGGCCGACGTCGCCGACGTCGAAGGACCGACCTGCGGTGCCCACCTTGCGGACGACCTGCCGAGTACCGCGGTCGAGCCCGGAACGGACGTCCTGATCCGGATCAAGTCCCCTGCCGGCGATCCGGTCGAAGCCGCATACGAGTTGACGAGCGGCCTGCTCGCCCGTGTTCAGACCTGGCTCGCGGACGCGCGGTTCGAGGGGGCCCGTCTGGTCGTGGTCACCCAGGGTGCCGTCGCTCTCGGCGAGACGGAAGCCGACCCGGCGCAGGCCGCGGTGTGGGGCCTGGTGCGCGCGGCCCGCGCGGAAGCACCACACCGGTTCGCGCTGCTGGATGTGGAGGGTGGGGAGGAGTCCTGGTCTGTGGTGGGGGCGGCGTTGGCTTCGGGTGAGCCGGAGTTGGCGGTGCGGGGTGGGGTTGTGTGTGTGCCGCGTCTGGGGCGTGTGTCGGGTGCGGGGGCGCTGACGGCTCCGGCGGGGGAGTCGGTGTGGCGGCTGGATGTGGTGGAGCGGGGGACGCTGGAGGGTCTGGCGCTGACCCCTGTGGCGCCGGCGGAGCTGGTGGAGGGGCAGGTCCGTGTCGCCGTGCGGGCGGCGGGCGTGAACTTCCGGGATGTGTTGAACGCGCTCGGAATGTATCCGGGGGATGTGCGGGACTTCGGTCTCGAGGGTGCGGGTGTGATCACGGAGGTCGGTCCCGGGGTGTCCGGGCTGGCGGTCGGTGACCGCGTGATGGGTCTGTTCTCGGGCTCGTTCGGTCCGCTCGCCGTGGCGGACGCGTGCAGGGTCGCCCGGATTCCGCGGGGGTGGTCGTTCGCGCAGGCGGCGTCGGCACCGGTGGTGTTCCTGACGGCGTACTACGCGCTCACGGATCTCGCTGATGTGCGGGCGGGTGAGCGGGTGCTGGTGCATGCGGCGGCCGGTGGTGTGGGGATGGCCGCGACGCAGCTGGCCCGGCATCTCGGTGCGGAGGTGTTCGCCACGGCAAGCGCCGGCAAGTGGGGCACCCTGCGCGGACTCGGCCTGGATGAACAGCACATCGCCTCGTCCAGGGACACCGACTTCGAGACGGCGTTTCTTGCGGTGACCGAGGGCCGGGGGATGGATGTGGTCCTGGATTCGCTGGCGGGTGAGTTCGTGGATGCGTCGCTGCGGTTGTTGCCGGGTGGTGGTCGGTTCCTGGAGATGGGCAAGACCGATGTCCGGGACGCGGAGGCGGTTGCCGCGCAGCATCCGGGTGTGGCCTATCAGGCGTTCGACTTGATGAACGTGGCGCCGGAACGGATCGGGCAGATGCTGGCCGAGCTGGTCGCGCTGTTCGAGCAGGGGGCCATCGCGCCGCTTCCGGTGACGTGCTGGGATGTGCGGCGGGCGCCGGAGGCGTTCCGGTATCTCTCCCAGGCCCGGCACGTCGGCAAGGTGGTCCTGACGGTTCCGGCTCCGCTGGACCGCGATGGCACGGTGTTGGTGACCGGGGGCACGGGTGGTCTGGGTGCCCTGCTGGCCCGCCACTTGGTCTCCGAGCACGGTGTGCGGCGTCTGCTGCTGGCCAGCCGTCGCGGTCCGGAGGCACCAGGTGCCGCCGAACTCGTCTCTGAACTAGCCGACTTGGGCGCGCATGCCGAGGTCGTCGCGGTGGATGTGGCCGACCGCGATCAGCTTGCCGCCGCCCTCGGCGCGATTCCGGCGGAGCATCCGCTGACAGCTGTCGTGCACACGGCCGGTGTCCTGGACGACGGCGTGGTCTCCTCCATGACGCCCGAGCGGCTGGCCGGGGTGCTGCGGCCGAAGGTGGACGCGGTCGCGCACCTGCACGAGCTGACCCGGGACGCGGACCTGTCTGCGTTCGTCGTGTTTTCCTCCATAGCCGGGGCCTTCGGCGGTGCGGGCCAGGCGAACTACGCGGCCGCCAACGCCTTCCTCGACGCCTTCGCCACCATCCGCCGCGCCGCGGGGCTGCCCGCGGTCTCCCTCGCCTGGGGCCCCTGGGCGCCGGGCGCGGGGATGACGGCCGAGCTGACCGAGGCCGACCTGCGGCGCATGGCACGCGGTGGCATGCTCCCGCTCAGCCCTGAGCAGGGGCTCGGTCTTCTGGACACGGTGCTGGAGCGGGGCGGCAGTCTGGAGCGACCCGCTGTCGTGCCGGTCGCCCTGGATCTCGCGGCGTTGCGTCGCGCGACCCCGGACGGCTTCCCCGCGCTGCTGCGCGCCCTCGTCCGGACGAGCGGCCGCCGCAAGGCCGAGACCAGGACCGGGGGAAACGCCGCTGATATCCGACAGCGCCTCATGGGCCTGCCGACCGTCGACCGTGAGCGCTTCCTGCGGGACTTCGTCGCGGCGCAGGCCGCCTCCGTCCTGGGGCACGGTTCCGCGTACCGGGTCGAGCCGGGACAGACCTTCAAGGACCTCGGGTTCGACTCGCTGACCTCGGTCGAACTACGCAACCGTCTCAACGGCGTCATCGGTATGCGGCTGCCGGCCACCCTGGTCTTCGACCACCCGACCCCGGCCGACGTGGCCGGCCTGATCCTCTCCGAGTTGACGGAGGACAGTGCACCGGAGACCGGTTTCACCACCGCGCCACCCGTCGTGACAAGCGTGGGCGACGATCCGGTGGTGATCGTGGGAATGGCCTGCCGGTTCCCTGGCGGAGTCGCTTCCCCCGAGGATCTGTGGCGGCTGGTCACCGAGGGCGGGGACGCGATCGGCGCCTTCCCAGTCGACCGTGGCTGGGACCTGGACGGCCTGTACGACCCCGAGCCCGGCGCCACCGGCCGGAGCTACGTCCGCCACGGAGGCTTCCTGTACGACGCCGCGGAGTTCGATGCGGGGTTGTTCGGTATCTCGCCGCGTGAGGCGTTGGCGATGGACCCGCAGCAGAGGCTCCTCCTGGAGACCTCCTGGGAGGTGTTCGAGCGGGCGGGTATCGACCCGGCGAGTCTGCGCGGCTCCCGCACCGGCGTCTTCGCCGGCGCCATGGCCCAGGACTACGGTTCCTTCCTGCGCGCTGGCGAGCACGACTCCGGCGGCTACCTCATGACCGGGAACAGCGGCAGCGTGGCCTCTGGCCGTATCGCGTACACCTTCGGTTTCGAGGGGCCCGCGGTGACGGTGGACACGGCGTGCTCGTCGTCGCTGGTAGCTCTGCACCTGGCCGCACAGGCCTTGCGTT
>NZ_KQ948885.1:33872-42369 GCF_001514215.1 Streptomyces bungoensis
AGGAAGTACCCCAGACGGAGACCGACACGGACAGCGCCGAGACGGACGTACCCTCCGCGTCCGTGGACGATCGCACCGTCCTTCTGCCTCTGTCCGCAGCCGACCCCCGGGCGCTGCGCGAGCAGGCGGAGCGGCTGGTCAGCCTCCTGTCCTCGGACTCCGAACTGTCCCCGAGGGACGTCGGACTCTCCCTCGCGACGACGCGTTCCGCGCTGGAGCATCGCGCCGTCGTGCTGGCCGCGGACCGGGAACAGGCCCTGCGCGGCCTCCAGGCCCTCGTGCGGCAGGAACCCGTGCATCATGTCGTCACGGGTACGGCGAAGGCCGGTGCCGATCGCACGGCGTTCCTGTTCGCGGGACAGGGTTCGCAGCGGCTGGGCATGGGGCGGGAGGTGTACGACACGTACCCGGTGTTCGCCGAAGCCTTCGACGCGGTCGACGCCGAACTCCCCTTCAGCCTGCGGGAGGTCGTCTTCGGCGAGGACGAAGGCGCCCTGAACCGCACCGAGTTCGCGCAGCCCGCCCTCTTCGCCCTCGAGGTGGCGCTGTTCCGGCTGCTGGAGTCCTGGGGCGTGCGACCCGATGTGCTGCTGGGCCACTCGATAGGAGAGCTGGCGGCAGCGCACGTGGCCGGGGTGTGGTCCCTGGCGGACGCCTGCCGGCTGGTGGCGGCGCGTGGCCGGCTGATGCAGGCGCTGCCGGAGGGCGGCGCGATGGTCGCCCTGCAGGCTTCGGAGGACGAGGTGCTGCGGCTGCTGGCCGGCCGCGAGACGGAGGCGGGCATAGCCGCCGTCAACGGTGCGGAGGCGACGGTGGTCTCGGGAACCGCACGGGCCGTCGAGGAGATCGCCGCGCACTTCCGCGCCGAGGACCGCAGGGTGACGGCCCTGCGGGTCAGCCACGCCTTCCACTCGCCGCTGATGGAGCCGATGCTCGCCGACTTCCGCAAGGTCGCCGAGAGCCTGGCCTACGACCGGCCCCGGCTGGCGATCGTCTCCACGCTCACCGGAGACCTCGCCGACCCGGACGCTCTCATGTCGTCCGAGTACTGGGTGCGGCACGTCAGGCACGCCGTGCGGTTCGCCGACGGCGTGCGCCGGGTGCGCGCGGAGGGTGTCGGCAACTGGCTGGAGCTCGGACCCGACGCGACGCTCACCGCGCTGGTCCGCGCCGAGACGGGCACCGGCCGGGCGGCCGAGGAGCCGCTGTACGCTCCCGTACTGCGCAAGGACCGCGACGAGGTCGCAGCGCTGCTGACGGCGGTGGCCGCCCTGCACACCCGGGGCACCGCACTGCGCTGGCCCGCCGTGTTCGCCGGGACCGGAGCCCGCCGGACCACCCTGCCGACGTACCCCTTCCAGCGGCAGCGCTTCTGGCCCGGAGCGCCGTCCGCCGCGCCCGGCGACGCGGCCGGACTCGGACTCACCGCGTCCGGGCACCCGCTGCTCGGCGCCGAGGTGACGCTCGCGGAGGGGCCCGGAACCCTGCTCACCGGCAGGCTGTCGCTCGCGGCGCACCCCTGGCTGCGCGACCACGCCGTGGCGGGCGCGGTCCTCTTCCCCGGTACGGGATTCCTGGAGCTGGCGCTCCAGGCCGGCCGTCAGGTCGGCTGCGGGCGCGTGGCCGAACTGACCCTGGAAGCACCACTGGTCCTGCCTGACAGCGGCGGGGTGCGGATCCAGGTCGCCGTCGGCGGCCCGGACGGGGCAGAACGGCGCACCGTGTCCGTCCACTCGCGGTCCGACGCGCCCGGAGCGGCCCCGGACCCGTGGGTGCGTCACGCGACCGGCTTCCTCGACGAGGGCGACGACGCGAGCGAGCCGGAGGGGCATGACACGGAGGGACGGGTCTGCCGGCCGCCGGCCGACGCCGACCGCGTTCCGCTCGACGGCTTCTACGAGCGGCTCGCCGACGACGGCTACGTCTACGGCCCCGCGTTCCAGGGACTGCGCGCCGTCTGGCGGCAGGGCGACGACGTGTACGCAGAGGTCCGGCTGCCCGCCGACCGGCAGGACGACGCCGGGCGGCAGGGCCTCCACCCGGCCCTGCTGGACGCGGCGCTGCACGCGTGGCTCGCCGCCCGCCCTCCGGCCGCGCACGGCTCCGGCGCGGTGAGGCTGCCGTTCTCCTGGAGTGGGGTCACCCTGTCGGCGGTGGGCGCGTCCGCGGTGTGGGTGCGGCTCACACCGGTCGACGAGGACACGCTCGCGCTGTCCCTGGCCGACGCCGAGGGACACCCCGTGGCCCGTGTCGACGCGCTCACCCTGCGGGAGGTGGACCCCGCGGCGCAGGCCACCGCCGAAAGCGCCCGGGCGGAGACCGGCAACGCGCTGTTCGCGCTGGACTGGAGCGCGCTGCCCGCGCCGGCCGGCGCACTTCCGGCCCAGGCGCAGCGATGGGCCGTCGTCGGGCCCCCTATCGACGGGCTCACCGACGCCCCGGCCGGCCACTACCCCGACCTCGCCACGCTCGCGGCCGCCGTGGCGGAGGGTACGCCGGTGCCGGACTCGGTGCTCGTCGCCTGTGGCGGTGCGGCCCGGCCCGCGGGCCCGGGTCCGGACACACCGGACGCGGTGGACACAGCAAAGGGGGTGGACACCGTCGGCACGGCGGACGCCGTGGACGCCGCGCGCCCATCGCACTTCACCACCGCCTCCGCCGACACCGTGGACGTCGCACACCCGTCGCACCTTCGCACTGCCACCGCGGACACCGCGGACCCGTCGCACCTCCCCACCAACTCCGCCGACACTGTGGAAGCGACCCGCGCGGCCCTGCACGACGCCCTCGCACTGATACAGAGCTGGCTGGCCGATGACCGCTTCACCGCCGCCCGGCTGGTGCTCGTGACGCGCGGTGCGGCGCCCGTCGGTGGTGACCGCGCACCCACCGACCCGGTCGCCGCCGCCTTGTGGGGCCTCGTCCGGTCCGCGCAGTCCGAGCACCCCGGACGCCTGGTCCTGCTCGACCTGGCTCCCGAGGACACCGGCCGTGCCGGCGACACGCCGCTCACCGGGCTCCTCGCCCCCTCCGCCGGGCAGAGCGGAGACTCCGGGCGCGCCCACCCCGCCGGCCCGGCCGATCCGGCCCACGCCCTGGCCACCGGCGAACCACAGCTCGCCCTGCGCGGCGGGACCGCGCACGTCCCCCGGCTGGCCCCGGCCCACACCGGAAGCCCGCTGCTGCCGCCTCCCGGCGAGGCTGCCTGGCGCCTCGACGTCACCGCACCCGGCACCCTCGACAACCTGGCGCTGGTCGCCTGCCCCGAGGTCACCGGACCGCTCGCCCCCGGCGAGGTCCGCGTGGCGATGAGGGCCACCGGCGTCAACTTCCGTGACGTCCTGGTCTGCCTCGGCATGCTCGACCGCGAGGTGCCCGGCCGCGAGGGAGCCGGTGTGGTCCTGGAGACCGGCCCGGGCGTCACCGGCCTCGCCCCCGGGGACCGGGTGCTCGGACTGTTCTCCGGCGCCTACGGCCCCGTCGCCGTGACCGACCACAGGCTGCTGGCCCGCGTCCCCGAGGATTGGTCCTTCACCGAGGCCGCGGCGGCGCCCATCGTCTTCCTCAGCGCTCATCACGGCCTGGTCCACCTCGCCGACCTGTGTCCCGGCGAGTCCGTCCTCGTCCACGCCGGTACCGGCGGTGTCGGCATGGCCGCCGTCCAGCTCGCCCGGCACCTGGGCGCCGAGGTCTTCGCCACCGCGGCCCCCGCCAAGTGGCCGACCCTGCGGGCCATGGGACTGGACGACGACCACATCGCCTCCTCCCGCGACACGGACTTCGAGCAGAAGTTCCTGCGCGTCACCGCGGGCCGCGGCATGGACGTCGTCCTCAACTCCCTGGCGCGCGAGCTCGTCGACGCCTCGCTCCGGCTGCTGCCGCGCGGCGGACGCTTCATCGAGATGGGCAAGACCGACCTGCGCGACCCCCGCGTGGTCGCCGCGGAGCACCCCGGAGTGGTGTACGAGGCGTTCGACCTCCGCGACGTCGACCCCGAACACACCGCCGAGATGCTCACCGCCGTGCTCGACCTGTTCGCACAGCGGGCGCTGCGGCCGCTCCCCGTGACCACCTGGGACGTACGCCGGGCCCCGGAGGCGTTCCGGTACCTCAGCCAGGCCCGGCACACCGGGAAGATCGTCCTCACCGTGCCCGGCGTCCCGCTGGACCTCACCCGTTCGGCCGTCGCCGGCCCCGCCGCCGCGGAGCGCACCCACGGCGACGGCACCGTCCTGGTCACCGGCGGCACCGGCACCCTCGGCGCGCTCCTGGCCCGGCACCTGGTGACCCGGCACGGCGTCCGCCGGCTGCTGCTGACCAGCCGCCGCGGCCCCGACGCCCCGGGCGCCCACGACCTCGCCGCCGAGCTGACCGGGCTCGGGGCCGAGATCACCGTCGCCGCCTGCGACGCCGCGGACCGCCAGGCCCTGGCCGAACTGCTCGCCACGATTCCCGGGGACCGTCCGCTCACCGCGGTCGTCCACGCCGCCGGTGTCCTCGACGACGGAATCCTCGACGGCCTGACACCCGACCGCGTCGACCGGGTCCTGCGGCCCAAGGCGCAGGCCGCGTGGAACCTCCACGAACTCACCCGCGACCGCGACCTGTCGGCGTTCGTCCTGTTCTCCTCCGTGGCCGCTACCTTCGGCAGCCAGGGCCAGGCCAACTACGCCGCCGCCAACGCCTTCCTCGACGGCCTGGCCCACCACCGCAGGGCCCAGGGCCTGCCCGCCCTCTCCCTGGCCTGGGGGCTGTGGGACACCGACACCGGCATGGCGGGCACCCTCGGCGAGGCCGACGTCCGCCGGGTCGGCCGCCTCGGCCTCGCACCGCTGCCCGCCGAGCAGGGCCTGGCCCTGTTCGACGCCGCACTCGCCGCCGACCGGGCGCTGCTGCTGCCCACCCGGCTCGACCTGGCCGGACTGGAACGCCGCGGCGCCGAACCGCCCGCCCTGCTCAGGAACCTGGCCCGCATCCCGGTCCGGCGGGCCGCCGCCCCCGCCGCCGCGACCGCCGGCGGCCAGGACGGAGCCGACGGCGAGCGCGGCACCGTGCCGTTCACGGAACAGCTGCGCCTGCTGCCCGCCGCGGAACGGGAACGGGCCGCCCTGGACCTGGTCCGCACCCACACCGCGGCGGTCCTCGGACACGCGGACCCCGAGTCGGTCGACTCCGACCGGCCGTTCAAGTCCCTCGGCTTCGACTCGCTCACCGCGGTCGAGATGCGCAACCGGCTCGGGACGGCCACCGGCCTCACCCTGCGGGCCACGCTGATCTTCAGCTACCCGACGCCCGCCGTCCTCGCCCGCCACCTGCTGGAGCAGTGCGCGCCACAGGAAGCACGGCCCGCGGACGTCCTGCTCGCGGAACTCGACCGGCTCGAGTCCGCCATGGCCGGCCTGGACCGCACGACCGACGGCACACCGGACGGCGGTGCCGCGGACGACGAGGTGACCACACGGCTGCGGGACCTGCTCCTGCGCTGGACGGGCGGCAGCAGCCACGGCACCACGACGGCCGGCACCGGACTCGAGTCCGCGACGGACGACGAGATGTTCGACCTCATCGACAAAGAGCTGGGCATTTCCTGACCCCGACCGACCCCGGACCGCTCCAGACCCGACGTCTGAGGACCCTCGGGGCTCCTCCTAGGAAGTGGCAACGAAATGGCGAGCAACGAAGAGAAGCTGCGGGACTACCTCAAACTGGTCACGGCCGACCTTCGTCAGACACGCAAGCGTCTGCAGGAACTCGAGGACCAGCGGAACGAACCCGTCGCCGTCGTGGCGATGGGCTGCCGCTTCCCCGACGGCGTCGACAGCCCCGAGTCGCTCTGGCGGCTCCTGGCGTCAGGCACCGACGCCGTCACCCCGTTCCCGGCCGACCGCGGCTGGGACCTGGAGGCCCTGTACGACCCGGACCCGGACCGCCCCGGCACCTCCTACGTCCGCGAGGGCGGCTTCCTGCACGACGCCCCGCTGTTCGACGCCGAGTTCTTCGAGATCTCGCCGCGCGAGGCGCAGGCCATGGACCCGCAGCAGCGGCTCCTCCTGGAGACCTCCTGGGAGGCCGTCGAACGCGCCGGCATCGTCCCCGGCTCCCTGCGCGGATCCCGCACCGGCGTTTTCATCGGCGCCATCGCCCAGGACTACATGCCGCGCTCCCGGAACTCCCAGGCCGACCTCGGCGGCCATCTGCTCACCGGCAGCACGATCAGTGTCGCCTCCGGCCGCATCGCCTACTCCTTCGGCCTCGAGGGCCCCGCGGTCACGGTCGACACCGCCTGCTCGTCCTCCCTGGTCGCCCTCCACCTCGCCGTACGCTCCCTGCGCTCCGGCGAATGCGACCTGGCCCTCGGCGGCGGCGTGACCGTCATGTCCGGCCCCGAGATGTTCGTCGACTTCGGCCGGCAGCGGGCGCTCGCCGCCGACGGCCGGTGCAAGGCGTTCTCCGCCGCGGCCAACGGCTTCGGACCCGCCGAGGGCGTCGGCGTGCTCCTGCTCGAACGCCTCACCGACGCCCGCCGCAACGGCCACCCGGTGCTCGCCGTCATCCGCGGCAGCGCCGTCAACCAGGACGGCGCCTCCAACGGCCTGACCGCCCCCAACGGCCCGGCTCAGGAACGCGTCATCCGCGCCGCCCTCGCCGACGCCGCGGTCGCCCCCGGGGACGTCGACGCCGTCGAGGCCCACGGCACCGGCACCCCGCTCGGCGACCCCATCGAGGCGGAGGCCCTGCTCGCCACCTACGGCGCCCAGCGTCCCGGGGACCGGCCCCTGTGGCTCGGCTCGGTGAAGTCCAACATCGGGCACACCCAGGCCGCCGCCGGCGTCGCCGGAATCATCAAGCTGGTGATGGCCCTGCGCCACGGCCTGCTGCCCCCCACCCTGCACGCCGACGAACCGTCCGAGCACATCGACTGGGCGGCGGCCGACCTCAGACTGCTCACCGCGGCCCAGCCCTGGCCCCGCCACGACGACCGGCCCCGACTCGCCGCCGTCTCCTCCTTCGGCATCAGCGGCACCAACGCGCACATGATCCTGGAGGAGGCACCCGCCCCCGACCGACAGGAACCGGGTGACAACGGTGAAGGGCGTGACGCCGGTGACAGCGGTGACAACCGGAGCGGCGTCGAGCAGAGGCAGCCGGCCGGCGATGCGCCCCTCCCGTGGATACTCTCCGCCCGCAGCCAAGCGGCCCTGTCCGCCCAGGCCGCACGCCTGATCGCCCATCTCGACGCCGACCCCGGCCACGACCCGGCCCGCGTCGGCCACGCCCTGGCCACCACCCGCACCACCTTCGAACACCGCGCCGTCCTCACCGGCCGGACGAGCGACGAACTGCGCACCGCCCTCGCCGCCCTAGCCGCCGGTGAACCCCACCCCCGGGCCGTCACCGGCAGTGCGCGACCCGGCGGACGCCTGGCCTTCCTGTTCGCGGGTCAGGGCTCGCAGCGGCTGGGCATGGGGCGGGAGCTGTACGAGACGTACCCGGTGTTCGCCCAGGCCTTCGACGCGGTCGACGCTGAACTCCCCTTCAACCTGCGGCAAGTCGTCTTTGGTGACGATGAAGGCGCCCTGAATCGAACCGAGTTCGCGCAGCCTGCGCTGTTCGCGCTTGAGGTGGCGTTGTTCCGGTTGCTGGAGTCGTGGGGTGTGCGGCCGGATGTGCTGGCGGGGCATTCGATCGGTGAGATCGCGGCGGCGCATGTGGCGGGGGTGTGGTCGCTGGCGGACGCCTGTCGTCTGGTGGTGGCGCGTGGCCGGCTGATGCAGGCGCTCCCGGCCGGTGGGGTGATGGTGGCGGTGCGGGCCTCGGAGGAGGAGGTGCTGCCACTCCTCGGTTCCGATGGTGCGGAGGTGGGTGTCGCCGCGGTCAACGGGCCGCGTGCGGTGGTGGTTTCGGGTGTGGCGGAGGGCGTCGAGGAGGTCGCCGCGCACTTCCGGGCGCTGGGCCGCAAGGTCACGTCCCTGCGGGTGAGCCACGCTTTCCATTCGCCGCTGATGGAGCCGATGCTCGCCGACTTCCGCGAGGTCGCCGAGAGCCTGACGTACTGCGAGCCGCGTATCCCCCTGGTCTCCACGCTCACCGGAACCGCGGCGGACCCGTCCGAACTGATGAGCCCGGACTACTGGGTGCAGCACGTACGGCGCCCCGTCCGCTACGCCGACGCCGTACGCGCCCTGGCGGAAGGCAAGGTTGGCCGACTGCTCGAACTGGGTCCTGACGGCAGCCTGATCGCCCTGGCCCAGGGTTGTCTGGACGGCGGTAGCGAGATCTTCACGGCGTCCCTGCGCAAGGACCGCGCGGAACCCGAGAACCTGCTCACCGCTCTCGCCCAGCTCTTCGTCACCGGCCTCCCCGTCGCCTGGGCCACGCTGTTCCGGCAGATCGGCACCGCAGATGTGGAGCACGAGCCCGTCGACCTGCCGACATACGCCTTCCAGCGGCAGCGCTTCTGGTCCCGCGACACAGCCTCTTCACCGGGCGATCTCGG
>NZ_KQ948885.1:43022-44114 GCF_001514215.1 Streptomyces bungoensis
ACGCCCTCTGGAGATCCACTCCCGTACCGAGGACGCTCTCGACAGCGATCCGTGGACCTTGCACGTGACCGGTGTACTCACGGTGCTCACGGATGCGCGGCCCGGCCCTTCCTCCGACTTCGGGGTGTGGCCGCCGCGGGATGCGGTGGCGGAGCTGGTCGAGGACGTGTACGAGCGGTTCTCCGCCCTGGGCCTGGCGTACGGACCGGTGTTCCAGGGCTTGCGCGGCGTGTGGCGACGAGGCGACGAGACCTTCGCCGAGGTCGCGATTCCCACCGAGCAGGAAGCGGCCACCGGAGGCTTCGGTGTGCATCCGGCGCTGCTGGACGCGGCCCTGCACGCGGTGATCTTCTCGCCGGTGTTCGGTGACGGCCGGGTCCGGTTGCCGTTCGCGTGGACGGGGATGTCGTTGTGGGCGTCCGGGGCGCGGGAACTGCGCGTGCGGATGGTGCCGGTGGACTCCCACACGGTGGCACTCGAACTCGCGGACCCGGCGGGGCAACTGGTGGCCGGGGTGGAGTCGCTGACGCTGCGGGAGGTCAGCGGCGACCTCGTGCAGGCCGACGGCGGCCTGGCGGACGGCCTCTTCCAGATCGACTGGACGAAGCTCCCCGCGCGCCAGGGGCCGGCACCGGCCCCTGTAGGAACCGCTCTCCCCGGACCCGAGGAGCCGGTGCCCGCTGACGTCCTCGTCCGCGTGGAACGCCCGACCGGCGACGAAGCCGAAGCGACGCACACCGCGACAGCACGGGTCCTTGCCCTGGTGCGTGAGTGGTTGGGGGTGGAGCGTTTCGCGGGGGCGCGGTTGGTGGTGGTGACGGAGGGTGCGGTTGCTCCGGAGGGGGTGGGTGCTGATCCGGTTTTGAGTGCGGTGTGGGGTGTGGTGCGGGCTGCGCGGGCTGAGGCGCCGGGGCGGTTGGTGCTGCTGGATGTGGAGGGTGGGGAGGAGTCCTGGTCTGTGGTGGGGGCGGCGTTGGCTTCGGGTGAGCCGGAGTTGGCGGTGCGGGGTGGGGTTGTTTATGTCCCGCGTCTGGGGCGTGTGTCGGGTGCGGGGGCGCTGACGGCTCCGGGCGGGGAGTCGGTGTGGCGGCT
>NZ_KQ948885.1:44652-46949 GCF_001514215.1 Streptomyces bungoensis
TCTCGCTGATGTGCGGGCGGGTGAGCGGGTGCTGGTGCATGCGGCGGCTGGTGGTGTGGGGATGGCCGCGACGCAGTTGGCCCGGTATCTGGGTGCGGAGGTGTTCGCCACGGCGAGTGCCGGCAAGTGGGGCACCCTGCGCGGACTCGGCCTGGATGAACAGCACATCGCCTCGTCCAGGGACACCGACTTCGAGGCGGCGTTCCTGGCGGTGACCGAGGGCCGGGGCGTGGACGTGGTCCTGGACTCGCTGGCGGGTGAGTTCGTGGACGCGTCGCTGCGGTTGCTGCCGGGTGGTGGTCGGTTCCTGGAGATGGGCAAGACCGACGTCCGGGACGCGGAGGCGGTTGCCGCGCAGCATCCGGGTGTGGCCTATCAGGCGTTCGACTTGATGAACGTGGCGCCGGAGCGGATCGGGCAGATGCTGGCCGAGCTGGTCGCGCTGTTCGAGCAGGGGGCCATCGCGCCGCTTCCGGTGACGTGCTGGGATGTGCGACGGGCGCCGGAGGCGTTCCGGTATCTCTCCCAGGCCCGTCACGTCGGCAAGGTGGTCCTCACCGTCCCGGCCCCCCTGGACGTGAACGGCACGGTACTCGTGACTGGGGGTACGGGTGGTCTGGGTGGTTTGGTGGCCCGTCACCTGGCCTCCAAGCACGGTGTGCGGCGTCTGCTGCTGGCCAGTCGCCGTGGCCCGGAGGCCTCAGGTGCCGCCGAACTCGTCGCAGAGTTGCTCGACTTGGGCGTCCATGCCGAGGTCGTCGCGGTGGACGTGGCCGACCGAGACCAGCTCGCCGCCGCCCTCGGCACGATTCCGGCGGAGCATCCGCTGACGGCCGTCGTGCACACGGCCGGTGTTCTGGACGACGGCGTGGTCTCCTCCATGACGCCCGAGCGGCTGGCCGGGGTGCTGCGGCCGAAGGTGGACGCGGTGGCGCACCTGCACGAGCTGACCCGGGACGCGGACCTGTCTGCGTTCATCGTCTTCTCCTCCATAGCCGGCACCTTCGGCAGCGCCGGCCAGGCGAACTACGCCGCCGCCAACGCCTTCCTGGACGCCTTCGCCACCACCCGCCGCGCCGCCGGCCTGCCCGCGGTCTCCCTCGCCTGGGGCCCCTGGGCGCCGGGTGCGGGGATGACGGCCGAGCTGACCGAGACCGACCTACGACGCATGGCACGCGAGGGCATGCGGCCGCTCGCGCATCCACACGCTCTTGACCTCTTCGACGCCGTCTTGGAGTCCGGCGCGGCTCTGGAGCGGGCTGCTGTGCTGCCGGTGGACCTGGATGTCGCTGCTCTCCGCAGTTCCCGGCAGGAAATGCCTGCCCTGTTGCGCGCGCTCGTTCGCACGCCGGCGCGCCGGGCCGCGGTGTCGCAGGCCCCGGTCGGAGGGACGGCCGAGCTCAGGCAGCGTGTCGCGGGGCTGCCCACGGCAGAGCGCGAGAAGTTCCTGCTGGACCTCGTTTGTCGACAGGTCGCTTCGGTCCTCGGTCACGCCTCGGCCACGGACGTGGACGCCGACCAGCCCTTCAAGGCACTCGGTTTCGACTCGCTGACGTCGGTGGAGCTGCGCAACCGTGTCAACGGCGCCACGGGTATGCGACTGCCCGCCACCCTGGTCTTCGACCACCCGACGCCTGCCGTACTGGCCCGGCACATCCTGTCGGAGCTGTCCGACGGCCACCAGGACACGGCTGCCGTCTCCGGCCTGCCGGCGCCGGTGGGCGTGGGCGACGATCCGGTGGTGATCGTCGGGATGGCGTGCCGGTTCCCTGGCGGTGTCGCTTCTCCCGAGGATCTGTGGCGGCTGGTCACCGAGGGCGGGGACGCGATCGGCGCCTTCCCAGTCGACCGTGGCTGGGACCTGGACGGCTTGTACGACCCGGATCCTGGCAGGGCGGGGCGCACCTATGTGCGTGAGGGCGGTTTCCTTTATGACGCCGCGGAGTTCGATGCGGGGTTGTTCGGTATCTCGCCGCGTGAGGCGTTGGCGATGGACCCGCAGCAGAGGCTCCTCCTGGAGACCTCCTGGGAGGTGTTCGAGCGGGCGGGTATCGACCCGGCGAGCCTGCGCGGTTCCCGCACCGGCGTCTTCGCGGGCGCGATCACGCAGGACTACGGCTCGTTCATGCGCGCTGGCGAGCACGACTCGGACGGCTACCTGCTGACCGGTTCGACGGGCAGCGTGGCGTCGGGCCGTATCGCGTACACCTTCGGTTTCGAGGGGCCCGCGGTGACGGTGGACACGGCGTGCTCGTCGTCGCTCGTCGCCCTGCACCTGGCCGCACAAGCCTTGCGCT
>NZ_KQ948886.1 GCF_001514215.1 Streptomyces bungoensis
CGGGGTCCTCCCGTCCGCGGGTCACCGCCCGGCGGGCACGGTCTCCGCGCCGTCGTGCGGAGCCCGCTCCTCCGCGCCGGCCAGCCAGAAGAACACCGGCGGCAGGCCGAGCTCGATCACCGTCAGCACCACCTGGAACCAGTGCGGCCGGCCGTGGACGGCGAGGGAGAGCAGCCGCCCCGCACCACCCAGCAGGAAGACGCCGGCCAGCCACCGCACCGCCCCGGCCGGGACGGGCCGCTGCCGGCCGGCCCAGATCCAGGCCAGCCCGTAGCCGGCGAAGCTCGCGCCCATGAACCGGCCCCAGCTGTCGATCGTCGCGCCGGCCGAACCGGCGCCGGGGATCGCCGCGTTGCCGAGCACCACGTGGAACACGCCGATCGCCACGCACGCCCAGCCCATCAGCAGGGTGAGTACCCGCAGAGCCCTTGCCATGGTTCCCCCAGCCAGTCCGAGCGAAGCTTGGTTGACATGTGTCTACTAGGTTGGGTGCGCCAGTAGACACATGTCAAGTAGTCTCCGAGCGTGTCCCCCCGCCAGCGACTCACCCCCGCCGACCGCCGCGCCCAGCTCCTCGCCGTCGGAGCGCGGCTCTTCGCCGCACGCCCGTACGACGACGTGCTGATGGAGGAGGTCGCCCAAGAGGCCGGCGTCTCCCGGGCCCTGCTCTACCGTCACTTCCCCGGCAAGCACGCCCTCTTCGCGGCCGTCTACCAGCAGGCGGCGGACCGTCTGCTCGCCGAGACCCGGCTCGCCCCCGCCGACTCCCTGGTGGAGCAGCTCGTCCAGGGCATGGACGTCCACCTCGACTACTTCACGGCCAACCGCAACGCCGTCCTCGCCGCGAACCGGGTCCTCGCGGGCGACCCGGTGATCCAGTCGATCATGACGAACGAGCTGGACGCACTCCGCGCCCGGCTGCTGGCCGCGCTTCCGCTCCCGGACGACAGCGCCCGCGAGGCCGTGTCCGCCGTCGTGAAGAGCTGGCTGGTCTTCGTCCAGGTCCTGTGCGTCGACTGGCTCATCCGTGAGACCTGCAGCCGCCCCCAGCTCCGCGACATCTGCGTCGGTTCCCTCCTCGGGGCCCTCCGGCCACTGCTCGCCGAGGACCCCGCCGGCGCATGAGGACGGGTTGCCCACCATGACCGGACTCGGCCCGTCCCCTGGCCACCCGCCCCTTCCGGACCGGACGGCGCCCCGGCTGCCTCGCGGTGCCCGCCTAGGCGATGGTGCGGGACACCGGGATCCACAACTGCGCGTCGGACTGCGCAGGGTCGTCCCGCGACGGGCGGGTGCGCAGGATCTCCGGCCCAGGACGGTACTCGTACGGGTTCGACGGGATCCACTGGGCGGCCACGTCCCCCCACATCTGCTGCAGCGCCCGCGGGAAGGGCCCGGTGTTCTCGAACACGGCCCAGGTGCCCGCCGGGCACTCCAGTGCGTCGAGGTCCTCGGGCACCTCGGCGGCAGTGCTCACCACGGCGTGGTAGTAGTCGAGTTCGCTGCCCTCCTCGAAACCGTCCGACAGGCGCACGGTCGCCGACACCACGCCCTCGGGCTCCTGGTCCGAGAGGCCGGCGATCCGCAGCATCGTCTCCTGCGGGATGCTCCGGATGTGCTCGGCGATGTGCGGGTTGACGCCCTGGTACAGGAGCGGGACGCGGGCCTTTCTGCCGACGACCCGGAATGCTTCCTTCTCCACGATGCGGTACCGCATGCTGCTGTTTCCTTCGACGGTGAGGCGGAAGGACAGCCGGGGCTGCGAGTTCAGAGCCGCGCCGGTACGCCTGGCCTCGCCGGGACCGATGCCGTGTACGGCGCGGAACGCCCGCGCGAACGCCTCCCCGGAGGTGTAGCCGTAGCGGACGGCGATCTCCAGCAACGCCGGTCGCCCGGCCAGCACTTCGGCCGCCGCGACGGTGAGCCGCCGGCGTCGGATGTACTCCGACAGCGGCATCCCCGCCAGTGTCGAGAACAGCCGCCGGAAGTGGTATTCCGACGTGACCGTGATCCGGGCCAGCGCGGACACCTCGATGCGCTGGTCGAGGTGACCCTCGATGTGCTCCATGGCCTGGTTCAGCCGCTCCAGCAACCCCGGCCTCCTTCCCTTTCGATCACCGACGTTAGGGGGGACCGGGCCTGTCGCACCCGACATCCTGTGCCCGCTCCGGTCGGGTGCGACAGGCTCGCGGTGACCGACGCGGTCGGCGGCGGGTGCGGCCCGACGGCCGTCCTGCTCGCCCCTCGGCCGACAGGAGACGATGTCACCCACACCAGCACACGAAAGCGAACACATGACGGACCCCGCTCCCAAGGACCTGATCCATCTCGCCGATCAGGACGGGAACCGCTGCATCGTGCGCGTGACGGGGCGGTTCCGGCCGGGCGTGCTGACCGGGCACGACATGCTGTGCGCCGACGTGCTCGCCTCCGCGAGCTTCGTCGACGCCCGGCTCGACCTCTGCGTCTCCCCGCGTGACCTGGACTCCTGGGAGCAGGAGCTGTCCGACCTGGAACCGGGCCGGACAGCCGGAATCGGGGGAGACCGCGGTCTGCGCCTCGACCTCCACATGGATGAGGACGGCCGGCTGTCGGTCCTGGTCGACGATCCCGACCGCCTGACGGCCGCTCTGGGAATCCGGCCCCAGGGGGACTGGATCGCCGAGCACCGCGGGCACCTGGAACAGGTCGGATCGACCTGGCCCCGCGAAGCCGTCGAGACGGCCCCGCGAGCCTACGAGTGGAGTCCCGGCCGCGTCCGGTGACCATGCGAGAGCGCCGCCGTCTGCCCCGGGCCCTACAGCGGCAGCGCGCACACGGCGACGGGGAACGCGAACGGCTCGCCGGCGAGCCGCAGTTCACCGCCCTCGGTGTCCACGTGGAACACGCTGACCGTGCCGGAGCGCTGGTTCGCCGCGAACAGCAGCCGGCCGTCCGGTGAGAAGGCGATCTGCCGCGGGAAGTCGCCGCCCACGGGCGTGGTGCCGAGCAGCCGCAACCGGGCGCCGTCGGCCTCGACGGCGTACCGCGCGATGCTGTTGTGGCCGCGGTTGGCGAGGAAGGCGTACGCGCCGTCGGCCGTCACCAGGAGCTGCGCCGGGTAGTTGGTGCCGCCGCCCGAGCCCGTGGACTGCGGGTCGCCGATCGTCAGCCGGCCGGTGGCGGGGTCGTAGGCGCACACGGCGACCGTGTCGTCCACCTCGTTCGCCAGGTAGGCGAACCGGCCGCCCGGGTGGAAGGCGAGGTGGCGGGGGCCCGCGCCGGGGCTGGTGTGCGCCTGGCTCGTCGCGGTGAGCGTGCCCTTCGTCCGGTCGAGGCGGTAGGTGTAGACGGTGTCCGTACCGAGATCGACGGCGAGGACGTGGCCGCCGTCCGGGCTGGTGACGACCTGGTGCGCGTGCGGGCCCTGCTGGCCCGGGCCGGGGGGCGGAGTGGTGTGCGTGACCAGGTCGGTGCGCTCCCCGAGGGCGCCCGAGGCGTCGATCGGGTGCACGGCGACGCTGCCCGACCCGTAGTTCGCACTCAGCAGCCAGCGGCCGTCGGGGTCCACCGAGAGGTGACAGGGGCCCGTCCCGCCGGTGCTCCGGGTGCCCAGGATCCGCCGGTCGGCGAGGCGTACGGCGGTGACGGCGCCGTCCTGGCGCTCGTCCACCGCGTAGAGCGTGCGGCCGTCCGGGTGCACGGCGAGGTACGACGGGTCCGCCACGCCGGTGAGCGTGCCCCCGCCGGTGATCTCGCCCGTCGCGGGGTCGTAGGAGGCCAGCCCGATGCCCCGGCCGCCGCCCTCGGCGGACGTGTAGGTGCCCAGGTGGAGCGGCCGGGAGCCGTCCTCCTCCCGGGGCGGCGCGGCGACCCCGCGCCTGGCGGCCGCCGGTGCCCGGTCCGCCGGCGGGGCGGCCGGTGCGGGGACCGCCACCACGGCGGCCGCGCCCGCCAGGGCCCCGGTGAACCGGCGCCTGCTCCAGCCGCCCCGCCCCGCCCGTGCCTGCGTGTCCATGCCCTGCCTCAGGTCGTCGATCGTCCCGGTGACGGGTCTACCACTCCCCGTCCTCCACCGGCTTCCCCGGCGCGTCCTTCAGCGGGACCACCTGGCCCGCCGACGGCTGCTGCCAGGGTTCCACGTCGTCCCCGAGCCAGTCGCCGACCGGCTTGACCGACTCCAGGGCGTCGGTGG
Organism: Streptomyces bungoensis; assembly: GCF_001514215.1. Lineage (GTDB taxonomy): Bacteria > Actinomycetota > Actinomycetes > Streptomycetales > Streptomycetaceae > Streptomyces > Streptomyces bungoensis. The sequence goes on from NZ_KQ948886.1 coordinate 4,175, forward strand.
GGGCGAGGTCCTCGGCGTCCTCGTCGTAGTAGTCGTACCAGGGCAGCCCCGCCCTGGTGTACGCCGCCCGGTCCACCGGCGACGGCGGCGGTGCCTCACCCGTGATGCGGCGCCACTGGGGAGGCGTGACCAGGTGGACGAAGACCCGTCCGGCGGGCGTCTCGGACCAGTCGCCGAGCGGCCGGTCGTCCCGGTAGACCTCCTGGCGCATCGAGCCGCCGACCCCCAGCCCCATGGCCGCCGCACGCCGCGGCGGCGCCGCACCCGCGGGCGCCGAGGGCGCCGGCGCGGCCGCGCCGGGGGCGGCCGCCGCCATGGGGGCGGGGCCGCCGTACCCGCCGACCGGCAGGGGCGCGCCGAAAGCGGCGGGCGGCGCGGCCGACCGCAGCCGGCGCTGCCGCTCCCGCTCCGCGCGCCGCCACTCGGCCAGCACGTCGTCGCGCAGCGGGAACGACTGCAGCTGCACGCCGCCCCACACCTCCTCGCCGGTGACCTGCCCCTCCACGGTCGCGCCGAGGCCGAGCGGCACGGCCACGAACTGCCGGACCCTGCCCTTTCCGGAGTTGATGCCGTCCAGCCAGGGCTGGCGGGGCAGCACCACGTAGTTCTGCGGCTTGCGGACGAGGCGGTCGCGCCACGGCTTGCCGGACACCGCGCACACCTTGCCGACGCCGACCTGAAGGGCGACCGGTTCCGCCGTACCGGCGAAACTCAGCCACATCGCCTCGCGCAGGTACACCGGCAGCATCACGCCACCGCGCGCCCGCCACTCCTCGGGCACCCGGTCGCCGTAGTCGGCCACCCGCCGGACCGGGAACTCGCCCAGGCCGGGCGGCAGCGGATGCGTGCCCGTCTCGGGCAGCCGCAGCGTGCGCACGAAGCGCACCACGGCGCCGCCCGGCAGCCGCAGTGTGTTCCCGTCGATCCGTACCCCGGTGTCGGCCATCGGCCCGCCCCTCGCCTCCCGGTGCCGGCCCCGCCGCGGCACTCCCTCACCGAGAACGCCCACCGAACCCCGTACGGTTCCGCCACAGGTCCTCCTGCACGCCGAGCCGCTCGCGCAGCCGGGTCATCCGCGGCAGCTTCTCCCGCTGCTCCCGGGACACCCGGTCCAGCTCCTCCAGCAGGCGGCGGGTGCGGTGCTCGGTGTCCAGCTCGGCGATGATCCGGTTCACCTCGGTCAGCACCGCCCCCATCAGCTGCCAGTTCGCCCAGTCCGCCCGGATCTCCTCCTGCAGCAGCTCGGCCAGCCGGTCACGGGTGCCGGCCGCCGTGTGCAGCTCGGCGGTCAGACGTGCCTCCGCAGACTCGGCGTTCTCGCTCAGATGGGTGGTCACCAGCACCGCGAAGCTGACGATCGCGTCGGCGATCTCCGACAGCAGCTGCTCCACGACGGCCCCCACCGGGGGCGGGAACAGGTCCTCGGTGTCGCGGGCCTTGGCCAGGTCCGTGAAGGAACGGGCCAGCACCCGCAGCACCACCGTGCAGATCTCCAGCGTGTCGAGGCCGGTGCGCAGCACGACCCGGTGCAGCAGGCCCTCCCGGACGCGCGGATTGAGCCGCAGACTGTCCTCGGCCTGCCGCAGCGCCGCGTCCACCCGGACGATGTCGTGGTCGAGGCGGCGCGCCTCGTGCAGCCGCTCGGCCGCCTGCTCCCACGGGATGCGGCCCGCGGCCTCCTCACCCATGCGCAGCATCAGCTGCCGCACCCGGCGGGCCAGGTCCTCGATCGACTGCCCGGCCTCGTCCACCCACACCGGGGGCGGCAGCAGCAGGTTGCAGGCCATGCCGACGACCGCGCCGATCAGCGTCTCCACGATCCGCGCCCAGGCGGTGAAGCCGACCGTGGTGACCCCCAGGACCAGCATGGCGCTGATCGCCACCTCGGCCACGTACTCGTCGACCCGCACCAGGTGCCCCACGGCCAGCGCGGCCACGATCAGCAGCGCCAGGCTCCACCAGGTCAGCCCCACCAGCAGGCTGAAGGCGATGGCGACCAGGACACCGGCCACCACCGAGTTCACCCGGCGGATGCCGTTGGTCAGGGTGGCGTAGAAGGTGACCTGGACGACCAGCAGGGCGGTCAGGGGCGCGGTGAGCGGGGCCGGCTCCGGGCTCAGGCGCAGCGCGATGACGTAGGCGACCGTCGCCGCCGCGGCGGACCGCAGGGTCTGGACGACCACCGGCTCCCGGCGGCGTTGCACCAGTCGCCACAGCTGAGCTGTCCACTTCCGTACGTCGCGCATTTTTGGCCTGTTCCCGTTCCTCCCGCGAGTCGAACGTGCCGAACGGGGACGGCGGCCGCCGGCGCCCGGGTCTCAGGCGTAGAGCTTGTCGAGGAAGGCGGAGAGGTTGCCCCTCGTGCGGGCGATCTGCTCCTCGAGGGTCAGGCTCTCCTCGAACCGGCCCCCGGACTCCGGCACCTTCCGTCCGCGCACGTACAGGGAACACGCCAGGTCGGTGCACATGTACAGGCCCACCGAGTTCCCCTCGCGGCCGGCCGCGCCCGCCTTCCGGGCCGTCATCAGCGACACCCCGCCGCCGGGGTGTGTCGTCAGGCACACCGAGCACATGCTGCGGTGCAGGAACCCGCGCCGCGAGGGCGGGAAGCGCAGTGCGACCCCGGTGAGCCGGCCGTCCCGCTCGGTGACCAGATAACTGCGGTCCAGAGCGCCCGGATCCCGCCATCCGAGGAAGTCCAGATCGTCCCACGGGCGCTCCGCGAGATCCCGGGGCACCGCCAGCCGCTTGGCGTCTCCCTTGGAGCAGTTGACAAAGGAGTTGCGGATGTCCTGCTCGGTGAGGGATCTCATGAGGGGTCCTTCCGGAAAAGCTGTGCCGCGAACCTTGACGATCTGTGAACCTAGAGCCCCTAGGTTTCGCGGCCAGCCTAGGCAGCCACGGGGGAGAGGGCGAATGGATTTCGGGGACGACGTACTGACGGGGCGCGCCCGGCGCGCGGTGGACCTACGTGGCCGGCCGGGCCTACGGCCCACCGCTCGACCCCGGTGTCCGCGTCACCCTCAACTTCCATCCCGACCGGGTGTCGGGCGGACTGCCGCTGCTCGAAGCGCTGGCCCGGGACGGCGCCTACCACTCCCAGTTCGTCACCGGCACGAGCAACGGCGGCCTCACCGCCCACCCCGGCGGTGACCGCCGGCGCTGGGAGAGCCGCATCTTCGGCGGCAGCTACGACGACGCCGACCCGGCGGAGCGGCCGGTGTACGGCGCGCTGGACTTCCGCCGCCAGGTGGTCGGCGCGGCGCCCCGCTTCGGCTCCGCTCACCTGCGCCTCTCCCGGCCGGTCCTGGCGCGGACCACCTTCTGCTACCCGGACAGCGCGGCCGAGCCCGCCCACTTCGGCGTGGCCGCCGCCATGCCGCTCGTGGCGCTCGCCGAGGCGGACGAGCAGGACGCCCTCAACGACTACGTCGAGTGCCATGTGCACGGCGGGGTACGGCTCGACCGCGACGTCGAGGCGCTGGTGCTCGACGCCGGCTACCGGGGCACACCCGTGGAGGCGGCGGCCCGGCGCCTGCCCTTCCCCCTCACCTGGCACCCCGGCTACCGGCTCACCGTCCCGCAACTGCGCCGCCACGCCGACTACCGGGGCCCCCGGTACGCCGACCTCGGCGCCCGGATCGCCGAGCACGGCCTCCTCACCCCGCGCGTCATCGGGGACGCGGCGCGCTCCGGCCGCCACGCGCCGCAGGACCTGAAGATGGTCTGGCACACCCTCGCCCGCTTCGGCGCACCGGAGGGCGCGGGGACGGCGTGCCGCAGCGCGGGCGACCGCCGGTGACCGGGGCGGGTGCGACCGTGTCACCCCGCCGGCGCGGTGGTGTGCGCCTTCGCGGCGGGGCTGCCGTACACGGCGTAGGCCAGCCAGGTCGGATCGCCGCCGTGCAGGTCGCGGACGGTCCGCCGGGCCGCGAGCGATGCCTGGCCGAGGGACTGCCCGTGGGTGAGCAACTGGTCGTAGAACGCCTCGGCGAACCGCAGGGCGGATCGCGAGCGCACCGGCCACAGGGTGCCGACGAACGCGCCGGCCCCCGCCTGGAGGAACTGGGGTGCCCAGCCGAGGCTCTCCCCGAACCAGTCGATCTCACCGGCGCTCCGGCAGGCGTTGAAGAACACCAGCGGGTGGTGGGCGCGCAGCGTGCGCAACTGGGCCGCCGACGTCAGGTCGATGGGGTCGAAGGGGCCGTCGGCCATCGTGACGCAGGAACCGGTCCCGGTGAAGGCGTTGTGGCAGGCGAAGTGCAGCAGGCCCGCGTGACCGCCCTCGATCAGCGCGGTCAGCGCCGCCCGCTCGGTCAGCACCCCGGCGTCGGCCACCCCCGGCCCCAACCGGGCACGCAGGGAAGCCACTTCGGCGCCCGCGTTGGCGGGGGAGCCGGGCGGCACCACGAACGCCACGCCCGGCAGGCCGAGCTCCCGGACCCGGTCCTGCCCGAACACCCGCCGCACCACGGGGAGCCACTCGGCGAGGAAGCCCCTGTCCTCCTGTCCGTCGTTCAGCGGGTACAGCAGCTCCCAGGGAACCATGTCGTGCTCCCCGAGGACGGTGAACGACGTGATGCGTCCGGCCTCGGCCCAGAACTGTCTCTGGACGGCCTCGGGGACGGCGGAGGCCCACAGCCGTACACCGTGACTGCGCAGGCGGTCGCGCAGCCGCCGCGCGTACTCCTCGTTCCCGTCCGTCGCGGCGGCCCTGGCCGCGTTCCTCAGCTCCGCGTAGATCTGCTCCGTGGCCCGGCGGGGGTCGCCGGCGCGGAAGCGGAAGGTCTCCGGGGCGTAGCACCGTTCGCTGATGAGCTGGAAGCTGAACGATCCGGCCGCCTCGTCCCTGAGTACCTGGAGGGTGACCTCTCCGGGATCGAAGGCCATGGAGGGCAGCGGCGCGTCGCGAGGATGACCGTCTCTCGTGACACTGCCGTGCTCCACCGAGGTCTGGCAGGTGACCTCGCCGAGGAAGGTGCCGCCGCGGAAGGCCCGCACCGTCACCCGGTGCAACCCGGGCGCGGGGGCCTTCAGCCGGAACAGCAGGACGTCCGAGTCCCGGCCGGGCATGACGTGCAGTTCCTGTTGCAGCTCGTCGAGGACGATGAGGCCGGGGGAGTGGAGGGTGACCAGCACCCGGGCCCCACCGGAGGGGATGGCGAAGGGCCGCAGCCGGCCACCCCGCCCGTCCGTCCCGCTCTGCACGATGCGCACTTGCAGCGGCACCACGCGACCGGGCGAGGTCTGCTCGGCCAGCTCCGCGACCAGGTGGAGGGGGCCCGTCGCGCCGGGGTCACCTTCGCGGGTCGTGGTGCGCCGCTCGTCGTACGGTTCGTGTCCCCGGGCGGCGCGGGCTCCGGTATCGCGGTCGGCGGTCGGGCCGATGGGCACGGATCCCGGAGAGGTGCTGTCGCGGGGCGTGGGGCGCCGCTCGTCGTGGTCGTCAGGGCGATCGGCGGTGCGGTCTCCGTCGCCGCGGCCGGTGACGCGACCGACGTGTACGGGCTGCTGGTAGACGTTGTCGTGGTGCTGGGACATGTCGCCGTGGACGGTGATCTGCGTGCTGCCGGCCCGCCCGTCGGAGCGATGGTCGGGGGCCTCGGCCCGGCGAGCGTCCAGGCCGTCCGTGTCCTCGAAGTCGCCGGTTCCGCCGGCGGACTGCGGGCCGGGGATCCCGGGGGCGGGCCGTCCGGGCAGGTGGCACCAGGCGGTGACCTCGCCGTCCTTGAGCCGCACCGGGGCCGGGGAGAAGTGCGCCGGCTCGATGAACCTGCCGCCGGAGCGGACCACGTCCTCGTACAGGGACTCGGATATCACCAGCACCAGGTCCACGCCCTCCGTGGCGAGGAGCCGCCGGGCCACGGCGGAGTCGGCCAGCCGGCAGGCGAGGTCGACCGCGCGTCCGCTGACGCCCCGCGCGTCGTGCAGGACCGGGCCGACGTGCATGCCGATGCGCAGGCCGAGGGGCACCCGCAGGTCCCGGTTCTCGTGCCGCAGCCGCTCGTACACCTCGACCAGCCACGGGCCGAGCAGCCGGCTCGGCGCGATCCCGCTCGCCACCGCGGCGAGCACGCCGTCGCCGCGGTCCTCCAGGTGGAGGGCGTCACGCTCCACCGAGGCGTGCGCGAACGCCGCCTCCAGCACCCGGTACATGCGCGCGCGCATCCGCGGCACGTCGGCGTCGCCGTACCTCCCGAAGCCCCCGGCGTCGACGCAGATCACCGATCCGTACTGCGCTTCGGTGAGTTCGTTCGCGTCACGGCTCACGTGTCCCCCCAAGTCCCCCACGGCGAACTCCACTTACGATGCCAACGGTACTCAGTGGCGCACGGTGGCGCCCTCCGCTTAGCTCATAGCGTGAAATAAGGGTTGGGAGAAAGTCGCTTCCGATTGCCCGAAGGGGTATGTTGCAGGTCGGGCAGGGTTCGTGAAGGGAGCCAGATGGCGGCGCGGAACGGGCGCACGGTACGCGACCTCAGGAGAGGCAACCGCACCGCCGTGCTGCAACGGCTGTACTTCGACGGCCCCCTCAGCCGCTTCGAGCTGGGCCCGGCGACGGGGCTGAGCTCCGGCTCGGTGAGCAACGTCGTCGCGGACCTGGTCGCCGACGGGCTGGTCGAGGAGGCCGGCAGCGTCGACTCCGACGGCGGCCGGCCCCGCACCCTGCTGCGCGTCGCCCCGGACAGCGGGCAGATGATCGGCGTCGACGTCGGGGAGACCCGCGTCCGCGTCGAGCTGTTCGACCTGGCCCTCACCGAACTCGCCCGCGCCGAACGCCCGCTGACCCCGCAGGGCTACGACGTCGACGGCATCGTCCGGCACATCCGCGACGGCATCGCCGAGGTCCTGGAGGCCGAGGAGGCCGCCCCCGAGAGGCTGCTCGGCGTCGGCGTCGGCGTCCCCGGCATCGTCGAGCACACGACGGACCGGGGAGCGGTGGTGCACGGGCAGACCATCGGCTGGGACGCCGTCCCGCTGGAGGAACTGCTCCGCTCCGGCTCCCGGCTCCCGGACCACGTCCGCTACTTCATCGACAACGGCGCCAAGACCCTCGGCCAGGCCGAGATGTGGTTCGGCGCGGGGCGCGGCGCCCGCAACGCCGTCGTCGTGCTCTTCGGCTCCGGTGTCGGCGCCTGCCTGGTCACGCCCGAGGTGGAGCACGGGCGGGCCGTGGAGTGGGGCCATCTGACGGTACGGGTCCGGGGGCGCCGCTGCCGGTGCGGGGCGCCGGGCTGCCTAGAGGCCTACGCGGGCGCCGAGTCGCTGCTGGAGCGCTGGCGCGAGGAGGGCGGCAGGCCGCCCGAGGACGTCGACGAGGAGACCGCGCTCACCGCGATGCTCGCCGCCGCCTACCCGCCCCGGGGCACCGACCCGGACCCGGTCGCGCTCACCGTCCTGGAGGAGACCGCCGAGTACCTGGGCGCGGGCCTGTCCGACCTGATCAACCTGTTCCAGCCCGAGCGCATCCTGATCGGCGGCTGGGCCGGACTCCAGCTCGGGGCCCGGTTCCTGCCCGCCGTACGCCGGCACGCGGCGACGTACGCCCTGCGCCACCCGGCGGACAAGGTCACCATCGACCTCGGCCGGCTCGGGCCCGACGCGGTCACCGTCGGCGCCGCGATCCTGCCCCTCGCCGACTTCTTCGCCGAGGGCGGCCGCCGGGCCGAACCCCCGGCCCAGACCCGCCGCCCCGCCTGGCGCGCCGCCCTGGAGGAGCGCATCCCGCGCTGAACCGCCGGGAACCGGCGTCCGTCAGGCCGGCGGCTCGTCCGGCGTCGGCTGCTCGTCGGAGCCCTCGGGCGGAACACCGCGGGGGCCGGTGCCGGCCTCGTCGGTGTCGGGTACGTCCCGTGCCTCCGTGCGAGGGCGGCCCTGGGGGGCGTCCCAGGCGTCGTTCCCGGGCCCGGCCTGCTGGTCGGGCATGTCGCGGGGAACCGGGCGGCCGGCCTGCCCGTTTTCCGGGTCTCGCTGTGCGGTCATGGTTCTCTCTCCTGACTCGGTGTGTTCCTGCGGCCTCAGCCGACCTTGCGTCCCCGCAGCGGCTCCGTCTCCGCGCCGCCGCCCTTGCGCAGGCCGTCCAGGAACTCCCGGAGCACGTCGTCCGCCGTGCGGCGCGGTCGCCAGCCCAGTTCGGTGTGCGCCCGGGTGCAGTCCATCAGCGGCACCCGCAGCACCGCGTCGAACAGGTGGGGGGAAGCCGGGAGCAGCCGCAGCCCCCAGGCCGCGGCGATGGCCGAGCGGGCCGCCGTGCGCGGCAGCCGGACCGGGCGCGCGTCGAGCATCCCGCCCAGCAGGGCGGCGTCGACCGGCGGGTCGGCGGCCAGGTTGAAGGCACCCCGGGCACTGTCCGAGTGCACCGCGAGCCGGTAGGCCTCGGCGGCGTCGTCGGTGTGCAGCGCCTGCACCCGCAGTCCCGGGACGTCCGGCAGGAACGGCAGCAGTTCGGGCCTGGCCAGCGGTCCGGGCAGGAAGCGCCCGCCGAAGATCCGGCGCTGCTCGCTCGCGGACTCCCACTTGAACAGGAAGGCCGGCCGCATCCGGACCACGCGCACCTCGGGGTGGTCGCGCTCGAAGATGTCCAGCGTGCGCTCCAGGTACGCCTTCTCCCGGCAGTACGCGGCGTCCGGCCAGCCGTGCGTGGGCCACGACTCGTCCACCGCGTGGTCCTTGGGACCCGGCGAGTACGCGCCCACGGAGGAGGCGTGCACCAGCACCGGCACCCGGGCCGCCGCCACCGCCTCGAACACCCGGATGCTCCCGAGCACGTTGGTCCGCCAGGTGGTCGCGGGATCGTGCGTCGGCTGGAACGCCCAGGCCAGGTGGATCACCGCGTCGGCGCCCTCGAACCGCTCGGCCAGATTGGCCGTCTCGGAGCCCAGGTCGACCGCCGACCACTCGGTCTTCGGCGGGTGCCACCCGGGGGTCCGCCGCGCGAGTCCGCGCACCGACTTGATGCCGGGATCCTCCGAGAGCAGGCGCACCACACTCGTACCGACGTTCCCGGTGGCGCCCGTCACGACGACCCTGCTGCCCGTTGCGCTGCTCACCTTCGGCTCCTTCCGGGGGCCTTCGGGGGACCGGCCGGGTACCCGGGCGCTCCGCCCGCACACCCGGCCCCCGCCCGCCGGCGCGCTCCGTTCGCGCAGGCGGCCGCGGCACGAGAAGGCCCCGGCCGTGACGGGGGGATCACGGCCGGGGCCGGCCAGGCGGTGGGCGCGGATGGCGGTCGCCTCTCGGCGAAACGCTCCACAGGGCTTCAGCCGGACGATCGTCCCTGTGGGCAGAAGGTGAGGCCCGGGGACACTGTCCCATCCGCACCCACGGCTTGTTCAACGGGCAACTACCTGCCGCTGTTCCGGTGCCCCGCGTGACCCGTGTCACGCGCGGCGGCGCTCGTCCGGCGCTCAGCCCAGCGGGCTCTCCGCCAGGGACGCGAGCAGGCCGGCGGGGTCGGCGTACACCGCCTCCGCCCCGGCCTCCTCCAGGTCGGCCCGCGGAATGCCGCCGCACAGCACCCCCAGACAGCGCACCCCGGCCTTGCTGCCCGCCCGCATGTCCCACACCGTGTCCCCGACGAACACCGCCCGCGAGGCGGGCACCCCGGCCAGCTCCAGGGCGTGCTCCACGGGCTCCGGGGCGGGCTTGCCCCGCTCCACGTCGTCGGCGCTCGCGGTGGCGGCGATGGCGTCGTCCGCGCCGATCGCGCGGCGCAGCGCGCCCAGCTCGGCGCCGCTCGCCGAGGTGGCGAGGACGACCGTCCAGCCGTCCCCGTGCAGCCGCCGCAGCAGCTCCGCGGCTCCCGGCAGCGCGGGCAGCCGGTCGAAGTACTGGCCGTACAGGGTCTTGTGCGCGTCGCTCAGGGTGGCGTCCTGGTCGCGGTCGCGGTCGTCGCCGAGCAGATGGGCGATCAGGTCGTCGGAGCCCAGTCCCACCGCGCGGTGCACCGCGTGCATGGGCACGTCGTGCCCCGCCTGCCGGAACGCCTCCCACCAGGTCACGACGTGCAGGTGATTGGTGTCGACGAGGGTTCCGTCGACGTCGAAGACGGCGGCACGGTCCATCCGGGTTCCTCTCCTAGGTGTGGCTGCGGTCCGGGTACCACGTCACGCATCCGCCACGCGTGCGGGCGTCCGGCCCTCCCGGGTCCAGTCCAGCAGTTCGTCGGCGGACCACGTCGTCACGACCCGCTCCGCAGGCACCCCGCACTCCTCGGCGCGGGCGCAGCCGAGGATCTGCCAGTCCAGCTGTCCCGGCGCGTGCGCGTCCGTGTCGATCGAGAAGAGCACCCCCGCCGCCACCGCCCGGCGCAGCAGCCGCCGCGGCGGGTCGAGCCGCTCGGGCCGGCTGTTGATCTCCACGGCCGTACCCGACTCGGCGCACGCGGCGAACACCTCCTCCGCGTCGAACTGCGACTCCGGCCGCCCGCGGCCGGTGACCAGGCGTCCCGTGCAGTGGCCGAGGACGTCCGCGTGCGGATTGCGCACGGCGGCCACCATCCGCCGGGTCATCGACCGGGCGTCCATCCGCAGCTTGGAGTGCACGGACACCACGACCACGTCCAGCCGCTCCAGCAGCTCCGGCTCCTGGTCCAGCGAGCCGTCGTCCAGGATGTCGCACTCGATGCCGGTGAGCAGCCGGAACGGCGCCCAGCCCGCGTTGAGCTCGGCGACCACCTCCAGCTGCTCGCGCAGCCGCTCGGGGGACAGGCCCCGGGCCACCGTCAGCCGGGGCGAGTGGTCGGTCAGGGCGGTCCACTCGTGGCCGAGCCGGGCCGCCGTCCGCCCCATCTCCTCGATCGGGCTGCCGCCGTCGGACCAGTCCGAGTGGGTGTGGCAGTCCCCGCGCAGCAGCTCCCGCAGCCGCGCGCCCGGGCCGCCGTGCTCACCGGTGTCCTCCTCCAGCCGGCGCAGGTACCCGGGCACCTCCCCGGCCAGCGCCTCCACCACCACCTGCGCGGTCTTCGGCCCTACGCCCTTCAGCGACTCGAGGGTGCCGGCCGCCGCCCGGGAGGCGACGTCCTCGGCGGGCAGCGCGGACAGCACCCGGGCGGCGGTGCGGAAGGCCTTCACCCGGTAGGTGGGCGCCAGCGACCGCTCCAGCAGGAAGGCGATCCGGTCCAGGGCGGCGACGGGGTCCATGCGTACAGGGTTTCCCGGCGGCGCCCCCGCCGCACGCGCCGCGGCACGGCTCGTCGCCCACCGCACGGCCGGACGGCCGTGCGGGCGGCACGGTTTTGCGCCCCACGCCCCGGGGTACTGCGAGGACCCGTTCGGACGATCTCCCGAGGAGCCCCCCCATGCCCACACCGGACACGCGACGCACAGCGCTGGTCACCGGCGCGGACAGCGGCATCGGCCGGGCCACCGCCGTCCGCCTGGCCGAGGCGGGGCTGGACGTCGGCATCACCTGGCACAGCGACGAGAAGGGCGCCGAGCGGACGGCGGACGAGGTCCGCGCCAAGGGCCGCCGGGCGGCCGTCGCCCAGCTGGACCTCACCCGGCTGCCCGCGGCGGCGGACGTCGTCGACGAGCTGTGCGCCCAGCTCGGCCGCCTCGACGTACTGGTCAACAACGCCGGTACGGGGACGATGACCCCCTTCCTCGACCTGCGGCTGGAGGACGTGCGCCGGGTGCTCGACGTGGACCTCGTCGGCCCGTTCCTGTGCGGGCAGAAGGCGGCCCGGCACATGATCCGGCAGGGCGACGGCGGCCGGATCGTCAACGTCACGTCCGTGCACGAGCACCAGCCCCGCGTGGGCGCCGCGCCGTACTGCGCGGCCAAGGGCGGACTGGGCCTGCTCACCCAGGTGATGGCCCTCGAACTCGCCGAGCACGGCATCACCGTGAACGCGGTCGCGCCGGGCGAGATCGCCACCCCGATGACCGGTCAGGAGGACACCGACGTGCACACCGAACGGCGCCCCGGGGTGCCCCTCGGGCGGCCCGGCGACGCCCGGGAGGTCGCCGCCGTGATCGCCTTCCTGGCGAGTCCGGACGCCTCCTACGTCACCGGTGCCTCCTGGAGCGTCGACGGCGGCATGCTCCGCATGGGCCCGCAGGCCGGCTCGCACCTGACCGGCGACGACTGGCGACGGCCCTGAGACCGTGCGGCTGCGGACGAGTTCCTGCGCCCGCCCCGGCCTCCGACCCGAAGGTGTTCGAGTTGTTCGAGCAGAAGGTGGCGATCGCCCCCGTGCTCACCCGGCTGGGGGAGCACGGGGACTTCGGCCGTCCGGCCGCGCAGGGGGCCGTCGAGGCGGCGCTGCTCGGCCTGCTGGACGGCGCCTGAGCGCAAGCGTCCGGCCCGCCAGGCGTTCTACGCTTTATCGCATGACCGAACAGTCAGCTCCTCACATCGCGCGTCCACGGATCCTGGTGCTCGGGGTGTGCCCGGGCAGACAGGGGCAGCCGCCGTTCCGGATCATGGAGATCGACGGCGAGGTGATCGGTGAGGCCAGGACCGTCACCGACGTCCTGGAGGCCGCCGCCTCCCACGGGATCCCCATCCACGACCTGGACGATCCGGACGTGATCCGCTGGGTGGGCGGCGACAAGTTCACCTGGACGCTGCGCCACTGAGCGGCGGGCTCAGCCCAGCGTCCACTTCTGGTTGGCGCCGCCCGTGCAGGTCCATATCTGCAGCCGGGTGCCGTTGGCCGAGTTGTTCCCGGTCACGTCGAGACACTTGTTGGCCTGCGGGTTGACGATGTCGTGCGCCGCCGAGACGGCCCACTTCTGGTTGGCGCCGCCCGTGCAGTCCCACAGCTGGACGGTCGAGCCGTCCGCCGTGCCGTTTCCGGTCACGTCCAGGCACTTGCCGAGCGCCCGCAGCGTGCCGTCCGAGCCGACCGTCCAGGACTGGGCGGCCGTGCCGTTGCAGTCGTACAGCTGGACGGGGGTGCCGTTCGCCGGGTTGGCGCCCGCGACGTCGACGCACTTGCCGGCCAGGCCCCGGACGGCGACGGCGGACGCGCTGTCGCCCGTGGTCACCGACACCGAGTCGACGACCAGCGCTTGCGGAAACTGGGTGGAGCCGTCCGGGTCGCCCGGCCAGTAGCCGCCGACCGCGAGGTTCAGGATCAGGAAGAACGGCTTGTCGAACACCCAGGTCTTCCCGCCCAGGTCGGCCGGTGTGCGCCGCTCGTAGACCTGCCCGTCCACCGACCAGGTGATCGAGCCGGGCGCCCAGTCGACCGCGAACGTGTGGAAGGCGTCCGCGAAGGCCTGCCCGTTCGGCAGGGTGTAGGCCGCGCCGAGGCCGCCCGAGCCGGAGTAGCCGGGGCCGTGTATGGTGCCGTGCACGGTGGAGGGCTCGTAGCCGACGTTCTCCATCACGTCGATCTCGCCCGAGTCGGGCCAGTTGACCGGGGTGCCGAGCATCCAGAACGCCGGCCACATGCCCTGCCCGCGCGGGATCTTCATGCGGGCCTCGACATGGCCGTACTGGGCGGTGAACTTGCCCGCCGTGTTCAGCCGCGCGGAGGTGTACTGGCAGCTGCCGTACCAGCACTGGTAGCCGGCCGGGTTCTCCTTCCGGGCCGTGATCACCAGGTGGCCCTGGCCGTCGAGGGCCGCGTTGTGCGTGCCGGAGGTGTAGTACTGCCGCTCGTGGTTGTTGACGTTGTCACCCGTCTCCAGCGTCCACTTCGAGGCGTCGACCGGCGCCCCGGCGGGCCCGTCGAAGGAGTCGGAGAAGGTGGTGGCGGTCGCCGCCGCCGGGGCGGAGGTCTGCGCCCGGGCCGGGACGGCGGCGGAGCCGACCAGCGCGGCGGACAGGGCGGCGAGGAGGCATCTGCGGAGCAGGCGTGGGGAGGCCATGGCTCTCCGTTCGGCGTGGGGGGACGGATGCCTCTTGATTTAAGAAGTGAGATAAGTAGCCGTCAATACCCTGGTACAGACCTGCTCCTGACGGATGCTCATGCCAAAGCCCTGCCGTGTCCGGCATCCGTCAGGAGAGTCCCTCGGGCCGGGCCGGTCAGGAACTCGGCTCCACGCTCACCCGCCGGTGCACCGCCCGCCCGAGTCGCCGCCCCAGCACCAGCCAGCCGAGCAGTGCCCCGGTGGTGTTGAGGATGACGTCGTCGATGTCGAAGGCCCGCCCGGTGATCAGCGCACCCTGGACCAGTTCCACCATCAGCATCACGAGCGCGGTGAGCGCCAGGACCCGCAGCATCTTCCGGGCGCGCGGCGCCAGAACCGGCACCAAGATCCCGAACGGCACCCCGAGGAGCACGTTCCCGCCGATCTGGCGCAGCGTGTCGAGCGGTTGCCCGTAGTTCAGATACGCCCGCAGGGAACTGCCCGGGTGCAGGTTGCTGTGCGTCAGGTGCACCGAGGCCGGGGACGGACGCAGGGTGAGCCGGGCCAGGACGACGGCGAACGCCACCATGAGCACGAACGCGACCAGCATCACCAGCAGCCGGATCGGCAGGGCGACCGCGTGCCGGGTGGTGCGGGGCCGGGCCGGCTCGTCCGGCGTCCGCTTCCTGGTCGGGCGCAGGGCCGCGGGCAGGCGCCGGGCGGTCTGGGACATGGGGTCCTCCAGTCGTCAACTTCCCCGTTTCCAGGAGGCGGTTACCCGCGCTTCGGCCGTAAATGCCGCCGCCCGGGCGGTCTTCGGGGCGCATCGGCGGTTTCCGCTCACGCTCCCGGGGCACTCCGCACGCGGACCCGCGCGCCGCCGCCCCGCATGCTCACGCTCCCGGGGCACTCCGCACGCGGACCCGCTCGCCGCCGCCCCGCACGGCCTCCGGCGGTGCTGGGATGCCCCATGCGGCGAACCGGACGAAAGCCGCCCAAACCTGCACAGCCGACCGAGGAGGTGGCGGATGACCCGGCGCACGGCCCCGCGCGCGGCCCTCCTCGCGGTGGGCGAACTGCTGGCCTGGTGGGCCGGACTGGTCGTGCTGTGGCTGATGCTCATCTCCACCGTCTGCACCCTGGAGTGGGTCGTCGGCGCCGCCGCGGCCGCCGTGGGCGCGCTCGCCGCCCGGGCCACTTCGGAATGATCAACTCGCCCGGCGCGGACGCCCTGCTGCCGGGCATCGGCCTGCTGTACGCCCGCACCGGTGAGCCGGCGATGACGAAGATCGGCCGGGGCCTGGACGAGGCGGCCGTGCACCACGGCGGGCCGGACGCCCTCGTCCTCGCCTCCTTCGTGCTGGTGCTGACCGGGCTGCTGGTGAAGGCCGCCGCCGTCCCGTTCCACTTCTGGCTGCCGGACGCGCACGCCGTCGCCCCCACCCCGGTGTGCATGCTGCTGTCCGGGGTGATGGTCGAACTCGGCTCCTACGGCGTCTGGCGGGTCTACAGCACCGTCTTCTCCGGACCCGGCGGCATCCCGGCCGCCGACCTGGAGCGCTGCCTGGTCACCCTCGGCGCGCTCACGGCGGTGACCGGCGCGGTCATGTGCTGGTACCAGCGGCACATCAAGCGGCTGCCGGCCTGCTCCACCGTCGCGCACACCGGCCTGTTCCTCCTCGCACTCGGCGTGTTCACGCCCGAAGGCGACGACGGGACCGCGCTGTACGTCCTCGGGCACGCCGGGGTGAAGGCCGCGCTGTTCGCCTGCACGGGCATCCTGCTCGACCGGTACGGCAGCGTCGACGAGCACGACCTGCACGGCAGGGCCCGCGAACTGCGGGGAGTCGGGGTCATGTCCGCGATCGGCGCGCTGGGCCTGGCCGGGCTGCCGCCGTTCGGCACCGCGCTCGGCAAGTCGGTCTCCGAGGAGGCGGTCGGCGGCCCGCTCACCGTGGTCTACGTGGCCGTCTCGGCGGTCACCGCGGGCGCCGTGCTGCGGGTCACCGCGCGCGTCTTCCCCGGCCTCGGGCCGCGCCCCGGGGACGCCGCGGGGGAGACCGGCGGCTCCGGCGAGCGGCCCGAGACCGGCGAACGGCTGCGACGCGTCCCGGACACGATGCGATGGGTGCCCGCCGTGCTGCTGGCCGGCGCCTTCGCCGTCGGGGTCGTACCCGGCCTCGGGGACCTGGTGGCCCGCTCGGTCAACGAGGCGGGCTCCGGCGGTGCGCACGCCTCGGTGCACTGGACCGCGCACGGCGTCCTGCTGGGCGTGGCCTCCACGCTGCTGGCCGCGGCCCTCGCCGTGCTCGCCGTGACCCGCCCGGACAAGACGGCCGCGCCCGGCTGGGGCACGCCGCTGCGCCGCCTGCAGTCCGGGCACGTCGGGGACTACGTGGCCTGGCTGCTGGTCGGCGCGACGGCGCTGGGGGCGCTCGCCCTGCCGGGCGTGCTGGGCGGCTGATCAGGAACCGTAGGACACGTGCACGTCGGTGAAGCCCAGGGAGCGCAGCAGACCCTCCAGCATGCCGGTGGTGTTGCGCTCGGCCCGCGCCGTCAGTCCGCTCTCGCGGGCGGCGTCGCCGATGTGCCGGACCGCGAGCTTCTGCACCGCCTGCTCGCTGTTGGGGTTGTCGGAGAAGAGGTCGCCGATCCGGTCGAGCAGGCCGCGCTGCTTGGACACGGCGTAGGAGCGGTCGGGGTCGAGGGCGGGCCTGCCGAGCCGGGCGTGCGGCAGCCGGATCGCGGCCGACGTGCGGTCGCCGTTCACCGTCACGTCCTTGTCGCCGATCCGGCCGAGGTCGACGTAGGCCTCGACGGTGCCCGCGCCGACGTACAGGGTGCGGGTGCCGCGGATCGCGTCGGGCAGGTACTTGGCGTCCTTCTCCAGGTCCACGACGACCTGGAAGTTGCCGGACGCGGCGTCGTAACGGCTCATGTCCTGGATGGACTTCAGCAGCGCGGGGCCGGAGCGGTCGTGCGACTCGGTACCGAAGAAGTCCTTGATGCCCGGGAGCACGGCCAGCCGGACACCGGCGAACAGCACCACCAGGACCAGCACGAACGCGGTCACCACCTTGGCCCAGCCGGGCATGCGGGGCAGTCGTCTTGCGGGAGTCGTCATTCGACGGCCCTCCTTCCTGCTGACCGCATTCCCCTTCAAGGGGATGGTCAGACGGGCCAGTTGACCGGATGACAGCCCCGGCGCACGCGCCGGACCGGCCGGGGCGGAAACCGCCAGTAGCATGACCGGCGCAGTCCGTGACGACTCAGCGAGGAGCGGATCGTGCGAGAGATCGCCGTCTTCAGCGGCAGCGCCCACCCGGAACTGGCCCGGGAGGTCTGCGCCCACCTCGGCGTGCCGCTCAGCCCGCTCCGGGTCAGCCGGTTCGCCAACGACTGTCTGGAGGTGCAGCTCAGGGACAACTGCCGGGAACGGGACGTCTTCCTCGTCCAGCCGCTGGTGCGGCCGGTGCAGGAGCACCTGGTGGAGCTGCTGATGATGTGCGACGCGGCGCGCGGCGCCTCCGCCGCCCGGATCACCGTGGTCATGCCGCACTACTCCTACGCCCGCTCCGACAAGAAGGACGCGCCCCGCATCTCGCTCGGCGGGCGGCTGGTCGCCGACCTGCTGGTCGCCGCCGGCGCCGGCCGGGTCCTCGCCATGACCCTGCACGCGCCGCAGGTGCACGGCTTCTTCTCGGTGCCGGTCGACCACCTGCACGCGCAGCGCGAACTGGCCGCGCACTTCCGGCAGTACGACCTGACGCGCACCACGGTCGTCTCCCCGGACCTCGGCAACGCCAAGGAGGCCGCCGCCTTCGCCCGGCTGATCGGCGCCGAGGTGGCGGCCGGCGCCAAACAGCGGTTCCCGGACGACCGGGTGCGGATCAACGCCGTCATCGGCGACGTCGGCGGCCGGGACGTGATCGTCCTGGACGACGAGATCGCCAAGGGCAGCACCGTGCTGGAGCTCCTGGACCGGCTGCGGGAGCGCGGGGCGCGCTCGGTCCGGGTGGCCTGCACCCACGGGCTGTTCGCGGCCGGGGCGCTCACCCGGCTGAGCGAACAGCCCGACGTGCTGGAGATCGTCTGCACCAACACGGTGCCGGTCCCGGCCGGCGAGCGCACCGACAAGCTGCGCGTGCTGTCCATCGCCCCGGCTCTCGCCGAGGCCGTGCGCCGCATCCACAACGGCGAATCGGTCAGCGCCCTGTTCGCGGAGCCCCGCGGCAGCTAGGTGCCCGGGAGGACGCGGCCCGCAAGCGCTCTCACAGCGAGCCGGAGGCCGCCTCGGACTGCTCCAGGGCCTCGGCCGGCGTCGAGTGGGGAGGCAGCAGCCGGGACAGGCCGGTGACCCGGAAGACGCGCAGGGTCAGCGGGTGGGTGCACACCAGGTGCAGCCGCCCGCCGCGCTCCAGCACCCGGCTGCGGGCCCGGTACAGCAGGCGCAGCCCCGAGCAGTCGAAGAACTCGACGGGCCGCAGGTCGATGACCACCCGGACGCCGGACCGGCCGGTGACCCGGTCCAGGGCGGGAGCGATCTCCGCCGCCGCCGCGATGTCGATCTCCCCGCGGAACTCCAGCACGACGTGCCCGCGCTCCTCGCGCACGCGCAGATGCCGGGTGGGCGGCGGGGGCTCCGGTCGCACGACGGCACCACCTCCCACCCGCACCCTGGAAACCGTTTCCTGACCGTCAAGTTACCCTCGACAGAAGGAATTTGAGCATGTTCGATTGACATATGTCTTCGAGTTTCGCGCGTGTCGCTCCCCGGGTACGCGCGCGTGCGGTGTCAGGGCGGTGCCGTGTGACGCGCTAGTCCGCCAGCAGCACCAGCTTCCCCGTCGTCCGGCCGGTGTCGCCCAGCTCGTGCGCCTTGGCGGCCTCGGCCAGCGGGAAGGTCCCCGCGATCGTCGCCTTCAGCTGCCCCGCCTCCGCCATCCGGGCGACCTCCCGCATCCCGGCCCGGTCGGCGTCCACCAGCATCCGCACCGCCCGCACCCCGAGCCGCTCGGCCTCGTCGAGGAAGTCCTGGCCGCCGACCGGCAGGATCGACACCACGATCCCGCCCGGGCGCAGCACCTCCAGCGACCGCACGGACGTCTCGCCGCCCAGGGTGTCGAGGACGACGTCGACGTCCCGCACCGCCTGCGTGAAGTCCGTGGACCGGTAGTCGACCGCCTCGTCCACGCCGATCTCCCGCAGGAAGTCGTGCTTGCCCGCGCTCGCCGTACCGATCACGTAGGCGTCGAGCGCCTTGGCGATCTGCACCGCCACGTGCCCCACGCCGCCGGCCGCCGCGTGGATCAGCACGCGCTGCCCGGACCGCAGACCGGCGTGCTCGGTCAGCGCCTGCCACGCCGTCAGCGACACCAGGGGCAGGGCGCCCGCCTGGACGTGGTCGATCGCGGCCGGCTTGTGCGTCAGGGCGCGGACCGGGGCGATGACGTACTCGGCGTGCGAGCCGTGGCCGAAGGGGTAGGGGAGCATGCCGAAGACCTCGTCGCCGGGCCGGAACGCGGCCACGCCGATGCCGGTCGCGGCGACCTCGCCGGAGACGTCCCAGCCGAGCACGAACGGGGGTTCGCCGAGGAATCCGCCGGTCGCCCGGTGCTTCCAGTCGGTCGGGTTGACCCCGGCGGCCCGCACCCGGACCAGTACCTCGTTGGGGCGCGGCGTGGGCCGCTCCACCGTCACTTCCTTCAGGACCTCGGGTCCGCCGAGGACGTCCTGGCTGATGGCGCGCATCGTGTTCACATCGTTCATGGTCACCCAGCCTGCCGGGGTCCGCTCGTCCGGGAAATGGCATGAAGGTCATCCTCCGATAGGATCGTGCCATGCGTGGCACAGTGACCCCGGAGCGCGTGGCCGTTCTGGCGCTCGACGGCGTCTACCCCTTCGAACTGGGCATCCCCAGCCGGATCCTCGGCGCGGCCGGTGGCCGCTACGAGGTGCTGACCTGCACCGTCGACGGCCGGCCGGTGCGCACCAACGCGGACTTCGGCGTCACCGTGGACTACGGGCCCGAGATCCTGGAGACCGCCGACACCGTGATCGTCGCCTCGGTGCCGTCCGACCGCATCCCCACCGTCCTGCCCGACGAGGTCGCCGCCGCCCTCGACCGGATCCGCCCGGACGCGCGGATCGTCTCCATCTGCACCGCCGCCTTCGTGCTGGCCGAGGCCGGTCTCCTCGACGGCCGCCGGGCGACCACGCACTGGCACGTCGCCGACCTGTTCCGCCGCCGGTTCCCGCAGGTGGAGCTCGATCCCGACGTGCTGTTCGTCGAGGACGGCCGGATCCTCACCTCCGCCGGGGCCGCCGCCGGCGTCGACGTCTGCCTGCACATCGTGCGCAGCGACCACGGCAGCGACCTCGCCAACTTCGTCGCCCGCTGCTGCGTCGTCCCGCCGTTCCGGGAGGGCGGGCAGGCGCAGTACATCGAGCAGCCGGTCCCCGAGAGCGGCGCCGCGAGTACGGCCGCCACCCGCGCGTGGGTCCTGGAGCACCTCGCCGACCCGCTCACCCTCACCGACCTCGCCGAGCACGCCCGCATGAGCCTGCGCACCTTCGCCCGCCGGTTCAACGACGAGGTCGGCCTGAGTCCCGGCCGCTGGCTGATCCAGCAGCGCGTCGCCCGCGCCCGGCACCTGCTGGAGTCGAGCGACCTGCCGGTGGACCGGATCGCCGCGGAGGTCGGCTTCGCGACCGGCGCCTCGCTGCGGCAGCACCTGCACGCGTCGATCGGGGTCTCCCCGCAGACGTACCGGCGCACGTTCCAGAAGTCCGGCTGAACGTTCCGCCCGGGTGCGGCGTCGCAGGAGCGCAAGGGCGACGGCCGGGAGACAGGGGTGGGGCATGCGCAGGGGACTCGTGGCGGTGACCGCGGTGGCGGCCGTGGCGGTGGCGGGGTGCGACGACGGCGTCAGACCGGGCCTCGTGGTCCGGGGCACGCCTCCGGCCTCCCCGTACGGCGGCCCGCTGCACGTGCCCGTGAAGTTCCTCGACGAGGACGGTCCCCGCGCCCTGCGCCTGGCCTCCGGGGCCGCCGGCCGGGCCCTGGAGTGCGACGGGGAGATCTTCGACGGCTCCGGACCCGACGGCTGGAGCGAGGCCGACGGCGGTGACACGCCGGAGGAGGGACTGGACCTCTACTTCGACATGTTCGAGCCGGAGGAGCCCGACCACGGCTACCGCGCCGAGCGCGAGGAGGCGGACCGGGTGCTGTACTCCTTCGACGTGGGCGGCCGGACGAAGGTGGCGGTCGTGGTCGCCAGGGACCAGAGGGACCGGCCGGGCTGGGGCCCGGAGACGAGCGCCGCGTGCGACCCGGCCGAACTCCCCGCCCGCGTCACCGACTCCCTGGGCTGGGAGGTCTGGCAGGACGCCGACGGCGGCCGGGTCCCGGTCCGCAGGCTCAGCAGCTCGCCCGGCCCCGAGCACTGCGGCTGGCAGTCGGCCCACTTCCTCACCCTGGACGGCCGCGAGTACGTCCGCGACCCCGACGCCGTACTCGCACGCGACGGCCTCCTGCGGGCCCCCTACCGCGGTGACGTCCGCATGCCCGCTGATGCCCGGGACACCGGCTATCACCGCCGTGGCCGTCACCTGTGGCTGACCGCGGACCGGGAGGTGGCGTACGTCCGCACCGCCCGCGGGGTGGAGGCGTGGCCGGGGGTGAGGCGTGAGGTGGGCTGCGACTGACCGCTGCGTCGACGGCGGGTCGTGAGGGGGTCCGCGATCCGGGCGGGCGACGGGCTGTTCTGGGCGCCGTACGGCGGTGACGTCCGCATGCCCGCTGATGCCCGGGACACCGGCTATCACCGCCGTGGCCGTCACCTGTGGCTGACCGCGGACCGGGAGGTGGCGTACGTCCGCACCGCCCGCGGGGTGGAGGCGTGGCCGGGGGTGAGGCGTGAGGTGGGCTGCGACTGACCGCTGCGTCGACGGCGGGTCGTGAGGGGGTCCGCGATCCGGACGGGCGACGGGCTGTTCTGGGCGCCGTACCCGCCGGTGCCCGCGACACCGGCTGCCGCCGCCGCGAAGCGCGACGGCGGCTGCGACCGGCCGTTCAGCGGCTGCGGTGCAGGGCGACCAGCAACTGCCAGACCTGGTCGGCCACTTCGGCGGGGGAGGCCGCCAGCAAGCCGTGCAGCCAGTCGGCGAGGACGCCCGCGAAGGTCGCCGCCACCGCCGAGGCGACCAGCGGGGCGTCCGCCGCGCCCGCCAGCTCCCGCTCGGCCAGGCTGCGGGCGCGCAGGTCCCGGTGCAGCACCCGGCCGAGCGGACCACCGCCCCCCGGCGCCAGCAGCGACCGGTACAGGGCCGAGTGCGGGGCGAGGCCCGCGAAGAACGCGTGCAGCGCGGGCGGGGCGTGCACCGGGTCGGGCCGGCCCCGCCAGGCGTGCAGCGCGTCCACCGCCTGCCGTACGACATCGGCGCAGGCGTCGACCGCCAGCGCCTCCAGGCCGTCGTAGTGCCCGTAGAACGTGGCGCGGGCGACCCCCGCCCGGCGCACCAGCGCGGCCACGCCCACCTCCTCCAGGGGGCGTTCGGCGCACTCCGCGAGCAGGGCCGCGCGCAACCGGGCGCGGGTGCGCGCGGCCCTCGGGTCCGCCTGCGGCGCCCGGCTCATCGCGCGGCGAGGACGGCCGCCAGGGCCAGCGCCCCCGGCAGCGCCTGGGCGAACAGGATGCGCCGGTTGGCCGTGACCGCGCCGAACACGCCCGCCACCACCACGCAGCACAGGAAGAAGACCCGCGCCGCGAACCCGGTCGGGTCAGCCGCGACGAGCCCCCACACCAGGCCCGCCGCCAGAAAGCCGTTGTAGAGGCCCTGGTTGGCGGCCATCGGCGCGGTCTGCCGGGCCAGCTCCGGACCGAACCCGTGCAGCCCCCGCCCCGGCTTCTTCTGCCACAGGAACATCTCCAGCACCAGGATGTACGCGTGCAGCGCGGCCACCAGGCCGACCAGCACCTCCGCCACGAGTTCCATGATCAGTGGACCCCCCTCGTCATTCTTGGACAGGTGTTCAGAATAGTCAGACACCTGTCCAGAAGTCGAACCGGCGGACACACCTCGATCACCTCCGTGCGCGGACGGGAGCCCGCCGGTCACACTGGACGCCGTTCGCGGGTCAGACCCGTGGAGCCGATCCCGAGGAGGCCGTACGACATGACCGCCCGCACCGCCGAGCAGCGCAAGAAGGACACCCTCCACCGGCTGGAGCACGACGTGGACGCCTGGGTCGCCACCGCGGGCGAGGACGGCACCCCCCACCTCGTCCCGCTCTCCTTCGTCTGGGACGGATCGGCCCTGCTGATCGCCACCCCCGCCGCGAGCCGCACCGGCCGCAACCTGCGGGCCACCGGCACCGCACGGCTGGGCATCGGGCCGACCCGGGACGTCGTCATGATCGAGGGCGCCGTCCGCGCCGTGACGCCCGAGGACCTCCCCGAGGAGGACGCCGAGGTCTTCGCCGGCAAGACCGGCTTCGACCCGCGGCAACTGGCCACCCGTTACCTCTACTTCACCGTCGTCCCGCTCCGCGTCCAGGCCTGGCGCGAGGAAGACGAGCTGGACGGACGGGAGTTGATGCGCGACGGTGCGTGGCTGGTCGCCGACTGAATCCGGCGGACGGGGATATCCGCCAAGGAGAGGACATCCCCCGGGAGGAAACATGCCACTGGTCACAACGGGCGTCGTGGTGCTCGACTGCGCGGAGCCCGAGAAACTCGCCGCGTTCTACGTGGAGTTGCTGGAGGGAGAGCAGACGGACGCCTCCGCCAACCTGGTGGAGATACGCGCCGCCGACGGGCTGCGGCTCGGCTTCCGGCGTGACGTCAACGCCACGCCGCCCAGCTGGCCCCGCCCCGAGAACTCGCTCCAGGCCCATCTGGAGTTCCTGGTCGAGGACCTGGACGACGCCGAGCGCCGCGTCGTCGGCCTCGGCGGCCGGCCGATCGAGACGAGGGACGCGGCGGGGCCGTACGAGGAGCGCGGCTACTCCGACCCCGCCGGTCATTCCTTCACCCTGCGCCTCGTCCCTCCGACGGCACCGAAGCAGGGCTGAGCGACGGGCTCAGTCCCGGCCGCCCTTGTCGGTGGCCGGCCACTGGCCCGTGGACCGTGCGATGGCCTTCGCGCCCGTACGGTCCACGGCGCTGCGCACCACCGCGAAGATGGCACCCTGGACCGCCGCCGCGAGCAGGATCTCGCCCCAGCCGCGGTCCGGGTCCAGCGCGTCGGGAGCGTCGTCCTCGTGCCGGATGGCCTTCCACGCCTGGCGGAAGGCCATCCCCGCCAGTGCGCCGCCCGCCCAGCTGAGCACGAAACCGACCGGCTGGTAGACGAGCGGGAGCTTCTTCTTCGACTTGTTCTTCGCCATGGGTGACTTGTTCCTCGTCAGGCGGCCCTCATGCGGGGCGTCCTTCGGGTGCCACCCGTTCGCCCGGGGGCACCGGACCGGGCGCGGTGCCGTCCCCGAACGGGTGGCCGCCGAGCTCCTCGCGGTGGTGCGGCGCGAGCCAGCCGCCCGGATCGGGGCCGAGGGGCACGATGCCCGTGGGGTTGATGCCGGTGTGGACCCGGTAGTAGTGCCGCTTGATGTGGTCGAAGTCGACCGTGTCGCCGAACCCGGGCGTCTGGAACAGGTCCCGGGCGTACGCCCACAGCACCGGGTCCTCCGCCAGCTTCCACCGGTTGCACTTGAAGTGGCCGTGATAGACCGCGTCGAACCGGACCAGCGTGGTGAACAGCCGGATGTCCGCCTCGGTGAGGGTGTCGCCGACCAGGTAGCGCTGCCCGGCGAGCCGCTCGGCCAGCAGTTCCAGCCGCCGGAAGACCGCCGTGCAGGCCTTCTCGTACTCCGCCTGGTGGGTGGCGAAGCCGGCCCGGTACACGCCGTTGTTCAGGTCCTCGTAGACCTCCGCCATCACCTCGTCGATCTCGTCGCGCCGCCCGTCCGGGTACAGGTCCGGCGCCCCCTCGCGGTGCAGGGCCGTCCACTGGGTGGCCAGGTCCAGGGTGAGCTGCTGGTAGTCGTTGGTGACGAGACGTCCGCTCGGCACGTCCACGACCGCGGGCACGCTCACCCCGCCGGGGTGGTCCGTCTCCCGCCGCTCGTAGGCCTCGGCGAGGTACCGGATGCCGAGCACCGGATCCCGGCCGCCGGGATCCAGCGTGAACCGCCAGCTGCGGTCGTCCTGGATCGGATCGGCGACCGCCATCGGCAGCGCCTCCTCCAGGCCCAGCAGCCGCCGGGAGATCACCGCCCGGCTCGCCCACGGACAGGCCCGGGAGACCACCAGCCGGTAGCGTCCCGCCTCCACCGGCCAGCCGTCCCGCCCGTCCGCGGTGATCCGGTCCCGGAAGTGGCTCCGGGACCGGCTGAACGTCTTGTGGCCGTACGCGCGGTTGTCTTCGCCGCTCATGTCTTCTCCTGTCCCACCGGGTGCTCCGGACGGACGCGTTCCCCTTTTTGCGCCGCCGGCACCGTGTGATCCGCCCGGCCGGGGGCAGTCGGCACGGAGTGAGCGGGACACAGCGACAGACAGCCGAGGACACGACCACCAGGGCCGACGCGCCCGCCCCGACGCCGGCGGAGGGACGGTCCACCGAACCGGCACCGGGGTCCGCCCCGAACGAGGGGAAGCAGGCAGAGAAGGGCAACGACCGGCACACGAAGATCACCGTGCTCGTGGCACTGGCCGCGAACCTGGTGATCGCCGTCGCGAAGGCCGTCGGCGGGGTGCTCGCGGGCTCGCCCGCGCTGCTGTCGGAGGCCGCCCACTCGGTCGCCGACAGCCTCAACGAGGTCTTCCTGCTGGCCGCGCTGCGCCGCAGCAGCCGCCCCGCCGACCGGCAGCACCCCTTCGGCTACGGCAAGGAACGGTTCTTCTGGTCCCTCCTCGCGGCCGTCGGCATCTTCGTGATGGGCGGCTGCTTCTCCTTCTACCAGGGCGTGGAGGCCCTGCGCAGCGGCACCGAGGAGAAGTTCAGCGGCTATGTCGCGGGCCTGATCGTGCTGGGCGTGTCCCTGCTCGCCGAGGGCGCCTCGCTGCTGCGGGCGCTGCACCAGGTGCGCCGGCAGGGCGGCGGTCTGGGCGCGCTGAAGGACCCGGCGCTGCGCACGGTGGTCGCCGAGGACGGCACCGCGGTGCTCGGCGTGACCCTCGCCCTGATCGGCATGGCCCTGCACATGGTGACCGGACAGGTCGTCTGGGAGGCGTCGGCCTCGCTCGCGATCGGCGTGCTGCTGGTCTACGTCGCCTACCGGCTCGGCCGCGACGCCCGCGACCAGCTCATCGGCGAGGCCGCCGACCCCGAGGTGAGCGCCCGGATCCAGGAACTGCTGCACGCGCAGCCCGAGATCGACTGCGTGGTGGCGCTGTTCACGATGAAGATGGGCCTGCACTCCACGATGGTGGCCGCCCGCATCGACCTGGTGCCGGGCCTCGACAGCGAGCAGGTCGAGGAGGTCGCCGTCCGCATCAAGCGGTCCATCGCGCGCATGTTCCCCGAGACCGACCAGATCTTCCTCGACGTGACCGACCGGCCCGCGGGCGAGGCACGCGAAAGCCCCGCCGCGACGGGGGAGCGCGGCGGGGCCTGACGCACCAGTGCCCGCCGGCCGGCGGGTTCATGCGTCACGGCGCGGATTTTTCCGGAAAGGGATCCCGGCCCGTCCGGATCACCCCTCCTGCAGGGGCTCCAGGACGAACACCGGGATCTCCCGGGAGGTCTTCTTCTGGTACTCCGCGTAGGGCGGGAAGGCCGCCACGGCCCGCTCCCACCACTCGGCCTTCTCCCGGCCGGTGACCTCACGGGCCTTCATGTCCCGCTTCTCGGCCCCGTCCTGCAGCTCCACCTGCGGATGGGCCTTGACGTTGAAGTACCAGACGGGATGCTTCGGCGCACCGCCCTGCGAGGCGACCAGGGCGTACCGTCCCGCGTGCTCCACCCGCATCAGCGGCGTCTTGCGGATCTTCCCGCTCTTGGCGCCCAGGGTGGTCAGGACGATGACCGGCAGCCCGGTGTCGCGCAGCGTGGTGCCCCGCGTCCCGCCGGAACTCTCGTACAGCTCGACCTGCTCGCGCACCCACTGCTCCGGGCTGGGCTCGTACTCGCCCTCAAGTGGCATGGCCTGTCGTCTCCTTCGTCGGTCCAACGGCTGATGTCGCGGCCGGTACAACACCGGTGGCCGCCCGGATCATCCGTACCGCGCGCCGCGTCCCCCCGACGGGCGGCGCGCCGCCTCACCCGGGTGACAGCGTCATCCGCACGGCCAGCGCCAGGATCACGCCGCTGGACAGCAGTGCCGTCAGCAGGCGGCCCCGCTCCCCGGTGAGGGCCCGGCCGAGCAGCGCGCCGCCGCCCGCGAGCAGCAACTGCCAGCTCGCGGAGGCCGCGAAGGCCGCCGCGACGAACGCCGCCTGCGCCGCCGCCGACGCGGCCCCGGCGGTGCTGGAGCCGAGCACCAGGGCGGCGAAGTAGATCACCGTGACCGGGTTGAGCAGCGTGATCCCGAGAAGGCCGAGATAGGCGCGTCCGGCGCCGGGAACCGGCCGCTCGGGGCGGGTGGTGAGCCCGTGGGCGCGGTACTGGCGCAGGGCGAGGAAGGCCCCCCGCACCGCGAGCGCGACGAGGACCAGGGCCGAGGCCCAGCGCAGCGGGGTCAGCACCGGGCGCAGCGCCGCCGCCAGGGCGGAGCCGCCCGCGGTGGCGAGCAGCGCGTAGAGCCCGTCGGCGGTGGCGACGCCGAGCGCGGCACAGGAGCCGGTGCGCAGCGAGGTGCGGGCGGTGAGGGAGACCAGGTAGGTCCCGACCGCGCCGACCGGCACGGCGATGCCGTAGCCGGCCAGCAGGCCCGCGACGAGCGCGGCCGTCACGGGCGCGGGGAGCCGGGCCTCCGGGGACGGCCGGGCTGCTGCTGACCCCGCACCGGACGGACGGCGGCGGTGGTCGGCGGCAGCAGGGCATCGGTGAGCGACATGGGCCGATCCTGGGGCCGCGGCCCCGGCCGGGGCAACCGGATTTCGGCGTGATCCCGCCCCCGGCACCCCCGCCCTTCGGCCAGATCGCGCCGGGCGCCGATCTGGCCGATACTGGAGGTCAGGGCATAGGTGCCTCGGGCATCTAATGAAGATCGGCACGACGTACCCCCCTTCGTCTGCGAGGTCTTTCCATGACGGAACTGACGGACCCCCACGGCCCGGTGACTGCGGCCGAAGCCGTCGCCTTCCCCCAGGACCGCACCTGCCCCTTCCACCCGCCCACCGGATACGACCCGCTGCGCCACGCACCGGCGCTGTCCCGCGTCTCGCTCTACGACGGCCGCGAGGTGTGGGCGGTCACCGGCTACGCCACCGCCCGCGCGCTGCTGTCCGACCCCCGCCTGTCGACCGATCGCCGCCGCCCCGGCTTCCCGACGCCCACGGCCCGCTTCGCGAACGTCCGCGACCGCCGGGTGGCGCTGCTCGGCGTCGACGACCCCGAGCACCGCACCCAGCGCCGGATGATGATCCCGTCGTTCACGCTGCAGCGCGCCGCCCGGCTGCGGCCCACCATCCAGCGGATCGTCGACGGCCTGCTGGACGCGATGATCGAGAAGGGCCCGCCCGCCGAGCTGGTCTCCGCCTTCGCGCTGCCCGTGCCGTCCATGGTGATCTGCGGTCTGCTCGGCGTGCCGTACGCCGACCACGAGTTCTTCGAGGAGCAGTCCCGCCGGCTGCTGCGCGGCCCCACGGCCGCCGACACCCAGCAGGCGCGCGAGCGGCTGGAGGAGTACCTCGGCGGGCTGATCGACGACAAGGCACGGCAGGCGGAGCCGGGCGACGGCGTCCTGGACGACCTGGTCCACCAGCAGCTGCGCGAGGGCGCGCTGGACCGCGCCGAACTGGTCTCCCTGGCCGTCATCCTGCTCGTCGCCGGCCACGAGACGACCGCCAACATGATCTCCCTCGGCACCTACACGCTGCTGCAGTACCCCGACCGGCTGGCCGAGCTGCGCGCCGACCCGGCGCTGTTGCCGGCCGCCGTCGAGGAGCTCATGCGGATGCTGTCGATCGCGGACGGGCTGCTGCGGCTCGCCCTGGAGGACATCGAGATCGACGGCGTCACCATCCGGGCCGGCGAGGGCGTCGTCTTCGCGACCTCGGTCATCAACCGGGACGCCGCCCGGTACGACGACCCCGACACCCTGGACCTGCACCGCCCGTCCCGCCACCACATCGCCTTCGGCTTCGGCATCCACCAGTGCCTGGGGCAGAACCTGGCACGCGCCGAACTGGAGATCGCCCTCGGCACCCTCCTGCGCCGGCTGCCCGGCCTGCGGCTGGCCGCGCCCGCGCAGGAGATCCCGTTCAAACCCGGCGACACGATCCAGGGGATGCTGGAACTCCCCGTGACCTGGTAAGAGGCTCTGGCCATGCACATCGACATCGACAAGGACGTCTGCATCGGCGCGGGCCAGTGCGCGCTGGCCGCGCCCGGCGTGTTCACCCAGGACGACGACGGCTACAGCACGCTGCTCCCCGGCCGCGAGGACGGCGCGGGGGACCCGATGGTCCGGGAGGCGGCCCGCGCCTGCCCGGTGGGCGCGATCACGGTGACGGAGGGCTGAGACCGGCGCCCGGCCGCCGCGGCGGCGTCAGTAGGGTGCCCGGATGACCGAACACGCCGGGAAACCCTTCCTCTACGTCGTCGTCTGCGCGGCCGGGATCGCCGCCGGAGTCAGCAAGCTGATCACCGCCGCCCAGGAGCGGGACTGGGAGGTGGGGGTGATCGCCACGCCGGTCGCCATGAACGGCTTCTTCGACGTCGCCGCCGTCGAGGCGCAGACCGGCCGCCGGACCCGGTCCGCCTGGCGGTCCCCGGCCGACCCCCGCCCGTTCCCGCCGCCGGACGCCGTCGTCGTCGCGCCCGCGACCTTCAACACCGTCAACAAGTGGGCGGCCGGCATCGCCGACACCCTCGCCCTCGGCACCCTGTGCGAGGCCGCCGGGCTGGGCGTCCCCGTCGCCGTGCTGCCCTGCGTGGCCGACGCGCTCGCCGCCCACCCCGCCTACCAGGACAGCCTGACCCGGCTGCGCGGTATGGGCGTCCGGATCGGCGCCCCGTACTCCGGCACGCCCCTGGCGGACGGCACACGGCCCGAGTTCCCGTGGGAGAGCGCGCTCGACCTGGTGGAGCGGG
>NZ_KQ948887.1 GCF_001514215.1 Streptomyces bungoensis
ACTAGCCGTACGAAAAGAACCACCCGTGTGGCACGATCACCGCCGGTTCCGCGCCGGTCTGTCCCCGCGGCCCGTCGCCGGCGTCCGTCCGGCCCCGCGAGCACGTACACGTCCTCGGCCGCAGGAGGCTCTCCGGCCGAGGACGCTCAAGGCTCTCTGCGTGCTTTACCGCGCCCAAGGAGCCATCGGGTACCAGATCAGGTCACGGACGGCCAGGATCCGCACGTCCCAGTACAGGACCAGGAACACGCCCGCCGCCAGGAAGCCAGCCGCCATCAGCGCCGACGCGCCGCTCGGGCGCCGCGCCGTCCACTGATGCAGCCGGTCCCCGAACGAAGCGGTCACCAGCAAGAACAGCACCGACATGACGACGATGTTGCCGAGGGACTGCAGACCGAAGGCGACAGCGCCGTACAGCGGGTTGTGACGCTCGGCGGCGTCGTGGAACAACTGGCGGAACAGCGGGTAGGGGCGCCCGATGAGGAAGGCGCCGATCAGCCCGCCCATGAGCAGCATCGGCGCACCCGGAAAGCGCCGGGACAGCCCCGCCAGCGGGTCACGCACCACGCCCAGCGCCGTCAGGCCGAGGTAGGTCATCAGCAGGCCGATCAGCCCGAACACCACCATCGCCTGCACCAGGCGCCCGGAGAACCCGGCTCCCCCCTGGCTCTCGTCGAACTGCGGCATGCCCGTGCCGGCGAAGGCCACCACCGCCCCGTAGACGGCGGACACGACGACCGCGCCGAGGACCAGCCGGCTCAGCGGACGCAGCGCGGCGGCCATCCGGTCCCGCCGTGAGGTGGAAGGACCGCCCGTCAGCGGTGCCAACGCGCTGAAGACCGCCACATTGCACGCGGTGAACGTCCCCGCGACTCCGGTGGCCAGCGCGAACGCCAGACCGGCCAGGACGCCCGCGATCGGTGTGCCCTTGGCGGCATGGCCGAGCAGGGTGTCCGCGACGTGGTCGCCGATGGTCTGGTCCACGAACTGCGCGGACCACACCACCGTCAGGGCGAAGCCGAACAGCGCGCCGACCACGGCGACCAGGGCACGGCGGCGCGGCGCGTGGCCGTTGAAGAAGAACGACGACGTCGCGGGGCGGGTGTCCGCGGGCGGCCGCTCGCGGGACGGGGAGGAGCCAGGCCGATGCACTGTCTGGGCCATGACAGATCGCCTTTCGAGGGGGGGTGGGATCGAGCGCCACGCTAGGTCCGCGCGCACGGACATCACAGGGCGAAACGGGTATCGAGCACGGGAGAAGAAGAACCACGGGCACACTTCGTGAAGTCGGCACCCATCGGCGCCGCCCCACGGCCCACCGAGTTCCGCCGTTCGGGATGCGGCCGAGCAGTCGCCGGCCTTCACGGCCGTGAGCCGCCGCCGGCGGGTGCCGCAGGGTCCTCCACCGGCCCCGGCCGTCAGCGGGACCACCGACTCGCCGTCAGGGCAACGGCCCCCCCTCGTCCCCGCTCGTCGCTCGCAGCGACCCGGGCCAGGGGAACCAGCCCGGTGCCGGCCGCGACCCGCCGCCCTCCGCCGCGCCCGCGCCGGCGTGCGGCAGTGTCACGCCCATGTCCGGATCCGGCAGCGCCGCTTCCTTCGGCACCGGACAGGTGTCCGGCAGCACGTCGTCGAAGTCCCGCCACATCCAGGCCCAGGCCGCCACCGGCCGGAACCGGCCCGGCCCGGCGATGCCCACGCCCACACCGGCCGCGATACTCTCCCCGGCCGCCACGGCGATCAGCCCCGGGCTCCCGTGACCGGGCACACGCCCACGGCCGGCTCCCCCGGTGCGGGGGCGGACGCGAAGGCGTACCGCACCCCGGTCAGTTCTTCTGACAGCTCCCACAGCCTGGCCTGCACCTCCGTGTCGCGCGCCGCGCGGCTGGACCGCGCGGGCACGGGCGCCCCACGGCACCCGAACCGCTGGGCGGGCCCCAGACAACCGTCTGGCACCCGAGGATCCGTCGCCGCCCGCAGCGACGGCAGCGCCGCCGCCTCCGGTGGCTGGGCCAGCCAGCGCATCCCCGCCGCCACCACGGGCCGCAGCAGGGCGGGAGGGTCGCCGTGCCACAGCGCGGTCGGCGACAGACCAGGATGAGCGGCGAGCGACAGGGTGGCGGCGCCGGCCACGGTCAGGCGGCGCCGCAGCTCCCGGGCGAACAGCAGGTTCGCGAGCTTGGAGCGCCCGTACGCCGTCACCGACCGCCGCCCGGCCCCGGACCTGGCACGGTCCGCGTCGAGACGGCCGAAGCCCGCCCGGTGGGCGAGGCTCCCGACCGTGACGACCCGCGAGCCCGGGACCCCTGTCATCAGGTCGAGCAGCAGCCCCGTCAGCGCGAAGTGACCGAGGTGATTGACTCCGAAATGGGCTTCGAAGCCGTCCGCCGTGCGCCGGTACGACGGGAACATCACTCCGGCGTTGTTCACCAGCAGGTCCAGGCGCCGGTGCCGGTCACGCACGCGCGCCGCCGCCCGGCGCACCGAGTCCAGCGACGCCAGGTCCAGTTCCAGCACCTCGGTGCTGCCACCGGCCCACTCGGCCACAGCCCGCCCACGCTCCGCGCTGCGGCAGGCGAGGACGACATGCGCCCCGTAGGCGGCGAGCACCCGGGCCGTCTCCCGGCCGATGCCCCCTGAGGCGCCGGTGACCAGAGCGGTACGGCCGCTCAGGTCCGGAACGTCCGCGATGGACCACGTCATGCCATCCTCCTCGAGAACCGCACCGGCACGGTGTCAGTGCGCGGCGCCGTAGCCGTGGTTGACGATCAGCTCGGCCGCCACGTCGTAGAACGCCGGATCCGCCGGGACCTCGGTGGCCAGGCCGTTGACGTACCGGTTGAACATCGCGAACGCGGCCGCGATCAGGACCGTGTCGTGGATGTGGGTGTCGGTGGCGCCCTCGGCGCGGGCGGCCGCGATCGCCTTGTCGGACACCGGGGCCGCCTTCGCCTGTACCTCGGCGGCCACCCTCAGAAGGGACCGCAGCAGCGGCGGGATCGGCGCCGTGTCGGCGTCGGCGAGGACCGAGGCGACCAGTTCGGCGCCGCCGTCGAGCTGCGCAGCCGCGAACGCGCTGTGCGAACCGGCGCAGAAATCAGTGCAGTTCAGGTGGGACACGTAGGCGGCGATCAGTTCGCGTTCGCCCCGGCTCAGCGGCGAGGAGCCGCTGCGCAGCAGGGTCTCGGCGAGCTGCGACAGCACGCCCGCGGTGTCCGGCCGCTGGGCGAACAGCCCGCTGATGCCGGGAAGGTCGTTCGTGAGCTGGATGTGGGGCACGATGCGTGTCCTTGTCTGCCGCGGTACCGACGGGGCCCTCATCGTCGGAACCCGGGCCCGGCCCGGCCAACTCCCAGAATGCGGACTGCTCGTGGCACGGCCGGTGCGTGGCCCCAGCTGCGCACTCAGAGAGAAGCGTCCCGCCGTCCGCTAGTCCAAGAATGGGCACGTGGCAAGCGACACCTGGCGGCACACCGAGACTTGGGCAGATGACCGTGCCGGTAGGGGCACGTCCGACCGCCCGGACTCACGCCTCGGCGGGACACGTCAGTTGCCACGCGCTCAGAGCGGCCGTCACCGCCAGCGCCCGCCGACACACCGCCCGGCACTGCCGCACCGCGCTCGGCTCGTCGGGCGCCAGCAGGAACGCGGCTCCCCGGGCACCGGCACGGCTCGTGTGCAGCCGGATGTGCTCCATGCCGTCGTCCGGATCGCACACCGACCACAGCGCGGCCAGGACGACGTCGCCGGACAGCTCCGGCGCGTCGTGCGGCTTGGTGAAGGCGAACTCGACGAGGTGCACCCACCCGAGTGTGCCGTACGCCGCCGGGCCCGTCCCAGCCCCGGCTGGGCCATGAACATGCCGTGGCACGCATGTGCCCGGCACCCACACGAAGCGGGGGGAAACTGATGCTGCGCGTACTCGGACTGGACTGCGGTACTGAGGCCGTCTACCGGCTGATGCTGGACCACCCCGCCTGGGGTGTGGATCGGCTGGCCGAAGAACTGGGCGAGGACCGGACCGCCGTCACCCGGGCCCTGGACACGCTCGCCGACCTCGCGCTGCTGCGCCGGGCCGCCGCGACCGAGGACATCCCGGGCGCTCCGCTGCTCGTGCCGCCCCGCGCCGGACTCGGCGCGCTCCTGGAACGCCGTCAGAACGAACTCGCCCGCACCCAGATGGAGATCGAGGCCGGCCGGGCCGCGGTCGCCGACCTGCTGGCCGACTACACGGCGTACGGCCGCACCGACGGAGCCGGCGTGGAGCGCTTCACCGGCACCGAGGCCGTCCGCCGTCTGCAGGCCGACCAGACCGCCCGGACCTGCGGGGAACTCCTCGCGATCGCCCCCACCACCGCCGCCGACGACAGCCCCTGGGAACTCGACGTCCCCCTCCTTCTCGACCTGCTGGACCGGGGCGTCCGCGTTCGCATCCTCCACCAGGACACCACCACCGGCTCGGCGCGGCACCGCGACACCGTGCTCCTGCTCACCCGGGCCGGGGCCGAGGTCCGCACCTTGCCCACGCTGCCGCTGCACCTCCGGCTCGTCGACGGTGCGAGCGCAACCCTGCCCCTGGACCCCGACGATCCCGTCGGCGGAGCCGTCCTGCTGGACGAGCCGGGCGTCCTCGCCGGACTGCGCGTCCTGTTCACCCATCTGTGGGACACGGCGGCAGCGCCCGACTGCATCGGCCCCGACGACGGCACCGACCGCACTCGGGAGGCGTGCTCGCCGCGGGAACGAGCCCTCCTGGACTTCCTCGCAGAAGGACTGACCGACGAGGCGGCGGCCCGCAGGCTCGGCATCTCGCTGCGCAGCGAACGCCGGATGATTTCCAGCCTCTCCGACCGGTTCGGAGCCCGCAGCCGTTTCCAGTTGGGCCTGCACGCCGCGCGAAGGGGCCTGGTGTGACACAACCGTGCCAGGGCCTTTCTGTGCCGCCGGAAAATGCTGACAGCCCCCTTGAGGGCATGTCAGAGTCGTTTCCAGAACGGACCGGAAAGCATGGAACTAACCGCTGGACGGGCCGCTCGATTCCAGCAGTAAAGCTCTCCTGGTCGCATCCCTTCCGGGATGCGTGCACCACGGCTCGAATTTCCGTAAATCCCCCGGCGGAAAAGAGTCACACCATCACCGGCACTGTCAATCGGAAAGGAAAACAGTCATGGACAACGAGCAGAACCTCGTCATGGAGATCCTCGAGGACGACAACCACGACTTCGAGGCCGAGTTCGGCCCGCGTCAGGACGTCGGCCACTGAAGGTCCGCACCGTCACGCGGCCGGTCGTCCACCCGGACAACCGGCCGCGTCGGCCGTCTACCCCGAGCGAGTGGTGAGCTGATGAGCATCGACGTCACGACCTGGAAGGCGTTCGCGGCGGCCCACGCCCCCGACTTCACCCGCACCGTCTTCCTGCCCGGCCTGGTCACCGACCCCCGGCACCTGAGCCGGCTGATCGACGACGGCCTGCGGACAGCGACCCGCCGGGCCCCCGGAGACCTGCGCCTGCGCGCCTTCCGCCCCGGCGCCTTCGACTACCGGCTCACCCAGCGCTTCATCACCACACCGCCCGCCGACGACGAGAGCGCCACCGCCTGGCTGGCCCGCACCGCGGACAGCGACGAGGCCTGCGTGGCCGTCAACGACATCGCCTCCTGGAACCTCTCCCTGGGCACCGAGGTCGCCCGGATCGTCGAGGGACTCGTCGCCGACCGGCAGCACGAACTGCCCTCCGGCACCGACGTGTACACCTTCGTCGCCCACTCCGGATGGACACCGTTCGGCATCCACAAGGACGGCGAGCCCTCCCTCATCTTCCACCTCGGCCCCTCCCCCAAAGAGGTCTGGGTGTGGCACGACCACCCCTTCGACGCCTCCGGCATCACCCCGAGCCCGTCCTTCGGCCGGATCACCTTCGACATCGAGGAGCACCTCGGCTCCGCCGAGCGCCACCTGCTGCGACCCGGTGATTTCCTGCTGATCCCGCAGGACACCTACCACGTCTTCCGCAACCTCGGCCCGTCCACGTTCCTCGGCCTCACCCTCTACCCGGTGCGCACCCGCTCCCTGATCACCGAAGCGCTGTGGCGCGCCGCGCGGCCGGCCGAACCCCTCGCGCCCTACCCGCCCGCCCACCACGTCACCGACCGCGCCCGCGCCCTGCTGCACGACAACACAGCCCTCGCCGAACGCGTCACCGACCAGCTGGACCTCGCCCAGCTCCGCCTGCGCACCAACGGCTACCTGAGCCCGCCCCACCGGGCCGCCCTGCCCGCCGCCGCACCCGCCCCCGACGCCCTCCTGCGCTGGTCCCGACCCGGCGCCGTCGCCGCCCACCCCGACGGCACCGTCCTCGTCACCCGCGGCCGCACCCTCACCGTCCCCCACCGGACAGACTTCACCGCCCTGGAGAAGGCGACCGCCTCCACCGCCCCCTTCACCCTCGACGAACTGGCCGCCTCACTGCCCGCCACCCTCCCGGCCGACAGCCGCACCGAACTGGCCCACGCCCTGCACACCACGGGAGCGGTGACCGCCGCATGACCGCCTACGACGCCTTCACCCACGCCCGGGCCCTCCTCGACGGCCTCGGCGAGCAGCGGCCACCGGACACCGGAGTCCGCCTGTACGAGCCCGCCTCGGACGACGAGGAGAGCGCCGGCCACGCCGACCGAGAAGCCCTCCTCGCCGGAGTCTGGTCCGCGCTCGCCCGGCCCGGGGCGCTCGCCACCAACTTCCGTCTCGTCGAGTCCGGCCGGCAGATCGACCGCAGCCGGTGGCTGCGCTCCCGCGTCGGCGACGGCGAAGTCCTGCACACCGCCCTCGTCCCCACCTACCTGCACAGCGCCGTCGAACGCGGCGCCACCCTCGTCGTCAGCCACCTCGAAGCCCTCGACGAACGCGTCATGCTGCTCTGCGAGGCCCTGGAGTACCTGCTGCACGCCCGCGCCTGGATCAACTGCTACGTCACCGCCGGCGACAACAGCGCCTTCGACGTGCACAGCGACGACCACGACGCGCTCGTCCTGCAACTGCTCGGGAGCAAGCGCTGGCAGGTGGACTCCCGGGTCGGGGCCCGCTCCCGCGACCTCGCCGACGACAGCCTCGACCGTGTCCTCGTCCCCGGCATGTGCCTGTCCGTGCCCCGCGACACGGCCCACCGCGTCAGCGGAACCGGCGGCCTCACCGTTCACCTCACCGTCGGGTACGAGCCGTTCGCCGACGTCCTCGAGGAGACGCGCGCCGCGCACGCACTCGCCGGCCGGCCGGCCCCCGACCCCGGCCGCGAGTGGCTGGCCGCCCGCCTGGCCATGCGCCCCGACCGCCGTGCCGGCGCCTCCCTGCCCAGCGCGCTCACCGGCGAGGTCCGGCCCACCACCCGCATCCGCTGGGCCGGCCGCTTCCCCCCGCACATCACCACCGACCAGGACCACCTGACCGTCACCACCATGGGCCGACGCATTCGCCTGGACCACCGCCTCGGCCCCGCGGTCCGCCTGCTCGCCCGCGGCGGCGCCCTGACCTTCGGTGAACTGACCGTCCGCAGCGACCTGCCTGCCGCCGACCTGCGCGCGCTGGTCGCCTTCGGCGCCCGCAACGACTTCCTGATCTGCGAAGGATGACCCGCCTGTGCTCACCGCCACGCTCAAGGACCAGGCCGCGATGCTCCGCGAGCGCCGCTTCGCCACGTTCTTCACAGGCCACGTCGTCTCCAAGCTCGGCGACGCCCCCGTCCCCGTCGCGTTCGCCCTCGCCGCCTACCGGATCTCGCACTCGGCCGCCGCCCTCACCTGGGTCCTGCTGTCCCTGTGGGCGGCCCGCTTCCTCCTGGTCGCCACGGGCGGACGGCTCGCGGACCGCCACAACCGGGTGAACGTGATGATCGGCGCCGACGTGCTCCGCCTGCTCGCCCAGGGCGCACTCGCCGTCGTCGCGATCAGCCCACTGCCGTTGCACAGCTGGCACCTGTGCCTCTCGGCGGCCCTGTACGGTGCGGGTACCGCCCTGTACAACCCCGCGCAGATCGGTCTCACCCCCGAGCTCGTCCCGGGCGACCGGCTCCAGCGGGCGAACGGACTGCTCTCCCTGGTGGCCGACGTGAGCTTCCTGCTGGGCCCGGTCCTCGCCGGGGTGCTCATGACCGCGGCCGGATTCTCCTGGATCCTCTGGCTCGATGTGGCGTCCTTCGCTGTCAACCTCGTCTGCCTGGCCCGCCTCACCCGCCTGCACACCCCGCTGCGCCGCCGGGCGGCACCGGCCGCGCATCCCACCGCCACCCCCGAAGCCGAGACGGACACCCGGTTCCGCGCCGGGTTCGCGGTCATGGCCCGCTACCCGTGGTTCTCCTTCGGCATGGCCCTGTGGTTCGTGGTCTCCCTCGGCATCGGCCTGACCGCCGTCGCCGGCCCCGTGCTCGCCGTCCGGTCGCTCGGTGGCACCGGCGCCTGGTCGCTGCTGGCCACCTGCCTGGCCATCGGCTCCCTGCTGGGCTCCCTGGCCGTCATGGCGACGCAGAAGCACCGCTGGAAGACCGCGGCCGTCGTGGTCACCGCCGGTGTCGCACTCCAGTTCAGCGCCCTCGCCCTGCGCGACCAGCTGCCCACCGCCGTCGTCGCGGCGGCGTTCGTCCTGTCCGCCCTGACCACCGCCGCCTGCGGAATCGTCTGGGACACCGCCTACCAGAGCGAAATCCCCGAACGCTACCTCTCGCGCCTCGGATCCGTGGACAACTTCGTCAACGCCGCGGGCGTCCCCCTCGGCATGCTCCTGGGCGGCCTGACCGCCGACCACTACGACACGGTCTTCACCGGCATCACCGTCGTGCTCGTCCTGCTCTGCATCCCCGCCGCATCCCTCGCCGGACACGGAAGGAAGGCAACCGCATGAACACCGCCACCCTGCTCGCCCCACCCGCGACCGGCCCCCAAGCCCGCGTCCACTCCCGCGGCGACCGCTTCGTCGTCATCGACGACCTGCTGCCCCAGGCCGACTTCGAGGACACCGCCACCGCCTTCGAACACATCCGCCTCAAGCCCGTCCTGAGCACCATCGACCCGGTCTACGACGGCTTCGCCTACCGCGGCGGCGAGGAGAGGCAGCACCTCGGTGCCCACGGCGACGACGCGCCCCGCTGGCAGCGAGCCGTCGACGAGCAGATCACCGCACACCTGGACCTCCTCGGCGCCCCGGGGCGCGCCGAACGACTCTCCCTCACCCTCAGCGCCTGGGGCTACCCCGCCGGCTCCCGACTGAGCTGGCACAACGACGCCGGCGCCGGACGCATCGGCGCCTACGTCTACTTCACCCACCGCACCTGGGACACCGACTGGGGCGGCGGCCTCGCCCTCATCGACGAGGCCTCCCGCGCGGACGCCGCCGACGGCGCGGCGCTGCTCCACACGGCCACCCACCCGGTTCTCGTCCTGCCCCGTCCCAACCGCCTGGTCGTCTTCCGCGCCCACACCATGCACGCCGTCCAGCGTGTCGACGCCACCGCCGGAGACCGGCTGCGCCGCACCTTCACCGGCTTCATCACCGAGGACACCCCATGACCGCCACCGCCGCCACCGCCACCGCGTCCGAGGCCACCCGGCTCGGGCACATGCCCGCCGGTACCGGCTGGGCCCGCGTCGTCGTCCAGCACGGCACCGTCTGCGACGTACTGCAACCCGGTGACGACGGCACCCTCACCGCGCACACCGCCGCCGTCGCATCCGCCCTGCCGGTCACCCCGGTCGCCGGCGACTGGGTCCGAATCGGCGACGACGGCCGCGTCCAGGCCGTGGCCGCCCGCCGCACCGTCCTCGGCCGCGCCGGAACCACCGGACACGGCCACCAGGTCCTCGCCGCGAACATCGACACCGTCCTGGTCGTGGTCCCGCTCGCCGGCGGACTGAACGCCACCATGGTCGAACGCCTCAGTGTCATGGCCTGGGACAGCGGTGCCCAGCCCGTACTCGTCCTGACCAAGAGCGACACCACCGGCGATGCCGGCGCCGAGGACGCCGCCACCGCCGCGCACCTCGCTCCCGGCGTCCCCACGATTGCGATCAGCGTCCTCACCGGTGACGGCCTCGACGCCCTGCGCCGTCACCTGGGCCCCGGCACCACCACGGTGATGCTC
Organism: Streptomyces bungoensis; assembly: GCF_001514215.1. Taxonomy (GTDB): domain Bacteria; phylum Actinomycetota; class Actinomycetes; order Streptomycetales; family Streptomycetaceae; genus Streptomyces; species Streptomyces bungoensis. The sequence continues at coordinate 10,128 of NZ_KQ948887.1, forward strand.
GGCCCCTCCGGCGCGGGCAAGACCTCCCTGCTCAACGCCCTGGAAGGCACGACCGAGGCGGTCTCGGCGCTCGGCCGCGCGGGCGGCCGTCACACCACCACCACGCGTCGCCTGCACCTGCTCTCGACCGGCGGTGTCCTCCTCGACATCCCCGGCATCCGCTCCCTCGAGGTCGCCGCCGGCCAGGACGCCGTCGACGACGTCTTCACCGACATCGCCGCCCTCGCCGTCCACTGCCGGTACGCCGACTGCGGCCACGACGGCGACAGCGGCTGCGCCGTCGAGGAAGCCGCCCGCACCGGCGCCCTGCCCACAACCCGGTTGACCACCTGGCGCAAGCTCCAGGGCGAGATCGCCCACCGCCGCCGCCGGGAGAACCCCGCCCAGATGGCCGACATGCGCCGGCAGTGGAAAGCCGTCAGCAAACACGCCCGCCGCAACAAACGGCGCTGAACAACCCCACACAGCACGACGGAAGTTGGCCCGGCGACAGCGCGCGCCCACGATGAGGTCCGCCCCACCCCGACAGCGGAAGGACCACCAGCCGTGCCGCACATCCACCTCGACAGCGACCTGCCGGGCATCCGAGGCCTCATGACCGACCGCCCTGATACGGCAGCCCCGCTCAACGCCCTCGCCGACCTGATCCTGCGCGGCCCCTCACCCCTCACCCGCGGCGAACGCGAACTGATCGCCGGCTACGTCTCCGAACGCAACGCGACGCGCTTTTGCGCCGACACCCACGGCGCGGCCGCCGCCGCCCAGCTCGACGGCGGCGCCGCCGTCGTCGAAGCCGTCCGCCACGACCTCGACACCGCCCCGATCACCTCGCTCATGCGGGCCCTGCTCCGCATCGCCGCCGAAGTCCAGCAGCAGGCCGCTCCCGTCTCCGACGAGGCGGTCGCCGCCGCCCGTGCCGCGGGCGCCACCGACACCCACCTGCACGACACCGTGCTCATCGCGGCCGCCTTCTGCATGTACAACCGCTACGTCAGCGGCCTGGCCACCACGCTGCCCACCGAACCCGGCTACTACGAGGAAGCGGGCCGCCGGATCACCGCGCACGGCTACGCCGCCGCCGTCTGAGGGAGCAACGACCCGTCATGCCCACCACCTCCCCACACCGGGCGCACCCCCGCGCCGTCGCCGCGACCGTCGTCGGCAACTTCATCGAGTCCTTCGACTGGCTCGGCTACGGCCTGTTCGCCCCCCTGTTCGCCGCCCGGTTCTTCCCCTCCGGCGACTCCTTCACCTCACTCCTCGGCGCCTTCGCCGTCCTCGGAGTCGGTGTCCTCGTGCGGCCGATCGGTGGCATCCTGCTCGGTCGTCACGCCGACCGACACGGCCGCAGGCCCGCCCTCATCCTCGCCGTCTCCCTGATGGCAGGCGGCTCCCTGCTGATCGCCCTCACCCCCTCCTACGCCCACATCGGCCTGCTCGCACCCCTCCTCCTGCTGCTCGCCCGCACGGCACAGGGCATCTCCCACGGCGGCGAATGGCCCGCCGCCACCGCATACCTGATGGAAATGGCCCCCCGCCACCGCAAAGCCACCTACGGCAGCCTGTTCTCCCTGTCCACCTGCGCGGGCGCCTTCACCGCGTCCCTCCTGGGCGGCGCTCTGACCACAGCCCTCGGCCCCGGCCCCATGGCCTCCTGGGGCTGGCGCGTGCTGTTCCTGATCGGCGGCATCCTCGGCCTCGTCCTGCTCGTCCTGCGCACCGGGCTCGCCGAGACCGAGACCTACCAGCGCGAGGTCCGCTCCCGCCGCGACCGCGGCTCGCTGCGACAACTGCTGCGCGCCCACTGGCGCAACGTCCTGATCGCCACCCTGTTCGTGGCCGGCACCGGCGCCGTCGGCGGCACGTGGACCGCGGTCGTGCCCGCCCTCGGCGGCCGCCTCGCGGCACCCGGCACCATGATGTGGGTCGTGGTCACCGCCACTGCCACGATGCTGACGGTCAACGTGCCCATCGGCCTCCTCGCCGACAGGATCGGCGCCGCCCGGCTGCTGGTCTTCGCGAGCCTGCTCTTCGCGGTCACCGGCTCGGTGTCGTACCTGACGATGACCGGCACCTTCGCCAGCCTGCTGTTCACCTACGGCTCCGGAGTGCTCTACCTCGTCTGCGCCACCACCGTGCTGCCCAAGCTGCTCACCGACATCTTCCCCTCGAGGGTCCGCGCCCTGGGCGTCGGCTTGCCCAACGCCGTCACGGGTGCCGTCCTCGGCGGCCTCGCCCCCGCCTGTGCGGCTTGGGCCGCCGAACACGATGCCTCCGCCTGGTTCATCGCCGGCGTGATGGCTTCTGTCCTGCTCGCCGTTCCGGCGTCCCTGCTGACCCCGGCCCGAGCGCTGGCCGCCACCCCACAGTCCCCGCCGGCCGAGGCCCGGCAGGAGGAGCGCACCCTGACTGCCACCGGCAGCTGACACAGGACGACGCCGGCTCCCTACCGAGGGAGCCGGCGTCGTCCTGTGTCAGCGAAGCCCGCCGCTGCTTCAGGGACGGTTGGCCTTGCCGTCCAGCCACAGCGTGTCGGTGTCGTCGCGGTGCGTGCCGTCCGAACCGACGTGCTTGTCGGAGATCTTCGCACCGTTCTTGAAGACGTGTACCAGAGCCATCCCATGACCCCGGCCCAGACCGTAGTCCTCCTTGAGCCAGTCCAGGACCGGACCGGCCTTCAGCTCCGGGCCCTCGTAGCCGCGCTCCTTCGCCAGCTCGATGAACTGGCGGGGCGTCAGGCCCGTCTTGTCCTCGATGTTGTCCAGGTACGCCTGAAACGACATGTGCTCCTCGCTTCCAGAATCGTCCGCGCCGGCTGCGGACCGACACACCCAAGCGTGCACTCCCGCCCCACCCCAGCCTTCCTCGCGTCCGCCACTCGGAGCGACTTCGCCACGTCGTACAACCCAAAAGGCCGGATCCTTCCGTACCCACCCGGTGCGCGGCCCGCCGCATGCTGACGGGTTGGCCCGCGACGTGGCGAAGTCGGACCCACCTGTCCGCAGGCCCGGAAACTCCGCCCATCGGCACTCATCCTGATTCCGAGGCAGAGAGCAGCACGCGTCGGGGAGAGAGGAACCACGAAGTGATGTCGGGAAGCCAGTCCCAGGAACCCCAGGAGACCATCACGGGCGACGGTCCTCACTCGAGCACCGAGACCAGTTCCGCCAGAAAACCCGATCATCCCTTCGGCTTCTACTCCCGATCACACAAAGACAGCGTGTGGGAGGCTGCCGCCCACCAGCCCGGGCACATCGGCAAGCGACTCGCCGAGAAGTGGAGCGCCTGGAACGAAAGTGACACACCGCGCGCCAGCCCTGTGGAGCCGGACCAGGAGCACGGAAAGTGAACCCGGGCCAGTGATGGACACGTTGGTACCTCGCCCTACCGATGGAACATCCGCGTTCAGCGCGTCCTGACGTTGGCGGGTTCTAGCCGATGGTGACTTCGGTCGGCCGTAACGTCTCCGACTCGGCACCTGCCGGGGTGGAGCGTGGCAGGCCGGATCGGGGAGAGGACGGCATCGGTGGTCGCAGATGACGAGGCAGCCTGGGAAGCGCGCGCAGCCTGCCGAGCCGGTGATCCGGAAGAGCTCTTCGTCGACGGCGCAGCCCAGAACAGAGCGAAAGCCGTCTGTACGGGCTGCCCCGTGCTCACACGATGCCTTGCTCACGCACTCGACCACCGCATCGAATACGGAGTCTGGGGCGGGATGACCGAGCGCGAACGACGAGCCCTACTACGGCGGCGGCCCACAGTGACGTCCTGGCGGCGATTGCTGGAGGCCGCCCGTGCGGACCACGATCGGCGAGCGAGCTCGGAAGACGGTGCTGCACGCCGGGGTGAGGCCCGCTGAGTGGATGCTCGTGCGGCTTCGACGCGCTGCCGACGTCCCGTCATACCAGGCCGAGGTGTACGGATCGGCCGTTGCGCCGGCGTCTGGCCGCCCTGCAGCGCGATGTGGTGCCGACCGCCCAACCGATGCCGCACAAAGTCCGTCCCGGACCTGATCGCCAGTGCATAATGCGACTGGTGAGCGGCCCGTCGTCACCCCCGTCGGCGGGCCGCTCATCGCATTGCCCATGGACCTGAAGAAGGCGCCGCGCGCTCGCGGCCCGGCCCACCGACAGGCTGGAGAAGGCCGGTGCGAGGCCTTGGGCCGCGCTCCGACGGATCGGCTGCTCGGCCGGGATCTGCTTCATCGTCCTGGACGCCCGCACCGGAGGCTCCGGCTGGACACCGCATTCGCATGCCCTCCGAAAGCATTGTCCATATGCGGTATACGGTGAGCCCGGGCGAAGGCGCGGGTGTCGTACAGCAGCGTGCGCACAACGGCAGTCAGCCGGTCTACGACGGCCTACGTGCCGAAGCCACCGCTCCAGGGCACACGCTGTGCCTGTGCCGACGGCTGAGCGCTCCATCAACCGCTCCACCAGATCCGTCATGCGCGGCTCAACGAGCGATCACGCCATCAGAAGCGACGTCCTGTGTACCCCGCCCGCACCACTGCGGAAGATCGCTGCTGTGCTGCGGACCTGGCCTACTGCCCCGTAAGGCCCGCACGCCCGGCACCGCTTCCCATGACGCTGGGAGCGGTACCGCGGCATCGGTGAGGAAGGCCTGTGGGAGGTGGAGTCCGACGCCGAGGCGGCGGGCGTCCATCGCCGTCTCCAGCAGAGCTTTGACGGGCGGGATGCCGTAGTCGTAGCGGCGCATGAGTGCGGGCGCGCCGGCGAGATCCTGGGTGATGCGTCCGTGGGCGCGAGCGCGGGTGAGGGCGTCTGCCGGGAACCGGTCGGCATTCTGTGCAAGAAGAACGGCAGCCCGGAGCGCTTCCTCGTCGAAGGCATCCGGAACAGTGAGGGTGCGTCCGGTCAGGAGTTCACGGACCCGGCCGTATGGGTCTGGTTTCTCGGTGCTGGGCAGCGCCGTGCACAAGTCGGTGTACTCGGGCCACAAGGTCCCCAAGATGAGGACCGGCCCGCGGTCCGTGTGGGCGAGCAGGGTGTGCAATGCGGCCGCGATGCGCTCACCCGTCTGCTGGTTGCCGAGGTAGTGCTGGGCCTTGTTGAGCCACACCACCGTGCGGGGCGCCACCCGGCCAAGGTCGGCAAGCGCGGCCTCTGCCCGGGTCGGATCGTACGGGTGCCACAGCCGCCACCCGTGGGCGGCGAGCGGTCGGACGGCCTCCCAGCACGCTCGAGTCTTGCCGGTCGAGGACGAGCCGACCACGGCTGCAGCCTTCTGCGGCCTCGCCCACGGCAGCCGGGCTGGAAAGCCGTCTGAACGGTCGTTCTCGACAGTCCCGTATGAGCGACGAGCTGCATCTTGTAGGCCCTCTGCCGGCCAGAGAGTCTTCCAGCCGCTTGCGTAGCTGGGTGAGCGCCGCCTCTGGCTTATCGAATCCCCAACCCACATGCACCCCCGGCCCCGAGGCGGTCGACGATGTTCATCATGGTCCGGCCGGACCACAACGGACACCGTTTCCGCGGCTGTCGGTCACGTCGACATCCCAAGCCTCTTACGGGGGAGATTGCCGTGAACCACATCACCATCGTCTTGCTCGCCACCGCCCCGGTCTTCGTGCTCGCGCTCCTGGCCGCTGCGGCCGCGGAGACACTTGCCCGCCTCGACGGGGCTGAATGACAGAGGGGCCCGGCGCCAGCCGGGCCCCTCTGTTTCGTAGCGGGGACAGGATTTGAACCTGCGACCTCTGGGTTATGAGCTCAGCGAGCTACCGAGCTGCTCCACCCCGCGTCGGTGGTGCCACTCTGCACACGACTCCAGAGGCCAGCAGGGGACGCCTCAGCCGCGGACGATGTTCTCGGCCTGGGGGCCCTTCTGTCCCTGGGTGACGTCGAACGTGACCTTCTCGCCCTCCACCAGCTCCCGGTAGCCGTTGCCGGAGATGTTGGAGTAGTGGGCGAAGACGTCCGGTCCGCCGCCGTCCTGGGCGATGAACCCGAAACCCTTCTCGGAGTTGAACCACTTCACCGTTCCGCTTGCCATACTGCGTCCTTCGGTATCGCCGGGCATGCCGGCCGGGGTCAGTAGCGGACGTTCCCCGCTGCGGGAAGACGCCCGGCGTCGTTCTACCCCAGCCGGAGCTCCGACATTCGATCACTCGTCCATGAGCCGGATGAGGTCTGTCCTGATAGTGGTGTAGGGCCGGCCAGGACACTGATCGGATGGAGCGTGGTCCTGGGGTGGGGGAGAGAAGCAGCCGGGCGTGGTCTGTTCGGTCACGCGATAGCGCCAGGGCCGGAACCCCGGAAGGTGGCTGAGCGGTGCGGCTTCCGCAGCACGACGCAGCTCTCGTGATGGGAGTGTGGCCCGCTGCGCTGATACGGGTTCTCGAGGGTGCGGGTAACGTCCGTCACTGTCTCCCACGCGACGCATGGACCCGACCTCACTTGCCTGGCCCCACAGGGCCAGGCAACACCTGGCGCATCGGCGCGCGGGACCACCGAGCCACCGTACGAAATTTCAGCCTCTTTCCACTTGTATCGCTGCATGGGAAAGCTTGTCTCCGCTCCGACGGTTGGCTTTGTTCATCGGTTTCGACAGCAGTTGTTCAGTGCTTCGGGAGGCACCCGGGCTGCGGCGTGTTCGACGTTCACGAGAAGTGCCGCTCCAGGCGGACCCTACGAGCTACTGGATGCTCCAGCGGTGCGGATGTCGGGATCGGTGGGGCAAGCGAAGACGTTGAGCTCGCCGGAGCGGCCCACGATGACGGGGCCGCGGACCGAAAGGCGGGCAGGTCTCGGTCCTAGGTCGTGTCCGCAAGTGGCGGCGTCGTTGGTCTGTTCGTGGTGCGTCGTCATGAGTTGACTGATGAGTCGTGGGCGGTGATCGGGCCGTTGCTGGCCCCTTCCCGGTTGGGCCGGCCGGTGCGGGACCGCCGCCAGGTCGTGAACGGGATCCTGTGGAAGCTGTCCACCGGGGCGGCCTGGCGCGACCTGCCCGAGCGCTACGGTCCGTGGAAGACCGTCTACGAACGCTTCCGCCGCTGGTCGGCCGACGGAACCTGGGACCGCTTGCTCGCCCACGTCCAGCAGCACTCCGATGCTGTGGGAGCCGTGGACTGGTCGGTGGTGTGCGTGGACTCCACGACCGTGCGGGCCCATCAGCATGCCGCCGGGGCCCGAAAAAGGGGGACCTGGCCGGGCGAGGCGATCGGTCGGTCCCGCGGCGGACTGACCACGAAGATCCACCTCGCCTGCGACGGGCAGGGACGGCCCCTGGCTTTCACTCTCACCGCCGGCAACGTCAACGACTGCACCCAGTTCGAGCAGGTCATGGCCCGGTATCCGCATCGAGCGGTGCGGGCCGGGCCGCCCTCGCACCCGGCCGCAACTGGCGGCCGCGGACAAGGGCTACTCATCCACGAAGATCCTGGCTGGCTGTAAGCGCGCAGACCCGGTCACCGGCCATGCTGCGCCCAGTCCAGTCCGAGGTCGGCGAGCACGCTTTCAGCTGCTCGGTGCCGAGCTTGGCCTGCCGCGTCTTCGTAGTTGGGCAGGAACACTCCCGGCTTGACCTCCGTGCCGTCTTCCAGCCAGGGCAGCGCACCTCCGCTCGAACGCCGCTGAACGCCTTCGGGGGCTTTCGTGGGCGTCTTTGGCGGTGCGGGGTAGCGGGATGACGCCCAGGTCGTTGTCGGTGCCGCCTCGCATCCCCGCGATTTTCGGCAATCGGGTGACCACTGCCTAACACGACTCACCTCCGCGTATCTGCAGCGACGCGCTGAACAACAGGAGTGAGTAAGCGTCAGGATACCACTCAATTGGGCTAATAGTATGTCAATCTGCTTTATTCGTAAGTTTGGTGATGATATGTCAGCTCAGGATGGAAGTGTCAAAATACGCTGATCGGAGCCTTATAGCTGCACTCCCGACATGCCCGTCGTTCCGGCTGTGGATAGGTTCATCAACGAACCGGCTGACGGGCCGGCATCCCGAACAGGAGATTGCGACATGCAGCTTCGTTCCACGGTGATCACCGCCGCTGTTTCGGCCGCCGCCGCGCTGGCCGCGACCGGCATCACCTACGCTTCGGCCGCCTCCGCTCCCGCGCCCCAGCAGGCTCCGGCCGCTGCCGTGCCCCAGCAGGCTCCGGCCACGGCCGCGCCTCACGGTGGCAGCAACGGGAACAACAACAGCAAGGGCAACGAGGGCAACAACAACAGCAAGGGCAACGAGGGCAACGACGACGACAACGACTACAACGGGCACGGGGGCAAGGACGAGGGCCGTATCCAGATCAACGAGCGGTCGTACTCGACCCGCGCGGGCGACTGCATCACCGTGGTCAGCGGCCTGGGCGCGAAGAGCCTGAACATCCGCAACGACAGCCGCCGGACCGTCGAGGTCTTCCGTGGGGCCGTCTGCGACAACGGCGCCCCCGTCGCCACCGTCGGCCCGCACTCCTCCAGCGACGGCGTGCGCCCGGGATGCGTCGAGGGCATCGACATCGACAAGGGTGTCGTGGCCAGCTTCCGGGTGATCAAGCGCCACCACGACGAGGACTAGTCCGCGGCCGACCGCATACTGTGGAGCCCCGGCCCGCCGGAATCGGGCCGGGGTCCCAGCTTGCCCCATTGTCCGACGGTCACGCCCCGCGCACACCGTGCCGCTATCTAATGCCAGGCGCGCCATCCAGTGTCCGCGCGGCCGCCCCTTCCCGTCACCATCCGCCCCACCTGCGGATTTCCGTCCACCTGTACGTGTTCCCAGGCGGTTGGCCCGGCTGTCCTGCCGGCGCTTTCCCGACCCGCGAACGGGTGAGGAGTGATATGAGCATCCGGCTTGTGGAAGACGTCAGCGATGGCACCTACGTCCTGGACCGCCTCGACATCACGCTGACCCCGGCTCTGCCCTGGCTGGGACACCAGGCCCGCTGGGAGATGACCGGCCACCTCAAAGAACCCGTCGACCTCACCCGGGTCACCTGCAACGTGATCATGAAGTTCGGTCCGGTGAAAATGCTCGACAGGAAGTACATGCTGCCCGACCTGCTGAAGGGCATGGGCGCGAAGCTCTCCGGTCACCTCAGGCCGGCCGCCGGACCGTGGCGCCAGACATGGAACCTCCAGCTCCCCGAGGCAGTGCCGGTGGCCGAGCACCGCATCCTGCTGCGCGCTCGGACGGACAGCGGAAAGAACTTCCTGGCACTGGACATCACCCTGAACTTCAGCCACAGATTCCGCCCGTCCCCGTCCCCGACCAGCGGCAGAGCAGGCGCACGCATGCTCCACAGCTCACGCTGACTGGCAAACGCAGCGAGCCGGCGGTTAGCGGACCCTCGCACGCCCGGCATCTGTACCCGCTCGTTCCACCCGAACGGCCTACATCTTCTCGTTTCGGGCATGCAGCATTCCCCTGTTCGGCCCAGTCTGGAAGCGGACCGACAACCGCCGCGTCCTTCCCTTCCGGGAGGCGTCATGGCAGTGTTCGCCCTGCTCGTCCCGGTTCTGCTCATGCTCATGATGTTTGCGCTGGACGCGTTCGAGGATCTCTTGTTCCCCCCGCCATCCTCACCTCCCGACGAGACTCCGGAGCAGCCTGACGGCCTATCCTGACGAACCGCCTACACGCGATGGAACCGGGCCAGCCAGCGCACGGTTTGGCCCGAGGCGGCATCACAAGCACAAGCAGCAGTGACGCGGAATGCACAGGCCCGTGAGGAAGCCGGACCGGCAGGTCCAACACCTCATTCCTGCCGCTAGAGCACCACATCCTGGCCGCTGGCCCCTGGGCCGCCGACCACGCCGCGGGCGCGTAACCCATCGAGGTCTGCCAGTTGGACGCCGGGCAGAGACGTCGAGGAGGGCGGTCTGGGCGGATGCCCCGGGTGGAACGAGGTTGAGGCATGGGTGCGGGGCTCTACCGGCGGCGGGCCGGCACAACCCCGCGCCCGCATCCTAGTGACGCACTGACCGTCCTCGCGGCAGCTCTCTATACGGCTGGTAGGCCTCAGCACGGAGACTCGGACAACGTCTGCCGCGCCCACGCCGCTCCGAGGCCAGCGAGCGGTTCCAGCTGCTCTGCCCCCAGCTTGGCCCGCGCCCTGGGCTACGTCGTTCACCGCCGTCCGGCGCTCGCGGTGCCGGTAGGTGTCGCCATCACCGTCGCCGGCGTCCTCATCACCGCCGCGGTCGGCATCCTTCAAGCCGCCGTGTCGTGATCGGATGCCGTACCGGGGAAGAGGCTGTGGGGACCCGGCGGGACCTGGCCGGTACAGCCCGGGGAGCTCCCCAGGGAAGTAGTAGGCGTGTCGAAGCGTCCGGAATCACGGCGATGACCTGCGGTTTCGATGGGCCCCGGGACGATGTCCGGCACGACTCAGGATGCGACCTAGGTGTACTCGGCCAAGAGGTTGATGACTCGCGTCGGTAGTTGATCAAGAGAAGACCTCCGGGCGTAGTGGAGATGCCTGTCTTCACGACAACCGGAGGTCTTGGTGACCCACGCTAATGCCCGGCTGACCTTTCACGGCAGATGCCTTCTGGTGCGCCGTGTCGTGCACGATCTGCGTCCGGTGGCACACGTGGCCAAGGAGCTGGGAGTGTCGCGCCAGTGCGCGCACCGCTGGGTGGCGCGTTTCCGGGCCGAGGGATGGCACGGCCTGCATGACCGGTCCAGCCGGCCCCGCACCTGCCCGAGGCGTACCGCCGGACACGTCGAGGCCGCGGTACTCGACGCACGGCGCACTCACCGGCGGGGGCCGGACTTCCTCGCCGCGGAAACCGGCGTCCCCGCCCGGACCGTCAGCCGCATCCTGCGCCGCCATCAGATCCCGCACCTGGCATCCTGCGACCCGCTGACCGGACAGCCCATCCGTGCCGAACGCCGCAGTCCTGCCCGCTACGAACACGCCCGGCCCGGCGACCTCGTCCACATCGACGTCAAGAAGATCGGACGGATCCCGGACGGCGGAGGATGGCGAGCCCATGGCCGGGAAGCCGGGAAGACCTACGCGCAAAAGCAGGCCCGGATCGGCTACGACTACGTCCATGCGGCCGTCGATGACCACTCCCGCCTGGCCTACGCCGAGATTCATGCCGATGAGAAAGCCGACACCTGCGCCGGCTTCCTCACCCGCGCCGCCGCGTTCTTCGCCGCCCACGGCATCGACCACATCGAACGAGTCATCACCGACAACGCCTGGACCTACCGCAAGAGCACTGCCTTCCGCCAGGCCGTGGCCGACCTGGGCGCCGAGCAACGGTTCATCCGCCCGCACTGCCCCTGGACCAATGGCAAGGTCGAACGCTTCAACCGCACTCTGCAAACCGAATGGGCCTACCGCCAGGTGTTCACCAGCAACACCGAACGCGACCACGCGCTGGGGCCGTGGCTGAACTTCTACAACACTCGACGCCGACACACCGCGCTCGCAGGCAAACCACCCGCCAGCCGCGTCCCCAACCTCACAGGGCAATACACCTAGGGCGGGACCCGGGATGCGACTCAGGGAGCGACCTATGGGCCGGCCCGTCCGGCAGGTCCTCGACGCCGTCCCCGGATCACGGCGGCGGTGGCCGTCTGCCGTCGTAGCGCTGCCCGTACGATGACCGCGTGACAGCCCGCCGCACCCTTGGCGCCGGCCCGCAGGACGCGAACATCCGCGCCGCCCAGGCCGACCTGCTTGACGCCCTTCCCGGTGTCCGCCTCCCCGACCTGGAGGAGTTGCGAGCTCGCGGCGTACTCGGCACGCGGCCGGCGACGCTCCGGGCACGGCGGCGCACCCTCGGCGCCGGCTCCGGCGCCGATGAGGAACGGACTGAACGGCTCGGCCCAGGGATCTGAGGGTTCTAGCGGCGGGCGAGTGCGATGGCGATCGATATGAGGAGGGTGATGCCTCCGAACGCCACGGTCAGTGGGGTGCCCAGGGAGGGGTAGCGCCACGTCACGTAGGTGAGACCGGCCCCGACGAGCAGAATCACGAGTACTAAGACAAAGATCAGCAGCGGCCAGATCGCAGGGGCGCTGTTGTGGGGCGTACCGCTCCCCGCGGGTCGGTTCCTGTGAGGCCTGGCAGAAGGCATGACATTTCCTTGCTTCAGGCGTGCTGGATGCAAGCACGGATGGAGTGCGGCCCGAAGTGCGAACCCGGTTGGGCCGCGGCGCCGGCGGTACACGAAGACGCCTGCCAAACGAGCTGAACGGTAGAGAAGGGTCTCGTCAGGGCGCCCGGGGGAGACCGGGCCAGTGGACTTCTTCGAGCGGTGAGATCTGTCGGTGAGGACGCCGCTTGGCACAGTTGGAGCGTTCGGGCCTTCTGCACTCATCAAAGAGCCCATGCTGGTCTCCAGACCAGGTGACAGTCACGGATGCGACGTCGCATGAGGCGATGCGCCGCAGGTCACCAGCGGTGCAGCCGGGCGTGCACCGCGGCGTGGGGAGAGGACAGGGGCGGGCTGGTGAGTGAAGCGAAGTGGCCACAGATCCCCCGGGAGGCGACCGGGGCCCGGCGGGAACTGCTGGAGTGGCTGCACGAGGTACTGGCCGAGCGCAGCCCGTGGAGGTCTCTGCACGAAGCCTGCAAGGAAGTAAAAACCGGTGTGCACGGGCTTGCGGAGCCCCGGCTGGGAGTGAACAAAGCCACGGTGCACCGCTGGTTGCACGATCAGAGACTGCCTACGCCAGACAGCCTCACGAAATTCTGCGACTCCTACAACAAAGCGGTGGAAGGGCTCGACGGGTACTCACCCATCCCGGACGACGAACGAGGCAAGGCCCTGGCCCTGCTGGCTGACGCTCGACAGCAGGGATCGCCGGAGCAGCGTCTGCAGGACCAGCGGGCTCGGTACGACGCCTTGAGCCGCACGGCAGCCGAGGTCCAGGCGGACCGGGACGGACTGCTGGCTGAACTCGCCGATGAGCGCCGCACCGCGGCCGAACGCTGCCACCTGTTGGAACAGCGACTCCGGACGCTGCAGGCCCAGCACCAACGGGACCAGCGTCACCTCCGACAGCAACGCCGCAAGGGCCGAGTTGAGACGAGCCGACGACAACAGGAGGCAGCAGCCCATGCCGCGGCCCAGCAAGAGCTCTCCAACGCCCAGCGACTGATCACCGAACTGCGGCACACCCTCACCACAAGCACAGAAGCCCACGAACAGGCTCTTGCTGACCGCGACGCGACGGTGGCCGAGTACCGCAGTGAACTGACAGCCGTACGCGACCGCCTCGCCACGCTTGAACTGAGGCAAGCCGACCGCGATGCTGCGGACGCAGCTGTCGACGAGGCCATCGCCACCGTCGAGCAGGCTCACACCGAACTCAGGCACGATCCCGATCCCGACACGATTGCTCGCCGGGATCAGCAGAAGGAAGTGATCGCCCAGCTCCGGGCAGCCTCCGACGATCCCAAGGCCGTCCGCAGGATCTTGCGCACGGTGGCGACCACCTGGACCAACAAGGACATCGACGGGCTCGTCTTCGCTCTGTGCTTCACCTCGGTGTACAACGACTGGGGGCCATCTCTCGCTCGCTGTCTCGCCCGCACGGCCAAGGTGCGGTACTGGGTTCCTGAACCCTTCAGCATCGACCGGCTCCTGCGCGGACCTGGCCTTGGTACCAAACTCTGGTGCGAGCTACGGGGCGTCCGGCTCGAAACCCATATGGACTGGCCCGACACATACTTCCGGCCCCACAAAAAGACAGCCGGAAGCCGTTGACACAGCCGCAGGGCAGCGCGTGTCGTCTTCGACCGGCCAGCGGAGCCGATCTGGGCCGCTGGGCCTTCCGGATCACGAGTCCTTAGGCATCTCACGACTCGTGCCCGCTTGACGGGGAGGGCCTCAGCTAAGGTCCAGCATGAGCATCGTCGATACGTCTATAGCCGCGGCCGCGGCCGCGCTCAGCGGCGTCGCCGCCTGGGGCGCCTGGAAGGCATCCCGAGAGGCGAACGCCACAGCCTCCTCCGTCGCTCAGATCGAACGGGACCGCTGGCACAGAGAGTTGACGCCCCAGCTCCGGATCAAGCTGGAGAGAGGAACCCGCGACACGCTGTAGGTCCGATTCGACGCCCCGGCCGCTCTCGGAGAACTCACTTTGGAGCTGACCATCCGGGATGACTTCGACCGCTCCCGTCTCCCCACCTTGGCCGGCGGTCCCACAGCGGAGCAGCGAGCGGAGGTCATCTGGGGGCCGTTCCGCTTTAATCCCCGGGTCGAAGGTGTCCACCAGTTGGGCCGTGCGGTGGCCGCCTTCGCTCTTCTGCCCGGCGACCGCCAACGGCTCGTCGTCGAGCCGTCCATGAGGCCCTCCTGGTACGACGACGCTGACGGGGAACGGCGCTGGCGCGACGACTACCGCACCGAACCCATCCGACTCTGGGCGCACTGCACCGCTCCCGGCCACAAGCCCTGGAAGCTCAGCTTCGCAGTGCCTCAGGACGGCAACTGGGCCTTGGGCGGCACCTGACCCGAACCGCGGTTCGGGTGGTTGGCTGCATAAAGCTCGTCACACGATCCTGTTGAGGAGTGCGCGATGGCACCCGGCGATGTGTGACGGAGTGCGACCGGGTCACTTTTCGCCAGCGGCGACCGCCGCCAGGACGCGGTGTACTGCTCCGGTCGCTGCTGGTCGAGAGTGTGACGCCGACGCGCTGATGAGGCTTCGTGAAAATCCCCAGCCCCTCTCTTCGTTCCCCACTTCGTTGACCGATCACCAGTGGGCCCGGGCCGGCCGCCCTGAAATCGTCAGGGCGGCTACTTGCCGGATCCACCCCGGCAACGTGGGCCCGTCCCGCGGAAGCGGCTTCGGTCGGCCACTGGAGGGATCAGGGCGCCAGGCCGTCCCTCGTGGACCCGGCCTGCCGTTGGTTTCGGCGGCCCGGCCGCGCCCGCCACAGACGACCGCACGCGACCGTCCCGGCCAGCAGCAGGACGTACACGAGGGGTGTCCAGGCTCCGCCGACGTGGGTGGCCTGCCCCTCGTGCAGGCGGAAGGTCAGCGGGCTCTGGAGCCAGGTGACGCCGTCCCAGGTGTAGCTGCCGTCGGCGTGCGTACCCGTGGCGGTGAGGGCCTGCTCGTAGGCGTTGGCCGCCTCGCTCAGGAAGAAGTTGAGCACCAGTGGGGTGGTGAGCGCGAAGAGCGCGGCGGCGGTCCACGAGTGCCGCGCCCCTTCCCCCAGCTCGGCGTCGAGGTACTGTGCGGCCAGCTCGTGGGCGCTGCCGAGCCGGCGCAGTGCCTCGCCGGCGCCGACCTCCGCGGCGGCGGCCAGCAGGTTGGCGCGGACCTCGCGCCGGTGGGCGATCCGGGTCCGGCGCGGCAGTTCGTAAAGGCGCTGGTCGAGCGACCAGACGAGCCTTTCAACGCGCAGCCGGTCGAACCAGGTGACGGTGTGCGGCATATCAGGAACCCTTCTGCGGTGCGGCGGGCAGGGGGCAGGACAGGACGGCCTCGACACCGGCGACATGCCGGGCCCAGCCGGCGATGCCGGCGGCCAGGGCCTCGTGCCCGGCGTCGGTCAATCGGTAGTACTTGCGCGCCGGACCGCTGGAGGAGGCGACCAACCGCGACGCCAGCCGCCCCTCCCGTTCGAGCCGGGCCAGGGCGGGATACACCGTGCCCTCCAGGACGTCGGCGAATCCGGCCCGTTGTAGGCGCTGGACCACCTCGTAGCCGTACGACTCCTGCTCCGCCAGCAGGTGCAGCAGCAGGAGCGACAGGACGCCTTTGAGTAGTTGCGGGTCATGGTTGGAGGTCACAAGTATCAGACTGTATCTGGTACTAGATAATGTCAAGTAGGGGCAGACGGCGGACCGCCAGTCGACGTCAAACCCGTAACGGCCACCTGTCCGTCGACCGGGGCGTTGACGTCCGCGACGGCGGCCATCGCCGTCATTTCCCCGGTGGGAGCCGTCCCGGCCTTGGCGCGGTACAGGAGACGCGCCGGGTTCCACTGCGTGCCGAGCAGACCCGCCACGGGGGAGGTCGGTCGGCCGGCAAGGGCAGGCCCGGAACCTTGCCCTCCCGTCGTAGCCTGGCGTCCGCAGCTGGGGAATTGCGCAAGCAGGTCTGCCCCATCACCGAGCGAGGGGTGGGGATTTTCAAAGAGCCCCATCACCGCAAGCAATGCGCCATCATCCTCGCCTCCAGGGGCGCGATAGCCGTCTTGGCCCTCCATGAGTACGGTCTTCCGTCCTACTGGTAACCGTGCCTCCACGCTGGTCACGAAGTACTCCTGGCGAACCAGCGCGGCCACACGCCCTACCCCAACCCGAGAGGACGCTCGTGGGACGACACAAGCCTGGCAAGGTGCGCCGCCGCCGCCCCGACGCACTGCCCGACAACATCCAGATCAGAGAGGCCCACTCCGGAGAGGGGAAGGCGTTCACTGATCTCGCCGCGCTCGCCATGGAAGGACACGGCGACTTCGACGACCGCGAGGCCATGCACGAAGCCATCGACGAGGGCGGCCCGTTCATCAGCAGGTTCGGAGCCGGACGGATCGTTTTCCTGGTCGCCGAGCACACGCCCACCGCGGGCATCGTCGGTATCTCGTCCACCATCCCGCCCCTGTCCGTCCTCGCAGGCATGGAGCGCAACGGAGCAGACGCCGTCGCCCTGGGCGCTACCGCGATGGCTTACGTCAAGCTCCGTGCTCTGGCCGTCGCAGATGATTACCGCCGCCAGGGCATCGCCTCAGCTCTCCTCACCAAGGCCCTGGCCATCCACCGTGATCACCGCGCGTTCTTGGCATACGGGCAGTTCACCGCCGGGGATGCCGGCCTGGACCGGTTCTACCGGCGCCACGGGTTCACCATCCACGCCCCGGGCGAACCGGTCATTCTCCCCGGGAATTCGAGATACCCCGACGTCGGTGCCTCACCGCTCCCCGGCGAGCAGATGTTCTCGCGCACGATCTAACCCAGAACACCCTGTCGACGTCAGCAAGCTGTAGGAGTCGGTGCGTACGGCCAGCAGGCTTACCAGCCAGCGTCAGATCAGCTACAAACACCTACTTGTCACTTGGCGGCAGCCTCGCGAGAACAGGGCAGGGACCAGCGTGAGCAAGCATCGCGGACGAGTGGCACGGTGCCGGCTGCAGTCGCTCGGACGTCCGTCGCGAGTACGTGGCCTGGATCGAGTAAGGCGGGCGTGAAGCTGCCCATACGATGACGGCGTGACAGCCCGCCGCACCCTTAGCTCTGGCCCGCAAACCGCGCGTGCTGTACGCGCCGCCCAGGCTGACCTGATTGACGCCTTGCCCGGCGTCCGCCTTCCGGACCTTGCCGAGATGCGCGCCCGGGGCGTGTTCGGGGCCCCCACGGCGACGACCCCGGCCCTACGGCGGACCCTTCGGACCAGGGGCCGCGCAGACGAGGAGCCGACTCACCTCGCGATTACGGGGAGCGAAGGCCCTACGGGCAGCTGTACATGCTGTTCGTCTTTCTCATGGGAGGGCGACGGCGCCGGGTAGTTCGAGAGGTGTGGGAGCGAGAGGCTGATCGCGGGGCGCTGCCGTGGGCAGGAAGGCCCGCAGGTGCTCTCCGTCCGCAGGTGAGTAGACCACTCGGAATACAGCGGCTTGGCCGCTGTCGAGGGCGGCCAAGGCGGCTGATCCGTTCTCGGCGCGCATCCGGGGGTGATACACGAAAAAGGGGCCAAGGTTTAGTGTGCGGCGGCCTACGGGGATGGCCGACTGGTCAGCATCGACCTTCAAAGCGCCAAACTCACGGAGAGAGCTGCGAAGAACTGGGCTGTTGGAGCCGTTGAGCGTCACGGTCAAGCTCCGATGGGGGACAGTGACACACCTGCCTTCGATGAGGAGCCGGGCACGCCGGACCCACAGCCGGTCCGACCAGGATATGTCGGGGCCGACCGGGAAGTACTGCCGGCAGTGACGTTGCACGACGTCCAGGTCTTCGATGTAGGCGGTGAGGGCGTCAAGGTCGCCCAGCGCCACAGAGTCGTCCGCAGCGCTGTTGGGGAGTTCACCCCGCAACGCCGGCCGGCCCGGACTGACGGAGTCCGTCCTGGAGGCGTTCGCGCGGCCGCGGCCGCTGATCGAGGGGGCCGAAGCGGTCGGCGACCCGATTGAGGTCCTCCCCTGCGTCTTCCACGCCTTGTGGCACGGACAGCTGACGGCCGGTCTGGCCACGCCGCTGCACGAACGTGTCCTCGTCGGCCCGCAGGGCTGGAACAACCCGGGCAAGACGGGAGGTGCCGGGTGAGCGCGCGGCGCAATGCCCGGCCAGCCGTGAAGGTCGGTGCTCACATCCGCTTCCGTGGCATGAAGTGGCAAGTGGTCGCCTTTTCGGGGCAGAGCGTCCATCTGGTCGGACCGGACGGCGGCGGCCAGGCCGTACTCGCCGGGCACCTGTTCGCCGACCCCGGCTTCACCGTCATCGGGGCCGATGCGCCTCAGGCGGCACCGCAGTGGGGGCTGTTCGAGACCGCCCCCGCTGCGGCGCGTGAGAAGGCGCTGGCCTGGCAGCGGCACGTCAGCGAAGTCGAATGGCGCCGCGGCCAGACCGTCTCCCGCTCCCAGTCGTAAGCCTGCTCCCACCATCGGGCCACCACCGCCCGCGCCAGCGCGAACACCCGCTCCGGCTCCGCACCGGCCCGCCGCGCCACCCCGGCCCACCGCCGCTGCGCCGCCACCACCTCCGGCACGCCACGCAGATCGAGGTGCTCCAATGGCTGGTTCGCGTCCGCGTCCAGCAGCCACCGCCCATGCCGCACGCACACCCGCTCCCACCTCGGCGCATACCGCACCACCCGCACGGCCGCCCCCGTACGCCGGGCCGTGCAGAGCCGGCAGCCGAACGCCACCGGACCGGCTACCGTGCCGGCGATACGCCACAGCCCCACCGGATCACCAGCCTCGGCGCGCAGCTTGGCATCCTCTGCCGCCCAGGACGGCAACGCCTGCGCCAGCACGGCTTCCTCCACGCCGCACATGCCTGCCAGGAGCTGCCGTCCGGCCGCGTTCAGCAGCACCTCGGCGTCAACCCGCGCACCCCCGCCCTCGTGCCCCGGCGGGTAATTGCGCCACTTCCAGCAGGCCCGCAACACCTTCGCTTCCATCCCGTAGCGGCTGGCGATGCGACGGATCAGCGACGAGGTCGTCTCCCACTGCAGAGGAGCGATCCGCAGGAGGCCGGGGTAATGGCTCACTCCACCACGGTCTCGTGTTCGCCGTCCCGGCGGGCGCTTTAGCAATGGACGCTCAGCAGATCGAGACCACCTCACCCCTGCCGACCGGAGCCGTCGCGATCAAGCCGCCCCTCGGCGGCCGCCCCGGTGCCGGCTCGTCTCACAGCGCCAGACGCCCGCCCATCCCGCGCGCCTCTCGAGGGCCCGGATCCGACGGGGATCCTTCCCATCTGCATCAATCTTCCAGTCCAGTCGACCGCACGGTGAGTCACCTGCGGTCCAAGGACGCTCCGGGGGGGGGCTTCCGGCCGCTCGTCGGAGGCCGATATCCGTATCCGCTTTGTACGCAATCGGTACGTCCGGCGGCCGAGCTTGGTGCCGGTCAGGTCCAGCGCATGCCGATGGTGGAGAGTTGCTCTACCCGTTCCGGGGTGAGTGTCGCGGCCCTGCTCCGCTGGTTTCCGACCCATGCCCCGAGCTTGATCTCTCGTTCTTCCTGCTCCCCGCCGTTCCGGCCATCGCGACTGTCGTCCCCGCTGGT
>NZ_KQ948888.1 GCF_001514215.1 Streptomyces bungoensis
TCCGGTGTTCCAAACTCTATCAGGGTTTTTCCGTCTTCCTGACCGCCGTCCTGCAGACATGCAGAAGATGATCCGAAAGGGGATCTGATCCGTTTGGTTTCCTGCCGGACGAGGACGCTTTCACGTCTCTCCGTCCCAGGCAGGAGTAAGACTGTACACGCGGCCTCGAAGCCCATGCAAATCCGGGGGGTTGGTGGTCTAGACCACTTCCTGGTAGCTTCCTTACGGAACCGCCACTTCACTTGGCATACGCTGCTGCTCAGTGCGCCGTCGGGACAGCCGGTGACGGCCCATTGCAGCTCCACCCCCGGGAGGCTTCCCATGACCACCGTGACGTCCCCGCTCGCCGGACGCGCCATCGGACTGGCCGCCGTGCCCGATCCGGTCTTCTCCGGAGCCATGGTGGGCCCGGGCACCGCGATCGATCCCGTGCGTGAGCCTTCCGAGGCCGTGGCGCCCGTGGACGGCGTCGTCATCTCCCTGCACCCGCACGCCTTCGTCGTGGTGGACGGGGAGGGGCATGGCGTGCTCACCCACCTCGGCATCGACACCGTGCAGCTCAACGGCGAGGGCTTCGAGCTCCTCGTTCGTAAGGGCGACACCGTCACGCGCGGTCAGAGCATCGTGCGCTGGGACCCCTCCGCGGTCGAGGCCGCGGGCAAGTCCCCGGTGTGCCCCGTCGTGGCGCTCGAGGCCACGGCCGAGTCCCTCTCCGATCTCCGCGACAGCGGTGACGTGAAGGCCGGCGACAGCCTCTTCTCCTGGAACTGACGACCAGGCCGCCGCGAGGCGGCGTACGGACAACCATCGCGGCGGCCGGCCCGCCGCACTATCGGAGACGGGTGAGATGGAGACAACGCTGCGAGGCGTCGGCGTGAGCCACGGTGTGGCGATCGGCGAGGTTCGGCACATGGGGACGGCGGTGCTCGAACCGCCTGCCAAGCAGATCCCGGCGGAGGAAGCGGAGCGCGAGCAGGGGCGGGCGCGTCAGGCCGTGGACGCCGTGGCTGCCGATCTGATGGCGCGCGGGAACCTGGCGGGCGGCGAAGCCCAGGCGGTGCTCGAAGCGCAGGCCATGATGGCCCAGGACCCCGAGCTGATGGCGGACGTGGAGCGGCGGATCGCGGTGGGCAGCACGGCGGAGCGCGCCGTGTACGACGCGTTCGCGGCCTACCGCGAGCTGCTGGCCGGTGCCGGGGAGTACCTCGCCGGACGGGTGGCCGACCTGGATGACGTGCGGAATCGTATCGTCGCCCGGCTCCTGGGCGTCCCCATGCCGGGCGTCCCGGACAGCGACCAGCCCTATGTGCTGGTCGCGCGTGACCTGGCCCCGGCCGACACCGCGCTGCTGGACCCGGCTCTGGTGCTCGGGTTCGTGACGGAGGAGGGCGGGCCCACCAGTCACAGCGCGATCCTGGCGCGGGCGCTGGGCGTGCCGGCCGTGGTCGCGCTTGCCGGCGCCGGCGAGCTGGCCGAGGGCACGGTGATCGCCGTCGACGGCAGTTCCGGTGACATCTTCGTGAACCCGAGCGAGGAGAAGAAGGCGCGGCTCGAGGCCGCGGCGGCCGAGCGCAGGGCGGCGCTGGCCGCGTCGACCGGTCCGGGTGTCACGGCCGACGGGCACAAGGTGCCGCTGCTGGCCAATGTCGGTGGCCCGGCCGACGTGCCGGCCGCGGTGGAGGCCGGTGCCGAGGGCGTCGGTCTGTTCCGCACGGAGTTCCTGTTCCTGGACGACAGCAAGAGCGCGCCGTCCGAGGAGAAGCAGGTCGAGGCGTACCGGCAGGTGCTGGAGGCGTTCCCCGAGGGGCGTGTCGTCGTCCGCGTCCTGGACGCGGGTGCGGACAAACCGCTGGAGTTCCTGACGCCCGCGGACGAGCCGAACCCGGCACTGGGCGTGCGTGGTCTGCGCACCCTGCTCGACCACCCGGAGGTCCTGCGCACGCAGCTGACCGCCCTGGCCAAGGCCGCCGAGGGCCTGCCCGTCTACCTCGAGGTCATGGCCCCCATGGTGGCGGACCGCACGGACGCCAAGGCGTTCGCGGACGCCTGCCGTGAGGCGGGGCTGCGCGCCAAGTTCGGCGCCATGGTCGAGATCCCGTCCGCGGCGCTGCGCGCGCGGTCGATCCTGCAGGAGGTCGAGTTCCTGTCGCTGGGGACCAACGACCTCGCGCAGTACACCTTCGCCGCCGACCGGCAGGTGGGGGCGGTGTCGCGGCTGCAGGACCCGTGGCAGCCCGCGCTGCTCGACCTGGTCGCCCTGTCCGCCGAGGCGGCCCGGGCCGAGGGCAAGAGCTGCGGGGTGTGCGGCGAGGCCGCGTCCGACCCGCTGCTGGCCTGTGTGCTGACCGGCCTCGGTGTCACCTCCCTGTCCATGGGCGCGGCGTCGATTCCTTACGTCCGGGCGACGCTCGCGAAGTACACGCTCGCGCAGTGCGAGCGCGCGGCCGCGGCCGCGCGCGCCGCGGACAGCGCCGAGGAGGCGCGCGGCGCGGCCCAGGCGGTGCTGTCCGGCGAGTAGCCGTACGGGTCCGCGTCGTCCGCCGGACGCAGGGGCGTCCCACCGTCGGGTGGGGCGCCCCTCGCGCGTTCAGTGACGGTGCTCCTGGTCGGCCTGCTCCTCTCCCAGGTCGGGTGGTGCGCAGTAGTCGACCCCCGACTCGGGGGAGATGAGGTCTCCGGACTCGATGTCGGTGCAGTAGGCGTCGAAGACCTCGGCCGCGGTGAGTGGTGCCAGGCCGCCGCGGCGCAGCCGCCAGCCGTAGACGCGGTCGGGTGTGCCCGGGGCGCTGATGCGCATGACGAGGCCGCCGGGGCTGTGGGTGGCGAGGCCGAGGGCGAGGATGCTCGTGAACTCCAGGGCTTCGGCCTCGTCGAGTTCGAGGCTGCCGCCGGTGTCCTCGTCGGCGTGCAGGACGGAGATCAGTGTCTCCGGTGTCCCGGAGACACTGCAGACGAGGTGGCGGTCGCCGGGCGGGGCGGTGTCGAGGATGCGCACGACGAGGGCCGAGGCCCGGGTGAAGGCCGCGCGGCCGATGTCCTCGCCGCAGGTGGGGCAGGGGCCGAGACGGGTGAGCAGGCTGGTGGCGTACTCCCAGGTCGCCTGCCGTACGGCCTCTTCGACGAGGGCCGGCACGAGGGTGGCGAGGGGACTGCCGTCGTAGGGGATGGTGGGGCCGGTGGCCGCGAGTTCCGCGGTGAACCGGCTGCGGCTGGCCGGGGCTTCGGGGTCGAGTCCGTTGGCCGCGCAGAACGCGGCGTAGTCCTCGGGGTCGAAGAGGGCCAGTGTGGTGTGGCTGCCCTGGGCCGCGCGGCTCTTGAGAAGGTCTTCCACGTGCCGGAGGTAGGTGGTGTGGTCGTCGAAGACGAAGCTGCGGTAGCGCCGCATGGCGTGGAAGTCGTGCTCGTCGGCGAGCAGGCCGACGGTGCCGGCGATCTCGCGGCGCAGGACGCGTCGCATGGTCTGGTGGTCGGTGTGCGCCATGATTCCCCCAATGCGCAGTCGATCAATGCTCACTGAGAGTAATCGACGGCACTGACAACGGCGCGGGCCGCGGCTTCGCGGCCCGCCTCGGGCTCCGCCGCTGTGCCAGGCGGAGCCCGGGGACACCGTGGGAGGGCGTGCGGACGTCAGGGGCGCTTGCGGGCGAGTTCCTCGTAGAAGTCCAGCAGGGCGAGGTCGTCGATGGACCCGGGGTTGACCGCCTTCTCCAGCGGCGTTCCCTGCAGGAGGCGCTTGACCGGGACCTCGATGCGCTTGCCGGTGAGCGTGTGCGGGACGCCGGGGACCTCGATGATCTCGTCGGGTACGTGGCGCGGCGAGAGCTGTTCGCGGATGGCCTGCTTGATGCGGCCCAGGAGGGCCTCGTCCAGCACGGCTCCCGGTGCCAGGTGGACGAAGAGCGGCATCCAGTAGCCCCCGTCGGGCTGCTCGATGCCGATGACGAGGGACTCCTTGATCTCGGGCAGGCGTTCGACCACCTCGTAGATGTCGGCCGACCCCATGCGCACGCCCTGCCGGTTGAGGGTGGAGTCGGAGCGGCCGTGGATGATCACGGAGCCGCGCGAGGTGATGGTGATCCAGTCGCCGTGCCGCCAGACGCCCGGGTAGGTGTCGAAGTAGCTGTCGTGGTAGCGGCGGCCGTCGGGGTCGTTCCAGAAGCGGATCGGCATGGACGGCATGGGGTTGGTGACGACCAGCTCGCCGACCTCGTCGATCAGGGGCTTGCCGCTCGGGTCCCAGGCCTGCAGGTCGGTGCCGAGGCCGGGTGCCTGGAGTTCGCCGGTGTACACGGGCAGGGTCGGTACGGCTCCGGCGAAGCAGGAGCAGACGTCCGTGCCGCCGCTGACGGAGGCGATCCACAGGTCGTCGCGGACCTCGTCGTGGAGCCAGCGGAACCCGTCGGGCGGCAGTGGGGAGCCGGTGGTGGCGACGCACTGCACCCGGGAGAGGTCGAAGTCGCGTGCGGGGTGGACGCCCGCCTTGCGGCAGGCCATGACGTAGGCGGCCGAGGTGCCGTACAGGGTGGTCCCGGTGCGTTCGGCGACCCGCCACTGGGCGCCGGTGTCCGGGTAGCCGGGGCTGCCGTCGTACAGGACGATCGTCGTGCCCGTGAGCAGGCCGGAGACGAGGAAGTTCCACATCATCCAGCCGGTCGAGGTGTACCAGAAGAAGCGGTCCTCGGGGCCGAGGTCGCAGTGCAGGCCGAGCTGCTTGAGGTGTTCGACGAGGATGCCGCCCTGCGACTGGACGATGGCCTTGGGCAGGCCGGTGGTGCCGGAGGAGTAGAGCACCCAGAGCGGGTGGTCGAACGGAACCTGTTCGAAGACGGGCTCGGTGTCGGCCGCCGTCAGCGCCGGCCACTCGAGGGCGCCCTCGGGGGCCTCCGTGCCGAGGAGCGGGATGTGGACGACGGCGCGCAGGCTGGGCAGCTCGCGGCGCAGCTCGGCGACGACCTCGCGGCGGTCGTGCTGCTTGCCGCCGTAGCGGTAGCCGTCGACGGTGAACAGGACGACGGGTTCGACCTGCTGGAAGCGGTCGAGGACGCTGCGGGCGCCGAAGTCGGGGGCGCAGGAGGTCCACACGGCCCCGACGGCGGCCGTCGCGAGGAGGGCGACCACGGCCTCGGGGATGTTCGGGAGGTAGCCGCTGACGCGGTCGCCGGGGCGGACGCCGAGGGCACGGAGTTCGGCGGCGAGGGAGCCCACCTGGCGGCGCAGCTCGGACCAGGTCACCGGGCGTGGCTCGTGCGTCTCGTCGACGTACAGCAGGGCGGGTTCGTCCGCGCGGTCGGCCGCGGCGCGCAGGGCGTGCTCGGCGTAGTTGAGGGTGGCTCCGGGGAACCACTGGGCGCCGGGCATCGAGCGGTCGCCGAGCACGTGCGTGAAGGGCGTGGAGAACCGTACGTCGAACCACTCCGTGACGGCTTTCCAGAAGGTGTCCAGGTGTTCGACCGACCACCGGTGGAGGGCCGGGTAGCCGCCGTCGGCCGGGGCCGCGTGATGCTCGGCGGCCCATGCCTGGAACCGGGTGATGCGGGCCTGGGCGATCCGCTCGGGATCGGGCTGCCAGAGCGGCTGGGGGTTCGCTGTCGACATGGGTGCGGCTCCCGGGCTGTGCGCGTCGTGTGCGTCGGTCCGCGCACGGGCTGGGGTGTGCGCGTGACGCGGCTGACAGGGACGATGCCATGTGATCGACTTCTGCACCAGGGCGCGCCCCACATAGTCCGTGTCGTGAAGATGTGGTCCCGGCACGGATGAACGGTAGTTGAACGACACGCGCGCGGGGAGTGGCAAATGGCAGGGTGAGCAGCATGGACGGTCGTGACCTGGTGCGTTCGGTGGGTGTGGTGGGTTCGGGGAGGGCGGCGCAGGGGTTGCGTACCGTACGGGCGGCCTGGCGCCGGAGGCGGATCGACGCCGCGGCGCTGCCGCCGCGGGGTGCCGAGCGCGCCCGGGTGCCCGGGCAGGTGCAGGGCGTGGAGCCGGGACCAGGGGGCGGTCTCCTCCTGTTCGGCCGTTCCGAACTGCGGATCGCCGTCGCGGTCAACGGGGCCGTCTTCTGGGGCTGGGACGGGGCAGCCCCGGAACCGTCGTACGCGCTCGCCGGCAGCGCTCCCGAGCCGGATCCGCGGGCGGTGCTGGAGCCGGACAAGGACGGCGGCTGGCGGGTGGTGGCCGAGCGGGTGACGGTGGTGGTCTCCCGCCACGGCGCGGTGGAGGTGTGCACGCCCGGCGGTGTGGTGCTGCGGCGGGACCTGCCGCCGCGCTGGTGGGAGCCGGTCGGCGGGGGCGCGGCCCGGTGGATGCAGCGGTCGGAGGTGGCGGCGGACGCCCGGTTCTTCGGCCTGGGCGGGCGCGCGGGGGGCCCGCGGTTGCGGGACGGCGGGTACCGGCTGTGGAACACCGACCCGGGCCGCCCCTTCGGTCCGGGGGACGATCCGCTGTACGTGACCATGCCGGTGCAGGTGGTGGTCGCCGACGCCGGGGTGCATCTGATGTTCCACGACAGCACCTGGGACGGCACGGTGACGCTGTGGGAGGGGGAGGAGGGGGCCGGGTCCGGACACGACCGGCCGGGCCGCTGCGAGGTGCGGATGGACGGCGGTCCGCTGCGGGGCTGGGTGATGGTGGGCACCCCCGCGCGCGTGCTGCACACCTGGGCGTCGCTGACGGGGGCGCCCGCGCTGCCCCCGGTGTGGGCGCTGGGCCACCATCACGCGCGCCGGGGCCCCGGCGGCGAGCAGGAGGTCCGCCGGACCGTGGCGGGCTACCAGGAGCGGGGGCTGCCGCTGGACGCGGTGCACCTGGACATCGGTCACCACGAGGACCGTCAGGCGTTCACGGTCGACCAGGAGCGGTTCCCGAAGCTGCCCGAGCTCGCGCAGGAGCTGGCCCGGGACGGGATCCGGCTGGTGTCGGTCGTCGACCCGGCGGTGAGGGCCGTGCCGGGCAACGCGGTCCACGACAGCGGGTCGGCCGTGGACGCGTTCGTGCGGGACGCCTCGGGGCGGACGGTGCGGGGCGAGGTGCGGGCGGGCGAGTCGGTGTTCCCCGACTTCACGCACACGCGCGTGCGCACGTGGTGGGGCGGGCTTTACGAGGAGCGGCTCGAGCAGGGCTTCGCGGGGTTCTGGCACGACATGAACGAGCCCACGTCGTTCAGCGCCTTCGGTGAGACGACGCTGCCGCGCTCGGCCCGGCACTCGCTGGACGGGCGCGGCGGCGACCACCGCGAGGCGCACAACGTGTACGCGCTCTGCATGGCCAGGGCGGCCTACGAGGGGCTGCGGGGGCTGTCGCCGAAGGAGCGCCCGTTCGTGTTCTCGCGGTCCGGGTGGGCGGGCATGCAGCGCTACGGCGGAACCTGGTCGGGGGACGTGGCGACGGGCTGGCCGGGTCTGCGGGCGTCCCTGTCGCTGGTGCTGGGGCTGGGGCTGTGCGGGGTCCCGTACTCGGGCCCGGACGTGGGCGGCTCGGACGGCAGTCCCTCGCCGGAGCTGTATCTGCGGTGGCTGCAGCTCGGCGCGTACCTGCCGCTGTCGCGTACCCACGCGGGCCTGCGGGCGGGGCGCGGGGAGCCGTGGGAGTTCGGCCCCGAGGTGCTGGAGCACGCGCGCGTGGCGCTGCTGGAGCGCCGGCGTCTGCTGCCGTATTTCGTGACGCTGGCGCACCTGGCCCGGCGCACCGGCACGCCGTTCGTGCGGCCGCTGTGGTGGGGAGCGCCGGAGGACCGTGCGCTGCGTGACTGCGAGGACGCGTTCCTGCTCGGTGACTGCTTCCTGGTGGCGCCGGTGCTCGCGCCGGGGGTGGACCGGCGTGCGGTGCGGCTGCCGCGCGGCCGCTGGTACGACACGGTGACGGAGGAGGCGTACGAGGGTCCGGGGCAGGTGCTCGTGGACGCGCCGCTGTCGCGGATCCCGGTGCTCGCGCGCGCGGGTGCGGTCGTTCCCGTGCGGGCCGGGGACGGCGGGCTGGAGCTGGAGGTGTGGGCGCCCGCCCGTGGGCGGACCGGGGGCGGGCTGGTCGTGCCGGACGCCGGCGACGGCTGGGACGCGCCGGAGATCGAGCGCTACGCCGCCCGCCGGCAGGGCCGGCGGGTGGTGGTGACCCGGGAGCGGGAGGACGGTGCGGGTGAGCCGCCGTACCGGGTGCGCGTACGGGGGCTCGGCTGAGCGGCCCTATATGTAGCGGCCGTCGAACCACGCCCGCACGGCGAGGGTGTGCAGCGGGAAGGCGAGTTCCTCGGGTCGGCGCAGCAGGTGCCGGGCCTCGGTCTCGTTCGTGGCGTCGTAGGCCGGGAGGCTTTCGGCCGGACGTTCGGGGAGCAGTCCGAAGAGCAGCAGATGCCCGTCGGGTGAGCTCATGGCGTCCACGAGCCGCACGTCACGGGCGGCCGCGTCGATGCCCGTCTCCTCCTTGAGTTCGCGCACGACGGCCTGTTTCCAGTCCTCCCGGTCGTCGATGTAGCCCCCGGGCAGGGCTGTCCCTCCGCGCACGGGGGCGATGGTGCGGGTGATGACGACGAGGGCCGTGCCCTTGGTGTCGTACACGGGCTGGAGCGCGATCGCCACCGGCAGCGGGTTGCGGTAGGCGACGGTGCCGCAGGACGGGCAGGTGCGCGGCCAGCCGGAGACGCCTTCTCCATAGGGCGCTCCGCAGCTCGAACAATGCGAGTCGGGCGCGGAGTTGGCAGTTGAGTGCTGAGTTTCGGACACGCGCGGACTGTATCCGATCGGAGGAGGGCCGTCTTCCGGCAAGGGTGTGCAGCGCCACACGGGCGGGGAGGGGCTGCCGGAACCACCCCCGTCGGCCCCGGCGGCCTCCTGTAACACGACGCCGGAAGGGGCCTGCCGGTTCAGCGATGTGGCCGGAGTCGCGGGAGGGACCGGCGCTGCGCACAGGGCGTGATCGCTCGGGAATCCTGCGTGAACGTCGTGTGAACCGGGCCTGGGTGTCCGTGAGCGGCGACATCATGCTCCCGTGCACTCCTGGACGGACACTCTCCGCTTCGCCTTCCAGCCGGTGGTCAACCTGCGGACCGGCGCGGTCGCCGCACTGGAGGTGCTCGCCCGCCCGGAGACCGGCGACGTCCTGGCCGAGGCCCGCCGTGACCCGGGGCTCGACGCCAGGCTGGCCGTGCTGGCGCTGCGCGCGGCGGCGCGCAAGGAGACCCTGTTGCCGCTGCACCTCAACGTGTTCGCGGCCACGCTCGCCGACCTGGGGGGCCTCAGCGCGCTGCACGACGCCGTGCGCGCGGTGGGACGGCTGCCGTGGGAGGTGACCGTCGACGTCGTGCCGCCCTGCACGCACGTGCCGCAGCGGGCGCTGCTGGAGGCGGTCGGCGCGCTGCGCGAGCAGGGGTTCCGGCTCAGCGCGGACGGCATCGGCGAGGGCGACGTGCCCCTGAGACTGCTCGCCGACCTCGCTCCCGACCTGGTCAAGCTCGACGCCGCTCTGCTGGCCCGGCCGGCCGCGGTCCGGGCGATGCGCACGCTGTGCGAGCACCTGGGCGCGCTGCTGGCCGTGGAGGGTGTGGAGACCGAACTGCAGTGTGCGACGGCCCGGTCGGCCGGTGCGCAGCTCGCCCAGGGGGAGCTGTTCGCGCCCCCGGCCCGGATCCCGGCAGCGGACGTGTACGTTCCGCCCCGCTCCCCCGGTGTCATGGCGGCGCCCCGGTCCGGGCCGTCGGTGCGGGAGTTCGTGCGGCCGGCCGCCATGCTGCCCGTCACCGCGTCCGCCGGGCAGGTGCGGGCGCTGCTGACCGGGTCTCCGGACGTCTCCGGGGTGCTGCTCGTGGACCAATCCGGGGTGCCCGTGCGGTCGGTGCACCGCTCGCGCTTCCTGCTGTCGATGTCCGGCCGGTACGGGCACGCCCTCTACGCGGACCGGCCGGCCCACAAGCTGGGCGACGCCCCGCGCGCGGTCGGTGCCGACGCCACCGCCTGGGAGGTCCTCGACGTGGTGGCGGTCGGCGGTCGCGACCGCACCTCCGACGACGTGGCGGTCGTCGACCACCGGGGCCGGTGCGTGGGGGTCGTACGGCTCGCGGACCTCGTACGGGCGCTGGCCGAGAGCCGGGTGGAGGAGGCGGCGGGGCTCAACCCGCTGACCCGGCTGCCCGGTTCGGACGCGGTCACGGACGAGGTGGACCGGCGGATCGCCGACGGCCGGGCGTTCACGCTCAGCTGGCTGGACATCGACCACTTCAAACAGGTCAACGACGGTGCCGGGTTCGCGGCGGGCGACGAGCTGATCCGCTCGGTGGGCCGCGCGCTGCAGCAGGCGGCCGCGGGGCACGCGCGCGTGGGCCACATCGGCGGTGACGACTTCCTGGTGCTGGCCGACGAGGACATGCTCGATCCGCTGGCCGCCGGCGTGCTGGACGTGCCGTGGTCGGCGGGCGGACGTCCTGTCACCCTCTCCCTGGCGACCGTGGTGTGCCGGCCCGGCAGCGTGGCCGACCACCGCCAGGCCGCCGCCCACCTGGCTCCGCTGAAGAAGGCGGCGAAGGCCCTGCACGGCATGAGCTGGGTGCTCGCGGCCGCGGAGGCGCCCGGTCACCGGATCCTGCGCGGATCCGGGACGGCGCCGGCCCAGGCAGGCCGTGCGACGGTGGAGCCCCTCGGCGGAACCGGCCCCAGGTACGGAGCCGTTGGGTGACCGCTCGGGGAGCGAGGGCGCCGGCCCCCCGTACCGGCGGCCGCTGTCACCGTTGCCGTCCGCAACCTTGACGGCCCCCGGGTGCCGGTGAACACTTCCCGGTGTCAGCCGACATCGTCGTACATTCCCTGCGTAACCAGGCACTGTGCCACGGGCCCGCTCCTGCTCGACGGCCCGTCCCCCAGGGCGATCCGGCTGCGACGGCACGCTCGTCACGGACGCCGGGCGGGGCGCGGGGCTCTCCCTGCCTTCGGCCGACGTAGCCAAGGAATCGTTCCTGCACGGAGGGCCCGGGCTGCTCGCCCGGGCCGGCGCCAAGGGAGCCGCCATGAGCAACGGGCACATTTTCGTCGGCGAAGTCATCGGCACCGCGATCCTCATCCTGTTCGGTGCCGGTGTCTGCGCGGCCGTCACCCTCAGGTACTCCAAGGCCCGCGCCGCCGGGTGGGTCGTCATCGCGTTCGGCTGGGGCTTCGGCGTGCTGGCGGGCGCGTACACGGCCGCCCCCCTCTCCGGCGGTCAGCTCAATCCGGCGGTCACCATCGGGATCGCGGTGGACACCGGCAAGTGGGACAAGGTCTGGGTGTATCTGCTGGGTGAGCTCGTCGGCGCGATGCTGGGCGCCGTCCTCGCCTACCTGGTGTACCTGGCCCAGTTCCAGGCCAACGTCCGCAAGGAGGGCACCACCGAGGGCACGGCGGACGAACCGCTGCCGACGCTCGGCATCTTCTCCACCATCCCGGAGATCCGGAACCCGGTCGCCAACCTCATCACCGAGATCATCGCGACCATGGCACTGGTCCTGCCCGTCCTCGCCTTCGGGCTGACGAAGGGACTCGGTGAGTCCGGCACCACGGTGCTGATCGTGTCGCTGCTCGTCGTCGGCATCGGACTCTCCCTCGGCGGGCCGACCGGCTACGCCATCAACCCGGCGCGCGATCTCGGCCCGCGCATCGTGCACACCTTCCTGCCGATCCCGAACAAGGGCGGTTCCGACTGGGGTTACGCCTGGATCCCGGTCGTCGGCCCGCTGATCGGCGGGGCGCTCGCCGGCCTCGTCTACAACGCGGCCTTCTGACCAGCGACCCGACCCCAGCCACCCAGGGACAGCCATGACGGACACAACCGGGAAGTACGTAGCCGCCATCGACCAGGGCACCACGTCAAGCCGCTGCATCATCTTCGACCACGGCGGCGGGATCGTCGCCGTGGACCAGCGCGAGCACCGCCAGATCTTCCCCAGGCCGGGCTGGGTGGAACACGACGCCACCGAGATCTGGTCCAAGGTGCAGGCCGTCGTGGCGGGCGCGCTCGCCAAGGCCGGGCTGCGCGCCGACCAGCTCAGCGCGCTCGGCATCACCAACCAGCGGGAGACGACGGTCCTGTGGGACCGCGCCACGGGCAAGCCCGTGCACAACGCCGTCGTCTGGCAGGACACGCGTACCGCGGCCCTCTGCCGTCAACTGGGCGGGACCGACGGTCAGGACCGCTTCCGCGAAGCGACCGGGCTCCCGCTGGCCAGCTATTTCTCCGGACCCAAGGTGGTGTGGCTGCTGGACAACGTGCCGGGCCTCAGGGACCGCGCCGAACGAGGCGAGATCGCCTTCGGGACCATCGACTCCTGGCTGATCTGGAACCTGACCGGTGGCACCGACGGCGGCCGCCACGTCACCGACGTCACGAACGCCGGCCGCACCCTGCTCATGAACCTCGAAACCCTCCAGTGGGATCCCGTCATCCTGTCCGCGATGAACGTGCCCGAGGCGGTCCTGCCCGAGATCCGGTCCTCCGCCGAGGTGTACGGCACCGCCGTGGGCGCGCTCGCCGGAGTGCCCGTCGCCTCGGCACTGGGCGACCAGCAGGCCGCCGTGTTCGGGCAGGCCTGCTACGACGTCGGCACCGCGAAGAACACCTACGGCACCGGCAGCTTCCTGCTGCTGAACACCGGCGGCCGGCCGGTGGCGTCCAAGAGCGGACTGCTGACGACGATGGGCTACAAGATCGGCGGTGAGGCGCCGGTGTACTGCCTGGAGGGGTCCATAGCGATAACGGGCGCGCTCGTCCAGTGGTTCCGCGACCAGCTCGGCATCATCCGCACCGCCGACGAGATCGAGACACTGGCGGCGAGCGTCGAGGACAACGGCGGGGCCTACATCGTCCCCGCCTTCTCCGGCCTGTTCGCTCCGTACTGGCGCTCCGACGCGCGCGGGGTCGTCACCGGGCTGACCCGGTACGTCACGAAGGCCCACCTCGCGCGCGCGGTGCTGGAGGCGACGAGCTGGCAGACCCGGGAGGTCGTGGACGCGATGTACCAGGACTCCGGGGTGCGGATCACCACCCTGAAGGTCGACGGCGGCATGACGAAGAACGGCCTGCTGATGCAGCACCAGGCGGACGTCCTCGGCGTGCCGGTGATCCGCCCCCGGGTCTCCGAGACCACCTGCCTGGGCGCCGCCTACGCGGCCGGTCTCGCCACCGGCGTGTGGAACGACCTGGACGAGCTGAAGTCGCACTGGCAGCGGGACGCGGAGTGGACGCCGGCGATGGAGGCGTCGCTGCGCGACCGCGAGTACCGCAACTGGCGCAGGGCCGTGGAGAAGAGCCTCGGCTGGCTGGAGGACGACGCGTAGACGCCGGACGGCCGCCACGCGCGCGTGACCGCGTCTCTCGCGTGGCACCGGCCGGACGGCCACGGCCCGTACCCCGGTCGGCGGGGGTACGGGCCGTGCCGCGGATCAGCTGGTGAGGGCCCCCCGGCGGCCGGCCGCGTGCGCCATCGCGTGCTGGACGACGCCGATGAGCACCTCCTTGACCGACTCGCGGTCCCGGGCGTCGCACAGCACGACCGGCACGTCCGCGTCCAGGTCTAGGGCCCTGCGGACGGCCTCGGCCGGGTAACGGGCCGACCCCTCGAAGCAGTTGACGCCGACGAGGAACGGTATGGAGCGCCGCTCGAAGTAGTCGACGGCGGCGAAGCAGTCCTCCAGGCGGCGCGTGTCGGCGAGGACCACCGCGCCGAGGGCGCCCTCGGACAGCTCGTCCCACATGAACCAGAACCGTTCCTGCCCGGGCGTCCCGAACAGGTACAGCACGAGGTCCTCGCGCAGGGTGATGCGGCCGAAGTCCATCGCCACGGTGGTCGTGTGCTTGCGCTCCACACCGGTGGTGTCGTCGACCGGGCGCCCGGCCTCGGTCAGCAGTTCCTCGGTGCGCAGCGGCCTGATCTCGCTGACCGCGCCGACGAGCGTGGTCTTGCCCACGCCGAAGCCGCCGGCCACCAGGATCTTGAGCGTGACGGGCTCGACCGGGGGCTTGCCGCGCTCAGAACGCCCGAAGATCATCGATCTCTTCTCCTGCTTGATGGGGGTCGGGCGACGGCCGGCCGTAGCCGCCGCCACCGGGGGTTTCGACGACGAGCACGTCGCCCGGGCCGACGTCCGCCGAGCCGCAGCCACCGAGATCGGTGACCGTGCCGTCGGCGCGTTCGACCCGGTTGGCGCCGAGCGCGCCGGGTGCGCCGCCCGCCATGCCGTACGGCGGCACGCGCCGGTGCTGGGAGAGCGTGGAGACGGTCATGGGCTCCAGGAAGCGGATGCGGCGCACCGCACCGTTCCCGCCCCGCCGGCGTCCGGCGCCGCCGCTGCCCCGCCGGACGCTGAACTCCTCGACCCTGACGGGCAGTCGCCACTCCAGCACCTCGGGGTCGGTGAGCCGCGAGTTGGTCATGTGGGTCTGGACGACGTCGGCGCCCGGGAAGTCGGCGCCGGCGCCGGAACCCGAGGCGACGGTCTCGTAGTACTGGTGGCGTTCGTTGCCGAAGGTGACGTTGTTCATGGTGCCGGAGCCCTCGGCCTGGACGCCGAGCGCGGCGTACAGCGCCCCGGTGATGGCCTGGGAGGTCTCCACGTTGCCGGCGACGACCGCGGCGGGTGGCTCGGGGGCGAGCATGGAGCCGGGCGGCACGACGATGTCGAGGGGGCGCAGGCAGCCGTCGTTGAGCGGGATGTCGTCGGCGACCAGGGTGCGGAAGACGTACAGGACCGCGGCGTTGACCACCGCGAACGGGGCGTTGAAGTTGGTGGCCAGCTGCGCGGAGGTGCCCGTGAAGTCGACCGTCGCGCGCCGCTCGGCGCGGTCGACGCGCACCCGGACCCGGATGACCGCGCCCGAGTCCGTCTCGTAGGCGTACTCACCGTCGTCCAGGACGTCGATGACGCGGCGGACCGCCTCCTCCGCGTTGTCCTGCACGTGCCGCATGTAGGCCTGGACGACGTCGAGCCCGAACTCGTCGATCATGCGGCAGACCTCGTCTACGCCCTTGCGGTTGGCGGCGATCTGGGCGCGCAGGTCGGCGAGGTTGGTGCGCACGTTGCGGGAGGGGTGGGGCCCCTCGGCGAGCAGGCGGCGGGTCTCCTCCTCGCGGAAGCGGCCGCTCTCGGCGAGCAGCCAGTTGTCGAAGAGGACGCCCTCCTCGTCGATGGTGCGGCTGTGGGCGGGCATGGAGCCGGGTGCGATGCCGCCGATCTCGGCGTGGTGGCCGCGGGAGGCGACGTGGAAGAGGATGCGGGGCTCACTCCGCGTGTCTGCCGCGCCTGCCGTGGATTCCGCCGGGGAGTCCGCGTCGAAGACGGGGGTGATCACGGTGACGTCGGGCAGGTGGGTGCCGCCGTGGTACGGGTCGTTGACGGCGTAGGTGTCGCCGGGCCGCATCGAGTGGCCGCGGCGCCGGATGACCTCTTTCACGCTGGTGCCCATGGATCCCAGGTGGACGGGGATGTGCGGGGCGTTGGCCACCAGGTTTCCGTCCGGGTCGAACAGGGCGCAGGAGAAGTCCAGGCGTTCCTTGATGTTGACGGACTGGGCCGTGGACTCCAGCCGGGCGCCCATCTGTTCCGCGATCGACATGAAGAGGTTGTTGAAGACCTCGAGCAGGACCGGATCGACTGTCGTGTCGAGGTCGGAACTCTCCGTGATCGCCGTGCGTTCCATGAGCAGATGCCCGTCGTCGGTCGCCGCGGCCCGCCAGCCGTCGTCGACGACGGTCGTGGCGCCGGGCTCGGTGATGACGGCCGGGCCGGTGACGGGTTCGCCGGGAGGGAGGGCCTCCCGGCGGTGCAGGGGTACGTCGCGCCAGACGCCGCCGGTGTGCAGGCGGACGGTCTCCGGCGCGGCGCGGTGGCCCTCGTACGGGGCGAGGGCGGAGAGATCGGGGGACGCGGTGATGCCGGTGGCTTCGACGGAGAGGGCTTCGACGACGATCGGGCGGTCGAGGGTGAAGGAGTACGTGGCGCGATGACGCTCTTCGAAGGCGTGCCTCATCGTGTCGGGCTCGGTCAGCTCGACGGTGAGGGTGGTGTCGGTGCCGTCGTAGCGCAGCTGGGCCCGGCGGGTGACCTCGATGCGGTCCTCCGGGACGTCCTCGGCGCGAAGTTCGGCGCGGGCGGCGCCCTCCAGCGCGTCGGCGGTCGTGCGGACGCCGGGCATGGATGCGGCTGCCAGGGGTGCCTCGACGGACTGCTCGCGCATGGCCGTGATGTCGGCC
Organism: Streptomyces bungoensis; assembly: GCF_001514215.1. Taxonomy (GTDB): domain Bacteria; phylum Actinomycetota; class Actinomycetes; order Streptomycetales; family Streptomycetaceae; genus Streptomyces; species Streptomyces bungoensis. The sequence goes on from NZ_KQ948888.1 coordinate 16,202, forward strand.
AGGCCGATGCCGAGCGCGGAGAGGAGCCCGGCCATCGGCGGCACGAGGACGGTGCGGATGCCGAGGGAGCCGGCGACCTGGCACGCGTGCTGGCCGCCCGCTCCGCCGAAGGTGGTGAGCGCGTAGCGGGTGACGTCGTGGCCCTTCTGGACGGAGATCCTCTTCACGGCGTTGGCGATGTTGGCGACCGCGATCCGCAGGTAGCCCTCGGCCACCTGCTCCGGGGTGCGGTCGTCGCCGGTGTGCTCGCGGATCTCGCGCGCCAGGGCGCCGAAGCGGTCGCGGACCAGGGCGGCGTCCAGCGGTCGGTCGCCGTCCGGGCCGAACACGGCGGGGAAGTGGGCGGGCTGGATGCGGCCGAGCATGACGTTGGCGTCGGTGACGGTGAGCGGGCCCCCGGCGCGGTAGCACGCGGGGCCGGGATCGGCGCCGGCCGAGTCGGGGCCGACGCGGTAGCGGGAGCCGTCGAAGTGCAGCACGGAACCGCCGCCCGCGGCCACGGTGTGGATGTCGAGCATGGGGGCGCGCAGGCGGACGCCCGCGATCTGCGTGGCGAAGACGCGTTCGTACTCGCCGGCGAAGTGCGAGACGTCGGTGGAGGTGCCGCCCATGTCGAAGCCGATCACGCGGTGGTGGCCGGCTCGCTGCGACATGCGGGCCATGCCGACGATCCCGCCGGCCGGCCCGGAGAGGATGGCGTCCTTGCCGCGGAACTGCCCGGCCTCGGTGAGCCCGCCGTTGGACTGCATGAACATCAGCCGGACGCCCCGGAGCTCGTCGGCGACGTGCCGGACGTAGCGTCGCAGCACGGGCGACAGGTAGGCGTCGACGACGGCGGTGTCGCCGCGCGGGACAAGCTTCATCAGTGGACTGACCTCGCTCGACAGCGAGATCTGCGAGAAGCCGGTACGGGCGGCGAGGACGCCGATCGCGCGCTCGTGGGCGGGGTGGAGGTGGCTGTGCATGCAGACGACGGCGACCGCCCGGATCCCGTCGTCGTACGCCTGCCGGAGCGGGCCCGCGAGGGCGTCGAGGTCGGGGGCGCGCACGACGGTGCCGTCGGCGGCGATCCGCTCCTCGACCTCGATCACCCGTTCGTACAGCAGCTCGGGCAGGTCGATGCGGCGCGCGAAGATGGCGGGACGGTTCTGGTAGCCGATCCGCAGGGCGTCGCGGAAGCCGCGGGTGATCACCAGCAGGGTGCGTTCGCCCTTGCGTTCCAGCAGCGCGTTGGTGGCGACCGTCGTGCCCATGCGTACGGCGTCGACGGGCCCCGCGGAGTCGCCGAGCAGGTGCCGGACGCCGGCGACGGCCGCGTCGGCGTACCGGGCCGGATTGTCCGACAGCAGTTTGTGCGTGAGCAGCCGGCCGTCCGGGCGACGCGCGACGATGTCGGTGAACGTGCCGCCCCGGTCGACCCAGAACTGCCAGCCTGCCACGTCGCTACTCCGCTTCCGCGCCGGTCACAGCGCCCGGAGACCGTTGATCACGTCGCGCAGAATACTCTCGTCCGGCAGCTCGGCCGGGGGTACCGGCCGCGTCACATGGACGAGTTCCGCGTGCACCAGATCGCCGATGAGCACGCGCACCACTCCGATGGGCAGATCGAGCTCGGCGGCGAGTTCGGCGACCGACTGCGGTGCCTGCCTGCACAGGCCCACGATCTCCACGTGCTCCGGTGCGAGGGTCGGGTCCGCCTCCGGGTTCTGTGCCTGGGGCTCGGTGACGACCACCGCGATCAGATCGAGCCGGTGCTGGCCCGGACTGGTGGTACGGCCGCGTGTCATGGCGTACGGACGGACGACCGGTCCGGCCTCGTCGTCGAACCAGTGACTGCTTCCCTGACCGTCTGCGCTCATGTCATCCCACTACCCGCCTGCGGGCAGGTCGGTGCGCGGAGCGGCGCCCAGATGCACACCGACCCGCTTGACCAGGAGCGTCATCTCGTAGGCGACCTGGCCGACGTCGGAGTCGGCGTCGGAGAGGACGGCGAGGCAGCTGCCGTCCCCGGCGGCGGTGACGAACAGGAAGGCGTCGTCGAGCTCCACCACCGTCTGCCGGACGCTGCCCGCCTCGAAGTGACGGCCCACGCCCTTGGCCAGGCTGTGGAAGCCGGACGCGACCGCGGCCAGGTGCTCGCTGTCCTCCCGGGTCAGGTCCTGGGACACCCCGGTGGGAAGGCCGTCGCTGGACAGTACGACGGCCTTGCGGATGCTGGCGACCCGGGCCACGAGATCGTCCAGGAGCCAGTTCAGCTCCCTCTTGTTCGCTTCCGTGTGGCCGGTCGCCTTCGGTGCGGTCATCGACCGTCCCCCTTAGTCGTTCCTCGTGCTGTGCCGTCGCGGGCGTCATCACCCGCGGCGTTCTCCTCACGGCCGCGCTGCCAGCCGCGCTGGAGCGAGGCCATCCGGCTGCGGACCTCGTCGGCGTCGCGGTCGGCGGATCGCGCCGTGTTTTCGGGACGCCGGTCGAGTTCCTGCCTGAGCTGTGGGGCCAGGTTGGCCTGCCGTACCCGCCGGGGCAGGGCTCCGGCGCCGGGCGCGGGTTCCGGGGCGGCCGCGCCGGCGGGCGGGGTGCCGTCGCTGCGGCCGTCACCGGGCGGCGTCTCGGAGCGCCGGATCCGCATCGGCAGCGCAGGCCCTTCGGGAGTCTCCCCCGGGCCGCCCGCCGGTGCGGCGGTGCGCTCGTCCGGAGGGCCGGTGCGTCCGGCGGTCCGCCGGGCGGCGTCGCCGCGGCGGCGGGCGGGCAGGGGGGCCGGCTCCCCGGAGCCGGAGCGGCGCGGGCCGGCCTGGGGCTGCTCCGCCGGGTCGCCGCGCCGGGTGCGCTCCTCGGTGACGGGCCTGCCGTGCGAGCTGACCAGCTTCGGTGTCTGCCTGCGGGGCAGCGGCACGGGGCCGGGGCGCTCGCCGGTCCGGTCGGCACCGGTGCGCGGGGAGCCCGGCTGATGGGGCTCACCCGGCAGGGGGGCCGCCTGGCCGTCGCCGCGGGGGCGGCGGGAACGGAACAGGCCGTCGCGCTCGCTCTCCTCGTCCGGCAGGGCGCCCGGGAAGGCGTCGATGGCGTCCAGGTCGACGGGGGCCTCCAGCTCGACCGGGCCGTCCAGCAGGGAGGTCGGCAGGCCGGGCAGTTGCGCCTGCGCGTGCGACCGGGCGGGGCCGAGGCCCGCCGCGCGCTCCGCCTGCCTCGACCGGTCCCGGTCGAGGCGGAAGCCGGTGCCGTTGGTGTCCGGGACGTCGTCGGTCAGCAGCGCCTCGGGGATGAAGACGACGGCGGTGGTGCCGCCGTAGGGGGACGGCTGCAGGGAGACCCGGACGTTCTGGCGCTGGGCGAGGCGGCTGACCACGAACAGGCCGAGCCGGTCCGTGTCCGACAGCTCGAACTCGGGCGTCTCGGCGAGGCGGAGGTTGGCGTCCAGCAGCGCCTCGGCCGTCATGCCGAGGCCCCGGTCGTGGATCTCCAGGGTGAAGCCGTTCGCGACCCGCTCACCGAGGACCTGGACGGCGGTGTGCGGCGGGGAGAACACGGTCGCGTTCTCGAGGAGTTCGGCCACCAGATGGGTGAGGTCGGCGACGGCCGGGCCGGTGACGGCGACCCGCGGCAGGCGCCGGACCTCGACGCGTTCGTAGTCCTCGACCTCGGCGACGGCGGCACGGACGACGTCCATCAGCTGCACCGGGCGGCGCCACTGCCGCGAGGGCGCGGCGCCGGAGAGGATCACCAGGCCTTCGGCGTGCCGGCGCATACGGGTGGTGAGGTGGTCCAGGCGGAAGAGGTCGGCGAGTTCGTCGGTGTCCTCGGTCCTGCGCTCCATGGCGTCGAGCAGGGTCAGCTGCTTGTGCAGGAGGACCTGGCTGCGGCGGGCGAGGTTGACGAAGACCTCGGAGACGCCGGCTCGCAGTTCGGCCTGCTTGACCGCGGCCTCCACGGCTGCGCGCTGCAGGGTGTTGAGGGCCTGGCCGACCTCGCCGATCTCGTTCTTGTCGTACTCCAGCCGGGGTACCTCGGTCTCGATGTCCACCTGTTCGCCGGCGGAGAGGCGGCGCATGACGCTGGGCAGCCGCACGCCGGACGCCTCGTGCGCGTCCAGGCGAAGTTGCCGCAGGTCGCGAATGAGGCTGCGGCCGACGCGCACGGACAGGACGAGGGAGACCAGGAGGGCGATCAGGCCGAGGACGCCCGCGACGGCCGCCTGCGCGATCACCTGGACCGCCGCGGGCCGCATGCGGTCCTGGAAGCGGTCGCCGGCCTGGTCGTCGAGGGTGCCGAGTCCGTCGAGGACGCTCGCGGCGGCCGAGTCCCAGCTCTTGGCGGTGACACCGCGCGGTGTGCCGCCACCGGTTCTGATGACGGAACGTTCCGCCGTGCGCAGCGGGGCGGTGGTGGCGTCCGCCCAGAAGCGCTCGTACCGTTCGCGTTCCGCGGTGGGCAGCAGCGGAAGGCTGATGTCGTAGAGCAGGGTGCGCTGAGCGGTGAGATCGGAGATCTGGCGGGTCTCCTCCTGGGAGAGCCTGCCGACCACGAGCGAGGAGCCGAGGAGGGCGTCCTCGCGGGAGAGCATCTCGCGGGCGCGGGTGACGTCGACCAGGGCCCGGGCCTGCTTGTCCATCTCGACGTCGTCGATGCCGTCGAGGATGGCCAGCAGGGAGTAGCAGGCGTCGACGACCCTGCTGTAGACGCCGAGGGCCTGGGCGCGGTTGACGGTGCGCTCCTCGACGCCGCGGCGCAGCGAGTCGAGGTCGTCGAACCCGTCCAGGACGGTGGTGAGCCGCTCCCCGTCCTCCGTGTCCAGGTCGTCGAGGAGGTCACGGTCCCCGGCGTTCTCGCGGATCCTGGCGACGGCCCGGTCGGTGGCGGCGCGGGTGCGGTGCAGTGCCGCGAGGGCGTCGGCAGCCCGGGGGTCGGCGAGGTAGACGAGTGTCTGGCGGCGTTCCTGCTGCAGGACGCGGACGGTGTCCTCGGTGGGATACGCGAGGTTCTGCGCGACGTCGGACACCCGGAAGAGCCGGGCGACGTCGCGCCCCGTGAGCACCGTGGCGAAGCCCCAGACGGCGGTCAGAGACAGCAGCGGCACAAGGAGCAGCGCCACGATCTTCCGGCGGATGGACTTCCCGCGAAAGCGCATGGCCTCCCCCAGCTCGCCCCCGTCGACCGGGAGTACACATGTCCGTCAGCAAACGGCGCGAGCCTACTACCGCGCTGCGGAGATCTCGAAGACACATCCGGAAGGCGAACTTCCGACCTGGCGTCGAGAGGGGGCGAGTTGTCCGGGTATTCCGGGAGATTGCACCCAGCACGCATGGGCCTGTGCGAGATCGATCGAGGCGGTACGAGCCGCTGGTTGGCCGAAACTTTTCACAAGTGGGGAATCTTCGCAGGTCGTTGTTCGTCCTTCTCTGTGGGAGATGGGGGCGGAATCGGCCACAGGAGCCGCAGTCCGCACCCCGGCGGCGTAAAACAGCGCAAGCCGGGCAGCCACTGGGGAGTCGGGGTTTTCGGACACCGAGGCAAGCGGTCTGCAGGCGGTGGGGAGTGACACGATGATGGGCACGGCGGAGCGGCGCGGGGCGCCCGGGCAGAGCGTTGCGGAGCGCTCGGCGGCACGGTGGGAGCGCGAGGTGCCGGAAGGCGGCATACCGGCGCGTGGGCGTGAGGGGGATGCCGTCGGCGGACAGCGGGAGCCCTACCGTCAGTTGTGGGTCGAGGAGCCGGCGAAGCGCCGCCGGATGCCCGATCCGGTGCGGACGGCGGCGGTGCGGGCGGTACTGATCATCTCGGTGACACTGATCCAGGCCACGGTGGCGTTCCTGTGCACGATGGCCGGGTCCTGGCTGGCGTTCCCGATGGTGATCAGCAGCGTGGTCAGTACGGTGGTGGCCACCTGGGCGGTGGTCGACGTGTGGGTGACCCGCCAGGCCTGGAACCAGCGGTACGGGGTGGTCTCCGAACCGAGCAGCACGGCCCGCGCGCTGCGCCGCGAGCGCCGTCTCAGCCGCCGCGAGGAGCGGACCGCTCTGCGGGAGCAGAAGCGGATACGCCGGCGGGGTGGCACCGGGCAGCTGTCGCACCCCTGACGCTCGCGCTCACGTACCTGCCGCCGATGCGGCGCGAGGGTCTGCCGGCGCGGCCGTTGCCGCGGTGCACGGACCGCACCCTCACCGGGACGTCGGTGCTGCGCGCCGGCTTCTGAGGAGAAGCCGGGCCGCCGAGGGCTACGCCGGCCTCTTGAACATGCGGGTCGCCGTGATCTCGCTGCGCACCGCCTCCCCGGCCCGGGGCTGCTGCGGCAGACCGGGCCGCAGGTGTTCCTCCACACTGATGTACTTCAGGCCCGCCCTGAGGTCGGCGTCGTTGCGCAGGCGGATGACCAGCGGAAACTCCGCGAGTGCCGTGGTGTCGAACAGGCCGGTGGTGTACAGCAGCTGCACCCCGAGCGCGTCGGACACGGCCCGCTGGAGTTCCAGCAGATAGGTGGCGTTGGCGCGGCCGATGGGGTTGTCCAGGAACAGCGTGCCGGCGTGCCGGTGCTTGTCCCGGCCCCGGTCGTTGCTCCGCAGCGCGGCCATCGTGCAGTACAGGGCGATGGCCGCGGTGAGCAGCTGACCGCCGGAGAACACGTCGCCCATCTGCCCGACGGGCACGCGCTCGGCGCGCAGGACGGCGTCCGGCTTGAGGATCTCGACGGCCACGCCCTTCGGCTGCAGTGCCGCGGCGACACCCCGCAGCAGCAGGGACATGCCGTCGCGCCGCAGGTCGGAGTTCTTCCGCACCGCCGCGCGCGTGGCCTCGTCGATGACCTCGCCGAGCCGTTCGGTGAGCGTGGCCTGGTCGGGCTCCTCGAAGCGGATGCGCAGGAACTCCTGCCCGGACCACTCGCCGAGGCCTTCCGGCAGGCGGGAGAGCCGCTGGGCGGAGCGCAGGGTGGCGAGGGCGGATTCGACCAGTCCGCGGAGCCGGTCCACGATCGAGTCGCGGTTGCGCTCCAGCTGGGCCAGTTCGTCGGTGAGGACGCGCAGGCGGGGTGCGAAGGCGTCCGCCCACTTCTGCGCGTGGTCGGGCAGGGCGGAGGCGGGCAGTTCGCGGATCTGCTGCCGGGCGGGGGTGCGGACCTGTTCGTAGCGCGTGGAGTTGGCGTGCCGGACGAGCACGTCGCTCGCCTCGCGCACGGCCGCCTCGGCGGCGGACAGGTCGGCGGCGCAGCCGCGCAGCGAGCGGCGGGCCTCGGCGGCGGCGTGCCGGGCCTCCTCCAGGCCCCCGGGGTACGGCTCCGGCTCCTCCCGCTCCTCCTCGGGGGTGTGCTCGCGCAGCAGGTCGCGGAGCATGGCGGCGATCTCGTCGAAGCCGCCGGCCGCGTCCTCGGCCGACCGGTGGGCCTCCAGGAGTCCGGCATGCGTCTGCCCGGCCTCGGCCAGCGCCTCGGTGCGGGCGGCGAGTTCGGCCGTGGCGGTGCGCAGCAGGGCCTGCGCGTGCTCGGCGTCGCGCGGCAGGAGTTCCCCGGGCAGTTCGGTGTGCGCCTCGCCGTCCTCGGGGGCGTGCCGCTCGGCCTCGCCGCGCAGCCGGCCGAGCTGTTCGCTCGCCGTCGACACGCGGGTCTCCAGGAGTTGCACCAGCTCCTCCGCGCGCGCTGCGGCCGCCTGCCGGGACGGGCCGTCGGAGCCCTCCGGCGACTGGAGCAGCTGCGCGGCGCGTGTGCGGACCTTGTTGCTGAGCCGGTCGAGTTCGGCGCGGGCCGCGCTCTCGTCGCTTTCCGCGCGGGCCTGCTCGGCTCGCAGGTCGGCGCCGACGCCGACCTTCTCGTACACCTGGGAGGCGGCCCGGTAGGCCTCGCGGAGGGCGGGCAGGGACGCCTTCGGGGCGTCCGCCTCTGCCGCCGGTACGTCGTCGGGGGCGCCGGCGATCTCGGCGCGTTCGGCGCGCAGGGCCCGCGCGGTGCGGCGGGCGTCGTCGGCGGCGCGCTGGGCCGCGCGGCGGTCCTCGTCCGCGGCTCGGGCGCGCTCCAGGCAGGTCTGGGCGCGGGCCTCGGACTCGGTGGCCTCGTCGGCGAGTTCGCGGAGTCTGGCCTGCCAGCCGGCTCGTTCGCGCAGCCGGTAGGCGAGTCCGGCGAGGGCGTCGGCGGCGCGGCGGGCCTTCTGCGCGGCCTCCTGGCGCTCGTCGCGCACCTGCGTGGTCTCGGCGGCGGCCTCGTCGGCTTCGGCCCGAACGGAGCGGGCCTCGGCCAGCTCGGCCTCGGCCTCCTCGGCGAACGCGCGGGCCTCCAGGGCGGTCTCGGCGAGTTCGGTGAGCCGTCCGGCCGGGCAGCCGGTGCGCCAGGAGGCGAGCCGTGCGGCCAGTTCGCGGTCCTTGCCGAGGCGGGCGGCGAGGGCGCGGATCTCGTCGTCGCGGTCGGTGGCCCGCGCGCGCAGCGCCTGCCGCTCCTCGTCGGCGGCGTGCTCGTCGTGCATGGCCGGGTTCGGCGGCACGAGGAAGACGTCGCCGGGCGTGGCGCCGGGTGCCGGCGTCGGGGCGAGCAGGGCGGCGGCCGTGCCGACGGCGACGGCGGAGCGCGGCAGCAGGGCGGCGTCGGTGAGCGCCTCGCGGGCACGTGCGTGCGTGTCCGGGTCGGTGATGATCACGCCGTCGACCAGTTCCGGACGTGCGGCGAGCACACGGGCGTGGTCGGCGGGGTCGACGGCCTGTGCGAGGTAGCGCCAGCCGGGAAGCGCGGGGATGCCGTGCTCGCCGAGGAACTCGACGGTGGCCAGCACGTCGGGCCCGGGCGGCAGCAGTCCGCCGTCGCCGAGGGCGCCGAGGATGCGGGCGTCGTCGGCCGCGGCGGTGCGCAGCTCGAAGAGGTGCCGTTCGGCCGTCGCCACGGCCTCGTCGAGGAGGCCGCGCAGCTCGTCGGCGAAGCGGTCCAGCCCCTCGGCGGTCAGGGGGCCCTCGGCGGGCGGGCGCGGGGTGCGGTCCGCGCCCGGTCCGGTGGGCCCTTCGGCTCCGTCGTCCGGCCGGCCGCGGCTCGCGCCGTCGGCCGCCGACCGGGGAGCCGGCACCGCCGCGTGTCCGGCCGCGGGCGCGCCGGGCAGGCTCAGCAGTTCGGCGAGCCGCTCCTCGCCGGCGAGCGCCTCGGCGAGCCGCCGCTCCGCCTCGTAGGACCGCTCCGCGGCGGCCGCCGCGTCCGCCGCGCGGGCCGCGGTCAGTTCGGCGCGGGACTCGGCGGAGGCGGCCTCGCGCGCGTGCTCGGTCGCCGTGCGGGCGGCCTCGCGGGCGGTGTCCCAGGCGGCGACCGCGCTCTTCTCGGCGTCGCTCGCGGCGAGCGCGGCGCGGGCCGGGTCGGCGTCCGGTGCGCTGTCGTCGAGCCAGCCCGCGCGGACCGCCTCGGCCGTCTCCTGCTCGACCTCGGTGAGCCGCTGGCGCAGGTGCCCGGCCTCGCTGCGGGCGCGCTGGGCCTCCGTGGCGGCTGCCGTGGCGTCCCGGTGGGCGGACTCGCCGGCCTCCTGGAGGGCCGCGGAGCGCTCCTCCTCCTCGTTGGCGAGGTTCTCGGCGTTCTCGGCCGCCGCGTGCAGGGCCCGTACGAGGTCCACGGCGGCCTTGGCGCGGGCGGCGAGGGCGGGGGCGGCGTCGCGCTCGGCCTCCTGGATGGCGGCGGAAACGCGCGCGACGCGGTCGGCGGCGGCGCGGTGGCGCAGCACGGCCTCGGCGGCCTGCCACGCGGAGTGCAGGGTGCGCGCGTCGGCCAGTTCGCGTTTCTGCGCGGCGGCGGTCTTCTCGGCGGCGGCGAGCGCCAGGGAGGCGTGCCGGTAGGCGAGTTCGGCGGCGATCAGGGCGCTGCGCTCGCGGGCGCCCTCGGAGTGCGTGACGGCGTAGGCGGCGGCCGTGACCCGCTGGGCGAGGTCGGCGGCCCGGACCCGCTCCCGCACGGCGCGTGCGGACAGCCGCCGCGCGAGGGTGCGGGTGCGGCGCTCGGCGCCGGCGTGGACGTCACGCGCGCGGGAGCGCGACTCGGCCGCCTCGACGATCTTTCCGAGCAGGTCGACGGAACCGGCGGTGAAGTCGCGTTCGGCCATCAGCTCGGCGCGCCGGCCCAGCTTGTTGCCGAAGCCGCTGACGAGGTCGGCGAGGCCGTCGGTGTCGCGGGTGTCGGTGACGGCGCGCAGCAGCAGGTCGGTGAAGTCGGAGTCCTTCTTGACCGCGAAGAGACCGGCGGCCTCGCCCTCGTCGGCGTTCATCTCCCGCTGGTAGCGGAAGAGTTCGGGGTCGAGGCCGAGATCGCCGAGGTGCTCGATCCAGCGGTCGTGGATCTCCTCCCAGTGCACCTCCAGGTGCGGGTAGGCCTTTCCGGCCTCCGTGAGGGCGTCGCGGAAGCCCTTCATGGTGCGCCGCCGCCCCTGCGCGCCGGAGCTGCCCTCGACGGGGGGCCGTACGGCGGTGGACTCGGCGACGGGCAGGCTGTCCAGGCTCAGGCCGGGTCCGGGCCGGAAGGAGTACCAGGCCTCGGCGAACTTGCGCGGGTCGTTGGAGACCTGCCGCCCGCGCCACTCGCTGACCTTTCCGACGACCACGCACTCGCCGGTCTGGACGTGCTGCCACTCCAGGGCCACGTGCCCGCAGTCGTCGGCGAGCAGGAACTTGCGCAGCACTCCGGAGCTGGCGCCGCCGAGGGTGTTGCGGTGGCCCGGCAGCATGACCGAGAAGATCAGCTTGAGCAGCACGGACTTGCCGCCGCCGTTCTCCAGGAACAGCACGCCCGCGGGCGCGGGACGGCGCGGCGGCCCGACCGGCTCCTCCTCGAAGAACTCCGCCTGCGCGGGCGCGGGGTCGGGCACGGGCTCGCCCACGCCCCGCAGGTCAAGCACGGTGTCGGCATAGCGCGCACCGGCGGGCCCGATGGAGTAGAGGCGGACCCGGGACAGCTCGTACATGGCGGACTCTCGTCAGTCTTCTTGCAGGTCGGGGCGGTGGATCGGGGCGGTCGTCAGGGGTGCGAGGGCGCGTGGAAGGGCAGCCCGGCGTCGGCCACGAGGTCCAGGTCGTCGGTGTCCTCGGCGGCCAGCAGCGTCGGCGTGCCGTCGGTGACCGGGACGACGCCCAGCTCGAGCAGTTCGGCCATCGCGGCGCCCCCGGCCATGTCGCGCACCTGGAGCTGGTAGCGCGCGGTGGTGCGGTAGGTGCCGCCGTGGTCGTCCCCGGTGCGCTGGAGGAAACCGGAGTCGGTGAGGAAGCCCAGGGCCTTGGCGACGATGCCGGTGGTGGAGGCGGCCGGGCGGCGGGCGTCCTTGGTGGCGCCGGTCGCGCTGCGTCTGGCCCAGATCCGCCAGGCGGCCTCCAGCCCGGGCGCGTCGGTGGCCGGGTCGGTGTTCTCGCCCTGCTCCTCGGCGCGTTCCTCCAGCCGGCGGCAGGCCTGCCGGACGAAGGCGTCGACGCCGTTGACGGTGACCCGGCCGATGTAGGAGTCGTCGGCCAGGTCCTCGGGGCGCGGGAACGCCAGGGCGGCCACGGCGAGATGGGCCAGCCCGTGCAGGAACCGGTCGCCGGAGTCGGCGGCCGTTCGACGCGCGTAGTCGCCCATGCGGACGGCGAACACCGAGTCCTCGGCGGCCGTCACGGCCATCCCCGCGCGCGGGGACACCTCCAGGACGACGAGTCCGAGGCCGGTGGCGACGGCGTCCGCGAGCCGCGCGAACGCCGGGTCGTCGCGGTAGCGCCGCAGCAGCTCGGTGTACTCCTGGTCACGGGCCGGCTGCAGCTTGGGCTGCAGTCCGAAGGCGACGAGCCGCGCCGCGTCGGCGGCGTCGGCGGGGGTGACGGCGGCGGACGCCGGCGGCGCCGGGGCCGGGGTGTCACTCCACTCGACGTGCTCGCTCACGGCTGGGGCTCCTTGGGGGGTTCGTGCTCGCTCATGCTGCTTCCGTCCGGTCGGCCGCCATTCCGGCCGCGTCCAGCAGGGCCGTGCCGACGATCAGGTCGGCCCCGCCGAACTCGGGATCGTCCAGTTCCGTCCCGTCGTCCACGGCGAACAGCAGCTTCTGCTCCCCCTGGCGGTAGGCGGTGCCGACCGGCGGGCTGGCCGCGTGCACGGCCAGCAGGGCGACGAGGTAGGGCAGCTCGGGGTCCTGGCGGCGCGCCTGCGCCAGCAGTCCGGACAGTCTGCGCGGTGCGTCGGCGGGCAGGTCCAGCAGCTCCATGGCGGCGGCCAGTTGCTCCTCGCTGAACCGGCTGTCGTCCGGCGTGGCGATCAGGTCGGGCTCGGGCATCTCGGCGCCCAGGTGCTCGCGCTCCACCGGGGGCGTCAGCAGGATGTCGACGAGGTCGGCCACGCGTACCGACACCGGGGTGCGCAGTCCCGTGCCGTGCGCGAAGAACGCGTCCGTGACCCGGATCGCCTGTTCCAGGGGCAGCGGCAGCACCGGCGCGACCAGGTGGCCGTACAGGTCGATGCCCGAGGTGGCGGCCGGTGCGGCGAAGGCCTGCCGGTCCTGCTCGGCGCGGAAGAGCGGGCCCGCCTCCAGCAGCCGCGACTGGAGCTGGGTGTGGCGCCGGATGCAGTCCTTGACGATGTCGACGAGTTCGGCGGCGCGGCGCTTGTGCTCCGGGTCCTCGGTCTCGTCGCGGGCCTTGCGGATGTTGGTGAGGATCGCGTTCTCGTGGCGGTACCGCTCCGCCACGTGCTCCAGCGCCTCGGCGATCATGTCGGGCACGGCGCCGAGCCAGTCGACCGCGCGGACGTTGCGGCGGGTGGCGTCCAGGGCGCGGCGCAGGGTCTCGGAGTACTGCACGGTCCGGTAGCGGGCCTGTTCGGCGGCGAGCTGGGCGTCGGCGAGGCGGCCGCGGTTGATCAGCACCTCGAGCTTGACCTCGGCGGCGATCTGCGCGCTGGTGACATCGGTGTCCAGGGCGCCGACCAGGACGTTGACCGCCTCGTCGGTGGTGCGCAGGTAGACCGTGCCGCCGGGGCCGGGGACCTCCTCGATCAGCTTGAAGTCGTAGTCGCGGCGGACGTACGTGCCGTCCGGCGCGAACGTGCCGTAGACGGCGCGGAAGCCGCGGTCCACGCTGCCGACGTTGATCAGGTTCTCCAGGACCCAGCGGGCCACCCGCTCGTGTTCGGCGACGGGCCGGTGCGGGGCCTGGGCGGCGATGCGCGGGATGAGCCGGGCCACGATCTGCTCGTGGTCGGCGCCCGTGTCGAAGTCCATGTTGAGCGTGACCAGGTCGATGGCGGCCAGGGCCACCTCGGCCATGCCGTACACCGAGTACTCGCCGGCCAGGTTGGCCTTGCGGGCGTCCAGGTCGTGCAGCGGCGCGGTGCAGGCGAGCGCGCGCAGCCGCCGCGCCAGCCCCTCGTCGGCGGCCGGGCCCGGTGCCGGGCGCGGCCCCGCGCTGAGCTGGGGCGGAACACGGTCCGTCGGTGCAGGCGAAGTCACGGTGCACAGATTAGGTCCTAGGTCCGACATCGGCCCAAACGGCGCGGGACGGCTCCTCGGGGACGCGGTGCCGTCCG
>NZ_KQ948889.1 GCF_001514215.1 Streptomyces bungoensis
GCCCCTGCCGACCTACGCCTTCCAACGCCGCCGCTACTGGCCCAACCTCACCGGCGTCACCCTCGGCGACCTGGGCTCGGCGGGTCTGCACACGGCCGGGCACCCGCTGCTGGGAGCCGCCGTGCGCGTGGCCGGCAGCGAGGAGGCGCTGTTCACGGGGCGGCTCTCCCTGCGGACGCACCCCTGGCTGCGCGACCACGCCGTCAGCGGCACCGTCCTCTTCCCGGGCACCGGTTTCCTCGAGCTCGCCCTGTGCGCCGCCGGGCAACTGGGCTGCGACCGCGTCGAGGAGCTGACGATCGCCGCCCCGCTGGTCGTGCCCGAGCGCACCGGGCGACTGGTCCAGGTCAGGGCCGGCGCACCGGACGAGTCGGACACACGCACCGTGGAGATCTACTCCCGCGCCGGGGACGCCCTCGACACCGACCCGTGGACGCTGAACGCCAGCGGTTCACTCGTCGCCGGGCCCCCGAACTCGGACGCCCAGTCGCCCGACCTGACCGCCTGGCCCCCGCCGAACGCGGAGCCCGTCCCCGTCGAGGACTTCTACGACCGCTTCGCCGAGGCCGGATTCGCCTACGGGCCGGTCTTCCGCGGTCTGCGCGCGGTCTGGCGCCGTGGCGAGGAGGTCTTCGCCGACGTGGGCCTGCCCGACGACCACGAGCGGCTCGCGGGTGACTTCGGCATCCACCCGGCACTGCTGGACTCCGCCCTGCACGCGATGATGTTCGTGTCACTGGCGGAAGCCGGGCAGGGACGGCTGCCGTTCTCCTGGACCGGTGTGTCGCTGCGCGCGTCCGGATCCCGGGCGCTGCGCGTCCGCATGGTGCAGGCCGGACCGGAGTCCGTCGCCCTGCACCTGGCGGATCCGGCGGGTGGCACGGTGGCCACCGTCGAGTCGTTGCTGCTTCGCCAGGTCTCCGGCGACCTCGCCGCACGCGCCGAGACACCCGGTCACCGGGAGAACCTCTTCCAAGTCGACTGGACCAGGATCACGCCGCCCGAGCGGGAAACGGCCACGTCGATCCCGGCGGCGGCGGTGGTCGGCGGTGGGGACCTCATGCCCGGATCACCGGCCTACCCGACCCTGGCGGCACTTCCGCAGGCTGTCCCCACGGCCGTGCTGCTCAGCGTGGCCGCCGACCCGAACGGCACGGCCGCCGACGCGCCGGGGGCGGTTCGGGCAGCCGTCGGCCGGGCCCTGGACGCCGTACGCGAGTGGCTGGCCGACGATCGCTTCGAGGACTCCCGGCTGGTCGTGGTCACCGAGGGCGCGGTCGCATTCGACGAGAAGGCTTCCGACCCCGCGCTCGCCGCGGTGTGGGGCCTGGTACGGGCCGCACGCGCCGAGGCTCCGGACCGGTTCGCGCTGGTCGACACCGACGGCACCGACGCGTCCCGCCGAGCACTCGACCAGGCCCTGGCCTGCGGAGAACCGGAAGTAGCCCTGCGTGAGGGCGCCCTGTACGCGCCTCGCCTGAGCCGGGTCCCGATGGGCGGTCAACTCCCTGTTCCCTTGGAGCAGTCGTGCTGGCACCTGGACAGCGTGGAGAAGGGCACCCTGGACAGCCTCGTCCTGGCCCCCTTCCCCGAGGCTGCCGCGGAGTTGGCGGAGGGCCAGGTCCGTGTCGCCGTACGTGCGGCGGGCGTCAACTTCCGTGACGTCCTCAACGCGCTCGGCATGTACCCGGGGGAGGCGGGGCTGCTTGGCGGCGAGGGCGCCGGTGTGGTGACGGAGGTCGGTCCGGGTGTGTCCTCGCTGGCGGTCGGTGACCGGGTCTTCGGGATGTTCCCCGGCTCGTTCGGGCCGGTGGCGGTGGCGGATGCCCGGACGGTGGCCCGGATTCCGCGGGGATGGTCGTTCGCGCAGGCGGCTTCCGTACCGATCGTGTTCCTGACGGCGTACTACGCGCTCACGGATCTCGCTGATGTGCGGGCTGGTGAGCGGGTGCTGGTGCATGCGGCGGCTGGTGGTGTGGGGATGGCCGCGACGCGGTTGGCCCGGCATCTGGGCGCGGAGGTGTTCGGGACGGCGAGTGCCGGCAAGTGGGGCACCTTGCGTGAACTCGGCCTGGACGATCGGCACATCGCGTCTTCGCGTGACACCGATTTTGAGGCGGCGTTCCTGGCGGTGACCGAGGGCCGGGGCGTGGACGTGGTCCTGGACTCGCTGGCGGGTGAGTTCGTGGACGCGTCGCTGCGGTTGCTGCCGGGTGGTGGTCGGTTCCTGGAGATGGGCAAGACCGACGTCCGGGACGCGGACGTGGTTGCCGCAGAGCATCCGGGTGTGGCGTATCGGGCGTTCGACCTGTGGGATGCCGGTCCGGAGCGGATCGGGCAGATGCTGGCCGAGTTGGTCGCGTTGTTCGAGGAAGGCGTCCTGGTGCCGCTTCCGGTGACGTGCTGGGATGTGCGACGGGCGCCGGAGGCGTTCCGGTATCTCTCCCAGGCCCGGCATGTCGGCAAGGTGGTCCTGACCGTCCCCGTGCCGCTGGACCCGGACGGCACGGTGTTGGTGACTGGTGGCACGGGTGGTCTGGGTGCCCTGGTGGCCCGTCACCTGGTCTCCGAGCACGGTGTGCGGCGTCTTCTGCTGGCCGGCCGTCGCGGCCCGGAGGCACCGCGCGCCGCCGAACTCGTCGCGGAACTAGCCGACTTGGGCGTGCATGCCGAGGTCGTCGCGGTGGACGTGGCCGACCGAGACCAGCTCGCCGCCGCCCTCGGCACGATTCCGGCGGAGCATCCGCTGACGGCCGTCGTGCACACGGCCGGTGTCCTGGACGACGGCGTGGTCTCCTCCATGACCCCGGAACGCGTCTCGCGTGTTCTGCGGCCGAAGGTGGACGCGGTCGCGCACCTGCACGAGCTGACCCGGGACGCGGACCTGTCTGCGTTCATCGTCTTCTCCTCCATAGCCGGCACCTTCGGCAGCGCCGGCCAGGCGAACTACGCGGCCGCCAACGCCTTCCTGGACGCCTTCGCCACCACCCGCCGCGCCGCCGGCCTGCCCGCGGTGTCCCTCGCCTGGGGCCCCTGGGCGCCGGGTGCGGGGATGACGGCCGAGCTGACCGAGGCCGACCTGCGGCGCATGGCGCGCGGTGGCATGCGGCCGCTCGCCGTCGAGCAGGGCCTCCACCTGCTCGACGAGGCCGGGCTGAGGACCGCGGCGGCTCCCGCACAGCGGGCGCTGCTGCTGCCGGTGGACCTGGATCTGAAGGCGCTGCGGCCCCACGCCGACGCCGTACCCCCGTTGCTGCGCGGTCTGGTCCGGGCACCGGCCCGGCGCGCGGCGCAAGCGGCGGCGGGGACGCACGCCGGGCCACGGGACCTCGGTGCCCGGCTCGCCGCGCTCGCCCCGGCCGACCGGGAGCAGTACCTGGTCGATCTGGTGTGCGCCCAGGCAGCGGCCACTCTCGGTCATGCCTCGGCGGACGAGATCGAACCCGACCAGGCGTTCAAGGAGCTGGGCTTCGACTCGCTCACCGCCGTGGAGCTGCGCAACCGCCTCCACGCGGCGACCGCGCTGCGGCTTCCGGCCACGCTGGTGTTCGACCATCCGACACCGACGGTGCTCGCCGGTCACCTGCTGACGGAGATCACCCTGCCGGAAGCCCCCGGCAACCAGGTCCCCGGCAGCCGGGTCCCCGGCACGGATGCGGGAGGGAGCCCGGCTGCCCCCGCGTCGGCGGCACCGCTCCTGGCCGAACTCGACCGGCTGGAGACCGCCCTGGCCGGCGCCGCCGCCGGTGGCGGCGCGGTCGGCGGGGACGACCACGCGACGATCACTTCCCGGCTGCAGCGGCTGACGGCGAAGTGGCAGGAACTGGCAACGAGGGTCAGCGGTGCCGGACACGACAACGGCACCGGCTCCGGGCAGCCCGGAGCGGCGCTCGCCGACGCGGACGACGGAGAACTCGACTCCGTCGAGACGGCGGACGAGCTGTTCGACCTCATCGACAAAGAACTCGGGATGTCGTGATCAGCCGCGGGAGACCGTCGGCATCGGCTCAGGGATGTGGCGTTGGTGGCTGAAGACGGCAAGATGGACGACAAGTACGTCGAGTACCTCAAGCGGCTGACCGCAGAGCTGCGGCAGACCCGCCGGCAGCTGCGCGAGGTGGAGACACGGGACCGGGAACCGATCGCGATCGTCGCGATGAGCTGCCGGTACCCGGGCGGCGTGGACAGCCCGGAGGAGCTGTGGCGGCTCGTCGACACGGGCGGGGACGCCATCTCCGGATTCCCCGCCGACCGCGGCTGGGACGTCGAGGCGGGCTACGACCCCGACCCGGACAGCCCGGGCACCTTCTACGCGCTCGGCGGTGGCTTCCTGCACGAGGCGTCCCGGTTCGACGCGGGCTTCTTCGGGATCTCGCCGCGCGAGGCCCTGGCGATGGACCCGCAGCAGCGGCTGCTGCTGGAGATCTCCTGGGAGGCGTTCGAACGGGCCGGGATCGACCCCGGCTCGGTCCGGGGCAGCAGCACCGGTGTCTTCGTCGGTGCCGCCACCTCCGGCTACGGCGCCGGTGTGAGCGAGTTCCCCGACGGTGTGCAGGGCCTGCTGCTGGCCGGCAACGCGACCTCGGTCGCCTCCGGCCGCATCGCCTACACCCTCGGCCTGGAGGGGCCCACCGTCACCGTCGACACCGCGTGCTCCTCCTCGCTCGTCGCCCTGCACTGGGCGTGCCAGGCGCTGCGCCGCGGAGAGTGCGACATGGCGCTCGCGGGCGGCGTCGCGGTGATGGCCACCCCCGCGATGTTCTACGAGTTCAGCCGCCAGCGCGGACTCGCCCCGGACGGCCGCTGCAAGGCCTTCTCCGACGACGCCGACGGCACCGGCTGGGCCGAGGGCGCGGGCATGCTCCTGGTGGAGCGGCTGTCCGACGCCCGCCGCCGCGGACACCCCGTGCTGGCCGTCGTACGCGGGACCGCCATCAACTCCGACGGGGCCTCCAACGGTCTGACCGCGCCCAACGGGCCCGCCCAGCAGCGGGTGATCCGGGCCGCCCTGACCGCCGCCGGACTGGCCCCCGCCGACGTGGACGCCGTCGACGCGCACGGCACCGGCACGTCGCTCGGCGACCCGATCGAGGCGCAGGCCCTGCTCGCCACCTACGGCCAGGACCGCGAACAGCCGCTGTGGCTGGGCTCGCTGAAGTCGAACCTCGGGCACACCCAGTCCGCGGCGGGCGTCGGCAGCGTCATCAAGATGGTCGAGGCGATGCGGCACGGAACGCTGCCGCGCACCCTGCACGTCTCGGAGCCGTCCCGGCACGTCGACTGGTCGGCGGGGGCGGTACGACTGCTGACCGAGCCGGTCGACTGGCAGCGGCGGGACCGGCCGCGGCGCGCCGGTGTGTCCTCCTTCGGCATCAGCGGCACCAACGCCCACGCCGTGATCGAGGAGGCCCCGGCGCCCGAGCCCGCCGACCCGGCCGCCGAGCCGGACACGCCCGAGGCCGCACAGCGGGTGCTGCCCGTCGTGCCGTGGCCGGTGTCCGCGCGCAGCGAGGAAGCGCTGCGCGCGCAGGCCGCCCGGCTGCTGGACCGGCTGCGCGAGGACACCGAGCCGCCGCGCCCGCTGGACGTCGGTCACGCGCTCGCCACCACCCGGGCCGCCCTGGAGCACCGGGCGGTCGTCCTCGCCACGGACCACGACGGCGCCGTACGGGAACTGGCCGCGCTCGCCGCGGGCGAGCCGGGCACCGTGGTCGTCCGCGGCCGTACCCTGCGCGGCGCCACCGCCTTCCTGTTCGCCGGCCAGGGCTCCCAGCGCACCGGCATGGGCGAGGAGCTGTACCGGACCCATCCGGTCTTCGCCGCCGCGTTCGACGCGGTGGACGCCGAACTGCCCTTCAGCCTGAGGGAGATCGTCTTCGGGACGGACGCCGAGGCGCTGAACCGCACCGAGTACGCGCAGCCCGCCCTGTTCGCCCTCGAAGTCGCCCTGTTCCGGCAGTTCGAGGCGTGGGGCCTCACCCCGAAGTTCCTGCTCGGGCACTCCGTCGGCGAGCTGGCCGCCGCGCATGTCGCCGGTGTCTGGTCGCTGGCCGACGCCTGCCGTCTGGTCGCCGCGCGCGGCCGGCTGATGCAGGCACTCCCCGAGGGCGGTGCGATGACCGCCCTCCAGGCGACCGAGGAGGAGGTGCTGCCCCTGCTGACCGGGCGGGTGGGCATCGCCGCCGTCAACGGCCCGCGCGCCGTGGTGGTCTCCGGTGCCGCCGAGGCGGTGGCGGAGATCGCCGCGCACTTCCGCGCCCAGGGCCGCGAGGCCACGCCCCTGCGGGTCAGCCACGCCTTCCACTCGCCGCTGGTCGAGCCCGCGCTCGACGAGTTCCGGTCGGTCGCCGAGAGCGTCACCTACCATCCGCCGCGGCTGACGGTCGTCTCCGACGTGACCGGCCGCACCGCCCGGCCCGCCGACCTGTGCTCGCCCGGCTACTGGGTCCGCCACGTGCGCGAGCCCGTCCGGTTCGCCGACGGCATACGGCTGCTGGAGCAGCGCCGCGTGACCCGGTTCGTGGAGCTGGGCCCCGACGGAACGCTGACCGCCCTCGCCCGGGAGTGCCTGGAGAGCGAGGGAGTAACGGTCGTTCCCGCGCTGCGCAAGGACCGCCCCGAGCCCGTCGCCCTGCTGGCCGCCGCGGCGGACGCCTTCGCGCACGGGGCACCCGTCGACTGGCCGGCCGTCTTCGCGGGCACCGGGGCCGGCACCGTCGAACTGCCCACGTACGCCTTCCGCCGCGAGCGCTACTGGCTCGAGCCCACGGCGCCGGCCCCGCTGCCGGCCGACGGCACCGGCGGCCAGGACACGGGTTTCTGGACCGCCGTCGAGCACGAGGACATCGCCGCGCTGGCCGGCACCCTGGAGGTGGACGAGGGCCTCGTGCGGCCCCTCGTGCCCGCGCTGTCCTCGTGGTGGCGAGGGCGGCGCGAACAGGGGCGCGTGGACCGGCTGCGCTACCGGATCGCCTGGCAGCCCCTCGACGCGGCCGCCGGCCCCCCGCTCACCGGCCGGTGGCTGCTCGTGGTCCCCGCCGGCCCGGCCGGGCAGGCCCTGACCCGTACGGTCCTGGACGCCCTGGCGGCCCGGGGCGCCGAACCGGTGTCGTTCGCGTACGCACCCGGTGAGGAGCGCGACGCGCTGGCCGCCCGGCTCGCGGACGCCGGCACCCTCACGGGCGTCCTCGCCCTGCCCGGCGACGCCCCGGAACCCGCCGAGGGCGACCCGGCGGACCCGGCCGGGCGGATCCTGCCCGCCGTACGGCTCATCCAGGCGCTCGGCGACGCCCGGGTGACGGCCCCGCTGTGGCTCGCCACGCGCACGGCGGTGGCGACCGCACGCTCCGACGCGGCACCCGATCCGGCGCAGGCCGCGCTGTGGGGACTGGGCCGGGTGGCCGCCCTGGAACTGTCCGACCGCTTCGGAGGCCTCGTCGACCTGCCGCACACCGTCGACCGGCGCGCCGCGGCACGGCTCGCCTCGGTGCTGGCCTCCGGCACGGAGGACCAGGTCGCCGTGCGCGCCTCCGGCGTCCTCGCCCGCCGCCTGCGGCACGCCGACGACCCGGCCGCTCCCCAGGCCGGCGCCGGCTGGCAGCCCCGCGGCACCGTCCTCATCACCGGCGGCACCGGAGCCCTCGGTGCCCGGGTCGCCCACTGGGCCGCCGAGCAGGGCGCCGAACACCTCGTCCTGACCGGACGCCGGGGGCCCGACGCCCCCGGCGCGGCCGAACTCGCCGCACGGCTCACCGACCTCGGCGCCCGCGTCACCGTGGAGGCGTGCGACGTCGCCGACCGTACGGCCGTCGAACGGCTGCTGGCCCGCCACACCGTCGACGCCGTCGTCCACGCCGCAGGCGTCACCGACACCGCGCCGCTGCCCGGCCTCGACGCCGACCGGTTCCGTACGGTGCTCGCCGCCAAGGCGCACGGCGCCGCCCACCTCGACGCCGTCCTGCGCGCCCAGGGGGACCGTCCGCTCGACGCGTTCGTCCTCTTCTCCTCCATCGCCGGCGTGTGGGGCAGCGGCGGCCAGAGCGCCTACGCCGCCGCCAACGCCTACCTGGACGCGCTCGCCGAACAGCGCCGCGCCCGCGGCGCCACCGCGACCTCCGTGGCCTGGGGGCCCTGGGGCGGGGGCGGCATGGCCGCCGAGGACGGCGCCGAGCAGTACCTGCGCCGGCGCGGCCTCGCCCCCCTCGACCCCGGCACCGCGCTGGCCGCGCTGCGCCGCGTCCTGGAACAGGGCGTGACCGGACAGGTCGTCGCCGACGTCGACTGGGCCCGGTTCACCCCCGGCTTCACCAGCACCCGCCCCAGCCCCCTCCTCAGCGGGGTGCCCGAGGCCGAGGACGCCCAGCGCGCGGATCCGGCCACCCCCGGCCACGACGACGCCGCGACGGCGCTGCGCGAGCGTCTCGCGGACCGTGCGGCCGCCGAACGCGCCCGCGCCCTGCTGGAACTGGTCCGCACCCACGCCGCCGCCGTCCTCGGCCACGCCGACGCCGCGCTGCTGGAGACCCGGCGCGCCTTCCGCGACTCGGGCTTCGACTCGCTCACCGCCGTGGAACTGCGCAACCGCCTCACCGCAGAGACGGGCCTCACGCTGCCCGCCACGCTCGTCTTCGACCACCCCACGCCCGTGGACCTCGCCGCCTTCCTGCACGCCGAACTGTTCGGCGACCCGGACGGCACCACCCCCGTGAGCGGCCTCGCCGCCCCCTCGGCCGGCCGCGACGCACCCGCCGGCCGGCCGGACGACGATCCGGTCGTCATCGTCGGCATGGGCTGCCGGCTGCCCGGCGGTGTCACGGGACCCGTCGACCTGTGGAACTTGGTGGCCGGTGCGGGGGACGCCGTCACCGGCTTCCCCACCGACCGCGGCTGGGACCTCGACGCCCTGTACCACCCCGAGCCCGGCCGCCCTGGCACCAGCTACTGCCGGCACGGCGGATTCCTCACCGGCGCCGGCGACTTCGACGCGGACTTCTTCGGCATCTCGCCCCGCGAGGCCCTGGCCATGGACCCGCAGCAGCGGCTCCTGCTGGAGACCTCCTGGGAGGCGCTGGAGCGCGCGGCCATCGCCCCGGGCACCCTGCGCGGCAGCCGCACCGGCGTGTTCATGGGCTCCAACGGCCAGGACTACCCCGCGCTGCTGCTGAGCACCCCCGACGCCGGCGACGGCTTCCTCGGCACCGGCAACGCCGCCGCCGTGGTCTCCGGCCGCATCGCCTACGCCCTCGGCCTCGAAGGGCCCACCCTCACCGTCGACACCGCCTGCTCGTCCTCGCTGGTCGCCCTCCACCTGGCGGTCGGGGCGCTGCGCGCGGGCGAGTGCGACCTGGCGCTGGCGGGCGGCGTCACCGTCATGTCCACCCCGGGCGCCTTCCTCGAGTTCAGCCGACAGCGCGGACTCGCCCCGGACGGCCGCTGCAAGGCGTTCTCCGACGACGCCGACGGCACCGGCTGGGCCGAGGGCGTGGGCGTCCTCGTCGTCGAACGCCTCTCCGACGCCCGCCGCAACGGGCACCCGGTCCTGGCCGTGGTCGCCGGTTCCGCGGTCAACCAGGACGGCGCCTCCAACGGCCTGACCGCCCCCAACGGGCCCGCCCAGCAGCGGGTCATCCGCGCCGCCCTGGCCGACGCCGGCCTTGCCCCGGCCGACGTGGACGCCGTCGAGGCGCACGGCACCGGCACCACCCTGGGCGACCCGATCGAGGCGCAGGCCCTGCTCGCCACCTACGGCCAGGACCGCGAACGGCCCCTGTACCTGGGGTCGTTGAAGTCCAACATCGGTCACACGCAGGCCGCCGCGGGCGTCGCCGGCGTCATCAAGACTGTGGAGGCGATGCGCCACGGCATGCTCCCGGCCACCCTGCACGCCGAGGTCCCGAGCACCCACGTCGACTGGTCGGCGGGCGCCGTGGAACTGCTCACCGAGCACAGGCAGTGGCCCCGCCCCGGCCGGCCGCGCCGCGCGGCGGTCTCCGCGTTCGGCGTCTCCGGCACCAACGCACACGTCATCCTCGAGGAACCGCCGGCGGCGGACCGGTCCGAGACGGACGGGCGCCCGCAGGACGCCGAGCCCACGACGCCGCCGCCCGCGGCGGGCGGCGGCCCACTGCCCTGGGTGATCTCCGGCGCCTCCGCCGGCGCCCTGCGCGACCAGGCCGCACGGCTCCTCGCCCACGCCGAGGCCCGGCCCGAACCGACCGCCACCGACCTGGGCCTGTCGCTCGCCACCACCCGCACCGCGCACGAACACCGCGCCGTCGTCCTCGGCACGACCCGTGAGGAACTGCTCCCGGCCCTCGCCTCCCTGGCCGCCGGCGCGCCCGCCCCGGGCGTCGTCACCGGCCGGGTGGACCCCGACGGCCGGACGGCCTTCCTGTTCGCCGGGCAGGGAGCCCAACGGATCCGCATGGGCGCCGAGTTGTACGAGACGTACCCGGTCTTCGCGGACGCCTTCGACGCGGCCTGCGCCCACCTGGACACCGAACTGCCCCACCCGCTGCGGGAGACCGTCTTCGGGGACGACCCCGAACCGCTCGCGCGCACGGAGTTCACCCAGCCCGCCCTGTTCGCCCTGGAAGTGGCGCTGTTCCGGCTGCTGGAGTCGTGGGGCGTCCGGCCCGACGTGCTGGCCGGGCATTCGATCGGTGAGATCGCTGCCGCGCATGTGGCCGGCGTGTGGTCCCTGGCGGACGCCTGTCGTCTCGTGGCCGCGCGTGGCCGGCTGATGCAGGCGCTCCCGGCCGGCGGCGCGATGGTCGCCGTCCAGGCCACCGAGGAGGAGGTGCTGCCGCTGCTCGGGGCCGAGGTGGGCATCGCCGCGGTCAACGGGCCGCGATCGGTCGTGCTTTCGGGCGTGGCGGAGGGCGTCGAGGAGGTCGCCGCGCACTTCCGGGCCCAGGGCCGCAAGGTCACGTCCCTGCGCGTCAGCCACGCCTTCCACTCGCCGCTGATGGAGCCGATGCTCGCCGACTTCCGCGCGATCGCCGAGGCGCTCTCGTACGAACGGCCGCAGTCGCCCGTGGTCTCCACGGTGACCGGCCAGACGGCCACCGCCGAGGAGCTGTGCTCCCCGGAGTACTGGGTGCGGCACGTGCGCCGGACGGTCCGCTTCGCCGACGCCGTGCACACCCTGCGCGCCGAGGGCGTGACCCGGTTCCTGGAACTCGGCCCAGACGGCACCCTCACCGCCCTGGTCCACGCCTCGGTCACCGACGGGGAACCGTCGGCCGTCCCCAGCCTGCGTCCCGACCGCTCCGAGCCCCACACGCTGCTGTCGGCGGCCGCGCACCTCTTCACCCACGGCACCGACGTCACCTGGTCCGCGCTTTTCCCAGCGGCACGCCCCGCCGAGCTGCCCACCTACGCCTTCCAGCACCGCCGCTACTGGCCGCGCCAGACCGGAGCCCGCCTCGGCGACCTCCGCTCGGCGGGCCTGTCCGACGCCGGGCACCCGCTGCTCGGCGCCGCCGTCACCCTCGCGGACAGCGGGACAGCCGTCCTCACCGGGCGGCTCTCCACCCGGCTCCAGCCCTGGCTGGCGGAACACGTCGTGTCCGGATGCGCCCTGCTGCCCGGCACCGCCTTCCTGGACCTGGCCCTGCACGCGGCCCACCGCGTCGGCTGCGCCACCGTCGAGGAACTCACACTCCACACCCCGCTCGCCCTGCCCGCGCAAGGAGCCGTCCAGCTCCAGGTCACGATCGGCGGCCCGGACCCGAGCGGCCTGCGCGACATCGGCGTGTACTCACGGCCCGCCGACGACCCCGACGCGGACGGCTCCGACGACGGGCCGTGGCTCCAGCACGCGACCGGCACCCTGCGGCCCGAACCCGCCGAACCGGCCCCCGCGACGGACACCCGGCCACCCGCCGACGCCACCGCCCTCCCCATCGACGGCCTCTACGACCGGCTGGCGGACACCGGCCTCGCCTACGGCCCGCTGTTCCGCGGCCTGACCTCGGTACGGCGACTCGGCGACGATCTGTTCGCCGAGGCGGCCCTCCCCACCGAGGCGGCCGCGGACGCACGCCGCTACGGCATCCACCCCGCGCTGCTGGACTCGTTCCTGCACGCCCTCGGCCTCGCCCCGACAACCGCCGGCGCCCCCACCGACGGACCGTCCGGCCCCGGGCTGCCCTTCTCCTGGACCGGCGTCACCCTGCACGCCACCGGAGCGGCGAGCCTGCACGCCCGGCTGCGCGCCACCGGCTCCGGCGCGGTCGCCCTCGACCTCACCGATCCGTCCGGCGCCCCCGTGGCCACCGTGCACTCCCTCACGCTGCGCCCGCTCGGCGCGGCACCCGTCACCGCGGCGGCCACCGGCCACGCCGCACTGCTGCACCGGGTCGACTGGACCCCGCTCCCGCTCGGCACGACCCCCGCCGACGGCCCCGCGCATCCGACACCGGCGACCGTGCCCACCTCGCTGCCGGAGCCCGGAACCCGGGCCGGAGACGACGTACTGGTACGCGTCGTACGCCCGGCCGGTGCCGACGCCGAGGCCGTACACACCGCGACCGCACGGCTCCTGGAACTGGTCCGTGCATGGCTGGCCGAGCAACGGTTCGAGGGCGCCCGGCTGGTCGTCGTCACCGAGGGCGCCGTCACAGCCGGCAGGACGCACCCCGATCCCGTCCTGGCGGCGGTGTGGGGCCTGGGGCGGGCGGCCCGGGCCGAGAATCCCGGGCGGTTCGCGCTACTGGACGTGGACGCGGATCCGGAGTCGTGGAGCGTGGTCACGGCAGCCCTCGCCTCCGGCGAGACGGAGATCGCCGTCCGTGACGGCGCCGCCTTCGTCCCCCGCCTGGCACGCACGACCGACGACCACGAACTCCCCACCCCTGCCGACGAGTCGGCCTGGCGGCTGGACATCGTGGAGAAGGGGACGCTGGAGGGTCTGGTGCTGACCCCTGTCGCGCGGGCGGAGCTGGTGGAGGGGCAGGTCCGTGTCGCCGTGCGGGCGGCGGGCGTGAACTTCCGGGATGTGTTGAACGCGCTCGGTATGTATCCGGGAGATGCGCGGGACTTCGGTCTCGAGGGTGCGGGTGTGATCACGGAGGTCGGTCCCGGGGTGTCCGGGCTGGCGGTCGGTGACCGCGTGATGGGCCTGTTCCCCGGCTCGTTCGGGCCGGTGGCGGTGGCGGATGCCCGGACGGTGGCCCGTATCCCTGCGGGGTGGTCGTTCGCGCAGGCGGCTTCCGTACCGATCGTGTTCCTGACCGCCTACTACGCGCTCACCGAGTTGGGTGAGGTGCGGGCGGGTGAGCGGGTGCTGGTGCATGCGGCGGCCGGTGGTGTGGGGATGGCCGCGACGCAGCTGGCCCGGCATCTGGGCGCGGAGGTGTTCGCCACGGCGAGTGCCGGCAAGTGGGGCACCTTGCGTGAACTCGGCCTGGATGAACAGCACATCGCCTCGTCCAGGGACACCGACTTCGAGGCGGCGTTCCTGGCGGTGACCGAGGGCCGGGGCGTGGACGTGGTCCTGGACTCGCTGGCGGGTGAGTTCGTGGACGCGTCGCTGCGGTTGCTGCCGGGTGGTGGTCGGTTCCTGGAGATGGGCAAGACCGACGTCCGGGACGCGGACGTGGTTGCCGCAGAGCATCCGGGTGTGGCGTATCGGGCGTTCGACCTGTGGGATGCCGGTCCGGAGCGGATCGGGCAGATGCTGGCCGATCTGGTCACGTTGTTCGAGGAAGGCGTCCTGGTGCCGCTTCCGGTGACGTGCTGGGATGTGCGACGGGCGCCGGAGGCGTTCCGGTATCTCTCCCAGGCCCGTCACGTCGGCAAGGTGGTCCTGACGGTTCCGGCTCCGCTGGACCGCGATGGCACGGTGTTGGTGACCGGGGGCACGGGTGGTCTGGGTGCCCTGGTGGCCCGTCACCTGGCCTCCGAGCACGGTGTGCGGCGTCTTCTGCTGGCCGGCCGTCGCGGCCCGGAGGCACCGCGCGCCGCCGAACTCGTCGCGGAACTAGCCGACTTGGGCGTGCATGCCGAGGTCGTCGCGGTGGACGTGGCCGACCGAGACCAGCTCGCCGCCGCCCTCGGCACGATTCCGGCGGAGCATCCGCTGACAGCCGTCGTGCACACGGCCGGTGTTCTGGACGACGGCGTGGTCTCCTCCATGACGCCCGAGCGGCTGGCCGGGGTGCTGCGGCCGAAGGTGGACGCGGTGGCGCACCTGCACGAGCTGACCCGGGACGCGGACCTGTCTGCGTTCGTCGTCTTCTCCTCCATAGCCGGGACCTTCGGCGGTGCGGGCCAGGCGAACTACGCGGCCGCCAACGCCTTCCTCGACGCTTTCGCCGCCTGCCGTCGTGCCGCGGGGCTGCCGGCGACCGCGTTGGCCTGGGGGCCTTGGGCGCCGGGTGCGGGGATGACGGCCGAGCTGACCGAGGCCGACCTGCGGCGCATGGCGCGCGGTGGCATGCTCCCGCTCAACCCTGAGCAGGGGCTGGGCGCCCTGGACGCGGCGTGTCGGCGTACCGAGCCGGTGCTCGCGCCGATCGCACTGGACCGGCGCGTGCTCCGGGACCCGCAGGCGGTCGCGGCACTGCCTCCCATGCTCCGTGGTCTCGCGGTGGCCCCGGCACGGCGCACGGCGTCGCCGGCCGGGGACGGCGGTGCCGCCGAGAGCTTCCGGGCGCGGCTCGCCGCGCTGGCCGACGCCGAGCGGGCGACGGCCGTGCTGGATCTCGTACGCGCGCAGACGGCGCTGGTGCTGGGACACGCGAGCCCGGACGCGGTCGAGGCCGGCCGGGACTTCCGGGGCCTCGGCATCGACTCGCTGACCGCGGTCGAGCTGCGGAACCGGCTCGGCGCGGCGACCGGACTGCGCCTGCCGGCCACGCTGGTGTTCGACTATCCGTCGCCGCAGGCGCTCGCGCGGCACATCGCCGGCGAACTGCTCGACGACAGCGCGTCCGGCACCGGTGCGGTCACCGGCGCCGCGTCCCCGGCCCTGCGGGCCGCCGGTGCCACCGACCCGGCCGGGGACGACGGGCGCATCGCGATCGTGGGGATCGGCTGCCGGTTCCCCGGCGGGGTACGCAGCCCGGAGGAGTTCTGGCGGCTGCTCGCCGACGGCGTCGACGCGATCGGCGCCCCGCCCGCGGACCGCGGCTGGCAGGCCGACGGCGTCGAGGGCGGATTCCTCTACGACGCCGCCGACTTCGACCCGGACTTCTTCGGCATCTCGCCGCGCGAGGCGCTGGCGATGGACCCGCAGCAGCGGCTGCTCCTGGAGATCTCCTGGGAGGCACTGGAGCGGGCCGCGATCGACCCGCGCAGCCTGCACGGATCGCGTACGGGCGTGTTCGTCGGCACGAACTACCAGGGCTACGGCTCGGCCGCGCACGCCGTCCCCGAGGACGCGCAGGGACAGCTGCTGACCGGGCACGCCGCGAGCGTGGCCTCGGGCCGGGTGGCCTACGCGCTCGGTCTGGAGGGGCCGGCGGTCACCGTGGACACCGCGTGCTCGTCGTCCCTCGTCGCCCTGCACTGGGCGGCGCAGTCGCTGCGGTCCGGCGAGTCCGACCTGGCACTGGCCGGCGGCGTGACCGTGATGGCGACGCCGGGCGCGTACGCCGAGTTCGACCGGCAGGGCGGGCTCGCCCGCGACCACCGCTGCAAGGCCTTCTCCGACGACGCCGACGGCACCGGCTGGGGCGAGGGCGCGGGCATCCTCCTGCTGGAGCGGCTGTCCGACGCCCGCCGCAACGGACACCCGGTGCTCGCCGTGGTCCGCGGCAGCGCCGTGAACTCCGACGGGGCCAGCAACGGCCTGACCGCGCCCAACGGCCCCGCCCAGCAGCGGGTCATCCGGGCCGCGCTCGCGGCGGGCGGTCTCACGCCGGCCGACGTCGACGCGGTGGAGGCGCACGGCACCGGCACGAAACTCGGCGACCCGATCGAGGCGCAGGCGCTGCTCGCCACCTACGGCCAGGACCGGGAACGGCCGCTGTGGCTGGGCTCGGTGAAGTCCAACATCGGGCACACCCAGGCCGCCGCCGGCGTCGCCGGGGTCATCAAGACCGTGCTGGCCATGCGGCACGGCGTGCTGCCGCGCACCCTGCACCTGACCCGTCCGACCACGCACGTCGACTGGACGGCCGGCCGGATCGCGCTGCTCGCCGAGGCGGAGCCCTGGCCGCGCGCGGGACACCCGCGGCGGGCCGCGGTGTCGTCGTTCGGCATCAGCGGCACCAACGCCCACGTGGTCCTGGAAGAGGGCGCCGAAGTCCCGCGGGAGAACCCCGCGGCCCCGGCTCCGGAGGCGGAACCCCGCACCGCCGGGCCGCTCGCCTGGCCGCTCAGCGGCCGGACGGCCGCGGCCCTGCGCGGGCAGGCCGACCGGCTGCGCGCCCATCTGACGGCCCGCCCCGGCCTGGAGCCCGCCGACGTGGCGCACTCGCTGGCCACGGGCCGCACGGTGTTCGAGCACCGGGCAGTGGCGGTCGGCACGGACCGCGAGGAGCTGCTCGCATCCCTCGCCGCCCTCGGCCGCGGCGAGGACACCGGCGCCGTGGTGCACGGCCGGACCGGGCCGTCGGGCCGTACGGCGTTCCTGTTCAGCGGCCAGGGCTCCCAGCGGGCCGGCATGGGCCGCGAACTCCTCGGCCGGTTCCCGGCGTACGCCGAAGCCTTCCACCGGGTCTGTGCCGCGTTCGCCCCGCACCTGGAGGTTCCGCTGGCCGAGGTGGTGCTGGCCGCGGAGGGCACCGGGCGGGCCGGGCTGCTGGACCGCACCGCCTACACCCAGCCCGCCCTGTTCGCCGTCCACGTGGCGCTGTACGAACTGGTGCGGTCCTGGGGCGTGACCCCGGACGCGCTGATGGGGCACTCCATCGGCGAACTGTCCGCCGCACACGTCTCCGGGGTGCTGTCACTGGCGGACGCGTGCGCCCTCGTCGCCGCCCGGGGACGCCTGATGGACGCGCTGCCCGAGGGCGGTGCGATGGCCGCCGTCCAGGCCGCCGAGGAAGAGGTGACGCCGCTGCTCGGCGCGGGCGCCGGCATCGCCGCCGTCAACGGGCCCGCCGCCGTCGTCGTCTCCGGCGACGAGGACGCCGTCTCGGACATCGCCGCCCATTTCGCCGGGCTGGGCCGAAAGACTAGGCGTTTGCGGGTCAGCCATGCGTTTCACTCGGCGCATATGGACGCGATGCTTGCGGAGTTCGAGGAGGTCGCGCGCGGCGTGCGCTACGCCGCGCCCGCGATCCCCGTCGTCTCCAACGTGACGGGCGGCCTGGCCACGGAGGCCGAACTCGCCTCGCCGGACCACTGGGTACGGCACGTGCGGCAGACCGTGCGGTTCGCCGACGGGGTGCGCACCCTCCGCCGGGACGGCGTCGGCACCTTCGTGGAACTCGGCCCCGACGGGTCGCTGACCGCGCTGACCCTCGACACCCTGGAACAGCCCGCCGAGGACGCCCCGCGGCAGCCGGCCGACCAGCCCTGCGCCGTTCCCGTGCTGCGCCGCGGCCGGCCCGAACCGGTCGCCGCCCTGCTGGCCGCCGGAGCCCTGCACGTGCGCGGGCTCGCCGCGCCGCCGACCGGCCTCACCGGACCGGCCCGCACCGTCGAACTGCCGACGTACGCCTTCCAGCGCGACCGCTACTGGCTGGAGTCCGCCACCGCGCACGCCACCGGCGAACCGGGTGGGACCGACCGGGTGGACGAGGAGTTCTGGGCGGCCGTGGAGCGCGGCGACCTCGGGGAGCTGACCGACCGGCCCGATCTCGGCTCGGACACCCCGCTGCGCGAACTGCTGCCCGCCCTCACGTCCTGGCGGCGCCGCCGCCGCGACCGTGCGACGCTCGACGCCGCGACCTACACCGTGGCCTGGCGGCCCGTACCGGACGGCGCCGCGCCGGTCCTGTCGGGTACCTGGCTGCTCGCGGTGCCCGCCTCACGGGCCGACGATCCGTGGACGGACACGCTCGCCGAGGGCCTGGCCGCGCACGGAGCACACCCGGTGACGCTCGTCGTGGACTGCGCCCTCACCGACCGGGCCGCGCTGACCGAGCAGCTCCGCAAGCTCCCGGAACCGGAGGCGCTCACCGGCGTCCTGTCGCTGCTGGCCCTCGACGAGACCGAGCCGGCCACTGCCCCGCACACCGCGACCCCGGCGGGCCTGGCGGCGCTGCTCGCGCTGACCCAGGCGCTCGGCGACCTGGAGATCGGCGCACCCCTGTGGTGTGCGACGTCCGGCGCGGTCGCCACCACCGACCGGGACGGCCCGAGCTCGCCGGTCCAGGCCGCCGCCTGGGGGCTGGGCCGGGTCGCGGCCCTCGAACACCCGCAGCGCTGGGGCGGTCTCGTCGACCTGCCCGCCGAACTCGACGGCCGCACCACCGAACGGCTCGCCGCCGTGCTGTCCGGCGGCACCGGAGAGGACCAGACGGCCGTACGGGCCACCGGCCTGCTCGCGCGGCGCCTCGTGCACGCCCGGCCCGCCCCCGGCCCGGCCGCGGAGGCGACCGGTTGGGACTGCTCGGGCCAGACCGTGCTCGTCACGGGCGGCACCGGAGCGCTCGGCGCCCGCGTCGCCCGCCGCCTCGCCGAGCGCGGCGCCGGGCACCTGCTGCTGGCCGGCCGCCGCGGACCCGACGCCGAGGGCGCCGAGACGCTGCGCGCCGAACTCGCCGCCACCGGAGCCGAGGTGACCCTCGCCGCCTGCGACACCGCCGACCCCGACGCGCTGGCCGCGCTGCTGGCCGAGCACCCGGTGGACGCCGTGGTGCACGCCGCCGGCGTCCTGGACGACGGGCTGCTGCAGTCGCTGACCCCCGAACGGCTGGAGGCGGTGCTGCGGCCGAAGCTCGCCGCCGCCCGCAACCTCGACCGGCTCACCCGCGACCGCGACCTGTCGGCGTTCGTCCTGTTCTCGTCCTTCGCCGGCACCGTGGGCTCGGCCGGTCAGGGCAACTACGCCGCCGCCAACGCCTACCTGGACGCACTCGCCGCCCGGCGCCGCGCCGAGGGACTGCCCGCCTCCGCCGTCGCCTGGGGCCCGTGGGCAGGCGGCGGCATGGCGGCCGGCGGTCCGGAAGCCGAGGCCCGGCTGCGCGGCGGCGGAGTCGTCCCGCTCGACCCGGAGCCGGCCCTGGCCGCGCTCGACCGGGCCGTGAACGGCTCCGAGGCCGCACTGACCATCGCCGAGCTGGCCTGGGACCGCTTCGTGCCCGGCTTCACCGCCGTACGCCCGGCCCCGCTGCTCGCCGAACTGCCCGAAGCGCGGGAGCTGCTGCGGGCCGCGGAGCGGGACCGTACCGACGAGGACACGGGCGGCGCGCTGCGCACCCGGCTCGCCGGACTCGCCGACCCCGAGCAGGAGCGGCTGCTGCTCCAGCTGGTCCGCGGCCATGTCGCCACCGTCCTCGGACACGGCTCGGCGGACGCCGTCGACCCGGACCGGGCCTTCACGGAACTGGGCTTCGACTCGCTGATGGCGGTGGAACTGCGCAACCGGCTCGGCGTCGCCGCCGGACTGCACCTGCCCGCCACACTCCTGTTCGACCAGCCCACGCCCCGGATCCTCGCGGGCCACCTGCGCTCACTGACCGGAGACGAGGACGACGACGCCCCCGCCCTCGACGCCCTCGACCGGCTGGAGGCCGCCCTGTCCCGGCTCGCCGAGGACGACGTACAGCGCGGCCGGATCGCCTCCCGCCTGCTGGCGCTCGCCTCCCGCTGGAACGGCCAGGGCGCATCCCGGGCCGAAGACGCGGACGAGGGCGAGGGCGACCTGCACGAGCGGATCGAGTCCGCCGGCGCGGAGGAGATCTTCGCCCTCATCGACAACGACCTCGGCATCTCATGACCGGCCGCCCGAACAGGTCCGCCACCGTGACCGACACGACCTTCCAGGTGGGTGCGTACGCGTGAACGAGCAGGAAAAGCTCCTCAGCTACCTCAAGAAGGTCACCGGTGACCTGCACGAGACCCGCCGGCGGCTGCGCGAGGCCGAGTCCGCCTCCCGGGAGCCGGTCGCCATCGTCGCGATGAGCTGCCGCTTCCCGGGCGGCGCCGACTCGCCCGAGGCGCTGTGGCGGCTGCTGGAGTCCGGCGGTGACGCCGTCACCGAGTGGCCCACCGACCGCGGCTGGAACCTCGCCGACCACTACGACCCCGAGCCCGGCCGCCCCGGCAAGACGTACAGCACCTCCGGCGGCGCCCTGGCCGGCGCGGGCGAATTCGACGCGTCCTTCTTCGGCATCTCGCCGCGCGAGGCCATGGCCATGGATCCCCAGCAGCGGCTGCTGCTGGAGATCTCCTGGGAGGCGTTCGAGCGCGCCGGGATCGACCCGACGACCCTGCGCGGCTCCCGCACCGGCGTCTTCGCCGGCACGAACGGCCAGGACTACCCGGCGCTCCTGCTGGCCTCGCAGGAGAGCCTGGAAGGACACGTCGGCACCGGCAACGCGGCCAGCGTCGTCTCCGGCCGCGTCTCCTACACCCTCGGCCTCGAGGGCCCCGCCGTGACCGTCGACACCGCCTGCTCCTCCTCCCTGGTCGCCCTGCACCTCGCCGTCCGGGCACTGCGCGCCGGGGAGTGCGACCTCGCGCTCGCCGGCGGCGTCACCGTGATGTCGACCCCCGGCCTCTTCCTGGAGTTCAGCAGACAGCGCGGCCTCGCCCCGGACGGCCGCTGCAAGGCGTTCGCCGAGGCCGCCGACGGCACCGGATGGGCCGAAGGCGCCGGCATGCTGCTGGTCGAACGGCTCGCAGACGCCCGCCGCCTCGGCCACCCGGTGCTCGCCGTGGTCCGCGGCAGCGCCGTCAACCAGGACGGCGCCTCCAACGGCCTCACCGCACCCAACGGCCCCTCCCAGCAGCGCGTCATCTGGCAGGCCCTCGCCGACGCCCGGCTGTCCACCGCCGACGTCGACGCCGTCGAGGCGCACGGCACCGGCACGACGCTCGGCGACCCGATCGAGGCGCAGGCGCTGCTCGCCACCTACGGCCAGGACCGGGAACGGCCGCTGTGGCTGGGCTCGGTGAAGTCCAACATCGGGCACACCCAGGCCGCCGCCGGCGTCGCCGGCGTGATCAAGACGGTGCAGGCGATGCGGCACGGGCTGCT
The DNA here is from genome assembly GCF_001514215.1 of Streptomyces bungoensis. GTDB lineage: Bacteria > Actinomycetota > Actinomycetes > Streptomycetales > Streptomycetaceae > Streptomyces > Streptomyces bungoensis. Next base: position 21,101 of record NZ_KQ948889.1, read on the forward strand.
GCCCCGCACCCTCCACGTCGACCGGCCCACCAGCCACGTCGACTGGACCGCGGGCCGCGTCGAACTGCTCACCGAGGCCCGCCCCTGGCCCGCCGCCGAGGCCCGACCGCGCACCGCGGCCGTCTCCTCCTTCGGCGTCAGCGGCACCAACGCCCACGTCATCCTCGAACAGGCCACCCCCGAACCCGCCGAACCCCGACCCGCCGAACCGGCCGCGCAGCCCGGACGGCCCACCCCGCCCTCCCACCCCGCACTCCCGTACGTCGTCTCCGCCCGCAGCACCGCCGCCCTGCGGGCCCAGGCCGCCGCCCTGCACGCGCGGCTGCGCACCAGCGCCGAACAGGACGCTCCCGCCCCGCGCGACCTGGCCTGGTCACTCGCCACCACCCGCGCCGGCTTCGAACACCGCGCCGTGCTCCTCGCCGCCGACCGCGCGGAACTGCTGCGGGGCCTGGAATCCCTGGCGGCCGGCGCACCGGCGGCCGGGCTGGTGCGGGGTGTGGCCGACGCCGACGGCCGCACCCTCTTCGTCTTCCCCGGCCAGGGCCCGCAGTGGCCCGGCATGGCCACTGAACTCCTCGACACCGACCCCGGCTTCCGCGAGCACTTCACCGCCTGCGCGAGCGCCGTCGAGCGGTACACCGACTGGTCCGTGGAAGCCGTCCTGCGCGGCACCGAGGGCGCACCCACCCCGGACCGCGTGGACGTCGTCCAGCCCCTGCTGTTCGTGACCATGGTCTCCCTCGCCCGGCTCTGGCAGTCCCGCGGCGTGCGCCCCGACGCCGTCGTCGGCCACAGCCAGGGCGAGATCGCCGCCGCCTGCGTCGCCGGGGCCCTCACCCTGGACGACGCCGCCCGCGTGGTCGTCCTGCGCAGCCGCGCCCTCACCGCACTGGCCGGACGCGGCGGCATGGCGTCCGTGCTGCTCCCCGTCGCCGACGTGACGCGGCGACTGGCCCACCGGGACGGACGGGTCTCGGTCGCCGCCGTCAACGGCCCCGCCTCCGTGGTCGTCTCCGGCGACGCCGACGCCGTGCGCGACCTGGTCGCCGACCTCACCGCCGCAGGCGTCCAGGCCCGGCAGATCCCCGTCGACTACGCCTCCCACTCCGCACAGGTGGAGCGGATACGCGACCGGCTCCTGACCGACCTCGCCCCCGTGCGGCCGCGCACCGCGCAGGTGCCGTTCTTCTCCACCGTCACCTGCGACTGGCTCGACACCGAGCACCTGGACGCCGCCTACTGGTACGACAACCTCCGCCGCACCGTCCGCTTCACCGACGCCGTACGCGCCCTGGCCGCCCAGGACTTCCGGGTCTTCGTCGAGTCCAGCCCGCACCCCGTGCTCACCGCGGCCGTGCGCGACACCCTGGACGAGGACGGCCGCACCGGCACCGTCGTCACCGGAACCCTGCGCCGCGGCGAGGGCGGACCGCGCCGCTTCCTCACGTCCCTGGCCGAACTGGGCGTACGCCGCGCCGCCGCTGTCGACTGGGCGGCCCTGATCGGCGCCGGCACCCGGGTCGACCTGCCCACCTACGCCTTCCAGCGCCGCACCTACTGGCCCACCCCCGCCCGGCCCACCGCACCGGCCGCGGCCACGGGCCCGGACCGCGACGCCCGCTTCTGGGAATCCGTCGAGCACGGCGAGACCGGCCCGCTGGCCGCCGCCCTCCACCTCGACGAGACCACCCTCTCCACGGTGCTGCCCGCCCTCAGCGAGTACCGCAGGCGCAGCCGGGAGACCGCCACCGCCGACGGCTGGCGCTACCGCGTCACCTGGAAGCCCCTGCCCACCGCCCCGCCACCCGTCCTGCACGGCACCTGGCTCGTCGCCGTGCCCGCCACCCACCAGGACCCGTCACACCCCGGCCATGCCCGGACCACCGCCGTCGTCGAGGCGCTCGCCCGCGCCGGCGCCGACCCCGTCACCGTGGCCGTCTCGGCACACGACGACCGCACCCGGATCGCCGAACTCCTGAGCGCCACCGAGCGGAACAGCCCGCACGCCGTGCTGTCGCTGCTCGCCCTGAGCGACGAGGACCACGACGGCCTGCCCGGCCTGCCCCGCGGCTTCTCGGCCACCGTCGGCCTCGTCCAGGCACTGGACGACCTCGGCCATGAGGCCCCCGTCTGGTTCGCCACCCGAGGCGCCGTCGCCACCGGCCCCACCGAGACCGTCGACGCCCCGGACCAGGCCCTCGTCTGGGGCTTCGCACGCGTCGTCGCCCTCGAACAGCCCCAGCGCTGGGGCGGCCTGATCGACCTGCCCGCCACCCTCGACGCCACCGCCGCCGACCGACTCACCGCCGCCCTCGCCGGCCTCGGACACGAGGACCAGCTCGCCGTCCGCCCCACCGGACTGCTCGCCCGCCGCCTCACCCGCGCGGCCACCGGCGGCCTGGACGCCCGCCGCGACTGGACGCCCACCGGCACCGTCCTCGTCACCGGCGGCACCGGCGCCCTCGGCCGCCAGCTCGCCCGGCGCCTCGCCCGCCAGGGCGCGCCCGGCCTCCTCCTGCTCAGCCGCACCGGCCCCGACGCCCCCGGCACCGCGGAACTGCGCGCCGAACTGACCGAACTCGGCGCCGGACACGTCGACATCACGGCCTGCGACATCGCCGACCGCGACCAGCTCGCCGCCGTACTCGCCACCATCCCCGCCGAACGCCCCCTCACCGCCGTCTTCCACACCGCGGCCGTGCTCCACGACGGCGTCGTCACCACCCTCACCCCCGACCGGCTCGCCGAAGTCCTCCGGGTCAAGGCCGGAGGCGCCCGCAACCTCGACGCGCTCACCGCCCACCTCGACCTGACCGCCTTCGTCCTCTTCTCCTCCACCGCCGGCACCATCGGCGCCCCCGGCCACGCCAACTACGCCCCCGGCAACGCCTTCCTCGACGCCCTCGCCCAGCAGCGCCGCTCCCGCGGCCTGCCCGCCACCGCCGTCGCCTGGGGCCCCTGGGCCGACGGCGGCATGGCCGAAGGCTCGGTCGGCGCACGCCTGCGACGGCACGGCGTGCGCCCCATGGACCCCGAACTCGCCCTCAGCGCCCTGCAGCAGGCACTCGACCAGGACGACACCACCGTCGCCGTCACCGACATCGACTGGGACCTGTTCGCCCACGCCTACACCTCCGCCCGCCCCCGCCCCTTCCTCGACGACCTGCCCGACGCCCGGCGCGCCCTGGCCGCCCGCCCGGCCCACGACCCGCACCTCACCACCGACGCGGACGCCTCCGGCACCGACGACCTCGCCCGGCGGATCGCCGCGCTCGACCGGCCCCAGCAGCGCGCCGCGTGCGAACAACTCGTCCGCGCCCACGTCGCCGTCGTCCTCAACCACACCGGCCCGCAGGACGTCGAACCGACCCGCTCCTTCCGGGAACTCGGCTTCGACTCGCTCACCGCCGTGGAGCTCCGCAACGCCCTCAGCGGCGCCCTCGGCCGCCCCCTGCCCGCGACCCTCGTGTTCGACTACCCGACCCCGGCCGCGCTCGCCGAACACCTCCGCGACATCCTCGTCCCGGACGCTACGGCCGAGACCGCCGCGCCGGTCGCACCGCGCGTCACCGAAGGCGACCCGGTCGTCATCACCGCGATGAGCTGCCGTTTTCCGGGAGGGGTGAGCACCCCGGAGGAGTTCTGGCGGCTGCTGGCCGACGGCACCGACGCCATCACCGACTGGCCCGACGACCGCGGCTGGGACCTCGACAACCTCTACGACCCCGAGCCCGGCGTCCCCGGCCGGGCCAGCACGCGCGGCGGCGGCTTCCTCGACCACGTCACCGAGTTCGACCCCGCCTTCTTCGGCGTCTCGCCGCGTGAGGCGCTGGCGATGGACCCGCAGCAGCGGCTGCTGCTGGAGCTGGCGTGGGAGGCGTTCGAACGGGCCGGGATCGACCCGACGACGCTGCGCGGCTCCCGCACCGGAGTGTTCGCCGGCACCAACTACCAGGACTACGCCTCCCGTCCCCTCGACCCGGCCACGGCAGAAGAGGTCGCCGGCCATCTCGGCACCGGCAACTCCGCCAGCGTCATGTC
>NZ_KQ948890.1 GCF_001514215.1 Streptomyces bungoensis
CCGGGTGGCGCGACTCAGGCCGGCAGGGCGTCACTCCCGACGGAGTGCGGCCGCAGTGGCGCAGGCGAAGGCGTCGGGGTTGTCCAGCATGATGTTGTGCCCGCAGTCCGGGATCGACACGACGGCCACCCCGGCCCCGGCGAGTGCGCCGGCGCCCGGGAGCGGACCGTCGTCCTCGGGCAGCAGGTAGGTGCGGGGGATCTCCAGGTCCATCAGCAGTTCGCGCATGGTGGGGGTGGTGCCCCGGACGAGATGGACCGCGCTGCGGTACAGCGCCTCACGGCCGGTCAGGCGCATGGTGGACCACCAGTGGGGACCGACCCGGTCGCGGACCTCCTGCCAGCCGCCCGCCAGGAACTCCTCCTCGGAGTAGGCGGCTATACCGCTGCTGCCACCGGAGCCCGGCCGGCGCGGAAGCGGGTCCAGGTTGGCGTCGACCAGGACCAGGCGGGACACCAGGCGCGGGTGCCGGGCCGCCAGGACGATGGCCACCGACCCGCCCATGCTGTGGGCGATCAGCTCCGCGCCGGTGACATCCGCAGAGGTCAGGGCTCTCGCGAGGGCGTCGGCGTGGGCCTCCAGCGTGTAGTCGAACGCCGTCGGGCGGTCGCTGATGCCGTGACCGAGCAGGTCGATCAACAGGGAACGGTGACCGGCCAGCAGCGGGTGGACCGCCGTCTGCGTGAAGTAGGCGGGCGACGTGGCACCCAGGCCGTGCACGTAGACGCGGGCGCGCTCCCGCCCGGGCAGTTCCACCCAGCGGATCCGGTCACCCTCGGTCGTCGCGACGGCGCTGCGCACGGTCTGGCCCCCCTATGGTCGAGATCGTCGGAACCGACGAGAGTAGTCGACGCCCGCGTCCGGTGACGGTCGGCGCCCGGGTCACCTGACGGTGAAGCCGGCCGCCTCGGTGTCCAAGGTCGTGGTGCCGTTCTGGGCGGTGGCCAGGACCGTCACGCGCCAGACACCGCGTGGGGACGACTCGACATCGGCACCGGTGACCTTGGTGGTGTAGGTGCAGTGCACCGTGACGTCCCCGGAAGCCTTGCAGACGGCGGACTCCGCGGCGGCCATGTCCTCGGCCGTCAACTTCCTCTTGGCGAGGGACGACTTCTCGGGCCACGCCAGCACCTTCACGCTCTTCACCCCCGAGGACGCCGCGACATCGGTGACGAAGGTCAGCGAGCCGTCGCGGTGACCGTCGGGAGCGGTGTAGCGGGCCGCACTGCCGGCCAGCTCCGGAGGCTGCTCCCCGGCGTAGGCGAAGGCGAGGGCACCGGCGACACCGAGGACGACGACACCTGCGGCGGCGGACAGGGCGATACGTCGGGACATGAGACTCTCCGTGACTCTCAGCGGGATCGTTCCGGCGCTCATCGGCTGCGCCGCTGCACCGATACTCGCCGTGCGAGGGTGTGACGGAGATGGGCTCAGATACTCAACTCGACTTGGTTGAGCCGTCGTTGGCCGTAGGTATGACCTTCAGCGCTTCGAGGAAGGGGGTGAAGGCTTCGGGGACGAAGGTGAGGGTGGCTCGGGCGGGGGCCTTGGAGTCGCGGATGGATATGTGGGTGTCCAGCTCCGCGATCTCGACGCAGGTGTTGCCGTCGCCTCCGCCCGAGTACGACGACTTCCGCCAGCGGATGGCCAGGGTCATGCGGGCGCCTCACAGTTCCTTCGTCATGCGGTGGATGAAGTCCCGCGATTCCACGGGAGGTAGTGCTGCCTTTCCCACCTTATTGAGCAGGGCCCGGAACCGCGCCAGTTGAGATTCGGCATCGATGAAGGCGGTGCCGTGGGGAGCGTCGCGCAGCACTGTGTCCAGCTGTGGAAGCGGACCGCCCACGTACATCATCTCGATCCCTGCTCCGGCGAATCCCTCTCTCGCCAACGGGACGACACGCACGGTGACCTGCCCCTCCTCGATTGCTCGCAAAACCTCGAGGAGTTGCGCATGGGCGGTACGGCGATCCGACACCAGGATGCGCAGTGCGGCTTCGTGGACGATCGTCTCGTAGGGGACGGAGGCCTCGCGATCAAGTACGACCCTTCGCCTCATGCGGTGCTCGACCCGGGGCTCCAGTTCGCTGTCCGGCAACTCCGGGACCATGTAGCCGAAGACGGCACGGGCGTAGTCCGCGGTCTGAAGCAGTCCAGGCACGTGGCTGGTGACCACTTCGCGCAGGTACGTGCCGTGGTACTCGGTCTCGGCGACATCCAGGAACACCGGTGGCAAAGTGCCTCGGTACTGCTCCCACCACCCGTGCGAGCGATCGGTCGCCATCGCGACCAGGGCCTCGATCAGGGGCTCGTCGGCGCAGGCGTAGTGGGCAGCGAGCCGTCGTAGTCGCTCTTCACTCACGCCCGCCAGGCCCGCTTCGACCTGACTCATCTGGGCCGAGGTGGAACTGAGCAGGCCCGCCACCTCGCGAGCCTTCAAGCCGGCCGCTTCTCGGAGCCTGCGTAGCTCCGTACCCAGGCGTACCTGTCGTGCCGTGGGTTGGCTCCTCGGCGCCATGTGCGCCCCTCCCGGGCTTGACGACGTGCCTCGTTCGGCGTCAGGTTACGCGACCTGGTTGCGGGGGGAAAAATTTATGCTCTACCGTCAGTGACGAGTCGCACACGCAACGGAAGTGCACCGCTCCGTCGCCCCATGACGGTTGCGGCAAGGCCACCGTGCGCCAATCCCCCTGTCACTGAACGGAGTTCATTCGGCATGCTCGAAACCTGGGACTACACCCTCTACATCCCCAACGACCTCAGAGCCGTGACGATCTCGCGCCGCACCCTGCGTCTGATCCTGACGATGCACGGCCTGATCGGGCTGGTGGACACGGCGGAACTCCTCGCCACGGAGCTGGTGTCCAACGCCGTACGCCACACCAAGGGGCCGGCCGCGCTGCGGGTCCGCCGCACCCGGGAGGGCGTGGTGTGGATCGGGGCCTGGGACACCGACCCCGCACCCCCGGAACCGCCGCCGACCTTCGACCAGGTCGCCGAGATGGGGGAGGAGGGCCGGGGCTGGGCTCTGATCCGGGCGTGCGCCGACTACTGGGGCTGGCAGCCTTCGGCCCGGTTCGGCGACCGGGGGAAATACGTGTGGTGCGACTCACGGTCGCTCAAGGCGGCACTTGTGACGGCCACGTCAGAGGTGTCGCACAGATCGCGGTCGGGTTCGAGTCGTCAAAGGGTCATGAAGGGCGTGTGTTCGCTGCGCAGGAGCTTGCGCAGCGACGAAAGGATGCGCGACAGGACTCGGCGACGAGGTGATGCGGATGCAGACATGGCTCCCCCGGTGACGGTAAGGTACGCCTTGTTGCGTACCTACAGGAAGGTACGCAACAAGGCGTACCTTGTCGAGGGGTGAAGTGATGACCGCAGGCGAGTTGGCGCACCCTCCTGCCGAGGAGCTCGAAGTGGGGCCCATCCTCCTGGCGCTGGCTGACGCGAACCGGCGTCGGGTCGTGGCCGAACTGGCCGAGCGGCCGGACGAAGAGCGGCTGTGCGCTTCCTTCGAGCTGCCGGTGAGCAAGTCCAGCCGCACCCGGCACTGGCGCGTACTGCGCGAGGCGGGCCTGGTCTATCAGCGCGACGCGGGGAACGGGCTGTACATGCGCCTCCGCAAGGAGGACCTGGACCGGCGATTCCCGGGCTTGATCCAGGCCATCACGGCCGCGGACTAGGCGCGCCCCGCACAGCGGTGGTCCTCGTCATCGCTCAGAGGCTGGAGAGCAGGCCATCGAGCGGTGCCGGCACTCGGTCGGGGTCGAGGGCCTCGACGAGGACGCGGCCGTAGTGGATCTTGCGGCCCTTCTTCGTGCCCAGGAAGCGCCTGAACTGCTGTTGTGGGGCGCGGCCCTGCTGTGCGGGCTGGCGCAGGAAGGTCTGCAGGGCCCGCAGGTCGCCTTCGGCCCGGACGAGCTCCTGCACCCGTGCCACGCCCAGCACGCGGATGAGTTCGTCCTCCAGATCCGCCGCGCAGACGAAGAAGCTCTGCTGTGCCGCACCGACCTGTTCGAAGGCGCGGGCGTAGTAGGGGCGCTCCCGCTCGTCGCACAGGCCCGTGAGCCGGAGGCCAAGGCCGGGTGAACCGAGGAGTCGCGCGTAGCGTCCGACGCTCATCGCGCCGCCGATCGGCAGGACGCAGATCCCCTCGGCCGCCAGGTCCCGGCCGTGCCTCTCCGCCAACGCGTCGACCGCCGCGACGTCGCTCGGCCCTTCGAGCAGCACGGCCGCCCGGACGGACAGCCGTGCCGCCAGCTCGTACGCGGGTTCGCCGGGGCCACCCGCCGCCCACGCGGTGACCGTTTCCCGGAACGCCCCCATGTCCGTCATGGAATGAGTCTCAGCCCGTTCCGGTCACGGCGCGAGGGGATTTCCGAGCGGGCCGTGTGCCACTGCGGTAGGTGGAGATGCCGAACGCCAGCAGCCAGTAGCTGAGCATCGCCCCCATCAGGGCGGTCGTCCCCCAGCCGTTGGCCGCGTAGAAGTGTGCGGGCGTGTTGCCGAAGAAGAGGGAGGGTACGAAGGCGAGGTTGATCCCCGCCAGGACGTAGGCCGACCGGCCGGTCCAGCGGGGCAGCAGGTGCGTGCGCGAGACGACGAAGCCCGCGGCGGTCAGGAACAGCGCCAGCATCAGGCGGGAGATCGATCCGTAGAGGATGTAGGTGCCGCTGACCGTGATGGTCGGATCGATCGGGTGGTCGGTGGCGATGACCGCGCCGGCCTCCAGACCGCTGGAGACCAGCGTGATCGTCGCGTAGACCAACCCGGCGGAGCAGGCGATCGAACCGGCCCACTCGTATGCTGGGGCCACCCGCCTGACCAGTTCCCGCAAGGCGGTCACGAACACGACCAGGCAGGCGAGGGCGACGATCCCGATCAGCAGCCTGCCCAGCACGTTCGCGTCCGGGGGTGGGCCCGAGTAGATGAAGTACAGCGGCACTTCGACGATGAAGGCGACTGCGGCAGCGATGCCGGCGACGCCGGTCAGGCGGCGCGCGAAGGGTTCGTCCATGAGTGTCCCCCGTTGGTGCGTGCGATGGATGCCTCGTCGGCTCGGTCGCCGATGCTGTGCATCCTGCTCTTCGCGGGGGGTGTCGTCGCTGGTCCTGAGCACCGGAAGAGGGGTGGTCTCAACACCACCAAGGCGAGTGATGCGCACTTCTTGACTGGATCGCCCCGGACCTTTTCTGTTCGAACCAGAACTAGTTCTCAGGGATCGGCAGCTGCTGCAAGCGCGCGATGATCTGCTCAAGGTCGGAAAGTGCCTTGAGGCAGAAATCCTGGTCGTGAACGTTGATTGATTGGATCGTGTCCGCGAAAGCAGGGCTTTCTAGCCCCTTGGCTTCGCGCAAAATTCGACTCGGCAGCAGTATCCAATTCTTCCTGCTTCTGTCGAGTTCCCACTCGACTTGAGTGTGGACTTCTCTTACAGCGTCCTCGATGTACTGCGCGACGCCCTCCCGAGGGGCTGTATAGCGCCATCCGATGTACGGCACCTGATGGTAGCCGTAGACTTGGTTGTAGTCTGCGGGAAGTTTGAACCACGCAAGTTCCCCAAACCTGCTGAGGGCTTGCATGGCGTCCATGCTCCGAGTCGACATGAGATACCCAATCTCCTCATTACCACAGCGGGCCGGAGTACCCTCCGTCTCCGACCACCAGCTTCTTCCCTGGATTGGACAGCCGTATGGCCCGCTCATAGTCACCGTATGGGATGGGATTCTTGCTCATCGCGGGATCGTAAACGTACCTTCCGTCGGTATAGACGTCGTGGTATCGGTAAGTGGCGAGCTCTTGACCCATCCTTTCGGGGATCACTATCTCGGGGCTATTGCGGACAGTGAAGTTTACTATTTTGCCCTCCCCGCCTGTCTCACGCATAATGTACTCCGCGATTTCCGAGCAGTCTATGTTTCCGCCGATCGGTGCGGATCTCATGACGTGAGTTGCTGCTTCACTTGGTGGATAGGCAGGGTTGGGCTCTCTGAAGTCAAACGTCCCTCGCGGTTCATCTCCGTGAGGATAGTCGGGTGCGAGTCCGAGTGAATCTGAATTCGTCAGAGGGCTGGAGACGTAAGTGGCGGGATTGGAAGCGGGTGTCAGACCGAGAGGGTCCGGAGTCAGATAGCGAGCGGTCTCCGGATCGTAGTGCCGGAAGTAGTTGTAGTGAAGCCCCGTCTCAAAGTCGTAGTACTGCCCCGGAAAGCGCAGAGGCGTGTAGGTCGTGCTGTTGGCCGCCCACGCCGTCGTTCCCCACAGAGTGCTTCGGGTGTGCCAGGCGATCTCGCCCTGTTCGTCGATGAGTTCGCTGGGGGTGCCGACCAGGTCGGTGACGATGGCGAAGAAGCGGAAGTCGATCTCCTGCTGCGGGGCGTCGGCCGCTGTGATGCGTTCCGTCTGGGCGAGCGGGCGCAGGCCCTGGTGGTCCCAGGTGAGGGTGACCGGGTGGGGGAGGTCGGGGGACGTCGTCGTCTGTTCGCAGAGTGTGGTGCCGTCCCAGGTGAAGTCGACCCGTTCCACGACCGTTTCGCCGTCCGGTGCGAGGCGGAGTTTCGCCGTGCGGCGGCCCAGGGGGTCGTAGGTGTAGCGCCAGCGGGTGCCGTCCGGGGTCGTCACCGCCGTCAGGCGGTCCTCGGTGTCCCATGCGTAGCGCCAGGTGTCCGGCTTGCGGGACAGACGGGTCTTCTGGCGGAGCGTGATGCGGCCGAGGGCGTCGTGTTCGTAGCGGACGTCGCCCGCCCGGGTGATGCGGGTGCCCGTGTAGGTCCGCTGTCCCGTCGCCTCCGCGCCCGGGTGGTTCGCCGGCCACTCGGCCCGGGTCTGGTTGCCCGCCTCGTCGTACGCGTACCGCTCCGTCCAGCCGGCCGCGTGGACCGCCGTCACCCGGCCCGCAGCGTCCAGGTCGAAGCGGCGGGAGCCGGCCAGGTGGTCGTCGATGCCGGTCAGGTTGCCGTCGGCTCGGTAGGTGTATGCCCGGTGCTGCACCGTGCGGTCGCCGGGCCCCGTCACCGACTGGGTCGTCAGGCGGCCCAGGGGATCGAAGGTGTGCTCCAGCGTGATCGTCCCGCCGATGTGGCGGGAGAGTTCGCGGCCTGCCTCGTCGTAGCCGAAGTCGATGGCCCGGCCCGAGGCCACCATGCCGGTGCGGCGGCCCGCGGCGTCGTACGACCAGGTCGTCGTGGCACCCGTGGGTGTCGTGCGGCCCGTGCGGCGGCCCAGCTCGTCGTAGGCGTACCTGACCGTGCGGCCGTCGACCGTCTCCGAGAGCAGGCGGCCGCAGCGGTCGCGGAGGAGGGTGAGGGCGGTGCCGTCCGGGCCTGTGGCCCGGGCGAGCTGGTCGGTCAGGTCGTACGCGTACGTCGTCACCCGGCCTGCCGCTTCCTTGCGCAGCACCTGCCCGAGTTCGTTGCGCTCGAAAGAGACCACCTCGCCGAGCACGTTTCTGCGTGACGTGAGGCGGCCGGCGGGGTCGTACGCGTACGTCAGTGTGCGGTCGTCGAAGTCCGTCTCCGTGACCAGGTGCCCTGCCGCGTCGTACTCGTACGTCCACGTCAGGCCCTGCGGGTTCGTGACCTTGGTCAGGCGGAGTTCGCTGTCGTGGTCGAACTCGTGGCGGACGCCGTCCGGGCCCGTGCGGGCCGTCAGCAGGTCGAAGTGGGTGTACTCGAAGCGGGAGACGCCGCCCATCGGGTCGGTGTGAGTGGTGCAGTTGCCCTCGCCGTCGTACGTCCACGACTCCGACGTGCCGTCGGGGGCCGTGCGGCGGGTCAGCCGGCCCTCGACCGACCACTCCAGCCTCGTCGTCGCGCCGGTGGGATCGGTGACGGCCACCGGGCGGCCCAGCGCGTCGCGTTCGTGGCGGGTTGTCGCGCCCAGCGGGTCCGTCGTCTCCACCGGGAGGCCTGCGCGGTCGCAGGCGACCCGGGTCGTGTTGCCGAGCGGGTCGGTCACCGAGGTGAGGTGGCCCGCCTCCGTGTACGTGAAATGCGTGGTCCGGCCTGCCGGGTCCGTCACCGACGTGCGGTTGCCCCGCTCGTCGTAGGTCTGGCGGACCACCGTGCCGTCCGGGTTCACCACCTTCACCGGCAGGCCGAGAGCGTCGTACTCCGCTCTCGCCTCACGGCCGTCCGGGCGGACGACGGACGTGAGGTTGCCCTCGTCGTCGTACGCGAACGTCGTCGTGTGGCCCAGGGGGTCGGTCTGCGACAGCAGGCGGTGGTAGCGGTCGCGGTGGAAGCGGGTGGTGGCGCCCAGGGCGTCGGTCGCCGCCACCACCTGCCAGAGGTCGTTGACCAGGTAGCGGCGGGTGTGGCCCTCGCCCGTCGTGGCGGTCGTCGTCCGCAGGCCGGTTTCCGGGTCCGGGTCCTCGTACGTCAGGCGCAGGGCCATGTGGCCCGCCGAGCCGCCCTCGGCCGTGCAGCGGTCCCTGCCGTCGTACTCGTACGTGTAGCCGCGGTCGTTCGTGTCCGTCCAGGAGGTGACCCGGCCCGCTTCGTCGTACGTGAAGCGGAGGGGGAGACCGGAGGAGTTGACGACCTCCGTCAGGTTGCCGTCCGTGTAGCCGTAGCGCTTCAGCTCCTCGCCGGTGGCGGCCAGGTGGAGGGCCGTGACACGGCCGGAATCCGTCGTGATGCGGATGCCCTGGCCGGTGTTCGACACCACGGCCAGGGGAGTGCCCTCCGCGTCGTACTCGAACGTGATCCAGTTGCCGTTGCGGTCGTCCAGCTGCTCCAGCACCGCCAGGTCGTCGCCCCGGTCGGCGAAGTGCCAGGTGCGCAGGGTCTGCGGGTCGGTGACCTTGTAGCCGCCGTCCACCCTGGCCAGCGGGCGGCGCGGGCCGTGGCTGGGCAGGGTGGGCAGGCCGGGAGCCGGGTGCGGGTAGGCCAGGAGCAGGCCGTCCTCGGTGACGAGGACGACTCCCTCCGCGTCGATCTCGAGGCGCTGGTCCAGCGTGGACGACCAGGACGGACCGAACCAGCGGCCCAGATGGTAGCCGGACTCCACCCGCCGCCGCAGGACCAGGGGGAGCACCCCGGGCAGTACGACATCCGTCTGCGGCAGGTACATCTTGCCGGTGGCGAGGTCGATCGGGTCGGTGCCGCCGCTCTCCCTGCTGGCTTCGTCGTGGGAGGTCGCCGGTGGGTCGTCGGCCACCGTCTCCCGGGCGGATTTCACGCCCGAGCCCTCGCCCGCCGCCGCTCCCTCCCGCTGCGCCGCCGCCTTCGCCGCGTCCTCGGCCGCCAGCCTCTCCCCGGCCGCCGCCCGCACCCCGCCGGCCTCCAGGCCCAGTCCGTCGGTCAGCAGCACCTGCGGTGCCAGCCGTCCGCCGAACTCGGCCGGGTCCCTGGCGAAGTCCTGAAGGGTCCGCTTCAGGGTGCGTTCGGGGTGTGTGGCGCTGGAGACCAGGCCGGCCAGGGTCATGGCCTGGTGTTGCAGGGCTTCGGCGGGGTGGGTGAGGTTGTAGGGGGCGAGGGGGTTGGCGCCGCGGACCATGGCGTACAGGCCCGCCGTGCCTTTGACGGCGCCCGCGCCGAAGTGAACGGCCTCGGTGTTGAAGGCGTTGCAGCCGTCGGCCGCGTCCACCTTCAGCCGGGTCAGCGGGGGCGGTTCCGCCGGGGCGTGGGCCAAGGCCGTGTCGACGGCCTTCGCGGCGCTGCCGGCGGCCGAGTTCCGCTGCTTACGGGCCTCGTGGAGGATCTCCTGGGCGCGGTTCACGGCGGCGTCGCCGGGGTCGTGGAAGTCGCCGGGGGCCGGGCCGGGATCCTTCGCGCCCGACTCAAGGTCCGCCTTGTAGGCGTCGACGCGCTTGGAGTAGGCGGCCTTCGCGTCCTCGGAGGCCTGCTTGCCCTTCTTGTACAGGTCGATCGCTTCCTGGGCCC
>NZ_KQ948891.1 GCF_001514215.1 Streptomyces bungoensis
GGAGACGACGCTCGCCGCGTTGCCGGTGCCCAGGTGGCCTCCGACGTCCTCGCCGGAGGCGACGAGGAGCGGGGTGTAGTCGTTGCCGTTGGTGCCGGCGAACACTCCGGTGCGGGAGCCGCGCAGCGTCGTCGGGTCGATCCCGGCCCGTTCGAACGCCTCCCACGCCAGCTCCAGCAGCAGCCGCTGCTGCGGGTCCATCGCCAGCGCCTCACGCGGGGAGACGCCGAAGAAGGCGGGGTCGAAGGCGGCCATGTCCCGCAGGAACCCGCCTTCGCGGGCGGTGCAGGTGCCGGGGTGGTCGGGGTCGGGGTGGTACAGGCCCTCGACGTCCCAGCCACGGTCGGCCGGGAAGGGGGCGATGGCGTCGGTGCCGTCGGCCAGCAGCCGCCAGAACTCCTCCGGGGTGCTCACCCCGCCCGGGAAACGGCAGCTCATCGCGGTGATGACGACCGGGTCGCCCTCGGTGACGCACGGTGCGACCGGTGCGGCGGCCTCGGCCCGGGTGGTGGGCGGCCGGTCGTCGTCACCGGGGGCGTCGCCGAGTTCGTGCAGCAGCATCCGCGCGAGTTCGGCGCAGTTGGGGTGGTCGAAGACCAGGGTGGCAGGCAGCCGCAGTCCGGTGATCTTGTTCATGCCGTTGCGGAGTTCGACGGCGCTCAGCGAGTCGAAGCCCAGGTCGCTGAAGGCACGGCTCGGGTCGACGGCCTGCGGTCCGGGGTGGCCGAGGACGGTGGCGACATAGCCGCGCACGACGTCGAGGACGGCGTCGGCGCGTTCGGTTCCGGTGAGGCCCGCCAGATGGCGGCGCAGCGGTGGCTGGTCCCCGTCGGTGGAGTCGCCGCCGAAGGCGCTCCCGGCGTTCTGGCCGGAGGCGTTGCCGGCCGCCGGGGCGAGGACGCGCCGGGCGTCGGGCAGGTCGCGCAGCAGGGCGCTGGCGCGGGAGCCGGTGAAGGCGGGGGCGAAGCGGTCCCAGCCGATGTCGGTGACCGCGAGGTGGGTCTCGCCGTGGTCGAGTGCCTGCTGCAGGGCCTGGCAGGCGAGTTCGGGCTGCATGTCGTAGACGCCGTAGCGGCGCAGGCGTTCGCCGACCGCGCCGTCGCCCATGCCGCCGTCGGCCCAGTGGCCCCAGGCGACGGCGGTGGCGGGCAGGCCCTGGGCGCGGCGCTGCTGGGCGAGGGCGTCCAGGAAGGCGTTGCCGGGGGCGTAGTTGCCGAGGCCGGGGCCGCTGATGGTGCCTGAGGTCGAGGAGAACAGGACGAACGCGGACAGGTCCAGGTCCCGGGTCAGTTCGTGCAGGTGGACGGCGGCCGTGGCCTTGGTGCGCAGCACCGGGTCCATGCGGCCGGGGTCGAGGGCGTCGATGACGCCGTCGTCGAGGGAGCCGGCGATGTGCAGGACCGCGTCGAGCGGGTGCTCCTCGGGGATCGTGTCGAGGAGTTCCCGCAGCGCGTCCCGGTCGGTGACGTCGCAGGCGGCGATGGTGACGCGGCCCGCGCCCAGCGCGGTGAGTTCGGCCCGCAGTTCGGCCGCGCCGGGTGCTTCGGCGCCGCGGCGGCTGGTGAGCAGCAGGTGGTCGGCGCCGAGGGAGGCGAGCCAGCGGGAGACGTGGCCGCCGACCGCGCCGGTGCCGCCGGTGACCAGGACGGTGCCGCGCGGGCGCCAGGGCTCGGCCGGTGCGGTGGCGCCGGCGAGCGGGGCGCGCAGCAGGCGGCGGCCGTAGCCGCCCGATGCGCGCAGGGCGGTCTGGTCCTCGCCGTCGGGCCGGGCGAGCAGGGCGCACAGCCGGTCGCCGGCCCGGCGGTCCAGGTCCGCGGGCAGGTCGATCAGGCCTCCCCAGCGGTCGGAGTGTTCCAGGGCGGCGACCCGGCCGAGACCCCACACGAGGGCCTGGGGCGCGCTGAGGACGGCTTCCGATCCGGTGACGGCGACCGCGCCGCGGGTGGCGCACCACAGGGGTGCCGCGACGCCGAGGTCGCCCAGGGCCTGGAGGAGGGCCAGCGTGCCGGCGAGTCCGGCGGGTACGGACGGGTGGTCGGGGTGGGGGCTCTCGTCCAGTGCGAGGAGCGACAGCACGCCGCCGAGGTCCTGCGGGGCGACCGCGGGCTCGGTGCCGGTGCCGGCGAGCGCCCCGGTCAGCAGGGTGGCCAGGACGGTGCGGTCGGCGTCGTGGCCGCCCGTGGCGACGGGGACGACGCGGACGGGCACGCCGTGGCCGGTGAGGGCCTGCCGGGTGGCGTCGGCCAGCGGGTGGCCGGTGCCGGGCACGACGAGGAGCCAGGTGCCGGCCGGGGGCGCGCCCGCGGTGTCCTGGGTGAGCGGGCTCCAGCCGACGGTGTAGCGCCAGCCGTCGACGGTGGACTGCTCGCGGCTGCTGCGCCGCCAGGCGGACAGCGCGGGCAGCACCTCGCGCAGCGGGGCGTCGCCGGCGAGGTCGAGGGTGGCGGCGAGGCCCTCGAGGTCCTCTTCGTCCACCGTCCGCCAGAAGCGGCTGTCCACCTCGTCGGAGACCTCGGTGGCGGTTTCGGCGGCGGTGTCCGCGGCGCGCAGCTCGGGCCAGTACCGCATCCGCTGGAAGGCGTAGGTGGGCAGGTCGACGCGGTGGGCACCGGTGCCGGCGAAGACGCAGCGCCAGTCGACGGGCACCCCGTGGGCGTGGGCCTCGGCGAGGGAGGTCAGGAAGCGGTCCAGGCCGCCGTGGTCGCGGCGCAGGGTGCCGAGGACGACGGCGTCTGCGGCGGCGTCCTCGATGGTCTCGCGGAGGCCGAAGCCGACGACGGGGTGCGGGGAGACCTCGATGAAGGCCCGGTGGCCGGCGGTGAGCAGGCCGCGGACCGCGTCCTCGAAGCGCACGGTCTCGCGCAGGCTCGTGTACCAGTAGGCGGCGTCCAGGACGGTGTCGTCGTCGAGCCAGTCGCCGGTGACCGAGGAGCGGAAGGGGATCTCGGCGGGGCCGGGCCGCAGGTCCGCGAGCGCGTCGAGCACCTGGTCCCGGATGGGTTCGACGTGGGCGGAGTGGCTGCCGTAGTCGACGGCGACCTTGCGGGCCTGGACGCCCTCCGCGGTCAGTTCGGTGTACAGCTCGTCCAGGGCGTCGGCGGCGCCGGAGACGACGACCGAGCCGGGGCCGTTGACGGCGGCGAGGGCGAGCCGGTCGCCGTGGCGCTCCAGCCGGCCGCGGACCTGGTCGGCGGGGAGCGGCACCGACATCATGCCGCCGTCCCCGGCGATGGCGGTGATGGCCTTGCTGCGCAGTGCGGCGACACGGGCGCCGTCCTCCAGGGACAGGACGCCGGCGACGACGGCCGCGGCGATCTCGCCCTGGCTGTGACCGACGACGGCGGCGGGCTCGACGCCGTGGGTGCGCCACAGGTGGGCGAGGGAGACCATGACGGCCCACAGGACGGGCTGGACGACGTCCACCCGGTCGAGGTCGGGCGCGTCGGGGCCACCGCGCAGGGCCGCGGTCAGCGACCAGTCGACATGGGGGGCGAGGGCCTGCTCGCACTCGGCGATGCGGTGGGCGAACTCCGGTGCGGTGTCGAGCAGTTCACGGCCCATGCCGGCCCATTGGGCGCCCTGTCCGGGGAACACGAGCACGGGTCCGGCGCCGCGCCGGTCGACGCCGCGGACCACGTCGCTGACCATGCCGTCCCCGGCGAGGTCGCGCAGGCCGCGCTCCAGGGCGTCGCGGTCGGCGGCGAGCACGACCGCGCGGTGCTCGAACGCGGTGCGGGTGGTGGCGAGGGACAGTCCCAGGTCGGCGAGGCCGAGGCCGGGGTGGTCGCGCAGGTGGGCGAGGAGCCGGCCGGCCTGGGCCCGCAGCCCGTCGGAGGTGCGCGCGGACAGCGGGGCGGGGACGAGGGGCAGTACCCGCGCGGGGGCGGTGTCCGGCGCGGCGGGGCCGGTCCGCTGTGCGCCGCCGGTGGTGGTGTCCTGGTGCGCGGGCTCGTCGGGTGCCTGCTGGATGACGACGTGCGCGTTGGTGCCGCTCATGCCGAACGAGGAGACGCCGGCCCGGCGCGGGCGGCCGGTCTCCGGCCAGGGCACGGCGTCGTCCAGCAGCCTTACGGTGCCTGCGGACCAGTCGACCTCGGGGGTCGGGGTGCCGGCGTGGAGGGTGGCCGGGAGCAGCCCGTGGCGGAGGGCCATGACCATCTTGATGACGCCGCCGACCCCGGCCGCCGCCTGGGCGTGGCCGATGTTGGACTTCAGGGATCCCAGCCACAGCGGGCGGTCCGCGGGCCGGTCCTGGCCGTAGACGGCGATCAGGGCCTGGGCCTCGATCGGGTCGCCCAGCGTCGTGCCGGTGCCGTGCGCCTCCACGGCGTCCACGTCGGTCGGGGCGAGTCCGCCCGCGGCCAGCGCCGCGCGGATCACCCGCTGCTGGGAGGGGCCGTTGGGGGCGGTGAGGCCGTTGGAGGCGCCGTCCTGGTTGAGGGCGCTGCCCTGGACGACGGCGAGGACCGGGTGGCCGTGGCGCCGGGCGTCGGAGAACCGTTCGAGGACGATCATGCCGGCGCCTTCGGCCCAGCTGGCCCCGTCGGCGTCCGCGGAGAACGGCTTGCAGCGGCCGTCCTCGGCGAGGGCCCGCTGCCGGCTGAACTCGATGAGCGAGCCGGGTGTCGACATCACGGTGACGCCGCCCGCCAGTGCCAGGTCGCACTCGCCCTGCCGCAGCGACTGCACACCGAGGTGCAGGGCGACGAGGGAGGAGGAGCAGGCGGTGTCGACGGACAGCGCCGGGCCCTCCAGTCCGAGGGCGTAGGCGATGCGGCCCGACAGGACGCTCGGGGAGTTGCCGGTGCCGATGTATCCCTCGAAGCTGTCCTCGGCGGCGCCGAGGATGCCGACGTAGTCCTGGTAGGTGACTCCGGCGAAGACTCCGGTGAGGCTGCCGCGCTGGGACGCGGGGTCGATGCCGGCCCGCTCCAGTGCCTCCCAGGAGGTCTCCAGCAGCAGCCGCTGCTGGGGGTCCATCGCCAGCGCCTCGCGTGGGGAGATGCCGAAGAAGCCGGGGTCGAAGTGGCTGGCGTGGTGCAGGAAGCCGCCTTCGCGGGCGTAGCAGGTGCCCGGGTGGTCGGGGTCGGGGTGGTACAGCTTCGCCAGGTCCCAGCCCCGGTCGGTGGGGAACGGGGAGATGCCGTCGCCGCGGTCGGCCACCAGGTCCCACAGTTCCTCGGGGCTGGTGATGCCGCCCGGGTAGCGGCAGGCCATGCCGACGACGACGACCGGGTCGTCGTCGAGCCGGGCGCGGGAGGCGACGGGGGCCGTGGTGCCGGTGGCGGCGCCGAAGAGTTCCGCGTCGAGGTGCGCGGCGAGGGCGAGCGGGGTCGGGTGGTCGAAGACGAGGGTGGCGGGCAGCAGGACACCGAGGCCGGCGCTGAGCCGGTTGCGCAGTTCGACGGCGGTGACGGAGGCGAAGCCGAGGTCCTTGAAGACGCGGCCGGGCTCGACCTCGTCCAGGTCGACGTAGTCCAGTACGGCGGCCACGGTACGGCGTACCAGGTCCAGCAGGGCGCGCCGCCGCTCGGCCGCGGACCGTCCCGCGAGCCGCTCCAGCAGTCCCGTACCGTCGCCCGGGCCGTCACCGGCCCCGGAGTCGTCGGCGGCGCGGCGGCGCTTCGTGCGGCGCGGGTCGGTCGACGGCAGGGGTCCGCTGCCTGCGGGGTCCTCCTGGGTGCGGGGGCCGGCCGCGGTGTCCGCGCGGGCGTCGGCTGCGGCCGGGTCGGTGCGCTCGTCCGGGGCCATCTGGCCGGTGACCGCCTGGCCGGTGTCCGCCGGGTCGGTGTCCGCCGGGTCGCAGGCCGTCCGGGCCTGTCCGGCCGGCGCGGGGCGCAGCCGCAGCGAGTCCACGGTGAGGACGGGCAGGCCGGAGGCGTCGGCGGCGAGCAGCGTGAGGGTGTCCCCGCCGGACCGGGTCAGCCGGATCCGCAGCGTGCCGGCTCCGTGCGCGAGGAGTGTGGCGCGCTGCCACGCGAACAGCACCAGCCCGTCACCGACTCCGGCCGGCAGCCCGAGCCCCAGCGGGTGCAGTGCCGCGTCCAGCAGGGCCGGGTGCACCCCGAACCGCCTGGCCCGCTCGCGTTCGTCGGCGCCGAGGGCGACTTCGGCGTAGACGTTCTCGCCGTGCCGCCAGACGGCGGTCAGCGCCCGGAACGCGGGGCCGTACTCCAGGCCCGGGCCGGCCGCGAGCCGTTCGTACAGGTCGCCGATCTCGACCTGTTCTGCGCCGGGCGGCGGCCAGGCGGCGAGGCCGGTCTCCGGCCGCCCGGCGGTGGTGCCGGCGGGCGCGAGCAGGCCGCCGGCGTGGCGGGTCCACGCGGTGCCGTCCGACGGCGCGCCGTCGGGGCGGGAGTGGACGGTGACCGCGCGGGTGCCCCGGGCGTCGGGTTCCCCGATGCGGACCTGGAGCCGGACCGCGCCGCGCTCGGGCACGGTCAGCGGCGCCTCCAGGGTGAGTTCGCGGACCTCGTCGCAGCCCACCTGGTCGCCCGCGTGGACGGCGAGTTCGAGGAAGGCGGTGCTGGGTACGACGGCGTGGCCGCCGATCCGGTGGTCCGCGAGCCAGGGATGCGAGCGCAGCGACAGCCGCCCGGTCAGGACGACCGCGTCGCTGTCCGCGGCCGGCAGCGCGGCGGTGAGCAGCGGGTGGCCGGTGTCGTCGAGGCCCAGCGCGGAGGCGTCATGGGGTCCGGCGGGCACGTCGAGCCAGTAGCGGCGGCGCTGGAAGGCATAGGTGGGCAGGGCGGTCCGCCGCGCCCGGCCCAGGGCCGGTACGGGTGCCGTCCAGTCGATGTCGGCACCCCGCGTGAACAGGGCCGACACGGCCTCCAGCAGGGCGCGTGCCTCGGGGCGGTCGTCGCGCAGCGCGGGCACGTACAGGCCGTCCGCCGCGCCCGGACAGGACTGGGCCAGGGTGGTGAGGGTGCTGTCGGGGCCGAGTTCCAGCCAGCGGGTGACGTTCTGCCCGGCGAGCGCGCTGACGCCGTCGGCGAAGCGCACCGCCTGCCGGACGTGCCGCACCCAGTACTCGGGGGAGGTCAGCTCCTCGGCGGTGGCGGGCCGGCCGGTGACGTCGGAGACGACGGGGATACGGGGAGCGGCGTAGGACAGCGTCTCGGCGACGGCGCGGAAGTCGGCCAGCATCGGTTCCATCAGCGGCGAGTGGAAGGCGTGGCTGACCCGCAGCCGCCGGGTGCGCCTGCCGAGCGCCTCGACCGCGGCGGCGATCTCCCGCACCGCGTCCTCGGTGCCCGAGACCACCAGCGACAGCGGTCCGTTGACGGCGGCCACCCCGGCCTCGGTCTCCCGGCCGGCCAGCAGCGGCAGCACCTCCTCCTCGGACGCCTGGAGCGACACCATCGCCCCGCCCTCCGGCAGGGCCTGCATCAGCCGTCCACGCGCGGCGACCAGCCGGCAGGCGTCCGCCAGTGACCACACTCCGGCCGCATGGGCGGCCGTCAACTCGCCGATGGAGTGCCCGAGCAGCACGTCGGGGCGTACGCCCCAGGACTCCAGCAGCCGGAACAGCGCCACTTCGAGGGCGAACAGGGCGGGCTGGGCGAACTCGGTGCGGTTCAGCGGTCCGGCGTCGTCACCGAAGACCACTTCCCGCAGCGGGCGTGGCAGTTCGGTGTCCATGTGCGCGCACACGGCGTCGAAGGCGTCCGCGAAGACCGGGTACCGCTCGTACAGCTCCCGCCCCATGCCCGGGCGCTGCGACCCCTGACCGGCGAACAGGCACGCGGTGCGCCCGTCCGCGAGGACGGAGCCGGTGACGGTGGCGTCGGACCGCTGCCCCGAGGCGAGCGCCCGCAGGCCGCCGAGCAGTTCGTCGCGCCCGGCGCCCCAGACCACGGCGCGGTGCTCGAACACCGAGCGGGACCGCACGAGGGAAGCGGCGATCTCGGCCGGGGCGGTGCCGGGACGTGCCTCGGCGAAGGCGGCCAGCCGCTCGGCCTGGGCGCACAGCGCGGCACGCGTGCGGCCGGACACCACCCACGGCAGCAAAGGCGGTTCGGGCGCGGCGGCGTCCGGTACGCCGGCCGGGTCGTCCTCGGGGACCGGCTCGGGTGCGGGCTGCTCCAGCACGACGTGCGCGTTGGTTCCCGACACGCCGAAGGCGGAGACGCCGGCGCGGCGGGGCCGTCCCTCGGTCCGCGGCCACTCCACGTTCTCCGTCAGCAGCGCGATGTCGCCGGCCGACCAGTCCACGTGCGACGACGGCCGCTCCGCGTGCAGCGTGCGCGGCAGCACCCCGTGCCGCATGGCGAGCACCGTCTTGATGACGCCGGCGACGCCTGCGGCGGCCTGCGTGTGACCGATGTTGGACTTCAACGACCCCAGGTACAGCGGCCGTTCGCGGTCCTGGCCGTAGGTGGCGAGCAGGGCCTGCGCCTCGATCGGGTCGCCCAGGGTGGTGCCGGTGCCGTGCGCCTCGACGGCGTCCACGTCGGCCGGGGTGAGCCCGGCGCCGGCGAGCGCCTGCCGGATCACCCGCTGCTGGGCGGGCCCGTTGGGGGCGGTCAGGCCGTTGGAGGCGCCGTCCTGGTTGACCGCCGAGCCGGCGATCACGGCGAGTACGTCGTGTCCGTTGCGGCGGGCGTCGGAGAGGCGTTCGACGACGAGCACGCCCACGCCCTCGGCCCAGCCGGTGCCGTCGGCGTCGTCGGAGAACGCCTTGCAGCGGCCGTCCGCGGCCAGCCCGCCCTGCGCGCTGAACTCCACGAACGCGGCCGGGTCGGCGAGCACCGTGACCCCGCCGACCAGGGCGAGGTCGCACTCGGCGGAGCGCAGGGACTGTGCGGCCAGGTGCAGCGCGACGAGGGAGGACGAGCACGCGGTGTCGACGGTGACCGCCGGGCCCTCGAAACCGAAGGTGTAGGCGACGCGGCCGGAGACCACGCTGCCCGCGACACCGGTCAGCAGCTGCCCGTCGAGTCCTTCGGGCACCTCGCGCAGGCCCGCGCCGTATCCGGAGCCGCCGGCGCCGACGAAGACGCCCGTACGGCTGCCGCGCAGCGAGTCGGGCCGGATCGCGGCGTGCTCCAGCGCCTCCCAGGAGGCTTCGAGAAGCAGCCTCTGCTGGGGGTCGACCGCGAGGGCCTCGCGGGGCGAGATGCCGAAGAAACCGGGGTCGAACTGCGCGGCGTCGGCGAGGAAGCCGCCCGCGCGGGTGTGGCTGCGGCCCTGGCCCGCGCCGTCGGGGGAACCGTGCAGCGCGTCGAGGTCCCAGCCGCGGTCGGCGGGGAACTCCGAGATGGCGTCGGCGCCTTCGGAGACCAGGCGCCACAGGTCGTCGGGCCCGGACACACCGCCGGGGAGCCGGCAGGCCATGCCGACGACGACCACCGGGTCGTCCGTGGTCGAGGTGACGGCCGGGACGGGCTGCCGGGTGTCGGTGCCGCGGCCGTCGTCGTCCTCACCGAGCAGTTCGCGCCGGAGCAGCCGGACCAGGGCGGCCGGAGTCGGGTGGTCGAAGACGAGGGTGCTGGGCAGTTTCAGGCCGGTCTCGGCGGAGAGCCGGTTGCGCAGCTCCACGGCCGTGAGGGAGTCGAAGCCGAGGTCGCGGAAGGACCGGGTGGCCTCCACCGCTCCGGCGTCCGCGTGCCCGAGCACCGCGGCGGCACCGGTCCGCACCAACTCCAGCAGCCGGCGGTCGCGTTCGGCCCGGGACAGGTCGGCGAGCCGTTCACGCAGGGCCGTGCCGGACGCCACGGCGGAGGCGGTGGCGACG
>NZ_KQ948892.1:0-1848 GCF_001514215.1 Streptomyces bungoensis
AACACAGTGGACGCGAGCAACTGAGGACAAGCCCTCGGCCTATTAGTACCGGTCACCTCCACCAGTTACCTGGCTTCCAGATCCGGCCTATCAACCCAGTCGTCTACTGGGAGCCTTACCCCATCAAGTGGGTGGGAGTCCTCATCTCGAAGCAGGCTTCCCGCTTAGATGCTTTCAGCGGTTATCCCTCCCGAACGTAGCCAACCAGCCATGCCCTTGGCAGAACAACTGGCACACCAGAGGTTCGTCCGTCCCGGTCCTCTCGTACTAGGGACAGCCCTTCTCAAGACTCCTACGCGCACAGCGGATAGGGACCGAACTGTCTCACGACGTTCTAAACCCAGCTCGCGTACCGCTTTAATGGGCGAACAGCCCAACCCTTGGGACCGACTCCAGCCCCAGGATGCGACGAGCCGACATCGAGGTGCCAAACCATCCCGTCGATATGGACTCTTGGGGAAGATCAGCCTGTTATCCCCGGGGTACCTTTTATCCGTTGAGCGACGGCGCTTCCACAAGCCACCGCCGGATCACTAGTCCCGACTTTCGTCCCTGCTCGACCCGTCGGTCTCACAGTCAAGCTCCCTTGTGCACTTACACTCAACACCTGATTGCCAACCAGGCTGAGGGAACCTTTGGGCGCCTCCGTTACCCTTTAGGAGGCAACCGCCCCAGTTAAACTACCCATCAGACACTGTCCCTGATCCGGATCACGGACCCAGGTTAGACATCCAGCACGACCAGACTGGTATTTCAACGACGACTCCACCCACACTGGCGTGTGGACTTCAAAGTCTCCCAGCTATCCTACACAAGCCGAACCGAACACCAATATCAAACTGTAGTAAAGGTCCCGGGGTCTTTCCGTCCTGCTGCGCGAAACGAGCATCTTTACTCGTAGTGCAATTTCACCGGGCCTATGGTTGAGACAGTCGAGAAGTCGTTACGCCATTCGTGCAGGTCGGAACTTACCCGACAAGGAATTTCGCTACCTTAGGATGGTTATAGTTACCACCGCCGTTTACTGGCGCTTAAGTTCTCAGCTTCGCCCTGACGAATCAGAGCTAACCGGTCCCCTTAACGTTCCAGCACCGGGCAGGCGTCAGTCCGTATACATCGCCTTACGGCTTCGCACGGACCTGTGTTTTTAGTAAACAGTCGCTTCTCGCTGGTCTCTGCGGCCACCCCCAGCTCGAACAGCAAGTGTTCTCACCAGAGCTGGCCCCCCTTCTCCCGAAGTTACGGGGGCATTTTGCCGAGTTCCTTAACCATAGTTCACCCGAACGCCTCGGTATTCTCTACCTGACCACCTGAGTCGGTTTAGGGTACGGGCCGCCATGAAACTCGCTAGAGGCTTTTCTCGACAGCATAGGATCATCCACTTCACCACAATCGGCTCGGCATCAGGTCTCAGACTATGTGCCAGGCGGATTTACCTACCTGACGTCCTACACCCTTACCCCGGGACAACCACCGCCCGGGATGGACTACCTTCCTGCGTCACCCCATCACTCACCTACTAACCGCTTGGTTCGGCGGCTCCACCACTCCCCTTTGCCCGAAGGCTCCGGGGCGGCTTCACGGCCTTAGCATCACGATGCTCGATGTTTGACGCTTCACAGCGGGTACCGGAATATCAACCGGTTATCCATCGACTACGCCTGTCGGCCTCGCCTTAGGTCCCGACTTACCCTGGGCAGATCAGCTTGACCCAGGAACCCTTAGTCAATCGGCGCAAACGTTTCTCACGTTTGTATCGCTACTCATGCCTGCATTCTCACTCGTCAACCGTCCACGACTACCTTCCAGTGCCGCTTCACCCGGCAGACGACGCTCCCCTACCCATCC
>NZ_KQ948892.1:2711-5788 GCF_001514215.1 Streptomyces bungoensis
AATGACACGACTTCGGCGGTACGCTTGAGCCCCGCTACATTGTCGGCGCGGAATCACTAGACCAGTGAGCTATTACGCACTCTTTCAAGGGTGGCTGCTTCTAAGCCAACCTCCTGGTTGTCTCTGCGACTCCACATCCTTTCCCACTTAGCGTACGCTTAGGGGCCTTAGTCGATGCTCTGGGCTGTTTCCCTCTCGACCATGGAGCTTATCCCCCACAGTCTCACTGCCGCGCTCTCACTTACCGGCATTCGGAGTTTGGCTAAGGTCAGTAACCCGGTAGGGCCCATCGCCTATCCAGTGCTCTACCTCCGGCAAGAAACACACGACGCTGCACCTAAATGCATTTCGGGGAGAACCAGCTATCACGGAGTTTGATTGGCCTTTCACCCCTAACCACAGGTCATCCCCCAGGTTTTCAACCCTGGTGGGTTCGGTCCTCCACGAAGTCTTACCTCCGCTTCAACCTGCCCATGGCTAGATCACTCCGCTTCGGGTCTTGAGCGTGCTACTGAGTCGCCCTATTCGGACTCGCTTTCGCTACGGCTTCCCCACCCGGGTTAACCTCGCAACACACCGCAAACTCGCAGGCTCATTCTTCAAAAGGCACGCAGTCACGAGGTAGGAACAAGTTCCTACCCGACGCTCCCACGGCTTGTAGGCACACGGTTTCAGGTACTATTTCACTCCGCTCCCGCGGTACTTTTCACCATTCCCTCACGGTACTATCCGCTATCGGTCACCAGGGAATATTTAGGCTTAGCGGGTGGTCCCGCCAGATTCACACGGGATTTCTCGGGCCCCGTGCTACTTGGGTGTCTCTCAAACGAGCCGCTGACGTTTCGACTACGGGGGTCTTACCCTCTACGCCGGACCTTTCGCATGTCCTTCGCCTACATCAACGGTTTCTGACTCGTCCTGCCGCCGGCAGACGACAGAAGAGAGATCCCACAACCCCGTATACGCAACCCCTGCCGGGTCTCACACGCATACGGTTTGGCCTCATCCGGTTTCGCTCGCCACTACTCCCGGAATCACGGTTGTTTTCTCTTCCTGCGGGTACTGAGATGTTTCACTTCCCCGCGTTCCCTCCACACTGCCTATGTGTTCAGCAGTGGGTGACAGCCCATGACGACTGCCGGGTTTCCCCATTCGGAAACCCCCGGATCAAAGCCTGGTTGACGACTCCCCGGGGACTATCGTGGCCTCCCACGTCCTTCATCGGTTCCTGGTGCCAAGGCATCCACCGTGCGCCCTTAAAAACTTGGCCACAGATGCTCGCGTCCACTGTGCAGTTCTCAAACAACGACCAGCCACCCATCACCCCGAACCAACAGGCTCGAGTTCACTGGGGCCGGCGACTGAGGAAGTTCATTCCCTCAGACACCCAACAGCGTGCCCGACCCGAACCCGTCCGAAGATCATGCGTTCCACACTCTTGCGAGCAGTACTGGCAGCCTCCGACCCGATGTCCCGGCCGAATAATCAACGTTCCACCCATGAGCAACCGTGCAAGACATTTGCTTGCAGTCGGCTATGTGCTCCTTAGAAAGGAGGTGATCCAGCCGCACCTTCCGGTACGGCTACCTTGTTACGACTTCGTCCCAATCGCTAGTCCCACCTTCGACAGCTCCCTCCCACAAGGGGTTGGGCCACCGGCTTCGGGTGTTACCAACTTTCGTGACGTGACGGGCGGTGTGTACAAGGCCCGGGAACGTATTCACCGCAGCAATGCTGATCTGCGATTACTAGCAACTCCGACTTCATGGGGTCGAGTTGCAGACCCCAATCCGAACTGAGACCGGCTTTTTGAGATTCGCTCCACCTCACGGTATCGCAGCTCATTGTACCGGCCATTGTAGCACGTGTGCAGCCCAAGACATAAGGGGCATGATGACTTGACGTCGTCCCCACCTTCCTCCGAGTTGACCCCGGCGGTCTCCTGTGAGTCCCCATCACCCCGAAGGGCATGCTGGCAACACAGGACAAGGGTTGCGCTCGTTGCGGGACTTAACCCAACATCTCACGACACGAGCTGACGACAGCCATGCACCACCTGTACACCGACCACAAGGGGGCGCCTGTCTCCAGACGTTTCCGGTGTATGTCAAGCCTTGGTAAGGTTCTTCGCGTTGCGTCGAATTAAGCCACATGCTCCGCTGCTTGTGCGGGCCCCCGTCAATTCCTTTGAGTTTTAGCCTTGCGGCCGTACTCCCCAGGCGGGGAACTTAATGCGTTAGCTGCGGCACCGACGACGTGGAATGTCGCCAACACCTAGTTCCCACCGTTTACGGCGTGGACTACCAGGGTATCTAATCCTGTTCGCTCCCCACGCTTTCGCTCCTCAGCGTCAGTAATGGCCCAGAGATCCGCCTTCGCCACCGGTGTTCCTCCTGATATCTGCGCATTTCACCGCTACACCAGGAATTCCGATCTCCCCTACCACACTCTAGCTAGCCCGTATCGAATGCAGACCCGGGGTTAAGCCCCGGGCTTTCACACCCGACGTGACAAGCCGCCTACGAGCTCTTTACGCCCAATAATTCCGGACAACGCTTGCGCCCTACGTATTACCGCGGCTGCTGGCACGTAGTTAGCCGGCGCTTCTTCTGCAGGTACCGTCACTTTCGCTTCTTCCCTGCTGAAAGAGGTTTACAACCCGAAGGCCGTCATCCCTCACGCGGCGTCGCTGCATCAGGCTTTCGCCCATTGTGCAATATTCCCCACTGCTGCCTCCCGTAGGAGTCTGGGCCGTGTCTCAGTCCCAGTGTGGCCGGTCGCCCTCTCAGGCCGGCTACCCGTCGTCGCCTTGGTGAGCCATTACCTCACCAACAAGCTGATAGGCCGCGGGCTCATCCTTCACCGCCGGAGCTTTCGACCCCCACAGATGCCTGCGGGAGTGATATCCGGTATTAGACCCCGTTTCCAGGGCTTGTCCCAGAGTGAAGGGCAGATTGCCCACGTGTTACTCACCCGTTCGCCACTAATCCCCACCGAAGTGGTTCATCGTTCGACTTGCATGTGTTAAGCACGCCGCCAGCGTTCGTCCTGAGCCAGGATCAAACTCTCCGTGAATG
>NZ_KQ948893.1 GCF_001514215.1 Streptomyces bungoensis
CTCGATACCGAGGGCCCTGGGACTGGTGATCGTCGAGCTGAAGCAGTGGCAGACCTGCCGCATCCTCGCACCGAGCGGGTAGTACGCACCAACGGTCTGGTGACGGCCCATCCCGTCCACCAGGTCGCCGCGTACCGCAGCTTCTTCCAGCACTGGCGCCCGCAGGGCGCACCGGAACTCGAGGTGCGCGGCGTGGTGGTGCTGCACAATGCCACCGCCGCCGAGGGAGCCGCTTTGTCGGCTGGCGCCGGTGCGGATGCCGGTGTGCCGGTCCTGACCGGTGAGGAGCTGTCGCGGCCCGGTGCGGTGCTGGCGCGGCTGCTGTGCTGTGGGGACCTGACGGCGCCGGGGGCTGGGCAGGCGCAGGCGTTCGAGAGTATTCGGTGGCAGCCCTCGAGCCGGCTTCTCGACCATGTCGGTGCCGACTTGGAAGGCAGCAGCGCGTTCGCCTTGGTGGGCGACCAGCAGGATGCATTCGTCCGTATCCGTCAGGCCGCGGCACGTCACCTACCCGGCCGCGGTAAGGCCGCAGCGCCGACCGGTAGCGGTGACGGCGCGATCATCACGGTGAGCGGCGGCCCAGGCAGCGGCAAGACCGCTCTCGCCGTGCGCCTGCTGGGGCGTCTCATGCGCGCCCACCCTGCGACCCGCCCCCGGTTCATCACCCCCTCGGGCACGCTGCGCGCCCACCTCCTGGACGCCGTTCGCAGCCACGGCGCGGCCCGTGAGCTGTTCCCATCGGCCGGCTCCCTGCGCAGCACCGCCCGCCAGACAGGTGCGCTCGTCATCGACGAGGCCCAGCGCATCAAACGAGGCAGTGCGGCCGGCCTGCCGCCGGACCTGGCCGCCGTGCTCCAGCACGTCCCCCCATCCACGCCACCGACCCCACCACCCACCACATGCTGCACACTCTCATCCAGGCAAGCTGACCCCGCACGCGAAGCGGCGCCGGACTCCACAGAGTCCGGCGCCGCTTCAACGTCTATGCCGTGCAGGTCAACTACTGCTGCTTGTCGTGGCGGTTACCGACCACCACGTGAACCAGCGGCAGGACCGCGACCACCACGACCAGCGCCCACACCCCGTACCAGGGCATCACCAGGTTCGCGGAAAACTTGAGCACCACGGCAGGACCGACGACCGAGCCGGCGAGCCCGAGAATGCGGGTCGCGGCGTTGATCATCTGCCCGGCGTTGGGACCGGGAACGCTCATCTCGGCCTTGAAGTTCGTCTTGGTGGCCTCGATGCTCAGCTCAGCGTTGCTGGTGGGCGCCTCGTCCTGGACGACCGGCGTCGTCTGGATCTGCACGGCGGCCTGCGCCGACGGCTGCTCGTCGTTCGTGACCTGCATGGAGTTGTTGTTCATGGGCTGGGTCCTCCTAGTGAGCGGCGACCGAACTTGCGCACCGTGGATCGGCACGCATCGGAGTTCGATCAGTCCCAGCCAGCTGCTCGTCCCTACGTCACACGGGAGACGAAGCTGCGGGCTAGGCATTGCCCACCCGACTGCTGGCGAGGATTAAGCCGCATTTAGGGCCCTTTCGATCCACTCAACTCTGTTGCAGGACACGGCGGTTGCCGCGGATGCAATCTAGCACGTGCCCGACCGGTGACGCACCCCTTCTTCACCACATCGGTGACTACATCGATCGCGCCCTGGCATCGGGGCCGGCCTGCGGCGGCTGGATAGGAGGTGGGGACTCAAAGCCGTGTCCGTGAACCCGCGGCCCCATCAGAAGCTCCGGAAGACACCGGGTCACTTGCGCCTGCCGATGACGGGTGACGAGAGACGGAGAGGTGTGATCATGCACCGCGTGCGACCAGGAAAACACGCATCACAGCACTTACGGAGCACCAAAGTGGTGGCTTCTAGGTGCGTAGGTGGCATGATGGAGAGGTAAGGGATGTCTGCGGGCATCCGATTTCCCACTCCGAAGGAGGCTGACATGGCTCGGCCAGAGGACAAGCTCCACGCCGTACGGACAGACAACGAACGCTTCACAGTGACCCTCATCGCCACGGCAGCCCAGGCCGTCGGCACCCTCATGCGGATCACCGGCCTGTCCAAGACCGACGTCATCAACCGAGCCGTCCAGGTCTACGCCTTCCTCGCCCAGCAGATGGCCGACGGCAAGGAGATCCTCCTGCGCGACGAAGAGGGCAACCTCGAGCGAGTCCACATCGTCTGAACAGCACCCACGTCACCTCCCGGTTGCCCAGAGGGCCGGAACAGCCCGCCGGCCTCCCAGCCCAACCGCCGAAGGCAGGACATGCCGCACCCCCAGCCACGCCCTCACCAACGGGAAGCAACCGACCACGTCGTACGCGCCCTGACCCTTCCTCCCGGCGGACACGTCCCCGAACAGGGACTGCGTACGCAAGTGATCATGGCGACCGGCTCCGGCAAGACCCTCGTCGCCGTGCGCAGCGCACAAGAGCTGCAAGCGGGCCGGGTGCTGGTGCTCGTGCCCTCGCTGGACCTACTCGCGCAGACCGAAGCCGCCTGGCGCGAGGGCGGGCGTTCGGGGCCGATGATCGGAGTCTCGTCCCTGCGCGGACCAGAGGCCTCCTTCCCGAACACCACGGACGCGGCCGAGCTCGTCGCCTGGGTGCGCCCCTTTGACAAGGTCACGGTGTTCGCCACCTACGCCTCACTCGGGCTCGGCACACTCGAGCGCGCGCACCGGACCGGCCTACCCGGGTGGGACCTGATCGTGGTCGATGAGGCGCACCGAACTTCGGGTCGGATCGGCAAGCCGTGGGCGGTCGTCCACGACAACACCCGCATCCCCGCCCTGCGCCGCCTGTACATGACCGCCACCCCACGGCTGTGGCAACTGGACGGGGACCCCGACCAGGGTGCGCCGGGCGAGCTGGTGGCGAGCATGGAGGACTCTCCCGACTCGCCGTTCGGTGCGCGCTGCTTCACGCTGACGCTGTCGGAGGCGATCGACCGGGGGATCTGCGCGCCGTACCAGGTGGTGTGCCTGGACATCACCGACACCCAGCTCCAGGCAGCGCAGCTCCTGGGCGTGGCGGGCCGCTCGGACCAGGTCCGCGGGGCCCGCCTCGCGGCCTTGCAGACCGCTCTGGTGAAGGCGTCGTCGGAGGAGGGTTTCCGGCGCACGCTCGTCTTCCACCACGTCGTGAAGGAGGCCGAGGCGTTCGCGGCCGGCCTCCCCGACGTCGCCAAGCGGCTACACGCCGCCGACCCCGAGCTGTACCCGAAGACGATCTGGGTGGACTGGCTGTGCGGCGAGCACAAGCCGCTCCACCGGCAGCGTGTTCTCGGGGAGTTCGCGGCCGGGATCGCCACGGACGGCACCGTCGTGGAGAAGGGCTACCTCGGCTCGGTGAAGGTTCTCGGGGAGGGCGTCGACACCAAGAACTGCGACTCCGTCTACTTCGCGGACGTGCGCGGCTCCATGCCCGACCTCGTCCAGGCCGTCGGCCGCGCGCTGCGCATGCAGCCCGGCGAAGGCAAGATCGCCTCACTCGTGGTGCCGGTACTGCTCGGGCCGGGCGAGGCGGCGGACAACATGCTCACCAGCCAGGCATTCGGCGGGCTGGCGAAGCTTCTGGAGGCGCTCCGGGCGCACGACGCCCGCGTCGTCGAGGCACTCGCCGAACCCCAGGCCCGCAGTCGAGTCAGAGGCGTACAGACCCGCGGCGGAGAACTAGAGGGCGAAACAGTAGAGAGCGACCGAAGCGACCGGCTGTCGGTGCCAGCACGGGAGCTACTCAAGTTCAGCACGCCTCGTGACCCTGCGCAGCTGGCCGCGTTCATCACCCTGCGCGTCCTCAACCCCGAACACGAACAGTGGCGGCGCGGGGTGGAGGCCTCCGTCATCTACGCCCGCGAGCACGGCGACCTTAAGGTGCCCTTCACCTACCGGGTGCCCGGCGGCAACGACCAAGCGGCGGAGGCCGAGGGGTGGCCGTCCTCGCTCGCCGGGTTCCGGCTCGGGCAGTGGATCGCCGACAACCGGCGCGTCTACACCCGCGGGGACATGGACCAGGACCGCATCGCACAGCTGGAGAAGCTCGGCATGGTCTGGTCCCACTACGACGTCGCGTGGGAGGAAGGTCTCGCGGCGGCGCGCGGGTGGGCGGCCGAGGCGGGCCACCTCCTGGCCCCGCTGGACGCCACCTTCCAGGGCTACCGCGTGGGGATCTGGCTGAAGAACGCGCGGGCCGCCGCCCGCAAAGCGGCCGAGAACGAGCAACGGCGCGCCGAGGGCCTGCCCGTTCCGTCGTCGGCCGGAGCGTTGTCGGAGGAGCGGCGTCAGCAGTTGGAGGACATCGACCCGTCGTGGTGCCCGGCCTGGCCCGTGGAATGGCAGCGCGCCTTCCACCTCGTCCGGCAGTACCTCGAAGCCGGCCACCCGCTACCCACCTCGCCGGGCGACGTCGTGCACCAAGGCGAAGATCTCGGCCGGTGGGTACGCTCCGTCCGGTACGGCTGGGACAAGCTGACGACGGTGCAGCAGTGGATGTGCGAACACATCCTCGGGATCCAGCCCGCCAGCGAGGACGAGAAGCCGCCCCCGCGCCGGACGCAGGCCGACAAGTGGGCGCTGAACTACCAGGCCGCCAAGCAGTACTACCAACGCGAAGGACACCTCCGCGTACCGCGGAAACACATCGAACGGATCGTCGTC
>NZ_KQ948894.1:0-640 GCF_001514215.1 Streptomyces bungoensis
CACCGTCGGGCACGGCGTCGAAGCTCCCGCTGACCGCTCCCGGTGCGGTGCCGTCGGACGCCATCGTGGCGAGGTTGTCGGCGAGTTGGGGGATCTCGGTGCCGAGGATCACGGCCCGGTGCTCGAAGGCGGCACGCGTCGCCGCGAGGGACCAGGCCAGATCCTCCGGCCGTACGTCCTCACCGGCCGACTCCACGAAAGCCGCCAGCCGGCCCGCCTGCCCCGCCAGACCCTCCACACCCCGGCCCGACACCACCCACGGCATCACACCACCAGCCGCGAACACCGACGGCACGGCCTCGCCCTCGGGGTCCGGGCCGGAGGGGGTATCGGGGTCGGGCTCCGGGGCCTCTTCCAGGATCACGTGGGCGTTCGTGCCGCTGCCACCGAAGGACGACACACCCGCCCGGCGCGGGTGGCCGGTCTCGGGCCACTCCTGGTTGTCCGTGAGCAGTTCGACGGCACCGGAGGACCAGTCGACGTGCGGAGTCGGCTCGTCCAGGTGCAGCAGTCGCGGCAGGATGCCGTGGCGCATGGCGAGCACCATCTTGATGACCCCGGCTATGCCCGAACCGGCTTGGAGGTGCCCTATGTTGGCCTTCAGCGACCCCATGCGCAGGGGGTGTGCGCGGTCGTGGCC
>NZ_KQ948894.1:1432-4853 GCF_001514215.1 Streptomyces bungoensis
TTGCGGGGGCCGGCCATGACGGTGGCGCCTGCGGCGATGGCGAGGCGGCACTCGTCCTGGCGCAGGGCCTGGACGGCGAGGTGCAAGGCCACCAGGGACGAGGAGCACATGGTGTCCACGGTGACGGCGGGTCCCTCGAAACCGAGGGTGTAGGCGATCCGGCCGGAGAGCACCGCTCCGGAGCCGCCCGTCAGCATGTGCCCCTCGACCCGGTCGCGGGCATGGGCGGCGGCAGCGCCGTAGCCCTGGTCGCTGCTGCCGACGAAGACGCCGGCCTGCTCGCCGCGCAGGGTGCCCGGGTCGATGCCGGCCCGCTCCAGCACCTCCCAGGAGGTCTCCAGGAGCAGCCGCTGCTGCGGATCCATCACGGTGGCCTCACGCGGCGCGATGCCGAAGAAGGCGGGATCGAAGTCGGCGGCGTCGTAGAGGAACGAACCGGACCGGGTGTAGCTGGTGCCCTGGTGCTCGGGATCCGGGTGGTACAGGTTCTCCAGGTCCCAGCCCCGGTCCGCGGGCAGCTCCGAGACGGTGTCCACGCCGGCGACGAGCAGTTGCCAGAAGTCCTCGGGGGTGTGGGCGTTGCCGGGGAAGCGGCAGCTCATCGAGACGATGGCGATGGGCTCCTGCCGGCGGGTCTCCACCTCCTGCAGGCGTCGGCGGGCCTGCCGCAGATCGGTAGTGACCAGCTTGAGGTAGTCGCGGAGCTTGTCCTCGTTAGCCATGAACGTCATCAGTCCCTAGAGCAGGCCCGAAGGCTGGAAGTCACCCGTACGGCGTTGGCAACGGGCAGATCGGAGGGGATGGTGCGAAGGAGTCGAACGGGCGGGAGCCGAAGGCCGGACGGGCCCCGGGGAGGGGTCGGCCCGTCCGGCCGGTCTAGTTGAGGCCGAGTTCCTTGTCGATCAGGTCGAACATCTCGTCGTCGGAGGCGGCGCCGAGCAGTGCGTCGTCGCGGTCGCCGTCGGCTGCCGCGGACTCCGCCGGGCTGTCGGAGAGCCGCCACAGCAGGGCTTGCAGCCGGGCGGTGATCCTGCTGCGGGCCGCGTCGTCGCCGGGGCCGAGCGAGGTGACGGCGTTTTCCAGCTCGTCCAGTGCCCGTACGTCCTGTCCGGCGGCGTGCTCCGGGTCCGGGGCGAGTTCGGTCAGCAGACGCTCGGTGAGAGCGGCCGGTGTCGGGTGGTCGAAGACCAGGGTGGCGGGCAGTGCGAGCCCGGTGGCCTCCTTCAGCCGGTTCCGCAGCTCCAGGGCGGTGAGGGAGTCGAATCCCAGGTCACGGAAGGCCTGGCCGGGACTGATCGCACCGGTGCCGGCGTGGCCGAGGACTCCCGCGACCTGGCTCCGGACGAGCTGGAGCACCGTCCGCTCCTGCTCGGCCCGGCTCGCGCCGGCCAGCCGGTCGGCGAGCGCCTGCGCCGGACCGGCGGCCGCCCGGCCGTCGGCGCCCGCGCCCTCGGCGGCCGTGCGGGCCGCTTCGGCGGCGATCTCGCGGACGTCGGGAATCTCGTCGAAGAGACGGCGGCGACGGGCGGCCGAGTACGCCGACGCGAACCGGTCCCAGAGCACGTCCGCGACGACCAGGGACGTCTCGTCGTGGGCGACCGCCTGCTGCACCGCGCCGACGGCCACCTCCGGGTCCATGGTGGGCACGCCGTGGCGGCGCAGCCGGTCGCCCTCGGTGGCGTGGACCATACCGCCGCCGGCCCAGGCGCCCCAGGCGATGGCGGTCGCCACTCGGCCCCGGCTGCGGCGCCACTCGGCGAACGCGTCGAGGTAGGCATTGGCCGCGGCGTAGGCGGAGTGACCGCCGTCGCCCCAGACGCCCGCGCCGGAGGTGAACAGGACGAAGGCCTCCAGCGGCTGGTCCGCGAGCAGCGCGTCCAGGTGGACGGCACCGGCCGTCTTCGCCTCCGCCACCTCGCGCAGCGCCTCGGGATCGGTCTCCTCGACGGCGACCGCCGGCGGTTCCACGCCCGCAGCGTGCACCACCGCCCGGACGGGTGCGCTCTCCGGAACGTCCGCGAGCACCTTGGCCAGGGCGCCCCTGTCGGTGATGTCGCAGGCGGCGATGGTCACGCGGGCACCCAGCGCGGTGAGCTCCGACTCCAGCTCGGTGGCGCCCGGCGCGTCCGGGCCCCGGCGGCTGAGCAGCAGCAGATGCTCGGCACCGGTCGCGGCGAGCCGCCGGGCGAGGTGTGCGCCGAGGGCTCCGGTGCCGCCGGTGATGAGAGTCGTGCCCGAGAAGCCGACGGCACGCTCCACCGCGTCGGCCTCGACCGGCTTGCGGATCATGCGGCGTACGTACAGGCCGTCCGCCCGCACGGCGAACTGGTCCTCGTCCTCTTCGCCCGCCAGGCCGGCGAAGAACCGGTTCCAGGTGTGCGTGTCGAGTTCGGCGACGGGTGCTGCCGCGGGTGCGTCATCGGACTCCGTGCCGCGTCCCGTGTCGGAGCCTGGTGACAGCGGGAGGTCGATGAGGCCGCCCCAGCGGTGCGGTTGTTCCAGGCCGTGGACCCGGCCGAGTCCCCAGACGGCGGCCTGTTCCGGAACGGGTCCGCCGGCAGGCGCCCCGGCCGGTCCGGGCACCGTCACCGCTCCTCGGGTCACCGTCCACATCGGCGCCTGCGCCTCCGTGTCCGCGAGCGCCTGTATGAGCAGCAGGGTCGCCGTGGTGGCCTCCAGCGCGCCCGGAGCGGGTTCCTCGTCGGCGGCCGGCACTCCGTCAGCGGCGAGCGGGAGCAGGTTGAGCACCGCTTCGGTCGCCGGGCCGCGCTCCAGTGCCTCGTTCAGGCGTGCCGCGAGGGCGGTGCGGTCGTCGTTCACCGCGTCGAAGACGACCGTTTCGACGGCTTCGACCCCCTCGCGCTCGGCCAGGCGCGCGACCACCTGAGGGACCACATCACCGGCGACGGTGTCACCGCCCGGCAGGACGGCCAGCCAACGCGACGGCAACGGAGCGGGTACGGCGTCGGTGGCGCGGGCCGGCTGCCAGGTCACGGTGTAACGCCAGGAGTCCAGGAGCGCACTCTCCCGCCTGCGCCGACGCCACTCGGCCAACACGGGCAGCACCGGTACCGCGGATCCCAGCGTCTCGCGTCGCTCCGGGGCCAGGTCGAGGGCGTCGGCCAGGGCTTCGAGATCGTTGGACTCGACCGCCTCCCAGAAGCGTGCGTCGACGTCGTCACCGGACGCTCGTACGGTCTCGGGCCTGGAGACGGAGCCGAGGAGGTCGGGGACGTCGAGCCAGTACCGGCGGTGCTGGAAGGCGTACGTCGGCAACGCCACCACCCGGCCACCCCGACCGGCCAGCACCCGTGTCCACTCCACCGGAACACCCCGCACCCACGCCTCGGCCAGAGAGGTCAGGAACCGGTCCGCACCACCCTGATCACGCCGCAGACTGCCCACGACCACCGCATCCGGA
>NZ_KQ948895.1 GCF_001514215.1 Streptomyces bungoensis
GCGAAAGCCGCCAGCCGGCCCGCCTGCCCCGCCAGACCCTCCACACCCCGGCCCGACACCACCCACGGCACCACACCACCCACCGCGAACACCGGATCCGGCTGCTCCACCCCGCCGGACTCAGGCACACCCCCCGGCGCCTCCTCCAGCACGACGTGAGCGTTCGTCCCGCTGATACCGAAGGACGACACACCCGCCCGGCGCGGACGGCCCTCGACATGCGGCCACTCGACCGCGTCGGTCACCAACGACACCGCACCCGCCGACCAGTCGACGTGGGAGGAGGGCGCGTCCACGTGCAGCGTGCCCGGGACGAGGCCGTGCCGCATGGCGAGCACCATCTTCATGACGCCCGCCAGCCCGGATGCGGTCTGGGTGTGCCCGATGTTGGACTTGACCGAGCCGATGAGCAGGGGCCGGTCCTCCGGCCGGTCCTGGCCGTACGTCGCGAGCAGAGCCTGCGCCTCGATCGGGTCGCCGAGACGGGTGCCCGTGCCGTGGGCCTCCACGACGTCCACCTCCGCTGCGGTGAGTCGCGCGTCGGTGAGTGCGGCCCGGATGACTCGCTGTTGCGAGGGACCGTTGGGTGCGGTCAGGCCGTTGCTGGCACCGTCCTGGTTGACCGCCGTACCGCGTACCACCGCCAGGACGGGGTGGCCGTTGCGGCGGGCGTCGGACAGCCGCTCCAGCAGCAGTACGCCGACGCCTTCGGCGAGGGAGAATCCGTCGGCCGCCTCCGCGAAGGGCTTGCAGCGTCCGTCGGGAGCGAGACCTCGCTGCCGGCTGAAGCCGACGAACGGCGCCGGGTCGGCCATGACCATCGCGGCCCCGGCCAGCGCCATCGAGCACTCCCCGGAGCGCAGGGAACGTGCAGCCAGGTGAAGGGCGACCAGCGACGACGAGCAGGCGGTGTCGACGGTGACCGCCGGTCCTTCCAGGCCCAGGACGTAGGAGACCCGGCCCGAGGCGACGGCGGTCGAGGCACCGGTGACGAGATAGCCCTCGGTGCCGTCGGTGCTGCGGCTGAGGAGCGTGCCGTAGTTCTGGTCGGTGAGGCCGGCGAAGACGCCGGTGCGGCTGCCGCGCAGGGTCTTCGGGTCTATGCCGCCCCGCTCCAGCGCCTCCCAGGAGGTCTCCAGGAGCAGCCGCTGCTGCGGGTCCATGGCTTCGGCCTCACGCGGCGAGATGCCGAAGAAGGCCGCGTCGAACGCCGCCGCGTCGTGCAGGAACCCCCCGTGCCGGACGTAGCTGGTGCCCGCCCGGCCTGGGTCGGGGTCGTACAGCCGGGCCGTGTCCCACCCGCGGTCCTGGGGGAAGCCGGTGATGACGTCTTCCCCGGTGGTGACGACACGCCACAGGTCGTCGGGAGATCCGATCCCTCCCGGGTAGCGGCATGCCATGGCGACGACGGCGATGGGGTCGTCGCCGGCGGGGTCGCCCGGCGAACCGGCCGGGGCCTGGCCGGGCGTGGCGGCCTCGCGCGGTGTGTCACTGCCTGAGGCCAGGTCGCGCAGGTGCGCGGCGAGGGCGAGCGGGGTGGGGTGGTCGAAGACGACCGTGGTCGCGATCTTCAGTCCGGTGCGGGAAGTGAGACGGTTGCGCAGTTCCACGGCGCTCACCGAGTCGAAGCCCAACTCCTTGAAGGCGTAGGCGGCGTCGACGGCGTCCGGCGAGGAGTGGCCGAGCACGGCAGCCGCCTCGGCGCGTACGAGGTCCTGCACGAAGCGGTCGCGGTCTGCGGCGGGGAGGGCGGAGAGCCGCTCGGCGAGTGCCGTGCCTGCCGGAGTGCCGCCGGGGCCGTCGTCGTGTCCGGCGCGGGACCGGCTGCGGCCTCCCCGGCCGGTGTCCGCCCCGTTCTTCGGCTTCAGGTGGGCGATGAGCGGGGCCGAACGGGCGACGGTGAAGACGGAGACGAAGCGGGCCCAGTCGACGTCGGCGACGGCCACCACGGTGTCGTCGTTGTCCAGTGCCTGCTGGAGGGCCGCCATCGCGGGTTCGGGAGCGATGACGGGGATTCCGCGGCGGCGCAGCGGATCACGCATGTCCTCGGTGATCATGCCGCCCCCGTCCCAGGGGCCCCACGCCACCGAGAGCGCGGGCAGTCCTCGGGTCCGGCGCGCGTTCTCGGCCAGCGCGTCCAGGGTGGCGTTGGCAGCGGCGTACGCGGCGTGGTCGGCT
Organism: Streptomyces bungoensis; assembly: GCF_001514215.1. Lineage (GTDB taxonomy): Bacteria > Actinomycetota > Actinomycetes > Streptomycetales > Streptomycetaceae > Streptomyces > Streptomyces bungoensis. The sequence continues at coordinate 2,179 of NZ_KQ948895.1, forward strand.
ACGCCCCAGACACCGGAAATGGAGGAGAAGAAGATCAGCGCGTCGGTCTCGGCGGGGTCCAGCAACTCGGCGAGGTTCCGGGCTCCGGCCACCTTGCCGGCCGTGACCTCGGCGAACTCGGGGAGCCCGAGGTCGTCGAGCGCTCCGAGGATGCCCACGCCGGCGGCGTGCACCACGCTCCGTACGGTACGTCCCTGCGCACGCAGGGAGCCGAGCAGCTCCCGCAACGCCGCACGGTCGGCGACATCGCAGGTGGCGACGGTCAACCGGGCGCCGAGCACGGCGACTTCGGCCTCCAGCTCCGCCAGAGCCGACGTGTCGGGGGCCCCGCGCCTGCTGACCAGGACGACGTCCTCGGCACCGCACCGGGCCAGCCACCGGGCGACGTGCGCGCCGAGCGCACCGGTGCCGCCGGTCACCAGCACCGTTCCGGTCGGGGACCAGCGGCGCACGGACGCGGACCGTCCGGCCAGGGGCGCCCGCACCAGACGCCGGACGCAGGTGGTGCCGCCGCGCAGAGCGACCTGGTCCTCCGTACCGTCACCGTGGGACGCCAGCACGGCGCAGAGGGCTGCCGCGTGGCGGTCCTCCCATCGTCCGGGCAGGTCCACCAGGCCTCCCCAGCGCTCCGGGAACTCGAGCGCCGCCACCCGGCCCAGACCCCAGACGGCGGCCTGATCCGGACGGGTCACCGGTTCATGGTCCCCGACGGCCACGGCACCCTGGGTGGCACACCACAAGGGTGCGTTCACCCCGACCCGGCCGAGGGCCTGAAGGAGGGCAACGGTGAGTGCGGCGCCGGTGGGCAGCACAGGGTGGCCAGGCACCGGACTCTCGTCCAGCCCCGTCAGGGCCAGCACGCCACGGAGCGGTGCCGTCGCATCCGCCAGCGCCTCGTCGAGTGCCACCTGCAGGGCGGCGGTCTCGGTATGGCGGGCCGTGAGCCGCAGGAGATGCACGTCGGCGCCGTGGCGGGTCAGGGCGTCGGCGACGGAGGCGGTCAGGCCGGTGCCGGCCTGCTCCCCCGCCACCACCAGCAGCCACCTGCCCCCGAGCACCACCGGCCCGACGTCCCGCCCGACCGGCTTCCACACCACCTTGTACCGCCAGCCGTCCACCGCCGACCGCGCCACCTCACCCCGACGCCAACTCGACAACACCGGCAACACCCCGGCCAACGGCGCACTGTCGGCCAACCCGAGCGTCCCGGCAAGCCCCTCCAGATCCTCCCGCTCGACCGCCTCCCAGAACCGGCCATCCACCCGCGAACCAGACGACGGCACCACGGTCAGGCTCTTCTCCAACCAGTACCGGCGGTGCTGGAAGGCA
>NZ_KQ948896.1 GCF_001514215.1 Streptomyces bungoensis
ACGAAACCGGCCAGCCGGCCCGCCTGCCCCGCCAGACCCTCCACACCCCGGCCCGACACCACCCACGGCACCACACCACCCACCGCGAACACCGGCGAAACAGCCTCACCTTCAGGCTCCGGCACACCCCCCGGCGCCTCCTCCAGCACGACGTGAGCGTTCGTGCCGCTCACGCCGAAGGAGGAGACGCCCGCCCGTCGTGGGCTTCCCTCGACGCGAGGCCACTCCATGGGCTCGGTCAGCAGCGACACCGCACCCGCCGACCAGTCCACGTGCGGCGTCGGCTCGTCCACGTGCAGCGTCCGGGGCAGCACCCCGTACTGCATGGCGAGCACCATCTTCATCACACCCGCCACACCCGAGGCGGCCTGGGTGTGACCGATGTTCGACTTCAACGAGCCCAGCCACAATGGCCGTTCCGGATCACGGCCCTGGCCGTAGGTGGCGAGCAGCGCCTGCGCCTCGATCGGATCGCCCAGCGTGGTGCCCGTACCGTGCGCCTCGACCGCGTCCACGTCCGCCGGGGACAGTCCCGCCTTGGCGAGAGCGGCGCGGATGACCTGTTGTTGCGCGGGGCCGCTGGGGGCGCTGAGCCCGTTGCTGGCGCCGTCCTGGTTGAGGGCGGTGGAGCGGATGACGGCGAGTACGGGGTGGCCGTTGCGGCGGGCGTCGGACAGCCGCTCCAGGAGCACCATGCCGGCGCCTTCGGCGAGGCCCATGCCGTCGGCGGCCTTCGCGAACGCCTTGGACCGGCCGTCGCGGGCGACGCCCCGGGTGCGGGCGAAGCCGATGAAGCCGATGGGTTCGACCATCACGGCGACACCGCCCGCCAGGGCCATGGAGCACTCGCCGGAGCGCAGTGCCTGGACGGCCATGTGCAGCGCGACGAGTGAGGAGGAGCAGGCGGTGTCGATGGTCACCGCGCTGCCTTCGAGACCGAGGGTGTAGGCGATGCGGCCGGACAGGACACTGGTGGCGCTGCCGGTGACGATGTGTCCCTCGACGCCTTCGGGCAGGTTGTCCAGGCCGCCGAAGCCCTGGTGGGCCGCGCCGACGTAGACGCCGACGGGTGTGCCGCGCAGAGTTTCGGGCAGCAGCCCGGCCCGTTCGAGGGCCTCCCAGGAGGTCTCCAGCAGAAGCCGCTGCTGCGGGTCCATGGCGACGGCCTCGCGGGGCGAGATGCCGAAGAAGGCGGGATCGAAGTCGCCCGCGTCGTAGACGAAGCCGCCCTCACGCGTGTAGCAGGTGCCCTCCCGGTCCGGGTCGGGGTCGTAGAGGGCGTCGAGGTTCCAGGATCGGTCGTCCGGGAAGGCGTCGATCACGTCACGGCCCTCGGCGAGGATCCGCCACAGCTCCTCGGGGCTGTTGGCACCGCCCGGGTAGCGGCAGCTCATCGAGACGATGGCGATCGGGTCGTCGTCGGCGGCGGGCGCCGGGACGCCGGCCGGGGCGGCGGCGGTGGCCGGGACGGGGAGGCCGTCCGAGGGGCCGTCCAGCTCTTCGCGGATGTGCCGGGCGAGCGCCGTGACCGTGGGCCGGTCGAAGATGACGGTGACGGGCAGCCGCAGGCCCGTCGCGGCGTTCAGCCGGTTGCGCAGTTCGACGGAGGTCAGGGAGTCGAAACCCAGCTCACGGAAGGCCCGGCCGATCTCCACGCTGTTCGGGCTGTCGTGCCCGAGGACACCGGCGACCTGGGCCCGCACGAGGTCCAGTACGGCCTGCTCCCGCTCGTCGGCGGACATGCCGCGCAACCGGGCGACGAGTCCGGCGCTCCGGGTGTCCGGCCCGTCCTGCCGCCGGCCGTCCTCCTCCGCGCGCAGCAGCTCCGCGACCTCGGGCACCTCGGTGAGCAGGGGACGCGGGCGGGCCGCGGTGAAGACGGGGACGAAACGCTCCCAGTCGATGTCGGCCACGGCGACGAAGCACTCGTCGCGTTCGAGTACCTGCTGCATGGCCGCGACGGCCAGCGCGGGTTCCATGAAGGGGATGCCACGCCAGCGCAGCTGCTCCTGGACGACGTCGAGCCCCATGCCGCCGCCCTCGTCGCTCCAGATGCCCCAGGCGATCGAGGTGCCGGCCAGGCCGCGGGCCCGGCGCTGCTCGGCGACCGCGTCGGCGTAGGCGTTGGCCGCGGCGTAGGCGCCGTGGTCACCGCTGCCCCAGACGCCGGCGACGGAGGAGAACACGACGAACGCGTCCAGCCGGTCGTCGCAGAAGAGGGCGTCGAGGTTCGCGACACCGGAGAGCTTGGCCTCCGCCCCGTCGGCGAACTCCTGCAGGGTCGTGGTGGCCAGCGGGATGAGGATGCCCACGCCCGCGGTGTGCACGACGGTGCGGATCGGCGGCCCGTCGGCCTCGACCCGCTCCACGAGCGCGGTCAGGGCGTCCCGGTCGGCGATGTCGCAGGCGGCGATGGTGACGCGGGCGCCCAACGCGCTCAGCTCCGCCTCCAGTTCGGTCGCACCGGGCGCGTCCGGGCCGCGGCGGCTGACCAGGACCAGGTGCTCGGTGCCGGTGCGGGCGAGCCAGCGTGCGGTGTGGCCGCCCAGGCCCCCGGTGCCACCGGTGACCAGCGCGGTGCCGCGCGAGGTCCAGCCGCGGTCGCCGACGCGCCGGCCACCGGCGGGCGTGCGGGTCAGGCGGCGGATGAGGACACCGGTGCGGCGGACGGCGAGCTGATCCTCTGCGCCGGAGTCGGCGAGCACCCCGCAGAGCCGGGCGGCCGTACGCTCGTCGGGCGTCTCCGGCAGGTCGACGAGTCCGCCCCAGAACTCGGGGTGCTCCAGGGCGGCGACCCGGCCCATGCCCCAGGTGCCGTTCTGCACGGGGTTGCGGAGGGGGTCGCTGTCGCCTGTGGTGACCGCTCCGCAGGTGGCCAGCCACAGCGGTGCCCGCACCCCGCTGTCGGCGCACGCCTGGATCAGCGCCAGTCCGGCCACCAGACCGGACGCGAGCCCCGGCCGTGCCGGATGAGGGTCTTCGTCGAGCGCGAGGAAGGAGAGGATGCCGCTGAACGCGTCTGCGCCGCTGTGCCGGGCCGTCTCACTCATCAGCGCGGCCAGCCGCTCACGGTCGGTGTCGGCGGCGTCGACGAAGAGGGGGGCGGTCTGCGCCCCGTGCGCGGCGAGCCCGTCCAGGCAGACCTGGACGAGTTCGGACCCCGCGTGGGCGGCGGGTACGACGACCAGCCAGGTGCCGGGGAGCGTGGCGACGGCCCGGTCGGCCGTGGGCCGCCAGGCGATGCGGTAGCGCCAGGAGTCGATGGTGGCGGAGGCGCGGCGCCCCCGGCGCCAGCCGGACAGCACGGGCAGGGCCTGGGCCAGCGCCTGCTGTCCCTCCTCCTCGGCGAGGTCGAGCGTACCGCTCAGGGTCTGGAGGTCCTGGTTCTCCACGGCCGCCCAGAACTCGGCGTCCGCCGCGTCCTCGGGCACGCCGTTCCCTCCGGTGAGCCGGCGCGCCTCGGGCTCGAACCAGTACCGGCGGTGCTGGAAGGCG
>NZ_KQ948897.1:0-2000 GCF_001514215.1 Streptomyces bungoensis
TGCTGACCGGTACCAGTGGGAGTGTCACGTCGGGCCGGTTGGCGTACTTCCTCGGTCTGGAGGGGCCGGCGGTGACGGTGGACACGGCGTGTTCGTCGTCGTTGGTGGCGTTGCATCAGGCCGCTCAGGCGGTGCGGAACGGCGAATGCGCTCTGGCATTGGCCGGCGGTGTGACGGTGATGTCCTCACCTGGGGTGCTGGTGGAGTTCTCGCGGCAGCGCGGGTTGTCGGCGGATGGGCGGTGCAAGGCGTTCGCGGCGTCGGCCGACGGTACTGGTTGGGGTGAGGGTGCGGGGCTGGTGGTGCTGGAGCGTCTGTCGGCTGCGCGGGCGCGTGGGCATCGGGTGCTGGCGGTGGTGCGGGGTTCGGCGGTGAACCAGGACGGCGCTTCGAATGGGCTGACTGCGCCGAACGGTCCGTCGCAGCAGCGGGTGATCCGTGCGGCGTTGGCGGCTGCCGGACTCACTGCTGCGGATGTCGACGTGGTCGAGGCGCACGGCACGGGTACTCAGCTCGGTGATCCGATCGAGGCGCAGGCGTTGCTGGCCACCTATGGGGCCGAACACTCCCAGGAGCAGCCGTTGTGGCTGGGTTCGTTGAAGTCGAATGTGGGTCACACCATGGCGGCGGCGGGGGTCGGTGGTGTGATCAAGATGGTGCAGGCGCTGCGTCGTGGGGTGCTGCCTGCCACGTTGCATGTGGATGAGCCGACGCCGCATGTGGACTGGGATGCCGGGGGGGTGCGGTTGCTCACCGACTCGCGTGAGTGGCCTTCGACGGGGCGGCCGCGTCGTGCTGGTGTGTCGTCGTTCGGTATCAGCGGCACCAACGCGCATGTGATCTTGGAGCAGGCGCCGTCGGTGGAGCAGGAGGCACCGGTTGAGGCGGGGGGGCCGGTGGGGTGGGTGGTGTCGGCGCGGTCGGAGGAGGCGTTGCGGGCGTATGCGGCGCAGCTCGCCGCGGCCGTTGACGGTTCCGGGGTGTCGGTGGGGGATGTGGCGGCGACGCTGGCCGGGCGTGCGGTGTTCGAGCATCGTGGTGTGGTGGTCGGTGCCTCGCGTGAGGAGTTGGTGGCGGGTCTGCGGTCGCTGGCGGAGGGCGTTCCTGCTGAGAACGTGGTGGCGGGGACGGCTGGGGCCGGCAGGACGGCGTTGGTGTTTCCGGGTCAGGGGTCGCAGTGGGATGGGATGGCTCGGGAGTTGTACGCGGCTGCTCCGGTGTTCCGCGCCCGTCTGGATGAATGTGCGCATGCTCTGTCCGCCTTTGTGGAGTGGGACCTGTTGGAGGTCTTGCTGACCGATGAGGGTGCGTCGCTGTTGGCGCGGGTGGATGTGGTGCAGCCGGCGTTGTTCGCGGTGATGGTGTCGTTGGCGGCGTTGTGGCGTTCGCACGGGGTGCGGGTGGATGCGGTGCTGGGGCATTCGCAGGGAGAGATCGCGGCGGCGTGTGTGGCGGGGGCGTTGTCGCTGGAGGACGCGGCGCGTGTGGTGGCGTTGCGCAGTCAGGCGATTCGGGCGCTGGCCGGGCGGGGTGGCATGGTTTCCGTGGCGTTGCCGGTCGAGCGGGTGCGGCCTCGTTTGACGCTGTGGGACGGTGACATCGGGATCGCTGCGATCAATGGTCCCAGTTCTACTGTGGTGTCGGGCAGTGCGTGGGCTCTGGATGAGTTGCAGGCGGTGTTCGAGGCCGATGGTGTGCGCACCTGGCGCATCCCGGTCGATTACGCGTCACACTCCTGGCACGTCGATGAGATCCGTGATCAGGTGCTGGAGCTGCTGGCGCCGATCAAACCGCAAGCCGGCGACCTGCGCTTTTACTCCACCGTCACCGGGCAGCAGATCGACACCGCTGAACTCGGCGCGGATTACTGGTTCCGTAATCTCCGTGGGACCGTCGAGTTCGAGGCCGTCGTCCGGTCGTTGCTGGCGGACGGTTTTGACACGTTCATCGAGTGCAGTCCGCACCCGGTTCTGGCCGCCGGTGTGCAGGAGACCATCGAC
>NZ_KQ948897.1:2480-2983 GCF_001514215.1 Streptomyces bungoensis
ATCACGAGGTGGTCGGCACGGTTGTGTTCCCCGGTGCCGCGTTCGTGGAGCTGGCGGTGCATGCCGCCGACCGGGTCGGCTGCGGCAGTATCCGTGAGCTGACCGTGCAGACCCCCCTCGTCCTGCCCGAGCACGGTGCCCTACGGCTGCGGGTGGAGGTGAGCGAGCCCACCACCGACGACGGTGCGCGTCCGATTCGCATTGACGCACGCCCCGACACGGGCACGGGAGCCTCCTGGACCTGTCACGCCACGGGTGTCCTGGACGTCGATGAGCCTTCCCCGGACTGGGACCTCACCGCCTGGCCGCCTGCCGGGGCACGGCCGGTGGACGTCTCCTACGACACCCTGGCCGACCACGGGTACCGCTACGGGCCGCTCTTCCAGGGCTTGCAGCGGATGTGGCGCCACAACGACCACGTCTACGCCGAGGTCGCCCTTCCCACCGACCCGGACGCCTACACCATCCACCCCGCTCTCCTCGACGCCACCCTCCACACCGCG
>NZ_KQ948898.1 GCF_001514215.1 Streptomyces bungoensis
GCAGCCCGTCAGCCTCCGCCGAACCCTCGTGCATCGGTGGTCCGTACTCCTGGAGCATCGCGCCGATGAACACGCCCGTGTCGCTGCCGCGCAGCGAACCGGGCTCGATCCCGGCGTCCTCCAACGTCTGCCAAGCGGACTCCAGCAGCAACCGCTGCTGCGGATGCATCGCCAGCGCCTCACGCGGCGCGATGCCGAAGAACTCGGCGTCGAACTCCCCCGCGTCGTCGAGGAAGTAGCCCTTGTCGACGTAGCTCTTGCCCGTCCGTCCCGGGTCCGTGTCGAAGAGGTCGTCCAGGTCCCAACCGCGATCGCGCGGCAGCCCGCCCACAGCATCCCGACCGGAGCGCACCAGCTCCCACAGATCGTCCGGCGACGACGCGCCACCGGGGAACCGGCACCCCATCCCGACGATGACGATCGGATCGTCGTCCCCCGCCGAGGCGGACGACGCAGTCGTCGGAGTGGCGACCTGGGTGCTCCCGCCCATCAGCTCCTCGCGCAGGAGCGCGGCCAGTGTGGACGGGGTCGGGTGGTCGAACACCACAGTGGCCGACAGTCGCAGTCCGGTTACTCCGTTGAGCCGTTTGCGGAGCTCCACCGCGGACAGGGAGTCGAGGCCGAGTTCCCTGAACGCGACGGCCGGCTGTACGGAGCCGGCGTCGGCATGGCCGAGCACGGTGGCGGTGTGGGAGCGCACCAGGTCGAGCAGTTCGCGGTCGATGTCCTCGGCCGGGCGGCCGGCCAGCCGGTCGGCGAGCGTCGAGCCGGTCTCCGTGCCCGCGGTCGCCGTGCGACGCGCCTTGACCAGTCCACGCAGCACCTCCGGCAGACTCGCCTGCGTGGCCTGCTCGCGCAGCCGGTCCAGGTCGAGCGCGGCCGGTGCCACGGTGACCGCACCGCCGGCGAGCGCCGCGTCGAACAGCGCGACGCCTTCGTCCGCCGACAGCGGTTTCAGCCCCGTGCGTTGGATCCGAGCGAGGTCCGCGTCGTCCAGGTGACCGGTCAGTTCGCTGCGCTCGCTCCAGAAGCCCCACGCGAGCGAGGTCGCCGGCAGTCCGGTGGCGCGGCGGTACTGGGCAAGCGCGTCCAGGAACACGTTCGCGGCGGCGTAGTTCCCCTGACCCGCGTTGCCGATCGTGCCCATGATCGAGGAGAACAGCGCGAATACGGACAGCCCCAGGTCCCGGGTCAGGTCGTGCAAGTGCCACGCCGCGTCCAGCTTCGGCGTCAGCACGGCGTCGAGCCTTTCCGGCGTCATCCCCGAGACCAATCCGTCGTCCAGGGCCCCTGCGGCGTGCACCACACCGGTGAGCGGCTGGTCCGGCGGGATCTCGGCGAGCAGTGCGGCAAGCGCGGCCCGGTCGGCCACGTCGCACGCGGCAACCGTCACCTCGGCGCCCAGCCCGGACAACTCGGCGACCAGGTCCGAGGCTCCGGGAGCGTCCGGCCCACGCCGAGAGACCAGCAACAGGTTCCGCGCGCCGTGCTCCGTGACCAGGTGGCGGGCGAACAGCCTGCCGAGTGTTCCCGTACCGCCGGTGATCAGCACGGTGCCGCCGGTGTCCCACCGTGACAGCGGCTCCGGCCCGCTCCCGCCCTCGGCATCCCACCGGGCCAGTCTCGGTACCACGACATGTCCCTCGCGCAGCGCGAACTGGGTGGTGTCACCGGCCAGCGCGGAGGGGAGCGCGGCAAGCGAGCGGACATCGGCATCGACATCGGCCAGGACCAGCCGACCGGGATTCTCGTTCTGCACTGAGCGGAGCAGCCCCCAGAGGGGGGCGGCGGCGAGGTCCGGTACGGGCTCGCCGTTTCCGGTCATCACCGCACGTCGGGTCACCACTACCAGCCGGGCATCCGCGAACCGGTCGTTCGACACCCAAGCCCGGAGCAGATCGAGCGCACGGTACAGCGTCGCGCGGGCAGCCGCGGGGAGGTCCGGCGCCTCGTCCCCTTGGAGGCACACGACCACATCGGACGAGTCGCCGGGTACGGCGGACAGCTCGGTGAACTCTCGCCAGTGGACGCCGGCCCCCGTCGCCGAGCGCAGGCCGAACCGGTCGTGGCCGAGCAGCGAGAGCTCGGTAGGCGGGACCGCGTCCGCCGATGGCCCGGGTGTCCATGCCAGGCGCAGCAGGGCGTTGCGGTCCACGGCCTGAGCGCCGAGGTCGGCGAGGTCGGCCGGAAGCATGGCCAGCGACGCCACCTCGGCCACCGGCAGGCCGGCACCGTCCGCCGCGCGGAGTCGTATCGCGTTGTCGCCCGCGGTCGTCACGGATACCCGCAGCATGGAGGCGCCGGAGGCGTGCAACGTCGCGCCTTCCCAGGCGTACGGCAGTCTCACCCGGCCGTCGTTCGGCAGGACCTGGCCCATCAG
>NZ_KQ948899.1:0-1518 GCF_001514215.1 Streptomyces bungoensis
TCATCCGGTTCGCCGGTGACTCCGGTGACGGCATGCAGCTCACCGGTGACCGCTTCACCTCGGAGACGGCCACCTTCGGCAACGACCTCTCCACCCTCCCGAACTTCCCGGCCGAGATCCGCGCCCCCGCCGGCACCCTGCCCGGCGTGTCCTCCTTCCAGCTGCACTTCGCCGACCACGACATCCTCACGCCCGGTGACGCGCCGAACGTGCTGGTGGCGATGAACCCGGCCGCGCTGAAGGCCAACGTCGGCGACCTGCCGCGCGGCGCCGAGATCATCGTCAACACCGACGAGTTCACCAAACGGGCCCTGCAGAAGGTGGGCTACGACAGCTCGCCGCTGGAGGACGGCTCCCTCGACGGCTACCGGGTGCACGCCGTCCCGCTGACGACGCTCACCGTCGAGGCGCTGAAGGAGTTCGACCTCTCCCGCAAGGAGGCCGAACGCAGCAAGAACATGTTCGCCCTGGGCCTGCTGTCCTGGATGTACCACCGGCCCACCGAGGGCACCGAGAAGTTCCTGACCTCGAAGTTCGCCAAGAAGCCCGACATCGCCAAGGCCAACATCGCCGCGTTCCGCGCGGGCTGGAACTTCGGCGAGACCACCGAGGACTTCGCGGTCTCCTACGAGGTGGCCCCCGCCGCCCAGGCCTTCCCGGCCGGCACCTACCGCAACATCTCCGGCAACCTCGCCCTGGCCTACGGCCTGGTCACCGCCTCGGTCCAGGCGGACCTGCCGCTGTTCCTGGGGTCGTACCCGATCACCCCGGCCTCGGACATCCTGCACGAACTGTCCAAGCACAAGAACTTCGGTGTGCGCACCTTCCAGGCCGAGGACGAGATCGCCGGCATCGGCGCCGCCCTGGGCGCCGCCTTCGGCGGCTCACTGGCGGTCACCACCACCTCCGGACCCGGTGTCGCGCTCAAGAGCGAGACGATCGGTCTGGCGGTGTCGCTGGAGCTGCCCCTGCTGGTCGTCGACATCCAGCGCGGCGGCCCGTCGACGGGTCTGCCGACGAAGACCGAGCAGGCGGACCTGCTGCAGGCGATGTACGGCCGCAACGGCGAGGCCCCCGTCCCGGTCGTCGCACCGAAGACCCCGGCGGACTGCTTCGACGCCGCTTTGGAGGCCGCCCGGATCGCGCTGACGTACCGGACCCCGGTCTTCCTGCTCTCCGACGGCTACCTCGCCAACGGCTCCGAACCCTGGCGCATCCCGGAGCAGGACGAGTTGCCCGACCTGCGGGTGCAGTTCGCCTCCGGCCCGAACCACACGCTTCAGGACGGCACCGAGGTCTTCTGGCCGTACAAGCGCGACCCGCAGACCCTGGCCCGTCCGTGGGCGGTCCCGGGCACGCCGGGCCTGGAGCACCGCATCGGCGGCATCGAGAAGCAGGACGGCACGGGCAACATCTCCTACGACCCCGCCAACCACGACTTCATGGTCCGCACCCGCCAGGCCAAGGTCGACGGCATCGACGTCCCGGACGTGGAGGTCGACGACCCGCACGGCGCCC
>NZ_KQ948899.1:2228-2892 GCF_001514215.1 Streptomyces bungoensis
GAAGGACTTCAAGTCGGACCAGGAGGTGCGCTGGTGCCCCGGCTGCGGTGACTACGCCATCCTCGCCGCCGTCCAGGGCTTCATGCCCGAACTCGGCCTGGCCAAGGAGAACATCGTCTTCGTCTCCGGCATCGGCTGCTCCTCCCGCTTCCCGTACTACATGAACACCTACGGGATGCACTCCATCCACGGCCGCGCCCCCGCCATCGCCACCGGCCTGGCCACCTCCCGACGCGACCTCAGCGTCTGGGTCGTCACCGGCGACGGCGACGCTCTCTCCATCGGCGGCAACCACCTCATCCACGCCCTGCGCCGCAACGTCAACCTCAAGATCCTGCTGTTCAACAACCGGATCTACGGCCTGACCAAGGGCCAGTACAGCCCGACCTCCGAGGTCGGCAAGATCACCAAGTCGACGCCGATGGGCTCTCTCGACGCCCCCTTCAACCCGGTCTCCCTGGCCATCGGCGCGGAAGCCTCCTTCGTGGCGCGCACCATCGACTCCGACCGCAAACACCTCACCGAGGTACTGCGCGCGGCCGCCGACCACCCCGGCACCGCACTGATCGAGATCTACCAGAACTGCAACATCTTCAACGACGGCGCCTTCGACGCCCTCAAGGACCGCCAACGCGCCGAAGAGGCACTCATCCGCCTCGAACAC
>NZ_KQ948900.1 GCF_001514215.1 Streptomyces bungoensis
GACACCTGGATCGGCCAGAACGGCTGCCACACGGCCCGACGCGCGGCGGTCGATCACCCCGGGCAGGTCGATGAGTCCGCCCCAGCGGCCGGAGGCTTCGAGCGCGGCCACGCGGCCCAGACCCCACACAGCGGCCTGCACCGCGTCCACAGCACCGTCCGACCGGCCCACCGACACCGCACCACGGGTCACCACCCACAGCGGAGCCACCACACCGGCATCACCCAGAGCCTGCACCAGCCCCAGGCAAGCGGAGAGGGACGAGGGCACCCCGTCACCGTCCGCGGTTGCGTCACCGGACAGTGCGACCAGGGACACCACGCCCGCGAGCGACCCGCGGTGCTGGAGGCGCGCGGCCAGTTCCGCACGCTCCAGGCCGGCCTCGCAGACCAGCCGCTCCACCTCGGCACCATGGGCGGCGAGACCGTCGACCAGCGACTCCGTCCAGGTGCCACCGGCGAGTCCGGCCGGCTCGACCACCAGCCAGCGACCGGACAGGGCCGCCGAAGCGGGGACGTCCGCGAGCGGCCGCCACTGAACGCGGTAGCGCAGCGCGTCCAGCTCGGTCTGTTCGAGGCTCTGCCGCCGCCAGGAGGACAGGGCCGGCAGCACCGCACCCACGGCCTCCTCATCGAGCTGCAACTCTCCGGCCAGCGACTCCAGATCCTCGCGCTCGACCGCCTCCCAGAACCGGCCGTCGACCTCACCACCGGCCTTGACCGAAGCCTGCGGCTCCGCGGGCGCCGGCCAGTACGCCGCGTGCTGGAAGGCGTACGTGGGCAGCTCGACGGGTGCCACGGCCGGGAAATACCTCGCCCAGTCGACTTCGGCACCACTGGTGAAGGCGGCGGCCAGGGCGGCGAGCACAGACCCGGTCTCCGGACGGTCCTTGCGCAGCACCGGGACGAACAGTGCGCCGTCGTCCGTCGCACAGTCCTGGCCGAGCGTGGCCAGGGTGCCGTCGGGGCCGAGTTCGAGGAAGCGGCGGACACCCTGTCCGTCCAGGGCGGCCACGACGTCGGCGAAGCGGACGGTCACCCGGACATGCTCCACCCAGTACTCCGGCGACATCAGCTCATCCGCACTCGCGGACGCGCCGGTCACCGTGGACACGATCGGCAACGTCGGCCGCTCGTACGACAGTCCCTCCGCCACCGCGCGGAAGTCGGCGAGCATCGGCTCCATCAGCGGCGAGTGGAAGGCATGACTCACCCGCAGGGACGTCACCTTGCGGCCCTGGGCGCGGAAGTGCGCGGCGATCTCCTCGACGGCGTGGCCGGCGCCCGAAACCACCACCGCGCGCGGTCCGTTGACCGCCGCGACACCGACCTCCGCACGGTCCTCACCGAGCAGCGGCAGCACCTCCTCCTCGGAGGCCTGGACCGCGACCATCACTCCCCCGGCCGGGAGGAGCTGCATGAGGCGGCCGCGGGCGGCGACCAGGCGGCAGGCGTCCGCCAGCGACCACACCCCCGCGACATGCGCCGCCGCGATCTCACCGATCGAATGCCCGGCCAGCACGTCCGGCCGCACACCCCACGACTCCAGCAACCGGAACAGCGCCACTTCCAGAGCGAACAACGCCGGCTGCGCGAACTCCGTCCGATCCAGAACGTCGTGATCGTCGCCGAAGATGATGTCTCTCAGGGGGCATGGCAGTTCGATGTCGAGGTAGGCGCACACGGCGTCGAAGGCGTCCGCGAAGGCGGGGTACTCCTCGTACAGTTCGCGGCCCATACCGATGCGCTGGGCCCCCTGGCCGGCGAACAGGAAGGCCGTGCGGCCACCCTCGCCCACCTCACCGATCACCGCACCGCCGGCCGCAGACTCACCCGCGGCCACGGACTCCAGGCCGCGGAGCAACTCCGCACGATCCGCGCCCCACACCACCGCACGATGCTCGAAAACCGACCGCGACCGCACCAGGGACGCGCCCACCGCAGCCGCCGAGATCCCCTCGCGCCCGGCCACGAACTGCGCCAACCGCTCCGCCTGCGCCCGCAGAGCCACCCGGCTGCGCCCCGACACCACCCACGGCACCAACGACGGCACCGGAGCGCACGGGACGGCCGCCTGGTCCTGGCCGACGGGCTGTTCGAGGACGACATGGGCGTTGGTGCCGGACA
>NZ_KQ948901.1 GCF_001514215.1 Streptomyces bungoensis
GTCCCTTCGGGCTGCGCCCGAAGCTAGCGAACCCCCGTGCTGCGCACGGGGGTTGCGCTCCCGCTCCGCGGGAGCGCTGGCTGATCGCTGCGCGATCAGCTCACCCGCCTTGCTGCGCAGGGCGGGTGACGCTCCGTCCGCTGCGCTCTCCCGGAGCAGCGGGGCCTCCGGTCCCGCAAAGGGTGGCTTCCGCTGCGCTTCAGCCACCTAGTGGCAGCTCCGCGCCATGGAGGCCGGCCCCGCTGCGCGGGTCTGCCAAGCGGGCCTGCGGCCCGAGCAGCTATGGGGGAGGGTTGGAGTGGATGCTGAATCGCAACCTGTCACGGTGCTTCAAAATCAGTTCCAGATTGATTCTGGAGTAGCATCCTTGCTGTGCTTGCAATGCATCGTGTAGTCCTGCACGGCAAAGTACTTCACCGCTCTGCGGTTGGCGCTGCGAAGCTCGCTGATAAATTCCCCTGGGGTCGGAATGCCCACGATGGAGAGAAAAATGGTGAGGGCTGCATTCTGAGTAAACGCTGACAGGGTTACAAGAGCGTAGAGGGCGGTGGCGAAAAGCGTGCTGCGGTAGTTGTGGTAAAGGAAGAAGATGGTAGCTGAGTCCATTTCGGTTCCTATTCGTTGGTCGTGGTGTGTTCATTTGAAGAGCTTCCTCCTCGACTTGGAGGTTTTGGGCAAAAAAAATAGACCCTCATGCCGTGAGGGTCTGTCGGCAGCATTTTATTGCCTAGCTGCCGAACATTGCTTCCCTCTTTTCTTGCCTCGCTGGCGATTCCACTGCCGGCGTTGTCCCACTTCCTGGCCTCGACCAGCTGGTCGTGCATTGCTTGCCACTTTTAGTAATCATTTGGCTACTCCTTGTGTTTTTTTGGGGGTACAGTAAAGCCGAAGGGAGCCTGCCCTTCGGCTTAGTACATAGTGGTGCGTAAAAGCTGTTCTCGCGTACCTTCGGTGCTTCGTGATGTTACGCCTAAAGTTTATCGCCTGCTGAGGCGATCGTCAATATCGACTGACCTGCGGCTATACGTCTAGCGTAGCGGAGATCTTGGTTCTTCGGTGGCGCTGATAAGAGTCTACAGGCCTTCTTCTGTGTGCTGCAAGAGGCGTGCGATCGAGTGCCGTCGTGGTGCTTCCTTAGTTTCTCAGTGAGGTAAGATCTTTATAGCAGCTCTCTGCTTCGCTGACAATCTTTGTCGGCTCAGGGGAGCACTTCCAGAGTCGCCAGAGAGGGCCCAACTCTGCGTCTGGGGGGCGCTCAGCGCCTATATGAGGTGGCTGGTCGCCTGCCGAGCCGTCGCTGGGCAGGCGACCGGACATCAGATGACGGTCCGACTTGTGTCGGCTATCTGTCAGGTGGTCAGGTCGGGTAGGCGGTACTCGTACTTGCGGGGCCGGAGGTCTTCCTCGGCCGGCTCCCAGTCGGTGTAGTGCGAGACCGTTCCGCCGCTGGGGGTGTAGTCGTCGCTGGAGATGTCGACCTTAATGTCGCTGACGACGTAGAGGTCGACGCTGTTGTCCCTGTCCCGGGCGTGCAGGACCTCGTTGATGGTGAGTTCGACGCTGGTGGCGGCCCCAGTGGTGCCTTTGACCTCCACGTGGCGTTCCTCGCTGCCGCACAGGTCGTAGGGCTTGCCGAGCTTCTCGACCTGCCAGCCCTGGGCCTCGTAGTGGTCGGTGGCGAGGCGTTCGGCGTGCTCCTCGATGGCTTTGCGCTTCTTGGGGTCGGAGATGTAGCCGGCGCCACGGCGGCGGCGCTGGGGCTTCCTCTTGCCCTGGACCTGTTCGGCGGTGAAGCCGGGGGACTTGTCCAGGGGGACGTCTTCGGGATCGTCGGGGTCGAAGGGGATGCCGGCCAGCTCCAGCAGGCGCTGTGCGGGCATCTGGACGAGCTTGCCCATGCCGCGGTCGGTACCCGAGCGGCGGATCGCGTCGCTGCCCGCCTCGGTCAACGGGCCCTCGGGGCCCAGCGGGACGTTCTCGAGCTTGGCAAGGGG
>NZ_KQ948902.1 GCF_001514215.1 Streptomyces bungoensis
CACCGTCAATGGGCTGGGTCGCCCTGCCCTGCACCACGGAGGCCGGCAGGACGCCGGTTCCTGCCGCCAGCTCCCGAACGGCAGAGAGAGGCTCACGAACCTCGCGCCCCAGGATCACGGCCCGGTGCTCGAAGGCGGCCCGCGTCGCCGCCAGGGACCAGGCCACATCCACTGGCCGTACGTCCTCACCCGCCGACTCCACGAAACCGGCCAGCCGGGCCGCCTGCCCCGCCAGACCCTCCACACCCCGGCCCGACACCACCCACGGCACCACACCACCCGCCGCGAACACCGGCGGAACACCCTCACCCTCAGGCTCCGGCACACCCCCCGGCGCCTCCTCCAGCACCACATGGGCATTGGTCCCGCTGATCCCGAAGGACGACACACCCGCCCGACGCGGACGGCCGTCGACACGCGGCCACTCCATGGGCTCGGTCAGCAGCGACACCGCACCCGCCGACCAGTCGACGTGCGGCGTCGGCTCGTCCACGTGCAGCGTCCGGGGCAGCACCCCGTACTGCATGGCCAGCACCATCTTCATCACACCCGCGATGCCGGCGGCGGCCTGGGTGTGACCGATGTTCGACTTCAACGAGCCCAGCCACAATGGCCGTTCCGGATCACGGCCCTCCCC
>NZ_KQ948903.1 GCF_001514215.1 Streptomyces bungoensis
ATGCCGGGCTCGGCCATGACCGTCGCCCCTCCGGCCAGCGCGAAGGAGCATTCGCCGGAGCGCAGCGCCCGGACGGCCATGTGGATCGCGACCAGCGAGGACGAGCACGCCGTGTCCACGGTCACCGCCTGGCCGCGCAGCCCGAGGACGTAGGCGATGCGGCCGCTGGCCACGCTGCCGGAGGTGCCGGTCAGCAGATGTCCGTCGACGGTCTCGGGGGCGTTCCGGAGCCCGGGGCCGTATTCCTGTTGCATCACCCCGACGAAGACCCCGCCGTCGCTGTCGCGCAGGGACGCCGGGTCGATGCCGGCCCGTTCGAGGGCCTCCCAGGAGGCCTCCAGCAGCAGCCGCTGCTGCGGGTCCATGGCTTCGGCCTCACGAGGAGAGATCCCGAAGAAGAAGGGGTCGAACTCGGCCGCGTCGTACAGGAAAGAGCCGGAGCGCGCGTAGGTGGTGCCGTGGTGGTCCGGGTCGGGGTGGTACAGGCTCTCCAGGTCCCAGCCGCGGTCCGCGGGGAACGCCGAGACCGTGTCACCGCCGCTGGACAGCAGCTCCCACAGATCTTCGGGAGTGTGGATACCGCCGGGCAGGCGGCATCCCATGGAGACCACGGCCACCGGCTCCTCGGCCTCGACCGGCACCGGTTCCGCCGCCGCGTCGATGGCGGACTCGGCGCCGCCGTGCAGCAGCTGCCGCGCGTGGCGGGCCAGCGCCCGGGGCGTCGGGTGGTCGAAGAGCACGGAGGCCGGGAGTGCGATGCCCAGGTCCGCGACCAGTCTGTTCCGCAGCTCGACCGAGGTCGCGGAATCGAAGCCCAGGGCCTTGAACGTCAGCGTGGCGTCCACGTCGCCGGGGGCGGCATGTCCCAGCACCACGGCGGCGTGCGCCCGAATCCACTGCAGCAGCTCACCCTGCCCGACCATCGACGGCCCGGGCGTGTTCTCGGCGAACTCGTCGCGCTCCACCGGCGAAACGGCGCGACGGGACGCCTTCCCGTCAAGCCAGTGGCGGCGACGCTGGAAGGCGTACGTCGGCAACGCCACCGTCCGGCCGCCCTGCCCGGCCAGCACCCGTGTCCACTCCACCGGAACACCGCGAACCCACGCCTCGGCCAGAGAGGTCAGGAACCGGTCCGCACCACCCTGATCACGCCGCAGACTGCCCACGACCACCGCATCCGGG
>NZ_KQ948904.1 GCF_001514215.1 Streptomyces bungoensis
ACTGGCTGACGATCGGCGAGAGGTTAGCAGGAGGACCGGAGGTTATCCGGGGAAGAATCGGCTGTCGTTGCAGATCAGCGCTCGGGTGATCCCGCTCGACACGTACGCCGATGCGTAGGCCGGCGCGTAGGAGTATCAATTCGCCGAAGGGACCGGCACTACCCTCGATCGTTCATGAGTCCTCGCCAGCTTGCTGACGGGGGCTTTGGTGTTCACCTGGGAAGCGCTCTGGTTTCAGCGGGAACAAGGACCTCGCCAATCCTTATTCTTGCTGCTCAGAGGCGCTTTAGCTTGCCTGACCGCCTGTCGGACAGCCCGCCTCATGAACCCCCAGGCTAGCCGTTTACGGACAGGCAGCGGTGGAGGTGTTACTCCAGAGACGGTTCGTGTGATCGCTCTGATCCTGCCGACCGTCGTTGACAGAGAAGCTTATTTGGATTCCCGAGACGCAGGGGACCGGAATCCCGAAGGCTATTGAACCGTCATCCCTAGCCTTCCCAGTCCAGTAATAGTTGAAGATTCCATCAGGCCCAATCCGTGCCCCCTTGATTGTCACTTGCGCGTTCCTGACGAAACCGGATCCCTTAAGGTGGAATACAGTGCTTTCCCCGGATCCGGTGGTTGTTACAGCCAGGTTGGGTCGGGCCTGAGGAGGCGGTGGCGGGGGTTGCGGCGAAACGTCTCTCTGCTCAATTCTTTCGCCTACTGGAATGGTCCAGCCGTGCCGACACTTTGCCCCGAAGGTCCTGTGTTCACAGCCTTCCACGACGAAGGAGTACCATCCGGGCTGATTGTAGGTAAACGTCCACCAACCCTCATGGTTGCCAGATATGTCTTTCTGGTCGATGTTTTGCCAGTCTTTATCCACCCGCACGATAAAGAAGTCATACCCGTAGTCACTGTTGGTCTTCCAGTGAACGTGGATTTGATTGTTCCTCTTGATGGTCCAGATCGTCATGCTCGGCGCCTGGTCGGGAGACCAGGCAACTTCCCCATTCTCGAAATCCTGTATGCGCCCGTTCCTACCGGGGACATTGCGTTCATCATTGATCGGGCATTTGAGCCTATCGGGGAACACGATCGTTGGCCCTCCAGCGGCAGACGTGATACCTACATTGCCGCCCTCTTGCCATGTCATGCCAATCAAGCCGTAAGGCGTGATGTTACACGGCCCCTGTCGGACGAGTTCCGGAGTGGCTGCGGCAGGAGATGGTAGTAGACCTACTCCTCCGGCCAAGATTGCAGCCGAAATCATGCCGCCCACTCGACGAGTATGCAGTTTCCGGCTCATGGTTTCCTCTTTCAACGACTTGAGCCCATTTCGGCGGTGGCCTCGGTTGCGGCCCGCCGTCCGGGCTATGCCTTCTCCATTCAAAGCTGGCACCAGTTACCATTCACACCGCATGTAACTAGCCCGGAGAGATTTAGAAAGAGAGGGAGTCGGTAGGCGAAAAACGCCGCCGCTGTCCCATACTCACTGCATCATTGCGAGTGAGGAGGCCGTGTAGCATCAAGTGGATGCGTCATGTCTGGCTGTCTTGACGTTACGCCGTGGCCCGCAGGCCACTGGGGGCGTCTCCCCACGTGCGCAGCACTAATTCCTATGCTGCCTCAGGATCGTCACTTCCGCATCTTCCGAAGGTTCTCGCGTGGTGACCCCAGCCGCGGGCGCGGGGGCTTCGTAGACGTCGGTCTCTTCGTCAACAACGGCTAACTGGATCGATGCCGACAA
>NZ_KQ948905.1 GCF_001514215.1 Streptomyces bungoensis
CAGCGACAGAACAGACATCAAACGCGAAGTTCACCCCAATGGGCTAATCAAGCATGCGGAACGCGGCTACGACGGATGCGACCCACCACAGTGGCGGAGCGAATGCCGGAAGCCCTCGAGCCGCCCAGGGTCCTGCCCTCTGAACTGGCGATGTCGGCTCAGCCGGCCCGGTGGAGGGATGCCCGGGCGGGGTCGCGGAGGGAACTCATGACGGCAGGTGTGCGGTGGTGGCAGACCTGACCGGCGTCCTCCGCGAAGGTGACTTCGCCGAGGACGCCCATGCCCGCGCCGAGCCTGGCCGCGGCCGCGATCCCGCCGTGCCCCAGGGCTCCGGCCACCGGGACCGCCGGTATCTCATCCGGTATCGCCGTGGCAGTGCGTCTGCCGCGTCGGCGACACGGGGGGAGAGAGACAGCGGGGAGGCCGCCTCGACGTGCTTACCCCCTGCCCCAATTGCACTACGAACACCCAGCGGGCATACGCACACCTCGCTACTGTGATGAATGATCCAAATCGGATCTTCAAGAAAAAATGGAGGAATTCGTGCGGAGCATGCGCATATTGAGCATCGGTGCACTGGTGGCCGCGTCCGTACTCGGCGCGGGCCTCACGGCCCAGGCGCAGGACGCGCCGCCGACGAGCGGCTCCAAGGACGCTCAGGGTGCCGGCGCCGGCAACAGCGCCACCCCGATTTCGGGCGACGGCATCCGTGGCTACCAGATCGTCAAGCAATCCTTCCCCACAGCTCCCAACGGCGCGCCGCAGATCGTCCAGTGCCCCCTCCACGAGAAGGTCCTGGGAGGTGGAGTCCTGGTGCCGGTCGGTGTTGTCCAGGGCAGTTACCCGACCCCCGACGGAAGCGGCTGGGTGGGTGTCGGGTTCTCCAACGGAACCGGCGGCGTCACCGTCTACGCAATCTGCGCCGACCGATCGCGTTAGTGACCCTGCCGCGATCGTGGCCGTCGACCGGGATGTTCCGAGCCGCTCTGCGAGGCGGGCGGACTCGGAGTACGGCTGTGCCCCGATGTCGCCGAAGGTCGCCGGCTGCGTCCGTGCCGACAACCTCCGGGGCGCGGCATGCGGCTTCGGCCCGGTCGAGCGCGTCGGCCTCGGGGCTCGGTGGACGTACATCCTGCGGATGCCCGTGGTGAATCGGTAGTGCTAGCTCTTCATCGGTGCCGGGCTCGGCGTGGACACCACGCCGAGCCCGCCGCTGTCTCCCCAAGTGCGGGAGGCGGGGCCGCAGCATCCTGCCATGCGGCCCGCGTCAGTTGCCGACGGACGCGATGTCATACGGTCGTCCCGAGCCCCCTTGCTCTCCCGGCCCCTGGGCCACTTCGGCATTGACCGACTTCCACGAGCGCATTCATGGGTCCTGAGTGTCATGTGCGCGTACTGCTGACCTGCTTGCTGACGGATCAAGGACTGCGCGCGGAACGCAGTCGACATTCCGTAAGCCGCCGAGGCTGACCCAGTACACCGCCGGCTCCGCCGGGTCGTACTGACGGTGTGCCGGAGTCCATGCAGGTCGCATTCCGCGTGCCTGGTTAACCCATTGGGGTGAACTTCGCGTTTGATGTCTGTTCTGTCGCGG
>NZ_KQ948906.1 GCF_001514215.1 Streptomyces bungoensis
CCGGCCACCACGGCCGGTCCTCGACCGCGACGCCCGTCAAGCACGTGGTCGTGCTGTTCGACGAGAACGTCTCCTTCGACCACTACTTCGCCACCTACCCCAAGGCCGCCAACACCGACGGCACGAAGTTCACGGCGTCGAAGAAGACCCCGAAGAACATCGACACCCTCGCGCACGCCGGGCTGCTGACGAAGAACCCCAACCAGTACGCCCCGAAGCGGCTCGCCCCGTCCCAGGCCATGACCTGCGACCAGAACCACAACTACAGCGCCGAGCAGTACGCCTACAACGGCGGCAAGGCCGACCAGTTCGTCCAGAACACCGAGGTCGACAAGTGCTCGGGCGGCCTGTTCGGCGAACCCGGCCTGGTCATGGACTACTACGACGGCAACACCGTCACCGCGCTGTGGAACTACGCCCAGCACTACGCGATGAGCGACCGCGCCTACAGCTCCACCTACGGCCCCTCCACCCCCGGCGCCCTCAACCTGGTCTCCGGCCAGACGCACGGCGTCGTCTCCGTGGACCCGGCCACCGGCACCGAGAACCCCAGGCAGACGTCCACCCCGGACCCGTACACGGTCAAGTCCCCGGACGCCAAGGGCGTCGGCACGGTCGTCAACGACCCCGACCCCGCCTACGACGACTGCTCCGGCAAGGACCACACCAGCACCAACGCGCTGGCCGCGATGCAGGGCCGGAACATCGGTGACGTCCTCAACTCCAAGCACGTCAGCTGGGGTTGGTTCCAGGGCGGCTTCCGGCCGTCCACCGCCTGGGACGGGCAGCAGGGCCACTACGCCAAGTGCGACACCACGCACACCAACATCGGCGGCGCCTCCGTGGCCGACTACAGCCCGCACCACTCGCCGTTCCAGTACTACAAGTCGACGTCCAACCCGCACCACCTGCCGCCGAAGGACGTCGCGGAGATCGGCCACGCCGGCCAGGCCAACCACAACTACGACCTCACCGACTTCCACGCCGCCCTGAAGGCCGGCAAGCTGCCGTCCGTCAGCTTCGTCAAGGCGCCCGAGTACCAGGACGGCCACGCCGCCTACTCCGACCCGGTCGACGAACAGCACTTCCTCGTCGACCAGATCAACGCCGTGCAGAGCAGCCCGCAGTGGAAGTCCACGGCGGTCGTCATCGCCTACGACGACTCCGACGGCTGGTACGACCACGCCTACGCCGCCCCGCGCAACGGCTCCACCGACACCGCCGCCGGTTCCAACGGCAAGGCCACCGACAGCGCCGCCTGCCAGAAGGGCCCGAAGGCGGCCGGGGGCTACGCCGACCGCTGCGGCCCCGGCACCCGCCAGCCCCTGCTCGTCGTCTCCCCCTACAGCAAGACCAACCACGTCGACCACACCCTCACCGACCAGGCGTCCATCACCCGGTTCATCGAGGACAACTGGCACACCGGCCGCATCGGCGACCACTCCTTCGACGCCACC
>NZ_KQ948907.1 GCF_001514215.1 Streptomyces bungoensis
CTAGGCCGTGTTTTAGAAGTGGGCTTCGCTGCTCGCCCTGCGCCGTGATGATCACGGTGTGGGGCGAGGGGATCTTTCTGACGAGCAGTGGGCCGTGCTGGAGCCGATGCTGCCGGTCGCGATGCGGGGCAGGCCATCAGTGGGTCGGCGGAAGCTGATCGACGGGATCCGGTGGCGGGTGAGGACCGGTGCTCCGTGGAGGGATCTGCCGTTGGAGTACGGGCCCTGGCAGACGGTCTATGGGCTCTTCCGCCGCTGGCAGCGTGACGGCACCTGGCCCGAACTGCTGACAAGGCTGCAGGCCCGGGCGGATGCGGCAGGGCTGATCTCGTGGGAGGTCAATGTCGACTCCACGATCTGTCGGGCTCATCAGCACGCGGCAGGCGCCCGCCGCGACGGACGGGCTCAAAAGGAACCGCCGGGCGGCACCCGCACTGAGCCCGACGACCACGGTCTGGGCCGGTCCCGGGGAGGCTTCACTACCAAGATTCATCTGGCCTGCGAACAAGGCCAACGACCACTGTCCTTGCTGGTCACCGCAGGTCAGTGGGGTGACAGTCCTCAGTTCACCGCCGTCCTGGAAGGCATCTGGGTCCCCCGCACCGGACCCGGCAGGCCCCGTGTTCGCCCACTGCGAGTGCGGGGCGACAAGGCCTACTCCTCACGCGCCAACCGGGCCTACCTGCGAAGGCGCGGAATCCGGTGCACGATCCCCGAACCGGCCGACCAGGCCGCCAACCGCAAACGACGCGGGAAGGCCGGCGGGCGGCCTCCCGCGTTCGACCGCGAGGACTACAAGGCCCGGCACGCGGTCGAGTGCGGGATCAACCGACTCAAGCGCAACCGCGCAGTCGCCACCAGGTTCGACAAGCTCGCGGTCCGCTTCGAGGCCACCGTCCTGATTGCTGCGATCGGCGAATGGTTATGACCGGCCAGGGCTGTGGGTTCCACATGCCATGCTGACCGCGACCAGGGTCGACAGGGGTGAGGGAGAGGCAGCGATGGGGGCTCAGTACTACGGCGCTGACAGCGAGAACGGCGACCGCATCGACGACCCTTCCGAGGACGTGCTGTTCATGATGATCAGCGACCTCAACACCTCCGACAACACCTTCGTGGTCGTCCAGCCTGACGAGGACGACCCCGTCTGGTTCGCTTCCGTGGCCGTCCTGGACGAAGGCGGCTACGAGATCGTCCGTCGTGACACCGTCCGCAACGAGCACAAGGTCACCACGGCGACCAGCATCAACGACATCGCCCGCGACCTCACCATCTGGATGGCCGCTCGTAACTTCCCCGGACGGCCAACCAGACAGGCCAGCGAGTTCTAAAACACGGCCTAGG
>NZ_KQ948908.1 GCF_001514215.1 Streptomyces bungoensis
CTAGTGTCCCGGTCCGGAGATCCTGTCGCAGTAGCGGCAGATGCGGTCGATGATCTGGTCTGCGGTCTTGGTCCACTTGAAAGGCCTGGCCTGCTCGTTCCAGGTCTTGATCCAGTCCTCCAAGGCAGTCTCCAGCTCGTCGAGTGAGCAGAACACGCCGCGTTCGAGGCAGCGCCGCTGGAGTTCGGCGAACCACCGCTCGACCTGGTTGATCCAGGACGAGTAGGTCGGTGTGAAGTGCAGGTCGAACCGGGGATGGGCCAGAAGCCACTTGTGGACCACCGGCGCCTTGTGGGCCGAGAGGTTGTCGCAGATCACGTGGACCGCCAGGCCGGGATCGGTCTGGCGGTCGATCTCGTCGAGGAAGTCGCGGAAGTCCACGGCCCGGTGCTGCGCGGACAGCCTCCCGATCACCTTGCCGGTGGCGGTGTTCAGGGCGGCGAACAGGTCCACGGTGCCGTGCCGGACGTAGTCGAAGCTGCGGCGTTCGGGGGTGCCCGGGACCATCGGCATTACCGGCGCTGTCCGTTCCAGGGCCTGGATCTGCGGTTTCTCGTCGACCGCGAAGACGGCCGCGTTCGCCGGCGGTGCGAGATACAGCCCGACCACGTCACGGATCTTGTCGATCAGCAGCGGGTCCGGAGAGATCTTGAAGGTTTCCGTGCGCCAGGGCTGCAGCCCGAAGGCCCGCCAGATCCGCAGCACACTCGTCGGTGAGATCCCCACCCGCCGGGCCAACTCCCGCTTCGACCAGTGGGTGGCGCCTTCGGGCACCTCTTCCAGCGTGCGCACCACCACCTCTTCCACCTGGGCGTCGGTGATGGTGCGGGGCACGCCGGGACGCGGCTCGTCGGACAGGCCGTCGAGACGGCGTTGCAGGAATCTGGTCCGCCACCGGCTCACGGTCCCGCGATCGGTGTCCAGCCGCGCGGCCACCGCGGTGTTGTTCAGCCCGTCCGCGCAGGCCAGCACGATCCGTGCCCGCTTGGCCAGACCCTGCGCGGTTGTCCGCCGTTTGGCCCACCCCTGCAACACCAGCCGCTCGTCCTCGGATAACACCAGCGGTTGCAGCCTGCTGTCCCCCATTGCTCCAGCAGACCGCAGCCACCAGCCGCTGTCACCGCCCGAGCCGAAATCTGAAACGAACCACGACTCACGTGGCGAGACGTGAACTCAAGACCAGATCACTAGG
>NZ_KQ948909.1 GCF_001514215.1 Streptomyces bungoensis
GGCGCTGTCGCCGGAGGTGGAGGGGGTGCTGGCCCGGTATCCGCTGCGGGAGTTGGTGACGGCGTCGGACGCGATGCCGTTGCTGGTGGAGCGGGAGCGGGCGCTGTTCGGTTCCTGGTACGAGTTCTTCCCGCGCTCGGAGGGCACGGCCGAGCAGCCGCACGGCACGTTCCGTACCGCCGAGCGGCGGCTGGAGGCGATCGCGGGGATGGGGTTCGACGTCGTCTACCTGCCGCCGATCCATCCGATCGGCACGACGTTCCGCAAGGGCCCCAACAACACGCTCACCGCCGGGCCGGAGGACGTGGGGGTGCCGTGGGCGATCGGCTCGCCCGAGGGCGGCCACGACGCGGTGCACCCGGCGCTGGGGACGCTGGAGGACTTCGACCGTTTCGTGGGCCGGGCGCGGGAGCTGGGGCTGGAGGTGGCGCTGGACTTCGCGTTGCAGTGCTCGCCGGACCATCCGTGGGTGGACAAGCATCCCCAGTGGTTCCACCACCGCCCGGACGGGACGATCGCCTACGCGGAGAACCCGCCGAAGAAGTACCAGGACATCTATCCGATCGCGTTCGACGCGGACATGGACGGCCTGGTCGCGGAGACGGTGCGGATCCTGCGGCACTGGATGGAGCACGGGGTGCGGATCTTCCGGGTGGACAACCCGCACACCAAGCCGGTGGTGTTCTGGGAGCGGGTGATCGCGGAGGTGGGCCGCCGCGACCCGGACGTGATCTTCCTGGCGGAGGCGTTCACGCGTCCGGCGATGATGCACACCCTGGCGCAGATCGGTTTCCAGCAGTCGTACACCTATTTCACCTGGCGCAACTCCAAACAAGAGCTGACGGAGTACCTGACGGAACTGTCGGGCGAGGCGGCGGCCTGGATGCGGCCGAACTTCTTCGCCAACACCCCCGACATCCTGCACGCCTACCTCCAGCACGGCGGCCGGCCCGCGTTCGAGGTGCGGGCCGTGCTCGCCGCGACCCTCTCCCCCACCTGGGGCATCTACAGCGGCTACGAACTGTGCGAGAACACCCCCCTGCGCGAGGGCGGCGAGGAGTACCTCGACTCCGAGAAGTACCAGCTCAAACCCCGCGACTGGGAAGCCGCCGCCCGCGAGGGCCGCACCCTCGCCCCCCTCATCACCAGGCTCAACACCATCCGCCGACAGCA
>NZ_KQ948910.1 GCF_001514215.1 Streptomyces bungoensis
TCTTCTGCGCCCAGGTGACGGTATCGGCGTAGTGCTCCAGGGCGGCGGCGGCCTGGTGGCAGGCGTCGGCCGCGTGCAGCCACTTGACCGGGTGCATGGCGAACTTCTTGCGGAACGCCTCGGCCGCCTGACCCTGCCACTGGGAGGAGTCCAGTTTCCGCATGCCCTGGCCGACCTTGTCGAAGGCGGTGTGGAAGTGCTTGAGGTGCCGGGCGGTGGCCAGGATGTCCTCGGCGTTGCCGTGGACGAGGTCGGTGGGGTCGTCGCTCTGGCCGAGCTGCCGCTCGCCCGGGGTGGCGCCCAGGGCGGAGGCGGCCTGGTCCCCGTAGTGGCGCGTGTTGTCGGCCCAGTCGTGGGCGCCGGCCATGTCCAGGCCGTCGGCGGCGATGTCGCTGCCCTTGTCGATCGTCTCGCCGAGGAGTTTCTTCCCGCCGTCGACGAGGTCCCCGGCACCGCCGATGAGGGAGTCGGCCAGGTCACCGGCGCCCATCAGCCGTCACCGGCCTGCCCGGCGGCCTCGGCGCGTTCCTCGGGGGAGGGGCCCCACAGGTCGTCGAGCATCCGGTTGTAGCCGTCATCGGCTCCCGTCGCCCGGTTCAGCTCCTCCACGGTGACGCCCGGCGGCAGGCCCAGCGAGCCGGTCATCACGTCCCGGCCGGCGTCCTTCGCGCTCTGCTCGGCGTGCTGCCACGCCTCCCGGAACGACGTGCCGCTGTAGTCGGGGTGGGTCAGCGCGTCCCGGCTGCCCCGCCGAAGCTGGTCCCAGCTCTGCTTCGTGACGGTGTCCTCGGAGGCGTACGGGTCGCCCGCCACCGAGTTGTAGCCGACCTTGAGCGCGCCGCCGACGTACTGGTCCGTCTCGTACAGCGTGCCCGCCGACAGGCCCACGTCCTCCGCGAAGGCGCTGCCCTCGGCCACCAGGGCGCGCACGCCCCACTCCCAGCGCTCGCAGAACGACGTGAACTTCGCCGTCAGGGCCTCGTGACCGAGCTGGAGACCGGACAGTTCCAGGTTCGAGAAGCCCCGGCCCACCCCGGCCAGGCTGTCGACACCCAGCCCCTTCAACTCCGCCAGGGTCAGCGTGATGCCCTTCGCGATCTCGTCCAGGCCCGACGCCTTGATGTCCTTGCCGCCGCCCCCGCTCACCGCCGCGTCTCCCCCTC
>NZ_KQ948911.1 GCF_001514215.1 Streptomyces bungoensis
GGATACTGCGCGTCGATCTCCTTGCGCACCCGCTTCAGGAACGCGTGGGTCGCCGGCAGGTTCTCGCAGTTGGTGCCCTCCTGCTGGTACAGGTACGGCACCGCGTCCAGCCGGAACCCGTCGATGCCCAGGTCCAGCCAGAACTTCAGCGCGGAGATCATCTCCTCCTGCACGGCCGGGTTCTCGTAGTTGAGGTCCGGCTGGTGCGAGAAGAAGCGGTGCCAGTAGTACTGCTTGCGTACGGGGTCGTACGTCCAGTTGGAGGCCTCGGTGTCGACGAAGATGATCCGCGCGTCCTGGAACTGCTTGTCGTCGTCGGCCCAGACGTAGTAGTCGCCGTACGGACCGTCCGGATCGCGCCTCGACTCCTGGAACCACGGGTGCTGGTCGCTGGTGTGGTTCATGACGAAGTCGATGATGACGCGCATGCCGCGCTGGTGGGCGGAGTCCACGAACTCCACGAAGTCGGCCAGGTCGCCGAACTCCGGGAGGACCGCGGTGTAGTCCGAGACGTCGTAACCGCCGTCCCGCAGCGGTGACTTGAAGAACGGCGGCAGCCACAGGCAGTCCACGCCGAGCCACTGCAGGTAGTCGAGTTTCGCGGTCAGGCCCTTGAGGTCGCCGACGCCGTCGCCGTTGCTGTCCTGGAAGGAGCGGACGAGGACCTCGTAGAAGACGGCGCGTTTGAACCAATCCGGGTTCCGGTCCTTGGCGGGAGTGTCCTCGAAGGTGTCCGGTACGGGCTCATTGACGATCATGTGGTGGGTGACCCTCCGATCTGCGGGGTGGACGGTCGCAGAACCGAGAAGACATGCGCGGGCCTACGGCCCGGTTCGAGTCGCACATAGTTGGCCCTGCCCCAGTGGTAGGTCTCGCCGGTGAGCAGATCGCACACCGGCACCGACTCGTGCCAGTCCAGGCCGAGTTGCGGCATGTCCAACGAGACCGTGGCCTCCTGGGTGTGGTGCGGATCGAGGTTGGCGACGACCAGAACCGTGTTCGATCCGCTGCGCTTCGAGTAGACGATCACCTCGTCCTTGTCGGCGTGGTGGAAGTGCAGGTCGCGCAACTGCCGCAGCGCCGGG
>NZ_KQ948912.1 GCF_001514215.1 Streptomyces bungoensis
CCCCGCGCTACAGCGCCTGCGGAACCTCCGCTTCCACCGGACCGACAACGATCACGTGCTCGCCTACAGCAAGAGCACGGGCCCGGACACGGTCATCGTGGTCGTCAACCTCGACCCGCACCACACCCAGGAGGCCACGGTCTCGTTGGACATGCCGCAACTCGGCCTGGACTGGAACGCCGCCCTGTCCGTCCACGACGAACTGACAGGGGAGACCTACCACTGGGGCAGGACCAACTACGTGCGCCTCACGCCCGGCCGGACGCCGGCGCACGTGCTCCACGTCGGGCGATCGACGCCACAGATCGGAGGGCCCTCAGCGCCATGACTGTCAACGACCCCGTACCGGACACCTTCGAGGACACT
The DNA here is from genome assembly GCF_001514215.1 of Streptomyces bungoensis. GTDB lineage: Bacteria > Actinomycetota > Actinomycetes > Streptomycetales > Streptomycetaceae > Streptomyces > Streptomyces bungoensis. The sequence continues at coordinate 367 of NZ_KQ948912.1, forward strand.
CCCGCCAAGGACCGGGATCCGGAGTGGTTCAAACGCGCTGTCTTCTACGAGGTCCTCGTCCGCTCCTTCCAGGACAGCGACGGCGACGGCGTCGGCGACCTCAAGGGCCTGACCGCGAAACTCGACTACCTGCAGTGGCTCGGCGTGGACTGCCTGTGGCTGCCGCCGTTCTTCAAGTCACCGCTGCGGGACGGCGGTTACGACGTCTCCGACTACACCTCCGTGCTGCCGGAGTTCGGCGACCTGGCCGACTTCGTGGAGTTCGCGGACGCCGCCCACCAGCGCGGCATGCGCGTCATCATCGACTTCGTCATGAACCACACCAGCGACCAGCACCCGTGGTTCCAGGAGTCCCGCAACAACCCCGACGGCCCCTACGGCGACTACTACATGTGGGCCGACGACGACAAGGCCTACGAGGACGCGCGGATCATCTTCGTCGACACCGAGGTCTCCAACTGGACCTTCGATCCGGTGCGCGGCCAGTACTACTTCCACCGCTTCTTCTCCCACCAGCCGGACCTCAACTACGAGAACCCGGCCGTGCAGGAGGAGATCCTGGCCGCCCTCAGGTTCTGGCTGGACCTCGGCATCGACGGGTTCCGGCTGGACGCGGTGCCGTACCTCTACGCCGAGGAGGGCACCAACTGCGAGAACCTGCCCGCCACGCACGCCTTCCTGCGGCGCGTGCGCCGCGAGATCGACGCCATGTACCCC
>NZ_KQ948913.1 GCF_001514215.1 Streptomyces bungoensis
CCAGGCCCGCGGCCTTGCGCAGGGCGTCCACGCGGTCCGTGCGCTCCCAGGTGAAGTCGGGCAGCTCGCGGCCGAAGTGGCCGTAGGCCGCCGTCTGGGCGTAGATCGGGCGGAGCAGGTCCAGGTCGCGGATGATCGCGGCCGGGCGGAGGTCGAAGACCTCGTCGATCGCCTTCTCGATGCGCTCGGCGTCGACCTTGGCGGTGCCGAAGGTCTCGACGAACAGGCCGACCGGCTCGGCCTTGCCGATGGCGTAGGCGACCTGGACCTCGCAGCGGGAGGCCAGGCCCGCCGCCACGACGTTCTTGGCGACCCAGCGCATCGCGTAGGCGGCCGAGCGGTCGACCTTGGACGGGTCCTTGCCCGAGAAGGCGCCACCGCCGTGCCGCGCGAAGCCGCCGTAGGTGTCGATGATGATCTTGCGGCCGGTCAGGCCGGCGTCGCCCATCGGGCCGCCGATCTCGAAGCGGCCGGTCGGGTTGACCAGCAGGCGGTAGTCCTCGGTGTCCAGCTTGATGCCGTCCTCCAGGAGCGCCTTCAGCTCGGGCTCGACGACGAACTCGCGGATGTCGGGCGCGAGCAGCGACTCCAGGTCGATGTCGGAGGCGTGCTGGCTGGAGACGACCACGGTGTCGAGGCGGACGGCCTTGTCCCCGTCGTACTCGATGGTGACCTGCGTCTTGCCGTCGGGGCGCAGGTAGGGGATGGTGCCGTTCTTGCGGACCTCGGACAGGCGCCGGGACAGGCGGTGCGCCAGGAAGATCGGCAGCGGCATCAGGGTCGGCGTCTCGTCGGAGGCATAGCCGAACATCAGGCCCTGGTCGCCCGCACCCTGCTTGTCCAGCTCGTCGTCGTCGCCCTCGACCCGGGACTCGTACGCCGTGTCCACGCCCTGCGCGATGTCCGGGGACTGCGCGCCGATGGAGACGGACACACCGCAGGAGGCGCCGTCGAAGCCCTTCTTCGAGGAGTCGTAGCCGATCTCCAGGATCTTGCCGCGGACCAGGGTCGCGATGTCCGCGTAGGCCTTGGTCGTCACCTCGCCGGCCACGTGCACCAGGCCGGTGGTGATCAGCGTCT
>NZ_KQ948914.1 GCF_001514215.1 Streptomyces bungoensis
CGGCGAGCTTCATGGCCTCCTCGATGAGGGTCTCCACGATCTTGGACTCGGGGACGGTCTTGATGACCTCGCCCTTGACGAAGATCTGGCCCTTGCCGTTGCCGGAGGCCACCCCGAGGTCGGCCTCGCGGGCCTCGCCGGGGCCGTTGACGACGCAGCCCATGACGGCGACGCGCAGCGGGACCTCCATGCCGTCCAGCCCCGCCGTGACCTCTTCTGCGAGCTTGTAGACGTCGACCTGGGCGCGGCCGCAGGAGGGGCAGGAGACGATCTCCAGACCACGCTGCCTCAGGCCGAGCGACTGCAGGATCTGGAGGCCGACCTTGACCTCCTCCACGGGCGGCGCGGAGAGGGAGACGCGGATCGTGTCGCCGATGCCCTGGGAGAGCAGGGCGCCGAAGGCGACCGCGGACTTGATCGTGCCCTGGAAGGCGGGACCGGCCTCGGTCACGCCGAGGTGCAGCGGGTAGTCGCAGGCCTCGGCGAGCTGACGGTAGGCCTCGATCATGACGACCGGGTCGTTGTGCTTGACGGAGATCTTGATGTCCCGGAAGTCGTGCTCCTCGAACAGCGACGCCTCCCACAGCGCCGACTCCACCAGCGCCTCCGGGGTGGCCTTGCCGTACTTCTGCAGCAGCCGCTTGTCCAGGGAGCCGGCGTTGACGCCGATACGGATCGGGGTGCCGTGGTCCTTCGCGGCGCGCGCGATCTCCTTGACCTTGTCGTCGAACTGCTTGATGTTGCCCGGGTTCACCCGGACCGCCGCGCAGCCGGCCTCAATCGCGGCGAAGACGTACTTCGGCTGGAAGTGGATGTCCGCGATCACCGGGATCTGCGACTTGCGGGCGATCGTCGCGAGCGCGTCCGCGTCGTCCTGGGTCGGGCAGGCCACCCGGACGATCTGGCAGCCCGACGCGGTCAGTTCCGCGATCTGCTGCAGGGTGGCGCCGATGTCCGACGTCCGGGTCGTCGTCATCGACTGCACCGAGACGGGCGCGTCCCCGCCGACCGCCACGGAGCCGACCTGGATC
>NZ_KQ948915.1 GCF_001514215.1 Streptomyces bungoensis
GGACACGGTGCTGCTGGCGGAGGCGAACCAGTGGCCGGAGGACGTCGTCGACTACTTCGGCGACTACCAGGCGGGCGGCGACGAGTGCCACATGGCGTTCCACTTCCCCGTCATGCCGCGCATCTTCATGGCCGTGCGCCGCGAGTCGCGCTACCCCGTCTCGGAGATCCTCGCCAAAACACCCGCGATCCCGTCCGGTTGCCAGTGGGGCATCTTCCTGCGCAACCACGACGAGCTGACCCTGGAGATGGTCACCGACGAGGAACGCGACTACATGTGGGCCGAGTACGCCAAAGACCCGCGGATGCGCGCCAACATCGGCATCCGCCGCCGCCTCGCCCCCCTCCTCGACAACGACCGCAACCAGATCGAGCTGTTCACCGCCCTGCTGCTGTCCCTGCCCGGCTCCCCGATCCTCTACTACGGCGACGAGATCGGCATGGGCGACAACATCTGGCTCGGCGACCGCGACGCCGTGCGCACCCCCATGCAGTGGACCCCCGACCGCAACGCCGGCTTCTCCTCCTGCGACCCCGGGCGCCTGTTCCTGCCCACGATCATGGACCCCGTCTACGGCTACCAGGTCACCAACGTCGAGGCCTCCATGTCCTCGCCGTCGTCCCTGCTGCACTGGACCCGCCGCATGATCGAGATCCGCAAGCAGAACCCCGCCTTCGGACTCGGCTCCTACACCGAACTGCCCTCCTCCAACCCGGCCGTCCTCGCCTTCCTGCGCGAATACGGCGACGACCTCGTGCTGTGCGTCCACAACTTCTCCCGGTTCGCCCAGCCCACCGAACTCGACCTGCGCGCCTTCGACGGACGCCACCCCGTCGAACTGATCGGCGGCGTCCGCTTCCCCGCCATCGGAGAACTGCCGTACCTGCTCACCCTCGCGGGCCACGGCTTCTACTGGTTCCGG
>NZ_KQ948916.1 GCF_001514215.1 Streptomyces bungoensis
TGTCGACCAACGCGGAGAAGGTCGCGGACTTCGGTATCGACACGGCCAACATGTTCGAGTTCTGGGACTGGGTCGGCGGCCGCTACTCCTACGACTCGGCGATCGGCCTGTCGTTGATGATCGCGATCGGCCCGGACCGCTTCGGTGAGATGCTGGACGGCTTCCGCCTGGTCGACGACCACTTCCGCACCGCCCCGGCCGAGGCGAACGCCCCGCTCCTGCTGGGCCTGCTGGGCATCTGGTACGGCAACTTCCACGACGCCCAGTCGCACGCCGTGCTGCCCTACAGCCACTACCTGTCGAAGTTCACCGCCTACCTGCAGCAGCTGGACATGGAGTCCAACGGCAAGTCGGTGCAGCGCGACGGCACCCCGGTGGACTGGCAGACCGGACCGGTCGTGTGGGGCACCCCGGGCACCAACGGGCAGCACGCCTACTACCAGTTGATCCACCAGGGCACCAAGCTGATCCCGGCGGACTTCATCGGCTTCGCGACGCCGGCCGCCGAGCTGAGCGACGAACTCAAGGGCCAGCACGACCTGCTGATGGCCAACTTCTTCGCCCAGACCCAGGCGCTCGCCTTCGGCAAGACGGCCGACGAGGTCCGCGCGGAGGGCGTGCCCGAGGAACTGGTCCCGCACAAGACCTTCCGCGGCAACCACCCCACCACCACGATCCTCGCGCGCGAGCTGACCCCGTCCGTACTCGGCCAGCTCATCGCCCTCTACGAGCACAAGGTGTTCGTCCAGGGCGCCGTGTGGAACATCGACTCCTTCGACCAGTGGGGCGTCGAACTCGGCAAGGTCCTCGCCAAGCGCGTCG
>NZ_KQ948917.1 GCF_001514215.1 Streptomyces bungoensis
TTTGTGGGTTACCCAGAGCAGTTCCGCCGGCCAGCGGTGTGCCCAGTCGGGTGGGTCGGTTTCGTTGTAGCCGTTGGGTGTTCCGCGTTCGGGCCGCGGCTCGATGAGGTCGTCGATGACGAGACCCGCGCCGCGCAGGACCCTGACCCAGTCGCCGTAGGTGAGCTGATAGCTGGTCGCGCCGTCGTCTTCGGCGATGGTGTTCAGTCCGAAGTAGTCCTGCTGCAGCGTCGTGGTCACGCGGCCGGCGGCTTCGTCGTAGCAGGCTTCGAACCATGGGCCGGCGACGTTGAACACCAGGCGCCCGCCTCGGTCCAGGACGCGTGCGGCCTGTGGGACGGCCAGGTGCGGGGGCGCCCAGCTGAGCCCACCGAAGTCGCAGAACACCAGGTCGAAGCTGTCGGCGGCGAAGGGGAGTTGTTCGGCGGCGCCTTGCACCAGCGGGTAGCGGGCCGCTCCCATCGCGCGGGCCGCTGCGGCGAGTTGGGCTTCGGACAGGTCGAGCCCGACCACGGTGGCGCCCTCGGCGGCGAGCGCCCTGGACCACTGGCCGGCGCCGCAGCCGAGTTCGAGGACGCGCTTGCCGGTGACGTCGCCGAGGGCGTGCAGGTGTGCGTCGGGGATGGAGTACATGCCCCACAGCCGGGGTGTGGCGCCGATGCGCGGGTCGTGCTTGTGCTGGTAGGCGCCGCTGATCCGGTTCCAGAGCCGCCGGTTGGCGGGGATGCTGTCCACGTGCCGACTCCAGCACTGCCTGCCGGGGAGGGTCAACCCGA
>NZ_KQ948918.1 GCF_001514215.1 Streptomyces bungoensis
GGACGAGGGCTGTGATGCGGGTGGTTGAGCACCTCAGCCTGCGGAGGAGTCGCCAGGTTTTGAGGGTGGCCTTGGCGGCCCTTGTCCGCCCAGCAGTCGATGCCGGCTTCCTCGAGCGCGTCGATGATGCCGTGTTCGCGGGCCGCGCGAACGTCGTGGACGGCGCCGGGAAGTGCGGGCGAGGCCCACAGCAGGCGTCCGAACGGGTCGGTGAGGACCTGCACGTTCATCCCGTGTCTCTTGTGCTTTCCCGAGCAGAAGGGCCGGTCGGCGGCGATGCGGTCGATCGGCAGGAGTGTCCCGTCGAGCAGGACGTACGCTTTTGTCGAAGCAGCTCGGACGGCCTCGTCGAGAGTCGGAGCGAGTGTGGCCAGCAGGTCGGCCGCTTCGCGAATGGAGCGGTAGACGGTACTCGTCCCGATCCTGAAACCGGCTGCGAGCTGGGCATACGTCGTTCCGTTCCGCAGATGCGCCACCGTCAGCAGGGCCTGACGACCGGCCGGGAGCCGTCGCCAGCGGCTGCCTATCCGGCGTTGATGCTCACGAAGACGGTCGGCGAGGAAACGCAGGGACCGGCTGGACACGTCCAGCCCGCACGGGTAGACAAGCACACGAAGCCTCTGGTGGGGCGAGGGAATCTTGGTCGTGAACCCGTCTACCAAGGGCTTCACCCATGCAACAGGCCAACTGGCCAGCCCACCAACCAAGTTGGCAAAGCCTCC
>NZ_KQ948919.1 GCF_001514215.1 Streptomyces bungoensis
GCTCGCCGAAGCCGGCACCACCCTGGCGCCGTCTCCCACACCCACTCCGGCCCTCACTCCCGCAGCCCCGCCGCAGTCCGCCGCGGCCGAGTCGCCGAAGGCCGCCTCCGACGGCGGCGGCAAGGGCGGCAGCGGTTCGGGCGGTGGCGGCGGCAGTTCACCGGCCGCGCCCAAGAAGCCCGCGACGCCCGTGGTGCCGGCGACGAACGTCCTGCTCCTGAACCCCACCACCAAGAAGTGCGCGGACCTCCCGGGCTACGACAAGGGCACGATCAACGGCCCCGTACGGGAGTTCACCTGCGACGGCACCACGAACGACAACCAGCTGTGGAACCTGGAGGTCAAGTACGAGAAGGGCGGCCCCGGCGGCCGTGCCCTCTTCCAGATCCGCAACGTCAAGGACCAGCTCTGCATGGACCTGCCCGACTACGGTGCCCAGCCCGTCAGAACGGCCGTGGCCGAGTTCACCTGCGACGGCACGACCGCCGACAACCAGCTGTGGTGGGTGCAGAAGCAGCAGGACGGCGCCTACTGGATCCGCAACTTCGCCAGCGACAACAAGTGCCTGGACGTGGCCGGATACAGCACCGGCGGCAACGACGCCAACCTCACGATCTTCGACTGCTCCAACACGGACGACCAGGAGTGGCGGATCGTCCACCCCGCGAAGGGCTGACATGACCGGCCTGTGGACCTCCCTCGAACC
>NZ_KQ948920.1 GCF_001514215.1 Streptomyces bungoensis
GGGCTCGAGAGAGGTCCAGAGAGTCATGTGATCACACCGTCAGCTTGATGGCTTCGATCCAGCGCGCGTTGTCGAAGGAGCCGGCGGTGTTGAGGTCGGGGCGTGCGTTGTTGCAGGACTGGTCGCTCCAGTCCTGGTCGCGGACCTTGACCATGTTGCAGGCCTGACCGGAACCGACGTTGTAGACGAAGGTCACCAGGTACGGGGCGTCGCCCTTGGTGCTGCCGACGTAGTTGTCCTTGCCGTCGGCGACGATGGCCGTCCAGTTCGGCGCCCACTTGCCCTGACCGCTGGTCGACTGGGGGTCGTTCACCATGACGTTGGCGGCGGAGCCCTGCACGCCGTACACCGCGATGTTGAGGGCCTTGATCGGCTCGCCCTGTCCGACCGTGCCGCTGACGGTGCCGTCGCACACCGGCTTCTGCCAGCCCCGCCCGGTGATGTAGGCGCGGTAGCAGATGTGCCGCCCGGACGGGTCGTCCTCGGCGAGGCGCCGGACGGCGGTGGCGGCCGTGTCCTGCCGCGGCTTCGCGGTCACGGTCGCCGTGGCGCCGCCGCCTCCGCCTCCCCCGCCCGAACCGGACGCCGCTCCGTTGTTCTCGTCCCCCGCCGCGGGGGATGGCGTGGCCGTGTCGGAGGGAGCCGGTGGCGGGGCCGGGGAGAGCGACGGAGAGGGGGCCAGGGTGGTGCCGGCCTCGGCGAGC
>NZ_KQ948921.1 GCF_001514215.1 Streptomyces bungoensis
TCTCGGCGGGGGTGGTGCGGGCTTCGGGTACGCCGCTCAGCAGCGCGCTGGGACGCACACTGGTGTACGCCGGCGTGAACCGCGCCCAGTCGACGTCCGCCACCACGACCACCGCGTCCGCCCCCGGCACCACCCGGCCCAGCGCACGCACCGCACGCCCCGGCTCCAACGCCACCAGACCCCGCCGCCGCAACGCCTCGACGGCTTCCGCCCCCGCGGCCATACCCACCTCCGCCCAAGGCCCCCACGCCACCGCCGTACCCGCGACACCACGCGCCCGCCGACCCTGGACCAACCCGTCCAGGAAAGCGTTCGCCGCCGCATACCCCGCCTGCCCCCCACTGCCCCACACCCCGGCAATGGAGGAGAACACCACGAACGCGTCCAACGACCGCTCACCGAGCAGCGCATCCAGATGCACCGCACCGGCCACCTTGCCCGCCCACACCTCACCCAACTCCTCGGCGGACATGCGCTCCAACGGCACGTTCACCACCGCACCGGCCGCATGCACCACCGCATCCACCGGATGCTCCGCCAACAGCTCAGCCAGCGCGTCACGGTCCGCCACGTCACACGCGGCCACCGTCACCCGCACACCGGCCGCCACCAACTCATCCCGCAGCGCCACCGCACCCGGCGCATCCATCCCCCGGCGGCTT
>NZ_KQ948922.1 GCF_001514215.1 Streptomyces bungoensis
TCAGCGCAGCCAGGCGTGGTCGCGGACGACCGGCAGCCGGGCCCAGAGCCGGCCCAGGCCCCAGGTGGTGCCCGCGCCCGCCGCGGCGACGGCGACCAGGGCGAGGGCGTAGACGACGTGGTAGTCGGCGAACGGGTTCGTCGACATGCTGGGCGAGCCGTCCGCCAGGTGCTTGGCCGGCGGCCACTCGGCGAGCCACATCAGCGCCATCATCACCGTGCCCGCCACCGCGGCCGGCCGCAGCGCCACACCGGCCGTGACGGCCGCGCCGATGCCGAGCAGACCGAGCATGAACAGCCAGTCCGCCCAGGTGTCGCCCGCCCAGGAGTGGAACGTCGACTGCAGCGGTCCGGCGGCGACGGAGCCGAGGAAGCCCTTGGTCGGCGACCCGCCGTCGAGCCAGCCCCTGCCGGAGGCGGTCGCGTAGCCCAGCCCGAACGTCTTGTCCAGGAAGGCCCACAGGAAGACGAACCCGGTCACGATCCGCAGGGACGCCAGGGCGTAGGCCTGCGCGGTGCGCGTGCCGACGTGTGCGGCGGCGGAGCCGGACCGCGGCCGGTGGAAGACGGCCGGCAGGTGGAGGCCGGGGCTGCGGTGAACGTGCTCGTGCGTGGCCATGG
>NZ_KQ948923.1 GCF_001514215.1 Streptomyces bungoensis
CGGAGCACCGACAGCGTGTACGGCCGCTGCTCCTTCGACCCGAACCAGATGATCCGCCGCGGCTTCAGCGTCGCCTTCACGAACGCCGCCCGGCCCGGCTCGATCTGCACATTGCTCGGACGCACGTCGTACGACAACTGGTCACCGTTGTCGCTGCCGCTGACCGAAGCGGTGAGCTTCGTGTTGCCCAGGTTGTCGACCGCCAGGCGGGGCCGCCCCCGGAACCGCCCCTTCACCGTCGGCGGGACCAGCTCCGCCCGCACCTCGGTGAACGGCGTGATCGTCAGATTCCCCTCGGGAACCGTCACCGCCTCCGGATGCTCCGTCGGCGTGATCCGCACCGCGTACGGATTCGGACCGGCCGTCGCGTCCGGCGTCCGCGGCGGCGCGAACGTCAACTCCACCGTACCCGTCGTCCCCGGATAGAGACGGAGCGACGAAGGCTCGACCGTCGTCCACGGCGCGACCGGCCCCACCGGCTCGAAACGGTACTCGTCGACCACGTCACCGGTGTTCCGCAGCCGCAGCCGCACACGCGCACTGCCACCCGGATCCACCGTCGCGGAGGCC